>NZ_RZIS01000001.1:0-538340 GCF_005281835.1 Vibrio profundi
AGTACCGTGAATCTGTACTTCCATCTGACGTAACCGCTCGTATCGCTGTAGAAGCTGGCATCGCTGACTTCTGGTACAAGTACGTTGGCTTCGGTGGCAAGATCATCGGTATGACAACATTCGGCGAGTCTGCACCTGCAGGTGAGCTATTCAAGATGTTTGGTTTCACTACTGAAAACGTAGTAAACACTGCAAAAGAACTGCTAGCTTAATCAATCGTCTAGTTCTTAAAGTAGAAAACCGAGCCTAAGGCTCGGTTTTTTTATAGGTAACAACAAAAACAGCAAGTTACTCAAACTCGTTGCCCCAATTGTCCAATTCTTTGGTGCCACATACCTTACATTTCACGTAACGATCCATGTTGTAGTAGTGACCACCGTTGATAATGGAGTTAGCAAACAGTTTAACTCGTCCTAACAGCGTTTTGTCTGTGTCATAGCTGCTTGTTTGGCGAACAAGAATTTCACTATGTGGTGTTTCTTTATTACATGTCTTACAAAAATGAGTCGCTGGAAATCCAGACATAACCTTTTCCTTTGGTTGAAAAACGATGGACAGAAACAGCCGCCGGATTTAGTTTTACTCATCCAACTAGATGTACACGAAAAGTCATCCATTCACCATATTTATAAATTATTTTTAGAGAGTCATATCACTCAATTAATGCGCTTTTGATTGGATTCGGGTAGTATCTGTTGCACGAAATTTTGGTTTAGAGCGATGGAATTAATGCTAAAAGTCGCAATTAATGGATTTGGAAGAATAGGGCGTAATGTTTTACGTGCTGTTTATGAAAGCGGTAAAAGCCAGCAAATTAAAGTTGTTGCGGTAAATGAACTAGCTCAACCTGATGCTATGGCGCATTTACTACAATATGACACCAGCCATGGTCGATTTGGTAAGAAGATTTCCAATGACCAAGAGCACATCTATGTGCACCATGACAGTGGTGAATTTGATTCTATTCGAATCCTCCATCTCGCAGAAATAAACCTATTGCCTTGGCGCGATCTAGACGTCGATATCGTACTGGATTGTACCGGTGTATACGGCTGCCGAGATGACGGTCTTGCTCATATAGAGGCAGGCGCTAAAAAGGTACTGTTTTCTCACCCTGGTGCCAATGACCTTGATAACACCATTATCTATGGCGTGAATGAAGATACGCTTACCGCTGACCAACGTATTGTCTCTAATGGTTCGTGTACAACGAACTGTATCGTGCCAATTATTAAAGTGCTGGATGACGCCTTTGGTATTGATTCTGGAACCATCACCACGATTCACTCATCGATGAATGACCAACAGGTCATCGACGCCTACCATTCTGATCTGCGTCGTACCCGTGCAGCAAGCCAATCCATTATTCCGGTTGATACCAAGCTTCATAAAGGTATCGAAAGGATCTTTCCGAAATTTTCCAACAAATTTGAAGCGATCTCTGTGCGAGTTCCGACAGTTAACGTTACTGCAATGGATTTAAGTGTCACAATTAATACAAATGTGAAAGTTAATGACGTAAATCAAACCATTGTTAACGCATCACAGTGTACATTACGTAACATAGTTGACTATACTGAAGCGCCGCTCGTTTCCATCGACTTTAATCATGATCCCCATAGCGCGATTGTCGATGGCTCACAGACCCGAGTAAGTAACGGGCATCTAGTAAAAATGCTAGTGTGGTGCGATAACGAATGGGGCTTTGCAAACCGAATGCTGGATACGGTTCTTGCGATGCAAGCGTCTGAATGCGAGAAGTAAAGCACAGAGCAAAATGACAGGGATTATTTATTTTTACCCTTGAAATAAATGCGTATAATCCCCATACAATAACCAGTTTGAAGAATTATTAGGCTTAGCAGGGTTGCTGAGTTTCCAAAAACTTTATTTAAAATTAAATTTGAGAGGACAAACCATGTCTGTAATCAAGATGACTGACCTGGAACTTGCAGGTAAACGCGTTTTCATCCGTGCTGACCTAAACGTACCAGTAAAAGACGGTAAAGTAACTTCAGATGCTCGTATCCTAGCATCTCTACCAACTATCAAGCGTTGCCTAGAAGCTGGCGCTAAAGTTATGGTTACTTCTCACCTAGGTCGTCCAACGGAAGGCGAATACAACGAAGAGTTCTCTCTAGCTCCTGTAGTGAACTACCTAAACGACGCACTAGACTGTGACGTTAAACTAGCAAAAGATTACCTAGATGGCCTAGAGCTAAACGCTGGTGAACTTGTAGTTCTAGAAAACGTTCGTTTTAACAAAGGCGAAAAGAAGAACGAAGAAGCACTTTCTAAGCAATACGCTGCACTATGTGACATCTTCGTAATGGACGCATTTGGTACGGCTCACCGTGCTCAAGCATCTACACACGGCGTAGGTACTTACGCTCCTGTTGCATGTGCTGGCCCTCTTCTTGCTGCCGAGCTTGAAGCGCTAGGTAAAGCGATGGACAACCCAGCTCGCCCACTAGTTGCTATCGTTGGTGGTTCTAAAGTTTCTACTAAACTAACAGTTCTTGAGTCGCTATCTAAAGTTGCTGACCAACTTGTTGTTGGTGGTGGTATCGCAAACACATTCATCGCAGCAGAAGGCCACAACGTAGGTAAGTCTCTATACGAAGCAGACCTAGTTGAAACTGCTCAAAAACTAATGAAAGAGTGTGCTATTCCAGTAGCGACTGACGTTGCATGTGCAAAAGCATTTGACGAGAACGCAGAAGCTGAAATCAAGCACGTTTCTGAAGTTGCAGACGACGACATGATCTTTGACCTAGGTCCAGAATCAACAGCGGCGCTAGCTGAAATCATCGGCAACGCGAAAACCATCCTTTGGAACGGCCCTGTAGGCGTATTCGAGTTCAAGAACTTCGAAGCGGGTACAGCAGGTATCTCTAAAGCAATCGCTGAGTCTGCAGGTTTCTCTGTAGCAGGTGGTGGTGACACGCTAGCGGCTATCGATAAGTTCGGTATCAAAGCTGACGTTTCTTACATCTCTACTGGCGGCGGCGCTTTCCTTGAGTTCGTTGAAGGCAAGGTACTTCCTGCAGTAGCAATGCTTGAAGAGCGTGCTAAAGCATAATTGATTTATAGAAGGCGGGACGTGACTCCCGCCTTTTAACGTTTGCGGCATATCACACTTTTTTGCTAGAATGGCACAAGTTGTGAGCAAACGATTGCAAACTTTTAAACTTAAGTTTTTTAATCTTAAAACGATAGAATAAATAGGACTATTTCCATGTCTAAGATCTTCGATTTTGTAAAACCTGGTGTGATTTCTGGCGATGACGTACAGAAAGTATTTGAAGTAGCAAAAGAAAATAAATTTGCTCTTCCAGCAGTAAACGTTGTTGGTACTGACTCTGTAAACGCAGTACTAGAAGCAGCTGCTAAAGTTAAGTCTCCAGTTGTTGTTCAGTTCTCTAACGGCGGTGCTGCATTCTTCGCAGGTAAAGGCGTTAAACTTGAAGGTCAAGGCGCACAAATCCTTGGTGCTGTAGCGGGTGCAAAATACGTACACGCTGTAGCTGAAGCTTACGGTGTTCCAGTTATCCTACATACTGACCACGCTGCTAAGAAACTTCTTCCATGGATCGACGGTCTACTAGACGCTGGTGAAGAGTTCTTCGCTCAAACTGGTAAGCCTCTATTCTCTTCTCACATGCTAGACCTTTCTGAAGAGTCTCTAGAAGAGAACATCGAAACATGTGCTAAGTACCTAGAGCGCATGGCTAAAATGAACATGACAATCGAAATCGAACTTGGTTGTACTGGTGGTGAAGAAGATGGCGTTGATAACTCTGATATGGACGCATCTGAGCTTTACACTTCTCCAGAAGACGTTGCTTACGCATACGAGAAACTAAGCGCTGTTAGCCCGCGTTTCACTATCGCTGCATCTTTCGGTAACGTACACGGTGTATACAAGCCAGGTAACGTTGTTCTAACTCCAACTATCCTACGTGATTCTCAAGCATACTGTGCAGAGAAGTTCGGTATTGCACCTAACGCTCTAAACTTCGTATTCCACGGTGGTTCTGGTTCTACTGAAGCAGAAATCCAAGAGTCTATCGGCTACGGTGTTATCAAAATGAACATCGATACTGATACTCAGTGGGCTACATGGGATGGTATCCGTGCATACGAAGCGGAAAACCGTGACTACCTACAAGGTCAAATCGGTAACCCAACTGGCGAAGATGCGCCAAACAAGAAGTACTACGATCCACGTGTATGGCTACGTGCTGGTCAAGCTTCTATGGTTACTCGTCTTGAGAAAGCATTCGCTGACCTTAACGCAGTTGACGTACTTTAATTCTATAGAATTTAAGTCACGAAAATTCGTTTAGATTTGAAAACCCGCTCATCGAGCGGGTTTTTTTTCGTCTGATAAAAAGTTGTTTAAGAATGGTAAAAACTCTGGCTTCTATTGATTAAATTACGTAATCTTTTGAAGACCGATATTGATAACAGTTAGTAACTTCTTGTTCTGTAACTCTTTACAGAAATATGACTTTGCAAGCCGTCAAAGATAGGATATCGTGCCAAAAAACTGACATACGTTCAGTTAATTTATAAGGGATTTGACAACAATTTGTTGTTAAAGGCAGTTAGGTTCATAGCTCATTATATTAGAGGATACACATTATGGCTGGTGGTTCGACGGATCTTGAAACTCCAATTGTAGATAGCCTTTCTCACGCAGAACAGTGGTTAGCCAATAACTCGGATCTTCTGGTCCAGTATGGCGTAAATATTATTTCAGCAATCATCATTCTGTTCATTGGTAACATAGTGGTGAAAGCCGTAGCAAATAGCGTGTCCAAAGTTCTTGAAAAGAAGAAGATGGATAAAGCGGTCATTGAATTTATTCATGGCTTAGTTCGCTACTTATTATTCGTTATTGTTTTAATTGCAGCGTTAGGCCGTATTGGCGTTCAAACTGCGTCAGTTGTTGCAGTAATTGGTGCAGCAGGTTTAGCGGTAGGTCTAGCACTTCAAGGTTCACTATCGAACTTTGCTGCTGGCGTATTAATCGTTGCGTTCCGCCCGTTTAAATCTGGCGATTACGTAGAAATCGGTGGGGTAGCGGGTTCGGTTGAATCGATTCAAATCTTCCAGACTATTCTAACAACACCAGACAACAAAATGGTTGTGGTTCCAAACGGAAGTGTCATCGGTAGTCCGATCACAAACTACTCTCGCCACGCCACTCGTCGTATCGACCATGTTATTGGTGTGTCTTATGGTGCTGACCTTAAGAAGACCAAAGAAGTTATTGCTAAAGTACTTGAGTCTGACGAGCGTATTCTGAAAGAGCCTGGCATTCAAATTGGTGTTGTAGCGTTGGCTGATTCATCTGTGAACTTTGTGGTTCGTCCATGGGTTAAGACTGCTGATTACTGGGATGTTTACTTTGACTCCCTACAAGGTATTAAAGAAGCGCTTGATGCTGAAGGTATCGAAATTCCATTCCCACAAATGGATGTACATTTAAATAAAGTAGACGTGTAATTAACGTAGTTTAGATATAAAAAGGGATAGCAAGCAGCTATCCCTTTTTTGATCCACTAGATTGATTTAACTTGCGGATAGAAGATGCACTTTGTTGTTTACTCTTTCCAACACCTCAGGGAGCTGATGGCCAGCAAAGCCTATGGTTAGTTCAGGGTGCCCAGGAGTATAAAGAAGTTCTTGGTGTTGGAAGAGCTCGCTATCCACAACCAGTTCCACGTGCTCTGGTAATGCAAAAGGGCAAACCGCCCCTGGCACGCAACCCAGCTGTTCTATCATTTCTTGGTCGCTGCAAATCGATACACGACGGCCAAGAAGCTTTTTCATTGCCTTGCTGTCTAATCGCTTATCTTTCTTTGTTAGATAGAGCGTGTAAACACCACTCTTAGATTTAAGAAATAAGCTTTTAGAGTGGGTTCCTGTCCAACCTAGCTCACTAGCTACGCGTTCATCGGTCGCAAAATCTAAAATAGGTTCATGTCGCCACTCTTGATAGCTGATATTGGCCGATTTTAATAACTCGATGTTACGTTGATAAATAGCGTCAAGTGTCGTCATGTTTTTACCAGTATTTTCCTATTAGTCCGTTGGCGAGCACTACGGCAATGCTGAACATCATAGTAGCAACCGCAATATCAATGCCTTTTTTAACTGTCGGCTTTGACAGAGTGGGCCCTAATTTAGCAGCCCCAAGCGATAAAGAGTAGAACCACACAAACGATGCCAATATGGTTCCGATCGCAAACGAGAGGCGATTATTACCTTCAAACTGCCCGCCAATCGAACCTAGAATCACGACGGTATCGAGATACAAATGAGGGTTGAGAACTGTTACCGCTAACGCGCCGAGCACCACGGTTCTTTTGCCTCTTGCGACTACCTCACCGGAAGACTCTTTATGCGCAGATGAGCTAAATGCGCTGCGAAGAGACAGAACTCCGTAGACAGTTAGGAACGCAATTCCCCCTAAAGTCACTGATGTCAGTAACACTTCATTTTGCGATAAAATAGCGCCGCCGCCAAAAATACCCAGAGAAATAAACAATGCATCCAATAAGCTACAAATGGTTGCCGTAGTTAAATGATGGTTACGCTTGATCCCTTGATTGAGCACATAGGCGTTTTGAGCACCAATCGGGATTATCATGCTTGCTCCCAATCCAAAACCTTGTAATAAAACCCAAAAACTCACGCTAACCTCGATATCAAATGAATACTAAATAATGGAATGAGAGGAAGGTATCGCAAGCCTTGAAATAAGTATAATTAATGATTTTAATGAAACATTAGACTTGCTAATGTGCTTTGGTCAATGGTCGTAATGTAGGGGGAAAGAGTGCGTGGTTTAGATTACAAATGGATTGAAGCATTAGATGCGGTCGTTAATCAGCGTAGTTTTGAACGTGCTGCTGAGCACCTCTATATTTCGCAATCGGCAGTCTCTCAACGCATTAAGCAGCTAGAAAAGTGGCTCGCTCAGCCTGCATTGGTTCGCGAAACACCTCCTCGGCCCACCGCGGTCGGTAAGAAGTTATTAGGCTTGTATCGCCGAGTACGCTTACTTGAAAATGAGTTAGTTCCAGAGTTCACGAATGAAGACAATTTACGGCCATTATCGGTGTCAATTGCAACCAATGCCGACAGTTTAGCAACATGGTTGTTACCTGCCATTTCACAAGTAATGAGCTCACGTAAAGTTGAATTGAACCTCGCTATTTACGGTGAAGCTCGCACGATTGAAAAAATTAAAAGTGGTGAAGTATCAGGGGCAATCAGCCTGGAGTCGCAGCCCATTCCTGGTTGCAGTGCCGATTATTTGGGGAGAATGGACTATGTTTGCGTCGCGAGTCCTGACTTCTATGCACGCTATTTTAATGAAGGAGTCAATTACCACTCTTTAACTAAAGCTCCGGCCGTGTCTTATGATCAATACGACGATCTGCATAAGAAATTTCTGCATGATCATTTTAATGTACCTAGGGATAGCGTGATCAACCATACCGTTGGGAGCTCTGAAGCGTTCGTGAAACTAGCGTTGTCTGGGGTCGCGTATTGTTTGATCCCTCGTTTGCAGATCGTAGAAGAATTAGCATCGGGAAGTTTGATCGATATTACTCCTGGTTTTCTACTTTCTTACCGTATTTATTGGCATCACTGGCAATTAGAAAGCGGTATCTTGAAGGAATTGTCGCAAGCGATCTTTCAATATGCACGTGAGGTTCTGCCGCAATAATACATTTTTTAACACAGTCAGACTTTTGTTAGATCTTCGGTTATGGGATTGGTTGAGGATAAATATCGCCTATGATGTAGTCACATTAGCTCAAACAAGGTTATTTACATGAAATTTGTACCTAGTGTGCTCATCGCACTTGTTAGTACCTTTAGTTTTAATGCATTCGCGGATGCGCCAAATTTTCCTCATATTTCAACCACTGGTTATGGTGAAGTTGTCGCGACTCCAGATATGGCGACATTTTCGGTGAAGGTCGTTGAATCAACGATGACAGCCGAGCAAGCGAAAGCCACCGTGGATAATGTTGTCAGCTCGTTTCTGACTAAGTTGAATTCCGCTGGCGTTGATTCTTCCAACATCAACAGCTCTAATTTGTATTTGGCACCCCAATATCACTACCCAAAGGCAGGCAAGCCTGAGCTAGTGGGTTATCGAGCATCACGCAATGTAACGGTGCAGGTTGATGACTTGAGCAAGCTTAATCAATATCTAGATGTGGCGCTGAGTGAAGGCATCAATCAAATTGAAAACATTCAGCTACAAGTGAAAGATCAAGCGAAGTATCAACAGCAAGCTCGTAGCGAAGCAATTAAAGATGCTAACCAAAAAGCAAAATCACTGGCGGAAGGCTTCGATCGTGAATTAGGCCAAGTGTGGCGAATTGATTATAACGTTCAATCTGTTCAGCCTGTTCTAATGCGTTCTATGGCGATGGATGCGAGAACAGAAGCAAGTACTTACCAAGATTCGACGATTCGAATTCGTGATCGTGTTGATGTGATCTATCAATTGGATAAGTAATCTAGAACGGCGATCAATATTTTTAGATAGAAAAAAGGCTCTCATTCGAGAGCCTTTTTTAATATAAACGTTTGTGCTTAGTGAAGTAGACGAGCACGAATTGTGCCTTCGATCTCTTTCAGCTTAAGTAATGCTTCTTCAGAACGATCCGCTTCAACATCAATAACGACATAACCCATTTCTGCTGCAGTTTGTAGGTACTGACCAGCGATGTTAATGCCTTCCTCAGCGAAGATAGTGTTAATCTGAGTCAAAATACCTGGGCGGTTTTCGTGAATGTGCAGTAGACGCGAAGTTCCTGTGTGTATAGGCAGTGATACCTCTGGGAAGTTAACACTTGATAGTGTTGAACCGTTGTCTGAGTACTTAGCGAGTTTACCCGCTACTTCTACACCGATGTTCTCTTGCGCTTCTTGAGTAGAACCACCGACGTGTGGTGTTAGGATCACGTTATCGAACTGCATCAATGGTGACTCAAAAGGGTCTGCATTGGTTTTTGGCTCTGTTGGGAATACATCAATCGCTGCGCCACCTAAGTGACCAGAATCGAGTGCACCACATAGAGCTGGAATATCTACCACAGTTCCGCGTGCTGCGTTGATAAAGATAGCGCCTGGCTTCATGCGATCGAACTCTTCTTTACCCATCATGTTCTTAGTTTCGTTGGTTTCAGGAACATGCAGAGAAATAACATCACACTTATTCAGAAGTTCAGTCATGGTATGAACTTGTGTCGCGTTGCCTAGCGACAGCTTGTTCTCTATGTCGTAGAAGTACACGCGCATACCTAAGTTTTCTGCAATGATACCCAGCTGAGTACCGATGTGACCGTAACCGATAATGCCTAAACGCTTACCACGCGCTTCGTAAGAGTTGTCTGCGCTCTTTTTCCAAATACCACGGTGCGCTAGAGCGTTTTTCTCAGGAATGCCGCGAAGTAGTAATAGAACTTGACCAAGCACTAGCTCAGCAACACTACGCGTATTTGAGAATGGTGCGTTAAACACTGGAATACCGCGCTTAGCTGCAGCATCAAGATCCACTTGGTTAGTACCAATACAGAAACAACCGATAGCAACGAGCTTTTCCGCTGCATTGATAACTTCTTGGGAAATGTTGGTACGAGAACGGATACCGATGAAGTGAACATCTTTCACTGCTTCTAGCAGTTCTTCTTCAGGTAATGAGCCTTTGTGGTACTCAATGTTGGTGTAGCCAGCTGCTTGCAATACTTCTACTGAAGAAGGGTGTAGTCCTTCAAGAAGTAATATTTTAATTTTTTCTTTTTCCAGTGAAACTTTGGCCATTATTCTCGTCCTTCAAAATGGAAAGGTGGGCAAATGCGGCGCACGTGCTACAAAATGACTAAAAAGGGGATAAATAGACCATTCTGTATAGAGACAAACGTTTTCCCTGTGCGTCTTCTGAACAATAAAGTAACAAAAAAAAAATGTTTTGGGTAAGAAAATTACGGAATAAGCCATAATTTTATACACCTTAAACAAAAAAAACGGCGCCCTTAGGCACCGCTTGTAATCAAATGACGAAAATAATCATTATTCTTCGATTTTTGCACCTTCAGGTGTGCCAGTAATAACAACATCAGCACCGCGGTGAGCAAACAAACCAACCGTTACAACACCAGCAATGCCGTTGATGATGTCTTCAAGCTGTTTAGGGTTTTCGATAGCCATGCCGTAAACATCTAAAATAACGTTGCCGTTATCGGTAATGCAACCTTCACGGTAAACTGGGTCGCCACCTAGTTTCACTAGCTCACGGCCTACGTATGAACGAGCCATTGGGATAACTTCAACCGGCAGTGGGAATTTACCCAGTACGTCGACTGCTTTAGTACCATCAACAATACATACAAACTTTTCAGAAATTGCCGCAACAATTTTTTCGCGAGTCAATGCTGCGCCACCGCCTTTGATCATGTCGCGAGAAGCATTAATTTCATCTGCGCCATCAACGTATACGTCGAGTTTTGCCACGTCATTACATTCAAAAACTTTAATCTCTAGCGCTTCTAGTTTTTCAGTAGAGGCTACAGAACTTGAAACCGCACCTTTGATTTTGTCTTTCATAGTGCCTAGCGCGTCGATGAAGTGATTCACGGTAGAGCCAGTACCAACACCAACAATGCTGCCTTCTTCAACATATTGAAGTGCTGCCCAACCAGCTGCTTTTTTCATTTCATCTTGAGTCATGCCAATCTCCTGAATAAGATAGTGCGTTTTGAATAAATCGTACGTATGGAAGTGTTAACGTCAGAGGTTAACGTTTGCGGGCGGATTATAGCGCTTTACTTAACGATTTCCCATTGCCAAGTCTTACTTGGTGTCACGATTTTTGGGAGAGGCACATCCCAGCTTTCGGTCGGCAGTTTGTCTACTTGTTGGCAGTCGTGTGCGATACCCATTGGGGTTGCGCCTTTACCGGTTTCAAACCACTTGGCTAGAGTCCTGTCATAGTAGCCGCCACCCATACCTAAACGGTGTCCTTGAGAATCAAATCCCACGAGCGGGGTACAAATGACATCAAGCTCTCGTACGGGTTTCACTAAGGTTTGGTTGAGTCTAGGCTCAACGATGCCATATTTGTTATGTGTCAGCTCGGTACCAGAGTGGTAATGAAGAAACAGCAGGTGCCCTGAAGAGAAAGGGTGTAATACAGGCAGGTACGTTTGTTTACCTTGAGCCCATAACCATTTAATCAGTGGAGTAGTATCGAGTTCACCGTCTGCAGAAATGTATAACGCAATATGTTGGGCAGTGAGTATTTCTGGCTGCACCGAAAATTGCGTGACGAGATCTATGCTGGCCTGGAGTTGTTGTTCACTGGAGAGTGCGTTGCGTGTTTGACGGATTTGCTTGCGAAAGTCGCTGCGTGAGAGCGTATTCATAGAAGGGATACCCCAAAGTGCCGTTGAGAATAGATGGCCCTTGAACCAGCGAGTTCAAGGCGGATCAGCAATGATTACCGTAGGCTTCTCGGTACAAGCCGAGCATGCTCAATAGCACTCAAGTACTAACCCTTAGGGATTGCTTATCGGCTCGGGGACGTGAATCCTCTGACAAACACTCCAGGGTAAAATTGTGTACGCTATTGCTGTCCTTGCTTGACCTTACTAAGCACATCTTCAAGAGATAGTGTGAGCTGTTCCATTCGCTCGGTCAGGGCGTCTTGTTGGTGATTGGCTTCCAATTGCTTGGTTTGCAATTCATAACATACGTTCAAAGCAGCAATCGTTAATAGCTTAACTTCATTAGTTACCTTAGTACGTTCAGCCATCTCTTTCAATCGATTATCTAGATCGGCTGCCGCTGCAATTAACGACTCTTCTTGGCCCGGGGGACAATTAACTCGAGTCTGTTTTCCTAAAATTTCAACGTCTACCGCTTGATTACTCATGATGAATGAACTCTTTAACGCGCTACCTAAGGTTGTTGCTCTTTGCTTTTTTCAAAGGAAAAACAGGGCAATCACCGAGGAGGAAACTACCTTCCTCTGGGAAAGGAACTATAGGTAAAGCGCTATTAAGATTCAAGCTTTTCAGAGTGACTGTTTGTAAATGAGAGCTTGAGCACACAGTAATTCAGCAATTTGAACAAATGCTGCCCACAATCCCAAGAATTGTACCGTTGAGTAGGTTACGTGAATATAGGTGAAATGATACGATTATAATTATTGAAAAAACTTTAGTGAGTTATCTGATGAGCGAAACAACGTTACCCGATTACCTGACCACAGCCACCGAGCTGCAAGCTGCAAGTTTGGCTGTTAACCCTGCTGAAATGCACGGCTTGTTAACTGGCATGTTGAGTGGTGGTTTAAGCTTAACGGATAAGAGCTGGCAGCCACTTATTTTTGATTACACCAATGAAGGTATGGGTTGGCCTGACCGCGCTTTAGCACTTGCTGAATCGGCTTTAAAAGTGACCACTACGGAGATCACAGGATCTGGTATGGAGCTCTCTTTACTGCTTCCTGATGAAGATGCAAGTGCTAGCGTTTTTGACCTAGCCGATGGCGTTTCTGATTGGATTAATCACTTTATTTCAGGTCTAGGTTTAGTTGGCGCACAGCTAAATAAAGCGTCGGATGAAACAAAAGAAGCTTTGGCTGATCTAGAAGAAATGGCAAAGCTAGGTATTGATGAAGATGATGACCTAGATGAACAAGCTCAATTGCTTGAGCATGTCATTGAGCACGTGAAAGCTTGTGCATTGACTATTCATGCCGAATTTGGCGCGCGTCCAAGCGAAGAATCTGCACCAACGATTCACTAAGTTGAGGTAACCATGGCTCAGTTTGATGTTGTCATTGCAGGTGGTGCAATGGCTGGTGCAACGTTAGCGCTGGCTCTAAATAAGCTTAGCAAAGGGTCGCTATCCATAGCGGTCGTTGAACCTTATCAAGTCGATCACCAAGCTCATCCGGGCTTTGACTCTCGCTCTATCGCTTTGTCTTATGGAACGGTTCAAATTTTGGAGTCGTTTCAGCTGTGGGATCTTATCAAGCCTGTCGCAACTCCGATTAAACATATTCATGTTTCGGATCGTAGCCATGCTGGAATGACAGGTATCACTGACGAAGACTTCAATGTAGAAGCGCTTGGTTATGTGGTAGAGCTAGCGGATGTTGGGCGTATATACCAGCAACAACTCGAAGAAGCTGATTGCATTACCTTGTTGTGCCCTGAATCCGTCAGTGAAATCGAACGTACAACTGAGCAAGTTACAATTCGCTTAGCGAGTCAGCAGCAAATACAAGCTAAATTATTGGTGGCAGCAGATGGTGCTATCTCCACGTGCTGCGAACAGCTTGGCGCACGTTTAGATGAGCATGACTTCGAGCAAGTCGCTGTGATCGCTAATATTGTCGCCAATGAGCCTCATAACGGCCGAGCTTTCGAACGCTTTACTCAACATGGCCCTGTGGCCTTGTTACCAATGAGTGACAACCGTTTATCGTTAGTGTGGTGTGTTTCTCCGGAGAATGCGGAGCAAATCATGAGCCTTAATGACGCCGCTTTCTTAACCCAACTTCAAGAAGAGTTGGGTTGGCGATTGGGTCATTTAGAAAAAGTCGGTCAACGTGCGAGTTATCCATTGGTGTTACGTCATCGACAACAAAACATTTCTCATCGTTTTGCCATTGTTGGTAATGCAGCCCAAACACTCCACCCAATTGCTGGGCAAGGGTTTAACCTCGGTATTCGAGATGTTGCGTCTTTAGCTGAAGAATTATGCCAGCAGTTAGACGATGTTGGGCAGTATCAAGGTTTGTCTCAATTTAGACAGCGCCGCGAACAAGATCGAGCATCAACCATCGCTTTGACCTCAAGTTTGGTTCACTTATTTTCTAATGATTGGCTGCCAACACGTATTGGTCGTAACTTAGGTTTGGCAGTTGTTGATAATTTCCCACCACTGAAAGGTCCACTTTTGCGTCGAACGCTAGGCCTTGTGGAAAGATAGGTAAAAAGAATGATGCAAAGTGTAGATATTGCGATTGTTGGTGGTGGAATGGTTGGCTTAGCGCTGGCCGCTGCTTTTAAAGATAGTGATTTAAGAATCGCAGTGATTGAAGGAAAGGTTCCTGATTCAGAGCTGAGCTCCTTGCCAGACGTACGAGTGTCGGCGCTGAGTCGCTCAAGTGAAACGATTCTACGTAACTTAGGTGTGTGGCAAGGTATTGAGCAGCGTCGTACGGCCCCTTACCAAGCAATGGAAGTGTGGGAGCAAGATAGCTTTGCACGTATTGAATTTGATTCAAGCCGTTTAGCGCAGGCTAACCTTGGGCATATTGTAGAGAATCGTGTGATTCAATTGGCGCTGCTGGAGCAAGTTCAAAAGCAGGACAATGTCGCAGTTCACATGCCGTGTACTTGTCAGTCAATGGCCATTGGCGAAAGTGAAGCTTGGTTAACTTTGGATAACGGGCAGTCGCTAACCGCTAAACTTGTGGTTGGCGCAGACGGCGCGAACTCTTGGTTGCGTAAACAGCAAGACATCCCTCTTACACATTGGGATTACGGGCATAGTGCGATTGTCGCGAACATTAAAACTGCAATGCCTCACGACTCCGTAGCTCGTCAGATATTCACGCCACAAGGGCCATTGGCATTTTTGCCAATGCAAGATCCGCATATGAGCTCGATTGTTTGGTCGACTGAACCAAATCGAGCGGATAAGTTAGTGGCGATGTCATCAAATGAGTTTAACAAAGCTTTGACGGCCGAATTTGATGCTAAGTTAGGCTTATGTGAAGTGGTTGGCGACAGATTCGCTTTCCCATTACGCATGCGTTACGCCCGAGACTTCGCTGTTGAACGTGTAGCGCTCGTTGGTGATGCTGCCCATACGATTCACCCGTTAGCGGGGCAAGGGGTCAACCTAGGCCTGCTAGATGCGGCTAGCTTAGCCCAAGAGATCCATAGTTTGTGGTCGAAAGGTGAAGATATTGGCTTGAAGCGTAATCTGCGCAGTTATGAACGCTGGCGCAAGGCTGAAGCGGCTAAAATGATTGCCTCTATGCAAGGCTTTAAAGATCTATTCGAAGGTGATAACCCGGCTAAAAAGCTGATTCGTGGTATTGGCATGAAGCTCGCGGGACAACTTCCTGGTGCCAAAGACGAAATAATGAAGCGTGCTCTAGGTTTAAGTGGCAACTTACCCGAGTTGGCTAAACAGCCAGCACTGAGAGCAAAGGTGTAAAGTTATCTCTGACAAAAACAACAAAGGGTTGGCAGTAGCCAACCCTTTTTAATTTTTTCGCTTTTGGTTAAGCGTATGCACAGCGCAATTTCATGATCTCTTGATTGATCTCTTTCACTGTTTGAAAGTGGCGTTTTTCTGCTCGGTCTGGCAATACTAACTTGCCGTTATCAAATTCAAATTTCCCAACACCGTAAATGTAGATTCGTCCTTTGAAAAGTCGACTTACGTGTTTAGCAATCATACCTGGTGTATAGCGCTTAAACAGTCTCATTTTATTGTCCTTATATTTACCTAGCACAGCGATTATAGAAAAACTCCAAGAGAGATATTGTGATAAGTGTGGAGTTAAATGCAGTGAATATGAATGCGATTAGATATTTGTGCTGCTGTGTGCAGTTCTTGTAGCAAATACCAATTTAAGCGTGAGCTCCTCCTCAATTTAGCATCACCTAATGAACTCCCGATATTTATCTGGTCAGTATTAAGCAATATCAATGTTACGTTTTTAAGAATAGTAGGATTTTTTTGTTTTGCGTAACAAGAAAGGTAAATACTGAGGCAAAAAAAAGCCCGTCATGAACGGGCGAATAGTCACAGATGCATTACACAAAAGTGGATAACTGATGTTACTCAGTGGATTCACTTAGGCTAGCTAGCTCTTAGCTTGTCTAAAAGCTAACCAACAAATTCAGACTATCCTAATTTAATTATTATGACTAGTTATGTTTATAAAGTGACTAATAAATCACTTATTGACTTTCAATAGCTATGACTTTACTCACATTTCTATGTAATATTTTGTTAATAACGTAGAGGGCAAGTTAGCGAAGATCACTCTTTACAGATATCGGCGAAGCTCGCTTTCGATAACTTCACAAGATCATGAAGTGAAAGCGCAACCCCCGCGAGACGATCCCCAGAGCTAATTGTCACGATCTCTTGTTGTTGAATGGAGTGATCAAATAAGATCGGGATTGGAGATTTCAGCTGCAGTGGGCCCACGGTACCAATAGCAAAGCCTGTGATCTTTTCGACATCTTGTATGTCGACACAAGTCATGCGTCTACATTGTAGTAATGCTCGTACTTTTTTGGGGTCGACACTACGATTGCCCGGTGAGCAGGCTAGGGTGTAGTTATTATCCATGTCTCGCAGCAGAATACATTTCACCATTTGCGATGGGTGGATACCTCGCTCTTGAGCGGTTTCTTCAATGGTCGTTGTAGGCTTTGATTGAAACAGCAAGTCATAATTGACTTGCTGCTGATCCAGAAACTGAGTGACGTCAGTCTGTATGTTAGGCTTCTTCATCTAAGTTGTATGGCAGTGGTTGAATGGCCCATAGGGTATTTGGCTGTTCAGATAAACGAAGCTGTACGTCATCATCTAAATTGTTGGGTAGTACAATTAACCCAATCGCTTGGTTGTCAGAATATTGATAGACATCGAGCAATTGCCCCGCGCTACGCCAGTTATCGCCAACTGCGCGTTCAAGTTCAATGCTATTACTTAGCTCAAGAGCTTGCTCAGTATTACCAGACACAATAAACATTTCTCGCTTGTTCATGCCGCGGTATTTTGCGCGAGCGACCGTTTCTTGTCCCGTGTAACAACCTTTCGTGAAGCTAATGCCACCGAGAGCTTGTAGGTTTAATGCTTGAGGAATATGTTCATTTTGATTGGCTTGAGTGACTTTTGGCTGAGCGGAAATCACATCGAAGAATCGCCACAATGCTGAATCTACTTTTTCAGCTGATGTTTCGCTAATCAGTTGCTGAGCTGCGTTTTCTGAAACAAGTAGTACCCAACGGTTCTCCTCAATACGCACAGCCGTGCCACCATCAACAATGCGCACGTTGCCTTCATCACTTGAAAGAGTTGCGATGTAATCGTCTGCTTGTGCGCCCATTACGCCAAGTGCCACGTCAGTCGTTTGCTCTATATCAACTTTAGAAAACACGGCGTATTTTTTTATCTCAGTGAGTTCGACATCAATCGCTGAACTTGGCTGTAGGAGTGCATAACCGCCATTGTGATGGAAAAGGCGGAAGATACTCCATACTTTTCCTTTTGCGTCACAATGCGCTCCTAACGTTGACTCTTGTGGTGCCAACGTAACCACGTCGCAGGTAACTTGACCTTGTAGGTAAGACTTCTTGTCGTCACCAACCATTGTGATTGCACTCCACTCCGTTAAATGAGTGAGCATCAATTCTGGTAGTGAGTCTGTTTTAGTATGAGTAAGAGGCTGAAAGTCGTTTTGCCAATCCATTTTCTATTTCCTAAGAAAGTCATTTGTCTCTATGTTAATCGCGTTATGTTTTTTTGTCAGCCTAGGTTTTTTTGCGAGCTTAGATAGGGACTGTGACTCACTTAGTAGTTGCAATGCTTCAGGATTGTTACACTCCACCCAAATAAAACATCAGGTGAGGATAACCAATGTACACTGCAGAGCAGAAAGCACGAATTAAATGGGGCTGCCGTCGTGGAATGCTAGAACTCGACGTTGTCATTATGCCGTTTTTTGAGGAATGCTTCGATTCGCTTCAAGAGCAGGAGCAACGCGATTTTGTTTCATTGCTAGAGTGTGATGACCCAGATTTATTTACTTGGGTGATGGGGCACGGACGTAGTGAAAACTTAGGTCACGCATCTATGGTTGATAAAATTGTTGCACACAACCTCAGCAAGGTTCGTTAAGCTCAAGCTAACGGGCTCTATTACTGAACATATTCTTAAAGGCACAATCACAGCGTGCCTTTTGCTATTCATTATTTTCTCTTCAATCCCTCTTGTACTCTCTTTAAGTTTAATAGCTCTCGTTATTCAGCAGCACCGTAACGATCAGTTTCTTTACCCGACTTTAACTGGGACGGCAGAATATCAACTACCGCAGACTATTGTCGTTGGTCATCACTCTTATATCATTCGCTCAAGTGTGTTGGTTGGCGCTAAGTATTTATTAGTGTTGAAGTTAACCTGTGGGCGGTCATTTATATTGTGGCGTGATAGCTGTGAAGAGGGGACGTATCGATTGTTATTGGCGAGATTGCGGGAATTAAATAAGGGAGCCGAATAGCTCCCTCATGTGTTCATTGCGAATTAATCTTGCGGAGACAGAATAGTCGGGCCGCTGTCTTCTGCTAACTCAGGGTAATCGAGAGTGTAATGTAACCCGCGACTTTCTTTACGCTGCATTGCACATCGAACCATTAGTTCCGCTACTTGGAGTAGGTTTCTTAGCTCTAGCAAGTTATTGGAAACCTTGAAATTACTGTAGTATTCATGGGTTTCTTGCTGCAGCATTTGGATACGGCGTAATGCCCGCTCTAAGCGTTTGTCGGTACGCACGATACCCATGTAATCCCACATGAATAAGCGCAGTTCGTGCCAGTTATGCTGAATGATAACTTCTTCGTCGCTGTTACTGACTTGGCTTTCATCCCATGCTGGTGGCGAATTAGGGATTTGCGTATCTTGGATATTTTCCAAAATATGTTTGGCAGCTGACCAAGCATAAACCACACATTCTAGTAACGAGTTCGATGCCATGCGGTTGGCACCGTGCAGACCTGTGTAGCTCACTTCACCAATAGCGTATAGGTTAGTTAAATCCGTTTGACCTTGTTTATCGACCATGACGCCACCGCAAGTGTAGTGAGCGGCTGGCACAATTGGGATAGGTTCTTTGGTCATATCGATACCTAAGTCCATAAGGCGAGTATGGATCATAGGGAAATGCGCGGTGATGAATTCTTCCGGCTTGTGGCTGATATCCACATACATGCAATCAGCACCCAGTCGCTTCATTTCAAAGTCGATGGCACGCGCGACGACATCACGTGGTGCGAGCTCACCGCGTTCATCGAAGTCTTTCATGAAACGAGAACCATCAGGGCGACGTAAGTACGCGCCTTCACCACGTAAAGCTTCCGTTAGCAGGAAGTTACGTGCTTCTGGATGAAATAGGCAAGTTGGATGAAATTGGTTAAATTCCATATTGGCCACTCGACAACCAGCACGCCACGCAATGGCAATACCATCACCTGAAGATACATCAGGGTTTGAAGTGTATTGGTATACTTTCGAAGCACCACCTGTCGCTAACACGACAAACTTAGCGCGTACTGTCTCGACTTGTTCTTGGTTACGGTTCCAGATGTAGGCACCGATAACTTTGTCTTTTTGACCACCAATTTTATCTTCAGTGATCAAATCGAGCGCATTATGACGTTCAAAGATTTCAATGTTAGGGTGGTTGTGAACATTGTCCTGCAATGAGGTTTGCATTGCCATGCCTGTCGCATCGGCTGCATGCAAAATACGGCGGTGACTATGACCCCCTTCACGAGTTAAGTGGTATTTAGGAGTGCCGCTGTCGTCTTTGCTTTCTTCTTGATCAAAAGGAACACCACCATCAATCAGCCACTGTACGCATTCTTTTGCGTTTTCGGCGATGAACTGCACGGTGTCTTCTTCACAGATCCCTGCGCCTGCGATTTGCGTATCTTCAACATGAGACTCGACACTGTCAGCCTCGTCAAATACGGCTGCGATACCACCTTGTGCATAATAGGTGGAACCTTCACTACGTGGGCCTTTACTTAGCACAATTACTTTCGCATGCTCGGCAACGCGCAGAGCTAACGACAAGCCTGCTGCACCACTTCCTACCACTAGCACATCACATTGATGCTCTCGGTTTGCGTTCATAAAACTTTTAAAATCCCGGTCTAAAGTAGAGTTGTTCACTCTGTTCTGATCCTGACATTATGTATTGCACATGTACCAAGTTGCTATAATTCAACTCAATAAACCTCTAACTTATGCGCAAGAAACACGTTAAATACAGTGATCAATCAATATTAGTTTGGTCATTGCCATTGCTTTTTCTATATGAGCCCCCCAGTTTTTAGGAGAGACTGATTTTTATTACATCACATTGTGAAACAATAATGGCAAATAAATTTAGAAAGTTTTGAACTTTCTAAATTCTGCTGAGTCACAATAGTGCTCATGTAGACGGTGGTGTCAATACTACATAACGCATAATTAGTGCCCATATCTGCGAAGGTAAGGGTGATAACAATAGGAGTACACGCTCGAATGAACGAGCAGCTAACCGATCAAGTATTGATTGAGCGAGTTCAGAGTGGAGATAAGCAAGCATTCAACTTATTAGTGGTGAAATACCAGAATAAAGTCTGCAATCTTATTTCTCGATATGTGAATAATTCTGGTGATGTACCTGATGTAGCGCAAGAGGCTTTTATTAAGGCTTATCGTGCAATTCCGAACTTTCGTGGAGAAAGTGCGTTTTACACGTGGTTATATCGCATTGCTGTGAATACCGCTAAAAATCACCTTGTTGCTCAGGGCCGCAGGCCGCCAGCAAGTGATGTCGATGCTGAAGACGCTGAATACTACGAAACTGGAAATGCTTTAAAAGAAATATCGAACCCAGAGAACTTAGCGCTGTCAAAAGAATTGAAGCAAGTGGTTTTTGGGGCGATAGAAGCGTTACCTGAAGATTTAAAGACTGCAATGACTTTGCGAGAGCTAGATGGCTTAAGCTATGAAGAGATTGCAGATGTGATGGATTGCCCTGTAGGAACAGTACGTTCGCGTATTTTCCGTGCACGTGAAGCGGTGGAAAAGAAAATTAAACCTCTTTTGCAACGCTAATACTTGTCATAAATATGGTGAAAAAAATGGCTGATAAACAAAAGCTTTCGGCACTCATGGATGGTGAAATGGTCGATAAAGCTCTAATTACAGAGTTAGAAAACGATCAAGAAAGCATGGATACCTGGCAGAGTTACCATTTAATTGGTGATGTTATGCGAGGCGAAGCGCCAAAATCGTCTGAATGGGATATTGCAGGCAGTGTTGCTGCTGCGTTAGAAAATGAGCCTGCACATAGTTCATTGACTAATGTCCATACTCTAAATACTGAGCCGGTTGTTACTAATGAACAGCCCCAGATGGAAGAACAACCAAAACCGAGAGAAGCGAAACGTCAACTTCCAGCGTGGCTATCTCAGTTTGGTCAAGTTGCTATGGCGGCGTGTGTCTCTTTGGCTGTTATTTTAGGGGTTCAGCAATACGGCGGTGTGGATTCCACAAACCCGCAAGCGGATGCTCTCCCTGTTTTACAAACAATTCCTTTTTCTGGCTCCGCTGAACCTGTAAGCTTGACCCGTGAATCGGTACAACAGCCAGTTTCAGAATCCAATATTCAAGAACAACGTAAGCGTGTTCACGCTTTGCTGCAAGATTACGAATTACAGCTAAGATTAAACAGTGACACATCGCAGTTTGATGATGAACACCTAGAATCGGTAGTTGAATGAAAAAAATCCTGATCAGTGCTCTGACACTGTTCAGTTTGATGACTCCTCAAGCCTTTGCAGAAGAAACAACCGCAAAGGCTTTGTTGCATCAAATGAACGAAGCCAGCCAGCATTTAAATTACGAACTTTCTTATATTCTGATTAAGAAAAACAGCATTGAACCGCTGCTTTATCGTCATGCCATCAATGAAGAACAACAGCTTGCTCACTTAGTTTACCTAAGTGGTCCTGTTCGTGAAGTGATCCGTCGCGGTAACGAAATAAGCTACATCGAGCCTGGCACGGAACCATTCACCATCGAATCCGGCAACATGGTTGCGCCTGTGATCCCAATGCTTAATAGTGATGTCGATTCACTGGATCAATTTTATGATTACGTCAAAGTTGGCCGAGCGCGTGAAGCGGGAGTCGCAACACAAGTTTTAAGGGTTGTGCCTAAAGACGGCCTTCGTTATTCCTACGTTTTGTGGATTGACGAGAAAAGTAAATTACCGTTGCGAGCAGATTTGCTGGATCGCGATGGCGAAATTCTAGAGCAATATCGCACCATTTCTTATGCAGTTAACGACAGGTTGGCGGAAGCCATGAGTGGTTTGCAATCGGCTAAGCTTCCTAAAGTATTGTCTTTGCCGGAAGGTAGTAATGTGAGCAACAGTGACTGGCAAGTCGCGTGGGTCCCAGATGGCTTTAAAGCGAAAGAGTTAAGCCGTTATCAAATGGCCGTCAGCGATCGCATGGTTGAGAGCCAATTATTTAGTGACGGCTTGTTCAGCTTTTCGGTTTATATCGCAGATAAAGATGAACATTCACTGAAAGGCCAACTTGTTCGACAAGGGCGCCGTACCTTACACAGCTTTATTTCTGGCGACAATGAAATATCCGTCGTTGGTGATATCCCGCCAGCAACGGCTCAGCGTATCGCCCAGTCTGTGAAGTTTACAAGCAAGGTCAATACCCAATGATGACGGCACTTGCTACCGTGAGTTCGGTTGAGACTCACGGTTCGCAATATTTAGTTCACCTTAGTTGCGAGCAACAAACGTCTTGCAGTAGTTGCTCGTCGCAAAAAAGCTGTGGAACCGGCATTGTGACTAAGGCTGTTGGTAACAAAGCGTTAAGCTGGCACCTTAAAACTAAGAACTTAGTTAAATCTGGTCAGATTGTCGAAATCGGTTTTCCTGAAAAAAGTCTGCTCCAATCAGCCGCGATTGTTTACCTCATTCCACTGTTTATGATGATGTTCGGAGCTGGTTTTGGGCAGCTTGTATTAGCCCCTTGGTTTGGGCTAGGTGAAGGTGTTGCGATATTATCGGCAGCGCTGTGCACCGTCGCAGGTATTTGGTTGGCGAAGCGTTTAGCCAAACCGATGGAAGAACAATCACAGCAACAAGTCGTACTTGTTCGAGTGCTCGGAGAGCCGCTCACCTAATTTATGATGCGTCTTGCAGCGAAATTGGGTAGAATCTGCCAACTTGATTGAAATGCCGTCAATGGATGGCTTTCTTATTATCCCCTATTTCAAAGAGTTTAGTCACACCAAGCCTATGAAGCACATTCGTAATTTTTCGATTATCGCCCACATCGACCACGGTAAGTCGACCCTTTCTGACCGCTTAATCCAAGTATGTGGTGGTTTAAGTGAACGTGAAATGGACGCACAAGTCCTCGATTCTATGGATATAGAACGCGAGCGCGGCATCACAATCAAAGCGCAAAGTGTGACTTTGGACTACAAAGCTAAAGATGGTGAAACTTACCAACTTAACTTCATCGATACTCCAGGACACGTAGACTTCTCGTATGAAGTATCTCGTTCTCTTGCTGCGTGTGAAGGTGCTTTGTTGGTAGTCGATGCTGGTCAAGGCGTTGAAGCTCAAACTCTAGCAAACTGTTACACCGCCATTGAAATGGATCTGGAAGTAGTGCCAATCTTGAACAAGATTGACTTACCAGCTGCAGAACCAGAGCGTGTATCTGAAGAAATTGAAGAGATCGTTGGCATTGATGCAATGGAAGCGACTCGTTGTTCAGCGAAGACAGGTCTGGGTGTCGAAGATGTTCTAGAAAACATCGTAACGGCTATCCCTGCCCCAGAAGGTGATCCTGAAGCACCTCTACAAGCGCTAATCATTGACTCTTGGTTTGATAACTACTTAGGTGTTGTTTCTCTTGTTCGTATCAAAAACGGTAAGTTGAAGAAGAACGACAAAATCAAAGTAATGTCGACAGACCAAGTTTGGGGTGTAGACCGTCTTGGTATATTCACACCGAAACAAATCGATACCACTGAGCTAAATACTGGCGAAGTAGGTTGGGTTGTATGTGGTATTAAAGATATTCTTGGTGCACCTGTAGGTGATACGCTGACGCTTGCAAAAGGCGGAAGTGAAGAGCGTCTGCCTGGTTTCCAAAAAGTGAAGCCTCAAGTATACGCAGGTCTTTTCCCTGTATCGTCTGATGATTATGAAAACTTCCGTGATGCTTTAGGTAAGTTAAGCCTAAACGATGCGTCCCTGTTCTTTGAACCAGAGAACTCAGCAGCACTTGGTTTTGGTTTCCGTTGTGGCTTCTTAGGTATGCTACACATGGAAATCATCCAGGAGCGTTTAGAGCGTGAATACGATCTAGACCTAATCACAACAGCACCAACCGTAGTATACGAAGTAGAAAAAACGGACGGTACCGTACTTTACGTTGATAGCCCTGCTAAGCTACCTGCGGTTAACGACTTACAAGAGATCCGTGAGCCTATTGCACGTTGTAATATTTTAGTGCCAGCGGAATATCTAGGTAACGTTATCACTCTTTGTGTCGAAAAACGTGGCGTGCAAGTAGACATGGTTTACCACGGTAACCAAGTTGCTGTGACATACGACCTACCAATGGCTGAAGTGGTTCTTGATTTCTTCGACCGCCTGAAGTCGACGTCTCGTGGTTACGCTTCTCTAGATTACAACTTCCACCGCTATGAGCCATCAAACATGGTTCGCGTAGACGTTCTACTAAATGGTGATACGGTTGATGCACTAGCGATCATCACGCACAAAGATAACTCTCAGTCTCGCGGCCGTCTATTGGTTGAGAAGATGAAAGAGTTTATCCCTCGTCAGATGTTCGATATTGCGATTCAAGCAGCGATTGGCAACCATATCATCGCTCGTTCTACCGTTAAGCAACTACGTAAAAACGTAATCGCGAAATGTTACGGTGGTGATGTGAGTCGTAAGAAGAAACTTCTGAAGAAACAGAAAGAAGGTAAGAAGCGTATGAAGCAGATCGGTAACGTAGAGCTGCCTCAAGAAGCGTTCCTTGCGATTCTTCATGTTGGTAAAGATTAAGTCTATTTTTGAGTAGATGAATAATTGAGAGTGAAAGAGTAGTTACTATTCTTTCACTTTCGTTATTTTTATAGAAATGAAAATTTAAGGGAAATAAATGGCTAATACGTTCTCGCTTATCCTAGTGATTGTAACTGTAGTAACTGGCATTGTTTGGGCTCTTGAAAAGCTAGTGTGGGCGAAGAAACGTCAACAAAAACTAGCGGATGTCGAGGCTCAAACGAATGGTATTGATGCTCAGTTAAGCGCTAAAGTGGTTGCTCAACCTTGGTGGGTTGAGAATAGTGTCTCCATTTTTCCTGTTATTGCTTTTGTTTTAGTTCTACGTTCATTCATTTATGAACCTTTCCAAATTCCGTCTGGCTCTATGATGCCAACGTTATTGGTGGGCGATTTCATTCTTGTAGAGAAGTACGCTTACGGTCTAAAAGACCCAGTGTGGCGCACTCAACTTGTGGAAACCGGTAAACCTGAGCGTGGTGACTCCGTTGTATTTAAGTACCCACCTCAGCCAAACATTGATTACATCAAGCGTGTAGTAGGTTTACCAGGCGATACTATTCGTTACAGCAGCCGTAAGGAAATCTGTATTCAGAAACAAGGTGAACGTAGCTGTAATCCAGTAAAACTAAGTAATGTAGAAGAAAGTCAATTTATTCAAGATGGTGTGCCTCTGATTCAGCTTAATGAGAAGCTGGGCGAGGTAGAGCATCAAATTTTAGTTAACCCATTGCGTCGTGACCGTACCGAATCGTACCAACCTCGTAACGGTGTTAATGAGTGGGTCGTTCCAGAAGGCCAGTATTTTGTGATGGGTGATAACCGTGACAACAGTGCTGATAGCCGTTACTGGGGATTTGTCCCTGAAGCTAACCTAGTTGGTAAAGCTGTAGCAATTTGGATCAGTTTCGAGTTTGAACGCGATGCAAATAGTGTATTACCATCTTGGATTCCTACTGGTGTGCGTTTTAACCGCATCGGTGGAATTAATTAATCGATCACATAACACATCGAGAGAGCATGAATTCTCCAATTGATAAACTAGAGAGAAAGATCGGGTATCAGTTTAATGATTCCGATCTGATCCACTTGGCGCTGACTCACCGCAGCGCCGCAGGTAAACATAACGAACGTCTTGAGTTTCTGGGCGATTCAATTTTAAGTTTTGTTATCGCTGATGATCTTTACCACCGTTTCCCTAAGGTGAATGAAGGTGACATGAGCCGCATGCGTGCGACATTAGTACGTGGTCATACATTGGCAGAACTAGGTCGTGAATTCGAACTAGGAGATTACTTAAAATTAGGTCCAGGTGAGTTGAAGAGTGGCGGTTTCCGTCGTGATTCTATTCTAGCGGATGCTGTTGAAGCGATCATCGGTGCTATCTATCTAGATAGTGATACGGAGACGGTTCGCGGTATTATTTTAAGCTGGTATCAATCTCGCCTAGAGTCTATTCAGCCTGGTGTATCTCAAAAAGACCCGAAAACTCGCTTACAAGAGTTCTTGCAAGGTCGAAGAAATCCGCTACCTGTCTACACAGTGACTAATATTAAAGGTGAAGCACACAACCAAGAGTTTACGGTTGAGTGTGAAGTGGCAGGTGTGGATAAACCTGTTATCGGTAAAGGCACTAGCCGCCGCAAGGCAGAACAAGCGGCTGCTGAAACAGCATTAGAGCAACTAAGCAATGTCTGATAACAACCAAGAATTCGATATCGATGCATTCTTTGCATCTGATAACAAAGAACCTAGCCTACCGGAAAACCAACACTGTGGTTTTATCGCAATCGTCGGTCGTCCGAACGTAGGTAAATCGACACTTTTGAACCATATTCTGGGTCAAAAGATCTCTATTACTTCGCGTAAGCCGCAGACTACTCGCCACCGTATTATGGGTGTTGAAACAGAAGGCGATTACCAGGCGATTTATGTTGATACTCCAGGACTTCACATCGAAGAGAAGCGTGCGATTAACCGTTTAATGAACCGTGCGGCGAACAGCTCATTGAGTGATGTTAATCTAGTGTTTTTCCTTGTCGACGGTACCCACTGGACTGAAGACGATGAAATGGTTCTGAACAAACTGAAGAAGACCGATTTCCCAGTAGTATTGTGCGTGAACAAAGTGGATAACGTACAAGACCGTACTGACGTGATGCAGCATATGATGCAAGTATCTAAGAAGATGGACTTCATCGATGTTGTGCCAATTTCAGCAAAGCACGGTAAGAATACCGATGTATTGCGTAAGCACGTTCGTGAGCACTTACCAAAAGCGACGCATCACTTCCCAGAAGAATACGTAACAGATCGCTCTCAGCGTTTTATGGCGTCTGAAATTATTCGTGAAAAGCTAATGCGATTCACTGGTGATGAGCTGCCGTATTCTGTGACAGTTGAAATTGAACGCTTCGATTACAACCCAGATAATGATGGTTTCCACATCAATGCACTGATTCTTGTTGAACGTACTGGTCAGAAGAAAATGGTGATTGGTAAAGCAGGCGAGAAAATCAAAACGATTGGTCGCGAAGCACGTATCGATATGGAAGAGTTATTCGGCCGTAAAGTTTACTTAGAAACTTGGGTTAAAGTGAAGTCAGGTTGGGCTGATGATGAGCGTGCGCTACGTTCACTTGGCTACATTGACGATCTATAATTAGGTTAACGCTCGCTTTCTCAAAGTAGAAAGAAAGCACCTAATTAGTAAGGAAGAGAGAGTGTTTGCTCTCTCTTTTTGTATCTGGAAGAAGGGTAAGGTATTGAGCGAAGGCTTACAGCGATGTTTTGTGCTGCACCGCCGACCATACAGTGAATCGAGCCTAATCTTGGACGTGTTTTCCGAGGAGTACGGCCGGCTCACCTTGATGTCGAAAGGGGCTCGCAGCAAGCGATCCAATTTAAAAGGTGCACTGCAGCCTTTTACTCCACTGTTGCTGAAATGGTCGGGTAATAGCTCAATGAAAACGTTACGCCAAGCTGAGCCAATCAGCCTAGGGCTTCCTCTTACGGGTATCAATTTATATTCGGCGATGTACGTCAATGAATTGATAGGGCGGGTATTGATGGCGGAAGTGCCTATGCCCGCACTTTTTCACGACTATCTTCATGCTTTAACAGAACTCGCTCATAATGAGAATCCAGAGCCTGCGCTGCGCCGTTTTGAATTGGCTCTATTGTCTGCAATGGGATACGGAGTCGACTTTTTGCATTGTGCAGGAACCGGAGAACCTATCGACCCAACAATGACTTATCGCTACCGAGAGCAAAAAGGCTTTATCGCGTCGGTGCGTAGAGATAACTTAACGTTTGTTGGCGATGAACTCATTGCAATCAGTGAGCGAAGGTTTATCACTAAAGAGCAGTTAAAAGCAGCAAAACGCTTTACACGTATAGCATTAAAGCCGTATCTTGGCGGCAAACCATTAAAAAGTAGAGAACTGTTCCTACCTAGAACAGGTCTTCCCAGAGCACGGAGTGTTGGAAAATGAGCTCAATCCTTTTAGGCGTCAATATCGATCACATCGCAACGTTACGAAACGCGCGTGGAACTAAATACCCAGATCCTGTTCATGCAGCTGAAATCGCTGAGCGTGCAGGCGCGGATGGCATTACGATTCACCTGCGTGAAGATCGTCGTCATATTTTAGATCGCGATGTACGTATTTTGGCTGAAACGATACAAACTCGTATGAATTTAGAGATGGCAGTGACCGATGAAATGGTTGAGATCGCTCTAAATACGAAGCCTGAGTTCGTATGTTTAGTGCCTGAAAAGCGTGAAGAGCTGACTACCGAAGGTGGTTTGGATGTGGTTGGTCAACTTGAAAAAGTAAAAGCTGCAACTCAAACACTGTCAGAAGCGGGTATCAAAGTTTCGCTTTTCATTGATGCCGATCGTGAGCAAATTGATGCGGCCAAAGCTTGTGGTGCGCCATTCATTGAACTTCATACTGGTCATTACGCTGAAGCGAAGACAGAAGAAGATCAACAAGATGAGCTGAAGAAAATTGCAGCGGGTGCAAGCTACGCTGACGATCTAGGTATTACAGTAAACGCTGGGCACGGCCTGACTTACCACAATGTGGCACCAATTGCGGCACTACCTGAGATTTATGAACTGAATATCGGCCACTCTATTATGGGACGTGCAGTTTTTGATGGCTTGAACAAAGCGGTAGCTGATATGAAAGCTATCATGGAACACGCGCGCAGCAACGCGTAATCAAGCATATTTGAGTTGGTAAGGTAATAAATGGCTGTTGTAGGACTTGGAACTGACATCGCTGAAATCGAGCGAGTAGAAAAGGCGTTAAATCGAAGTGGGGAGGCGTTTGCTAAGCGTATCCTTGCGGAATCTGAATTTCTTGTCTTTCAACAGCTAAAGCAAAAAGGTCGCTACTTAGCTAAGCGTTTCGCCGCTAAGGAAGCGGCTTCTAAAGCGCTCGGCACAGGTATTGCCATGGGGGTAACTTTCCATGACTTTGTGATTGCTAACGACGAAAATGGTAAACCGATCTTAACGTTACATAACAAAGCTTCTCAAATTGCAGAGCAAATGAAAGTGTGCTCTGTACATTTAACCATTTCAGATGAACGTCACTATGCAGTGGCGACAGTGCTACTTGAGTCCTAATATTAGAACTACAGTTTGAGTTAACTGAGCACAGCCACAACTCGTTTCTATATTTTGGTTTCTCGCGTGGAGAAACCGTGTCCACTCCGTTAGCTCGCGAATCGTCCTTTTGGGAAGCGACTAATGACGATGAATCTTTCTCGGGCACTCTCTTTATTACTCTACGGCCTCTTCAGCGGCAACGTAATGTCTGAATCTCTCACTGTGTCAGGTTTTGGCACCGTAGCGTACAGCTATGAAAATGAAGATGACCTCAGCTTCCTACGTGATTTATCACATCAATCTGAACCCGATAATAATGGGCAGTGGCTTAGTGATAGCCGGTTAGGTTTACAGCTCGATTATGTGTTTAATCAACAATGGCGTGCAACCGTTCAGGCTGTCGCTAAACACAGTGCGAGTGATGAGCTTTCCGACATGCTCACCTTAGGCTTTATCGCCTACCGCCCATCAGATGTCCTTGAGTTAAGAGCAGGGCGGTTCGGGCTAGACGCTTTCTGGGCAACTACCACACGTGATATCGATTATGGCCATATTTGGATTCGTCCACCGACAGAAGTATATGGTTGGATTTCCCTTCAAGCGCTAGACGGCATAGATTTGACATACACATTGGCGCCTGGTGAGTCTGATTGGCACCTAGGAGCGCAATATGGTGTCGTCAGAACCACTTATGATCCAACCTCTGGTGATGCTGTTGAATCTACGGGCACGGAAACCATGGGCATTTCCATTAAGTATGTGTCAGGGGATTGGCGAGCGAGAGCGGCAATACTGAGGGTTGGCAACTTCGACATTGAAAGAAATACGCAAACGGAGTCGGTACGTAGCGCATTGTCGAGTGTGGCTTCACTCGGTGGTGCTATCGGTGTTGAAGCGGACCAATATAATCAGTTGCTCGTTGTCGAAAATGAAGAATTCTATTATTCACAAGTAGGGGGAGAGTATTTTGATGGGCGCTGGAAGATTTTGTCTGAAGTTGTGTCGATAGCCTCAAAGTCCAATAACCCTGCTTTGCCATCTGGTATCGGCGGGTACGTCAACCTCGCTTATTATTGGAAGCAATGGACACCTTACACTATAGCTTCCACTTTCCGCCCCGATGTCGATGCTTTGACTGCAAGTAATGATTGGTCGGGGTTAGGGCTCGATACTTTACAAAGCAGTGTTATATCAGGTTTAAACAGCACTCGGGTCGATCAAAGCACGATTGCGCTTGGTATTCGCTGGGACCTGGCAAAGAACCTGGCGGTAAAAGCGCAGGCTGACTTCATCTCTATTGCTGAAAATGGTTATGGGTTGTGGGTCAGTGGAAATGCAAAACAGAGTTCGTCAAGTTCTGTTCAGCTCTACACCTTATCGATGAATTTTATATTTTGACGGGAGGTAAGATGAGAGCATTGACGTTGATATTTTGTTTGCTTATTAGCCCGATGTCTTGGTCGAATATCTATGTGGTGGTGAGCCCAAATAGTCAGATTGAAACGATCACAAAAAAGGAACTCGCAGCGTTATATCTAGGGCGAAAGCGAGCGGTGGAATCAGGCGTTTCTCTTTATGCTATCGACCGTGATGGTGAGTTACGATCCGAGTTCTTCCAATATATTTCCAATATGTCGATTAATCAAATTGATGCTTATTGGGCAAGGTTGCGCTTTTCAGGTCGAGTTGCTCCACTCAAGTTATTGGATGAAGCTGGGGAGTTGAAACAATACTTAATCGAAAACCCTAAGTTCATTGGTTATCTGAGTGAAGAGCCTAAGCAAGATGAACTTAAAGTCGTGATGGTTATTTATGACTAAACTTCGCCGCTCACTTTCTAACAAATTACTGGTGGTGGTTGCATTAACTGCATTGGCATATATGTCGGTGGCGATATTGGTCATTTCGACCAATGGTTTAGACAAACTTCGACATCAACACATAGAACTGCAGAAGAAGTTAGTGTTAACGGTCTCGAGCTCTGCAGCGATCGCTATGTACGCCAATAATGAGCAGATCGCGTTAGAGGTGTTGGACTCTTTGTTACTTCATAAAGAGATCAAAGGGGCGCGTTTAGTTGGGGTTGATGGAATCGAATTTGAGGAAAACAAGTTTACCTCAAATGAGCAAAGGTACTGGCAACTGGCTCGCTCTTTCGAGTTAATATCTCCGGTAGACGATAGCGTAATTGGACACATTTTATTGCACGACGATCTTGAGGTTATTAAACAACGGACGATTGATGCGATCTTGTATCAAATCAGCTTTTTGTTCATTCAGCTTGCTGTGGTGTTCATTGTGCTCATGGTTGTGGTGAAAAAAATTGTTGGAACCCCATTAACTGAGTTGGCAAACACACTGTCTAACGTTACCCCGGGCCATGCTGAAAAGCTGACTACGAGCGCTAAAAATGAAGGCAATGAAATAGGCTTGGTTGTTCGGAGTATTAACCAATTTGTTGAATCCACTAACGAAGCGATCCAAAGAGAAACCCAGTTACGAATGAAGCTAGAGGATCTCGAACAACACTACCGCAATATGGCATTGATAGATGGCTTAACTGGGCTTAAAAACCGTTTAGGGTGTGAACGTTTTATTCGCCAATTAGATGCACCGTATTTGGCTGTTTTAGTGATTGATCTTGATGGGTTTAAAGCGATCAATGATGAGCATGGGCATTCGTCTGGTGATGTAACATTAACTGTGATTGCAAAGCGCTTTCTTCAAGTCGTAGGGAAGAAAGCCGAAGTCGGGCGAATGGGCGGCGATGAGTTTGCGGTTTTCATGCCGCTAGAAGAAAATGATGTCGATATGCTTCATACCGTGGCGTCGGAGTTAATTCGAGTGGCCGCGAAAGATATTGAATTGGAAAATCATCGGCAGGTAGCGGTGGGAGCGAGTGTGGGAATTAGTGTGGGGGCTTTGAGTGGTATTGCCATTGAGACGATTATTCACCAAGCTGATCTCGCCATGTATCACGTTAAGGAGCATGGAAAAAACAATTTCTATTTTTATGATGATTTAGCCATGATGTCGGCGCAGTTGTAACGGCGTTACTACCACAAGCATCCCTATGATAATAACGCCGCTTCAAGTTAACTCAGGTAGTGGACTGCAGTCGCTTTAACCTTATCAAGCTCATCTTGGAGCTCAAACAGCTCTGGCTCGACGTCTTCAATCGATGTGCCCGATCTGAGCTCTTTTTCGAGCGTAGCGCAGATTGATTTCAACCTCGGAACGCCACTGTACGAACTACTGCCGTGCATTTTATGGATCACGTGGATGAGTTCTTCCACCGAGTAATCGTTGTCGTCGATGGCCTGTTCTGTAACGGCGTAGACTTCAGGTATGAAATCCACCAGCATCTGTAACATGTCGCGCGCAAGGTCTTCTTTATTCGCTGCTTGTTTTAATGCTGCCTGCCAATCAATGATGATGTTTTTGTGTTCGCTGACCAGCGGTTCATCAAGATCAGGTGCAACATCGACGGCTGGGTGTTCTGGCGCAATCTTGTCGACTTGCTCTTCAGAAGCATTTGGGTTCCAGTGTACCAAAACCTGCTGTAACACATGCTCTTCAATTGGTTTGGTCAGGTAATCATCCATTCCTGCGGCGAGTAAACGGTCTCGCTCACCGGACATTGCATGTGCGGTTACAGCGATGACAGGAGTTGTTGCATTATTTTCAAGCGCCTTGATGTGCTGACAAGCGGTGACCCCGTCCATTTGCGGCATTTGAATGTCCATAAATACCAGATCAAACTTAGACTCTTTAGCTCTATCGATGGCTTGCTGACCGTTAGTACAACCTATCACGGTTTCTACTCGTTCCTTGAGTAGCGCGGTGATCAGTTTTAGGTTCGCTGGGTTGTCGTCTACCGCCATTACTTTCAGTGGTAGTTTTTCTTCACTATGAGTCACCAATGCTGGCGGCAATAATGTAGGCGTCTGTTTAGACGTTAGTGTCTGCAGCAGTTTCTTACGTGACAATGGCTTCGTCAGGCATTGCACATCAAGTGAGTTCATTAGCTGTTCACCTAGCGCTAATTCAGTGCTAGGGGTACCAATAATCACATTCTGTGAGGCTTGCAGTGCTCGATTTGCCCATGCTGTGACAGTTTCCAATTGGTAAGTCTGATTTGCGGCAAGGTTGAGCAATACATAGTCGTACTGTTCACTTTCTTCCGGCATCACAGAGCGATAGGTCACAACTAACCCTTCTTGAGTTAGGAGTTGCTGCGTGATCGAAGCTGCTTGCATGTTAGGTTCAATCAATAGTAACTGCTTACTTTGGAGCGTTTGTGTTTCGATTAGGTCACTCATCGGCATTTCAGTCGACGCTAAGCGTAGCGTAAACCAGAAAGTTGAACCTTGGTGCAGACGGCTGGTTAAGCTTATTTCGCCACCCATTTGACCAACCAGTTTTTGAGTGATGACTAAGCCCAACCCTGTACCACCGTAACGACGAGAAATACTTGCATCGGCTTGGCTGAAGGCTTGGAAAAGTTGTGCTTGTTGGCGCTCTGAAATACCAATACCGGTATCGCGCACCATGAATTGCAGTTCGATCGCGTCTTCAGACTGAGAACGCAGTTCGACACTAATATCGATGTTGCCACGCTCGGTAAACTTGATTGAGTTACCGACCAAGTTGGTAAGAATCTGTTGAATACGTAGCGGATCACCGACTAAGCCAGGTGGGATCTTAGGATCGACTTTCAGGGTTAGTTCTAAGCCTTTTTCATGGGCGCTGGTGGCTTGAAGGTTAACCACTTCTTCAAGGCTTTCTTGGAATTCAAATGGAATGTTCTCAAGTGCGAGTTTGCCCGCCTCCAGCTTCGAAAAATCCAAGATATCGTTGATGATATTGAGTAGGTTGTTTGCTGATTTCTCAATAGTTTGTAAGTAATCGGTTTGGCTGTTCGAAAGCTGCGTTTTTAGCATTTGACGAGTAAAACCAATAACACCATTTAGCGGAGTTCTTAGCTCGTGAGACATATTGGCTAAGAATTCAGATTTCACTCGTGCCGCTTCTTGCGCTCGTTTTTTCGCGATATCGAGTTCAACGTTTTGAATCTCTAATTGTTCTAGAGTTTCTCGTAAATCAGAGGTTGCTTGGTCGATACTGTGCTGCATTTCTACGTGGTATTCCGATAGCGATACGGCCATCGCATTGATACCATTTTTTAGTGAATCGAGTTCACCGTGCATTTTGCCTTCAATACGCACATCCAGATGACCACGACGAATCCGGTCTACCATATTCTTCATATGGGTGATTGGTTGGGTGACATCATGCATTAAGCGAAAGGCAAAAACGCCAGACAAACCTAAGCCCAACACTAAAACCAAAAACGCCGAGAATACTTCTTGGTACTGCTGCAAACGCAGCGATGATAGATCTAGTTCAATGGCAATGTAACCAATGGCTTGATTGGATTGAGATTGGCCATTGGCAGAATTAATATACTGACCTTCGGCGATAATTGGGGTTCGTAGAATTAGGGTGTTGTCGATTAAGTATGAAGAGCTTAAATGTGGGATCGGTTGGTCTTTAGGGTAAGTTAAGCTTTCAAAATCAGGGTGAAAGTTTGAGGTTACAAACAGCTCATGTCTTTCATCGAATACCGCGATGCTTCGTACTAGTTTGGAGTTTTTTCGGTGAGCATAGCTGATGAGCTGTCGAACGGACTCTCGGCTCTCAAGTTGCATGCCGGATTCACTGGCAATCGCCAGCGGTTCGATAATGCTCGTACCGGTATTAATCACCTGACCTTCTAAGTCTTGATAGCGATTAAAAGAGAAAAATGCACTCAACAACAGCCCAATAATCAGGGTTGGCGCTAGAGTTAAGGTAATTACGCGGGCTCGTAAGCCATATCTGGTCATGTTCTTTAATTACATCGAGGTCTGGATATGGGAAAATAACGGCACTAAGGCGGTTAAGTAAGCAGTAAGCTTAATCAAAGCCGCTTCGTTCGACAATGATTCCAAGACAGAATAGTGAGTCTTGGATTGAAAATAATAATTTGATCAGCATTTTAGGCACAAGCAATGGCACGTTTTTTTCAACCAAAAAAGAAAACTCAATTCGAGACCAAGCATCAATCGGTATTGGTTGAACGTATGGATCACAATGGCGCTGGTATCGCTCATCAGGGGAAGATGCCTGTTTTTATTGATGGCGCATTACCGGGTGAGCAAGTTGTGGTTCAGTTGACTGAAAGCAAAAGCAAATATGCACGCGCTAAGTTGATTAAAATTTTAAAGCCAAGCGATAAACGTATCGAACCATTTTGCCCCCATTTTAATCAATGTGGTGGTTGTCACCTTCAACATCTGGATTATGCCTCTCAGTTGGAGCACAAAGGGCAATCTTTGAGTCATCTGATGAATCTGTACACCACAGATGAGACAGAGAAAGCAGAAGCTGTGACCGGAGAAGAAAAAGGTTATCGCCGACGCGCGCGTATCAGTTTGTTTGTCGATAAGAAGACAAACAAACTTCAATTTGGCTTTCGGAAAAAGCAGAGTAAGCAGATTGAAAACATCACTGACTGTGCAGTCCTTGAACCAAGCCTTAATGCTTTGCTGCCTAAGCTAAAAACTTTACTGAACACTTTCAGCAATCTTACGTCTTTAGGACATGTGGAATTGGTGCTGAGCGACACTGGCCCTGTGATTGTTCTGCGTCACATGAAGACATTAGCGGATAAAGATCAGCAAGCGCTAGTTGAGTTAGCTTTAGCTCATCATGCTACGCTATTTTCCATGCCTGAGAATGCTAAGCTGGTGCTACTTGCTGGCGATGAGCCAAGTTATAGCGAAACAGGCGTGAAACTGCCATTTTCCCCAAGTCACTTCATTCAAGTGAATCAGCAAGTGAACCAAAAGATGGTGGCGCAAGCGATAGAGTGGTTAAACCCAACAGAAGGAGAGCGAGTGCTCGACTTATTTTGTGGTTTAGGGAATTTCAGTTTACCGCTGGCGAAAAAGGCACAACATGTGGTTGGCGTTGAAGGTGTTGACGAAATGGTTCAACAAGCGGCAGCCAACGCTAAAGTGAATGGCTTAAGTAACGTTGAATTTTATCAAGCGAATTTAGAAGAAACGCTTTCCTCACAGCCTTGGGCAAGGGAAAAGTTTGACAAAGTGTTACTGGATCCCGCAAGAGCGGGGGCAAGTGGTATCGTAGATCAAATTTCTGCGTTAGGGGCACACAGCGTGGTTTATGTTTCATGTAATCCTGCTACCCTTGCTAGGGACAGTGAAAGCCTCAAGAAACAAGGTTATCAACTAACCAAACTGGGCATGTTGGATATGTTCCCGCATACCAGTCATCTTGAGTCTATGGCACTATTCGTCAAGGCTAAAAAATAGATTTAGAAATACGACCTAAGCAGCGTATCTTCATCAGTATGAGAAGAACTAACTTGGAATCGGTTAGTCATACTGAATTGGGTAAACATAAGAACTAGGAAGAAAAGATGGTTGCGGTACGAAGCGCACATTTAAACCCAAGCGAACAGTTTGAGCTAGAGAGTTGGATTACCTCACTTAATCAAGATGCCAAAACATCGAATAAACTGATCAAAGTTTATCGCCATTGCGAAGAGCTATTGGTGAATCATGAGCATGCTTCACTATTGTTATGGCGTGGCCGTGAAATGATCGAAATTTTGGTGACGCTTTCCATGGACAAAGCAACGCTGGTTGCAGCGCAGCTGTTTCCGGTCGTCTCTAGTGGTGCATTTGAACGCGAACTGTTTGAAGAAAGCTACGGTAAAGAAATCATTAAGCTGATTGATGGCGTTGAAGAAATGGCCGCTCTTGGCCAGCTTAATGTCACCCTAGAAGGCAGTGCTGCTTCTGGGCAAGTGGATAACGTGCGTCGCATGTTACTAGCGATGGTCGACGATTTCCGCTGCGTGGTTATCAAACTAGCAGAGCGAATTTGTAACCTTATTGAAGTGAAAAAAGCACCCGATGAAGTGCGTAGAGCGGCAGCGAAAGAGTGTGCCAATATCTATGCACCACTGGCTAACCGTTTAGGTATTGGTCAACTTAAATGGGAAATCGAAGATTACGCATTCCGCTACCAGCAGCCCGATACATACAAGCAGATTGCCAAGCAGCTATCTGAGCGCCGTATTGTCCGTGAGCAATACATTACTGATTTTGTCGATGACTTAACTTCAGAGATGGGCAGCTCAAGCATCAATGCTGAAGTCAGTGGACGTCCTAAGCATATCTACAGTATCTGGCGAAAAATGCAGAAGAAGAGCTTAGCGTTTGATGAGCTTTTTGACGTGCGTGCGGTGCGTATCATCGCAGACCAATTACAAGATTGTTATGCAGCATTAGGTGTGGTTCACACCAAATACAAGCACCTCCCAAGTGAGTTCGACGATTATGTCGCGAATCCAAAACCGAATGGTTACCAATCGATTCACACTGTTGTACTTGGTCCAGAAGGCAAAACCATTGAAATCCAGATCCGAACCAAGCAAATGCATGAAGATTCGGAACTGGGTGTTGCTGCGCACTGGAAATACAAAGAAGGTGCCTCGGCAGCTCGTAGCGGTTACGACGAGAAGATCACATGGCTACGTAAGCTGATAGATTGGCAAGAAGAGATGTCAGATTCTGGCGAAATGCTGGATGAAGTTCGAAGCCAAGTGTTTGATGATCGCGTTTATGCCTTTACGCCGCGTGGTGATGTGGTCGATTTACCAATGGGGGCAACGCCATTGGATTTTGCATACCACATTCATTCTATGGTTGGTCACCGTTGTATCGGTGCCAAAGTGGCAGGTCGAATCGTTCCGTTTACCCATAAACTGACGATGGGCGACCAAGTTGAAATCATCACTCAGAAAGAACCAAACCCTTCACGTGACTGGTTAAACCCAACACTTGGTTTTGTTCATTCTGGCCGAGCTCGCGCCAAGATTAATGCGTGGTTCCGTAAGCAAAGCCGTGAGAAAAACTTAGAAGCGGGTCGTGAGATCTTAGAAGCGGAGCTAGCCAAGATTGGCGCAACGCTGAAAGATGCCGACCAGTACGCAGTGAAACGCTTTAATGTAAATACCCCAGACGAATTGTATGCGGGTGTGGGCAGCGGTGATCTACGTATCAACCAAGTCGTCAATCACATCAATGCATTGGTGAATAAGCCGACGGCGGAAGAAGAAGACCAAAAAGCCTTAGAAAAGCTTCAAGAGACGGAAAACAAACCCGCCCAGCAGAGCCGCCCTCAAAAAGATGCGGTGGTTGTTGAAGGGGTCGATAATTTAATGACTCACCTTGCGCGTTGTTGCCAACCGATCCCTGGGGATGTGATCAAAGGTTATATTACCCAAGGACGTGGCATCTCGGTTCACCGAGGTGACTGTGAGCAGCTAAGTGAGCTAAGTCATCATGCGCCAGAACGTATTATTGATACCGTTTGGGGCAGTGGTTTTGTCGGCTCTTATATTCTGACACTTCGTGTTGAAGCATTAGAGCGTAGCGGGCTTTTGAAAGACATTACGTCTCTGTTCTCGAATGAGAAAATTAAAGTGACAACGATGAAAAGCCGCACGGATTACAAGCGACAAATGTCAGTGATGGATTTCGATCTTGAGTTAACTAACATTGAAGTATTGAGCCGTGTATCGAGCCGAGTTGAGCAGATCAAAGATGTTATGTCGGTTAAACGCTTAGGCTAAAATTCTCGTCATACTTGAAGCTGGTGGCGTTGTGTGCTGTCTGCGCGCACTCCGGAGTGCTGGCACAGGCTCATCATATAGGCAAGCTATGTTCAGGAGTCTCGTTTGCTTGTCGCCTAGCCACAGTTTCAATGGTTTAGACAATATCAACAAAGGTGAGTGGTTTTGGCTGCTCACCTTTTTTAGTTTCAGTAAAAGTTTTAAATTAAAAATCAAAGACAGTGAATAGGAAGAAAACGATGAATCACCCGATTGAACAACTTGAACAGATTATGGCTAAGCTGCGCGATCCAGAAGGTGGCTGTCCTTGGGATTTAAAACAAAATTTTGAAACTATTGTTCCGTATACGATCGAAGAAACCTACGAGGTGGTGGATGCGATTCACAACAAAGATTGGCCAAATTTACAAGAAGAGTTAGGTGATCTGCTGTTTCAGGTGATTTTTTACAGCCAGTTAGCGAAAGAGCAGGGGCTGTTTGAATTCTCGGATGTGGTTGATGGCATTAATGAGAAGCTGACACGTCGTCACCCGCACGTATTTTCTGATACAGAATTTGCCAGTGATGAAGAAATTAATGCGAACTGGGAAGCTGAAAAAGCCAAGGAAAAAGCTCAAGCAGGAAAAACAGATGAAAGTATCCTAGACTCAATACCGAAATCGCTACCAGCCTTGTCTCGAGCAAACAAAATTCAAAAGAAGTGCGCTCAATATGGTTTTGATTGGGGCTCGATTGGGCCTGTAGCCGACAAAGTTTTAGAAGAGGTAGATGAAGTACTCGAAGAAGCTTTGCAAGTTACCCCCAATGAAGAGCTTGTAGAGGAAGAACTGGGTGATTTGCTGTTTGCGACTGTGAATTTAGTGAGACATTTAGGTAAAAATCCGGAAACGGCACTGAATAAAGCGAACTTAAAATTTCAGCGACGATTTAACGGTGTTGAGAAAAAAGTTCAAAAACGTGGCAAGCAGTTAACAGATTTTTCGCTTCAAGAGCTTGATTCCATGTGGGATGAAGTGAAGTCCGATGAGAAAAGTAGAGCAACCCTTTAGGTCTGAATTGATTTGAAGCAAAAAATAAAAATTTCGACTGTGATAAGTTTCACGTTGTGGCGATAAAGGGCTTCTGGTATATTTTCATCCCGTCCAGAAGTAGTCCATTTCCCTCATTCAACCAATTTCAGGTTAAACATGACGACAAATTACATTTTTGTTACTGGCGGGGTTGTATCCTCTCTAGGTAAAGGTATTGCAGCGGCATCGCTTGCAGCTATTTTAGAAGCTCGTGGTCTTAAAGTGACTATGATGAAGCTTGACCCTTACATCAACGTTGATCCAGGCACTATGAGCCCGACTCAACACGGTGAAGTGTTCGTTACGGAAGATGGCGCTGAAACTGACCTTGACCTTGGTCACTACGAGCGATTCATTCGCACCAAGATGACTAAGCGTAACAACTTCACAGCAGGTCGTGTTTACTCAGACGTTCTAGCGAAAGAGCGTCGTGGTGATTACCTAGGTGCAACAATCCAGGTTATCCCTCACATCACTAACTCAATCAAAGAGCGAGTAATTTCAGGTGCTGAAGGCCATGACATTGCTATCGTTGAAGTTGGTGGTACGGTTGGTGATATCGAATCTCTACCATTCATGGAAGCGATCCGTCAGCTAGCGGTTGAACTTGGTCGTGAGCGTGCAATGTTCATGCACTTGACTCTAGTTCCTTACCTAGCAGCGGCTGGCGAAGTGAAAACCAAACCAACGCAGCACTCTGTAAAAGAGCTTCTGTCGATTGGTATTCAGCCAGACATTCTAGTTTGTCGTTCAGACCGTAACATTCCTGCGAATGAGCGTAAAAAAATCGCATTGTTCTGTAATGTTCAGGAAAACGCTGTTATTTCTATGCGTGATGTTGACTCTATCTACAAGATCCCTCAGCTTATTAAAGCTCAAGGTACTGATGAACTTGTATGTAAGCGTTTCGGCATTTCAGCTCCTGAAGCAGATCTGTCTGAATGGGAACAAGTAATTTATGAAGAAGCGAACCCAACGGGTGAAGTAACGATTGGTATGGTTGGTAAGTACATTGAACTACCAGACGCATACAAATCTGTTAACGAAGCGTTGAAGCACGCTGGCTTGAAAAACCGTTTAAGCGTAAACATTAAATACGTAGACTCACAAGATGTTGAGTCAAAAGGCGTAGAAGTATTAGAAGGCCTAGATGCAATCTTGGTACCTGGTGGCTTTGGCGATCGTGGTGTAGAAGGTAAGATCCTTGCTGCACAATACGCTCGTGAAAACAAAGTACCTTACCTAGGTATCTGTCTGGGTATGCAAGTGGCTCTGATTGAGTACGCTCGTAACGTAGCGAAAATGGAAGGTGCACACTCTTCTGAATTCTGCTCAGAAACTAAATACCCAGTTGTTGGTCTGATTACTGAGTGGATCGATGGCGAAGGTAAAGTTGAAGAACGTACTGAAAAGTCTGATCTTGGCGGTACTATGCGTCTAGGCTCTCAGCTTTGCCACCTTGCAAAAGGCACTAAAGCTCACGAATTATACGGCAGCGCGACGATCCATGAACGTCACCGTCACCGTTACGAAGTGAACAACAATCTTCGTCCGCAAATTGAAAAAGCAGGTCTAAAAGTATCAGGCCTTTCTGCAGACAAGAAGCTGGTTGAAGTTATTGAGATTCCAAACCACCCATGGTTTGTCGCTGCTCAATTCCACCCAGAGTTCACTTCTACACCTCGCGATGGTCACCCATTGTTTGCAGGTTTCGTTAAAGCAGCTGGCGAATTCCAGCGCGGCGAATTAGAGAAGTAAAAGGAATACAGGTAGTAGCGTAAGTTGTGCTGCTACCTTTAAATTTGACATTTATATATTCAACGAGAAGGAAACATTCAATGTCTAAGATCGTTAAAGTTCTAGGTCGTGAAATCATCGATTCACGTGGTAACCCAACAGTAGAAGCTGAAGTACACCTAGAAGGCGGTTTCGTAGGTATGGCTGCTGCTCCATCTGGCGCATCTACTGGTTCTCGCGAAGCTCTTGAGCTACGTGACGGCGACAAAGCACGTTTCCTAGGTAAAGGTGTTCTTAAAGCTGTTGAAGCTGTAAACGGCGCAATCGCTGAAGCTCTAGTTGGTAAAGACGCTAAAGCTCAAGCTGACGTTGACCAAGTTATGATCGACCTAGACGGTACTGACAACAAGTCTCAGTTCGGTGCTAACGCTATCCTAGCTGTTTCTCTAGCGAACGCTAAAGCTGCTGCTGCAGCTAAAGGCATGCCTCTATACGAGCACATCGCTGAGCTAAACGGTACTGCTGGTCAGTTCTCTATGCCTCTACCAATGATGAACATCATCAACGGTGGTGAGCACGCTGATAACAACGTTGACATCCAAGAGTTCATGATCCAACCAGTTGGTGCTAAGACTCTTAAAGAAGCTCTACGTGTAGGTGCTGAAGTATTCCACAACCTAGCTAAAGTTCTTAAGTCTAAAGGCTACAGCACTGCAGTTGGTGACGAAGGTGGTTTCGCTCCTAACCTTAAGTCTAACGCTGAAGCTCTAGAAGTTATCGCAGAAGCTGTTGCAGCTGCTGGTTATGAACTAGGTAAAGACGTTACTCTAGCTATGGACTGTGCTGCATCTGAGTTCTTCGACAAAGAAGCTGGCATCTACAACATGAAAGGCGAAGGTAAGACTTTCTCTTCTGAAGAGTTCAACCATTACCTAGCTGAGCTAGCGAACAACTTCCCAATCGTTTCTATCGAAGATGGTCTTGACGAGTCAGATTGGGATGGCTTCAAGCACCAAACTGAACTACTAGGTGACAAGCTTCAACTAGTAGGTGACGATCTATTCGTTACTAACACTAAGATCCTTGCTGAAGGTATCGAGAAAGGCGTAGCTAACTCTATCCTTATCAAGTTCAACCAAATCGGTTCTCTAACTGAGACTCTAGCTGCAATCAAGATGGCTAAAGATGCAGGTTACACAGCTGTAATCTCTCACCGTTCTGGCGAAACTGAAGATGCAACTATCGCTGATCTAGCGGTAGGTACTGCTGCAGGCCAAATCAAGACTGGTTCTATGAGCCGTTCTGACCGTGTAGCTAAGTACAACCAACTTATCCGTATCGAAGAAGCTCTAGGTTCTAAAGCTCCTTACAACGGTCTTAAAGAAGTTAAAGGTCAAGCTTAATTCTTAACTGAATAAGTTTAACTAACGCTTTAAATGCCTCGCTTTGCGGGGCATTTTTTTGTCTGTCGAAAATTGAGTGGCAGAAGCTTTGGGTTTTAAAGCTCCCCCTCTTTTTACAACGAAAGCGGTCTTAAAAAAGTTAAAGGTCTTAACTCTCAACTGAATAAGTTTAGCTAACGCTTTAAATGCCTCGCTTTTGCGGGGCATTTTTTGTCCGTCGAAAATTGAGTGAAAGAAGCTCTAGGTCCTAAAGCTCCTCCTTTTTACAACGAAAGCGGTCTTAAAGAAGCTAAAGGTCAAGCTTAATTCTTAACTGAATAAGTTTAACTAACGCTTTAAATGCCTCGCCTTCGCGGGGCATTTTTTGTCTGTCGAAAACTGAGAGAAAGAAGCTCTAGGTTCTAAAGCTCCTTTTTTACAACGAAAGCAGTCTTAAAGAAGTTAAAGGTCTTAATTTTTAACTGAATAAGTTTAGCTAACGCTTTAAATGCCTCGCCTTTGCGGGGCATTTTTTTGTCTGTCGAAAACTGAGTAAAAGAAACTCTAGATTCTAAAGCTCCTCCTTTTTACAGCGAAAGCTGCCTTAAAGAAGTTAAAGGTCAATAATTCTTAGCGAATTGTTAATCTAAGCTTCGAACACCTCGTTTATGCTGGTAAATAAATGCGGCTAGAAGCTCTAATGCTTTTCTAATTTTATTCGGCTAAGTCTTCCTCTAAATAGATTAACTCTTCAGATAGTAAGGGACAGCTCCTCTAAGCTTAGAATGACTGCAACTCCCACACTTCTCGCACCAATTAGCGCATTATGGTATATATGGAGCTAATTTCAGTTTCTTATTTTTATACGTACGACAGGTGTTATGCGAATTTTTGCTTTAGCTCTGATTATGCTATTTGGTTGGCTGCAATATACGCTGTGGTTGGGGAAAAATGGTATCTCCGACTATTACGCTGTGCAGAATGAAATAGAAGTTCAGCAGCAAGTGAATGAAAAACTTCACACTCGAAATGCTGAAATGTTCGCAGAGATTGACGACTTGAGACAGGGGCTTGATGCCATTGAAGAGAGAGCTCGTCATGAACTGGGTATGGTTAAAGATGGAGAAACGTTCTATCGCATTATCGGCGAGGAATCCAATTAAATGCAGCAACAACTTCAGAAAGTAGTGGCTATCGTACCGGCAGCCGGTGTCGGCAGTCGCATGAAAGCAGATCGCCCTAAACAATATCTCTCCATTCAATCAAAGACAATTTTAGAGCATACAGTGGAAAAGCTGCTTGCTCACCCTAGTATTGAAAAAGTGATTGTGGCGGTGAGTGATGGTGATCCTTATTTCCCTGAATTGGGTATCGCTCGTGATTTAGATGTTGTTCGCGTCTCGGGTGGTAATGAACGCGCTGACTCTGTTTTATCTGCATTAAAATATGTGAGTGAACATAATATGAGTGAGTGGGTCATGGTTCATGATGCCGCGCGTCCATGCTTGCAGGCATCCGATATTGATAAGTTAATTGAAGCGGCATTACCGCATTCAGTTGGTGCGATTTTAGCTTCCCCTGTTCGCGATACAATGAAGCGTGGAGATCAACGCGGTATTAAAAACACCGTTGAACGCGAGAATTTATGGCATGCGTTGACACCACAAATGTTTCGTAGCGAAGCGTTATGCAGTGCCCTAATTCAAGCCTTAGAAAATAAGGTCGCTATTACCGACGAAGCGTCTGCAATGGAATGGCGAGGTGAATCGCCGCTATTAGTCGCAGGGCGTTCAGATAACTTTAAAATCACTCAGCCAGAAGATCTCGCCTTGGCTGAGTTTTACTTAAGTCAAAATAAGGAAGAACAATGATTCGTATTGGCCATGGTTTTGATGTACACAAATTTGGTGGAGAAGGCCCAGTAATCATTGGTGGCGTTGCTATCCCCTATGAGCAAGGGCTGATAGCTCACTCTGATGGGGACGTTGCGTTGCATGCATTATGCGATGCGCTATTGGGTGCAATTGCAGCTGGTGATATTGGCCGTCATTTCCCTGATACGGACGATGAATGGAAAGGTGCAGATAGCCGAGAACTTTTGAAAGATGTGTATCGTCGAGTAAAAGCACAAGGTTATGTGATTGGCAACGCTGATGTAACCATTATGGCGCAAGCACCGAAAATGGCCCCACATATCGAAGGTATGTGTCGTGCCATTGCTGAAGATCTAGAGACTTCGGTTGAGAATGTGAACGTGAAAGCAACGACAACTGAGCGTTTAGGTTTTACGGGACGTAAAGAGGGCATCGCGTGTGAAGCGGTGGTCCTCATCACTAAAAGTGCATAAGCACCTAAAAGAAAAGAACATAATGTCAGATATTTTATCACCTTTGGCGTACCTAAATGGTCAGCCTACAGCAACAGCTAAACTGAAAGCGAAAGCGGAACACTTTGTTGTGGTCGAAGATTTAGGCTTCGAATTTACGGGCTCTGGTGAGCATCTAATGGTACGCATTCGTAAAACGGGTGAAAACACGAGCTTTGTGGCCAACGAATTAGCGAAAGCTTGCGGTGTTAAATCAAAGGATGTGAGCTGGGCAGGGCTGAAAGATCGTCATGCTGTGACAGAACAATGGCTAAGTGTTCATTTACCTAAAGGCGATACACCGGACTTTAGTGCGTTCTTGGCGCAATATCCTAGCATAGAGATATTGGCGACGGATCGACACAACAAAAAGTTGCGTCCAGGTGATTTAGTTGGCAACCAATTTGAAATTACTTTGTCAGAAGTGTCGGATACGGCGGATGTAGTTAATCGATTAGAGCGTATTGCGGAAGTTGGGGTGCCAAACTACTTCGGTGCTCAACGTTTTGGTAATGAAGGCAACAACCTAACTGAAGCTCGTCGCTGGGGACGTGATAACGTTCGTACTCGTAACCAAAATAAACGCAGTTTGTATTTGTCGGCGGCTCGCTCTTGGATATTTAACCTAATTTTGTCTGAGCGTATTGAGCAAGCATTATTCAGTCAGGTCGTAGAGGGTGACATCGCTTTTGTCGGTGACACACAAGTTCAAGTAAATGAAGGTAACCTGTCAGATATCAATCAGAAGATTGTCGATGGTGAAGCTCATGTTTCTGTTGCTATGGCTGGTGATAATGCGCTACCGACTACGGGCGATGCTCTGGCTATTGAGCAAAAACATCTAGACGCTGAACCTGACCTTATGGCACTAATTCGCGGAAACCGCATGCGCCATGAGCGCCGTATTGCTTCTTTGAAACCGCAACAATTGACGTGGAAGGTGGAAGAAGACAATGTCACGCTAAACTTCTCGCTTGATGCAGGTTGTTTTGCCACTGCTATCGTCCGAGAATTAGTGGAAGAAGTGCACGTAGAGCGCCAATATAATTAATAATAAAGCACAGCTAAAGAAAGACATACAGTGAAAGGAAACAAAATGAAGATACTCCTCAGCAATGATGACGGTGTTCATGCCGAAGGGATTCATGCGTTAGCAGATGCGTTGCGCGATCTTGCTGAGGTGATAATAGTTGCGCCTGATCGAAACCGATCAGGAGCGTCTAACTCGTTGACGCTTGAGCAACCGCTAAGAGTGCAAAAAATAGCCGCAAACACTTATTCCGTGCAGGGTACACCGACTGATTGTGTCCACTTTGCGCTTAATGAATTGCTAAAAGATGACATGCCTGATTTGGTACTCAGTGGTATTAATCATGGGGCTAATTTGGGGGACGATGTTCTTTATTCAGGAACAGTTGCGGCGGCAATGGAGGGGCATTTCCTAGGTGTACAGTCGATAGCATTCTCGCTAGCTGGCAAAGCTCACTTTGATACTGCAGTCATGATTGCTCGCCAGATTGTAGAGCAGCACCTGTTAAATCCGATCCCGACGAATCGATTGATAAATGTAAATGTGCCGGATATTGAATATGAAGCACTTGCCGGAACTCAGGTTACTCGATTGGGGGCTAGGCATCATGCTGAAGCGATGATTAAGCAAAAAGACCCGAGAGGCCACGAGATATATTGGTTAGGCCCTCCTGGAAAAGAGCAGGATGCTGGGAAAGGAACGGATTTTTACGCTGTTGAAAACCACTTTGTATCTATTACACCACTGCAAGTGGATCTAACGGCACATGAGTCTTTAGGGGCGATGAATGATTGGCTGGGGAGCAAGTGATGAGTAATCCGCAAGCTGAGCGCCTTATTGGTTTTTTGATTGAAAGCGGTATTCGTGACCAAAAAGTGCTGGATGCCATTTTTCGTTTACCGAGGGAAAGCTTTCTTTCCCAAGCTATGCTCCATCAAGCGTATGATAATAATGCGCTACCTATCGGGCAGGGGCAGACTATTTCTCAACCTTATATTGTGGCGAAGATGACCGAGTTATTAGAACTTGAGCAGCACAGCCGAGTGTTAGAGATTGGTACGGGATCTGGATATCAAACGGCGGTACTGGCGCAGTTGGTCGATCACGTTTACTCAGTTGAAAGAATTAAATCCTTACAATGGGATGCCAAGCGACGTTTAAAGCAGCTCGATTTCTACAACATTTCGACCAAGCATGCAGATGGCTGGCTCGGGTGGGAATCAAAAGGGCCGTTTGATGCAATCATCGTAACGGCTGCTGCAGACTCCATACCTCAGGCACTGTTGGCGCAGTTAAGCGATGGCGGAAGAATGTTGATCCCTGTGGGTGATGAAGAGCAACAATTACTTAAGATAGTTCGTCAGGGAGATGAATATCTATCGACCTTAGTTGAGATGGTTCGTTTTGTTCCGTTAGTGTCTGGCGAATTGGCTTAAAGGTAGTAGATAGTAAAGAATGGGCTCAGGGTTATTGAAAGTACTTACCTTCGGTTTATGCTGCTTGCTTGTGGGCTGTGCGGCACATACCCCTGCGCCTGTTTCAGGTTTGAATAAGGATTACTCTTCTGTCGCAAGAGGCAGTTACCGTGGCAGTTATTATCAGGTGAAAAAGGGCGATACCCTCTATTTTATTGCCTATATCACAGATAAAAATGTAAACGATTTAATTAGTTTCAATAACCTAAGTAAGCCTTACACCATCCATCCGGGACAAAAGCTAAATTTGTGGGCTCCAGCCTATGTCGCCCCAAGTTATGGGAAAGCTACTGTTACTGCTACAGCCCCAGTTGCGGTAGCTTCGACAGCAACAGCGGCTTCTACTACACCTTCTTCGTCTTCGAAATCGAATAAAAACTCTAACCAGGTGAAGTCTAGCGCTGCTTCAAAAACGGTTAAAAAAGATCCAGTTAAGAAGGTTGAACAATCTAAACGAAAGGAGTATGTTGATCCTAAAGGTAAACAAAATGTTAATACCGCCAAAGCTTCAACTAACAATAAAGTATCGAAATGGTTGTGGCCAACGAAAGGAAGGGTAATAAAGAATTTCTCTGTGGGAGAACAAGGAAATAAAGGGATTGATATTGCAGGACAGCGAGGTCAATCCATAGTATCAACCGCAGGGGGAACAGTCGTTTATTCGGGAAATGCATTACGAGGTTATGGCAACTTAATCATAGTAAAGCATAACGATAATTATCTAAGTGCATACGCGCATAACGACAGGTTGTTAGTCTCTGAAGGACAAAGTGTAAAACCAGGTCAAAAGATAGCGACAATGGGTAGTTCTGGCACCAATAGCGTGCGCTTACACTTTGAAATTCGGTATCAAGGTAAATCCGTTAATCCAAAACGGTACTTACCTTAAAAAAACAGTACATCGCAATGATGTATCGTGTTCTGTGTCATAGGAATTTAGCGGCATATATAGTGGTAATGTCTTGCTAAGCTCGCCAGGGGGAGGCGTTATGAGTATCAGCAATACAGTAGTTAAAGAAGAATTTGCTCTTGATCAAGCGACAACGGAAGTAGACGATCTTGAACAAAAAACTCAACCATCAAGTAAAAAAACTGAAGTCAAAGAAGAAGTCGAGGTTAGCGCTAAAAGTTTAGATGCAACTCAACTTTATCTTGGCGAGATCGGTTTCTCACCTTTACTGACAGCTGAAGAAGAAGTTCTTTATGCTCGTCGAGCTCTACGCGGCGATGAAGCAGCCCGCAAACGTATGATTGAAAGTAATTTACGTTTGGTTGTGAAAATCTCACGTCGATACAGTAACCGTGGACTGGCACTACTTGATCTTATCGAAGAAGGTAACTTAGGTCTTATCCGCGCGGTGGAAAAATTCGATCCTGAAAGAGGTTTCCGTTTTTCTACTTACGCAACGTGGTGGATTCGTCAAACGATTGAACGTGCTTTGATGAACCAAACTCGGACTATCCGTTTACCAATCCATGTTGTGAAAGAACTCAACATCTACTTACGTACAGCTCGTGAGCTCTCGCAAAAACTGGATCATGAACCAACCGCAGAAGAAATCGCATCTAAACTAGATAAACCCGTTGATGATGTAAGCAAAATGCTTCGTTTGAATGAGCGTGTTAGTTCTGTTGATACACCGATTGGTGGTGATGGCGAGAAAGCGCTGCTCGATATTATTCCGGACATCAACAATTCAGATCCTGAAGTATCGACTCAAGATAATGATATTAAAGACTCTTTAATTCATTGGTTAGATGAGCTTAACCCTAAACAAAAAGAAGTATTAGCACGCCGCTTTGGCTTGCTGGGTTATGAGCCATCAACCCTTGAAGAAGTAGGGCGTGAAATCAGTTTAACTCGTGAGCGTGTTCGTCAGATTCAAGTTGAAGGCTTACGACGTCTACGTGAGATCTTGATTAAACAAGGTTTAAGTATGGAAAACTTGTTTAACGTTGAGACTGACTAATCTTCATTATATGAAAATAAAAGCGCGGACCTAAGGTTCGCGCTTTTTCGTTTTTGAAGGTTAAAACTTATATGAGTTTCTTTAAGCGATATAATTCTTCTAATGCTTGGCGTGGCGTAAGATCATCAGGATCAATGTTTGCTAACGCTTGCTCTACTTCACTAGGCTCAGGTATGAGACTCAGTTGATTGGCGATATCAACATTGCTTGGTTTACGAGAGTTAGTATCGTTACCTAAGGCTTCGAGTTGAGTAAGCTTGGCACGTGCGTTCTTGATAACGGTCTTAGGAACGCCAGCAAGTCCAGCAACAGCTAGTCCGTAAGATTTGCTTGCCGCCCCTTCTTGAACAGCATGCATGAAAGCAATGCTATCGCCATGTTCGACCGCATCTAAATGGACATTAGCTAAATTTGTCAGCTGATTTGGTAGCTCAGTCAACTCGAAATAGTGGGTGGCAAACAAAGTCATTGCGCTGATTTGATTTGCCAGCCACTCTGCACTTGCCCAGGCCAAAGATAGGCCGTCATAGGTACTAGTGCCTCGGCCGATTTCATCCATTAACACTAAGCTTTTTTGAGTTGCGTTATGCAGGATGTTCGCGGTTTCCGTCATTTCTACCATGAAGGTTGAGCGGCCTGACGCTAGATCATCGGATGCACCAATACGAGTAAAGATACGGTCGATAGAACCAATGGTTGCGCTCTCTGCTGGAACGTAGCATCCGATATGCGCCATTAAGGCGATAAGTGCTGTTTGACGCATATAAGTCGATTTACCACCCATGTTTGGACCAGTAATGATCAACATTTTGCGTTCAGGGTGCAGCTCAATTGGGTTCGCAATGAATGGGTCATCCATCACTTGCTCTACGACAGGGTGACGGCCTGCTTGAATATGAATCCCCGGTTTTTCTTGGAGTGTTGGTCGGCAGTAGTCTAAGGTTTCTGCACGCTCTGCCATATTTTGAATCACGTCTAATTGTGAAACCGCAGAGGCAATGTTCTGTAAGCGTTCTAAATGGGGCAGTAATAGATCAAACAACTCTTCCCATAGTTGTTTTTCAATTGCTAGCGCTTTTGATTTAGAGTTAAGAACTTTGTCTTCGTGTTCTTTAAGCTCGGGAATGATGTATCGTTCCGCATTTTTTAGCGTTTGACGGCGAACATAGTGTGGTGGAACCAAATGGCTTTGACCACGGCTTACTTGAATAAAGAAGCCATGAACGTTGTTGTACCCGACTTTAAGCGTATCGATACCATGGGTTTCACGTTCTTCTTGCTCTAGCTTATCTAAAAATTCTGTCGCCCCTGCGGCTAAATCGCGCCATTCATCTAGCTCTGCGTTGTAGTCTTCAGCAATCACACCGCCATCACGAATGACAACTGGTGGGTTCTCTTTAATTGCACGTTCTAGCAGCTCCGATACAGCGTCTAGTGGCGCTGAGTATTGTGAAAGCTGGGCTAGGTATGGATGTTGAACGGATTGTAATACTTCAGCTAGCTCAGGTAATTGCTGCATTGCCTGACGTAATCTGGCCATATCTCTTGGTCTTGCTGAGCGCAGTGCGAGACGAGCTAAAATTCGTTCGATATCGCCGATTTGTTTCAGTGTAGGTTGCAAGTCCGCATATAGGCTGGAGTCTTTCATTTCTGCGATCGCATCAAGACGCTGATTCAAAGTATCAATGCAGCGCATAGGTTGGTGCAGCCAACGCTTGAGCATACGGCTACCCATAGCTGTCGCTGTGTGATCCAGTACTTCAGCTAGCGTGTTATCAATACCGCCTGAAAGATTTTGTGTGATCTCAAGATTGCGGCGAGTTGCAGCATCTAAAATGACAGAGTGGTCTTGGCGGTCAAAAGTAAGTGAGCGAATGTGAGGTAGTGCGGTTCTTTGAGTGTCTTTTACATACTGAATCAAGCAGCCTGCTGCGCATAAACCTAAATGAGCTTTCTCAACGCCGAATCCAACCAAATCGCGAGTACCAAATTGCTGGTTGAGCTGCTGTTTTGCAGTGTCTAGCTCAAATTCCCATACTGGTCGGCGGCGATTACCATTACGGTTAGCCATGAGGTCGACGGGTTCAAAGTCTTCAGGGAAGAGGAGCTCACGAGGTGAGGTTCTTTGTAATTCTGCCGCCATCGCTTCTTCAGTTTCAGGTTCGCACAATTGAAAGCGGCCTGATGTGATGTCTAAGGTGGCGTAACCAAACTTACCATTGTGGTGATAAATCGCGGCAATTAGGTTATCAATTCGTTCTGAAAGTAGTGCTTCATCGGTAACCGTACCTGGCGTCACGATACGAACGACTTTTCGCTCAACAGGTCCTTTTGATGTTGCAGGGTTGCCGATCTGTTCACATATCGCAACGGATTCACCCAACTGTACAAGTTTAGCGAGGTAACCTTCTACTGCATGAAATGGAACGCCAGCCATAGGGATGGGTTCGCCAGCTGATGATCCACGCTTGGTCAGCGATATATCCAATAGTTGCGATGCTTTCTTTGCATCATCATAGAAAAGCTCGTAGAAATCTCCCATGCGGTAGAAAAGCAGAATTTCAGGGTTTTCTGCTTTTAACTTATGGTATTGCTGCATCATCGGAGTATGTTTTTGATCGGCTTTCACAGTTCTGTTCTTTCGTTTATTTCTATTGCGGCTTAGGATACGTGAAAGCCATTGATGCGAAAAGATGCTCACGTGAAAAGATACATATTGAGCGTAATTGATAGGAGATTGTAAGCGATGGAGTCTTGCCAAGAGCTAAGCCTGAAACTCGGTCTGTTACTAGAAAAAAAACATCAGATAATGACAACTGCAGAGTCATGTACTGGTGGCGGGATTGCTGCTGCTATTACAGACATAGCTGGTAGTTCAGCGTGGTTTGATCGAGCATTTATTACGTATAGTAATGAAGCGAAACAAGAGATGATTGATGTGCAGTTAGAGACTCTCGAAGAACATGGTGCGGTAAGTGAAGCCGTTGTTGAAGAGATGATCTGTGGCGCGATTGCGAATTCTAATGCCAGTATCGGAGTCTCGGTGAGTGGGATTGCAGGCCCCGGCGGTGGTACTGAAGCTAAACCTGTTGGTACAGTGTGTTTCGCATGGGCGGATAAACGCGGTTGGAAAAAAGTGGAAACGTGCCATTTTAACGGGGACAGATCACAAGTACGCCATCAAGCAACCTTACATGCGCTACAAGTTATTTATGATTATCTATCTTAGAAAATACGCTAGAGCATTGCTCTAACAGGAGTTTGTTGGAATAGATAACAAATTGCGCAAATATTTTTCATACAGGTATAGACACTGTATGAATCAACAGTATAATAACCACCAATTAGTCACCCTTCTGGGTTTGAAATAGATTCTAGATGGCTTGTCGATACAAGCGTGTCACGTGGAGATAGTAATGGACGAGAATAAACAAAAAGCGTTAGCCGCAGCCCTTGGTCAGATTGAAAAGCAATTTGGTAAAGGCTCAATCATGCGTCTAGGTGATAACCGCACAATGGACGTAGAAACTATTTCTACAGGTTCACTATCTCTTGATATCGCTTTGGGTGCTGGTGGTTTACCAATGGGTCGTATCGTAGAAATCTACGGTCCAGAATCTTCAGGTAAAACAACGCTGACACTTGAGCTTATTGCCGCTGCGCAGAAAGTAGGTAAAACCTGTGCTTTCGTTGATGCTGAGCACGCACTAGACCCAATCTACGCTCAAAAACTTGGCGTTGATATCGATGCACTTCTTGTTTCTCAACCAGATACTGGTGAACAAGCTCTAGAAATCTGTGATGCTTTAGCGCGTTCTGGTGCAATCGACGTATTGGTTGTCGATTCAGTAGCAGCACTAACACCAAAAGCAGAAATCGAAGGCGAAATGGGCGACAGCCACATGGGTCTTCAAGCTCGTATGCTTTCTCAAGCAATGCGTAAGCTAACAGGTAACCTAAAGCAGTCTAACTGTATGTGTATCTTCATTAACCAAATTCGCATGAAGATTGGTGTAATGTTTGGTAACCCAGAAACTACAACTGGTGGTAACGCACTTAAGTTCTACGCATCTGTTCGTCTTGATATTCGCCGTACCGGTTCTATCAAAGAAGGTGACGAGATTGTTGGTAACGAAACGCGCATTAAGGTTGTTAAGAACAAGATTGCGGCACCGTTTAAACAAGCTGAAACTCAAATCCTATACGGCCAAGGCTTTAACCGTGAAGGTGAGCTGATTGACCTAGGTGTTAAGAACAAGCTAGTTGATAAAGCCGGTGCTTGGTACAGCTACAAAGGTGATAAGATTGGTCAAGGTAAGTCAAACTCTTGTAAGTACTTACGCGAAAACCCAGAAGTTGCACTTGAGCTAGATACTAAATTGCGTGAGTTACTGTTAACTCCGGTTGTTCTTGAAGAAAATGAAGCTGAAGAAGCAGCTGAAAACCAAGAACTATAAGCTAACTTGACAGTTTTAAGAGCCCTGCATTTGCAGGGCTTTTTACTTTTTGTACTTTCATAAAGCATACTTACCGATAAAGTTGGTTCTAGGAATATTTAAGGAATACGCTCGAGCTGTTTGCTGTAGCGCAGTTAATCGTATTACGAATCAATCTACCCACTTACTCTGGCCGGTAAATCTAAATAAGCCTCATTTCATCTCAAATTTCATTCCAAGCGTGTCTTTTCTACAAGAAAACTAGTCGAAGCCTTAACCATGATCTACAATACGGCAAAATTCTAACTCGACTATTTTCAGGAAGAGCTGCATGTACATGAGCACTGATGAGGTTCGCAACGCGTTCCTTAAGTTCTTTGAGAGCAAAGGACACCAAATCGTAGACAGTTCATCGTTAGTTCCACATAACGATCCAACCCTGCTATTCACTAACGCAGGTATGAACCAATTCAAAGATTGTTTCTTAGGCGCCGAGAAGCGTGCCTACACTCGAGCGACTACGGCTCAACGTTGTGTACGTGCTGGCGGTAAACACAATGACCTTGAAAACGTAGGTTTCACGGCTCGTCACCACACATTCTTTGAAATGCTTGGTAACTTCAGTTTTGGTGATTACTTCAAAGAAGACGCGATTGCGTTTGCTTGGGAATTCCTAACAGAAAGTCTACAACTGCCAAAAGATCGTCTATTGGTAACGGTATACGAGACAGATGACGAAGCATTCGATATCTGGAACAAGAAAGTAGGTGTACCTGCTGACCGTATCGTTCGCATCGGCGACAAAGAAGGCGGTAAACAGTTCGAGTCTGACAACTTCTGGACAATGGGTGACACAGGTCCTTGTGGTCCATGTACAGAGATTTTCTACGATCACGGTGAACACATTTGGGGCGGCCGTCCAGGCACTCCTGAAGAAGATGGTGACCGTTTCATCGAGATCTGGAACAACGTATTCATGCAGTTCAACCGTCACGCAGACGGCACAATGGAACCGCTACCTAAGCCTGCTGTTGATACAGGCATGGGTATTGAGCGTATCTCTGCAATCATGCAAGGTGTACACTCAAACTACGAAATCGATGTATTCCAAAAGCTAATCAAAGCAACGGCTGAAACGATCGGTTACGAAGACCTATCAAACCAGTCGCTACGTGTTATCGCTGACCACATCCGTTCTTGTTCATTCCTGATCGCTGATGGCGTTATGCCTTCAAACGAAGGTCGTGGTTACGTTCTACGTCGTATTATCCGTCGCGCAGTTCGTCACGGTAACAAGCTAGGTGCACAAGGCGTATTCTTCCACAAACTTGTGGGTGTACTGGCTGAAGTGATGGGTTCTGCAGCAGACGAGCTGAAGAAGCAACAAGAGCTTGTTGAAAAAGTACTTCGTATCGAAGAAGAGAACTTTGGTCGCACACTAGAGCGCGGCATGGTTATCCTGAACGACGCACTAGATGCACTGGAAGGCAAAGAGCTAGACGGCGAAACAGTATTCAAACTTTACGATACTTACGGCTTCCCAGCTGATTTAACTAACGACGTAGCTCGTGAGCGTGACTTCACTATTGATGAAGAAGGCTTTGAGAAGGCGATGGAAGTTCAGCGTCAGCGTGCACGTGAAGCGGGCCAATTCGGTACTGACTACAACGCGACGATCAAAGTGGAAACTAACACTGAGTTCTGTGGTTACACAGGTACAGAAGGTGCTGGTGAAATCTCTGCACTTTTCGTTGAAGGCGAAGAAGTTGCTTCTCTATCTGCGGGCGATAAAGCAATCATCATCCTTGAAGAGACGCCATTCTACGCTGAATCAGGTGGTCAATGTGGTGATACAGGTACGCTAAAAACAGCTTCTGGCCTTTTCATAGTAGAAGATACTCAAAAGCTAGGTAATGCATTCGCACACCACGGTGAGCTAGTTGAAGGTGTGTTCGCGAAGGGCGATAAAGTAGAAGCTACAGTAGACGCTGAGCGTCGTGCTGCTATCTCACTTAACCACTCTGCAACTCACTTACTTCACGCTGCACTGCGCGAAGTTCTTGGTGAGCACGTGGCTCAAAAAGGTTCTTTGGTTAAGCCTGACAACCTACGTTTTGACTTCTCTAACCTTGAAGCGGTAACGCCTGAACAACTTAAAGAAGTAGAACGTTTGGTTAACGCGCAGGTTCGTAAGAACCATGCAATTGAAACTAACATCATGGACATCGAATCAGCGAAAGCGAAAGGTGCAATGGCACTGTTCGGTGAGAAGTACGATGATGAAGTTCGCGTACTGTCTATGGGTGAGTTCTCTACTGAGCTTTGTGGTGGTATCCACGCTTCAAACACGGGTGACATTGGCCTATTCAAGATCACTTCTGAAGGTGGTATCGCAGCGGGTATCCGTCGTATAGAAGCGGTAACGGGTGAAGCAGCACTTGATGCTATCGAAGAGCAACAAGCGAAATACGAAGAGAAGATTGCTGAATCTGCTTCTAAGGCGAAAGCTCTAGAGAAAGAGATTCAAAAGCTAAAAGAGAAGATGGCTGCATCTGAAAGTGCAAACATCATGGGTAAAGCACAAGAAATCAACGGCGTGAAAGTTCTGATCGCTGGTATGGAAGGTGCGGATCCTAAGAACCTACGTACTATGGTTGATAACGCTAAGAACCAAATGGGTAGCGGCGTTGTGATGCTGGCTAACATCAACGGTGACAAAATTGGTCTTATCGCTGGTGTAACTAAAGACCTTATCGGCAAAGTGAAAGCGGGTGACCTAGTTAAGATGGTTGCTGAGCAAGTTGGCGGTAAAGGTGGTGGTCGTCCTGACATGGCGCAAGCAGGTGGTACAGATGTATCAGCTCTGCCTGAAGCGATGAAGTCAGTTCAACCATGGCTAGAAGAGCGCCTATAAAACTTATCTCTTGATTCAAAGATGCCCAATCACCCGATTGGGCATCTTTTATTGCGAAATTTCAATATTTCAATTAACCAAGTGGTTTAAGGTTACGTCTTAAACCACTTGGTTAATTTTTTCTAGCGCCTAATGCTTAGGTGTTGGGTTTTATATCGTGTTGTCATATATAGACAGGTGTCTTGGGAAGGTGAAGACTGGTGAACAAACCTCTTATCGTGCAAAAATTTGGTGGGACATCGGTGGGTTCAATTGAACGAATCCAAATTGTCGCAGAAAAAATCATTAAGGCAAAAAATGAAGGCAACCACGTTGTTGTCGTTGTTTCGGCCATGTCGGGTGAAACAAACCGTCTAATGGAATTAGCGACACAAATAGATACCGTACCAAACGCTAGGGAACTAGATGTGCTCTTAACGGCTGGTGAGCAGGTGTCTATGGCTTTGCTATCTATGGCGATCAATAAGCTAGGATACAAAGCGACGTCATTGACGGGACAGCAAGCAGGCATAGCCACCGACTCTCTTCATAATGATGCCACGATAACAGAGATAAATATTCAGCCAGTTCAGCAGTTACTTGACGATGACCATATTGTTATTGTGGCAGGCTTCCAAGGTATTAATGAGTTTGGCGATATCACAACTTTGGGGCGAGGTGGTTCAGATACTAGTGCGGTAACACTAGCTGGAGCGCTTAAAGCGAACGAATGTCAAATCTACACCGATGTGGATGGCATATATACGTGTGACCCTCGTGTTGTTACAGCTTCTAAGAAACTGGAAACAATCGATTTTCCATCAATGGAAAATATGGCTCGAAACGGTGCTAAGGTTTTACACCTACCGTGTGTTCAGTACGCTTGGAAGCACAAGGTTCCGCTCAGAGTGCTGTCTAGTTTTGAAGAAGGTGAGGGAACGTTAGTTACCGGTGAGCAACCAATTGGTGCGGTTACTGGCGTTGCGATTCAAAAAGAAATGGCAATGGTTGAAATTGATAATTGCGATTTAGACCGACTGAACGATCAGTGTTGCATGCTGGGTATTGAAGTGGGATGTGTGATCAAGGATACAGATCGAGCAGCCGTACTCGTTAAACGCGACGCAAGCTTCAAGTTAAAGCTGGTTTTTGATGAAAAAATCCGTAATAGTGAAGACGTCAGTTTACTTACAATAGTGGGTAACGATGCACAAGGAATTGCTGAAAGTTCACATGAGCTGTTGTCTGCTCAGAGCATTGATGTGTTCCATCATTCAGCAGGACTGCAGTCCTTAATGTTAGTTGTATCACCGAATCAGGTTGATGCGGCGGCTAACATACTTCATGATGCATACATAACGGCGTACGAAGCTTGTGGTTATCTAGGAAAAGAAGTGCATTTTGGTTAAATAAACTAAATAGATAGTTTACGAAAATATAACTTTTGTTGGATAATGCTCTCGTAGCTAGATAATTTTAGAGATTACTCAAGGAGCAAAGAATGCTAATTTTGACTCGCCGTGTTGGCGAAACACTGATGATTGGTGATGAAGTGACAGTTACTGTACTAGGTGTTAAAGGTAACCAAGTACGTATTGGTGTTAACGCACCTAAAGAAGTATCTGTTCACCGTGAAGAGATCTACATGCGCATTCAAGCTGAGAAAGGTAACGGTAACGTTGCATCAGGCAACTACTAATACGTTTTGCGTATTTAAGAGGGCTAGCTTATCAGCTAGCCTTTTTTGAGCGCGTAACTAAATAGTAAAAGAGCGGCATTAGATACAAAGTGAGGCTAATAGGATAAGTGATTCTAATCGACTGAATAGCCAGTAGCTTTTTTGCTGATTCTTGGTAAAAATCACTGTGATACAGGCCGAAAAGTTTAAATTGCAAGCGCTTTGATTAAATACGCATCGGTTGAGCGATTTTCCCCAATTTTTTCTAAGAAAGTGTTTGACATATTTTTGGTAAATCGTAATATGTGCCTCCGCAAGACGGTGAGGTGGCCGAGAGGCCGAAGGCGCTCCCCTGCTAAGGGAGTATGTGGTTTGTAGCTGCATCGAGGGTTCGAATCCCTCCCTCACCGCCATTTCTTGCTCGTTTGAATTAGCAAGCAAACACAGAAGTAAATGTGCGTCCTTAGCTCAGCTGGATAGAGTACCTGGCTACGAACCAGGCGGTCGGAGGTTCGAATCCTCCAGGACGCGCCATTCTCTTTCTTATTTCTTTAGTGAACTAAGAGTGGGAATAATGAATTTGGTGAGGTGGCCGAGTGGCCGAAGGCGCTCCCCTGCTAAGGGAGTATGTGGTTTGTAGCTGCATCGAGGGTTCGAATCCCTCCCTCACCGCCATTCATTACCGGCCCTTTGGGCTTTTTTTTGTTTCATTGGAAACGAAATGTGATATATTTCACAACTTCTTCGAAGCATAACTTCGTAAGAACATCGCGCGTCCTTAGCTCAGCTGGATAGAGTACCTGGCTACGAACCAGGCGGTCGGAGGTTCGAATCCTCCAGGACGCGCCACTCTTTAGGGTTTTCATTAATCCTGATATTGAATGAGAAAGTTCAGTATCGAAACCTTGTGCGTCCTTAGCTCAGCTGGATAGAGTACCTGGCTACGAACCAGGCGGTCGGAGGTTCGAATCCTCCAGGACGCGCCACTCTTTAGGGTTTTCATTAATCCTGATATTGAATGAGAAAGTTCAGTATCGAAACCTTGCGCGTCCTTAGCTCAGCTGGATAGAGTACCTGGCTACGAACCAGGCGGTCGGAGGTTCGAATCCTCCAGGACGCGCCACTCTTTAGGGTTTTCATTAATCCTGATATTGAATGAGAAAGTTCAGTATCGAAACCTTGTGCGTCCTTAGCTCAGCTGGATAGAGTACCTGGCTACGAACCAGGCGGTCGGAGGTTCGAATCCTCCAGGACGCGCCACTTTATATAAAAAGCCTCGTTTCGACGAGGTTTTTTTATATCTGAATGAAATTGTGTTGCTAAATTGTTAAATGTAATTTTGTGCAACTTATTGATTTTAAATCCACTCTATTCCGCATAGTTACACTTCCTTCCTCTCCAATATATTTCTTAGTTAAGAGTTAAATAATCACTAGTTAATATGCCTGTAAAAAGCCTATTTGATAGAGTTATGTGATCTGGGTGGTGAAAATTTAACCTAAAACGTGCTTTATCTATAAGAGAGCCTTAAACAAAATTGACAAAGTTTTACCAATCGAGATAATCCTTGGGTCGGGATCATAATTCGTTGAAATCCTGCACACATTGTCAGGATGACAAAGAAAGGAAGCAAAATGGAAAATATTGGAAGCCTGCTAGGAGATGCGGCAACCCTGATGCTAACGGGGATGTCTGTCGTCTTTATATTCCTAACTATTCTAGTTTATCTCGTTCGGTTAATGTCAAAACTGGTACCAGAAGAAGTACCAGAGCCGATCGCAGCCCCTAAAAAAAATCAAAAAATACAATCAACCCCTTCTGCTGTTCGTCCACAGGTAGTGGCAGCAATTTCGGCCGCGGTACATCAATACCGTACGTCGACTGCTAAGTAGCATTTGAAAGGATTAAAAGGAGTTAATGAGCATGTCTAAACCACTAGCTATCACAGATGTGGTACTTCGTGACGCGCACCAGTCACTATTTGCTACTCGTATGCGTATCGAAGATATGCTGCCGATTGCGGCAGAACTGGATAAAGTCGGTTACTGGTCACTTGAAACATGGGGCGGCGCGACGTTTGATTCGTGTATTCGTTTTCTTGGAGAGGATCCATGGGAGCGTCTGCGTGAACTAAAGAAAGCGATGCCAAACACACCGATGCAGATGCTACTGCGTGGACAAAACTTGTTGGGTTACCGTCACTACGCGGATGATGTAGTTGAAAAATTTGTTGAACGTGCCCATAAGAACGGCATGGACGTATTCCGTATTTTTGATGCGATGAATGACGTACGTAACTTTGAGAAAGCCGTGAAAGCAACGATTGATGTTGGTGGTCACGCTCAAGGTACTTTGTCTTACACAACCAGCCCTGTCCACAACTCAGATACTTGGGTTGATTTGGCTAAGCGTCTAGAAGACCTAGGTTGTCATTCATTATGTATCAAAGATATGTCAGGTTTGTTAAAGCCTTACGAAGCTGAAGAGTTAATTACACGTATCAAAGCGTCGTGTGATGTTCCTCTAGCACTGCATAGCCACGCGACAACGGGTCTTTCTACAGCAACAGCAGTTAAAGCCGTTGAAGCGGGTATCGATATTCTAGATACCGCTATCTCTTCAATGAGCTGTACTTATGGTCACACACCAACAGAAACGGTTGTGGCGATGCTAGAAGGTACAGAGCGTGATACAAACCTTAAGCTGGATCAGATTGAGCCAATAGCTTCTTACTTCCGTGATGTTCGTAAAAAGTACGCGAAATGGGAAGGCCAACTAAAAGGCGTCGATTCTCGTATCTTGATTGCTCAGGTTCCTGGTGGCATGTTGACTAACATGGAAGGGCAACTTAAAGAGCAAGGCGCCGCTGATCGTATGGATGAGGTGCTTGAAGAGATCCCACGTGTGCGTAAAGAGCTTGGTTACATTCCTTTGGTAACGCCAACTTCTCAAATTGTTGGTACTCAAGCGGTTATTAACGTACTAACGGGTGAGCGCTACAAGAGCATCACTAAAGAAACAGCAGGTCTATTGAAAGGCGAATACGGTCAAGCTCCAGCTGAAGTTGATGTAGAACTGCAAGCTAAAGTATTGGATGGTGCGGAAGCGATCACTTGTCGCCCTGCAGATCTGCTGAAGTCTGAAATGGATGAGCTAACGACTGATTTGCTAGAAAAAGCAAAAGCAGAGGGTATCTCTCTAGCGGAAGATACGGTAGATGATGTACTGACTTACGCACTGTTCCCACAAGTGGGTCTTAAGTTCCTTAAGAACCGTCGTAACCCAGAAGCATTTGAACCAGCGCCAACGGCTGAAGCTGCGGCTCCTGTTGCGGCAGCGGCACCCGCTCCAGTATCTGGTGGTATCGAAAGCTATAGCGTGAAGGTGGATGGCCAAGTTTATGATGTAGAAGTTGGCCCACAAGGTGAACTGACGTCGGTAGCGCCATCAGCGAAACCAGCTCAAGCGGCACAAGCTGCGCCTGTAGCTGCATCTGATGCTGAAGCGGTTCCTGCTCCTCTTGCGGGTAACATCTTTAAAGTGAACGTTCAGGCTGGCGCTGAAGTGGCTGAAGGCGACGTCCTGCTTATTCTAGAAGCGATGAAGATGGAAACGGAAGTTCGTGCTGCTCGTGGTGGTATCGTTCAAGAACTGAATGTTAAAGAAGGCGATGCAGTTACTGTAGGCGCTCCACTACTAAGCCTAGCGTAAGGGAGTACCATGGAAGGATTGATGACCCTATGGTCTGAAACAGGGATTGCTAACTTCGAGTTCGGCCAGATCTGTATGATGCTGGTCGGTTGCTTGCTGTTGTTTTTGGCAATCCGTAAAGGATTTGAACCTTTACTGCTGCTACCTATTGGTTTTGGTGCTGTATTGGCCAATATCCCAAATGCTGGATTTACCGATCCTGGCGGTTTGTTGTATTACGTCTACTACATTGGTATCGAAACGGGCATTTTCCCACTGCTGATCTTTATGGGCGTGGGCGCGATGACGGATTTCGGTGCATTGATCGCTAACCCTAAAACCTTGTGGTTAGGTGCAGCTGCTCAGTTTGGTATTTTCGCAACACTATTTGGTGCGATCTTGCTGAACTACATTCCAGGAATGGAATTCTCAATGGCAGATGCTTCTTCTATCGCTATCATCGGTGGTGCAGACGGTCCAACCGCGATCTTCTTAGCGAGTAAGCTCTCTCCTGATCTATTAGGTGCGATTGCAGTAGCGGCATACAGTTACATGGCTTTAGTCCCTATTATTCAGCCGCCAATCATGAAGGCGTTAACATCTCCTGAAGAGCGCAAAATTAAGATGGCTCAGCTTCGTCACGTAAGTAAAGGCGAGAAGGTTTTATTCCCTCTTGCTGTTTTGCTAATGACGATCTTGTTCCTACCTTCAGCAACACCACTGGTTGGTATGTTCTGTTTGGGTAACTTAATGCGTGAAGCGGGTGTGGTTGACCGTCTATCTAAGACAGCACAAAACGAACTGATTAACGTAGTGACTATCTTCCTTGGTTTAGGGGTAGGTTCTAAGCTTCAAGCAGATACCTTCTTGAACTTAGAAACGCTAGGTATTCTAGGCTTAGGTGCAGTGGCGTTTAGTATCGGTACTGCGGGTGGTGTGTTGATGGCGAAGGTTCTAAACCGTTTCTCGAAAGAAGATATCAACCCACTCATTGGTGCTGCTGGTGTATCAGCGGTTCCGATGGCAGCTCGTGTTGTGAACAAGGTTGGTCTTGACGCAAACCCTCAAAACTTCTTATTGATGCACGCAATGGGTCCAAACGTTGCTGGCGTATTGGGTAGTGCGGTTGCGGCCGGTATTCTATTAGCGCTGGTCGGATAATTTGGTAAATCAGGATATTTGACTGAGATAGCACAAGGTCAATTGACCGTTAATTTGCGATTCGCGTGTTAACTTATTCAGACAAAATGGTTTATAGTCAAAGGGATGCTTTCGCATCCCTTTCTTTTTGGATCAATTAAGGAATTATTGAAATGGAAAATAAGCAAATTGCGATAACAGAGTTCGGTGATGTCGGTGTGCTGGCCATGCAATCAAGCCAAGTCCCTGAACCTAAAGCCGATGAAGTTCTTGTTAAAGTCGCTTTTTCCGGAGTCAATCCTATTGATGTCAAAACCCGCGCTGGGCTTGGCTGGGCGGCGGCACAAAATAAAGACAATTTACCTTGGGTCCCTGGTTACGACATTTCAGGCCAAATTGTTGCCAATGGCGATAAGGCTGAACGTTTCTCTATTGGAGATAATGTGGCGGGATTCATTGGCTTTCCATTACAAGGCGGAGGCTACAGCCAGTACGTATGCGTGCCTGAATCGGTATTAAGCGCAGTACCTGATGCTGTGATGTTAGAAGCAGCAGCAGCTTTACCGCTTGCAGGGCAAACTGCAGCGCAAGCGATCAACAAAGCCGAAGTTCAGGAAGGTGAACGCGTATTGATCCTTGCAGGCGCAGGCGGTGTTGGGCATCTTGCTGTTCAAATCGCGGTGGCAGCTAAGGCTGAAGTGTTTACCACTTGTAGTGAAGATAACCTTGATTACATGGCGACCCTAGGGGCGCATGCGATTAATTACCACTTTGCACCAGCTTCGGAGCGAGTGTCAGACGTTGACGTTCTGATTGATCTCGTCGGCGGAGATACAGCTCTTGATGCATTGAAATGTTTAAAAGACAACGCTCGTGTCATTACAGTACCGACTTTGAGCGCGGAATTGATTTGCGAAAAGGCAAAATTACTTGGGTTTAGTGCGACGGGAATGTTAGTGGAACCGACTCCTTCCCAGCTAGATGCCATGCTTTACATGGTCAGCGTTGGTATTTTGAAAACTGAAATTCAAAAAGTATTCCCCATGGCAGAAGTTCAGTTTGCACATGAGCAAGTGGAAACGGGCCACACAAGAGGCAAGGTACTGCTTAAGATGCAAGAAGGTTGATATGCAGTGCTAGAGTCATTTAACGCACTTTTTGAAACGATCGCTTATTGGTTCTCAGACTCGGCTCTTTGGGTTTTATTCATTAGTGGCTTTCTTAGCGCTACTTTGTTGCCTGGAGGCTCAGAAGCAGGCTTAATCGCTACATTAAGCCTGAATCAATTCTCTACAGTTGAAATTGTTATTGTTGCTACCGTAGGTAATACCTTAGGCGGGCTAACCAATTATTGGTTAGGTTTGTGGTTACCGAATCGAACTCAATCCGAGAAACACGGTCATAAAGCTATGGCATGGCTAAACAAATATGGCTATTGGTCCTTACTATTTAGTTGGCTGCCCGTGATCGGTGACCCGCTGTGTTTAGCTGCGGGTTGGCTACGCATGAAATTTCTACCCTGTCTTATTCTTATTACCATAGGTAAAGCGCTACGCTATAGCTTGCTAGCCGCTGTTTATTTCGGTTTTTTCTAAAGGAGAACCTATGAAAAAGGTTGTGCTAGGTACATTATCTCTTATCGCCTTATATGGCTGTTCTTACAATGTACCAGTTTCTGTTCCTTTCTTTTCCTCACTTCCTGAGGGCGTCACATTAATTGAAGAGGTTGAAGCGGATTCCGGTAAAGTGGTGATCCCTTATTCAAAATATAAGTTGGATAATGGCCTTACCGTTATTTTATCTCCTGATGATTCTGATCCATTAGTACATGTTGATGTGACGTATCACGTCGGCTCTGCCCGTGAGGAGATCGGTAAATCAGGCTTTGCGCATTTCTTTGAGCACATGATGTTCCAGGGCTCTGAGAATGTCGCTGATCAAGAGCACTTTAAGATCATCACGGAAGCGGGCGGGACGTTGAACGGCACCACCAATCGTGACCGTACCAATTACTTTGAAACCGTGCCATCAAATCAGTTAGAAAAAATGCTATGGCTGGAGTCCGATCGCATGGGCTTCTTGCTTGATGCTGTATCTCAGCGCAAGTTCGAAATTCAGCGTGATACTGTAAAAAATGAACGTGCACAGAGCTATGAAAACCGTCCTTATGGTCTGATGTGGGAGAGAATGGGTGAAGCGCTTTACCCAGAAGGTCATCCATATTCGTGGCAACCTATCGGCTACGTTGAAGATCTTGAACGAGTTGACGTTAATGATCTTAAGGCATTCTTCTTACGCTGGTACGGCCCAAATAATGCGGTGTTGACGATCGGTGGTGATTTAGACGTCGAGGACACACTTGAATGGGTGAATAAATACTTTGGGTCAATTCCTAAAGGCCCAGATGTAGAGAAAGCTGAGAAGCAACCTGCAGTGGTCGAGGAAGACCGCTATGTGACGCTAGAGGACAATATTCGTCAGCCAATGGTTCTGATTGGCTGGCCTACAACCTACAGAGGGGAAGAGTCTCAGGCTTCAGTCAATGCGTTAGCGAATGTATTAGGTTCAGGGAGCAATAGCTATTTATATCAAAGCTTAGTGAAAACTCAGAAAGCAGTCAGCGCTGGTGCGTTCCAAGATTGTGCAGAGCTGTCTTGTACTTTGTATGTCTATGCGATGGGCGATTCTGGTAAGAAAGGCGATCTAACTCCGCTGTATCAAGAAGTTATGCAAGTGATGGATGATTTTGAACAACGTGGAGTCGAGCAGGTTCGATTAGACCAGATCACCGGTAAAGCGGAAGCGGATGCTGTATTTGCGCTGCAGAGCGTAAAAGGGAAAGTGTCGCAGTTGGCGTCTAATGAGACGTTTTATGGTCAACCGGATCGAATCGAAACTCAGTTGGAGCAGATCCGCTCAGTGACGCCAGAAAGTGTGATGCAAGCGTATCAAAGGTTTGTTAAAGATCAATCTAAGGTCACGCTGAGTGTTATTCCAAAAGGCCAACCAGCGCTTGCCGTCCAAGACGCGACTTTTGTTACGCCACCGCGCACGTTACCTGATTATGAGAAAGTGACAGAAGAGCAGTTAGTGGTACGTAAAGCGGTAGATGATTTTGATCGAAGCCAAATGCCTCCAGTTGAAGCGGCGGTAAAAGCATCGATGCCTGAACTGTATCGTATCCACTATCAAAATGGTGCGGAGCTGATTGGTACGGTCAGTAATGAGACTCCAACTGTACAATTACAAATTCAATTACCAGCAGGTGAAAGGTATGTTAAGCCGGGTCAAGAAGGCTTAGCTAACCTTACCGCAGCGATGATGGAAGAAGGTTCTACCAAGCGTACAGTGGAAGAGTTACAAGCCGCGCTCGATAAGCTGGGGAGTGAAGTAAGCATCAGTGCAGGGAGCTACACAACAGATATTTCCGTTTCTACGCTGGAGAAAAATTTAGCGGAAACGTTAACGATCGTTGAAGAAGTATTACTTAGCCCTAAGTTCTCTGAAGATGATTTTAAACGGGTCAAAAATCAGATGCTGGAAGGGGTGGTCTATCAACATCAGCAGCCGAGTTGGATGGCTTCTCAGGCAACGAGGCAGGTGATCTTTGGCTCGACGATTTTTGGCCGCTCAAATGATGGCACCAAACAATCGTTGCAGAAACTGACCTTGGCTGATGTTAAACGTTTCTACCAACAAAATTACACACCTGAAGGGGCGAAAGTTGTTGTTGTTGGTGATATCAATAAACGCCAGATCAAAGGTGAACTCGCTTTCTTTGAAAACTGGCAAGGTGATGCAGCACCGATAGTCCGCCCTGAGCGAATCTCGTCTTTGAACGAACAAAAAATTTATTTGGTTGATAAGCCAGGGGCGCCGCAAAGTATTGTCCGTTTGGTTCGTCGAGGTCTGCCATTTGATGCGACAGGCGAATTGTATATGAGTCGTTTAGCCAACTTTAATTTAGCAGGGAACTTTAACAGTCGGATAAACCAAAACTTGCGCGAAGATAAAGCGTATACCTATGGAGCGAGCGGTTATTTTGCTAGCAATCGTGAAGTCGGCATTATTGTCTTTGGGGCGCAAGTTCGCGCGGATGTGACAGTGCCATCGATTAATGAATTCATCGCTGAGCTAAACGAGTTCAGTCAGTCAGGTGTAACCGACAAAGAGGTCGATTTCATGCGCTTGGCTGTTGGCCAACAAGACGCTTTGAAATACGAAACGCCTTCTCAAAAAGCGAACCTACTGAGTAATATCGTGACTCTAGACTTGGATGAGGACTATTTACAGCAAAGGAATGAGATCGTTGAAACCATAGAGAAACAGACGCTAAATACACTAGCTCGTAAGTGGTTTGATCCTCAGGACTATCAAATCATAGTGGTTGGAGATTCGAAAACGCTTCGTCCACAGTTAGAAAAATTAGATATTCCAGTGGAAGAACTTGAAATCGTTCGTTAGAGCACATATTAATGGGAGGGGAGCGACTGGTTCGTCTTCTCCCAAAACCTAATTTATGATAGTTCTAGCCAGAACAATATAAGATAAGTGAACTGAATTTTGACTGATTTTGCTGCGCGACTTAAGCAAGTTGCAAACAACCCTTCGACTTTTTCAAAGCTTGGTCGTGGTGTTGAAAGGGAAACGCTACGTTACACTGCGGATGGTCATTTGGCATCCAGCCCTCATCCAAAAGCGCTAGGTTCTGCGTTAACCAATGAGTGGGTAACTACTGATTTCGCGGAGTCTTTGCTTGAGTTTATCACTCCAGTCTCTAACGATGTTCCTACGTTATTGAATCAACTGGCAGACATCCACCATTTCACTCAAACCAAATTAGACGGTGAAAAACTGTGGCCGTTATCGATGCCATGCTTTGTTGGTAGTGAAGATGCGATCCAACTTGCGCAGTATGGCGATTCTAATAACGGAAAAATGAAAACTTTGTATCGTGAGGGCTTAAAGCGCCGTTACGGTAGTTTGATGCAGATTATTTCTGGTGTTCACTTTAACTTTTCGTTCCCTGAATCTTTCTGGGATTCATTGTTCGGTGAGCAAGATGAAGCCTCTCGCAGTGAGTCTAAATCCGACGCTTACTTCGGATTAATCCGTAACTATTATCGTTTTGGCTGGTTAATCCCTTACTTCTTTGGTGCTTCACCTGCTCTGTGTTCTTCATTTATTCAAGGGCGCGAAACGAAGTTACCTTTTGAAAACATCGATCAAACGTTGTTTTTGCCGAAAGCGACCTCACTGCGTTTGAGTGATTTGGGGTATACCAACAGTGCTCAAAGTTCCTTACGTATTGGCTTTAATAGCTTGAATCAATATTTAGAAGGGCTTAACACGGCGATCCGCACTCCATCTCAAGAGTTTGCGGAAATCGGCGTGAAAGTCGATGGTGAGTACCGCCAACTAAACAGCAATGTCCTCCAGATTGAAAATGAGCTGTATGCGCCAATTCGTCCAAAGCGTGTGGCGAAGAATGGCGAAAAGCCATCAGAAGCCTTGGCTCGTGGTGGTGTTGAATATATTGAAGTCCGTTCGCTGGACGTTAACCCATTTAGTTCTGTAGGTATTACTGAAGAGCAAGTGCGCTTCTTAGATCTCTTCTTAACTTGGAGTGTATTAACCGACTCTGAAGAGATGGATAACTGTGAACTAGAATGCTGGCGTGATAACTGGAACAAAGTCATTATCGAAGGCCGCAAAGAAGGTCTAGAGCTGCAGATTGGCTGTAATGGCGAAAGGTTAACACTGCAAGAATGGGCAAAACGCGTATTTAAAGATTTACGCCTTATTGCAGAAATGATGGATTCAGAGCTTGGTGGTAATGCTTATCAAGCAACCTGCGAAACGCTTGAAGCTTGGATTGATAACCCTGAATTAACTATTTCGGGTCAATTACTAGAGAAAACTAAAGCTCTGGGTGGTTTAGGTAAAGTAGGTTGCGAGTTAGGTAAAGCGTACTCAAAGCAGCATAACGAACACCAATATAAAGTGTATTCTGAACAATTAATGGAAGAAGAAGTTAGCCGTTCTGTGAAAGCACAGCAAGGCGCTGAAACCGCAGAATCTCAGGACTTCGATAGCTTTTTGTCAGATTACTTCTCATATTTAAAGGCATAAGTCGTCAATGCAGAAGCCGTTAAAAGCAATAGGTGTCGGTAGCGGATTGTTGTTACTTGCTGGGTGTGCGGCAACGCCACCTAAACAGCAGGACAATATTTGCAGCATTTTCCGCGAGCACTCGTCTTGGTATGAAGATGCCTTAGATATGGAAGATGAGTGGGGGACACCTATCAATGTCGCTATGGCTTTTGTAAAGCAAGAAAGTAGCTTTCGGCATGACGCTAGACCACCCAAAGATTATGTCTTAGGGTTTATTCCTTGGGGGCGCGTGAGTAGCGCTTATGGATACGCTCAGGCTCAAGACCCTGCATGGGAAGATTTTCAGAAAGCGACCAACCATGGTGGTTCACGGACGAATTTTGATGACTCATTAATGTTTATCGGCTGGTATACTAGTGAGACTCAACGTCAATTAGGTATCTCTAAGTGGGACCCTTATAATCAATATCTGGCCTACCATGAAGGTAGAGGTGGGTATAAGCGTAAGAGCTATAATTCAAAGCCATCGCTGATTAAGGTGGCTAGAAAAGTTGAGCAGCAAGCAAAAAATTATGGTTGGCAACTTAAACAGTGTCGACAAGAGTTGGAAGATAATAGGAGTTGGTTTTTTTAAACCGCTCGTCATGGAGAGCAACAATGCCGTTACTAGATAGTTTCACAGTAGACCACACACGAATGAATGCACCCGCGGTGCGCGTGGCAAAAACAATGCAAACGCCAAAAGGCGATACCATTACTGTTTTTGATTTACGTTTTACAGCGCCGAACAAAGATATCTTATCTGAAAAAGGTATTCATACGTTAGAGCACTTATACGCTGGCTTTATGCGCGCGCATCTAAACGGTAGCGATGTTGAGATCATCGATATCTCACCAATGGGTTGCCGCACAGGTTTCTACATGAGCTTAATCGGTACGCCTTCAGAACAGCAAGTAGCTGACTCGTGGTTAGCAGCGATGCAGGATGTACTAAAAGTTGAATCTCAAAACAAGATCCCTGAGTTAAACGAATATCAGTGTGGTACCGCAGCTATGCACTCTTTGGATGAAGCAAAAGAGATAGCTAAAGCGATCATCGCTGCAGGGGTTGCAGTGAATAAGAATGATGAGCTTGCGCTTCCAGAGTCTATGCTTCAAGAGCTAAAAGTAGACTAAGTTCGTTGCTTTAATACTTGTATACAAAAAATGCCTTGTTCATTGAACAAGGCATTTTTTTATATAGGTTATCTTCAGCGGTTATTTGGCAAGTTGAGGGAACACTCTTACTAGTTTGATACGGTTTTCTTCCAGTTCCACGATTTCCATTGGATGCTGTGCTACCTGGACGCTAAGGTGACTCTCAGGAATATCTTCTAGGTGCTCCAATATCAAGCCATTTAATGTTCTAGGGCCGTCGGTTGGTAGTTCCCACTGCAAGCCTTTGTTAATGTCTCGAATATTTGCACTGCCTTCAATTAAGAAGCTGCCATCACTTTGAGGAGTAATTTCTTCAGATAAACTTGGTGCTATCGAGGTTGTAAATTCACCAACGATCTCTTCTAGAATATCTTCTAAAGTGACGAGGCCATTAATGTCACCATACTCATCAACAATAAGACCGATACGCTCTTTATTGCGCTGGAATTTGAGCAATTGAACGTTTAACGGTGTCGATTCTGGAATGAAATATATTTCATCAGCGGCACGTAGTAGTGTCTCTTTGTTGAACTCGTTTTTCTCAAGCATCAAGCGGTAGGCTTCACGCAATCTAAGCATTCCGACCACCTCGTCAATTTGGTCTCGATAAAGCACAATACGACCATGAGGTGAGTGAGTAAGCTGTCGAACAATTGACTTCCAATCATCATTGATGTCGATCCCGGTGATCTCATTTCGAGGCACCATGATGTCATTAACGGTAACGTGTTCAAGGTCGAGAATCGAAACTAGCATGTCTTGGTGACGCTGGGGGATTAAGCTGCCGGCTTCGTTTACTACGGTACGTAGCTCTTCTGAACTTAAGTGATCGGTGGCGTTGTGGTCGGCTTTTACACCAAGAATACGAATGAAGCCGTTAGTTATGAAATTCACTAAGATCACCAAAGGTGATAGGAGCTTCATAAGTATCGTGAGTAGGATACTGCTGGCGTAGGAAACACGTTCTGGGAATAAAGAGGCAATGGTCTTTGGTGTTACCTCTGCAAAAACCAAGATCACTAGCGTAAGGGCACCAGTTGCAATTGCAACACCAATATCTCCATAGATACGCATACCTAAAATGGTCGCGATAGCAGATGCAAGGATATTAACGAGGTTATTGCCGATGAGGATCAATCCGATTAGACGATCAGGGCGGCTAAGCAGCTTTTCTACTCGTTTAGCACCTTTATGGCCAGTATTCGCAAGGTGCTTGAGACGGTAGCGGTTCAAGGACATCATGCCCGTTTCTGAACCAGAGAAGTAACCTGAGATAATAATGAGACACGCGAGTAGCGCAAATAAGATACCCGTTGATATGTCGTCCAAACTATTGCTTTCCTATTGAGATGTCTGCTTAATTAATGACCGAATCTGGTCGAGATGTCAATTGAATATATCGTATTCAATATTTTAAACGCAAGGAGCTTTCCTGCTCCTTGCTAGAAGGTAATAAAATCAGTTCAGGATGATCTCTTGAACGAAGCGGCTACCGAAGTAAGCCAGAGTCAGTAAGCTAGCGCCGGCAACGGCAAACCAAGTGACTTTTTGGCCTCGCCAACCTTTTTGATAATGGCCCCAGAGCAATACCGAGTAGATAATCCAAGCTACGAAAGACAACACCGCTTTGTGCGCTTTTCCTTGAGCAAACATATCTTCTACGAACACAAAGCCAGTCAGTAATGTACCGGTAAGCAGTAAATTACCAATCATGATGATCTTGAATAACTGCCTTTCCACCATCATTAATGGAGGGAAGTTTGGATTTAATGCTAAGGCTTTTTTGTTCTTTAATTTGTAGTCTAGCCACGCAAGTTGAAGTGCGTATAGCGCACCTATGGTTAATGTGGCGTATGAGAATAACGCTAGAGAGATATGTACCAGTAATTTAGGGTCATTTTCTAAATGGCGGATAAACGTGCTTGGTAGGAAAGCAGCAGCTGATAGATTTAGTGCAGCGAAGCTATAGATAACGGGCAATAAAAACCACAGGCGGTTTTTGAGCATCGCAGCACTCATTACCAATGAAATGATAAAGCTGATCAAAGAGGCGACATTTAGAATGCTAAGATTCTGGCCACGATCAGAGACAATGAGATCGCTTAGTAACCAAGCGTGAAAAACCAAAGCTAGCGCTGCACTTATGAATACAGTTTTAACTCGAATCCCTGTTTGGTGTGCTAAGCCTGGAATGATGGTGGAAATCGCCATTATGTAGAGAAAGGCTGCAACTATCGCAATGAGGCTGTCCATGGTTTCCATTAAAATGATTGTCGAATTAATGAATTATACCTTGCATCGACCTCTTGGGCTATCATCGAAACCAATTCAATTGAAGTCGGACAAGGTCTCACTTCACACACATCACACAATTACCGAGATACTACGGGTATGACTCGATTGATCGCTAAGGTATACTCACAGTAATAGTCGCAGTTTTGAGCGAAGAGAAAACTATGTTTGATAATTTAACGGATCGTCTATCCAAAACGCTGAAGAACATCAGCGGTAAAGGTCGCCTGACCGAAGAGAATATTAAAGAGACCCTACGCGAAGTGCGTATGGCACTACTTGAAGCAGACGTAGCTTTACCCGTAGTTCGTGATTTTGTAAAACGCGTAAAAGAAGGCGCGGTAGGTGTAGAGGTTTCTAAATCGCTTACACCGGGCCAAGAATTCATTAAGATCGTTCAAGCTGAACTTGAAGCGGTAATGGGGGAATCTAACGAAGCGTTAGACCTAGCTGCTCAGCCGCCAGCTGTGATTTTAATGGCCGGTTTACAAGGTGCGGGTAAAACCACATCGGTAGGTAAACTGTCTAAGCTATTAACTGAGCGCGACAAGAAGAAAGTTCTAGTTGTATCTGCCGACGTTTATCGCCCTGCGGCAATTAAACAGTTGGAAACTTTAGCCGCTGATGTTGGTGTCGACTTCTTCCCGTCTTCTGCTGACCAAAAGCCTATCGATATCGCGAATGCCGCGATCGATCATGCGAAAAAGAAATTTTATGATGTCCTTCTAGTCGATACTGCAGGTCGTTTGGCTATCGATGAAGACATGATGGCTGAAATCCAAGAGCTTCATACTGCTATTACGCCAGTAGAAACTCTGTTCGTGGTTGATGCCATGACAGGTCAAGATGCGGCGAATACGGCGAAAGCTTTTGGTGATGCGCTACCGCTAACTGGTGTGATTCTAACTAAGGTTGATGGTGACGCTCGTGGTGGTGCTGCGCTGTCGGTGCGTCATATTACTGGTAAACCGATTAAGTTCTTAGGTGTTGGTGAGAAAACTGACGCATTGGAACCATTCCATCCAGATCGTGTTGCATCTCGTATCTTAGGTATGGGTGACGTTCTGTCTTTAATCGAAGACCTGCAAAAGAACGTTGATACCGAGAAAGCAGAGAAGCTGGCTAAGAAATTCAAAGAGAAGAAAGGTTTCGACCTTGAAGACTTCCGTGAGCAACTAGGCCAGATGCAAAACATGGGCGGCATGATGGGCATGATGGATAAGCTTCCAGGCATGTCTCAGCTACCAGACAACGTAAAAGACAAAGTTGATGACAAGATGTTCAAGCAGATGGAAGCGATCATCAACTCTATGACGATGAAAGAGCGCCAGCGCCCTGAGCTAATTAAAGGCTCACGTAAAAAGCGTATTGCAGCTGGTTCTGGTACTCAGGTACAGGACGTAAACCGCTTGCTAAAACAGTTCACCCAAATGCAGAAGATGATGAAGAAAATGCAGAAAGGTGGAATGAAAGGCATGATGCGTAACATGCAAGGCATGATGGGCGGCGGTGGTATGGGCGGAATGGGTGGTGGATTCAACCCATTTGGTCGATAACAGCTCAAGCATCGTTAATTTTCAGACTGTTATCTGTGTCACAATAAATATACAGCTAATGTGTTGGTGAAAAAATAGCTAAACCCCTTGCATTGCCCCGGAATAAGAGTAAAATTCCGGGGCTTTAATTTGGCACGAGACCCCAGACTATTTAGCGATAAATGGTTATTGGGGTTAATTATTTTTTTAAGAAAGCAAAGAGGACGACATGGTAACCATTCGTTTGGCACGTCACGGCGCTAAGAAGCGTCCATTCTATCAAATCGTAGTTGCGGATAGCCGTAACGCTGCAACTGGCCGTTTCATCGAGAAAGTAGGTTTCTTTAACCCTACAGCTCAAGGTCAAGAAGAAGGTCTACGTCTAGACCTAGATCGCGTTAACCACTGGGTTGGTCAAGGCGCATCTCTATCTGACCGCGTAGCTAAGCTAGTTAAAGACGCTCAAAAAGCGGCTTAATTTTTACTTTAAAGTAGAAGAATTAGCTTATGTCGATGAAGGGTAAAGAAACAATGAGCAAACAAGACGAAAAAATTGTTATGGGCAAGTTTGGTGCTACCTATGGCATTCGTGGTTGGCTCAAAGTTTTTTCCTACACAGACAATGCTGAAAGCATATTCGATTACTCCCCTTGGTACATTAACCAAAAGGGGAAGTGGGTCGAGTTCACAGTAGAAAGCTGGAAGCGCCATAACAAAGGTATGGTGTGTAAGCTGGATGGGTTTGAAGTTCGCGAGGACGCTCATGCTCTGACTAACTTTGAAATCGCTATTGACCCTGCTTCGTTACCAGAATTGTCAGAAGATGAATTCTACTGGCGTGAATTGTTTGGTATGCAAGTCGTAACTACTAAAGGTTACGATCTAGGTGTCGTTACAGACATGCTAGAAACTGGCTCAAACGATGTTCTAGTAATTAAAGCAAATCTTAAAGATGCTTTCGGACAAAAGGAACGGTTAATCCCGTACCTTGAAGAGCAAGTGATCAAGAATGTTGATCGCGAAGCTCAACGGATCGAAGTTGACTGGGATCCTGGATTCTAACTCTAAAATTTCAGAGCGAGAGAACACATGTGGGTTGGCGTAATTAGCCTATTTCCTGAAATGTTCCGTTCTGTTACTGATTTTGGAGTAACAGGTCAAGCGGTTAAAAAAGGTCTTTTATCTATTGAGACATGGAATCCTCGCGATTTCACTCAAGATAAACATCGCACTGTTGATGACAGACCTTACGGTGGTGGTCCTGGCATGCTAATGATGGTTCAGCCTTTGCGCGATGCCATTCATGCAGCTAAGAAAACGTCACCGGGTAAGACGAAAGTTATCTACCTTTCACCTCAAGGTCGCAAGCTCGACCAGCAAGGTGTAGAAGAGTTGGCAACTAATGAGAATTTACTTCTTATTTGTGGCCGATACGAAGGAGTAGATGAGCGCATTATTCAATCTGAAGTTGACGAAGAATGGTCAATTGGTGATTTTGTGATGACGGGTGGTGAACTGCCAGCCATGACGTTAATTGATTCAGTGTCTCGGTTTATACCGGGTGTGCTTGGAGATTTTGCGTCAGCAGAAGAAGATTCTTTTGCAAATGGTTTGCTAGATTGCCCTCACTATACGCGCCCTGAGGTGCTAGACGATAAAGAAGTGCCATTGGTACTCAAGTCTGGAAACCACAAGGACATTCGTCGCTGGCGATTAAAACAATCGCTAGGCCGTACTTGGCTAAGAAGACCAGAACTCCTGGAAAACCTAGCTCTGACTGACGAACAGGAACAATTACTGGCTGAATTCGTTCGTGAGCATCGCTCGTAAATGAAAAGCAAGCAGTAACCTATTAAATTTAGTATCAGTTTATTCTAGGAATTTATACAAATGAGCAACATCATCAAGGCTCTTGAAGAAGAGCAACTAAAATCAGACCTTCCTAAATTCGCACCAGGTGACACTGTTGTAGTTCAGGTTAAGGTAAAAGAAGGTGACCGTGAGCGTCTACAGGCTTTCGAAGGCGTTGTAATCGCTATTCGTAACCGTGGTCTTCACTCTGCATTCACAGTTCGTAAGATCTCGAACGGTGAAGGTGTTGAGCGTACGTTCCAAACTCACTCTCCAATGGTTGATAGCATTGAAGTTAAACGCCGCGGTGCAGTACGTCGTGCCAAGCTGTACTACCTACGTGAGCGTTCTGGTAAGTCTGCTCGTATTAAAGAGAAGCTTGCTAAGAAGTAATTCTTTTTGCATTCTATCGATAAAAGCGGAGCCATTTGGCTCCGCTTTTTTGTATCTGTTATTTGTCTGAGTTTCAGATAGATATAAAAAAGCAGGTATAAATACCTGCCCTTATAGTTCGATAGTGAATGACTAATACTGATCTTCAGACCAACCATCACTGTCAGACATATCAGGTGCACCAGCAATGCTGTTTTCTTCATCTGCCCATTCACCAAAATCAATCATTTGACATTGTTTACTGCAAAATGGGCGATGAGGGCTTTGCTCTCCCCATTCCACATCAGTACTGCATTGTGGGCATTTTACAATCGTTAGCTTCTTAGACATATATCGTGGTTCTTTAGTGTAGTCAGGTAAAATAAGGACTTAGCTACAAATAGCTAAGTCAAATTCAATGTCTTTTGTGCAAGCTTGGCCTGTTTCAAAACTCATGAATTTGACGGCAAAACGGTTCTTATGACCAGAAATCATTGGGTAAGCACCATATTGCATTGGAATGGAAAGCCTTAAAATATTGGCTTCTTCGGCATCACTTTGGAAAAAACCTGCGCGCGCCATTTGACTGGTAAAGTGACCAGTTTCTCTGGTTAGTTTCAGCCATAAGCTTAGTGCGTCGAATAAGGCTTGTAGGCTATCCGTCCAAGATTTAGCATCACGAATCTTTTTATCGATTGGTAGGTGAAGCCAATAATGAAGAGCCGGAAGATCAAAACAACAAGATCCACCAGGTAAATTAAAACGTTGACGAATTGCACTTAGGAATCGGTCTTCCTTGAGTGATTGTCCAAAACGTTCAGCAAGCATAAGCTGGCGATGAACTTGGTCAACATTGTTTAGTAGAGACAGAAGCATCTCTTGATCAACACCATCTACATTCAGCCAACTTTTATAGGTTAGCCTTTGTTTCTCAATGTCTTTTGCAAGCTCACTTTTTAATTGGATCTGCTCAAAAATTTCTAACAAGTCAAATAGTGAGCGGAAGAATAGCTGATATTGCTGAGGATCAGAAAAAGTTGATGACACGTGAAGTTGCCTTAACAGTGATTCCACTCTTAAGTAAATGCGGGTTTTCTCGTTTAATGGATGTTCAAACTTATGGGTGGTCATCTAACTAGCCTTAATTCTGCTCTTTGCTATTTTCACCGATTTTCCCTACAAATAGCCAGATACTTTTGATGTAAATCTGTGACTTGAGGCAAAAGTTTTTCGTTTTTCGTACTATTTTTAATCACATCATTTGCGATGGCTAAACGTTGCTCGCGAGAAGCTTGTGAACGAAGAATCGCTTCAACTTGCGCTTCTGAAACCTTATCTCGGGAAACCGTTCTACGAATTTGTTCTTCGGCCGAAACATCAACAACTAATACGCGATCGGCCATAGACTGCATGTTGTTCTCTACAAGTAATGGTACGACTAATAAACCATAGGGTGATGAAATCTTGGCAAGATCTAAGTTAATTTTTTCGCGAATCATGGGATGAAGTAGTGCATTGAGCCACGCCTTCTCTGATTCATTTGAAAAAATAACCTCACGAAGTTTTTGTCGGTTGAGTGAACCTTCAGGTAATAGGATCTCTTCACCGTACCTTTGTATGATGGTCTTTAGGCCTAGGCTTCCTACTTCAACCACTTCTCGTGCAACGACGTCAGCATCAACGATATCAATGCCAAAATGTTCACTGAATAAGTTGGCGACCGTAGTTTTCCCGCTGGCGATGCCGCCTGTTAAACCAATGACTAGTGACATGTTAAATACCTAAGATGGAAGTGAAGTACCAATCAATAATTTGATCGCCCCAAATTAAACTGATCCAGCCGGCAATAGCAAGGTACGGACCGAACGGGAAAGCCTTATCAATGCCTTGTTTTTGTAATCTTAATTGAATGCTCCCAAATACTAGACCGACGAGGGATGATAAAAGAATGATCAGTGGTAAATGTTGCCAGCCGAGCCATGCGCCAAGAGCGGCGAGAAGTTTGAAGTCGCCAAACCCCATTCCGTCTTTTCCGGTCAGAACTTTAAAAATCCAATAAACAGACCATAGACATAGGTAGCCAGCCATTGCGCCGATGACAGCGTCTTGTAGTGAAACTTCAGTGAGGTTGAACAGCGAGAGTGCAATGCCTGACCACATTAAAGGCAGAGTTAACTGGTCCGGGAGTAGCATTGTGTCGAGATCGATAAAGGTGGCTGCAATCAAAATGAAAGTAAAAAATATTAACGCGACACTAAAAGCACTAAACCCAAAGGTTGTGGCCACAGTGAAACTCATCACTGCCGTCAGTAACTCAATGGCAGGGTAGCGAATGCTAATTGGGTTAGCGCATTGGTGACATTTGCCTCTCAGAAGCAGCCAACTGAGTACTGGAACATTATCGATAAGTCGGAGCTGTGTATTACATTTAGGGCAAGTAGAGCGAGGAACGCTTAAGTTGTATTTCCCCTCTGGCATTGGAATATTATATTCAGGGAAACATTCTGAGCACTCTTGTTTCCATTCTCGCTCCATCATAATTGGAAGCCGATGAATAACGACGTTTAAAAAACTACCGACGATCAAGCCGAATACAGCAGCCATAGAAGGGAACAGCCATGGGTAATAGTAGAGTGCATCCATTTGTTTCTAGTGCCACCAAAATTAGGTTCAAGCGAAGCGCTTGGGAATCAATGAAAAGGTTCTACATACTATCCTAATACACTCATTAAGTTAAAGATTGGTAAGTACATTGCTACGACTAATCCCCCAACGACTGTTCCGAGGAAAACAATAATCAACGGTTCTAAAATCTTACCAAGGTTATCAACCGTATTATCCACTTCAAATTCATAAATAGTGGCCACTTTATTCAGCATATCGTCCAGCTTTCCAGACTCCTCACCAATCATCACCATTTGTAAAACCATTTCCGGGAAGGCATTGGTATTGCGCATTGCAATATACATTGGCACACCTGCGGCGGTTTCACGATGTACTTCACCAATAGCGGTTTGATAATGGGTGTTACCGGCTGTTTTTGCTGTTGTTTTTAAGCTAGTTAAAATAGGAATACCAGAGCTAAAACTGGTGGCAAGTGTTCGACTAGATTTTGCAATTGATGCTTTCGAAATGATGGAACCTAGCACTGGGAACCTTAACCCGATACGACTCGTGGCGAGCCTAATGGAAAATGAACGCTTGCGGATAATACGGAATGATAGAATGCAAATAATAATCAAGAGTGCGCCCCACAAACTGTAGGACTGTACCCAGTGGGAAAGGAGCAAGATTTTTTTGGTAAACCAAGGTAAGTCGGCCCCAAAACCAGAAAACATGCTTTCAAACTCTGGAATCACAATTGTAAGCATTAAATAAGATACGGTAAGGGCGACAGCGATGACTATACAAGGGTAAATGAGCGCTTTGATTACTTTTGCTTTTAGTTGTTCACTTTTTTCTCGGTAGGTAGCTAAACGTTCAAATACCTCGGCCAAATTACCAGATTGCTCGCCTGAGGCGACTAAATCCGTATAAAGGTCATCAAAATGACGACTTGCCGTTCTCATTGTTTTGGACAATGGGGTACCTGCTTCCACCCCTTTACTGATGTGGGTTAAGATCGATTTCATTTCGGCTTTTCGGTGGTTGTCGGAAACTAGTTTTATCGCTTGTACGATAGGAACACCAGTGGCTAGCATAGTGGCAAGCTGTCGAGTAAGAACCGTAATATCTTTGGCTTTTACCCTATGGCTTATCCGTGTAAATGCTGAAACACTGCTTTTTTTAATTTTCTTTATTTGGATATGTTGTTCTTTGAGTTTGTCCCGAACCTCGATCTCAGTTAACGCCAGAGTTTGTCCTGAAACTTTCTTACCTGAACTATTAATGCCTTTCCAGCGATAGTTTTTTAATTGATTTTTCATGGAGGATTTCATGACTTGCCCGTTAATTGATAGCTGATAGCTGATAGCTGATAGCTGGTTAGATGTAGAGGACGCGTTGAAGCTCTTGGTAACTGGTTAAGCCTAAAGATAGCTTCTCAATGCCGGATTCCTGCAAGGTTTGCATACCATTTCGTTTGGCTAATGCTTGAACTTGGTGGATGTTGGCATTATTCATTAGTGCTTCAGACATACTGTTATCAAAAGGCATTACTTCATAAATTCCAATCCTGCCAGAATAGCCCCGAGTGCACTCATTACACCCGTGAAAGTTAGCCTGGTAGATAATGATGTCTTGTTGAATCCCATGACGCTCGCGTATGGAAGTTGAGCTATCAACTGTTTTACAGTGTGAGCACAGTTTTCTCGCAAGACGCTGAGCAATGATTAGGTTCAAAGACGAAGCTAAATTGAAGGCTTCTATCCCCATATGTGAAAGTCGTACTACGGTTTCAGCAGCAGAGTTAGTATGTAGCGTTGATAATACTAAGTGGCCTGTTTGAGCGGCTTTAACGGCGATCTCCGCTGTCTCGATGTCCCTTATTTCACCAACCATTACAACATCAGGATCTTGGCGTAAAAATGATCGTAATGCTTCTGCAAAGCCAAACCCAATTTTGGGTTGAACTTGAACTTGATTGATCCCTGATAAATTGATCTCTACGGGATCTTCCGCAGTGGATATATTGCGTTCAGGTGTGTTGAGGATTCTTAAGCCAGTATACAGCGATACAGTTTTTCCGCTGCCTGTTGGGCCTGTCATTAAAATCATGCCTTGAGGTCGTGATAGGGCTGATAGGTAGAGCTGCTTTTGTGTTTCGTTGTAGCCTAAGATATCGATATCCAAGTTCGAAGCGCTACTATCGAGTAGCCTTAGTACGATCTTTTCCCCCCAGAGGGTCGGTAACGTCGAAACTCGCATGTCGATGGACAGTTCGGTATTGAGCCTTAATTTTATGCGTCCGTCTTGAGGGAGGCGCCGCTCAGCAATATCAAGTTTTGCTAATATTTTCAATCTCGCGGATAGACGCCTGCTTAGGTGGGTCGCTGGCTGTTGAGTCTCCACTAAAATACCGTCACACCTTAACCTGATTCGATAAAGCTCTTCGTAGGGTTCAAAATGAATATCTGAGGCGCCTTTGCGCACTGCGTCTACTAATATTTGGTTTATAAAACGGCTGACCGGTGAGTCATCTTGGCTTAAGTCCTCTATGCTTTGAATTTCATCGTCAGAAACTTCAACTAGATTGGCAAGCTCATCCTGACTGATCTCCTTTCGGTGAGTGTCATTAGAGTTCAGGCTTTTTCCATAAATCCTACGTATAGCGCCTTCCAATTCTTTAAAATTCGCGAGAGCAAGCTCGATTTGTAAGCCCGTAGCGAACCGGAAGTCGTCTTCTGCTTGTATGTTTGTCGGATCCGAAATCGCTAACGTAAGCGTAGAGCCAGAGCTGTGAAGGGGGAGTGCTTGGTACCGAGTAATGAGCTCTCGAAGACCGAGTTCCTGGCACAATCCCTCATAGTCAAAGTGAGATAAGTTGGTTTCAGCTAATCCAAAAATCGAAGATAAGTGTTCGGTAAGCTGGTAATAATCAAATAGATCTAAATGGACTAACGCTTCAAGCGTTGAGGAGCCTGAAGCGTTAATATGTGCGACCACAGCTTGTTCTTGAGTCAGGCTAATAATATTAGCCTGACGGAGAATGGTAGGAAGGTTGGTTAGCACTTATGAACAGCCATTTATCGAAATATCTGAAGATAATGAGTTGATGCAATTCCAAACCCCATCTTTGTCACGCTTTAGAGTGATACTTGCGCCTACTCCACCGCCTTCTGTAATTGTCGCTACAATGTCATTTGTGTTGCTTCCAGTGGCAATAGCTCCTGAGGTTGCAGCTATTGTTCCGATTCCGAACGCTGCAGAAATTGAAGGAAATTGATTAGTAGTTGCTATATGGTCTTCTACATTCGTTTTGTACGCTGTAACAGAAGCCAGCGCTGAGCCTAAAGCTCCTTTTTTTACATAGCTCTGATACTGTGGGACCGCTATCGCTGCTAAAACTCCTATTACGGCCACCACGATCATTAACTCGATAAGCGTAAAACCTTTTTGCTTCTTTACGTTTTTCATTTTTATATTCCAATTAGATTATTTAATCACTAACCCGTGATGAAGTTAGGATAAGTGTCTAAGTGAATAAGAAAATGGAGCTCTGAGTATGACGCGAGTGGATTAGTGTTTAATGACTATAGTTTTCAGAGTCTTAGCAAATTAATGCGATCAAGTTAATGGCACTTAAGTTGCTAATTTTAATGCTGAAAACAAAAAGGCCGAACTTAATAAGTTCAGCCTTTTTATTGATAAATCAGGTTATTGGGTTAGTCTGTGAAGCGCATCGACAAATCCATTGCTTTCAAATGCTTAGTTAAAGCTCCAACCGAAATGTAGTCCACACCAGTTTCAGCATATTCAGCGATCGTATCTAACGTAATGTTGCCTGAGTTTTCTAATGCTGCTCTTCCTGCATTAATCTTTACGGCTTCACGCATCATATCTTTGGTGAAGTTATCTAGCATGATGATATCGGCACCTGCTTCGATAGCTTGTTCCAGCTCTTCTAAAGATTCCGTTTCCACTTCAACTGGTTTACCTGGATTCAATTCTTTCGCTGTAGATATTGCTTTTTCAATCCCCCCGCAAGCGATGATGTGGTTCTCTTTGATCAAGTATGCATCGAAAACGCCAATGCGGTGATTAAAGCCACCGCCACATGCAACGGCATATTTTAATGCGCTGCGTAATCCTGGGATTGTTTTTCGAGTGTCTAGTAAGCGACATTCTGTGTGCTTGATTTTATCAGCATAAATAGCCGTTGTAGTTGCACAACCAGAAAGCGTTTGAATGAAATTCATAGCATTACGCTCACCAGTTAATAGTGCGCGAGCAGGACCTTCTAAAGAGCATAACGTTTGATTAGGCTTGACTTTATCGCCATCTTTGACGTGCCATTTAACTTTTACTTCACCGCCCAGCTGCTTAAATACTTCATCAGCCCAAGCTTGACCACAAAACACACCATGCTCGCGAGTTATAATGGTCGCAGAGTTATACGCGTCTGACGGGATTAGACTTGCTGTAATATCCGCAGACACATCTAGCGTACCACCTAGGTCTTCTTTTATCGTTTCAGCAACTGCGCGGGTAATTTCAGCAGGAAGTTGCTCTTTTAGGTAATCAAGGCGTTCGTGGCTGTTGTGTGTGTTTTTCATCGCAAATCTAATCTTGAAAGGAAGTGAGGATGGAATGATACTCTTGCTGGAAATCAAATTAAAGAGGTGACAAAGGGCTGCTATCGGTCTAAATCACATCTTGTCTGTGAAAGAACTAATAAAGAGAGGTTTACGTGGAAATTAATAACGCTGGTTGGTGCAGTTCCGCGAAGATAGTACCGTCGCCTTACTTTGATAGCCGCCCGAAAAGTGAACCTATTTCATTGCTGGTGGTGCACAACATTAGTTTACCTCCTGGCGAATTTGGAGGTCCTTACATTGAACAATTCTTTACTGGAAAACTCAATCCACATGATCATCCATTTTTTGAAGTAATTCATACTATGGGAGTGTCGGCCCATTGTTTGATTCGTCGAGATGGAGAAGTGGTACAGTTTGTTTCCTTTCTAGATAGAGCCTGGCATGCTGGGCAGTCGAGCTTTGCCGGGAAAGATAAATGCAATGACTACTCGATTGGTATCGAGCTAGAAGGCAGTGATTATACGGCTTACACCCAAGCTCAATATCATTCATTGGCAACCCTTTCTGATAGTTTAATGAAAAGCTACCCTCAAATCACACTTCCAAGAATTACTGGTCATCAATACATAGCACCATTGCGAAAAACAGATCCCGGTCTATGCTTTGATTGGTGCTTTTACCGAGAGCTCTTGAAATCTAAATGACACAGATAGGCGATATGGTTACTCAAATGTAATGGGTACGTAGCGTCTATGCTTCTTTTTGTTGAGGGGACTACCCAGTTTCCCATTATTTTGATTAGAGCTTACCGAAATTCAATTGTAATGAGTTATGAACGGTTACGACCTAAAAAATGAGACTTCAGCGCAGTTATAGCCCTGAATCTGAGTCACAAATTTTCATTTCTTAGCATATCGATTCAATTTCCCTAGCACGTATACTCCCCAAAAGTATTATTACTGTAAATGGTAAGACCAATTTGGTTGCTGTTTTAAATTTGCTTTGTTAAAGCTGAGTTAATTCGCGTCATGTTCTATGATTCAGGTCAATTTTGATCTGGACAGTGGCGTTTTAATTATGTTAATTTCTGCGCAACTTAAAATTGGTATTACCAATTGACTGCAAAAAAAGAAGAACAATAAATTATGGCTTATCAAAGGATTCGTCAGCCTAAGCTTTCTGATGTTATTGAGCAGGAACTTGAAAGGTTGATAGTGGAAGGAACACTAGCACCAGGGGAGCAACTTCCTCCGGAGCGAGAGCTGGCAAAACAGTTCGATGTGTCTCGTCCATCAATCCGAGAAGCGATACAACGCCTAGAAGCAAAGCGTTTACTGACTCGCCGTCAAGGTGGGGGAACGTTTGTCAGTGAAAATATTTGGAAAAGCTTTTCAGATCCTTTACTGAATTTATTGTCTACACATTCCGAAACCCAGCTTGATTTGTTGGAGTCGCGTCATGCGATGGAAGGAATTTCAGCTTATTTTGCAGCTCTTCGTGGTACCGATGAAGACTTTGCTCGTATTCAAGCCTGCCAAGACAAGATTCGAAGTGCGCAAGAAGACAAAAATATCGAAGCAGAATCTGCGGCAGTTATGGAGTTTCTAGTAGCACTAACAGAAGCTGCCCATAACGTGGTGTTGTTACACATTGTTCGCAGCTTAGCGCCGTTACTTGAGCAAAATGTCTTACAGAATCTGAAGTTGTTACATCGCCGCGATGAAGTGGTGGAAAAAGTAAGTAAACACAGAGCTAATATTGTTGATGCGATTGTTTCAGGGCAGCCAGAACAGGCACGTGAAATGTCACACTCTCATTTAGCTTATATCGAAGAAACACTGTTGGATTTGACTCGTGAGGAGTCAAGAAGAGAGCGCTCTTTGCGTCGAATTCAACGGGGTAATGAGTCGTAAATACGGCTCTTTACTAGTTTAAGTAGAATCCAACCAATAGAAGGATAGATCGCCATGTCTGACATGAAGCATGACGTAGACGCACTGGAAACTCAAGATTGGCTACAAGCCCTTGAATCAGTTGTTCGTGAAGAAGGTGTAGAGCGTGCTCAGTTTTTACTAGAGCAAGTTTTAGACAAAGCACGTTTAGACGGTGTAGATATGCCAACAGGCATCAACACAAACTACATCAACACAATTCCAGCAGCGCAAGAGCCAGCATACCCAGGTGATGTTACTCTTGAACGTCGTATTCGTTCGATTATTCGCTGGAACGCAATCATGATCGTATTGCGCGCTTCTAAGAAAGACCTAGACCTAGGTGGCCACATGGCTTCTTACCAGTCTGCGGCGGCATTCTACGAAGTATGTTTCAACCACTTCTTCCGCGCTCCAAACGAGACGGACGGTGGCGATCTGGTTTACTACCAAGGTCATATCTCTCCAGGTATCTACTCTCGTGCATTCGTTGAAGGCCGTCTAACTGAAGATCAGCTAGACAACTTCCGTCAAGAAGTTGATGGTAAAGGTATCCCTTCATACCCGCACCCTAAATTAATGCCTGAATTCTGGCAGTTCCCAACAGTATCTATGGGTCTTGGCCCAATTTCTGCGATCTACCAAGCGCGCTTCTTGAAGTATCTTGATGGTCGTGGCATGAAAGACACATCTGCTCAACGCGTATACGCTTTCCTAGGCGACGGTGAGATGGATGAGCCAGAATCACGCGGTTCTCTATCTTTCGCTGCACGTGAGAAGCTAGATAACCTATGTTTCCTAATCAACTGTAACCTACAGCGTCTAGATGGCCCTGTAATGGGTAACGGTAGCATCATTCAAGAACTAGAAGGCCTATTCAAAGGTGCTGGTTGGAATGTTGTTAAAGTTATCTGGGGTAGCAACTGGGATTCACTACTTGCTAAAGATACGTCTGGTAAACTACTACAGCTAATGAACGAGACTGTAGATGGCGACTACCAAACATTCAAATCTAAAGATGGCGCGTACGTACGTGAGCACTTCTTTGGTAAGTACCCAGAGACAGCTGCACTAGTTGCAGATATGACTGACGACGAAATCTTCGCACTTAAGCGTGGTGGTCACGAGTCTTCTAAGCTATACGCAGCTTACAAAAATGCAGCAGAAACTAAAGGTCGTCCAACAGTAATCCTAGCGAAAACTGTTAAAGGTTACGGCATGGGTGAAGCGGCTGAAGGTAAGAACATCGCGCACCAAGTTAAGAAGATGGACATGACTCACGTACTACACCTACGTGATCGCCTAGGTCTTCAAGATATCCTTTCTGATGAGAAAGTAGCAGAACTGCCATACCTGAAACTTGAAGAAGGTACAGCGGAGTACGAATACCTGCACGCTCGTCGTAAAGAACTAAAAGGTTACACGCCACAGCGTCTACCTAAGTTCACTCAAGAATTCAAAACACCTGAACTAGAAGAGTTCGCTCCGCTACTAAGTGAGCAAAAGCGTGATATCTCTACCACTATGGCTTACGTTCGTACTCTTAACATTCTGCTTAAGAACAAGAACATTGGTAAGAACATTGTTCCTATCATCTGTGACGAAGCTCGTACGTTTGGTATGGAAGGTCTGTTCCGTCAGATCGGTATCTACAACCCGCACGGTCAGGAATACACGCCAGAAGATAAAGGCATCGTTTCTTACTACAAAGAAGCAACGTCTGGTCAGGTTCTACAAGAAGGTATCAACGAGCTAGGCTCAATGGCTTCTTGGGTTGCTGCTGCGACTTCTTACAGCACGAACGATCTACCAATGATCCCGTTCTACATCTACTACTCAATGTTTGGTTTCCAACGTGTAGGCGATATGGCGTGGATGGCTGGCGACCAACAAGCTCGTGGTTTCCTACTAGGTGCTACTGCTGGTCGTACAACACTTAACGGTGAAGGTCTACAGCACGAAGATGGTCACTCACACATCATGGCGAACACAGTTCCTAACTGTATTTCTTACGACCCAACATTCGCGTACGAAGTTGCAGTAATCATGCAAGACGGTATCCGTCGCATGTACGGTGAGAACCAAGAAAACGTGTTCTACTACCTAACAGTAATGAACGAAAACTACGCAATGCCAGCAATGCCAGAAGGCGCTGAAGAAGGCATCCGTAAGGGTATCTACAAGCTTGAATCTTACGCTGGTGATAAGTCTAAAGTTCAGTTAATGGGCTCTGGTACTATCATGAATGAAGTACGTAAAGCTGCGACTATCCTGAGCGAAGAGTACGGCATTGCATCTGACGTATTCTCTGTAACGTCGTTCAACGAACTAACTCGTGACGGCCAAGACGCAGAGCGTTACAACATGCTTCACCCAGAAGGCGAAGCAAAAGTACCTTACATTGCACAAGTAATGGGTACTGAGCCAGCAATCGCTGCAACTGACTACATGAAGAACTACTCTGAGCAAGTTCGCGCGTTCATGCCTTCTGAGTCATACAAAGTACTGGGTACTGATGGTTACGGCCGTTCTGACAGCCGTGAGAACCTACGCCGTCACTTCGAAGTTAATGCGGGCTACGTAGTAGTTGCAGCACTAACTGAGCTAGCGAAGCGTGGCGATGTTGAGAAGTCAGTAGTCGTTGAAGCGATTGCTAAGTTCAACATCGACACTGAAAAAACTAACCCACAATACGCTTAATACAGCGCTTAACTAGAAGGTAAATAAGCAATGGCAATCGAAATTAATGTACCTGACATCGGTGCGGATGAGGTTGAAGTTACTGAGATTCTTGTAAGCGTTGGCGACAAGGTTGAAGAAGAACAGTCTCTGATTACTGTTGAAGGCGACAAAGCTTCTATGGAAGTTCCAGCGTCTCAAGCAGGTATTGTTAAAGAAATCAAAGTAGCGGAAGGCGATTCTGTTACGACTGGTTCTCTTATTATGATTTTCGAAGCCGAGGGTGCAGCGCAAGCTGCACCTGCTCCAGCAGCAGAGGCAGCTCCAGTAGCAGCTCCTGCGGCAGCAGCAGCGGCTGAACTGAAAGAAGTTCACGTTCCAGATATCGGTGGCGACGAAGTAGAAGTTACTGAAATCATGGTTGCAGTTGGTGATGCAGTAGAAGAAGAGCAATCTCTTCTAACTGTTGAAGGCGACAAAGCATCAATGGAAGTTCCTGCACCATTCGCTGGTACAGTTAAAGAGATCAAGATCGCTTCTGGTGACTCAGTATCAACTGGTTCTCTAGTAATGGTATTCGAAGTAGCGGGCTCTGGCGCTCCAGTAGCAGCAGCTCCTGCAGTTGAAGCAGCTCCAGCAGCAGCTCCTGCGGCATCAGCAGAGAAAGAAGTAAACGTTCCTGATATCGGCGGTGACGAAGTAGAAGTTACTGAAGTAATGGTAGCGGTTGGCGACACGGTAGAAGAAGAGCAATCTCTTATCACTGTGGAAGGCGACAAAGCTTCAATGGAAGTTCCTGCACCATTCGCTGGTACAGTAAAAGAGATCAAGATTGCAGCTGGCGACAAAGTAACGACTGGCTCTCTAATCATGACTTTCGTTGTTGAAGGCGCAGCTCCTGCTCCTACAGCGGCTCCAGCTCAAGCGGCAGCGCCTGCTCCAGCAGCAGCTCCTGCACCAAAAGCTGAAGCGGCAGCACCAGCAGCAAACGACTTCCAAGAAAACAACGATTACGCACACGCGTCTCCTGTTGTTCGTCGTCTTGCTCGCGAGTTTGGTGTAAACCTAGCGAAAGTTAAAGGTACTGGTCGTAAGAGCCGTATCCTTAAAGAAGACGTTCAGTCTTACGTTAAAGATGCACTTAAGCGTCTTGAGTCTGGTGCTGCGGCATCTGGCAAAGGCGGTGACGGCTCTGCTCTTGGTCTTCTACCTTGGCCAAAAGTTGACTTCAGCAAGTTCGGCGAAACTGAAGTTCAGAAGCTTTCTAAGATCAAGAAGATCTCTGGTGCAAACCTACACCGTAACTGGGTCATGATCCCTCACGTTACACAGTGGGATAACGCAGACATCACTGAGCTAGAAGCATTCCGTAAAGAGCAGAACGCAATCGAAGCTAAGAAAGACACTGGCATGAAGATCACTCCTCTTGTGTTCATCATGAAAGCGGTTGCTAAAGCACTAGAAGCGTTCCCAGCGTTTAACTCTTCTCTTTCTGAAGATGGCGAAAGCATCATTCTTAAGAAGTACGTAAACGTAGGTATCGCAGTAGATACTCCAAACGGTCTAGTTGTTCCTGTATTCAAAGACGTGAACAAGAAAGGCATCTACGAGCTATCTGAAGAGCTAATGGCTGTGTCTAAGAAAGCACGTGCTGGTAAGCTAACTGCAGCTGACATGCAAGGCGGTTGTTTCACAATCTCTAGCCTTGGTGGCATCGGCGGTACTGCATTTACACCAATCGTAAACGCTCCAGAAGTAGGTATCCTTGGTGTATCTAAGTCTGAAATGAAGCCAGTTTGGAACGGTAAAGAGTTCCAACCTCGTCTACAACTTCCACTGTCTCTATCATACGACCACCGTGTGATCGATGGTGCAGAAGGTGCACGCTTCATTACTTTCCTAAACAGCGCTCTGTCTGACATCCGTCGCCTAGTACTGTAGTAAGAAAGCAATAATTAAGGTGACTTTCGGGTCACCTTAATTTCTTTACGTAAAGCATATTTTTAGAGAACAATTTCAATCATTTCTAATAAACTGATGGGGAATTGTTGTCTAGCTCACAGGCTAACTTAAAGCTACTTTCACACTGTTAACATCTCTGTAAAATGTTGGCTGTTTGAAAGCCCAATAATTTAAGAACATCTACTCAGCCTGTTAGGGATAATGACTACAAGAGGTCACAATGAGCAAAGAAATTAAAGCCCAAGTTGTTGTACTTGGTTCAGGTCCTGCTGGTTACTCAGCTGCATTCCGTTGTGCAGACTTAGGTCTAGACACAGTATTAATCGAACGTTACAACACTCTTGGTGGTGTATGTCTAAACGTTGGTTGTATCCCATCTAAAGCACTTCTTCACGTTTCAAAAGTAATCGAAGAAGCTAAAGCGATGGCTGACCACGGCGTAGTGTTCGGTGAACCACAAACTGACATCAGCAAGATCCGTATCTGGAAAGAAAAAGTAGTAGATCAACTGACTGGCGGTCTTGGCGGTATGGCTAAGATGCGTAACGTAACTGTTGTAAACGGTTTCGGTAAGTTCACTGGTCCTAACAGCATTCTTGTTGAAGGCGAAGGCGAAGCAACAACAGTTAACTTCGACAACGCAATCATCGCTGCAGGTTCTCGTCCAATTAAACTTCCATTCATTCCGCATGAAGATCCACGTATTTGGGATTCTACGGATGCACTAGAGCTGAAAGAAGTACCAGAAAAACTACTTATCATGGGTGGTGGTATTATCGGTCTTGAGATGGGTACGGTTTACCACTCTCTAGGTTCTAAAGTTGAAGTTGTTGAGATGTTCGATCAAGTTATCCCTGCTGCGGATAAAGACATCGTTAAAGTCTTCACTAAGCGTATTAAGAACAAGTTCAAGCTAATGCTTGAAACTAAAGTAACAGCAGTTGAAGCGAAAGAAGACGGTATCTACGTTTCAATGGAAGGCAAAAAAGCACCAGCTGAAGCTGAGCGTTACGATGCTGTTCTTGTTGCTATCGGCCGTGTTCCAAACGGTGCACTTATCGACGCTGAAAAAGCGGGTATCGAAGTTGATGAGCGTGGCTTCATCAATGTTGATAAGCAAATGCGTACTAACGTACCTCACATCCACGCTATCGGTGATGTTGTTGGCCAACCAATGCTTGCTCACAAAGGTGTGCATGAAGGTCACGTAGCGGCTGAAGTTATTTCTGGTAAGAAGCACTACTTTGATCCTAAAGTAATTCCATCAATCGCGTACACTGAGCCAGAAGTTGCATGGGTAGGTAAGACTGAGAAAGAAGCGAAAGCTGAAGGCATCAACTACGAAGTTGCTACTTTCCCTTGGGCTGCTTCTGGTCGTGCAATCGCATCTGATTGTGCTGATGGTATGACTAAGATGATCTTTGATAAAGATACTCATCGCGTAATCGGTGGTGCAATTGTTGGTACTAACGGTGGTGAGCTTCTTGGTGAAATCGGCCTAGCAATCGAAATGGGTTGTGATGCTGAAGATATCGCTCTAACTATCCACGCTCACCCAACTCTACACGAGTCTGTTGGTCTAGCGGCGGAAGTATTTGAAGGTTCAATCACTGACCTTCCAAATAAGAAAGCAGTGAAAAAGAAGAAGTAATTCTCTTTTAACGACTTGTTAAGTTAATAAAAAACCGCTGATGATTCAGCGGTTTTTTTATTTGTGTTTTAAGCCGATTAAGAAGCGAGACGCTATTTATAGATACATAACATGTCTAAGTAGCTAGAGGTTAGCTGATTAAGCTCTGCTTGTGATTGTGCACGGTTCGCTTGGATGAATAATGAGTAGCAAATACCGTGGAACAGGTTCGCAAGATGTTTAGGATCGTGTTGGTCACATACTTCACCGCGTTCAATCGCTTTGCTAAACATGTTTTGTACTAGCATTTGATTAGTGCGGTTGGTCGTAACAAATAACGGCCATACTTCATCACGAGTTGATGCACTCCACTCAAACCACACTTTAAGCCAATGGCAGTCATGAGCAACGAGTGTAACCATTTCGTTTGCGATGGTATCTAGGTTTTCTTTCGCGTGTAAATCGAGGTCGATATTATCCGAAAGGAAGTTAGAGAACTGGCGAACCACATGATTAAGTACTTCGTCTACTAAGTCTTCGCGAGTAGGGAAGTAGTTAAATACGGTTGCCACTGACACTTGAGCGATTTCTGCAATATCTGCATGTCCGCCGCGGCCAATGCCTCTGCGAGCAAAAACTTCAAGTGCGATTTCCATCAGTTGAAGTTTTCGTTTTAATGGTGAAAGCCTTGTTCGAGGTCTCTTAGCTATTGAGTCCATATGATTTTCCTTGCCAATGAGTTTTTATAATTAGTGATGTTTTTATTATTTAAGCCCCATGAGTGTAATGGTGCATATGCAAATGGTCAATAAATTATGCCTATTTTGTAGTCAGTTATATCAAGATTGATACTTACATCAACCCATTTAAGGTGTAAAAGAACGAGACAGAAAGGCTTAGTGTCACAGCGGGCACATTTCGACCATTAACTAAAAGCGAAATGGGATTGGAAGGTGGCTTGGTTAAATGAGCAGTGCTAGACTTAGCCTCGAAAAATAGCGGCGAAGCCTAGATTGAAGGCTACACTTGTCGCATTAACCAAATAAAATGAGAACAGTATGAAACATACAGTTGAAGTCATGATTTCTGAGCAAGAAGTTCAGGAGCGAGTAAATGAATTAGGCAAACAAATCACAGAGCACTACCAAGGTAGTGAAGATCTTGTGCTGGTTGGCCTACTACGTGGATCATTTGTCTTCATGGCGGATCTAGCTCGTGCAATCAATCTAACTCACCAAGTAGACTTTATGACCGCATCTAGCTACGGCAACGGTATGGAAAGCTCACGTGATGTTCGTATTTTGAAAGATTTAGATGATGACATCCAAGGTAAAGACGTACTATTAGTTGAAGACATTATCGATACAGGTAATACCCTAACTAAAGTAAAAGAGATTCTGAGCCTACGTGGGCCTAAATCTATCGAGATCTGTACGCTATTAGACAAGCCTTCACGTCGTGAAGTTGAAGTTGATACTAAGTGGATTGGTTTCGAAATCCCAGATGAATTCGTTGTTGGTGTTGGTATCGACTACGCTCAAAAATACCGTCACCTGCCATACATCGGTAAAGTTGTACCGCAAGAGTAATCATTACGCTTGCCGAAAAAAGATGTTAAAAAGCCCGCTTGATGCGGGCTTTTTGTATTTGATAGAGATAATTAGCCTTGTTGACTAAGAAGAGGCGTCGTTAAGATTTTATTTAATGCCTCAATGTGGCTGCTCTCTAATGTGTCGATACTAGAGCAACGTACGCCAAGATCTTGCAGCTTGCCATCGCCGATTCCATAAACCACACCGTGAATTTCCACCTCTTGGCCACGTTCCCATGCACTTTGCATAATGGTCGAGTTTCCAAGGTTGTAAACCTGCTCTGCAACGTTAATCTCACAAAGTTTATCACCCCACTGTTCGCGCGGTAGTGCTTCGATCTGTTTACGATATTTAAGGTAATTGTCGCGAATATGCAGTAACCAGTTATTGATAAGACCTAATTTAGGGTTATCAATTGCGGCATTTACACCACCACAACCGTAGTGACCACATACAATAATGTGTTTCACTTTAAGTACATCGACCGCGTATTGAACCACAGACAGGCAGTTTAGGTCGGTATGAACGACTTGGTTTGCTACATTACGGTGAACAAAAAGTTCTCCTGAGTATAGACCGGTTAAGCGCTCTGCTGGTACACGGCTGTCTGAGCAACCTATCCATAAAAAGCCAGGGTTTTGCCCTTCTTCAAGGGTGGCAAAATATTCTGGACGTTCAGATTTGATAGACTCAGACCACTTAGAGTTGTTTTCAAAAAGCTGTTTAATTTCTGGCATTTTACGTCTTATATCCCTTAAATAACTTCCGTCACTATACACAATGTTACAAAATGCTTCTTGTTAAAATTGTTAGAAATGGCACTCATCTGACGTGTTCTAGCAGCGAAAATCATATAATCCTAAACATTCATTTCACTTAGTTATAACGCATATCGAATCGGTGGTAGCATCTAACTCGATTGCTTAATAACATTGTACGAATTTATACAATTTAAATTTCTATCAGCAGGGAGCTGTGTTTTGTTTGGAAGTCGTTTTAAAGATATCAACCTTAAGGGAGATATGTTTGGTGGCGTGACCACTGCCATTATTTCATTGCCATTGGCTCTCGCGTTTGGTGTAGCCTCTGGCGCTGGCGCTGAAGCCGGTTTATGGGGCGCAATCATGGTGGGCTTGTTTGCTGCTTTGTTTGGTGGCTCAAGCAGTTTGATTTCGGAGCCAACCGGCCCGATGACGGTGATCATGACCGCTGTGATGACCAGCATGATGGCCAAGTACCCAGAATCAGGAATGGCGATGACCTTCACCGTCGTAATGATGGCTGGTGCTTTTCAGATTCTACTTGGTACGCTAAAGCTTGGTAAATACGTTACTTTGATGCCATATAGCGTGATATCCGGCTTTATGTCGGGTATTGGCGTGATCTTGATTATCCTGCAGCTTTCTCCTTTACTTGGCCATGCTGCGCCAGCTGGTGGTGTGATGGGCACGCTAACGGCTTTGCCAGACACGCTAGCGAACATGAAGTTCTCTGAATTGTTCTTAGGTGCTCTTACTCTGGTTATTTTGTTCTTGTTCCCAGAGAAATATCGCAAGTATGTACCTGCCCAGCTGGTCGCTTTGGTCGCGGTGACGTTGTTATCTGTAATTGTCTTCGATACGGAGTCGATTCGTCGTATTGGAGAGATTCCAGCGGGCTTACCTTCATTGGTGATGCCAACGATTAGCCCGGAAGTTTTTACTACTATGGTGATTGATGCGCTAGTACTAGGAACACTAGGCTGTATCGATACTTTGCTTACCGCAGTTATTGGTGATTCATTAACGCGTAAAGAGCATGACTCGGATAAAGAGCTACGTGGTCAAGGTATCGCCAACATGCTGTCTGGCCTTTTTGGCGCATTACCTGGTGCCGGCGCAACTATGGGCACAGTCACCAATATCCAGGTAGGTGCACGCTCGCCGCTTTCAGGGGTGATTAGGGCATTAGTGCTGGCATTAGTCGTACTGGTTGCTGGAGGCTTAACAGAGCCTATTCCTATGGCTGTACTGGCAGGTATAGCGGTTTATGTTGGTTTTAATATTCTCGATTGGAGTTTCATTCAACGCGCCCATAAAGTCAGTGTTCAAGGTATGGCGATCATGTATGGCGTGATGCTGCTGACGGTATTTGTTGATTTGATTGCTGCGGTTGGCTTAGGTGTATTTATTTCTAATATCATTATTATCGAGCGCTTAAGCCGAGAACAAGCAAGGCAAGTGAAAGCGATTAGTGATGCAGATGAAGATGATCTTCCGCTGACGGAAAGCGAGCGTCAGCTACTAGATAGTGCTAATGGCCAAGTGTTGTTCTTCTATCTTTCGGGGCCGATGATCTTCAGTGTATCAAAAGCGATTTCCCGTCAGCACTCCAGTATTTCAGATTATGAAGTGATGATTTTGGATCTCACGGACGTACCTATGATTGATGTAACGGTTGGATTAGCGTTAGAAAATGCCATCAAAGATGCGCTGGATGCCAATTGTGAAGTGTATTTGTTATGTCCAAATGAAAATACTCGACAGCAGCTGGAGAAATTCCACGTGATTGATCTTGTGCCGGAATCGAACACTTATCGTTTCCGCTATGAGGCGTTAAATGCCGCTAAATCTTATGTGGAACGAGATGAACACCAGTTTGAGCCAATTGGCCTGACTTAATAAGCTGATTATATTGAAAAGTTACGCCGCCTTACTCTGAGTATGGCGGCGTTTTTCTTTTTATAAGAAAGGGGAAATTAACGTTTCTAAAAAAATGGAAATGAATAATTGTCTCTATCGTGATTCGACGATAAACTTGGTGGTGAAATGGTCAGCTCGTTATTGGCGCAGAAGTGGTGCCAAATGGTATCGTGCTTTAAAAATCTAGATGACCAACGCACCCAATAAAAATAAATGGCAACGCATCTTTATGTACGCATTAGAAATTGAGCAATTAAGAAAGACATATGCTGGTGGCTTTGAAGCACTAAAAGGCATTAGCTTACAGGTTGAAAAGGGCGACTTTTATGCGCTGCTTGGGCCAAACGGCGCAGGTAAATCAACGACGATCGGTATTATCTCTTCATTAGTGAATAAGACATCGGGAAAGGTCAAAGTCTTTGGTTATGACATAGACCGAGACCTTGAGCTGGCTAAACAGAACTTAGGGCTTGTACCGCAAGAGTTCAATTTCAACCAGTTTGAAACGGTTGAGCAAATCGTACTGCAACAGGCGGGCTATTACGGTGTACCTAAGCCTCTTGCAAAAGAACGTGCTAAAAAGTATCTATCTAAGCTAGATCTTTGGGAAAAACGAAGCGAACGTGCAAGAAACTTATCAGGCGGTATGAAACGTCGTTTGATGATCGCGCGTGCGCTTATGCACGAACCACAATTGTTAATCTTGGATGAACCAACTGCAGGAGTCGACATTGAATTACGACGTTCAATGTGGGAGTTTCTGCAAGAGATCAACTCTGAGCAAGGCATTACCATCATTTTGACCACTCATTACCTTGAAGAAGCAGAAATGCTTTGTCGTAATATCGGTATCATCAGTAAAGGTGAGTTGATTGAAAACACTACGATGAAAGATTTGTTGAGTAAGCTGCATGTTGAGACTTTCATTCTAGATTTAGAAGAAGGCAGCAGTGAGCCTAAAATTGAAGGTGTGAATAGCCAAGTGATGATCAACGGTTCGTTGGAAATCGAAATTGATAAAACCTTGGGTTTGAACTCGATATTCACACAGTTAACTGAGCAAGGTGTAAAAGTATTGTCTATGCGCAATAAAGCGAACCGACTTGAAGAGCTGTTTGTAAGTATTGTCCGTGAAGGGGGCAACTAATATGTATAGTTTATATTGGACAGCTTTTTGTAGTTTGTTAACCAAAGAGGTGAACAGGTTTACACGAATTTGGGTGCAAACTCTGGTCCCGCCAGCGATCACTATGACATTGTATTTCATCATTTTCGGTAGCTTAATTGGCTCACGAATTGGTGAGATGAACGGCTTTAGTTACATGGAATACATAGTGCCTGGTTTGATCATGATGTCGGTGATCACTAACTCGTATTCAAATGTAGCGTCTTCGTTCTTTAGTGCTAAGTTCCAAAAAAATATTGAAGAGCTGCTGGTGGCTCCTGTTCCAAACTATGTGATTATTTTTGGTTTTGTAATGGGCGGCGTCGTTCGTGGTTTATTGGTCGGAACAATCGTCACTTTTGTCTCTTTATTCTTTGTCGATCTTCAGGTTGAACACTGGGGAGTGATAGTTGCAACGGTATTCTTAACTTCCGTAGTGTTTGCACTAGGTGGTCTGATAAACGCCGTATTTGCACGCACTTTCGATGATATTTCGATTATTCCAACGTTCGTGCTAACACCTTTGACTTACTTAGGTGGCGTGTTTTACTCGATCAGCCTTTTACCTGATTTTTGGCAAGGCGTGTCTAAGTTAAACCCGATCGTCTACATGGTGAATGCGTTCCGTTACGGCTTTTTAGGCGTATCTGATGTTGGTATCGTGACGTCATTTAGCGTACTTGGAGTATTTATTGTTGGTTTGTACGCGGTAGCCCATTATTTGGTGACAAAAGGTATTGGCTTAAGAAGCTAATACATTCGAGAGGTATGATTAAAAAAGGTCGGCAAATGCCGACCTTTTTATTTGATTCTGAGCGCTGAGGTTATTCTGAGCTTTCTTCAGTCGTTTCTTCCTTAGTCTCTACCGCTAAATCAAACACTTGATTATCAATTAGGCGAGTTTTTCCTAAGAATGCAGACATCAATATCACGACTTGAGTGGTTTCCGAAGTCACCGCCTGCAGAGTGCGAGCATCGCAAATAAAGATTTCATCTGGTTGTAGATCTGCTGCGCGTAACTGGTCTGTCGCATCTTCAATAACTGATGAGTAATCATCGCGGCCACCACGAATAGCACTGCTGATCCAACGCATTGTACGAGCTAGCACAGGGGCACGCTGACGTTCATCAATCGTAAGATTGCTGTTACGTGAGCTCATCGCTAATCCGTCCATCTCTCGAACAGTAGCCACACCCATGATCTCGATATCCATGGCTAGGTCGAGTGTCATCTGACGAATAATTGCTAATTGCTGGAAGTCTTTTTCACCGAAGCACGCGACGTCTGGCTGAACGATGTTAAACAGTTTAGTGACGATAGTTGCAACACCACGGAAGTGGCCCGGACGAGAAGCTCCTTCCAGCATGTGCGATAAACCTGGTACTTCAACAAACGTCTGCTTATCCAAACCGTTCGGGTACATGATTTCAGGTGTTGGGGTAAAGACGATTTCTACGCCTTCACCGTTTAATTTGCTTAGGTCGTCTTCAAGTGTGCGCGGGTAGTTATTTAAGTCATCAGCACGATCAAACTGCATTGGGTTGACGAAAATACTGACTACAACGACATCTGCAAGCTCTCGAGCTTTACGCACTAACGTTAAGTGACCTTCATGAAGGTTACCCATAGTCGGAACGAAGGCGATACGGCGCCCATCGCGCTTGAATTGCTTTATCTGCTCTCTAAGAGCGGCTACTTCAGCAAAAGTCTGCATGGTTACTCCTAGGCAATAGTATGTGCGTCGTCAGGGAAGGTCGCGTTTTCAACTTCTTCCTTGTACTTCGCCACTGCTTTACGCATGTCGCCCGTTTCTGCTAAGAAGTTCTTAGAGAATTTAGGCATGTAGTTTGCCGAGATGCCGAACATATCGTGCATTACTAAAATTTGGCCATCGGTAACGTTGCCTGCACCAATACCAATAACAGGTACATGGCATGCGTCGGTAATACGCTTGGCTAATGAAGCGGGAACACACTCAAGTAAGACAATTTGAGCGCCAGCATTTTGTAAAGCTAATGCATCAGCGACCATCTTGTCAGCTTGCTCATCTTCACGGCCTTGTACTTTATAGCCACCAAAGATATTTACAGACTGAGGAGTTAGGCCAAGGTGAGCACAAACAGGAACAGCACGCTCAGTTAGCATTTTTACCGTGTCTACTAACCAGCTTCCACCTTCAATTTTCACCATATTTGCCCCTGCGCGTACTAGCGTTGCAGCGTTTTCACACGCTTGCTCAGGCGTCGCATAACTCATGAATGGCATATCAGCCATTAATAAACAATTAGGGCTACCAGCACGCACACTGCGCGTGTGATAAGCAATATCTTCAACGGTTACAGGCAAAGTGTCTGTTTGGCCTTGTAAAACCATACCTAGAGAATCACCAACCAATAATACAGGCATTTCTTGGCTTTCGAATAGCTGCGCAAAGCTCGCGTCGTAAGCTGTAGAGGTAGCGAATTTACGGCCTTCACGTTTGTACTTGATCAGGTCGTTAATGGTTACTTTTTTCATGAGTTTTCCTTACTAGGTTTGGCTATTGCTGCCAAACATTGAGCCCATTCTTATCTACTATTTTGAGTAAATCAGTGAGCTCAGTCCCGTCTGGGAGTTGTAAATTTGGTGAGATTTCAGCGAGCGGGTAGAGCACAAATTCACGCTCTTTCATTCCATAGTGAGGAACCACTAGGCGCTCGGAATCGATCACCTCATTGCCGTATAAAATGAGGTCTAGGTCTAGTGTTCTAGGACCCCAACGCTCATCTTTACGGACACGCCCTTGTTCCAGCTCAATTGCTTGGGTGCAATCAAGTAGCTCAAGTGGCGTTAATTCGGTTTTAATCGCAACCACGGCATTGATGTAGTCGGGTTGGTTTTGCGGCCCCATTGGGGTGCTACTGTAAAGCTGAGACGTAGCCAAAAACTCTGACTTAGGCAGAGTTTTAAGAGTTTCAATGGCTAGATTCGCTTGGCTTACAGGATCGGCAAGGTTACTGCCGACCGCAATATAGGCTGTGATCATTGTGAAGATTTCGCTTTTTTATTGCGGTAAGTCTTACGGCGACGATGGGGCTTAGATGAACCACCGACATCGGCAGCCATTGCTTGACGCATATTGCGTCCCGCCGATTGGAACGTTGCCCACCATTTTGCTAGTTCTTCCGTTTCTCCACCTTCGACTTCACCACGCATCTCTAAGAAGTCGTAGCCAGCTCGGAACTTGTTTAGCTCCATTAGGCGGAAAGCGCGTTTACCATTGCGGCGAGGCAAGCGAAGCTGAAGCTGCCAAATCTCACGAATCGTTGCGGTGTGGCGGCGAGGAATCGCTATTGACTTAACTTGCTGATCTAAAATGATGTTGCTCGCTTCCATTATGGCATCGTACTGGGCGATACCTAACTCGGCGACTAGTTTGTCTGCTAGCTTATTGAGTGGATACCACAAAATGGCTGCGAACATAAACGCAGGGTTTATACGCTTGCCATCTTCAATACGTAAATCGGTTGAATCGAGCACTAGATCGAGCATTTTTTCTGTTTCTGAAGAGTAATCTTCAGTGAAGTGCTCGGCAATCGCTGGGAACATTTGTTGGAACAGGTTGTACTCACGCATTAAGTGGTAAGTTTCTAAACCATGGCCCGATTGAAGCAGTTTTAAAGATTCTTCAAACAAACGCGCTGCAGGAATATCTTTAAGTAAATGCGCCAGATCTTCGATTGGATCGGCGGTATCTTCTTCAATGTCAAAATCAAGCTTCGCCGCAAATCGCATTGCACGTAACATGCGTACCGGATCTTCACGGTAGCGAGTCTCCGGATCACCAATTAGACGAATAAGGCGATCTTCCAAATCTTCTACACCGCCAGCGTAATCATGAATACTGTAATCGCTAATGTTGTAGTACATCGCATTGATAGTGAAATCACGACGCTCGGCATCTTCATCGACGCTGCCGTACACATTGTCACGTAGCAACATGCCTTCTTTGGATTGGGCAGAAACGTTTTTCGATGGTTCTTGATGATGACCACGGAATGTTGCAACTTCAATGATGTCACGGCCAAACATAATGTGCGCTAAACGGAAACGGCGACCAATTAAACGGCAGTTTCTGAAAAGGTGTTTGATTTGCTCTGGAGTTGCATTGGTTGCGATGTCGAAATCTTTTGGCTGAGAGCCAAGTAATAAATCACGTACGCCACCACCGACTAAAAATGCGTCAAAACCCGCACCGTTCAATCGGTAAAGCACTTTAAGTGCGTTATCGCTGATCTGCTTGCGTGAAATATTGTGCTCTTGTCGAGTGTAAATATTCAGAGCCAGTTCGTGGAACCCGCGTTGTTCGCTAGGGGTATTGTCGTTTTTATTCATTAGTTTATAGCAAAGTTGGTATCGCCAACTTTGATTTTCTCTAGTCCAAAGTGGTATTGCAGAGTTCAATTGCGGCTAATAATAGCTTAGCAAGAGCCATTTGAGAATATGGGAGTGATCGCCAGTTCTTCAGGCAATTGCGCATAATGCCAATTTTGGCAGCCCCAAAGCAGAATATCGTCGATAGATGACGAAGCAATGTCTTGTGGAATTTGAAAGCCTAAAAACCTCATCGCCTGCAATAATGTGGGGACGGGATTCTGATTATCAATCGCTGTTGCGTGATTTTGTTTGGATAGTTTGTTCCCTGTCTCATCCGTTGCGAGTGGCAAGTGAAGGTAACTGACTGTGGGTTGATCAAGCATGTGATACAAACTGATTTGGCGGCCTGTGGGCTCAATTAAATCAGCACCACGTACAACTTCTGTGATGCCTTGATCGATATCGTCGAGTACGACGGCTAAGTTGTAAGCGAACAGGCCATCACGTCGTTTGATGATGAAATCTTCTGCTGCTAACGCTTTAGGAATCGAAATACTGCCGTGGCGAATATCATCGAAGTTGTTGATAGGGTGGTTCATTGTTAAGCGAACCGCGCTATTTGATGAGTCAGTGAGCGCTTTATGGCGGCAAGTACCAGTATAAAAACCGCCAGATTCTTTAATTTGTTTGCGAGTGCATTGGCAATAGTACGCCTGACCGCTGCTTAACCATTCATCAATTTGTGATTGATAGAGAGAGTGACGTTGGCTTTGGTAGACGACTTCTCCATCCCAATATAAGTGGTACGCTTCTAACGTTTCTAAGATGAGTTTGGCTGCACCTTCCATTTCTCTTGGCGGGTCAAGATCTTCCATGCGGACTAACCATTGGCCATGGTTCGCTTTAGCTTGAAAGTAACTTCCAAGTGCGGCGATGAGAGAGCCAAAGTGAAGTGGACCAGAAGGAGATGGGGCAAAGCGTCCAACGTAACTCATTAATTAGGGCCTTATACCAAATGTTTGGGTGGTGAATTCCCCGATTTAGGGAGTGGATATAAACAAAAAAGGGAGCAAGCGCTCCCTTTCTTTTCAAACATCAAGGATTAACCTTGCATTTGTTTCTCTTTGATTTCTGCAAGTGTTTTACAGTCAATACAAAGGTCAGCAGTTGGACGAGCTTCAAGGCGACGGATGCCGATCTCAATACCGCAAGAATCACAGAAGCCGAAATCGTCTTCTTCGATTTTATCCAATGTCTTCTCAATTTTCTTGATAAGACGACGCTCACGGTCACGGTTGCGTAGCTCTAAGCTGAACTCTTCTTCTTGAGAAGCTCGGTCAACTGGATCTGGGAAATTCGCTGCTTCGTCCTGCATGTGGTGCACAGTACGATCAACTTCTTCCCTGAGCTGGTTGCGCCAAGCTTCTAAAATTTTTGTAAAATGTTCCGTTTGCTCAGGTGACATGTACTCTTCACCTGGCTTTTCTTGATACGGTTCAACACCTGCGATGGCTAGGATGCCTAGCGCTTTTTTCTTAGATTCTGGCATACAGCATCTCCTATTTACACCTAGTCAACTGCTTTGCAGCTAATTTTAAGGCGGGTATCTATAGCAGAAAGATTTGGTGCTGGCAAATACTCGCTAACAAACTTGTTGCCATTGTGAACATGTCATCATTTTTATCTAGTTACTGATAAATTCAACAGCATGTTCCAGTTTGATCTCAGTATTGCTTAGCTTTGCTTTATAGCAAAGCACTTCAACTCCAGCGTCTTGTGCTTGTTTTAGTAATAATGAATATTTGGCGTCTATATGGTGTGCCGCAGACACTTTTTCAATACCTGAATGTAAAACAGTGAATAAAAGTACTGCTCTGCTTCCAGAATTGGCCATTTCTGTGAGTTCACGCAAATGCTTCTGGCCACGAGTGGTAACGGCGTCTGGGAAGTAGCCTTGTCCGGCTTGTTCTTCATCCAGCAATGTCACACTTTTGACCTCAATGTAGCAATCCGGTTTATTGCCATCCTTTAAGTATATGTCTATACGACTATTTTCACTGCCGTATTTTACTTCGGTGCGCAACTCTTCATACCCTAAGAGTTCTACTATAGTCCCATTTTCAATTGCTTCCACTGCTAATTGGTTAGCACGGGCAGTGTTTATACAAATTTGGTGACCGAGCGCAGTTTGCGAGAGCTCCCAGCTATTTGGATACTTACGTTTAGGGTTGTCTGACGTCGAGTACCACACGGTGTTGCCTGGTGTTGCACAACCTGTCATTGCGCCTGTATTCGCGCAGTGGATGGTGCGATTAGTGCCATCAGGAAGTTCGATGTCAGTTAAAAATCGTTTGTAACGTTTGAGCAGTGTCGCTGACTCTAAAGGTGGATCGAAGTGCATTTCATTACTGTTTTTATGTACAATGGTTGCAAACATTACACCACAAGGCTTTCCCATTGTCACAACTGCCTATTGAAGCTGTGATGCCAGAATTACTCTCTGGTGTTAGGCAGCACTCTCAACTGATTCTCAAAGCAGCACCTGGTGCAGGTAAATCAACCTTTTTCCCGTTGCAGTTAGTTAAAGCGAATCTCTTTACTGGCAAAATTGTTATGTTGGAGCCACGACGTTTGGCAGCGCGTAACATTGCTCGCTATTTAGCGAAGCAGCTTGGTGAGGAAGTTGGAGAGAGTATTGGCTACCGAGTTCGTGGTGAAGTGAAAGTGAGTTCGAAGACACGTCTTGAAATTGTGACGGAAGGGATCATGACGCGAATGATTCAGTCGGATCCTGAGCTTGAAGGCGTTGATCTTATTATTTTTGATGAATTCCATGAACGCAGCATTCACGCCGACACGGCCTTAGCATTCAGTTTAGAAATTCAAGAAGCACTTCGTGACGATCTAAAAATCGTGGTGATGTCTGCCACCCTTGATCAGCAAGCACTACAATCACTATTGCCTGATGCGGATTATGTAGAATCTACAGGGCGCTGTTATCCGGTTGAATATCGTTACCAGCCTCTTTCGGTCAACGAATATCTTGCCCCTAAAGTCGTCCGACAGATTGAAAACTTAATGAGCAATGAGTCAGGTTCGTTATTGGCATTTTTGCCAGGCGTAGCTGCTATTAAGCAGGTTGAGCAGCAATTAACGAACCTAAGTAGCGATATCGAAGTGTGTCCACTGTATGGACAGCTTAGTTTTTCCCAGCAACAGAAAGCCATTTCCCCTGCCCCTGTCGGCAAGCGAAAAGTAGTATTGGCGACCAATATTGCTGAAACCTCACTTACCATTGAAGGTATTCGTTTGGTTGTGGATTGTGGCTTAGAGCGAGTCGCTAAATTCGATTTGAAAACGGGCATTACTAAGCTTGAGCAAGTCAAAATCGCTCAATCTTCCGCAGAACAAAGAGCGGGGCGAGCAGGGCGATTAGAAGCTGGAGTTTGTGTCCGTTTGTACAGTGAAACACAATTGCAGCAGCAGCCTTATGTACCAGAGCCAGAAATCCTGAATTCCGACCTGTCGGCGTTGGCTGGCGAGCTAGCGCAGTGGGGCACCGCAGATGCCAGCGACTTATTGTGGCTAGACTTACCGCCACAGGTTGCGATGAAGCAAGCCCAACAATTGTTAACGAGCTTGGGAATGTTAGATGAGCGTTCGCAGTTAACTTCGCTTGGAAAGCAAGCTCAAAAGCTCGGATTAGAGCCACGTATTGCTAGCATGTTGATTCAAGCAAGTGGGCTAGGTGGTGCGGCTCAGCAATCTATGCTGGATGCAGCTATCGTGACAGCTGCGCTGCTCGAAGAGCCGGAGCGCAACATCACTGACTTACAGCACTCTTTGCATCGTTTAAAGCAAGGCACACACAATAAACAGTCGATGGTGACTAAACGTGTAAATCAACTGGCTCAGAAATTTAACCGAAAGTTGTCGATACAACAGCTAGATGAGACCTACCTTCCGTTATCATTGTGTTTAGCTTTTCCAGATAGAGTGGCGCAAAGTCGCCGTTTAAATAGCGGTCAGTACTTGCTTGCGAATGGACATGGTGCTGAGGTGAGAGATGATGATCCGCTAGCTGGACATGAATACCTCATCGCTGTGGATTTGATGAGATCTCGTAACAATACGAGCCAAGTGTTCTTAGCCACCGCGCTTGATATGGCGCTGCTTGAGCAAACATTTCCGGATTTGTTATCAGAATCAGAGCATGTTGATTGGGATGAAAAACGTGGACGCTTAATTGCTGAGAAACGCACTCAACTTGGTTCTTTGATTATCCATCGTCTAGCGCTGCCTGAACCAGATAAAAGTATGATTAGCCAAGCACTATTGAGCTATGTCGAACGAAAAGGCTTAGATTGTTTAAATTGGACAGAAAAAGCCGAGGCCTTACTTGAGCGTATCCGTTGTGGTATCGATTGGCTACCCGAGCAAGATTGGCCAGCGATGGATGAACAATCTCTTGTCGCTGATCTAGAAGCTTGGCTAGCCCCTTATCTGAATGACGTAAAATCCGTTAAAGGGTTAGCGAATGTATCGATAGAGCAAGCATTGCTTGCAAGGCTTGGTTGGCCATTAAATCAACAGATTGATGAGTGGTTACCGACTCGATACACCATGCCAACAGGTTCCAGTAAGAGCATTCGCTATCAGCATCAAGCCGAACCTGTGATTTCGGTTCGGATGCAAGAAGTGTTTGGTGAACAAGATTCACCATTAATTGCACTTGGGCGCAAAAAAGTAGTGTTGGAATTGCTATCTCCGGCGCAAAGACCATTGCAAATTACCCAAGACCTCGCAGGTTTTTGGGCTGGCGCCTACAAAGAAGTTCAAAAAGAAATGAAAGGGCGTTATCCCAAGCATCCTTGGCCCGATGACCCTGCAAACCATGAAGCGACAACCAAAACAAAACGACAGTTGAATAAATAATGAGTAAGACGCTTACGACAAAAAAGGCGCCGCCTAAGAAAGCGCCAGCGAAAAAAACAGCCGCTAAAACGGCAACTAAAGCGAAAAAACCGAGAGCGCCTCGTAAATCCAAATCTAAAGCGAAGCCAAAAGCTCGTCGAGGTTGGTTGAAGACTCTTTGGGGTATCGGCTGGAAAGCTGGGTTGGCATTCGCTGCCGTTTTGCTATTTATCGGGATTTATTTAGATACGGCAGTCAAACAACGCTTTGAAGGGCAACTTTTTGATTTGCCGACCGTGGTTTACGCGCGCGTACTGCATTTGGCACCGGGAGATTCAGTGACGCTTGCTCAAGTGAGAAATGAACTTGATGTACTGAATTATCGTAAGGTTCGAGCCCCTCGTCATCCTGGTGAGTATTCCTCTTCGTCGACTAAAATAGAATTGATTCGTCGCCCATTTGAGTTTGTCGATGGCCCTGAGCCTGATCGTCATATCATGCTGCACTTTAAAGACAAGCAGTTACAGCGCATTCAGTCACTCGAAAGCAGCGGTGATATGGGGTATTTGCGCATTGAACCTAAAATGCTTGGGATGCTTGAAAAATCAACCGACGAGCAGCGCTTGTTCTTAAAACGTGCGCAATTTCCAGAAGTGATGGTTGATGCCCTGTTAGTGACAGAAGATCGTGATTTTTATCAGCACGATGGTGTTTCGCCACTCGCAATAGCTCGCGCGATGGTGGTGAATGTTAAAGCCGGACGCACTGTACAAGGCGGTAGTACCTTAACTCAGCAGCTTGCGAAAAACTTATTCCTTTCGAGCGAACGTACCTTGTGGAGAAAGGTTCGTGAAGCTTACATTGCATTGATTTTGGATCATCGCTACAGCAAAGATCAAATTCTCGAAGCCTATTTGAATGAAGTGTATCTTGGCCAAAGTGGTGGGCAAGCGATCCACGGCTTCGGGTTGGCGTCGCGTTTCTATTTCGGTCAACCAATTCAAGAGCTGCGTATCGATCAGTTGGCGTTGTTAGTCGGGATGGTGAAAGGCCCATCGTATTACAACCCAATCCGTTTTCCTGAAAGAGCGAAAAAGCGTCGAGACCTCGTACTTCGCTTGATGATGCAGCAAGACATTTTAACGGCGGATCAATACGATGCAGCAGCAAGTCGTGGCTTGGATATTCAAGATAACCCTAAGATTGCTAGTCGCCAGCCTGCTTACTTTCAGCAAGTGAAAAACGAACTCAATCAATACGTTGGTGACCGGTTCCAATCACATAAGGGCTTACGTGTATTTACTTCGTTAGATCCTGTTTCGCAAGACAAATTGGAAAAGGCGTTAGCGTCTAAAGTCCCGACGTTTGCTAAGAAATCTGGTAAGCAGCTGGAGGGCGCAGCGATTGCAGTTGACCGAAATACTGGTGAGATCCGAGCAATGGTTGGTGGCAAGCGAGTGGGGTACGATGGCTTTAATCGAGCGTTGAATGCCAGCAGGCCGATTGGTTCGTTAGTGAAACCCGCTGTCTATCTGACCGCGTTGCAACAACCTGAGAAGTATACCCTGGCGACGACATTGATGGACTCACCACTTAGTATGAAAGGCAGTAAAGGTAGCGTTTGGAGCCCGCGAAACTTTGATCGTAAGTTCCGTGGCGAAGTGCCGATGTATGTCGCATTATCAAAATCTTTGAATGTACCCACGGTGCGGTTAGGGATGCAGCTTGGTATTAAAAATGTATCGGATACGCTTGAAAGGCTTGGGGTTGATAAAAGTGAAATCCGCCCAGTTCCTTCGATGTTTCTGGGTTCTTTCTCATTGACGCCGTTCCAAGTGGCGCAAATGTACCAAACGCTGACTAACTCGGGGAAAAAGGCCCCCCTCTCTGCATTGCGCTCTGTCGTCGATATTGAAGGTGATGTGATTTACCAATCACTGCCGAGAGTCTCCCAATCTGTAGATGAGCAAGCTGCTTGGCTGACAACCTATGCGATGAAAAAAGGCGTGTCTGAAGGAACGGGACGTTTTCTACAAAGTAAATTTGGCTGGGCGGCACTCGCGGGTAAAACCGGTACCAGTAATGACAGCCGTGACAGTTGGTTTGTCGGCGTCGATGGGCGTGAAGTCACTACCATTTGGTTAGGGCGTGACGATAACAAATCGACTCACTTAACGGGTTCGAGTGGCGCGCTGCGTGTTTATGCTGAATATTTGCAACAACGTATACCTGAGCGCCTGATATTACCTTGGCCGACGGGCATCGCTACCGCCAGCTTTAATAAGGAACCGAATGGAGAATTGGGCTTTGACTGTGATGGGCAAGTGAAGTTACCTGTTTGGGACGAACGAGGTGAAATAAAGCAAGGTTGTGAAAGTCAGCCAAAACAGTGGCTTAAAAAGCTTTTTCAGTGGTAGAGTTTAATTGACTGACAAATTACAAGGATTGAAATTTAATGGCAGTATCTCGTTGGCTTACTAGCTGTGCAAGCGTCTTAGGGCTTGTGGTCAGTGTGAATGCTTTTGCAACCACAACTTCACTAGATTCCAAGGAAGAAAAAGAACGTCCTAAAGTGGCGGTCGTTCTAGCGGGCGGTGGTGCAAAAGGTGCCGCGCATATTGGTGTTTTGAAAGCCTTGGAAGAGATGCAAATTCCAGTCGACTACATCACGGGTACCAGCATGGGCGCTTATGTCGGTGGCTTATACGCGACGGGGATGAGTGCCGACGAAATAGAAAGCTTCATCTATTCGATTAATTGGAATGACGGTTATCGAGATCGTGTAAACCGCAGCCAACGCCGGGTCCGCGACAAAGAATATGAAGACCGTTTTCAACTCACGACCGATCTGGGTTTACGCTGGGGGGAAATACGAGCTCCAAAAGGTGTGGTTCAAGGCCAGAATATGCTGCGTATCCTTCGTGAAACCACTGGTAACCTCACACCATTAAAATCATTCGATGAATTAGCGATACCTTATCGCTCTGTCGCAACAGATATTATTGAGCTTGAAGAAGTCATTATTGATAGCGGCCAGTTAGTGGATGCAATGATGGCAAGCATGTCGGTGCCCGGAGCGCTGCCGCCTTATGAGCATGATGGCCGAATGCTAGTGGATGGTGGCGTCACCAATAATATGCCAGTAGATGTGGCAAGAGCCATGGGCGCAGATATTGTTATCGCAGTCGATATTAGTACCGATTACAAAAATGAAGATGACTTTACGACTTTTCTCACCGTTGCTGATCAGTTGTCTAACTACCTAGTGCGCCGCAGCACTCAAAAACAAGCCAAAACACTGACCGAAGAAGACATTTTTCTACGCCCAGATGTCGGGCAAATGGAAACCACTGAATTCGATAAAATGCCGAGTGCCTACTTGGCTGGCTACACCATCGCCAATCAACTTGCAGAAGAGCTGTCGGAACTGTCATTGTCTAACGCGGACTACCAGCATTATATCGACGATAAACAAGAAGCTCGTAAACGCTTGAAGCATGGTGACCAAACCGTGATTGACGAAATTGTGGTGAATAACAATACCCATTACTCTGATAAGTTGTTGGAAAATCGCTTAAATCTAGAGTCTGGGAAGATCCTCAAAACCAGCGAATTGGAATCGAAAGTTCAAGACTTATACGCTTTAGACCGATTTGAGTTGATCACTTATGAGTTTACGGAATTCGAAGGTGAAGATCAGTTAGTGGTGGATGTTAATGAAAAATCATGGGGGCCGAACTACCTCAACTTTCGTTTTTACTTAGAAGATGATTTTTCGACTGACAGCCAATATTCGTTAGGAATGTCAGCCAACTTTACTGATATCAACTCTCATGGTGCCGAGTTAAGAACCAATTTGGAAATGGGGACAGACAAACGCATTGAAGCAGAATTGTTCTCGCCGTTTTTCTCTAGCCAAAAACTATTTACTTCGGCGTCGATCATCTACAGCAATCAAAAACGGAATCTACCTGCCACTTTTGATGATATTGAAGAACCATCACTAGAGGTGACCAAAGACTATGTACCCATGACATACATTGAGTACATCGGTGAGTGGGCGCTGGGCTATCAGCCAACCCTTTGGCAAGAGTTTAAGTTTGGTGCTCGCTACACCGATGGCGAAGCAGAAGTGTCTTCATTGCCATCGTTTGGCAATATCGCATATACCCGTTTAGGTGGTTTTGCGAGTTACCGCTTAGATACATTAGATAATTTCAGTTTGCCGACAGAAGGTTACTTTATCGACTTGGAATATGTGGTGTCTCATGATGACTTTGAAGCCGATGTCACTGAGGCAACTGCAGATGCGGACAGCGACACGGTGTATGAGTTGTCGGCAAACTTCATGGCGGCACAAAGTTATAAAAGACATACTTTAGTCGCAAAATTGGACTATGGCATTGTAGAAAGCAAAAATTCTGCGTTTCCGATCGATCCTAAAGAGTTAGGTGGCTTTCTTAACTTGTCAGGGATTCCGAGAAACAGTTTGATTGGCCAAAACTTAGCGTACAGCAGTTTAGTGTATCGATATAAATGGTTCGATAACGATTTTGGTTTGTTTGAATCGCCATTTTATATAGGGGCTTCACTAGAGCACGGTGGGGTTTGGTCAGATAACGATTTGAAACTTCATGAGGCACCAATGTATACCGCTGGATCAATTTTTGCGGGTGTCGACTCTCCGATTGGGCCTATCATTTTGGCCTACGGTAAGACCGAAGATAACTTTGATTCTGTGTACTTAATCGTTGGTACATCTTACAAATAATCAGCAGTTTGGTAGCAAATCGAACGAATAAATAGCTAAAAATGTTAGAACTTTAGTCTTAAGTTGCTATGTTGGTCAAAATGATAAGATTTTAATTTATCGTTAAATTTGCTATCCTGCGTCCCACAGTTTGGCCTCTCTGGCGCTGCTCATCAATCAACGTTGAATGACTAAAATGGCAAAGGAGAGCCAAGTTTCCAAGGATGTTCACTCCAATCTGTTTAATAATATTTATAACGATGGAGGAACCGCAATGAGAGGAAAAAGTCGTGCTTGAAGCCTACCGTAAACACGTCGAAGAGCGTGCTGCCGAAGGAGTAGTTCCTAAACCACTAGACGCCGAGCAGGTAGCTGGCCTAGTTGAACTTCTAAAGAACCCACCTCAAGGTGAAGAAGAGTTTATTCTTGACCTACTAGAAAATCGTATCCCGCCAGGTGTTGATGAAGCTGCTTATGTAAAAGCGGGCTTCCTTACTGCCATCACTAAGAATGAAGTTGAATCACCATTAGTTAGCCGTGCGAAAGCAGCTGAGCTTCTAGGCACAATGCAAGGTGGTTACAACATCGAGTCGCTAGTTTCTTTACTAGAAGATGCAGAGCTTGCACCTATCGCTGTTAAAGCGCTATCTCACACTCTACTGATGTTTGATGCATTCTACGATGTAGAAGAAAAAGCAAAAGCTGGTAATGCGTCTGCACAACAAGTACTTCAATCTTGGGCTGATGCTGATTGGTTTACATCAAAAGATAAAGTAGCGGAAAAGATTACCGTTAAAGTATTTAAAGTCACTGGTGAAACAAACACCGATGACCTATCTCCAGCTCCTGATGCGTGGTCACGTCCAGATATCCCAGTGCATGCTAAAGCAATGCTTAAAATGGAACGTGAGGGTATTAACCCAGATCAACCAGGTAGCGTTGGTCCAATCAAGCAAATTGAAGAGCTACAAAAAGACGGCATTCCACTAGCGTACGTTGGTGACGTAGTGGGTACAGGTTCTTCACGTAAGTCTGCAACTAACTCTGTGCTTTGGTTTATGGGCGAAGATATCCCATACGTACCAAACAAGCGTACAGGTGGTGTTTGTTTAGGTGGCAAAATCGCTCCAATCTTCTACAACACAATGGAAGATTCAGGTGCGCTACCAATTGAGCTAGACGTTCAAGAAATGAACATGGGCGATATTATTGATATCTACCCATACGAAGGCGTTGTGCATAAAAACGGCGCTGAAATTTCAAGTTTTGAGCTGAGCAAAGTACTGCTTGATGAAGTTCGTGCTGGTGGTCGTATTCCACTTATTATCGGTCGTGGTCTAACTAGCCGTGCTCGTACTTCTCTTGGCTTAGAAGAAACTGATTTGTTCGCTAAACCGATTGACCCTTCTGCTTCAGATAAAGGCTATACGTTAGCTCAGAAGATGGTTGGTAAAGCTTGTGGCGTTGAAGGTGTACGTGCTGGTCAGTACTGTGAACCTAAAATGACAACTGTAGGTTCTCAAGATACTACGGGTCCAATGACACGTGATGAGCTTAAAGACCTTGCGTGTCTAGGCTTCTCTGCAGACCTTGTGATGCAGTCTTTCTGTCACACGTCGGCTTACCCTAAACCAGTTGATGTAAACACGCACCACACGCTACCTGATTTCATCATGAACCGTGCCGGTGTTTCACTGCGCCCAGGCGACGGTGTTATCCACTCATGGCTAAACCGTATGCTTCTTCCTGATACTGTTGGTACAGGTGGTGACTCGCATACTCGTTTCCCTCTAGGTATTTCATTCCCTGCAGGTTCTGGTCTAGTCGCGTTTGCTGCGGCAACAGGCGTTATGCCTCTTGATATGCCTGAATCAATCTTGGTTCGCTTTAAAGGTGAAATGCAACCGGGTATCACGCTACGTGACCTAGTACACGCAATTCCTCTATACGGTATCAAGCAAGGTCTTCTGACTGTTGAAAAAGCAGGTAAGATCAACGAGTTCTCTGGTCGCGTACTAGAAATCGAAGGTGTTGAGCATCTATCTGTAGAGCAAGCATTTGAGCTTTCTGATGCATCGGCTGAACGTTCGGCTGCTGGTTGTACGGTTAAGCTTTCTCAAGAGTCTATCGAAGAGTACCTAAACTCGAACATCACTATGCTTAAATGGATGATCGCGGAAGGTTACGGCGATGTACGTACTATTGAGCGCCGTATTACTGCGATGCAAGAGTGGCTAGCTAACCCAGAGCTACTTTCTGCGGATGCAGACGCTGAATACGCACACGTTATCGAGATTGATCTTGCTGACATCACTGAGCCAGTATTATGTGCTCCGAATGACCCTGATGATGCTCGTCTACTGTCTGACGTTCAAGGTACTGAAATCCAAGAAGTGTTCATCGGTTCTTGTATGACGAACATTGGTCACTTCCGTGCTGCAGGTAAAATGCTTGAAGAGTTCAACGGCTCTCTAAGCACTCGCTTGTGGGTTGCTCCACCAACGAAGATGGATAAAGACCAGCTAACGGAAGAAGGCTACTACGGTATCTTTGGCCGCGCTGGAGTGCGTATCGAAACTCCTGGCTGTTCACTATGTATGGGTAACCAAGCGCGTGTTGCTGACAAAGCTACAGTAATGTCTACATCGACGCGTAATTTCCCTAACCGTCTAGGTACTGGCGCGGATGTATATCTAGCGTCTGCTGAGTTATCAGCGGTAGGTGCAATCTTAGGTCGTATCCCAACGAAAGAAGAATACCTAGAGTATGCTCAGAAGATCGATGCGACGGCAGCGGATACGTACCGTTACCTGAACTTCCATAAGATGGGTCAGTACACAGAGAAAGCAGATACTGTGATCTTTCAAGAACCTGCATAAAGCGTATTAGCGCAACATCAGCGTTCTTAACGTAATAGAAGGCCACTGGATTATATTCAGTGGCTTTTTCTTTTGTAAAAGCTAAAGAAAATTGTCTCCGGAACTTTTATACTTCCGGCAGTTTTTCTTGAGATAGCAGCATTACTATGGAATTTGAATTCACTAGAAACACATTAATGGGTGAATACTACGTTAAGTGCAGTATGGGTCACGAGATCATTGGGCGGTGGCTTCAAGAAGAAATCGGTAAAGACCGAAATAAGATAGAACAGGTGATCGCGTTAATCGAGCAATCACGATCAAATATGAGTAAAGAGTATTCCTTGTTAGGAAAAGAAATTAGTTTATCGATCAATGCTGATGAAGTAACGGTTCAAGAGAACGTACTTGGGCATGACATGGAAATGGAAGAAGGCAGCGAGTTCGACTTTTACAATTGTGAAAGTACGGCTGATTGCGGCATCGATGATTTTGAGTTGTTAATGGAGCAATGGATGGATTTCCTTGGATTATAAGTAGGATCATTTTAATGATTCCCGATCTTGGGGCATTAACTTAGCGTCGCTTTAAATTAGTGAAAAGGCCGCACCATACTGGTGCGGTCTTTTTGTTTATATGGTCCAATATTTTTATTATTTATTACATATCAATGATTTAAGTGTTTGGCACGCTACTTGATTGTAATGTAACTGTTAACGGATTACAGCGTGCAGCTTAGAGGAAATGCTATGAAACTTATTAACGCCATTGTTAAACCATTTAAATTAGACGACGTTCGCGAAGCCCTAGCGGATGTTGGTATTGAAGGTATGACCGTATCTGAAGTTAAAGGCTTTGGACGTCAAAAAGGTCACACAGAGCTTTATCGTGGAGCGGAATACCAAGTCGACTTTCTGCCAAAAGTAAAACTAGAAATCGCAACGCAAGCAGAGAATGTCGATCGAGTGATTGAAGCAATTACCAAAGCGGCACACACCGGAAAAATAGGTGACGGTAAAATTTTCGTTTACGACATGAGCCAAGCGGTTCGTATTCGTACCGGCGAAATGGATGCTGAAGCACTTTAAGAATTAATGGATTAGGAGATATGAATATGGAACTTTCAGCAACAGTAACGGAATTACGTTACGCACTAGACACTTTTTTCTTCCTCATTTCAGGTGCGTTAGTAATGTGGATGGCAGCTGGTTTTGCCATGCTTGAAGCTGGGCTTGTACGCTCAAAGAATACAACAGAGATTTTAACTAAGAACATCTGCCTTTATGCTATCGCTTGTACTATGTATCTGATTGTTGGCTATAACATCATGTATGTCGACAACGGTGAAGGCGGTTGGTTGCCATCTTTTGGTACATTAATTGGTACACAAGGAGAGGGGGCCGATCACTCTTTAGAATCGGACTTTTTCTTCCAAGTAGTATTCGTAGCGACAGCAATGTCAGTGGTTTCTGGTGCTGTGGCTGAACGAATGAAATTATGGTCGTTCTTAATCTTCTCGATGGTGTTAACAGCGTTTATTTACCCAATGGAAGGCTACTGGACATGGGGCGGCGGTTTCCTTTCTGAAGCAGGCTTCAGTGACTTTGCTGGCTCGGGTATCGTTCATATGGCGGGTGCAGCAGCAGCACTTGCAGGTGTTCTACTGTTGGGGGCACGTAAAGGTAAATATGGCAAAAATGGTGAGATCTACCCTATTCCTGGTTCGAACATGCCATTAGCAACCTTAGGTACATTTATTCTGTGGTTTGGTTGGTTTGGCTTTAACGGTGGCTCTCAGTTGATGGTTTCTGACTTTGAAAACGCAACAGCGGTTGGTCAAATCTTCTTGAATACAAACGCAGCAGCGGCTGCTGGTGCAATTGCAGCACTATTTGTGTGTAAAACAACTTGGGGTAAAGCTGATTTAACTATGGTGTTAAACGGTGCGTTGGCTGGCCTAGTTGCTATCACAGCAGACCCTCTTTCTCCGTCTCCACTGTACGCAGTTTCAATCGGTGCGGTCGCAGGTGCTCTTGTTGTGTTCAGCATTATCGGTCTTGATAAAATCAAGATTGACGATCCAGTCGGTGCTATCTCAGTGCACGGCGTATGTGGCTTCTTTGGCTTGATGGTTGTACCACTAAGCAACGGTGATGCAACATTTGGCGCGCAGCTATTAGGTGCCGCTGTCATCTTTGCTTGGGTGTTCGGAGCGAGCCTAGTGGTATGGGCGGTATTGAAAGCGACTATGGGTATCCGTGTTAGTGAAGATGAAGAGCTTGAGGGGATGGATATGCACGATTGTGGTGTAGGTGCGTACCCAGAGTTTGTGACTGTAAAGTAATAGTGTGAAGTAATAAACATTTACAAAATATACACTTAAAAACCTGCCAACAAAGGCAGGTTTTTTTGTCTATGATCATTGTAATTACCTTATTGATGAATATAATAACGCAACTGATAGACATTATCATTTCGATATAAAGGACTTTACCAATGAAAAAACTGCTAACTCTTTCAGCAATTGCTTGTAGTGCAATCGCACCATCAGCGATGGCTGCAGAAGAAGTAAACGTATACTCTTACCGCCAACCATTCCTAGTTGAACCGATGTTCAAAGAGTTCACTAAAGAAACTGGCATTAAAGTAAACGTTAAGTTTGCTAAAAAGGGTCTAGCAGAGAAGTTAGCTCAGGAAGGTGAGTACAGCCCAGCTGACGTTATCCTAACTGTAGATATCAGCCGTCTTGCTGAACTAACTAGCAAAGATTTAGTTCAAGCTGTAAACAGCGACGTAATTGAAGCAAACGTTCCTGCTCAATACCAGGACACTGACAACGAGTGGTTTGCACTAACAACTCGTACTCGTTCTGTTTACTCTTCACGTGACCGTGTTGGTAAGCTAGGTGAAGACTTCACTTACGCTGATCTAGCTAAGCCAGAATTCAAAGGTAAAATCTGTACTCGTAGCGGTAAGCACCCTTACAACGTTTCTCTAGTTTCTTCTATGATTGCTCACGAAGGTGAAGCAGCGACTAAAGAATGGTTAGAAGGCGTTAAATCTAACCTAGCTCGTAAGCCTCAAGGTAACGACCGGGCTCAAGTTAAAGCTATCAAAGAAGGTCTATGTGACGTATCTCTAGGTAATAGCTACTACCTAGGTAAGATGGTTAACGATGAGAAACAAAAAGCTTGGGCTGATTCTGTTTACATCAACTTCCCTAACCAGAAGACTGAAGGTACTCACGTAAACATCTCTGGTATGGCGATGGCTAAATACGCTCCAAACCAAGATAATGCAGTTAAGCTTATGGAATTCCTTACGGGTGATGTAGCACAAAGCATGTACGCTGAAGTGAACTATGAGTACCCAGTAAAAGCAGGCGTTAAGCGTTCTGACCTAGTTGCTTCTTGGGGTGATTTCAAATCAGATAAAGTTTCTCTAGATGAAATTGCAGAGCACCACGCTGCGGCAATTAAGCTTCTAGATGAAGTGAAATTTGACCTTTAATAGAAACTAGGGGTATAACTGTACCCCTATTTTTTTAAAGGGATATGAGATGTATTTGCAGACGCATTTATATTTCATACAGCCTTGTTGTAATTAGGCTATGAAAGAAAAAAACTCTCTATTAAAAACCAGTAGTCTAAGCTTTGCTTTGCTGCTGGTTTTGCCGATCTTAGCGATCTTCTATACAGCCATCGGTGAAACTGATGAAGTATTCAGTCATTTATTATCGACGGTGATGCCAACGTATACCTACAACACCATAGTCCTTGTACTTGGTGTCATGGTGCTTTCTCTTATTCTTGGCATTCCTAGCGCATGGTTTATGGCGATGTGCCGCCTTCCTACCGAAAAATGGTTGCAATGGGCTCTTGTTCTTCCGTTGGCTATGCCGGGCTATATCATAGGTTACATATTTACCGATTGGTTTGATTTTGCTGGGCCGATTCAGGTTTGGTTGAGGTCGTTCACTGGTTGGGGACCTGGAGAATATTGGTTTCCAGATATCAGAACATTAACAGGTGCAACCTTTGTGCTGGCCTTGGTGCTGTATCCATATGTGTACCTACTGTGTCGCGCAGCTTTTATGGAACAAAATGTAACACTTTTACAATCAGCTCGATTGTTGAAATGTTCGCCATGGGAAAGTTTTCGAAGAATCTCGTTACCGTTAGTTCGCCCCTCTATGGCAGTGGGCTTGTCGCTAGTCGCGATGGAAACGATCGGTGATTTTGGTACCGTAAGCTATTTTGCGGTAAATACTTTGACTACTGCAGTGTATGACACGTGGCTAGGTTACTCTAACCTTACCGCTGCGGCTAAGATATCAGCGTTGATGCTTGTAATAGTGATCCTATTATTGAGCGCTGAGCGTTATAGCCGTAGAAAACAAAAGCTATTTCAAAGCCAATTCTCCAGCAATGAAGACTTCCGTTATGTACTGACTGGCTGGAAAAAGTGGGGTGCATTAACTTGGTGTTGGGGGCTAGTCGCGATTGCCTTTATCTTTCCGCTATTGCAGCTCATTATTTACTCGTATCATTACTTCGCACAAAGCTGGACTGCTGAGTTTCGTGAGTACGCCATTAACAGCCTATTAGTGTCGTTGGCGGCTGCAGCTATTGGTGTGTTTGTCGCGCTTGTTGTTAATTTCTATCACCGCGTGAGTCCAAGTAAGCACAGTGTCAGTTTTATGCGTTTGTCCTCTATGGGTTATGCTGTACCGGGTACAGTACTTGCGATCGGTGTTATGGTGCCGGTGATAGCAATGGATCACTTCGTCAATGACTTTGCAAAATTGATGGATTGGGGTAGGCCTGGGCTTATTTTTTCCGGTTCGATGTTTGCACTCATTTTCGCATTAGTAGTTCGTTTCTCAGCTGTAGCCATTGGCAGCGTAGAAAGCAGTTTAAGTAAAGTGTCGCCTTCTTTGGATATGGCTTCTAAGACCATGGGTTGTAACACCAATCAAATGCTGCGAAGGGTTCATTTCCCGTTGATTAAACGTGGGGCCTTGATTGCCGCGCTATTGGTCTTTATTGAATCAATGAAAGAGCTAAATGCGGCGTTGTTATTACGCCCATTTAACTTTGAAACACTAGCAACCTATGTTTATAACTATGCTTCCGATGAGCATTTGGAACTGGCAGCGATGCCTGCAGTTTTATTGGTGCTAGTTGGGTTGATCCCTTTGGTTATTGTTAACCGTTCTTTGGAGCAGAAACACTAATGAGCTGTGCATTATCAATTACAAATTTGACCTGTAAATACGAATCTCAAACAGTATTAGAGTCTCTGTCTCTTGAGGTCGCCCACGGTGAGATCGTATGTCTGCTCGGCGCGAGCGGCTGCGGAAAAACTACCTTATTAAAAGCGGTCGCAGGTTTACTTCCATTAAGTAGTGGCGTGATGAGTCTGAATTGCCAAACTATCGATGATGGTAAAAATTGGCTCCCTCCAGAGCAACGTAATATCGGTATGATTTTCCAGGATTATGCGTTGTTCCCTCATCTTACCGTTGCGGAAAACATTGCGTTTGGTCTTCGTAAAACTTCCGAAGTTAATAAAAAGGAAAAAGTGAACGAGATGCTAGAGCTTGTTCACTTAGCTGGGTACGGCGACCGGTACCCACATCAGCTTTCTGGTGGTCAACAACAACGTGTTGCGATTGCGCGTTCACTCGCGTACAAGCCAGACTTATTACTTTTGGATGAACCATTCTCGAATATTGATACTCAGGTGCGTCATGAACTGATTGCGGAAATTCGAAAGATTTTTAAAAAGCAGGGTGTGACAGCTATTTTCGTTACCCACAGCCGTGAAGAGGCGTTTGCATTTTCAGATAAAATGGCAGTGATGAACAATGGGGTTATCGAACAATACGGCTCAGCGTCTGAACTGTATTATCGACCTTCGAGTAAGTTCGTTGCAGATTTCCTAGGTGGCGGCAGCTATTTGAAAGCGAAACGTTTATCTACCCAAGAGTTTGAAACGGATCTAGGCGTTATTGAAGCGAAACCGCAAACCCATATTGAGTTAGATTCCGACTGTGAATTGTTACTGCGTCCTCAGCACATTCAAGTGACTGCAGGCGAAGAAAGCGCTATATCGGTGTTAGAGCAACAGTTTATGGGTGATCATTGTCGTTATGTCATCGAGGCAAATGGCCAAAAACTGTTGGCAACTTCTGCTGAAGCGCTTGAAGTCGGTCAACCTGTCGCGGTGAAAGTCGACACGAATGGTGTTTTAGCTTTCTAGTGAGCACAAAAAGGCCCAGTAATCGGCATCGGAACCAATTACTGGGCAAGCGCTCTTCACCTATAGGGTTCTCATAAGAGACAGGCAATGAAAGGTTCTCACTGGTTAGAGTGACAGAAATTCTTTCACTTGTTGAAGAACACGTTCAGCAGTGTCTTTGTCTGCCATTTCTGCAAAAATTCGCAGTAACGGCTCTGTTCCAGAGAAACGTGCGATGACCCAACCGCCATTCTTAAAGTAAACTTTGGCGCCATCTTCGTAACTGACTTTTTCGATTTCATATTCGAATTTTGGTAGTTGTTTCTCAACGTATATCTTGTTGTAAAGCGTCTCTTTTTCAGAAGGTTTAAAAGTGCAATCGCCTTCCGCGGTGTAGGCATAGCCATATTTCGAGTAGATCTCATCAAGTAATTCAGACAATTTCTTACCCGTTACACTGATCATCTCAACCAGTAGGCTAGATGCGAAGACTCCATCTTTACCTTTGATGTGGCCACGAATGGTTAAACCACCCGAACTTTCACCACCAATCAGAGAGTCGTCGGCTTCCATTTGCGAGCTGATATGCTTAAAGCCTACTGGAACCTCAAAGCTCTTTTCACCATGATCGGCCGCTACTTTATCGAGTAGATGAGTGGTTGCGATATTACGAACCACAGACCCTTTCCAGCCTTTGTACTCCAATAAGTAGTAGTAAAGCAGCAATAACACTTCGTTAGGGTGAATGAAGTTACCTTTTTCATCGATAATACCTAGGCGGTCGGCATCGCCATCTGTACCAATACCAATGTCGTAACCTTCAGCTGCAACCAAGTGCTTCAGGCGATATAGAGTGGCCGCGCTCGGTGACGGCATTAATCCGCCAAAATCAGGGTTTTTACCATCGTTAATAACATCCACATCACAACGACCGTTGATAAGAACGGTTTGAAGAGCATTTTTTGCCACGCCAAACATAGGGTCAATTAGGACTTTTAGATTGGCCTGCTTGATCGCATCGATATCAATAAAGTCGATGATCGAGTCAACGAACTCGTTCATTGGGTTAATAATGGTTACAGTTCTATCATTGAGGGCTTGCTCGAAGTCTACCCATCTCACGTCATTAATAGATAGGTTTGCTATCTGAGCTTCGATCTTTTGAGTGATTATTTCATCGGCGTCACGTCCACCTTCGATGAAGACTTTGATTCCGTTGTAGTCTGCTGGGTTGTGAGACGCAGTAATACATGCGGAATATGTACATCCCATCTCTTTTGCCTTAAACATGACAATGGGGGTTGGAACAAACTTATCGATGAAGCTAACGTTTACTTCATTTGCGGCTAATACTTCAGCAAACCAGCAGGCAGCCTTATCTGACAGAAAGCGACGGTCGTAACCAATAACAAAACCATTCTGTGCAGCGTTTTCCTGGTTGATGATATTTGCTAGTGCTTGAGCAACTAAACGTACGTTATCACGAGTGAACTCTTCACCAATGAAAGCGCGCCAGCCACCGGTACCAAATTTAATCATTAGAAAATCCTTTTAGTCTCTTTGCCTCAAACCTAATAGGCTTGAGGCAAGAGTGGTTGGTTAAGTGGCGTGACTAGCCTAGAACAACGACAACATCGTTCACGCTGCCTTCTGCTTGCACTGGAATTGCGCCTTCTACTGACTCACCGTTGATAGTGATAGAGGCAACCCCTTTGCTTACTGCATTCGGGTTCTGTACCGTGATGTTGTATGTCGCACCGCGCCATTGGCGAGTGACCTCGAATTCTGGCCAATCTGTCGGGATACATGGATCAACCGTTAAGCCTTCAAAGCCAGTGCGAACACCAAGAATAAAGTTGGTTACCGCAAAGTAAGCCCAACCAGAGGTACCGGTTAACCAAGGGTGGTTTGCACGGCCGTGGTCTTGGTGGTCTTTACCCATGATGAATTGCACGTACGAGTATGGTTCTGCGTAACGTGTTTCAATCATGTCGTTTTGGTTGTATGGGTTAAGTGCATCGTAGAATTTCATCGCACGGTCACCACGACCGAGTTTCGCTTCTGCTACCCAAGCCCATGGGTTCGGGTGAGAGAAGATTGCGCCATTCTCTTTTACGCCTTGGTAAACGCGAGTGACGAAGCCGATATCATCGTTTGGTGTCGCGAATGATGGAGAGTTTAAGTGCAGGCCGTATTCAGAGAATAGGTTCTCATCGACTGCATCCATCGCTTTCTCACCACGCTCTTGAGAAACCGCACCAGACAGAACGGCTAGTGTGTTTGACTCAAGGTGTACACGACCTTCTGCTTGTTGAGCAGTGCCGATCTTGTCACCATTTTTGGTTAGACCACGGATGTACCAGCCACCTTCTTCATCCCAAAGGTGTGTTTCACACGCTTCACGTACGTTCGCTGCCATTTCTGTATATTTCGCAACGTCAGCATCGTTATTGCGGAACTTAGCAAGGTCTAAGAACTCTTGTAGCGCCCAGAAGTGCAAGAATGAAACCATTGAAGATTCACCGCCACCTAGGTTCAAGCAGTCATTCCAGTCAGCACGTAGGCCTTTACAGATGCCTGTTTGACCAACGTATTCTGCAGAGAAGTTCAGTGCTGCTTTCATGTGTTCGTAGACAGTTGCTTCACCGCCGTCTGCGTAAGGAATCACTTCATCAAAGAACTCATGTTCACCGGTTTCCATCACGTATTTGATGATGGTCGGAACGATCCATAGATGATCATCAGAACAAGTATCTTCAATACCGTGGATCTTGTCGTCGTCTGATGGAGTCGGAACTACCGTTGGTGACTTCGAAGGCTTAACGTCCGCTTTCTCTGGATCGAACCAGTCTGGATCGAATAGGTGTAGACCGTAGCCTGCTTTAACTTGGCCGCGTAGTAGATCGACGATACGTTTACGAGTCATCGCTGGGTTAGCGTGAGGTACTGAGATTGCATCCTGAGCTGTGTCACGGTAGCCAAGACCTGTACGGCCGCCAACTTCAATGAATGATGCAAAGCGCGACCAAACCACACAAGTTTCTGCTTGGTATAGTGTCCAGGTGTTGATCATGGTGTCCAAGCCTTCGTTTGGAGACTTAACTTGGAACTTGTTGCAACGTTCGTCCCAGTGATCTTTGATACCTTGGAACGCAGCATCTACGTTTGTTGTGTCTTGGAATTTTTCACGTAGGCGTTCACCGTTACCTTTGCCGATACCTAGTACGTAAGCAAAACGAACTTCTTCACCCGGTTGAATGGTGAATTGCTTATGCAGAGAACCACAGTGGTTGTAACAGGTTTGAGCGCTGTTCGAACATTTACCGTTTTCGACCGCAATTGGGTTTGCTTCATCGCGGTACATGCCAAGGAAGTTGTCACGCTGACCGTCGTAGCTGTCTGGTGAGAAGGTTGATGCTAAGTAGTAGAAGCCTTCAAAGTCGTTAGTGTTGTAGTACAGATCGTATTTCAACACACCTTCTTGGTAAGACGTGCCCGCAGAGTACAGAGACATCTGGTGGTTTTGGTTGTCTGATTGAATATGACTGAACGAGAACTCTACAAATGAGAATGTGCTGATAGTACGTGGCTTATCCGTGTTGTTCTTTAGTACAACGTCCCAAACTTCTGCATCTTCGCCCTTAGGAACGAATAGCGTTTTGGTTGCGGTAATGCCGCTGTATTCACATTTGAATTTTGAGTACGAAAGGCCATGACGAACTTCGTAGTTTGCTTCATCTAGGCTCTTTGCCACTGGCTGCCAAGAGATAGACCAGTAGTCACCCGTCTCATCATCACGCAGGTAAACATAGTGCCCTGGGCGGTCAAAGGTGCCGTTCGGACGGAATTTAGTAACACGGTTGTATTCCGGAGAATTGTAGAACGAGTAACCGCCCGCATTGTGCGAAATTACAGTACAAAACTTTTCAGTACCTAGGTAGTTAGTCCAAGGTGCTGGTGCATCAGGGCGAGTGATGACGTATTCGCGATTGTCGTTATCGAAATAGCCGTATTTCATTGTCATTTCCTTTTTAACAAACTGCATCTATGCAGCTAATTTTTAAATAGTGATGCTGAGTTTTGTTGGACTGAGCATCTTAATTTGAGTCAGCTATCACTCGGTATGAGCATGCTGTGGTTTTGTTTTATTCCGCTTTCCAAGGGTTGCGGTAATCAACATTGAGTCTGTCGAGTAGCGGCAAGTGACCCTTTAGGCGAGACAGGTAATCAAGCCAGTTTCGGTTGTTTTTGTGTGTCCAACATCCTTCAGCTAAAGCGATAATTCTTGGGAATACCATGTAATCCATACGCTTTTGGTTGGTGACGATCTCACACCAGAGAGCACACTGAATTCCGCGGATCCGCTTACGAATTGGGTCGGTGTCGGATATCTCAGAAAGCGCTTCATAGGTATAAGCTTGTTCTAATGGGATAACGGCAGCCCAATCTACGCCCGGTTCTTCCGGTGCATAATCTTGGGTCATGTCGAGATAAGTAAATTGTGCCGGTTGCAGAACCACATCAAAGCCTTGGCGAGCACAGTTCACGGCGGCTTCTTCGCTGAGCCACGAGTAGATGATGGTCTCTTTGCTCACCTTGTCGCCGTGTTGTGCCTCTTCCCAGCCCACCATGCGCTTGCCTAGCTGCTTAAGTTTGTTCTCGGCATAGCGGAACAGGTGGCCTTGTAGATCTTTGCTGTCTTGGTATTGATGTTCTTTCATCAGTGCCTGAGCTGCAGGGCTGTTGGTCCACACTCCAGGTGGCACTTCGTCTGCGCCCATGTGAATCAATTCACTCGGGAAGAGTTCTGCGACTTCTTCAATAACGATATCTAAGAACTGATAAGTACCCGATAAACCTGGGTTTAGTACATTGTCGTTGTAGTGTTGAATGCTCTTGTATTGAGTGGTGTCCGCTTGCTCTACCAACATGTCAGGCAGTGATTTTATCGCGGCGCGGCAGTGTCCCGGGATATCGATCTCAGGGATCACAGTGATGCTGCGTTGCTCTGCGTATTCAATAACTTCGCGAATCTGTTGTTGTGTGTAGAAGCCACCATAATTCTCTGCAATGTGGGTATATTGCGGCTCTAATGCATGGTCAGGACCACGCCAAGCTCCTATTTCTGTTAGCTGAGGTAGTCGCTTAATCTCGATTCTCCAACCTTCATCATCGGTTAGGTGCCAATGAAAAACGTTGAATTTGTAGTGGGCGAGTTGGTTGATTAAACGCTTCACTTGCTCCACAGAGTGGAAGTGACGTGCACAGTCCAACATCATGCCGCGGTATTTGAAACGAGGTTGATCGGCGATTTTGCAACATGGCACAGAGAAGTCTTCAGCATCTTGTTGTTGAACCAATTGGATCAAGCTGGCGACGGCATGCGTGAAGCCTGATTGACTGCCTGATTCTATGACCACTTGCTCTGCTGTGATCTTTAGCTTGTACTCGGCTTCATCTAAAGTTGGGTTGCTGCGAAATAGAATGTCTCCGCTAGCTTCTGGTGATAGTTCTGTTGAAACCGCTAGCTCAAACGTAGTCAGTAATTCTTGTTGTAGCCAAGCACTGGCTTTCTCGGCCAAGTGAGACTGAACTTCAACTTTGCACGCCTTGTTCAGTGCAAAACTGCCTTGTTTCAGCTCGAATTGATTCGGTTGGGGGATCAGTGCTACCGCTGCCGCATCTACTTCTGGGATTTGGCTGCGCTCACGATATGGTGAAGCCAGCACTATTGGTGATATTGCTACTGGCAGTACCGAGGTTTCGCCTTGGTTATGCGTTTGGATAAAGGCGTCATTGAGACCATCAGAATAGAAACGGAATGGGGCACTTTGAATACTAAATTCTAGATAGTAATGGTTGTTCGCCTTTAACACGGTGGCACTTGGCTGGTAAGAACAAAAGCTTCCTACCTGAGTTAATTCGCCTTGCGACAGACTCTCTGGAAGGATGAATCGGTCAAATGCAAAGTGGAGTGACCAATCTGTAACGTCAATATCACTTAAGTTATGTACCGTAAGGCCAAATCGGCAGTTATTTTTTTGTTCAGAAAGAACAGCTAAGTCGATGCGATAATTCATATAACTTCCCTGCTAAGCCTGTTGATACAAGTTGTGTTGTGGTTTTCCGGCAAACATCAAAGCGCCTTCGATAGCGTCAAATTGAGGTTCAACGATCCATTGTTGTACCGGTGGTGATAGCCAGTTGAGAATGCGCTCTGCGATACTTCCCATTAGGCACACCTTGTCTGCACCTTTGCGATGCAGTGCTAGTACAAACATTTCGATATCAGCGGCGGTTTGCTTGAGCATCTCAATCGCGAGCTCATCGCCTTCGTTAGCCAGTTGAAAAATCACTGGCGAGAATTGACCGTAGTCTTTTGGAATGGCGCCTTTTGACCATTCGACGATGGCATCAACATCATTGCCAAAGTGGTTCATTACGTGTTGAGTCAGTGGTGTCTTGTTGCGAATGCCATCTTCTGCAAGCAGGACTTGTTGAATCAACCGAAGACCCATCACCGCGCCACCACCTTGGTCGGAAATTGGAAACTCACGGCCACCAACGACATGTTGCTCACCATCTTGTAGGTAGATGCCGCATGAGCCTGTTCCACCTATCATGATGGCGCCGTTTTGGCCGTTGTGAGCACCAATACAAGCACCGTAAGCATCTGTGTTTAAAGTCATGCTGGCGAAAGGGTGCGGTTGTGCCATGAAGTCGAACCATGCTGACTTTTGCTCAGCACCTGCCAGCGCTAGACCAACATGCATATTTGAAAAATGACTTGAATCGAGTTGCCCTTGCTGTGCCGCTTGAGTAATAGCATCGACAATTGAGCTCATCGCCACATCAACACCCAAAAGGATGTTAGCGCTGCCGCTTTTCGCTTCACCAATGAGTGTGCCTTGGTCATCGCGAATACGAGCACGACAAGAGGTGCCGCCACCATCAATACCTACGTAGTAAAGCGTCATGATTATTGCTCCTTACGTTGTGTTAGGTAATTGAATTGCGCAGCGGTTGCCAATAGGAACCATGCGCCGTGAGGGATCCATTGTTCGCCCCAGCGCCAGTTTTGAAGCATGTCATCTTTTTGGGCTGGTGGATTGAACGCAATGTCTTGATCATCTTCAAAGCCAGCGGTAATGCCGTTACAGATACCGCCTTTGGCATTGAAAAAACCAAGTTGAGGTAAGTAGTCAGGGTTGTTATGACCGTGACCATCAAGCATGCACATGTGGTAAGGGTTGAGGCCTAAGATCCAGTCGAGGCTGTTCTGTGAAAGCTGGATCAAGCGTTCCTGCAAGTCGCTATTTTGAATGTGTGGTTGAACGAGGTAAGCCATGGTTGCTATTGAACCAAGACGAGCGTTTTCGCCTTGCCACCAGTAGCCGGTTTCGTTCTTCTGAGCGACGAAGAAAGCATCGCGCTTTTCACCATCCACATTCTTAACGTATTGTCTTGGATAGCCAAATGGGTTGGTGACTTTATCGGTGATATCGATTTCAAACTGACACGCCTGCTCAACAACCGCACGAGCTTGTTCTTTCAGCTCTGCGTCAGTTTCATTATTGATGTATTCGCACAGGGCTATCACTGGTAATCCAGCTTCGGCGGCGTGGAAGTATGGGCGAGAGCCATCAGAATTAGCTGACCAGAAGTGTTCAAATGAATCATCAGATTGCTGACGGGCGCTCAATCTCGTAGCCCAAGTTCTGGCTTCTGAAAGGTATTGTTCGTCTTGTGTTACTCGGTAAAGCTCATTGGCCGCGAGTAGGGCGCAATACTCATCGATGATGTTCTCTTCACCATCGTTTAGGTACTGCAAGTTATATTCTTTTAGGTGCCAGTAACCTTTGGTCGCGGTATCAAGATAGGTTTGGCTCGAGTAGCTACCCGATATGTCTAGTTCAGACGCTGCGGCAAGTGCTGCAATAGCCACACCTGCTCCTTGTCGGTAACCGGCTTGCAAGTCTGTTGATTTATGGCCTTCTTGAGTGGAGTATGCGCAGATGTCGCGTTGATTGATATCTTTGCTCCACTTGTCGAATACAGTCATGTAGAAGTAGCCGGCCGCGTCTTGCATACGTACTAAGAAATCAGCACCGAATAGCGCTTCTTCCGTTAGTCGTGTCATAGAAAATTTAGGGAAGTCTGGGTTGTTGCTGGTTAAGCGCACGCTTTTTAGCATGTTCCAAACTACCATTGGAATCTGTTGCGGATTTAGGTAATTGCCATACGACAAGTGACTAAAGTACTTACTTACATCGCCTGATGCGTCGTACCAACCACCATGCACATCAACGTATCGGTCGGTGCCAAGAATTTGGGCTTGACGATCTTTCTTATCAAAGATGCCGCCGCAACGTTGCGACTTAAAGTAGTGAAGTACGTCAGAGAATGTGTGGTTCACTAGCAGGTTATTACCAATCTCGAACACTTCTGAACGAAGGTTGTCAAAGCGCAGGTAGTAACGACCGGGCTCGGTAACCGAGCTGAAATCGATAGTGAAGAATTGCCCTTGATGCCAGTTTGCTACACGGCCTTGTTTCTCAATGTCAAAACTTTGTACCGTGACATGATTGTCAGCACAAACCAGAAGGGCGGTATAGCTTGATAGGCGCTCTTTTCTTGTCTGCAATACAGCTTGCTTTGGTCCTTGAGATTCGTAACCGATATGATTGGTAAGTAGCAGCATCAAACTTCTCCGACAGTCCTAGTTTCTATTGGCTAGGTATCTTTTTATATTGAATTTGATGGCTAGAGCGATGGCTCACTCTAGCCAGACTTGTTGGTTAACTTTCGTGTAGATAACAACGAACAAAGTGGTTTTCACCGAGCTGGGTAACACCTGGTAACTGTTCTTTACACTTGTCGGTGGCGTGGGTGCATCGACCTGCAAATGGACAACCCGCAGATTCTGGCGTCCAAAGTGGGATTTCCCCTTTGTTGCCCGCTAGTTTCTCGTGGATAGACTTTTTAGGGTCTGGTACGGCTGAAACTAGAAGTTGAGTGTATGGGTGTTGAGGGTTTGCGATGACTTCATCAGTGTCACCCCATTCGACCATGTGACCAACGTACATTACTGAAAGGTCTTCAGCGATATAACGAGCAGTTGCGATATCATGGGTGATGTAAAGCAAAGACATTTGTTTCTCAAACTTCATCTCTTCCATTAAGTTGAGAACACCTGCACGAATAGATACATCCAGCATTGAAGTAGGTTCGTCGGCAAGTACCACTTCTGCTCCTACCGCGATGTTACGCGCAAGGTTGACACGTTGACGCTGGCCTCCAGAAAGTTGGTGCGGGTATTTCGCTGCTGTTTCTTTTGGTGGGATCAAACCAACCTGCTCTAAAAGATCGTATACACGTTCTTCAAGTTCTTTCTTGTTGCCCGGAGTGACCTTTTTATGGATCAGCAATGGACGGGCAATATGGTGAAATATGTTGTGTGTTGGGTTTAGTGAACCAAATGGGTCTTGCCATACCATCTGCACGCCTTCGCGGTAGTGCATGAGATCTTTCTTGCTTGATATTTCTTGAATATCACGACCTTTATACTCAATGGTGCCACCTGAGGGAGCGTACATTTTTGCAATCATTTTCGCGGTTGTGGATTTACCAGAACCGGATTCACCAACCACAGCCAGGCCGCGGCTTTTGTACATTTTGAAAGACACGTCATTGATTGCACGCATCATTGGGGTTTGAATAGTGGTGCTACTGATTGGAAAGTCTTTTACGACGTTCTTGCCTTCCACTAATAATTGACCAAAGTCTTTGCTCATAATTGTCTCCAGAAAATCCTTTATTACTACCAAACTTGCTTTAGTTATTTATGAGTCATCAAGCCTTTACTTGTGCTATTGGATCACCGTAAAGGTGGCAATTGGACAGGTGGCCGTGCTCTATTTGGCGTAATGTTGTTGGTACTCGTGTACACGCTTCATGCACGCGATCACAGCGAGCTTGGAAGCGGCAACCTTGCGGTATTTCAAGCAGGTTAAGTGGGTTACCAGGAATACCGGTTAGCTTGGTTTTTGGACCAACTAATGGTGGAAAAGAACTACCCAGCCCTTTGGTATATGGGTGATAAGGGTTCTCTAGAATATCTTGAGAGTTAGCAACTTCGATCAATTCACCTGAGTACATAATGCCGATGCGGTCAGAGAACTCGACCATTAACGACAAGTCGTGGGTGATGAACAGAATCGAGAAACCAAACTCTTCTTTCAATGCATAGATCTTTTGTAGGATTTCACGTTGTACAACCACATCGAGTGCCGTTGTTGGTTCATCCATGATGATCATTTTAGGGTTTAGCGCGAGAGCTATTGCAATCACAAGGCGTTGGCGCATACCCCCAGAAAATTGGTGTGGGTAGTCACTCAAACGGCTTGGGTGGATGTCTACGATTTCCAGTAAACCTTCAGCTCGTTTCTTAGCTTGTTCGCGAGTCATGTTGGTGTGACGCATAATCACGTCACAGAACTGCTCTTCCATTGGAAGTACTGGATTCAAAGCATTCATAGCACTTTGAAATACCATCGACATCTCGCTCCAGCGGAACGCTTGCATGCGTTCATCGCTGTAGTTAAGGATGTTCTCACCGTTGAAGATGACTTCGCCGCTAGTGATAAATGCTGGTGGCTTATGTAGGCGCATGAGTGAGAAAGCAACGGTTGATTTACCACATCCAGACTCACCAGCAAGACCGAACACTTCTCCAGGGGCAATATCGAAGCTTACGTTATTACAAGCGCGGACATCACCGGCTTCAGTTATGTAGTCAACGCATAAGTTGCGGACAGAAATTAGTGGTTCAGACATGATTATTTATCTCCGCTCCAAAGTGCATTTTGTGGTGGTAGTTCTGGTTCGCGCTCGTTTTTGTCTTGCGCTGCTAGCTTTTTCCAACGTTTCATACCTTTGTGTGAGCGAAGTTGCGGGTTAGCAATTTCATCTACTGCAAAGTTCAGAAGAGCTAGCCCAGTAACTAGTAAAGTCAAAGCGATACATGGAGCTAATAGTTCCCACCAAGCGCCGATTAGCATTGATGAGGAAGTTTGTACGTTGTACAGCATGATGCCCCAGCTGATGGTGTTCGGGTCGCCAAGACCTAGGAACGAAATAGTTGCTTCCATCATGATTGCGTACATCACTGAGCCAATGAAGCTTGCGCCAACGATAGAGATTAGGTTAGGTAGAATTTCAACAAAGATGATTCGGAATGAAGATTCACCTAATACTTCAGCTGCTTTAACAAACTCTTTTTCACGCAGTGCTAAGGTTTGAGAGCGGACAACACGTGCCCCCCAAGCCCAGGACGTACAACCAATAATGAGAGCTATTGTCAGTGGACCTGCTTCCCCAATAAATGCCGCGACCACGAACAACAATGGATACTGAGGAATAACTAGCATGATGTTCATTGCTGCGGTTAGGATGTCGTCGACACGTCCGCCAAAGTAACCAGCAGATACGCCGATGACAGTTGCTAAGAAACATACTGTTAGACCAGCACCGAAACCGACAGCAAGCGATACGCGAGCTCCATAAACTACTTGAGACCAAATATCACGACCCATACGAGAAGTACCTAGTACGTGATCGGCTTTCTTAGACATGATTAGAGTACGGCGGTCATCAGCTAAATTTTCAGCAATCCAACCTGTAGGGTTTGATTGAGCAGACTTCACTACGAACCCAGGGTACTCATGAGGGTTACCTGTTCTTTTATCTGGTGCGTGCTTAGTAATTAATGGCGCGGCTAGCGCGATGAATAGGAATACACTTAGAATCGAAACACCGATTAGAGCAACTGGGTTGCCCCAGATTAGTTTAAGAATACCTTTCATGATTATTTGCCTCCCTTACGTAGGCGAGGGTCAAGAACAACATAAAGCATGTCTGCTAGAAGGTTAAAGAACAGCATGAACAGCGTCATAATAAGTAACTGACCTTGAAGTACTTGGTAGTCACGAGCAGTAATTGCGTTGAAAAGTACGCTGCCTAGACCTGGGTAGTTAAAGATGATTTCGATGATAAGTTGACCACCAATTGCCATACCAAGTGACATTGATAGTGCGGTTACACTTGGAAGCATTGCGTTACGTGCTGCGTAGTTAAAAACCACTCGGTTTTCACTCAGGCCTTTGCCCTTCGCCATCGTGATGTAGTCTTCAGCTAGCAGGTTAATCATGTTGTTACGCATGTTTACTAGGAAGCCACCGATTTGAACGACTGATGCACAGAAAAGCGGTAATACAGCGTGGTAAGCGACATCTTTGATGAACTCCCAGCTAGTCCAATCAGGCATTGTACCTGCGGTATAAGCGTAACCTGTAGGGAACCACTTTAAGCCAATTGCGAAGGTAAACATCGCAATCATAGCGATTACAACTTGTGGTACGGCTTGGATAATCAACATCCCCGGGGTAACAAATGTGTCGTATTTACTCCCACGTTTCCATGCGGCGAAGATGCCCAAAATGGAGCCAATAGAGAAAGAGATGATTACCGCAGTACCTGCTAAAAATAGCGACCAACCAAAAGCGCTACCTAATAGGGCATTTACTGAAAGTGGGTAGAATTGAATTGAAGTACCTAACTCCCAGCTAAGAATGTTTTTCATGTAAGCACCGTATTGGACGAGCAAGCCGCCGTCTACGAAGCCTAAAAGTTCTTTCATTGCTGCGATACGTTCAGGTGTTACTTGAACTGAAGCATTTGCGAACATCATGGTAACTGGGTCACCAGGCATCGCTCGAGGAATAATAAAGTTTAACGTCGCTGCAACTAATAGCGCGACAAAATAAAATGACAAACGTCTTAAAAAATAACCCATAACTCACACCTTACTCACCCAGATTGTTTCCCTGTTTCTGGATTCAGGTCGTCCCTAGCGAAAATTTGGAACGAAAAACCCCCTGACGACGAGCGCCATACATTCAATATGAGTGCGGGGGATTTTTATAAGCGGCGTAAGGAAGTTACGCCGCGAGGATTGAACGATTACTTATTTAACTGGTTTTAGGTCCAGTACGTGAAGTAGACGCTCAGGGATACCAGCCCAGATGTTTGGACGGCCCTTAGGATTTTCTTCGTTCCACCAACCAGTGAAACGAGTTGTGTTGTATTGGTACATGTAAGCGCCAGACATCACAGGGATAGTAACTTGGTCTGCAGCGATGATTTGCTGAATACCGTGAGCAATTTCTAGCTGCTCGTTCTTATCTGCTGTTTTGTAGAAGCTATTTAGTAGGCCATCAAGCTCGTTGTTTTTGTAGAAGTGCATTGCGAAACGAGGCATACCATCACCAGATTGTAGTGAAGAGTTGTACGCGCTGTTCCAGTACGTGTATGGATCCGCACCGTGGAAGTAGTTCGTGTAAGCTACGTCGTACGTACCTTCAAGCATTGCTTGGTTGTACACAGAGAAATCTGGAGTACGAGCCTTCGCTTTAATACCCACTTCGTTTAGCTGCTCTACTGCTAGTTGAACTGTGTTGTTGAAGTCAGTCCAGCCGTTAGGAGATTGAATTAGAAGTTCGAAAGACTTACCTGATGGAGTGTCTACAAAACCATCTTTGTTTACATCTTTGAAGCCTGCGTCAGCAAGAAGCTTTTTCGCGCCTTCAGCGTTGTAAGTGTTGAAGCCTTTGTATTTGTTATGAGTCTTTTCATCAGACCAAGCTTCGAATGCGTAGCCAAGGCCAGATGCGAAGTCATTCACAGTACCGCCGCCGTAGAAAGCGATATCGATAATTGTTTGACGGTCAAGAGCCATAGAGAATGCACGACGGAACTCAACGTTGTTTAGTGCTTCGTTCTTCGCAGCATCAGGGTGCTTGAAGTTAACTACGAATGCTTGAGTACCTGCTGGCGGGTACCAGTAGTGGTGCTTAGGACTCGCCGCTGCGTACGTACGGTCGATGTCTGGAACGAACGAAGATGTCCAGTCCATTTCGCTGTTTACAACTTTACCTAGGAATTGGTCGTTGTTAGCAATTTGAGGTACACGTAGACAGTCAACATCTAGGTTGTCTGCATCCCAATAGTTAGGGTTAGCACACTGGATGTAAAGTTGAGCTGTGAAAGTATCGATCTCAGTGAATGGGCCTGAACCTACAGGATTTTCGTTAGTGAATGATGCTGGATCTTTTACATCTTTCCAGATGTGCTTAGGCACTACAGGTACTTTAGCGATCTCGTAAGGTACGTTTGAGTTTGCTTCAGTCAGACGGAAACGAACTTGGTAATCATTCAGTTTCTCAACACTTGATACCCAAGAGTTGATGCCGCTTTGATCTAGCTCCGGTTTCTCTTTTACTAGGTTGAAAGAGAATACTACGTCGTCAGCTGAGAACGATTCGCCATCAGACCACTTAACACCTTTACGAATATCAAAAGTAACGCTCATTAGGTCGTCAGACATTTTGAAGTTTTCAGCAAGACGGAAAACTGGAGTGTTACCATGCATTTCGTTAAATACAACTAGAGGCTCGTATAGGAAGTCTGTTGTTGTATGAAGGTTAGTAGCACCTAGGTACGGGTTAAAGTTGCGTACAAAGGTGGTGTACTCTTTAGGGTGGATAGTCAATTCACTGCGTTCTGCAGCGTTTGCTACTGATGCAAAACCTGTAGTAGCGGTTGCAATAATTGCTGTTGCTAGTGCTGTTTTTTTAATATTGGCAAGCATAGCTGTTCCTTACTATTTGCTTTCATTTCACTTATGGATGGAATGTTATCCAGTGATAACCATTCTTTAAGACCTACCTCTTGAACTACTTAATTCTAAACAAGCGGTATAGAGTGGCCTGTAGGCCTTAGGCACGACTAAGAAAACACCTTACCGAGTAAATAATCAAATTGGATTCCCGTTAAAATCGTTAAAAACTCACTTCCTCACGTTGAAAACGTTAATTTTGCCCCAGGTGTTTGTTTTTTGAACGAGTTTTATAACTTGATTCCAGTCGCAACTTTATCCCGAATAGTTTTATTTTGTTGGTAGTCACTAACTGTCTGTCTATTTAAATTAGGGCTTCCATTTCTTTTTTTATAAAAGGTAGATCCTGCTCACCCCATTGTTTTACGTTAATTTCTTATGAAAAATTAAATCTGCCGTTCTGTTGTGACCAAGTTCGCAAACTAGGACGAATAATGAACGTTAAGGGTCATCTAGCGGTAATTCTACGTTTTTATCGGAAGATTTTAACACCCTATTTTATCTTTTTTATCGCTGGCAAATAAGCGTTATGGAGGAAAGATAAGTGGAATATTGATTTCCTTATAGCCCAACCTTTAGGTAGAGCTTTAACCGATTGATTTGGTTTTTTGTGAAGGCCTGTGAACGGAAATTCGTTTTCTAGGGGTAAAAAAGCCCGCGTTAGGCGGGCTAATTGATTGAAGGGTTGTTAGCTAGTGAGAAGCTTTTGCAGCTTGTCGCGTAGCGCTTCGATATGACTGCGCTCTGGGCTCTGTTCTTTACAATGTTCGAGGATAAACTCTATAGAGCTCAGCACAGTTCGCCAGCGCGGAGTTTTAGGGAGTGTCTCGACACGTAGATATTTATCTAGAGTCCGAGTTTGCAGCGTGCTTCTGTCTAAATATACACGCCATAAGCCGCTTTTTTCTGCGAAGGTAAACTTACTTTCTCCTGTGACAGATTCCCAATATTCAATCGAATTGGTCATGGCTTCGACTAAAACTTCGCGCATGATTTCTTGTTTGTTTTTGCCTTCTCCCGCTGCTTTATCGGCGATACGCGTAAACTCACCACCAAGCTCTTTGAGTTGTTGCAGTTTATCTTTGTCACCTTCAAAGGCGTAGCTAGATAATGCTTCAATGGCAGTTTCTAGGTTATTGATGCGTGTTGCATTGATTCCGCCACCAACATTGAAAATGTACATGGCATTGAGCCCTGAGCCATCAGGAAGCTTGAGTATGTCTGTTGAGATGTGCTGACGAGTATCTTCAATGTAAATATCAATTTCACCGCAATAGTGAGGCTGTTCCACGACTAAGTATTTCGGCGCGATAATTTCATCGGCTGTTGAGCGCTTTAATTGCTCTTGGCTTCGGCGGAAGAGTTTCGCTGCCGCTTCATTAGCGAAGCGGATCTTGTGGTCATCTCTGACGCAAATGATGGCTTCTGGAGCGGATTCTAATTGTTCTAAGAGCCTGCCTTGTGTTTCTAATAAGCTGGCTTCAACGATAGCTCGCTGTTTAAGCTCTAGTTGAAGTCTATCGTTTTCAACTCTGCGCTGCTCTGCTTTGCTAGCCGAGAGGTGCGCAGTAATACGAGCAGCCAGCTCCTGTTTATTGAAAGGTTTAGACAAGTAGTCGTTTGCTCCAGACTCAAACCCTCTGACTCTGTCTTCTGCCTGGTTGAGAGCGGTAAGCATAATAATTGGTAGCTCTGCGTGGTCGTATTCTTTACGCAACGTTTCACAGACCTGATAACCGCTCATTCCTGGCATCATAATATCGAGTAACAATAGTTCAGGCTTTTCTTTCTCTATGAGTTCAATTGCTTCTGGACCGTCATTGGCTGTGCGAACTCGGTAACCTTCTAGTTTAAGGAAGCTGTCTAGGACTCGTAGATTCACTGGTTCATCATCGGCTACGACTAATAATGGGCCGTTAGGATCTTCTTCTATCGGCGCGATGTCATGATGATTACTATCGCTTGAATCAGGTGCTTGGAAGTGCGAATGCGATGTCGTGGCTTTGGTTTCGGCTATTTCCTCTGCATTAGCCAATGGCAGCGTAAAACTAAATGTAGTGCCTACCATAGGTTGGCTACTTACATAAAGTGAACCGCCCATCAACTCTATGAGCTGTCGGCTAATCGATAAACCTAGGCCCGCTCCTTGGCGGTAACGACTTGCGTCTTGCCCCGCTTGGATGAGTGGCTCAAAAATATGTTCAAGGTATTCGGCTGGGATACCTTGCCCGGTATCGACGACTTGTACACGAATGTTGTCGTCGATGATACTTGCCGAAATAACAATCTTACCTTCAGTGGTGTATTTGATCGCATTCCCGATCAAGTTATACATAATCTGTTCAAGACGTTGCGGATCGGAAGATACCAACGCCAGGTCAGTAGGTACTTGGTTGATGATTCGGATTGGCTTGGTACCCAATAAATGGTTCGATAACTCAAGAACTAGGCTAGTGGCGCTGGCTAGATCAACGGCCGACTTTTGAATGTCTAAGCTGCCGTAACGCATTTTATGGTAATCCAGTAAATCGTCGACCAAAGTGGCAAGACGCTGGCCGCTGTTAATGATGATATCCAGCTGATACTTTTGATTAGCAGGGATAGGACCATTGGCACCAGAGATCAAAGCTTCTGCAATTCCGACCATTCCATGTAGCGGTGTCCTTAGCTCATGAGAGGTCGTCGCTAGGAATTCATCTTTCAATTTGTTTGCGAGTTGTAAGTCTTCGTTTTGTTTCTGAATAAGTTTGAGATTGTCTTCCAGTTCAACATTCTGGTTTTTGATCAGCTGCATTTTTTCTCGAATGGAACGCTGCATTCGTTCAAAGCTGACTGCAAGTCGCCCAATCTCATCTTTTCGGTCTGTGTTGATCATGGTTTCATCGAGATCGCCAGCGGACACTTTTTCTGCGGCCCAGGTCAGTTTTAATAGCGGTGATGTGATGAAGTTCGATAGGTAATGCGAGGCAATGACAACCAGTATGATGGCAGTTAACATGGCAATTACGAACAGTTTTTCGAGCTGATGTATACGAGCAAAAGCTTCTTTTTCGGGTAACTCTACCACCAGAGCCCAAGTCGCATACTTAAGCTTAATTGGGGCGTACGCGGCAATGATCGCTTGGTCTAAGCTATTGCTAAAGGTGCCGACGGCTGTCTCACCGGATAGAGCTTTATCCACAACTTCTAAGCTGAGGTTAATCGCTTCTTGGTCGTGAGCAAGGCTGCGAGGTGAGTAATCACTACCAACGAGTAAGGTTTGCATGTTGGAAGATTTGTTAATTTCGGCAATCAGCTTAGTAATACCATTGATTGGTAATCTGAACATCGCGTAGCTGTGTAGGTAGCCTTGTTGGATGATTGGAGCCCCTAACCATGCGCTTTGCTTACCGTTTTCAAATGAAAAGTCGGAAACGATCACAGGGGTATAATCTTCATTGGTTTTACGTTTTTCTGTGACTTCATCGGCCAATCTTTGGAAGGTTTTTCCTAGATTGGAATCTTTATAGCGACCTGAAAGAAGGTTGGTTCCGTAGTTGTCACGTTTGTATACTGAGTAGGCAACGTTACCGTTAATATCGACCAATAAGATATCGTCAAAATCAGAGCGTTTTAATAGCTCTAAATAAGTAGCGTGATAGCGTTTGTGCAGCAGCCGGTAACGCTCACTTCCCACATAGCTACTCGATTCAGGAAGAATTGATGTTTTTATTTGATTACCCGACCCCTTAATGTAGCGCTGTTGAGCATTCTCTCGAGACTGCTCGATATCGACCCCTAAGCGCTGGAAAGCATTAACCAACCCATAAAAACGACCACCACTGGCGTTGGCTAATTCAGAGCGAACAAAGCCCATAACTTGAGACTCTTGGGCTTGTAAGTAATCTAATATTTGAGTTTGCTTAGTATCTCGAACTGACACAAGGTGAGAGGTGCTTTGTTCCTGGAGATCTTTACTGTGAGATTGAAGAAAAAAGATCGCGATAACAGTCACAGGGGTAATACTAAGTGCGAGAAACGCCATCATTAACGTGTTTTGTAGGCGTTTAAACTTCTGCTTTCGATAAAATCTAAACATAGGTGAGGTACTGCTTTCCTTAAGTGCGCTGTTCTAAGGAGGTCTAGAACAGAACTAAATAACAAATGAGACGGATCCTAATTTAACGAAATTAACGAGTTTTTTTACTTTGACAAGTAAGTGGCATTTAAAGCGTGTGCGGATACGCATTTTTGTTATTTAAAGCAGAATAACTAGGCGGGAATAGTGCAGGTTTTGGCCTGCACTAATAATAAAGTACTACTTTGCAGCGTGGTAGATAGCGAACTTAGTGGTCTTATTTAGTGTCGCGCATTTACCAAAAGCTTGTTCGATAATTGGTTGATATTTTAGGAAGCTATTTGCGACGATGATTAGCTCACCTGATGACGTTAAGTGCTTCGGAGCGTCGGCTAGTAAAGTTTCTGTCGCGCTATAGCTGGTTTCTAGGCCTGAGTGGAATGGAGGGTTGCTGATCACAAACTGGTAATTATTTGCCGTATCGGAGTAAACATCAGAGGCGAATACTTTTCCGGACAACCCGTTGGCTTGCAGAGTAGCTTGCGTAGAAGCGACAGCAAACGCACTGATATCACACATCTCAAGTTCTATGTTCGGGTTTCGCGAAGCCATTACCGCGCCTAACACGCCCGCACCGCACCCAAAGTCTAGAACTTTACCCCTAAGAGCTGGCAAAGTATCGAGCAATAGTTGACTACCAATATCGAACTCACCGTGGCTGAAAACTCCGGGCAAGCTTTTCACTGTAAGTGCTTGGTCATCGATGCTTACCGAGTAAGTTTTAAACCAATCTTGCAGAGAAAAGGCCTTAGGTTGCTCAAAGCATTGTCCCCAATAGAATGAGCAGCGGCGAGCCGAGTCATATTTGGTCACTTTCCCGTATGGGCTGAACATTTTTTCGACACTTTTAACGCCTGAGCGGTTTTCACCAACCACCACAATTTCGGTATCTTTTCCTAATTTTGCAAACAGCATGGCGAGAAGGTACTCCGCCTCAGCTTTGGCTTTTGGCCAGTACAGTAAAACTAAGTCGGCGTTCGTATCTTCGGTGAACTCTGCTCCGTAAAAGCGCTGAATCTTGCTTTGGCCTTCAAGTTGACGGTAGTAGCTGTAATTTGAAGTAAAGACTGAGACGGATTCACAATGCTTAGCAAGTTCTACAGGGAATAGATCTTCAGCTTCTCCGGCAACTAAGACATGCTTTCCTTCAAAGTAGGCTAATTGACGTTGAGCGATTTGGCTTGGAGCTATATATGCAGACATGAGAGCACTCGTGAGTGATTGGCAAAAAATGAGGGCGGATTTTCGCATAATCCGCCAAAACCTTGAAGTCTTTTAGCTGTTGTCTTGGGTATCTAAGAAGGTTTTAAACTCTTCTTCGTAGATATTAAAGAGAACGATAGTTACTGCAAAAATCAGAGGGCCATAAATTAAGCCGATCAAGCCGAATAACTGAATACCTCCGAGTAATGAGAAGAAGATCATTAGGGTATTCATGCCTGCACTGCCTTGCATCAGTAACGGACGCAGTAAATTATCGATAGAACCAACAACAGCGATACACCAAATGGTTAGAACAATAGCCCAGGTTGTGTCACCTGTTAGGAATAAATATGCGGCTGCAGGAATCCAAATCAGTGCGGTACCAACGACAGGGATAAACGATGCAAAGCCCATCATGGTGCCCCAGAATAGCCCTGGGAAACCCGCAATCCACATACCGATACCACCGGCAAAACCTTGAGCTATAGCCGTTAGAAATGATCCCATCACAGCGGATTTAGACACTTGCTCGATCTCAGACAGTAGCTTGTCTTCTTGACTACGAGATAGTGGTAAAATATGGCGTATCGCGTTAATGATCTTGTCGTGATCGCGCAGTAAGAAAAACAGCACGAATAGCATCAGGAAAAAGTCCATCAAGAAGTTGGTTGCGTCACCTAAGATCTTGGCGCTGAGAGCCACCAATTTAGAACCAAATGAGGTCGCAAATTCTCCGACTTTCTGAGCAATCGCTTGTGGTTCTATATTGTCGAACGGAAGGTAATCGTTAACGAAAGCGAGCGCTTTAACAACAAGCGGGTGTTCAAACAATGTTTGGATGCCACCGTGAGTTACCCATTGGTAAGTGTTCTGAGAAAACAATGAACCCTGCTGAACAATGGCTGCAAATACTGCGAGCAGGGGGATCACTATGATGAAAGTTAAAATAATGCACGAAAGCAGTGAAACGATATTGGCTTTGTTTGGTAGTTTCTTTTCAAGCCAGTTGTGAATTGGAAACATGAGCAGAGAGATAATGAAAGCCATGATGATCGAGTTAACATAAGGCTCGATTAACAAATAGCAGGCATAAGCGGCGGCGAGCAGCGCTACCACAATTACCCAATGGCTAGAGGTGATTTTAATTTTTTCTGACACAGTAATGATCTCTCAAGTAACGTTCTGAGTTTATAATGGCTTCAAAACAGTAAGTTAGCAATGAGGAGTTTTATATAATGGGTTGCTGTAATAAAGATGAAACGTGTTCTAAAGAAGCGGAAAAGAAAGATATTCCTTGGTTTCGGATGCTGCTAGGTACAATTATGCTGTTGGTGTTTTTACTTTGGGATTAAAAAAGGGCTGTTGAATAACAGCCCTTTGTACATCTAGTTACTCATTCTTCAACGATTACGCTTCTGCTGCAATCATTGCAAAACAACGGTCTGCGGCTTCAAGAGTCGCTTCGATTTCCTTAGAGCCGTGCGCTAAAGAAGTAAAGCTTGCTTCGAATGCTGAAGGTGCTAGGTATACGCCATGATCAAGCATTAGGTGGAAGAAGCGTTTAAAGCGTTCAACATCACACTTAGTTACATCTTCGTAGCAAGTTACCACTTCTTGATCTGTGAAGAAGAAGCCAAACATACCGCCAACTTGAGTAACAAGCAGTGGAACGCCGTGCTTATCTGCTAGCTGCTTAAAACCATCTGCAAGCTGTTTAGTTTTTGAAGCAAGACGCTTCTCATTACCTTCTTCTTTTAGAAGAGATAGACATGCATAGCCCGCAGCCATTGCTACAGGGTTACCTGAAAGCGTACCCGCTTGGTAAACAGGTCCAGTTGGGGCGATGTACTGCATTACGTCTTTACGGCCACCAAATGCGCCGACTGGCATGCCGCCACCGATGACTTTACCAAGACACGTTAGATCTGGTTTGATGTTGTAGTAAGCCTGCGCACAACCTTGAGCAACGCGGAAGCCTGTCATTACTTCATCAAAAATTAGTAGTGCGCCTTCTTGGTCACAGATTTCACGAAGACCTTCATGGAACCCTTCTACTGGTGGAATACAGTTCATGTTGCCCGCAACAGGCTCAACGATAATACAAGCGATTTCGCCTTTGTTCGCTGCGAACAATTCACGAACAGAATCTAGGTTGTTGAATGTAGCGGTTAGCGTGTGCTTTGCAAAATCAGCAGGAACGCCTGGAGAGCTTGGTTGACCAAGCGTTAGTGCGCCAGAGCCAGCTTTTACTAATAAGCTGTCTGCGTGACCGTGGTAACAGCCTTCAAATTTAAGAATTTTGTCGCGGCCAGTGAAGCCACGTGCAAGACGAATCGCACTCATGGTCGCTTCAGTACCTGAGCTAACCATACGTAGTTGTTCCATTGATGGCACCATTTCTGATACTAATTCTGCCATCTTAATTTCTAATTCTGTTGGCGCACCAAAGCTTAGGCCTCGTTGAGCTGCTTCGATCACAGCATCACGAATAGCGCCGTGGTTGTGGCCTAGGATCATTGGTCCCCAAGAACCTACATAATCAATGTATGCTTTACCATCAGCATCAAAAATTAACGGGCCATCTGCACGTTCAACAAAGATTGGTGAACCGCCTACGCCATTGAATGCGCGAACTGGTGAGTTAACACCACCTGGAATGGTTTTCTGCGCTTTTTGATACAGCTCTGCTGATTTGGTCATTGATATATCCTCTTTTGATTGTCGGACCAATTTGCTCGCATTGTACCTATCCACAATCGAACTAGGAATAATTTCACCAAGATAATCACTCGAATGTGATGTTTTAGCGGTATTGAGCAATTTAATTGTTCAGAGAAACTACGAATAAACGGAAAAAGGGTAATCCTATTGGACAATACTTGAACGTATCACTCAGGTATTAGATAATCAGACCAATATAAAAAAGAATTCAACAACTATGATCTCTGAGAATTTGTATCAGGTTGTTTTTGACACGAAGTGAGAGAGGTTGTCGTGAGCGAAGCAAATATCCCATTATCTTTTTCTGATGCAGCAGCTACCCGCGTACAAACGCTGATTGCTGAAGAAGAAAATCCAGAGCTAAAACTACGTGTTTACATTACGGGTGGTGGTTGTAGCGGTTTTCAGTATGGTTTTACTTTTGATGAAAAAGTAAACGATGGCGACACTACGATTGTAAACAGTGGCGTGACGTTAGTTGTGGATCCAATGAGCCTACAATACTTAGTGGGTGGCGTAGTGGATTACACTGAAGGTCTTGAGGGTGCTCGTTTCTTCGTAAACAACCCGAATGCGACAACTACATGTGGCTGTGGTGCTTCATTTAGCGTGTAACATTACGCGATTTAAGTCGAATTGAAGAAAAGCGCTGAACTTAGTTCGGCGCTTTTTTATTGGATGTCGTTTAATCACTACCGTATCCAAATGGAGATAAAAGTAGGTTGTTTAGTAAACGCCGTATTCATTAAACTGTCGATATCATCTCACTTTTAATAAATACAGTTCTGTTATGGTTAACTCAATGTATCAGGAAGTTACACGGATTTATTACCTGATACCGATTTAGGTTATCGCTCTGACAAGGACTGTTTATGCCGACTTTATCTTTCGGGGGCTTTTTCGCAAAGCGACCTTGGCTCGTATCTATTTTTCTTATTGTATTGCTTTCTGTGTGGCTTGGATTGGGTGCGCTGCAAGCAGAAGAAAGCACTAAGCTTACCCCGCCTTCTGTGCCTCTTGCAAAGGTTACATATCAAACCTTTGTTGCTCAAGATACCCATAAGACGATCGAATTGTACGGAAGAACTGCACCAGATCGCCATGCTCGCTTGGGGGCGGAAATAGCCGGTAAAGTGGTAAAACTGAACGTTTCTAAAGGAGATGAGGTTAAACAAGGGCAAGCTATCGCACAAATTGATAAAGGCGACCTTGAGATTCAGCTAGAACGAGCATCTGCGTTGTTAAGCCTTAAACAGAAAGAATTCAAAGCGGCACAATCGTTAAAAGACAGAGGGCTTCAAGGAGAAATTGCTTATACCTCTGCTCAAGCTTCTTTAACGGAAGCGAAAGCGATGAAGAGTAACGCTAAGCTTGCTTTGAACAACACGACCATCCGTGCTCCTTTTTCTGGGATCGTACAAGATCTGCATGTGGAACTCGGAGACTTTGTAGGTGTAGGGGATCCGGTTGCCGGTATTATTGACCTTGATCCTCTTGTCATTGAAGCCGATGTCAGTGAGCGTCACATTCAGCTGCTCACTCGTGATCAGGTTGCAACGGTACGTTTACTTGGAGGGAATATTGTCGAAGGTAAACTTCGTTATATCTCACGAGTGTCGTCAGTATCAACCAATACATTCCCTATCGAAATAGAGATCCCCAACCCCGACCGACAACTTCCTGCAGGAGTCAGTGCAGAGCTAGCCCTGAATTTAGAGACCCAACCTGCTATTAAGATCACTCCAGCGATGTTAGCTCTGGATGAATCAGGAAACCTTGGCGTCAAAACCGTATCCACCAACGGTGGTAAGCAAACAGTGTCTTTCATTGGTATTCAATTGGTTAAAGCGGAACAGGACGGAGTGTGGTTGACAGGGTTAGGCAGCCAAGCGGATATCGTCACTGTCGGACAAGGTTTTGTGCGCGATGGTGATGAAGTGCTGGCTATTCAAGCTGTGTCTGGCGCGAACTAGAAGGAGCTCACATGTATTCACTGATTGATGCTGCGATCTCCCGTGCGCGGACCATGCTGAGTTTGTTGCTACTTATCTTGATTGCTGGGATAGGGACCTATATTGCTATCCCTAAAGAATCGAGCCCTGATATTACTATCCCAATTATTTATGTGTCTGTTGGCCACCAAGGCATTTCACCATCTGATGCAGAGCGTTTGCTTGTTCGACCAATTGAACAAGAGTTACGCTCGATAGAAGGGGTTAAAGAGATGAATTCCACCGCAGCGGAGGGACATGCCTCGGTAATGTTGGAATTCAATGTCGGCGCAGACTTAACTAAAGCGATGGCAGATGTTCGTGATGCGGTTGATCTTGCCAAACCAAAATTGCCTGCAGATAGCGATGAGCCGACGGTGAACGAGGTGACACTCGCGACAGAGCAGCCTGTTTTGTCGGTGGTGTTGTACGGTACATTACCTGAGCGTTCTATTGTGCAAATCGTCCGCCAATTGCGCGATAAATTAGAAAGTTATCGTCAAGTCTTAGAGGTAGATATCGCTGGCGACAGGGAAGACATTGTGGAAATCATTGTCGATCCGCTTCTGATGGAGAGTTACAGCCTAGACCAAGCGGATATTTACAACTTAATAGCGTTGAATAACCGCGTGGTGGCAGCTGGTTTTGTTGATACAGGTTATGGACGATTTTCAGTCAAAGTTCCTTCAGTCTTTAATTCATTAAAAGATGTCCTTGAACTTCCTATCAAAGTCGACGGTAAGCAAGTGGTGACATTTGGTGATGTGGCGACGGTGAGGAGAGCGTTTCGAGATCCAGAAAGTTTTGCGCGTTTAGATGGAAAGTCAGCTGTGGTGTTAGATATCAAAAAGCGTGCTGGTGAAAACATTATTGAAACCGTTGAGTTGGTTAAAGCGGTGATGGCAGGAGCTCAAGAACGGGCGGATTGGCCAACTAATTTATTGGTCAAGTACACATGGGATGAATCGAAAGATGTGAAGATCATGCTTAATGATCTTCAAAATAACATTCTGTCAGCGATTATTTTAGTGGTGATTGTGATCATCGCTATTCTTGGGGTACGTACAGCATTGTTAGTTGGGATATCCATCCCTGGCTCTTTTCTCACCGGGTTATTAGTGCTTTCGGTATTTGGCCTTACGGTCAATATTGTGGTGTTGTTTTCTTTGATCATGGCTGTGGGTATGTTGGTTGATGGTGCAATTGTTGTTACCGAGTTTGCCGACCGAAGAATGCAGGAAGGGGAGCCAAGAAAAGAAGCGTACCGTGACGCTGCAAAACGGATGGCTTGGCCTATTACAGCGTCGACGGCGACGACTTTAGCGGCGTTTGCTCCCTTGCTATTTTGGCCGGATATAACCGGTGAGTTCATGAAGTTCTTACCGCTAACATTAATTGCAACCTTGACGGCCTCGTTGATGATGGCGTTGTTGTTCGTACCGGTTTTAGGTGGGTTAATCGGTAAGCCTCAATATGTATCTAATGCTAATCAACAGCGTATGGTTGCGTTGCATGATGGTGACTTTGGCCAGGCCAAAGGTTTGACTAAGCTCTATTTCCATACGCTCTCATTCGCAATTAAGCACCCTTTGAAAATTTTGTTTAGCGCGATATTGCTCGCGATCGTTGTTGGCTTTACCTATGCCAAGGCGGGGCTTGGAGCGGAATTTTTCCCCGAAGTCGATCCGCCTTTCTTTAACGTTAAAGTCCGATCTCATGGTGACCTGTCAATCCAAGAAAAAGATCGGATTATGAGTGATATTGAACAGATCATGTTAGGTCATGACGAGTTTGAGAGCGTATATACCCGAACTGGCGGCGATGACGGAATTGGTCAAATCTCGATTACTCCCGTTGATTGGCAGCATCGCCGCAGCGTGAAAGCAATCATTGAAGAGCTCAAACAAACGACCGATCAATATGCAGGAGTCGAGATAGAGTTTAAATTCCCAGACGCTGGCCCTCCGGTTGAAAATGATTTGGTGATTGAGCTTTCGGCTCGAGTCCCTAGCGAACTAAATGCAGCGGCGAGAGTTGTACGAGAGTGGGCAGACAATAACCAAGCGCTCAAAAACATTAGTGACACTGCCAGTAAGGATGGAATTGACTGGAAAGTTGATATTCGCCGGGATGATGCTGCTAGGTTTACCGCTGATGCTACTTTGGTTGGTAATACGGTTCAATTTGTGACAAACGGGCTAAAAATTGGTGACTATTTGCCAGATGACTCTGCAGAAGAAGTCGACATTTTAGTGCGCTATCCAGAAGACAAGCGTGATATTGGCCGTTTTGATCAGCTACGAGTGAAAACGCCTTCGGGGTTGGTCCCGATTACTAATTTCGCTCAGATTATCCCAGATCATAAGCAAGATACGATCAAACGTATCGATGGTGAGCGGGTGATTAATATCATGGCGGATATGGAAGAGGGCTATAACCTCGCACTTGAACTGCCCAATATTGAACAAGCACTTACAGAGTTAGGGCTGCCGAATAGTGTTGAGTTCAAAATACGTGGTCAAAATGAAGAGCAGGAGAATTCGTCTGCGTTTTTGCAAAGTGCATTTATGGTGGCTTTAGCCGTAATGGCGCTAATTTTAATCACGCAATTTAATAGTTTTTATCAGGCGTTCTTAATTCTAAGTGCGGTACTGTTTTCTACAGTTGGCGTGTTTGTAGGATTACTGATTTTCCAGCGCCCGTTTGGGATTGTGATGTCGGGGATAGGGGTTATTGCTTTGGCTGGGATAGTGGTCAATAACAATATTGTTTTGATCGATACATATAATCAGTTGATAAAGCGTGGCCTTGAAAAGCGTGATGCGATCTTGAGGACTGGGGTGCAGCGTTTAAGGCCTGTGATGTTAACGACGGTGACCACCATTTTGGGCTTGATGCCAATGGTACTAGAGATGAATATCGATCTAATTAACCAGAAGATTGAATTTGGTGCTCCAAGCACCCAATGGTGGTCTCAGTTAGCCACCGCGATTGCTGGTGGGTTAGCATTCGCAACGGTGTTGACGCTGGTTCTGACTCCTTGCTTGTTAATGCTCGGGCGTACCAAGCAAGCTAACGATTAGCGAGCACTCTAAAATACAAAAAAAGCGACTCCAGAGAGTCGCTTTTTATTGGTTTACTGATTGGTTGCCAGTAGCTGCCCGTACCTTTCCAACTTATCTAAACGAATTTTAGAATTGGCGACAAAGGTGCTTTTGGCTTTACCTTGAAGCGACTTGGATTGAGGTAGCTTAACGGTTCGCGCATTTTTGTGTACGCCATTAACTAAGAATTCATAGTGTAGGTGTGGACCTGTCACTCGCCCAGTTCCACCTAACGTGCCTATGGTTTGTCCTTGTTTCACGCGTTGCCCCGTTTTAACTAAGCGTTTTTTCATATGTAGGTACTTAGTAATGTAAGTATTACTATGGCGGATGAACACATAGTTGCCGTTGAATTGGTTATAACCTGACTTTTGTACGATTCCGTCACCAGCAGCCCAGATTGGCGTACCAACTGGCGCGGCATAGTCGGTACCTCTGTGGGCTCTGACTTTACCTGTTACTGGGTGTTTACGACGAGGGTTGAAGTTAGACGTAACACGACGGAAATCGATTGGTGAACGTAGGAAGGCTTTCTTCATCGCACGGCCATCTTCGTCGTAATAGTTACCACTTTTATCATCTAAAATAGCGGTAAAGGTATCGCCTTGATTTTGGAAAATAGCCGCAATGATTTTACCGCGGCCGATCACTTCACCTTCTACGACTTTTTCTTGATACAAGATTTTGAAGCTGTCTTTTTGGCGAATATCGAGTGCGAAGTCGATATCCCAACCGAAAATGCCGGCGAGTTCCATTATTTGGTTAGCAGTAAGGCCTGCGCTAATTCCTGCATTCCAGAAATTAGAAGTAATGTCCGCCTGTGCGAAATTATATTGGTAGTTCACTTCTTTTTTATCAAATTTAGACGTGAACTTGTCATCTGATTTGGTAATTCGGAAGGTTTCAAACGCACTGAGTTGACGCTTTAGCTGAATGAGGTCGTTGTTTTCATCGAACCCAAATTGCAGCACGTCTCCTGGTCGTAAGTTAGAAAGTTGGTTCTTCGTATCTTTATTAGTATTGACCAAGTTATGTAATAAACGAGGAGACAAACCAATACGTTTAAATAACACTGCTGTGCTTTCACCAGAGCGAACCGTGTACTTCTCCCACTTTAATACTGCTGTTGGAGAGACTTCAGAACCTGAAGCGAGCGCTTCGGCATTAATCGTGAGTGGGTAGTGTTCACCCACTTTAAGACGATTACTGGTATCTCGTAAGCTGTTTACGTCTGGGAGCAAAAATAGAGCGATAAAAATTACTGCACTAAAAAATGCAATAAAGGCCCGGTGCAATAGGGGAAGGCGTGCAAAAATAGACAACATGTTCCGGTTCGTTCTGTAAATATTGTGAAAATAGACAACAGAATAGTTTAACTGGTTTCAAAATGTATCGCTATTCAAGTAAGATGTCGAACTATTATATTTTTGCCAAATCTGTGGGAGTGAACAAGAATGGCGAGTATTGAAGCTGCATTAGCCGAGATCAAACGTGGCGTAGAAGAGCTGATTCCAGAAGAAGAGCTAATCGCTAAATTAAAAGAAGGTCGTCCTCTACGTATTAAGCTAGGTGCCGATCCGACAGCGCCAGATATCCATCTTGGTCACACAGTTATCTTTAATAAGCTGCGTGCATTTCAAGAGCTTGGCCATGAAGTAACTTTCCTTATCGGTGATTTCACTGCAATGGTTGGTGACCCTTCAGGCAAAAACTCAACTCGTCCTCCACTAAGCCGTGAAGACGTACTAAAGAATGCTGAAACGTACAAAGAGCAAGTATTTAAGATTTTAGATCCTGCTAAAACTCAAATCCGTTTCAATTCAGAGTGGCTATCTGAGCTTGGTGCTGAAGGTATGATTCGTCTAGCTTCTAACCAAACTGTTGCGCGTATGCTTGAGCGTGATGACTTTAAAAAGCGTTATGCTGGCGGTCAACCGATTGCTATCCATGAATTCATGTACCCACTTCTTCAAGGTCATGACTCAGTAGCGCTAGAAAGCGATGTTGAGCTTGGCGGTACGGACCAGAAGTTTAATCTTCTAATGGGTCGTGAACTGCAGAAAGCGGCAGGCCAAAAACCACAAGCAGTACTGATGATGCCACTACTTGTTGGTCTAGACGGCGTTAAGAAGATGTCTAAGTCTGCACACAACTACATCGGTATTAGCGAAGCACCAAGCGAAATGTTTGGTAAGATCATGTCTATCTCTGATGATCTAATGTGGAGCTACTACGAGCTACTGTCTTTCCGCCCGCTTGAAGAAGTGGCAGAGCTGAAAGCTGGCGTTGAAGCGGGTAAAAACCCACGTGACGTTAAAGTACTTCTGGCTAAAGAGATCATTGCTCGTTTCCACAGTGAAGCAGATGCTGATGCAGCTGAGCAAGAGTTCGTTAACCGCTTTGCTAAAAACCAAGTGCCAGATGATATGCCTGAGTTCGAATTCGAAGCGGGTCTACCAATCGCTAACGTTCTAAAAGAAGCAGGCCTAGTAAACTCGACTTCTGATGCGATGCGTATGATCAAGCAGGGTGCCGCTAAGATTGAAGGCGAGAAAGTTGAAGACAACAAACTAGTACCTGAGGCCGGTACTGCGGTTTACCAAGTAGGTAAGCGTAAGTTTGCTCGTATTACTATCAAGTAATAACGTACATCAATGATTGAATAAAAGGCATCTACGGATGCCTTTTTTATTGCCCCCTATTTATTGACAGAAAGTTGACGAAGAATTTTTTGCAGGATTGCTACACTATGCGCGCTGTCGAACTGGCAGTAATTTTGGAGATTTTTATGAACAATACCGACCATCCTCCTAGTTTGAATGGAGAAGAATAAGCTGTCTCGGTATTGATCTATTGTCCTGCCGTTCAGGTAGGGTATCTTTGTTTTCCCCCTTATTCTTTTCCACACTCTAGATTCTAACAAGTAGACACATCAGTGCTTTAAGCTCTTGGTGCGTTTAGTTATGTACGCCGATGTATAGAGTTATGCGCTCTTTACGTACACAGCTTGATGCTCTTGGACTACTCTCTATAGGCTACTTGTTTTGATGGTCGTTACCTTTGCCAATCGGGAGATTCGCCATGACGGTAATGAACAACACTTTAAATTCTATAGAACACCTATTTTCTGAAAATGATATTAGAGCGGTCGCGAACGCGTTTAAGCAGTATGAACAACCACAGCAAGCCCATTTACTGACGGTGATGCCGATCGAGGAAGCGGTAATGGTGCTGACTCAGTGCCCACTTTCTCATATTCAAAAGTTGCTACGGCATTTAGAAGAACAAGGACACGAAAAACGGTCTAGACACTTCGCACATCAACTTGGCCTGATTCATTCGGAAGTGGAACCAACTCAAGGGTATTTGACTACAGGGGTGATGGAGCACGTGCGTCAACGTATAGGGTGGATCATTGCACTTGCGTTGTTGGGGATCGTTTCAGGCTTGATTATCGCTCAATATGAAGACACGTTAAGTCAGTTGGTATTACTAGCCATTTATATGCCGGTGATTGCTGCTGCTGGTGGTAATACTGGGACACAAGCCGCCACCTTGGTGATCCGCGCTTTGGCTACTGGAGAGCTTAAAAAACGCCAATGGTTACATGTTCTTTGGAAAGAGTGCCGAGTAGCGATTTGTTTAGCATCAGCTATCGCGTTAGTGATGGTCGCTAGAATTATGATGTTTAGCGATGGAGGCTCAACAGGTGGTTATGAGATTGAATTGATTGCAACGGCAATCGCTGTGGCTTTGTTTATTCAAGTTACTATTTCAACGACTCTGGGTGGGGTACTTCCTATCATTGCACGTTTATTTAAATTAGACCCTGCAGTTCTAGTGAGTCCAGTTTTAGCGTCGATTGTTGATATTTCTGGGATGTGGATTTATTTCACGGTAGTGAACACTTTTCTGGGCATTGCGTAGAAAAGTGTTCACTCTGGAATCATCTAAATAGATTTATTGAGACTGGCTGAAGTCGATAATATCTTTATAGAATGCCTTTTCAAACTGAACGATAGGGGCGATGACAGGAATGTCGTTGTCCCTTTTTTGCGGGTGGTAGTCACTAACAAACTGCACAAATAAGCTTGTCGGTGCCCCTTGTGCATTTAATCCATACCCAGCCATGTTATAGCTTCCATATAGTGAGCCACTTTTAGCAATAATGTGCCCTTCGATTGGTGCCTTACGCATGCTTGAACGGTACTTTAGCGTACCACTTTGCCCAGAGGTTGGCATTGCACTGATTAGCCCTAATTTCTGATCGTTTTGCCAGATATAGCGTAGGACTTTGCTCATGTCTTCAGATGTCATCCGATTATTTCTTGAGAGCCCTGAACCATCAGCTAGCTGAGCATCACGAATATCTATGTTCGCCTTACTTAGTAATATTTGTTTGATTGCTTCTGTGCCGTTATTGAAGCTGCCTGATTGTATAAAGAACTTAGCTCCCAATGCTTTGGTTAGGTTATCTGCGATAAGGTTGTCCGACTTTTTCAGCATCACATCAATGAGTGCTGGCAGCTTTTCTGATTTGTGCTCAGCAATTAACGTCGAAGTGGTGTTACTTGTAAAGTGACCGATGCGAACTTCTCCCTTGAGGTCGATCCTGAGCTCTTTTATCAGTTGCTCTACAATTTTCTTGGTATAAAGCTCAGGGTTCTGAATGGCAAACTTAAGAGGGAGTGGTTTGTCGCGCTCGATTAAGCATCCAGATAGTTGATATTCGTTTTGTGGTGATGTAGTGAGCTCTAAGTCACACTGTGTAGCTTTCTGGCCTGACTTTGTCACTGTTGCAGCTTGGCTTGAAACATCAATAGGGTAATGGGCGGGTATGTAAACGCGAGTGTTACCATTCTCTTGAGTATAAATTGATGCTTGGGCGCAATTTTCATCTAATGTAATCGCAGTTGCTGGGGCACTGTAACAAACACCTAAAATATCCCATGGCCAGCCTACAGCTCGCTGGTAGCCAGTGAAAGCGCTATTATCAAGCCATACGTCGCCTTCAATTTTTCTCGAACTCTGAGTTATATAACTTTTCAGTAGTTGCTTGAGATGCTTTGTTTCAAGAGTCGGGTCACCGCTAAAGTGAATCAGAACATTGTTATTCTGCTGGGATAGTGAAGTTGAAAATTGAAAGTCATTACCTAACTCGAGCTTTGCTGCGAGAGCGGTAACCAGTTTCAAGGTGCTCGCAGGTGGGTAAAGTTGTTCGGTATTCAGTTTTATCTCAGTAGGGGATTGATTTAGCGATTCAAGCAATAAGCTTGTACGACTTCCTTGTGGGAGAAAAGATAAGGGTGAATACGCCAGTGCCGTTGTTGAAATGCAAAGCAAGGATAAAGTCGCTAGTAGTCGCATAGAATCTTTGGGGTTATGAGCATTAGTTTTAGTATACAGATATAAAAAACGCCTGCTACAAGAGCAGGCGTTATCAATTGGTCGTTAAGGTTCTAAATTAGAAGTCGTAACGTAGACCTAGAGCTAGTTCGTCTTCAGCGTCAGCCTTAGAAATGCCAGCGTCGCTAGAGCTTAATAGGTTGAAGTTGTATGAAACGTAGCCACGGAAGTTAGGCTTGAAGTAGTAAGTTGCGTCAACAGCAAAGTTGTCAGCTGCGTCAGACTTAGTACCAGAAGCGTCTTCTTCTAGGTAGTTGTAAGTAGTACTGAACACTGTTTGACCCATAGTGTACGCAGCAGCTAGTTCATAACCAGTTTTGTCTGTTTTAGTTGAACCGTCTTTGTCTGTACCTGATACGAATGTACCTGCGAAGTACAAATCGTTAAGCGTGTAAGAACCCGCTAGCATGTATTGGTCTGAAGACGCGTTTGTGTCAGTGTTTTGATCTGCGTAACCAGCACCTAGGTTGAAGCCAGTGTCACCAATTGCGTAGATACCAGATAGAGAGTAACCATCTTTATTGTTATCTTTGTATTCACCGTTTGCATCTTCGCCATCACGATCTGCAAAGCGGTAGCTTGCTTTAACGCTTAGATCTTGGAATTGACCTTTGTAAGACAACATGTTGTCAGTACGGTCAGCTACTGCTAGTTTGTATGCTGCAGAGTTACCATGGTATGCCATGATATCAGTGAAATCTGTGATTACGCCTAGTGCGCCATCATTTTTACCGTAAGTTACTTCACCGAATGCGCCACCAAGACCCGCGTAAGTGTAACGATGCTCGATGTCATTGCTGTTTGCACTGTTTGCTGCGTTGTCATTAGCATTGTATTCAGCTTCGTAGAAACCTACACCATATAGACCGTCTTGAATCTCAACTTTACCTAAGAAGTTTAAACGGATGCGGGTTCTGTCTTCTGCTTTGCCATCTTTCAGAGAAAGACGAGCTTCAGCACGACCACCCATATCTAAAGAAGTGCCATCTTGGTTGTAAAGTTCAGCAGCGTTAGCGCCAGTTGCTAGTGCAGCAGCTGAAACAGCTAGAGCGATCATAGTTTTGTTCATGTTATAAATCCTAATTACTGTCCATAAATAGTTATTATTTGCGAGTATTCTTGGGCGCAAAAAACATATTTCTCGCGCATTCTCGCCGTATTGCTCAAGTTAATCAAGTTTCATATGCAATAAGTTTTGAAAATCATAAATTTCCATCAATATGCATGAGCAATCCATGAGCTATGTTTTACTCCTAAAGTTCCTTATTAGTTAGTAAAATGATATAAATCAGACTTATGAACAGTGTTTTATTGTGCTTGGTTTTTCTGTAACTTGTTGTTTTATTTGTGTTTCTGTTTATTCTTTTGTGTCTGGGTTAAATTTGGGTTTTAGTTCTTTTTAGGTTTATTTTTCTGATTAAGCCTGATTAACGGGGTTTGGTAGGGGATGTACTTGTTAAGAAACGAGAGATAGCCAAGGCTTTCCTAAGCTTGGAAATGAATTAAGATGATTTAGATATAAAGTTTGTTTACACTAGGCCCAATATGTTTGTTATCTACTACCTAATCGTATGGTTGGGTGGGATTATTTTGTCCAAAGGTAGCTTTGGGATAGAGGTAGAAAATGGAAAAGGTTCCAATGACTGTACGTGGCGAACAACTGCTACGTGACGAATTAGAAAGATTATTAAAGTTACGCCCAGTTATCTCTGCAGCGATTGGTGAAGCTCGCGAGTTGGGTGACCTAAAAGAGAATGCTGAATATCACGCCGCTCGTGAAGAGCAGGGTATTTGTGAAGCACAGATTCGTGATATTGAGTATAAACTTTCAGTTGCTCAAGTGATTGATGTTACTCAGATGGAAAACACCGGAAAAATTATTTTCGGTACAACAGTAACATTGATTGATGTTGATACTGATGAAGAAGTGAAATATCAAATTGTTTCTGAAGACGAGGCGGATATTAAGTCTGGTCGTATTTCAGTTAAATCACCGATTGCTCGCGGGTTAGTGGGTAAACATGAAGGTGATGAAGTCGTTATCTCAACACCGGGTGGTGAAAAAGATTTTGAAATCGACAAAGTAGAATACATTTAATTGTATCTTGATAATTGAAGTATTAAAAAAGGTCGCATCATGCGACCTTTTTTCTCACCGTAGCAATAGAAACTATTACTTGCGTGGGATTTCGATCTTACGTTCTTCAGTCTGACGAAATAGTACTAACACTTTACCAATGGTTTGTACTTTTTCAGCGCCTGTTTCGCGAACAATTGCATCGATAATCAATTGCTTAGTTTCACGGTCTTCTGAAGCAACTTTAATTTTGATCAGTTCATGGTGATCTAAAGCAATTTCGATTTCCGCTAGAACAGCTTCAGTTAGTCCGTTTGCGCCCATTAGCACAACAGGTTTTAAACTGTGAGCTAGGCCTTTTAGATGCTGCTTTTGTTTGGTGCTTAGGTTCATTACGCGGCCAATTTTCTTTACTATTAGGGTTGAAAAAACCTATTTTAACGCCATCTAATGCTGAAGACTATAATTTATTAGTCATAGTATTTGGCAATTCAGTTTTTACCCACCGTTTTAGGTATCTAATGAGCAAACAGAAACACTCGGCCAGCTCTGGTCGTTGGTTGAAGGAACACTTCGACGACAAGTATGCAAATGAAGCTAGAAAAAAAGGCTATCGTTCGCGTGCTTACTTTAAAATGGAAGAAATCCAAACTAAAGACAAATTGTTATCTCCTGGAATGACGGTTGTCGATCTGGGCGCTGCTCCTGGTGGGTGGTCTCAATATGCTGCTAAAATTGTTGGTGACAATGGTCAAATCATTGCATGTGATTTATTGCCCATGGATCCGATTGCTGGTGTAAGCTTTTTACAAGGTGACTTTCGTGATGATGCAGTGCTTGAGGCATTATTAGAAAGAATCCAGCCAAGCATGGTTGATGTTGTTATGTCTGATATGGCACCTAACATTGCTGGTAACAATTCAGTTGACCAGCCTAGAGCTATGTATTTAGTTGAATTGGCGTTGGATATGTGTCGACAAGTTCTAGCCACAAATGGTAGCTTTGTTGTTAAAGTTTTCCAAGGCGAAGGGTTTGATCAATTCGTGAAAGACGTCCGTGATATGTTTAAAACCGTTAAGGTTCGTAAACCCGACTCTTCTCGAGCTCGTTCCCGTGAAGTGTTCGTCGTAGCCACTGGTTACAAAGGTTAACGATTCAATAGTTTTTGGAAAAGTTAACACTATAGCTACAGGTTACAAACTGTAGTACCCTACCTTTAATTACAATTAGTTATCGAGAGGCTGACACCTTGAGTGACATGGCAAAAAATTTAATTCTGTGGCTAGTTATCGCTGTAGTATTGATGTCGGTATTCCAGAGCTTTGGCCCTGGTGAAAGTAACGGCAGAGCAGTAGATTACACCACGTTTGTACAGGAAGTTGGCCAAGGCCAGATTCAAGACGCGCAGTTTAATAACAGTGAGATCACATTTACCCGTCGTGGTGGTGGAGCAAAGTATGTAACTTACATGCCTGTTTACGATCAAAAGCTTCTTGATGATTTAATTAACCAAAATGTTCGAGTTCAAGGTACACCACCAGAAGAGCAGAGCCTACTTGGCACTATCTTTATTTCTTGGTTCCCTATGATCTTACTGATTGGTGTATGGATTTTCTTCATGCGTCAAATGCAAGGCGGTGGCGGTAAAGGCGCTATGTCTTTCGGTAAGAGCAAAGCTCGTATGATGAGCGAAGAACAAATCAAAACGCTTTTTGCTGATGTTGCTGGCTGTGACGAAGCAAAAGAAGATGTGAAAGAGCTGGTAGATTACCTGCGTGACCCAAGTCGATTCCAGAAACTAGGTGGTAAGATCCCTACTGGTATTTTACTTGTTGGTCCTCCGGGTACAGGTAAAACGCTACTTGCAAAAGCGATTGCAGGTGAGGCGAAGGTACCATTCTTTACTATCTCTGGTTCTGACTTCGTAGAAATGTTTGTTGGTGTTGGTGCATCTCGTGTGCGTGACATGTTTGAGCAAGCGAAGAAAGCAGCACCTTGTATCATCTTCATTGATGAGATCGATGCGGTAGGTCGTCAGCGTGGCGCTGGTGTTGGTGGTGGTCACGATGAACGTGAACAAACATTGAACCAAATGCTTGTTGAGATGGATGGCTTCGAAGGTAACGAGGGTATTATTGTTATCGCTGCGACTAACCGTCCAGACGTACTTGACCCTGCGCTACTTCGTCCTGGTCGTTTTGACCGTCAAGTTGTCGTTGGTCTACCAGATGTACGTGGTCGCGAACAGATCCTTAAAGTACATATGCGTAAAGTACCGCTAGCGGGCGATGTAGAGCCTTCTCTAATTGCACGTGGTACACCAGGTTTCTCTGGTGCTGACCTAGCTAACTTAGTTAACGAAGCGGCGCTATTCGCTGCTCGCGGTAACAAACGCAACGTTTCTATGGTTGAGTTTGAATTAGCGAAAGACAAAATCATGATGGGTGCAGAACGCCGCTCAATGGTGATGTCCGAAGAGACGAAAGAGTCAACGGCATACCACGAAGCGGGTCACGCGATTGTTGGTCGCCTAGTACCTGAGCATGATCCGGTGTACAAAGTATCTATCATCCCACGTGGCCGTGCGTTAGGTGTGACGATGTACTTACCAGAGCAAGATCGTGTGAGCATGTCTCGCCAACACTTAGAATCGATGATCTCTAGCTTATACGGTGGCCGTCTCGCTGAAGAGCTGATCTACGGTAAAGATAAAGTATCGACTGGTGCTTCAAACGATATCGAGCGTGCGACAGATATCGCTCGTAAGATGGTTACTCAATGGGGTTTCTCTGAGAAACTAGGCCCTCTTTTATATGCTGAAGAAGAAGGCGAGGTGTTCTTGGGTCGTAGTGTTAGTCAAACTAAACATGTATCAGATGATACGACTAAGCTAATCGATGAAGAGATTCGTATTCTGATCGACCGTAACTACGCTCGAGCGAAGCAGATTCTTGAAGATAACATGGATATCATGCATTCAATGAAAGATGCGTTGATGAAGTACGAAACCATTGATGCAGGTCAGATTGATGACCTAATGGATCGTAAAGATGATATTCGTGAGCCAGCTGGCTGGGGTGATGAAGCTAAAGCGGAACCTACTAAAGCGGAAGCTAAGCCAGAACCTAAAGCTGATTCTGAAGATGCTCCTAAAGTTGATTCCGAAGAGTCTTCTGATACTAACAGTGATGCGTCAAACAAAGATTCTTAATTTTTGATGTTTTGAATAAAACCCTGAGGAAACTCAGGGTTTTTCTATTTGTATGCTTATAGATTTCATGAAGATGACGAAACTATGAAGATCCGAGCGAATAATAAAACTCTTACTCTTAATAAGCCTCATGTGATGGGGATACTGAATGTCACGCCTGATTCATTTTCTGATGGTGGTAAGTTCGATACGCTTGAAAATGCATTAACTCAAGTGCGAAAGATGATCGAAGCGGGTGTGTCGATCATTGATATCGGTGGTGAGTCGACTCGCCCTGGGGCGCCTGAGGTTAGTCTCGAAGAAGAGCTGAGTCGTGTTATACCAATCATTAAACTCATTCGTGAAAAGTTTGATGTGTGGATTTCTATCGATACTAGTAAAGCGGAAGTCATGCGTGCAGCGCTTAACGCTGGTGCGGACTTGATTAATGATGTCAGAGCGCTACAAGAGCCTGGTGCATTAGAAGTAGCTGCTGAATTTGATGTGCCGATATGCCTAATGCATATGCAAGGGCAACCGCGCACGATGCAAAGTAATCCACATTATGAAAATGTCCTAACCGATGTTTCGGAGTTCTTGGAAGAGCGAGTAAGTGCGTGCGAAAAGGTAGGGATCACAAAAGATCGGCTAATTCTTGACCCTGGCTTTGGTTTTGGTAAAACACTTGCCCATAACTATCATTTACTAGCTCATTTAGAGCGATTCCATACTCTAGGCTTCCCGATACTTGCGGGGATGTCTCGAAAATCTATGATATTTAAATTGTTGGATAAGAAACCAGCTGATTGTATGGTCGCAAGCGTTACTTGTGCAACTATTGCTGCTTTAAAAGGTGCTCAAATTATTCGAGTTCATGATGTTGAAGACACGCTCGAAGCGATGAAGATCATCGAAACTATGAATGAAAATATTGAGACAATATAAATAATAAGGAAAAACGCATGTCTGATAAGCGTCGTTATTTTGGTACAGATGGTGTTCGTGGCAAAGTGGGACAGTATCCTATTACTCCCGATTTTGTATTAAAGCTTGGTTGGGCCGCGGGCCGCGTACTTGCAAAGCAAGGTACAAAGAAAGTCATTATAGGTAAAGATACGCGCATCTCAGGTTATATGCTTGAATCAGCTCTGGAAGCTGGTTTGGCTGCCGCAGGGTTAAAAGCTACTTTCACGGGGCCAATGCCAACTCCTGCTGTTGCTTATCTTACTCAAACGTTTCGCGCTGAAGCTGGGATCGTAATATCAGCATCTCATAACCCTTACTATGATAATGGCATCAAGTTCTTCTCATCGGAAGGAACTAAACTACCTGATGACATCGAATTAGCGATTGAAGCTGAACTTGATAAAGATATCGAATGTGTAGAGTCAGCAGAATTAGGTAAAGCTGTCCGTTTAGATGATGCTGCAGGCCGATACATCGAATTTTGTAAGAGCACATTCCCGCACCAAATGACATTAGCGGACTTAAAAATTGTTGTCGACTGTGCTCACGGCGCTACTTACCACATCGCACCTTCTGTTTTTAAAGAGCTTGGAGCAGAAGTCATTGCAATGGGGGTTGAACCTAATGGCACTAACATTAACCATAAAGTGGGCGCGACGGACGTTAAGGCACTGCAAGAACGTGTTGTTGAAGAAAAAGCACACTTAGGTTTAGCGTTCGATGGTGATGGTGACCGCATTATTATGGTCGATGAGCTTGGCAATAAGATTGATGGTGATCAGATTGCTTATATTATTGCCCGTGATGCACTGCGCCGCGGCGAGCTTAAAGGCGGCGTCGTAGGGACACTAATGACTAACCTGGGTATGGAAAACGGCCTGAAACAGCTTGGTATTCCATTTGTACGTGCCGCTGTAGGCGATCGTTACGTTATGGAGCAGTTACTTGCGAAAGGTTGGAAAATTGGTGCCGAAAATTCAGGTCATGTAATCCTACTTGATAAGGTGACTACTGGTGATGCTATTGTTGCTGCGCTGCAAGTACTAGCGTCAGTGGTTGATAGTGAAATGTCGTTGAATGAATTATCTCAAGGGATGACGTTATACCCTCAGGTATTAGAGAACGTGCGCTTTAGTGGCGATTCGAATCCATTGGAAGCAGAAGCAGTAAAGGCTGCTGTTGTTGAAGTGGAAGCTGAACTCGGTGAGAAAGGTCGAGTTCTGTTACGTAAGTCAGGTACGGAGCCTCTGCTTCGTGTAATGGTTGAAGGTGAAGATGCTGACTTAGTTCAAAGTTCAGCTTTAAAAATTGCTGAAGCTGTAAAAGCTAACTGCTAAGTATTAGTCGAGCCGCTGGTTTTCATTTGAAAAAGAATGAATTAACCAGCGGTTATTAGTCTAATAGTAACCATGTGTTCTTTTTTTGGTCGATCAAGTCCAGCTGCACGTGTTTTTAGAAAAATTCGCTTGTCAGCCTCTTAGGGTTTCGCTAGTATTGCTCGGCCTTCAGTTAGGAGGACGCTAGCCTTGTTCTTAAAAATGTTTTTAGAACGGCGCTGGCTCAACAATTAGGAACATAGGTGGAAAAATGTTTACAGTTCTACTTGTGATTTACCTGTTGGCAGCGCTTGGTGTAATTGGCCTAGTGTTGATTCAACAAGGTAAAGGCGCAGATATGGGAGCCTCTTTCGGTGCTGGCGCTTCAAACACTGTGTTTGGTGCTAGTGGCTCAGGAAATTTCCTAACCCGAATGACTGCAATTTTTGCAACAACATTTTTTATCCTTAGCTTAGTGCTTGGCAATATGTCTACTAGTAAGACTGAGTCACAATGGATTGACCCAACTCAAGGTCAAGTTATCCAGCAAGCTGAAGATGCAGCAAGTGAAATTCCAGCGCAAGGCGATGAAATTCCACAATAAGCGATAAAAAGCTTTTGATGCCGAGATGGTGAAATTGGTAGACACGCTAGCATGAGGTGCTAGTGCCTTAGGTGTGAGGGTTCGAGTCCCTCTCTCGGCACCATATTTACAAACTTGTAAATCATCTTGTTGAGCGTATAATGCTCGCAAGTCGGACGCGGGATGGAGCAGCTTGGTAGCTCGTCGGGCTCATAACCCGAAGGTCGTCGGTTCAAATCCGGCTCCCGCAACCAATTCTTTATTATTTTATTTAGAGATTGGTAGCAAGTTTGCGCAGTGTGAACCTCACTGCGAGTTAAGTGTAAATCAATCTAGATAAACGCTTAACACATCAGGGTCCAGCAACAAAAACCCCGACTTATTCGGGGTTTTTTGTTATCTGTGCATTTGTAAATGCATATTGATAATGTTTGCTTGGAATTTAAATTGGGCTCTGAGCCCTTTTTTTGTTTCTGGAGTGGTTAAATGACTGGTTTAGAAAGACAACTTACTGAAATGCTTGACGCTCCAGTAGCGGCATCAGGTTATGAGTTAGTTGGATTAGAATTTATTCGTGCTGGTGAGCACTCAACGCTACGTATTTATATTGATTCTCCAAACGGTATCAATGTGGATGATTGTGCTGAAGTAAGTCACCAAGTAAGTGCAGTAATGGATGTTGAAGATCCAATTTCAGTGGCTTATAACCTTGAAGTGTCTTCTCCAGGTTTAGAAAGACCACTGTTCAAAGCAGAGCATTACCAACAATTTATTGGTCACGAGGTAAGCATCGTTTTGAAAATGGCAGTAGCGAACCGTCGTAAATGGAAGGGTGATATCCAGTCTGTTGATGGTGAAACTATTACGGTATTGGTTGAAGGAAAAGAAGAAGAATTCGTCCTTAGCAATATTTCAAAAGCTAACCTGATCCCTAAATTTTAGTTCTCCTAGAGAGAAGAGCTTAAGAGGCTAGATTAATGAACAAAGAAATTTTAGCGGTAGTAGAAGCTGTTTCTAACGAAAAAGCAGTTCCTCGTGAGCGTATCTTTGAAGCGCTTGAAATCGCGCTAGCAACAGCAACAAAGAAGAAAAGCGAATTTGAAATCGAAGTTCGTGTTGAAATCGATCGTAAAACTGGTGACTTCGAAACTTTCCGTCGCTGGGAAGCGGTAGAAGAAGTTGAATTCCCAACTAAGGAAATCTCAATTGAAGCTGCAAAATACGATGACGAAACAATCGAATTAGGCGGTTTCATCGAAGACGAAATCGAATCAGTTACTTTCGACCGCATTACAACTCAAACGGCTAAGCAAGTAATCGTACAGAAAGTACGTGAAGCTGAGCGTGCACAAATTGTTGAGCAGTTCATCGACAACGAAGGCGAGCTAGTAACTGGCGTAGTTAAGAAAGTTAACCGCGATACTATCATCCTAGACCTAGGTAACAACGCTGAAGCGGTTATTTTACGTGATGATCAACTTCCACGTGAAAACTTCCGTCCAGGTGACCGTGTACGTGGTTTACTGTATGCAGTTAAGCCTGAAGCTCGTGGCTTCCAGCTATTCATCACTCGCTCTAAGCCTGAGATGCTCGCTGAACTATTCCGTGTAGAAGTGCCAGAAATCGGTGAAGAGCTAATCGAACTGAAAGGTGCGGCGCGTGATCCTGGTTCTCGTGCAAAGATTGCAGTAAAAACTAACGACAAGCGTATTGACCCTGTTGGTGCTTGTGTTGGTATGCGTGGTGCACGTGTACAAGCTGTATCTGGCGAGCTTGGCGGTGAGCGTATCGATATCGTTCTTTGGGATGATAACCCAGCTCAATTCGTTATCAATGCAATGGCTCCTGCGGATGTTGCTTCTATCATCGTTGATGAAGATGCGCACTCAATGGATATCGCAGTAGAAGCGGATAACCTAGCACAAGCAATCGGCCGTAGCGGTCAAAACGTACGTCTAGCATCTCAACTAACAGGTTGGGAACTAAATGTAATGACAGTTGCTGACCTTCAGAAGAAGCACCAAGAAGAAGCTGTCGCTTCTATCGAAAACTTCATGAAGCACCTAGATATCGAGCAAGACTTTGCCGAACTTCTTGTAGAAGAAGGTTTCTCAACTCTTGAAGAAGTAGCTTACGTTCCTGTAAATGAGCTTCTTGAAGTTGACGGCCTTGATGAAGGCATCGTTGAAGAGCTACGTAGCCGTGCGAAAGATGCACTAACAACGCTTGCACTTGCTCAAGAAGAAACATTTGACGGTGTTGAACCAGCTGAAGACCTACTAGGTTTAGAAGGTTTAGAGCGTGAAATGGCTTACAAGCTAGCGTCAAAAGGTGTTGCAACACTAGAAGACCTAGCAGACCAAGGTGTTGACGAACTAGAAGGTATTGAAGGATTGACAGAAGAACGCGCTGGTGAGCTTATCATGGCAGCACGTAACATCTGTTGGTTTGGCGACGAAGAATAATTCAGCAAGGAGAGAGCGGTATGACACAATTAACAGTTAAAGCACTGAGTGAAGAGATTGGTACGCCAGTTGACCGCTTAATTGAACAACTTGCTGATGCAGGCATGAAGAAAGCTGGTTCGGACCAAGTTTCAGATGCAGAGAAGCAAACACTGCTAACTCACCTGAAAAAGGAACACGGCGACACTACTGGTGAAGCTGAACCGACTCGCTTAACTCTTCAACGCAAGACCCGCAGCACACTAAGTGTTGCCGCTGGAGGCGGTAAGAGTAAGGATGTTCAAGTAGAAGTACGTAAGAAGCGTACTTACGTGAAGCGCAGCGCAATTGAAGATGAAGCAAAACGTGAAGCTGAGGAAGCAGCTAACCGTGAAGCTGAAGAGAAAGCACAACGCGAAGCTGAAGAGCAAGCGCAACGTGCAGCTGCAGAAAAAGCACAACGCGAAGCCGAAGAAAATGCGAAACGAGAAGCGGATGCAAAACGTGAAGCGGAAGAAAAGGCAAAACGCGTACAAGCTGATAAGGCTAAAAAAGACATGAATGCAAAAAATGCGGACGCAAATACGCAAGCTAAAAAAGAAGCTGACGAACTAAAACGTCGTCAGGAAGAAGAAGCACAACGTAAAGCAGAGCAAGAAGCTGCTAAGCTAGTTGAAGAAGCTCGTAAACTAGCAGAAGAAAACGAAGCGCGTTGGACTGAAGAAGAGAAGAAGAAGAAAGAACAAGAGAAATCTGCGGATTACCATGTGACTACTTCTACTTACGCTCGTGAAGCAGAAGATGCTGCTGATCAAAAAGAAGAGAAAGCTCCTCGTCGTCGTAAAAAGAAAGCGGCACCAGCTAACCAACCTGGTAACAACCGTGGCGGTCGTAACCAACGTGGTCGTGGCGGTAAAGGTAAACTGGCTAAGCCAACTTCAATGCAGCAAGGCTTCGATAAGTCTGCAACTGTAGCGAAATCTGACGTTGCTATTGGCGAAACTATCGTAGTTTCTGAGCTAGCGAGCAAAATGTCAGTTAAAGCAACTGAAGTAATTAAAGTAATGATGAAGATGGGCGCTATGGCGACTATCAACCAAGTGATCGACCAAGAAACAGCACAACTTGTTGCTGAAGAAATGGGTCACAAGGTTATCCTACGTAAAGAGAACGAACTAGAAGAAGCAGTACTAGCAGATCGCGATAGCGATGCAGTGGCTGAAGGTCGTGCTCCAGTTGTTACTATCATGGGTCACGTTGACCACGGTAAAACTTCTACACTTGACTACATCCGTAAAGCACACGTTGCTTCTGGTGAAGCGGGCGGTATTACACAACACATTGGTGCATACCACGTAGAAACTGAAAACGGTATGATCACTTTCCTTGATACTCCTGGACACGCGGCGTTTACTGCTATGCGTGCACGTGGTGCTCAAGCGACAGATATCGTTGTACTTGTAGTAGCAGCAGACGATGGCGTAATGCCACAAACAATCGAAGCAATCCAGCACGCAAAAGCGGCGGGTGTACCTCTGATTGTTGCAGTGAACAAGATCGATAAAGAAGACGCTAACCCAGACAACGTTAAGAACGAGCTAGCTCAATACGACGTTATTCCTGAGGAATGGGGTGGCGAGAACATGTTTGTTCATATCTCTGCTAAGCAAGGTACAAACATTGAAGGTCTTCTAGAAACTATCCTTCTTCAGTCTGAAGTTCTTGAGCTAACAGCTGTTAAAGAAGGCATGGCTTCTGGTGTTGTTGTTGAATCTCGTCTTGATAAAGGTCGTGGTCCAGTTGCAACGGTTCTAGTTCAGTCTGGTACTCTAAACAAAGGCGATATCGTGCTTTGTGGTCAAGAGTATGGCCGTGTTCGTGCAATGCGCGATGAGAACGGTAAAGAAATCCAAACTGCTGGTCCTTCTATTCCAGTTGAGATCTTGGGTCTATCTGGCGTTCCTGCATCAGGTGATGAAGCGACAGTAGTACGTGACGAGCGTAAAGCACGTGAAGTAGCGAACTACCGTCAAGGTAAATTCCGCGATGTTAAACTAGCTCGTCAGCAAAAAGCGAAACTTGAGAACATGTTCTCTAACATGGCTGCTGGTGAAGTTGCTGAACTTAACGTTGTTCTTAAAGCTGACGTTCAAGGTTCTGTTGAAGCAATCGCAGATTCTCTACGTAAACTTTCTACTGAAGAAGTAAAAGTGAACATCGTTGGTTCTGGTGTTGGTGGTATTACAGAAACTGATGCAGTACTTGCAGCGGCTTCTAACGCTATCATCCTAGGCTTCAACGTACGTGCTGATGCAACTGCTCGTCGTACTGTTGAAAACGAAAACCTAGATCTACGTTACTACTCAATCATCTACCAACTGATCGATGAAGTGAAACAGGCGATGGGCGGTATGCTTGCTCCTGAATTCAAACAAGAAATCATCGGTCTTGCTCAAGTTCGTGACGTATTTAAGTCGCCTAAACTTGGTGCAATCGCAGGTTGTATGGTTACAGAAGGTCTGATTAAGCGTAACAACCCAATCCGCGTACTTCGCGAAAACGTTGTTATCTACGAAGGTGAACTAGAGTCACTACGTCGCTTTAAAGATGACGTTCAAGAAGTTAAGAATGGCTACGAGTGTGGTATTGGCGTTAAGAACTACAATGATGTTCGCGTTGGTGACCAAATCGAAGTATTCGAGATTGTTGAAGTAAAACGTACTCTTGATTAATTGACTAAAATTACTAATGTAATCTTTTATAGATAGTTGGTAATTGGTTGTTGAATACGCCATGGGGGGCTGGTTACGACCATCCCCCCATTCTTTCTATTAGTGAGAAAAGAAAATGTCAAAAGAATTTAGCCGCACGCAACGTGTGTCTCAGCAGCTCCAAAAAGAGCTTGCTTTAATCCTTCAACGTGAGGTGCGTGACTCGCGCATCGGCATGGTAACGATTTCAGACGTAGAAGTGTCTCGTGACTTAGCTTACGCAAAAGTTTTCGTGACTTTCTTATGTATTGGCGAGCAAACGCCTGAATCTTGCCTAGCTGCTCTTAAAGAGCATGAAGTGCCAATTCGTATGGCGCTAGGTAAGCGTATCCGTCACCGCCTAACACCAGAAGTTCGTTTTACTTACGACAACACTTTGGTTGAAGGTATGCGTATGTCTAACTTAGTAAGTGAAGTACTGAGTGAAGATAAGCGTAAGCAGCAAGAAGCTGGCCGTGATGAAGGTACTGAACCAAAAGGTGAAGAGTAATGGCTCGCCGTCGTAAAGGTCGCCCTATTAACGGGGTAATTCTATTAGATAAGCCAACTGGCATTTCATCTAATGATGCACTGCAAAAAGTAAAGCGTATTTACTTTGCAGAGAAAGCGGGGCACACCGGAGCTCTGGATCCTCTTGCGACTGGCATGCTGCCAATTTGTCTTGGCGAAGCAACCAAGTTTTCTCAGTTTCTTCTCGATTCTGATAAGCGTTATGTTGTGATCGCTAAGCTTGGTGAGCGTACCAATACTTCTGACTCTGATGGTGAAGTAGTTGAAACTCGTGAAGTGAACGTGACTCAAGAACAACTTGAGCGCTGCATTGAAAGCTTCAAGGGTGAAACTGACCAAGTTCCATCAATGTTCTCTGCGTTAAAATATCAAGGTAAGCCTTTGTATGAATACGCGCGTGCGGGTATTGAAGTACCACGTGAGTCGCGTAAGATCACTGTGTATTCTATTGAACTGCTTCGCTTTGAAGGTGATGAAGTTGAAATGGAAGTTCATTGTTCTAAAGGTACTTACATCCGTACTATCACTGATGATCTTGGTGAGATGTTAGGTTGTGGTGCTCACGTGACTATGCTTCGTCGCACTGGTGTAGCGAAGTACCCATACGAGCGTATGGTAACGCTTGAGCAGCTGAATGAGATCTTAGAGCAAGCGCAGGAGCAAGAGATTGCACCGAAAGAGCTGCTTGATCCACTGCTGATGCCAATGGACACTGCCGTTGAAGATTTACCAGAAGTAAACCTCAATGCAGAGCTGACTGATCTTGTTCAGCATGGTATGCCAGTTCAGGTTTCTGGTGCGCCTACTGAAGGTACGGTTCGCATGACAAGTGGTGAAGAGAAGCTGTTTGTGGGTGTGGCTCAGATTGCCGATGATGGCAGAGTAGCACCGAAACGTTTGGTGGTTTTCAGAGAAGAAGAACCACAAGCGTAATTAAGTCGATACTTAGCCTATTTGGTAAAAAGCGAATGCCGATAAATGGTATTCGCTTTTTTGTTTTATAGGGTGTTCGATTGTTATTGCACCACTTCGTAAACTTCCCTATAATCCTCGGCTCGCGTAGCGGCTGAATCAGAGATTGGCTGCTACAAATATTAAACTACTCTTATCAGGAGAGAATTATGTCTCTGAATGCAGAAACTAAAGCAGCAATCGTTGCAGAATACGCACGCGCTGAAGGCGATACTGGTTCACCAGAAGTACAAGTAGCACTACTAACTGCTTCTATCAACCACCTTCAAGGTCACTTCAAAGCACACAAAGGCGATCACCACAGCCGTCGTGGTCTTCTACGTATGGTTTCTAGCCGTCGTAAGCTTCTTGACTACCTGAAAGGTAAAGACCTTTCTCGTTACCAAGATCTAATCAAGCGTCTAGGCCTACGTCGCTAATAGCGATGTCTGCAAAGACAGTTTGAAGAAAAAGGAGCATTTATGCTCCTTTTTTTGTGCCTGCGAAACAGATATGAAATCTATGCTGTGTACAACTAGGTTTTTGGCTCTGAAAATGTCTCTTCTTAAAAAAATAGTTTATACTCTTGCACGCTCATAATTCTTTCAATTATGCGCTTTCACTTTGCTCAACAATTACAGTCACAGATGTCGGCCAATAGGTCGCGACTATTAAAAGTAGATGGCGTTATTTTATAAATAACCTCCGTCTTTTTTTACTAGTCGCGATTAGTAATTGCTGAGTACTCATTCACTAATTCTGAAGATGACTCTTCAGAAGAAGGAAATACAATGTTCGAAAAACCAGTAGTAAAAACGTTTCAGTACGGTAACCACACCGTAACTCTAGAAACAGGTGTTATTGCACGTCAAGCAACGTCTGCAGTAATGGTAACAATGGACGATACGTCAGTATTCGTTTCAGTTGTTGGTAAAAAAGAAGCGGTAGAAGGTCAAGACTTCTTCCCTCTAACAGTTAACTACCAAGAGCGTACTTACGCTGCTGGTAAAATCCCTGGTGGTTTCTTCAAGCGTGAAGGTCGTCCATCTGAAGGCGAAACATTAACTGCTCGTCTTATCGACCGTCCAATTCGTCCTCTTTTCCCGGATGCATTCAAAAACGAAGTTCAAGTTATCGCTACGGTAATGTCTGTAAACCCAGACGTTCAACCTGATATGGTAACTATGATTGGTACTTCTGCTGCTCTAGCTATTTCTGGTATCCCATTCAACGGTCCTATCGGTGCTGCACGTGTTGGCCACATTGATGGTCAGCTAGTACTTAACCCAAGCAACACTGAGCTAGAAACATCTAAGCTTGATCTTGTTGTTTCAGGTACAGATAACGCTGTACTTATGGTTGAATCTGAAGCAGACAACCTGACTGAAGAAGAAATGCTTTCTGCAGTAGTATTCGGTCACGATCAACAACAAGTTGTTATCAATGCTATCAACGAGTTTGCTGCTGAAGTTGCAACTCCTGCATGGGATTGGACTGCGCCAGAAGAGAACACAGTTCTTAATACTCGCATTGCTGAGCTAGCAGAAGCTAAGCTAGTTGAAGCGTACCAAATCACTGAAAAAATGACTCGTTACGACCGCATCCACGCGATCGCAGCAGAAGTTAACGAAGTTCTAGTATCTGAAAACGAAGAAGTGAACCTAAAAGAAGTTCACTCTATCTTCCACGATCTAGAGAAAACAGTTGTACGTCGCAGCATCATTGCGGGTAACCCACGTATCGATGGTCGTGAAAAAGACATGGTTCGTGCGCTAGACGTACGCACTGGTGTTCTTCCTCGTACACACGGTTCTTCTCTGTTCACTCGCGGTGAAACTCAAGCTATCGTTACTGCTACTCTAGGTACGCAGCGTGATGCTCAAATCATCGACGAGCTAACTGGTGAGCGTAAAGATCACTTCCTACTACACTACAACTTCCCTCCATACTGTGTTGGTGAAACTGGCTTTGTAGGTTCTCCTAAGCGTCGTGAAATCGGTCACGGTAAACTAGCTAAGCGTGGTATTGCTGCAGTAATGCCTTCTGTTGAAGAATTCCCATACACAGTTCGTGTTGTATCGGAAATCACTGAATCTAACGGTTCTTCTTCAATGGCTTCTGTATGTGGTACATCTCTAGCACTTATGGATGCTGGTGTTCCAATTAAGTCTTCTGTTGCGGGTATCGCAATGGGTCTAGTTAAAGAAGGCGACGACTTTGTTGTTCTTTCTGACATCCTTGGCGACGAAGATCACCTAGGTGACATGGACTTTAAAGTAGCGGGTACTAACGAAGGTATCACTGCGCTACAGATGGATATCAAGATCGAAGGTATCACCAAAGAAATCATGCAAATTGCTCTTAACCAAGCGCAAGGTGCACGTAAGCACATCCTTTCTGTAATGGATGAAGCGATTTCTGGTGCTCGTGAAGATATTTCTCAATTTGCTCCACGTATCCACTCAATGAAGATCAACCCAGACAAGATCCGTGACGTTATCGGTAAAGGTGGCGCAGTTATCCGTTCTCTATGTGAAGAGACTGGTACAACTATCGAGATCGAAGATGACGGTACAGTGAAGATCGCTGCAACTTCTGGTGAGCAAGCTGATGATGCAATCAACCGCATTAAAGCGCTAACTGCTGAAGTTGAAGTTGGTACTATCTACACGGGTAAAGTTGCTCGTTTAGCTGACTTCGGTGCATTCGTAACGATCCTTCCTGGTAAAGATGGTCTAGTACATATTTCTCAAATCGCTGACAAGCGTATCGAGAAAGTATCTGACTACCTAACTGAAGGCCAAGAAGTTCAAGTTAAAGTACTTGAGATCGACCGCCAAGGCCGTGTACGTCTAAGCATGAAAGAAGCAGTAGAAAAGCCAGCTGAAGACGCAGCGCCAGCAGCTGAATAATTCTATTGTGCCTGAATCGATGAGCTTATCGCTTTTTAGCGTTTTCTAGCCCATACGATTAAAAGCATGTTATAAAGGGAGCATTATCGCTCCCTTTTTTATTGCGGTCATAACAGGAGTATCTATTTGTGAAATGGTTTCAAACCGCGAGTTTGTTTTTACTCATTACATTAACTGGGTGTGCTTCCACAACAGAATCACCGAGCCAGTGGGTGTACCCTCCAATGGCGGTACCACTTCAGGCTAGCGTGCAGCAAGAAGTTCAGATTGCTCGGCTTACTCAGCTACTACAACGTACTGATTTAAAAAATGAAGTACGAGCTAAAATGCTCTTTGAACGTGGCAATTACTATGACAGTGTAGGCCTACGAGATTTAGCGCGTTTGGACTTTAATCAGTCGCTTTCGTTAAACCCTGCTCAGCCAGATATTTTTAACCTGCTAGGTGTGTACTTCACGCAAGTGGGTGAGTTTGATGCGGCTTATGAGGCGTTTGACTCAACGTTAGAGCTGGATCCGTCAAACTCTTACGCAGAGCGTAATCGCTCAATTGCACTTTATTATGGCGAGCGTTATGAATTAGCCAGCGAAGAGATGGCAAAGCATTACTCTGATGACCCAAGCGATCCATTTAGAGCCTTATGGTCTTACATTATTCAATATGAATTAGAACCAGAGCAAGCCAAGCTTGATTTACAAGCTCGCTACGCTGAACGTGATGAATCCTGGGGCTGGGTACTCGTAGCCATCATGCTTGAAGACATCACTGAAGAACAAGCCTTTAAAGCGATTCTAGCAGGTACTCGCGATAATACTTTGCTTGCACAACGACTAACGGAAACCTATTTCTACTTAGCGAAGCGCTACCACATGCAAGGAGACTTCGCGAATGCGATTTCTTTGTATAAATTGGCGTTGTCGTTTAATGTTTATGAGTACGTTGAACACCGTTACTCTTATTTAGAGTTAGCTCGTATTTTCGAACAAGTTCAAGCAGATAGAATTGCACAAGCGAAAGCACAGCAAGCCGCTGCAGAATAAGTAAAAGCTTGACTATTAAAACCGCTGCTCAGTCAGCGGTTTTTTGTTGTCCAAATTTTAATAATTGAGTAATATAGTTAGCCTTGCTAACTATATTGGGTGCGTGATGCTAGCGAAAAACTTAGAGAAAATAGAGCGTTTTGCCTCTAAAATTTGGCGCGTACACAGTAAGGAAGATCCGATTGGTCAGTTAAGCTTTAATGAATATGACTATCTTAAAGTCATACAGTCGGCTCCTGAACCTATTCGTTTAACGGATCTCGCGAAAGAAATGGAAGTGACGAAGCCTTCTGCAACCAACATGGTTCAGCGCTTAGAAAGGAAAGGGCTGGTAGAGCGTAAGGCGTGTGTGGAAGATGCACGGGCCAAGCGGGTAGCCTTGACGGAAAAAGCTGAACTAGGGCTAGAGGAAGAAAGTCGTGTATATGGAATTATGGCTCAAGGTATTGAGAAAAGACTCTCGAAAGATGAAGTGCAGCAACTGAATTTATTGTTGAACAAAGCACTCAAGTAATACATTTAATTTTTTAGTTAGCTTGGTTAACTAAATGAGAAAGAACAGAGATACGTTGATGAGTAATTCAATTTACCGCCAGTTTTGGCGTTACACAATTCCGACCGTAGCCGCGATGCTCGTAAACGGCCTTTACCAAGTAGTTGATGGTATTTTCATTGGTCGCTATGTTGGCGCAGATGGGCTAGCTGGGATTAATGTCGCATGGCCTGTGATTGGCACGATTCTAGGTTTGGGAATGATGATTGGGGTTGGTACGGGGGCTCTGGTATCGATCAAACAAGGTGAAAAGAAATCATCTGAAGCAAAGCAAACGCTAGCGACTGGCTTATTAATGTTAGTGATACTAGCACCTATTGTGGCGACGGTATTATGGTTCTTCTCCGATGACTTCTTGATCATGCAAGGTGCTGAGGGAAGGGTACTTGAATTAGGTGTTCAATATTTGGATATTCTGATCGTCGCAAGTGTGTTTTCACTAGGCTCTATCGCAATTCCTTTCTTGCTAAGAAATGATGATAGTCCGAACTTAGCGACCATTTTGATGATTGTTGGGGCAGTAATAAATATTGCACTCGACTATGTGTTCATCGCATTGCTTGATTGGGAGCTGACTGGCGCGGCGATCGCGACTGGTATTGCTCAAATGACGGTAACATTATTAGGTGTAGGGTACTTTTTCTCGAAACGAGCTAAGGTACGTTTGACCAGAAAATGTTTGGTCATGCGAACTGAGTTTGTTCCTACCATCATGACTATCGGTATTTCAAGCTTCTTTATGTACGCTTATGGCTCGATGATGGTGGCGTTACATAATGTCTTGTTCACCGAATACGGCAGTACGTTGTTGATCGGTGCTTATGCCATCATTGGATACATAGTGACGGTCTACTACCTGACTGTTGAAGGGGTTGCGAATGGTATGCAGCCTTTAGTGAGCTATAACTATGGCGCTAAAAATAGTGCCAATATTCGCAAACTTCTAAATGTGGCAATGATAACTTCAGTAGTCGGTGGAATTGTATTTGTAGTGGTGCTGAATTTATTCCCTTACCAAGCGGTATCGGTATTCAACTCTAGTGATACAGAGCTAATTGAACGTGCTGTGATTGGCCTAAGATTACATATGTTTTCATTGTTTTTAGATGGTTTCTTAGTGGTAGCTGCCGCCTATTATCAGTCAGTCAATAAAGGCAGTAAAGCGATGTTCGTAACGATAGGCAATATGTTAGTTCAGCTGCCATTCCTTTATATCCTGCCAAAGATATGGGGCATTACTGGTGTTTGGATCGCGTACCCAATTTCAAACATTGCGTTAAGCTTGGTGGTGATTGTAATGTTGATGAAAGATGTAAATAAGCTGAAATCAGACAACTTACAACCGGTAGCGGCATAAAAATAAAAGGTCTAGCTTGTGCTAGACCTTTTGCATATTGAATGTGTTAGATATTTTTGACTTCTAGGCCCGCGAGCTGGTGCCAATAGCCGTTACATTGACGGTCGTTGATTACTTGTGGGTTCTCGCCTTGCTCATTGGCTTTGAATTTATCGACTTCAGAGAAGGTATCGATGCCTAATGGACTTAGGCGAACGACATCAACAAGCTGAGACATGCTCGGTAAGTCATTAATCAAGTTATAACAGTAACCAGATTGAGTTTGGATGCCATTGAGGTTAAACACAGATTGGCCTTCTTGGCTGTCTACTTGAAGCCCTGTTGGGTATTTGATGCAGCAGGTCTCACAGTCATCCTTAGCTTTGTTTTCGGCTCTTGCGGTAAAGCAGCGCGCAGAATAAGCCAAAGGCAGATAACCATGGCTGAACACTTCAACTTCAAACTGATTGCGAATACCCAGTGTGTCACATTGCTCTAATACGTTGGTAAGCCACTCTCTTGAGAGTTCAACCGGCATGCACCAGCGGGTCATCCCTTGTTTCAAGAATAAGTTCAGTGTGTGCGCGTTGTAAGTGTTTACTGCGGGGCCCACTACAAAGGGTACTTTGTTAGTGCTTGCTAACTGAATCGCAGAGACATCGTTAGCTTCAATCGCGAAGTCGCCATTGTCGATGTATTTTTTCATGATGCTAACTTCGCTTGGTGCTTCGAGCAGCGCCATCGTGGATAGCACTACTTGTTTGCCTGAAGCGGACAGCTCTTTCGCGATATCTAACCAGTTTTTGACTTTCATTTCTCGGCGCTTAGAGCATACGGACTCGCCTAGATAAATGATATCTGCGGAACTTGATTTCGCTTGCTCATAAAAGCTTTCCACGTCTTGTTTAGGCCAAAAGTACAGAAGTGGACCTAACGCGTATTTCATTGAATTCTCCATTCTCTACCCTTATTGCCATTTACGGTGGTATGCACCGAGTGTCGTTTGAGTGCCTTCTGAGACATTCGCTAGCGCAGCATCCCATGCTTGTTCAACGTGATATTGCTCAGGATTTGCCATATAGCGATCAATAGCTGCACGCCAAGTGCGAGTGACTTGTTCTACGTAAGCGGGGCTGCGTTGACGACCTTCGATTTTAACCGAAGCAACGTTAGCTGCGAATAATTCTGGCAGCATAGATAGTGTGTTTAGGCTCGTGGGTTCTTCAAGTGCGTGATAGCGCTTACGCTCACCATCGATATCCGCTTCAAAACGGCCTTTGCATAAGGTTGGATAGCCGGCATTTTCACCCGCGGAATATTTATCAATTAAAATTTCATTGAGTCGTGATTCCAGCCCTGAATCTGTTTCTTGCCAGCGAACGTATTTGGCTGGAGAGCAGGCACCTACGGTATTCGGTGACTCACCCGTCATGTATGAAGAAAGGTAACAACGCCCTTCAGACATGATGCACAGACTGCCGAAGGCAAACACTTCTAAGTCGACATCTGAAGTGATATTACGCGATAGTTGCTTAACCTGCTGGATAGAAAGCACTCGCGGTAAAACGACACGTTTGACATTAAAATTTTGCTGATAGAAGTCTATTGCAGCGACGTTAGTGGCAGAGGCTTGCACCGAAAGGTGGAGTTCTAAGTTGGGGTATTTATTGGCAGCGTACTCTAGCACAGCGATATCGGCGACGATCAGCGCATCAACACCAAGAGCGGCTGCATTATCGACAGCGTTTGTCCAGCGCTCGAATCCATGTGGATGAGCGAATGTATTGAGTGCTACGTGAATTTTTTTATTGCGGTCATGCACGTACTGGACAGCACGGTCCAGTTTTTTACCTGCGAAGTTGAGACCTGCAAAGTGTCGTGCGTTTGTGTCATCTTTAAAACCGATGTAGACCGCATCTGCCCCGCAATCAATTGCTGTTTTTAATGCAGGTAAGTTACCTGCAGGACATAGGAGTTCCATGTGCTCACTACCAATAGGGAAATCAAGACCCGCATTTTATGAAGGATTATGAATAGCAAAATTGATGTGAGGCAGGTTTAGTTGAATAAATCGAGTTTTACTCAGTAAGAGGTAGCGTGGCGCTAGTTTTTATGGCGACGATTTTGTGCGAAGAGTTCTTCTACTTCATCTTTAGGCTGAGGGCGATAAAAGTGAAATCCCTGAATGGAGTTACAATTGAGGTTAGATAGCAGTGTTGCTTGCTCGCGCGTTTCTACCCCTTCTGCGACAACGGTTAGGTTCAGTGATTTACCTAAATTGATGATGTTTTCAATGACCGTGACTTGCTTCGGCAGAGTATCAATATCGGTAATGAATGCTCGGTCTATCTTAAGCTCATCAATCGGGAATCGTGCTAGATAAGACAGCGAAGAATAGCCCGTTCCGAAATCATCAATAGACAGTGCGAAGCCCAGTTTTTTGATGGCGTTAAGCATTTGCAGAGTATGATCGCTGTCGCTCATCACTGCACTTTCAGTGAGCTCAAACGTAATCGCGCTTGGATCAAGATCGGTGGTGCGCAGTAATTTCTCCATGTAGTCGATCAATTTTGGGTTACCAAATTGTTCTGGAGATAAATTGATGGCGACTCTGCCAGGCAGGATACCTTGCATCTTCCAACGTTTAACCGTGCTAAACACCTCGCGCATGACAACACGACCAAGGTGTTCAATTAGGCCTGCACGCTCTGCTACGGGAATAAACGCGCCAGGGCTAATGTAGCCTTCTACAGGGTGTTTCCAACGGACCAGTGCTTCTGCGCCGTTGATACTGAAATCACGAGCATTAACCTTAGGTTGGTACCACACCTCTAGGCCGTTTTGTTGTAGCGCTTTCTGCAATTCGATCTCAAGCCAAAGGCGCATACGCGCTTCTTTGTTCATTTGGTCATTGAACTTGATTAAGCGGTTACGGCCACGATCTTTGGCTTCGTACATGGCGGTATCGGCATTTTGTAACAGAATTCGAGCGTCATTGCCGTCTTGTGGGAAGAGCACACTACCGATAGAACAAGCCAGTCTCTTGCTAAAGTGGTGTAGGTCAAAAGGCTGATTAATCAAAGAGATAATTCGCTCTGCGAGCATTTCGGCCATTCGGTTGTTTTCTGGCTCAGGCAGAATAATACCGAATTCATCACCGCCTAGGTGACCAAGTACCGCGTGGCGTGGCAGTAAGCGTTTTAAGCGAGAAGAAACTTCTTTGATCACTTTGTCACCGATGTGATGACCTAATGAATCATTAATGTTTTTGAAGTTATCGATATCTAGATAGAGCATCACAACAGGAGTTTCATTGTAAATGAATTGCTCTAAGCGCTTGGTAAATCCAACACGGTTATACAGTTTGGTTAGATCATCGATATAAGCGTCTTCATTTTCTGTTGCGGCAAGCTGCTTAGGAGATTCCTGGGCATCTTGCACCAACACGATTTGTGACTCGCTGCCAAGTAGGGCGGTGGAGTCGACGTGAAGCTGGATTTTACGCTCAAAACCACAGCGTGGTCCTGTTAAACAAACCAAACCAGACTCAGTAACAATAGACCCAATTTTATTGTTAAAGACCGTTTTGGTTTGTGCATCAATAAAAAGTCTGCCTAATTCCTCGCCCACAAGTTCTGTTGCAGAATTAAAGCCGAGCAATCGTGCGGCGGCTGGGTTCGCCGACAAAATGTAATCATCTTCGACTTGCAGTAACCCATCAGGTAATAAATGCGTGAGCTTGTGAAACTTAGATTCAGATTCTTCGAGCGAGCGGATAAGAACTTGGTTCTCTGAGGTATCAATGGCGTGAAATACGATGTATTCGGTCGTACTGTCTTTATCGATTGGCGAGAGACTAAAGTGAATACTGGTTTCGAGATCCGTTTCATTGAGGGTGATTTCGGCTTCAATAGTTTCACCGTTGAAGGCGCGATCGTAGTATGGCTTGATGTGGTTGTAGAACTGTTCACCGAGGGTTTGGCTATCATTCATGCCGACCAGTTCAGCTTGGCTTAAGCCTGCAATATCACAATAACGCTCATTAACCATACAGTAGTTATGTTGAGCATCGATAACCGCGAAAAAAAATGGGCTATTAGACGTGAGTTTTGCAAACCAGTGCTGTAGTTGCTGGGGAAGCATCAAAGTACTACCAATTCTCCAAGAGCTTGAGTTTTCACCATAAGTGAAGTCGATATAAGGTAACTATAACTGTGATTTTATATATATAAAAGGGTCAATACCAAAGCGAGTTTGTTTGATTCACAACAGGAATCTAGGTTGGCATATCATCTATGATGGATCAATTGTTATTGATAAAGTTACGGATAAGTCACGTGATAAACAAGATACGCGCTCAACTAGTTCAAAATGCAGCATCAATTTTGCGATCTCCAGTCCACTTATTACCGAAAAGCGTTCAAAAAAGAGCCTTATTAGAAGGTTTGAAAACGGTATTCAAAGAAGCCTTAGAAGATGGTGATTTCGAGTTTCTTGAAGATAAGTGGTTGAAAGTTTCAATAAAAGATATGGGGTTAAATTGGTGTATTAGTTATCAGGATGAAAAACTAGTCGTAGCGGACAAAGAAGTCGCTGAAGATGTGAGCTTTAGCGGTAACTTGAACGACCTTGTTTTAATCGCTGGCCGAAAAGAAGACCCTGATACTTTATTCTTCCAGCGCCGTTTAAGCATAGAAGGTGATACTGAGCTTGGTTTAGAGGTGAAAAACCTAATGGATAGTGTTGACCTTGAGTTATTACCGGTTCCTGTTCAAAGACTATTAAATCAATTAGCTGATTTTGTGCAGAAGGGGGTACAATCCCCTCATACACAAAATGAGGTATTGAATGCTTATTCGAACTGAAGCGCCTGCTGACATTCTTGCAGTAGACCGTTTATTGAAATCTGTTTTTGAAACAGAGGCCGAAGCCAAGCTAGTCATGAGCTTGCGTGAAAATAGCCACTTAACCCTGTCATTGGTCGCTTGTGCTGATGATGGTGAAGTGATTGGCCATGCAATGTTTAGCCCAGTATTACTGCAAGGTGAAGACTACAATTGGCAAGGTTTGGCTCCGTTAGCCGTGAAAGCAGAACATCAAAACCAAGGCATTGGCGGCTCTTTAGTAAAAGAAGGCTTATCTTCATTAGCAGAATTTGGCTATCCTGGATGCGTGGTGCTTGGTGACCCAAACTACTACGGTCGATTTGGGTTTAAAGCGGCGAGCCTTTTTAACTTTGACTGTAAATGGGATGTGCCTGAAGGTGCCTTTCAAGCTGTAGAGTTAGCAGAAGGCAGTTTTTCTGGGAAGTCAGGAACGATAGAATATAGCCCTGAATTCGACGAACTGTAATTGTTCGATATGGATGAGAAATAAAGGAGCTTGATGCTCCTTTATTTTTTGTTAGTATCAGCGCGTTCAATAAGGGTCATTTTATGCCACAAACCGAGTTGCAATACTTACAAGAAATGGGAATCAGCTATTGGGAATTAGAACACCCAGAGCGATTAGCTGGTTATAACGTTCAACCATTATCTTTACCTGAGAGCTGTAAGCTTTTATTGGTGTCTTCTGAGAAGCCTAGCGGTGAGTTAGCGGTGATGTTTGAGCGGGTGTTAAAAAGTATTAAGTTAAACCTCGACCAAGCGCTGCACATCACCCCAAGTGAGTTTTCTGCCGTTGACGCAAGTTCATTGGAGTGGGTGTGGTTTGCGGGTTGCTCTGCACCGGATAGCGCATCCGGCAAAGTATTACAATCTCCTTTACTGTCAGATATTGATGGTAATAACCAACAACGCCGCGCTCTGTGGCAACAGATATGCAGTTATGACTAACCAATTTATTCCATTAACTTCTTCTCATGTCGATGCCATTTGGAGCATTGAACAAGCGGCCCACTCTCACCCTTGGAAGCAGTCTATGATTGCCGACGTGGAGAGCCGCGGAGCCTGTCATCATGTTCTTTTAGTTGATGATAAGGTGGTAGGGTATTTCTATGCGCAAAATATCGTTGGGGAAGTGACTCTACTCAATATTGCGGTCAGCCCTAATGAACAAGGAAAGGGTTACGGGAAAGCTCTGATCGAATTCTTTTTGCAAATGTGCGACAAAGCAAAAGCAGAAAGTGCGTGGTTAGAAGTACGCGAGAGTAACCAAAGCGCTTTTGGCCTCTACGAATGGGTTGGATTCAACGAAGTCGATCGCCGCCGCAATTATTACCCAACCGCTAATGGCAAAGAAGATGCTATTATCATGAGTTACATATTCTTCTAAAAAGGGACGCTAGCTGCTTTTGGCCAGTGGCGTAGAGTCGATATCATAGTGAGGTTGCAGCAAACGCTGAGTGACCTCACTGACAGGTAACGGTTTATCAAACAGGTAGCCTTGGAACTGTTTACAACCAAGAGATTTCAAGGATTCCAATTCAAAGCAATCTTCCACACCTTCTGCGATAACCTCTAAGTTCAAACGGCGCGCCGTCATGATGATGGTGTCTACCAACGCTTGGTCACTTTCATCTAAGTGCAGCTGCGTAACGAAGGAACGGTCAATTTTTAATACGTCTACCGCCAAGTGTTTTAGGTAACGCAGTGAGGAATATCCAGTACCAAAGTCATCGATAGAGATTTGCAGATTATGCTCTTTTAGCTGTGCCATTTTTTGAATGGCGTCATCAACGTTTTCTAACAGCAAGCTCTCGGTGATCTCGAGTTCAATGTGATCTCCCTTGATCCCTGCTTGAGACAAGGTATGAGTGATGTGCTCCACAAATGAATCTTGTGAAAACTGTAAAGTACTAATGTTAATCGCTAGTCGATGAAAACTCTCAGGTAGTACGCCTTGCTTTTCCCACTTCGCATATTGGAAACAGGCCTGTTCAATGATCCAATCGCCAATTTGCAGTATTTGACCTGTCTCTTCGGCGATAGGCATGAAGACACCAGGAGGTAACAACCCACGCTCTGGATGGTTCCAACGTATCAAAGCTTCAACGCCAATAATCTCGTGTTTATCATTAACCTGAGGTTGGTAATAGAGCTCTAGCTGCTCTTTACTAAGCGCTTCGTGTAAGCCTTTCTCTATGTCGAGAAACGACTCAACTTGAGCCTGCATTTCTGGCTCGTAGAACATGTATTTGTTTCTGCCAGCCACTTTGGCGCGGTATAGAGCAGTATCCGCTTGTCTCAGTACATCAATGCTGGTGGCATCGACCGATGGGAATACTGAAATGCCAATACTCACGGTGCAATACAATTGGTGGTCATCAATCGAGTACGGGTTAGAGATTAATGCGAGCAATTGTTTTGCTAAGTCAGGCGCATTTTCTGGCTTAACATTTGGCATCAAAATCGTAAATTCGTCGCCGCCGATCCTGGCGGCTAGATCCCCATCTTTTACCCACGCTTCAATTCTCATCGCGATCGCTTTGATCAAGTGGTCACCAATGGTGTGACCTAACGAGTCATTAATGGTTTTAAAACGATCAAGATCTAAATAAAACAGCGCGCCAGAAGTGTGAGATTTTACCGCCGAACTGATGGTCTCGTTTAAGGTCTTGAGCAGGAGACTGCGGTTGGCAAGACCGGTAAGTGAATCATAGTAGGCGAGTTGATTGAGTTGACTTTCAGCAGCCTCACGCGCTTGCCACAAGTTGTGGAACGAGGTAGCCAAACGGCTAAGTTCATCTTGTCGGTTCGCGGTTGGAAGTGGTAACGCGGTTTGTCTGTCTTGTAGTGATTTTACCCACTCGATAAGTGTGACGATGGGCTTCGATAATTTGTAATAGAAGAAAGCCAATAGGATAGTAGTCAGTAAGATATTACGGATTAAATCAAACAGAAGAATACGGCTTGATTTAGAAATAAAGGCTTCGGCAATCGTAGAGCCATTCACTGAGAAGCTGAGCGTACCCACAACTACGCTTGAATTTGGCTGGTGTAATTCAGCACTGTAAAAAGGAGAACTAGGGGTAAGGAAATCAGACAAAATTTGAGTAATGAGATCCTGTTGTTCGATGACTCGGTCTTTCTTCGTCAACATATCGCCAAAATCATCGACAATTTCAACGCTATAAACAGCAGTATCCATCATCAAGCTTGATGCGACTTGCTCTGCCAATAAATGGTTAAGGTGATAGGCGGCTTGGCTAGCATTAGAGTAGTTTTGTAATAGCTTAAATTGGTAGTGCTCTTCAATTCGAACCTGTTCCTGATGAAGATCCACCAAGATATGGTACAAACTAAAGAAAATGCCTAGTACCACGGATACTAGAAACACTGTTTTGGCTTGCTTAAATGCTAAAGAATGAATTTTTTTTGTATTCGTCATACCTAAAACCATAGTCCCCTATCTATTTAGTTATAGCTCATATTTATTGATAGTTTAGTAATAGACAGTATTTTCATTAACATCATGGTTATATGGTGATGATCCTTTGATCACAGACAAGTTGCCCATTGAGTAAATATAGGGGAAAATACGCCGCAATTAGATTCGCCTAGCTAGCTCTTGTGCAAACGAGCCTTCCTTGTTGTTACGGTTAGCCCACAAAGAAGATCACATTCATGTCAAATACACCATTTATTGGTGAGGTCTCTAAACGTAGAACCTTCGCCATTATTTCCCACCCAGATGCGGGTAAAACGACGATTACTGAAAAAGTACTTTTATTCGGAAACGCGATTCAAAAAGCGGGTACCGTAAAAGGCCGTGGCTCTAGCCAACACGCTAAGTCTGACTGGATGGAAATGGAAAAAGAACGTGGTATCTCGGTAACAACCTCGGTAATGCAGTTTCCATACAACGAGTGCCTAGTTAACCTTCTTGATACTCCTGGACACGAAGACTTCTCGGAAGATACTTACCGTACTCTGACAGCGGTTGATTCATGTTTGATGGTAATCGATGCCGCGAAAGGTGTCGAGGATCGTACTCGTAAACTGATGGAAGTAACGCGTCTACGTGATACACCAATCGTAACCTTTATGAACAAACTTGACCGTGATGTTCGTGACCCAATGGAAGTATTGGATGAAGTGGAAAGTGAGTTAGGTATGGCTTGTGCTCCAATTTCTTGGCCAATCGGTTGTGGTAAAGAGTTTAAAGGCGTGTATCACATCCACCGTGATGAAACGATTTTGTACGAATCAGGTCATGGTCATGAGATCCAAGAAGTTCGCACAATTAAAGGTCTAGATAACCCTGAACTTGATGAAGCTGTAGGCGCTGATCTAGCGGAAAGCGTGCGTGAAGAATTAGAGCTAGTCATTGGTGCATGTCCTGAATTTGACCATGACTTGTTCTTAGCAGGTGAATTAACGCCAGTTTACTTCGGTACCGCATTGGGTAACTTTGGTGTTGACCACATGCTAGATGGTCTGACTAAGTGGGCTCCTGGCCCTCAGACGCGCCAAGCGAATGAGCGTGAAGTTGTTGCGACGGAAGAAAAATTCTCAGGCTTCGTATTCAAGATCCAGGCAAACATGGATCCAAAGCACCGTGACCGTATCGCATTTATGCGTATCGTATCGGGCACTTACAGCCAAGGCATGAAAATGAACCATGTTCGTACTGGCAAGAACGTTAGCATTTCAGACGCGGTTACCTTCATGGCGGGTGATCGTTCTCGTGCCGAGAAAGCGTATGCTGGTGACATTATCGGTCTGCACAACCACGGTACGATTCAGATTGGTGATACCTTTACCCAAGGTGAAAACCTGAAGTTCTCAGGTATCCCTAACTTTGCACCGGAGCTTTTCCGTCGTATTCGTCTGCGCGATCCACTAAAACAGAAGCAGCTACTTAAAGGCTTAGTTCAATTGTCTGAAGAAGGTGCGGTTCAAGTATTCCGTCCGCTGCAGAACAATGACTTGATCGTTGGTGCGGTAGGTGTGCTTCAGTTTGATGTGGTTGTGGCACGCTTGAAAGCGGAATACAACGTTGAAGCGATATACGAAAGTGTGAACGTTGCAACGGCACGTTGGGTTGAGTGTGATGACGCGAAGAAGCTAGAAGAATTCAAACGTAAGAACCAAACTAACTTAGCACTAGATGGCGGCGATAACTTATCATACATCGCGCCAACTATGGTTAACTTGAACTTAGCGTCAGAACGATTCCCTGATGTAGAGTTCCGCGCAACGCGCGAGCACTAATCGTTGCGGTAACACTTAGCGTTAATTCAATAACGCTGTTCGAGTGAATTAAATACGTCTATTGTTCTGCAATAGGCGTTTTTTGTTGTTTGGAGAGTAGCTAGCATGCTGAAGTGGTTTAAAGCTTGGATAAAAAAGTACGATGATTGGTGCCAACAGCTTGGATTGACCCCTGAGAATAAGCGTAGTTGCGTGCCTTACCGAACTGATCCAGTAAAAGAAGACAAAAGCCGTGACTAGCCATGATATTGCGTCGCTTAATGTTCCTCTCTTTGACACTCATTGCCACTTCGATTTTGAGGCATTTCCTCAAGGCGCTGAACAGTATATAGAGGAAGCAAAATTAGCGGGCGTTGAAAAACTGCTGCTACCTGCAATAGGGGCAAGTAACTGGCAGCAAGTGATGGCTATCGGGAACACACATCCCAATGTGTATTTCGCTTTAGGGGTTCATCCCTATTTTCTTAATGATTATTCTTTCGATTCTTTAGAAGTTCTCGAAGCGCATTTAAAAGTGAACCCTACTAGATGCGTTGCGGTAGGGGAGTGCGGTTTAGACTTTGCTATCGATGTCGATCAATCCAAGCAAGAAGCTTTCTTTGTCCAGCAATTAGAGCTCGCTAAGCAATATCAATTACCGATTATTTTGCATGAGCGTAAATCCCACAATCGACTGATTCAATTGCTCAAACAGCATAGGTTTGAAAATGGTGGGGTGATACATGGGTTTTCTGGAAGTGAGCAACAAGCAAAAGAGTGGATCAAGTTAGGCTTTTATATTGGTGTTGGAGGAACGATTACCTACCCAAGAGCGCGAAAGACGCGCCAGACGATTGCACAATTACCGCTCAACACCTTGGTTTTAGAAACAGACGCACCAGATATGCCATTTTACGGGCAGCAAGGAAATGTTAACCACTCTAAATATTTGCTTACGTTAATAAATGAACTTTCTTTGCTGAGAAAAGATTCAAAGCAAACGATTGCATCTCAACTATGGGAAAATAGCCACAAACTATTCGGTATATGTGAATAGAATCTGAATATTTTGTTTATCGTTTGCCTGGATTTCAATGTAAAGGTGATTTGTGTCACATAAGTGTGTGAACGGCACATGAATCTTATACTAAAGTGTGAAGGCGGCATTACTTTATTGATAGGTGCATGAGTATAATTGCCTCCGCTTTATAGCTCCATTTTGTAACACGCCAATAAATAACTAATAAGGAAGTCATAAACTATGAGCCTGTTTATGAGCCTAGTCGGTATGGTTGTACTAATTGCAATCGCAGTACTACTATCTGACAACCGCAAAGCTATTAACTTTAGAACAGTGGGTGGCGCATTCGCTATCCAATTCGCACTTGGTGCATTTGTACTTTACATCCCTTGGGGTCGTGATCTACTTGCAGGTTTCTCTGCTGGTGTAGCTAACGTGATCGACTACGGTAAAGACGGTACTGGTTTCCTATTTGGTAGCCTAGTTAACTTCTCTGTTGACGGTATCGGTTTCATCTTTGCATTCCAAGTTCTACCTACTCTAATCTTCTTCTCTGCACTTATCTCTGTACTTTACTACATTGGTGTTATGCAATGGGTTATCAAGATTCTTGGTGGTGGTCTTCAAAAAGCACTAGGTACTTCACGTGCCGAATCTATGTCTGCAGCAGCTAACATCTTTGTTGGTCAAACTGAAGCACCACTTGTGGTTCGTCCGTTTGTTCCAAAAATGACACAATCTGAGCTATTCGCAGTAATGTGTGGTGGTTTAGCGTCTGTTGCTGGTGGTGTACTAGCGGGTTACGCATCTATGGGTGTACCTCTAGAGTACCTAGTTGCAGCATCATTCATGGCAGCACCGGGTGGTCTACTATTCGCTAAAATCATCAAGCCTGAAACTGACACGCCAGACGATAACATCGCTGACGAAATGGACGGCGGCGACGACAAACCAGCTAACGTTATCGACGCAGCAGCAGGCGGCGCATCAGTTGGTCTACAACTAGCACTTAACGTTGGTGCAATGCTACTAGCATTCATCGGTCTAATCGCTCTTATCAACGGTATCCTAGGTGGCGTTGGCGGTTGGTTCGGTATGGACAACCTAACTCTAGAACTTCTTCTAGGTTGGATCTTCGCTCCGCTAGCATTCATCATTGGTGTTCCATGGGAAGAAGCAACTATCGCTGGTTCTTTCATTGGTCAGAAGACAGTTGTTAACGAATTCGTTGCATACCTAAACTTCGTACCATACGTTGGTGAGAACGCTCAAATCGTTGAAGCGACTGGCCAAGTAATGTCTGTTAAGACTCAAGCAATTATCTCGTTCGCACTATGTGGTTTCGCAAACCTTTCTTCTATCGCGATTCTACTAGGTGGTCTAGGTGGTCTAGCTCCAAACCGTCGTCACGACATCGCTCGTATGGGTGTTAAAGCGGTTATTGCTGGTACTCTATCTAACCTGATGGCAGCGACAATTGCTGGCTTCTTCCTATCTTTCTAATCAAGTAGATTTAGATATATAGACGCCACTTTAATATCGCCCCGTAGCAAGAAATTGCTGCGGGGCTTTTTTGTTTTTAGGCCTGGAAAAACTTTCACAGCAGCTAGGTTTAGAAACTTTTTTGAGATACAAACCGTTTGCGTTCTAAGGAGCACTACAATTTTTTATAGAAATCTATAATGTGTAAGCTATAGGGATAGGATTCCCTTGTTGGCTTAGTGCTTGTATAGCTTGAATGCTATTCCTCATTACGATGAGCGAGCCTAGGAATATAGCCATACTTAGCTTGAGCTAAACAAGCTTTACGCTATAGATGTTAGACACAACATAACTGAATTGTTGTGCCATAGACCAAACTGGTACTGTGCGGTGACAAGGATAGCAATTGATGGCGCAAGGGTGCGTTAATCAAGTCTTCAGGGAACCAAGTCCGTTCATTTGTGACTACTGAGCATTACTAAAATATCCATCTATACTGGATGGAGGGCGAAGTAGTTAACTATTTGAATATATTGATCGGAGATAGAAATGAGCGATTTAAAAGCAGCAGCTCTACGTGCACTTAAACTTATGGACCTAACTACGCTGAATGACGATGACACGAATGAAAAAGTGATCTCTCTATGTCATGACGCTAAGACTGCAGTTGGTAACACTGCTGCAATCTGTATCTACCCACGCTTTATTCCTATTGCTAAGAAGACACTTCGTGAGCAAGGTACACCAGAAGTTCGTATTGCGACTGTAACTAACTTCCCTCATGGTAATGACGACATCGACATCGCAGTTGCTGAAACAAAAGCAGCAGTTGCATACGGTGCAGACGAAGTAGACGTAGTATTCCCATACCGCGCACTTATCGCTGGTAACGAAGAAGTTGGTTTTGAGCTTGTTAAGCAATGTAAAGCTGCTTGTGGTGACATCACGCTTAAAGTAATCATCGAAACTGGTGAGCTAAAAGAAGAAGCACTGATCAAGAAAGCTTCTCAAATCTGTATCGAAGCGGGTGCAGACTTCATCAAAACTTCTACTGGTAAAGTGCCAGTAAACGCGACTCCAGAGTACGCTCGCATGATGCTTGAAGTGATCCGTGATATGGGCGTAGCAAAAACAGTTGGTTTCAAACCTGCTGGTGGCGTACGTACAGCAGAAGATGCAGCGGCTTACCTTGCAATGGCTGATGAGCTACTTGGCGCAGAGTGGGCAGACAACATGCACTACCGCTTTGGTGCATCAAGCTTGCTAACTAACCTTTTGAATACATTAGAAGTAACAGACGAAACTGCAGATCCTGCAGCTTACTAATTTACTTGTTCTATTTGACGCTGCAGCGTCGCTGGCTTCGTAAGTTCTACCTGCTTAATTACAGAGAGCTTCTATGCTCATAGGCATGAACTTCAATTTCCTTCTTGGAAAGGCCGCTTAGCTGCAACGTTAGGTATTTGAAGTAAAACTTAAAAATAAAGTCTGTTTGGTGGAGTAGCAAACTGCTGCTCCACGTTACCTCTTTACCTTACAACCATCTCATCGCGAGTTTGGGAGGATCTAATGTCTGAAGCAAACAAAACAACTCAAACCTTCTTACCCCAAGAAATTATCCGCAGAAAGCGTGACGGCGAAGTCTTATCAGCAGAAGAAATTAACTTCTTTATTCAAGGCGTAGCGAAAAACACGGTTTCTGAAGGCCAAATTGCAGCATTTGCAATGGCGATTTTTTTCAATGAAATGACTATGCCAGAGCGTATTGCCTTGACGTGTGCAATGCGAGATTCAGGCATGGTTATCGATTGGAGCCACATGAACTTTGAAGGCCCAATCGTAGATAAACACTCTACTGGTGGTGTAGGTGACGTAACTTCATTAATGCTTGGCCCTATGGTGGCAGCATGTGGCGGTTTCGTTCCAATGATTTCTGGTCGTGGTCTTGGCCATACTGGCGGCACGCTAGATAAGCTTGAGTCTATCCCAGGCTACAACATCACACCGACCAACGAAGTATTTGGTGAAGTGACCAAAGATGCTGGTGTCGCGATCATCGGCCAAACGGGTGACTTAGCTCCGGCTGATAAACGTGTTTATGCGACTCGCGATATTACAGCAACAGTCGACAATATCTCACTCATCACCGCTTCAATCCTATCTAAGAAGTTGGCTGCAGGCCTAGATTCTCTAGTAATGGATGTAAAAGTGGGCTCAGGCGCATTCATGCCAACCTACGAAGCATCTGAAGAGCTAGCAAAATCTATCGTTGCAGTAGCAAACGGTGCGGGTACTAAGACAACAGCAATCCTAACGGACATGAACCAAGTTCTGGCTTCTTCAGCGGGTAATGCCGTAGAAGTACGCGAAGCGGTTCAATTTCTAACGGGTGAATACCGTAACCCACGTTTGCTAGAAATTACGCTAGCGTCATGCGCGGAAATGTTGGTATTGGGTAACCTTGCGAAAGACTCAGACGAAGCTCGCGACAAGCTGATGACTGTATTGGATAACGGTAAAGCGGCAGAGTGCTTCGGCAAGATGGTCACAGGCCTTGGTGGCCCAGCAGATTTCGTAGAAAACTACGATAATTACCTAGAGAAAGCAGAAGTTATTAAACCAGTGTACGCACTAGAAAGTGGCGTTGTATCAGCTATGGATACGCGTGCAATTGGTATGGCTGTTGTTGGTATGGGCGGTGGTCGCCGCGTAGCAACAGACAGCATCGATTACGCTGTTGGTTTTGACGGCTTTATTCGCTTAGGCGAAGTCGCAAGTGAAGATAAACCATTAGCAATAATTCATGCCCGCAACGAAGAGCAGTGGAATGAAGCTGCCAAAGCGCTACAAAGTGCTATTACTGTGGGTGGAGAGTACACAGCAACTCCAGATGTTTACCGTCAAATCCGCTCGGAAGACGTATAAATTACACTGGTGGAGAGAGCAATGAAAAGAGCATTTATTTTAGTTTTAGATTCATTTGGTGTAGGTGAAACTGCAGACGCTGACAAATTCGGTGATGTGGGTTCAGATACGATGGGTCACATCGCAGATCATTGTGATAAAGGTTTAGCAGATAACGCGGATCGTAAAGGACCACTAACATTGCCAAACCTGTCAAAGCTAGGTCTAGCGATGGCGCATAAAGAGTCGACAGGTCGCTTTGCTCCAGGTATGGATGCAGATGCGGAAATCATTGGCGCTTACGGTCACGCAGCAGAGCTATCTTCAGGTAAAGACACACCATCTGGTCACTGGGAGATCGCAGGGGTTCCAGTATTGTTTGACTGGGGTTACTTTACCGATAAAGAAAACAGCTTCCCTAAAGAGCTGACTGATCGAATCTTAGAGCGCGCGGGCTTGTCTGGTTTTCTAGGCAACTGCCATGCATCAGGCACTCAAGTACTGGACGATCTAGGTGAAGAGCACATGAAGACTGGTTTGCCGATCTTCTACACTTCTGCAGATTCGGTTTTCCAAATCGCTTGTCACGAAGAAACTTTCGGCTTACAGAACCTATTGGATCTTTGCCAGATCGCTCGTGAAGAGTTAGAAGAGTACAACATCGGCCGTGTAATCGCTCGTCCGTTCATTGGCCCTGGTAAAGGCCAATTCGAACGTACAGGTAACCGTCGTGACCTTTCTGTTGAACCACCTGCAGCAACGATTCTACAAAAGCTGGTTGATGAGAAAGGTGGTCAAGTCCACTCGATCGGTAAGATCTCTGATATTTACGCTGGTTGCGGTATCACGAAGAAAACAAAAGCGACGGGTATTCCTGCACTATTTGAAGCCACTAAAGATGCAATCAAAGAAGCTGGCGATAACACCATTGTTTTCACGAACTTTGTAGATTTTGACTCAGCTTATGGTCACCGTCGTGATGTGGCTGGCTACGCTGCTGCATTAGAGTACTTCGATGGTCGTATCAATGAAGTGATTGAACTGATGGAAGAAGATGATGTTCTTATTCTAACGGCTGACCATGGTTGTGATCCAACGTGGCCTGGCACTGACCATACGCGTGAGCACATTCCAGTGATCGTTTACGGTCAGAAAGTACCTGCTGGCTCATTAGGTCGTCGCGATACATTCGCTGATATTGGACAAAGCCTTGCAGAGCACTTTGGTACGTCACCAATGGAATATGGCAAAAGCTTTCTATAATGTTTTTAAATAGAGAGGCTTGCCTCTCTATTTTTTTCTATTTGATATAAAGGATATTTTCAATGGCAACTCCACATATTAATGCTGAAATGGGTGCATTTGCAGATGTTGTGCTAATGCCGGGTGATCCGCTACGTGCTAAGTACATCGCTGAGACGTTTCTCGATGATGTCGTTCAAGTGTGTGATGTTCGAAATATGTTTGGTTACACTGGTACTTACAAAGGCCGTAAGGTATCGGTAATGGGACATGGTATGGGTATTCCATCATGTTCAATTTACGCTACTGAACTGATTAAAGATTTCGGTGTGAAAAAAATCATTCGTGTCGGCAGTTGTGGTGCAGTGAGCGAAGATATCAAAGTACGTGATGTCGTGATCGGCATGGGTGCATGTACTGACTCTAAAGTGAATCGCATTCGTTTTAAAGGCCATGACTTTGCAGCTATCGCTGACTACAAAATGGTGCGTGCGGCAGAAGATGCGGCAAAAGCACGCGGTGTCGATGTAAAAGTAGGAAACCTTTTTTCTGCTGAATTGTTCTACACGCCAGATCCAGAAATGTTCGAAGTGATGGATAAATACGGCATTGTTGGCGTAGAAATGGAAGCGGCGGGTATTTATGGTGTGTGTGCAGAATACGGAGCTAAGGCTCTTACAATTTGTACCGTATCAGATCACATCAAAACGGGTGAGCAAACCACTTCGGATGAACGCCAAACTACGTTCAACGATATGATGGTTATTGCGTTAGACTCGGTATTACTCGGTGATGACGAGTAACCTTATAACGATTTTGATACAAAAAAGCCCGAACTGATGCAGTTCGGGCTTTTTTATGAGTGGTATTAATTGGCTTTCTTTAACAATAAGTTCTCGCCGGATTTCTTTTCCTTTTTCCGTAGCACTAATACAAACAACATTCCACCAACAAAGCTCATCAGTAGCATTAGCAGCATATATCGGTCACTTTTTCGGTAGTGGTGATCGGAAATTGCAGTCACTTTACCCGTTTCAAAAGTAATGCGAACAAACCCGATGATGGATTTTTCTGGTGAGAAAATTGGTTCAACAAGTTGTTGCCTGCCAATACTTGCGGTCGCTAAGGGGGTGTCTAGGCCTAGAACCTCGCGTACCGATTTAGCTTGATCACTAGAAGCAAGGCGAACCCCTTCGGCATTGTAAATAGTGGCATCCAATACCAAACGATCGTGAGCAAGTTGGTTAGTAAGTAGAAGTAGTCGCTCTTGATCTTGTTGAGCGATCATTTTACTGGCAGATAATGACGCTTGAGAGATCAAAACCTTGGTAAGCGTTTCTAATTGCTTCGCTTGTATTTGTTCGTTGCCTTTACTGATCACAACGCTGTTTCTTACCGTAGTAAAAAACATGGCACCTAAAATAATTAGGGCGACAATGCGTAGCGCATTGCGTAAAGAGAAGAGAGATTCGTTCATGAGTACCTGCATGTCGGGTGAACAAATTTAATGATAAGACATATTGAGACTTGCGTTTTTAAATTGCAATAGGTTAACGTCTAGCTAGGTTATTTAGGAAATTATAAACATGGAAGCGCAAAAACAGTTGCCAATTAAAAGGCATACGTCACTTGTTACTCGATTACCAGAGACTCGATATGCTAGCCAGTTGGCTAAATCGAAGGCTAACTGGATCGTATTTGGTGAATATTTATCACCTAAGCATTTTGATGATATCGACTTTTTTACTGGGTTGTACAACACAGTATTGGACACATGGAAAGTTGGCCACTACGAAGTGGCGCTGATGTCGGGAGAGTTAACTCCAGCACATGAAGAAATTCTGCAAGGCTTAGGGTTAGATTACGCCAACCTTAGTGAGGTACCAGATCTTTCTAAGCCAGGACTCATCGTTATGGATATGGATTCCACTGCGATTCAAATTGAATGCATCGATGAAATTGCCAAACTTGCGGGTGTTGGAGAGCAAGTTTCTGAAGTGACAGAAAGAGCAATGCAAGGCGAACTCGACTTTGAGCAAAGCTTACGTCAACGAGTCGGTGCGCTCAAAGATGCAGACGAAGCAATCCTTGAGCAAGTGCGTTCAACACTTCCGTTCATGCCTGATCTCGCTGAGCTTGTGAACACGCTCAAAGCGTTGGGTTGGAAAACCGCGATAGCATCAGGCGGCTTTACTTATTTTTCTGATTACTTGAAAGATACGCTAGGGCTCGACTATGCACAGTCTAATACTTTGGAAATCAAAGACGGAAAACTAACCGGCCAAGTGATTGGCGATGTAGTGTCTGCTCAAACAAAAGCGGATATTCTTGTTGAATTAGCGGACCAATACGAAGTTGAAGTTCACAACACTGTCGCGGTTGGTGATGGTGCCAACGATTTAGTCATGATGGGGGCTGCTGGTTTGGGTGTTGCTTATCATGCTAAACCTAAGGTAGAGCAGCAAGCGCAAGCTGCGGTTCGTTACTCAGGCTTAGGTGGCGTGCTGTGTATTTTGTCTGGCGTTCTTGCCAAGCAGCAGAAAGTTAGCTGGCAGGTTAAGCCTTAATCGACAATTGATAAAATCAACAAAAAAAGCAGGCGTAATGCCTGCTTTTTTTGTATTTGAGGTTGTTCGGCTAGGTGAGTTCTAAACGAATTAACACTTCATCGGTAATGTCTTCCATTTCCCCGTACCCAATTAAAGAAGTGATTTCTTTTTCTAACTTACGGGCTTGATGCATGCTAATTTGAGACAGCTCTTCTAAGTCAGATTGGAAGAGAGTGGTCAGCGCTTCAAATATCGGAGCGGTGGAAATTCGAAGTACATAAATTTCACCCATTTGCTGGGCTTTCTTTATGAACATGATTCTTTCTTTTACCGAAGCAAAATCGTGAGTCAGCTTGGTATGAATCGACTGCACCTTGTTACCGAATTTGATTGCAGCGATGTAGACATCATGGTGTTGAGGCTCAGCTCCATCAATTCGCTTCAATGGCACGGCAAGTAAAGTATTTGAGCGGCCTTTGAAAATCGGCTCTAAGGAAATGTTTTGCTCATGACCTAGTTTAGCAAGCAGCATTAAGTGGTTAGCTAACGGGAAGTTCACGCCAATGACTTTGGTACGTAATGTCGAGCCAGGTTTGTCGATAAAAATCGGGCTGCTGACTACTTTACTAAGCAAAATGTTATGTAATGCTTCAAGTAAATCGTCATTCGGAAGCAGCTCCGCTTTCTTCATTAACTTGTCTTGGTTGTTATCAATCAAGCCATTTAAGAAGGCGATGGTTCGTATGGTCTTACTGGTTTCTTCAATAACCAGCTGAATGTTACGACCGTTTGGGCTGACACGGACTACTTTGTAAGGCACTGCGCTGAGTGGTAGCTTTTTGTCATAAAGCTGCAGTTCACTAAAGTTGACGAAAACAGGGTCATCAATCTTCAATACTAACGGTTGTTCCAGCGTCAAACTTAAGCCGCGTTTCGACAAATCAATGGTGTAACCGGCGGCTTTTTCATTGCGGGGGCTCGTTAACTCAAGTGGTGACTTGAACTTATATCTTGGTTCTTTACGGCGAGATTGGGAATCAAAGTAAATACTTTGCAGCTTACCGACGACTTTTCTGGAGTGGCGGAATTGGTTTAGTTCACTGCTCGCTAAGCGTGGTTTTTCTGTAAACAGGTAATCACTGGCTGTTTGATAGTCGCCAATTTCTTGCAAAATACCGCAGTGAGTTAAATCTTCTGAAGTGTTTGCAAGATCGGAATTGTGATGAGCCAACGCTTCTTTCTCATCTTGGGATAACTCAAACACTGAAAACTTAAAGGCCTTCCAACTTTTACGTTTTGCACCGACATGCCAGAAGAGCTGTCTTTGTTCGCGTGATGCTTCGGGTAGCATCATGGAATAATAGAGCGTTTTATCTTGGTGCGAATGGGTGAACGAATAAATAACATTACTGGTGCCTTTAACACCGGGCTTTGTCAGTAAATCCATCCGCTTTTCATTGAATAGGGTACCGAAAGCTTGTTGGTTACGCTCATCGTGCCAGTATTGCCACAACGGATGGTTGTTGTCGGTCAATAGCGCGAGTTTTAGTTCATTACCGCTGAAAAAGAGTGGCAAATTACAGGTATGTTTTAAAAAGGTATGCTCAAAGCCACGAGTTCTAGCGCGAATGATTTTATCTTGGTTATCGTGTTTGGCTTTATTACTGGAATTTTTGACCGAATCATCAATTAAGCGTGTGATGAGGTCGGTTTCCGTAAGTTTTAAGGTTCTTAAGAATTTAACAGCGTCATTTTCATAAGATTCATCGACCGCCAACACTCGAAACTCAACTTCTTGATCGACACCAACAAGATCAGATTTTTGCGCTAACTCGGTAAAAGTGACAGTAATAATCTCGCCAAGATTGTAATCAAAGGCGCTAGGGACTTTGAATTTTGCACCAGAACTCGACAAATCTATGGTTAAACCATGTAGAATTTGGCCTTTCGGCATTTTGATTTCTACTTGAGTAGAGAGCTTTAAACGATTTTCTTGACGTTTGAGGTCGTAACCTAAAGTAATAGGCTCGGATTCATAGGAGCTATTGGCGCTCGTCAGTTCTTGAGTGGCTTGACCTTGGTTACGGTTACCAAGTACGCGGAAGTTATTTTTGGTATTAGCTAGAGATTCCCATACGCCTTCGGTGTAGCCTCTAAATTTCTTTGTGCCTTTGTGGTAGGCATTGAAAGCGACGTCATCGAGCCAGTGTTTACGGCCGTCAAGAATGTATTCTCTGCACTCACCTTGCACACGGCCTCGTAAATCAATGCTCTTTGTACACGGAGCCATGATACGATTGAGTTCCATCTTTACTAGCAGTTTAAGCGATGGCGATTCCCCTTCAGTCATTTGAGCTAAAAGGTAATCAAAGTCATCGGCGTGATAGGCGGGTATTAGCCGCTCTGCAAGAGATAGAATTTCAGATTGCTGCATACATTTTTGTTTAAGTGAAAGTGTCTTTTTTGTTATCGACTAGTTGTGTTTGATCTTTAAGTATAAGTTATATTTGTTCAACTTATATTTTCTGGCATACGGTTAACTATGTCACAGAGTTACAATTATTTGAGGTTATATGGCTAAGGCAAAACGAGCATACGTTTGTAATGACTGTGGAGCAGATTTTCCACGTTGGCAAGGACAATGTAACGCATGTGGTGCGTGGAATACGATCACAGAAGTTCGTTTGGCGGCTTCACCGCAAGTAGCTCGTAATGAAAGACTTTCAGGTTATGCTGGTGGGGCAACAGAATCCAGCGTTCAGACCTTGTCTGAGATTGACTTGCAAGAAGTTCCTCGCTTTAGTAGTGGCTTCAAAGAGCTCGACCGCGTACTTGGTGGCGGAGTCGTTCCAGGAGCGGCTATTTTGATCGGTGGTAACCCAGGAGCGGGTAAGTCGACTTTGCTATTACAAACGATGTGTTTGTTATCGTCTCAACTCCCTACCTTGTACGTCACGGGGGAAGAATCGTTACAACAAGTAGCGATGCGTGCCTCTCGCTTAGGTTTACCTAAAGAGCATTTAAAAATGCTGTCTGAAACCAATGTCGATAAGATCTGTCAGGTCGCAGAGAAAGAGCAGCCAAGAATCATGGTTATCGACTCGATTCAGGTTATGCACGTTGCCGATGTTCAGTCCTCGCCAGGTAGTGTTGCGCAAGTACGTGAATCCGCTACAGCATTAACCCGTTATGCTAAGCAGAATAATGTTGCGGTATTCTTGGTAGGGCACGTGACTAAAGACGGTACGCTTGCGGGTCCGAAAGTATTGGAACACATTATTGACTGTTCGGTACTGCTTGATGGTGGCACTGATAGCCGCTTTAGAACTTTGCGTAGTCACAAAAACCGCTTTGGTGCTGTGAATGAGCTTGGCGTGTTTGCAATGACAGGACAGGGGCTAAAAGAAGTGTCTAACCCTTCGGCTATTTTCCTTTCTCGTGGTGAAGAGGAAACTTCAGGTAGCTCTGTCATGGTGGTGTGGGAAGGTACGCGCCCTCTATTAGTAGAAATACAAGCACTGGTTGATTATTCGCAGCTCGCGAACCCGCGCCGTGTGGCTGTCGGCTTAGAGCAGAATCGCTTGTCTCTATTATTAGCTGTTTTGCATAAGCACGGTGGCTTACAAATGGCTGACCAAGATGTATTTGTAAATGTAGTGGGCGGCGTAAAAGTAACCGAAACTAGTGCCGATCTGGCATTAGTTATGGCATTATTGTCGAGCTTTAGAGATCGAGCACTACCAAAAGATGTGGTGGTGTTTGGTGAAGTAGGCTTGGCTGGGGAGATTCGTCCTGTACCAAGTGGGCAAGAAAGACTGAATGAAGCCTTTAAGCATGGCTTTAAGAAAGCCATCGTTCCAGCGGCGAACATGCCGAAAGGGGGAATCCCAGGAATGCAAATCCATGGAGTTAAGAAGCTATCAGAAGCGATTAATGCTTTTGATGAGTTGTAATCACATTAACTTCAGCTACTCTATATCTCAGTAATTCGATTAAGGTAGTGAGTGAATGCTTGCTACCTTAATTTATTAATAAACAATAAGTTATATTGTTTGTATAGAATGCCTTTTCTCATTTACAGGGAAAAGGTAAAGTTTTTTAATCTCAAATGCATGCAAAGCTATCAGTCTTCACAGATTGTGATATACTCTGCGCGCATTTTATATCCTATTAACAGAGTAAGACAATGGCAGATTTATCGAAATACAGAAACATTGGTATTTTCGCGCACGTTGATGCGGGTAAAACAACTACCACTGAGCGTATCCTTAAGCTAACTGGTCAAATCCACAAGACTGGTGAAGTACATGATGGCGAATCAACTACTGACTTCATGGAACAGGAAGCTGAGCGCGGTATTACTATCCAGTCAGCAGCTGTAAGCTGTTTCTGGAACGATCACCGTTTAAACGTTATCGATACTCCTGGACACGTTGACTTCACAGTTGAAGTATACCGTTCACTTAAAGTACTTGATGGCGGTATCGGTGTATTCTGTGGTTCTGGTGGTGTTGAACCACAATCAGAAACTAACTGGCGTTACGCTAACGAATCAGAAGTATCTCGTCTGATCTTCGTTAACAAACTAGACCGTATGGGTGCTGACTTCTACCGCGTTGTTGACCAAGTTAAGAACGTTCTAGGCGCTACTCCTCTAGTTATGGTTCTACCAATCGGCCGCGAAGACGAATTCGTTGGTGTTGTAGACCTACTAAGCCGTAAAGCATACGTTTGGGATGACACTGGTCTTCCTGAAAACTACGAAATCAAAGATGTTCCAGCGGACATGGTTGATGACGTTGAGCAATACCGTGAAGAGCTAATCGAAACTGCTGTTGAGCAAGACGATGATCTAATGGAAGCTTACATGGAAGGTGAAGAGCCTTCTATCGAAGACATCAAGCGTTGTATCCGTAAAGGTACTCGTGACCTAGCGTTCTTCCCAACATTCTGTGGTTCTGCATTTAAGAACAAGGGTGTTCAAATCGTTCTAGACGCAGTTGTAGACTACCTACCTTCTCCAACAGAAGTAGATCCTCAGCCTCTAACTGACAAAGAAACTGGTGAGCCAACTGGTGAAGTTGCAACAGTATCTGCTGATGAGCCACTACGTGCTCTAGCATTTAAGATCATGGATGACCGCTTCGGTGCACTAACATTCATCCGTATCTACTCTGGTGTAATGAACAAGGGTGACACAATCCTTAACGCTGCTACAGGTAAAACTGAGCGTATCGGCCGTATGGTTGAGATGCAAGCAGACGAGCGTAACGAACTTACTTCTGCACAAGCTGGTGACATCATCGCTGTTGTAGGTATGAAGAACGTTCAAACTGGTCACACTCTATGTGATGTTAAGCACGAGTGTACTCTTGAGCCAATGATCTTCCCAACTCCAGTAATCTCTATCGCTGTATCTCCAAAAGATAAAGGCGGTTCTGAGAAGATGGGTGTTGCTATCGGTAAAATGGTTGCAGAAGATCCTTCTTTCCAAGTTGAGACTGACGAAGAAACTGGCGAAACTATCCTGAAAGGTATGGGTGAGCTTCACCTAGACATCAAAGTAGACATCCTTAAGCGTACTTACGGTGTAGACCTTGTTGTTGGTGCTCCTCAAGTAGCTTACCGTGAAACTATCACGCAAGCTGTTGAAGATAGCTACACGCACAAGAAGCAATCTGGTGGTTCTGGTCAATTCGGTAAGATCGATTACCGTATCAAGCCAGGCGAAGCTGGTTCAGGCTTCACGTTCTCTTCATCTGTTGTTGGTGGTAACGTTCCTAAGGAATTCTGGCCTGCAGTTGAGAAAGGTTTTGCATCTATGATGGAAAACGGTGTTCTTGCTGGCTTCCCAACTCTAGACGTTGAAGTTGAGCTATTCGACGGTGGCTTCCACGCAGTTGACTCATCTGCAATCGCATTTGAAATCGCAGCGAAAGGCGCATTCCGTCAATCTATGCCTAAAGCGGGTGCACAACTTCTTGAGCCAATCATGAACGTTGACGTATTCACTCCAGAAGATCACGTTGGTGATGTAATCGGTGACCTTAACCGTCGTCGTGGTATGATCAAAGACCAACAAGCTGGTGCTACTGGCGTACGTATCAAAGCTGACGTACCTCTTTCAGAAATGTTTGGTTACATCGGTCACCTACGTACAATTACTTCAGGCCGTGGCCAGTTCTCAATGGAGTTCCTACAGTACTCTCCATGTCCAATGAACGTTGCTGAAGAAGTAATCGCTAAAGCTAAAGAAGAAAACAAGTAATTGTTTTAGTCTCTAAAAGCTAAAATAAAGCCCCGCAAGTGAAAGCTTGCGGGGCTTTTTGTTATTTGATGATCTTACTAAGACTAAGACTAAGACTAAGACTAAGACTAGCCTTGCTTCAATTCAATGTAGATAGATTCTACTTTGGTTCGTGCCCACTCTGTTTTACGTAAGAACTTCAGGCTAGATTTAATGCTCGGATCTTTCTTAAAGCAGTTAATGTTCACCATGTAGCTCAACTCTTCCCAGCCGTAGTGTTCCACTAACTCTGTAAGAAGTTTCTCTAACGTGATCCCGTGTAGAGGGTTATTCGCTTGTGTCATGTTTCGATCTCATATTGAAAGTAGGGGCAGTATAGCAGTTAGCTTAATCATCGTGACCCCATTTCAGAGAGTAATCGGTGTCAAGAATATCGAGTTCATCTCGGCCTGTGTCGCCAAACAATTCGACTTGCTGATACATCCATTTGCAAAACAGTTGGATTTTTTCACGATTAAAGTAACCAGATGGCGCACATAAGAAATAATTGTATTTGGGACGAAGTGCGATGTTACTGATCCTTACGAGCTTATTTTCTTGTATATACCGGTAAGCCAAGCTGTGTTTAACCAGCGCTACACCTTGGACTGACAACGCAGCTTCTAACACGAAATGCGAACCATCAAACTGCAAAGTCGTGTGACCAGCTTTTGCACCGGCAGCATCAAGCCAAAGGTTCCAGTCCATGTCTGGCCACATATCTTCTATTAACTCTGCTTTGTGTAAATCGTCAACACTGTAAATTCCGTGTTTCTCTTGGTAGAGCGGGTGACATACAGCGTAGATAACCTCATCCATCAGCCAGCGTGACTCGATATTCGGGTAATTTCCCACGCCATAACGAATACAAATATCGACACTAGAGTCTTCAAAGTTGATGAGTTTATTTGTCGGTTCAATGAGCATTGACATATCAGGATGATGCTCACGAAAATCGCCGATTCTGGGTACGAGCCAACGCTGTGCAAATGAAGGTGAAGTAGAGATGGAGAGCTGATTTGGCGTTGGATCTTGGTTGATTAAGCGAACCCCATCTTGAATGTGTGCAAAGCCTTTTTGGGCTTGATTAAACAAGATATGGCCTTCGGGGGTGAGAGTGACTTTACGATGCTGACGAACAAACAGCGCCGTACCTAGCCATTCTTCAAGTAAGCGTATTTGCTGACTTACTGCTGCTGCTGTGACAAATAGCTCTTCTGCAGCGGACTTAAAACTACCTAGCTGCGCTGCCTTGTAAAAATAGAATAAGCCTTGTAGAGGTGGGATTCGTTCTTTCACATTAGTTTTCCTTAACTCAATGCCAAAACCTATCGTTTGTCGATGAGGTATCGTTGAGCGATTATTGAACATGTTAAGACGATAAATCAAGAAAGAGGTCAATTATGAATACAATGTCAGCTCGAAACTGTGAAATTGGTGTGGGGCGCCCAACTCATTTAATTAAGTTATTCTTTTCTAATTTGAAGCGCTATCACCAGAATATTCGCACTCGTTATCACTTGTCTCAATTGCCAGAACATTTATATCAAGATATAGGTGTACCCAAAGAGCAGATAAAAAAAGAGCTAAATAAACCGTTTTGGAAGTGATTATGACAGCGCAATATCACATCAGTAATGAGCCGATACCGGGTGATATCGGCTCCCTGTCTATAGCGCCACGAATGAGGGATTCTGTCTCACCTTTGAGACGATAGGGGTATTTAACTGTGCAAATTAGCTCCCATATTAAGAATCATGCTCACATTTAAATTGAATGAAAAGATAGGCTTACTCTATTAGATCTTGTTGCATATTGTTTGCTCGAATCTAAATGAAATCCCCCCGATCTCTATCTAATATATTGGAAAGTCGCGTTTTTCTTACGACACCTTCCCTCAAAAGTATCTCGATATACGCTTTAAATTACCCATCTGAATAAAACTTGAATTTCTCATTTTTGAATTCTATAGATCTCTATATTCAAATTTTGTCAATATTGAATATTATTTTTTTGATCTTTTTGTGTCAGCTTTAGGTTAAATTTATGCTGCGCCCACTTGCCTAAGAATGTGGTTGAGTTATGAGATGTATTTCAACAGGCTTCAAGCGCCGATATCGCAGTAGCCCGAAAAATAAGAATAAAGGGATGGCCGTTATTGAGTTTTCGGTTGTCGCGAGCTTTTTTTTCTTATTACTTTTTACGGCTGTAGATCTTGGAATATTTGGTTACGTAAAGCTAACGATGCAAAATTCGGTAAGAGAAGGCGCACGATACGCGATTACTGGTCGTTCTGATTTAGACCCAGATGAAGAGAGTAACCGCGAAGCGGCCATATTAGAAAAAATATCTCTAGCTTCGAACGGTTTGCTCGAAAAGGTTATGGATGTTCAGGATATACGTGTTGAGGATGTCTACGGCAATGCGGTGACGGGTTTTGGCGGGCCTGGAGAAATTATCGCGATCCATCTTGATTGTGAGTGGTCAACGACTAGCCCTTATATGTATCCATTGTTGGATGGCGGGAAATACAAATTTACCGTGAGCGCAGCCATGAAAAACGAAGCATTTTAAGGATCATGTATGGGTTCTTATAGAAGGTTATCTAGACGCAACAAAGGTTTTGCAGCCGTTGAAATGACAATGGTTGCTCCCATTTTCTTACTATTAATTGTCGCCGCTTTTGACCTTACACAAGCGATTCAAGCCAATCATATCATCATCAGTATTAGCCGAGAGGGGGGAAACATTGTCTCTCGTAGCAGCACTGAAACACCACAAGAGATTATGGATATCATTTCTGTTACTTCGGGCAATCTCGATCTCAGTGAAGACGGGGCGATATACATTACAGAACTGATCGGTCAAGAAGATGAATCGCCTTATGTGAATAGTCAATATAAGTGGAATCAGTCCGGGTTGGATAAAGACAGCGTTATTTGGCCCAGCTGTAGCAGTTGGGATGCGGAAGGGGCATGCAATGATATTGATGAAAACGACCCTCCTGAAGTTGATGATTTAAGCATTGAATTAGAGGCGGGAGAATCTGTTTATACCGTTGAAATTTTTTATGACTACTCGCCGATTTTTAACCTAATTTTGGGTGAGTCACATTTACTCAGCGATGTCACATACATGTAAGGCTGGTAAGCATATGATGAAATATTTCCCTAGGAGTTGGCGACGTAATAAAGGTCTTGTGGCTATTCTGTCGGTGCTTTCTTTACCTTTTTTACTAATGATTGTGGGTTTATCTGTTGATACCGGAAGAGCTTACATTGTTAAGTCTAAATTGTTGTCAGCAGTTGACGCGGCCAGTATTGCCGCGGCAAGAGCCGTCGCTAACGGTGAAGCCGCTGGTGAAGCTGCCGCCGAAAAATATTTTGCAGCCAATATGCCAACAGGCTTTTATTCGTCCACTTCTACTTTAGATAGCGTTGCTTTTGATTATGATGAGTTCGGAAATATCTCGATTGATATTTCTGCGACCGCGCAAATATCAACGATATTCTTATCTCTCTTAGGCTTTGACAGCTTCAACCCCACAGCCGTTGCGCAAGCAGTAAGACGGCCTGTCGATCTGGTGTTAGTCATTGATAATACAACCTCTTTAAGAATTGGGAGTATTGGAGATGTCACACAAGACGTTATTGATCGTTCAAAAGATTTTGTGGAGAACTTCCATGAAGGGTTTGATCGTATATCGTTAGTTAAATTCGCTTTCGGTGCAGAAGTCCCTGTGGAGTTTACGAGCACAAGAGGCCATGACAGGAGTGATATTACATCCGAGATCGATAGCTTTAATTTCGGCAGTATATGGAATGCGCAATACACCAACGCTTCGGAAGGCTTTTACCGCGCTCTGGATGAACTACGGACGGTGAATGATCCTGCTAATCTAAAAGTGATCGTTTTCTTTACGGATGGCGCCCCAAATACTTTTGCGAGTACTTTTGATTTTGAAGGTGGCGGTAGTCATACGGGGTCTATTCGTTCGAGTGATACCAGCAGTGGTACGCCGAGAGGTTTATGGCGCTACGATTCGATTGCAACCACCCTTTCTGGAGGCTATGAAGGAAGTGACATTGATGACTATATTAGCGAAATGCCCGACTACTACACTACTCATGATTCTAGTGCCACCGAGTTTAATATTTTAAACCCGCTCCATGCGGTGAGACCTGTTGAGCAATACGATCCTGATACTCACTCTGCAGGTGATCTCTATAATCGAGTGAATCGAGTATCTCGAAATCTTGTTGAAGATATGGCGAAGGCTGCCCGGAGTGAAGATATCTACGTTTTTACGCTCGGTTTAGGCTCTTCGTTAACCTCAGCTGCTGGCCCTGATGATGAGTTTGGAGAAGATTTATTACTGCGGATGTCCAATTCACCAGCCATGTTATCTGATCCTGACTTGAGTGGGGATTTTGATCCCGACCAATTGCAAGGTGTGTATTGTCATGCGGTTGATGAAGAGGCTCTGGGGCCATGTTTTGATGAGATGTTAGATGTCATTATCCGTTTAACCTTATAGTCGAATTCGATAAAAAAGGGAGCCATTGGCTCCCTTTTTATTTCGTTTATTCTTCCCAGACAACTAATTTATCTTTTGGCCAATTGTGGCCAATTTCGTGATATTTCTGCTCAAGAATATGACGTTTAATTTTCAGTGTTGGTGTTAACACGCCATTGTCGATACTCCAAGGTTCTTTGATCATCAGGACGCCTTTAATTTTTTCATGAGACGCTAACTGGGCGTTCATTTTTTCAATAACGCGCTTAGTCGTACGTTCATAGCGATCGCGATCAAAGTTCGGGAAGTCGTGTGGAACGACAAGTAATATCGGCCCTGGAAGCCCTAACCCAATCAAACACATCATTTCAACGCGGCTGTATTCAAACAGCTTGTTCTCAATTGGTACTGGTGCAACAAACTTACCTTTCGCCGTTTTGAAAGTATCCTTCTTACGACCTTGGATAGTTAAGTAGCCTTCGTCATCAATTTTTCCGATATCGCCGGTATGCAGCCAACCTTCAGCATTAAATGATTCTTGAGTAGCGATATCATTCTTGTAGTAGCCAGAGAATAAGCCTTCACCGCGAACTAAAATCTCATCGTCCTCTGCAATTTTGAGTTCAATCCCTGGGCCAGCATTACCTACAGAGCCAATTTTGTCGGCTCTGAATGGGTAGTTTAAGGTGCTGTAAGCGAAAGACTCTGTCATGCCCCAAGCTTCGGTTATGTTTAAACCGACACTGTGGTACCAATCAAGTAATGCCGGGGAAACTGGTGCAGAGCCACAACCTAATACGCGAGCTTGATCTAAGCCTAACCCATCAGCAAGTTTCTTCTTAATCAAAGAATTAATGAATGGAATTTTGAGAAGGATGTTCAGTTTCTTTTGCGGCAACTTGTCTTGGATACGCTGTTGGAACAATGTCCATAAACGAGGTACAGAAATGAACAGTGTTGGTCGCTGCATTTTTACATCTTCGATGAAAGTATCTAAAGACTCTGGGAAGGCCGTTGGAACTCCTCCCATAACCGAAGAGCCAAAGATGTAAACACGCTCTGTGATATGAGCGAGTGGCAAATAAGAGAACAAGCGGTCATTCTTTTCAATGCCGATGTGGTCGATCAACCTTTGAACCGACCAGGTGAATGCGCCGTAAGTGAGCATTGCCCCTTTTGGTAAACCAGACGTTCCCGAGGTATACACTAAAGACATCAACTTTTCGTCATGATGCTCTGGTCGCAAGGTGCTTGGCTCGTGTTTCTCGATTAAGTCATTAAAAGTGAACTGGCATTTAGCTGAAGTATCATAAGGTAGCGAGATGCTGGTTACGTTAGGCAATGAATCGAGTACGCTTTGTGTTGCAGCCGCGTCATCCAGTTTGCCTGAAATGACGATCTTACTTTCACTGTGGTTGATACAGTATTCGATTGTATCGGCACCAGCGGTAGGGAAAATAGGAACGCTTACAAAGTCACCAAGCATAATTGCAAGATCACAGATAAACCATTCAGCACAGTTTTTTGATATCAATGCAATTCTATCACCGGGTTGAGCACCCAGATCTTTCAGTGCACTGGCTAGTCGAAGCGCTTTATCAGCCACCTCTTGATAAGTAAACTCGACGAACTGGCGGTTAATAATTTGTTTAAGATAAACCTCATTTGGGCGTTCCTCTGCCCACTTTAAGATCATTTCGTTTGGTGGCGGGAGAGCGCATGTTGGTTTGCTTAACTCGTTAGGCTGAATCATTCTCTAACTCCGTGTTATTGGCAATATAGTTTATTGTTTTTATGTTAATTTAATGTTAACTCTAGCATGGCTTTGTGGAGACATAAAACGCGAAGATCTCACTTTTTGAGAGAATATTGGTTAAAAATCAGTGTATTTGACGAAACATTCCTGGAGTCATACCTGTTTTCTTCTTAAATATTCGCGAGAAATATGAGACGTCCTGATAACCACACTGATACGCAACAACCGACACTTTTGTTCCTCGATCCCGGAGTAGGATTTTTTTCGCAAGGTTAATCCTTTTGTTGCATACATAATCTCGAAAGCTTATCCCAATGATACGATGGAAAACTTTAGAAAAATAAGTAACTGAATAATGGCATCGAGATGCGATATCTTCTTCTCGAATGTTCTCTGAAAGGTGGTTTTCTATATAGCGGAGGGTTTCGATAAAATCTTGACTGATATTGGATTTCATTATCAATGGCTCTGAGGCTTTTCTTTCTAAATACTCCTTGTTGGAAGAGAAGCTGAGGTGAATTTTCGAAGCCACCATATTTACCCATCGTTCAAAATCTTCTTTATATATATCTTGTTTGTCGTAAATCGCATGGTTAAGAGAAATAGAGCGCTCTAACTCACCTTCATATAATAAAATCAGGTGCTTACCTAGGTTATTGCATATATTTAATGCGGAGTGCAAAAGTTGATTATTAATTTCTGGTGTTAAATAAAAAAAACAGAAATGAATATCAAAATCACTCAATATTGAAATGTCTTCACCATGCTCAACAATATGAAAATGAGAGCGCAAAATGTCAGAAGTTATTGAAGGTAAATCGGAAATTGGTCTTCCAAGCCAATGCCCTATATGTGGCATATCCATATGGCACACTCTTATATCAAACTAAAGGATTATTTACTTTTATAGAAATAGCTTAGGAGAGTGACATAAAAGTGCAAGATGATAGCAAAATAGTCCTAACGCTTATTGATAGAAGACTCTACATTTAAAGGGCACTCAAATAGTGCTGCATTTGGAAGGAGACCAAATTATGAATAAATTTATTAATAATGTTAAAGCGTTCATGAACGATGAAGAAGGACTATCCGTAGTTGAATACGTTGTAGGTGCAGCCTTACTTGTTGGCGCATTGAGTGCAGTGTTCAGTACTCTAGGTACTTCACTAACTTCTGAGTTGAGTTCAGCTCTATCCAGTATTTAGATTGCTAATATATTAATTGTACCGTGATAGTTTAGATTCCTGATGGGGGCTAAACTATCACGCGTTGCTATATGAGGGCAAAAAAGTGAATATTGTAAAAATAACACTCGATTTTGTTGAAGATGAACAGGGGCTTAGTGTTGTTGAGTATGTTGTAGGAGCGGCATTTTTGGTGAGCGCCTTGACATTATTTTTCTTTAATTACGATACAACATTGACGAACTCCCTATCGAATACATTGGGGAAAATATAATAGTGATTATATTTATATGGTCGATATTACTTATTATTTCTGTGTACGACCTTAGAGATAACCGTATACCTAACATATGGCTATTACCTCTTATTATTAGCTCAGTGGCTCACCATGTAATGATATCAGGGTGGAACGCTGGGCTTTTGGCGTTGGCGGCTGGAGGGGTTGCTTTTCTATTTGGTTTAACTCTTTATTTTATAAAGGCAATGGCACCAGGTGACGTTAAATTAATTGGTGCAGTCGGCGTATTTATTGGCTGGGGTAACCTTTTGGCTGCCTGTTATTGGATTATTATTGGCGCCGGTGTTGTGGGTATTTTATTTTCACTTCAATTTTTTGCTACCCGAACACAAGAATCTAAACTAGCTTTAAATAAGTACTCTCAATTGTTCCTTTATGGTAATGGCAAAGCGCTGTATTCGTCACCTCATACAGATAATAAATTGAGAATGCCTTTTGCTCCATCTGTGGTAATAGGCTTGGCACTTTATAGCTATTTTTAGACTCTCACTCTTCATAAAAGAGGCCCTCTATGGAAATGATCAAGGATGCCAAACATAGAGATGTTCTTACACCCCAAGCTAGCGCTCCCATTGTACCCACATCTCTCGATGCACTAAAAGTACCCGCTGCCGTTGTTGAAAACTTATTACTTAAACAGCTCGCGGCTTATCCCAAATCAGACATTCTTACGTTGACCCGATTAATGGGGATCAACAGCCACATGATTGAAGATCTTATCGCGGCACTACGTAAAAAGTCATTAGTGGAAGTTTTTCAAGCATCGACGTCGAATTTTGGCGCGGAATCGACAGGGCATGTTAGGTATGCACTATCCGAAAGTGGAATGTCAGAAGCCGACGCCGCTTTTGCTAAAGATGCGTACCTAGGTCCTTGCCCAATCTCGTTAGGCGACTACAAGAAAATGGTTGAAGCTCAGGATGTCAGGGCGCAATTAGTGAATCGCCAAGATGTTTCTTACGCACTTTCTGATGTACTCGGTGCCGATAGAATGGTTTCCGTTCTCGGGCCGGCTATTAATTCCGGACGTGCTTTATTGCTCTATGGCGATGCAGGTACAGGGAAAACCTATGTCGCGACCCGTTTGCTCAACTCGTTAAACACCTCGGTTTATATTCCATACGCTGTTTTCGCAGCAGGAAACATAATTAAAGTATTCACCGGGCAGCACCATAAGCGAGTGGACGATAATCATGAGTCTCAAGCTCTGTTGTTTAAAGAACAATACGATAGACGCTGGGCATTATGTGAGCGCCCTAGTATCCAAGTGGGCGGTGAGCTTACCATGGACATGCTTGAAGTTAACCACACTGAACATAATCGGGTGTGGATGGCTCCACTGCAAATGATGGCAAACAATGGCATCTTTATCATTGATGATTTGGGCAGGCAGCCCATGCCGGTAGATACTTTGCTTAACCGTTGGATTGTGCCAATGGAGTATTTTTACGATTACTTGTCTTTGCCTAACGGTCAGCAAATATCAGTGCCATTCATTCTTACTTTGGCATTTTCAACCAACCTTAGCCCCGAGAAGATCGCCGACCCAGCGTTCCTGCGTCGTCTAGGTTACAAAATTCAATTCCAACCCCTACAAGAGCAAGAATACAAAGACTTGTGGGAAATTATGGCATCGAGTAAATCGCTTACTCTAGATGCTTCGTTATTTGATTGTTTATTAAATCTTCACCGCCAACATAATGTTGGATACTACCCTTGTTTGCCGAAAGATATTGTAGGGATCAGTCGAGATATTGTCGCATTCGAAGAAGTTGAACCCGTTATTTCTGCCGCTGTATTGGAAAGAGCTTGGGAAGTTTACTTTACTGCCGATGGCAAAGGAGGAGGCGCGCGATGAGTAGAAATCAGATCATTTTATTGTTCTTGTTATCTATCGTATTTGGGTTAGCTGCCGTATTTTTCGCAAAACAATGGATGGACCGACAATTGCAACCTCAGGTTGAAGTTGAAGTGGTAGAAAGAGAGCCGGTCGTAGTTGCCGCGCAAGAGATCCCCGCAGGTAGTGTCATCGAAGAGCAGCACTTAACGACCAAACTGCTCGAAAAGGCTTGGCGTAATGAAAACCAATACTCGCTCCAAGAAGAACTCGTGGGCCAAGTGGTGGCTACTTCGATTTATCAAGGTGAAATCGTCTCTAAGCTGCGTTTAACCATTCCAGGTGAAGGCTCTACATTAGCAGCTCTGATCCCTGAGAATAAAAGGGCGGTGACCATTCGAGTCAATGATGTAATAGGCGTGGCAGGTTTTCTATTACCGGGTAATAAAGTCGATATCTTGAATACCATTAATTATGGGAAAGGTTCGGCTATCACTAGAACCGTATTAAAAGACATTAAAGTGCTTGCTGTCGACCAAACGGCAAAAACACAAGAAAACAAGCCGATAATTGTACGGGCGGTCACTTTGGAAGTGTCACCAGTGGAAGCAGAGAAACTGCTTTCAGCAAAAAGCAAAGGCGAAATTCAACTTACCCTTCGTAACCCTCATGAACCTGAAGAAAAAATCGGTAAAAGATATGTGGCTCCACGAGTCACCATTATCAAAGGTACGGAAACTTCGAACGTTAGGGTTAAGGACTGAGGTTTACTATGAAAATAATAATAGCAATCATATTTTCTTGGGTGGTGTGTAGCAGTTCTGTGTTTGCCTCAACACAAACAGGGAAAGTTGTAAAAGTTCCTCACCATAAATCCACACACGTTGCTTTATCAGCAAAGGCGAAACGAGTATCGCTGGGCGATCCTGAAGTCCTCGATATTGTGATGCTTAAGTCTGATGAGCTTTTCTTGATTGGTAAAAAACTGGGTTCGACCAACCTTATGGCTTGGGACAGCCGTGGGCGTTTGATTGAATCAATCAATATTGAAGTCACCCACGATCTTAATAGCTTAAAAGCCAAGTTATATGAGTTTTTGCCAGATGAAACCATTGAAGTGCACAGTGCTCAAGATCGCTTGATCCTAAGTGGCCAAATAAGCTCTCAAGAGAAAATGAACGTCGCTTTGAGGGTGGCGGAAACGTATTCTGCAGGTGAAGAAGCCGATAAAGCAGAAGGTTCTTTGAGTGAGCAAACTGAAAAAACCGGTGTGATTAACTTAATGTCCATTGGTGGTGCTCAACAAGTGATGTTGGAAGTGACTGTGGCTGAGGTTCAACGCAGCTTAGTACGACGCTTTGACGCAAACTTCCATTTCTTTGAAAACAACGGAAGCTTTTCTTGGGGCGCCACTTCTGCCGGCGGAATCATTGATGACGTTACGGGCGGTATCGGCCCCATATTTAACGCGCCATCCATTGAAACAACCGGGTTACTCAGCACCTTTATTGATAGCGATACGCTGTTTACCTTTGCTCTAGATATCGCAAAAACCAATGGCGTAGCTAAGGTATTAGCAGAACCAAACCTAACGGCATTAAGCGGGGCTAAAGCCGAATTCTTGGCCGGGGGGGAGTTTCCTATTCCTGTTCCTGATGAAGATGGTATCACCATTGAATACAAGGAATACGGGGTGGGGCTGAAGTTTATTCCAACCGTTCTTAGCGATAAAAAGATCAATCTAAATTTGGCGATTGATGTCAGTGAGATTGCTGCAAGTACCAGCTTGACGTTAAGTCCTGGTGGAACCAACGGTACATATGTGATCCCACCAATTACTCGTCGTAGTGCTTCTTCTACATTGGAGCTGGCAGATGGCCAAACCATAGGTATAGCAGGATTGATCAGTGAGAATGTTCGAGACTCAATAAGTAAGATGCCTGGCTTCGGTGATATCCCAGTGCTTGGGCAACTTTTTAATAGCCAAGAATATATCTCGGGCGAGACTGAATTGGTGATATTAGTGACTCCAAGGCTGGCTCAACCAATTGACAGAAATGCAGTGACGCTACCTACGGATGCCTTTGTGGAACCCACAGATCTTAAATACTACTTACTGGGTCAAGGGGCGTATTTAGACTCTTCCGTTCAAGCGCCTTCAGTTCAAAAACAAAGAGACCCACAGTTTTTGGATAACTCTCAAGGGGGCTCAGAGGGCTCCTTTGGACATAGTTTGTAAAGGGAATCAGTGATGAAACTACATGTAATTACAGTCCTTTGTTCAGCAGTCGTACTCGCTACTGGCTGTGTTAATGACGCTCGCTTGGGTACGCACGTTGCAAAGATTAAGCAGCAGCAAACCTATAACCCGAATGCCTCACAAGAAAACCTATCGGTTATTCCTAGTGGTAATGGCGAGCGGATGGAAGGCACTTATCAAGTGTATACAGGGAAAGAAGTGGATTCGTTAGCTGGGAACGAAAGCCAAGTTTTGCAAAATATTAATTAGGTTGGAGTTTATCCGTAGGTTTACTGATGAATGAATTTGCTAATACTAAAGGCCCAAAATAGAAGTATTGAGTCAGTGTTCAAAGCTCGGACTATAATTACCGAGAGACGTGAATGGTTGTGATGACGTCGCACGCATTGATTGAATGACAGACTATTGGAGAGCCTTTAATAAAACTAAAAAATGCAGATGTAGCAATACGGATTGCTAAGGGGATTAGCTATGGGAGAAGCTGTGAAGCTTACAAGGAATGATGACACCGCGATTAGATTGAAGACCAATATCCATATTTGGGTTCTGTATTCGAGCGATCGTTTCCAGCTGCATATGGGAAATGAGCTCGCCAAATGTAAGAACATTTCTTTCGATACAATTGCTTTGGCTGGTTTGAACGTCGAGCAACTCTCTAGTCACTTACCTCCTGATCTTATCTTTGTGGAAACTGGGCCTAATTGGGCTCAGAAGGTCGTTTCCCTCCAAGACTATGAAGCGCCTTCGGATGATTTTGAGGCATCACTGATTGTGTTTGGTAATGAAGCCGACAATGGTGCACTGAAGATAGCACTTAGGATTGGTGCGGCAGATTTCGTCTCAGAGAAAGCCTCGATTAGTGAGCTAATGCCTCTACTAAAAAATATGGCTGAAGAGAAGATTGCCAGCCGTAGTATGGGAGAACTTTATGTTTTCTTAAATAGTAAAGGTGGGTGTGGCGCTTCAACTTTGGCTTTGAATACCGCGTTACAAATAGCGCATGAAAACGATGAAGAAGTGCTGTTGCTCGACCTCGATCTGCAATTTGGGGTGATCTCAGATTACCTCAATGTTAACCCCACCTATGGGATGTCCGATGCCATTGAAAGTGTCGCCGATCTGGATGAAGTGTCGCTCAATAGTATGGTGACTAAGCACAGTTCTGGCTTACACATGCTGAGCTTTAGGCACGAAAACAACAGCGAAGATTTTGAGCAAGCCAAAAATTTAGGCAAGTTATTGCCTACGCTTCGAGAGTTTTATTCCTACGTAATTATCGACTTATCTCGTGGGATAGACAATGTGTTCTCTTCCGTTTTAGCTCCCGCGACTAAGGTGTTTCTTATTACGCAACAAAACTTAGTGGCGATAAAAAACTCGACCCGTATAGCTAAGGTACTAACGTTTGAGTATGGCTTACCTAAAGAGCATATTGAGCTGATTATTAACCGTTATGAAAAGCGGCAGTCGATAAAAATTAAAGACATAGAACAAACGATTGGTGGTGTCACGATTCACGTCATCCCCAATGATTTTAAAGTAGCAATTGAAAGTGCCAATTTAGGCAAGCCATTCATTGAATCACGAAAAAGCAGTTCGATCTCTAAATCGGTGATTGAGTTTTCTCACACGATTTCTCATGTAGAAGACGAGAAAAAAGGTTGGCTCAAGCGAATGTTTTCTTAGGAAGTAAAGGTTAGTAAGAAAGTAAAAGGAATATTTATGTTCTTCAAACGAAAAAACGTTAACCCGGAATTTCAAGATAAAGTTCAGACGTCAGATGAACAAGAAAATGAATTCTTTATAGAAGAAGAGCCAGTCAGCACTGAAAGTGGGAATTCCCCGCTTGAGAAAAAAATTAAAGCGGCTGAAGAAAGAGATAGAGAAGTAGAAGAGTCACGCAAGCAGTTAGAACAAGAGCTTGAAATTAAGCACTACTACCATCAACGTCTACTCGAAACATTAGATTTGGGATTGCTGTCGAGCTTAGAGCAAGACAGAGCCAAGCAAGATCTTCACGAAGCCATCATTCAAATCATGGCGGATGACCAATCTCGTCCTATGAGTGCGGAAGGTCGCAAACGTGTGGTTCAGCAGATTGAAGATGAAGTTTTTGGTTTAGGTCCTCTTGAGCCACTACTTAATGATAAAACCGTTTCCGATATTTTGGTCAATGGGCCGAAAAATGTGTTTGTAGAACGACGAGGAAAGCTAGAAAAAACGCCTTATACCTTTCTCGACGATCGTCATTTAAGAAATATCCTTGATCGAATCGTAAGCCAAGTGGGACGTCGTATCGATGAAGCCTCCCCAATGGTAGATGCGCGTTTATTAGATGGTTCTCGTGTGAATGCCATCATCCCTCCTTTAGCCCTAGATGGCCCATCCGTTTCAATTCGTCGTTTTGCGGTAGATAAATTGAATATGGAGAACTTACTTGGTTTTAATTCTTTGTCTCCGCAAATGGCCAAGTTTGTAGAAGCTGCGGTAAAAGGTGAGCTGAACATCTTGATTTCTGGCGGTACCGGTTCAGGTAAAACCACCACGCTTAATATTTTTTCTGGTTTTATTCCGAGTGATGACCGAATCATCACCATAGAGGATTCGGCCGAGCTTCAATTGCAACAACCTCATGTGGTGAGGTTAGAAACGCGTCCTGCCAACCTTGAGGGGAAAGGAGAAATCACCCAGCGTGAGTTGGTAAAAAACTCTCTGCGTATGCGACCAGATAGAGTGGTGCTTGGGGAGGTAAGGGGCAGTGAGGCAGTAGATATGCTAGCGGCCATGAATACAGGGCATGATGGTTCACTGGCAACAATACACGCCAATACTCCGCGTGATGCGTTAAGTCGTGTAGAAAACATGTTCTCGATGGCGGGGTGGAATATCTCGGCGAAAAACTTGCGCTCTCAAATCGCTTCTGCGATTCACTTAGTCGTGCAAATGGAGCGCCAAGAAGACGGTAAACGTCGCATGGTGAGCATCCAAGAAATTAATGGTATGGAAGGTGAAATCATCACTATGTCGGAGATCTTTAAGTTTCAACGACAAGGTTTAGATGAAGATGGCAACATCATTGGTTATTACACCGCAACAGGTGTCGTTCCTGGGTGTCATGATCAACTTTCTAAGCGTGGTTTAGATTTACCTTTTGAGTTGTTTAACGAAAGTCAGCCGTAGAGGATAGGTATATGGAAGACGATATTACCTATTTCTTTATCTTACTTTTCTTTGCAGTAGTGTTTATTTCACAAGCTCTGATTCTGCCTGCGGCAGGGAGCAAGGTGAAGCATAAAGAATTAGCCGATAGACTAAAAGAAAGCCAGTCGACATTAGATGAAGAAAGCCGTTCGCTATTACATGAACATTATTTACGTAGTTTAAGTCCAATCGATCGAAAGCTGGTGAAAATAGAGTTGTTTTCATCCCTCAAGCGAGCGATTGAGCTGTCGGGTTACGACTGGGAATTAGGCCAAACCTTATTAGTTACCTCAATTATTAGTGTGTGTAGTGCGTTACTAATATTGGTTCTAGGACAGGCTTGGTACCTAGCTGCTGCCGCTGCTTTTGCGGTATGGTTTATTTTGCACTTCACTTTACAAAATAAGATCTCAGGGCGCCTTGCGAAGTTCGAAGAACAGTTGCCGGATGCACTCGATATTATTAAAAGGATGCTCCAAGCCGGGCAGCCCGTTACTCAAGCGTTTAATGAAGTGGGGAACGAGATGCCAGCGCCAATTGGCATTGAGTTCAAAAACACCTTTAATCTTTTGAATTATGGCTACGATATGCGCCTTGCAATCATGCAAATGGCGGAGCGTACGCCAACCATTTCTATGCTTGCCTTTTCCAGTGCGGTGCTTCTCCAGAAGGAAACGGGCGGTAATCTTTCAGAAAACTTAGACAAAGTTTCTAAAGTGCTTCGTGCACGGTTCAAACTGACTCGAAAAATTAAAACTATCTCTGCTGAAAGCCGAATGTCGGCTTGGATATTAGTGTTGTCACCCTTTGTTCTCTTTGTTGGCTTATTGTTCGTTAATCCAGAATACGTAGCGCCACTCTATGAAGATCCTCGCGGGATCACTATTGTGAGTATGGGGATAGTGAGCTTGTTTATTGGGTCTGTATGGATTCGTAAGATCATTAACTTCGAGGTGTGATATGGAAACAATTCTAGATTTCTTCACTTCGATTAAGTTGGACGAGCAAACGTTTATTCTGCTTGCTTTAATGGTGGCTACTACTTTATTGATCGCGAGTGTGGTCTTAATAACTGTTGGGGCGAAGAATCCGCTAAAGAGAAAGCTGGAATCGATCAAAGAAGACAGCACGGTCTCTAGGCTGAAAAAGGGTGGGACTCGCTTAGATTCAACTCTTGAATCCTTAGCGCCGATAGTGACCTCTAAAGACAGCAAAGAGAAAGAGAGTATTCGCCATAAGTTGATGCATGCTGGTTTCCACGACAGTAATGCGCTCACGATTTTCTACGCGGTGAAGGTGTTTAGTGTGGTGATCGGTGTGGGTATCGCGACAGGCTTGTACTACTTGTATCCAGACATGAGTCATTTGAATTTAGCGATGTTGTTAAGTGTTGGGGCCGGCTTTTTTACTCCGAACATGGTGCTAGAACAATTTGTCAATAAACGTCAGAGCCAAGTGAGAGGCGGGGTTCCGGATGCCTTGGACTTGCTGGTGGTATGTACGGAATCAGGGCTTGGTTTTAACGCGGCGCTTAGGCGAGTAGCGGATGAGTTAATGATTTCTCATCCCGATTTTGCTGATGAGCTCGACACTGTCTGCGTAAAAATTAAAGCGGGTATAGAAATGTCGGATGCGTTCGAAGATTTGATAGAACGCACGGGCTTAACTGAAATTACAGGGCTAGTAAACATGCTCTCTCACGCATCACGAGTCGGTGGTAGCTTGTCTCAAACATTAAGGGATTACACCGAAGATTTTCGTGATAAGCGTAATCAAGAGGTGGAAGAAATCGCAGCAAAAATTCCAACGAAAATGATTTTCCCTCTATTGTTATTTATATGGCCTTGTTTCTTCATTGTTGCGGTTGGGCCGGCTTTGCTAGCACTTTCCAATTCCTTAGGGTAGGAGATATTATGAACAGGACGTTATTGGCATTAATGGCTTCTTTGATTATCGCTGGCTGTGCCAGTGAGCCTGAAAAAGAGAGTTTCGATAGTGTGCTTTATGATGGGAGACCCGTCGACACACTGACTTCCGAGCTTGCGCCGTTGACTGAGACCGAGGCTATCACGCGTGGTGATATTGCGTTATCAAACGGCAATACCGATTTAGCACTGTATGAGTATATTCGAGCGATCGAATTCCCCGATGCACAACATCAAGATCAGTCCCTCTATACGATTGGCCGTATTCATTATTCTCGCGGCAATTTGGCGTTGGCCGAAAAGGCTTATTTGATGTCAATCGACTACAATCCGAATAATGTGAAAGTACTGGAGCATTTAGGTGCAATGTACAGCAAGCAAGGGAACGTAGAGCAGGGTAAAAGTTACTTTTTCCGCGCTCTTAATGCTGACCAAGTACGCTTAAATAACCCTAAAATGCTCGATGGTGATGTAGTCACAGTACAAGGGGTGAAGGCATTACAAGTGGATAATGAATCTCCAGCTTTGGCGTATATGGGGCTAGGGGTACTCTATGATGTTGAAGCTAAGCATGATGTTGCGAAAGCGCTGCTGCACAAAGCGTTAAAGATAAAATCGACTTCTGTTAAGGTGCTGATTAACTTAGGTTACTCCTATTACATGAGTGGCGATTATGTAGATGCTCAGCGTTATACCTTAGCGGCGTTGGAGAAAGATCCAACCAATGAGAAAGGTCAAAATAATCTAGCGCTTATCTATTTAGGGAAAGACGAAATTAAGCGTGCGATTAACGTGTTTATGCGTCATATGAGCGCGCCAGAAGCGCTTAATAATGTGGGGTACTTTTTGATCCTACAAGGTAAACCAGACAAAGCGATTCCATACCTACAGCAAGCGATAGATAAGCAGGCGTCTTACTATAAGGTCGCCAATGAAAACTTAGAACGGGCATTGGCTGAGGTGAGAGAGAAAGACATTCAAATGAAGAAAGAGACAGTGCAGTAAGTCCGTTTTTCTACCAACACTAAAAGAGCCAGCAATTGCTGGCTCTTTTTAATTAATTCAGATGATGGGTGTTACCTTTTAGCTTTCGAATTAAACCAAGGTTAATGCAGCCCCCGCTAACGCGAAGAAGCTAACTAAGTACACAATCGGTAACTGCCTTTGCTTTAGTAAATAGAAACCCGTTACAACTAAAGCCATGTCGACCGCAGAGAACACTGCGCTACTAAACACTGGGTTGTACAGTGCCGCAAGTAATAAGCCTACTACCGCAGCATTTACGCCACATAGTGCCCCTGCAATTTTGGGTACACCAGCAAGCGCTTGCCAATTTTTGAGTACGCCTAGTAGCAGTAAGAAGCCGGGTAAGAACACAGCTAATGTCGCTAATAGAGCACCTGCAATTGGCGCTTGTGGAAGTAATTCATAGCCAATGTAGGTTGCAAAGGTGAACATTGGGCCTGGTACCGCTTGAGCCGCAGCGTAGCCAGTTAAGAACGCATCTTGTGACAGTTGGTCACCAACAATGTTTTGTAGCAATGGAAGTACAACGTGGCCACCACCAAACACTAAGCTACCCGCTTGATAAAACTCAGAAAATAGCTGAACGGAATCATTCATCGATGCCGCTAGCGGCAAACCGACAAGTAATGCGACGAAAATCAGCAATGGTGTGTAAGACAGTTCAGATGCCTTGAAGCTTGATGCTGTTCCTTTTGCTAAATAAACGCTACCTAATACACCCGCTACCACTAAGACTCCGATTTGAGTCAAAATACTAGGTGCAACTAATAATGCGACAGCGGTAAAGGCACACAGAGCAACCGTTAATTTGTCCTTACAAAAGTTCTTGTACATTCCCCATGTGGCATCGGCGACAACGACGACGGCTAACAATTTTAGTCCATGGATAATGTTTTGAAACAGGGTCGATTCTGTAAATTGGCTGCTGAGCACCGCAAGCGCCAACATTAAAATCACAGAAGGCAAAGTAAAGCCAATAAAGGCTAGAATCCCGCCTAATAACCCACCTCTTTTATAACCTACCGCAAAGCCGACTTGGCTAGAGCCAGGGCCTGGTAAGAACTGGCTGAGTGCGACTATCTGAGCGTACTCTTCATCGCTTAGCCATTGGCGCTTTTCAACAAATGCATTACGAAAATAGCCAATGTGAGCAGCAGGGCCACCAAAGCTAATCCAACCTAATAGGAAAAAAGTTTTGAATAAGGAAAACATCTCAGTTTACTCATGGGTTATCAGTTTCAGCGCTAGAGTACGAAATGCATTATAATGATTCAAATTGATAGTTTTGATATCTACTATGAGCAATATTAATTATGAGTGAATTCAACTGGAAGGGCGTCGACTTAAACTTGCTAGTGGCGTTCATGGCACTGTATGAAACGGGCAGTGTGACAGCCGCTGCAGACCGTGTGTTCGTTAGCCAGTCTGCAATGAGCCACAGCTTATCTAGGTTGAGAGACCTTCTGAAAGATAAGCTGTTTGAACGTAAAGGGCACAAGATGCAACCGACAGAACGGGCAGAGCAAGTGGCGCCTATCGTGCAACAGGTTCTTACGCAATTACAGTTTGAAGTGTTCACCGTGGAAGAGTTTTACCCGGACAAGTATCAAGGTGTCTGCAAAATTGGCTTAACCGATTACGCAGAGCAAATTTTTGCTCCGGCTATTTTTGATGCCATTAATCACTCATCACCGCTCGCTAAAGTCAGCTTTATTCATGCCAATCGCCATAATTATCAACAGCTGCTTAGCGATGAAAATGTCGATGTGATCATCGGAAGTTTCCCATCACCTGATAATCAACTCGTGGCTGAACATCTTTATACTGAAAGGCATGTGTGTATGTACGATCCACAGCAAATTGAGTTGCAAGAGCCATTCGGCGTGGATCAATTTGTCCAATATCCACACGCTTTAGTGAGCCCTGATGGAAAGCTGAAAACGCAAGTCGATGCCGTGATTGGTGAACAAGGACTTGCGCGCCGGGTTGCGGTTGCCTCTCGAAATTTCATGACCATACGTAGTTTGATTTCTGGTCGGCAGTTAATGTGTATCGTGCCCGAACTAATGGCAAAGATTCAGTTTGAACATCAGAGCTTAGCGACAACAGCGCCGCCGTTAAATGTTGCAGACTTTGATATCTCGTTGTTGTATCGAAGAGATTTTGCTTCTTACGAAAAAAATATTTGGTTGCGTGAGCTGGTCAAAGTCACTCTTTCTGAGCAGCTTGCTCAGCTAAAGGCATAGTCGGTTGTAGGCGTGCTAAGCGCCCGCAAGCGAACCAGATGATACAAGTTAAAATAAAGCTCATATAACCATCGACCGCATAGTGCCAAGCTAAATGGACAGAGCCAATTTGAATGATGATAGCAAACAGCCACATAACATAGCCAAGGTAACGATTTACCTTAGATAAGCTGAGCGCCATCAATACTGCGATCGCAACGTGCATACTCGGCATTGCTGAAATACCAGCCCATGTTCCTCCAGTATTTTCTAGGTAGCTTTGCCACAGCATATCTTGGACCCCTAATACCCATAATGGCAAAAATCCGTCTGCGACTAGCTCGTTACTTTGTGCGTTTAGTCTATCGAGTAAGGGCTGGTAATAAGTAAAATCTGGGCTGATTAAGTGGAGATAGCAAGGGCCTGCAGATGAAAGTAATACGGCAAATACGCCACCAGTGATTAACCAAGAAGAGAGAAAGCTGAGTAAAAATTGTGTTCTTAAGTGACTGAGGTTTTTATTGAAGATAAAGACCAAAACCGTTCCCCACATAATGAAAAACCATAAGTGGTATAAGAAGTTGATAACAAAGCTGCTCCATGGCGTCGAAAATATCGCATGGGTTATTTCCCAAGGAGAAACACCGAAATGCAGCATTTTGTCTAACTGGTAAAAGCTGACGTCCCAAGAAAAGTAATGAATGTTGGGAATTAATGCTTTTATGTAGGTGTAACAAGAGAAGGTAAGGTTTAGAGCCAGTAACAATAGCAAACAACCGAATAGACGATAGGGCGGAAACACAAACGACTTCACCTTGGCATAAAACTGTCTCATGGGATGCGGGTGGCGACGGACTAATAGGTAAAAATAGTAATATACACACCACGCGGTCAGGGTGACGTAGCAGGTTTCAAGCAGCACTTTTAAGTATAAAAAGAGATTGTAATCAATATGGATTTCGGCAAAAAACACCTTGGAAATGACGAACACAAATAGGCTTGAAACAAAAATAAAAGAGTACAAAAGGCTCTCTCGCTTAACCTCCGATTGCATCTTCTGCCACACTTCCCCCCATTCCGTTTTCGGCATTGATAACTCCTTTATCAACTTCGGTCAGTACTTAAAGAATTATGGTACACATTTGGCGCAAAGCGAGCCGTACCCCAGTAGTTATGCTTGAATGAGCATATTGGTACTCTGGGAAACTTCACCGTTAGCAAGATCTAGCTCAAATAATAGTAGTGAAATTTTAGTTAATAATTTTCTTACTTTTATCGAATTTGGTGATGGCTTGCACAGTGTGCTTATTTTTAGCGGTACTTTAAAAAAAACTGCGTTCCATCTCTAATTTTAATCACTTTTGAAGTGATACTTTTATTTGTGTAAACGTTTCCATGAAACTGTTACTCCTACATAAAATAAGAGAATAAAATTATGAAGAAACAAATGGTCAAAGGATTAATCGCAACTGCCGTGGGGATGGCTTGTTTCAGTAATTCAGCGCTTGCTGAAGAGATTACTGTTTGGGCGTGGGATCCCAACTTCAATATCGCGATCATGGAACAAGCGGCTGAGGAGTATAAAAAAACAAACCCAGATACGACTTTCAAAATTGTGGATTTCGCTAAGGCTGATGTAGAGCAGAAATTACATACAATGCTAGCTTCAGGGGTGACGTCAGCACTGCCTGATATTGTTCTTATCGAAGACTACAATGCACAAAAGTACCTACAATCTTACCCGGGTTCATTTGCTCCAATGACCGACGCTGTTGATTACAGTCAGTTCGCCCCATACAAAGTCAGCCTAATGACAGTAAAGGATGAAGTGTATGGCTTGCCGTTTGATACGGGTGTGACGGGGATGTACTACCGCACCGATATTCTAGAAAAAGCCGGCTTTACAGCCAAGGATATGGAAAACATCACTTGGCAGCGTTTTGTTGAAATTGGTAAGCAAGTCAAAGAAAAAACGGGCATCTCGATGCTAGGTACAAATCCAGATGATCTTGGACTAGTGCGTGTCATGATGCAATCGGGTGGAGAGTGGTATTTCAATAATGATGGTTCTCTTAACATTAAAGATAATGAGTCTTTAAAAGAGTCTCTGCAGCTATTCAAAGACTTACTAAATCCTGATGTTTCTCGCCCAACCATTGGCTGGTCTGAATGGGTGGGTTCAGTGAATCGCGGTCAAGTGGCAACGATTACAACTGGCGTGTGGATCACCGCTTCGGTAGAAGCTGGGAAAGACCAATCTGGATCTTGGGCAATTGCCCCGACACCACGTTTAAGCAGTGAGCAATCCGTTAACAGTTCTAACCTAGGTGGTTCTAGCTGGTATGTGTTGAACGCATCAGATGAAAAACAAGAAGCGATCAAGTTTCTTAACCAAACGTTCGGTACCAATGCAGCTTTTTACGAAACCATCTTGAAAGATCGCGGCGCTGTAGGCTCCTACATGCCAGCGTCGGAATCAGACGCTTATCAATACAGCAGTGATTTCTTTAGCGGCCAGAAAATCTACTCCGACTTTTCTAACTGGTTAGTGCAAGTGCCTGAAGTGAACTACGGCATGTACACCTATGAAGTCGATGCGGCACTAAGCTCGATGCTGCCAGCCATTGTCCAGGGTGCTCCGATAGAAAAAGTATTAGCTGACGTAGAACAACAGCTGCAATTCCAACTTCGTTAATCCGTCGATAAGGCTCTTAGAACCCTAAGAGCCTTCACTTCTCATTTTAGTCTTGGTTACTCTTATGGATACCTCTACTGCTCTCGAAAATAAAGAGCCAACGAAGAAGAAAAGCTTCCATCGTTTTTACGATATTAACGGTTGGGGTTTTGTGTTACCTGCCGTGATCTTGGTGGCTTTATTTATGATTTACCCAATCGTGAACTCGCTATGGATGTCGATGCATTCTGGGCGCGGTGTCATGATGGAGTTTGTGGGTTTTGATAATGTCATCCGCTTATTTAATGACCCGTTTTTCATTAAATCTTTAACCAACACCTTTATCTTCTTGATCGTGCAAGTACCAGTCATGATCTTGCTGTCTTTGGTGTTGTCATCTTGCTTGAACGCGCCAAATCTTAAGTTTCGTAGTCTGTTTCGCTTAGCGATTTTCTTACCGTGTGTCACGTCACTCGTGGCTTACTCAATCTTGTTTAAAAGTATGTTTTCGTATGAAGGCATCATCAATTCATTCTTATTGTGGTCGCACATTATTAGCGAGCCTATTCCGTGGTTGTCGGACCCTTTCTGGGCCAAAGTCACCATCATCATCGCCATTACGTGGCGCTGGACTGGCTACAACATGATCTTCTTCTTATCGGCGATGCAGAACATCGATAAATCGATTTATGAAGCGGCAAGAATTGAAGGCGTCAGCCCAATTAAGCAGTTCTTTTTTATCACCGTCCCCTTGCTCAAACCGGTCATCCTGTTTACCACAGTGATGTCGACAATTGGTACGTTGCAGTTGTTTGATGAAGTGATGAATATCACCGCTGGTGGCCCTGCAAATGAAACCATGACGCTGTCGATGTACATCTACAACTTGTCGTTTAAGTTCGTCCCGAACTTTGGTTATGCGGCTACCGTGTCTTATGTGATTGTGTTCTTTGCTGCGGCGCTTGCCATTTTGCAATTTAAGATCGCTAAGGATAAATAATGAGTAATCAAAACAAATTATTACGTTTAGCGATGTATGGATTTCTAACCTTGATGTCGCTCGTCTCCCTGTTTCCTTTCTATTGGATGCTGGTTTCGAGCACCAACACCACCACAGAAATCAACAAAGGTAAGTTTACGTTTGGCGACCAACTGTTTACTAACATCGCTAAGTTGAGTGAGCAAATCGATTTAGGGCTAATTTTCTGGAATACCTCGAAAATCGCCATCATCAGCACCTTGTTCACTTTGTTGATTTCCTCGATGGCAGGCTATGGGTTTGAAGTCTACAAAAGCAAAATTCGTGACCGTGTCTATGGCGCTTTGCTTCTGACCATGATGATCCCATTTGCGGCTCTTATGATTCCACTCTTTACGCTGATGGCAAAAGCGCAGCTACTGGATACCCATTTAGCGGTCATGCTTCCGACGATCGCATCGGTATTTATCGTGTTCTATTTCCGCCAATGTACTAAAGCCTTCCCTCATGAGTTGATTGATGCGGCACGGGTTGATGGCGTGAAAGATTGGAAAATTTATCTGTATATCTACATGCCTGTGATGAAAACCACTTACGCCGCGGCGTTTATCATCGTGTTCATGGCATCGTGGAATGCCTTTTTGTGGCCACTTATCGTGCTGCAATCTGCAGAGCTGAAGACCATAAACTTGGTGCTTTCTTCGCTTTCATCGGCGTACTTCCCAGATTTTGGCACCATCATGATTGGCACTGTGATTGCCACGTTACCAACGCTTGCCGTGTTCTTCGCAATGCAAAAACAGTTTGTTGCGGGCATGACGGGTTCAGTGAAATAGTGTTAGGAAAAATAAAGACAATGAAAACATTTTCTCAAGTGATTGCTGCCCGTGAATGGGAAAACCAGCATGTCGTTCATCATAATGTTTTAGAAGCTCATGCGCCTTTACATGCGTTTCACTCTGCGCTTGCAGCGAAAGAAAACCAAGCTTCAGAAAACCAAGTGAGTCTAAATGGTGACTGGAAATTCAAGCTGTTTGATAAACCGGAAGTCGTTGATGAAAGTGCCGTCGAATCAAAATTCAATGATAGAGATTGGGATAGCATCTCTGTTCCAAGCAATTGGCAGCTGCAAGGTTATGACAAAGCGATATACACCAATGTGAAGTATCCGTTTGCTGATACTCCGCCAGTGGTTCCAAGTGATAACCCAACCGGCCTGTATCGACTGCGCTTTGACCTCCCGAACCATTTTGAGAACAAGCAGCACATTCTGACGTTTGATGGTGTGAATTCTGCGTTCCATTTGTGGTGCAACGGCGTTTGGGTAGGCTATTCACAAGATAGCCGATTGGCTGCGGAGTTTGATTTAACAGAGCACCTTCAATCTGGTGAAAACCAAATTTCCGTCATGGTGATTCGTTGGTCTGATGGCTCTTACTTGGAAGACCAAGACATGTGGTGGCTAAGCGGTATTTTCCGTGATGTGACCTTGACGGCCAAGCCTCAGCTATCGATTCAAGATGTGCAGATAGTGACTGAACTCGACGCTTGCTATCGCGATGCGTGTTTAAAAGTCTCGACCAAACTTTCTCATAAAGACTCAGAGAACCAAGTGCGGCTCGAACTCTTTGATGCACAAGGTGATGCGGTATTTGAGCCAAAATCAGCTCAATGCGGCGCTCGAATCATTGACGAAAAAGGCCCTTGGTTAGAGCTCGCAGAACACAAAGTGATGATCGATAACCCGCATAAGTGGAGCGCGGAATCTCCGTATTTGTACCGCTGTGTCGTGAGCTTATTGAACGCGGAAGGGGAAGTCGTCGACTGTGAAGCGTACAACGTTGGTTTCCGCTCGGTTGAAATTAGCGATGGGCTACTTAAAGTGAACGGGAAAGCGATTCTTGTTCGCGGTGTAAACCGTCACGAGCATCACCCAGAACTTGGTCATACAATGACTCGTGAAAGCATGATTGAAGATATTAGGTTGCTCAAGCAGCATAACTTCAACGCGGTGCGCACGGCTCATTATCCGAACCACCCTATGTGGTATGAATTGTGTGATGAATATGGCTTGTACTTAGTCGACGAAGCCAATATTGAAACTCATGGCCAGTTTCCAATGTGTCGTCTGTCTGACGATGCGACTTGGCTGAATGCGTACATGCGCCGCATGACGCGTTTAGTTGAACGAGACAAAAACCATCCATCGATCATCATTTGGTCGTTAGGCAATGAATCGGGGATCGGCGGTAACCATCACTCGATGTACCAATGGACGAAGCAACGCGATCCATCACGCCCTGTTCAGTATGAAGGGGGCGGCTCAAACACCGCAGCGACAGACATTATTGTGCCGATGTACGCCCGTGTCGATAGCGATCAAACCCATCATATTGATCCATCCGTGACGCCAAAATTCTCGTTAAAGAAATGGTTGGGAATGCCTAATGAGCAGCGTCCGCTTATCTTGTGTGAGTATTCGCATGCTATGGGCAACAGCCTAGGTTCGTTTGATAAATATTGGAAAGCGTTTCGTGATTACCCGCGTCTACAAGGTGGCTTCATTTGGGATTGGGTCGATCAAGGGATTACCAAAACGGACGACAAAGGCGAGCAGTACTGGGCATATGGTGGCGACTTCGGAGACGAGGTTAACGACCGTCAATTCTGTATTAATGGCTTAATTTTCCCTGACAGAACCGTGCACCCAACCGTGCTAGAAGCGAAACAAGCTCAGCAGTTTTATCAGTTTAAGTTGTTAGATACTAAGCCTCTGCTGATTGAAGTGACCAGTGAGAACTTATTTACCGACAGTGATAACGAGCGCTTGTGTTGGACCATCACTGAAGACGGCCACATTATTCGCCGCGGTGAGATTGAGTTGTCGGTCGGTGCAGAACAAAGCGTTCAAATTCAGTTAGATGAAAGTTTACCAAGTGCACAACTAGGTAAGCAGTATCACCTTAATTTACATGTGGAGCTCATCCATAGCACGGCGTGGGCGAAAGCAGGCCACGTGACTGCGACAGAGCAATTACCACTGCCGAATAAGTTGGGCATTGAGCTTAGCGCGATTAAGCCTTTGGGTATTTTTGAAGTCGACCAAACTGACGCACAGCTTATGGTACATGGTGCTCAGTTTGATATCACATACGATAAGTCGAGCGGCGTTATCTGCGATTGGAAGGTCAACGGTGAAGAGAAACTGCTCGCAGGCCCCCGTGATAACTTTTATCGCGCGCCGCTAGATAACGATATCGGTGTCAGTGAAGCCGATCGAATTGACCCTAATGCGTGGTCGTCGCGCTGGGATATGACGGGTATTTCAAAATTAGAAGCCGAGTGTATCGATTTCTCACTAATCGAGTTGGCGGAACATGTTGAAGTGCGCAGCCGCTTTGCCTATCAGCATCAAGGCAACGTATTACTACTGAGTGAATGGCGCTATCAAATTTTGGCTAATGGCGAAGTCACCATAGATGTCGATGTACAGGCTGCACAAGGGTTACCTTCGTTACCACGCATTGGTGTGGAGTTGGCGTTACCTCAGCAATCCCAAACTATTAATTGGTTTGGTCGAGGCCCTCATGAAAATTACCCAGACCGACTCGCGTCAGCGCATATCGGGCAATTTGAAGCGACTCAACAAGACATGCATACCCCATACATTTTCCCGTCCGACAGTGGACTACGTTGTGATGTACAAGAGTCACAGGTCGGGGATTTGAAAGTAACAGGCGAGCACTATTTGTCAGTCAGCCGCTATGAGCAAAGTAATGTTGCCCAAGCCAAGCATACCAACGAGCTAAAAGACAGCGGCAAACTCTTTGTCCGCTTAGATGGCTACCACATGGGAGTGGGGGGCGATGATTCTTGGACACCAAGTGTGCACGAAGAATTTAAGTTAGTGCAGCAGCGCTACCGCTACCAGTTAACGCTAAGTTTTTGCTAACGACGTAACCAAGAGTTAAGGAACAAATTATGGCTGATATTAATTTAAAGAACGTCGTTAAAAGCTACGGCGATACAAAAGTGATTCATGGTGTTGATCTCGACATTAAACATGGCGAGTTTGTGGTGTTTGTTGGGCCATCAGGCTGTGGTAAATCAACCTTACTTCGTTTGGTGGCAGGGTTAGAAGAAATTACCGATGGCGAGCTGTCGATAGACAACAAAGTCGTTAACCACGTTGATCCTGCGGAGCGTGGTATCGCGATGGTATTCCAATCGTATGCGCTATACCCGCACATGACAGTGGAAGAAAATATGGGCTTTGGCATGAAGATGAATGGTTTCCCTAAAGAGGAGATCAAACAGCGTGTCGACCGTGCCGCGAAAGCCCTTCAACTCGATCACTTGATGGATCGTAAGCCCAAAGATATGTCGGGCGGTCAGAGACAACGTGTGGCCATTGGGCGTGCGATTGTCCGTGACCCGAAAGTGTTTTTGTTCGACGAACCGTTGTCGAACTTAGATGCTGAGCTGCGTGTGGACATGCGCCTACAGATCTCTAGCCTGCACCGAGAACTGGCAACCACCATGATTTATGTTACCCACGATCAGGTCGAAGCGATGACGTTAGCTGATAAAATCGTTGTGCTGAGAGACGGGCGCATTGAGCAAGTAGGCTCGCCATTGGAGCTCTACAATCGACCGGCGAACGAGTTTGTGGCCGGATTTATTGGCTCGCCAAAAATGAATATGTTACCTGCGCATGTGGTGGATATTGGTGAATCAGCGGCGACATTACGCTTGCCTGATGGACAACAACTGTCGCTGCCTGTCGATGTCACTCAAATCAAGCTCGACGACAAAGTGACATTTGGTCTTCGACCTGAACATCTAATGTTAGACGACAGTGGTGAAGCGAAGCTGCATTTCAAAACAGATGCTGTAGAGCGGTTAGGGAACAGTACCTATTTATTTGGTCAGGTCGGGGGCTTTGAAAACTACAAAGTGCATGTGTCTGGTGACAAAGAAGTCTCTCGCGGCCAAGAGCTGAACTTGAGCTTTAACCTCGCGGACTGCCATATCTTTAATGATGGTGTGTGCATTTCGAACCTGTAATTCAGTGCCTCGAAAACGCCAGCGTTTGCTGGCGTTTTCCTTTCTCTCTTTCCACCGTTTTTCTAAACATCCATTTACCACCACACCTTAGAACCATCGCTAGGACTCTTGTATGCTGCAACCTTTTATTCAATTACACAGTCAATCCACCAGTTTGATCATCAAGTTAATGCCCGCTCCGGAAATCATTTATTGGGGCGAATGTTTACCTGAACTCACGGATAGCGACTTTGATGCCTTGTGCCCTGCGATAGATCGCGGGGTGATGCAAGCGCGAATAGATCATGATGTGCCAATTACTTTGTGCCCGGAGTTAGGGCGCGCTAGCTACGGTTCTCCAGGCATAGAAGGCCACCATCAGGGGGAAAACTGGGCGCCGATTTTTCAATACGTGAGTCATCAGCAGATGGGGCAAAAGGTGCTATTGAGTTGCCATGATCCGATTGCTCAATTGAAGTTAGAGATCGACATATCGTTGGATGTCGAAAGTGGAGTGCTCTGCAAAAAAATACAAGTGACGAACGATGCAGAGCGGCCTTATCAATTGGATAAATTAGCGTTGACGATTCCAGTGCCTTATCGCGCGCAGGAAGTGGAGTCTTATTCTGGGCGTTGGAGCCGAGAGCTACAGGCTCAGCGCAGTAAGATCGAACATGGTGTCTTTACCCAAGAAAACCGCCGTGGCCGTACTTCACATGAATACTTTCCCGGATGTTTGATAGGGACGTCTGGTTTTACAGAGCAAGTTGGCGAAGTGTGGGGCTTTCATCTTGGCTGGAGCGGCAATCATCATTGGCGCGCTGAAGCGAAAAGTGACGGCCGCCGATTTGTGCAAGCGGGGGAGCTACTCATGGTTGGAGAAGTGGCTTTACAGCAAGGGGAGTCCTATACCACTCCAGAGCTTTTTGCCAGCTATAGCGCCAACGGTATCAACGGGTTACGCCAAGCGAATCATCGCTATGTACGTGACCACTTACTTAAATTCGATGCAACACTAGCTCGCCCTGTTCACCTCAATACTTGGGAAGGTATTTACTTTGAGCATGATCCGGAATACATCTGCCAAATGGCGACGAATGCAGCAGAAATAGGGGTTGAACGATTCATCATAGATGATGGCTGGTTTAAAGGGCGTAACCATGACAAAGCCGCACTCGGTGACTGGGAGCTCGATACAGAGAAATACCCAGATGGATTAACGCCAGTTGTTGAGCATGTGAATCAACTAGGAATGGAATTTGGTATCTGGGTCGAGCCAGAAATGTTTAATCCCGACTCTGATTTATTTCGACAACACCCTGATTGGTTGCTGGCAACTCACGGTTACGATGCGCCGACAGGTCGGTATCAGTATGTGTTGAACTTGCAGATCCCTGAATGTTTTGACTACTTGTACACTTGCTTGAATAACTTGTTGTCGCAATACAATATCGGTTACTTGAAGTGGGATATGAATCGAGAGCTGGTCCAGCCTTCTCATTTAAATCGTGCAGCTGTACATGGTCAAACCAAAGCGGTGTATCGTTTGATAGACCAGCTAATGCAGGCGCATCCACAGGTTGAAATTGAGTCGTGTTCATCGGGTGGTGGACGTATGGATTACGAAATTCTCAAGCGAACGTATCGTTTCTGGGCATCGGATTGTAATGATGCTTTAGAGCGTCAAACCATCCAAAAGAACATGGGGATCTTTTTCCCTCCAGAAGTGATGGGAGCGCATATTGGGCCACACCAGAGTCATACCACTCGTCGTCAACATTCGATTAATCTAAGGGGTGTGACTGCGTTATATGGGCACATGGGCGTAGAGCTTGATCCGGTAAAAGAAAGCGTGGATGAGCGCCAACACTTTGCCCGATACATCGAATTACATAAGCAGTTTCGACCATTGCTTCATAGTGGTACGAGTTTCTACTTAGATAGCAAAGACACCAGTCGATACGTGTACGGAGTGCGAGACTCTCACCAGATATTACTCACGGTGTGTCAGCGGTCGATGCCAGAGTACATGCTGCCGGAACCAGTATTACTCGACCAGTTACAGGCAAACAAACATTATCAAATCGAGCTGGTGGACTTTCCCGAATCCAGCGCAGGGTTGATGAAGCGTGCACCTGAATGGATAGAAAGGATCACTATAGGCCAAAAAGTCATAGTGAAGGGTGCTCTGCTAAGTCAGTTTGGTTTGAGTTTGCCAATTTTAGACCCTGAATCCGCGATGTTGATTGTGGTGAGAAAGGTTGATTAAGCTGGTTACGGTTATAGCTTACGGATTAAACCGCGATGAAAGGCTGCCATTCACTTTCATCGCTTAATTCTGATTAATTTATGGTGTGGGGTTGGTAGCAACGTAAACCTAAATTAGCTCCAGTTTTACTTTGGCTAGTGCTGACTTAAAACGAAAAGCGCGTCCACTTTTTGGCTCGCCAGCGGCGGGCCATTATGATGCCTCTAAACCATTCATCCATGGCAATGGCCATCCAAGCGCCAATTACCCCGTAGCCCCAGTGAACACCGAGCAAATAGCTCATGGCAACTCCGACACCCCACATACTGACAATGCCCATTTTTACTGGGAATTTAATATCGCCTGCGGCTTTTAAACAAGATATGAAGATCAGGTTAAATACTCGCCCACCCTCTAAAACAATCGAGCCTGCGATAAGAGTGGCCGTCAGTGCAATGATTTCTGGATCTTGAGTGAATAGATCCAGAATCTCGAAACGAAATAGATAGACCAAACATGTAATGGTGAGCGAACTGATAAAACCGATCACAAAGTAGTGCTGCACTCGACGGGCAATGTCATCTATCCAACCTTTACCTATGTAGTATCCAGTCTGAATCTGACTGCCCTGACCGATCGCAAGGGCAAATGCAAAAGAGAGCCGTCCGATATTTTGAGCGTAAGTAAACGCGGCGAGAGAAGCCGTGCCCATTTGCACCACAAAAAACATAATGCTGATCTGTGCCATGTTGTATGACAGCACTTCGCCCGCGTTCATTGAACCGATCTTTACTATTTTTCTGTAGATGACTTTAGGTACGGCGCGGTATTGCTTCAATGGCAGCTCTATGCCTTTTCGATACACCACAACAGCGAGAATAAGGGTACCTATCACTTGGCTGAACACGGTAGCGATCGCAACACCTTGCACTCCGTACACCGGTAGGCCAAAAGGTTGATATAAGGCGCAATAGTTGCCAATGACGTTGATGAAACCAGCAATCATATTGATGACCATTGGAGATTTGGAGTAGCCATGACTGCGTAATATGGTCGCGAGCACTATGCCTATGGTGATATTAAAGGTCAGCGCACCGCTAATGAATAAATACTCTTGCGCGTATTGTTCGACTTGTGCTTCAAGTTGGTAGAGTGGAATAAAGTATTGCGCGCCTATGATTGCAATGACGCTGAGTAATACGCCCATGATGATCGATAAGATAATACTGGCGACACCCACATGCGCACTTTCTTGGTGGCGAGCCGCACCGTTGTATTGAGCGATAAGAATACTCGTCCCGCTGCTGACCATGGTCGATACAATGATCAGAAAAAAGGAAAGCTGCGAGATAACCCCGACTGCTGAAACCGCTTTGTCTGAGTAGCCAGACAGCATAAATACGTCACTGGTATTGAGCGCGGTTCGTAATAGCACTTCGATGAAAATAGGCCAAGTTAGTGCAACAATGCCCATGCGTTTGTGGAGACTTGAGTTAGTGGTGGGCATGGGGCTCTCTCATGGTTGGCTGTCGACGCCATAGTGTAGTCGCAATTCAAAAGGCGAGTATCAAATTCGTGTATGAAATGCGCCTAGTGAATGCTGCATATTAAAAAAGGGCGCTAAGCTCAAAGCTTGGCGCCCAATGGTGAAATTTATGGACAAAATTTCAGGCTAGGGTGATTGCTCACTTCACGGATTATTCCGCGTCAGTAAAGAAATCGTTGTACAACATGTATAAGTGAGCCGCACTCCAAGAGAAGTTTGGCGCGCCCTGTTGGTCGCCGTTCAATGGGTTGTAGTTCTCACGAATCGGACCATCTTGAACTAAGCCATCAGCGTTATCGAAGAAGGCGCCCGCCATTTCGATAGCGTCGTCACGGTAGCCATAGCTTTCCATGCCTTTTAAGCCGAAGTAGAACTGGTCTACCCATACTCGGCCACGCCAGTAAATGTCAGGGCCAAACGCCGGGTTAGACAGCGCAGCAGTACCTAGAGGGACATAAGTATTGAACTCTTCGGTGTCTTTCATGACTGACACGACCGCATCCGCATGCGCTTGCGTTGCCGCACCATTGAATAGCGGTGACCAACCTTCAGGGCCTTTACCACGCTCTACGATTGGTTTACCCGCACAGCCATTAGCAAGCGGCTTGTTTTCAATGCGAATGTCGTAGAAGAAGTTAGTCCCTTCATCGAACATACAGGTGTTGATGTAGTTTGATAGATGCTCAGCTTTTTCACGGAATTCCTGCGCTTCAGAATCTTTGCCCAGAATGTCAGCCATTTCCGCTAGGTACTTGTTATCGCTGTACATGTAGCTTGCTTGGTCAACAGACTCTTGCAGTAGTGAGTAACCTAATAAGGTGCCATCTTCTGCGCGGTTTTGAGCGAACTCGACATCCCAATCGCTGCGCTTGCCACCGTTGGCAACGTAAGCATCAAGCTGGTCTTTATCGATGAAACCAAAGGCTGCCGCATCGTCACGACCTGACTCCCAAGACGCAGCGGTTTGCGCTGGGCTTTCAATGTAGTCGTAATCGCCCTTTGCCATGACTTCGTCTAAGGCTTTTTGGCCTACGATAGTTTCATGCTTGTCGCCACGAACCACAGTGAAGTACATGTCACCTTCTGGTGTATTGTGGGCTTTGTCGATTGCTGCGCCGTACTCTGGTACACCGTTACCATTGTTATCACGGTTGCGTAGCCACCAATCGTGGTACGCCACTAGCTTAGGATACATTTCTTCGATCCAAGCTTTGTCGTTAGTCGTTTTGTAGACTTCCATTACTGCCCAAGCCGCTAGGCTAGGCTTAGTGTTACGCTCGTTCCAGTTACCGCCGTCACCGCCACGTTCTGGGCTTAAGTTGTATGCCAGTAGATCTGGCACGTAGCCTTCATCCCAAGGGCGAACTGCATCGTCTGCTTGGATCTGGTAAGCGAACATCGCGCGGATATTGTCTTTAGCGACATTTGGGTTGAAGTGAGCCATCGCATAGGCTTGTTTCCAAGTGTCCCACGGCCATGTTTGGTTACCCGAGAACCAACGAGCAGTAACTGATGGGGTAACTGAATCGAACTTCATCGCACCTGCTGCGCCACGCCAGTTACCATTCAGGGTTTCCATTGCTTTAACCGCAACACGCTCTTGCTCTGGAGTGGCATTTGGATTGGTTAAGCCCATTTCTAGGTAGCCTTCCCAGCGTGCTTCAGAGGCGTCTAAGAAGTCGGTAGGGTTTGCCATGATCTTTTTGATTTCTGGCTGTTCCGCTTTTGCTTCTTCTGCGGTGAGCACATGCGAGTAAGTCGTGTAAATGGTCGTCGATTCTTCAATGTTTGCTGTTGAAGTAAACGTTAGGCCGTCAACGGTTGTTTCTGTTGGGATCGATTTGTGAACTTGGTATTCAGACTCACCAGAGGTTAGCAGATCCCACGTTGAACGAACTTCGCCAAACGTTACCTTTAAACCGTCGTCTGTTGCGACGATCTGACGGTTGTACTCTGGGTACGTTTCAGCAATGGTCTTGTCTGTTTGAGCAACGCCTTCTTTAGCGTGTGTCTTTTCAAGTAATTGACCATCCCAAACAAGCTCTACTGGAGAGTTTGTGGTGATTTTAGTTTCAAGTAATGAAGTGCGATCGGAAGCAAAACGTAGCGTCATTTCTATCGTCACGTTATCCGATTTCAGAGTTTGAACTAATGCACCAGGTAAGCTGTAAGCTTCCATGGTGAACGCGACTTTTTTGCCATCTTTGAACACGCTTAGGCGGTCAAAGTTGTCAGCCATAAAGTTGATGTATTCCTCAGTAAGAAGCGCGGTACCTGGGAAACCACCCATGCCTTCTGCTGAGTCTGGCAGTAGGTGACCATGCCATGCGCCCATATCAAAAAATGGGTTAAAACGCTGGTGGTCATCGAAGTCGTAGTCGCGCATGTATTCCGGTGAACCAGTGCGGTCGATTACGTTTTTAAATTGGTTTGCTTGAAGCTCGTTCGAACCAGAGTTAGACGCGCAACCAGTAACAACAAGGGCTGCACCGATGGCGATAGCTGCGAATGATTTATTCAGTTTCATGATTGATTCCTGTTATTACCAGTAGAAGTATTGCATTACGAACAGTTGAGCGTCGCCCGTTTCTGTGTCGTCGCCGACACCAAATTTGCTGTCAAAGGCCGTCGCGTAAGTACCATTACCGTATTCGTACCAAACGCCGGCATTAATGTAAGAGGTCACTTTGTCTTCAGTGCCGTCAATTTCGTTGTTCGCGTAGTTATACGCCGCAGATAGATAAACGCCTTGCGCAGCTTCGTACCACGCACTGGTTTGGAAACCAGTTTCCGATCCATTCGCCGTATCGGCACCTAGCTCGATAGACTGCTCATCATTTCGGTTGCCTTTATTGGTGTCGTGCCAAACACGTGCAGCAACATTCTTATACTCAGCGCCTAATAAAACCAGTTCACCGCCATCGTTGTTACGAGCTTCAGCACCACCCATTAATGTGAGGTTATCCATAATGTCGTACTGCAGGTAACCGTTGACCATGGCATTGTTTTTCTTCCATTGATCGGCAAAAGCATCGTATTTACCGAAGTGGACTAGTGCATCGTCTTCAGAGAAATCTGACTCAGGCGCGGCTGAAATGCTGTAACGCAATTTGCCTTCTAGGTTCTGAATTTTGATACCGAAGTTGACGTCACGAGTATTTGAAATCGCATAGCCATACTCAACTGTCGCATCGCCCCACCATTGAACATCGTCTAGTGAAGAGTCCATGCGGCCTATCATAAATTCAGTTTTGTTGTCGGTACGGTAGCCCGCGTAAAAACGGTTGAAGCCACCTTCAAATCCGCCCCAACCATGGCCTGTTGCCCATGCGTTGCCTTCATCGTCAGCTTGCACTGTCCAACCTTCCATGTACGCAAGGCCGAACCAGTTGCCATGTTCAATCGCTAAACCAGCTTCGATGTAAGTACCATCGCTGTAGCGACCTTTGTCGTCACCTTCTAAAGCAGTGTGGCCGCCTAGGCCTAACTCACCGTAGAAATTGAAAAGAGTATCTGTCTGAGCTTCTGGGGCGTGAGTGTCGCTGTGGTTCGCTTCAGTCTCGGCCGCGTTAGCAGACAGGGCAGCAAGAATACAACTCGTAACTAGAGTGATTTTAGTAAAACTAAGTTTCATTTTATTAGCTTCTATGTTGGGTTTAATAAATGAATATTCACAAGCATCATTGACTTCTAGTATGGGGTGCTCTAATAGGCGTATTGGTCAAGTAACTTGTAAACTCACTGCTGATAATAATGATAATTTAGGAGTGTGAAATAAAAATAAATTAAAAGTGTGATCTATTTTTAGTAAAACTTTATCTTTGTGGTTTAGTTGTATATCGAGTAATTTTTAGTCGAGAGAGGCTATCTGCTTGATGAATATTTACACAATGTCTAGTGGCAGTAGCGTTTGAGCTATGAAGAAAAGCAGCGACTACAACAGGCGCTGCTTTAGGCATCAATGTCATTTGGTCCCGAATTGATGGAATCATTTATCTAGTGGGCGAGCAGGAATTATGCTCGCATCGGCTGCGCTTCTAACTTCTTTTCTTCGTCTGATAATCCTTGCTCGTACTTACTGTATTTCCACCATGCGTAGCCAAGGAATATCACGATCCCACCAACGTTGTAGAAAATGATGGTCATGATGTCAGCACCCGTTGGGAAGGTCGATGCAAAGAAGCCGACTGTGAAAATACCGATCAAAATGGACACGACCGTAAGCCCTGTCATACGTGAACCCATACGAAAATCTCGTGGCAAGTGATCCAGTTTTAGACGCAAGTTTAAGTAAGCGATCATGATGAACAGCGGTGGTAGCATTGAAGCCGCCGCAGTCATGTTGATGATGGTGCTCATCAGATCTTGTACTGTGTCAGAAGCCAATGTTGGAATAAACATTAACGGGATCACGATAAGGAATTGGATCCAAGCGGCGCGCTCTGGAACGCCCTGTTTGTTAAGTGCGACGGTTTTCTCACCGAAGATCCCTTTGGGAATTTCAGAGAAGAAGATTTTGACTGGCGTCGCTGTCCACATCAGAAGAGAGCCTAACATTGCAGTGAAAGAAACGATGCCTACAAAGCGGTTCATCAAAATTTCTGGTAAGCCGAAGTAGAGTGCCAAGCCTTCAAAAACCTGCACTGAACCACCGGTGAACTTAAGCTCTTCGCGAGATACGAATACGTTAGCTAGGATAGAACCCACCGAGTACAGCGCACCAATAAAAATACCCGCAATGATGATTACTTTAACGAATGACTTGTGACCGCCTTTAATGTCATTCACGTACACCGCCACCGATTCAGCACCGCCTGCAGCCATGAAGATCCAGGTAATCACGCCCAAAAATGCCCAGTTAAAGCTAGGAGTCATCGCTTCAATAGTGATCGGGTCTGCTGGTTCGATACCACCTATTAGCGCACCGCCTGACAATAGAATGTATGACATGGTCAGTAGCAGCATTAGTGATGAAGTTAATGAGGTGATAGGACCTAATAGCTTTGCACCGTTGTTAGACACATAAGTCGCGACTGCAAACAATAATGTGCTGAGGATAGCGGTGGTCATTGGCGTGAAAATGTACTCGAAACCTAAGAACGCATACGACGCATAAGCGATGATTCTAGGCAGCAGTGACGTGAAGAAAAAGAGGTTCACAAACCAATAGGTGTAGGCCGAAATAAATGCCCAGCGGCCACCAAGAGAACTTTTGACCCACGCGTAAACCCCAGCTTCGGAGTTTTTATTTAGGGATACAAATTCGGCGACAATCAAACAGAATGGAACGAAATAAAAAATAGTGGCAAGAAAAAACATCGGAGCGGAGGAAAGCCCGATCTCGATATTGTTGTTGATGATGTTATTGAAGCTATAAACAGCCGCGAAGGTCATAGACAGCAAGGCAAACTTGCCTATCGTGCTACGTTTGGTCTCGGACATGATGTTCTCCGGTGAATCACGTTAATTATAGTTGCTACAAGGTGTTAAAGGGGGAAGCTTTAACCCGTGTTTTTATTGTTATGTTGGTTTGGCAAATACTCATCTGAACGAGATGGTTGCTACTTTTATCATTATTATTTGGACTCAACGCTTCAGGTTTATAGAAGTGGTAGAGTTTTATTTAAGTAAAAATTACCTACATTCTAAATTCCGTAAGAGAAGGAAGAAGCTTGATCGTCATCGGTGGGTGTTAGTGCTTGTAGGGCTTTATTGTCGATGATCGTTTTCGATCTAATAGCTGTTTCTTCAAGACAGAAGATTAAAGATTAAGCACTGAAAAGTTAATTTAATTAGGTTAAATGTGTGACATTGAATACTTATTTTTAGTTAATTTTTTACTTGTTTTTTCACTTGGTTTTTTCTCGATGATGTACATCAATTTTTAGGTCATTTTTGTCTCATACCGGCATTTTGGCTGAGCTCTGGAAAGGCTAGGGAAAGGGCAATAAAGAGTGTACGAAAATAAAAAAAGCGCCATTGCTGGCGCTTTATCGGTAGGAGAGTGGGGGGTTACGATTGTTTTGCTGTTTCCAAAGTGACTTCTTTAGCAGCTTGCTTCTTCTCAAAGCGAGATATCCACCACCATGCAATCGCTGAGAATACTGCGGTCATGAATACGTTGATGAAGAAGGCTCTTACTAGGTCGACGCCCGATGGGAAGGCCGATGCCGTCATGCTCACTACGAAGATACCGATGAGTACTGATACGACTGCCATACCTTGAGTTCGAGTACCCATGCGGAAGTCACGCGGTGTATCGTCATGCTTCAAGCGGAACACAAAGTACGCCACCATGATGAAGATTGGCGGTAGCATCGCGGTACCTGCCGTTAGGTTGATAGCTGTGTTCATCATGTCTTGAACGGATTCAGAACCAAAGCCATTCACCACTAGCATTACGAATACGAACGCGAACTGCCACCATGCTGCACGAACTGGAACACCATGCTCGTTAAGTTCAGTTGTTTTCTCACCGTAAACACCTTGTGGGATTTCTGAGAAGTGAATTTTCACTGGTGCTGCTGTCCACATCATCATTGAACCGAACATCGCAACGAATAGGATGATACCTACGAAACGGCCTGTCATTGATTCAGAGATGTTGAAGAATTGCGCCATACCCGTAAAGATTTCTACCATGCCGCCAGCGTATGTTAGGTCTTCACGAGCAACGAATACGTTAACCAGTAGCGAACCAATGGCGTACATTGCACCAATCGCAATACCTGCGCCGATGATCACTTTGATGAAAGACTTATGACCACCTTTCACATCGTTTAGGTAAGCGGCTGCGGTTTCAGCACCACCAGCTGCTTGGAAGATCCAACACATGATACCTAACGTTGCCCAGTTGATTGTTGGAGTCATCGCTTCTAGAGTGATAGGTTCAGCCGGAACGTGATCGCCACCTAGTGCCATTAGAGCGCCAATTACGTAGATAGCGAACAGTGCGAATACGCCGTAAGCCACAATTTCAGAGATCTTACCTAACCAAGATGCACCTTTGGTTGAAATGTGCGTAGCGGCAGCAAATAGGGCAATCGAAATGACTGACGTCACGATAGGTGAGAAGGCATATTCGTAGCCAAGCATCGCGTAAGACGCGTAAGCAATCACGTTTGGCAGTAGCGATACAAACCAGAACAGGTTAACGAACCAATAGAGGAACGAACCAAGGTAGGCTGCTTTTGAGCCTAATGGCTTTTTCAGCCAGTCGTACATGCCTGACTCAGAGTTTTTGTTTGCAGACACGAATTCAGCAATGATGAATACAAACGGAATAAAGTAGACAAGAGTTGCCAGTAAAAAGATCGGTGCTGAACTTAATCCCAATTCGATGTTGTTGTTTACGATGTTGCGGACGTTAAATACCGCCGCAAAGGTCATGGATAGCAAGGCAAACTTGCCTAACTTACCGCGTAAAGATTCAGACATAATGTCCTCCGATGAATCACGTAATTTATAGTAATTATTTCTCTAGGCTTCCTGTAGGCGGGAAGCTCAGAGCCTTCTTATGTAAGAATGATGTGAGCCTTGAACGGCAAGGCTCATTTCATACTGCTAATAGATTTTGTGGTGTTACTTATTGAGGAAATAACCGTCTTCAATCGTGACTTTTAGTACCACTTTGCGAACTCGGTTATCACCGTGGAAACGGTAAGCTTGGTTGTTATCAAAGATCGCCACTTGGCCTTCAGCCAGCTCACGAGTTTCGCCGTTACCCATTAGGTGTTCACGGTCGGTCTCATCGCTGTACGCCTGTAGCTGCTCTAACTCTGATTTCGCTGCGAACTCAACTGTTTCACGGCCTTCTAGGTAGTAGTGCACATCGAAGTAACGACGATTACCGGTGAAGTTTTCTGTGTTGCGAGCCACGCCGTCTTCAATCATGTAAGCCAGTGAGTCACCAATTGAATACATCACGCCATCTTTGATGTTGCCGATGTTTTCAATCGCTTCTACACAGCGTTGCCATTTACGACCATCGCGGTAGACGACTTTAAATTGTTCTAAGTTCTCTAAAACGATCATCGTTTATGCCTCGTTCAGTTGTGGTTGAGTTTTCGGTGCATTCGCCGTAAAAAACTCATCGCCAAAGTTGTGATTGATTAGGTGCTGCGCATCGCAATCGCCTGCTTGGAATGGGATCAGAGTTAAGCCGTAGCGGAACTCATCCATGTACACGCGGTAAGAGTCGAGCACTTCGCTGCCCCAAGAGTTAGAGCCTAAGCCCATCACTTGATGATCAAGGTTTAACGTGATGTAACCGCTTTTCTCTAGCTCAATGGTGTGTTGTGCTTGGTGCAGGTTTTGGTTGGTGTAGAACCATGCGCTGAAGTTGATTTCTTGCTGTGGTTTTACTGCAATACCATTACCCGCGCGGCTTGAAAGCGCAGCCCAACGAACATGTTGGCGGTTGCCGTTGTTCTGTGGGAACGGGTAGTTCTCGAACATGTCTGCAACCGTTGATTGGTACACATCAATCATGTTGGCTTGCTTGCTGTCTTGGTAGTTCTCTTCAGGGCCGCGACCGTAGTATTGAACTTGGTCGAAGTCGCCATTGATGCCCATATCAAAGCCAATCACAGGAATCACATGAGGGTAGTCACCGTAACGTTCGCCGCTTAGCTCAACGTTCAATTGGCCTTCAGCGTTGATTTGGTAGCGATATTCACAACGCATACCGAAATCGAATACTGGTGGAGCAATGATGCTGTTGGTCGTGATCTCTACCTTGCCGTTGTTCTCTTCTACGTTAAGCGTGCGGAAGTGCTCTTGCATGATCTGTAGGTGTGCTGGCTCCCAGTAACCATCGTGCTCTTGCTTATGGTTATCGATCATTGGCTTGAAGAAGTTGATTCGTGGTTCTGACTTAATCATCTCTTCGCCATTGACCAACCATGACGTCAGCTTGCCGTTCACTTTCGAGAAGTTCAGTGCGAAGTTATGACCTTTGATTAGGTAAGCGAGACGAGACTCTTCAACATTCAGTGCCGTTGCATTGTTGTTGGTGAAGGCTTCTAGCTGTGCTGTGCTCTCTTTCATTTGGAATTGATACACCGCAATGTCGTGATTCGCTTCGCTGTAAGGCGTGCGAGAATCTTTGCGCACCGTAAAGTTCACATATACTTCGCGTTCATCAAGCTCTGGCAAGTTAAGTGTCAGTTCACGGCTAGAGTTTTCAGCCAGCTCTTCAACTTTGATGTGTTGTACTGCAATGGTTTCACCCTCAGCGCGGATTTCCGCAGTGATGGTGTAGTCATCAATGTTTGAGAACCACAGCTTGTTATCTACGGTGAAGGTGCCAGTTTGTGCATCGAAATCGCGAAGCTTAACTGGGGCAATCACCTGCTTGTACTCTTTTAAACCTGGGCCTGGAGTTTGGTCTGGGTAGATCAAGCCATCCATACAGAAGTTGTAGTTGTTCGGGTAGTCACCGTAGTCACCGCCGTATTTGTAGAATTCAGTACCCGCTTCATCACGAGCTAAGATGCCGTGATCACACCATTCCCAAACGTAGTGACCTTGAATTGCATCATGCTTGTAGAACACGTTTTGGTATTCAGTTAAGCCGCCTGGGCCGTTACCCATTGCGTGTGCGTATTCACAGATAATGCGTGGTTTTTCGTGTGGGTACTCGCCGAAGGCATTCATCAGTTGAGCACGTGAGTACATGGTAGAGATAACATCAACCACTTCAGCATCACGGTCCTCTTCATAGTGAACCAAGCGAGTGTCATCAATCGCTTTTGCCGCATCGTACATAGAGCGGATGTTGCAGCCGTAGCCTGACTCGTTACCTAAAGACCACATGATGATAGAAGGGTGGTTCTTCTGAGCGTGGATATGACGTTCGATACGCTCAACAAACACGGCTTCCCATGCTGGATCGTTTGTGATGCGGCTTAGGTCACCAACGTTAGCAAAACCGTGCGTTTCAACGTCGGTTTCACCCATCACGAATAGACCGTAGATATCGCATAGTTCATAGAAGCGTGGGTCGTTCGGGTAGTGCGCAGTACGTACTGAGTTGATGTTGTGCTGCTTCATCAATACTAGGTCTTTCTCAACGCGATCCATGCCAACTGCGCGACCTTTTAGGTGGTCGTTGTCATGACGGTTTACGCCGTGCAGCATCACGTATTTGTTGTTGATGTAGAACAGACCATCGCGAACTTTAATGTCACGGAAACCAACACGTTGTGGAATCACTTCTAGTACTTTGCCGTCTGCATCTTTTAGCGTCAGCAGCAGTTGGTAAAGGTATGGGTTTTCAGCGTTCCATTGAATTGGATTCACGACATCGATAGAGAATTGAGTATTCGCATTGCCGCCAGTCTGTTGGTTAGGAACCGTTAAGTTATCTACTGAGCCTTGCGAGATAACTTGGCTGCCATCAAGCAATGCGTACTCAAGGGTTGCGTTGGTTGCTGCTGCTAGGTTTTCTAGAGCGACGTTGCACGAAAGCGTAGCGCTTTGGTAAGCATCGTCAAAATCAGTACGAACTGTTAGGTCTTGGACATGAAGTTGCTCTTTACCAACAAGGTAAACATCACGGAAGATACCGCCCGTCCACCACATGTCTTGGTCTTCAATATAAGTAGAATCTGCCCACTGCATCACGCGAATAGAAAGTAGGTTGTTACCTGCTTTTACGTGGCTAGAGATATCGAATTCAGCAGTCAGACGGCTGCCCTTACTGAAACCGACATAGTCACCGTTTACGTAAACTTCAAAGTAAGTCTCTACACCATCAAACTTGATGATGGTCTGTTTGTCGTTCCAGCTTTCGCCAAGGAAGAAAGAGCGTTGGTATGCGCCAGTAGGGTTGTCTGACGGTACGAAAGGTACATCAATCGGGAATGGGAAACCTTCATCTGTGTATTGAAGATCGCCGTGGCCTTCCATTTGCCACATGTTTGGAACGGTAATATTTCCCCAGTCGCTCATTTCTTGAGAGTAAAACTCTTCAGGAACTAATAGTGGGTTAGTGAAGTAGCTGAAATTCCATTGGCCACTCAGCAGTTTAAAATGACTGCTTAATTCGCGTTGAAAGGTTTTCGCGTTTTTTTCAGACTCGTATGAGAAGAAGTATGCGCGCGGCGCCATACGGTTCTCATGTAAGTGAAGGAAGTTTTCCCAGTTGTTCACGTTTGCTCTCCCTCGGTTTCTTTTGCTTTCGCTAACCGACGTTCTTATTCGTAATTAGGACCGTAGTGAATACGAGTATTTTTGGACTGAGGTAATTATTAGTAAAAGTTTTACTAAATGAAATTAGTGAAAACGTTTTACTTTAACTCGATCACGTTTTACTTGTGCATTTATAGGTTCAGTGTGATCGAGATAAAAGAATGCCGTCTTGTGAAAAATAGAGGGGATGAGCAGGGGATTGGAGAAGTATTAAAATGAAAAAAAGCCACAGAGGTGACTCTGTGGCTTATGTGTTTTTGATGTAAAGAATGGCGTGGTTACTTAGTGGTGTCTCGTAGCTTTAACTTACTTGGAACGTAGACTCGTAAAGGGATTGTGCGGCCATCCCTTGGTTTCTCTAGTAACAAATTAACGCCCTGGATTCCCATCATTTCTGAGTGAATTCGCACTGTTGAAAGAGAAGGGAAGGTGAACTTCGCCGTTGGAATATCGTTGACACTAATCAGTGCGATATCGTTTGGAATATTCAGTCCGTGCTCGTGAATCGCTCGTAAAACGCCAATTGCAATCGAGTCTGATGCAATAAACAGTGCTTTAGGGTAATCACCCGTTGCGAGCATTTCTTTAGCCAGTTTATAACCTGATGAGCTTGAAAAGTCGCCACGGTAAATGTCTTGCTCACTCACGACTTGCTTTAATTGGCCATATTCAGCAAATGCTACTTCGCGAATATCGGGTGTATCGATTTCATCTTGCCCACCAATAAACCCAATACGTTGGTAGCCTTGCTCGACAAAGAAGTTAGTGATTTCTTTGCTGATACGCGCGAGATCGATATCGACTGAATCATAAGGTTGGTTGTGGTCGGTAAAGTCCACATAGCAGATATTGTCGGTCAGCTTTTTCGCTTGCTCTAACACTTCTGGAGTTGTACGACCGACGAGTAAAATACCACTAACATGATTTTTATCTAAAGATATTTTACTTTCATAACAGCTAGTTAGTTCAATGTTAAGCTTGTCGCATTGCGTTTCAATACCGTGTCGAATAGACAGGTAATACGGGTCGTTAACCTCTGCATCTTGCTTGTAGTTATACAGCGCGAGGAAGTGGTGATGTTGCTTTTTACTAGACACCGCTTTACGTGAACTACTGGTTTTGTATTCGAGCTTTTCAGCAATTTCAAAGATACGCCTTTTCGTTTCTTCCTTAACGCTTAGGGTCGGATCATCATTGAGTACCCGTGAAACGGTTGCGAGTGATACGCCAGCTTCAGTTGCTATATCTTTTAACGTTGCCATCTTTACATCCTGTTATTTGGTGCTGAAATTCACACATCTTATAAATGCGTTATTACACCTAAAGTTTTTATGCATCTATTGTAATCAAACTGAACATCATTGCATTAACTTTTAGTAAAATTTCTCGAATTATTTGTCATGTTTTATTAATCATGCTCTAAGAGCTAAAGTCTTTTTAATTCAATTGTTTATAGCACGCTCTCATCAGCTTCTTGATTGTTACTTAGGCATGGAGTGATGTTGCATTTTGTGTAAACGTTTACACAATGCGGAGTTGATCACAGATCATTTTGAGATTTGGTTGCTACAATTTCTCGTATTGAAGGCATTGTTGCCTTGGTATCTGAGACTAAGAGAGGCGTATTGTGAAAGTACTGGTAACGGGCGGCATGGGTTATATCGGGAGCCATACTTGTGTGCAGATGATGCAAGCGGGCATGGAGCCGATCATCGTAGATAATTTATGTAACAGCAAAGAAGCGGTACTGCAGCGCATCGAGGCTCTGACTGGTAAAAAGCCAACTTTTTATCTCGGTGACATTCGCGATGAAGCTTTTCTCGATACGGTTTTCTCTCACCACGATATTCAAGCTGTGATTCATTTTGCAGGCTTGAAAGCAGTTGGCGAATCTGTCGCTAAGCCTTTGGAATACTACGATAATAATGTTAATGGCTCTCTGGTTCTGGCGCGTTCTATGCGTAAAGCTGGAGTGAAAAGCATTGTTTTTAGTTCGTCAGCGACCGTTTATGGCGACCCTGAGATTGTTCCAATTACCGAAGACTCACCAACAGGCGCCACCACTAATCCATATGGTCGAAGTAAGTACATGGTCGAGCAATGTTACTCAGACCTCTTTGCGGCTGAAGGTGATTGGAGAATCACATTGTTGCGCTATTTCAACCCTGTTGGCGCTCACCCTTCAGGCACTATGGGGGAAGACCCACAAGGTATTCCAAATAACCTGATGCCGTTTATTGCTCAGGTGGCTGTTGGACGTCGAGATAAGTTAGCTGTCTTTGGAAACGATTACCCAACACCAGATGGAACGGGAGTTCGCGATTACATTCATGTTATGGATTTAGCCGATGGTCACGTTGCTGCTTTACAAGCGGTCGGTGAAAAAGCTGGCTTACACATTTACAACTTAGGTACAGGTAAAGGCTCGAGCGTACTTGAGATGGTCGAAGCGTTTGCCAACGCTTGCGATAAGCCGGTTCCCTATGAAATTTGCCCACGTCGCCCTGGCGATATTGCAGAGTGCTGGGCAAGTACAGCTAAAGCAGAGCAAGACTTAGGCTGGAAAGCAACACGTTCAGTCGCGGACATGACGGCTGATACATGGAACTGGCAATCAAACAATCCTCAAGGCTATTTGGCTGAGTAATAGAAACTAAAGAATAGCGCTTAGCCGCATTCCAATGTATTGCCGAATGCAGAGACAGAATTTTAAAGAGTTGAGTAAATAAGATGTCGAATATTGAATTTAATCCCGTTGATCACCCTCACCGTCGTTACAACCCACTGACGGGCCAGTGGATTTTGGTTTCACCGCACCGTGCTAAACGTCCATGGAGCGGGCAAGACGAAGAGCCGTCCACGGCGCAACTGCCAAGCTACGACAAAGAATGTTTCTTGTGCCCTACGAACGCACGCATTTCTGGTGATGAGAACCCTGATTATCAAGGCACTTACGTTTTTAGCAACGATTTTGCCGCGCTAATGCCGGACGCACCTGCTGCGCCAGAATCTGATAACCCGCTATTTAAAACGCAAGGTGTGCGCGGGTTAAGCCGAGTGATTTGCTTCTCTCCAGACCACAGCAAAACCTTACCAGAGCTGCCAGTTAATAAAATTCGTGGCGTGATTGATACTTGGAACGAACAAATTGAAGAGTTAGGTCAAGATTACGTGTGGGTTCAGGCCTTTGAAAATAAAGGCGAGACCATGGGCTGTTCTCAGCCTCACCCACACGGTCAGATTTGGGCGAACAGCTTTTTACCAAACGAGATTGAGCGCAAAGAAAAACTGCTAAAAGAATATTTCGAACAGCAAGGCTCAAACCTACTGGTTGATTACGTTGAAGCGGAAATGAAAGATGGCTCCCGTACCGTGGTTGAAACCGAGCACTGGATTGCCGTAGTCCCTTACTGGGCAGCGTGGCCGTTCGAAACCATGTTGCTACCCAAGACTCACATTCGCCGTATGAGTGAGTTAACAGATGAGCAGCGCGATGATTTAGCGGTGGCGATCAAGAAACTGACTAGTCGTTACGACAACTTGTTCCAATGCTCTTTCCCTTACTCGATGGGTTGGCATTACGCACCGTTCTTTGAAGAAGGCACAGACATCGATCATTGGCAGTTGCATGCCATCTTCTACCCGCCACTTTTGCGCAGTGCATCGGTACGTAAGTTCATGGTGGGCTATGAAATGCTAGCAGAATCTCAGCGTGATTTGACCGCCGAGCAAGCAGCGCAGCGTTTACGTGATTTGAGCGATGTTCACTACAAAGAGCAGTAATAGGCAATGAACCGTTCGTAGAGATGCGAGCGGTACACGCTTACGCCATCAGATTTAAGCAATCAAAAATTTATAAGAATTAAAGAGATATTCTCATGACTGATCTAATCAAAAACGTGACTGATTCATTTAACGCAGTGCTGTCTTACCAACCGACACATATCATTCAAGCTCCGGGGAGAGTGAACCTAATTGGTGAACATACCGATTACAATGATGGTTTTGTCCTACCGTGTGCCATTAACTACCAAACCGTAGTGGCGGCAGCAAAGCGCGATGACAATATTGTGCGAGTAGTGTCGGTGGATTACGGCAATGCTGTAGATGAATTCGATCTCACCCAAGCCATCACTTTCCAGCAAGATAAAATGTGGTCGAACTACATTCGCGGTGTGGTGAAATGTTTGCGTGAGCGCGGTTTTGAATTTCAAGGCGCTGATATTTCTGTGAGCGGTAATGTGCCACAAGGAGCAGGCTTAAGTTCATCGGCGGCTTTAGAAGTAGTGATTGGCCAGACATTTAAGGTTTTGTATAACCTAGAAATATCTCAAGCTGAAGTGGCCTTAAATGGTCAGCAAGCAGAAAACGAGTTCGTTGGCTGTAACTGCGGCATTATGGATCAAATGATTTCGGCAGAAGGCCGTGAAAATCACGCCATGCTTTTGGACTGCCGCAGTCTAGAAACTCAAGCGGTATCAATGCCGGAAGATATGGCGGTTGTCATCATTAATTCCAATAAAAAACGTGGTTTGGTCGACAGTGAATACAATACCCGTCGTCAGCAATGTGAAGAAGCAGCCCGTATTTTTGGCGTTCCGGCACTGCGTGATGTCACTATCGAACAGTTTAATGAGAAAGTGAGTGAACTCGACGAACTGGTTGCTAAGCGAGCGCGTCACGTGATCACTGAGAACGACCGTACTGTTGCTGCTGCGGATGCGCTACGCAATCATGATATGAAGCGCATGGCGCAGCTGATGGCGGAATCTCATGCTTCAATGCGTGATGATTTTGAAATCACAGTTCGTGAAGTAGACGTGCTGGTTGAAATGGTGAAAGAGGTGATTGGTGAAGAAGGTGGTGTACGTATGACTGGCGGTGGCTTCGGCGGTTGTATTGTGTCACTGGTTCGCCCTGACATGGTGGAAGCGGTGAAAGCCGTAGTCGAAGAAAAGTATCACGCTGAAACTGGGCTTAATGCTTCGATTTATGTCTGCCAAGCGAAAAATGGCGCTGGCTTGATTGCTTAATCAGCGACTTTTCATTTCATCATCGGATAAACCGGCATAGAAGGCATCGAATGTCAGAACAAGCAGTAGTACCGACGTTGTTGGAATCAATGACGCGTGAGTTGGCGAAAGATGGGCATCCAGCCAAAGTCATTACATTGCGTAACAACAATGGGATGACCGCCACTTTCATGGACATAGGCGCAACATGGCTAAGTTGTAGAGTGCCAGTCCAGGAGCGACCGAGAGAGGTGTTATTAGGCGTGACAAACATCGGTGACTTTTATGCTCAGCAAGCTTATATGGGCACAACGGTTGGACGTTACGCCAACCGAATTGCTCAGGGGCAATTGGCAATCAATGATCAGGTTTATCAGCTAACGACGAACCAAGCGGGGAATACGTTACATGGTGGCGTTGAAGGGTTTGATAAACGTCGCTGGGAGATCGTTGAGCACAATTCGCAATCAGTGGTGTTTTATTTAGAGTCGGCCGATGGCGACCAAGGCTTTCCTGGCAATGTCCATGTATCGGTGCACTATGAGCTAACGGATGAGAATCAGGTTTCCATTCGTTACTTAGCAAATACCGATCAAACCACCGCGATTAATTTGACTAATCATGCGTATTTCAATTTACTTGGCGCTGATGAAGGCCATGATTGTTTAGGGCATACTGTTAGCATTAACAGCGAGCAGTACTTGCCTACGAATGAGGTTGGCATTCCTTTAGGAGCGTTAGAGCCAGTTTCAGGAACCAGTTTCGACTTGAATGAAGAGACCGTTATTGGAGACACGCTGCTTGCTCATCAACAGCAAATTGCTGCGAAAGGTTATGACCACTCGTTCTTGTTAGACCCGCAGTGTAAGCAAGGTGCTTGTGCTGCAACTGTGATTTCACCTGATGGTTTAGTTACATTAAAAGTTTTTTCTAGCAAGCCTGCAATGCAGCTCTATACTGGTAATTGGTTGGCGGGGACGCCTAATCGAATTCAAGGTCAGTATCAAGATTATGCGGGCCTAGCACTGGAAACCCAGTTCTTACCAGATTCACCTAACCATCCAGAGTGGCAGCAAGAAAGTTGTATTCTGACACCAGATCAAGAATACGCCTATTCCACTTGCTATCAGTTTGAATTTTCGGGGGATTCTTCAGACTAGCGTCACTCTTAGCTCAAATTGGTCAGGCTAAATGGACTCGTTCGTTTAGTTGTGAATCTGATAGGAAAAGCCCCAACAGAATTTTTTGTTGGGGCTTTCTTTTATGTCCGATAGTTAACAACTTTGGTTGAACCACTGAATCATAAAATCAGTAAAGGTGCTTAGCTTAGTACTTTGGCGCAATTGCGGTGGATAAATCAGGTAAATATGGCTTTGTGCAATGAAGTACGAATCCAAAACTCTCACCAGTTCACCTTTGTCTAACGCCGGTGCGACCAAGTAGCACGGCATTTTTATGATGCCCTGTGCTTGCTGCGCAGCCTGCAATAGTAAAAAGTTGTCACTGACCAATAGGTTTCCTTGAGTCTCCACTTGAATGGACTTATCACCATCGAAAAACTGCCAGGTCATCAAATTTGGGTCAGATAAACAATTATGCTGGGTCAGATCATTTGGGTGCGCTGGAGTCCCGTGTTGGCTCAGGTAATCTGGCGAAGCGCAGCAAATGTGCTGATAGGGCATTAGCTTCTTGGCAATCATATTCTCTGGAGGGGTGTTGGTCGCACGAATCGCCAGATCGAAGCTACTTTTCGCTAAATCAACTCGGTTGTAACCCACATCGATATCAAATTCGATCTCAGGGTAGATCTTTTGAAAATCTCGGCAAATATCCATGAGAAAGCGATGACAAAAAATGGTTGGTGCGGTGATTCTTAGCAGCCCATTGACTTCGCTTTTGGTGTGTTCGAGTTCTTTCTCTAATTGCACAATGGAATCATTGATGGTGCTCATCTTGGCAAGGATCTTTTCTCCTGCAGAGGTTAAGCGCACGGTTCGAGTCGAACGAATGAGTAAGCTTGTATGGAGCTCTTGTTCTAGTTGGTTGATCTGCGAAGAAAGGTAGCTGCGCGAGATCCCTAGGTTCTCGGCGGCTTTTGAAAAACTGAGCAGCTTCGCGACTTCACCGAACAGCGCGTAGCGCTCAAATCTTTTGTGCATTTTATGCATGACTATCGCCCTATAGCTCCCAAATAAGCGTGTTATCGTTCAATATAGAAAATTAACAAAATGTTATTGTACTTTATATCGAATTATCTTTTCTGATTTTCGGGCTTTAATCCTGCTATTGGCGCTGAGTATACTGAGTGAAGAACAGTAAATGATTGAGCGCATCGCGACTCGGTTAATACCAATAATAAGGGGTAATACAGTGCATAACGAACATTCGGTATTCTCACCACTCATTCAAGGCTATTGGCGTATGGCGGAGTGGGGCATGACCACTCAGCAGCAACTTTCTTTTGTTAAGCAGCACATCGAATTTGGCATCACGACGGTCGATCATGCTCCTGTATACGGCGCGTCTTCATGTGAACGTATGTTTGGTGAAGTGTTGGCGCTAGAGCCGAGCTTGCGAGAGCAAATTCAAATTGTGTCTAAGTGCGGTATTTATCCGGAGAACACAGGCAACGGCAATAAACGAGTGTCTCATTACAACAGCAGTAAAGCGGCAATCTTAGCGTCTGCGGATGAGTCTCTGTCGCGCTTGAACACCGATCACTTAGACGTTTTGCTGTTACACCGCCCAGATTTATTGATGGATGCCGATGGTGCAGCAGAAGCGTTCTCTGAATTACGCGCTGCGGGCAAAGTGAAGCACTTCGGTGTGTCTAACTTTACGACGTCTCAGTTCGATCTATTGCAATCGCGTTTAGATGCACCGCTTATCACGAACCAAGTCGAAGTTAACCCAGTTAATTTACAAGTGACAGAAGATGGTACGTTAGATCAATTGCAGCAAGCACGTGTGACGCCGATGGCATGGTCTTGTATGGCTGGTGGTCGAATCTTTACTGAAAACAGTGAGCAAATGATTCGTCTACGTGAAACGTTAACTGATGTTGGCCATGAGATTGGTGCTGCGTCGATTGATCAAGTGATTTTGGCGTGGGTGATGCGTATGCCATCTAACCCAGTGCCAATTCTTGGGAGTGGCAACATTGAGCGAGTTCAAGCTGCGGTTGCTGCGCTAGAGTTAACACTGACTCATGAGCAGTGGTATCGAATTTGGGTAGCGTCGAAGGGACACGGTGTTGCCTAACCCTAGATAAAACGAAAAATGGCATTACCTGATGGTAATGCCATTTTTTTATGTTCGCGTGAAGCTTACTTCACATTTTCCGAGGGGAGGCGAGCAAAACCTTGCTGCTCTCTCGCCCATCAGACTTTTTCTACGGAATTTCGACGCACTAGAGTCGGCGAGAACTTCATCGTGTCGCTAGTGATCGACTCTTGTTTGGCGCGGCTTAATGCTAAGCGCGTGGCCTTTTCCGCCATCATTTGGATTGGGTAACGAATCGTGGTCAGTTTCGGGTGAACATAGCGAGCGATTAACCCATCATCGAAGCCTACGATAGACACCTTTTCTGGCGCTTGGATGCCATTTTCATCCAATACCGACAACGCGCTAGCGGCCATATAATCGTTATAAGCAACAATTCCGGTGATAGGTAATGATTTCGTCAGCAGGTTAGTCATGGCGTATTCGCCACCTTCGTTACTTGGCTCTGCATACTCAATGTAGCTAGGTGATAACTCGATATCATGATCTTTAAGTGCCGCTAGGTAGCCTTCAACTCGCTGCTCTGCATCTTCAATTTCATGAGATGAGGCAATGCAGGCGATATTGGTATGGCCATGGCGAATGAGGTATTCCGTTGCTAGGTAAGCGCCTTTGTGGTTATCCAAAAATATACAGCGATCTTCTATTTCTGGAATGTGGCGGTTGATCACCACTAAACCTTTTACTTCTTTGGCGTACCCAATCAGCTCTTGATCTGATAGCCCTTTAGAGTGGATGACCAGTGCATCACAACGGCTATTGATCAGTAATTCAATAGCTTGCCTCTCTTCTTCCTGGTTGTGGTAACCATTGCCAACCAAAATATGTTTGCCATTTTCACGGGCTACATTGTCGACCGCTTTTACTAAGGTGCCAAAGAAAGGATCGGAAACATCACCGACTAGCACACCTACAGTATTAGTACTTTGGCTGACTAACGCTCTAGCGTTCGCGTTAGGTCGGTAGCCTAATTTTGACATTGCTTTGGTGACAGACTCAATCGAGTTTGCACTTGCTTTCGGTGATTTGTTTATCACTCGTGACACCGTTGCGACAGAGACTCCTGCCTCGCGGGCGACATCTTTGATTGTTGCCATGGTTAACCTCTAAACTGAACTTTGTTCATTTAACACTGCCACTGTAAGTAAGGCAATTGTTCTCTAGTTTTACTTTCAAAATTGAGAGCTTTACCACTTGTATTTAATGACTTTGTTGGTAGTGTAAACGTTTATACTTTTACTAAAATTTACTTAAGTTAATTTTAAAGGCAATAAAGGAATCAACATGGATACGATCGCTTACGCTGACTTTGCAAAACTGGAAATTCGAGTAGGAAAAATCACTGAAGTGGCTCGACATGAAAACGCAGATAAGCTCTACATTGTACAAATCGATGTAGGTGAAAAAAGCCTACAGACGGTGACAAGCTTAGTGCCGTATTACACGGAAGAAGAGTTACTAGGTAAGCAAGTGGTTGTGTTGTGTAACTTAGCTAAAGCGAAAATGCGTGGAGAAACGTCGGAGTGTACGTTGCTGTGTGCTGAAACCGATGATGAATCTGAAAGTGTGTTGCTGACACCAGAGCGTGCGATGTCAGCAGGTGTAAGAATCGTTTAATCTATTCTCAACGGTAATTAGCGGGCAGGGCGCACGGTAGAAATCAGTTCGTCAATGAGTGGCTGATGATGCGTGGCGACACCCGCTAGATTTCCGTATTTAGGCTGGTGACGGTCATCTTCAAGTGGGTGATGCCAGCCTTGAGTATGATGGACGAAATGCTGCGCAAAGCTTTCAGACACATCTAGACAACCCGCTAGCACAGTGTCGACATACGTTTGCATGATCGGGCTATTGATACACGGTACGTCTGGCTGGTCTTTAACATACACCCAAATCTCATGTTCGTGATTGAACTCTTGTTCTGTCTCGACTTGCTGCGCATCAATCTGAATTCGGTGGTAACCTTTCTCGCGACGATCAAACTCCGCGAGTGCTAAATCATCGATTTCCAGCAGCACCCCATTCACTTGCCCATCACCTTCATTAACCACTAACGGAGAGAGCACGTAACTGTCGTCTATCTTTCCCCAGTGACGAACCAAGCCATGTGCGATTGCCGGAATTGCCTGACCAGTTTGGCCTGTCAGCTTTCTTGAAGCGGCATTGATTAAACTGCCGTAGCCAAAAATATACATAACTCTCCTTGTCGTAACGGGTAATTCGTCTTGCTTATTGAGCCCATTATTACGTGTCGACGCAGGGATTTGTAGTGCTATGTTTAGGTCTTTTAGTTATTTATAAGTCTATTTGACATGTCTCAGTATGTCATAGTGACGCGTTTTATCGAGCTGTTTATTTGTAAGTTGTTGATTTTATATTGTTTTAGACTTGGCGTGATTACTGCTATATGAAAGCTATGATGACAACGGTGGAGCGCCGAAAGGCATCACTGGTTCAATAGTAAGTAGTTAGGAGTGAGTTTGTTAAATATCACTGATAAAAGCGTTGAAGAGGCAATTCCTGCGTATCTACGCCTTGGTTTCCGTCCATTCTTTTTCTTAGGCAGTGCGTACGCGGTTATCGCTATCGTCGCATGGGTTTGGATGTTCCAAAATGGTCAGCCTAGTGTGCTGCAAGTGCCAGCCTTGTGGTGGCACGTTCATGAAATGTTGTTTGGGTTTTCTATGGCGATTGTAGCCGGATTTGTATTAACTGCCGTACAAACTTGGACAGGCGTTAATGGAACCAAACACCACCGACTGGGTTTATTGGTTGGATTATGGCTTGCACCTAGGTTGCTATTTTGGACGCCTGCACCGCTCTGGCTCATTTCTTCTTTAGAAGCCCTATTTCTACTAGCCGTTGCCTATGAAGTTGGATTTCGAGTGGTGAAGTCTAAAGGGTGGAAAAACTTGTTTTTTGTGCCGCTATTTATGCTCGCAATCGTTGCCAATTTCGCTAGTTATGCAGCGATAAAAGGCATGCCACCATTCCCTGCTTCAGCTGTGTGGCAAGCAATGCTGTGGTGGTTCACCATTTTATTGTCTGTAATGGGTGGACGGGTGATCCCATTCTTTACGGCTCGTAAATTCAATTTTGAAAAAGCACAGCCGTTAATTTGGCTAGATTGGGCGGCAAACCTACCGCTTGTTGGTTTGTTTGTTCTGAGCTTTTTTCCGCTGACGTTTGCTCAGTTTGGACAAGGCTTAATGCTGGTGGCGGGGATTTTTCAGCTTGTACGATTTGTTCGTTGGAAGCCTTGGTTAACGCTATCGGAGCCTTTGGTTTGGTCGCTACATACAGCTTACGTTTGCATTCCGCTTAGCTTGTTACTACGCGGCCTACTCGATAATCCATTTGCGAACCATAACATGTTGCATTTATTTGCGATTGGCGCCCTTGGCGGGCTTATTTTAGCGATGATTTCACGTGTGACGATGGGGCATACTGGTCGCGCTATTTATAAGGGGCCAAATATGGGCTGGCCGTTTGCTGCGATATTATTGGCAGCGCTTATTCGTAGTGTTGGCGTGGCTTTTTTCCCTGCTTACTTGATTGATTTAGTGAATATTAGCGCCGGGTTATGGGTATTTGCATTTGTCATGTTTATGCGCCATTTTGCCATGATGCTGTTAACGCCAAGAGCGGATGGTCACCCAGGTTAAGCTTTGATTTTTCATTGGTTACGTTCAACGTAAAGCCATGAGTTTGTTGGTGGCAAAATTGAAGTTCAAAAAGGGAAGCGCTTGCTTCCCTTTTTCTATTTACGTCGTTCGGCGTTAAAGCTTAATGGATGTATTCGCGTACTTTCGCAATGAGATCTTCTTTTACATAGGGCGCGATAAAGCTTGCCTCAATGGCGTTGATGCTGAACTGGGCTATTTCTTGTTTGGTTAGGGAATGAGCGTCCGCAACGGCTTGGAAGTTGTCATTCATGTAGCCACCAAAGTAGGCCGGATCGTCAGAGTTTATGGTGACACATAGCCCTTTTCGCAGCAGGTCGACGATGTTGTGCTGCTGCATATTGTCGAAGACTTTCAGTTTGGTATTGGATAGTGGGCAAACCGTTAGTGGAATGCGTTTGGCAGCTAGCTCACTGACGAGTTCCTCATCTTCAGCGCAGCGAACCCCATGATCAATACGCGTTGTACCTAGCATAGTCAGCGCATCTGAGATGTTTTGCGCGGGGCCTTCTTCACCTGCGTGCGCCACGGTAAGAAACCCGTGCTCGATAGCTTCTTGGAAAACGTGTTTGAATTTCTCTGGCGGGTTACCTTGCTCTGATGAATCGAGCCCAACAGCGATAATTTTGTCCTTGAATGGTAGTGCTTGGTGCAATGTTTCAAATGCGCTGCCTTCATCGAGATGACGTAAAAAGCACATAATGAGCTGACTGCTGATCCCTAGTTCCTGATCGGCTTGTTTTAGTGCTCGGGTAATTCCATTGACTACGGTTTCAAAGGCGATACCACGCTCGGTATGAGTTTGAGGATCAAAGAAGATTTCTGTGTGTACGACGTTGTCTTGCTGGCATTTGAGCATGTAGGCCCAAGTCAAATCGTAGAAGTCTTGTTCATGGATGAGAACTTCAGCGCCCTGATAATAGATATCGAGGAAAGATTGCAAATTATGAAACTGATAGGCGTCTCGGACTTCTTGAGGGGTGTTAAATGGAATAGAGACATGGTTACGCTTGGCTAACTCAAACATGAGTTCAGGCTCTAGGGTACCTTCTATGTGTAAATGCAGCTCAACTTTCGGTAAATTTTGAATGAAGCTATCCATAGCAACTCCTTAGCTATTTTTGTTATTGGGAGCAGTGTGAGCAAAGCAGTGGTTGGTTGCTTCGCTATTTGTATACGTTTCAGCATAGTTCATTTCCTACTTTTTGATAAAAAACAGCCGAATAACGGGCCTTGGAGCGTCATGAAATTGAGGGGAGTGGCTAGCCGCAAACGATTTACTATTTTGCAGTGTGATCCGCTGCAAATATTTGCAGCAATGTCTATCGTTTTGTGCTCTAATACCGCGCTTACCAAGGGATGGTGTTAAAGATGCTCAGCTTAGATGGAGTTATCAAAGTTGACCGATCCCTTAATGATCTCCCTTAGGAAATAAACAACATGTCTAAGAACAAAAAATTTGATATCCGCCTTTCAGAAAAACGTAACGGCTGGTGTGCAGAAATTACACGTCAAGTGACGTCTCGTAGCACAACAGTATCTAAGCGTGAGACTGGTTTTGAAACTGAAGCTCAAGCAAAAGAATGGGCAGAGAAAGAACTGGCTTCTTTCGTACAAAACCAAGCTGAGCGTAACGAGCGTAAAGCGGACCAGCGTAAAGAGCGCGAAGAAATTCGTCACGCTAAAGAATTAAAAGCAGAGCAAGCTCGTGAAGCACGTGCAAAAGCTCGCGCCGCTGATGAGTTTGACGCTGAATAGTCGCATCAGTTGAATTGAAAAAAAGCCCTGATTAGTCAGGGCTTTTTTGTATCTGAAAGAGTGTTTTACTAACTCGATTTTTGATCAACTAGTTATTAAGTTCAGTTAGCCAATCAACGTCCGCTACTTCTTCTATATAACTCTCAACAGTCAGCTCTACGTCGTCATCGTCTTGTTTGAAATAGGCGATGTGGAACACGGCGTCTCCTTCATTGACCAGTGGTAAAGTTTGCTGACCAATAACGATGCCGCCTTTTGCGGTTTTCATTTCTATTTCTTGGTGACCTAGTGGCGAACTGATGTAGGCGATGGTTTGCCCTGCTTCTACTTTTTCACCAAGCCTCACCATGTTTCTGACTATGCCGTCGGCTTCTGCTCGCAACCAACTGGTAGAACGACAAATTACCGGCAAAGGCAGTTTTTTACGATTGGCACGTAACATGCCAATTTCTTTCATTACCTGATGTACACCTAAATAACCGGCGCGAATAGCCAAATGGTCGAATCGTAAGGCTTCACCACCTTCATAGGTTAATACTGGGATCCCGAGCTTTTCTGCTTCACTACGGAGCGAACCATCACGTAATGCTGAATCTACGATAACTGGTGTCGCGAAAGCGTTAGCTATTTTCAAAGTTTCAGGGTTGGACAAGTTCGCGCGAATTTGCGGTAAGTTTGTCCGATGAATCGCCCCTGTATGCAAATCCAAAATATAGTTGCATCGCTTAACGACATTCTCGAAGAAAGTGAAGGCGATACGTGAGGTTAGTGAGCCTTTCTCACTTCCCGGGAAGCAGCGGTTAAGGTCGCGTCTGTCTGGTAAATAGCGTGATTTATGGATGAAGCCAAACACGTTAACAATGGGTACCACAATCAATGTGCCCTTAAGTTTTTTCGGATCAATGGCATTGGTGATCTGACGAGCAATCTCAACTCCATTAAGTTCGTCACCGTGGATAGCTGCATTCACCATTAGCGTTGGACCTGTTTGGTGTCCATGGATGATTTCAATAGGAATCGAAAGCGGGGAGTGGGTATAAAGCTGCGCCGCTTTAAGTTCAATGTCCATTCGCTGGCCTGCTTGAACGGTATAACCAAGCAGTTCAAAAGGTGGGTTGGGTTTAATTCTTGCCATGAGTTTCTCTGATTAAGTGGCCGATAAAGACGGTAATTCAGCGGAATGTAGCAATCGGGTGTTTTTAGACCAACTCTATTAATTTTTGGTGTCGACAAAAGTTCTTTATAGGCGTCACATAAAATTGTGGGGTGAAGTTTTTGTTGAAAAATATGGCGATATTTGTGGCGCACATAAATGAGGAAGATGGAATTGGAAGAGCCAGTTCTACTGCGCTGAATGGTTAGGTCTTATTTGTAAGACAGCTGACATTGGCTGACATTAACTTGATTGACAGTATAAAAAATGTGGTTACTATCCCGCGCCTTGATATGAATCGAGTTAATTAATAGAGAGCACTATGAAAAAAACAATAACTAGAATCGTTGCTTTATCTGTCGCAGCGATGGCCTTATCTGGCTGTGTGGGCAGTAATGCAGTGACGGGCTACTTAATGAAGTTCAACCTTAAAGCCGTGGATAACCGCTACGCTCGTGGTGGTTTGAATATTCTATTAGCGCCTGTATATGGTTTGACTGTTGCAGCGGATTATCTTGTCTTTAACTCACTAGAGTTCTGGACCGGAAGCAACCCATTAACTGGCACACCGCATATCTTCGATAGCAAAGTCGATACGATGTTAGATATCAACGACCAGCTTGATCCATCACTGACAGAGGCACCCGTAGGTCCTATTTCCAGTGTTGATATGATCGAAAAGGGTCAAATGCGGAAAATCGATGAGAACACGATTCAAATGGATATTACTTACCAATCTGGTGAGCGTGCGACTTTGATCGGTGTTCGTGACGGTGAAATGGTCACTTACTTTATTGACGGTGAGATTGTGGCTCAAACATCAATTGATGAGCTAGAAAGCTACGCGGCCACTCGCGCATAAGCGCTTTTGCTTGTCGGCTTCATCGCCACACAAATAATCAGACCTAAAAAAACAGGCGCTAAGTTAGCGCCTGTTTCTTATTTATATTGGTTTTCAAACTGAAAAAGCAGATTACGCTTTTTCTGGGATAGCTTCTAACAAGGCTACCATTTGGTTCCAGAATAGCTCTACAGTATCAATTTTCACTTTCTCATCTGGAGAGTGAGGGAACTTGATCGTTGGACCGAAAGAAACCATATCCATATTCGGGTACGGTTCTTTGAACAGACCACACTCAAGACCAGCGTGGATAACCATGATGTTTGGCTTATGGCCGTAGATGCCTTCATACATGTTACGGAAAATGTGCATGATTTCAGAGTCCGCATCTGGTTTCCAACCTGGGTAAGCGCCGGAAAATTCGATGTTTGCACCAGCAAGTTCTGCAATAGAGTGCAGCATGCTTTCAACTTGAGAACGGCCAGAATCGATCAGTGAACGAATCAGGCAAAGCACCGTAATTGTGTTTTCTTCTGTAGTGATCACGCCTACGTTCAAAGAAGTTTCCACAACGCCTTCAATTTCGTCGCTCATGCGAATCACGCCGTTTGGACATGCGTTCAATGCTGCAATGAAGCGTGCTTGTTCAGCTTGAGCCATTACACCTTGCTCTACAGTTACTTCTTCATTGAAAGTAACAATGCTGTCTTCAATTTTACCTAATTCAGTAGATAGCAACTCAGTGTAGTAGTTGTATAGAGATGCCAGCTTCTCTTGGTTTTCTGCTGGAACTGCAACAGTTACAAAACCTTCACGAGGAATGGCATTACGTAGGCTACCACCTTTGAACTCTACCAGGCGTAAATCTAATTCTTGAGCGTGACCAGCTAAGAAGCGAGCAAGCAGCTTGTTCGCGTTGGCACGGCCTGTGTGGATATCACAGCCAGAGTGACCACCTTTAAGGCCTTTTAATGTTAGCTTACGAGTAACATAGCCTGCTGGGATTGCGTCGCGTGTGATATCGAATGTCATTGCACCGTCGATACCGCCAGCACAACCCATGTAAACTTCACCTTCTTGCTCTGAGTCTGTGTTTAGAAGAATGTCGCCTTCTAACCAACCTGCTTCAAGGCCGAATGCACCTGTCATACCAGCTTCTTCATCTACAGTCAGTAGAACTTCAAGAGGGCCGTGCTTGATTTCTGTCGATGCTAATACTGCAAGACATGATGCCATGCCCATGCCGTTATCTGCACCTAGAGTGGTACCTTTCGCAGTTACCCATTCGCCATCGATGTATGGTTGGATTGGATCTTTAGTGAAGTCGTGAACCGTGTCTTCGTTCTTTTGTGGAACCATATCGATGTGAGCTTGTAGCACCACACCTTTTTTATTTTCCATTCCTGCTGTTGCTGGCTTCTTGATGAAAACGTTACCTGTTGGATCACGTCGTACATCTAGGCCTTGCTCTTTAGCCCAAGAAATAATGTATTGAGCTAGGGCTTCTTCATGTTTTGAAGGGTGAGGAATAGAGCAAATTTTATCGAAAAACTGCCAAATAGGCGCAGGGGATAAGTTGCTAATTTCAGAATGGAATTCAGACACGGATGACTCCTGTTGTGTTTAATGACCATATCATTGATGCAATCATACTCAATATTCAGAGTTATAAACTGCATGAAAGGATCTAACTTTGTGGCCGACAGCATACCATTAGCTAGGGAGCTGGAGTAGGGATTATGATTGAGAAATGTTTCAATATTTGAAACTCACACAAGGCGTCAATTGATCACAAAAGCCAGTTAATCGTTTGCTTGCATACTTATTTGGAATAAAGAGAGTTTTAACTGTCAATTTTGTAATTAAATTACAGGTTTTTGATGGTTTTATCAGTTTGTATGAAATATTTGTGACTCATATCAAATAAAACTTGTAATCTTTTTTCTTGGGTTGTATATTAACACCAACTTCAGCGCGAAGAGTAAATGCTCAAAGGATGAGTCCGTTTTATCGCCTCCATGGAACCGAGAAATCAAAATTGTATTTAATTGATTTAATAAGGTGATAGTTATGAAAGGTTTACCATCTGCAATGTTCTGGCTTAACAACTCTGTTTACACTGGCAACTTTGCATACCCAACAAGCTTTGGTTACTAAGACCAATTGCATGTGACTTGAACGTTATGTTCACCCCTATATATTGGAATTTTTTTACAACCCTTTTGGTTGAGTAATTCTACCGCCACTCAAATTTGAGTGGCGTTTTTTTATCTGTCGAAAATCACTGCCTACTTTTTAATCGTCAATTGACGACTTTCCTGCTTATTACTGAATCTGTTGAAGCAACTCGGAGTTTTTCTATACTTTTACTAATGGAATGCCGTTTAGTTTCCTGAAAAATTAGTACATAGTTCAAAAATACACCGCCATTTTATAGATGCTTTCCAATTTGTTACTCATTGTTTTAATTAGGTTTTTAATCACTATTCTATACTTGTTAATCGTACCGTTTCATAACGGCGTACAATAAATATCGATTAGAGCCTTAATTCTATCTGGAATTTGTTATTTGATGACTTTATAATCCGAGGCCAATCGATTACGCAACCGTTTACTTTTTACCCTTATAGGATTCGATTATGCTCGAAAGGCTATTCAAACTCAGTGAACATGGCACAAATGTGCGCACTGAAATCATCGCAGGTATGACAACCTTCCTTACGATGGCTTACATCATTTTTGTAAACCCAGCGATGCTGTCTGATGCAGGAATGGACCATGGTGCCGTGTTTGTCGCGACGTGTTTAGCGGCTGCTATTGGCTGTTTCATCATGGGCTTTGTTGCCAATTACCCAATTGCGCAAGCGCCTGGCATGGGTCTTAATGCCTTCTTTACTTACGCCGTGGTTTTAGGCATGGGCCATACATGGCAAGTCGCGCTAGCAGCGGTATTTGTATCGGGTATCTTATTCATCCTATTGAGCGTGTTTAAAATCCGCGAGTGGATCATTAACTCAATCCCGATGTCACTGCGTACAGGTATTTCTGCGGGTATCGGCTTGTTCTTAGCTTTCATTGCTTTGAAAAATGCAGGTATTGTCGTTGATAACCCAGCGACTCTAGTATCAATGGGCGCAATTACATCGGTTCCTGCTGTACTAGCATCAATTGGTTTCTTCCTAACCATCGCTTTAGTACACCGCGGCGTGAAAGGTGGCGTGATGATCGCTATCTTGGCGGTAACGGTTCTAGGCCTTATTTTTGGTGATGTACAATACGGTGGCATCATCTCTGCTCCACCAAGTATTGCACCTACCTTTATGCAGTTAGATTTCTCTGCTGTATTCGAAATCGGCATGATCTCTGTTGTATTCGCATTCTTATTTGTCGATTTGTTCGATACCGCGGGTACTTTAGTTGGCGTTGCACAAAAAGCTGACCTTATTGGTAAAGATGGAAAAATCCCACGCCTAAACAAAGCACTACTTGCTGACTCTACAGCAACAACTGTCGGTGCTGTGTTGGGTACTTCAAACACAACTTCTTATATTGAAAGTGTTTCTGGTGTTTCTGCCGGTGGTCGCACTGGTTTAACAGCAGTTGTGGTTGGTATTTTCTTCTTACTTGCATTATTCTTCTCGCCATTGGCGGGTATGATCCCAGCATACGCGACAGCTGGTGCGCTTTTCTATGTAGCAATTCTAATGCTATCTGGTTTGGTTAGCATTGACTGGCGTGATCTGACAGAAGCTGCACCTGTTGTTGTGACGTGTCTTCTTATGCCACTGACTTTCTCTATTGCAGAAGGTATTTCACTAGGTTTCATTGCATACGCTGCAATTAAACTGGCAAGTGGTAAAGGCCGTGATGTATCCATCAGTGTATGGGTAATGGCTGCAATCTTTATTTTGAAATACGTTTTAACTGCTGCTTAATTCGTAAACCAACAAGCTTATAACTATTAGGTTTAATAACTATGACGACTAAATTCATCATCTCTTGGGACAACATGCAAACTTATTGTCGCCAACTAGCTGAAAAGCAAATGCCAGCAGAGCAGTGGAAAGGTATCTGGGCAGTAAGTCGTGGTGGCTTAGTACCTGGCGCTATCCTGGCTCGTGAGCTAGGTATTCGTCACGTAGATACAATTTGTATTTCTAGCTACGACCACGATCATCAGCGCGACATGACAGTTGTTAAAGCTCCAGAAGGTGATGGTGAAGGCTTCCTAATCGTAGAAGATCTAGTGGACAGCGGTGATACTGCACGTAAATTGCGTGAAATGTACCCGAAAGCGAAACTAATCGCTGTATGTGCTAAGCCTTCAGGCGTTGATCTTCTTGATGATTACATCGTAGACATTGCACAAGACACTTGGATCGAGCAGCCGTGGGATACTGGTATCAACTACGTTGAGCCAATCAACCGCAAGCAAAAGTAAGCGCTAGCTATGATTTATTGAAAATGACCCTTTATAGGGTCATTTTTTTTTATACTATTAGACAAACACCTAATCAAAATAGCCTCATGTCCGAAGAAACCAGTAAAAACCTTTCTGAAACGCTGTTTGTGAAACATAAACAAGCGAAAGAAACCTCGATGTTGACGCATTACATGCCGAGCTCTGAAGAGCTATTAGAGGAAAAGCGGGAGCAACAGAATAGTTCTTGGTATCGTAATTTACGCCGCTACCAATGGATATGGCAGGGTATTGACCCAATCGAGCAAGAAGCGGTCTTATCTCGAATTGCATCGTCGAAAAACTCTCGTACAACCGATGAGTGGCTCGATACTGTCATGGGCTATCGCACTGGAAACTGGGCATACGAGTGGACCAAACTGGGCATGCAGCACCAGAAAACCGCTAACGATTTAGCCGGAGAGGCGGCTGCTGACGAACTGTTTTCGGCTTCTTTATGTTTCAGCATTGCTGGATACCCACATTTAAAGAATGACAACCTTGCCATTCAAGCTCAGGTGTTAGCGAACTCCGCCTATGATGAAGCGGCTAAGCTGACTGACTTCGTCATCAAAAAGATCGACATTCCCTATAAGAATAAGAAAGTCAGAGCGACGTTACACCTGTCAGATACTTCTAAGCCGCAACCTGTGGTGATTGTGAGTGCAGGACTAGACAGTTTGCAAACCGATATGTGGCGTTTGTTTAGAGATTACCTCGCCCCTAAAGGCATCGCGATGATGACGGTTGATATGCCGTCAATTGGCCATAGCTCTCACTGGAACTTGACCGAAGACTCGTCTTGCTTACACCAAGCGGTACTTGAAGAGCTGCCGCGAATCCCATGGGTCGATCACTTTAAAGTAGGTTTGTTTGGTTTCCGCTTTGGCGGTAATGCCATGGTGCGTTTGTCATTCTTAGAACCGAAGAAAATCAAAGGCTGTGTGGCATTAGGTGCGCCTATTCACGACATTTTTGCGAATTCAGATAAGCTTAAAGCGATGCCAAAAATGTACTTGGATGTTCTATCGTCCCGATTAGGTAAAGCCCCTGTGGACATTCATAGCTTGGCCGGACAAATGATGGCTTGGTCATTGAAAATTCAAGGCTTTTTATCGAACAGTAAAACGGAAGTGCCAATTCTAGCGATGTCTCTTGAAGGAGATCCTGTTTCTCCAGCGATGGATAACCGTTTAGTGGCGCTGTTTAGTCAGTACGGTAAGGCTAAGAAAATTAATGCAAAATCGATCAGCAAAGGTTATGAGCAATCCCTCGATTTGGCGATAAAGTGGTTAGAGGACGAATTATTTAGGTGACATTTCTCCTAAATTAGTTAAGCATGATATTCATATGCTATAAGTATATGATCCTTGGTGATAAATCATAACAACTACTGAGGATAGTCATTCTTAACATTGAAACGGAGATTCAATATGTCAGAAGTGGCAAAAAATCCAACTCATTATCGTTTGTTAACTGCGCTAAAGGCCATTGGGCCATACCTTCGTGAACCTCAATCTGAAGAGGGACATTACCTTTTTGATTGCTTATCTGTTTGTGTTAACGATAAGAAATCACCAGAAGAGCGAGAATTCTGGGGATGGTGGCTCGAATTGGATAAGTCGGAAGAAGGATTTTCGGCAAAATACAATGTAGGTAAATATAACCTAGCCGGGGACTGGGATTCACACGCTTTACCTAAGAAAGCTGTTGAAGAAGTTAATCGTACTCAAGAAGCATTCCATCAAAAGCTTGTTGAGCTGCTTTCAAAACAGTTTGAACTAGAAGTGGTACTCGACGAAGAGTCTGTTGAATTCGTCTAACTTCGACCGCAAAAGCTAGTATTTCTAGCTGTATTCCTGCCAAACGAATAAAAAGGTGCTAAATAGCACCTTTTCTACTTGTGAATTGATGTTTTGATTGCTAAAACATCACCTCTTAATTGTTTTTTCTTTAAAAGACTTCATGACATCAAATCATCAAAGCGGGACCACAATGCAGGCTAAAACTGTTGTTGTAAAACTGGGTACCAGTGTCTTAACTGGTGGAACCTTGGCGTTAGATCGAGCTCATATGGTTGAGCTTGTGCGTCAATGTGCTGAATTAAAAAAACAAGGCCATTCTGTGGTCATGGTTTCGTCTGGCGCGATTGCGGCTGGACGTGAGCACTTGGGTTACCCCGCCCTCCCCAATTCAATGGCGAGCAAACAGTTGCTGGCAGCGGTTGGGCAGAGTCAATTGATTCAGGCATGGGAGTCTTTGTTTGCAATTTATGGTCTTAAAATTGGCCAAATGCTGCTAACTCGAGCCGATCTTGATGATAGAGAGCGTTTCTTGAATGCAAGAGATACTATCAATGCGCTGGTTGATAACGACATCATTCCGATCGTTAATGAGAACGATGCGGTAGCGACCAATGAAATCAAAGTGGGTGATAACGACAACTTGTCTGCGTTAGTGGGTATTTTATGTGGTGCAGACAAATTATTGCTACTGACCGACCAAAAAGGTCTGTTTACTGCTGATCCTCGTAAAGACCCAAATGCCGAGCTCATCAAAGAAGTAAAAACTATTGATGATACGCTACGCAAAATTGCGGGTGGTAGCGGTACGACATTAGGTACTGGCGGCATGGCAACTAAACTTCAAGCGGCAGACATTGCTCGTCGAGCGGGTATAGAAGTCATTATCGCCGCAGGCAGCGCGGAAAACGTGGTGTTTGATTCACTAAGCGATAACCCGCAAGGGACCCGCTTCCTACCTTTAGCGGAAGCACTAGAAAACCGTAAACGTTGGATATTGGCTGGACCTGCATCAATGGGCGACATCGTAATCGACGATGGTGCAGTGAATGCGGTGATCAATAAAGGCAGTAGTTTATTAGCGAAAGGCGTGACGAAAGTGAGTGGTCAGTTCTCGCGTGGCGAAGTAACTCGAATTACTGATAGCCAAGGACAGGTCATCGCTCGAGGTATTGCTAGCTACTCAAGTCAGGATCTGACGAAAATTGCAGGTAAACACAGTAAAGATATTGGTGAAATCTTGGGTTATGACTATGGCTCTGAAGTGATTCACCGAGATGATCTCGTGGTTATCCAAGAATAGATTCAAGAATATTTAACAGATTTAGGGAGAGTTAAACGTGGATTTAACCAATATGGGTAAAGCAGCTAAAGAAGCTGCGTTTCACCTAGCGACTGCGTCTACCGCACAGAAAAACCAAGCATTGGCGATTATCGCGGATGAACTTGAAGCAAATTCCGCCGCTATTTTAGCGGCTAATGCAAAAGATATTGAATTAGGTCGTGAAGCTGGCCTGACAGAGGCGTTACTTGATCGCCTGCTTTTAAATGAAGAACGATTAACAGGTATTGCCAATGACGTGCGCAATGTCATTAGTCTGAATGATCCTGTTGGCAGCGAAATTGATAGCAAGGTGCTAGAAAATGGTATGTCACTGTCTCGCCGTCGAGTACCGCTCGGCGTGGTTGGTGTTATTTACGAAGCGCGCCCGAACGTGACCATCGACATTGCAGCCCTATGCTTAAAAACAGGTAACGCCAGTATTTTACGTGGTGGTAAAGAAACCTTTTTCTCTAACATGGAACTAGTCAAAGTTATCCAGTCTGCGTTAGAAAAAGCCCAACTGCCAGCGGCATCGGTGCAATACATTGAAAAGCCAGACCGTGAATTAGTGTCTCAGTTGCTTAAGCTCGATGATTACGTGGATATGATTATTCCACGCGGCGGCGCTGGCCTGCACAAAATGTGTAAAGAAAACAGCACAATACCGGTGATCATTGGTGGTTTTGGTATTAGCCATATCTTTGTTGATGAGAGCGCTGACCTTGAGAAATCTGTGGATGTGGTTGAAAACTCGAAAGTACAACGCCCATCAGCATGTAACTCATTGGATACGTTGTTAGTTCATGAAGCCGTTGCTGAAGCCTTCCTAACTAAGCTGAAACAACGTCTAGCGGGTAAAGTAACCTTGGTTGCTGATGCGAGTGCGAAATCGTTACTGTCTGGCTTTGAAGACCAGCGTGACGCAGTTGAAGGTGACTTTGACACAGAATGGCTAAGCTACACATTAGGTATAAAAGTGGTTGCGGATGTTGCAGAAGCGATTGACCACATGCGCATACACAATGCGAGCCACTCAGATGCGATCATGACCAACAGCTTAGATAGCTCTGAGCGTTTCATTAATTCTGTAGGCTCAGCGGCTGTTTACGTTAATGCTTCTACGCGCTTTACTGACGGCGCTCAATTTGGCTTAGGTGCCGAAGTGGCAGTTTCAACTCAGAAGTTACACGCGCGTGGGCCAATGGGCTTAGAAGAGCTGACAAGTTATAAGTGGGTAGGAAAAGCCGACTACTTAGTGCGCAGCTAATCGATGATTAGTGCTTAATAAATCGTGACTTGCCCGAAAAATTGCGGGCAGTTAACAAAACTTAGCGCACAACACTAGTAAAGGGCCTTTTGAGGCCCTTTTTCTTTCCTAACGTTTGGCAATTCCGTTACACTATTAACAACTGTTTGGGAGGTGATATGCATTGTCCTTTTTGTTCTGAGAACGACACTAAAGTTATAGATTCAAGACTGGTTGCCGATGGGCACCAAGTGCGTCGTCGTCGTCAATGCCTAGCATGTAGTGAACGATTTACCACGTTCGAATCGGCTGAACTAGTGATGCCGAAAGTGATTAAATCTAACGGTAACCGTGAACCATTTAATGAAGATAAAATGGTTGGTGGAATTCAGCGAGCGCTAGAAAAGCGCCCTGTTAGTGCCGATTCTATCGAATTAGCGATAAGCACCATTAAGTCTCAACTGCGTGCTACCGGTGAGCGTGAAGTGCCAACCGGAATGATCGGTAATTTGGTTATGGACCAATTAAAAGAACTCGATAAAGTCGCGTACATTCGTTTTGCTTCGGTTTATCGCAGTTTTGAAGATATTCGAGAGTTTGGCGAAGAAATCGCCAAGTTAGAAGACTGATTATCTCGAAGTTTAAGTGAAAATCTCCATGTCTAAATTTACTTCTTTTGATTCCCAGATGATGTCGCGAGCTATTCAATTAGCTAAGCGTGGCATCTATACCACAGCTCCCAACCCAAATGTTGGCTGCGTCATCGTGAAAGATGGCCAAATTGTCGGGGAAGGCTATCATCATCAAGCCGGTGAGCCTCATGCAGAAGTGCATGCATTACGTATGGCTCAACGACAAGCGAAAGGGGCAACGGCTTATGTCACCCTAGAACCTTGTTCACACTATGGCCGAACGCCTCCTTGCGCAGAAGGGCTAATTAACGCTCAGGTTTCAAAAGTGATTTGCGCAATGCAGGATCCGAACCCCAAGGTTGCGGGGCGCGGTATCAACATGCTGCGTGATGCGGGCGTTGAAGTTGAAGTCGGCTTATTAGAGCAAGATGCTCGAGCGCTGAACCCATCGTTCATTAAACGTATGCAAACAGGTATGCCTTTCGTTCAGCTTAAAATGGCCGCTAGCCTAGATGGCCAAACGGCATTGAGTAATGGTAAGAGCCAGTGGATCACGTCAAAAGAAGCCCGTCAGGATGTGCAAAGGTATCGCGCCCAATCTGGTGCGGTATTGTCAACAAGTCAGACGGTGATTGAAGACGATGCGTCGCTGAATGTTCGTTGGACAGAATTACCATCCAGCCTGCAAAAAACATATCCGGTCGAAACGCTTAGACAGCCCACTCGTATCATTTTGGATAGGCAAGACCAGCTGCACGCCGATTTGAAACTATTCCACCTCGCAACTCCTATTTTAAGAGTCGCGGAGCAAGATGCGGACTTGACGGTACCACTGACTGACGAAGGTCAGCTGGACCTAAAAGCTTTATTTAGCCAATTGCCATCACATCATATCGACCATATATGGGTTGAAGCGGGCGCGACACTGGCGAGCAGCTTACTTAAGCAGCAGCTAGTCGATGAGCTGGTTATTTACTTAGCACCTAAATTAATGGGCAGTGACGGCCGAGGATTAATGGGGGCTTTAGGCTTAACGGATATGTGTGATGTTATCAATTTAGAAATTAAGGATGTTCGCCAAGTAGGCGCGGACATACGTATTGTTGCCCAGCCTTTATGGACAGCATCAGAGAATAAATAAGAGTTATAACGATGTTTACAGGAATTGTAGAAGCGGTAGGTACATTAACAGCGATTTCTCCACGAGGAGAAGACATTACTATTACCGTGAACGCTGAAAACTTAGATATGTCTGATGTGAAATTAGGCGACAGTATTGCAACTAATGGTGTGTGTTTAACCGTTGTTGAATTCAACGATCACAGTTACAGCGCTGACTTGTCTTTGGAAACGTTAAAACGTACAGGCTTTGTTGACTACCAAGCCGGTGACAAAGTTAACCTTGAAAAAGCGATGTTGCCAACAACGCGTTTTGGCGGCCATATCGTGTCTGGCCATGTGGACGGTGTGGGTGAAATTGTTGAACGTAACCAAGTGGGACGCGCGGTTGAGTTTTGGGTAGAGATGCCAGCAGAGCTTTCCAAGTATGTTGCACAAAAAGGGTCGATTACCGTTGATGGAATCAGTTTAACGGTAAACGACTTACGTAAGAATGCATTCAAACTGACGATCGTACCGCATACATCGTCAGAAACGACGATTGACCAATTCCAAGTTGGTCGTAAAGTAAACCTTGAAGTGGATGTGCTTGCTCGTTACATGGAGCGTCTTTTACAAGGTCAGCAAGAAGAGTCACAACCAGAATCAAAACTGACAATGGAATTCTTGCAGCAAAACGGATTCGCTTAATTAGCGCGCTAAATTCGTTTGGGTCTTAAATTAATGTAGGTTCTAGGAAGCAGAACCTTTTCAATAGGAATAGAGCAATGCCAATTAGTACTTCTCAAGAAATTATTGATGATATTCGCGCAGGTAAAATGGTTATCCTGATGGATGACGAAGATCGTGAAAACGAAGGCGATTTAATCATGGCGGCGGAGCATATTACTCCTGAAGCAATTAACTTCATGGCAACGTATGGTCGTGGTTTGATTTGTTTAACTATGACTAAAGAGCGTTGTGAGCGTTTAGGTTTGCCGCCTATGGTTCAAGATAACAATGCTCAGTTCACCACTAACTTTACAGTGTCAATTGAAGCGGCAGAAGGCGTAACGACCGGTATTTCAGCATCTGACCGTGCTGTAACAGTGCAAGCGGCTGTTGCGAAAGACGCGAAAGCGGCAGACTTAGTTCAACCTGGTCATATTTTCCCATTGACTGCTCAAGAGGGCGGGGTGCTGACTCGTGCTGGCCATACAGAAGCGGGCTGTGACTTAGGCCGCTTAGCAGGGTTAGAGCCTGCATCGGTTATCGTCGAGATTTTAAACGATGATGGCACAATGGCTCGTCGTCCAGATTTAGAAGTATTCGCTGAAAAGCACGATATTAAGCTAGGTACGATTGCAGATCTGATTGAGTACCGTAACAACACGGAAACGACAATCGAGCGCGTTGCTCAGTGTCAATTACCTACCGAGTTTGGTGACTTTGAGTTAGTGACATTCCGTGACACGATCGACAACCAAATTCACTACGCAATGGTTAAAGGCGATGTGAAAGATTCAGCGCCGTTAGTACGTGTACATCTGCACGACACCTTTACTGATTTATTACATTCAGACCGTAGTACAGAGCGTAGTTGGACATTAGATAAAGCGATGCAACGCATTGGCAGTGAAGGCGGAGTGCTGATTATTTTGGGCAACGAGGAGTCGACGGATTCTTTGATCCACAAAGTTAAAACCTTTGAGGCACAAGACAAAGGTGAAGCTCCGACGATGGCTAAGAAGCAGGGCACCTCACGCCGTGTAGGTGTCGGTTCACAAATTCTTGCGGATCTGGGTGTCTCAGATATGCGTTTATTGTCTTCTAGCTCAAAACGTTACCATGCGCTTGGTGGTTTCGGTTTGAATGTGGTTGAATACGTTTGTGAGTAATTAATCAAGAAAAGCGGTTTTCGCTTTTCTGTAGACATAAAAGGAAGCGCGTGGCTTCCTTTTCCATTTTTAATAATAATTTCAAAGAGACAAGTTGCCAGAGGCTATAAACTTCAATATCCATTAGATATTGCTCACAGTTTTATGCTAGAATCCGGCGATTCTCACTTGATGAACATAGTTAAAGGAAGGCTTATGAAAGTGATCGAGGGTGGCTTCCCAGCGCCAAATGCAAAAATAGCTATCGTTATAGCTCGTTTCAACAGTTTTATTAACGAAAGTCTACTTTCTGGTGCAATCGATACTTTAAAACGTCATGGGCAAGTAAGCGAAGACAACATTACTGTTGTTCGTTGTCCTGGTGCTGTTGAACTTCCACTTGTAGCTCAACGTGTAGCTAAAACAGGTAAGTTCGATGCAATTGTATCTTTAGGTACAGTAATCCGTGGCGGTACGCCTCATTTCGACTATGTTTGTAGTGAATGTAATAAAGGTTTGGCGCAAGTGTCTCTGGAATATTCTCTTCCAGTAGCGTTTGGTGTTCTAACTGTTGATACGATCGATCAAGCTATTGAACGCGCAGGAACCAAGGCTGGTAATAAAGGTGCAGAGGCTGCACTAAGCGCACTTGAGATGATCAACGTTCTTTCTGAAATCGATTCCTAATGGGGGCCAGTGTGAAACCAGCCGCACGTCGTAATGCACGTCAATTTGCTCTACAAGCAATTTATTCTTGGCAAATAACTAAAGAAAATGTTGCCACAGTTGAAGAACAGTTCTTATCTGGTGGTAAGTATGATGAAGAAGAGCATCATGCTGCAGAACCTGCACTAGCTATGCCAGAAACAGACGTTGCATACTTCCGCGACCTACTGACTGGTGTTGCTTTAGGCCACATGGAACTAGACAGCAAACTTCGTCCATTCGTATCTCGCCCAATGCAAGATTTGGATTTGATGGAACTTGCTCTACTACGTCTTGCTATGTACGAGATGACTCGTCGCGAAGATGTACCTTACAAAGTGGTTATCAATGAAGCTATCGAGCTGGCGAAGGTATTTGCAGCAGAAGATAGCCATAAGTTCGTTAACGGTGTGCTAGATAAAGCTGCACCGCACGTACGTAAGAAGTAACCCTTCGTATATCGAATTTAAAAGGTCAGCAAATATGCTGGCCTTTTTTGTGTTTAAAAACTAAGTAAATTATCACTTACTTATCTGGATAGAGAGTTAGGGACTGATTTTATGTCAGGTGAATTTAATCTGATTGAAAAATACTTTGTTAACCGCCAACCACAACGCAAAGATGTACACCTTGCCGCGGGCGATGATTGCGCATTGGTGAAAGCGCCAAGTAACGTACATATTGCTATCAGTACAGACACTTTAGTTGCTGGCACACATTTCCTTACAGACGCTTGCCCTAAGTGGGTTGCACATAAAGCGTTAGCGTCTAATATCAGTGATCTGGCAGCGATGGGAGCGACCCCCGCGTGGGTATCTTTTGCGTTAACCATGCCTGAAGTGGATGAAGCATGGTTAGCTCCTTTCTGTGACTCGTTTTTCAAATTGGCTGATTATTTTGGCATTCAGCTTATTGGCGGGGATACAACGAAAGGGCCATTAAGTTTAACTTTGACAGTGCAGGGCTTTGTCGCTGAAGACAAAGCACTACGTCGCGATGGCGCAAAAGTCGGAGATTGGATCTACGTGACCGGAAATCTTGGCGACAGCAAAGCTGGGCTTGATGTGATATTGGATGATGGCAATCGTGCACGTGCTTGCGCTGAACAACTGGAGGAGCGTCATTATGTGAGCTCTCCGCGTGTGTTAGTTGGGCAAGCGCTGTGCGGGGTGGCTTCCTCTGCGATTGATATCTCTGATGGAGTGATTGCCGATCTAAAGCATATTCTGTCTCGTTCAAAAGTTGGTGCGAGCATTGATGTGAGTCAGCTACCTATTTCATCAGAGTTAGAACAATTTGCGACGAGTTTGGAAGAAGCGCAGCAGTACGCTCTGACGAGCGGTGAAGAGTACGAGTTGTGTTTTACTGTTCCAGAAGAAAACAAAGGAACTTTAGAAAGTACGCTGAGCCATACTGGCACTCGGGTTACTTGTATTGGCCAAATTCGACCACAAGATCACTTTGAATTACATAACAATGGCAAACCTCTTAATTGGGATTTAAGCGGTTTCGATCACTTTAAGGTTTAAGCAATGACTAACCCATTATCTTTAATTTCCCTGAAAAACCCTTGGCATCTATTAGCAACAGGGTTCGGCAGTGGCTTATCACCTATTATTCCAGGAACCATGGGAACGCTAGCAGCCGTTCCACTTTATTTATTGCTAGTCCAGTTACCTTTGTCTGTATACCTTGCTGTTGTGCTGATCACTTGTATTGTTGGCATTAAAATCTGTCAGGTGACGTCGGATGATATGGGGGTACACGATCATGGTTCTATCGTGTGGGATGAGTTCGCAGGTTTTTGGATTACCATGAGTTTGGTGCCAATGTTAAATATTCCAGCTAACGACTGGAAATGGCTGATTACAGGCTTTGTATTGTTCCGATTTTTCGATATGGTAAAGCCGTGGCCTATTGGTTGGCTAGACAAGCGTGTTCACGGTGGCTTAGGTATCATGATCGACGATATCGTAGCTGGTGTGATGGCAGGCGTTGCTCTTTATGCCGTCGCTAGGTTCGCAGGTTGGTTAGTTTAATTACTTACGTTTCCCTATAAGAAAAAGTAACTAAGGAATAAAAATGTCTAAAAAGGTTTATTGCATCGCTCAGTTTCTGCCAAAAGAAGGCAAATTGGATGAGTTGTTTGAAGTGCTTAAAGCGTTAGAGCCAAACTCAATGCGTGAAGATGGCTGTATCCAATATACAGTGACGCGCCATATCCCAAGCCCTTTTGCCGAAGGTGAGAGTTTCCCAATTGCATTCAACGAAATTTGGGTGGATAACGAAGCATTTGAGGCGCACTGTCAGCGTACTGAAATTCAAGAGTTCTTCCAGCAGCAATGCGTAGCGGAAGATGGTTTAGTTGAGAAGTTCAACGTTTGTGTGTACTCAGATGAGCCAAGTAATTACGACGCTCCTCAGTTCAACAATAAGTAATCAATTAAGCGCGCTATCGATGCTTTCAGTCGGTGGCACAAAATGAAAAAAGGTTGACCATTGGTCAACCTTTTTAGTTTCTTCTTTAGCGTATTGTTACTTAGCGAGGTATTGCTCTATCGATTGTTGAATACCTTGAGCATCAAGACCTAGTTCTTGGTGAAGCTCATCTTGAGTGCCCTGAGGAACAAACTTATCAGGCAAGCCTAAGTTCAATACTGGCATTGGTCGCTTCTCTTGCATTAAGAACTCAAGCACACCAGCACCAGCACCGCCTGCAATCGCGTTTTCCTCAATAGTCACTAATACGTCATGAGTGCTAGCAAGTTGCTTGATTAGCTCTTCATCTAGAGGTTTAACGAAGCGCATATCTGCGACAGTTGCATCGATAGCGTCTGCTGCTTGTAAAGCATTCTCTAAGAAAGTACCGAAGCTCAATACAGCGACTTTAGTGCCATCTTTCGCTTTAGAGCTTTCACGAACCATACGGCCTTTACCAATTTCCAACGCTGTGAAAGTGTCTTCGATTTCAACACCCATACCACCACCACGAGGGTAACGAACGGCACTTGGCCCAGTATGGTGGTGGCCTGTGTACAGCATTTGGCGACATTCATTTTCGTCACTTGGCGCCATGATCACCATGTTTGGAATGCAACGCATGAAGCTTAAATCAAATGCACCTTGGTGCGTCTGACCGTCTGCACCGACTAGACCTGCACGGTCAATAGCAAACATGACAGGCAAATCCATGATGGCAACATCGTGGATCAGTTGGTCGTAGCCACGCTGTAAGAACGTCGAGTAAATAGCCACAATTGGTTTATTACCCGCAATCGCCATACCGGTTGCGAGTGTCACAGCATGTTGCTCAGCAATAGCAACATCAAAATATTGCTCTGGGAACTCTTTTGAAAAGCGAACCATGCCAGAGCCTTCGCGCATAGCGGGAGTAATAGCCATCAGCTTAGGATCTTGAGCGGCCATATCACACAGGAAGTCACCAAAGATCTTCGAGTACGTAGGCTTTGAACTGCTGCTCTTAGGTAAGCTTGAGTGTGCTGGATCGAATTTAGGTACGCCATGGTAGCCAATAGGATCTTTTTCAGCTGGCTCGTAGCCTTTGCCTTTCTTCGTCATAATATGCAGGAATTGTGGGCCTTTTAGCTCACGCATATTTTTCAGTGTTTTGATTAGCTCGTTGACATCGTGACCATCAATTGGGCCGATGTAATTGAAACCGAGTTCTTCAAACATGGTGCCTGGAACAACCATGCCTTTTAAATGTTCTTCAGTACGACGAACCAGCTCTTTAATTGGTGGAACACCTGAAAGAACTTTCTTGCCGCCCTCACGTATTGACGTGTATAGGCTGCCAGAAAGCACTTGGGCCAAGTGATTATTGAGTGCACCAACGTTTTCTGAAATCGACATTTCGTTATCGTTTAAAATAACTAACATGTCATTGTGAATATCACCAGCATGGTTCATTGCTTCAAATGCCATACCTGCTGTGATTGCACCGTCGCCAATTACGCTGACAACCTTACGGTTTTTACCTTCTTTCTCTGCACTGATCGCCATTCCTAGCGCAGCACTAATGGACGTAGAAGAGTGACCAACGGATAAAGTGTCGTATTCACTTTCACCGCGCCATGGGAAAGGGTGAAGCCCGTCTTTTTGGCGAATGGATGGAAGCTTGTCGCGACGACCAGTTAAAATTTTGTGAGGGTACGCTTGGTGGCCTACATCCCAAACTAACTGATCAAAAGGTGTGTTGTACACGTAATGGAGAGCAACGGTTAATTCTACAGTGCCTAAGCCTGATGCTAAGTGTCCGCTCGACTGACTGACTGAGTTTAGTAAGTAGCTGCGTAGCTCATCACATAGCTTAGGAAGCGTCTCTTTAGGAAGCAGACGCAGTTCCTCTGGCATATCTGCCAAAGCAAGTGTGGGGTACTTTGATATATCAAGAGTCATAGTATTGCGCGCTTATTGTCTAGTTCTTGCGCTCGATGACGTATCGGGCGAACTCTTCGAGTAACTGGGTATTGTATGGGATTGCGTCCAAAGCTTGAAGCGCTTCATGTAACAGAGTGTGAGCTTTTTCTTGAGCGCCCTCTAATCCTAGTAAAGAAGGGTAGGTACTCTTGTTTAATTCTTGGTCTGAACCTTGAGGCTTACCGAGTGTTTCAGTATCGCTGATGATGTCCAAGATATCGTCTTGAACTTGAAAAGCGAGGCCAATGGCGTCTGCGAACTTGTCTAGTTGAGGAAGAACCGCTATACCTTTTTCGCCAGCAGCCAATGCGCCCAAGCGAATAGCACACTTCATTAGCGCACCGGTTTTATTGCGATGAATTTCTTCTAGTTCTTCAAGTGTCACTGAACGGTTTTCAGCTGCAAGGTCCAGAGCTTGTCCGATACACATGCCTTGAGCGCCCGACGCTTGAGCAAGAGATTGGATCATCTTGACGCGACAGGTTTCTCCTTCGGCATTCAGTGGACCTTCGGCAAGAATGGTAAATGCCAGCGTTTGTAGCGCATCACCGGTCAGTACGGCAGTCGCTTCATCAAATTTAATGTGACATGTTGGGTGGCCTCGACGTAAAGCGTCGTCGTCCATAGCTGGTAGGTCATCATGAATCAAAGAATAAGCATGGATGCACTCTACCGCGGATGCGGGAGTATCCAGCGCTTCTTTATCACAGCCCAACATTTCCCCGGTAATATACACAAGAAATGGGCGTGCACGCTTACCTCCCAATAGCAATCCATAACGCATCGCATTAATAAGAGATTGGTTTTGGTGAGGGAGGCGGTCAAGCCATAGGTTTAATTGGTCGTTATTACGTTCTTGATAAGACGTTAAAGTCTCAATCATAGGGGATCTCATACAATTATTTATTCTGGTTGCGGGTTAAAGTCACTAAGTTCTGCATTTTCATCGTTTTGCAGTAAGATGCTAACACGTTGTTCTGCATCGTTTAGTTTGCTTTGTCCAGCTCGCGCTAGCGCGATACCGCGTTCAAATTTTTTCAGCGCATCATCTAGGGCTAGATCACCATTTTCAAGTTGATCAACCAAGCCATCGAGCTCTTCAATTGCAGCCTCGAAAGACATATTTTCAGGTTTCTTAGTCGCCATAATAATTCTGCGTTAGTTAAGATGAACGAACGTTACCTTAGGCTGTTGATATGGTCAAATTTAACCAATAAAAATTGTCAGAAAATCGCTGCAGACACGGTCAAATATGGAAGTGTTATTTGAATTTACAACTTAACACTGCAAAGTAAGCGATACTATGGTTAAGCTAGCGCCTGAAATCACAGTGTTAACCGTAAAAAGTGTGATACTAACTTCAAGATTTCACTAAAAGTTCTTCGGCTCTTGCCGATAAGAAGATTATTCTCAGTGAAGAAGCATAAAACAGCATGAGGAGTGCTTTGTGGATTTAGCAACCCTATTAGGTTTAATTGGCGGATTTGCCTTCGTAATCATGGCGATGATTCTTGGTGGTAGTATTTCGATGTTTATCGATGTGACCTCCATCCTTATCGTTGTTGGTGGTTCGATATTCGTAGTGTTAATGAAATTCACCATGGGCCAATTCTTCGGTGCCGTCAAAATTGCCGGCAAAGCGTTTATGTTTAAGTCAGATGAGCCAGAAGATCTGATCGCTAAAGTTGTAGAAATGGCTGACGCTGCACGTAAAGGCGGGTTCCTTGCATTAGAAGAGATGGAAATCACCAACAGCTTCATGCAAAAGGGCATCGATTTATTGGTTGATGGTCACGATGCCGATGTGGTTCGTGCAGCATTGCAGAAAGATATTGCTCTTACCGATGAGCGTCATGAGCAGGGCGGTAAAGTATTTAGTGCATTCGGTGACGTAACTCCAGCGATGGGTATGATCGGTACTTTGGTTGGTCTGGTTGCGATGCTTTCAAACATGGATGACCCTAAGTCGATTGGTCCAGCAATGGCGGTTGCACTTTTGACTACCCTTTATGGTGCGATCCTATCGAACATGGTTTTCTTCCCAATTGCAGACAAGCTGGCTCTGCGCCGAGATCAAGAAACACTAAATCGTCGTTTGGTAATGGATGGTGTGCTTGCGATTCAAGATGGTCAGAACCCGCGCGTAATTGATGGTTACTTGAAGAACTACATCAATGAAGGTAAGCGTATTCTTGATGGCGATGGCGAGTAAATAGGGCTTAAGGTATGGAAGAAGAAACCCCCTGTAAATGTCCCCCTCCCGGCCTTCCGTTATGGATGGGAACCTTTGCCGACTTGATGTCGCTACTAATGTGTTTCTTCGTACTTCTACTTTCGTTTTCGGAAATGGACGTACTGAAGTTCAAACAGATCGCTGGTTCAATGAAATTTGCCTTCGGTGTTCAAAACCGCTTGGAAGTGAAAGACATTCCGAAAGGCACCAGTATTATCGCGCAAGAGTTTCGCCCTGGTCGACCGGAGCCGACACCGATTGACGTTATCATGCAGCAAACTATCGATATTACTCAGCAAACCTTGGAGTTCCACGAAGGGGAATCAGATCGCGCGGGTGGTACGAAGCGTGACGCGGGTAAGTTAACGGGTGGTCAATCACCGGACACCTCGACGAAAAATAACCAAAACTCGGAATCTGAGCAGCAGCAGCAGCAGGCTGAAGCTCAATCCCAAGAACTAGAAACGCTGCTCGAAAGCATTAAGAAAGCACTAGAGCGAGAAATTGATCAAGGTGCAATCGAAGTTGAAAACCTTGGGCAACAGATCGTGATTCGAATTCGTGAAAAAGGCGCATTTCCAACAGGGTCTGCATTCTTGCAGCCTAAGTTTAGACCGTTGGTTCGACAGGTAGCTGAGTTAGTAAAGGATGTGCCGGGGATTGTTCGTATCTCGGGGCATACCGATAACCAAAGAATTGATTCAGAGCTGTACCGCTCTAACTGGGATCTATCTTCACAGCGGGCTGTGTCTGTTGCACAGGAGATGGAAAAAGTCAGAGGGTTCTCGCATCAAAGATTGCGTGTTCGCGGTATGGCCGATACCGAGCCGTTAGGCCCGAATGATACTGAAGCTGAACGCAGTCTAAATAGACGTGTTGAGATCAGTATTATGCAAGGTGAGCCTCTTTATAGCGAAGAAGTCCCAGTGCCTGGCGTTCAATAGTCTCTTTATTTAAAAGCCCAAGTTAGCCACTAACTTGGGCTTTTTTGTTTTTGGTCGATGTGGGGATTGATGATGAAGAGCAGCAATCTTTTCCTTGCAAGGTTTTCTCATGTATAATTCGCGCCCTTAGATTTAGATAATGATCTATTCTGCATTTAAAGCTGTGTATTCGTACCCAGCGAACTCGGCGGTTAATCCTTTAATTGTTGTGAACCTTATTGTTGTGAAAGTATTATGAAATTTATTGTAAAGCCCCATCCGGAAATTTTTGTAAAAAGTGAGTCGGTGCGTAAGCGCTTCACAAGGATTCTAGAGTGTAACATCCGTAATATCATTCAGCGTCGTACTGAAAATGTTGCGGTATTTAACCGTCGTGACCACATCGAAGTAACTTCAGAGAGCGATACCTATTTTAAAGAAGTGTTAGAGATCTTGACTCACACTCCGGGTATTCACCACTCGTTAGAAGTTCAACAATCAGAATTTAAAGACTTGCACGATATTTTCGAGCAAGTGCTAGAGCGTAGCCGTGGTGACATTGAAGGTAAGACTTTCTCTGTTCGTGCTAAGCGTCGTGGCAAACACGAATTTACTTCTATCGAACTAGAACGCTACGTAGGCGGCGGTTTGAACCAAGCAGTAGAAACGGCAAAGGTAAAACTAAAAGATCCAGAAGTAACGGTAAAAGTTGAGATTGCGAATGACAAGCTTAACCAGATCATCGCGCGTCATAAAGGTCTTGGCGGCTTCCCGCTAGGAACTCAAGAAGACGTACTTAGCTTGATTTCTGGCGGTTTCGATTCTGGTGTTTCTAGCTACTTACACATCAAACGTGGTTCTAAAGTACATTACTGTTTCTTTAACCTAGGTGGTCCAGCTCACGAGATCGGCGTGAAGCAAGTTTCTCACTACCTATGGAACAAATTTGGTTCATCGGCAAAAGTAAAATTCATCGCAATTGATTTCGAACCCGTTGTCGCTGAAATTTTAGAGAACGTTGATGACGGCCAAATGGGCGTAGTTCTGAAACGTATGTTCATGCGTGCTGGTGGTATGGTTGCTGAGCGCTTTGGTATTGAAGCGCTGGTTACTGGTGAAGCATTAGGCCAAGTGTCTAGCCAAACGCTGACTAACCTTCGTCATATCGATAACGTTACTGATACTCTAATTCTTCGCCCGTTAATCAACTGGGACAAAGAAGACATCATTGATCTGTCTCGTATCATTGGTACTGAAGATTTCGCCAAGGTAATGCCTGAATACTGTGGTGTTATTTCTAAAAAGCCTACAGTGAAAGCGAAGAAGTCTAAGCTAGAAGCTGAAGAAGCTAAGTTTGATTTCTCAGTTCTTGATCAAGTGATTGAAAACGCTCGCGTGATTGATATCCGTGACATCGAGAAAGAAAGCCAAGAGCAAGCGCCTGAAGTAGAGCAAGTTCAAGCGGTAGCCGAGCATGCATTGGTTCTTGATATTCGTAGCCCAGATGAAGAAGACGAGAATCCATTAGAAATTGAAGGTGTTGAAGTTAAGCACCTTCCATTCTACAAGCTCGCAACTCAATTTGGTGATTTAGACCAGTCAAAAGAGTACTTGCTGTACTGTGACCGTGGTGTAATGAGCCGCTTGCAAGCTTTGTACTTGCAAGAGCAGGGCTTTAACAATGTAAAAGTTTATCGCCCTTAGTCAGGTGTGAGAACATTAGAAAGCCGTTTACGCAAGTGAGCGGCTTTTTTATTGCTTGTCATCCTGCAATGAGTCAATGAGTCAATGAGTCAATGAGTCAATGAGCGTATGGATGCTACCGTGAGCAATGGGACTGAGAGGTTAGGTGTAAATTTCAGATAAAAAAACACCGCCATAAAGGCGGTGCAAAGAAATTTGACAGACAGGTCAAAATAAATACAGGAAGTATATGCCTCGTTGCAGGGGATAACCGCAACAAAACATTTGGTAGAATTCTACCTAACTCGAAAAGTACGAGTTTGCAAACACAACATCGCAACAACTAAGCCAATTGATTCTAGAGAGAATCAAGCCGTTCAGGCTAGCTGCTGCGGGATGAAATATAGAATTTCTCTGGCCGCTAGGCAATGGACAATTTATAATGTTTCAGATTAAAAAAACTAATGCATTATTAGAGAGTGCTTATGTCTCGTAGATTACCTCCACTAAATTCACTAAGAGTCTTTGAAGCGGCAGCTCGCCATTTGAGTTTCACGCGTGCTGCAGAAGAGCTGTTTGTTACCCAAGCAGCAGTGAGTCATCAAATCAAAGCACTAGAAGAATTTTTGTCATTGAAGCTGTTTCGTCGTCGAAACCGCTCTTTGTTGCTTACGGAAGAAGGACAAAGTTACTTTTTAGATATTAAGGATATCTTCACATCACTTGCTGAGGCTACTGATAAAGTACTCGAAAGGAGTGAGAAGGGGGCGTTGACCATCAGCTTACCTCCAAGTTTTGCGATTCAATGGTTAGTGCCTCGTTTAGCCGATTTTAATCAACAAGAGCCTGATATTGATGTTCGTATCAAAGCGGTTGATATGGATGAAGGCTCTCTTACAGATGATGTCGACGTTGCAATTTATTACGGGCGCGGTAATTGGCCGGGACTCAGAGCAGATAAATTGTATCAAGAATACTTGATTCCATTGTGTTCACCGTCGCTGTTACTGGGTAATAAACCATTAGAATCTCTAACTGATTTGGCATGTCATACCTTATTGCATGACACATCCCGTAAAGATTGGAAACAGTTCGCTAAACAAAATGCAATTGAAGGGGTCAATGTGAACCATGGCCCGATTTTTAGCCACTCTGCAATGGTGCTACAGGCAGCGGCCCATGGGCAGGGAGTTGCGTTAGGAAACAATGTATTAGCGCAGCCAGAAATAGAAGCAGGGCGCTTGATAGCTCCGTTCGACGAAGTTTTAGTCAGTAAAAATGCGTTCTACGTGGTTTGCCACGAGAAACAGGCGGACATGGGGCGGATCGCTACCTTCCGTGATTGGATGCTAGCAAAAGCGCAAAGCGAACAAGAGGATTTATTAGATGAATAATGTGTTGATTGATGGCGATGCGCATTCAATGACATTTGTATTCGCACATGGTGCGGGTGCTGGCATGGAACACGAATTTATGGAGTCCGTTGCAAAAGGGTTGGCCAAAGAAGGGATTCGCGTTGTGCGCTTTAACTTCCCTTATATGGTGAAACGCGCGGAAGATGGCAAACGCCGTCCACCCGATCGTGCGCCTAAACTGTTAGAGGCTTACGAAGCGATCATTGAATCTCAGGATGCAGAAAAACTAGTGATTGGTGGTAAGTCGATGGGTGGACGCATGGCGAGCCATTTATCTGAGCATAAGCAGGTAGCAGGCGTGGCGTGTTTGGGATTCCCGTTTCACCCGCCAGGTAAGCCAGAAAAATATAAAGGTGAGCATTTAGCGCAGCTAGAGAAGCCATGTCTCATCTTGCAAGGCGAGCGTGATACGTTTGGTAAACGAGAAGAGTTTGTTGATTTCGAACTCGCCCCAGCGGTACAAGTTGCCTTTATTCCAGATGGAGATCATAGCTTTAAGCCACGTAAAAAGTCTGGTTACACCGAAGAGCAAAACATCGCGCTAACGGTGGAAAAACTCTCTACATACATTAAAGAGGTACTCAATGAAAGCTAAGTACTTACTCATGTTAGCGGGAATATCTGGTGGCATCGCAGTGGTATTGGGTGCTTTTGCTGCTCATGCTTTAAAAGCGCAGCTTCCTGAGTATTTGCTTGGGGTATTTGAAACGGGCGTGCAATATCAATTTCTGCATACCTTGGCTATTTTAGCTTGTGGCATCTTATTGCAGCTTAAAGTTAGTCCAAAAGCACAAAAGTATTTTTTCATTGCGGCAATTTGCTTTATTATCGGCATCCTTTGTTTTAGCGGTAGCCTTTATGCGTTAGCGCTGACAGGAATTAAATGGTTTGGCCCAGTAACACCACTTGGTGGGCTACTATTTATTATCGGCTGGGGGATGTTCTCCTTCGCTGCTTTGAATATAAAAGAGGTAACTCAGTGAAACACGTACTACTTTATTGTCGCTCTGGTTTTGAAAAAGAATGTGCAGGTGAAATTCAAGACAAGGCAACACAGCTGGAAGTGTTTGGTTTTCCTCGTTTAAAGAACAATACAGGCTTTGTGCTGTTCGAATGTTACCAAGCAGGCGAAGCCGACAAGCTGATCAAAAATATTGATTTTCAATCGCTGATCTTTGCTCGTCAAATGATAGCGGTAGCGGTTGAGATTAAAGACTTACCAAAAGATGACCGTATTTCTCCGATTTTGGAGGAATTGTCTGACAAAGATGGTTTCCCACGTTGTGGCGATATTCGTATTGAAACGCCAGATACAAACGAAGCCAAAGAGCTATTGAAGTTCTGCCGTAAGTTTACTGTGCCAATGCGCCAAGCCTTACGTGGAAAAGGCTTAATGACAGCCAAAGACAATGCTAAAAAGCCTGTGCTGCATGTGTGTTTTATCGCACCTGGCCACTGTTTTATTGGTTACTCTTATCCAAGCAATAACTCTCAGTTCTTCATGGGTATCCCACGTCTTAAGTTCCCAGCAGACGCGCCAAGCCGTTCTACTTTGAAACTTGAAGAAGCATTCCATGTATTCATTCCACGTGATGAGTGGGATGAGCGCTTGGCTTCTGGTATGTGGGGGGTTGATTTAGGTGCATGTCCTGGTGGCTGGACGTATCAGTTGGTTAAGCGTTCTATGTTTGTTCACTGTGTGGATAACGGCATGATGGCAGATAGCCTTATGGAAACAGGTCAAATCAAGCACCACATGGTGGATGGCTTTAAATTTGAACCAGACCGTAAGAACGTTACTTGGATCATCTGTGACATGGTTGAGAAACCAGCGCGTGTCGCACACCTAATGGGTGAGTGGATCATCAAAGGTTGGGCGAAAGAAGCCTTATTTAACCTGAAGCTACCGATGAAAGGTCGCTATGATGAAGTTCTACAAGATATCGAAAACTTGAAAGTGTTCCTTAACGACAATGGCGTGAAGTATAAGATGCAAGCTAAGCACTTGTATCATGACCGTGAAGAGATTACGGTTCATATTCAGTGCCTATCTAATATTTCTCCGCACTAATCAAAACGATGACGTTAAACGCTCCTATTTAGGAGCGTTTTTTGTTTATCGACCAGCGATTTAATCACTACTGACGATAATTTGTGCCTACTCTGGTGTTGGCCACATTTCCCATAGCATCGCTTCCATGGGGTTTTCAGTGTCGTCACTGGTATTGGCGAAGAAGTCTAAGTTGGTGCGTTCCTCTACGTCATCAATGGTCGTGACAAAGTCGACAAGTTCACTGCCGGATACGTCGCGGTGAGGTACGATAAACGCGATGGCATCGTTGTAATATGGGTCCAAGACAACTTTGTAAAACGCACTCGGGATGACAACGCCATCTCCAATAGACGCTTCGTTACCTTCATAAATAGGACCCGTCACGACATACAGTTCTTGGTACTCGTTAGCGAGATCTCTTACGTGTTCTTCTAACAGTCGCCATCCGACACGGTTAAAGCCAGGGAGCTGTGGAGACATGTTACTTAGTAGGAAACTCTCTTGCATTGATTCTTGACTGAAATCCATCGCTGCGGATGGCGCAAGATGCCCACGGTCGTACCCTGAATTGGAATAGTCACTTAACGTGGATTGTGCATATTCAGGTAGTTCAGAATCCACCTTGAAGTTATTGCTGCGCTTGAATTGCGCATTAACGCTTTCTGCAGTGACATGATATGCCACCCAATCAGCGCTCTTGGTTTGATAGTTGTAGCCGACTGCATATCCTGTACGGCACAGCACTTGATCGCTGTTGTTGGAAGGCATGCCTTTAACAAGGTGTTCTCCACACGTTTCCGATGCGGAACTAAAAGGGGCGACATGCAGCAAGAGGGTAGTGAGTGAAAGTAGTAGTATTTTTTTCATTGTGTTTCTCCTTATTGGAGCAATGAAAATAAATACTTATATCAACAAGACTGTGATGGCGATTAAAAGTTAATCAACACTTGGTAAGGTATTGATTAACTTTATTAAAATCCTGTGAATGTAAAGGAGAACACAACAGGATTGATTAACATGTAATGAGGTTAATCAGGGCTGTTATTGAAGCGGATATCTTGAAGATTGAAACCTAACTCGATGTCGGTTTTTAAGGCTGAAACTTGTTTACACAGCCGTGCTGATTCAATGTGTTCATCAAACTTTTTGCGATACTTAGCGGGTAAGTCTTCTGCTTGGTGTGCGGTTTCAATATCTTGATAAGTCGTTAAGATTTCTTTGGCCGCTTTTGGTCCTACACCGGGAATCCCCGGAACTTGGCTTGAGCTTACGCCAGCTAAGCCCCAGTAGTCCGCCAGTTGCTCAGGCTTGACACCAAATTCTTTCTCAATGAACGGTTTATCTAACCAGCGGTGCTGAAAGTAATCGCGTATTTGCAGAGTAGGGGATAAGAGCTGGCAATAGCCTTTATCAGTGGAGATGATGGTGACCTTTTCACCATGGCTAGCCACTTTAGTGGCAAGCGTGGCAACTAAATCGTCGGCTTCATCGCCATCGGAAAGTAATGAGTCGATTCCTAGTTCCCACCAAGCTTGTTGTATAGCATCAAGGCCATTCATCAAAGGTTCCGGCATCGGTTTTCTATTCTGTTTGTAGTTTGGCAGCACTTCAGCTCGCCAGCCACGATCTTGAAGGTGGTGATCAAACACCGCAATGATATGCGTCGGTTGAGATTCAGAGAGAATACGATGCAGAGTTCGCGTTGTTGTGGTGATGGTTCTTGCGATATCGTTAGGGTCAGGTTGAGCTGAATGCACGCGACGAATTAAGTTGAGTGCATCGATGATCACAAGATGAATAGACATAACTTTCCAATATTTAAGGGGCTTATCGTTAAGCCCCTTATAGTAACGTACTCGCCTGTGAGTTGAAATAAAGTGACGGTTAGGAATTATCTAACCGACATTTTCTCACTCGATTATTTGGCGATTTTGTAGCAAGGTACGTAATCCGTTCCACCCGGTAACTTCATACGCTGCTGATCGACAAAATCATTGAGTAGCTTATCCATTTTTTTCATTAGCTCGGCGTCGCCATCAATTAAGAATGGGCCGTGACGTTCGATTTCTAGGATACCCTCTGCTTTCACATTACCTGCCACAATGCCGGAGAAAGCTTGGCGTAAGCTTGCTGCTAAGTTTTCAGGTTGCTGGTTCATGTGTAAATCCAAATTCGCCATGCTCTCGTGCGTTGGATCAAATGGAAGCTGGAACTCAGGCGCAATCTTCAATGACCAGTTATAGCTGTATGCATCGCCAGTTTCCTTACGGTGAGCACGAACTTCTGGCATCGCTTGGCTCATGATCTGCGCAGCCTTCGCAGGATCATCAATCACGATCTGATAATGCTTCTGAGCTTCAGGGCCTAACGTGTCGGCAATGAATTTATCAATTGAACGGAAGTAGGCTTCACTTTCTTTAGGGCCAGTTAACACAATCGGTAAAGGCTGAGATGCGTTATCTGGGTGCATCATGATACCAAGAATGTAGAGTAGTTCTTCTGCAGTACCAGGGCCGCCAGGGAAGATGATAATGCCGTGAGCCATTCGCACGAATGCTTCCAGGCGTTTTTCAATATCCGGCATGATGACCAGTTCATTAACGATAGGGTTAGGCGGCTCAGCTGCGATAATCGATGGTTCTGTTAAGCCTAAGTAGCGATGGTCTGTGTAACGCTGTTTAGCGTGACCAATTGCAGCCCCTTTCATTGGTCCTTCCATTGCACCTGGCCCACAACCAGTACAAATGTTGAGTTCGCGAAGTCCCATCTCATGGCCCACTTCACGAGTGTATTGGTATTCAATTGGGTTGATGGAGTGTCCACCCCAACAGACGACTAAATTTGGCTCAATCCCGGGCGTTAGTGCCCCTGCATTACGCAGAATACCGAAAACGAGGTTGGTGATATGGGTAGCGTTAGTCAGGTTAAGGCGTTGGTTATCTGCTAGGTGCATGTTGACGTAAACAATGTCACGCAACACTGAGAATAAGTGTTCTTGAATCCCTTTAATTATTTCACCGTCGACAAATGCGTGTTCAGGTGGGTTGCTCAGTTCAAGTTTGATACCACGTTCACGACGGACAACATTGACATCAAAAGATTGATAACGGTCGAGCAGCTCTTTGGAGTTGTCGGTATGGCTGCCAGAGTTGAGCACCGCAAGCGTACAGTTGCGGTAGAGTTGGTAGAGTTCACTTGAAGCAGTTTTTTTAAGGCGCTCAACTTCGAGTTGAGAGAGCAAATCCATGCTGCCAGCTGGGCTAATATGAGTGATCATAGTGCCTCCTTTTACTGTGGTAAGGAAAGCTAATTATCGATTGACGAAATTTTCCACTTTATAGATATAAACAGAGAATTTAGGAAATGGACGATAATTTAGCAAACTGTTAACAGTTAGCTTAGCAAAGATTGGAGGTTTTGCGATGTGATAAGTATTTGAAAAAGTGAAGTAAATTAATAAATAGCAGGCAGTTTAGTGCCAAACAAGCTGGTTAGAGCCCATCTTTTTCGCTTTATTTAGTGTCTTATTCAAACGCTCTAGCACAACTTCAGGTGTATCAGACTCATGGAATTGAGTGCTGGCTGCACATAGTGTTATGGTGATTTGTTGATCGCGGAACTTGAAAGGTAAGCGACTGACTTGCGCCTGGATATTTTTAATCACTTGGTGGCAGTAGTCATCATTTTGTTCTGGAAGAAGTAATACGAACTCTTCACCAGAGAAACGAGCAACGGTGTCGGTGCTGCTTAGTTCTTTCGAAATAGTGCGTGCAATGATCTTCAGCGCTTTATCACCGGCGGTATAACCAAAGCTATCATTGATCGCTTTGAAATTATCGATATCTAACAGTACTACTCGCAGTGAATGTTGAGAGCGAATCCAGCGACGGTATTCTAGCTCTAGCCTGTCAGTTAATGCAGTACGGTTATACACTTTCGTCAGTGGGTCGAGCAACATACGATGCGCTTGATCTTCTAGACGGCGGCGGTAATCCTGAGTGACTTCGAATAAGGCATCGAGTTGCCCTTTTCCGTAATTCATTCGTTCGATCAGCGCTTGCTCTTTTTCTTCTGCGTGGCTTAAACGCTCAGATAAAGAAGCAATTTGAGTCAACAAAGGGTTGATGGACTCTTTTAGCGAATCAATTTCTTTGGCTTCTCTTACTGATATTTGGCTTTTATTAACTAACTCGCTCAGTTCACTGTTCAAACCGTGGCGGTGCTCGAAATAGCTTTGGCTTTGATCGGTATTTTGATCGGCGGTCTTTATCGTAGAAGAGAGAGATGCGTTAAGCTGTTGGATAAATTGCTCTGAGGTTTTGCGTTCTAAATTGGTGCCTTCAATGACGAGCTTAAGCACCTGCAAAGTTAATTCGAACAAGGTTTGAGTAGACACACCGAGTAGCAGTTTTGCACGAATATCAATTAAGATTTCGCCAGATTCACCTTCAAAGTCGAGTTCTGTGATTAGGTGCTGCAGTTCATCGGCAAGGCTTGAAAGAAGTTCTTGTTCTGGGGAGTAGTCGCTATCAGAAAAGTTTGCTCGTGAGTTGGTGGCCATGATCTTGATGGCACGTTCGTAGATGCTCAGAAGCTTCATCGCATGATCAACCTTTTGGCTGCCATTGCTTTCAGAGAAGCTTAGCAAATTACGCAAATCACGTTTTAGCTGCGCTGGAAGGCCAGTGATTCTCTGTAGAGTTTCACCACTGTGCTTAATGCTTTCGTCCAGATATCCGTTCTGTTTTTCCATAGCCAATGATTTTTGCTTGAGCATCCTTTCTAATACAGCAAGTCGAGGAATAAGCGAGCTAATGTCTTTTTGTTTTTCTAACTCTTCCTTTAATGCAATAAGGCTCTCATCTAGGCGTTGGTTGCTGCCAACACATGCACCACTGAGCGATGCAACTATACGCTTAAGAACCTTTTGCTCTCGTTTAAATTTGAATGAAGTATCTCGTTGTGTCAAACGCACTTGTTCCAACTGAGACTTCAGTTGATGCAGCTGAGCTTGAATATCTTGTTCGAGAATACCCATAGAAAAATAAACTTATACCACTGAGAGCTAAAGAGAGCGTATTTAATGAAACGCGAATCTATCGATAATAACAAAACTGAAAATAACGTCACTCGATTCGCGTATCAACTGCGGGATAATTACTCATCTTTTAGCATTTTTTTGAGGCTGTCCTCATTCTGGTAGGAAGATTGTATCTTTATTAATCCCTGACTAATGGCGTGTTTACAGGCTTCGCGGATGTTTCCTGTTGCAAGGCTCGCCGCTGGTGCGTTTTCGATAGCTTTCAAATATACCCATTGGCTATTACGTTCTTTGAGACTGATCTCACGGGCGAGGTTAGTCGACATTAATAGAAGGTCGAGCAATTCTTGATCATTGATGGCGGTATAAGCACGAGGTAAGAACGGGTAATCGGCAATGCCCATGCGTATGTTGCGGTTCATTTTACGCTCAGGCTCAAAATCTGAAATCCAAGATTGGATCTTGTTAAATACAGTTTCAGGCGACTGATTGCGATCTGTGCTTGGTTCGATATACAGCAAATTCGCGTCTGAGAAGTGGTAAATACGTGCTGGGTCATCCAATTTAGATTTAAGGAAGACACCAAATGCTTCTTCTAATTCAAGCCCAGCTTTGTAACCGTTTTGGATGTACATGTTGCGTAAGAACGGCAAATCGATCATGACAAAACGTAAGCGGTCGTTAAGCGGTTCATGGATCAGTTCCCCCATTTGCCACTGTTCGAACGTTTCGTTTGTGCGCTGTAAAGAGGTTGATAGCTTAGCATTGAGCATACGCAAGTTACGCAACTTAGACCGCGAGTGGGTGTAAAGATCTTTGCTTAAACCATCAATTTTCTTTGCTTGGCTTTGAATAATGTAGCCACGACGTAATACAAAGAAGAACAGAATGATGCTGAATAGGAATAGAGCAAAAGCGATCTTTTGGAATTTGCGGTGTTCCAATTTGTACTCTTCTAACTCGGCTTCTTGACCCGAGTAATGCAGAGAGCGCTCAGCAAATTCTTTTTGTTGGCGGAAAGCATCTTCACTCACTCGGTTTAAATTCTGCTGCTCTAAAGCGACAAGCGAGTTGTAGTGTTTGATGTTATCTAATGCGAGCTTAAATTCACCCGATTGTTCATAGCCTAAAGAGAGTAGGTAATAAGCTTGCTGCGTAACACGTGAGTTATTTAGGGTGTTGGCGATATCCAAGCCTCGCTGCGCATCTTCGATAACTTGGTCACTTTTTTGTAGGTGCAGCGCAAGGCCAGCAGACATGAGTGACGCCTTTGCTTCTAGCTCTGGAATATCCGCATACTCAAGCAGTTCTAACGCTCGAGATAAATACTGTTCAGACAAAGGATAGTTGTATAAACGCAAGTAGGTCGCTGCTAAGCTTAAGCGAATTTCAATCACTTGCGCGATGTTGCGGTCAGTACTTTCGTGATCCAACACGTTAAAGAAGTGCACCAAGGCTAAGTTGTATTTGCCTTGGAAGAAGTACACGTCACCCATTTTCTTCAGCACATTGGCTAAGATTGGCGAATCTTCATAGTTGTCGTAGAAATCGGCCGCTTGCGATAAATGATCGAGCGCTTTATCAAGCACCTGTCGCTCGAAGAAAAGTTGCGCCAGTAAGCGGTTTACTTTAGCGAGTCGCGCACTTAGGTTTTCTTCAACCGATTTCCAGTAGCCAAAAAGTAATTCCGTTAATGCACTGTTGTACTTCTTGTGAGTGAGGTAGAACTCACCAATGGCAATGTGGTAGTCAATTAGCGTTTTTTCGGAGTGACGGCGTTCTAGGTACTTTTTGGCTTGCTTGAATAACTGCTCAGCCTCGACAACTTGGTTATCGTAAGAAGCGATTTGCGCTTTGAGCATAGTCAGGCGATAAGCTACGCCTTCGGTCAGCTTTAGAGTTTGGCTGATAGACTGCATATCTTGCTCAATGTTAGTCAGTGACTGCTTAGCGATGAGCGATTTTCTATCGTTTAGCCACAGAAGTTCTGTTTTTAGGATTTGGATATCTAACGAGAGGTATGGCAGTTGATACTTTTTCGCCAGTTTCTCGGCCGCTGCTAATGTTTGAATTGCCGTTCGTGTATTGCCTAAATTGTATTCCGCCTGTGCAAGTATCTTGTAGGCGTCAATGCTGCCACTCGGAGTTCGAATAGAGTTGTCGGTTTCTTCACGGGAGATTGCAGTTGGGCTTTTCTCTCTCTGGTCGGAAAGCGTGCGTTGGTTTAAATAATTCGCAGCTATATGCTTCGAGCGATTTGGATCTATTTCGATCAACTTATTTGCTTCATTCAGCAAAGTCGATGAATAGACCGTTGCATTAACTGCTGCACTTAATGTGAGGTAAATTAAGCCAATCAGATGAAACCAACGCATTCTCATATCCCTTTAGTATTGTGTTTTCAAACAGAGCTTATTGACGAGCCATACGCATGTTGTGGCTTGGCTTATCTTGTTCTGTTGAGCGGTATGGGTTGATGTCTAACCCACCGCGACGTGTATAACGTGCATACACCGTCAGTGTACTCGGCTTACAGAAGGTCATGATGTCAGTGAAAATTCGTTCCACACACTGTTCGTGGAATTCATTGTGTTCGCGGAACGAAACTAGGTAACGCAGCAAGGCTTCACGGTTGATTTTCGGACCTTGGTAGTCTATTTCAACACTGCCCCAATCGGGTTGATTGGTAATCAAGCAGTTCGATTTAAGCAAGTGGCTGTGCAAAGACTCAGTGACGATCTTTTCGCTCGAAGCACCTTTAAGTAAAGCTGCATCAAACTCATAGCTATCGATGGTAATGTCTTGTTCGTCAATGCAATCGCCTTTCATGGTGACGATAGGTTGATTGGTGTAATCCGTTACTCGGTTGACGTTCACCAATACGGTTTCCCCTGCACATTGAGAGAGATCTTGAATCAGTCGTTCAGTTACATCATCCCAACTATTGAATTGCGTTTGGTTATAGCTATTGAGGTAAAGCTTGAAAGATTTTGATTCAATTAAATTTGGGCTAGTGGCTGGGATAAAGACTTCACCTACAGCGACTTGTGGCAAGCCGTTGCTGTTCAACCAAGAAAGCTCGTACATGGTCCAAATATCGTGACCAACAAAAGGTAGATCGCCGCTTAATGCAAGATCATCGCGGTTTAGACTACGTGGAACCGGCTGCAATAAACTTGCATCGTATTGGTTTGAGTACTCAGTTTTTTGGCCAAGAGTTAACCCTGCCAGTTCTTTGGCATCAGAATATTTGCTCATACTTTCGCTTCAAATTCGATTAGAATGGGGCCAATTTTACTGAATCCCTTTTACTGTGTCATTAAGTCATCGCTCGGTAGATGCAGAAAGGTGAAAGATTCCATTTAATATTATTGCGTTAGGAGATTTTCATGACTCAATGTGCCCAAGATGCACTGTTTTCTTTTAGTCAGCGTTACGTTGATATGTGGCAGGAACAGCACCAAACCCTACCGCGTAACGAGGAGTTGGTGGACGTTGTGTCACCATGCGTAGAAGAAAAAAGTGGTGATGCGGTGCTATGGAAGAGCTTCCCTCGTGAACAACACGCTGATTTTAGTAATGTTGAAACAGGCATTGAATTGACACTGCATGACGATATTAAAACGTTTTATGGTGTGCAATACAGCGCCGATATGAATGCAACTTATCAAGGCAATGAGCTGACTTTGCTTCAGATTTGGAGTGATGAAGACTTCGAATGCCTACAAGAAAACATTCTAGGCCACCTTGTGACGCAACGTCGCTTAAAGTTAAAGCCTACCGTTTTTATTGCAGCAACTGATGCTGAACTGGACGTGATCTCAATTTGTAATCTTACTGGTAACGTCATTTTAGAGCGCTTGGGTACTAGCAACCGCGATGTTCTGGCACCAACTTTGGCAGAGTTTCTTGAACAGTTAGAGCCAGCGGTATAAGCAAATGTACGTAGTAGAATTACAATTTGAATGTTTCGATAACACGACCGTTAGTGCGGTTGATAAAGCCGTTAATGGTTTGATGGATGCTTTACGTTACAACGGGCAAGTACTTGGTCGCGAGTTTCCGATTGTGATGGGAGAGGGCGAGTTTTTTGTTCGAGTCGTATGCCCTGAACAAGACAGCTTGCACCCAAGAAATCACTCGGATTTTGTTAACGTTTGTTTTGAGCGTTTGTCTGAAGCGAGCTTACTTGCGCCGAAAATGCGCATGCTTGGCAGAGATTTGAACTCAGAAGAAGTCGCGGAAGAGGAAACGCCAAGTTGGCAAGTTCTGTACACCACCTATGTTCATACGTGCTCTCCACTGCGAAGCGGAGAGACCTTGTTGCCGATCCCATTATACCGAAATGAGCCGACATCTAATGGCGATCATAAAGCGGTAGTGAAGTGGCAAACCGAGTGGCAAGCATGTGATGAAATTCAGATGGCTGGTGGCTGTCGTGCTGAACATGCAGCTCTGCATGAGATTTGCGATGCTGACAGTGTGCTTTTCAAACGCGGGTGGGATTTACGAGGTCGTATCGAATTTTTGTCTAAAGTGCCCACCTACTACTATCAGTATCGAGTAGGTGGTAAAAGCCTAGCTGATGAGCAGGCGCGTAAGTGCCCTAAATGCGGCGGTGAATGGCTTCTAGAAGAGCCTCTACACGATATCTTCCACTTTAAGTGTGATGATTGCCGAATCGTATCGAACATGTCTTGGGATCATATTAAGTAATTTAATATGGATTCTTATATCAGAGAGCACACTTTTCGGTGCTCTCTTTCACTGCACTATTTTTCAGTACTATCCCATTCAGAAACCTTTATCTTCGCTATAACTATTCAGCTAATTAATCCTACCTGCATCAAATTTAACCAGTACTAATAGTTATCCAGCTCACACTAATTTACTTACATTCTTCCAATTTATAATATTCACAATATAAATGGGATCGTTCCCATGGGAAGGTTCCCATCTTGGGGTGGATATGAATATTAGTCTGAAAGGAATGGATTATGAAATTGTTACCTACTGCTGCAGCTCTATCGACGGTGTTACTTTCATCTGGTGTATATGCCGAGACCGCACCTCTAGAATTTAATGGTTACATGCGTGGAGGCGTGGGGCTGAGCAATTATGGGGGTTCAAACAGTAAATGGGAGGTAAACAAAGTTGGCCGCCTAGGGAACGAGAACGATCTTTACGGAGAATTCGGATTCAAGAAAGAATTGTATGCAGATGAAGAAGCAACGTTTTTGATTGATTCCATGCTGGCATATTGGGAAGGTCAAGATGAACTTTCTAAAGACCGCAATGTGGACGTTGTGCAATTGAACATTCAGGCTACAGGGCTGTTTGATGATAAAGATGCGACGATATGGGCGGGGGAGCGTTACTATCAGCGTCACGATGTGCATATCATCGATAACTATTACTGGGATGTGAGTGGTATCGGTGGTGGCGTGGAGCATATCAATATGGGACCTGGAAAGTTATCAGTCGCATTGATTCAGGATACCGTCGCTGGTGATATTGACGATGGCCAAGAGACCACGGCAATGATTGCAGATATTCGATATGCAGGAATTGAACTTTGGAATAAAGCCGATTTGGAAGTGGGGATTGACGTAAACTTTGGCAAAGAAAAACAAGGTCAATCCATTGATGCTGACGATAGCGTATTGATGACAGCGAGTTTAAATCAAGGGCTTTCCAATGGTTTCAATAAAACGATTCTTCAACTCGCGAACTCTGGATACGCAGAACAAATGACCACGTATGGTACGGGTAAAGGGTTAGTGCGTAATGCGGATAACAATAATGCTGAAGGTTTCCGAGTGATAAACTGGGGTGTTGTATCGATTGGCGAAGATGTCGAGTTCGGCCACACAATTCGTTATGCCGTTGCCTCTGACGTGGGCTCAAATAATAGTAGCGACGAATCTTTTAGTGCCGTCATTCGCCCACTATATAAGTGGGATGAAAAAATGCGTACTGTAGTTGAAATCGGTGGCTTTGTTGAAAGCATCGATAATCAAGATGGCGCGGGTAGCAAATTCACGCTCGCTCAGGCTTGGGTACCAAAAGTTGGTTTTTGGGCACGTCCAGAGTTCAGAATATTTGCTTCTTATCTCAATGATGCCAAGAATAATGATGCGTTTGGCGAAGGCAAAGATAGCGAAGTAAGTGTTGGTATGCAGGTAGAAGCTTGGTGGTAATGTTCGGCTAATATAAATGAAAAAGGGCTGACACATTGTCAGCCCTTAATGGTTTGGTTAGAAAAGAGTTGGAATTACCAACCTTTTACTACGCCACCTTGGAAGATTTCTGAAGCAGCGTTGTACACTTCTTCAGTTTGGTATGCTTTAACGAAGTTTTGTACGTTTTCAGCATCTTTGTTGTCTTCACGTGCAACGATTAGGTTTACGTATGGAGACTCTTTGTCTTCAACGAAAATACCGTCTTTTTGTGGAGTAAGGTTAATTGAGCTTGCGTAAGTTGTGTTGATGATTGACAGAGCAACATCATCTAGAGAGCGAGGAAGTTGAGCCGCATCCAGTTCAACAATCGTGATGTTCTTAGGGTTACCAACGATGTCACGAACTGTTGCTAGAAGGTCAGCACCGTCACGAAGTTCAATGAGACCTTGTTGCTCAAGAAGAAGAAGTGAACGACCTAGGTTTGTTGGGTCATTTGGTACTGCAATGCGAGCGCCATCTTGGATTTCGTCAATAGATTTAACTTGCTTTGAGTAACCCGCGATAGGGTAAACAAACGTGTTGCCCGCGATCGTTAGCTTGTAGCCACGGTCTGCAACTTGTTGGTCTAAGTACGGCGCGTGTTGGAAAGCATTGATGTCGATAGAGCCATCGTCTAGTGCTGCGTTTGGCGTAACGTAGTCAGTGAAAGTCACTAGCTCAACGTCTAGGCCGTATTGTTCTTTCGCTACTTTTGCTGCAACTTCAGCAACTTGAGCTTCTGCGCCAGCCATAACGCCAACTTTAACTTTTGAAGTGTCTGCTTCTTTCTCACCGCAGCCAGCTAGAACTAGAGCAGATGCAGCCGCTGCGATAGTCAGTAAACCTTTAAGGTTAAATTTCATAACAATCTCCTTTTTATAAACTTATGTATTTGTTCAGATGCAATACGTTCGTAAGCGAATGGCTATCTGTGGTCTACTCGGCGCACGATTGCGTCACCGATAGACTGAATAATTTGTACAAGCACAATCAGCATCACTACAGTGACTGCCATGATTGTGACATCGTAGCGGTGGAAGCCGTAACGAATGGCTACATCACCTAAACCGCCGCCGCCAACAGTGCCTGCCATTGCTGAGTAACTTACTAAAGTCACAAGCGTGATCGTCACTGAGTTAACGATGGTAGGTAGTGCTTCAGGAAGCAGTACCTTATTGATAATTTGCGTTGGCGTTGCCCCCATTGATTGAGCTGCTTCTACAAGCCCGGTAGGTACTTCTAGCAATGCACTTTCAATTAAGCGAGCAACGAATGGGATAGCTCCAATTGTGAGTGGCACGATAGCCGCAGTTGTACCGATAAATGTGCCAATTAGCATTTTAGTTAATGGGATAATCGCCACCATTAACACTAGGAAGGGAACGGAACGACCCACGTTCACAACTGCACCTAGTATGCTGTTTACTTTGGTGTTTTCTAGCAGGCCACCCTTTTTAGTCGTGTGTAAAATCACGCCAAGTGGAATACCTACAGCAAAGCCAACGATGCCTGCTACCGCAACCATGTAAAGTGTTTCCCAAGTTGCACCTAGCAGTAGGTTACCGTTAAGGCTTAGCCACTCAGTGACTTCTTTGAAACTAAAGGACATAACCTAGTACCTCTACTTTTACATTGTGCTCGCGTAAGAATTCGATGGCTGCATTGTCGTCTTGCTCATTACCAAATAGCTCGGCCACCATCATGCCGAATTTCACGCCGCCGGCGTAATCAAGATCTGAGCTTAAGATGCTTACGTCGATATTGAATTTACGCGCAATTTGCGTCATCAGAGGTGCATCAACCGTCGCGCCTGTGAACTCTAGGCGGACGAGTGGATAACTGCCTTCAACTCGGGTTTCTTGCAAGCGAACTTGGTAATCTTCTGGAATCGATAGGTCTAATGTTGAACGAATGAATTCGTGCGCCAGTTCCGTTTTCGGGTGAGCAAAGATCTCGCCAACCGTTCCTTTTTCTACCAATTCACCACCACCAATGATCGCTACTTCATGACAGATGCTTTTTACGACATCCATTTCGTGAGTGATAAGCAACATAGTGATGTTTAGCTTGCGGTTGATTTCGCGTAGCAGTTCTAGGATTGATTGAGTGGTTGCTGGATCAAGAGCACTGGTTGCTTCATCACATAGTAGCACTTTCGGATCTGAAGCTAGTGCTCGCGCAATCGCAACACGTTGCTTTTGACCGCCACTTAAATTCGCTGGGTAGGTGTCGCGTTTGTCCGCTAATCCAACCAGTTTCAAAAGCTCTGATACCTTAGTTTCAATAGCAGATTTATCTTTGCCTGCTAGCTCTAGAGGTAGCGCTACATTGTGAAAAACTGTACGAGAAGACAACAAATTGAAGTGCTGAAAAATCATCCCGATGTTACGGCGAGCTTCACTTAGCTCTGATTTTGACAGCTTAGTGAGGTCGACACCGTCGACAATAACTTCACCATTTGTTGGTGCTTCTAACATGTTTACACAGCGAATCAGCGTGCTTTTCCCTGCACCTGAAGAGCCGATTACCCCAAAGATAGTGCCTTGCGGTATATGTAGGTTGATGTCTATTAAGGCATTGATTTCCTTAGTGCCTTGATAGAAAACCTTGTTTACTTGATTAACTTTAATCATGGAATTACCTGTGCAGGGAGAACAGAATAAAATGTCGAGTCATATCTCTATTTGCAGTTGATGCTATGGCGTTACGTGATCTAAGTCAATAGATATTTTTACGTCTAGACGTCTAAAAGGTAATTAGATAGTGATGAAGGAAATAAAGCGTGTAATAATTAATGATTATAGAAAGTTGACTGAGAATCGAATTTTGTCAAAACCGGCTGTTTTTTTGGATCGTGATGGCGTGATTAACGTCGATCATGGCTATGTTCACGATGAGCATGACTTTGAGTATATAGAGGGTGTTTTTGAAGCGGCTAAAGCTTTTAAAGACATGGGTTACTTACTGGTATTGGTAACCAATCAGTCTGGTATTGCTCGTGGTATGTTCAGTGAAGATCGCTTCCTATCGTTAACGCAGTGGATGGATTGGAACTTTGTCGATAATGGCGTGGAGTTAGACGGTATTTATTACTGCCCACACCATGCTGAACACGGTATCGGTGATTACAAACAAGACTGTGAATGCCGTAAACCTAAACCAGGTATGTTCATTTCCGCTCGTGACTTTCTGAAAATTGATATGGCTAACTCTGTCATGATCGGCGATAAAGCTGAAGATATGATGGCAGCAGAAGCCGCTGGAGTTGGTACCAAAGTATTGGTGAGAACGGGTAAACCGGTCACTGAGAAAGGTGAAGCACTAGCAAGTGTTGTTTTAGACAGCATTAAAGACGTACCAGCGTATTTGAAAGCATAAACTGGCTATTCGCTAAATAGAGTTTTAAAGAAACATTAGGAGCAGAGTATGAAAATGACTTGGTTGTTTGCTTCTTTAGGTTCATTGTTAGTAATGGGGTGCTCCCAATCTGCAAGTGTTGGTGATTCTATTCCCGACGGCAAATTTACTCGCTATCAGTGTGAATCTAATAGTTCTTTTGAAGTAGCATATCTTAATGACGGTAAAGCGGTGCTTCGCTTACCTCAACATGAATACCGCTTGGTTCAGGTTGCAGCTGGCTCAGGCACTAAATACATTTTGGATGATGGAACGGCAGAGTTGCTTAACAGCGTGACACTGCATACCAAAGGTGAAAAAGCTCGTTTAGAGCTAGGTCGCGTGATTTACAAGAATTGCCACCTGTAACCTTGATGATCGTACCCATTTTTGTTGTTATTCTAAGTGAGGGTTTCATACCCTCACTTTTTTATTTCCTTTTCAGACTATTCAGGCCTTTATGAGCAAAAAACTCACTATTCTTGATATCGCAAAATTGTCGGGCGTTGGTAAATCAACGGTATCCCGAGTTTTGACCAATGATCCTAAAGTCAAACCAGCGACACGTGAGAAAGTAGAGCGAGTCATACAAGAATCTGGGTATGTGCCATCAAAGTCTGCGCAGTCGATGCGTGGTGGCAGTCAAAAAGTTATCGGTGTGATCATTTCGCGTTTGGACTCTCCTTCGGAGAACAAAGCAGTGGGTACCATGCTTAATCAATTGTATGCCGCTGGCTACGATGTGGTGATCATGGAGAGCCAATTTGATCGCGATAAAACCAACGATCACTTACAAGTTTTGAAAAAACGTAATGTAGATGGCGTGATTGTATTTGGCTTTACCGATTGTGACATTGCAAGTATAGAGACGTGGCAACATAAAGCGGTAGTAGTTGCGCTGGATACAGAAAATGTCACCTCGATCAATTATGACAACGAGGGTGTGATTGCGAATGCGCTTCATTACCTCACAGAACAAGACCTTTCCAATATTGCCTTTATTGGCGTTGACCCTAGCGATAAATCTACTGGTGAGTTGCGTTTGAGCTCTTATCTGAAGTGGTGTGAGCAGGTGAATCAAGAGCCGAACTACCAAACTGGGCAGCTACACCATGAAAGTGCTTATCAGTTAGTTGATAAAGTGATCACTGAAGATACTCAAGCGATTGTTTGCGCGAGTGATACATTAGCGCTTGGGGTGATTAAGCGTTTGCAAGAACTTCAGCGCGAAGATATTGCGGTAACCGGCGTCGGAGGCAACGACTTATTGTCTTTCCTATTTCCGAAAATTTATAGCATAGATCCAGGTTACCAAGCTGCTGGTGAGCTGGCTGCTAACTTATTGATCTCCCAGCTTTCTGGTCAGTGTGGCGTGACGCATCATACTCAAAATCCAATCTTATAAAACCTGAAACTTAACTCATTAATTACAAAGTGAATTAAAATTAGACTGTGATCTCTTTCAATTAATGGGACTGTTCCCATTTTAATTTAATTATCACTTAGGCAATATAACAACCAACTTATGGGAATGTTCCCATTTATATTTGATGAAAATCCGGATGGCATAGATCTGGGTGGTAAGATTAATTAAGAACCAGGGTGGGGAAAGTATGAGTAAGATTGCGAAGCAAGACGTTGCGCGTCTTATAGAGCTAGTCGGCGGTAGTGAAAACATCGCAAGCGTGAGTCACTGTTTGACTCGTTTGCGTTTTGTTCTTAATGATACCGATCAAGCGAATACCGGTGAGCTAGAAAAGCTCAGCTTAGTGAAAGGCTGTTTTACAAACGCTGGTCAATTTCAAGTGGTGGTTGGTACTGAAGTTGATGAAGTATACAAGGTCCTTATTGAGCTGACGGGTAAGCAAGAATCATCGAAAGATGAGGCGAAGTTGGCTGCTCGCCAAAACATGAATATCCTTGAGCGCGGCATCTCCCATTTAGCCGAAATTTTTGTACCGCTGCTCCCTGCAATCATCACTGGTGGTTTGATTCTAGGTTTCCGTAATGTGATTGGTGACATTCGCATGTTCGATGGAAAAACCTTAGTCGAAATCAGCCAGTTTTGGGCGACGGTTCACTCTTTTCTTTGGTTGATTGGTGAAGCGATCTTCTTCTTCCTGCCTGTCGGCGTTTGTTGGGCAACCGTGAAAAAACTGGGTGGTACCCCAATTTTAGGTATCACTTTAGGTGTGACTCTGGTTTCTCCGCAGTTAATGAATGCCTACATGATAGGTAAAGCTGCCCCTGAAGTATGGGACTTTGGCTTCTTTGTTATCGAGAAAGTTGGGTATCAAGCTCAAGTGATTCCAGCCATGCTGGCAGGTGTTGCACTCGCGTTTATTGAAACGAACTTGAAGCGAATCGTTCCTGCTTACTTGTACTTAGTTGTCGTGCCATTTGTTTCTATCATTCTGTCAGTGATTCTTGCTCACGCTTTTATTGGCCCATTTGGCCGTGTACTAGGCGATGGCGTTGCGTTCGCAGCGAAAGCGGCAATGACAGGTGATTTCGCAATTATTGGTTCAATGCTGTTTGGTTTCCTATACGCACCACTGGTTATTACGGGTATTCACCACACAACTAATGCTGTGGATCTGCAGTTGATGCAAGAGCTAGGCGGTACGCCAATCTGGCCACTTATTGCATTGTCTAATATCGCTCAGGCATCCGCAGTTGTCGGCATTATCATTCTGAGCAAACGCGAAGGTGAACGTGATATCTCAGTTCCTGCAGCGATTTCTGCCTACCTAGGCGTCACAGAGCCAGCGATGTACGGCATTAACTTGAAATACAAATTCCCAATGTTAAGCGCAATGATCGGTAGTGCAGTTGCGGCGGCAATCTGTGGCGGTGCTGGAGTTATGGCAAATGGTATCGGTGTAGGTGGCCTACCAGGCATCTTATCGATTCAGCCTCAATATTGGTCTATTTACCTGATTGCTATGTTAGTTGCGATTGTTCTTCCCGCAGTACTGACGCTGTTCTTCTACAAGCGCGCACAAGCAAAGGGTGAATTAACGGCAGTAAGTGCTAACTAACGGTTAGTTGTACACCTAAATAAAAACATAACTTTTGGAGTGGTGGCTTTCGCCACTCCGCTTTGATTTTAGTAAGAGTAAGTAGACATGACGATTCAAGAGAAAGATGCATTGTGGTGGAAAACGGCCACGATTTACCAAATCTACCCAAAGAGCTTTTGTGATAGCGGCTCGCAAGGCTCTGGTGATATTAAAGGCATTATTTCTAAGCTGGATTATTTAAAGACTTTAGGCGTAGACGCGATTTGGCTGACCCCTGTTTATCAATCGCCAATGATCGATAACGGCTATGATATTTCGGACTACTACGCGATTAACCCAGAATTCGGTACCATGGCCGATTTCGACTTATTGTTAGCAGAGGCGCATCAGCGTGGTATCCGCATTGTGATGGATATCGTGGTGAACCACACTTCGACTCAACATGAGTGGTTCCAATCTGCATTGGGTGATAAACAAAGCCCTTACCGTGATTACTATATTTGGAAAGATCCTGTTGATGGAGACGCTCCAACCAACTGGCAATCAAAGTTTGGCGGAAATGCATGGGAGTTGGATCAAGCCACTGGTCAGTATTACTTGCACCTTTTTGCTAAAGAACAAGCCGATCTGAATTGGGAAAACCCGAAAGTTCGCGATGAAGTGAAAGAGATCATCAGCTACTGGGCAGAAAAAGGCGTTGATGGATTCCGTTTAGATGTAATTAACCTCATTTCTAAACAACAAGATTATGCTAATGATGATATCGGTGACGGGCGTCGTTTTTACACCGACGGCCCACGCGTACATGAGTACTTGCAGGAAATTAGCGAAGCTGTTTTTCAGAAATATGGCAGCGTGACCGTAGGCGAAATGTCTTCCACGACACTTGAACATTGCCAGCAATATTCCAACTTGGATAATTCTGAGTTATCGATGGTCTTCAACTTTCATCACCTTAAAGTGGATTATACCAATGGTGAGAAATGGACAAATGCACCTTTTGACTTCCTACAACTCAAGTCCATCTTTAACCATTGGCAAACTGGGTTGAATGGTAAAGGGTGGGGTGCCTTGTTCTGGTGTAATCATGACCAACCAAGAGTGGTGAGTCGTCTCGGTGATGACAAACAATACCGTGTGGAGTCAGCGAAAATGCTAGCGGCTTCGGTGCATATGATGCAAGGCACACCTTACATTTATCAAGGTGAAGAGATTGGCATGACTAATCCTGGCTACACTAACATTGAGCAATATCGTGACGTTGAAAGCACCAATATGTACCAACTTATGGTGAACGAGCAAGGTACAAGCCACCAAGAGATGATGGATATTTTGTCTCAGAAATCTCGTGATAACTCTCGTACTCCAATGCAGTGGAACAGTTCTGCATTTGCCGGATTCTCAAAAGAGCAGCCTTGGTTGGATGTGGCGGCAAATTATAAAGAGATAAACGCAGAACAAGCGGTGCAAGATGATGATTCTGTTTTTCATTTTTACAAGCGTCTAATAGAGCTGAGAAAGGAAGTCGCGGTGATCACTGATGGTGATTACACTGATTTGTTGCCTGAGCATGAAGCGGTATTTGCATACCAAAGACAAACGGCGACTCAAACGCTGATTTGTTTGAATAACTACTACGCGGATGAGTGCAGTGTTGAGCTACCAGCAGGTATTAATTTGATTCGAGCTAAACTGCTCTTGGGAAATTATGCTGAAAGTGAAATGCCTGTATCAACCCAAATCACTCTACGACCGTACGAAACTAAGATTCTCTTGATAGAGTAATACTCGCCCCCCTATGCGAGTAAAGCTTTGAACCTGAGGCTAAGGCTGACGGTTCAAAGCTTATTTTTTTAGTCCGTTGAGACTTGCTGCAACAGATCCAGTTCCTGCTCAGTGAGTAACCCGTCATAAGAAAACTCATTGAGCTTATCTTCTTCACGTTTTACTGCGTGCAAAAGTGCCTTCAACCGCGCTTGGGAAAGCGGCTTGATAACATCTTTTAAGGCTTGGAACTCGTCGTCTGTCATTATCCTATCCGTTGTTAAAAGTAAATGAATGTAGTGACATTACTTCTTCATGGAGTTGGATGTTATTTTTCTCAGTAAGTTCAATTTGTTTCACAAGACCAAAGCTTGGGTTAAACCAAATCTCGGTATTGAGTTTGAAATCTGTAGTGCCATAGTCACCGCAGCTAACGTTGTAGTAATTTTCGACACCTAGATAAGCCGTTTCGATGCTTTTTCCCTGAATGGACACGGAGACTCGTTGGCCGTTTTCTTTGATTTGTTGGCTCCAGACAAGGCGACATTGCGTATCTTCTGGGCCAAGGTCATCAACACCATTAGGATAAAAAACATCAAGTAGATCGGCTAATTGCCCTGCGCTGGTATTAAGCTCTCTTTGTATTGAGTTGTGACTAATATCGAGGTTCGGGTCCTTTTGTTTTACTGCGGTGCCCGAGTGTTTGAATAAAGGGTTAGTAACAAATAAGTCTTTATTGTGTTCTTTGCTCACTTCGATGCTGCTGTCGACGAGATGCGTGAAGTCATCTCCACCTTGATACAAAACACTGAACTCTGGGTCTTCACCAAACACATATGTATCGAGACCGAAAAAGTGCTCTGAACCTTGGTTTTGTTTGTCTTCCACCCAGCGTTTGAGCTTAGTTATATCAGTGGCTTCTTCAGAGCCGTTGATCTGCGCTTGGTCGAGTTCATCTTGGAGGCGAGTTAGTAGATCTGTTGTGCTTATCGATGAATAAGCGAAACGTATTTCCTCGTTTTCTTCACCATCTTGGTAAGTCTTGTAAGAGAGAAAAGACAGTTTTTCTGGCGAAAAATTAGAGCCTTTTATAGGGAAATCGAAACTGTTGGAACCAGACGATTTATCGGTATCAATACCTGTTGAAGATCCACTGTCGCCCCCACAACCATGGAGGGCGATAACTGAAGTAGCGACGATAGCAAGAGCTTTATTCATGTAAACATTCCTGACGAGTGAATGGCGTGAGTGCCAGATTTGGATTGCCAGGAATGTTAGGTTTTTGCTGGAGAATAGGGCAAAGAATGAAATTAAATAAAAGTTTAATTTATATTTAGGTCTTTGTTTTTAAATAAATTTTATCTCTAATTTAAAACGTACTGCTGCTTGGTTTCGAAATTTGAAGTCCAACGGAATGACAGTAATCGAGCATTAAATTTTCCCATTGTTTGAGGATGATTGGATCCTTCACACTGAGTTTTAGACTTTGCCAAGGCTGTAAACAAGTCGCTTCAGATTCTGGTTGAGAGAGCCTATCAAAGAGTGCTTCTGATGGAACGACACGTAACAGTGCGACCAGTGACTCCATGTAATTCAGTCTGAATTTATCCATGTTTCCTTGTTTATAGGCAATATGGGAAATCACCATATAGACCAGCGCGTTTTCTATTCGAGAGTTACCAGCAGGGGTAGTCAGAAATTCACGAGCGGATGTGAGATCTCGGACCTTAAAACTGATCATGCCGAGCCATAGGGTGAGTTCATCGGGAGTACGAGAAAAGTGCGCCTGAATTCTGTTGGTGAATTGGATGAGTTTCTGTTTATCGGTTTCAAATAACACCAAGTGTCGAGCCAGTAACGTAGCGGTCATTTCATCCAAAGGAATGCTATCAATGTCGAGTGACTGTTGAGCTAACAAAGGCATCACTTTCGATGTGTTTGCAGACCATGCTGTTTCGCTTGGCTCTGGCAAAGTGAAATAGTGAGCCAGATCTTTATTGATGGCCATCAGGCTATCTGCAATGTCACTGACGTCTATCGAGTAAATTCCACGGAAAGCGAGTTTGCCTGAACTTGGGTAAAGCAAACTGATTTTTGCTGAAAGGCGACTGTCGACTTCTCGGTCTTTCAATTGAATATTGACGAGGTAATCACTGGTTCGCATATTCTTAGCGCCAGGGAAGAAAGGGGAGCTGTCGATTGGATCTAGAAAGTAACTCGGCGCATCTTGATTCGCGATATCGGTAAAAGCGTATTCAATTTGCTGCTGCAAGAGTACAGCTTTGACGATACTGCGGTGCTTACGTGCATTTTCCCCGATTGCGTCGACTCGGTTTAATAGGAGTTCGACTTTTGGGATCAAGCGTTGTTCATCCATAAGCGATGCGGTGTTGCTTGAAGAGGTCCAATACAGGTAGCTGACGATGGCGGTACACGTGAGTGAAATAGCCAATAGGGCACAGAGCACCAGATTTGCTTTTGAAGGTGTGCTAGGAACAGGGGCGCTTTCTGGTGACGGTGATTCTTGGTGGTTATCCAAACTGACAGAGCTTGCATTGAAGTAATAGCCTTTACGCGGGTACGTAACGAGTATTTTGGTGGCATCAGAATCGGGCAGAGATTTCTGTATGATTGAGCGTAACGTGCTGATGCGGTTGGTCAGGACATTTTTTGAGATAAAGTTACTTTGCCAAACCGACTCAATGATGGTGTCGGCAGAGAGAGGCTCTCCAACACTCGTCAGGAAGAGTTCTAGTAACTCAACTGAGCGTGGTTCTAGGTCGATTACTTGCCCATTATGACTCAAGGTGCGAGTTTCTGGGTTGAACTCTAACCCTTCAATGTTAATGGAGGTATGAGCGTGTTTGGCGGCAGACAGGTAATCTTTCATAGAAAGGACTATAGCTTATAAAAGCGGGATTCTAGCTGTTTTACCCATCAAAAACAGCTAGAAATTGTTGAAAGCGAGTTATGAGTTAAGATGTATAGCTTACTGAATATCGCGTTGGCTTGTGATTCATCGCGAGTACAATGTTGAGTGCGACTGTCCCAAGGATAGATACCGCAATAATCCAAGGCGATACGAAGAAGAAGGACGCAAATAGAATGCAGCAGTCGATCGCCATTTGGGTTTTGCCTACCGAGATACCGTAGCGGTCTTGGATGAACAGACACAGTACATTAAAGCCGCCTAGGCTAGAACGATGTCTAAACAGTATTAACATGCCTAACCCCATTAATAACCCGCCAGCAATCGCACAGTAAATCTCGTTAATTGCATCAAGCGAAATCACTAGATATAGATGATCGGCAAAGATAGAGACTAAAGCGCCGGAAATGGCACTGTTGAATGCAAATCGACGGCCAAAGCGTTTCCATGCCAATAAATAGAAAGGGCAATTAGCAAGAAAATAGAGCACACCAAAGGATAATGGCGTAAATTGGCTAAATAATAATGCCAAGCCCGTAGTGCCGCCTGTCAGCAGATCGGCAGACTGTAAAAAGAAGACACCTTGAGCCACTAGAAAGGTTCCAGTAAGAATTGCCATCCAATCTTCTTTACGTGAGTGTTTTTCCATCGATTTAATAATTAACTAGCCAATAATGGCGAGCATAGTAGAGAAAAGTTGATGTTTTCGGTAGCTAGAGGCATAAAATTAAGGTAAATCTATGTAATCTGCGTTTTACAGGGTGTAAAGCGTAAAATTGACAGTAAGGTTTTCCATCAATGCGACAAGTCGCACAACCATGACAAACCTTATTAGTCATTATGAAAAAACTGCATGAGAAAATTGCAATTAGCTCTTTATGACCAAGATCAAATTATGTAGAATGCGTCACATCAAAACGGTGACGAAAACGTTTGCTTTCGGTCGTTGTGTGGTTTTTTTGAAACTTTCAGTACAATCTGAGTCAGGAGATACAGATGCTTAAGCGTGACATGAACATTGCTGATTACGATGCGGATCTATTCGCAGCTATCCAAGAAGAAACTCTTCGTCAGGAAGAGCACATCGAACTTATCGCTTCAGAAAACTACACTAGCCCACGTGTAATGGAAGCTCAAGGTTCTCAGCTTACTAACAAGTATGCTGAAGGTTACCCAGGTAAGCGTTACTACGGTGGTTGTGAGTACGTAGACAAAGTTGAAACTCTAGCAATTGAACGTGCATGTGAACTATTTGGCGCGGAATACGCTAACGTACAGCCTCACTCAGGTTCTCAAGCGAACAATGCTGTATACATGGCACTTCTTAACGCTGGCGATACAGTTTTAGGTATGAGCCTTGCACACGGTGGTCACTTGACTCACGGTTCACCAGTAAACTTCTCTGGTAAACTGTACAACATCATTCCTTACGGTATCGACGAGAAAGGTCAAATCGATTACGAAGAGATGGAAGCGCTAGCTGTAGAACATAAGCCTAAGATGATCATCGGTGGTTTCTCTGCTTACTCTCAAGTTTGTGATTGGGCACGCATGCGTGAAATCGCTGACAAAGTAGGTGCTTACTTCTTCGTAGATATGGCACACGTTGCGGGTCTAATCGCTGCAGGCGTATACCCGAACCCAGTTCCACACGCTCACGTAGTAACAACGACTACACACAAAACGCTAGCAGGTCCACGTGGTGGCCTTATCCTTTCTAACGAAGGTGAAGACCTATACAAGAAGCTGAACTCAGCAGTATTCCCTGGCGGCCAAGGTGGTCCTCTAATGCACGTTATCGCTGGTAAGGCAGTAGCGTTCAAAGAAGCACTAGAGCCAGAGTTCAAAGAATACCAAGCACGCGTAGTTGCTAATGCAAAGGCAATGGTTGCTGAATTCCTTGAGCGTGGTTACAACATCGTTTCAGGTTCTACAGAGAACCACCTGTTCCTAGTTGACCTAATCAACAAAGACATCACAGGTAAAGAAGCAGATGCAGCACTAGGTGCGGCAAACATCACAGTAAACAAGAACTCAGTACCAAACGACCCACGCAGCCCGTTTGTAACGTCAGGTATCCGTATCGGTTCTCCTTCTATCACTCGTCGCGGTTTCTCGGAAGCAGACGCGAAAGAGCTAGCAGGTTGGATCTGTGACATCCTAGATAACATGGGCGATGAGTCTGTTATCGAAGCAACAAAAGCAAAAGTATTAGAAATCTGTAAGCGTCTACCGGTTTATGCTTAATTTTTTCTGCGTAGAGTGAACGAATTTCTGTGTCGCACATACTCATTTGCTAACGCAAACTCCGTGTGAGCTCCGTGAACTTCGCTCATCCACTTTGAAAAAAGAATTAAAAAGGTCCCTTTTGGGGCCTTTCTTATTGGCCGGTATTATCCAGATAGTGAACGAATTTCTGTGTGGCACATACTCGTTTGTTAGCGTAAATTTAGTGTGAGTTTCTGAACTCCGTTCATCTACTTTGAAAAAACTTTAAAGGGAGCTCCGTGAGTCCTTTTCTGTTTTAGTGGAAGGCGAAAACAAAAAGGCCAGCACTAAGCTGACCTTGAAATATCTGTGGTTGTTTGGAAATTATCTAAATTGCTTGGCTTCTGGAAGAAACTCAAAACCAGCCGATTTTAGCTTAGCGAGCAATGCTGCTTTGTCTATATCGTAGAAGTTCACGACGCGATCTAAATCGCCACCAAAATCATCCCGCAATTTCATGTTAACGATACTCATCAGCATCACAGGATCCATTTTCTCAAAGTTAGCTAGGTTCATTGGTTAGTCCTCAAAGTCAGAAATCAGCAGGTTGGCTGCAGCAAAAGCGGCACGTTCTCGAGCGTCTTTTGGTAACGCTTCGTCGGCTGCGATGTCATTGAAGGTTTTTACTGCGCAGGTGATGGCTTGAGGAATGTAGCCTTGATCGCCGCTGCCTATCTTCGAATACAGTTCACGGACAAGCTCACAACAGTCGTATACTTTCATGGTTATACCCTAACTAAATGATAACTGCTCTCAATATACACATTGAGAAAAACAAAGACAAAGCTGTTCTGTTTAATTACAGAGTTTGTTTGTCTTTGCTCAATAAGTGAGAGGATTTATCTGAGTTATCCGGCGACTTGTTGCTCCAGTTGATAGGTAACTTCTTCTGCGAGGTTGAGTTGCTTCGCTAATTCTTTCAAGTAAGCCTTTTCCATGAAGTTCTGCTCATCGGCCACAATTAAAGAGGCTAAGTAGATCTCGCTGGCTTGTTGAGGCGATGTCGCGAGCTGAGCGATTTCGCTAGGATCGAGCGGTTTGTGCAGCTCTTCAGAGACTAGTTTGGTTAGTTGATAGTCCGCACCCATGTTCTCGACAGCTTGTTCTATCTTTGCCATTTCTTCTTCATCCACATGACCATCCGCTTTTGAAGCTGCAATCATCGAACGTAGAATGAGTAAGTTATGGTTTGAATCTTGTTCATCAAAGGTGGCTTGTGGAGAAGAGTCCGGCGTGCCTTGTTTAGCTTGGTAATCGTTATATACCTTGTATGCCAACGCGCCTAGTGCTGCTGCCCCACCAATGCCCACGGCTTTCTTGCCAATCTTCTTGGTTTTCTTTGAGCCCATTAGAGCTCCCAGCAATCCGCCACCAACTGCTCCTGCACCTAATGCGCCAAGTGTACTTTTACTGCTGCCTTTATTGCCTTGTGCAAGACTGCTTAGGCCAGATGAGCTTTGTGAGAGTTTCTGAGTACCTTGTTTAACAAGGTCTGACTTAAGTGCTTGGTTAAGTAGGCTTTTGATATCCATCGATACCTCCACTGGTAAACGCGTCGAATAAGTTGATGAAACTAATATACGGCTTGAAAGATGAACCGAGGATTAACTGACGTTGATTTACATTTGGTTTGGAAAGATAGGAGATATAAAAAAGGCCGCCAGATGGCAGCCTTTTTATCACTTGCTTTGCAAGAGCTCGTACATTACAGAGTTTGCTTATTTAGCAAATTGAGAAGTCACGTGCTCAACGATTGAATCGATCGCAACCGCTTCTTTAGTACCAGCACGACGGTTCTTGTACTCGAAGTTACCTTCTTTCATTGAGCGGTCGCCGATCACGATAGTGTGAGGGATACCAATTAGCTCGATGTCAGAGAACATTACGCCTGGACGCTCTTTACGGTCATCGAATAGTACTTCGATACCCATAGCTGTTAGTTCAGCGTATAGCTTTTCAGCCGCTGCTTTAACTTCTTCAGACTTGTGCATGTTCATAGGAACGATAGCCACTTGGAAAGGTGCTAGTGCGTCTGGCCAGATGATGCCGTATTTGTCATGGTTCTGCTCGATTGCAGAAGCAACAACACGTGATACACCGATACCGTAACAACCCATCTCAAGGATAACGTTCTTACCGTCAGGACCAAGCACGCCACAGTTCATCGCTTGTGAGTAAACGTTACCTAGTTGGAAGATGTGACCAACTTCGATACCACGTTTAAGCTGAAGTGTACCTTGACCACATGGGCTTAGGTCGCCTTCGATTACGTTACGTAGGTCTTCTACTTGAGCAAGCTCAACGTCACGACCCCAGTTGATACCGAAGTAGTGCTTACCGTCTACGTTTGCACCAGCGCCAAAGTCGCTCATTACAGCAACAGAGCGGTCAACGATGAATGGTAGCTCTAGGCCTACAGGACCAAGTGAACCTGGGCCAGCGCCAACTAGTGCACGAATTTCTTCTTCAGAAGCCATCTCTAGTGGAGCAGCAACTTGTGGAAGGTTTTCCGCTTTCACTTCGTTCAGTTCGTGGTCGCCACGGATGATTAGAGCAATGATGTCTGCATCTACTTCATCAGAAGCTTTAACGAATAGAGTCTTAACTGTTTTCTCGATTGCTAGACCGTGTTGCTCTACCAATTCTGCGATAGTTTTCGCGTTTGGTGTATCAACCAGCTCCATCTCTTGAGTTGGTGCAGCAGCTTCTTCAGTTGGAGCTAGTGCTTCAGCTTTCTCGATGTTTGCTGCGTATTCAGATTCTGTAGAGAATGCGATTAGGTCTTCGCCGCTTTCAGCTAGTACGTGGAACTCTTGAGAACCACTACCACCGATAGCGCCTGAGTCAGCCAGTACTGGACGGTACTCAAGACCCATGCGGTCGAATGCATTACAGTAAGCATCGTGCATCGCTTGGTAAGACTTTTCTAGACCTGCTTTGTCGATGTCGAAGCTGTACGCATCCATCATAGAGAATTCACGTGCACGCATAACGCCGAAACGTGGACGACGCTCATCACGGAATTTAGTTTGGATTTGGTAGAGGTTTAGCGGTAGTTGCTTGTACGAGTTTACTTCGTTGCGAACTAGGCTAGTGATCACTTCTTCAGCTGTTGGGCTAAGAACAAACGGACGAGAATGGCGATCAGTAAAGCGCAGTAGTTCTGGGCCCATTTTTTCGCTACGACCAGTCTCTTCCCATAGCTCAAACGGCTGCACTACGGGCATTAAAGTCTCAACTGCACCTGCATTATCGATCTCTTGGCGAACGATGTTTTCGACTTTACGCAGTACACGCAGACCGGTAGGTAGCCAAGTGTATAAACCTGAAGCTAGCTTACGGATCATACCTGCACGTAGCATCAGCTGGTGGCTGATAACTTCTGCGTCGTTTGGAGTCTCTTTCAGAGTAGAAAGAAGATAGTTACTGGTACGCATTCTATGGTATCCGTTTCATCATTAATAAAAGTAAACTTACTGCGGCTATTGGCGGCAGTAAATCCGATATAGCCGCATATAATATCAGCCTATTTGGGATCTCAAAAGCGCTCAATGTCAGTTACATTGATGAAAAGCGGCTCAACTACGAATTTCACGTTAAGATCGAACAAATTTACCGCATATTCCTTATTGTCGGGCTTGCCTTTCTTATAAGCGGGGCGGGGATCTTGCGCTAACACTTCTTTAATAACTTGAATTACTTGGTGAGCAGTTGGGTGGTTGTTCAGTTTCTTGATGGCTAGCTCACTGAAATTAACGTCTAAGGTTTTGGGCTCTTCATTGGCAAAACCACCAATCGCATCCGGGATTGAATCTGAGTAAGGGATGTATGGTTTGATGTCTATGATAGGTGTGCCATCGACCAGATCGGCACTGCCTAACTCTAGCCATGTTTGATTGCCCTTCTGTGAAACGCCTTTCAGCTCTACGGCCGACATGCCAATAGCATTTGGCCTAAAGGTTGCCCTTGAAGCAAATACACCAATGCGCTCGTTTCCGCCTAGGCGAGGAGGGCGAACTGTCGGTTTCCAGCCTGCTTCGATATTTTGATCAAAGAGAAATAATAGCCATAAGTGACTGAATTGCTCGATTCCACGTATAGCCTCTGGAGAATTGCTGTTGCCTAACAGTTGAATACGAGAAGTGGCGCTTGGAGTTAGCCTTGGCTGCCTTGGTACGGCGAATTTTTCTTTAAATGGGCTTTGAATATGCCCAATTGGTTCTATTGAATACATTAGAAAAGGCGCTGTTTAACGAGATTGGACCAAAGGTAGCACATTTTACGTCTTTACTTTTAATTGATAATGGTTATCATTTGTTATGTTATAACGTTTCACAAATTAATGAGGACATTATGAAAGACGGAATTCACCCTGAATATCGCCCAGTTGTATTTCATGACACAAGCGTCGACGAATACTTTGTTATTGGCTCAACATTAAAGACGGATAGAACAATAGAGTGGAAAGATGGAAAAACTTATCCGTACTTCACGCTCGATGTGTCTTCTGAGTCGCATCCGTTTTATACAGGTAAACAGCGAGTGGTAAGTAAAGAAGGTCGTATGGCTAACTTTACTCGCCGATTTGGAAAAATGGTCAAATAGGGGATAACAATGAAAGTATTAAGCTCACTAAAAAGCGCAAAAAACCGTCATCGTGACTGTCAGATAGTCAAACGAAGAGGGCGACTGTATGTCATCTGTAAGTCCAACCCACGCTTCAAAGCGGTACAACGTTAACGTTCTGATATTTATCTACCGAATGTTATTTTGTTGTTAATTATTCTGAGTTATTGTTCATATGTGAATGATAACTCTATAAAAATATCAATAATTGGCTAAAAATACCGCAGTTGGTAAATGTTTGTTACATGTTTGACTTTTCTTTGTTCTTTTTCTCGAGTACTCTGCGCCCGTTTTGTGACAGTTTTGTCACATATACGCAGGAATAACTACAAGGAGGGAACAGATGAGTTCATCTGCTTCGATTAAACAAAACTCGCCGAAGAAACCAATCTTTACTCGCTTTCTAGACGCGGTTGAATATTTGGGGAACCTTTTACCCCACCCAATTACTCTTTTCGCCATCTTCTGTGTGGCAATCCTAGTTTCATCAGGTATTGCTGGTTACTTTGAAGTATCTGTAATGGATCCTCGCCCAGAAGGTGCAAACGGTCGTGCTGCGGATGGTATGATCCACGTCGTAAGCTTACTGAATGCAGAAGGCTTACAACTAATCGTTACTAACCTAGTGAAAAACTTTGTTGGCTTTGCTCCTTTAGGCACCGTACTGGTTGCTATGTTAGGTGTAGCGATTGCTGAACACTCTGGTTTACTGTCTGCTGCTATGCGCGGCATGGTAATGGGTGCTTCTCAGCGCATGGTTACGGTAACCGTAGTATTTGCTGGTATTATCTCTAATACAGCATCTGAGCTAGGTTACGTAGTACTAATCCCACTAGCTGCAATGCTATTCCACTCATTAGGTCGTCACCCACTAGCTGGTCTGGCTGCTGCATTTGCTGGTGTATCTGGTGGTTATTCTGCAAACCTTCTAATCGGTACAGTTGATCCGCTACTTTCTGGTATTACAGAAACAGCTGCTCAAATGATCGATCCAAGCTACACAGTTGGTCCTGAATCAAACTGGTACTTCATGTTTGTTTCGACTTTCTTCATCGCAATTACGGGTGCATTCGTAACTGAGAAGATTGTTGAGCCTAAGTTAGGCAAATACAACGATGAAGAGGCGTCTGAAGACCTATCTAACGACTCTATGGGCAAACTAACTGCTGTAGAGAAGAAAGGTTTAAAACTGGCTGGTCTTGCTGTTCTAGCTGTAAGCGCACTTCTAGCATGGACTATCGTTCCTGAAGATGGCGTATTACGTTCAGCTGCTGGTACCGTTTCAGGTTCTCCATTCCTTAAGAGTATCGTAGCGTTCATCTTTGTGTTCTTCGCTGTACCGGGTTTTGTTTACGGTAAAGTGGTTGGCACAATGAAGACTGATCGCGATGTGATTGATGCAATGTCGAAGTCTATGTCTTCAATGGGCATGTACATCGTACTTGTATTCTTCGCTGCTCAGTTCGTTGCGTTCTTTAAGTGGACTAACTTCGGTCAAGTATTCGCAGTTGCGGGCGCAAGCTTCCTGCAAGAGATCGGTCTGACTGGTCCTATGCTGTTCTTCGCTTTCATCGTAATGTGTGGCTTCATCAACTTAATGATCGGTTCTGCATCGGCACAGTGGGCTGTTACAGCGCCTATCTTCGTTCCAATGCTAATGCTAGTAGGTTACGCTCCTGAAACGATTCAAGCGGCTTACCGTATCGGTGACTCAACAACGAACATCATTACCCCTATGATGAGCTACTTCGGCTTGATCTTAGCGGTAGCGACTCGTTACATGAAGAACTTAGGTATTGGTACTTTGATTGCGACAATGCTTCCTTACTCAATCGTATTTATGGTTGGTTGGAGTATCTTGTTCTACGCTTGGGTATTTGTATTTGGTCTACCTGTAGGTCCTGGTGCGGCGACGTACTACACGCCTTAGTCACTGACCAAGTAGCAATAAAAAAGCCTGCATTTGCAGGCTTTTTTGCGTTTTGGTTTTTAACAAGGTACAGAGGCTTGCTATAACCCCGCAAATCGATAGGTAATTCCGGCTTCTAGTGACCACCCCAAACTATTTTGTATTAACGGGCTGTCACTATTGTGGTGGGTGAAGTCTGTACGGAAAATACCTATCCACGTTGGTGTGAATTCATACAAACCAATTAACCCTGTTTGATAAACGAAACTGGAATCCGCATTAAATTGGTTTAAAGTCGAAGCTGTCGCTTCTCCACTGGATACGCTATATAGGTGATCAGAAAGCTTACGATCGCGATAATCGATTTCGAGGTAGGGGGTGATAGTAAAAGCTGAATCCCAAGTCGCCAGAGTTCGTCCTAGGTGCATTTGAATTTCGTACCCACTATGTACGGATGTCACGTCGTGTAAGTAGGTGAGCCTTGCGCCTACTGTCCCAATTGTAATTCCAAGTTCACCATTTCCCTCACGGTCGTTAATTCCATTTGGTAGCTCGGTGATTGAGCCTGATACTTCCTCGAAACGCCAATTCCCTGATAAGCCAACAAATGGTAAAAGCTGCCAATTCGCTAAACTGCCATCGATAAAGCCTGCTGGGCCTGAATAAAAGAGGTTTGGCGTAACGCTAACAGAAGGGCCATTTTTAGAAGAAAAAACGCTTTCCCCATAAGTGACACTGCCTCCAATAATGCCGTACTGTTCGGTGTCGGCTGTAGCGGAAAAGGTGAAAAAGGCGGGGGATAAAAGTAGCAGTTTGCGCAATTCCATAATGAAAGCTCCAGTTCTATGTCGTTAGATAAGAAAGGAGCCAAGCATTATTTATTTCACTTTTGATTAACTCAGTGACATTTTGCTAGAAAAGTCTTAGCGCTTGGCCAAGATTCTGTCGAGGTGGTTGGCAAACTCGCGGCGATCGGTTTGCGAAAGTGAACTTGGGCCACCCGTTTGAATCCCACTTGAGCGCATCGTGTCCATAAAATCGCGAATGTTGAGTCGAGCCTTGATGGTCTCTTTTGTGTACAGTTCACCACGGGAGCTAAGCGCTAGCGCTCCTTTTGTAATGACTTCGTCCGCTAACGGAATGTCTGAAGTTATGACTAAATCGCCTTGCTCTGTGCGCTTGACGATTTCGTTGTCAGCAATGTCAAAGCCACTTGGTACTTGAATAGAATGTATGTTTGCACGCTTGGGTACAGGAACTACGTGGTTGGCGATAAAAGTGCACTCCACGCCAGTACGCTCAGCGGCGCGTACGATGGTTTCACGAATGACTTTCGGACAAGCGTCGGCATCAACCCATATCTTCATTATGATGATTTCTCGTTTAATTTGGCTTCTAATTCGCTCACTCGGGCAGTGAGCGCGACAATTTGTTGTTCTAGTTGTGTAAGGCGATCTGGGCTTTCTTGTGAACTATCCGCCACTTCGATTTTGGGTACTTTGTTGGCGTTTTTCCAACTGCGAATCGCAGCGATGAGGGCTGGCATAGGGACAGGTGTGCCCATGCGAGATTTGACCAATGCAACCGTGGGTTCTTTTCCTTGAGATTGAAGAGACTTCATTACTGATTCCAGCTCTTCTGAAACGTCTTTGGTGAGCATACGTGCCTCCTTTTTCTGTAATACTGGCATATTACTCGTTCAGCCCGATTTTAGCGAATATCTAAAGTGGAAACAGCGTGTGAGAGATCTCTTACAAACACTGTAGGAAATAGCGATTCTGGCAGTGAGAAATTAGGATGATTCAACCTATCCTGTTGATTTTATTAGGTTAGTCTATTTTGGTGTTTTAGCTATGATTAAAATGTGATGCGAGTCTATTGTCCAGAATCTGAAATCGCGTAAATTAAACCTTGTCGGAGGGATTCTGACACGGAACAGGAAAGCACCAAGGACTTGGTTATCTTCAGGATGAAGATTTGATTACTTAGGAAGAGTGGTCAAGCAAGGAGCGAAAGGACATTGTAAGGACACAACAGTTAATAGGATGTTAGCTGCAACGGAATGACAATGGACACCTTTAGGATAGAGGTTTGGAACAACATCAGGATGATGTAAAGGACACCGCTCACGGAACAAGTGATGTGCGCTAACTAGGATTGTTAGCTTTCAGGATGATTGGACACCGCTAGGACGGCGAAGTTAAGGAAAGAGCTGAAGGATTACAGCCACTATTATGGATGATGCATGGAGCATTAATTAGTAGCCGGACTGCTGCGAGTAAGACTATAGCCCTGACACTTCGGTGTCGGGGCTTTTCTTTTTTACTTACCCTTCAATCGTAAGCACAAGGAATGTGATATGACGATAGCCACCTCAAGAACACTCATTGTTCCTTACACCGAACAGTTGGAGCATGATTTTATTCTTCTCAATTGTTGCGCGACCAATCGTGCAGAGATGAATGGTCCTCATTCAATTTCCAGTGCTAAACGCCTATTTCAGGAATTGTTAGTTGGCGAAAAGCATTTTGCTCGTGCTGTGATAGATAACAGCACCCGAGAGTTTATTGGTCATTTGGCTATATCGAACTACGAAGGTGAATTCGAGTTGTGTTTTTTGATCGATAAAGCGCATTGGGGGAAAGGGATCGCGACTGAAGTTCTGCGACCTTTCTTTAGTATGGCATGTTTCGAGTTGGAAATTGGAGATGTCTTTGCGACGGTGAATACTCACCATGAAGCATCCATTAAGTTACTAGAAAAGTTAGGCTTTAATTATCAAGAAACCAAGCAAGATAGCTTCGGGCCTTATTACCACTATCAATTCTTAACGGTCGCTGAATCTACATCCTATGCGGCTGTAGCTCAAAGTGCATAGGTCTAAATCCAACCATAATCAGCTCACCTTTATAGCAATCGTCACCAAGTGAAGAAAACTCGAATTGGTAAACGGTGTGCCATCTCCAGACATGCGTTAGCTCATGACGCATCTTAAACTTGTGACCACTGAACGCGACACTTAATAGCTGTAAGTCGAGTTGCTTGCACTTTCTGGCAACTGCAGCTTTTGCCAATTCTGACTGTCTACGTTGCTGCCAGAAGATAAAGCAGCAGAAGCACAGCAATAAAATAGCCAGTAAATCTCCAATCATTGTTCTGTGCCTCCCTGTATAATCGTGTGGCTAAGCTTTGGTTGCTTGCTGAAGTTTGATAAGTGCGCCTGCTAGCTCTTCTGAAGGGCTAGAGTTCAACAATGGTAAGAACACCATTCTTAATGTCGGAATCATCACTAGGTCAGCAAATAGTTGGTTAAATAGGGTTTGGTTACCTGTTTGTGCTAATCGCAATAAAAACTGCTCTGCAATCGTAGGATCCTGTAGAGATTGCCAGCTTCTTCCTGCCAAGCCAATCAGTACTTCTTGGTGGCTAAGACGTGGGCTAGCCAGAATGGCTTTAATTACCGACGTGTTAATCGTGTTCGGAGCTCCTGACAGGGCACGAACTAATGCTGACAATAAGAATAAGTCAGGTTCAGCACTTGAGATTTCTTGCTCTGCCAATTCTTGAATTCGTTCGGCTAACTTTTCTGGAAGTTGAGTATGTTCAAGTGCACCTAGTGTGGCATATAAAGGTTCACTCGGTAGCTTTTTCAGTGCCTTACGAATCGCAACACCATTTTGGTTGTGATCCAAACGTGCACACATATCGGTGATCCCTTGCAAGCCTACGGTTTGCCAATTATCCCAGCCAAGATCTCCGGTAAAGAAGTGCTGGGCATGTTCGTAATATTGGCTAGTCGGAAGCTCCAAGCCTGCGCGGACTTGGCTATGGAATACCGCCATTTTGTCTTCAGAAGGCTTGAAAGTGTATGGGTTATTAGACAGCTTTTGTTGCTGCTCTTCACTCATTTCTCCATTTAGGCGAGTACCCATCGCTTCAATGACGAACTTCAAAAAGTTACCGACCTCTGCCTGAAGCAGCAAACCACGTTCATCGAGCTTAAATTTCAAAAACCAGATCCACGGCTGTTTCTCTTCATTCCAATACGCGATCGCTAAATGGGCCTGTCTTTGTAATGGGAAAGGGTAAGGTTGTTTTCCCTGTTCGACATTTGAGAATAGGTCGTTATCAATTTTTTGAATGCGACGGCCTAAATCGTAGATGTCATATTGGCAGCCACTGTTTTTAAGCAATTGGGTAAGGGTATGAATAGTATCCATGAGTATTAAGGTCCTAACTTTCTTTCCTCAATAGATGGTACTCTATGCCCCAATTTCAAGGTCACTAGATAAATAACTTGGTGAAAAATGACAGCAGCCGCAAAGTTACCCCAATTATTGAGTTTATTAGAACAACACTTGCAAGCTGAGGAGTTGTGGGACCAGGTTCCTCCTTCTCAAGAAGCACTAGCAAGTACTCAGCCTTTTGCTATTGATACGCTGCAGCCGGAGCAATGGCTACAGTGGATATTTATTGTGAAAATTCAGGCTATGCTCGAGTTAGGGCAAGCGATGCCACAAGGTTTTTCTATTCATCCGTATTTTAGTGAAGTGTGGAAAGGGCAGCCGGAAAAGGCTGTGATCTTAGATGTGATTCAAAGCATTGATGAGGCGTGCGCGTAATGCTAGAGATTATTTTTCAAGATGAGTATTTTGTCGCGGTGAATAAGCCCGCAGGAATGTTGGTTCATCGTTCATGGCTCGACAAGCACGAGACTCTATTTGTGATGCAAACGCTACGTGATCAGATTGGTCAGCACGTATTTCCATTGCATCGCCTTGATAGACCAACATCCGGCGTATTAGTGTTTGCGCTTTCAAGTGAAGTTGCCTCTGAAGTCATGCCGATGTTTGCTAACCATGAAATGCAGAAAAAGTATCATGCGATTGTTCGCGGTTGGATAGAAGAAGGTGACACTTTAGATTACGCCTTGAAAGTGGAACTCGATAAAATTGCTGATAAATTCGCTAAGGAAGACAAAGAAGCACAAGAAGCTATCACGGTGTACGAGCCACTTGCAAAAGTTGAAGTGCCGTACTCGACGGGCCGCTTCCCAACGAGTCGCTATTGCTTAGTGGAAATGTTTCCTAAAACCGGACGCAAGCATCAACTACGCAGACACATGGCGCACTTGAGGCACCCAATTGTCGGAGATACGTCTCATGGCGATGGCAAGCATAACCGTTTGTTCAGAGAAAACTTGGACTCGCACCGATTGTTGCTGCATGCATCAGAGCTCAAATTTGTCCACCCGTTTACTCAGAATGAAGTCGTGCTGAAGGCGAGCGTCGATGAAACATGGGAAAGTTTGTTTGAACAGTTTGAGTGGGATTTAAGTCTTATAGAAGCTAGAAGCTAGAAATACGAAAGGGCTGGTAATTAATACCAGCCCTTTTTTATTTTGGATCTATTTTAATTTTTCGAGATCCGCTTCGATCTCTGCGATCTTGCTTGAAACCACTTTTTCTAAGTGGCGAAGATCGGTAAGAATTTTCTGCTTAACATCGACATCAGCCACTTTCGCAGGCTTAGTGATTTTATTCAGTTCATCAATGACTAGAGTCAGGTTGCGATTTATTTCAGTCACTTCTTTGTATTGATGGCTTCCGCTATCAACCAGTACATTTTTGACTTGGCGCGGGTATTTAAACTTAACGCTTTTTGCGAAAAGCTCGCCTTTTTGCTTATGGAAATAAATCTTTAGGATGTCTTTGTGTGCTTCTTGGCGAAGGGAGTAACGTTCAATCTGCTTAGGATCATGGATACCTAAAGCTGTGAGGTTTGGATACATAGGCTACCTCTAGTTCTGAGTGTGATACATCAATGTTATTATTGCGACAGAAATAATGTAGCAGCCTAATGATGAGCTAGATAGTTGATATGCTAGAAAAGAGTTTAAGTTGTGGGCAAGATCGCTCAAATGTGACCCGCCCACATGATTATCTATTTTGAGGGTTAGTTGGGGGCGAGCTCACTAATATTCTCGATGAGTTTTGCTCGGAGTGCATCTTGCTCTTCCTCGCTGAGTCGCCCACCAGACTCACTAGTCAGAATAAATAAATCCTCTGCACGCTCACCTATGGTCGTAATCTTAGCTCCGTGTAGATTCACTTTCAGATCAGCAAAGGTCGCGCCTACTTTCGCTAGTAAGCCAGGAGTATCAAGTGCAACAAACTCCATTAATGTCCGCTTCTTACTTTTCATTGGTAAAAAGTCAACGCTGGTTTTGACTTTAAAATGCTGTAAGTTACGCGGAGTTCGGCGCGTCTTGATCTTGGTTGGGCGGCCATCTTGTAGAACATGGCAGATGTGCTTGATAACTGCTTTATGTCTACTTTCATCGATAGCTTCACCATACTGATCTAACACCATGAAGGTATCCAGAACATGGCCATCCTTACTCACCATTACCTGAGCGTCGTGCACATTAAAGTTACGTCTATCAAGCTCAGCAACAACGGTAGCGAATAATGCGGGTTGGTCTTTAGAGTAAACAAATACTTCTGTACCGCCGCGAGTGGCCTTTTTGCTGATGAGTACCAGCGGTTTTTCTGGGTCATCTTGACGTAGTAAATGTTCACAGTGCCAAGCGATCTGCTTATGAGTATGGCGCAAGAAATAGTCTGCTTTAAATCGCTGCCACAGCACTTCGATTTCTCGTGCTGTAAAACCTTCTTTGCGAAGTTGGGCTGAAGCCATTTGCTGGTTGTGGCGAATTCGATCGCGAACATCAACCGGGTTTTCTAAACCACGACGAAGTGCCCGCTGGGTTGAGTGAAATAGCTCGGCTAACAAGGTTCGCTTCCAGCTGTTCCAAAGTTCTGGGTTAGTGGCGCAGATATCAGCGACAGTTAAACATACTAGAAACTCTAAATATTCTTCATCACGTACTTTTTTAGCAAATTCAGCAATGACATCGGGATCGTAAATGTCGCGACGTTGAGCGGTAACAGACATCAAAAGGTGGTTTTGTACTAGCCAGGAGACGAGTTTGGCTTCTGGCTTAGATAGACCGTGTTCCATACAAAAAGAGTAAGCTTCTACAGCGCCAATCTCGGAGTGGTCTCCTCCTCGGCCTTTTCCTATATCATGGAAAATTGCCGCGATGATCAGCAGCTCTTTTTTCTGGATTCGTGGGTATACTTCACAGCAAATAGGGTGTCGGTCGCGATTCTTCGCATAACTGAAACGGTTAATATGTTTGAGTAAGCGAATACTGTGCTCATCAACGGTGTAAACATGGAATAGATCAAATTGCATTTGCCCAACGATCTGACTCCACTGTGGAAGGTAAGCTGCCAGTACACCTAGCTTATGCATGAGGCTAAAAGCTTTGTGCAGAGCATTAGGGTGACGTACTAAATCCATGAATTTTTCGCGAGCGGCTGGAATAGTGTGGAGGAACTTATTTAATCGACGCCGAGCGGTACGCAGTTGGCGCAACGTCGGTGGGCTAACGCCTTCAATGCTGGAGTCATTCGCAATATGAATAAACATATCGAGAATGGTCTCAGGGCGAGCTTGGAATAGAGCTGGCTTACGTGCTTCGATGAGTTTTCCACGACGCTGGAAATCTTCATCAATAATTTCAGCTTCTAGTGTCTCTCCGCCATTAATGATGGCTTGGTCAAATAGCTTAAGCAGCATTTTGTTGAGTTCAGCTACTCGACGTAAAGTCCGATAGAATTCTTTCATCATCATCTCTACGCCGCGATTACCCTCACCAGAATAACCAAGGTGCTCAGCAACTTGTGCTTGATGCGCGAATGTTAGTCGGTTGTCGTAGCGTCTGAGCTCAATATGCAGAGCAAAACGGACTCGCCATAAGAAGTCTTGGCACTCTACCAGCTCACGGTATTCAGCATCGGTCAGAAAGCCGTACTTGCTCATTTCTAAAAGTGAGGTAGCGCCAAAGTGACGACGAGCCACCCAACTTAGGGTATGAATATCGCGAAGGCCTCCAGGAGTCGACTTGATATCAGGCTCTAAGTTGTATGTGGTGTCGTGATAGCGAGCATGGCGATCTTTCTGTTCTTTAATTTTTGCTTCGTAGAAGACTTCACTAGGCCAAAAAGAGTCGGCATGAATGGCGAGTTTCAATTTTTGGAAGGTATCTTCACTACCACATAGTAAGCGGGATTCCTGCAAGTTGGTTGCTACAGTTAAGTCGTCTTCACCAATTTCAATACACTGTTCAATCGTTCGAACTGCATGGCCAACTTCTAAACGCAAATCCCACAGTAATGTTATAAACTCACTGACTTTTTCACCGAGCGCTGGTGGCAATGTTTTCATTGAAACCACAAGAATGTCGATGTCTGACAATGGGTGTAGTTCTCCGCGGCCGTAACCTCCCACGGCGACTAAACTGATATGAGGCAGTTCGTTAAACCCGTAGTAACGCCATAAGCGATTGAGTAGAAGATCCATATATTCAGAGCGAGTCAGAACCAGATCGGTCACTGGGTGGTGATTGAGAAACTCGTCTTTTTGGTGTTGAGTGAAAGCCTCAAGCTGTTGCTTAAGTTCTTGAACTGTAATCTGTTCGTCAGTGAAGGTGAGAGGGGATTGGTACGACATAGTCTGCTATCCATGCAAGCAAGTGTGATTAGAGTTAATCTACCAGAATATAAGCAGATAAAAAAATATCCTCGGCAGTGCGAGGATATTTTTATCGACTAGAAACTAAGTGCCTACTTAGTTTTTCATGATTCGAGGAATGCTTTCATCGCTTCGTAGTGTTAGTACTTCACAGCCTGTATCTGTAACTAGAAGAGTGTGTTCCCATTGCGCAGAATTTTTGTTGTCACCCGTGTAAACGGTCCAGTTATCTTCATCGTCTAAGCGACAACCAAATTTACCAGCGTTGATCATTGGTTCAATCGTGAAACACATACCTGCTTTCAATACCGTGCGGTCGCTGTTTTTATAATGAACGACTTGTGGATCCTCGTGGAATTCACTGCCAATGCCGTGGCCGCAATAGTCTTTAACAATAGAGAACTTAGCGCGAGGGTTGTTCTTGTTGTTAGTTTTGATGTATTTCTCGATTGTAGTACCGATTTCACCAAGCTGAACGCCAGGTTTTACTTTTTTCATTGCCGCGTACAGGCTTTCTTGTGCGACTAGGCAAAGACGACGGTCTGCTGCAGAAACGTCACCGATTAGGAACATTTTTGAGGTATCGCCGTGGTAGCCATTTTTGATCACTGTGATATCGATGTTAACAATGTCACCATCTTTTAAAACACCAGGGCGAGAAATCGGGCCAAACTGCTCATCTTGCGCGCTTGGAATACCGTGACAAACGACGTGGTTGATCGAAGTACAGATAGATTTAGGGAAGCCATGATAATTTAGTGGAGCTGGAATAGCACCTTGCACTTCAGTGATGTGTTTATGACAAATTTGATCTAGCTCTTCAGTTGTCACTCCCGCTTTCACATGTGGGCCAATCATTTCTAGCACTTCAGCAGCAAGCTTGCCAGCAATGCGCATTTTTTCGATTTCTTCAGCTGTTTTAATTTTTACGGACATCGACTTTCTCTATTAATTCGGTTGCACGAAGATGTGCATATGGCGGCTATTTTAGCAGTGGATGCAATTAGCGCAAGACTACCTTGGCCTTAGGTTTAATATGGATAAGTTTAGCGGGTAGAAACTTTGTGATTATTAACACTGAAGTATGGGGTTCGGTGATGAAGGTTTTTCGAACTGAAAACCAATTTTTTCTAGCCACAGATGGTCAAAATATGGTATAAAGCGCGCCGGACTCAAGGACTGTTATCTCCAACAGGCGAAGCAGGCTTTTAGTCTAAACTTAATTATCTTTAAATCACACACATTCCGACACATGTTCCGGGGTGCCTCAACAGTAAAACTGCCTGTGCTAAAACAGGTAGATGTTAGGGGTCGGATTCATGGGGGATGTGGAGGCCTAACCCCATAGAGGATTTTAAAATGGCAACTGTATCAATGCGCGATATGCTAAAAGCTGGTGTTCACTTCGGTCACCAAACTCGTTACTGGAACCCAAAAATGAAGCCATTCATCTTTGGTGCTCGTAACAAGGTTCATATCATCAACCTAGAAAAAACTGTACCAATGTTCAACGAAGCTCTAGCTGAAATTGCTAAAGTTGGCGAGAAGAAAGGTAAAGTTCTTTTTGTTGGTACTAAGCGCGCTGCATCTGAAGCTGTTAAAGAAGCTGCTGTAAACAGCAACCAATTTTACGTTAACAACCGCTGGTTAGGCGGTATGCTAACGAACTACAAAACTGTTCGTCAGTCTATCAAGCGTCTGAAAGATCTTGAAGCTCAAGCTCAAGACGGTACTTTCGACAAGCTAACTAAGAAAGAAGCTCTAATGCGTACTCGCGAAATGGAGAAGCTAGAGAAATCTCTTGGTGGTATCAAGAACATGGGCGGCCTACCAGACGCTCTATTCGTAATCGATGCTGATCACGAACACATCGCAGTTAAAGAAGCTAACAACCTAGGTATCCCAGTTTACGCTGTAGTTGATACTAACTCTAACCCAGACGGCGTTGACTTCGTTATCCCAGGTAACGACGACGCAATCCGTGCAGTACAGCTTTACCTAAACGCTGCTGCAGACGCGGTTAAAGAAGGTCGTAACAAAGATGTTGCTGCTGTAGCTGCTGAAAAAGATGGTTTTGTAGAAGCTGAATAATAGCGACTCTGAATCACACTTAGTTTTCGTGAAACGTAGTTTAAACATAAACTAAGTTATAGTTAGCATCAGGGGCCCAAATTGGCCCCTGATTTTTACCTTATTTCGAATCAACCGAGGAATAGAGAATGGCAACTGTAACTGCTGCTCTAGTTAAAGAACTTCGCGAGCGCACTGGCGCTGGCATGATGGAATGTAAGAAAGCGCTTGTAGAAGCAAACGCTGACATCGAACTAGCAATTGAAAACATGCGTAAATCTGGCGCAGCGAAAGCAGCTAAAAAAGCTGGTAACGTTGCTGCTGAAGGCGCAATCATCATTAAAGAAGAGAACGGCGTAGCTGCTCTTCTTGAAGTTAACTGCCAAACTGACTTCGTAGCTAAAGATGCTAGCTTCACTGCTTTCGCAGAAGAAGTTGCAGCTGCTGCAGTAGCTTCTCAAGCTACAGCTGAAGAACTACAAGCTCAGTTCGAAGAAACTCGCGTTGCTCTAGTTGCAAAAATCGGCGAAAACATCAACATCCGTCGCGTACAGTACGTTAAAGGTGCTGCACTAGCTTCTTACCGTCACGGTGAGAAAATCGGTGTTGTTGTTGCTGGTGAAGGCGAAGCTGAAACTCTTAAGCACGTTGCAATGCACGTTGCTGCATCTCGTCCTGAGTTCGTTAACCCAGAAGACGTACCTGCAGACGTAGTTGAGAAAGAAAAAGCTGTTCAAGTTGAAATCGCTATGAACGAAGGCAAACCAGCTGAAATCGCTGAGAAGATGGTTGTTGGCCGTATGAAGAAATTCACGGGCGAAATCTCTCTAACTGGTCAAGCTTTCATCATGGAACCTAAGAAATCTGTTGGCGAAATTCTTAAAGAGAAAGGCGCTTCAGTATCTAACTTCGTACGCCTAGAAGTTGGTGAAGGTATCGAGAAAGCTGCTGAAATGAGCTTCGCAGACGAAGTAGCAGCGGTACAAAAAGGTTAATCCTTAGCGTATTGTTTGAAAAAAGACCGTGGCCTATGCTGCGGTCTTTTTATGACTGAAGTACTATTTTTTCAGCTAAAGTTAAGTTTGAAAAATTTTGTATTAATCGTTTTGAATGAAAATTGTGTATTCGAGTTTTCATTCATGACTGTTAATCATCAACTCTTTGGAAGGTAAACTCCATGACTACGAACCCTAAACCAGCGTATCAACGTATTCTGTTAAAACTTAGCGGTGAAGCGCTACAAGGCGAAGAAGGTTTTGGTATTGACCCAACGATCCTTGATCGTATGGCTCAAGAAGTAAAAGAATTGGTTGAACTAGGCGTTCAAGTTGGTGTTGTTATCGGTGGCGGTAACCTGTTCCGTGGTGCTGGTCTTGCTGAAGCTGGCATGAACCGCGTTGTTGGTGATCACATGGGTATGCTTGCAACGGTAATGAACGGCCTTGCAATGCGTGACGCTCTTCACCGTGCTTACGTAAATGCACGTGTAATGTCTGCAATCCCTCTAAAAGGCGTGTGTGACGACTACAACTGGGCAGATGCAATTAGCCAACTGCGTCAAGGTCGCGTGGTAATTTTCTCTGCAGGTACTGGTAACCCATTCTTTACGACTGACTCTGCGGCTTGTCTACGTGGCATCGAAATCGAAGCTGACGTAGTTCTAAAAGCGACAAAAGTAGATGGCGTATTTACTGCTGACCCAGTAGCAAACCCAGACGCAGAGCTGTATGATACTTTGTCTTACAACACAGTTCTTGAGAAAGAGCTTAAAGTAATGGACTTGGCTGCATTTACGCTAGCACGTGATCACAAAATGCCAATCCGTGTATTTAACATGAACAAGCCAGGCGCACTACGCCGCGTGGTTATGGGTGAAACTGAAGGTACATTAATCAGCGACGCTGACTAATTTTTCGGGCTTACTGAAGTACATACTTTGGTAAGCTTTATCCTTATCACTCCAAATAAAAAGCTTTCTTGAAGAAAGAACATAATCAAGGTGAAATTGTGATTAACGAAATCAAAAAAGACGCTCAAGAGCGCATGGAAAAAAGTGTTGATGCACTAAAAAACAACCTGCAAAAAATTCGTACAGGTCGTGCACACCCAAGCCTACTTTCTGGTATCTCAGTAGAGTACTACGGTGCACCAACGCCTTTGACTCAAGTTGCTAACGTTATTGCAGAAGATGCTCGTACTCTAGCGATCACTGTATTTGACAAAACACTAGCGCCTCTTGTTGAAAAAGCGATCATGACTTCAGACCTAGGTCTAAACCCTATGTCAGCTGGTACGGTTATTCGTGTTCCACTTCCACCGCTAACAGAAGAGCGTCGTAAGGACCTAGTTAAAATCGTTCGTGGTGAAGCTGAAGGTGGTCGTGTTGCTATCCGTAATATTCGTCGTGACGCGAATGGCGATCTAAAAGCACTTCTTAAAGATAAAGAAATCTCTGAAGACGAAGATCGTAAAGCACAAGACGAAATTCAGAAACTAACTGATGCTGCAGTTAAAAATGTAGATGAAGTTCTAGCTGCAAAAGAAAAAGAGTTAATGGAAGTATAATTCCGTCACACTCTGTTAGCTTGAAAAACGCTGTACTCACAGTTCAGCGTTTTTTTATGCTACTCTGTTCAACTGTTAGAATCTAATTACCCCTTTTATGCATACTTCTCAAGCTTTCACAGATTCCCTTCCCAAACATATTGCAATCATCATGGACGGCAATGGGCGTTGGGCTAAAGCTCAAGGCAAACCAAGAGTTTTTGGCCATAAAAATGGTGTTCAAGCCGTAAGAAAAACAATTTCATCAGCCGCTAAACTAGGTATTCAAGCTGTTTCTCTTTTTGCTTTTAGTAGCGAAAATTGGCGCCGCCCTGAAGAAGAAGTTGGGGTTTTAATGGAATTGTTTATTACCGTGCTTTCTAACGAAGTAAAAAAGCTGCACAAGAATAATCTTCGCTTAAGAGTTATCGGTGATAAGACCCGTTTTAGCCAACGTTTGCAAAAGAAAATTGCAGAAGCAGAAGCGCTAACACATGATAATACAGGCATGGTTATTAACATTGCGGCTAACTATGGTGGTAAGTGGGATATTCAGGAAGCTGTGAAAAAAATTGCTCTTGATGTTCAGCAAGGTAAGTTATCTATTGATGACATCGATGAACCTTTGATTACCCAAAATCTGACTATGTCAGATATCCCTGAAGTTGATTTGCTTATCCGTACTAGCGGCGAATGCCGAATTAGTAATTTTATGCTGTGGCAATTGGCTTACGCAGAAATTTATTTTACTGAACAATTTTGGCCTGATTTTAATGAAGACAGCTTAGTTGAAGCTGTGACTTGGTTTATTAACCGCGAAAGACGCTTTGGCTGTACTGGCGAACAAGTAAAAGCCCTGATGGAAACCCAATAAGGATTATTTAGTTTGAAACAGCGAATCATAACAGCGTTGATTTTGGCTCCCCTAGTCATCCTAGGCATTTTTGAGTTATCTCTCCCTTTATTCATTATTGCGTTAGCTGCAGTTACCTTTTTAGGTTTCTGGGAGTGGACGCAATTTGTTGAACACAAATCCCGTTATTTAGCTTTGATTCCTACCGTCGCTGTAAGTGCCATTAGTTTGGCTGTCGTGCCATTTGACGTACTTAGCTTAAATGATGTGACTCCATTACATTACATAATTTTAACTGTTGGTTTTATATGGTGGTTATTAGCGAGTGGGCTTGCGATTAGTTACCCTAGGTCGATGCCAAGTTGGCAGCACTCATCGGTATTACGTCATTCTTTCGGGGTTCTAACCTTGCTTCCTTTCTTTTGGAGTGTCGTGATTCTACGTGCTTCAAACATAGATATTGACCCTTATTACGGTGCTAAACTGGTTATGTTTGTCTGCTTTTTAGTGTGGGCTGCAGATAGCGGCGCTTACTTTACGGGCAAAAGTATTGGTAAGCGCAAGATGGCCCCGGCTGTTAGCCCAAATAAAACCGTTGAAGGCTTAGTTGGCGGTATCATTACTGCTCTAGTTGTTGCGTGGATTTTTGCTGACCTATTCGACCTTCAGTTTTCTAGCCCTATCCATATGATTGTTATTACTTTAGTCACCGTGGTGATATCAGTACTCGGAGATTTGGTTGAAAGTATGTTTAAGCGTGTGTCAGGTATCAAGGACAGTAGTAACTTGATACCGGGTCATGGTGGAGTCCTTGATCGAATTGATAGCTTAACCGCTGCATTCCCTGTCTTTGCTCTTCTATATCTAGCATTCTAATTTTTAGGGCAGTAACACTGCCCTGATTTTTCTTCGATGGTCAATATGTGATGCGAAATCTAACTATTCTCGGCGCAACGGGTTCTATCGGTGCAAGCACATTAAAAGTGGTTGAACAAAACCCAGAGAAATTCTCTATTGTGGCACTAGCTGCAGGCTCTAATGTGCCTAAGATGCTTCAACTTGTCTCTAAGTGGCAACCTAAGTACGCGGTTATGGCGTGTGATAAAGCAGCAACTGAATTGGAAGCGAAAATCAAGTCGGCGAATATAGAAACTCAAGTGCTTTCTGGAACTGAAGGTATGTGTATGGTGTCTTCGAGTGATGACGTGGACACTGTTATGGCCGCGATAGTGGGTGCTGCCGGCTTGGTTCCAACGATGGCTGCAGTGACCTCAGGAAAACGTGTTTTGCTGGCAAATAAAGAAGCCTTGGTTATGTCAGGGCAGCTCTTTATTGATGCCGTTGAAAAGCACGGAGCAGAATTATTGCCAGTCGATAGTGAACATAATGCTATCTTCCAGTGTCTATCTAAAGATGTACAAGAGAAGCTAGGCCATTGTGACTTGAACGGAAGTGGTATTGAGCATATTTTGCTGACAGGTTCCGGTGGCCCGTTTCGATACACAGAAGTAGACGAATTAGAGTCTGTGACACCGGAGCAAGCGATAGCGCACCCTAATTGGTCTATGGGGCCGAAGATTTCAGTAGACTCTGCCACTATGATGAACAAAGGGTTAGAGTATATCGAAGCAAAGTGGTTATTTAATGCCTCGCGTGAGCAGCTAAAAGTGATCATCCACCCACAATCTGTAATTCATTCTATGGTGCAGTATCGAGATGGCTCAGTCCTAGCTCAAATGGGTGAGCCAGATATGGCAACGCCAATCGCATTAACTATGTCTTATCCTGAAAGGGTTAATGCGGGTGTAAAACCATTAGATTTCACTAAAGTGGGCGAGCTGACTTTTTTAGAACCAGACTTTGCACGCTACCCATGTTTGAAGTTGGCTATTGACGCGTGTTATCTCGGTCAACATGCGACAACAGCATTAAATGCAGCAAATGAAATGGCTGTGGCTGCGTTTTTAGATTCAAAGCTGAGATTTACAGAAATAGCGGTTATCAATAAGCTAGTGATGGAGCGAGTATGCCAAGAGCATAACTCCGAAACTTTGGATAGCTTGGAAAGCTTGTTGGAGCTAGATAAAATAGCCCGAGATCTGGCTTCAGAATTTATTAGAGAGCGTATGTTATGACAGGCGTGTTATGGAATTTAGTTTCTTTTATCGTCGCACTTGGCGTACTCGTAGCTGTCCATGAATATGGTCACTTCTGGGTTGCTCGTAAGTGTGGAGTAAAAGTAGAGAAATTTTCTATCGGCTTCGGTAAGTCTCTGTGGAGTAAAGTTGGCAAAGATGGCACTGAGTATAGCATCGCAATGATCCCGCTTGGTGGTTACGTCAAGATGCTTGATGGCCGTGTGGATGATGTACCTGACGATCAGCAACAATACGCTTTTGATAAAAAGCCGCTGTGGAAAAGAACCTCTATTGTCGCGGCTGGCCCTGTATTTAACTTCTTGTTCGCTATTGTTGCTTATTGGTTAGTTTTTGTAATGGGTGTGCCTGCCGTAAAACCAGTTGTTGGGGAAGTAACACCTTATTCAATTGCGGCAGATGCAGGTTTTCAACCTGGAATGGAACTTAAAGCGGTTTCAGGAATCAAAACCGCAGATTGGGAATCGGTTAATATGGGATTGATCTCCCGTATCGGCGATGACAGCATGACGATTACCGTCTCTTCACCTGACAATATTGGTATTGAACAGCAATTACATCTGGATATTCGTGAATGGAAGTTTAACCCTGAAGTTGAGTCAGCCATGACAGCCTTAGGTTTTACTCCTTTTACACCGGAAGTATCAACAGTACTCGTTAATATCGTAGAAGGTGGCGCAGGCGCTAAAGCGGGTTTTGAAGCCAACGACAAAATTGTTGCGATTAACAATCAAGATATCAATAACTGGCCTCAAGTGGTTGAAGCTATTCGCAATCATCCGAATGCACCGATGGCAGTTACTGTTATTCGTCTCAACGAAGAAATTAAACTGACATTGACACCTGACAGTCGTGATATTGGAAAGGGTCAAACGATTGGCTTTGCTGGTATTGCACCAGAAGTCGCAGATTGGCCTGAAAATTATCGCTTCGACCTTCAATATGGTGTATTTGAATCTGTTGGTAAGGCCATTGATAAAACAGGCCAGGTCATTAGCTTAACAGCAAGTATGATTAAAAAACTGATTGTCGGTGATGTTGGGCTGAATAACCTTAGTGGTCCAATATCGATCGCGAAAGGCGCCGGCACAACAGCAGATTACGGTCTGGTTTATTTTTTAAGTTTCATGGCGTTGATTAGTGTGAATCTAGGCATTATTAACCTAGTTCCACTACCGATGCTAGATGGTGGACATTTACTGTTTTTCGCCATTGAAGCCATCACCCGAAAGCCAGTGCCTGAAAGAGTACAGGAAATTGGGTATAGAGTGGGCAGTGCGATTATTTTCTCTTTAATGGCTCTAGCAATATTTAATGATTTTACTCGTCTGTGATTGGTTCATCACAGAATTCTGTAGTAGCAAGGAATAATTAGAATAATTATGGCGATTAAGCAAATTCTATTCGCAAGTCTATTAGCCACAAGTGTGGCAGCGAATGGAGCACAAAACTTCGTAGTTCAAGATATCAAAATTGAAGGCTTACAGCGTGTTGCATTAGGTGCGGCGTTGCTGAAAATGCCGGTTCGTATTGGTGATGAAGTAGACCAGCAAGATGTAGCTGAAATTATTCGTGCACTTTATGCTTCTGGTAACTTCGAAGACGTAAAAGTACTTCGAGATGAAGGTGTTCTGGTTGTCCAAGTAAAAGAGCGTCCTACGATCGCGAGCATTTCCTTTTCAGGTAATAAAGCGATCAAAGAAGAACAGCTGCAACAGAACTTGGATGCTTCAGGGATCCGAGAAGGCGAAGCTCTTGACCGTACTACTTTAAGTAATATTGAAAAGGGTTTAGAAGATTTTTACTACAGTGTTGGTAAATACAATGCCACAGTAAAAGCGGTTGTGACGCCACTTCCTAGAAATCGTTCTGATTTAAAGTTTGTATTTACTGAAGGTGTATCTGCAAAAATTCAACAGATTAACTTCATTGGTAACAAAGTGTTCTCTGATGAAGAATTACTGAGTCGTTTTAACTTAAACGTAGATGTGGCTTGGTGGAACTTTTTAGCGGATGAAAAGTATCAAAAACAAGTGCTGGCTGGCGATATAGAAGGCCTCAAATCTTACTACTTAGATCGCGGTTACTTAAAGTTCAAAGTCGATTCAACGCAAGTAGCAATTTCACCGGATAAGAAAGGCGTGTATATCACTCTCGGCTTAGATGAAGGTGAAGCCTACACGGTTAAAGATGTGAATTTCCGTGGTGAGCTTATTGGCAAAAAAGAACAATTTGAGTCAATGGTTCCTTTTGAAGAAGGCGATACTTACAACGGCTCCCAAGTAACAAGCTTAGAAGAAAACGTTAAACGCGTCTTAGGCGAGTCTGGCTATGCTTACCCGCAAGTGCGTACTATTCCAGAATTTGACGACGAAACGAAAGAAGTTTCCCTTGTCATTAACGTAGAGGCGGGCAGTCGAATTTATGTTCGCGATATCCGATTCACGGGTAACAACTCAACTAAAGACGAAGTATTGCGTCGAGACATGTTACAAATGGAAGGGAGCTGGCTGAACTCTAAGTCCATTGAATTAAGTAAAAATCGCTTAAATCGTTTAGGCTTCTTTGAAACTGTTGATGTTCAAACTGTGCGGGTTCCTGGCAGTGACGACCAAGTTGATTTGGTTTACAACGTCAAAGAAGCGAACTCAGGTAGCATCAACTTTGGTGTAGGCTACGGTACTGAATCCGGTGTGAGCTTTCAGGTTGGTCTTCAACAAGATAACTTTGCAGGTTCTGGTAACCGTGTTGGTATCAGTGCAATGATGAACGATTACCAAAAGAATGTAAGCCTAGATTATCGTGACCCGTATTGGACTCTTGATGGCGTGAGCCTTGGCGGTAAGATCTTCTACAACACGTTCGAAGCATCTGAAGCGGGTATTGTTGACTACACCAACGAAAGTTACGGTACTAGCTTAACTTGGGGTTTCCCTGTTGATGAACTGAATCGTATTGAGTTAGGTGTAGGTTATACGCACAACAAGATTTCTAACTTAGACTCGTACGTTCAGATTGACCAGTTCTTATGTAGCTTGAACGAATGTGGCACTGACACCCTTGCGGTGAATGACTTTGATGTAAATATTTCGTGGACACGTAATAACTTAAACCGAGGTTTCTTCCCTACGGAAGGTAACCACCAACGTGCTTTCTACAAAATGACGGTTCCTGGCTCAGACGTTAAGTACTTTAAAGCTCAGTACGATGTTAGACATTACATTCCTCTGACGAAAAAGCATGAATTTACTTTATTGATGCGTGGTCGTTTGGGTTACGGTAATGGTTATGGTCAAACGGATGGTAATGATAACTTATTCCCATTCTACGAGAACTATTACGCAGGTGGTTTTACGACCTTACGTGGCTTCGGTTCTAACTCTGCCGGCCCTAAAGCGGTTTATAGTGAGAACGTAGGTAACAACCCTAATCACACAACGGCTACGGATGATTCTGTAGGTGGTAACGCAGTCGCATTAGCAAGCGTTGAGTTGATTGTACCAACACCGTTTGCTTCGGATGAAGCTCGTAGTCAAATACGCACGAGTATTTTCTTTGATATGGCAAGTGTTTGGGATACCGAATTCGTATATCAAGGAGATGGGGCCGTAGATTCCGGTAGTAACTATTACTACGACTACTCGGACCCAACGAACTATCGTGCTTCTTACGGTGCGGCACTTCAGTGGATGTCTCCGATGGGGCCTTTGGTATTCTCAGTAGCTAAACCAACGAAAATTTACGATGGTGATGATGAAGAATTCTTCACATTCACAATCGGTAGAACCTTCTAACTTTAAAGGACAATATTTTGAAAAAAATGATCAAAGCAGCAGGCCTTGGCCTTGTAGTACTAAGCTCTTCTTTCTTCGCTCATGCTGCTGAAGCTGCGCAAAAAGTAGGTTTTGTGAATACTGCGCAAGTATTCCAAGCTTTACCACAGCGTGAAGTTGTTCTACAAAAAATGCAGGAAGAATTCAAAGACAAGGCAGCCGAGCTGCAAACAATTCAAGCCGAAGCGAAAACTAAGATTGAAAAGCTGAAGCGTGATGGTGAGCTTCTAGGCCAAGAAGAAGTTGAAAAACTACGTATTGAAATTGGCCAGCTAGACAGTAAGTACAAGATCAAAGCACAAGCTCTTGAGAAAGCGAGCCAACGTCGTGAAGCGCAAGAAAAGCAGAAGCTATTCAAAGTTATTCAAGATGCAGTACAAAAAGTAGCTGAGAAAGAAGGCTATGACGTAATTGTAGATATTCAAGCAATGCAATATGGTAAGCCTGAATACAACATTTCTGAGCAAGTAATTAAATCACTAAAATAATTCATTTATGACAAAACTGACTTTAGCCGAATTGGCATCAATAACTGGGGGCGAGTTACACGGTGATGGTGAATTAATCATTACTGCGGTGGCTCCGATGGATAAAGCGACTGAAGGCGATATTACTTTTCTTTCGAATGTTAAATACAGTAAGCACTTAGCTGATTGTAAGGCTTCGGCAGTCATGGTTAAGGAAAGCGAGCGTGAGTTGTGTACAACAAACGTATTGGTTGTCGCTGACCCGTATGTCGCTTTTGCGAAAGTTGCACAAGCACTTGATACCACACCAGCGCCTGCATCTGACATTGCTCCTTCTGCGGTTATTGCAGAAGACGTAAAATTAGGCAATAACGTCTCTATCGGCGCGAACGCAACGATTGAGTTGGGTGTAGTGATTGGTGATAACGCAGTTATTGGAGCTGGGTGTTTTATTGGTAAGAATGCTCAAATAGGCTCTGATACCAAGCTTTGGGCTAATGTCAGTATTTATCATGAAGTTGTGATTGGTCATTCGTGTTTGGTGCAAGCCAATACTGTGATTGGATCTGATGGCTTTGGTTATGCGAACGAGAAAGGCGAGTGGATAAAGATCCCACAAGTTGGAACGGTTCGTATTGGTAACCGAGTAGAAATTGGCGCATGTACTACGATTGATCGCGGTGCATTAGATGATACGATCATTGAAGACAATGTGATTCTAGATAACCAGATGCAGATCGCACACAATGTGCACATCGGATATGGTAGCGCACTAGCGGGTGGTACTATTATTGCGGGCAGCACTACTATTGGTAAGTACTGTATTATTGGCGGTGGCAGCGTTATCAATGGTCATATTGAAATCGCTGATGGCGTTACGATAACGGGTATGGGTATGGTGATGCGTAGTATTTCTGAAAAAGGAATGTACTCATCTGGTATCCCGCTGCAACCAAACAAAGAGTGGCGTAAGACTGCGACTCGAGTTCACCGCATTGACGATATGAATAAGCGTCTAAAAGCAGTTGAAAAGCTAATCGAGAAGAATGAGGAATCTTAATTCCATATTTCTAGGAAAGGCTCGCGAATTGCGAGTCTTTTTCGTTTATAATTCTCACCAATCTGATTAAAGAATACATATAGGAATACGACTTTGACTACTGAACAGAAAACGATGAATATTACTGAAATTCAGGAACTGTTACCTCATCGCTACCCATTCTTGATGATCGATCGTGTGACTAACTTCGAAGAAGCGAAGAACCTTACAGCGATTAAGAATGTCTCTGTTAACGAGCCTCAATTCACAGGTCACTTTCCTCAACTGCCAGTTTTCCCTGGTGTTTTGATTTTGGAAGCAATGGCTCAGGCTACAGGCCTTTTGGCATTTAAATCGTTTGGCGCACCTTCTGAAAATGAACTGTACTACTTTGCAAGTGTAGATAAAGCTAAGTTCCGTAAGCCAGTGGTTCCTGGTGATCAACTTGTTATCGAAGTGGAATTTCTAAAAGAGCGCCGCGGCATTGCATCATTCAACGGTGTTGCAAAAGTAGATGGTGAAGTAGTGTGTTCTGCTGAACTTAAGTGTGCTCGTAGAGAGTTTTAATATGATTCATGAAACAGCAAAGATTCATCCTGCGGCAGTAATCGAAGGTGATGTGACTATCGGTGCTAATGTTTCTGTTGGCCCTTTCACATACATCTCAGGTAATGTGACGATTGGCGATGATACTGAAGTAATGTCGCATGTTGTGATCAAAGGTCACACAACGATAGGTAAAGAAAACCGTATTTTCCCTCACGCTGTGATTGGTGAAGAAAACCAAGACAAAAAGTACGGTGGTGAAGATACGACTGTTGTCATTGGTGACCGTAATGTTATTCGTGAAGCTGTACAGATCCATCGCGGAACGGTACAAGATAAAGCGACGACAGTCATTGGTGATGACAACTTACTGTGTGTCAATGCGCACGTTGCTCACGACGTGATCGTTGGAAACCACACTCATATTGGTAACAATGCGATTCTAGGTGGACATGTAACAGTCGGTGATTACGCTGGTGTTATGGCATTATCGGCTATCCACCCGTTCTGTTCGATTGGTGCTTACGCATACATCGGTGGGTGTTCAGCGGTGGTTCAAGATGTTCTTCCTTATGTGCTAGCGCAAGGTAACCACGCAGCACCATTTGGCCTCAATTTAGTTGGCCTGAAGCGAAACGGTTTTGAGAAGCCTGAAATCCGCGCATTGCAAAAAGCGTATAAAGAGATTTATCGCTCGGGTAAGACTTTAGAAGAAGCAAAGCCGGTTTTAGTTGAAATGGCACAAGAGTATGCATCAATTACTCTTATGTTAGATATGCTAGAAAGCTCAGAGCGTGGCATCATTCGCTAACGAATGCGATGTGAACAACAAAAAGATCGCTAAATGGAGCGATCTTTTTTGTTTTAAGTAGGTATGAAAATTAGGTAGTCATATGTCAATAGAACAAGTCCCGCAAGAACCGAAATTCCATTCTGAACAACCTTTACGAATCGGTATCGTCGCCGGTGAATTATCCGGAGATACACTAGGAGAAGGCTTCATTCGCTCGATAAAAGCGCAGTATCCTAATGCGGAATTTGTGGGAATTGGCGGGCCAAAGATGATTGCTCAAGGCTGTGAATCTCTTTTTGATATGGAAGAGTTAGCGGTAATGGGCTTAGTGGAAGTGTTGGGCCGACTACCAAGGTTACTCAATGTAAAAAAAGAGCTTGTACGTTACTTTACCCAAAATCCACCTGATGTGTTTATTGGTATAGATGCACCTGACTTTAATCTACGTTTAGAGAAAACGTTGAAAGATGCGGGCATCAAAACGGTTCACTACGTAAGCCCTTCCGTATGGGCATGGCGACCAAAACGTATTTTTAAAATTGATGCCGCTACCGACCTTGTGTTGGCTTTCTTACCTTTTGAAAAAGCCTTTTATGACAAATATAACGTCGCATGCGAATTCATAGGGCATACACTTGCTGACTCCATTCCTATGCAAAGCGATCAAACAGCTGCCCGTGAATTATTGGGGTTAGAGAAAGAGCGAAAATGGTTAGCTGTTTTGCCGGGTAGTCGTGGAGGCGAAGTCGCTCTGATTGCCAAGCCGTTTATTGAAACTTGTCAGCGAATCCATGCCAAGCATCCAGATATGGGCTTTGTGGTAGCTGCAGTTAATAAGAAGCGCAGAGAACAATTTGAAGCGATTTGGAAAGAAACAGCTCCCGAACTCGAATTCATTATTATCGAAGATACAGCAAGAAATGTCATGAGCGCCTCTGATGCAGTGTTGTTAGCATCGGGTACGGTGGCACTTGAATGTATGTTAGTGAAGCGCCCGATGGTAGTTGGTTATCAAGTGAATAAGCTGACTGGCTGGATTGCGAAAAAATTGTCGATTACCGAGTTTGTATCGTTACCGAACGTTTTAGCCGGGAAAGAGCTAGTTAAAGAATTCATTCAAGAAGAATGTCACCCTGATTTCTTATACCCTGCATTGGAAAATGTATTAGCGTCAGATAACGCAGAACTCATTGAAAAATTTACTGAAATGCATCAGTGGATCAAAAAAGATGCTGATCAGCAGGCAGCAAACGCCGTGTTAAAGTTAATTGGAAAATAGTATGGCTGTAAAAGAAAAGAAAGAATTACCACCATTTGATTACCCTGTTGGCTATCAATTGGTTGCCGGGGTAGATGAAGTGGGGCGTGGGCCTCTTGTTGGAGATGTAGTGACTGCGGCAGTTATTCTAGATCCCAATAACCCGATTGAAGGCCTGAACGATTCTAAAAAGCTATCAGAAAAGAAGCGGTTAGCTTTACTTCCTGAAATTAAAGAAAAAGCTTTGGCTTGGTCAGTCGGACGCTGTAGCCCAGAAGAAATAGATGAATTAAATATTTTGCAGGCAACTATGGTTGCGATGCAACGAGCGATCGCAGGGTTATCAACTCAACCTGATTTGGCACTGATCGATGGTAATCGAGTTCCTAATTTACCAATGGATGGGCTAGCTGTAGTCAAGGGCGATCTACGAGTCGCAGAGATCAGTGCTGCATCGATCATAGCCAAAGTTGTTCGTGACCAAGAGATGGAAGAGCTCGACAAGCTTCACCCAGAATATGGTTTTGCCAAACACAAAGGCTATCCAACCAAAGCACACTTTGAAGCTATCGAAAAACACGGTGTTATTGAGCAATACCGTAAAAGTTTCAAGCCAGTTAAGCGGGTATTGGGCCTAGAATAGCTTTTACCTTATGTACTATTTGTCTTTCAACGTTAAAATATCCGTCAAGCAGTAAACCTAGGTCACTTACCTAGAATTCAGGAACAATGAATGTCAGAACCAAAATTTATTCACTTACGTGTCCATAGTGATTTCTCTATGGTGGACGGCTTATCAAAGGTGCCGCCACTGGTTAAGAAAGTCGCTGAAATGGGAATGCCCGCTGTGGCGTTGACCGATTTCACTAACTTGTGTGGACTCGTTAAATTTTATGGCACTGCACATAACTGTGGTGTTAAGCCGATTATTGGCGCTGACTTCTTAATGCAATCTCCAGAGTTTGGAGAAGAGCTTACTAAACTCACCGTTCTTGCCACTGATAACAAAGGCTATAACAACCTTACGCTTTTAATTTCAGAAGCGTATCTTCGCGGCCACGTTCAACACCAGCCTGTAATTGATAAAGAGTGGCTCGCTAAATACAACGAAGGCTTAATCGTTTTATCTGGCGCGAAAAGTGGCGAAATCGGTAAAGCGTTGCTGAAAGGCAATCAGCCTTTGGTTGAAGAGTGTGTCTCGTTTTACCAAACTCACTTTCCAGATCGTTTTTACTTAGAGTTAATTCGTACCGGCCGACCTGATGAAGAATCTTACCTACACTTTGCATTAGAGCTTGCAGAGCAAGCCGATTTACCTGTGGTTGCTACCAACGAAGTGGTGTTTCTTTCTGAAGACTTTTTCGATGCTCACGAAATTCGCGTAGCCATTCACGATGGTTTCACCTTAGAAGACCCGCGCAGGCCTAAAAACTATAGTGCTCAGCAGTATTTGCGAACTGAAGAAGAAATGTGTGAGTTGTTCGCTGATATTCCTGAAGCATTAGAAAACAGTGTCGAAATTGCTAAGCGTTGTAACGTAACGGTTCGTCTCGGCGAATACTTCCTACCGAATTTCCCAACAGAAGGTCTCGCGATTGAAGACTTTCTGATTAAGAAATCTGAAGAAGGTTTAGAGCGTCGTTTAGCGTTCTTATTTCCTGATGAAGCAGTGCGTGCTGAAAGAAGGCCTGAATACGACGAGCGATTGAAAATCGAGTTGGAAGTAATCAATAACATGGGTTTCCCCGGTTACTTCTTGATTGTAATGGAGTTTATCCAGTGGTCGAAAGATAACGATGTTCCTGTAGGTCCAGGTCGTGGTTCCGGTGCCGGTTCTTTGGTTGCTTACGCGTTGGATATCACCGATCTTGATCCACTTGAATACGATCTACTCTTTGAACGTTTTTTGAACCCTGAACGTGTATCCATGCCCGATTTCGATATCGATTTCTGCATGGATAAGCGTGACCAAGTAATTGACCACGTAGCCGAGATGTATGGCCGTGATGCGGTATCTCAGATCATCACTTTTGGTACCATGGCGGCAAAAGCCGTTATTCGCGATGTAGGCCGTGTACTTGGCCACCCGTTTGGTTTCGTTGATCGTATTTCCAAGCTCGTGCCGCCTGATCCTGGTATGACGCTTGAAAAAGCATTTAAGGCCGAACCTGCATTACCAGAACTTTATGATGGTGATGAAGAAGTACGTGAACTGATCGATAAATGTCGCATTCTCGAAGGTTGTACTCGAAATGCCGGTAAACACGCAGGTGGTGTTGTAATTTCACCGACCACCATCACTGATTTCGCGCCAATTTATGCGGATGCGGAAGGTAACTTCCCAGTAACGCAATTTGATAAGAATGATGTTGAAACAGCTGGCCTCGTTAAATTCGATTTCTTGGGTCTACGTACACTAACCATCATTGATTGGGCGTTAGGTTTAGTAAACCCACGCTTGAAGAAAGAAGGCAAAGAGCCTGTTCGTATTGAGTCCATCCCTCTGGATGATCAGGCGTCGTTTAACCTTTTACAAAACTCTGAAACCACAGCGGTATTCCAGTTAGAATCGCGTGGTATGAAAGACTTGATCAAACGTCTTCAGCCCGACTGTTTCGAAGATATTATCGCATTGGTAGCTCTGTTCCGTCCGGGCCCGCTGCAATCAGGCATGGTAGATAACTTTATCGACCGTAAACACGGCCGTGAAGCGATCTCTTACCCAGATGAAACTTGGCAACACGAGTCACTTAAAGAAACGTTAGACCCGACTTACGGCATCATTCTTTATCAAGAACAGGTAATGCAAATTGCCCAAATCTTAGCGGGTTATACGCTAGGCGGCGCGGACATGCTCCGTCGAGCGATGGGTAAGAAAAAGCCAGAAGAAATGGCTAAGCAACGTGGTACCTTTAAAGAGGGGGCGATTGCTAATGGCGTAGATGGCGAACTGTCGATGAAAATCTTCGACTTGGTAGAAAAGTTCGCTGGCTATGGTTTTAACAAATCTCACTCTGCGGCTTACGCGCTGGTTTCTTACCAGACCTTATGGCTAAAAACGCACTATCCGGCGGAATTTATGGCAGCGGTAATGACCGCCGATATGGATAACACCGAGAAAGTTATCGGCCTGGTTGATGAGTGTCTGCGTATGAAGCTAAAGCTTCTGCCGCCAGATATTAACTCTGGCTTGTACCGCTTCAATGTTGATGAAGAAGGCGCAATCGTTTATGGCATTGGCGCGATTAAAGGGGTAGGTGAAGGCCCTATCGAAGCCATTATTGAAGCGCGTGAAAAAGGTGGTTACTTTAAAGACCTGTTTGATTTCTGTGCTCGCATTGATCTTAAGAAGGTCAATAAACGAGTGATTGAGAAATTAATCTACTCAGGTGCTTTGGATAGGTTAGGCCCGCACCGTGCGGCAATGATGGCGTCCCTTAACGATGCAGTAAAAGCAGCGAGCCAACATCACCATGCGGAATCCTTCGGTCAGTCTGATATGTTTGGCGTTTTGACGGATGCACCAGAAGAAGTCGAGCAGAAATATACACAAGTACCTAAGTGGCCTGAGAAAGTATGGCTGGAAGGGGAAAGAGAAACTTTAGGCTTATATTTAACCGGTCACCCAGTTAATGCGTATATTAAGGAACTTGCCAAGTATACGAGTTGTCGATTAAATGAGGCGACACCAACTCGTCGCGATCAGTCACTTACTGTTGCTGGTTTAGTGATAGCAGCACGGGTGATGACGACCAAGCGCGGCACTCGTATTGGCTTGATGACTTTGGATGATCGTTCTGGTCGAATGGAAGTCATGTTGTTCTCAGATGCACTCGAACGGTATGCAGAACTGCTCGAAAAAGATAAAATTGTGGTCGTTTCTGGACAGGTCAGCTTTGATGACTTCAACGGTGGCCTTAAAATGTCCGCGCGCGAGGTCATGGATCTCGGAAGCGCCCGCGAAAAATATGCACGTGGATTATCAGTTTCGATTGATGAATCACAAATTGATGGCCAATTTTTTGAACGATTTAGTCAAATCTTAGAGCCGCATAGAGCCGGAACAGTACCAGTCAATGTATACTACCAGCGTGCCGACGCGAGAGCGCGGTTAACTTTGGGCACCGAATGGCGTGTAACGCCAAGTGATACATTACTAGACGAATTAAAACAGCTGCTTGGTAATGGCCAAGTAGAACTCGAATTTAACTAAATTTAGCTCCACTTACTTGAGAGCTGAATCAACAAGGATTCATAGATGAGCCTGAACTTTCTAGAATTTGAAAAGCCTATCGCTGAACTTGAAGCAAAAATTGAAGCGTTACGTGACGTTTCTCGTCATGGTGGTGACACTGCGGTAGATCTAGACAAAGAAATTGAACAACTAGAGAAAAAAAGCTTAGAGCTTAAACAAAAAATCTTTAGTGATTTAGGTGCATGGCAGGTAGCTCAACTTGCTCGTCACCCACAGCGTCCATACACAAAAGATTACCTAGCAAACGTATTCACTGAATTTGAAGAGCTAGCCGGTGATCGTGCATACGCTGACGATAAAGCAATCGTTGGTGGTATGGCTCGTTTAAATGGCCGTCCAGTGATGGTTATTGGCCACCAAAAAGGCCGCGAAACTAAAGAAAAAGTGATCCGCAACTTTGGCATGCCAAAGCCTGAAGGTTACCGTAAAGCGCTACGTCTAATGGAGACTGCTGAGCGTTTCAACATGCCTATTATTACTTTCATCGATACTGCGGGTGCCTACCCTGGTGTTGGTGCAGAGGAACGTGGTCAATCTGAAGCGATCGCGAAAAACCTAAAAGTGATGGCTGGCCTAAAAGTACCAGTAATCTGTAACGTTGTTGGTGAAGGTGGTTCAGGCGGTGCACTAGCGATTGGTGTTGGCGACTACGTGAACATGCTTCAGTACTCAACGTACTCAGTAATTTCTCCAGAAGGTTGTGCTTCAATCTTATGGCGTGATTCAGATAAAGCACCTCAAGCGGCTGAAGCTATGGGTCTTGTGGCTCCTCGTCTAAAAGAGCTAGAGCTTATTGATGAGATCATTCCTGAGCCTCTAGGTGGTGCACACCGTGATCCAGTTCAGATGGCTGCGAACATGAAAGAAACACTGGTTAAGCAGCTTGAAGAGCTTGAGCAATTTGATAATGACACGCTTCTTGAGCGTCGTTACCAGCGCCTAATGAGCTACGGTTACTGCTAATCAGTTGATTTTGCTTTCACGCAAATTGATTTGATTGAAAGGGTTGGACGTTGGTCCAGCCCTTTTTTATTATTGGTCTATTCAAATTTACCTTGGAACTCGCATGTCATCTCTTTTTGAGACCTTTACTCAGTCTATTCAACAGTTACCTGAACAGCCTTGCAGGCTCGTTTTGGCGTATAGCGGAGGTGTGGACTCGCGAGTTCTACTCGAACTTATGGCTGAATATCGAAAGCAGCTCCCAGATTTAGAATGCCTTGCCGTTCATGTGCATCATGGTTTAAGTGAAAACGCAGATCAGTGGGTAGAGCATTGCCAACAAACTTGTGAGCAGCTAAATATTCTTGTTCATATTGAAAGAGTGTCTCTGGATTTGACCTGTGGTGAGAGCATAGAAAAACTGGCTCGTGATGCCCGTTATCATGCGCTAAACAAGCACCTTAACCCTGGGGATGTACTGTTAACGGGTCAACATAGTGATGATCAAGTGGAAACCTTTTTGTTAGCACTTAAGCGAGGTAGTGGGCCGAAAGGTTTGTCTTCAATGGCTGCAGTGAAGCAGTTTGGTCATGCTTTGATTTTAAGGCCATTGCTGGATGCTAGCCGTGAGCAGGTGGTGCAATACGCCCAATCAAAATCGCTAGCATGGGTAGAAGATGAAAGTAATACCGATCAACGATTTGAGCGCAACTTTATTCGTCATGAAGTGACTCCGGTACTTTCCGAGCGTTGGCCTAGTTTTCGCCAGTCGGTGCAGCGAAGCGCACAATTATGCGCCGAGCAAGAAACATTACTTGATGAACTGCTTACACTACCCTTAGAGCAAGCCATTCAGAAAGATCAAAGCTTATCGATTGCTGAGCTTAGTCAGCACTCTCCACTCTTGAGAGCGCGCTTGATTCGTATGTGGTTAGAGGTATTAGGTTCCCCCATGCCAAGCCAGAAGCAGTTACAGCTGATCTGGCAGGAAGTCGCGAATGCGCAAAATGATGCGAACCCAGAGCTAAAATTAGCTGGTGGAACCATTCGTCGCTTTGCTAATCGATTGTATTTGGTAGGTACGCAAGCTGATGTATCGGGCTGGTCATGTAAAGTAACTTTAAATCAAGAGCTTGATCTGCCTGATAGTCTAGGCAAGCTGCTTTTTACAAGTGATGACGGGAACGGTCGTATCTCATTACCAACTGATTCCAATGAGCTCTGGGGAAGCTTTAATCCTGAGGGGCTTAGTGCTCATCCAGTTGGCCGAGGCCATAGCCGTAAATTGAAAAAACTCTTTCAAGAATATCAGGTTCCGAGCTGGTTAAGACGACGCACACCGATTCTGATGTACCAAAATCAAGTTGTCGCTGTGGCAGATTTGTTTGTTGATAAATCATTCGAAGGCCAAGATTGTGACCTTATCTGGAGCAAGGGCTAATAATTTATGTCACAATCCTATTTATCTTTACATAAAAATAAATATGGAAATAGCAATGAAAAAAGTCGCTTTAGGATTAGTTCTTGGTTTGGGTTTATTAAGTGGTAATGCATTGGCTGCAGGTGATGTTGCAGCTGGTCAAGCAAAAGCGGCAGTTTGTGCTGCTTGTCACGGTGCTGACGGCATTGCGATGATCCCTGGTTACCCGCACTTAAAAGGCCAAAATGAGCAATACATCATTTCATCTCTGAATGCATATAAGAATAAAGAGCGAAATGGCGGTCTAGCTGCAGTTATGCAAGCTCAAGCTGCAATGCTAAACGATGCTGACATTGCTAACTTAGCGGCTTACTACTCAAGCCTTAAGTAATTTAAGCGATTAGAATTTTTAAAAGCCAGAGCCTATTTGCTCTGGCTTTTTTGATTGAATGTTTAGAATAGCTAACCGATAATGGTGCAATTCGTTGAGTTTAAGGGATGAACATGAAAAAAATAGAAGCCATTATCAAGCCATTTAAGCTTGATGACGTGCGTGAAGCACTAGCAGAAGTGGGTATTACTGGTATGACGGTATCTGAAGTTAAAGGCTTTGGTCGTCAAAAAGGGCACACTGAATTGTACCGTGGTGCAGAATACATGGTTGATTTTCTGCCTAAGGTAAAGCTAGAGATTGTGGTTACTGACGAAGTAGCCGATCAATGTGTCGATACTATTATCGAAACGGCTCAAACCGGTAAGATTGGTGACGGAAAAATATTCATCACTGATGTTGAGCGCGTCGTCCGAATTCGTACGGGCGAAGAAGACGAAGACGCCGTTTAAATTGAATTCAAAAAAGGAGCGATTATCGCTCCTTTTTCATTTAGTGCATTTGTAATTATGTTCAAAAAGCTTTTTCTATTTATCGTGATTTTGTCGATTGGCGCTGTAGCCAGTCATCACCTTATCTTTACGATTCCCAATCAAACTGAGCTAGTGACGGCTTCGAGCCTATCGGAGCAAAAGCAATATACGTGCTATCAGAATACCTTGGCTGAGCCTTTAGACACGAGTGCAGGCTTAGGTGTACTAGTCTGGAACATATACAAACAAAACCGACCTAATTGGGCGCAGTCACTTGAGCGTTTTTCCAAGCACAGCCAAATTGTGCTGCTGCAAGAGGCTAGTATGACTAAAGAGCTCAAAGGATGGATTAAACAAGCGGAGTGGGGAAGTAATCAAGTCAACGCATTTGAAGCGTTTAATACCAGCGCTGGCGTCTTGAGCTTAGCCAAAACATTGCCAACGCAAGCCTGCGGCTTTACGTATACCGAACCTTGGTTACAGTTACCTAAATCAGCACTATGGACGCTCTATTCTTTGGACAATGGTGAAACATTGGCGGTTGTTAATATCCATGCTGTGAACTTCACTCTAGGCACGGAAGACTACCAATCTCAATTGAGTGTATTAACGCAGAAACTGTCGAGCCATCAGGGACCAATGATTTTCGCAGGGGACTTTAATAGTTGGAGCGAAGCTAGGATGGACGTACTGAAAGCGGAATTGACCAATGTTGGGCTAAAAGAGGTAGCGTTTAATCCAGATAATCGCACTCAATTTGTATCTGGCTTACCACTAGATCATGTCTTTTATCGTGATTTAGCGTTAGATACAGCAGAGGCGTCAATCACTGACGCCTCTGATCATAATCCATTATTGGTACGATTTAGATTATTAGAAAATCAGTAAGTAAATCGCCCAAATCAGATAATAGCCAAGCCAAGGTAGTGCAGAAATGACCAACGCTTGGCCTCTTTCGAATTCAGTCCAGGTCAAAACGGCCGCGTAGCCAAGAACAATGTACCAAGGCAGTAGCAGTGGTAAAGAGCTCGCAAATTGTGACCAGTCGCTAGTCAGAGGCAATTTGATCAAACCATTTAAACTGTTTAAATCTGCCGCGTAACTCATCACTTGTCCGTGTTTGAGTAATAGGCTAGCGTAGCTCGCAATATCACCGAGTACAGCAGGGAACATTACAACAGAAGATGCAGCAAACCATTTCCAGTAACCATGTTGGTGTTGGCTAGGTTTAGCGGCTAAATTGAACCAAAAAGCCAACATTAAGATTGCCAAGGTGCGCCCAAAGACATCACTGATGATCTCACTGGCCATTAGAGTATTGCTGTCTAAAAGCTCGAGTTGCTGAGGGTTAGATACCGCGAGCTGCTGCGATAACTCTGCACTTAGCCAATTGAAATCGACATTGGAAAAGTAAGCGCCCCAGAACAAGAATGGACTTAGCATTAGAATGACATATGGCTGCCAACCCCATGCTCCGCGCTGGTAGAGCGCGAGAAAGCAAGCCGTTGGAGAGCGGAATATATCCAATACCATTACGAGTGGGTTTTTCGACGGGGTCATACGCTCACCTTAGTTACGTCTACATACAGTTTTAGCTTTTGACCTGGCTGTAAGTATTTTTTCTTCTGCAGAGTATTCCACTTAACAATATCTGAGCTTTTTACTTTGAACTTACTTGCAATACCGCTGATGGTATCGCCAGAACGTACGCTGTAGAAAACGGTACGAATAATGGCTCCATCACTGCTGTTTTTCCAAATCACGAGCTCTTGACCAACACGTAATGTATCTCGTGGGCCCATGCCATTCCATTTTGCTAGGGACTGATGAGAGACTTTGTTAGCGCGTGCAATGTCCCATAAGCTGTCGCCACTTTTCACTGTATGTGTCAGTTTGTATTGACCGCGAGACTTAGACTGAGTATTGGCTAAGCGGTTATTGGCGCTTAGCGTATATACCGTGTCGTCTTTCGTTGAGGTAGGGATCATCAAGTGCTGGCCAATACGGATATTGTTATTGCTCAGGCCGTTGGCAGAGCGAATGACTTTACTGGTCGTATTGTATTTGTTCGCAAGCACGCTCAAGCTATCGCCTGACTGCACTTTATAGCGAACTAGCTTCATGCCTTTACCGCGGTTTTGCTCTACTTGTTGGTTAAAGCGCTCTACGGACTCGATAGGCAGTAACAATTGGTGAGGGCCATCAGGAGCCGTTGCCCATTGATTGTAAGCCGGGTTGTAGCTTTGAAGTTCTTTTACGCTGATGTTGGCGTAGTTAGCTGCGATGGCAAGATCGAGTTGTTCTTTAGGGTTAACAAGCTCTAAAACTGGCTCATTGGCAATCGCAGGGATGGTCAGCCCATACTTCTCTTGGTTAGCAACAATATCGGCTAACGCAAGCAGTTTTGGCACATAGCTACTGGTCTCTTTCGGCAGATCTAACGAGAAAAAGTCGATAGGTTTACCAAGTTTCTTGTTTTTACGAATTGCGCTGGAGACTCGACCGCCACCACTGTTGTAAGCCGCAATGGCGTGATTCCAGTTACCTTCAAAGCGTTTGTTTAGGTAAGTGAGGTAATCCAGTGCTGCATCGGTAGAAGCGGCCACATCACGGCGTCCGTCGTACCAAAAATCTTGTTTTAGTCCGAACCATTCAGCGGTACCCGGCACAAATTGCCATAGGCCCGCGGCACTACCATGAGAATACGCAAAAGCGTCAAATGAGCTTTCAACCACTGGAAGCAGGGCTAGCTCCATTGGCATGTCGCGTTCTTCAATTTTTTCAGTAATGAGGAAAAGGAAAGGCTCGGCTCGTTTAGACACAGTTCTCAAGTGAGCGGGGTGTTTGAGATACCAGGTACGGTAGTAATCGACTTTTTTATGATCAGGAACCGTCATCTCGAGTTGCATTGCAATGCGTTGCCAAACGTCTTGCTGATTTTGTGGGGTTACGACAGGCGCTTTAACCTTCACCGGTTCTTCTGTTTGAGTCGTTGTGGAAACAACTTCCGAAGCCACCTTATTGTCAGGTGTAGGTTGGTTGGTTGACTCTGACGCTTGGTCTTGATTGTCGGACTGAGTTAATTGGCACCCGGAAAGCAGTAGTGCCAATGCCCAGCTGTACTTAACTCGCATGATACAGCCTTTTAAATAAACGGCTGCTGATAATACTTGTCACCCTATACGAGTGACAAGCAGCAAATCGTTAAAATTCGTTCTTCCACTCACGTAAAGCGGTAAAAATTGACAAAGGATCGGTTTGTTGAGTTCGGTTTGAAACTGACTTAACAACACTTGGTTGCGTATAGCGTAGGAAAGGGTTGATCCACTTTTCTTGGCGTAACGTAGTCGGAATTGTCGGTTTATTTTGCGCACGAAGTCGATTTACTTCATCTCGGTATTGGTGCAATAAATCGTTATCCGGCTCAACGGCTAAAGCAAAAGCAACATTGCTCGCGGTGTATTCATGGGCACAGTAAACTTCTGTTTCTTGAGGTAGGGCTACAATCTTATTTAAAGAATCGAACATCTGCTTCGGAGTTCCTTCAAAAATTCGGCCACAACCCGCTGAGAATAAGACGTCGCCACAGAAGAGTTTGGCATCACCGACATAACCGATATGCCCTTTAGTATGGCCTCCAAGACCTAACACTAAAAAGATCTCGTCAAAGAGTTCAATTTGGTCACCGTCATCTACAGGGTGTGTGAGCGTTGGAATGGGCTCATTTTTTGGTCCGACGACATCGACACTTGGGTATTGCCTAACCAGTTCTGAAACGCCACCAATGTGATCGTGGTGGTGGTGGGTAATTAAGATTGCATCTAAAGTTAGCTCATGTTGCTGCAAATATTTTAATACTGGAGCGGCATCCCCTGGATCGACAACAGCACAACGGCGATCGCTATTTTGTATCAGCCAGATGTAATTGTCGTTAAATGCGGGTATGCTTTTGATATATAACATTATTGGTTCTCCAGTCACCATAAGTGAGACAGATTGTTGATAAAGCCTGCGCGTAGCCGTAAAAAAATCGAACATCCTTACACTTGGTCCCAATTACATAACGGGGATTGGGTATGTGAGTCGATTCAAACTCGTCTTGATGAATGGTGCCCGAAGCTGTTCGGTTACCATATGCTCAAACTTGGCGGGTTAAGCTGTGAGCTAACGAGCTGTACTTGTAACATTCAACATCAAGTAAATTTAGATATCCAGAACCCATTACACAATGTCGCGGCGGATGGTTACAATTTACCCTTTCTTGAAAAAAGCTTTGATGCAGTAGTACTTAGCCATCAATTAGATTATAGCAATGACCCCCATCGCTTATTAAGAGAAGTCGACAGAGTAATGATGGACGACGGCTATCTGATTATCACAGGTTTCAACCCATTTAGCTTTACTGGATTGGCGAGTTTGATGCCTTGGCGCAAGAATAATTTGCCTTGGAGCGGGCGTATGTATAGCCCTAATCGGATTAAAGATTGGTTGGGTGTATTAAATTATCAGGTAGTACATTGCGACACGTATGCATTGTTTCCGATGAAGAAATATCAAACCATGTGGACTTGGCTGGAAAATAGCTTAGGTGATTGGGCATCAGGGGCGGGCAGTCAGTATTTTGTGGTTGCTCGAAAACGTACTTATCCTTTAAAGCCAATCAAGCCTCATTGGCACTTGAAGCGTCGTTGGTCTCCGGTAAGCGCAAGCTTTAATACTAATGTTAGGCGTGAGATTCGTGATTCTTTGAAGCCTAAAAAAGCCGCTTCATCGACTCTGGATAAGTAGCGGCTTTTTAAACATTGCTAGAAAGGATACGTCAGCTTGGTTGGTAACCCGTGTCTTCTTCTGTTGGGTTTTCTGCCGCGTTGCGGGCTAACTCGTCACACATTTCATTCTCTCTGTGCCCAGCATGGCCTTTTACCCAGCGCCAATCTACATCGTGTCTCGCTGTTTCTTTGTCGAGCTCTTGCCATAGGTCTGCATTCTTTACTGGTTTCTTATCAGCTGTTTTCCAGCCGCGTTTCTTCCAGTTATGGATCCACTGAGTGATGCCTTGACGAACGTATTGGCTATCGGTAGTCAGGATTACCGAGCATGGCTCTTTAAGCGTTTTGAGTGCGACCACAGCCGCCAGCATTTCCATACGGTTATTGGTTGTTAAGGTGAAACCTTTAGCGAGTGTTTTTTCTACGTCTTTGTAACGCAACACAATACCGTAGCCACCTGGACCTGGGTTGCCTAAACAGGAACCGTCAGTGAAAATTTCAACTTGTTTCGTCATGATTTGATACTATTACCTCAAGCGCATTATCTGCATAGTCTGACACAGTTATCCTTATGAATACCAGTAACAACTCTGAACACAAACGTATTGTCGTACTCGATACCGAAACAACCGGTATGAACACTGAAAGTGGCCCTCACTATTTAGGCCACCGAATTATTGAAATCGGTGCGGTTGAAATCATCAACCGTAAGCTCACTGGTAGACACTTTCACGTTTATCTTAAACCGGATCGTGCGATTCAAGAAGAAGCGGTGGAAGTACACGGTATTACCGATGAGTTTTTGATTGATAAGCCTCTTTATCAAGACGTTCACGCAGAGTTCTTAGACTTTATTAAAGGCGCTGAGCTGGTGGCGCATAATGCTCCGTTCGATACGGGTTTTATGGACTACGAGTTTGAAAAACTTGACCCTTCTATTGGCAAAACTGACGATTTTTGTCAGGTGACCGATACCTTGGCGATGGCCAAGAAGATCTTCCCTGGTAAACGGAATAACCTTGATATTTTATGTGAACGTTACGGTATTGATAACTCACACCGTACTCTCCACGGGGCTTTGCTCGATGCGGAGATCTTAGCCGACGTTTACTTATTGATGACGGGTGGTCAAACGTCTTTACAGTTCAGTAGCGGCCAGCAAGGCGGGATAGAAGAAATTCGCCGTGTCGAAAGTGGTCGAAAATCGCTAAAGGTTTTAAGGGCTACGGCCGATGAAGTAAGTGCACACCAAGAACGGTTAGATATCGTCGAGAAGAGCGGAAGCTGCCTCTGGCGTCAGTAGGAGATACTATGTTGAGGGTAATCATTACCTGTTGTTTGTTATTGATTAGTTTAAGTTCACACTCTGCGACTGAGTCTACGATGACTTTGTTGGATAACCGATTTCGAATTGATCCAACAATAGAACAGATAACTTTTGTAATTTACCGCGCTGAAAGCTCTCAACCTGTTGTCCTTGTTCGCCCTGATGGTAAGAAATATTACGCTTGGCGCAATGAAGAAAATGTCCGTTGGTATCAAGAGTCGTCAATGGACATCATTTCAATTGAAAACCCTATGCCTGGCCCATGGCAGGCGGTGGGCAAAGTTACCCCGAAGAACAACATCAAGCTTTTGTCTCATTTAGTGCTTACAACGGATACCTTTCCAAATAGGCTTTATCAAAGTGAAAACTTAAAGTTTACAGCTCGTTTAACCTCTGAAAATAAGCCATTAGTGCTGCGAGATTTTTTAGAAAGAGTGAAGCTTAAAGTTACTTTTACTAAATATGTCGAAAATGAGGATACGCTGGTTAAGGAAGCTCGCCCTGTTCCTGTCGTAATGGGTGAATTCGCTGACGATGGACAAGGGCTAGATGAGTTACCCGGTGATGGCGTCTTTACCGTTGATTTACCGATAGATATCGAGCCAGGCAAATACCGAGTACGAATTACTTCTGGCAATGGAGTCTTTTTACGCGCTCAAGAGCAAGAGGTCTTGGTATACCCGTCGCCAGTTTCAACGACTTTTATTCAGTCTCGTAAGGAAGGCAAAGCGCACACCTTTGTGACTTCGGCTGAGCAGGGCATGGTTGCGCCAGGCACTTTAAGTGTTCATTTGGAACACAAAGCGCCCGATGAGTTTATTACATATGCTCAAGGCCAAGCGAAAGATGAAGAGATGAAAGTGCCGCTATCGGTTGATTACAATGGTGATATTGGTATTTATTCTTGGTCAGGCCGAGTATATGCGACTGATGCTTCTAATCAACGAGACTTGATGTTTGCGATTAAAGATCAAACGTACAGTGTGGTTGAAGAAGTAGATTTGGCCGAGTCTAGAAGGCTTCAAGAAGAAATGCTGGCCGAGCAGAGACGTATAGAAGCTGAAAAGATGCTGCTCGAGAAGCGCGAGTCTGACCGAATACGTAGCATGATCATTATTGGCGTTGGTAACGTAGTCGCCATCATTTTAGGTTTGTTGATTTGGTTTGTGATGAAAAAGCTTAGAGCCAAAAAGCAGATGATTCCAGAGATGCAATTGCAGGCACCTAAGTAGTCATAATCGAATAGTCAGGGGGCGAATTACTCAGTAATTCGCCCTTTTTTGTACAGTGGCTTTATGGATATGGGTTCACCATTGTTCGCTAAGCAGTTTGTGGTTCCTAGCTTGATGACAGCCATCACTTCATTAACCGCCAAGGAAAGCGTTCTGACGGAATTCCAATCGATAGTGAAGTGTTGAGCAGGAGGAATGGTTATCGCCCTATTAGTGATGCTGAGACGTGAGGGCGGGAAGGTTATCTCCTCTTATCTCTATGCCCTTAGAGGAATGCGATAGGCGTTTTAGGATACGAATATGTTAGCGGAGGAGAGCGGGCTTTAGAAATAGGTGGCTTCCACAGGCTCAATACTTGTGAAGTTTTAATCTGGTAAGAAAAAGGGCGAATCACTGAGTAATTCGCCCTTTGGTCATGATGTTATTGTGGTTCGTTTCACGCTACGTTATCCATTGTGGAATATTTAGACTTTGCTGCCAGCTCCTCTGGTTCAAAGTCATCAACGTTGATGGTGTACAAACGATGCTCTTCTGCTTCAATAAGTAGATTTGCTTCTTCTTGTGAGATTAAGTTTTTCTCTAGGCCTAGTTCTGCAATTAAATCTAAGCGTAAGAATGGGCGACGCTGGTGCGTCTCTTTACAAACTTTGTCGAACAAAGGTTCAGCTTTAAGGATGATATCAAGCGCTTGCTCGATTTTACCCGCAGCGTTGTGCTCGGTCGGCTGTAAGTATTGGCCGCGACCAATGCGAGAGCGCGTTGCACTTGGTGTCTGGATAATATTCGCTACTTGGCTATCTAGTTTGTCGTTAGGCGCACGGCGAACACGGCCAAATGGCATGATGATAAGACGAAGTAATCGACCAACAACTGGGTTAGGGAAGTTCGCTAGGAACTCATCAATCGCCACTTCTGCTTGTTGTAGGCTATCTTGCATACCCCAATGCACTAACGGTAAATCTTCTACCTGACGACCATCATCTTCAAAGCGCTTAAGCGTTGCTGAACTTAGGTATAACTGGCTTAAAATGTCGCCCAGTCGTGCAGACAAGCGTTCTTTACGTTTTAATGACCCACCTAGAACAGCCATCGAGATATCAGAAAGCAGAGCCATATTCGCGCTGTAACGGTTCAATTGTTGATAGTAACGTTTAGTGACGTCTGTGGTTGGTGAGTTAGAGCCATAACCGTCAGTCAAACCAAACCAAAGGCTGCGTACCAAGTTACTCATAGTAAAGCTAACGTGACCCGCAAGTGCCGCGTCGAATTTATCAACCGCATCTGAACTCTCAGAGTACGCCGCTTCCATTTCCGCTAGCACATATGGATGACAGCGAATTGCCCCTTGACCGTAAATGATCATTGAACGGGTAAGAATGTTAGCGCCTTCCACCGTTACTGCGATTGGAGAGCCTTGGTAGCCACGAGCAAGGAAGTTTGAAGGACCTAAGCAAATCCCTTTACCGCCGACAATGTCCATCGCATCGATAATGCTGCGCTGACCACGGTGAGTACAGTGGTATTTTACAATCGCAGAAATGACGGAAGGCTTTTCACCTAAATCGATACCGGCTACGGTTAAGTTGCTGGCAGCGTCCATCACGTAGGCGTTACCCGCTAGGCGTGCAAGTGGCTCTTCTACCCCTTCCATTTGGCCAATTGGTTGTTTGAACTGGCGACGGATTCGAGCATAAGCGCCTGTTGCTAACGCTGCCGTTTTAATACCACCGGTTGAGTTAGATGGAAGGGTGATACCACGACCGACAGATAAACATTCAACCAACATTCTCCAGCCTTGGCCTGCCATTTTCTGACCACCAATGATGAAATCCATCGGGACAAAAATATCTTTGCCTTGAGTTGGACCATTTTGGAACGGTACGTTTAGTGGGAAGTGGCGATTACCAATTTCAACGCCTTTAAGATCGGTAGGGATAAGCGCACATGTAATACCTAGATCTTGCTTATCACCTAATAAACCTTCCGGATCGCGAAGTTTGAAGGCCAAACCAAGAACAGTCGCAACAGGGGCAAGAGTGATGTAACGCTTATTCCATGTTAAACGCATACCTAGTACTTCTTCGCCATTCCATTGGCCTTTACACACCACGCCAAAATCTGGAATAGAACCTGCGTCAGAACCCGCTTCTGGGCTCGTTAGAGCGAAACAAGGGATCTCTTTACCTGCTGCTAAGCGAGGTAAGTAGTGATCTTTTTGTTCTTCAGTTCCGTAGTGCTGCAATAATTCACCAGGCCCTAATGAGTTAGGTACGCCAACAGTTGACGATAATACGCTAGACACACCGGTTAATCTTTGTAGAACGAGTGATTGTGCGTAAGCTGAAAATTCTAAACCACCGTATTTCTTCTTGATGATCATCGCGAAGAACTTGTGGTCTTTTAAGTATTGCCATACTTCAGGTGGTAAGTCCGCTAATTCGTGGGTAACTTGGTAGTCGTTTACCATAGCGCACACTTCGTTTACAGGACCATCGAGGAAATCTTGTTCTTCTTTTGACAGGGATGGGGCTGAGATTTTGTGTAGTTTATTCCACTGTGGTTTTCCTTTGAATAGCTCGGCTTCCCACCACACTGTTCCCGCATCTAGTGCCTCTTTTTCAGTTTGAGACATCGCAGGCAGCACTTTTTTAAACACTTTCAGCGCTTTTTGGCTAATGAGGGTTTGACGAATACTTGGTACGGCAAGAATGGCCACAGCCAATACATAGCATAACCAACCAGTGGTACCCACGTAGCCGAAAATCGATAGTGCTAGCATCGTTGCTGTTAGCAATAGTAAAGAACGCGTTAAGCTAACACGATGGTATAAGCACAAACCTAAAGCCGTGGTCACGCTAAGTAGAGAGAGCAATATGTCCATATTTGAGTTCCTTTTCAGACATCACTTATAGTTAGTTTAGTATGGTAAGAGGTCGAACCAGTTAATTGTAATCAAAATATTAAATATTTGTAAAACACCTAACTGCACAAAAAGTGATCTTAGTAGAGCTAAAGTTCTAAACTTGAGAGGTCAGTGATGAATTTATGTGCAGAAATTTCACTCTTACTCAATAAAGGTGGCAATCTTTCGGCTTAAGTGTCGACACTATGAAATGTTTGTGGGTAAACTCAGGTAAAAGGGAGAAAGAACCCCGATTCTCAATCTGCAAGCAACAAGCTGCTTGAATAAAAATAAGAGATAAGCCTTATGTACCAAGACCTAATCAAGAGTGAATTGAACGAAGCTGCTGAAGTTCTGAATAAGTTTTTAAGTGATGACCATAACATTGCGCAAATCGAAGCAGCAGCGAAAATGATTGCAGATTCTTTCAAGCAAGAAGGCAAAGTATTGTCATGTGGTAACGGTGGTTCACACTGTGACGCGATGCACTTTGCTGAAGAGCTGACTGGTCGTTACCGTGAAAACCGTCCGGGTTTTGCTGGCATTGCGATTTCAGATCCAAGTCACTTGTCTTGTGTAAGTAATGACTTCGGTTATAACTTCGTATTTTCTCGCTATGTAGAAGCGGTTGGCCGTAAAGGCGATGTACTATTTGGCCTTTCTACATCAGGTAACTCTGAAAATATCTTGAATGCTATTGAAGCGGCTCAAGCGAAAGGAATGAAGACGATCGCATTAACTGGTAAAGATGGCGGTAAAATGGCGGGCTGTGCGGATATCGAAATCCGAGTTCCACATTTTGGTTATGCTGATCGTATTCAAGAGATCCACATTAAAATTATTCACATCATTATCCAGCTTGTTGAGAAAGAGATGGAATAAACTCAGCTAACATTGATAGAAGTTGAAGCCCTTGTCGGCTTCAATAATGGTTTAGAGCAGGGAGTAAATTAGACCATGTGTGAATTGCTCGGTATGAGCGCTAACGTGCCAACTGATATTTGTTTTAGCTTCACTGGCTTAATGCAGCGTGGCGGTAATACTGGCCCACACCGTGATGGTTGGGGTATCACCTTCTATGAAGGTAAAGGTTTTCGTACTTTTAAAGATCCTAACCCGAGTTGTGAATCTAAGATCGCTGAGCTAGTACAAAACTACCCGATCAAAAGCTGCGCTGTGGTGAGTCATATTCGCCAGGCCAATCGTGGTGGTGTGAATCTCGAAAATACTCACCCATTTACTCGTGAGTTGTGGGGGCGCTATTGGACCTTTGCTCACAACGGGCAGTTGTCTGATTATGAAGAACTGTCAGGAGGGCGTTTTCGTCCGGTCGGGCAAACGGATAGTGAGCTATCTTTCTGTTGGCTGATTAAGCAATTGGAAGACCGATATCCAGAGCCTCCTCAGGATCTTGAAGGCATGTTTAACTTTGTCGCTGAGTGCTGTGATAAGTTAAAAGAGAAAGGTGTGTTTAACATGCTGCTCAGTGACGGTGAATATGTCATGACATATTGTACAAACCACCTTTATTGGATCACCCGTCGCGCCCCATTTGGGAAGGCAAGCCTTATTGATGAAGATGTTGAGATTAATTTCCAAGAAGAAACAACACCTAACGATGTGGTGACTGTTGTCGCGACGCAGCCGCTAACTGACAACGAACAATGGTCTAGAATGAAACCTGGAGAGTTTGCTTTGTTCCATTTTGGGGAATTGATTGCGAGCAACCAAGCTGCACTAGCAGATGTTGAGTTTGCACCAAAGAAAGTGGCGAGCCAAGCACCAACAGAACCGCTCTAAATAAAGAATGACGGAATGAAAAGAGGCTGATCAATATCAGCCTCTTTTTTTATTCTTCTGCGTAGCCGTGTAAGCCTAACTCTTTGCCATCGAGTATCGCTTTACCATCTTGCATGCTCAGTCGGCCTTCGATGAACCACTTACTGACTAAAGGATAGATTTGATGTTCTTGAGTGAGAACGCGGCTCGCTAATGACTGCGCATCGTCGTCACTGAATACAGGTACTTTAGCTTGTAAAACGACAGGGCCGCCATCCAGTTCTTCTGTTACAAAGTGTACGCTAGTACCGTGTTCGCTATCTTTGGCATCAATAGCACGCTGGTGGGTGTGTAATCCAGGATACTTTGGAAGTAGAGAAGGATGAATGTTGATCATTTTACCAAGGTAATGGTTAACGAAGTCTGAGCTCAGAATGCGCATGTAACCAGCCAAAATAATAAGGTCAGGCTTGTAGGCGTCGATTTGATTCATTAACTCTTGGTCAAATGCTTCACGCGACTCAAACTCTTTTGGGTTTACAAAGAGAGCATCAACATTGGCTGATTTGGCTCTTTCTAGGCCATAGGCATCGGCTTTATTTGAAAAGACCGCTTTCACTGAAGCTTTGACTAATTGTTTGTCACAAGCGTCTAGAATTGCCTGTAGGTTGCTTCCGCTACCAGAGATTAAAACAACAATATTTTTCATGCAGAGGTTCAAACTCAATTGATTGAAAGTCGAGGTAACCAATGTACCTACATAGATTATGGTTTTCTGCGGGCTAAATAGCAGAATGAGGACCCAAGGGTCCTCATTCTTTAATTAACAGCAGCAAAAGTCGCTTAGTTAATTTCTACTTGTTCTTCGCCTTCAACAGCATTTGCGATTTCGCCGATAACCCAAGCGTTTTCGCCTTCAGCTTTTAGAAGCTCTACTGCTGCATCAGCTTGCTCTTTAGGAAGAGCAACGACAAGGCCTACACCACAGTTGAAAGTGCGGTACATTTCAAATGTTTCCACGTTACCTTTCTCTTGCAGCCAGTTGAAGATTGCAGGCCATTCCCAGCTCTTACCATCGATGACTGCTTTAGTGCCTTCAGGTAGTACGCGAGGAATGTTTTCCCAGAAGCCGCCGCCAGTGATGTGCGAAATAGCATGGATGTCATGCTCAGCAATCATCTTAAGCGCCGACTTGATGTAAATTTTAGTTGGTTCTAAAAGGTGCTCGCCAATAGTGCGGCCCTCAAGCTCTTCATTCTTATCTGCACCAGATACTTCTAGCACTTTACGAATCAGAGAGTAGCCGTTTGAGTGTGGACCACTTGAACCTACAGCGATTAGAGCGTCACCTGCTGCTACTTTAGTGCCGTCGATGATGTCAGCTTTTTCGACTACGCCAACACAAAAGCCTGCAACGTCGTAGTCTTCACCTTCATACATACCTGGCATTTCAGCAGTTTCACCACCGATAAGCGCACAGCCAGATTGAACACAACCTTCAGCGATGCCAGAAACAACATCAGCTGCCGTATCAACGTCTAGTTTGCCTGTTGCGTAGTAATCTAGGAAGAATAGTGGTTCTGCACCTTGAACGATTAAGTCGTTCACACACATCGCTACCAAGTCGATACCAATGGTGTCATGTTTTTTCATATCCAAAGCAAGGCGAAGTTTAGTACCTACACCATCTGTACCAGAAACCAGTACAGGCTCTTTGTATTTAGTTGGAAGTTCACAAAGGGCACCGAAGCCACCAATGCCACCCATAACTTCAGGGCGACGAGTGCGTTTTACAGCACCTTTAATACGATCTACTAGTGCGTTACCTGCATCGATATCAACACCAGCGTCTTTGTAGCTTAGAGAAGAATTATTACCGCTCACGGGATAGTCCTCAGTCTTAAGTTGGATGTGAAAACGGCGCTATTCTAACAGGGGTTAAAACAAAAAGGAAAACGTTTGCGTCAGTTTTTTTATGCAGTGAAACATTCTGAAAAAATGCTCAAAAGTGTGTATAATTGCAAGGTTTGATTAATTTTGCCGGAGTTGGACATGAAAGTTGTTGAAGTGAAACACCCACTAGTAAAACATAAAATTGGCCTGATGCGTGAGGGTGATATCAGCACCAAGCGTTTTCGTGAGCTAGCGACAGAAGTGGGTAGCCTTCTAACATATGAAGCGACAGCTGACTTTGAAACAGAGCGCGTGACTATTGATGGCTGGAATGGCCCAGTAGAAGTAGACCAAATTAAAGGTAAAAAAGTAACGGTTGTTCCAATTCTTCGTGCTGGTCTAGGCATGATGGATGGTGTACTAGAGCACATGCCAAGCGCGCGTATCAGCGTTGTTGGTATTTACCGTGACGAAGAAACGTTAGAGCCAGTACCATACTTTAACAAGCTTGCATCAAATATCGATGAGCGTATTGCATTAGTTGTTGACCCAATGTTAGCAACGGGTGGTTCTATGATCGCAACTATCGATCTGATGAAAGAGCAAGGCTGTAAAGTATTTAAAGTACTAGTACTTGTAGCGGCACCAGAAGGTATCGCAGCACTAGAAAAAGCGCACCCAGACGTTGAACTGTACACTGCAGCGATTGACGAGAAACTTAATGATAAAGGCTACATCGTTCCTGGCTTAGGTGATGCAGGTGACAAGATTTTCGGTACTAAGTAATTAGTCGAAAACAGTGATAAATAAAAGGAGAGCTTAGGCTCTCCTTTTTTGTTGTTGCTAAGTCATTATGATTCGTCGATCTGCGCTTTATCGACCACTTGGTTATCACCTAAATCTTGAGGTAATACTAAGTTAAGAAGAATTGCGACAATACCGCAAAGGCTCACACCCTGCAGGCTGAACTCACCCACGCCAAATGCCATACCACCGATACCAAAGACTAAAGTAACCGCGACAATCACTAAGTTACGAGATTTATGTAAGTCAACATTGTTCTTGATAAGAGTGTTTAGGCCAACAGTCGCGATAGAACCAAACAATAGGATCATGATTCCACCCATGACTGGAACTGGAATCGTTTGTAGCAACGCGCCTAACTTACCTACAAGAGCAAGAACAATTGCAGTGACTGCTGCCCAAGTCATGATCACCGGATTAAATGCTTTCGTCAGCATTACCGCTCCTGTGACTTCACTGTAAGTCGTGTTTGGTGGAGCACCCAACATAGAAGCAGCAATTGTAGCGACACCATCACCGGTAATTGTGCGGTGTAAGCCTGGCTTTTTGAGGTAGTCCCTACCAGTAACGTTTGATATTGCGAGCATATCGCCAACGTGCTCAACCGCTGGCGCAATTGCAACGAATACCATGAAGAAAATCGCATTGATATTAAATTCAGGCGCAACGAAATTCGGTAATGCTAGCCAAGACGCTTGCGCCACAGGAGAAAAATCTACCACGCCATACGCTAAGCTCGTAGCGTAACCCGCAACAATACCGCCGAAAATTGGCAATAGTTTTAGAAAACCCTTCGCAAATACACTGATAGCAATGGTCACCAGTAACGAAATCGAAGAAATCCATAACGCAGCATCGCCATCAATTAACTGAACCGCGCCATCACCAGTCTTGCCTAATGCCATATTGACCGCGACAGGTGCCAGCCCAAGGCCAATTACCATAATCACAGGGCCAACGACTACTGGTGGTAACAGCTTATGGATGAAGCCAACCCCACGTACCTTGATGACAGCGCCCATTAGTACGTACACCACACCAGCGGCCATTAATCCGCCCATCGTGGCGCCGATGCCCCAAGTTTGAACGCCAAACATGATAGGTGCGATAAACGCAAAAGAGGAGGCGAGGAAAATGGGAACAGAACGACGGGTGATGACTTGGAATAGGAGAGTACCGATACCGGCACCAAATAAAGCAACGTTTGGATCAAGACCTGTCAGTAGTGGAACTAACACCAGAGCACCGAATGCAACAAATAACATTTGTGCACCCTGTAAGGCGTTTTTCATAAAGATTCCTTTTGAGGGTTAAATAAAATTCGCAGGATTTTATCATCTCGCAATCGATTGCTATGTTGTATAGATCAAACTTATATCTCTTAATTACCAATAGATTGGCAATTTTTTCATGGAAATAGGGAATTATCCTTAATTGCTGAACGAATGTTCACCGAGACCGCTCTAATTATGACCTATACATTACTTAGTTAACTTGCTCAGCCATTCATAGTTGCTTATCATCCCATTTAACGCTTAATTTTTTAGGATCGATATGCGCTACTTAGCATTGTTATTTATGAGCTTTCTAGCTTTACCTAGTTATGCTTTAACTCAGGTTAATATCTTTACTTCAGAAGTTGCTATTAATGAAGAAGATAAGAACCCCGAAGCCAATGCCAGAAGAGTTGGTATGGAGCAAGTACTAGTACGTGCTACGGGAAACACTGAGGTCGTCAATAATGAGACCGTGCAAAAAGCATTACGTCAAAGCGCTCAATACTTGTCGCAGCTAAGTTATGGGGAAGAAGGTGAGTCAGCAACGTTGAAGATGACGTTTAATGCTGCTCAGGTACGCACTTTACTGACCCAAGCTCAGCTTCCTTACTGGCCTGACACACGTGCAAACATCTTAGTTTGGCTTGTCGAAGAACAAAACTATGATCGTAGTATCGCTTGGGAACATTCCGGAACCGAACTTGCTCAAAGTATTCAGCAAAACGCTCAGCGCCGTGGTTTACCACTGACAATACCCGTTGGTGACTTTGATGATATTACTGGTATCGCAGTATCGGATTTATGGGGCACCTTTGTTGGCCCAATCAGCGCTTCGAGCCAGCGTTATCCTGTAGATGCTGTTTTAGTGATTCGAGCTCAACGTCAAGGTTTACGTTGGACGCTATACGATCAAAAGCCTAACTTCATGGTTGATTCACCAAAAACACCGATTAGCGGCTCGGCATCAGGAAATACAGCAGTTGTGGCGCAGCAATTGATCGATGAAGTAAGTAATTACTACGCGGCTAAAAGTGCAGTGACCGTTGCAAGCGAATCTTCAGAGTCTCAATTAGTTCAGTTTACCAAGGTAAATAATGCCAAAGACTTCTTTGAGCTAGAGAATGCGATCAAGGCGCTAAATTCAGTTGCTAGCTTAGATATTTTGAAGATCCAAAACAATGAAGTGACTTTCCGTATTCACTTGTTATCCTCGCCTGAGGAATTCGCCGTTGAGTTGAACCGTATTCGTCAGCTGTCTCAAGTTGAGTCTGAGCTCATAGAAGAAGAGATCACACCTGAGTTTGTGCAGCAAGAGAATACTGTTTCGGTAGACGCTGAAACGGAAGAAGTAAAAACTACCAATGAAGAATCGGCGTCTCCGTTGATCAATGAAACTTCAACTACAGAAGATAAAGAGCAAAATAACTCAGAAAGTGATATTGCAGAGGAGCCTATGGTAACAGAGGTGATTTCATCGCAATCAGTCATGACTTATGAGTGGAACTAACGCGTAGCACCGAATGCGTTATAGATATTAAAAAGCCGCGCTGTTAAGCGCGGCTTTTTGTATGTATTAATCTAGTCTTTAAACGTGTCTATGCAATGAAGACTAATTGTCGAATTTAGACTTTTCTTGTTTTTCTACTTCAGATAAACGCTTTAGTTTAAGCCCTAACTCTTTACCTCGAGAGCGAGCAAATAAGATATTTCCGGCAAATCCTAAAGAAGTCAAAATAAGCTCTACCAAAGCTAGCATGCGTTCGCCACCATCAATATAAAGGATGGTTAGAGCGTGTAGGAAGTACAGCATTAAAACAAAATTTGCCCATGCATGTGTATATGGCTTCCCTGCTAAAATTCCCGGTAAAGGTAATAACAATGGTATTGCCCAAACCAGAGCAATCGCATAGCTGCTTAAATGTGGGTGAGGGGATAAAGCCAGTTGCCAGATGAGTACCCAAGCCAACAAAGACAAGTTACCAAACAAGGCCAATAGGCGAAATTGCTTGGTAGTCGAAGACATGTCCATTACAGTTTTATTTCCTTTTGATTTAGAGCAATACGAGCTAAACGACGGCCTAATTGCTGCGCTAGTTCGCTTTCTTCTTTGCTTAGTGTTGCGCTATGGCCAGTACTACTCGCACCGTAGGGTGTCCCGCCGGTTTGAGTGTTATGCAATGCTGGTTCTGAATAGGGGATCCCTAAAATCAGCATGCCGTGATGCAATAAAGGCGTCATCATGCTTTGCTGGGTAGTTTCTTGCCCACCATGCAGTGAAGAGGACGAGGTGAATACGCAAGCTGGTTTGTCTATCAAATCGCCATTTAGCCATAAGGCTGTCGTTGAGTCCCAAAAGTGCTTCATTGGCCCTGCCATATTGCCGAACCAAACAGGACTACCTAATGCTAGGCCATCACATTGTTTCAGCTCTTCAAGGCGGACAATCGCTTCTTCGGGTTCTTCAGTGTTTGGAGTGATTTCTTCTACTGTGCGCAGTATAGCTTCACAATGAGGCGTCGCTTCCACGCCTCGGGCGATTTGTCTTGCTAATGCTCTGGTACTACCATGGCGGCTGTAATAGAGCACAAGTATCTTAATGCTCATATTGAGTTATAGAATCTCTAGCACTTGCTCTGGTGGGCGGCCAATTTTGGCTTTGCCGTTTGCGACCACAACAGGACGCTCGAATAACTTTGGATTGTCGGCCATCGCTGCAAATAATTGCTCGTCAGTAACAGACGCGTCGCCTAGGTTTGCCTCTTTGTAATCAGCTTCTTTGGTACGCATCATATCGCGTACGCTGTCAAAGCCTAGCTGGGAGTACAATGTTTTTAACTCATCTACCGTAAGTGGCGTTTCCAGGTATTTTACAACTTCTGGGGTAACACCATTCTCTTCAAGTACTGCGAGAGTTTGGCGGCTTTTTGAACATCTTGGGTTGTGATAAATCACGACTGACATGGCTATTCTCCTAAATGTGAGCGGACTATTTCTTTCGTTATTTTGATTATTATTGTAGAGACATAAATCGATCGCGTTGAATCATCAACTGATCGATTCGAGCATCATACCTTGCTTGCTTTAGACTGCCTAATTCAGCGATTTGGCTGGCTTGGGTATAGTATTGAATCGCTTTATTCCAATTTGCCTGCAGGGCTAAGATCTCGGCACGGGCAGCCAAGTCTTCGTCGCTGTGCGCTAAGCTAATATTAGCTTTAGATAGTAAGTGCCAACCATTGGTATCTTGAGGGTTGTCATGAGTATAGCGCTGCAGTACACGAATACTTTCTTCAAACTGTTCGTCTTCTAATAACGCATTTGCGTAATTGATGGTGAGTACTGTGTTATTTGGCTTTCTCGTTAATGCCGACTTCATTTCTTTTATCGCAATTTCAGGTTGCTTCTGTGCGATATGCAAATCGGAAATCGCATCCAAGTAAAACGTGTTTAATGGATCACTCTGGATGAGTTTATTTAAGATAGGCTCAGCTTTATCGAGTTGTTTTGAATCTAAATATACGAGCGCTCTACCGTACTCAAAAGAAGGGGCTAATGTTGCCGATGCTTTTTTGCTACGACGGTCAAACCAATCCATTGCTGCATCATTCTCGATACCGGCATAACGAGCAACAATTCGTGCTCTTGCTAGGTGATAGTCGAGAGATGGAGCAACACGCAGTGGTGGGTAACTGCGCGCCCTTTGACGTGAGTCGGTGATACGGTCTTCAGGCAAGGGGTGAGTCAGTAGCATTGGTGGTGGTGTGCTCGCATAGCGATATTCGTCAGCCAAACGGCCAAAGAAACGAGGCATGGCATTCACATCGAAACCAGCTTTTGCCAAGGTGTTGATGCCAAAGCGATCCGCTTCTTTCTCATTACTTCGGGTATAGTTGATTTGGCTTTGCATATTACCTGCAGTGGTTGCGGTAATTGCTGCAATGCCAGCTTCTGGAGCGGCGATGGCGAGCAATAGACCGCCAACAAGCGCTGCCATAGTCGCAGGTGAGCGCCTAGCCTGATCTTCCATGCTACGAGCTAAATGACGCTGTGTTACGTGAGCGATTTCGTGAGCAACGACGGAGGCCAACTCACTTTCTGATTGTGCATGCAAAAATAGGCCAGAGTGTAATGCGACGTAGCCACCAAAAAACGCAAAAGCGTTAATGTTTCGGTCTCGAATCATGAAAAATTGAAAAGGCGTTTTTACGTCATTCGCATTCGCAACCAATTTGTGTCCCAAATTGGTGATGTATTCGTTCAGCACAGGATCATTAACGATAGGCTGGCTGCCTCGAAGAATGCGCATGTACGCATCACCGTAGATAAGTTCTTGATCTATTGTAAGAGTGCCGCCGGCAGCCGTGCCAATATCTGGAAGGGCAGGGCTATTTGCGCTAGCTGGTAAAGGGGTACTTAAAGCGGCTGCGATACAAAGGCAAACAATTGAGCGTGTGCGTTTTAACATATTGGTCAGTGGGTACTCCGTTTCTTCTGACTTTAAGACAAGAGCAATGCGAATTGGTTTCTTTTATCTAATTAGAGATTGTTATTGACGCTCATTATCTTGATTGTAAATTTGATAGAAAGGTGTCACGCTTTCAAAAAACAAATTACAATGATTCCTTATAATAAGCATCGAGCTCAAGAATGAAACCAAATATTCTAGATTTACGCCAGGAGCGGTGCCCAATGGCATTATTATTAGCCAAACGTCACACTGCTAAGTTAGAAGCTGGTCAATCATTATCTATTTTCATTTCCGATCAAAGCTCTATGAAAGACACTGTAAATTTCCTATCTCGACACTCATTCAGTGTTGAAAATGAAGTTTATCCTGATTATTACCACATCAAAGTTATGAAGAAGGAAGCGCAGTCAAATGCTTGAAATGGTCAGTCGTTGGTATAAACGACGTTTTTCCGATCCCCACGCTGTCAGTTTGGTTGCCATCATTCTATTCGGCTTTATTACGATTTATTTCTTTGGTCACTTAATCGCACCGCTGTTAGTAGCGATCGTTTTAGCTTACTTGTTGGAATGGCCGGTTGCACAAATGCAGCGGGTAGGAATACCGAGAACACCAGCGGTGATGCTGGTTATCTTAATGTTCTTCAGCTTGATGCTTTTAGCGCTCTTTGGACTTGTGCCGACGATATGGAACCAAGTCGGAAACTTAATCAATGATATTCCGAGCATGTACGTTGGACTGCAGAAGTTCATTGCTACCATTCCAGAGCGCTACCCAGAATTAGCAAACCTACAAATTGTTGAGTCGGTAGTGTCTAATGCGAAGAATAAAGTGGTGGGCATGGGCGAAAGTGTGGTTAAAGGTTCACTTGCGTCTCTTGTCAGTATCGCGACTCTAGCGGTTTACCTCATCCTAGTACCGTTATTAATCTTCTTCTTATTGAAAGACAAAGAAGAAATGATCCGAATGGCGAGTGGTGTGTTACCGCAAAACCGCCGTCTAGCCACGAAAGTATGGGTCGAAATGAACCAACAAATATCGAATTACATTCGAGGAAAAGTGGTTGAGATCCTGATTGTTGGTAGTGTGAGTTACATTACGTTTGCGATTCTAGACCTACGTTACTCAGCATTATTGGCGGTAGCCGTGGGTTTGTCAGTGTTGATTCCGTATATCGGCGCAGCAGCGGTGACAGTACCAGTTGCGATTGTTGGCTTATTCCAGTGGGGGTTAACCCCACCTTTCTACTGGCTGCTACTCGCTTACGGTATTATCCAAGCGTTGGACGGCAATGTGCTGGTTCCAGTTCTCTTTTCTGAAGCGGTAAACTTACACCCAGTGGCGATCATCGTTGCGGTATTGGTGTTTGGTGGTTTGTGGGGTTTTTGGGGAGTCTTCTTCGCGATCCCATTGGCAACGCTAGTGAAAGCGGTTTGGAATGCTTTACCAAGCAATGAAGAATATGAACTGCCCGAAAAATAGCAAAGACTTGGATTCACAATAAAAAGGGCGACCCATAATGCATGGGTCGCCCTTTTTGTATCGAACTCGTTGAATTACTCGGCGTTTTTCTGGTTAAAGTAATCTAAAACCACTTCGTGGTGAGTCTTGGTTTTGAACTTGTTAAATACGTGCTCGATGATGCCTTCTTCGTTGATTAAGAAGCTGATTCTGTGCAGGCCATCGTACACTTTACCCATGAATTTTTTCTCGCCCCACACACCAAATTGTTCAGCAACTTGATGGTCTTCATCAGACAGTAAATCGAAGTTTAATGATTTCTTCTCGATGAAGTTAGGTAGGCGTTTTACTGGATCAATGCTTACGCCTAATACCACAACGTTAAGCGCATCAAGTTCAGCTTTGATGTCACGCAGACCTTCAGCTTGAACAATACAGCCTGGAGTCATGGCTTTAGGGTAAAAGTAAAACAATACCTTTTTGCCTGCAAAATCGGCAAGTGATACGGTTTCACCGTTTTGGTTGAGCAGAGAAAAAGCTGGTGCTGGGGTTCCGGCTGTCAGCGTATTCATGAGATTTCCTTTTATTGACTGTTCTTGATGAAATTTAATGAGCCTTGAACGGCGAGTTCCTGACACAACGAATTGAATTCTTCTTGTAGTTGCATCAGGTTGCAATCTGAATGAACAGAAGCAGTGATTGAAATATGGAACTGGTCGTTATCCAATTGCACTTTTGACTTATTGATCGTTTGTGCGCTTAAAGAAGCTAAGCCTATGTCTCTGTCGGCGAAGAACTGAGTGAATTTCTCTGTGAGTCCTACTTTGTCGTCCGACTCAACAAACACTTCAAGTGTGTACGAGTTGTCTAATTGCGTGTGTGGAGAAGTGCGCTTCATGATAGTAATTAAATCATGAGCTTGGCCCAGCAATGGCAAGGTTGTTTCGACACGGGTAATGCTATTAGCTTTACCAGAAAGCAACATGATGAGGGTGAACTCTTCACCGAATAAAGCAATGCGGCTATCAACGATATTACAGCCTGATTGAGTTACCAATTGGACGACTTCATTGCAGATTCCTGGGCGATCTGTGCCCACTGCTGTGATTACTAGATGTTGAGTCATAAAATCACTTCTTTATTTTTTCCATAATTCCATGCATGGTAGCACAGATATTGTGAACAATAAGTGCATCAAATTGGCTTTTTGTGGTATTCCTATTACCAACAATGTTCAGTTTTTTAAATTACCTAGAATTGACACGATTGTGGCGAGCGCTTTTAAAATAAGGCGTTGGCCAGTCGCTGGTCACATTTTTAATGCCTAGAGGCGTTAGGTCTCTAACATCCGGTAGTATTTCATTCACTTGTACTATGTAAGCCGCTTTATTCTCTTGTGTTTATCAATCGCCTTACAGTACCATGCAAAAAGAATCAATTTAGGGAGATAGACATGTTTTCAGGAAGTATCGTTGCGTTAGTTACGCCATTTAATCCAGACGGTGAAGTGGATTTCGACAGCTTGAAAAAGCTGGTTGATCATCACGTAGCTGCAGGTAGCGATGGCTTGGTTGCAGTGGGTACAACTGGCGAGTCGGCCACATTAACCGTAGAAGAGCATGTCAAGGTCGTCAATAAGATGGTGGAATTCGCGGACGGCCGCATTCCAATTATCGCAGGCACAGGCGCTAATGCGACTCATGAATCAGTAACGTTCAGCCGTTTACTTAACGGTTCTGGCATTGCCGGCTGCCTAAGCGTGACTCCTTATTACAACAAACCGACGCAAGAAGGTTTGTACCAACATTACAAAGCCATTGCTGAAGTCAGCGATGTGCCGCAAATCCTATACAATGTACCGGGCCGTACTGCGGTAGACTTACTGCCAGAAACGGTTGCTCGTTTATCGAAAATTGAAAATATTGTTGCATTAAAAGATGCGACAGGTGATTTAGAAAGAATTGCCATTCACCGTGAACTTTGTGGCGAAGATTTTATCTTACTAAGTGGTGATGACTTAACTGGTCTGGAATTCGTTAAACGTGGCGGTGATGGTGTGATTTCTGTAACGAATAACGTTGCAGCTGCAGATATGGCGACAATGTTCCGTCTTGCGAAAGAAGGGCGCTATGATGAAGCTGAAGAAATTAACCAGAAGTTGATGCCGTTACATAAAAATCTGTTTGTTGAATCTAACCCAATTCCTGTGAAGTGGGCGGTTCATAAGCTTGGACTGATTGCTGACGGTGGTTTGCGTTTACCTTTGACTGAATTGTCGGAGTCTGCACGTCCTACCGTTGCTCAAGCAATGACCGAAGCTTGTATCTACTAATTAGTTTGAAAGTAATGCCGGAGTAACTCTTCGGCATTTAGGAGTATAAATGAAGTATTCTCACCAGCTAGTGATCGGTTCACTGGCTGTTTTTGTTCTTACCGCTTGCTCTGGTAATGCGTCTCAGCGTCGTCAGGCAAAAGATGATTTCGAATACTTAGAAACCCCTGAGTTTTCTCAGTGGCAACTGCCTGAAGATGCGACCCCGCAGTTCTATCCAAATTATAATATCCCAGAAGGTGAGTTTTCTGGCGGCATCGGTAAAGAAGTCGATATCCGCCCACCGCAGCAAGTACTCGAGTTAATCCCTGGTGCGCGTGCTGAACGTCGTGATGGCGAGGTGACTTTGTGGCTACTTCGTGAAGAAGAAGCGAAGAAAGTGTGGCAAACCGCATTAGATATGTTAGCGAATCGCAAGATAGAGATTCGTGAGCAAACGGATCTCGAGGTCGAAACAGGGTGGGTTTCGTGGGAATCTGAAGATGAAGAAGTGACGATCGGTAGTCGCTATTTGATCTCACGCTTTGAAGCGAATAATCGCCATGGTTTTAAAATCAGCCTTATTGACTGGCGCGAAGGCTCTGAAGTGAAGCCTGTTACTGCAACGAATAAAGAGCGATACAACGCCTTTATGACTAACTTAGTAACGGCGAAGTACGACCAAGATTTACGTGAAGAGGCAGCACTTAAAGCTCAAGAGTTGGTTAAGCAAATTCCAATTTCTATGGGTTCAGACCGCAGTGGCTTCCCTGTGATTATTGCTCGTGCACCTTATAACGTGCTGTGGCAACGTCTACCCGATCTATTGCCGACGATGGGCTTCACTCTTGAAGAGCGAAACCAATCACAAGGTACGATAAAGGCTAAATATGCTTCTCCAGATGATGAGTTCTGGGAAACGATTGGTGTTAAACCTATTGACCTAAAGGGTGGCACTTATACCTTCCTATTTGGTGACTTGGGTAACCGAACTTCGATTAACGTTACGGACGCTGCTGGTAAGCCTGTTGAAGAGGAACTGCTGAAGTCTCTTGTACCGGTACTCGCGGCAGTCGTTGATGAAAGCAAAAAATAGAAACTAAAAAGAGGACGTAATGTCCTCTTTTTTATTGCTCTTCGCTGTCTTTTTTCGCTTCTTCTGCTCGTCTTTTTTTATCGAGCTCAGTGAGCTTGTCTAGATCACTTTTGTGCTTATGCTTTTCAACTTGCTTGAACTTCATATTGGCAGTGTATTTGAGCGCGGCAATGTTACCGATCACTACACTGACCAAAATGATGCTGATGACCCACGGGTTCGTTAGAAATTCCATAGCTCCCTCTTAATTGCTTATGTTCGTTACGAAACGTTCATAGATATTTGAAAGGTTCTTCATAATTACATCTTGGCCTAAAATCGAGCTACGAGCCAATTGAGTGCTAAGAAGTTGAACAGAGAGTTCGGAAAGGCACATTTCCGAGACACTTCGATGGCTAATATGCCAAGGTTCAATTGCAACTCCTCCAAGCTCTTCGCTGTATGGGAAATAAAACCCAAAAGACTCTAAATTGTCAGTTAGCCAGCGATAAAACTCAGATTGATGGCCCGATAGGTATTCCCAAGGCTCTAGCTGTAAGCTAACACCACCCGGCACATCGCTTCTGGAATAAACATCGAAGTCACAACCCCAGTGGTGGCGGCTTGCACCTGGCAATGCCGACCAGCGCAGTATTGCAAATAGCTTCTCTTCATCGGTGAGTGAATTTGCATCGAGTGGTTGGCTATCGGAATCAACAATTACTCGCTTTCCTGAAAATTTATTGTTCCAAATCGCTTCTTGTCGAGCAAACCCCCGAAACCCGCTAGCGATTTCAAGTTTGAAGCCAGCGACAAGAGCAGCGTTAACCAGTGCCTGCAAGTCTTCCTCTACTTGAGGATGAACAAGAAAGTGTTTGTTACCTACCAAGGTTTCGATGAGGTGGGTTTCAACTTGGCCAGTGAGCTGCTCTGGAGTCATGGAGTTACTTACCAAATAAGTTTTGAAGCGTTTGCTGATACATTTCGGTCAGCTTCTCAAGGTCGTGTACATTCACACATTCGTTTACTTTATGGATTGTCGCGTTCACCGGGCCAAGCTCAACAACTTGACCGCCCATACGCGCAATGAAACGTCCGTCAGAAGTACCACCTGTGGTTAGAAGTGCAGGCTTAACGTTATTCACACTATCTACAGCATCAACAACAGCATCGAGTAGCGCTCCAGTATCTGTTAGGAACGGGTCGCCATTAAATGTCCATTTAAGGTCGTATTCGAAGTCGTACTTATCAAGCGTAGCGGTCACGCGTTCTACGATCTTGTCGTTACATAGTTCAGTGCTGAATCTTAGGTTAAATTGAACATTAAACTCGCCCGGAATGACATTAGACGCACCAGTACCAGCGCTGACATTCGGGATTTGGAAGCTTGTTGGTGGGAAGTAATCGTTCCCTTGGTCCCATTCTGTGGTGGCCAGTTCGTTGATTGCCAGTAAAGAGCTATGTACCGGGTTGTTAGCTAGGTGCGGGTAAGCAACATGCCCTTGAGTACCTTTGATGGTTAGATCGCCAGTAATAGAGCCTCTGCGACCGTTCTTAACTACATCGCCAACATGTTCAGTGCTTGAAGGTTCGCCAACGATGCACATATCAATATTTTCGCCACGTGCCATCAGTGCTTCTACCACACGGACAGTACCATTGATGAATGGGCCTTCTTCATCTGACGTGATTAAGAATCCGATTGAACCTTCATGATCTGGGTTTTCAGCGACAAACTGTTCAACCGCAACAATCATACTCGCCAGCGAGCCTTTCATATCCGCTGCGCCACGGCCATGCAAATAATCGCCAATCATAGTTGGCTCAAAAGGTGGGGTATCCCATTGTTCTACAGGGCCAGCAGGAACCACATCAGTATGCCCTGCAAACGCAAATAGTGGACCTTGTGTACCACGGCGAGCCCAGAAGTTCGTTGTATCTTCGAACACCATGACTTCGATTTCAAAGCCAATTGCCTTTAATCGTTCAATCATTAAATCTTGGCAGCCTGCGTCTTCTGGTGTTACCGACTGACGACTAATTAAATCTTTTGCCAGAGCCAAAGTTGGGCTATCTGTCATCCTTGAATTCCTTACCTGTATATCTTTAATTATGAGAATATTGCTGAGTATTGGTCTGCTTTGAAGCCGATGTGGTACTGGCCGTCTACTTTAAGTATTGGGCGCTTGATCATAGCTGGTTGCTCAACCAGTAATGTGATCGCAGTTTGTTCGTTGAGAGAATCTTTTTGCTCTTGAGTCAATTGACGGTAGGTTGTCCCACGTTTGTTCAGTACGGTTTCCCAGCCTAGCTCAGAGCAGAAAGTTTTAACTAAGGTTTCGTCGATACCTTGTTTGCGGTAGTCGTGAAAATCAAATTCAACGTTTTCTACTTGAAGCCATTTCTTGGCTTTTTTAATGGTGTCGCAATTTGGGATGCCGAACATAGTGATCGTCATGATGATTCCTTTTGATGATACTTTTCTTTGTTATCGCTAAATCCTAACAGGAAGCCCAATGACAACCAACTTCCATCTATTATTCTTTCCATTTATTAGTCAGATTGGTTTGTTGATATTTACTAACTGATTATTTTTATTGATATAATCCTGTCGATTTAATGATTGTAAAAGTATTTTTCATGAAAAAACGCACAGCGATGATGCTGATTTTGGCCCTACTAATGCTTCGGTTCTTGGGGTACATGGTGACATCCAACCCATTAGGCTTTGAGCTTAGCGATTTGAAAGACTTGGTCATCAAGACTTTTCCTATCTTATTGACTGCAATTGTCGCAGGTTACGGTTATTACTGGACCCAACTTAAGCACGATAGGCGACATGATCGTGAGGTTCGCGAAGAGAGAAGAAATAAGACATTAGATATACAAAGGGATGCATTATTGGAGATGCATGAGTGTTTTTTTGGCTTTCAGTCCGTGTATTGGAAGTTTGTAGAGGATGGTCAATCTCAATTAGATGGTAGTCATTTATCTGAGCTTGTAAGTAAATCGACTAAACTGCAGTCGATTGCTTCACTGCATTTTTATAAAAGCACGCTACAGAATAATGCGCTTTTACTTAATCAAGCAACCATGAAGCTAGAACGGCACTTTATCGTTTTAAGTGAAGACTCAGCTTGCTACGAAGTCGGGGGAAATAGGCTCAGATTTCAGGTAGGGAAGTCGGTAACGAAAGAGCGTCTTCAAGGCGATTTGACAACTATCGATAGAAGGTTGGCGAATGTTGAAACTAGTTTGGTTAAATTTGCACAAACCGACATTATGAAAAGAGATAGCACAGGTTGATTAGTGAGTAGTGTATGCGTGTAGTTAGTTTATCGCTGTGTCGTCATCTATTTATATTTTAGTCAGCGAAATGTCCCTGAATTTTAGATACGTCATGTAATAAAAGCGTAAGAAAATGTCACTTTCGGAGAGTTATTGATCCGCCTCAACATCTTTTGGCCCAAAAAAGAAATAATGATTTGGCACAGATATAGGAGGTGTCAATGGAGTTGAGTCCTGTTTTTGCAAGGCGGCTATATTTAGCTTTGTTAGTGGAAAGCCTTGAACGGCCAAATGTGCCGAAACTCATCGAGAAAACGGGGTGGCCTCGACGTACGATTCAAGATGTACTTAAGGCACTACCGGGGATTGGTATTGAACTCATGTTTGTTCAAGATGGGCGACGTCACAATGATGGTTACTATCAATTATCGGATTGGGGGCCTTTTGACAGCCAATGGGTTATCGAACGAAAAACTGATATAGCAATCAGTCTTGGATTTAGTGCATAAGCCAGCGAAAGCTGGCTTTTTTCATACCATTGTTTAGCGAGAGCACTGATAGGCGACACCAAGTATGGTTACCGATGTAGCAAAGTCTTGAGGAATAGAAAACACTACAGTATCGGCACCTAACGAAAGAGCGTTGTTTTTGAGTTCATTTACCGCTCCTTGTACCAAAGTATCATTCGGGTAAAACAAATAACTGTACCAATGGCCTTCGCTACCGGTGACTTCACCTAAGAATTGGCATTGGTTAATATCCAGAGAACCGTGTAAGTCCAACTCAATATTTTTCGCGTCTTCGCGTATGACTTTAGTTGGGGTCGTACACCCGATTAATAAAACGCTAGTTAGGATAGAGAAAAGAATTTTACCCATTGCGGTGTCCTTACATTAAAGTGATATAAGCGCCAAAGCCTATCCAGCTGACAGCCAGTAAAATCCATGGTAAGTAATGAGGTTGGCTAGTTTCAGCAGAAGTTTGCTCGACGGTTTCTACTTCAGGCTCTGTGGTTTTGATCTTCGCTTTTTGTTGCTTCTTTTTTGCTTTATCTGCTTGTCGGTTTTTTTCTTTTTGCTGCTTTTTGTACAGAGCGATGCCTTTTTCAATACCCTGTGCAATTAACTTGGTTTGTTCTTTGGTTTGGCTTGGTTTTTGTGTCGCTTTGGCTATTTTCATTGCTTCTTGTTGTGACTCGACTGACGGTGTATTGGGTTTGTTTTTCATACTTGTATCGTAAACTAGTGACGGTATGTCTTTAAGATACCGTAAATTTTATCCTAATTTGAATAAATTGCGCTAAAGTGCAGTCTTTATAATATTGAAGTGAAAGTTTTGTGCGTTATTCCATAGAGCAGTATGACAAAAATGGCTTTTTAAAGGCCCCGTTAACGCTTTGGCTAGGTTGGTTGTTTTTAGCTAAGGCATGGGTGGTGTTTATTGTTGCTGGTGCAAGCCGCGATTCTGGAGCAAAAATACTGGAAATCGTTTACCCAGATCACTCTATGCTCTATTTGGGAATCGCGATGGGGTTGCCCAGCATTTTATTAATGTGGCTGATTGGGTTGAGAAATGCCGATCGTAAGTGGATCAATATGGCAGCTGCATACGGAAGAGAAGTCAGCTTATTGGTGACCACGTTGCAGATTGCTCAGACCGTCTATCATGTTTATTTAGATCATGGGCTATTCCGTTGGTCGAATGCCGTCACATTAGTTATCTTATTATGGTTAGCGATATATCTTTATAAGAGCCGAACGGTCAAAGCGTGTTTTGCGATCCCCGAATTTAATAACGAAGAATCTAAAAGTGGATGATCGCTGTCAAAGCACTTAAATTTCAAACAATTACACTGAAATAAAAAAGTAGAGGATTTTGTATGTCACACGCTCAATCTGCGATCTTGCCTGAAGCTGGGCCTTTTGCGCTGTACACTCAACTGAAAGTCTTAAAAAATGAATCAGAAGTACTAGCAAAGTTGCAGTCATTGCCTCAATTAGTCGATGAGTTAAACAGTAATCAGCCAGATGCGGAGCTTACCGTTTCAATCGCGTTTACTAAACGGTTTTGGGACCAATTCTCACAAGATGTCCCATCTGAATTGATTGAGTTTCCAGAACTTGGAGAGGGTGACACTCACGCTCCTAGTACGGAAGTCGATGTATTACTTCACTGTCACTCTAATCGTCATGATCTACATTTTTATGTGCTAAGAAAGTTACTGTCTGATATTGCTGACTCGGTTGATGTTGTGGATGAAACTTATGGGTATCGTTACTTAGACTCAAGAGATATGACCGACTTTGTCGATGGCACAGAAAACCCGAAAGAGGCACAGCGCGAAGAAGTGGCAATCGTCGCTGATGGTGAATTTGCTGGTGGTAGCTATGTTATGGTGCAACGTTTTATTCATAACCTTCCAGCATGGAATCGTTTGAATGTTTCTGCACAAGAAAAGGTCGTTGGCCGAACTAAGCCAGATTCGATTGAACTCGAAAATGTACCAGCTGCGTCTCATGTAGGCCGTGTAGATATCAAAGAAGAAGGCAAAGGGCTGAAGATTGTACGCCATAGTCTACCGTACGGCTCTGCGTCTGGAGAGCATGGCTTATTGTTCATCGCTTACTGTAACAACCGTCATAACTTTGATGCGATGCTAGAAAGTATGTATGGGGTTACGGATGGAAAAACGGACCAATTACTGCGGTTTACTAAAGCGGTGACTGGCGCTTACTTCTTCGCGCCTTCGCAAGCTATGCTGCAAGCTTTGTCGTTTAAGTAGTCAAATTAAACTGAAAAAAGGAGCACTAAGTGCTCCTTTTTTATTCAAGGATTTCAAAGCTTGGCCGATAAAGAATCAACCTTTCCATCTAAGTGGCGCTTTTGAATGGCGATAACGGTAAATACGAACGTTTCTGCATTAGTCGCACAGAGAAATCTGTCGAGTGCGACGGACATGCTTAATCAATCTTTGGAGCGTCTTGCTTCAGGGAGTCGTATTAACAGCGCAAAAGATGATGCTGCAGGATTGCAGATTTCGAATCGACTTGAAGCGCAGATGAGTGGTTTAGATGTCGCAGTCAGAAATGCCAATGATGGGATTTCAATCATGCAAACTGCGGAAGGGGCGATGAATGAAACCACTAATATTATGCAGCGCATGCGTGATCTGGCTTTGCAATCAGCTAATGGCTCCAATAGCCAAGCAGAAAGGACAGCTTTACAAGAAGAAATATCCGCTTTAAATGATGAATTAAACCGAATCGCTGAAACGACCTCTTTTGGTGGTAAAAAGCTGCTAAACGGTGCTTTTGGCAGTACCGCATTTCAAATTGGAGCTTCTTCAGGGGAAGCAGTACAAGTACAGCTAAAGAACATGCGTACTGACAGTTTAGAGATGGGGGGCTTTAGTTATGTCGCCAATGGTATGGCTGATAGCAATTGGTCAGTATCAGCTGGCAACAACGATTTTGCTATGTCATTTGTCGATCGGTTTGGCCAAGAGCAGAATATCGAGATTGAAGCGAAAGCGGGTGATGATATCGAAGAACTTGCCACTTATATCAATGGTCAGACTGATTTGGTTTCAGCATCGGTCAATGATAGTGGGCAACTTCAGATATTCATGGCAGGGGAAAAAACCTCAGGCACTATTTCATTTTCGGGAAGTCTAGCCAGTGAGCTTTCTATGTCCTCGGGGGCTTATGAATCAGTCGATAACCTAGATGTGACCAATGTTGGAGGGGCGCAGCGTGCTGTCTCTATATTGGATACGGCAATGAAATATGTCGATAGTCACCGAGCTGAACTTGGGGCATATCAAAACCGTTTTGGCCACGCCATTAACAACCTTGAGAATGTCCACGAAAACTTGGCGTCTTCCAATAGTCGAATCAAAGATACCGATTACGCGAAAGAAACCACGCAAATGATCAAGCAGCAAATCTTACAGCAAGTGAGTACATCCATTCTGGCGCAAGCCAAGCAAGCCCCTAATTTAGCCCTGACGCTACTCGGCTAGTTTCTGTTAGTCATGCACTTTCGACAGCTAAAAGATAAACTTTAGTATTCATTTAAATTATTTTTCTATTATCTGCCTCTTCTCACACAAATACCTCCAACATTCTATTTTCTTATCTTTTTTAAATAAACCATTAAAGATTTTCGAAATTGCGCCGTTATAAAAAGTAACTTTGAGAGAACTACTTGGTTTTCCGAGACGTCGGAAACCGTAACATCGGAAAATCAATTGGAGAAATCACCATGGCAGTGAATGTAAATACAAACGTATCAGCAATGACAGCGCAACGTTACTTAAACAATGCGAACAATGCTCAGCAAACATCTATGGAACGTCTGTCTTCAGGCTTTAAGATCAACAGCGCAAAGGACGACGCGGCAGGGCTACAAATCTCTAACCGTTTGAACGTTCAAAGTCGTGGTCTTGATGTTGCAGTACGTAACGCAAACGACGGTATCTCAATTGCACAAACCGCAGAAGGTGCAATGAATGAGACAACGAACATCCTGCAACGTATGCGTGACTTGTCACTACAGTCTGCAAACGGTTCTAACTCAAAATCAGAACGTGTTGCGATTCAAGAAGAAGTAACAGCACTGAATGACGAACTAAATCGTATCGCTGAAACAACTTCCTTCGGTGGTAACAAGCTACTGAATGGTACACACGGTACTAAAGCATTCCAAATCGGTGCAGACAACGGGGAAGCGGTAATGCTTTCACTAAAAGATATGCGCTCTGATAACATGCAAATGGGTGGAGTAAGCTATCAAGCGGAAGAAGGCAAAGGCAAAGATTGGAGTGTTCAATCGGGTTCAAATGACCTAACCATTGCCCTTACTGACACTTATGGTAATGAACAAGAGATTCAGGTTAACGCCAAAGCAGGCGATGATATTGAAGAACTTGCGACTTACATTAACGGTCAACAAGATCTTGTGAAAGCGTCGGTAAACGAAGATGGTCAGCTGCAAATGTTCGCAGGCAATAACAAAGTAGAAGGCGAAGTGTCTTTCTCTGGTAGCCTTGCGGGTGAGTTAAGCATGCAGGATGGCAAGCAAGTTACAGTTTCTAATATTGATGTAACGTCGGTCGGCGGTGCTCAAGAATCGGTAGCTATTATCGATACTGCACTTAAGTATGTAGATAGCCATCGTGCAGAACTGGGTGCATTCCAGAACCGTTTCGACCATGCAATCAGCAACTTGGACAACATTAACGAGAACGTAAACGCATCGAAGAGCCGTATCAAAGATACCGACTTCGCGAAAGAAACGACTCAAATGACCAAGTCACAAATCCTGTCTCAAGCGTCAAGCTCAATTCTTGCGCAAGCGAAACAGGCACCAAACTCAGCGCTAAGCCTATTAGGCTAATAGAGCTAAACTAAACGAATAAAGCCAGGTGGTTAAACACCTGGCTTTATTTATATCTGGAAGAGCCCACGCTCACTTAGCGTTTACTTTGTACCTAAGATCTTATCCCTCCAAGTATGTTGGGAGAATAGTTAGACGTCGTGGTGCGATTGGGCAATATCTAATAAGGAGATAGGTATCAAATAGATGGTGTCAATCAAGACAAATGTGCCCGCCACTATTGCTCAAAGGCATATGGGGAATGCACAAACGGAGGTTGTCGACGCCCATAATAAACTTCTTTCAGGCTCTAGAATTGTAACTGCAAGTGATGATGCAGCAGGAATGCAAATTGCTAATAGGTTGCATGTCCAAACGCGTGGAATTGATACCGCACATCGCAACGCGACAAATGCTTATTCGGTGGCGCAAACAGCAGAAGGTGCTTTACATGAAAGTACTAACTTGTTGCAAAAGCTTAGGGAGTTAGCATTACAGTCAGCAAACGGTTCAAATTCCTCATCGGATAGAGATAGCATTAATATCGAAAGTGAAATGTTGAAAGACGAGCTCGATAGAATCGCTCTTACAACGACTTTTGCAGGTGAAGAACTGTTCGATGGGTATTTGGATAAAAAGAGCTTTTATCTAGGCCCAAACGCCAACGCAGTCACACTAAATTTGAAGAGCATGCGGACAAATATCCCAGAGATGGGAGGGAATGTTGTTCGGGCTGCCGACTCTAGTGATGAAGGCTGGATAGTGGACCACGGTAATCACGAACTGAAGTTTACCTACATAGATGAGCTAGGGAAAACACAGGAGACGGATATCGAACTCAAAGTGGGAGACGATATCTTGCAAGCAGCAACCTATATCAACGGACAACAAGATGTATTTAAAGCGTCTGTGACCGATGATTATGAATTGCAGTTTTTTGCATCTTTTAAACAAGCGCCCAAAGGTTTTGAATTATCTGGAAGCTTAGCCGATACCCTAAGTTTAGAGAGCAGTGAACCTGTGACGCTTGATGACCTGGATTTATCGAATGTAGGGAATGCTCAACTAGGTATTGCGATCGTTGATGCATCGCTCAAGTATGTTGATGCCCATCGTGGTGAAATAGGCGGTTTTCAAAACGGTGTTAGTCGAACTATGGATAACTTAACGAGCATGGACAGCAATATAACCTCCGCAAAAGGTCTAATTCAGGATGCTGACTATGCTAGGGAATCAACGCGATTGGTCAAATCTCAAGTGCTCGAACAAGCTACATCGGCACTCTATGCTCAAGCAAACCAGCAAGCAGGCGCTGCGATTGGGTTACTAGGTTAAGTTGGCTCGACACAAATAAAAAAACGCTGCCCTAGAGCAGCGTTTTTAATGTTTGGAAAGAAACTAAATTACTTAGTTACTTTTAGAACTGCAGTTTCACCAACAGTTACAGAACCAGCAAGTTTGTTCAGCTCTTTGATTTCGTCCATGTTAGAAATAACAACTGGAGTTAGAGTTGATTTTGCTTTTTCTTCTAGAAGAGCTAGATCGAAAGTGATGATAGTGTCACCAGCTTTAACAGTTTGACCTTCTTCTGCTACGCGAGTGAAACCTTCACCTTTAAGTTCAACTGTGTCGATACCGAAGTGAACAAAAAGCTCAACGCCGTCGTCAGACTCGATAGAGAATGCGTGGTTAGTCTCGAAGATCTTACCGATAGTACCGTTAACAGGAGCTACCATTTTGTCGCCAGCTGGTTTGATTGCGATACCGTCGCCAACAATTTTCTCTGCGAAAACTACATCTGGCACATCTTCGATGTTTACGATTTCGCCAGATAGAGGTGCGATAATTTCGATTGCACCAGCATCAGCGCTGTCATCAGATACAAGCTTTTTAAGTTTGTCAAACAGACCCATTGTGTCATGCTCCTAACGTTTTGTTTTATTCTGTCGAATATAGTATACCAATCTCACAAAATAGACGACATTTTTTAGCCGTCTATTTAATCAGTTACTGGCTATTATTGAGATTTCTCAGCGATGAATTTGTCTACACAAGCTTGAATTTCTTCAGCTGTTGGTAGAGAAAGTGCTTCATCTGCCATTGCCTTAACTTCAGCGAAGTTAGAGTTGCGGATTACTTTCTTAACTTTAGGGATAGAGATACCGCTCATTGAGAACTCATCTAGACCCATACCTAGAAGAAGTAAAGTAGCACGCTCATCACCCGCTAGCTCACCACACATACCTGTCCATTTACCTTCTTTATGAGAAGCGTCGATCACTTGCTTAATTACAAGCAGTACCGCTGGAGATAGTGGGTTATATAGGTGAGAAATCATTTCGTTACCACGGTCAACTGCAAGCGTGTATTGCGTTAGGTCGTTAGTACCGATTGAGAAGAAAGAAACTTCTTTTGCTAGGTGGTGCGCAATTGCTGCCGCAGCAGGAGTTTCAACCATTACACCAATTTCGATTTCTTCATCGAAAGCAAGGCCTTCAGCACGAAGTTCTGCTTTGTATTCTTCGATCGCTTTTTTCAGCTCACGAATTTCTTCAACAGAAATGATCATTGGGAACATGATACGTAGTTTACCGTGTGCTGAAGCACGTAGGATGCCACGTAGTTGGTCACGTAGGATTTCACGACGATCTAAGCTGATACGAACTGCACGCCAGCCTAGGAACGGGTTCATTTCTTGTGGAAGATCCATGTACGGTAGATCTTTATCACCACCGATATCCATTGTACGGATGATCACTGGCTCGCCGTGCATTGCTTCAGCTACTTCTTTGTAAGCAATGTATTGCTCTTCTTCAGTAGGTAGCGCGTCACGGTCCATAAATAGGAATTCAGTACGGTACAGACCAACGCCTTCACCACCGTTACGGATGATACCGTCACAATCTTTAACAGTACCGATGTTACCGCATACTTCTACTTGATGGTCATCAAGAGTGATAGCTGGTAAGTCTTTTAGTTTTGCTAGTTCAGCCGCTTCTGCTTCGAAATCAGATTTGATTTTCTTCGCTGCTTCTAGTTCAGCTTCAGAAGGGTTGATGATGATCTTGTTGTTCATCGCGTCTAGCACAAGCATGTCGCCGTTTTTAACTTGCTTAGTGATATCGTTAGTACCAACGATAGCAGGAAGCTCAAGTGAACGTGCCATGATTGATGTATGAGATGTACGACCGCCGATATCACATGCGAAACCTAGAACGTAGTCAAGGTTGATTTGTGCAGTTTCTGATGGCGTTAGATCGTAAGCGACTAGGATAACTTCTTCATCGATATCGCTGAGTGAAACGATGTTGATACCTAGTGCGTTTTTAACGAAGCGGTTACCGATATCACGGATATCTGTAGCACGCTCTTTTAGGTACTCATCATCAAGAGATTCAAGTGCTGTCGCTTGCTCTTCGATCACTGTGTAGATCGCGTTGTCTGCGTGCATCTTGTCGTTCTTAATGAGTGCTAAAATCTCTTCTTCTAGCTCTTCATCTTCAAGCAACATGATGTGGCCTTCAAAGATTGCTTCTTTTTCTTCGCCAAAAGTTTCAAGTGCTTTTTGCTTAACAACTTCAAGCTGCTGAGAAGATTTGTTACGAGCGTCAAAGAAACGCTGAACTTCTGCTTCAACTTGGTCGTCTGAGATAGATTGAGTGTTTAGGACAATTTCATCTTCTTGAAGTAGTAGTGCTTTACCGAAAGCAATACCAGGAGATGCTAGGATGCCTGAAATCATAGCCTTACCTTAAGTTGGTCAACTGTAAACGGGAGAATGGTGACTTAGTCGCTGACAAAGTGTCGAGCTTATTCATATCTATTTCGAACAAAGCCACTTTGCGGGGCAAAATGGCTTTGAAAGAAGGAGACCGAATTAGTGTAGCTGATCCATTAGAGCAACTAGGTGGTCTACAGCTTGCTGAGCTTGAGGGCCTTCAGCTGAAATAGTTACGTTAGTACCTTTTACTAGGCCTAAAGTTTGTAGTTTGAATAGGCTCTTTGCGCTAGCGCTTTTGCCGTTAGAAGTCACAGTGATGTCAGCGTCGAAAGATTTTGCTTCTTTAACGAACTGTGCAGCTGGACGAGTGTGAAGACCGTTTTCTGCTGTGATTTCTACTTGCTTCTCGTACATGTTATATACCCCAATTAATTTATTTTTTGTAAGTTTGTAACCAGATTAGCTTAACCGCTTTAACTTGATTCCGCTAGGGCACCAAAGTTTTGTTCGTGTCAGAACTGAAACTGATTTAAATTTTTTCCAATCATGAGGCAATGTTTCATCGCGGCTCACAACCTTCCAGAATTCTGTTTATTGCTTCTTTTATTTTGAAGCTAAAAATAAAACAGGTGTGATATTACCAAAGGTGAGGCAGGGATCAACAAAAAAGCCCCTAAACGGGGCTTTTTTGGACGAAAAATTGATTTGACCACATATTACTGTTGGTTCTCTTTCTCCGTAAAGATGCCTGCAAACAGGGCTGTACTAAGGTAACGTTCACCTGAGCTTGGTAGTACTGTTACGATAGTTTTTCCTTCAAATTCAGGAAGTTCCGCAAGACGGTTAGCTGCTACTACCGCTGCACCAGAAGAGATACCAGCTAGAATGCCTTCTTCTTCCATTAGGCGGCGAGCCATTTCAATCGCTTCATCAGATGTTACAGATTCAACGCGGTCAACAACCTCCAAATCTAGGTTACCTGGGATGAAACCAGCGCCGATACCTTGAATTTTGTGAGGAGCTGGTTGAATTTCTTCACCAGCTAATGCTTGAGCTATGACTGGAGATTCAGCAGGTTCAACGGCAACTGAAGTGATTGCTTTGCCTTTTTCGCCTTTAATATAGCGACTTGTACCTGTGATTGTACCGCCTGTACCTACACCAGCGACGAATACGTCAATTTCACCATCTGTTGCTTCCCAGATTTCAGGGCCCGTTGTTTTCTCGTGAATTTGCGGGTTAGCTGGGTTGTTGAATTGTTGTAGCAATAAGTATTTGTCTGGGTTTGATGCCACGATTTCTTCAGCTTTAGCAATTGCACCTTTCATGCCTTTTGCTGCTTCAGTCAACTCGAGGTTAGCACCTAGGGCTTTAAGTAGCTTACGACGCTCTAAGCTCATCGATTCAGGCATAGTAAGCGTTAGTTTGTAGCCACGAGCCGCAGCAACGAATGCTAACGCGACACCTGTGTTACCACTAGTTGGTTCAACTAGTTCAACGCCTGGCTTAAGAGTGCCTGCTTTTTCTGCTTCCCAAATCATGTTGGAGCCGATACGACATTTCACACTGAAACTTGGGTTACGCGCTTCAACTTTTGCAAGTACTTTACCTTTACTTACCTTATTCAAACGTACTAGCGGCGTATTACCAATTGTTAGTGAATTGTCTTCGTAGATTTTGCTCATTTGATATTCCTTCATTTAATGACGGACTAAACGTAGTATGTCATTCACTATACCGTCTAGTATCTCGTATGTTTTTTGTGAACTTAGTTGAGCTTAAGGTAGATAAAAAAAAGGTAAAAGGATTAAAAAGTTATATCTTATTAGAGTGATGAGGGGCTAACAGGGGGGATTTCCTAGAGCATTGCACTCTAGGAAAGGAAGTAACGTGCTTATTGTTTGTTTTTGAACTCTTCGACCCACATCGCTGTCGCACCGCACACCGCGACAGGCATGATAAACAAATTCAAAAATGGAATGGTGGTGAATAAAGCCACACAAGAACCAAAACCGTAGGCCTTAGTTTGTTTTTGTTTCAAATTGTTTCTCATGTCGCTGAAACTGATTTTGTGGTTATCAAATGCGTAGTCAGAATATTGAATTGCAAACATCCAAGAGGTGAAGGCGAACCATAGGAAAGGCGCCACGGTTTGGCCGAGTGCAGGAATCAGCAGTAATAAAAAGAGGCCAATCGCTTTAGGTAGTAGGTAAACCAGTTTGCGCCATTCTCGAGCAAGAATTCTTGGAGTGTCTTTAAGGACGTCTAGCAAACCATCGTCATTTGGTTTCTGCCCACATAGCGATTCTTCTACTTTTTCGGCAAGTAAGCCATTAAATGGGGCAGCAATGAAATTAGCGAGTGTGCTAAAGAAATACGAAAAGGTCGCTAGGATAGTTAATGCTAGTAGTGGCCAAAGAATATAAGTTAGCCACGAAAGGAAATCTGGCATTTGCCCAAGCCAACTTTCAATCCAGATATTCAGATTTGAAAAGATATAAAAGAGGGCACCGCCAACGAGTAATATATTGGCAAGTAAAGGCAGTAATACAAATTTACGGATAGCCGGAGACATAGCTATCTCTAGTCCGTAAAAAAAATAGCCAAAGCCTGTACGTTTTTTTGATACTAAGTTCATATTCAATTTTATTCGGTTAAATTGCAGACACTTCTATTGTACTGAACTGATTCAAGAAAAAAAGCGTGGCGAAAATCACACCATCTGCGGAAGTTCTTGCATTAAGTTGTTCTAAAACTATATCTAGTTTTGGTAGAGTAGATGGAATAGCCGAATTAACCCACCTTAATCGGCGTGGTTTTCATAGAGAATCACGGTGATTAAGAAGCTGAGAGCGTAGAATGCAGGAATTGCGATTTGTACTCATTATTGTTGGCGCGCTAGCGATCGCCGCATTATTGTTTCATGGTTTATGGACGAGTAAAAAAGAAGGGAAAGCCAAGTTTGGTGATAAGCCTCTCGGTAAGTTAGATACTAGTGAAGCAGATACCGAGGATGACTTACCTCAACGCTCTTTCGCGCCCGAAGATGATTTTGAAATTATTAGAAAAGAGCGAAAAGAGCCTGATTTTTCCATTCAAGCTCCTATTGCTGATCCATTAATTGATGCTGATAGCGTGCAATCAGACAAGCAAGAAGTGAATGTTGAAGTCAACGATATTCCTTCATTCAGTGTTTCAGATGATGAGAATAAATTTGGTCAAGAATCAGAGAAGCTCTTAGAAACAGAACCTAGTTTTGAATCTGAGCCTGAAATTATTGAGGCGCCTGCTGCTACCGAAGAATTGGTTACTGCGTTTGAACCTGAGCCAAAGGTAGAAAAAGCAGAACCAGAGCCTATCGCCGAAGAGGTTGCGGAGCTAGAAGTGATTGTTCTGAATGTCCATTGTGCGGGCGATACTCCGTTTGTAGGTACTCAACTGTTCAGAAGCATGGAAGATAATGGCTTGTCATACGGTGAAATGTCTATTTTCCACTGTTATGCGCAATCGGCGACAACACCAAAAGTTATCTTTAGTGTAGCGAACATGATGCAGCCTGGAACGTTAGAGCATGATGACCCTGCAGACTTTTCAACTAAAGGTATTTCTTTCTTCATGACATTACCGTGTTATGGTGAAGCCGAGCAAAACTTCAATATTATGCTTCAAACAGCTCAAAGAATTGCTGACGACATGGGCGGAAATGTTTTGGACGAAGCTCGAAATTTGATGACCCCAAATCGCTTATCAGATTACCGTAAGCAAATTCGAGATTTTAAAGAAGCTCAAAGCGCCTAATGAGCTATAATGCTGACTATTAACGTAATGCCGAAAGGGCTCCTCAGGGAGCCCTTTTTGATGCTTAGATTTGTACAGAGACAGATATGACAGAATCAATTCGCACAACATTAGAAAAATTAAAGGAAACTCTGCATTACCATGCAGTTAAATACTATGTAGAGGACAATCCAGAAGTTCCCGATGCTGAATATGATCGATTGATGCAGCAGCTGTTAAAGATCGAGCTGGAACATCCAGAGCTAGTTGATATCGATTCCCCTAGTCAAAGGGTGGGCGGCAAGCCATTAGATGGATTTTCCCAAGTCGCTCATGAAATCCCAATGCTATCTCTTGATAATGCATTTAATGATGAAGATTTAGATGCATTTCATAAGCGAATGGCTGACCGTGCTCCAGTGGCTGATCTTTCGACATTCTGTTGTGAGCCTAAGCTAGATGGCTTGGCGGTAAGTCTGCTGTATGAAAATGGTATTTTAGTTCAAGCGGCAACACGCGGTGACGGTACTACCGGTGAAAACATCACTGAAAACGTAAGAACGATCAGCGCTATCCCGCTAAAACTGCAAGGCGAAGGCTGGCCTTACCGTATTGAAGTACGCGGTGAGGTATTTATGCCAAAAGCGGGTTTCGATAAGTTGAATGAACAAGCGTTGAAAAAAGGGGAGAAAGTCTTTGTTAACCCTAGAAACGCGGCTGCAGGAAGCTTGAGGCAGTTAGACTCCCGAATTACTGCGACTAGACCATTGAGCTTCTATGCCTATAGTGTCGGTGTGGTTGAAGGAGCAACTTTGTCGGATAGCCATTACCAGCGATTCTTACAATTAAAGGGTTGGGGGCTACCTATGTGCCCGGAAACACGTCAATTGGACTCACTTTCTGACGTCAAAGCATATTATCAAGACATTATGCAACGCCGAGATCAATTGTCGTATGAGATTGATGGGGTCGTGATTAAGATCGATGATATTGCAGCGCAAGAGGTACTGGGATTTGTCGCTAGAGCTCCAAGATGGGCCATTGCTTATAAGTTCCCAGCGCAAGAAGAGATTACTTTATTAAACGATGTGGAATTCCAAGTAGGACGAACGGGAGCGATTACGCCAGTTGCAAAGCTTGAGCCTGTGTTTGTCGGTGGGGTAACTGTCAGCAATGCAACCTTGCATAATGCAGATGAAATAGATCGGTTAGGAGTGAAAATTGGTGATAGCGTCATAATCCGCCGAGCCGGGGATGTGATTCCTCAAATTGTTTCTGTTATACAGGAGCGACGTCCGGAAAGTGCGCAATCTATTACTTTTCCGGAGAACTGCCCAGTTTGTTCATCTTCGGTTGAACGCGTAGAAGGCGAAGCTGTAGCACGTTGTACTGGTGGATTGGTTTGTCAAGCTCAACGTAAAGAAGCGCTTAAACACTTTGTCTCTCGTAAAGCTTTAGATGTTGATGGGCTTGGTGAGAAAGTCATTGAGCAGCTGGTTGATCGTGAAATGGTCGAAACGCCCGCTGACTTATTTAAACTAAGCGCTGGTGTTATTACCGTTCTAGATCGTATGGGGCCTAAATCAGCTCAAAATGTTGTGAATGCATTAGCAGCATCTAAGGAAACGACTTTGTCTCGTTTCATTTACTCGCTTGGGATCAGGGAAGTAGGTGAAGCAACAGCTATGAACCTCGCTCAGCATTACAAAACACTAGACAATGTTGCCGAAGCTACTCATGAATCTCTACTTGAAGTCTCAGATATCGGTGAAATAGTTGCGAGTCATATCACTTCATTTTTCTCTCAAGAAAAGAACCAGCAAGTTGTAAGTGAACTCATAGAAATGGGGTTACATTGGCCTGAGATCATCGCACCGGCTGAAGATGTAGAGTTACCATTGGAAGGAAAGACGGTAGTACTAACCGGTTCTTTATCTCAGCTAGGTCGTAGTGAAGCGAAGGCTGCTCTTCAAGCCTTAGGGGCGAAGGTGACAGGAAGTGTATCTAAGAAAACAGACATATTATTTGCTGGAGAAGCTGCGGGTTCTAAGTTAGCCAAAGCGCAAGATTTAGGCATTGAAATCAGAACCGAACAAGATTTACTGAATATGCTTTAGGAAAGGATTCTTCTGTTTTATTTAAGCACCCAATAGGGTGCTTTTTTTTGTTTTAAAATGAAAATCATAGCGTTTATTTTTCACCGGGAATTAACTCATATAATAGCTAGGGTATTAGTTACGTGATCAAGTTCAATTATAAGAAATCTATGTAATTTAGTTGAAATAAATGCGACTCACTTCAATGTGTTTTTTGTTTGATTTATATTTATGTGGTTGTTTTCAAGGGTTTTTTGTGTTTAATGGATCCTTGTTCTGTATATTGAGGATCTTGATCACTAACTTGATAAAAATTTGTACCTGCTCATATTTTTTTAGATGGAAATTAAGTTGCTGTTGATATTTTTTCTCGCAAAGTTAGTCTTAATTTCATGGATGCACGAGGTGTATGCAGCAAGAGAATCGAGAATTTAATTAACGAGTAAACAAGTTCTCAAACTAAGAAGAATATTTCTCGCTTCGGCGGCCAACTTAAGACGAGAAATATAAAAACAGCTATATCCATTTTTAGGAGTTTTTCCATGGAAAAAATGATCAAACGCACTCTAATCGGTGCAGCAGTGGCAGCAGCATCAACAGGTGCATTCGCTTCAGGCGCAGAATCTTCTCAAGTAGGTGTTATTTCTGACTTCAACGTTCAAGCTTACGGTGTAGCAGCAATTTCAGCATTCTATCAAGAAGATGGTACGGGTTACGATTACGAGAATGAATCTCGAATTGGTTTCCGCGCTAGCAAAGATATGTTTGATAACGTAAATGTTTTCATGCAGATTGAATCTGGTTATGTAGGTGAAGATGGTACTGGTTCTACTTTAGGTGCACGTGACACTTTCCTTGGTCTTCAAGGTGATTGGGGTAAAGTTCGTTTCGGTCGTATGCTTACTCCTCTATACGAAATTGTCGATTGGCCATACTCTAACCCAGGTCTAGGTCGTGTATTTGACTGGGGTGGTGATGTTAAAGCGCACTACGATCGTAAAGGTGATATCGCTCGTTACGATTCTCCAGCATTTGGTGGCTTCACATACAGTGTTTCAATCGGGCGTGGCGACAAAGGTGTGGATGATTCAAACCATGTTGGCGCAGCGGCACACTACAACTTCTCTGATGTAGTAACTGTACACGGTGGTTATGAAAATAACTCGAGATATGATGGCGGGACCGTTGACACTACAGCTTATGTTGTTGGTTTTGAATTACCACTACCAGCAGGTTTCGGCCTAGCAGGTGCATATAAATACAATGATGGTGAAGCAAAAACTGTTGCTGGCGCAAGTGCAGAGCAGGGGCAGTTCTCTCTTATTGGTCAATACTGGTCTGGCCCATGGGGCTTCAAATTGGGCTACGCGGCTAACCAAGACTCTGAAATTGAAGGCGTTAAGCAAGACGATGCTGATGAAGTGCTTTCAGGTCAGCTAATGTATGTACATAATGGCTTCGTACCTTACGTACGTGTTGGTCAACATGATGCATACAATGCAGCAGATAAGACTATGTTTGTACGTGTAGGTCTAGAATACGGTTTCTAAGCCTAGTACGATAGTAAACTGCCTTCATAGAAACGCTGGCATGCTTTGCCAGCGTTTTTCCGTTTAATATAGATAAGGAAGTTAATATGTATAAAATCGCGATGTTATTTTCTTCAGTGCTTGTTGCATCAGGCTGTACTACTTTAGATTCTTCTAGCCAGTTTGATGATGTAGCAAAGAGTGTTAAGGAGCGCAGCTCATATGTACAAATTGAAGCTAAGTCTTATGCTCCGGAAGCAAAAGCTAGAGTCGGCCAAGATCTAGTTAAATCTTCTTTATCTTTTGTGGGTATTTACCCGAAATCAGAAAAAACAGTTGCTTCTTCTTATATAACAATGGATGCAACATTCTTTAAAAACTACGGAAAATTTGAATCAATTAGTTATAACGGGCAAGAGATCAAACTTGATACTTACCGTCCATTGGCTGAGAGTTGTACTGAGCACTGCACAATCACCCAGTCCTTCAAGTTTCCATTTAGTAATGCTCAGGTTGAACAATTATCAGAAAATCAGGCTGTTTTCGTCTTAACCTCAGATACTAAACGTCAGCAAATTGAATTTGGCGTACCAAAGGCTTATTTTGATGCAGTGAAACATGAAGCGACTCCATTACTTGGTTCTGGCGAGCTAAAAACGGCAAGTACGGTTGTGGTTGCTGAGCCTCAACAACCAGTGGATCGCTCTCAAGCGCAAGACATGGTGAGCTATTGGTTTGAACAGTCTTCTGAAAAAGAGAAGGCTTCGATTACAGATTGGGCATTCCAAAATAGAAAGAACCCGTCTCCTCAATCACTTACGGGATCTAAAGAAATAGAAATGGTTTCTTACTGGTTTGAAAAATTAGACAGTAAAGAGAAGTCAGAAACCATTATATGGTTACTTGAGCAAGAGTAATCTTTAAAGCGTTATATTTTCTAGCCGCAGTGTTGTATAACAACACTGCGGCTTTTTGCACTTTTGAGGGAAACACGTGAATATTGGCGAAGTAGCAAAAGAGACAGGTATTACTGCTAAGTCCATTCGACTCTATGAAGATAAGGGGATTATTAGCCCACCCCTGCGACTCGGAAATGGGTATAGAGACTATTCCGCACATCATATAGAACAACTTCATTTTATTGCGCGTGCGAAGAGCGTTGGTTTTACTTTAGAAGAGTGCAAATCTCTAGTCCAGCTTGCAGAAAATCCTCAGCGAGCAAGTGCTGATGTGAAAAGTAAGGCAAAGTTAAAATTGGCTGAAATAGAAATCAAGCTTTTGGAGTTAGAACAGATGAAGAGCCAATTGGAGAGTTGGGTAAGAGACTGCCCCGGAGATGAAAACAATAATTGTCCAATCATCGAACAGCTATCAGGCCGCAGTTAGTAAAGGCTACGACCTGACAGCGATATTGCTAAAGTACATCCCCGTTGGAGTGTTTACAAATAAGCAGCGGCATTTGTTCTACCACTCCATTATAAGAGCACGTCACAATTGGCCCCATATTTCCGTTTCCTTCAGATTGAGTTTGGGCTGACACGCTGCCAATGAATAAACCTAAAATACATGTAATCGCTAAAGTAAGATTTCTCATAATATCCTCACTCGATAATTTCAAATGATCTTTATATCTCGACAGTATCAGTATGGACAAAAAATAGGCATCATCAACTTTTTGTATAATAAATCAAATTTTCTAATAAACATTAAGTTCATATTGTGGATACGAATGGTGAGCTAAGTCTTTGAATTGATCTAAAGTGAGAGTGAGTTATGGAAATCTAAGAATGTTTAATGGGTTGGATCACTCTTATTTTGGCAGCTAAATTTTCACCAAATATTTATGGCGGGTTATTAACTAGCTGAATTAAATGGTTAAATTCAGCTAGTAATGAAAGGAAGATTGATTATTAAGTGTTAGGTTCGATAAATAGTACAATCCCGTCCACTTTTACTATTTTCACTTCAGTTCCGGACTCCAGTTGTGTGGCACTTCGCGCTGACCAAGTGGTGTCACCAAGCTTAATTCGACAATGTCCCGGACCGACACTTTCGGTTAAGAATAGCGTTTGACCAACTAATTGTTTTTGGCGTTGGTTGAGCTCTCGGGAGTCGTCAGACTGAGAGTCGGAAGCAAGCTGTCTTCTCCACCATAGCCATGTAGTGATGAGTGAAAAACTGCCGAAAGATATCCACTGCATTTGCCATCCGATAGGGACAATCGATAGTACGATTCCGACCAATATCGCTGAAATCCCTAGCCATAAAAAATAGCCAGCGGTTCCTAGTAACTCAGTTGCCAGAAGTAGTAAGCCAAAAGCGAACCAATGCCAAATGTTCACTTGTTCGAGAAGTTCAACCATAGTTAGTCCTTGTTGTTTGAACTTTTAGAAGTATTAAACATTTCAGCAACACCTGCAATGGAGCCCATTAGGCCAGTTGCTTCTAAAGGAAGCATGATGACTTTACCGTTATCGGCTTGGCCAATAGATTTCAGAGCGTCGGTATAGCCCTGAGCGATGAAGTAGTTAACAGCCTGCATGTCACCTTGAGCGATCGCTGTTGATACCATTTCAGTTGCTTTCGCTTCTGCTTCCGCAGCCCGTTCACGAGCTTCAGCTTGTAAAATTGCGGCCTGTTTTTCACCTTCAGCTTTTAGTATCTCGGATTGTTTATGGCCTTCGGCTTTTAGTATTTCAGCCTGTCTTACCCCTTCAGCTTCGAGTATGTCAGCACGCTTATTACGTTCAGCTTTCATTTGAGCATTCATGGCTGCGGTGAGATCAGCGGGCGGCTGAACGTCTTTTATTTCGATACGTGTAACTTTCACACCCCATGGGTTGGTTGCTTCATCCACGATTGTCAGCAGCTTGGTATTGATCATATCGCGCTGGCTAAGCATTTCGTCCAGTTCCATTGAGCCAAGTACAGTACGTATGTTAGTGAGTGTAAGATTACGAATCGCATGTTCTAGGTCATTAACTTCGTACGCTGCTTTCGGAGCATCGATGACTTGTACAAAACACACTGCATCGATCACCACGTTAGCATTATCTTTTGAGATAACTTCTTGGGCCGGTATATCTAATACTCGCTCCATCATACTGATTTTTTGCCCAATCCCATCGATAAACGGAATGATCAGATTGAGTCCTGGTTTTAACGTGAGCGTGTAGCGACCAAAACGTTCTACCGTCCAGTTATGGCCTTGAGGGACCGTTTTAACACCAGCAAAAATAAAAATAACAGCGACGAGAATAAACCCGCCAATTGTAATAAGTACATCAATAGCCATAGAACATCCTTACAGTGGGAAGTGATTGATATGTAATTGATTTTATACTGGCTTATTTGATGTTAATCGGCAAGTTTATAAATGAGATATGTGTTTCGTAATTTGAGTTGGGGACAAAAAAGGCCGAACATTCGGCCTTAAGTGATGGTGAGTTAGTAAAGCAGAGAATACAGTTGGCGTCGGTATTTTGCTGCCACTGGGTTACCTTGGCCTAGAGCACTTAAAATATCCATAAAGGACTTTTTAAGTTCTCCATCGAGTGCGTTTAAGTCTTTAGAGACAAATGACCACAGTAACTCTAGAGCTTCTTCAGAACGGTTAACTTGGTGATATTGAAGACCTAAATCTGCGGCAATCTGTACATCGCTAGGTGCGTTTTTAAATGCTGCCTCTAACGCTTGAATTTCCGGGCTATCGGCTGCTTGTTTATGCAGTTCCAATTTGGCTATTAACGTTTTGTAGTAATTATCTTGGTATTCTAGAGGAATTGTTTGTAACTGATTTTCGGCAAGCTCAAATTGTTGAGTCTCAAGTAAACACTCGGCAATTGCGAGTTTTACTTCGCCTTTTGACGTTAGTACTTCAGGAAGTTGTTGCATTGCGGTTAGCGCTTGTAAGTGCTCGCTAGCTTGCATTTGCTCTAGCGCCTTTTGCAGTGCAAGTTCATCTTGGCTAGGCAGGTGTTTTCCGAGCATTTCGGTGATTGCATCGATGGTTTGTGGTCCACCAAGGCCATCAACAGGCTGACCGTTTACAAACAGTGCTATCGTCGGTAATGCCTGAACACCGAACTGGCTGGCGATGGCTTGTTCTTGCTCGCAGTTTAATAGCGCTAGTGTAAACGTTCCATTATATTGCTGCGCTAAGTTTTGTAGCTCAGGAATTACTTGAGCACTTTCTTGGCTCATGGGTGCCCAGAAATGAATAAGAACGGGTGTTTGCATCGAGCCTTCTAAGACTTGACGGAAATTTTGTTCTGTTAGCTCAACAATGTATGGGGACTGCATTGAAATTCCTTTCTAATTCATTGGATATAGAAGAAATATGGGGGGATTAGGCTATAACTTCAAGCCCTATAAACAAAAACGCTATGAATCAAAAGATGCATAGCGTTGTATTTCGTGGTTTGGTTTACAGTCACTGGAGGAATTCAAAACAGTAGAAACAAAGTTAATACAACACCCACACTGACCCAATTTATTCGATTTAATGTCAATTATCTCACCTTTAGGGCTCAAATTATTCGAAAGAGCAGTATCTATGCTCTGAATAATGACATCTTAATGTTACGAATAAATTACATTGTTGCAGAAAATTTTATGCCGCTTTTCGCAATATTGAATCTAATATTCTACCCGGTAGTAATCTTTTCAATACAGCAAATACTTTGGTTGGCGTGGTTACTCGATAGCGCAACTTAGGCTTAGGCGCTGTCAGTGCGTGAACGAGTGGGCTAATGCAACTTTCAGGGGGGAGGACGAAGCTATTATTCGACGAGTCTTTGCCAAGGCGTTGCATTTGCAGCTCATATTGTTCTTTATGCGGGCTATTAGTGACATTTATCCATTTTTGGAAAGCGGTCAAGGCGTTCGCTCGAAACTGAGTCTCTATTGGACCTGGCTCGATCAGTGAGATGTGAATGTTGGTATTGTGGAGCTCTAGTCGGATTGTGTCTGTCCACCCTTCCAGCGCAAATTTAGATGCGTTGTATGCGCCTCGATATTTCATCGCAGCAAAGCCAAGTACTGAGCTGTTTTGTATGATCCTACCTTCGCCTTGAGCACGAAAGTGCGGCATGACTTGACGAATTAATTGGTGCCATCCAAAAAAATTACTTTCAAATTGTTCTCTCAGTGCGTCGGTTGGTAGATCTTCCAGCGCTCCTGGTTGCCCGTATGCACCGTTATTGAATACCGCTGACAATTTCCCTCCAGCAAGTTGAATGGCTTTTTCAACCCCATTATTGATGCTATCTGTGTCGGTGAGGTCAAGGTGAATGCAGGTTAACCCTTCAGACTCTAAACGCTTCACGTCATCTTGGGAACGGCAAGATGCAATGACTTTGAAACCTTGTTTATTAAGCGCATGAGCGCACGTGTAACCGATGCCTGTGGAACAACCAGTAATAAGAATGGACTGTGTCATATGAGAATTACAATTAAAATTCAGAGGGTGCTACTAGGTTAATCAATTAGTTCTTGTGTTGTAAGAGGTTTTTTAACGCAGGTTCGATTCGGGAATAACTAAAGATGAACCCAAGCTCGGTCAGCTTTTTGGGTTTAGAACGAATGCTATCGAAAATTAAGCAAGAGGCTTCACCCATTAGTAGCTTAATCATCCATTTTGGAGTAAATAATAAATGAGGACGACGAAGTGCCTTCGCCAGTGATTTGCTGAATAGTTTGTTCGGTACGGGATGAGGGGCACACAGATTAAACTCTCCATGAGCGTGAGGTGTTTTTAGTAAGTAGGAAATCGCCCTAACCATGTCAAGTATGTGTATCCAAGGCATATATTGCTTCCCTGAACCTATTGGGCCGCCTAAGCCTAGCTTATAGGGGAGTAACATTTTTTGCATCGCACCACCATGGTTGCCAAGTACGATGCCGGTTCTTAATAAGATGACTCTAGTGCGATCTGATTTGGCTCTATTGGCAATCTGTTCCCAATGAGAACACACTTGGTGTGGGAAGCTCATATGATAAACCTGAAGGCTTTCGTCAAATGGGTGTTCTTGCTGATCGCCGTAATAGCCTACGGCTGAACCACTGATGAACACTTCAGGGGGAATAGTGCTGGCGTGGATAAGTGCCACGAGTTTTTCAGTAATTTTCCAGCGGCTGTGACAAATTTTCTCTTTTTGATGAGTCGACCAACGCTTGTCGGCAATAGGTTCGCCAGCAAGATTAATAACCGCATCAAAGTGATTTAGATCTTTTAGGTCATCGAGCGTTTGGATGTAGTTGATGTTGCCGTGATCAGCGTGCGCGAGTGTTTTTTTTGCTTTGCTAGGGGAACGAGTAAGTAAAGTTACATGCGATGTTTTGAATGTTTTGATTAGCTCTGAACCAATGAAACCAGTGCCACCTGTCAGTAATATCTTCATACTTTCCCCCCAAGTGATTTCATTATAGTCATGGTTAACCGATTGAGGGAATTATAAAAAGTAATTGTCTCAGCTATATGACTCAAAATAGTAATTCTTTGCTGTGAGTCTAGTTTCGTCACACTTTTGCTAAAAGTACACCATATGTTACAAAGTGCTTAGCTTTGGTCACATCACCATCAAAATCTATTTGTCATTATTTGAGTATAGTCACTAACAATATTTTCAGCATAAGGAGCTCAATGACGAATAAGAATGGAGTGTCCGCATTACTTGCATTGTTCAAGGCTATGCTCGGTAGTTTAAGAGACTTATTGCCCATTGTCGCTGTGATCGCTTTTTTCCAATTAGCCGTACTTCAAGAGCCTCTTCCTAATTTATTGTCTATCTTATTTGGCTTAGTGCTGGTGGTGTTAGGCCTAACTTTCTTTATCTTTGGATTAGAAATGGGATTGTTTCCCATTGGTGAGTCCATGGCTCAAGCATTTGCTCGAAAAGGGAGCGTCGTATGGTTGTTGATTTTCTCTTTTTGCTTAGGTTTTGGCACTACCATTGCCGAGCCAGCCCTCACTGCGGTAGCTGCAGAAGCAGCAGAAGTGGCTGCGGAAGGGGGAGTTATCCCGCATAGTATTGCGGAAATGGAAGACTACGCGGATGGTCTAAGGTTAACGGTTGCACTTTCAGTGGGCGTTGCCATTTTGCTAGGTGTTTTGCGAATTTTAAAAGGTTGGCCAATCCAATACATGATAATTGGCGGCTACATCGGTGTCGTGATTTTAACGGGTTTTGCACCAGAGAATATTATAGGTATTGCTTACGATTCGGGCGGTGTCACGACTTCTACGATTACAGTCCCGCTCGTTACCGCGCTTGGCGTTGGCTTAGCGTCTGCCATCAAAGGACGAAATCCTATGGTTGACGGCTTTGGTTTGATTGCGTTCGCTTCTTTACTGCCCATGATGTTTGTAATGGTGTATGGGATGGTGGTGACATGATTAGTCTAAGCCAATTCACTGGTACTTTTCTTAGTACAGTCAGCGATGTTATTCCCATAGCAGCCATTATATTTGGATTCCAAGTGGCTGTGCTTCGCAAACCGGTGACTAACTTGGCGACGGTTTTACTTGGATTTTTCTACGTTATTGTGGGTTTGTCGCTATTTCTGCTTGGATTAGAAATGGCCCTGTTTCCTTTAGGTGAAACGATGGCTGAGCAACTCACTGCTCCGGATTTTTTAAGTGAATTTAAAGTTAGTGAAGGAGTAGCGCTTACACGCATCGATTATTACTGGGTGTATTTGTTCGCATTTTGTATTGGTTTTAGTACCACTATTGCTGAACCTTCATTGATAGCGGTTGCGATCAAAGCGAATCAGGTGTCTGGTGGCAGTATTCGTGTGAATGGATTGCGAATTGCTGTTGCGCTCGGTGTGGCGATAGGTATTTCTTTAGGTAGTTATCGTATTGTCGCTGGAGACCCCATTCATTACTACATTATTGCTGGATATATCGTGGTAGTGATTCAAACCTTCTTTGCACCTAAGCTAATAGTGCCGCTGGCTTATGATTCTGGCGGCGTGACCACATCGACAGTGACAGTACCTCTCGTTACTGCTTTGGGATTAGGGCTGGCTTCAACGGTACCGGGAAGAAACCCTGTCATTGATGGCTTTGGCTTGATTGCCTTTGCGAGCTTATTTCCCATCATTTCTGTCATGGCTTATGCACAAATCACACAGCGATTAAACGACATATGCACCGCTAAGGAGAATAAGGATGCGCTTTAAACTTATCTTGGCATTTGTTGAAGACAGCAAAACAGATGTTGTATTGGATGCCGCTCGAAATGCGGGCGCAACAGGGGCCACCGTGATTAATAATGCTCGCGGTCAAGGCCTAAATAAGAAGCGAACTTTTTTTGGCTTAACGCTTGAAGTTCAAAAAGACGTTCTGCTGTTTGTTGTCGAAGAGCACCTGTCGCGGCACATTTTAGAAACGATCAGTGAGGTTGGCGAATTTGACCAAGAGTCTGGACAAGGTATCGCGGTGCAGATAGACGTTGAAGATGCAGTCGGAGTCGCACATCAAGTGGAAACCTTAACCAAGGTTGTAGAGGATGAGATATGAGCAATCGAGAGAAAGTGAGAGTGCGAGACGTAATGGCCAACAGTTATGTGATGATTGACGGGTTGAAGACGGTACATGAAGGAATCGAGTTGGCCAGGCAACAGCAAGTCAAAGCACTAATAGTGAATAAACGTCATGACGACGATGAGTATGGCATCGTACTCATGAATGATATTGCCAAAAAAGTACTCGCTCAAAACCGTTCATCTAAACGCACCAACATCTATGAGATCATGACAAAGCCAGCCTTGTCCGTTGATCCTGAAATGAACGTTAAATACTGCGCTCGCCTGTTTGAGCGATTTGGGATCAGTCGTGCTCCGGTAATCGAAAGTGGGAAGGTCATTGGTATGGTGAGTTATAACAATATTGTGATAAACGGTATGGCTAAAGAGGAAAGCTGAGTGTTGATGACGAACTAGCAAGGTTTCAGTACAATAGCCATGATAATTTTATGGAGAAGTACGCATTGAAACTATTTTTCGCCTCTGATTTACATGGCTCATTACCAGCAACGGAAACTGTACTGGAGTTGTACAAACAATCTGGAGCTCAGCATTTAATTATATTGGGTGATATTCTCAATCATGGCCCTAGAAACCCGGTTCCGGAAGGTTATAACCCTCCAGCCGTCGCCGAGTTGTTAAATCAGTACGCAGATCAAATTATCGCGGTGCGTGGGAATTGTGATAGTGAAGTCGATCAAATGCTGTTGTCATTCCCAATGATGATGGATTATGCATGGGTATTGCTCGATTCTGGTCGTCGTTTATTTCTTACGCATGGGCACTTATTCAATGCATCCAAAAGACCATCGCTAAAAGTTGGTGACGCCATCGCACATGGGCACACACATATCCCTGTTGCGGAATATCAACAGCAGCAATTTATTTTTAACCCGGGTTCCATTACATTCCCGCGTAATGAACACGCTGCTAGCTACGGGGTGTTTGAAGACGGCACATTTAGTGTTATCAGCTTAGGCGGTGATGTTATTGTATCTGGTGATTTATAACTTTAGTTTCACTCGTCAATGCGACTTGTTGAGTGAGCTATTTGGAATCAACATGGCCTAAATCTTTTTCTGGAGCAATTACATCTCGGACACGTTTTTTGAGTTCTTTTGCTTCAGGGAATCCGCCATCCTTTTTACGTTCCCAAATTTGTACGCCATTGCAGGTAATTTCGAAATGGCCACCTGTATCTGGGTGCAAATTGACGCTTTCAATTTCCTCACTGAAGGTATGAAGAAGTTCTTGGCATAACCAACTCGCCCTTAACATCCAATTGCATTGACGGCAGTAGTAAATTTCGATGGTAGCTTTCATGGTTTCCCTTATTAGATTAATAATTTGATTCCAACCGCAAAGGTTAGTAACTCAAATGCGATCTTGATTACTTTATTACTTGAACGGTTAGCCAGCATAGCCCCCAAACTGCCCCCAATGAAGGAACTGAGTAATAAGATAGGCAACCATAGCCAATGGACTGGCGCGCCTGCTTGAACAATGGCGATACCACCAATACCATTCCAGAATAAGCCAACGCAAATCATGGTCAAGGCTACGGCTTGTTTGTAGCTGTAGCCAAACCATCTAACTAGAAACAAAGTAACTAAAAGGCCTGAACCAGCGGTCAATGAACCGTTAATAATACCGATGATGGCGAGACCTATGCCACCGATAATCCAACCTAATGTAGTTCGATTGATGGGATCTTCTTGTTGCCCTAATTGCTTTTTGAATCGTGAGTAAATGCCGAGCAGTAGGATCATTGCCCCGAGAAGCTTTTGAGCGACTTCATCAGGAATCATTAAAACGATATTTGCACCAATTACAACACCAATGCTTCCGGTGAAAATCAAATATATGCAGGCTTTAACGCTTAACTGGCCTTGCTTTATATGGGTGTACGCAGCGCCCAAGCCGAGTGCAACGCTTGCAACCTTGTGAGTTGCTAATGCTATAGAAAAGGGGAGCCCTAAAAAGATGAGTAAAGGAAACTGAAGTAGACCTGCACCACCGCCTGATAATGAGGCGAGAGTATTGGCGATGAGGGAGCCAATAAATAGGGTTAGCGAATCGATAATATCCATATAATACAACTAGGGGGCGTCATGCCCCCTAAATACCTAACAGAAAGAATTAGTTAGAAAAGAGTACTGTAGAGCCGTGATTTAAGCTAGTCAGAAGTAGCGTCTTAGGGTTAACGATATCAATACGGCGGCTTTGCTCAGCATCCATCTTAATGACTTGTGTGATCAGATTTAGCTGCTCTTGAGTAAAGTCTTTGCTTTGCGTTGATGTTACGTCTTTGAACTCAGTTGGTGAGATCAACAGATAGTTATCGTTAATGTCCCACTGGCCAGTTTCAGAAATGTTGATTATGTTCTGGCTGTTCGCTTCGTTACTGAACAAGCGAACTACTGACATACGAATATAGGTACCATTCGGTAGATATTTAGCATTTACCGTAAGCTCAACTTTACTCAGGGGACCAATCGCTTCTTCTTGACGATGGTTGGTGATGAGAGTCACCATCTTAGATTGCCATTCCTGAGACGTCAGTAATTGCTCAACTTTAGCGTCGCTGCCCCAGTATAGCCATGAGCTAAAAAAGGCAGAAGCAACAAGGATGGCGATTGAAGCTTTAAGTTTCATATTAGTTATCACCCTTACAAATTGAGCTGAGATCCGATTGTTCAGTAAAGATTCGTAGCGTGACATTTTCGCTAGCGTGTTCTTGATTATGAATGTAATTCAATACTACTTGGTTGTTTTGGCCACCAGTAGCGATAACTTGGTCCGGTTTACGCTCGTTCGGGTGATCTTCGTTGTACTGAGCAACACATGTCTCAATAGAATTAAGCCAAGAGTCCAGGCTTGGGTGGCTCACCGGAGAAAGAATCTGCACGCCGTCTACTTCAGATAAGGTTCTGAACTTCGATTCTGCAGGGTTAGTAAATGCAAGCACTAACAGTGGAAGCAGTAACGCTGCCAAGATCACCAGACGTGGCGTCCATTTATTCGTTTTTAGATCTGACGTTTCAGTTTGAGCGGTTACAGAAGGTTTAGTCGCCTCAGGCTCGGTAGATTCAGATTGTGTTACTTCAACCGTTGGCTCTTGCTCTGAAGTTGGCTGAACATCATCGACTGACTCGAAAGGTTCTGACGTTTCTACAGCCACTTGAGTTTGATCATTCGAAGAAAGTGGGGCTGAACGTTCCACACTGGCAATAAATTGGTAACCACGTTTTGGTACGGTTTTGACAAATTCTGGAGACTTAGTCGAATCCTTTAGCATTTTACGTAATGTAGAAACGGCTTGAGTTAGGCTTGAGTCGTCTACTTCAAAGCCTTGATCACGCCAAACGTATTCATGAAGTTCATTTCGGGTGATGACTTCGTTTGGTCTCTCTGAAAGCATTAACAAAATACGACTTTCATTACTCCCAAGGCGAACGATTTCACTGTCATTAGTTTGATCAATCAGTGAATTGCTATTCGGGTCAAAGACAAACCTTTGCGCTAGGATAAACTTGGTGCCTATATTGCTCATTGAATTCTTCTATATTGAAATGGTTCTAATTCGATATACCTGTGAAAATGACGACTAAATTACACTTCACTTAAGGCTGTTTTATGTTCTTTTATAATTTGAAGCCTTAGCATAATCAAAACAAATCAAAAAAACAGTGTTTTTATGATTTTTGACCTTGAATTTACAATTGTCATCCTCATGTTAATGAACATATCAAGACCAACTATTTGTAGGGCTTTCCCTCAAGTGTTTAACAGTATAGATGTTTTGGAGTAAAAATGAGCGAGACAGCAACGCACAATAAAGAAACTCGTGGCTTTCAATCTGAAGTAAAACAACTACTTCATCTGATGATTCATTCACTATATTCAAACAAAGAGATCTTCTTACGTGAGCTGATTTCAAACGCGTCGGATGCGGCAGATAAACTACGTTTCCAAGCGCTATCAAATGCAGACTTATACCAAGGTGATGCAGATTTAGGTGTGAAGTTGTCGTTTAACGCAGAAGCGAACACGCTAACCATTTCCGATAATGGTATCGGTATGAGCCGTGAAGACGTTATTGAACACTTAGGTACGATTGCAAAATCAGGTACAGCTGACTTTTTCTCTAAGCTTTCTGAAGATCAATCTAAAGACTCACAATTGATTGGTCAGTTTGGTGTTGGTTTTTACTCAGCATTCATCGTAGCAGATGCCGTAACTGTACGTACTCGTGCAGCAGGCTCTTCATCTGATCAAGCTGTTCAATGGCATTCTGCGGGTGAAGGTGAGTACACGATTGAAGATATTACGAAAGAATCTCGTGGTACTGATATCGTTCTTCATATGCGTGAAGAAGGTAAAGAGTTCCTTAATGAGTACCGTTTACGTGAAGTGATCGGGAAATACTCTGATCATATCGGCATTCCTGTTTCAATTTTAACTGCTGTTAAAGACGAAGAAGGCAAAGAAACCGATGAGAAAAAGTGGGAGCAAATCAACAAAGCTCAAGCACTTTGGACTCGCAATAAATCGGATATCGAAAAAGAAGAGTACCAAGAGTTCTATAAGCACGTGTCGCATGACTTTGCGGATCCATTAACATGGAGCCACAACAAGGTTGAAGGTAAAAACGATTACACGAGTTTGTTGTACATCCCTGCAAAAGCACCTTGGGATATGATGAACCGCGATCATAAGAGCGGCCTAAAGCTGTACGTGCAGCGCGTATTTATCATGGACGATGCTGAGCAATTCATGCCTTCTTACATGCGTTTTGTTCGTGGCTTAATTGATTCGAACGATCTGCCGCTAAACGTATCGCGTGAAATTCTTCAAGATAACAAAGTGACTCAGTCTTTACGTGGCGCATGTACTAAGCGTGTATTGACTATGCTTGAGCGTTTATCAAAAAATGATGAAGAAAAGTACCAAGCGTTTTGGAACGAGTTTGGCCTTGTAATGAAAGAAGGCCCAGCAGAAGACATGGCAAACAAAGAGAAGATCGCTGGTCTACTTCGTTTTGCATCTACGGAAGTGGACTCTGCTGATCAAACCATCAGCCTAGCGTCTTACGTTGAGCGTATGAAAGAAGGCCAAGATAAGATCTACTACTTAACAGCAGATAGCTACGCTGCTGCGAAGAACAGCCCGCACCTTGAGCAATTCAAAGCAAAAGGTATCGAAGTTGTGCTTATGTACGATCGTATTGATGAGTTCTTGATGAACTACTTGAATGAATTCGACGGTAAGCAATTCCAATCGATCAGTAAAGCAGGCTTAGATTTAAGCAAGTTTGAAGGTGAAGAAGAGAAAGAAAAGCAGAAAGAAACTGAAGAAGAATTTAAGTCAGTGGTAGAGCGCACTCAAGCTTACCTTGGTGACCGAGTAAAAGAAGTGCGTACTACATTCAAACTAGCGACTACGCCAGCGGTTGTGGTAACGGACGACTTCGAAATGGGTACACAGATGGCTAAGCTTCTTGAAGCGGCTGGCCAAGCTGCGCCTGAAGTGAAATACATTTTCGAAATCAATCCTGAGCACGCATTAGTTAAGCAAATGGCAGATGAAGCTGATGAAGAAGCCTTCGGCCGCTGGGTTGAAGTGCTATTAGGCCAAGCGATGCTTGCTGAGAAAGGCTCGATGGAAGATCCTTCGCAATTCTTAGGTGCTATAAATAACCTTTTGACTAAGGGCTAATAGAAAAAATATGTAGATAAAAGCTCGCTTCTGCGAGCTTTTTTGTTGTAAATGACGCGAATGTGCGTCATTTGTAAATAATTAGAAAATGGGATTGTAAGACAGGATATCAATCATATTCTTTAGTCTTAAATTCAGCCATATTGAATATTAATGTGGTAGAATGCCCGACCTAAATACGGCAAAGATTACGCGAACATGCGTAATTGTTTCGCTCAGTATTAATTTTAAACGTTATACCGAAACTTACCGTGTGGTGCATTATGCTGTTTTACAGTCAGTGTGTTAGCGAATAAATGTTAAGTTTTGAGCTAAATAGTGAGCTTCGGTATAAATCATAATTTCAAAAGAGGATTCAACATGCGCATCATTCTTCTAGGTGCTCCAGGCGCGGGTAAAGGCACTCAGGCTAACTTCATCATGGGTAAATTTGGTATCCCTCAAATTTCTACAGGTGACATGCTACGTGCTGCTATCAAAGCTGGTACTGAGCTTGGTAAACAAGCGAAATCAGTTATCGATGCTGGTCAACTAGTTTCTGATGAAATCATTCTTGGCCTAATCAAAGAGCGTATCGCTCAAGATGATTGTGAAAAAGGTTTCTTGCTGGATGGTTTCCCTCGCACAATTCCTCAAGCTGATGGCCTAAAAGAAATGGGTATCGCTGTCGATTACGTTGTTGAATTTGACGTAGCGGATGACGTGATTGTTGAGCGTATGGCTGGTCGTCGTGCTCACCTTCCTTCTGGTCGTACTTACCACGTTGTATTTAACCCGCCTAAAGAAGAAGGCAAAGATGACGTAACTGGTGAAGAACTAGTAGTTCGTGATGACGACAAAGAAGAGACAGTTCGCGCTCGTTTAGGTGTATACCATGAGCAAACTGCGCCGTTAATTTCTTACTACGGTAACGAAGCGGAAGCGGGTAACACTAAGTACCTGAAGTTCGATGGTACTAAGCAAGTTGCTGAAGTTAGTGCAGAACTTGAGAAAGCACTAGCATAATTGGCTAACAGGCCGATTTATAATTTGATATATTGGAAGCGGCCTTAAAGGTCGCTTTTTTTATCTCTGTATTTCTTCAATATTGTCGATAGACGTATTCGCTACTGATTGTTTTAGGTTCGTATGGAAAACAAAAAGAAACAAGGTGTGCTGCTGGTTAACTTAGGCACACCTGATGAAGCAACCGCTCCTGCTGTAAAACGCTTTTTAAGTGAATTCTTACTTGATAAACGTGTGGTGAGCTTAAATCGCTTAATCTGGTATCCGCTTCTAAAAGGCGCAATTTTACCAGTGAGATCACCTAAGGTTGCAAAACTCTATCAATCAGTGTGGATGGACGAAGGTTCACCTTTGCTCGTGTACTCTAAAGCTCAAGTACGTAAACTTAAAACAGCGTTGGATATGCCTGTGGAGCTAGGAATGACTTATGGTAATCCTAGTCTTAAGTCGGGAGTTCAGGCGTTACTAGACCAAGGTGTTGAAGACATCATAGTGTTACCTTTATATCCACAATATTCAGGGACGACGACTGCAGCGGTGTCTGATGGTTTGACTAAAGCGTTCAAAACTATGCCTGTCGTGCCTAGCTATCGATTTATTAATGATTACTATCAGCACCCTTTGTACATTAAAGCATTGGCTGAAAGTGTAAGAGAGCAATGGCAAGAACATGGCAAAGGCGACTACTTGTTATGTTCTTATCATGGTATTCCGAAACGTTTAGCTGATCAGGGAGATATCTACCCGTTACATTGCCAAAAAACGACTGAATTGTTAGCTCAAGAATTAGGGTTATCTAGCAATGAAATAGGGATGACTTATCAATCTCGCTTTGGTCGTGAAGAATGGTTAAAACCTTATACTGATGAGACCTTGGAAGCTTTACCGAGCAAAGGTGTTAAAAAGCTTGATATCATGGCGCCTGCATTTTCGGTAGATTGTTTGGAAACGCTTGAAGAGATATCTGACCAGTGCAAGGAAACATTCATCGACGCTGGTGGTACAGATTTTAGCTATATCATGTGCCTTAACGACAGAGATTCGCACATCGATATGATGGCTCAATTGGTGGCGCATTACCGCTAATGGCGCGAAATTAGACAACTGTCAAAAGGGCTGCTCATTGAGCAGCCCTTTTTGAACTCGTTGTTTTGAGATCAATTGAGTTCGGTGTTAAACAATAGATGTTTCCGCAGTACCGTCTTCTTTTGGGTCAGACTCTAGCGTTAAATTACTTTCTACACCATGCATCCAAGATACAAGCTTACCCGCGCAAAGCAGCAGTAGTATGCCACTGATTGTTGCAGTAATTGCTATACCGCTGAAGATAGCCATAGCACCAAGTTCACCAACGTGTGAGCCCACTAGACCAGCTACGTAGTTTGCAATGGCGTTGAAGCCAAACCATGCCCCCATCATCAAGGATGCTAAACGTAGCGGTGCTAACTTAGTCACTAGCGACAGCCCGATAGGTGACAAGCACAGCTCCCCTAGAGTGTGAAAGAAGAACGCACCAACGAGCCACAGCATAGAAGTTTTAACCGTGAGGTCACCACCTTGCTGCATTACAGCACCCATCATGCATACAAAACCTAGGGCCAAGAAGAACAAAGCCAACGCAAATTTTACTGGCGAGTTTGGCTCGCGCTTACCGAGCTTCACCCAAAATGCAGCGATGAGTGGTGCAAGTGTAATGATGAAGAATGGGTTTAAAGATTGGAACCAAGCAGCAGGAACTTCAAAGTCACCGATCATGCGATCTGTATACTGTTGAGTATAGATATTCATTAGGCCGCCAGCTTGTTCAAAACCAGCCCAGAAAACAATCACGAACAGACCCATGATCAAGATGACTTTTAGTCTGTCGAACTCTTCTTTGGTTAGTGGCGTTTTCTCTTTCGATTTGTTCAGAGCTTTGGCGCGAGTCGCTGCAGGTACAGAACCAATGTTACCTAACCAAGATTGGGCCATTGTTATTTGCATGATCAAGCTAATCACCATACCGATGCCGGCGGCCAGGAAACCAGCTTTCCATCCGTATGAATCAACGGCTGCACCAGAAATTAAGCCACCGAGAAGTGCACCTAAGTTGATACCCATGTAGAAAATAGTAAACGCACCATCACGGCGGTTGTCGCCTTCTTTGTATAGGTCTCCAACCATAGTCGAGATGTTTGGTTTGAACATTCCGTTACCGCTGATAAGCAGCGCTAAACCTAAATATAACGCGCTCACTTGGTCTAAACCTATCGAGCCAGTCGGCAGAGCCAGTGTGAATTGACCTAATGCCATCAATACGCCACCAATTAGGATCGATTTGCGCTGCCCTAGGTAGTTATCGGCAATCCATCCACCGATTAATGGTGTAATGTAGACCAAACCAGTGTAAATACCGTAAAGGTCGAGCGCGTCTTTTGTCGACCAACCAAGCCCACCGTTAATGGTTGTATCTGTCAGGAATAATACGAGAATGGCGCGCATTGCGTAGTAGGAGAAACGCTCCCATAGCTCTGTGCTAAAAAGTAGAAATAGGCCTCTAGGGTGGCCAAAGATGTTGTGTTGGTTTGGCATAAGTTTTACTAATTTTAGTTATTAAAGAATTTTATAGTGGCTTATGTATACCGATTGGTATTAATGACTGCAACTGCATTGTTGGATAGTCGTGATGAATGGTTTGACTTAACGTTTTGAAATTAAATGATTTTTATGAGCTTGTGGTGCGTATTTTCTGTGCTGCAAACTAATTTTCCAAATATGAAGGCTTGGAATTCAATAAGGTTGGTGCCATTTTGTACAGTTAAAATGCTGGTGGTTGATAGTTAAATAGAAAGGAATGATAGTTTTTTTGGTTATGATAAAATGTCGCCAGAATTTTTATAAAAACGTAGCTAGAAAAGTATGAAGCGTTGGTATTTATTATATTGTAAGCGCGGCGAGCAAAATCGCGCGAGACTGCATTTAGAAAATCAAAATATTGAGTGCTTCTACCCACAAATTGAAGTGGAAAAGATAGTTCGAGGAAAGCGCAAAGTTGTAGAAGAGCCTTTGTTTCCTTCTTACATGTTTGTACGCTTTGACTATGAAAATGGGCCAAGTTTCACGACGGTACGCTCGACCCGTGGAGTCGTGGATTTTATTCGATTTGGCGCATTACCTCATGAAATCCAAGGTGATTTAGTCTATGAATTGAAGTTGGTCGAGCAAGAAGTAGTGGAAACAGTAAAAGAGTATTTACCCGAAGAAGGGCAGATGATCCGAGTCAAGTCTGGCCAATTTTCGGGTATCGATGCTATATACATGGAGCAAGATGGCGAAGCTCGGTCAATTATGTTGGTGAAGATGATTAATCAAGTGGTCCCAGTCAGTATTGACAATAAAGACTTAGACTTGCAAATAGTTGAGTGAAATAATAAAAAGGCACCGAACGGTGCCTTTTTTTGAATGTTATTAGTACGAGTCGTTGTGAACCGCCTGCACCGCTCGACCTGATGGGTCGACACAGTTTTGGAAAGACTCATCCCACTCGATTGCTTTCGCTGACGAACAAGCGACAGAAGGGCCCCCAGGAACACATTCAGCAGCAGACTCTAGCGGGAACAGCTCTTCAAAAATCTCACGATACGCATAGCCTTCTTTTGTTGAAGGTGTGTTGTAAGGGAAGCGGAACTTAGCCGTCTCCATTTGTTGATCTGTTACTTTCGCTTCGGCTGTCGCTTTCAGCGTATCAATCCAGTCGTAGCCTACGCCATCTGAGAATTGCTCTTTTTGACGCCATGCGATGGACTCAGGAAGGTAATGCTCGAAACATTCACGTAAGATGTGTTTTTCCATCTTGCCGTTACCGCACATCTTGTCCTCTGGGTTTAAACGCATTGCGACATCGATAAATTCTTTGTCTAAGAAAGGTACACGGCCTTCTACGCCCCACGCTGCTAATGATTTATTAGCGCGAGCACAGTCAAACATGTTCAATGCAAGTAGCTTACGAACCGTTTCTTCGTGGAACTCTTGTGCATTTGGCGCTTTGTGGAAATATAAGTAGCCACCAAAAATTTCGTCAGCACCTTCGCCGGACAGTACCATTTTAATGCCCATTGCCTTGATCTTACGAGCTAACAAGTACATAGGCGTAGACGCACGAATAGTCGTTACATCATAAGTCTCGATGTGGTAAATCACATCACGAATTGCATCAAGGCCTTCTTGAATGGTGTATGTCATTTCGTGGTGAACAGTACCGATTTGATCCGCAACTTCACGAGCAGCTTTCAAATCTGGAGCACCTTCAAGGCCAACAGCAAATGAGTGTAGTTGTGGCCACCAGGCTTCAGATTGCTCGTCATCTTCAATACGCATTGCTGCAAAACGCTTTGCTACTGCTGAAGTAATAGAGGAGTCTAGACCACCAGAAAGTAGCACACCGTATGGTACATCTGTCATTAGCTGGCGCTTTACTGCAGCCTCTAATGCTTCTGTAAGGTCGGCTTTACTGGTTGAGTTGCCTTGTACTGCGGCGTATTCGTTCCAGTCGCGAACATAATAACGTTGCGGCTCCGCGTCTTTTGAACCGTAAAAACACCCCGGTGGGAACTCGCTAACCGTTTTACATACAGGAACCAGCGCTTTCATTTCAGAAGCAACATAGTAGTTACCATGCTCATCGTACCCTTGATAAAGCGGGATGATACCAATGTGATCACGACCCACTAAGTACTGATCTTTTTCTTCATCATACAGAACGAAAGCAAAGATACCGTTGAGCTCTTCGAGCAGATCCTCACCAAGCTCTTGGTATAAAGCTAAGATTACTTCACAATCTGAGTCTGTTTGAAAATCAAACTTATCTTCATAGCGAGCGCGAAGTTCTTTGTGGTTGTATATCTCACCGTTCACTGCCAGGATGTGTTTTTTGTCTTGGCTGTAAAGTGGCTGTGCACCACTGTTTAAGCCAACGATGGCTAAACGTTCATGCGCAAGAATTGCGTTGTCACTTGCGTAAATGCCAGACCAATCAGGGCCACGGTGGCGTAGCTTTTTCGACATTTCTAGGGCAACAGGGCGGAGTGCGGCAGCATCAGTTTTAATATCAAGAATGCCAAATACAGAACACATACAACTTCCTTTTAAATAATTTCCAAATCTTCTGCCTTCAATTTGCCACTTTGGCTAAAAAAAGCAACTGGATATCAATAAAAAAATCACACATGCAGGGTATGATTAGAAATTATCTATTAAAAGATTGTTTTTGGTGAATGAAATCAAGGTTTAGATGGAAAGGTGAGCAATACACCGTTATAGAGCGCTATGAACAGCACTCTATAACGGCTTAACAGGTCTAAGGTTTAATGATCTGCGGTTGAAGCTGATCGCAAACATGGCGAGCAAAGCCGCTACCCGCTTCACTGTAGATATTAAAAGCAGCGTCTACACCACTATCTCGAAGAATATCAAGCTGATCTTGATATTCAGCAATCGCAGCTATTTGACCTTGGTAATTACGAGATTTCAGCTGCTCTAAGGCGGTTTGGTTACCTTGGTGGTGTGGCATAGCGAGCAGAACAAGTTTGACGTTAGCTGTATCCAGTATACGCTCCCAAAAATCTGGGTCAGTTGCGTCTCCACTAATCACATTGCGGCCGTGGTTTCGATGAGTATGTGCCGCTTCTTCACGGACTTCGACCCCTAAACTCACTTTGCCGTAGCGATTGCGTATTTCGTCGTATGCTCCAGTACCAATGCGGCCCATGCCTAAGATCAGTACTTGAGCATGACCTGGATTAATAAGTTGATCGCGTTGGTTGAGTTTTTCTGCAGCATGTTCTTTTAACCATTTGCCCGATTGTTGGTAAAGTTTATGTCCAATACGATTCAATGGTGCAGCGATTAAGAAGGAGAGGGAAACCGCAATAGCTAGCGCAACCAATATATCGCCGGACATCCAGCCCATTTTTAACGCTAAACCACCAACGATCAGGCCGAATTCACTAAAGTTGAAAAGTGAAAGTGAGGTTAATAGCGATGTACGGACTCTAAATTTAAAACGGTTAAGTACCAAGAAGTAGAAAATCCCTTTTACAGGCAGCAACAGTAAGAAGAGAAGTGCAAGAACAAAGCCCTGGATTGTTGGCTGATCGGATAAACCGATGTTTAAGAAGAAGCAAACAAGGAACAGTTCTTTTAAATTAAATAGGGATTTTGAGAGTTCAGACGCTTTTCTGTGTCCAGCGAGTAGCATACCTAAGATTAACGCACCTAAATCTGCTTTAACCCCAACGAGTTCAAACAGTCCTGCGCCTACAACAAGCGCAAAAAATATGCCGAATAAGACTAACATCTCACCATGGCCAACCCAATCGAGCACTTTATAGAAGGCAGGGCGAAGCAAAGGTAAGGCAAAGAGTACAATAGCGTACCATTCCGGTAACTTTCCAGTTGAAGCAGTTAAGAAGATTACGGCGAAGATATCTTGCATGACCAAAATGCCAATCGCTAGCGTTCCGTACGTTGCATTCATTTCCCCTTTCTCTTGGAGGGACTTGACCGCAAATACTGTACTAGAGAAAGATAGAGCAAAGCCGAGAAGTATGATTTGCTCGGTGGACATCGCGGCTAAAGAAGATACGCCAAGAATTTTGAACCCAAATAGTGCCAATCCAAAAAAGACGGTCGACATCAAATTGTGGATAGTTGCACCAGCCCAAATTTCTTTCGAGAGCAGGGTTTTAATATCAAGCTTCAGGCCGATAGTGAATAACAGTAATGTTACGCCTAAGTCAGCTAACGTGACTATGGTGTCGTTGGACTCGAAGCCTGCGGCATAAAGTCCAAAACCGGCGAGAAGGAAGCCGACGAGAGGGGGGAGATTACATTTAAGCGCGATAAATCCAGCGATAAATGCTGTAGATATTAGTATGAGTTCCATAGATTTTTTATTGAATCCCTAGCTGTAAAAAACGGGCCGTGTTCATACAAACACGGCCCGTCACTCGTTCTGAAATTGACGTTAGTCTTCGAGGAGTTTCTGCAGTAATACACCATTAAGCATTGCGCGCTTAATCATTGCAAAAGCACCCATAGTAGGATGTTTGTCGATCTGAGATGCTACAATAGGCAAGCCACTATGAAAAGTTGTTAACGACTGATTTTCAACGTTTCGTCTAATAGCGGGGAATACGATATCTTGAGCGCTTGTGATGTCACCTGCTATAATGACTTTTTGCGGGTTAAACAAGTTGATTGTCATCGCTATCGCTTTGCCAAGTTGGTTACCTACTCGGACTAGGCTTTGTTTCGCTAGTTCGTCACCGTTGATTGCGTGGTCACAAACGTCGTTAATCGTGATTGTGTCTAATTCGGTTAATGACGACTCATAACCTTGTTTAATGAGTTTTTTGACTCGCTCAATAATCGCTGGGTTGGCTGCGACTGTTTCGAGGCAACCAAAATTGCCACACTGGCATTGCTCGCCTAGTGGGTCGATTTGAATATGACCAATCTCACCAACATTACGATTGTGCCCTAAGAACACTTGGCCGTTTACGATTATCCCCGCCCCTGTACCACGGTGAACACTGACAAGAATTGAATCTTGGCAATCTTTGCTTGCGCCGAAGTAGTGTTCAGCCAGAGCCATGCCTCGTACATCGTTGCCAACAAAACAAGCTACATTGAACGTATCACGTATGATGTCGCTAAGTGCCAGGTTATCAATATCGGTATTTGGCATATACTCAACAACGCCAGTCGTTGGGTTAACAAGGCCAGGTAAAGTGATACCGATAGCAATCAGTTGATCGATAGAAGGTTGGTTTTGCTCAACAAACGCTTTGAGGTGGTCAATCAAGCCACGCGTAAGGTCTGATTGATTGGTGTAGAGCAATTCTTTGTGGGCGAACGCAAGTTCTTTGCCGCCTAAATTGTAAAGGCTGAACTGAACGTAGTCTCGCCCTAACCGTACTGCAATAGAGTGAAAAGGCTCGACTTCTGTAGTGAGAGATATTGCACGCCTACCGCCAGTAGACGCTTGTTGCGCGACCTCTTTAATCAGGCCGCGCTCTAGAAGTTGGCGGGTAATTTTTGTAACACTTGCTGGAGCGAGTTGGCTCACATCCGCAACCTGTATTCGAGAAATCGGTCCTTGTTGATCGATCAGTCGATATACAGCTGCACTATTTAGTTGTTTAACTAAATCTACGTTACCTATTTGTCCGCCATTCATTATTAATTTTGCTCGTATTGTCCGTTAACAACAGTCGCTTGAACATTAAAGTCACGATCAAATACAGCGAGGTTTGCAACCATACCTTTCTTAATTCGGCCTAGTTTGTTTTCCACACCAATTGATGTCGCAGGGTAAAGAGTAGCCATGCGTAGAGCTTCGTCCAAAGCGATACCAGCGTGCTCAACAGTGTTTTGTACTGCTTCAATCATAGTTAGTGCTGAGCCGCCAAGTGTGCCATTTTCATCAACACACTTACCATCTCGGTAATATACTTTCTTACCGACAAAAATAAAGTATTCCATGTCAGCACCTGCAGGAGCTGTGGCATCGGTCACTAATACAAGCTTTTCGCCCTTAATTTTGTGAGCGATTCTGATGTTTGCGTAGTCGACGTGGAAGCCGTCGGCGATGATGCCAGCGTATACTTCCGGAGTATCGTAGATAGCGCCAACTACACCTGGTTCGCGGCCAACCATAGGAGTCATTGCGTTGAATAAGTGTGTTGCGAATGTAATACCAGATTCAAACCCTTGGCGTGCTTCAGCGTAAGTTGCGTTGGTATGGCCGATAGAAACCACCACGCCAGCTTTGTGTAAACGTTCGATGTGTTCTGGATCGTTTAGCTCTGGAGCCAATGTTACTTTTGCAACAAGATCGCTGTTCTCACAGATTAGCTCAATCATTTCGCTGTCAGACTTACGAATATGATCGACGCTATGGATGCCTTTCTTCGCAACGTTCAGGTATGGACCTTCAAGGTGTAGTCCCAATGATTGATTTTGGTATTTATTGTGGTATTCGCGAGCAGCAGTGATTACTGCGCGCATATCTTCATCTGATGACGTAATAAGGGTAGGCAAGAAGCTAGTACAGCCTGATTTTAGGTTTGCTTCATGCATGATCTGCATTGTATCTGCTGTGATTTCGTCGTTTAGCATTACGCCACCACAACCGTTAAGTTGTAGGTCAATAAAACCAGGGCTTAGATTAGCGCCATCAAGATCACGAACTTCCAGACCCTCTGGTAGTTCAGCAACAGGGCAAACCTTTTTAATCAGGTCATTTTCGATAATAACAGCGTGTCCTGTTAAAACGTCACTACCAGTGTAGATTTTACAATTACTTAGCGCGTACATAGTCAGCTAATCCTTATTTCGTGAGATCTTTAAATTCATTCAGTTGCCTATTCCGAATACTTACTTTGCGAGCATCATTTAGGCAACGTTTTATCTTTTCAGCAAAGCGCTCAGTTAAATGGGCGTTGTTTTAAGTGTTTGTTTTTATGAGTTTTATTTTAAGTGTTGCGTGCGGGTTTTAAGTGTTGGTAAAGGTTGTGTTTTACAACTGAACCGCGTATTACCTGGCTACAACATGAGACAAATTTTATCTACAAACTCTCATTTTTTTGAATGATAAAATAAGTTTTATGATCTCGCTAGCAAAAACCTTGGGATTTGCCCAAAACTGGTGATTAGGATCACAAATGGTAAGGTTTTAATTTGCGGAGCAAAATTAATGGAATAAACTGATTAGGACTAAATTGAGCGACTAAAATAAGTCTCTCGAACAAAATCTAAAAATCCTATAGGGGGAACTTAAGGTGAATATTCTTGGATATGCACAGAAGCTAGGTAAAGCATTAATGCTACCTATCGCAACGCTTCCGATTGCGGCGCTTCTTTTACGTTTAGGTCAAGGTGACCTTCTTGATATTCCATTCATGGCACAAGCTGGTGGCGCTATTTTCGGCAACCTACCTCTGCTATTTGGTTTAGGTATCGCAATTGGTCTTTCAAAAGATGGCAACGGTGCAGCTGGTCTAGCTGGTGCAGTTGCTTACTTTGTACTGACAGCAACAGCAACAACAATCAATGCAGACGTTAACATGTCTTTCTTCGGCGGTATCTTTGCAGGTATCATCGCGGGTCACTCTTATAACGCTTTCCATGCAACTCGCCTTCCTGAGTGGCTAGCATTCTTCGCTGGTAAACGCTTGGTTCCTATCATGGCCGGTCTGTTTGCACTTGTAGCAGGTGCTGTATCTGGTGTGGTTTGGCCAACAGTACAAGGCGGTCTAGATGCTCTAGCACACGCTGTTTCTACTTCTGGCGCGATTGGTCAATTCGTTTACGGTACTCTTAACCGTGCACTTATCCCTGTAGGTCTACACCACGTATTGAACTCATACTTCTGGTTCGGTATGGGTACTTGTCAAGAGATCATCGTTGCTGGTCAAGGCGCATTCGCTAACATCACTCAACTTTGTGTTGACCCAGCACTTGCTAAAACTCTAGTGGTTGGTCAAGAGCACACATTTACATTTGCTAACTCTGTAACTCCAGAAATCACTACTGTTGTTAAAGAAGTAACTGATACTGTTAAGTCTGGCGATCTACACCGTTTCTTCGGTGGCGATAAAGGCGCTGGCGTATTCATGAACGGTTTCTTCCCAGTAATGATGTTCGGTCTACCAGGTGCTGCACTTGCAATGTACCTAGCAGCTCCTGCTGAAAAACGTAGCCAAGTTGGTGGTGCTCTATTCTCAGTAGCGTTCTGTTCATTCCTAACAGGTATCACAGAGCCACTAGAATTCATGTTCGTATTCCTAGCTCCTGCTCTATACGCGATGCACGCAGTATTCACTGGTCTGTCTTTAGTTGTTGCTAACATGTTTGGCACTCTGCACGGTTTCGGTTTCTCTGCTGGTCTTATCGACTTCGTATTGAACTGGGGTCTAGCAACTAAACCTCTAGTACTTCTAGCAATCGGCCTTGGCTTCGGTGCTCTATACTTCTTCACTTTCTCTTTCGCAATCCGCGCTTTCAACTTGAAATCGCCAGGTCGTGAAGATGATGACGAAGCTGCAGCTCCAGCAGGCGAAGCGCCAAAAGGTGACCTTGCTCGTCAATACCTAAAAGCGCTAGGTGGTCATGAGAACCTTACTGCAATCGATGCATGTATTACTCGTCTACGTTTAACTCTTAAAGACCGCTCTGTTGCAGACGAAGCAGTTCTTAAGAAACTAGGTGCTAAAGGTGTGGTTAAACTAGGTGAAAACAACCTACAAGTTATCCTAGGCCCTCTAGCTGAAATCGTCGCAGGTGAAATGAAAGCTATCGGTGCTGGTGAAGACTTATCTGATGTAAAACTTCCATAGTAAGGAAGTACTTAACTGAGAAGAATTAATACTCTTAAGTAAGTATCAAATTGAAAGCCTCCCTCATGGGAGGCTTTTTAGTACCTACAGTTTAAAGCCAAATAACAGGGTTCGTTCTATTCTTCATCGAATAGCAGAAATAATCGCAATTAACTGATGGTTCTTATTGTGCAAAGGCTAAGAATTGTGGATGATTAGCCACAATGATCTTTCTATCTTGGGCTAATGCTAGAAGCGTTGGTTTCCTGGAGAATGAAAGATAACTTTCTCTGACAATACTAAATACATAGAGGTGCTATAGATGAGTGAAGCTGAGGCTCGTCCATCGAATTTCATTCGCCAAATTATTGATAAAGATTTAGCGGATGGTACACACAGTAGCGTGCATACTCGTTTCCCACCAGAGCCAAATGGCTATCTGCACATCGGTCACGCTAAATCTATTTGCTTGAATTTTGGTATTGCTCAGGACTACCAGGGACAATGTAATCTTCGTTTCGACGATACAAACCCTGAAAAAGAAGACGTTGAATACGTTGAGTCAATTAAGAATGATGTAAGCTGGTTAGGCTTCGAATGGTCTGGTGACATTTGTTACTCATCAAACTACTTCGATACGCTTTATGCTTATGCTGTGGAATTAATTAATAAAGGCTTAGCGTACGTTGACGAGCTAAGTCCTGAGCAGATCCGTGAATACCGTGGCACGCTGAAAGAGCCAGGTAAAGCGAGTCCATACCGCGATCGTAGCCCTGAGGAGAACTTAGCGCTATTTGAAAAAATGCGCGACGGTGGCTTTGAAGAAGGTAAAGCGTGTCTCCGTGCTAAGATCGACATGAGTTCGTCATTCATGGTAATGCGCGATCCTGTTATCTACCGTGTTCGTTTTGCTCATCACCATCAGACAGGTGACAAATGGTGCATTTACCCAATGTACGATTTCACTCATTGTATCTCTGATGCGCTGGAGGGTATTACGCACTCTATCTGTACTCTTGAATTCCAAGACAACCGTCGTTTGTACGACTGGGTTCTAGATAACATTACGATCGATTGTCAACCTCGTCAGTACGAGTTCAGCCGTCTGAATCTTGAATACACAGTGATGTCTAAGCGTAAGTTAAACCAACTTGTGGTTGAAAACCTAGTTCAAGGTTGGGATGACCCACGTATGCCAACTATCTCTGGTTTACGTCGTCGTGGTTTCACTTCTGCGTCTATTCGTGAATTCTGTAAGCGTATCGGTGTGACTAAACAAGAGAACATGATTGAGTTTGGTTCACTTGAGTCTTGTATCCGTGATGACTTGAACGAAAATGCACCACGTGCAATGGCTGTTCTAGATCCGGTTAAGATCGTGATTGAAAACTACGATGCCGACAAAGTAGAAACACTAACGGTTGCTAACCACCCGAACAAACCTGAAATGGGCACTCGTGAAGTACCGTTTACTCGTGAAGTTTGGATAGAGCGTGATGATTTCCGTGAAGAGGCAAACAAGAAGTACAAGCGTTTGGTTCTAGGTAAAGAAGTTCGTCTACGTGGTGCTTACGTAATTAAAGCTGAGCGTATTGAGAAAGATGCAGAAGGTAACATTACTACTATCTTCTGTTCTTACGATGACGAAACACTAGGCAAGAACCCAGCAGATGGCCGTAAAGTGAAGGGTGTTATCCACTGGGTATCAGCTGATAAAGCATTGCCTGCTGAGATTCGCTTGTACGATCGTCTGTTCACTGTAGCGAACCCGGCTGCAGCTGATGATTTCGCTGCAACGATCAACCCTGAGTCACTTGTTACGCTGAACGGTTTTGTTGAGCCAAGCTTAGCGCAAGCGGCTGCAGAGCAAGGTTTCCAATTTGAGCGTACAGGTTATTTCTGTGTCGATTCAAAGGATTCTAAAGCTGATGCGTTGGTATTCAACCGCACGGTTGGCCTGCGTGATACTTGGGGAAAGTCTGAGGGCTAATCGCCTTTTAGTTCCCAATAAAAATGCCAGCTGATTAGCTGGCATTTTTTGTTGAGGCTTTTAGCAATTATTTTGCTTTGTGCGCATTTGGGTTGTCTTTGCAATTCCCTTCAAGGCATTTACCATATAGGTATAAGCTATGGTTGGTAAGTTGCACGTTGTACTTCAACGCCACTTCTTTTTGACGTTCTTCAATAACGTCGTCAGAAAACTCGATTACTTCACCACAATCTAGACAAACTAAATGGTCGTGGTGATGTTGAGTAGACAATTCAAATACTGACTTTCCACCTTCAAAATGGTGGCGAGTAACAATACCGGCATCATCAAATTGGTTTAATACACGGTAAACCGTTGCTAGGCCAATTTCTTCACCAAGATCGATCAGTTTCTTATACAAATCTTCAGCACTAATATGTTGGCAATCTGGTTGTTGTAATACTTCTAGAATTTTTAGCCTTGGAAGGGTCACTTTAAGACCAGCATCTTTTAGCGCTTGATTATTGTCTGACATATACTTTCCTGTTGATGATCTGTAGCAATTAACAGAATTCAATATTCCTATCATTATAGGTCACTAGCTACTAACAATAAACCACGAACTTCAAAGGGTTACTACTTAGTTTTGTAAAATTTTGCTTTTGTAAATTATCGATTGTTCACTTATAGTAGATGTCAGACCAGTTGCTTTACGAAGCGGTTCACACTTTAGTAGACATGGAATGTCATCGATGAATAAACAACTCGCAAAGATATACAAGCCTAATATCGTTAAGTTCGCACTCAACATTTGGCCACCATTTTGGGGAGCCGGTATTAAAATTTCTCATATCAGTGAAGACTTTAGAGAAGTGCATATGAGGCTTAAGCTTAGATGGTGGAATAAGAATGCAAATCGTACCCAGTATGGGGGAAGTATTTTCTCGCTCACTGATCCAGTATATTCATTAATGCTAATGGGGATTTTGGGTGAGCAATATTATGTGTGGGATAAAGAAGCCAGCATTAATTTCATCAAGCCAGGGCAATCAGATTTGTACGCTGATTTTCAAATAACACAAAATCAATTAGAAGATATCTATCGTCAAACCGAGTTGGGTGAAAAGTGCTTTCCTGAGTTCGTCATTCATGTCAAAGACAAACAAGGTAACGTGGTCTCTGAAGTGCAAAGGAAGCTGTATGTAAGGAAAAAGCCCCAGTTTCGAGAGCAAGAAGAGTTAATTGAATCATAAAAAAACCTCCGCATGCGGAGGTTTTTTTCGAACTTAGAAGACAGAATTAGTCTTCTAGTTCTGCTAAACACATTTCTTCGTGGATTTGTTTAACCCAGTTTGAAACACGTTCATCAGTAAGCTCTGGCTGGCGATCTTCGTCGATACATAAGCCAACAAATAGGCTGTCATCGCCTTCAACTAGGCCTTTAGACGCTTCAAACTCGTAACCTTCTGTTGAAGTGTGACCTAAAATTGTACCGCCTTTTGCTTCAACGATGTCACGAATGTTACCCATCGCATCACAGAAGTATTCAGCGTAATCTTCTTGGTCGCCACAGCCAAAAATAGCAACAAGCTTCGTAGAGAAGTCGATAGCTTCAAGTTCAGGGAAGAAATCGTCCCAATCACATTGAGCTTCACCGTAGTACCAAGTAGGGATACCAAGCAATAAAAGATCGAAATTATCGATGTCTTCTTTACTGCTTTTCGCAATGTCTTGAACATGAACGAGCTGTTTGCCCAACTGTTTTTGAATCATCTTAGCAACAGCTTCAGTGTTACCTGTATCGCTACCAAAGAAGAGACCTACACTTGCCATAGAATCATTACCTTTAATTGTGTCTGATGTTGGAGTTCTAGAGTTCTGTGGGATGATCAACCAATCCCGGTACCTTCCCAGCTAAGTTGGATTAATCCTTTTGCGATAAACCCTGCACAGCCTAAGAACAGTACCATCCATACAATTCGACGACCAAATACCGGAACGTTACCTTGTTTTAAAACATCTTTAATAGCCATGCCGATCAAGAAAAAGATAGCGGCAAAAAGAAGATCTAATCCAATAGATTCAAGCAGGTTCATGTAGTCGTAAAGCATGGGATCCCTATATACCAATTTTGCTTGCGCGCACTATAGCATTGTTGATTCACAAAGTTAATGCGAAGTGTTCGCAGAACTCTCATTTATCGAGTGCAAATCAACGAAGAAATTTACGAATAGCTCTTAATACTTCCGCAGGTTTCTCTGCATGTAGCCAATGACCTGTGTTCGCTATGACATGTGCTTTAGCACGACTGAATTGGGATTGAACGGCACTTTGATGTTCTGCGGTTAGGTAATCAGAGTCACCCCCTTTAATGAACAACGTTGGGCCATTGAATGCAGAAATAGGTTTCCACCCGGTGATGTTGTCGTAATTCGCCAAAAGTGATTGCACATTGAAGCGCCATTCCATTATCTCACCGTTCTTAAATAGAGATTTTGTCAAAAATTGGCGTACACCATCAATTTCTATATGTTCGGTCAGGATTTTTAAGGCTGCTGAACGCGAGCTTGGTTTCTCGGTAGCTACTGCTTGTAGTCCTGAAAAAACATTGTCGTGACGGCGTTGCGAATAGGCGACAGGAGCCATGTCTAAAACGATCAGTTGGTTGATATTGATGGCGTCGGACTCGGTTAAGGCCATTGCAACCTTACCACCCATAGAATGGCCGATCACCGTTACTTCATTTAGTTCTAGTTCAAGAAGTAACGCTTCAACATCCTTTGCTAAAAGTTGGTAATTATGTTCATCGGAGTGGAAAGATAAACCGTGATTACGAAGATCAACGCTAAGTACTTGATGATCTTCTCTAAGATCTCTCGCTAAAAGCCCTAGGTTATCTAAATTTCCGAATAATCCATGGATCAAAACAATGGTGTGACCTTCACCTTCAATTTTATAGTTGAGCTGTACTGACATTTTATCTTATTCATGATGGGTTTAACGTAGAGTATCCGCGCGGATCTCGCTATAATCCCTCAGAGTTTAAACATTGAGATTGTGAAAAGCGAATGAAAACAATTGAGGTTGATGAGGACCTATACCGTTATATTGCTGGTCAGACTGAGCATATAGGCGAAAGTGCATCGGATATTTTACGTCGTCTATTGAATGTAGAAGGTCAAAAAGCAGTCCAAGTAAAAGAAGCGAAACAGCCAAAAGGTATCGTAGTAAGTAAAGATGCGGGCATTATCCCGGCTAAGATTGATGGCGTTAAAGAAATGCGCTCTCTACTTATCTCTGACGAATTTGCTTCATTGAAAAAGGCAATAGATCGATTCATGCTAGTTTTGTCGACTTTGCACCATATCGATCCCGAAAGTTTTTCTGAGGCGACTCAAGTAAAAGGCCGTAAGCGTGTTTACTTTGCCGATAACGAAGAGACACTTCTTGCAAACGGCAACACAACAAAACCAAAAGCGATTCCTAGCAGCCCATTTTGGGTAATCACCAATAATAATACTAGCCGTAAGAGGCAGATGGTGGAACAGCTAATGAGTCGAATGAGTTTTCAGGCTGACTTAATTGAAAAAGTAACAGGTTCCATATAAAGAAATCTGCTTTAAACCTCATAATGTCCTGTAAGAAGAAGATATTATGAGGTTTTTTTGTTTTTAAATTTTATATATAAGGATGTCGAAAAATGGCTATGCACCCTCGTGCCGGGCAAAAAGCTCAGCAGGAAGATCTTCATAATATTCCGGCTTTAGTGGCTAACTATTTCTTACAGCAACCGGATGCGACTAACCCAGATCACAAAGTACTGTTCGGTACTTCAGGTCACCGCGGTACTGCAGACAAATCAACATTTAACGAAAACCACATTTTAGCGATTGCACAAGCAGTAGCTGAAGTTCGTGCGGAGCAAGGTACAACAGGCCCGCTTTTCTTAGGTAAAGATACGCACGCGCTATCTGAGCCAGCGTTCTCTACAGTAATTGAAGTGCTTGTAGCGAACGGTGTTGAAGTTGTCATTCAAGAAAACAACGGTTTTACTCCAACACCTGGTATCTCGCACGCAATTCTTACGCACAATCTAGTGAATGACAAAAAAGCTGATGGCATTGTTATCACACCTTCACACAATCCACCTCAAGACGGCGGTATTAAATACAACCCTACACACGGTGGCCCTGCTGAAGCGGAACTAACACAAGCTATTGAAGATCGTGCGAACGTTATTATTTCTGAGCAAATGCAAGGTGTTAAACGCACGCCTATTGCACAGGCTAAACAGTCTGAGTTAGTGAAAGAAGTTGACCTAGTAGCTCCATACGTTGCAGATTTAGTTAACGTGGTTGATATGGAAGCTATTCAGAAAGCGCACATCAAAATTGGTGTTGATCCACTGGGTGGAAGTGGTATCGATTACTGGCGTCAAATTGGTAAAGCGTACAACTTAGATCTTACTTTGGTAAGTGAAGCGGTTGACCCTTCATTCCAATTCATGTCTCTAGATAAAGATGGCGTTGTTCGTATGGACTGTTCTTCGCCATACGCAATGGCAGGCTTGCTTGCGCTTAAAGATGAGTACGCACTAGCGTTTGGTAACGACCCAGACTACGATCGCCATGGCATTGTTACGCCTAAAGGCCTAATGAACCCTAACCACTTCCTAGCGGTTTGTATCGACTACCTATACCGTAATCGTGAAGGTTGGGGGAAAGAAGTGGCAGTTGGTAAAACTCTGGTATCAAGTGCATTGATTGACCGTGTAGTAGCAGACTTAGGTCGCGAACTTTGTGAAGTACCAGTTGGTTTCAAATGGTTCGTTGATGGCCTATACAACGGTCAGTTTGGTTTTGGTGGTGAAGAGAGTGCGGGTGCTTCTTTCTTACGTAAAGACGGTACACCTTGGTCAACCGATAAAGATGGTCTAATTCTTTGCCTATTGGCGGCAGAGATCACTGCGGTGACAGGTAAGAACCCACAAGAGTACTACGAAGAGCTAGCTGCAAAACATGGCGAATCTAAGTACAACCGTATTCAAGCGGTAGCAAATGGTGCACAAAAAGATGTGCTTAAGAAGCTATCTCCAGAGATGGTTTCTGCTGAAACACTTGCTGGTGATGCGATTACTGCTCGTTTGACGCATGCTCCTGGTAATGGTGCTGCAATCGGTGGTCTTAAAGTGACAACTGAGAATGGTTGGTTTGCTGCTCGCCCATCAGGCACGGAAGACATCTACAAAATCTACTGTGAAAGCTTTAAAGGTGAAGAACACCTAAAAGCGATTGAAGCAGAAGCTCAAGAGATTGTTAACCAAGTATTTGCTGCTGCAGGTCTATAATCGAATACGATTCATAGAGTTATAAAGCAAATAATGGAAGGGTTGATGTGAAAGCATCAGCCCTTTTTAGTTGGTCGTATTGTGAATAAGAAAGGGAGGGTAAACGAGAGCGTCTAACCATGTGGCCAACTTTGTGGCATCACAAACCAGAATTGACCAGACTTAGTTTGGCCATGAACGAAGCGGTCACCAAATTCGGTGATAGGTTCTCCGCTGAAATCACCCGTTCCTGCGGCCCATTGCTCTTTGGTTAGAGGGTAGAGTGTTTCGGTGATCTGGTGTGCCTGATTTTGATAGCACCAAAATCCGTTTACTTGGCTTGGGTTAATATCGTAGCCCAAACACTCTGTAGGTACGTTTTGTTCTAGAAATGGATTGGTATAGAGACGACCTTGCATCAACAGATGTTTTGAGTCGACATCGATCTCCGGGTACTGCTCAACAAAGGCGTCTGAAGAGGACATACCAAGCTGGTGGCTGAGCATTCTATCGAGCTTCTTATCTAATTGGTCATGAGAGTTTGGACCAAACCATGTTTGTTCGTGAAGGAGGTAAAACTTAATTGCCACTTCCCAGTGTTCTAATTTTTGGCTACTTGTGTCTTCAAGGATAAAGTCGATTGCGCCGAGTGTTCTTCCCTCAACATTAATCTGAATTTCATCATGCTTGATTGAATAATTATCCGAAGTGGTGATGACTTGTTCACATAGGTGCTGGTAGAGGAAGCCTAACCTAGGGTTACCATTATAAGTGTGGGCGTCATCGATCTTTTGGTGATTTGAGAACACAGTGAGATCAGAAATGGGCGGCTTGATTTCTAGTAGCGGTGGCGAGCTAATCACCCATTGATAAAAGCGTTGCAGTTCGGTCATCAGTTCCTCGTAAACTTCAGTCATCTGTTCTCTAGAAACAGAGTGGAAGGGCTTTCGACATTCTACCCGTAAATTGATATAACGACGTTATTATAAAGGTAAGCTGGAAATAAAAATGAATAACTTACAATTAGAAAAGCTACTTAACGAAAAACTGCAGCCACTGCAGATTAAAGATTACTGCCCAAACGGTCTTCAAGTAGAAGGCACTGCTGAGGTAAAGCGTATTGTTACCGGTGTCACGGCTTCGCAAGCTTTGATTAATAAAGCGGTTGAGCTAAAGGCTGACGCTTTGTTAGTTCACCATGGCTTCTTTTGGAAAGGTGAGCCGGAAGCGATTCGCGGCATGAAAGGTAAGCGTATTCGTACCTTGATTAAAAACGATATCAACCTATTAGGCTACCACCTTCCTCTTGATATTCACCCTGAGCTTGGTAACAACGCAAAATTGGCAGAGTTACTTGAGATCGATGTTGAAGGTGGTTTGGAAGGGCACCCTCAGTCAGTCGCTATGTTCGGTAGATTGAAGACACCAATGACTGGCACTGAGTTTGCAGCAAAAATTGATCAAGTGTTGAATCGTAAGCCGCTACATATTGCACCTGAAAACGCAGATAAAATGATTGAGACAGTAGGTTGGTGTACTGGCGGTGGCCAAGATTACATTGAGCTTGCAGCTTCTCAAGGTATAGATGCATTTATCTCTGGTGAAATTTCTGAGCGCACAACTTACTCGGCTCGCGAGCAAGACATCCATTATTTTGCTGCAGGTCACCACGCAACTGAGCGCTACGGTGTTAAAGCACTAGGTGAATGGTTAGCAAAAGAGCACGGCTTGGATGTCGAGTTTATCGATATCGACAATCCAGTTTAATGCCGTATTTTGATGGTCCAAAAATAAAAAAGGTTGATGCGCTGCATCAACCTTTTTTTATTATCTATTCTCTATTATTCACGTTCGTGTAGAGGTTCGAAATCACGTTGCTCTTGACCAGTGTATAGCTGGCGAGGACGACCGATACGGTTTGTTGGGTCGCTGTGCATTTCGTTCCAGTGCGCAATCCAACCGATAGTACGAGACATCGCGAAGATTACCGTAAACATAGATACAGGAATACCGATAGCTTTCAGAATGATACCTGAGTAGAAGTCTACGTTCGGGTATAGCTTCTTAGAAACAAAGTATTCATCAGAAAGAGCGATACGCTCAAGTTCCATTGCTACGTCAAGTAGTGGATCTTGGATGTTTAGCTCTTTAAGTACTTCGTGACACGCTTCGCGCATTACTGTTGCACGTGGATCGTAGTTCTTGTAAACGCGGTGACCGAAGCCCATCAAACGGAATGGGTCATCTTTGTCTTTTGCTTTTGCAACATATTCTTCGATGTTATCTACGCTACCGATCTCTTCAAGCATACGTAGACATGCTTCGTTTGCACCACCGTGAGCTGGGCCCCAAAGTGACGCGATACCTGCTGCGATACACGCAAACGGGTTAGCACCAGATGAACCAGATAGACGTACTGTAGACGTAGAAGCATTTTGCTCGTGGTCTGCGTGTAGCGTAAAGATCTTGTCCATTGCGCGAGCAACAATAGGGTTAACTTCATATTCTTCACATGGGTTAGCAAACATCATGTGTAGGAAGTTTTCTGCATAGCTTAAATCGTTACGTGGGTAAATGAATGGCTGACCAATCGAGTACTTGTAACACATAGCTGCCAGTGTTGGCATTTTAGAGATTAGACGGTACGCAGCAATTTCACGGTGCGTATCGTTGTTGATATCTAAAGAGTCATGGTAGAAGGCTGCAAGAGCGCCAACTACACCACACATTACGGCCATTGGGTGAGCGTCACGACGGAAGCCGTGGAAGAAGCTTGCAATTTGCTCGTGTACCATAGTGTGACGAGTTACTGTTGTTTTGAACTCTTCGTATTGCGCACGTGATGGGGCTTCGCCATATAGAAGGATGTAACAAACTTCTAGGTAATCAGCGTTATTGGCTAGTTGATCAATTGGGTAACCACGGTGTAGAAGGATGCCCTTTCCACCGTCAATGAAAGTGATTTGAGACTCACAAGATGCAGTGGCAAGAAAACCAGGGTCAAAAGTGAAAAAACCATTAGAACCTAGTGTGCGAACATCGATCACAGGAGTACCTAGTACACCTTCAGTAATCGGCAGTTCGATTGGCGCTTGACCTTCAATATGAAGGGTAGCTTTCTTATCCGCCATAACAATCTCCTTTGTTTATTATTTAATCCGTCCAGGATGTTTATGTGCCATTTTTTTACTGGTCTTAGGTCCGAAAGTCAATTTTTCTGCAGTTTTGTGTGCACTTGTTAGTGTTTTTTGCATTAAATTCGTTAAAAATCTGTTCTGTGTAGCATTATTTGTTACACCAATTGTATTAGAATGTTGCCGGCCGTATAGTGGCGCTGAAAATTTTGGTTAAAACCTTATAAATTCAAGGCTAGAAAGAAATGTGAGGTGTCTTGTCTGGTCTTTTTAGTAACAAAGATTTTACATTTGTCCGGGTCATTATTGCGAAGGCTTGTTAAAGAAATGTTGCATTTTGTAGGTTTCGAGCCAAAATTTGTCCATAACAATATCAAAAGTTATTTAATAACTGTAAATGCTCAATGGAGCTGAGTGAGCAAGCCCGTGAAAGAAAGAAAGACAAGACCTGTTAATTTAGATTTACAGACCATCCACTTTCCTATCACAGCAATTGCATCCATCCTACACCGTGTGTCTGGGGTGATTACGTTTGTTGCGATCGGAATTTTGCTTTGGTTACTATCCATTTCCCTCTCCTCCCCAGTAGGCTTTATGGAAGCGAAAGACATTGTCGATGGCTTCTTTGTTAAGTTTATTCTTTGGGGCATCCTAACCGCGTTGGCTTACCACATTGCTGGTGGTATTCGTCACTTGTTGATGGATCTAGGTCATTTTGAAGAACTAGAGTCTGGTGCGAAGAGTGCTAAAGTAACCTTCGTTGCGACAGCGGTATTATCTGTACTGGCGGGGATTTTAGTATGGTAAACAACGTATCAACTTTTGGTCGCAATGGCGTACACGATTTTCTACTGATTCGTGCTACTGCAATCATCATGACTCTTTACACTATTTACCTAATTAGCTTCTGTGCTTTTTCGGGTGATATCTCTTACGTATCTTGGACACAATTCTTTGGTGGTACATTCACTAAAGCATTCACCATGCTTGCGCTGACTTCTGTACTGATCCACGCGTGGATTGGCTTGTGGCAGGTTCTTACTGACTACATCAAATGCGCAAAACTACGTGGTGGCCTTCAATTAGGTGTCATTGCTGTTCTATTTGGATACTTCTTCTCTGGTCTGTTTATTTTGTGGGGTGCGTAAGTGACTATTCCTGTTCGTGAGTTTGATGCCGTAGTTATTGGCGCTGGTGGTGCAGGTATGCGTGCTGCACTCCAAATTTCAGAGCAAGGCCTATCATGTGCTTTGCTTTCTAAAGTATTTCCTACACGTTCTCATACTGTATCCGCTCAAGGTGGTATTACCGTTGCTCTTGGTAATGCACACGAAGATCACTGGGAACAACATATGTATGACACGGTTAAAGGTTCTGATTACATCGGCGACCAAGACGCGATTGAATACATGTGTAAAAACGGCCCTGAATCAGTAATCGAACTTGAGAAAATGGGCCTACCTTTCTCTCGTTTTGATAACGGTACTATTTACCAACGTCCATTTGGTGGTCAATCAAAGAACTTTGGTGGTGAGCAAGCTGCTCGTACAGCGGCTGCAGCGGACCGTACTGGTCATGCTCTGCTACACACTCTTTATCAGCAAAACATCAAGCACAAGACAACTGTATTTTCAGAGTGGTATGCGCTAGATCTAGTGAAAAATGAAGATGGTGCCATTCTAGGTACCACTGCACTTTGTATGGAAACTGGCGAAGTTTGTTACTTTAAATCAAAAGCAACAATCTTAGCGACAGGCGGTGCTGGTCGTATCTACGCTTCTACAACGAATGCGCACATTAATACTGGTGACGGCGTTGGTATGGCAATCCGTGCTGGCGTGCCGATGCAAGATATTGAAATGTGGCAATTCCACCCAACAGGTATCGCTGGTGCAGGTGTATTAGTAACTGAAGGTTGTCGTGGCGAAGGTGGTTATCTTCTAAATAAAGATGGCGAACGCTTCATGGAGCGTTACGCTCCAAACGCGAAAGACTTGGCTGGTCGTGACGTTGTTGCACGTTCAATGATGATTGAAATCCGTGAAGGTCGTGGTTGCGATGGCCCTTGGGGTCCGCACATTAAACTGAAACTCGATCATCTAGGCAAAGAGACGCTTGAATCTCGTCTACCTGGCGTTTGTGAACTGTCTCGTACATTCGCACACGTTGACCCAGTGAAAGAGCCAATCCCAGTAATTCCAACATGTCACTACATGATGGGCGGTGTACCGACACAAGTTTCTGGTCAAGCGATTAAGCAAGGCGAAGATGGCAGTGACGTTGAAGTTCAAGGCCTATTTGCTTGTGGTGAAATTGCATCAGTATCAGTACACGGTGCTAACCGTCTAGGTGGTAACTCACTTCTTGATTTGGTTGTATTTGGCCGTGCGACTGGCCTGCACCTTGGTGAAACGCTGAAGAAGCAGAAAGATGCGAAACCAGCGACTGAAGCTGACATTGAGCGTTCACTAGAGCGTTACAACCGTTGGGAAAATAGTACTGGCGGTGAAGATCCAGCACAAATCCGTAAAGACCTACAACAATGTATGCAGAACAACTTCTCGGTATTCCGTGAAGGCGATGCAATGGCAAAAGGCCTTGAAGAACTAAAAGTGATTCGTGAGCGTCTGAAAAATGCACACCTTTCTGATAAATCTACAGAGTTCAACACTCAACGTATCGAGTGTTTAGAGCTAGAAAACTTGATGGAAACGGCTTATGCAACAGCAGTTGCAGCTAACTTCCGTACAGAAAGTCGTGGAGCTCACGCTCGCTTTGACTTCCCAGATCGTGATGATGAGCAGTGGCTATGCCACTCTATTTACAACCCTGAGACAGAATCGATGTCTAAGCGTGATGTAAATATGGAACCTGTTCACCGTGAAGCATTTCCACCAAAAGCACGTACGTACTAAGGAGAGGGTAGCAAAATGAAACTGAATTTCTCTGTGTATCGTTACAATCCTGATGTCGATCAGAAACCTTACATGAAGGACTACGTCCTAGAGGCAGATGAAGGCTCGGACATGATGCTTTTGGACGCACTTATTCTTCTTAAAGAACAAGACCCAACGCTAGCGTTCCGTCGTTCTTGTCGTGAAGGTGTATGTGGTTCTGATGGCTTGAACATGAATGGTAAGAATGGTCTGGCTTGTATTACGCCGTTATCTGCGCTGTCTGGCCAAGATAAAATCGTAATTCGTCCTCTACCAGGGTTACCTGTCGTTCGTGACCTTATTGTAGATATGACTCAGTTCTACGATAACTACGAAAAAGTTAAGCCATTCTTAGTATCTGATGGCAATGTGCCACCTGCTCGTGAAAACCTACAAAGCCCTGATGAGCGCGCTCATTTAGATGGATTGTACGAATGTATTATGTGTGCATGTTGTACAACTTCTTGTCCGTCTTTCTGGTGGAATCCAGATAAATTCATCGGACCAGCAGGCCTTCTTGCAGCGTACCGTTGGTTAATTGATAGCCGTGATACAGCGACAGATGAACGCTTGTCAGATCTTGATGACGCATTTAGCGTTTTTCGTTGCCATGGCATCATGAATTGTGTAAGTGTTTGTCCTAAGGGATTAAATCCGACGAAAGCGATTGGCCATATTAAGTCGATGCTAGTAAATCGTTCGGTTTAAAAGAACAAAAATTGCCGCCCTTGAAGTTTTGGGGCGGCCTTTTAATAGCTCGGCATAGACCGCAGCAAACGTGAAACCTACTGGTTAAGGGAAAATATGCACAACGGCGTGATGAAGGCATGGCTCGAGTCTTCACACTTGGCTGGCGCCAATGCAACTTATGTAGAAGAACTCTACGAACTGTATCTAAGTGATCCCGATCTGGTTAGTGAGGAGTGGAAACGTGTATTTGAAGATCTGCCTGTGCAATCTTCAGAAGTGGTTGAACAACCACATTCACGAGTTCGCGAATACTTCAGACGACTCGCCCAAGAGACAAAGCATTACAACGTCCAAGTTAGTGATCCTGATGTCGATGCTAAACAAGTAAAAGTACTGCAACTTATCAATGCTTACCGATTCCGAGGGCATCAAGCTGCAAATCTAGACCCGCTAGGTCTTTGGAAGCGCGATACAGTCTCTGAGCTGGATCCTGCATTCCACAACCTCACCGAAGATGATTTCAACGAAACGTTTAACGTCGGTTCTTTTGCCATTGGCCAAGAAACGATGGTGCTGAAAGATCTATATAAAGCACTTAAACAAACGTACTGTGGTTCTATCGGTGCAGAATACATGCACATGACTAACACTGAACAAAAACGTTGGATTCAACAACGTTTAGAATCGGTGTCTGGTCAACCATCATTCAACCGCGAAGAAAAACAATCATTCCTAGAAGAGCTAACTGCTGCCGAAGGTCTTGAGCGCTATTTAGGCGCTAAATTCCCTGGTGCTAAGCGTTTCTCTCTAGAAGGTGGTGACGCGCTGATCCCAATGACGAAAGAAATCATTCGTCATGCCGGTGGGCAGGGTATGCGTGAAGTTGTAGTGGGCATGGCTCACCGCGGTCGTTTGAACATGCTAGTTAACGTGTTAGGTAAAAAGCCTCAAGACTTATTTGATGAGTTTGCTGGTAAACATGATGACACGTGGGGTACAGGTGACGTTAAGTATCACCAAGGTTTCTCAGCAGATTTTGCGACCCCAGGTGGAGATGTTCACTTAGCGCTAGCATTCAACCCTTCACACTTAGAAATCGTAAACCCAGTTGTAATTGGTTCTGTACGTGCTCGCCAAGATCGCCTAGGCGACAAAGATGGGCGTAGCGTATTACCTATTACGATTCACGGTGATTCAGCAATCGCAGGTCAAGGTGTTGTGCAAGAGACATTCAATATGTCTCAAGCTCGTGGCTTCTGTGTTGGTGGTACGGTTCGTATCGTAGTGAACAACCAAGTTGGTTTTACTACGTCAAACCCTCGTGATACACGTTCTACGATGTACTGTACCGATATCGCTAAGATGGTACAGGCGCCAATTTTCCACGTGAATGCTGATGATCCAGAAGCGGTAGCGTTTGTTGCTCGTTTAGCGTTGGATTACCGTAATACGTTTGGTCGCGATGTTGTAATTGATTTGGTTTGTTACCGTCGTCACGGTCACAACGAAGCTGATGAGCCAAATGCAACTCAGCCTCTGATGTACCAAAAAATCAAAAAGCACCCAACTCCTCGCAAGCTGTACGCGGACGTTCTAATTGACCGTGGTGAATTCGATATCGAAACTGCTACACAATTAGTAAACGAGTATCGTGATGCTCTGGATCACGGTGAAGTTGTGGTTAAAGAATGGCGTCCAATGGCGTTGCATTCTGTTGATTGGGCTCCTTACTTAGGGCACGACTGGAATATCGAATGGGATAACGAAGTTGAACTAGAGCGATTGAAAGATCTAGGTACAAAACTTTGTCAATACCCGGACAGCCACAAGCTGCAAAGCCGAGTGAATAAGCTGTACAACGATCGTATATCGATGATCAATGGTGAGAAGCAAATTGATTGGGGTATGGCTGAAACGTTGGCGTACGCGACATTGGTTGACGATGGTAAACGTATCCGTATCTCAGGCCAAGATTCTGGTCGTGGTACTTTCTTCCACCGTCACTCAGTACTGCATAATCAAACTGATGCAAGCACGTATGTTCCACTAGCGAATATCCATGATAAGCAGGGTCCATTCCAAGTATTTGACTCAGTACTGTCTGAAGAAGCGGTTCTTGCTTTTGAGTACGGTTATGCGACAGCAGAGCCAGGCGGCCTAACGCTTTGGGAAGCTCAGTTCGGTGACTTTGCGAACGGAGCTCAGGTTGTAATTGACCAATTTATTTCTTCTGGTGAGCAGAAATGGGCACGTTTATGTGGTCTTACTATGCTGCTTCCACATGGTTATGAAGGTCAGGGTCCAGAACACTCATCAGCTCGTTTAGAGCGTTACTTGCAGTTATGTGCTGAACAAAACATGCAAGTAGTTGTTCCTTCTACGCCGGCTCAGGTTTATCACATGATTCGTCGCCAGGTTGTGAGACCGATGCGTCGCCCTCTGATTGTGATGTCACCTAAGTCTTTGCTACGCCATCCGCTTTGTACTTCTTCACTTGAAGAATTATCTCAAGGTACGTTCCAGCCAGCGATTGCTGAGATTGACGACCTTAAAGCAGACAAAGTGAAACGTGTCGTATTTTGTTCTGGTAAGGTTTACTTCGACCTTCTAGAGCAGCGTCGTAAGAATGAGCAAGATGATGTTGCGATTGTACGTATTGAGCAGCTCTACCCATTCCCTAAAGAAGATGTAGAAGCCGCTATCGCACAATACACGAACGTTGAAGATTATGTTTGGTGTCAAGAAGAGCCTCAAAACCAAGGTGCTTGGTACAGTAGTCAACACAACTTCCGTGCAGCAATTCCAGCTGGTGCTGATCTTAAGTATGCAGGTCGCCCTGCGTCAGCCTCTCCTGCTGTAGGCTACATGTCAGTACACTTGAAACAACAAAAAGCGTTGATTGAAGACGCTCTGACCCTAATTAAGAACTAGAAGTAAAAGGAAGACACAGATATGACAATTGAAATTCTGGTTCCAGATTTACCTGAATCAGTGGCTGACGCAACAGTTGCAACTTGGCACAAGAAACCTGGTGAAGCCGTTGCTCGTGATGAAGTCATTGTAGATATTGAAACAGATAAAGTAGTTCTAGAAGTACCAGCTCCTGAAGCGGGTGTTTTAGAAGCTATTATCGAAGAAGAAGGTGCGACAGTACTTTCTAAGCAACTTATCGCTAAGCTTAAGCCGGGTGCAGTTGCGGGTGAACCAACGACAGACACAACTGAAGAAACAGAAGCTTCTCCTGATAAGCGTCATAAAGCATCTCTGTCAGAAGAGAGCAATGACGCGTTGAGCCCTGCGGTTCGTCGTCTATTAGCTGAGCACAACCTTGACGCTGGTCAAGTGAAAGGTACGGGTGTTGGTGGTCGTATTACTCGTGAAGACATTGATGCTCATTTAGCTGCTGCTAAATCTGCACCAGTTGCATCTGCAGAGGCGCCGGTTCAAGCACCTGCTGCGGCACGTAGTCAAAAACGTGTTCCAATGACTCGTCTTCGTAAGACTGTTGCAAACCGTCTACTTGAAGCGAAAAATAGCACAGCGATGCTGACTACGTTTAACGAAGTTAATATGAAGCCAATCATGGATCTTCGTAAGCAGTACAAAGATCAATTCGAAGAGCGCCACGGCACTCGTTTAGGTTTCATGTCTTTCTACGTGAAAGCGGTAACAGAAGCGCTAAAACGCTTCCCTGAAGTTAACGCGTCAATCGATGGTACAGACATCGTTTACCACAACTACTTTGACATCAGCATGGCAGTATCGACTCCACGTGGTCTTGTTACTCCTGTACTGAAAGATTGCGATACTCTAGGTTTCGCAGACATCGAAAAAGGCATCAAAGAGCTGGCAATCAAAGGCCGTGACGGCAAGCTAACAGTTGATGAATTAATCGGTGGTAACTTCACTATCACAAATGGTGGTGTATTTGGTTCGTTGATGTCTACGCCTATTATCAACCCACCTCAATCAGCAATTCTTGGTATGCATAAAATCCAAGAGCGCCCGATGGCTGTTGATGGAAAAGTAGAAATTCTACCAATGATGTACCTAGCGTTGTCATACGATCACCGTCTAATTGATGGCCGTGAATCAGTTGGCTTCCTAGTGACAATTAAAGAATTACTAGAAGATCCAGCTCGCTTATTACTAGACGTATAAGTTGAGCGCTATAGGGAGTTCGCATTTGTGGACTCTCTATTTTAGTAAGCTAAATATGCTCACATTTAGTTTAGATTTTATCGAAGAATCGATAAGAGTTTAGAAGCACCCTACGATGTAGACTCAGCAATGCTGATTGTCTAATGGAAATAATAAATCCCTTTAGGGATAAACAAATGGAATAACAAAATGAATTTGCATGAATATCAAGCCAAACAGCTGTTTGCAGAATTCGGTTTGCCTGTACCAGAAGGTTTCGCATGTGATACTGCTCAAGAGGCTTTCGAAGCTGCTGGCCGTATCAGCACTGAAAAGAAAGTAGTTAAGTGTCAAGTGCACGCAGGTGGCCGTGGTAAAGCGGGTGGCGTTGAGCTGCACGACACTAAAGAAGGTGTTAAAGAGTTTGCTCAAAAATGGCTTGGTAAAAACCTAGTTACTTACCAAACAGACGCGAATGGTCAGCCTGTAACTAAGATCCTAGTAGAAGAAGCTTCGAACATTGCTAACGAACTTTACCTAGGCGCAGTTGTAGACCGTGCAACTCGTAAAATTGTATTCATGGCGTCGACTGAAGGCGGTGTGGATATCGAGAAAATCGCTGAAGAAACTCCTGAGTTGATTCACCAATCTGCGATCGATCCTCTAGTAGGTCCTCAAGCTTACCAAGGCCGTGAACTAGCATTCAAATTGGGTCTAGCTGGCGATCAAATCAAACAATTCGTTAAGATCTTCATGGGTCTTGGTGAAATGTTCGCTCAGTACGATTTAGCTTTACTAGAAATCAACCCGCTTGTTATCACTGGCGAAGGTAACCTTCTTTGTCTAGACGGAAAGATCAACATCGACTCAAACGCGATGTACCGTCAGCCTAAACTACGTGAAATGCACGATCCATCTCAAGAAGATGAGCGCGAAGCGCACGCTGCACAGTGGGAACTAAACTACGTAGCACTAGACGGTAACGTTGGCTGTATGGTTAACGGTGCAGGTCTAGCAATGGGGACGATGGATATCGTTAACCTACACGGTGGCAAGCCAGCAAACTTCCTTGATGTAGGCGGCGGCGCGACAAAAGAGCGTGTAGCTGAAGCATTCAAGATCATTCTTTCTGATGACAATGTTAGCGCAGTACTAGTAAACATCTTCGGTGGTATCGTTCGTTGTGACATGATCGCTGAAGGTATTATCGGTGCGGTTAAAGAGGTTGGCGTAACAGTTCCTGTTGTTGTTCGTCTTGAAGGTACTAACGCTGATCTAGGTCGCGAAGTTCTTGCTAATTCTGATGTTGATATCATTGCAGCTGAGTCTCTAACAGACGCTGCTCAAAAAGTTGTTGCTGCTGCGGAGGCTAAATAATGTCTGTACTAATTAATAAAGACACTAAAGTAATCTGTCAGGGTTTCACTGGTGGTCAAGGCACTTTCCACTCAGAGCAAGCAATTGCTTACGGTACTCAAATGGTTGGTGGTGTTTCTCCTGGTAAAGGCGGTCAAACTCACCTAGGTCTTCCTGTATTCAACACAGTACGTGAAGCAGTAGAAGCAACTGGCGCAACAGCTACAGTTATCTACGTGCCAGCACCTTTCTGTAAAGATGCAATTCTGGAAGCGATTGATGCAGGTATCGAGCTAATCGTAACGATCACTGAAGGTATCCCAACTACAGATATGATCGATGTTAAAGTGAAGCTAGAAGAAACTGGCGTTCGCATGATCGGTCCTAACTGTCCAGGTCTTATCACTCCAGATGAGTGTAAGATTGGTATCATGCCTGGGCACATCCACAAGAAAGGTAAAGTAGGTATTGTATCTCGTTCAGGTACTCTTACTTACGAAGCAGTTAAACAAACTACAGACGAAGGCTTTGGTCAGTCGACGTGTGTTGGTATCGGTGGTGACCCAATCCCAGGTTCAAACTTCATTGATATCCTAAAGCTGTTCCAAGAAGACCCGGAAACAGAAGCAATCGTAATGATTGGTGAGATCGGTGGTACTGCGGAAGAAGAAGCTGCAGCGTTCATCAAAGAGAACGTAACTAAGCCAGTTGTTTCTTACATTGCGGGTGTTACTGCTCCTCCAGGTAAACGTATGGGCCACGCTGGTGCGATTATCTCTGGTGGTAAAGGTACTGCTGAAGACAAATTCGCAGCACTAGAAGCTGCAGGCGTTAAGACTGTTAAGTCTCTTGCTGACATCGGTAAAGGTCTACGCGAGATTACTGGTTGGTAATCTGCGTATTATCGCGATAGATAATAAAAAGGCTTGGTATTTACCAAGCTTTTTTGTATCTGATAGTTCACTTAGCTCTTCGTTCTAATGCCTTGGACGAGCATAAACATAAAGGTTGCACTGAGAACAACTGATGGACCTGCTGGAGTATCATAAAACCAAGATAAACTCAGGCCGAGTAGAACCGCTATTGCACCAATTAAGGATGCGAGTAGCGCCATTTGCTCAGGAGTTTTGGAGAACTTACGAGCTGTAGCTGCTGGAATAATGAGAAGTGAAGTCATGATTAAGGCACCAACGAATTTCATGCCTACCGCGATCACGATCCCAACCATTAACATTAAAGCCAAGCGCATTAAATCAATATTAATACCATCTACGGCCGCTAAATCCTCACTGACTGTCGTAGATAGCAGAGAGCGCCAACACAACGCTAAAATATAGCCTACCGCAATGACTCCACCAAAAATAAACCATAAATCAGTCGGTGATACAGCGAGTAGATCACCAAATAGATAGCTCATTAAATCTACACGAACATTATCTAGAAAGCTGACGGCGACAAGGCCTAAAGACAATGAGCTGTGAGCCAGAATACCGAGTAGAGTATCCGTTGCGACGAGTTGCTGTTTTTGTAGTGTGACTAAGACAGTTGCAAGTAACAAGCAGCAAACAAGTAGGGCAAGATATAGGTTAATGTCCAATAAAAAGCCGAGTGCTAGCCCCATGAGAGAAGCATGAGCTAATGTGTCGCCGAAATAAGCCATCTTTCGCCAAACTACAAATGATCCTAGCGGACCTGCGATTGCTGCGATGCCTAGACCTGCAAGAATTGAAGGTAATAGAAACTCAATCATGATGGTGCCCATGTGATTGGTGAGAGCATTGGTGCGCGTCGCCTTTAACTGGCTGGCCTGCTAAGTCATGGTGATGATGACTATGCTCGTGATGATAGAATGCCAAAGTTTCTTGCGGAGCTCCGCCAAATAGCGCGATATACGATGGATGTTGTTTGATATCAGCAGGTGAACCTGAGCAACAAACGTGATGGTGCAAACAAATCACGTCGTCGGTTTTTGCCATGACCAAATGTAAATCGTGCGAAACCATAAATACACCACAACCAAATCGATGCCTCAATGTGTCAATCAACTCGTATAAGTCAATTTGCCCTTGTACATCGACACCTTGCGCGGGTTCATCGAGTACCAAAAGATCGGGTCTACGTAATAGTGCTCGAGCGATTAAAACACGCTGGTTCTCTCCACCCGATAATTTGTGCATATTACTAAGCAGCAAGTGTTCGGCACCCACCAAGCGCAGCGCTTCTAGGATTTCTTGTTTGCTAAATCGACCTGTTAGCTTCAAAAATCGCTGCACATTCAGTGGGAGGGAATCATTAAGTTTGAGCTTTTGGGGAACATAGCCAATCACCAACTTACTGTGATGAGTGAGTGAGCCAGTGTATTTCTTTTGAAGGCCGAGAATGACTTTAACTAAGGTGGATTTACCTGCACCGTTAGGCCCAATTAATGTGGTAATTTTACCTTTCTCTAGCTTAAGAGAGATAGAATCGAGAACTTTTCGTCCGTCGAATTCAACACTGACACCATCGAGTTGGATTAAGCTATCCATGAATAGAACTCATTTGCAATTAACTAATGTTATAATGTAACATTTGTGAACTTCCTAAGCTACTTTTCCTTTATTGAGGCTGTATGTTTCGTTCTTTGCTTTTGGGCGGCTGTGTTTTACTGACGCCAATTGTAGCGCAAGCTACTACCGTATTGACTAGTTTCAAACCAATCCAAATGATTGTTACCGAGTTAACTCTTGATGTAACGCAGCCAGATGTGGTGATGAGTAACAATGCGTCCCCACATGATTATGCACTAAAACCGTCGGATGTTAAAAAGCTGAACAACGCTGATCTTTTTATTTGGTTTGGACCTGAGTTGGAATCATTTCTTACTAAAGTAACAGAAGGCAAAGATAACGTTCTTACGATTAGCGACATACCTAATTTGCCGCTGAGAGAATACGGTGAGCAGCAGCATGAAGAACACGAAGGGCATAATCACGGTAGTGTCGATGCACATTTTTGGTTAGGTACGGAGCAAGTAAAATTGGTTGCCCAAGCTATCAGTCAAAAGCTGATCGAACGTGATCACGAGAATACTGATATTTATAAGCAAAACTTGAAGGCTTTCTTAGTGAATCTGAATACGGCCGAACAAGATATCATCGACACGCTTAATCCAATTAAAGATAAAGGTTATTACGTTTTCCACGACGCATATGGGTATTTTGAAGAGACATACGGACTAAACAACCTTGGCTACTTTACCGTAAGCCCAGATAGAAAGCCTGGAGCCAAGACGTTGATTAGAATTCGAAAAACCTTAGTAAAAGATAATGTTCAATGTGTATTTTCAGAGCCACAGTTTACTCCCGCGGTTATTGAATCCGTAACTAGAGGCAGTAATGTAAGGCAAGGTCAGCTGGACCCTGTTGGTTCTTCTATCGAAGTGAAATCAGGGAGCTACTTCACTTTCATCAAAGGCATTGCAAATAGCTATGAAGAGTGTCTAGCTAATAACTAACCCGTCTAATAAATCTATGGTGTTTCGCGTAATGAAGGAATTCTTACCGCAATTACGTGATCACCTAGTTAATTTTAAAGCCCGCTTTGTAAACTCTCTACTTTAAATACGATTTTCGGCTAGAATGATAGACATAATTATCATCTAAAAAAAACAATAAATACTTATTTTTAAATAACTTAATGCATATTTACATTAAGGTGATTTCTAGTTTTTGCTGCTTTAGGGTCGAAAATTGCGTCGCAACGTATTCAAACTGCTCATTCTATGGGGGCTGTGTTTTAATGCATTTGCATTAAGCTCTTCGCCATCCGTTTTTTATCCATTGCCCATTCAGGCGCAAGGGAAGTTTTTGGCTGCTCAAAATCTATTCATCGGTGATAACGGTGGGGTATGGGTGCATGACGTTCATGGAAAAGTGCTGTTCTATGATGGTAGGACTTTATTACCAAGAAAAGGCAGCCTGTTAGACTTTCCAGCCGAAAAGTTAGGCTTCGTCAACAATACATTTTGGACCTATTTCGATAACGAAGTTTATGAAAATACCCCTGGATTAGGACGAACACTCGCTTTCAGCTTAAGCCCTGGTGCGGAGATCACCAATCTTGGAAGCTCCGGGGATTACATTTGGGTGACCGACGGAACGAATTTTTATACTTTTCACACGAAAACCAAACAGTTCGATACTTATTCTCTGCTTGAGCTTTATCAACATAATAAAAGCAGCCAAATAGACATTAACGACGCTCAGGTTGTGTTGACTAAATGGGTGTTGGCGACAAGCTCAGGAGTATATTTATCCTCTGAAGGCAACTTTTCTCACATTTCTGCTTCAGGGAAACATTACGTAGAAAAACTGTATTTTTCCAAGTCTCGCCGGGAGCTAGTGATAGGTACGCTTAACGGTGCTGTAGTTATTGATATCACTAACCCTAATGGAATTGTAAAACGAATAGGGCGATCGCATGTGTTGGCGCTGGCAGAGACGTCGACCGAATATTGGATTGGAACGGAACATGGTTTATACACCTATAACTTTTTGTCCGGGAATGATGAGAAAATAGCAAAGAACCCCTACGAGGATTTCTCGTTACCGGGAGAAAAAATTTATTCATTAAGAAGTGATGGCGCTGGAGGAATTTGGATAGCAACCAGTAATGGTATTCGTTATTTCTCGTTATTTAGTAAAACCTTTTCTAGAAAACCGATTTACGGACAAGGGATTCACTCAAGTGATGTCGTCATAACTAAAGTCAAAGCACTAGACACCGAAGGATATTGGGCTTCTTCAACATCAGGCCTTTACTACATAAGTCATGGTGACGATAGTCCCCCTAAACAATTGTATGCGGGGGCGGTCTCTGATTTTCTGATTGTCGATGATAAGTTGTGGCTCGCAACAGAGGAGGGGCTCATTTGCATTGACCGATATAGTTCGGAGTCTCGAATATTACCTGTTCCTAGAGAAATTCAAAACCTAGCAATCCAGCATCTCGCCCTTACAGATAGTCACGTTGTGTGGCTTACGTCTGGAGAAACCCTTTATTCATTTGATATAAACAATCACACGGTAAAGAACTACGGGAGCACTTGGCTCGTTGAAAAATATCTACCGACCAAGATAACTGAAATAGAAGCGACGCCTGATAGTGGTGTGTTGATTGGCACCGATCATGGTTATTACTCCTTTGTAGGAGAAAAGATTAGTTTTAACCGCGCTAGCGAAAGGTTTGGGAAAACGGTCGATATCGCAATTGATCAACTTGGCACCCAATGGTTTGCAAGTAGCTATGGTTTATACCGTGTGGCGCAAGGTGGACGTGATGTTCAGGAAGTCCCCTTAATTGAAGACAATATTAGCCCTCAATGTCTGATGCCAAGTGAAGATGGGATGTGGCTCGGTTCTTCCAAAGGATTAAGCTACTACGATATGGCTGGTCAATTAAGAAAGCATTTTGGCGCTCCTTTTGGTTTGATTACCAATGAATTCACTTCTGGTTCTTGTTCGTCTTTGTTTGATTCCGATTTAGGTTCGATTATTTTCTTGGGTTCAAAATATGGTGTGTTAAGTGCAGTGTCAGCTGATTTGCTTGTCGCTAGTACACCTCAAAGTCGAGCGCTATTTAGCCGAGTGACGGTTGACCAAAACACCGTATCTTTAGGCGGCGGTAATCAGGTTTTATCTCCGTTCAAGTATGGGGCATCGGTGACGTTCAAACTGGGTATCGTTCCCGTTGCTTCAACCCAAGAGCTTGAATATAGACTCAATGCCACGGATTCTTGGAGTGTGTTTGAAGGCGGCTTATTAACTTTAGATCACCTATTACCTGGGGATTATGTTTTACAAGTTCGCTCGATGAAATATCCGGACCTTAATTTTATTGGTGCCGAGCAACGATTTAGTGTCGCCAAGCCTTGGTATTTAACCAATTGGGCAGCGGTGACATTTATCTTTGGCACGATTGGCATGATCACGATAATCGTATTGTGGCGTTCTCGGTTTATGGCGTTAGCGAATAGGCAGTTAAAAGCGCAAGTTGCCTTAAAGACTGATCAATTACGACATCAAAGTCGAATATTGCTAACCACGAACCAGCAATTACGTAAGCAGTTGCAAGTAAAAAATGCTTTGGTGGAACACAAATCTGAAGAGTTGGTGGGGGACGTAGCGATGCTTTTGCATACGGTACCTGACTGGCAACAAGGGCAAGCGAGTTCTGCAGTTATCAACCTACAAACTGGTCTCGATCAATTGAAGAATTCGCGAAACGACGGGCAGTTAGGAGAGCATTGCTACGATATCCTGTTTGTCTTGAACTCAGTGTTCACGGTTTGGCGTGAAGAGCTGTCTAAATCAGATATCGAGCTGGATATTAAGGTTTTAACCAATCAGCATTTTGTTAGAGTGTCGTATTTTAATTTGGATGTCGTGTTCAACAGTTTTATCGCTAACGTGTTAAAACGAAGTTTCCGTAGCCAAAAGTTGACTGTGATATTGGAAGAATTTGAAGATGATCTGAGTATCACCTTTCTAGATCATGGCTCTCCACTGCCCAAGCACTTATCTAGTGGTTCGGATCAGGTGCATAATGCTTCAGTCGATTTGAATATCGATAAGTTACCTTTACTGATGCAGCAGAGTGGCGGCGATCTAAAGATATTCATATCCGATACTCAGAATAAAGTGCAACTGACTTGGCCACTTGAACGCCAAATGGAAGTGAAAGCAATAGATGCCGTTGGAGAACGTGTTGAGTCATTAGAAGTACTTGATGTGAAAACATCGCCGATTCAGTTAAGTGCTGAAGAAGAGTGGATGAATAAAGTTCGTTTATTGATCGCTGAGCATTATGCTGATCCAGACTTTGGTACTTCGGTTGCGGCTAAACAGTTGTATGTCTCAGAACGAAGTCTACAGCGAAGATTTAAATCTATGACAAGCAGAACGTTTAAAGACTACTTGAATGAAGTTCGTCTAGAGAAGGCTTGTGAGCGATTGCTTTCAGGCGCTAAGATTTCAGATGTGGCTTTTGATTGTGGATTTAATGATCCTTCTTATTTCAGTCAAAGGTTTAAACATCATTTTGGTGTATCACCATCTAAGTTCGTGGAGACAGCTGAAAGCTAATTGAAATAAGCCATCTAAATAGGCCTCAACGTGACGTTGGGGCTTTTTTTTTACCCGCAGGGTAGGAATCATGCTAGTTAGAGAGTTAGAGAGTTAGAGAGTTAGAGAGTTAGAGAGTTAGAGAGTTAGAGAGTTAGAGAGTTAGAGAGTTAGAGAGTTAGAGAGTTAGAGAGTTAGAGAGTTAGAGAGTTAGAGAGTTAGAGAGTTAGAGAGTTAGAGAGTTAGAGAGTTAGAGAGTTAGAGAGTTAGAGAGTTAGAGAGTTAGAGAGTTAGAGAGTTAGAGAGTTAGAGAGTTAGAGAGTTAGAGAGTTAGAGGGGACAAGAAAAAAAATATCGTGGTATAGCCGGGGGGACTATACCACGGGTGCCAATGACACCTTCGCTTGCTGCCGGAGTGATATGGCGAGCCATATCACCTCTGGAATAACTTTGAAAGGAAGACGTTTCCTTTCGATGGAGTAACTATACGTCTGCCCACTTAATTTCCTTATAAAATTAACGCCAACTTTACCCTAAAAAAACGACATAAACATAACTGATTGATAAATAGGAAATTAAATTTACTTTCTTATCTGTACTAGTTTGGTGGTTCAAGTTTTTGGAAGGAAAATAACAAAATTGACGACAGCGTTTTTAACGGTTTTTACGTCATCATTTATGAAAACATTGATTTCACATAGTAATATTGTGGTTATTTAGCGTTAATATTAGTGGTAATAACAATCCTTCTCATTACCACTTTGCGAATTTAACGAATATGAAGCTATCTGAATTACAGCAAGGCAAGGCTGCCACTATTGTAGAACTCAGTGAGTTAAGTCCTGATGTCCGAAAAAAACTAATGGTGATGGGTATGTTGCCAAAAACCGAGGTGACACTCATCCGTCGAGCGCCAATGGGGGACCCACTACAAGTTGAGGTTCGTGGTGTGTCTATTGCTATTAGAGAAAACATAGCTGCTGCAATTGAGGTGCAATAATGGAGTATAAGGTTCTTACAGTTGGTAATCCCAACAGTGGTAAAACAACGCTATTCAATGGCCTAACAGGTGCTAAGCAACAAGTCGGTAACTGGGCGGGTGTCACCGTAGAGAAAAAGACGGGACACTACAGTCATTCTGGCGATCAGTTTAGCCTAACTGACTTACCGGGTATCTATGCATTAGATAGTGGCAATGATAGTAATAGCATAGATGAATCGATTGCTTCTCGAGCGATTGTTAGCCACCCAGCAGATTTAATAATTAACGTAGTTGACGTAACTTGCTTAGAACGAAGCTTGTATATGACATTGCAGTTGCGAGAATTAGGCCGCCCAATGGTAGTGGTTCTCAATAAAATGGATGCGTTAAAAAGAGAACGCCAAGTCTTAGATGTAAAACTACTTGAGCAACAGTTGGGGTGCCCTGTATTCACTTTGTCTTCGAATGACAAACAGCAAGTTTTGGCGTTTAAAGACAAATTGCACAAAGCACTTGTTCAAGGGATCGCCTTGCAAGATTTTACTCTTGAGTACGGCGATGAATTTGAAAGTGCGATTGAGCAAGTCAGTCGCGTGTTTAGTGCAAACGAAGTGTCATCGAGAGCGTTAGCAATACGTTCATTGGAAAATGATTTGCTGGTGGTAAATGCACTGAGCCAGTCTGAGCGTGAGGGAATTCTAAAAGCTCAGGCCCATATGAATGGCGACATTGATCTACTCGTAGCGAACGTGAAATACAGCTACCTACATGAACTTTGCAAAAAAGTGCGCCGCTCTGAAGGTAAGCTAAGCCACAGTTTCACTGAAAAAGCCGATAACCTGATATTAAACAAATGGGTCGGTGTGCCATTTTTCTTCGTTGTTATGTACCTGATGTTTATGTTCTCTATAAACATTGGTAGTGCGTTCATCGATTTTTTTGATATTGGAGTTGGAGCACTCTTGGTCGATGGTGGGCATTACTTACTCGATGACCACTTACCTGTATGGCTAGTGACCTTGATAGCCGACGGAGTTGGCGGGGGTATTCAAACCGTTGCGACGTTTATTCCTGTGATCGCATGTTTGTATTTGTTTTTGGCGGTTCTGGAAAGTTCTGGTTATATGTCGCGTGCGGCATTTGTGCTAGATAAAGTGATGCAGAAGATTGGTTTACCTGGCAAAGCATTTGTCCCTCTTGTGCTGGGTTTTGGTTGTAATGTTCCGGCTATTATGGCGACGAGAACTTTAGACCAAGAGCGTGAAAGAAAGCTCGCAGCATCAATGGCTCCATTTATGTCGTGTGGTGCTCGCCTCCCTGTTTATGCATTATTTGCAGCCGCATTTTTTCCTGATAGTGGGCAAAACATTGTCTTTGCTTTGTACTTATTAGGTATTTTGGCGGCTGTATTTACTGGCCTTTTCTTAAAACACACTTTATACCCTGGCTCAAGCGACAGCTTGGTGATGGAAATGCCTGATTATGAGCTACCTACGTTACAGAACGTAATGATCAAAACTTGGCAAAAGTTAAAGCGTTTTGTGTTGGGTGCAGGCCGCACAATTGTGATTGTAGTGACCATTCTGAGCTTCCTTAACTCAGTCGGTACTGATGGCTCGTTCGGTAATGAAGACAGTGAAAACTCTGTTCTTTCGAAAGCGGCTCAAGTGGTTACACCTGTATTTGCACCAATCGGCATTAATCAAGATAACTGGCCGGCTACGGTTGGGATCATCACCGGTATTTTCGCTAAGGAAGCGGTAGTAGGAACATTAAACAACCTTTATACCTCAGCTGATGCGGAAGAAAGTGAGTACGATTTGTTGGGCAGTTTAAATGAAGCGGTGATGTCGATTCCTGAAAATTTAACAGGTTTGAGCTTTAGCGATCCACTAGGGATTGAAGTCGGTGATTTAACTGATACTGCCGCAGTAGCGGAAGAGCAAGAAGTTGATACAACAATCTTTGGTAACTTGAAATCACACTTTGTTAGCGGGCATGCAGCTTTTGCGTATCTTGTATTTATCTTGCTTTACACGCCATGTGTTGCAGCTATGGGGGCTTACGTTAAAGAATTCGGCAGTCAATATGCCCGCTTTATCGCTGTGTGGACGATGGGCTTAGCTTATGGTGGTGCGGTACTTTATTATCAAGTTATGCATATTGCTGAACACCCAATGTCGAGCATGCTGTGGATTGTAGGCATTCTGGGTGGTTTTGTTGTGACTTACATGGTTTTTCGAAAAGCCGGTAGTAAGCAGCAAGTGCTAGAGACGCAAATCGCATGATCTTGGATGAGCTGAAAAAGCAGATTGAAAGCTCTGGGATCGTTTCGGGTAAAGAACTAGCGAAGCAGTTCTACCTAACTGAAGATGGTGTAGACGCAATGCTGAATGTATTGATTAAAAAGGGGCAAGTAAGCCGCTTGGTAGATACTAACGCTAAACAACATGTTACTCGTGTTCGTTATAGCCTAACCAAAATTAATGATCTTGCTATTACAGTGACTATGTAAAGCCGAATCTACAAAGTAAAAAGCCGCTTAGATAGCGGCTTTTTTGTGTTTATTTGTCGGTACTTTCGGTATGCCCAAGGCCAAGAAACTTAAGGCCAACGCTGAGTAGTAGTATTGAAGTCGGTAAGACCAAAATATCCCAACCGATGCTGTTGAAGTTTATGAGTACTAACTCTAAGAATTTAACAAACAAAATCACAATGATAACTTCGGCCAAGATATTTTTTAGGTGGCCAATATTCGGTGTTCTTATCCAACTCAACACTTTGATTTTCTTGGTTTTCTCAGCATCTTTATTAGCGATGAAAAGTGTGTAAACACCATGTGCAAAAATGAATAACACCAAAGCGACTAGAAACGTATCTAACGACTTGATTAAGTACGAAATGGCAATATCGGCTTTATCTAGATGCGCTAGACTAGCTGGTGGTAGCTCATTTAATACGAATACCGCGAAAGCAGAATAGGTTTTAGCTGCACCCATTAAAAACAGAAGAAATGAAGCAAGCATTGAACAGACAATGGCGATCCAGCTTACGTGACGAAATAGGTTGAATGTTTGTTTCATTATTATCTCTCGGCTTATTGAACGGCTGAAAGTGTACGATGAAACAGAGTGAGTGATAATACGGTCTTTTAGTTAAAGATTATTACAAATAAGTAATAAAGTGATGTCAATAAAGCTACTGACACCATAGTGATTTTTGTAGTTAGGCTTTCTTAAACAGTGAACTAAGAGAAAGTACATTCTGAATTCGGGTTAACAACTCTTGTTGCTCGTCGTCTGCACGGAAAACACCGTTTGTATTCCCCCAAACAGGCCCAGGCCATGCAACATCATCTTTGAAACGTGCGATATGGTGTATGTGCAGTTGTGGCACCATGTTACCTAATGCGCCTAGGTTTAATTTATCCGGTTGGAACGTAGCTTCGAGGGCTTGACTAACTGCTTGAGATTCCAATAAAAACTGTTGTTGTTCTTTCATCGGTAGGTGGTGTAGTTCTTTTAGATTTGCATGCCTAGGAACCAATATGACCCAAGGTACAGCATTATCTTTATGTAGAAGTGCCATGCACAGTGGGAAGTTGCCAATGACAGTCGTGTCTTTTGCAAGTTGAGGGTGTAGTTCGAAGCTCATAATGATATTTCCAATGATTAAGCGGAATCAATTTGGTTATGAGTGTAGAGCAAGATAGGGGAAGAGAACAATTTTTACGTTGACTATTTGATAGATAAAACAAAAGGTTGGTGAAACACCAACCTTTTTAGTTAATCTTGATATGTAAATTACATACGTTCTAGTGTTTCGATACCTAGAAGAGATAAACCTTGTTTGATCGTTTTAGCAGTAAGAGCTGCAAGTTTCAAACGGCTCTGCTTAGTTGATTCGTCTTCTGCTACAAGAATTGGGCACGCTTCGTAGAAGCTAGAGAATTGACCAGCAAGCTCGAATAGGTAGCTACACATAATGTGTGGTTGACCTTCGCGAGCAACAGATTGTACCGCTTCTTCGAACTGTAGAAGCTTCGCGATAAGCGCTTTTTCTTTCTCTTCAGTGATTTTGATTTCACCTTCAAGAGAATCCATAGAAACGCCTGCTTTAGCAAATACAGAAGCTACACGAGTGTATGCGTACTGCATGTACGGTGCTGTGTTACCTTCGAATGCAAGCATGTTGTCCCAATCGAACACGTAGTCAGTAGTACGGTGCTTAGAAAGGTCTGCGTACTTAACCGCTGCCATTGCAACTGTATTAGCGATTGCTTTCTTCTCGTCTTCTGCTAGTTCTGGGTTTTTAGATTCGATCAGCTGTGCTGCACGAACTTCTGCTTCATCAAGAAGGTCAGCTAGACGAACCGTACCGCCTGCGCGAGTCTTGAATGGTTTACCGTCTTTACCTAACATCATGCCGAATGCGTGGTGTTCAAGAGAAACCGATTCTGGAATAAAGCCAGCTTTACGAACGATAGTCCAAGCTTGCATCAGGTGTTGGTGTTGACGAGAGTCGATGAAGTAAAGTACACGATCAGCGCCAAATTCTTCGTAACGGTATTTTGCACAAGCGATGTCAGTTGTTGTGTAAAGGAAACCGCCGTCGCGCTTCTGGATGATTACACCCATCGGATCGCCATCTTTGTTCTTGTACTCATCTAAGAATACAACTTGTGCGCCGTCATCTTCTTTCGCTAGACCTTGCTCTTTTAGGTCAGCAACGACTTTAGGTAGCATGTCGTTGTACATGCTCTCACCCATCACGTGCTCGCGAGTTAGAGATACATTTAGGCGGTCATAGTTACGTTGGTTTTGAACCATAGTTACATCAACAAGCTTCTTCCACATTTCTGCGCAGTACTCGTCGCCGCTTTGCAGCTTCACTACGTAACCACGTGCCTTAACTGCGAATTCTTCGTCTTCATCGTAAAGCTTTTTAGATTCACGGTAGAAGCCTTCTAGGTCAGCAAGTTCCATTGAAACTTCACCAGACTCAGCTTGAACGCGCTCAAGGTTAGCGATAAGCATACCGAACTGAGTACCCCAGTCACCGATATGGTTAGCACGAATGACTTTATGACCAAGGAACTCTAGAGTACGAACAACCGCATCACCGATGATAGTCGAACGTAGGTGGCCTACGTGCATTTCTTTTGCAACGTTTGGAGCTGAGTAGTCGGCAACGATAGTTTGCGCTTCAGCTTCAGCTACACCTAAACGAGAATCTGCAAGAGCGGCATCAGCTTGTTTTGCTAGAAAAGCTTCGTCAAGAAAGATGTTAAGGAAACCAGGGCCAGCGATTTCAACTTTAGAAGCGATACCGTCTAGGTTTAGTACATCCAACACTTTTTGAGCAAATTCTCGAGGGTTAGTGCCTAGTCGCTTTGCAACGCCCATTACGCCGTTAGCTTGGTAGTCACCAAATTGTGGTTTTGCAGATTGACGAACAGCAGCAGGAGAGCCTGCAGGTGCGCCAGCGGCTTCTAGAGCCTGAGATACTTTGTCATTAATAAGTGCTTGGATATTCACACGCGTTTCCTTCAATTCAAGGATGATAAGAGCGGTTGTTAGACAGTTCGAGTAGTTATGCGATAAAGCAATAGCTGACTATTTTAACAACAGACTCTGTTTGAGTTCACAAAAATGGCGGTAATGATACCAATTTAATCGGCTCGCTTATAGGGCAGAAACTAGGAAATTTATGTCTTTTCTATGTATAAAAGCGTAGACAGGGGCGGATTACTGAATTGATAAATTCAAACAATGTAAATATTGCAACGCGGGCTTGTTCAAGTAATCAAACTTGTTACTATGCAGCCAAAATTATTAGAGGTGAGAGTAATGCAAGAACGATTACAGCAAGCAGGGTTAGAGCCTGCACAAATGATCGCTAGATTAGATGATTTTATGGATAAAATTATCGAACTTGGAGAGCTACTTCATTTGGATTTAAGCTTTGCTCAAGCTGATCACATCGCGTTACGCATTAATGAAACCGAACTCGCTAAGGCCGCTCATGAAAATTGGCTAGAGTATGGAAATACAATCTCACAAGCTCAAATCAATGGTCGCCCTATTATCGTTCTAGAGTTCAATACACCGCTAACCAGTAAAGGTTGGTCAATTGAATGTTTAGAGTTGCCATATCCGGCTGAAGGTAAATTGTACCCTACTCAAGATTGGGAGCATGTCGAATTCGTGATTCCTTCACATACGCAAACCGCAGAAGAATACTTGGCAGATTTAAAGACGACGTATCCAAACTTTGCACAGAATTACGACGGATTACGTAGCTTAGGTGTGAAAGTGAAGCTTTCGAGCCCGAAAGGCGAAGGTGAACGACTCAATAACCCGACAGTTGCCTTTAAATACAATGGCGTGTGCATCAAATTGCATCCTCATTCTTTAAAAAATATTGTGGCTTCAGAGCAGGGGTAATTACTTGCTTGTAAACAAAAAAGGTAGGCGTAATGCCTACCTTTTTCATTGAGGATTAACGAACTAAGGCTAAAGGATAACGGTCTTGTTGCCATAGACAAATACGTGATCGTTAATCACTTTATTTAGGGCTTTGCTAAGCACGTTTTTCTCTACATCTCGGCCTGCTTGCGCCATGTCTTTTGCGCTGAAGTTATGATCGACAGGGATAACGTCTTGCTTGATGATTGGGCCTTCATCTAAGTCATTCGTTACAAAGTGTGCGGTTGCACCGATGATTTTCACCCCACGCTCATAAGCTTGCTGGTACGGTTTTGCACCGATGAAAGCAGGCAAGAAGCTGTGGTGGATATTGATGATCTTGTGGTTGTACTTTTCTACGAAGCCAGGAGTCAGTACACGCATGTATTTAGCCAGAACCAAATAATCGGCTTGATATTGGTCGATCACTTCTAGCATTTTTTCTTCGTGTTCTTCACGGTTTAAACCTTCATGAGAAACACAGTGGTAAGGAATATCAAAACGTTCCGTCAGCGTTTGTAGCGTGTCGTAATTACCCACTACTGCAGCAATTTCTACATCTAAGCTGCCATCGTAATTCTTCATCAGAATATCACCAAGACAATGTGCCTCTTTGGTGACGAGAATAACTACGCGTTTACGAGAAGGGCCAACCAGTTTGCGTTTAGCATTTTCTGGTAATGCTTGGTCTAAATCGGCGAGAAACGTTTCATCGTTAAAGTAACCTTCCAGCTCCGTACGCATGAAGAAGTGGCCGCTTGTGTTGTCTACAAACTCATTGTTGTGGATGATGTTAAGTTGATGCTTGTAACAGATGTTAGTGATCTTAGAGATTAGTCCAGGGGCATCAGTGCAGTGTGTTAGCAGTGTTTTCTTTTCCATTTTCATCCTACTTCCATGAAATGTTTTTTTTATTCTGTGAATTAATTATCGGCTGTCGAACGGTGAACTATGCCGCAATATGAGAGCTATAATTAATCTATTATCGATTTGGTTTCAACAAAATCTACAAAGCATTTACCGACTTAATAAATTTTCGTTGATTACAGCAACACCCAAATTGAGATTTGTTTTACAAAGGTGGCACGTAATGGATAAAGAGTTACTAGCAAAAAAGTTGTACTGTGAAAGAGTAAACTCGTTACTGGGCGATGAGCAAATGGATGAAGATATCCTGACTGAAATGTGGGAATGCAAAGCATCGCCTTCAGATGCGGCCAAAGCAATGCAATGTTCTGACAATGGTTTTGAAGCTGCCCCTTGGCTTTCTCGTTATTTGAATCGTAAATAGTAAAACTCGATAAAAGATCACACCAAATACACCCGGTGCGAATGCAATCTTGATTCGCGCCGGCTCACTAAACCTGCCATAATTCTTCCCCATATTTTCTTCTACTTCGTTGCTTTATGATTTCTAAAACGTTTTCTGCTGACGGCGCTCTCGGCAAAGCGATCCCGGGGTTTCAACCCAGACAAGCTCAACTGGATATGGCGGAAGCAGTATCCAGCGCGATTGAAAAGCAAAGCCAATTGGTGGTTGAAGCGGGAACCGGAACAGGTAAAACATTTGCTTACTTGGTTCCTGCGTTGCTTAGCGGTAAGAAAACAATCATCAGTACCGGTTCGAAGAACTTGCAAGAACAGTTGTTTCATCGTGATTTACCTTTGATGGTTGAAGCGTTAGGTTTTTTTGGCCAGATAGCGTTACTCAAAGGGCGTTCCAATTATCTGTGTTTGGATCGATTAAGCCGTCAAATGGTCGAAAGCCACGGTGTTGAGTCTGATCCCACAATGCTCGCACAATTGGTTAAGGTGCGAAATTGGTCCTCTACTACGCATAGTGGCGACTTAGGCGATTGTGACGATATCGCTGAGGACAGCCCAATCATTCCCACGATTACATCCACCAATGATAATTGCTTGGGTAAAGAATGCCCGAGTTACACTGATTGCTTTGTTCTGAAAGCTCGGAAGAAAGCGATGGACTCCGATGTGGTGGTGGTTAATCACCACTTATTTATGGCGGATTTGGCAATCAAAGAAACTGGGTTTGGCGAACTTATCCCAGATGCCGATGTATTTATTTTCGATGAAGCCCACCAAATCCCAGACATCGCGAGTCAGTATTTTGGACAGTCGGTGTCGAGCCGTCAGATTCAAGAACTCTCAAAAGACATAGAGATAGGCTACCGCACCGAAGCCAAAGATATGCGACAGCTACAGAAAGTTGGTGAGCGTTTGGTTCAGTCTGCGATGGATCTTAGAATTGTACTTGGTGATACAGGCTTTCGTGGTAATTGGCGAGAAGCCTTAAAATCAGAGTCGATTGCTCGCGAGTTGGTTCGCTTACAAGATGCGCTGCAATTAGCGGTAGATGTTTTGAAGCTGGCATTAGGTCGTAGTCAATTGTTAGATACGGCTTTTGAACGTGCCACTCTATTGAAAGGGCGCATTGAGCGGGTGTGTGATGTGTCGATTACTGGTTACTCCTATTGGTATGACACAACGCCAAGGCATTTCGCATTACATATTACGCCGTTATCCGTTGCCGATAAATTCCACGAACAAATCGAGCTTAAGCCCGGAGCATGGGTTTTTACTTCCGCGACACTTGCGGTATCGGATGATTTTGGGCATTTCACTTCACGTTTAGGGCTTAAACCAGCGGCGCAGTTATCTTTACCTAGCCCATTTGACTACCCGAATCAGGCGCGTCTGTGTGTTCCTCGTTATTTACCCGAGCCAAATAGCCCAGGACTTGCTGATAAGCTGGTAAGAATGTTAACCCCGGTTATTGAACAAAACCAAGGTCGATGCTTTTTCTTGTGTACGTCCCACAGCATGATGAAAGAGCTTGGTGAGCGCTTTAGAGAAACCTTATCCGTTCCAGTATTGCTTCAAGGGGAGACCAGTAAGCAGAAAACACTGGCTGAGTTTATGGAACTTGGAAACGCATTGCTGGTGGCGACGGGGGCTTTTTGGGAAGGGATAGACGTTAGGGGCGATGCACTTAGCTGTGTTATCATCGATAAATTACCCTTTACAGCACCCGATGATCCTTTGCTTAAAGCGCGGATTGAGGATTGTAAGCTCAAAGGGGGCGATCCTTTTTCTCAAGTTCAGTTACCAGATGCGGTGATCACGTTAAAACAAGGGGTGGGGCGACTCATTCGAGATAAGCATGACAACGGTGCTTTGATTATTTGTGACAACCGACTAGTGACTCGCGATTATGGCGGCATATTTTTGGCGAGTTTGCCTCCAATACCGCGCACCCGAGATTTAGGCGTCATAAAAGAATTCCTAGCTAAACATTAAGAGAATTAGAAACTGTCTGATTCCCTTGAGCATTAGTCATTATTTTTAGATACAACAAAGTTTATTTGAGGCGTTAATGAGCGCAAAAATTCTTGCATTAGATACCGCGACTGAAAACTGTTCTGTCGCATTAATTGTTGAAAACCAAGTGTTTGCACGCAGTGAAGTGGCACCACGCGATCACACCAAGAAAATTCTTCCTATGGTGGATGAGGTGCTAAAAGAAGCGGGTTTGAAGTTAGCTGATGTGGATGCGATCGCATTCGGGCAAGGGCCTGGTAGCTTTACTGGTGTTCGTATTGGCATTGGTATTGCACAAGGTTTAGCATTCGGTGCAGATCTACCAATGATCGGTATTTCGACGTTAGAAGCAATGGCACAAGGCTGCTATCGAGTTCAAGGCGACGAGCATGTTGCCAGCGCTATTGATGCGAGAATGAGTGAAGTTTATTGGGGGCGTTACAGTCGTCAACAAGATGGAAGTTGGCGAGCAATTGATGCGGAATGCGTTATTGCGCCTAGCGATCTGGTCGCTCAAGTTGAAGCCGATGCTCAAACTTGGTCGAAAGTAGGCACAGGTTGGGAAGCCTACGCTGAGCACTTGGATAACATCAACCTGACTTGTAAAGAAAGTGAGGTGTTATTCCCTGAAGCGCAAGATATTGCGTTGTTAGCTCAGTTTGCCTTTGCTGAAGGTAAAGCGGTTCCCGCTGAAGAATCTGCGCCCGTTTATTTACGTGATAAAGTGGCGTGGAAGAAATTGCCAGGTCGTGAGTAACGTTTAGCTCTCAAGTAAAGCTGATCTTGCAGCAATATTTGGCGCGCAAGTTGTTGATGCGAAAAGGTTGGTTCCTTTTCGTATCATCAAAGTAAACAGTTTGGGTAAGTGAATATGGTTTCGATTAACGGTTTACCACCTTCGATTGGCAATACTCAAAAGACTAATCGAACGAATAAAAAAAATGAGATAAAAAAAGGCGACGCTAAAGGCCCTGTTGGTCAACCAACGAAGGTCGCGAATGCCGTCTCTCATTCGATCCGTCATGTTCAAGAATCCGATATTCACAAAGCGCAAATTCAATATGACTTACCAGAAGGTCGCGGCCGTCGCGCAATGGAAGAGTATATGGATGTGATGAACCAAGCTAAAAAAGAGGAACTTGCTAAGCTTTTGGGAGTCGATATTTATATCTGATTTAACCTTCTCTGTTCCTAACTGAGTGAAATTTCAATGTTTTCTACCAATAAATTCCGCCTATTTTTCTTATCGTTAGCTTTCCTCGTATTAGCAGGTTGTTCTAGTTTACCCACTGAGCTTACTGCAAAGACTGAACCTGTGATCACTGACTACCAATTGTGGTTGGATGCCGATCCAGATACCAAGCCTGATGTGCGTTTAGGTGGGGTTATTGCCTCGGTACAAAATCTTGATGATAAAACTCGTATTGAAGTGGTTAATCTGCCGATTGATAGCAATGGTAAGCCAGACTTGGATGCTGAGCCGAAAGGTCGATTTGTCGCTTATATTTCAGGTTATGCAGAACCGGTGAGTTTTGCTAAAGGTCGTATGCTAACGATTGTGGGAACGACCGCAATGCCAGAAACGGGTTTAGTCGGTGAGTATGAATACACCTTTCCTGTAATGAATGCTTATGGCCAACGCTTGTGGCAAATTAAAGAGCGCATAGTAGTCACGGACACGACTTCCCACTATTATTCTTGCCGTAGTATGTACTGCCGTAGTTTCAACTATGGTCCCAAGCAAGGACGAGTTATTCAGGAAGTGAAATAGCTCGCGAGAACAATGCGAGATATTCGTGACTCCTCATATATTCAGTGAACATACCTATTCGATTTCTTCAGGCAATGTCGCCACGTTAGAGATCGGTGATGCATCAACGGCCGCTTTGACGGTCGTTTTCATTCACGGCTGGTTAGATAATGCCGCTAGTTTTATTTCGGTAATGGAAGCGCTAGCGAAGGCTAACCCTAGCTTGCACCAAATAGCAATCGATTTACCAGGGCACGGGCTTTCTGAGCACAAACCAACCCCTTCTTACTACCCATTTCATGACTATATTGACGATATTTATCAGGTTTTGCATGAAATATCGCCAAACAGACTACTGTTGGTGGGGCATTCACTTGGTGCATTGATAGCAAGTTGTTATAGTGCCGCCTTTCCTGAACAGGTATCAGGATTAGTTCAAATAGAAGGTCATGGACCTCTTTCTGAAGCTCCCCAGAATACGGTTACACGCCTGAGACAAGGGGTGTTAAGTCGACAAAGACAGCGCAGAAAGCCTTCTCGTCCTCTGGCTAGCCTAGAAGATGCTATTTCGCTAAGAGCAAAAGCAAATCATATTGATGGTGTGTTGATTCAACCTATTGTCGAACGAGGTACCGAGCACCGTGATGGCCAATGGCATTGGCGATATGACTCACGATTGAAGTGCGATTCACTTTATCGAATGTCATCAGAACATGCAGAAGCCATTATGTTATCAATAGTTTGCCCGCAATTGATTATTCTAGGTTGTAATGGCTACCGTGATTTGCAGCACAATCGCTACAACTTAGATACTTCTAAGCTGAAGATAGAGACAGTTCACGGCGGACATCATTGCCATTTGCAGGACCCAGAGCGCATTTCTGAGCTAATTCTTGGTGCAGTTAACAAAATTTAAACAAGTGTTTGAGTCTTTTAGTGCTCAAGCACTAAAGCTGTGCTGTAATACTTCGCAAATGACAAATAGCGGCTATGCAGTCAGCTGATAAACGAGGAGTAACATCGTGGATAAACCTTGGCTTTCACGTTTTCCAAGTGACGTACCAGAAACGATCAACCCAGATCAATACCCATCTTTAGTTGAAATGTTTGAGCAATCCGTACAAAAGTATGCGGATCAGCCTGCATTCATGAACATGGGCTCTGTCATGACATTTCGTAAGTTAGAAGAGCGCAGCCGTGCGTTTGCCGCTTATTTACAAAATGATTTGAAACTGAAGAAAGGCGATCGTGTAGCCTTAATGATGCCTAACTTATTGCAATACCCAATTGCACTGTTTGGTGTATTACGTGCTGGTATGATCGCGGTAAATGTGAACCCTCTTTATACTCCACGTGAGCTTGAACATCAGCTAAATGACTCCGGAGCGAAGGCGATTGTAATCGTTTCTAACTTTGCGAGTACGCTTGAAAAAGTCGTCGATAATACGCCTGTTAAGCACGTTGTTCTAACTAGCCTTGGCCAAATGTTACCTCGCGCGAAAGGTACGATTGTCGATTTTGTTGTGAAGTACGTAAAAGGCATGGTGCCAAAGTACAACCTTCCGGGCGCTATTTCTTTCCGTCAAGCGCTCCATAAAGGCCGCCGTTTACAATACGTGAAACCTTTCATGTCGGGTGATGACATTGCATTTCTACAATACACCGGTGGTACCACTGGTGTTGCGAAGGGCGCAATTTTGACTCACCGCAATATGATTGCCAACGTGCTTCAAGCGAAGGGCGCATACGGCCCAGTCTTGAAAGAAGGGCGAGAGTTAGTCGTTACAGCGCTGCCGCTGTATCACGTATTTGCATTAACAGTAAACTGCTTATTGTTTGTAGAAATTGGTGGCCAAAACCTATTAATTACCAATCCTCGTGATATTCCTGGGTTCATTAAAGAGCTGCAAAAATACCCATTCACAGCGATTACGGGTGTAAATACTTTATTTAATGCACTTGTGAACAATGAAGATTTTCATGAGTTAGATTTCAGCAACCTAGGCCTTGCAGTTGGCGGTGGTATGGCGGTTCAACGAGCGGTAGCTGAGCAGTGGAAAAAGACCACTGGCGTGCATTTACTGGAAGGCTATGGCTTAACCGAGTGTTCTCCACTGGTTACGGGTAACCCATACGACCTAAAAGATTACACTGGCGCGATTGGTCTGCCTGTACCATCAACCGATGTTCGTATCATCGATGATGAAGGTAACGTTGTGGGTAACGACCAAACTGGTGAACTTCAGGTTCGAGGTCCGCAGGTGATGCAGGGTTACTGGCAACGTCCGGAAGCAACCAAAGAAGTTATTGACCAAGATGGTTGGTTGTCCACTGGTGACATTGTTAAGTTCGATGATGAAGGCCTATTGCACATTGTTGATCGTAAGAAAGACATGATTCTAGTGTCTGGCTTTAATGTGTATCCAAACGAAATTGAAGATGTCGTTGCTCTTCACGGAAAAGTATTGGAAGTCGCAGCTATCGGCCAGCCAAATGATGTGTCTGGTGAGTTAGTGAAGATTTACGTAGTGAAACGCGATCCAAGCCTAACGAAAGACGACGTTATTGCGCATTGTCGTGAGCATTTGACGGGTTACAAAGTGCCTAAACTCGTAGAGTTTAGAGAAGAGCTACCGAAAACGAACGTAGGTAAGATCCTTCGCCGAGTTCTTCGTGAAGAAAACGATGCTCAGCTAGCACAGGCGAAAAGCGCTTAAGCGGAAGCAGTGCCGAACAAATAATGTTAGAATGCCGACAATTCATGTCGGCATTTTTGTATCCGGCGAACAATAAAACCTGCGAGAGTTTGTGTGAACTATCAAATTATTACCCAATTAAACGATCTTGAACGTGTTTGTCTGCAAGCGCGCGAAGCTGATGTAGTGATGCTCGATACCGAGTTTGTCCGTACCCGAACGTTTTTTCCTCAATTGGGCCTGATTCAGTTATTTGATGGCGAAACTTTGTCTTTGATTGATCCAATTGCGCTTGACGAGATGACTCCGTTTGTCGGGTTACTGAAAGACACATCGGTACTGAAAGTGCTGCATGCATGCGGTGAAGATTTAGAAGTATTCCAAAATGCGTTCGGTTGTACACCATTCCCAATGGTCGACACTCAAGTGATGGCTGCTTTCTTAGGTCATGGTTTGTCGACGGGCTTTGCGGCCTTGGTGAACGAGTTTGTAGGTGTTGAATTGGATAAAAGTGAGTCACGTACTGATTGGCTAGCCCGTCCGCTTTCGCAAAAGCAGCTAGACTATGCAGCTGCAGATGTTCATTACCTATTGCCAATGTACAACAAGCTACTTGAAAAAGTGCAAGCAGCAGGCTGGTGGGATGCCGCGCAGCAAGAATCAGAATTATTAGTGTCTAAACGCATTCGCGAGGCTGAGCCTGAAAAAGCATATTTAGATATCAAAGGGGCTTGGCAGCTAAGACCTCAACAACTAGCGATTTTACGCCCACTGGCAACGTGGCGTTATAAAGAAGCCATGAAGCGAGATTTGGCACTTAACTTTGTATTTAAAGAACAAGACCTATGGGCGGTGGCTCGATTTGGTCTTAAATCGGCAAAACACATGGAGCAAGAAGGCATTGATCCTCGCGCCGTTCGCCGCCATAGCGCAAAAATTAGCTCAATCGTGAAATTGGCTGAGCACACACCAGAAGAAGAGTACCCTGCGAAAATTGATCGTTTGATGGATTACCCAGGTTACAAGCAAGTATTCAAAACATTGAAAGATGAAGTGAAAAAGGCTTCTTCTTCATCTGGTTTGGCGACGGAGTTTTTGGCTTCTAAAAAGCAGCTGAATCAAATGTTGAGCTGGGTATGGAAGTTAGACCGAGATCCAGCGAAGCTGCCGGATGTGATGCAAGGTTGGCGTTTAGATATTTTAGGCGAGAAGCTAAATAAAGCCATTAAATAACTAATTAAGTTGCAGATATTTAGAAAAGGGTAAGGCGTGAATCACGGCTTACCCTTTTTTCTTTTAGATAGGTTCAGCGCTACTTTGGCTTTCTTGCGCTTGGATATCGGCTAGCTGCTGCTCCAGCTGACGGATTCGAATCTCCGCTTCGAGTTCAGCGACACGCTTTTCGGCATCGCTACGATTATCTTGTGAATGTCCATCTGCGAGTATCTGCGTATTATTGGTATGGCGAGAGTCATCTAAGTCTTTCAGTGAGCCTGCAACTCCTCCTGTTACTCCACCTGCAACCGCTCCTTTTACCGCAAGACTAGGCTCGCCTGTTAGAGCGCCGAGAGTCGCCCCCACTAATGCACCGCCAACAGCGCCTCTATTGCGTGCGGCATTTTCGTTTTCTGCATCCAATGCGGGTGAACTACATCCTGTAACAATAAGTGCTGCCGTAATTATGGTCGCTTTTAATTTATTGTTAATCAGTGACATAAATAAACTCTCTATCTGAACTGTGGGTACCAGATAAGAATACAATTTACTTATCATTGTGGGTAATGAATGGTGCTTATATGAATAATAACTTTAGGTTATTAATTAGAAACAGGCATTAGCTATACATAGGAAAAGAAAACGGCCGACATAGAAATATGTCAGCCGTTTATTTTTGGATGCAATCTAAGGTGCTACTTTTCGTCTTCTGGGAGCTTAACGTTGAGCTCTAGCACAGAGATGTCGTCATCTTTATGCTCAAACGATAGATCAACCATTGATGGATCAACTTCAACGTATTTAGCGATCACTTTTAGAATGTCTTCTTTTAGTTGTGGTAAGTAAGACGGTGCAGGATCGTTATGGCTACGGCGCTCAGCAACAATTATTTGTAAGCGCTCTTTCGCTAAATTAGCCGAAGATTTCTTCTGTGGTCTAAAAAACTCAAGTAATGACATAGTTAATTAGCCTCCGAATAGTCGCTTAAAAATGCCTTTCTTCGCTTCGGTCAAGAAGCGGAAATCAATCTGACCACCTAGGAGGCGCTCAACGGTATCGTCGTATGCCATGCCTGCATCTGAAGCGTCGTCAAAGATCACTGGTACACCTTTGTTTGATGCATTTAATACCGCTTGGCTTTCTGGGATAACACCCAATAATGATATGTGTAGGATCTCTTCTACGTCTTCAACACTTAGCATTTCGCCTTGTGTCACACGCGCAGGGTTGTAACGAGTCAGAAGTAGGTGTTGTTTTACAGGTTCTAGACCTTCTTCTGCACGGCGAGACTTCGAATCTAGGATGCCCAAGATACGGTCTGAGTCACGTACTGAAGAAACTTCAGGGTTAGTAGTAACAATGGCTTCATCGGCGAAGTATAGCGCCATCAGCGCGCCTTGCTCGATACCAGCAGGAGAATCACAAATGATGAAATCAAAGCCCATTTCGTCTAGTTCATCAAAGACGCGACGAACACCATCTTTGGTTAGCGCATCTTTGTCACGTGTTTGTGAAGCCGGAAGAATGAATAGATTGTCTGTGCGCTTATCTTTGATCATCGCTTGGTTCAAAGTCGCTTCGCCATTGATAACGTTTACGAAATCGTAAACTACGCGACGCTCACAACCCATAATAAGGTCTAGGTTACGAAGGCCGATATCAAAATCGATAACTGCAGTCTTTTTACCTTTAAGAGCCAGTCCTGAGGCGATAGCCGCACTTGAAGTGGTTTTACCAACCCCACCTTTACCTGACGTTACAACAATAATGCGTGCCATTATTTTTTCCTTTTTATCTTTCTAAATCGCAAGTACATCAAAATGCAGAACATCGTCAGTCATGCTTAACATGATTTTTTTCTGCCAGTACTCACTTTCAATTTGATCGCTGAGCCAGTAATTTCCTGAAATAGAAACCAGCTCAGCTTGTAAATCATTACAAATAATTTTTGCTTCTTTTTGACCACTTGCCCCAGCAATTGCTCGCCCGCGCAATGTGCCATGAATATGAATGCTGCCATCGGCAATCACTTCAGCGCCCGCACTCACATGGTTTAAGATCACCAAATCGCCATCTTTAGCATAGACTTGTTGTCCAGAACGGATAGGAGTTCTAATGATTTTTGTGGGCGCCATCTTAGCTGGAGCTTGAGAAGGGGACTTACTTGCGGTCATTACGGCAAAACCAGCGTCTTTTGCAAGGTTCTGAGTTCGTTTGTCTTGGCAGCCGGTAACACCAACAGGAATCATTCCCGCTTTGGAAATGCCATCTTTGAGCTGCACAAAGTCGATATCGCCATCCACTTTGCTGATGTTGATCACAACTGGAGCAGCAGCAAAAAATGAAGGGGCTTGGGTAACCTTTTCTTGAAGAAACGTCACCGCACTGTCCACTGGGGAGTCAGACAAGTGCAATACAGATAGAGTGAAACTACTACCTTTGAGATCTGGGTTACTAGACATTGATTACTAAAGGACCTTAATAAGAACTGGCTACAATTTCTTTCATCTTTACGATAAAGGACATTGCCTGAAACTAGGCTTATCATGTTATATTCCCAAACCAAGCACAGCAAGCAATCTTGTTGTCAAATGGACGTTTTGTTCCCAATATTTCTAAACTTCAACCAATAATTTCAGAACGTTGACTTTTGTCGTTCTGAACAAGAGAAAAGGCTTGTCATGCTGTGTTCTATTTATAAAAGCTCGAAGAAAGAAGGCACTTACCTATTTATCCCGAAAAAAGACGATTTTTCACAAGTTCCTGACACTTTGATGCAGATGTTCGGCAAACCTAGCTTCGTTATGGTTATCAAGATGGACGGCAGAACGCTGGCCCAAGTTGATATCGAGAAAGTGAAAGAATCGCTAAAGAATGATGGTTTTTTCCTGCAAGTACCACCTCCGACTGTTAATGAGTTAGAGCTATATAAAGAACGAAAAGCTCAACAGAAAAAATCGGAAGGTGAAGAATAAACGGCTCTAATTGTTCAAGGAGGAGCGCTTGAAAAAAGTACGTGCGATTGTGGCTGGGGTTACTACTTTGCTAATGGCTGGTAGCCTGTCCGCTAATGAATTGAGTTTCGAAGAGTATGTTTTAACTTTGAAACAAGAAGGTCGAGAGCTGGGGATTTCTGAATCTATACTTGACCAAGCTTTTGAAGGTGTGACGTTTAAACCTAGAGCGGTAACCGCAGACAAAAACCAACCAGAGAAAAAGCTGACTTTGGATGAATATATTCCGAGGGCAGTCCCTGATTGGAAAGTGAAACAAGCCAAAGCTTTGTACAACAAACATTATTCATCGCTTAAGCGTATTGGTGATGAATATGGAGTACAACCTCGTTTTATAGTCGCGTTGTGGGGCGTTGAAAGTAACTTCGGTAAGTTTACAGGTAATTACAGTGTGATCGATGCCTTGTCTACAATGGCGTATGAAGGGCGTCGTGAGGCTTTTTTCCGTAAAGAAGCGATGGCTGCCCTAAACATACTTGAGCAAGGCCATATTAAACCAGAAGCGATGAAGGGCTCATGGGCGGGCGCAATGGGGCAACCTCAGTTTATGCCAAGTTCATTCCTTGCGTACGCTGCTGATGGCAATGGTGATGGTAAAAAAGACATCTGGAACACCGAAGAAGATGTGTTCGCCTCCGCAGCTAATTATTTAAGCCAATCTGGTTGGGATGATAAGTATACGTGGGGACGTCAGGTTCAAGTGCCTGCTGGTATTTCACCTGAGCTTCAAGGCCGAACAGAAGATAAAGCAAAATACCTTCAAGAATGGTCCAAGTTGGGTATAACTGGATACAGCGGTCAGCCACTTCCTAAGTTAGATGAAGATATCAAGGCTTGGTTAATTATGCCTGATGATGAAGCAGGACGTTCGTACTTGGTTTACAACAATTATAACGTACTGATGAAGTGGAATCGTTCTTATTACTTTGCTTTGGCTGTGAGTCATTTAGCGGATCGCATTAAGTTTTAAGTGCGGCCATTTAAGGCTCATGACCAAAAAGAAAGGCTCCTTTAAGGAGCCTTTCTTATAAGATTTACTGACTATTTCTTCGAGTGGAATTGCTCACAAGCAATCATAGTGTTCTCGATTAAGCTTGCCACTGTCATCGGGCCCACACCACCTGGCACGGGTGTAATGAAACTCGCGTTTTCTTTTGCGACATCGTATTCCACATCGCCAACTAACTTGCCAGACTCTAAGCGGTTAATACCAACATCGACCACAATTGCACCTTCTTTAATCCATGCTCCTGGAATAAAGTTTGGCTTACCAACTGCAACAACTACTACGTCCGCCTGACGCACATGACCTTCAAGGTCTTTAGTAAAGCGGTGACAAGTTGTGGTTGTACAGCCTGCGAGCAAAAGCTCAAGTGTCATCGGACGACCAACGATGTTTGAAGCTCCGACAACTACCGCATGCTTACCGCGTAAATCAATGTTGTAGCGATCAAGTAGAGTGATAATACCTTTTGGCGTGCATGAACGAAGCTTAGGAATACGTTGAGCCAAACGACCTACGTTGTATGGGTGGAAGCCATCAACGTCTTTTTCTGGTGTGATACGCTCTAATACGTGAGTGCTATCGATACCTGCAGGTAAAGGTAACTGCACTAAGATGCCGTCGATCTCAGGATCGTTGTTTAACTGATCCACGAGCTCTAGTAACTGTTGCTCTGTTGCCGTTGCTGGTAAATCGAATGATTTTGATACGAAGCCGACTTCTTCACACGCTTTACGTTTGCTGCCTACATACACTTGTGAGGCTGGGTCTTCACCCACTAAAACTACCGCTAGGCCCGGTGCACGCAATCCAGCTTCAGTACGAGCTTTAACGCGAGCAGCAACTTCAGAACGAACCGTCTGTGAAATGAGCTTTCCATCAATATTTTGAGCAGTCATGAATTTCCTTAGATAATGATATTCAAGTTAGTGGCTGATGTTTTGGCGCATTATTTCAGAAAACGTTTTTGATTTCCATAAAGCAAACGTTTGCATTGGTTTAATTTTCGTCGACTTTAATGTGAGTGAGTTATTTTTACTCACTTAGATCATAATGTTACATAAAGCCGTTGATTTACAGATTCTAACTCGTATAATCCTTTCCCTGTAGCGCGCCCTTAGCTCAGCTGGATAGAGCACGTCCCTTCTAAGGATGTGGTCGAAGGTTCGAATCCTTCAGGGCGTGCCATTATTTAGAAGGCCTGATAACTTATTAAGTTGTCAGGCCTTTGTCGTTTCTGGAACTTTGTAATATTTGCTTTGAGGTGGATTAGGGCTATTCCCTAGTATTCAATGGCCCAATTTACTTTTCTTTAGTTGGATATAGCTCATTGTCGTAAGTGACGCAAAGAAGAGCGGGTCACTCCAACCGAATCCAGTAAATATTCCCGATACTCCAGCATAGGTAGTAATGATTACACCAAGGCCATTGGTCATGGCCAGTGCTAAAAGCAGTTTATAGGCGGTTTTGCTAGGCTCAATGTCTTTTAGCATTAGTGTGATGAATCCGATACCACCCAGAAAAATGCTGGTGTGTTGTGATAAGAAATGTGCGTAGTGATCATTGATTTCAACTCCGTAGAGCGGCCATATCACTTCTGGTAATACAAACAGTGCTAGCGCAAATATTAGGTAAATGCTCCCATGGAGCGTTAAAAAAGTGCGGTTAGTCATTTGATTGTCCTCTTAATGAAAGTGGCCCTTGGTTTATTTCTGAGAGCGGCTGGTTGACGTCAAAGATCATTCCACGCACTTCTTTTATTCCCATCTGTTTTAATCGAGCGCTGTGCATGGCCAAGTAATTTTGAGCCGATGTGCGATCTTCAAATAAGTAAATGCCGCCGCCTAATTGGTCTTTCGAACTCTCTGTCCAGATTTTCCAAATCATCCCTGGTTCGTGGTTGATCGATTGAGCCAGCTCCACGAGGGCTTGCGACATCTCTGCGCCAAATGGGCCATTAAAATCGAAATCTACTTGTAATAATTTCATCTGTTATTCCTTTCTATATTGATTGTTTAGCGACGGTAATTACTGTCTGAGAGCCTATTCTTATCTATAAAAAATCAACAAAAAAGTTCATAATATTGTCAGTAAATGTGGAAAAAACTGACCAATGAGAATTAAAACAACACTTGAACAGTGGCAAACCTTATTTGAAATTGATAAAGCAGGGAGTATTCAGGCTGCTGCATTGGCGATGAATAAAAGCCATACCACTTTGATATACGCTGTAAAAAAGCTAGAAGATCAACTTGGAGTGGCAGTGCTGGAAGTTCGAGGTAGAAGAGCTGTGTTAACGGACGACGGTCAATCTCTGCTTAGACGAGCAAATGCTATGTTAGAGCAAGCCCGTGAACTTGAAGACTTAAGCGAACAACTAGCGAAGGGAGTGGAATCGGAAATTATCGTAGCGGTTGATCACTTATGTGACCTGAGTTGGTTGTATAAGCCCATGAGTGACTATTTAGCAAATAACAGCACCACTTCGATTCAAATCGTAGAAACCTCGCTTTCTAAGACCAATGAAATGGTAGTCAATGAAGTGGCCGATATTGCGATTATCAATCTGCCTGTAACGAATTATCCTGCTGAAGCCTTTGGAATGACCACTATGGTACCTGTTGTTGTCAATAACCATCCATTGGCACAGCTAGAGTCCGTATGTTTGAGTGAACTCTCAACTGTTAGCCAAGTAGTGGTACGCGATTTAGGCAATGACGTTGAAGCGAGTACTAAACAAGATGTAGGTTGGCTGAAGTCGCAGCAAAGGGTAACGGTTGACAACTTTGAACACGCTTTTAAAGCTGTGGTGCAAGGTGTAGGGTATTGCAGGTTACCCGCCCATGTAGTCGATGAAAAAGGGAATGGTAGACTTAAAGTATTGAATGTGGAGCATTCTGGGCAATATCAAGTGCCACTGCATTTGACTTTACCCAAGGGAGCTAAAACCGGTCCTGCTGCTTTGTGCTTCTATGAAATGTTGCTCAGTTCAGCTTCCGGTAGGTTACAAGTATAGAGGGGAAGGAAAGCCAACGAAGTCAGTGTAGTATTCATAGATACGTAGGCTTTCAATAGTCGTTTATGCTGAAGCTGTTTTGGTTGCTCGTTTAGACAGTAAGCCCGTTAGTTTAGAGCCAAATAGCGATATTATGAGCAGAGCAAAAATAAGCAAGGTGATAGGGCGTTCAAGTAAGTAAGACAGCTCTCCACCACTGATTTGATAAGTGTGAAGTAGATTACTTTCAGCCATTCCACCGAGCAAAATTCCGATAACAGCTGCGGGTACCGAGTAATTCAATCGGCTAAAGATCCAGCCTATGATTGAGAATACTAAAACGGTAACAGGGCCTGAAATATTGCCGGTTAAACCAAATGAACCGAATGTGGCCATCGATAGTACCGAGGGAATCAAAATTGTCATGGGTACTTTTACTACATTGGCGAGAATAGGGATAAACATTAACCCTAATCCTATCAGCAGTAATACCTGACCAAAATTAGCAATGATAATAGCGTAGACAATATCCGTTTCTTCTCTAATAAATTGCGGACCACCAGTAATATTGTGCATCGCGAAAGCTGCGAGCATTACGGCTGTTGCACCACCACCAGGGATCCCTAATGCTAAAAGTGTTGCCATTGATCCCGCTTCAGAAGTTGAGTTTGCTGATTCAGCCGCGACCACCCCTTTAGGGTTTCCTTGACCGTAGCTTTCTGGATCTTTGTCGCGACGTTTGGTTTCCACATAAGAGAGTAGATTAGAGACTGAAGAACCTACGCCCGGAACCGCACCAACGAATACACCAATTAGGCTGCCACGCAACATTACTTTTGGATGCTTAAATGCATGTTTTACGCCAGATAGAATTTCTTTGATACTGACTTTTCGAGCGGCTTCATCCGCGACTAAGTAGTTAGTGTTAACGAGTTTAAACAGCTCTGACGCTGCAAACATGCCCATCATTGCCGGAATTACAGGAACACCATCTAGTAGGTATTCATTTCCCATAGTGCCACGTGCCACGCCGACTTCGCTAAAGCCAATTGTGCCAATCAATAAGCCGATAAAACCGGAGAGCAGCCCTTTGAGCATAAAGTCGCCCTTTAAGCTAGCGATTAAGGTCATGCCCCATAAGATCACGAAGAACATCTCTGATGGTCCAAGCTTAAGTACCATGCTAGAAATGGGTTGAATTAACATGAACAAGATCATGTAGCCAAATAGTACACCGAAGCATGAAGCACCAAGTGCAACCCCTAGTGCTTTATTGTGCTCCCCCTTGCGTGACATAGGATAGCCATCAAATGCCGTGGCTATGGCAGAAGAAGTGCCCGGAATATTCATGAGTATGGCGGGAATACCGCTACCGAAAGATCCTCCAGTAAAAATTGCGGTTAAGAAGAGCATCGCTTCAAGGAAGCTCATATAAAGCGTTGCTGGCAGAAAGATAGCCATCGCCATGGAAATTTGCAAGCCAGGGATAGCGCCAAAAACTAAGCCTATAATGATCCCCGGAATGACATATAACCAAGGACCTATTGATGAGAAAAGTAGTTCACTTCCAGCAGAAATTGCAGACAGATCTAACATGTGAGCTCCTAGTATTCGGTTGGAAGTAATGACATTGGCATTGGGTATGGAAGCATCTGAGCAAAGAACGTTGACATCAATAGGCCAAAGGCCACGCTATAGCCAACGACCCACACCAAACGACGTTCTTTCTGTAGCCAAAGAAAGGCACCGACAAATAAGGTAGTCGCAATATCAAAACCAATGGTTTCTAACGACAGAACATAGCCGCTAAATAGTGCAATGATAGGTAGCACCGTGACTACCGAGTCCGGTGAGCTAGGCTCACTGTTTGTGTCTGAATCACTGGCTTTTTGCATGCCTTGGCGAACCATTTCCGCAAGACACATGATTAACGCAATGCTTGCGATAGGGACAATTAGAATTAGGTTCTCGACGGCAGTGGACGCTTGCCAAGCAGCTAATGTGTACCAGCAAACAAATGCAGCTAATAAGATAACGACAGCAAAGTCCGCTGAGCGTTGACTTAACAATCTCATAGAGCCTCCCAAATTTAGGGCAATAGTAGGGTGAGGCTGCTCATAACGAGCAGCCTAAATGTAGAGTTTTAAGGGGGTTAAATGGAACTTAGTCGAGTAGGTATTTGTAAGTTTTGAACGTTTCGTAGTTCTCTATCATCATTTGAGTTGCACGGTCCGGGCCAACCCATACACCACCAATGTCACTCGATTTTAGAAACTTCTGTACGTCTTTACGCGCGAGTGTATTTTCAAACGCGATAGATAATTTTTGGTAACGTTCTGGGTACTTGTTTTTGAACTCGTTGGTCACGGCGAAACCACGCATAGAGCCGGTTAAAACAGGTACTTCAGCGTTTAGCGGTTTAAGTGCATCGTTTACTGCTGGTGCATCCCAGCGATCGCTTTCTTCATCACGTACTACGGCTAGTGGGTGTAAGAATTCGCGGATGCCTTCGCTGCCCTGTGCACTGATGATAATAAAATCGACTTGTCCGCCAGCAACTGCCGAACGGGCTTTACCACCGCTATTGAATGTCACGAGGTTTAGGTTTTCTTGTGGAATACCGCTTTTCTCTAGAAGGAGCTTAGCCATTAAGTGACCACCTGAGCCTTGCACTACTGCTGCTTTTACTGATTTAGGCTTTTCTTTAACAGCGGTTAATAGGCTCGCTAGATCTTTGTATGGCGTATCTTTATTGGCTGCAATTAGTTCGAAATCAAACCATTGAAAGTTCATGTATGAGAAGTCGTTAATGGTATAGCTAGCATTGCCTTTTAAGATGGTGTTAGGTAAGTAAGGGGCAAAAGTCGAAGCAAAAACAGTGTATCCGTCATCGGGACGGTTGAGCACATAGTTCGCCGCAATTTGAGTTCCTGCGCCTTTTTTGTTGATGACTTTTACTGGTTGGCCAAGCTCTTCAGCAACAAAGCTCGACATTGCGCGAGTCATTCGGTCGGCACTGCCTCCTACGCCAAAGCCAACGACAAAATTTACCGGCTTTTTCGGAAAGTTATCAGCAATGGCTGTGGAAGGGAGGATCACAGAGAGTGTTAGTCCAGTCACAGCTGAAAGCTTTCCAATTGCTTTGGTGAACTTTTTCATTTTACTCTTCCTTAGTAATAGTTTTGTTGTTATTAACCTTTTGTTTACATCTGCAACTCTATCTACCTACTCTGTCACCAACCTTGCATAACCTGACAGCATCGCTATTTTTACCGAGAAGTTTGAAGTCGATCATGCGTATATTGATAGTTGAAGATAACCAAGTTATCGCCCAAGGCTTACAACAAATCCTTTCTGAACAAGGCTTTGCAGCCGACGTTATCCACCAAGGTGAAGCCGCTCAATTCGCCTTAAAAAGTCAGCATTTTGATCTGCTTATTCTGGATTTAGGTTTACCTGACTGTGATGGCCTTCAAATATTGAAAACGTTACGTCAGCAAAGCCACTCCATTCCAGTGTTAATCGTATCAGCTAGAGACAAGTTAGATCAGCGAATTTTAGGTTTGAATGAAGGAGCGGACGACTATTTGTGTAAACCATTTGAACTGGATGAAGTGATTGCCCGAGTCCATGCTTTATTACGGCGTTCTGCTTCACGGGTCGTTAATCAGATAGAACATGGAGCACTGATTTTAGATGTGGGTAGTCGCACAGTTACTTTTCATGGCGAGGATGTCGTTCTCAACCGCAGAGAGCTCAATGTGTTGGAGTGCCTGCTTAGCAATGTTGAACGTGTGGTGAGTAAGCAGCAAATTGTTCAGAAAATAGCTTCCTTTGATGACGAGTTGAGTGACAATGCGATCGAAACTTATGTGTCTCGCTTGAGAAAAAAGTTTGTTCCAGATCTACATATCCGCACCGTGCGCGGGCTTGGTTACATGCTTGAGAAATCAAAATAATGATTAACTTTAAGTCTTTATCGCAACGACTTTATTTTGCACTTACAGGTGCATTGATCATTTTCTCATTGTTAATATTTTTGGTTAGCACTCTCGTTCTTGAAGAAAAGACTGAGCGCTTGTATGACAACATGTTGTTGGCGGTGAGCAAAAGCATTAACGACAAACTGTACGTTAAGAAAAGTAAGCTCAAAATCGATATGGATTATTTTTCTATTGATACGTTAAGTGATGTTCGTAATGAGAAAATCTTCTATCGAATCGTAGCGCCAGATGGCAGTTTACTTGCTGGTTTTGAAGGGCTGGCACTGGTAGAAGGGAAAGGAAACAAATCGCATTATTTTTACGATACGGTTTATGCTGGGACAGAGTTAAGGGCCGTTCAATATACTGTACCAACAAAATTAGGCACTGCTAAAATTATTGTAGCCGAGTCAAAACAGGGGCGAGAGTCGACGTTATCAGGGCTGAAAAAGAGTATTATCTTTATCGCGATCTTCGTGTGCCTACTTGCTGCTGTACTAATGGTCTCGATCGTTAAACGCAGCCTCAAGCCGTTAAAAGAGCTACAAAAAGAAATTCGTTTACGTTCCGAAAGCAACTTGTCACCAATTGTTTCAAAGGTTCCTCCAGAAGTAGAGGCTTTAGTGTCTTCATTGAATAACTTGATGTCTCGTTTACATACCAGTATTGAAACCAGCAACAACTTCAACACAGATCTTTCGCACCAACTACGAACACCTTTAGCTGAGATGAAATTGCAGCTTTCTTTCTACCATAAGTCTTCAGATAAAAAACTGTTATCGGACATCGAAAACAACCTGACTTTGATGACACGTATGACTCAGCAAATGCTGCACTACGCTAAAGCTCAAAATAGTGTTGTAACTGATGAGTACTGGAGAGAAATCGACATGGTGGAGCTTTGTCGACGCTTTTGTCTAAATCATGCCCCTATGGTGTTTGAACAAGGGCAGAGTTTGGCTTTTGAGACCAATATTGATCGTGTCAGTTGCAGAGTGGATGAAGTGATGTTGGAAAGCGCATTGCTGAATTTGATCGAAAATGCGACGAAGTACGGTAGGCCAATTAACCGTGAGGAGGAAGGAGAAATCGTACTGAGCGTGGTAGCTACGGGCAAATCGGTTGCGATATCTGTTCGTGATCACGGGCAAGGTGTAGAAGAAGGTAATCTTGCCAGCTTGACTGAGCGTCACTTACGGATAGATCAAACTAAGCAGGGCTCTGGCCTAGGTTTACCGATTGTCCAGCAAATCGCTGAAAGCCACCAAGCTCGTTTGGTTGTGAAATCGATCAAAGGCTCTGGGTTGTGCGCTTCTATAGTGGGGATTCCTATTCGGGACTAGGGATTCACATTGCCCAATAACCGGCTTAGGTAAAGTTGGTGAGTTAGAGCTCCATTGGTGACATCAACGTATTTGGTGGGGGGGAGTACAAAGCTCTCCAATATCTATGTTCTTACTTCACTCGCCGTAATATATAGCGTTGTACTCTTCTCGTGTGCATTGGTACTCCCCCTCGTTATTCTGGCAATAATAGGGTGTTTCCATTGACCCCATATCTGAAACGAATATCCAAAATATTGTGATTTGGTAAATGCCAGCTAAGGCCAGCAGTAGGGTAAATACAGTGAATGCTTTTGTTATTACGCTTCTCATGTAGGTTTAGTTCTTCTTTCACAACGAGTTAGTAGGAAGGGATTTCTGATGGCGGGAGCAATGTTAACTGTCTCGAGCTATCAATATCAAACAATGTTTTTGGTTGTGTATTTTACCCGCTTACCCTTTAAGTGAACGTGTAATTGGCTGATCTTGGGTTCTTGTCGTGAACCTTACTCCATTTTATGAAATGCCTCTCATGGCATTTAGTCGCGTTATTGTTTATCGTGCGAAGGTAACTGAAATTGTTTAAAGGATTTAAACCTTGGTACAAAGACAAACCGGTATTTTGTTTACCATCAATGGAATGACAGCGTTATCTTTTGCGTTCTTGCTTCCCATTATGAGCTTATTCCTCGTAAGTGAATTGAATGCTCAGCCTGCTTTTATCGGGGTTTATACCACGCTAACGGCGATTTCAACGTTATCAGTGAGCCCCAAAATTACCGCCTTGATTGATAAGGGTGTGTCGAGCAAAGCGCTGTTTATCCTTTCGTTGTTTGGGATAGTGATGGCATCGGCTGGTTTCTATATGGCTAGCGAATTTTGGCATGCGCTCATTATTGGTTGTGTGTTGATGCCCCTTGCGTCGTCTTCTGTGCCGTTAATTCTGACGATCATTCGTAATTACGCGGATTCCACTGGTGCCGATAGTACTAAGCTCAACTCGCAGATGCGTTCTTCGGTATCGCTGCTGTGGATCTTTGGACCGCCACTCGCTTTTATGTCGGTAGACAAGCTGGGTTTTCAATCTAACTTTGTATTAGCAGCTGCTATTGCGCTTGTAGTTGTTGTGATTGTGATGCTCTGCTTTGAATCTCCAACAGTAAATCATTCAGAGAAGCAAACCTCTAAAAATAGCCAGTTACCACGCTCAGTATGGGGGCTAGGTGCCGTGGTACTGTTAGCGAATATCGCAAACAGCACGTACATTAATGCAATGCCGATTTACCTCATTCAAGAGTTGGCCTTCTCAAAATCGTCACCCGGCTGGCTGCTCGGTTTAACAGCGCTGGTGGAAATTCCGGTCATGCTTTTGGCGGCTAATTGGGCGGGGCGTATTGGTAAAGTGACTGTGATGAAAATGGGCTTTATGGCGGGTGCGGTTTTCTATGCGGCAATGTATTTGAGCTCATCACTTGAAGCCTTTTTGGTGCTTCAGATTATTAATGGTGTGTTCTTTGGTATTTTTGTGGGGTTAGGCATAACTATCATGCAAGATATTGCACCCAACAACATCGGTAAAGCTTCGGCTTTCTACACCAATGCAATGTTACTTGGCACCATGGTCGGCACCAGTTTAATGGGCATAATCTCTCAGTATTATGGGTTTAGAGCGCCGCTTTTATTGTGTTTTACCGCAATCGTTGCTGCCTTGGTTGGATTAATAATTTTTGATAGAAAGAGCCAGAAAGTAAAAGTAGAAGGTAATGTTGAACAGATTATTTCATGAAACAGATAAGTCAGAGCTGGAGTCTTTTATGCTTCGAGCACTGAGCGTATCACATCAAGCACTACCGGGTTGTCAGCCTAACCCACCAGTAGGTTGCGTGTTGGTAAAGGAGCATAAAATTGTCTCTGAAGGCTATACGCAAGTCATTGGTGGAAATCATGCAGAAGTAGAAGCGCTCAATCAATATTCAGGGACAATGGACGGTGTCACCGCCTTTGTAACCTTGGAGCCCTGTTCATTTGTAGGGCGTACACCAGCTTGTGCCAATACGTTGGTAGAATCAGGTATTAAGCATGTCGTGGTCGCGATGTTAGACCCAGATCCGAGAAATAGCGGAAAGGGCATCGAACACCTAGAGCGTTCAGGTGTTGAGATACAGATTGGGATTGCGGAGCATCAAGTCAGTGAGTTCTTATCACCGTACTTGGGTAAATCCTAAGTTCATTTCTCTAATGCATCATAGAAGACAAAGTTGTTTTTCCCTTGACGTTTGACTTGATACATTGCGGCGTCTGCTTGCTCATAAACGTCATCGAAGCTGATTGTTGAAGGCGTAAACATACAAATACCAATACTGAATCCTACGTTGGCTTCGCCGTTTTCTAGCATTATCGGGGCAGAAACACGCTTAAGTAGCTGCGTGGCGAGTCGGGTTAACTCTTCTTTGGACACATCTGAACATAAAATAACGAACTCATCTCCTCCTAAACGCGCTACGTCTGCACTTGATGGCGAATCTTCTATCAGCCAATGAGATATTTGAATGAGCAGCGTGTCACCAGCTTTATGACCTAAGTGGTCATTCACCGATTTGAAGTTATCTAGGTCGATAAAAATTAAGGCTGTAGATTTGTTCTTTTGAGATCTGCCAATATCGTTGAATTTTTGTTCGAGCGTGTTCCGATTCAGCAGGTTAGTTAAAGGATCTAGACTGGCAAGTTTGGCCAATTCGAGCTCATAGCGCTTTTCTTGAGTGATATCGATGTGAGTCCCCATCATACGAAGGGGCTTACCGTCTAGACTGTATTCTACTATTCGGCCACGATCAGAGCCCCAGTTGTGGCTACCATCTTTGTGCAGCATACGGTGGATAGCTTGATAAGAATCACTTTCCCCTGCGAGATGCGATTCAAAAGCGCCAACGACTTCTTCTCGCTCTTCTGGATGTAGTTTACTTTTCCACGTTTCGACATTGGCTTCTAGCTCGTTAGGTTTGAAGCCGAGCATTTTTCCCCATTCCATATTGAAAATGGTCAAGCTGCCCGTCGGGATATGTTGCTCCCATAGGCATAACCCAGTTCCATCAAGGGCTGCATTAAGCTTCTCTTCTAAACGATCTTTTTGGCGTTTTAATCGTTCGTTTTCACGCTCTAACTCTATAGCTCGAGCTTGGTATTTATGAAGTAGAAGGCGAATACTTTTTTCAGTGGTCTCTTCCATATGAACAATTACTTCCTGTAGTCACTCCTCGAAACAGCTTGTTAATATATCGCATATTAACAATTTATAAATCAACATCATCTATAGCAAATTGTTAGTAATGAGGTGGAGTAAAGTATGAGGGATGCTTGTTCGCAGGTTTTGACGCTCATATTAAGAGGTGTCGCTTTTTATATCATCTGGCTAAAATGATCCGAGGCACTGGCTTGAAAGGTGAACTGGTCGTATAATCCGCGGCTAGAAAATAAATAGGTAATGACATGAAAATTTGTGGTGTTGAGATCAAAGGTAATGATGCGATCATTAGTCTTCTTTCGCTTTCTGATGGTGTATTTAATATTCCTGATTGCCGAGTAGCCAAAGTATCGATCAGTGATGCAAATGATACTCAGCAGATGAGAGACTTTCAGTTTTCTTTTGCTAAGTTAATGGAAGACTATCAAGTTGATAAAATCGTGATTCGCCAGCGCCAAACCAAAGGCAAGTTTGCGGGCGGCGGTTTTGGCTTCAAGTTGGAAGCAGCGATTCAATTGTCTGAAGGCTTAGATGTAAAAGTGGTGACTCCGGCTGAAATTAAAGAAAGCCTGAAGCGAAACCCACTCGCGGTACAGTTCAAAGAAACTGGCTTAAAACAGTACCAAGAGCAAGCGTTTATCACTGCATACGCTTGTTTGATGAGCCGCGGCTAATCCTTTTCTGGCCTGGAAGAATCATTGCTTTCAGGCCTTTGTTTCCCCCTCTTCAACTCGTTCACTTTAGATGCAGTCTTCTCCTAATCGGTGGCATTTTTTAGCCCGGAACAAATTAGCTTTAACGGCCCGCCAAGCATTTCAATAGTTAAGTTTCCTGCTCCATTATTACAATCGAGTGCTAGCGCAAATCCGTGTAAGTAATCGGCCAGTAAATCCAAGCCATTCTTTTGAGTCTCTTCATCAAGCTCAAGTGAAGCTATGATTAAGTTATAACGTTCGGCAAATACCGCAGCAGGGCTTTGTGACTCCATCGAGAGTAATGTGTTAAGCAGCCCCGGGTATTCAGCCAAAAGTGCTAAATAGCTGTGACTAAGTTTCGTCAGTTCTTGCTGCCAATTGCACGTCTCTTGCGGTTGGTAAACATCTTCAATTAAAGACGTAGTAATCGCTTCTAGTAACGCATTTTTATTGCTGAAATAGTGATAGATCGCCATCGCATCGACATTCAGTGAGGCGGCTAACCCTCTTATGCTGGGTATTTTCCCAGTTTGCTTCATCAGGCTTTTTGCTTCTCCTAAGATCTTTTCCCCTGAAAGTTGGTGATCATTTTTCTTGGGTCGACCTCGGCTCTTTTCCTTGACAGACATTGGTAGCACTCGCTATCATTTTATTAATTCTACAGTGTAGAATTAATTGTATACGAGGCTAATGGTTGTGCCAAGCCTTTAGATTGAATTGATGATTGGGAACCTGCTATGACAAACAGTGTGTTTATCGCAACAAGTTTAGACGGATACATTGCCGACAAAAATGACAGCGTTGATTGGCTGCATGCCATTCCAAATCCAGACGGTGATGATATGGAGTTCGCTGAGCACTTTGAGCGCATAGATGCGATGGTCATGGGGCGGAACACACTCGAAATGGTGCTGAGTTTTGGTGTCGATTGGCCATACTCGAAACCAGTTTTTGTGTTGAGTAATACGATGAAAGTCGTACCTGAAGGTTATGAAGATAAGGTTTTCTTAGTTAGCGGTGAACTTAAAACCGTACTTGAAGATATCCATTTTCAAGGTTACAAGAACCTATACATTGACGGCGGCGTAACCATTCAGAATTTTCTTAAAGAAGATCTTATTGATGAGCTGATCATCTCGACAATCCCGGTGCTACTTGGTGGAGGAGCTCAGTTGTTCGGTGACTTGGACAAACCACTTGATTTCAAATGGGTTAAAAGCCAAACCTTTTTAAACCAGATCGTCCAAAATCATTTTATACGAGTGCGCTAACTTGGATTGAAATGCATCGAAGAGATGAGTTAACGGTAACGGTTGATGATCTCTTGATGCAGACTCACACCCTCTTCATTTTTTTTCGATTTGATAATATCGAGCCCTTTTTGCAGCTCTGCGGTGACTTCTGGGCTCACGTTTTTATTAAACGCATAGTACAGTTGCCCTTCCTCAAGAACATATACAGCTTCAAAGGTGTTTGAGTCGATACCAGCTTGGCTGGCCCACCAATATGCGGCTTTTTCTGCATAGGCCAGTAAATCAATTCGGTCTTTTACCAGTTGTTCCGCAAGCATAGTCACAGATGTGGCTTCTTGCATTGAATCTCTCGGGATCCCGAGCTGCAATAAAGATTGCTCGCCAATATCGTCGCGGATCACGCCGATTTTATATTTTCCCATTTCAATTGGATCTGTAATTGTGATGTTGTCTTGCTTGCGCGCGAGTACGACTACTTTGATATCTGTGATGGGACCAACCCAGTTAAACAAGTTTTCTCTATGTTCGGTGCGTGTAGTGGAAAATAATACTGCATCATCGATATTCAGAGCATTTCGGTATGAACGAGGCCAAGGTAATACTGAAATCTGCGACATATGAATATCTTTACCAACGGCTTGGCCTGCTGCGACTAAAATGTCGACGGCGTAGCCAGAGAGCTTACCTTTATCTTCAAAATTCGCGGGCGGGTAGTTTTCAGTGTAAAACGAGAGGCTTTCCAAATCTGCAGATAACGCTGGGAATGACGTTGGCACAAGCAGTGTTAACGCGAGCCAAAAGGGGCGGAAAAAAACATGAAAACCACACATGCCAACCTCCATACATATCTTAGATTACTTATAAAACTAGTCGAGTAATGGAGGGGTGTCTATAAGGATAAGACAGTGATGAGGGGTATCCATCAGCCTTCTTAAAGGCTACTTACAATAAGGTCCTGATAAAACGTAAAAATATTAGGAATGTTCTTAGCGAGTTTCTTAGCAAGGTCTACTATCTATAAACACTCACTGATAAAAGGATTTTCAGTTGCTATTGAGGGAAAGTGCCAGGATAGACATTCTTTTCTATGTAACTTTGATAGTTATCTTAGTTCCTATCTGGATAAATCATGTTCCGCTATCTACTGATTTCCCCCAGCATGTTGCACAACTCTCGGCCTTAAAAGGTCTATTCAATGGCAACGAATTTTATTCAGATGTATATGAAGTAAATTGGTTCACGCCTTATATTATCTCAAACCTATTTCTTGCAAGTTTAGCAATGGTTTTCGACTCGGTTATCGCACTAAAAATAGGTATTTCTATTTACCTAATTACGCTTCCTATTGTTGTAGGGGCGATTGCTTGTCATATAGGGAAGCCCAAAGATGTACGATTTCTTGTTATTCCATTTTTATATAGCTTACCTGTAGATTGGGGTTTTGTTCCATTTTTGGTCGCTTCGTCATTTGGTATGTTATGGATATATTACTTTGTAGTGATTAGCAGTAATCCTTATAAGCCTACTAATATATTATTTTCTTTTTTTCTGATGTATTCACATGCAATTGCTTGGGGAATAACAGTAGCTTCAATTTTCATTGTTTACTTGTCGAGTGCGGGATTTAAGGCTAAAAGTTTTATATATTTCAGTATTCTTCTTCTCCCTTTACTTATGCTGTTTTTTTGGATGGGAGGGATAGCGGATAAAGAGTTGGCCATCATTGAAGGGTGTCGTGTTTGTTATAAGGGGTGGGAATATCGAGTAACCAGTTTTATTGGTTCTAATTTAATGAGCAATGATTACGTATTTGGCGTGGTCAAACTACTTATTTGTCTTTTTGTTATTAGTAAACTAACAGATGCTTTCTCTAAATGTGATATGTTCATACTAGGCTTACTTGTATTGCTGGTGTTGTATTTTATAACCCCCAACATACTATTAGGTACTTCTTTTTTCTCTGAAAGGTTGTTTGTTTTACTTCCTTTGTTTTTATCTTTATCTATTAATGAAGTGAGGAATAGACGTTTTTTTATCGGATTACTTGTTTTTGCTTCTGTAATTACATCTATTTCCAAGTATATACAAGCTGGTAACCTGAATAGAGAGTATGAAATAATTTCAAACTTAGAGAGTAAGATTAAACCTGAGACAAGAGGTGTATACTATACCAGTTACAAACATTCTGGGCATTATCGATACCAGTTAATTTCAAGCCATTCGTACTTATGGTTACCTCAGGTTATAACAAATAATAAAGATGTGGTTGTGGACTTTAACTTTGCTACTTTTTATCCAGAGATGATTAGGTATAAGATAAATTCAAGCAATGAAGACTTAATCAAAAACGCCCACATTAATCGATATAAGTATCCGAGTATCGATTGGAATAAAGCTAGATTATATGACTATATAATTATTAGGGACTGCCAGATGCCTGTTGATAGGAGGGAGACGATTCGATCCAATACGGGGCTGGCACAATTATATAATGAAGGTTGTTGGTGGTTATTTAGTCAAGAAATCCAGGGCAATGATACTGAGATATAGCAAAGTTTTTAGGTATATATAGGTAATTTGATGTTGTTGGACGTGAATTAAATGAGGAGGATGAAATGGCGTTGAATAACATATACATGGTTTTATTTAGCTGTGTCTTTGCTTCAATTGCGCAGTTGTCGTTTAAGCTAGGGGCAAAAGATAGTGTGGTTCTTAGGGACTTCATTAATGTTTGGGTCTTTTCAGGTGCACTACTATATGGCTTAAGTGCAGTTATGTGGATATATGTATTATCTCAAGAGAATTTGTCTAAAGTTTTCCCATTTACATTACTTACATTTGTAATTACGTACTTTATGTCTTTCTATTTGCTAGAGGAACAGGTATCAGTCACGGATTATATTGGCCTCGCTTGTATGTTTGTTGGGTTGTTTCTTATAGTTAAATAGTAGGAGGTTATTATGATGCCATCATTATCCTTAATTGTACCTTGTTATAATGAGGAGGATTGTTTCGAGCATTGTAGAGATAGCCTTATTGAGTTGCTATTAGAGTTAATTGAATTAAATAAAATTTCAGAAACTAGCCATATATTGTTCGTCGATGATGGAAGCATAGACTCTACATGGAGAAAAATAGTTGAATCAAGGGAAGTAAGTAAGCATGTACGAGGCATTAAGTTAGCAAAAAATGTGGGGCATCAAACGGCCCTTATCGCGGGACTTGCCCATTGCGAAAGTGAATTGTCAGTGACGCTCGATGCTGATCTTCAAGACGATATCGATGTTATAAGTTCAATGGTGACTAGATACTTAGATGGATACGACATCGTTTTTGGTGTGAGACAAGAAAGGGCGACAGATACATGTTTTAAAAAACTTTCTGCTTTTGCTTTCTACAAAACTTTGTCTGCTATGAAAGTGCATCACATAGAAAATCATGCAGATTTTAGATTAATGAGTCGTAGAGCGATGGACGCACTTTTAGATCACAATGAATCGAACTTATATCTTAGAGGTTTGATTAAGCAATTAGGTTTTAGAAGTTGTGTAATTAAATACGCACGTAAAGAGCGAAGCATCGGGGTCAGCAAGTATCCAATTCGTAGGATGGTTTCTCTAGCTTTAACGGCAATAACCTCTACTTCTACCAAACCATTACGCCTAATTGCTTACATGGGCTTTGTTATTTCTTTCTTCTCGTTTTTAGGTGGCATGAGTGCACTCTTGGACAAACTAAACGGAAACGCGGTGGATGGTTGGACATCAATCATGTCTGCAATATTCTTCTTAGGTGGCGTTCAGATGCTTTCACTTGGAATTATCGGGGAATATATTGGGCGAATATACATTGAGTCTAAGCATCGCCCTCGATATTTTATTGAGGAAGAAAGCCGTTCTCGGGAGTAGTGTGATAGAAGTAAGTATACAAAGTTGCATATTGTGAATATATAACACATTATGGATGGTCGTATTTTGAACATTTTTAGTGAGTTATGGAGGATTCACAATGAGTTTAGAGACATGGATGTATTACTTTCTGGCGGTGTTAGTGTTAACGGCTTCCCCAGGCCCTAGTTCGTTGCTGTGTATGACGAAGGCAGTGCAATCGGGGTTTAAATTGTCGGTATTTACGGCGTTGGGTAGCCTGACTGCAATTACCGGAATTCTATCGCTTTCTTTCACTGGTTTAGGAGTGATCATCGCGTCGTCGGAATTGGTGTTTAGTGTGATTAAGTGGGTTGGTGCTGCTTACCTAATTTATCTGGGTTGGAAGGCATTGCGTTCAAGCCAAGAAGACTTTAACCAAGATGATATACAAGCGACGACAGCTGATGGAGTAGAAGCACCAGCGAAAAAAGGCTTACGTGTAAATCATTTTGTTAGCGGTTTTATTGTTGGTTCTAGTAACCCTAAAGCGATTCTTTTCTTTACCGCTCTTTTCCCTCAATTTATTGACCCAAGTGCTTCATTATTATCTCAGTATGTGGTGTTTGCAGTCACGTTTGCCGTAATGGAATTATCATGGTTGCTGATGTACGCCTATCTAGGGGCTAAGTCGTCTAACTGGTTGTTTGCCAAAGGGCGAGCCAAGATATTCAATCGAGTTACTGGTGGGGTATTCATTGGTGCCGGAGCTCTGCTTTCGACGACAACACGCGCTTAAATGAAACTTTCATGATGCTGTCATAAAAAGTTAATACTAATGTGCTTCCACATCACTATAGCGATCGCTATATTGTAATGACTAATTAACATTCTCAAGGAGAGAAGAATGCAGCATCAAGAAATGATTCAACACAGCAACTTAGGCGTTATAAGCAGAACTTGGTTATTCTCTATGGGTTCTTTGGTTAGCATTCTTGCATTTATGCAGTTTTAATATTTGGGCTTATAGCCCATTTGATATCCCATCACCTATATTCACAGCCTTAAAAATTTCATCTCATAGTCATTTAGATTTCGCTCCAGTGCGCGTCACTGGAGGCGGAGCATAGTCAGAACTTGTTACTCAATTGTGATACGATTTGGTTACCTTTGATTTAAGTGCCAAGTTTAATGTCTGTTTGGAATTCTGTTTCTTTTAATAATCGTTTTATCACGCTACCAGCGGCTTTTTATAGCCATGTTAATCCTACGCCCCTCGAACAAGTGCGTTGGCTGACGTGGAATCAGCCACTGGCTGAATCACTTGGTTTACCTAGCTCTCCAGAAAACACTCCAGAACTACTCGAAGCTTTTTCAGGTTCGAGCATCCCGCAAGAATTTGATCCTATCGCGATGAAATATGCGGGTCATCAATTCGGTGCTTACAATCCAGACTTAGGTGATGGTCGTGGCCTACTTCTAGGGCAGGTAATTAACAAGCAAAGTCAAACGCTTGACCTGCATTTAAAAGGTGCGGGCAAAACGCCTTATTCGCGCATGGGCGATGGTAGAGCGGTGCTGCGTTCTACCATTCGAGAGTATCTATGCAGTGAAGCGATGGCTGGTTTGAATATTCCAACCACACGCGCACTTGCGATGATGGAAAGCGAAACCCCGGTCTATCGAGAGAAACAAGAAAAAGGCGCTTTACTGGTGCGAGTAACCGAATCTCATATTCGTTTTGGGCACTTCGAACACTTCTTTTATACCAACCAAATGTCTGAGCTGAAGCTGCTAGCAGACAAAGTCATTGAATGGCACTTTCCTGAATGCCAAGACAGTGATAATCCTTACACCACAATGTTTAATTTGATTGTGGACCGCACAGCAGAAATGATTGCTAAGTGGCAAGCGTATGGGTTTGCGCATGGTGTAATGAACACAGATAACATGTCGATATTAGGCCAAACCTTTGATTACGGTCCCTTTGCGTTCTTAGATGACTACAACACCCAGCTGATCTGCAATCACTCAGATTACCAAGGGCGATACGCGTTCAATCAGCAGCCTAGGATTGGTCTATGGAATTTGTCGGCACTTGCGCATTCGTTGTCTCCTTTGATTGATAAAGGCGACTTAGAAGCAGCGCTTGGTCAGTATGAGGCACAGCTGGGGAGCTATTTCAGTCAGTTGATGCGTCAGAAGCTTGGGTTACTTACCAAACAAGCTGGTGACAGCAAATTATTCGATTCGATGTTTGAATTGATGTCGCAAAGCCGTGTCGATTACACTCGATTTTTCAGAGGCTTGTCTGACCTTGATACTCAAGAGTCAGAGACGGTGGTTGATTTGTTTATTGATAGGCCAGCAGCTAGCATGTGGCTGGAATCGTATTTATCCCGGTGCGAATTAGAGCCAGTATCTGCAGCCGAACGTTGCGTAGAGATGCGTAAGGTAAACCCTAAGTACATATTGCGTAATTATTTAGCCCAGCTTGCGATAGACAAAGCTGAAGCGGGGGATGCAAGTGAGCTTAATGTTCTGATTAAACTCCTTGCAGCACCATTTGATGAACATCCAGAATTTGAAGCTTACGCCAACCTTCCTCCCGAGTGGGGTAAGGAAATGGAAATCAGCTGCTCATCATGATTCGATGAGTGCGTCCGCCTTACTCCACTCAGAGATTTTAGAGAGCACTTCTTGTTTGTTGATAGGTTTAGCTAAGTAATCATTCATTCCTGCCTTCAAGCACGCATCTCGGTCGCCAGACATCGCGTTTGCTGTCATCGCAATGATTGGGATCTTAATATTGTTGTCACCCGCAGCGCCTAGGCGAATCTGTTGGGTGGCTTCATACCCATCCATTTCTGGCATCTGGCAATCCATAAGTACCAAGTCAAAGTGTTGTTCATTGAGCGAAGCTAAAGCAATTTTTCCGTGCTCGGCAATGCTTACATCAATGCCCATTTTGCTTAGCACTCCTTCGATAACTATTTGGTTCACTCGGTTATCTTCCACCACTAAAACTTTCAATCCTTCATCGATCTCAATTGGGGCGCGCTCTTGTTCTCTAGGCTCAAGCGTAGATAGGTAGTTGTGCGTGACTAAGTGATCTTTGGTTGAGAAGCCTTTGCTGCCGATAACATTCAATGCATCGAATAGATCGGATGTGGTAGCAGGTTTAGGGAAGTAGCCACTAAAACCGACTTTCTTGAACAAATCTTGATTTGCGACCGAGTCCATCGATGTCATCATAATTAGCTCTGTGACGCGGTAATCTTTCTCAGACTTCATTTTCTTACATAAATCGATGCCATCGGCGTCTGGCATTTGCATGTCTAAGAAAGCGATATCGAACGAACGACCATGTTCAGCGATGTGGGCGGAGCAACATTTGAGTGCTGAGTAGTAGCCGTCGGATTCGGTGACCGTTGCTCCCCAGATTTCAAGCTGAGCACGTAATACTTCTCGGTTCACGGCATTGTCGTCTACTACTAGGATTGATAGTTGGCTGATATCAGTTGTTGGTAATACTTGAGCGGACTCGTTCGATTTCCCGACAAAAATTTCAAAGGTAAAAGTACTGCCTGTGCCTTCTCGGCTTTCCACGTAAACATCCCCGCCCATTAACTGACAGAGCTTCTTAACGATGGCAAGCCCAAGCCCCGTTCCTCCGTATTTACGTGTGGTTGAAGCATCGACTTGGCTAAACTTGTCAAACAGGTGGCTGACTTTATCTTTAGGAATACCAATACCGCTATCAATTACTTGGCCAATGAGTTTCCATTGGTCATCGTTGTGATGTTCTAGTTTCGCTTTGATAATGATTTCGCCATCTTTCGTGAACTTGAGGGCGTTGGAAAGTAAATTGGCGAAAATTTGTCTAATACGGGTCGCATCTCCAAGAATCATGGTCTCGGTAACGCCAATGGTGTCGAGGACTAATTCTAAGTTGTCGTTTTGGATCTGCGTAGCGAGTGATTCCGCGAGATCACCTAGCACTTTTCGTGGGTTGAAGTGTTGATCCTCGAGCTCCAATTTATCCGCTTCGATTTTGGAAAAGTCGAGAATGTCGTTGATCAAATTGAGCAATGAAACCGCACTGTCATGGGCCAAATACGCTTGGTGTGATTGGGATTTATTCAGGTGGTTATCCATCAATAACTCAAGCATCCCGATCACTCCATTCATAGGGGTTCGGATTTCATGGCTCATTACCGCTAAGAATTCACTTTTTGCGATAGCGCCTTGCTCGGCTTCTTCTTTGGCTTGGATTAGGTTACGTTCTGCTTGCTTCGCTTCGGTGATGTCTTTAACTAGACCAGAGAAAATCACACCATTTTCAGTATTCACTCGCGCGATTGAGAGTTGAATCGGGAACACTTCACCGTTTCGACGACGCCCTTCCAATTGACGTCCGAGTTTCCCCTGTTTGTCTCGCACATTGATGATTTTTGAATGCCCCGTATTGAGGTAATTATTCATGTAGCTTTGGTGATGAGCCGAATCTTTATTGTTCATTAGCAGGGTGACGGGTTGCCCGATCATTTCGGATTCTTGATAACCAAATATATTTTGTGCCGCTTGGTTGAACGACAAGATGATGCCATTGATGTCAATGGTGATCATACCATCGGCGGCAGTGTCGAGAATGGCGGTCAGCTTATGGCTAGTTTCTTGAAGCGTGGTCATTAACGCTTCTTTTTCTTTGACCTCTTGGTCTAGGCGGGCGGCCGAGATAGTGGATTGGCTCAACTTATTGGTGAGTTCGTTTACGGAGTTAGCTATTTTGCCAAATTCATCATTATTGTAGACGGTGAGTTGTTTTCCTAAGCTCTCATGACCTAGGTTTTTTATCCCGGTAACCAGTTTAGTAATCGGGTTAATAAGTTGTTGGCGCAGGGCAACGAATAACGTTAAAGCGAGCGCGAGGCTACCGCCAATGATTAAGTAAGCGATGGAGCCTATCATCGAATATAAAGTTTCGTAGGTTTTGGCTCTGTCAAAGTCGAGCTCGAGCTGAATACCACCAAAGCTACTTGGCAGTGATTTAGAGGTTGCGATAACCGGAATTTCTTTTCCTGCTAAACGTGCTTCAACAGGGGGGTATGCTTCGTTCGCAGGGTACACTTGAATCGCGAGGACAGGATAAGAAGCTTTGACCAGTTTATCTAAAGAGCTTGTCATCAGCTCTTTGTAGCTGTGGCTCCAGTGGGTGGAGATAATCACCCAGCCAATCAACTTGTCTCGTCGCTTAATCGGTGAAGAAATCCATTGAGATAAGTCGCTAGCGGAAGAATCGATTCTGAAAGGATCGATTTGAGGCTCGCTTAAAAATGGTTTATCTCTGAGTAAGTTAGAAAACAGCGGATTGGTTTCAAGGTTTTCGGTAAGGATCAATTCCCCAGAAAACTTTTTACCTGAACTTGTGGTCGTCGACGCTGAAAACACACTGCTGTCGTAATCTAAGACGAGTATGTAATTAATGTTCTCATAAGCGACTGCAATATCATTCAGTGTTTGGCTAACCCCTCGGTTAATACCGCGATCAAGCGCTTTACTTAAATTACGGTTTTTAGAGGCGATATCAGCAATCGATACCAACTTTTCATTGTTTTCTTCAAAGATACTTTCTACGAGTTCTAATGTGCCATCGATTTGTTGATCAACGATGCCTTCAATGGATTTTTTGGCAATGCTGTAGGCACCATAACCCACGGCGGTCATAGCTAGAACGGTTAACGTCGATATAAGTATCAGTAGCTTAGGAACAATTTTCATTATTGGGCTTACTCATACCATTGGTAGCTGTCTTGGTTTCCAGTGACTGAAATATTCAGTTGATTGGCGCTCTTTTTATTGATTAAAAAGATAGGTTGAGGCTGTAATGCAGACTCTAAAAATCTAGGCTCGATATCTTCAAGTAGAATCTGTGCAGCGCGTTGACCAGACATTTTTCCTAGCGTGTAGAAATCGGCGACTGGGCCAAAAGTGGAACCTTGCTGAATCCCGAGTTTGTTAGAACTTAAAATCGGGATCGATAATTGGTTAGACACTTCAATTAGGGCTCGCTCACCGCCAGTTTGCAGTAGGGTGTCTGTAGTGGTGATAAACAAATCGACTTTGCCTTTGAGAGCGGTCGCTTGTTTGGTTAAGTCTTCCACACTGGTCGCGGTCACATCGGTTACTTGAATACCTTGGCGCCTCAATAGGCGAATGAGGTTACTCGCTTGAATGTTCGAGTTTGGTTCTCCTTTACGGTGAAAAATAGCCGCCGTTTTAGTGTTAGGGACCAGTTCTTGAATTAACGAAACGTAATGTTCAAGTGGAATGTAATTACTGGTTCCGACTAAGTTGTTTCCCGAATATTCGAAGGACTCGATTAGCCCAGAGTCGGCAGGGTAGGTGACAATTGAAAATACAATTGGCGTGGTATTTGGCAGAGTTTCTTTTACGATGACGGTACCTGGCGTTGTCAGCGAATAGACCAAATCTACGTTCTCACTTTTAAATTGTTCAGCCGCTGCTCGTTGTTTGTCTTTATCGCTTGAAATCTCTCCTTCGACAAAAATGACGTCTTTGTTTATATCGACGCCACCTGCTTTTAATCCATCTTTGAAGCCTTCTAAGCTCGTTGGATATCCCGTCCATAGTGCAAGTCCAATCTTGTAGGGGGATTTGTCACTCGCCACAGTAGAAAATGAGAAAAGAGAAGTCAGGACAAGAATGAGAGATGTGAAAATAGGCTTGATGCGCTCTTGCCAAGAAGCGAACTTGGTAAGCTGAAGATTGATATCCATATGTAACCCTAGCTAAGTAAACGAATAAAAGTATGTATTTCGTAGACATATCAAATTAGTGGCTCATCAATGAGCTCTATATCTAGTGTAGCTAAGTGTTAGTTTTTTGTGATCATTATTTGTCTTGCTATCAAATTTAATAAACTCATCAATAACGGATATGTTCAATTAAGCTTTAGTATGTGAGCAGAAGACGTAATGGGTGAATGGAAGATGCAAGGTAGTACTCACATTTTAGTGGTTGATGATGACCAAGAGATCCGCGAGCTGTTAGAGGAATACCTCAGCAAATCTGGCTTTAAGGTTTCTTCGGTAGAAGACGGTATCGCACTAGAAAAGCATATCGAGACCGATGGTTACCCTGATCTTATTCTATTGGATGTGATGTTACCTGGTGAAGACGGTTTTACCTTGTGTCAAAAGGTGCGCAAGCATTCCAATGTGCCGATTATTATGTTGACCGCAGTATCAGATGAAACCGATCAAATCATCGGCCTAGAAATTGGTGCGGATGACTACATCGCCAAACCTTTTAGCCCGCGTCAGCTAATGGCACGTATTAAGGCCCTGTTAAGGCGAGTGCATGTTGTCGAAGAGAAACCGAGCGATGCGTTACCGAAACATATCTTATTTGGTGATTGGCGTTTAGATACTTTGGCCCACCGCCTAACTCATCAAGAAACTGATCAAGATTTTGATTTATCCGGCAGCGACTTTTCCTTGCTAATGCTATTTCTTAACCGCCCCAATGAAGTGCTAGATAGAGACACGATTTCGTTTGCAACGCGTGGACGAGAAGCCTTGCCGTTCGAGCGCGGTATTGATGTGCAGCTTAGCCGGCTAAGGCAGCGTTTAGGGGATAGCGGTAAATACCCACAGTACATTAAAACCATGCGTGGGAACGGCTATATATTGGCGGTTCCTGTGAGCTATGAACATTAAATGAAACCTTGAGTCAGGTAATAGCATGAACAAAGTATTCAAGTGGCTCAAGCCAAATTCATTGGTCGCTCGTACTCTATTGTTGACGCTACTGGCGGTAGTGATAGCGCAAGGGATCGCAACCGCCATTTGGTATACAGAATCAAAGAACAAGGAGCTGGAAGGTATTCGCTCCGCTTCATCGAGCATGGCAAATATGTTTGCCTCGACCGTGACTTTTTTTCAGTCCTTACCAGTCAAATATCGTCATATTGTTTTAGACCAAATTCGTAATATGGGCGGGACACGCTTTTTTGTGTCGTTCAATAAAGAGCCTTTAATTGTTGAACCCATACCTGATACGCGATTAAAACGTGCTTCGGTCGAAGCGGTGCGGCAGGTGTTGCATGATAAGCTCAATAAAGTGGAATCTATTTCCGTCGATTTCTCTCGACCAGAGCACTTAAGACTGCTCAAAAATGATATCTACTTAAGTGACTTACCTAAATCTTGGGCACACCATACCCTTACGTTAGAGCCAATAAATCCGCCAATATTGGTGGTGCAAATTCAGTTGGCGACCCATGAATGGGTGTACATTGCGGCTTTGTTGCCAGCGCCTTATGTGAAGTTGGATGATACGATTCTTGGTCGTGAGCAAATCCTATTCTTATTCTTTTCAACGTCGATACTGTTATTACTTACTTACTTAATGATTCGCCGCCAAGTCAGGCCGCTAAAAAGTTTAGCGAAAGCCGCCAATGAAATGAGCATGGATATCCAGCAGCCAGCGTTGACCGAAGAAGGGGCCAGTGAGTTGGTCACGGCGACACGGGCATTTAACCGAATGCAGCAACGGATACGTCGGTATGTGTCGGACCGAGAACATCTGTTCTCCGCTATTTCACACGATTTGAAAACACCCATTACCCGTTTAAGGCTACGAGCTGAATTACTAGAAAGCGATACGAAACGTGGCAAATTCAATAAAGATCTCGATGAATTGGAAATGATGGTTAAAGGTGCACTGCAATGTGTTCGCGATACTGACCTTCATGAAAACAATGCCTACATCGATCTTAATGACATGATTTTGTCTGTGATTGAATCCCACAATCAAGCAGAGCATAAAGTTGGCTTTATCCCTGATTTAGGCGATCCGATTATCGCTAAGCCTTTAGCAATTAAGCGAGTCCTTACTAACCTCATTGATAATGCTGTGAAATACGGACACAGCGCCGATGTGACGTTAGTGATGGGGCAAGAATGGGTGGAAGTAAGCATTATTGACCGAGGCGATGGCATTCCAGAAGATAAGTTGGAGTGGGTATTTGAACCTTATTATCGAATTGCCAATGACGACCAAGGCCATGGTTTAGGGCTCGGGATCTGCCGGAATATTCTGCACGGACATGGTGGAGATCTCATTATTCGCAATCTACCGCAAGGTGGTTTAGAAGCGCGAGTCTATATTCCTACTGGGCTTGAAGTGTAATGTAACAAGCGTGTTACATTGTGCTTACCTTTTGTTTCAATCTTATAAATTAGAGTAAGTAGACTCTCTAGTGAACCGGACGAAAAGGTCCGCTAGACATGGAAGATAATAATGAATATTAAGAAAACCCTACTTACCCTATCTCTACTTTCTGCTGCCTCAATTGCTCATGCTGGTGAAGTTGAAGTACTTCACTGGTGGACGGCTGGTGGCGAAGCGAAATCGGCCTCAGTACTGAAAGGTATGTTAGAAGACCAAGGTCACTCTTGGAAAGATTTTGCGGTTGCTGGCGGCGGCGGTGAAAGTGCTATGACAGTACTGAAAACTCGCGCGGTATCAGGTAATCCACCATCAGCTGCTCAGATTAAAGGTCATGATATTCAAGAGTGGGGTGGGCTTGGTTTCTTAACATCATTAGATTCAACAGCGAAAAAAGAAAACTGGGATCAGATCCTGCCATCGGTTGTGACTAAAGTGATGAAGTGGGATGACGAGTACGTAGCGGTTCCGGTCAACGTTCACCGTGTTAACTGGCTATGGGCGAACCCAGAAGTATTGAAAAAATCAGGCGTAACGGTACCAACCACTTTAGACGAATTTTTTGTTGCGGCTGATAAAATTAAAGCAGCAGGCTACGTTCCACTAGCGCACGGTGGTCAACCTTGGCAAGACGCGACTGTATTTGAAGCAGTGGCACTTGATGTACTTGGTAGCGAAGATTACAACAAAGCGTTTGTTGAATTGGACATGAGCGTACTGTCTGGCGACAAGATGGTAGAAGTGTTCACTAAGTTCAAGAAGATGCGTGATTACATCGACAGTAACTCTCCAGGCCGTGACTGGAACGTTGCAACATCTATGGTGATCAACGGCGAAGCTGCCATGCAAATTATGGGTGACTGGGCGAAAGGTGAATTTACCGCAGCTGGCAAAGTGCCGGGTAAAGACTACATCTGTGCACCTGCGCCGGGTACCAATGGACAATTCACATTCAACATCGATAGCTTTGCGTTCTTTGAGCTAAATGGCTCATCGAATCAGAAAGCGCAGCAAGATCTGGCTCAAACCATTTTGACCAAAGACTTCCAAGAAGTATTCAACCTAAATAAAGGTTCTATCCCTGTTCGCTTAGATATGGATATGTCTAAGTTTGACCAGTGTGCCTTAGATTCTATGGCGACGTTCAAAGCAAGTGCTGATACCGGTGATCTCGTCCCGAGCATGGCTCACGGCCTAGCGACGACTAGCTACGCTCAAGGCGCTATCTACGATGTCGTGACCAACTTCTTCAACGAGAAGAATGCGGATCCTCAACAAGCAGCTGCAAAACTAGCGAAAGCGGTAAAAGCAGCAATCTAATCGGGCTCTACGTTCTACCTGCCAGTTAACAAGCCCATTGCTCAAACGATGAGGGTTTGTTAACTGAGCCTTAACCCCCAGGGTGGGTAGGCTCGTGGGGAGCCTATCTGCCCTTTACCTTCTTTATGACGTTTACTTCAGATACCTCGATGGAGCTGAAGTAAAAGGCATATTTAAAAGATGTGAGATGTTCTATTAAATCGCCCTCTGGTTATGGCAAGGAGATTTGATAGAGATGAGATTGCGTTACAAGGACTTGTTATGGAGCATGCTTTAACTCGCTCAAAGGGCAATTCAGCAAACAATAAGGCGGCACCAAAGCCGAGTTTTGCCGATAAGCTACAAAACTGGCTTCCGAAGATCGTATTAGCGCCGACCGCTTTGGTCACCGTGGTGTGTATTTACGGTTATATTTTTTGGACAGCTGCACTTTCAATGACTAACTCCCGTTTTCTGCCAAGTTTCAACTTTGTGGGCTTTGCTCAATATGAAAAGTTGATGGAAAACGACCGCTGGATCACTTCCATCACCAACTTAGGTTTGTTTGGGGTGTTATTCATGGCGATAGCGATTTTGCTTGGAGTAGGGCTGGCCGTTCTGCTTGATCAAAATATTCGTCAAGAAGGAGCGATTCGTACCATTTATCTGTATCCAATGGCGCTGTCGTTCATTGTCACTGGTACGGCGTGGAAGTGGATATTGAACCCTGGGTTAGGCATTGAAAAACTCATGCATGATTGGGGCTTCACGGACTTTAAATTTGATTGGCTAGTCGATTCAGAATTATCGGTCTACACCTTAGTCATCGCTGCGGTATGGCAGTCTTCAGGGTTTGTTATGGCGATGTTCCTTGCTGGCCTGCGTGGCATCGATTCTTCAATCATCAAAGCCGCTCAAATCGATGGAGCAAGCCTGCCGACCATTTATTTTAAAATCATTTTGCCTTGCTTACGTCCGGTCGTATTTAGTGCCGTGATCATTACTTCGCACATTGCGATTAAGAGCTTTGACCTTGTCACCGCAATGACAGCTGGTGGCCCGGGTTATTCGTCTGATTTACCTGCTTTGTTTATGTATGCGCACTCATTTACGCGTGGCCAGATAGGGCTAGGCGCTGCCAGTGCCATGATGATGTTAGCGGGGATCTTAGCGATTTTAGTGCCGTATCTTTACTCTGAACTTAGGGAGAAGAAATCATGATGAATAACGTGAATTTTGCTCGACTATTTATCTATTCAGTTCTGATTTTCTTCTGTCTAGTTTACTTAATGCCATTGTTTGTCATGGCGATCACTTCTTTTAAAACTCTGCCAGATATCAAAGCCGGCAACCTTATGAGTTTGCCAAAGGAGTGGGTATTTGATGCTTGGTACAAAGCGTGGGACAGCGCTTGTACCGGTGTGAAATGTGAAGGTGTGAAAGGTTACTTCTGGAACTCGTTCCAAATGGTGATTCCAGCGGTAGCGATTTCAACATTGCTGGGCGCGTTTAACGGATATGTGGTGACGAAATGGCAATTCCGCGGCTCTAACTTGTTCTTCAGCTTATTGCTATTTGGCTGCTTTATTCCTTTCCAAGTTGTTCTACTGCCGATGGCGACTATGCTTGGAAAAATGGGGTTAGCGAATACTACGCTTGGTTTAATCATTGTTCACGTTATCTACGGCATGGCGTTTACTACGCTGTTCTTCCGTAACTTTTATATCTCAATTCCTGATGAATTGGTTAAGGCTGCGAAGCTAGACGGAGCTGGGTTCTTTACGATCTTCTTCAAGATCTTACTGCCTATTTCTACGCCTATCATCATGGTGACGGTGATCTGGCAGTTCACCGCTATTTGGAATGATTTCTTATTTGGAGTGGTGTATTCGGGCTCTGATACCCAACCAATTACAGTGGCGCTGAATAACCTCGTCAACACCAGTACTGGTGTTAAAGAATACAACGTCGACATGGCAGCCGCGATTATCGCAGCACTGCCGACACTTCTCGTATACGTTTTCGCAGGAAAATACTTTGTTCGTGGCCTAACGGCAGGATCAGTAAAAGGATAATTACCATGGCAACATTAGATTTAAAACAGATCCGTAAAACCTACCGTAACGCGGACAATGAAACCTTGAAAGGCATTGATATCAGTATCGACTCTGGCGAGTTTCTAATTTTGGTTGGCCCTTCAGGCTGCGGTAAATCGACGTTAATGAATACCATCGCTGGCTTGGAAAATATTAGCTCGGGTGAAATTGTGATTGACGGTGTGGATGTGGCTCAGGTTGAGCCTAAAGACCGCGACATCGCGATGGTGTTTCAGTCTTATGCGCTGTATCCGAACATGACAGTACGTGGCAATATCGCTTTTGGTTTGAAGATTCGCAAGATGCCACCACAAGAGATTGACGCTGAAGTGAACCGCGTTGCCGAGATGCTGCAAATTGATCACTTGTTGGATCGTAAACCGTCTCAGCTTTCTGGTGGTCAGAGGCAGCGTGTAGCGATGGGGCGTGCTTTGGCTCGTCGCCCGAAGCTTTACCTATTTGATGAACCACTTTCAAACCTAGATGCGAAGTTACGTGTCGAAATGCGTCATCAGATCAAGCGCTTACATCAACAACTGAACACCACCATAGTGTATGTGACGCACGATCAAATTGAGGCGATGACGTTGGCCGATCGTATTGCGGTTATGAAGGATGGAGAACTGCAACAGCTAGGGACACCGCAAGAGATTTACACTAAACCTAATAACATGTTTGTTGCGGGTTTTATGGGGTCACCGTCGATGAATTTTATTAAAACCATGGTCGATTTGGATGAAGAGCAGAACCCGATCATTAAAGTGACAGGAACGGAAGAACAAGAACACCATATTCGTTTACCAAAAAGTATGCGTGAGCAAGATGGTAAAGAAGTGGTGATTGGCCTAAGGCCGGAACATATCAGTGAGCAACAAAGTGAAGATACTTCGGCATCGACATTGTTGGATCTTAAGCTAGAAGTACTCGAACCGACAGGGCCAGATACCATTGCAATGGTTAAAGTGAACGACCAAGAAGTCGCGTGTCGTTTGTCTCCTGAGTTTGAAGCGACAGTTGGGCAAATGGCACCGCTGCATTTTGACTTATCAAAAGCCGTATTCTTCGACGCGCAGACGGAAGCTAGAATCGACTTTTAACGTTTCAGCTTAGACGAATCAATCGTTTAAGCTGAATCAATAATATAATAAGCCTACGCCTTTATTTACTTAGGGTGTAGGCTTTGTTGTTTTGAAATTGATGAATCGAATTGTCAATTTCCTGTTAAAACTCCTTTTCGCAAGATATGCGTTATCGAGAGTAGCTATACTTAATTCACAGCCTAGGAGTTGCCAAATACATTCCCCAATTAACTGGCAGCTTACTCATACATAGGCTTTGACATACTGAAACAACTGAGTAGGGGAATGATGCATAATCCTCCTTCCTATGTATCATTCTCCTTCTGTTTATCCCCAGTTTGAACATACGTTTATAAAATGAGTGAGATGTTACTCATTCGTTAAATAACTATGTGTCATTTCCCACCCATTATTATTCGCTTTTCTAACGCCACTAAATCAATTTCACATTAAGCTGTTGTTATTTAATGTTTTTATTTGTTTTATAAAGTTGGCTCGCTAGTTGCTCTATAGAAACTACGCAGTTCCCATTGATGGGCTGTTTGTTTACTAAGGAGAATAATAATGTTTAAGCCTCTTACCCTGCTGTCTGTATCTGCTCTGGCACTCACCAGTTTTAACGCTGCTGCTAACTGTGATCCAGGTGAAATCGTGATTAAGTTCAGCCACGTAACCAATACCGATAAGCACCCGAAAGGCATCGCGGCTTCTTTGCTAGAAGAGCGAGTAAACACTGAAATGAATGGTAAAGCTTGTATGCAAGTTTTCCCTAACTCAACCCTTTACGATGACAATAAGGTGCTGGAAGCCCTTTTAAATGGTGATGTTCAAATGGCGGCGCCTTCGCTGTCTAAGTTTGAAAAATTCACTAAGAAATACCGCATTTTTGACCTTCCATTCCTATTTGAAGATGTAGAAGCGGTTGACCGTTTCCAAAACTCAGAGTCTGGCGAAAAGCTGAAAAACGCGATGAAACGTCGTGGACTGAAAGGCCTAGCATTTTGGCACAACGGTATGAAGCAAATGTCGGCAAACAAACCACTACTTAACCCTGAAGATGCGAAAGATCTTAAGTTCCGTGTTCAGGCTTCAGATGTACTAGTGGCTCAGTTTGAGCAGCTTGGCGCAAACCCGCAGAAAATGTCATTCAAAGAAGTATATGGCGGCCTGCAAACTAAGGTTATCGATGGTCAAGAGAACACTTGGTCAAACATCTACGGTAAGAAATTCTTTGAAGTTCAAGACGGTGTGACGGAAACCAACCACGGCATTCTTGATTACCTAGTGGTAACTTCAAATGACTTTTGGAAAAAGCTACCTGACGACGTACGTACTCAGCTAGATACAATCGTGAAAGAAGTATCTGCGACACGTAACGCTGAGTCTTCGAAAGTAAACCTTGCGAATAAAAACAACATCATCGAAGCCGGTGGTGAAGTTCGTACGCTTACACCAGTACAGCGTCAAGCATGGGTAACTGCGCTTCAACCGGTTTGGAAGAAGTTTGAAAAAGACATCGGTTCAGATCTGATTGAAGCAGCCCTAGCTTCAAATAAATAACACCGCTAAAGGAGTGGTGCCTCCTCACCACCACTCCTTGTTCCAATCATTATTTTTAAACCGTTACTCCTAAAACAAGAACAATAAGCGGATCTATTTATGGAAACCCCTCAAATGGAAGAACAGTCTCTATTTTCCAAAGTCGGAAAGTTTACCGATGCGATTGAAGAGTCCTTGATTGCATTTTTTCTAGGCGCAATGACGCTACTGACTTTCGCGAACGTTATTTTTCGTTACGCGTTCAACGACAATATTCTGTGGGCACTTGAGCTGACGGTATTCATGTTTGCATGGATGGTGTTAGTGGGTGCGTCTTACGGTGTGAAAAAACATTTTCATATCGGTGTGGATGTCATCATCAATTTAGCGCCCGAGAAGCTCAGAAAAATCTACGCTTTGATCGCTGTGACCAGTTGCCTCGCATTTTCTATTTTACTTTTGATTGGTTCATGGAATTACTGGTACCCGTTTGCAACAGAGCGAGCATGGTACGAAACCGATGATATCCCAATGCCTGAAATGCTCCAGTTCATGGCGGACTGGCTAAATGAGGGCGAACGTTACGAGAAATTACCTCGCTTTATCCCTTATATGGCGCTGCCAATTGGTATGGCTCTGCTTACTTTCCGTTTTACTCAGATCGCTTATCAGATCGTGACAGGCAAGTTAGATCGAATGATCGCAGGTCATGAAGCCGAAGAAGAGTTAGATGCACTAAAAGCGGACGTATTAGCGGGTTCAGAAGAAGACACCACAGCGGCGCTTGATGAGCATATTTCTCATAAGCCAGATACGAACTCGGCAAGTCGTTCAAAAGGGAAGGAAGACTAAATCATGGCAATGTTATTTCTATTTTTAATGGTGATTGCTTTTATGTTGGTCGGTGTACCAATTGCAATTTCCTTAGGTTTATCGAGCATCATTTTCTTGCTGATGCATTCAGATGCGTCTTTAGCGTCGGTTGCTCAAACGCTCTTTAATGCGTTTGCTGGTCACTACACGTTACTGGCGATCCCGTTCTTTATTTTGGCGTCTAGCTTTATGTCTACCGGCGGTGTCGCAAAGCGTATTATCCGTTTTGCTATCGCAATGGTGGGCTGGTTCCGTGGCGGGCTAGCGATGGCATCGGTTGTCGCTTGTATGATGTTTGCTGCGCTGTCAGGTTCTTCACCGGCTACCGTAGTGGCGATCGGTAGTATCGTTATCGCAGGTATGATCAAAAACGGTTACTCAAAGGAATTTGCGGCAGGGGTTATCTGTAATGCGGGTACTCTGGGTATCTTGATTCCGCCGTCTATCGTAATGGTGGTATACGCAGCAGCGACAGATGTGTCGGTAGGGCGTATGTTCCTAGGCGGTGTTATTCCTGGGTTGTTAGCTGGTGTGATGTTGATGATTGCTATCTACATCGCTGCGCGCATTAAGAAAATTCCAGCTCAGCCGTTTGTTGGTTGGGGTGAAATGTTTGCCGCAGCAAAAGACGCAAGCTGGGGCCTGCTGCTGATTGTCATCATTCTAGGTGGTATTTACGGTGGTATCTTTACTCCAACCGAAGCGGCGGCTGTTGCAGCGGTGTATGCCTTCTTTATCGCTAACTTTATATACAAAGATATGGGGCCTTTTGCGGACAAAGAAAACAAGAAGCCTGTATTGGTCAAAATGATGCAAACCTTTGTTCATAAAGATACCAAAGATACGCTTTATGATGCGGGTAAGCTGACCATCATGCTGTTGTTTATCATTGCTAATGCATTGATTCTAAAACACGTTCTAACAGAAGAACGCATTCCTCAGATGATCACTGAATCTATGCTTTCGGCTGGCCTTGGGCCAATTACCTTCTTAATTGTGGTTAATGTTCTGCTATTGATTGGCGGTCAGTTCATGGAGCCGTCTGGCTTATTGATCATCGTTGCTCCATTAGTATTCCCAATTGCGATTGCGCTAGGTATCGACCCTATTCACCTTGGTATCATGATGGTAGTAAATATGGAGATAGGGATGATCACACCACCAGTCGGGCTCAATCTCTTTGTGACCGCTGGGGTAGCGAAAATGTCGATGATGAATGTGGTTAAAGCAGCGCTACCATGGGTAGGTGTAATGTTCTTGTTCTTATTGATTGTGACATACGTACCATGGGTTTCTACTTGGTTACCGACGACCTTAATGGGGCCAGAGATTATTACTAAGTAGTAGAAAATCGCATTCTGCATAGAACATAAAAAAGCCCCAGCAAACGCAATGTTTGTTGGGGCAAAAAGGCAGAAAGTTGTAACGTTTAAATTCCATATTTGGCTTTGATTGGATCGCATACTTTTGCGTATCGTTGTTGAGCTGCTAGTTCACCTTTAAACTCTACCATTGCTTCTGAATAGCCCATTGCCACTCCAAATTCTTCCATGATTTTAGGATCTTCCATTATCGTGCTTTTACTATCTTTGCTTAGCTCTACCATATAAGAGGCAAAATCAGATTGGGCGTCTATCCCAGCACTCCAACCTAAGCAGTGCGCCACATCTTGCTTGGCAAATTTATCAAACCCTTCAGCCGCATTAACGCTGGCACAGGCGAATGTGGCTAATGTCGCTATAGTAAACAGTGTCTTTTTCATTGGCGTATCCTCAGTGGCTTGTTTGGTCAATGAAACAACATTAAGCCGTGCGGCGTGAATGAAATGTGGAAGGTATTTGAAGGGCTAGAAAGGTTTTGTTTGGAAACAGATTCGCTGTGGGAAAGTCAGTTTGTTCTATAGTTAGCAGTAGAAAGAGTGGGTGATTGGAGAGCAGAACATGGAAATGCATCAACATTCGATTCCGGAGCTATTCAAGCAACTTGGGCTTGGTAGTTCGAAGGGAGAAATAGAAGACTTTGTTAAGCAACATAATGGGATGGCTGCAGGTCAAGCGATTCACGAGGCTGAGTTTTGGTCCCCGGCTCAATCTGCTTTTCTCAAGCAAGCTATTGATGAAGACGCTGATTGGGCTGAAATTGTCGATCAATTGGACGCCATGCTTCACCACTAGATTATTCTAGCGGTGAAAGTGGCGTATTTAGTTTGAATGGATACAGAGTAAAGCACGGTTTAGTCAGCTTTATAGTTGCCTTTGTCTAAACCGTAGCGCTGCATTTTGTCATACAGCGTTTTACGTGCGACTTGAAGTTTATCCATGGTGTTTTTGATACTTCCATTACACTCCACAAGCGCTTGCTCAACAGTGCTTTTCTCAAATTCCGCGACCTGTTCTGACAATGATAACCCTTCCTGCAATATCGGTGAGTCGTCGGAAAGTTGAGCGAGCTTTCCGAGTAAGACGAATCGCTCTGCAGTATTTCGCAGTTCACGAACGTTCCCGGGCCAATCATGGCTTAGTAAAGCGTGCAGTTCGTGGGTGGGTAACGCTGTTGCTGCCTTGCCATAACGCGCCGCGGCAACCAGCAAAAAGTGGTGGAATAGAGCCGGTATGTCCTCTTTTCGGCTACGTAATGGTGGAAGATCTAAAGTCACCACGTTGAGTCGGTAATATAAATCCTGCCTGAATATGCCCTCAGCCGCCGCTTTTTTTAAGTCGACCTTGGTGGCAGCGATCACTCGAATATCTAATGGGAGAAGCTGATTAGATCCCACTCGTTCAATGACTCTTTCTTGCAATACTCTCAGGAGTTTGATCTGGGCTTGCATAGGCATTGATTCAATTTCATCTAAAAATAGCGTCCCGCCTTGGGCGTATTCAAATTTACCAATACGATTACTTTCTGCTCCTGTAAATGCGCCTTTTTCATGGCCGTAGAGTTCACTTTCGATTAGGTTTTCTGGGACTGCGCCGCAATTGACCGCGACAAAGTTCTGTTCACGTCGGCCACTTTGCTCATGCAAAGAGCGAGCGATCAGCTCTTTACCTGTCCCCGTTTCGCCGAACAGTAAAATATCGGCTGATGTGTCCGCTATGTGAGAGATTGTTTCGCGTAGCTCTTGGATACAAGGTGTATCTCCAATAATCCGCGGGCCAAGAGTTTGGCTGGCTTTTAAAGTTCGCTTGAGTTTCTGGTTTTCCAGAGTTAATTGATACTTTTCAGCCGCTCTTTTAGTCGTTTCAATCAATCTTTCCGGCGCAAAGGGCTTTTCGATGAAGTCGTATGCTCCATCGTGCATGGCGCTCACCGCCATTGAAATATCGCCGTGGCCAGTGATCATGATGACTGGAATGTCAGGGAATTTATGTTTAATTGTGCAGAGCAAGTTCTGCCCAGAGAGCCCAGGTAAACAAATATCAGTGATGATGGCGTGTGGCAGGTCATCTTCTTTTAGTGCCAGTAAGGCATCTTCAGCATTTGAGAAAAAACGAGCATCTATTTCTGCGAGTTCAAAACTTTGCTCGATTGCCAAGCTCAAGTCCGTTTCATCGTCTATGAAGAAAACATGGCTCATAAACATTCCTTAATCGTGTTTGGTATCGTCTTTAGAGTTATTGTTATTGATGACAGGCAGAGTAACGCTAAAACGCGCCCCTCCCAGAGGACTCAGTTGTGTTGAGAGTTCTCCATTCATACTGCTCATTATTTGAGATGAAATTGATAGCCCCAAACCCAATCCATCTTTTTTTGTCGTGTAAAAGGGCGCGAATAAATCTTGGGCGTCGCTAGGCGAAATGCCATCTCCATTGTCGTCGATGTGTATCGATACATGCTGATTAGATAGCTCAACGGTTAGCTCTATCGTTTTATCATTGAGTTCGTCCATTGCTTGAATAGCGTTGGTGATAAGGTTAATCAGCACTTGTTCTAACTGTATCGGGTTAACGGACACTTCTACCTTTTCTTCAAGGTTGGTTACTTGGTAATTGACCCGATTGGTTTTGATTTGCGGTGCGATAAGTTCATTCACAGAATGCAAAATAGGCAATAGTGGCACTTGTACTAATTCAGTACTCGACGATTTCTTAGCAAAGGATTTTAGTTGCAGGCTTATTTTTGCCATTCGCTCGGTGAGTGCTGAAATTCGCGTAAAGTTTTCCTGTGCTCGGTCGTATTTTTCTTTGCTGAGGAATAACTTTCCGTTCTCAGAAAAGCTGCGAATTGCCGCCAGTGGATTGTTTAATTCATGACTTATGCTCGCAGACATTTGCCCTAATACTGCTAACTTGGCAGCTTGAATTAAGTCGTCCTGAGTTTTGCGCAGTGTCTCTTCGGTTTTAATTCGTTGATCGATTTCTAAATGCAGTTCAGACGTACGCTCCATGACCAAAAATTCGAGCTTTTGCTTGGCTTCAGATTGTAATTGTTCGATATGTCTATGCTTTTGCCTACGGTGATGTAAAAGCTGACTAAAAAGAAAAATCACGGCGAAGACGAGCGTTAAGATCACAACGTACGAGATTAAATCCCACCATATGAGATGCTTTGGCGAAAGGACTCTGATTGTCAGCGGTAACGTATCGAGCTTTTGAGAAGACATGACGAATCCATCGCTGTCTATCGAGTTACGATGAGTAAGAACCGTTGGAGAAGTATCGAGTGCGCCGGAGAAATTTAAACTTTGAATATCAGTATCAAGATATTGCCGGCTATCGAGAATTTCCTGTTTACGCTCAGTGCTTAAAGGCAACAAGCTTTTGAACAACCAGTTGGGATTACTAGACATGAACACGACATGATCTTGGTCGCTTGCGACAAAATAACTTTGTTTTCCTTGCCAGTTCTTTTCTATCGAAGACAAATCCATTTTGACCACGACTACGCCGATGACTTCTGCGGCAAAGGAGATTGGATAAGAGTAATAATAACCGCGCTGACCAGAGGTAGAACCGAGAGCGAAATATTGGCTTTCAGACCCGATAATCGCTTCCTGAAAGTAAGGGCGGAAAGCGAAGTTTCGGCCCACAAATGAGCGTTCTTTTTTCCAGTTACTAGCTGCGATAGTGGTTCCGTATTGATCAATGAGGTAAGTGTCCGCCGCTTGAATAACGGAATTCACATGCTGCAAATAACGGTTTGTGATCTCAATTTGGGCGCTGTTATTGGCAAATTTTAATGCGTTGATCAGTTCTTTGTCTTGCGAGAGCAGTTCAGGGATATGGGCAAATTTATCCAACTGATTGACGATATGGCCTGAAAATCGGTCTAGCTGTGAGGATTGCTGTCTAGTCAGAGAGTTGAAGCTGTATTCCCACACCCATTTACCACCGCTGACTAATAAAATAAGGTAGCTGATGAGATAAACGAAAGACAAACGTTTGATTGAAGACATCCTAAATTCCATGTCGGATCTTGAGCATACTAAAGCGCAATCTTATTGATTATGTATAGGTTGAAAATCAAGCGTTACGCTAATCAATAGGTTAAGTGTTTGTCATATCAATTGTTGAAAAAATTATCGACAATGAGGACTAAAACAAGAGCAAGATCTCTTTTTCGGCCATTTCGCAAAAAAAGCCCTCGATTCCCTTGAAAAAGCCGCTATTGTCCCCATTTCTGATGTGCTAAGCGATGATTTGATTGTTTTTGTATCACTTAGCTAAAGAATTTAGAGCATTCATCATCAAGCAGAGGTGAACGGCTCGACAGAGATTAAACAGATCGCTAGAATGTCGCGTCTAAAATTTCTGTCCTGAGGCTAATCGGAGATACCTTTCTTGTTGCATACAACAAGCATGGCCTTAAAAAGGCTAAGAAAGAAGATATCGCTGATTAGTCTGGTGTTTGGTTGAACTGATCATTCAAACATCAATGCTCAATTTTAAATTAAGTGTTCGGATAGAGCACTACACAAGGATGCAGCTAACAACGTCAGGTAATGTTTATTCTTTAAACAAACTCTACGTTACGGCTCATATGCTCAGATTCACTGAGCCAGTTTTGAGGTTTATATAATGCAAGTTACTGTTGAAACGCTAGAAGGCCTAGAGCGCCGTCTTAATATTACTGTTCCTGCTGCTAACATCGAAGATGCAGTTACAGCTGAACTACGCAACATCGCGAAAAACCGTCGTTTCGATGGTTTCCGTAAAGGCAAAGTGCCAATGAAGATGGTTGCTAAAATGTACGGCAAAGCAGTACGTCAAGATGTTATGGGTGAGGTTATGCAACGTCACTTCATCGAAGCGATCGTTAAAGAAAAAATCAACCCAGCTGGCGCACCAACTTTCGCACCAGTAGAAACTGAAGAAGGCAAAGATCTAGTATTCAATGCATCTTTCGAAGTTTACCCAGAAGTTGAACTGAAAGGTCTAGAAAACATCACTGTTGAGAAACCAGCAGTTGAAGTTAAAGAAGAAGACGTTGCTGAAATGATCGAAACTCTACGTAAGCAACAAGCTACGTGGACTGAAGTAGACGCAGCAGCTGAAGAAGGTTCTCGCGCAACTATCGATTTCGTTGGTTCTATCGACGGTGAAGAGTTCGAAGGCGGTAAAGCTGAGAACTTCCCACTAGAAATGGGTGCTGGTCGCATGATTCCTGGTTTTGAAGACGGTATCGTTGGTAAAACAGCAGGTATGGAATTCGAAATCGACGTAAACTTCCCAGAAGATTACCACGCTGAGAACCTAAAAGGTAAAGCAGCTAAGTTTGCAATCAAAGTAAACAAAGTTGAAGCTCGTGAGCTACCTGAACTAAACGAAGAATTCGTTGCTAAGTTCGGCGCAACTGACGGCGTTGAAGGTCTTAAAGCTGAAGTTCGTAAGAACATGGAACGTGAGCTTAAGCAAGCTGTTAAGAACCGCATCAAAGAGCAAGCTCTTGACGGTCTAGTTAACGAAAACGACATCGACGTACCAGCTGCACTTATCGATCAAGAGATCGGTGTACTACGTCAGCAAGCTGCTCAACGTTTCGGTGGCAACACTGAAGCTGCTGATCAACTTCCACGTGAGCTGTTCGAAGAGCAAGCTAAGCGTCGCGTAGTTGTTGGCCTACTACTTGGTGAAGTAATCAAGTCTGAAGAGCTAACTGCAGATGACGAGAAAGTTAAAGCTATCATCGCTGAGATGGCAACTGCATACGAAGATCCAACAGAAGTTATTGCTTACTACGAGCAAAACGAGCAAATGATGAACAACATGCGCAACGTTGCTCTAGAAGAGCAAGCTATTGATGCAATCATTGCTAAAGCACAGGTTTCTGATAAAGAAGTTAGCTTCAACGAGCTAATGAATCAGCAACAACCTGCTTAATAAGCAATATCTTGCGTAGAAAAGTTGACTTAGCGTTAACTATTCTGCTAACAATGGTCCGTATGATTTTATCATCCGGGCCATTTATTTTAGGGACATAAGAATATGAGCTACCAAGAAAAAAACACAATGCCATCGATTATGGACGCGCTAGTTCCAATGGTGGTTGAACAAACTTCCCGTGGTGAACGTTCTTACGATATTTATTCTCGTCTATTAAAAGAACGCGTAATTTTCCTAACAGGTCAAGTCGAAGACCACATGGCAAATCTTGTCGTGGCTCAACTACTTTTCCTAGAATCTGAAAATCCAGACAAAGATATTTTCCTATACATCAACTCTCCAGGCGGTAGCGTAACAGCGGGTATGTCTATTTACGACACAATGCAGTTCATTAAGCCAAATGTGAGCACAGTATGTATGGGCCAAGCTTGCTCAATGGGTGCTTTCCTACTAGCTGGTGGTGCTGAAGGTAAACGTTACGTTTTACCTAACTCTCGTGTGATGATTCACCAACCACTTGGCGGTTTCCAAGGCCAGGCTTCTGATATCCAAATCCACGCTCAAGAAATCCTAACGATCAAACAAAAGTTAAACAAACTATTGGCTGAGCACACTGGTCAACCGCTAGAGGTTGTTGAGCAAGATACGGATCGTGATAACTTTATGTCTGCTGAGCAGGCAGTCGAATACGGTTTAGTTGATGCAGTTCTTAATCACCGCGGTGAATAATTGCAGCGAGCAATTGTTTAACGCAAACTGATTAAAATTGATATACACTCAAATCATAGTGAGTAAAGGCTAAGAGGTTAGCGAATGACAGATAAAAGCAAAGAGGGTAGTAGTGGTAAACTGCTTTACTGCTCTTTCTGCGGCAAAAGCCAGCACGAAGTTCGCAAATTAATCGCAGGTCCTTCTGTTTACATTTGTGATGAATGTGTCGATCTTTGTAACGACATTATTCGTGAAGAAATCAAGGATGTTCTACCTAAGAAAGAATCGGAAGCGCTACCAACACCGCGCCAGATCCGTGAACACCTTGATGACTATGTAATTGGCCAAGATTACGCGAAAAAAGTGCTAGCCGTAGCGGTATATAACCACTATAAGCGTTTACGTAATGGTGATACTACGAGCGATGGCGTAGAGCTAGGTAAGAGTAATATTCTACTTATCGGCCCTACAGGTAGTGGTAAAACACTACTAGCAGAAACATTGGCTCGTTTCCTCGATGTACCATTCACAATGGCAGATGCAACTACACTAACCGAAGCGGGTTATGTAGGTGAAGATGTAGAAAACATCATTCAGAAACTGCTACAGAAATGTGATTACGACGTGGCGAAAGCTGAACGTGGTATTGTTTACATCGATGAAATTGATAAGATTTCTCGTAAAGCTGAAAACCCATCAATTACGCGTGACGTATCTGGTGAAGGTGTGCAGCAAGCTTTGCTTAAGTTAGTTGAAGGTACTGTGGCGTCTGTACCACCACAAGGTGGTCGTAAGCACCCACAACAAGAATTCCTTCAAGTTGATACGTCTAAGATTCTATTTATCTGTGGTGGCGCATTTGCTGGCTTAGATAAAGTGATTGAACAGCGCGTAGAAAAAGGTTCGGGTATTGGCTTTGGTGCGGAAGTGCGCTCTAAAGACGAAACTAAAACGATTGGTGAGCTATTCACTCAAGTAGAACCTGAAGATTTAGTGAAGTATGGTTTAATTCCAGAATTCATTGGTCGTCTACCTGTGACAACAACGCTAACTGAGCTTGACGAAGAAGCGCTAATCCAAATTCTTTGTGAACCAAAGAACGCCCTAACTAAGCAGTACGGTGCGTTATTTGATTTAGAAGATACCGAATTAGAGTTCCGTGAAGATGCATTACGTGCAATTGCTAAGAAAGCAATGGAACGTAAAACAGGTGCTCGTGGTCTACGTTCTATTCTTGAAGGCGTGCTACTTGAAACCATGTATGAGCTTCCATCGTCAACAGACGTAAGTAAAGTGGTAATTGATGAGTCGGTAATTAATGGTGAGTCTGAACCACTATTAATTTACAGCAACTCAGACAATCAAGCCGCTGGCGCTGAATAAAACATTCTCAAAATAAAAAGGAGGTAAGTAATTACCTCCTTTTTTTTATTCTTTCATTGAATCCAGTCGTTTAAGCCCCATATACTGCTTTATAAGTTAAAGCGGAAGAGAGAAAAATATGAACTTGGAACGTTCCGAGCGTATCGAGATCCCCGTACTGCCTCTACGTGATGTAGTGGTTTACCCACACATGGTTATTCCATTGTTTGTTGGTCGTGAAAAATCGATTTCTTGTCTAGAAACGGCAATGGAAACCAACAAGCAAGTACTGCTAGTCGCACAAAAAGAAGCGGATACTGATGAGCCTTCTATCGACGACCTATTTGAAGTAGGTACCGTTGCTACCATTCTTCAGTTATTAAAGCTTCCAGATGGTACGGTAAAAGTCCTTGTAGAAGGTCAGCAACGTGCAAAAATTCACCAGTTTAGAGAAAGTGAATTTTTCCTTGCGGATGCCGAATACGTTGTAACCTCAGAACTTGATGAAAAAGAACAAGAAGTGGTTGTTCGCAGTGCGATCAATCAATTCGAAGGCTTTATTAAGCTAAACAAAAAGATCCCACCTGAAGTACTTACTTCTTTGAATGGTATCGATGAAGCGGCGCGCCTTGCGGATACGATCGCTGCTCATATGCCTCTAAAACTTGTTGATAAGCAACATGTACTAGAAATCCTTGACGTAACTGAGCGTCTTGAATTCCTAATGGGCCAAATGGAGTCAGAGATTGACATCCTACAAGTTGAAAAACGCATCCGTGGCCGCGTTAAGAAGCAGATGGAAAAATCTCAGCGCGAGTACTACCTGAATGAGCAAATGAAAGCGATTCAGAAAGAACTCGGTGAGATGGACGATGCACCAGACGAATTTGAAACTCTGAAGCAGAAGATCGAAGAATCGAAAATGCCTCAGGAAGCTCGTGAAAAAACCGAGCAAGAATTGCAAAAACTGAAAATGATGTCACCTATGTCTGCTGAGGCAACAGTAGTACGTAGCTACATCGATTGGATGGTTGGCGTTCCTTGGGCTAAGCGCTCAAAAGTTAAGAAGAATCTAGCGAAAGCGGAAGAGATCTTAAACGAAGATCACTACGGTTTAGAGCGTGTTAAAGAACGTATCCTTGAGTACTTGGCAGTTCAAAACCGTATCAACAAGCTGAAAGGTCCAATCCTTTGTCTTGTTGGTCCTCCAGGTGTAGGTAAAACGTCTCTAGGTCGCTCTATCGCGGCTGCTACAGGCCGTAAGTACACACGCATGGCACTAGGTGGCGTTCGTGATGAAGCTGAGATTCGTGGTCACCGCCGTACCTACATCGGTTCCCTTCCGGGTAAATTAATCCAGAAGATGTCTAAAGTTGGCGTTAAGAATCCACTGTTCCTATTGGATGAGATCGATAAGATGTCTTCTGATATGCGTGGCGACCCATCTTCAGCGCTTCTTGAAGTATTAGACCCAGAGCAAAACAATGCGTTTAACGATCACTACTTAGAAGTCGATTACGACCTTTCCGATGTTATGTTCGTAGCGACGTCTAACTCAATGGATATTCCAGGGCCACTATTAGACCGTATGGAAGTAATCCGTCTATCTGGTTACACAGAAGATGAGAAGCTGAATATCGCTAAGCGTCACCTTGTTGATAAACAAGTTCAGCGCAACGGTCTGAAGCCGCATGAGATTGAAATCGAAGATTCAGCGATTATCGGAATTATCCGTTACTACACTCGTGAAGCGGGCGTACGTAGCTTAGAACGTGAAATCTCGAAGATTTGCCGTAAAGCAGTTAAGAATATCTTGCTTGATAAAGAGCTAAAGTCTGTAACAGTGACTATGGACAACCTAAAAGAGTACTTAGGTGTTCAACGTCATGACTTTGGTAAAGCTGACGAGAGCAATCGTATTGGTCAAGTGACGGGCTTAGCATGGACTCAAGTGGGTGGCGACTTGCTTACTATCGAAACTGAGTCAATGCCGGGTAAAGGTAAACTGACGCAAACTGGTTCTCTTGGCGACGTAATGCAAGAGTCTATTCAGGCGGCAATGACAGTGGTTCGTTCTCGTGCTGAAAAATTGGGTATCAATAGCGACTTCTACGAGAAGCGTGATATCCATGTTCACGTGCCTGAAGGTGCTACACCAAAAGATGGCCCAAGTGCAGGCATCGCGATGTGCACAGCATTAGTGTCTAGCCTAACAGGCAATCCTGTGAAAGCTGAAGTTGCAATGACAGGTGAAATTACCCTTCGTGGCGAAGTACTTCCAATTGGTGGCTTGAAAGAGAAACTACTGGCAGCGCACCGCGGCGGCATCAAAACAGTACTGATTCCTAAAGATAACGAACGTGATCTAGAAGAGATTCCAGATAATGTAATCGCTGATTTGAAGGTGATTCCAGTTCAATGGATTGATGAAGTATTGAAAGTTGCACTTGAACAAGACCCTTCTGGTGTTGAGTTTGTCGCTAAAAAATAGTGATGTGTAGCAAAAATAAGTAAAGAATAACGCTGATAGACCTAAAAAGGCTTGTCAGCGTTTTTTTTGGGCGCTAAGTTAATCCACTAAAGCTTCTAGCCCTTTTGTTACAAGGCTTGAAGCTGTTTTTAAACCAAAATGGAACGAATAGTCGTCTTAAAAAAATAATTACAGATGACACAAAGGGGAAACACAGTGAATAAAACACAATTAGTAGAATCAATCGCAGAAAACGCAGACATTTCTAAAGCTTCAGCTGGCCGCGCTCTTGACGCATTCATCGAAGCTGTAGGCACTACTCTACAATCTGGTGACCAGGTAGCTCTTGTTGGTTTCGGTACATTCAGTGTTCGCACTCGTGCAGCTCGTACAGGTCGTAACCCTAAGACTGGTGAAGAAATCCAAATCGCAGAAGCTAAAGTACCAGGTTTCAAAGCTGGTAAAGCACTGAAAGACGCTTGTAACTAAGACGCTTTCTAAACCGTTTGAAACATTGAGTTTCATTTTCAAGCGGAATATGTGTTAAGCACATCGAACTTTTTTAATTTATGCGCATCCTACTGATGCGCATTTCTTTTTCTGATATTATCGCGTGAATAGATTTTTATTTTGAAGCCTTATGCTTCATTCCCGGAGAGCAGTTAAATTATGATGGAACGGTTACGCGAAGGCGTGAATAGCATCGCGGTAAAAATTATCCTTGGATTGATTATCCTTTCATTTGTTTTCGCGGGCGTTGGTAGTTACATCACTGGTGGTGGTAGCAACGCTGCGGCGAAAGTAGGCAACACTGAAATCGGTCGTGGTGAGTTCGAACAAGCTTACCAAAATGAACGTAATCGTATGCAATCTCAGCTAGGTGATTACTTCTCACAAATGCTTTCAGATCCAGCTTACGTTGAGTCTTTCCGTCGCTCAGTTCTAGACCGTTTGATTAACGATCTACTTCTTGAGCAACATGCAGAGTCTTTAGGCCTTCGTATCAGTGACGCTCAAATCCGCACTATGATTCTTGAGATGCCGCAGTTCCAAAACGACGGCAAGTTTGACCAAGAAATTTACCAAGCAGCACTCCGTCGTGCAGGCTTCAGTGCTGAAAGCTTTGCTGAGTATATGCGTCGTGATTTAGTTCGTAACCAACTAGTAACGGCACTTCAAACAAGTGACTTTGTGCTACAAGGTGAGATCGATGCGCAGAGCAAACTTATTGCTCAGACTCGTGACATTCGTTCTATTACATTGTCGGTAAATGAGCTTGCGAAAGGCATTGAACTGACAGATGAAGAAATTGAGCAGTACTACAAGCAAAATCCTGCAAGCTACACTCGCCCAGAGCAAGTAAAAGTAGCTTACATTGAGCTTTCTGCTGAGCAATTAAGAGCTGATGCTCAAATTTCAGATGAAGCTGTAGAGCAATACTACCAAGAACACTTAGATAAGTACTCTTCTGAAGAACAGCGTAAAGTTAGCCATATTTTAGTGCAAGGCGATGACGAAGCGAAAGCTCAGTCTATTCTTGACGAGCTGAATGCTGGTGCTGATTTCGCAACTCTAGCTGAAGAAAAGTCAGACGACTTTGGAAGCGCAGATCTTGGTGGTGATTTAGGTTGGATTGAGCGTGATGTGATGGATCCTGCATTCGAAGAAGCGGCATTCGCTTTAGAAAAAGCAGGGGATACAACGGGTCTAGTTAAGTCTGAGTTTGGTTACCACATTATTAAGCTTGAAGAATTAAAAGCGTCAGAAGCTCAACCGCTATCTGAAGTCGCTGCAGAGATTAAGCAAGAGCTTGTGGACCAATACGCTGTAGACCAATTCTACGAGCTACAAAATGAGCTAGAAACGGTTGCTTTCGAATTCCCTGATTCACTTGATGATTCAGCGCAAGCAATCAACGCTAAGATTCAAACAACAGATTTCATTTCACAAGTTGATGCACCATCAATTCTGAAAACACCTGCAGTGATTCAAGCAATCTTGAGCCCTGAAGTGAAAGAAGATGGTCTTAATTCTGAAGTTATTGAAGTTGCTCCAGAGCATGTGATCGTTGTTCGTGTTGAAGATGCTCGTGATGAAATGGTACTTCCACTATCAGAAGTGAAAGAGCAAGTTGTGGCGTCTCTATCTCAAGTTAAAGCTGAGCAACAAGCGATTGAGCTTGGTGAATCTTTAGTTGCTTCACTTGAAGAAGGTAACGAACAGATTCTAGCTGATAAGAGCCTAGCGTTTGGCGAATTAGAGACTATTGATCGTAGCTCTCCTTTAGCCGCTACAGTGTTTGCTTTTGCTAAACCTGAAGAAGGTAAAGCGGTTTATGGCCAATCAAAAGATGCGCAAGGCAACATCGTTGTCGTTGAGCTATCGAAAGTTGAAGCTAAGATCGAACCTGCTTATAGTGAGCAAATTGGTGCGCAGCTAGAACGTGTTGGTAACCAACAAGATTTATCTAACGTATTAACTGTTCTGCGTAATAATGCGGATATCGAGTACTACGTTGTGAGTCAGTAAACACACTGCCGCAATTGATATGTAACATTAAACGGGTCACTTAGGTGGCCCGTTTTATTTTGTGCGTAATTCTATGTTGATTGGATAGATCAGTTATTACTCTGTTTTTCTTAACGATAAGGAGAGCATAATGAAATTGACACAAATGTTACTTGGATTCGTATTGAGCATAGGTTGGTTGTTACCCGCGCAAGCGGCAGATAATCCTACGCGAGCTGAAAAATACGAAGGGATCGAAATTACGGTCAACATTAATACCGCACCAGCAGAAGAGCTAGCTATTATGTTGCTCGGTGTTGGTGAAAAGAAAGCGCAGCAAATAGTGCAATATAGAGAAAGTAACGGCAGTTTTTCGGATGCAAACGAATTAGCTAACGTTAAGGGGATTGGAGCAGCGACGGTGGAGAAGAATCGCAAGAGAATTGAACTTTAAATAAACCTGTTACTTGACCTAGATTTTGGTACCTTCTCAATGTTGAAAAGGTACTTCTTTTTAAGACACATGCGCACAAGTAAGACAGTCGTCTGATTATTTAGCATCTGACTTATCGTAAAAATACATTGATAGCGCACCAGTTAGTCCTGCGAATCCGCCCACTAAATGAGCCTCTATCGCGACTCTAGCGGCAATCATAGCGCTAGTACTCTCTGAAGCACCGTAGAACTGCTCCCAGCCCACTTTAAGTATTAATCCTAATACCAGGAGCCAACTAGACTTTCTTCCTCTTAACGCTTCATTTAGAGCGAAGTAGCCAAATAGCCCATGTAAGGTTCCAGATAACCCGACGTAAATTTGGATACTAGACCACAATAGTCCGATACCTACGAGAGCACTAATAGTGATGAGTGTAACTAACAGCTGCTTTTTTGATGGAGTGAATAAGTAGCTAATAACCCACAAACCAGCTAGATTCATCAAAAGATGCCAAATGTTGGTATGGGTGAAATTTCCTGTTAGGATTCGCCACCATTGACCAGAAGCAAGCGCATGAATATCCCATTGCATTATTTGCTGCACTGAGTCGATTTGAAAAATAACGCAGATGACTGTGGTTAGAACTAGAACAAGGTACACGTAAACTCCATGTCTCGATATTGTCCCCAATGTGCGAAAGCGAACAAAGCATGTATTTGTCAGTGGATCACGCCACTGAAATCAGAAGTTGAGCTTATCATTCTTCAGCATCCTTCAGAAGAGCACCGCCCAATGGGAACAGCAAAGATTCTTGCTTTGTCCTTAGCTAATTGTGTCACCTTTGTAGGTGAAGACTTTAGTGAACACTTGGAACTTAATCGTCTGTTAAGTGAGGAGCATGTTGAGCATTTTGTTCTTTATCCGAGTGATAGTTCACAGGGAATTGAAGCTGCGTGTGAGGCCAAAAAGAAAGTGCGTGTGATATTGTTAGATGGTACTTGGAAAAAGGCGTTTAAAATTTGGCAAGTGTCGAGCAATCTGCATCACTTACCTACACTACATTTACCAAAAGATCTTAAAGGTAATTACCGAATTCGAAAGGCACCTTCAGAAAATAGTTTATCGACGGTTGAAGCTGGCTTTCACTTATTGAGCGCATTTGAGCAGGGGGAAGACTACAGCCCATTGATGACGGCATTTGATAAAATGATTCAATTTCAAATCGACCAAATGCCGCCTGGGGTATTCGAGAAAAACTACTTGGCGTAATTTGTCTCTTAAAACCCAGTATGGGCCGAGAATAACTGCTGGTGAAGTCGCTGGGCAAAGTCATCGGTCATTGACGAAATGTAGTCTGCAATGACTCGCATCTTCTTCGCTTCATCTTCTTCTAATAACCAATCTTGCTTTACTTGTGTAGGCAATAACCGCTCCGGATCGGCACTAAGGGCCTCGAACATATCCATGATGATTTGCTGGCCTTTGTACTCAATAATTTGTACTTGCGGGACTTGAATTACATACTGGCTGACAAAGCGTTTGAGTGCGCTAAGCGCTTTTTCCATAGTTGGCTCAAGGTAAGCATTAAATGCCAGAAGTGGGCTTTCAAATGGCGCAGAAACCGTTTTGATTGAAATGCTGGTTAGCAGCGCATTGACTATTCCGCCAATCGCATCTTTACGATGGTAATGCTCACCCGAGAACAACATCTCGCTAATTGAACTCAGATTTTTGTTAAACCAAGGGTCGTTGGCTTGCTGTAATTCAGATTCTGCCGTTTTCCATTGAGCGCGTGTGACCATCCCTAAGACGATCGCATCTTCTAGATCATGGACGCCGTAGGCAATATCGTCCGCTAATTCCATAATTGAGCAATCGATTGACTTAAATTGTGTTTTGTTGTGTTCGGTATCGGCAAGTTGCTGATGACGAAGTTGTCCAAATAGTTCTCTATCTAGTTGGGAAAGGGGTGAGACGACCCAGTCAAATAGTTCTAAATCATGATCATAAATACCTTTGGCCGGCATCCAATCTTTTGCTCGTAACTGGCGTTGGTGTTTTACCGGTTCGGCTTGGATTTTCGCACTGGTGCGGCTAAGCAAAGCGGGGTACTTGATCAAGCCTAATAACGTTCTGCGCGCAAGGTTCATACCGTGGTGCTCAGTATAAGGTTCTAGGCGAGTGAGAATGCGGAAAGTCTGAGCATTACCTTCGAAACCGCCATGGTCGCGCATCATGTAGTTGAGTGCGACTTCCCCACCATGACCATATGGTGGGTGGCCAATATCATGAGCAAGACAGAGGGAATCAATTAGGCTATCTGAGGGAAGCAGCTCACGATACTCGGGCTGTTTTTTCTTAATTTGAGCAACGATGCCTGTGCCTAGTTGGGCTGCTTCTAATGAGTGAGTAAGGCGAGTGCGGTGGAAATCGTTAATACTAGTGCCATGTACTTGGGTTTTTGCTTGCAGTCGACGGAAAGCGGCAGAATGAAGCACGCGCGCTCGATCGCGTTGATATGGGCTACGGTGATCATCACGTCTTATTTTGTGTTCGTCATCATTGCGATGTTCCCATTCTGGGCTTAATGAAAATTCCAAGTGCACACCTATCTTTTTGATTTTATTTATCGTTCAAAGTTTACTGCTTTAGCTGATCTCGTCTAGTGATAATTCAAAGCTCGGAGCAAATGTCGTAAGAAAGTATTCCATTTCCGGTGTTTTACGCTGCTGGAGTGTTTCTTCTAGTCTGCGTTTGGCTTGCTCGTACTCATGGTTACCCGCGCTCAATTCTTCTAAGCATTTTAAATAGGCGCAGATAGAGTCAGCCTGTTTCACAATATTCTGTTCATCTTGATTACAGCGGCCGGAAATTAAGAAAGGTTCAAAATCCTCTTGGAATTCTTCAGGTAACATGGATAACAATCGCTTTTCGGCAGCGGCTTCAATTTTTTTATATTCAGTTGCGATTTCAGCATTGTAGTATTTGACGGGCGTAGGCAGATCGCCTGTGAGGACTTCACTGGTGTCGTGGTACATCCCGAGTAGGGCAATGTGTTCTGGGTTGAGTTGCCCTTCAAACTTTTTGTTTTTGATAAGTGCTAATGCGTGGGCGACAAAAGCGACCTGTAAGCTGTGTTCTGAAATATTCTCGCTTGAGACCGAGCGCATCAGAGGCCAGCGCTGGATGAGTTTCATGCGTGCGAGGTGGGCGAAGAAATGGCTCTGTTTCATAAGTGTCCTTTTTAAACAGTGCTCGACTCGTGCCTTGTGCTTGTCACAAACTGCGCGAGACAGCGGATACAAAAAAGGCTCCTAAACCGGAGCCTTTTAAGCATAGAAGTGAATGAATACAAGTTAAAGCCTTTTAAAACAGCAAATTGTAGCCATATTTCTTTGTGTACATTAACCGTCGACGAGGTCGTCTTGGTTGTAGGTCTGCAAGAAGCGTTCTAGTCGACCAATCGCTACTTCAAGATCTTCAATATGTGGCAAAGTCACAATACGGAAGTGGTCAGGCTTAGGCCAGTTGAAACCAGTACCTTGTACCAGTAGTACTTTTTCTTGTTTTAGGAAATCGAGTACGAACTTCTGATCGTCTTTGATGTTGTACATCTCGGTATCGATCTTCGGGAATAGGTACATCGCGCCCTTTGGCTTCACACAAGAAACACCTGGGATTTTGTTAATCAGTTCCCATGCTCGATCACGTTGCTCAAGCAGTCGTCCGCCAGGAAGAATCAGTTCATTGATACTCTGATAGCCACCTAATGCTGTTTGGATAGCATGCTGCATTGGTACGTTGGCACACAAACGCATAGAGGCCAGCATCTCTAACCCTTCGACATAGCCTTTGGCTAAGTGTTTAGGGCCCGTTAAGAACATCCAACCACCGCGGAAACCACAAACACGGTAAGCCTTAGACAGACCGTTGAATGTTACCATCAGTACGTCTTCAGCCAGCGTTGCGACAGAGGTGTGTACTGCACCGTCGTATAGGACTTTGTCGTAAATCTCATCAGCGAAGATGATCAAACCGTGCTCACGCGCAATCTCAACGACTTGCAATAGGAAGTCGCGGCTGTAAACCGCACCTGTAGGGTTATTCGGGTTGATAAGAACAATGCCGCGAGTCTTCGGTGAGATCTTTGCACGCATGTCATCCAGATCTGGGTACCAGTCTGCATCTTCATCACACATGTAGTGAACTGGAGTACCACCTGAAAGCGCAACAGACGCTGTCCATAGCGGGTAGTCTGGAGCGGGAACTAAGATTTCATCACCATTATCCAGTAGCGCTTGCATAGACATAACGATAAGCTCAGAAGCACCGTTACCAATGTAAACGTCTTCTACGTCAAGATTACGTAGGCCTTTTTTCTGGTAGTGCTGAACAACCGCTTTACGGGCTGAGTAGATGCCTTTTGAGTCGCAGTAACCTTGAGATGTCGGCAGGTTACGGATTACATCAACAAGGATTTCATCAGGGGCGTCAAAACCAAATGGGGCGGGGTTACCAATATTAAGCTTTAGTATTTTATGCCCTTCTTCTTCCATACGCTTAGCATGTTTGAGTACAGGTCCCCTGATTTCATAGCATACGCTGTTGAGTTTTGACGACATCCCGATATTTTGCATTGCCGATTTCCTGAAAATAATTTAAATACTTTATTAAAGTACCCTAAATTGCAGTTTGATAGAATAAAAATCTGTGATTTGTCTAATTAACGGATAAGCTTTGTTCGCTTTAAATCACATGAATGTGCAAAACATTTTATACATTCTTGATCTGAATAAGGTCAGTCCATAGAGTATCCAATTAATATAATAATAAATTTGATGTGGACGAGGTCGATTTGTCACATTTTCAGCAAGCTATTTCTGCGTTAATTGAACGGGTAAAAGCAGCCCAATCTGGCGAAGTTCGTTGTGTCGAAAATTTGGAGAAAGCTCCATCATTCGCGTTGATTGAATGGTTGCATGCACAACCTATGTTTCCTAAGTTTTATTGGCAATCGCGTGATACTCGTGAAGAGGTCGTCGCCATTGGTAAGATCCATACTTTTACTGATCCGGCACCAGCCTACGCGATTTTAGGTGACGACCAAAGGATCTGGGGAGGGCGCTCATTCGATGGTAATACTGATAAGAATAAGCGTTGTATGTCTTCGTTTTTCTTCCTGCCACAAATTGAGTTGATTCGTTTTGACCAGCAATGGTCGATAGCAGTTAATTTGAGTCAAAATAAGCACAACGAAATTGCTGCACTTCGACGTTTAAAGATTGATTCTTCCACACTTGCGCCTTTGTCTGCTCACATCAAGCATATTGAACATGTACCAAAGCGTGATGAGTGGGGTTCGTTAGTCGGAAAAGTCTTAAGTGGGATAGAAGCTGAGGATTTTAAAAAGGTTGTATTGGCCCGTAAAACAACCCTCACTCTTGATACCCCAATTCATGCAGCTCAGTTACTACGTGCAAGTTATCTATCGAATCACAATAGTTTCCATTTTATGTTGGTGCTGGATTCTAAGCATAGCTTTATCGGCTCCACCCCCGAGCGCCTATACAGTCGCCATGGCGTTGAGCTTCACACTGAAGCGCTTGCTGGCACGATTGGTCGAGGTGTAAATGCCACCCAAGATATGGAGCTGGCAAATTGGCTGTCTCAAGATGCAAAAAACCTCAACGAGAACCAGTATGTGGTTGACGATATCATTGAACGTTTAACTCCGCATTCAAACCATGTTGAAGTTGAAGAAGAGGCGCGTTTAGTCCGCTTAAGAAAGGTTCAGCATTTGAAACGCAGCATTCATGCTGAGCTTAAACCGGGAATTAACGGCGTGCAGTTGTTGGCCGCATTGCAACCAACGGCGGCGGTTGCTGGTTTACCACGTAAAGAGTCCATGGGCTTTATTGCTAAGCATGAACCCTTTGCAAGAGGTTGGTATGCCGGGTCGGTTGGCTTTATTAGCCATCAGCGAGCAGAGTTCTGTGTAGCGATTCGTAGTGCCTTGATTGTCAATGATCAAGTACAGCTATTTGCAGGGGCTGGGATCGTTCCAGGATCGGAGGCGGAATTGGAATGGCAAGAGCTGAATAAGAAAATGTCGACTTTATTGAGCCTAATATCTGATCACCCTCCGTTAGGGGTAGCATCATGAGTGTAGAACAAGCGGTTCTAAATCGAATCTGGAGCGAGACGCTATTAGAAGAACTAGTAAGGTTAGGTGTCGAGGATGTGTGTATCGCGCCAGGCTCCCGTTCTACGCCATTAACGTTAGAAGCCGACGCGAACCCTAAACTAAACTTGCATAGTCATTTTGATGAGCGTGGGCTTGGTTTTTACGCGCTTGGGCTTGCCAAAGCGAGCCAAAATCCGGTAGCCGTTATCGTTACTTCCGGTACCGCAGTGGCAAATTTATTACCTGCGATTGTCGAAGCGGGTTTAACTCGCGAAAAGCTGATTGTGTTGACCTCTGATCGGCCCATTGAGCTCATTGGTTGCGGTGCAAACCAAGCTATTCAACAACAGGGGATCTTTTCATCCCATGTCACAGAGTCATTAAACCTTCCAAGCCCTAGCCAATCCGTTCCGCTGAATTGGCTATTAAGCTCCATCGACCACGTTATTCAAAAACAAAGTCGAGCGGGTGGTGTGATACACGTGAATTGTCCGTTTCCAGAACCTTTGTACTCGGATGGCGATAAAGCAACATTTTCCGACTACACGAGTGCGATTAGCAAATGGCGAGACAGTAACAGTATTTATTCGCTGCAGTTGAATGGGGAACCTGAGAAACTCTCTACGCAGCTACCCGCTGAGTATTTGGCTAGGAAAGGAGCTGTCGTTATTGGTTCGCTTGAGCTAGCGGACTCGCAGAAGATATTGGAGTGGTCTAAGCAACTTGGCTGGCCAGTATTCTGTGATCCGCAATCTGGAGCTTCAAGCGCTTGGGCTCATTATGATCTGTGGATGCAGTTAGATGGCGCACAGCTGCAATTAACAGACTGTGATTTTATTATTCAGTTTGGCGAACGCCTTGTATCCAAACGACTTAATCACTGGATTTCAAGGCAGTGTAAGCATACTTCCCCCAGCCAATATGTAGTAGTTTCTTCCGACCATCATCGAATCAACCAGTCTCACTTAAGCCAAACGCATTTAGTGACGTCAATTGAACAGTTTATTTTTCAGCACCCTACGCCAACGCTTTTAGCTCAAAATTATGGTTGGGCAGATCCGTTGATTGAATATGCGAACAGCGTTACAGAATTGGCACAAGCACAATTGACCGCCAACGAATCTTTAACTGAGTTAGCGGTGGCTATGGATTTGTCTGCTAGAGTTAATCAAAAGCATGTATTTATTGGCAATAGCTTGATTGTTCGTTTAGCGGATATGTTTTCAGCGTTGGATGGCAGTCAGGTTTTTAGTAACAGGGGAGCTTCTGGCATCGATGGGTTAGTAGCCACAGCGGCAGGTGTAGTCAGTCATACTCAAACGCCAACATTGATGTTGATTGGTGATACTTCGCTGCTGTATGACCTAAATTCTTTGGCTTTATTCAGTCGCCAAATTACTCCAGTTGTCATCGTCGTTACCAATAACGATGGTGGGGCAATTTTCGACCTATTACCAGTCCCAGAACAACAAAAACAGAGCTTATATCAATTACCTCATGGTTTTGAGTTTAGACATGCTGCAGCTCAATTTGGATTGAAATATTGCCAACCAGAAACTTTGCCTAGTTATCAATCTCAGATAGAACACCACTTTAACCATGGTAGCGGAGCTTTGCTGGTTGAAGTTAAAACGCCCCCCGAACAAGCTTCAACGCAGCTCACTCAGTTCATGAACTTGCTACGCGAAACGCTCAATTAAGGAGTCAGTATGCTTTCAGCAGTCCAACAGCCAGCAACACCTAACGCGCCTACCGATTTACCTCTACTAGTGTTTCTTCATGGTTTGCTCGGCAGTGGGGAAGACTGGAAGGAATGCGCTGAACTATTACCTACATTTCCTAAGTTGATGATCGATCTGCCGGGTCATGGTGAAAGTCGCTTTGTAGATACCGAAGGTTTTGATGAAAGTTGCCAAATGATCGGGCGTACCATTTCTGAACAAATGGATAAAATGAATTTGGCATCGGATCACCCTGTAGTACTTATCGGGTATTCGCTTGGGGGACGGCTTGCGATGTACGCATTAGCGGAGGGGATCCTCGCTCCATTTAATATCGTAAAACTCATAGTGGAAGGTGGTAATTTCGGCTTAGAAACAGATGAGGAAAAAGCATCACGTTTGGTGAATGATACAAAGTGGGCGATTCGCTTTGCACAGCAACCAATTGAAGAAGTTTTATCCGATTGGTATCAACAAAGTGTTTTTTCTTCACTAAACCATGAGCAAAGACAAACTTTGGTATTAAAGCGTAATGGTAACCTTGGTGTATCCGTAGCAAATATGTTGTTATCTACATCGTTAGCAAAACAACCAGATTTGCGTGCTACATTGAACGCTTATCAACATCTGATTCACTACGTCTGTGGAAAAAAAGATCGAAAATTCATAGATCTAGCAACGCAGAGCGGTTTTGAATTTAGCCAAATTGATTTCGCAGGCCATAACGTTCATTTCGAACAACCTGAGCAATTTAGCGATGTGATAAAGCAACAAAGTAACGTTTAGCCATGGTGTGCGCCATGGTTAACCTAAAGAACAATGGGAATCACCATGGCAAAAACAGTTGGCATCACCGAAGAAGAACTATACGCAGCCGTCCATTGGACAGATTGCACTAGCAGTTACGAAGACATTCAATACCATAAGTCTGAAGATGGTATCGCAAAGATCACCATCGCTCGTCCACAAGTTCATAATGCTTTCCGTCCTCAAACCGTAAAAGAAATGATCAGTGCATTGGCTGACGCTCGTTACGATGAGAAGGTTGGTGTGATTATTTTGACAGGCCTAGGTGAGAAGGCATTTTGTTCTGGCGGTGACCAAAGTATTCGTGGTGATTACGGTGGCTATCAGGATGATTCAGGTACGCATCATCTTAACGTGCTGGATTTCCAACGTCAGATCCGCACATGTCCTAAGCCAGTTATCGCTGCGGTATCAGGCTGGGCTGTTGGTGGTGGTCACGTACTCCATATGATGGCTGACTTAACCATCGCTGCCGAAAACGCCCAGTTTGGCCAAACAGGCCCTAAAGTAGGGTCTTTTGATGGTGGATGGGGCGCATCTTACATGGCTCGAATTGTAGGCCAGAAGAAAGCCCGCGAAATTTGGTTCCTCTGCCGTTTTTATGATGCACAAGAAGCACTCGACATGGGCTTAGTGAATACTGTGGTGCCTGTCGATGACCTAGAAAAAGAAACGGTACGTTGGTGTCGTGAAGTACTTCAACACAGCCCTATGGCATTACGTTGTTTGAAAGCGGCACTGAATGCGGACTGTGATGGTCAAGCCGGTTTACAAGAATTGGCTGGTAACGCGACGATGATGTTCTACATGACAGAAGAAGGGCAAGAAGGACGTAACGCATTCAATGAGAAGCGTCGCCCAGATTTCGATAAATTTCCGCGTAACCCTTAATACTTTTCTATGCTTACCTTTTGGAGTTGCTCTGAGCAACTCCTTCTCATTTGTCAGCCACAAGGTTATAACTATGCGCCAAGCCAAACTGTACCGTTACCGACTACCGATGGACAGCGGAGTCATTCTTCGTGAGACCAAGTTAAATGAGCGAGTGGGTTACGTTATAGAGTTAATAGAGGGTAATAGGTCGAGCTTTGGTGAGGTTGCTCCACTACCCGGATTCAGTATAGAAAGTGTGGAAGAAGCCGGTGTGCAACTCCAAGCTGAGTTAGAACTTTGGGTGAACCACAAGCCTTTAACGGAGAATGATGAGCTGTTTCCATCGGTAGCATTTGGCCTGTCTATGGCGCAGCTGGAGCTGAGTAACCAGTTACCAGCGCAAGGCAATTATCAAGCCGCACCACTATGTACTGGCGACCCAGATGACTTGCTCCCTGTGTTGAATGAGATGGCTGGTGAAAAAGTCGCAAAGGTGAAAGTGGGGCTGTATGAAGCGATCCGTGACGGTATGTTAGTGAATCTATTTTTGGAATCGATACCCGACTTGCAATTGCGGTTAGACGCTAACCGAGCTTGGACGCCTGAAAAAGCGAAACAGTTTATTAAATATGTGGCTCCGTCTTTGCGTCAGCGCATTAGTTTTCTTGAAGAGCCTTGCCAACAGCCAGGGGACAGTCTTTCGTTTGCGATTGATACTGGAGTTGCTATCGCATGGGATGAAACGTTGCAGCACGCAGTCAAACACCCAGACTTTTCTTTGGATGATTTAACCGGCGCTAAAGCTATTGTGATTAAGCCTACTTTGATTGGATCGGTAGAGCGCTGTATCGCCTTGATTGAGAAAGCCGAGCAGCTAGGGATCCAAGCAGTAATTAGTTCGAGCATTGAAAGTAGTATTGGCTTAAACCAACTGGCTAGATTAGCTCATTGGAAGTTACCTAATGAAGTACCGGGGCTTGATACGATCGGCTTGTTCAAACAACAGCTGCATGTGCCTTGGCCAGGTAGTTCTTTGCCTGTTGCTAGCTTAGAAGAGCAAGAGCTCATTTGGTCAGCTTAAATTCGCCAACCTATTAGATAACCTACGTAATACTTAAATCAATTCGGTCATATCGATAATGCGCTTACTTTCTGACAATCAACCTCTTTGGCTTGAGTGGGCGCAGCAGTCCTCGCATCAAGCAGCATTTATTACTCCGACTCACACTTATAATTGGCAGCAAGTTTCAGATTTAGTCGAGCTCTACGCGACTTATCTGCGCGAAAGGGGGCTTAGCTCTGGAGATGTGCTGACCATTGTTGGTAAAAATCAGCCCGAAACCGTACCTGTGTATCTCGCTGCGATAACATTGGGAGTGGTTTGTTCATTTACGATGCCCCAACCAGTGTCAAAGCTAGAAGAAAAATTGGAAACGCTCTATCGGTCAGAAGAGCAGGCGTATCTGTGGCTTCCGGATAGTAATGTCGCGGACACTGTTGTTTTCTCGCGTCCAAATGTTTCCATCTTGTCTATTCCCACCCTTGAAGAAGTCTCAATCACAGAGCTTGCGCCGATAGCAAACTCCACCTTAACGCGTGCTTTTTACATTAATGCATTAGCAACGATTGTGTTTACTTCTGGGTCTACGGGGACACCTAAGGCCGTGGCACATACTCTTCGACAGCATCTATCTTCAGCAGATGGCTTGCTGGAAGTTTTTCATTTCAATCAGGGTGATACTTGGCTATTAAGTCTGCCTATGTACCATGTATCCGGCTTAGCAATTTTGCATCGCTGGCTGTTTGCTGGTGGTTGCTTAAAAATTGGCTCAGGTAATCTAGACATTGATATTCAAGGGTGCAGTCATGCTTCGCTAGTGGCTACTCAGCTACATCGATTATTAGAAAATCATCGAGCGCTGGATCTGACTCATGTGCTTCTTGGGGGAAGTCATATACCAGCAGAGCTTACTCAGCAAGCCCAAGCTTTGGGGGTTGAAACTTGGCTAGGTTATGGGATGACGGAAGCCGCCTCAACAGTCACAGCTATGCATGCGGGCTTAGATTTCGATAAGGAGACTGCCGGCCATTTGCTGAAACATCGACAATTAAAAATCGAAAATGAACGTATTTTTATTGGCGGAGAGACTTTAGCGGCTGGCTACTACCATCAAGGTGAACTTAAGCCTCTCGCTGATGCTAAAGGGTGGTTTGATAGCAAAGATATCGGTGCGTGGAGTGGAGAGCAGCTTCGAATCATTGGCCGCGCAGACAACCAGTTTATTTCTGGCGGTGAGAATATTCATTGTGAAGAAATAGAGCGAGCACTTAATAATATTTCGGAAGTGAAACAAGCGTTTGTCATTCCTGTTGAGGATGTAGAGTTTGGTTTTAGGCCTGTTGCAATAGTGGAATGCGATGAGCTTGCAAGCAAGGTCTGGTTTGATAGCCGATTGGACGGTGTTCTTGAACGCTATAAATACCCTATCGAATATCATCAACTGCCGGATCTTGAGTTACAAGGGATAAAGATTTCAAGAGTAGGGTTAGCAGCGTGGCTGAAACAGGAAAGAAGTTAAAAAAGTGAAGCGCAATAAACGGTGACTAGGCGTAATTGCGCTTCAGGGGGTTGTGATGGAGGTGAAGCCATCACAAATTCTTAGCTATTGTTTAGGCGAGCGCTTTTTTCATTTGCTCAGCGACTTTGTCGACTTTACCTAATCCAATGATAACTTGAAGTCCGCCTTTACCAACTGGTACAACACCAGCGGCACCGAGCTTCTTAAGTTGTTCACTGTCAGCGGCACTAGAGTCCTTCACACTCAAACGTAGGCGAGTGATACAGTTATCGACTTCTAGGATGTTATCCGCACCGCCAACTGCTTCGATGTAGTTGTTGGCTAAATTAGTCAATGCTTCAGGCGTCTCAGACTCTTTCTCGCTTTCCATCTCTTCTCCACGTCCTGGTGTACGTAAGTTGAACTTGATAATCGCGAAGCGGAATACCGCGTAGTATAGAGCGAAGAACACAACACCTTGAACAAGTAGCATGTACCAGTTAACAGCAAGTGGATTCTGACTAGATAGTACTAGGTCAACGAAGCCTGCCGAGAAGCCGAAGCCTGCCATCCATTCCATGCTTGCCGCAATGTATAGAGACAAGCCCGTTAGAATCGCGTGCAGTAAGAACAGTAGTGGCGCTAGGAACATAAAGCTAAATTCTAGCGGCTCAGTGATGCCCGTGAAGAAAGAAGCCATTGCCGCCGCAAGCATGATTGCGAAGACTTGGTTCTTATTTTTTGCATCTGAGCAGTGATACATAGCAAGTGCTGCAGCAGGTAGACCAAACATCATGATTGGGAAGAATCCAGCTTGGTACATGCCTGTTTTACCAGGAATACCAGTACCGTTAGCGATAGATTGAGCGCCGCCTAAGAAGTTCGGAATGTCGTTGATTCCCACTACGTCAAACCAGAAAACAGGGTAAAGCGCGTGGTGCATACCCACAGATAAGAATAAGCGGTTAAAGAAACCGAATAGGCCAGCACCAACTGCGCCCATGCTCTCTAGCTTAATACCAAGTTGAATAAGTGCGTCGTACACAGCAGGCCATACGTACAGTAGAGCGAATGACAACGCCATACCTGCAATTGACGTTAGGATAGGGACTAGACGCTTACCGCTGAAGAACGCGAGTGCTTGAGGCAGTTCTACAGTTGAGTAGCGGTTGTAGATTTCAGCAGAAATAATACCGATGATAATACCGATGAATTGGTTGCTGATCTTACCAAATGCAGCAGGTACTTCACTTTGTTCAACACCGATAAGTTGAGCAACAGATCCCGGAGCCAGTAGTGTCGTTACAACAAGGAACATGACAAAGCCAGACAATGCGGCTGAACCATTTTTGTCTCGGCTTAATCCAAATGCGACACCAACCGCAAATAAAACGGCCATATTATCGATGATTGCTGCACCGGATTTAATTAAGAAAGCGGCAAGGATACTTTCAGAACCCCAACCAACTGGATCTAGCCAATAGCCGACACCCATTAGAATTGCTGCCGCAGGCAATGTGGCAACAGGCACCATTAGTGCTTTACCCACCTTCTGCATGTAACCAAGTATATTCATGTATACCCCTAATATTCGATTAATTATTTTAATGTGCTAGTGTCATTCATACTTAGTCATTGATAGAACGCACTAGCAATTTAAGAATCTGTACATATTAGAAACTTATTTATCGGTGCAAACAAACGAAATGGGTAGTACTATGAATTAAAATTTTTAATGGATACCGAGTTATGGCTAATCAGCAATTGTTACTTCGTAATCTGCATACATTTAATGTCGCAGCGAAAACTATGAGCTTTACGCTTGCGGCGCAGGAACTGCATTTAACGCAAGGGGCGGTGAGTCATCGGATTAAAGTTTTGGAAAATGAGCTAGGGTTTAGCCTTTTTGTGAGAGGCACCAGAAAGCTTGAGCTAACCAGTGAGGGATACCGGTTTCACTCGACGCTATCGAAGTCGCTGCATAACATCTTCTCGGAAATCGATGATATTAACGCATCAGAAATGACCGGGGAGATCAATATTGCTGCCTCGACCGGTTTTACTAACGGTTGGCTGTTACCTAGATTGGCGGATTTTAAAGCGAAGTATCCAAATTTTAACGTCAATCTATTTGGTTATATGGAACAGCAAGAGTTTCATCATAATAACATCGACATCGCGGTTTACTTTGGTACCGAACAGCAGACCAATGTTTATCGTCAGCGTTTGTTTGGGGAGCAATACATTCCAATCTGTACACCAAAATACGCCAAGCAATTACGGATTTATGAAGACGGACTGGAGTCATTAAAGCGAGTCAACTTTATTCATGCGTTAGGCTCAGATGCGTGGCAGCGTTGGATGGCGCATATGAACTTGGATGTTAATATATTCAAACACTTCTACTGTGTTAGCCACCGAGAGATGGGCTTTTTGGGGGCGAGCCATGACTTAGGCGTCGCAATGGGTCGCTATCACTTCGTGAAAGATCAGATTGAATCAGGAGAGCTCGTCACGCCGTACCCGAGTATGGAAACTACCTCAGGTTATGATTTGTTATGCCCGCTGGGAACGGAAAATCGTCCGAAAATACGAACCTTCATTAACTGGATTGAAGGGCAGTTAGAGTAGTAGTTAGTTAATTTAGCAATTAAATAGTTCAAAACAGAATTTATAATTATTATAACCATCAATCATAATAAAGCCTGATTATAAGGAAATAGAGAATAACAGGCTTGTCAATGAAAGTGATGCTAGTGCTAGCAGTAGTGATACAAATCGTAGTGGCGATTCAGAGTGAAGGTCTGGCTCGTTCGCTTGCTGAGCTTACTGCATTCTTGTTAGTTGCAGCGCTTGTTGTTCATCACAAACAAGCGGCGAAGCCTATCGCTGAAGCCGCTACCAAGTCGTAATTGGGTCTTAACTTAACGTCAACCATGCTAGCGAGCCTGAAGAAATCAACAGCCACATAGTAGTACCAAATATTAAGGGTTTTGGCCCTGCCTGCTTCAACTTCTCCATCGAAATCCCACACCCAATCAAGAATAAGCACACCACTAAAGCTCGCTTAGACACGCTAAAAATTCCGCTGTATAACGTTTCAAATTGTGGCAGAGCATCACTCACAAATATCGCAAGGCAATAGAATAAGATGAAGTAGGGAATAGAGGTTTTTTTACTTTCACTTTTGAAAATCACTGCACTTAGTAAAGCGATAGGAATAATCCACAAAGCGCGAGCGAGCTTAAGTGTTGTCGCCGTTGTCAGTGCTTCTTCTCCGTAGGCTGAAGCTGCGCCAACTACAGAAGACGTATCGTGGATAGCAATCGCAGCCCAAGTCCCAAAAGTGTGCTGGTCGAGCTCTAAAGCGTGACCGATTACTGGGAACACAAACAGTGCGATGGAATTAAGAACAAAAACGGTGGCCAGTGCCAGGCCGATTTGCTCATCATTGGCTTTTATCGCGGGAGCAACGGCGGCAATCGCACTACCGCCGCAAATTGCGGTTCCTGAAGAGATTAAATAGCCAGTCGTCCGGTCTAGCCCCATTCGTTTGGCGAGAAGCCAACCGAAACATAAGGTTCCAATGATGGTGGTAATAATTAAGCCGATACCATCACTGGTAACCGATAATGCTTGTTGAAACTGAATACCAAAGCCCAAGCCTACAATAGAGTACGCCAAAAGCTTTTTAGTGAGCTTACCAATGGCGAGCTCTTTAGGAACGAGCCCTAAACTTGCTAATAGAAAACCGATCACCAGCGCCGTAGGAGACGTTACCCAAGGGGTTAGGCAAAATAGTGCAGCTAGAGTAAAAGGCGCGGTTTGTTTGATATTCATTATTATTTTAGTTATTTGAAAGATACTTAATAGTGTACAGGCAACGACGTTGCCCGTAAGTCTAAATCACTTGAACATGCGTTCAGAAAAATTTAACGCATGTCGCCACGGAGCGCTTTTACGGATTCCCGCATGAGTTCTGTAGATGCCAAATGTGCAGGCACTGGATCTCCGGCTTCAATTTCTAACTTAGTCCAAAATCGGCTCGGTAAACCTTTACAGGCTTTGCCTTTATGACGGCTGAAATAGCTACCCCATAGACCTTTAAGTGACATAGGGATCACAGGAACAGGCGAGCGGCGAATAATAATATCCATACCACGCATGAATGGGCCAACTTCGCCGTCAGATGTGAGTTTACCTTCAGGGAAAATACAAACGATATGCCCTTCTTCAAGCGCTTGTTCGACGTCGTTGAATGCGCGGCGAATAGACTTTCTATTGGTCGCTGAAATTGGAATCACTCCAGCTCGTTTTAAGAAGCGTCTGAGAGGGGGGAGGTTTGCGTAATCTTCTTCCATAACAAAGCGAATCAAGCGAGGACAAACAGCACTGAGTAATAATGCATCCATGTAGCTCACGTGATTACAAACGATCAGCGCACCGCCTTTTTCGGGTAAATGGTGAAGGTTTTTATGCGTTACTCGGTACATGGTGTGAGTGACAACCCACATTAAAAATCTCACGGCAAAGATCGGAACTTGATAAAACAAGTAAGCGACAACTAGAGCATTAAGTACCGCGAGTAAAAGGAATAGCTGAGGTATCGATAACTCCAACACGGTTAGGCATACAATGCCTAAAATCGCGCTTCCTACCATAAATAGTGAGTTGTAGATATTTAGGGCTGCAATAACCTGAGCGCGCTCATTCACTTTGGCTCTTTGTTGCATTAATGCATAGAGCGGCACGATGAAAACGCCACCAGATGCCCCTAGCAATAGTAAATAGGTGAACAGAGGCCATAGCTCAGAGTAGCTGACAAATTCTTGAAATGATGAGAATTGTGGAAGCGCTTCAGGGATTGATATTGCCATGAGCCCACCAAAGATAGAGATGCCTAAGCTACCAATCGGTACGATACCAATTTCAATTCTATGATTTGATAACTTGTCACACGCTAAAGAGCCCACTGCGATACCAATGGAAAACAATGCGAGTAAGAAAGAAACAGCACCTTCGCTACCGTTTAGGTGCAATTTGGTGAAGTTTGGGAATTGGGTAAGGTAAGCGGCACCTAAGAACCAAAACCAACTTATCGCCATTAATGCTTGGAAAATCGTTCTGTCTTGTTTCGCGATGGCTAGAGTATTGCGAGTTAGCTTAATAGGTTGCCAGCTAACTTTAATATTTGGCGCACATGCTTCGGCCTTTGGGATATGACGGCTAGATAAATAACCTAGCACTGCAAAAATGATCACGCTGCCAGCAGCCACGTATTTTGCATTATCGGCAGAGGCGATAAAGCCAGCTCCTAGTGTACCTAATAGAATCGCGAGGAAAGTGCCCGTTTCGACTAACGCGTTACCAGGAACGAGCTCTTTTTCTTTTAACTGCTGGGGTAACAGGGCGTATTTTACTGGCCCAAAAAAGGCACTTTGCGTCCCCATTAAGAATAACAGAAGCAGTAACACACCATAGCTTTCAAAAATAAACCCAATGGCGCCAAGGCACATGATGGCAATTTCTACTAACTTGACCTTGCGGATAAACCAAGACTTTTCGTATTTATCAGCTAAAACACCAGCGGTCGCCGAAAACAAGAAGAAAGGTAGAATGAATAAACCTGCTGCGAGGTTTATGAATAAGTTGCTAGATATAGGTAACGATTCGACGCTTGCGAAAGCGACGAATAGTAGTAGGACATTTTTGAAAATATTGTCATTAAAGGCGCCAAAAAACTGGGTAATGAAATATGGGAGGAACCTTTTTTGAGTTAACAGCGAGGTTTGGCTGTCGTGCGACATTATTTTTACCTTAGGCAGACCAATTGGTTAAGTAACTTGAGATTAGATTATTGATCAGTTCTTTACCATCAATAGGTTCAGAAGAGAAAAATTTGTCGTCTACGCTCAGTAACGTAATACCGTGTACCCCAGACCATAAGACGCGGCTTGCTTTCAGAACATCTGAATCTGAACGTTCAGGAGCTAACGTTGATAATAAACCTTCTAGCATGCCTGTCATGCCGTCGATACGTTTGGCTTGCCATTCTGGTAGGGTTTCGCCATTCATATTGTGTTCGAAGATTAGCTGCCATCGGTGAGGGTGTTTCAGCGCGAAGTCATGGTAACAATAAGCTAAATTGAAAAGAGCTTCTCTAGGGTTAGAAGATTCGTGCATTACTGCTGCCGCTTCTTCAGAGAGTTCATCGAGAGTTTGTGCTACGGCGTGTAATAGCAGCAAGTTGTAGTTGCCGAATACGTTTACTAAGGTACTAGGTACATAGCCAATCATGTTAGCAACTTTTCGCAAGCTTAATTCATGGTAGGAATGCTCATCTAAGAACGTTTTTACCGTTTCTAAAGTAAGCTGAATTAATTGCTCTCGTGTATGATCGTTTCTGCGTGCCATGAGTAACTCTTATAAATGAACATCGTTCAATATTTTAAGCCTGACGTGTATTAGCGTCAACTACTTAACTTGTTATTGAGTGTTATATCGAATGGGATCAGCAATATTCTGATACATGTGTATGCAATGTGAATATTTCATTGTTCATTGTTAACGAGTATGATTAGACGGTCGCATAGAACAACCTCTACAAAGGATAACAATGAAACGATTTTTCTCGCTAGTCGCAATACTGATGGTATCAGTTGCGGTTACACCAATCGCGGAAGCGAAAAAGTTTGGTGGTGGTAAGTCTTTTGGCAAAAGTTTCAAAACGGCTCCAGCTCCAAAACAACAGAATCAAAATACCAACACAATCAAACAAGACCAAGCTGGTAAAACGGGCGCACAAAGCTCTAGCAAGAAAGGCCTAATGGGTGGCTTACTTGGTGGTCTGCTTGCTGGTGGTCTTTTAGCTGCATTCTTCGGTGGCGCATTTGAAGGTATCCAGTTTATGGATATTCTAATCATGGGTCTGATTGCATTTTTAGCGTTTAAGTTCCTACGTAAAATGCTGGGGGCTAAGCACGGTTCAATGAATCAGCATCAGCAGCAACAACCTGCTTTTGGCGGTATGAACCAGAACAAATTTGAGCAACCTCAACAGCCAAATAATGCGAATGTTCATAACTTTGAGCAATCTGGTAGTGCAGGCGGCTTTGGTGGTTTCGGTGCACAAAGCGATATCCCGCATAACTACCCACCAGGGTTTGATCAAGCTGCGTTCATTAATGGTTCTCGTGAACACTACCGTACACTGCAAGGTGCATGGAACCACAACGAGTTAAATACCATTGAAGAGTATGTTTCTCCAAGCTTGTTTGAAGATCTTAAAGCTGAGCGTGCGAAGCTAGAAGGCGAGCAACACACAGACGTAATGTACGTTGATGCAGAAATTGTACGTGCTGACTACGATGCGAATAAAGCTCAGTTAAGCCTACAGTTTAGTGGTCGTTACCGCGATTCTGCTGAAGGTGTTGAAGAAGATATTGAAGATATCTGGCACCTAGAGCGCGACCTAACAGAGCCTAACGCTCCTTGGTTGATTGTTGGTATTCAAGGTTAATCACCAACTACACTGCTCAATTTAGTCATTGAAATAAAACGCCTATCGAGTATTCGATAGGCGTTTTTGTATTTATAGGATTGTTATTTCTTCAAATAGAATCATGACAAATAATTGGAATGATTAGAAACAAATGTAACCATGGTAATAACGAAAAGTGTCATTAATGGCCTATATTTGTCATTAAGTGATACATAATGATCGGCTTGTTGTGGATGAAGGAAATATACTTTTCTTAACTTAACAACAGGAGCGCAATTATGAAAACACTAGGACCGACGGTTTTACTTTTAGGTTCATGCATCACTTTTTCTACTCAAGCTTTAGAGCTGAATAGTGAAGATATTCAGGAAGGCCACCCGATGGCCAAAACGTTTGAATACTCAGGGTGGGGCTGTGAGGGAGGAAATGTGTCTCCTCAGCTAATGTGGAACGATGCTCCAAAAGGAACAAAAAGTTATGCGATCACTGCTTACGATCCGGATGCCCCAACAGAAAGTGGTTTTTGGCACTGGATAGCCTTTGATATTCCGGTATCCACAGCCTCATTACCGCGAGGTGTCGATATCAAAAAGCTTGGCGGAAAAGAGACTCGCATCGATTATGGATCTACCGGGTTTGGTGGTGCCTGCCCTCCAAAAGGAGACGGCATGCATCGCTATCAATTCACACTGTGGGCTTTACCTACAGATAAACTTGGCTTGGAAGAAAATACGCCAGCAGCAGTCGTTGGTTTTACCTTGAATCAGCTAGCATTGGATAAAGTGACTTTAACCGCGACCTATACACGTTAGCCAATAGAGGGAGAATGATGAACCATCAGTATCAAGTGAATGTTTTTCGAGCAGAACAATTGCAGAAGCTGCGTAATGTGAGGATTCATTCTCCTAGTATTATTCAGATCATTTCGGGCAGTAAACGACTTTATTGGCGAGAGTCGACGATTGACTTTTCATCATCCCAATTATTGCTTTGTGAAGCTTCAGCTTCGTTGACGTTTGAAAACTTGCCGCAAAATGGACGTTTTATGTCGAGGATGTTTAGCTTTCACTATTTTCCATGTGAGTCGATGTTGGAATTAAGTTTGAGCAATGCATCTGATACACGCACTTTGTTGGTAAGCAAGGACGATACAACCGATGAGATACTCAAAGCTTTGCTTTCGTTTAACCTAGATAGTATGAGTAAAGACACTCAAGTTTTCTGGTTAAAAGGGCTCTATCAAAATTTAGCTGAAAGAGGTGTGCTGCATCTTTTGTTTCCAAGTAGCAACATTACTTTTAGCCAAAGGTTGAGTCATTATCTGTCAAAATCACCGAGTGATGATCATCCGTTGGAAGAGACTGCTGGGCAATTTGCGATGAGTCGAGCGACATTGATTCGAAAACTCAAGCAGGAAGGGACTCAATATCGAGAAGTACTTGCGGAAGTTCGGCTGAGTCATGCTTTGTCTCTGATGCAAAGTGGCTGTCATAACGTTGCTGCGCTTGCCAAATCATGTGGTTATCAATCAGAAGGACGCTTTAGTTTGCGCTTTAAAGGGAAGTTTGGAGTTACCCCTAGGCATTACATTCAAACGTTCAGTGGTTAGAAGTGAGAACGCACGATTGCTTTGAACTACTGCGCTTCATGAGTACGTAAGAGGGATAAATTGTTTGAAGCGATAATCGTTGATTTGAAACGAAAAAGCCAACTCAATGAGTTGGCTTTTTGATGATCCCTAAAAGGAGAATATGGTGGAGGGGGACGGATTCGAACCATCGAAGGCGGAGCCGGCAGATTTACAGTCTGCTCCCTTTGGCCACTCGGGAACCCCTCCAGGGGTTTTCCTATCTAAAATAGGCTTGAATGAAGTTTTCCCAACGATTCACTCAAGGTTTCTCATTACTCTATTGAGTAAGAGAGAATATGGTGGAGGGGGACGGATTCGAACCATCGAAGGCGGAGCCGGCAGATTTACAGTCTGCTCCCTTTGGCCACTCGGGAACCCCTCCAGGGTTTTCCTATCTAAAATAGGCTTGAATGAAGTTTTCCCAACGATTCACTCAAGGTTTCTCATTACTCTATTGAGTAAGAGAGAATATGGTGGAGGGGGACGGATTCGAACCATCGAAGGCGGAGCCGGCAGATTTACAGTCTGCTCCCTTTGGCCACTCGGGAACCCCTCCAGGGTTTTTC
>NZ_RZIS01000001.1:538350-1068839 GCF_005281835.1 Vibrio profundi
TCACTCAAGGTTTCTCATTACTCTATTGAGTAAGAGAGAATATGGTGGAGGGGGACGGATTCGAACCATCGAAGGCGGAGCCGGCAGATTTACAGTCTGCTCCCTTTGGCCACTCGGGAACCCCTCCAGGGTTTTTCCTATCTAAAATAGGCTTGAATGAAGTTTTCCCAACGATTCAATCAAGGTTTCTCATTACTCTTTTGAGTAAGAGAGAATATGGTGGAGGGGGACGGATTCGAACCATCGAAGGCGGAGCCGGCAGATTTACAGTCTGCTCCCTTTGGCCACTCGGGAACCCCTCCAGGGGTGTTTTCCTATCTCATAATGGATAGGCTTAAGAAATGTTTTTCCCAACGCATCTCTCAAGTGCGGAGCGCATCATAGCAAACCCGTTTAACCTGTAAAGCGTTTTTCTTATGATTTTGTGTTGGATGCTGCCTTTTTGGGCAAAGATGGTAGAAAGTGTGCATTTTGCGTGGTTCATAACCAGCTTTTTAATCCTTTGTTCTTACAAAAGAACTATGCTGTAGCTTATTGATTCCATTTACTCATATTTACACTTCTTGACGTTACGATGCCTCTCAATTGGTAGAATATGGCCAATTTCACTAGTAGATGTTTACCATGAAAAATAAAACAATAATCTCCTTCCTTAGTTTGTCTATTCTTATGGCTACTCCAGCGGCATTTGCTAAGCGCCAAGGACCAACGTCAGTCACTGTTGTCACAGAGCAAGTCGATATTCACCATGTTAACCAGTCTCTTTCGCTTATTGGTAAGTTAGAGGCCGAGCAATCGGTGGTTATCTCGTCAGAAGTTGCTGGGAAAGTTGACGTTATATCGGTAAAAGCCAATCAGAAAGTAGAAGAAGGCCAAGTTATCGTTCAGTTAAATGACGATAAGGCCAAAGCGTCACTTGCAGAAGCTAAAGCCTATTTAAGAGATGAAGAACGTAAATTGGCTGAGTTTGAGCGTTTAGTTAAGCGTAATGCAATTACTCAAACAGAAATCGACGCACAAAAAACCAATGTTGATATTGCTAAAGCACGTTTAGATGCAGCCAACGCTAACCTAAAAGATCTTCATATCGCAGCACCGTTTTCTGGCACGGTCGGCTTCATTGATTTTAGCCGCGGAAAAATGGTGAGTGCGGGGACTGAGTTAGTCACGCTAGATGACTTATCTGTTATGCAACTCGACCTGAAAATTCCGGAACGCTACCTTTCAAAACTATCGACAGGTATGACTGTATCTGCGCGCACTACTGCATGGGGTGAAAAAGAATTTACCGGTACGGTAGTAGGTATCGATTCTCGTATTAATGAAGAGACGCTGAACCTTAGAGTCCGCATTCATTTTGATAATGAGAGTAATCAACTGAAACCAGGCATGCTGATCGCTGCCAATATGTTATTCCCTGCGATTGAAGCGCCAATCATTCCGGTACAAGCATTGGAATACTCGGGAACTAAGCGATATGTCTATGTGGTTGGTGAAGATAACAAAGCCACACGTACAGAAGTCTTCTTAGGTGCTCGTATTGATAACCAAGTGGTGATTGATAAAGGTATTGAGATTGGGCAAAAAATTGTTGTGCAAGGGATCGTGAATATGCGCGATGGTGTGACGGTTCAAGAGCTAGATACACAAATTGCGTCAGGCAACGACAAGCAGCCGAAAGCAAAAGGTGCTAACTAATGTGGTTGTCTGATGTTTCGGTAAAAAGGCCAGTTGCAGCACTGGTATTAAGCTTGCTGTTGGTTGTTTTCGGTATTGTATCGTTCAATAAGCTTTCTGTTCGTGAAATGCCGGACATAGAAAGCCCTGTCGTTTCAATCAGTACCCGTTATGAAGGGGCATCCGCTACCATCATCGAAAGCCAAATCACTTCCGCATTGGAAGATCAGCTTTCGGGTATCAGTGGTATTGATGAAATCGAATCGACGACCCGTAATAGTATGTCGCGAATCACGATTACCTTTGAGCTCGGATACGACTTGAACACCGGTGTGAGTGATGTTCGTGACGCGGTCGCACGTGCTCAACGCTCATTGCCCGATGAAGCAGACGATCCTATCGTTTATAAGAATAACGGTAGCGGCGAAGCGTCGGTTTACATCAACTTGAGCTCGTCTGAAATGGATAGAACTCAGCTAACCGATTACACCGAACGCGTCTTAGTTGACCGTTTTAGCTTGATTACCGGTGTAAGTTCAGTAGATATCTCCGGCGGCCTATATAAAGTGATGTATGTGAAGCTGAAACCAGCCCTCATGGCAGGGCGCGGAGTTACAGCTTCAGATATCACTGACGCTTTGCAAAAAGAAAATATAGAAAGCCCTGGTGGTGAAGTTCGAAACGATGCGATTGTAATGTCAGTGCGTACGGCTCGTTCTTACAACGAAGCGGGCGACTTTGAATACTTAGTCGTGAAACGCGCGGCGGATAACACTCCAATTTACTTAAAAGATGTCGCAGATGTTTACATCGGCGCTGAGAATGAAAATTCAACTTTTAAGAGCGATGGCATTGTTAACGTCAGCATGGGGATCGTACCTCAATCAGACGCTAATCCACTTGAAGTCGCGGCTTTAGTTCATGATGAAGTTGAAAAAATTCAGAAGTTTTTGCCAGATGGCACTCGATTAGCGATCGATTATGACTCTACTGTTTTTATCGACCGTTCTATTGCAGAAGTTTATAGCACCTTATTCATTACTGGCGGCTTAGTTATTTTGGTGTTGTATGTCTTCATTGGGCAAGCTCGTGCCACTTTGATTCCGGCGGTTACGGTTCCAGTATCGTTAATTTCTTCATTCATTGCAGCTTACTACTTTGGCTTTTCGATCAACTTGATCACCTTGATGGCGTTGATCTTGTCTATTGGCCTAGTGGTCGATGATGCGATTGTGGTAGTAGAGAATATCTTCCACCACATTGAACGTGGTGAATCTCCTCTGCTTGCAGCTTATAAAGGTACACGTGAAGTTGGCTTTGCGGTTGTAGCGACCACTCTGGTACTGGTGATGGTATTCCTGCCAATTTCCTTTATGGATGGCATGGTTGGCCTGTTGTTTACAGAGTTTTCGGTGCTCCTCGCGATGTCGGTCATTTTCTCTTCGTTAGTTGCGCTTACGCTTACGCCTGTTTTAGGCAGTAAGATCTTAAAAGCGAATGTTAAGCCAAATGGTTTCAATCGTTTTGTCGAGAAAGTGTTTGGTAAGTTGGAAGGCGGTTATCGTAACGTTTTACGCCGAGCGATTTCTTGGCGCTGGGCGGCGCCGATCATCATTGTGGCGTGTATGGGCGGAAGCTATGGTCTAATGCAACAAGTTCCTGCACAGCTTACTCCTCAGGAAGACCGTGGTGTTATTTTTGCTTTTGTCCGTGGTGCTGATGCAACCAGTTATAACCGCATGTCAGCGAACATGGACATTGTCGAAGAGCGTCTGATGCCGTTACTCGGTCAAGGCTTCTTAAAATCATTTAGTATTCAATCACCTGCATTTGGTGGTAATGCGGGAGACCAAACTGGTTTTGTGATCATGATTTTGGAAGACTGGGATGAGCGTGATGTCACTGCTCAGCAAGCGTTAGGGCAAGTTCGTCAATCATTAGCGGGCATCCCTGATGTACGTGTCTTCCCATTCATGCCTGGTTTCCGAGGTGGTTCGAGCGAACCTGTTCAGTTTGTACTTGGTGGTTCAGATTACCCTGAGTTGAAGAAGTGGGCTGAAGTCTTAGAGCAAGCAGCTGAAGAGTCCCCAATGATGGAAGGCGCTGACATCAACTACTCTGAAAAAACACCTGAGCTAGTTGTAACAGTAGACAAGCAACGAGCAGCTGAACTTGGCGTGAGCGTTTCGGATATTTCAGACACACTTGAAATTATGTTAGGCGGTAAAAGTGAAACGACATTCGTTGAGCGTGGTGAAGAATACGATGTTTACCTGCGCGGTGATGAGAACAGCTTTAATAACGCTAACGATTTAAGCCAAATCTACATGCGTACTCAGTCTGGAGAATTAGTGACTTTAGATGCGCTAACTAAGATTGAAGAAGTCGCGTCATCGATTCGTTTGTCTCACTACAACAAGCAAAAGTCAGTAACGATCACAGCGAACTTGTCTGATGGATATACCTTAGGTCAAGCACTTGATTTCCTTGATCAACAAGCCATTGATCAACTTCCGGGTGATATATCGGTGAGCTACTCTGGTGAGTCGAAAGACTACAAAGAGAACCAATCCAGTATTCTGATTGTGTTTGCTTTGGCGATGTTGGTGGCATACTTGGTATTGGCCGCTCAGTTTGAAAGCTTCATTAACCCATTAGTCGTGATGTTTACCGTTCCAATGGGTGTATTTGGTGGCTTCCTAGGCTTAGTAGTGATGAGCCAAGGTCTTAACGTATATAGCCAGATCGGTATGATCATGTTGATTGGTATGGTGACGAAAAACGGTATTCTCATCGTAGAATTCGCCAACCAACTTCGTGATCGAGGTATCGAGTTCGAGAAAGCGATCATTGATGCATCGGCACGACGTTTACGTCCTATTATGATGACAGCGTTCACCACATTGGCTGGCGCGATTCCTCTCATCACTTCGACAGGTGCTGGCTACGAAAGCCGCGTAGCGGTGGGTACAGTTATCTTCTTCGGTATGGGCTTCGCTACTCTGGTTACCTTGTTCGTAATTCCAGCGATGTATCGATTGATTTCAGCGACAACACGCGCGCCAGGACATGTTGAAGCGGAACTGAATAAAGCACTGAGCCACGATACTGTGGGTCGAACGACTCATGGCTAGTTACATTTAATAATAAAAGCCTGCATTTGCTGATAGCGAATGGCAGGCTTTTTTTGTTATAAATGCTTCTATAACAAATGATTGTTAGCTTTAAGAATCAGATAAGGAAAGTAAAGTGGCTGAATTTAAATACAAAAACCTGTCTCAAGAAGAACAAGATAAGTTGGATGCAGCAACGTTTCGTCGTTTGCTTACACATCTAGATGACAATAAAGATGTGCAAAATATTGATTTAATGATCCTAGCGGGTTTCTGTCGTAACTGTTTTAGTAAGTGGTACAAAGCGGAAGCTGAAGAGCAAGGCTTAGATTTGGATATCGATGATGCACGTGAACGTGTTTACGGCATGACTTATGATGAGTGGAAACAAAACCATCAGCCTAAAGCGACACCAGAGCAATTGGCCGCTTTTGAAGCACGTCAGAAAGCCAAATAAAAGTTAGAATGCAAAATGCCCTCATTTAGGAGGGCATTTTTAATTGAGGCTTTCGATTAGCTACACCTGTAATACTCCCGTTTTTTCAAAGTCGGCAAGCTTAGATTTATACGGTTGTAAGTCACCAATATTCTCTTGGATCCAAGCGTCATCGTAGTAGGTGTCTAGGTAACGCTCTCCACTGTCACATAATAAAGTGACGATAGATCCCGTTTCCCCACGAGCCTTCATTTCACTGGCTAATTGTATTACACCATACATATTGGTACCTGTAGATGCTCCCACTTTTCTTCCCAGCACGCTTTCTAACCAGTGAGCGGTTGCTACGCTGGCTGCATCTGGAATGGTACGCATTTCATCGATCACTCCGGGTATAAAGCTCGGCTCTACGCGTGGGCGACCGATGCCTTCGATTCTGCTCCCGTTGTCGCCAGTAATATCAGGGTTACGAGTATTGAAAAACTCATGGAATACTGAATTTTCAGGGTCGACAACACACAGCTTGGTTGAGTATTGCTGGTAGCGAATAAAGCGTCCTATTGTCGCGGAAGTGCCGCCAGTTCCCGGACTCATTACGACCCAGTTTGGCTCGCAATGATCTTCCATTTTCATTTGGCTAAAGATGGAATTTGCAATGTTGTTGTTACCACGCCAATCGGTCGCTCGTTCGGCATAGGTAAATTGGTCCATGTAGTGGCCATTAAGCTCTTTCGCTAAGCGGTGAGATTCGGCGTAAATTTGATCCGAGCGATCGACCAAGTGCGCTTTACCGCCATAGAACTCAATTTGATCTATTTTGGTTTGAGCAGTCGATTTCGGCATTACGGCAATGAAGGGCAAGCCAATTAAGCGAGCAAAGTAGGCCTCTGAAACCGCTGTACTGCCTGATGAAGATTCGATCACCGTTGTTTCGGGACCAATCCAGCCATTACAAATGGCATATAAAAACAGCGAGCGCGCAAGGCGGTGTTTTAAAGAGCCCGTAGGATGGGTACTTTCATCTTTTAGATAAACATCAATGCCTTTAATAGAGGGTAAGTCTAGTTTGATGAGATGCGTATCGGCTGAGCGTTGGAAGTCTGCTTCGATTTTGCGGATGGCGTTGTTTATCCAGTGATGATCAGTACACATAGTTAGCTCCATTTTATTTATGGGTTGGCTGAATCGGCACGTTTTGTCGATATACCTATAATTTATCTATCTCGACTGAGAAAAACTTTGCTAAATTTGCTCTTCTTTACATATATTGTAGAAAAATTTTCTACGTAAGTTCAGGTGAAAGCGTGCTCGATTCAACCGATAAAAAAATTCTCAGCTTGTTGCAACAAGACAGCACCGTGTCACTTAACGACATCGCAGAAGCAGTCAACTTAACCACAACGCCTTGCTGGAAAAGGCTTAAACGGCTTGAAGAGACAGGGATCATTGAAAAACGTGTCGCATTACTTAATCCTGAAAAGCTAGAGCTATCGTTCACTGCTTTTGTAATGATTAAGACTAGCGACCATTCTCATGAATGGTATAGCCATTTTGTGGATACGGTTTCTGAGTTTCCTGAAGTGATGGAGTTTTATCGAATGGCTGGCGAATACGATTACATGATGAAAGTATTGGTTAAAGACATGAAATGTTTCGACGAGTTTTACAAGCGGTTGGTGAATAGCGTTGATGGTATTTCTAACGTTACTTCAACGTTTGCCATGGAACCACTTAAATACACGACTGCTCTTCCTATTTAACAAGATAAGGATTATCTATGTTTGCTCGAATTTCAGCAGGGATTCAACTTACGCTCGCTGTCGCTATTTTCTATTTGGGCTATAGCATTCACACGTTTACGTCGAAGGTTGGTGAGGTAGTCGACACTTATCCTCAAGTTATCGCCGATTTCGCCACGTTAACTGACGATCTTAAAGTTGAAGAGTGGTTGGTGTTTGCAGCAACGATAGAAGAACTCGCTCCTCAGATGCTCAACTCAGTAGAGGAAGTGCGTAAGACGGTAGAACAGGTGAACCAAACGGTCGCATCTGTTGACCAAAAAATCCCGCGATTTCTTGATGAGGTCGAAGGGATTAGAACGGTGACCTTACCTGAGTTACTAGACGAGGTTGAGAAAGTCAGAACAGGTGTCATTCCTCCGACACTTGCTGAAATGAAGCGCTACCGTTTAGATGTTATCCCTCCAACTCTCGTAGAAAGTAAGGCATATCGAACTCAAGTCATTCCAGCAGCATTACAAGAATCTGCTCATTTAAGAGAAGATGTACCGGTCATTTTGGCAAAAGCAGATCAGGTTGTTGAAAAGAGTAAAGTGCTAGCTCAACAAGCGACGCAAGGAGCGGTAGAAGGAACGGTCAAAGGGGTCGTACTGTCGCCTATCAACCTCTTACGCGATGCTGGAAATGAGCTGAAATCAAAAGTACAAGAATAAGTTGATTGAACTGGTGAATGTAAAACTAGGTAAATCGTCTGATATGTGAATGAAATGTTTCTATGATTAGTGGAAACACAAAACATGGATGATTCAAATGCAGCGGACTCTCATTGGTTCAAATACCGTCAAGTTTAGTATGTTGGTGGCTATTCTTTCCCTTGTAGGCTGCAATAGCAGCTCTGAAGACACGACGAGTACTGATACCAGTAGCTCTGATATTACCGGTACAATGTTGACCAATACGTCGGGTGACTGCGAGGAGTATCTTGGAAGCTTCACGGCGTCTGCAAACGATGTCCAGCGTGATTTACTGTTTACAGGGCAGCTTACTGTGACGTCGAGTGGTTTCAAGTGCGTTATCGAGTCTAATGCGATTCCGAACCATGACTTTAACGATAACAGTGCTTCGTTTGCGACTAATGTGACAGAACAAACAACTTACTATGAGTTTGACGCCACCCCTTCGCAAGCGGCTTCGAATACAGAACTGAGTTTAAGTGTTTCGGAAGTCATACTTCTGAATGGAGTAAAAATCGATCTCTTGGCTGCGGCCTGCTATGGCGTTGGTTCTGAACCATTAGGGCAGGAAAAAATAGGGTGTGGCGAGGATCAAATTAATAACCCTTGGCGCTATGACCCGATGTCTTCCCTGAATACTTTTGGTACTGACCAACACAATGCTCATGTTCAGCCGACGGGTGAATACCACTACCACGGCAATCCTATGGCTTTGTTTATCCAAAATTGTGCCGGCAATGAAGCTTCGCCAGTGATTGGCTTTGCGGCTGATGGCTTTCCGGTTTATGGGAGTTGCTACTTAGATCCTGCAGATGGCGTGGTAAAAGAAGCGACATCTAGTTATCAGCTTAAAACGGGGGCTAGGCAAAGTGTTACTGGCTATACGACGCCTGTAAGTGGCGTAGGTACGGTAGCGAGTACTAACTACGATGGTCAGTTCCGAGGTGATTGGGAGTATACGGTCGCGCTAGGAACCTTGGACGAATGTAATGGTATGACCGTTAGTGGACAATATGGCTATTACGTGACGAATCAATTCCCTTGGGTGGTGAATTGCTTTAAAGGAGAGGTCGATACTTCTTTTAGCGCGTTGTCAGCGACGCGCTCGCATAGTCATTAGTTGTGTTACTCGGTCCTCCCAATAAAAAAGGCTCTGCATGACAGAGCCTTTTTTATTCAATGTTTCTTACCTATGCTAATGACCTTAAGGCCACTGAAGGTACGCTAATTTCGCCTATTTGTTGGTGTAGCGCATTACCCCTTCTTGGACTGCAGAAGCCACCATCTCGCCTTTTTGATTGAATATCTCCCCGCGGACTAGCCCCCGAGTGTTACTGGCGGTTGGGCTTTCTATTGCGTAAAGCAACCACTCATCCATACGAAACGGGCGATGGAACCAAATAGAGTGATCTATCGTCGCGACTTGGAAGTTTGGCGTCATGATCGAGACTTCATGTGGATGCAAAGCGGTCACTAAGAACCCCCAATCAGAAGCGTACGCTAATAGGTATTGGTGGATGAGTTGGTTATCCGGCATTTCACCGTTTGCGCGTACCCACAAGTACTGTTTAGGCTCGGCTTTCTTCGGTTTTAAAGGATTTACCACCGTCACTGGGCGCATTTCTATCGACTTCTCTCCACAAAAGGTTTTTCGCAACTTTTCGGGTAGAAATTCAGCAATATGACTAGCAAGTTCGGTCTCTGAAGCGAAGTTTTCGGGGCCTGGGATATCTGGCATTACATTCTGATGTTCAAAACCTGGCGAGCCGCCGTGATAAGAGGCAGTTAAGTAGAAGATTGGACGACCATTTTGAATCGCCTTGACTCGACGGGTACTAAAGCTTTTCCCATCACGCAAGTTTTCCACATCGTAGATGATGGCTTTTTCAGGATCGCCCGGGTACAGAAAATAGCTGTGGAATGAGTGCACACTGCGGTCTTCATCTACGGTATACCTTGCAGCTGATAGTGCTTGCCCGAGCACTTGTCCGCCATACACTTGCGGCAATCCTAGGTTTTCGCTTTGCCCTCTAAAGAGGCCTTCTTCAAGCTTTTCGAGTTGCAGTAAACTTAATAATTCTTGTAATGGCTTACTCATTGCCTGACCCTCTGATGAAAAAATAAGTATAGATTAAATTGTCGTTTTTCTAACTTAGTCAAAGATTTGTCAATAAATCATAGGGTTTCAAGACAGATTAATAAAGCGCTCTTATACTTAGCGTGAATTATTCACATGACTTGAATTACTATTGAAGAGAGATTTTATGAGAAAGGCACTGATCTTAATGATGTCCGCTATTATCGGCAGTATTGCACTCGTTGGATGTCAATCGGCCCCAGAGCCACAGCTTCAAGTAAACAGCACTCAGTCTATTTCGGGTACCGTTAGTTATCGTGAGCGTATTGCCCTACCTGAGGGTGCGATGGTGACAATTGTATTGGAAGATGTGTCTTTAGCTGATGCTCCTGCCAAAGTGATTGCGAAACACCGCTTCGAAACGAATGGTCAGCAGGTTCCGCTATCTTTTGACCTGGCTTATGATTCAAGAAAGATTCAAGAGCGTCATCGCTACAATGTTCGAGCAAAGATTGAAGTGAATGGAAGACTTCGTTTTACTACAGACACCATTGTGCCTGTAGTGACTGATAGCGATGCAACTCAACATGTCGATTTGCGCTTAGTCGGTGTTCGCTAAACCCTCATTCTTGCTTTTAAAATCAATGAAGATCTTCAAATGGCAGCATTATGGCTGCCATTTGTACATTTTTAGCTTAATCTTTCCTGCATCACTTACCACTATTTCTTCTTTTTCTAATAGGCGCTTTTGTCTGTCAAACGCTTCGCCTTTTAATGAAATCTCCCCTTTACTGTTAATAACGCGAAACCAGGGTAATTTGCTGCCTTCAGGTAAGTTTCCTAACGCTTTACCTACGTGTCGCGCATAGCCAGGAAAACCTGAAAAACGTGCGATATCTCCATAGGTTGAGACTTTTCCATATGGAATTTGGTGAATTACAGCAAAGATTTGAGACAGAAATTGGTCCATACTAAAACGTCCTAGTTCATAAGTGCCAAGGAATGGTAGAAGGAGAGAGCTATGGTATTTTCAACATTTCAGTTTCTGATCACAACTCTCTTAGCGGTGGTTTGTGCTCGAGCTATTAGTTTAAGCGAAGGGGATATCCCGGTGCTTGCACTTGTTATTCCTGCATTATGGATTCTTCCGCAAGGGGGGATTGCAGGGTTAGCACTACTTGCCGCAATGACAGTGTATGGACTCACGCTGCCTTTGCAACCTATCACTCTGTCTGTCAGCGTTTGGGTGTTATTCCCATTATTGATGGTGGTCTTTTCAAAGCGCAGTAGTGTTAGCGTGCTGCTCATTTCTAGTTTGATCGTATTGACGTTACAAGTTGGAATTATGGTCACGCAATCGGCAGGAAAACTCGGAGGCACGCCTTGGGTTACGATTTTGCAAATTGTTGCTGTCGTCGCTATTTGGTGGTCAGCCACTCACTTAAAACCGACAAGTCGCCATAGCTGGTGGTCGTTGGGTTTGATTCTCCCGTTGTGGATTGCGGACTTGCCTTATGCGGCTTTGATCGCCTTGAGTATCACGGGGATCATGGCGTCTATGGAAGCGCTGACTAAGCTTAAGACTTTTCGATGGAATAAATTATTGTGTTGGACGTTGCCAACCGTGGCGTTTGCTGCACTTGTCGTCACCCCAAGCATTGAAGTGCCGAGCCCTGTATTTGTAGTCTGGTTATGTTTACTTGGTACAGCATGGATGACAGACTACATAATTCGTGCAGAAGATGAACAAAACACGAATTAAAAAATACGAATAAATGCGTAGTAGTGGTGGTGCCGGCTTAGCACCGAGTTCGTTGACCGATAAATACAATTAAAGAGAGTCACCCTTGCGTCAAATAGTTAGGCTAATCTGGCTGGCAATCAGTGTTATTGCTTGTAGCGCTGTTTTTGCAGCCAGTAATAAAAATGAGTCCTATATCGTTGCCACCGAAGCTGACGATATAGTGACTAGAGTTCTTTTCGATTCCATTTCGAAAAAGTTTAACGTAGATATTGTTTACCGAGAGTTTGACAGCTTCGACGCGATTCTACGTTCTGTTGAACTTGGGCAAAGCGATTTTGCGGCGAATGTTACACATACCAAAGACCGTGAAAAACGCTTTGACTATTCTCACCCTACCAATATCGAATATACCTTTCTTTTTAGCTATTCAGGTGCTCAGTTATCTCAAGTGGATACCGTTGGTGTTCCTAAAAACACCATTTATGGAGGACTGATTAAAGCGCTATACCCTAATATCACTCTAGTTTCTTACCAAGGTCACGAAGAAGCCAAAGCATTGCTTGAGTCACGAAAAGTTGATGGTGTCGTTGATGCGATCAACCAATTGAAGCCGATGCTGATGTCCGGGCTAAGTTCCCAGCTGCTCAACGATACGATTGCGATAAAACCGGTCTCAATTGTTGCACCGAAAGGAAAGTATGCACGACAGCTAAAAGAGTTTACCGATTATATTCATACGGAAGATATTCAACGATTATTACGTGAAAGCGTGAGCGAGTATCAGTATGAATTAAGAAGAGATGCTCTGCGAACGACAGTGGTTGAAAGTGGTTTGAATCTCGATGCACCAGTGACGGTAAAGTTGGAGCATAATTTCCCTTATGTTCAATACGATGCCGACGGAAAGCCTTATGGGTTAAGCGCCGAAACGGTTTTTGAAGCTTGTGAATTACTGACGATCAATTGTCAACTCGTCAGTACCGAGAATGAAACTTGGGAGAGTATGTTCCATGAATTTGTCGTTCAAAATGTCGATATTATCGCGCCATTAGTGGTTTCTGAGCCGAGAAAAGCGATCGCGTATTTTACACCTCCTCACTTTGTCTCCGAGTCGATTTTGGTGAAACGCGTCGGTTACAAGGATAATGTCTACAAAAACATTTCGGAATTGATCGCGGAGCGAATTGGTGTCGTAAAAGACGATTTCTTTGATGAATTGCTCAGCCAACTGCTGCCCAATAAAAAGCTGGTGTATTTTGATAGTCGTCAGCAATTGATAGCGGGCTTGCTCAACCATGAGATTGATTACTTCCCAATTGGTACTTCTGGTTTGAGTAATACATTTCAGGAGAAAGGCTTGCTGCCAATCACCCAAGATTATGCGATAGGCAGTATTCACAAATCCGATATAGCGATAGGAATTGTAAAGAATGAACGTGGAGCGATACTAGCGCCGCTGTTTGAGCGTGCGTTACAAATGATTGATACGCAAAGAATTAATAATAAGTACGTTCAACTGCCAGATTGGCGGGAAACGTTGGAAGTGGAGCAAAGATTCGCCAAACGAATTCAAAGTATCTTGATGTTAGTTCTAGGGTTTCTTGTGGTTGTGGCGATGTTCCTTAACACTCAATCCAGAACGGACAGTCTGACCAAATTGCGTAACCGACGTAGCTTGCAGCACAAATATCGACGTAAGATCAAACCTTGGCATACGGTTATTTCCTTGGATATGAATCACTTTAAGCAGATCAATGATACTTATGGCCATGAAGTCGGGGATTTAGTTTTACAGCGTTATGCGTCTCGAATTTCTGCGTTATGGAGAGGAAGAAGCTATCGAGTCGGGGGCGATGAATTTGTTCTGATTGGTGAAGTTAGTGAAAAAGCTTTAGCCAATATTGTGGAACAGTTGAGCCAATTTACGTTTGTTAGCGAACAGCATCAGCTCTATCTAACGATTACCGTGTCGGTTGGTGTGTCGACGGATAGAAAAGTCGAGCGACACCTAAGAGATGTTCTTTCCAACACCGATTACGCCATGTATCAATCGAAAAAAGATATGGGACGAATATGTACTTTTGTTGATGAATCGGGGAATTGCACGCCAAGTATGACGCGAATGGAAGTACAAGAATGCAGTCAGATAGCGTAGTGATGGTGGTTCGCTAAGCAAATCGTTTGAATAATCAACGCTTGAACAAAAAAATGTTCATTACTAAGTTCAAGCCCTTGCAATAACCTAAGGTATGCTTGATAATCCAATCACTCTTTGAGGCGAGCCTCATTGAAACAGAATCTATGGAGGCCTTGGTCCTCCCGCAACACTAACTTGTGAACTCGGTCAGGCCCGGAAGGGAGCAGCCGCAGCAGGCGACGTGTGTGCCGGGATGTGGCTGGGGTCTCCGCCCTTTAAAAAAGCCGCTCTAAATGAGCGGCTTTTTGCTATCTGAAATTCCAAATATTAAGACATAATTTTTCTTGGATGCATTGTGACTCTTTAACCTGTTTTCTAGTAAGAAAAGCTTAGCTGTTTAGAAAAGTCACGACACTCGGTTTTATCTAGTTGGATCTACACGAGGTCTTTGAACTTCCTAAAGCGACAATTTAGGGAATTGAGCACAATCATCAGTTGTTGAATGCGTTAGCCCAAAGCTTGTTTAAACAATAAGTTAAGTTGTACTCATAAAGGGGGAACTATTTCGACAATTATTGATTGTCCAATAGCAACCAATTAACGATCATTTCTAGATGTTGGTTCAAGTATTCATAAATAGCCAAAGAGCGAGAATGGTGAACAGTAAGCCTTTCGTTCATTATTACGCGGATTATTGAGAATCAATATCACATAACCAGATCACATTAGTGACGATGAATAATAATAACCTTCTTCCTTATATCCTACTGAATTTAAAGGGTTCTAGTCATGCCTAAACGCCAGCGCTCAACGACCAATGTCGAGCGAACATTTACTGCCGATCAAAAAATAATATCAACCACAGACCTTAAAGGCCGTATCTTATCGGTGAACGATGAGTTTGTTGCGATTTCGGGTTACACGCGTGAAGAGCTAATTAATCACGGGCACAATATTGTTCGACATCCAGATATGCCAAGTGCAGCTTTTGAGTTGATGTGGAATACCATCAAGCAAGGAGAAGGGTGGCTAGGGATCGTAAAGAATCGCTGTAAAAACGGCGATCACTATTGGGTAAAAGCTTATGTGACTCCTATGCTGGAACATGGCCAGATTATAGGATATGAGTCGGTTCGAACTCTGCCTTCTAGGGCTGAAATTAAGCGAGCAGAAAGCGAATATGCTCAACTAAATACTCCCTCGAGAGCTTGGCTACGTAAGCCGAATATTCGTGTTCATGACACTCTAAGTATCAGCAGTATTCTTGTGGCGAGCATACTGTTCTTTAATGGTTTACCTAGTCTCGCGACCATCCTGTTGATTCTCCAAATTGGTCTATTAACACTGAGTCATAGACAGGCGCTTAAAAGAATTAACTTCGCTCAACGAAAAGTGTCGCTTCACCCAGTGACTACGGCAACTCTGACTGCGTCATCAGGGCTTGAAGCCGATGTTATCGTTGGGGTGATGCATGATGCCGCTCGGTTAGACACAATTCTGACTCGGATTGAAGACGCTTCTGCGCAGGTTGCTAAACATGCCAATAGTATTGCGTCTGAAATGACGGAAGCTCAGGTCCAACTGAATGCGCAAACTACGAAAACGGAGTTAGTCGCTACGGCATCAACAGAGATGACTTCTACCACTCAAGAAATATCTCAATCTGTTACTAAAACGGCAGCAGCATCGCAGCAGGCAGAAAGCTTGGTAACAACGGGTAACGAAACCGCTCACCAAGGTAAAACCATGGTCATGAAGTTACATCAAACGGTGGAGGATGTGACAGGAGCGGTTAACGAGGTGGCTAAGCAATGTGAGGCGATTGGGCAAACTGTCGACTTGATTGCTCAAATTGCTGATCAAACTAACTTGTTGGCATTGAATGCGGCCATTGAATCGGCAAGAGCGGGTGAACACGGGCGAGGTTTTTCCGTTGTTGCAGATGAGGTACGAACATTAGCGAGCCGGACTCAAGCCTCGACTCACCAGATCCATGAAACGATAGCGGCGCTAACCAGTAAAGCTAATCAAGCAGCTGCATTGGCAAATCAAGGTCTAAACCAAGCTCTTAGTGGAGTGGAGCAAGTAGAACGTACTGAGCAAGATCTAAATGGGGTATCTCAGTCTATGGGAACCATGACTGATATGACGATGCAAATAGCAGCAGCTGTTGAAGAACAGTCCCAAGTAATGGAAGACATCAACCAACAAATAGTTAGCATCGCAGAGCAAACACAGCGAACGAGCGAAGTAACCGAAAATGCAGGAGTCAGCGTACTTGACCTGTCTAAACAAGCGCGAGAGCTGCAAGATTTGGTGGGCCGTTTTAAACACTAATAAAAGGCTGAAACAAATCTTAACAGGTGGCTTATACGCGGATAATATAATTTGGTAGTTAGGCGCAATTACCTAGTTATTAGATGTGGTTATATTCTTATAAGGCCTGCGACTTTGTCGTGGGCTTTCTATATTCTTGCTTCCAACCTTCGAGATTATCGCCGCTGGGTCATGGTTTTTGAATTGTATAGGAGGGTGGTTTCCTCTTTATCTAGTATGCTGCCTTCACACTTTGTGAGTGTTGTTTATACATAGTATCTTTTTACGCTCTTTCCTTACCCCATAGCTATCAAACTACAGACCTTTCATTGCCTCTTCCTATTATCAAGATTTCATTAAGATAGATTTTGCCTATTGAATCTATAGAAATGTCCGATTTCACTAATTTTCGGTGCGAATGCAATATATCTCCATCGACGCGAGATAGCGTTAAACACTACAAATTAGAAAGAGAGTCCAAACATGATCAACACAGAAATCAAACCATTCAACGCAACGGCATTCAAAAACGGCGAATTCGTAGAAATCACTGAGCAAGACGTTAAAGGCAAGTGGGCTGTATTCTTCTTCTACCCAGCAGACTTCACTTTTGTATGTCCAACTGAGCTAGTTGATCTACAAGAAAAATACGCAGAGCTTCAATCTCGCGGTGTAGAAGTTTACTCAGTATCAACTGACACCCACTTCTCTCACAAAGCATGGCACGATACTTCTGACAAAATCGGCACTATCGAATACTTCATGGTAGGCGACCAAACAGGCACTATCACAAACAACTTCAACGTAATGCGTGAAGGTCAAGGCCTAGCGGACCGTGCTACGTTCCTAATCGACCCAGAAGGCGTTATCCAAGCAATGGAAATCACTGCTGAAGGTATCGGTCGTGACGCTGAAGACCTACTACGTAAGGTTAAAGCAGCACAATACGTAGCGGCTAACCCAGGTGAAGTTTGCCCAGCTAAATGGAAAGAAGGCGAAGAGACACTAGCACCATCTCTAGACCTAGTAGGTAAGATTTAATCTAAGCCTATCTAACAAGAACAAATAAAACAGTTCTACAGGCGCGCTTCGGCCTCCCTCCTAAAGGGCAGTTGCGCGCCACCCTTTCAAAGCAGCAACACCACATTCAATTTGCCGACTTGCGCCCCCTTTTTATTTTCCTTTTTCAGCAAGAAGGTATTGGTCAATACCAAGACACAGAATTTAAGAGCAGGCACGATTATGTTAGATCAAGCAATGAAGCAGCAGCTAAAAGCATACCTAGAAAACTTAAAAACCAATGTTCAGTTAGTGCTGAGCCTAGATGACAGCGATACCGCACACAAACTCCAAGACCTAGCGAACGATATCGCGTCTTTAACCGATAAAATTGAAGTAACTCGCGATGATAGCGCAAGTACGCGCAGCCCTATCATGCAGGTAGTGAACCAAGAGAAAGGCACTGCGATTGGTTTTGCCGGTTTACCGATGGGTCACGAGTTCACGTCACTGGTACTAGCACTGCTTCACAGTGCTGGTCACCCTATCAAGCTTGAAGCTGACATAATCGAGCAAATTAAAGAATTAGATCAAGAGCTTAATGTAGAGATTTTCATCTCGCTATCGTGCCAAAACTGTCCAGAAGTGGTTCAGGCATTCAATATGATGTCAGCGATTAACCCGCTGATTAAGACCACTATGATTGATGGCGCAGCATTCCAAGAGGAAGTGAAGTCTCGCGATATCATGGCAGTACCAAGCGTGTTCATTAATGGTGAACTATTCGGTCAAGGCCGTATGTCACTGGCTGAGATCCTAAATAAAGTAGACTCAGGCGCAGCGGAAAAGAAAGCGGCAAACCTAAATCAACAAGCACCATTTGATGTACTTGTTGTCGGTGGTGGTCCTGCTGGTTCTTCAGCAGCTATCTACGCAGCACGTAAAGGCATTCGCACCGGTGTTGTTGCTGACCGCTTTGGTGGCCAAGTAATGGATACCATGGCGATTGAGAACTTTATCTCAGTGAAAGCGACGACGGGTCCTAAGTTAGTTGCTAGCCTAGAAGAGCACGTAAAAGAGTACGGCGTAGAAGTAATGACTGAGCAGCGTGCCGCCAACATCATTGCTGCAGAAGACACGAACGACGGCTACATCCACGTTGAATTAGAGAGTGGCGCAACACTACGAGCTCGCTCTGTTATCACAAGTACAGGTGCACGCTGGCGTGAAATGAACGTTCCGGGTGAGCAAGAATACCGCAATAAAGGCGTGGCTTATTGCCCACACTGTGACGGTCCACTGTTCAAAGGTAAGAAAACAGCGGTTATCGGTGGCGGTAACTCAGGTATCGAAGCAGCTATCGACCTAGCAGGTATTGTGGAACATGTAACCGTGCTTGAATTTGCAGACACGCTACGCGCTGACCAAGTACTTATCGATAAAGCAAACGCAACGCCAAACATCGAAATCATCAAAATGGCTCAAACGACACAAGTGTTGGGTGATGGAAATCGCGTAACGGGTCTGGAATACAAAGACCGTAACACTGAAGAGCTGAAACAGATCGAACTCGCGGGTATCTTCGTTCAAATCGGTCTAATGCCGAACAGCGAATGGTTGAAAGGTTCGAAGGTTGAGCTTTCACCACGCGGTGAGATTGAGATTAACGCTCATGGCGCAACATCAATGAAAGGTGTGTTTGCAGCAGGCGATGTAACAACAGTACCTTACAAACAGATCATCATTGCGATGGGTGAAGGTGCGAAAGCAAGTCTAGGCGCATTTGACCACCTAATTCGCAACCCAGCTCCAGTTAAAGAAGTTGAAACTGCATAACCTTTTGAAGAGTTAAACTCTATCGTCCTAAGTGTTCTTGTTAACTTGATACGTTACTGTTAACTACTTTGTCGGACATTCGACGCCACTCCTGAGTCATTGGGAGTGGTTTTTTGTATTGTCATAGGGACATTTCAATATTAGGGAGCTGAGTTGGTTAGTATATCTAAACTCTTAGTTTTTAACGGTGGGAGTTGCTATACGCGGTTTTCGATTCGCTGCGGGAGAGTAATTGTAAACTCGGTACCGACATCGACTTCGCTAACACAAGAAATGGTGCCGTTGAGCTTTTGGGTAATTAAGTTATAAACGATGTGCATGCCAAGCCCTGTACCACCGGCCTCTCGTTTGGTGGTATAAAATGGCAGAAAGATGTTGTCCTTCTCTTCATTCCCCATACCACAGCCATCATCTTTATAGACGATAATGACGTCATTGTCTTTGAGCGTCGTGACTATGCTAATCGTTCCAGAATGTGCCTCTGCATAGCCATGAATGAGAGAGTTCATCACGAGGTTTGAGAACACCTGCCATAAGACCCCAGGGTAATTGTGAAGCATAATTTCATCGTCACAGTGCCATTCTATCAATACGTTTTTTTGCTTGAGCTTAGGTTGTAAGCTAAGCACGGTGTTTTCTATATATTCGTTGAATGAGAAAGCTTGAGGCTCTTCAATATGCTGGTCTGTCGCGACGGTTTTAAATGTCTTCACGAGTTTGGAAACTCGATTTAGGTTATTCAAAGACATCTCAATGCCTTGCTTATTGGTTTCTATAAACTGTTCGAAATCTGCACGTGTCATCGCATTGTTGGTAAACAGGTTTTCCAATTCGTTTAGTTGCTCTTTGGTAAAGGTTAATGAAGTCAGGCTTATTCCAAGCGGAGTGTTGATCTCATGGGCGACTCCCGCAACCAGTTTACCCAAAGCAGCCATTTTTTCGCTTTCGATAAGCTGATCTTGCGTTCGTTGTAGATCTTCATAGGCTTCTCGCAGCTGAACCGCTTGCTGGTCTCGGTGTTTTACGATTTCAACATATTTGTTGTACCAGTAGATTAACTCTCGTATTTCTTTTAGCTCGAACTTCCCTTGGTACCCACTGACGCTCGGCTCGTTGTCTTGCATTGCGATACTCAGAGACTGAAGGGGTAGCAGAACGCGGCGTCTCATGTTGATCCAAGCAAACAAAATAACGATCAAGGAAAGGAGTACAAGGCCACCTGCGATAGATAAGGTTTGATACATGCCTTGGAAGATCTGTTTTTCAGGGATCATAACGATAAAACGCCAATTCGAAATATTCGAACTATGGCTGACAAGAAAATAAGATTCACCATCCATGCTTGCACTATAAGGTGAGTCATCGACTGGCGGTAAAAGGCTTGGATCGACGGATTGGCCTGCCATTGTATAGTCGTCACTGAATACCACTCGATTCGTATTATCGAGCACCATTAAAGGCATTTTGTCATCGCTCTCTTGCTCTAGCATGCTTTGATAGGCAAGAGGAGAAAATGCCATGTATATATAACCGACATGTTCATCTTCCATTGACGTTTCGTTTAGACGGTATATCTTTCTCACAGCGGGTATGACTAAAGTGTGCCTTGAACTTTGATTAATATTGGATTGAATACCAGGCCAACAGATTTGATTGCCTGCTAGATTAGGGCAGCGGTCTACTTGGGATTGAAAAAGTGTCGGATTAATGCTGTTAACCTCGACCTCGATGCTTAACGAATAACTACGACCGTCATTGAGGATCAGCGAAATGGCAGTCAAACCATCCAAACTAAAATAGTGGGCAAGGTTATCTTCAATCAGCGCGTTGATTCTAATTTCATTGATAGCGGAGTGAGATGAACTCTCAAACAGCGCATCGAGCATATTGGAATCAGAAGCAATGTGGTTGCTCACGGAGACCACTGGCTTTTGTAAGTTGATGACGGATTGGGCTTTTTCTTGGACCAAATCACGGGCAAAACGGGTAGCTTGTTCTTGAACGTAATATGCACTAATGAATGCGGTTGACCCGCCAAGCAGGGCAACAGGAACTAAACTGCCGACCAGCCAGAAAAAGACTAGCCGACCGTTCAGGCTGTTAAACCATTTAGTGAATAAGTTCATTGAACGCTAATCGCGATATAGGATCAATTCAGGAGACACCCAACTTTCGGCCTCAACACTTTCTCCATTGAGGAGTTTAACCGCGGTTTGCACGCCTATCTCACCTTGCTGATAAGACTGCTGATCGAGCGTCGCTTCCATTTTACCTTGTTGCACTAAGGATTTTGCTTCAGGGATCGCGTCATAACCGATGACTTTTACATCGGTTCGGCCTTTGTCTTGAAGCTGCTGCGTGATCGCAAGTGCCATGACATCGTTGGCGCAAAAGAACGCGTCGATATCAGGGTATTCTCGCAGTAACCTTTCGCTCAGTTCATACGCTTCTACATATTGCCAATTTGCGGTTTCTTCACCTAAGAGCTGGCGTTGATGTTTTTGTAATGCAGCTCTAAAGCCATTGGCTCTCGCGTGAGAAACCGAAGAGGACTGAGGGCCTAAAATAATATAGGCAGAGGCAATGTCTGGGTTATTGTTCAGTACACGTTCCGCGAGTTCTTGCGCGGCGGCTTGGTTATCAATGCCAACGAACGGTATAGGCTCTAATCCAACTTTCTGACCTTGTTCCGAGTTAATCTGATCATCTAAATTCACCAAAACCATACCTTGCTCTTGCACTTGCTTTAAAATTGGCAGTAATTGAGCCGTTTTCGACGGCACAAAAACTATGGCGTCAAACTCTTCGTCGACTGCTCCCAGTAACATTTTTTTCTGAAGTGCCACGTAAGTTTCATTTGGTGTCCCTTTCGCGATTAGAGTGACACCAAGTTCATCTGCAGCTTTACGAGCACCTTGCTCCATCATTACGTAGTAGGGATTACTTTGAGACTTGGTCATCAAAAGAATTTTGACCGTATCTTCTGAGGCCTCGCTTGACTCTGGTGGAGGTACTACTGGGCTTGGCTCCTTGGGTTCTGGCGAACAACCGAGCAGAAAGATCACAACAAATGAACAAACAGAAATAACCAAACGCTTAAAAGCCACAGTATCTTCCTCATTTTATGAGTATTCATTTGATACTAGGTTAGCCTCCGTACATACGCCAGTGATGAGAAGAGGCTAACTGAATGCTCGGTTGTCGCTTTGTTGTTGCTAACTTTGCTCAAATCGAAGTATCAGAACGGATTTGAAAATCCAATGCGGATTGCTTAAGTGCAGTGTATTTGTTGATTAACTCGGCTTGAGTGAGGGACTCATCCCCAAAAAAGAAACCTTGTTTTTGTTTCAATAACTCGTAATGCAGTTCTATGCGTTCGACGACAAAATCTGCCTTTTGTAGAGTGTATTGAGAACAAGATTTTCCATGGATGTCATCAAGGAGATCGAGAACGTTAGAGCGAAACTGCTCAACTAACATTAGGTCTTGCAAGGCGTCGTCAGATTCAAGAGCGTGTTGCCATGTTTGGATAATGGTTTGGTGGTGGGTTAGCACGACAGAATTGGCATTCATTTGTTTAAGCTTCTCAAGTTTCGTTAAGTAAGCATCCAGCGCACAGGTCTTTTCTAATCGATACAAGTCGAATTGCTGTTGGACATTTAGAACTTGCGACTGCTTAAGGAGATAGTCGAAGAAGAAGCGAGTTTCAAAGCGTTCTACCCCGTGAAACAAAGGAGTATCGGTGCCATTACTATTAAAATGTTGCGTGGGATCGAATTGATACATGTAGCCAAAATCAAACAGCCTGACTTGTTGCTGTGGCGTCAACAGAATATTGCCCGGGCAGAAATCCCATTCGAATAATCCACTCAGCTCCAGATTGACAATAGTGGCGAAAACTTGCTCAAAAATATTCTTAGTCAGCTGCTGTAGCGGTTCGCCAACAATCCATGGTGAGAGAATAATGCCATCTCGAAATGACGCATACTGAGTATCCACAATGTGTTTGAAAAGCTTTGGGTTATTTTGTTTGTGTAAATTGAGATCGCGCCTACGCTGAACTTCATTGAGAAAAGATGTTTCTCCATCTACATTCTTAACCAAACTTTGCGGGCGTTGGCATTTAAGTGTCCAATCTACACCATCGACGTGTAGATGATAGACAATAGCGGTAAGCCCAGAGCTAAAGGTTTCGACCACATAAGGTGAATTTGCAGTGGTGTTTTTTAGCTCATCCAGCGTGAGTGGGATGGCTTCTAAGGAACCACATACGATGTTTTGGTCGCTTTGCTGGAATTGAAGTTGCGCGGACTGACGTTGCTGTTCTAGGTTCACGATGAGCACTCGGTTAATGATAAGTGCTGTGAATGTTATATAGACCTGACGCCTACATACTGTGATTGGATTGGAGTTTATAAAATTATCAAAAGAAAAAGCTCGCTATGGCACGAAACCGTAACGAGCATTTTTTATTTAGTCGTTTGCTTTTACTGTTGGTAATGTCGCGCGAAGTTTGAAAAAGCTTTTTGGAGTCTTGGTAAGTAGGATACCGCCCAACAGGGGTAGCATCAGAACTAAAGACTGTTGCGATAACATTTCGTTGTTAATAAATGCCGAAATCGCGAGCGCCACCACCGGGAAAATTAAAAAACAGATAGATGCTTGGAACGGTGTGGAAACTTGCCCCAATTTAAAGTAAGCAACAATGCCGCCCACGCTAGCCACTAAACCTAGATAAACCACCGCAGAGATTGAGTCCCATGTAAATGCGTGGATATTTACGTTCTCGCCAAATGCTGAAACGGCAAACAGAAACAAAGATGCGATGAAACATGGAACGGCATTGTAGGTCAGTACCTGAATATCTTTGCAGTGCTTTTGTACTAACACATACATTACAGCATGAATGGCTACAGCTAGACCAAGCGCTACAGTACCGACAAGGTAATCTTCGCCACCCATTTGCATTTCATTACCAAGAATTAGGCATAAGCTGATCACCGCTGCGATAAGGCCGAAGATCTGGTGCTTAGCGAGTCTTAGTCCAAGGAATAACCCTGACATCAACATAACGGCTACTGGCATGTTAGCGAAAATGATTGATGCTAATCCAGAAGAGATGTACTGCTCGCCATAAATCATCAACGTAAACGGTATCGCGAAATACATTAATGCGACGATGAAAATCCAGTGTCGTTTACCTCTTGGGAACAGCAGCGGTTGTTTAAAAGCTTTTGCTAAAACAACGAGTAGCGGAGCAGCTAGGAAAAAGCGTAATGCGGTAGCAAAAATGGGCGGGATAGAATGAAGCGCTACTTCCATAGCAAACCAAGTGGTGCCCCAAATTAGGCAAACCGATACAAACAGCAAGAAAGTTAGAGACTTTGCATTCATGTGACTACTCATTATTAATTATTGTAATTCAGAGGCTTAGTGAGCCGAAATAATGTGCCACAGTATAAGTAAGCTATCGGAGAAAATGTTTTCTTTGTTATTTGTTAATACGGTGTTTTGTGGGAAAATTTACTTTGTGTTTATTATTTTGTGGAATTATTTTCTTCTTTTTTGCGATCTTGTAAAGACCTTGTTCTGTTTGTGGTTTAAAGTGAACAGCGTAATCTATATGTTTTCCCCTAAACTAAAGTAGGCCAATACTTCATTCTCGTTATTGTAAGTAATGTCCATTCGTACGTTGATTCTCTCCTGGCGCATGAGGCGGTATCGCAGCCCCAGCCCTACCATGGATAGAGTGTCACTTTCAGAAAAACTTTTATCTGGGCCGACAATTTGCTTGCCAAATACTTTCCCCACCCCAGCTAGCGTGACAATTGATAGGTTGTTCAATATCTGGCTCGACGTATCTTTGATGGAATAGCGGTACTCAAGTTCAAGGTTAGTCATGTGTGAAGCGACATAATCTCCAACAACAAATCCTCTTTGTACATCACGCCCTTGACGACCATATGTGGTGTAGGCACTACTTGGGGCGTTTTCCGCATCTAGCAAATAGCGAGCAACCCACTTGCTGGCAAGGATGTGATTATCATCTTGGCTAATGCTGTGAAACAGACGGTAGTCAGAAAACAGTGAAGAATAGGCCGCGTCAGCGTCGTTGCCTAACCAGCTAGCGTGATCTTCATAAGACAGTTCAAATAAAAAGCCATGGTAAGGGTAGTAATAGTGCTCTCGTGCATCCCACAAGAAGGACAGCTTGGCGCCAGTATCAGATTCATATTCGTTGTTGAAACCAAGTATTCGAAGTAAGGCTTTGTCGATACGCTTTTCGGCATTAAAACGGCTGGAGCTGTAGTTCAAGCCAAGCCCTAAGAACATATTGTCATGGATCTTAAAATAGCTACTGCCATCAAAGGTAATGTCTTCTTGAATGGTGTCTATCGTGTTAAGCAGTTCGAAGTTCGTGTAGGAATAACCGAACTCACTGACAAACCGAATAGAGTCCCCGTTAAGTAAAAGGTCGGTGTTGCCCTTGAAGTAGTAGCTGTCGTTTCGGGTGTAGGTCAGGGTAGCGGAAAGAGTCGATGAGGTATCGCTCGTGTCATCGGCGTAGAAGCTGTAAATCGGGACAATGGATAAGCCAGCGTCAACACTTGGGTCATAAAAAGGGATTGCAATCACTCGCCATTGGCTTTGCTTATCTTCTTCAGATTTCTTTTTGGCTTCAACATCGAATGCTAATGAGGCAAAAGGGATGAACATCAGCAAGCATACGCCGACAAAAGAGAGTGTGTTCATCAAGTGATATCCGTTTGTGATGAGTGCTATTCCATTTATCCGGATTATAGGACAGATTTAATGACGGGTATATCACACTTTGATGGTCTGATTACATTTATATCGATAGGCTAAATGTTTGAAGGCGTTGGACTGTTCTCGAAACCCTTCACATACAAAAAAGCCCTATGTAAATAGGGCTTAGAGTTCGTATTAGTAGCTGGTTTACAGTGTCAGTAAGTAATTCACTAACTGGTTGTATTCCTCGTAGCTCTTAATGTTATCTGGTTTCACAATGTATTTATTGTTAACTAATACCCCTGGTACGCCAGTTAACGTGCTTGCTTCGAATTGCTTATCAAAACGCTTCTGCATTGAGTTCACCGCAAAGCTGTTGTATGCCGCATCAAATTTCTTTGCTTCTACGCCATTATCGAGAAAGAGTTGGCGAAGCGCCGCTTCATCTTTTGGCGTTTGGCGTAGCTGGTGGATTTGATTAAACATAGTAGGGATCATTTTCTCTTCTACATCTAAAGCAATCATCGTCGCGTAAGATTTTGCCATTGGTACTGCCATATCGTTCCCCATGAAGGCAACGTGTACTTTTTCAAAGCTAGCGTTGTCTGGTAGCGATGGTTTCAGATTTTCAACAACGGCTTCAAACTTAAAGCAGTGTGGGCAGTAAAATGAGAAGAACTCAGTAACCGTTGGCTTCTTCGCTTTTTCAACTTCAAGAACCTTGTAGTGAGTGCCTTCTTCGAACTGCGCAGCCTGAGCGGCAACGCTTAAAATTAGCGCGCTAAAAAGAGTAAATAGCTTTTTCATGTGTGTTATTCCATATTTTCAAAATGTATAAATGCGCGTTTAGCTAGGTAGCCAACGCTTATGTGCAGTGATAAATGTTTGAAGATTATGAAATAGGAGGACGGTATAGGAGCTGAGCCCGAATAATGGGTTTAGAAATGGTATCGGTTTGGATGAGCGCTAATGATTGCGGCTGTTCGATTGGATTGATGATGGAACGAACCGAAGCCATTTTAAGTAGGCAGACTGAGCCAGAACAATGGGGCTCTACCTTTACTTGCTCAGATTCTTGTTCAGGGCAATTTTGATGAAGGGATAAATCAGCATGTTGAGCAGAAGACTGCGATTGAATGATCTTTTGTTGCGCCTTACTGTTTGCTTCAGCACTCACCATAAAGCTTGTTCCGAGCATCGCGAACAAGGTGAAAGCTGTAATCCAAATTGTACTTATCAATTTAGGCATTGCGCATTACATCAAATTTGAAGAGTTCGTATCATACAACAAAACAATGGCTTTTCCCTTGGGTGAAACTGAAAAAGTTTGAAGCCGTCGACAAGGCACCCCTCGTTAGTTGGCTTTATATTGGTTTAAGAACATTTCCACTGCTGACTCAACGATTTTGTTTTGCTCCTCTTTGTTAGGAAAAGGAGCGTGGCCCATTACTTGTGGCCAAAATGCGAACGCTTTGATTAGAGAGATAAACTGCATCGCGGTGAAATCAGGGCACACCTGCTTAAGTTTGTTTGCCTCGATGGCCGCTTTGATCCAGCGGTTGAGGCCACTCTCAGCTTGAGCAAACTTTTCCATCGCCTGCTGGGCAAGTTGCTCGTTGTTGAAATACTCAGCAAGTAATACTCTTGAAAGGCTTAGAAAGCCTTCAGAACTAAGCAACTTAAGCTCTTGAAAGGCGATTTCTGTAAGTTGCTCTTCTAGCGGCAATTCTGCATTGAACGCATATTCGGTCGCAGCGAGCCCTTTCTTCCATAGTTCGGTTAGTATGCTATTGAAAAGCGCGTCTTTACTTTCGAAGTGATTGTAAACAGTACGTTTAGACACTGAGGCTCGTGTGGAAATTTTATCCATACTGGTTGCTTGAAAGCCATTGTCTTTGAATTCCGCAATTGCAGCTTCGATGATGGCTTCACGCTTTTTTTGGCTTAGTGTCTTTTTAACTGTCATGGAGTGGCTCGGAAGTAAAACGATTTAAAGGTATTTTACACCAATGAGTTTACTTATGACCATCTTTGGATGGTATTCAGGGTAACTAATCTCACTCAACATAGTTAGGTGGCTAACTTACTAAGCGAAATGATAAAGATAAGGAGATCATGTGATTACGATTCGTTCATACCAAGCAAGTGATGCGCCGCATCTATGGGAAGTATTTTTCCATACAGTAAGAAACATCAATCTCGGTGATTACACAAGTAAGCAGGTTAAGGCTTGGGCACCGGATTTTATTACCCCAGAGCTTTGGAAATCTCGTACTGATCGCATTAAACCGTTTATTGCCGAGATAGATGGGGTGATTGCAGGATATGCGGATTTACAGCCAGATGGCATGATCGACCACTTTTTCTGTCACCACTTATACCAAGGTAAAGGAGTCGCAAGGGCTTTGATGGCTCACATTCATGAACAAGCTAAGCAGCGCAGTATCTCGCGACTGTACTCAGAGGTCAGCATTACCGCTAGGCCATTTTACGAGCACAGTGGCTTTCGTGTTGTGAATGAGCAGACGATCGAAATCAGAGGCCAGAAGCTGAACAACTTTGTCATGGAGAAGTTACTTTCTGACGTTTCCGATAAATGAGTAGGTAGAAATGTATTGACGATTGATTATCGAGCTGAATAGTTTTCCGCAAGCCGACATAAAAATCACGTATGTCTGACATCTGGCTATTGGCGCTTATCCGACAATATCGGCAAGTAAATTAGAGGATAAGATTATGGAATTCACCGATCTGGATCGTGAAGCACTTTACGAAATATGGATGTCCCAAAAAGCCAAAATGCACATGACTCAAATGGAAATGGCCAAAAAAATGGGCATGACTCAAGTGGAATTTTCGGATTTGATCAGAGGAGATGCACCACTAACTATGGGGTTTGTCGCAGAGTTCTCTCGGTTAATGAGAATTGAAGCCGCGCATTATTTACCGTCTTTGATGAGAAATGCTTCTGGCGCCCCACAAGTCGTGTATTTGAGAAATCGCGTTGCGGTCGACGGTGAGATTCAACATGTTTACATTGAAGGCAATCAAGTGATCATCGAATACGTGCATGCTTTGCAAGCTTAGCTCGTTGTTTGAATACGGCCGGCCGTAACCGATATTTCGAAACTATCGGTGGGTTACTGGGTGGCTTTGATTGTCGGACTTTGGTTTGGGCGCGGATCTAGAATATGCACCGTGCCTCGCTCCAGCTTTTTAGCGTGGAACAACGCTTGATCCGCCAGCGCTATAAATTGCTCAATACACATGTTCTCAGGGATCACTTGGTTATGCTCGATCCCTATGGTGATCGATAGCCGATCACCCACTGTTGAGCTTACATTGGGGATATTTAATTCTTTAATGGCATCCGTAAGCTTGAGTGCTTCACTGATACATTCCTCTCGCGTTAATTCTGCTCTGTAGACGAGAAATTCATCTCCGCCAAATCGAAAACAGAGCCCTTCTAAACAGCACCAATCCAATATAGCTTGCGAAACTTGCTTTAGCGCCTCATCTCCCATCAGGTGTCCATAGTGGTCATTGAGGTTCTTGAAGCAGTCGATATCAATCATAAACAAGCAGGCGCTATGTTTCTTTTCCTGAGCTTTACGTAATACGTGAGGTAACCGTTTCTCAAGAGCAAAGCGATTGTACGTTTGAGTCAAGTGGTCGATGGTACTGAGTTTCTCTAGCCTCTTTTGTTGGTCGGCGAGCGCAAGCTGTGCAAGCTTATATTCGGTAATATTCCTTACTGTCCAAAGTACGTGTTTATAGCCAGCAAGCGGTATTACAAAGGCGCTGAAATACTGAATTTCTTTTGGGCCTTGGATATCTTTAAAGCACGACATGTCATCGGGGTCGAGTTCGTATTCCAATTCACAAGGTTGATGGCTAACCAGTACTTCTTGAATGATTTTTTCAAACCAAACCGCTTTATCAGGAGGAAGTATTTGGGTGATGTGTTGGCCAACAAGTGAAACAGGGTTGTGGTGCCGCTTGGTGTCAGTGCCACCCCACGCTTCCACATAATAGCCTTGGTCATTGATCAAAAAAGTCGGCTCAGGCAGAGACTCAAAAACCGTAGAGATGATTTCTGGATGCTTAGTTATCGCTTTGAAAAAGATAGAATCCAAAATTCAAACCTGTAATTGACTTATTTATCATTACTTATAGATATAGCGCATATATGGCCGTTCAGCATAAAATGGGTGGTGTAATGGCCTAATCTTGGCGAGCGAGTGATATTTATTTGCTTTGGAAATTGGCTAAATGCATAGTGTTTGTAAACCAAATTACAGATAGGCATGGCAGAGAATGGAAGTAGCGAAGGAATTCGCTAACCTACTGTTTTCTGCGGTTCATAGAAATGCCAACTAGGAAGAGAGTAATCGTTAATGAGTAGTATTTTAGATTGTATTCGCACAGTGGGTCGTGGTGAGCGTGGCCGTAAGCCGCTCACATTTGATCAAGCTAATCAAATCATGGATGAATATTTGGATGGGCAAGTGGGCGATGACCAAATGGCAATGCTACTGATGCTTATTCGAGTCCAGAACGAAACCAATGAAGAAATCGCAGGTTTCGTTAAAGCGTTTCAATCTCGAGTTCCAGATCTTGGTGCCGACATCGATTGGCCATGCTATGCAGGTAAGCGTAACGACAAAAGCAGCGGTAAGCCATGGAACTTGTTAGCGGCTAGGATTTTGGCGGATAAAGGTTACAAAATCCTGATGCACGGCTACATGGATAAGCCGAGCGGCCGAGAGCATGTAGAAAGCTACTTAGAGCAAGTTGGAGTGCGTCGCGCCGATAACGCCGAGCATGCTAAGCATATTATGGAAACAGATGGCATTGCTTATCTGCCTCTAGCTAATTTTGCCCCTGAAGCAAAAACCATGATTGGCTGGAAAGCGCGTTATGGCTTAAGAACACCGATTAATACGGTTGTGCGCGCGTTGAACCCTGGGGGAGGACGTTTAGGTTTACGTGGCAGTTTCCACCCAGGTTTTCCTCAGCTTCATGCTGAAGTTGAGCATGTGATCGGCGAAAAATCCCATTCGGTTATTTCATTTAAAGGGCAATCTGGAGAATCTGAATACAATCCTAAAGTAAGCCAAACTGTTTGGATGAGCACGCCAGACAAAGTGGAGTCTTTCTATTGGGAAGGAACAATGAATAGCGATTTACCTCTGCCAGAAACTTGTATTTTGGGGACACCAGAAGATGAGAATGAACTAATGGCTAATAGCGTGGTGGATACCATGACCGCTATTTTGTTTACTGAAACTCACGACAAAGACCAAGCTTATCAACGAGCGTATACCTATTGGCAAGAGTATTGTTCTGCTCATTAGTCGGTTACTTTGAAGGCCAGCAGTTGCTGGCCTTTTTTATTGGCGTGGAATATTAGTAGGACGTGTCGGAGCATTTGCGTCCATAATCAATAATTAGCTTTCTGGGTACTCGTAATAATGATGAATAAAACTTTGGTGAAAAGAGCCGCCGTTATTGCGGTGATTGTTGGTTCTTTACTTAATGTGATTAATCAATATGAAGCGATATTTGGTGGCGATACCATCGAGTGGCTAAAAGCAGCTCTTACATTCTGTGTTCCGTTCGTGGTGTCTTTGGTAAGCAGTTATATAACGTTGCGCGATGTTAAGCGAAACCAAAGAGAGTCACGGTAGTCACTCTCTTTAGGGAAGCTCACTGCTAGGTGTAATAGGCCTTTATAACGAAGAAATTAAGACTTCTTGATCCGTAAACTTAATCTTCTCCATGTTATGTAAGATGTCATCGTTGGTATTCGGGCAGCTTACGACGACGAATAGCGGTGATGCCGTTATCGTACATTCCGATTTCTCATTATTGATGATGTAGGTATCGGTGCCGTCTAACCCATTGATCAAATTGGGTTGATTATTTCCTTCTAGGATATTGTCTTCATTATTAGCGATTAAACTCATTGGCTTGTCGCCGATAATTTTCGCGTTTAGATAGTATTGAGATTTAAAGGTGTAGGCATCAACTGGTGGAGCAACTTGGTAGGCGTTCATTACAAAACGAGACTCTAGATTGCCTTGCTGAGTATGGTAATCAGCAACACCATTGGAATCGATTCTGACCGTTGTTTGCATCATGTCATGGAACATACCTGTGATGAAATCGAGCCCACTATCGTCATTAATCCCATTATCACCAGTTACCATCTTGTCACGACTTGTCAGTTTGTAACCGTCTAGCCCTGTATTCTGGTGCTGCCACATGCCCATGTAAGCTTCAAATACTGAGGCTAAGTATTCATGGGAATAGCTTTGCCCGATCTCTGGGTTCACATCATCGTTTTCCCAATCTTGCCAACTGCTTTGAGTTGGGTTCCACGCCACAGAACCACCATTGGTCATGTCGGTATATTGGCGCAGAGCCTCGGCACGCACGAGCTCTTGATAGGGTTTAGTGGAATCGTTCGGGGCAATGCCTTGAGCTTGTACTAAATGAAGGATTTCTTCGAACGCGGCATCACGATCGGCCTCGTGACCATCACTATTAGTTCCTAACGAAACGCACGAGTTTGGGATGTCGAAATTGGTCATGTAGTGACAATCACCAACAACCGCGAGTTCGCGATAATACAAACCTTGGCTATTAAGAATCCATTTAGGAAAACCAGCAACGTTAGGTAATTGGGTGAAAAAGGCTTCAATGATTTTCTCTTGATCTTCTTCTTCAAGGTTTAGGAAATCGTCGCGAAATGCAATGAGTTCACTGGTATCAATAGAGGCTGGGTCTTGTAGGTTGGCGTTATCTACTAAATCTCGTAACACTCCGAGTTTTATAGCGTTATCGGCGAACAGACCTAATAGTAAGGCAGAATTTTCATCTTCGTTTTTTGTGAGCATTAGCGTTGCTTCGCGGCTAGCTAAGGTGGTCGCGATGGATGATTTGTCTGCGCCGTATTTAGAACCTGTGTTATTCGTTAACAAGTGTCCCAGAATATTAGCGGCTCTTAGTATCTTTTCTCCATTCGCATTGTCATCGGTTGCAATGATTCGAATTTTGCTATTTTGGGAGGCATTAATGCTTGAACGTGCACTCTGGTTATCCGTGATGGTTAGCTCTAGGTAGTGTTCAAAGCCGACATTTTTTGCTGACTGAAATTCCGCCGGGAATTGATTCGACACTTCGCCATCAAACTCTAGGTTTTGGCCTTGTGCGTAGTTGTTTACCTTATTGGTTGAATTGGTGCTGCCTGAACTCGCTCCCGTTGAAGTCGTGTTCGTTGACTCACTTCCACAGCCCGCTAAAGCAAGCGCTAGGGTTGGGATTACCCATGTTAAAACTCGAATCATGTCTGCTACTCAGTAAAATGGTTTATTTCATCTGTGATGGGTTAAAGGTGATAGGAGAGGACTCGATAGCACTTAGGTAATTTCGATCTATGACTATCTGTATTCACCAAATCAATGGGATGGTACTTGTTTGTGTTTTTGAGTCTATGAGTCGAATGTTGGGGAACTTGAATGTAAGTGCGTTTGTAAGAAGGGGGAGCGGTATTTACTTACAAAGGTACTGCTAAGGTGCTGTTTTTGAATGGTAATCAATCGGTTTAATTCGTATTCGAACTCAGAGGTGTGTTTTGTAAGCTCGGGTAAGGGGTGTGCAGCAATAAGGGCATGGTTATGCGTGGACTGTCTGTTGCTGGAAACGTTCATCGCTCCCAGCGACTGGTTAAACAAGGAGGGTGCAAAGTTAGGGTTATTTTAGGAAGTAACCAAAATCAATGTCCTGAATTTTTTGATATTTCGCCAACTTTACTTTCACATTGTTCTGCGCTGCGAGATCGATGGCCAAACTCGACATGGCTTCTATGTCCGCTACACAATGAGCGATCAACGGTTGTACTTTGTTGTTTATTTTGGCTGTGATCACATTTTCTTTACCGTCTTCAGCAATGAAAATAAAAGCGTACATTTCAAGGTTATCGTTCATTAATCTTAATTTCTCTATCGTGTTCAAAAAGTCTAAGCGAGTTAGCGCCTGCAATATTATTCCCCAATTGACCTTGTGAATGGTTCCTCGAATTGCAAGCTATGTGGATAATACTTAGTGCATGAGCCACATCCAGCCCAGAGCCTACGGCGGATTATTTTGTAAGGCCTATGTAATGATAATTGTGTTTTTGAGAGGTTGGTTTTGTTTGTATTTGATTGAATTTTAAGAACTTCCTAAATAGTGGAGAGCTTTGCTTTGATTCTGAGATGAGTACACCAGTTTTGTAATACGATGTAAGGCAAGATTAATGGCATTGAAAATGCTTGGTTTTCAATATACATGGAGCGAAATCTCAAAATGAGAAATGGAAAGAAAGCGTTTACGTTCTAAAGCCAAATTATTTTGGCGCAAAAGTAGAAAAATATCTAAGTGCCAAGCCTTTCTCTACCTAGCTTTCACTCTATTTAAGGTTTTACCTATCAATAAAATTGTTGAAATCCATTTAGTAAAATCAAGATTTTAGACAACAATTAACTTATAGGCATAACCAAGATTTCGCAGTAGTTCAAAAGTTTAGGGAGAATGTTATGGAATCACTCAAAGTTAAAGATTATATGACACATCACGCAGTAACATTTACCGTGGATATGCCATTGAGTGCGGCTCTGGATAGAGTGATGAAAAGCCATCATATGGGCGGCCCTGTGATTAACGATCAAGAAGAAGTCATCGGGTTTTTATCAGAGCAGGATTTGCTCGATAAACTTGTCAAGGTGAGTTACTTCTGTCAAGACACCCATGTAGTAGGCGATTGTATGCACCCGGATGTACTCGCGGTAAGCCCAGAGTTGTCGATTATTGAACTGGCAGACATGATGAAAGTCGGTAAGCCAAAAGCTTATCCTGTTATTGATAACAAGAAGTTAGTCGGCATTATTACACGAACTGATGTACTGAAAGCGATCGGTAAAAACCTCGATGATTGCTTCAAACACCCTGTATAAAATTTTGTAACTAATTGTTATAGTTATTTTCAACAGTAAACTTAAAAGGCGCATCAGCGCCTTTTGTTGTTTTACCCCTTAAGAGTTTTGGAGATAAAGATGACAGCACCAACCGCAAAGTTTGTTGAAGGTTCAACAATGCGTCATATACTCGTGATGTCGGGCGCTGGCTCTGTAGGCTTGATGGCACTGTTTGTGGTCGACCTACTGGATATGCTGTTCATCAGTATGCTTGGGCAAGTGGAACTAGCGGCAGCCGTTGGGTTTGCAGGAACGCTCACGTTCTTCTCAACTTCTGTTTCGATCGGTACTTCGATTGCAATGGGGGCTTTAGTCTCAAAAGCCATTGGAGCAAAGCAAAAGCTTACCGCCCAACAATTAAGTAGTAGCATTATGATGACTGCATTTGTCATCAGCTCAATTGTTACCACAGGTATGTTCATTCACATACCGGAGTTACTTGCAGCTATTGGTGCTCAAGGAGTAGCGGCAGAGCGTGCAGAAGCGTATTTGCAGATTCTGCTACCAAGTGGTCCTATTCTGGCACTAGCAATGGCTGCGGGTGCCGGCTTAAGAGCGGCTGGTGATGCTAAACGTTCAATGTGGGCGACGTTATCAGGGGGAATTGTTAATGCGATCCTCGACCCTTTATTTATCTTTGGCTTCGGCTGGAATGTAGAAGGTGCGGCGTTCGCCTCTGTGCTTGCACGATGCACGGTTCTATTTTTCTCTATCTATCCTTTGATTCGAATTCACCAGCTGGTGGCAAGACCATCGCTGTCCATTTGGCAGAATAATATTCGTTCTATTTTAAAAATTGCATTGCCAGCGATTATTACCAATGCCGCTACACCAATAGGTAACGCCATAGTCACGACTGGTATTGCGCAATATGGTGAAGATTTTGTAGCAGGCTTTGCGGTAGTCGGTCGCTTAACACCAGTGTGTTTTGCTGTGATCTTTGCGCTTTCCGGAGCGGTGGGGCCGATAATCGGTCAAAACTTCGGTGCAGAGCGAATGGATCGCGTAAAAGAAACGTTGAACAATTCATTATTAGTCACGACCATTTACACCATTGCCGTCTGTATTATTTTGTACTTCTTACAAGATTACATCGTATTAGGTTTCAGCTTGGAAGGTGACGCCGCGATACTAGTCGGTGCCTTTTGTACTTACGTAGCCATTACGTTCATTTTCAATGGCGCGCTATTTGTGGCTAACACTTCTTTTAACAACCTGGGTAAACCGCTTTACTCGACAGCTTTGAATCTAAGTAAAGCGACCTTGGGTACATTGCCATTTGTTTACTTTGGTTCTCAATGGTTTGGTGCGCTAGGCGTTATTTATGGGCAAGCTTTAGGTAATGTGATTTTCGGCGTGCTGGGCGTCTTGGTTTTGCGTCATCATATTGCCGAGCTTATGGCCGGTAGCGAAGTTGAACTTGAAGAAGAAGATGTATCAATGACCAGCTTGAATACCCAGCCATTTTGTTCTCATGATGCGGTTTTGATTGATGATGTGCCAAAAGGGCATGAAGAAACGCCTAATCAAAAAGCATAAATTTGAATTATCTTCTTGACCTTGGAGTTACCTCCAAGGTTTATACTTTTTACATATTCGGTAGTAGTGAGAGTCGAGCTCACTCAATTCAGAAAATTCGAATATGAGAATTTCAAGGAGATAATTTATGTGTGCAAAACATACAGCGTGCCGCTCAAACAAAACAAACATGCAGCCAGCGAGCACTGATAGCTGCTCAAGTCCTAAAATCACTAGCATTAAAGCAGCAGGCGCTACCAGTTGTGGAAGTTCTTCTGACGCTTCTGGCGGGGATAGCTGTTGTAGTAGTGCTGACGTTGGGGAAGAAGACAGTCCCGGCTTAGCCGAACTTTCGACAGATACGCTTACCCAAAGTTGGCAAGTCAGTGGTATGGACTGCCCTGCATGTGCTAAAAAAATTGAAAATGCGATTCGTAGTATCGATGGCGTGATTCAAGCTAAAGTTCTGTTTGCGACCGAAAAACTGGTGGTGAACTTTAATGACCAAGCACTTTCCGAGTCGATAGAGCAAGTTGCGAAGAAAACTGGTTTCCCGTTATCTTCAACAACATCAAAAGCTAAGGCTCCACAGCCAACTGGCTGGATCCCTGTAATTCGTTCCAATCTTCAAATCATTGCCATCTCATCAGCGATGTTAGTGGCAGCATTGATTAAATCTCCTTTCCCTGAAGTCAGTGAAATTTTATTTACGCTAACGTGCTTACTTGGTTTATATCCAGTTGCGAAAAAAGCCGTTCAGTTAGCGAAATCCGGTACTCCATTTGCCATTGAAACCTTGATGAGTGTAGCCGCTCTAGGTGCTTTGTATTTAGGCGAAACCATCGAAGCGGCGATGGTATTACTCTTGTTCTTGATCGGCGAAAGGCTGGAAGCATTCGCTTCATCTAGAGCGCGTAGCGGCGTTCAAGCATTGATGGCGTTGGTGCCGGAAACGGCAATTAAAATTGTCGATGGTGAGCGTGTAGAGTGCTCTGCTAGCGAGTTAGCACCGGGTGATGTTATCGAAGTTTCACCAGGCTCACGTTTACCTGCGGATGGTCAACTGATTTCTGTGTCGGCTACTTTTGATGAGAGTGCATTGACAGGTGAATCTGTACCGGTTGAGCATACAAAAGGTAATGGCGTGATGGCGGGTGCCGTGGTGGTTGATCAAGTTGTGCAACTGACGATCACCTCAAAGCAAGGCGAGAACGCGATCGACCGTATTCTGCATTTGATTGAAGAAGCTGAATCTCGTAAAGCGCCATTGGAGCGTTTCTTAGATAAGTTCAGTCGCTGGTACACACCGTTAATGATGTTGGTTGCACTACTAGTGATCATTACTCCACCGCTATTGTTTGCTCAACCTTGGGAAACTTGGGTATATCGTGGACTTGCGTTACTTCTTATTGCTTGCCCTTGTGCACTGGTTATCTCTACTCCAGCAGCCATTACTTCCGGCCTTGCTGCAGCAGCGAGACGAGGCGCCTTGATTAAAGGTGGAGCGGCGTTAGAGCAGCTTGGAAAAATCGAGACTATCGCGTTTGATAAAACGGGTACTTTGACCAAAGGTAAACCTCAAGTCACGGACATTGAACCGTTATCTGGTTGGGATACCAATGAAATGCTACGTGTAGTCGGTGCGATTGAAGTCGGATCAAATCACCCATTGGCTAAATCCTTGGTTGAAAAGATCGAAATGATGAATGTCGCGATCCCAGAAGCGCAAGACAAAAAAGCGCTTATCGGTAGTGGCGTTGAAGGCTTAGTCGATGGGGTGAAGTACCAAGTATTAGCGCCATCAAAAATTGAGTTTGAGTTAGCTTCACAAGTTACTGACTCCATTCTTGCGCTTGAAGGGCAAGGTAAAACTGTAGTTGTTGCGTGTCAGGGCCAGCAGGCTATTGGCCTAATTGCTTGGCAGGACACCTTGCGTGAAGATGCCAAACAAGCTGTAGATAGTCTATCTAAGCTAGGTATTAGCGCGATTATGTTAACGGGTGATAATCCACGTAGTGCAGCGGCGATCAGCGGCAAGATTGGCATTCAATACAAAGCGAGTTTGCTGCCTAGCGATAAGGTTACTTATGTCGAGGAATTGTCTCAGCAGTCTCACGTAGCCATGGTTGGTGATGGTATTAACGATGCGCCAGCTATGAAGACCGCGAATGTGGGTATTGCTATGGGCGGCGGTACAGATGTAGCGTTGGAAACCGCAGACTCAGCATTGACGCATAACCGTCTAACCGAATTACCAGCAATGATTGAACTGTCGCGCGCGACGATGACTAATATTCGCCAAAACGTAACCTTGGCGCTTGGCCTGAAAGGAGTGTTCTTAGTCACGAGCCTATTCGGTATTACTGGACTGTGGGTAGCGGTTTTAGCTGACAGTGGTGCAACAGCATTAGTGACATTGAACGCGTTAAGGCTTTTGAAATTTAAACCTAAAACGACCAAGTAACCTATGCAATATATTGAGGTGACCCGTTTCTCGAAATAATGAGTAACTGAAACAATGCTTATCAATATAGTGTGATGTAATTCAAATAAACGCTTCAAGTGCACGGTTGCTTGAGGCGTTTTTTGTCTCACTGATATGCAACAGAAATGTAAAATGTGCTCGGTTTTGTGATGGCAACCGATTTTTTGTGCAAATTTATGATACACGACATTGTTCAGTGTGAGGTTGATCACTTCATTGCGATGTTAGGTTCGATAAAGTGCTCCTGTACCCCACAATTTTACTTTGAGCTTATTTAAGGGCGAAGACCCACTAAGCCAACAAGGAGCAACATATGTCTCAAGCTGTTTTTCATTTAGGTATTACTGAAGCTGATCTTAACGGCGCTACGTTAGCGATCATTCCTGGTGATCCTGCTCGCGTACAAAAGATCGCAGAAATTATGGAAAACCCAGTGTTCTTAGCAAGTCACCGTGAGTACACACTTTACCGTGCTGAGTTAGATGGTAAGCCTGTTGTTGTTTGTTCTACTGGTATTGGTGGTCCATCTACATCTATTGCAGTGGAAGAGCTAGCTCAGCTTGGCGTACGCACTTTCCTACGTGTTGGTACAACTGGCGCAATCCAACCTCACGTAAATGTTGGTGATATGATTGTTTCGACTGGTTCTGTTCGTCTAGACGGTGCAAGCCTACACTTCGCGCCAATGGAATTCCCGGCGGTTGCGGATTTTGAAGTAGCAACAGCGATGAAGGCAGCAGTAGAAGAGTCTGGTGCAACAGTTCACACAGGTGTGACTGCTTCAAGCGATACTTTCTACCCAGGTCAAGAGCGTTACGATACTTTCTCTGGCCGTGTTGTTAAGCGCTTCCAAGGTTCTATGCAAGAATGGCAAGATATGGGTGTGCTGAACTTTGAAATGGAGTCTGCAACTCTACTGACAATGTGTGCAAGTTCTGGTCTAAAAGCAGGTTGTGTAGCTGGCGTTATCATCAACCGTACGCAGAAAGAGATCCCAGATCACGATACGCTAAAAGAAACAGAAGCACGTTCAATTAAAGTAGTAGTAGAAGCTGCGCGTAAAATGCTGTAACTGATTCTTTATAAAGAATAATAAAAACGCCCGCATCCATGATGCGGGCGTTTTGTATTTAGCTTATTGAAAAGGTTTGAAAGCAAGAAGCCAAACTAATACGTTATTAGATAACGAAAGCTTGGCGCACTGTGTTTACAGCTCTTCGTGGCCACCGGCTGCTGTGAACCAGGCTTTTAGGTGCGTCTTAAGATCTTTTAGTTCATCAGGGCCAATTAATGCCAGCCCTAAATCTTCAGCACGAGTAATATCGTTATGGCGCAGCGGGCGGAAGCTGACTAGCATTGCGCGTGCTTGTAGGCCACCCAATAAGTCTCTTAAAGACTCAAGCTTATAAAGTGTGTCATCACCATCATCACGCATACCTTTTGTCTTACACTCGATGATGTGTAGCTTATTATTCACCACTGAAGCGACATCGAGTTCGTTCCGCACTTCGCGTTCACCTAGCTGACGATATACTTGCACGTTTAAAGAGCGATCTTGAATGGTTGGTAAGTCGTCTTGGATTTGCTTAACCGTGCTGTGTACTAAAGTCTCCAGCCATTCTCCGTTAGAAAAACGACGTGCATCTTCATTCGCAAATGTCAGGATACCGTTTTCATAAGTCGCAATCTGAACTTCAACCAGATCAGAGATAAGCATATTGAGTTCGCGGTAACCTTGTTGTTTTTCAGACAGCGCGACATCTAACTTCTGTTCTTTTCGGCAAGTTGTTGCAAGGTAGTTCAAAGTCGCAAGACCAGGTCCTAATTCTAATGCGTTACTCGCCCAACGCTCTCCGAGGGTATATAACTTTTCATCTAACTGAGGGGATACTTCGTATTCGCTAAACTCTCCACGAGCGCCAAATACGGTAAGGTAATCAGAGATTGTAATGCGATCTTGAACTTGCGCGTCTTCTTTTTCATTCGGGTATAGCCAGCATAGTTTGTCGCTGTTTGGTTCAACGACAAAAATTGGCCAATGGTAGGTTCTGAATACTTCGTAGACAGACAACAAACGGTGACGCAGGCCACAGCTTGCGTTGAGTTTTACTTCTTCGCCACGGGCTTTTAAGTCTTGTGCTAGAGTTTCAATTGACTGCTTAATCAAGCGAGTGTTTGCCGCTGTAGGGATCTCAAAAAATTCTGTGGTGATATCGCGTTTCGCGAGTACCGAATGTAAACGTAAGTACATAGTTTCTTGGGTGCTGTCCCCAATGAAGACGATATGAGTACTAATAGTGCGGTTATCCAACAAGGGAGTCACTAAGCGAATCGGGTCTTGATCGATAATTCCGACATGAACAGCCATATAGTTTCCTTAAAAAACGGCTTACTCAAAAGGGAAGATAAACGGAAAAACAGCAAGCCTTAATAACCATATAATGACAGCGCCCACAAAAAACAAGGGCAACTTCCTATAAAAGTCGCCCTTATTCAATTATTTGTATTTTCCTGAGTGCATATTACTCAGCTTTGTTGTTAAAGCTTAAATCGATGTACCAGCTCACCTTGCTGATTTGCAAGGGCAGTTAGGCTTTCGCTCGCACTCGCAATAGAGGACATCGCTTGATAGCTCGCATCTGCAATGTGGTTGATGTCTTCAATGTTACGGGCAATATCACCAGAAGTTTCACTTTGCTCAGCCGCGGCTTGAGAAATGTGAGTACTCATGTGACTGATTTCTAGAATCAACGCTTGGATTTCTTCCATCGCACTATTGGCATTCGATGCTTGTTGTACCGACATGTCCATATCGTTCATACAGCTCTCAATCACATTACCCGCCGTCTTAGAGCTCGACTGTAGGTTGCTGATCATGGTTTCAATCTCAGAGGTGGAATGTGTTGTCTTCTGAGCGAGAACGCGAACCTCGTCTGCTACCACAGCGAAGCCTCGGCCTTGTTCACCCGCACGTGCTGCTTCGATAGCGGCATTCAGTGCAAGTAGGTTGGTTTGTTCTGCGATACCACGAATTACATCAAGGATTGAGCCAATCTGGCTGCTCATCTGTTGCAGTTCACCCACAGCGACAACCGACTCATTGAGGCGAGTCTCTAGTTGATTGATGGTACTGATGTTGGTGTTCATGATCTGACGGCCAGATTCAGACGCGGTTTCGACTTGTTGAACCATTTGCAGAGAGCTTTGCGCACTTTGTGCGACCTCTTGCACCGAATGCGACATTTGCGTCATTGCGGTCGCTACGTTAGCGGTTTGTTCACGTTGAGAACTCAACTGTGATTGGGTCTGATTTGATGTCTTTTGGTTGTTACTCGCGGTATCGGTGAGATCATCCGACGCGTCGTTAAGCTTAACAAGAATGTTGTGTAGGCTATCGGCGAGTGTATTGATGTGGCCACTTACACGGCTGAATTCATTGTTGTATCGGATGTCGATACGCTGTGTCATGTCGCCTTCAGTGAGGCCTTCTAGAGTTGATAGGATTCGAGTAAGTGGTTCGCGAACGCTATGGGCAATATGGTAACCAATCGCAGCCGCAAACAGCGCCATTACCACACCAATTGTAATCGCGTTAACAAGGCCTTGGTCGTATACATCACCGGCTTCCACCAATGAAATGTTTAACTGCTCGCCAGCGGACGTGTTGAATGAATCTAACACGGCCATCGCGTTATCGACCTCTACTGCAAGGTTCGCGATATTTACGTAAAGCGCCGCTTTGGCTTGAAGGTAGTTGTTGTGTTTGTCCAATACCCCACCTTTTTGACCAACGTCTTTACTGAACTTCTGTACGGAGTCATCAAAGACTTTCTTTAGCGGAGGTAGCTGTGCAGATAGACCACGGTAAGCGTAGTTTAAATGAGTAACCGCTTTTTTGTTTTTGTTTACGGCTTGTTGAACAAACTCCATGTCTGAACTGGCCAGAGCGTCAGAAGTGATCATTTCTGCGTCTTTTAGTTTAATGAAGTAGCTTTTTGCCATCACCTTAACGGAAATGCTCGACTGATCGTCGACGTATTCTTTCATGCCTATGCTTAGCTCTGAGTGTAAGCGTTGGAAATCTCGTGAGGCTTTTTGGACTTGAGCTTGTGCAACGAACATCGCTTCATAGTTGTTCATGGCATCAGCGGCTTCAGAGAAGTAGCGCTGTTCCATCTCTTTCAGTTCTGTAATTCGGTCAAGTAACTCTGCGTGGTTTGTACTTGCAGATTCAAGCTGAGAGAGGGTAGCGGTAAAACGTTCTTGAGAAGCCTTGAATTCATCACGCATGGCTGCCATGCGTTCACTGCTTTGAGTGGTGAGGAAATCTTTAAAGGATTTATCTGCAGAGAGAAGTTGAACGCTAGTTTGGTTTGAAAGAGAGACCAAGGGGAGTGAAGTATTAGAGACGCTTTCAAAGTTTTTGTGTATCTGGCTCATGCTATTCATCATGATAGTTATCGTGATGGCGAACATGACGATGATCAGTGTAAATCCTGCGTACATACGCTTAATCACTGAACCCTTCATAGTACTCTCCCTGTAAAATATAGTTTTACTGCGTGTCTTAAGAAATTAACAAAAGTATCAGGATTGTATTGACTTTGTGGTGCACATTTTATGACGCACTCTGCAAAAATAACTTGGGGGCTAAGCCAGTATGATGTTCATGGGAAGTGAACAGTGTTTTTTATTGAGCTTTTTAGTTGCATAGCGCATACTCTCTACACGCCAAATAATACGTTTCAGTGGAGAAGAAAATGGCTGAAGAAACCATCTTTACTAAGATTATCAACAAAGAAATTCCTACCGACTTGCTATACCAAGATGATTTAGTAACGGCTTTTCGTGATATTAACCCGCGTGCGCCAAGTCACATTCTTATCATTCCAAATAAGCTGATCCCTACAACGAATGACGTTGAAGCTGAAGATGAAGCAATGATGGGCCGTTTGTTCACTGTTGCAAGAAAGCTTGCGAAAGAAGAAGGCATTGATGAAGACGGATACCGTTTGATTGTTAACTGTAACTCTCACGGTGGACAAGAGGTGTACCATATTCACATGCATTTAGTTGGTGGCCGTCCTCTAGGGCCAATGGTAATGAGCTAATTCACCTTAAATTAAGGTGATTTACGATTGGCTATCCAACTTTTTTATAAGTTCGTTGTCATAAGTGGCAGTTATTTACTGGATAGCCGAGTTTACTTATTTGGATGACTCGGAATTATTCAATGCATGGAGAGAGTGGGTGAAGCGACAAGTAAGATTAGCTTCCATTGCGATGTTGTCAGCCATAGTGACTGGTTGTGCAAGTATATCTGCGGGTAATTTATTCAGTCATTACAGTGCTCAAAATCAAGCTGTGTATCAAGCCGTAAAATCAGGGCAATACAGCGATGCACAACAAGCCCTACCGGACTACGCGGCTGGCGATATCTTAGATAATTTTGAAAAAGGCCGTGTGAACTTTTTGGATCAGCAATACCCAGAAAGTAAGTCAGCGCTTGAAGTAGCCGATAAAGCAGTCTCGGTTCAGCAAGATAAAGCGGTGATTTCTATTTCAGATAGTGCGACGAGTGTTGGTGCGCTGGCAGTTAACGACAACATTACAGAATACACCCCAGCTGACTACGAGTTAGGTTTTCTACACTTGTATTTAGGTCTGAACTACTTAAAGAAAAATGATTTGGAAGGAGCGGTGATTGAAATGCGCCGCGCCAATCAGGTTCAAGAAAGAGCAAAGCAAGCGCGTGAACAAGAGTTACGTTCTGCTGAAAAAGACATTCAATCCAAAGGGCTGTCGGCCAATTTAGGAAGTGTACTTTCTAACTACCCAGATGCGGGTAAAAAGCTGCAAGCGGTACAAAATGCCTACTTGATGTACCTGTCTGGCTTACTGTATGAAGCGCAAAACGACCCAAATAGCGCTTATGTCGATTATCGACGTGCGTTAGCGGTTATGCCGGATAATCAGCAAATCGTTGAACGAACGATGGCGGTGGCGAAACGCTTGGGAATGCGACAGGATTTATCTAAGCTAGAGAAACGTTACGGTAAGCAAGATGAATCCCTATCGGGTAAAGGCCGCGTGATTGTGTTGCAAGAACAAGGTGTAGTAGAGGCGATGAATAGCTGGCGCTTAGACTTACCTTTGTATGACAGCAGAGGACAAGGAGCGATTTATTCTTTAGCTCTGCCTTATTATGAAAATAAAGCTGCGCCAGCGTTTACGCCATTGAGATTAGATGGCAAGGCGTTACCCTCTGATTTATTGACCGATGTAAACATTATGGCAAGTAACGACTTATCGGAGCGTCTGCCTAGCATAGTGATTAGACAAGCGCTACGCGTATACGCAAAAGATAGGATTCGTAAAGAGACAGCGAACGGTGATGATGTGGGTAACATACTGTTGAATGTGTGGAATACACTGACTGAACAGCCTGATACTCGCAGTTGGCAATCGTTACCTGGCAAAGTGTATAGCAGCAGTTATATCGCAGGTACTGGCAAACACACCCTGGAAGCGGGTGAGCAACACTATGAATTTGAAGTGAGAGAGAACCAAACAACCTTGGTTTGGATTTCTCGCCAAGGTCAAAATGCGACCATGTGGCATAAACAGCTTGGGAGATTGTAATGAAAAAATGGTTATTGGGCTTAGTCGCGATTTTTATGCTTGCGGGCTGTGCGGAAAATACGGCAGGTGTGCGAGTTGATAGTTTGACGCAAAAGGTGATCTTTGGTGACAAAGTACTGGGCAGCCGATTGCTTATCGACGACATTTCAACGGATCAGGTTGATGGGCATACCCGTGGCATCGTGCGTTTAAATAGCAACTATAAAGCGAACCAAAATATACTTTACCGCTTCTATTGGTACGATGATGCGGGGCTTGAAGTGAACAATAAGCAAGGCCCTTGGCGCCAAGCAATTGTCTATGGCTTTGAAAGTATCGCTATTTCTGAAGTATCAGTGAATCCGAAAGGCACTCAATTTAGAGTCCAGATTCGCGAAGAATAAGCGTCAACAATTGAAACGGCGTCGCTTGTTAAGTGCGCCCTAATTTAAGCTAGCTGTGACTTCGAACTGTTTGAGTAAATTCGAGTTACGAAGTGAGGAAGAAAAATGAAAAAGAGTGTAATTGCATTATTAGGTCTTGCTGTGATCTTAGGTGGTTGTTCTAACAAAGTTAGTTACGGCGATGCGCAAGCTGTTGAAACCACGACAATCGACTTCGGTTCTACAGACCTACAGCGAATTGCTGGCGAGATGGTTGATAGCATGATGGCATCAGGCTCTGTCGCATACATTACTCGTGAACAGCGCCCGATTGTATTCGTAGAGCGTATTAAGAACAAAACCAGTGAGCACATTGATACTGAATCTATCACTGACTCTATCAGCACTAAGATGCTGAATTCTGGTAAGTTCCGCTTCGTAGATATGGATCGTGTTGAGTCTGTACGTGAGCAGCTAAACTTCCAAAACAATGATGAGCTAGTAAATCAAAGCTCAGCAATTCAGTTCGGTAAGATGGTCGGCGCGCAGTACATGCTTTACGGTAACCTATCAAGCATTGTGAAGAATGATGGCAGCGATCAAGATGTTTACTACAAAATGACTATGCGTTTAATGGATCTAGAAACTGGGTTGATTGAATGGGCGGACGAGACTGAAATCCGTAAGCAAAAATCTAAGAGCCTTCTTGGCCTATAGATTGCTTTGAAATAGAAAGTTAACGCATCACGAGGAGTCATCACATGGCGATATTTGCCTGGTCGGAAGCCAAACAGCTCGATAACAGCTTGTGCTCTCTTGATGACTTTTTTGATGTGCCCCCCGTGAGTGTGCAAACACTTACGGGTGGGTTAACGAATCGCTGTTGGAAGTTAATTTCAGCAGAAGGTCATGCCTATGTATGGCGGCCGACCACTCCAATCACTCAGGCGTTCTCAATTAGTCGTTTCCAAGAATACCAAATTCTTTCCGCTATAGAGCCATTAAAGCTAGGGCCAAAACCGATTACCGTTAATGAAATGGGTTTATTGGTTGAGTGGATTGAAGGAGAAACCCTATACGATGGTTTGGATTTAGATAATCTTTTGCGTACGGCAATTTCTGTCCACCATATTAATACTGCACGGTTACCATTAACGCCTTTCAGTTATACCGCGAGAGTTGATCATTATTGGTTCCAGCTAGATGAATCACATCGAACTAAAGACTATTTAGAACTCTACCAAGAATGGCGATCATCACCGAATATTAAAGATGTAGGTTTAGCATTATGCCACTTTGATTTAGGTGGCTATAACCTTGTGCGCAATGAACAGGGTATAAAAATTATTGATTGGGAATACGCGTCTCTTGCAGACCCGAGATTAGATTTAACGCTATCCATAGGCGCATCTCAGGAACCGGTTTTACAGTCGGTTTATCGATACTGCCAGCTTAAAGGGATAGAAGATGTTGATACTTGGGTTGAAGGCGTTCAAGCTTGGCTGCCGCGAAGTAAAATGATGGCAATGTTGTGGTATTTATTGGCTCACCAGCTTTGGGGAGACGAAAATTATTTGCAGGAAGCAGAGGCACTTAAGTCAACATTCTGTAGTTAGGATCACTGTTTCACGACTCGATTGTGTAATTTCACAACTCCCACCTTTAAAACCTTAGTATTCGTGTTAGATTTAATGAATACGTACCAGCATTCAATAAGGGAGGTACAATGATTATTTATCTACATGGCTTTGATTCCACAAGCCCTGGTAACCACGAAAAAATACTGCAGTTGCAATTCATAGATGATGATGTTCGTTTCATTAACTACAGTACATTACACCCAAAGCATGACATGCAGCATTTGCTAAAAGAAGTGCATAAAGTCATTGAGCAATCTGACGACCCGCATCCAGTTATTTGCGGTGTGGGCCTTGGCGGTTATTGGTCTGAAAGGATTGGATTTTTGTGCGGAATAAAGCAAGTGGTCTTTAATCCAAATCTGCACCCTGAAGATAATATGATTGGTCGAATCGACAGGCCTGAAGAATACGAAGATATTGCGACTAAATGTGTCGAACAATATCGAATGAAAAATAAAGGGCGTTGCTTGGTTGTATTGTCTCGTGAAGACGAGATCCACGACAACCGTAAAACTGCGGAAGCGTTAGAAGATTATTACGATGTGATTTGGGATGAAAAAGAATCCCATAAATTTAAGAAAATCTCTCAGCATTTACAGGCGATGAAAGCGTTTAAAGACGCATAGTTGTCCATAATCTAAACGGCTTGGCTATCGCGTGTTCACGTGTATAGGCGAGCCGTTTTTTTGTGCTTCAAATAGAGCGCTGCATTAAGCACCGAAACCTCAATATGTATAAGGATTTTAGTTGCGGACATTAAATAGCTCTATATAATGTTCGATAACAAAATATTTTGATAAATATCAAAAAAAATTGAGAGCGAGTCGATAACTTGCCCAAAACTTGCGCGTAATCTCTCAAGTATCGCGCCTTAAACTGAATAACGTGTATTGAACTTAGGCGATTTCTTAAGTTTCTAAGCCCCTCTCACTGTCTATGAGCAAAGGCAGTTTATAAAAGAATTTATCGGTTGGAGTGATCGAGCCGAACCCCATTTATTCATTTTTGTAGAGGATTGTCATTGTGACAAAAATTATCGTTGTAGGCGGTGGTGCTGGTGGTCTTGAGCTAGCTACCAAACTAGGCCGCACTCTCGGGCGTAAAAATCGCGCTCAAATTACTCTTGTCGATCGAAAAGCGAGCCATCTTTGGAAACCATTGCTACATGAAGTGGCGACGGGTTCACTTGATGAAGGTGTTGATGCATTAAGCTACCGTGCACACGCGAAAAACCATCAGTTTGATTTCCAAATGGGCAGCCTTCAAGATATTGATCGCGAGCGCAAAGTGATTGTGTTGAGCGAGCTTAAAGACGAAGCGGGTGAGTTGTTGATGCCAAGCCGTGAGCTTGAGTACGATATTTTAGTGCTAGCGATCGGTTCTACTTCGAACGACTTCAACACACCAGGCGTTCGTGAAAACTGCATTTTCCTAGATAGCCCAGAGCAAGCCCATCGTTTCCGTACTGAAATGAACAACCAATTCCTTAAACTTCACGCGAAGAACGGTCACGGTACTGTTGATATAGCAATTGTTGGCGCGGGTGCAACGGGTGTTGAGCTTTCTGCTGAGCTTCACAACGCGGTTAAAGAATTACGCACTTATGGCTTTGGTGATCTAGATTCTAGCAAGCTAAACGTAAGTTTAGTTGAAGCTGGTGAACGTATTCTTCCTGCACTTCCTCCACGTATTTCAAGCGCTGCACATTCAGAGCTAACGAAACTTGGTGTGAATGTTCGTACTGCGACTATGGTGACGCAAGCGGATGCAGACGGCCTAACTACTAAAGATGGTGAGAAAGTACCAGCTCAAATTATGGTTTGGGCGGCAGGCATTAAAGCGCCTGACTTCATGAAAGATATCGGCGGCCTTGAAAGCAACCGTATTAATCAGCTCGTTGTCAAAGACACGCTGCAAGCTACACGTGATGATGACATTTTTGTTATTGGTGATTTGGCTCAATGTACCCAAGCCGATGGTTCATTTGTTCCACCACGTGCACAAGCGGCACACCAAATGGCAAGCTGTGCTTTTAGTAATATTATCTCTAAGTTGAACGGTCGTGATCTAAAACCGTATATCTATAAAGATAAAGGTTCTTTGGTCTCACTAAGCCGATTCTCAACAGTTGGCAGCTTGATGGGCAACCTAACGAAAGGCTCCATGATGGTTGAAGGGCGTATTGCTCGCGTGGTTTACATATCATTGTACCGAATGCACCAAATGGCGCTGCATGGTGTGATTAAAACTGCTTTGATGATGTTAGTGGGCCGAATCAACCGTGTGTTAAGGCCAAATCTAAAACTGCACTAATATATGATGAGAAAAGGGCTCTGTTTAGAGCCCTTTTTTATCGCTGATAGATCGTGTTCTTTAGGGGATAATGGAGAACACGACACCGTCTTTGGGCTTTCCATTAAATACAAATCGGTTTCTAGCTAAGGCTTCTTTTACACCACCACAGCGTTCAATTAAGTGCTGACTCGGCAGATTATCGAGATCGCAGACGATTTCGAGTCGAGTGAGTTTTAGTTGAGCAAAGCTGAACTCAATCAGCGCGTTCATTGCTTCTTTAGCGATCCCTTTTCTTTGGTATTCATCACCAACCCAATAGCCTAAGCTTGCCATGTTGAAGGTATGGTAAAGCTCATTAATGGCAACCATCCCAAGTAGTTTTCCACTTGTTCGATCAAAAATACCAAAACCAAATGCTTCTGCTTTTACCCAGTTTAATCGAGTTGCGAGGATAAATTTGTTCGCTTCTTCAATGTCATAGTCTGAGTGGCACCAGTCAATCCACTCATATAATGAAGTTGATTGTTTTATGAGTTGCGTAAACTCTGGCGCGTGCTCTGGCTCGATAATTCTTAGCGCGAGCCGTTGAGTAAGGATCTGAAAGTCTGGGCTCATCTTAGCTCCTATAAAAACGCCCTCATAGTGAGGGCGAACATCATTTTTAGGTGGGCGCTACTCCTGTGCGACTCGGCGTACTTGGACCACAATGCCAAGTAGCGGGTGGTCTAGGTAATGAGTTTCAGTACTACGCATGCGTCGCTTCTGGTCCATTCGGTAATTCTTCAAGAACTCTTGAACTTCAATTGTTGGAGATACTTCAGTTAGATTACCAATTTGAACGGTGCTTTCTGCATCACTTACTGGTGAGTCTAGTTCAATAGTTTGATCTTGCAGCGTGATTTCTCGAACACTTGGGGCTTTTAAGTCTAAAGTGGTTTCTGCATACAGGTAATGCTGAACATATATCTGTAACTTACCATCCAGTTCATACAGCGGTGCATCAATGGTTTCTTCAGAAATTGAATCAGCTGGAACATTATCTGTGATTTCAACTTTTTCTGAACCGTCGGCATTGAATTTAGAAGAGTAGTCTTTGCCTCCTTGAATGTGGAATACAGGGGCAGATGCTTTCCCTTCATCGCCTTGTCTCCAAGCTGTATGCAAAAGGACTTTAAAGCCCGCATGTTTCTGTAATGATTCCTTTTGCTCGGTTAGGTGATACTCCGAGTAAGGCAACATTTTAACGTTCTTCTTTTCGCGATATTCAGCATCTTGGAATGAGCCTACCTTTTCCATATTGATTTCTGGAAGGGTGTTTGGCCACGACTCGTTAACCTGCTCTGCGTCGACTGCACGCTTAAAAATGATCACTTCGATATCAAATTGTCGTTGTGCCAAACTTGGCATCGATACCATCAATAAAAGAAGCGGGATCAGCTTTTTCATTTTGACTCCATGTTCTGGCTAACAAACCGTAGCCAGATTAATTATGTTCGATACGGAATTGATTAACTCGCAGGTAATAAATTCTGTCTAAATTCGTTGATAAGGTCACTAACAAATTGAATTCGTTTACGACGATCCACCAATGGTACCGTAAACTTAAATTTGGTTGGACCTTCCATCGCAAATTTTTGTGGTTGAGACTGCAATAGTTTAACCAGATAGGTTGGGTTAATGTCAGCGTCTGGGTAAAACTCTAAGAAACCACCTTTGTCGTGCGCTTCTATTTTCTTTGCTTTAATACTGGCGGCGGCCAATTTAAGCTCAGAAACGGAGATAAGGTTTTTAGTCGCATCAGGTAGCACGCCAAAGCGGTCAATGAGTTCTACTTTGAGTTCTGCTAATTCGTCTTTATCGCCGACACTCGCGATACGTTTGTACATAGACAAACGAGTGTTGATATCAGGAATATAGTCATCTGGCAGCAATGCAGGTAAACGCATTTCAATTTCGGTTTGTTCACGAAGAAGATCATCAAGAGAGGGTTCCTTGCCTTCTTTTAATGCTTCTACAGCTTGTTCGAGCATTTCCATGTAAAGCGTAAAACCGACCGATTGAATCTGACCACTTTGTTCATCACCTAGCAGTTCACCGGCACCACGAATTTCTAAATCGTGCGTTGCAAGCGTAAAGCCAGCTCCGAGATCTTCGAGTGACGCAATGGCGTCTAAACGTTTGATTGCATCCTTAGTCATTGCCTTTGGATGTGGTGTGAGCAAGTAAGCGTATGCTTGGTGATGTGAACGGCCAACACGGCCACGCAATTGATGCAGTTGAGCCAAACCGAGGTTGTCCGCGCGATCCATGATGATGGTATTCGCAGTTGGAACATCAATACCTGTTTCAATAATGGTAGTACACACCAACAAGTTGAAGCGTTGGTGATAAAAGTCATTCATGATGCGTTCTAGCTCGCGTTCACGCATCTGACCATGTGCCACGGTAACACGCGCTTCTGGAATCAACTTTTCTAAATCAGCTGCAACCTTTTCTATGGTGTCGACTTGATTGTGCAAGAAGTACACTTGGCCACCACGCATAATTTCACGTAGCACAGCTTCACGAACAACGGCATCATCTCGCTCACGGACAAACGTTTTAATTGCCAAGCGACGGGCTGGTGGGGTAGCGATGATTGATAAATCGCGCATCCCACTCATTGCCATATTTAAGGTTCTAGGGATAGGCGTCGCGGTTAGCGTTAGGATATCGACATCAGCACGCATCGCCTTCACTTTTTCTTTCTGGCGAACACCAAAACGGTGCTCTTCATCGACAATTAATAGTCCAAGATCTTTGAATTTAATATCGCTCGATAGAAGCTTGTGTGTGCCGACGACAATATCGACTTTACCATCAGCAACATCTTGTAAGATTGCTTTTTGTTCTTTCGCGGATTTAAATCGAGAAAGTACTTCGACACGAATCGGTAGGTTCGCGAAACGGTCGCGGAAGTTTTCAAAGTGTTGCTGCGCGAGCAATGTCGTTGGGACAAGTACCGCAACCTGTTTGCTGTTGTCGGTACAAACAAACGCCGCACGCATTGCTACTTCTGTTTTACCGAAACCTACATCACCACAGACCAAACGATCCATCGCTTTAGGTTGGCACATGTCGGACATTACCGCATTGATTGCCATGGCTTGATCTTCAGTTTCATCAAATGGGAAACCAGACTTAAACGTAGCGTACTGGCCACGGTCGAGTGCAAACTTATAGCCAGGTTTGAGCTCACGTTTGGCGTAGACATCAAGCAACTCAGCCGCTACGTCACGGACTTTCTCTGCTGCGCGTTTACGTGCTTTCTGCCACGCTTCTCCACCAAGCTTATGCAGTGGTGCGGACTCTTCAGCGCCGCCAGAGTAACGGCCAATTAAATTCAACGAAGCAACTGGGACGTATAGCTTGGCATCGTTTTGATACTCAAGGGTTACGTATTCGGTTTTCATGCCGCCAGCTTCTAGGGTTTGCAAGCCGATATAACGGCCAATACCATGGTCAATGTGAACGACTGGCTGCCCAGGTTTTAGTTCGGCGAGGTGACGGATAACGGTGTCACTGTTGACACTCTTCTTGTCTTTTTTGCGGCGCTGAACGACACGATCGCCTAGCAGATCACTTTCACAGATAAAGGCGATGTTTTGTTGAGTGTGAATAAAGCCGTGTTCTGCTGAGCCAAGCACCAATAAGAATTTGTCTTTCGCGGTCAATGCGTCTTGCAGACAATTGATTTCGAGAGGGCGTACTTTGATGGCTTGTAGCAATTCAGTGAGTGCTTCACGGCGGCCTTCAGATTCCACCGAAAAGACAACTTTTCCGTTAAAGCCTTCAGTGAATTTACGTAAATTGGCTAACGGCTCTTTGTTCTGATGTTGAGCCCCTAGCTCCGGTAGTGCTTCTACAGGTAGGTTTGCGCGCCCTTGTTTTTCTTCAATGGCATCGGTACTGAGTTGTATTTGAGGCTTTTGCTTAAAGTGCGAAAATAGCTCATCTTTCTTTAACCAAAGTTGCTCTGGTGGTAGTAATGGACGCAGTGGATCGACTTTCCGTTGATCATAACGGTGAGCAACGTCTGAAAGGAAGGTATCTACCGCGGACTCTACGTCACCAAGCACTAAAATTTGTGTATCGTCTGTGACGTAATCAAACAGGGTTTCAGTTTGTTCAAAGAACAGTGGCTGCCAATATTCGATACCTGCAGGCCAAGTTCCTTTAGATACTTGCATGTAGACAGATTCAGGTTCACGACGAGCATCGAATTGTTGGCGCCAACGAATGCGAAAATCTTCGATAGCGGATTCAGAGGTTGGGAACTCATGCGCTGGCAGTAAACGGATCTCTGCGATGTCTTCGATAGAACGTTGGTTCTCTGGATCGAATGTACGGATGGTGTCGATCTCGTCGTCAAAAAAGTCGATTCGATACGGATCATTACTACCCATAGGAAAGAGGTCTAAAATCGAACCTCGACTTGCGTATTCACCCGGTCCAAATACTTGATCAACGTAACGATAACCAGACTTTTCGAGTTGTAAGCGCAGTTTTTCTAGGGAAAAGTTATCACCGGTTTTTACCATCAGAGTATGTTGCATCAAGAAGTCTCTAGGGGACTGTCTTTGCAGTAAAGTACTGATAGGTACTATGGTAATTCCACTATTCAGTGTCGGTAACGCATACAAACGAGCAATACGGTCAGAAATGATTTCCTGGTGGGGTGAGAAGCTATCGTATGGCAACGTTTCCCAATCAGGAAAAAGCGCGACTTCTTGAGTAGTAAATTGCTCGATTTCCGCTTGGAGCTTTAATGCGATTTGCGGGTCTGGAACCGCCAGTAACGTATGGCTTGAATGCTGTGAGGATAATTCAGCAATAGACAATGCTAATGAAGAGCCTACTAGGTTTCCTAGCGATTTTTTGTCGCCAGCGCCCGATGGCTTTGGCAAAGTCAGAATAGTGGTATTGGTCATGATATGTTATTTGCTGTCGCGTTCGATCGAGCGTTGACGTAGTAATTTTTGTTGTTGATGGAGAGCGGCTTTTATGAGTAGATCTTGGTCAGCATCTCTAAGTAGCAAGTACTTTAGGCTCACTTCAAAATCGGTATCTTTTTCATTACATTCAGTGACTTCTGCATAGCAGTAAATAGCCGCTGCTGGGTATTCTAAAAAAAGCTTCGCACGTACAAGGTCGCCTGCTTTCATCAGATCTTTAGAACGATAAGAGAATTGGCTCGCACCGAAAGTGAAGGTGTGTGTTCTGAAATTCACATCATCTTGCTGAGCTAGCATAAAACTTAACAGTAGATTGAGTTTAGAGTTCTGCGTGTCCAACAGGTTGATAACGTGTTTTAAGTCGCTGTTCTTGAGCTCAAGCCTGGCGCTATCGGCCATTAAATCAAGTTGGCTAAACTCACTTGCGACAATAAATGGTGCGGGAATTTCGGCTTCAAATTGCTGTTGTGCAGGCAAAACAAAGTCTTGTGCTAAAGGCTCAATGTTTACAGTTAGACTATGGTGAACGGTGAAAAACTCTTGCTCTGTCATGCTTTGGTTCCTTAGACATTTATATTGATTATCGTCATGTGGGCTGAGTAATCAAGGTTAGTCGCACTAATTGACTTATTTGACTGGATATTTTCAATTAAACTCTACAAAGTGATTAGAATTCTCGTTACATTAGGTCGCATCCCAATTTCTTGGTTTTGAACATGTTTCATCCTATTTCTATCTATGTCGGAATTCGCTATTTAAAAGGTCGCTCTGGCGACCGTTTCAGCCGTTTCGTCTCTTATATGTCTACTGCGGGTATCACCATTGGTGTGCTGTCTTTAGTGACCGTACTTTCTGTTATGAATGGCTTCGAAGCACAGTTGAAAGAGCGCATCTTAGGGGTATTACCTCAAGCTGTTGTTTCTATGGATTCAGGAAAGACTCCTTTCTCCGATCAAGCTCCTGACTTCATTCAAAATTTATCTTTGAATGGTAAGGTTGAGCCTATCGTTCGAAGCGAAGCCGTTATCCAAAGTTCAGCGCAACTTGCAGCAGGTTTGCTTATTGGTATAGAGCCTAATGAACATGACCCGATTCAAGACCATTTAATTGCAGGCCGCTTATCTTCACTTGAGGCCGGTCAATATCAAGTTTTCTTAGGCCACACGTTAGCGAGAAACCTTAAAGTATCAGTTGGTGATAAAGTTCGCTTAATGGTGACCAGCGCGAGTCAGTACACGCCACTTGGCCGTATACCCAGCCAAAGGAACTTTACTGTTGCTGGGATCTACAACACTGGTTCAGATATTGATGCGCAACTCATGGTGACAAACATTCAAGACGCTGGGCGATTGATGCGATTCAAACCGGATACGATTTCTGGATGGCGACTATTTTTTGAGGACCCATTTGTGGTCGCAGATTTAGCCAGTTCGAAATTGCCGACAGGTTGGCAATGGAGTGATTGGCGAGATCAGCGTGGTGAACTTTTTCAAGCCGTTCGTATGGAAAAAAATATGATGGGACTGATGCTTGGCTTAATCATTGGCGTTGCGGCATTTAATATTATCTCTGCTCTGATCATGGTTGTGATGGAGAAACAATCAGAAGTCGCGATTTTGAAAACCCAAGGTATGAGTGACAAACAAGTCATGGGGATCTTTATGGTTCAAGGTGCAAGTAGTGGTGTGATTGGCTCGGTTGTCGGTGGTGCTCTGGGGGTCCTATTAGCTAATAACTTAAATCTAATACTTGAAACTCTTGGTGTAGCACTGTTTTCTTTTGGCGGGCAACTTCCAATTCTTATTGACCCGATGCAAATTGTTATTGTTGTTGTGCTGGCTATTGCACTAAGCCTGGTTGCGACCCTTTTCCCTTCTTATCGTGCATCTTCTGTAAAACCTGCTGAGGCACTTCGCTATGAATAAATTTTTACACTGTCACGATGTTAAGAAAACTTATCGTGAGGGAAATCTTGATACGGAAGTGTTGAAAGGAGTGAGCTTTTCTATTTCGAAGGGAGAGTTGGTATCGATTATCGGCACTTCAGGTTCAGGAAAAAGTACGCTATTACACATTTTAGGCGCTTTAGATGACGCTTCGCATGGCAAAGTACACTTCTTAGAACAGGACCTAGCGACGCTTAGCTCCAATAAGCAGGCGAAGCTGCGTAACCGTCATTTAGGTTTCGTCTATCAATTTCATCACTTATTGGCTGATTTCTCAGCGCTTGAAAACGTAGCTATGCCATTGCTGATTGGTGGTGAAAAGCCATCAGTCGCGAAAGAGGCCGCGAGAGAGTTATTGGACAAAGTCGGTTTGTCTCACCGAGTCGATCATCGCCCGTCTGAGTTGTCTGGTGGTGAGCGTCAGCGTGTCGCAATTGCGCGCGCTTTAGTTAATAAACCCGACCTTGTACTTGCAGATGAACCGACAGGTAACTTAGACCACAATACCGCTTTGTCGATTTACGATTTGATGCGTGAGTTAAACCAAGAGTCGGGAACGGCATTTTTGGTGGTGACTCACGATGGAGAACTGGCCCGGAAAATGGACCGTCAGCTGCATATGCAAGACGGTTTGCTCGTCAACGTTAATCAAGAGGTGAGTTAAGTGTTTGCCTCGTTATCTTTGTTAATCGGTGGGCGTTTTAGTCGCGCAAAACAGCGAGATAAAATGGTCTCCTTTATTTCGCTTTCGTCGACGATTGGTATTGCGATCGGTGTGGCAGTGATCATTATTGGTTTGTCTGCCATGAATGGTTTTGAGAGAGAGCTAGAATCAAGAGTGCTCTCAGTCATTCCACATGGTGAGTTTGAGGGTGTTAACGAACCTATTACTTTATGGTCGCAAGTTGTCAAGCAAGCAGAGAAGCACGACAAAGTGGTAGCTGCAGCGCCATATGTCAGGTTAACCGCGTTAGCTGAAAAAGGTAAAGAACTTAAAGCTATCGAAGTGCGGGGCATTGACCCAGTTCAAGAGCAGCGAGTGTCTAGCCTTTCGAGCTTTATCGATCAGGATGTATGGCGAACGTTTCATGCGGGTGAGCAGCAGATTATTTTAGGTTCAGGGGCAGCGAAAGCGATTGGAGTTGAAGTCGGTGAATATCTTACTTTGATGATACCGACAACAGGTGTCTCATCCAAAGTTCAAGCTCCGAAACGAGTTCGAGTTAAAGTGGTAGGGCTGTTATCGTTAAATGGGCAGATAGACCATAACTTGGCGCTTGTACCGATTGAAGATGCTCAAAGCTACGCGAACTTGGAAAGCGGTGTGACTGGTGTATCGCTGAAAGTTAGTGATGTTCTCAACGCGAATACAATTGTCCGCGAAGTTGGGAATACGCTTGATGTTTATGTCTATTTACGGAGTTGGCAGCAAAAGTTTGGTTTTTTGTATCGAGATATTCAGTTAGTCAGAACCATTATGTATTTGGTGATGGTGCTAGTGATTGGTGTTGCCTGTTTTAATATTGTGTCTACGCTAATGATGGCGGTGAAAGATCGAGCAGCAGAGATCGCGATACTTAGAACTATGGGCGCAACTGATGGTTTGATTAAACGAATTTTTGTGTGGCAGGGTGTTTTTTCTGGTGTTCTTGGCAGCTTGATCGGTAGCGTGATTGGCGTATTGGTTGCGTTAAACCTCACTAGTATGATTAAGATGCTAGAAACATTGATCGGTCATCAGTTTTTATCTGGGGATATCTATTTCGTCGATTTTCTTCCGTCTCAACTCAATATAGTTGACGTATTAGTGGTATCCGGTACAGCAACCATTTTAAGTTTGTTGGCGACTTGGTACCCAGCTTCACGTGCCGCGCAGCTAAACCCCGCATCAGTATTAAGCTCTAAGTAGTTTTATCATCAGATGTAAAAAAGGACCCAGATGGGTCCTTTTTTGTTTTACCTTATTGAAACTCACACTTCGTTACCGACATTTGCATGTAAAAGTGATTACCATGCTTGGTTTTCAAATAAGACTCTCTTTTTTACGAATTACACTCAATACACTAGCTTAGCGTGCTTGACGTTTTTGCCAGCTTCTTACTACAGAGTAACGCCATAGGCCTTTAATTCCGAAATAGCCGATGATTGCTGAAATCGTACCGCATATTAGGCAACCCAAAAGGAAAGGGGGCCCGATTGTTGTCATCTGCGCCATGATGAAATCCCAAGACAACTGGAAGTGAAATGGCTGCGGTGGGACGTGTAATACAAATGCGCCAACTTTATAAGCGAAATAGAAAAGCACAGGCATAGTCACGGGGTTACTGATCCAAACTAATGCAACGGATAATGGCAAGTTCACACCGCAAAGCATCGCAAGACCTGCAGACATGATCATTTGGCTTGGCAGAGGAACAAACGCCATAAATAAGCCAACGGCAAAAGCGCCTGCAGCGGAACGGCGATTTAAACACCATAAATTAGGGTTGTATAAAACATTGCCAAAAACTTTCAATGCCTTCTGACGTTTAATCAGCTCATGGTCTGGCATAAATCGCTTGATAAACTTTCTTGGCATAATGGGAAAGGACTCTCTTGTTTAGCTACTGGTTTCTAATTTCTTTTGCTGTAACCATTGTCACGTCCGAGTTTTGGCCGTGGTTACCAAGTTCGGTTTGGTTAATGTTTCTGTTAGTGGCATGGGGTACCTCTATCAAGTATAGGGTGTTACCGCTAACAGGAGGTCTACTTTGTGCGTGCTTCCTTATTATCCTACAAGGAAACTTGCTAAAGCTTCAGACGCATCAACTGTTCCAATCTGGCCAGAATACTACCATAAATGCTTCAGTTGTTAGTCTTTTTAAGCAAAATATACACGGTTATGAAAGCTTAATTATAGTTAGATCAATTGGAGGCGAAAAAAGCATCTTATTCTCTAATTCTAAATTAAAAGTTTATACGCCTTTTCCATTAAAGTTGGGTGACACCGTTGAGTTGTCGGTCACTTTAAAGCCAATATATGGAAAATTGAATGCCGCCGGGTTTGATAAAGAGCGGGTATTTTTCAGTAGACAGATTATCGCTAGCGCTCATTACGTAAATGGTACTTCGTTCAGAGTTCACTCGCCAGTAAGCTTAAGGCATCAGTGGTTTCAAGAAGTAACTAAGAGTATCGAAAACCTCAAACATTCAGGTTTAATATTAGCGCTAGCTTTTGGTTATCGCGAAGCCATCACTGAAAACGTGTGGCAAGGTTTACAGGCCAGTGGGTTGTTACATTTGGTCGCAATTTCAGGCCTGCACATTGGTATCGCATTTGGAATCGGCTACTGGCTTGGAGTGGTTTGGAGGTGGTTTAAGCCCAAATGGTTATGGTTACCTTTCGTTTTTGGGCTAAGTTTGGCGTGGAGTTATTCATGGCTTGCTGGTTTTTCTTTGCCAACTCAACGCGCTTTTATTATGTGCTTATTAGCGAGTTTGCTGATTTTGACGCAAACTCGGGTTTCCATTCCTAGGTACGTACTTATTAGCCTTTGCTTGGTACTTTCGATAAATCCGTTTTCGGTAATGTCGAACAGTTTCTGGCTGTCATTTAGCGCTGTAGCGGCAGTATTATATTGCGTCGTTCGAATGAACTATTCGCCGAAAAGCATTTCAGGAAAGTTAGCTTATGCGATTAAGCTTCAGGTCTATGTTAGCTTATTGCTTCTTCCTGCATCGGCGTTGTTTTTGGGGGGAATAAGCCCGCTTTCATTCTTTTTTAACTTGATGTTCCTCCCTTGGTTTTCTTTGGTCGTGGTTCCGCTTCTCTTCTTCGCTTTATTCGTCTCTATCTTCCTTACTTCCCTAAACATTAATGCTTGGTGGCTTGTCGATGCAGCACTCTGGCCAGTCACGTGGAGTTCTGGATATGCAGAAGGTCATTGGTTGGACATTAGCCAAGAGGCACTTTATTTGTTAGTGCTTTTAGCTAGCGTATTGTTGTTTTCATTTGTCTTAAAAAGAAAAGCTATCTTGACGATTGGTGTGCTTATTCTGTTCTCGACGCTGACTCAATCAAAGGATACATCACTGACTGTCGATGTTTTAGATGTTGGGCACGGGTTGGCAGTTACGTTAGTGAAAAATGATAGAGCCATATTGTATGACACCGGAACGACGTGGGCTGGTGGTGATATTGCTGGAGCGGTTATCAAACCTGTATTGAATAAACAGGGTGTTTTTAATTTAGACGGGCTTATTGTTAGTCATTTCGACTCAGATCACGCAGGGGGTTACCAGTCGATTTTGCAAGATTTCCAGCCGACTTGGGTGCGTAGTAGTCAAAAGTTAAAAGATCATTTGCCGTGTATAGAAGGTGAGGTTTGGTATTGGCAATCCGTTAAATTTGAAAGTGTATGGCCGCCAAATACGTCTAATCGAGCTTATAACCCACATTCTTGCGTCGTGAAAGCTACAGAAGCTCATAGTGATGTGTCCATACTGCTGACTGGTGATATCGACGCCTTGAGTGAGTGGCTCTTAATTAGAAAACCAGAGGTTCTAGATAGTGACATCATGTTGGTTCCTCATCATGGTAGTAGCACGTCATCAACCGAACGGTTTATCAGGGCTGTTTCTCCTAAATTGGCGATTGCATCTCTTGCGAAAGGGAATAGATGGGGAATGCCCAATCTGGCCGTTGTAAATCGTTATACTTCGAATGGTGTTAAGTGGGTGGACACAGGGGAATCCGGTCAAATTACCATCAAGCTTGAAGGGCAGAGTTGGAGTTTTACCAGTTTAAGAGATGAACGATGGCCTTCATGGTATAGGCAGATGCTACGGAAGGGAGTAGAATAGTGGGAATATTGTAAGAAAATAAAGCACTTCTATGTCAACACAAACCGACGAAACTACTTGGGTAACCTTTAAGAGACTTTGGACTTATATACGTTTATATAAGTCAGGGTTGGCTGTAGCTGTGGTTGCTCTGGTGGTTAATGCTATCTCTGACACTTATATGATTTCGCTTCTTAAACCTTTATTGGATGAAGGTTTTGGTAACGCGGAGTCTGATTTCTTGCGCACATTACCGCTAATCATCTTTGCAATGATGTTTATCCGAGGTGTCAGTGGGTTCGTGTCGACTTATTGCCTTAGCTGGGTTTCCGGAAACGTGGTTATGGAGATCAGGCGGAAAATATTTAGTCATTTCATGCATATGCCCGTGTCTTTTTTTGATAAAGAACAAACCGGTGCGTTGTTGTCTCGTATCACCTACGATTCCGAACAAGTTTCAGCAGCAACAAGTAAAGCCTTAGTGAGCATCGTCCGTGAAGGGGCAAGTATTATAGGTTTACTGGTTTTGATGTTTTGGAACAGTTGGCAGCTGTCTTTAGTGTTATTTGCTGTCGCTCCGTTAGTCGCCTGGGGCATTAGTATTGTATCCAAGCGTTTTAGAAAGATTTCTAAAAACATGCAAACGGCGATGGGTAAAGTGACGGCTTCCGCTGAGCAAATGCTGAAAGGTCATAAAGTGGTACTGAGTTACGGCGGCCAAGATGTAGAGAAAAAGCGCTTTGATAATGTAAGCAATCAAATGCGTCAGCAAACAATGAAGTTAGTGACTGCACAAGCCGCGGCAAACCCGATCATTCAAATGATTGGCTCAATTGCGATTGTGACGATTCTGGTTCTTGCAAGTGTTGATTCGATACGTACTGAGTTGACCCCAGGTACATTTACGGTCGTATTTTCAGCAATGTTTGGTTTGATGCGTCCTTTGAAGGCGTTGACTAATGTAACTTCTGAATTCCAACGTGGTATGGCAGCGAGTCAGACGTTGTTTGGATTGATGGACCTTGATGTTGAAGAAGACAAAGGGACGCTCAAAGTAGATCGCGCCAAAGGCGATATTGAAGTTAAAGATATAACGTTTACCTATGAAGGTAGCGAGAAGCCAGCGTTGGAAGAAGTTAGCTTCTCAATTCCGAAAGGTAAAACTGTAGCATTGGTAGGGCGTTCAGGTTCTGGTAAAAGTACCATCGCGAATCTGTTTACACGCTTCTATGATGTTGATTCAGGGCATATTGAGCTTGATGGTCATGACGTTAGAGATTATGAATTACGTAACCTTCGAGGTCATTTTGCATTGGTATCGCAAAACGTTCATTTATTTAACGATACGTTAGCGAACAATATCGCTTACGCTGCTGAAGAGAATTATACCCGTGAACAAATTGAGCATGCGGCAAAGCTAGCCCATGCTACGGAGTTTATTGATGGGATGGAGCTTGGGCTCGATACCCTCATTGGCGAAAACGGTGCAAGCCTGTCTGGTGGGCAAAGACAGCGGATCGCAATTGCGCGAGCGTTGTTACGAGACGCACCTGTTTTAATTTTAGATGAAGCCACTTCTGCTCTAGATACTGAATCTGAACGTGCAATCCAGTCTGCTTTAGATGAACTTCAGAAAGACAAAACGGTGTTAGTTATTGCACACCGCCTGTCTACAATAGAAGAAGCGGATGAAATCTTAGTCGTGGATGAAGGTCGAATCATTGAGCGAGGCCCTCATGCCCAGCTGATTGAAAAAGATGGCGCTTATGCTCAGTTGCATCGTATTCAATTCGGTGATTAAGGCTTCATAATCGTGATTGAAAAAATATGGTTCGAAAATCATCCTCTTAAATACGTGTTGTGGCCATTGTTATGGCCACTTAGTGTTGTTTTTCGTTGGGTGAGTACATCACGTAAAAACGCGTTTGAGTCTGGTAAAAAGCCAGTCTACCGACCGCCAGTCCCTGTTATTGTTGTTGGTAATATCACTGCGGGGGGGAATGGTAAAACTCCAGTAGTCATTTGGTTAGTTGAAACACTAATCAAACAAGGCTTTAAGCCAGGAGTTGTGTCTCGTGGATACGGAGCCAAAGCCCCTCAGTATCCATTAATAGTCGACAGTAGTACGCCAACTTCCCATTGTGGTGATGAACCAAAATTAATATTTAAACGAACAGGAATACCTGTTGCGGTCGATCCTGTACGCGCAAATGCTGTTAAATCTCTTTTAGAGTATGACGTAGATGTTGTTGTTACCGATGATGGTCTACAGCACTATGCGTTAGCGCGCGATATAGAGTTTGTGATAGTTGATGGGGCTCGCCGCTTTGGCAGCGAATTATCAATACCATTAGGCCCTATGCGTGAGCCTACCTCCCGCTTGAACGATGTCGATTTCATCGTGACTAACGGCGGAGAGCCTCAAGTTGGCGAAATTTCAATGTCACTGGCGCCTAGTTCTGCTGTGAATCTGCAGACAGGTGAGCGAAAGTCAGTTTCGGAATTGAAAGAGTTGGTAGCATTTGCTGGCATTGGTCATCCCCCTAGGTTTTTTAAAACGCTTGAGATGTTAGATGCCCAGGTAGTAAAAACAAAAGGTTTCGCTGACCATCAAGACTTTAAGCAACAAGAGTTAGAAGAGCTTGCAAGCCAAGGCTCTAACGTCATAATGACAGAAAAAGATGCTGTTAAGTGTAGTAACTTTGCTAAACCAAATTGGTGGTATCTACCAGTGTCAGCACAGTTAGATACGCAGTCTGAGCAGCGTATATTGAACAAAATTAATGAGGTTATGGAATACTATGGATCACCGTCTACTTGAAATTGTGGCTTGTCCAGTATGCAAAGGTAAACTGACTTTTGATAAAGATAAGCAAGAGCTGATTTGTAAACTAGACCGCCTAGCGTATCCAATTAAAGAGGGTATTCCAGTACTTCTTGAGCCAGAAGCTCGTGAGATGTCTGTGGACGAGGGCAAATAATGTCATTTACTGTTGTTATTCCTGCTAGGTATCAGTCTACTCGTCTTCCTGGAAAACCTTTGGCTGATATTGCCGGTAAGCCGATGATTCAATGGGTTCATGAACAGGCAGAAAAAGCTGGGGCTGAACGCGTTATTATTGCGACTGACGATAGTCGTGTAGAAGCGGCTGCTCTGGCGTTCGGGGCAACAGTGTGTATGACGTCAGACAAACATGAGTCAGGTACTGAACGATTAGCAGAAGTCGTGACAAAAATGAACATTCCTGATGATCATATCATTGTTAATGTTCAGGGTGATGAGCCTTTGATTCCTCCTAGTATTATCAATCAGGTCGCGAGTAACCTTGCGAGCAGTCAAGCCCCAATGTCGACACTTGGCGTAGAAATAACCGATGAGGAAGAGGTGTTTAACCCTAATGCGGTTAAGGTTGTCACCGACAACCAGGGTTATGCATTGTACTTTAGCCGAGCTTCCATCCCTTGGGATAGAGATAATTTTTCGGGCGAAGATAAAAAAGTGATCACACCACTTTTACGCCATATTGGTATTTACGCTTATCGCGCTGGTTTTATTAATACTTATATTAACTGGGAGCCAAGCGTATTGGAAAAGATTGAATGCTTAGAACAGCTTCGGGTACTTTGGTATGGAGAAAAAATCCATGTCGATGTTGCTATAGAGCCACCGGCTGCTGGTGTAGACACACCGGAAGATCTTGAAGCTGTAAGACGATTAGTCAAAGATTTTTAACTCTTAGAATGTAAAGCCTCACGATGTGAGGTTTTTTTTGCTTACCCAACAGTACGCTGTTTTTATTGGGTTTCACTGGATTAACTTAGATAGAGGCTTGTAAATATGACGTTGGCGGTTGGCTTGAGGTATGGGAATCGTAATGTATAAGAAATTGCCTGATGATCAATATGCATTTTATGTGTCGTTTACCATTTTTGTATACGTCACATTGTTTGCATTGTCATACAGCCCGCTCTTAGAGTTGTCAGATCAAGTTGATTTCATTACTGAAAGTGCTTATTTCATATTACTGTTATATATCCGCTTAGTTGTCCATAAAGGTTTGAATAAAGAGAAACTAATTCTTAACGGTTTGTCATTAATGTTGGCGGCCGCTTTCTATGATATAGCAACTGAGTCAAAACCAGTAAAAGCTGCTATTGACCAAATTCAGTACTTAGATAACGCGATTGAAGAGGGGCTATGGGTTGCTTCAATCGCAATGATAGCTATCGGAGTGACGAACTTATTGCGTAGGACAGAGCTTGAATCGGTTAGAGATGCGTTGACAGGACTCTTTAATCGGAAGTACTTAGAAAAAGTTACAGATAACTATTTTGACCTTATCTATATCGACTTAGATGGACTTAAGCGAGTGAATGACGAACAAGGTCATGAAGAAGGTGACCTGTTTATTTCACGATTCTCTTCTATATTATTGTCTACGATTGATGAAGATGAACTCGCTTTTAGAGTAGGGGGAGATGAGTTTATTTTATTGGTTAAGCCTTCTAGAAGGTTACTTGTTTTAGATAATATTTTCTTACTGTCACAGATGAAAAGTATTGAGTTTTCGTTTGGTGTATCGACAGTAGAAGAAGGGACACTTAAAGATAGGATCAGAATAGCGGATAGAAGGATGTACGAAATGAAGCTTGGTGTTGAAGGAAATGGAGTATAGCTGCATAGAAAGGAAAGACTAGCGATGGATATTTTGCTCGCTCCTTTGGTTAAAAATCTTTATAATATGCCGCCTATAAAAGTACGGCTAATTGGTTGCTACTAAAAACGAAAATCTACAAATAACGTGGAGTAAAACATGTCCTCACTAACTCCGGTAATTACGGTTGATGGACCAAGTGGTGCAGGTAAAGGCACACTTTGTATGTTGCTAGCTGACAAATTAGGCTTTCATTTATTAGATTCAGGAGCTATCTATCGCGTACTTGCGTTAGCAGCGATTCATCACGGTGTTGATACCGAATCAGAAGACGCATTAGTACCTCTAGCGACGCACCTAGATGTTCAGTTTATTGCCGAAGGTGATCTTGTTAAAGTGATCTTGGAAGGTGAAGACGTTTCTGGTGAGTTACGCAAAGAAGAAACAGGCATGGCAGCTTCGAAAGTAGCAGCTTTACCTCGCGTTCGTGAAGCTTTGCTTCGTCGCCAACGTGCATTCAGCGCCGCTCCAGGTTTAGTGGCTGATGGCCGTGATATGGGAACGGTCGTTTTCCCTAGCGCTGAGGCCAAAATTTTCTTAGATGCAAGTGCCGAAGAGCGAGCGAATCGCCGCCTGAAACAGTTGCAACAGAAGGGGTTAAATGTTAGATTTGACGACCTTTTGAGCGAGATCCAAGAGCGAGACGATAGAGATCGTAATCGCCCAGTAGCGCCATTGCGCCCTGCTGAGGATGCGCTTGTGCTCGATTCTACTTCGATGAATATCGAACAAGTCGTAGAAAAGGCACTACAATATATTGAATCGAAACTAGCTGAGTAATTCTACTGAGCTAGCAAGACCGTTGGTCGCAAGGATGATGACCGGCGAATTTATCAACCCCATGCGGTAGGATACCCATGGACGTTTAATTATTGAAGATTAAATAATGACTGAATCTTTTGCTCAACTCTTTGAAGAGTTTCTAAACGAAACAGAATTCCAACAAGGCAGCATCGTTAAAGGTACTGTAGTAGCTATCGAGAACGGTTTCGTTCTTGTTGACGCTGGTCTTAAGTCTGAATCTGCTATCCCTGCTGAACAGTTCAAGAACGCTGCTGGCGAACTTGAAGTTGAAGTTGGCGCTGAAGTAGACGTAGCTCTAGACGCTGTTGAAGATGGTTTCGGTGAAACTCAACTTTCTCGTGAGAAAGCTAAGCGTCACGAAGCTTGGATCGTTCTTGAGAAAGCTTGCGAAGAAGCTGAAACTGTTGTTGGTATCATCAACGGTAAAGTTAAAGGCGGTTTCACTGTTGAACTAAACGGTATCCGTGCTTTCCTTCCAGGTTCTCTAGTAGACGTACGTCCAATCCGTGATACTGCTCACCTAGAAAACAAAGAGCTAGAGTTCAAAGTAATCAAGCTAGACCAGAAGCGTAACAACGTTGTTGTTTCTCGTCGTGCTGTTATCGAATCTGAAAACAGTGTTGAGCGTGACGAACTTCTTGAGACTCTACAAGAAGGTACTGAAGTTAAAGGTATCGTTAAGAACCTTACTGACTACGGTGCGTTCGTTGATCTTGGCGGTGTTGACGGTCTTCTACATATCACAGATATGGCTTGGAAACGTGTTAAGCACCCATCAGAAATCGTTAACGTTGGTGACGAAATCCTAGTTAAAGTTCTTAAGTTCGACCGTGAGCGTACTCGCGTATCACTAGGTCTTAAGCAACTAGGCGAAGATCCATGGGTAGCAATCGCTAAGCGTTACCCAGAAGGTCACAAGCTTTCTGGTCGTGTTACTAACCTAACTGACTACGGCTGCTTCGTTGAAATCGAAGAAGGCGTTGAAGGTCTAGTACACGTTTCTGAAATGGATTGGACTAACAAGAACATCCACCCTTCTAAAGTTGTTAATGTTGGCGACGAAGTTGAGGTTATGGTTCTTGATATCGACGAAGAACGTCGTCGTATCTCTCTAGGTCTTAAGCAGTGTAAAGCGAACCCGTGGCAGTCATTTGCAGAAATGCAAGCTAAGGGCGACAAAGTTACTGGTAAGATCAAGTCTATCACTGACTTCGGTATCTTCATCGGTCTTGAAGGCGGCATCGACGGTCTTGTTCACCTATCTGACATTTCTTGGAATGCAGCTGGTGAAGAAGCAGTACGCGAATACAAGAAAGGTGACGAAATCTCAGCTGTTGTTCTTGCAGTAGATGCAGAGCGTGAGCGTATTTCTCTTGGCGTTAAGCAAATGGAAAACGACCCGTTCAACGCATACGTTGCTGAGAACAAGAAAGGTACTCTAGTAAACGGTACTGTAACTGCTGTTGACGCTAAAGGTGCTACTATCGAACTAGTAGACAGCGTTGAAGGTTACATCCGTGCTTCTGAAGTATCTCGTGACCGTATCGAAGATGCGTCTCTAATCCTAAGCGTTGGCGACAGCGTTGAAGCGAAGTTCACTGGCGTTGACCGTAAGAACCGCGTAATCAACCTATCTATCAAAGCTAAAGATGAAGCTGAAGAGCAAGAAGCAATGGCTTCACTGAACAAGTCTGAAGAAGGCGCGTTCGGTAACGCAATGGCTGACGCTTTCAAAGCAGCTAAAGGCGAATAATTTAATTTTTCGCTAAGAAAGGAGCCGTAAGGCTCCTTTTTTTTGCTTATTTTGTCGATAGGTCTATAATTTCTAAAAAGAAAACTAATGAGGGAAACTATGACTAAGTCTGAGTTGATTGAAAGACTATGTGCTGAGCAAACACACCTTTCTGCGAAAGAAATCGAAGATGCTGTAAAAGATATTTTGGAGCATATGGCTTCAACCCTTGAAGGCGGTGATCGAATTGAAATTCGTGGTTTCGGCAGCTTCTCATTACACTATCGAGAGCCACGTGTTGGGCGTAACCCAAAAACTGGTGACAAAGTTGAATTGGACGGTAAATTCGTACCTCACTTTAAACCAGGTAAAGAGTTACGTGAGCGTGTAAACGCAGGCATGTAGCAGCAAAATTAGATTCTAGAAAAAGCGGCATACTATAATGTATGCCGCTTTTTTATATTCATATTGTTGGTAATATTCATGGTTTGATTGTCGATTTTCCTGCATAATCGTACCTGCAAACTAACTTATGAGTGATGAACTATGAAAATTATAAAAATAGTCGCTGTTATTGCACTTTTCTTAATTGCATTGGCGTTAGGTTCTCAAAACCAAGCGGTTGTAACCTTTAATTATTTGCTTGCTCAAGGTGATTTCCACCTATCAACCCTTTTGGGTGTTGTGTTTGTATCAGGCTTCTCATTAGCTTGGTTAGTGTTTGGAAGCTTACACTTAAAATCGCAGTTGCAAGTTCGCCGTTTAAAGAAAAAATTAAATAAGCAAACTAACCAAGCTGTTGTTGAAAGTAAGGCTTAATAGTTTCTTAAAGGCTAAGATTTAATGCTTGAGTTACTCTTCTTGTTATTGCCCATTGCCGCCGCTTATGGATGGTACATGGGTAATCGTAATGCACAGCAAGAAAAGCAAAAACAGTCCCACCAGATATCTCGTCAGTATGTTACGGGTTTAAACTTGCTGTTGTCCGATCAGTCGGATAAAGCCGTAGATCACTTCATTGAATTACTTCAAGTAGATAATGAAACGATTGATACTCACCTAGCGCTAGGTAATCTCTTTCGCTCCCGTGGTGAAGTCGACCGCGCCATACGCATCCACCAAAATTTAATTTCCCGTTCCGGTCTTACATTGGACCAAAAGAACTTGGCATTACAGCAGCTGGCTAAAGATTATATGGCTTCTGGTTTTCTGGACCGTGCCGAAAAAATCTTTGAGCAACTAGTTGAAGAACCGGATCATAAAGAAGGGGCACTTCAGCAATTAGTGTCTATTTACCAGCAGACTCGTGAATGGACGAAAGCGATACACTATGCGAATGCCTTAGTAAAACTAGGCCGAAAGCGAATGAAGTCGAACGTCGCACATTTTTGGTGTGAGTTGGCGATGCAGGAGCAGGCTGATGGTAATACTCCTAAGGCGATACAGAATTTTAAGAAGGCGCTTGCAGAAGATCCCAAATGTGTACGCGCGAGTATCGCGCTAGGAAAAGTCTATCTTGATAGTGAAGAGTATCAAAAGACTATCCAGTACATGGAAATGGTGTTAGAGCAAGATATTGATTTCGTAAGCGAAGTGCTGCCTACATTAGCGGACTGCTATCATCATTTAGGACAAGAAGAAGACCTTGTAACCTTCCTGCGTGCTTGTATTAATAAAAAAGCAGGTGTATCTGCAGAATTAATGCTGGCCCAACTCGTTGCACATCATGAAGATGTGGGGTCTGCGCAAGATCTACTTACAAGGCAGCTAATTAAAAATCCTACAATGAAAGGCTTCTACCGTTTGATGGATTACCATTTGGCGGAGGCTGAAGATGGCCGAGCTAAAGACAGTTTGACAACATTACAGTCGATGGTTGGCGAGCAGCTTAAAACTAAGCCCCATTACCGTTGTAGAAAATGTGGCTTTTCCACTCATTCAATGTATTGGCATTGTCCTTCATGTAAGGGGTGGGGAACGATCAAGCCTATTCGTGGGCTTGATGGAGAATAGAATTATTGGTCATTATGACCAGATTATTTAATTGCAGCCTTAGGGCTGCATTTTTTTAAGTGTTATTTATAGAAAGTGAATCACGTTAGGAGATGAAATGATCGATCAAAAAGTCATCGTAGCACTAGACTACGACAACCAAGCTGACGCCCTTGCATTTGTTGATAGAATTGACCCAAATTCTTGTCGACTTAAAGTTGGCAAAGAGATGTTCACACTGTTTGGTCCTGACTTCGTAAAAGAGCTTCACAAGCGTGGTTTTTCAGTGTTTCTAGACCTTAAGTTTCATGATATCCCTAACACTTGCTCTAAAGCGGTACGTGCTGCAGCAGAGATGGGCGTATGGATGGTAAATGTACATGCGGGTGGTGGCGAGCGGATGATGACGGCTTCGCGTGAAATCTTGGAGCCTTACGGAAAGGACCGCCCACTGCTTATTGGGGTTACGGTATTAACGAGTATGGAACAGAGCGACCTTGCGGGTATTGGTTTGGATGTTGCGCCACAAGAGCAAGTGATGCGATTAGCAAATTTAACGAAGGCGTCTGGGCTAGATGGTGTTGTATGCTCAGCACAAGAAGCTTCATTACTTAAAGGTCAGTTAGGCGCAGAGTTTAAATTGGTGACTCCAGGTATTCGACCTGCAGGCGCTGCAGTTGGCGATCAGAAGCGAATTATGACACCTGTAAAAGCAATCGAATCTGGCTCAGACTATTTAGTTATTGGCCGTCCAATTACTCAGGCAGAAGATCCTGAGGCTGTTCTAAAGTCTATCAACGCTAGTTTATTACATTCGTAGCAATAATTATTTACATACTCATATTTAGATAGAAATATCAATTAAAGCCTCTGAACGAAGTCAACTTAATGACGCAAACGTTTAGGGGCTTTTTTATTAGCATAATCGACTGAATTTTTTATAAGCATAACTAAAATGTATAAGTTATGGTACGAAAGCTGTGCTGATAACGCTGTCTTTATCACTATCCTTAGTTCTATATGTTATCTGCGACGCTTCGCACACACAGCTAAATTGTATCCAAATATATTTCATGTCAAAAATATGACTTAGCTCGATTAACTTGAGTGAATAGATTAATAATATTTTTATTAGTAGTGCTTATGTCTTAACGTTGTCACTAGTAATGAAATTGTTGCTAATATTAATTTGATATTAATTAGGTTGCATTTTGTTGGGTTGATAACGCTGATTTTCAGTAAGAACTCTCTTTTGGCGATAGGAATGGAGTATATCCCAATTGTTAGCATATATATTAAGACGTCTATTATTAGTCGTACCGACATTTCTAGGAATAACAATATTAATCTTCGCGATTACTCGTTTTGTACCTGGCGGACCCGTTGAAAGAATGTTGTCTAGCATGCATTCTGGAAGCGATAGTGCCTCTGTAAGTGTTGCTGGAAATAGCTCGGCATTGTCTGATGACCAAATAGCTGATCTAAATGCCTTTTACGGTTTAGATAAACCAATATTTGAATCGTATATAGATTGGCTATCAAAAATTATTGTATTGGATTTCGGAGAGTCGACGCGTTACTACGAGCCTGTAAGCGATATGATTGCGGAGCGACTTCCCGTATCGCTATTTTATGGTGGAATGACGTTTTTTATAAGCTATTTTATTTCTATTCCGCTTGGTTATTTTAAAGCTATTAAACATGGTTCGGTATTTGATTCCGCATCTTCTATATTAATTTTTATTGGGTATGCATTACCTGGTTATGTAGTGGGCGTGTTTCTAATTACGGTGTTTGCATACAATTTAGATTGGTTCCCTATGGGAGGCTTTGTTGGTGATGACTTTGATGACTACGAAACATTATCAGAACAAGTTAAAGACATTATGTGGCATGCAGTGCTTCCATTAATCTGTTATTTAATCGGTGATTTTGCGACGCTCACTATGACCATGAAAAATAATTTAATGGAAAATATTTCGGCGGATTATATCCGAACTGCGATTGCTAAAGGTTTACCGTTTAAAACTGCAGTTCGAAAGCATGCGCTTCAAAATAGCTTGATACCCATTGCTAGTCATTTTGGAAACTCTTTGCTGTTTTTCATGACAGGATCATTTTTGATTGAAGTGATCTTCAATATCGATGGAATAGGCTTATTAGGCTATGAATCGATAGTGGAAAGGGACTACCCAGTCGTAATGGGAATCGTCGCAATCAATGCAGTAATGTTAATGGTCGGGAATATTTTGTCTGATCTGTGTGTTGCGCTTGCGGATCCTAGAGTGAGGTTCGGATCATGATTACATTGACGCCATTGACTCAGAAAAAAATTAAGCACTTTAAAGAGATTAAGCGTGGCTATTGGTCTCTGGTCATCCTATCTACGATGCTGTTTTTATCCTTGATTGCTGAAGTATTGGTTAACAATAAAGCGTTGGTTGTGAAGTATAATGGAGAGTGGTCGTTTCCAGTTTTTAGTGACGTAAGAATGGGTACTGAGTTTGGGCTAGATTATTCGAGTGAAGCTGACTATAGACAGTTGAAAGAGCAATTTGAGCAACAAGCTGAAGGGAACTTTGTTGTTCTACCAATTGTACCTTGGAACCCTTATGAACAGGATTTTTCTGGTGACTTTCCTCCTTTAGCTCCAAGCTTAGATTCGAAGCATTACCTAGGTACCGATGTTATCGGGCGGGATATACTAGCCCGCTTAGTTTATGGCTTTAGAATCGCAATGGGGTTTGCCTTAATGACAATGGCAGTTTCCTTCGCTATTGGTACGGTGGTTGGCTGCGCGATGGGGTATTTTGGTGGGAAATTTGATCTATTTGCACAACGTTTGATTGAAGTCTGGTCTATGGTGCCATTCCTATATGTGATTATGATTTTGGTGTCAGTTACTCAACCAACGTTCACATTATTTATCGCGATCAATGTGTTGTTTGGTTGGATGCCTATCACTTGGTATATGCGAACGATGACTTACAAAGAGTCTGCTCGTGAATACGTTATGGCAGCAAAAGCGTTGGGTGCGTCAACTACGAGAATTTTACTGCATCACATTCTCCCAAATACTATGGTTATGATTGTAACGCTCGCACCGTTTACGATCGCAGCTAACATAACAGCGTTGACTGCCCTAGATTATTTAGGCTTAGGTTTAATGCCGCCAACGCCTAGTTGGGGAGAATTGCTACAGCAAGGGAAATCAAACTTGGATGCTCCTTGGATTGTTGTCTCTGTAGTTTCCTCAATAGTCGCAGTGTTGGTGATGGTGACGTTTATAGGCGAGGCTATTCGTTCAGCTTTTGATCCTAAGAAATTCACTCGTTACGTCTAATGCCAACTTACAAGGAAAGTAAAAATGAAAAATAATAAAGTAACATTGGCAGTCACAGCCGCATTCGCTAGTTTTTGTTTTCAATCACAGGCTGCAACACTACCTAGTGATTTAGAGTGGCGCACGAACAACGCTGAACCACTGTTTGCATCGGATGAGGCAAAGCGAGGCGGTACTTTACGTACCTTTATGGCGAGCTTTCCTCAGACATTACGTAGCGTTGGGCCCGATGCAAATTCAGGTTTGCGACACTATTTTATGGATGGTGCACCAAAACTCGCCGAAAGACACCCAAATACCGGTAAATGGATCCCTCAACTTGCTACTGAGTGGGCATTTTCGGATGATAACCGTACGATCTTTTTCAAGTTAGATCCTAATGCTAGATGGTCAGACGGAGAAAAAATCACCGCTGATGACTACGTGTTCATGCTCAAGTATTACCGCTCTAAAGATATCATCGATCCTTGGTATAACGACTTTTTCAGTACATCGATAACCGATGTTACGAAAATCGACGATTATACGATTGCAGTGGAAACTGCGATTGAACAAAGTGACGATGCTTTGATGGTACTTGTAAACATGCCAAGTAATGGGTTCCAACCAAGGCCGGAGCATTTCTTTAAAGGTGGGAAAGACGAAAATAGTGATGGCATGGATGATAATTTCGTTCGTAAATATAACTTTAAAAGTGAACCGACAGCGGGCCCATACTACTTAGACAAAGTTAAAAAAGGCAAAAGCGTAACTTTTAAACATGTCGGAGAGGAGTGGTGGGGTTATTCCAATCGTTACTACCAAAATCGTTATAACGTCGACAAAGTGCGTATTACAGTCATTCGAGACTTTGACATTGCGTTAAAACACTTCGAGAAGGGCAAGCTTGATTTCTTTGACCTCGTTTTACCTGAATACTGGCACGGAAAATCAGATTCGGAAGGCACTGAAAAAGGCTATATTCATAAGTTCTGGGGGTTCAATCAGACTCCTCAGGGGGCTGGCGGTTTATGGATGAACACCGCGCAACCCTTGTTAGATAATTTAGACCTACGTAAAGGCGTGATGCTCGCTACAGATTACGACGGTATGATCAAAAATATCATGCGTGGTGATTACACCCGCAAGCCGCATGGGCTTGGATTTGGTCATGGTGAATATGACAAAAAAGACAATAAGGCTCCAGAATTTAACCCTAGTTTAGCCGCTGAATATTTTGAAAAAGCTGGGTTCGATAAAGTTGGTCCTGATGGTATTCGTGTTAATAGCAAAGGGGAACGCCTTTCTTTTGCGATAACTTATGGTTTTACCACTTGGACACCGCGAATTGCTTACTTGAAAGAGCAAGCTAAATTAGCGGGTTTAGATTTTACTTTGAACTTAGTCGATGGCTCTTCTGCATTTAAATATATTCTTGAGAAAAAACATGAACTGGCATTCTTGAATATGGGATCGGGTGAAATTCCCGCTTACTGGGAGTATTTACACTCAGATAATGCAAACAAACCTCAAACTAACGCACATACCAATTACAGCAGTCCTGAACTAGACAAACTGATCGAAGCTTATGACGCAGAGTTTGATCAACAAAAACGTATCGAGCTGTCGCATAAAATTCAGGATTACGTTGCTGACGCAAGCATCATTGTTCCAGGTTATATGGTGCCGTATACAAGGGCAGTCCATTGGCGTTGGGTTCAATACCCAAGTAACCCAATGACTAAGCAGACGTTGAGCATGTTCCACCCTATGGATACCGGTAACTTCTGGATTGATACTTCTGTTAAGAAAGAAACCCAGAAAGCGATGAAAGACGGTACTTCTTTTGAGCCTGTCACCGTTACTGATGAGCAGTACAAGCTTTAATGGAAGGTGTAAACGCTATGAAGAATGAAGTAATCCTGAGCGTTAAAGGGTTAGAAGCTGAATTCAAAACGGATGAGGGACTAGTTAAGGTACTTCACGGGGTGAGTTTTGACGTGAAGAAAGGTAAGACCTTAGGGTTAGTCGGCGAGTCCGGTTGCGGTAAAAGTGTCACTTCGATGTCGATAATGGGCTTGCTCCCTAAACCCTACGGAAACGTAGTCTCAGGGCAGATCCTTTATAAAGGTAAAGACCTAGTGACCGTTCCAGCTGAAGAAATGTACTCGATGCGTGGAGATGCGATATCGATTATTTTCCAGGATCCTATGACAGCACTCAATCCGGTTCATACGGTTGGCAAGCAGATAATGGAAGTTCTAGAGCTTCATCGCCCAGAATTAGCGAAGGAAGAACGTCGAGCCTATGCAATCTCTATGTTAGAGAAAGTAAAAATTCCATTACCAGATAAGCGAATCGATGAATATCCTCATAATTTATCAGGGGGAATGAGGCAAAGAGTCATGATCGCAATGGCATTGGCTTGTAAACCCGATTTATTGATATGTGATGAACCAACTACAGCGCTGGATGTGACTGTACAATCATCAATACTGGAATTGATGAATGAGCTACAAGAAGAAACAGGAATGGGAATGTTATTCATCACACATGATTTAGGCGTTGTCGCTGAAATTTGTGATGATGTTGCGGTGATGTATGCGGGTAAAGTTGTTGAATATGCGGATGTTTATGATTTGTTTGATAGCCCGCAACACCCTTACACCAAGCGTTTACTAGGGCTGATGCCGAACTTGGATAAGCAGCCAAAACAAATCATCGATATTCCTGATATTGACCAAAGCGCGTTTCCAGAGTTTCGAGGATAAGAGTTGTGGAAGAAGTACTTAGAATTGAAAACCTGAAACAACACTTTGTCTCAGGAAAAAGGTTGTTTGCGAAGGGTTATACAGTTAAGGCAGTTAACGGTGTATCTTTTTCGCTCAACAGAGGTGAAACGCTTGGGCTTGTGGGGGAGTCCGGGTGTGGAAAAAGCACATTAGGTCGAACTATTTTAAAGTTATTTGAACCAACACAAGGCTCAATCTTTTTTGAAGGGGAGGATATAACCAAGTTAAACCCAAAAGAAATGCGTCCTTTGCGTAGAGAAATGCAAATCGTCTTTCAAGATCCTATGGAATCCTTAAATCAGCGTCATACGATTGGGATGATTTTAGAAGAGCCCTACGTAATCCATAATGTCGGGTCGTCAAAGGAGCGCAAAGAGTGGGTACTTGAACTACTTGATAAGGTAGGTCTGCCAAGAACTTCAGTCAATCGCTACCCTCACGAGTTCTCCGGGGGCCAAAGGCAAAGGATCGGTATTGCACGAGCGATTGCACTAAAACCAAAGCTTCTTATTTGTGATGAATCAGTATCTGCTTTAGATGTATCCGTTCAGGCGCAAATAATTAATTTATTGTTAAAGCTTCAATCAGAAATGAACTTAGCAATCATATTTATTTCACACGATTTATCTGTAGTAAAACAAGTTTCAGATAACGTAGCAGTGATGTATTTTGGAGAAATCGTAGAGTATGGAACTGCACTAGAGGTTTATAATAGCCCTCAAAATGATTACACAAAAAAATTACTATCAGCAATTCCAATTACGCACCCTAGCCAAAGAAAGAAAAGATAGTAAATAAAATAATAAATACAATCTCTATATAAATAGAACTTAATTTCGCTTGTTAATTTGATATTAGATTTTAGGGCTAAGCCCTATTTCTGATGGTTATTATCGAGGATTGAAAAATCCCTCGAGGAATAGTTACACCTCGTGAATTCGGTAATACATGGATGACTCTTGTGAGTCTAATATTTCATGGAAGTTAACATATGCAGAACACACATAAATGGAAACTGAGTTCGATATCTCTACTTGTTTCTTCTTTATTTGTCTCGCCATTATTGGCGGAAGAAAGTATTGAAATAAAACAAGAAGAAAAAGAACAACCAAGTAAGTTTGGCGGTTCAGTTTCTTTAGCTTACGACACCAATATATATAACAAAGATGATTACCGCTCTGTAAGAAACTTTTCCTGGAGTGGTACGTTGACCTACCAAATTAATGACAACCTCAGCAGCTACCTTTCAAGCGGTGGATATCGCGCGCTAGAAGATGAAGTAGGTACTTACGCTACGGACTCTGTCGCTGGATTAAGCTATTCAAGCTTATTTACTTTTGGCGAAACAGGTAAAGCTGGCCTGAGTGGTCAGTTAACAATACCTACCTCGGAAACTTCACGAAAAGATGAACTGGTTACTGCTTTACGAATTGCAATGCCAGTAAGCGCCAAAGCTCTTGGCGTCAATTTTTCGCTTTCCCCTCGATTAAGAAAAAACTTCCACGAATACAAGACGGCTGGTGGCCGTTCACTCACAGAGTGGACTTACTCACTTTCAGCTGGAGCGAGCTACAGCTTTACGAAATTGACATTAGGAATTTCAGCTCTTGGTGGAAACACAATCAGTTATCAGGGTACTCGACGCGAGAGTATTACTTATGGCGGCTCATTATATGGGGCTTACCAGGCAACGGATCATTTCAATTTTAGTCTGACGGCTGCTACGTCAGGTTTTTATGCAGATGCAGAAAGAGGAACGCTAGGAAGTATAGATCTATTTGATGCAGACCGCGCTTCATATATTGCGCAAGTTACATATTCCTTTTAGGGAAATAAAAATATAACAAGGAACACGACATGAATTTTAAAAAGATAGCATTAGCCTCTGCGATAGGCGGCATATTAGCCGGCTGTGGTGCAGACGACCAACAATATGAAACAGTAGAACGTGATGCGAAGGAATTCGCAGTAAAAGATTTGAAAGTCGATGGTAGGTGGTTTTATGTCCCTACGACTGGCGCGGCTCCGCGGTTTGCGTTGAATCAGTTTCCTTTTCTTCAAGGCATGGGACGATATGTAGAGCTTTGCTTTACTGAAACTGGTCTCGATGTCCGACATTTTGATCGAAACAACCCAGACTTTAATATTCCCAAAGACTCTAACGGATATTGTTTAGAGCAAGACATGGTAGGTTCGGATGACATATCTAACTTTGCTCATGTTTTAACTATTCCTGGTGATTTTGCTGCTTACCGTTGTGCTGAAGATTCGTATGGCGATTGTACGAATAAAGAAGAAGTGAACAAAGATGCGAGTTTAGGTTACCGTTCTAATACGCACTTTACCCCTGATCCAACCGAATTAGATGTCGTAGAATTTAACTATGAAGAGCTTTACGGATTAACTGATGGTTTAGATGAAGTAAACGTAGAGCTTGTGTCATGGGATTTTGACCCTAAAGCAGGAGTTCTAAACTTCGAATTAGAAAGAACGTTCCGTGTTGATTTAGCTAAGATCTCTAACTACATTAATTTCAATACGAAAGCAGGTATTGAAGACGCTCTTTCTGACGGTGCGTTTAAATCTCGTTTCCATTATTCACTTGTGCACGAAAGCATCGTGGCATCAAAAGACTATGAGCCAATCTTGTACCCGGTAGGAGATGAAAATGATATCGGTTACTTTACTACGGCTAGCAAAAAGCTAAATCCAATCACCAACAAGTACGACCGTGATGTAGTTTATCTAAATCGTTTTAATCCGAATTTGGAAAGTATTAAGTACTATTTATCGGACAACTTTTTTGAAGATAAAAATAAGCTGTTTTTAGATTCAACGATCGAAACTATCGACAAAATGAATAAAGCGCTCGAATTGTTTGGCGCGGATTCAGGTAAGCCACACATTGAAATTGTGAACCAAGCTGAGCCTGCTGGTATCCACCCAGGTGACTTACGTTATAACGTGATAAACCTCGTCGATGAACCATTAGCCAACGGTCTTCTTGGTTATGGACCATCAGTAGGAAACCCTGTAACCGGAGAAATCATCAAGGCTCATGTGAATCAATATTCCGGTGTAGCTCGTACAGGAGTACCATTCTATTGGGATAACTTGGTTCGTTTTTATAATCGAAATCAGTTAGATATGGATGGGCTCCCGGCAGAGGCAGTTTCCACTAATGCAACCCAAGATAATGATCAAAGTACGACTCAAGAAGTGACGGCTCGCCTGGCTGAACTGTCAGTTATGAATGCGATTAGTAATCTTCAAGATTCTGATGTGACGGCTCCAAGCTATATTGATGACTCAATTCAAGATCGAAATTACAAAGCTAGGCCGACATTATTAACATCGAACGTAAACGATGAGATGGACTTAAGTGACATTGTTGAAGCGGAAGACAATCGATTATCGTTCTGGGCTGAGAATAATGCCTATCCGATTGAAGCCTCGTGGGTGTCTTCGACTAGTAAGGCATCATTGGAAACTCTGTCTTTTAAAGATGACGATCGTTACTTCAACAGTGATGGCGAGTTGCTTCGTTGGAAGCACCTTCCAGCAGAGGTGCAGCGAGAAGTCGCTGATGCGATTACTGTTGCGACTTACAGTAACACGCTAGTTCATGAAATCGGTCACAACGTTGGCTTACGCCATAACTTTAAAGGCTCCAATGACAAGGACAATTATTACACGCTTGAACAAGCCAGAGCATTAGGCTTACAAAACATTCCTGCGTACAGTTCAACAATGGACTACGCACCTAGTATGTTAGATGAGACTCCAACATGGGGTTTGTATGATATTGCTGCATTTAAATTTGCTTATGGTCGTATTGTTGAGACGGTCCAAGATTCATCAGGTAACCCTGTGGATCCTGTGACGTTGCCAGAGAACCCTTCCGCTGAGCAATTAGCAGATTATCAAGCATACCAAGACTATCTAGGTTCGTTTGCAGGCAAGTTTGGTGCAGATAGTGATGCATTAATGACGTGTACCGAAGTAGAGACGTTAAAGGATGACGCTGGCAATGAAACAGGTCAGTCTTTGTACAATTGTGATTTCTCAAAATTTGATGAAGCGGCTCGTAACAACTCAGAGTATGCGAAGACTCGTTATGGTGCATTGTATTACTTAGAGAACTTTGCACAATTAGAGTCTATTCAGCGTAAGAGTTACGCTTTCTGTACGGACGGAAACGTATCTCTCAACAGTGACTGTAACCGTTTTGATGAAGGGACTAACTTAGAGGAGATCGTGCAATATAAATGGCAAAACTATTTAGATAGTTTTGATCGCCGTAATGCCGCGGAATACACACCGCATGGTATGTATTTATCTGACTACCCTAGCTACATCGTTAGGCGTTTCAGTGAAATGAGTGGAATCCGAGATAAGATAGAAGACCTTGAAAGAATTGATAACGTCTTCACTGGTGGGCAAGGTAAGCCAGGTGATTTGTTATTATCTTTGGCAAACAACGAAACCTATTGCCGCGAGGGCGATGATACTAGCCGTTGGTTCTGTGATTATGCCAATGGTGCCAAACTGTCGGCAGCGTTCTTCTTAGATGTTTTGAGGACTCCTGAACATCAATGTGTTATTCAAAATGGGACAGGTGAACAGAAAGTGGTTTCACTTGGAGATACTCTAAATCGATTTAGTTTCTCGATTCCTGCCGATTACGACATCGTTGAAGCTAACTGCTTCGACAATGTTGCCGCAGATGCTATTGAATACGTTGAGTCAGGCTATACTGCTGTAGCTGAAACAGCCAATGGTAGGTTCTTGAATTCGATTGGTAGCTTTGATCCTGACGTTCCTTATAGCAATGCTATAGCTGTGTTTGGGCATTGGCCGGATAAAGTGATTGCGAGCCATTTCTTAGCGCGTCGAGATTCAGGTCGTTATACAGACGAAGTGAGTTTTGCTTCATTGTTAGATCTCCCTGGTGTTAAAGCTGGTTACGATGAAATTATTGCTAACCTTCTGGCAGAAGAACCATTGACCACACCTATAAAACTGGTCGATGAAGAAGGCAATGAATTTTCCGCTTTAAATGGTGTAACGGTGAACTTGCACAAAACAGTACAGATGGAATCACTGAACCAAATGCCAAGAGGTATCGAAAGCTTCCTAGGCATATCAGATGAGAGCCGTGATCGTATTTCAGATGTTATTTTGAAAGCAGGTCTACGTGAAATGCGCTCAAATGATTACAAAGTATCAAGTCGAGGTAAAACGCAGTTTGATTCTTTAACTAAGCAGCAAGACCATTATGGTTTGATTGCAGGCAAAAAACTGAACTTTGTTGTAGATGGTCAAAGCTATGTCGCAACAGATGCAAATACGCTGGCATATAAATATGCAACGCAATTAGTGACATCAGAAGGTTACGACTTGAAACTTTACTTTGATAGTTATGCAAGAGCTGACTTAACTACCACGCAACAAGCAATTTTATCGGCGTGGGGTGGCTTCCGTACGGAAATCATACCGGCATTCCACGATGCGGTGTTGTTACTAGATGCCCCAATGGTGAACGCAATGAAGACCAACATAGATGCCGATATTGTCGCGAATGTCGCAACCATTGGTGAGTCATTCAATAACTTTGTGAATGCTAATATTGCTTCTGGTGATTTGGTGTTTGACCAAGCAGCAAATACGCTGACTTACAATGATGGAAAAGCCCATTTAGTCGATGATGCTTATGCCGCTTACTATGATTCGTTCCTTCTGACTTACAATGATTTTGGTACATCGATGATGTTTGCAGTAGATAATGTTTACGCAGGTTACGTAGCTGCTTCAGATGAAGACAAACAATTGTGGTTGTCAGATGTTGAACTATTATCGGCTTACTTAGAAGGTGATATTAGCGCTGTGGCGGGTAAATACTATGAGTTATTAGAACGTATTCCGAACGCGTATAACATTCACTAATAGGCATAGAATCATATAGTTATAAAAAAGCCCTATCAAACGATAGGGCTTTGTTTTTATAAGCGAATATTAACCACTCAGTATTATAAAGATGGCACACCACTATGAAATTTAAAATCAGTGTCAGTTGAAGAGATTAACTCTGCTTCTACTTTTCCAAAATAGGCAACGCGCTCGCTAATATCTTTGTCGGTAATTTGCTGAGCGAGGCTCAAGTAGTCTTGATAGTGTCGAGCTTCTGAACGCAGCAAAGAAATATAAAATTTAGTGATGTCTTCATCTAGGTGCGGAGCCAGTTTGGCAAAACGCTCACATGAACGAGCTTCAATGTAGGCACCAATGATTAGCTTATCCACCAAGGTTTGGGGCTCATGAGTCTTAACGTGTGACAGTAATCCTTTCGCGTATCGGCTTGCGGTAATGTTCTCGTAAGGAATATCGCGGCTGTCCATGATTTCCAGCACTTGATAGAAGTGATGGAGTTCTTCTTTGATTAACAGCACCATTTTATCGATCAGCTCTTGGCTGTATGGAGCGCCGGACTTCGCCATGATGGCTTTCGAGATGCTGTTTTTGCCTTTGAGAGTTTCTAGAGAGCCAACCTTGCGGTATGCAAAATCTTCATAAGGTTTAAACCATTCAAGCAAGGTATTTGCGCTTTCTTTGTCGACAGCGTATTTACGGATCAAGTACATCGCAGATTGACCAGCTTTCAATTCACACAGCAAGTGATCAAGTAAGATGGTTTTTAAGTTCTCAGGCTTCTTGGCTTCATTGATCCACTCATCTGGAGTTTCACACTGCAAGAAACTATTAATTGGTGCAAGAAGGTCCTGCATGGTCTCGTTATCAATCATGTTCTTTACCGCATAAAAAAGGTCACCATCGGTGACCTTGAATTAGGAATTTGGAGAATTAGGCGAAAATTACCATTTTTTCTTCTGTCCGAATAGTGCGTCCATGTCATCGTCACGTTCTTTGGACTCAATTTGCTGTAATTCTTCCGCATTTTTGTCTTGGCGTTTCTGATCAAGATCATTAAGCATCGATTGAAGCTTCTCACGTGCTTGATTTGAGTAAGCGTCATTCTTAGAACTTAAGGCGTCAATCCCCTTACGTAATAACTGGATTGCAGTGCCTGGTTGGCCACGTGCAATGGAGTCGTTAGCTCGCTTAATAACGTTTTCGATGTTGATACGAATTTGAATGGTTTCAAGACGCGCATTTTCTGCTACGTAAGCTTGGGTCTCGAATCGGCCTTTATTATGTTCATTGCGAATTGTATCACGCAGCTTTTTCACTAGCTTAAGCATCATAATCGCTTGTTTATCACTGCTAGGTACTTTGAAGGTCGTGCTTTCACCACCTTGGTAGTTGTCTTTTAGTTGAGTGATTTGCTGTTTTACACTTTCAATTCGCTGAGCAAGCTGTTTGTTTTTGGGATCTAACTGATACATGTTCTCAAGCGCATCGAGAATACGAGTGTTCAAGCACACTAATAAATCTTGACTGAAAGGCATGTGGTGCGCGTTACCGATCAAATCTTCGGTAGCATCGATAGTGGTTAGGTAGCGAGTAGACTCCTGCTTCTTAGCAGTCTCTACTTTAACTTTGTATTGAAGCATGATGTTGTAGCCCAAGACTAACACCAGTAGAACCGCTACCAAGGCGATGATTAAACCAATATTCATATATTTATGTCTGCTTTATGTATGTCGTAGCTACGGTAAAGGATACATGATCCGGTCACTAGTCTGCACCAAGAAAATGCAATTAATGATTATTCACTCTCTATAGCCTTTTGATAATCAAAAAATTCAACTATTCCCTAATAATGAGGTATAGGTTGCAAAATGTCAGGCTAGGGTCGAATAACTTTTGGCCGATAGCTTCTTTATACGACGATTTCTCTGTCATTTTATTATATTAGGCGTTATAACTAATAATTATATTACATATACAGCCAGTGCTCATTTTTTGTTGCCGTTGCACTGAAAAAGTAAAGGATTACGAGGTTAAAAATGAAGTTACAACAACTGAAGTACATTGTTGAAGTCGTTAATCATAACCTGAATGTTTCAGCTACAGCAGAAAGCTTATATACCTCTCAACCGGGTATCAGTAAGCAAGTTCGTTTGTTGGAAGATGAATTAGGGATTCAAATTTTTGAGCGCAGCGGTAAGCACCTCACACAAGTGACCCAAGCGGGCGAAGATATTATCCGTATTTCTCAAGAAATACTTGCTCGCGTTGAAAGTATCAAAGCGGTAGCTGGGGAGCACACTCACCCTGAAATGGGCACACTTAATATTTCTACCACGCACACTCAAGCTCGTTACGCACTACCAGACGTGATCAAAGGTTTTACTGCTCGATACCCGAAAGTGTCTCTGCACATGCACCAAGGTACGCCGAGCCAAATGTCTGAAGCGGTTGCCAAAGGAACGGCAAATTTCGCTATCGCGACAGAAGCTCTACATTTATATCAAGATGCGATCATGCTGCCTTGTTACCACTGGAATCGTTCGATTGTTGTGACAAAAGACCACCCATTGGCGCAAAAATCTCATGTGACAATCGAAGATCTAGCGGCGTATTCACTTGTGACGTATGTTTTCGGGTTTACTGGTCGTTCAGAGCTAGATACTGCCTTCAATAAAGTTGGCTTAACTCCTCGTGTTGTCTTCACGGCGACTGATGCAGATGTGATTAAAACGTACGTTCGCATGGGGATTGGTGTTGGGGTAATTGCGAGTATGGCGATTGACCAAGAACAAGATACAGATTTGGTCGCAATTGATGCGAGCCATCTGTTTGGTGCAAGCACGACAAGTATTGGCTTCCGTCGTGGTACGTTCCTACGTTCATACATGTTCGATTTCATGGAAAGATTTGCACCACATCTGACAAAACCAGTGGTAGAGCAAGCTATTTCATTGAAATCTAATGAAGAAATAGAGGAAATGTTTAAAGATATCGAATTACCAGTGCGTTAAATCTGATATTTCTCTTTTCTTTACTTTCTATTGTGAAATCTTCCCCCTACAATCCTCGTTTTAGGGGGAAGCATGCAAACCAATTTTCTAGCCATTGACTCTTTTCTATTGTCTTACCAAGAATTTTGGAGGCAAGATCCTTTCTTTCTTTGTCAGGAAGAATCCGTCTCGTGGCAAAATACTTCTCCTCCATTAATGCAGTGGCTAGATGAACTAAGCCATCAAGATATTACCGACCTAAAGGCGCAATCTGACCGCTTAGTGACGTGCCTATCGCGTTTTTTCCCAGAGTTGAATGAAATGACAACGATGATTACCTTACCAAGGGAAAATCTTAGTGGCCTAACACTCTCAAGAAACACTAGTGTTGGCGTGCCAGGACGCAAGTTAGAACAAATCCTGGCTATGGGAGAAAGTGCTCTGTCTGATCATTATGGAAATGAGTGGTTAGAGTGGTGCTCAGGAAAGGGTTTTTTAGGTCGCATACTCGCACAGCAATCTGAGCAGAAAGTGACAAGTTTTGAATGGCAGCAAAGCTTGTGTGAGAGTGGGCAAGAGGTAGCGGATGCCCAACGTTTGAACATGCAGTTCGTCCAAGGTGATGCATTCTCTCCAAGTAGCGAACTCGTGTTTAATTCGAATCAACATGCAGTCGCATTACACGCCTGTGGTGATCTTCACGTGAAGTTACTGCAAAACAGTGTTGCTCATCAACTTCCGGCGGTCACAATATCGCCATGTTGTTATCACCTCATTCAAGACGAAAGCTATCAAGCTTTGTCATTACTTGCTCAGCAATCACAATTAGTTTTAAGCAAAGCAGACTTAAGGGTGCCCCTACAGGAAACGGTGACCGGTGGTGAGAGAGTGAAGCGTCATCGCCAACTAGAGATGACCTTCCGTTTAGGGTTTAGCGCCTTGTTAAAAGCTGAATTAGGCTTTGAAGAATACATGCCAGTACCGAGTATTAAGAAGTCTCTGCTTGACGATGGATTTCAAGCATTCTGTGAGTGGGCGGCCGCGCAAAAATCGCTTGAGCTTCCGAAAGTTGAATTCGAGCAATATCAACAACTGGGAGAGGTGATGTTTTGGAAGATGGAAAAATTCAGTTTGATTCAACAGGTTTTTAGAAGGCCGTTGGAAATCTGGTTGGCCTTGGATAAAGCGATGTACTTACAAGAGCAGGGGTACCAAGTCTCGATCTCCGAGTTTTGCGAGAAACGAGTGACCCCCAGAAATATTTTGATTCATGCCCACAAATAAAAAGAGCCAGCAAACATGCTGGCTCTTTTTTGAAACTTAATCGTAGTTCTTAGTTGAACATTGCGATTGCTTCAGCAGGATCTACGTATTCTAGGTCGAAGCTTTCAGCAACTTCTTTACAAGTTACTTTACCGTGGATAACGTTTAGACCTTCTAGGAAGCCTTTGTCTTCTAGAAGTGCTTCACGGTAACCTTTGTTCGCTAGCTTAACAATGTAAGGAAGTGTTGCATTGTTTAGTGCGAAAGTAGAAGTACGAGCAACAGCACCTGGCATGTTAGCAACACAGTAGTGAACAACATCATCAACAATGTAAGTTGGATCTGCGTGCGTTGTTGCGTGAGATGTCTCGAAACAACCACCTTGGTCGATTGCAACGTCAACAACGGCTGCGCCTGGTTTCATCTTAGCAATGTGCTCTTTTGTAACCAGTTTAGGCGCTGCTGCACCAGGGATTAGTACTGCACCAATCACTAGGTCTGCTTCTAGAACATGCTTCTCAATAGCGTCTTCCGTAGAATAAACCACTTTTGCGCGACCTTGGAATTCTTCATCCAAACGACGAAGTGTATCAACGTTACGATCTAGGATTGTAACGTCTGCACGTAGGCCAACAGCCATACGAGCCGCGTTAGCACCTACAACACCGCCACCAACAACTACTACTTTAGCTGGCTCAACGCCTGGAACACCACCTAAAAGAAGACCACGACCACCGTGAGATTTCTCTAGAGTTTGTGCACCTGCTTGAATAGACATACGTCCTGCTACTTCAGACATTGGCGCAAGTAGTGGCAAGCGACCCATATTATCTGTTACAGTCTCGTAGGCTACACAGACAGCTTTGCTCTTGATTAGCTCTTCAGTTTGTGGAAAATCTGGTGCTAGGTGCAAATAAGTAAATAATATTTGTCCTTCACGAAGCATAGCTCGCTCGACAGCTTGAGGTTCTTTAACCTTTACAATCATTTCTGCTTTCGCGAAAACGTCAGCAGCAGTAGGAAGAATGGATGCGCCTACAGCGATGTAATCATCGTCTGAAAAACCGATGCCGCTACCGGCAGTGGTTTCTACAAAAACTTGGTGACCTTGTGAGATTAGCTCTCTCACGCTAGCTGGGATCATACCAACACGATATTCGTGGTTCTTGATTTCCTTAGGTACGCCAATGATCATCCTGACTCCTTAATTTATTTTGGTTGTATTATCTATGTGTAGGGTAATTCTGTCGAATTAATATCTAGTATAGATACGTTTTTAAAAAATTTGATACTGAATATTAAAAAGTTGTAGTATATTTTTTTGCAAGGAAGTAATAAGGTGGAATAAAAAATGGCAGAGAACTATAAGAAGCCGTCCAAGGAACTAGATCGTATTGACCGCAACATTCTAAACGAGTTGCAAAAAGACGGTCGTATTTCGAACGTCGAGCTTTCAAAACGCGTAGGTTTATCACCTACACCATGTTTGGAACGTGTTCGTCGTTTGGAGCGTCAAGGTTACATCACGGGTTATACAGCATTGCTGAACCCTCAGTACCTAGATGCATCTCTATTAGTGTTTGTTGAAATAACGCTGAACCGTGGGGCTCCAGATGTATTTGAACAATTTAACACTGCGGTACAAAAGCTAGACGATATCCAAGAGTGTCATCTAGTGTCGGGTGACTTCGATTATCTTCTTAAAACACGCGTATCTGATATGGGTGCGTATCGTAAACTGCTTGGTGACACGCTACTGCGTTTACCTGGTGTGAACGACACTCGTACATACGTAGTTATGGAAGAAGTGAAACAGACCAATCAGCTGGTGATTAAAACTCGTTAATCTCAATTGATTAGTAAAAGAAAGCGGACTTAGTTTCCGCTTTCTTGCTTTCTGGAATTGGGTTTTTCAGTTTGATATGGTTAAATCAACAGTAGTGCCTTGATTGAACGAGCGGCTTTATGCCGCTCGACATGTTTTTACAGATTAGAATTATAAGTTGATTTATGTTCAAAGAGAGCAATAACAAAGTGGAAACGATCATTAAAACGAGTGAAGAGCCTCAGTCTTCTCGTTTGAATGGCGTTCAACGTTTAAAAGAGTGCTGCCTTATCCTCGGCGTTCTGTCTTCTATATTACTTGCAATCGCCTTATTTACCTTCAGCCCTGCAGACCCGTCTTGGTCGCAAACCTCGTGGGGTGGAGAAATACAAAATGCTGGTGGCCATATAGGGGCATGGCTAGCAGACACCCTGTTTTTTACATTTGGCTCTTTAGCGTACCCATTGCCAATTTTAGTCACGATAGCGGCGTGGGTGCTATTCCGTAAGCGCGATGAAAATGAGCCACTTGATTTCATGTTGTGGGGCACTAGGTTGCTTGGCCTCATTATCTTGATTTTAACCAGCTGCGGTTTAGCTGATATCAACTTTGACGATATCTGGTACTTCTCGTCTGGTGGTGTCGTTGGCGACGTGATTACTAGTCTAGCCTTACCGACATTAAATATCCTAGGTAGCACGCTTGTTCTGCTATTTTTATGGGGAGCTGGCTTTACACTGTTAACCGGTATTTCTTGGTTAAGTATGGTTGAGTGGCTTGGTGAAGCCGCCATACGTTTATTCACACTGCTATTGAATAGAGTTCGAGGTGAAGACAAAGAAGTCTTAGAGCCTCAATTAAAAGATATTGAAGAGCCAGAGTTGAATTACTCGTCTCCAGACGCTGCTGAAAATGAAATTCAAGACACTGTCGAATTCGTCGCTGAGCCGCTCGTAGAGCCGGAACCTGAAATTGTAGCGCCTAGCGTAGTGCCTGAGAAACCTAAGACTCGTCATTACAATATCCATATGCCAGAACCGACACCAGTTCCGTCTATTTCGGTTGAAGATGACGAACCTGTAATTGAACGTTCTAAGCAGTTGAATGCAACAATTGAAGAACTTGAACATGCCGCTATCTATGACAACGATCTGGCAGAACAAGATAATGCAGAGTCGGCAGAACTATATCAGCAATACATTGAAGAAGAATCTGTAAAACCAACTTTCGAGCCAGAGCTACCTTCAGTTCCGGACGTTGCTGAAGAGTTAGAGCCCGCTATTGAGCAACGTATAGATGAAGTTCAATACACAGAAAGTACAGATGAACAATTCATCGTTGAAGACGACTTCACGCAACCAACTATCTCTGATAGCGGACTTGAGCAGATTATCAGTGACAGTGGATCCACGACTCAGCAAGTAGAGCCTATTATATCTTCAATTGACGTTGCAGAACTGCCGAGTCAAGAAACGCAAGAGCTTGTTAACGAGGCTGTTGATGAGCATCTTGGGGTGTCCGTTGAGGAGACTACCCCAGTGTCAAACGTACCTGACGAACAAACCCCAATAGATTTACCATGGGAAGAAGTTACTTCGGAATCAATAGAGCAGGAAAACCAACACGCCGATGATGATGTGGCAGCTTTCCAAAGCTTAGTGTCTGAAGCTCAAGCGAATATGGCGGCAACGCAAAACCCGTTCTTGATGCAAAATGAACCTAATTTGCCTAAACCTACGGAGCCTCTACCAACACTTGAACTACTGTTCCACCCGGAAAAGCGTGAAACCTTCATCGACCGTGAAGCATTGGAAGATATCGCTCGCTTAGTTGAGTCAAAATTGGCGGACTACAAAATTAAGGCTGAAGTGGTCGATATCTTCCCTGGGCCTGTGATTACTCGTTTTGAACTAGATTTAGCCCCGGGCGTAAAAGTAAGTCGTATATCTGGTCTTTCAATGGACTTAGCACGTTCATTGTCAGCAATGGCTGTACGTGTTGTGGAAGTTATTCCGGGTAAGCCATATGTTGGCCTCGAATTGCCAAATATGAGCCGCCAAACGGTATTTTTCTCTGATGTAGTTGGTAGTCCTCAATTCCAAGATGCGACTTCACCAACAACGGTAGTGTTAGGTCAAGATATCGCGGGCGAAGCAGTTATTGCCGATCTGGCGAAAATGCCGCACGTACTTGTTGCTGGTACTACTGGTTCTGGTAAGTCGGTTGGCGTGAACGTTATGATTCTGAGTATGCTTTACAAAGCCTCTCCAGAAGAAGTTCGCTTCATCATGATTGACCCTAAGATGCTTGAACTATCAGTTTATGAGGGCATCCCACACCTGCTTTCTGAAGTTGTAACAGATATGAAAGATGCCTCGAATGCGTTGCGTTGGTGTGTCGGAGAAATGGAACGTCGTTACAAGCTGATGTCTGCACTTGGTGTACGTAATATCAAAGGTTATAACGATAAACTGAAAATGGCCGCAGAAGCGGGGCACCCAATTCACGATCCTCTTTGGAAAGAAGGGGATAGTATGGATGCCGAAGCACCTTTGTTAGAAAACTTGCCTTACATTGTTGTGATCGTTGATGAATTTGCTGATTTGATCATGGTTGTAGGTAAGAAAGTAGAAGAGTTGATTGCACGACTCGCGCAAAAAGCACGTGCAGCAGGTATTCACTTGATCCTTGCTACTCAGCGCCCTTCAGTAGACGTTATCACTGGTTTGATTAAAGCGAATATTCCAACTCGTGTGGCATTTACAGTTTCAACCAAAACAGACTCGCGCACTATTCTCGATCAAGGTGGTGCGGAGTCTTTGTTAGGTATGGGTGATATGTTGTACTTACCTCCAGGTTCAAGTCATACCATTCGTGTTCATGGTGCGTTTGCTTCGGATGATGATGTACACGCGGTTGTAAATAACTGGAAAGCGCGTGGAAAACCAAACTACATCGATGAAATTACCAACGGTGAACAAACTCCGGAAACATTACTTCCTGGTGAAAAAATGGAAGGCGATGAAGATATGGATCCGTTGTTTGACCAAGTGGTAGAGCACGTTGTGCACTCTAGAAGAGGGTCGGTTTCAGGTGTTCAGCGTCGATTCAAAATTGGTTATAACCGAGCTGCACGTATTGTCGAACAACTCGAAGCTCAAGGTATTGTGAGTGCACCGGGTCACAACGGTAATCGAGAAGTATTAGCCCCAGCGCCTCCGAAAGAGTAATCACTGGGAACTAGTTAAAATTTGATAAGTCCAACATTACTCAAATGAGCTTATCGTATTAAGTAGGAATATTAATGAAGAAGTATTTGGCACTTTTGTTTATGAGTTTTTCTGTTTTCGCGACTCCAAAAGAAGAACTTAGTAACCGTCTTGCATTAAATGAAGGTTTTAGTGCCCAGTTTGATCAGTTAGTCACCAGCCCGGATGGTGAAGTGGTGATGGAAGGTGAAGGTACCGTTGAAATAGCAAGACCAAGCCTATTTCGTTGGAATAGTACATTTCCAGATGAAAACTTATTGGTTTCAGATGGAGAAAGTCTTTGGTACTACAACCCTTTCATTGAGCAAGTAAGTATTTACTGGCAGGAGCAAGCGGCAGCCCAAACACCTTTTGTCTTGCTAACTCGCAACCAGCAAAGTGACTGGGATAACTACTCGGTAACTCAGCAAGGCGATAAGTTTGTATTGTTACCGACGGCCAAAGATTCAAATCAAGGTCAGTTCGAGATCTTGATCAATGAAAAAGGGATGATCCAAGGTTTTAATGTTGTCGAGCAAGATGGGCAAATCGGCGAATTTAAATTTAAGAACGTGAGCTTGCAAACTCCGAAAGCAGAACGTTTTACGTTTGATATTCCAGACGGTGTGGAAGTCGACGACCAAAGAAATTGAGAGAGAATAAGTGAGCAACTACAGCTTAGACTTTTCAGGGGACGAAGATTTTCGTCCCCTTGCTGCTCGTATGAGGCCAGAAACGGTTGAGCAGTATATTGGACAGCAGCATATTTTAGGGCCCGGTAAACCTTTGCGTCGAGCGCTTGAGGCGGGCCATATCCACTCAATGATCTTATGGGGCCCCCCTGGTACCGGTAAGACGACTCTAGCGGAAGTGGCAGCAAATTATGCTAATGCAGAAGTGGAGCGCGTCTCAGCGGTCACGTCTGGTGTCAAAGACATTCGAATTGCTATCGACAAGGCTCGTGAAAACAAACAAGCAGGCCGTCGTACCATTTTATTTGTGGACGAAGTCCATCGATTCAATAAAAGTCAGCAAGATGCTTTTCTTCCGCATATAGAAGATGGCACCGTCACGTTTATAGGGGCCACTACAGAGAACCCTTCATTTGAGTTAAATAACGCTCTGCTTTCTCGGGCTAGGGTTTATAAGTTGACGTCCCTTGATACACAGGATATTGCCTGTGTGATCCGCCAAGCGATTGATGATAAAGAGCGTGGTTTGGGGCAAGTAGAAGCAGAATTCGCAGATAACGTTTTAGATCGTTTAGCAGAACTGGTAAACGGTGACGCGAGAATGTCGCTGAACTATTTAGAGCTTCTGTACGACATGGCGGAAGATGATATTCAGGGCACCAAGCAAATTACGTTGAAATTGCTCGCTGAAGTTGCGGGAGAAAAAGTGGCGCGTTTTGATAATAAGGGCGATATTTGGTACGACCTTATTTCAGCAGTACATAAATCAATTCGTGGCTCAAACCCTGATGCCGCCTTGTATTGGTCGGCTCGAATGATCGCGGCAGGTTGTGATCCTTTGTATATTGCACGGCGTTTACTGGCAATAGCTTCTGAAGATATCGGCAATGCTGACCCAAGAGCAATGCAAGTTGCTTTGTCCGCATGGGATTGTTTTGCTCGAGTAGGGCCTGCGGAAGGGGAGCGAGCGATTGCTCAAGCGATCGTATATTTGGCTTGTGCGCCGAAAAGCAATTCAGTGTATACCGCGTGGAAACAAGCGTTAAGAGATGCGCATAACTTACCAGAATACGAAGTACCGGTTCACTTGCGTAATGCGCCGACAAGTTTGATGAAAGACATGGGCTACGGACAAGAGTATCGATATGCGCATGATGAGCCTGGCGCGTATGCGGCTGGCGAAAAATACTTACCTCCGGAAATGGGTTCGACACAGTACTATTTTCCATCAAAACGAGGCTTAGAGAGCAAAATTGGCGAGAAGTTAGATTATCTAGCAGATTTAGACGCAAAAAGCCTACAAAAGCGCTATGAAAACTAGCCTTTTTTGGATATCTTTACTCTGTCAATATATTCAGATTAAATTGCCAAAAATTGGTTGAATAACCATCACTTTTGGCGGTTTAGTAGTAATTCAGTGGTCAATCTACTGAATATTCAAATAACTAAAGCATAGGATTAGCAATGCTGGATTCTAAATTACTTCGAGCTGAGCTGGATGAAACAGCAGCAAAATTAGCACGTCGAGGCTTCACTCTTGACGTAGAGACAATTCGTGAACTTGAAGAAAAACGTAAGTCCCTTCAGATTAAAACTGAAGAACTGCAAGCGTTACGTAACTCTCGCTCGAAGTCCATTGGTCAAGCGAAAGCAAAAGGCGACCATGAAGAAGCAGAGCGTATCCTTGCTGAAGTAGGTAACTTAGGTTCTGAACTAGATGAAGCGAAAAAAGCACTTGCTGAACTTCAATCTCAACTAGATGAAGTAACACTGTCAGTTCCAAACTTACCGGATGATTCTGTTCCAAACGGTAAGAACGAAGATGAGAACGTAGAAATTTCTCGTTGGGGTGAGCCAAAAACTTACGACTTCGAAGTAAAAGATCACGTTGATCTTGGTGAAATGTCTGGCGGCTTAGACTTCGCTAGCGCAGTTAAGATCTCAGGTTCTCGTTTTATCGTTATGAAAGGCAAATTTGCTCGTCTGCACCGTGCAATTGCTCAGTTCATGCTGGATCTTCACACTGATGAGCACGGCTATACAGAAATGTATGTTCCGTACCTAGTGAACCCTGACAGCTTATTCGGTACTGGCCAGCTTCCTAAATTCGGTGAAGACTTGTTCCATACTAGCCCTCTAACTGAGCAAGTAAGTGATGTTCCACTTAAGAAATTATCACTGATTCCTACTGCTGAAGTACCAGTCACGAACATGGTTCGCGATACCATCAGCGATGAAGCTGATCTGCCAATTAAGATGACGGCACATACTCCATGTTTCCGTTCTGAAGCTGGCTCTTACGGTCGTGACACTCGCGGTCTGATTCGTATGCACCAGTTCGATAAAGTTGAGCTTGTACAGATCACCAAACCAGAAGATTCAATGGCTGCTCTAGAAGAGCTGACGGGTCACGCTGAGAAAGTTCTACAAATGCTAGAGCTTCCTTACCGTAAAGTTATCCTTTGTACTGGCGACATGGGCTTCGGTGCTGCGAAAACTTACGACTTAGAAGTATGGGTTCCAGCTCAAGAAACTTACCGTGAAATTTCATCTTGTTCGAACATGTGGGATTTCCAAGCTCGTCGTATGCAAGCACGCTTCCGTCGTAAAGGCGAGAAAAAGCCTGAACTTGTGCACACACTAAATGGTTCTGGTCTAGCGGTTGGCCGTACTATGGTTGCTATCCTTGAAAACAACCAAGAAGCTGATGGTCGTATCGCGATTCCAACCGTACTGCAGAAGTACATGGGTGGCGAAACTCATATCGGCTAATTGCCAAAAATTTAATACTAAGCCCAGCTATCTAGCTGGGCTTTTTTGTGTGCTGAGGTAAGTATATTATTACGCATGTGTAACAGTGTTTTGGCTTTTACGTTGATTATCATTTTATATAAGAGGTATATAATTCACCCATCGATTTAGAAGCTCAAAGGCTCGCCAATAATGGTTACGATGATGGCGCAGTGAGCATTATGTACATATTGGCTTAAACGGCAGCTTCTAATAATAGTCGTGTACAGATTTTCTCAAATAGACCATTGAGGAGGACTTATGGCTGTAGGATGGGCCGGCGACGATAGTGTGAGCCAGCAAATTCAAAATACAATTGAAGATGAAATATCGAGAGTGAGAGGCAACTTTAATCGCGGTGCAAGTGCGCATACGTGTGATGAGTGTGGGGACATAATCCCAGAAGCAAGACGTATGGCTATCCAAGGTGTGCGTTTGTGCATTGATTGCCAATCGTTACAAGAGCACGCTTCTCATAGACAAGCATTGTTTAACCGCAGAGCAAGTAAAGATAGTCAGCTCAGATAATGGATTACAGAAATAAAGCGGTTTGAAGCTGAGGTTTCAAACCGCTATTCTAATTTACCAAAGGCTTATGCGAAACAGTCTTTACTTTCTAATGCGCTTTGAATTGCAAGTACAAGTTTTTCTATGTGTTGTGGCTGGCTAATAAACGGAGGCATCATATAAATGAGTTTACCAAATGGTCTAATCCAAACCCCTTGTTCAACAAACTTTGCTTGAATGACTTCCATATTCACAGGGGAGTGGGTCTCGACGACGCCAATCGCGCCTAGCCAACGTACATCTTTTACATTTTTATATTCAAGCAACCTTGGTAGTTGCTGAGAAAACTGTTCTTGGATAGCTAGGGTTTGTTGCTGCCATTCACCGTTTTCTATCAACTCCAAGCTTGCTGTGGCGACGGCGCACGCTAATGGGTTCGCCATGAAAGTTGGGCCATGCATGAAGCAACCGGCTTCTCCTCCGCACACTGTATCAGCGACGTCTTTAGAGGCTAAAGTGGCAGACAAAGTCATATACCCGCCAGTTAACGCTTTACCGACGCACAAAATATCAGGTTCAACCTCCGAGTGCTCACAAGCAAATAGCTTACCAGTACGGCCAAACCCCGTAGCGATTTCGTCCAGAATCAGTAGCACATTGTACTTATCACATAGTGCTCTTACTTGTTTAAGGAACTCTGGATGATAGATCCTCATTCCTCCGGCCCCTTGGACGATAGGCTCCAAAATAACTGCGGCGACATCTTGATGGTGAGACGATATTTTTTCTTCGAAATCAGAGATATCGCTTGGATCCCACTCTTGCCAGTAACCTGTTTGGGGGGACTTTGCAAATATATGCTCGGGTAAGAAGCCTTTGTACAAGCTATGCATGGAGTTATCTGGATCAGTGACAGACATAGCGGCAAACGTATCGCCGTGGTAACCATCTCGAAGTGTCAGAAATTTGGACCGCGGTTGACCTTTGGCATGCCAGTATTGCAATGCCATTTTTAAGCTAACTTCAACGGCAACAGAGCCGGAATCTGCTAAGAAAACATGTTCAAGATTACTAGGTGCCAAACCTAGCAGTTTCTTACATAAATTGATCGCTGGTTCATGGGTGATGCCGCCAAACATAACATGAGACATCTTATCGATTTGTCCGTGAGCTGCAGCGTTTAAGTGTGGGTGATTGTAGCCATGAATGGTGGACCACCATGATGACATCCCGTCGATTATCCGAGTTCCATCTTCTAATTGAAGGTGAACGCCTTCAGCTTGAGTGACTGGGTAGCAGGTCAGAGGTGTTAGTGTTGATGTGTAAGGATGCCAGATGTGCTGGCGATCAAAGGCGAGATCCATTGCAACTTCCAATTTAGTTGTGGTTGAAAATCAACCAGATGTAAACTTTTAATATTCTCAATATGTTGACAGTCTAAAGCTTGTCGGTAGACTATCCAAGCATAAATGTAGGCAAGTACAGTAAAGCTTGTTTCTATACCAAAAAATAAAGATAAGGAACGACACGTGGAAGTTCGTCATGACTGGACAGTAGCTGAAGTAAGAGCATTGCTTGATAAACCATTTATGGATTTGATGTTTGAAGCTCAGCTTGTACACCGCCAATATCAGCAACACAACCATGTACAAGTCAGTACATTACTTTCAATCAAGACAGGTGCATGCCCTGAAGATTGTAAATACTGCCCACAGAGCGCACACTACCGAACCGATGTCGACAAAGAACGTTTGATGGAAGTTGAGCGAGTATTGGATGCTGCACAAAAAGCTAAGGATGCAGGCTCAACTCGTTTTTGCATGGGCGCTGCATGGAAGAACCCAAAAGAACGTGATATGCCGCACCTGACAGAAATGATCAAAGGCGTAAAAGGTATGGGTTTAGAAACCTGTATGACGTTAGGCATGCTTACACCGGAGCAAGCCGGTGAATTGTCTGACGCCGGCTTGGACTACTACAACCATAACTTGGACACCTCGCCTGAGTTTTATGGCAGCATCATTACTACTCGTACTTACCAAGACCGCCTAGATACTCTTTCGCACGTTCGTGATGCGGGCATGAAGATCTGTTCAGGTGGCATTATCGGTATGGGTGAAAGTACTAATGACCGTGCGGGCTTGCTTGTCGAACTGGCGAACTTGCCTGTGCATCCTGAAAGTGTGCCGATTAATATGCTGGTAAAAGTAAAAGGTACACCAATGGAAAACGTTGATGATGTTGAATCGTTCGATTTCATCAAGCTTATCGCTATAGCGCGCATCATGATGCCAAAATCAGCGGTACGTCTATCTGCTGGTCGTGAAAATATGAATGAGCAAATGCAGGCTATGTGTTTCATGGCTGGCGCGAACTCAATCTTCTACGGCTGCAAGCTTCTTACCACGCCAAACCCAGATGAAGATACGGATATGCAGCTTTTCAAAAAGCTAGGTATCAATAGCCAAGAAGTGGCTCAAAAGCCAGATGAAATTCAAGAGAACGAATTGTTAGATCAAGTAGTAGAACGTGTCGCGGCTCGTCCTACGAAAAATGACATGTTCTACGATGCCAGCGTTTAAGACCCGTATTAATCAAGCCCTTGAAAGCCGCAAAGCACAAGGGCTTACTCGTGTACTTAAACCGCTTGAACATTCGAATCAAGCTATTCTTGTGGATGAAGGTAAGTCGTATGTCAATTTTTCAAGTAATGATTATTTGGGGTTGGCGAGCGACAAAGAGCTAGTAAGTGCATGGCAGCAGGGACTCGATATCTATGGAGTAGGGAGCGGCGCTTCCCCTCTTGTGTCTGGTTTTAGCCGAGCGCATCAGAACTTAGAGGCTAGCCTATGTGAATGGTTGGGCTTCGAACGGGCCATTTTGTTCAATTCTGGATTTAGTGCTAATCAAGCACTGATTTTTTCATTGTTAGAGAAGCAAGATACTCTGGTTCAAGACAAACTGAATCATGCGTCGTTAATGGAAGCGGGGATTAACTCTCCAGCCTCAATGAAGCGCTTTAAACACAATGATGCTCAGCATTTGGCAAAAATCCTGAGTAATTCTAGCGATGCACTTGTGGTTACCGAAGGCGTGTTCAGCATGGATGGAGATAAAGCGCCTTTATCCAACATTGCGGAACAGTGCCAAATACACGATGCATGGCTCGTCGTAGACGATGCGCATGGTATAGGGGTCCTTGGCGAAGATGGTGCGGGGAGCTGCGGCCAAGCTGCAGTTAAGCCTGATTTATTAATCGTGACTTTTGGAAAAGCCTTTGGCTTATCTGGGGCTGCAATTCTATGTTCTTCGGAAGTTGGTGACTACTTAACTCAGTTTGCTCGTCATCATGTTTACTCAACCGCGATGCCGCCTTCTCAAGCCCATGCATTGACTCATGCTTGTCAAATGATCCAAACACAGCAGTGGCGCAGGGATAAACTTGCTGAATTACAACTTGCTTACCAGGCATCGCTGTGTGATTTGAAAGGGTACGTTGACACTCAAACGCCAATCAAACCGTTTGTTTGTGGGGAGTCGCACATAGCGCTAGCACTGGCGGAAAAGTTGAAGCAACAACAGCTTTGGACGACGGCTATTCGCCCACCTACGGTACCTAATGGAAGCGCAAGGCTGCGAATCACGCTTACTGCAAATCATTCACTCGAACAGGTTAATCGCTTGGGTAAGGTTATTCGTCAGGCTGTCGAATCTGATATAGGAAATCGCTAATGACACAAGAAGTAATAGTGGAAAGCTATAGTGTTGTCGATAAGGCTGCGATTGCTGAGGCCTTTGGCAAGGCGGCGCATTCTTATGATAAGCATGCTCAATTTCAGCGAGATGTAGGCCACCAACTATTGGATAAGCTGCCCCAAGATTTGTCTGGTTACTCAGTTTTGGATTTAGGGTGCGGCACAGGTTATTTTTCAAAGCAACTCGCTCTGCGCGGAGCGATAGTGACTTGCGCAGACCTATCGGTTGGAATGCTACAGCAGGCGAAAATTTGTTGTGGCGAGCTCGTCAAGGATTATCAAGTAGCTGATGCTGAGCAACTGCCTTTCGAATCCAATACTTTTGATTTTGTATTTACCAGTTTGGCACTTCAGTGGTGTGAGGATTTGTCTTACCCATTGAGGGAGATGAAACGTGTGACCAAAATGGGAGGTAAGTTGGCTTTTTCAACTTTGCTCGATGGTTCGCTGCGTGAATTGGAAAAATCATGGAGCAGAATTGACTCATATCAACACGTAAATCAATTTATTTCATCCAATCAGGTAAAAATTGCGTTAGCTCAAGCAAGCTGTAGCAGTCATCAACTAGACTTGCCCTCCATCACCGTTTGGTATGACACAGCTTTTGAATTAATGCGCGACCTTAAAGGTATCGGCGCTAACCACGTAAGTGGTCGCTCACAAGGTTTGACCAGTCGACGTATGTTACGCCTGGTCGAAAATGAATATCGAAAGTTCCAAAACCATCAAGGTTTCTTACCAGCAACATATCAAGTTTGTTTAGGGGTTGTTCAATTATGATTGATGCATTATTTATTGCAGGTACGGATACCGAAGTTGGAAAAACAGTGGTTTCAAAAGCTATTTTGCAAGCATTTGCCGCTGAAAAATTATCAACTATTGGCTATAAGCCAGTAGCTGCAGGCTGTGAAGAAACAGCCGAAGGTTTACGTAATTCAGATGCGTTACATCTACAAGAAGCCGCAACGAATGACATTGCTTATCACGATGTGAATCCATACGCTTTGTTGCTTCCAGCATCGCCGCATATTGCTGCAAAGCATGACAATGTTGTTATCGAAGATTCAGTTCTCAGCGATAAGTTAGCGCAGCACAAAGAGTCTTCAGATATCGTTTTAGTCGAGGGTGCTGGTGGATGGCGTGTTCCGGTATCGGATTCAGACTGTTTATCTTCTTGGGTAAAGCAAGAGCAGTTACCGGTAGTATTGACGGTTGGAATTAAGCTGGGCTGTCTGAGCCATGCGCTTTTAACCGCAGAAGCAATCAGAGCGGATGGACTAAACCTAGTTGGTTGGGTGGCAAACCGAATTAATCCAGGGACCGAACACTACTCCGATATCATTGCAATGCTAGAAGACAAAATGGGGGCACCTAAGCTGGGTGAGATCCCTTACGTACCAAAAGCGAAGTCAAAAAATATTGGTCAGTATATTGATGTGTCACCAATCTTAGCTTTGTAGCTTGGTGATGATGTAGCTTTGTTTGAAATGACAAAGCGTTAGAAATGAAAAAGGGCTGCGATTGCAGCCCTTTTGTTATTTGTCTTTTGTTAAACCCATTAGCGCTTGTTGAGTTTCGCTAATCTGAGTTTGGATATCCGGTTGCGGTTGGATACCAATTTGCTTTCTAGCTTCTTCTTCTGAGATGCCTAAGTGACAGCAAAGTAAGTCGATAGCCATTTGGAAGTTACTACCTTCAGCCATGATCCTTTCCTTTTGTTGCATGGACGTGCCATCTAATATCTGAGACATAATCTAGAGCTTTTATTAGAGCTACTCAATACGACTTAAGTCTAAGACTGCAAAAAGTGTGTAGACTGTGAACAGTAGAAATCAAATGTTTCAATTTAAGACTTAACCTTGTTTTCTAAATCTTAGACTATATGTATAAGTAATAAATACTTGAAGAGTGCAGGTTTAAGGATGACTTAAACTCTTTATATAACAATAAGCTTCCAGTGCGGAGAAATGTAATGAAGCGAGTAATGTTGTTCCTAGCGACGAACTTGGCCGTTGTTTTAGTGCTAAGTGTTGTTTTGAATGTGATAAGTGCCATCTTTGGAATCCAATTAGGCGGCGGTAGTACGTCTGGGATTCTATTAATGGCTGTTGTATTTGGTTTTGGTGGTTCTTTCATTTCACTGATGATGTCAAAGGGGATGGCATTACGTTCAGTAGGTGGAGTGGTAATTGAGAATCCACGTAACGAAACAGAACATTGGTTAATGGAAACGGTGAGCCGTCAAGCTCAGCAAGTTGGTATTGGTATGCCAACGGTAGCCATTTACGACGCGCCGGATATTAATGCGTTTGCAACAGGTGCGAAGCGTGATGATTCTCTAGTCGCAGTTTCAACGGGTTTGTTACATAACATGACTCGTGATGAGGCTGAGGCGGTTTTAGCTCACGAAGTTAGCCACATTGCGAACGGTGATATGATCACTATGACTTTGATGCAAGGCGTTGTGAACACGTTTGTTATCTTCTTATCTCGTTTCATTGCCAATATTGTGGCATCAAATGATAACGAAGAAGAAGGCGGCAGCAACATGATGGTCTACTTTGGTGTATCGATTGTTCTTGAACTAGTATTTGGCTTCCTAGCGAGCTTTATTACTATGTGGTATAGCCGCCATCGTGAGTTCCATGCTGACGCCGGAGCCGCAAGACTTGTTGGCAAAGAAAAGATGATTGCAGCGCTTGAGCGCTTAAAGATAAGTCACGAGCCACAACTCGAAGGTTCAATGATGGCATTTGGTATCAATGGTAAGCGCACTATGACTGAGCTGCTGATGAGCCACCCACCATTAGACAAGCGTATTAACTCACTACGCAATCTATAATAATATGGTTTATGCAAAAAGGCTTGGTTAGTACCAAGCCTTTTTTGATCTATGCACTAAGAGTTTTTTGATAAGACGTATATGCGCGAGATAGAGATAGGTCTATTGGCTGAATTTGGAATCATCTTGTGAAGAGTCGGATATCTCATATATTGTTAAAACTGCAATCTTTTAGGGATGAGACTAGACCTAAAGAACTAGTAGTTCGGATGTGGTGAAAACAAAAAAGGCTTCCTGGTGGAAGCCTTTTGTAATCGTAAATTACTAACTACAGTTTGTCAGTCAGCTCGATTGCTTGGCCGATGTAATTAGCTGGCGTCATCTCTTTTAGACGAGCTTTTTCTTCCGCTGGGATTTCTAGGCCATCGATGAATGCGCGCATGCCTTCGCCATCTACACGTTTACCACGAGTTAGCTCTTTAAGCTTCTCGTATGGCTTTTCGATGCCGTAACGGCGCATAACTGTTTGTACTGGCTCAGCTAGAACTTCCCAGTTTTGGTCTAGTTCAGCAAGTAGCGCTTCGCGGTTTACTTCTAGTTTGCTAATGCCCTTCAGAGTCGAAGTGTATGCAATGATTGCGTAGCCAACACCAACACCTAGGTTACGAAGAACTGTTGAGTCAGTTAGGTCACGTTGCCAGCGAGAAACAGGTAGCTTCTGAGCTAAGTGGCTAAATACCGCATTTGCTAGACCAAGGTTACCTTCAGAGTTTTCGAAGTCAATTGGGTTAACTTTGTGTGGCATTGTTGATGAACCGATCTCACCAGCAATTGTCTTCTGCTTGAAGTGACCAAGAGCGATGTAGCCCCAAACGTCACGGTCGAAGTCTAGAAGGATAGTGTTGAAACGTGCAACCGCGTCGAACAATTCAGCGATGTAATCGTGTGGTTCGATTTGAGTTGTGTAAGGGTTCCAAGTTACGCCAAGAGATTCAGTGATGAACTCTTCGCTAAATTGGTGCCAATCAACTTCAGGGTATGCAGATAGGTGAGCGTTGTAGTTGCCCACTGCGCCGTTGATTTTTGCTAGAATTTCAACGTTTGCAATTTGCTTGTATTGACGCTCCATACGGTACGCAACGTTCGCCATTTCTTTACCCATAGTAGATGGAGAAGCTGGCTGACCGTGTGTACGAGACAGAAGTGGGATATCGCGGTATTCAACGGCAAGTGCTTTGATAGCGTCGATGATGTTTTTGATTTCAGGAAGAATCACTTCGTCACGTGCTTCTTTAAGCATTAGAGCGTGAGACGTGTTGTTGATGTCTTCTGAAGTACAGGCAAAGTGAATGAACTCATTTACTGCATCAAGTTCAGCAACACCAGCTACTTTCTCTTTAAGAAAGTACTCAACCGCTTTAACGTCGTGGTTAGTGGTGCGCTCGATCTCTTTGATGCGAGCTGCGTCTTCTTCAGAGAAGTTTGCTGCAAGTTCATCAAGGAACTGGTTAGCTTCTGCACTGAATGCTGGTACTTCTTTGATTGCATCTGTTGCTGCAAGCTTTTGTAACCAACGAATTTCAACGATAGAGCGGTACTTTAGTAGGCCAAACTCACTAAAGATGCTGCGTAATGCAATTGTCTTACTTCCGTAACGGCCGTCTACTGGTGAAACAGCAGTCAATGCTGACAGTTCCATGGTGTTCTCCTGAATTGAGTTTCTAAATTTCGTGGGCTTTATACCAATAACAATCGCATTTGTCACGAATTATGCGCAAACGTTTGCGTGGGGTTTGTTTTGGCAAAAAAATTAGCTCGCACAAGGGCGAGCTATTACATTAAATTCGGGCTAAAAGTATTTGAGCCTGCTCGATCATTTTCTTGCGACCGAAAATCAAGTGGCGTCGTTTACCGCCGACTTGACGCCACAGTACAGCACTTCGAATACCAGATAAAAGCAGGGCTCTTACCTTATGTTGGTTAGAGGTTTGTTGCAGTACTGAAGGAGTACCTGAAACCTGAATTCGAGGGCCGATTGGACTAACGACGTCTAGATAAATGCTCGCTAAATTGCTGATCATTTGATCATCAAGTAAATCAAAGTGATCGACTTGGCGTTCAACCATTTGAATGCGGTCACCTAGTTGCGACATCGCGTCATTTCGAGAGGTTAGCTTACGCTCGAGTGCCATCAGGCTTATGATGTATCGCGTAATGTCACTGCCTGCAGGGGTACTATCAATACCTTTTACCAAGCATTCCAAACCTAACTTTAAGTTTGCCTCGCGGCCAAAAACACCAATCGTATTCGCTGGATTGGTATTGATGATTGCATTCATTGAAGCTTCGAAGGCGTCTGAATCACAGTGACCGTCTTTTGCTACTTGTTGAACCAAAGCCACAGCTTGGCAAATCCCGGCAAACGCTATAGTACGGTCATAAAGTGTATTGGCCACGTAACAACTCCTAAGTGATGGGTTAAATCAAATGCTGACTAATTGAAGCTTAAATTCGTTTCTCGATGATGCCACCACCAAGACAAACTTCATCTTGGTAGAACACTGCAGATTGACCAGGAGTCACCGCAATTTGTGGCTCATCAAAGATAACTTTAATGTTCTCTTCATCAATTGGGATGATTGTACAAGGAATATCAGTTTGGCGGTAACGCGTTTTTACTGTGCACTTCAAAACTTCTGTAATAGGGGAGCGATCAACCCAGTGCAGTTGTGATGCGATTAAACCTTCCGACTTAAGAAGTGGATGGTCTTTACCTTGTACGGCGATCAATACATTGCGTTTTAGGTCTTTTTCACCAACAAACCATGGTTCTTCGTTACCACCGCCACCTTTGGTGCCGCCAATGTGAAGGCCTTTACGCTGACCTAACGTGTGGTACATCAGACCGTTGTGCTTACCAATCACTTTACCTTCTGGTGTTTCGATGTCACCTGGTTGTGCTGGCAGGTATTTGCCAAGGAACTCTGTGAATTTACGCTCACCGATAAAGCAGATACCTGTAGAGTCTTTCTTCTTCGCTGTGATCAAGTCTTGCTCTTCAGCAATGCGTCGCACTTCTGGCTTCTCCAATTCACCAACTGGGAATAGGCTGCGCGCAACTTGATCTGAGCTTAGCGTATAAAGGAAGTAGCTTTGGTCTTTGTTACTGTCTAGGCCACGTAGCATTTCAGGTTTAATACCTGCATCTAATTCTTCTTGAGTCGGGAAAGTACGACGAACGTAGTGACCCATCGCGATGTAGTCTGCGTCTAGTACTTCGTCGGCAAACTCTAAGAATGCTTTGAATTTGATTTCTTTGTTACAAAGAATATCTGGGTTAGGAGTACGACCAGCTTTGTATTCAGCAAGGAAGTATTCGAATACGTTATCCCAGTACTCTGCAGCAAAGTTGATCGTGTGCAGGTGGATACCTAGTTTGTCACAAACGGCTTGAGCATCAGCCAGATCTTCAGCTGCAGTACAGTACTCTTCGTTATCATCTTCTTCCCAGTTTTTCATGAAAAGGCCTTCCACTTGGTAGCCTTGCTGTTGAAGAAGGTAAGCTGATACTGATGAATCTACACCGCCGGACATTCCGACAATTACTTTCTTTTGGCTGTTATCTGACATGTCTTAACACCGTTAATATTACTTGGTCGCAGATTCTAACAGAAAGAGAAACAACGTGACAGATCCGAGACAGGAATCACAGTTTCATTTGCACACTTAGTATGCTGGTTTTTTAATAGAATCTAATGAGAGCGAAGTGAGTCGCTAGGATGTCAGACTTATATGTGGCATAGTCGCCCAAAATCCAAGAGTAGAGATTAAAAATGTCTGAACAAAATGAGTTTATGCAAGAAGAGCAGTTGATTGAGATCATCGAGAATCAACTTGAAGATGGCCAGCCTATCAAAGTGAAAGAAACATTAATGCGTTTGGTGATGACAGGAACACCACGCGAAGAAGCGATTCAAGCAATGGCCTGCGCGTTAGCTATCGAGGTTTTTGACGTGATGAAGAACGGCGCCGAATTTAATCAAAAGCGTTATTCAGAGCACCTAGATATGCTACCAGATTTGAGCTTCATGGAAGGTGAATAAAAAAAACACCCTGCAAACGTTTGCTATAATTTGAAATATTGCCGCGTTAATAATGGCGCGGTAGAATCCGGCTCCCATTCTCCCCTTTACTTAGACTAACTTTATGAAATTTCCTGGACAACGCAAATCTAAGCATTACTTTCCAGTTCACGCTCGCGATCCTTTAGCCAGCCAAGCACATGAAAGTAAGAAAATGTCGCGCACTCATATCATAGGTATTGACCAAACTTTGGTTGATATTGAAGCTAAAGTGAGTTCTGAGTTAATTGAAAAGTACGAATTAAGTAAAGGTCATTCATTAGTAATTGATGACACTACGGCGGAAGCGTTATATCAAGAGCTAAAGCAGAGTGAATTAATTACTAATGAATATGCTGGTGGCACTATCGGGAATACATTACACAATTACTCAGTATTAGCGGATGACCGCTCTACTTTATTAGGTGTGATGAGCCAAGATATAAAAATTGGCAGTTACGGCTATCGTTATTTATGTAATACCTCAAGCCGCATGGACTTGAATCATTTACAAGGGGTAGATGGTGCGATCGGTCGTTGTTTTGCATTGATCACTGAAGATGGCGAACGTACTTTTGCTATTAGCGAAGGTCAGATGAACCAGCTTCAACCAGATAGCATTCCAGAGAATATTTTTGAAAGCGCGTCTGCATTAGTATTAACCGCATACTTAGTACGTTGTAAAGCGGGCGACCCGATGCCTGATGCAACAATGAAAGCTATCGAGTATGCAAAAAAACACGATGTGCCTGTAGTACTAACATTGGGTACTAAGTTTGTGATTCAGGATGACCCAGAGTTTTGGAAAGATTTCTTAAAGCAACACGTTAGTGTTGTGGCTATGAATGAAGATGAAGCTGAAGCATTAACAGGCGAAAGCGATCCGCTTGCTGCGTCGGACAAAGCTCTGGATTGGGTTGATCTAGTGCTATGTACAGCTGGCCCTGTTGGTCTATTTATGGCGGGTTACACAGAAGAAGAAGCGAAGCGCGAAACTTCTCTGCCTTTATTACCTGGGTCTATTGCAGAATTTAACCGCTTTGAATTTAGTCGCCCAGCATCTCGTGATTTATGCGTTAATCCAATTAAGGTTTATTCACATATTGCGCCTTACATGGGGGGACCTGAGAAAATTAAAAACACCAATGGTGCTGGCGATGCAGCTTTATCTGCATTATTGCATGATATGGCTGCTAATAAATATCATAAAGAAAACGTGCCAAACTCTAGTAAGCACCAACACCCATATTTAACTTATTCTTCTTTCTCACAAGTTTGTAAATATTCGAACCGCGCGAGTTATGAAGTATTAGTCCAGCATTCGCCACGTTTATCTCGCGGACTGCCAGAACGTGAAGATAGTTTAGAAGAAGCGTACTGGGAACGCTAAGCCGTTGAAAGTTGTTGAACTAAAATGAGATACAAAAAAGGCTCCTGAATTAGGAGCCTTTTTATTTAATTCAAATTAATTAGATTGCGAAATCTTCTAAAGATTTACCTGCATCTAATTGCTCTTGGATTGCAGAAGGTGTACGACCTTGACCTGTCCAAGTTTTTTCATCGCCATTACCATCTACATATTTGTATTTAGCTGGGCGAGGAGCACGTTTCTTTTTAGTTGTCGCTTTTGCTTCACCAGAAAGCGCTGCAATTAAGTCTTCAACATCAATGCCATCTTTAGCAATCATTTGAGCGTATTCAGCTAATTTCGCTTCACGCGCTTCTTTTTCAGCTCGGTCTGCTGCTTCCGTTTCTTGACGTTCTTGAACAACGATTGTTAGCTTATCTAGCGCTTCTTCTAATTGCTCAAGTGTTAGCTCACGTGAAAATGCGCGTAGGCTGCGAATATTTAATAGAGTTTTTGTTAATTCAGACATGGCTTTTCCCATCAAGATATAATTATTAATCTTCCTAATAATAAACAGTGCAATAAGATAAGACAAATATTATTTACTATCTTTAATATTCTCGAATATGTTCTAGGCTAGATTAGTTAAATAAAATAGAAAATAGATATGTTTTATATAACGAATGCTAATGTATCTCATCTAAGAACGATGTTATCTAAAAGGTTCAGTAACAATGTACCATTATGAGCTTAATAGAATAATTGCTGCAAAAGAGATGCAACATGTAGCATTTTTGTATTACTGAGAATGAACTTTCTTGGAATGATATGTTGCAATGTGGTGATTCATGAGTACAATTGCGGCTACCTGATGCGATGTGTTAGTTAAATTGTTGTTAAATACTAGTAACGACAGTGAAAAATACGTTATCGCCGTAGAGGTGCAATTACAAAGAGTAGCTTTTATTGGGGTGATGCCTATGAATAGAAGTAAAAGGTGTAATTGCCGAAGTAAGTTGTATATCAAAGCAGCTTGCTGGGGTTGTACTCAATAGGTACATCACTGCCATAGTCTTAATATTTAAACTATGGAGCGCTACTGTGGGGTTGGGAGAAGTGTTCACTTCCCTTTCGCTTAGTTCAACATGAATTTGATTCTATCAAATTTGTCTGCAGTAGATCTCTAGCCAAATAAAAAACTGGTTTTTGAAGATCATGAATTTAATAGATTTTGCAACATCTCCTTTATCATTATTGCCACCTATTGTGGCCTTGAGCCTTGCTATCGTAACACGTCGAGTATTGATTTCTCTGGGCGTGGGTATTGTTATGGGCGCAATTTTACTTGCTGATTACTCAGTAGGTAACGCGCTAAGTTATGTAGGAACAAAAGTTTCTGGTGTTTTCATTGAAGACGGCGGTATCAATACTTGGAATATGAGTATTGTCGGCTTCTTATTGCTACTTGGTATGATGACTGCACTACTGACTTTGTCTGGCGGTACACGCGCATTTGCTGAATGGGCTCAGTCACGTGTAAAAAGCAAACGCGGCTCTAAACTTCTTGCGGCTTTCTTAGGTGTATTTATCTTCGTCGATGATTACTTTAACAGCCTAGCAGTGGGTGCAATTTCGCGTCCAGTAACAGACCGTTTTTACGTATCACGTGCCAAGCTTGCGTATATTCTTGACTCTACCGCTGCACCAATGTGTGTAATCATGCCGGCTTCAAGCTGGGGTGCATACATCATGACGATTATCGGTGGTATTCTCGTTACTCACGGTATGACGGAATACTCAGCTCTTGGGGCTTACGTTCGCTTAATCCCAATGAACTTCTACGCAGTCTTTGCATTACTAATGGTATTTGCAGTGGCATGGTTCGGTCTGGATGTCGGTAAAATGCGTCAGCATGAAATCGAAGCTTCACAAGGCCGCGGTTTTGATGGTGATACTGATCAAACCGAAGCGAAAGATCTAAATGAAGAGCTAGACATTGAAGAGAGCAAAAACGGCTCTGTCTCAGATCTAGTAATGCCGATCGTGTCGCTTATTGTCGCAACGGTAGCTGCGATGTTGTATACCGGTGGCTCAGCACTGGCAGCAGATGGTCAGGCGTTTAACCTTTTAGGCGCTTTTGAAAATACAGATGTAGGCAAATCGCTAGTATATGGTGGTGTTGTCGGTTTACTCGTTGCTCTAGCAACGGTTCTAAAGCAAAAGCTACCAATGGTAGAAGTAGCAAGAACGATGTGGATCGGTGCTCGTTCAATGTTCGGTGCGATTCTAATTCTTATCTTTGCATGGACAATTGGTTCTGTTATCGGAGACATGAAAACAGGTACATACTTGTCGTCATTGGTTCAAGGCACTATTGATCACCACTGGTTACCAGTTATCTTATTCTTGCTTGCTGGCTTAATGGCATTCTCTACAGGTACATCTTGGGGTACTTTCGGTATCATGTTACCAATTGCAGGTGACATGGCTGGCGCGACTGATCTAGCACTGATGTTACCTATGCTAAGTGCGGTTCTAGCGGGTTCAGTTTTTGGTGATCACTGTTCACCAATTTCAGATACAACGATCTTGTCTTCTACAGGGGCACGCTGTAACCATATTGATCACGTAGCGACTCAGTTGCCTTACGCACTTTCTGTTGCTCTAGTATCGTGTGTTGGCTTTATTGTTCTAGGTATGACTGCTTCAGTAGCGATGTCATTCGTAGCCGCTAGCGTTACATTTGTGGCTGTATGCTTTGCGCTGGCGTATTTATCTCGCTGTAAAATGGCGAAGTGCCAGAACGCGTAACACCATTCAGTTGTAAGTAGAGGGAGGCTAAAGCCTCCCTTTTTTATGCGTGATAGATTAATTTGCAAATAAGTAAAAAAACTTCGAATTAATAGTTGAAAAAGAATGTCAGCTTGGTTAGTGTGGAGACAAGACAGCAAACAACCTAAGAGCTGATAAGTATGCGCAATTTAGTAATGAACATTCATCACCATCATCACCCTATCTAGTCTTTCGGGGAGATTTGCGTATACCCGGGAGCAGGAAACTCCCGGAGGTTAAGTCAAATAAATTAGATTTAAACCCTCGGGAGAGAAAGTCTCACCGAGGGTTTTTTAGTTTTAGCAATTTAAAAATACTTAACAAATTCAATAATTTGCACAGGGATACAGCAATGCAGACACAACGCCTAAGAATCGCAATCCAGAAAAAAGGCCGCCTAAGTAAAGAGTGCCAAGAGCTACTTAAAAAATGTGGTGTTAAATTTAACATCATGGGTGAGCGCCTAGTTGTACATTCACTAAATATGCCAATCGACCTACTTCTAGTTCGTGATGATGACATTCCAGGTCTAATCATGGATGGTGTGGTTGACCTTGGTTTTATCGGTGAAAATGAGCTGGAAGAAGTTCGCTTAGATCGTGTTGCTCTTAAAGAGCCATCTGAGTTCCAAACACTACGCCGTTTAGATTTCGGTGGCTGCCGTTTATCTATCGCTATCAATAAAGACGAACAGTACAACGGTCCACAAGACCTAGCGGGCAAGCGTATTGCAACAACCTACCCACAACTACTTAAAGCCTACATGGACGAGCAAGGTGTTGATTTCAGCACTTGTATGCTAACAGGCTCGGTTGAAGTGGCTCCTCGCGCTGGTCTAGCTGACGCAATCGCAGATTTGGTTTCTACTGGTGCGACACTCGAAGCAAACGGTTTGAAAGAAGCGGAAGTGATTTTCCAATCTAAAGCGACTTTGATTCAACGTACCGGTGAATTCGATGCAGACAAAACGGCGTTGATTGAAAAGCTACTGACTCGTATGCAAGGTGTTCAGCAAGCGAAAGAATCGAAGTACATCATGCTACACGCGCCAACATCTCAACTTGAGCAAATCAAAGCGCTATTGCCTGGTGCTGAAGATCCAACTGTTCTACCTCTAGCGTCAGAACAAGATAAAGTTGCGGTACACCTAGTGAGTACCGAGAATCTATTTTGGGAAACGATGGAACAACTCAAAGAGCTTGGTGCTAGTTCGATTCTAGTATTGCCTATTGAAAAAATGATGGGGTAATTGAAATGAGAACCGTTGTTTGGCAATCCCTGAGTGAATCTCAACAAGACTCTGTTCTTGAGCGCCCGGCAATCAGCGAAGGTGCAAATATTACAGCAGCTGTAAAAGAGGTGATTGGTAAAGTTCGTGCTGAGGGTGACTCAGCGCTTTTCGAACTGACTGAAAAGTTTGACCGAGTGAAACCTAACTCTATTCGAGTCAGTAAAGCTGAAATTGAGCAAGCTTGTGGGCGTTTATCTGATGAAATGAAGCAAGCTCTAGAGCAAGCTTATCAAAACATCGCGAAATTCCACGAAGCGCAAAAGCCTCAGACTATTAAGGTTGAAACTCAGCCAGGTGTCGTGTGTGAACAAGTGACCCGAGCAATTAATACTGTCGGCTTATACATACCGGGCGGAAGCGCACCATTACCTTCAACGGTTCTAATGTTAGGCGTTCCAGCTCAGATAGCAGGGTGTCGTAAAGTGGTACTTTGTTCACCACCACCGATTGCGGATGAAATCCTTTACGTGGCAAACCTTTGTGAAATTGATGAAGTGTACAACGTAGGTGGTGGTCAAGCCGTTGCGGCAATGGCGTACGGTACGGAAACTGTTGCGAAAGTGGATAAAATTTTTGGTCCAGGCAACGCGTATGTAACGGAAGCGAAGCGCCAAGTGAGCAATGACTTCCGCGGTGCAGCGATTGATATGCCAGCGGGTCCATCTGAAGTATTAGTCATCGCCGATGAAACGGCAGACCCTGATTTCATCGCGGCGGATTTGCTTAGCCAAGCTGAACATGGCCCTGATTCTCAGGTGGTACTTGTTACTCCATCTCCAATTGTGGCAGACCAAGTAACCGAAGCAGTGCAGAAGCAGTTGAAGGAGCTTTCGCGTGCGGATATCGCTCAGCAAGCGTTAGCATCAAGCTTGATTATTATCTCTGAGTCAATAACTCAGGCTGTCGCTATTTCAAACTTTTACGGCCCTGAGCACTTGATCGTTCAAACCAAGAATCCACGAGAACTGCTGCCACTTCTAGACAATGCTGGCTCTATTTTCTTGGGCGATTGGTCTCCAGAATCTGCAGGCGACTATGCTTCTGGTACTAACCACGTATTGCCGACTTACGGTTACACCAAGACATACTCTAGCCTTGGCTTAGCGGATTTCTCAAAACGTATGACAGTGCAAGAACTGAGTGCTGATGGCTTAAAAGGTTTAGCACCAACAGTTGTTACTATGGCGGAAGCCGAAGGCTTGGATGCACACAAACGCGCTGTGACTATTCGAGTTGAAAAGTTAAACCAAGCTAAATAAGGGCAGGGCATGGAAAAGTTAGCAAGAAAACAAGTTCAGGCTCTCACACCTTACTTGTCTGCAAGACGCATTGGTGGCACTGGCGATGTATGGCTAAATGCCAACGAATCTCCGTTTGATAACGAGTACAACTTAAATCTGTCTCGTCTTAATCGTTACAGCGAATGTCAGCCTAAAGAGTTGATTGATGCTTACGCTCAATATGCCGGTGTGAAATCAGAGCAAACTCTGACAACGCGTGGTGCCGATGAAGGTATCGAACTACTGATTCGTGCTTTTTGTGAGCCGAACGAAGACGCTATCCTTTACTGCCCACCAACCTACGGTATGTACGCAATCAGTGCAGAAACCATCGGTGTTGAGCGTAAAGTTGTGCCTCTAACTGCAGAGTGGCAACTTGACCTTCCTGCGATCGAAGCTCAGCTAGACAACGTGAAAGTGGTGTTTGTTTGTAGCCCAAATAACCCGACTGGTAATTTGGTTGAACGTAAAGACATCATCAAGCTACTTGAGATGACTCAAGATAAAGCAATTGTTGTGATGGATGAAGCTTACATCGACTTCTGCCCAGAAGCGTCAACCGTTGATTTGCTTGAGCAATACCCGAACTTAGCGATTCTGCGTACTCTGTCTAAAGCTTTTGCATTGGCTGGACTACGCTGCGGCTTTACGCTAGCGAACCAAGAGCTTATCGAGGTATTGTTGAAAGTTATTGCGCCATACCCAGTGCCAATCCCCGTTGCTGATATTGCAGTTCAAGCACTCTCAGAGCAAGGTCTTGCGAGAGCGAAGTTTCAAGTTCTGGACTTAAGCGCTAACCGAGCGTACCTACAGGCTGGTCTGATGGGGATGCCTAATGTTACGGTATTCGATGGTTGGGGTAACTACCTTTTGGTTAAATTCCCGAACGGTGACGAACTATTTAAAGCTGCATGGGACAGCGGCATTATCTTACGTAATTCGCCAATTGAAGACTGTGTTCGAATTAGTATTGGTAACCGCGAAGAGTGCGAAAAGACACTTGGATTCATTCGTAACTTTTACCAGTAACGAAAGGCTTGCCAGTAATAACATTTGTCAGCTTTTATTTGATAAATAACAGGCTGACAAATGAAACCAATATTTTGGGTTAGCGTTTAATTTTAGCTAGGCCACCAGATTTAAAATTAAAAGGAAGTTCAAGTGAGTAAACAACAGAAAATACTTTTTATAGACCGTGATGGTACCTTAATTGTTGAGCCGCCAGTCGATTTCCAAGTAGACCGTTTAGACAAACTGAAATTTGAACCGCTAGTTATTCCTAGCCTGCTTGCATTGCAAGAAGCTGGCTACCGCTTAGTTATGGTCACTAACCAAGATGGCCTTGGTACTGATAGCTACCCGCAAGAAGATTTCGATGCGCCACACAACATGATGATGGATTTCTTCGAATCTCAAGGCGTAAAGTTTGATGACGTGCTTATTTGCCCTCACTTTGACGAAGACAACTGCTCTTGCCGCAAGCCAAAACTGGGCATGGTTAAAGAGTATCTGCAAGGCGGTAAAGTAGACTTCCAACACTCTGTTGTGATTGGTGACCGCGTGACTGACCTGCAATTAGCAGAGAACATGGCAATCCGTGGTATTCAGTATGGTCCAGATGCTGAAACAGAAGGCACACTTAACTGGCCACAAATTGTTAAAGACTTAACGGTTAACGCTCGTGTTGCTGAAGTGGTTCGAACGACGAAAGAAACGGACATTAAGGTAGCGGTAAACCTTGATGAAACAGGCGGTAACAAGATTGATACAGGCATGGGTTTCTTCGACCACATGCTTGATCAAATTGCGACGCATGGTGGTTTCCAAATGAATCTGACTGTGAAAGGCGATCTACACATTGACGATCACCACACGGTAGAAGATACCGCACTTGCGTTAGGCCAGGCTCTGAAAGATGCGCTAGGCGACAAACGTGGCATTGGTCGCTTTGGCTTTAGCTTACCAATGGATGAGTGTTTAGCTCAGTGTGCGTTAGACCTTTCTGGCCGTCCATACCTGAAGTTTGATGCAGAGTTCAGCCGTGAGCAAGTGGGTGACCTTTCAACGGAAATGGTGGTTCACTTCTTCCGTTCTTTAACCGATACGTTAGCTTGTACGCTACACCTTTCTTCTGCCGGCAATAATGATCACCACATCATTGAGAGCCTATTCAAAGCATTTGGTCGTACTCTGCGCCAAGCAATTAAAGTTGAAGGTAATGAATTACCAAGCAGCAAAGGCGTTCTGTAAGGAATCGGTATGAAAGAGCAGAAAGTAGTTATTATTGATACTGGTTGTGCCAACGTCTCATCGGTTAAATTTGCGATTGAGCGTCTGGGTTACACCGTTGAGGTTTCAAAAGAGCCTGAAGTGGTTCTTGCAGCCGACAAGCTATTCCTACCAGGTGTAGGTACAGCAAGTGAAGCAATGAAAAACTTACAAGAGCGTGATCTTGTCGCTCTTGTAAAGCAAGTGGAGAAGCCTCTGCTTGGTATTTGTTTAGGTATGCAGCTTCTTGGGAAGTTATCTCAAGAAAAAGGCCAAAAGGCCGACGAGCTAGTTGAATGTTTAGGCTTGTGTGAGGGTGAAGTTCGTTTGCTGGATACGGGCGATTTACCACTGCCACACATGGGTTGGAACACAGTAACTGCAGCACCGAATCACCCTCTATTTAAAGACATTGAAGAAGGCGAGTATTTTTACTTCGTTCACAGCTTCGCAATGCCAGTAGGTGACTACACCATCGCACAGTGTGACTACGGCAATCCGTTTACCGCAGCAGTGCAAAGCGGTAACTATTATGGTGTTCAGTTCCACCCAGAACGCTCATCAAAAGCTGGTTCTAAGCTGATTCAGAACTTCTTGGAATTGTAATAAGGATTAGGCAGCGGCTAACGTTGCCATATAAGGAATGTAAATGATTATTCCCGCATTAGATTTAATTGAAGGCCAAGTAGTTCGCTTATTCCAAGGGGACTACGGTCAAGTAACAGAATACAAAGTAGACCCAGCAGAGCAGTTCAACCTATATCACCAAGCTGGTGCTGGCTGGTTGCACCTTGTTGATCTAACGGGTGCAAAAGACACGACAGCTCGTCAGTTAGACCTGATCGCTAAGCTACTTGATAGCACGCCGGCTAACATTCAAATTGGCGGGGGGGTGCGTAATGAGCAAGATGTGATTGATCTACTGGAAGCCGGAGCACAACGTGTTGTTGTTGGTTCAACAGCAGTGAAACAGCCAGAGCTTGTTAAAGGTTGGATGGAAAAGTACGGCGCTGAAAAAATCGTTCTTGCTCTGGATATCAACATCGATGAAAACGGCACTCGCAAAGTTGCGATTTCAGGTTGGCAGGAAGATTCTGGCGTGACTATTGAAGCGCTGATTGAAGATTACCTGACCGTTGGCCTTAAGCACGTTCTGTGTACTGATATCTCTCGTGATGGCACGCTAGAAGGATCAAACGTAGAGCTTTACGTGGATCTTTGTAGCCAGTACCCGCAGGTTCAGTTCCAATCATCGGGCGGTATCGGCAGCCTAGCAGACATCGAAGCTCTAAAAGGTAGCGGTGTGGCTGGTGTGATCGTAGGCCGAGCATTACTTGATGGTAAGTTTACGGCGGAACAAGCTTTCGCGGTTTGGGAGTAATCTTATACCTTTAGTCGGCCTTATCGCGGGCGTGAAACATGTATTGTAACTAAGTATTATTTAAACAGGATTATGTACGAAATGTGACCTTGAAGGGATTGATATCAATATATAGTTTGGTATTCTGTATGCTGAATTTATTAATGTGATATCGGTTCAGTTCAAGGGGGGAGTATGAGGCAAGGATACCCGCTTTCTATTAATAAACTGGCGTCAAGTCAGCGATATACTGCTGAAGCAATGTGTGCCGCGCAAGATGTAGTCAATATTAATACGAAAATATATACAAGGTGGTTAGTTAGTGAACGCTACCTTGTAGCCCCTAATGAGCCTTCTTCTTCCCATCTTCCTGGTTACGGTGAGAATGCGATCTTAGACGAAAAAGATCGTGTGAATGCTCATCAAAGGATCTTATTAGGTTGCGAGAAGTCTAAAGTCATCGATCGGGTAGAGTCGTTAAAGAAAGAGCAAGTTCAGCTAGAAGATATAAAAGAAGAGATTCAAGCTGAGATAATTAAAGCGCTCATAAAAGATATTCGTAGTAATCAAGCGGTAGGGTCAATTTGCGATACTGATAAACTATCTGAATTGATGGAGCTACTCACTCACCCACACGTCGATAGTGAAGCGATGGTGAGCTTTGCAATAAGAAATCATAGTATTGATTTCGGGCTGAAGAAGTACATGAAACGGTATTTTGATAGCCGTGCTATCGAAGGTGGGCATCCGAGTTCTAGGACGGCTATTGGCCACTTAGGAATAGAGCGTTGTAGAGATATATTTCCAACGATCCTGATTCGCTCACGCTTCGATAAAGGAAGTGAGTTGCATAAGTTCGTATATCGAAAGTTGTGGCACCAAGTAGAGCTTATGTCTAATTCGATATCTAGCCGCTTAGAATGTGCAGAAGTAGATGACAAGGTGGTTTCGAGCTTATTTGCGATCTTATATACGTTGCCAAGCTTTGTGATAGTTGAGAAGTATTCGCAATTCTATGATGAGGTATACGCAAAGAAATTATACGAGTATCGCTCTTTGAAAGATGCGACTAAATATAATATGTGCTTAACATTGAAGCCCACATTATGCCCAGCCAGTGTCATATATAAATTTGAAAAAGTAGTGAGAAAACAACTGCTGAGCTCATTAAAGTTTGGTAGCCATTTAGAGCCGATGAAAGTTGCTTTTCTGGAAGATTTAAAAAACCAGCCGATCATTGACCGTTCATTGTTTGGCATGGCTTTGGCTCAAGGGAAAGCCTACACCATGTGGCGGGTACTAGAAGGCTATAAACTGACGAAGAAAAATCATAAGCCATTGTGGTTTGGCTTTTTTCAAATGGATAAAACGGCACTGTCGAGTATTAATGAAAGGTTTCCAACGAGATAGTTAAACTTGTCTGTTGACACTACAGCTAGAAACGACTTTTTGGTAAAAGCCAAAATGATAACTGGCGATCTATTTATAGGTTAAAGCATTTCATCCTATTAATTAATGTCATTCTTATAGCGGAAGAACATAGGTGATTTATATAGGTTTTTACTTTGTATATTTATTATCTCAAGGTGAATCCATTTATAGGTAACGTTATCACTCTAGGGTTTTAATGCCATAAAAACTTAGGTAGATTAGAGTCAGCATAGACAGGTTAAACAGGAGTGTTTTGGTGATTTTTGAATTAACAAGGAGCAGGTTAGACAGTGCTAGCTAAAAGAATAATCCCTTGTTTGGATGTCCGTGATGGACAAGTAGTAAAAGGTGTGCAATTCCGCAACCATGAAATAATTGGTGACATCGTACCGCTTGCGCAGCGCTATGCGGAAGAGGGCGCAGATGAGTTGGTCTTTTACGATATTACAGCTTCAAGTGATGGTCGTGTTGTTGATAAAAGCTGGGTAAAGCGTGTAGCAGAAGTTATTGATATCCCTTTCTGTGTTGCTGGTGGCATCAAATCGGCTGAAGATGCAGCGCGTATTCTGGAGTTTGGAGCTGACAAGGTATCCATTAACTCACCAGCACTCGCTAACCCTCAACTGATCACTGATCTTGCTGACAAATTCGGTGTACAGTGTATTGTTGTTGGTATCGATTCATACTTTGATAAAGAAACCGGTAAGTACCAGGTTTATCAATTCACAGGCGATGAAGCGCGTACTAAAGCAACCAAATGGGAAACCAAAGATTGGGTGCAGGAAGTTCAAAAGCGCGGTGCTGGTGAGATAGTATTAAATATGATGAATCAAGATGGTGTGCGTAATGGCTACGATCTTGAGCAACTCAATATGGTTCGTGAGGTTTGTCAGGTTCCACTTATTGCTTCTGGTGGTGCTGGTGCAATGGAACACTTTGCTGAGGCTTACAAAAAAACGAATGTGGATGGCGCATTAGCGGCTTCTGTTTTTCACAAGCAAGTCATCAATATTGGTGAGCTGAAACAATATCTAAAACAACAGGGTGTGGAGATACGCTTATGAGTTTTGCAGCAGCAGACGTAGCAACGCTTTCAGAGCGTATTGATTGGCAAAAAGTCGATGGTTTAGTACCGGCGGTTGTTCAAGATTTTCAATCAGCTCAAGTGTTAATGATGGGATACATGAACCCTGCGGCTTTAGAAAAAACAGCCGAGACGGGTCAGGTCACTTTTTTCTCAAGAACGAAGGAGCGCCTTTGGACCAAAGGTGAAACCTCAGGTAATGTGCTACAACTGAAAAATATCTCTTTAGATTGTGATAGCGACACATTGCTCGTTAAAGTTGAACCTATTGGCCCAACGTGCCACACAGGAACGACGACTTGTTGGGATGCTGATCAGCAAGAAGAAACACAGATGGTGTGGCTTCATCAACTTGAGCAACTATTGGCTTCCCGCAAGGACGCCGACCCTGAATCCTCTTATACTGCCAGTTTATATGCCCGTGGCACCAAGCGTATTTCGCAGAAAGTGGGCGAAGAAGGCGTTGAAGTCGCGCTTGCGGCGACGTCGGGCGATAAGGCGGAGCTAGTGTGTGAATCGGCTGACTTGATTTATCACTTGATGGTGTTGTTGCAAGACCAAGGTTTATCGATGAATGACGTCATTAATAAATTGAAAGAGCGACATAAGTAGTAACCTGCTTTAATCGAAAACAGCCTCATAAGAGGCTGTTTTTTGTTGAAGAATAGCGAACTAGCCACAGCACTTCTTATATTTTTTACCGCTTCCACAAATACAAGGGTCGTTCCTACCTATCTTGAAGCTTTCAACGGTCTGGTTAAGACGTGGGTCTATTTTTTCTTCCGGTGGCTCTTCCGATTGTTCAGGAAAGGTGCCGTCGATGTAATACCATAAGCCATTTTCGCGTATAAAACGTGAACGTTCTGCCAAGCAGTATTGCTGACCATCTTCGTTGAAATACGCTTTAAACTCGACAAAACCTTCGTCTTTGTGACTCCCGTCGTTGGTGTTGAGGACTTCTAATCCACACCAATCACTTTGAATGGAATCTGAAATACCGCTTCTTTGTTCCTCTGCATTGCAGCTTGGATGGTAAGTGTTGATGACGTAGTCAACAAGGCCAAACACGTGTGCAGAATAGCGAGAGCGCATTAGCTGCTCGGGGGTAGTGACGGCACTGTGGTTTGTATGCGCTATTTGACAGCATTGTTCGTAGGCAGCTTTACTTCCGCAAGGGCATGAAGACATGGATAATTTCCTAATAAAAATGGCCTCTAACGAGGCCAAAGAATATAGTGGAGTATATAAAAAGGGTTACGCTTGTGACAACAGCTCTTGAGCCCAAGCTGTCGCTTCATCGTAGGCTTGGCCTAGTTGTTCTTCTGAAACCTTTAACCTTTGCCTGATAATACCTGCTTGTTCCCATTCGGCTTTCTCGTAGGCGATAACCATAGCTAAAACTTCTCCGAGAAGCCCTCGTTTTTCTAATAGCGCGACTTTAATATCTTCGTCAATTGGAATCGAGTTAACCACTTCATCAAGGGGTTGGTCGAGCAATGAGTCAAGTAACGAGAACATCCCGGTTAAAAAGGCATGCCCAGCGTCTCCTGTGGCGCTCATTCGTTCGATAAGCAATTCACATTGACGGGCTCTAATGATTGCGAGCCCATATAAAGAATCTGGCTTGTCTTCTTTAGCTGAAGCGATCGCTACTAATGACACGAACTTACGCAGTTTCTGTTCACCAAGATAAACCATCGCTTGTCGGAACGAACGAATCTTAGTAGTGGTTTCACATGATGAGTTCACATACGTTAGTAGCTTATAAGAAAGAGTAACGTCTAGGGTGATCAAGCGTTCGACTTCTTTGAAATCGATAGGATCGTGAGAGATCTCTTTACATAACTGAATGATGGTCAGGAATGCTGGGTTTAGCGCACGACGCTGAATCATTTCAGGTTTACTGAAGAAATACCCTTGGAAATAACTGAAGCCAACTTCTTTCGCATGTTGAAATTCTTGGTAAGTTTCTACCTTTTCCGCAAGGAATTCGATGTTTGACCCTTTTAGAGTCGACATAAACATCGCAGCTTTGGAGATAGGTACCAATTGAATATCAAACTTGATGATCGAAATATAAGGGAGGAACCGCTTCCAAGCCTTACTTGGTACAAAGTCGTCCAGTGCAATCGTATATCCGTCAGCATGCAAGGTTTGTATTGCTTGCAGTAATTCATCGGTTGGTTGGCAGTCTTCCAATATTTCGACGATCAAACTTTGCTTAGGAAAAAGCGTCGGAACTAAGTTGATTAAACTTGTATAAGGAAAATTAACAAAACCGAGTTTATCGCCAAGAGTATTGTAATGCGTGGACAAGAAGTGGTCAGAGAGTAAGCGGCTGGTCGCTAACTCTGGCTCCACTTCGGGGAAAGTATTTTTAGGGCCATCCCTAAATAATAATTCGTAACCGATCGTTTTTTTGTTTCTGTCTAATATAGGCTGACGAGCGACGTATGAATATTTCAACTTTGTATCGTGTTCGGTTTAAGTGTAATGAATTGATGATAGCTAGTTTATTAGAAATTACTATGTTGGTAATAAGAATTTCTGATCGACCTTACCTATCGAGTTAAAAGATAGCCTTTTATCATTTTATTTATTGCTAAATGGCCTTTTTTGTAGATCGAAGTCGCCCGGCGTCGCAACTAAAACAGAGCCCTGAGTATACCAATCCCCAAGAACAATACGGGTACACTGCAACTGATTTGATGTGAAATGGTGGACGTCTGGGCGGTGTGTGTGGCCATGAATCATTAAGTCGACATTTGCTTCGGTCATGACTCGCTCTACTTCATGTTGAGTAACGTCCATGATCTCCAGCGATTTAGTTTGCTTATCGTCTTTGATATCGGATTGCACTTTAGACACGATTTTCTTCTTAATGAAAAATGGAATCCGGTTGAAAACCCATTGTAGCCAAGGCTGATGTACTTTTTCTCTGAAGGCCAGGTATTTGACATCATCGGTGCATAAAGTATCACCATGTAGCACGATCACTTTTTTACCGTAAACATCGATTGTGGAAAGTTCGTCTAACAGTTGGATACCCGTTTGCTTAGCAAACTTTTTTCCGACCAAGAAATCTCGATTTCCTTGAGTGAAGTAGCAAGGAATACCTAAAGCCGTTAGTGATTGAAAAGCTGAGCGGATGGTATTTGAAAAGTCAGAACGATCGTCATCACCAATCCAGAATTCAAAAAGGTCACCAAGAACGTAGAGAGCGTCTGCGTGGACAGCTTCATTGTTCATGAAATCCAAGAAGCACTGAGTGATATCTGGTCGAGAGGGGGTTAAGTGCAAATCGGAAATAAAGTAAGTTTTCATGGAGTTTAGCGGTTTTCCTTAGGTCTAAAAAAGGGGAGCATCGACGCTCCCCATATCCTAAATCGATTCGATTAAGCTTCGATTGTAGTACCAGCGATGATTACTTCTTCAAGTGGTACATCTTGGTGCATGCCCATTGAACCAGTGCTTACACCTTTAATCTTGTTTACGATGTCCATGCCTTCAACTACTTCAGCAAATACACAGTAACCCCAACCGTCTAGGCTTTCGCTGCGGAAGTCTAGGAAAGTGTTGTCGTTAACGTTGATGAAGAATTGTGAGCTAGCTGAATGCGGTTCCATTGTACGAGCCATTGCTAGAGTACCCACTTTGTTGCTTAGGCCGTTGTTTGCTTCGTTTTTGATTGTAGCGCGAGTTGCTTTCTCTTTCAGGCCAGAAGTCATACCGCCGCCTTGAATCATGAAACCATCGATAACACGGTGGAATAGTGTGTTGTCGTAAAAACCGTCACGGCAATACTCTAGGAAGTTTGCGCTTGTTTCTGGTGCTTTTTCTTCGTTTAGTTGAACTTTGATGTCACCAAAATTTGTGTGAAGGATGATCATGATTGTTACCTTACTGTCTTTTTTAATATGAAGTTCGAATTCTAGCGCATGTTGAGTGACTTTCAAATCATCAAATTACCCAGTTACCACGCCACTTTCAGGGAATTACTGTGAATGGGTATTACCTAATAACTAATGAGTTGATATACTGCCACCTTATTTTGGTACATACACAATATAGATAGAGATCATGTTGAAGATATATAACACACTCACAAGACAGAAAGAGGAATTCAAACCAATTACAGCTGGCAAAGTCGGCATGTATGTCTGTGGGGTAACCATTTACGATCTCTGTCACATCGGTCATGGCCGTACGTTCGTTTCATTTGATGTAGTTTCACGTTACTTACGTTACTTAGGCTATGACTTGACGTTTGTACGCAATATCACAGACATCGATGACAAGATCATCAAGCGTGCGAATGAGAATGGTGAGTCTTGCGATTCACTGACCGAGCGCTTAATCGGCGAAATGCACGCTGATTTTGATGCCCTGAACATGAAGCGCCCAGATGTAGAGCCTCGTGCGACAGAGTTCATTCCAGAGATTATCGCTTTGGTTGAAAAGTTAATTGAACGTGGTTTCGCATACGTGGCTAGCAATGGCGACGTGATGTTTGAAGTGAAGAAGTTCGACGAATACGGCAAGCTTTCTAAGCAAGATCTTGATCAGCTTCAAGCAGGTGCTCGCGTTGATGTGGAATCAGCAAAGCGCAGCCCACTCGATTTCGTACTATGGAAAATGTCTAAGCCGGGTGAGCCGACTTGGGAATCACCATGGGGTGCTGGTCGTCCGGGTTGGCACATTGAATGTTCAGCGATGAACTCTTCGATTCTGGGTAATCATTTCGATATCCACGGTGGCGGTTCTGATCTTCAATTCCCACACCACGAGAACGAAATTGCTCAGTCTTGCTGTGCGCATGGCACTCAGTATGTAAATACTTGGATGCACAGTGGCATGGTAATGGTAGACAAAGAGAAGATGTCTAAATCGTTAGGTAACTTCTTTACGATCCGTGACGTGCTAGAGCATTACGACTCTGAAACAGTTCGCTACTTCCTAATGTCTGGCCACTACCGTAGCCAACTAAACTACAGTGAAGAAAACCTGAATCAAGCTCGTGCTTCACTAGAGCGTTTATATACATCTCTACGTGGTTTGGACTTAAACGCAACGCCTGCTGGTGGTGAAGAATACGTAACGCGTTTCTCTACTGCAATGAACGATGATTTCAACACCCCTGAAGCATACTCAGTACTTTTCGAAATGGCGCGTGACATTAACCGTATCAAAGGTGAAAGCATTGAGAAGGCGAGCGCTTTAGGTGCGTTAATGCGTGAACTAGCAGACGTAATCGGTATTCTGCATCAAGATCCTGAAGCTTTCCTTAAAGGTGATGCAGGTAACGATGATGAAGTTGCTGAAATTGAAGGTTTGATTAAGCTTCGTAATGACTCTCGTGCATCTAAGGATTGGGCGAATGCCGACCTAGCCCGTGACAAACTGAATGAGCTAGGCATCATTCTAGAAGACGGCCCTGAAGGCACAACTTGGCGTCGTAAGTAATAAAAAGAAAGGGCTGATTTTCAGCCCTTTTTTCTAATTCAATTCTTATAAATTACAGGAATATTTCTGTGGCTCAGATGTATTTTTATTACTCAGCAATGAATGCGGGTAAGTCAACAACACTTCTTCAATCTTCTTTCAACTACCAAGAGCGCGGCATGACTCCGGTTATCTTTACCGCCGCACTCGATGACCGCTATGGAATCGGTAAAGTAAGCTCTCGAATTGGTTTACAGTCAGAAGCTCAGTTATTCAAAAATGATACGAACCTATTTGAAGCAATACAAGAATTAAACGAAACACAAAAGCACCACTGTGTTTTGATTGATGAGTGTCAGTTCTTGTCTAAAGAACAAGTATATCAACTTACTGAAGTGGTCGATAAGCTGCACATCCCAGTATTGTGTTATGGGTTGAGAACAGACTTCTTAGGCGAATTATTTGAAGGAAGTAAGTACCTACTTTCTTGGGCAGATAAGTTGGTTGAATTGAAGACTATTTGTCACTGCGGACGTAAAGCGAACATGGTGATTCGAACTGATGAACATGGTGTTGCGATTGCCGAAGGTGATCAAGTCGCGATTGGCGGTAACGACAAGTATGTTTCAGTGTGTCGTTTGCACTACAAAGAAGCATTAGGCAAGTAGCAGTAATGAAGGCGAAAAAAGCGATGGTTGATATCATCGCTTTTTTTATTGGTAGAGCCCCGTTGCTTTTAGCGTTTGGTAGGCGGATTCCACATCTTTTGGAATTGGCATTTCGATTTGGAAACCTTTCGCTGGATAATCTTTCACTCGTTCGAAATCAGCAATTAGAGCGCTAATCACCATATCTAGTGGCAGCTCTTCGTTGTAATAGTCGACCCAGTTTTGCCATTGGGAAGTCACTCGCATGTTTGCGTATGGGCTTGGCCATTGCTTGCAGAAAGTGGCGTAAGTGCGCTTTTCCATGAAAGGCTTTTGCACCAAAATAAACGTTTGAGGATCAAGCCCCAATTCACTTAACTTTTGGTGGGTGAAACGAACATTCTCACCGGTATTGGTCGCTTCAGTCTCTAAAATAACCTTTTCTCTCGGTACGCCACATTCATAGGCAATGGCTGCAAAGGTTTCAGCTTCGGTTTTATCGAATAATCCATCCGTGAAACGACCTTCACCTCCTGAAAATACGATATAGGGAGCCAGTCCTTTAAGGTATAGAGAGGCCGCATACTCAGCGACTCTTAAATCATTGCTACATAGAACGAAAATACAGTCAGCAGGTGTGAGTTCATGTCCCATTCTCATGTAGTCCCACAGCGTATCAATATGCCTGAATAGCGGTTTAGTCATTGAGTGCGTCCAAAGTTGATTGGAAATGGAATTGATAACCGAACTCGAGGATTTTCGAGGCGCTGATCTTTTTGTCTGGTATGTCGTTGGTTGGCGGTAAGGTCTCTTTACTGTTCACGCAGTCGAGCGCAGCTTGGTAATAATGAGCTTTGCTCACGGTATTTGGAGTAGTTGCATTGACGACTTGTCGCGATATGTTGGTGAGTGCGAAAGACACTATACCTACTGCATCTTCGAGGTGGAGCATATTAGCAGGTGCGACAGTACTGACTTGCTTCAGCTTACTTGCAAAGCGAGATGGGTGGCGATCTGGTCCAACTAAGCCACTGCATCTAACTACGGCGTAATCCAAGCCAGAATCGATGACATATTGTTCTGCTTGTAGCATAATTTTCGCATTGTCTGAAAACTTATCATTGCTCTGTGAAATCGCGTAGGAAGCCTGTTCTTCGTTTAAGGTTTCAGCAATATTAGGGTAAACCGTCGTTGAACTGACCATGATTACTTTCGACACTGAAGCTTGCTGAGCGGCATCAGTTACTTGTTGCCAATATTGTGCATATTCTTCTCCTGAACCTTTTCGAAAGCCTGGCGGAAAGCTACCAATAATGACGTCACATCGATGCTGGCGAAGTAGGCTTACTAACGACTGAATGCTTGCGGTAGGGTTAACCGAATCGAATTGAAAGGGGTGGCACGGTACGCCTAGTGCACTGATCTTGGAAGCACCTTCCTGTGTGGTCTTGGTTGCGTGAACGGTTAGGTTGTCGCTAATAAGTTTTTTGGCTAAGGGAAGCCCAAGCCAACCAGTCCCTATGATAAATACAGATGTCATCTAAGCCTCAGTAACGTTGAAAGCTGAATTTAAGCTTTAGAGTAATAAGCACAAACAAAAAACTCCACTATTTAGGAGTGGAGTTTGTTCAAACTATATCTTACGTTATTTAAGGACACGTAGAAGCTTGTCGGCACGCTCAGCTATTTCAATACCTTCGTCTGTAAGGTAACCACCGTCAGGAAGTGTACATAGTCCTTTTTCATATAAACGCGCAACGGCTTGTTGGGCTTCTTGGGAGGCTTCTTGGTGGACTTTAATACCAGTTGCGGCACTGCTAATGTCAAATTGGAGTAGAAGGTTTAAATCTGCAATGTGCTGTTCGCTATATTTCATTTTTAGCCTACTTTTCTTGGTTTCATTATCTTCACCTTAGTGCTCAAATATATTTCTAGCAACAGCTAATAAATGGTTTTGTTAAATGAAACTGAAATGCGGGATTATTAAGCGCTTACACGTTAAATTAGTGTTGCAGTGGTTGAATTTTATGCTTTTAGTTTGCTAGGCGTGTCAATTTTATAAGAGGTGTAATATAGTCAAAATCAATATTTTCTCATTTTTGCATCTGCATAGCGGATGTAATGCTCAGAAGGACTAGTAATGACAAAAAGTAAAGTTGCATTGATCACCGCTATGCTACTTGGCGTTGTAGGATGTCAAAGTACTCCATCTTCTACAGAGGGTACGAATTCAGGGACGAATAAAGACAGTGCACAAACTGAGTTACGAACCTTCGATTCTATAGACAGTATTTATCAAACATGGTCAACCAAGCTTATAGATGTTGATGCGTTAGAGATATACGCTCCTGAAAATTATGGTGAATTGGTTGATGCTTGGAAGGACGCGCAAGAGATTTTTGCTGATATGGTGTCAAAACCAGAGCTCATAAGTAAAGGGTACTCGATTTTTTCTAGTCAGACTTATGCACAAGCATTTGACGAAAGAGTTGCGCTTGTCGAGCAAAACTATGATGCAATTATGACTCTGAAAAAGAAATCAGATGCTATTTTAGCCGTCGCAATTGATCAGGTTGCGTATTTAGATGACCTCGAAGCGAATGCTTTGTTCCCATCGAGTTACAAACGATTGTACTCGCAGTACCGCGGTTTATTTAATCTGGTGTTGCTTGACGAGTTAGAAAGTGTTCAAGAAGAGCAAGTAAGCTTTTTGACTAAAGCTCGAGTGCTAGAAGTTAAGGTGGTTCGACATAAGTTTGTAGAACCGCTGCTTGCTCAATATGAGCTTCTTGTTGATGAAGATTTCGACGAAGTCGCACCGTTAACCTTAGCTCGCGCTAAATCCCAAATTGAACTTACCGAAAATCGTATCGAAGCGAATCCAAGAGCGATCACTGTTATCAAAGAAGCGGTTGCTCAAGCTGAATTTGAATTAGATCATGTCCGTAGCGTTGCACAAGAAGTAAAACTGATTGCGAGTGTGGAAGACGAGCAATTTGAGCAAGTAGTGCTAGATATGGAAAATAGACTTTTAGCTATTTCTAGAGCGGTAAATGGCCGAGATTATCGTAACCTAGCCTTAAGTCAGCAGTCTGACAACATTGTAAGCAATATTGAGGACATTCAAAGCGCTGATAAAACCGATGCGTTAAATAGCGATCTTGAAGAGTTGAGAGCTAAACTTGCTGTATTAGAAGACCGAAATAAACAATATGTTTCTCAGCTTGCGGATGCGAAGAAGCAAAGTGAGATGCTTAGCGATCAAGTGACTCGCAGTGATGCTCATATTCAGAGCTTAGAAACGTTAGTCGATAGCCTAAAGAATCTTGACAAGAAAGTAGCATCGGAAGCAGAACCGTCTAGCGCGCTACCTGTAGAAGAGGTGAAGCTTTCACCTGAGACGGAAGGCGTAGAATTGACACCTGTAGTGGAAGGTGAAGGCGCTTAGCCACTGTATCTTCTTTTCTAAAAAAGCGCCTGAGGGCGCTTTTTTAATGTCAGTTGATCTGTATCAAATTTTTAAACTTTGGCGGGGCAATTGAACTTGAAGCTAAAGCTTATCTATTACCTGTAAATATTAATACTTTGAAATATATAGCTTTTATTTAATCGTCTGTTTTCTTTGAGAATTATAAAAGTCTTCATGAATACTACTTTTGTATAGTGCGATGCTCGTTAAAATAACTCTAAAACCTCACTAAAGGCTTACGACTAAGCTGATGAAAAAATTAGCACTTGAATTACTTTTTGAAAGGGAGGATTATCGTCGCCCCTAGCATGTTTCAAAATGTAAATCGCGATGAACCTTAATCAATTCGACTCACTACTCCCTCCTCAAATGGCCGAGCGTGCCGCAGAATTAGGAGTGGGTAAGGCCACTAAAGATCCTGTTAAATCTTTCCTATTAGCCATTTCAGCCGGTATTCATATCGGTATTGCGTTTGTTTTCTATACAATAGTGACAACCGGAGCAGGTGATCTCCCTTGGGGAATGACGCGCTTTATCGGTGGTCTCGCTTTCAGTTTAGGATTGATTTTAGTTGTTGTGACTGGTGGTGAGTTGTTTACGAGCTCTGTTCTGACTTTGGTGGCTCGTGCAAGTGGTAAAATATCCTGGGGTGTACTCATTAAGAACTGGGCGACAGTTTATGTAGGTAACTTAGTCGGCGCGCTATTGCTGGTGGTATGTATGTTAATGACCAAGCAATATATGTTTGATAATGGTCAGGTTGGGCTGAATGCCATGGCGATTTCTCAGCATAAAATGCACCATGGTTTTCTCCAGGCGGTTGCACTGGGCATTATGTGTAATGTTTTAGTGTGTATTGCCGTTTGGATGACGTTTAGCGGACGAACCCTAACGGATAAAATTGCGGTGATGATCTTACCTGTCGCCATGTTTGTATCTGCTGGTTTTGAACACTGTATCGCCAATATGTATCAAGTTCCGCTTGCGATTGGGATCAAAACCTTTGCGCCAGCTGAATTTTGGACAATGACAGGGGCTAATCCTGCTGACTATATGGATCTTAATTTGATCGATTTTATTCTAAATAACCTGATTCCTGTGACTATGGGTAATATTATAGGAGGAGGGATTTTTGTAGGGATGTGGTACTGGTTGATATATTTACGAGACTAAATTAGTTTTTAATAGCCCGCAGAAAGCGGGCTTTTTTGTACATGACTATTACTGGTCAATGAGATTTGTATGTGATCGGCCTTCAAGAGTCGTAGGAAATAAACTCTGTGTATTACATAAGGTTATCCACATTTTCTGTGGATAACGTGTCTCAAATTGAGTGAGTAAATCGATCTTTAGGGCAGGTGATGAGTGCTGCTATCCCTTTATTGCCTTAGGTCTCAGCTTGTCTTGTTGATAAAAGACACTTTAACGCGACCTTCTTTGGTGATTGCCGCTTTTAAAGATAAATGCAGGGCAAGCGTCAAGGAACAAGCCATCATCACAAAGATCGCGATCATGATCATTAGCTGGTATTTGATTGCGACCATAGGCGAAGCGCCACCGAGAATTTGACCAGTCATCATTCCAGGCAAGGTAACGATCCCCGTCGTTGCCATAGAGGCCATTATTGGAGATATAGATTTTTGAATTGCGGTGCGAATAAAAGGAGCAGAGGCATACTGTGGGGAAGCCCCTAAAGATAGAGCCCCTTCATACTCAGATTTACGTAATTCAAATGCGCCAAATAAATTTTGTAAAGCCACTATATTGCAGCTCAAACAGTTTCCTAGCAGCATGCCCGCAATTGGAATGAGATATTGAGCGCTGAATATAGGGTTAGGCTTAATCACAAGTGCACAGATGAGGATGACAAGCGGAATTGCAGTGGAGGCTAGGCTGAATGAAATCGGAAGTAATAGAGGCTTCTGAGGGAGCTTTGCTTTACCAATTATTGAGTTAGCTCCAATCAAAACCATAATTAGAAGCCAGCTAAGGTTTACCCACCAACTATTTAGATCAAAAAGGTACTCGAGATATACGCCTACCAAGGCGAGTTGTATCGTCATTCGCAGGATGCTGACTAAAGCTTCTTTCGCAATTCCCAGCTTAAAGTAATAACTGATGCCCAGCGGAATAAGCAGAATAGAACTGAATAATAAAAGTTGGAACCAGGAAATATCAACGACGTCTTGCATGAATTCTATCTCAGTAATGAAGTCATCATGATAACTGAAATAGCCTCGAATTGAAGCGAATACAGATTACATTTATTACGTAATTTTCAAGTCTCCCATTAACAATATTTAAACAATTGGGCGCAAATAACATAAATAATAATCTACTACTAACTGAGTAGAACGTTAAATAATGTCATGTTTATGTTGCATTTTTGTTTGATCTTATCATTTCTGCTACATTATTAATTTGTCATATCTATTAATAGTTTTTAACATGCTTTTTTAACTAAACACATACTTGGATGAGCTCAAAAAAGTGTTGAATAACAAGGGGTGTAAGCCCTTATTTGATTGAACCCTACTCTTAGTAGGTCTAATATTTTTTATCAGAAATAGAAAAAACTTTGGCTCTGCATACAGGGCTATCCAAAATTACTAAATACAAAATAGGCAAAATGTATGAGTGATGTTAATAAAATCGAAAGTGGCGAAAAGCGCTCGCTGGAGTGGAAGTCATTCCTCTTCATCGCGGTTGTTCTCTTTCCAGTTTTAAGTGTGGCTTTTGTAGGGGGTTACGGCTTCCTTGTTTGGGCTCTGCAAGTGTTTGTATTCGGACCTCCAGGTGCTCACGGCGGTATGTAACGCCTTCTGATTCCACATTTTTGATTGAATAATTTTTAAGAGAGCTAATCATGAAGTCATTTTTAGTTAAATTGTGGCGAACTATGACTCGCCCAGCAGTACACATTAGTCTTGGTGTGCTAACCATGGGCGGTTTTATCGCCGGCGTAATTTTTTGGGGTGGTTTTAACACGGCGTTAGAAGCAACCAACACAGAAGAGTTCTGTATCAGCTGTCACACTATGCGTGACAATGTATACGTTGAACTACAAGAAACCGTTCACTGGAAAAACACTTCTGGTGTTCGTGCTACTTGTCCAGACTGTCACGTTCCTCATGAATGGACAGCAAAAATCGCTCGTAAGATGCAAGCATCTAAAGAAGTATTCGCGCAAGTTTTCGGTGACCTAGATACACCTGAGAAATTCGAAGCACGTCGTATCGAGCTGGCAAAACACGAATGGGATCGTTTCTCTGCGAACAAATCTCTAGAGTGTAAAAACTGTCATAACTACGACTCAATGGATTTCGAAAACATGCGTCCTACAGCTCGTATTCAAATGAAGAATGCAGCAGAGCGTGACCAAAGCTGTGTGGATTGCCACAAAGGTATCGCACACAACCTTCCTCTTGATATGGAATCGGCGAGCGGCATCGTTGGCGAGTTAGAGCAAGTTGCAAACAGCACCTCTTACTCTACTGGTAATGATGTTATTTCAATCCGTCACCTTCCAATGTACACGGATGAAACGGCAGAAGTCGAAGCTGGTCTATTAAGCCCTGCAAGTAAAGTGGCTGTGATCGACGAAAAAGGCGATATGATCAAGATCCAAATCGACGGTTGGCGTAAAGCGAAAGGCTTTGGACGTGTAATCCAAGAAGATTTCGGTATGAACATCTCGACCGCTATTTTGACAAAAGACGTATCTCAAAGTGACGTAATCACTGTTGGTGAGAAGAAAGAAGATGAGCTAACAGGCCTTCCATGGGAAAAAGTTGACCTAGCACTTTGGATGAAGAAAGAGTCTATGGTTGATAACTTTGACCCAATTTGGAACGCGGCTGGTCAAGCTTACCAATCGAACTGTTCAACGTGTCACTCTCAACCTGACGAAGCTCACTTCAGCGCCAACGGCTGGGTAGGCATGCTAGACGGTATGATTGCATTCGTTAACTTCGATACTGATACAGAAGCTCTAGTTCTTAAGTATCTACAGAAGCACTCATCAGATTTTTCTGAAGGCCATCACTAATAGACGTCAATTGGAGTAACACAATGGCAATTACAAGAAGAAGTTTTCTGAAAGGTGTCGCAACAACTAGCGCGGCATCAGTTATTGGCCCAAGCCTATTAGCGTCGGCTTCTGCTTCAGCAGCAGAAACGGACGGCACTTGGAAAGTATCGGGTTCTCACTGGGGCGCATTCCGCGCTCGAGTGTACGCAGGTAAAGTACAAGAAATTAAGCCGCTAGAGCTTGATAAGCACCCAACAGACATGCTGAAGGGTATTAAAGGCATCATTTACAGCCCATCTCGTGTGCGTTACCCAATGGTACGTCTAGATTGGCTGAAGAAGCATAAATACAGTGCCGACACTCGTGGTAACAACCGTTTTATTCGTGTGACTTGGGATGAGGCACTCGATCTTGTTTACCGTGAATTAGAGCGCGTACAAAAAGATTACGGTCCTTGGGCTCTGCACACTGGTCAAACTGGTTGGAGACAGACTGGTCAGTTCCACAGCTGTACTAACCATATGCAGCGTGCAATGGCACTGCACGGTAACTCAGTTAAGAAGATTGGCGACTACTCAACAGGTGCTGGTCAAACGATCATGCCTTACGTGTTGGGCTCAACCGAAGTTTACGCTCAAGGTACTTCTTGGGAACTTATCCTAGAGAACAGTGACAACATCGTTCTTTGGGGTAACGATCCGGTTAAAAACCTGCAAGTAGGCTGGACATGTGAGACGCATGAATCTTTCGCTTACTTAGAGCAACTGAAAGACAAAGTCGCGAACAAAGAAATTAATGTAATTTCTGTTGACCCTGTTAAAAACAAAACAGGCCGTTACCTAGAAAATGAGCAAATGTACATTAACCCACAAACTGATGTGGCGTTCATGCTTGGTGTTGCTCACGTGCTTTACAATGAAGGTCTTTACGATGAGAAGTTTATCGAAACTTACTGTCTAGGCTTTGAAGACTTCATCAAGTACGTTCAAGGTGAGACAAAAGATAAAGTTGAGAAAACACCGGAATGGGCTGCAGAAATTTGTGGCGCAAGCGCTGATTCAATTCGTAAGTTTGCTCGCATGTTGGTTAATGGTCGTACGCAGATTCTTGTGGGTTGGAGTATCCAGCGTCAAGAGCATGGTGAACAGCCTTACTGGATGTGCGCAGTTATTGCAGCAATGGTTGGCCAAATTGGTCTACCTGGCGGTGGCATCTCTTACGGTCACCACTACTCAGGTATCGGTGTTTCTTCAACAGGGTTTGCGGCTCCGGGGTCATTCCCTCTGAACATCGACCAAGGTCAAAAGCCTAAGCATACAAGCATGGACTACAACGGTTACAGCCGCGTTATTCCAGTTGCTCGTTGGGTGGACAGCTTGCTTGAACCTGGTAAGAAGATCAAAGCGAACGGTTCAACGGTTACACTGCCTGATATCAAGATGATGGTATTCAGTGGTAACAACCCTTGGCACCACCACCAAGATCGCAACAAGATGCGTAAAGCATTCAAGAGTCTACAAACGGTAGTGGCTGTTGATTTTGCTTGGACAGCAACTTGTCGTCACTCTGATATCGTGCTTCCAGCATGTACTCAGTGGGAACGTAACGATATTGATGGTTACGGCGCATATTCTGGGCGTGGTTTGATTGCGATGCATAAGCTAGTAGATCCGTTGTTCCAGTCTAAGACTGATTTTGAGATCATGTCTAACCTAACTAAACGTTGGGGTCGTTACGACGATTACACTCGTGGCATGGATGAAATGCAGTGGGTTAAATCTCTGTATGACGAGTGCCGTGCATCGAACGAAGGCAGCTTTGAAATGCCAGAATTTGCAGAATTTTGGGAGAAAGGTTTCCTAGACTTCGGTAAAGGTAAGCCTTGGACTCGCCACGCTTCATTCCGTGAAGACCCTGAGATCAATGCATTAGGTACGCCTTCTGGTTTCATTGAAATTACAAGCCGTACTATTGGCAATATGGGCTACGAGCACTGTCAAGAGCACCCGATGTGGTTTGAAAAAACAGAACGCTCTCATGGTGGCCCTGGTTCAGAGAAACACCCGTACTGGTTACAGTCTTGTCACCCAGATAAGCGTCTTCACTCACAAATGTGTGAATCTGAAGAGTTCCGTGCGACGTATGCAGTACAAGGCCGTGAGCCTATCTACATCAACCCAACCGATGCTAAAAAGAAAGGCATTAAAGATGGTGATGTAGTACGCGTGTTCAACGACCGCGGTCAACTGCTAGCGGGTGCTGTTCTTATGGATAGTTACGCCCCAGGTGTAGTACGTATTGAAGAAGGTGCTTGGTATGGCCCGATGAATGAGAAAATTGGTGCGCTAGATACTTACGGCGATCCAAACACTTTGACTCAGGACATTCCAACCTCTGAGCTAGCTCAAGCGACATCAGCAAATACTTGCCTAGTCGACTTCGAGAAGTTCACAGGTAAGCTACCTCCTGTTACTTCATTCGGCGGACCGATTGAAGTAGCATAACCCAAGCTTACATGTTGAAAGCCCGCTCACTGTAGCGGGCTTTTTTGTGTCCGTTTATTAGATGCTCTTGTAAGTGCAATGCTGCAGGGGTTTAACTTAAACAAACCGGATTGTTCGTTATTGGGGCGCAGCTTATTAATCCTTCTATTAAAAGCTAATAGGGGCTAAAAACTGAATGCTTTTTGGATAATGAGATTTGATTTTATATTCGTAAAATACCGCTACTCCAAATTTATATGGAACTAATTAGAAACCTGTTTGTTGCATGGTTTTCTGAGAAGTAGATCAAGTTTAATGGTGCCTTTTGCTCGGTTTATGGCCTGTTTTTAGAAGTTTTGATGCGTTGAGAAGTGAAATCTCAACCTTATTGAAAGTGTTTGATTTGTTCGTATTAGCCGATGTATCTAAGTTTGCTGTCAGAGCGGTATGAGGAAACTCTGCTCATAATTAAATACACATAGGACAGTATTAAAATGAAAAAGACAGCAGTAGCATTAGCACTTTCTCTTGTAACAGGTTCAGCTTTCGCAGTAGAAGCTCTATCTGGCGATCAATTCACAGTTTCTGGTGAGTTTGCAGTAGGTGGTTATTCAGATTCTTCTGAAACCGTTGCTGGACGTGACGTATACAACGGCGGCGCAACAGGTTTCGATATCTTTGCTGATTACGAAAATGGCAACATTGTTGGTAAATTTGGTGGTGAATTCGATATTGAGAACGACTACGGTACGTCTCAGTCCACTTTCACAATCACAGATACTTGGGTTGGTTACAAAACTGACCTAGGTGTAGCTTCTGTTGGTTATGCAAATGACACTGCACTAGATGCGATTGACGGTGCTGCTGACCAAACAATTGAATTTTTATGGTCTCCTTCTGATGCTTCTGACGCTCGTCAAGTTGTGAAATTTGAAGGTGAAAAAGAAGGCTTCATCTACGGTATTTCTTACTTTGGTGACCGCAACTACCACGATGAGAATTCAGCAGAACCTGCAATCGCACAAGATGGTATTAACGGTTACGTAGGTTATGGTAGTGATGTATTTACTGTAAACCTAGGTTATGAAGACAACGGTGAAGCTGAAGGTAATGTTGCTTTAGATGAGCAAACTGACAAGCTACTTATCGTTAATGGTACGGTTAAAGCGGGCGATTTCGGTGTTGGCGCAACATTCGGTGAAGAAGAAAACGCTGCTGGAGAAAAAACTAAGCTAGTAAACACTTCTGTTGGTTACTCAATGGATGCACTTTACCTTGCTGCTGGTTACGTAGTTATCGAAGAAACACGTGAAGCAGTAAACGTAGGTGGTTCTTACGCTTTCTCTGAAAACCTAACTGGTCTTGTGGACGTTGCTTACCACGTTTCTGATAAAGGCCTAGTAAGCCAAGGTATTGAAAAGGGTGACATCGAGTCATTCGTTAAACTGGCTTACGCATTCTAATTCTAAGCTACATTTCGGGCTAAATTTTGGCTTCGCCTTGGAGCTATTGAAAGCTGGATGCTTTTCAAATAATAAACTGCCTTTGCCCTCCGGAGTTGGAGGGCTTTTTCGTTTTTGTGTTTTTAATTGCTTGTTAGTACTTGGTTGCGCACAAGGTGAAAACGGTCACGATTTGTAAGTGAGTTATTAGTCACTATAAATATGCCGTGCTCTAATCTATGCATTCTTAGCTCGCTAGATTGGAAGGCATTGATGTCTCAAAGTATTAATTTAAGTTACGACTACCGGGTTGAAATTATTCCCCATGATTTGGTTGTTAAACATGATGGCAGCCAGCTTCACTTTTCATTGCAGAGTATGCACTCTGATCCCATTAATGATCACTTCCAGCTAGCTGACATTATTGGCCCAATTGAGCCGCAAGCCAATATCTTGGGTGATGGGTTTCAAATGCTGGCGCAAACGGCTGGTACAGCAGAAAGCCCAGTAGATGTTGGACGCTGTCCTGACAATAATTTGAGCTATCGGATTTATGAAGCGGAGGCGGCGAAGCGGTTTTATAACTATCTCGTTGTTGAACAATCCACAGGCTTCACGCTGTTTGGCTTTACTTCATGTCATCGCTTTTCAGGATACTTTGAGTTAAATCGCATTGGCCATAGCGCGACTATTTCAGTTTGTCTGGATGGTGAGGGTATCAGCCCGCAGTTCTGGGAAACCAATCGCTTGGAAAGCATCTGTGTTTTGCAAAGCTCGTCGTTAGATGACGTGTACAGTGAATATTGCCGCTATCTCAATCTACAACATCCTCCACGTATTGGTACTTTTAAGCCAGCACCCATTGGTTGGTGTTCTTGGTATGCTTATTATGCCGATGTGACCGAGGGGGATGTTGATGCAAATATTCGATGTATGGATGGAGAGTTAGACGTACTTGAGTGGGTGCTACTTGATGATGGTTATCAGGCATTTATGGGGGATTGGTTAACACCATCTGATAAATTTCCGAGCGGTGTTAAGGAGTTAATTGCGGGCATACGCGAGCGAGGAAAAAAGCCTGCGATATGGTTAGCCCCGTTTATTGCTCAACCGGAATCTGAAATTTTTAAACAACATCCAGACTGGTTTGTTCGCAACACTGATGGTGATTTACTCAAGGCAGAAGACGCGACCTATGGTGGATGGCGTTGTACACCATGGTATGTATTAGATACTTCACACCCAGAAGTTCAAGAGCACCTGATGCACGTTGTGTCGGTTATGCGCGAAGAGTGGGGCGTTGAATTGTTTAAGTTGGACGCTAATTACTGGGGAACACTCAAAGGAAGCCGTTTCCAGAAAGGTATTACCGGAATTGAAGCGTATCGTTTAGGGATGCAGGCAATAGCGAAAGGAGCAGGAGACGCTTGGTTGCTTGGGTGTAACGCGCCGATGTGGCCTTCTTTAGGTACGGTAGATGCAATGCGAGTTTCTGACGATGTCGAGCGTCGACCAGAACGTTTTCAGCAAATTGCTCGAGAAACTTTTTACCGTAGCTGGCAGCACAAAAAAATTTGGCAGATAGATCCTGATTGTGTGACGCTGACGTCTTTAGCGAACCAATCAACGGACCGTGCTAGTTACGAGTTTCATCGCAATGTAATGCTGACTTGCGGTGGCCTACTGCTTAGCGGGGATCCTCTGCCTGAGTTGTTAGGGTTTGCTAAGCAATCTTTATCTAAGTTGATTGAAAGGCAGCGCATCAATCAGCAAAGTGCGATTTTTAGCTCTTTAAGCTTAAATCACGCATTTTTACAGCTGGATGAACACAGGCAACTTCATAGTTTGTTTAACTATGGAAAGGATGAAAAAGAATTTACGTTGACCGCCGAAAAGCCAACTGATTGGTACGATTTCTGGTCGGGAGAGAAACTTAATTCCGAGCCTAGTGCATGGCTAGAGTTGACGGTGTGCGCGGGAACATCTTCAAGAGTCGTTATTAGCAGCATGTAACTACAGACGTGGGAAGGATTGTCACCTTCATTCATTAACTCTATGTCGCGCAAAATAAGCTGTAAGTGCTGGCGGCATTATGGTGAGAAAACGAATTCATCGACTCTCATGCGCACCATTGGTTTGAATGAGAGTCGATGTATTAAGACTTGTCGACCACTATATTTCAAATAAGAAGAAGTAGCTGTACCCAACAATGAGCGCGGGTAAAGCGGAGTAAATCGTGGCTACGGCAGCCGCTTTAGGTGCCATTGCGATTGCAGGAAATAGGGCATCACCGTCATTGGATATTGAGTTTGATATTTGAGCGGATAACGGCATTACACCTGACAGGTAAAGGCTGGTAACAAGAATTTGAGGTCCACAGCCAGGTAGTAATCCCACTGCCAAACCGACTAATGGCATCCAAATACCCCAACCAGATACGAGTGCGACAAGGTCTAAGTGAGTAAAGAAAATGGATAACTCAAAAAGCATAAACGCCATAATTACCCACGCGCTGACAAAGTTAGTGTCTTGAGCGGTTTTTTGCAGTGGGTGGGAGGACAGTGATTTCTTATCTTCGGCAACGGTCGATTGGTAGTCTTTAATATCTTTTGTTAAAGACCAAAGCAGCATGCTACTGACCGCAAGAATCGCTCCCGTCCATTCCATTGTGGATTCTTGTAGCTGAAAAAGTTGGTTCACATCGACTTGGAATGAGTCTAATAGCGCAATGATGGTGGCTGGGAGCAATAACCACTTCCAGAATAAACCTTGAAGGTTGATGGCTTTATCTTCAAGTTTGCTGTGGGCCACATCTTTAGATTCAATTTGATCGTTGTTCGTCTTCGGTCGAAGAAAATTATCTGCATGAAAAAGGTTTACGATTAATCCGCTAATAGAGCCAACGACAATTCCCATTAGAATAATGCCGAAGCCAACTTTTGGTGAACTTGCGAGTAGTAAGAAAGCAGCATCGCCCATGGTGGAGGTTAATACCGCAACCACCGAGCCAAATCCAACTCGGCCATTAATGAATTGTGTAGTCACCACAATAGCCCCGCCACATCCAGGTAGTGCACCAAGCATAGATGCGAAGACGACTTGATGAGAGCGAGAAGAGTGATATAGCGTGATGAGCTTGTTTTTGCTACTCATCAAAGTGGAAAGGTGGTGGTAGACGGCTAAAGTGAATGCAACATAGCAAGATACAGCCCAAAAAGAGTCTGATAAGGTCGATACGGTGATATCGCGAGTGGTTTCATTCGCGATCAAAGCGATTAGGGTAATGGGCAGCAACAAGCGCTTATAAGCAAGGTGAAAACTAGATATTTGAGGAAGCTTGGCCGCAAAGTGCATGAGTTTTACAGGAACCATTCCAGAAAAGCCTTTCGTAATGAGAATTATTATCAGTATATGTAAATGATAATTATTCGCAACTAAAAGTTTGAATAAATTATTTATATTGTTCAATTAAGCGATCGTACTCACCTGATTGCTTTATTTGGTGCAGGCCGATCATGAATTTCACGAGTAGTTTTTGCTTATTGGGGTGGTTTTTAGAAACCGCGAGGTAAACGGGTTTGATCATCAAACTTCGATCGACGAAATAAAACAGGTCGGGGTCGATTCCGAGTTTCCTTATAGTGTGCATCGTGGCTCTTTCGTCCGCGATAATAGCGTCGACGCGTTTGGCTTTGAGTTTTCGAATGTTGGTAGCAAGATCGCTTCCGACCTCTCTTGTGAAATAGGCAGAAGAATTAAATGCTTCACCATATCCATAATCTTCGATAACCCCGACTGTCATACCTTTTAAAGATTCGTAGTTTTGATAGTCGAATCTATTCTCCTTAAGAACGATAAACTTTAGGTGAACCGTCAAGTACGGAACACTGAAGTGGAGTGAGTCGGTACGGCTATCAGACCACCAAATGGAGACCATTGCGTCTTTCTGCTGGTTTTTCACTTCTTTGAGAGCTCTTAACCATGGTTTGGTTTCAAATTCAAGTTGGTAGCCCTGTGTTCGATACGCGGCTTTCACGATTTCAACAGCGAGTCCTGAATTTTCATTAGCAAAGACATACGGTGGCCAAGTTGCTTGAGTCGCTTGTATGAGTGTGTTGTTAGATAGTGCGTGAAAAGGAAAGAACAACAAAAGCCAAAACCCAAACAGATTCTTCATAAATCGCCCTCCAGACAATGTGTTAAGTCTAGTCAAGAGTTTGAATTTCTGATCTCAATATTAGGAATTTTTATAAGTGACAGGTTAGTGATAATTACAAAGTAAAAATCTGTTACTTGTAGAGAATGACAAATTTTAAAATTCAGGTAAAGTAACGACCTTTGTGAGCAATTTTATCTACAAGATAGTAGATCTCTAATTAGACTTGAATAGGAAGAAAGATGATTCTAGTTGTCGGTCATAAGAACCCAGATAGCGATAGTATTTGTAGTGCACTAGTAGCAACTGAGCTACTAAAATCTCGTGGTCTTGAAGCAATGCCAATTCGCCAAGGCGAAATCAACCGCGAAACTCAGCACATTTTAGAAGTTGCTGATGCTGAAACTCCAGAACTGCGCACTTCTGTAGCTGGCGAAAAAATTTGGCTAGTAGACTACTCTGATCTAGCACAGGCACCGGATGATGTAGCAGAAGCTGAAATTCTAGGTATCGTTGACCACCACCGTCTAGGTGATGTGATGACAGTTAACCCAATGGAAGCTTGGATCTGGCCTGTAGGCTGTACTAACACTGTTCTATTCAACATGTTCAAGATTGAAGGTCACTCAATCTCGCAACAAATTGCTAAGCTAATGATGTCAGCTATCCTTTCTGACACAGTAGGCTTCGCATCTCCTACATGTACTCAAAAAGATAAAGACGCAGTTGCAGAACTGGCTGAAATCGCTGACGTACAAGACGTAGACGCGTTCATTAAAGATCTATTGATTGCTAAGACAAACATTGAAGGCCTTTCTGCTGCTGAGCTAGTAGAGAAAGATCTTAAAGGCTACCCATTCAACGGCCGTGACGTTGTAGTTGGTCAAGTTGAGCTTGCGACTCTAGAGCAAGTTGACGGTATGATCGAAGCACTAGAAGCTGACCTTGAAGCTCGTTGTGAGAAAGACGGTCTAGCATTCGCTGCAGTGATGCTGACAGACATCACAACGGCTCAAACTCGTCTTCTTTACAAAGGTGAGTGGGCTGAAAAATTAGTTAAGCACGAAAAAGACGGCTTACTAATGATGGAAAACACGCTAAGCCGTAAGAAGCAAGGCTGGCCTTGGCTACAAGCTGAGCTAGTGTAAGCGTTAGCTATGCAACTTTAAACGCCTGCTGATTTTCAGCGGGCGTTTTTATTTTTACTACTAATAAGTTTATATTTAAGACATCTAAGCCTGTTGGTACGAATAACTAGGAAAACCTAGCATGACAAAACAACTTGATGATACTCAAATCGCAGCGATCAACAAATATGATGGTGAGCAGCGTTTCAAATACTGTATTAAAGAAATCGTTGCGAACCGTGAAGTATGGATCTTAACGGATGAGCATGGTTGCGTGATGTTGAATACAGAAGAAGAAGATTGCGTTCCTGTATGGCCAAACCAAGAATTTGCTGAATCATGGGCAACAGGCGATTGGGAAGAGTGTAAAGCTGAAGCAATTTCATTGAATAAATGGCACAGTCGTTGGACTGTTGGCTTGGAAGACGATGAGTTAGCTGTGGTTGTATTCCCTAACGAGCAAGAAGAAGGGGTGATTCTTTTCCCTGATGAATTCGATTTTGAATTGAAGAAGCAAGCTTCTCGCCGTTAAGTATTTTCTCTGTCAGTTAATTTCTGACTGAGACATTATTAGTATCCCACAAGTTGGTATAGCGGAGCTTGTGTGGATACTTTTGCCGCCCCTTTCAATACACCTGTTTTTTCGTAGCGCCTTAGTATCTTTTTTACAATTGGTTTGAGCTCTTCCTCAACCATTCCTGCCTGCAGCTCTGGTTCATAGAGCAACTTCAACAAGACCACATCGAGTGGTGACAGCAAATCGTTCGGTGTTTGATCGTTAAAGATGGATGGGTAAGCATCTTCCGAGTCATTCGGTAATCCAAGTACTTGAGTTATTTCTTCTACAATACACGCGAGTAATTTACCTTTGTCGCGAGCTTGGTCAACGGGGATAACAATGCCCGCTCGAACGATTTCTCGCTTAGCATTCATACTAAACCCTGCAGTACAAATGGCACCTTTAAGATGGTCCGTTGAGCTGACTCCCGTTGCCTTTGGTACGTCTTCGACCCAAGTCGATTCTTGAGTGAATATCCACTTCACATTAGCGTTAGATTCTTGCTGAACTAAAGATATGGATAAGCCAGTGATGTCTTGTAAATGCTGGAGGTGCAACTCAGTCAGTTGCTGGTGGAGCTCTTTGTCTCCGACCTTATGTTCTACCCATACCTTGAGTGGTTTGCTCCACTTCGCGAGTGGTTTCGCACCTGCTGCGTATTCGTTTCTGAGTGCAACTTGATAGAAGGCGTTTTCTACAAATGCTTTATCCAGCCAAGTGAGGCCGGTAGCATAAGCTATTGGCGCTACACCAAACAAAGCACAACTGAGCGAAAGTAGCAGCTTTGCGTTTAGTGGGTATGTGAATATTGGCTTCCTTGCAATATTCATAGAGGTTAGTGACAGGGCGCTTTGAAAAAGTGGCTTTCAACCAGTCTCTGGGTTATTTGATGTGACGGATTCGTGAGGATTTCTTGGGTATCACCGGACTCCACGACATTGCCTTCGTGCATCACCATGACCTTGTCGGTGATGTGTTTCACAATCCCAATGTGCTGAGATACGTAAACGAAAGACACTCCCATCTCTTCTTGAAGTTCTAAGAATAGATTAATGATTTGAGAGCGCATTGCCATATCTAAACCGTTGAGTGCTTCGTCAGCCACAATGATGGATGGCTGCAAAATAAGTGCACGTGCTAAACATACCCTTTGCTTTTGTCCGGTTGCCAACATCTGTGGGTAGAAGTAGGCGTGTTCAGGTAGCAGGCCCACACGTAGCAGTGTCTCTTTCACACGTTTCATGCGCGCTTCCGGTGGCATGCTGGTATTACGCTTAAGTGGGCCTTCAAGTATGCGACCAATCTGAATTCGTGGATTGAGCGAGGTATTTGGGTCTTGGAAGATCATTCGGATCAACTTGCAGCGCGTCGAATAATCTTTATGTTCCAATTTTTCGCCGTTTACGCGGATCTCCCCAGACGTTGGCTCGACCATGCCCGCTAGCATTCTGGCGAGCGTCGACTTACCGGAACCGTTTTGGCCGATAAAGCCTATGGTTTGTCCCGCTTCTAAGGTGAAGTTCACTGGTTTAACCGCTTGGTGCACCTTCTTACGGAAAAGACCAGAACGAGTGGTGAACTCTTTTGAAAGTCCACTGACTTCTAATAACGCACTCATGATTTCTTTTTCTTCTCCATGTTCAACGGAAAGTGACAGCTAAACTTATGATTCTTAACCGTTCTTGCATATGGAATTTCAACACATTGGCGCTGAGCATATGGGCATCTAGGACCTAAGCGACATCCAATCGGCAAGTGCTGAAGCGGTGGAATAGACCCAGGCAAAGATTGGAGCTTTTCTTTGTGTGGGATCCAATCACTAAAGTCAGGCATCGCTTTCAGTAGCGCTACAGTATACGGGTGCTTAGGAGCTGCGAGTAGTTTACTCGTATCCGCCGATTCCACCGATTGGCCGCAGTACATCACAGTAATTCGAGTTGCCCATTGAGTAATGGTCGTTAAATCATGACCTATTAGTACAATTGTAGTGTTATTCACCTGATTCATCCGGCTCAATAAACGCAGTATCTGCGATTGAGTGATCGGGTCTAAATCGTTGGTCGGTTCATCCGCAATCAAGACTTTGGGTTTGGTCGCTATCGCCATCGCGATCATGACTTTTTGGCATTCACCGTCAGTCAGTTCGTAGGGATAGCTTTCCATTAAACGAGTGTGATCTTTAATGCCGACTTTATGGAGTAGGGCTATGGCTTGCTTTTTACGCCACTTAAAGCGTTCCCACCATTTTCCGTCAAACGAATCTGAAGGAATGGATTCTATCAGCTGACGTCCCACTTCTTCCGAAGGATCTAAACAGGTCGAAGGCTCTTGGAAAATCATTGCAACATCGCGAGCAATTACACGTCGTCGCTCTCGTGGTGTTAGCTGAAGGAGATCGACATTACCAAGTCGCATTCGGTCTGCTGTAACCCGCCAGTTTTCTTTACATACCCCGACGATGGCTTTGGCAACCAAACTTTTACCGGAACCAGACTCGCCCACCAAACCACGGATTTCACCCTCGTTAAGGGTAATGCTCATGCGATCTACGGCTTTCACCAAACCTTGTGGTGTTTGGATCTCAATGGTTAGGTGTCGAATATCGAGTAATGGCATTATTCAATCCCCGCATTAAGGGCTTGGCGAACGCCTTCACCAACCAAGTTAATAACAATAACGGTAAAAAGAATGGCGAGCCCAGGAAGCGTTACTGTCCATGGCGCTAGATAAATAAGTTCTACCGAATCACCTAAGATTGCGCCCCATTCAGTACTTGGTGCTTGTGCCCCGAGGCCAAGGAAGCCAAGAGCTGTGATATCCAAGATCGCGACGGACAGTGCCAACGTAACTTCGATGGCAATCACGGTAAGAATGTTAGGTAAAATAGAGTTCCATAAAAGATAGAAGTTGTTCGCACCATCGAGGCGTGAAGCCAATATGTAGTCTTTCTCTACTTCAGTGTGTACCGCGATATACACTGAGCGTACAAAACGTGGGATAAGCGCTAAGCAAATGGCCAGCAAGATATTGAATTCGCCAAACCCAAGGAAAGCGACGAAGATAATCGCAAGTAGAAGAGAAGGGATCGACATTACGGTATCAAGTAAGTGGTTCAAAGTACTCGACACTAGCCCTTTGGTCATTCCCGCTAGAACACCGATCAAACAGCCAATGACTGCTGCGATCGCGGTAATAATCACAGCGGCCCCAAACGTTAATTGTGATCCAATAATCAGCCTGGAAAGAATATCGCGACCTAAGTCATCGGTGCCAAGGAAGTACTCAACTGTACCTGCTGGATTCCACGATGGCGGTATTAGCAGTTGTCCGGTTTGCTCTTGCGCATCATGAGGTGCGAGCCAAGGAGAAAACAGAGTGACGATGATAATAAAGCCTAAGCACCATAGCCCAAACATTGCAAAGTTGTTGGCTTTGAAGCTTCGCCAGAATCGCTCGAATTGAGTCGGGATCTGTTCTTCTTGGTAAACGTTATTTGTTAGCATACCACTCTTTCCTTACTAACGGATTTACCATCGCTCCGAATAGATCTGACAAAATATTTGCGGTTAAAACCAGAGTCGCAACTACCATTACCCCCGCTTGAATGGATACATAATCTTGGTTAGACAGCGCATCCAATAGCCAGCGGCCAATCCCCGGCCAGTTAAAAATCGACTCGGTAATGATTGCCAGAGTGAGCATACTCGAAAGCTGAACCCCGACTTTAGGAATGATTGGTGGAATAGCGTTTCTTAGTACGTGCTGAGTCACGATCTCGTGAGTTGAGAGACCTTTGATCCGAGCCGCTCGGATGTAGTTTTGAGTCATTACCTCAGCTACCGACGCTCTCATTAATCGAATAACTTGCGTGGTAGGGGCAAGAGCTAGCACCAAGCTTGGCAGTATCATGTGTTCCAATACACTTTGTAGTGCATGCGCTCGATAGGTGTTGTCTGATAAGAATGCGTCAATGATCGCAAAGCCTGTGACATGATCAATTTCGTAAAGCAGATCGTAGCGCCCGCCAACTGGAACGACTTCGAAGTGCAACGAAAATATCATGATCATTAATAGCGCTACCCAAAATATCGGCGCAGAGTAACCTGTCATTGAGGTAAATGAGATAATGGTATCAACGAACTTACCTTGTCTCATTCCCGCTAAGGTTCCTGTTGGAATACCGATGAATAGTGAAATAATGAAAGCGAAAAAACACAGTTCGAGGGTAGCGGGGAATACAACCGCTAACTCTTCCATAACTGGAGTGCCGTTTTTACTTAGGCCAAAGTTAAGCGTGGACAGTTCACTCACGTAATTTAGCCAGCCAGGCCAAAACTCCAACATTGACCACGGTGAAGTTTGATCTAAACGCAGTAAAGAGAAGCCCACCATGGTGAGGATGGCAAGCGTGATCACGAATAAGTTAATGCGTCGTAAGGTGTACCAAAGCATCAGTTCCCACTCCTTTCAACAAGATCAAAAGGCTGAGAGTTAAATGGGCTGAGTCTAAAGCCAGTTAACGATTTATCGTGCACTCTGAATTGAACGCCGTGTGCCAATGGAATCACTGGGAATTCTTCATTCAAGATATTTTGAGCTTGGTGGTACAGATTCATTCGGTGTCTTTGCTGATTGATTTCCAGTGCTAAATCCAACAAAAAGTCGAAGTCAGAGTTACACCACATGGATACATTAAGCCCTGCCCTGTCTGAACTGCAAGATAACAAAGGGCGTAAGAAGTTGTCTGGATCGCCCGTGTTACCGATCCAACCTGTCAATAATAAATCTGTCGATGAAATCGAGTTTAGCTGAGTTCGGTCGAAACGATCATCGGTGAAGAGCTTCAGTGATATACCGATGTCAGCAAGGTTTGCTTGAATTAGCTCAGCTGTTTTACGCGGGCTTGGATTGTAAGCGCGTGGTTCAAGTGGAACCCACATCGATAACTCAAGGCCCGGTTCAATACCAGCCTCGCGCAGTAGCGCCAACGCATAATTTCGGTCGTAGCGTACTTGGATACTGTCTTTTTGGTATGCCCAAGAAGTAGGGGGGAGCAAAGTGTACGCTTCTGTTCCGGTACCGTAGTACACAGAGTCCAAAATATTTTGGCGGTTGATGGCCAAATTTAACGCCTTTCTAACCCTAGAATCACTGAGCGCAGGGTGAGCGGTATTCAGAGCAATGAAAGAGACATTGACGGCTGGTGTCGCGCTGAGTTTTAACTCGTCACGCTGCTGAATGATTGGGATTTGACTCGAAATCGGCGAATTAAGAACGTCGCATTCGTTACGAAGTAGCTTCGCTAAAGTACCAGTACCACGTTGAGAGGTATCGAATACCACTTGTTCCATCTTGGCAGGGCCACGCCAGTAATTATCGTGGCGACGAAGACGGACTAAATCATTAAGTTGAAACTCACTGAGGTAAAAGGGGCCTGTACCTACCGGCTGGGAATCTAACGCGCCTTTATCGTCCTTTAGGATCAGCTGGTCGCCATATTCTTTGGAGTGAATGACAGCGTGGCTGGTGGCAATGTTATTCAAAAACGAGTTGTCTGGTCTGCTTAACGTAAATTTGACCGTTAAGTTATCGACCGCTTGAACATCTACCAACAAATTCTGGAAATCGATGCCTGCAAACCAAGGGTAAAGTCCGCCACCGACATAATGAAATGGGTGTGTGCTATCAATAATGCGTCTGAAACTAAATACAACATCGTGAGCATTAAGCGTTCGTGTTGGGGTAAACCAATCTGTGGTTTGGAACGAAACATCTTTACGAAGTTTGAAAGTGTATTGAGTCCCTGACTTGTTGGTTTTCCAACTCGTAGCAAGGTTCGCTACGGGCAGGTACGTACCCGCATCGAGCTGGAGTAAGGTGTCAAATATTTGAGGGCTAAGAGACTCTGAAGTGATACCGCTGTCGACCAATTGAGGGTTAAAGGTATAAGGGTAACCTTGCCCACAATATACGAAGCCGCTTTTGCGGATCTGTTCGTGATCTACTTCTTCACCACAGCCAACAAGGAGGCCGAACGTGAGTATTCCGAACGTGAGTCTGAGTAGTGCTTTCATAGAAAGAAATATGTTGAGAAACGAGGCATTACAAGCGCCTCAAGATCCGTGTAATTTACCATTTTATTTATTGTGCTCCAATCACTTATCAATTATAGGGAGCTATTTATCAACATTTTGCCCGACAATCGAGTATTTGCGGACCATTCCTCGTAATTGGTGATAGCTAAGCCCTAATAGTTCGGCGGCCTGTTTTTGATTGTACTTGCTGGCTTCTAAGGCTTGAGTGAGTAACTGAACATCTTGTTCTTCTTGCCAAGCTTTATAATCTAGAGGCAAATCAAATGCTTTGTTTTCAGTATGGTCGGTAGATGGGGCCTTGTCATTGTCTGTTGATTGCCAAGGTTGATTAAATGGGTCAAAGACTAATTCATCGATTGGGTAATCGGCTTTGCCGTGTTGGTAGATGGCTCTTTCAATGACATTTTTTAACTCACGTACATTCCCTGGCCAACGATAATTGAGTAGCTCTTGTTCGGCATTCGGTGTGAAGCCAACAAATAAATCAAAGTGTAATTCACGACACATTTTGATCGCGTAGTACTCAGCCAGTAAAAGAATGTCTTCTTTGCGTTCTCTCAGGGGAGGTAGCGCGATAACATCAAACGCGAGGCGATCGAGTAAGTCGGCTCTAAATTCACCTTTTTCAGCCATTTCAGGCAGGTTAGCGTTGGTTGCACATACCAATCGTACATTGGCATTAAGGACTTTTTGCCCACCAACGCGTTCGTACTGGCCGTATTCAATCACTCTCAATAATTTTTCTTGAACAGAAAGTGGAGCTGTAGCCAACTCATCTAAAAATAGTGTTCCACCTTCAGCTCGTTCAAATCGACCTTGATGACGCCCTTTCGAACCTGTAAATGAGCCAGACTCATGGCCAAATAATTCAGAATCAATTAGCCCTTCACTTAGAGTCGAGCAATTCAATGATACTAATGGCTGATCCCAACGTTTGGATAGATAGTGAAGGCGCTGTGCAATTAGCTCTTTACCGGTTCCTCGCTCACCAATAATCAACACTGGCCGTTCAATTGGCGCGAGCCGAGAAACTTTGTCTAGTACGGTGAGAAATGATGGAGATTCGCCAATCAGATTCTGTTGCATTCGAAGGTTTCCTTGAGCTGGTGAAATTTACCAAATGTTGGTTAAATTAATCATACCATGCTGTGTGAAAATTGGTCTAATTATTTAAGTTCTTGAAATTTATAGTTAATAAACTTGGCACGAGACTTGATATACCTATAGGGAAAGCAAATAAGTATTGTTAATTAAGGAGAATCATTATGGGTATTTTTTCTCGTTTCGCAGATATTGTAAATTCAAACATTAGCGCTTTACTGGATAAAGCTGAAGATCCTGAAAAAATGATCCGCCTTATTATTCAGGAAATGGAAGATACGCTTGTTGAAGTACGTACTAATTCAGCTAAAGCGATCGCAGATAAAAAAGAGCTTTCGCGTAAAGTAGAGGCGATGGGCTCTCAGATCGACGATTGGCAGCAAAAAGCCACGTTAGCATTAACGAAAGGTCGAGAAGACTTAGCGCGCTCAGCACTGATTGAAAAGCAGAAGTTAGAAGACATCATTAAGGGCTTACATACAGAGTTAACGCTAGTCGATGAAACCATCACTAAATTGACTGGAGAAATTGGTAAGTTGGAAACCAAGATTGCAGAAACCCGAGCTAAGCAGCAATCATTAGCAATTAGAAATCAAACCGCGACAAATCGCCGAGACGTTCAGAAGCACTTACATTCGAGCCGCACTCATGAGGCAATGGCGAAATTTGAACAGTATTCTCGTAAAATCGATGAACTAGAAGCAGAAGCCGATGTCTATGCGAAAACAGGTAATGCTAAGTCATTAGACCAAGAGTTCGCTGAACTACAAGCGCAAGATGAGATTGAACAAGAATTAGCGAAACTTAAGCAGCAAGTAGAAAACCGAGATAAATAATTTAGGAGTCATATATGTCAACATTTCTTATCGCAGGACCGTTAATAGTCTTTTTAATATTTGTTGCTCCACTATGGCTATTCCTTCATTACCGCAGCAAGCGTAAGTCTGCTAACGGATTATCTGATGCTGATATGGAGCGACTAAAGCAGCTTTCAGAGCGAGCGGAGTCAATGCAGGCTCGTGTTGTTACGCTAGAGAAAATACTGGATGCGGAGTCACCAAATTGGAGACGAAATTATGAGTAAAGAACTGTACCGAGATCCGCTGAATGGCAAGTTGTCTGGAGTATGTGCAGGTGTAGCGAATTTTTTCGGCTTGGAAGTATGGTTAGTTCGAATCATGGTGATTTCAGCTGCCTTATTGGGCGGTAGTTTTCTGGTCATCCTAGCGTATGTCGCAATGACATTTATGCTGGAAAAACAGCCGACTCAGTATGTTGAATCTTTAAAAGCGAGGCAGGAACATAAGCTGAAAAGCAAGCCTTGGGAGCAAGGGCAATCAGCGGAATCATTGCTCGATACGCTGGAAAAAGACTTCGATAAGCTGGAAAAAGGCGTAAGGTCGATGGAGGCGTATGTGACTTCCGATAGCTTCAAAGTAAATAGAGAATTTAAGAACATTTAATCTATATCTTGTATGTGAATAATAGCTTGGGTAAATACTTATCCAAGTTATTATTTTGTATGCAATTTTCTCGACGCAAATACAATATATTTCTGGAATCAGCAACCTTATTAATCTATGTTATAAGTTAAATTATTGATATGGATGATCTCAAATGCATAAAGCTGCTGTTGTATTATTAGCAACCTTAGCAGGCTTGTCCGGTTGCGGAAAAGACCTCCCTCCAGTCCCTGAACCTGAATCCAGACCCGCAAAGCTTTTTACTGTTTCTGTAGGCAACAACACTTTTGAACGACAATTTCCTGCCACAACAGAAGCCGGTGACAAAGCGGTACTAGCTTTCCGTGTCCCAGGGCTCCTTCAAAGTATTGATGTTAACGCTGGTCAACTTGTTCAAAAAGGGCAGTCGCTCGCTCATCTCAACCCAGATGAATACACGCTATTGTTGAAGCAAGCTCGTGCGAACTTCAAACTAGCAGACGTGCAATATCAGCGTTATAAGAAGCTACGTAAAGATCGCGTTGTTTCTGAGCAGGACTTCGATCAAGCAAAAGCCAATCACAATTCAGCATTAGCGGTACTTGAGCAGGCTGAAGCCAACCTACGCTATACCACGCTAGTCGCTCCTTATGACGGCACGGTTTCGATCATCCCCGCAGAGAATCATGAATACATTGCAGCGAAAGAAGGTGTAATGAATATTCAAACGAACCAAGTTCTTAAAGTGGTTTTCCTATTACCTGATCAATTGTTGAATCGCTTTTCTTCTGGAATTGAGAGTGAAGCAACAATGACTTTTGATTCTTTCCCAAGCCGTAGCTTCCCACTGACCTTCCAAGAAATTGATACCGAAGCGGACCCAAAAACAGGTTCGTATAAAGTCACCATGGTGATGGATCGTCCTACCGATGTCGGTATTTTGCCGGGAATGGCCGGTAACGTTCGCGTCGTTGCCGCTAAGAGTGATGCTACTAGTATCCCAACGTCTGCACTGTTTGATTTAAACAACAGAACGTACGTGTGGCGAATTGACCAAAACAATGTGGTTGAGAAAGTCCAAGTAAAATTAAACGACAAGCAACAAGTGCTATCGGGCCTTCAAGATGGTGACCAAATCGTGACTTCAGGGGTGAGCGGCATTGACTCCGGCATCAAGGTTCGAGAGTGGGTTAAGGAGCGAGGGTTATAATATGAAGCATTTTAAATCTATTGCTGCATTGTCATCGTTAATGCTCCTTGGCGGTTGTAGTGAAGGTGTGCAAGACGCACCTGATCAGCTTCCACGCGTTAAAGTGATGTTATTGGGAGAGCAAATCGTTCAAGACCGATTGTATTTCCCTGCGGTTGCCAACGCAGCTGAGAAGTCTCACTTGAGTTTCCGTGTCGCGGGAGAAATTAATTCTATTTCGGTGAAAGAAGGCTCTCATGTCAAAAAAGGTGATGTGATAGCAGAACTCGACCCTACGGATTACCAATTAGAAGTTAACAATGCGCAAGCGAGATATAGTGTTGTTGATAGCCAATATAAACGCTCGAGCCCACTGGTAAAAAAAGGGCTTTTGGCTAAGTCTCAGTTCGATGAGATAGCGGCGCAAAGGCAAATTGCTTATGCCGAACTTGAACTGGCGAAATTACGTTTATCCTTCACTAAATTAAAAGCGCCTGTTGATGGCATTATTTCCCGCGTAAGTGTGGACCAGTTTGAAAATATTCAAGTGGGTCAACAAGTCGTGAATATTCATAGTGTCGAAGACGTCGAGGTGTTGATTCAATTACCAGATCGCTTATATGTAAACCAACCGACAGAAGCGGACCTTTCGAAAGTAGAAGCGGTCGTACGTGTCCCAAGTGGTAATGAATACCCGGCAAGAATCAAAGAGTTTACGACTGAACCAGATCCTTCGACGGGCACCTTCACAGTCACTCTTTCTATGCCAATGCCTGAAGAGGAAATTGTCTTAGATGGTATGGCTGTCGAGGTGACCAGTAAAGGTGAAGACATTGGTTTGGACTTAAATGCTGGGGTCCGTATTCCTGTGGAAGCGGTGTTTAATGCCGACGGTGACAGGTTAAGTAAGTCGGAGTCATTCGTATGGATTTTAAATGACGACGACAGTGTGACTAAACAGCGCGTTACATTAGGCAAAGCAAGCGTGAATACTTTGCAAGTATTGGATGGCTTAGAGCAAGGTGAAACCGTAGTGGTGGCCGGTATTGCAAGGTTGAGAGACGGAATGAAAGTGGAAGTATTGTCTCAGGAGATGAGCAATGAGTGATTTGAATAATAAGCCGCAAACAGACGACGAAATCACTGGCGTAGCCGCGTATTTCATTCGTAACAAAGTGATTAGCTGGATGCTGTCACTGATCTTCTTAATTGGTGGTGTGTCGGCATTCTTCGGATTAGGGCGTTTAGAAGATCCTGCATTTACAATCAAAGACGCAATGGTAGTCACTTCTTACCCTGGGGCAACGCCTCAGCAAGTTGAAGAAGAAGTGACATACCCGCTAGAAAAAGCGATTCAGCAGCTCACTTATGTTGATGAAGTGAATTCCATTTCAAGCCGTGGTTTATCGCAAATTACTGTGACCATGAAGAATAATTATGGTCCAGATGATCTTCCGCAAATATGGGATGAATTGCGCCGAAAAGTGAACGATCTACAGGGGCAACTTCCGCCTGGGGTGAATACGCCTAAAGTGGTCGATGACTTCGGTGATGTATACGGTATTTTGCTTGCGGTAACCGGTGAAGGTTATAGTTATAAAGAACTTTTAGACTATATCGATTACTTGAGGCGAGAACTCGAACTGGTTGAAGGTGTGAGTAAAGTTTCGGTATCTGGTGAGCAGCAAGAGCAAGTGTTCATTGAGATTTCGATGAAGCGAATCAGTTCCTTGGGTTTGTCTCCAAATACGGTGTTTAATTTACTATCGACACAAAACGTTGTGTCGGATGCTGGTGCCATTCGAATCGGTGACGAATACATTCGAATTCACCCGACCGGCGAGTTTAAAGATGTGTCTCAGTTAGGTGATTTAATCCTAACTGAGGGCGGTGCTCAAGGGTTGATCTACTTGAAAGATGTTGCTGACGTTAAGCGTGGTTATGTTGAAGTACCAAGTAATATTATTGGCTACAACGGCAAACTGGCGTTAAACCTAGGGGTGTCTTTTGCTCAAGGTGTGAACGTAGTGGCGGTTGGAGAAACGTTTGACCGCCGTTTAGCGGAACTCAAATTCCAGCAGCCCGTTGGGATCGATATTGCAGAAGTTTATAACCAGCCAAAAGAAGTCGATAAATCCGTAAGTGGTTTTGTTGTGAGCTTAGGCCAAGCGGTCGCGATTGTAATTATCGTGCTTCTGTTCTTCATGGGGCTTCGCTCTGGCTTGTTGATCGGTTTGATATTGTTGCTGACGGTATTTGGTACGTTCATCTTTATGCAATATTTCAAGATCGATTTACAGCGTATCTCATTAGGTGCTCTGGTTATCGCACTCGGGATGCTGGTGGATAATGCCATCGTGGTCGTCGAAGGGATCCTCATAGGAACCCAGAAAGGGCGGACACGAATGCAAGCAGCGACCGATATTGTCACTCAAACTAAGTGGCCATTGTTAGGCGCGACAGTCATAGCGGTCACGGCGTTTGCTCCTATCGGATTATCTGAAGACGCGACAGGTGAGTACTGTGGTACGTTGTTTACGGTACTTCTTATCTCGTTAATGTTGAGTTGGTTTACGGCGATTTCCATTACGCCTTTCTTTGCTGACTTGTTCTTTAAAGGCCAGAAGCAGCCGGAAGGCGAAGATTCTGACCCATACAACGGCATGGTGTTTGTCATCTACAAAAACTTTCTAGAGTTTTGTATGAACCGTGCATGGTTAACCGTGATTGTTCTTGTCGTTGGTTTAGTTGTGAGCTTGTATGGCTTCACTCATGTTAAGCAATCTTTCTTTCCTTCATCTACAACGCCAATTTTCCAAGTGGACGTGTGGATGCCAGAAGGCACAGATATTCGAGCGACTAACACTAAGTTAAAAGTGTTGGAAAGCTGGCTATCTGAACAAGAGGAAGTTGAACACATCACAACGACTGCTGGTAAAGGTCTGCAGCGTTTCATGCTGACTTATGCGCCAGAGAAAAGTTATGCCGCTTATGGCGAAATTACTACTCGAGTGAAAAGTTATGAGGGGTTACAGCCCCTTATGAAACGCTTTAGAGCTCACATCGAAGAAACTTTTCCTGAGATTAATTACAAACTTAAGCAAATTGAACTTGGCCCTGGTGGCGGTGCGAAAATAGAAGCGCGCATTGTTGGTTCTGATCCTACGATTTTACGTGGCTTGGCCGCGCAAGTTATGGACATCATGCATGAGGATCCAGGAGCTTATAATATTCGTCATGATTGGCGTGAACGTACGAAGGTACTAGAGCCTCAGTTTAATGAAAGCCAAGCTCGTCGTTACGGTATCACTAAATCTGACGTCGATGACTTCTTAGCAATGTCATTCTCAGGAAAATCGGTGGGTGTGTATCGTGATGGTACTACCTTGATGCCGATTGTGGCTCGATTACCTGAAGATGAGCGAATTGATATTCGTAACATCGAAGGCATGAAGATTTGGAGCCCTGCGTTAAGTGAGTTTATCCCACTACAACAAGTGACATTAGGCTATGAACTGCAGTGGGAAGACCCGCTTATTATTCGTAAGAATCGTAAGCGTATGCTTACTGTATTTGCCGACCCTGATCTGTTAGGTGAAGAAACAGCTTCTACGCTACAAAAACGTTTAATGCCTAAGATTGAAGCCATTGAAATGCCGCCAGGTTATTCATTAGAGTGGGGTGGAGAATATGAGTCCTCACGTGATGCGCAAGCGTCCCTATTTACAACGATGCCACTTGGTTATCTATTCATGTTCTTGATTACTGTGTTCCTATTTAACTCAGTTAAAGAGCCGCTGATTGTATGGCTAACCGTGCCATTGGCCGTTATTGGTGTAACAACTGGTCTACTGGCGTTGAATACTCCATTTGGTTTTATGGCATTGCTTGGTTTCTTGAGCTTGTCAGGAATGCTACTGAAGAACGGAATTGTACTGCTGGATCAAATAGAAATAGAAATGAAGTCTGGCAAGGATCCATATGTAGCGGTTGTGGACGCGGCATTAAGTCGTGTTCGCCCAGTTTGTATGGCAGCGATTACCACTATTTTAGGTATGATCCCACTACTGCCTGACATCTTCTTTAAACCGATGGCGGTTACGATTATGTTTGGTTTGGGCTTTGCAACGGTGCTGACATTGATCGTTGTCCCTGTGCTTTACCGTATCTTCCACAAGATCAAAGTACCAGCGTAAATTTACATTAAATCAAATGCCCCTTAATAGGGGCATTTTTATAGGTGAACAATATGACGGATTTAACCTGTGCCTGGGCGATGAACCACCCCTTGGAGCGCGAATATCACGATCAAGAGTGGGGTAAACCTGTTCACGACGATCAAATTTTGTTCGAGTTCATAACTTTAGAGGGCGCACAAGCTGGGCTGAGCTGGATAACGATTCTCAAAAAAAGGGAAGGCTATCGAAAGGCTTTTCTAAGCTTTGATATTGATGAACTTGCCAAGCTTGATGAGGAGAATGTCCCGTACATCATCGAAAATTTTGATGTGGTAAGGCACAAAGGAAAGATTGCTTCTGTATACAATAACGCAAGAGCGGCTAAAGCATTACAGGAAGAGTACGGTTCTCTTTCTAAAGCACTGTGGCAATTTGTTGAAGGTAAACCGCTGATTAATCATTGGCAGTCGATGGACCAGATTCCCGCATCTACGGATATTTCGAAAGAAATGAGTAAGTTTTTGAAGAAGCGCGGCTTTAAGTTTGTCGGTGAGACGATCTGTTACGCGTTCATGCAAGCGGTCGGAATGGTGAATGATCATTTGGTAGACTGCCCGAAAAGAATGTAAGCACTTAGGTGCGTAACAAGACTTTGCGCTCACTTTTAGGTATTAAATACCTAATGTTGCACTGTTTACTTGAGAAGTCAGGGGATCTCTAACTAACTTTAATAGGTCAAACACTTATTAGGTAAAGGGATGGTCCTTTCTATTGTTGCACGCCATGTACTGCCGATTGCTGCTGTGCTATCGGTAGTTTCTTCATTTTTCCTAGTGACTCAGTTTAAAACGGTCGAGTCACTATTAGGGGATACCAATAGCGCTTTTTTCGAAGCGAGCGTCGATAGTAGCTACGAGATAATTGATACGTCAATTAATGATTCCATCCATTATTATCTCAAGGGTGTAGCAGAAACTTCACTCAATTATATTTTGAAATTAGAAGAAGCCTCACCGTTAACTCCGGCAGAGCAGTTATCGCTTATTCAAACATCGCTAGCCAATATTAAAATAGGTGACAATGGTTACGCATACTTAATGGACTCACAATTTAACCTGCTTTATCACCCCTACCTTCAAGACCAGAACATTTATGACAGCCCTTATGTCTCAAAGGGCGAACAACCAAAATCTGCATTTATCGAATACTTGTGGAAAAATCCTAAAGACGAACAAGCCGTTCAAAAAGTCGCCTACCGCTTGATTCTTGATGATGGGCGTCGACTTGGCATTTCCGCTTATAAATCAGACTTACTGCACCTTATCGATAAAGATAAATTAAAGACTAAGCTAGCCGATCAAAGTTTCGGCCATACTGGCTTTATTTACATTCTAAACAGTGCAGGTGAGGTGCTGCTTTATCCGGACAAAGACGGCACACACATCAGCGAGTTCGACAATGAAATCTTGAGTGAGTTGGTACGGCAATCGAAAAAGAAAGACAAGGGAAGAGTCCGTTTTAAGAAACAGTTAGATAGCCATAACATTGAGAAAGATATCGTGTACCGATATTACGACTATTTGGATTGGTTAGTCGTGGCAAGTATAGATAAACACGAATTGAGTCATCCTGTGAGTGTTTTTATCTCTAGTGTGATTGTAGCGGTTATTAGTCTTGCATGCGTGGTCACCACGTTAGCAGCAGCTTTGAATAAGCGATATCAGGCAGCGATAAATGTCCAAAGGCTAGACTATTTGACTGGACTAAGGCATCGAAGAAGCTTCGTCGAACTCGTTACCCCGATATCCAAAAGCCCAAAACGAAGTCACGACAATACGCTGTATTCCATTATCTTGATTGATTTAGATTTATTTAAACAAGTGAACGATAGCTTTGGCCATGAACATGGTGATTTGGTGATTCGGTCCGTAGCGGAAGTCCTATTAAAATATGAGAGTCATTTGGTTCATTCGGGGCGATATGGCGGTGAGGAGTTTATTATTTTTACTCACAGCACAGCTTCGAATGACGTAGTGATTTTAGCCGAAACTATTCGGCAAGACATCGAACAGATACAAGGTTTGTGTAAGCCGATCACAGCGAGCTTAGGGGTTTATAGTTGCTTTAGCAACGACGTGTCGCTATCTCGCTCAATTAGTTTGGCGGATGCAGCGTTGTACCAAGCTAAGTCTAGTGGGCGAAACAAAGTGATGGTTTCAGAGCACTTTTGATAAGGTTGTGATTATAAGCGTGTAGATGCATTTGGAAAAAGTCCGGTTTGAGCCTACGCTTTGATAATCAAAAAGATAATAAAGTGAGCTAGGAGAGCATATGTCAGTTACCCCTATCGAGAAGCAGCTAATTCAAAGTAGCTTTTCACAAGTCGCGCCCATCGCTGATAAAGCGGCAGAAATCTTTTATAACAAGCTATTTGAATATGATCCTTCGCTGAGAAAGTTGTTCAAGTCTGATCTAAGTACACAAGGTAAAAAGTTGATGGCGACATTGGGCGTCGCAGTGAAAGGGTTAGATGATCTAGATTCACTGGTCCCAGTTCTGCAAGATCTCGCAAAACGACATGTTAAATACGGCGTCACTGCGGACGATTACACACCTGTAGGGAATGCACTTATTTATACTTTAAAAGTGGGGTTAGGGCCGGAGTTCGATGAACGGACCAAACAAGCGTGGATTAAGATTTATAAGGTGATTGCGACGGTTATGCGTCAAGCGGCGTACCCTGATTTTGAACCAGAGTCGTACAAGAATAATAAAGTCTATTTGAATTGATATTTGAGAGAACATTTAGGCTGATGGAGTAAAGCCATCAGCCTAGTAATTTATAAGGTTAAAGCGTCGTAGACGTTTCTTTTTCTAATATAAGCGCGTTATGGCGTTCTAGTCCTGCTTCTAAATCTGTAATCAGGTCATCGACATCTTCTAGGCCAATGTGCACGCGAATTAAGGTACCATCAAAGTTAGGATTCGCCACTGTGCGTAGGCTATTAAAGCTTTTTGGTTCATTCGCTAAAATCAAACTTTCAAATCCCCCCCAAGAATAGCCCATACTAAAGTGCTTCATACCATCTAGTAGTGCTGTTGTTGCTCGTGGGTAGCTGGTTTTCAGGACGAATGAAAACAGCCCATTTCCTCCGGTGAAATCGCGTTTGTAGAATTCATGGCCAGGACAAGATTCTAGTGCAGGGTGGCGAACATGGTCCACTTCAGGCCTGCTTTGTAGCCACTTCGCTACTTTCAAACTATTTTCTGCATGTTGACGTAAACGAACATCAAGTGTACGAATGCCACGCAAGCCTAAGTAAGCGTCATCAGGAGACACACATTGTCCCATTAGATAGCTTTGTTCACGCAGTTGGTCCCAGCACTTTTCGTTAGCGACCGCAGTACCAAGCATGACATCGGAGTGACCAACAATGTACTTAGTTGCGGCTTGAATTGAAATGTCTACACCAAAATCAAACGGTGAGAAGTTAACACCAGCGGCCCATGTGTTATCCAGCATTACAATGATGTCGTGTTCGTGGGCTATGCGCGAAAGGGTCGGGATATCTTGCACTTCCATGGTGACCGAGCCAGGGGACTCAGTGAACAAAATCTTTGTATTTGGCTTAATAAGATCTTTAATACCTTCGCCAATTGTTGGTTGGTAGTAGGTAGTCTCGACGCCCATTTTCTTCATGATGGTGTCACAGAAGTCACGAGTTGGTTCGTAGCACGTGTCGACCATTAGAATATGATCGCCAGTTTCTACAAATGAAAGGATCGCATTAGAAATAGCAGCCGTACCACATGGGTACAAGGCACAACCAGCGCCCCCTTCAAGTTCGACCATAGCATCTTGGAAAGCAAAATGAGTGTTGGTGCCACGACGGCCGTAAAATAACGTCTTATTTGCACGATTTACTGTCGCCTTGTGCTTTTCTTCTACCGTATTAAATACAACGGTTGAAGCGCGTTGCACTGGTGGGTTTACGACACCGTTGGTCCATTTTTTATCTCGGCCAGCGGTGATCAATTTGGTTGTTTTGCTTTCGGACATTACGAATTCCTTATCAGTCTTCTATGCCCTATTTAAAACATGTGATAGGGGCTAAAAGCAAGCTTGTTTAGTTACTTTTAACCAATTAGGAACAATTTCTATAGCAAAGGGTTGAAAAGGTAAAAAACACGCTCGAAAAAGCGTTGGTATAAGCCACGTTTACTCCACTCTTCAGGATTCACCTGAATTGATTGGCTGATGTAGGAGTTTTGCAGTTCATACAGCTCCTGCGTGAAGTGAATGTCGTCGACTGCGAGAGTCACTTCAAAGTTAAGCCATAAGCTGCGCATATCAATATTTACGGTACCCACTAAGCAATATTGTTGGTCAATGACTACTGATTTTGTGTGCAATAAGCCGCCATTGAATTCATAAATCGACACTCCAGCATCTAGTAATTCGCTATAAAATGCTCTTGAAGCCCATTTAACCATTAGTGAATCGTTGATATGTGGAATGATTAACTCCACTCGAATCCCGCGTTGCGCTGTCATCTTAAGGGTTTCTAGCAGGTCGGCACTGGGTACAAAATAAGGGGTGGTGATCCTTACCGATTCATTGGCTTGGTTAATCGCAATATTTAGAACCTGCAAAATCAAGTGCTCTGGCATGCCCGGGCCTGATGGCACAACTTGAATTGGGTGTAAGTTCTGTTCGCTTTCCACTTTGCAGTCAGGCAAGGCTGGGAGGATTCGCTCTCCAGTTTCTACTTCCCAGTCCCAACCATGTATCGCAGATAGCACGTTAACGGCTGGCCCTGTCACCCGCACCATGATGTCGATCCATTGACCAACTCCAGCGGTTTGCTTGAAGTAGGCAGGATCGACCATGTTCATGGAGCCTGTGTAAGCAATCGCTTCATCAATAACAATAATTTTTCGGTGTTGTCTCAAATCCAATCGACGCAGGAAAATACGCCAAGGGCTAACTTCTAATGCTTGAACTAATTGAATCCCAGCATCAGACATCATTTTTTTCCATGGACTACGGAAAAAGCGAGGGCTACCCGCCGAGTCCAACAAGATTTTTACTTCAACCCCACGTTTAGATGCTTTGATCAATGCGGCTGCGACTGAGTCTGCTAACCCCCCCGGATGCCAGATGTAAAACACCATTTTAATACTGGATTGGGCGTTTTCGATATCGGAAATAATTGAGCGAAGAATGCTTTCTGGGGAATCTTGTAATGATAGGGTGTTACCGCTTAATGCCGGGATTCCCATTCTGTTGTTACATAACTCATCAATTTTATGTATCGGGGAGCCGACCTGTGCCGGAAAATGCGCTTGGCAGGTGTTGAGTTGGCGAAACCAATCACCAAAAGGCGTGAACATTTGCTTAGCACGTTCCGCTCGTTTTCTACCGAGATTAAGTTCACCAAACAGGAAGTAGCATCCAACACCGACAATAGGCACGATGTAAATTACCATTAACCACGCAAGCGAAACACTGACGGCTCTACGTTTTAGTACGACACGTAGAGTGACACCGGCAACTAACAGCCAATAAAGGACAAGCGCAGCAATAGTAAGGATTTGATAGAGCTGTTCCACAGGTAAATACTCTTTGAATTAGAGGTTTACATACTAATCCGAAATGATAGGAATGGGAATTTAAACGGGTAACATAATATTAATCAAAGTGCGTAATTAGAAAGGAGATAAATAGCTGGATTTTTATTCAATTATAACTATAACACGTGCGATTGAGTGTTTTTTCGACATATAACGAGGATTAATAGGACATAATCCGAAATTTACGCTGTTTGGACTTCCAATGTTAATCGTAAACTGTTTTACTTACCATACATCGCGCCTGACTTTACTTTTATTAGAGTGTAAAACAATATTTACACCGCATTTTTGGCGTGTTCCGATGCAAACACAACATTTTTGGAGTACTCGTGGCTACTAGTAACGCAACCACAAAACCTCGCGATACCTGGGGTTCGAAATTAGGATTCGTAATGGCCGCAGCAGGTTCTGCTGTAGGTTTAGGTAACATTTGGAAATTCCCTTACACAGCTGGTGAAAGTGGTGGCGGTGCATTCGTTGCTATTTACCTGTTCTTTGTAATCTTTATCGGTTTCAGTGTGATGCTGACTGAATTTGCGATTGGCCGTCATACGCAAAAATCAGCAGTAGGCGCATTTAAATCAACAGACCGTCGCTGGACCTTCGCTGGTGTTATAGGCGTAGTGAGTGGCCTATTGATTATGGGCTTCTACCCTGTAGTTGGTGGTTGGTCTATCGCTTACATCGGCAAAATTGCTGGTGGCCTGCTAGAAACGCCAGAAGCTATTGGTGATAGCTTCGGTGGTTTCATCTCTAACCCAGTTCAACCACTAATGTGGATGGGCCTATACCTACTACTTAACGTTGTTATCGTTATGAAGGGTATCTCTGGTGGTATCGAGAAAGCGGGTAAAATCCTTATGCCTCTGCTTTTCATCATCCTTATCGTTGTATCGATTAAAGGCTTGATGCTACCTGGCGCAATGGCTGGTCTTGAGTTCCTATTCAGCCCTGACTTCTCTAAAGTAGACAGCAACGTAATTCTAGCTGCACTAGGTCAAGCATTCTTCTCACTATCTCTTGGTATGGGTTGTATGATGACTTACGGTTCTTACCTTAAGAAGAAAGAGAACCTAGTTCAGACAACGGGTATGGTTACTGCAATGGATACTGGTGTTGCTATCCTTGCTGGTGTTGCAATGTTCCCTGCAATGTTCGCATTCGGCATGGAACCAGCAGCTGGTCCTGGTCTTGTATTCGTAGTTGTTCCTCAGCTATTTGCTGAAATGGGCGGCGTAATTGGTCTTCTATTTGCTCTTATGTTCTTCGTTGGTCTAAGTGTAGCGGCACTAACTTCTTCAGTATCTCTACTAGAAGTTGTGGTTTCTTACCTAATCGACGAGAAGGGCATGAAGCGTGTAACAGCGGTACTTTCTGCAAGTGTAGTAATGGCGATTCTATGTATCTTCGCTTCTCTATCACTAGGCGGCGTAGGTCCAACTCTGTTTGATACGGGCGCATTCGATATCTTCGACTTACTAACAGATAAGATCTTCCTAGCTGTTGGCGGTATGTTGGTATGTATCTTCGCTGGTTGGAGACTAAACCGTGCAGACCTAGAGAAAGAAATCACTAACGACGGTGAAGTATCTTTCCCACTATTCGGTCTATGGTACAACCTAGTTAAATACGTAATCCCTGTAGCAATCGCAATCGTTGCTTTCATGGGCGTATCTTCAGGCTTTGATAGCGGTAAAGGCGCAATCATGCTACTAGGTCTTGGTATCATCGCTGGTGCTGCGGTAATCTCTAAGAAGTTCTAATAACTAAACTTAGATTTGAATACAATGAAAGCGAGAGCCTCTAGGCTCTCGCTTTTTTTGTTGGTGTTTGCAAACCCTTGAAGCTTACAAAATCTCTTCTACTTTCAAGCCAATCAGAATTCTGTTCTAAACTTAAAAGATGATGACTTAGTTTTGGCATTAAATTAAATCGAAAATGGCCATCAAGATTCCTCTTTTTGAGCCGAAATAAAGTTAACAATAGTATTAATATCAATTGATATTGGTGTTTCTATACAAGGGCACACGGAAGATTGTCCGCGATGCTTACTGTCGTTTAGCAATAGTGTTTGGAGAAAATATGCAGTGGTCTGTAGGTAAAAAGTTGTACGCGGGGTTCTTGAGTATTATTGCCTTAGCATTCGTCATGGTCGCCATTATTTGGGTGGAAGTGATTGGTTCCCATAAAGTGGCAAATGAAATTCGCAACGATGATATTCCCGGAGTTGAGCTTTATTTGGTGTTGATCGACGAAGCGGGAGACGTGTATCGAGATGCGCTCAAAATCGTTAGTGGGGACCCTAATGCAGCGACTAGCTACCGTGAAAACAAGAATGAATTTGATACTGCGATGAAATCTTTAATGGTGTTAGAACAAAGCAGTGCAAAAGACGCGAATCGTCTGCGTGAAATTGACAGTTTAATGGCGCAGTTTACCCAGCAATTTGAAACTCAAGTTATGCCAAAGCTTAATGGCTCATTTGATAGCGCTGAGGTGTTTCAATCTCTGGACGCTATTAATCTTCAATCATTGGTCAAATTGGAAGAATTGCTCGATGCTGCATCTGCAGATGAACGTCGAGAAGCTGAAACGGCTCTGAATACTCTGAACGATTCATTTTCGACTATCGAGAATACGATTTTAATTGCGAGCCTCATCTTATTCGGTGTGGCGCTCACTATCGCTTATATGCTTTCGAAATCGATCACTTCGAGACTTACGGTTCTAGATTCTGTAGCTCAGAAAGTTGCGAGCGGTGATTTAACGGCTGAGGAAATTACCGACAACTCGGGTGATGAATTATCGAATCTAGCTCGCTCAGTGAACCAGATGCAAAACTCTTTGACCACCTTATTGCGTTCTATCAACTCGGTGAGTGCGGAAGTTCAATCTGTCACGACTGAGCTTTCTGCGGAAAGTAGTAATATTGTTCAAGGGGCATCTCAGCAAGCCGAGAAAGCCAATCTAATTGCTACTGCAGCGGAAGAGCTGAGTCTCACCATTGCAGAGGTTGCTCAGCAAGGTAATTCTACTTACGAAGTGGCCAGACAGTCGGAAAGTTCAGCTGAGACTGGACGCCAAGTGATCAGTGAAATGGTCAATAGCATTCAGCAAGTATCACAACAAATGTCAGACATGTCTGTGCAGATGAACGAACTTGGTTCTCATGGTGAGCAAATTGGCAGTGTAATCAAAGTGATTGAAGACATTGCCGAACAGACGAATTTATTAGCGTTAAACGCAGCGATAGAAGCTGCACGAGCTGGTGAGTTTGGTCGTGGATTTGCTGTCGTTGCGGATGAGGTCCGTGCGTTGGCAGAAAGAACGACCAAAGCAACGCGTGAAGTTGCTGGGATCATTCAAGCCATTCAGTCCGGCACATTAGAAGCGGTTAACTTTACAGAAGAAAACTGCCGTTTGGTGGATATTGGTGTGAGCCAAAGTTCAGGAGCGGTGAATGCCTTAGAAGAGATCGTGGAGGGTGCCTCTAACGTACAAAGCATGATTAATTCGATTGCAACGGCAGCTGAAGAGCAAACGGCGGTTACGAAAGAGATAGCATCTGATATTACTGCAATCAGCGATATCTCAGAGCAGTCTTTGCAGCAAGCTAACTCTAGCTCGCAAAATGTTACGCGTCTAAACAGTAAGGTGGGTGAGTTAGAGGCACTGATAGGCCAATTTAAGTTAAATTAACCATTTGACTGTTTGTGTATTGAGTTTACCAACATCTAAAGGCTGGTTTCCTAATAGAGAAGCGTTATACTCTTGCTTCAAATAGGAGCCAGCCTTCAATGTTCGACATTCTTTTCAATCATCCCGACTTTCTTGTTATCAATAAACATCCCGGTATCAGTGTCCATAAGGACGATGGAGACACCATGCTTTTGCAAGAAGTTGCCAAAGTATCGGGCGATCCCAAACTGTATTTGATCCACCGCTTAGATAAAATGACGTCAGGTATTTTGTTACTTAGTCGGCATCAACAAGCCGCTAGTATCCTTTCCAAGTTGTTCGCTGAACGCGAAGTTGAAAAGTATTACTTGGCTATTGGATGTAAAAAACCGAAAAAGAAACAAGGCTTGATCAGTGGTGATATGGAGCGATCTCGCCGTTCGAGCTGGAAACTATTAAACAGCACTAACAATCCTGCGGTGACCCAATTCATGTCGTTGGCAAGCGAGCCAGGTGAGCGTTTACTTCTTTGTAAGCCATACACTGGCAGGACCCATCAAATCCGTGTGGCGATGAAATCGATTGGTTCAGCAATTGTAGGGGATCCTATATACAATGCTTCTAGCCAGTCGGATCGTGGTTATCTCCATGCATTTGCAATCCGTTTTAGGCATAACGACGAACAATTTGAGTTTGTTTGCGATCCTAGAAATACACCTAAGTTAGGCTGTAAATGGAATGCAGAAAACACATCCAAAAGTTTAGAATCATGGCTTCAGCCTTGGTCATTAAATTGGCCGACGTTAAATATTAAGTGAGTATGACAATGCAAGTATCCGCATTACCAACCTTTTTCGAGCACGTTGAACAGCAACTAGCGTTAGTTCCTGATGAAGTCAGAAGAGTATTTCATGGTCGAGGTAAGTTCTGGCCTGGTTTAGAGCAAATCACGGCGGATTGGGTCGATGGACAGCTATTGGTGAATTTGTTTAAGCCTGTTGAGGACGAGTTTCTTCAGCAGCTAACATCGGGCTTATTAGCGTTAACTGAAAAATCAATTTGGCAGCAACGTAATGGCTCTGCTTTAGTTCTGCAGCACCGTTACACAGACGGCGCTCCGTCTGAGGTGCTATGGGGTGAATTAGAAACCTCTCCAGTCGTAAAAGAGCACGGCTTGAAATACCAGCTAGATATTGGCCGTAATCAGAACTTCGGTTTGTTTTTGGACATGCGTAATGGCCGAGAGTGGGTACAAAACAACTCGGCGGATAAGAACGTGCTTAACCTTTTTGCTTATACATGTGGCTTCTCAGTAGCGGCTGTTGCTGGTGGTGCAAATAAAGTTATGAACGTGGACATGTCGCGTGGCTCGCTGAACAAAGGTCGCGAAAATCATCGATTAAATGAACACGATATGCGTAAGGTGAACTTCTTAGGCTATGACATCTTTAAGTCCTGGGGAAAGATTAAAAAGGGTGGTCCGTACGATCTTGTGATTATCGATCCGCCTTCGTTCCAAAAAGGCAGTTTCGCGCTCACTAAAGATTACAAAAAGATATTGCGTCGTTTACCTGAGCTTCTTACTGAAGGTGGTGAAGTCATTGCTTGTGTGAATTCACCAGTGGTATCGCCTAACTTTTTAATTGAAACCATGACAGAAGAAGCACCGCAAGTTGTGTATCAAGAACGCCTCGAGAACCCGTCAGAGTTTGTGGATGTTGATTTAGAGTCTAGCTTGAAGGTATTGAAGTTTAAGCTCATCTGATAACTTAACTTACTGACTTCAAATGCAAAAACGTGTTTCCTTCTAGGGACACGTTTTTTTTTTCTGGTGATTAACTATTAATCTTAAATCAAAAGAAACTTTCGTAATTAGCTCACTAGAAATTAAATTGTGATTTGTGTCACACTTTTATTAAGTGTGTCATATGGTTAAAAAACGAACTATGAAATCGGTTTCATCTTCATTTCCTATGTAAGCGCTTACATGATTAGAGGTTTTAATCGGCGGTGCTTACAAAACCTATAGGTATGATGAATCTAAATGCTAATTAAATTACATTCTATAAATTTCATATCTTTATTTCTGATGTGAAATAAGGTTGTGATATTTGTCATGAATGCGTCAATTGTTTAGTATGCGCGTCAACTTTACGACGGAATGAAATTCCGTATGGTTTTTAATCAATACGAATGGAATATGATAATGCTAAACAAATTATTCATTGAGTCAAAACTAGCTTTAGAAAACTTTAAAAATAACGAACAAGGTGTCACTGCTATTGAGTACGGTTTGATTGCAGCGGCCACAGCTGTAGTTATCGGCGCTGCTATGACCCCTGTAGGTGATCAGCTGAAAATCATTTTCAATGAAATAATTGTAGCGTTAGGTGGTACAGCAATCGCATAGTGTTGTGGGTATTAATTTTTGGTGGCTAATTATATTAGCCACCGTTTTATTCTATATATCGTACTGCGATTTTAGAGTTAGAATTATTACGAATAAACATTGCGCGATTGTTACCGTTATAGCGTTATATTCGTTAGTCTGTAAAGATAACTTTGATGTGCTTCCTTTTTCTTTATCTATTTTGATCTTTGGGATCGCTCTTAGCTACTTTTCGATTCTTGGTGCTGGTGACTCCAAGCTACTATCGGCCATATCGTTAGCAATATCGCCAGAATATATCGTTCCCATAATATTCCTAATCGTATTTCTTGGTGGGGCGTTGTCGTTAGGTTATTACATTTACGGATTAATGACTGATATGGAAAAAGTAAGACGTCGTGGCTTACCTTATGGTATCCCAATAGTGATTGGCAGTTTAATCGGCGTAGTGGCTTCTTTATAAAGGTTTTCAAGTGAAAAAAAATATTGTAATCGGTATTGCGATTATCGCTATATTATTTGGTTTGTATGGCCTAGCAGGAAATCTATCTAAAGAAGCTGCTGCTCCCGTAGCTGAAGTGGCAGAAAAGACAGAAAAACAACTACAGGTCTGGATGCTCAATCAGGATGTCGAAAAAGGGCAATTGGCTACGCGCGACCAGTTAAATCTTGTATCTATGGGGGAGCGCGATGCAAACCTGAAAGGTGTGACTGACGATATTAAGTTAGATTTTCAATTAGGTACTGTATTCACACAAGCCCTCACAAAGGGGAGTGTAGCGTTTCCTGAACTAATGCTTAGCCCTGATCAAGACGGATATGTCGATCTAGTTATTGCACCAAACCGTGTTCCTTTTGCTATTAAGACACAAGCTGAATCAGTAGTTGGCGGGATTATTTCTCAGGGTAGTTTTGTCGATGTGTTGTCAGTTTCAACACCGGATACATTAATTGTTGAAACAACGACAAGTGGGAAAACTTCGGTTTCCGTGACTCCTATCGTTATGGGCGTCAAAGTTCTGCAAGTGAACAAACAGTTAGTTGAAGCTACGCGCAGCTTACCTGAATCTACAGAAGTTCGCGTGATCGTTGAACTTACGCGAAAACAAGTAGCAAAATTAACCGTTGCTAATCATATATCTCACCTCGAAATACATAAATCGATTGGGGAATATCAAAAATCAGATTTACAAGCTGATGCAGGTGACATACTGCCTGGATTTAAATCGATAGTAGAGTTTAGAGCCGACAAAGTCGTTATTAATTAATTCTAAGGTTAGTATGCGTTTAACTAAATTTAATTGGCTACTTTATATTCTAGCCAGCACCTTATCATTCTCTGTATCTTCACAAACAATTACCAACCTTTCAAAAGGTGGTATGCAGACTATTACTGTACTTTCAGATATTCAATCTGTATTTATTTCTGACCCAGAGATAGCCGATTACCAAGTTATCGATGAACGAAAGGTTGTCGTATTTGGTAAGCAATTGGGTTACGCCTCTCTAGCAGTCTACGGTGCAGAAGGTAAAACGTTAGCATCGAGAAAATTATGGGTAAACCCAAGTTTGGATTATATCCAACAGCAAATTCAAGTCTTATATCCTAACGCCAATGTAGTTGCTGCCAATATTGGAAAACAAGTAGTGCTATCTGGTGTAGTCGCGACTGAAGATGAAAAAGACAAAATTAATGAGTTAGTTGGAACATTGCTCGAAAAATCCAAAGAAGAATACAAGCTCGAATGGGATTTAGGCGAAGACGATAGTCAAGAAATTGAATTTATGAAGCGGCGCTATTTCGATGGAATCGTTAATAACATTGAAGTATCGGCAGTAAAACAGGTCAACGTTAAGCTTTCTATTGCTGAAGTTTCTCATTCTTTCTTAGAAGAGTTTGGCGTGACTTATGGAAGTGAAGGCGCAGGGGCTGGTGTTTTTGTAGACCAATTAACTAACTTCAGTGCTTCTGACATCATTTCTGTCATCACTGCGATTGGAAACGATACGGTTGGTCAGATACTCGCTGAGCCCAATTTATCGGTGATCTCAGGTGAGACAGCAAGCTTTCTTGTTGGTGGGGAACTGCCTGTCGTAACAGTGGTCGATGGAACGACAAATGTTGACTACAAAGAATTTGGTATTCGACTAGAGCTTGCAGCAAAAGTACATGACGATGACAAAATCACTTTAGCATTAATGCCTGAAGTGAGCTCTCTAGATACTCAGTACAGTAATGAATCTTATGATTTGCCTGCACTTAAGACGCGCCGCGCCCGCACTACGGTACAGCTAGGTGATGGCAAAAGCTTTGTTCTTGGTGGTTTGCTTAGCACTGAAGACAAAGAGTCGTTAAAAAAGGTTCCATTCGTCGGCGATATTCCAGTGTTGGGAGCGTTATTTAGAAATTCTGGGACTGAGCGAAGTAAAACAGAGCTGATCATTGTTGCGACCGTTAACTTAGTTAAGCCAATTGATGCAAACCAGATACAACTACCAACGATGAAAAAGACGACTACCCTAGAGCGTTTCTTTGTCGTGGAGCGAGAATATAAACAAGCAAGTTCTATTTGGACGCAGGAAATTATGTCTTCAGGGGGATTCCAGAAATGAAGCGACTTAATAGAACATTAGGCGTTGTTTCGCTGGTACTTGCCGGTGTGTTAAGTGGCTGTGCTGAGAAAGTCCAAGAACGACAGGGGCAAGCGATCAATGTAGTGCCTATTGAGCATCAAGTATCGTTCAAGGCTCAGTCAGTCTCTAAAACCGAAGCGGAGATCAGGCAATTTGTTGACAACAATGTCGCTGTCCTGCTCGAAAAGGGAACTACGCTCACATGGCACGGTGGAAAGGGTAAAGAGTTAGCACGTTTCACTCGTACCTACATGCAAGGCAAAGGGATCAATCACAGTTTGATAGCGATTCAAGAAGCGAAAAGCGATATACAACACGCTTTTGATTTGTCGTTGGCTTATACCGAGTTTCAAGTAGTGAGCCAAGTTTGCTCCTACGAATCGATCGATCACTTCGGACATGGTGAAACTGGCTGTTATGCAGAAAATGCCCGTTGGCAATCGATGGTTAATCCAGAAAAGATGCTGAATAGAAGTCGTTAGGTGAATGATAAATGTTTGATTTAGTTGATATCCTAAAAACCAAGGTCGAAGAAAAAGAAGTCGTTCAAGAACAGATCACTTCAGTGGTATTTCATCAGACCCAAGCATGTATCGATCTTGTAGAAGAAGCCTTTCGTTTTGAAGGTATTCTTCCTCCGTCAATGCTAAATAATTCTGACGAGAACATTAAACAACACGTCCGTGAAGCACACATAGAGATTGCTATTGTCGAGTTGAATGTGAGTCAGAATGTCACTGAAGATATGAAGCGTATTAGTCACCTTCTGCCAAACAGTGCATCAGTGATTGTTATTGGCAGTGAAGATGCAATTTCAACAATCCGTAACCTGAAAGATATGGGTTTCTACTACGTATTTTGGCCGATCTCTAAACAAGAACTTATCGATTTCGTTCGAAATGTTGATAGTAATCGAAAGCTTAATAGCGGTTTAGGTAAAGATAGAACCGCAAAAAAAGTGGCTGTTTGGGGAGCAAAGGGTGGCGTTGGTGCAACTATGCTGACCGCTGAAATAGCTTATGAATTGAGTGCGAAAAAGAAGAGCTCATGTTTGATTGTTGATCACGATTTTCGTGGTGGAAATTTAGACATCTTCTTAGGAGAAAAGCACTTTCAAAAGAAGCCTGTCGCTCCTGGAGCACTTACGGCGAACTTAGATGTAAGTTACGCAAGCAGCATGATCAAAAAGTTGAACGACATGTTAGCCGTATTGGCCGTCGAATCTGACGAACTTAATGAACTGGAGCTGAAAGAATATGCGCGTTCATTGTCCGCTCAAATGGCTGGCCAGTATAACTTTATACTAGAAGATTTATCTCGCTCTTCGAACTCTAAGCTAGACCTTAAATATATTGCAGAACACAACGACATTTTGGCTTTGGTATTAGAACCGACAGTTTCTAGCGTACGTGAATGTAAGCGGGTGCTAACCGCGCTTGATAGCATGGCCGCGAATGTTCGTTGCATTGTTGTTGTTAACTACACCATGGCGGAAAAAGCCGCGACCATTTCTACTGAAGAAATTGGTCAATTCCTCGGGCGCAAAATCGATGTGGTTTGCCCTAATGAGATCCAAGTAGGCAAAATGGTTTTGGAAGGAAAACATATTTACCAACTTGGTTTGCCTATCAGTAAGAGCTTGAACAGGCTGACTTCATTATTGTTAGGCGAAAGTGAACGCCAAGACAGCAAATCAGTATTTAGTAAGATGATGAAGAGGTTCAAATAATGGACCAAGCTAAATCGAACTATGTCGCGATACGTAGCCAGATCTTTGAAGCGCTAGATGCTGAAGCCGTTCAATCTTTGTCTAAAGAGGCGTTAAGTAAGCAGCTAACGAATGCTGTAGAAATGCTGATTGAGACGCTCGGTTTTTCGGTCGCGACGGTTGTCAAAAATGAATACGTTAGAAGCTTAGTCGATGAGTTACATGGCTTAGGGCCTTTACAAAAACTCATGGATGATGATTCGATTAGCGACATTATGATCAATGGTCATGATCATGTGTTCATCGAAAAAAATGGTGTGGTCGAAAGGGCGCCTGTGAGCTTTATCGACGAAGCTCAATTGCTACAAATTGCGAAACGAATTGCGAGCAGAATAGGCCGTCGTGTCGATGATTCTTCACCAACTTGTGATGCTCGCCTTCCTGATGGCAGCCGTGTGAATATTGTAACGCCACCGATCGCGATTGATGGTACTTCAGTATCTATCCGTAAGTTTAAAAAGCAGTCGATTAATTTAAATCAGTTGGTCGACTTTGGCGCGATGAGCCCTGAAATGGCGAAAGTGCTGATGATTGCTTCACGTTGTCGGTTGAATATATTGATTTCAGGTGGCACAGGCTCAGGTAAAACGACCATGCTGAATGCGCTCTCCCAGTATATTTCAGAGAAAGAGCGCATCGTGACGATAGAAGATGCCGCCGAACTTAGGTTACTTCAGCCTCATGTGGTTCGCTTGGAAACACGTACTGCGGGGATTGAAGGTACAGGAGCGATTACTCAGCGAGACTTGGTCATTAACTCGTTACGTATGAGGCCAGACCGAATAATCATGGGTGAGTGTCGTGGTGGCGAAGCATTTGAGATGCTCCAAGCAATGAATACTGGGCACGATGGTTCAATGTCTACCCTTCACGCAAATACTCCTAGAGATGCCATCGCCCGTGTGGAGTCTATGGTGATGATGGCGACAAATAGTCTGCCTCTTGAAGCCATTAGAAGAACCATCGTTAGCGCTGTTGATTTAGTCATTCAAATTAGCCGATTGCATGATGGTAGTCGTAAAGTGATGAGCATTACGGAAGTGGTGGGTATTGAAGGTTCAAATGTCGTATTAGAAGAAATCTTCAAATTCCAGCCTATAATTCAAAGCGAAACCGGTAAAGTCACTGGTCGCTATGTGACCGCCGGAATGATGCAACGATCGGTACTGGTTGAGAAAGCGAAATTCTTTGGTTTAGAAGAGCAGCTTAATAGCGCATTCAAGATTGGAGAGCCGGCGTGATCTATTGGTTAGCGCTGATTTTTGGTGGAATCGCGATGTTAATTGCGTTTTGGCCAAGTAAAAAACAAGAGCGCCATTACTATCTAACCGAAGCCAATAAAACCTTATTTATCGAGTCCATTGATGAGTCGCAGCAAGCGGTCAATTTAAACGCGCTTTCTCGCCAAAATTTGGCCCAAAAAATCAAAAATAAGTTTGCCAATGTCATACGCCAATTGGGTAAATACGCCTACGTTAAGCTGATTGGTTATGTATTTTTGGTCCTGCTGTTAGCCTATTTTATGAATCAAAAGTTCATCAAGGGTGAGCTACTGATCGTGGCGCCGATGATACTGCTACTAGGGATTGGTTTGGGTTACAACTGGCTGCAAAGCAGAGAGCGAAAACTGTTTGAAGAAGCCTTCCCTGATGCACTTAATATGCTAGCAAGCGCGGTGAGCTCTGGTGAGAGTATTATGCACGCCATCATTTATGTCGGTAAGACGCTAGAAGGAGAGGTGGGCAGGGAGTTCAAAAAGATGGGAGAGCGCTTACAGGTAGGGGAGTCGGTAGATTCGGTCTTCAGAAAGTCGATACAGCGTTTTCCATATCCAGCGTTTTACTTCTTTGTGATTACTCTCAGAGCCAACATGCAAAGAGGTGGCCAGCTTAAGCAAGTGATCAACAGGCTCAATCGACTGATGTTTGATTCAAGAGCGATAGATAAAAAGAAATTGGCGTTGACGTCGGAAGCCAGAATGTCGGCAAAGATCGTATCTGCGATACCTGTGCTGTTCATGTTTACTATGCAATATGTCAGCCCTCAAAACTTTGACTTTGTTATGAATGATCCTGCGGGAAAACCCATTCTTTATTATGTATTAGCAAGTGAGTTTATAGGCTTAGCTATTGTATGGGCGCTAATGAAGAGTGTGGAAAAATGATCGACAAGCAAACTCTGATCTTCATTTTACTAGTACTGCTGTTCGCTTGTGTTTTCTATTTTATACACAAAGCTTATCGCGAAGTTAACCGCCGTCGAATGCTGAATAAATTCTCGTTACTTGAAGAGAAAAACAGTGAAGATAGAGAAACGGATAACTTAGATTCTCTAATTGATGGTTTATCTGGATCTTTGGCATCTTCTAAAGACGAAATTGATAAAAAGCTTGATGATGCTGGCATCTATAACTCCAATATTTCTCAATATTACATGTACGTGAAATATGGCTTATTTATCGTAGGAGCTGTTGTTTTCTACATTGTATTATCTAATTTCGAGGTGGTGATCAATCAGATTATCGCAGTCCTAGCGATATGGTTTGTGCTGTGCATTACCGCACCGGATAGCTACTTATCGATGAAACAGAAAGCTTTACGAAGAAAGATATCTAATCAATTACCCTATTTATTGGACTTAATGGCCATTTGTATTCAAACCGGTATGACGATGGAAGCGGCGATGAGCTACCTTGCTCAAGAGATGGAAGGATTTGATAAGGACTTGTCGTATCAACTGAATAAAATTAATGAGCGAAATAAGATCGTTGGGCTTGATGTCGCTTTAGATGAATTTTATGGGCGAATTCCGACACCTGAAGTTAGAAGTTTTATTATGACGCTAAAACAGAGCCTTAAATATGGATCATCTATCTATGACGCTCTGACAACTTTGGCGGCTGATATCCGAGAAGTCAACATGCTAAATGTAGAAGAGAAAATTGGTAAGCTGGCCGCAAAAATGTCTATCCCATTGATTCTATTTATTATGATGCCAATTGTTATCTTAATAACGGCGCCAGGTATTATGAGGGTGATGGCGAATGTATAAGAAATTTATCCTAGTGGTTTTGTCTATTGTGCTTTCCGGCTGTGCGAGTAGTAGTTTAGAAAGCAAAATTTCAGAATCCAAAGAGTCTATGCTTGTCGAAACCAATAACTACGCCAACTTAGTATCGCTTTACAAGCAGTCTTTGAAAGAAAAGGAAGATGTAGTCACCAGAATTAAACTCGCGAAAGCCTATGCCAATTTAGGTGATCACGAATCGAGTTTATTCGTAATACAAAGAGTTAAAGATAAAGCGCAAAACTCTGATGCACTAAAAGTTGAGTGTAACGCCCTATTTGAATTAGGGGACATTAAGGGGGCTGAATCTTGTTTACTTAAAGTTATTAGCCTCGATAAAAATAATGCTGAAGTTGAGAATCAACTAGGAATTGTCTACGCGTATTTGGGCGATATCCCAAAAGCAAAAGCCTATTTTGAATTGTCACGAGAGCACTTTATTGATGATGTAAAAATCAAAAACAATCTAGCGATGATTAATATGCTTGAAGGTAAGTTTAATAATGCGGTTAGCTTGCTACTCCCGATATATACCAATGATAAAAGTAATGGTCGGGTTGAAGCGAATTTGGTTTTTTCATTGGTGAAAATTGGCGAGTTAGAATCAGCAAAGAAAATATTAGCTAAACACTATTCAGACAAAGAAATAGACCAAATAGTTCGCGATATTTCAACGAGCCAATCTGTCAGCATCGAATCAGTTTAAACTCTCGAAAGATAACTTAAATGAATAATATTAAGCGACAAAGTGGTGTTGCATCTATTGAATTTGGTTTGTCATTTTTTGCCTTTTTCTTAATGTGTATTACCTGGGCTGAAATGGGCTATATGTCTTACGTTTCATCTGTCAGTGACTATGCCATTTCTGAGTCGGTAAGAGACGCTAAAGTCGTCATTCAAGAAAACGAACGTTTGGGGTCACAGGCGACTTCGACTCAATTTATGTACGCGTTTAAGCAGTCTATTCAGGCTCAAGGCTCTTTATGGGGAGAGATTATCGACCCAAATAAGTTTCGACTTTCAATTCAATATATCAAGGATATCAATGAGCTCTCTTCCTACACCGGAAGCTGTGAAATTGAAGATGATAATTTGTTTGAGTTGGAGTGTGGTGAGTCGGTCGACAGTGTCATGGCTGTTTATCGTATTGACTATGACTTTACTCCAATGCTGTCGTTGTTAATCGATACTGAAACTTTGTTCTCACGTGAAGTTATCGTGATTCAGGAGTACGAGCGTGACCAATTCAAGATTTAGGCAAAAGGGTACCTTTTCGGTTGAGTTTGCTTTACTCGGCGTCGTATTCGCAACGTTATTAATAATGACTGGCGATGTGATTATTAAACTTTCTGTTCAAGGAAAACTGGATCGTTTGTCCTATTCCATTGTGAATGTATTGAAAGAACGTACTCAACTATTTGGTAAAAATGATTATACCTTGACCCAAGATGATACCGATTCTTTGTACACAGTGGTACAGAGCTCACTCGAGCGCACGATGGGAAATTATAGCGATGACAACCTGTCAGGTAGCTTTGAAATGCTGACTTTTGATTTGAGTGGCTCCCCTCACACGACCACCATTCATCGTGGAGGTGGTTGTACATTGCAACAAACAGTATCAGACCTTCAAGACTTGTCGATGATGACTTCCTGGGGAAGAAGAGCCACTTTGTATCGGGTGACTTTGTGTTACGAAACCGACAACTGGGCTGGTGAGTTGTTCGATATGGACTTCACGACCATTCAATCCTCTTCTGTGATGATGGGAAGGTAAAATGCGAGGCTCTTTAAGGAAGCAGCGAGGCAACGCTGCAATATTATTTGTTCTGCTTATTCCAGGCTTTTACGGTTTGTTTGCGCTAGGGATAGACGGCTCACGCGCTATTCAAAATAGAGCTCGTTTAGGTGATGCGGCAGAAGTCGCCGCACTGGCGTTATCTGCTCAAAATAGTGCAAACGAGCAGCAAAATAACGCGTTAGCTCGTCTGTATGTGGATGCCTATATTCGAGATAAAGAGAACAATGTACCTATGAACATTGTTCGCACCGAGTGCCAATTAACGGACCAAACTGAATGTGAGGGAGGGGCGCGTTACAGCCAGTATGATATTTCAATCACTACCACTCATGAAGCTTGGTTCCCGGGCAATGACAACTTTGTTGGCTTTGAAGAGACCTATTCGGTTACACACGCAGGCACTGCCCGAAAGTACCAAGGCGACTCAATTGATATCGCATTTGTGACGGATTTCTCAGGGTCAATGGGTGATCGTTGGGGAGGCTGGAATGGCAAACCTAAATATCAAGAAGTGCAATCTATCATTGCTGATGTTCTTGTTGAGTTAGAAAAGTTTAATGAAGAAAGTACCGACCCAGATGAACTCAATAAGGTCGCATTAGTCCCATTCGCTGTCTATACGGTGGACGGAGTTGGCGAACGCTGCAGGAGTGGAAGAAAATATATTTACTACTCTGATCAGATTGTTCGGGGGAATGGGACTAATAATACGGCTAAAAAAACAGTGGCGGATTTGTGGAAAGTTAAATCGCCAAAAGTACGCTGCGATTATCCATCGGACTATGATTACCATACCACTTCCTTGACCACTGATTTTCAAAGTGTAGAGGATGAAATATACAGTTTCTCACCCGATGGTGGCACTGCCTCATACCAAGGAATTATTCGAGCGGCTCAGGTGTTGAAAGCCACGCAAGACCCAAATCCACGAAGGTTGATCGTGATACTTTCTGATGGTGACGACAATGATTCAAATTTAGCCAGTAAATTAGTCAATCAGGGTATGTGTACCGAAATCATAAAGGGGTTGAGTGAAGATACCACCGCAACTGGCCGTCCTGTCACAGCACAAATGGCGCTGATCGGTTTCACCTATGACGTTAGTGATAACGAAGCGCTGGCTAGATGCGTGGGTGAAGATAACGTATACGACGCCTCTGATCCTGATGAGCTGTTAGAAATTATTTTAAATCTTATCTCGGAAGAGATTGGACATATCAAGTAGTAGGAAAGTAAATGAATAAGTGCAAAGCCGTGTTAATCGTAGTGGCGATATTGGCTCACGCGAATATAGCTATCGCCTCAGACAAAGAAAGTATGTTGAATGAGTACTGCGCAAAGTCTGGAGTCGATATAGAACGAACGATAAAAGTAGGCTCTCCAATCGCAGTCGTTCCTAATGCTGGGCCATTTTCGATGATTGAAACGGAAAGTCAGTTAGATCTCAATTCAGATTTGAAAACGTTTTTGACGGGTGAGGTCGGGCTTAGCCAAAATTGTAGCGAGTTCTTAATCGTCAATGGTCAGCTGGAAGGTAATCAATCCGGCGACCCACTGGCTAGAGTGTATTTCGACTTTGACCAATCGAAATTGACTGACGCGTCTATATATATTTTAAATAAGATCGTTAAGTTAGCTTCATTGTCAGACAGCCAATTTTTACTCAATGGACATACAGATAGCATTGGCTACACTGAATACAATGCCGCACTTGGTGAAAGGCGTGCAGAATCCGTTGGTTTCTACTTGCAGTCAAAAGGTGTAAGCGAGGTGGGTATTTCATCGAGTGGTGAAACCGATCCAATCGCAAGTAACACAACAGCGGAAGGTAGAGCGAAAAATCGTCGGGTGGAAATCATGACAAATTAAATTTGATGAAAAAGAGATACGCGCGGAAGCGTATCTCTTTTTCATTTCCAATAGATACAGCTGACTATTTAGCTTGTTTTTAACGTTCTAAAACCAAAATAGATACGCATGAAAGTGGTGAGCCAGCATGCTGCACCAAAGGTATAAGCGATAACTGAAAAGTGCTGTGGGAACAAACAGAAGAGTATAAAGCAACCAATGGTTTCAGTACCTTCCGTTAACCCCGACATGTAATACAGTGACTTATGTTTATAGACAGGGTTCTCGATGCCTTGTTTTCCCGCCATCACCGCAAACGCCAGAAAGCTGCTTCCAGTTCCGATAAATGAGAAAATTAAGAATGCCCCTGCAATCGCATTTTGCTCTGGAGCGGCAATGACAAATCCAAACGGAATCAGTGAATAGAAAAGAAAATCTAAGCTGATATCTAGAAAGCCACCAGCATCACTGATGCCTTGAATTCGTGCTAAAGCACCGTCTAGGCCATCGCACACTCTATTTAAAATGATGAAAAGTAGCGCTAAATCATAATGTTGAAAAGCAAGGGCTGGAAAAGCGAAACAACCTAATAAAAAGCCGAAAACGGTCGTTTGGTTCGCAGTTACCCTAAATTTATTCAGCACTGTCGCCGCTTGAGTGAGTGGCCATTTGATTACTTTGATTGCGTATTTATCTAACATCTTAATTTGTCCAAGGCCAAGTCAGTACTTTTGAATTCTCTGGTATATCTGCTTCGTCATGCGTCACCATTAAAGCTGGCACATTTGCTTTTTTGACTTGCTCAAATACCCAGTCGCGAAATTGCCCCCTTAGTTCTTTATCCAACTTACTAAAAGGTTCGTCGAGTAGCACAAGCTTGGGTTTGGCCAATAGCATGCGCGACAAACTGATACGAGCGCGCTGTCCTCCAGATATTTGCTCTGGATATGAGTTGGCAAGGTCGACTAAGGATATAGCTTGCAGTGCGCGTAACGCGTGCTCTTTCCTTTGCTCTTTTTTAATAGAATTAGGTAGGGCAAAGGCAAGGTTTTCCCAGACCGTGAGGTGGGGGAAAAGCAAATCGTCTTGGAATAAGATCCCAACTTCACGTTTGTGTGCCGGAAGTTCATTTAGCGACGCTTCTTCTAATGTTAACTCGCCACTGAAAGAAAACTCACTTGAGAGATGGCCTGCTACTACATTTAGCAAAGTCGACTTACCGCAGCCACTGGGGCCCATTAGGCTTAACACCTCTCCTTTATCGATTGAGAAACTGACAGGTTCAAACAGTGCTTCGCCGCTGCGTTTATGGATGACGAGGTTTTTTAGACAAAGACTCATTATTAGTAGAACTCGTGATAATAGAAGTTGATGGGCGTCTTTTTAGTTTGGATACAGTGACAGCCAAGCTAAAGAAAATTAAAGGTAAAAGTGCCTGCCAAATCGCGTAAATAGCGGTAACGCGTCTGTCGAAACCACTTGATAAAGCCACTGCTTCGGTCGTAATTGTACTGACTCTTCCTGCACCAAGCACGAGCGTTGGAAGGTATTGAGCTAAGCTGACACTCATCCCGACCGCCCAAGCAAAGGCTACCGCTGACATTAAGATCGGTAACTTTATATGGAGCCAGGCATATAAAGGGCTCTTACCCATACTCAGTGCCGCTTTAATATAGCTTTGGTCAAAGCTTTTCCAAGGGCCATCGAGTGCCAAATAAACGAATGGGAAAGCGAAGAAAACATGAGACCAAATGACCCAAAATAGATAACTATTGCTTGAAATCACTAGGCTAACGACTTGTAACCCAAATAAGACTGACAATTGAGGCACCAACATTGGGATTGCGATGATATAACCAGGAAGCGCGAAACGATATTTTAAGCGATACTCGTGGGCGATCAGCGCCAAAATTAGTGCGGCGGTTGCACTTGCGAAGGCAATAATCAAACTGTCGTTAATTGTGGGTAGAACATTGTCCCACTCGATCAACCAAAATCGTTCACTGAATCGGCTTGGTACTAAATCAGGGAAGCGCCAGCGGTGGGCAACGCTCCATATCGCTAACACTGGAACAATTAACGCACTGATACCAAGTACGGTTAAGAAAAAGGTGCCACCAGGTAGCGATGATCCATAACGCCCGGAGTATTGCCAACTACGCCAGTATCGAATGACAACCCATTCAATCAGTCTCGCTAGAGTGATTAATACACTGGCAAGAATAAATAGAACCACAGCGCCTGCTGCCGCTCTTGGCAATAGGTTTAGATCTGGATCATTGAACCACTGCCATACTAATACAGCAAAAGTAGGAGGGTTGGTTGGGCCTATGATTAACGCGATATCCACTACCGACAAGCTATAAGCAATCACAGCCAGCATCGGAAAACGCATTTTGCTAAACCATTGTGGGAACACACACTTCCACCACATTTGATGCCGGTTATACCCTAGTGAAGCACTGACTTTAGTGACTTGCTCGACTCGAAGTTGGCTCAGAATTGGGATGCTCATTAATAGTAGAAAAGGTACTTCCTTGATAGCCAGGGCGAGTGCAAGCCCAAAGCCATATTGATCTTTGATCAACCAGCTTAATTCGGCACCTTGGTTTACCCAGTCATTGCCTTCGAATAGCGTAGAAGCTAAACGAGCGATGATACCGGTGGGAGAGAAAAGAAATGCAAAGCCAATCGCGAAGGCGACATGTGGCATGGCCAATAATGGAGAAAGACTGGTTTCTATACGTTGCCAGACTTTAGTAGCCCAGCATTTCTGGAGAATGGCGAAAGTGATTAAACATGCCAAATAGCTGGAGAATAGCGCAGAGAAGATGGTGATGCCTATGGAAGTTCCAACACCTTCCCAGCTAAAAACTTGTGTAAACCCAGCAAACGAAAACTGCGTGAGTCCTATCGGTGGAATGTAGCCGAACGCTGATAGTAGTACACCACTTATCCCTGGGATAGTTGGCAATACAGCGATTAAAATAACACCAATATAAAGCAGTCGTAACATCGTTTACTGAGTCTTAATGATTAATTACCGTAGCGTTTCAGCCACTCTTTCTCGATAGCCGCCTGCCAACTAGGGTGAGGTTCGTCTACAGATTTAAATTGTTGAGTGTTTTTAGCTGAGCCTTCTAAGTATTTGCTGCTTAACACTGAAGGATCACCCCAAACGTTAAGGTCGCCTTTGCGTGATTGTGCTTCAGGGCTCAGTAAAAAGTTGACGGCAACTAACGCGCCTTCACGAGCTGCTGCATTCCAAGGGATTGCTAAGAAGTGAATGTTCGACAACGCACCATTATCCATTGCATAAGCTTTGGTTGTATCTGCGAGTTTTCCGCTAACTTGCGAAGAATATACGGCATTCGGATTAAAAGTAATAGCCAGATCCAGTTGACCATCATCTAAAAGTTGGATGCTCTCCGCAGTTCCTGCTGGGAATTGTTTACCATTTCGCCATGCAACCTTATGGAATTCGTCTAAATATCTCCATAGCGGTTGAGTTACCTCAGAAAAGTTTTGCTCGCTGACAGGCTTGTAAAGCGCTGGGTCATTGTTAGTGAGTTCAAGTACTAAGGCTTTCAGGAAGCTAGTTCCATGGAATTCTGGTGGGCGTGGGTAGCTTAAACGGTTAGGAAAAGCTTTCGCGTAACTCAGCATCTCTTTAAAAGAACGTGGTGGGTTGTTTAAGGTTTTTTCGTCATGAATGAAGACCAGTTGACCAAGGCCCCAAGGTGCTTCTAAGCCATTGGTTGGTTCCGAAAAGTCTAGAGTGACAGGTAAAGATTTATCAACATATTGCCAGTTAGGAAGCTGTTCTACGAATGGCCCGTGAAGCAATTCGTTGTCTTTCATTGATTTGAAGTTTTCGCCATTGATCCATACAAGGTCGACGCTACCGCCTGTCGATTTACCTGCCGCTTTTTCTGCAATTAGGCGAGGGGTTGTTTCTGCAATGTCTGACACTTTTACATGCTTTAACGCGACGCCATGTTCACGTTGTAGTTTTTTAGCTGCCCATTGAATGTAGTTGTTAATTTCTTGGCTGCCACCCCAAGCGTGAAAGTAGACAGTTTGCCCTTGGGCTTTATCTTCAACTGTGCGCCAGTCTTCATCTTGAGCGAGTGAATGTGAGCTTAAAAATAAACCCAGTAAACAAAGCAGTTTTTTCATAGTGTGTTCCATTCAATTGGTTTGGAGCAGCATCATGCTGATATCGAATTTTGGTTTTTGTAATGGCAATTAATCTAACGAAGTGTGAGTGCGTTAAACTAATAATAATAGATTCAATCAATTACAACTGAAGCTAAGCGTAACATCATTTTTACAAGATGTAGGCTAAAGACCGTGGTCAGAGAAGAAAAATTTCATTAATGCGCTGAATTTGTTACGGGTAGTCACTTAAGGCGGGCTTATAAACAAAAAAGGCGCCAAGCTATTGCTTGCCGCCTAAGGAATCTTATTGGTTGGAACGATTAGTTCACCCAATCACGTAGCGTATAAGTTAACGTGTGAGTATCATTTTTTAGTTCAAGCGTATCTTTGGTAAGCGTGATGTCGCTCCAGTCTGATAATGTCGCAGACACTGTGCGTTCGATTTCCATTGCGCCGTCTGGGCACATTTTCATCGTCATACCCATCTGCTTGATACGGAACTGACCTTCTTCGTTTAGCTCAGCTTGACCAAAAAAGTTATTACAGCCAGCGTTACCGTTAGCGGTCATTTTCTCAGCCACTTCTAGACGAGGTGCTTCTTGGTGTTCACCAATAGTAATGTCGTTACCGTCGATTTGCGTAAGCTGCCAGTTATGGTGTTGTAGATCGGTTGGGGTCACTTGCGTCACATTGTCACCGTTACTTGCACATGCGGCTAATAGCATTGGAAGAGTTGAGATTGCCAGTAATTTTTTTGAACTAAACTTCATAGTAATAGGCTCCGATAGAAGTATATCTGTAGCATTCAATTCATGGCTACTTGATTGAGGAGAAGTATAGTTAATAAAACACTGTTTTTGTCAGCATGAGGTCATAGTTTCGTATGGATCACAGCTTCCTTAAGTGAAAATCAGCTTGTTATATTTTTACGCTATGGTGGTCGAGTAAAGGAGGGCACTATGGAACAATTAGAATTCTTTCAAGTACCTAGCCCATGCGTAGGCGTTTGTACTGTAGACAATAAAGGCTATTGTCATGGCTGCATGAGAAAACGTGAGGAGCGTTTCGGATGGCTTACTATGACACCTGCTGAGCAGTTGCATGTTATTAAGCTATGCAGGCAGCGCTATCGTAGAAAAATGGCCAAACAGAAACTGGAAGCAACAGAAGTACAAGAGCCCCAAAGCCCGCAACAAGACCTTTTTTGAACTTCCGTCCAAGGCACTCCAAACCGCCCGATTTCTTAACTATTCACCAATATGAGAAGGTTTGATGCGTTACGCGTAGAGTTACTTATAACAACTGCTTTACATGTTTTGAGCTTTGTATTAATAAAAGATATGCAGTGAATGTTGTGAGGAGTAGTGATGAATAAACGAAACGACAAATTGAATCGAACTCCTAAATGTCCAGCTAGTGAGCCGAAGCGTCTTGATGAGCAGGAAAATCACATTGATACTTTAGACTGGGATTTAATGTCAGAGGAACAGCAACAAGATATATTAGATCACCTTCGAGATATGCCTTTTCAATAATGCAGGCGGTGAACACCGCTTGTTGACTTGTCCTTCTTCCCAACCCTCAATCAACGACTCATCGTTTTCTATAGCCTGACGACGTAGAAATGTGATTCCACGTCGTCAGGCTATAACGTTAATTTTGGCGTAGTGGTGCTTATTTCAGAGCTAAACCGGAAAGAGTCGGTTTATACGAACATGTGGTTAGCTTTTGTGACACCGCGGTGGTAGGTGCAGAAAGTATCATCGGCAGCGTTAGTTTTGCTATGGATTTTGATATTAGTGATAACTTCAACCGCACCAGCATCGTAACACGCTTGTTCAGCACGCTTTACAATGTCTAGAAGTGTATTGAGTTCGCCTTTCATCGTAGTTTCCATTGCGCCAACTTGAAAGGGTACGTTTGCCTCTTTTACTACTGCAATCGCTTTATCAACCACTTCAAAATTATTGCCTTCCTTTAGTCTTGGGATAACTTGAAAGGCAACCATCACTTCTTTTTCACGTGTAATTTCAGACATAACAGTTCATCAATTCTCGAAATAAAATATGCCGAGAATCATAGGGTAAACCTAAACGAATTGCTACTTGTTGCCCCAGTGATCGCTCACCCAGCCGCCAATATGTTCGTCGAAATGATTACCTGAGAAACGCTGATTACGCTCAACAGAAGACTCGCATTCAGGTTTACTATCGAGAAGGGTTTGAATGTAATTTGCCATCGGGTCATTAGAGAGTTGGCGCTCTCGTCGCGTTGCGACTTCTTTTATCAGTTGTAGGCGATAAGTAGAGCTGGCACGTTTCATTTTAATGACCTCCCGGTTGTGATTACTAATAGAAAAAACTAGTAGTCGGTTGGAGTAGCGTCAACGTGCTTTAGAAGTATTTTTTAACGTTTGTTTGGTTATCAGTAGCTTGCCAAGATAATCAATTTTGAGACACAGTTTAGATTGTCGAAAGTTGCAATAAATCTGTCATTTAAGCGCGGTTTTTCGGGCTTATCTTATAAAATAAGCCCGAATGGTAATTATCGGCTGTTTTTGCCTTTAAATTGCTTGATGCTTTTTTTCTTGGCGCTACGACGATTCGCTTGTTTGTCTCTTGCTGGGCGCTTGCGCTCACCGGATGTTGGTTTATCTGTTACAGGAAAGTCAGCTAGATTTTCAAGTGTTAACTCACGTTGCGTTAATTCACGGATAGCACTTAATGCGTCGCTCTCACTATGGCAAACCAAAGAAATAGCGAGGCCGGTTTGTCCCGCTCTAGCGGTTCGGCCAACTCGGTGCACATAAACGGGAGCGCTACTTGGTAACTCAAAATTGATCACAACGGGAAGTGAATCCACATGAATGCCGCGAGCGAGTAAATCTGTGGCCACGAGAACTTGTACTTTATGATCCTTAAACGATTGCAGCGTTTGTTCTCTTTCTTCTTGGCTTTTATTCCCATGAAGAGCAGCGACGGTAATACCCGCTTTACTTATCTTCTTGGTTAACGCATCCGCGTTGTCTTTTGCTCCAATGAAGACCAATACCTGCTTCCACGAATTGTCTTTGATGAGAGCAATGAGAGCTTGGGCCTTGCTGCCTTTATTAACCAAGTAAAGCGTTTCGTTAACTGAGTCTACAACGCTGTTAGTAGCATTAGCTTCTAAACGAGTCGGATTAAACAAGATTTGATTGACCGACTGGTTGAGTGTGTCAGGCAAGGTTGCTGAAAACAGTAATGTTTGCTTGTTCGCAGGTAATAACTGAATTAGCTTTTGAACATCTGGCCAGAATCCCATTTCGAGTAGCCTATCTGCTTCATCTAATACAAGTTGTTCAATGTGACGAATATCGATGGCTTGCTGGTTAATGAGATCGAGTAATCGACCTGTGGTAGCAACGACGATTTGTGGCCGTTTTTTTAATTGCTCTAACTGAACGTCTTTATCCACTCCGCCAACAAGTACAGCGAGGCGTACACCAATAGGTTGTGCGACTTCATTTATCGCTGTGTATACCTGATGCGCTAATTCTCGAGTTGGAACGAGTACAAGCGATTGGATGGTTGAGGCATCCTGCTTAGTTTGGTCTACGAGCGGTAACCCAAACGCTAACGTTTTTCCGCTTCCCGTCTGCGCTAAGGCGAGTACGTCCTTTTTTTCGAGCGCTGGGGGAATGGCTAGTCTCTGGATCTGCGTGGCCGTTTTCAGTGTTTTTGGTAAAGCTGCGACTAACGCAGAGCTAAGGTTAAGCTCAGAAAAAGACATAGTTTCGGTTCGATTGGAAATGGGATGCCGAGTCTATCAGCTGTGCACAATATGTAAAACAATAGGGGGAGTCTACTCAATATCGGCTTTCATATTGTAATCGATGAGTTGCCCAGTAGAATGCTCCGAGCTAACTAAGTAATAGAAGAGTGAATAATGAGCATTGAGAGTATTTGGCTGTTTATCGTAATCGTATTTTTTATCGCGGTGATTCCCGGGCCAAATGCGTTACTGGTGCTAAGCACGGCGTTGACTCAGCGTAAGCTGTTCGCTTTCATTAATATTTTAGGCGTGTCGCTTGGCTTCTTGTTTCATGCATTTATTTCCGCCAACGGAATTAGTTTGCTACTTACTCAAACGCCAATAGCTTTTCAGGCGTTAAAGTGGGTTGGGGTGCTCTATCTTGTGTGGTTAGGGGCAAATCACTTTAAAGCGGCGCATAAAGCACAAGATGGGGTGCTTAGTATTGTGAGTGCTTCTGGGCAGAAGTTACGCCAACATTTTGTTAAAGGGCTGCTAACCAACTTGCTTAATCCTAAGATAGTACTTTTTTACCTTTCTATCTTTCCTCAGTTTGTTTCAACCGACGATGTTATCGCTGATAGTTTGTTGTTAGGTGCCATTCAAGCCGTAGTCGTGGCGAGTTGGTTTCTGGTTGTGATTATCATGGCTGATATGTTCAAACGTCTTTTGACCCAACGCAGAACATCACAAGCTTTAAATACGGTGTGTGGGTTGATATTCATAGGGTTTAGTATTCAACTTGCAATCTTTCAGTTGTGAGCTCTCCAAATTGAGATTTATCTAACAATTCTCCGGTGATTTGGGCGTTCAAGGTGAATTTATTATCAATACTGACTAAAGTTTTATTAATTATGGTCGAAATTATAAGTTGAACTAATGTATGCCCATGAAGTGATCGAGCACGGTAGCGAATACTCACTTTATGGTAAGGGAATGGAGCATCACTATGAGTGAAGAGTCTTTCGCACAGAAGCGTCAGTATTATCGTTTGAAGTACCCAAAACGAGCGCGTCCGCTCATGCGTGTAGATGACGAACTTTTTCATGTCAGTGAAGTCTCGGAAAAAGGGGTTCGATTACTGATTCGTAATCTCGCTTCTTTCTATCGCGGATTGTCCATGGTTGGGACTTTAAACTTACATGACCACAGCACAGTGAAGGTGAGTGGGGCTGTACTTAGATTTGATGGCGACGAAGTGATCTTACAGTTGTCCAAAGGCCCAAGCTTTAAAGATATGGTGTCTGAGCAGCGACACATTCGCCAAAAATACCCGTCATTTTTTGCTAGCCAGAAAGCAGTCGCGTAAACGCATTAATAAGAAAATGGAGGCTTTATAGCCTCCATTTTTGATCTTAGCCTATCCATCACTATCTTTTGCCTTATCGCTTTTAACCGTTTTCATTCGAAGTACTTATCAATCAAGTTGCAATAATTTGTTTCGATCTTGCACTAAATCATGATTAGCAAACGTTTAATCAGTATAATCGCCGATTAAATGTTGAGTTAGGGCTAAGAGTGACAGATGAGTCTTGAAATCGCGTTGCAAAAACCACATCACCATTGGAAAGGATTGAAATCGGTACTGGCGATTCAAATGTTGGCCATACGTGAGGGCTTACTGTGGATATTGCCTTGCTTGATGATCTCGTCTTTGATTCTGTTCGTTGCCTCAATCGGTGAATTTACCGTAGGCAAAGACACTTATTGGGTCGAGACGTTATATCGTTCTTACTATGAACTGAACAATGTTTTCCCTATCTTGCTCACTGCCGCGCTGTCTTACATTTTAGCGATGCAGTGGCGTTTGCCTCGTCCACCTATCGCTTTGATTTCCATTGTTTACTTGGCGCTATTTCATCAATCGTTTCAAGATGCTCAAGTTACACTGACCTTTGAATTGATCATTTCAGTTCTAACACCGCTCTATACAATCCCTTTGATTGCGTTTTTCTATCGTAAGAAGTGGCTCAAAGTCATTTCAAGTGATCAAATAGGTAAAACTGTTAAAGACTCTCTTAACTTAATCGTCCCGTCGATTATCACCGGTATTTTGATGATGGTGGTAAGTTGGGGGCTAATCAGTGTGATAAGTGCGTTGCTTAATTTTGGTGGGTTGGAATACCAATACCAAAATTCAGCGCTAAATTTTGGGTTCCTTTATACCATCTTTAATTCGTTTTTATGGTTTATCGGTATTCATGGCTATTACGCGCTAATGCCTTGGATTGAAGTGCTACAGCAAGCGGTTCCCGATGCTTCAGAGGCAGCGTTAGGGACAGGGGCTGTAAACTATTCGATGATGGCCGTGTTTGTGTTCATTGGTGGTTGTGGGGCGACATTAGGTTTAGTGATATCTTTATTGTGCTTTTCACGTGATCGCGCTTTTCGGCTGATCGCGATGGCCGCTCTCCCTTTGGTACTGCTCAACATTAATGAAGTTTTGCTGTTTGGCTTACCGATTATTTTTAACCCGCGCCTTTTTTGGCCTTTTGTGATTGCGCCAGTCGTAAACCTGTATATTTCCCATGCTGTATTGACTGCTGGTTGGGTTACGATTCCAAGCGTTGTCATGCCTTTTAGTAGTCCTATTTTCCTCAACAGTTGGCTAGCCACTCAAGGCGATCATGGTGCTGTGTTGCTTCAACTTATATTGGTGGTGGTTAACGTCGCGATTTACACGCCATTTGTATTGCGTATGAACAAGGTTAACCGTTCAAATCAGATCTCCTTTCCGTTTTTCGATTCCAGCTATTCACGACGTCGTGAAGAGGCTGACGTACTAAGCGCAGATAAAGTGGTGCAAAAAGTGGAGCGTCAGACAGAAATTGTCGAATTGGAGCAAGGGTTAAGGCGTTACAGTCAGATCGATTTCTGCATGGAGTATCAACCACAGGTTCAGCAGAGAACAGGCGCTGTTATTTCATGTGAAGCGTTAATTCGAGCTAAAGACCCAGTAACCGGTGAGCTGATTTATCCCGGCGCTTTTCTTCCTTATTTCGAGCAGGCGAACATGATGGCAGACATCGACTTATGGGCGGTCAAAAAGGTGGTTTCTGATCTTAAAGTTGCCAAGTTAACCGGTGTAGTGGTTGAAACGAGCATCAATATCACTCCAGACACTTTGTTGAATCGCGATGTCATGAAGCGCATCTGTCGTACTATTGAGCCTGTTGCCGAATGGGTGAATATTGAAATTACCGAAGAGAGCTTATTGGCCGATAAAGAAAAAGTATCTCGGTCGCTTACCAATTTGCGTGCTTTGGGCTGTAAGATCTCTATTGATGACTTTGGTGTTGGTTATTCTTCGTTAAGTTACCTTAGTCAGTTTGATGTGGATGCAATCAAGATTGATCGTAGTTTTGTGTTGTCGCTGGATGAAGAGAAAGGCAGGAAAGTCTTTTACGCTATGTTGAAAGTGGCGCAACAGCTAGAACTAGATTGCGTTGTTGAAGGGGTTGAAACCCAACAGCAGCTTGACTTGATCCCAGCCTCTCACTCGATTTCTGTACAAGGTTGGTACTACTCTAAATCCCTTTCTCTGGAAGCGCTGATGGATTATGTGAAAACATCTACCGAGTTGAAGCCGCTAGAGCCGCAACGAGGTTAGTTAGGAGCATCAGTCAGTAATAGAGGTATTGATGGTCTTTGGATGGCGAAAAATAAAAAAGCCAAATCATAATGAGTGATTTGGCTTTTTTGACTCTGTAGTTCTAGTGGTCACTAGCGACGGTTAAACCGTCCACGGCCACCACGAGAGCGTTCTTTATGTGCAGATGCTGCTTTCGCTTGTGACGCTAAGATAGACTCGACCGTTAGCTCCATTGGCTCACGAGGCTCTAGTCCATGGCGGAATGTACGTGAGCGAGGCGGCATTTGGTATTCCACGTCAGACGCTTTTGGCATGCGCTTAAAGCGGTACAGATAAAAGTTTTCTAGCTTTTCTCTAGCCCATTGTGTTTTCTTTAAGTATTTCACGCTGCTTTCAATTGATGGCTTTGTGTTGAAGCAGTTAAAACGCATTGCGGTGTCTAAAATCTCCCAACCATAATGATCGACAAGTTGGGTCAACATGTCTTCAAGCTTTAAGCCATGCAGTGGGTTGTTTTGTTGCAGTTCAATTCTTTCTTGATCTGTCATGAAAGTGTTCCTCATCCGATAATGGCTCGAAACTATCAAGCCACTTAAATTCTAACCGTTTTATTCGCAGCTTATAGTGCTACTTCTAGCATCTTTTTCTGGTGTGCTAGGTACTCATCATAGGTGCCTTGGAAGTTCACAAGTTTTTTGTCTTTTACATCAATAATAGATGTCGCCAGTGACGAAACAAATTCGCGATCGTGACTAACGAAAATCAAAGTACCTTGGTAGTCTTTGAGTGCGCTGTTTAACGCTTCGATGGCTTCCATATCCATGTGGTTCGTTGGTTCGTCCATTACCAGCACGTTAATGTCTTGCATCATCAACTTACCAAACAACAAGCGGTTCTTTTCACCACCAGAACAATTACGTGCTTTCTTGTTGGCATCGTCTGCGGTAAATAATAGGCGACCTAAAATACCACGAACCATTAGGTCATCGTGCTTAGTCGTACGCCATTGTGAGATCCAATCGAAAATGCTTAGGTCGTTGTCAAAATCAGCAGAGCTATCTTGAGGGCAGTAACCGATTGAAGCGTTTTCAGACCACTTAACCACACCGTGATTTTGTTCTAATTCGTTAACTAGGCAGCGTAATAACGTTGTTTTACCAACACCGTTTTCACCAATCACAGCTAAGCGAGATCCCGCTTCAAGAAGTAAGTTACCTCCTTCAAAAAGCAGCTCATCTTCAAATGCATGGCCGAGGTCTTGAAGTTCAAGCGCTTGGCGGTGCAGCTTTTTGCCTTCGCCGAAATCAATGGATGGGCTCATGCGGCTCGATGATTTCACTTCATCGAGTTTGATCTTATCCATTTTTTTAGCGCGAGAGCTGGCTTGTTTCGCTTTAGACGCGTTAGCACCAAAACGGTTCACAAAGTCTTGAAGCTCGTTGATTTCGGCAGTTTTTTTCGCATTACTCGCAAGTAACTGCTCGCGGATTAACCCAGACGCTTCTAGGAAGTACTCGTAGTTACCCGGATAGATACGCAGTTCACCGTAATCAATATCAGCCATGTGAGTACACACAGAGTTCAAGAAGTGGCGGTCATGCGAAATGATGATCATTGTACATTTACGCTGATTCAGCTCTTCTGCAAGCCAGTTGATGGTGTGGATGTCCAAGTTGTTGGTTGGTTCATCAAGCAGCAAGATATCAGGGTTTGCGAATAGCGCTTGAGCCAAAAGCACACGCAATTTCCAACCCGGAGCGACGTGTTGCATTAAACCAAAGTGAAACTCTTCTTCGATACCCGCTTGCAACAGGATATCACCGGCACGACTTTCCGCAGTGTAGCCATCCATTTCGGCAAATTCGCTTTCTAGCTCGGCAACCTTCATCCCATCTTCTTCACTCATTTCTGGAAGTGAGTAGATGCGGTCACGCTCTTGCTTGATTTCCCAAAGCTTTTTATCACCCATGATCACTACATCAATCACGTTGTGCTGTTCAAAAGCGAATTGGTCTTGGCTTAGTACGCCAAGCTTTAACCCTGGAGTGATTGAAACATTGCCTGAGCTTGGCGCTAGCGCACCACTAAGAATCTTCATGAACGTTGATTTACCACATCCATTGGCTCCGATTAAACCGTAACGGTTTCCGTTACCGAACTTAGCTGAAATGTTTTCAAACAAAGGTTCGGCGCCAAATTGCATGGTGATGTTTGCAGTAGATATCAAAGAAGTATTCCTAGGGTTGTGCTGGTTAATGTGACTGGCTTGACGCTCAGTCTTAACGAATTTGAAGTACGAATTAGTAGGCGGCGAATTATACAGGTTTATCGCCCAAAAAATAGATGTGTGACATAAATCAAATAATGCATTTGGTGATAGGGGGGGGAGGTTTAACGTTGCTTGTAACTGAGCGGTAATTGATATGAAAAATGCTAATTGATTTTCGACTCGCATAGAGCAACTCAAGAAGTGGGCAACATGAGCCAAATTAAAATGAATGACTTTCTTTTCTGTTGGTTCACTTTCTATTTAGGGATTGGTATTAGCGATTGCAGTAATACGTAAATACGATTTTATCACTAGCTATCGGTGGCCTATTCTAAAACCCAAGTTCACTCATCGCTCGCTGATAACGATAGAGAGCGTGTGAGTAGAGAAGCACATAGACCATTAGGTGCAAGTGCCTTAGTGAACCCTGTTTATTTCCGTGTTTAGGCTGAATATGACCTGTAAAAGGCACAAAGAGCATGGCGAAGGGCTGAAAAGTACACTAGGGTTAAAATAACGATAAGGGCTGAGGTGCATATTAACCTCAGCCGATAAATAGGCTAGGAGAGAGACTATGGAAGATTTTTCATTTTTTAAACTGTTCGATACCAAAGAGTTGTTTATCTTTTACTAACCCAACCTGCTTATGAGTTCGCTGGGGACTGGCTATGAAAGCGCTAAAGCTTTTTGAATGTAAGGCTCAAGCGCTTCTGGTTTAGTAATTGGAGCGAATCGTTTAATAGGCTGCCCATCTTTTCCAATCAAAAACTTAGTAAAATTCCACTTAATATTGCTGCCCAGCATTCCAGGGAGCACTTGCTTCAAATGGACAAATATTGGGTGACTATTCCCGCCGTTGACTTCAATCTTTTCCGTAATCGTAAAGTCGACACCATAATTGATGAGGCAATTGTTGCTGATCTCACTGGCGTCCCCTGGTTCTTGGTTTCTAAATTGGTTACATGGGAAACCGATGATCACCAGCCCTTGGTCTGCATACTTTTCATGAAGCTTTTGTAACCCTTCGTACTGAGGCGTCAAGCCACACTGACTTGCGGTGTTGACTATAAGCACTAGTTTGCCCTTAAAGTCTTCAAAATTAATGGGCTGGTTCTGCAAGCTATTAATCGAAAATTGATAAAAGTCCGTCATCGGTTTATTCCTTTTGTTCTTTTTAACAAATATACCGCGTTATTAAAGGAATCGCTTTATGTTTGTTTTTGTTTAATATTTTTGGTTACAGTAAGGCACACATGATATGAAAGATAGGTAAAGCGACTGGCTAACTAAGGATGGTTGAATGAAACAAGTCTATTTGTTTGATTGGGGAAATACACTGATGGTCGATTTCCCCGAGAAAAGTGGAAAAATGTGTGATTGGGATTACGTGGAGGTGATGCCAAATGCGCGAGAAACACTGCAAACCTTATCTCAATCCCATCAAGTGTACGTTGCGACCAGCGCCGCAGACTCGACCGAAGCGGAAATCAGAACGGCATTTGAACGGGTCGGGTTGAACGAATTTATTGATGGCTATTTTTGTGTAGCAAATCTAGGGATTCCCAAAAACTGTCCAGAATTTTATCAGGCTATTTTACGAGAGCTCGACGTAGATATTTCAAAAGTGGTCATGGTTGGTGACGTTATTGAGAAAGATATTCAGCCTGCGCTGCAAGCTGGTTTAGATAGCGTATTCCTGACCAATGGTAAGCCGCCTCCTACCTTACCTAAACCTGTTAAAGTGATTGATTCACTGCCTGAGTTACTTGCCATCAAACTTTAAGATCTGGGTATTTTCGTTGGTAGCGAGGCAGCATAGATTCATTACCGAGAATACCCCCTTGATGCACGTAGATGATCGTTTTATCAGGGTTTTCTTCCTGCCAGCTTTCTAAGCATTGCCACATCATAGGATCGTAGAGCAAATCGAATTCCACATCGGTTTCGAACTGGAGTTGTAGCCATGTTAAGTAATCTTGTTGGTACAGTTTTCCAAAATGGTGCTTCTTGCCTAGCGACAAAATAGAAGGGTGGTCGGATTCATTCAGTTCGTTAAATTGCTGCGTTAAGTAGTCTTCGCCACCTACACAAGCACAGGTGATGACAGGAATATTATGTGGTTTTAGGTGTTTGTGTAGATAAAGTGCCGTGCTTCCTGTACCTGAAGGCAGTGCGACCACAAAATCATGACCATTTTCAAAGCGAGTCCAACTCAAGATCTCATGGGCGAGTTGTTTTACGCCATATTCTGCAAGTGTCGAACGGCCACCTTCAGGCATCACAATACAGTGAGAGTCAGGTTGTCTAACTTGTTCAATATACTCTTTTGGATGCAAAGGTGAGCCCATGTCAGACACGGATATAATCTCAGCCCCTAAATCCATGGCACCACGAAAATTACCAATGGGCTTTTGTTTAAGCCAGTCCGGTAAATGATCGACATAAAACTCTAGCCTCCAACCTTTTATCTTGGCGAGAGCCGATAGCGAATACAGCGAGTTTGATTGAGCCGAGCCGTAGCTGATGAGTGTGGTGATGTTTGGGTTCGCGTCATCCAATAACTTCATGAACTTTCGCGCTTTATTGCCGCAAAAGTGAGAATGCAATTGATCGTCTCGTTTCAAGAAGAAGGTACGCTGATTAAAACTGTGTTGGGTGACGGGGCTATTGCTGAGCTTCATTTGCTTTGAGTTCATGAGTACGGAAGACAAGGTAACAGTGTAACTCATTAGGCGAATGGCTCGTGGTGTTAGATCAAATAATCTATTTCGGACTAAAGAGATAGGCTAAGTATTCAACTACTATATATGAATGACGACTAGTATTTCGCAAACCAACGGGTTGATAGAACGTTTAGGTAAACAATAAGATTTAGCATGCCAATATTAACGGATCAAAAATTACTTCGACTTTTGAAGTACTTCCCTATCGCAATTGTTGCCTTGTTTATCATGGTGCTAGCGAGTGTCATGCTGCATGGCCATCAGGAAAAAGTAGACAATTTAATCCAATCATTACGTAGCGATGCGTATAACAGCCAAAAAAGCGTGCTGGCCGAACAGGTTTTCAATATAAACAGCCAATTGGAATACGAAAGGTTTCAAACCGTTGAAGTCCTCAAAAAGAACATACAGCAACGGGTAGAAGAAGCGCATGCGATTGCGACCAATATCTACCTAGAAAACCAAGATAAGCCTGAAGCGTACGTCACTAAGTTAATCAGTGATGCGTTAAGAACCATACGCTTTAACGACGGGCGAGGTTACTTTTTCGTTTTCCAAATGGATGGCGTCAGTGTGATGCACGGTTTGCTTCCTCATATTGAAGGGCAATCTAAATGGGGGGCGCAAGATGTGCGCGGCACCTTTATTTTGCGTGAACACATTCAGTTGATTGAGAAATCGGGCGATGCTTTTTATCGCTGGTGGTATAAGCGCCCAAACTCAGGTGATCGAGAATTTGAAAAAATCGGTTACGGCAAACATTTTGAGCCTTATGACTGGTTTATCGGCACTGGGGAATACGTGGCGGATGTTGAGCAAGACATTCAACAACGTATATTGAAACGACTGTCTGAATATACCTTCGGTGCTAATGGTTATGTGTTTGTTATTGGCGATAAAGGTACGAACTTAGCGCATCATGACCGCGCTCAACTTGGTGTTGATAATTCAGATTTACTGGCTTTGGTCGAGCAAGACAAAGCCAATAGTGTATTAACTGATAACGGAATGCAGGGTAACTATGTCGAATATCCCAGCCTATACCCGTTTGAAGGAGAACTACACCCAGATGTGTTGAGCTTCGTAACTCCATTTGAACCTTGGGGTTGGCATATCGGCGCTGGTGTTTACTTATCTAAATTGGAAGCCTATCTGGCTCACCAAGAACAAATTCAGAACGAACAAAACCAATCTGAATTAATCAAAATCTTACTTTTATGTTTAGCCCTAGCATTGATTTTAGGCTTTATTTCTCTGCGCATCAGTTATTACATTGGCTTGCGTTTTGATGAGTATCAGGAGCGCATTCGTGAAGACATCCAAAAGCTAGAAAACAGTCGCGAGAAGATGCATGAATTGGCGACGCATGATGTGCTAACTCAGTTACCAAACCGCTTGTTGCTTGAAGACATCATTGAAACCAGCATCAAACAAACTAAATGTGCCAATGCGAAACTGGCGGTAATGTTTGTCGATATGGACGATTTCAAGAAGGTCAATGATCAGTACGGTCATACGGTTGGTGATCTATTACTTCAAGAAGTTAGCCAAAAGTTCGAAGCATTACTCAGTTGCCAAGACTCAGTGGCACGCTTTGGTGGGGATGAATTTATTTTCTGTTTCCCTCTATTGCAAGACGCTAACGAGGCCAAGTACAAAGCCAAGAAGATCCGTGAAGTGTTTAGTGATTCTTTTGTTTTGAATAACGTATTCTTGTCTTGCACATGCAGTATTGGGGTTGCAATGTACCCAGATGATGGTTCAAGCGCTGAAGAGTTGATCTCTAAATCCGATATTGTTTTATACCGTTCTAAAGAGAAGCACAAAGGGCAGGTGATGTTCTATGACAATCAAGTCAATGAACTCGTCCAAAGAAGCTTCTTAATGCAAGATGAATTGAATGGCGCGTTGGAAAACGAAGAGTTAATGGTTTACTACCAACCTCAAGTTAAGCCTGACTCGGCAGAAATGGTCAGTGTAGAAGCCTTATGCCGCTGGCAAAATCCCAAATTGGGTAGCGTGCCACCTATTCAGTTCATTGAAGTTGCAGAAAAAACGGGGATGGTCATTGAGATCGGTGAATATGTTTTTGAGCAGTCTTGCCGAGATATTTTGGCGCTTTCCCCAAATGGACCTGATGCGTTAGAACTATCAATTAACATCTCTCCGGTGCAATTAATTCGCTCTGACTTCAGTGAGCGAGTGTATTTATTGGCAACCGATATCGGGATCGACATTAATCGAGTGACTTTAGAGATCACTGAAAATGTGTTGATTGAAGACTTAGATAAAGTGAAGCCGACGCTGATTAAGTTGCGAGAATTAGGTTTTGGGATCTCATTGGACGATTTCGGAACTGGTTATTCTTCTTTGAAGTACCTCAATACCTTACCAATCACAGAACTCAAAATAGATCGCAGCTTCATCACTCATCTGTTTGAAGATCTTCAGCAAGATTTGTTAGTGCAAACGATGGTGAGAATTGGTAAATCCTTCAATATGATTGTCGTCGCTGAAGGGGTTGAAACGGTTCAACAAAGAGAGCGCCTAACTGACCTACAGTGTGATCGATTACAGGGCTACCTCTTTGATAAACCGTTGGATATTGAAGAGTTGCGCAGTCGATACCACAAACCTGAATTGGCAGCCGTTAAGTAATTAGATCATCCTATCTTCGTCAGAACTCGCTTGAGGCTCGCCATGTTCGAAAGTGATTCGAGCGCAGCACCCACCAGCTGTTTGATTGGATAATTCAAACGACCAGTTATAGCGTTTGCACATGTCGTCTACGATCAATAATCCTAGTCCGTGACCTTCAGGGTTGTGAGAGGCCAATAGGCCCTCACCTTGATCTTGGATATCGATGAATTGATCGCTCAATGAGACAGTGACTTCGCCCTGATTGGTTGCCGCGATGGCGTTTTTGATCAAATTTCCAATCAGCATATTCATGATTGCTGGTGTGGCTTGCAAGGTTGGCTCAGAGTCAACGTGAACATTGAGCGTGATGTTTTTGTCATTGGCTTGCGCCGAATTTTTATCGACGATGGCGTAGAGCTCATCACCAGTGAACAGGCGCACGGGGGAGTCATCGTGGTTACGTTCGTAACGAACTAAACCCAAAAGCGCATCAACCATGGTCGACATTTGGGTGCTGGCATCATCGATACGTGCGACTTGTCGTGACTGGAAATCGCTCATCTCACTTCTTACTAGCAGTTTACTGGCGCCTTTCACTATGGTGAGTGGCGTACGTAGTTCGTGGCTTGCATAGCGTGCAAAAGCTTGTTCACGCTTAACTAACGAATTGATGTCTCTGCGATATTTATTGAGGTGTTCGGTCAGCTGTCGGAATTCAATCGCGGCGTCATTGCTAACAGAAAACTCCTCACCCAAATCTATGTCTTTCGAGTTGAGTTGTTCGGCAAGGGAGTTGAACGGCTCGATGAGCCGTTGTGATAATCGATACAGCAACGCGCCGAAACTGAACATCAAAATCGCGAATAAAGTGAGGACTATCGTGCTCACAAAGACTAGTTCGTCGATTTTGAACTCTACTTCATCAATTTTACTGAGAAGAATAATTGGATAAATGTCGCCGTTGTGAGTGTATTCACCTAGGTAGAGCATGCGTGATTCTGGTTCTTCACCCACTTCGCCTAAATAGGTTTTTCGTCCAATAAGGTGAGAAGCGTATTTCTTAGGCACGGCATCAACGCTGTTATAAGCATCGGTTAACACATCAATTTTGATGGTGCCAGATTCCCCCGCTTTAAAGCGTTCAATCGCTTCATTACGGTCGAGTAAGATACGGCGCTCACCGACACGGTCTTCTGATCCATGCAGCGCCGCGTAAAAAATTGTGTAGCCGAAACCAGCGATAATGACGCTGACTAATGAGAAAAACAGAGCCAGACGACCGGTTAAACTGCGAGTGCTACTCAGTACGTTGAGGATCAATTTGGTTGCTCCAATCTAAACCCAACTTTCGGTACCGTGATGAGCATTTGATTGGCGAAAGGTTTGTCGAGTTGGTTGCGTAATTGATAAATATGGCTTCGTAGCACGTCGTTGTTCGGTTCGTCTTCTTGCCATAATTTATAGGAAATTTCTTCTCGCGTTACGACTTGAGGGGCACTTTGGCACAGCATTTCTAAAATGGTGTAAGTGGTTGGATTCAATGCTAATAACTTGTCTTGGCGATACGCTTTTCGAGTTTTTTGATCAATAGATAACTCAGAAAACTGTAATTTAGTTGACGCTACTGTTCCGTGATAACGACGTACTAAGGCCTTCATTCTTGCTTCTAGAATATCCAGGTCAAAAGGTTTAGTGAGGTAATCATCCGCCCCGTGATCAAAGCCTTTTAGCATATCTTCACGGCTATCAAGCGCCGTTAGCATCAAGATTGGTGTGGTATTCCCGCGTTCACGAAGTTCGTTACAAACGGTCAGGCCGTCCATTCTCGGTAACATTAAGTCGAGAATAATGATGTCGAACGCGTTATCGAGTGCGAGTTGTAGACCGAGTTCACCGTTGTCGGCGTAATCAAGCTCCATACCGATACATTCAAAGTAATCAAATAATACACCGGCAATTTCACGGTTATCTTCTACTAACAGCACTCGTTTCATCTTATTACTCACACAATCAATATGGACTCCTATGATCCTGATCGAGTGTGAAAAATATGTCAACAACATAACTTTCATGTCACTGCCCGTAAGCTATTAATAGTTTTGACAGATATGAAGAATCAATATGCCTGAATTGTCGCTAAGCAAACCGGTTTCCCATCGTGACCGTATTAATCCAGCGGTGTCACTGTCCGTGATCGTCCCTTTTTACAATGAAGAAGAGGTGCTGCCTGAATTCCATGCTCGTTTGACTAAAGTGCTCGATGCTTTGGATGAAACCAGTGAAATCGTGTACGTCGATGATGGCAGTAAAGATGGAAGTGTCGAATTGGTCGAGTCTTTCCGTTCGATTAACAGCTCCATTTCGTTGATTGGTTTGAGCCGTAATTTCGGTAAAGAGTCGGCGATGAGCGCCGGGTTAGAGCATTGCAAAGGCCAAGCAATTATTTTGCTTGATGCCGACTTGCAAGATCCACCAGAGCTGATCCCACAAATGCTAGCCAAGTGGCGTGAAGGTTTTGATGTGGTCAACATGCAGCGCAGTAAACGTGAAGGTGAAACATGGCTTAAACGCTTTTCAGCGATGAGCTTTTACCGTGTCATGAACATGATGGCCAAAATAGATGTGCCTGAAAATGTGGGAGATTTTCGTCTATTAAGCCGTGAAGTGGTTGATCATATTAACCAGCTTCCCGAGCGAAATCGTTACATGAAAGGGATTTTTTCATGGCCGGGCTTTAGACAAACCACAGTCCAATTCAAGCGAGATGCGCGCTTCTGCGGTGAAACCAAATGGAACTATTTGAAGCTGTTCGGGTTAGCGATGGATGGAATCACGTCGTTTTCAATTCGCCCTTTACGCATTGCAACGGCCTTGGGTTCATTGATCGCTTTTAGTGCTTTTGTTTATGGAATGGTAATTGTGGCCAAAACACTCTTTTGGGGTGAGGCAGTATCTGGATATCCATCGATGATGGTTGTGCAACTGGCGCTTGGCGGTATTCAGCTATTAAGTATTGGACTACTCGGCGAATACATCGGGCGAATTTTTATAGAAACGAAGCGCAGGCCTTTGTATCTGATTCAAACGGTATTTGAAAAACCAGCAATGAAAAACACAGTAGATTTGGAGGAAAGCGCGTGAATTTTAGTATGAACCGAACTCATTTATGGGGCTTATTAGGATTTGCGTTACTGCTTCGCCTGATTTCACTAGCAACCTACCCACTGATGGATACGACTGAAGCCCGCTACGGTGAAATGGCTCGGCTAATGGTAGAAACGGGCAATTGGCTGACGCCACAGTTCGATTATGGTGTGCCATTTTGGGGTAAGCCACCACTGTTTACTTGGATGAGTGCTGCGGGGATTGAGCTATTTGGGCTGAGCGAGTTTGCTGTCCGTGCTCCGCATTGGTTAGCGGGTGTCGCGACGATTTTACTGATGGCTTATTTCACGCGTAAGAGCGGTTATAGCGCGCTGGTGACGTCTATTGTATTAGCGACTTGTGGCATTTTCTCGATTGCTGCTGGCGCTGTAATGACGGATATGGCGCTGACCTTATCTATGACGATTGCCATGCTTGGCTTCTATTTTTGCTGGCTGGGAGAAGGGAAAACTCGAACGGACAAAATTTGGGGTTATATCGGCTTTGTCGGTTTGGCGTGTGGCCTACTTGCGAAAGGGCCTGTCGCGATTGTGATTATGGGTATCGCTGTCTTCCCTTGGTTAGTGCTGCAACACGGCTTTATCGGGGCGTTTACAGAGCTTTGGAAACGTTTTCCAATTGTTACTGGCACCGGTTTAATGCTGGTTATTGCTTTACCTTGGTATGTAATGGCTGAAGTCGCGACACCGGGCTTTATCGACTATTTCATTGTTGGAGAACACTTTAAGCGCTTTGTGGTAAGCGGCTGGGAAGGGGACTTATATGGTTCTGCCCACGACGAACCACGAGGTATGATTTGGTTGTTTTGGCTGCAAGCTGCTGCACCTTGGTCTTTAGTTATTCCATTGTTGGCATTCTTTAGAAAAGAAAAAATTACACAAGCGAATCAACAGAATCCGGGTCTATTTTCTTTCTTAGTCTGTTGGTTAGTCTCGCCATTAATTTTGTTCAGTTTAGCAGGGAACATTCTACCGGCTTACGTATTACCGGGTATCCCCGCGCTGGGTTTGCTAGTCGCAATGTTAGTCATGAAAAAGGATACTAAGTGGTTTTCTAGTGTCGCTATGGTACTACCTGTGTTGCTGATGATTGCGATGTTAGTGCTGAATCTAGGTAAAGCCGATCAGAAAAGTGACCGCGTGATATTCGCCAATATTCACGATGATGCTCAGAGCTTTTATATAGGTAAACGTCCATTTTCTGGTCAGTTTTATAGCCAAGGTAAGGCAGTAAAACTGCAAAACATGAATGAACTCGAAGGGCTAGATAAGTTCTACTTGATTGGTAAAAGCGCAGAAGTGAAGCCTGTGATTGTTGAACAGTCACTCACTTGTACTTTGGAATTTACAGCGAAATCTAAGCGTGCACTCTATAGCTGCTTTGATGCGAGCCCGGTAAGTGTGAGCGCAGAGAACACTCAGAATACAGTGAACCCTTCATGATTCGTAAGCTATTTAATAACAGCCGTTTTATCCGATTCGGCTGTGTCGGTGTGGTCGGCTTTATTGCTGACTACACTGTCTTTTCTCTGATGTTTTATCTGTTTGAGTTGCCGATTATTCAGGCGCGTGTTGTGGCATTTTTCTGTGCTGCGACAACTACTTGGTACGGAAATCGAATTCTTACCTTTGCAGTAGAAGATAAAGGCTCACTGGCTCAAGCCTTTTTGCAATGGCAAAAATTTATGTGCGCAGCCTTGTTATCAGCGGTGCCTAATTTAGTCGTATTTAAGGTACTTTCGGACCTACTGCCAAATCACCCTATTGGTACGTTTGTAGCGCTTGTTGCTGGCGTTCTGGTAGGGATGATTAGCAATTTTCTTTTTAGTCGTTATTGGGTTTTCTCTCAACCGACGCGATAATCTCGTTTGTGACAAACTTCAAAATCTATCATCAAGCTTATCAATATGAACTAGGCTATTAAAAGAGTAATAGTTAGGTGCTTATAGGTGAGTTGATGATAATCCCCATACAGCCCTTAGTTGTACTGGGCATAATTTCATTCTTAACATTGTTCATTTTGTTTGGTGCCGTTTGGCAAGTTTTGATGGCGAGTGCCGTGATTAGCATTGTCGGTGGCAGTGTTGTGCAGTACTTGCAGCCTAAAAACGAAACCGAGTTGAACCAAGAGCTTTATAACGTTCTTTACTCCCTTCATAACGTACTCCTTCCTAGGTTGATCGTGCAATTGGATTATGCCTGCCAAGATTCAGCCAACTCTGTTGATCAGCTTTCCCATTTGTTCCGGCAACTTTCGGAGCACTCGACACGAATCAGTGGGCAACTTGCATCAAAGGAATTAACCAGTGAGCAGAGCCAGCGGTTAGCCGACAAAATGCAAGCGACCCATTCCCAAATCATTATGTTGCTGCAGTTCGGTGATCGCACCCAGCAGATGCAAAGTGGTGTCTTTGAAGCCATGAATTTGATCAGCCATCAAGTCGATGCCGTATTGAACGATCCGGCGAAAGCTGAAGTGTATTTTGATGAAGCAAAACTGGTGGAAGCGATCGATAACATTGAATCGCGAACCGCTGTTGATGAAGGCTCTAACAAAGAAGAAGTGACATTTTTTTAAACCTGGAGAGGATGAATGAGTAAAACAATCTTGATCGTGGATGATTCTGAATCTTTAAGGCAGGTCGTGAGTATTGCGTTGATGGGCGCAGGTTATCAGGTTATTGAAGCCAAAGATGGGGTGGATGGGCTTGCAAAATTAGATGGCGATAAGGTTCATTTGATCATCAGTGATGTGAACATGCCAAATATGAACGGTATCGACTTTGTGAAATCGGTAAAGGAACTGCCTAAATACAAATTTACGCCAATCATCATGCTCACTACGGAAAGCCAACCTTATTTAATGGAAGAAAGCCGCAAGGCAGGAGCAAAAGCCTGGTTAGCTAAGCCATTCCGACCTGACCAAATGCTGCAGGCGGTTTCTAAGATCCTGGCTCCTTAATATGACTCCACCCGTTGATAAACAAGAATATTTGCTGCCCGCAGAACTGACGATTTATGAGGTCGGTGAAGTGTATGCGGATTTAATGGCGCTGGTGGATGACACCAAATTACTTAACCTTGATGGCTCTCGCATTGCTGAAATAGACACGGCTGGTATTCAATTGTTGCTGAGAATGTTGAACGTGTATCCATGCCAACAGCTGCAAATCGTTAACGCGAGTTTGGTATTGGTTGAGGCGTTCGAGTTTCTTGGTGTGGTTTGGGGCGTGGAGTTAATCGATGAGTAACGAAATGCAGGCAGCGCTTGCCACCTTTGTTAACGAAGCGAAGGAGTTGCTAACGGAATTGGAGCAAATCTTACTTGAGCTTGATGCTACCCATATAGAGCCAAGCGCAGAGCACATCAACGCAATGTTTCGTTCGATTCACACAATAAAAGGCAGCGCAGGGCTTTTCGGGCTTGATGAAATTGTTGATGTCAGTCATCGCTACGAAACGCTCCTCGATCTAGTTCGCGACAATGAGCGTGAGCTTTCTCCTGACTTGATAGAAGTAGGCTTGAAAGTGTGTGACTTGATTAATGAATTAATCGCGCATATCGGTCAACCTCTCGAAGGTGATACTCAAGTTAAATATCAATCTTTGCATGACGCCTTAGTGGTACTTAACCCTGAAGACATAAGTACGGAGGTATCTCATGAGCTTGTGGATGAAGACAAAGCGCTAGAAGAAAAGGATCAATGCTGGCACATCTCGTTTCGACCAAACCAGCAAGTGTTTCAAGATGGATTAGATCCCAAAGCTTTCATCCATTACCTATCTCAACTGGGCTCAATCGCTTCAATAGCCGTCGTAGATGAAGCCTTAGCTGAAACAGACTCTTTCGATCCAGAGCTTTGTTATTTGGGGTTTGAGATCCGTTTAGAAACCTCAGCAAGCAAGCGACAAATCGAGGATGTGTTTGAGTTTATCCAGCAAGATGCGGAAATTCATATCTTGCCTCCTGATAGTCAAATTCATACCTATATCGACCTTATTAACCAGCTACCAGAGCCCAATCAGAAATTAGGGGAGATTTTAGTTCGTTGCGGAGCGATAACTCCGAATGAACTAGAAACCGGGCTGGAACTACAAAGCTCTCAGAAAGAAGGTCAGTTATCGCCGCCGTTGCTTGGGAGCGTGTTAACACAAGAACAGGCGGTGTCCGCTGAAGTTGTGCAAGCCGCGGTGACTAAACAGCATCAGAAAGTCCATAGCAGTAAAACGTTAAGGGTCGAGGCAGACAAGCTAGATAAGTTAATCGATCAAGTCGGTGAAATGGTGATCACTGGCGCTAGAACGACTTTGCTTGCTCATGAAACGGGTAACGAAGCCTTAATTGAAACCATTACTCAATTAGAACGCTTAGTCGAAAATATTCGTGATAGCTCATTGCAGCTGCGTATGGTTCAAGTCGGTGACACGTTTAATAAACTTAAACGGGTAGTGCGCGATACCGCTTTATCAGTCAACAAACAGGTCTCACTCCAAATCAACGGTTCAGATACCGAGCTGGATAAAACTTTCATAGAAAAGCTGAGTGACCCGCTTACTCATATTATTCGAAACGCAATTGATCACGGTATTGAAATACCCGAAGAAAGGCGCCGTCAAGGGAAGCCCGACCAAGGCAGCATTACACTTAATGCGTTCCACGAGTCAGGATCGATCGTGATTGAGGTGCGCGATGATGGCAGGGGGTTAGATAAAGATCGGGTACTTGAGCAAGCTCTTTCTCAAGGCTTGATCACAAGCACTTCTCATTTAAGTGAACGAGATGTCTTTTCGCTGATTTTTGAGCCGGGTTTCTCTACTTCTCAGTCCGTGACTAATTTGTCTGGTCGCGGAGTTGGGATGGATGTGGTGAAACGTAACATAGAGCAGTTGCGCGGTACCGTAGAAGTGAGTAGCGAGCCTGGAATAGGTACTGAGGTATCAATTCGGTTACCGCTAACACTGTCGATTATCGATGGGTTTATGTTCAAAGCCGCACAAGCGAGCTACGTAATTCCACTTGATAACGTGGTGGAATGCTTAGAGTTGCATGAAGTGGTATCAAAGCAAGCCATTGAAGGGCGACATTTTATTGATTTACGAGGAGAAGTGCTGCCATTTCTCCGTTTACGAGAGCTGTTTGGAATTACGGAAATCGCCGAACATAACCAAGAGTCACTGATTGTTGTGCAGTATGGAACACTACGTGCTGGCTTGGTCGTGGACGCGTTACTGGGTGAATTCCAAACCGTTATCAAACCATTAGGACGATTGTTTGAAGGGCTAAAAGGCATTAGTGGGGCAACCATTCTGGGGAATGGCGTAGTCGCTATCATCCTGGATGTGTTTTCACTCATTCAATCGGCTGTTAATCGACAAGAGCTCGACAGTATCGAAGCGACAAAGGATAACGACGAGCAAGGAGCATAACAATGCTGAACAAATTGTCTATCAAGAACAAAATCATACTCGCAATGTTAACCATGGGGATATTGCTATTGGTGATCGCGATTTCTGTTCAGGTGAAAAACCGGACTATAGAAGAATACGCGATCAGTGTCGGGCAAAAGGATATCCCCGAAGCGATTTTGTCTTTAAGTATGCTCGATGAACTTGGAGACATGAACTCGAATGTTCTGGAGTTCATTACAGGGGAAGCGGAAGAAAGGGATGACTTTCGAGCCAATTACACAGAATTCGTCACCTTTTTTGAAGAGTTAAAACAGCTTCAAACCGTGGATGTGGTGTTAATGCGCCAGATCGAAGATTTATCAGATCGTTATTACGCCGATGCGCAAAACTTGGTATTCAATACTTTTCACCCTACCCAAGAACAGCAAGCCGCAGAGCAGTATCGATACTTGATTGAAGAGTTTGCCATCCCATTAGAAAGGCTTCTTGATACCTTAAAAGAGGAAGAAGTTGCTGACGCCGGAAGCTCGGGTGATTTTGAAGAAGTCGTGACCGATGACTTGCAAGGTGTACGTTACTATCTTGAGCTTATCGATGAAGAAGGCGACATGATGGCGGCGCTTAATGCGTATATGCGCGGTGAGCCTGGAGCGATTAATCAGTTTGAAAAAGAGTCGAGAAACTTCTCCAACTTCCTTGCTGAAATTAAGCCATTGGAGCGCAAACCTGCTGAGATAAAAAGCTTGGCTGAAGTCGAGCATATGTACGATGAGCTGTATAAAGGCGGTAAAGAGATTTTCGCTTTGTATAGTCCGAGAGACAAAATCAACGCAGCGATCGAAATAGATAAGCTTGAACATGAAGTGTTCAAAAAGTTAGAAGAAATCCTAGAAACGATTAATAACAACGCGCGACTCCAAAGTAACCAATCGCTGGATGAGTTAATACTCGCTGCTCGTGAAAGCATTTCTTTGGTGTGGGGGCTATTAGTGGCTGCTGTCATTCTTGCGATAGTGACTGCGCTATTCTTAATTAAAGGCATCGTACTTCCAATTAAAGCCTTGGCTGAAGCAGCAGAGGATTTACGTTCTGGTGAAGGGGACCTGACTCGTCGAATTCCAGATTTTGGTAAAGATGAAATTGGTGAAACGGCGCAAAGTTTTAATGGTTTTGTCGAACGGCTGCAAAATATTTTGCTCGACATTCAGGCGTCGGTAGAAGCCATAGCACACAGTACAAATGAAGTGACGACGACCTCACGAATGTTGAGTTCGACTTCCAACCAATTGGCCGCGAGTGTCGAAGAAACCAGTGCGTCGCTTGATCAAATGAGTTCCTCCATTTCAATGAACACCGATAATTCTAAGGTCACCAATGGGATTGCGACTCAATCTAGTGCTGAAGCGCACGATGGGGGACAAGCGGTCAATGACACTGTAAATGCGATGACTGAGATAGCTCAGAAGATAGGCATCATTGAAGACATTGCGTACAAAACAAACTTACTCGCATTGAACGCTGCGATTGAGGCTGCAAGAGCTGGGGAGCACGGTAAAGGGTTTGCGGTTGTTGCAGATGAAGTAAGAAAGCTTGCAGAGCGTAGTCAGGTTGCCGCTCAGGAAATCAGTAGTCTAGCGGATAAGAGTGTCAAAGTAGCACAGCATGCCGGAGATATGCTTAATCGCATGGTACCAAATATCCAGAAAACGGCGGACTTAGTTCAAGAGATCACGGCCGCTTCGACGGAGCAAAGTACCAGTGTGGCGGAAATTAATCGCACGGTTTCTCAGTTGGATGATATCGCGCAACAAAATGCGTCAGCATCGGAAGAGCTTTCGTCCACTGCGATTATGGTTCAAGAACAAACTGGGGAAATCCGTAAAACCGTTGGGTTCTTTAAGCTCTCCAAAAATTCAGACCCATATCGACGCCGCGATTATTCCCCTCTCCCTAACCAGGTTACGCACCAACAAAAAGAAGCGCGTGACCAAGAAGTTGAGGGGAAGAAGAATGACCGAACCGATGGCTTTGTGCCATTCGACGAGTAAGGGATTGCATGAGTCAGCCAAACATCAGCGCAATCAGTGACAGTGGTAAGTATTTGGAGTTTGAAGTAGCCAATAAACTCTTTGCTTACCACATCCGTAATGTTGCAGAAATCATGGAATATCCAGAGATCGAATCTCTGCCCTTATCACCCGATTTTGTACTTGGAGCCATCAATCTACGGGGAAGTGTAATTCCGATTGTTGACCTTGCGGTGTGCTTAGGGCTCCCAATTCAACCAGTGACGGCAAAAAGTTGTGTGATTATTTCGGATGTTGAGTATCAAGGAGTGGTCTATCAAGTTGGCAACAAAGTTGATTTGGTAACACGGGTGATTGATATATCGAGTGCTCAAATTGAAAAAGCGCCGGACCTTGCCGGGCAATTGGAACATCGAGTATTGATTGGCGTAGCGAAACTCGATACCCGATTGTTGACCATATTGAATGTCGATAAATTGCTTACCGAAGCGCAACTTCATTGGTTGGAAAAAGCGGAACTCAATAAGCCAATCACAAATGAAGATGAGTTGAGGGTAAGCCATGAATGATCTCAGCAGTAGTGAAGTAGCGCCTCTTTCCAACAGTGTTAACGGGTGTTTGTTAGTCGATATTGGCGGTGAAATCTTTGGTATCTCAATCCGTAGTGTAAAAGAAGTCATTGAACTAGAAGATGTTACCCAAGTTCCCATGTGCACGAGCACGGTCAGTGGTGTGATTAATGTGCGAGGAAGCGTTGTGCCTGTAATCGATGCTGCAAAACGCTTAGGGCTAAGAAATACCAATAGCTACGATAAATATAGCTGCATTGTGCTTTACGATTGTATCGACGAGAGCACTCACGAAGCGATTACTATTGGCGTCTTAGTTAATCGAGTTAGGGCGATTGAAGAGCTTAGTGGGGAAGAATTAGCAGGAGCGCCGTACTTTGGTGCACATATCCCGGTCAGTTTTATTCTTCATATGGCGCGCGTCAACGAACAGGTTTTTATTGTACTGGATATGGCCTCCATGCTCAGCATTACGTCGATCAATGAAGAAATCGTCGACTATCAAAAAGAACTATTTAAGAACATTCTTAGTTAACCTGCGAGCCTATGCGTAAGGAAAGCCAATGGCCGAACTCTGCGACGATAGCTTCAATCAGATCAAATATCTGCTAGAAAAACTAACGGGTATTCAGCTAGCCGAGCACAAACGAATGGCGGTAATGAATAGGCTGTTAAGCCGCTTAAACCACCTTAACCTTTCGACATTTGAAGAGTATTTGGTCTACCTCAATCAGCCCGATACTCAGAGTGAAGTTCAAATATTCATCGATAAGTTAACCACCCACGAAACTTACTTCTACCGTGAAAATGATCAGTTTAATTGGTTGGAAGCGTATTTATGTTCCAGAACTAAAAATGAACATGCTTTATCAGTGTGGAGCGCTGCCTGTTCGACAGGCGAAGAAGCTTATAGCTTGGCGATGATGCTGCATAACGTGCTGGGAGAAAATGGCTGGAACGTATTTGGAACAGACATTTCTCAGCTAGCGATCAAGCAGGCACAAGCAGCTACTTATCCGATGGAACGAGTTGAACGAATACCGAGCGATTTCCGTTTACGCTACTGTTTGAAAGGTGTAGGGAAGTACGAGGGCGTCTTTACTTTGAGTAAAGAGATCAAACAACGCTGCTTCTTTTCTACGGCGAGTCTCTTAGAGTTCAGCGATAGTCAGACCAGCCTGCACGACATCATATTCCTACGCAATATTTTGATTTATTTCTCGCCACTTAAACAAAAGCAGATTCTGCAGAACGTAATTGCTCGGCTGCAACTCGGTGGGCTGTTATTTCTCGGGCATAGTGAAAATATCGTAAAAAACGACAAGCAGCTCCAGCAAGTTGAACGGTGTATCTTTAAAAAGGTAAGCCTATGAGTATTAATGTATTTATTGTTGATGATTCGGCGGTTATTCGACAGGTACTGGGTGATATCGTGAATCACGACCCTGATTTAACCTTACTTGGCACGGCACCAGATCCTATGCTCGCCATGCGAAAAATGAACAAAGCGATGCCAGATGTCATTTTACTCGACATTGAAATGCCCAAAATGGATGGCATTACTTTTCTTAAAAAGATCATGACGGAACATGCGGTGCCTGTTGTGATTCTATCGGCCTTAACAGCTGCCAACCCTGATTTATGTTTAGAGGCCCTTTCTTCAGGGGCAATAGAAGTGGTGAATAAGCCATGTTCAAATCTCAACGATTATTTACACTCTGACGAAGTCACCCACCTACTGAGCAGCATTAAACACGCAGCAAAAGTGAAGGTGAGGCCCATGGAGTATCTATCGGACAACAGTTTCCGAAAACGTTTTTCGGCAGATGTCATCATAAAGCCGACTCGTTTGCATAAAATAGAACGCACGGAACACCTTGTTCTAATTGGTGCTTCCACTGGCGGAACGGATGCGATCGAAGTATTCCTAAATCATATGCCTGTTGACTGCCCACCTATCGTTATTGTTCAGCATATGCCCGCAAAGTTTACACACGCATTCGCTAACCGTTTGAATATCATTACTAAGCACCAAGTGGTCGAAGCTACTAATGGGCTAACACTTGAACATGGCCGGGTCTATATTGCGCCTGGTGGCGTTCATACTATGATTAATAGGAAGGATCAGACCTACCACATTGAACTAAAAGATGGCCCGCTAGTAAGCAGACATAAGCCATCAGTCGATGTGTTGTTTCGCTCTGCTGCACAGCATGCAGGACGAAATGGAATCGGCGTGATCTTGACTGGCATGGGTGACGATGGGGCGCAAGGAATGCTAGAGCTGAAAAGGGCTGGTGCGAGTACCTTTGCTCAAAGCGAAGAAAGCTGTTTGGTATTTGGGATGCCGAAGGAAGCGATAGCACGTGGGGTCGTGGATAAAGTCTGTGCAATACAGAATTTACCTTACCATGTTCAAAAAGTGCTGGTGGAAGTATGACCTATTCAAATCAGGAAGTTGAATATTTAGGTGTAATTAATGTAATACTCGATAATCAAGGGGTGATCTCTGAGTTATCGAATCAAGCGAAAGAGATTTTCCGGCTTGATGTTGGTATGAGCATGCTGACAGATTGTAGTGTTGATTTTATTGATGATGGCTACCAAACCTATCCCTTCGAGGCGCATATGCGCTTGCTATTATCTGAAAAGTCTTCCCCAGAAAACACCACACCCTATGAGTTTGAATGTGGCATCAGCTACCCAGATCGAAATGTCGCATGGCTAAAGCTACATGTAGTCGCTTGCGACGACTCCTTAATTCTGCATTGCAGCGATAACGGTGAGCTTGTCGCTGCACGTCGCTTAAATCGCCAGCTTTCCGTGCAGGACCCTCATACAGGGCTGCTTTATCGGGAAGCATTCCTCTCAAAAATTGAGGAAGAGAAATGCTATGGCACGGTTTGTTGTGTGCGAATCTGTAACTATCAAAGGATTAATGAAATATGGGGTAGTGCAGTCGCTAATTTGGTGTTCATGGAAATCTTGGCGCGTGTGTACTCAGAAATCGACTCGGCTATTTGCAGTAAGCACTCGACCGACAGCTTCATTGTATTTATCGCAGATAATGATGCGTTAGATATTGAGCATTTTTATTCGCTCTTGAACGAACCGTTTCATTTCAATGGTCGACATTTCTTCAGCAACGTTGCTCTTGGGTATTATCAAGAAAATATCGGTGACGAGCACGAACAAAGCCTCAATAAAGCGGAAATGGCGATATTGGATGTGTCTGCGGAGAGAATTCGATTGGCTGAGTTTCAAGAAGACTTGGCTAAGCAAATTGAGCATCAAAATAATCTTGAGACTGAATTTCGCTTTGCGATAAAAGCCGACAAGTTAGACGAGCACTTCTATACCACATTTCAGCCGATTCATGATTCGATGTCGGGTGCGGTAGTCGGTGCAGAATGTTTGATCCGTTGGACGCTAAAAGGTGCAATGGTGTCGCCTGTCGAGTTTATTCCAATTGCTGAAAAGACAGGTGATATTGGGTTACTGACTCAATTTAACGTGAGGAAGCTTGGTGAGTTACTGGCAACTCTTAAAGACAAAGGGATAGATACTTCTGGCTATTTGTTTGCTCTAAACATCAGTGTGGTGGAAATCTTAGATGTCGACTTTGTCGACAAGCTCACCGAGTGTATTGCTAAACATAACATTGATAATAGCCAAATTAAGTTAGAACTTACTGAGTCGGCATTGATCGACAACTTCAACTATGTAAATCAAGTTCTACAGCAAATGCAGGATTTGGGCTTTAAAGTATCGATTGATGATTTCGGTACCGGATTTTCTAGCTTGAGCTATCTGTGTCGTTTGCGCTTCGATGAAATTAAGATTGATCGTGCGTTTGTGACTCATGTCGTCAGTGATGAAAAATTACAAACGGTGTTTAATTCCATCGCATCTCTGGCGATCAATTTGAATAAGCCAGTGGTAGCGGAAGGGGTCGAAACTTTGGATCAACTGAATTATGCCCAAATTAAGCACGTTGATTACATTCAGGGTTATTACTTTAGTAAACCACTGCTAGAGCAGGAGTATATTGATTACCTGATCAATAGCTTGTTACCTCAAGAGCAGGAGTTTTGAGGCTATTTCACTTTGTTATTTCTGTTTTTGTTTTGAAGCTTGTGTGTGGAAGTAACAATCGCGCATCACGGATTGTGTAAGACAAGGTGGTGAGAAATATTAAGAGATGCATTTGAGTAGGTTTTCTCGTTACCTAATGATAAATAAGTAGCGATAAAAAAAGCACAGCTTGAGCTGTGCTTTTTGCGTTCATATCAACTTATCGGCTAAGCCATCTACCGTTAGCGCTGTGCACTGCGTTGACGGCTTTGACCTGCTCCTGTTGGCTTCTTGCCTTTGTGGTGCTTAGGTTTGTTCGTACCGCCAGTGGCAGTGCCTGCAGGTTTACCTCGGCCAGCTGGCTTACCGCCATTCCCACCTTGTGATGCTTTGTTACCTGAACCCGACTTGTTGCCATTCTTTGGCGCATTCTTAGAGCCGTGATTACGTGGCTTTTCACCACCTAGTCCTGGCTGAGACTTACTGTGCTTAGTCGCGAAACGGTTTGCACCATGACGGCCAGACTTACGACGCTGCGCTGGTGTGCGCGCATCTAGATCTTCTTCTGGAACCAAACAGTTTGGTCGGTCACCAATTAAGTGCTTCTTACCCATGTCGATCAGTGCTTCACGGATGATCTTCCAGTTATCTGGATCATGGTAGCGAAGTAGCGCTTTGTGCAGGCGACGTTGACGGTCACCTTTTGGTACTGGTACATCTTCACGTTTCTTGTACTTAACGCGTTTCAGAGGGTTAGTCTCTGAGTAGTACATCGAAGTCGCATTACACATTGGCGATGGATAGAAGTTTTGTACTTGGTCACACTCGTAGTTGTGCTTTTTCAGCCACAACGCAAGGTTGAGCATGTCTTCATCTTCTGTTCCCGGGTGAGCCGAGATGAAGTAAGGAATGAGATATTGCTTCTTACCTGCTTCCGCGCTGTATTTTTCGAACATTTCTTTGAAGCGGTCGTAAGTACCCATACCCGGCTTCATCATTAAGTCGAGAGGGCCTTTTTCAGTATGCTCTGGAGCAATCTTCAAATAGCCACCAACGTGGTGCGTTACAAGCTCACGTACATATTCTGGAGATTCAATTGCCAAGTCGTAACGAACACCAGAAGCGATCATGATTTTCTTAACGCCTGGCACTTTTCGTGCGGAGCGGTACAGGTCGATAGTGTGCTTGTGGTCGGTATTTAGCTTTTCACAAATCTTCGGGAAGACACATGAAGGGCGGCGACAGTTAATTTCCGCTTTTGGATCTGAACACCCCAGGCGGTACATGTTAGCGGTTGGTCCACCTAAATCTGAGATAGTGCCAGTAAAGCCTGGAACCTTATCTTTAATATCTTCGATCTCGTCCAAGATTGATTCTTTCGAACGGTTTTGGATGATACGGCCTTCGTGCTCTGTAATAGAGCAGAACGAACAGCCGCCAAAACAGCCGCGCATGATGTTAACTGAAGTTTTGATCATGTCGTATGCAGGAATCTTCGCTTTTCCATACATAGGGTGTGGAACACGCTTGTAAGATAGGCCAAATACGTAGTCCATTTCTTCAGTGGTCAGCGGGATTGGCGCTTGGTTAACCCAAAGTTCGCGGTCACCGTGACGCTGAATCAAGGCACGACCAGAATACGGGTTTGTCTCTAAGTGAAGAATTCGGCTTGCGTGTGCGTACAAGATTCGGTCATTGTTTAGCTTTTCAAACGCAGGAATACGTACTGCCGTTGTTTTCGCATCATGACGAGATGGACGAATTGTAATTGGTTGCGCTTTTGGCTCTTCGTCTTTCTTGGTGTCACACTTAGTTTCGACTTCGTAAGGGTTTACTGGAACGTAAGCTTTACCCGGTTTTTCGATACGAGAAGAGTCGATGATTTTGTAACTTTCTGGTGCGGCTGCAAGATTCACAGCTGTGCCACGGATATTGGTAAGCGTCGACATTTCTTCGCCATCCGCAAGGCGGTGCGCTACTTCAACCAGTGCGCGTTCAGCGTTACCAAATAACAGAATGTCTGCTTTTGCATCAAACAACACCGAGCGGCGAACTTTGTCTGACCAGTAATCGTAGTGAGCAACACGGCGAAGACTTGCTTCAATGCCGCCAAGTACAATAGGTGTGCCTTTATAGGCTTCACGACAGCGTTGAGAATATACCAAGGTTGCGCGATCAGGGCGTTTGCCACCTTCGTTGTTTGGCGTGTAAGCATCATCATGACGAAGCTTACGATCTGAGGTATAGCGGTTGATCATGGAATCCATGTTACCCGCAGTGATGCCAAAGAATAAGTTAGGTTTGCCTAACTCCATGAATGCATCTTTGTTGTCCCATTTTGGCTGAGCGATGATGCCCACACGGAAACCTTGTGCTTCTAATAAGCGACCAATGATTGCCATACCAAAGCTTGGGTGATCGACATACGCATCACCTGTAACAATGATAATGTCACAGCTATCCCATCCTAGAGCATCCATTTCCTTTCTACTGGTAGGCAAGAAAGGTGCTGTTCCATAGCACTCGGCCCAGTATTTTTTGTGTTCATGAATAGGAGTGATTTCGCTGTACATATTTTGACCTCAGATCTAGGAGGCGGGAATTATAGCGGTATGTGCTGAGACTAGCTAGCGGAACATATCCATGAAATTTTTCAGGCATTTTCGGTTCTTCGAGTAATCTCTAAGAACTTGATTATATTCTGGACTATTATTATGAGACTAGTTTTATAGGAGTCGATATGGAAATCAATCAATTGGGTCCTCAGGAGATTGTCGACACAAAACTAGGGTTTACGGATAGCCTTTACCCTTTGGTCGATTGGACACTTAACCTAGAAACTCAGCAGCTCGAATTTGACGTATGTTCAGTCAACGAGTTACTCAAACCTACTCAACCTCTAAAAACCTTTTCCGATGTGCTGCGCTTAATGACGAAGCAGTGCCGAAAGCAATTAAAATCATTAACTGAAGAAGTCGTTCGAACCGGAGAAGCTCGCTATATCAGCTGCTGCGTTTTCCCGAACGAGAAGATTTTGTCCTATGTGGAAATTTACATAGAGATGATTGATACCAATATTCTTCAAGGTACGCTCCGACCGATGTTCTCGGTTCCTTCTCGAGAAGAAGTGGCCAATATCTTTGGGTCACTATTTGAAAACCCTCATCATGGTATCGTCATTACAGATGAGCAGACTCGTATCATTACCTGTAATAGTTATTACGAGAAACAAAGTGGCTATGAACGCGCAGCATTAGTTGGGCTAAAAACGTCGATTTTTAATGCAGGAAAACACTCCAAGCAGTTCTATCAAAACATGTGGCGATCGTTGCGCGAAGAGGGCGTCTGGTCTGGTGTCATGCTGGCCAAAAACAATAAAGGCATTATTTATCCGCAAGAAATGACCATTCAACGGTTAGAGCCAGCTGAAGGTAAGGTGTATTACATTGGCTTAACGGTTAATTTGTCTCGCAGTCTGTCGCAAATTGCTGATAAAGAGTTAGGCGGTATTGAGTTACTTACTCAGCTTCCAACCAAAGAACGTTTCTTAAGCCAGTTAGAGATTTTGCTTGAGTCTAAAGACCAAACCACAGGTGTCATTGTATTAGGCATACAGCCAGAGTTTGACGCCGATTGGATGTTTGAAGACCAAAAGCAATTTGCAGATATTATTTCACATATGCGCGGCACGCGAATCCCTGGGTACATAGGTAGCTATACCTTTGTAGTATGTGTTGAATTCGCGATTTCAGAGAAAGGGACCTTTGTACATGCGTTGAATAACGCGATTCGTAGCTACTTTTCTGAGTTGAAAAACATGGCGAGTGAGCGTGTGTACCTTGCCATTTCAAAAGGTAAAGTCGGTGCGTCTATTTTAGATGTGGATGCGAAAAATTCGACGCGATTATTGTCTCACGCAATGCAAGCGATGGTTGGGGCGAAGGAATATGTTGGAAAACATATCAATTATTTCCATAGCCACACTCATAAAGAGATCATTCGCAAGCAATACTTAGAAACCATTATTCAGCAGTTGCTACATCGCCAATTAATTGAAGTCCATTACCAACCAATCGTGGATACTCAGTCGGGAAAAGTGGTGATGTTTGAGTCCTTATGTCGATTCCCCGCAATCAAAGGTGAGATATTCGATACTCAAGAGATGATCGATTTGACGGAAGAAATGGGTTTGATCACTGAACTTGATAGAACGGTGGCACTGATCGCTTTAGGGGAACATAAGAAGATTCGGCAATTATTTGGTGATGAAACTGGATTAACCATTAACTGCTCACTTAAGACGAAAGGAAATGCGCAGCGGTTGCTGATTGAAACGGCGAAATTGATCCAATCTAATACCGACAGGCCTGATCTCGTTACCATCGAAATTACAGAAAGTGGCCACTTTGCGAGTAAAATCGAGCAAGACAGTGCGATTGAGAAGCTCGGCGAACTTGGAATTAGCGTTGCGATTGATGATTTTGGCTCGGGCTATTCTTCGCTTTCTTATTTAAGTGACGGGTATTTCAATACGCTTAAAATTGACCGTGACTTAATTGTTAACGTTCATGAAAACACTAACAAATTTAATATCATCAAAATGATCACTAAATTGGCTCACACCTTAGGCGTTAAAGTGATTGCCGAAGGGATCGAAAAGGCCGAAGAGCTGACGATTTTGCAGTTACTGAACGTTGATTATATTCAAGGTTATTTATTTGATAAGCCACGTAAGTTAAGTGACCTCAGCCAAATTTTAGAAAAGGCAGACGACAATGAGTTATTCAACCCTAATAGCCAGCCGAATGATCTAAGCCAAACACTATATTCATTCTTTAGACATGCGCCACCGCAGATCAAGTCGGGCGATCCTTTGTCTTTAGCGGCTCAATATTTGGAAAACGATCTGGTGAACACGATTCCGGTGATTGTAGATAAGAAATGCGTCGGTTTATTAAATAATGAAGTAATCAACCTGCACATGACACCGAGCATGGGCACCGATTTAGAGTCGGACAAAGAAGCAAAAATTTGGAAAAAACCTGTGAATCAAATGATGCAGGTGTCGTTCACCACATTGGAAATGGATACGAACTCAAGTGAAATTCCGGGGCTGGTGGAGAAGGGAACTCCGTTTCCGTGGATTCTGGTGGATGAGCGAGGAATATACAAAGGGATGATCAACGAAGCTGATTTACTGGCCTACTGTATGCCTTGGATAGACTAGCAAGATCGAGAAATTTAGTAGTAGGTTGCTAGCCTTTATGGGAGGCTTTGCTATTATCTGCGCAAATTACATGAATTTCCGACAATAACCATGATTGAATCTCTTTTGATGTTGTTCGCACCTATGTTACTTGGTGCCTTGTCTATACTGACTCTTATTCTAGTAAAAGGCGATATTTGCCCAGGCCAACGTGGTCGAATCCATAAACTGCTACCAGCAATCGGTGTGCTGTGGATTGCGATCGCCTCGGTCAGAATTGAAGCGTTCATGATTGTGTTCGCGGTTTTCTACTTCTTTTCTCAAGTTCAAACCAAGAAAACCCGTGACCAAGGGCCTATTTGGTTATTGCACCTTGCCAATGGTTTAGCGCTGGCTTACGTTGCTATCCAAGCCTTTGAGCAGCCGACGTTAGCGGCGACGATTGCCACTTTCATTTCTATTGCATTACTTGGGGCAAGCTTTGCCCATATCCTGCTGACGATTGCACGCACTCGCCTGCAAGCTTTTCATAGGATCTTGCCTGTTGTTGGTGTAATCAGCGGTATGTGCATGGTGCTCGCAACCTTACTTAACGCGTACTCTATGTCGGAAGCGGAACTGGAGCTTGTGACCAAGAATCTGCTATTTGGTTTTGCTTTGCTGATTTCATCCATCATTGTGTGGTGCTGGCATTTATTCTTTGTCAAAGCACCAGAAAAAATTCAACTAGGTTTGGCTAGTGTAATGCTGGTTGTGGCTCTTTTGGGCTTAAGCCAACTGTGGGCGTTGTAGTCACTAAAATGTGATCTGACTTTTCGCGAATTGACACCAGTATGCCTAAACTTATAGGAGTGAATACAGCGAAAGGGGAGTGACATGGACCTTAGTAACGTAAGTAAACTCGACAGCACCATCTTGCTAGGTATAGTGAATGAGAAGCTTCGTTTGGAGTGCAATAGCTTCGAAGATTTAGCCAGTATGTACGAGTTAGATGTGGAAAATGTAGTCGGGAAATTGGATGTGCTTGGCTACCAATATGACCCTCTAACCAATCAGTTTAAATCGCACTTTCGCTAGCATTTGATTTGGTTTGATTTTAGATAAAGCCATTAACTTAGTGAGTAATTACTGAGTTAATGGCTTTATTTTTTCTACGAAAGTGAATATTAGTCCTAAGCTATAGAGGTATTCTCAGAAAACACTCTTTAAAATCTTCGCTGTTGTTGGAAAGGCTGAATCAAGGAAGTGATACCCATTATCTAGGCAGGGTACGCCAAACCAATAGGGCCTTAGAAGGTGTGGTATGCCAGAAAGGAATCCGGATAAACCTGTATCTTATTTAGAACATCATTACCCAGAAGTGAATTGGAGCTGGAACGTTCACTCGGGTTTGTTTGAGTACGATTCTAAATTGATTGAAGATATTCTTCCTATGTCACACCCTGTGTCTTCAGTTTCTGAAATTCTTCAATTCATGTCTCAGCTCGACCGTGAGTCGATCAAAAAATCTTTTATTAAAGCACTGACTACGCATTCAAAAGAATACCTTTCGTGTTGCCTAACATTTGATAGAGCACATTTAGTCTACGTTGAATTTTTTATTCAAAGCGATCAGGGAAAAGGGCTTAAAGGTACACTCAAACCACTCCTTGTGATGCCTGACAGGGAAGACTTTGGTGTGCTATTTCAACAGCTTTTTAATAACCAACACCACGGCATTATAGTGGCGAATGATCACCAACGAGTGGTGATATGTAATCATTATTTTGAAGAACATATCGGCTATTTAGCGAACCAAATTGTCGGTAAACACATCTCTAAATTTGATTCAGGAAAGCATACTCGTGAATATTACGACCGAATGTGGTCGAGTATTGAAGGTAAGGGCTACTGGACCGGAACGCTCCTAATAAAGAATGCTAACGGCGACGCGATTGCACAAGAACTAACGGTGCAGAAACTCTCGATTGATTCACGCGTATTCTACATTGGCTTCTTTGTTGACCTTTCGAGCCATTTGTATCGAATTGCTGAACAAGAAGATGGTGGGGTTGAGTTACTGACTCAGCTTTCTACCAAGCAGCAGTTTACTTCATCGCTGATTAAACAGTGTTTAGGCAGCAGTGAAGACATCATTGACCTCGCGATTGCATTCCAGCCTAAATTTGAACATGAGCAAGATTTCCAACAAAAGCCGATGTTGTCTGAGTCCCTTACCCGTAACCCTAAATGCCGTCATGTGGGGTATTTGGGGAATAATGTTTTTATGGTGAGTGTGCAATGTCAGAAAGGAACGTCTGGTGATCAGATAGAGATTTTGCACCGGACTATTCGTCAGTTCTTTAACCATATTTACCACTCGGCTGGCGATATTGTTAAGCAAGCGATAATTCAAGGGAAAGTCGGGGTTTCCATACTCGGGCATGATACGGATGATCCTAAACGAATGGTGAATCATGCTATTCAATCGATGCTGGAATGTGACCAGCAAGGGTTGATCTCGTTTTATCATGGTGTTACCCATAAGCAGATCATGCGTAGAAAGCACCTTGAAGAGGTGGTGGTGGCCTGTATTAAAAATCAAAGCGTTGAAGTGTTTTATCAGCCTATTGTGGATACCAGTAATTGGGATGTGGTGAAGTTTGAGGCGTTATGTCGTTTTAAGTCACCTGATGGCCAAATGTATAACACCCAAGAAATGGTCGCGATAGCCGAAGATTTAGAACTAGTGTCTGAGCTGGATTTATGCGTCGGTGTGGCGTCACTAAATGGGTTAAAACGAATCCAAGATCAATATGGTGAACGAATTGGTATCACGATCAACCGCTCATTGAACACCAAATTAGGGGCGGAAGTGGTATTGAGTTCAGCATTACAAATGGTCAGAGAGTTCGCCCATACTCCAGAGCTCGTCACCATAGAGCTGACCGAAAGTGCCTATTTCGATAGCGAATCGAGTCAGTCTGATTTAATCCATAGCTTACGAGAACATAAGGTAAGTGTCGCTATTGATGACTTTGGTACGGGGTATTCTTCCTTTACGTACTTAAGTGACTGTAATTTTGATTTACTCAAAATCGATCGAGAGTTTGTTGTGAATTTAAAGGTCGGAACGCATAGGTATTTTATTGTCAAAATGATCACTGAGCTTTCACATACGCTAGATGTAAAAGTGGTCGCTGAAGGCGTAGAAACTCAGCAAGAGCTGGAGGTTCTGTGTGGATTAGGGGTGGATTTCATTCAAGGTTATTTCTTTTCCAAACCCTTACCGTTAGGTCAGATTGAACAAGCTTGGGGCTATCAAGAGCGATTGGACGAATTTTTGGATAGTTCTTCGATGATTAAGGGAATCGGAATACTGAGTATTGTTAGAGAAGAAGCCCCGGTATTCACTCCAGATGTGTGCATTCTCGATGTCAAAAAGGCGTTCGATGCGGATCCTACTTTAGAGGCGGTATGCGTTATTGTTGAAGAGCGGTGCGTTGGGGTTGTCGATAAAGCGACGCTGCAGCTTTACCTTACTTCGACCATAGGAACCAAGTTAGAAACCGCCAAGGATCTCGCGATTTGCAAGCGAACGTTAAATCAGGTGATGAAGACTAAATTTGAAACCATTGATTTTAAAACCAAGGCAAAGGATATCTCGGGGCTACTTAATGAAATATCTGCTCCCCCTTGGGTGATCACTAACGACTTTGGCGTGTATCTAGGCCTAGTGACCCAAGGCGATATATTGGCGTACTTCTCGGCTAAGGCTTAAGTATCGTACCTTCGAATTGTCTCATTATTACTGATTAGATCACTTCGATTCCATCTAAGTGGCTTTTGGATTGCTGCCTCGCGGTACTAAAAAACGCTTGTAAGTAGCGTTTATCTTTTTCTGAATTACGGGTTGCCGCAAATAGCCTTCTTGAAAGCCCTTTTCCTAGTGGCTTACTGGATATTAACCCTTGTCTAGAAAACTCACTGATTGCCCAGTTAGGTAGCGCTGCAACGCCCAATCCGGCAGAGACCATCTGAACGAGCATCAAAGTATTGTCTGCTTGTTTCCACTTTTTAGGTTCAATCCCTGCAGGCTGCAAGAAGTGTTTAACTACATCCAGCCTTTGCTTTTGAACCGGATAAGACAACATGGTTAAGTCAGCGAGATCTTCCGGTTCAATACGCTCTTGTTCTGCCAACGGTGAATTTATCGCAGTAATTAAACGCATTTCGAAATCAAACAGGGGTTCATAGTGAACTTCAGAACGTGGCTGAATATCGGAAGTAATTACCAAGTCGAGTTCACCAGCCATAAGCGCTGGTAAAGGTTCGAAGCCAAAACCGGACGAAAAATCGAGGGTCACACTCGGCCAAGCGATTTGATATTCCTTTAACGCTGGCATCAGCCACTGGAAGCATGAGTGACATTCTATCGCCATATGCAGTCGGCCATTAACGTCTTCTTTCAAGCTCGCGAGTTCATTTTCTGCTTTTGCTAATTTAGGCAAAATTTCGTCGGCAAGTCTCAGTAGAATTTCGCCTTCTGACGTGAATTTTACAGGGCGAGTTTTGCGCAGAAAAAGCTGACCGCCAATGCGGGCTTCAAGATCTTTAAGCTGATGAGACAATGCAGATTGGGTCAAATGTAGTGATGTTGCCGTCGCTGTTAATGAACCGCTATCGCGTAATGTCGTGAGTGTCCGTAGATGTTTAAGCTCTATCATGAGTATTCCTCATATTCCCTAAGCCAAGTATTAATTTTTTAACTTATCGTTTTACACTACTCTGTTTTAATTCTCATGTAAACGTCTAGACGTCTAAATGTTTATTATCGCGAAGCGGTATTCCCTTTCGCCATGAATTTTATTAATAAATAAGATGAATATAAGGAGATTGTTCATGTTCGTGTTTGGAGAGATAGTTTAGCCATCCAGACGCCTTATTCGACACTGTGAGTGAAAGGGTAGTCTGCTCGAATTACTAAATTAACGAACAAGGATTAGGCTCATGACAACAACGACTCATATTCTAGGCTACCCACGTATTGGCGAGAAAAGAGAACTAAAATTTGCGCTAGAAAAGTATTGGCGAGGGGAGATTGAACAATCCGAACTCAAAGAACTTGGTAGCGAACTGAGATCGAGAAACTGGAAAGTTCAAGAAGAAGCCAACTTAAGTTTCGCTACCGCAGGAGATTTTGCTTGGTACGATCATGTACTGACCACGACGCTATTACTTGGGCAAGTACCAAAGCGCCACAACCAAGGGTTTCCTGACTTAGATACGCTGTTTCGAGTGGGGCGCGGTCAATCACAAGCGCAATCGGCATGTTGTGGTGGAAGTCATGCTACTGATGAAGAAACGGCAGCGTCTGATATGACTAAGTGGTTCAATACTAACTACCACTACATCGTTCCTGAATTTAGCAAAGACGATACTTTCGAAGTCAGTTGGCCTCAGCTATTCGACGAAGTTAACGAAGCGGTTAAAGCTGGACATAAAGTAAAGCCTGTACTGCTAGGCCCACTTTCTTATCTCTATCTAGGTAAAGAGGTGGAAGAAGGTTTTGATCGATTGACGCTTCTTCCGCGCTTACTCACAGCGTATCAGTCAATCTTAGCCAAGCTGTCTAAACTAGGGGTTGAATGGGTTCAGATTGATGAGCCAATTCTTGGATTGGAATTAGAACAGCAGTGGATAGATTCGTTCAAGCTTACCTACCAAGTCCTCCAAAGTGATGTAAAACTTTTGCTCACCACCTATTTTGATTCGGTGACAGATACGCTAGATCGTATTGTTGAGTTGCCTGTGAATGGTCTTCACATAGATTTAGCGGCAGCGCCAGAGCAGTTAGAACAAGTGGTGAATAAGCTTCCTGAAGGTTGGGTTCTATCTGCAGGTGTAATTAATGGCCGAAATGTGTGGCGTGCGGATTTGGCGGCGCTACTGACTAAATTACAACCAGTAAAAGAGAAGTTAGGTGATAACCTTTGGGTGGCAAGTTCGTGTTCACTTCTTCATAGTCCAGTGGATTTGGCGCTTGAAGATAGTTTGTCTGAAGAGGTGAAGAGTTGGTTCGCATTTGCTAAACAAAAAGTGTCTGAAGTTAGCCTACTTGGTGCTGCCTTAGATGGTAATCAGGAAGCAATTTTGGCGTGTAAAACGTATAGCCAGCCAATTGAAGCCCGAAAAAGTGCCGCTCATGTTAACAAGCCGCAAGTACAAACTCGTTTGAATACGATTACTAAGCAACTCGCTGAGCGCAGTGCACCTTATCCAGTTCGTGCTGCCCATCAGTCGGAAGTTCTCGGCTTACCATTATTGCCAACAACCACAATTGGCTCGTTCCCACAAACCGGTGAAATACGACTCCAGCGCAGTGCATACCGATCTGGGCAACTAACGGAAGCTGAATATACCGCAGCACTTAAAGGTCATATCGCTGATGCGGTAAATCGTCAGGAAGCGCTAGATCTCGATGTGTTGGTTCACGGAGAAGCAGAACGCAATGACATGGTGGAATACTTTGCAGAAAACCTTGCAGGCTTCCAAACGACAAAGTTTGGTTGGGTTCAAAGTTATGGTTCTCGTTGTGTAAAACCCGCGATTGTCGTAGCGGATATTGAACGAGAAAAGCCGGTTACTGTTGAATGGTCTACTTATGCGCAGTCGCTGACATCAAAACAAATGAAAGGCATGCTTACAGGCCCGGTAACGATTCTATGCTGGACGTTCCCACGCGAAGACATTTCTCGTAAGGAGATTGCTAATCAATTGGCTTTTGCGCTGCGTGATGAAGTGTCGGACTTACAAGATGCAGGGATCAATATTATTCAAATAGATGAACCTGCTATTCGAGAAGGCTTACCACTTAAGAAAAGTGATCATGCTGAGTACTTAGAGTGGGCGGTTGATGCGTTTAAGATTTCTGCTGCGAGTGCGAAACCAGAAACACAGATTCATACTCACATGTGCTACAGCGAATTCAATGAGATTATCGAATCAGTGGCAGCTTTGGATGCGGATGTCATCACAATTGAAACGTCTCGCTCTAATATGGAGCTCTTGAAAGCGTTCGAAGAGTTTAATTATCCGAATGAAATTGGCCCTGGTGTCTATGATATCCACTCTCCGAATATCCCATCTGAAGAATGGATTGTCGAATTACTAAAGAAAGCCGCGAAAAAAATTCCGGCAGAACGCTTATGGGCAAATCCAGACTGTGGCTTGAAAACTCGCAATTGGGCAGAAACCGAAGCTGCTTTAGCTAATTTAGTGTCAGCGACCAAAATACTCCGTAAAGAGTGGGCTGAAGCCGAAGTTTAGCGACTAGATAGGTACATTTATCGACAAACGCCGGCACTTTCCGGCGTTTTAATCTAACAATCTAAATAAAGTTCAAAAAATCTCACTGGTCAGATGTCTTTGTTGTGCCCAGTGAATTCAACAAGAGTAATTACTCTAATTATTAATTTCATCAATATTATCCCCCTCTAAGGTATGCCGTACCTATTTACTACTATACGTCGAACTGTAAAATGTCTTGCAAAATGTCATACGGATAATGACCAATAAAAGAACCAAGGAAAGGTCCCAATTAATTAGCTTGGACACTTTCATGACTAAGAGATTCACTCTTGCACAATCGGCATTACTCGTCGGTTCAGCACTTCTCGCAACAAATGCTAGCGCTGCTGGCTTTCAAATCGTAGAACATTCCGCATCTGGGTTAGGCCGTGCTTTCGCTGGCGAGGCTGCTATCGCTGATAATGCTGCGACTCTAGCCCGCAATCCCGCTTCTCTAAGTATGCTAGAAACCGCGAATTTTACCGGAGGGATCTCTTACATTGATCCTGATGTAGAAGTTGATTTTTGGAAGCAGGGCGCACGCTATAAATCTGAAGTAACGAGTGAATCAGAAGCGGCCCCAACAGCGTTGGTTCCAAATGTGTTCTATAGCCAACCATTGAACGATAAATGGACTTGGGGTATCGGGGCTTACGCTGACTTTGGTCTAGCGTCTGATTATAGTGATGCAACGAACGAGAAATTTGGAGAGATTGCAGGCGACACTGCGGTATCGGTTGTGAATATTAATAATTCGATAGCTTACGAATTAAACGAGCAACTTACATTGGGCGCATCGGCAAGCATCTTAATGGCGCATGCTGAACTGAACCGTTATTCCGACCTTGCTAAATTAGCCCCTAACAATACAACAGGCAGCAATAAGCTTGCGAGCATGTCTGGTGATGGGTTTGGGTTTGGATACAAGTTGGGCGCGTTGTATGAGTTAAATGAAAGCCACCGTTGGGGTATCGGCTATACAGGCGCCACTGATATTGATATGGAAGGTAAATTTAGCGGTCTTCAATTAGACACAGATAATGGAGCACTAGATTACCTAGTTGATATCGATGGTGAATTAACACTTTCTTTACCATCTCTCATGGAAATTTCAGGTTATCACCAAGTGACTCAAGATCTAGCTGTTCACTATAGCTGGGTTCATATTGGTTGGAATGTTTTTGAAGAGATTTTAGCGACATCACCTAATGGTGAATGTAGTAACGCTGGTCAAAACGACAATGAATGTATGCGTAAGCCAGAAGAGTGGAAAGACTCAAACCGTTACTCAATTGGTGCGACATATAATATTTCTCCAAGCTTAGTTGTCCGTGCTGGTTGGGCGTTAGATGAAACCCCGACGGATGAGCACGTAACCGCTTCTATTCCAGATTCTGATCGTAATTGGTACACAACAGGTGTCTCTTATATAGCTGACCAGCATATGGTTGATTTTGGTTTTGCTTATATTGAAGGTGAGAACACTGGTTCACATTTAGAAGATGGCAGTTACTTCGAAGTAACTAAATCAACAGCGATGATCTACTCAATTCAGTACTCTTACACTTTTAAATAATACTTTGCTCTGCCTATGAGCAGAGTATTACTAAAGAGAATCAAAGATGAAATTAAATACAATTTCTAAATACGTTGCAATTGCATTAACGACTGCTGGCTTAACAGCATGTGGTTCAGACAGCAACGATAGCACTGCGAAAGGCCCTGCGAATTTGAAGTTTTCTTTTGGTATGGAAAATACAAAAGAAATTGCTAACGATAATAATATTCCAATGCCGAATGATTTGTATAAAATCTCTAGCGCAGGAACGCTAACGTCAAATATTGTAGTTTTTGGTTGTGGTCAAACTGACTCTGCAGATGAACTTCCAGCTGATGTTGAAAATGCCACTAAGTGTGCAATGGAAGATCTTGATGGTTGGTCAACTACCGCACCATTCACACTACCAATGACAGGTGATGTTTCACAAATGGATGTGAATTCATTTGCCACTGCTGTGAAGTTATTTGATATTACAAACACAGCAGAACTCGCCTACGATGTAGACTTTACTGTTAGGGTATCTAAGTTTGGTCATCTGCAAGTATTGCCGTTAAAAGTATTAAAATCAGAAACGACTTATACATTGGCTATTACTGAGCAATTAGTGGATCAAAGTGGAAACGCGGTTCTTCCATCTGATGAATATGAAGCCAAAAAGCTAGAAGTGAGTGCCATTGCGACAGAAATCGCCGCTGCTGAGTTAAATGCAGTTAATGCAGGTGTGACTGATGGTATTTTATATGCAGCTAACTTTACGACACAAAGTATTGGTTCTGAATTACAAGGTCTGACAACGACGTCTAATGGTATCACTTTCGATTCTGCTGAATCAGAAACTTATGAAGCTGACAAAGTTGCATCTTTGTTACCTTGTGTTGGCCCTGATTGTGTTGAAAAACTATCTGGTACATTAGAACTTCCAAATTACTTACCTGCAGCAACTTCTTTTATTAACAATTGTACTGTTGATAGCGTTAATGAAGAGTCAGCAAAGTTTTGGTTTGAGCTAAACGGTGCTAATGCCCATATGGAAAGCTTTAAGTTTACAAAGACGAGCTGCCCAGAGTTATATCAACCAATTGACTTTACAGATACAACCACTTCTACTGTTGAAGTTCAGATCGTTTTTCCTGAAAAAAGATCGACACGCTTTGGTGGTTCTAAAACACCAGTGCAACAAACAGTGCCGATCGTCATTGCAGCGCATGGTATTACAGCAGTTAAAGAGCTGGGTAATGGTGGTATGACAGGGTTAGATAACTTTGTTCAGTCACAAATGGCGAATACTGCTCATCCAACATCAGGAACAGATTATGCTGTTATCGCCATTGACCATATTTATCATGGCTCTAGAGCGGTGAGTTTGGATGGAACTGCTGGTTATGACTGTAGCCAGCCGTTTGATGGTGTTGCTGATTTAGATTGTTTTAAAAACACTGTAGTTGATGCTACTGACCCGAATAATATTATTAAGGCACAGCAAGTTACAGGAAATTATGATATTTCTGTAAGTTCATCAGTTCGTGGTCTATTTGCAAGTCAGGATAACGCAGATTCTAAGAACTTCTTAAAAGCAGATGCATTACTAACATCGCGCGATAACCTTAGAAAGGTTGTTGCTGATATTTTGAACCTTAAAGCAGCTCTTTCTAACACAGTAACAACAGATGATTATTATCAATTTGATGCAACTGATGTGAGTATTTACGGTCATTCAATGGGGGCTATTGCGGCTGCAACAGCATCAGGGGTTGAGAAGCGTAAAGGTCAAGAATTCAACGGTACTATTTTAGCAAACCCTGGTGGTGCTATTGGTGGTATCGTGATGAATTCAAACTGGTTAGGTAAAGATGAAGTACCACCAGCAGTAAAGTTCTTGCCGGAATACCGTATTCGTATGGCTCGTGAACTAGGCATTGAAGTCGTTGGTGATGAGCAAGCGACATTGGATGCTGTTCGTGTATTTGCTGAGAATGATCCTAAAGCTTACCTCGCTAAATCAAATGAAATTGCCCCTCAGTTTTTGTCTGAGTTCCAATATCTAATCCAAGCAATTGTCGATACAGCAGACCCTTTAAATTATGCTGAAGATTTAGCTTCTGAACCTGTACTTTCATTTACTGCAGTAGGCAACACGGAGAGTAAAGGAACCTTATTTGACGGGCAGTTCACGGGATTGACTGCTGGTGACCAAACCGTACCAATTAAGGTTGAACTAGACGAACAAACGATGATTACACGCTGCGTCGCTTTTGAAGGTTCTCAAGACATGGCCTCAGTAAGTTCGGAATGTGCATTTGGTGAAGAAAAGGTTCCTTACTACTCAATGAACGTTACCGAATTCCCATTAGCAGGTGCAGAGCCTCTAGAGAGAGCGCTTAAGCTAAATGATGTTCGTAATGAATCAACTCGTTCATACTCACGCTTAATTGAAGGTAACCATAATATTGGTGTTGGTACGTTAACGGATGATGTAACTCAGGGGACTCGTGACTTTGCTACAGTGAAAAGTGCCTCAGACTCAGTTGCGCGCCAGGCTACAGCATTCTTAAGTGGTTCGATTGGGGTAGTTGAACTGACAGCAGAAGATCAGGTTCTGTTAGAAGACTAAGACTAAGACTAAAGCATTAAAAAGGCCTCGCATCTGCGAGGCCTTTTTGATCTAGGGAATTGGTAGCTGCACGCGCTAGTTTCTTCGCTGAACAATGGTCGCCCACGAGTCGGTGTAAGTGTTACGTACCTTAATCATGTAAGTCATTCATATCTGATAAACCGCACACTGATCGCATAATTGTATACAATTTGTGTGATATGTTGTGAACAATTTCACCTATTATTGTGTACATTGCGGCTTGTCGACTGTATGTTGTTCTGGCAATTGTTAATAATCTTAACAGGGTTGTAATTGTTTTAACATTTTCATTTCTAGCAAAGTGAGGGCAAACATGGAAGCGCAACCAAGTAGTAATAAGGAAAGAATTCTCAACCGTCACCACCCAGATCACCAACTGCAAAAACCTAAGCCTGGCAAATGGGAAATGCCAGATATTTACATTATTCTCACCGCTATGATCTTAATCGTATCGGTTTTAACCTATGCTATCCCGACTGGGAAGTTCGATCGTGTGACTTTAGATAACGGTAGAGAAACTGTAGTTGCAGGTTCTTATCAGCTTGTTGAAGCCAGCCCTGTTAGTGCAATGGAAGTTGTAACTGCGATTCCTCGAGGCTTGAGTGAAGCTTCCATCGTTGTGTTCCTTACACTACTCGTTGGAGGATCTATTGGTGTTTTGCAACGTACTGGAGTTGTTAATTACGGTGTTAATAGCTTGATAAAACAGCTTGGGTCAGCCACTTATCTGATGGTGCCTATTCTGATGGTCGTATTCGCTGCAATCTGTTCTTTCATTGGTACGCCAGAACTAGGCATAGCGTATTTACCTATAGTGGTTCCTTTGATGCTACGGCTTGGCTACGACTCGATGACAGCAGTTGCGACAGTGTTAATTAGTTGTACGTTTGGCTTCGCATTTGGCATTACTTCTCCCACTAATGTCGGACTCGGTCATATGCTAGCCGAGTTACCTATGTTTTCTGGAGCAGGGTTCCGCGTCATGGTGTTGGCCTTGGTTATGTTAGTCTCTATTGCTTTTGTTGTCCGGTACGCCCGCAAAGTCAAAGCTGATCCGCATTCTAGTCTTACCTACGATCAAGATGTCAAACTCAAGCTCACCATACTTGGTCATGGTGAAGGTGAGCCTGAACCTGAGCCAACCACTCGAATGAAAATCGCTGGACTGGCAACTTTGGTCATGTTCGTCGGTATCATTGCGTCAACGCTGAAGTTTAACCTTGGGTTTTATGAGTTGTCGGGATTATTTATGACTATGGCGATCATTACGTCACTGATCATTGGTCACAAAGGAAACGAGATTTGCAACAACTTCAACTCAGCATTCCAAGGTATGTTGGTGGGGGCTCTTATAACCGGCGTGGCTCGCGCAGTTTCTGTGGTGCTGTCAGACGGACAAATTCTTGATACGATCGTATACAGTTTGTCGGAAATGCTTGGTGCACTTCCTCCATCTGTTACCTCGATTGGCATCTTACTGACTCAGGCCGTGTTTAATTTCCTCGTTCCTTCAGGGAGTGGCCAAACGCTACTAACACTTCCTATTTTATTACCACTTGCAGACCTTATTGGCCTCACGCGACAAATCGTTATCTTGGCAACTCAATGGGGTGATGGTGTCACTAATATCCTTTTCCCAACCTCGGGATATTTTATGGCGATTCTGGTGATGGCTAGAGTTGATTATATGAAGTGGGTGAGGTTCTTCTTACCACTGCTTGCCGTCGTAATTTGTATTGCGATTGTTTTCCTACTTATTGCGCAGGCGATTGAACTCGGGCCTTTCTAATTAGAGCGCTATAGCTGCATAAAAAAGGCCTCGCAATAGCGAGGCCTTTTTGATTTAGATATTGAGTAACATTACGCGCATGTTTCTTTGCTGATCAATTGCTCGACCATTAATTGGCCGCGAGTGTTACGTACCTTAATCATGTAAGCCATTCCCATATCTAGATTGGCTTTGACATCTGAATTCGTGCAGTAGCTATTTACGCTGCTCTTGATGACTTCAGGAAGTGGCTTTGCGCCTTCCGCGTCTTGGTTGTAAATCATCATGATTTCAACCACGTTCTTTTTTGCAAGCACACGCATTACTGATAGCGGACCATATTCAATAGGTAAGCCCGCAGACAATACGCCAGCTCGGTGCTGCGCCATCATTTCTAACTGACGTTGCTCGTCATTATTAGAGCTACAACCTGAAAGTAAGCTCGCTAAAGCAACGGTACCAATTAACCACTTTTTCACTTTAAAACACTTTCTTAAATGGTTTCACAATAACGTTAGCGTAGACGCCAGCTTCAATATACGGATCTGCGTCAGCCCAAGACTGTGCATCTTCTAGAGAATTGAACTCAGCAATCACGGTTGAACCTGTAAAGCCGGCTTCTCCAGGGTTATCTGAATCAATCGCTGGCATAGGCCCAGCAGTCAGTAAGCGGCCTTCGTCTTGAAGCTTTTGTAAACGTTCTAGATGTTGAGGTCGCACGCTTAGGCGCTTTTCTAGAGAGTTTTCGACATCCTGAGAAAAAATTACGTACCACATATTTGGCTATCCTTATTGAGCGGCACCACGAGGTGCTTAGATTTGTAATCAGGTTAATTTACTCTAACTTCAATCAATTGGAAGGGGCCAATAAAAGAAAGTGTGAGTTTGCTTGAAGTGATTGGACATCATAGATGCTTTCTAGTTCTCAATCGCGAGTAAAATATTAATTTACTGTTGGTGAAAGAGCTTAGGAATACGGTGTAAGAGAAACGGTTTAACGGTTAGTCGGTAGCTTTTTGTAAGGTATTCCCCGTAAAGGACAACAAAAAAAGCCGCTCAGATATAGCGACTTTTTTGATGGTTAGTTTTGCGGAATCGGACGAGGCTTTCCGTTTGCATCGATGGCCACGTAATTGAAAGTAGCATCACATACCATGAAGCGGTCACCGACCCCTTGTTCTTTAACAGGTTTAACCCAAACCGCGAGATCGATACTCATCGAAGTTCGACCTATCTTGGTGCACTCACCGTATACGCAGACTACGTCTCCGACTTTAACCGGCTTTTTAAATGTAATACTGGAAACCGACACAGTGACGATTCGTCCGCCAGAAATCTCTTTAGCCAAAATTCCTCCGGCTAAATCTAGCTGAGACATGATCCAGCCACCAAAAATATCACCGTTTGCGTTGCAATCGCTCGGCATAGCAAGGGTTCTGGTGAGTAATTGACCCTTTGGAGCATCCGACATTTGAACTTACCTTAATAGTTTCTTAAATATTCAATTTTGTTGTTTTCAATGAGTTGGAGCGCTCTTTATTGGAGTGCACTCAAAACATTCTTTACAACAAATAAATTGCGGCCAGTTTGCAAAAGCAAACTGGCCGCAATAAATAATAGCTGTTGGCAATTATATCAAAAATGTAACGCGAGATGTCAGTTTGAATAATTAGTTTTCGTCGGATTTATTGCCGACTAAGCTTTCTTCTTCACTGGTATTGGTGTCTTTTGGCATGTGTTTGTAGATATACACACCAGTAAGTAAGGTAAAAGCGAACGTGGCTGCCAATAGCCCAAATACTTTGAAGTTTACCCAAACATCAAGCGGTAAGTTAAAAGCGACATAAACGTTCACAATGGCACAGACTGTAAAGAATAGAACCCAAGCCCAATTTATCTTGCTCCAAGCAGCATCAGGCATGCTGATTTCTTTGCCTAGCATCCCTTTGATTGCTGATTTACCAATGAGGTGACTGACAGTTAATCCAACAGCAAACAGGGCATATACGATGGTGACTTTCCATTTGATGAAGTTTTCGTCGTGAAGGAAAATGGTCATGCCGCCGAAGATCGCAACCATCAAAAATGTAATGACCTGCATCTTTTCGACTTTCTTGTAGATCATGAAGGTGAGAACGATTTGAATCGCGGAAGCCACGATCAGCGCCCCAGTTGCCACATAAATATCGTACATCTTATAAAGGGCAAAAAAGATAATCAGGGGAATAAAATCAAGGATTTGCTTCATACGGCAAAGGATTTCCATTTAGTTGAGTTATTCCCAGTCTAACGAAAACTGTCTCGATGCTAAATAGCATGAGACAGTTGGATTTAGATTACCCTGTTCATTAGCGCATCATGGCGGGCTGATACCTAGGAATTAAGCTTTTGATATCTTCTAAATATCCTTCGCTTTTTAGGTTATCTAAGGTGAGCTCCAACTCTTCTTCGCTCATTGCAAAGCAGGTTGATTTGCCAGTGGTTAAGTCCAAATATTGGTGATATTCAGCTTCAGTGAAATGTCCTACGCGGTCTAACAGTAGGGATTTAATACCATGATGAATTAGGCCGTAATAAGTATGTCTTTGTAGAGTCATAACAGATCCTCCATGTACCTCGTCGTAACGCTATTTCTTTGACGATTGATCTTGTATACGGTTTGAACTGTTAACTAAGCAAACTCAATGCCACAATATTTGGCTACAAGATTTCCTGCTCGCTCTGCTTTGAAATGGTGTACAACTCTTGTCTCTATATGATTTATATCGACCAATTGAAAAATTCTTGAAGAGCTAGTTTGGGCAATTTTGCACAATAAAAGGACAATTTTTCACATTGAGAATCATATTGAGATTTCACGCTTTCTGAACTCAATGTTTGACGTTTGATGAGTGAAAAACGGTTATCTGGAGGTGGCAGTGAAGAAGCTTTATGTCTTGAAATGGGTGGTGCCTAAAAATTAACTAGGAAATTGGCAGAAGCACCGAGTGACTGCTGCCGTTTGTAGACTAGGCCTAAATCCGTTTGGATGGTGTTGAATAGCACTAAGCCTGTCCCTAGAGAGTAGGTCGGTTTGTAACTATTGTTCGCTAAGTTGTTATTGTACCCGCCACGAATCTGAATGGTCTTGAAGAGCAAGTCAGATTCAAAGCCTACTCGAAGCATCTTTTGGTTATCTTCAGCTTCCACGAAACCTTCGGCTTCGTTGACATCGTAATCTAACGCTAGCGTACTGGAATCGGTCACCAACCCGAGCCCAATGGTATAAGTGGTATTTAAATCGAAGCTTTCCGGGGCTTTGTGTTCACCGGGAATAACGCTTTTAATTTCTAGGGTTTGAAATTGTTTGCTGCGAATATTGTGAATGGTGAGTCCTGCTCGCAATGGCCCGTAGAACCAAAGTACTCCGGCATCTAAATTGATATGACTCTCTGGGTTAGCATTCGCCTTGACATCATCAATATCAAAGCGATTGATTTTGCTTTGATAAGTGTAGGTCGTAATCGTTTGAAGTTTAGGGGTAATACCAAAAGTCATGTGTTGACCGAGTAACCGCTTGTATTTAGCCAGGGATACCCCCAACTCTCTGATTTGAATAGATTGAGTATTGACGGCGGACTGGTTGGAGTTGGGCCTACCAAAAGGGTCGTAGGCAATGACAGGGGTAATGAGATTGAAGGTACTTAAAGAAGCGTAGGCAGTGACCGATAAGAAGCGGTTGGGAACCGAAAAGGCTAAGCCAGCTCCTGTTTCTATCGACATGTCGCTACCATCTAAGGCTCGTAATGCATCATCGATCTCTGAATTGGAGCTATTAGGATCATCTAGAGTTTCTGATGCTTCAATTAATGCATTTTTAAAATTACCGCTTTGATTAGATTGCCATTGAATCGAAGGGAGCAAGAGTGCTGAACGCTCTTCACGTCTATAGATTCCCGCCAATGCAGGATTGTAAAAAGGCGCCATTAGAAAGTCGGCAGCGGTGACTCCTGCGCCGCCCATGCTTTGCCCTTTTGCGTCGGTATATGCGTTAACGATTGGACTAAGCATTAATAGCATGCATGTGACCACAAAAGGCTTGGCAATATTGAGCATTGATAGGCTTCCGATATGACTGAATAAGGCTCTGTACTGGGAAGTCAACGTCATTGGTAGTACGTTTGAGAGGTGTTTTATAAGTGCGGAAATAGTAGCGATTAGAGAATACGCTCAATAGAGTAAATTTACGGAGTTTGCTGCTTACATTGCATTTACTTAGAGACAAAAAAGCCACCGTTAAGGTGGCTTTTATTATTTAGAGAGAACCAAAACCAATTAAGCTTGTTGCTTTTGAAGTTCCGCTTCTTTCTCTTCATCTTTGATTAGTGAATCTACAATGACTGCACACGCTGCATCACCAGTGATGTTCAGAGCTGTACGAATCATGTCGAAGATACGGTCAAGAGCGAACAATAGTGGTAGACCTTCGATTGGAATACCTGCTGCTAGTAGAACGGCTACTACTAGGAAAGATGGACCTGGAACACCTGCTTGGCCAACAGCACCAAGAGTTGAAGTCACGATGATTGCAATGTATGCACCCATTGAAAGATCAATGTTGAACAGCTGTGCGAAGAAGATTGCAACTAGGCCGTAGTAAATTGCGTTACCAGACATGTTGATCGTTGCACCAAGTGGTAGAACGAAAGAAGCGGTAGAGTTACGAACTCCTAGCTCTTTTTCAACGGTTTCCATCGTTACAGGTAGAGTCGCCATAGAAGAAGCAGTTGAAAGCGCAACGGCTTGAGGCTTCTTCATCGCTGTTAAGAACTTCTTAGCTGAAGTCTTAGTGAAGATTTGGATCATTAGCGGGTAAGCAACGAAACCGAATACTAGGATTGCAGCTACGTAAACAACGAACAGTTTGAAAACAACCATTAGTGCGCCGAAACCGAAAGTGCCCACAGCTTCTGCCATCAGGCCAAATACGCCTAGTGGTGCAATGATCATTACTTTGTTGATCATCCAAACCATAGCGTCAACGATAGCGTTTACACCGTTGATGATTGGATCGCGCTTTTCTTTTGCTTGCTTAGAGATAGCAATACCGAAGAAAAGACAGAACACAAGGATCTGAAGAATGTTAGCTTCGTTTAAAGACTGGAAAACGTTAGTTGGGATCATACCAGTGATGGTTGCCCAGAAAGTTGGAAGTTCGCCTTTAGACGCATACTCAGAAGAGAACATGCCTTCAACACCAGACACGTCGATACCACGACCTGGTTCGAAGATTTCACCCATAATTAATGCAAGCGCCACTGCAAGAGCAGAAGTCAGTGCAAAATAACCTAGTGTGGTAATACCTACTTTACCCGCTGACGAGCTATTACCCAGACCTGCAGCACCAGAAATTAGTGCAACGGCAACCAAAGGAATAACCAGCATTTTGATCAAGTTGATAAAAATTGCACCTAATGGAGCAAACATAGTCGCGCTTTGACCCATCATGGCACCAACTGCAGTACCAACGATCATTGCAATCACGACTTGTACGCCGATGTTGCTTAGTAAACTCTTTTCTTTTAACACTTCCATAACCCTTGTGCTACTAAATTGTAATTTCCTAGCATTACCCTCTAATGTACGACGTACATTTGGATAATAATTTCGCGGGGATTTTTACACGTATATTTTACATTTAGCAATATGTGCAAAGGTGAAATAGTGAGTTTTATATTGATAAAGCTGTCGTTCGAGCGTTTTTTATACAAAAGCAAACGTTTGCTTTTGTTGTGGGGCGCTTTGATATCCACCTTGTTTATAAATTGACTGGGTTGCGAGGGTTTGTTGAATAGATCAAACCACCAGTGAATCAGTCATATTTTTTAACATTTGTGCTTCATTGTTGTAGGAATAATACGCATTTCATGAGTTTGCCTTTCTCATGCCGTGTTGTGCGAAATTTATGCTGAACTATGCTTATAGTGTCAATTTATCACTAAGATGTTATCGCTACGTTTTAAACCGCCTCCCTAGCATCTCAGTTTTAGAGAGAGGTTGGCATGAGTTGGATTTCAAAATGTTTATTGGCCTATTTATTGGTGCTCTCGGTGTACTCCGTACGAGCGGACGATGTGTGGGTCATTGAAATTGATGGGGGAATCGGGCCTGCAACCAGTGACTATGTCAGTCGTGAAATTAAACAAGCGCAAACGGAACAAGCAAGCTTCATTGCGATAAAAATGAATACACCTGGTGGTTTAGATACCTCAATGAGAGAAATCATCAGGGCCATCACCACTTCTTCGATACCTGTTGCAACTTGGGTTGGCCCAGCAGGCTCTCGTGCAGCAAGTGCCGGAACCTATATCTTATTAGCCAGTCACGTTGCGGTCATGGCACCGGGTACCAACCTTGGCGCTGCCACTCCTGTTTCAATTGGTGGTGGAAAAGCGCCAACCAATCCATTTTCTCCAAAAGATAAACCAGATGAGCAGCCAGAAGAATCTGCCAGTGAAAAATCACCATCAGAGGCAGACTCTGAAAAAGTGAAAGCCACGACAGCAATGGAGAAAAAGGTCATTAATGACGCTGCTGCCTATATTGTGAGTTTGGCTAAATTACACAACAGAAACCAAGAGTGGGCAGAAAAAGCAGTGCGAGAAGCGGCAAGTCTGGATTCTGAACAAGCGTTGCAGCTGAATGTTATTGATTTTATCGCGAGAGATTTAGATCAACTGGTTGCACTTAGTAATGGCAGAAGTATTACGATTAATGGAGTTCAGAGCAATATTGAACTTCAAAATGTGGCGTATGTAGTAAGAGAGCAAGATTGGCGATTTAGCTTGTTGTCTGTCATCACTAATCCGAATGTCGCGTACATACTTATGCTTATTGGGATCTACGGTTTATTACTCGAATTTTATAATCCGGGCGTGGGCTTACCGGGTGTGTTAGGCGGGATATGTTTGCTACTCGCGATGTATTCGTTACAAATGCTACCGGTTAGTTATGCTGGCCTAGCGTTGATTTTACTTGGTATCGCGTTAATGGTGGCAGAAGCTTTCAGTCCTAGCTTTGGCATTTTTGGCTTAGGTGGAGTCGCGGCATTTACTCTAGGTTCGATTATGTTAATGGACACTGAAGTGCCCGGTTACCAAATAGCCTTACCGCTTATTATCGGCATCAGTTTGTTTTCGGTGGCCTTTATTGTTTTGACGCTTTCGATGTTGCTGAAAGTGCGGAGAAAACCTGTGACCACTGGCGCTGAAGTCTTAGTTGGCGACACTGGAAAAGTGGTGAGTGGCTTTCCTGGGGCAGGGAGAGTACTACTGGCTGGCGAAATTTGGCAAGCGACATGCGATGCCGAGCTAAAGGCAGGTGAGCGTGTCCGAGTGATAAAACTTCAAGGGCTAACCCTCGATGTTGAACAAGCCTCTGAAGAGGACTAGCAATGCTGGCCCAAGCTCAAGGCTAGAGCATTTTTTAACTTATCGTTACCAGTAGGGGGGCGGTTATGTTTATACACACAATAGCGATTGTCGTGGTGTTGGTGATTCTACTCATCGCGAGCATGTTCAAAGTACTGCGAGAGTACGAGCGAGCGGTCGTGTTTTTTCTTGGTCGTTTCTATGGCGTGAAAGGGCCCGGCTTAATCATCATCATTCCTCTGATCCAACAAATCGTTAGAGTTGACCTTAGAACCATAGTCTTGGATGTGCCTACCCAAGATTTGATTACTCGCGATAACGTGTCGGTTAAAGTGAACGCAGTCGTGTATTTTCGAGTACTTGACCCAAAAATGGCAATCAATAATGTCGAAAATTATCATGAAGCAACCAGCCAATTATCTCAAACGACCTTGCGATCCGTATTGGGGCAACATGAGTTGGATGAGTTATTATCGGAGCGCGAGGAGCTAAATCGAGATTTACAGGCGATTCTCGATCAGCATACTGATAACTGGGGCATAAAAATCGCGAATGTTGAAATTAAGCATGTTGATTTGGACGACAGCATGGTTCGAGCGCTGGCGAAACAGGCTGAAGCAGAGCGTTCTCGGCGTGCGAAAGTCATACATGCGACGGGCGAACTTGAAGCATCGACTAAGCTGCGGGAAGCGGCTGATGTATTGAATAAGGCGCCAAATGCGATTCAACTGAGATACATGCAGACGTTAACGGAAGTCTCTAATGAACGAACCACTACGATAGTGTTCCCTATGCCGATAGATTTAGTCGACAAAATTATTGATCCTATGAAGGCAGCCCCCACAAAAGTTCAGCCGAATAAACCAGAAAGTTAGATAACAAAAAAGCTCCGCGAAAGTGGAGCTTTTTAAAGGGAACGCTTAATAGCTAGTATGACTACTTTTGAGTAGCCGCTTTCATCGGAGTGATGAACTCAGACAAGGCTTTTAGCATTTGTTCTGGCTGTTCAACGTGTTGCTCGATGATTTTCACAACAGCTGATCCTGAAATTGCCCCTGCTGCGCCAGCTTCTATAGCTTCTTTCACTTGCTCTGGAGCTGAAATACCAAAACCAAGCAATGCTGGTGGCGCATCGTACTGATTCAGTCGATCGAGTAGCGCAGTTACTGGCATATTTGCTTTCGTTTCAGCACCGGTGACACCCGCTCGAGAAAGCAGGTAAGTGTAGCCGCCACCAAGTTCAGATACTGATTTTAATGTTTCATCGCTCGCAGTTGGTGGGGCAATGAAGATTGGGTGAATACCAAATTTTTCAGCGGCCGCAACAAATTCAGCACTTTCATTGGTCGGAACGTCAGCGATAAGCACAGAATCGATACCGGCTTTAGCACAGCGCTCATAAAAGCTTTCAATGCCGCGAGAGTACACAAGGTTTGCATACATCAGCAGGCCAATTGGCAACTCTGGGTACTTTGCGCGGATCTTACCGATAAGTTCAAAGCAGATGTCTGGCGTTGTTTTTGAATCCAGTGCGCGAATGTTTGCGCCTTGGATCGTTGGGCCATCTGCTAGTGGGTCTGAGAATGGGATACCTAGTTCTAATGCATCAGCTCCAGCTTCGACCAGTGTCTCCATAATTTTTAGAGACTGCTCAGGGTTAGGATCACCAACCGTTACGAAAGGAACGAATGCGCCTTGGTTTTTTTCCGCTAAGCGAGTGAAGAGTGATTGATAACGATCCATTAAAGAGCTCCTTTCGCTTCAAGAATATCGTGAACGGTGAAGATGTCTTTGTCACCACGACCAGACAAGTTTACAACCAGTAACTGTTCTTTCTCTGGGTTGTCTTTCGCCATTTTAAGTGCATGAGCAAGGGCGTGAGACGATTCCAATGCAGGGATAATGCCTTCGTTGCGAGCAAGAGTTTGGAACGCTTCTAGTGCTTCATCATCGGTTACGTTGTCGTACTCCGCGCGGCCGATAGCATTTAGGTGAGCGTGTTGAGGGCCAACTGATGGGAAATCTAGACCAGCAGACACTGAGTATGACTCTTCTACTTGGCCGTTTTCATCTTGCATTAGTGGCGCTTTCATACCAAAGAAGATGCCTGTCTTACCGTGTTTCAGCGGAGCACCGTGTTGGTCGGTATCAATACCTTTACCTGCGGGCTCGACACCGATAAGGCGAACAGTTTCTTCTTCGATGAAATCAGCAAACATACCGATAGCATTTGAACCACCGCCGACACAAGCGATCACAGCGTCAGGGAGGCGGCCTTCGCGTGCGAGGATTTGGTTCTTCGTTTCTTCGCCAATCATACGCTGGAAATCACGAACAATGGTTGGGAATGGGTGAGGGCCAGCAGCAGTACCTAGTAGGTAATGCGCGTCTTCGTACGTTGCAGACCAGTCACGTAGAGCTTCGTTACATGCATCTTTTAGTGTTGATGAACCAGAATGAACTGGAATCACTTCAGCACCCATTAATTTCATACGGAACACATTTGGGCTTTGACGCTCAACGTCTTTTGCACCCATGTAAACACGACATTTCAGACCTAGCAGTGCACACGCTAGAGCTGTCGCTACACCGTGTTGACCTGCGCCAGTTTCTGCAATGATTTCGTTTTTACCCATTCGTTTTGCTAATAGTGCTTGACCAAGTACTTGGTTGGTTTTATGAGCGCCACCGTGTAGTAAGTCTTCACGCTTTAGGTACAGCTTTGTTTTTGTACCTTTAGTCAGGTTGCGTGTCAGTGTTAGCGCTGTTGGGCGACCTGCGTATTCTTGAAGTAACGACATGAATTCGCTGCGAAATTCAGGATCGGCTTGTGCGTCGATGAAAGCCTGCTCAAGCTGTTCTAATGCTGGCACAAGGATCTGTGGGACATATTGACCACCGTATTCGCCGAAGTAGGCGTCGAGTTTTGCCATGGTTTTGTTCCTTTAATATTGCTCGGTGAGACAGCGTAGTTTTCGGCTGGTTCACCCTAAATGTTGGTTTGCAAATGAGTGCGATATCTCTCACCACTCACTTGCGAAGTAATTAGTATTTTCGAATTTCGGTAAAGGCTTGCTGCAGTTTGGTCGCGTCTTTTTTGCCTGGAGCTTCTTCTACACCTGAATTGAGGTCTAATCCTAAGCATCCTAGTTTCGAAGCTTGGTTAGCATTTTCTGGGCTTAACCCACCAGCTAGCATGATGCCAGCTTTCTCTGCGAGTAGTGACCAATCAAAGGAGTGACCTGTACCGCCAGATTGGTTGCCTACTTGTGCATCCAGCAAATGGCGTTCTATGTTTGCGCTTAGTAACTCAGGGATAGCATCGACAACGCCATAAGCTTTCCAAATATTTACTTGGTTACCGAGTTTTTCTTTTAGCGAATCAACATAGTTTTGGTCTTCGTCGCCATGCAATTGTACAGCAGTTAAACTTAGCTCTAGCGCTATATCGGCGACTTGTTCGATAGTGTGGTTCTGGAACACGCCAACATAGTTCAGCGGCGCGCCGCTCATGGTTAGTCGAGCAGCTTCTAGGTCAACATAACGCTTAGAAGCTTCAACGAAAATCAGACCACCAAAGACTGAACCCGCTTGGTATGCTTTCGCGGCATCATCTGGGTGAGTCAAACCGCATACCTTGTTCTCACCAAGTGTGATTTTACGAACTGCTAGCTCTAGGTTGTCTTCTGCCATAAGAGAGCTGCCGATCAAGAAACCATCAGCAAAGCTTGATAGGTCTCTTACTTGTTGGTGAGTGTAGATACCAGACTCTGAAATCACGATAGCGCTAGGAGCGAGTTCACGAAGCATTGGAGCCAGCTCTTTAGTGCGGTTTAAGTCAGTAGAAAGATCGCGCAGGTTGCGGTTATTAATACCGATCACTTTCGCATTCAGCGCCACTGCACGATGAAGTTCTTCTTCGTTACTCACTTCAGTTAGAACACCCATATTGAGTGAGTGCGCCACCTCTGCAAGTGCTTGGTATTCCTCATCATCAAGTACCGAAAGCATAAGTAAAATAGCATCGGCAGAGTAATGGCGGGCTAGATACACTTGGTACGTGTCGACCATGAAATCTTTGCACAGAATAGGTTGCTTAGCGATGCGGCGTACTTGTGGCAAAAATTCAAAGTTACCTTGGAAGTACTTCTCGTCGGTTAAGACGGAAATTGCATTCGCGTGGTTATTGTAAACCGACGCAATGTAATCAAGGTCAAAGTCATCACGAATTAGGCCTTTAGACGGTGAAGCTTTTTTACACTCAGTAATGAATACAGTTTGTTCGCCACTCAGTGCATCGTAGAAACTACGGTCTGATGGAGTAAGGCCTGCTTTAAACTCATCTAATGGCTGAGTTTGCTTACGAGCTTCAACCCACTGGTATTTGTCTCGAACGATCTTTGCTAATACTTCCGCCATTTCAGCTTCTTTAACTGAAACGTGGGCTGACAATTTATCGGTAGTCTGTGTCATGTTTCTGTCTCAAATAGTCGTTCGTTATGCGTGTTCTGCGAGCTGTTGTACTAGCTCGTAAGCTTTGCCTGAATTCATGGCATCAATCGCTTGTTGTGTATTAGCTTTTAGATCTTCATGACCAAACAGACGCATTAGTAGTGCAACGTTTACTGCCACAGCGCCTGCTTGAGCTTCTGTACCTTTGCCCGTTAGGATCTGTGTGGTAATCGCTCGGTTTTCTTCTGGATCGCCCCCCTTAATTGCTTCAAGCGGGTGAGTGTTCAAGCCAAAATCTTCTGGTGACACTGTGTATTCGTGAATTTCGTCATCTTTGATTTCAGCAACCGTCGTCTCGCCATGAATGGCTACTTCATCTAAGCCGCTACCGTGAACAACGGCTGCGCGCTTCATGCCCATTTGTAGCATTGTTTCCGCAATAGGGCGTACTAGTTCTTTGCTGTACACACCCATTAATTCAATATTTGGACGTGCAGGGTTAATCAGTGGGCCCAAAATATTAAAGATCGTGCGTGTTTTTAGTGTTTGACGTACTGGCATTGCATGGCGTACACCACCGTGATACTGAGGCGCAAATAGGAAAGCCACGCCAAGTTTGTCGACTGCAGAGCGAGTGTCTTCAGCACTCATTGCTAAGTTGATACCGAACGAATCTAATAGGTCTGAAGAGCCAGATTTGCTCGAAACGCTGCGGTTACCATGCTTAGCGACTTTTAAGCCACATGCTGCTGCCACGAATGCTGATGTTGTAGAGATATTGATTGTGTTGTGGCCATCGCCACCAGTACCAACGATATCCGCGAAATCGTAATCTGGGCGAGGGAATGGATTGGCATTCGCTAGTAATGCTTTTGCTGCGCCGGCGATTTCATCTGGAGTTTCGCCTTTGATTTTTAGAGCCGTTAGCGCTGCAGTCATCAAAATTGGGTCTAACTCGCCACGAATAATCGTATCGAATAATGATTGGCTTTCTTCTTGAGAGAGGTCTTTTTGCTCGTAAAGCTTATTAATAATCTGTTCCATAATTTCTTTTCCTATTTAGCATTGGTCGCAAGGGAAGGGTTACTCTCAAGAGCCCACTCGATTGCATTTGCAAGTAAAGTCGCCCCGTAGGTCGTCATGATTGACTCTGGGTGAAACTGAAAGCCACATACTTTGTCTTGTTCTTGAACTACTGACATTACCAAATCGTCGACTTCAGCGGTAATCGTTAGTGAATCTGGTACTGAAGTTGCGACTAATGAATGGTAACGAGCGATGGCTAGCGGTGAAGGCAAACCTTGGTAAGTCGCGTGATTGTCGTGTTCCATCATCGATACTTTGCCATGAATGATTTCACCTGCACCAGCGACTGTGCCGCCGTAGGCTTCTACGATGGCTTGATGCCCTAAACAAATGCCTATCATTGGCACTTTACCTTTCAGGCGTTGAATCAGCTCTGGCATGTTACCCGCTTCTGAAGGCGCGCCAGGGCCAGGAGAAAGCAAAACCACAGGGTTATCTAATTCGCTAACCGCTCGCTCGATAGCATCGGTAGATATTTGATTACGGTAAATCGTTACTTGGTGTCCAAGTGTTCGAAATTGGTCCACCAAGTTATAAGTAAATGAGTCAAAGTTATCGATGAAAACGATGTTAGCAGAGCGAGAATTTGAAGTTTGTTGAGTCGTCATGATTACGCTCCTTGATGCGCTGCTTGAATAGCAGAGATAACGGCTTGCGCCTTACCACGAGTTTCATCAGCTTCAGCTTGCGGGTCAGAGTCGAATACCACACCAGCGCCAGCTTGAACTTGAGCAACACCGTTTTCGACGTACGCAGAACGAATGACGATACAAGTATCTAACGTTCCTTCGCCAGTTAGGTAACCAACAGCACCGCCGTAACTACCACGACGCGCTTTTTCGACATCACGAATCAATTGCATTGCGCGGATTTTCGGCGCACCAGTTAGGGTACCCATATTCATGCAGGCTTGATAAGCGTGTAGAGCATCTAAATCGTCGCGCAGTTGGCCGACAACGCGAGAAACTAAGTGCATCACGTGACTGTAGCGGTCGACTTTTAGTAGGTCTGCTACGTGGCGAGTGCCAGCTTGAGAAATACGAGCAACGTCATTACGTGCCAGATCAACCAACATCATGTGTTCTGCGTTTTCTTTTTTGTCGGTACGCAGCTCTAGCTCAATGCGGCTATCTAAATCGAAATCGATCTCGCCATTTGGACGCTTGCCGCGACGACGCGTTCCTGCAATAGGGTAAATTTCAACTTGGTTAGTTTCTGTTTCGTATTTCAACGCACTTTCAGGAGAAGCGCCAAACAGCGTAAATAGCTCATCTTGCATATAGAACATGTAAGGGCTTGGGTTCGACTGCTTTAGCTCTTTGTATGCAGCTAACGGGGCAGGGCAAGGCAAAGTGAAGCGGCGTGATGGTACCACTTGGAATACGTCACCTTTCACCACGTACTCTTTCAAGTCACGAACGGTTTGGCAGAAGTCTTCGTCAGAAATGCTTGGGACAGCTTTCACTTCTTTTAGCTTAGTCACTTCAGGAATCGATACTGGAGATTCGCAGCGCTGTTTGATGTCGATTAGACGCTCATTGAGTTGCTTCTTAATGTTCGCGTCGTCAGCAAACAAGCTTGCTTGAAGTAAGCTTTGGTTTTGCTGGTGGTCAATCACTAATAAAGTTTCAGCAACGTAGAAAACGAAGTCTGGGCAGTCGTTTGTTGCTTCTGCATCACCAAGTTGTTCGAAGTTGGCAACCATGTCGTACGCAAATAGGCCAGCCATGAATAGCTCATGTTTTTCATCTGGGTTATTAGCGAAGCTATGTTGTACGAGCCTCAATGCATCGAAGGAAGAGGCTTCACGTAATCGAGAGTCTTCATCAAGATCGATACAAGGCTCTGTGAAGTTAAGAATCAATAAGTTGCCAGATAGCGTTGCGTCAACGTCTTCTTTAACATTGGTTTGAAGATGTTCAAGTAAATGCTGGCCATTGTCAGTAAGCGCTTGGAACGTCACTTGGTGACCATGACATACAATACGCACGGCAGAATCGATCAGCAAAAGGCTTTTGAGGTTTTGCTTAGAGTCAATTTCAGCAGATTCAAGCAACAAGCTATCAGTTTTGTTCTCACATAAGGTGTGGAAAACACTTGTTGGATCTTGCGAGTAAGGAACCGAAGTATTGATGACTTCAATGTTTCCTAGCTTTTTGATTTCAATGGCCTTGTTCACAAGACCTCCTTTATGATTCTTAAAATTTCCTGCCGTACATAGTCGCATAAAGATACCTTTCACCCAATCGACAATCTTTGTATTTCGATGAATTGTTGTGCATTTGAATGTGAGTTGTTCGACAAAATAAAAAAGCCCGCTTTGAAAGCGGGCTTAGTGACATCTTTTTATAAACAGTAGTTTAAAATTAGAAGTATACGTTAGCCCACCATGAACTTGTCCAAGTGCGCCACCAACGTAGCTCAGCGCGATCTTCACGAGAAGAAAGTACTGAAACTTTATCGTTATGGTTTTGGTTAAATTCTTGTAACATGGTGAACCTTGAAATATGGATACTGCGTATTTGTGTACTAGTTAACTAGTGCAGAGGTAAAAAGTCAAGCCTTATAGCCATAAAACCAACATAAAATTACTAAAAGTAATGAAACTTTAATATGAGAATTGATCTACATAGTCACACCACAGCATCTGATGGTCGACTGGCTCCTCACGAACTGATTGATCGTGCATTAAGCTTTAACATTGAAGCGCTGGCGATTACCGATCACGACACGACCGATGGCCTGCCCCATGCCCATCAATATATCGCAGATAACAAGCTGCCTATTCAGTTGATTAACGGTATTGAAATTTCGACCGTTTGGCAGAACAAAGATATCCATATTGTTGGATTGAATATTGATCCGGAATCTGAAGAGCTTAAAGCGCTTATTGAACAACAAAAGGCACACCGTGTCGGCCGCGCAAAGTTAATCGCAGAGCGTTTAACTAAAGCCACGCGCGAAGGCGTATATGAAGAAGTGAAAGCTATTGCGGGAGACGCTCCGATTACACGTGCACACTTTGCCAAGTGGTTGGTCGATAATGACTTTGCTAAAAATATGCAGCAAGTTTTTAAGAAATTTTTAACCCGCAATAACCCAGGCTATGTACCGCCTACATGGTGCTCAATGGAAGACGCGGTTAATGCTATACATGCCGCAGGTGGTCAAGCAGTGTTAGCGCACCCGGGCCGTTACGGGTTAACGGCAAAGTGGGTTAAGCGCTTATTATCTGCATTTGTTGAAGCGGGCGGGGATGCTATGGAAGTAGCTCAGCCCCAACAAGCGCAACAAGAAAGACGCAACCTTGCTGATTATGCTATACAATACAAACTATTAGCTTCTCAAGGTAGCGACTTTCATTATCCATCTCCGTGGATGGAGTTAGGACGTAACCTTTGGCTACCTTCTGGGGTTGAAGCTGTTTGGAAAGATTGGGAGTTTCAATCGCTTGAGGAGCAAACTCCTACTGAAGATAGAGTCGAGAGACTCGATAACGAGGAAGAATAATGAGCCAGTTTTTTTATGTTCACCCTGACAACCCACAGGCTCGATTGATCAATCAAGCCGTTGCAATTATCCGAAATGGTGGTGTTGTCGTGTACCCAACTGATTCTGGGTATGCACTTGGCTGTCAGCTTGAAAACAAACAAGCGCTAGAACGTATTTGCCAGATCAGAAAAATCGACGACAAGCATAATTTTACTTTGTTGTGTCGTGATTTATCAGAGCTTTCTTTGTATGCGAGAGTTGATAATACAGCTTTCCGTTTGCTTAAAAGCAATACTCCTGGGCCTTACACTTTTATTTTCAAAGGTACAAAGGAAGTTCCACGTCGTTTGATGAACGCGAAGCGTAAAACTATCGGTATTCGTGTTCCTGATAATCAAATTGCACTCGATCTACTTGAAGCGCTAGGCGAACCTTTGATGTCGACGTCGTTAATTTTGCCGGGTAACGACCATACTGAATCGGATCCTGAAGAAATTCGCGATCGTCTAGAGCATGCGGTTGATGTCATTCTAAATGGCGGTTACTTAGGTGAGCAGCCAACGACTGTTGTTGACTTTAGCGAAGACGAAGCAACGATTGCTCGTGTTGGTGCAGGTGATCCAACGCCGTTCGAGTAATCGAATAGTTATTCGTTGGGTTGCAAATAACAGATGCTTTTTTTACTGGTATTTGCGATAATCTGCGGCCGCGATTTTCATCGCAACAAAATTCATTCGACGTCTGTGAAGACGACAATTAGGTAGAAATTAGTAAATGAGCGAAAAATTACAGAAGGTTCTAGCACGTGCTGGTCATGGCTCTCGCCGTGAGCTTGAGGCTTTAATTAAATCTGGTCGTGTTAGCGTAAATGGTCAAGTCGCGAAACTAGGCGAACGTCTAGAAGACGAAAGTGCGGTAATCCGTATTGATGGCCACACAGTTTCAGGCAAAGGTTCTGAAGAAGTAGTTTGCCGCGTATTGGCGTATTACAAGCCTGAAGGTGAGCTATGTACTCGTCACGATCCAGAAGGTCGCCGTACTGTATTTGATCGTCTACCTAAGATCCGTGGTTCTCGTTGGATCTCGGTGGGTCGTCTAGATGCGAACACTTCTGGCTTATTGCTTTTCACTACTGATGGTGAACTGGCTAACCGTTTAATGCACCCAAGCCGCCAAGTAGAGCGTGAATATTTAGTTCGTGTTTTCGGTGAAGTGACTGAACAAAAAGTGAAGAACTTAGTTCGTGGTGTTGAACTAGAAGATGGTATGGCACGTTTTGAAGACGTTGTTTACGCTGGCGGTGAAGGTATGAACCATACTTTCTATGTAGCGATTAACGAAGGTCGTAACCGTGAAGTTCGCCGTTTGTGGGAATCTCAGGAAACGACAGTAAGCCGTTTGAAGCGTGTTCGTTACGGTGATATCTACCTAGACAAGAAATTGCCACGTGGCGGTTGGAAAGAGTTAGATTTACAAGAAGTAAACTACTTGCGCCAACTAGTAGAGCTGAGCCCAGAGAAGGAAACCATGCTAGATCTTGATCCAGCAAACACTTCTCGTAAGCGTGAACGTTCTCGCAGCCAAAAAATTCGTCGTGCTGTTAAACGCCACGAAGAACGCGCGAATGCACCTAAAGGCCGCAGTAACCAAGCTAAGCGTAAGAAGCCTGCAACGCGCGGAACGACAACGCCAGATGCTGGTTCAGCGCCTCAAAACAAAGGCAAGCCGCAAGCGAACAAAGGTAAAGGCAAGACAAACTCTCGTAATGGGAACAATGCTCGCCCAAATAAGCCTGCGAAGCCAAGAACACGCATGTAATTGTGCTGAAAATAAAAAAACCTGCTTATGCAGGTTTTTTTGTATCTGGGATAAGTGCATCAAGTCACTTTTAGATGATTAGAAAAGTTATCACCTTTTGACATTCGATCATACAAAATCACATTGACCGCAGCCGCGAGGTTCATACAGCCATTTGTTGGTACGTAAATCGTTTCCCGGCAGAAGTCTGTGATTTCTTTTTTCAGAGTTCCATCTTCTGGGCCAAATATATAAAACGCTCTTGGTGGGTGCTTGTAGTCGGGCAGCGGTTTAGCGCCTTCAATCAAGTCTACCGCGACGGGCACACATCCTACGGGAATGATTTGTTTTAAATCTTCCACTCCAATTAGCGGTAGTTCCAAATGTTTTTCTTTGGTATCTGTGTGGAACTGGCGGGCATGATCGTAGCGAGTACCGGTATAAAATACAGAGTTTGCTCCATAGCAACCTGCCGCGCGCATTACAGATCCGACATTCTCGGGAGTTTTAGGGTTAACTAGCCCAATACAAGCGTAGCCCTTAGATAGAGTGTCAGTTTTAGCTTTGGTCATAATATAAATAGAACTTAGAAATAGAGAAGAAACCCGCGCAAATAGTTTGAACGGGTCTTTTGGAAGGTGTTAGTCACGCTTCCACAACATGTGGCAGAATTTGTGGTTTGGGTCGCGGCTGATTAGCATACGAGCAAACACATCATCTAATACGTCATCTTCTTCGTTGACTAAACCAATACGTACTTCCGCATAAGTTTCTTTGTCTACTTCGAAACCAACTTGCTCAGCCCAGTCATCACCAGTTTCAACTAACTCTGCCGCGCCACGGTCATCAAACTGGGCGGTGAAAAGAATCACATCTGCAGGTTCTAGATTGTCTGGTGCCATTTCTAGGAAAATATCGTAAGCCGTATCAATTGCATCGTCGTAAGACATTAAATCACTCATGGGTTACCTTAGCTCGCGCGGTTCATGTATTTGCGCTCAGCAGTGTTTACTACCACTTTGTCGCCAGTTGCAATGTACTCAGGAACTTGAACAGTCAGGCCTGTAGCAAAACGAGCTGGCTTAGTACGAGCTGAAGCTGAAGCGCCTTTGATTGAAGGATCAGTTTCTTCAATAACTAGTTCAACTGAAGTTGGTAGCTCAAGTGTTGCTGCGTTACCATCAATTAAGATCGCGTACATACCTTGAGTTTCTTCGTTGATGAATAGAAGCTCGTCTTCGATTATCTCACCGTTGAAGATGTACTGAGTGTAATCTTCATTATCCATGAAGATGTACTCATTACCGTCTACGTATGAGTACATTACAGCACGTTTGGTTACGTCGATAGTTTCTACGATTTCGTCTGCCTTGTGACGAACTTCAGTTTTCACGCCTGTCGCTACATCGTTACCACGGAAACGGTAAATTTTCTGGCCGCCGCGACCACCTGGTGTGGTGATCTCAATATCTTTTACTAGTAGAGTCTTGCCGTCGACGTTGATGGCAAAACCTTTTTTAATTTCACTTGCTCTAGGCATCTTGTGTTTGTCCTTATTGGGTCTATTCGAAGGATTATATCAAGGCCTGCCTATAAATAGGAATAACTTGATTCAGAAAGTCAGCTAGGCGATCATAAGGTATAAACCTCCAGTCTGTATAAATAACTGATTTACGATGCCTTTACCTGTTATTGACCCTAAGCAACCATTCCAACCTGAGTTTCAGCCAGTTGTTAGTGATCTGATTCGCTTTCTTAAAAGTGGACTAGGTTCTAACTTACATAGCGTTTATGTCTATGGCAGCGTGGCTCGTAAAACCGCTAAAGCAGGGAAGTCTAACTTAGACGTGATCGTAGTAACGAATCGATCATTTTCAGATAATAGAACAACGTTACTCAATACTATTAAATGGCGCTTTCAAAAAAGTTTCCCTCAGGTAACTCAAGTTTCGATTAAAACGGCGCTGGTTAGCGAGATTGTCGACCTAGAAAACATCTTTACTTGGGGATTCATGCTCAAACATTGCTGTGTATGTGTGCATGGTGAAGATTTGTCTGATTGCTATGGTGACTTTGAAACAAGCTGGGAGATCGCTAAGCATTGGAATATGGACGTAGAAGACTGGTTAGCGGTGTACCGAAATAAGATTGCACGCGCTGCGACTCCTCAAGAGCAGATCACCGCTCAGGTGATCATTGCCAAAAAGCTTCTGCGTGCAAGTTACTCTCTTATTATGTACAAAGATAAAAATTGGTTTGATGATCCTGTCGAATGTGGGCAGCGGTTTTTAAAGTATCACCCAGACAAAAAAGTGGAAGTTGACCGACTTGGTATTCTCTTATCAGGAAGATTGATTCAGAAGCGCTCTGTTGTAGGGATCTTAGATGCTTTTGGCGATTGGCTAGTGAAACAATACAAGAAAACAGAGTTTCGTATTGGCTAGTTGGCTAGCCTGCAAATGATAACGAGCGTTCATTTTTGTTTAAGCTATGTAGGCTACGTTTGTTATTCACATTAGATGAGTTTTTGCCCCTCTGCAGACTAGCTCCTATATCAAAGTTTCTCACAGATCTTGCTTGAAAATACACGAATACTCAGCAATTCATTTTTGAAATCGGCTGCAATGTCACTGCCCTAAAATAGCCCGAGTTGAGGGGCACAAATACGCTCAAAGTCTAATCCGATAAACGGCAATATTGCGTCTGCGACAGGTTTAAGTTGCTTATCGATATAGTGTTGATAGTCAATTCCGCTTTGACGGTATTCTTTAGGTTCTGGCCCGTTTAGCGTAATGAGGTATTCAATTCGCCCTTTGTTTTGATATTGCAGAGGCCTTCCGAGTTTGGCGTTGAATTCGTCTGCCAGGCGCGCTGCCCTTACTTGAGGTGGCACGTTCTTTTGGTATTCATGCAGTTTTCTTCGTAAACGCTTTTGATAGGTGAGCAAGTCATCAAAGCGACCTGCTGCAGTATCTTCAACAAACTGACGTACGTAATCGGTAGGTTCTTTCCCGTGGAATACCATTTCATACAAGGTTTGCTGAAATTGTTGAGCTAGTGGTGTCCAATCGGTACGAGCACTTTCTAACCCTTTGAATATGATGCGTTCTTGATCGCCTTCACCTATTAACCCTGCATAGCGTTTCTTCGAGCCTGTTTCTGAACCGCGGATAGTAGGCATTAGGAATTTTCGATAATGCGTCTCGTATTCCAATTCTAAAATGGAAGTGAGGTTGTGCTCAGTCTTCAGGTGTTCGGTCCACCAAGCGTTGATGTGGTCCACAAGAGAATGACCGATTTTGTCTGCTTCACTCTGTGAGTAGCTGCCGTTTAAGGAAACGAAAGTAGAGTCAGTATCGCCATAGATAACTTGAAAGCCTTTATCTTCGATGAGTGTCTTGGTCTGCTTCATGATTTCATGTCCACGCATCGTGATTGATGATGCCAGCCGGGTATCAAAAAACCGACAACCAGAGGAACCAAGTACCCCGTAGAAGGAATTCATAATGATCTTGATGGCTTGAGAAAACGCCTTCTCGTTGTTTCGCTTTGCAACATCTCGCGCGGCCCAAAGCTGTTCAATCATCTTTGGTAAGAAATGCTTCTCGCGATGGAATTGTCCGCCTCTAAATCCAGGTACCGCTTGATCGTTGTCTAAGCCAATATCCAGCTTAAGCCCTTCGATTAATCCCATAGGGTCAATCAAAAACGAGCGGATAATAGAGGGATAAAGGCTCTTAAAATCGAGTACCAGAACTGAATCGTATAGATTTGGAATCGAATCCATCACATAGCCGCCAGGGCTGGCAAGCCAATTTTCTGAAGCTAGATTAGGCGCCACATAGCCTGCTCGATGAATTTGTGGCAAGTATAGGTTGGTGAAGGCAGCGACAGAGCCGCCCACTCGATCAAGCTCTACTCCGGTTAACCTTGAGCGCTCGATAGCAAAATCGATAAGGTGAGTATGGTCAAATATACGATTCACCAACACGCAATCCTGAAGGTTGTATTTCGCGAGTGAAGGTTTATCGTGTTTAAACATTCGATTGATTTCGTCCATTCTGTCATGAACATTATGAATGTCTTTGCCTTCACCTAACATCTCTTGAGAAACAGATTCTAAAGACCATGAACGAAAGTGATAAGTTGCGGTTTTTAATGTGTCGATGCCATCCAGTACAACGCGACCAGGGATAGTGATAAAGCCTTGTTGGCTTTGCGCTGAACTGCGAAAGAAACTTGGTTGGTTATTTCGGCCAATTTTTAACTTCAGATTGTGCCATTCTGCTCGTTTGTGCAGCAGTCGAAAATCGAAGTCAATGACGTTCCAACCTATGATGACATCTGGGTCAAACTGAGTGAACCAATCAACTAACGCTTCTAGTAAGGCTTTTTCATCGTTGACCCATTGAATTGGAGTGTCCGCAGGCTGTGGCTGACCAACCATAATAACGCGACTGTCTAACGGGCTATCTAGGCCAATCGAATAAAGGATGCCTTTTTCAGAACATTCTATGTCCAAAGAGACAATCGATAACTGGGGGATGTAGTTTCCTGAACGGCATTTGACTTGATGAAACTGAGTGAAATCTCGCTTTTTTTGCGCTATGCCTGAAAACTCGATGCTGCCTTTAATAAAGCGTTCCATCAGATAGCGATCAGCAAGTTTGATATCGCTTTCAAAGGTGATTATGCCTTCAGAGCTAAGTTTTTGGGCAAAGTTCATTGCCGCTCGATTAAGTCGGAAGTAACACGCAGATAAAGGTTGCCCATCAAAAGTCTTAATTGGGAGAGGCTTGATATCACATTGAATCGTCTCTTGCTGTGCGAGTTCAGAAATGAGCGGTGCATGAGATTGTTCGACGAAAAAGACAGGTTTTTCGTCTGGAATGGTCAGCAGGGTCGGCCCATTTGGCGTACTTAACCATAAGTCTATGTGTGTGGTCCCCGAGTAGTCGCGGGCTTGCCTTGTAAGAACAAAGCCAGTTTGGATAGTCAAGGGTAAGTCTCTGCCTAGATTGAAGTGGAAATGATACCAAATCGACTTTTGAATGGCAGAGGAAATTCACGTTTGGTAAGTAATTGATGAAATCTTGTTGTCTTTTTAAGCAGTAATGACAATATTTCCACTGGTTTAATTGCATATGTTGCAAATCACGAGATGGTATGACATTTTAATCCGATGTGAGCATAACGTATTGATTTAATGTTAGACTTATTAATTGAATGGTTATTTTATAAATAAGTTCTTGCTAAACTTTGCGTTTGAGCACATATTCAGAGTAAGCTTTTTTTTAAAAGTGCGTTAAAATAGACAGCTATACTGCTATCCACTGATCTCTTGGTGGTTGCAGAGCCAATTAATAGTGTGGAGATACAAGTTTGATAAATGTTTTCCTTGTAGATGATCACGAGCTGGTTCGCACAGGGATACGACGTATTATTGAAGACGTCCGTGGAATGAACGTAGCAGGGGAAGCTGAAAGCGGTGAAGATGCAGCAAAATGGTGTCGTAGTAATCATACTGACGTCATTTTAATGGATATGAATATGCCGGGTATCGGTGGCTTAGAGGCAACCAAAAAAATCCTGCGTTTTAATCCTGATGTAAAAATCATCGTTTTAACTGTTCATACGGAAAATCCGTTTCCAACTAAAGTGATGCAAGCTGGAGCAGCTGGTTACCTAACTAAAGGTGCTGGTCCAGATGAAATGGTTAATGCTATTCGTGTTGTGAATAGTGGCCAACGTTACATTTCGCCTGAAATTGCGCAGCAGATGGCGCTTAGCCAATTCTCACCTGCCTCTGAAAATCCGTTTGCCGATTTATCTGAACGTGAATTGCAAATCATGATGATGATAACGAAAGGCCAAAAAGTGACGGATATTTCAGAACAACTCAATCTAAGCCCAAAAACAGTAAACAGCTACCGCTACCGACTGTTCAGTAAGTTGGACATCAGTGGTGATGTAGAACTTACCCATTTGGCGATTAGACATGGAATGCTAGATACTGAGACCTTGTAGTGACACCCACGTTTGACTCAGAAGCATTTCTTAAAACAGTAACAAATCAGTCTGGCGTTTATCGAATGTATAACGCCGAGGCTGTTGTTATTTATGTCGGCAAAGCCAAAGACCTCAAAAAACGACTTTCCAGTTATTTCCGAAAAAAAGTAGACAGTGAAAAAACACGCGCACTTGTTAGTCACATTAACAAAATCGACGTAACGATCACTCATACAGAAACGGAAGCTTTAATTCTTGAGCATAACTATATTAAGCAGTATTTGCCTAAATATAATGTTCTGCTACGTGACGATAAATCGTACCCATATATCTTTATCAGTGGCCATAAACACCCAAGATTATCGATGCATCGTGGCGCGAAGAAAAAGAAAGGTGAGTATTTTGGGCCTTATCCTGATTCAGGTGCCGTTAGGGAATCGCTTCATCTCATTCAAAAGATATTCCCAGTAAGACAGTGTGAAGATACTGTTTATGCCAATCGAACTCGCCCATGTTTGATGTATCAAATTGGTCGATGTGCTGCTCCGTGCGTTAGTTCCATCATTTCAGATGAGGAGTACGCTGAACTAGTTAATTACGTGAAGCTGTTTCTGCAAGGCAAAGATAAAGTTGTACTTGAAACCTTGATCTCAAAAATGGATGCGGCGAGTAAAGCGCTGAAGTTTGAGGAAGCTGCTACGTTTCGTGATCAGATCCAAGCGATTCGTCGAGTTCAAGAACAGCAGTTCGTGTCTGAAGATACGATGGAAGACATGGATGTACTAGGTTTTGCTCAGGAAAATGGTATCGCTTGTGTCCACATCTTGATGATTCGCCAAGGCAAGGTTTTAGGGAGTCGCAGTCATTTCCCGAAAATCCCTCAGAATACGACTCGAGAAGAAGTATTTGAAAGTTTCTTAACTCAGTATTACTTAGCGCATAACGAGGCGCGATCTATTCCGACTCGTCTTATTCTTAATGAGGGGCTGTTCGAGGATATCGCACCTTTACAATCGGCATTAACCGAAGTCGCTGGCCGGAAGATTCACTTTCACGTAAACCCAACGGGCACTCGAAGCCGCTATTTGAAGTTATCAAATACAAATGCGCTGACTGCGATTACCACTAAAATCAATCATAAGATGACCATCAATCAGCGCTTTAAAGAGCTGCAAGAGGTGTTATCTATCGATTCAATTACGCGTATGGAATGTTTTGATATCAGCCATACCATGGGTGAGAGTACGATAGCGTCTTGCGTCGTGTTTAATCAAGAAGGGCCTGTGAAGCCAGAGTATCGCCGTTACAATATTACCGGTATCACTGGTGGTGATGATTATGCGGCGATGGGGCAGGCTTTAGAGCGACGTTACTCCAAGCAACTTGATGTGGATAAAATACCTGACATTATTTTCATTGATGGTGGTAAAGGTCAGCTCAATCGTGCTCATGAAATTATTGCTCAATATTGGAATGAGTGGCCAAAAAGGCCGCGTATGATCGGTATTGCTAAAGGGGTTACCCGTAAACCTGGGTTAGAAACGTTGATCACATTGGATGGTGAAGAGTTCAATTTGCCAAGTGACGCACCTGCATTGCATCTGATCCAACATATCCGTGATGAAAGCCATAATCATGCCATTGCTGGGCATAGAGCGAAGCGTGGCAAAACTCGAAGAACGAGTGCACTGGAAGGAATTGAAGGTGTTGGCCCTAAGCGTCGTCAAGCTTTGCTGAAATATATGGGTGGTTTACAGGAATTGAAACGTGCAAGTGTTGAAGAAATAGCCAAAGTACCGGGTATTAGTCATTCTTTGGCAGAAAACATTTATCAAGCATTGAAACAATAGTAAAAATCCCGCACCATTAAAGCGCAATCGATAAGAGCCCAATAATATGCGTTTGAATATACCTAACATTTTGTCCTTACTGAGATTATTTCTCATCCCCGTTTTTGTAGTAGTGTTTTATCTTCCTTACGAGTGGGCCCCTTTTGCTGCAGCAATGGTATTTTGGGTTGCTGGTTTTACCGATTGGTTAGATGGCATGTTGGCTCGTAAATTAGGGCAAACCTCGCGCTTTGGTGCATTTATTGACCCTGTTGCTGATAAAGTACTAGTTGCTACAGCTCTAATCTTGATTACCGAGCATTATCATTCTATTTGGGTCACTATTCCTGCTGTGACTATGATAGCTCGCGAAATTATCATTTCTGCACTAAGAGAATGGATGGCAGAAATTGGTAAGCGTGCAAGTGTTGCGGTGTCGTGGGTTGGTAAAGTGAAAACGGTTTCTCAAATGTTCGCCTTATGGGTATTGATCTGGCGCTATGATGACTGGATGATTTGGGTTGGATATGGAGCGCTGTATATAGCAACCATCTTAACTTACTGGTCGATGGCCCAATATTTAATGGCAGCTAAAGACGACTTGTTGGACGAACAGCATCATTAAAAGAAAGCGAGCGTAGAGCTCGCTTTTTTGTGCCTGGAACAAACTAACAATCTTTTCTTAATTCCTTCATTGTTCACTTAGGTTGAGTGTGAGCTAGATCAATTAACTAGCTCAATTCGGTATGTATTGTGCGAGTAAAGTGACCAAATTGTATTGTTTCGAACAAATTCTATTCAAACGATTCAAAAAGTACAAAATTACTGTTGACTCATTCTAACGATTCCGTAGAATGCATCCCGTACCCAAGAGGAGAGCTGTTAAGCGATTTGATTGGTGTAACAGAGGCGCCTTGGCAGAGTGGCTATGCAGCGGATTGCAAATCCGTGGACCTCGGTTCGACTCCGGGAGGCGCCTCCATTCTCTTTCTTAATAGAAAGACGAATAATTTGCGACACTAGCTCAGCTGGTAGAGCGCAACCTTGCCAAGGTTGAGGTCACGAGTTCGAACCTCGTGTGTCGCTCCAAATTTTGTAGTGTTGATTGGCGTCAACATTAAGATGGTGTTTTACTTTTCAGTAATCGGCATCGCAATAAAGAATTGCGTGCCCTGGTGGTGGAATTGGTAGACACAAGGGATTTAAAATCCCTCGGCGTTCGCGCTGTGCCGGTTCAAGTCCGGCCCGGGGCACCATCTATAAAGTCTATATCCACGTGATATAGCAATGCGACACTAGCTCAGCTGGTAGAGCGCAACCTTGCCAAGGTTGAGGTCACGAGTTCGAACCTCGTGTGTCGCTCCAAACATAAAAGCCTCGTCAGAAATGACGAGGCTTTTTTGCATTTGGAAATATAAGAACCAGCCTAACTTTTGCTTATTTTCCTTTTAGCTTGATATAGCTCTTAACTAGTAAGCCTCTACAAATCTAGCCTTTGATCCACATATGGCTTTAGGCTACTTCTGACAAGTGATGTTTATTTCTTAAAGCACTAATTTCATATGCGTTGTTTAGCACAACTCGCTGTCAATTATTTATAAAGCTATTATTAAAAACTGTTGCTAGTTTATTTCAATATATGATATTTTTCTGCGCAATCTCGGACGAAGCAAAATTTCGCTTTCTGGGGGATACGCGCAGTGACCATTCAGGCTGATTGTGACATTGCGTAGGGTAGGTATCAGCTAGTCCTTTAGCTGATAGACGGGATACTTATGGCCTAACTAAGCCATGCTAATGGGAAACCCAACATTGAACTCACAACACCTTAGCTTGCTAATCAGCTTTACACTTCCAATGGGACCAGTTCTTCAGGACTGTCCGATCCTTCAAAACAGTAGCATTACTGAACCTTGAGCTCGCGCTAACAATTTTTCGCTGATTTAAAACAGCATAATTCCGTATTGGTCTTTGACTTATGCGGGCGTACAGCTATACCTCATTTCTATACAGCAAAAGACTGTTGGAGGTGAGAATGAACTCATTCAAGGGAATTTTTATGAGCACTGCCTTTGAAGTCGATACAATTTCTATCGCAAACACATTTTCTACAGCTGTACCGGTTGTAGAAGGCACTTACGATCTTACTCCAGACGCTATTTTACTAGAACAAGAAGAGCATGAGTCTGAAGTGCGTTCTTACCCTAGACGCTTACCTATCGCTATAAAGAAAGCTTGCGGTGCGTTAGTTGAAGACACTCGTGGTCAAATCTATTTAGATTGCTTAGCCGGTGCGGGAACGCTTGCGCTTGGCTACAATCACCCGGAAATTAATACTGCATTAAAAGAGCAGCTAGATTCTGGGTTGCCTTACCAAACTCTTGATATTACAACGGCTGCGAAAGATACATTCATTAAGCGCGTCAAAGCCTTCTTACCACAAGAATTTGCCAAAAACTCTGCGATCCAATTCTGCGGCCCTTCTGGTGCCGATGCAGTTGAAGCGGCGATTAAGTTAGCGAAACAAACTACAGGCCGTAATACTATGTTTGCGTTTCGCGGCGCTTACCATGGTATGACAAATGGCACCATGGGGATGATGGGCAATTTAGGTACCAAAGAGCGTCGTACTGGCCTAATGTCAGATGTTCACTTTATGCCATTTCCTTACAACTTACGCTGTCCTTTCGGGCTCGGTGGCGAAGCCGGCGCGACGGCAAGTATCCGTTATATTGAGCGTCTGTTAAGTGATGATGAAGCAGGCATCATGAAACCTGCTGCCATCATCGTTGAGCCTGTTCAAGGCGAAGGTGGTGTGATTCCTGCTCCAGTTGAGTGGTTAAAAGGATTGCGCCGTATTTGTGATGAGCATGGCATCTTATTGATCTTCGATGAAATTCAGTGTGGTGTAGGTAAAACAGGCTATAGATTCGCATTCGAGGAATCGGGTGTCTCTCCTGATATTTTATGCCTTTCGAAGGCTATTGGTGGTGGTCTACCAATGTCGATCTTGGTATTTAACAAAGAGATTGATACTTGGAAAGCAGGTGAGCATACCGGTACATTCCGTGGCAATCAGTTGGCAATGGTTTCAGGCGCAAAAGCATTGGAAATCATTGAGCGCGATAACTTAGTAGAGCATGCGAATATCGCAGGGCAGTATCTGAGATTAGGCTTAGAAAATATTCAAAAGCGCGTTAACTGTATAGCAGAAGTTCGCGGTAAAGGGCTCATGCTTGGTGTTGAAATTAAGCAAACCGATGGCGCACTCAATAAATTTGGTGAACCGCAATCTGATGGTGACTTAACGTTAGCAATCCAACGTAGCGCATTAGAGCGTGGTCTAATGGTTGAGAAGGGAGGGCGTGATGGGTCTGTGATTCGCTTCTTACCACCGCTAATCATCTCTTTTGAGCAAATCGATTTTGCATTACGTGTCTTTGAACAAGCAATTTTGAATGCCGGTGGTGAGTTGACCGACCTTGAATCAAACAATCAAGAATGGAAAAAACACTTTATTCAGACTGGCGAACTTGGGAGCGAGGCATTTTCTGCTGCAATGAATCATGCGACTTCAGCGATGAAGGCGGTCTTCGAACATGTTGAGCGTCCGTATTCTGGGATGGAGCCAAAGTTATTAGAGCAAGCGATCAATGCGGTTGACTTAGATGCTAAGAACTCTTCACTTCTAGATGTTATTGATGATACTGCCGGTTTAGTCGCGAAAAACTCTATCTTTGTTCAACACCCTGATTGTATTGCGCATTTGCATACGCCTCCGCTGCTATCTTCAGTGGTCGCAGAAGGGATGATCGCTGCAATGAATCAGTCAATGGATTCTTGGGATCAAGCGTCATCTGCGACTTATGTTGAACAAAAAGTAGTGGATTGGATGTGTGAAAAATACGAACTCGGTACTCAAGCCGATGGTATTTTCACAAGTGGTGGCACTCAAAGTAACTTGATGGGGCTGCTACTGGCTCGTGATTGGATTGCAGACAAATATGATAGCCATTCTATCCAGAAACTAGGACTCCCTGAGTACGCAGATAAGTTACGTATTCTATGCTCTAAAAAATCTCACTTCACTGTGCAAAAATCTGCTTCTCTGTTAGGATTGGGCGAAAAATCAGTATGCTGTGTTGATACTAATCCGAATGGTACCATTCAAGTAGATAAATTGGCGCAAGAGATACAAGCTTTGAAATCACAAGGCTTGATCCCATTTGCAGTAGTTGGCACTGCTGGAACGACGGACCACGGTGCGATTGATGATTTAGAGGCTATTGCCGCCTTAACCCAACAAGAGTCATTATGGTTCCATGTTGATAGCGCTTACGGTGGCGCGCTGATCTTAAGTAGTCATAAAGCCAGACTAAAAGGCATTGAAAAGGCTGACTCAGTAAGCGTCGATTTCCATAAACTGTTTTATCAAACAATCAGTTGTGGAGCGATTCTCCTAAAAGATAAATCTAACTTTAAATACTTACTGCATCATGCGGATTATTTGAATCGCGAACATGACGAGTTGCCTAATTTGGTTGACAAGTCGATAGCGACGACAAAGCGTTTTGATGCTTTGAAAGTGTTTATGACGATGCAAAATGTTGGCCCATCAGAACTAGGGAAGATGTATGACCATCTTCTTTCGCAAACATTGCAAGTTGCAGATCTTATTCAAGGCCATGAAGGCTTTGAGTTACTCGCTGAACCTTCACTTTCTACAGTGTTGTTCCGCTCGGTAAATAACGATGTCACGGATTTAGACGAACTTAATAAAACTCTGAGATTAGAGGCACTGACTCGTGGGGTCGCTGTTCTTGGAGAAACAGTGGTGGATGGCCATAGTGCCCTGAAATTCACTATTTTGAATCCATGCTTAAAGATGTCTGATTTTGAGTCTTTACTGTCAAAAATTAATACTCTAGCAACAGAGCTAGTCGAACAACAAAGGTAACGAAAACTATGGCAATTCTACAGATTGGTGCAGGCGGCGTTGGTTGGGTTGTTGCGCATAAAGCAGCACAAAACAACGATGTACTGGGTGATATTACACTAGCTTCACGTACCGTAAGTAAATGTGAAAAGATCATTGAGTCAATCAAAGGTAAAAACAACCTTAAAGACCCATCTAAAAAATTAGAAGCTCGCTCAGTAGACGCTGATGATGTTGATGCGCTTGTTGCTTTGATCAAAGAAGTACAACCGGACTTGGTAATTAATGCAGGCCCTCCTTGGGTGAACATGGCGATTATGGAAGCGTGTTACCAAGCAAAAGTATCTTACCTAGATACATCAGTTGCGGTTGACCTATGTTCAGAAGGTCAACAAGTACCTCAAGCTTACGATTGGCAGTGGGGCTACCGTGAGAAGTTCGCTGAAGCGGGCATTACCGGTATCCTTGGCGCTGGTTTCGATCCTGGTGTGGTATCAGTATTCGCTGCTTACGCGGTTAAGCATTTGTTCGATGAAATCGATACCATTGACGTAATGGACGTGAATGCTGGTGACCACGGCAAGAAGTTCGCAACTAACTTCGATCCAGAAACAAACATGCTTGAGATCCAAGGTGATTCTTTCTACTGGGAAAACGAAGAGTGGAAACAAGTGCCATGTCACTCACGTATGCTTGAGTTTGATTTCCCGAATTGTGGCTCTCACAAAGTTTACTCAATGGCGCACGACGAAGTTCGTTCGATGAAAGAGTTTATTCCAGCGAAACGTATTGAATTCTGGATGGGCTTTGGCGACAAATACCTGAACTACTTCAACTGTATGCGTGATATTGGTCTATTAAGCCCAGATCCACTAACACTGCACGACGGTACAGTGGTTCAGCCACTACATGTACTTAAAGCACTTCTACCAGATCCAACATCTCTAGCACCAGGCTACACTGGCCTAACGTGTATCGGTACTTGGGTACAAGGTAAGAAAGATGGCAAAGAGCGCAGCGTATTTATCTACAATAACGCTGACCACGAAGTAGCATACGAAGATGTTGAGCACCAAGCGATCTCTTACACTACAGGTGTTCCAGCGATCACAGCTGCGCTTCAATTCTTCCGTGGTGAGTGGGCGGACAAAGGTGTGTTCAACATGGAACAATTAAACCCAGACCCATTCTTAGAAACAATGCCGGGTATTGGCCTTGATTGGCATGTTCAAGAGCTAGAGCCAGGCCAGCCAGTGATCCATAAGCTGAAGTAAGAACATTATTGTTCTTAATTGAAATATGATTTAAGCCGATGTTACTGCATCGGCTTTGTTCGATTTTTACGGTACCGATTAATGCAAAACAATAAAAAGCAAAAAAGCGAACTAAAGACCCCATATTTTATGATCAATGAAGATAAGTTGATTGAGAATTTAGAGAAGGCGAAACAACTGAAGGACATTTCAGGTGTGAAACTGGTCTTAGCGCTTAAGTGTTTTTCGACTTGGGGTGTGTTTGACATCATCAAGCCTTACCTCGATGGTACAACAAGCTCTGGCCCTTATGAAGTCAAGCTCGGGCACGAAACTTTTGGTGGGGAAACGCACGCGTACAGCGTGGGTTATAGCGAAGACGATGTCCGTGAAGTCGCGGATATTTGCGATAAGATGATTTTCAATTCGCAAAGTCAATTGGCAGCCTATCGTCATATTGTCGAAGACAAAGTGTCATTGGGCTTACGTCTCAATCCCGGAGTTAGCTATGCTGGGCAAGACCTCGCCAACCCTGCACGTGAATTCTCTCGTTTAGGTGTTCAAGCAGATCACATTAAGCCGGAAGTCTTCGATTCCATTAACGGTGTCATGTTCCACATGAATTGTGAGAATAAAGATGTCGATGCGTTTATTGGCTTGCTAGATTCAATCTCGGAACAATTTGGTGCCTATCTTGATAAGCTTGACTGGGTAAGCATGGGCGGCGGTGTATTTTTCACTTGGCCGGGTTACGACATTGAAAAACTTGGCCTTGCACTGAAAGCATTCTCTGAGAAGCACAATGTTCAAATGTACTTAGAGCCAGGTGAAGCAATCATCACTAAGACAACCGATCTTGTGGTAACGGTTGTGGATATTGTGGAGAACGTGAAGCAAACAGCGATTGTAGACTCAGCGACAGAGGCACACCGCTTAGACACGCTTATCTATAACGAACCTGCGTCTGTATTGGAAGCATCGGATAATGGTAAGCATGAGTATGTAATTGGTTCGTGTTCATGCTTAGCGGGTGACCAATTTTGTGAAGCAAGTTTTGATGAACCATTGAAGATTGGTCAGAAGCTCCATCTTCTGGATAGCGCTGGTTATACAATGGTGAAATTGAACTGGTTTAATGGTCTAAGAATGCCATCGATCTACTGCGAACGCAGTAATGGTGACATTCAGCTATTGAACGAATTTGATTATTCTGACTTTAAGCGTTCACTTTCTCAGTGGTCGGTAAAGTAATAGAGACAAGGCAGCCATAAGGCTGCCTTTTTACTCATGGTTGGATCGGGAGATTATTAGTTCTCAACCATGACTCGAGTATCTTCACTTAGTGATTCCAATTCATTTGCCACATCATTGATTTGAATCTCTACCGGTAGTTTAATGGCCATATTAGCTGTGAATAGGCTAGAACTCACTCCACCACCATCTGCAATGAAAACTCGCTGGCAGTCCATATCTAGAATATTAATGCCTTGGTTGTCGAGAACATGTGTGATTTCGTTGACGATACCAGCTCGATCGTTCGAGTCGAGCCTAACTTGATAGATAGTATCTTGAGAGTGATGAGAATGATCGGATTCAACGAACTGGACAATCAAATCAGGGTTACTGGTGAAGGCATCTTTAACGTATTGTTCGCTGTGTGTCGGTAGCTGAATTTTGATGACTCCGGCGACTTGATCCTCAATGAAATTCACCTTGCTAATAAGCCATTTCCCATCATTTTCGTGCGTGACAGCGGCGAGTTGCTTAATCGTTGAAGGCGATGCCTTACCTACAAAATTAACGATAAAAGTCGAGTTCATAAATAGCCCCCAATAGTTGTTTCATACCTAGTTGAATAACTAGTTGATATCCGGTGATAAACATCCCTTAATTTCAGTGTAGAAGCTTGGGGGAGGGAATATATGACTTGCGTCAATTTTTTAGCCTTAGATGAAAAGAACAGCAGAGTTTTGCGTCAGGCATAAAAAAGCGGCCATAGAAGCCGCTTTATTTAGGTCTGTACAATTTACGGGAAGTTAGAAGCTAACTTTAAAGTTCATGCCGTAAAACTGGGAGTCGTACGCTGCACCAGCATCTAAAGCAAACTTGGCGGCATCTTGATTATCCCACCAAGGGTTGGTGTTGAAGCTGACTTCTGCTTCTCCACCCCAAGCATCGCTTACCCAATAATGAATGTGCCCAACTGGGTTTAGGAAGAATAATGAAACATCACCCATGGTCTGCGAACCCATCACTTCACCACCAGAAGCGACAATGTCTTGCTCTGCTTCTAGCATCATTTCACCAACTACCGCACCAAAGAACGGAGTAATGAAAATATCTTGCCATGAAGGGACTTCAGCAAACGCTTCTACGCCGTATTCCCAGAAGAAAGTCGACATCGTGAACGAGTACATGAAAGATTCAAATTCGTTGTAGCCAGCATGTCTTGCCGCTGTGTAGTAAACACCACCAAAATAAGGGTGCATTACGTAGTTTAAAAAGTGCTCGTCACGATCCCAAACTGGGCCGCTGCTGACGTTGTCTTTCCATTTTGAACCTAACTTACTGAGGTCGCGTTGGTCGTCGTCCCATTTAGTAATACTTTCAGGAAGAAAAGTCATTAAGCCAACTGTCGCAACACTTAAACCCAAAATGGTGTATGTTTGACCCATCAGGTAATCCCAGTCTTTCTCTTCACTGATCGTGAGGTAACGTGGCTGGCTGCTTGCCGATAAATCATATTGGTCGCTAGATTCATTTAAGGCATAAGTATTGCTAGGTGAGTAGCTATATAAATTATCGTTAACGCAGTACTCTTGATTGCAATCTACGGTGTACGAAAGTTCAATGTGTTGTGCAAAGTCATATTGGTTTGCTACTGAGCTAGCGGAAAACAACATTGTTAACGCTGCCATAGTCTTTTTCAACACAGGTGATTTTGACACGTGGGGCTCCAAGAGAAATAGATAATCGATCAGGCTCACAATTATCCATTAAATGGAGTTTTATGGGAACCGGAAATTTACAGTTTACAGAAACTTAATTGAATTTTTGGTTGTCCTAGTGAAAGGAAATTATAGTCTACAATCAGGCAGAATATACTTTTCCAGAGCAAATACGTCAGAGAAAAAGCCAGGTGGCAAAGGAACGAATTATGATAAAAATTGCAATGTTAAGCACCGGGGAAGAAGTTCTTCATGGAGACATTGTAGATACTAATGCTGCTTGGATGTCAGAGATGTTCTATCAGCATGGTTTTTCTCTAGCGAAGCGTTCGACAGTAGGTGATCAAATGAACGCCTTAGTTGAAGAGCTTCTAATGCTAAGTTTTAACTATGACGTCGTTATCGTGAATGGTGGACTAGGGCCAACTACAGATGATTTGAGCGCGGCAGCGGCGGCTACTGCTGCTGATCAAAAGTTAGTTTTATTCCCTGAGTGGCTTACCCGTCTAGAGTCCATGTTTGCTAAACGTGGAATGCCGATGGCCGACAGCAATCTTAAACAAGCAATGCTTCCTGAAAGTTCAAGTATTGTTGATAACCCTATTGGTACTGCTTGCGGCTTTAAAGTTGAAATCAATGATGCGACTTTCTATTTTACTCCGGGAGTACCGAGTGAATTCAAGTTGATGGTTGAGCAACAAATTTTGCCTGATCTGGCAAAAGCTTACCCCCAAGTTGCCGCATCTGAATGCAGTAAGATCTACACCTTTGGTTTATCAGAGTCTGGTATCTCCGATACGCTTGATCAGTTGAAGCTTCCTGAAGGTTATGAATTGGGTTATCGCTCTTACATGCCATTTATCGAGGTGAAGTTGTTTGGTCCCAAACAAGATCTTGAAGTTCGCGTTAAGCTGCTTCAAATGGTCTACAAGCTCCTCGAAACTAACGTAGTGAGTGTCGATGAGCCGATGCTAACGCACTTGGGGCATGTGATGATAGAGCAAAAGCGCACGCTATCAATTTCTGAGCAGTCTACGAAAGGGTATTTGTCGTCTTGGTTACAATCAGACGAAAATATTGAAAGTTGCTGCGGCCACTCTTGGATCATGGCGAACCAGAAAAATGACAACCTAGACGAAAGCGATCCTCTCGCTGCTGCATTTGCTTTGGCTGGCGCGACTCGAGAGAAATGTGCGACTGAGCTGTCGTTAGTTACTGGGAAATTGGAAGAAAAACGTTTTACGATTGCGCTATCGAGTGTCAATGGCGAGTGGGGGCAGGTATTCGAGTTTTACCGAGATTACAGCCGCGAAGATGCACGTAAAATTATCAGTGTGGTTGCAACTGATATGCTTCGCCGTCATCTCGAAAATAAGCCTATGTTTGGCTCATACAGTTCTTTGAAACGCATTAAAGAAATGTTCATCCCATCTAATGTTTTGGAAAGCTAGCCTTTAATAGGTTGCGCTTAATAAATAAAAAGGCCAGCTAAATGCTGGCCTTTCTTATGAGAACAATTTGTTTAGGATTAAGCGCGTTTTTGCTTATCTCGACAAAGCACGTTACTCAACTCTACATCCGTTTTTGCTTTGCAAATGCAAGGCAGGATCTCGTCGCCTTGAGTGTAAGCCATTGCAAAACCAACATATTCGACTTCGCCTGAATCTAAAGTGCAGCGACATGCGCCACAGTGACCATCTCGACAGTTATATTCAGGTTCTAGCCCAGCTTGCTCCATTGTTTCTAACAATGTATTTGAAGGGTTAGACTCAATGGAAACCAGCTTGTTGATTTTGATTGCAGGCATTACAGCTCGAATCCTTCAAAGTCGTCAGCGTTTACTTCATTGTCGATTTGACCAACAAGATAAGAGCTGATTTCAGCTTCTTGTGGAGCAACTTGTACGTTATCAGAAGATAACCAAGCGTTGATCCATGGAATTGGGTTTGAAGTCGCTTCCGGGTAAGCAGTACCTAAACCAACCGCTTGCATACGGATGTTGGTGATGTACTCAACATATTGGCAAAGAATGTCTTTGTTCAGACCAATCATTGAGCCATCTTTGAATAGGTATTCTGCCCACTCTTTTTCTTGCTCAGCTGCTTCTTTGAATAGGTCGAAACATTCTTGCTTGCACTCTTCAGCGATTTGCATGAATGCAAAGTCATCTTGACCGTTACGTAGCAAGTTGATCATGTGCTGAGTGCCCGTCAGGTGAAGCGCTTCATCACGAGCGATTAGCTTGATGATTTTCGCGTTACCTTCCATTAGTTCACGCTCAGCAAATGCAAATGAACATGCGAAACTTACGTAGAAACGAATTGCTTCTAGTGCGTTTACTGACATTAGACATAGGTAAAGTTTCTTCTTCAGATCATGAAGTGAAATCTTAACGTCTTCGCCGTTGATGTTGTGATTACCTTCGCCGTAACGGTGGTAATCAGCGGTTAGCTTGATTAGGTCGTCGTAGTAAAACGCGATGTCTTTAGCACGCTTTAGGATCTCTTCATTTTCAACGATATCGTCAAATACTACGCCAGGATCATTCACGATGTTACGGATGATGTGCGTGTAAGAACGAGAGTGAATCGTTTCAGAGAAAGACCAAGTTTCAATCCAAGTTTCAACTTCTGGTAGTGATACCAGTGGAAGTAGGGCAACGTTAGGGCTACGACCTTGGATAGAATCTAGCAGCGTTTGATACTTCAAGTTAGAGATAAAGATGTGCTTTTCGTGTTCAGGAAGCTTGTTGTAGTCAATACGGTCGCTAGACACGTCTACTTCTTCTGGACGCCAGAAGAAAGAAAGCTGCTTCTCGATAAGCTTTTCGAAGATTTCGAATTTTTGTTGGTCGTAACGTGCAACGTTAACCGACTGACCCAAGAACATTGGTTCTTTTAGTTGGTCATTTTTATTCTGAGAAAAAGTACTGTAAGCCATAAATGCCTCAAATCCTTTAAAGACCCGTCATAAAACGGACCCTGTTAATGCTTTAAACCCAGAGAAGATAACTTCTCTGGGGTCTTAATATTTTATTGCGGTTTAGATCTTACAACCGCCGCCTTCACAATCTTCTTCCGGCACTTGAACTGCATCGCCTTGGTCATCTTTAGCACCATCGCGAGTGTTATGGTAGTAAAGCGTTTTAACACCGTACTTGTATGCAGTCAGTAGGTCTTGAAGTAGCTTCTTCATTGGAACCTTGCCGCTTTCGTAAACACTTGGGTCGTAGTTAGTGTTCGCAGAGATAGCTTGGTCAACGAATTTTTGCATGATACCCACTAGGTGCAGATAACCATCGTTAGAACCAATGTTCCATAGTAGCTCGTAGTTCTCTTTAAGATTAAGGAAATCTGGAACTACTTGCTTAAGAATGCCGTCTTTCGATGCTTTCACTGATACGTAACCACGTGGTGGCTCGATACCGTTAGTCGCGTTCGAAATTTGAGATGAAGTCTCAGAAGGCATAAGCGCGGTTAGCGTTGAGTTACGCAGGCCGTGCTCCATGATCTCTTCACGTAGAGCATCCCAATCGTAGTGCAGTGGCTCTTCACATACTAAGTCGATATCTTTCTTGTAAGTATCGATTGGCAGTAAGCCTTTCGCATAGTTAGTCTCATTGAAAGATGGGCAACGGCCTTGCTCTTTCGCTAGCTCCACAGACGCTTTTAATAGGTGGTATTGAATTGCTTCAAAAGTACGGTGCGTCAGGCCATTTGCGCTGCCGTCAGAGTACTTAACACCATTCTTCGCTAGGTAGTATGCGTAGTTGATAACACCAACACCTAGAGTACGACGGTTCATTGTCGATTTGTATGCTGCTGGAAGCGGGTAATCTTGGTAATCAAGAAGTGCATCTAGAGCACGAACTACTAGTTCAGAAAGCTCTGCCAGGTCATCGAGATCGTTGATTGCGCCAAGGTTGAATGCAGAAAGCGTACATAGTGCAATTTCGCCTTCGTCATCTTCTACGTTAGAAAGCGGCTTAGTTGGTAGCGCAATTTCTAGACATAGGTTCGATTGACGAACAGGTGCTACTTCAGAATCAAACGGGCTGTGTGTATTACAGTGGTCAACGTTCTGAATGTAGATACGGCCTGTAGAAGCACGCTCTTGCATCAGTAGAGAGAATAGCTCTACTGCTTTTACTGTTTCACGCTTGATTGACGGATCGTTTTCGTACTTAACGTATAGCTCTTCAAAACGCTCTTGGTTTTCGAAGAATGCATCGTAAAGCCCAGGTACGTCAGACGGAGAGAACAGGCTGATGTTGCCACCTTGAACTAGGCGAGCGTACATAAGCTTGTTCAGTTGAACACCATAATCCATGTGACGAACACGGTTCTCTTCAACACCACGGTTATTCTTAAGTACTAATAGAGATTGTACTTCACCGTGCCATAACGGGTAGAACACAGTTGCCGCGCCGCCACGAACACCACCTTGAGAACAACATTTTACTGCTGTTTGGAAGTATTTGTAGAAAGGGATACAGCCTGTGTGGAACGCTTCACCACCGCGAATCTCAGAACCAAGTGCACGGATACGACCAGCATTAATACCGATACCTGCTCGTTGAGAGACGTAACGTACGATCGAGCTTGCTGTCGCGTTGATTGAATCTAAGCTGTCACCACACTCAATCAGAACACAAGAGCTGAATTGGCGAGTAGGAGTACGTACACCAGACATGATCGGCGTAGGTAGAGAAATCTTAAACGTAGAAGATGCGTCGTAAAAACGTTTGATGTAGTCAAGACGAGTCGATTTCGGGTACTTAGCGAATAGACAAGCAGCAACTAAAATGTAAAGGAACTGAGCACTCTCATAGATTTCTTTTGTCACACGGTTTTGAACGAAGTATTTACCTTCAAGTTGCTTAACCGCAGCGTAAGAAAAGTCTAAGTCACGTTTGTGGTCGATATATGCGTCAAGCTCAGCAAATTCTGCTTGCGTGTAATCTTCCATCAAGTGGCTATCGTATTTACCCATGTCCACAAGTTTTGCAACGTGGTCATACAGTGCTGGTGGCTCGTATTGACCGTACGCTTTTTTACGTAGGTGGAATACGGCTAAGCGAGCAGCTAGGTATTGATAGTCTGGAGTTTCTTCTGAGATAAGATCCGCAGCAGACTTGATGATGGTTTCATGAATATCAGTAGTGGTAATGCCATCGTAGAACTGGATGTGAGCTTTAAGTTCTACTTGAGAGACTGATACGTTATGAAGACCTTCTGCAGCCCATGTAATAACGCGGTGGATCTTCTCTAGATCAATAGTTTCTTTGCGACCGTTACGCTTAGTAACAGTAAGTTGTTGGTTCATTCTGCTTAATTTCCCTAACAAAACTGATTAAAGCCGTGTTTTTGTATCTTTTTGTGCAATTTTTGTAAATCGCATGTCGGCTTTGTGATCTTGGTCTACCCATATATTGTAGTCGAAACACAACATATAGGGGGTATTCGTTTGTTGCGTTACAAGATAGTGCTGTACTGAAGAATTTTCAAGGAGCAGAAATGGGATGACTTGTGGATAACTGATAAATTTGAAAAAAACAGTTAGTGCTCACTAACTGATGGAGCTAGACGTAACAAGACTGTATAAAACTCGCTTTTCTCCACTGGTTTAAATTTGTGCGGGAATAAAAAAAAATCCCTTGATCTTTGGCCGAAAATTGAAGTCGATTTGGATTGTCGAAATTTGAATCTACGCTGCTCAAAATGGAATCTTAAGCACAAAAATTGGGCTGAAAAAGGTCGCAAAATTATGGTATTTGCAACCTTTATTCCGGGTCTATATGCGATTTATTTTATTACTCGGCTGTTGCGATTAAGCAAAGTTTTGAGTATGCACAATATAGTTAACATCTACGCTAGTACCTAAGCGGTAGCTATCTGTTAACGGGTTGTAATGAAGACCTGTAATACCAAGCTCTTGTAGAGGAGTCTGATCGATCATCTTGATAAGCTCCGCTGGGCGAATAAACTTATCGTGCTCATGTGTACCTTCTGGAACGATCTTTAATAACTTCTCGGCGCCAACAATCGCAAACAGATACGATTTGAAGTTACGGTTTAGTGTTGAGAAGAACACGTGTCCATTTGGCTTCACAAGCTTGGCGCACGCACTGATGACAGATTGAGGGTCTGGTACGTGTTCAAGCATTTCCATGCATGTCACGACATCGTAGGTTTGAGGATTTTGCTCAGCGTGATCTTCAATGGTGCTTTGAATGTATTCTAGTTTGGTGCCAGTTTCTAACGCGTGCAAACGAGCGACTTCTAGCGGCTCTTTACCCATATCTAAACCGGTGACTTCAGCGCCTTCAACCGCCATACTTTCCGCTAAAATTCCGCCGCCACAGCCAACGTCGAGTACTTTCTTGCCGAAAAGACCATTCGCTTTCTCTAGTACGTAATTAAGTCGTAATGGGTTGATTTGGTGAAGGGGTTTGAACTCGCCTTCTAGGTCCCACCAACGCGAAGCCATGTCTTCAAATTTTTTGATTTCAGCAGGGTCGACATTTTGTGTTTTCGTCATAATCGGCATTTCCAAGTTAAATAATGCATCCATGAAATTGACAGCATTATAACTTGGCTTTTCTTGGTGACCAGAAGTTCTACAAAGTTAGCAATTTATTGCATGTAAAATAGCCAAGTATCAGCGAGATATGTATCGAGCGTGCAATTTCTCGTCAATTGATTCGCAACTAAGCTCACAAGATGGTAAAAGGGCATGGAAAGTGATGCCTCAGTAGGTAAATTTGTGTTATATTTTTCGGTCTTATACGTATTCAAAAATACGATCTGACTATAGAGGGAAAATGGCTCTATGAGCGATCTAGCGAAAGAGATCACGCCCGTAAATATTGAAGATGAGCTTAGAGGTTCATACCTAGACTACGCGATGTCCGTCATCGTTGGTCGTGCCCTTCCAGATGTGCGTGATGGCCTAAAACCTGTACACCGCCGCGTTTTGTTCGCGATGAATGTACTAGGTAATGATTGGAACAAACCATATAAAAAATCTGCTCGTGTAGTAGGTGATGTAATCGGTAAATATCACCCGCACGGTGATAGCGCTGTATACGATACTATTGTTCGTATGGCTCAACCGTTCTCACTGCGTTACATGCTAGTTGATGGCCAAGGTAACTTTGGTTCTATCGATGGCGACTCAGCGGCTGCAATGCGTTATACCGAAGTTCGTATGGCGAAAATTGCTCACGAGCTTTTGGCTGACCTTGATAAGGAAACTGTGGATTACGTACCAAACTACGATGGTACTGAGCAAATCCCAGCAGTTCTTCCGACAAAAATTCCTAACCTATTGGTAAACGGTGCTTCAGGTATCGCAGTAGGTATGGCTACCAACATTCCACCGCATAACTTAGGTGAAGTGGTTGATGGCTGTTTAGCTTTCATCAATAACGAAGACATTACTATTGATGAGCTAATGGACTACATCCCTGGTCCTGACTTCCCGACAGCAGCACTCATCAGTGGCCGTAAAGGCATTGTTGATGCTTATAAGACTGGTCGTGGCAAGATCTACATGCGTTCAAAAGCGGATATCGAAGTAGAGAAGAATGGTAAAGAGACCATCGTCGTTACTGAAATCCCTTACCAAGTGAACAAAGCTCGTTTAATCGAGAAGATCGCAGAATTAGTTAAAGATAAGAAAGTTGAAGGCATCAGTGCTCTACGTGATGAATCTGATAAAGATGGTATGCGTATTGTTATTGAATGTAAGCGTGATGCTGTAGGTGAAGTTGTTCTGAACAACCTTTACTCTCAAACTCAGCTGCAAACAACTTTCGGTATCAACATGGTTGCGTTGAACAACGGTCAACCACAGTTGTTCAACCTTAAAGACATGCTGAAGTGTTTCGTTGATCACCGTCGTGAAGTAGTAACACGTCGTACTATCTACGAACTAAGAAAAGCACGTGATCGTGCACATATCTTAGAAGCTCTATCACTAGCACTAGCTAACATCGATGAAGTTATTGAACTAATCAAGAATGCGCCAACTCCTGCAGAAGCAAAAGTTGGTTTAGTATCTCGTGGGTGGGATCTTGGTAACGTAGCGTCAATGCTAGAGCGTGCTGGTACAGATGCGGCTCGTCCTGACTGGCTAGAGCCTGAATTTGGCATCCGAGATGGTCAATACTTCCTAACGGAAACGCAAGCGCAAGCTATTCTAGAACTTCGTCTTCACCGCTTAACTGGTCTTGAGCACGAGAAGATTCTAGATGAATACAAAGCACTTCTAGAAGAAATCGCTGAGCTAATGCATATTCTTGCAAGCACTGAGCGCTTAATGGAAGTTATCCGTGAAGAACTTGAAGCGGTACGTGAAATCTATGGCGACGAGCGTCGTACAGAAATCACAGCAGCGGTTCACGATATCGACATGGAAGAGCTGATTGCTCAAGAAGACGTTGTTGTGACGCTTTCTAACGCGGGTTACGTTAAGTACCAAATCTTAAGCGACTACGAAGCTCAGCGCCGTGGTGGTAAAGGTAAGAGTGCAACTAAGATGAAAGATGAGGATTACATTGAGCGTCTGCTTGTTGCCAATACTCACGATAACATCCTATGTTTCTCTACTCGTGGTAAGACATACCGTCTGAAAGTTTACCAACTACCATTAGCAAGTCGTACTGCACGTGGTAAGCCTATTGTTAACATTCTTCCTTTAGAAGAGGGTGAGCGTATTACGGCTATTCTGCCTGTTTCTGAATTCTCTAATGAGAAGTTCATCTTCATGGCAACTGGTGATGGTACTGTTAAGAAGACATCTCTGGATCAGTTCGCTAACGTACGTGCGAATGGTTTGATCGCAGTTAACCTACGTGATGACGACTCGTTGATCGGCGTCGATATTACTAACGGTGACAGTGACATCATGTTGTTCTCTAAAGCGGGTAAAGTAGTTCGCTTTAGTGAAGACAAGGTTCGTGCTATGGGCCGTACTGCTGCTGGTGTACGCGGTATGAAACTAGCAGATGATGACCAAGTTGTGTCTCTGATTGTTCCTTCAAATGAAGGTGATGTACTGACTGTAACGCAAAATGGTTACGGTAAACGTACTGAGCTTGCTGAATACCCAACGAAGGGTCGTGCAACTCAAGGTGTTGTATCTATCAAAGTTTCTGAGCGTAACGGCCCTGTTGTTGGTGCTGTTCAAGTGGAAGAAGGCGATGAGATGATGATGATCACCGATGCGGGTACGTTAGTACGCACACGCGTTGCTGAAGTAAGCCAAGTGGGTCGTAATACACAAGGTGTTACGCTTATCCGTACTGCTGAAGACGAAAATGTTGTAGGACTACAACGTATCGATGAAGTAGAAGAAGCTGAAATCCTAGACGAGGAAACTCAAGAAGGTGAACAGGTTCAAGCGGAAACCGCTGACGCACCAGAAGCTGATGCTTCTAATGAAGGCGAAACAGATTCAGAGTAACTCCTGAACGATTAGCCTGATAAAAGCCGAGCTTTGAGCTCGGCTTTTTTATGCCTTAAATTTGATCATGATTATGAGGATGCCGGATAACACACGATCGTTACTCATAAATTGGTATAACAGTACTATCTATTTTGACTAGAGAAAGAGTTATGCCTGTTTGGATTTGGTTGAGTTTAGTTGCGATGAGTTCTTTTGTTCTAGCGTTAGTTTATGCGGCAACTAATAAAGGAAAAGCTAGGCGTCAAAGCTTAGTATACTGCGTGGTAGTTATTAGCGTGAGTGTGATGGCCTTTTCTAATCTCAAGCAACCATCCCCTCAGGTTTCGTCCAGCAGCCAGCAGGCCCAAACACCAAAACAGTTTATGGATGAATTACAGCAAAGTTTGCGGGAAGACCCTAATCAAGGGGATGTGTGGTTCCAATTAGGAAATGTCTATTTAGCAAAAGGGGAGTTTCAAGCTGCTCTCACAAGCTTTGATTACTCTATGCGCCTAGCCAAGTCTGTATCGGCTAATCAATATGCTGCAAAAGCGACAGCACTCTATTATCTTCAATCTCAAACCATTTCTTCTAATGTTGAAACCCTTTTAAACGACGCGCTCATTCTCGATCCTAACAATGAGACAGCACTGATGTTGATCGCATCCGATCACTTTATTAGTTTCCGTTATCAATTGGCTATCGACGCGTGGACAAAGATCTTGGACTCAAATCGACAAGGCATTGATCGAGTAAGTGTGATTCACTCAATCAACCGAGCCAAACAAATGCTATAAGAAGGTGTAGATTCGATGGTTGATTCAGTTATTGGTTTTCCACCATTTCGTTCAATCCGCCTGCATTGTGAAGGTTAGTAAACCCTTTAGATGTCAAATATTGATAGGCCTGACCTGAACGGTTGCCGCTACGGCAATATAAGACAATGAATTGTTCTTTACTTATGTCTGCGAAGTGAGTTTCAAGTTCTGATAATGGATAGTTCAGCGCATTCGGAAGATGCGCTTGTGAGAACTCCTGAGGCGTACGAACATCAATGATTATTGCACCCTGACCGATGAGTTCCCAGCCAGTTTTAGCGCGTTCAGAAGCGACGCCTATAGAACTGAATAGGATGGAGCACCATATTATTAGTGTTAGCACTATTTTCACGTTAATGTCCCTTGATGAGTTGTAGTTAGCCAGACTAGATACAAAAAACCAGCCACTATCTAAATAGTTTGGCTGGTTTTTGTTCTTATTAATAAGAGAAGTGATTAATATTTATAATCAGCTTCGCGTTTTTCTGCTTGCTTGTCCCATTCAGGGGCCACGGTTTCTAAGAAATGCTTCTTATCAGCATTCATCTTGTCCATACCCATCCCAAGAACTTGCTGTGCTTTCTCTTTTGTTGAAATGTCCGGGATCTCGATTGGTTCTGTAATGCCTTTTTTCGCTAATAGGCGGACAAGCTTGGTTCGAGCGTCGGCAGCGCGATCAACTGCCGTACCTAGAACTTCAAGTGCGACTTCAGGCGCGTGCATGTGGACACCGTGCGAAGCAATTGCGTAGTCCCAACGCCATTGAGCATGACGGATATCTTGTAAGATTGGCTCCATCTCTGTTTCAGTCGCGCCTGCTTTCCATGCCGCACCTGCTTCAAAGTGTGCTGCAACGATTTGCTTCTCGGCAGTTAGCTTCATATTTAATACCTGAGCTTTACGTGTCGAGACAATCTCTTTCATCTGAGATTTACTTTGAGTATGACAATTGGCGCAGGTGTCTTCGAAGCGGTCGAATGGGTTACCGACCTTATGATCGGTAAATACTGTTCCGTCTTCTTTGGTCACTTTTGGCATATGGCAATCAACACAAGCTACTTTATTTTTACCGTGGATACCTTCTCGCCAGGTTTCATAGCCAGGGTGTTGCGCTTTTAACATTGGTGCTTTCGACACTTTGTGAGTCCAATCTTTAAAGCCGATTTCATCGAAGTACTCTTCCATTTGACCGACTTTAGTGCCTTTATCCCAAGGGAACTTAACGCCTTTAGTTGGCCCAGTGAAATAGTACTCTACGTGGCACTGAGCACATACTGATGCCTGCTTGTCTAGACGACTTTGCTCATCGAAAGTTTTGCCAATGGTATCAAATGCGCGTTCGACATACGGGCGAGTGATCTTTAAGGCTGGCTCACCGTTTTTAAAGTTTTCGCTTTGAGTATCATGGCAGTCTGCACAACCGATAGGGTTCGATATTTCTGCCCCTAGACGTGCCCACTTACCCTCGAAATACCCATCTTCACCACGTTCTTCAATAACGCGCGCAACATCTGGGCTCTTACAGCTCCAGCATGCCATAGGCATTGGGCCAGAGTTAGCGTCGGTTGGCGCTCCAGTGCGTAACGTTTGTCGAACATCGTCTAACGCGTAAAAGTGCCCACGAGCCTTGTTATAGTCTTTTGCAAAGCCATAACCAGCCCACATGATGACCATGTTCGGGTCTTCAGCTAGAGCGTCTTCTATCTGTTCACTTTCTGAGGTTTGTTTCCAAGTTTGGTATTGGTCGGGGTGGTTCTGCTCGAACTGCTCGTTTCGAGGGTCACCAATTGTTTTGTCTTCAGACGAAGCAAAGGTTGCTGTGCTTACTAATGAAGCGCATGCAAATAATGCAGCGAGTGAATATTGTCTCCAATGCTTTTTCACAGTGATATCTCCAATATACTGATTTTTATACCAAGCGTTGTGAGGCTGCTATATCGAATAAGAATCGGAGAGTTCCTGTTTATAATAATTCATATAATCTAATAATTTGTTACGTATTAAATCTTGTTTGTTTTAGATCAATTATGGTTATTGCGTCAGATCAATATATCTTCCATATACCCCTTAAGGGTTAGCTGTATCGTCAATTGATGAGAATAATTCTTAATACATACAAAGACTTAACACTATTAACCACTTTAAAAGTAGGTGATATCTATCACGAACTGACTACTAAGGAGTAGTGTGTACCCATTTGGGGGTATAAGATTATTTATAGAAAGCGTTGTGGCTTATTCCGAATAAGAGTTGAAATCGTTTGAATGGTGATTCTGCTATTCAAAGGTACTTTTGTTTAACCAGTAAGACTATTTAGTTGAGAGCTAGATATAGCTGGTATAAGGAAAGGATAAAATGGGCAATATTAAATTGGCCATAGTCATAATGCTGAAAACCCTTCTAGCATTCTGCCTCTATGGTAATTCTATTTATGCAATTGCCGATTCCGATGTCACTCAGGTGAATCAAGAATCGACGAGACATGAAGTCGAACTAATTCGCGATAAAGATTACAAGTGTGTTCAGTGCCATAAAGAAGCCAAAGATACGTTGTTTGGCTCGCATGGTGAAGAGTCACACAAAATTCTTGGACGCGACGTAAATTGTACCGAATGTCATAACAGTATTGGTCCGGATCACCGTGAAGGTGCGCCAGAAGTGACCAAATATTCTTCCGCGCAGTCTAAACAAGGAACTGAGAAAGTCTTCCTCGACCCTGAAGCAATCTTAAAAGCGAACAGCCAGTGTACAGATTGTCATCAACCCAAATACTTGCGTGATGACAGCTGGACCCATGATGTTCACGCAAAAAACTTAACGTGTTCGAACTGTCATAATGTTCATGCCACGAAATCTAAAGTATTGGCGCTGGATAAGAAAGAACGAATTAAGATGTGTGTGGACTGCCACTCGGACTTCAACAACAAAAAAGAAGAGGAGTGAAGCTATGAGTTGTTCTAGACGTAACTTCTTAACTGGCGCTGGTGCCGTGATTTTAACGACTGGCGTTGCGGGTACAGCAGTGGTTTCAAGCCGAAAGACATTGGCGAACGTTCAAGAAGATGGCGCTAAGCGTTACGGAATGATCCATGATGAGACGGCTTGTATTGGTTGTACAGCATGTACTGAAGCTTGCCGAGAAACGAACAATGTTCCTGAAGGCGTATCTAGGCTGGAAATCGTTCGAAGCGAGCCGCAAGGTGAGTTTCCGAATGTTGACTACAAGTTTACGAGAAACTCTTGCCAACATTGTGATAACGCCCCTTGTGTGATGGTGTGTCCAACGGGTGCTGCATACAAAGATGAAAAAACAGGGATTATTGACGTTCATCAGGATAAGTGTGTCGGCTGTGGCTATTGTCTGTTGGCTTGCCCATATCAGGTTCGATTCTTCCATCCGGAAAATAAATCGGCTGATAAGTGTAATTTCTGCCGCGATACCAATTTGGCGAAAGGCAAGCTGCCAGCGTGTGTGGAATCTTGCCCGACAAAAGCATTGGTATTTGGGGATCTAAATGATCCATCAAGCGAGATCAATCAAGTGCTAAATAACCAAGTCGTCTATCGCGATAAAGTGCATTTAGGTACGAGTCCGAAGTTGTACAAAATTCCACACCAGAAAGGGGAGATTTCATCATGAATGAATGGGAAACTGCATTCCAATCTGGTGTTGTGGTATGGGATTGGATAATAGCGATATATCTATTTTTAGCGGGTATGTCGGCTGGCGCTGTCATGATTTCTGTTTACCTAAAAAGGAAGGTTATAGAAGGGGATCCATCTGAAAATGGCATTTTAAAAGCGACGGCATTTTTAGCTCCATTTGGCATTATTGTTGGACTGACGATTCTAATTTTCCATTTAACCAAGCCATTGGCCTTTTGGAAAATTATGATTTTTGTGAATCCAACCTCTGTGATGTCGATGGGCGTTATGCTGTTTAACGTCTATATGGCTGTACTCTTTGTTTGGATAGGTATCATCTTCAGAAAGCAGATTACTGCATTCTTGAAGGGCAGATTTGAGTTCGTCGACGGGCTGTTAGAAAAGCTTGGACAGTTTGAAAATGCATTGGAGCTGTTCTTGGGCTTCTTGGCTTTGCTACTAGCGGCCTACACCGGCTTCTTACTATCAGCATTGCAAACATTCCCAATGCTGAACAATCCAGTGCTACCTATTCTGTTTTTGTTCTCTAGCCTTTCTTCTGGTGCAGCAGCATGTTTATTGTTCGGTGTATTGGTATTTAAAGAGTCTCCACATAGCCCGAGTGTCAGCTGGGTTCATGGCTTTGAACGTCCGGTTGTAATGTTCGAGCTATTTGTATTAGTGACATTCTTTACTGGGCTTATTTTCGCTGGTGGTCAGAGCCAACAAGCTGCATGGAACGCTATTGGTAGTGGTTTCTGGGCATCTTGGTTCTGGTGGGGAGTGATAGGAGCAGGGATGTTACTGCCATTATTACTTAATGCGGTTACACCAAAGGCTGTGCGCCATAGCGGAGCGTTTATTTTCGTCGTGACGTCACTGAGCTTAGTTGGTGTGCTGATGCTACGTACCTTTGTTCTATATGCTGGCCAAATGACGGCGGTATAACGTTAATAGGCTCTACTTCGGTAGAGCCTTTTCGAGGTTTTATGATCGGACATCTTGGCTTGTTTAGTCTGATACTGATAGCAGCTTCAAGTTTGATGGTGAGTACTGTTGGTGGTCACCAAGTTTTAGGGAAAGCTAAAATTAATATCGGGCTTATACAAGGGCTCACGCTATCGAGCGCCTTACTCGCAATCGTGGCCGTTGTTGTTCTTGGGAGCGCGTTTGCAATAGACGATTTTTCATTAGCTTATGTATCAGAGCACTCCAATACTCAGCTGCCAATCTTTTTCAAAGTTGCCGCTATTTGGGCTGGCCATGAGGGTTCACTGCTATTTTGGGTGTTAACACTCAGTTGTTGGGCTGGCTTAATCGCAATTCAGAAACACTTTTCTCATGAATATCTAGCGAAAGTACTTTGGGTGATGAATTTACTTATCGCTACTTTCACCGTTTTCACTTTGGCGGCATCTAACCCTTTTCAGTTGAATGATGTGTTACCTCTTGAAGGGCGAGACCTGAATCCAATGCTTCAAGATGTCGGTTTGATCTTTCACCCGCCACTTCTATATCTCGGTTATGTTGGTTTTTCTGCTGTGTTGGCCTTTGCGATAGCTGCTTTAATGATGAAAGACATTGAATTTAAATGGGTTCGTTATTGTAAAAATTGGTGCCTAACCGCTTGGGTATTTCTAACCGCAGGAATCGTGCTAGGTTCTTGGTGGGCTTATTATGAATTAGGCTGGGGTGGCTGGTGGTTTTGGGATCCGGTGGAGAACGCTTCATTATTGCCTTGGCTAACTTCAACAGCGCTATTACATTGCTTGAGCGTTGCAGACAAATCTAGGCAGTTACTGAAATGGACGTTGAGTCTTGCGATCGTCACGTTTTGCTTGAGCATTTTAGGTACATTTATCGTGCGTTCAGGTGTTCTTACGTCTGTACATGCTTTCACCGTGGACCCAAGTAAGGGCTTAGCACTACTAGCAATACTAATGGTCGTGCTGCTCAGCGCATTCTCTTTACTCATCATTAGAAGTGAAACGTTTAGCTCTCAACCACTCACTAGATTTTGGTCGAAGGGTTTTTTGGCTTTGGTTGCTACCAGTTTGTTCGCCTTAGCCACTCTCATTGTCCTACTCGGCACTTTTTATCCAATGATTTTCGAATTGCTTGGGCTAGGTGCTATTTCTGTGGGTGCTCCTTATTTTAATCTTTTATTTGCACCATTGACGCTACTTACTTTGATTGTGGTGGGGGCTGTGCCATTCGTATTATCAAGCAAGAAAGTGAAGCCAGTCAAAATCGTTATGGTTTGGATAGCTCTTTGCTCCATAGTGATGGGGTACCTACTTTACAACGCACAAGTCGACAGGATTGAAACTCCCGTTCTGATGACTTGGATGTTGGCGCTGTGGGTGGTGCTTTCTCATGGTTACGTTGTATTTCAAGCTTATGGTACCGAACATGTGAGAAAAATGGTTTCTATGAGCTTAGCGCACGTGGGTATTGCAATCGTCGCAATTGGTGCGGCTATGAACAGTTTCCACTCGTTAGAAATTAATAAAAAACTAGAGCCTGGTGAGCAAATTCAATTTATGAGTTGGGTAATCAAACATCAAGATACCGAGTTGTATGTCGGCCCAAACTTCACTGCAGAACAAGCTCATCTCATCATAGAAGACCAAAGGGCAGAGTACGCATTGACACCAGAGCGTCGTCATTATCAAGTTCGGGTAATGAACATGAGTGAACCTGCTATGAAGTGGTTTTGGCATGGTGATATTTACATCACGATGGGAGAAAAAGTAGACGCGAATGCTTACGCGTTTCGCATTCAATATAAAGCTTATGTTCGTTGGGTATGGTTCGGAGCATTAATCGCGATCCTAGGAGCAGGAGTGGCTATTTTCAAACCGAGTATGCAACGGTTTAGGAGTTGGAATTATGCGACCGAAAACTAGAAACACGCTTGTTGCTTTGTTTGCTGCTGCGTTGCTCGTTGTGGCGGGAACAATGATAGCAATGCAGAACAAGCAACGCTCGACGCAAGTTCAGCTTGTTGAACGAGAGTTCCCAGCATTTGTTGCTGATGATCTTTTTGATAAAGATCTTAAGATCGAACGGCGTGACATTACGGATCATAAATATCAATTGGTGAATGTATGGGCTTCGTGGTGTGGAATCTGCCGTGAGGAGCATGAGTATCTTAATAAGTTGAAAAATAAAGGAATCCCTATTAACGGTATTAATTATAGAGACAGCCGTTCAGAGGCAATTGCGTTATTAGAAGCAGATGGTAATCCATATAATAAGATCATTTATGATCAAAAAGGCGATCTTTCATTAGATATTGGTGTAGTGGGAACACCAGAAACATATTTATTAGATCATAATGGAAAAGTGATCGTAAAAATATCTGGAATTTTGGATTCACAGGTATGGGAAAGAAATCTAGCAAAATACTTTGAAGGCATTTAGGTTTATATATGGAATGGAAACGTTATTCGTATTTAATATTGATTGGCCTAATGCTATTAAGTACTGGCGCAATGGCTGAAGCGACATTTAAAGGGGCAGAGAAAGCGATATCGCTTCAGGTCGACTTGTTTGAGTTCGATAGTCAGGTCCAGCAGCAGCAAGCCATCGCTCTCGCCAAGTCACTTCGCTGTCCACAATGCCAGAACCAGAATCTAATTGAGTCTAACTCTCCGATAGCAAAAGATCTTCGATTAAAAGTATTTACAATGATCAAAGATGGGCGAGATGATCAATATATCATCGACTATATGACAACTCGCTTTGGTGAATTCGTTTTATATAAGCCACAACTTGCGCCTAATACGTACTTATTATGGTTCTTACCGATACTGATTCTTTTCGCTTTTATATTCATGGCATATCGGAGTGTTAAAAAAAATAACTAATATTATTAATATTGCATTTACGTAATTAATTACTTTTTGTACAATAATTAAGTTAACTAAATAGCTTCACTGGTAAAAAGGGACTTTATTGTGGAAAAAGTAATCACAAGTTTGAAAAAAGAATTCAAAGCACGCATCCAGTCTCCGAAGCGTAACGAGGCGTATGCCACTCCTTCGAGCCTTTCATTTTTGACTCAAGAAGAGCTTTCTGAGCTTGAGAATGCGTGGGTTCAACTTGCCGTATGGAAGAAGACTCAAATTAGTTAACAACGCCTCAAACCACAGTTTTTTTAGCCTCATGCTAGTTTTACTAGGGTGAGGCTTTTTTATGGTTGTTTTTCACTAATGTTATAATATAACATTATGAGTAATCGCATTACCTTGAAAAATGCGATCGGTACCCCCATAGTGGTTTATCATGACATTCGTACTTACAGATACGAAAACAGACTAATAATAATCAAGCGAGTGAAGTTATGGCGGAAGTTCGTGCCAGAGTAGATTTTAAAGTAGGAGCCAACAGCAACATTGATGCGGAGCTTCTATCTTTCCATGGATTGAAAACAGATAAAGAGCACGTTGCTGTCATTTTTAAATCCGCAGACCAAAACCAAGAAACACCACTAGTTCGTATGCACTCGGAGTGTTTGACGGGTGACGTTTTCCATTCATCACGTTGTGATTGTGGGGAGCAACTGGATGAAACCATCAATCGAATGGGTGAGTCTGGCGGTATCATCTTATATCTACGCCAAGAAGGTCGTGGCATCGGTTTGTATAACAAGATAGATGCTTATAAATTACAAAGTGCAGGAATGAATACTTACGAAGCCAACAATCACCTTGGCTTTGGTGATGACCTGCGCGACTTTACTGAAGCTGCACAGATGCTTAGCGCTTTGGACGTGAAGAAGATTCGTTTAGTAACGAACAACCCGAAGAAGATTAAAGACCTGAAATCTCACGGTATTGAGATAGAAGAAGTAGTGAACACTTCGGCACATATTAAGTCTGGAAACGAAAGCTATCTTCAAGCAAAAGTGTCTCATGGTAAGCATGATTTAGACATCTAAAATCGTCGAAAGTCTCTGAATTGATAAAAACCTCACTTTTGTGAGGTTTTTTTGTTTTTGTCTTGCAAATAAATTGTAACTTTGTATTATTCGAATTCGTAGCGCAAATGATAATAGTTTGCACTATCAGTACTTATAATAATTCAAAGCTCAACAAGGACGCTTTCATGACCATTAAATCTTTAGTGACTAAAGCTGTAACTTCGTCACTTCTACTAGCTTCGGCATCATCTTTCGCAGCTGTTACCCAAGATCAAGTTGTAGAACATTATGCAGACATTGCTCACGCTGTATTTTCTGATTCTGTAGTAACTGCAAAGGCTTTAAACACTTCTATCGACACATTTTTAGCTTCGCCTTCTGCTGCAAACTTCGAACAGGTTAAACAAGCTTGGTTAGCTTCTCGTGTGCCTTACCAACAATCTGAAGTGTTCCGTTTCGGTAACGCAGTGGTTGATGACTGGGAAGGTCAGTTGAATGCATGGCCGCTAGATGAAGGTCTGATCGATTACGTTTCTACTGATTACCAATACGAGTTAGGTAATGAAGGCGCAAATGCAAACATTGTTGCAAATGAAACGTTCCAAGTAGGTCAAACTACTGTTGACGCTAAGAAAATTACTCCAGAGCTAATCGCTGAATTGAACGAAATTGGCGGTTCTGAAGCAAACGTTGCTTCTGGTTACCACGCGATTGAATTCCTACTTTGGGGTCAAGATTTAAACGGCACTAACGCTGGTGCTGGTCAACGAGCGTACACAGACTTTGTTGTGGGTTCTGAATGTACAAATGGTAACTGTGACCGCCGCGGTCAATACCTTAAAGCTTCTGCTGAACTGCTTATCCAAGACTTAGAGTGGATGGAAAAGCAATGGTCTGCAGAACAGAAAGGCAACTACCGTCAAGAACTACTTTCTGAATCAAGTGAAAATGGCTTACGTAAGATGTTGTTCGGCATGGGTTCACTTTCTTTAGGTGAGCTAGCTGGTGAGCGCATGAAAGTTGCTTTAGAAGCAAACTCTACTGAAGACGAGCACGATTGTTTCTCTGACAACACGCACAACTCTCATTACTACAACGAGCAAGGCATCTACAACGTTTACACTGGTTTGTACAAACGTGAAGATGGCACATTGCTTTCTGGCCCAAGCCTATACGACCTAGTTGCTAAAGAAGACAAGCAAGCGGCTAAAGAAATTCAAAAGCAGTTTGACCTAGCACGTGCGCAAGTTGGTCAGCTTGTTACTTCTGCTGAGAAAAACAACCAACACTTTGATCAGCTAATTGCGGCTGACAATGCTGCAGGTAACGCACTCGTTAACAAAACAATCGTAGCTTTGGTTTCTCAAACGGCTGCAATTGAACGTGCTGCTGGCATCATCGGTATCGATAGCCTAAACCCAGACACGGCTGACCACGAATTTTAATCGTGATTAACTGAATCTTTTTACTTGGCTAGACCAAGTTATGAAGGGCTCTTGGTGAGCCCTTCATTGTTCCTGTTCCACCACACTGCAAGCTATAACAAAGTAGAACAATAACAATTAGGGCATAATATGAAGTCGTATCTCAAAGCCTCACTACTCACTACGCTATTTGTTTTAACACCATTACAAGCTCATGAAGTTTATTCGGGCGGCAAAACCAGTACTAAAAAAGAAGGTGCAAACGCGTTTTCTTTACCAGCTTCAAATTTACCTATGTCTAAGCGCTTAGATTTTAGCGTTGGCAACAGTTTCTTTAGAAACCCATGGGTTCCTGCTCCAGCATCTACTGATGCCCGTGATGGTTTAGGTCCTCTGTTTAATACCAATGGTTGCCAAAATTGTCATATTAAAGACGGTCGTGGTCATGCGCCTGAAAAAGGAGATGATAACGCAGTTTCTATGTTGGTTAGACTCAGCATCCCGGCTGACACTCCTGAACAAAAACAAGCGTTTATTCGCAATGGTGTGATTCCTGAACCTACTTACGGTGGTCAGCTACAAGACTTTGCTATTCAAGGGGTCAAACCTGAAGGTAAAGTGAATATCTCTTATAGCGATGTACCGGTGACTTTCAAAGATGGCACGGTCGTAACACTAAGAAAGCCGGAGCTCAGCATCACAGAGCTCGCATTTGGGGACATGCATCCAGATACGCAGTTTTCAGCTCGTGTAGCTCCACCAATGATTGGCCTAGGTCTACTGGAAAGCATTTCGGAAGAAACCATTCTTGAGTTTGCGCGCCTTCAAAAGTCTGAAGGTTTAGGTGTGTCTGGAAAGGCAAACCGAGTGTTAGATGTGCAAACCAATGAATTAACACTTGGTCGTTTTGGTTGGAAAGCAGGTCAACCTAACTTGATGCAGCAAAATGCAGCGGCTTTTAATGGCGACTTGGGCTTAACCAGCAACTTATTCCCGAATGAGAACTGTACTAGTGCTCAATCCACTTGTACCGATTTCCCGAACGGTGGTGACCCTGAAGTGAGTGATAACATCTTAGATTTTGTCGAGTTTTACTCTCAGCACCTTGCGGTTCCGATTCGTCGTAATACCGATGATCCTAAGGTGATCAAAGGCAAAGAGTTATTTAAAACGGCGGGTTGTCAAAGTTGTCACCAAGCTGAGTTTCGAACGGCTAAGCGGGATGAACTGCCGGCCTTATCTGAACAGTTGATTAGCCCATATACCGATATGCTATTGCATGATATGGGAGAAGGCTTAGCGGATAATCGCCCTGAATATTTGGCCAATGGTCGTGAGTGGCGTACGACTCCGCTGTGGGGGCTTGGATATACCAAAGAAGTGAATGGTCATACATTCTTGCTGCACGATGGCCGCGCTCGTAACGTTATGGAAGCTGTATTGTGGCATGGTGGAGAGGCTGAATACGCGAAGCAGAATGTGTTAGCGTTTAACGCTGAAGAACGCGCAGCGTTACTGGCATTCTTAAACTCTCTTTAGGAAATAACATGAAAATTAAATTAATCGCATTGGCCTGTAGCTCGGCGCTGATTATAGGCTGCCAGTCGACCAATTCTGATGGTGTTGCTACATCATATGCTTTAGATACGACAAAACATGATAGTTCCGCCGTGTATCAGGTTCAGTTTGAATCGGCCGTTGAATTCAACAATAAAGCCCAGAAGTTAGAAATGGATGTGGCGCAATATTGTTCTTCAGAAACATTAGACTTGGCGCAAGTGAAAGGTTCTTGGCAAGAAACGATGACTGCGTGGATGGCATTACAAGGGCAAGAACGAGGGCCAAGCAAAGCGCTTGAGGAAAGTTGGAACGTTCAGTTTTGGCCTGACAAAAAAAATACCACAGGTTTGAAAATGTCTGGTTTAACTAAACAAGACAGAATGTGGACTCAGCAAGAAATCGCTTCACAAAGCGTGACCGTACAGGGAGTGGGCGCCATTGAATGGTTGTTGTATGACAAGCAGTCTCCACTATTGAATGATAAAGCTCGAGGCTGCCAATCAGCTGATGTGATTGCTCAGAACTTGGTAGTGAAATCAACAAACATTGTAAGCGCTTGGCAAGTGAATCCATGGTTGGATTTAGACAGCAAGCAATGGCAATCTGAGTATGTGGCACTTCTGACTAATCAACTTGATTACACGATGAAGAAAATGAGCCGCCCGATGGCCAAGATTGGTCAACCGCGTCCTTATTTCTCTGAGTCGTGGCGATCGCAAACCTCTATGCTGCAATTGAAAGCGAACTTAATTGCGATGCAAAAGTTATATCTAGCCAACGGTAATGGTTTGGATAATGTATTGCGTGAACGTGGTTTGGTTGATCTCGCTGATCGAGTGTCTTATCAGTTCAGCGATACAATTGCCTCATGGTCAAATGAATCGAGCTTGTTCGAATTACTTCAAACGAAAGGTGGCTATCGCTTTGTCTTGGCTGAGTACAACAAACTGGATCAACTTAAGTATTTGATTCACGATGAAATCGCAATCGAATTGGGTGTGATTATAGGGTTTAATGCTACCGATGGTGACTAACGAAACTCGACGTACACTTTTGAAAGCAGCGCTATTTGGCGCTGCTTCTCCGTTAATGCCTTTCGGCTGTGCGTCTGTTCAAAAGGCTTCGACTCAAACTCCATCATTAATCGGTTGTTCGATCTCTGGTAAGGGTAAATTCTCAGCCGTGGTCGCGGATGCAAAAGGTTATCCTATTCACTCAATGCCAATTCCCGATCGCGGCCATGGTGTGGCGATTAGCCCGAGTTCTAACCACGCTGTTGTGTTTGCTCGAAGACCTGGCAGCTACTTTATGGTTTTTGATTATACGACGGGGCAAACCGTAAAATTAATGCCTGCTGGTAAGCAGCGTCACTTTTATGGCCACGGTGTGTTTTCAAATGATGGCAATTTGCTTTACGCGACCGAAGGGGAATCTCACACAAGCACTGGCTTTATTGGTGTTTATGAAGTGAGCCAAGGCTATAAAAAAGTTGCTGAGTTTACAGGTTTTGGGCTTGGACCTCATGAAGTCATTATTATGCCTAACGACCAGCTCGTAATTGGAGTGGGGGGCGTGGATACAGATGGTCGCACACCTCGAAATTTAGACACCATGAAACCAAGCCTGAGTTACCTATCTCCCAACGGCGAATTACTAGAACAAGCTGTGCTTACGGACAAGAAATTGAGTATTCGTCATTTGTCCCATGATGGCGGCGAAACCGTGCTATGTGGCCAGCAGTATCGAGGAGAGCCTGATGAGTACCCTTCATTACTTGCTATGCATACTCGCGGTGGAAAAATGGAAATGCTGCAAGCTGAACCTGAACAGTGGGCACGATTCAATCACTACATTGCGAGTATTGCTGCAACCAAAGATTGGATTATCGCCACATCTCCCCGTGGTAACTGCTACGGTATTTGGTCGAAAGAGACTAAGAAGCTAGTCGAGCTAGCTGCGCTTCCAGATGCATCTGGTGCTGTCGTTTTTGACTCTACATTTTTATTAAGTTCAGGTTCTGGCGAGGTGGTTAGTCAGCAGCAGCCGGGAAGTAAATCGGTCGCTAAGTCAGGTGTCCAGTGGGACAACCATTGGTCGGCGATTTAAAGGGCTTCTTTCAGTCGCGTCTTATCGGATAGGCGTCGTTTAAAAATCACTCATCGCTTCCTTTTTCTTTGCCATACTGAATGTATGGCTAGGTCGGGGAGTGATGGTGATGCTCAAAACAATAATATTTACCGTATTTCTTTTTTTTTCTGCACAGGCGTGGAGCTTAGCTAGTTTTTACCAGCAAGGTTGGATCTCAAAAAGCTCAGGCTTAGAGTTTTATGTGCAGTATCCCACCATCACTGAAAGTCTTTATAGCAAGAATCCATCTCGGCTGTTTTGGAGCGATCCCGAGGCCGCTCAAACCTTAGAATTTCAGTTAAGCATAATTGAACAGTCAGGTATCAGCCCTTTATTTTCTCGCCAATTAAATCGACTCCGCTATTATCGCGAGAATGAGCTTTGGTTTGAATACGATATTCTTGCAACCGACACGCTACTCTTCTATATCAGCTATAGCGAAAATGCACCTTTGGTGGGAAAACCATGGTATTTTTCGGAAAAACTTCAATCAAAGTTGCCTCAACCTTCACAGTCTTCGATCTTAAGTTTGAACAGAGCGATTAGCATCAACCAGCTATCAGTGTTGACCAAAGCTTATGCGCCGCCTATTGGAAGTTACGATAATTTCGAAAAGTCTTATCTATTACTCTTGAGTTCGGTCGAACATGAACCTGATTTGTATATTCAAGCAGGGGTTAAATATCGAGGTGCTTTGTTACCGAATCGGGACAAATTAATTGACCGTATCGAACTGGTAGGTATTGATGTATCCCTTATGAGTGACAACGTCACTAACTACGATTTAGAATTAGAAGCAGCAGTAAAGACATTTCAGAGGATGCATGGCTTAACCGATGATGGCGTAATTGGGCCACAAACTTTGAAGTGGTTGAATATGAGCGCTCAAACAAGATTAAAAGCTTTGTCCCTCAATGCAGAACGTGCGCGTTTGTGGCCTACCGAGCGTGATTCTATGATCGTAGTGAATGTTCCAAGTTTTGAGATGAAATACTGGCAAGATGGTAAAGAAGTCTTTGAATCAAGAGTGGTTGTAGGGAGGAAGTCTCGCAAAACGCCACTGATTCAGACCAAATTAGACTCTGTCATTTTTAATCCTACTTGGAATGTACCATGGAAAATCATGGTGGAAGACATTCTGCCAAAAGTGAAAAAAGACTCGACTTATCTTGAAAACAATAACTTTGAAATTATAGAAGCATGGCGATCGCCAGATCTTATTAGTACAGCGGATATAGATTGGGAAAATATCACTCCCTCACGGTTCCCTTACAAACTGCGCCAACAGGCTGGAATTAAAAATGCGTTGGGTTTGTATAAATTCAATACTCCCAATAGTCGAGCCATTTACTTGCATGACACACCGAGTAAGAGTTTATTTGATGAAGACTCCAGAGCCTTTAGCTCTGGCTGTGTGAGAGTGGAACAAGCCGAAGAGTTTGCGTGGCTACTGTTGCAAACTCAAGGTTTAAAAACTCATGATCAAGCCAATATCGCGTTAGGCGAAAAAACAGCGGTTTCGTTAAAGAAACGCATCCCAGTTCATATAATTTATCAAACTGTATTGTTTGAAAACGAAGGTATTCAATATAGGAGTGATGTCTATCAATACGATCAGATATAGCGGATGGTGATATTTACCCAAAATTTACAATTAATATTTATGAATAAATTGTTTTTTCTATTCAATGACTAAGTTTTAATTTTGTCATTTTATGCACTGTAGGCCTGATTTCTCACATTTGACGAGTATAAATCCATTCTGTAATGTCCGTTTTTTGTTCAATAAATCGGTTTGTTTGCAGTATGTCTCAGAATGTTTTTTCTCGTCGTCAGTTTCTAGCGCTATCAGGCGGCACCTTGATCACTGCATCGTTAGCTCCATCCATCGCTTTTGCTTCCTACCCTGATCAGCCGCGAACCATCGCGATGAATAACCTTCATACTGGTGAGAGCCTTGAATCTTGTTATTTTGATGGTGTGAATTACGTCAGTGATGAAATGGCACGTATCAATCAGATCTGCCGTGATTTCAGAAGAAACGAAGTGCACCCGATGGACCGTCGATTGTTTGATCAAATCTCTCAGATTCAGTCTTTGCTGGGTACTCAAGCCGAAGTACAAATCATTTCTGGTTACCGCTCTCCAGCGACCAATGAAGCGCTACGTTCTAAATCGAGCGGTGTGGCTAAAAAAAGCTATCACATGCTTGGTAAAGCGCTAGATTTTAGACTGGATGGCGTGAAGCTTAGCCAAGTGCGTGAAGCAGCAATCAGCTTGAAGGCTGGTGGAGTTGGTTATTACGCGAAAAGTAACTTTGTTCACATTGATACTGGCCCGGTAAGACAGTGGTAACGCTTGTCAAATAATGACTCAAGTGTCATAGTTCGCGCAGATTTTGTATAGAATTAGGTTAATGTATGTCTCTTAAGTATCAAGTTGTTCCTGTTACATCTTTTGCTCAGAATTGCTCAATTGTTTGGTGTGATGAAACCATGGAAGGCGTAGTTGTCGATCCTGGTGGTGATGTTAAGCAACTGGCAGCGATCATTGAAGAGCTCGGTGTGAAAGTGGTGAACTTGGTCTTAACTCATGGTCACTTAGATCATGTAGGTGGAACTGAACCATTAGCTGAAATTCTAGGCGTGGACATTATTGGCCCTCATAAAGCGGACAACTTCTGGTTGCAAGGGCTAGAGAACCAAAGCCAAATGTTTGGTTTCCCACTAACGAAAGCATTTGAGCCGCAACAGTGGCTTAACGATGGCGATACCGTTGCATTTGGTAAGCAAACAATGCAAGTGATCCACACACCTGGGCACACACCTGGTCATGTGGTTTTATATGTTGAAGAAGCGAAGATGGCATTTGTGGGTGATGTGCTGTTTAACGGGGCGATTGGTCGTACAGACTTCCCTCAAGGTGACTTTGATACCTTAATTTCTTCCATTAAAACTAAGCTTTGGCCTTTGGGGCGTGACGTTACTTTTGTGCCTGGACATGGCCCAGAGTCTACGTTCGGTCGTGAACGAGCGTCTAACCCATTCGTAGCTGATGAAATGCCTTTATACTAGTTAAGACTTTCTGTATCTGGTTCGGCGGCAGCTAAATATCGTCGAGCCAGCCCAACAAACTCCTCTCCTGAACGATCTAAATCTTGTGTTGAGATGAAAATGTCATAGCCATGATAAGCGCGTTGATATTTCATTCGGTTTGCTAGCATTGCTTGTAAGCCTTGGTATTGAACGTTGTCATTGGCAATGAAGACACTTGAATCGAGCACTATATCTTCGAAATGAATCGCCTTTCCTGACTGTTTTACACCCAAATAAAGCAGCGACCGTTGACTAAGTAATATTTCCGTCGAAATTCGCGGGCAAATCGAATCGAGATAAGGCGGATAGTCTTTTAACTTTATGCCTATCCAGGGAAGTGGTCGGAACCAGCCTTGCTCGCCGTACTGACAGATCCCGATTGATTCAATATTTGACCATTTAACAACCCATCCTCCTTTGAAGAAATGTTGCTGTAAGTGTGTAGGGGTTAATGTGAGCATCACTTTACTTCGTATTGCAAAGTGATAGACCATCCAACCTACACATCCGGCACAAAGCACAAAAATGAAAATGGCTTTTCTAAACTCTTCGAATAGGGCTAGAAATAGGCAAAGAAATAAAATGGCATAGCCAAGCCATTTCGATCGATATGAATTGATATCGAATTCGACATTAGTTAAGTGGCGGGTGGGCAAAGAAGCCGGCATACGAATACCTTTAAATCTCTGGATCTATATCCAGTATAGTAAAACTCCAATTAACATTTCTATGACTAAATAATAGCCAGTAGTGAACAATATACGTATTTTTCATCGACTTTCGGTGCTTGGCGCTACAAATTGGTTAGGAATTTTGATATAAATCGCGCTTCAAATTTTCACCACTGCGCAAGAGCAGTGAACTGGAGAAATATTCAATGAGACTTGCTCATAAGCGTAAGGTGCAGGCTAAACTGCAAAAACGCATTAAAGCGTCTGTAGCTAAAGTATCAGAAGCTAAAGCATCAGTAGCGCCTAAAACAGCGAAGCCTGTCGCAGAGAAAGTTGTCGCAGAAAAACCTGTAGCAGCAAAACCAGCGGTAGAAAAAACAGTTGCAGCAACTAAGAAAGTTGACGTAGCACTGACTCCTAAGCAACAACAAGTGTTAGACATTGTTGTTAGCAATGCTGAAGGCATTAACCCTAAAGGTATTGGCTTAGCAGCTGGTCAAGAAGAAGCAAAAGCTGGTTCATGGGCTACTGGCGCATTGAAAAAACTTCTGGAAGAAAACCTAGTAACTAAAGAGCAAATTGCAGGTAACAAAGTTATCTACAAAGCAGTTTAATCCGCATTCGGATATAAGCTCAATTTAGTCAAAAGTTTCAAGCCTCGTTTATCGGGGCTTTTTTGTGCGTGCTTGATAATGAAGAGTGGATGTTTGATATTAAATAGCTTGCATTTCCTTGTAGCTAAGTGAACCATTGATTTTGCTTGGTTTAGTATTTCACGTTGATTGAAATATCGAGCTGTTTCACGTTATTGAATACTAAAATTAACATGTACCTACATCAACTACTTAGGTGCTTATTCATTGTTGAGTATGGCTTTATGGTTTGTAAGTTTCTAATACTAAACAAGTAATAATAAACTATAGGCTTTATCCTACGTATTTGTACGTACCTCATTGGTTTTAGATGGGGTGTTTGTTCGTTCCTTTCTGCGTGCTCACGCTGATATATTCCTTTGTTCAATGAGTTCATTCTGGTGAGGCTTAAAAAAATATACACGACATTTGATTTACATTCTATCGTACGGTAAGTTGATTGTAATGTGAATAATGAAGTCAAATAGCAAAGGATATGTATATGAGTCTTATTAGTAACTCACTGAAACGAGTATTTAAAACGGCAGCAGTAACCGCTGCAACGTGTTTAGCTTTAGTCGCAACGGGGGCAACTGCAGCTGAAAAAGTTTATCGCTTAAAATTGGCGGAGACTTGGGGACCAAACTTCCCTGTTTTTGGTGATGCAACCAAGAATATGGCAGCAATGGCTGAAAAAATGTCGAATGGGCGCCTTCAGATTCGCATCGACTCTGCCAACAAGCATAAAGCGCCACTTGGCGTATTCGATATGGTGAAGTCTGGTCAATACGACATGGGTCACTCGGGCTCGTACTACTGGAAAGGTAAAGTTCCTAACACTTTATACTTCACTTCTATGCCTTTCGGTATGACACCTGCTGAGCAGTACGCCTGGTTCTACCATGGTGGCGGTATGGAGCTAATGGAAAAGGTATATTCGCCTCATAATTTGATGTCGTTCCCTGGCGGTAATACCGACATCCAAATGGGCGGCTGGTTCCAAAAGGAAATCAACAGCGTAGAAGACCTTAAAGGTCTGAAAATGCGTATCCCAGGTTTTGCTGGCGAGATCTTAGCTGAACTAGGCGCTAAGCCAACCAATATTGCACCAGGTGAACTTTATACTTCACTAGAGCGCCGTACTATCGATGCACTGGAGTGGGTAGGGCCATCTCTTGACCTTCGCATGGGCTTCCACAAGATTGCACCTTACTACTACACAGGCTGGCATGAGCCAGGTTCTGAGCTTCAGTTCTTAGTCAACAAACGCACTTGGAACCGTCTGCCAGAAGACCTTCAAGAAATCTTACGCGTAGCGATGCGCACTGCGGCGTACGATATGTACACGCAAGCAACGCACGAAAGCGGCAAGAACTGGGTTTCAATGAAGACTGAATACCCTGATGTTCAAGTAAAAGATTTCCCGCCGTCAGTAATGAGCGCTCTTCAAGAAGCAAATGACCGCTTGTTAGCTAAGCACGCTGAAAAAGACGAGCTAGCGAAAGAAATCCAAGCGTCACAAGCTGATTACCTGAAACAAGTACGTTCGTGGACTGATATTTCTCACCGCGCTTACTTGAACAGCCAAGCTGCAAAATAATTACCATACTAATAATGTGAGGGGCTCACGATAGCCCCCACAAGAAGCCCAAGAAAACTTTTCTAATAAACACCACTCATTTGCATGCAAGTGAAGTGGTGTACCTTTCAAAATTCCATGGAGTAGGGAATGAGAAGCCTAATTTATATTGAACGAATATTTAATCGAATTGGCGATATGCTGGGTTGGTTATCGAGCATGTTGTTTATTCTCTTGGTCGCTAATGTCGTTTATGACGTTGTGATGCGATACGTATTCAATGACGTCTCAATTGCGTTTCAAGAGATGGAATGGCACTTATTCTCTGCTGTATTTTTACTCGGAGTCCCATACGCGATTAAAGCAGGTGGGCACGTAAGAGTTGATATTTTTTACGAGAAGCTCTCTTTTAAAGCACAAGCGATCATAGATTTACTTGGTACTTTCTTGTTTCTTTTTCCGTTTTGCCTATTGGTGGCGTGGTACGGTATCGATTTCGCAAAAGAAAGTTACTCACTCGGTGAAACTTCCGGTGACCCAGGTGGTTTGCCTTATCGCTGGATCATTAAAGCGATGATCCCATTATCATTTTTCTTGATGGCATTAAGTGGAGTTGGCCTTGTTCTTCATTCGTTGAACAAGATCGTTAACCCTCATTTAATCCACGCACAAAACAAATAAGGGACGAATATGATTGGTATTATTATGTTTTTCGTCGCCTTGTTTGCGCTATTGCTGGGATTCCCAGTCGCGTTTACTTTTGGTGGCATCGCGCTAATTTTTGGTGTTTGGGCTGAAGGCGTAGAGATGTTTGCGTTTATGCCATATCGCATTCAATCGATAATGGAAAATACGGTGTTAATGGCCGTACCGTTATTCGTCTTTATGGGGTTAGTATTACAAAAAACTCGTTTAGCTGAACAGTTACTCGAGTCCATGGGGCGTTTATTTGGTGGCGTTCGTGGTGGTATCGCTATCTCAACGGTTTTAGTCGGCGCTTTACTTGCGGCTTCTACGGGCGTGGTTGGCGCGTCGGTAGTGGCAATGGGCCTAATTTCTCTGCCCGTGATGCTCAAGTATAACTACGACAAAGGGCTGGCATGCGGAACCATCTGTGCTTCAGGTACGCTTGGTCAAATTATACCGCCTTCGATTGTATTGATTCTACTTGGTGATGTGCTTGGTGTGCCAGTTGGTGATTTGTTCCAAGCTGCGATTTGGCCGGGAATCATGCTGGTAGGTGCGTATGTCGTTTACATTCTTATTTACGCAAAAATGAACCCTGAAGCTGCTCAACCAATTGAACGTGATGATTCAATTAGTCGTAAGCAGGAGGTGTTCAATGCGCTGAAAGCCATTATCCCGCCGCTTACACTGATTGTAGTTGTATTAGGTTCTATTTTTGCTGGTGTTGCAACGCCTACAGAATCAGCTGCGCTGGGCGGTGCAGGTGCTCTTGTGTTAGCGCTGCTTTATCGCCAATTTAGTTGGAAGATGGTGTTTGACGCTTCAAAGGAAACGGTCAAAGTTACCGCAATGGTGTTTGCGATTCTGTTGGGGGCAACTGCTTTCTCCATGGCATTCACTTACACAGGTGGCGATTACCTAGTTGAAGAGTGGATGTTGGCGATTCCTGGCGACAAATGGGGCTTCTTGATCATTACGATGTTGGTGATTTTGATCCTTGGCTTCTTCATCGATTTCGTAGAAATTTGTTTCATTATCGTGCCTATTATCGCGCCAGTTGCGGAAATCATGGGAATCAATATGACTTGGTTCGCTATTTTGATTGCGATGAACCTACAAACTTCCTTCTTAACCCCGCCATTTGGCTTCAGCCTCTTCTATCTAAAAGGGGTCGCACCTAAGGGAGTGACAACACAAGATATTTACCGAGGTGTAATGCCGTTCATCGCCATTCAAATCGCGGTATTGGCGTCACTACTGATGTTCCCAGAATTTTATGGGATGTGATCGAATTCGAGATTGTGACAGCTTAATTACATAGACTAGCTTGAACTTGGTAAAGTAATAACTGCTTATTGAATACTCAATAAGCAGTTTTTTTATGGGGAAGGGAATGCCTCTTAAAGTTAAACTCATATTACTGACGCTTTTACCTCTGTTGTTGGTGTCGGCGAGCATTAGTTGGATCTCCTTGTATCAAACTAAAACGCTCGGAGAGAAGGAAGTGAAAATCTTCCGCGACAGCTTGATTAAATCCCGCGAAAGCGCACTCAAAGACAGCGTCGATTTAGCGTTCGATGCCATTTCTCACGTTTACAATAATCCTCATGCAAATGAAGCCGAAGCGAAGCAAGAAGTGCGCGATATTCTTACCAAGCTCCGTTATGGCTCTGATGGCTACTTTTTTGCGTATGACAAAAACGGTACAAATTTAGTGCATCCCATTCTTCCTGAATTGGTCGGGCAGAATTTACTCCATATTCAAGACGAAGATGGCGATTACCTTATCGTATCACTTTTGGATCAAGCCAAACGCGGTGGAGGATTTCATCAGTATTTATGGCAAAAGCCTTCGACAGGCGAAACCGTTTCTAAGCTCAGCTATGCCGCTTGGTTAGATAAATGGGATTGGATGATAGGAACGGGGCTTTACATTGAAGACGTTCGTGAAGAAGTCGCGAGCATGCAAGCAGCTATAAATAAGAATATAGAGACCACGTTTTTTTCAATCGTTGTGATTTTGAGTGTCACAGTAGCGGTGATCATCGTGCTTACACTAGCGATTAATATGCATGAACATCGTATCGCTGATAATAACCTAAAAGAACTGGCGCATAAGACCGTGATGTTCCAGGAAGATGAGAAGAAACATCTCGCTCGGGAACTGCATGATGGAATCAATCAATTACTGGTGTCGAGTAAATGTCATTTGGAGTTACTTGGGCATAAGCTTCAAGATGAAAGCTTGGTCGCACATTTGACTAAGTCCCAGCATTCTTTAATGACGGCCATTGATGAGGTTAGGCATATTTCTCATCAGTTACGTCCAAGTGCGTTAGATGATATCGGCTTAGAAGCCGCGCTTTCGTCGTTGTTACAAGACTTTAAAGCTCATTCAGGAACGGAAGTCGAAACCTTATTCAGTACTCAGCAAGGAAAGTTGAAGTCAGAGGCTGCCACGACTTTATACCGTGTTGTGCAAGAATCGCTGAATAATATTGAAAAACACTCGCAAGCGAAGAAGGTCACTGTGATTTTGCAGCAAATGGGGAATATGCTTCAGTTGCTGATCCGTGATAATGGGGTCGGGTTTCAAGTTCATGATGCGCTACATAAGCGCGGAATTGGTCTTAGGAATATGCGAGAGCGCGTTGAATTTATCGGTGGTGACTTTGAACTCAGCAGTGAAGTCGGGTTTGGAACAGAGATAACAGTGTTATTAACACTAGAAGGATTGGTACATGAGTGACGCTATCAGAGTAGTAATAGTGGATGACCATCAAGTCGTTTTAGATGGATTCATGGCTCGCTTAGAAATGGAATCGGATATCTGCGTAATTGGTACGGCCAGCAATGGTGTGGAAGCGGTCGAACTAGTAAAAAGCTTGAAGCCAGATGTAACCTTAATGGACATCAGCATGCCAATTATGAACGGTATTGATGCGACAAACCTTATTAAGGAATCGCAACCAGATGCGAAAGTGTTGATGCTGACCATGCACAATAACCGAGAGTACATTATGAAGGTGATGCAATCGGGTGCAGTCGGTTATATGTTGAAAGAAATTTCTGCGGAAAAAATGGTTCAAGCGATCAAAACGGTAAACCAGGGTTCGACTTATTTCTGTGAGAAAGTCACGCAGACTTTGTTCACTCAACCTGTGACGCCTGCACAAGCGATTCCTAACCCATTAAGCCGAAGAGAAGAGGCGGTATTAAAGTTAGTAGCGGAAGGGGCAAGTAGCAAAAAGATCGCAAACTTGCTCAATATTAGCTACCGAACGGTAGAAACGCACCGCCAAAATATTAAGCATAAGCTTGATATTCATTCAACTGCAGAGTTGGCGAAATATGCGGTAATGCAGGGTATCGTGGACTAAATTTTGAAGATTTTTGAGTTAAATTCTGTAATTTTCTGACAATATTTGCCTTAATTAGCGTTTTATTGCCTCATTTTTTGTTTTTATTTTATCGTATTGTTATCCTTATAAGCGAAATTAATAGCGTGTGGGTTGTTAAAACGCGCGCACCAACAAAAGAGGGACAATGGATCCAGTAAAGGATATCTATAGTATTGAGAATACAGATTACACTGTAGGCCAGGATAACGTGCAAAAATGGGGCTTTGATGTTCATAACCCTGTTTTTGGTATCAGTGCTGGTGTGATCATTTTGTTTTTAGTTGCTTTGCTTGTAGCTGATGCAGATACAGCCAAAGCCGCTTTGGACGGAATTAAATGGCAAGTGATTGGTAACTTCGATGGCTTGTTCATGTGGTCGGCAAACTTATTCGTTTTCTTCTGTTTTGCGTTAATTGTTTCACCGTATGGCAAGATTCGTATTGGTGGTGATGACGCGAAATCAGAGCACTCCAACCTGTCATGGATGTCGATGTTATTTGCTTCAGGTATGGGCATTGGCTTGATGTTCTGGGGAGTTGCAGAACCCGTTGCTTATTTCACGGGTTGGTACGAAACTCCGCTTGGTGTTGAAGCCCACTCAGCTGAAGCGGCTAAGCTTGCATTGGGTGCTACCATTTATAACTGGGGTTTACACGGCTGGGCTATCTACGCAGTTGTTGCTCTATCTCTTGCATTCTTCACTTTCAATAAAGGTTTACCTCTATCCATCCGTTCAATCTTCTACCCTTTGCTAGGAGATAGAGCTTGGGGTTGGTTCGGCCACTTTGTGGATATCGTAGCGGTTTTGGCGACCTTATTCGGATTGGCAACTTCGCTAGGTTTAGGAGCACAACAAGCGGCAAGCGGCATTAATCACGTATTTGGGACCGAAGGTGGTATTGGTATGCAGATCGGTGTGATCGCATTCGTTACTAGCTTGGCCATTATCTCTGTGATTCGTGGTATTGAAGGTGGTGTAAAAGTCCTCAGTAACGTGAATATGCTTGTGGCATTGGCATTACTGGTTTTTGTAATCATTGCTGGTGGCGCCGTAGCGCTTGGTTCTATTCCAACGGCATTGATGGGTTACATCGAAAACTTTATTCCATTGAGTAATCCTCACGGTCGTGAAGATGAAACTTGGATGCACGGCTGGACAGTATTCTACTGGGCTTGGTGGATTTCATGGTCACCATTCGTAGGGATGTTCATCGCTCGTATTTCTAAAGGTCGTACGATTCGCGAATTTATGATTGCGGTGCTGTTTATTCCGACATCAGTAATCGTTATTTGGATGGCAGTATTTGGTGGCATTGCGATTGACCAAGTTATCAATCAAGTCGGCGAAATTGGTACAAATGGATTGAAAGATATTACGCTTTCTCTATTCCATACCTACGATGCACTTCCAATGAGCTCAGTGCTGTCGGTTGTGTCTATTGTTCTGATCATGGTGTTCTTTATTACCTCTTCAGACTCTGGTTCATTGGTGATCGATAGTATTACTTCTGGCGGCAAGGTGGATGCTCCGGTACCTCAGCGTATCTTCTGGGCTGCAATTGAAGGCGCTATTGCTGCAGTATTATTATGGGTTGGTGGTACAGAATCCATCCAAGCACTTCAAGCGGGTACAGTATCCATGGCGTTGCCGTTTACCGTTATTCTGCTGTTGATGTGTTGGAGTTTATTACTCGGACTGCGCTCTGAAAGTCAGTTGGCGAGATATAATCAAGCCGCTAACTAATGATTAAATAATAAAGACCAGCGAGAGCTGGTCTTTTTGTATGCACACACTATATGAAGATTGGTTTAATTTTCAGCGAACTAGTCGCCCTTTACTGAAATAGATGACGCGATCTGCTAAAGTAAACTAATCCAAGTAATTGAATTATTGTTAGAACAGCTCCTAGATCTTGGTAGTTGAAATAAAGAGTGTTCGCTAGCTAGCAATATATAAAGGGATATTTGCGATATTCTGTAGAGAGGAATAATGACTAAAGGTATAGATAAATACAGTATCGATAGTACCGATTACACCGTCGGGCAAGATAATGTACAGAAATGGGGTATTGACGTACACAACCCTGTTTTTGGGATTAGTGCAGGTTTAATTGCACTGTTTTTGATTGGTGTATTGGTTACGGATACTGCGTCAGCAAAAGCGGCATTAGATGGAATTAAAGGTCAGATTATCAACTCTTTTGATTGGTTGTTTATCTGGTCCGGTAACATTTTCGTGATCTTCTGCTTAGGCTTAATAGTCTCTCCGTTTGGTAAGATACGCCTTGGTGGTGTTGACGCAACGGCCGATTATTCATTCATGTCTTGGCTGTCTATGTTATTCGCAGCTGGTATGGGTATTGGCCTAATGTTCTGGAGTGTTGCTGAGCCTGCGGCATACTTTACGGGCTGGTTTGAAACACCATTAGGCGTAGAGCCAAACACGCCTGAAGCGGCACGCTTGGCATTGGGCGCGACTATGTACCACTGGGGGCTTCACCCTTGGGCTATCTACGGTGTGGTTGCACTTTCACTAGCATTCTTTACGTACAATAAAGGCCTACCGCTTTCTATTCGTTCTATTTTCTACCCAATTTTAGGTGATAGAGCATGGGGTTGGGCAGGTCATATCGTTGATATACTAGCAGTATTGGCAACACTGTTTGGCCTTGCAACTTCCCTAGGTCTAGGTGCGCAGCAGGCTGCAAGTGGTATTCAGCATGTTTTCGGTATTGAATCAGGTTTAGGCCTACAAGTTGTCGTGATCGCGGTTGTTACATTATTAGCGGTTGTGTCAGTTTTACGCGGCATTGATGGTGGTGTGAAAATCATCAGTAACATCAACATGCTAGTCGCATTTTTGCTGTTGGGCTTAGTCGCGTTAATTGGCTACGCAGTCACTTTCGGTTCAATCCCGACAACCTTGATGGCGTACATTGAGAATATCATTCCGCTAAGTAACCCACATGGTCGTGAAGATGAAGCATGGTTACATGGCTGGACAGTATTCTACTGGGCTTGGTGGATTTCATGGTCGCCATTTGTAGGTATGTTTATCGCTCGTGTTTCTAAAGGCCGTACGGTTCGTGAATTTATTACCGCGGTACTTATTGTTCCAACTACTGTAACGATTGTGTGGATGTCGGTATTTGGTGGCCTTGCGATTGACCAAATCATTAATGGTGTAGGTGAGTTAGGCTCAAAAGGTCTGACTGATATTTCACTAGCTATGTTCCAAATGTTTGATGCTCTGCCGTTTGGCACAATGCTTTCAATCATTGCGATTGTTCTAGTACTGGTATTCTTTATTACCTCATCGGATTCTGGCTCATTAGTTATCGATAGCATCACTGCGGGTGGTAAAGTTGATACACCAGTTCTACAGAGAGTATTCTGGGCCTTCTTAGAAGGTGCAATTGCGGTTGCTCTATTATGGGTTGGCGGTACAGAAGCCGTTCAGGCGCTCCAAGCTGGGGCTATTTCTACAGCATTACCATTCACGATCATTTTATTACTGATGTGTGTGAGTTTATTAATGGGCATGCGTACAGAAAAACGTTAATAAATTTGAATGAATTAGCGAATTTAAAGGACGAATTTATATTCGTCCTTTTTTATATCTATAGATAAATAAACCGAACTTAGAACGGTCTTAATTTTGACGTTCGACGGGCTTTTGTCACTATTTAATGCCGAAATAACAAAAGCTTAGCTAAGTATTTTATTTGTACAAAACTGCTCGATATTGCTACTTAGATTGGTTAGTATTCGCCTGATCTTCCCTTATTTGCGAAATTACTATGAAACTCACACTTAAACAAAAGTTGATTGGCGCGAGCCTTTCGGCGGTTGTATTGATGGCGACGGCTTTAACTTGGCTATCGGCTACCCAGCTTTTCGAACAGACTCGAAGTGGCGTTTACCTACGTGCAGAAAGCGTATCAGCTGCTGCGTCAGAAGGTATAAAAAACTGGATTGATATTCGTAAAGATATTGCGACTGCGTTCAACGACTTTTCTCAAGAACCTGATTTAGTGCCTTACTTGAAGCAAGCTCGTGTTGCTGGTGGATTCGATGATATCTTCATGGGTACACCACAAGGTGATATGCACCGTTCACACCCTGAGCGTAATCGTGCTGATTACGATCCTCGCCAACGCCCTTGGTACATTGATGCGAACAGTGCGGGTAAGCAAATCATCACAACTGCTTACCAAGATGCGATTACCAATGCGCTGCTAGTAACGATCGCTGAACCACTTCGCCGTAACGGTCAGTTAGTGGGTGTTGTGGGTGCTGACGTACTAATTGATCAATTGATCAACGATGTAATTAGCTTAGATGTAGGTGACAACGCATACGCGATGCTGATTGATGCACAAGACGGTACGTTCTTAGCGCACCCGAACAAATCTCTAATTCTTAAGCCAGTAGATGAACTATCACGTGATATGTCGATGCCTGTTATTGAGCAAGCGATTCGTGGTAGTAACATTGAAGTGATCAACGAAAATGGCAAAGAGAAGTTACTTTACTTCACTAAGGTAAAAGGGACTGATTGGATCTTTGGTATCCAAATGGACCGCGAAACTGAAGAATCTAACCACGCATCACTATTGTCACAGTTAATCACGACGGCTGTGATCATCACTCTTATTGTGATTGTGTTGGTATCATGGTTAGTAAGTTTCCTATTCCGCGACCTAAAACGTGTGTCTGATGCACTAGAAGAAATCGCATCGGGTGAAGCAGATCTAACTCAACGTTTAGAGCCTAAGAGCAATGATGAAGTCGGTCAGTTGGCGACAAGTTTTAACCGTTTCGTTGGCAATATGCACCACATGGTCGTTAAGCTAAGTGAAGTTTCTGCTGCTCTTTCGGAGCAATCTAAACTGACTGCATCTCAAGCTGAAGAGCGTAGTGCACGTATTCGTTTGCAGCAAGATGAAATCAACATGGTGGCAACTGCAGTAAATGAAATGGCAGCGGCGACACAAGAGATTGCGGGTAACGCAGACCACACAGCTCAAAGCTCATCTGAAGCGGTTGGCGCTTGTGTTCACGGTGCAGACCAAGTGACACAAACTCAAAGCTCTATTCAGAATCTAGCTGAAGAGGTGCAAGTAGCGACTAACGTGATTCAAGAGCTTGAAGAGCACGGTAACAGCATCAACACTATCTTGGCGAATATTCAAGGTATTGCTGAGCAAACGAACTTACTAGCATTGAATGCAGCAATTGAAGCGGCTCGTGCGGGTGAGCAAGGTCGTGGTTTTGCCGTGGTTGCTGATGAAGTTCGCGTTCTTAGCCAGCGTACACATGGTTCGACGCAAGAAATTCAACAAACGATTGAATTGCTACAAGGCACGACGGGTAAAGCAGTTGGCATTATGGATGATAGCCGTAATCTAGCGGGCACCAGTGTTGATGACGCGAACTCTGCGGCAGCGAGCTTGACCCAGATTCATGCAGCGGTAGAACGTATCAGTGATATGGCAATGCAGATTGCTTCAGCGGCGGAAGAGCAAGCTTCGGTAACCTCTGAGATCACCCGAAATACTGAAGGGATCCGTGATGTATCTAACGAGCTAGCAACAGAAGCACATGACGCGGCAAATCAGGCGTCTCAGCTGTCTGAGCTTTCTCACGAGCTAGAGCAAGAAATTCGACGCTTTAAGCTGTAAAACACGAGACAGAGCCATTGACCTAGTAGTGAATGGCTTAGGTATAAAAAAGGAGCCAATTGGCTCCTTTTTTATTGGTTAGCATAACTACAGCCAAAGGCTTTTGATTGGTACACTCGGTTCATAATGATGTGCGATTTGAGCCTGTAATAATTCAGCGGTAGCAATCGCGTCGGTTAAAGCATGATGTGGTGTGTAATCAGGGAGGCTGTAACGCCTTCTGCTTTGCCCTAAACGAACTGAGCCGGGGCTCTTACCTTTCAGTTTGTTCCATAGCCCTCCAGCGAGCTTATGCTGAATGTTAGATTCAATTTCAAGCGTATCTAACACAGGAAACTCAATCCCTTCATTAATTCGCACTTTCAACGCATTATTGAGGAAGTCACGTTCAATACGACGATAATGTACCACCATCACATAACCAGATAGTGCTTCTAGAACGTCATCTAGCACTTCATTTAGGTCGGGGGCATCCAAAATGTCGTTATGCGTAATACCGTGAATAACCACCGATTCTTCTTCAAGCTTTTGCCTCGGTCGGATTGTCCAGTGCCTGGCTTGTTTTAGGTAGATTCGGTTTAAGCTGAAAGGCACTACACCAATAGTGATAATGTCATCCTTTTTAGCGTCGAGGCCTGTCGTTTCGAAATCGACCGCTAGGAAAGTTACATCCGAAATCGGTGTGTCTGGGCTTGGTAAGCTGTGCGAATAAAACTGCTTTAAACGCTCATCTTTGCAACGCTCTAATTTCTGCTGAAACTTGAACGGCCAATCGATAGCGGGAGACTTAAATATTCTATTCATACCGGCTACTTAAAGTTGTTGTTAGCTTGGTAACGGAACTTAAGGAAATTCTGAGCATTACTCAAAATTTGGAACGCATCTTTAAGGTTACGACGCTCAAAGTCAGACAGGTTCTCTGGCTCAATGTTGTTATCAGGATCGATTTGGTTATCGACATCCAGCGCTTGGTGGCGAATACGAACCATAGAGATAAACTCCATTGCGTCTTTCAAGTCCTGCGCTCGGCCTTTCGGGAGTATCCCTGCATCCAAAATATCATCCAAGCGTTCAAATGAGTTTTTAGAACGAGAGGCAACGGCAAGTGAATGGACACGGATTAAGTCTGCAAGCGGTGCAGTGCCACGGCGTTTCAAATTGATTGAGTTATTGTGGCGGCCATCTTTCTCCATTACGAAATCTTTAAAGAAACCGAGCGGTGGGGTTCGATTTAGAGCATTGCGAGCTAAACAAGCCAAGAAGCGGTTGTTTTTACGTGAACGTCGTACAATGAAGCTGTTCAGTTGCTCTGCCCATTTTAGTCGACCAAATACGCCATCTAAATCAAAGAAAATAGAGGCGTTCAATAGCGCTTTCGGATTTGGATCGTCAATCCAGTCAGAGAAACACTCTTCCCACTCTCGACGCGTCATACGCCATGTCGGGTTGGTCGCCATAATATCGCCTGTACAGTAGCTATAACCGCATTGATCCAATCCGTCACATACGAACTTAGCAAGCGCTTCAAAGTAAGCGTTATGCTTCTCTGGTTTGTAGGTGTCGTCCAGAATGATGGCATTATCTTGGTCGGTGACAAGCAGTTGTTCGTCGCGTCCCATGGAACCTAATGCCAAGAAGCAATATGGGATCGGTGGGGGACCAAGTGATTCTTCCGCAAGCTCTATAATACGTTGTTTAAAGCTTCGGCCAATAACCGACATCGCACTGCCGACCATGTGGGCATTGGCATCTTCGTTGACAAGGCGGACGAAGCTGTCTTTGACTTGCTCCGAAACGGTTTTCAAATCTTCAATTGATTGTTGCTGGAAAATACTACTTACCAACAGCAGCGAGTTTTGTGATTCGTAGCGAACAATATCGGTAGTTTCGATGATCCCAATTGGCTTACGATCTTTTAGCACTGGTAAGTGGTGAACGTTATAACGAAGCATTGTCAGCATGGCTTCGTAGACGTAAGCGTTATGGTCGAGTGAAATTACCTCACTGGTCATCACGCTCGATACTTCGTCATTCGGATCTAATCCTTGGGCTAATACGCGCGTGCACAAATCACGGTCGGTAATGATGCCTATCACGGGCGTTGAATCATCTTCTTCATCTTCAACGATATCTGGGTCAAGGATCAAAAGTGAAGAAACGTTTTCTTCCGCCATGATAGTTGCCGCTTGCTGAATGGTTCGTGTTTTTTCAATGACAGGAGCATCGCGGTGCAATAAGGTTTTCACCTTAGAAGTTGTTAAGTCGTTAGCATCGTTGTTGTCTGAGATGGCTTGGCGTAGACGGGCGTTGTCTTCAACTTCAACGAAATCAGCGAACGTGTCGTGATTTTCATACAGGTCTTGGAACACTTCTTCGGGAATGCAGTAAAGGAGCGTGTCTTCAATTGCCGTAACTGGGAAGCGAACTTTATTGTTTGTAAGTAGGCCCATTTGACCGAATAAGTCACCTTCGTCTAGGCGGTTATAAAGTTCGCCTTTTCTACGATATACCTCGACTTCACCACTACGCACCACGTAAAGGTCATTTATCTGATCGCCAAAGTGGATGATAGGCGTGCCTTGGCGGTAATAGCTGATTTCGACACTTTTGGTCACACTAGCAAGAGCGTCTTCAGGGAGTTCATTGAAAGGGGGATATTGTGCGAGAAAATTCTGAATTTCTAATAGCTCAGCTTCCATAGTGGGCTTCCATAGATTGGTATGTTTTCATGGTACAACATTTGCCAATTTTTTTCCGTGATGATTCAAGCTGTGAGCGAAAACCTTTTTAAAGTCTTATGGATAGACTAGTATTTTATAATTGCGAGTCAGTAAATGTATCGGTTGATGAGGTGGCGAATGTTGAAGTACGGTTTGGTTCCGGTTTTAGTCGGTTTTTCTTCTAGCCTATTGGCAAACTCATTGCCATCTGAGATCTTGGATTATAACCACGTATATGCTTCTGCTGGCTCGGGAAGCTTGAATGAAGATGCGGGTGGGAATAACAACGCTTCAATCTTTTCATTGGGGTTAAGCCATGAAATGACGGACAAATGGCTTATTCTGGGTGATTATGCAGCGAGATTTGTGCATCCAAATGAGAGTACAACTCGGACCGATACATTGATGGGCGGAGTCGGCTATAAATACCGTATCGACCAGGATTTTGATTTTGTGGCGTCTTACCTGCTAGGCGTGACGAAGTCGAAAGCTGAACTTAACGAGAGCAATGTTACTTTATCTTCAGAAACTGAATTCATTCACGGTGCTAAGATCGCGTTGAATTATGGTTTCTCTCGGACTTGGATTGCGAATGGGAGTATTCAATTCAATAGAAGTGACCTGTTTGATGAAGAAGTGTATCACGCAGGTTTACGTTATTTGGTAACGCCTAAATTTGCTGTGGGTGGTTTTTATAATCACCGCAATGGTAGTGAAGATCGAACTAATGAACTAGGCGTAAACTTTCTTCTAGAATATTAAGCGCGCCAGAAACGATTGATACAAAAAAGCCAGCATTATGCTGGCTTTTTTCGGATTGGACAGTGCATTAAAGAACAGCTGCGATTCCTTTGCATAACGGGCCCATGTTGGACTTAGTCATACCAGCAACACTAATACGGCCTGAACCTACAATGTAAATTGCAAACTCATCTTTCAAACGTGTTACTTGCTCTTTAGTAAGACCAGAGAAAGAGAACATACCGTTTTGACGCTCGATGAATGTAAAGTCTGCGTCTACACCTTCAGATTTCAGTGTTGCCACGAATAGCTCACGCATTTCTTGAATACGATCACGCATTTCTGCCACTTCCGCTTCCCATTCTGCACGTAACTGAGCATCACCTAGGATGTGAGTCACTACAGCACTGCCGTGAGCTGGTGGGTTAGAGTAGATAGAACGGATGATGCTCTTCACCTGAGAAAACGCGGTTGCCGCTACGTCTGCATTTTCAGCAACAAGTGTGAATGCACCTACACGCTCGTTGTACAAACCGAAGTTCTTAGAGAAAGAACTCGCGACTAGAATTTCTTTGTTGTACTTAGCAAAAACACGTAGGCCAGCAGCGTCTTCTTCAACACCTTTTGCGAAACCTTGGTAAGCGAAGTCAAATAGTGGTAGAAGACCTTTGTCAGCAACGAGTTTTGCTAGCGTTTCCCACTCTTCGGCTGTTGGGTCGATACCTGTTGGGTTATGGCAGCAGCCGTGCAGAAGAACGATGTCGCCTGCAGATGCTTTCTCTAGGTCAGCTACCATGCCCGCGAAATCTTTATCTTTTGTTTCAGCGTTGTAGTAGCTGTATTTAGCCGTTTCAATACCAGCAGCAGCGAAAACGCCATTGTGGTTAGCCCATGTTGGGTTACTAATCCAAATTTTCACTTCACCAAGTTGGCGCTTAATGAATTCACCTGCAACACGTAGTGCGCCTGTACCACCAGGAGCTTGCGCTGTTTTTGCGCGCTGCTCAGAGACGATTTCTGCATCAGCACCAAAAAGTAGCTTTTGAACCGCTAGGCCGTATTCAGCAGTACCTTCAATTGTTAGGTAAGATTTCGTTTTTTCATTCTCTAGTAGGGTTGCTTCTGCTTTCTTAACTGTCTTAAGTACAGGAGTTTGGCCATCTTCGTTTTTGTAGATACCAACACCTAGGTTGATTTTTTCAGCGCGAGCGTCTTTTTTAAACTCTTCTGTTAGGCCGAGAATAGGATCTGCCGGAGCAGCAACAACTTTTTCAAACATAATCTTCATCCATGTCAATTGAAGGGAGGATAGTAACAACTCCAGTATTTATACCTGTAAGGATTTTTGAAGACAACACGAATAGAACAGAAAAGCTAAAAAAAATCCGTTTGGCATGGAATATTCAATTAAACGGGGAAATTTCTAATAAAACACCCTACGGATAAACCAATAGGGTGCAAGTAATTTAGTATTTTTAGAGTGGGTGTTATGCGTGTTGTGCCACGAAGCTTTCCCGCTCTAATTCGCTCAAGTCTTCACCTTTATCTTGGTATTCTGCTGCGATTTTAACGAATTCATTTTCAACCGCTAGAAATGCCTGAACAACTTCAGGGTCGAAATGGCTACCTTCTCCCTCTAAGATGATTTCTTTCGCTTTATCGTGGGAAAAGGCAGGTTTATAAACGCGTTTCGAAATCAGCGCGTCATACACGTCCGCGAGAGCCATCAAGCGGCCAGACAAAGGGATTTGCTCTCCAGATAGCTGGTTGGGGTAACCTGAACCGTTCCATTTCTCATGGTGAGTGAGAGAGATCTCCTTGGCTACGCGTAAAAATGAGCTACTTCCAAGTTGTTTTTCTGCGATAGATAAGGCTTCCGCCCCAATTTTAGGGTGGCCTTTCATGATTTCGAATTCTTCGTCCGTCAACTTACCAGGCTTAAGTAATACGTTATCAGGAATACCAACTTTACCCACATCATGGAGAGGTGCTGATTTGTAGAGCAATTCGATGTAATTCGGTGTTAATAGGTCGCGATGTTTATCGGATAAGCTCATATGCTCTGCTAACACTTTTACATATTCTTGGGTACGTAATATATGAGCGCCTGTTTCGTTATCTCGGGATTCAGCTAAAGCGGAAAGACTGACAATGGCAACGTCGCGGGTCGTTTTCACTTCGGTTTGAGCAGATTGAAGACTATCTAGCATGGAGTTAGTCATTGACGCCATCGAGCCCAGTTCATCGTAGCCAAAGATAGGAAGCCTTGTTGCGATATTTCCCTTGGTTACTTGCTCTAACGAATATTCTTGGCTGAGCAAAATACGCTTAATCAGTTTGCTCCATAACACCATTATGGTGACGGCGTAGCCTGCTAAAACGGCTGATAAGAAGATGAACTCTTTAATGATACTGATTTTTCCGGTGCCATCGAGAAGGCGCTCGGGATTATGTTCTAGCCAAAATACATCTTTTACGGCAATCATTGTCAGCATCGTTGTTAAGGTGATAAGCAGCAGCACGACCAGGAAAATCATTTGCTTAACTAACGATATTCTTTGTCCAGTTAAAGAAAAGTCGAACTTTCCAGTGCGGTTCATTTCGTCAATTTGAGCCAGCTTTGATACGAGCTGCAAGATCGTGCCCGTAAAAAAGCCGAACAATGACATCCCAAACAGTACCTTTAAGTTACTGTCTATTGGGAAGTCATAACTTACGCTGTAATAGAGGGCAAATGGAACACTGGCAGCGAAATAGAGGGTTGTATCGAGTTGGGCGAATTTGCATTGTTTTACCCAAGTATGGTTAGCCAATACGAAATGCCGGATCAAAAAAAGTAGTGCAAATACGATAGAGACATGAGTGAGCACTTCGACTGCCGTTAAGGTTTCAAGCATCGGGCAAACTCGACCCCCGTAGGTGCCGAATAGGAGTGCGGCAACAGCGTAAAGTTTGATTGTAAGAGGCGCGTTATAGTTTGAATTATTCATGAATAAGCCTTTTTGTACTACTTCAAAAATCTTCCATAATACTTCTTACGAGCAACGGCTTAGATGGCGATGTTGAAGTGGAGCCATAACTGATGCGAATACAGACCGTGAGTATTGAGATAAGATTTCAATGTTCAGGCTAAAACTTTAACATAAAGTTAAACCTATGTACTCCGAGGTGTTAATTCACTCGCAAAATGTGTTGCTGTTATCTAGCCCTATGCTGGCGCTAAGGTAAGTCGAGCTCTGAACGCGAGCTCGACAGTTACAAGAGTTGATACGTTACTTGACTTTATTGGTATGCTCCTCACCTTCGTGGAGTGAAAGCGAATTTTTTGGGTATAAGCCTAATGCATCTTCCGCATCATGCACCCAATCTGGATGCCAGTAGTAGGGTTGAGTCCCTGTCGGATGATCCCAGCTCAAATTACCTTTATGAGCACCGTTATAAGACAAGTCTTGGAGTCTGAATATTTTCATGGACAACCTCCCTTGTTAGTTGACTTCAAGTTGCAAAGTCGAAAAACAATATCCACGTCTATATTATGGTGTAGAAAGTACGATTTCGCGAAGTTCCATATGCTTAGGTGAGGGGCGTTGGCACATCTTTATGATAAAGTTCGGTTTCTTATAAAAGCTAAGGGATGTTATGACCAAATATCAACAACTTGCTGAGCAAATAAAGCAACAAATTCAGCAGCAAACGTGGCGAGTCGGGGAGAAGATCCCGTCTGTGCGCATGAGTTGTCGAAATTTTGGGTTAAGTAACAGTACCGTTCTTCAAGCCTACCAATTATTGGAAAGCCAAGGCTGGATTGTAGCAAAACCTCAATCAGGCTACTTTGTGGCCCCTAGGCTGCAAGCTCAGTCACTACCTGAGCATACACCAGCAAATCAACGCAAGATAAACGACTTGCTGTTCGATTTTTTAAAAAGCTGCTCGGCAGACTCTATTGAGCCTTTTGGTTCAGCGTTCCCCGATCCTAGCCTATTTCCGCTGCCTGACTTAACTAGGAATCTGGCGAGTGCAGGCCGGAAGATGAAAAGTATCGATGTTATCGATAATTTACCTCCCGGTAGCGAGGCGTTAAGACGTCAGATCGCGCAACGTTATTTGCAACAAGGTATTGCAGTTAACATGCAGGATATCGTGATTACTTCGGGTGCAATGGAAGCGCTCAACTTGAGCTTGCAAGCCGTAACTAATTCTGGTGATGTAGTGATCGTAGAGTCACCGGCGTTCTACGGTGCTTTGCAAGCGATTGAGCGTTTGGGATTAACGCCGCTGGAAGTTGAGGTGGATTCAACGGATGGCTTGGATTTGGAACAGTTTGAACTGGCCTTGGAAAATAATAACGTTGCAGCGTGCTGGTTAATGACTACTTTTCAAAACCCGACAGGTAGTTGTTTATCCGAAGAGAAAAAGCAAAAGGTGGTTGAGCTTGCGAGTAAACACCAAGTGCCAATTATTGAGGATGATGTGTATGGAGAATTACACGAGGGTGAAACTCGACCAAAACCTCTAAAGTTTTACGATCAAGACAATCTAGTGTTGTTGTGTGGCTCATTTTCAAAGAGTTTATGCCCGGGTTATCGAATGGGGTGGGTGGTGAACTCAGCTTATAATGACCGAATTCAAAAGTTGCAGTTGTTGAGTACACTTTCGAGCAGCGCTCCAATTCAAGTAGGGGTTGCGCACTATCTGATTCATGACAGCTACGACAATCACTTACGTAAGTTGCGTAAAGAGTTGTTAGCAAGAAAGTCTCAATACCTGGCTATTCTTAAAAACGACTTTCCTGCCAATATAAAAATCTCAGATCCAGTAGGGGGATATTTCTTTTGGATCGAGTTTGATGAGTCGGTTTCTACTCGAGAGTTATATAAGCAAGGCTTAGTTGTAGGAGTCGGAGTAGCTCCGGGGGAGCTTTTCTCACCGGGATCCAAATTTGAACATTGTATTCGTTTGAATTTTTCGTATGAGCTAACCGAAGCTCGTAAGCTGGCTTTGAAGCAGTTGGGTAGAATAGCCCATTCACTATAAAAATCTGTACGGAAATATAGCGTTAAAACTGTACGCTAACAGTTAATAAATCTTGTGTTTCAATTGAGCATATCAATTCAATTGAAGGACTTATGATGAAAAATACAGAAACTAAACATGAGCTTCGCTTGATCGCGATTGCTATTGTCTGCGCATTAATGTTGGTCTTAGGTCATGTTATTTTGGCTAAAGCATTTGCTGATTTAGCTTGGACAGAGTACACCGCTGCTGCGATACCCTTTGTCATGTTCGCCATGTGCGTAGGGGCGATTAAATACGCCGCCGCTTCCGATATTGATTAACGAATATAAAAAAACCTCCGCAATTGCGGAGGTTTTTATTTGTTCTGTTGCTTTACGTTAAAGCGTTAACTTCAAATTAGAAGTTAGCAGAGCGCGGTGTACGTGGGAATGGAATCACGTCACGAACGTTACCCATACCTGTTACGTAAGACACTAGGCGCTCAAAACCAAGACCGAAGCCTGCGTGTGGCACAGTGCCGTAGCGACGTAGGTCGCGGTACCAGCTCATGTGCTCAGGGTCGATACCCATCGCAACCATACGCTCATCCAGGATGTCTAAACGCTCTTCACGTTGTGCACCACCGATGATTTCACCGATGCCAGGTGCTAGAACGTCCATCGCAGCAACTGTCTTGCCGTCGTCGTTTAAGCGCATGTAGAAAGCTTTTATGTCTTTCGGGTAGTTCTTAACGATAACTGGAGCTTTAAAGTGCTCTTCAGCTAGGTAACGCTCATGCTCAGAAGACATGTCGATGCCCCACTCAACGTCAAACTCAAATTTCTTACCAGAGTCTAGTAGGATTTGAATTGCATCAGTGTAGTCAACTTGTGCAAAGTCAGCGTCAACGAATTGCTCTAGGCGAGTGATCGCTTCTTTGTCGATGCGTTGAGCGAAGAACTCAAGGTCATCACGGCGCTCAGCAAGTACTGCTTTGAATACATATTTCAGCATGTCTTCAGCCAGTTTTGCTACGTCTTCTAGGTCTGCGAACGCTACTTCAGGCTCAACCATCCAGAATTCCGCTAGGTGGCGGCTAGTGTTTGAGTTTTCAGCACGGAACGTAGGACCAAACGTGTAAACTTTGCTTAGTGCACAAGCGTAAGCTTCAGCGTTAAGTTGGCCAGATACAGTTAGGAAAGTTTCTTTGCCGAAGAAATCTTCGTTGTAATCTACTTTGCCTTCTTCAGTGCGAGGGATGTTTTCCATGTCTAGCGTTGATACGCGGAACATTTCACCAGCGCCTTCTGCATCAGATGCAGTGATAAGCGGAGCCGAAGTCCAGAAGAAACCTTGCTCGTGGTAGAAGCGGTGAATCGCTTGAGACAGACAGTTACGAACACGTGCAACCGCGCCGATAACGTTAGTACGTGGACGTAGGTGTGCTACTTCACGTAGGTATTCGATAGAGTGACGTGTCTTAGCCATTGGGTAAGTGTCAGCGTCTTCAACCCAACCTACAACTTTTACGTCAGTTGCAGCAAGTTCGAAGTCTTGACCTTTCGCAGGAGACTCAACAATCTTACCTGTTACTTCAACAGAGCAGCCAGTTGTTAGCTTTAATACTTCGTCTTCGTAATTATTAAGATTATTAGGGACCACGGCCTGAATCGGGTCGAAACAAGAGCCGTCATAAATGGCAAGGAAAGAGATTCCAGCTTTGGAATCACGACGTGAACGGATCCAGCCGCGTACAGTTACTTCACTGTCTACCGCTAGCTTGCCGCCAAGTACGTCTGTTACAGGCGCGTAAGTCATGTTGGTTTCATTCTCCATTGAGGGACAAATTCAACCTAATGCCAAAGAGCGTTAAGATGTTCAAAGCTTTGATTTGAACAAAAAACAATCGAAACACTAGGTTGTGTAATACTTATAAATCAATGGAACATATTACCTGTCATACCGAGAGCTTCAACCTTTATTCTCGCTTGGTTGAAGAAAAATCCTTACTTGATTAAAGAAAATAAGCTCTCGGCTGAAATTTTGTTCTATTTGCGTCCATTTACCTGCTTTTCTAATGAAAATTGGTTAATCAGGTGCTCTAAATGCTGTGATAACTTCTCTAAGTCGGTGCTAATGTCACGAGTCTCACTTGCTGAGCGGGAAGTGTCATTTGCGTGTGAAGTGATAGTATCGACCTTATTCTGAACGTCTTGCGTAGCAAGCGTAGTAGATTGAGTTTGATCTTGGATGTTCTGCGCGTGGGAGAGGACTTGTTGCATTTCAGCGACCACGTTTTCCATTTCTACAGAAAGCTGCTCGATATCGGTTGAACTTTCATGGGCGTGTTCACATACCGTATCGACTGATACTAGAGATTCTTCGCTACCTTTTTGGAATTGACCAATGATCGCTTCTATATTGCCTGTTGCGTCTGCTGTGCGAGAGGCGAGGTGACGAACTTCATCGGCGACGACAGCAAAGCCTCGGCCTTGTTCGCCAGCGCGAGCAGCCTCGATCGCGGCATTAAGAGCGAGTAGGTTAGTTTGTTCAGCAATGCCTTTTATTACGCTCAATATAGAAGACACTTCGCCCGTTTGTTCATTGAGTGACGAAATCTTATCTTTTACTTTCTCAATACTGCTTACTAAGTTTTTGATTTCATTGCTGGCGTTGTGGGCTTGGGAAGCACTTTTTCTCGCCACATCGGCTGTATGTGTGATGAGTTCAGAGGCGGTACTCGTGGCTTGTTCTACGTCCACTTGCTGCATCTGAATTTCTTGGATATTGCTTTGTACTTCGCCTGTCTCGTGTTGCTGGTTGTTCGCAGCCTTCTCAGTGATCTGTGCAACCGAAGTGAGTTGGTTAGCGGAGCTATTTAAGGTGTGAGAGGTTTCTTGTACTTGCGCCAAGCTATGAGAAACCGTGTCCATAAAAGAGTTAATAGACGTCGATAAACGACCTATTTCGTCGTCTTTGCCAGTCGGTAAGCGCTCAGATAGGTTCTTATTTTGACTCACGGACGTCATAAACTTAGAAGTTAACTGGATTGGGCGAACAACGATTTTTCGAATTAAGCCCATTGTCATACTAAAACCAATAAACGAGATGAAAGCCATAATTGCAATAGCGGCTATCGCTTGCTTGCTGATCATGCTATTTACGTGGCTGAGGTTATATTCTAGACGAATGGCGCCAAGCACTTCACCTTCCGGTGCCATGTGGCAGGCAACACAGTTAGTTCCACGGTAGTTCTCACTCGATTTCATTGGCAAGGCCACTACGATCCCTTTACCCCAATCCGATTCAATAGACTCGATAATGGTTTCGCCAGCAAGTGCGCGGCGATCAATTTCGTCAAGCGGCTTTTGGTTCTCTTGCCCCGGACCGTACAGTTTGCTTACGGCGTCAGCTCTTAATACTCGAACTTGCTCAATACCTTCTTGAGCCAATGCTTTTTGGCGTAGCGTTTCTTTCTGCGCCATTGTGCCCGTTAACATCATCATGTTAAGGCTATCGAAGTAATTACTAGCTTTATCGTGAAGTTGCTCGCTGAGAACAGAATTCACCAATTGCTTTTGCTGGTAGTACTGATAGTAGGTGGATATTGCAAGTACGAATGCAAAGACGGTGACCAGAGCCACCAGAAGTTTGAACGTGATAGTTGAGCGCATAATTATATTTTTATTGTGTTTAATAGACGACGCTAATTTAACGTTTGCGCTCACTACTACCAAAGGGGTGTGTTGATAATTGTGACCATGAACATAGTGTGGTTATGTAAATGTGATGTAGCAGCTTTGTATGCAACATATTGACACGGTAAGTGTCAATAATTTACCGTCTAAAGTTTGGTTGTTTGGGTGCACATCACAGAGAGAGGGCCATTTATAAACCTTGTAGTGGGGCTTACTTTTACGTAGTATTGCGTGTCATTTTTTTAAGCTTGAGATACAAGATGAGAACAGAGTTATACAAAGAGTTTATGTTTGAAGCCGCGCACCATTTACCACATGTGCCTGAAGGTCATAAGTGTGGTCGCCTGCATGGACACTCTTTTCTTGTTCGCTTATATGTTGAAGGTGAAGTGGATCCACATACAGGTTGGGTTATCGACTTTTCAGAAATCAAAGCCGCATTCAAACCTATTTACAATCGTTTAGATCACTACTACTTGAATGATATTGAAGGTCTTGAGAACCCAACAAGTGAAGTGCTGGCTAAGTGGATTTGGAATGAACTAAAGCCTTCTCTTCCTTTACTAAGTAAAGTAGAAATTAAAGAAACGTGTACAGCTGGTTGTATTTACACTGGACAATAAGCATCAGTTTGTTAAAAAGCGCCTCATATGAAGGCGCTTTTTTTGTATTTGAATTAGAGTATTCGGTTTGCGGATTGCTTTATCTCTAAGTATTCACCCTTTGAATTTTAATGTGCTCGCAAGGGTATACCTATATAAAAAATTAAGGCGCATATTAATTTCTCGTCATTTCGAGCTTCGTTAGAGTTGCATTCATGAGCGTGTTAGTTAAGATGAATGAGCCTCTAACGGAGAGGTAATTTAGCCGAAGGATCTGCTATACGTAATTAAAATGGAATGTGACTAACTGGACACATACATGACATTCAAAATCACAACCCCAATCATTGAACCTACGGAAGGTTCGCCACACGCAACAACTTCTGTTTCAAACACACCTGATCTACTTTCTTTTGTTATATTACACCTCAACGCTCTACGTCAGTTCTTTACCCAAGATAACGCCCGTTATCGTTCCTATCTGAGTTTTTCATACTGAACTTTAATGAATTTCGCCACGCGGTGATTTCTCATATTTCTAATCCATAAAAAATTAAGTTGAAGAAAATGAATACTAAGATGATAGGGAGCTCCCTAATTATTTCTGGTACCGCTTTAGGTGCTGGAATGCTCGCAATTCCAATGGTCCTTGCACAGTTTGGCTTACTGTACGGCTCATTACTGATGGTGCTAATTTGTTTTGGTACTACTTACGCCGCATTGCTATTGCTTGAAGCGACGATCAAATCGGATGGTGGCTTAGGCTTAAACTCCATTTCTCGAAAAATTTTAGGTAAGGGCGGTCAGTTAATTACCAACGGTTTACTGTACGCGTTACTGATTTGCCTACTGATGGCTTATATTCTGGGCGCAGGGGATTTGCTCAGTAAGCTGGTGTCGAATTTCGGTATTGAACTGAGCCAGCAGCATAGCCAAATTCTATTTACTTTGGTTGCTGGTGGTGTGGTCGCTGCTGGTACAGGGGTAGTAGACAAGCTTAACCGTTTACTGTTTTTTGTCATGATTGCGAGTCTATTTTTGACGTTGACTTTCTTGGCTCCAGATATGTCCATCACGAACTTACAACAGGTCACGAATGATGATCATGTTGATCTAATTAAAACCAGTGCGATTTTGTTTACGAGTTTCGGTTTCATGGTCGTGATCCCTTCTCTGGTTTCTTATAATCATGAAGCAACAGATAAGCAGCTAAGAAATATGGTTATCGTTGGTTCACTGATCCCATTAGTGTGTTACTTATTCTGGCTATTTGCGGTTGTGGGTAATTTAGAACCTGAGCAAATTCGTAACTTTAGCAACGTTTCTGATTTAATGGCGGTTTTTGAAGAACGTGCACCTTGGATCGGCTACGTCCTGACGGCGTTTACGGGTTTAGCATTACTGACGTCATTCTTTGGGGTGGCGATGGCTCTATTTAATCAGAATCGTGACGCCTTCAACCAAAACCGAGCAGTTACGTACGTGATTAGCTTTATTCTTCCTTTAGTGGGCTCATTATTAGCCGCGGATAAGTTTTTGGCAGTGCTGAGTTATGCTGGCATCATCTTAGTGTTCTTAGCCGTGTTCATCCCGTTGATCATGGTCTACAAACTGAGATTCATGAAAGTTGAAGCTGGGCGTTACCAAGCGGAGGGGGGCGACGTAATGTTGGTATTCTCACTCGTCTTCGGTAGCTTCTTGCTGGTGACACAGGTTATGTGATTGAATTAAATCAGATCAAAAAAAGGAACGCATGAGCGTTCCTTTTTAATATCGGCTGCTATTAGCAGACGACTTTAATCGCAAGGCCACCTTGAGAGGTTTCACGGTATTTGGCATTCATGTCTTTACCTGTTTCTAGCATAGTTTCGATAACCTTATCTAGAGATACAGTAGGAGCAGAAGAACGACGTAGTGCCATGCGAGTCGAGTTGATCGCTTTCACTGCCGCGATACCGTTACGCTCGATACATGGTACTTGTACTTGGCCAGCAACTGGGTCACACGTTAGACCTAGGTTGTGTTCCATCGCGATTTCCGCAGCCATACATACTTGCTCTGGGCTACCACCCATAAGCTCAGCAAGGCCTGCCGCTGCCATAGAACATGCTACGCCTACTTCACCCTGACAGCCAACTTCCGCACCAGAGATAGAAGCGTTACGCTTGTATAGACCACCGATCGCGCCAGAAGCTGCGAAGTAACGGATGTAGTCTTTCTCTGTTACCGTTTGAATGAACTTGTCGTAGTAAGCCAGTACCGCAGGGATGATGCCACATGCACCGTTGGTTGGTGCGGTGACTACACGGCCGCCGGCAGCGTTTTCTTCATTAACGGCAAAAGCGAACATGTTTACCCAGTCAACCACTGTCATAGGATCGTTAGTGGTTTTTTCTGATGTCATTAGCTGTTGACGTAGTGCCGCAGCACGACGAGGTACACGCAGAGGACCAGGCAGGATACCTTCAGTATTCATGCCGCGATCCATACATTCGCGCATCGTTTTCCAAATGTTAGCGAAGTAAGTTCGTGATTCTTCATCCGAGTGAAGTGCTTTTTGGTTTTCCATTACTAGTGTGCTAATTGATAAGCCACTGTCTTTACATTGGTTAACCAACTCTTCAGCCGTTGTAAATTCGTATGGTGCTTTAATTGGGTTTTCTTCATCTTTGCCGAAGTTCTCTTCGTCAACGATAAAACCACCACCAATAGAGTAGTAAGTCTTAGAGTAAGCTTTCTCTTCACCAATCCAAGCATGGATTTGCATGCCGTTTTCGTGAAGCTCTAAGTTAGTAGTATGGAAGTTCATACCGCCGTCTTTTGGGAAAGAAACTGTATGACAGTGCATACCAACTGGAAGGCGTTCTGTTTCTTCTACACGAGCGATGAAACCCGCAATAGAATCGATATCTACTTTCTCAGGGGTATTGCCTGCAAGACCCATAATAATAGCGATATCAGTGTGGTGACCTTTCCCTGTCAGTGATAGCGATCCATAAACGTCCACGGTGATCTTAGTAATGTCGCGCAATTTTCCCATTGCACGTAGGTCATCAATAAATTCTTTACCCGCTTTCATTGGTCCAACTGTGTGTGAGCTCGATGGACCAACACCGATTTTATAGATATCAAATACACTAATCATAGTGACTACCTCAAAAGAGAGCCCCCCGAACTAAGAGGGAGGCTCATTTATTATCATTATATTTTGTGCTTAATCTCTGCTTATAAGACTTTATCTGTCTTATAAAAAGTGAGTTGAGATTAAAGAGCGCCGTAGATTACAGAACTAATTGCCGCAAGACCACAGATAGCTGTAAAGATTTGTACAGGTGCTGAAGTTTTGTACTTAGCCATCGCTGGAACCTTGTTCATTGCGAATACAGGCATTAGGAACAGGATAGCTGCAATCATTGGAGCACCCATTGTCTCAATCATACCTAGGATGCTTGGGTTAACTACCGCAACAATCCAAGTAGTCACAACGATGAACGCTAGAGACATTTTTTCAATCTTGCTTACTGGAGTTTCAGAGCGAGACTTGATTAGGCCAACTAGACCTTCGTGTGCACCTAGGAAGTGACCGAAGTAGCTAGAAGTGATTGCTGCGAACGCTACAAGAGGACCCATGTAAGAAATCAGTGGAGACTCGTGAACGTTAGCTAGGTAAGAAAGAACAGAGATGTTTTGCTCTTGTGCTGTTGCTAGTTGCTCTGGAGACAGAGAAAGAACAACAGAGAATACGAAGAACATTACAAAACCCATTAGCATCATTGCCGCGCCGCCAGTGATTTTGTCAGTTTTCTTAACTGCGTCTTCACCGTACACACGACGTTGTTCTTTAGAGAACTGAGAAATGATTGGGCTGTGGTTGAAAGAGAATACGATGATTGGGATTGCAAGCCATACGATTGAAGGCATTGCAGACCACTCTGGAGAAACTTCCATCATAGAAGTGTTCCAATCAGGTACTAGGTAGAAAGACAGAGCAAGCAGAATGAATACTAGAGGGTAAACCATCGCTGATGTTGCTTTAAGCATTAGCTCTTTACCAAACACTACACCCGCAGTCATAGCAGCGATTAAGCAACCAGACAGTAACCAGCGAGGAATTGATTCCATGCCCATTTGGTTAACTAGGAAAGAGTCAACTGTGTTTGTGATGCCGACACCATAGATTAGAACGATTGGGTAGATAGCGAAGAAGTAAGCGAAAGTAATAAGGTTTGCGCCAGTCTTACCGAAGTGTTCTTCAACAGTGTCAGTGATATCTGCATCTGGGTTTTTAGCAGACAGTACGAAACGAGCTAGAGACTTGTGAGCGAACCAAGTCATTGGTGCTGCAATTAGGGCTAGGATAACTAATGGCCAAAAACCGCCAGCGCCAGCTTTAATTGGAAGGAATAGTACACCAGCACCAACAGCGGTACCGAAAAGTGAAAGACACCAAGTGAAATCTTTATAATTCCACTTCGAAGCGGATAGTTCGGCATTTGCCGAAGAAGTTGTTGTGTTCATGTTAAATTACTCATTTTTTGGGAACAGGAAATAAGTCGAGGTCTATTTTGCAGGATTTTGTTCGGGCGAAAATAGATCTAAATCATGTAATGAAACGGCCGTGTATATGATATTCCAAAAACAAATTTTTGATCACGAAAATGATGTGCCACAGGTGATTTCTAATAATGCTTGAGATTAGTTTTAGTAATGCGAGGCATAAAAAAGATTAGTTTCATATGAAGGAAACGATTGCGCAGATTTCTATTAATTATTCTATTTTATGGAGAAATTGAGAGTTGTTTACAAGGTGTTATCGAAGGGTTGTTTTTATGTGCTCGGTTTCATCAATTGTTGTTGCAGAGATTGGATGATTTGCGCCGTCATCCCCCAAATTAGATGTTCGTTAAACGGAATAGCAAACACACGATGACGGAATTTTTTTAGAGGAAACATGTAGCTGAAGAGTTTGTTACGGTCTAAAACGTGCTCTGCAGGCACCTCAAAAACGGATTCAACTTCATTAAAGTCGATAGTGACTTGATAATTTGGGTCTACCATCGCGACGACGGGAGTGACCGAAAAGTGGCTTATGGTGTGAATTTCTGGAAGTTGGCCAACAATTTTCACTTGGTTTGGCTCAATCCCCACTTCTTCTTCAAGTTCTCTTAGCGCGGTAATTTGCAGAGATTGATCGCTTGGCTCGAATTTTCCACCGGGAAAGCTGACTTGGCCAGGGTGATGTTTGAGGTGTTCAGCACGTTTCGTAAAGATGATTTGCAGACCGTTGTCGCGCTCCACTAAACCGATCAACACCGCGGCTTTTCTTAATCTCGCATTATCAAGGTGGGCCACTCTTTGCATAGACTCAGGATGATAAGCAATTGTGTTTTTAAGTTGAAAATTTTGTAGGAAGTCGAGTTTATTCATATTCTCACTTTGATTGACTTAAAACGTGGTGTGTAGCGACTACTAATAAAATACTTAACGTCAATAAAAATAAGTGTAGGTCAGAATTTAAGTTTGGGCACCAAGTATTTGAAAATAGAGAAGAGTTAGCTCATTCTTAAATGGCAATGTTCTTAGGAGAGCGTGAGATGAAAGGAATCATATTTACCGAGTTTCTAGAGTTGGTTGAAAATAAGTTTGGATTAGAAGTGCTCAATGATGTGCTTGAAATGTCAGAAGATGAAGGGGTTTATACCTCTGTCGGCAGTTACGATCATCGTAATCTAGTCAAAATGATTATCAATTTGAGTAAAAAGACAGAAATAGAGCCTGCCACTTTGCAAAGAGTGTTTGGGGAATCCGTGTTTAAGAACTTACTCTCTACTTTGCCGGATCACGCGAGCATCAAAGACAGCAACACTACCTTTCAGTTTGTCCGTCACGTAGAAGAATACATCCACGTAGAAGTCAAAAAGCTCTACCCAGACGCTGAGCCTCCCGCCTTTGACTTTATTGCTCAAGACGAAGCTAGCCTAGAATTTGATTATAAAAGCGCTCGGTGTATGTCGCATGTTTGCCTTGGGCTGCTAGAAGGGTGTGCCAACTATTTCGATGAATCCCTAGAAATAGCCATGAATCCACAGAATTCGGATGAAAGCGTTGTCCGATTCAACCTTAAATTAGTGTAAGTGTTATGTCTTTAGTAACGGCATTAGAGCGAAAGATAAGCCGAGAGATTGCAGCTAGAAAAGAAGCAGAGCGCTTGCTTGAACAGAAAAGCTTGGAGCTATTCGAAGCCAATCAGCACCTTGAATTGGCACTTAAGCAACTAGAAAAAACCTCGAAAGAGAATCTCAAGAAAATTGAGTTTCAGGAACAAATAGACAGCTTGCTGATTGAGTTTGGGCGTTCGTGCTTGCGTGGCGACTTGGATGACGTAATGTTATCTGAAGTGACGCAACGCATTAAAACCAGTGATTTTATCGAGCTGAGTCGTTTGATATTGCCTAAGGGCTTTCTGCCTGAATTGAGTAAATCTGATTTTGGTGATCTAGATTTAGACGGCGTGGTGTTAGATACCACAGCGCCAGTATGGCAGGACAACTTGCTCACCATGCCTCTCGAAATCGAACAAGTCGTTATTGGCTCACTGTTGCTGAGAGTAAACTTGCCAAGCGCTGATAAGGAACTGGTTGAGAGCCAGCTATTATTGGTCACCGATTTGATCTGCGGGGTGATCACCCACCAGCTAACCAGTAATAGAAATATCGAATCACGCAGACGTGCAGAGGCCTCTGAGCGCTCGACTCGGGATTTCGTCGCGATGATCAACCATGAATTACGAACTCCACTCAATGGTTTACTTGGTAGTGCTGAGCTGCTTAATGACACATATCTGACCGATGAACAGCAGCATATGGTAGGCAACCTTACTCAATCAGGGGAGTTGCTGAGAGTCATCATTAATGACTTACTTGATTACAGTAAAATGAATGCCGGCATGTTGGAGCTGATTGAGAATAAGTTCCCGCTGGCGAACTTACGCAATACCTTGAATGGAATATTTGTTAATCAGGCATCAGAGAAGCAGATAAACTTTGCAATCGAGGTGGACTCGGATGTCCCTAACTACTTCTTTGGTGATATTGAAAGGGTGACTCAAATATTCGTGAATCTGATTGGTAACGCGATTAAGTTCACCGAATATGGCCAAGTAAAAGTCACAATTCGATGGCAATTTGGCATGCTGCATTGCGCGGTGGAAGACACTGGGATCGGTATTTCAGAGGGTTCACAAGACAAGTTGTTTAAGCCATTTATTCAGGCCGACCGTTCTAGCAGTCGAAATTATGAAGGAACGGGGCTTGGCCTCGCGATTTGTAAGCAGCTCGTGGGCTTAATGAACGGCACGATTTCAGTAAAAAGTCAGCTAGGTAAGGGCACCACGTTTTTAGTTGATATACCACTGAAAGAAATCAGTGAGGCACGAGTTCATAGCCACATCGAAAATGATTCCATGTCGGAAGTCGGGCTATCACTGATTCAAGTGCTGGTGGTTGATGATATTAAAATGAATCAGATCATCATTCAGCAAATGCTTGGGAAAATGGATATTACTCCGGGCGTTGCTGAAAACGGTGTCGAAGGCGTAGAACAGGCAAATGGTCATTATTACGACATTGTATTTATGGATTGTCGGATGCCGATCATGGATGGCTTTGAAGCGACGAAACAGCTCAGAGAAGAAGGCTACACTCGGCCGATTATTGCGTTAACCGCAGGGACGACCATCGAAGAGCGTGAACGTTGTATCGAAGCCGGAATGGACGATATTTTGAGTAAACCTTACACGGCTGAAGATCTACGTGAAATGCTAAAAAAATGGGGATGATTTACGTCATCCCCATTTTCAATCAACTCGCTTAAGCGTTTTCTAATACCGGCAGAATGCGGCTCAATTTATCGAGGGTCTCTTGATATTCGGCATCACATTCACTGTCTGCCACTACGCCGCCACCCGCCCAAGCATAGATATGTTGGTTTTCAGCGACCAAAGTACGGATCGTGATACTCGTATCCATACGACCATTTCGGCTAATGTAGCCGATACTCCCGCAATACGCCGAACGGCGATGTGGCTCCAATTCCTCAATGATCTGCATAGCACGAATCTTAGGAGCGCCAGTAATCGACCCGCCCGGAAAACAAGCTCTCAGTAAGTCATTAGCATTGTATTGGCTATCTAACTCCGCGCGGATAGTACTAACCAAATGGTGCACAGCGGGGAAGCTTTCAATATCGAACAATTTAGGTACGTTTACCGTTCCGGGTTTAGCGACACGACCTATATCGTTGCGAAGCAAATCGACGATCATTAGGTTTTCAGCTTGATCTTTTTCTGCAGTCGCAAGGTCTTGTGCGTTCGCTTTGTCTGTCACTGCGTCTTCTGAGCGAGGTCGAGTCCCTTTAATTGGCTTGGTTTCAATTACCGTGTCGTTAAGCTCGAGAAAGCGTTCTGGAGAAACACTCAAAATAGCTGAGTTCTCCATTCGGATGAAAGCTGAAAACGGCGCTGAATTGTACTCTTCTAACTTTTCATAGGCCTGCCATTCACTGCCTTGGTAATCGGCTTTGAAACGTTGCGCCAAATTGATCTGATAGCAATCGCCAGACAGCAAGTAATCTTGTACTTTGTTGAATTTAGCCGCGTATTGCGATTGGGACATATTTGATGTCCACGCGCTTGTGAGGGCGAATGATTCAGACGCAATCGAGTTACGATCATTTAGCCATTGCCAGTGCTGTTCAATATTTACACCAACAACATAGGCTGACTTTAGTTTATGGTCGATAATCAAAGCCCATTCGTATAATCCAACAGCCATATCTGGCGATTCAATGTCATGTTCAGCGAGCTCAGGTAACGTTTCAACTTGTCTGCCTAGGTCATAGCTAAAATAGCCTAATGCCCCACCAATAAATGGCAGTTCAGAAAAGACGCTTTGTTTGGGAAGTAGCTTCTGCTGATACTCATTCAATAGCTCAAACGGATCTTGTTCTAACTCTTTAGTAACGCCATTAACATTTACACGAGTATGAGCGCCAAAAGTTTCCAATGTGGCGATTGGCTGAGCAACCAAAATATCAAACCGACTGTCGACATGGCTTTCGGACGCAGAGCGTAATAGCATAGCCCACGGCTCACTTTCGATGCGTGAAAATAGCTGTTTAGCTAGGTTTGGTTGATATTCAAGCGACTTTGATTGGATTGGGTGTAATTCGTTGTTATTCATTTGTTTAAATTGTGACAAAGAGTTCGATCACTGAATGGCTTGTGTGAGAAAGCAAGAGTATCATAATTTGCAAATAATGTGAGTTCTTGATTTCTGCCGCAAACGCTATGCTTGTAGGTAAGTGATTACCTGCGGTCATGGTCAAAAAAAGCTCAATATAAGCGGTAATGAAAGTGAGCTGACAATGGAAGCAGAACTATAAAAAGAGGCATACAATGACGGTTATTCGTAAGCAAGATGTGATCAGCAGTGTCGCTGACGCACTTCAGTACATTTCTTATTACCACCCTTTAGACTTTGTCCAAGCCCTAGAAAAAGCGTACGAGAAAGAAGAGAGCCAAGCCGCTAAAGATGCGATTGCTCAAATCCTAATTAACTCGCGTATGTCTGCAGAAGGGCACCGTCCTATCTGTCAAGATACTGGGATTGTGACTTGTTTCGTGAACATCGGTATGGATGTGAAATGGGAAACTGATCTGACAGTACAGCAAATGGTTGATGAAGGTGTTCGTCAAGCATACAACAACCCTGATAACCCATTGCGTGCATCGGTATTAATGGACCCTGCAGGCAAGCGTATTAATACTAAAGACAACACACCAGCGGTTGTTCACATTAATATGGTTCCGGGCAACGAAGTTGAAATTCAAATCGCGGCGAAAGGCGGCGGTTCTGAGAACAAAACCAAGATGGTTATGCTAAACCCTTCTGATGATATTGCAGAATGGGTAGAGAAGACGCTACCAACCATGGGGGCTGGCTGGTGTCCACCGGGCATGCTAGGTATAGGTATCGGCGGTACGGCAGAGAAAGCTGCGGTACTTGCGAAAGAGTCTCTAATGGAACACATCGATATCCAAGAGCTTATCGAGAAAGGCCCTAAGAACGCAGAAGAAGAGCTTCGTTTAGACATCTTCAACCGCGTAAACAAACTGGGTATTGGTGCACAAGGTCTTGGCGGTCTAACTACCGTTGTTGATGTGAAGATCAAAACTGCACCAACACACGCAGCGTCTAAGCCAGTTTGCTTAATTCCTAACTGTGCGGCAACACGTCACGTACACTTCACACTAGATGGCAGCGGCCCAGCAGAGCTAACACCACCTAAGCTAGAAGAGTGGCCAGATATCACATGGGAAGCAGGCGCTAATACACGTCGTGTGAACCTTGATGAAGTGACTAAAGAAGACGTACAAGAGTGGAAGACAGGCGAAACCGTTCTTCTATCAGGTAAGATTCTGACAGGTCGTGATGCTGCGCATAAGCGTATTCAAGGTATGCTTGAGAGCGGCGAAGGCCTACCAGAAGGTGTCGACTTTAAAGGCAAGTTTATCTACTACGTAGGTCCTGTGGATGCAGTGGGCGATGAAGCGGTAGGTCCTGCTGGCCCAACTACGTCAACACGTATGGATAAGTTCACAGACATGATGCTAAACGAAACTGGCATCATGGGCATGATCGGTAAAGCAGAGCGTGGCCCTGCAACCGTTGAATCTATCAAAGAGCACAAAGCGGTTTACTTGATGGCGGTAGGTGGCGCAGCTTACCTAGTAGCGAAAGCAATCAAGAAAGCTCGCGTTGTTGCATTTGAAGACCTAGGTATGGAAGCGATTTACGAATTTGAAGTAGAAGATATGCCAGTAACAGTGGCGGTTGATTCTACCGGTGCAAACGCACACCAAATTGGTCCTGATACTTGGAAAGTAAAAATCGCTGAAGCGGAAAAGTAATTCAAAGGCGCTTAACTATCAGTATCCATTCTGATAGCACGCTAAATGTCACAAATGTGGCATGAAATCTAAGATAAGGGTAGCAATTGCTACCCTTATGTCTATTTATCAATGATATAGTGAATGTCAGTCTTACAATAACTCTGGAGAGCGCGATGCCTCGTTTCATTCAAATTCTGCAAATCATTCTCGCAGTCGTGATTGGCGGTTTCATTGGTTACGATTTGATCCTTCATGGAATCAGTATCTTCGACGAGAAGTATGTAACCATTACTTGTGTTCTTTGGGTATTTTCTGAAATCTTGCTATTTGTTATTTATAAATTGATTGAAGACGATTAACCGCGAAGCAGACCAAATATCTAAACCCCTGATTACTTATGTATTCAGGGGTTTTTTGTTCATCTAGCATTAATAATGAAAATTGCATAATCTGGCTGTACATGTCGTAGAGGTTTAGTGAATGAAAAAAATTACTCAAGAAGTGAATGACTTTATCAACCGAGGGATGGATTCTCATATCAGAATCGCCGTTACGGGGCTGTCTCGTGCTGGCAAAACAGCGTTTATTACGTCGTTGGTGAATCAGTTATTGCACACTTCTACACACAGTAATTTACCTTTGCTGGCATCAGCGAGAGAAGGGCGGTTAATCGGTGCTAAGCGAGTGCCGCAAACCAATATGATGGTGCCGCGTTTTTCTTATGACGAAGCGATGGACTCATTATTAGCATCGCCTCCATCATGGCCTGTTCCGACAAGAGATGTTAGTGAGATACGCTTAGCTTTGAAATATAAGCCAAGTAAGGGCGCAAAAAAACTGCTGTCGAAAAACAGCACTTTGAATCTCGATATTATTGATTATCCAGGAGAGTGGTTATTGGACCTGCCTCTTCTTGATATGGACTTTGATTCTTGGAGTCAAACTCAGTTCGAAGCCATTAAAGGCCACCGAAAGTCGTTAGCAAATAATTGGCTTACGCAAATGGAGTCATTCGATTCTGAAGCGGAGCTAGATGAGAAGAAGCTTGCGGAAATAGCAGAGATTTACACCGATTACCTGCATTCGTGTAAAGAGGAAGGACTGCATTGGGTTCAGCCTGGGCGATTTGTTTTGCCTGGAGAGCTAGCTGGTGCACCGGTGTTGCAATTTTTTCCTTGTCATTCAAAACAAGAGAAATCAGAAAAGTCGTCCAACTATTCAATGCTGAAAAAACGCTATGAGGAGTATCAGCAGAAAGTGGTGAAAGCTTTCTATAAGAACCACTTCTCAACGTTCGATAGGCAAATTGTGTTAGTTGATTGTCTGCAGCCGTTAAATGCGGGCCATGAATCCTTCTACGATATGCGTGGTGCGCTTGAGCAACTGATGAAAAGCTTCAAATATGGTCGTAGCAATGTATTGAGACGCTTATTTGCCCCGAAAATAGATAAGATTTTATTTGCAGCAACGAAAGCGGATCATATCACGCCGGATCAGCATCCAAACTTAGCTTCATTACTCCAACAAATGGTTCATCCTGCTTGGCAGCATGCGGCATTTGAACATATCGATATGAGTTGTATGACAATAGCATCAATCCAAGCCACCACGTCAGGTTTTATTTCATCCGGCGACACCAGCATTCCTGCGTTGCAAGGCACTACTTTACAAGGCGATCCGCAAACTATGTTTCCAGGAGAAGTGCCGAAGAAAGTGCCGAAGCAAGAATACTGGCAAGAGAATGGTTTTGACTTTACGGCGTTTCGTCCACTTGAATCAGAAAGCGATCAGCCTTGTCAGCACATACGTTTAGATAAAGCACTTGAGTATTTAATCGGAGACAAATTGAAATGAGTAAATTACAAAATAGCCCCGATCTTAAGAATAAGCAGGTGTTCGACCAACCATTAGACCCTGAGCATCATTCTACTCAAGCTTCAGTAGAGCCTGAGTTAACGGCGCAGATGCAGTTTTCTGAGCAAGAAACCTTCACTCCAATTGCGATTGAAGAGCCTGCCGATACAGAAACTGAGCAGCAACTTGAACAAGTTATTCGGCCTAGAAAAGGTAGCCGCTGGCTAGTGACGGGACTTGTGGTGAGTTTCTCTGGTCTGGTTGCTTGGCAAGCGATTGATACTGTGGTCACCGCGGTTCAAACGGCGGATTGGTTGGCGCTTGGGTGGGCTGGCTTTATGGCAACAATAGCATCTTTGGGCTTAGGAGCGATCGGTAAAGAATTATGGAAGCTGCGTTCACTTAGAAATCATTTTAGCGTTCAAGAGCAAAGTGAGCAGTTGATACAAAATGATAGCGTAGGAAAGGGCAAAGCATTTTGTGTGTCCATTGCCAAACAAAGCGGCGTAAAGGAAGAAAGCCCGGCCTTTGATAAATGGTTGAATAGCGTTAACCCGGCTCACAGCGATGCCGAAGTGTTAGATATGTACGATGCACTTGTCGTTGCGGAACAAGACTCGAAAGCAACCAAAGTGGTTTCGCAGTATTCGACAGAATCTGCGGCGCTGGTGGCCGTTAGCCCTTTAGCGGCTGCTGATATGTTGTTGGTGGCGTGGCGCAATTTTAAAATGATCGATAAGTTAGCCGATATTTACGGCGTTGAACTAGGGTATTGGTCAAGACTAAAATTATTTAAGTTGGTGCTCATTAATATGGCCGCAGCTGGTGCTAGTGAATTGGTTGTCGATGCAAGTATGGATCTGATGTCCATGGATTTAGCTGGTAAGGTTTCAGCTCGTGCAGGTCAAGGCTTAGGTGTTGGTATTCTAACCGCGAGGTTAGGTATTAAAGCAATGTCGTTGTTACGCCCAATCCCTTGGAAGCAAGAGAGAAAAGTTCGACTTAGTTCAATTCGTAAGCAGATCGTTGGTAAGTTGGCGCAAATTACTCTGAAATAGAACTAAGGCACACGACAGAGCTTGACGGCTCGTATTGCTATACTACAAACTAGTGTCAACTTTTCCTGACACCTTATAGTAGGAACAATTAGTGCGTCTTGAAGTATTTTGTGAAGACCGACTCGGTTTAACTCGTGAACTGCTCGATATCTTAGCTTCTAAGAGTATCGATTTACGAGGTATTGAAATTGATGTCACCGGTATTATCTATCTTAACTGCCCAGACATTGATTTCGATACTTTCAGTGAATTAATGGCTGAAATTCGTCGAATTGCCGGGGTGAAAGACGTACGAAAAATTCAGTTTATGCCGAGCGAAAGGCATAACACTGAGCTCATCGCTCTGCTTGCAAACCTTCCCGATCCCGTACTCGCGATTGACCTCAAAGGTTCCGTCGATATGGCTAACCACGCCGCTCTTAACCTGTTTGGTAAAGGTAAAGACGATATTATTGGTGAGCCAGTATCTGCATTAATGCCAACTTTTAACTTCTTACGCTGGATTGAAGGCGATGTCACAAGACACCGTGAATCAATGGTTTTAGATGGTCTCGATTACTCAATTGAAATCCTTCCGGTTTATTTAGGTGGTGACTCGAACGAAGCTGTACTTGCCAGTGCAGTGATGACTATCCGTTCTAGCCAGCAAGCATCACTGGCACAAGATGTACTACCGGAACAAAACAACTTAGGTTTTGAGCATTTTGTAGGTATTTCCAACCGACACAAGGCCCTTATTAGCCAAGCGAAAAAGCTCGCAATGTTAGATCAACCTTTGTTGATTGAAGGGGATACCGGAACCGGGAAAGAGATGCTAGCGAAAGCGTGCCATAACCGTTCTAATCGTTCTTCTTATCCATTCCTTGTTTTGAGCTGCGCTTCTATGCCTGATGACGTTGCTGAAACAGAGTTGTTTGGTCATGCACCGGGTTCGTTCAATCACGAACAAGGTCACAAAGGGATTTTTGAGCAAGCGAACGGCGGTACCGTTTTCTTAGATGAAATTGGTGAAATGAGCTCACACCTGCAAATCAAATTATTGCGCTTCCTTCAGGATGGTACGTTCCGTCGTGTGGGCGCTGAAGACGAGATGCATGTGGATGTTCGAATCATTGCTTCGACTCGCCATAAGCTGGCTGAACTCGCTGAATCTGGCGACTTCCGTGAAGACCTTTTCTATCGATTGAATGTACTGACCTTGTCGATCCCTGCATTACGTGAACGTTCTAATGATGTTGGGCCGCTGCTGGATCTGTTCGTTGCGAAATACGCTCAACAACTCGGAATGCTAAAGCCTCAATTGGATGAAGAGCTGATTGAGCAGCTTGGTAACTATCAGTGGCCAGGCAATATCCGCCAGCTAGATAACATGGTGTTGCGTGCACTAACTGAACTGGATGGGGATCTACTCACGATTGATCATTTCCATTTACCTCAGCTAGAAACAGTGACCACCGGAATGGCGAATCTGAATATCGACGGCTCTCTTGACGAAATAATGAAAGATTACGAATCTCAAATCTTAGAGAAGTTGTATCAATCTTTCCCATCGAGCCGTAAGTTAGCCAAGCGTTTGAACGTTTCGCATACTTCAATCGCGAACAAACTGCGTGATTATGGAATTCGTAAAAATTAATGGAAGACTTAAGCACCTCTGAAAAAGCCTATATGCGTGATGGTAACTTATTACTGCGTACTGCTGAGCCAAAAGACGCTGATATGATCAGCGAATACTTCACCGCCAATCGTGCTTTTCTCAAACCGTGGGAACCTGCGAGAGAAGATGTATTTTTCAGCTCGATTGGGTGGGCTCAAAGGCTAATCAAACTTAACGAGCTGCATAAAATGGGGCTTGGTTATTACTGTTTGTTGATTGACGCTGAAACAGAAAAAATGTTGGGCACTATCTCTTTTAGTAATTTGTCCCGTTTCCCTTTCTATGCTTGTAATCTTGGTTACTCTTTAGCTGAGTCTGCTCAGGGGCATGGTTATATGCGCCGTGGCTTATCTATGGCGGTGCAATACATGTTTGATCACCAGAATATGCATCGTTTAATGGCGGGCTACATGCCGCGAAATAAACGCAGTGAAGCGGTGTTGCAACATGTTGGCTTCGAGCGTGAAGGTTACGCAAAAGATTACATCCAAATCAACGGTAAGTGGGAAGACCATATTCTGACTTCGTTGATAAATCCGAACTGGGAAGACAAAAGGGTAGGTTAATGGATAGGCTGCAAAAGCAATTAGCGTTAATTATTGAGCTAGACCAATTAAAATCAGTACTGCGTCGTACACGAGTTAAAAGTGCCGATAAGCGCTTAGAAAACAGCGCAGAACATAGCTGGCATGTTGCGTTAATGGCGATATTGATGGAAGAGCATGCCAACAAACCTGTCGATATTGCACGTGTTGTTAAGATGCTTTTACTGCATGATATTGTAGAAATCGACGCCGGAGACCTATTTGTTTACGATACCGCTGCCGCACCTGAACAAGAAGAAAAAGAGTTAGCTGCTGCTTATAGGTTGTTTGGCATGCTTCCAGATGATCAAGCGAAGGATTTATTGGAGATATGGCTTGAATTTGAACAAGCTGAATCTTCAGATGCTAAGTTTGCTAAAGCATTGGATCGTATTATTCCGATGTTATTGAATCATCATAATCAAGGCCAAAGCTGGGTTGAACATGGTGTTTCACGCGAACAAGCATTAACGATCAACAAAAAAATAGAGAAGGGTTCCACCGTACTGTGGGATAAAGCTCAACAAGTGATTGAAGATGCTGTCAACAATGGTTGGCTTAAGCCTTAACTTGTATAAAAAGCTAAAATTAAAACAAAATAGTTTCGAGGAAATTTGATGTCATATACAACTTTGGATGAATACCAAAGAAAATGGATTTTCACTCATCAGTCAATGCCATTGCCGCAAGAAGACTTAGAGAAAATTAAGCCAATGACACAGGCTCGCGCTTCTCAGTTTTGGAAAGAAAATGTAAGCCCACAAAGCCCTGATTCAGAAAGGTTGAGTTCCCAAGATTGGCCAAGTAAGGCTTCGAATTGGACTGAAGAAGTGAACTGGATGGTGAACTGGGAAGCCGACGAGCCGGAGCTACCAGAAGAGATTCTCGCTCATATTGACTGGCAAGACGATGTGACCGTGTATTTTTGCTACGAAAAATACAACATCCTTGAAACCAAGTGGTCAGTATTTAAAAAGCACTGGAAAAACTTTTTGTTCTACGATGACGGCCCAATTTTACTGGGTAGACGTAGAAACGAAGCCTTATGGTTTAGTACCAAAGGCACAGTACAGCTTGGACAACGAGCTTAACTGACAATGAAAGCGAGCAAACAGCTCGCTTTTTTATTACCTTCAATAACTTCATCTCTAAAAATAATTAAACACTTCTATACTCAGTGAAAGAGCGTGGAGGTGGTGGAATGGATGACAAGTTTCTCAAGTCTATAGTGCAGCTTACAGAGCAAACCAATACAACCTCGCTCGGTTACTGTGTTTTGGCGACCTTAGCCGAAATGATCCCGCTACATTCCGCATTCTTACATCATATAGTGGATTCTGAGGAATTTCTGATTGCCAAATTGGTGACTTCGAAAAACGAAGATGGCAAAGAGATCTTGTGCTGGGAATATGGCCACAATGGAATTCTTCGTACCGACCAAGAGGTCGAAGAGTGCTCTTCCGTAATCAAGAAAATTTCAGATGATCGATACCTTTGCGAGTACTTAGTTCCAATCACAGAAACAACATCAACGAAACTGAGCCTAGACCTTAAAGAGTCGCCCAACGAATATGAAATGCTAATCGATGGCTGTATGCGGATATACAATAATTACTTGTTGTTACTGCATGAAAACGAAAGAGATAAGCTAACCGGGCTTTTCAATCGAAGAACCATGGAAGAGCGGTTGTTGATGTGCTTCAACTCGGCCATGAAGATTGAAGACAACCAGCATATGCCAGCTGTTGCCCTCATCGATATTGATAATTTCAAGCACGTTAATGATGACTTTGGGCACTTAATTGGAGACGAAGTTTTACTGTCTTTTGCCCAGCAAATGAAAGGCTATTTTGTTGAAGGGGAACAATTGTTTCGTTTTGGTGGCGAGGAGTTCGTTGTGATCTTTCCTCCACAGCCGTCAGAGAAAATTGTCGATACCCTTAATGGGTTTCGCGAGTTACTTGCCAAATTCTCCTTTCCTCAAGTTGGTAATATTACATTTAGCGCAGGAATGTGCAGCATTAAGAAAACAGACTACCTCTACAATATTCTTGATCATGCGGATAAGGCTTTGTATTACGCCAAAGAGCATGGGCGAAACCAAGTAGGGCACTACGAATATCTAGTGAACCTAGGAGAAATTGTAGAAGACGATCAAGGTGATAGCAGTGTCGAACTGTTTTGATCTTTCGAACTTCAAATAATCAATAATCTTGCCGTCCCAATCAAAATAATACTAGGCTATTCAGTCGCTTAGTCATTGTTTTTGGATATACTCCTGAGCTCTCTTTGCATCTTTATAACAAACTACTGTTTGTACATACAGCTTTTTGTTGCATTCATAGAATGTAAATCTATACTGTATATATAAACAGTTGGAGGTGCTTATGTTGTGGGACACATTAGAACGAGTGAACAAGTTACGCAAACAAGCTATTGAGGATGCTGAGTTTCTGGAATCAGCTCAGTCTCATGCCCAATCAATCATGTCGGAGGTTTCTGGGCAAAGCGTCCCTAAACCTTTCGTAAAGAGCCCTAAAAAACTATCGGATATCTATGAATGTACGGAGTTTTCTAGTAATCCAAGCGGTGTACATCACTGATAAAGTAGCGCTACCTGATATACGAACTGAGATTAGGTGAAGGTAGCGTTAACCTCTTTATAGAAGTCTTTAAATTACAAAACTATCAATTTAATACTAATATTAAACTAGATTCATTAATTGCTGAGGCAGATATGAACTTAGTGAGCAGAAAATTAATAATTATCATAGCGATAGCAGTAGCGCTGTTGATTGTGTTAATGCAAGCTCAACGTGTGAATATTACTCCTGCGATTAATGACTCTCCCATTCGCATTGCCGTTTCTCAAACTCCGCTTTCATCCCCTTTTATTATCGCAGACCAGCAACAGTTTTTTGTTGAGCACGGTGTGTCCGTCGAAATTGTCCCCTGCTATGGCGGAGTGGCATGCGCCAAAATGTTGTTTGATGGTGACGTTGACTTGGCGACGGCTTCAGAATCTGTGGTGGTATTTCAAAGTTTCAATCGTAATGACTTTAAATTGATTGCCAGTTTTGTCGAGTCGGGTAATGACTTAAAGCTGCTAACGTTGAATGAATACAACATTGAGCATATTTCGGCGCTGAGTGGTAAAAGCGTAGGCGTGATCAAGGCGAGCGCCAGTGAATACTATTTAGATTCGCTATTGATTGCGCATAACTTAACTCAGATGCCTTTGAATAAAATCTATTTGCAGCCGCAGGAGCTCGAACAATCCCTCATATCAAATGCTGTCGATGCGATATCCGTTTGGGAGCCATATGGCTATTTACTCGAAACACGAGCGAATTCAGAGGCGATAAATTTGGGGATGCAGGGAGTTTACAACCTATCGTTTAACTTACTTGCGATGAATGAGGACTTGAATAAGACGACAGAGGAGTCGGCTCGTATTCTGAGGGCTGTGGGCGAAGCAATAGATTGGATACACGATAACCCAGATGAGGCACGGATAACCATCGCCAGTCGTTTAGATATCCCCTTAGAGCAGTTGGAGTGGTCTTGGAAGGATTATGTATTTCGTTTATCTCTTAGCAATTCATTACTTTCTAATTTACAGATGCAAGCTCGCTGGGCAATGAGTGCGGGGTTAGTGAAAGGAGTTCAGCCCGAATACCGACAAATACTATTCCCTCAATCATTGGAACACGCACTTAACGTAGAGGCACTGCTTAAATGACTGGGTCAATCTACAGAAAGCTAAATAGCTTGTTCGTATCCTCTTTATTGCTGGTAGTTATCATCATGGTGTCGTGGTGGCAAATGCTAGAAAAACATCAAGATGCTCAAAACGCGATTACGGAAGTCATCAATATTCAGAAAAGCGTTGAGACGCTGCGAAGTCAGCTATGGATCTATTTGGAATTCGAGGATGGAGAAAGCCTAAACGAGGTTCAGGCGGCGCAACTAAGCTTGGCGAGTACCTTAGATGAAAGTATGTACTTAGAAGGGCAAATCGAAAATATTAAGTCCATGAATGAGGGGCTTGCTACCTTGATTGTTCAGGAGCGTCAAATTAACGAGCAATATCAGAAAGGCAACCATACTTCATTACTTCAGGACATAGGCGTCAAGCAAGCTAAATTGTTGCTTCATTCCAGATATAACATGACCGTACAAGGCATGGTGGAAGAACTTTTCTACTTACAAAAGATGCTAATTGAAGACAGCGCAGAAGAGCAAAGCATGACGTTGTTTACGAGTATATTTCAGATCTTGCTGTTCTCAGTATTAGTTTGTGCGATTTCATTGATGATTCTTAAACGCTTTAAAACCGGAGTGAAAGTAATTAAAAGAGGGATATTGGAGCTTGCTGACGGCGATCTGAAAAGTCGAATTAAAAACAAGAAGCTCGACAGCGAGTTTATCGCTATCGCTGAATTTTTTAATCAAATGAAAGAATCGCTTCAACAAACAACCGTGACGAAAGATGAGTTAGAGCAAGAAGTACAGCGTCAAACCTCTAAGCTTGAGCTACAAAAAGAGCAGCTAACCTTTCTTTCTGAGCGTGACCCGCTTACGGGGTTGTATAACCGAAGAGCATGTAAAAACTTGCTTGAAGGCGCGACGATTAAGGCGAAACGAACCGGATTAAAAGTTGCGTTGTTGTTTTTGGATTTAGATAAGTTCAAACAAATTAATGACGAAAAAGGGCATGACGCTGGAGATGAAGTGTTACGTCAAATAGCGACACGGCTTAAAGCGAATATCCGAGCATCGGATTTTGTTGGGCGTATCGGTGGCGACGAATTTGTGGTTTGTTTGGATTTGCTTGATAACTATGATGGCGTGGAAGCGAAAGCTCGTCAGCTTGTTCATGCGTTCGATCAGCCGATGATGGTTAACGGGGAAGCGTTGAGCGTAGGCGTGAGTATCGGTATTAGCTATTATCCACTGCATACGACTGATATAAGCTGCATGTTCCGAATGGCAGATGAAGCCATGTACGAGGCTAAACGAAGCGTTGAACACACCTATCTGTGCCATGGTGATGTCAACGAATTTAGCCGAGCGGCAAATAAAGAAAGTACAGGCTGATGACGAGCTAAATACTTAAAGAGTCAGAGCTGAAAATAAAATGGCCCAGCACTTAAGTGTAGGGCCATTTTTATTACTACTTTAAATCAATAAGCGACTAGTGGTTAATTAGGCTCAATCCGCTTGGTAAAGCGTCACCAAAGATACGTTTGGACTCACTTTCAGAAAGCTCTTTCACTTCTGCTACTAGAGAAATCCATGCTTCAGGTACTTTACTTTGCTTAAGTTTTGTAAGGACTTGTTCGCGATAATCATCAGAAATATCAAATAATCGGTCGCCTGTCTTTCTGCAAATCATTACCGCAGCAAACGCTATCATCTGTTCTTTCTGCCAGTTTTGCTCTAGAAGCTTAGGTAGCCATTGCTCTGCCTGTTCGCGTGGGATCACTGTGTGTTGGCTACCATACAGAGGAGTACGTGAAGCTAAACGGCCAAAAGCCCACCAGTGTGCTTGAGCAAACTGAGAATGGTTAAGTGCTTTATTCAAGAACCAAGTTGATAGCAGCGCTTTATCTTCAACTTCTAAGTGCTCTAAAGATGCCGACAAACGCACCATTGCTTCGTAGCCTTTGTCTTGCGCTTCTTTTGCTGATTTCGGGTTTTTAGCTGCACCAGGGTGTAAGTACTTAGCAATATCAGCCAGAATGTTTTCTTGTTGTTCTTGGCTTAAACCACCCGCAACGCGCCGCCAGAATACCCACCAATCTGTCCAACCTTGATGGTTCTGAAATTGAATACCTTGCTGGTATAAGCCCCAAACTTGCTCCATTCTCCAAGAATCAGTGGGATCGCCAAACCCAGGGCGCATGGCAAAGCCCGCGAGTCGAAGCCAGTTTTTCTCATGTTGCTCCGAACGACGGCGGCGTTTACGGCCAAGTGAAAAAGAATCAAATAGGTGGCGAAGAGTTGTGAAATCCCATTCATCGCGTTTGCCTAGTCGTTTTTCAAGATCTTTCGATAGTGTTTTGATCTCTTTCGATTCTGCACTCTTTTTGTTGCCACTGTAGAGGCGAGAAATCAACTCTTTACACTCATCTAAGCGTGGGTGAAGTGTAGAGTTATCAGACTCTTCGCCTTGCTTGTTTCTGACTTCAAATTCAAGCAACCAACGTTTCGAGTCATCTTCAGTACTCACGCATTCCATTTTCAGTGTACCGACTTCGGTTAACTGGCAAGCGAGTAGCACCTCGACACGCTCTTTTTGGTTAGCTTGAAGTTCTGCCGTACCTGAGCCTTCCAGCGTCGAGATGTAAGGTGGAAGAGGGGAGAACAGGTCTGCATCAACATTGACCATCACACCATTTTGAATCGCAGTATCGTGGGCAATTTGATCGTGGGTTGACGTCAGCAAGTTAAAACGAACTGGCTCGCCTAATGTCAGTGAGAAACGACGGCTGTTCAAACGGATTTCTTGGCCTTCTTCGGTACCTTTGGCAAGCAGACACAGTGCTTTACCCATCTTGTTCTTTTCTTGTAAATGTAAGAAGTAAGAACGAGCAGCACCACCACCAATTTTAAGCTGAGCCCCACGTCGAGCTTTACCGAATGCGACAGCTCCTAGTGCGACAGACCAATCTGGATGAGGGTTATCGAGAACGGTAACAGGTGCACCTCGCCAACTACCGAGCAAGTTGGTGATTCGTTCAGTCACTAGGTCACTGTTAAACACACCACCGTTTAGCAATAAACCAACGGGAATCGCAGGCGCAGTTTCATCGTGGTTTATTGACTGCAGTGCGGCGTGTGAAACTTGCTGATGTTGGGTCAAGAACTCAGCAATATGTTTACTTACTGCGGGATCGGCGACATAGGGCAAGCCAAATTCAACCACGGCGCTGCGTCTTTTATCAGGGGTTTGATCAAACTCTGAAAGTGGGAAAAAGCCATCAAGAGCTATTTGATGAACTTCAGCCTTGGTTAGCCCAATGCTTTTGGTTCCGCCAAGTAGCTTAGAGCCGCTGCCGAGCATGGTGATTTTTACTTCTTCAGGTGCGTCTGATGAGAGCAGGTTTTCTTTTGCTTTACGCGTTTGCTGAATAAGTTTGGTCAAGCTTGCTGCGTTTAACTTTTTGCTTTGGTTAAAGCGTTGCTCTGCAAGGTGGGCCAGCGCTAGGTCTAGGTTGTCACCGCCAAGCATTAAGTGTTCGCCTACGCCAATACGGTCAAGGCCAAGCTCGTCGTCGGTGAATTTAGCCTCAATTAAGCTTAAGTCAGTTGTACCACCACCTACATCACACACTAAAATCAGTGGTAATTGTTGTAGTTCGTCAGAGGCTGTTTGTTGGTGCCTCGCGTACCAGTCGTAGCATACGGCTTGTGGTTCTTCTAAGAGTACGATTTTAGAAAGGCCCGCCAAGGCTGCGGCTTCAAGGGTTAGCTTACGTGCTGTTTCATCAAAAGAAGCCGGTACTGTCACGACCACATCTTGATCTTCGAGCTTATTGCTAGGGTTACGATAATTCCATGCTTGGCGAATGTGATTTAGGTAACTAGCACTCGCTACAACTGGCGAGACTTTGTCTACATCGTTGGCTCCAGCCCATGGCAAGATGTCTGAATTTCTATCAACCGCTTGGTGCGATAGCCAGCTTTTAGCACTGGATACTTGTCGGCCTTCAACCTTTGCTCCTAATTCGCGAGCCCATTCACCGACAATGACATTATTGATGTCACCAGCGACGGGTACTGATTCCCAAGGGAGTACTAAATCGGAAGTAGAAATCTGGCCTTCTGCTGGGTGATAGCGAAACGAAGGCAACAGAGGTTTGCGAACCACTTCGCCGGGGCCGATAAGTTGGTCGATATCAAATAAGGATACGGGAGACTGTTGTAGGTCGTCGGATATTTCACAGAATGCAACAACGGTGTTCGTCGTTCCTAAATCAATACCAACGAGAAAACGAGGAGATGCCATTACTGAACCTCACGCTATTATGTTGTGTCGGACAAACGCAGCAAAATATCTTAGAAATAAATAACGGTATTTAGCTTACGCTTGCAAACTATAGAATTAAAAACGGCACCAAAGTAGGTGCCGTTGAATATATTTCGATTACTGACTTAACTCAGAATCGTCTGCAGAAGCTGCATCTTCACGAACGTCGAACTCAACGTGCCATTTCTGACCATTGTCAGTAGCAATTGCTTCTAGGTAAAGCGTGCCTAGTTCAGTGACACGTGAAGCCAGTGTTACAGGAACCACTTCTCCTTCACGACGGCCTTCAGAAACAGGCAGCGTCACTTGGATCTCAGGCAATTCTTCGAGCTCTTCTGGTGCCCAGTGATCAAGGTGAGTACCGGCTTCGTCTTCACGACGAGTTGTTGAACCAAAGAACTGGAAGTGAACTGGTTGACCAATTACTAGACCAAATTCTTGGCTAGGCACTTGAACGCTTGAGCCTTCTTCCATACCAAACGGTGCAACACACAGTGCTTCCATTGGAGGAGCCATACCTGGGATTGCAGGCATCGCGCTTTCAATTCCTACATAGTAAGAAGATGCGATACCACCGCGGATACGAACGCCTTGACCACGACGTACCGCGCCGTAGTAAGAAGCACCGCTTGCAACCGCAAGGTCTAGATCTAAGCCTGAAAGCTGTTTTGCAAATTCAGCGTCAGCGTTGATTAACCACTCGTTGATTGTGTCTGAAAGACGATCAGCAAGTAGGTTAGATTTTAGAACACCACCGTTGAACAGGATTGCTGTTGGTTTGATGAAGTCAGCAGCAGGCGCTTCAGCACCAGGCATACCCGGCATGTTTGCAAACGGATTGAAATCTTGTTGAGCCGTTTCACCATTTCCAGAAAGTGCGTTTGCTTGCTTAGAAAGGAATGCGGCAATGTGACGAGTGATGCCCGCGTCTTGCGCGTATGGCAGACCCATTTGAGTCAGTGCACCACGCGTTTTTTGTACCGGGTGATCAGTCACAGCAACTTTAGGGAAGAAGCCATCAACCAATGTTTGTTGTACTTCTTGCTGAGTTAGCTCTGTTTTTAATGTTGCGCCTAGTAGTTTAGAACCACGGCTAGGAACCACGATTGGCACAGCTTGAAGTTCAGCATCGTTCAGTAACGCTTCTTTTGCGTCACGACATGCATGAGTCATCGCTTGAACTTGCCAAGGTGCTAGTTCTTTGCCGTCTTGCGCCAGCTTCATCTTCAAGCGATACGCCAGTGCCAAGTCCATGTTGTCGCCGCCAAGTAGGATGTGTTCACCTACCGCGATACGGTTCAGGCTAAGGTTGCCGTCATCTTGAGTCACTTCAACTAAAGATAGGTCGGTAGTACCACCACCGATATCCACAACCAGCACGATGTCGCCAACATCTACTTCATCACGCCATTTGTCGTTGCTGTTATCGATCCAGCTGTATAGAGCCGCTTGGGGCTCTTCTAAAAGCGTTAGATGAGTGAAACCTACGTTACGAGCGGCTTCTGCGGTTAGGTCACGAGCTGCTGGATCAAACGAAGCAGGAACGGTGATCGTTACGTCTTGGTCAGCCAGCTTGTGTTCTGGGTGAGTGTGATTCCACGCTTCTTTTAAATGTTCTAAGTAAAGCTCCGTCACTTTTAGTGGAGAAACTTTTTCTACTTCTTCAGGGCTGCCTGCAGGTAGGAATGCGTCGCGACGATTTACGCCACCGTGACATAGCCAAGACTTAGCACTAGCAACTAAACGAATTGGTGTTTTAGCACCAAGATTACGAGCGATAGCACCCACTAAAGCTGTCGGTTCTGATGACCACGGAAGAACACGTGAAGCTGGGTTCATTTCGTGTTCATGAGGCTGGTACAAGAAAGAGCCTAATTGGCTGCGTGTTTCTACCGTACCCGGCGCTGTTAGCTGAGGGATAGGCATGACTTCAACGCGCGCATCTTCATTCGTGGTATCGATGTAAGATAGAACGCAGTGCGTAGTACCTAAATCGATACCTACGCTGAACTTAGGTGTTTGCATCGCTTCTGTAGCATGTTGATCCATTACAGTTCTACCTCTGCTGGAGCGATAACCGAAGCGTCGTAGTTTTCCGCAAGTTTAGGTAAGTTCATTTCTGTTGCTTTCCAGCCTTTGTGAACTAATGTGCCATTGAATGGTGCGTTACCTGTAACGTTACCTGTTAGGCGAACTTCTTGTGGGTTAAAGCCTTCTGCGATAGTGATACGAGTTTCCTCGTCTTCAGTGCGAATGTGAGAAAGGCTTACATAATCGTTCAATACTTTCTGACCACCAGTGTGGATTACACGAGCAGCAGCGCCAACTTCTTCGTCAGAGAAAGAAGTTAGGTCTTCCTGTAGGAAGTCAATTAAACGCGCTTCTTGTTGCATGATAGACAGAAGTTGCATTGCAGAATCAGTAGATGCAGTAGCAAGTTTAGATTCTACTTCAACAACTTTCTCGATGACTTTTTCTACTTCAACAACTTTTTCTACTTCAACGATTTTCTCTACAGGTTTTTCTACTTCAACGATTTTTTCAACCGGTTTTTCAACAACTTTCTCGACTACTTTTGATTTACGCGATACGGCAATAAGTAGTAATAAAACGCTTGATGCAGATAAACCTGCGTGCAGCATGTCAAACGTTTGTGGGATTAGGTTTAAATCAAAGTTCATGGTGATTTCTCTTTAGATTGATTTAACGGTGCATTCGATATTTATTATGGAACGCACGACACCAACAAAAGGTGTCCGATTAAGCTTAAAATATTGGGGGGATACTAGCATATTCAAGGGATAACAGCTTAATTAAATGGAACGATTCAGGGCTTGAATTGGTTTGTTAGGTGAAAAAAACAGCTAAAATACGTCAAGTTTATTGATTCAAGTTATTGAGATGTTATTTCAATCGAAGATTACGAATGACGAGCGCAATCTTTAATAGAGAATGGTATTTTGTTCAGTTATCATTTTCTTGTCATCTCTAACTGAATTTGTGCTCTCTAATGCCTACTACCGCACACTCCGTGACTCAATTTAATCGGCTAACTTACTCTCTTTCTACGTTCGTCATTTCGCTGATTGTGACGCTTGTTTGTATTGTTATCACTTACCAAACTCAGCGTACATCCACGTACAACAATATCGCTAATCTGGCCGAGCGCCAGGTAGAAAGCCTACGTGTGTTTATAGAAAATGACATTGCCTATATTGGTTCTGGTGCGAACTTTTTCCACGCGAGTAAGAAAGAAGACTGGAAGCAATTTGATCTGTTTGCAGAGCACACAATAGCGGGGTCGAATAGCCTAGTGGGTTTGCAGTGGATGGAGAAAGTAGAAAGTGAAAATATAGAGTCGCATACCGCTGAGTTACAGCGTCGATTCCCTGATTTCGAATTGTATACCGTACCTAAGGACGGACCGGTGACGAAAGGGTATATATTAGGCGATAAAGCGGCGTTCATTGCCTCTGATATTTACCCTAAAACTCCTGATAACCTTGGCCTGTTGGGCTTTTATTCTTCCCGCGAACGGTTTGATTTAGTTATTGAGAATATTCTAGAAACGCGAGAAGCGAACCTATCGGATAAAGTAAGATTGTTACAAGACGGGCATGATAAAGACACTGAAAAGTCAGGCATGTTGGTGTATCACCCGGTGTTCGATGCTGCTAATGAACATTTACTCGGCGTTGTGATTGGGGTGGTGAGAACGACTTACTATTTCGAAAATTTGATTGCTAAAACGGCGGGCGAGCAAGCATTACTGGTTCGTGTGACAGACTTAGGTTTCGATGCTGAAGACGATCCGGTCTTTTTTCAAAGTGAAGGGTTTGATGACGCTGAAGGCATGAAGATCACCCGTACGATTGAATTACCTAATCGCAGCTGGCATGTCGATTTTAAAGTTATTAAGCCGTTAACGATGAGCAACAAGTTTGTTTTGCTAAGGGTGGCGCTTGGTGGCTTGACCATTTCTCTTATGTTGTCATATATCGTAAACCTGCAAACACGAGAGAAAGAGCGACTAGCCCAAATGCTCGATGAGCGTACTGAAGAGCTGAGGTTTTTAGTAGAGCACGATAGCTTAACCGAGCTCTATAACCGACGCGCTTTCAATATTCAGTTACCGCAATGGGTTAAAGGCAAAATGAGTTTTAGTTTGGTTGGTTTCGACATAGACAAATTTAAGGCAATCAATGACCAATATGGCCACCCAGTGGGAGACGATATGTTAAAACACGTGAGTCAACTTGTGTTAGGGCAGCTACGAACTGGCGACAAGCTGTTTCGGTTGGGTGGAGATGAATTTTGTATCTTGACGACCATCTCACAGGAAAAACAACTTGATGAATACCTCAATACCATTGGGCGGTTAGTAGCAAGAAGTCCCTTACAATATGAAGACCAGTTTTTGTATTGCTCATTAAGTTTGGGTGGTTCAGTTTACCGAGGCGAAAGCAGTGAATCATTGTTGAAAAAGGTCGATGGTTTGCTATATCAAAGCAAAATGAATGGCCGAAATCGTGTTTCAATTGGAGCCTAATTGAGCACTTAAACGTTCAAGAGTCGAGATCTAGCGTTGGCTCAGGTACAATTTCCCCAAAGATATTATTAGAGTGGCTAAGGCAACGTATGAATCACAATCGAGTGGTGTGTTTCGATTTAGAAATGTGCTGTTGGAATGAAAATGGTGTGGGAACAACTGGCGAGATCATTGAAGTCGGTTTGGCTGAAATCGATTTAGTGAAAGGTGAAATCGTCAAGCGCGCACAATATTACGTAAAGCCAGAACGCGACGAAGTTTCTCTGTTTTGTGCAGAATTGACAGGCATTACGCCGCGAAAAATTGAGAAGCAAGGGCGCCCATTAGCATCGGTTATCCAGTCGATGATTAAAAATTTTGGTGGGCCAAATAAGATTTATGCGGCGTGGGGGCGTGATGACCTTATCTTACACAAAGAGTGTGAAGAGAAAGGGGTCGAGGCTCCGTTTTCAGAGTTCATCAATTTGGCGACCTTGTATCGAATCCAAAATAGGCTCAAAGATAAGCGTATTGGTCATAAAGCGGCACAAGAAGCCAAAGATATTGAATGGGAAGGTAGGCAGCACTCAGGTTATGTCGACGCCTATAACTTAGCTAAGCTGGCATTAACTATGCTCTAATCGCGTTAATAGCTAAGGCTTTCAAGAAACCAGTTTCTATGTTCAAGAAGACCATCTACCTCATACGAGATAGATGGTTTTTTTATGCCTAAACGTTGTAAGTCGGTAAGTGGTGATTCGCTTTAAAGAAAATCGTTAGCAGGTAATAAGCGAATTATCTTCCTAGCATCTTATTGAGTTTATCTCCTTTATCAAAAAAGTGATGTTTTACTGCCCCTAGAATATGTAGCAATAGTAGGATGAGAAAAGCTTTTATTAAGGAGCTATGAACGAAAAATAGAGTTGAAAATAGCTCTCTTGGAGAGTCATATTCTGGTACTAGCCAAGCGTATAATTCAAAAAGTGGTGTGTCTATTAAAGCAATGCTTAACCCTGATAGAGCAATTAATATTAAGGAGAAAGCTTGAGCCCTTTGAGTTAAAGAAGCTAATAAGCTTCTATCAGGATTTGTACTGTTTTTTGAGAACGTTCGAATGAATAGAGTAATGCTAAAAATTAAAGCAGTTATTCCCAATGCTTGATGTATGAGTATTGTTGGAGACTTTTCCGTGAATGAGAGTATTCGATTAGATACGCCTCCTAGAATAATCGTAAGTATTATTACGCATAGTAACCCCCAATGTAAAATATCAATCGTTTTAGTGTTCAAGCTATACGGCTGGTTTTCTGATTTTTCTTTGAGCATGAGGTTTTTCCAGTTGTTTGAGTGTTTTCAGTCTACCTAAACTAGTAAATAGGTATTTATTGTTGGTAAGTTTTTAATATTAATTAAACTCTGTGTTTTTAATTAATATTAAAACTAGGGCGTGATTATTGTGAGCTTGTTTCAACGTGATAAATTTCGATTACCTAAATTAAGGAGGGTAATATGAAGACAATACTGAAACTTGTTCTATCTACAACGTTATTGAGCGTTAGTGCATGGGCTTGTGCTCAGCCGGTAATACTCATCAATACGTTTTCGGTCGCAGGAGAGAAAGAGGCTGAAACGCTTGCTTATTGGGAGGAAGCTCGAGACATCCTAGAGCAGCAGCCCGGTTATGTTTCGACGAAGTTGCACCGTTCACTTAGTACCGATGCCACGTACCGCTTTGTAAATGTGGCTGTTTGGCAAACGTCTAAGCAGTTTAAAGAGGCTATAGCGAATATGCAGGCGGTGCTACCAAAGTTAGCGTTAGAAGGTGTTTCCGCCGATCCAAATTTATACGAAGTGATCCGAGACTAGGGAGAGATACGAATAATGAAACACTTACGACTATTAATTTTAGCTTTTTTTAGTTTTTCTATTTCAATGAATACTTACGCTGCTGCATACGGTGTGTCAGTGGCATGGAAGACGCAAGATGCTCAAGCAGTATTTGAAGTCATGCCTTACCAGAAGAAAGCCTTTGCGAATTTAATTGATTCCGGCTTAATCCACGATATGTTTGTGATGGAAAGTCATATTGGCGAACAGTCATTTCCTATTATTAAATTTGTAATGGAAGCCGACAGTGAACAACAAGTCCGAGAAACTATAGGGAATCTTCCATTTCAGTTTAAAGAATTAGCAGAAATAACAGAAGTAAGAGAAATTGGTAATAAGTGGCTTGATATTGATGTTGTATTTAATAACTATGCTATTGAGTTGGTTTGGAAAGAACCAGAACAAAGAATATTTGTCGATCAAGTTATTAACCAAGACCTCCAAAAAGTAGTGGATTGGAGTGCGAAAGGGATTATTACTTCTGCGTATTTGATAAATAAAGATATAACAGGTGAGGATACAGAACTTTCTATGATTCGCCCAATATATTCGATTGCCGTACTAGCGAAAGACGAGCAGCATGCCCTGGATATCGCGAATGAATTGAATGCCGTTAAATTAGAGTTGGCAGATGTTAATATTAGTGAGCTAGGGTTTAAACTTACGTTGTAATAATAATCTAAATTTGATTTATATGTTATTCTAAGGCAAGTATGATTTCATTATTAACTTGCCTTATGAATAACGATAATAAATATAAAATTCAAATTACTGGCTTGTGCGTTAACACTGATAATTGCCTTGTTAGAAATGCTAAAACTCAGGAAGAAGTCTCGCTTTCTCTATCAGAGTGCCTAATTATTCAGCACTTAATTAATCACTTTCCTCAAACCGTTGAACGAGCCTACTTGCTAGAGCATTGCTGGCCGGGCAAGGTAGTGACTGGTAGCTCATTGAATGTTGCAGTAAAGAATATTCGTACTGCTCTTGAACAACTGACTTCTGAGTGCGAGATTCTTACGATTCAAAAACAGGGCTACTGCATTCGGGCAAAGGAGGTTTTGCCTACCGTTACTCATTGCTTGGCTCCATTGAGAAAGAGGGACAGCAAAACTGCATCACAGGAAGCTAACGCTAATGAGCTGACTAGTGACGTTCAAAAGTCGTCTTTTATTCAAATCAATCCTGATATTTTGTGGTTTAGTGCCGGGGTGTCCGTGAGTCTGCTCATTATCAGTGTGTTTGCTCATTTGGCGTTTTTCATGGACTACACAAGGTATAACGGGGTGGACGTTTATCATGATGGTGTTGAGCTGAATAGCGCCTTTAAGCGTCAGCTCGATGTAACAACCAGTACAGGCACTCAGGCGATTTACTTACATAGAATTGGCCTCGATTGTTCCAACGTTCAAACGGTCATTTTGGAACAAGGGCAGTGGCAGGAAGTCACGAGTCAATTTGATTCAGTCTCTTGCGTTAAGGGGTAGAAAGGTGAAACACAAATTCTGGTTTCCGATTATGTTGACGTTATTCACCATAGTAAGTACTGGGCTTGCCTCGAGCATAATGACGAAGAAGACTTATCAGTTTGGCGTGTCGTACGACCAACTCGGTTCAGAACGCGTCATGTTACGGCTTAAAAAAGGTCGGGTGAAAATGCAATATATCGCCTATGACTTGAATGGTTCGATTGTCGAAACGAAGCACTTATTCGGCGTGTTTTTGCGTTGGGGCAGTTACTACTATCTTTACCAACTTGAGCAGGAGCATGCGAAAAGCCCACAATCGTTTAATGTGAAAAACTTATTTATCCAACAAGTGGATGACAAGCACAGCGTCATGATTTCAGATCAGCGAGGCTTGTACATCACGAAACAGGGTAACCCCATTGAGCTTAAAGGGATCCTGTATGGAAGGGCGTTGAGCTAGCGGTTATATATTTATATGTCCGTTTGTTGGGCTAGAGTGGTCTACTTGTCGCCAATCACATTGAGCTTACTCCGAATAAACTCACTGTGATTGACATAAAGAAGCTCAGCCGCTTTACGAATTACTGAATCTTCAAGTGGGTCAATCTCACCATCCGCATGAGCCACTTCCCACATTCCTTCAACTAACTGAATGCGTACTTCGTGTGAAAGCTCACGCAGTTGCGACGTGAAATCATACAAAGAAGCTGACTGTTGTACTTGTTGCTCGGCTTGCTCTAGTAGTTGAACCGCGGCTTCATTATCTAAATTAAGTAGACGCTCCACTAGATGTTGCTTGGCTTCCTTTTCTTGCTGGTTGATTTGGTTATCCGCACCAGCGACTTCGCAAAGTAAGCATGCGATGGCTAGGTTTGGCGATATGGTTGGAGATTGCCCCAGATCGTTGCCATCAATCAGTTGTTTGAAAAGTGAAGTTATTGAATTAAACATGTAGCGCTCCAAAAGATAGACATACTTTAACTATTAGGGTGTGTGGGCTATATGACAAGTCACTTTACGGAAACTTTACATTGCAATACTGCTATTAGTGCGCCCTCAAGTTGATGAGGGCACGTAGCTTTATTTATGTTCAATAAAGTTCACTTGTTTGCTCTCACCCGTCAGTATTGATATCTCGGTTGGTTTGCCTTCGCTATCCAATCTTAATTCACCAATGGCGCTCTGATTGACCAATCGATAGTAGTTCTGATTGTCAGGGCTTCGTTTTTCCACTTTAAGGCGTTTTCGCTTAGTAAATAAATTCAATGGCGAGTGGGGGCTATAAAGCAATCTGTCAGAAATATCGCAGAACTTCAGTAAAGAATCAGGGAACTGATTTTTAATGCCGCTACAAGTAATTTGGTAGATGTTTGGGCTGTTCTTTCGGTAACGAAGTTTAATGTCATAAGCAAAAGAATAGTGAACATCGCCTGATAAAATGACAAAGTTTGTTGGTGTTTTTGTATGCGTAAAAATACTGATCAGAGTGTTGGCACTACCGGGGTGCGCCATCCAGTTTTCTGCGTCGATAACCAAGGGCTGGCCAAGAGTAGTCATTGTCTTTTGTAAGGTTTCGATGAACTTAACACCAAACATCGGGGCCGCAGACACAATGATCACTTTATCTTGATGCATGAGTTCATGCTGGAACTCAATGAGCGCTTCCCAATCCATTAACCCGGATGGCTTATTCATGCGCGACTCTGAACGCCAGCGTCGAGTTCGGGTATCGAGTACCACAACTTTTGGCGAAGAGTGAATAGTAAAATGCCACTTCTCAAAGCTATTCAGGTGTTGGAGAAATTGAACCTGTTTATCGCGATTAATCTCAGTAGAGCCCTGAGGCTTGTCAGTTGGGTTAACGTATATGGCTTGCGCGTCACTAATAAATTCTTTAGAGAAATTCTTAGGTTCATTGCCCCAGCCTTGGCATAACCAATAGGCGTAAAGCCCATTGCCAATCACTTGGGTTGCAAATTCGTTTTGGTTAGCGGCGAGTTCCCAGCCGACGGTTAGGTTCCAATCGTCGGTGACATCGTGATCGTCAAAGATCATGTACGTCGGAAGATGAGCCAAAAGACGCTGAACTTGCGGCAAGCCCTGGACGAATTCGTCAATATTGGCTTTTTCTTCACGCCATTTTTGCTGTTTTGCCGGAGATAATACATTCCCAGCATGCGTGAAGTTGTTGTCTCTCAGTCGCTCTGGGTTAATCAACGCCCATAATGTCGGCGACCAGACTAACAAATACATCGCGATAAACTCAGATAGGGTGATTAAATGGTTATCACACTCCGTTGAGCTGAAAATAGGGATCCTACGATTAGGTAAGATCTTATCTATCAGCGAGTCGGTTTTGCTGTAATGCGGCAAAATATCATCACGATGATAGAAATTGTTAGGATGAGCGAATAGGTCATCACTGCTGATTAACGTGTTATCTAAGCTGTCGTTTGGCAGCGATTCTTTTGCAAGCCCAAGTAGGTCGATCACTTGCCCAATCGCATCCAGTGTTGGCCCTGCCACATGATCAGCATAAATTTGGTCGCCGCTCATCATTAGCATGTCAGGGCGATCTTCTACTCGCTGACTAGCCACTTTGGTATCTGCAGCCACTAAGCTGTCTTTACTAGAGTGGTGTGGGTTGCGGCATGAGCCATGCAGAATGTAGTCGGCTTTAGTCGAGATGCGGAAGCTAACTCGGTTATTATCACCATAAAGAATATGAGGAGCCCAATCAGCCAAACACTCTGTGCCGCTCGTTATTTGGTATTCCAGCTCAACATCGGTTGGGAATTCGCCTTTTGCGTTGATGAGCGTAACCCAAGCGTGCTTTCCGACCTGAATGGATTGTATGTCGGTTTGGCTTGATTCATAGATGGGAGAGTCATGTTTGCCTGAGTAAAGCGAAAGCGTACCTTGAAAAGGCGCGCTGGTGGTTAGCCATAGGTTGACTTCACTGGCTGTAGTTTTACGTAATATCGGGCCTGCTAACAGAAAAGGCAGAGATGATTCCATTGTGATATGAGACGACAAAGTTATACCTGATTAATCGTTATCTGAATTGGGGTCTTCTAAAATTTCGATGACTTCTGAGCTAGAAAGTTCATGTCCCATTAAAAATAGGGCAAGCATAGCGTCGGCTTTGGTTTTCGTATCTGTGTGTTCATCTAGAATTTGCTCGAATCGATGGCGTATCATCGAGACTTCATGCTCAACAAAACCACGCCCTTCTTCATCGCCTTGATCTTCTTCAGGGGCGTTATCAAACTCTAAGAAAAGTAATTCACCATTTAACTGTGTATCGACTAACCTTTCAGGTAGCCACTCTTCGCCCATCACGACTTCTGGGTCTGAGTTTTCAGGTAAACTATTTAAAAGCTTTTGTAATTCTGAGACTTTCACAATTATTTCATTTATCCGACAATATCCTTTATTGTAACGGCCAAAAGCCACTTAACCTAAGGCTTGATCGCTCAATTGAGCAATAATTGTCTATTCAGTAACATAAAATCTATCAGTAAGAGTATTGAAAACAGAATGAAGCGCAAATATTCATCATCTTTGTTGTTAGCCAGTGCACTATTATTATCGAGTAATTCCATTCAGGCTGAAGAGCAGGATTGGGGGATTGCGGCAATGTATCGTACTGCAAGTATTCCTTTTGATACTTCTGGTGGCGACCAAACGGTCAGCTCCTTTGTTCCTATGATGTTTTTTGAAAACGACTATGTGTTTTTGAATGGTACGGAAGGTGGGGTATTTTTATATCAACCAGAAGACAGTGATTGGGAAATCAACGCGCTAACCCGTATGCGTTTTATCGATATCCCAGCGTCTTCACAGAATGCGATTGAAGGTGACACTGCAGATTTCGGTGGCCAACTTAGATATAAGTTCGATGAGAATTGGGCAATTGAAACCGAAATCATGTCCGACCCTGACTTTCGTTTTCACGGTAACTTAAGAGCCAGTGGTCATTATGAATTTGGTGACTGGGAAATATCCCCAAGTGCGACTTTTAGATATAAAGACGCTGACTTTAATAGCCATTACTACGCGTTTTCTGAATTGTCAGGCGAAAAAGTTGGTGGGGCAATTGATGTCAATGTTGGTGTAGAGGCTCGTTATCATGTGATATCGAACCTGTATCTCCTTGGCTCGACGAGCGTAACACGATTAGATGACAACGCGTATAACACTGATGCGGTTGAAGACCGTTACCAAGGTGAATTCTATGTCGGATTTGGCTTTTTCCAAGACAAGTCTAAAGCGCCAAAATCGGATTTAAGTAACAAGCCTTACCTACGTATTGCACATGGTTGGGCGACGCCGTCGAACATCGGCGATATTATGAAATTTAACAGCGAGAAGGATGAGTACAATAACCAATTGACTTCATTCTTCTACGGTCATCCATTAACAGATGAACTGTTTGGGTTTCCTTTGGATATCTATTTAACGCCGGGTATTGCGCACCATTGGTCTTCTGATGTTCAATCGAGCAGTACGGAATATGTGGTCGCGATTAAGGCTTATTACACCTTTGATTGGCCTACGCAATGGCGATTTGGTGTAGCGGAAGGCATGTCTTATATCGATTCGATTACTTACATCGAAGGCTCTGAGATGGAAAGAAAAGGCTATACGCCAAGCCACCTTCTTAACTACTTAGACTTCTCATTTGATGTCAATGTGGGTGATTTGATCGGTAAGAAAGACCTCGACAACATGTGGTTTGGTTATTCGCTTCATCACCGCTCGGCTATTTTCGAAAACGCTTCGCAGTTTGGTCGAATTAAAGGCGGCAGTAACTACAACACGATTTACGTTCAGTACGAATTTTAATTCATTCCGCACAGAACAAACGAAGCCTGAAAGCGTTGTGCTTTCAGGCTTTTTTAATTTCGAAGCTAATTTAGGCGCAGGTATCAATTGTGGTACACTTGCGCCAGTTTTTGTAAGAGAAAAGAATAGGACACGCTTTGACTTCGTCCCCTGAAAAAGCAGCGAACTCTCCGTCTGCTTCAAATAATAATGCTGCATCACTTCGTAAGGCACTGAATGAGTGCATGATGCGCGACCGATTTCGTTTAAGTAAACGCATAGCTGGCGCTAATAAGATTAAAAATGAAAAATCTAAGCATGCTGTTTTCGACGAAATCGCGTTAGACATTGCTAAATCTATGATGACCGCTACCGAGCGTGCATCTCACAAGCCTACCATTGAATATCCTGAAATTTTACCTGTGAGCCAAAAGCGCGATGATATCGCGAAAGCCATTGAAGAAAACCAAGTGGTTATCGTGGCGGGTGAAACAGGCTCGGGTAAAACCACTCAGCTCCCTAAGATTTGTTCTGAGTTAGGGCGTGGTCGATTTGGTTTGATTGGCCATACGCAGCCAAGACGACTTGCTGCGCGCTCCGTTGCGAACCGTATTGCCGATGAAATGGAAACGAAACTTGGTGAGTTTGTTGGTTATAAGGTTCGTTTTAACGACCAGATTTCTGATAATACACAAATCAAATTGATGACAGACGGTATCTTACTGGCTGAAATTCAACACGATCGATTCCTGAATCAATATGACACCATCATTATCGATGAAGCGCACGAACGTAGCCTAAACATCGATTTCATCATGGGTTACCTGAAAGAGCTGCTACCAAAGCGTCCTGATCTAAAAGTGGTCATCACGTCGGCAACGATTGACCCTGAACGTTTCTCGAAACACTTTAACGATGCGCCAATCATCGAAGTGTCGGGTCGCACTTATCCGGTTGATACTCGTTACCGCCCATTAAGCGGTGATGATAGCGACTCCGATCGTGACCAAATGGAAGGTATTTTTGAAGCGGTCGATGAACTTTGCGATGAAGGCTTAGGTGACATCCTGATCTTCATGAATGGTGAACGTGAAATTCGCGATACCGCTGACGCATTGAATAAACGTAATTTACGCGACACAGAAATCGTCCCACTGTACGCAAGATTATCGGCGGGTGAACAAAACCGCATATTCCAGTCTCATACAGGGCGTCGAATCGTACTGGCAACGAACGTTGCAGAAACATCATTAACGGTTCCGGGAATTCGCTACGTTATCGACCCGGGTACTGCGCGTATTAGCCGTTATAGCTACCGTACCAAAGTACAACGCTTGCCAATTGAGCCGATTTCTCAAGCGAGTGCCAATCAGCGTAAAGGTCGTTGTGGACGTGTCGCTGAAGGTATTTGTATTCGTTTGTACTCTGAAGAAGACTTTGAGTCGCGCCCAGAGTTTACCGATCCTGAGATTCTGCGTACTAACCTAGCGTCTGTAATCCTGCAGATGACGGCATTAGGGCTAGGCGACATTCAAGCTTTCCCATTTGTTGAAGCGCCAGATAAGCGCAACATTCAAGATGGTGTAAGGCTACTCGAAGAGTTAGGCGCCATTGCTGCTGACAATAAAAAATCTCGAGACGGTGACGCGAAGAAGAAGCTGACTGCAATTGGTCGCCAGCTTGCGAAATTACCGATAGATCCAAGATTGGCTCGTATGGTAATTGAAGCGCCGCGCAATGCGTGTTTACACGAAGTCATGGTTATTGCTTCTGCACTGTCGATTCAAGATCCACGTGAACGCCCGTCAGATAAACAACAGTCTTCAGACGATAAGCACAAGCGATTCTTTGATAAAGAGTCTGACTTCATGACGTTCGTGAACCTATGGGGCTACATTAAAGAGCAGCAAAAGGCGCTTTCAAGTAATCAATTTAGAAAGCAGTGTAAGCAAGATTACTTAAATTATTTGCGTGTTCGTGAATGGCAAGATGTGTACTTCCAGATACATCAAGCGATGCGCGAAATGGACACTAAGCTTAATGATGAACCAGGTTCGTATCAAGGGATCCACGTATCGCTGCTATCTGGTTTGCTTTCTCATATTGGTATGAAAGACCAAGAGAAAAATGAATACCAAGGTGCTCGTAACGCTCGTTTCCATATTTTCCCAGGTTCAGGGCTATTCAAGAAGCAGCCTAAATGGATTATGTCGGCCGAGCTGGTGGAAACGTCTAAGCTTTGGGGCCGTATCATCGCCAAAATTCAGCCGGAATGGATTGAACCACTAGCTAAGCACCTTATTAAACGCAGTTACAGCGAGCCTCATTGGTCTAAGAAACAAGCTGCGGTGATGGCACACGAAAAAGTGATGTTATACGGAATTCCAATTGTTCCTAAGCGACTAGTGAATTACGGCTCTATCGATTCTACAGTGAGTCGTGAGTTGTTTGTTCGTAGTGCACTTGTTGAAGGTGAGTGGGAAACGAAACACGCATTCTTTAAGCAGAATCGTAAGCTTCTACAAGAAGTGGAAGAGCTGGAACATAAATCTCGTCGTCGCGACATTCTGATTGATGACGATGAGCTGTTTGATTTTTATGATCAGCGTGTAGGTGACGAGGTAGTTTCAGGCCGTCACTTCGATACATGGTGGAAGAAAGCTAGCCGTGACAACGCGGAACTGCTTAATTTCGAGAAATCCATGCTATTCAGAGGCGATGCAAGCCATGTTACTGATTTGGATTACCCGAACTTTTGGCATCAAGATGGCTTGAAACTTAAGCTGAGTTATCAGTTTGAGCCAGGGGATGACAATGATGGTGTAACGGTTCATATTCCGCTACCGATTTTAAACCAGATCGAACAAGCTGGCTTTGATTGGCAGATCCCAGGTTTACGTCATGAGCTTGTGGTTAGCTTGATCAAGTCGCTACCTAAAACGCTTCGTAGAAACTTTGTACCTGCGCCTAACTATGCCGATGCTTTCTTGTCGCGTGTGACGCCTTTAGAAGCGCCATTGCTTGACTCGTTAGAAAAAGAGCTCCGCCGGATGACGGGCGTTGAAGTGCTTCGCGAAGATTGGAAACTCGATCAGATCCCAGAGCACTTAAAAGTGACGTTCAGAGCGGTTGATCACCGTAAGCGCAAGCTGAAAGAAAACAAAGATCTGCATGAACTTAAAGAAAGCCTCAAAGATAAAGTTCAAGAAACGTTATCAAAGGTTGCAGACGACGATATTGAGCAGCAAAACCTGCATACTTGGAGCTTTGGTGAACTACCAAAAGTCTACCAACAAAAGCGTGGTGGTTATGACGTAAAAGCCTTCCCAGCATTGGTCGACACGAAAGACAGCGTTGAGATTAAGCTGTTTGAAACAGAGCAAGAGCAGATTTCAGCGATGAAAGCTGGTCAACGTCGTTTGATACTTCTGAACGTACCGTCACCGATTAAGTATTTGCACTCAAACTTACCGAATAAATCTAAGTTAGGTTTGTACTTTAACCCTTACGGTAAAGTATTAGATTTGATTGATGATTGTATTGCTTGTGGTATCGATAAGTTGATCGAAGAGAAGGGCGGTATCGTGTGGGAGCCTTCTCAGTTTGAAGCGCTAAAAGAGCACGTTCGAGCAGAGCTCGGTGATGCCGTGGTTGAAATTGCACAGCAAGTAGAAACCATCCTTACGACTGCTTTTAGTATCAATAAAAAGCTAAAAGGCCGTGTAGATTTGTCGATGGCGTTTGCGCTTTCAGATATCAAAGCACAAATTGAAGGGCTGATCTTCAAAGGGTTTGCAACGGAATGTGGTTGGAAGCGCCTACCTGATATTCTTCGTTACATGAAAGCGATTGAGCGACGTATGGAAAAACTGCCTATCGATCCGAACAAAGATAGGCTGCATATGATCAAAGTAGAGTCTGTAACGAGTGATTACAAAGAATTACTGAATAAAATTCCAAAAGGTCTAGCTGTGCCAGATAATGTAAAAGAAGTGCGTTGGATGATAGAAGAGCTTCGTGTAAGCTTCTTCGCACAGCAGTTAGGAACACCGTACCCGGTTTCGGACAAACGAGTGAAAAATGCGATAGATGCCTGCTAGGTACAAATATTGCACTCGGAATAGATATGACAAATAAATGGCAGTTTAACGTCAGTGGTTGGCCGCTTGAACTGTCAATAATATTGAGAAGGTTAGTATGAAAAAGACATTATTAGCGCTTGCGCTTATTGGTGCATCTTCAACAGCAATGGCTGATTCATGGCTCTATGGCGGTGTTGCAGGTGGACAAAACTCACTTGGTAACGAGAGCGAAACTGCATACGGTGTACATGTAGGTACAGGAATTTTACCACTAATTGGCCTAGAGGCCGGTTACTGGAATCTAGGTTCATTTGATTCTGTAGAATACGGAAACAATACTCGTACGAACCTTGATGCGACTTCAGTATACTTTGCAGTTAAGCCTAGTATTGATTTTGGTCCTCTACATGTTTATGCAAAGGGTGGCCTTCATTCATATGAGCTGAAAGGCGATAACGGTTTTTCTCAAGATGACGTAGATATCATGTACGGTGTTGGTGCTGAATACTTCATCATGGGCCCTGTATCAGTTGGTGCTAGCTACCAAAACTTCAAAATGAAAGATGATGATGCAGGTGTATTCACCTTAAATGCGACAATTCACTTGTTGTAATCATATCTCCATATACTAAAACGCCAGCTTTCGAGCTGGCGTTTTTTATTGGTACAAAAACCAAAAGTGTACGTGTATTTCTCACGTTTGATCTCTTTTACGTTTGTTGATTTTCTACTTTTCTCGTTTAGCACAAACATAGTTGTTGAAGCCAAAGGTGCGACGAGCGAAGGATTCCCTTTTCGGTACTGCTTACTACCGACCTTAATATTCAAGCCCACTTAGCCGAATCTTGCGTTATTCCCCTTCCTTTTCACTCATAGTCATCAGTCGGATAGTGAGCTCCGCGTATTTTTCGTTAAAAAGGCGGTTAAAACATTTTTTATTTCGAATTGGTATCAATATTGCATTCTGTATCAAGGTGGCAAATGAATCGCAGTTTAACGGCAATGGTTGTCCACTTAAACTGTCCATAATATTAAGAAGGTTAGTATGAAAAAGACATTATTGACGCTTGCGCTTATCGGTGCGTCTTCAACTGCAATGGCGGACTCATGGATTTATGCAGGCGGACAACTTGGTCAGTCAAACGTCGACAGTGAAAATGGTACGACTTCAGGTGTACATATCGGAACCGGTATTCTACCGTTTATCGGCCTGGAAGCGGGCTACATGAACTTCGGCGAAATCAATATTGCTTACAATAACTTAACAGCTGACGCTTCATTTTCATCTTTCTATCTTGCAGCTAAACCAAGTATTGATTTTGGCCCACTGCACGTTTACGCAAAAGGTGGTCTAAATTCGTACAGTGTTGATTACTCAGGCACTATCGGTCAGCTGTTAAGCGAAGATACGGGTGTTGGTATCATGTATGGCGTGGGTGCAGAATACTTCGTATTAGATATGCTGTCTGTTGGCGCAAGTTACCAATCGTTCGGGATGGAAATCGACGGTGACTCAGTCGACGTGACGAGCTTCACTCTAAACGCGACGGTTCACTTCTTATAATCTTTTGTAGTTTGGTTGGGCTCGAACAGAGGCTGAATTTACTAAAGTACAGATAGATAAAACGCCAGCAATGATGCTGGCGTTTTTTGTGTCTTTCTTGGTTTGCTGTATAGCGCAGGTCCTAACGATGGTTACTTTCTCGCGTCTAAAATCTGCTGGATACGTGGGTTCAAAGCTTTCCCATGTTGTTCTTCGTACTCTTCACGTTTTAGGTCGTTTAAGTTCTTTACCGAGTGCTGAGTAAGTAAATGTTGAGGAAGTTCTGTTTGTAGCATTCCTTTCTCATCTAAGCGTCTAGCTTCAAGATAATACTTCTTAAATAAACCATCGAGTTTGTTTTCAGCGACAAGCTTTAAATCGTAGAGCTTATTCTGGATGAGCCACTTTTCGATATTGTTTGATGGGCTGCGAGACAACACTCGAATACGACTATCAAGTAGCTCTTCGGCGGTAAGCGCATCTTTCAAAATCCATAACTCACCCATTTGTGGTGGCCAGCTGTTACCCAATTGAATTCGCTCATGACAGTGCATAAGAACGCGGTTTAACCCGTCTGAGTCGACAGTGTTAGCAAATTCAATAAACTTACCGCTTGGTTCACTACCGTATTGGTATTCCCACTGCGTTTCATAAACACTGAGGAAAGAACCAAATACATGAATACACCAATCGGACAATTCTAGCTCTGCTGGATCTTGCTCTACCACAGGTACCTGAGCGGGTTGAGGCTCAGGTTGAGCTGGAACTAGTACTTCTTGTTTGTTCTCAGAAGGTAGGCTTTTTGCCTTTTTGGATAAGCTGCTGCCTGAAGCGTTCAGATGGGCTAAGCTTTTGTCTATACCCATTTCCTTTAGCTTGTCCTGCATTTCCTGAATGTTGAGAGGTTTTCTGTTGTTGTCTTTCATTTTGTTTCTCGTTAATTAACCAGTACTGCAACTTAGATTCAATTCGGGAAATGGGCATAAGCTCATTAGCCTTGGCTTTGTACCAAAGGACAAACTTTTTCCACACTAAGTTGTGCTCTCCAGCTAAGCCAGAAAACTTAAATGCACGTTCAGCCCAGTTAGGAATGGTTTCTTCATCTAGATCGTGAGTCGAGATTGTGTTGCCATTCATTTGTTGGTAGTTCTGAGGCCTAACTGGTGCAGTTGACACTTGCATTGGTGCTGGTTGAAATGTTGGTGCAGGTGCAGGTGCAGGTGCAGGTGCAGGTGCAGGTGCAGAATACACCGGAATGCTATTAACCTGTTGCTTCGGTTGTTCAGCTTCGATGAGCATTTTGAACACGTGAACTTCTTGTTTGCCGCGATGCTCAACTTTTACTTTGTCTAAAAATCCATTATCGACGAGTGATTTTAAACAGTCAGCAAGGCCGTAGATAGACAAAGAAGTAAGAGCTGCCGCGCTGTTGAGGTTCAAGGTGGCAAATCCGTCATCATCTGCGTAGTCCGCTAGCATTAATAAAACCAGCTTCTCAGCTGGGCTGCTGGTATTAACTTGCCATGTGAGATAGGTGAATTTTGCGCTCAAAGTGATGCTCTTGAAAAGTAGTACAACTAATTGATCTATTGTAAGCCACGCCCACTCGAATTTATAGCGGATTCATTCAATTCATCGAAAGTAACACGCGATGTTTTAGCCAGACCATTTTTCTAACGAAGATGCCGCTCCTATTTCAAATATCCGATTCGTTTCGCACGTCTATGTGGATACTCAAGAGTTCTCATGGAATACGTCTACAATATGAGTGGTAGGCGTTGTTATAGAGTAACTGTATGATTTATAAATAGCGATAACAAACAGTGGCAGACGTTACTCAAACAATGAGTATGCTAGGGATAACGAAAAGGGAACAGTATGCCAACGAGTGTAGAGTTTTCAATGATGCCAGAAAATGGCACATCATTTACTTCAAGTGAATGGGCACTTAAAAAGAAAGAAATCGAGAAGCGTAAACCTGCGGTACTAAAGCATATCGATAGATCTATGCACATGTCTCAAGGCTTTCGCTTAGTGAACAATAAAGCTTATCAACAAGCTCTCGCAGAGCTCAAAGCAAGCTTAAAAGATCAGTCATTTCGAAAGACAGAAGAAGGGAAAGTCGCTGAGTTAATGCACTCTATTCTAACGGACGACAATGCTTTTAAAACTTATGTCAGTGACGAGCTTAAAGAAAGCATGGTGACTTCTTCTAAAGATGGAACCTCTAAGATAGTGTCGAAGGGGGCAAGCTTTAAAGCGAAAAACCAACTCGCCAATGCTCAGCTTAAGCGCAAACAGTTGTTCATGATGTATCGTGAGATCATTCAAGCGCAGGAAGAACTGAAGGAATTCTCAAAGCATGTCGTGTCCTTATTCAACGGGAAACTCTCGGTTCCACCAGGTGCGTATGGGGGGATCAAAAGCTTTAATGGCGCGCTAGATAAAATCACCAACCGAAACCCACTCGACGATGTTGGTGACCTGAAAGATTGCGCACGAATGACCATTGAATTTGAGAGCGTTAGAGCAATGTCGGCGGCGAAAGTCTTTATTTCACGAACGCAAGAGTTTAGAGACATTGAGCATTATCAATCCGCATTGAAAGACCGCTATAGCTTTGGTTCGAAGCTTTCTGGGCTAGACCGCTTCAATACAAAAGCTCAGAAATCTGGCTATAAGGACATCAAGTTCTTCCTCAAAATGAAAAACGGTACTATAGGAGAGTTGCAACTAAACATCTCCGGTATGTTGGTTGCCAAAGAGAAAGAGCACGTTATTTACGATATCTTGAGAGACGCTAAAGATGGCGCCGATTCATTCACCATCGTCAATAAAGATGTCTTGGATAAGGTAAAGCATCACATGAACGAAAGTTGGTTCAGCTTTATTGAAACCCGAATTCCAAGCGTTAAATCATCGCTGGCTGTGGTTAGAAGCATGATAACTCGCTTGAATACCGGAACAGTGACGTCGTTGTCGGTGAGTCAGAAAGAAAGTGAATCTTTGAAGAACATCAGCTTGGCTCTGTATGCTCAAGGTGAAAATGGTTCTGCGCTCTTATAGACTCATGTTTAACAGATAGGTAACCTAGGTTGCTTATCTGTTTACCTCCTTACCTCCTTACCTCCTTACCTCTTTTCTCGTTTGACCTCTAAGTGCCTTATTTCCCCTTTCAGAACAGAAAACCTCAACTCAAAACACATTCACCAAATCAATTTAATTTATAAAACCTCTTGATATGATCGATATTTGAGCTATTATGACGATGAGTCAAAAATGACGAAGTGTCATAAAAATGGTTAAGTACATGAATTTCCGATTCGTGTTACAATAATGAATAGGAGCGTTGTAGGATTACGGACTGAGAAATTATGTTTGGCTTTGGTTGTAAAAATGAGAAACAAGGTCTATTTGGCTGTAAATCGGGGTTGTCTAAAAAGCAACAATCGATAGCTGATAGAGAGGTAGAGTTGATATTGTTAGCGAAGGAACTTGTTAGAGAGCAAGGCTTCGGGAATTTAACAATGGATAAGCTAACTGCCGCTAGTTCGTATTCTAAGGGTACGATTTATAATCACTTTTGCAGTAAAGAAGACGTAGTTTTAGCCCTTTGTATTCACTCGTTAAAAACTGAAGCAGTGTTGTTTGCTCGCTCAGGTGAATTTGAAGGCAATAGCCGAGAGAAGATAGTGGCATTGCACGTTGCTTACCGCATTTATGCTCGCATGGAGCCGGTATTATCAACTTGTGCAATTATGGCGAAAAGCCCATGGGTATTAGAGAAAGCGTCTAATGCGCGTGTGGCTGAAATGAACCAACTAGAAGAGTTAGTGATTGAGCAAGCGGATTCACTCGTTAATAAAGCGGTTGAAATCGGTGACTTGAAATTCTCTTCGGGTGTTGGTGCAGACGCAATAGTATTTGCAAACTGGTCGATAGCGTTTGGTTCAAATGCTTTATCCCAGAATGCTTCAAATAGTCATTGTATCAAACGGTTACAAGATCCATACACAGTCCTGCATAACGCGAACATGATTTTAGACGGCTTGAATTGGCAGCCCCTTTCTACAGAGTGGGACTACCGAAAAACTTGGCGTCGAGTAGAGCAAGAGTTGTTCAGTGAGGAAGTTGCTTATTTAGCTTCTGTCGGGCGCTAGCTTTACTACAAACCCACAAATGTGGGTTTATTTACAACCATTTATGACGATTCGTCACTAATTATAGATTTGTCAGAGTAATACTCAGATTTTCTATGATTTTTGACTGCGAAATGTGTTTGGCCAGTGAAAACTGGCTTTTTATGACACATATATGACGAATCGTCACAAATGGAGACTGTGATGGAACATGATAACCAATCAGCCAACCCAAATAATGGCTGGCAATCGCTACCAACCACACGCTCGTTCATCGTGCTACTGGTTGTATTTTCACTCATTATCCTATCTGCACTAGGTGCAAAAAATCTCTATTTCAGAGGTGATTACAACATCTTCTTTGAAGGGACTAACAAGCAATTGATGGCGTTTGATGAAATTCAAACGACATTCGCAAAAACAGATAACTTAGCCATTGTCGTTGCACCTGCCGACGGTAATGTCTTCACTCCTGAAACGCTCACTCTTATCCAAGAATTAACCGTCGATGCTTGGCAAGTTCCTTATTCAAGCCGAGTTGATTCGTTAGCCAACTACCAGCATACCGAAGCAATAGAAGATGACCTTTTAGTTGAAGATTTGCTGTACGAGGAATATCTCTTTACCCCAGAACGCATTTCCAAAGTCAAAGACATTGCACTCAATGAGCCTCTGCTAAAAAACTCATTGGTATCGGCGAACGGGGACGTAACGGTTGTCAATGTAACGGTGCAGCTACCGGAAATAGACAAAACACGTGAAGTGCAAGAAGTGATTGTCGCGATTAACGACATGCTAGCCAAGTTCCAACAGGCTTACCCAGATGTGGAGTTCCATAAAGCTGGGATCATTGCGATGAACAATGCCTTCATGACGTCTGCTCAAGAAGACAGTTCAACTTTGGTTCCGTTAATGCTGCTTGTTGTGTTGGTGTTCTTAACCTTCATGTTGAGATCGTTCTTTAGCGTGGTTGCTACTTTGCTTGTGATCATCTCTTCCATTGTTGCCACTATGGGTCTTTCTGGCTGGGCAGGCATGTTCTTGAGCACAGCGACGGTGAACGTACCAACGCTTGTACTTACCTTAGCGGTCGCAGACTGCGTGCACGTGATTGTGACAATGAGACAAGCCATGCAAAGAGGCATGGAAAAAGCACAGGCGATTCAATACAGCATCCAACTTAACTTCATCCCAATCTTAATCACTTCTGTCACTACGGCGATTGGTTTCTTGATGATGAATATGTCGGACTCTCCGGTATTAAGAGATTTCGGTAACCTTTCTGCTTTGGGCGTGATGATCGCTTGTTTGCTGTCGGTCAGTCTGCTTCCAGCATTACTGAAAATCTTGCCAGTGAAAACACTGCCTAAAGTCTCTGAAACCTCTGATGAAGTGACTTTCATGGATAAGCTAGGTGACTTTGTTGTGAGTAATCGCAAAGCGCTATTGCCTATTTCTACGCTGGTTATCGTAGGGGCAGCAAGTCTAATCCCTTTAAACAAAGTGAACGACGAATCGGTTAAATACTTCGACAATTCTAGTGAGTTCAGACAAGCCGCTGATTTTATGGAGCAGACCATTAGTGGGATGACCAACATCAGCATCGCGATTAAATCGAATGAATCACAAGGGATTGCTGATCCTGTGTTCTTGCAAGCTATCGGAGACTTTACTGATTGGCTACGAGTTCAACCAGAAACTGACCACGTAGCGACCTTGTCTGATGTATACATGCGTTTAAACAAGAACATGCATGGCGATGATGACAGTTACTACAAATTGCCTCTGGATCGAGAGCTAGCCGCTCAGTATTTACTGCTCTATGAAATGTCTTTGCCTTACGGGTTGGATTTGAACAACCAAATTAACGTGGATAAGTCATCGATAAAAATGGTTCTGACCGTCGACAACTTAGGAAGTGTTGAGTTGGTTGAACTGGAAGAACGTATCTACGCATGGTTCGCTGAAAATGCGCCGCAATACCAAGTGTTAGCGTCTAGTCCTTCGTTGATGTTTGCCCATATCGGTGAAACCAATATGACCAGCATGCTTTCTACTTTGCCTATTACCTTAGTTCTGATTTCTGCTTTGATGATCTTTGCTCTGCGCTCTGTTCGTTTAGGTATGATCAGCTTAGTGCCTAATATCGCGCCTGCGATTATCGGGTTTGGTTTGTGGGCTTTGATTTCTGGAGAGATAAACCTAGGGCTCTCGGTAGTTGTGACCTTGACGCTCGGTATTGTCGTCGATGATGCGGTGCACTTCTTAAGCAAATACCAAAGAGCACGAATTGAAGGGAAATCAGCGGAAGAGGCGGTTCGTTACGCCTTCCACACCGTTGGCCGCGCCTTATGGATCACGACAGTAGTTCTTGTCGCTGGCTTCTCTGTTCTAGCGATGTCGAGCTTTAGACTGAATAGCGACATGGGCTTGCTAAGTGCCATTGTTATATTCATCGCGCTGGTGGTCGATTTCGTTCTTCTTCCAAGCCTACTCATGATTTTTGATAAGAAAACGCATTACAGCAAGCAACCTCAGCTTGATCCTGCTAAGTCAGTTACGACTAGCCCAGTTACGACTAGCCCAGTTACGACCAACCCAGAAACCGTTACCGCCAAATAAAGGAATAACACTGCCTGTGTCGAACAGGTAGTGCAAAGGAGTTCATTATGCTTAACCTAAACAATGTTATATCAAGCCGCCGAGTCAAAGTGTTTGCAGCGGTCGCGTTAGCCACGAGTCTACTGTCTAACATCGCAGTCGCTGATGAAACGAAAGGCTTAAAAATCGCCGAACAACGTAAAAAGCTGGATCTAGGGTGGGGTGATTCCGTCGCGACGATGGAGATGCTGCTTAAAAACGCGCAAGGTGAAAGTAGTACTCGTTTAATGAGATTGAAGTCGTTAGAAGTAGAGGATGATGGAGACAAAGGCCTGACTATCTTTGATGAGCCGAGAGACGTAAAAGGCACCGCTTTCCTCAACCATTCACACATCACTAAGTCTGATGACCAATGGTTGTATCTTCCTGCTCTTAAGCGTGTAAAACGAATCTCTTCACGTAACAAGTCGGGCCCATTCATGGGGAGTGAATTCGCCTACGAAGATTTGAGCTCCTTTGAATTAGAGAAGTACACCTTCAATTACCTTGAAGATAGCAAAGTGAATGGCTTAGATACTTTCGTGTTAGAACAGATTCCTACCGACAAAAACTCGGGTTATACCAAGCAAAAAGTCTGGCTAGACCAAGAACATTACCGCCCTTTGAAAGTTGAGTTTTATGACCGAAAAGGATCGTTATTGAAAACACTGTCATTCCAAGATTATAAGCAGTATTTAAACCAGTACTGGCGCGCGCATACTATGGCGATGCAGAACCACCAAACCGGGAAAAGCACAGTATTAACGACCACAGAACTTGCGTTTCAAACGGGTCTGAAAGACAAAGATTTTCAGAAAAATACACTTAAGCGCGCGAAGTAAGGGCTGGGTATGAAAGGTTTTGTGTCGACAGGAACGCAGTTGGCAGTCACTTCGGCCGTGGCGCTTGGTTTGTTCCAAGTGTCACTCGAATGTCAGGCTGTAGAGTTAGCTGGGCAAATGAATGTGGAACATCGGCAGTTCTTTAGTGAAGGCGCTCAGGGGCAAGACAAAGGGCAAACTTCGTTTGTGCTTCAGCCAGAACTGTATTGGGAGCAAGAAGAAGGGAATGGCAGCTTCACGTTTACTCCTTTTTATCGATTGGATAGCGATGACGATGAACGAACTCATGGCGACATCAGAGAAGCGCTCTATCTCACGTACTGGGACGATTACGAGCTCCGAGCTGGGGTAGGGAAAGTCTTTTGGGGGGTGACTGAATCTGCACACTTAGTGGATGTCGTGAATCAGATAGATTCGGTAGAATCGGTCGATGGCGAAGCTAAATTGGGTCAGCCTATGATTCAATTTACCTCAGTGAAAGACTGGGGAACGGTCGACGCAATGTTGTTACCTTATTTTAGGGAAAGAACATTTGCGGGAGAAGACGGGCGGTTACGTCCTACGGTGCCAGTAGCGGATGATGCGATCTATGAATCCTCGAAAGAAGAAAAGCATGTCGATGTTGCGCTGCGTTATAGCCAAATGTATGGAGATTGGGATGTCGGCTTAAGTTACTTGGCAGGTACAAACCGAGATCCTTACTATCGATTTGAAGGTCAAAAGCTCAAGCCTTACTACGCGCAAATGCAACACGTCGGTTTAGATGTGCAAGGTATTTTGGGCGACTGGTTGTGGAAGCTCGAAAGTGTGTATCGAGACAGCTACGATAACCATACCGCGCTAGTGTCAGGGTTTGAATATACTTGGGTTGGTGCTCTAGAGTCCTTCTGGGATATCGGCTTCATCGCAGAGTATTTGTACGATAGCCGAGGCAATAATGCTCAGAGCGTTGGCCAAAATGATGTCTTTTTAGGAGCGCGATTTGCGCTTAACGATGAAGACGGAACTGAGGTGCTAGCAGGGGTCACACAAGATCTCGATAACAGCGACGTTTACAGTGCCAAATTAGAAGCCTCAAGCCGGATCAATAACAACTTGAAATGGCGATTAAACGGTTGGTTATTTGAAAATGAAACCCCGGAAGACCTTCTGTATTTCGCTCGTAAAGATGACTTTATTGAAATGGCGATAGAGTATTATTTTTAACTGATTTTCGGGGGAGCGCTCTAAGACAGAGCGCTCAAAACTTAAAGAAATTAACCATTTAGGCTGATCGAGATCAGCTTTTTTTGGATTCGAAATCCCAATAATAACCCTGTTATGTATGATGTTTATGTTTTTATAAGTTGCTATAACTTTCATCTATGTCTTTAAATTAAATAAGACAGTTGTGAGTGCTAAGGAATCTATGAGCTCATTTACATGGGATAAGAATTTTGAAACTGGTATAGAAGAAGTCGATGAACAGCACCAATACCTCGTGGATTTTATCAACCAGTACGGCAAATTATTATCTGAAAACACAATATCGATAGACGATATTCGCGCCGCTTTGTTTGATTTAACTCGTTATGCCGAGTTCCATTTCAAAGAAGAAGAGTCTCTGATGAGAGAAGTTGGTGTGTACGAAGACCACATCGATGAACACATCAAAGTTCACCGCGTTTTCATGCAAGACATCTACAGCATGCAAGCTTTCATTCTTGAAGAAGATCAGTCGTCCGCAAGGCAGTTGCTTGATTTTCTTATCCATTGGTTGGCGTATCATATTCTCGGTATCGACCAAAATATGGCTAGGCAAGTGGCCGCGATAGAGCAAGGGGTTGCTCCTCAGTCAGCTTTTGAAGCGGAAGAAAAAGATCAAGATTCCTCTACGCTGCCATTACTCGCTGCGCTAAAAGGTTTATTTGAGCAAGTTTCTGAGCGTAACAAACAGCTACTACGATTTAATCAATTGCTTGAAGACAAAGTCGAGGAGCGTACGGCAGAACTGCGCAGAGCCAATAAGCAACTTGAAGACTTGTCGCTTACGGACTCCTTAACCAAACTTCCAAACCGTCGCTGCGCTTTAAAACGATTGGCCGTACACTGGCAAGACGCCAAAGAAAGCCAATCGCCTTTAGTGTGTATTTTGATTGATGCCGACCACTTTAAACGCATTAACGATACTTGCGGCCATGATGCTGGCGATCTTGTACTTAGAACCTTAGCGCGAGAGCTAAAAAATGCCTTCCGTAGTGATGACGTTGTGTGCCGATTAGGGGGAGATGAATTCATCGTAATTTGCCCAGATACCGATCTACGTGGTGGGCTACATGCTGCAGAATTAACTCGTCAGAAAATCACCGAACTCCAGATAGAAACTGGAAATCAGCTGTGGATCGGCAGTATTAGCGTTGGAGTCGCTGAAATGACACCTAAATTCGCTTCATTTAATGATTTGATCAAAGCGGCGGATGAATCTGTCTATCTCGCTAAAGATTCAGGGAAAAACTGCGTCCGCTCTATTCAACTATAAATAACCTGAGTTTTTTCTTAGTCGTTCGGCAGAGGGTATTGCCGAACGAGAAGCGATAATTCTATAGGTTGTTTATGGTTTTCCTCAAAAACCTCCCATTTTGTTGTGCAACTTAACTCGTTTTGAACGGGCGCTTGAACGCTCGTCATTCAGTCTGAATATTCAATCGAGTTTTTAGAAGACCGCCACTTTTGGCTGTTTTACTCCCATATCGGCTTTATCGCGTTAAATTTGCCGTGTTTTTAGTCAATAACTTGTTCTTTTAGTAATTCAATTTGGCATTGTTTGCGTGTTTGATTAGTATGTGTAGCTATCTAAAAAAACTAATCATCCGATACGGACACTACCAACTGGTAGATGAGGAAATGATGCAACATCTAGAAGAGATCATTGCTAATGCAACGACTGCTATTGATACAGCAGATTCGTTAGTCGCACTTGATGAAGTGCGAGTTCAGTATTTAGGTAAGAAGGGTGAACTAACTCTTCAACTACAAAGCCTAGGTAAACTTCCACCTGAAGAGCGTCGCACTGCTGGTCAAGAGATCAACAAAGCGAAAGGTGCTGTTCAACAAGCGATCGCAGCTCGCAAAGACGCACTACAACGTGCAGAGCTTGAAGCGAAACTAGCTGAAGAAACTATCGATGTGAGCCTACCAGGTCGTCGCATTGAAAACGGTGGTCTTCACCCAGTTACTCGCACAGTTGAGCGTATCGAACAGTTCTTTGGTGAGCTTGGTTTTAACACTGAGTCTGGCCCTGAGATCGAAGATGCATTCCACAACTTTGATGCACTAAACATCGCAGACGATCACCCAGCTCGTACTGATCACGATACTTTCTTCTTCAACCCTGATCTAATGCTACGTACGCACACTTCTGGTGTCCAAATCCGTACGATGGAAAACGGCAAACCGCCATTCCGCTTCATTGCTCCGGGTCGTGTTTACCGTAATGACTACGATCAAACTCACACGCCAATGTTCCACCAAGTGGAAGGTATGTTAGTTGATGAGAACGTAAACTTTGCACAACTTAAAGGCATTCTTAACGATTTCCTTTGTAACTTCTTTGAAGAAGAAGTTGAAGTACGTTTCCGTCCTTCATTCTTCCCGTTCACAGAGCCTTCAGCTGAAGTTGACGTGAAACGTAAAGATGGCAAATGGCTAGAAGTTCTAGGCTGTGGCATGGTTCACCCTAACGTACTTCGCTCTGTTGGCATCGACCCTGAGAAATACTCTGGTTTTGCATTCGGTATGGGTGTAGAGCGTCTAACGATGCTTCGTTACGGCGTAAATGACCTTCGTGCGTTCTTCGAGAACGACCTTCGTTTCCTTAAACAATTCAAGTAATCCGGGGCAGTCGAAACTATGAAATTCAGTGAATCTTGGCTACGCGAGTGGGTTAAACCTGCAATTAACAGCGAAGAGCTAGCTCACCAAATCACTATGGCTGGTTTGGAAGTTGACGATGTAGAACCTGTTGCTGGTGAATTCACCGGCGTTAAAGTAGGTAAAGTGGTTGAGTGCGGTCAGCACCCAGACGCAGACAAACTACAAGTAACTAAAATTGATATCGGCGAAGAAGAGCTTTTAGACATCGTTTGTGGTGCATCTAACTGTCGTCTTGGCCTAACTGTAGCAGTAGCAACAGTTGGCGCAGTACTGCCTGGTAACTTCAAAATCAAGAAAGCAAAACTACGTGGTGTTCCATCGCACGGCATGCTTTGTTCTTTCTCTGAGCTAGGTATCGACGTAGAGTCTGACGGCATCCTTGAGCTGCCTGAAGGCACAACGCTAGGTATGGACGTACGTGAGCTTCTAGAGCTTAACGACGTAACTATCGACGTAGACCTAACAGCAAACCGCGCAGACTGCTTCAGCATCCGTGGCCTTGCTCGTGAAGTTGGCGTACTAAACCGCGCAGACGTTACAGAGCCAGCAGTAGAAGCTGTTGCAACAAGCATTGAAGACACAGTATCTGTTGAAGTTAAAGCAACTGATGCTTGTCCACGTTACCTTGGCCGTGTGGTTAAGAACGTAAATGTGAAAGCGGAAACACCAATCTGGATGCAAGAAAAACTGCGTCGTTGTGGTATCCGCTCAATCGACCCAGTTGTAGACATCACAAACTACGTGATGCTAGAGCAAGGCCAACCAATGCACGCATTCGATCTAGCTAAGATCGAAGGTGGCATCGTGGTTCGTCTAGCAGAGCAGGGCGAAAAACTAACACTTCTAGATGGCAACGAAGCTGAACTAAACAGCAACACGCTTGTTATCGCTGACCACAACAAAGCACTAGCAATCGCTGGCATCTTTGGTGGTGAAGAGTCTGGTGTAACAACTGAAACTACAGACGTACTTCTAGAAGCAGCATTCTTCGCACCGGATCACATCCGTGGTCGCGCACGTGCTTACGGCCTACACACAGATTCTTCTCTACGTTTCGAGCGTGGTGTTGATTCAACACTTCAGCTAGCTGCTATGGAGCGTGCAACACAGCTTCTAGTTGATATCTGTGGTGGTGAAGTTGCGCCAGTAAACGGCAGCGAATCTGAAGCTGATCTACCAAAAGCAAACGTAGTATCTCTACGTCGCGTTAAGCTAGACAGCCTACTAGGTCACGAAATCCCATCTGAAGACGTGGTAGAAATCCTAACTCGTCTAGGCTGTGAAGTGGAAACTACGGACGCAGGTTGGACGGCAACGTCTCCATCTTGGCGTTTCGATATCGCAATCGAGCAAGACCTAATTGAAGAAGTAGGTCGTATCTACGGTTACGATAACATTCCAAACCAAGCGCCTAAAGCGGCACTTAAAATGAATGACCACAAAGAAGCTGACCAACCGCTTAAGCGCGTTCGTGATCTTCTAGTTGACCGTGGCTACCACGAAGCAATCACATACAGCTTCGTAGAACCAGAACAGCAAAAACTTGTTGTACCTGGTGTTGAGCCGCTAATCCTGCCATTCCCAATCTCTGCGGACATGTCAGCAATGCGTCTTGGCTTAATCCAAGGTCTTCTAAACACAGTGGTTCACAACCAGAAGCGTCAACAGTCTCGCGTTCGTCTATTCGAATCAGGCCTACGTTTCATCCCAGAAGCATCAGCTGAAAACGGCATGCGCCAAGAAATGATGCTTGCGGGCGTTATCTCTGGTACTCGCGGCGAAGAGCACTGGGACGTTGCAACTAACACTGTTGACTTCTTCGACCTGAAAGGCGACCTAGAAGCAGTTCTAGAGCTAACAGCGAACGAGAAAGCATACAGCTTCAAAGCCGCTAAGCACCCAGCACTTCACCCAGGTCAAACTGCGGCTATCGTAGTAGACGGCAAAGAAGTGGGTATCATTGGTACTGTTCACCCAGAACTAGAGCGCAAGTTTGGTCTTAACGGCCGTACTATCGTATTCGAAATCGAATGGGCAGCTATCAACACTCGCGTGCTTCCAGAAGCAGTAGCAGTATCTAAGTTCCCTGCAAACCGTCGTGATATCGCGGTTGTTGTTGACGAAGCAGTAGCTTCTGGCGACATCGTAGAAGCGTGTATCGCAGCTGGTGGCGAATTCCTAACAGACGCTAAACTGTTTGACGTATACGTAGGTAAGGGCGTAGAAGAAGGCAAGAAGAGCCTAGCTATCGCACTGACTCTACAGTCTGTAGAGCGCACACTAGAAGATGCAGACATCGCTGGTTCAGTAGATGCTATCGTAGCTTCAATCTCAGAGAAATTCGGCGCAGCACTTCGCGACTAATCTCTTCTGATAGATAGAAAACCAAAGGCCTCGCATTGCGAGGCCTTTTTTGTTAAACGTGTGAAGTAAAAATTAACTGACTTATGACTCGGTAATCTTTTGATATAGTTTTACGACTGCTTCATCATTATTTTTTATATAGATATCAATAATTTGTTTAGCACGATTATGTCCGTCCTGACTTAGTGATATGATATTTTTAAACATCGTCTCTAAAGGCTCAAGATCATATACATAGAAAGGCTTCGACAATGCCTCATTCCAAATATCTGCTACATCCAAGGCATAGTTTTCACTTAACCTTGCTAGCTCTTGCATAAACGACATTGCATTGTGATCATCATCTATGTACGGTGCAACAGCCATTAACCAAGGTTTAGTTTCCATATTAAGTTCTTCAATGTATTCCGCCCATAATGCCAGTTTGGAGGCTAGCGGTATTTTATTCGACTTTTCTTGAGTTATTATCTCAACAAAGTCAGGCCATAGAGCAAAAACCAACTGTTTAGCCATATCTAGGTTCTGGTCTCTTATGGACCATAAAAACCATACAACTTTGCTTAGTTCGTTTTCGTTTCGCCTTTTCAATATAAGTTTTAATAAGCTTTTATCATCGAGCTTATCCTTACTTTGAAGGTGCGCGATGCAAATATACTCTATATAGCGGCCTTTAATTTCGTCAGATAAGTTTTCTTCATCAAGCAATATAGGATAGTAGTTGTTTACCCTAAATAGATTGTGAACTTCAGGAATTAGCCACCCTACATATGAATAAGCTTGTAATGCACATCGCCATTGAAGAGAGCTTACTTTTCCAAACATTCTCTCGATATTCTGAACTGTCCACTCGTTAGAGAGGAAAAGAAAGTTACGGGCATACATTAGTGCGATAGTAATGAATTCATATTCGTCATCCGTTTTTGGTTTATGCAATTCGAGTTCAAAGGTTGACTCGTATGTTGCCCATATTTGAAGATGATCCGCTGAATCCTTTTCAACATTCCTACATTGATAAAGTGCCAACTTAATGTAGGCTTCTATGCACCGACCTCTAGGGCTGTTAATTGCAATAGAGACGGCATCTGGCTTATCGTCAAAATCTTGCCCTGATTCTTTATCGAGAATTAGCTCAAGTGTATTTTTAACAGCCTCTGATAAATCCAGATTGAAAGCTCGGTCATCTCGTTCACATCCGGCTTCAATTAACCTGCAGTAAGAACTTATAACCCAGTGCTTATCACCAATGAATTGACCGGATTTGGCATTGTCATCGGATTCCCAAAACGATTGATCATTAAACACTTGTGTAGAGAAGCTAATAATCTTAGGCCAAAGTTCACTCCATGAGCGATGAGCTTTATCAGCCCATAATTTGGAGTATGCAGAAAATATCTTTTCTAAATAATGCGGCTTGAGGCTAACAAATTTATCAAGGTTATTTAAAACTTCACAGTTGTCGAGTAAAACTAATTCTTCGAATGTTCTAATTAAGCCTTCTAGCCCTGGCTCTTTGAAGTGACCAAATTCTTTATACTCGTTCAAAAAGTCAATTAATTCATCTGTATTTTCAAGCATGACAGCTAATTCAGTTACAGATAAAGGCGAGGCGTCTACCGCAACCCCAACGCTCATATAAGACGAAAAATCTGGGTGCTTTGGTTCGACTCCGGTAATTTCAATGCAGGCTTGGTACTTCGCTTTAGTAGTTTCATTTTCATCTTTGATAGCTGAGAACCAATTAGATTGCTTGTACGAAGTGGGCTTCTCTTGGATGATTCCAGATTTATCATCAGTTACTTTCAACAATTCTATTGCTTCGATAACAGACTGTTGTTGTTCTTCTTGGAGTGAAGAAAAGTTCTTGTGTATAAAGTGCCAAAGCTCATGGCGGTATTTATCATTAAAGTGATGTGGCAGAATGACTAAGGCTATTACTGGCGGAACAAGCACATCAAAACATTCACTAGCTATATAAATGCCAACACGCTTGATGGTCTCGTACTCACTATTGATTAGGGCAATAAGTTTGTCATGAGCATTGTCATCAAGGTTTTTTGTCATATAACCTAGCAAGGTGTCTCTAAAAAGCTCTACAATAATATCATCAGTATCATTGTTCCTGCTATTTTGTGTATGTTCAGGTATTGCATTACGCCAAAGGTTCGACCACTTATCATTACGATTAATATTGAGAACTTCTTTAAGCTTCTGCTCGCATAAGTTTACTGCTGGTAAACCTAACTTTTCACCGAGCATTAAGGCGGAGTTTTCTACAAATTTGCTCGCTTGATACTCGTCAAACCTCAAAACTGCTTCTTGTTTCTTGTCTAAATATTTACCTTCAACACTTTTGATAGTAAACAATTTGTCTAACAATAAGGTGGCAAAAGAAATCGATTGTTCAGTGTTTTTTTCTATGAGTTCAACCATCCACTCGCTGATTTCTTTGCTGATTAAGTAACCATCAAACCTATCGTTGAGCCAAAAGTTCACGCAATCAAGGTCTCCGATTGATAGTACTGTTAAAGGTATATTTCGTAGGATCTTGCTGAATTGCCACCATGTTCGATAGTTAGAATACTCATTGTCAGCAGCATATTGAGTCACTTCTTTAAGTAGACTCAAATATTTTTTAGCCGTTTCTAGGTCGTTTTCTTCTTTCAGTTTTAAAGACGATGAAACTAAGTATTCTGTGATAGGCCATGAAGGAATTTGAAAAGTATTATCAGACGTCTTAATTGGAACCGGATTAAGCTTAGGTAATAGTAAGTCATTATCTTTGAAGGCATCAAACCATTTTGTATCATCAACTTTTTTGAAAAGCCAAGGTTGTAAAGCTGGATCATCTAATACTCTTTGCAAAGCACTGCGCTGCTTAGCGCTTAATTTATTACTCATCGAGATCTGCCTCTAAAGCTGCTAGCTTGTCAGCGAGAGCTAAATCTTTAAACTCCAGTTCACTACCCCATTTTTTGATAATTGCTTGCTGTTGCGCATAATCTTCATGATCTCGAGGGAAAACGATCAACTGTGCATTAAAAGATTGCTCATAATAAGCTTTTAATTTGTTAAATAATGGCTCTTCTGCATTGAAGAAACCTTGTAGTATAAAAAGTCGTTTCTCTGACTCTTCTTTTTGGTCACTAGATTTTAGTACATATTCAAGTATTTCTGTTTCTTCAAGTCCATAACCAAGAAATAAAACGACTTTACTTGAAAAAAGGTGAGTGAGAAATTTTGGAACTTCATCAGAGACATAATGTTCTAAATAATCTTTGGTCGTTACTATCATACTTGAAGGGTCATCTACACAACCATGTAAATGAATGACGGCCCCTTTTGTATCTAACTTTGCATTTAACAAATCTATGCGTTTGAAATAACGCCAACTGGTTTCAGGTTTGCTTTGGGATATGGTAGGTTTGATCAGCTTATCGTAGTTTGTCGTAACGAAGGTGCAGTTATATTTGTTAATAAAGTCGTAAACATTGCACCAAGGATTTGAGAGTTCAAATATTTTCTTGTAGTCAATTTTTGCACCGTTGTCTTCATCTAGTATTTTAGCAATCGACAGACGTTTCCTTGGATCTGGTAGGGCATTAATTAGTGACTTTTCATGATGATCAATTACTTCGTTCTTCACTAGTTGATTTACGACAGCATCTGCAAAACCATCCCAGGATGGATGACCTACCATTCTTGATATACCTGCACCTATGAATAATACTAAGTTCCCAGCTTTTGCAGCCTCAATAATCTCGTCTGGTAACTTAGGTTCTGGTCGTAGAGTTGCCATTAATCTACCTTTAATTGCTTTGTGAGTAAGTACTGCATCAGGCCTTTCAAATCTAACGTTGTCTGCAATAAAAAGGCTATGTTTCAATTGCTTAACATTATTTTTTGACTCTAATGTACATGTATATGAACTTAAAACCCTTATATCATAAAACGGATGAACAGTCCCATACAGTCCTGAATTTCTGTCTATTATTCTACTCATGGAATCATGGTTATTTTTGTCTCGACAAACTTTGATACGACTACGATGTCGTTAACCTACAATTGTTGTTGGATTTGAGACGCAACATCAATCCTTAGTCACTATGCCAATTCAATTGCCCCTTGACCTGTCTACAACTTCACACTTTATAGTGACTATATTGATTGAGAGAGGCGCTTTCTGTGTTCCCTCTAAAGTAATTAGAGAGACACTATGAAACGTTTAATTCTAAACATCACATTCTTTGTAATCATGGCGCTTGGTAGCTTTAATGCCATGGCTCATGCTTCAACGGTTAAGTACGGTATTGCGATATCTCAGGATGGTGAGCAAATTGCGTATGGCAAAAGTGGCAGTGGGGATACAGCGCTGATCTTCATTCACGGTTGGAGTTTAGACAGTAGGCTTTGGCAAAACCAAGAGAGCGAGTTTTCAAAGCAGTACCAAGTGATCACCATGGACTTTGCTGGGCACGGTAACTCGTCGTTTAACCGCGAAGAGTACACCATGGCTGCGTTCGCTGAAGACATCAAAGCAGTCATCGACAAAGAACAACTCGATTCAGTCATCTTAGTAGGTCATTCCATGGCTGGTGGTGTGATTGCAGAAGCCGCTAAACTGATGCCGAAAAGAGTGAAGGGCATTATTGGTGTCGATACATCGCAAAACGTCGCTTTAGCGGTTTCACAAAGCGATCTAGATGCAATGACCAAGCCGTTTGAAGCAGACTTCCAAGCGGGCATTACTATGTTCGTGAAAGACTCGCTACCCAAAGACGTAGACGCAGATTTACTTTACTGGGTAACGCAAGACATGGCATCAGCACCGCCAGCTATCGCAATAAACCAGTTCCGCCATTATCTAGGTCAATACGTAACAGGTGAAGCGCACCGCGTGTATGAGAACGTAAATGTGCCAGTAATATTGGTTAATGCTCGCCTATGGCCAACGGACTCAGAAGCGAACAAAAAACACATTAAGGACTACAGCATTTACTACATTGAAGACTCAGGCCACTTCCCAATGCTAGAACAACCACAGCAGTTCAACACAACGTTGATGAAAGCGGTTAAGTCAGTGAAGTAGGGCGGTTGTAATCACTCTATAGATAAAACCAAGGCCTCGCGTGTGCGAGGCCTTTTTGCAAGTGAGTAACTAGCCATTCCGAGTGCAGCACTTTGTTAAATGCTGCATTAGCGTTTACTCGAATAATTAAACTTCGACCTTGTCAAAATATTTGATGATTGGCGGTGCACTAAGAAATGAGCTCAACGCATCCAGTACACCATTATCATGAATGAAATTTAAATACTCTTGATGGCTCTCAACCGATCGCCATTCTTCGTACAAAAGCATTTCATTGTTCTTTTCGTCAAATAAGACGTTAACCTGCTTATTTCCTTTAAACCCTCTTACATTGGGTAAATTGTCTTCCAGAAATGGCAATAAGGCTTGAAATTGTTCTGGTTTTACTTGGCAATTTAAGGTGATTCTGACGCTCATTTCTTACTCCTTTTAGATAAGAATCAGAGCTCAGACTACCTCGTTAGCCACACACAAACTCCCTATAGACTGTCAAAAATAACGATTTCCAGTCATTAAGGCTGTTTTATCTGTTTTGGTGTTACACCATATTTAAGTTTGAACGCCTTAATAAAGGCCGATACATTGTCATAGCCCATAGTCATCGCGACTTCTGTAACAGACAGTTCGTTATCTAATAGAAGTTCTTTAGCCTTGAATAATTTTTTCTCATGCAGCCACTTTTTGGGTGTCATCTTGTAGCTTTCTTTGAAATCACGATTAAAGCTTGAAAGGCTCCTTCCCGAAAGGTGGGCGAGGTCGCTAACGGTGAGGTGAAGTACGTCAAGCGTTTCCAGCAAGCGAGCAAGATTACGTTTAGGAGGGACTCTTTTCTGTGTGGTCAGCAATGAGTTCAAAATGCGCTGTGGATCTTTCCAAGCAATAAGGTGAAGTAGCTCTTGGAGTTTGATGTTTAGATAAGCGGGTGTATTTATATCAGCTCGAATGGAATCAAAGTAAGCCGTAAATTCGTCGCCACCTTCCAGTTGGAAATAGGTGTCTTTACTCTCATGAAAGGCTAAGGGGCGTTTTACGTTGCTTAAATAAGCACTGATAACATCGTCGTCAAAAAACACGATATAAGCTTTAAGAGATTCTGTTTCTTTCACAAAGTCGGACTGAAGATTGAGCCCTTGAGGGAGAAATATGGAGGATCCTGCACTCAACGTGACTGTATCGTTGTTGCTATTTGTGATCACCTCTCGCCCATTTTCAATAAATATAAAACAAGGTGTGTTGGTATAAAACTCAATGTCTACTAAGTCCTGCTCAAGGTTTTTATGCATGATAGCGGAGTTACGATGGTGGCTAAGCACGACCACATCTTTCATCGCATATAGAGCTTGTGGGATCACCAAAACGTTTGATTGAGTATGCTCAAAAATCGTTTTCATTTGTCTACTTTGGGGAGTGGCTTCAGTCGTCATTTAACGCCTTGTTAAGTGGCTGTTAACATTACAATATCGCTTAAATAAGCCACCGTAAACAGGAAACCCAATTAGAAGCCATGACCATGGACTTAGCTGGGTACGGTGATTTATCGTTCAACCGTGAAGAGTACACTATGGCTGCGTTTGCCGAAGATATAAACGCAGGTATAGAGAAAGGCCAATTCGGTTCAGGTATGTTAATCAGGCATTCTATGGCGCAGTCGTGCTTACTGAATGCGGCCATTTTGGTTGACCAAAAAACGAATCAGTCGAAAATCACTTTCTATTGGCTTGGTTCAAAATCGAAGAGCATGTCGGAAAATAGTTGTCTTGATTCTGAACTATTGTCACGATGTGTCACGTATTTAACATGCTCGTCCGCACTCGCTAATGGTGACAGCTTGACGCTCCATAGTGCGTTGAATTGATTCGGTGCCATCGAATATCGTACATCTATGATATGTCGCTCGTCGTCGGGGGATCTCGCTAGAAAGCCGTTTGAAAAGTGTCTGAAACGTTCAATGTCTCTGCTTTGTTGTGAATTAAGGTCGAGCCACGGAAAATCTCGGCTTAGGTTTAGCTTTGCAATGGACTCACCGGGATATGTTTTTATTGAACGAGTCACTCGAATGGCATCAATATGGTACTTCTCCTTCGTTTCGTAAATGACCTTCCAAACCCAAATATTCGCGAAAGTCGGCTTGGCTTCTAATCGAATCGGTGTGTGTTGTCGTTCTTTCGCGAGTTGCCATCCGATCGCTTCAGCTCTGTCTCTTTGAATCATACCGAGCGTGGGATAAGTTAACGCCCAAACAACGGCAATACGTGCTAGCCAAGCGTTTCGTTTTAGCATTGCTAAGATGAGTAGCATCAATATGGGAAGGGTGAACGCAGGATCAATCACCGACACCGCGTTCCAAGCGTAACGCTCATTGGTTAAAGGCCAAAACAGCTGGGTACCATAAGAAGTACAAGCGTCCAACAATGCGTGAGTGCTATAACCGAGTGCGCAATAAAGCCAGCTCTGTTGAAATGATAGTTGGAGCTTTTTGCCGAATGGCAGGTATAAAACTAGAGCACATAGGAAACTGCCAATAGGAATAAAAAAGAGTGAATGGGTAAACTGTCGGTGAAACTCTAAAAATAGCAAAGGATCGCTTTCAGACCGGATCAAGACATCCAGATCTGGCACCATTCCAGCGACTAGCCCTAAAAAGCCAGCGGCGAGTAAGTGGCGTTTTTTGCTCGCCGATAGAGAAAGGGACGCGCCCAGTACGCCTTGCGTTAGTGGATCCATCATTAACTCATTGATTATGTATTAATTAATAGTAGATGATTCGCTAAGCTTCACCACTAAAATGCCAGTATTACGAGCAAACGCCCGCACATTGCCCACCAGCCCCGAAGCAAATGAGAAACATATTAAGACCGACCATCCTTATTACTTTGAAGATTCAGAACACTTCCCAATTCGGGATTAATCACAGTAGTTCAATACAATACTGCTGAAAGCGATTAGGTCAGTGAAATAGGGCGGTGGTAAGCGTTGGAAAGGTAAAACTAAGGCCTCGCGCGTACGAGGCCTTTTTGTTTCTGTGCGTGAAATTGGTCAGTCGCTTAGATAGAAAAGAAATCAATTCAGCAATATGACCGACTAAGAAAGCTTTTTGGTAAAGAACTCCAGTGTACGAGCCCATGCTAACTCTGCTTCTTCCTCCGCATATCGGCCAGTGGAGTCGTTATGGAAGCCATGATTCACGCCTTCATAGATATGGGCTGTGTAATCAGCTTTAATTTCTTTGAGTTCAGACTCGTAGTCTGGCCAAGTCGCATTCACACGTTTATCGTTTCCAGCGAACTGAATGAGCAATGGGCCTTTAATGTTTTTTCTTAAATCAGGAGCAGCAGGAGTACCATAAAATGGAACGCCCGCATTCAGTTGCTCTGGCATGACCGCAGCCAACATATTCACGACATAGCCACCAAAGCAAAACCCTACTGCGCCCAGTTTTCCGTTGCTTTTCTCGTGAGATTTCAGAAAGTTCGCTGCTGCTATGAAGTCTTCTTCGATTTTCTCTCTGGATAATGATTTCTGCATCGCTCGACCTTCATCATCATTACCTGGGTACCCGCCAAGTGAATAAAGCGCATCGGGTGCAAACGCAATAAATCCGGAGGCCGCGAGTCGTCTTGCTACGTCCTTTATATAGGGGTTTAAGCCTCTATTTTCATGAACAACTAAGACAACAGGCGAATTACCCGCTAGCTCTTTTGGGACTACTAAGTATCCACGACCTTCTCCGTGTCCTTTAGGTGAAGGGAATGTCTCATAGGTTGCTTTGATGGAAGGATCATTGAAAGAGACTTGCTCTGCCTTCGCATAATTTGGAATAAGTGCAGAAGTTAACGTGGTCATGGTGAATCCAAGTACCGCTAACCCAGATAGGCGCGCCATGAATTCTCTACGGTCAATTAGGCCGTGCGCATATTCGTCATACCAATCAAATGCTTCTTGAGGAATAGACCGAGTCGATGTTGATTGAGATTCGGTATTTTGATTCATAACGCTTCCTTGTAGTGAATGGTTTATCCAATCAACTATAGTGGAAATTCAAGAGGTTCGAAGGAGCGCTAAATAACTTCTGAGGTATTTTTTATCAAAGTAAAAAACGAGAGGACAGGCAGATAAGTGGTCAGTTTAAATCGATACCCTAATCCATATTTCCATACCCGTAACGACTTTCTTCATACTAGGGCAGCCTGATCCGTTCCACAAAGCACAGATGAAAGCGATTAAGTCCGCGAAGTAGGGCGGTTGTGACCTTTCGGTTGATATACCACGGAAGCGTGTGTGATGGGCTTTTTCGTTATAGGGGCGTTTAGACGAAAACTTGCCAACATCTCTGCTCAATTAGGATTCAATAAAAAATCAAAAGTACGGGAAGTCGTTTTCACTTGTTATTTGGCGAGCTGTGCTGATCTTATTTAAATCTCATCGTCAGCGAAAAATAACAATCTCAAATGAATTATCTCTAATAAATAAATCCTGATGAATATTTATCAGTTCCAAGAAATAACATTCTAGAAATGATCGTGTAACAAGTACGTAGCAATGGCTATTGTTTCTGTGTTCTGTGTTCTGTGTTCTGTGTTCTGTGTTCTGTGTTCTGTGTTCTGTGCTTTAGTGGATATCGTGGTCAGACTCTGAACATATTATTAATTTGAGGATTTGAGTATGAACGGAAAACGAATAACGACTTTATTTATGTGTGCCTATATTCAAAGTTCTTTATTAGAATCGGCGGCTTAAATGATTCTCTGGTTTCGACTTTTAACATCGCGGAGCTCATTCGCGATGTTAGTTATCATTGCTATAGCGTCAGTGATCGCGAATACCGGGTGGCGAGTCGTTATGAATAATTTCGCCGTCGATACTGCTGGTATGTCTGGTGCTGATGTGGGTGTATTGCAGAGCGTTAGGGAAATCCCTGGCTTGCTCTCATTCACTGTTTTGTTTCTATTGTTTATCGCTTCTGAACAACGAGTCGCGGTATTGTCGGTTGCAGCATTAGGGGGAGGCGTTGCGGTGACGGGATATTTACCTTCGATTTATGGCTTCTATTTCAGCACCACTATTATGTCCATTGGTTTCCATTATCTGGAAGCGGTGAACAAATCACTCTCAACACAATTGCTAGCGACTAAGAATTTTAGTGAATCCATGGGGAAGATTCGCTCCGCAGCCTCGTTTTTCTCGATGGTGACTTTTCTATGCATTGTGGTCGCGAGTTTCCTGTTTGATGTTTCAGATAAGGCTATTTTCTTTGCTTGTGGACTAATATGTTTCTCGTTGGCGGTTTATTTGGTTACGTTTAAAGATACTCGAACAGAGGTTAAGCAACACACCAAACTCATTGTACGACGAGAGTACACGACCTATTACATTTTGACTTTTTTGAGTGGGGCAAGAAGACAGATTTTTGTAGCATTTGCTGGCTTACTGATGGTGACCAAGTTTCACTATACCATTGCGATGATGGCCACATTATTCATGGTATCCAGCTTAGCTGCGATGCTTGCTTTGCCTTATATCGGGCGCTTAATCGATAGAGTAGGCGAGAAGCGAGCTTTGATCATTGAGTATGCGGCGCTAATTTTGGTGTTCCTATCCTACGCATTTGTGGATAGTCATTATGCGGCAGCAGGGTTGTACGTTGTCGATAGTATTATTTTTAGTTTTGCGATTGCTTTAAATACCTACTTTAAAAAGACGATTAGGGAAGATGAGGTGGCTGCAACGGCGAGTTTGTCATTCACCATTAACCATATTGCGGCTGTGTTCCTGCCGTTTCTGTTGGGTATAATCTGGATGTCTGGTTATCAATGGGTGTTCGTAGTAGGTGCTGTCGTCGCTTTGGTTAGCCTGCTGGTAACTTTTACTATGGGTACGCAGCTTCATCAGCGAATCAATGGATTCGACAGGCTACAGAATCAATAGCGAAACTTACTTACCTAACTGGCAGCTTGGTCTTTGTTTTCACCTGACCAAACGCAAAGCTAGATTCAATAGAAGCAATGTTGGGTAGGCGAGTTAATTGCTTGCGGATAAACTGCTCGTAGCTTTTGAGGGATTCACTCACCACATGCAGTAGGTAGTCGTGATTGCCTGTCATTAGAAAGCACTCCAATACTTCATCAATCGCTTCAATGTGCTGCTCAAAGTCTCTCATATTCTCTTCGGTCGGCTTTTCAAGCTTCACCAACACAAACACATTTACGGGTAGGCCGCACGCTTCTTGGTCGACACTGGCGTGATAGCCACGAATGATCCCTTGTTTCTCTAATGCTCGAACTCGACGTAAGCAAGGAGAGGGCGACAGTGCCACTCGATCGGCCAACTCTTGATTAGAGAGCCGAGCATTGCTTTGCAGTTCCGCCAGTATTCTTTTGTCTATCTCGTCCATTGGCATATTCCATTAATATTGGAGGTTTCTTAGCAATAATATTGCTCAAAGTGCGTAACTAACTACTCAGTTTGCAATATTTCACAAATTTATAACACTAAAATTAAAGGAGGTACAACAAGGATGGAATGATTTAGGAATTATGAATACTTCAACTCAACTTAGTCCGCTGCGTAAAACGACCAAACACGAACAGGCAGAAGCCCTTGCCGTTGAGCAAGCCAAACACTTTGGTATCGACCCAAACAGTGACTACGGCACCACGCTGATTGAACTGGCGACGACACTGTACAAAGCCAATACTAAGACACATGATCTTTGGGCATTGACGGTTGATGGCCTGTCTGAACTCGATAAGAGTGACCGTATCGCTTGGTTTAACGCCAAACGTTTCTTGTCATTCCAGATCGCTAAGATCCTCGATAACCTGCAAAACCCAATGCGCGCGACATACCAATCCATTGCGACCAACAATGGTAATTTTGCCTCAAAAGGCGCGTATCCTATTTTCGATAATGTTGCGGCTATCTTTTCAGCAAGCCCAGTGATTACGCGTACTGCGACCTATTTGTTTGCCTGTACCGAATGGATTGAAGATGCGTTCAACGGTAAAGAGCCACTGCACGATATTTACTCTCGATTACTGAACCCAACCTCAATCTCACTGGCGAACCATATGGTTGATCTTGAAGCTGGCTCAAGAGCCAACGAATATCTTGCATGGAACTTTAACTCGGGGATGGCGGCCATTGATGGCTTACTCAGCCACTTGCTAGGGCACGAAGATATTGTCTTGGCCTCACGTAACATCTATGGCGGTTCTTATCAGTTGTTGGAAGACTGGTTTGGTAAGCCGTCGAACCTCAATGTCGCAGTAGAGTGGGTGGATGGTTATTCTGGTGATGAGTTTGCGACCCGCCTTGATGAGGTCGCAGACAAGTATGCCGACCGCCTCGCTGCAGGTAAGAAGATCTACGTTTACCTTGAGTCACCGTGTAATCCACATGGCTACGTGTTAGATGTCGCTAATATCAGTAAGGCGACGCATTCCCGTGGTTGGGATGTGATTGTGGATTCGACTGTGGGTACGCCTCTGCTTCACCCTGTACTCAAGCGTGATGATGTGATGGAAAGGCCAGATTACGTGATTCATTCGTATACCAAAGAGCTGGCCGGTTCTGGCACCACCACAGCAGGTGTTGTGATTGGGCGCAACGAGACCATGTTTGTGCCAAAAGGAGAGGAAGTGACTTTCACCAAGCCCAATGGTGATGAGGCGACGATCCCTTGGAACGAAACCCTGTTTTGGAATGTGTATTACATTAAAGGTGCTTTCTTAGATGCAGACAAAGCGTTTGAAGTGCTCAACGGTATGAAAACCTATGAGATGCGTGTGGTGCAGAAAACCATCAACACGCTGACTCTAGCGAAGATTTTTGATGCTCACCCAAACATTAATGTGTCGTGTCCTGCTTTGCCAGATAGTGATAATTATGAACACTGCCAGAACAACATGTACTTAGGGCTGCCAGCCGCACTGTTTACTATCGATATGGAAGGTAACGGCAATCGTTCGCCAATCAATCGAGATGGATTTAAACAGTTCTTCGACATGCTTGAACCCGCTATCGGCATGCAAGTAAGCCTTGGGCAAACCAATACAGTGGCGCTGTGTCCGGCACTGACCACGCACTCAGAACTGAGCGACGAAGCACTCAATGAGGCGGGTATCAAGCCAACGACTATGCGTATCTCGATTGGTTTAGAAGATCCTCGCATGTTCATTGCACACATTATCGAAGCGGCAAAGTTGTCGATTGACCATAAGCACGTTGATTTCTCATCGAGCTTCCCAAGTAACGAGCACATCGATGAGATCTATATGCAAACTTATATGGACGTACACCAGAGGTTCGTGAGGAGTCTGCCCAAGTTCGGACAGCTTAGTCAGTAAAGACCTCAGTCAGTAAAGAAACTCAAAGCTTAAAGTAGCAAGTAAGGGCACCCTACAGACGCATAAGTCGGTAGGGTGCTTTTCTTTGTGTCATCGATTTGTATTCTTTACGGTTGGTTGTAAATCGCTCGGATAGCGAACTTGATCGTGTGTCATCAAATGGCAATTAATGCTTTCGGCTGGTGGTTAATATGGCGTCAGATTTCAGAGCACCATTACTAATTAAGAGAGTATTTTATGTTCAAGAAAACACTGATTGCCGCTTCTTTAGCTATGACAGCCGCTTACTCAATCGCTGCTCCAGCGCCCGTTCAGGAAACGGCACCAGTCGCTACAGAAGCGCCTCAAGTGGTTGTATTTAAGAACGTTAATGTTTTCAATGGAACTGAAAATAAACTGTACAAGAACCACTCGGTTGTCGTCACAGATAACAAGATCACCGCTATTACCAAAGGCGAGGCAGATATTCCTGCAGATGCTCAAGTGATTGATGGTGAGGGTCGTACACTGATGCCTGCCTTAATTGATGCGCACATGCACTTAACCATTCCAAAAGGTTTGCTAGGTACTGATGATATGCGCTGGACAGAGATTGCTATCCACGGCCAAGAGTTCGCAGAAATGTATTTAGATATGGGCTTTGGTACGATTCGTGATGTAGGTGGTGCTGATGGTTCATGGACTGATATGGAACGTGACGGTCGCCTGAAAGAAGTACCGCGTATTTACGCATCGGGCGCCCCAATTGCACCTATCGGTTCGCATGCCGATGTGGGTTTACAGTCTCGTCGTCTGACTGATTCGCCACAGAACTTGGAAATCCTCAATATCATGAGCAATGCGAATGGTGTTGAAGAGATCAAACAACAAGCGCGATACAACTACCGTCAGGGGGCTCAGTTCACTAAGGTGTTTCAATCGGGTGGTGTGTCTTCGAAGTTTGACCCATGGCAGTACAACTCTTACCTAGACGATGAGATGAAAGCCGCGGTGGCGATAGCAGAATCTTATGGTTCTTACGTTGCAACGCACGTGTATTCTGAGCAAGCGATGCATCAAGCGCTCGACCTAGGTGTGAAAACTTTGGAACATGGCTTTATGTTTAAAGCGGAGATGGCGGATAAGTTCAATAAAGAGGGAGCGTTCATTGCAACGAACCTCACCGCATTCTCGCCAGATCTTGCGACCATTCCAGTGGTACAAGATCCTCTGATTCAGAAGAAGCTAGCTTCGGCACAAGCGGCGTTTGGTAGCTACCAGAAAGAGATGAAAGCCGCGGAAGACGCAGGGTTTGATCGCCGTGCCTTCAACGTAGACTGTGTCGGCGTTGCAGATACGTGTGCTAAGCAGATTGCTCACGAGATTTGGTTGAACGCAGATATGTTCGGTAACTTCTCTGCACTGCGTGCAATGACATCGACATCGGGTCGTATCTCTGCCGAGCTAATGCAACCATGGATTGACCCATACTCAGATGCAAAATTGGGTGTGATTGAAGTGGGCGCATACGCGGATATCCTACTTATCGACGGTAACCCACTGGAAGACATTACACTGGTTGGTGGTCGTGATACTTGGTTTGGTGAAGCGAACGATGCCAAGAAAGATGGTTCTCACCTAACGGAAATGGACCTTATCATGAAAGACGGTAAGATCTTCAAGAATACACTTTAAGATTGAACACCAAAAAGTCTGGCGAATTCGCCGGACTTTTTTTGTTTTTGAATAATCTATAAAGCTTGATAAACCAGCTAAATAGGGGAGTATGGCGCTTTAGAAAAACTAAGACCCATATATTCGGGTCTTTTGGGTTACCTCCGATACAGTTAATTGGCTTCTGATTGAATCTGTGTGTTCGTCATCATCGCGATGAGTCTTGCCACGCGTACGCGCATATCACGCCTATCAACAATCATGTCTAATGCGCCATGCTCTAATAAGAACTCGCTCTGTTGAAAATCGTCAGGCAACTTTTCTCGTACCGTTTGTTCAATCACCCTGCGACCTGCAAAGCCTATGCGTGCTTTGGGCTCACCGATGTTGATGTCACCCAGCATAGCTAAGCTTGCCGAGACGCCGCCAAAAGTTTGATCGGTCAACACTGATATATAAGGTAATTTTGCTTCAGACAGACGCTTTAACGCTGCACTGGTTTTCGCCATTTGCATTAAGGCCATTAGCGACTCTTGCATACGTGCGCCACCACAAGCTGAAAAACAGACTAATCCGCAATTAGCCTCAATCGCCGAGTTAACCGCGTCAACAAAACGAGCGCCTACAACGCTACTCATTGACCCTGCCATGAAAGAAAACTCGAAGGCACAGGCTACAACAGGTAACCCTAACAGCTCTCCTTTCATCGCCACTAGTGCATCTTTTTCGCCCGTACTTTTTTGAGCAAGAGCGAATCGCTCTTTGTAGCGTTTCTGATCTCTAAAATTGAGTAAGTCTTGCGGTTCGTGCTGGTGGCCAATTTCAGTCCATGTCCCTTTGTCTAGAAAGCTGTTTAATCGATAACGTGCCGTCATCCTCATGTGATGGTCGCATTTTGGGCAGACCTCCAGGTTCTCTTTAAGTGCTATTTGGTACAAGACTTGATCACAAGATGAGCACTTGGTCCATACTCCTTCAGGAATTGAAGCTTTGCGGGTTGAGATTAAGTTCTTCTTATTTAATAGCTTTTCTAACCAACTCATGCGGGAACCTTATTATTGTTACTCTAATGCTGAATATTGTATAAGCCAATTAATGGTAATAAAGTGTCATTTATTGGCTTTATAATCCTATAGAATGGGATTATTAGTATGGGTGAGATAACAAGGTGCTAGATAAAATTGACCAACAATGGCTAAAAAGCTTTCACTGCGTTTATGAGAACAATAGCTTTAAACGGGCTGCTGAGTTCTTGTGTTTGCCGACTTCAAATGTCAGCCGTCATATCGCTTTGTTAGAAGGGCAGTTAGATGCTCGATTGTTTGATAGAACGACACGCCGTATTACTCCGACGGAAGCAGGGGAGCACCTGTATCTACGTACTCAGCCTTTGTTAGACAAGCTCAACGATGCGCTTACGGAAGTAACTCAACACTCTCATCAGGTGATGGGGCAGCTCAATATTCTAATGCCAAACTCACCAGAACTAGCTCAAGCCGTCGTGTCTTTTTGTGCCCAGTATCCTGCCATCTCATTGTGCTGTGATACGAGTATTAACCCAAAAGAGGACTTGCTTGATGGGTTTGACGTGATTCTGAGTTTTCACCGAGGGAAGCTTGACGATAACAATTGGATAGCGAAAGAGATCAAGCGCTGGTCGAGTGTTGTTGTCGCTTCCCCCAAACTCCTTCAAACAACCTCTAAACCCTTTCAGATTACGGATCTAAAGCATGTCCCGTGCATTAATAGTTTCACTGCATTAAATGGTACGCCGTGGGTGTTTAAGAACAAAACCGGTGAGCTGATTACTCAAAGGGTGCAATCGGCCTTTAAAGTAAATAGCGGGCAACTAGCGAAAGCCGGCGCATTAGCAGGGCTAGGTTTTGCAATACTCCCAGCTGAACTCTGTCGCGAAGAGATTGAAATAGGCAAGTTAGAGGTCATCGAGCTTGAATATCAGCCAGAAGATCTAGTGCTATACGCCTTTTATGCATCGAGAAAGCACATCGCAAAAAAGGTTCCAGCATTCATTGAGCACCTACAGAACCAAGCGAACTCGATGAATAAAAACAAATGAATGGAACAAAGGCCTCACGTTTATGAGGCCTTCGTTGTTTATCAGCCATCGCTATTTAGCTTGCCTTTAACCAGTCGGATAGGCTTGTTGGGGAAGTAAGCGGGTGATCTAAAGTGACGGGGTCGGGCTTTTCGCCAACTTTCTCTGTGTACGACAATAAATCGACCGCATCCAATAGTGTGTCATCCCCCAATTCTTTGGCGTACGCCCAAGCCTCGCTGTCAGACATATGGTGTCTCGCTAGGTTCTTTGTTTGTGCAAACAAGTCCGCTGCTTCAGTGATGGTAAGACCTTCCGGGCCTAGTAGGGTTAATCGCTTATTGTATAGTTCAGGCAGTTTGTAGCTTTGTACAACGGCTTTGGCATAGTCTTCAGCGCTGATCCACCGAATAGGCTGCGTTGACTGACCCATAGTGGTCACTGTCTCTTGGTCAACCAATAAGTTAAGGGTTTCGAAAAACCAGCTAGGTAAATATGCCATATATGGGATACCACTGTTTTTCAGTAGGTTTTCGGCTTCTAGCTTGGCTTGTGTATCGATCCTAAAGTTATTTTGTTCATACGCTGTCGCGGTAGAAATCATACTGATTAATTGTATTGATGATTTATCGACTGCATTGAGAATTTGCTTCGTTCCCTGTATGTGATTCTGGCGATAAGTCTCTGGGCTATTACCACTAAGGTTGATATGAATGGCTTCTACATGCTCCAGAGCTCTCGCTAAACTTTCATGGTCAAATAGGTCCGCTTCTACAAATTCAAATTGCGGTCCTTGAAGTAGCTTTTGAGCCTTAGATGAGTTCCTTGAAATGATGCGAACAGTATAACCTTCATGAGCGAGTGCTTTCGCAACAGGTAAACCAAGCATGCCAGTAGCACCAATTACAGCAATTGTTTTGAACATAGTAATACTCCTTGTGAATGTGTAATCAATCATAAACATCATTGATTAAGAGTATTAGTAGGATAAAATGAGCACCTGCTTGCCAAAAATGGGATAAATATGGATCTTGAAGCTAGTTTATGGTTTTCAACGGTTGTGAAAATGGGTTCTTTCTCCAAAGCTGCAACCGAGTTAGGAGTGCCTACAAGTACCGTTAGCCGACGTATCGCCAATTTGGAAAGCCAATTAGGGGCTACGTTGCTGGTTAGAAATACGCGAAGTATGCAACTCACCCAGTCTGGAACTGAATTTTTAGCGCTTACCAAGCAGCTTGAAATGGGATATCAGTCTTTAAAAGATTGGCAAGATAACCAATCGCAGGTCTCTGGCACGCTACGTATCACCGCTCCATTACAATTTGTGGATTGGCCACTCAGTGACTGGGTCATCGAATTTAAAACCATCTACCCAAAACTCAATATCGAACTGGTTGGCAGCAATGAAAATCTTGATTTCTATGAAGACAGAATTGATCTGGCGTTTCGTCAGGGCCCGCTATCAGATTCAGATTTGAAACAGCGACGTTTGTTTGAGTTGCAATACGGTATTTATGCTTCCCCTACATGGCTTGAAGAGCATGATGACCCCCAAGGTTTAGCGTGGTTACAGGCCCAAGAGGTGGTTAACATTGGTGTGAAAGGTAAGGGGTTTCCATGGCAAGTAAAGCAAGATAATAAGCCCCATGTCATTTTCCCGAATTCTGGCTTGTTATTGGAATCTCCACAGCAGGCTGTAAGAGCCGCGAAAGCGGGCTTAGGGATGATTTATGTTCCGTACTTTGATGCACATTCAGCGATTAACAATGGGGAAATAGTGCCTGTTTGTGAAGCGCTATGGCCTGACTGGACAAGCTTTTACCTTGTATTCCATGAATCGAGAACGAGATCCAAAAAGTTGTCGACGTTCATTGAATTTATCTTAGGCAAGCAGCAAGAACTGCAGCAATTCCCTGGTATTCGTTAGCGTATTTAAAGAGCCATTCTGGATAGCTTTTCCGCACTAAAAAGTCGGTTAGATTTTGGGTTTAAAGCGAATATGAGTTTCTCTGTTAATCGCAAAGAGTAGCGTTATGAGCATCGAAGTTCTTGTATAGACAAAGGCTAGTAGCATACGGCTCTTTTAGGGGCTAGGATAGAACCGTAACGCCAAGTTTGTATTTGTTCACCATTCAAGAACGACTGATGAAGCCAAGTATTTAAACCTTGAGACTATGATACTTGTCACTCCTTTCCTAAGTAAATTTCCTAATATGGTAGTAGTTACATATTCGCTCGGTGGATTGATTCCATCCTGTGTTTAGTTGGAATGATATCTAGAAGGGCAGAATGATGTTTAAGAATGGACTTTTGATAGTGTTATGCGCAATTGGGCTTTCGGCGTGCAGCTCTAGTCAACTTACAGTTTTTGATGGGCTGACCTATACCGCAGAAAATGAAGGCGGGTTTGATGACCCTGTACGTTTTTACCCGTTACAAACTACTCAGGTTAGCCTTGATGGGCAACTGAATTATAAGATTGGCGACTTGTGTTATGCCGATAGAAACCGTTCACCGATGACCGCAAACTGTTTGGCAGACAGTCTTAGAAACTCTCAATTCGAAGCCAACGTCATTGTTCATAATTATCCAATTGAAGTTGAGTCTAAAAATAAAAATACTGATCAGAAAACTATAGGTGATAAGTCTTCAAACAATAGTGTCTCTGACGTAAAAACTGCCGCGTTAAAGTTAACAAATGCACTCAGCGAAACCACTTTTACTTTGGCTACATGTGAAGGAAATGCTGATTGTAGTAAAGATATAAAGGCAAACCGAAAAGAGATAAATAAAGCTAACATTGAACTTCAAAAAGCTACCAGTGAAGTTAACGTTCGTATTTATAACTGGAGCGACAATGGATCGGTATCAGGGTCTAATAAGAGTAAGAATGTTGAAGCTTCGAGTGAGAAGACAACAGAGGGATTTACGGTAGTATCGGGCTACAAGGTATTCGAATTAAGAATGAAATGTATAAATGGAGAGCGTATTTCGGCCGAGAAATCCGATCACTTGAAAGTCGTAACCAAACTAATATCCGCTGACTCTATTTCATTTATCAATACAGAGTCGAGATTAAGCAAGTTGAAATTAAAGTTGGATGCCACTGATATTAGCGGTGGTTCAACAGCTTTGATAAAAGAACTAGCCGCGCTCGAAGCCGCACTCCAATCTGCTAGTACTATATCGAGTATGGCCAACCTAAAGAAGGAGTCTACTCAATACTATCATGAGGAATTCACTGCTATATCAGATGTACAAGCTGAGGGGGGTAAGGGTTCAGCTAAGGATGAATTGGATACTCGCGAAGAGAATTCAACTCAATTAAGAGATAAATCTAGAGAACAAGGAGGCGTGCTCCCAACTGCAAACTCTGTCTATTTAGCGGTACTGACCGACTTAGATGACCTAAAAGAGCATTATCCTGTTTGCCAAGAAGGAGCTCAAGAAGCTAGATAAAACGGTGCTCTCGAAGTTAGAGCCACTTGATAACGTTCTGGAAAAAGTAAGGCCTCGCGTTTGCGAGGCCTTTTTATGTTTGGAAACGTTAGTTTGCTTTGGATGCTGCGTGCTGCTCTAACATGAAGCTAATCGCTTCGTCGTTTAAGCAGGATTTACTTACGTATTGGCGCTGTTTACCAATATGGAGAATAAAGCCTAGGTCAGTCTGCTCAAGCTCGTCGATTTGATTCCACTCGATGGTGTTGGTGGTTTTATAGTTTTTGTAGCTCACACCGTTCAAATCACCTTTAAAAACCACTTTGCTACCATTGCCAGAGCTGATTCTTTGTCGCCATAACCACCAGGTTCTTTTACAGTAAACACTGAACGCCTCAATCACACTCAAAACAATAAAGAACCAACCCACGTAACCGCTGGGCAATAGCTCAAACTCTAATAGCACCCAACCAAAAATAAGAAACAAAAAAGCTTTTAAATAGGCTTTTGGAAATTGAGTAGGGACGCTTGTTTGATCATAACACTCTGCAAAGAAGGTCTTGTCGAGGGTGTATTCTGTGGTGAAACCGGATTCTTTAGACATGTGTGGCTACTTTAAGGTTTTCTGTGAATAGGTATTTCTGCTGCGAACGGCAACAAGCGCATTGTATCGCGTCTTCGCGGTTTCCTTTAGATATTTTGAACCTCTTTTGTAAATCAATACTACCGATAGGGGGAGGCTTCACGGCTGGCGGGGGTGCCATAAGAAACGGTAGGTGTGCAAGAATATCTGTACGCTTTAGTTTGTTGCGCGATATTGTGTGCTCTGATGAATCCATATATCTCCTCTGTTTACTCAATCAAAGCACATATGCTTCAGCTGGGTATATACTTCAAAATAGGCTCAAGTGACCAGACATCATTGTTTAATGCTGTGAACGCATGAGTTTTGCTAAATTTTTGCAATCGCTAAAGCCGTTGAATTACGGCGTATCTACAAATCAAAAATATCTACCTTACTTACAAGCTTAATAAAGCTCATGTAGGAAGGAGCGTTGGGGATATGAGAATGAGAGGAGCAGATATGATGAAAGCAGCAAAGAGAAATACCTATCTCTATGGGAGCAAAGATGGCGCCTAACTTCAGAGCTTTTAATACTCTGTTTAGGCGCACCCGCTGTTTAATCCGAGGTGCACTAAAACCAGTGATTCAGCTGGTTGTTTTCTCATTGTGTGCCGTTAGCTTTTATTCAAAAAGTGAAGTCATTAATATCTACACCGAACATTTTCCTCCTTACAATTTCCAGCATGACGGAGAGATGGCTGGCGTGTCGCTGCAGGTCATACGTGAAGTCATGGACTCGACAGGCTTCGATTACCAAATCATATTTAACCCTTGGATCCGAACCATGACGGAAGCCCGCAGAGATCCAAATGGCTTAATATTTTCAATCTCCAGACGAGCGTCGAGAGAGAACCAATTTTTGTGGGTTTCTAAACTGGTGCCGGCTACTCAGTCAGTGTTCGCGTTAAGTGAAAGGGACGACATCGTTTTAGAAACAATCCATGACATTTCTAAGTACCGAGTGACCACCGAAATTGATGATTCCAGAGAAGTTTTGCTTAAAGAGCAAGGTATCGATATCGATCAATTCATCAGACTCTCAGGGCCAAATGCTCGATTCATACAATATGAGCTACTCAAAAAAGGCAGAGCGGAACTTTGGCCTATTCCCGATGCGGTAGCGTTCTATATCGTTAAAGAGCTTGGCGAGCCGGCTTCTAGCATTGTGAAAAAGCTAGAACTCGATGGTGACGGCGATTATTACTTAGCGGCTAACCTCAACTTTCCTGAAGATAAGTTAGCAGTCATAAAAAGGTTATTGGACACTTATAAACAAACGGAACGATACGGAACTCTATTGGCCGAATGGGGGCTTGCTCAAAACGATCACTAAATTCAACGCTATTTGTAACCATGGACTAAAGGTGCTGCGTTCCTATGTAAAGCGGTGAGCTATCGTGCTTAAAGCATTGGAATTGCAGCTAAGAAGTCAAGGCATGGTTTGAGGCACATTACTGTTGATATCAGCCGTTATCGCTTTCTGTGGTAGCATGTTCCAAATATGCTGAACATAGTCTTCAAGGTAAATAAATGCAGCTACAAACCTTAGGGAAAGGACGTTTCGAAGCTGAATGGAATCAAGACAAACAGCTCATCGAACAAGCGATTCGTGAGTGCATTAGTTCGCGTCGTATCTTCGATGAAAACGAAAAGCTTCTGACTCAGGGTGAGCACGTTGAGAATCTTTATCTTGTTGAAGCCGGAAGGGTTTCCATGGGAGTCACTGCCCGGAATGGTAAAACATTCTTACTTGGAACGCTTGAGTGCGAACTGCAAGTATTTGGTGAGATGGAGTTTTTTACAGGCTATCGTTGTCAAATGGATATTGTTCCGGTCGAGCCTGTTGAAGTGGCGATCATCGATTCACAAAAATTGCAGCGTTGTTTGTTAGAGCAGCCGCGTCTCTCGCTTTATTTCGCTAGTGCTATCGCGATTGATTATCAAGATACGGTGGAAATCCTTTCTAGGCGCCTGCTTTATCCGATTACCGTTAACGTGGCGTACGACATTTACCATCAATACCTCAATGATCTTCCCGTCGATGGTTTTCAAAAGAACTATCTGGAAGCGGAACGGTTTGCTACGTCTGATCGCGTGTATCGACGCGCAGTAAAAGATCTGGAAGAAAAAGGGTTTATTGCCAAAGAAAAACAAGGGCTTCGGATTCTGGATTTAGAAGGTTTGCGAAGGTTTGTAGAAGAGTAGTATTAAAGCTCATTTGGAAAAAGGTCTGCATAATGCAGACCTTTTTTCGTTTAGTCAGCAGGTTAAGCCGCTTGAGTTTGATTTGCGTTTGTTGGCTTGTATTTCATAGAAAAAACTAACATTGCAAGGACGACGGCGTAAATCACAGGAATCGCGTACATCACGGTTTGCAAACCCACAATGCTTTCCATTACAGAGCTGATTGCAGGGCTAAACATCGCACCTGCGCTGCCGCTGATAAGAATGTAAGACACGTTTTTACTGCTCGCATTGCGTACAAAAGATACACCGTAAGCGATAAACGCGTTGTACAGCGCGGCACACGCAAATCCGTAACCGTAGGTCAGATAAGACAGCGACTCTAATTTATCTGTCGTTACGATAATGCTGGTCACTATCATCGCCAATGAAATGATCGTAAGTAGGAAGTATTGAATCTTCATACGAGACACAATCACCGTTGAAATGAGTGCGCCAATCAGAGCTGCTGACCAGTACTGAGTAATGATGTTGCCTGCTTGCTCAAATGGGATATCAAACTTTTCTTTCACGAACATTGGCGCCCAAGTTAGGAAAGTATAGAGAGCTAGCATACCAAGGAATAGGCCCACACCACCGCTGATGATACCGAAGTTCCACTCTGATTTTGCTTCTTCCTCTGAGCCACTCTCGCCACTGCATTGGTTAAAGTTAGTCAGTAGTGCGACAAACATGGTAGCTAATGCCACAACGCCAACGCTCAGGTAGCTGATGCTCCAGTTCATTGAGTTAGTCAGTACATAAGTGGTGATCATCGGGAACACAACACCTGCGATGTTGAATGTCGCATCTTGTACTACCAACATGGTGCTTTGGATTTTGTCTTTCCACAGTGAAACAACGATGGTACCAGCGATACAAAGGCCCACACCGCCACAAAAACCAATCACCGTCATGCATAGCATTACGATAAATAAAGAAGGTGCAAGATACAGGCTTAAAGCAGACAAAGCGATGGCGCCGTAACACAGCACGGTCATGCGCTTAATGCCTACTTTTTCAATTAGGAAGAATGCCGCAATGGTACCGGCAAGTGCACCACCGTTTAATAGCGAGAAAATAGACGCTACTTCATTAACATTCGCACTGAAAGCATTAGCAATTGGCTCAACTAGCATACCGAATTGGGTCGCGAAGCCAGCCATAATGAAATTGGCAAGAAAGCTTATAGCAGTGAGTATCATTTTATTGTTCATTGATGACTCCAAGAGCTTGTAGGGTAGATGTTATTAGAATAATGAAGAGCCGAGTCTATCGGCTCTTTATGTAGAGTTAAGCTTTAATTGCTGTTTCTAAGGCTATCTCTATCATATTGTTGAATGAAAGCTGACGCTCTTCTGCCGTGGTTTCTTCGCCCGTTATGCAGTGGTCAGAGACAGTTAGTATTGCCAAAGATTCAATACCAAATTGGTGAGCTAAACCATACAGGCCCGCTACTTCCATATCGACACCTAGTACGCCAAAACGCTCTAGGGCAGGGATCATGTCTTCATCTGGATCATAGTAAAGATCACCCGTAAAAACGTTACCCACTTTGACATCAATGTTTTTCTCTTTCGCCGACATATACGCGTTATGTAGTAACTCAAAGCTTGCAGATGTTGCCATGTGGTAGCCACTGCTGCGTTTCGCGTTAGTTGGTGAATCGGTACCAGCAGCTTGAGCTAAAATTACATCTCTCATGTGGACGTCTTTTTGCGTTGCGCCAACACTACCAATGCGAATAATACGTTTCACGCCAAAATCATTAATCAGCTCGTGTCCGTAAAGCACCATAGATGGGATGCCCATGCCGTGGCCCATTACCGAGATTCGCTGCCCTTTGTAGTAACCGGTATAGCCAAGCATGTTACGGATATCGGTAACTAACTTAGCGTCCTCAAGATAGGTTTCAGCGATGTATTTTGCACGTAGCGGGTCGCCCGGCATAATGACAGTAGAAGCAAAATCTTCTGCAGAGCCTGCAATGTGAGCAGTCATAATGGTTTCCTCATTCGTTCTGATGGCGTAATGATAAAGAGGAAGATAAAGAAAGTTTCAGGACAAAAGTCCGGTTTAAAAAACTGGTATCACAAATTTGAATAGCTACCGTGAACACAATACTTGCCCTGATGATATCGAGCTGAGTGTGTAGGGTTTGCAATAGTGAATAGGTGAGGGGGATCGCTCGATGATGTTGGCAAGTGCTCGATTATGTCTGCCTTACGGAAAAATGAGAGTTACGATTAAATCTTAAACAATTGTTGTATTCCAGGTTTAGTCAGACTTCATACACAAAGTAGGTGAAGAAAATCAGGAACATGAAGAAGTTTGGGCGAAGTGTGGTGTTTTGAGTGTTGAAGAGATTTTGATGATTCGCTTAAGACCTCATTTTACGAGGCCTTTATTTAGCGATAGCACCCATGATTTAGCGATAGAGCCTATCATTTAGCGATAGAACACGTCTGGTAATGGGCGAAGCGTTGTCAGCGTTACTAGGATTTATAGGGTTTCTTCGTCTCGTAGAGTTAACACTTCAAAACCATGTTCGGTTACCAGAACGGTATGTTCGGATTGCGCAGATAGCTTTTTGTCTTTTGTAACTACAGTCCAACCATCTTTTTTGGTTTTAACTTTGGCTACGCCTTGATTGACCATAGGCTCAATTGTGAATGTCATGCCGGCTTTTAATGTAAGCCCTTGGTTTGGCTTACCGTAATGGAGCACCTGAGGCTCTTCATGCATTTCTCGACCAATGCCATGCCCACAATATTCTTTTACGATAGTGTAGCCATGAGATTCCGCGTAGCGTTGAATGGCACTGCCAATGTCGCCAAGTTTCGCACCAGGTTTTACTTGTTTAATACCTTTCCACATTGCTTCATAGGTGGTTTTTACAAGCTTTTTAGCGATCGGTGACGCTTCCGGCATGACGTACATTTTACTGGAGTCGGCGATATAACCATTTTTCTCTAAGGTAATATCTAGATTAATAATGTCTTTTGGTTTTAGTAATTGAGTTGTTTTTGGAACCCCATGACACACCACGTCATTGATCGATGAATTTAAAACGAATTCATAATCATATTGGCCCTTACTGGCTGGGCGCGCCTTGAGCTCTTCCACAATGTAGGTTTCAACAAAATCGTTGATTTCCATTGTAGATACACCTGGCTTAACAAATTTGTCTAGAGCTTTAAATACTTGCGCAAGTAATCTCCCAGACTCCCTCATTAATTCGATTTCTTCATTCGATTTGATGTGCACAGAATTAATCAACGGCGACTCCTTCGTTGTTTTTGACATTGTCGGCAGATACCGATGCCGAAGACATAAGTTCAGCGACTAACTGGTTGAAGGTAAGGTGGGGGTTTAACTCCGACATCATACCTATCTTGATCCAAAACTCGGCTTGAGAGTTGATAGACCTGTTCATCGCGCCACTAGCCTTTCTTAACTCTTCATGTAAATCATCTGAAATTTTAACGATACCCATAAAATACACTTTATATATAAAACGTATATAAAGTGTATTTAAAGTGCTGGGGTAAGATCAAGCATTTTATGTCGAGAACGAATGTGAGCAGCTACCACGCCATGTGTCGATATCATGGTGAGCGAGTTTAAGTTTACAGCTCGCTTCACCTTTGTCTGTTGGCTTGAGTTGTTGAGCTAGTGGTTGCGAGAACAGCAAAGGTGATTGCTTTGGCACTTAATCGAGCTTAGGGAGCCGTGTTTTCTTACCATGATATAACCCCCGCTAATTCTGATGTGCTTAGATATAGGGGCTGGTTATTTTCGGTGGCGCGCTAGCGAAAAAATGGACGTAAAGTTGGCTTCAATTCTTCTCGCTCTGATGAATCGATAACAGCGTAAGTGGTAGAATATTGCTGTCCTAAACCGATGTAGATTGAGCTGAGAAATAACATGAGTGAATTCGAAAAGATGCTTGCAGGCGAATGCTTTGATGGAGGCGATACGAGTATTATCCAAGTCCGCCAGAATGCTTCAAATTTATTGCAGGTCATTAACCAAAACACAGATGATTCTCAACGCTGTGAACTACTGAAGCAGCTAATGGGCGAGATATCTGATTCAAGTATCGTTCGCTCGCCATTCTATTGTGAGTTCGGTAAAACCATTTCGATTGGCGACAATACGTTTATCAATATGAATGTGACGATGCTAGATGGCGCTAAAATTTGCATCGGCAATAACGTGTTGATTGGCCCGAACACGCAGCTCTACTGCGCAAGTCATGATTTGAATTATCTTAAACGCCGTAATTGGGAAACAATTTGTGGGCCGATAACCATTGAAGATGATGTCTGGATTGGTGGCAATGTTGTGATTAACCAAGGTGTCACTGTTGGAACCCGCTCGGTTATTGCTGCTAATTCAGTCGTGAATACAGATGTGCCGCCAGATTCATTGTATGGCGGTACACCCGCCAAGTTAATCAGGGTGATTCATGAAAATGAGTTGGAGAAAGGGCAGGAGACTGAGTCATAAAATCCGGTAGTCCGTAGTGCTGTTTACGGCAGTGATAGCGCTATGTAAGGCTCACATTTACGTGATGTGGTAAATCACTGCAGAATAGCTTCGCTATTCTGTCATTGATGCAATACGTTACGAGCGTGTTTGATGAGCCATTACGATAGGTTTAGTTCCATATCGATTCGATGCATCCCTGGTCCCCATCCATTTTCGATCTTACAAATTTCAATTGCTCCGTATTTCGCGAAAAATGGGGCAGATAAATGACTCGCTGCAATTTTTATTTGTTCTATGTTCAAGCGTTCAGCAGTATTAATTGCTCGGGTCATGAACTTGCTACCAACTCCCATGCCTTGAACGTTTTGGTCAATTAGAATCCAATTTAAATCTCGAAACCTTTGAGCACTTCCGCATAGGCCAAAAGCCCCAACTATATCCCCATTTCCGATACAGACCTCATATCCAACAGGATTGCCGTCCAGAAAGTCTTCGTAGTCCTTTCTTTCATTTTCAGCAAAGTATAAAGGGCAATTGTTGTCAAAAATGCGAAGGCAGGATTCTTTGTCGCTTGGTGAATAGGCTCTGAAACGAATAGAGTTCGGCATTGTTTTTCCCTACAAATTTTAGCGGTTGTTAAAGATGACTCGATACTAACAAATCTATTCTCGTTTCCTGCTTAACATATGTTAACCCTTACTAAAGTTCGTAAAGAAGGTAATTCCCACTCTCTCGTTTACATTATCTCATGCTGAATTTCGTCTACTTGTTAGCTTGGTTAGATAGTAATTGTTATGTTATAACATCTCATAAATGAGTTGCCATCGAATACTGTAACCGTCAAACCTCCTATTCGTGGGTTTGAGAATCGGTGGTAAGAAGCAAGGTTTCCGTTATTAGCAAGGAGAGTAGATATGAGTGAAGTGTTAACTGAATCGTTGGAAGTAAATGTTGATAAAGAGATTGATTTAGATCGATCGATTAGTTCCGGTAGTGAGCCGACAGCTCTTGCGGATATATATGAAAACAATGTCAATATCGCTATCTGGCACCGGACTTTTAGCGAAGCACTCACGAATGAAATAAGCCAGTTTATTGCCTTGAATCCGACTTTCAGTAAGTCAGTGACGGTTACACCGGAAACGACATACCAAAAATTGGAGTACTCTACCGATGGAACGGCGTCGAAAGCATTATTAGAGAGCATGGCGGAGCTTGTTGACATGTTTTGCTGTCTCTTCGACCTTGAGGAGGTCGGATTACGGTTAGCGGTATTAGAAGATGGAATGTGTCCTCGTTTTCATTGCGACCAAGTCCCTTGCCGTTTAGTCACGACTTACCAGGGGGGGGCAACACAGTGGCTACCTAATTATGCGGTCGATCGTTCTAAACTAGGGCATGGAAGTAATGGGCAACCAGACTCAACTTCTGGCTTGTATAGTCATGAGAGTGACGTGCAGCAGCTCGCCGCTGGTGATGTTGCATTGCTTAAAGGCGGCCGCTGGGATGGAAATGAGAATAGGGCGCTTGTCCATCGTTCACCTGTCACTTCAAACAATGAACCACGGCTGTTACTGACATTAGATTTTGCCTAAAAACTTTCTTTCTAAACTTACTCTGATACGGGAAAACAGCAGAAAATACTTAGCCGTGATTAGGGCCGGGTTTTGGCCTGCGACGGCTTTGCTGCTTTTGCTACTTACTTAGTGATTGATAAGCAATTAATACAATAATCTAAGTTGAGCAGTAATGACTCATTGTTGAGAATAATATTAAACCAAGTGACTGATTTGATTGAAAATGGTGGCCGATATCTAAATTACTGCAAAAATAGTCATTTAGACTATTATCTCAATAGTGAGACTGTATTTGGTTTTATGTTCTGTTTACTGCCTAATTGTTAGTGGTTCTTTAGATAAACGAGCAGTTTATACTCATAGTTATCTATCTGATTATTAAGATTTTTGTACTTGGTTAAATAAAAAAGTTGGCGAAAATCAGAAGCTTGGCATACACTTTCTGTGTTAGAGCCGATATGTTGTTGAATTGGCTAGGCGAAATGCTTTGGCGCTACTGTTTTGGTAGCAATAATAAACTAGCTTTGAGGAAAGTTTTATGGCGCTCACAAAGGCCGATTTGGCTGAGAACCTGTTTGAAAAGCTCGGATACAGCAAACGGGATGCCAAGGAAACGGTTGAAGTGTTTTTTGAAGAAGTTCGTAAAGCACTCGAAAACGGTGAACAGGTTAAACTGTCTGGTTTCGGTAACTTTGATCTTCGTGAGAAAAACGAAAGACCAGGCCGCAACCCGAAAACCGGTGAAGACATTCCAATTACTGCACGTCGTGTAGTGACCTTTAGGCCAGGGCAAAAATTGAAAGCCCGTGTCGAGAATATTAAAGTCGACAAATAAGCCAAGCAATAGACCACGCTAAGCGTGGTCTTTTCATTTTTGGCTTGCATGCAATACTGCTAGCGGTATTGTTATCTCTATCTCTATCTCTATCTCTATCTCTATCTCTATCTCTATCTCTATCTCTATCTCTATCTCTATCTCTATCTCTATCTCTATCTCTATCTCTATCTCTATCTCTATCTCCCAAAACTAACAACTTCCATCTTTCGTTCAGATTTTCTTAACGGCAGTTAATTCTAATTGAATTTTATTTATCCAATTAATTTGCTGTAATTCGCGCAATTAATAATCGAACTAACTGGTTTGTTGTTCCAGAACTAAGGAGAAGCTGTGCGGAAAACTGCGCTAGTTTTGGCATTACTATTGATACCAACACTCGGCTATACAGCCGAATACGAGCAAATTGCCAACATGTGTGTTGCTTGTCATGGCAGTACTAACGACACCGCGTTCCCTTCTATTCCCAACTTGAAGTGGCAGAACAAAGTCTACTTAACGGAGCAGCTCTCAGATTTCAAAAGCGGAAAGCGTACTGATAAAACGATGTCAAAAGTCGCTCAGTTACTTTCGGAAGATGATATAGAAAAACTCGCCAGCTACTTTTACAAATTGAATCATAAGGGGTCATCTCAATGAGCTTAGATAGAAGACAATTTCTTAAGGCTGCCTTATCGGCTACCGCAGTGTCGGCGTTACCTGTTTCTTGGGTGTTTGCAGCAAACCGCCCTGAAGGGCTGACCGCCTTAGATATCAATGCGCTGACTTGGGCCAAAGCAGAAGATCTTCCAGACTACTACACGGTTTTAAATACGAACCCGCTTAACGCGTATCCGCCGGAAAGTATGTTGGCTCCAGCGGTCACTCCTGCTGATGTCCCGTTTGTTCGTTGGAATGGCTTAATGCCTGATTTTACTAAAATGGACCCTGATAGCTGGGTGTTTGAGGTTAAAGGGGAATCCGTTAAGCAAAGTAAGTCTTATACCATCGCAGAGTTAAAATCGAAGTTTAAACACCATACCCAAAGCTTAGTGCTGGAGTGTGGTGGTAACAGCCGTAACAACTTTTATCCAAGTACTAAAGGGAATCAGTGGAACAATGCTGGTGTGTACTGCTCTGAATGGACAGGGGTTTTACTTAGCGATGTTCTAAAAGATTGCGGGATTAAAGATGATGCAGTCTACGTTGGTAACCACGGCTTTGATAAGCATTTAAGTGGTAAAGGTGAAGCGATTTCACGCGGTGTACCAATTGAAGCCGCGATGACAGATAACGCCTTAATTGCGTGGGAAATGAATGGCGAACCCATTCCATACTTACATGGTTATCCGCTGCGCACTGTTTTTGGTGGCAGACCAGCCTCTGTCTCACAGAAGTGTACGACTGGGATCAGTGTTCGTAACAAAATTCACGATGGCCACAAAATGGCGGCTCCGGCGTACCAAGTACCAATCCACCCGATAGCACCCGGCGAGAAGGTGGATAATAAAGATTTTAGAATCATTGAAGAAATGATCGTTAAATCACTCATCACTTCTCCAAAAAGTGGTACTGAATTTACGCTTGGCAAAAAAGTGATAGTGAGCGGCCACGCTTGGGCGGGGCTAAGAAGTGTCGAAAAGCTTCAAGTGAGTTATGACTACGGGACCACTTGGCATGATGCAAACCTAAAAAAACCAGTTAACCAAGGCGCATGGCAACAGTGGGAAGTTGAATTAGCGCTTCCAATGACAGGCTACTACGAGATCTGGGCGAAAGCGACAGACAGTGAAGGGGATAGCCAACCTGTCGTTCAGCCGCAATGGAACCCTAAAGGGTACTTGTTTAATGGCTGTCATCGTATTGCAATCCGAGTGTCGTGAGGGGCTAGATGTCAGGTAAAACCCTAATTAGCCAATTATATTTGGCGCAAGGCAAGCGTATTAAGCCAAGGCTTACCACTTTATACACTAAGCACACTCGCTCTATTCAACATTTAACAACTTGCAGCATTTTAAGGGCGGTGTTGGTAGTTAGCTTACTTATTTCCACAATGGCTCATGCTGATGAGGTGCCAAGTAACCCGAAAGAATATTATGGCGTCGACAAAGCGTCGGGTTTGATTATGGCTCCGGGTTGGGAGTTAGTGAAAGGCCAGTGTAATGCTTGTCACACTAGCTTGATTGTCGCCCAGAACAGTGGCAACCGAGAGCAATGGCGAGAAACCATTCAATGGATGGTTGATACCCAAGGCCTGTGGGATCTTAACGATACGTGGGATCCAGTACTGAATTATTTGAGTACTTATTATCAAGATAAAGGCATTGATATGAATAAGTATCGCCGTAAGCCGATCGATAGTGCGTTAATGCCGCCGATGCCCGGAGGTGACTCATGATGATCAAGCCGGTAATGAAGATTTGCGGGTTCGGTATGATTGCTGCGGTAGTTTTGTCATTGTCGGCTTGCTCTGATGAAGTGTCTCCTTCTGAAGAACGGAAAATAGCCTTAGCAGCCCCGACATTGAGCGTGGATGGTACGCAAGACGGACAGCTGAGAGAAGAAGAGTACATGCCAAGCTTGGCTGGTGGAGAACGTTTGGTAAACAATTTATGTAGCCAGTGCCATGGCGATAAAGTCATTCCGTTTGTGCAGTCGTATCCGAATATCAAAGGGCAAAAGGCGAGTTATATTCTCAAGCAGCTACGTGATTTTAAAAGTGATCAGAGACAAGATCTGTACATGCAGTCGGTAGTAAAGCCGCTAACTGATCAAGATTTACAAGATGCCGCGGCGTATTACAGTACATTAACGCCGCTAGACTTATATCAACGTAATAAAGAGTACTACCACCCATAGCCACAGCTACAAAAAGTATGGCTTGCTCTAAAGGTATTGGTGATAGAGAAGATGTAAAAAAGGCTGCGACTGCAGCCTTTTTTGTGTTTGTTGATTGGCAATTACGCCGCTTTAATATGGGTTGTGATGTAGGGTTGCCATGCATCCTGATATAGCTCTAGAGATTGTCTGCGTAAGCTAGTGATTTGAGCAGATTCAATATCATTTAACTCGCGGTTTTCTGCAATCGCATGTCGCTCAATGCCTTGGATGATTTCATACAGTTCATGCTCTGGGCCGCTTTTCACATCTGCAATTGCTCTCAAGTGAAGTTGTACTTCCGCAACTACGTTGGTTTTGGGTAATCGAACCAACAAGTTTAGGTCACGATAGCCAGATGCTGCTGGTGTCTTGAACTTATTTTTCACCTTAACCACGTCTGCTTCGCGGCTAATCGCTTCGTATACTTCTACCAAGCTTTCAACATCTTCAGCGATGATGGTTGCGCGCGCTAAGTCGGTAATACGAGTAACGTCACCATCTAGCTCTAAGTTGATTTTTTCCTGTGCTCGTTTTTCAGATTTCACTCCGGCGAATAAAGCATTGGATTGGGTAAGTAGGGCAGTACTTTTACAGATAGTTTCTAGCTCAGCCTGAGCTTGGTGAGCTTTGCTGTAAAGGATATCGAAGTCGCTGTAAGGTTGTTGAGGTTCTGAATCGAAAGCTTTAATACCGTAAAGGCCGCTTAAGCTATGTTTGAAGACTTTTGATGAAACTTGATTTTGAGCAGGGCTTCGAGATTGCTCTGTTGAACTCGTTGATACAGTGGCTGCAAACGCAGGCGCACGGCTTAATACCAATAGCATTAAGGCTGTTGTACGAAGAAAAAGACTCATTCACACTCCCTTTATACAAGGTTACTAAAAGATGAACTTAAAGGTGGTAACCAAATAATTTAACTAGAGTAAAATGTCCTGCTTAATAAGATATTGGGTCTGATTTAGCAGAAAACAACCATAGCTTTTTGCCTTTGAGTAAAACGTGAACCGTTAGACACTTTAAGCACTATGGCCGCAGACAAATTGTATAGCTTTGTTACTTACATGGTTTTGTCTGCTTTTACGATCATGTACCCTTGCATTATGACTAGTTAAGATGAATTAGAGATGAACGATCCTGAATTTTGGCACAATAAATGGGCTGCTAACCAAATTGGGTTTCATTTAGAAGATGTAAACCCACTACTTACAACCTACTGGAAACATACTAAGCCAACTTATGAGAGCAAAGTTTTTGTTCCTCTGTGTGGTAAAAGTGAAGATTTAGTCTGGTTGGCTTCCAAACACGAAGATGTGCAAGGTGTCGAGCTGAGTAAGATTGCGGTTCGCTCGTTTTTTGCTGAGCACTTTTACACGCCATTAGTGACGCCTGTGAGTGGCCAACACGAATTGTATCAGTTCGATGAGCTGAGCATTTATGCGGGAGACTATTTCACTGCGCCAATTCAAGCGGTAGACATTATTTACGACAGAGCTTCTCTTGTCGCGCTACCAAGTGATATGCGCTTATCTTATGTAGAAAGACTCAAGTCACTGCTAAAGCCTGGCGGACGGATTCTTCTGGTGACGTTGGATTACATTCAAGAAGAGATGTCTGGTCCTCCTTTCAGTATTCCGCCAAGTGAGGTTCACCAGCTATTTGAAGGTTATAAAATTACCCTGTTGAATCGAGACGATGCTGGCGATGATCACCCTAAGATCACGAAGAAAGGACTATCGCGCTTTGCTGAAGAAGTGTATTTGATAGAACAGATGTAGAGTCGTCTATGACGTATTTGTGCTCAAGGTGATGTATTTAGCCAAGTACGGCGAGAACGAAAAAGGCAGCGAGTGCTGCCTTTTGTGTATCTAGCGATCAGTTGCGTCAAATGATTAGTAAATCACTTTTATCTTGCTCGCACTTTCAATCGCGTCTTCAATCGCCGTTTCAACGGTGTCACGGCGAGTTAACGCGACACCTAATCGGCGGCGGCCGTCAATATCCGGTTTACCGAATAAGCGGACCTGTGTTTGAGGCGAACTTAGCGCTTCACCAAGGCCTTCAAATCGGATGTTAGTCGATGTACCTTGGCCAAGTACCACTGCAGATGCACAAGCGCCATATTGTGTGATTGACTGAATTGGCATGCCCGTGAATGCTCGAACATGCAGCGCAAACTCAGAGTTATCTTGAGACACAAGTGTGACTAAACCCGTATCGTGAGGGCGAGGGGAAACCTCATTGAAGATCACTTTATCGCCTTTGATGAATAGTTCTACGCCAAAAATGCCGTAACCACCAAGCGCATTTACAACTTGGCCTGCTGCGTGCTGTGCTGCTTTTAATGCATCATCAGACATCACTTGAGGCTGCCAAGACTCACGGTAGTCACCATCTTCCTGACGGTGTCCAATTGGAGCGCAGAAGTGAACGCCATCAACAGCGCGGACGGTCAGAAGAGTGATTTCATAATCGAAATCGATAAAGCCTTCAACGATAACTCGCCCAGCGCCAGTGCGGCCACCTTCTTGTGCGTAGCCCCATGCTTGTTGAATGGCTTCAGGAGTTTTGATAACGCTTTGCCCTTTACCTGATGAGCTCATAACTGGCTTAACCACACAAGGCAGACCGACAAATTCAACCGCAGCAGCAAAGTCTTCATAGGTATCAGCGAAGCGGTATGGAGAGGTGTTTAATCCAAGCTCTTCTGCGGCTAAGCGGCGAATACCTTCTCGATTCATGGTCAGCTTAGTCGCCTTTGCCGTTGGTACCACATTTAAGCCTTTGGCTTCTAATTCAACAAGTTTGTCTGTCGCAATTGCTTCAATTTCTGGTACCACATAGTCTGGCTTTTCAAGCTCAATAATCGCTTGTAATGCATCACCATCTAGCATATCTAATACGTGACTACGATGAGCGACTTGCATGGCAGGAGCGTCTGCGTAGCGGTCACAGGCAATGACTTCTAATCCAAGGCGCTGACATTCAATAGCGACTTCTTTACCTAGTTCACCAGAGCCGAGAAGTAGAACGCGTGTAGCATTTTCACGAGTAGCGGTACCAAACATAAGAATTCCTTTAGAGGGTTTGAACAGTAAACGCAGCGGATCATACCGCTTTTTAGTACTAAAGCAAACGTTTGCGTAGGGCGGCTAGGTAATATTAGATACAAAAAAGAGCAGTGATAAATAACTATCGCTGCTCTTTAAATCTATGTTAATTCGATGTTTTTAGATTGCTAAGTAAGACACTGGAATGTCTGGGTTGATAGCTTCAAGTGTCGATTGTGTATCTGCAAGGTGGCTAATCGAACCTTCAGACATTTCCACTAGTGCTGCACTTTCGATTTCCGAGAAATCATGGCCAGATAGCTTAAGTTGAATTAACGCTACTTGTAGCGGAGGTAGGCTTGGGTTAAATGCTGCATTTTCAGCATAAGAGCCAATGAAGCTTCTACCGTTGGAAAGTTGTAGCGCAACACCGCTTAGGTTTTTAGTGTAAGGCGCATGGCTGATGTTCAAACCAGAAAGCGCTTTAATTACCAGTGGGTTGTTGTCATCAGAGTGATATTGGTGATCCAATTTTGACATCAAGCCAATATCAATTCCAAGGTCAGCAGGGCCAAAAGACTCTGGTAGGTATTCTTGTAGCGTTTTTTCAGCTCGCTCTGGTAACTGAACTTTCAGCTCTTTAGCTGTAGTCAACTCGTTCATGAACTGACGGCAGTGACCACAAGGGCTGAAGTTGATCGTAATATCAGAAATGCCTTCTTCGCCTTTCATCCATGCGTGGCTAATAGCGGATTGCTCTGCGTGAACGGTTTGACCGAGTTGAGCACCAGATACCTCTAGGTTTGCACCAAAGTATAGGCGGCCACTTAAACCTCGAACGATGGCACCCACATAAAAGTTAGAAATTGGCGCATATGAGTAGGCCGCAGCAAAAGGTAGGAGTGCTACACGAAGTTCATTGTCAGATAAACCACTTTCATTCAGTAACTGTTCAAATTGCTCTGGGGAAAGAGTGGCGTCAAAGTCTTCATCAAGAATGATCTTGCGAAGAGATGCTTGGATCGTTTGCGGTGCACTTTCTAGCGCTTGCTCAATATGGCTGTTCATTTCGAATCCTTGTTTAACCTTGGAATTCAATTCTAGGCACTCACACAAACATTACTGAGACTTTGATCACGCAAATGAATTGTTTGTTTCATTCCATTTCATAATTAGAGTGAGCTCACACATGCAATCGATTTCAACTTCGAATTCGGTTATAAGGCTCGCAAATATTTTGGGGGAATCAAAGATTCTCTGGGTCAATAGAGGCTAAACGCCCATTAGTTGGTATACCCAAACTACGGCTGCGAACACGCTCGGTGCGATTATTGAGGTGATTACACCGCAAAGCACAAGCGCTAATGAGCTAAATGCTGCGTCCTGTGGTTTCTTTTCAGCGCTAGTCGCTGTGCCTAGTGCATGAGACACGGTACCCATTGCGAGGCCGCGTGCAATTGGGCTCTTTATCCCGATCAAATTATAGATAGGGTAGGCGCATATCGCTCCAAATAGACCCACAATTAGGACCAAGATGGCAGCGATGGCCGCTTCTCCCCCAAGGTGGCTAGAGATTTCCATTGCGATTGGAGTCGTAACAGACTTGCCTAGCAGACTAGCGATTAGGCTTAGCTCAGCCTTGAATAGCACGGCGATAATCGAGGCAGTAAGCATCGACATAACGCTGCCTAACGAGCAGGCTAGGGTGATGATTTTCCAGTTGGCTCGGATCTGAGGTAGCTGTTCATACAACGGGTAGGCAAGCGCGACTACTGCTGGTTGCAACAAGAAGCTGATCCATTGGTTGTCTGCGTAATAGGTTTCGAACGGTACCTTTAAGTACGTTAACACTGGAATCAGGATAGCGATGCTGATCAATAACGGGTTAAACAGTGGGGAGTTGATTTTTTGGCTAACCCAGCGCGCAAATAAGAAAACGACTATTGTGACGAGTAACCACATTATGACTCCCCTTTAGTAGAGTGTTCTTTTGAAAGGCGGCGATCAAGGAACCAAGATAGAGACACAAGCACGATCAATGAACCACCGACGGCACTTGCCATAATTGGTAACGCATTTTCTATGAGCATATCAGCGTGTTCCATCAAACCTACACTGATAGGAACAAACAGTAAGATCATGTATCGAATGATTAGATTGGCGCTGGGTTTTACCCACTCGACCGGGATGACGCGTAGGCAAAGCAAGCCAAATAAAATGAGCATGCCGAAAATACTGCCTGGAATTGAAGTTCCTAACAGATGTTGAATGCCATTACCGATCCAGAGGGCTGCCAAAATGAGCCCAAAAGAGACCAAGTAACGTAACGCTGTCATTAAAGATTGTTTCAAGTATACCTACCCAAAAGTGGTTGGGCTCTGACAGAGCCCAGATAAGACTATTCGATATAAATAAAAAGTAACACTGTCACTTTTGTTATGACGCTAACTTCTCCACGTATTGATAAACGGCTTTGAGAATCGCCATTTTCTTTTCGTCCGCTTCATGTTCGTGAGCCAAATTCTCTAGATTAAGCATGTACTCTTCGAGTTGTGATTCATACGTTTCGCGACAATGGTTTGCCCAGCGTAGTTGTTCTTGTTCGTCTAGCGTCCACGGGAAGTGACGAGCACGATAGCGGAATAGAAGCGGCTTAATGCGGTCGTCGCTAAAGCTAATATCTAGTGCGGCAAGATTATTTGGATCAGTTTGGCGAATAATATCCATCGCCGTTTTATCTGATGGAGAGAAGAAGCCATCGTAAAGCATGGTGTCTACGTTATCACTTTTCTCGTATTCACGTTCAACAGAATACAAACCAATGAGTTTCTCTCTGATTTCAGGGTTCTCGCGTAGTTTGGCTAAGTTCTCCAAACATTGTTCGCGGTTTATGCCTATGGTTTGTGCATTCTCAGCGGTCAGCGTTTTGGCTGGTGCAAGAATAGGGCACTTATTGAGGTGAACCAGCTTAATTGGAACGGGAAGTTCATCTTCTGAAAGTTCAGAACGTTTAGTGTATAGACGAGTGTGTAGTTGCTCGGCATCTAAATCGAAGAGCGGACTAGGATCCTTCGCTAAGTCGACTACGATAACTGCATTTTGGTTGGTCGGGTGCCAAGCGACAGGAACAATCCAGCTCGTGTAATTGCAATCTCTACCGAACATGCCTGAAACGTGCATAAGTGGTGTCATGTTGACGATATCGACCAAATCATTAAGTTTGCGCTTATGGCGCATGTTATACAGGTAGTCGAACATTTTTGGCTGAGCAGCCTTAAGTTTCTTAGCAATTTCAATGGTGGCAATTACATCGGCCATCGCATCGTGCGCGTTTTCGTGTTCAATACCGTTGGCTACAGAAAGGTGCTCTAACTTAAAGCTTGGGAAGCCTTCGTCGTTTTCTGGCCATACAATGCCATCTGGGCGCAGTGCGTGGACAGCACGCATCACATCTAATAGATCCCAACGAGAGTTACCGTTTTGCCAGCTCCATGCGTATGGGTCGATAAAGTTACGGTAACAAGTATAACGCGTGACTTCATCATCAAAGCGAATGCTGTTATAGCCTAAGCTTGTTGTATTTGGTTTTGCGAGCTCAGCGTGGATCTTCGCAATAAACTCTGGTTCTGGTAGGCCTTGGCTTGCGGCTTTTTGTGGCGTAATGCCGGTAATCAACGCAGCTTCAGGTGAAGGCAGGTAATCTGCTGGTGGCTGGCAATAAATCACCAAAGGTTCGCCGATGATATTGAAATCTTGATCCGTTCTGACACCTGCAAATTGACTAGGTCGGTCTTTTGCTGGGCTGGTTCCCCAAGTCTCGTAATCGAAGAAAAAAAAGGTCGGCTGTGTATTTGAACTCATTGATGATTCCTGATCAGTGCATGAACATGCACCGCTTATCTATATGGATAGGCTAAGTATCTGATAGGAGGCAGGTGCCACGCAAGCAAGCAACGAAAATAATTGGAAATATTAATCGCTTGATTAAGGTCTATACACAATTACAAGTGAACTTTGGCAGTAACGGGCTCTAGTCAGTGGGCACCAATTGCTGTAGCCACAATTTGACTGTGGAATAATTGATTTTATAAATGCAATCCTAGAAACTAAGGCGGTTAATTATACTATTGTTATTAATAACTCTCATAAGAAAGGACTTGAGAATGAAAGTGTTACTTCCGTTAATCGCTTGCCTCTTTTCTGCACCTATTTTTGCAGCATCGATTACTGTTTCTTGGGACGGTTCAGACAAAGAACCGATTGTTTTTGAGTTTGATGAAATTTCGGCTTTGCCACAAGTGACCTATAAAACCACGTTACCTTGGATAGAGGGGAAGGGCGAGTTTACTGGTGTTACCCTGCAAGCGTTACTGGGATCTAGAAATATTGAAATGACCGAAGAAATAACGGTTCGAGCACTCAATGACTATTCTGTTGAGGTGTCTAAGGCGGATATTGAAGCCTATAAGCCAATCATTGCGTACCTGCAAAATGGAGAGAGGATGCGCGTGCGAGACAAAGGGCCGTTTTGGCTTATTTTTTCATTAAGTGATCACCCAAAGCTTAATAACAATGTGTACCACTCCCAAATGGTTTGGCAGTTAGATAGGATTCAGATGATCCCGAATGAAAAGTAAATCGGTTCATACCCAATACCCGCACCTGAGACTAGCAAAAGTGTTATTGCTGGCGACTTCGGCTGTGTTGTTGATTGCCAATATTGTGTTAATGAAAGACACACGAACCTTGGCAGAATCTTATACAGAACAACAAAATCAAGCCACTTGGTTTTTGTTTCAATTGACCAAAGAGCTCTCTGAGTTGGTGTCGGAGTCGAGCCATATCGGTGATGGCGATGATCACCTTAGCTCAGTGTTGCTTAAATATGACTTAGCATGGAGCCGCTTTGACTTAATTCTATCGAGTAAAGAATCTGATAGCTTTATGACAATCCCGGATGCGCGACGATTTTTTGAAAGCTTGTTTAAAGACTTCCAAGCTCTTGAGCCCATAGTTAATCAGATAAAAGGGAATGAAGCCGTTAAGGGAGAAGAGTTTCATGGAGCGATCCAAGGCTTATATCTAGACATGATCGATTACGTGAACCGTAATTTTCGAGTGAAAAGTCCGTTGTATGAAGCCAGGCAAACCAAAGCGCGAACTTTGCAATCACTTCAGCTGCAATTGTTAGTAGGTTTTATGTTCTGCTTGGTGCTTATCAGCGTTGTGTTCTACAAAGAATCACGTTATCACCAAAAGCTTGCCATGACAGATACCTTAACCGATTTAGGTAATCGCCTCGCTATGTTCACTAAAATGGAACGCTACCACCAAACTAATAAGCCGTTCACTTTGTATTTGCTGGATTTAGATGGCTTTAAAGCCATCAATGATAAGTTTGGTCACCAAGAAGGGGACAGAGTGTTAGTGGACTTCGCCCACCATATAAAAGGGTTTGAATGCGAAGATTATAAAGCCTATCGTATGGGCGGTGATGAGTTCGCTATTTTACACAGCGATTGCTCTTTAGAAAGTGAACATCAAGTGTTGGACTACATTGACTTACTGTATTCAAATGAAGAGCTCTGTTTCAAAGTAGAAGAGCATTTAGGCGTTAGTGTTGGTGTTGCGAATTACCCTGACGATGCTACAGATATCGATGAGCTGGTAGGCGTAGCAGACAAACGCATGTATCAGATGAAGTTTTGTAATAAGCAGGATAAACAGGAAGTAAAAAAACAGGTATGATACGGCAGTTTTTAAATCCTGAGTTGGAAAGGTCATGGCAAAGTTAACATTACAAGAGCAAATGCTAAAAGCTGGCTTGGTAAATGAAAAGAAATTAAAGAAGGCGAAAAAAGGCTCTAAAAAGTCTCGCGTTCAAGCAAGAGAAGCAAAAGCCGCTGCTGAAGCGAATAAAGCAGCACAGCAGGAGCGCGATAAAGAATTGAATAATCAGCTGAAAGAGAAGCAACTGAGCAAAGAGATCAAAGCTCAAGTAAAACAGCTGATTCAGATGAACAAAATTGACCAGAAGAACGGCGAAATTAAATACAACTTCACTGACGGTACTTTAGTTAAATACCTATACGTTGAAGAGATGACTCAAAAACAATTGAGTAACGGTATTTTAAGCATTGCTCGTCAAGATGACGGTTATGTTGTAATCCCAACAAGCGTAGCGAATAAGATCGCAATGCGTGATGAAGAATCAATTGTGGATACCCAAACTTCTACAAGCGATGAGCTTGATGAAGATGATCCGTACAAAGATTTCGTGATCCCTGATGACCTAATGTGGTAATCAAATTTAATTACAGTCTATATAAAAAAACCGATGCTATTGGCATCGGTTTTTTGTTTTGAGTCTTTCAGAAACTTAAGCGTTCGCGCTTTCCAATTCGACTTGATCTTCTTTCTTCTTACCTAAGATGCGGCTAGTTATAGTACCGGCCGTCATTGCGCCAGAAACGTTCAATGCGGTACGTGCCATGTCGATAAGAGGCTCGATTGAAATCAATAGCGCTGCAATCGTGACAGGAAGCCCCATAGCAGGTAGTACGATTAGCGCTGCAAACGTTGCGCCGCCACCAACCCCTGCAATACCGAATGAACTTACAGTGATAATTGCAATTAGCGAAAGGATAAAGTTGATGTCCATTGGGTCAATACCCACCGTCGGCGCTACCATTACAGCAAGCATTGCTGGGTAGATACCTGCGCAGCCGTTTTGACCGATAGTTGCGCCAAATGATGCAGAAAGGTTTGCGATTGCTGGTGGTACATTCAACTTAGTGATCTGTGCTTCTACGTTCAATGGAATAGTGGCAGCAGAGCTACGAGACGTGAACGCAAAAGTCAGTACTGGCCAAATCTTTGTGAAGTATTCTTTCGGGTTTACGCCAACAAAAGACACAAGCACGCCGTGAACAACAAACATCAATAAGATTGCAACATAAGAAGCGACGATGAAACCTAGTAAGCTTAAGATGTCTGACGCGCTAGAAGTCGCAACCACTTTTGCCATTAACGCTGCGATACCAAATGGAGTCAGTGCCATGATCATTTTAACAAGGCGCATCACAACCGATTGTGTCGCTTCAACGAAAGTACGAATTGGAGATTCTAGTTCTTCTTTTTCGGCCATCACTTTACGGGCAGCGATACCCAGTAATACACCAAAAATGACCACCGCAATGATAGACGTTGAACGTGCGCCTGTTAGATCGGCAAATGGGTTTGTCGGAATAAAGCTAACTAACATCTGAGGAATAGTGAGATCGGAAACATGATCGATACGACTTTCTAGTACCGAGATTCGGGCTGTTTCGCGAGCGCCTTCGACTAAACCTTCAGCTGACAAACCAAACGCTTGAGTTACTGCAATACCAACAATCGCAGAAATTGCAGTAGTCGCTAATAAAACAGAAATGGTTAGGCCAGAAATCTTACCTAGTGAACCGCCTTTTTCTAGCTTAACAACGGCAGCAATCATTGAAACTAGAACCAATGGCATGATGACCATTTTAAGTAAGCCGACATAGCCGCGACCTACCACATTAACCCAATCGAGTGTTTCTTTGATAACCGGACTACCTTCACCAAAGATAAGTTGAAGGCCAAGGCCAAAGGCACTACCAAAAACTAAACCGAGTAAAACTAGGCGAGAAAGCGTGTTTTCTTTTTTCTGCTGTCCGTAGAGGAAAAAGAGAATACCGGCGAATACCGCTAACGAAGCGATAGCTGAGAATGACATTATACATCCTTATGGATCGTGATTAATTAATAAAACTTCATGATATATGGGCATGAATACTGTTAGATAAAGTAACGTTCTGTATGAAAACGTAAAATAAGTAAAAGGAATTTATTAGAACGAATTGATATAGGATTGTGGTGGTATGGAGAGTATTTAGACGAGTTGCTTCAAAGGTGAGCAGACTTACTGATATTTCGATAGCAAAGCCAGCATTTTAGGAGAATCGAAAACTTCAGTCGGATGATATTTTTTAGTAAATAATTTGAATAGCGCTGCTTTGGCAACGTCTGAAGCTTGAATTGGAATCAAGCTTTTGAGTTTTCCAAACATAAGTGGACGTGCAACTTTCAGAATCGACTGGAGCCATTTTTCATCAGTTCGGGGAATGTTTCTCACGCCAACTAAAGGACCAGGCCTTAAAATCAATAATTGTTCAAACCCCATACGAGTTAAAGTTTGTTCCATATGACCTTTACATCTGAGGTAATGAGAAGGGGACTGCGGATCGGCTCCATAGCTAGAGACTACCGCAAGGCGTTGAACTCCAAGTAGTTGCATCGTTTGTGCAGCGTGACACACCAGCTCAAAATCAACTTTTTCTAGGGCTTCTTTTGAACCCGCTTGCTTGATAGTCGTACCTAAACAGATCAAACCTAAAGTGGGTGTAGGAAGAGCCTCATTCCATTCGTTCACTTGTAGATCTTGATTTACTAGGTTGGTGATTTTATCTGCGTTTCCATGTTCTAAGGTCAGTGGCCGGCGCCCTAACGCGTAAATGCGAGAAACGGCAGCTTCATCTAACATGAGGTTGATGGCATGCGATCCAACTAGCCCTGTGCCACCTGCAATCATTACAACGGTATTGTCACCTGCAATATTCATGTTAGTCCTTAATCATTCACCTTCTTTAAAGCTTACCCTTTGTTTACGAAGCAGTCTGCTAGTTAGATCAACTATGTTTATGATGAGCTACCTTTATCAGAAGCCTGAAACATACGGAGTACTAAAATGTAGCAGGCTAGGTCGCACTTAATTGGCGTCTTATTGTGGTCTCGCGGCCAGCATGATACACAATGTAATCCTGCCCTTTATAGGTGAATGGAATAGGATTTTCTGCGCTGTGTTCTGTTGGTTGTTAGCCTTTTAAGCAAAGCATGCAATTTTGAATGCTGATAGGGGACAGGGGAAATCACGAAAAATAATACACTTGATTCATGTTATACCGCTGAATAAAGCACGTAATTCCTTCACATGCGCGCGATATTTGCTATTACAGATTCGCACAAGCGTTTCCTATAAGCTGCAAAATTTGGTGTTTGGCCGTATCCCTACCACAATCTATTAATGAACTTGTTGATAAGTCATGCGCATTCTCTAGTGGGGGGATGTGCAAAAGGTTTATGAATGGTGACATTAATATTTATAGGGACAAAAAGAGATGAGAAACCTAGGTTTTAAAAAATTATTGCTCATTTCCATTATTGCGCTGGTGGTTGTATCAGTATCTGTTTCTAGTTACGTAGCTTATGTGAAACAGGAAGCGACGCTGGTCGAATTGATTACTGCTTCAAACCAGGGCTACGTGAAAGGGCAGGCACAAAAGATTGCTGATCAGCTAGCGGAAAAAGTGGGTGGTTTGGAGAAACTGGGTAAGCACTTTGAAAATAAAGAAATCACGGGGACATCCGATGATTTTATTGAGCTCACACATATAATCGCCAATGCGACCAACTTAAATAGCTCTGTGGTTGCATTTACTAACGGTGATGCGTATTGGAACCAAGAAGCAAGCACTTGGCCTAATCACAAGCTCGATGGGGATGTAACGACTCGTGGCTGGTATCAGGCTGGGCGACAAAGCATAACGACGTCGGTGACTGAGCCCTATGAGGGGAGCGAAGGTACTGAATACTGGGTATCGATTGTACGTAAAACTATGAGCGGCATGATTTCTGTTGATATGCAGTTAGGCTTCCTCAACGAGATTGCTAAGAGCGCGAATAATATTCCAGGGGCAGTTGCGGTGATATTGAACAGCGATACCACAATTTTAGCTTCTTCAATGGACGAAGTAGAGGCTGGAAACAAGACTGATAAATATCCTTGGCTCAATACAGTTGCCAACCAGGCCATCGGCCAAGTTGATGTTGTCTATGATGATAACGAAAGTGCCACTAAAAAATTGTTCTTTTCTCATGAAATCAATATTGCAGATAAGAAGTGGTACTTTGTTGTTGGGTTAGACAAAGATATCGCGTTTGCCGACCTGGCTTCAGCTAAGCAAGCTGCCATTCTAACCGCGGTGATTGCCACCATCATCAGTATCATTGTCGCTCTGATTGTAATGCAAGCACTTTACCGACCAATTTTGGTGCTTAAAGATACCATTGCAGGCCTGAGTGAAGGTAATGGTGACTTAACTCAGCGCATCACTGTCACGACTAACGATGATTTAGGCCAAATATCGGAAGGCGTGAACAAATTCATCGCTAGCTTACAATCAATGATGTTGGAAATCAGTGAGGCGACCAATCAGCTGAATGGGAATGTTGATCGAATGCGTGACCAGAGCCAGAGAAACTCATCAATCCTTCAAAACCACGTGCAGGAAACGGAACAAGTTGTAACAGCGATCGAAGAAATGAACTCAACCGCTGAAGCAATGGCGACAGACGCCGCGAATACCGCTCAGCTGACGCATAAAGCTAACGAAGCTGGCACAGCGTCAAAAGTAACGGTGACACAGGCGCAGGCGAATGTGCAGGATCTAGTGGATGATGTCAGTGTCGCTTCTGAAAACGTTAACAAGATGGCTGCAGAAACGGACGGTATTAATACCATTTTGGGCGTCATTGGTGATATCGCAGAGCAAACAAACCTGCTGGCACTAAACGCTGCCATTGAAGCTGCTCGCGCTGGTGAACAGGGGCGAGGATTTGCGGTAGTGGCGGACGAAGTTCGTAACTTGGCAAGTCGTACTAAAGACAGTACCGAAGAGATTGAATCTGCTTTGGCAAGCTTGCTTCGAGGTAGTCAATCTGTAGTGGATTCGATGGACTCTACAAAAGACAAATGTGGTCAGACGGCTCAAGGGGCTGGTGAAGTCGCTGAAAGCCTTGATGTTATGACGGACTTTGTCATGCAGATTAATGATTTGAGTACACAAATAGCTACCGCAGCGGAAGAACAAAGTAGTGTTACTCAGGAGCTGAGCCGTAATATGAGTGCGATTAATGATATAGTGGGAGAACTTGACGGGAATGGCAGGCAAGCTCTCGAAGAAGCTCATAATATAGCTGATGTAAATGTTCATCTATCAAGTATCGTGAATCGGTTCAAGCTTTCCTAATTAAAGCAAGTCAGCAGGGTTACCTGCACAACCAGTTTTGGATGCCAATAAGTGAGCTGTTCAAAATGGCGTAGAAAAGCTGAATATTACGAAGGCCTAGCAAGAGCTAGGCCTTTTAGTCATTAAAGTTACTTAATACGAAGTATATTGTTGTCTGTTTACTATCAAATTCGATGTGCGCGTATACAATAGAATGACTTAAATGAATAAAATCTGTTGAATAGTATGAATGCTTATAAATTGTTTTTGTTGAGTTTTACACTTGTTGCTCTAACACTTCCAGCAAGCGCCAATGACGAGTCCATTGAAAGGTGTACTCGCTTTTTACCGGAAGGACAGAAGTTCGAAATTACGATTACTGGCATCTCAGATAGCACCAAAGGTGAGCCAAATTTTGAAGGCTCGTTTTCTGTTGATGGGGGAACGGAAGACATCAACAGTTTCGATATTGGTGACTTTGTTGAATGCGTCGGGCCTTTGATAAAAATGCCAGAACCAACGAATGCTAATTAAATGCTCTAAACATGTAAGAGGCCCCTTTATTGGGGCCTTTTCGTAGAGAGAAATGAGGTTAATGCCTTGTGGCTATTGAAAGTCAGGTAAATGAGAGTGGCACTTTCTTAGTACTTTTTTGAGAGTTACGTTTTTTGTCCTGGTTTTTTCTTTTACTTTGATTAGCAAACATAGTCACCTCCAAGTGATACTGCTACGTCCGTACCATTGAGTTGAAGCATTAACGATGCCAATTTATAAGCATATGATTACTAAAGAGACAAATGAGTACGGAATGGTTTACTCGCGAAATGATTCTTTTTTTGACGCTTTTCTGCTAAGAATTGGTTAAATGTTTTTCACCTAACTCCAAATTTGTCAGTTAGGGATAGATAGCATATAGCTTAGCGAGTAGACTGCTGTCATAAGCATAGACCAAGGAAGCGCTATGAACCTAAAACTTGATACACTTTCTCCTACACACATCTACCACTTGATGACTCAAACCATTGTTCCTCGCCCCGTTGCATGGGCATTAACGGACTCTGGTGAGCAGAATTTTAACCTCGCGCCTTTCTCTTATTTTACGCCAGTTTCCAGTAATCCACCTTTGCTCATGTTATCGGTGGGAAAAAAGCCATCGGGTGAAATAAAAGATACCACTCGCAATGTTCTGGAAACGGGTGAAATGGTTATTCATATTGCGGGCACTCGCTCCGCTGAAGTGATGACTCAATCAGCCGCGACGCTCGACCACGGTGAATCTGAAGTGTTAGCGAACAATATTGAATTGACCGATTTTGAAGGCTTTTCGCTGCCAAGGCTTTCTGAATGTGACATAGCGTTTGGATGTTCATTGTTTGAAGTAAAAGAAATCGGCGAGACACCACAAAGCCTAATTTTTGCGCAAGTCGAGCAGGTATATATTTCACCTAATGTTATCGATGGTTCCAGTGAACGACTGAAAATCGACGCCAAATCGCTAGACCCTATTTCCCGTTTAGGTGGTGGAGAGTTCGCGTCATTAGGAGGCGTGTTTTCTGTAGCAAGACCTAAGTAATATTTTCATGCCGGTAGCTCATCTGGTGGCTGGCTTTTCAGAACTCTATCGAAATATAGCATTATGTTAGACACAAAATACTCTCAAGAAATTCAGCATCGTATCGATCAAAAAACTAAGCCATTGGGCGCTCTTGGCCAATTAGAGAATGTCGCACATCAACTTGCATTGATTCAAAGCCAAGGCCTCAACAAAGCCACTCAGAAGATTGAATTAAAGCAGCCGAGTATTGTCATTTTCGCTGGCGATCACGGTATTGCCGATGAAGGTGTCAGCATTGCACCGAGTGCCGTTACCCAACAGATGGTATTGAACTTCTTACATGGCGGCGCTGCTATTAATTGTTTTTGCGACATTAATGATATAGACCTCACGGTAGTGGATACCGGTATCTTGCTTGAAGTAGAGACAGACAATGCCAAATTGGTTCGACAGCGCTTAGGAACGAGAACGGAAAATTTCGCTAAGCAAGCCGCAATGCAAATCGCGCAAGTTGATGAAGGCATTAAGTTGGGTAAACACATCGTGTCTCAGCGCATCGAACAGGGGTCAAATATCGTCATGTTTGGCGAAATGGGAATCGGCAATACAAGCAGTGCCGCAGCATTGCTGGCTGCTTTATCGAAGCGAAGTGTTGAGGAGTGTGTCGGTTTAGGTACCGGAATTACCTCTGAACAGTTGGCATTGAAAACTGAGTTGATTCAGCAAGGTGTTGGTCGCTGCCAAGGGCACGACACGTTGGAAATACTGGCTGAAGTTGGCGGTTTTGAGATCGTACAAATGGTCGGCGGCTTCCTTGCATGCTTGGAACAGAAAACTCCCGTTGTTGTCGACGGGTTTATCGTTTCTGTGGCGGCGTACATCGCGACGTTGATTGAACCTGAGGCTCGTGAGTACATGATCTTTGCTCATAAATCGGAAGAGTCTGGGCACCAGATCCTACTTGAGCTATTAGAAGCTAAACCGTTACTTGACCTTGGCTTACGCTTAGGAGAGGGCACGGGCGCTGCCCTAGCATTGCCTATGATCAAAGCTGCCGCGCAGTTCTACAACCATATGGCGAGCTTTGAAAGCGCTGGAGTAACGGTGTAATGATCGCTTGGGTTAAATACCAGCTGGAACTTTTTGCACTCGCAGTAAGCTTTTTCTCACGATTGCCGGTACCAGAAAAAACGCCTTACTCAGATGATCGGATGAATCGCGCAGGGCGTTATTTTTCTCTAGTTGGCGTTGTGTTAGCGGGCTTGTGCAGTGGTGTTTATTGGCTCTTCTCACAAGTTTTCTCACCCGAGATTTCTGTGTTTGTCATGATGGTATTTAGCCTAATGCTCACTGGAGCATTTCATGAGGATGGCCTAACGGATATGGCTGATGGTATTGGCGGTGGAATGACAAACGAACGCCGCCTGACCATTATGAAAGACAGCCGTATTGGAACATATGGCGCATCAGCATTAATGATGGCGTTACTTGGAAAGTGGTTGCTTCTTACTGAACTGAGCTCACTTTCTTCAATGGCTTACGTTCTATTTGTGGGCTACGCGTTAAGTCGCGCGGTAGCAGCGTCACTAATTTATGACATGCCTTACGTCAGTGATATTGATACCAGTAAAAGTAAACCTCTCGCAAATAAACAAACCTTACCTGAACTGATTACGCTCATGGTCGTTGGCTTAGTGCCAGCGCTGATGATGGGGTTAGGCGTATTTTTCGTTTTGGTACTGCTATCGCTTGTATTTCGAATCGCCTTTAAACGTTGGCTAATGTCGCGCCTCGGTGGATTCACGGGAGATTGTTTAGGCGCAGCTCAACAGTTGATGGAGCTTCTGATTTATTTGGCTCTAATAGCCATATTCGAGCATCATTTTATTACGACAAGCTTTGATAAATGGTAACCATGACGATTAAGCATCATTTGATTTTGGGAGGCGCCCGTTCAGGAAAGTCTTCTTTCGCAGAGCAGCAAGCTAAGCACTTTGCTGAACACCACTCTAGCTCTACGCTGAATTACGTTGCGACCGCCATTTGTTTTGATGAAGAAATGCACGAGCGAGTTGCTCATCACCAAGCGAGACGTGGAGAGGAGTGGTGCGAGCATGAAGTACCGACTCGATTACCAGAAGCGTTAGCCAAGTTTGGCGACAATGATGTCGTGTTGGTTGATTGTTTAACGTTGTGGCTGAACAACATCATTTTTGAACTTGGTGACGATGCAACAAATAGTCAAGTTGAAGAGGCCATAGATAATCTAGCTCGCGCCCTGCAGGGCTGTAAGGCTCATGTTGTTATGGTCTCGAACGAAGTTGGGCTTGGCGTAGTTCCTATGGGAAAGGTGTCACGCTTATTTGTCGATAACGCAGGTAGAATGAATCAAGTGCTTGCACGTCTTTGTGCAAGGGTCACTTTTGTCACTGCGGGGTTACCAATGGAATTGAAAAACATCGGCAATGAAGGGTGACACAGGGCCGATGAAAACCAAAAATATTTATTTGCTACGCCACGGACAAACGTTGGGGCGCGCAGCGTTAAACGGCAAAACCAATGTGCTGGTGGATGAAACTATCCAACAGTCTATTTCTGATGCCTTGCAATCAAGATTAATAGTGGACGCTGTTGTTACATCACCTTTACGACGTTGTTCTGATTTAGCCGAGCTTTACGCTAATCAACGGAGCTTACCGTGTACTTCCGTTTCTGAACTGCAAGAAATGGATTTTGGTGAAGTCGATGGCATCGCGTTTGACGATCTTAAAACACAGTGGTCGATGCTCGAATCATTTTGGCAAGATCCTGCAAACCATCAGCTATCTGGTGCAGAAAGTTTACACTCGTTCAAAAATCGAGTTATTAGTGGTTGGTCGCACGTTGTGAAATCTGACCATGACAATTTATTAGTGGTTACGCATGGTGGCGTGATCAGAGTGCTGTTAGCGCACCTCTTGAATGTGGATTGGCGAAACCCTAGCTGGTACTCCAATTTAGCGATTGCGAACGCGTCTATCTCACACATACAAATAACCCAAGCGAATCAAGATTTCGTTAGCGTGAAATCTATTGGGTCGACAATTATTTAAAAGGTCAGCAGCGATCAAAGCTGGCTCAGAAGGAATTCACATGACTGCTCCTAGTTGGGATTTAAGTATCGCTTACAGCGATTTAGGTGATAGCAAAATTGAGCAAGACATTGCGCTTATTCAACAATGCATCGATTTACTGCACCTACATACAGAAAAACGTGCAACGATTATTGCTATGCAAAATGCTATTCAAACCTCTGAAGCTGCAGGTACTTTGTTAGCCACAATTAACACGTACGCGACTTGTCATGCCTCTGTAGACGCAACTCATCAAGAAGCGAAAGCGTTAATTGGCCGTGTTGCTAAATTGAGTTCTGAAATGTCTCAAGCGTTTAGCCCTTATGAAAATACGCTTATTCACGCTGAACAAGAATTCATTGATGCCGTGTTAAAGCACGATAGCCCAGATGTTGCTGGACAAGGCTTCCTCATTGATAGCTCTAGAAAACTTGCCGATACACGGCTCAGTGTTGCTGAAGAGCAGTTGCTTTCGGCAATGGAAGTGGATGGGCGTGATGCGTGGGGACGTTTATATGACAACCTGACAGGTTCTTTAAAACTAACGCTTAAGTTTGAAGATAGTGATGAAGAGCTAGGTTTCTCGCAGGCAGCGAGCCTACTTTACGGCAGCGACTTTGATAAGCAAGAGCCAGCTTGGCGCGCGATACAAGCGGCAATGAAAACTCACCAAGAGTCATTCGCTGCGATTCTGAATGCGATAGCGGGTTGGCGATTAACGGAGAACCAAAAGCGTTCAACGCTAAAAGATGTACATTTCTTAGAACCGAGTTTGCATGGCAGCCGCATTGTACCTGAAACGTTAGACGCAATGATGAAGGTAGCGAAAGCAAACCGCAGCGTTGGTCAAAAAGCCGGGAAGCTGATGGCACGTGTTCATGGTTTAGAGGAAATGAAGCCTTGGAATCACTTGGCAGCGATGCCTCCATTTGGAGATGCGGAAGCAAAAGTTTACCCGTTTGATGAAGCCATTGACCTCATTAAAACAGCGTTTGCGGAAGTTGACGAAGAAATGGCTCAGTTTGTTGAGCTAATGGTAGAAAATGGATGGATAGATGCTGCGCCTACCGCGAACAAGCGTCTTGGTGCTTACTGCACTAAATTTGCGGCAACCCGAACTCCGTTGGTATTCATGACGTGGAGCGGCAGCCGTTCAGATCTTATGACACTGGCTCACGAACTAGGGCACGCTTTCCACAACTGGGTGATGCGCGACATGCCTTTATGTCAAACGCGCTACCCGATGACATTGGCTGAAACTGCCTCTATTTTTGCCGAGAACATCGTTCGTGATTACTTGCTCAAGCAAGCGACGACCAAAACTGAGAAATTAGAAATGCTGTGGGAAGAGTTATCTTCATCCCTTGCGCTAATGGTGAACATCCCAGTTCGTTTTGAATTTGAAAAAGCATTTTATGAGCAGCGTCAGCAGGGCGAATTGTCCGCAGAGCAGTTGTGCTCCTTGATGGAAACGACATGGAAAGATTGGTACGGCGAAGCGATGACTGAAGCCGACCCTTATTTTTGGGCGAGTAAACTTCACTTCAGTATTTCAGAAGTAAGCTTTTATAACTATCCATATTTGTTTGGATATTTATTCAGTAAAGGGGTTTACGCTCAGCGTGATGCCAAAGGCGATCAGTTCTATTCTGATTATGTTTCCCTTCTTCGTGATACGGGTAGCATGATGGCAGAAGAGGTCGTAGCCAAGCACTTAGGCATGGATTTAACTCAGGTCGATTTCTGGCAACAAAGCATCGATATGGTCAAAGCGCAGGTGGATGAATTCGAAAGATTGCTGGATCAATAGCTTTCATTGATCTTGCTCGGATAAGCGGGATTTGGAGCTGTGTTAGTTTACATGGCTTCAAAATCATCCTGAAAACTCAAAGAGTTGTAGAGTACAATGCACACCGCCAAAGCCAATGGAGAGATATTTGTGATTGAAAATGGTATTTCTATCGATAAGTGCGATCCTTGCTGCAAAAATAACATGTACAATTTATTAACATACGGCCGTGCAATTAAGGAGTAGCGCATGACGAAATCCCTCTTTCGCCAATCATTTCTTTTTGACAGCCTAGATCTTGAACAGGAAATGCTTGCAGGACAACGTGTCCTTTCCAATGGAGTCCAACTCACGGTTCACCAACGCGGTGTATTAGAGGTTGTTCCTGCAAATTACACAGAGAAAAGTAAGAATGTCATTTTCTCTTGTGGTATCCATGGTGATGAAACTTCGCCAATGGAGTTAGTCGATAAACTTATCGAAGATATTGAAACTGGTTTCCAAAAAGTAGAAGCCCGTTGTTTATTCATTATTGCTCACCCAGAAGCAACGATTGCGCATACTCGATTTTTAGACGAAAACTTGAACCGTCTGTTTGACGATAAGCCACGTGAATCAAACCGCGAAGTAGTTATTGCCGATCAGCTTAAAACGATTGTGACTGATTTCTATAAAGAGACGGCAGCTGAGACTCGCTGGCACTTAGATCTTCACTGTGCAATTCGTCTGTCGAAGCACTATTCGTTTGCCGTAAGCCCGAAAGTAAGACATGCCGTCCGTAGTAAAGAACTGATCGAGTTCATTAATAGCGGGCATGTTGAAGCTGTACTGCTATCTAATTCTCCGACTAGCACTTTCAGCTGGTACAGCGCAGAGCATTTTGGAGCACAGGCTTTAACTATGGAGCTTGGCCAAGTTGCGCGCATTGGTGACAACCAATTAGATAAGTTAACAGCATTTGATTTGGCAATGCGTAATTTGGTCGCAGAAGCTAAACCGGAACATTTGCCGAAAAAGTCTATCATTTACCGTGTTAGCCGAACTATCGTGCGTTTGCACGACGACTTTGACTTTATGTTTGCCGATAACGTGGAAAACTTCACGAGCTTCAAGCATGGTGAAGTGTTTGGGCACGATGGTGACAAGCCATTAATGGCCAAGAATGAGAATGAAGCGGTGGTTTTCCCGAATCGTCATGTCGCAATAGGTCAACGAGCTGCGTTAATGGTATGCGAAGTTGAAACCCGTTTCGAGCATGATCAACTCGTATACGATTAATCGTAATCGAATCATCTCAAGCCCCTGATTTTCAAGGTTTGCAGCTTGCTGTGAACCTTGAAGTTGTTTTGGGATACAGGTAAGGTTACGCCATCATCGTTAAAGTAGCCTGATATGGATTTCCAACAACTCATTGTTAAGAAACAAACTCGCTGGAAGCATGCTATCTATGCCATGAGTGCAACACTTGTGGTGCTAAGTGGCATATATCTAATGGTCGGTGATTTGTTTATTTCCCCTTTCAATACGCTTTCCACATTAGAAGAAAAGCTACTGCTTGATTTACGTCTTCCTAGATTACTTGCAGCGATTGCAATTGGTTCGGCTTTGGCTGTCTCTGGCGCAAGTTTGCAAGTATTACTCGGTAACGTACTCGCAGAACCGGGCGTACTTGGTATTTCTGGCGGAGCAAGCTTGGCAATGGTTATCGTCTTGTTCTTCTTGCCGTTCGCGCCAACCCCAGAGTTGTTCATGGTCGCTTCTGTCATCGGTTCACTCTGTTTTACCTTAATACTCGTTAGCATGGCGCGGGCAATGCGCTTAACCACGACTCGATTACTGTTGGTTGGGGTCGCATTAGGAATTTTGTCGGGCGCTATGGTGACGTGGGCATTTTATTTCAGCGACGACTTAAGCTTACGTTTACTTATGTATTGGCTGATGGGGAGCTTAGGTGGCGTAACTTGGTATCAGCACTCTTTGACTTTAGTGATGCTGCCAGTTGTGATTTGGTTGTGTTTACAAGGCAGTAAACTCGATAAGTTAATGATAGGGGAGACACATGCAGCGCAGCTTGGCGTCGATGTAGCTTCTTTACGTTGGAAACTTATTTTTGCGGTTTCTATTCTTGTTGGTTGTGCGGTTGCGCTTGGTGGCGTTATTAGCTTTGTCGGGCTTGTTGTTCCTCATCTTTTACGCTTAGCCATTGGCACTGATAATCGATTTCTATTGCCGTTATCGGCGATTGCAGGAGCAGCGCTATTAGTGTTCTCTGATATTTTTGCTCGCACATTGTTAGATTCTGCCGAATTACCTTTAGGTGTGATGACGACCAGTATCGGTGCGCCGATCTTTATTTGGATGTTGGTGAAAAGCCATGATACGCGTTAAAAGTATTCACGTTGGTGAGCGATTATTACCTTTGTCATTCAATTTGGCACCCGGCACCATTACGCATGTGATTGGGCCTAATGGAAGCGGAAAAAGCACATTGTTGTCTTCGCTGTCTGGGGTAGGGGCTGAATACAAAGGCCAGGTACAATTTGATGACGTTGACTTGGCTAATATTAGTGTGACCGATTTAGCTCTTTACCGAGCTTACCTAAGTCAAAATGCGCGGCCAGCTTTTAATCTAGAAGTCTTCCAATTTCTATCTTTGTCGATTCCTGCATGTGCGAAAGAAAACGACCCTGCGATTCAACAAGCGCTTGATGACATTACCAGTATGCTAGAGATTTCCGACAAGCTTCATCGTTCGATTCAAGCTTTGTCTGGGGGAGAGTGGCAGCGAGTGAGGTTGGCGGCAATGTGTTTGCAAGTTTGGCCTTCGTTAAATCCTTATGCGCAGTTATTGATCTTAGATGAACCTGGTGCACCGCTGGATATCGCACAGGAAGCATTGCTTTATCAGCTCATTGATCGGGTCTCAGAACTTGGGATCACGGTGATCATGGCAAACCACGATCTTAACAAAACTCTAAGGCATGCAGACCAAGTGCTCTTGTTAGACAAGGGCGTACTACAAAGCTGTGGCAATGCAGCAGACGTTCTGACTCCTGATAACTTAGAAAAAGTATTCAAGACCAAAGTGAGAAGCGTGTCTGTAGAAGGCGATGACTATTTATTGTTTGGTTAGCCACCAAGGCTCTAAACTAAGGGCACTGAGATGGTGTTAAGTGCTGTGTCATTCATGGCATTTTTAGCCTGAAAAAACCAACAATAGAATTGTTGCGACCGCAAATACGAGAACAATAGATTCAATGATCCACTCTTTGTCTTCTTCCCAGCCGAGGTGTTTGATTTCGGTTTGTGATAGATCGAAGTCAACTTGATCGCAGTAGTGCTTGATTTCATTCATAAACGCTTCTCCTTAATTTGATAACTTTATTTTAATTGGAGAAGGGCGTTCAGAATATCTAGTCCTTTTTAACCTACGTTAAGTCAATCTAAACAAAGCGAGCAATATTAATTTGGGCGTTATTTCGAAATCAGTGGGTCTAAAAAAAGAGGCGCTGAATTTTCATTCAGCGCCTTCTGATTTGACATATTTAATTAAGGATTAGCTAGCTTCAACTTTACCGAGTTTCAACCAAGTATCGACTACCGTATCTGGGTTTAGCGATACTGAGCTGATCCCTTGTTCCATCAACCATTCAGCGAAGTCGTCGTGATCTGATGGGCCTTGGCCACAAATACCGACGTATTTGCCTGCGCTCGTTGCTGCGTCAATCGCCATTTTAAGCATGGCTTTCACTGCAGGGTTACGCTCGTCAAACAGATGGGCGACATCGCCAGAGTCTCGGTCTAAACCAAGTGTTAGCTGTGTCATGTCGTTTGAGCCAATTGAGAAGCCGTCGAAGTACTTCAAGAACTCTTCGGCTAGAACCGCGTTGGACGGAAGCTCACACATCATGATGACTTTGAGGCCATCTTGACCACGTCGTAGATCGAACTTAGCAAGCAAATCGATAACCGATGCCGCTTCGCTAGGAGTGCGAACAAATGGGATCATAATTTCAACGTTCTTCAAGCCCATCTCATTACGTACACGTTTGATAGCTTGAGTTTCCAGTTCGAAACAATCTTCAAATGTACTAGAGATATAACGAGAAGCACCACGGAAGCCTAACATTGGGTTTTCTTCGTGTGGTTCGAACTCTTGGCCGCCTACAAGGTTGCTGTATTCGTTCGATTTGAAATCAGACATGCGCACGATAACGCGTTTTGGCCAGAAGGCCGCTCCAATGGTAGCAATGCCTTCTGTCAGTTTGCTTACGTAGAAATCGATAGGATCTTTGTAGCCCTTGATTCGTTCTGTGATTTCAGCTTTCAGCTCATCCGATTGAGCGTCGAAGTTGAGCAAAGCTTTCGGGTGAATACCGATCATCTTGTTGATGATGAATTCTAAACGCGCTAGGCCAACCCCTTCATTTGGAAGCTGAGCGAAATCGAAAGCACGATCCGGGTTACCCACGTTCATCATGACTTTTGTTGGAAGCAAAGGCAGTTCATCAACAGCTGATTGACGAATTTCAAAGTTCAGTTCACCTTCGTAAACAAAACCGGTTTCACCTTCAGCACAAGACACCGTTACAGTCTGGTCAGAAGTCAGTTTTGCTGTTGCATCACCACAGCCGACAATTGCAGGAATACCCAGTTCACGAGCAATGATAGCGGCGTGACAGGTACGGCCGCCGCGGTTTGTTACAATCGCAGAGGCTTTCTTCATGACTGGTTCCCAATCTGGGTCGGTCATGTCTGTAACAAGTACATCGCCTTCTTTTACTAAAGACATTTCATCAAGAGACGACACTAAGCGTACGGGGCCTGTACCTATACGCTGACCGATAGCGCGGCCTTCAATCAGCACATCTGCTTTAGAGTTCAACTGGAAGCGTTCTACAACGTTTTTGTCGCTTTGAGAACATACAGTTTCTGGACGAGCTTGAACGATGTATAGCTTGCCATCGATGCCGTCTTTAGCCCACTCAATGTCCATCGGACGTTGGTAGTGACGTTCAATGATCAGCGCTTGGTGTGCCAATTGCTCGATCTCTGAATCCGTTAGAGAGAATTGGTTTCTTTCTTCAGTATCAGTATCGATGATCTCAACTTGTTTACCGATTTCTTGGCTGTTCGCATAAATCATCTTGATTTGCTTTGAACCAAAAGTGCGTTTCACAATTGAGTGATTACCAGCTTCAAGAGATGGCTTATGTACGTAGAACTCATCTGGGTTTACTGCGCCTTGCACAACCATTTCGCCCAGACCCCATGAAGAGGTAATGAATACGACTTGGTCAAAACCTGACTCTGTATCCAGGGTAAACATAACACCCGATGACGCCTTATCAGAGCGAACCATGCGCTGGATGCCAGCTGAAAGTGCAATACCTTCATGGTCAAACCCTTGGTGTACACGGTAAGAAATAGCGCGGTCGTTAAACAAAGAAGCGTAAACATGCTTGGTCGCTTCTAACACGGCATCAATACCTTTCACGTTCAAGAACGTTTCTTGCTGGCCAGCAAATGAAGCATCTGGTAAGTCTTCCGCTGTTGCAGATGAGCGAACTGCAACAGATAGCTCTTCGTTATCTTCAACAAGCGTTGAATATAGAGAACGAATATCTTCTTCTAGTTCTGCTGGGAAAGGGGCGTCTAAGATCCATTGGCGAATAGTCGCGCCAGTTTCACGAAGTGCATCGATATCTTCGACGTCTAGTTTATTTAGCAGGGCGTAAATGCGATCGTTTAACTGTTCAAATTCTAGGAATTGGTGAAAAGCAAACGAAGTTGTCGCGAATCCATTAGGAACAGAAACACCAGCGTTAGATAGATTTGAAACCATCTCGCCTAGTGAAGCATTCTTTCCGCCGACTTTGTCGACATCGTTCATGGACAGGGTGTTGAACCAAAGGGTGTACTTTTGCATGTTAATCTCCGGAAACATTGCAGCAAGTTTGTAGGGTTGAGCAAACGTTTACGTATCAACTTAAAAAAAACGAAAGTATTTTTTAAAGCTGTGGGGAACGTAGTGGAATGCCCTAGTAGGTTATCGGTATTATTGTTTAGCTATCCTACTCAAAAAAATTTTAAAAATTAAATAATATATGCAAACTAATATTCAAAGTCGTGATGTATTCTACGTTTCTGACGGAACAGCCATCACCTGTGAGACTCTCGGCCATACGGTATTGGCGCAATTTCCGTTTCGAGCCAACGAAAAGACCTTTCCATTTATTGAAAGCGAAGACAAGCTTGATGAATTGATCAAACAAATAGAAGCTTCCTACATTGCAACGGGAATTTTACCGTTAGTATTTTTTTCGATCGTTATTCCTGAGATCAAAGCGAGATTGCTGCAAGCCAATGGACACTTTTACGACGTTCTCGAAAGCTTAGTGAAGTCGGTTCAAGATGATTTGAAGTTAGAGGCTAAACCTCAACTACAACGCTCTCATAGCGTTGGTAAGGATTCTGAAGGGTATTTCGACCGTATTGCTGCTATCGAGTACACGTTGGCTCATGATGATGGTGTGTCACTAAAAGATTTAGATAAGGCCGACGTCATTTTATTGGGTGTTTCTCGTAGTGGTAAAACACCTACAAGTTTGTATATGGCGATGCAATTTGGCTTGCGAGTCGTCAACTATCCGTTTATCGATGACGATATTAAGAAACTTCGCTTACTTCCTGAGTTTGAAATCCATCGCCATAAACTATTTGGTTTGACGATCGATCCCGAGCGATTGACCGAAATCCGCAGTAACCGCTTAGCCGACAGTGACTACGCGAGCTCAGAGCAGTGCATTACAGAACTCGTGAGCGTGGAAGCGCTATTTAGGCGTGAAGCGATTCCCTATATCAATACTTCTCGCATGTCGGTGGAAGAGATTTCGACTCGTATTCTAGAAAGAACCGGACTGAAACGTCGTTTGTTCTAGTTTTTATTGACGAGGTTGAAGTTAGCCCCGTGCAATGAAAAACGCCCTTTGATTGTGAGAATCAAAGGGCGTTTTACTATTCTTATTTCGCTAATGGTAAGCGAATGAGACTTAAAGCACTAAGCACTAAGCACTAAGTATTAAGCGTTAAGTGCAGCCAAATCTGCAGGGCGGTAGTAAACCGACTTCAATACTTTACCTTGGCGGATCGTTTTGCCTTGGTCTACAACATCTTCTGCACATTTAGCGATGATGTAGTCGCCTTTTTGAACCGCCATTAGCTTGATATTTTGCTTAGCGTAGTGTGCTTCAGTGTCGGCGTATTCTTGTTCGTTACGACATACTTTACTCATGTTACTTGAGTGTACTTCGTCCCAGCACGGTAGGAAGTCAATGGCACGATTTTTGGCAACGTTTAACAGAAGATCGATCAAGTAGCTAATCGCTAGGTTGTCTTCTACCTTGCTGTGACCTAGGTGCACTAAACGTCCCATCAGCACATAAACAGTATCAACAATAGCGTCTGCTTGTTCGGTTTTGCAGTCTGCTTCGGCTAGCTCAGTTAATTCTTCAATCGCAAGCGATGTGTGCAGCGTATCGGCTTTTTCGTCTAAGGTTTCTGGCGACGCGACTGGAAGGTCAAACGTGCTACGAAACTCTTCGATATCTTTGTATAGGTGATTGAAAATTTCTTGATTTAACTGAGACAGGTTCATGAAAGTGTCCATTAATAATTGTTAGGTCGCTATTTTATCAAAGCTACGTAGGTGTTGAAAGCTGCGCTTTAAATGCGTTTTTAGCTAAACAGGTAAGGAAAAAGCTTGCGGCGTTCTTCAGATGTTAAAGATTCTACACGAGCGATATTCGTATCTGGAATAGCCTCTGGGTTTGGATAGTGCTTAAGCACTTTTTCCATACTCGCTTCACGAATTAGGTGATAGACAGGATAAGGAGAACGATTGGTGAGGTTTTCGTCATCTTCAGGCTCTGCGCCGCCGAAACAGTAATCTGGATGAAAGGTAGCGACTTGGTAAACACCCTCCCAGTCCTGTTGCTTGATCAATGCATCGATCCAGTCGATAAACATATTGTAATCGAAGAAGTCTTCCAACATGTTTGGTACTACGACTAGGGTGGTTTCAAGTTCAGCCACTGGCGTGTTATCCAACTCAACAAAATGAGCCATGATATCTTCGAGCAATGTTTCCTCTGTTTCCGCTAGGCTTACAAAAATTTTGATTTGTTTATTGCGCTGAGGCTTAGCAGCAAACGGGCAAAGGTTAAGCCCAATCACCACATCATCAAGCCATTGTTTAACTTGATCGTGAATTTCTTGAATGTCGGTCGAGTGTTGAGAAGCCATGAAAAGTTCCAATATCAAAATTTCGCGTAAGGATATCAGAATGCTCGCAAATCGAAACTGATTAATGGCTACTCGTCGCGGTTTCCAAAGATATATTGGTCAGACGATAAAGAGAGTGGAGTAATAGGAATATTGCAGTATAGAACAGCATTCCTCCCCAAATAACGCCTTCCCATTGAAATGCCTGCCAGCAATAGAGCAGAACAAAGCCACCGAGACTGCCGCCGACATAATAATGCACTAAGTATAAGGCGGTTGCCGTTGCTTTAGCGGTGGTTGCTTTTTGGCTAACCCAAGCATAAGCGAGCGTATGAGTAAAAAAAGCGCCGAAGCTGATTAAAATTAAGCCGAGTAACATGGTTGGCATGTACTCAAAGGCAGACACCCACATACCAAACATACTGATCACACTGCCAAGTGCCATTCCCAATAATGGATTGTGTTTTTTAGCCCAGAAGCCACTGAGCTTCGAACTCAATGTTCCCGCCAAGTAACAAAGAAATATCAATGAAGCGAGCGCAACCGGAAGATTATGTGGTTGTGCAACGAGCCTGAATCCCATAACCGAATACAAGTTCACAAATAACGCAAAGTTGGCTCCACCTATCAGCATCGCGAGCCAAATGTTTTTGTTGGCAATGTGTTTGAGCACGGCGCGGTTATGGTGGAAGAAAAGTCCTTTTTGAGGTTTGAAATGGCGCTGTTCTGGCAACTTGAAAAGAACAAATAGTGCGCCAGAAAAAGAGAATAAGACAAAGAATAACACCGCAGCTTTCCAGCTAAAATAATCGGTTAATATCCCTCCCGCGACTCGGCCGAAAATACCACCTAGTGAGTTAGCCGCAATATAGCCTCCGATCGCCATAGAAAAAGCTTGAGGTGTCAATTCTTCAACCATATAAGCCACAGCGACGGCAGCAAAAGCGGCAATCGCAACGCCCATTACTGCTCGAGCAGCGACGAGCATCAAGAGTGAATCTGTTAATAGCATGGTTATGCCGACCACGGGAATGGCAAACATACCGAACAAAATGACAGGTTTTCTTCCAAAGCTTTCAGAAGAGACGGCCCACGGGACTAGGCTTAATGAAAGTGCGAGTGTAGTGCTCGCAAATAACCAGTTGATTTGAGTTTCGCTTACTTGAAAGTGCTCTGCCATATGAGGAAGAATTGGCTGAAATAAATACAAGTTACAGAAAATGATAAATGAGCCTATGGCAAGAGAGTAAGTGACTTGTTTGTACTTTGATGAGCCTAGTTCAATCATGTTGGGTGTCCGTGCTAATTTGTGAACAAAGTATCAATATCCTCGAAATATAAGAAATATATTAAAGCTATCATCGTGATATTTTTTTTATATGGCTAGCTATGCTTGAATCGAAACCCTTAAGACATTTTTTGGCGGTCGCCGAACATGGCAATTTTACACAGGCTGCAAAGGCGTTACACATTGCTCAACCTGCATTAAGCATTTCAATCAAAAAGCTGGAACAAAGCTTAGAGCTGACGTTATTTCGGCGTGGAGAAAAACAGGTCACGTTAACTAACGAGGGGCAGGTGCTGTTCGCTCACGCTAAGCGCATTGCCCAGCAATTCCACGATACTCAACTGGCGATGAATGAGCTGAAAGGGTTAGAGAAGGGCGAAGTGCGTTTAGGTGCGCCTAGTATGATGGGCAGTTATTTCTTCCCGCAGGTTCTGATGGCTTTTAAAAGTCAGTATCCGAATTTGAAGTTGACTCTAATTGATGCGGGTACCGAGTCAATCAGAGAAATGTTGTTGAATGGAGAGCTAGATATCGGCGTTATTAATGATGCCGACGTTCCAGACGATCTTGAAACGGACCATCTGTTGGATTCTGAAATGATGGCTGTCGTCGGTACGACCCATGAGTTTTCCAAGAAAACATCGTTAACGTTTGAAGAATTTTTTCAAGAAGAGCTCATTTTATTCAAGCCAGGTTATTTTCATCGAGACTTCATTGATAGCGTTCATCAAGAACATGGGTTCGATATGAACATCGCATTTGAGAGTAACCTATTACCAATGATTCTTTCGATTTTAAAACAAGAGTTCGCTATCACTGCATTGTTAGAGTTAGTGACCCAGCATGAAAAGGATGTGGTTGGCGTACCGTTCGACCCACCAGTAAAGCTTAAACTTGCCTTGGCTTGGAGAAAAGAAGGCTATTTGTCTAAAGCAGACCGAACGTTCATTGATTTTGTGAAGCGGTATGTGTGATTCCGTTATGAAGAGCGAGTCTACAGGAGCTGTATTATTGAGGGTTGTTTTTCTCAAACTCGACTTTGAGCTGCTCAGCCTCTGAATATAGATTATTAACGGCTTTTTCTACTTTCGAACAATAGCTGTTGCCGTGTTGGTCAAAAAGGGCACCTGTTCTTGATTCAATTTCTCCTACGATCACTTCTTGTGGAATATAAAACATCAAGCCGACCATTGATTGGCCAACTTTAGCCTTAACTGCATCATTATTAACGTCGCAGTGTTCTAGCCCATAATTGGCGATACCAGCCATACGAAAGGAGATATCGGTGACAGAGTCCATATAATCTAGGAAGTCACTTGGCACTTTATCTTGGTAGTAAGGGCGCAGATGATCAATATTTGCCGACGCGGTGAAGCTAACTAGCGCGAATAGTCCTAGAAGGGAAGCTTTGTTCATGGCTAACTCTCATTATACGGTTCGGTGTTTTGATTGTTATTGTGAGAGGAAGAAGGTTCGAAGTCAAATTTTAAACAGGAAGGTATTCTTTTATGAGTAGCTGTTCACTGCTTAATCGAAAAGGATCAAGCAGTGAAAAGAAAAGGGGGATTAGGTGTTTTTCGAATTGTACATTTTATCGAAGTTTTTCTGATTCCAACCAACCATCACTTGATCGCCGATTTTCAATACTGGAATAGAACGCGCGCCCATTGCTTGCAATTCTTTGCGGCCACGTTGCATCTTTGCATTAGTAAGGCGGTAAGCAATCTTTTTTGAATCTAAGTATTTTTGGGCATCTTTACAGTGGGGGCATTTATCTGCCACGTATAGTACTACACGTTTCATTGTCTTATATCTCTTGGTGTATCTTGCGCGAAGTGTAACGAATCTTTGATGATTAGAAAAGCGTGATCAGGTACACTGTGCGCCTTTAAAATTTCCTCATTTTCGAAATGCACCCATCATTACGTTACATCCAAGGCTACCCTGAACATATTGTTAGCCAAGTGAATCAACTTGTTGAAAGCGGAAAGCTTCTCCCGTGGTTTGAATCGCGCTATCCAGAAAACCACAATATCAAAAACGAGAAAGCGTTGTTTGACTATGCGATTGAAATTAAAAATCGCTATATGAAGAAAACACCCCCTATCAGCAAAGTTATCTACGATAATAAAATTCACTTAATTAATAATGCGCTTGGGCTCCACAGTTATGTAGCGAAAAATCATGGTGGGAAGATCAAATCGAAAAATGAAATTCGCATAGCGAGCATTTTCAAGAATGCGCCAGAACCTTTGCTACGCATGTTAGTGGTTCATGAATTAGCGCATATCAAAGAGAAAGAGCATGACAAATCTTTCTACCAGCTTTGTTGCCATATGGAACCGGATTATCACCAACTTGAACTGGATGCTCGATTATTCATGATTTATTTAGAATTAAAGAAGTAACTGATGAGCCAAGAACAGAACCCAAAAAAGAAAACGCTCACGTTGGCGAAGAAGAAATCTAAGCCTAGTTCAAAGAAAACAGCACGAACTACAAGTTCTGTTGTGCGTTCAAACAAAGCGACTAAAAAAAATCAAAATAACAAGTCAGATAAAGCATCGCCAAAAACCAAGAAGAGTGGGCTGCATCCTCGCAATCAACATTCTGGCCGTTATGATTTCGAATTGTTAACTAAAGCGCTACCTGAGCTGTCGCAATTAGTTATTAAAAACCCTGTTGGAGAAAGTACTGTTAACTTCTCTGATCCTGAAGCCGTAAAGGTTCTTAATAGAGCATTGCTCGCACACCATTACGGAGTGAAGCACTGGGATATTCCACCTGGCTATTTGTGCCCGCCAATTCCTGGCCGCGCGGATTACATTCACAGGGTTGCGGATTTGCTGAACGCAGAATCTCAAGGTCAACCATATAATCATAAGGCGGTGAACGCGTTAGATATTGGCGTCGGCGCAAACTGTATTTATCCGATTATCGGTGCCACGGAGTATGGCTGGAAAGTCCAAGGTAGTGATGTTGATCCGCTGTCTATTAAAGCGGCTAACTTCATCGCGCAAGCGAACCCAGTCCTTAAAGGCAAGATTCGTTGTAAGCTACAAAGTAACGCCGACTTCATTTTTAAGGGGATCATTGGTGACAATGAACGTTACGATGTCACAACATGTAACCCACCTTTCCATAAGTCTCTTGAAGAAGCGCAAAAAGGTACGCAGCGTAAACTAGATAACTTAGCCGCTAATAGAAACAAGAAACAGGGTAAGTCAAAGGCTGCTGCATCTGCGGCTTCTAAAGAGCCAACTCTGAATTTTGGTGGGCAAAAGGCTGAACTTTGGTGTGATGGTGGTGAAGCTGCGTTTGTCTCTAAAATGGCGAAAGAGAGCAAAGCATTCTCGACTCAGGTTCTGTGGTTCACGACTTTGCTTTCTAAGAAAGAAAACGTTCCAACGTTGCGTCAGTCTTTGGAGAAGTTGGGAGCCAAACAGATCAAAGTGGTCGAAATGAGCCAAGGCCAAAAGATTAGTCGTTTTGTCGCTTGGAGCTTTATGGACAAAGCGGAGCGCGCGAGTTGGGTTGCGCTTAAGTAAGCTAAACTTAACAATATGTAACGCGCATATTGAACAAATGAGATAGGGGAGGTGATATGGAAATTGAGATATACCTCCCTTGTCGCCCGGACATTGTCTGCGAAGGGTTAGAGGTTATCTTCGCGACACTATTCGTAATTGGTATATTGGTGTTTATCGTTGTCTTATACCGAGAGCATAAGCAGATCAATAAGCCTCTGTCTAAGCGGAAAAACCCTTCAAAAAAGAGAACTCACAAGCCCTAGAGTGTTCGTACTTTTTTGTGAGCTTTTTACTTAACTGCTAACTGATATTTCTCAAACTTTTCCTAATAGTCCATCGAGTTTCGACTGGTACTTTTCCTCAAGCGCGCTATTCCCAGCTTTGGACTCTAGTTCTATCAGTATTTTTAAAGAAGGGATCTGGTAGCCATACATTTGGTGGAATTTCATTAAGCGAATTCGAGCATTAGTAAATTGCTCTTTCTGAACTTCTAATTGAGACAGTTGAAGTATAGAGCGAGCCCTGATTGGGTCGTGATCTAATGCGCGGGTGAAATAGTACTGAGCTTTATCATCGTCACCTGCTTTGAGTGCGCAGAGCGCTGCGTTTTCATAACTGGCAGAAACCAAATAATAGTAGGGCTGCTCAATTGCTTTGTTAAAGTATTGGTCTGCTTTTTTGTACTCACCTTGTTTACATAGAAAGGTCCCGTAATTGTTAAGCACGTTGCCGTTTCGAGGATCTTGTCTTAATGCTTTTTGGTAAGTCTTTCGCGCTTCTTCACTTTCACCCACTTGCTCGTAATAATGCGCCATTGAGATTTGGGCGCGGTAGTAATTTGGGGCATGCTGAATCGCTAACTCAAGATTTTCTCTGGCGCGTACCATATTGCCTTTTTCTAAATATCCTAACCCCAGAGCAATTCTGGACTCTGCCATTTCTTTGGGCTTGGCTTCGACTTTAGGTGGTCCATCGGTCACAGTAACGCAGGCTGAAAGCGTCGCAATTGCTGCGAGGTTAATGAGTATGTGTGTGGGTTTTATTGGCATGATTCGATTCCTTGATAGTGTGGCTCTATCATATGAAATCGTGTTGTATCAGCGGGTTACAGAAAGAATAGAATGCGAGTGAGGATGCACAAAAAACGCCTGTATTTCATTGATGAATACAGGCGTTGAGAAAGGTATTGGGCTAGTCGTCTTTAGTGAAATTCTCTTCACTGAATTTGTCTAAGTCGTACGGCGTTTGTTGGTAAACGCAGTAGTTCAGCCAATTTGAAAATAGTAGATGACCATGGCTGCGCCAACTTGCGACTGGCTTGTTGTCTGGATTGTTGTTTGGATAGTAATTAATTGGAATGACTGGCTCCATTCCTTCGCCCAAATCACGAATGTACTCATTGTGTAATGTGTGTGAATCGTATTCAGGGTGCCCAGTAACAAACACATTTCGCTTGTCTTTGGTCGCCGCTAAGTACACGCCTGCTACATCGGAAGTGGCAAGAATATCGAGGTCAGTATGCTCAGTAAGATATTCAGAAGAAAAATCAGCGTAACGAGAGTGAGGCGCTAAGAAAGTATCATCGAAGCCGCGCAGAATTGGGTTATATGGCTGGTGTATTTCATGATTATACACCCCAGATAGCTTCTCTTTACGGGTACGTTTTGGTAAATCGTAAAGCAGCTTTAAACCGGCTTGTGCAGCCCAACACACGTAAAGTGTTGAGGTTACATGTTTATTTGCCCAGTTCATGATGGTTTGTAGGTGATCCCAGTAGATCACATCTTCAAACTGAACCAGACCAAGTGGCGCACCTGTGATAATAAGGCCATCGAAGTTGCGGTCTTTGACCATCTCAAATTGGCGGTAGAAATTATCTAAATGCTCTGTTGGTGTGTTTTTACTTGGACGATCATCAATGCGCAATAGTTCAACGTCGACTTGCAACGGACTATTGGAAAGTAAGCGTAAAAACTGAGTTTCCGTCTCAATCTTTTTTGGCATGAGGTTGAGGATCAACACACGTAGCGGACGAATCTCCTGCGTGGAGGCTCTTGATAACGGCATGATGAAAATGTTTTCTTCGCGAAGAACATTGGATGCTGGCAGTTGATCTGGAATACGAATAGGCACAGCTTTCTCCCTAAGCTAGATATTTAGACGTCTATACATCTGAACTTAACTTATAATGATACGGTTGTCGATACAGAATGTGACTCTGGGATAAAATTCCTTGTCCTCGTCGCCTAAGTAAGAAAAGTCGCGGCAAATGTTATAGCATGTGGCGAGAACCATCTTAAGTAGCAAATAATTTGAAATTAATACTCATTCGAGGGCTACCTGGCTCAGGGAAGTCCACGAAAGCAAAAACCTATGATGCGCAGCATCTTGAAGCGGATATGTACTTCGTCGATTCCGTGGGTAAATATCGGTTTGATCCAAGCAAATTGCCATCAGCGCACGCTTGGTGTCAGCAGCAAACGGAAGATTGGCTGAAGCAAGGTAAAGATGTTGTGGTATCAAACACCTTTATTAAGCAGTGGGAAATGGATTTCTATCGTAAGTTAGCGGTTCAATATCAAGCTGAGTTGATCATCGAAGTATGTCGAGAGCAGTACCAAAATATTCATGGTGTTGGGGTGGCGACGCTTAAGCGCATGAAGCGAGATTGGCAAGAAGAATAAGAAGCAATCATTATGGCAAAACGTTCAGTTGTCGTGGATATGACCTCTTACGGTATCTACTCCACGTGGGATTCAAAGTCGAAACAACTACCCAAAATACAAGAGTTTACCACGCAGGTTCCTGCGGATATCGATATAGAGTTTGGTTATATCGTAAACATAAAAAAGGCCAAGGGAGAGAAGATTCGTTATTGTATCTATCACCCGAATATTACAACGGACAAAGGTGAAGTCCTTGAACCTTTCGATGGCGAAGAATATGTAGGCAGCAACGATTGGGATTTTTATTTAGGCGACACGATTTGGGAACCTGCAGATAATAAAACCGGAAAGTGGCGTATGACTATCGAGTTAAAGGGGCAAATTATCGCAGATAAGACTTTTGACCTGTTTGCCCGTGATGAAGGTCAATTTTGGAAGCGTAGGGGATTTTAATTACTTTCTTATTGTTGTTTTTCAAGCATTTGTGATCTCCGACCCAGAAAATACATTACGGCGTTCTATTCTGTAATTATTGTGGTGAAAGGAGTATGCTTATGTTGACATCGACTGAGAAAATAAACATCACGACGCGCATTGTCGAGCTTGAGAAAGAGTTATCAAGGCCTGTAGACGACGAAAGACGAGCGAAACTGGAATCTGAGGCTCTGAGCCTTGAAAGTTGGCTGTACGCCAGCAGTGAGAATAAAAGAACTAAGCCGGAACATCCTAATTAAATCAGGTGTGCCGGCTTTTTGTTATCAGCGAAGCGCTGCTATGTGATTAATCTGCAGTGACGTATTGCATGACAAATTCAGTGATAGTAACCATGTCTTTAACAGCAATGAATTCTTCCGTAGTGTGAACTTTAGCCATTCCGGTTGATAGGTTAACCGTTGTTAACCCTTTTGCGTTGAAGTTGTTTGCATCACTGCCACCGCCCGTACGTTTGGTATTGGCGGTTACTCCTAGTTTTTCAAACGCAGATTTGATCGAATTGATGTGTGGGTGGTCATCAGCGATAACGAATGCGTTGTACGCTCGTGTCGATTCGATTTCTACTTCAGCGCCAAATTGCTCTGCACTTGTTTTGAATGTATCGATCATGTGCTCAACCTGCTTAGCCAGCTTCTCATCATTTAGAGAGCGCGCTTCAGCGACCACTTTAAGCTCAGGCATAACAATGTTTGTTGCTTGTCCGCCTTCTACAATACCAATGTTTGCCGTGGTTTCTTCGTCGATACGTAGTAGGTTCATTTTAGTGATTGCGTCGGCAGCTACTTGAATAGCGCTAATGCCTTCTTGCGGAGCTAAACCTGCATGAGCTGGTCGGCCTTTAATTGTAGCGACGATCTTTTGTTGGCCAGGTGCAGCATTGACGATCGTGCCGATAGGACCACCTGTATCAAGAACGATAGCGTGCTCAGATTGAATATAAGACATATCAAAGTTTAAAGAACCGAAAAGCCCACCTTCTTCATATACCGTGAAAGCAATTTCAATTGTTTGGTGTGCAAGTTCTTGTGCTTGAATGCAGCGCACCGCTTCTAGAATCGCGGCGATCCCTGATTTGTCGTCACCGCCTAGAATGGTATTTCCTTTTGAGCGGATAATGCCATCTTCGATTATTGGCTCAATACCGATACCTGGGGTAACTGTGTCCATATGGCAGCTAAATACCGTGCTTCCTTCGAGTGTACCTTCCAGTTTCGCGTAGATATTAAAACCGTTAGACACTTCTTCTGGCACTGGCAGTTTATGCACTTCGAAACCTAACTCACCGAGCTGCTCAGCAAGAGTTTCAGCAATCACTTTTTCGTTACGAGATTCACTGTCGATTTTGACAAGTTGGCAAAAGTGTTCGACTAAACGTTGTTCATTAATTGTGGTCATTTATAACTTCTCATTATTGGTTGAAGCGCTGAATGTTCTGCGTTCAACAGTAGGAACAGGAAAGACACTATAGCCTTGGGTGGTAGATAGATTGTCTGAGCTAAATCAAAATATCGTTCGGATTCAGGGTAAAAATCTCAAAATCTATATTGATATGAATATGAACAAACGTAGCAATTCAAAATTCTTATGGTATGATGTTCTGATTTGAGTTGCATATGTTGAAGCTTTGGTCTGAATGTTAAATTGGTTGTATATAAATGAACAAAAACAATAATCTGCGATCGATTTTACTTTTGTTGTTGGGAAGTACTTTACTGTTCTTTTATATATTCAGGCCGTTACATTTGACGGATGCTGAACCGACAGAGCTCCCCAAGTTGGAAGTTTTCGACCCTGAAATTCAACTGACTAAAACAGCGTATGGTACTCAGCTATTAAGAATTCTAAACGAATCGCGTAGCGATCCTTCTCAAGCAGAACACTCCTTATCATTGCTTCATGGGAAGCAACCTTTAGCGGTCAAGCCTATTTATTCTGCGTATCGCTTAATGATTTTGTCGAACATCGCCCAGCACAGTCAGTTAGGTGATGAAGTGATTCGTTATTCTGAACAGATCAAGCGTTTGGCTGAAGAAGAAAATTTATTGTGGCTGCAGGCCAGCTCGACAGTTGAACTCGCTATTCAATACGCCAAACGAGGGGAACTAAAGAAGTCTGAGCAAGAGGTTCTTAAGGGAATCGCAATTGCAGAATCGATTCGATATGAGCAACTCCTTGTAAAAGCTTACAACACAGCCGGGGTAGTCTTTAATATTCGAAGCGATCTGGTGAGCGCTCAGTACTATTTTCATAAGGGGCTTGAGCTAGGAAAGAAATACCCTTTGCATATCTACAACAGCAAGATCACTTCAAATATGGCGTTACTCTATATCTACCTAGAGGAATGGCACAAAGCGTTGGAATTGATTGAGCAGGGTAAAACCTTGTATGAGCGTAGTAATTTGCTTGAAAATGTGGCGCTGGGCTTGCTGTATACCAATGAAGCGTTTGTCTATTTAAAGTTGGAAGACGCTAAAAAGTCGCGGGCCGCCTTTGAAGTCGCAAAGCAACTTGGAAAAGGCAATGTGACTGAACGTTTTAAAGTCATTTTGATGAAGAGTGAGAGTGAAATATTGCTTTTGGAAGGGAAGGCGAAGCAAGCACTGGCGGTAAGTCAGGCATGCTTAGATTTTCCTTCAATTGATGATTACACTTTGGAAAAAGGTCATTGTTATAAGAAACGCGCGTTGGCCAAGTTGGCACTTCAGGAAAAGCTGACAGACAGCGAGTCCATTCGCGATGACTTATACCAAGCATTAGCGCTTTATCAATCGGTCGGTAGCCGCAATTGGATCATTGCAGGGCAGCGAAGCCTCGCCAATTATTTTGAAGCCGTCGGAGACTCGCTGAATGCACTTAAGTATTTCAAACTCTATTATCAGGGCAACAAGTCGCTATTGTTCGACCGCCGACAGAGCGAAGTATTTGTACTCGAACAAAGCTATAAAACCCATTCTATTCAGCAAGATAATGAACTATTGAATACAGAGAAAGAATTAGCGGATGCACTACTTGAAAAGCAAAAGCTACGAACCCGAATTGTATCGTCTTTGGTATTTGCAGTGATCGTCGGCTTCTTTTTTGTCGTAAGGCGCAGCCATTTGGTCGAAAAAGAAAACCAGAAGCTCATTGAGCAAAATACAACTTGTTCGCTTACCGGATTATATAACCGACGTTACTTAGAAAAATGTTTAAAGCAGGGCCATCAAGTCTCACCAAGTGAGTATGGGACGACGATCGCTATTCTGGATTTGGACTACTTTAAGCAAGTGAATGATACTCATGGCCACGACGTAGGCGATGAGGTACTGGTCGAAGTGGCGAAGCGCTTGTCGAGTAGCCTTCAAGAAGGCGATATTATTGGTCGATGGGGCGGAGAAGAGTTCGTTTGTATTCTTGATGGTTCTATGTGCCCAGACGAACAGTTAGAAAGTATCCGTCAATCAATATGCGATGTACCTATTCAGTCAAGAGCTGGGCGGCTGAACATCAGTACGTCCATTGGCGCGCATTCGGGAATAGGCCATCATTCTTTGTTTTATTCTTATCAAAAATCGTTAAAGAAAGCAGATAACGCTTTGTATCGAGCCAAGCAACTTGGCCGAAATAGGGTAGTGTTTAGCGCGGATATTTGAAGTAATTAGAAGGTATTAGAGAGGGATGACACCTTTCTAATACCCACTGAAGCAAGTTGGCGTACTTTAAGTTAACTTGGCAGAACAGGAAATAATGACCTTAATTATTGCGCTCTTGCCATCTCAATTAATGTGATGCCAATTAGCCATTCCACCTTTTTCTCCGCTCCGTCACCTAAGTTGTGCGAGACAATTTTCTTAATCGTATCAATAAATCGCTGTGAGAAAGAGCGGTCATCATCACACACGATAGAGTGATGAAATACCAAACGGAAGACAGACATGAACTGTTCGCTATTTAGCGCAATCCGCCAGCTTTTCTCAAAAGGTTCTAAGCTAGATTCGCAATCAAGATGATCGATAACCATTTTAACGAAGCGACCTTCCAGTGCTGTAGTGAAATCGGTTTTTCTCGAGAAGTGATGACTGATCCCTGTACGCGAGATGCCAGTTTCTTTACTCAAGGTGGTATAAGACATTTTATCGTAACCTAGCTCTAGAAGCTGGCGAGCAGCGGTGTCTAGTATGGTGTTGATAGTGACAATGGTGTCTTCTTTACTGCGCTTTGGCATTCTCTTTATACCGTATCTAATTCGAATTCCGTGAATTGTACTGGCTAATAGTACAAGATGCCATACCATGTAAGTGAGAATGCCTGCTATTTGACCTATATCAAGTAATTGACGTTAGTCTGACAAGCTGAAATCAGTTTTAACTTAGCCAGCTGGTGTATTTACAGCGAAAAATTCTGATGTAACTGTGTTTGTACACCGCGTTATCTTTGTAACTAGTTGAATATAAAATGAAAAAACCAAGGTTAATTAAATGTTAATTTTGTGTATTTTTTGTTTTACATTTATCTGTTAACTATCCCTATCTCTCTATATTTTAAGAATATTTCCATCTCTGTTCGTTTTGATCCAAGTTAAAAGTAGTTCGGTAAATAACCAACCGAACGGACATTCACGTAAAGATAAAATCTAAGGGAGTAGAGCATGTCGACTGTATTTAACCCACTCGGTACGGATGGTTTTGAATTTGTAGAATATACCGCTGCAAATACAGAAGGGATCGCACAGCTTAAAGCACTTTTTAGTTCGTTAGGATTTGCTGAGATTGCCAAGCATCGCTCCAAAGAAGCGTGGTTGTATCGTCAAGGGGACATCAATTTTATTGTAAATGCTGAACCGCACAGTCAAGCCGAGAAGTTTGCAAGTATTCATGGGCCTTCAGTATGTGGAATGGCTTTTCGTGTCAAAGACGCTAAGGCTGCGCTAGAGCACGCTAAGGCAAATGGTGGAGAAGAATACCAGACCCAAATAGGCCCAATGGAACTAAGTATTCCTGCGATTTATGGTATTGGTGAAAGCCTTCTGTACTTTGTGGATCGTTATGGTTCACGTGACATTTATGATGTCGACTTCTGTTTTTATGATGACGTTGATCAGCGCTTGTCCGACAAAGATGTAGGTTTGTTCGAAATTGATCACTTAACCCACAATGTTAAGCAAGGCCATATGGATCTTTGGTCTGGTTTTTATGAACGCATTGGTAATTTCCGCGAGATCCGATATTTTGATATCGAAGGTAAACTGACTGGCCTTGTGAGCCGAGCGATGACAGCGCCATGCGGGAAGATCCGAATTCCTATCAATGAATCTTCAGATGATAAATCTCAAATTGAAGAGTTCATTCGCGAGTACAAAGGCGAAGGCATTCAACACATCGCGCTTTCCACCGATGATATTTATCAAACTGTTAGAACCCTCCGTGAACGAGGTATGGATTTCATGCCGACTCCTGATACGTATTACGAGAAGGTAGATCAACGAGTACCGGGCCACACTGAAAGTTGTGATGAATTAAAAGCACTGCGCATCTTGATCGACGGCGCGCCAATGAAAGATGGCATTTTATTGCAAATCTTCACCCAAACCGTAATTGGCCCTGTGTTCTTTGAAATTATTCAGCGTAAAGGGAACGAAGGGTTTGGAGAGGGCAATTTCAAAGCCTTGTTTGAATCTATCGAAGAAGACCAAATTCGCCGAGGGGTATTAGACGATGCATAAGCCTATTTCTTATCCCCATAAGGAAGGTATTTGCTCAAAACAGGCGCATGCCGATTTTCCTGAAGGGGGAATCTATGAACGTGAAGCAGGCCGAAGTGGATTCTTTGGCCCCGCTGCCCACTTTCATCATCAGCATGCGCCAACAGGTTGGAGTGAATGGGAAGGTGAATTAAGACCAAGAGCTTTTGACTTCACCTTAGTTGAAGAGGCAAAGCAGGAGCTTCCTTGGTCTGTGCCTAATTTGCTACACAACAATGAGTGTAAGGTGAAAGTGTGGAAAACGAACCAAAGCATGGAAGGTTTGGTTCGTAATGCTGATGGCGATGAGTTGTTATTTGTCCATCAAGGTTCGGCAGAACTATTTTGTGACTACGGCCATCTGAGTATTTCAGAGGGGGATTACGTGATGATTCCTCGCTCAACGTCATGGCGCTTAGAAGTAAAAGAGCCTTTATTTTTACTCATGATTGAAAATACCGATGCTGCTTATTCTTTGCCAGAGAAAGGGCTGGTAGGAAATCATGCGATATTTGACCCCGCGGTACTGGAAGTTCCAAGGATTGATGATGCGTTTAAAGCGCAATATTCGGAAGAGACTACCCGAGTATTTGTGAAGCGTCATGACGACGTTAGCGTGATCACTTATCCATTCAACCCGCTAGATGCGATTGGTTGGCATGGCGATCTATCCGTTGTGAAACTTAACTGGCGTGATATCAGGCCGCTGATGTCTCATCGATACCACTTGCCGCCCTCCGCGCACACCACTTTTGTTGGTGCCGGCTTTGTTGTGTGTACTTTTGTTCCTAGGCCAATTGAAAGCGATCCTGGGGCGCTAAAGGTACCGTTTTATCACAATAACGATGATTACGACGAAGTGCTGTTTTATCACGCAGGTGACTTCTTCAGCCGAGACAATATCGAAGCGGGGATGGTGACCTTTCATCCAGCAGGTTTTAGTCATGGCCCACACCCGAAAGCGTTTAAAGCTGGCAGAGAGTACAAGAAGAAGTTTACCGATGAAGTTGCTGTGATGATCGATACTCGCCATGCATTGAAATTTAGCGACGAAGCGAAAAAAGTGGAAAACGAAGAATACGTGTATAGCTGGCGAGAGCAGCCATCAAAATAAGAACGGAAGTATTGGAAGGGAAGGGTTAACGGATGAAATTAGCCACAATGAAAAACTCATCACGCGACGGGCGTTTGGTCGTGGTGTCTCGTGATTTAACTAAGTGTGTGACGGTTGAACACATCAGCCAAACAATGCAATCGGCTCTCGAAAACTGGGAGCAAGTGAGCGGGCAACTGGAAGAAGTGTATCAAGCCCTTAATGTCGGTGAAGTCGCCAATGCTGTGACATTCCAACAATCCGATTGTCATTCACCGTTACCACGTGCTTACCAGTGGGCAGACGGTTCAGCCTATGTGAACCATGTGGAGCTGGTGAGAAGAGCGCGTGGTGCGGAAATTCCAGAAAGTTTTTGGCATGATCCTTTGATGTATCAAGGTGGTTCTGATGCCTTTATTGGGCCTTGCGATGATATCCCGTTAGGCAGTGAAGAATGGGGCATCGACTTTGAAGGTGAAGTTGCTGTCGTGACTGGTGATGTACCGATGGGAGCGGGTTCGGAAGCTGCCGCAAAACACATTCGCTTATTAATGTTGCTGAACGATGTTTCACTGCGTGGCTTGATCCCTGGTGAACTGGCAAAAGGTTTTGGCTTTTTCCAGTCCAAGCCGTCTTCTGTGTTCTCTCCCGTTGCGGTGACTCCCGATGAACTCGGCGAATATTGGAAGGAATCAAAAGTACATTTGCCATTGGTTTCGACGTATAACAACCAGTTATTTGGTAAACCAAATGCAGGGGTTGATATGACCTTCGGTTTTGGTCAGCTGGTGGCTCATGCAGCCAAAACACGGCCTTTAGGGGCTGGGGCAATCATTGGTTCGGGCACGGTTTCCAATAAACAAGGTACGGACTTTGGTACATCCATTGACGAAGGGGGCGTGGGGTATTCGTGTATTGCTGAAATCCGAATGATCGAAACTATTCGCGACGGTAAACCTTCGACCAGCTTTATGAAGTTTGGCGATACTATAAAAATTGAAATGTTTGATGACAAGGGCGACTCGATTTTCGGTGCCATCGACCAAACTATTGTGCGTTATCACGCTGAATAAGAGGAAAGTAAATGTCTTCTGATAATGGTGAAATCACACTGTATGGGTATTGGCGTTCGTCAGCGGCGTATCGTGTTCGTATCGTCCTCAACCTGAAGCAGATCCCTTATCATTCACGTTCAGTCCATTTGGTGCGCGATGGTGGGGAGCAACACAGTGATGATTACCATGTGTTAAATCCTGCAGAGTTGGTGCCAACACTTGTTCACAATGATTTGGTGCTAAACCAGTCTTTAGCGATCATTGATTACTTAGAAGACATTTCCCCTCAATCTAGCGTCTATCCGGATGGAACGATGAAATATTTCGCAAAATCAATCGCCCAAGATGTCGCGATTGATATCCATCCGATTAACAACCTGAGAATTCTTCAATATTTGAAAGGAGAATTAGGTTGTAGCGAAGAAAGTACAAAAGCTTGGTACCAGCATTGGATAGAAATTGGGTTTGATAGTGTGGAGGAGAAACTGTCAAAATTGAGAGGCGTAACAAGCGGCAAGTTCGCGCTCGGTGATCACCCAAGTATCGTTGACGTTTGCTTGGTTCCTCAAGTTTACAACGCCCTCCGATTTGAAGTCGACATGACACGTTTCCCGATCATCCAGTCGATCTGGGTGCATGCTAAAACCCACCAAGCTTTTATCGATGCCGCTCCTGAAAATCAAAGTGACGCAGCTGTATAAGGCTGCCTGCTAAGTTTTACACCGATTAATCAGCAAGGGCGACAAAGTTTCGCCCCGCCTTTTTCGCTTTATAAAGGGCACCATCTGCGATATCTATTAACTCAACAGCTTTGTCACCTGTTTGAGGAACCTTTCCAGAAACACCGACGCTTATTGTGACATATTCACAACATGTCGAGTAAGCGTGGGGGATCTTTGCTTCTTCGACCGCTGTTCTTAATTCGTCTGCGTAGTTGGCTGCTTGAAATGAATCACAGCAAGGGATGAGTGCTAAGAATTCTTCACCGCCTACTCTTGATAACGTGGTAGTTGCCGATGGTGGGGTTACTGATTTTAAGATCTTAGCAACCTGTTTAAGGGCTTCGTCTCCCGCTATGTGTCCGTAGTTGTCGTTATACGGTTTGAAAAAATCGATGTCTAACAATACAACGCAAAGGTACTGTTCTTTTTCTATCGCTTGTGCCCAAATCTTAGATAAATAGTGATTGAAAAAAGTCCGGTTATGTACCCCAGTGAGCGCGTCAGTTTCCGACATTCTTTTGATTTTGTCGTTGGCAATAGAAAGTTCGGTAATCAGGGTTTCTCGTTCGACAGTTTCTTGAATCCACTGAATAGACCGTAGATGAAGTTTGCCAGCATAAAAAAAGAGATAAATGAGGCCTGTAATAATGATGGTCGCACCCGCTAAATATTGCTGTTGTCCGACAATCAAATAAAGGGAAATTGGCCCCATTAGCGCCCAAAAATAAGAGTGGAAAGCAGGGCGAAAATTGATGTGGTAGATAATGCCCCCAAAAGCAAGGCCAGAGGAGATCAGTACCACAGGTAGTTGTGCGTCCGCTTGCTCAGTTTGAAGTGTCAGGATAGCGCCTACGGCCCATACAAAACCAATAGCGGAAGACGACAAGGTATAACATACAAAGGTGGACCGAGAGCTCGCCGTTTTTGTGATCTTTCGGCTTAAATGGCGAATGTAGAAAAAACGCAGTGCTAACACGCAGGCAAGTGATAAGTACCACACGATCGCTTTTATCGAAGAATCAAATAAAACCTGAGCGAACACACAACACAGTAACCCGACAATGAGGTGATTGAGCGCGATAAAAGGGTAGCCATCAAACGCAGACTGATAAGCCGATTGCAGGGTTTTATGGGACAGAGATGAAGAGTTCACTCGAAGATTCTAATATACAGTTTATTATGCTGTTACTATAAATATATTGAATGAGTTTGCAATAATATTGTCAGCAAAGCTTTTCGCTAGAGCCCCTCTAGGTAAGACAACTTTTTCTAGTAAATCACGCGCATATAAATATCATTCCTTTTCCTTATTGATATATCGATAGATAAATCCTGAGTTTAGCTAGACGTAGCCCCAATTGACTCCTAACTTTACATTATGTCCGATTAAACTCGTGGGTAGGCAATGATGCAGTTAGCTAAACTATGTGCGATTTTGTTAGTGGCGTATTCAGTGTCAGCAATGAGCCAAACCTTGAATTCATTGACTTATTTAACCGAAGAATATCCGCCCTACAATTTTAGTGAAGAAGGCAAGATTACCGGTATCGCAGTGGATCTTTTACTCAAAGCTTCAGAGGAAGTGGGTGAGCAAATCTTGTGGGAAGATATTGCACTTCAGCCTTGGGCTAGGGCGTACCGCTCCACTCTAATTAAGCCAGACACCGTGCTTTTTTCAACAACTAGAACCACGCTACGAGAAAACCTGTTTTATTGGGTGGGGCCCATTTCTGAAACGCGGATTGTGATCCTAGCGAAGAAAAGTCATCAAATAAAAATTGAAGGACCAATGGATCTGGCTCAGTACCGTATAGGCGTCATTAGAGATGATGTGGGTGAACAGTTATTACTGGAAGCCGGAGTGCCGAGAGATTCTATTCAAGAAAATTCATATGCAGAAAACATTGCGCAGCAGATTCAAAAGGACAGAATTGACTTGTGGGCCTATGAAGAAAATGTGGCTAAATGGTGGATAGCAACTGCAGGCTTTAAAACGTCCGATTACGAAGTGGTGCATATACTACAAGAAGGCGAACTCTATTATGCCTTTAACAAAAACACGGATGTGAAAGTCATAAAACTATTGCAAAAAGGCGTGGATATGGTCAAAGAGACAGCCGATGAAAACGGGGTGAATAAATTCGATTCAATCTTGAACTTATACCGATAATTGCGTCAGATAATCAGAAGTATTTAAGCTAAAAGAAGCTACCTGTAGGCAGCTTCTTTTCATTTTCACTTATTGCATAAGGCCTTGTAGCATAGAAACCAGCTCATTTTCAGTTTGAGGCTCTTTGCTTAACTCAAACTCTGCTGACGCGCCTCCTTTGAGCATGTAGGCAGTTGTGCCGCAGTGATCATAGTGAAACCACTTACCGTTTACACATACGTCCGTGTAACATCTTGGGTCTTGTTTCAATTCCATATGACTCTCCATAAAATAACATTTGCCTAACAAGTTTTAATCTAGTTGATTACATAAGTCTCAAAATTGATTTAGATCAAAGTGAGTATCATTGTTTTTATTGTGGATATTAATTTAAGACTAAAGTGGTATGAATAATTTGGCTATAACGAATACAGGAAGCATACCTAAGAAAGATAGAACTTGATTGATACTCCAATCCCACATACGCTTTCTGGCTATAATTAGGCTTAACAGCTTGTTTTCTATGAAGTGACCAATAATGACCAATATTTTTATCGTCGTCGTTCTACTTGTTGTGTTTTTTTACTTTATCCAAAAGTATGTAATCAAACATGATGATACGAAAGACCACGCGTACCACAAAAAAAGTAGCCTAATGACGATGCAAGAAGCTGCTTTTTATAATGCGTTAAAGGCTGCGGTTGGGGAACATGGCGCGGTGTTTTCTAAGGTGAACATGGCTAACGTTCTAGCACCAGCCAAGTCCAACAATAAGAAAAACTGGTTTATCGCAAGCAGCAAAATTTCCAGAAGCTATTTCGATTTTGTGGTGTGTGACCCAAGAACGCTTGAAGTTAGGGTTATCGTCGAGTTTGATAATGGGAAAGAGCTAGATAAAGGCAAAGTAGAGCGCGAAAAGCTACTGATGCACGTGTGCAAATCAGCAGGTGTGCCTTTGATTGGTGCTTCAGTAAAACACAGTTATCAAGTAAGCCGCCTAAAACGTTTGTTAGCAGCGCATATTGATCTTATTGAGCCTTCGAAAGAAGTGCGCTTTTGTCGTAAATGCGGCAGCCCAATGGTTATTAAGATTGCCAGCCAAGGTGATTTCAAAGGCCGTCGATTCTTCACATGTAGCCGTCAACCTAACTGTACTTATACTGAAAATTACAACGTAGTCTTCGAAACTGAAGATGAATAGTGAATAAATTCATCACCGAATTTCTCTATAACACCTATAGTTAGCTATAGGTGTTAGCAAGAAGGGTGGCTGAATGAGATATCTAACTTTATTTCTTTGTTTATTCTGTACTATTTCTTACGCAGACCCTCATTCGATCACGCTTAAACTTCCCGCCGTAAAAGACAATATTCACCTGTACTACCATGAGTTACTCCAGCGTTCGCTAGCACTGATAGGGGTTGAACTGGTTATTGAGATACCAACAGAACACATCCCTCAGAAACGCATGGTCAAAATGGTTGAGAAAGATCAGCTATCTCTTATCTGGTTAATTCAAACTGATGAACGAGACAAAAAATATGGGTATATTGATGTTCCGTTAACCAATGGTCTAATTGGTCACCGCGTATTACTTATCCCTAAAGGCTCACAACGCTATTACCAAAGTATTTCAGATTTGTCTGAATTACAAAAAAGTGGCTTAGTGGGTGGGTTAGGTATGAATTGGTATGATGAAAAAGTCTGGAAAGCCAATGACCTGCCTGTTTATATTCAAGACGGAGAGTGGCGAGCGCTCTATGAAATGTTGTCAGGTTCTGGAGAAGTGAATTACTTCCCGAGAGGAGTGACAGAAGTGGTTAATGAAGCCTTGTTTAACCCGCAGTTAGAGATAGAGAAAAGTCTTTTACTTGTTTACGAACGTGATTTCCGTTTTTACTTGAGCGAAAGTGCAACACGCTACCAGCCCGTTTTAGAGCGAGCGTTACAGCATGCAAGAAAGACAGGCCTAATAGACGAGATGGTGGCAAAGTACTGGCGTAACGATTTTGAAGAACTACAAATTGACAGCCGTACTCGTATTGAGCTTCGTTCGCCATAGTAGAGTCACTTTTCTTAGAATATTGATATCGCTAATACTGTGATATTGCTCAAGTTATTAGGCTCGGTGGTGTTTAAATTATATTCGTATTGGTGCTAATAAGAGCAAACGGTCACTTTCACATAAATTTGTACTTGCACGTCTCTAATTCAGTCGTTAATATCCTCCTCGTTCTAAAGGAATGCGTCCGTAGCTCAGTTGGTTAGAGTACCGCCTTGACATGGCGGGGGTCGGTGATTCGAGTTCACTCGGACGCACCATTCCTTCTGTTGTTTTTGTCAAGCAACAACGATTGATTTAGTCACAATTCGTTTGATAGAAGATTTAGAACATAGTGCGTCCGTAGCTCAGTTGGTTAGAGTACCGCCTTGACATGGCGGGGGTCGGTGATTCGAGTTCACTCGGACGCACCATTATTCGTTCTTTATGAACAAACAAAAAAGCCCGCTTTTATAGCGGGCTTTTTTGTGTCTGTAATATTATGCTTCATATGAGGTTTGTCTAATTCTGGGTGTCTAAGAGTTGAATTGTTCTCTTTCGATTGGAAGTGACACTATATTTGAAGCTGATATGGCTAAGAATATTTAGAAGGCTTTTTTGCTAACAGTACCAGGTTAGTAAACGATTTAGCTTAACCTGGCATTTAGAGAGGTACACAGCAAGCACCTAATAGGGAAAAGCGCTGCTACAACTGTATTCTTTTAGGAATGAAGATACTTGGGACTTCAGAGATACCTTCCTTTTCAGCCATGGCGGCTAGCGCAACTTCAGAAGCAAGGCGAATGTGCTCAGTACATGCGTTATGTGCTGCTTCACAATCACGTTTGAGTATCGCATCAACGATAGCACTCATTTCTTGAATGCTCTGCATGTAGCGGTTTTCTTGGGAGATCGACGTCGCGCGAAGTAGGTTTATACGAGCCTGTTGTTGGCGCAATAGCTTGGCAGCTGTCTGGTTCCCACAGCCTTCATAAAGTAACTCATAGAAATCATTCACGCTGTCGAGAATGTTTGCCACATTATTTTGTGTGAGTCGGCGGGTAAGTAAATGAAGTGTTGTTTCAAGCATCTGTAGTTGTTTGTCGGTCGCGTTGAGCGTATATAACTGAACAACCAAGCTTTCTAAACTCACACGTAACTCGTATATCTCTTTCGCGGTTTCCAGCGTCAGCCGTGTAACTATTGGACCTTTGTTCTCAAGGTAGTCAACCAGTCCTTCTGACTCTAAGTGCCTGAGCGCTTCACGAACTGAACTGCGGCTCACGCCAAGCAAGTCACAAAGATCACGTTCAACTAGACGGTCTCCAGGCATAAGTTGGAAGTTCATGATCGCGCTTCTAAGAGTTCTAAGCACTTGTTCGCGTAAAGGAATACGATTGTTGTCAATCTTGGTTAATTGCGAAGCTTGCCTAATCATGTTTTATTCTCACTACTTTTGAGCATTTCATTGCGGAATTACGATGAAGCTAAGTAAATTCTGGGTTTGTACTATTTTTAATAAGTGATTTAGCACTCGAGTTTTCGATTATAAGTGATTGTTAATACCAATGTTAATCTATTTTATATTGATGTTGTTATACAGCTAGAATACGAATGGAACTTTATTCTGCACCTTCTACAATGACGACCTCTGCTGTCGCTACGCCCTGGCGGTGTATTGCTGCTTGTTGGTAAGCGTCTGAATGATAACAATTAAGAGCATCATTGAATGATGAAAACTCAATAACAACATGACGATGTCGCTCATTGCCTTCTAGCTGTTGATACCGCCCCCCGCGAGCTAACATTTTTACCTTATAAGGCGCAAAAGCCTTGGGAGCGAGATCGGTGTAATTTTTATACTTATCGATATCATGAACGGTAACGTGAGCTATCCAATATCCTTTCATAATGTACTCCTAATTACGTAATGTGATGGAAAGGGAAAAATGCCCCACGTTAATGGGGCGCTTTGGATGAAGAGGGAACTAAATTATGTGTGGCTCTTACTTAAATTCCGGCATGACTTTGTCAATAAACAACTGTAGCGATTTTTTCTTTTCTTCAAAACTTAAGCTGTTGTCAGCCCAATAGCTGTATTGGCTGATGCCTAATGTCTCGTAGTACTTAAGGCGAGCAACCATGTCCTCTGGCGTACCAATCGCAAGATTGTTGCGGAGCGTTTCTTTACTAAAGCTCTCACCTAAATCCTCACTACTTAAGTGTTGAACAAACCCGTCATTTGGAGTCTGGTTGTTTCGAGCCCATGCCATGAACATGGAATACCAACGATGCAAAGCGTCTGTTCCAGCTGCTAAATCTTGCTCGTTTTCACCAACAAAAGTATGACGTAGTAGCATGATGTCAGGTCGGTCAACTTGAGGGTTATTAGAGCAGGCTTCATTGAATTTGTTCATTAAGTCTTGGACTTCTTCATCATTCTTTTGCAACGGTGTCACCATTACGTTACAGCCATTACTGATAGCAAAGTTATGCGAGTCTGGATCTCGTGCTGCTACCCACATTGGCGGATAAGGTTGTTGAAGAGGCTTGGGAACACTTGTCGTTGTAGGGAATTGAAATAGCGCGCCTTCATGTGCGTAGTCACCAGCCCATAGCTTTTGGAGGGCTGGTACCATTTCTCGCAAATACTTACCGCCGTCAGCTGCAGGCATGCCATTCATCAAGCGGTCGAATTCAGCTTGGTAAGCTCCACGTGCAATACCAAACTCTAAACGTCCATCACACATGATATCAGCAAGGGCGGCTTCTCCAGCCAGTTTTACTGGGTGCCAAAACGGTGCGATAAACGTACCGGCGCCTAGGCGTATAGTACTGGTTTTGTTTGCAAGGTACGTGATGTAGTTAATCGGGTTTGGAGCAATAGTGAATTCCATTCCATGATGCTCACCAACCCAAGCCATCTCAAAGCCACCTTGTTCAGCGATCTGCACTAGTTCAGTAAGTTCCGCTAGTGATTCTTTATGAGTTTTATTGTCGTCGTAGCGTTCCATGTGCAGAAAAAGCGAAAATTTCATAGAAGTATCCTTTCAGTTATGTTTTGAAAGAGGCTTTGTAGGAAGCCTCTATGTTTCAAGCTATTGAATTTATTTAGTAAGAGCTGACGTTGGCTCTAATGATTTAATCGGTGTTTTACTTAATGGTTGTGGTGTGGCTTGGTATTCGGTGCTTATGTACAGATCTTTCATAAAGCAGTAAGCCATAATGATTAAGACAACTGAGAACGGTAGTGCTGCTGCAATTGAAGCCGCTTGTAGTCCTTCCAGCCCGCCAGCCATGAGCAATATGCCAGCCACAATACCTAATCCAGCTCCCCATATAACGCGCATCTTGATTGGTGGGTGATTACCGCCCATCGACAAAATAGTACATATTACTAGCGTTGCGGAATCCGCAGAGGTCACAAACCAAGAAATAATCATAAGGGTCGCGAGCGCTGCCATTGGCCATGTTAGCCATTGAACATTCAGTGCTTCGATTGTGCTGTATAGCACCATGGTTAGGTTTTCGTTAACGACTGAAGTAAGGTCGCTCGCGGTATACAACTCTATGTAAGTTGCTGTTCCGCCCATAATGGTTATCCATGTAAAGGCTCCAAGTGTACTTGCCAGCACTCCACCTAACATTAGCTCACGAATAGTTCGTCCTTTTGAGATACGAGCAATGAAAATACCTACATATGGACCCCAACTTAACCACCATGCCCAATAGAAAACAGTCCACCATCCTTGCCATTGACGTTCAGGTTGAGGATCGACCCAAAGAGACATGCCAATGAAGCTCGCTAAGTAGTCACCCATATTGGTAAAGAAAGTGCTAAATAGATAAACGGTAGGGCCTGCAATTAGGAAAAAACCGAATAACACGCAGCTAATTCTTACATTCCATTGGCTAAGAAGTTTTATGCCTTTCTGCAAACCTGATACAGCAGAGAAGGTCGCAATTGATCCTACAACAACAATTAAAATCAATTGGTTAACTGAGTTGATCTCAATGTCAAACAAGTAGTTAAGTCCGGCATTCATTTGTGAAACACCAAGGCCTAGCGTTGTCGCGGTACCAAATAAAGTACTGAATATCGCGAGCAGATCGACCGCGTGTCCAATTGGCCCATAAATACGGTCACCTAATATTGGGTAAAGCGCAGAACGGATAGTAAGAGGTAGACCTTTTCTATAAGCGAAATACGCTAAAATTAATCCGACTAATACGTACACACTCCAAGCATTTAGGCCCCAATGAAAAATGGTTATACGCATTCCTATCTGGGCTGCTTCTGCTGTGCTTGCACCAACATTAGCCATTTCCGCAAAGGGGTTACCTTGGATATAAGTCAATGGCTCGGCAATACTCCAAAACATGAGTCCAGTACCTACGGCTGCGCTGAACAACATGGCAAACCAAGTAAAGTTATTGAATTCAGGTCTATCCGAATCTTTGCCTAAACGTACCTTACCGAATTGACTGAACGCTACCCATACGGAGAATACGAATATGACTGCAACGGCTCCGATGTAGTACCAACCAAGGTTGGTTGTTATCCAACTTTTCACACCACTATAGACAGTATTGGCTAAGTCTATCTGTAGTACTGAAAAGAGAACGAATGCTGAAACCATTGCTAACGAGGCAATGGTCATAGTTTGGTTAACCCCTTGAAATATTCCCTGGTTGTTAACCATGTTACGGTTGGAATTCATAGCAGGATTGCTCCTTTACACGCTGTATGTTTGCATCTTGGATAAACAACAGCAGCCCTCAGACTACATTACCTCTAGACACCCTTTTTTATATCGCCGACCAATTCCTTGGCTGACTCGTTATGTGATTTCTTGGTATACCATAGCATTTTAAATACACACATCAATTGCTGTTATTAACATTGAGTTAACAATTGTATTCATTTAAGTTGTTGAAATTAAAGGTTAATATTTTGTATTTCTGGTTTTTTAACAAATTCAAATAATTTTAGGAATGTTATGTTTTGTGATCGTTGTTGATATTTTAAACAAAACAATTCCGGTTGGAATTAGAGTTGATTGTGTTTTAAGTTATTGTTTTATGGTTATTAATTCTTGTTTTTTCTAATTCTCGCTTTCAACTATTAGACTAAAGTCATTTCTTTTTATGTGAAAACTTTGGTATACCATAATACAGGTTGAGCGATAACACCGTTTCTATCGCTTAGAGGCATATATGTAAAAAGGAAAAATCAATGGCGTTTAATATCCGAAAGATCTGCACTTATATTGAAGAAACTCGCATAGAAGGCGGCAAAGTAGGCGATAAACCGGTAAAGATGGCAGCAGTTGCAGTCGTTATTGAAAACCCTTGGCATGGGAGAGGGTTTGTTGAAAACCTACGCCCAGAAGTGACTGAGCATTGTTCTGATTTGGGTGCTCTTATCGTAGACAAGCTAGTTGGAGTTATGGGTGGAGCTGAAAATATTGAAGCTTATGGAAAGGCTGCGGTTGTCGGTATGGAAGGTGAAATCGAACATGCTTCAGCGGTAATCCACACACTGCGTTTCGGTAATCATTATCGTGAGGCGGTTGAAGCTAAAAGCTATTTGAGCTTTACCAACAAACGTGGCGCGGGTGGTACATCTATTCAAATTCCAATGATGCACAAAGATGATGAAGGGCTTCGATCTCACTACGTTACGCTTGAAATGAAAATTGAGGATGCGCCTGCAGCGAATGAAATTGTTGTGGTTCTTGGTGCTTCTGATGGAGGGCGCGTACACCCTCGTATTGGCAATCGATATATTGATCTTGAAGAGCTTGCTCAAGAGAAAGCCGCTGAAAAGTCAAAATAAGGAATCGATATGGAGAGCATGAAATTAGTTGATGGAACCAGCTACTTTTCATGTGGAGATGGCGAAACAGTCATCTTCATTCATGGTGTAGGTTTGGACAAGTCAATGTGGGGTGGCCAAATAGTTGGCCTTGCTAAGCAGTATCGCATTATTAGTTATGACATGTTGGGTCATGGTGAGAGTCCTGAGCCTCAAAGTGGAGATACAGTCGAAGCTTATGCAGAGCAGCTCGAACGCTTAATTAAGGAACTTAAAATTGAGAGTCCAGTAACAGTGGTGGGCTTCTCGATGGGAGGTTTAGTTGCTCGTGCTTTTGCGCTGAAATATTCGCATAGAGTCGACAGGCTCGTTGTACTTAATAGCGTCTTCAATCGCACTGAAGAGCAACGTAAAAATGTACTTTTACGATGCAAAGATGTTGAGAAGTTCGGACCTGGAGCAAATGTTGATGCGGCTATTGAGCGTTGGTTTAGCATGGAGTATCGCGGAGCCAACCCTGCCCAGATAGCAGCCTTTGCTGAGCGTATTATCACAAATAGTAAAAATGGCTATTTACACACCTACAAGTTGTTTGGGGAGAGTGATAATTATGGCATTTCGAAATTACACAAGTTGGATGTTCCTACTTTGGTGGCGACTGGAGAACTTGATATAGGTTCTACGCCGGAAATGGCTCATGGCTTGGCGCTGCACTTGCCACAAGCAAAAGTCATTGTACTTGAACAGCAACGTCACATGATGCCCGTCGAGTCACCACAAATAGTGAACAAGATGCTTCTTCGTTTTTTTGAAGAGCAGAAGATAAATGGGCCCAAAGAAAAGGTGTTACAGGAGGTTATAAATGGCGCTTGAACAGTTTCAAATGTTAATTCACGGAGAGTGGGTTTCAGCAAATGCGGGTAAGACGTTCGAAAGTATTAACCCTGCAAATGAACAACCTTGGGCATCGTTTCCCTATGCTGATGAGCAGGATGTAGACCAAGCGGTTCGCTCAGCTCATCAGACATTTGAGTCGGAAAGCTGGTCTTCAACCACTCCTGCTCAACGAGGCAAACTTCTTCGTCGTCTTGGGGATTTAATAGCGGAAAACAAAGAACATTTGGCGCAATTAGAGAGCCGAGATAACGGAAAGTTGATCCGAGAAACCTTAGGTCAAGTCAGTTATTTACCTGAGTTTTTCTATTATTTTGCTGGTTTAGCAGACAAAGTCGAAGGCGAAACATTGGCTCTCGATAAGTCTGACATGTTTGCTTATACCGTTCGTGAACCATTGGGTGTCATTGCTGGAATTATCCCTTGGAACTCTCCGTTGTACCTGACAGCCATTAAGATAGCGCCAGCACTTGCAGCAGGTAATACGGTAGTACTTAAGCCTTCAGAACATGCGTCAGCAACATTGTTAGAGCTTGGCCGACTGGTGCTTGAGGCGGGTTTCCCTCCGGGTGCTGTCAACGTCATTACTGGGTTCGGTTTACCTTGTGGATCTGCGTTAACTCGCCATCCACTGGTTCGCAAGATTGCATTTACTGGCGGTAGCGAAAGTTCAAAGCATGTAATTAGAAACTCAGCAGAAAATTACGCCAAACTATCGCTGGAGCTAGGCGGAAAATCGCCGAATATCATCTTCAACGATGCCAATATCGACAGTGCTGTGAATGGTGCCGTAGCAGGTATTTTTGCCGCCGCAGGTCAAAGCTGTGTCTCTGGCTCTCGTTTATTAGTCCAGCAAGATATTTATGAAGAGTTTGTGGCTAAGTTGGCTGCTCGCGCCGAACGAATTGTGATAGGCGACCCATCGAAAGTGGAAACGGAAATGGGCCCTATGGCTACCCAAGCTCAGCTCGAAATTGTAGAACGCTATGTCGATATAGCGCTAACGGAAGGCGCTAAACTGCGCACTGGCGGCAAGCGTCCCGACATTACTCCTGGATGGTATTACACACCAACCATTTTAGAGTGTACCGATCATAACGCGACAGTTGTTCAGGAAGAAATTTTTGGTCCTGTTGCTACGGTCATTCCATTTTCTGATGAAGCTGAAGCATTGAAACTCGCCAATGACAGTAAATACGGACTGGCTGCAGGCATCTGGACTGAAAACTTAGCTAAAGCTCACCGAATGATCAAAGGCATCCGTTCAGGAATTGTCTGGGTAAACACTTATAGAGCAATCTCCGCTTCCGCTCCAATTGGTGGTTATGGTCAAAGTGGCTATGGAAGAGAATGTGGCAGCGATTCTATCAATGAGTTCACTCAACTGAAATCGGTTTGGATCAATACCTCCTCAGAGCCGATGGCTGACCCATTTACTATGCGTTAAGAAAGGAATCAACATGACAACACAACAACAAATCGACCAAGCCGTTTCGCCTGAATTGTATAAAAACATCATGGGTCAGTTTCCAACAGGCGTGACTGTTATTACGGCATATAACGATCTTGGTGACGTGGTAGGTTTTACTGCCAGTGCGTTTAGCGCGCTATCTATGGATCCTGCTTTGGTTTTGGTTTGCCCTAGCTACACCTCGGATTCCTATCCGGTTATTCGTGATACTCAAAAATTTGCAATCCACATATTGGCTGATGATCAACAGGGCGTTGCTTATCAGTTTGCCAAAAAGGGTATTGATAAATCCGAAGGGTTGAACATCAAACAAAGCAAACATGGTGTACCTGTTATTGAAGGTGCCTTGGCTGTCCTGGAATGTACCTTGTGGAATGACTACCCAGGAGGGGACCATGCCATTTTGGTTGGTCAAGTCGTGAATGCTGAACTCGCAAATACAGAACAAACTCATCCTTTACTTTACTGCCGTAGCAAAATGAGCTCATTGCCCAATATGAACGAATAGAGGAGTTATGTGGCCTCGATAAATATTCCAGAGAAGCAATGCACGTAGAGATTAAATTGAAATAGGCAGTGGGAGATTTTTGGTGAAATTATTGGACTCAAGCTTACTGAAGCAGACTTGCTACGTTGCTGGACAATGGGTAGCAGCAGAAGATGGCGCCACGGCACCTGTGTATAACCCATCCACCGGCGACATAGTCGCTTATGTCCCTGAACTAGGTCAGAAAGAGACATTGTCAGCGATTGAGGCGGCAGAGCAAGCGCAAAAGTTATGGAAGAAAAAAACGGCTAAAGAGCGCTCAGTCGTCCTGAAAAGTTGGTATCAACTGATTATCGATAATAGAGACGATCTTGCGTCGATTTTAACCACTGAGCAAGGTAAGCCATTTACGGAAGCAAAAGGTGAAATCGCATACGCGGCGAGTTTCATTGAGTGGTTTGCAGAAGAAGCAAAGCGCAGCTATGGCGAGGTCATTCCAAGCCACAAACCTAACTCGCGTCTTGTAGTCAGTAAGGAGCCAATTGGCGTTGTGGGTGCAATCACACCATGGAATTTCCCTGCTGCCATGATTACAAGAAAGTGCGGGCCTGCTTTCGCTGCGGGTTGCGCAGTAGTGTTGAAGCCAGCACCTGAAACACCACTTACTGCATTTGCACTTGCGGTACTTGCAGAAAGGGCAGGGATACCATCAGGTTTGTTTAACGTGATTACAGGCAACCCTGTTGAGATCGGGGGTGCACTGACTAAAAGTAAAGTCGTTAAGAAGATTTCATTCACAGGGTCTACCGCAATAGGCAAGTTATTGATGGAGCAATCAGCTTCAACGGTAAAGAAAATGTCACTAGAGCTGGGTGGTAATGCCCCATTTATTGTTTTTGATGATGCAGATCTAGATGCCGCGGTAGATGGCGTAATGATCGCAAAATTTAGAAATGCGGGTCAAACCTGCGTGTGTGCTAACCGTTTGTATGTACATGACACGGTTTACGAGGAGTTTGCAGAAAAGTTGATTTCGCGAGTTGCTGAGTTACGCGTAGCGGATGGTTTTTCCTCCGGGGCAACGATGGGCCCGTTAATAAATCAGGCTGCAGTACAGAAAATGCAAAGGCATATTGATGACGCCATCTCCAAAGGTGCAAAACAAGCCTTTGGTCAAGCTCAGCCTGCCGGGACCAATTTCTTTCCTCCCCAAGTGTTAACTGAAGTTAATGACGACATGCTGGTGGCTCGAGAAGAAACTTTTGGCCCGCTAGCAGCTCTGTTTAGATTCAAGTCTGATGATGAAGTTATTGCCCGTGCTAACGATACCGATTCAGGTCTAGCGGCCTACGCCTACACCGGTTCATTACAGCGTGCATGGCGAGTGAGCGAGGAGCTTGAATCAGGCATGGTGGGAATTAACGAGGGGCTTATCTCAACTGAGGTTGCACCTTTTGGCGGAGTAAAAGAGTCTGGCCTTGGCCGAGAAGGAGCACGCCAAGGGCTTGATGATTACTTAGAAACGAAATACGTCATGATGGGCGGCTTATAGGCCCTAAAGGCTACATAGAATTAGAAATTTAAAGGAAAAGGTAATGAGCGATAAATTCGAAGAAGGTTTAGCTATACGTCGTCAGGTGCTTGGCGCTGAGTATGTTGATTCGTCTATTGAGAATGCTACGGATTTTACAATGCCAATGCAGGAGTTAGTCACTAAGTACTGCTGGGGAGAAGTATGGGGGCGTGACACGTTACCCCTTAAAACCCGAAGTATGATTAACCTCGCAATGATCACTGCATTGAATCGTCCACACGAGTTGAAATTGCACGTTCGTGGCGCTTTGAACAACGGCTGTACTACAGAAGAAATTCGAGAAGTATTGTTACAAACCGCCATTTATTGTGGCGTCCCTGCGGCTATCGACGCCTTCCGTACAGCAAAAGAAGTGATTGATGAGTACGAGCGCTAAGGCTTACTAGCGTGGTTTAAGGGTTTTAGACAGTAGTAAATAGGAATATCGCATAAAGGAGTAAGGTATGTTGCATAAAAAGATTAACTTTTGTTCACAGTGCGGAGGTGACAAGGTCCTAATGCAGGTACCTCCTGGCGATACACATCAACGACCGGTGTGTCAGGACTGCTCTCATGTGGTATATCAAAACCCGACGGTAATAGCAGGTTGTATCATCGAGCACGAAGGTAAGTTTTTGCTCGGAAAAAGGGCGATTCAACCGATGAAAGGGAAATGGAGTATCCCTGCAGGCTTTATGGAGAACGATGAGACTGTAGAGCAAGCTGCTGTTCGAGAAGTGCTTGAAGAAACAGGTGCAACGGTTGATGTGCTAGGGCCTTATTCGATTTTTAGCGTACCGCAAATGAACCAAGTTTATATTATCTTCCGCGCGAGGTTTGTGAGCTTTTCACAACCATTTGGTGATGAAACTGAAGAAGTGGACTTTGTTGCTAAAGAAGAAGTGCCTTGGGGAGAGCTGACTTATCCGGCGATAGGTCAAATATTAAGTCGGTATATCAACGAAGAAGATTACGGCCAATTTGGCTTATACATGGGGTGTTATGAACAAGGACTCGTGCACCCATTTGGTAATGCTAGCCCTTGCTTGAATTAGATTACACATAGAACAAACGCAAAACAGATCAGAGGACATAACATGGCGATTAGTGATATCGAAGCGATCATTGAAGATATTCGATTAGGAAAAATGGTTATCTTGATGGATGATGAAGGTCGAGAAAATGAAGGCGATCTTGTTATGGCTGCCGAGTGTGTAACACCTGAACACATAAATTTTATGGCGCGGAAAGGCTGTGGTCTGATTTGTTTAACATTAACCGCTGAGCGCTGTGCCCAACTTGAATTACCTATGATGGTTGAAAACAGTACTGACCCTCAAGGTACTGGGTTTACTGTGTCAATTGAAGCTGCAGAAGGTGTGACTACCGGTATATCGGCTCATGATCGCGCCCATACGGTTCTTACCGCAATTCGTAAGAATGCTAAGCCGTTAGACTTAACTCGCCCTGGGCATATCTTTCCTTTAAAAGCGCGCGACGGAGGTGTACTTGTAAGAGAAGGGCATACAGAAGCTGGGTGCGACTTAGCGCGCCTCGCGGGGTTTGAACCTGCTAGTGTGATTGTCGAGATTATGAATGAAGACGGCACAATGGCAAGGCGACCTGATCTAGAAGTTTATGCTCAAGAGCACGGGTTAAAACTTGGGCTGATTTCTGACTTGGTGGAGTATAGAAAACGTATCGAAAAACCAGTCTCGCTCCATACAAATAGGTGGCTTGACCTAGATAGCGTTGCAAGTTGATGACTTATTGTCTTGATCTCTTATAGAAACTGCCTATTTGTCCCAATGGAGTGCCCGAATCGATAGAGTCTTATATTCAATCTGACGCCATTATATTTGGGATGTATATTGTTATTGTTAATCTCGAGTTTAGGTTAACTAGATGGCAATAAGTGGTGCTCGATTTATAGCATCACCATCCTTATTGTTTGGCCCTATATAGCTAGTCAGGCTTTTGTCTAAGTATGTTGTCGAACTGTCGATTTGTAATAGTTAGTCGTCGATAACAACATTGCTAATTCAATACTTCACATAGCAAAATGTTAAACAACTTTGGTATTGTTCTAGATATTGATATTGGCAGTGTATGGTGTCCAAGCTGTGCCCTGATAGGTTTAGTTTGATGTTGCTGGTAAACGTAAGCGCGTGGTTATCAATATCAATCAGTGATACTGAATGAAAGTCCAAAAGACTCGTTGTTTTATTAGAAATGGCTTTGTATATGGACTCTTTAGCCGAGAACAGTAACGTGATCGCGAGTTCTTCTGCTAACCCAAATGCTCTCATCAAATGAAGTTCTTCATCGTCAGCTACCATTGCCTTAATATCCTTGACTACAGACTCATCAATTTTGTGTTGAACATCGATTCCTAGTTCCATTGGGTCATCTGGCAATACGCCGCATGCGACCGCTAGGTTTTTGGAGTGGGAAATGGAGCCTGTGAATTGACTAGGCCACTTTGGGCGGCGATCTGCATTTATCGGAAGTCGAGGCCTGCCAAGTCCATGTTTATCCATCACTTTACCCGCCAAGTGTCGGCCTGCTAAAAATTCGGCTTTTCTCTGAGTTACTGCCACTTTGATAGAGTCAGGTAGATGTATGTCAAATGCTTCAAATAACTCATCAAAATAGTGGTTTGGGTTGAACTCTACTAATAGGGCTTCAATACAATTTCCCTCTATGAGTAAAGGCACGCTAATTGGTGCTTTTACAAACTCGCGACTGTTGTTAGAAAGAGGGGAGTTACTTTTCATTTTTGTTTTCTCTGATTGCTTTATAAATTGATGCTATCGCGTAAATGCCATATTTGTAGATTGATTTAGCCTAACCCTCTAAATAGTAAGGAAAAACCAGAACGCTGTACATGATAATCTAAATGAAAATTGTTTGCATTTGGTAAGTTGCAAGTGTATAACAACTTTCTGTTAATGATTTAGTGAATATGTATCTCATCCATTAAAGTTTAGTGAATGATATGTTTTTAAGGTTTTCGATATGCTAGCGGCAAAGGATCTGGGTTTTAAAGTGGGCGATAAAGCGTTGCTCAGTAAGTTCAACGCTTCATTTGAACAAGGGAAGATCTACGCTTTAGTGGGCCATAATGGTTCTGGTAAATCTACGTTACTCAAGCTTTTGGCGAAACAGCAATCACCCTCTGAAGGAACAATATCTTTATCGGATAAAGATATCGCAAAGTGGAATGATAAAGACTTTGCTCAGCACATTGCTTATTTACCTCAGCACCTTCCTCCGACAGACAGCCTTTCCGGGCGTGACTTAGTTAGCTTTGGGCGTTATCCGTGGCATGGCTTATTAGGGCGTTTATCCAAACAAGATCAAGAATACGTAGATCAAGCTCTGGAACATACTGGCACTTCGAAATACTCAGATCGTCTTGTGGATACACTTTCTGGAGGAGAACGCCAAAGAGTCTGGCTAGCGATGCTGTTGGCTCAGCGCACTAAGTATTTGCTTTTAGATGAACCTTTATCTGCATTGGACATCGGCCATCAAATAGAAATGCTTACACTCATAAAAACGCTCAGTCAGTCACTAAATCTAGGCGTAATTATCGTCATCCACGATATCAATATGGCCGCACGCTTTTGTGACCATATTATCGCGATGCATTCTGGAGAGTTGCTTGTAGAAGGGACGGTAGAGGCTGTTTTTAAAGAAGAGCAGCTGAAGAATATTTACGGGATTCCAATGCATATTACTCAGCACCCTGCTGGGTACCCTGTTGCTATGCCTGGCGATGTGGAGCCAGCTTAATGTTTGATTCCATTCTAAAAAAAGTACTGTACGCAGGAACTTTACTTTGTGCGCTCCCTATAAATGCCGATACTCAATTAAATGAAAATCAGCCACTTGAGCAGCCGATGCCTCGCGTGATGTCTATTGACTGGACACAAACCGAGACGCTGTTGGCTTTGGGAATTGAGCCTGTGGCTGTTGCCCAGATTGCGGACTACAACGCATGGGTAAAATCGCCACTTATTCCAGATAGTGTTCCAGACGTGGGTTTACGAACTCAACCAAATTTGGAGCGTATTTTCGAACTTAAGCCGGAAAAAATTTTCATCTCTCCAATGTTTTCGTCGTTGGAACCTCAACTTAGTAAAATTGCCCCAGTGACAAGCATCGGGCTTTACCGTGATGGTGATATTGATTGGCAAGCGTTAGTTAAAAATGCGCGTGCTATAGCCAAAGAGGTCGGTCGCGAAGAGCAAGCTGATGTTCTGATTCAAGATGCTCAAAGTGAAATTGCCGAGCTAAAAAAGGTGTTGCCTAGTGATGTGCCGCCTTTGTTGATGGTGCAGTTTATGGATTCCAACCACGTTCGTGTGTTTGGAAAAAACAGTTTGTATAAAACTTCGATCAATCAGCTAGGAATTGAAAGTGCATGGCCAGGAATAACAAACGCATGGGGTTATAGCCTAGTCGGTATTGATAAACTGATCGGAATTGAAGGACAGATAGTAATTATTGAGCCTTTGCCAGCAGGTACCAGTGAACAGTTAGCTAACAATCAATTTTGGCAGTATGTGGTTACAGAATCAGGATACGAGGCCGTAAGAGTTCCACCGGTATGGAGCTTTGGTTCTATTCCTTCTGCAACGCGATTTGCTCGCTTTATTACCGAAGCGCTTGGTAGTGAGGCCCAGTTATGAGAATACTAACATTTGGCGTTTTTGCATTACTTGTAGCGAGCAGTTTGGGGTTGATCGCGGGGCACCTGTCCTCAAACCAAGCTGATTTCGTGAACGCGTTTAGCTTATGGTCTGCAGATTTTTCATCACCAGAGTCAGTTAAATTACATTTGTCTTGGTGGCCACGCCTTTTCACCACACTGCTCTCGGGTGCCGCGCTAGCCGTGGCTGGTGTGTTGATGCAACAGGTACTAAGAAACCCGTTGGCGTCACCTTCTACGCTTGGTGTTGCAAGTGGTTCAAGTTTTGCGTTGATGCTAGCAACATTGTATGCCCCATGGTTACTGGAATGGTCATACTCTTTGGTTGCATTGGTCGGCGGTATCGCCACTATCGGGCTTGTGTTTGCTTTGTCGTGGAGACGCGCGCTATCGCCAACCGTTGTGATTGTGTCTGGTTTAGTCGTGAATCTGTACTGTGGTGCTGTAAGCACCGTTTTACTAATGATGAATCAAGATAAGTTAAGTGGGCTGATGATATGGGGCGCGGGTTCACTGGTTCAAAGTGGCTGGGATGATGTCCAGTATTTGGCGCCACGTGTTGCAATCGCAGTGGCTATTGCGTTCTTGTTTGTAAAACCGCTTAGTTTGTTACAGCTGTCGGAGCAAGGGGCGAAAAGTTTAGGTGTGTCATTACCTAAACTGAGAGTGGTTTGCCTTGGGCTGGCGGTAATGCTAACGGCTTGGGTGGTAAGCGCCGTTGGTATTATAGGTTTTGTTGGGTTAGCAGCCCCGGCTCTTGCTCGCTTGATGGGAGTTCATCGTTTAGTACCAAAATTATTGGTATCTATGCTACTCGGCGGCTTGTTATTAAGCGTGACAGATTTGGTTATCCAGCAATTGCCTGGCTTGATGTCGATGTTTATCCCGACTGGCGCAGCAACCGCAGCGTTAGGTGCCCCATTGCTTCTGTGGTTGCTACCTAAGTTATCGATGAAAAGCCAAGCTCAGACGCAAACTGTACTTACTCGTCATTCAGAAACAGCGCCACGATTAAGCAAAAACTCGGTAGGGTTGGCGTTAACGTTGATTACGTTATCACTGATTATATTTAGCCTGTTTTCGATACAAACCGAAGGGTGGAGTTGGTTATTCATCTCTAATGATTGGGTGCTTCTAGAGTGGCGCTTACCTAGATTAGTCGCGGCGGCATTAGCTGGTGGCATGTTAGCGGTGGCAGGAACCATAGTTCAAAGGCTAAGTGGCAACCCAATGGCAAGCCCAGAGGTAATCGGCATTAGTTCTGGTACTGCATTGGGTTTGATTATTGCGATCTTCACTGGCCTAGGGTCAAGCGTTATCGGGTTATATATAGGCGGGCTTGTTGGGGCTGTTTGTACGCTGGGAATCATCGTTTTACTTAACCAAAAATCTGGCTTTCAACCTGAGCGAGTCCTGTTAACCGGTGTCGCAATAACGGCGTTGATGAATGCGGTTCAAAGCTTTGTGATGGCAGGCGGTGATCCTCGTAGCTATCAAGTATTGGCATGGCTGTCAGGGTCGACTTATTACGTTACTGAACAAACGTTACTTCCTTTGTTGGTTTCGTCGGTGGTGTTTATCTCATTAGGCTTTGTTTGTGCGCGTTGGCTGGATGTATTGCCGCTAGGGCAATCGAGCGCTAAGTCTTTAGGTATTAATGTCCCTCGCTCGCGAATTCTGCTTCTCGTATTAGTCGCCTGTTTAACAGTTAGTGCCACTTTGGTGGTTGGGCCGATAAGTTTCATCGGCTTAATGGCACCTCACTTGGCGAGATTGTTTGGGTACAGTCGTGCCAAAGAGCATCTGATTTGTGCTTCTTTGATAGGGATGGGGCTGATGCTGTTCTCAGATTGGCTCGGTAGACAGTGGCTCTACCCCCAAGAGATTCCAGCCGGTCTGGTCGCATCCATAATCGGTGGTATGTATCTGATGTGGGGCCTAAGAAGGCTTTAGTACGTTAAGACAAAAGATTAGATACAGAAAAATAGGGGTAGGGAGTTCGCTTCCTACATTAAGATTGTTCGTTTCTTTATTGATAATGATAATCACAATTAAAATTATTCATATGGTGTTATCAGGATGGGATTAATCCTATTACTGGCAGAGAAGCAAAAAAAGGCTCTGTCGTTTGTGATTTTATTGAGTGTAACCAGTGCTTTTTTGAGTGTAGGGGTAATTGCTTTTATCCAACATAAATTGTTGGATGGAGCCAATTCATTAGTCGGCACTTTAGTTGAATTCAGCTTGCTGTTATTAGCGTTGCTCGTGAGTGCAACGATCGCACAAGTATCTTTGCATAAGCTTGGGCATAAGTTCGTCTATAACAAGCGACGTGAATTGGTTGCGCAGTTACTTAATACTGATATTGAACAAGTCGAAAAGGTGGGGAGTGCGGGAGTTCTGGCTTCTCTGAATACGGATGTAAGAAACATCACCATTGCGTTCGTCCACCTACCAGAATTGGTGTATGGCTTGGTCCTTACTTTTGTTGCACTTGCTTACTTGGCAATTTTGTCGGCATCACTGTTTTTCGTGAGTGTACTGATGTTGTCGTTAACTGGTGTGATTGGCTACGTGTTGGTGACTAAAATTACTAAGCATGTAAAGCAAGTTAGAGAATACGACGATAAGCTTTATTACGACTACCAATCATTGATTGAAGGGCGTAAAGAATTATCTTTGAACCCGTTCAGAGCTAAGCGCTATTTCGACGAAGAGTTTTCAGTCAATGCTGAAGGTTATCGAAATGAAGTGACCAAAGCCGATATTTTGAATGGCTTTGCGGCGAATATGGCCAATACCGTAGTACTTGCATTGATAGGCTTAAACTTTTATCTCGCGACGGGCCTTGGTTGGGCGAGCATTGAAGTAGCGTCTACGTTTGCGTTGGTCGTTTTGTTCATGCGTACTCCTTTAATGTCTGCTGTGGGTTCGATTCCAACGCTAGTCACCGCCAATATCTCTATTAAGAAGCTTAATTCTTTATCGTTAAGTGAAAGCCGCTCATTAGAACCGAAGTCCGCTCAAAACCAGTCGTTTGATTCGTTAGCTTTGAAACAAGTAACGTATCGCTATCAAGCTGATGGAGACGACGAGTCATTCGCTGTTGGCCCTATAGATTTTGATATCAAACGCGGTGAACACATTTTTATTATTGGAGGAAATGGCAGCGGTAAATCGACATTCGCACGTTTATTAACGGGTTTATATCGACCACATTCGGGAGCGGTATTCGTTGATGATAGCGAAGTATTACAGTCAAGTTGGCAGGATTACCGACATCAGTTTTCTTCAGTTTTTAGCGACTTCCATTTATTCCACCAGATAGTTGACGGCGAGGGACAAGATATCTCGGATGTTGAGATAAATGAGTGGATGGTGCGCCTTGAAATGTCGCACAAAGTACAACATGACAACGGCAAGTTAAGTGATGTCCGTTATTCCCAAGGTCAGCGAAAACGTCTTGCATTACTGATGGCTGTTATCGAAAAGCGTGGCTGTATTTTACTCGATGAGTGGGCCGCGGATCAGGATCCAAGATTCCGAAAATTATTTTATCGTCAATTATTACCTTTACTTAAAGAGCGAGGCGTTACCGTTATCGCTATCACTCATGATGATGCTTATTTTGATGCCGCAGATCGGATTTTCAAAATGAATACAGGTCAATTGATTGAGTTGAGTAAAGGGGATTTATCTCAAGCGCATCAAGCACTCGAAAGTGTCGTCGCTTAGATCGTATATAAAAAACAAAATAAAAAGAAAGTTAGTTGAGGAACCCATGAGTATAGATAGCCCAAATACAGAGTTTACCGTTGTTCTTAATGCTCAAGAGCAATACAGCATTTGGCCAACATACCACCCAGTACCAAACGGATGGAGTGAAGTTGGTGTTAAAGGTAATAAAGAACTTTGCTTAGAGCACATTCGAAAGGTTTGGACAGATATGCGCCCTAAAAGTTTAAGAGACGCATTAGAAGCGCTACCAAACTAAACACTTTTCCCTTTATAGCTTGCACCTCCCTGTTCATATATCGCGTATGAGCAGAGGTTTTCTGCACTCTAAATTTGTCTCTAGGTAACAAAATGTCAGTGGATGATCATCAAATTCAGGATTCCAAAAATCAATGGAATCCGCTTTCATACTCTCAACAGCGTTTATGGCTTTTCCAGCAACTGCAACCTCACAGCCTTGCTTACAACGTTGGCGGCGTACTTTGGTTCGAAGGAGAGGGAGTCAGTGCCGAAAAGCTCAATCATGCTCTCAATTCGGTTATTGAGCTTTTCCCATCACTAAGAACTCAATTTTCCGAAGTGAACGGTAAACCTGTTCAGAAAATACTGCCGTTTCAACAGCAGCATTTCGAAGTGTGTGACTATCGAAATGTGCCGAATGCGACTGAACTAGTTACTGAAGATGCGAAACAGCGCTGGAGGACACCGTTTGATTTGAACCAAGGCCAGTTGGCAAGAAGCTGCATTTATCAGACTGACGAGAGCAGGTTTGGTCTTCTGCTATCAACGCATCATATTGTGACAGATGCGTGGTCATTGCAGATCATTATCAAAGCTTTAGTTGATAGTGTCTCTGGAAAAGAACGCCGTGTTCGCCCTGCGCAAAGTTACTTAGATTATTCAGCTCAACAAGCAGGCGATGACAGTACCGAAGCGTTTAAGCAACAGGCTGCGTTGTGGCAGCAGCAACACTTTATCGGGCCCGAAGTGGTTGCGCTACCTAGTTTGATGGATCAAGAGCAAGATGCTTATACCGCGAGGCATGAACTATACCAACTTCCCGAATGTTGGGATGAAGGTGTTAAGGCTTTTGCAAGTAATGCTGGCGCAACTAAGTTTGAAGTCTTGGCCTCTGCAATGCTTCTTACACTGCGTCAGTACACTTCAAATATTCACCCTTCGATTTGTGTTCCTGCGCTGAACCGCAACGCCAAAAACCGTCGAACAGTCGGGTTTTATGTAAACAGTGCTGTAGTGGGCTTTGATGTTGAGGCGAACCAGTCACTGGCTCAAGTTGTATCTAAATCGAAAGCAGCACTAAAAAGTGCTTTAGAGTTTGAACATATTCCCCTTGAAGTTTTACTTGGTGAGCAAGCTTCTCCTACCATGGCGATCAACTTCCGCAATCATGGTGACAAGCTGTCAATCCAAGCTGGTGATTTCGAATGTTGCTTCGACGAATTCCCGGTACTTGAAACACCGTTTGAATTGGTCTTAGATGTCGTAAATAAAGGAAATGCACCGTTACGGTTTGTTTACGCGAAAGAGAAGTTTACTCGACCATTCATTAGAAAGTTCATTGGCAGCTTTGTTAGTAACTTAACATCGATTTGCCAAACCCCAGACGCTCATGTTGCCTCGCTGTCTTCCTTATCTGAGGAAGATAAAGAAGTGGTACAGGATTATTCGGGTACAGACCATCAATGGCAATACTCGTCATTCACTCAGCTAGTTACAGAACAGGTAAACAGAACACCTGACGCGATTGCGCTAAAACACCAGCATTCGTCTGTGACATATCAAGAGCTAGACTCTCGCTCAGATTGCATTGCCCAATTTTTACTCGATCAAGACCTAACTGATAAATCGCCGATTGGTGTATTGATGGATCGAAGCGTCGATATGATTGTCGCGATGATGGCGGTATTAAAATCTGGGTCTCCTTTCTTACCGCTAGATCCGGATTATCCCGTAGAACGCCTTAGCTATATGCTGCAAGACAGTAAAGCGGAACTTGTGCTGTGTCGTTCTGGGTCAACAGAGCGCGCTGACATAGTACTTGCCGACGTGCCAGCAGCTTTGAGTATTAATATTGAGTCTATAGACGCGTTGAACTCGTTGGATAAAGCGTCGTTGCCTACACCGCACCCTCAAGACTTGGCTTACATTATTTATACGTCTGGTTCTACGGGGAAACCTAAAGGGGTGACGGTCTCGCACCAAGGCTTGAGCATGCATGTCCAAACTATCGGTCAGCGTTACGGTATGACAGAAAAGGACGTTGAGCTTCATTTCGCATCGATCAGTTTTGATGGAGCCGTTGAGCGCTGGACCGTGCCGCTCGCATTTGGCTCTAAGTTAGTGATTCGTGAGCAAGAGTTATGGACGGCCGAGCAAACTTGTCAGGTATTGCAAGAAGAAGCAGTCACCATCGCGTGCTTTCCACCAAGTTACGTAGGTCCATTGCTAGATTGGATTGAACAAACGCAGCCGGTACTGTCTTTGCGCTCAATAACCCTGGGTGGTGAAGCCTTTACCCGTGATACGTTCGAGCGAATTCAACAAGTTATTAAGCCACCAAGAATCATTAATGGTTATGGGCCTACCGAGACGGTCATTACGCCAATGATTTGGGAAGCGTATCCGAACGACACCATGGATAGCGCCTACGCACCAATCGGAACTGCTGTTGGTGAAAGAACGCTTTATGTTCTTGATTCTGAGTTAAACCGAGTGCCTTTAGGGTGCTCAGGTGAGCTATACATAGGTTCAGAAGTCAGCCTTGCACAAGGCTATTTGGAACGTCCTGATCTGACATCAGAAAGGTTCATCCCAGACCCATTTGCTAATAATGGCGAACGCATGTATCGCACTGGCGATTTAGTTCGTTGGCGCGACGATGGTGTGATGGAATATCTAGGTCGAGTCGATCAACAAGTCAAAATCCGCGGATTCAGAATAGAACTTGGGGAAATCGAGTCGCAGCTTCAAGCGTTAACAAAAGCCGAGTTTTGTGCAGTAGCGGTTCATGAATCCCCTACGGGTAAGAAGTTAGTCGGCTATGTGCAATCGACAGAGGCGTCCGGCGGAGAGGAAATCACCTGGCTTAATCAGTTGAGCCAACTACTGCCAGATTACATGGTGCCGACAAAAATCGTGGTGCAGGAGAAATTACCACTCACGCCTGCTGGCAAGATAGATCGTAATCAGCTTGAAGCTCCATCTTGGAGTGAGGTATCAGAAGCTCTAGGTGAAGTTACTTCGGCAGAGCAACAGGTATTGGCTGAGCTTTGGTGTGAGTTACTAAAAATCGACCAAGTAGGATCAGAGAACCACTTTTTTGCCTTGGGTGGTGATTCCATTATGGCTCTCCAACTGGTGGGTAAATTACGACAAAACGGTTGGTTGCTGGCACCCAAGCAAGTATTTGACTCCCCGAAACTATTTGCGATGGCTGAGCAATTGACAAGAGCCGAATTTATTCAGGCCGAACAGTCAAAATTGAGTGGCAGTGCCGAGCTATTGCCAATCCAAACGCGATTTATTGAACATTACCAATTAAGCGCTTGTAATCAGTACGTACATTTTCGTTGGCCGTTTAGTAGCGACTTCCAGATACTCTCTAATGCGTTTGCTAAGCTGGTGTCACATCACGACGCGCTTCGCTTAGTCTTCACACCAAGCATGGCGGCTAAGTACGGCGAACAAATTACCTATGAAATTCAAGAAGTAGGGGCTGATTCCGATTTAGCGAGTATTCAGCATGCTATTGACTTGGAAAAAGGCATTTCATCATCAATCGGATTCCGTAATCTAGAACAAGGTTCGGAAGTGGTGATTTCGATCCATCACCTAGTTGTAGACGCACTATCGTGGCCAGTTCTCGTCGAGGATTTCGCCAAGCTTTACCAAGCAGAACTCGCACAAACCGCTGGTGAACTTTCTGCCAAAACGCATCACCAAAATGATTGGCATAAAGCTCTAACTGATCTCAGGTTATCAGAGAAACAGAAAGCGTACTGGCAGCATCAAACAAGCCCCAATCTGTACCCGAAAGTACGTAGTACCCCGAATAAGTTGCAATTGAGCTTACCTATGCTTGAAGTCGACGCTTTAGCTCAGAGTGGTAAGCGATACGCGCGTTTGACTCAGGAACAGAGCCTATACGTCTCAGCGTGTCTGGCGGTAAGTTCATTGAATGGAAATCGTGCTTTCACACTGCATCGAGAATCGCATGGACGTTACCCTCAAGATTCTGGTTTGGATCTTAGCCGCACGGTCGGTTGGTACACTGCTCTGTACCCACAGCGAGTACCGCAACTTGATCAATTAGCAGACTTTGTTAAGACGTTAAAAGACGAGTTCAGCGCAGATCAGGTCGGTGGCACCACCTTTAACGCGGGTGTCGCTCAAGGGTTATGGTCTCATGTCGAACATATGGATGTTCTATTCAACTATCTAGGTACGGCAGGTCAGCAGTTATCAAGTGATATCGATGTGCTAGGTTCAGGGCTATGGCGTGAACCAAATAGCACTGCTGATGCTGCTATTGTCTTAAACCTCTCCGTTAATGAAGACCAATTGCAATGTGATATTGAATTGGACAGTGCATGTTTTGATTTGGCAGGTGGGGATGAATTCGTGCTTGCCTTTAGGTCTAGTATTGAACGCTTAACAGATTTCTTTACCACTCAGACACCTGTTCTGACAAGGTCTGACAGCCCACTAGCAAACTTAACTCAAAGTCAGCTAGATGTACTGTTTGAGTCTCAACAAGCAGGACTGGCTCAAGTCCTTCCTAAGACTCTGTTACCGCTTTCAACGCTTCAGCAAGGTTTATATTTCCACGCTAAGCTGTCGGAAAGTAATGATACATATGTAAACCAAATCACGTTACCACTTCATAATGTTGATGCAGAGCGAATGGTGGATGCATGGCAGAAGGTGATGAAAAGGCACCAAATGCTGCGTTCAACCGTGTTTACCGTAGAAGGAAGTGCATACCTAGCGGAATGGTCAGATCTGGAATTGGAGTACAGTCTGCTTGATGTTCGCCAGAGAACCAGTTTTGATTTACAGGCTCACAAGCAAAGCCTTGTTCAACAGGGGTTTACGTTAGAACAGACATTAGAACATGGCAAAGTAGAGCCTTTGTGGCGCGTCGATTTAGTGCAAACTGGTGAGCGTGAATTACAGTGTATTTTCACCATTCACCACTTGTTGATGGACGGTTGGAGTACAGGAGTTCTGCTAAGTGACTTATTTGGTTATTACCAAGATCTAGCCGTTGACAGCGTTAAAGCTGAATTTTCGGACTATCTGACTTGGGTAGAAGGTCAAGATTTAGAACAAGCGAACACTTACTGGAAAGAATACTTAGCAGGCGTAGAAGCTCCAACTCGCTTGGTCGAAGCGTATGGTTCTGAAACCACGTCGAGTGAAGGTTTTGTTCGTTTTAATGATGACGTTTCAGTACAAGAACTAGCGGATTGGCAATCGCGACTTAAACAAAGTGGCGTCACGTTAAACACATTAACGCAGGCCGCGTGGCTATTGACGCTGCAACAGTTTACGGGGCAGCAATCCCCAATGTTTGGTAATACCGTGGCCGGTCGTCCTACTCAGCTAGCGCACAGCGATTCCATGGTTGGCCTGTTCATCAATACGTTACCAATTACAAGTAGCATTGATTTAGCGAAACCGACTGAGCAATGGTTACTCGAGCTGCAAAATGCTTCTAGCGAACAACGGGAATACAGTTATTCGTCGCTTTCGGACATTCAGAGCCAAACAGGCTGGGCTGGAGAGAACCTATTCGATACTTTGGTTGTGTTTGAAAACTACCCGTTAGATGAAACGTTATTGAGTGGTAACGGTGATTTTAAAATTGGTGAGCCAGAGAGTTATGAATTCACGCATTATCCGCTTACGTTGGCGATTTTGCCTAGTGATTCATTGCGTATCGTTTTTGCCTACGACACAAGCAAATTTACACCGCTTCAAATCGAGAGGTTAGCCCAAGCTAACCGTCATCACCTTGAACAATTGGTCACGAACTTATCGAAGCCACTTAGCCAAGTATCAAGTTTGGCAGAGGCTCAGCTGGATGTTTTAGCACGCTATCAAAGAAACTCTGAAGAATGGAGTTTTGTCCCGTTTACTGATTTAGTTGGCCAGCAGGCGTTAACGCACCCGAAAGCAGAAGCGCTGGCCGCTCATGTGGAAGCGAATAATGGGCGTGATCGCGTAGCATTAAACTATCAAGAACTGGTCGAGCAAAGTGACGCAATTGCTCAGCAGCTTATCCAGAAAGGGGTTAAGCGTGATGAAATTGTAGGCGTACTGTTTGAACGTAGCTGCGAGATGTTAGTGGTTATGATGGGCGTGATGAAAGCTGGTGGAGCATTCTTACCTCTTGATCCGTCATACCCAGAAGATCGATTGGCGTACATGCTAGAGGATAGTTCAGCGCGCTTCTTAGTCCATGATGCTTCAAGTGAAGGGTTGGCGAAGTCCATTCAAGCAACGACTCAACGGTTTGGTTTTGATTCATTTGACCTTACCGTCGCCTTAACCACTTCACCGGCGATACTCCCAGAGCAGCTTGCCTACGTGATTTATACGTCGGGTTCGACAGGTAAACCGAAAGGCGTTTGCGTTTCCCACCACGGATTAAGCATGCATGTTCAAACCATTGGGCAACGCTATGGAATGACGGTTGATGATGTTGAACTGCATTTCGCATCTATCAGCTTTGACGGGGCGATTGAACGCTGGACTGTGCCATTGGCATTTGGTTCACGATTAGTCATTCGAGACCAGAGTTTGTGGAGTGCCCAGCAAACCTGTGAAGTATTAGAGCGCGAGCATGTCACCATAGCGTGTTTCCCACCCAGTTATGTGATGCCGCTTTTAGAATGGATAGAAGGAGCTAGTCCGGATCTTAATGTGCGTTCTTGGACACTCGGTGGTGAAGCGTTTACCCGAGAAACCTATTTCAAACTTCAACAAGTATTGAATCCTAAACGTATTATCAATGGTTATGGTCCGACAGAAACAGTCGTCACACCAATGATTTGGGAAGCGTATTCGGATACGGGATTAGAAAGTGCGTACGCTCCAATCGGTACTTCTGTAGGCAGTCGTTCTCTTTACGTTCTTGATGCGCAATTAAACCTCGTGCCGCCAGGTGTTGTGGGTGAGCTTTACATCGGGGAAGAAGTGGGTCTTGCGCGAGGCTACCTTGAACGACCGAACTTAACTTCAGAACGTTTTCTACCCGATCCATTTTCGAAAAATGGTGAGCGAATGTACCGTACTGGCGACCTCGTAAAGTGGCGTGAAGACGGCGTTATGGAATATCTGGGGAGAAGCGACGAGCAAGTTAAAATTCGAGGCTTCCGAATTGAACTAGGAGAAATTGAGTCGCGAATCCAAACGTTATCCGGATCTGAGCAGTGCGCGGTCATAGCGTGTGACACGACAGTTGGAAAACAGTTAGTGGCTTATATTCAAACTGACCAAGGTGCATGCGATACGGACGCCGTATTAAGAGAGTTAGCGCTTGCACTGCCTGATTACATGGTGCCTAGCCAGTTGATAGCACTGGAAAAAATGCCATTAACTCCTGCGAGTAAAGTTGATAAAAAGCGTTTACCAGAACCAAGCTGGATGGTGAGTAGCGAGCAAGAATACGTAGCACCTGTCGGAGCGCTAGAAATAGCACTCGCAAATCAGTGGCAGGCTATTTTCAATATTGACAAGGCGAGCCGTTACGACGATTTCTTTGCGCTAGGCGGGCAGTCTCTGCTCGCAACACAACTTGTGGGGCGCTTGAAGCAACAAGACAATATTCGATTGTCACTACAAGCGGTGTTTGATACCCCGGTACTTAGTGACCTTGCTAAACGATGCGAGCATGAACAAAAGCCAGTGAGCGAGATTGAACCTGTCGCTAGGTTAGAACGAATGCCTGCTTCAGCCGTACAAAAACGTTTGTGGTTTGTACAACAACTTTTACCAAATAGCTCGGCTTACCATATGCCTCTGGGCCTCGCGTTTAAGGGAAATGTTGACCTAGAAGCCTTGAAAGCGGCGATTGAATCGGTCACAGCCCAGCATGAGATATTCAGAACGAACTTCGAACAAGTTGACGGCGAGCTGATGCAAATCATAAATCAGCGCGCTGATGTGACTCTCAATGTCGTCGAAATGCCAGCTGAAAATGAGGCTAAAGAGCGTCTGCGATTAGAACTGATCGCTAAGCCATTTGATTTTGCCAATGATGCTTTGCTCCGATTTGACTGGATGCATGGCGAAAACCAAACCAGTGAAGGTGAACTTTTGATCACCGCGCATCACATTGTTTCTGATGGCGTATCGATGCAGTTGTTGTTGTCTGAAATTGCACATCGCTATAACGCGCAGTGTGGTGGGGAACTCTTGGCTGACCACGCCGAAGGTACTTCATCACTTCAATACGCTGATTACGCAAATTGGCAGCAGGGTTGGCTATTATCTGAAGAAGCAGAAGATCAGAAAAGCTGGTGGTTGAATGCGCTTCAGCATGACATAGACCCGTTAGTTCTACACAGTGAGGTCGCGAGAGATAATCAAGAGACATCCGGTAATAGGCTTCACTTTGATTTAACGAAACAGCAAATCAGCAAAATACATGCGATTTCTGCTGTTCACAAAACGACACCCTATAACGTCATGTTAGTGCTTTGGCAGTTACTAATGCATAAGTACTCTGGCAATGAGCAAATCCGAGTAGGGGTGCCTGTTGCTGGGCGCAGCCAGCTTGCGACGCATAACATGCAGGGTTGTTTCATTAACAGCATGGTGATTCCGGCTCAGATTCGTGCTGATGAATCATTCTCTGAGTTGTTGAGTCAGGTTAAGCGATTTAACGAGCAAGCATTACAGAGACAAGATTACCCGTTTGAGATGTTAGTGGAGTCGCTTGGCATTACGGGCAATCTACAACATCATCCGCTTTACCAGACGAGCTTTAACTTCCAGCAGTTTGACCAAGAAGCGCTCTTTGATTGGAGTGGGTTAGAAGTCGCAGCGTTCGATCCCGGTGTCGTTAACGCTCAGCTAGAAATCAGTATGGACATTCAGAAGCTTTCTGACGAAAGTTGGAAAGGCTTTATTAGCTATGTCTCTCCAATCTTCGATGAAGAAGTCGTTCAATCGATGCTCAAACATTGGTTGCAGATGCTTAATGAAATTTCGGAAAACACGAATGTACTCGTTAGCCAAATCGGTTTGGTTGATGAGCAAAGTGCACTTGAAATCGAGCGCTTCAATAAAACAGAGTTGAATTGGGGCGAGTTCTTGGCTCCGCCTGTTGCTATTCAAGAGCAAGCGTTACGTACACCTGATTTAATCGCATTGTCGATGCAGGGCGAATCAATGACTTACGCCGAATTCGATGAAGCGGTGAATCGTCTGGCAAATTGGTTGAGAAAGAATGGTGTTAATGCCGAAACACGAGTTGGCCTAGGTTTAGAGCGTTCGTTCGAGTTAGTCATCGCGTTACATGCGATTACACGTGCTGGTGGCGCTTATGTTCCTTTAGATCCTAGTTATCCATCAGAGCGTCTTAACTATATTCTCGAATCTGCGGATATTGAGTTACTGCTTACGGATTCAAAGTCATCCACGCTGTGGCCGGAAAATGGTAATTGTCAGTACGTGGACGTATCGCAGTTAGACGTGAGTTCCTACTCGACGGTTGCGCCCGTGGTGAACTGGCAAGAACAACAATCGCTTTACGTCATTTTCACCTCTGGCTCGACTGGTCTACCAAAAGGCGTAGTCAACACTCAGTCCGCGCTACAGAACCGCCTGAATTGGATGCAGGCTGAATACCGACTAAATACCAGTGATTGTGTGCTTCAAAAAACACCATTTAGTTTTGATGTTTCCGTTTGGGAGTTCTTCTGGCCATTAATGACGGGCGCAAGGCTTGCTATCGCGCCACCAGATTCGCATCGCCAGCCAAGTTTGCTCTCAACCGTGATTCAACAAGAGTCGGTGACCACTATTCACTTCGTTCCTTCAATGCTCAATGCGTTTTCGGTCGAAACAGAGATAGAACAGTGCCAATCCTTGAAGCGAATCATCTGTAGTGGCGAAGCTCTACCTGCGGATCTTGTTGAGCAAGTGCTTAACCAATCGCATGTTGAAGTTCATAACTTATATGGCCCTACGGAAGCGGCAATTGATGTTACTTACTGGCAGTGTGAATTACCGATAGGTAAGCGAATTCCTATCGGTAATGCGATCAGCAACACCCAACTTCATGTATTGGATGATAACTGGAACCCTGTCCCTATTGGGGTTCCAGGTGAATTGTATTTGGCGGGTGATGGCTTAGCCCGTGAATATTTGTCTCGTCCTGATCTCACTGCTGACCGGTTTGTGCCAAACCCATGGGGCGCGTCGGGTAGCCGCATGTATCGCACGGGAGATCAAGTTGTTCGAATGGCAGATGGTCGACTTGAGTACCTTGGTCGTTTAGATAACCAGGTGAAGATCCGTGGTCTACGTATCGAGCTGGAAGAAATTGAGAATGTGATCAACCAATTGGAGTGGGTAGAAGAGTCCGCCGTGATTGCCTTTAGCCATCAAACAGGCGATCAGCTCGTTGCTTATATCGTTGATTCAACGTGGGATTCAGAAAAAGAACAACAAGTTAAGGATCACTTAGCAGGCCATCTTCCTGATTACATGGTGCCGAGCGTATTGATTGGCTTGGCGTCTATGCCTCTCTCTCCTAACGGAAAACGTGACCGTAAAGCGTTACCAGCACCCGAGTGGCAATCGATCGAATATCGCGCGCCAGAAAGCGAGTTAGAAGTTTGGTTTGCGAAGACTTGGTCCGAGGTACTTGGTATCGAGAAGGTTGGTCTTGACGACAACTTCTTTGCATTGGGTGGGCATTCTCTCCTGGCGACACGAGTTGTTGCAAAAGCGCACCAAGAACTAGGTATTGAAGTCGTGCTGAAAGATTTCTTCGATGCCAATAGCTTGCAGGTTTTAACAGACAAGCTGCAACCTTTATATCAAACACAAAATGAACAAGAACAAGATGAATTCGATGCCATGGCAGCATTGATGGATGAATTGGAGCTGCTATGAGTACGGCAAAAATAGACAAACATGCGTTAGCTAAGCGCTTTCTACAACTGGGAAAACCAGAACAAGTAAAGTTTATCGAATTGCTGCAGAGCAAAGGGTTAGACTTTGAGAAACTACCGATTGTTGCTGGTGCAGAGGGGGAGAAGGCGCCGCTTTCACCAGCGCAGAAACGATTGTGGGACATTTACTGCCTTGATCAAGGCAACAGTGCTTACCATATGTCGGGGGCTTTCAATGTTGTTGGCCAGCTGGATAAAGTGAAGTTAGAGAGCGTTATTAATCAAGTTCTCCAGCGCCATCAAGTTTTGCGAACCCGCTTTATTACAGAGCAAGATGGAGAAACTTACCAGCACGTGGACCTTAATAGTGTATTGGTACCTCAATACACGAATGGCCTTGGCTGGTCGACATTACAAATTGAGGAGCATCAACGCTCATTTGTAGTTGCTCCGTTTGATTTAGCGACCAATTTGCCGATCCGACTGCAGTGTATTCAAACAGAAGAGCATCGCTTTAAGTTACAAATCGTGATGCATCATATTGTTTCTGACGGTTGGTCCATTGGCGTGTTTCTAGAAGAACTGATAGCGCTTTATCAGGGCTCGGACCTTCCAAAGTTAGATATTCAATATCGAGATTATTCAAACTGGCAAACGGCTTTGCTGAATGCGGGTAAAGGACAGCAGCACATTGAATACTGGAAACAAACGCTTGGTGAAGTGACACCAGAGAAGCTGTTTCCATGGTCGGGAGAAATTAAGCCAAACCAACGACGCCGAGCTGAATCAATTAGTTATGACTTAAGTAGCGTTCAGACTCAAAAATTGAACCAGATAGCACGTCAGCTATCCATGACTTCTTCCAGCCTTTGGCTAGGGTTATGGCAAGTGGCTTTAGCTAAAGTGACATTGCGCTCTGACATTTCAGTGGGTGTTCCGATGGCGAATCGCTCTCGTCATGAAGTGTCAAACTTGATCGGGTTCTTTGTTAATACCATGGTGGTTAAGCAAAGTGTTGAGCCTAGTTCGACGGTTGCGGACGTATTGAAGTCTTCGCACGATAAAGTCATTCAGGCGCAAGAACACCAACTCTTACCGTTTGACCAACTGGTGAATGCGTTAGCGATCAAGCGAGAGGCTGGGGAGACGCCACTATTTCAAGTGTTGTTCAATCACCAAAAAGAACTCGCAGGTGACATCCAGCTCGGAAATTCGTTGACGCTATCTGCTGAAGAACAAAAAGGTCAGTTTGCTTTATTCGATGTGGCGCTGGATATACGTGAGAGTGAAAGCAAAACTCGTGTAGTGCTGACGTATGCAGAGGATCGAATCGATACTTCAATGATGGAACGGCTTAATGCAGCGCTTGAATTGTTGGTTGAATCTTTAGATCGTCAGTTAAATTCAGGCGTTGCACAAGTTGAACGATTATCGCAAAGCGAAATCACTCAGCTTTCCAGCCTTGCCGAGCCAGAAGGCGATTGGCAGTTTATGTCAATCGTCGATTTGATAGCGAAACAAGCAGAATCACAGCCAAACGCAGTCTCGCTTAAACACCAGAACAACACGTTGAGTTATGCACAACTTGAACTGGCCTCTAACAAGCTTGCCCATCAATTGATTGAAACAGGCGTGAAACGTGATGAACCAATAGGTGTCATGTTTGAAAGAAGCTGTGAAATGATTGTTGCGATGATCGCAGTCATGAAGGCGGGTGGGGCGTTTTTACCTTTGGATCCGGATTATCCAACGGAACGTTTGGCTTACATGATTCAAGATTCGAAAGCAAAGCTCGTCATCTCTCAAGCCGATTTGGCATCACGTTGGCAAAGAGTGGAAGGCGAGTTTGAGAGCGCTGAGATCATCCCTCGACCATTTTGGTATGAGGAGCAAATGCGTTTAGGCACTTCAGAGGACGCTGTCGATATCGATTTGTTCGCCGAGCAGTTGGCTTACATTATTTATACGTCTGGCTCTACAGGTAAACCGAAAGGTGTGATGATCAACCACGAAGGTTTGAGTATGCATGTTCAAACTATCGGTCATCAATATGGAATGACACCTCAAGATACGGAGTTACATTTTGCTTCTATTAGTTTTGATGGAGCGGTCGAGCGTTGGACGGTACCGTTAGCATTTGGTTCTAAGCTGGTGATCCGAGATCAGGGTTTATGGAGCGCAGAGAAAACGTGCGAAGTCCTTCAATCAGAGAGTATTTCTATTGCTTGTTTCCCACCAAGCTATGTGGGGCCATTACTCGATTGGATAGAACAATCTTCGACTGTATTGAGTGTCCGCTCGTGGACCTTAGGCGGCGAAGCATTTACCGCAGAAACTTACCAGCGATTGCGATCGGTTGTAAATCCACCTCGCATTATCAATGGTTATGGTCCGACGGAAACAGTGGTCACCCCAATGATCTGGCGTGCTTACCCTGATGACATTCTGGAGAGCGCTTATGCGCCGATTGGTAGTCCTGTTGGTGAACGTCGACTTTACGTGTTAGACAATCAACTTAATAAAGTTGGCTTAGGGGATACCGGCGAGCTATACATAGGGGCCGAAGTAGGATTGGCGAGAGGCTATTTAGAACAAGCGTCACTCACGGCAGATCGCTTTGTTCCAGACCCTTTCGTAGGTAACGGTGAACGAATGTACCGTACTGGCGATCTTGTTCGCTGGAATGATAACGGCGTAATGGAATACATAGGTCGCGCCGACCAACAAATAAAAATTCGTGGATTTAGAGTCGAACTTGGTGAAATCGAAACACAATTGCAAGCCGTTACTCAAGTTGAACATTGTGTTGTGGCGGCCCATCAAGTCGGCAGTCAAAAGCAGTTGTTTGGATATTTGCAAAGTAGTACGCCAGAGCGGTTTAATCTTGACCAAATCAAAGCTGAGCTTGCTTTGGGCCTACCAGACTACATGGTACCAAGCCAGATAGTGGTGTTGGATAAACTTCCTTTAACACCAGCCGGAAAAATTGATAGAAAAGGATTACCGCTACCGAATGCGTCTCAAACTCGCCACAGCGAAGTCGTGGTACCACAAACTTCTCAGGAGCAGCTACTCGCGACTATTTGGTGTGAGTTACTTAGCATTAATGAAGTCAGTTGTACGGACAACTTCTTTGCTCTAGGGGGCGACTCAATTTTGTGTCTGCAAATGGTGAGCAAGGTACGTGTTGCTGGCTTCAATATGACGCCGCAACAGGTATTTGATTCTAAAAACTTAAGTGAACTGGCTAAGCGTTTAGATATTCATCAGCAAACGATCAATAAAGCACTGACCACAGAAGCATTTGACTTAATGCCTATCCAAGCGCACTTCTTTGCACAAGATTTTGCCGAGCCAAATCATTGGAATCAGCATGTTTGTGTTGAGCTGAAACAGGCAATGGATACAAAGTGTTTAGCATTGGCAATCCAAGCGTTGGTCGAGCACCATCCGAGTTTAAGATTGTCGTTTGAACATAGTGGTGAGAAATGGCAGCAGCGATACACCTCATTTGAAACGCGTGAATACCTATGGCAAACCTCTGTTGAAAGTGATGAGGAGTTTCAGGCTTTTGCTCAAGAAGTCCACCAAAGCATGGATATTGAAAAAGGCCGTTTGATCCAGGCCGGCTACGCGGAAGTGAAGGGGGAGCCTAGCCGTCTAATATTGGCGATTCATCACTTAGCTGTGGATGGTGTTTCATGGCGCATTTTATTAGATGACTTATGGAAGGCGTATCAACAAGCGTCTGCTGATCAATCTATTCAATTGCTGCCGATCTCATCAACGTTAGATGAGACAGTTGAAGCTCTAAGCACCTGGTGTGAGTTACGTGAAAATTTATCGATTCAAGACACTTGGCATTTTGATGTGCTAAGCGAGCCTTTGGCAGAACCCGCTTTGTACCGAGATAAACGTACCTATACGAGCGAGTTGTCAAATTCGTTAACACAAAAGCTGCTGAGAAGTACTTTACCGAATTTGGGAGTCGATATTCAGGACGTGTTGATTAGTACTCTTACTTCGGTAATGACGACAGCTGATTCACCAAACCTGCACCTTTATCTCGAAGGACATGGGCGTGAGCATTCCGTCTTCCCAGAGCTAGATCTTTCTCGAATGGTAGGTTGGACAACCAGCTTGTTCCCGGTGAATACCCAATTTGAATCAGACGCTAAAACATTACTTAACCAAACTGCGGAACGCCTGTCACGCATCAAACCAGATGGTGGCATAAGCTATGGCACGAGATACACAAACGATGATTGGAAAGCGTCTGACTTTGCTCAGTTGACCTTCAATTATTTAGGCCAGTATTCCGACGACAGCTTTGCCCACTGGTGCACTCCTATCGAAAATGGCGGTAGCGCACAATCACCAATGAACACTATGTTGACCCCATTAGTAGTGAACGCTCAAATTGTGTCTGGGAAGCTGAGCTTATCGTGGGAATTTGCGAGCACTCATTATGGTGATGGGGATATAGAACAACTCGCTGATAGATATTTAGAGTCGTTATCGGACTTTATTAGTGCTCAAAGCGCGAGCAAAGAAGTGCATGCGGATCCCAAGTTAGTCGAACTCATGAATCAAAACGTAACTCAGTATGACCCTGTGTTTTGTATCCACCCAGTAACAGGTCGTGTAACGGGGTATCAAAAGTTAGCGCAGAAGCTCTCTGGGGAGCGAGCGGTTTACGGCATACAGTCGAAAAGCTTTGTATATGACAATGTATTTGATGAGTCATTTAGCCAGATGGCGGATGTTTATTTCAAAACAATTAAGCAGATTCAACCTAAAGGGCCTTACTCGCTTGTCGGCTGGTCATTAGGTGGGGCACTTGTACAAGAGCTAGTCGCGCGTTTTGAGCAGGCTGGCGATAGAGTCGCGTTTGCTGGCTTACTGGATTGTTATGTTCCCGGAACGGAGATAGCAGAAGACCAATGGGACTCACCAGATGCGAAAGCGAAATTGTTAGAGCACCTTTCTATGCTGTTAGGGGATCTGTCTACTGAACAAGGTGACAGCTGCCTTGAGCTCTTGAATGCAGCGTCTCCACCTCATTGGCCGTCGGCATTTAATGCATGGCTCGATCAAAATAACTTTGATTCCTATATGGCGGAAAATGCGAAGCAGATGCTGTTCAGTTGGGCGGTAGAGCAGCACATGCGTGCTTTGTGCAAAGGGTACCAATTACCGAAGGTCAATACTGAACTTTATGCATGGTGGGCAGGACAGCCAGTTGGTCGTAGCAACTTGTTATCTTCTGAGCTAACTAAAATTAACACACTTCAAGTGTCGGCGACGATCGATACGGATCATTTAGGGATTGTCCAAAATTCCGAAGTTATTGAATTTCTAAATCAATATTTAGCTAATCAATAATTTATATATAAATACTCATTAACGAAATGTTTCATTTTTGAAATAACATTGGTAGACTTCGTTAATGAATAAATGGCAATGATAACTATTATCGTTGTCATTATTATTTTTATTATAAAAGGTTCATAGCCGAACGAAGGAGAATTATATGAATCGGCACTTTATGCGTACCCCAACAGCCTTGGCGGTCGCTTTAGTTTTGGCGTCGGGATTTGCCCAAGCAAATGAAGAAGAAACAGTAGTAGTGGTTGGTCAACAGCTAGAAGATAGCTCAGTAGGGCCTGATTTTAGTTACCTTGGTCAGAAGAGTCGTACGGCTACCAAGACAGATGTGGCGATCAGTGAGACTCCTCGTGCGGTATCAATTGTTACTCGTGAACAAATGGACGATCGCGCCTCAATTAGTATTGCAGATGCGCTGCAGTACACACCAAGTATTCAAGCGAATTACTTCGGTGAAGATAACAAACAAGATTGGTTTGTTATTCGTGGTTTTAAGCAAGCGAATAGTGGCTTGTATCAAGATGGTACAAGACTGTACTCTTCAGGCTTTTATAGCTGGCAGATCGACCCATTCGGTCTTGAACGTGTAGAAATCCTTCGTGGTCCTGGCTCTGCTTTGTATGGTCAAACTCCTCCGGGCGGCGTAATCAATGTCGTCAGCAAACGCCCTCAATTTGATGGTGGTTCAGGTCAGTTCTCAGCCGAGTTTGGCACTGATGATCGTAAACAGATTAGCTTAGATGTGAATTCTGAAGTTAATGAAAAAATGGCGTTTCGATTGCAGGCGCTCGGTCGTAAAAATGGTAGCCGTGTAGATGGCGTAGAAGCTGAGCGTATCTTCATTGCACCTTCTTTAGCATACAAGTTTACCGATGATACAAAAGTCACGTTACTAACAAGCTACCAAAAAGACGATTCCGATCCTTACCTGCAATTCCTACCGATGGAAGGGACGCTAACTTCAAACGAAAATGGCAAGATTAGCGACAGTACTGCGGTGGGTAATCCTGATTGGGAAACGTTTGAGCGTGAGCAACTTTCTTTAGGTTATGAGTTTGAACATCACTTTAGTGACCGTACCTACTTCATGCAGAATGCTCGTTACAGCAAGATGGATATTAACCTTCGCCAAATCTATTCTCTTGGTTATGCGAAGGACAATGGTTTGGGCGCATATGATCCGAATAATACATCTATCGTTCGTGGTGCATCCACAGAAGAAGGAACGTCTGATGCATTCAATATTGACAATCGAGTCGTGCATAACTTCAAAACGGGTGTCGTTGAACATACGCTATTAACTGGCTTTGATTACCAAAGTATTGATATTGATAGTAAAGACTTTGCATCTGATCCTCTTGTTGCTGATGGAAATAGCACGATTACCCATCCACTTCTAGGTAACATACCTAATCCACTGTTTGACGTTTTTAACCCGACCTATACAAATAATATTGTATTGCTCGATTCAAGCTTTAGCGTTGTAGATGATTCAGATCGCCAAACCACCAAGACTAAAAACAATCAGCTAGGCTTGTACGTTCAAGACCAAATGATGATTGCTCGCAAGTGGGCAGTACAAGTCGGTGTACGTTACGACGATTCAACGAATGAAACGCATAACACTTCAACTGATGCTAAAACTAAAGTTGATAATGAAGAATGGACGACGAATCTAGGTGTAGCTTACCTAATGGACAGTGGTTTCACTCCTTACGCAAGTTATGCTCAGTCTTTTAACCCAATTATTCAATTAGATCAGAATGGCGATCCAGCTAAACCGGAACGTGGTGAGCAATTTGAGGTTGGCTTGAAATACCAGCCGCGCAGCTTTGATGGTTATTTTAACGTCGCAGCATTTGAAGTTTCGAAAGAGAACTTAGCTCGTACTGTTGGTAATGAACTGACTCAAATTGGCGAAGTGCGCAACCGTGGTCTTGAACTTGAAGCCGTAGCTAATGTTTCAGAGGCGTTAACATTGATCGGTAACGTGTCATTTATTGATTCAGAAATTACTGCAGATTCAACAAGTGAAAACGTGGGTAATACTCCGTCACAAATTGCGGACCAACTTGCATCGGCATGGGCAAATTACCGCTTCTTTGATGGTGCGCTTGATGGCCTAACAATTGGTGCAGGCGCTCGTTATGTGGGTGAATCATACGCCGACAACACAGAGACTAACGTTGTTCCTTCTTACACTTTATTTGACGCAACCGTGAGCTACAGAATCGAAGATTACAAGTTCCAAGTTGCTGCTAAGAACTTAGCGGATAAAGAATACGTGGCTACGTGTGATTTCTACTGTTTCTATGGCGATCGTCGTAACGTTATCGCGAGCGTAACTTATGACTGGTAGCAACCAGCCAACGAACACTCTGCCTCATGGGCAGAGTGTTAATCACTCCTATAACCAAGATATCTATAGTGTCGAAATTGGTTCGGGTACGGCTGAAATTACTCGCGACACTGATCAATACTGGCAGCTCACTCAATTTACCGTTTCTTCTCAAGATGCTTTATCTGCCTTGGCTTTGCTGTTTACGGCTAATAAGTCGATTCGCACTATTGAAGTCGGCCAATTGGAATGTGATGCGCTTGCTCCGCTTGTTTACCTTTCATCTGAAGGTCTACGTGTTATTTGGCGAGAGACCTTAATGCAGGTTCCTGAGTTATGGTTGAAAACCAAACCCAAAAGCATTTTCCCTCATAAGCAAATTCTCGATCAGGCTGGGTATCATCCTGCTCGTTCGCAGCCATTACAAGGCGAACTTTATCGTCGCTATATTCCAGAGCTAAACGCTGAAATCTCGTTACTGGGATTAGAAGTGGATAAGCATCTAGAGTATTTCAATAAATGGCAAAACAACGAACGAGTCGCGCTTTTTTGGGAACAAAAAGGGTCTTTAGAAGAGCATAAAGCGTACTTAGAAGAGCAGGTTAAAAACAACAAGAATCAATTACTGATTGTGTGTTTGGACAATCAGCCTTTTGCGTATATCGAAGTGTATTGGACCAAAGAGGATCGTATTGCTCCCTATTACTTTGCAGGGGATTACGATCGCGGTATTCATATGTTGGTTGGCGAAGAAAGTCATCGTGGAGCACATAAAGTTGACGCTTGGTTACCGTCCGTTTGTCACTTTATTTATTTGTCGGACCCAAGAACTGAAAAAATCGTAAGTGAGCCGAGAGCTGACAACGACAAGATGATCGGATACCTAAAAAAATACGGCTTTGCCAAAATTAAAGAGTTTGAGTTTCCCCATAAACGGGCTGCTCTAATGTGTCAGTTGAAAGATAGTTTTTTCAGTAACGAGTTCTGAGAAGACGTGTCGGAATAGGGTGCCTTGCATCTAAAATATAATAATGAGGTTAAAAATGACGGAACAAATTAAGGAATATGATGTTCTCGGAGTAGGTTTTGGGCCTGCGAACTTATCAATAGCTATCGCACTTGAAGAGCAAGCTCAAGACCAAGGACTGAGTTATTGCTTTTTGGAGCAAAAGTCCCACTTTGAATGGCACGGTGGAATGCTACTTGATGGCACAAGAATGCAGATTTCATGTCTTAAAGATCTTGTGACATTAAGAAATCCAACGAGTCCGTATTCTTTTGTGAATTACTTACATACAAATGACCGACTCAGTGCATTTATCAACCTAGGTAGCATGAACCCATCGCGCGTTGAGTTTAATGATTACCTTACTTGGGTAGCAAACCAGTTTTCGTCTCATGTTAATTACGGCCAACGAGTAATCAATATTGAGCCAATTGAAGAAAATGGTAAGAGCTCTAAGGTGAAAGTGACTTCAACGGATATCGAAGGCAACAAAACAATCCGTATTGCAAAAAATCTTATTGTTGGAATGGGCGGAATGCCGAAACTGCCAAAACAATTTGAAGGTCATGATAACGAGAAAATTATTCACTCGTCTAAATACAAAGTGTGGCGCGAGACTTTCAATCAATCTCAAGAGCCAAAAATTGCGATTGTTGGAGCTGGTCAAAGTGCAGCTGAAATCTTTGTTGATCTAACTAATCGTTACGCAAATAGTGAAATCCATATGGTTAACCGCCGCTTTGCATTACACCCAGCGGATGATAGCCCGTTCGTAAACGAGGTCTTCGACCCTGAGTTTACCGATCACATGTACCAAAGCTCTCAGCAAGAACGAGATCACATCTTGTCTCGTTTCAGCGCAACTAACTATTCAGTCGTCGATACTGAAGAGCTCAATGCGATTTATGAATTGCTGTACCTTCAAAAAGTGACGGGCGAAGGCAACCACCAGCATTTACGTTGCCATGACATTCAAGAAGTCGCGGTGAAAGAAAACAAAGTGTCTCTTCGCCTCAATGACACGATCAATAAAGCGCAGTTCTGGAACGAATATGACGCGATCATTCTTGCGACTGGTTACCGTTACGATGAATTCAACCAAATGCTAAGCTCGCTAGAGCCGATGATGGAAGGAAAAAGCGTAGAACGCTCTTATCAGCTTCCAATGAAGCCTAACTGCGAAGTGAAGGTTTTCTTGCAAGGGTGTTGTGAATCGTCACATGGTTTAAGCGATACTCTGCTATCTGTTTTAGCCGTTCGCTCTGAAGAAATCGTGGGAGCGCTTTTAAAGCCTAGCCACTCAAAGGCTGAACTGGTCGACGCGTAAAAGTTGATTACATTCAAGTGTCCTGAGTTTTGATGGCGCTTACTGATTTTAAATGCCCGCTGTGATGCGGGCATTTTTGTATCTAGAGGCATGAGAAATTGCGTTATGTCGTGAGGTGCAATCGGAACATTTTGAGTGTTTTTCGTTGGTTAGAGTGATGTCAGATACTCAAAACATGCGCTCAGTAGAATAGCGTGCTGATGATAGATGGGGTTTTAGGTACTAAAATACAGCTATGTACTACGCGAGGCGGTCTATGAATAGTGAATATTTGATCGACATTATTATTTTGCTATCTGCGGCAATTCTAATTGTCCCTATATTCCAGTTCCTCGGAGTTGGCGCCATCTCAGGCTTTTTGGTAGCAGGGATCGCGCTGGGGCCATCTGGCTTAGGCTATATTCAAGATTACGATGAAATCGCACGTTTTGCTGAACTTGGTGTGATTTTTTTATTGTTTGTGATTGGGATAGAGATAAACCCCTCCCGATTTTGGAAGATGAGAAAGTTTGTTCTGGGGCTAGGGACGCTCCAGGTTCTTATCACTGGTGGCTTGATCACCGTGATTACGCATTTGTTCCTTGGGGTAAACTGGGAGCTATCTCTTTTAATCGGCCTGGCGTTAGCGTTGTCTTCAACCGCTTTTGTGTTGCAGCTGCTTACAGAGCGCAAAGCGCTTTCGTCAAAATATGGTAAGCCAGCGTTGGCTGTATTGTTATTGCAAGATCTTGCCGTTGTTCCTTTACTCGCCTTTGTTTCGTTTCTGAATAATCCCGATCTGTCTATTTTTGAAGATGTGTTATTCGCGTTGGGTGAGGCGGTAGTCATCCTTATCCTTATCATTGCGGTCGCCCGTTATATTCTTAACCCTATACTGAACATACTGGCGCGTTTTGGCTCACCAGAAATCTTTACTGCTTCCGCTTTATTGCTAGTTTTAGGTTCTGCTCAAGCAATGGAGTTGATTGGCCTATCGATGGCGATGGGTGCATTTATCGCTGGTCTATTGATTGCCGATTCATTGTATCGCCACGAAATCATGGCTGAAGTACTGCCGTTTAGAGGCTTATTACTTGGCTTGTTCTTTATGTCGATGGGAATGTCGCTCAATATCAGCGTGTTTTTAGACAACGTTGAATGGTTCTTAGGGGCGACCCTAGCCTTAATAGCGATTAAGTTTTTCACACTTTGGCCTTTGGCTAAGGCTTTTGGCGTAAAGAAGAAGCCAGCCATGTCAGTGGCACTGTTACTGGCACAGAGCGGTGAGTTTGCGTTAATACTGTTTGCACTCGCAAAAAGTATTGGATTGTTAGAAGAGGCGCTTTTCCAACAACTACTGATTTTAGTTTTGCTGAGTATGTTTGCGACACCATTGCTGGATTACTTAGCGAATCGAGTGTTTATTTCGTCGATAAAAAACAAGGGAGTTGTCAGTCAAAATATCACAGCGAAAAAACAGGCAGAGCAACCTGCAATCCTTGCTGGTTATGGACGTATGGGGCACAGAATCGGCCATATTTTGGAGTTGATGAATATTCGCTATGTGGCGATTGATATAGATCCTGATGTGGTTACTAGAGAAAGGCTAAACGGCAAACCAGTGTATTGTGGCGATGTACAACAGCTCGACGTATTGAAGGGATTTGGGGCTGAAAACGCACCATTTGTCATTGTGTCGATTGATGATGTTGAAGTGGCTGAGCTGGTGGTGTCTTCATTGCATACTCAGTTTCCCGAAGTGCCCATTTTCGCAAGAGGACATGACTTAGCTACTTGTCGTGATTTAAAAGTGAAAGGCGCACATTTTACAGCGTCGGAAACTTTAGAAGCCAGTGCGGAGCTAGCACGCAAAGCATTACTGCATAACGGTGCGGAGGAGCCCGAAGTGAACATCGTCTTAAACCAATTCCGTAAAGATTATTACGGGCGAATTAAGCAAGGCGCTTACGACAAAGAATAAGGTAATAATTTAGCTAAATGTCAGTGGCTAAAGTAAAGAACAGGAAGGGATATGGAAATCACGCTCAACCATACTATTGTCCCTACGCACGACAATGTACAGTCTGCTCAGTTTTATGAATCCATCTTTGGCTTTGAGTTTATTAAAGTGTGGGGCAGCTTTGCTGTGGTAAAGGTGAATAACACGCTAACTTTAGATTTTATGAACGATAGCGAATTTTCTCGCTTACATTACGCGTTTAAAGTGAGTGAAGACCAGTTCGATCAAATATTTAAACGCATTCAGCAGCAAGGTTTAGTATTCGGCAGTGGCCCTTCTTCAGTAAATGACGGGAAAATTAACCATAACGACGGTGGAAGAGGTGTCTATTTTCCCGATCCAAATGGTCATATCCTCGAAATAATCACCCGTGACTACGTGTTGGACTAGCAGACAAACATTTCACCGAGTGAAACTGTCTGCCTTATGCCCCTTGGTTTGAACTGCTTAAATTACTGAGATGCGATTAAGGTGTATTAGCAACAAACGGAAGTGTGCCATACCAATCCGACTTATCGATCACATCGACCATGAAGTGAGCCAATTGCTGGCGTTCCACCTTAGTCCCTTTCATTTTCTCATTACTCGCAGTGAATTGACCTTTGGCACTGTCTGCAATCACAGGCGGCCTTACGATGGTGTAATCAAGGTTACTTAAACGTAAGCGTTCGATTTCTAACTCTTTCGCCGGGGTGATCACAGGTACCGTCATTTTCATAAGCCAGCGTATTAGGTGACGGGATAACTGAATGTTTTCTCCTTGGTAGGTCGCGCTTGCACCGGCGACATTAACGATTCGAGATACTCCCTTTTGCTCCATCAGTGTGATCAAACTGTCCATTGCGGCTTGGTACTGATGGGGTTGAGGGCTGCCTTTGGTAACGGTCGGTGGGCCGATAGTACTGACAACGGCATCAACGTATTGCAAGGCTTTCTCTTGATCGAGCGGGTTAAAATAGTCACCTTGAATGACTTCGATATCACTTGAATCGACCGCTAACTTTTTAGGGTTTCGTACCAGTGCTTTAACTTCATGGCCGTGAGCGAGCAGTTGTTTGATAACGTCCTGGCCAAGTAAACCTGTTGCGCCGAATAATGCTACTTTCATCGTGATTTCCTTCATACCTTAGATACCAAAAGTATCTCGCATTCAAAAATGACTGTGAACTGGCTATAATTGCAACTCACCGTTCCAAAATTGCACCACCTTGGCTTGTAGCTTAACTAAACAGGATAATTATGAAGAACTTTGAGTGGGATGACTTACGAGTGTTTCTGGCGGTTTATCGAGGCAAATCGGTACGAGCGGCTGCCAAGCTTATGGGGGTTAGTCATTCTACTATTTCTAGGCGCTTGGCCAGCATGGAGGAGCAATTAGGAACCACCTTGTTTATTCGGCAAGCAGACGGATTTTCGCTGACTGAAGTGGGTGACGCGATTGTCGAACGGGCCGAGCGGGTTGAGTCTGAAATCCAAGGTATGCAAAGGGAAGTATTCGGGCGTAGTGCAAGCTTAGCTGGACAAATTAGGGTGTCGGCTATCCCTCATATCGTGCAACACCTATTAATGCCAATAGTGTACGATTTTACTCGCCAATACCCTGAAGTTGATGTAATCGTAGAATCATCTTATCAAGTGGCTAATTTAAGCAAACACGATGCGGATGTCGCTATCAGGATTCAAGAAAGCCCTGATGAACACCTTATTGGGCATCGGCTGCCGAGTATAGCGAGTGCGGTATACGCCTCGCCAGAATACATCGCACAACATAACTTTACCGGGAAGACGCCATCTGCAGAGTGGGTTGGCTGGATCGCTAACTCTAAAGAGATGAAAAAGTGGCATGATGAAACGCAATTTTCCGGCTGCAAACTAAAGCACAGTGTGTACGACCCAACAGCGCATCTACAAGCGGTGAAATTGGGATTAGGGTGCTCGATTTTGTTTTGTTTTATCGGTGATAATGAACCAGCGGTTGAGCGTCTGCCTGAACAAGTTAATCTAAAACTTAATTCGAGCTGGGTCCTGTCGCATCCAGACGTATTTAAAACAGAGCGTATAAGAGTGTTTGTACGCTTTCTGCGGGATGAAATGTATAAGATAGAGCAAGCACTAGCGGGGCAGATCTAGAGCGCTCTGAGAGTCGTGTATCTAACAGGAATAAAATTTACTAAATGGTGAGGGTAACCAAGTACGAAATGAACTTAATGTCTTGTAAATATTGACTACGCTAGCTCTATTTGCAAAACGAGTGCATTATCAGAATTCTTCAAAAAGTTTAGCCTACATACATAGATACAGATGTTGGTTTACATCGTTAGTTCGAATGAGGGAACCATGCTAGTTATAGAAAAATACAGTGTCGCTCGGGAAAGTGAAGCGGCAGGGCTTAGTGTAAAACCCGAACAAGCTCAGTTCACAGTGAATGATGTTGGGCAGTATGTCGCTCAGTTGAGTGAGCAAGAACACCCACATTTGATCATCTTTAACCAGCAAGTTGTTGGCTTTTTTTTATTGGATCTTGGTTATGCCAGTAAATACGATTTTTGCAGTGAAGGTACGATAGGCATTCGAGGCTTATTAGTCGACCAAAGGTTTCAAGGAAAGGGCATCGCCAAGCAGTTTATCGCAAAGCTACCAAGCTACGTACAACACTATTATCCTCATTGCGATCTCTTACAGCTCACTGTTAACTGTCGAAATAAAGCGGCATTTGATTGTTATTTGAAAGGCGGGTTTGAAGATACAGGCGAACTGTATTTAGGAGGGCCAGTAGGCCCGCAGCACATCATGAAAAAATCTATTTAAAGTGCTAAGTTGATTCACAAGGCTTGGTGTTTAAAGGCGAAGTTTATTGTCGCTTAGTAATGACAATTGCGGTTTACTTCCTATATCGATATTGAAATGTAATGAGGGGAACGAATCACATGATCAGACTTGCCACAATGAATGATTTGCAGGGTGTGCAACGCTTATACAAAGAACTGCGCCCCTTTGATCCAGAATTAACCGAAGAAACAGCAAAGGTAAAGTGGGCCGAGTTAATTAGTGATTCACAAACATATATTGTGGTCGCAGAAGTTGATGGCGAATTAGCCTCAACATGCGCATTAAGCGTGAATAAAAGTATCGCGAATGGCGCACGTCCATTTGGTCTCATTGAGCACGTAATTACATCTAAACATTTTCGTCGCCAAGGGCTAAGTCGCCAGGTATTGGAGCACGCGCTTTCAATCGCTTGGGAAAAAGATTGCTGTAAAGTCATGCTGCTTTCAGGTGAACAACTGAAAGGGGCTCATTCAGTTTATGAATCCGTTGGTTTCAAAGCGGGCATTGAAAAAGGTTTTGTGATTAAGCACGCTGAGTTGTAAACCTGAGATTGGATACTTAGATGTATTCTTGGGTTGGGCAATGGTTTTGTTTGAGATAGCAGGAGGACTACATGGAAGTTGTTGAGGCAAGCCTTGAGCTTCGTGAACAAATCCGAGAGTATGCTAGTGAGTGTTTTAAAGGCGGAATGCTGAGGTACGCTACGGCAGTAGAAGACTTAGATGCGTTTGTTGAAGAGGTTATGACGCGCTCGCAGGCTACCGTCGAACCAGATAATGATGTACTGCCGAGTACGACTTATTACTGCTTAAAAGATAACGAAATTCTAGGTTCTATAAGAGTCAGGCGAGGAACCAACGCTCGCGTTGAAAATGTCATCGGTCATGTTGGTTATGATACTAAGCCAAGTGCACGAGGGAAGGGGGTAGCCACATACCTTCTTGGTTGGGTAAAAGATAATGTGCTGACACAACCAGCGATAGTGACGTGCTCAATCCACAACCCGGCATCACGCAACGTTATAGAATCATGTGGCGGCGTTTTTCTTGGCGGTTATCATGATTCGGTGGAAGGCGAGCTTAGGCGTTATCAATTAGGTAAAGTGCAAAATTAAAAAAGGACAGTATTTATGATCACGTGTTACGTCAGGTATGTAATCGATCCTAAGAAGGTTAAGGCGTTCGAGCAATATGCAAAAATGTGGATTCCGCTCGTAGAGAAATTTGGTGGTCAGCATAATGGGTACTATCTGCCCTCGGAAGGAGCCAACAATATTGCGTTGGCGCTGTTCTCTTTTGAAAGTCTAACTGCGTATGAAGCATACCGGATTAAGTCGTTTGAAGACGAAGAGTGCATAAAAGCGTTTCAATTCGCAGAACAAGAAGATTTTGTAATCAGTATCGAGCGTAGCTTTTTTAGACCGGTATTCGAATAGTGCAGCTAGATTAAGCGGGTGAAGAGTGATCACAGTTTGCTTTCATTGGGTGCTTGCGTTTATTTACTGGGATCTTCCAAGCCTATAGTGCTTTTCAATTAGACAAACAGCCCTTATCTCAATGAGAAGGGCTGTTTTTACATCGCGATTTTAAAAAAGGCGCTCGTATGGCGATGTGAATTACAGAACTTTTTTGATGGCTGCTTCTGCGCACTCTACATCTAAGTGACCACCAGGTGCGCCGCCTACACCAATCGCTCCGACAATTTGGTTATTGATTTTAAGTGGGATACCACCAGCAAGTAGCAGTAGGTTGTCGTCCATATCTTTAAGTGGTTGCAGGATTGGTTTTTCCGCGATGGTTTTCATCAGGTTTGCCGTTGGTTGCTTCATGCTGACTGCCGTAAACGCTTTTTGTCTGGAACTCTCTAAAGTGTGTGGCCCAGCATTGTTAGCTCTTAGTTGTGCTAAGACGCGGCCAGAAGTATCCACTACCGTAGTCGTCACGTTATAACCTTTGGTAAGACATTGGTTAACAGACTCTTGCGCTAGGTTGAACGCGGTTTGTGAGGCCAGGTTTGTCACAGTCGTAGTTTTGTTTTCGTTCGCTGCAACGTTAGTGCTCAGAGCGCTTGCAGTGATGAATGCAGCAATAGCAAAAGATGATTTGATTTTCATTGTTCTCTCCATGATGTTGAATCGTTGTTTAGTTGACCCATTCATCATACGAGGGTTCGAATTGCCAGATAGTTTCACCAAGATTACAAAACTGTAATGTTCAAGTTTTCGTCTGAAAAACTGATAGAATTTGACCTCAAGGACAAGGTTAGAAGGAAAGGTGCGTGAGAGTATTACTAATTGAAGACGACAGTTTTATTGCTGATTTTATTGTTCAAGGGCTAGAGCAGGAAGGGTATTGTGTTACGCATACAACCGATGGCTTGGATGGTGCCTATTTAGCCCAGAATGAGGCTTTTGATATAGTGATACTCGACATTATGTTACCGAATAAAGATGGTTTTGAGATTCTATCCGAACTTAGAGGTATGGGGCATTCAATCCCGGTAATCATCTTGAGTGCCAAACATTCGGTTGAAGAACGAGTACAAGGCTTAAAGGCCGGTGCGGATGACTACTTAGTTAAACCTTTTGCATTTAGTGAACTACTGGTTCGTTGCCAAACGCTTTTGCGCCGTATGTCGGTTTCTTCGACTCAATCGAGCACATTAAAATACTTAGATATTGAATTAGATCCGCTTAAACGCTCGCTAGCCAGAGGCGGCCAATCCATCACTCTCAACCAACGTGAATATGCGCTGGCTTACCTTTTCCTACAAAACCCTGAAGTGGTGCTCTCAAAAACTAACATTCTTGAATCTATTTGGGGGTACCAATTTGACCCTCAAACCAATGTAGTGGATGTCTTAGTGTGCCGTCTGCGCGCCAAACTCGATAAAGGGTTTGAACACTCGTTGATTCACACGATTCGTGGAGTAGGTTATGTCCTCAAATCAGAATATTGAAGTCGCATTACAACAGGCAAAGAAAACCCTCTTTGCGCGCTTTATGGTGCTGCTGCTTGGCGGGCTTGTTGGAATCATGTTTATGATTGGCATTGTATTTCTTTATGATTCCTACAAAGAGGAGAAGAAGTACCTACATAGTTTGTCGTCTGAATATCAAAGGATCTTGACCTATGAATCGGATGACAAGCTGATCCATGTGATTGAATCCAATCAAGAACGCCTCTACGAAAATCACATAGCGGTCTACTTTGCGCAAAATAGCCAAGCGTATGAGTACCTTGCAGGTGAAGAGTTTGAAGCAGTAGGCTTAGAAAACATGGTCACAAGTTGGGATGAACAAGGGTTCGCTTACTTTCTTTCTAAGCCTCATTTAATACTGCAATTAGAAGGAAAAACGCATGATTTCCGGATCGTCGTAGATCTTGATTCACGTTATCTAATCGCCTTTAAAAATTGGCTGATCACCAGCTTTTCGATTGTTCTCTTAACACTCATTACGGCATTTTTGGTCCATCGATTGTTATCGAACACATTACTGCCACTGTTTAACTTGGCAGAAGATATCAATCGATTAGAGAATGGCAGCTTAAAAGAAATGTCACAGCCAGCCGAAGAGAAATTGGCAGGAGGGTTTGGCATGCTTCATAGCGGTGTTCATCGCATTTTAAGTAAACTGACCATGTGCTTAACCACATTAGACAAGACATTAGACGCGATTGCTCATGATTTAAGAACGCCGCTAACCCGGATTCATCTTACGGCTGAAAAGACGTTGTCGAATCCAAACTCAGATCCTGTGGAGTTAAAAAAAGCACTCAGTGATTGTGCTGAAAACTCTGCCCAGGCGACCAACTTATTAACAGCACTGATGAAACTAAACGATGAACTGACAGGTAAGAAACCTACTCGGTTAAGTGTTATCGAACCCAACCAAATCGTTGAAGATGTCGTGAGCTGGTACGAAGAAATTGCTGAAATGAATGGCGTGACATTAAGGTTAGACTTGACTACTGAGGAACGAGTGAACGCAGATGCGGCTAAATTAACGCAAATTATCGTGAATTTGGTGGATAACGCGCTCAAATATACGCCCGAAGGCGGAGAGGTCGTGTTGTCGACTTCAGTGAGCCAGCAGGGGCGCTATGTAATTGCCATATCTGATAATGGGATTGGGATAGATCCTCAGTATCATGAGTTGATATTCAAGCGTCTCTTTCGTGTCGATGAAAGCCGCAATCTTACTCCTGGTTATGGGTTAGGTCTGTCACTGACTAAGGCGATGGTAGACAGTTTGAATGGCGCTATTTCTGTTCAATCCGAGTTAAATAAAGGCAGCTGCTTTGAGATTGAGTTAGAAAGGAGCCTAGTTTGAGGCTTTCAAATACAGCGACTTGATTTATAAGATAAAAAGGCCAGCGCAAGCGCTGGCAAATATTACAAACACAACGGTTGGAAGGGCGATTGCGAAATGGTTATTGCGTGATAGGCTGAGTGGCTTGTTTCAGCCATGCTCGTTCGTCTTCGCTTAAGTCTGCGGCTAAGAAGTTCATACATTGCTGGTGGTAGTCGTTTAGCCAGTCGATTTCTTCGCTTGAAAGCATATCGACGTTAAGCATGTTGGTCGCAATAGGCGCGAGCGTTATGGTTTCAAAACCGTAGAAAGTGCCAAATTCGTTCTCTTCGATTTCAACCACCTGCATGATGTTCTCAATACGAATACCATATTCACCTTCACGATAGACTCCGGGCTCATTCGTTATCACCATTCCCGGTTGCAGCGCGACTTCAGCAGGGTTTTGAGAGAAGTTCAGCGGGCCTTCATGGACGTTTAAACACATGCCTACACCGTGGCCTGTCCCGCATTTGTAATCGATGCCATATTGCCAAAGTACGCCGCGCGCCATGATATCCAGGTTTGCTCCTGTCGCTCCTTTTAAGAAATGACTTTGTGTGAGTCTAATTACGGCTTTGAGTACCAATGTGTAGTCGCGGCGCTCTTTATCACTTGGATTACCAAAGTGAAAAGTACGTGTAATGTCTGTGGTTCCACCCAAGAATTGGCCGCCAGAATCGACTAAGAAGAACTCACTTTCATTTATGCTGACATTGCTATTCTCGCTTGCTGCGTAATGCATTTTTGCGCCATGTTCGCCAAACCCTGCAATGGTTCGGAAACTATCGCTGATGTAGCCAGGTTGCTGTTGTCGAAAGCCCATTAAGCACGCCTCTGCCGATAGTTCAGATACTTGGCCACTCGGAACTTGCTGCTCTAGCCAGTACATGAATTTGACCATAGCGACGCCGTCACAACGTAGCGTCTCTTTCATATTAGTGAGTTCGGTTGAATTCTTAATTGCTTTTAATTGGGTCACCACGCAAGGCAATGCGATGAGGCTAATTTCCGCTTTAATGCTATTAATCAGCAAACTGTCGGTACTTTTGGCGTTGTAGATGACCTTGCTGTCATTTTCGAGCAAATTAAGCGCAGCGGTCACGTGCTCGTACTGGTGCAAACTCACGCCATGTTTGAGCAGCTTGTCAGCGACGATTGAGTCGAGTTTGGCGTTATCAATAAACAGTCGGCAATTGTCTTGTGAGACGAACAAATAAGCTTCGCTAACTGGGCTATAATCCGTATCGCCTCCACGAATATTGAGTGTCCACATTACGTCATCAAGGGTAGAGACAAGTATGGCTTGGGCTTGTTGTTCATTTAAGTACTCGCGTAATGTCTGTACCTTTTCACTGGTACTGATGCCCGCGTACTTAAGGTCATGGTTAAACACTTTGGCATTTGGGCGAGCTGGGCGGTTATGCCAAATGGGTGAAATGAGGTCGTGCTCAAGAACGATCTCTATTCCTTTCTCTGAAAAAGCGGCCTGCAGTTCTAAATAGAATTCTTGATTAATACTACGCCCATCGACACCGACACGCGCTTGTTTTGGTAGGGTAGACGCAAGCCATTGTGGAATGCTTGGCGTTTCTGCCAGCTTGGCTTTAAACAAATTCAACCCAGAACCTTGAAGTTGTTCTTCGGCTTGAATGTAATAACGCCCGTCTGTCCATAAGCCTCCACCGTTATGAGTGACCACGGCCGTACCTGCTGAGCCAGTAAAACCTGAGATCCATTGGCGAGCGAGCCAATGGTCTGCAGAATATTCGCTTGTGTGCGGGTCATAATTGGTCACGATATAAGCATCAATGTGTTGTGTTGTCATTGCTTCGCGTAGAGCTGACAGGCGGTCAGCGACAGAATTGTTGATCATTTATAGGCTTCCTAACTGGTTATGAGAACAAAAGATTTGGTGTTGTAGATTGCCACTTCTAATGGGTGGCTGATTCGCGCATATTTCACTTGATTTAGGGCAGCGCGTTCTGAACACGCAGCCACTTGGCGGATTGAGCGGCGAGGGTAGATCGCCGGGCAATAATTGAATCTCTCGGTTTCTTGCTTGAGTGGGATTAGCAATAGGCACAGCAGAAAGCAGTGCTTGGGTATAAGGATGCTGAGCGTTATCAAATACTTGGTTGTAGACGCCAAGTTCCATCGGTTTCCCAAGGTACATTACCATCACTCGGTCACTAATATGACGGACGACGCTGAGGTCGTGGGCGATCATCACTAAGGTTAAGCCCATTTCTTGCTTGAGATCGTCCAGCAGATTTATCACTTGAGCTTGAATCGATACGTCTAAGGCGCTGACAGGTTCATCGCAGACGACCAAATCTGGTTTCAAAATTAACGCTCGTGCAATACCCACACGCTGACACTGCCCACCCGAAAATTCATGCGGATAGCGATTACGTTGGCTAGCCAGTAAACCGACTTTGTCCATCATCTGCATGACACGTTGTTCAACCTCTTTACGGTTCAAGTGCGGTTCATGAGTACGCAACGGTTCTGCAATGCATTCTGAAATCGTTAAACGTGGATTCAAGCTAGCTGAGGGATCTTGAAAGATCATCTGGAACTCGCGGCGGCGACTCGCTAGCTCACGCTTATCAAAGGCGCGCATGTTCTCACCACGCCAGGTTAGGCAGCCGTCAGTTGGTTCAATGAGCCTTAAAAGGGCACGAGCGAGAGTCGACTTACCGCAGCCAGATTCTCCAACAATGCCAAGCGTTTCACCTCGGTAAACATTTAAATCTATGCCATCGACGGCTTTTACCACCTTACGTTTACTTGGCAGTATGTGTTTATTGATGGCGAAATGTACTTTCAACCCTTGTGCGGAAAGCAGAATTTCAGGAGCGTCTATCTGCGAGTTTTGGTTCTGTTGATTATTCATTTTTGGCTCCTATGCACTGCGACTGATTGGAGTCACGGTTTCGGTTTGATTAACATGGCAGGCAAGCGCTTGAGTGCGAGATATTGACCTAAACGGCGGCATCACAGCGCTGCATTCGGCGCGGTATTCACTGCAACGTTCACGGAAAGGGCAGCCTTTTCTATCGACTAACGCGCTTGGTGGGTTACCCGGAATCGTAGGAAGTCTGTCCATGTCTTCAGTGATTGACGGAATGGCTTGTAGTAATCCTCGGGTGTAGGGGTGAGCAGGGTTAGCAAATAGGCTGTCCGTATCGGCTTGCTCCATTTTTCTTCCGCCATACATGACTAATACGCGGTCACAGCTTTCCGCTACTACGCCCATATCATGGGTGATCAACAAAATCGCAGTATCAAACTCGGCTTGCAGCTCGCGCAGCAGTGCAAGAATTTGCGCCTGGACGGTGACATCTAATGCTGTGGTTGGCTCGTCGGCAATCAAGAGTTCTGGGCGACACAGTAAAGCCATTGCAATCATGACGCGTTGGCGCATTCCGCCGGACAACTCGTGAGGGTACTGATTCATCCGAGTGGCAGCAGAAGGAATGCGTACCGCGTCGAGCATACGAATCGCTTGTTGATCGGCTTCGGCTCTGCTCATGCTTTTGTGAATCATTAACACTTCCGCCAGCTGCTTACCAATTTTCATGAACGGGTTAAGCGAGGTCATGGGATCCTGAAAAATCATGCCTATCTTTTCAGCCCGAATGTGGTTGAGCTGCTTTTTCGACATCGTCAGCAGATTCTCACCGTGAAAATTAGCCGTGCCAGATACGATGCCGTTATCAGCGGTTAACCCCATTAGTGCAAATACAGATTGGCTTTTGCCAGAGCCAGATTCGCCTACGATACCTAAGGTTTCGCCTTTATTGATGCTGTAAGACAGATCAGAGACGGCTTGGACGACACCATCTGGGGTGTTAAAGCGAACATTCATGTTTTCAATCGATAAAATACTCATCACTGCTCCTTAGCGATCTTTCGGGTCAAGGGCGTCGCGCAAGCCGTCACCGATGAAGTTAAAACAAAACAATGTGGCTACAAGAAAAGCCGATGGAAACAGCAGTTGCCATAAAGCAACGTCAATGGTTTTTGCCCCTTCTGAAATTAATATTCCCCAGCTTGTATCGGGCGGCTGAACCCCCAGTCCTAAAAAGCTCAAGAACGATTCAAACATAATGAAACCAGGCACCATGAGAGAGGAATACACCATCACGATACCGAGTACGTTGGGCAACACATGGCGACGAACGATGGTAAAACGAGACACACCAATCGAGTGGGCAGCTTCAATGAACTCGCGCTTTTTAATACTAAAGGTGACGCCCCTTACGACGCGGGCGATCCCTAGCCACGACACCATGCCGATGACCACGAAAATCAGGTAAATATTGTTGCCAAATAGGGTCACAAATAAGATCACCATGAACATGAAAGGCACAGAGTCGAGCACTTCGATAATGCGCATCATGACGCTATCGACCATGCCGCCTAAATAGCCCGATAAGCTGCCCCAAAGTGTGCCGATGACGACGGCAACTAACGCGCCCATGAATCCGACCATGATGGATAGTCGACCACCTTGCATGGTACGAGCAAAGATATCTTGGCCGAGGTCGTCAGTGCCAAAGTAATGGCCTGAACTGATTGACGGTTTACCAAGCTCATAAGGATCGACGACCACATTCCAGTCAATTTCGTCATGGCTAAAAGACGCCAAACTTGGCCCGAAAGTGATACATAACACAATGAACATTAAGACATAAACAGAGGTCATGGCGGCGCGGTTTTGTTTGAATCGTCCCCACGCGTCTTGCCATAGGCTTCGGCCTTCAACGGCTTCAATGTGATCGCTCATCGAGTCTGAAAAGCTCTGAGCATCAATTTTTTTGGTTAACATAAGCCTATATCCCTATACGCGAATACGAGGGTCGATGACGGTGTAAAGCAAGTCGACCACGAGATTGAAGAAGATGGTGAGTGACGCCACGATTAGAGTAATGCCCATGACGAGTCCGTAGTCACGGTTAAGCGCGCCAGAAACAAAGTGTTGGCCCATTCCCCCGGTACTGAAGAAAATATCGATGATGACTGAACCCGTAACGACCGCAACAAAGCTCGGGCCAAGCATGGCGATGATAGGAATCAAAGATGGACGAAGCGCGTGATGAAACAAGATATAGCCAGTGGATAATCCTTTTGCTTTTGCAGTACGGATATAGGGCTGGTTAAGCGTTTCAATCATGGCACCACGCATCACACGAGCGATGCTGGCAATAGAGCCGATCGCTAAGCTGAGGACGGGTAAAATAAGAAAACTCAGTTCGCCACCTTCCCAGCCACCTGCAGGCAGTAATCCCAGATGAATGGAAAAGATGGTCACCAGCACTGGTGCGAGTACAAATGCAGGGATCACAACGCCAGTCATTGAAAGCGACATCAAAAGGTAGTCGAGCTTACTGTTACGCTTTAGCGCTGCGATTGTTCCGAGCACCATGCCAGTCGGTACGGAAATACAAAATGAAATTACACCAAGTACAGCGGATACAGGCCAAGACTGAGCGACCAATTGAGTGACGCTAAAGTCCTGATATACAAAACTCGGGCCTAAATCGCCACGTACAAAGTTAGAGATATAAATAAAAAACTGAACGAAGAAAGGTTCGTTAAGGTGAAACTTAGCCTCAATGTTGGCGCGGACGACTTCAGGCATGGGTCTTTCCATATCGAAAGGGCCACCCGGAGCGATGTGCATCAACCAAAATGAAACCAAAGCAATAAATAATAGTGTCGGCACGGCTATGAGTAAGCGGCGCAATATGTACAACAACATGACGTATTCCCTTTATAAGTAACGCTTAGTACCGATTGAATAGCGGTAGAGGTGCGTTTGTTGCTTCCTATGCGCGCCAAACCTCCCTTTTTGTAAAAGGGAGGAGGGCGCTTTTTGATTTAGTGGGCTTTTACGTAGACGTTTTTGCGGTAGTAAGACGATTCTGGGTTAGTTCGTTCATAACCGCCGATGTAAGGCTTAATCAAGTACTGATCGTTGCCGTTGCGGTACATTGGAATGATGGCCATATCGTCAATGAGCAGTTGTTCGGCGGCGATATACTCTTGTGAAGGGTCACTCAGGCTTTTTGACTGGGACATTAATCGATCATACTCAGGGTTGTTGTATAGCGAGTCGTTGTACTCACCGGTAGAAACGAAAATGTCTAACCATGTAGAGGCTTCGTTGTAGTCGGCAGTCCAACCGCCGCGGCTGATGTTGCCTGGATCTTTCAATGCGTAGAACACCTTAGGTTCAAGCTGAGTGATTTCAACTTGTGCGCCTAATACACTTTTCCACATTCCGACCAATGCGGTGGCCATTTTCACGTCCTTAGAAAACGTAGGAACAGTAAAGGTCAGCTTAAGTGGGTTTGCTTTACCGTAACCCGCTTCAGCAAGAAGTTGTTGTGCCTGTTCGTTTCGTTGCTTTTGAGTCCAAGTCGCGAACTCTGGAGTATGCGTTTTGAAGCCATCCGTTTGTGGTGGCACAAGCGTATACATTGGAATGCCACCATTTTTGGCAATGGCTTTTGTAATGATGTTTCGGTCAATGGCATACGACAGTGCTTTACGAACACGAATATCCTTTGTCGGGCCTTTAGCTGTATTGAGGTAATAGAAAGTTGAGCCTAATGACGCGCTGGTGTCGGCCACTTGCTCAGGATGTTTTTTTAGCAGTCTTGATTTTTGAGCTGCTGGAATAGAAAGCGCTTGGTCAATGTCGCCAGCAAGATAGCGGTTAAGCGATACGTTGGCGTCTCCGATTGGTAGCCAAGTGACTTTTTCCATGACCACGTTATCAGCATCCCAATAGTTTGGATTTTTCACCATCACCATTTTCTCGTTTACTTTCCAATCTGAAACGATGAAAGCACCATTGGTGACTATGTATTGAGGTTGAGTCCACTCACTAGCGTGTTTTTCTACTGTGGCTTGGTGTACTGGTGCCAACACTGGGTGGCTTAGTAGTTTAATGAAAAATGGGACAGGCTTTTCAAGCGTGACTTCGAAGGTCAAATCATCAATGGCTTTTACGCCTAACGTATTTGGTGCGGCTTTTCCTGCCATGATGTCAGCTGAGTTTTTAATGCCAGGAATAGCCGCAAACCAAGCGTAAGGGGAAGCGGTTTCTGGGTTGATGAGACGCTGCCAACTGTATACGAAATCTTTAGCGGTGAGTGGTTCACCGTTTGACCAGCGCGATTCACGTAAGGTGAACGTGTACACCGTGTTGTTCTCATTCACTTGCCAACTTTCTGCGATACCAGGAATAGTCTTACCTTGTTTGTCTTGTACCGTTAGGCCTTCGAATAAGTCGCGCCCTAGGTTAAACGCCGGCTCTGCAGCCTGTTTTGCTGGGTCTATTGATGTGACTTCAGCACCATTATTGAGAACGATCTCTTGGACTTTGGCGAGCTCAGTCCCAGCAGGGTATGGTTTTGCAACAACGGCGCTTGTGGTAATAGCCGCGGCTAAAGCTGCGAACAAGGTACTCTTCATGAGAAGTTTATTGGGTTTGAATTTATGTGCTTTCATGGCTTCCTCTGTGCTTTCCTTTTCGGGGATATCCTTTCGGAGTCATGAAAAATGTATATTGTATAAATTCTTTGAACAATCACTTGTTAACATCTCTGTAACAAGGTGGCAGAAATAGAGCCGATGGGTATTAGAAAGTGATACTTGAAGATACGGTCAGATTTTATACGGAAATAGGTTAGCGGTAATTTGTAGGTTCTGAGCTAGAAATACGCGGTGTATGAGGAGGTTTAAATAACAAGATATTGAACAGAAACAGTGGCCGTCAGAACAGAAGTTTAGCCACTCCGAACAGAGTGGCGAGGCTTATTTCGGCAAGGAGAGCAGGCTAACAGCGAGGAAACTGAGCAGAGACCAACTTAAGCAAGTTACCGTCTATTTCTGGTAAATCATCTGAAAAGTGAATTTGTTCGCCGGGTGTGTAGCGGAGCAACACATTGGTGTAATCGCCTGTATTATTGCTGCAATTACTGGCGTGAAATTCATGGAGCTTTTTATCGACTTCCGTTTCAAGCTGCAAACACTGAGCTTGGGTGAGCCGCACACGCCCTTGGCACACTTGTGGTGGCGTATCATGCGCGAGTGATGCTTGTTGAAAGCGTTTTCTAAATAACGAATCGAGTGGTGTACCTTCTTCCATAATGAAACGACGTCCAGAACGGTAAAAGATCTCGTCACCATGCGCCTCTACATAGCCAAGGATCTCGGCAATGCTTAAGTAAAACCGTAGGCTAGTATCGGAAAGTTGATACTTTTCAGCGACTTGCCTTGGAGTAAGGTTTAAAGAAGTCACCATGTAGATAAAGTCGAGCAAATGCGGGTATTCGACAAATAGCGCGTTTTGCTCGTCTGAAACAAACTCTTCGCCGCTATGTTGTAACTGGCTAGCTAGTTGAGAAAGCTCGACCAAATCGGTGTTTACATGGTTGGCATACATCAGGATCTTATCAATGCCTAGCGATGGGTTTCGTAGATGACGTTTGATAGTAGAGAGCGGGATCCCTGTTTTTTCAGACAATTCGCTATAACAGAGGCCTTGTTCTTTTAGCTTCTGTCGAATTGCAGCGAGTAAAAATTTAGGTCCTATATGCATGCTTACTCCAATGTAGTTCACCTAAACTCGGTTGCAACCAAGGCAATATGGTTAAGTGTTCAATATCTTAATGAGCCAGATATCGACAAGTCCGAGTTAAGATTACTTGGTAGCGACCTAAGTATTGGAGGTTCCATCGACCTCTAAATAACTTACAGAGTAATAACTTAGGTCTAAATGAGGTTATGCCGTTGAATTTTGTCTGGCTAACAATAGATCGCGAATCGCAGTACCCGCTTCCAGAATGTGCTTCTTCAACAAGTATTTAGCGCCATCGATATCGCGGTTTTCACACATTTCGAACAGAGCCAAATGTTCCTTTTCTGCCTTTTCAATTCCAGTGGTAAACAACAACTGCAAACGGATATAGCGGTCGCATTTGGTGTTTAGGTTGTAAATCACATCCATGGTTTCTGGCATGTTGGCAGGGGCATAAAGTGCTTTATGGAACTCGTAGTTGTAGTTGCTCCATTCTTCAATTTCAGCACCGCTTTGTAGCACCGCATCAAACTGCTCGCGGATCTGACGCGCATTCTCAAGGTCAGTGTCGGTCATGTTTTGAATCGCACGCTCTAATATATGGCATTCCACCACGGCACGTAATTCAAACAATTCATCGATTTTATCGGGAGAAAGTTCCGTAACAGTGGCGCCTTTATGCGCTTCAAAGCTGACTAAGCCTTGTGCTTCTAACTGAACTAACGCTTCACGAACAGGAATACGGCTAACGTTGAACTCAGCAGCGAGGGCGTCTTGTCTGAGCGGCTGACCAGTTTTTAACTCGCCTTTTAGGATCTGAGTACGGATCGCTTCCTCTACGACTTGAGTTCGAGTTTTAAAAACAGGTTTCTGTGACATCCAGGTCTCCGAGCTTACAAAGGTATTTTATCCAATATACCATTTTTGCCATGGATTGAGCTTACGATCCACAGCCCTAAGAGTGTTTTTGGGAGGTAATCAAAACAAAAAGGCACCAAGTGGTACCTTTTTATACGATCGCTTACGCTACGCCGTCTTTTTCCATAGTCCCATCAATGGCACGCGTGACTTTGAGTGGGTTGGATTGCTTAATAGCCTCTGGAAGTAACTCATCTGGAAGAGACTGATAAGCCACAGGTCGTAGCCAACGCTTGATGGCTTGAGAACCAACAGACGTACTCGCAGGCATGGTAGAGGCTGGGTAAGGGCCACCATGAACCATCGCGTGACTAACCTCGACCCCAGTTGGCCAACCATTAAATACGATTCGGCCAGCGATACTTTCCAGCTGCGGAAGGAGCTGTTTTGCAAGATCGTATTCTTGTTTATCAGCATGCAGGGTAGACGTTAAGCTACCAGATAAATGACGGCTAAGTTCTAACATGTCTTCGAAGCTGTCACAGACAACGATGACCGATTGCGGGCCAAATATCTCATCTTGCCACTCTGGGTTGTTTCGCCAAGCTTGGCTGGTGGTTTCGAATAAGCAGGTTTCGATTCCAAACTCGGGCGTTGATTTAACGCATTGAATAGTGTCGTCCGCGCTACGTAAGTGGGTTTGAGACAAATACTGTTGTTTGATGCCATTGGTGAGCAATACATGACCTTGTTGTTCTCGAACTTTCGCGCGAACGGTAGAAAGGAAGGAATCACAAGCTTCACTCTTGATAACAAAGAGCACGCCAGGCTTGGTACAAAACTGCCCGCAGCCCATGGTCATGGATTGTACGAATTGATCGGCTAAAGCTTCACTGTCGCTCGACAATTTATTCGGCAGAATAAATACAGGGTTAGCAGCGCCTAGCTCACCATAAAATGGGATCGGCTCAGGGCGTGATTGAGCGAGATCGAATAAAGCGCGTCCACCATGAATGGAACCTGTAAAACCAACGGCCTTAATACTTGGATGCTGGACTAAAGATTGGCCCAATTCGTTACTCGTTCCTTGGAGTAAGCTAAATATAGACTGCGGCAACTGGCATTGCTCAAGAGCTTTGGAAAAACAGTCAGCAACAATTTTGCTGGTGCCAGGGTGAGCAGGGTGGCCTTTTACGATTACTGGGCAGCCAGCTGCAATGGCGGAGGCGGTGTCGCCACCTGCTGTTGAAAATGCTAATGGGAAGTTCGACGCGCCAAATACCGCGACAGGACCAAGTGCAATATTGTGACGACGCAAATCGGGTTTAGGCAGCGGTTGTCTTTCTGGTTGAGCGGTATCAAAGATAACGTCTTGCCACAAGCCTTGGGTGACAACTTCGGCGAACAAACGCAGTTGATTGGTGGTTCGGCTAAGCTCACCATTCAAGCGAATCTCGGGCAGAGCAGATTCTAGTTGAGCGCGTTGGACAATATTCTCACGTTCAGCTTCTAAACAATCGGCAATGGTATTGAGTAGCAACGCTCTTTGTTGTGGAGAAGTGCTTCTAAACTGCGGCGAGATTTCCGAAGCCACGGTGGCGGCGAAATCAACGTCAGAAGCGCCTTGCTGGGGAAAGTCGCCACTAAGGTACTGTTCCGTGGCAGGGTTGATCGCATTAAATGTATCGTTGTTCATTTTAGTCATCCTATTTCAATTCGAATCCATATGCGTACGGGTCTTCGTCATCGACCCAAATGGTGTTGTGTCCGTGTACTTGCGCCCAGCCTTCTATGCTCGGCGATATGGCTTCGCGACCTTCTACTTCTGTCACTGCTTCAATTCGACCTTTGAACAAACTGCCAATGATGCTTTCATGCACAAAGTCTTCGCCTAGTTTTAGCTTACCTTTCGCGTACCACTGAGCCATGCGTGCGCTGGTTCCGGTACCGCACGGGGAGCGATCTAAGGCCTTTTCACCGTAGAAAACGGCATTTTTTGCAGTAGCTTCGGGCTTGGTAGGCGAGCCTGTCCATAACACATGGGTGACGCCGCAAACTGTTGGATCTTGAGGGTGGACACACTGAACTGCTTCTGAAACCGCGCGGCGAACTTTTGGGCTGAGCATCAGTATTTCGTCAGAGGAATAGTGCTCCAGTCCTAGGTAGTTTTCTTGTGGATCAACGATCACGTAATAGTTACCGCCATAAGATACATCCACGCTGATTTCACCTAACCCTTCGACATATACCTTTATATCACGGTGCGCTAGATAAGCAGGGACGTTAAATATCTTCACTGAAGTGACCTTGTCACCTTTTGTTTGGTAATGAACTTCGATCTGCCCAGCAGGCACGTCTAAGATCAGTCGTCCTTCTTGTTTTGGCGTGATCAACTTGTGTTCTAACGCTGAAGTGACGGTTCCAATAGTGCCGTGACCACACATTGGCAGGCAGCCACTTGTTTCAATGAAAAGGATTGAAGCATCCGCGTTCTCGCTACAGGCCGGAAGCACAACTGAGCCCGACATCATGGCGTGCCCACGAGGTTCAAACATTAAGGCTTGGCGTATCCAATCGTAGTTTTCTAGAAAGAATTGACGCTTTTCACTCATGGTCTTGCCTTCCAATGGTGGAACACCGCCCGCCACCAGTCGTACCGGATTTCCGCAGGTATGCGCATCAATACAAAAAAAAGTCCCTTGTCTCATTTTTTGTTCCTTGCATAAGAAATTGGTTGAACTAGGTCGAAGGGATGTTAACGTAGTGTAAAGTATATTTTATACAATTTTGTTGGTGAAGTGTGATGGGGAGCAAAACAAATGTCGATTGAAAAACAATCAAAGGGCGTTTCAATAGCAGTCGTTGGGGGAGGCATTATCGGTTTATGTTCAGCGTTAAAGCTGCAATTAGAAGGGCACCAAGTAACGGTATTCGACCCATCGGGCGCTGGTTCAAAATGTTCGAAAGGCAACGCCGGCCACTTTGCAACGGAGCAAATACTCCCACTGTCCAACCCGGGTTTGATTCCCCAATTGCCTAAAATGTTACTTTCTCCAAAAAGTCCAGTTTCAATACGATTTAGAGACCTGCCCAATACCGCTGGTTGGATGTTTCGTTTCTTAGCTAAAGCGAGAGAAAAACCAACTAACCATGCGACATCTGCACTTACCGAGTTAAACAGTCGAGCGATGAGTAGCTGGAATAAACTGCTCGAAGATGTGGAGCTGAGCCACCTAATTAAATCTGAAGGTTCATTGCTGGTATTCGAAAGTGAACAGTTATTTGAAAGCTACCAAGCGACCTTAGAAAAAATGAAATCTCATGGGGTTCGTTGGGAAATATGGGAAGGTAACCTGCTGAGAAGTCGCATGCCAAACCTAGCCGATACAGTAAAGTGTGGCGTGTTCTTTCCTGATACGTCGCATACCACCGACCCTTATTATATGTGCCTTGAGCTAAAGTCATCATTCATCTATTGGGGCGGAAAATGGCAGCAAGACAAAGTGGAAAACGTTAAATCCGACCAAGTTGGAAGTGTGGTGGTAACGGATAAGAGCGCGCATCATTTTGATAAGGTAGTGATGGCAACTGGTGCTCAATCTGTCCCTATTATTAAGAAAGTAACCAATATCAAAGTGCCGCTACAAGCTGAGCGAGGTTACCACTTGATGGTGAATACACCACATGAATTACTCCCTATCCCTGTTAGTTCAGCCGATAGAAAGTTTATCATGACGCCGATGAAGCATGGGCTTAGGCTTGCAGGTACAGTTGAGTACGCTTCGATAAAATCTCCCGCCAATATGCAGCGCGCAAACATGCTTAAAAACCTCGCTAAAGGGGTGCTGAAACAACCAGTTCTCGAAGGTGATTTAGGTAGCAAGTGGATGGGGAATCGACCTTCATTACCAGATTCTTTACCGATCATTGACCAGAACGAAAAGGGAAATATTCTGTTTGCATTTGGCCATCAACATCTTGGTTTGACTCAGGCGGCAATCACGGCTGACCTCGTTTCGGATATGGTGAATGGCAAGCAAACTACGTTGGATTTGTCGCCATATCGCTTAACAAGATTTGGTTAAAATTTTTTCAAATTTAATATTGTATAAAATATACAAGCATATTATGTTAATAAAAAGTTAACCAACAATGCATCTAAAAGCAGTATCCAGATGCACAAGAAAACCAACAAAAGGAGCTACACATAATGTCTAGAATGACAATTGCGCCACTTACACACTTGGTTTCGAGATCATCGGCTTCAAAAGGATTGTTGTCACGAACAGTACTTTCAGGAGTTGTGGTTTCAGGGATGCTGCTTGGATCTACGGCTTACGCTGAAGATAAATTAACCGTCGTGTCTTGGGGCGGCGCTTTTACTAAAAGTCAGGTAGAGGCGTATCACAAACCGTTCATTGCAGAGTCTGGTGTTGAGCTGATATCCGAAGACTTCAGCGGCGGCCTTGCAGAAATTAAAGCGCAGGTTGAAGCCAACAAAGTGCGTTGGGATCTAGTCTCACTTGATAAGCCCGATATTGTTCGTGGCTGCGCAGAAGGGTTACTCGAACCGCTGGATCCGAGCATTCTGCCTGCTGGTGCTGATGGAACGCCTGCGAAAGATGACTTCATTGAAGGTGCGATTCACGAATGTGCAGTCAATACGATTGTTGTTTCTACGGTGCTGACGGTAAACGATGATGCGTTTAAAGGAAAAGCGCAGCCTAATAAGTTGGCTGATCTATTTGATTTGACTAAGTTCCCGGGTCGTCGTGCATTGCAAAAAATGCCACAAGGGAACCTAGAATGGGCACTGATCGCTGACGGGGTTAAACCAGAACAGGTTTATGAGATGTTAGAGACAACAGAAGGGCGCCATCGCGCATTTAAGAAACTAGATACCATTAAGCCTCAAGTGGTTTGGTGGACAACTGGAGCGCAGCCACCGCAAATGCTTGCCGACAAAGAAGTCGTGATGGCCTCTGCGTTTAACGGCCGTATCCACAGTGCAACTACTGAAGAAGGCCAACCATTTCGAATTATTTGGGATCACCAACTCGGTTACATGAATGGCTGGGCGATTCCGAAAGGTAGCCCTAATACTGAATTAGCGTTGGACTTCATTAAATTCTCATCTGGAACACAGCCACTTGCCGACCAAGCCAAATATGTCGCTTATGGCCCGACGCGTAAATCCTCTTCAGCGCAAATTAGCCCTGAAATTTTAGCAAGCCTACCAACCGCGCCGAACAACTTTAAAACTGCCTTTTTAATTGATGATGCTTGGTGGTCGGATTATGCCGATGAGCTTAATGAAGAATTCAATACGTGGTTATTGAACTAACTAATACGAAGGGCGCACCCAAACGCAGCAGTTTGGGTGCTTTCGAAAACTAGATGTCGGAACGCGATGGATTTTTATTAGGAGGAACAATGTTGAATTTAGATGCCAAGCAGATTGTAGGCTGCTTGACAATGAAAGGGCTCATAGATTCGATGCGTGCCAGCTACCAACGTCCCGCAACGATTCCGCAACGCCGAGTGATGGCATTGGAAGAATCAGGGTATGAGGCATTCGCGTTACTGCCAGCTTGGAACGAAAACTTAATCACAGTGAAAGCCTTTACTTACTTTCCCGAAAATCACCTTCAAGACAAAGACAGTCTTGCGTCTAAAGTGCTGGCGTTTGATCGCCGTAACGGTGAACCACTGGCATTGCTTGATGGAAAGGTTTTGACATTTTGGCGCACCGCCGCTGCGTCTGCACTGGCTGCGGATTATCTCGCGCGAAGTGATGCCAACCAATTGTTGATTTGTGGTACGGGAAATTTAGCGCCTTACATCGCTTGGGCTTATGCCGCCATAAGACCTTTAACCGAAGTCGTGGTGTGGGGAAGGGATGAGAAGAAAGCGAGGTGCTGCGTTGATGCAATTATCTCAGGTTCGGAATATCAAAGCTTGCCAGTCGAGCGACAATTTAAGGTTGAAGTCGCTACGGATGTCAATCAAGCCGTAGTTACAGCCGACATTGTGTCTTGCGTAACAGGTGCACCTTCACCGCTGTTTGCCTGTGGTTCGGTAAAGCCAGGTACTCATATTGATTTAATTGGCAATCATGATAGAGACAAACGTGAGTGTGGCAGTGAACTTGTTCAAAAGTCTCAGGTTTACGTAGATAGTAAAATCAACGTGTTAGCCGAGGCTGGGGATCTATTAATCCCAATTGAAGAAGGTGTCTTCCAAGAAGAGAATATTCAAAGTGAGTTACCAGATTTATGCGCAGGCCGTAATGGCGGTAGAGCCGATAACGACGCTATAACTCTGTATAAATCGGTAGGAAGTGCATTGGCCGATTTAACTGCAGTTCAGTATGTATTGGCCAGTTACTCACAAGGTGATCGAGTGAAATAATCAATGCTGACTCGTTATATCACTTTGTTATATAAAAATTTCACCAGAAATAGATGTTACACGAAGGAATATTAGCTTCACACATACCCATTTAGTCTCGGTTTTAAATTTATGAAATACCGAGTTTTTTATCGCAAATTAAAATTGCATACAATATACAAAAGGATGTTACAGATGAAAGTAGATTGGAAAGGTGTATACCCAGCAGTAAGCACACAGTTTCGCGCAGACCAAACCATCGATCTTGATGCGACTCAAACCGTGATTGATAACCAAATCAATGATGGTGTCAATGGAATCATTTGTCTTGGCACTGTTGGCGAAAATTGCGCGCTTTACCCTGAAGAAAAGCGTCAAGTTCTGAAAGCCGCACAAGAAGTCGTGGCCGGGCGTGTTCCTCTTATTGCTGGTACGGCAGAATCGATCACAACCGCTGCGGTTGATTATATGCAAGATGCACAAAAAATTGGAATTGATGGCTGTATGGTTATGCCTCCTATGGTTTACCGCACATCCGATACAGAGACCGTTGATTATTACGGGACACTGGCAAAAGCAACGCCAGATATGCCAATCATGATCTACAACAACCCTGTGTCTTACGGGGTGGATGTGAACCTTGAAATTATGAGCCAACTTGCGGAATTTGAAAGCATCGTCGCAGTGAAAGAATCAACAACAGATACACGCCGAATCACAGAACTGTACAACCGCTTTGATGATCGCTTTACGGTATTTAGTGGTGTTGACGATATCGCACTAGAGTCTTTAATGCTGGGCGCTACGGGGTGGATTTCTGGCCTGACGAACGCTTTCCCTGCTGAGTCAGTTGCGATCTATAAACTTGCAAGCCAAGGTCGATATGCAGAAGCGCTAGAGATCTACCGCTGGTTCTTACCACTACTACGCCTCGACACGATTCCAACACTAGTTCAGTGCATTAAGTTGGCAGAACAAGTATGTGGCCGCGGTTCTGAACAAGTACGTGCGCCGCGCCAAAACCTTAAAGGTGAAGAACGTGCACAAGTGATCGCGATGGTGGAGCGAGCTATTGCAACTCGTCCAGACCTGTCGAAATACAACCTGTAACCGAACTAGCTTAACTCGGTCATTTATGTCCGCTGTATTTTGAACTAGCTCAACAGCGGAATAGAAGGGGCGTCAGCAGAAATGCGCCCCTTCAACTTTCTATACCAATAATAAAAATAGCAATTCACATAATTAAACAGGCATTACGGCCGTTTTGACCAATTGTTGTGGGAGAACCAATTCAAGGGGATCTCAATTGGGTTTATTTATCCGGATTGACTTGCTGAATAAAGCGATGAAAAAGGGACGACACATGAACACAAGCAACAAGGATTACGTGACATTCCAGCACGTACAAAAAACCTACGATGGCGAAAACTTGGTGGTGAAAGACTTCAATTTAGCCATTGCCCCCGGCGAATTCGTGACCATGCTTGGGCCATCTGGCTCAGGTAAAACGACATGCCTGATGATGCTAGCAGGGTTTGAAACTGCAACTCGTGGCGAAATCTATATTGATGGAATCCCCGTTAACAACTTAGCCCCACATAAACGTGATATCGGCATGGTGTTTCAAAACTACGCGTTGTTTCCCCATATGACGATTGCCGAGAACCTCGCATTCCCTCTGAAGGTTCGCAAACTGAACCAAGGCGATGTCGACCGAAAAGTGATGGCAGCTTTAGAAATGGTCGAGCTTGCACATGTTGCTTTTCGCTACCCCAAGCAGCTTTCTGGCGGGCAGCAACAACGCGTAGCCTTGGCGCGAGCTTTAGTATTTGAACCCAAGTTAGTTCTGATGGATGAGCCATTGGGCGCGTTAGATAAACAGTTGCGTGAGCAGATGCAAATGGAAATCAAACATTTGCATGAGAAGTTAGGCATCACAATATTGTATGTGACTCACGACCAAGACGAAGCGCTTACAATGTCTGATCGTATCGCTGTATTTAATAATGGAGCAGTACAACAGTTGGCGACGCCTACGGACTTGTACGAATCTCCAAGCAATGCTTTTGTGGCTCAATTTATTGGAGAAAACAATCAAATACATGGTGTGGTTTCTGATGTTGAATCAGAAACATGCACAGTAAAAGTCGGGCAGCAGAATGTTCTCGCCAAACCTGTTGCTGTTGGTATTTTGGGTGATGCCACTACGTTATCAATTCGACCTGAGAAGATCAGCGTTTCTCCAGAAGAGTTACAGTGCGATAACGAATTTAGCGGTCAGCTGCGTGAAATGATATATCACGGCGACCACCATCGATTGGTCGTTTCGGTTCCCGATTTAGGCGAGCTGATTGTGAAAGTGCCAAACGATAACCGAAATACGGCGCCATTGAAACTTGGTGAGGCTTGTACAATTGGCTGGCATAGTAGAGATTGCCATGCTCTAGATTCGACGGCCTCGTTAGCGGCAGAAAACTCAGCAAATCAAACATCGAATCGTGAACACAGTGAACAGGGAGTGGAAGCATGAGTAGAGAACTTACTTGGCTTGGCTCCGTTGTGTCGCTACAGAAGAAAATCACCCAACGAAATGGCGATTTAAAATCCCAGCTCATTCGAGCAGAACGCCGAAAACAAAAACGAGCAGTATTGCTAGTTATGCCTTTGGTCGCTTTCATTTGCTTAACGTTCGCATTTCCTATTATTGAAATGCTTTACCGAAGCGTAGACAACAAAGCAGTGCCGAATGCCTTTCCTCAAACGGTTGTCGCAATAAAAGGATGGGATTTCAATGGCCTGCCAGATCCTCAAACCCAACATATCTTTGCATCTGAACTACTAGAAAGGTATCAAGACAAAACCCTACCTAAGTTGGCTAATCGCCTTAACATTGAAGTCTCGGGTATGCGTAGCTTGCTGATGAAAACTGGTCGAAAATTAGCAAAGTTGGATAACGTTGCAGGTGCAAACGCTTCACTGACTGATGGAACCAAGTCCATAGATCTGTCTTCGCTAGATAAACGGTGGGGCAAACCTAAATATTGGGCAGCGATAAAGAATCTGAGTGGGGCTTACACTCTCAGTTATTACTTGGCTGCATTGGATATGAGGTTTGACGAACAAGGAAACATCGCTCAACAGCCAGATACTCGCCAAGTCTATGTCGATTTATTTTTGAAGACGTTTGGCATGTCACTAGCGATTACCGTGATTTGCTTAGCCATGGCTTATCCGGTGGCTTATTTACTTGCCAACCTACCTGATAAACAAGCCAATTTGTTGTTGATTGTGGTGTTGCTTCCTTTCTGGACATCGCTGTTAGTAAGAACGACTTCTTGGATCGTGTTGCTGCAAAACCAAGGCATAGTGAACGACCTAATTTTGTGGCTTGGATTAAGTGCAGAAAGAATTCAGATGATGCACAACACCTTCGGCACGATTGTCGCGATGGTACACATTCTTTTACCCTTTATGATTTTGCCGATTTATAGCGTGATGAAAGGTATCAGTCCGACGTATTTTCGTGCTGCTCGCTCGTTAGGTGCGACGCCAAGCATGGCGTTCATAAAGGTGTATATGCCGTTAACGTTGCCGGGTATTGGGGCCGGGGCGCTACTGACATTCATTTTATCTATTGGTTTCTACATCACTCCGGCGCTAGTTGGGGGAAGAAGCGGGCAAATGATTTCTAATATGATTGCTTACCACATGCAAACTTCGCTGAATTGGGGAATGGCAGCGGCGCTCGGCGGATTACTGTTAGCTGTGGTGCTTGGGCTGTTTTATGTGTTTAACCGAGTGGTTGGTATTAACAACATTAAGGTTGGAGGTTAGTTATGGCGCTACCCATTTATTGTACAAAAGGGGAGCGTACTGGATATTACGCTTACCTAGCTTTTTGTGGTTTGGTGTTCTTCTTTTTAATCGCGCCTATTCTTATCATCATTCCATTATCTTTTAACGCCACGCCTTATTTCACCTTTACCGAAGGCATGTTGAACTTAGATCCCGAAGCCTATTCCGTTCGATGGTATCAAGACATGTTCACCAATAGTCAGTGGTTAACGGCATTAAAAAACAGCACGATCATAGCGCTCGCATCAACTTTGGTCGCAACGGCGTTAGGCACGTTGGCGGCGATGGGGCTCTCATCGAGCAAGCTTCCTATGCGGAACGTGATCATGGCATTGTTGATCTCTCCAATGATTGTTCCTGTGATTATATCGGCTGCGGCGATGTATTTTTTCTATACCCGCTTTGAATTGTCGCAAACCTTTACTGGTATCATTTTGGCTCACGCTGCACTAGGAACACCCTTTGTGGTCATCACCGTAACGGCAACGCTCAGTGGCTTCGACCATAGTTTGGTTCGAGCCGCGTATAGTTTGGGAGCTAACCCTGTTTACACTTTTCGCCATATCACTTTTCCATTAATCCGCCCTGGAATGATTTCTGGTGGGCTGTTCGCTTTTGGTACATCGTTTGACGAAGTGGTTGTCGCACTTTTTATTACCGGAGCCGAGCAACGAACCGTGCCGAGACAAATGTGGTCGGGGATACGTGAACAAATAAGCCCAACAATTTTAGCGGTCGCAAGCTTACTGATATTAATGTCGGTATTGCTACTTTTAACACTGGAAATGCTCAGAAGGCGAAATGTGCGAATAAGAGGGATAGCGGAATAGAGGGGCGTAAGTACTCAAAAGTTACCTGTTCACGCGGTTAAACCGTTTGAACAGGTGACCACAGTATAAACCAACTTTGGTGGTGATTAAGATCCGAGCAAGGCTTCTTAATCACCACTTTTTTGTACTGAATATCTATACATGCAGACAAGGATTTAACGGAATTCATGCTATATAGAAAAATTCTATAATTTGTCGGCGAGCATACAGACGAAACCAATAAGTATTTGTTATAAAAGGGCTTAGTTCGGTATAATTGAAAGCAGTGAAAAACTAGACAGAATGATTCTGCATTTAAATATAGAATTTTTCTGTCTAATAGCTGTTAGTTTATGGGGGGGAGAATGAGAACAAGATTTAAACTAATTGTACATGAGTCTACAGGGCAAAACTACGAGGACTTATTTGTAAAAATAATGAGCTATGTAGATCCTGATTTTAAGGCAGTTAAAGCTCACGGCAATATAGGTGATAGAGGTAATGACGGCTGGAACTCAGAGCATGGCAGATACTACCAAGCGTATGCACCAGAAGAATTACCCAAAAATAACGATACAGCTATCAAAAAGTTGAAATCTGACTTTCAAAAACTAAAGTCTTACTGGGACAGTATCTCTCCTGTGAGGGAGTTTTATTTTGTTGTTAATGACAAATTCAAAGGCGTGTCTCCTCATGTAACGAAAGCGCTATCAGAAATAAAGGATGAAAATAATTTAGTAAATGTACGGGTGTTTGATAGTCGTGATCTTGAGAAAGCTTTGTTTAGCTTAGATGAACGATTGATAAAAGATATAGTTGGTTCACCTCAACAAAACTCGGATAATTTTTATCAATATATTGTGCAGGAAACAACTCGCCGATTGAATTTAATTGATTGGATGCGAATGAGCGATAACTTGATTGCAAATAGTATCGAAGATGATCTTATTGATAGTTTTTGTAGTTATGGGTGCTTAGTTTCGAGGACTACATTCCCAGGAGAGTACCCAAAATTAGACGCAGCGATTATTGAACTATCTAATCGTGTGGAATCTTTGGTTCAGCATTTTACTAATTCAGAGTTTGCATACTTAAATGAACAAAGTCTCTGGTGGCAGCGTGATAGACGTTGGAAAGGAACTTTGCCTCATGACGAATATGAAAAAAAGTATGAACTGAGTGAAAATTGGACAATGCAGCTTTTGCGGTTACATTCAAACTTGGTTCATGCTTTAAATCTATACGCTAAAGAGGTTAGGAAAAGTGTTGTTTCAGATTATTTCATGCACCAAAGCTTTGTTGTTAACGATTCAATGGGTGTTTATAACAACTTAGTTGGTTACGAATTTACTCCAAGTGAGTTTGGTGAAATAAACTAACAAGAGACTATGGCGTCAATAGTTAATTTTTGGCGCTATCCTTATCCCACATAACACCATCTCTTAGCATTGAATTGAGTATCACAACCATCTTTCTCATGCAGGCAACGATTGCTACTTTTT
>NZ_RZIS01000010.1 GCF_005281835.1 Vibrio profundi
CATAGCGTTGTGGACCCACCTGATTCCATGCCGAACTCAGAAGTGAAACACAATAGCGCCGATGGTAGTGTGGGGCTTCCCCATGTGAGAGTAGGACATCGCCAGGCTTTAAATTATGAACGACTTGCCTATGATGACAAGTAGTCCACTGCGGAGTGGTAGTTCAGTTGGTTAGAATACCGGCCTGTCACGCCGGGGGTCGCGGGTTCGAGTCCCGTCCACTCCGCCACTTATTCAGAGTTTCAGCTCTTAAAAACTGAGATAGGGGTGTAGCTCCAATTGGCAGAGCAGCGGATTCCAAATCCGCGTGTTGGGAGTTCGAATCTCTCCACCCCTGCCATATACGAAGCCTCAGTCGAAAGACTGAGGCTTTTTTGCATTTGTAGCTTATGCGAAGCCATGTTGGGAGCTTGATCGCCAGCCTGGTTAAACCACTCAACCTTGCTATATTCAAGTCTTTAGCAGAAGTGCCGGAGCCTTTTCATTTCTGAAGTGTTAATAGATGATATGAAAACGCTTAGTTTCCATCCTCCTGCCTGCTCAATCCATTTTACTTTTTTGAACTTGCCATATTTGGTATCTTGGCCTGAGTTTTATCGAAATTCATTAGTCTTCCTATGTATTCTCGAGTTTATCTCTAAGTTGTTTACTTATGTTAAGGCCCCAATAGAGAATGGAAGCTCTATTGGAGTCCATTTGGTTATGGCTTACTAAACAAAATGTTGGAATTCAAACGTATCAGTGACACGTGAATTGATGATTGGCTCTAATTGAATGTTAGAGTCGTTACTATTTGTGAGGAAGGGGCATTAAATTTTATGACCTAGTGAGAATGCGATTAATACTTGATGATTTCATTTATCTCGCAGTCGCTGGCTCTTCGAATGGAATGAAAAGGACTCCGTCAGCGATAGAAGATGGAGAGATTAATGGTAAAGCACCAAAAGCGTATCGGATGTACTGAGGGCTATCTATTTCACTACGTTGAGCTGATGGTTGAGAGTTAAAGTCAATGAATGTATCAGGATAGCCAGACAAGAATAGATTCTGGTTTAGCGTCCCTCTTTCTGAATAGTAATCTTCTTTATCTATCTCCCAGCGTGAACTATTAGGTGTATTTGCTGCAACATGCCCTGAGTAAGTCAGTTGCATGATGCTGTATGTGGTTTCTTCAGGGTACTTTTGATTGATGGCTTCTATTACCGATCCTTGAACTGGTATTGCATGAATGTTGTGTGCCCAAATGAATGTTTGCCCTTGTAAGTCAAACCATTCCTCTTTCAACCAGCGAATATTCTCAGCAGATTGATAGTCTGTATATGAATGCTCCAAATTGTGAATTTGGAAATGGCTATGGGCATACAAACTTTTCGCGACTTGTAACCAGAATGAAGCGAAATCTCTAAATTCTCGCGGTCTCTTTGGATCATATGTTGGAACGGCTTCTAAGGTCTTTTGATTGGATAAAGCTTGTATGAGATTGCTTAATTGTGCAGTCAGCTTTTTGTGATCATTCGATGTGTACTTTCTGTTTGAGTACCAGGGGCACATCATGATAGGTGCTATTGATTTAATTGTACTGTAGTTAGAAGTGTCTAAATTATTGGCTACTAAGTAACTTTCTAATTCATCAAACATGATACTGCACCCAGGGTCGCTGTTGATTCTTGAATCATAGCCAATTATTTTTAAAGACGTTCCAGTGATTGGTTGGCTATTTACGTAGTTAAAGAGCTGGGCGACTTCTTGACTAAACCTGTGGCCATACATGTAATTGGCATCAGGGCCTGTCGCTGCATCCATTAGGTCTTGCTTGCCTGTAAGAAAGTTTTGCCACGCGGCTAAGCCGTCATAGAGGCCAGCTTCAAATGCGACAAAGTCTAAGTCTCCTTCCTCATATAATGCTCTAACCATTCTCGACTTATAACTATAGGCTTTCGAACCTTGGTGAGTAGCTTCTCCAACACCAACAAAATCATAGTCCTTGGTCACCTCTATGAAATGTGTGAGATCGGCATTTCCGTATTCGAAATCAGTACTCGCGAGGGGAGAATGCTGCAGGGTCAATTCTTCTTGTTCAGATCCACAGCCCATTAAAAATATCAGGGTGAGTAAAGATATGTTTTTCATGCGGTTAGTCCTATTTATAGAATCTAACTATACTCAACGGCATGATTATGGTTTGTATTCTGTTTGTACTTAAGATTGCGACGAACAATTTAAGAGCGACGCATTTTTGCGGTGGGGTATACGTTGAATATTATTTACGTTACCAAGTAAACAATCGAACCTGTTACATGTAACGATTAAACAGGGAGAATTAATGAAAGTTAAATGGCACTGGTTATTTACGGTATTCATCGCTTTGATTCCATTTAAAGGCAATTCGAATGAGAACCGTTGGGAGGATATTAGAGAACCGAGCAAGTCAGCCCCCAACGCTATTGGTAGTTATGCTAATGGATGTCTACAGGGCGCCTATCCGCTACCTTTACAAGGTAGTGGATATCAGGTTGTTCGTTCTGAAAAAGGTCGCTATTTTGGACATCCTGATACGATAAGTTTTATTCAAAGGTTAGGAAACTTCGCAGAGCAAGACTTAGGAGCTGTTCTTCTCATTGCGGATATCTCTTTACCGCAAGGTGGGCGTTTTACTTACGGGCACTCGAGCCATCAAACAGGATTGGATATCGATATATGGCTCCGGCTTAGTGATCGCTTTCTTGACGTTAATGAGCTAGCCCAGGCTAAATCTGTATCAGTGCTGAATTCTAAAAAAGCGGAGATTGATGATACGCAATGGAAAGATAAACACTTTTCTTTAGTGAAACGTGCAGCGTTTGATGAGAAAGTCACTAGAGTTTTTTTACATCCCCTGATCAAACAGAAGCTATGTGAGAGCGAAACGGCCGATAAAAGTTGGTTGAGAAAAGTGCGCCCATGGTGGGGGCATCATTCTCATATGCATGTTAGATTGAAATGTCCGGAAGGAAACTCTAGTTGTATTGAGCAAGTGCAGCCTCCCCAAGGAAGCGGCTGTGGTGACGAGCTGATGAGTTGGATCACTAAACCAACTTCGCCAAAGAAACGAGGTGAACCGCCCGTCATGCCTGCGGAATGTGCAGTAATGCTAGACAATAAAAAAGCGCCGTAATGGCGCTTTTTTATTTAGGCTAAACCTTGAATGATGACGAACTTCTCTAGAAGCTCTTCATCTGTTTCAACGTGTTTAGGATCGGTAATGATACACTTACTAATCGGACATACAGATTGGCACGTTGGCTTATCGTAATGCCCTTTACATTCAGTACATAGCGCTGGGTCGATTTCGTAGATTTCGTCCCCCATAGTAATTGCACCATTTGGACACTCAGGGTCACACATGTCACAATTAATGCAGCTAGCTTGAATTAGCAGAGCCATTATTATTTACCTGAAGCGTTACGTGTATCTTGGCCTTCGCTCAAGTTACGCATTAGCAGGCCGTACTCTAGGTCTAGGTCTGCAGGTACAGGGATAAATACAAAGTGACCGTTACCCTTTGCGTCTTCTACAGCTTCAGACTTACGGTTTTCCATCACTTCCAGTTTAAAAACAACGTTACCTTTTGGTGTCATCATTTCTAAGCTGTCGCCCACTAAGAATTTGTTCTTAACTTCTACTTCTGCTAGATCACCGCGGCGTTTACCTGTGAATTCCCCAACAAATTGTTGAGTATCAGAGATAGAGTAACCGTATTCGTAGTTTTGGTACGCGTCGTGAGTGTGACGGCGTAGGAAGCCTTCAGTGTAACCACGGTGTGCTAGGCTCTCTAATGTACCCATTAGGCTTTCATCAAATGGCTTACCTGCGACAGCGTCATCGATCGCCTTACGGTAAACTTGTGCAGTACGAGCACAGTAGTAGAAAGACTTAGTACGACCTTCGATTTTCAAAGAGTGAACGCCCATCTTCGTTAGACGCTCAACGTGCTGGATTGCGCGAAGGTCTTTTGAGTTCATGATGTAAGTGCCATGCTCATCTTCAAACGCGGCCATTTTCTCTTCAGGCTTGTGTGACTCTGAAAGAAGAACTACTTCGTCTGTTGGTTTACCTAGACCTAGCGTGTTGTCTGGACGTTCGTCTTGAACTTCTACTTCTTGAATCTCAACGCCTGTTGGATTTGCTTCAACGATCTGACCGTTCTCGTCTTCTTTTGCCGCTTCAGTTTTGTATTCCCAACGACAAGCGTTAGTGCAAGTGCCTTGGTTAGGGTCGCGCTTGTTCATGTAACCAGAAAGTAGACAACGACCAGAGTACGCCATGCAAAGTGCACCGTGAACGAAGATTTCTAGCTCTGTTTCAGGGCAGTGTTCGCGGATTTCTTCGATCTCTTCAAGTGATAGCTCACGAGATAGGATCACACGTTCAACGCCTTGTGTTGCCCAGAATTTTACAGTTGCCCAGTTTACAGCGTTTGCTTGAACTGAAAGGTGAATAGGCATTTCAGGGAATGCTTCACGAACCATCATGATAAGACCAGGGTCAGACATGATTAGAGCATCAGGGCCCATGTCGACTACAGGCTTAAGATCACGAATGAAAGTCTTTAACTTAGAGTTGTGCGGCTGAATATTACAAACAACGTAAAGCTTTTTGCCTTGAGCATGAGCTTCGTTGATACCAATTTGTAGGTTTTCGTGGTTGAACTCATTGTTACGAACGCGAAGGCTGTAACGCGGCTGGCCTGCATATACTGCATCTGCGCCGTAGGCAAATGCGTAACGCATGTTTTTAAGGCTTCCTGCCGGTGATAATAGTTCTGGTACAAATGGTGTTTGTGTCGTCATTGCTTCTTTCTCTAATCTGATCTCAAGTCAGGTTGATATCACCAAGTGATATCAAAGGGGCGCAAATTTTACGCTAAAATGAGCCTGGTTGATAGCCCTAAAGATAGCAATGATATTAAGAAGAGAGTGAAGGGACAAATAAAGAGTGGGAAATATCAGAAAATCAACTCAGGTACGGGCGTACCTGAGCTTTGAAATCGAACTTTAAGCGTTAGGCTGAGTTAATCCGCCTAATGATTCGAATAGGTTGGGCAAGAATGCGCTGAACTCACCGCAAAGTAGTGAAAAGTCGGCATCAAAGCGTGCGGCTTGATCTTCACGAGGAATGTCGTCATTTTCATCTTTTAGGTCATCGCTGTATTTTAAGCGCTTGATACTGCCATCTTCACCAAGAATGAATTCGATGCGATCTTGCCAGTTAATCAGAAGCTTAGTGACGACTTTATTGGCTTCGATGTGGTTTTTGACCTCATCGGCTTCTAGTTCTTGCTTCTTAACGCGAACAATACCACCATCTTCTTGAATAGATTTTAGCTCTGCTTCATCCAGCATAGTAATACCTTGAGGTGTATCACCCGACTTAACCCACTCAGTTAGTGTTGTTTCAATCGCTTGCTCTGGAATCGCAGGAACAACAGGTAGGCTGCCCATGGTTTTACGTAGAAGTGCCAGTACATCTTCTGCTTTCTTATAGCTGCTTGCATCAACCACAATAAAGCCTTCTTTTGGCATAATAAGCGCGTATGTGAAATTGCTACGGCTAAATGCACGTGGAAGAAGATCGATGATGATGTCTTCTTTCAAACTGTCTTTTTCTTTTTTCTTCAGTGGTGTACCAGACTCAGCTTCAAGAGCTTCAACCTTAGCATTCAAAGATTCTTTGATGACTGAAGCTGGTAGCATTTTCTCTTCTTTCTTTGCACAGATAAGAATGCGGTTCTCAGAAACGTGCGTCATCATATCGCCATGTTTACCCATAGCGTGCACCCAACCAAACTTTTGCTTGTCTTGGCTGCCACAAGGCGTAAAACGGAACTCTTCGAGTTGTTTCTCTAGTTGATCTGCGTTGAATTCGATATCGCGGTTAAAACGATAAACTAGGCAATTTTTAAACCACATAATATTTCTCTTACCTTTTTAGAAGACGCTCATGATAGGAGATTTCATGGCGTTTGTCTTAGATGATATTCAAAAACTAAAAGTGAAACGTTTGAGACAGTTATATGAAAATTTGTTTTCAAAGGTCACAAAAGTGTCATAATTAATGCAGATAATGCAATGCGTTGATTAAATACAAAGGTTATTCAATTATGTCGAGAAGGATTCTGGTTGTTGAAGATGAAGCGCCGATCCGTGAGATGCTGTGTTTTGTTCTTGAGCAAAAAGGGTATCAAGCAGTCGAAGCCGAAGATTATGATACGGCAGTTACTAAGCTATGCGAACCTTTCCCAGATCTAGTATTACTAGATTGGATGTTGCCTGGTGGTAGCGGCATTAACTTTATCAAGCATATGAAGCGTGAAGAGTTAACGCGAAATATCCCTGTGGTTATGCTAACGGCGCGTGGTGAAGAAGAAGACAAAGTTCGAGGCCTAGAAGTGGGTGCCGACGACTACATCACTAAGCCTTTTTCACCAAAAGAATTAGTCGCTCGTTTGAAAGCGGTTATCCGCCGCGTAACCCCAACGGCCTTGGAAGACGTGATTGATGTACAAGGGTTGAAACTTGATCCTGTATCACACCGAGTAACCGCAAGCGAAGGTCCAGTCGATATGGGGCCGACAGAATTTAAAATGCTGCATTTCTTTATGACTCACCAAGAGCGTGTTTATAGCCGTGAACAGCTATTAAATAACGTGTGGGGAACCAATGTTTATGTAGAAGATCGCACAGTAGACGTTCACATCAGACGTTTACGTAAAGCGTTGGAATCAGCTGGACATGACAAGTTGATCCAAACCGTGCGAGGTGCTGGCTACCGTTTCTCAACCAAAGCCTAATTGAGAGCAGAGTTGTAGGCGACAACGGAGTATTGAATGGTTGAAAGGTTAACCTGGAAAAAGCTGGCTTGGGAGCTGGCTTTTTTTTACGCACCTTGGGTGTTTGTAGGATGGATTTTTGGTTATATGCCGTGGTTGCTGTTAGTGGCCACGGCTTTACAGCTTGTATGGCATTTACATAACCAGATGCGTTTGTCTGCATGGTTGTGGGATGAAAAACGTCTGACACCGCCTAGCGGAACTGGGAATTGGGAATCGTTATTTAACGGGATCTACCGTTTACAGCAGCGCCAACGTAAAAAGCGCAAAGAGCTGACGAACTTGATTCGACGTTTCCGAAATGGTGCTGAATCGTTGCCTGATGCCGTAGTTGTGTTCCGTGGTGAAGGCAATATCGTGTGGTGTAATAAATTAGCGCAACACCTTTTGGGTTTTCGCTGGCCAGATGATTCCGGTCAACCTATCTCGAATTTGATTCGAACTCCTGATTTTATCAAGTACCTTAACCGACAAGACTTCTCTGAGCCGCTTGAAATGCCGTCGCCGCTCAACGTTGAGCGCATGCTTGAATTACGTATTGTGCCTTACACTGAAGGCGAACACTTGATGGTAGTACGTGATGTGACTCAGCTTAAGCAGTTGGAAGGCATGCGACGTAACTTCTTTGCTAATGTTTCTCATGAATTACGCACCCCAATGACTGTATTGCAAGGGTATTTGGAAATGACCGAAGACCCTGACATGGTGGTGGGTCCGATGTGGCCGAAAGCGCATGGTGTGATGACAGAGCAACTCAATCGCATGAATAGCTTGGTGAATCAACTTTTGACCTTGTCAAAGATTGAAGCGGCACCGATGCACGAATTGGAAGAAGTTGTGAATGTGCCGGCGATGCTAGAGGTGTTAGAGAAAGAAGCCGCGAGCTTAAGTGGTGATCAAGGGCACAAACTGAATTTCAATATTGATAACAGCTTACGTGTTCTCGCCGATGAAGATCAGCTACGCAGTGCCATTTCTAACTTAGTTTATAACGCGGTGAAGTACACTCCGGCAGGGGCTGCTGTTAATGTGCGCTGGTATCAAACCAGTCAGGGAGCATGTTTGGAAGTTTCAGATACTGGTGACGGTATTGAGCCCCAACACTTGCACCGTTTAACAGAGAGGTTTTATCGCGTTGACAAAGCGCGTTCACGAGACACTGGCGGCAGTGGTCTAGGGTTGGCGATTGTGAAACATGCGTTGACTCACCATGACTCTCATTTAGAGATACACAGTGAAGTCGGCGTTGGTAGTACCTTTTCCTTCACTTTACCGAATCGGTTGACCGTATGATTAGCCGTTGGGTGAGCGTGTTTATCAGTACTTGTGTGTTGGCACTGCCAATACAAGCCGAGGTGCTCGACGAATATCAAAAGACCCCGGGCGTTTCGGGAAACTTGCTATCGGTTGGCTCAGATACACTGGCCGGCATGACAACTTTATGGGTCGAAGAGTTTAAGTCTTATTACCCAAATATTAACGCTCAAGTACAGGCATCGGGCTCAGCAACCGCGCCTCCCGCTTTAACGGAGGGCACTGCGCAATTTGGGCCAATGAGTCGCCCTATGAGGCTACGCGAAATCGAGGCATTTGAGCGCGAACATGGTTATAAACCAACGGCACTAAGGGTAGCGATTGATGCGATAGGGTTATTTGTCCATAGAGACAATCCGATCCAAGGGCTTAACTTCCAGCAAATCGATGCCATCTTTTCGGAAACACTACGTTGTGGTGCAAATGAAAACATTACCACGTGGGCTGGTTTAGATATTGGCCAACCATGGGCGGATCGACACTTTCAGCTATTTGGCCGTAATTCTGTGTCTGGAACGTATGGTTACTTTAAGCAAAATGCATTGTGTGGTGGTGACTTCAAAAATCGCGTCAATGAACAGCCAGGCTCGGCATCAGTCGTGCAATCGGTGGCGTCTTCTATAAGTGGAATTGGTTATTCTGGTATTGGCTATCGTGTAGCTGGTGTTAAATTGATCCCGATTGCGCAAAGCGGGACCGATTATGTGCATGCCACACGTGAGAACATCTTAAGCGGTAAGTATCCGTTATCACGATTCCTTTATGTGTATGTGAATAAGCATCCGAACAAACCGTTATCACCTGTCGAGAAAGAGTTCTTAACCTTTATTTTCTCTGAGCAAGGACAAGAGCTCGTCGAGAAAGATGGCTACCTGTCGATCCCTAGTAGCTTTGCTAAGCAAGAGCTGGCCAAAGTTGGTCTATAGCTAAAGGCGATATTTTCTAGGCGTAGCCTTTAGGCATGAGGTGATAACCCTCTGAGCTACTTTGATGATGAGGCAAGGCTTAATTGCCACCCAGCGTTGTCCCATAGCTCTTGCTCGTGAGCTAAATCCGCGGCGAGCAACTTGTTTTCTTCGAGCCAATCTTTGTTGCTACAGTCTAGTTGCCAGTGATCGTGGTCGATCAGGTTGATCTCTAAATCTAACATTGGCGTGTCATTTCGTTGTCCATTAATCAATATCGATAACCTGAGTATTCTAATCAAACCGATGATATGACTATTCTTAAACAATGAAAGCGGTGGCATTTCATGTAGCTTAAGCGCTTTTCGTTGAAACCGCGTGAGTGCCGAGAGCACTAGCTGTTGCTCACGGTTGAAGCCTGGCATATTGGTGTGGCGAAGAAGATAAGCAGAGTGACGATGAAACGCTTGAAATGAAATACTGAGGCCTACTTCATGTAACAGTGCTGCCCACTTGAGCAAATCGAAAAGTTCACTTTGTCTGCCGATCCCCAATTGTTTGTGTGTTTGTTTTAGCAGTTTGTGCGCTTGTTTTTTTACTCGGCTGGCATGTTCTAGATCCACAAGGTGCTTGTTCGCTAGGTTTTCTGTGGTACGCATTCGAATATCGCAGCGCTCAAAGCGCTCTTCCATTTCATACAAAAGCCCTTCACGTAACGCACCATCCGAATAGTGTAATTCGGTAATTTTTAGGTCGTTGATGATGGCACCTAAGATAGCGACACCAGCGGCGAAAACCGGTTTTCTTTCCTCGTTTAACCCTGCCAGCTTTATATTATCGACATGAGAGAATTCACACAGTTGCTCGATTAGTTTTGCTAGGCGTTTAGCGTTGATGATCCCGTCACTGTGTCCCGCTGCGACTAATACTTCTTTGATGGCCTTTATTGTTCCTGAGGAGCCTAGTGCCAGGTCCCAGCCGCGTTTTCGGTACTTACTTGCGAGTGGTTCTAATCGTTGCTCAGTAGCGATCATAGCACGCATGAAGTTGTGCTTAGTGATTGTTCCGTCAGCAAAATACTTATCACTGAAGCTAACACAGCCCATTTGTTTACTGTTGACGAGTTTGGCTTCTAAGCCGTGGCCAATAATTAGCTCGGTACTGCCGCCACCAATATCGATAACCAGTTTAGATGGCGATTCTGTCTGTGTGTGGGCAACCCCTAAGTAAATGAGCCGAGCCTCTTCTTCACCGGGAATAATTTCAATCGGGAACGGTAGTACTTCTTGAGCACGTTGAATGAAAATATGGGCGTTGTTGGCTTGGCGTAAAGTATGTGTAGCAGCGATCCGGACATTTTGAATATCAAACCCAGATAACCGCTCTGCAAACATCGCCAGACATTCTAAGCCTCGTTCAATGGCACTATTACTGATGTTCTTTTGGGAGTCTAGGCCTAGAGCTAGTCGCACTCTTTGTTTATGACGGCTAACTAGTTGTAGCTCTTGACCTACCACTTTGGCGACCACCATATGAAAGCTGTTTGAACCAAGGTCGATAGCGGCAACATTTCTAATTTTGTCGCTATCAAGTGGATTATTTTGGTTGGCTTGGTTCATGATTGATGGCTTTCTCCCGATCTTTACGAGTTTGTTTTTCGACTTGTTTCAAGTATTCATAGATAGCAATTTGAGAGCGTCGTTTCTTTTTGTTCCCTCTAGGAACATAGGTGTTACTCATCTCTTTATCAATGAGGCGTGCTTTTACGGTATCAGTAAAATGAATCTCAATAATATCGATTAAGCGTTGTTTTAACCTTTCATCTAGAATGGGAGTCGCGACTTCAATACGGTGATCTAAGTTTCTTGTCATCCAGTCAGCCGAAGATAGGTAGACCAACGGATCGCCATCATTATGTAAAATCATTACTCGAGGATGTTCTAAGAAGCGGTCGATAATACTGATGATCTTAATATTGTCGCTGACGCCTTCAATTCCAGGAACTAAAGAGCACATACCGCGAATGATCATCCGGATTTTTACGCCAGAACTGCTTGCTTCATACAGTTTACTGATCAGCTTTTTATCGACGAGATTATTAACCTTTAGGGTGATTTTTCCTTTCTTACCCGCCTTGGCATTGTTTATTTCGTTATCAATTAACTGGTTTATCTTCTTACGAGAATTGCGGGGTGAAACGATGAGCTCATCAAAACTAACGGGACGGTATGGGTTTTCAATATACCCAAATACGTTACGTACTTCGTTGGCGATACTGTGATTGGCGGTGAGCAGTGAGAAATCTGTGTAGATACGGGCGTTCTTTTCGTGGAAATTCCCGGTACCGATATGAGCATAATAAGTGATTTCATCCTGCTCTCGGCGGCTAATGAGTAGCAACTTGGAGTGGATTTTTAAACCGGGCACACCAAACACCACATGCACGCCAGCTTCGGTGAGGAGTTTAGCCCATTCAATATTTGCTTCTTCGTCAAAGCGAGCTTGTAGCTCGACGACTACTGTGACTTTCTTACCGTTATGTACCGCATCAATGATCGAATTAAGCAGTTTGGAGTTTTTTGCCACTCGATAGATGTTGATCTTGATGCTCAATACTTTTGGATCGAATGAAGCTTGCCTAACCAGCTCGGTGATGTGATCAAACGTGTGGTATGGGTAATGCAGTAAAATGTCTTGTGCTTTAATGGCATCAAAATGGTTACTGTAAGGATCAAAGTCCGCGCAGCTCATTGGCGCTAAAGGTTTGTTTTCTAAGTACTCCCTTCCCATATTTGGAAAGGCGATGAAATCTTTAAAGTTATGGTAACGACCGCCTGGAATTAAACTGTCGTAGTTGGAGATACCGAGCTTAGCGCATAGGAACTCCAACATCGCTGCCGGCATTTCTCTTTCATAAACGAAGCGCACGGGAAGAGCAGTTAGCCTTTGCCCCAATCCTTCTGACATTTGTTCAAGCAGGCTGTGCTCAACCTCATGGCTTAAATCGTACTCTGCGTCGCGGGTCATTTTCATCGCGTAGCAATTCAGTGAGTCGTACTCGAAGAAGCCGTGGAACAATTCATCTAAGCAATAGCGAATGATGTTATCGAGCAAAATGATGGTTTTACGCTGTTTACCTTTTTGTTCTGGCAAGGTGACAAAACGAGGTAAATGATCGGTAGGGATCTCTAGCAATGCGTATTCTGAACTCGTTTCTTGTTTCAGTTCGACGGTTAAGTAGGCGTACTCGTCTTTGAGAAATTGTAAGACATCAATGTCATCGGTGATCAAAAGGGGAGTGATATGCGCGAGGACTTCTTTCTTGAAGAACTTCTTAACCCATTTTTGCTGAGCGTCATTAAGCTGAGTCTCGTTTACTAAAAAGATGCGACGACGAGCCATTTCCAGAATCAGATCATTATATAGCTCGTCAAATTGTTGATTGAGCTTGAGCGCTTTGGTCTGCATTTTGGTTAATAAATGCTTGGAGTTGTCGTTGCCACCGCGCTCTTGGTTGATGAGAATTCGTCGTTTTACATCCGAAAATCTGACTTTGTAGAACTCGTCTAAGTTATTGGAAAATATGCCTAAAAAACGAATTCTTTCGATGAGAGGTACTGTTTTGTCTGCGGACTCTTGTAAGACTCGTTCATTAAAAGATAGCCAGCTAAGTTCTTTCTCAATGTAGAGTTTTTCAGAGTTCATAGTGCGTTCCTAAAAGGTAACAAGAGTCAGGTAGCTCTCAAATCATGAAAAGTGAGCAGACTATGGTGTTTTTGTTACGATATTATTTCAAGTGAGTCGATATGCAAAAGTTACTATTAGTTTCAGTTGTTTAATGTGATTTGTAATATAATTGTCATGTAAACGACATACTATGACAGTAGCTCAAAAAAGGTAGAGAGACACATGGCCGCAGCCGAATTTTCATTGAAGGAACGAGACAAAAAAAGGTGGTTGAAAGATCGTCTTGTCCGTTTTGCGGTGACTTGCGGTGCCGTCAGTGTATTAGCGGCGTTAGTCTTGATCTTTGTCTACCTAGCTATGGTTATCCTGCCAGTATTTTCTGATACGGGTTTGGAAACCGATCAATTAGTACAGCCAGTTACGGTAGAACAGCCTATCTCTCTTGCGGTTGATGAATATGGGACTAACGCTTTGCTGGTGGACTCATCTGGCAAGATAGACTTTTGGGCGTTAGATAATTCATCAAAGACGCCTTATTTTTCTACGTCCGTTATTGACTCACCGATCGCGTTTGCGAAAAGCCCACCTTCCGATAATTGGTTCGCATTTGCGAATGCTCAAGGTAAGGTTCAGTTATTCCAACCTGAGTTCACTTCTCAGTTGTCTATTCAAGGGCAAACTTCCACACCGAAACTTGGATACATACAAAAATCCCAAAGCCCGATTGTGTTTGCTCAAGAAGGTGAGCGCATTGAGCAATTTACCTTTGCTGTTTCTAATAACCAATTAACCGTGGTGGGGCAATTAGAAAGCGGCAGCATCGTTGTAAAATGGTACAGCTCTACGCTAGACGGGGAATTGCAGGAGCGAGCCGTTCAGGTTTTATCTCGCGAGTTTGCTAAGCAGAGCCAGTTGTTGTTGATTCCTAATGGACGAACGTTGTATCTACGCAACGGTTCTGAACTCACGGTTCTTACGTTACAAGAGCAGCAATTTAAAGTTCGAGAAGTGATCGATTTGAGTTTAGGTGACCCTAAACATGCGGTGAAACATATCGATTTGTTGTCCGGTGCTTATTCGATTCTAGTCAGCCATATTGATGGGCGTGTATCGCAATGGTTTGATGTATTGAGCGATAAGCAACGTCGCTTGACTCATATCCGTGATTTTAAATTGGCCTCTGAAGTGCAATTTCTATTGCCGGATACTTATCGAAAGGGCTTTTACAGTTTTTACGAGAATGGCACGCTACAGAGCCATTATACGACCAGCGAAAAGCTGTCGATGTTTGAGCGAGCATTCACAAAATCACCTCAGTTAGCGGCGATGTCCGCCAATGAGCTGCACCTCGCTACCTTGACTGATGGCGTCATTAGTGTGGCGAAAGTCGACAACGAATACCCAGAGATTTCTTTTTCATCTTTGTGGCAAAAAGTGTGGTACGAGAGTTATCCGGAACCACAATATGTCTGGCAGTCAACCTCGGCTAACGACGACTTTGAAGGCAAGTTTAGTTTGGTACCAATTACCTTTGGTACGTTAAAAGCTGCGTTCTTCGCTATGCTGTTTGCGGTTCCTATTGCCGTGTTAGGCGCGATTTACACCGCTTATTTCATGTCACCTCGGATGCGACGAGTGGTGAAACCTTCGATTGAGCTGATGGAAGCTTTGCCTACAGTTATCATCGGTTTTATTGCAGGGCTTTGGTTCGCGCCGATTGTTGAAACGCATTTGACAGCGGTAGTCTCATTAATGGTGCTATTGCCTCTCTCAACCTTGCTGGTGGGGTTTGCTTGGTATTGTTTACCGCAAGATATAGCAGGTCGGTTCCCAAATGGGTGGCATGCCTTGATCTTAATTCCAGTTTTGATTCTGACCGTATTACTGGTTTTCGCTTTTGGTAATCAGATTGAATCCACCTTGTTTGGTGGAGATCTGAAAATGCTACTTAGCCAATATGGTATCGACTTTGATCAGCGAAACGCGCTCGTTGTTGGCTTTGCGATGGGCTTTGCGGTTATCCCGACCATTTTTACTATTGCTGAAGACGCTATTTTTTCAGTACCTAAACACCTATCTGATGGCTCGTTAGCCCTCGGCGCTACGCCATGGCAAACCTTGATTTATGTGGTATTGCTGACCGCAAGTCCAGGGATATTTTCAGCCATCATGATGGGGTTAGGTAGAGCGGTGGGTGAAACCATGATTGTATTGATGGCAACGGGGAATACGCCAATTATGGATTGGAATATTCTTGAAGGGATGCGCACTTTGTCGGCGACCATCGCAGTAGAGTTGCCAGAGTCCGAAGTCGGCAGTTCCCACTTTAGATTGCTATTCCTAGCAGCGCTGTTGTTATTCATATTTACGTTTGCAGTAAACTCTATTGCGGAGTGGGTGAGACAAAGATTGAGAGATAAATACCGTGCCTTGTAATCAGAGTATCAGCCCAAGTTTCTTAGCGAGAGAAGCTTATTATGTTTAAGTGGTTGAAATCAGGCTCACCATGGGTATGGCTGACGGGAGGTGCGGTCAGTATCAGTATGCTTTCGGTTTTGGGTTTAATGCTACTGATAGGTTGGAAAGGTCTCACGTATTTTTGGCCTGCGCCTTTGTACCAATGGCAGGTAGATGAGCCAGCAAGTACTTCGGAGCTACCGCATACTCAGCCAAATCAGCAGATGCTAATCGGTCAGTTATATGAGCGAAAGTATATTCCGGTTGAACAAATTACAGATGCAAAAAACGTCCTCCCAACCGATGTATTGGACAGTGGCCTTGTTAAGCGGCTTAGTATCAAAATTGCGAACCGAGAGCTTTACCCTGCCGACTTTGTATCAATATTAGAAGTTAATTTGAAAGAGGTCGCGACACCCAAAGAATGGGCAGTGATAGAAAGAAGCCGTGGTGGTTACTTTTTTGGTAAACCTGTTGGTTTTAAAACCGTTGAAGGCATTCGTACTAAGAACATTGAAGCCGAATTATTACGGGGTCTTGCCTTCGCAGATACGTTACGAGAAGAAACTCGCCGGATTGTTGACCAAGAAATCCGCAATGTGAGCTGGGAGCTAGAGCAGCTACGTTTGCAAAAGCGTAAAAAGCAGCTTAATGATGATCTTAGCGAAGCGTATTTAGCGGAGTATCAATCCCGAAAAGTGGTACTGGACGCACAGCTTTTAGAGTCTGAACAACGCTTAGATAAATTACGCCAACAGTTAAATGTTGAAGCGTTATTAGTTCAAGATATGACTGGAGAAACAGTCGAGATCCCACTTAGTCATATTTTGGATTTTTGGTTCCCGAACAAAATGAACCTTGCCGAAAAAACGGTGCATTGGGGCAAGCAAGTCTGGAAATTTCTCTCTGAGAATCCACGAGAGTCGAATTCTGAAGGTGGTGTGTTCCCTGCGATATTTGGTACGGTATTGCTGGTTATCTTGATGTCCATCATCGTCATGCCATTAGGGGTGGTGGCGGCTATTTATTTGCATGAATACGCTAAGAACAATGCTTTGACGCGGGTGATTCGCATTGCAGTAATTAACTTAGCTGGTGTTCCTTCTATCGTGTATGGTGTATTCGGATTAGGCTTCTTTGTGTATACCATTGGTGGCTCCATCGATTCACTGTTTTATGCTGAGCGGTTACCAGCGCCGACATTTGGTACGCCAGGCCTGCTTTGGTCCTCACTCACTTTAGCGGTGCTAACCTTGCCAGTGGTGATCGTCACCGCAGAAGAAGGGCTTACCCGAATTCCTAGCTCGGTCCGTCATGGTTCATTGGCGTTAGGCGCTACTCAATTTGAAACCTTATGGCGCATTGTATTACCTATGGCCAGCCCTGCAATTATTACCGGGTTAATTTTGGCAATTGCGAGAGCGGCAGGTGAAGTGGCCCCATTAATGCTGGTGGGTGTCGTGAAGTTGGCCTCTAGTTTACCGGTAGATGGCCAATTCCCTTATGTGCACTTAGATAGAAAGTTCATGCATTTAGGTTTTCATATCTACGATGTGGGCTTTCAAACGTCGAACATTGAAGCGGCGAGACCATTGGTTTACGCCACATCATTTTTGCTGGTTACTGTGATTGTTGGGCTAAATTTAACGGCCATTAATATACGCAATAATTTACGCGAGAAATATCGAACCCTAGGACAAGATTAAGCATGTTTTCGATTAATGAAACTTTGGGATACCAAGCGCCACTCGATGTAAATAACTTGAGTGACGAGCAAACAGCGATTGCTATAGAAGGGCTAAACTTATTCTATAAAGAGACGCAAGCGCTAGACGATATTTCAATGCGAATTCCAAAAGGGCAAGTGACCGCGTTTATTGGGCCGTCGGGTTGTGGTAAGTCGACGTTGTTGCGCTGTATTAATCGTATGAACGATTTAGTGGAAGGCTGTAAAGTCACGGGTAAGGTTCGCCTTCATGGGAAAAATGTTTACCACCCTAAGGTTGATGTCGCCACGCTGAGACGTCGTGTGGGGATGGTATTCCAAAGACCAAATCCATTTCCTAAGTCGATTTATGAAAATGTTGTTTATGGCCTGCGCCTGCAAGGCATTAGTAATAGCCGGACGTTAGATGACGCCGTTGAGCGTTCTTTAAGAGCGGCAGCATTGTGGGATGAAGTGAAAGATCGCCTACACGAAAATGCGTTTGGGCTCTCTGGTGGTCAGCAGCAGCGATTGGTGATTGCGAGAGCGGTAGCGATTGAACCTGAAGTTTTACTGTTAGATGAACCGACGTCGGCACTAGACCCAATTTCAACATTGACCATCGAAGAGCTGATTAACGAGTTAAAAACTCAGTATACCGTAGTCATTGTTACCCATAACATGCAGCAAGCGGCGAGGGTAAGTGATCACACTGCCTTTATTCATATGGGGAAATTGATCGAGTACTCAGATACCGATTCAATCTTTACTTCACCATTGAAAAAACAAACGGAAGACTACATTACTGGTCGATACGGATAGAAATATTTACTCATTTAAGGAGCTTTTATGCAATTTGGTCGTCACATCTCTGGTCAATTTAACGTTGAGTTAGAATCGATTCGAACTCACGTATTAACCATGGGTGGCTTGGTTGAGCAGCAACTGTCCTTCGCTATGCAAGCACTGCACAAAGCGGATGAAGAGCTTGCTCGAAAAGTTGTGCGCGACGATCACAAAGTGAATGCGATGGAAGTGTCTATTGATGAGGCTTGCACGCGTATCATTGCAAAAAGGCAACCTACCGCGAAAGATCTTCGCTTGATCATGGCGATTATCAAAACCATTACGGATTTGGAAAGAATTGGTGATGTTGCGACTAAGATTGCACGGGTAGCGATTGAATCGCCTTCATCGAATGAGCAACAATTTCACGTCTCATTAGAACCTCTGTGCCGTCAAGCGATCACTATGTTGCACCAAGTCCTTGATGCTTTTGCAAGGATGGATGTGGATGCAGCAGCGGAAGTGCATAAGTTAGATGACAAGTTAGACGCGGAATATGAAGCGGTTATTCGTCAGCTAATGACTTATATGATGGAAGACCCTAAAAATATTCCTAATATTCTTCAGGTCATGTGGTCTGCTCGCGCAATAGAGCGAGTCGGGGATCGTTGCCAGAATATTTGTGAGTACATCATCTACTTTGTGAAAGGCAAAGATGTTCGCCACTTGGGCGAACAAAGTATCGATGATGTACTGAAGTAGCTTGGATATAGGTGTTAGCGAAACGATTAGAAACTAAAGTTAACACCTAAATTAATGTTTGCAGTGGTATCGTAGAACTCAAACGTCTTGTTGTGATCAAAGAAGTTAAAGTCCAGTCCCGCTCTCAAGCCGATATTTTCTGTCGCTTGATATACATACGCACCGCCTAAGCTCAATCCCGTTGCACTTTTTGACTCAATCGCCGAGTTAGTCGTCCTTTCCCCATCATATGCCGCTAGGCCGATCTCCGCTTGGAAGCCGTGCTTTTTAGCAGTACCGAGTAATTGCTGCATACCAAGTCGGTAGGTATTGATCGTTTCATCATAGTTATTTCTTTTATACCAAGTTTCAGAGTAGCTGAAATACAGCGCATCTAAATCGAAAGTATCTGAAGCTCCAATTTGGAACCCAAATCCGTGGAAGTCCCCAAGTTTCAATTCAGGAGAAAGGTGTAAACCACTGGCTGATACCGCTGTGGAAGAAAGAGCAAGGCTAAGAAGAAGTGTTTTGATTTTCATATTACCACCGAGACTAATTTGATGGCCGACCGTGGCGTAATGTATTTCCATATACCTGACTTTTCAATGAATTAGATTCGTGTGGTCAGGTTGATAGCGCTATTTTATGAATTGATTGAAAGTAAGGCTAAATGCTATTGGTTATAGCCTTAATTACTTGAGCTTATTAATGGCTGCGTCATAGTTGTATTTTCAATTAGTGACCTTGCGTGTAACTTAGAACTTGTAACCTACTGTCAAGGAGGTTTGATTAAGGTCGTAATCGTCAATCATCATAAAGTTGAATCGCAGATCGGTATAAAGGCCAAAGTTAAAATTGGCGCGTAAGCCAACACCGCTCAGGATAGAAGTGTCGGTGGCCGAGATGGAGCTAGAACCTCCCGAGCTACTCACGGTCCATTTATCTTTAATGTGGGCAAGCCCGATGGCACCGTAAGGTTTTAGGCTGAGTTCTTGAAATTTAAATGTGTAACCGATATCAGCATCTACTTTTAATGTGCTGAGGTTTGATTCGTACTTGTTGTTATTGGATTTTATCTCGTCAGTGTTCTTATCAAATGAAAGATTGAAGCCAACAATTCGATTTATGTCATAACCGTATTCAAGTTTCAGACCGCTACCAATATCTGAAGATGGGTAACTTGATAGGTAATGTTCTTGGTAACCGGTGGAGACACCTACACCTACTCGGTGACCTTGAAAATGTGGCTGTGCTAGTACGTTAGTTGCCGCCGTTACAGCGATAACAGTGGCGATGGATGTGAATAATTTCATGCAACTCTCGGAATAAGTGGATAGTGCGTCCTGCACTACAATGTTTGTCATGTCCTTATAATGAAGTTCCCCGCTGTCCCTAGCAGGGAGAGAGTGCTCTATTTAAAGCTGTACTGAAGACCTACGCCGCCAGCTACATCTGAAGAAGAGTATTTACCTGATGTCTCATAGTGGAACGTTCCAGAAACACTTAGGTTTTCATTGATTCCGTAAGCACCACCTAACGCTAGTGCTTCTTTAGAGCCTGCGAAACCTACACCAGCACCGATAGCAAATTCACCGTCAGCAACAAATGGGCGTGCGTTAGTTACAGCATGCAAACTTGCACGAATACCATCCATCTGTTCTTCATGGTTGTTGAACCTTCCGTTATATTCTTCGGCCATTGCCGTTAGGTTCATTTCTGCTGCAGAAATACGCTGTGACTCTGATGGCCCAGAAATGTCTGGCACATCCACATCATCCCCTTCAATTGGGTTTGAAGGCACCTGTGGTTGAGGACGTTCAGGTGTATTATCAACTGGTGGTTGTGTTGGGATCGGCGGGTGAGGTCGATCAGGCGTATTGTCTACCGGCGGTTGAGTTGGGATCGGTGGATGTGGGCGATCCGGTGTGTTATCAACTGGCGGTTGAGTCGGCGTATGCTCAATTGGCTGTGTCGGCTTTGGCAACTCAATTGGGTGGCTAGGATCTGGTAACGTCGGTTGTACCGGCAACTGTGGCTGCGTTGGTGTGTGCTCAATTGGATTGCTTGGCTCAGGTAAAATCGGCTGAACTGGCAATTGAGGTTGAGTCGGCGTTTGCTCAATTGGCTGAGTTGGGTTTGGCAGCTCAATCGGGTTTGAAGGCGTTCCTTCAATCGGATTTTGGATGTTGATGTCTGCAAATGCAGGCAGTGAAAACGCAGTGGCAAGAGATACTGCAATAATTGATTTTTTCATTGATACACTCTCAATAGTATTAGAAATATTGAGCATCCTTACTTAGGTTGCACTGTTTGTACTGACTCCCTGTCGATGAAGAGAATATTAAACAGTGTTTTATTTTTAGGCTAAGTAGTGGTTTTTATATCAGTGATAAGTATTACTTATTAACTTGTTCGGTTAAAGCTTGTTGGATTTCAGAGAAGAGCCAAGTGAGCATAGGGTCATTGCGGTTTTTGAGGTGTATATGAGCATGGATTGGCATTTGGTAGCGTTTTCCTTCAATCAATACGTCGATTGCTCTTAAGTCGGGGTACTTCTCGACTGGAAAAATATTGGAATGGGGCATGTACATATCGGTGTGAAGAACTACGTCAATGATGGCCATGATCAACTCAGAGCGAAATCCAACTTTATGCTCTAATGCATAACGCTCCATCATTTTAGCAGCGTAGCTATAGCTATCATTCCAACCAGGAGAGATCATTGAGGCAATCTCGAAACCAGCCATATCTTTGGGCTCAATCTCTTGCTTTTTGATTGGATGGCCTTGCCTGACGAATATTCTCCCTGTGAGGTCGATGAGCTTTTTGGCGTACACTTCTTTTGAAGTATTTGGTATTGCATAGCTTACGCCCAAATCGACGACGCCTTTTTGAATCTCTTCTTGTGTGGATGGCTTCCAACTAAGCAGCTCAAGTTGAGCGTTTGGAGCTTGAGCTTTGATCCGTTTAAATAGGCTACCTGAAAGACATGTTAGGACAACTGGTGATAAAGCAATTGTGATTTTATGATCGATTTCTTTCGGGTCGAATTGATTCGATGTATTAAGTGCGGATTCTAAGCCGTGGAAATGCGGCGTAATATTATTCGCTAGTTGCTCACAAAAAGATGTCGGTTGTAGCCCTTTATGCACTTTAACGAAGAGTTCATCATCAAAATGGTATCGGAGCTTTTGCAGGGCTTGGCTCACGGCTGGCTGAGAGACAAACAGCCTCTCAGATGCTTTCCGCGTGTTTTTTTCTTGATAAACAACCAGAAAGGTTCTCAATAAATTGAGGTCAAGATTGCTAAACAGATCCTTAGCCATAATTATCCATTTGTGAGCGAGTAGAATTCCAATATACGCGATAATGTCTTAATCGCTAAGCTTCTTTCAGTAGAGTGCTACTAACACTTCTTTTGTTCGCTCACTGTTTAAGGCCGTTATTCACCAGCAATAGCCTTAATTGCTTTAATTTTTTTGTATCAGTGATCGGGACAACATAATCATCGATATCGTCATTACCCATTTTTGCGTCTGCTTTCATAAGCATTTTGCTAGGCCTTGTTGTTTTGCCGGACAAGTGTAATGAATGAACGCCGCTATCACGCAGAATAGCCAGTGCATTGTCTGCGTTTACGCCAGCTCCCGCCATAATGTCGATTCGCTGATTGGCCTGTTTAACTATGGATTTAAGTGTGGCGATACCTTGCTCTGCTGTAGGGGCTAAACCTGATGTAAGTACACGTTCGCAGCCAAGTGAAATAATCGACTCGAGGGCTGATTGGTAATCGTTACATTGATCAATCGCCCGGTGGAAGGTAATGCCTAAGCCGTGTTGGTTGGCTGCCTCGACTAGTTTTCGCATAACATTTTCATCGACCTCGCCATCAGGGGTTAAAGCTCCGAGCACGACGCCTTGTAACTTCGCTTTTCCTGCTGAGTGAATGTCTTCCAGCATGCACTCGATATCATCGCTATCAAATATAAAATCCCCTTGTCTTGGGCGAATCATCGCATATACCGGGATAGAAGAAATTAACGCGGCTTGTTTCATGAAACCATAACTCGGAGTTAATCCTCCTAAGGCTAGGGAAGAACACAACTCGATACGATCGGCACCGCCTTGAATAGCGTTATGAAGAGACTCTAAATTATCAATACATACTTCAATTTCTACAGGCATCATCTTCGCTTACTCATTTAGAAAAGTAGCCTGATAATAGCAGCGAGGTGATTAGAAAACAGCGGCTAATGGCGAGGAAATAGAGGTAAAGTTTTAGCGTTTTACTGCCTCATTTACGTCAACTATTTTAAGGTAACAGCCTCAATTATAGTGGCAGTGGCTCTGGAGACCAAAACAAAAAGCCCGAAGCGTTAACTTCGGGCTTTAAATATGACTTTACTTCTTAACTGATTGGCGTTGCACGTTGTGCTATTGCTTTACGCTTCTTGTGCCTTTGGCTACTAAGAGAGCTTCCAACCATTCACCCGAGTTGAGCGCGGGCTTAAGAATGTAATTACTTGCTTAGGTCGTCAGCGTGCTCAGATAGGAATGCTGCAACACCTTTTGGAGATGCGTCCATACCTGATTTACCTTCTTCCCATTGTGCAGGACAAACTTCACCGTTCTTCTCGTGGAAGTTTAGTGCGTCTACCATGCGTAGCATTTCGTCGATGTTACGACCTAGTGGAAGATCGTTAACTACTTGGTGACGTACAAGACCGTCAGCGTCGATTAGGAAAGAACCACGGAAAGCAACGCCAGCTTCTGGGTGCTCAACGTCGTATGCTTTACAGATTTCGTGCTTAACGTCAGCTACTAGTGGGTACTTAACTTGACCGATACCGCCATCTTCGATAGCAGTGTTACGCCATGCGTTGTGAGAGAATTGAGAATCGATAGAAACACCGATTACTTCAACGCCTTTAGCTTGGAAATCTTCTAGACGGTTGTCAAAAGCGATTAGCTCAGAAGGACAAACGAATGTGAAGTCTAGTGGGTAGAAGAAAACTACCGCTTTCTTACCTTTAGTGAATTCTGCGAAGTTGAAGTTATCAACGATTTCACCGTTACCTAGAACAGCTGCTGCAGTAAAGTCAGGGGCTTGACGACCTACTAGTACCATTTTGGAATCTCCTAAAAAATTATTGTCCAAACATCTTTGTTTGGGCTTTTGTTTCTACGCGACAAACTATAGTACAAAAGTTACTATAGAAAAAAGCGAATTAAATAGATTAAGTTAATCGAAAAAAGCGATAAGCTTAATCTGTCATCGATTTAACCTATCTCATTCATATGACAGAGTAATTGCATGAATAAGTGGCCAAGTCTAAAACAACTCCATTACCTAGTAACTTTACATGAAACCCGTCATTTTAGTGATGCGGCAGATCGCTGTTTTGTTAGCCAATCGACATTAAGCAAAGGTATTCAAAACCTCGAAGAGCTGATTGGTTGCCCACTATATGAGAAGAAAGATAAAAAAAGCCCGTTAGTCTTTACTCAAGCTGGAGAGCTAGTGGTTCAGCAGGGGCGTGAATTGTTAGCGAAAGGACAGGATCTCGTGGAGCTCGGACGGATCTGCCAAGGGGAAACCATGCAAGGGCAGTTAAAAGTGGGGTGTATTCCAACAATTGCGCCTTTTCTTTTATGTGATTTAGTACAAGAGGCCAATCAACGCTTTCCACAACTTAACCTTCTATTAAGAGAAGATACGACGACAAATTTACTCGCGGCACTGCGCCATGGTGAACTGGATGTGTTAATTCTGGCGCTGCCAGTCGATATTGCGAACATGGAAAGTAAAGTTGTCGGGCAAGACCCATTTAGGATGGTGATCAGTCGAAATCAGGTTGACGGGATCCGAGTGCCTATTAAATACGATGATTTACCCGATGAATCGGTGTTCTTATTAGAAAATGAACATTGTTTAACGGAGCATGCGGTTTCTGCATGCCAATTGACAGAGCGCGAAAAGATTAATCCGTTTACTGCGACGAGTCTGCATACCTTAGTGCAAATGGTAGCGAATGGCCTTGGCACTACTTTTATTCCGCAAATGGCGATCGATCATGGCCTTCTAGAAAATCAAAATTTGGTTGTGATTGACCCTCCTGGCCAGCAGGCATATCGCGATATTGGACTTGTATGGAGGCCCAGCTCCTCAAGAAGAGAAACTTTTCATCAATTAGCGGAAGTTGTCTCTGAACTGCTTTAGCTGATGGTCTTACGTAAAAAGCTCACTAGTTCTAGTGAGCTTTTTAGCATTTTATTCTGAGAGTGTTATTTAACTTGTAAAATTTTACAGGTAAATTTTGATGAAGCTTTCATAAAATTCAATAACTTCACAATCGCTATTTTACAGTAGTAAATTATCTTGCTGTTTAAAAGTTATCCATATATAGCATCTAACCTGCTGTTTTTTAAGAAACTCATATCATACCCATTGTTTCGAACGTGCGTTTGAAACGTATTTTAAGTGTAAAATTGAATGTAATTTTATTACGTAATTAATTACATTTTAGGGGTGTTTTTCAATAGGTTACAGGTAACCGAATAAAACTTTGAATTTAACTTTTTGTTTACTTTAGAACTTTTACTCTACCTGATGTTGTTGTAAGTTAAATGCATGCCAGTTAAGACTTATGTCTAGTTATCTAGGGGTTGTAAAAGATTTTTAGCTAGGCCAGTTTAATAGGTGTAGACAGACAAATACGGCAAAGAACTCAAAATGGAAGTATGAATTCTTTGTGGTTTAAAACTTACAAATGTCGTAAAAGGAAAGGGATTATGCTTGCTCAGTCAACAAAACCAACAACAAAAAGTTCGAACACTACCGGAGCTACACCGACCGCCGAAGGCATGCTTGAGGTGACTGGTACCCTTTCACCAGAACATCAAGCTATTTTCCCTAAAGAAGCCCAAACCTTTTTATCTCTGTTATGTGAAAAGTTCGCGTCAAAAGTAGATGAACTATTGATAGCAAGAGAAGTAAAGCAAGCTGCGATTGACGCTGGCCAAATGCCAGACTTCTTAGAAGATACGTTAGATATCCGTGAAGGCAGCTGGAAGATACAAGGAATCCCCCAAGATCTACAAGATCGTCGAGTAGAAATTACCGGACCTACCGATCGAAAAATGGTGATTAATGCACTGAATGCAAATGTAAAAGTGTTCATGGCCGATTTCGAAGACTCAATGGCCCCAGCATGGGACAAGGTACTTGATGGCCAAATTAATTTACGTGATGCCAATGAAGGTACGATTAGCTATACCAACCCTACAAATGGTAAGCACTACCAGCTAGCGGAAGACCCTGCGGTATTGATTTGTCGAGTTCGTGGTCTGCATTTACGTGAAAAACACGTCACTTTTAACGGGGCCGTAATCCCTGGTGCGTTATTTGATTTCGCACTCTACTTCTACAACAACTACCGAACGCTTCTTAAGAAAGGAAGTGGGCCGTACTTTTACGTACCAAAGCTTCAATCTCACCACGAAGCGAAATGGTGGAGTGAGGTATTCCATTTCACAGAAGATTATTTCGGGCTAGATACCGGAACGATCAAAGCCACGGTTTTAATTGAGACTTTGCCTGCGGTATTTGAAATGGACGAAATTCTATTTTCACTGAAAGAGCATATTGTCGGCCTTAACTGTGGACGTTGGGATTACATTTTTAGCTATATCAAAACCTTGCGTAAACATTCGGATCGCGTGCTTCCTGATCGCCAAGTGGTGACTATGGATAAGCCTTTCCTTAATGCGTACTCAAGACTGCTAGTCAGAACGTGTCACCGTCGCGGAGCATTTGCAATGGGAGGTATGGCCGCCTTTATCCCTGCAAAAGATGCACAAGCGAATCAACAAGTACTAGATAAAGTTCATAACGATAAAACACTGGAAGCAAATAACGGACACGATGGTACTTGGGTGGCACACCCTGGGTTGGCCGATACAGCAATAGCGGTTTTTGATGAAACATTAGGTGAAAGAACCAATCAGTTGGATGTCAGCAGAGAGAAAGATGAAGTCATCACTGCGCAACAGCTATTGGAACCTTGTGATGGAGCCATTACGGAACAGGGCATGCGCCATAACATTCGAGTTGCACTGCAATATATCGAAGCATGGATTTCTGGTAACGGTTGTGTGCCTATCTACGGCTTAATGGAAGACGCAGCAACGGCAGAGATTTCGAGAGCTTCTATCTGGCAATGGATTCAGCATGGCAAAACACTTGATAACGGCCAAGTCGTGACGAAAGCGCTGTTTGAAGAGTACTTAGCCGAAGAAGTACTCGTTGTGAAGCAAGAAGTAGGGGAAGAGCGATTTAATAGCGGTCGCTTTGATGAAGCTTCTAAATTGATGGCTCGCTTGACCACCAGTGATGAGCTCGTGAATTTCTTAACTATTCCAGGTTATGACTACCTCGATTAATTCGAGTAGGCGTAATCAGATAAATAGCAACATCATAATTTTTAATAACAATTTTACATCCAATAACGTGAACATTCGCTTTCGACATCAGGTTCAGTCGTACTGATCAAGGAAAGAACAATAAAGCGCAAGATGCGCTAATAATGAGAGGGATAGACCATGACATTAACTCGCCGCCAACAAATCGAAGCTCTGGAAAAAGACTGGGCAACTAATCCACGTTGGACAAACGTGAAACGTACTTACACAGCAGAGGAAGTGGTTGAACTACGTGGTTCGGTAGTTCCTGCAAATACTCTAGCACAACGTGGCGCAGACAAGCTTTGGGAGCTAGTCAATGGTTCATCTAAAAAAGGCTATGTGAACTGTTTGGGTGCGTTGACTGGCGGACAAGCCGTTCAGCAAGCTAAAGCTGGCATTGAAGCGATTTACCTATCAGGTTGGCAGGTAGCGGCGGATAACAATACAGCTTCTACTATGTATCCTGACCAATCCCTGTACCCAGTAGATTCTGTACCGTCAGTGGTTAAACGCATTAATAACTCTTTCCGTCGCGCAGACCAAATTCAGTGGGCTGGTGGTAAAACGCCAGAAGACGAAGGCGGCATCGATTACTTCTTACCGATCGTAGCGGATGCTGAAGCTGGCTTTGGTGGTGTTTTGAATGCTTATGAGCTGATGAAAAACATGATTGACTCTGGCGCGGCAGGTGTTCACTTCGAAGACCAACTGGCTTCCGTGAAGAAATGTGGCCACATGGGCGGTAAAGTATTGGTTCCTACTCAAGAAGCCGTACAAAAACTGGTAGCGGCTCGCTTAGCTGCTGACGTAGCAGGTACAACAACTCTAGTAATTGCTCGTACCGATGCAAATGCAGCTGACCTACTGACTTCAGATTGTGACCCGTACGATCGTGACTTCATTCAAGGTGAGCGTACAGCAGAAGGTTTCTATCGCGTGAAAGCGGGTATCGACCAAGCGATTTCTCGTGGCCTAGCTTACGCACCATATGCAGACTTAATCTGGTGTGAAACAGCGACGCCTTGTTTAGAAGAAGCGCGTAAGTTTGCAGAAGCGATTCACGCTGAGTACCCAGATCAACTTCTGGCTTACAACTGCTCACCATCGTTTAACTGGGAGAAAAACCTAGATTCAGAGACGATTGCTAAGTTCCAACAAGAGCTGGCAGACATGGGCTACAAGTATCAATTCATCACGCTAGCGGGTATTCATAACATGTGGTTCAACATGTTTGAACTGGCTCATGCTTATGCGCAAGGTGAAGGTATGCGCCACTACGTAGAAAAAGTACAACGCCCTGAGTTTGAAGCCGCAGAAAAAGGTTACACATTCGTAGCGCACCAACAAGAAGTGGGTACAGGTTACTTCGACCGAATGACGAACACGATTCAAGGTGGTAACTCATCAGTAACAGCGTTAACTGGCTCGACAGAAGAAGATCAATTCTCTTAATGAAAAGTTCTCTTAACCAACAATAACTATAATCAATCCATTTTGAGCGGCCTAAGTGCCGCTCTTTTTTTGGATAGATGATACGAGGCGTAACGATTCGCTTCTATCACTAAAGTTTATTGCCATCACTAAAGCTCGTAGCTGTCGTTAAAGTGACTTTTTCTTGTTTAAAAGAAAGTGAACACCATTAAGCGTCGACTTCTTCGGGTTCCACTTCCTCTTGCAGTTCAAGTAGGTTAATGGCGATAGTCACGAAGTCGCTGTCTGTAATGATCCCAACCAATTCGTTTTTGTCTACAACAGGTAAACAACCCACTTTGTGCTTTTGCATATAGATGGCACTTTCTTTAAGACCTGCTCTGGGTTCTACCGTCATGATGTTTGTGTGCATCACGTCTTTGAGTGGTGTCGAAAGCGTAAACGATTGAGCGCTAGGGATGTTTTGTAAGCTCGACTCTTGAGCGGACAATATGTCACGCTGTGTTACGACGCCAAGTAGCTGACGCTCTGCATCGACAACAGGAATATGGCGAATATCTAATGCGTCCATAGTGCTTTTTGCATCGGATAATGTATGTGAACGTAACAAGGTGTGAGGGTTACGAGTCATCATATCTTCAACTTTGATCATCACGACCTCCTTTATCATTATGAGTTACTTCAACTATAGTTTTTTCCATAATAAATATCTGAGAGCTAACTCATTTTTAGGTCAGCTTTATGCAAACTATTTCCTGCTTAATAAAGGTGGTTTTTATCGATGCATTTTTACGCCTCTTTACAATAATCCGACCTATCAAACCTTGCTATTGCGTGGTGTAAGCCTATACTAGCCCACTGCGAAAAATTTACTCGCGTCATATTCTTTACCAACGAGACAGACCAGAACAATGCAAGTTTCAGATTTTCACTTTGAACTACCTGATGAGCTTATTGCTCGTTACCCTCAAGAGGAACGTACCGCTAGCCGACTACTTCAATTAGATGGCAATACTGGTGCGTTAACGGATGGTTCTTTTAAGAACGTATTAGATTTGGTTCAGCCAGGCGATTTAGTGGTATTCAATAATACCCGAGTGATCCCCGCGCGCTTGTTTGGTCGTAAAGAATCTGGCGGTAAGTTAGAAGTACTTGTTGAAAGGATGCTTGATGAAAAAAGCATTCTTGCACATGTGCGTTGTTCTAAATCACCAAAGCCAGGAACCAAGCTTTTCTTGGGTGAAAATGACGAATACCAAGCGGAAATGGTAGCGCGTCACGATGCGTTATTTGAAATCCGTTTTACTTCCGACGAAAGTGTACTGAACATCTTGAACGATGTGGGCCACATGCCACTACCACCGTACATTGATCGCCCTGACGAAGATGCAGATAAAGAGCGTTATCAAACGGTTTATAATGAAAAACCGGGTGCGGTAGCAGCGCCAACCGCTGGTCTTCACTTCGATGATAATTTGTTAGACCAAATCAAAGCGAAAGGCGTGGAGTTTGCGTACGTTACTTTGCACGTAGGTGCAGGAACGTTCCAACCAGTGAAGGTCGATAATATTAACGATCATCACATGCATGCTGAGTATGTAGAGGTCCCGCAAGAAGTAGTAGATGCGATTGCCGCAACTAAAGCTCGCGGTGGACGCATTATTGCTGTTGGTACTACTTCAGTTCGTTCTCTGGAAAGCGCAGCGCAAGACGCACTGAAAAATGGTACTGAGTTAGTCCCATTCTTTGGTGATACTGAAATCTTTATTTTCCCAGGTTACGAATATCAGTTAGTTGATTGCTTAATCACTAATTTCCACTTGCCTGAATCTACCTTAATTATGTTAGTGAGCGCTTTTGCAGGTTACGAAAACGTAATGGGTGCATATGAACATGCAGTGAAGAATGAATATCGCTTCTTTAGCTACGGCGATGCGATGTTCATCAATAAGAAAACAAGCTAGCTTCACGGCTCGTCGTTAGATAAAGCTAAACATACCGAATTTACGAGTGCTAGCAGTAGGCTAGGAGTCGAGATAGATAAGCTATCTTACCTCTCGCAAGGAATAAGCGACCGCTCCTCAGAGAGCCTTAAGTGGTTGTTAAGGCTCTGAATTAACAGTCAGATTGTTTCTCTGGCATATTGGAGGCTTCGTGAAATTAAAATACGAACTTAAAAAAACAAACAGCGGCGCACGTCGTGGTCAACTTCAGTTTGAACGCGGTACGGTTGAAACCCCTGCATTCATGCCTGTAGGTACTTACGGAACTGTTAAAGGTATGACGCCTGAAGAAGTAAAAGACACAGGCGCTGAGATTCTACTGGGTAACACATTCCATCTATGGCTACGTCCTGGTCAAGAAATCATGAAAATGCACGGTGACTTGCACGATTTCATGAACTGGCAAGGTCCTATCCTGACTGATTCAGGCGGCTTCCAAGTATTCAGCTTAGGTGCGATGCGTAAAATCACTGAAGAGGGTGTACATTTCCGTAACCCAGTAAACGGTGACAAGATCTTCATGGACGCAGAAAAGTCTATGGAAATCCAAAAAGACCTAGGTTCTGACATCGTTATGATTTTCGACGAGTGTACGCCTTACCCTGCGACACACAAAGAAGCGAAAGACTCGATGGAGATGTCTCTACGTTGGGCTGAGCGTTCACGTAACCACTTCGACAAACTTGAAAACCCGAATTCACTATTCGGTATCGTTCAAGGTGGTGTGTACGAAGACCTACGTGATGTATCTGTTAAAGGCCTAACTGAAATTGGCTTCGATGGATACGCGGTTGGTGGCCTAGCAGTAGGTGAGCCAAAAGAAGATATGCACCGTATCCTTGAGCACACATGTCCTCAACTGCCAGAAGATAAGCCTCGTTACCTAATGGGTGTGGGCAAACCTGAAGACTTAGTTGAAGGTGTTCGTCGCGGTATCGACATGTTTGACTGTGTAATGCCAACGCGAAATGCGCGTAATGGCCACCTGTTTGTAACTGAAGGTGTGATCAAGATCCGTAATGCGAAGCATAAAACGGATACAACGCCTCTAGATTCAGAGTGTGACTGTTACACTTGTAAGAATTACAGCAAATCTTACCTACATCATTTGGATCGCTGTAATGAAATCCTAGGTGCAAGACTGAACACCATTCACAACCTGCGTTTCTACCAACGAGTAATGTCAGACATCCGTCAATCTATTGATGAAGATCGTTTTGAAGAGTTCGTTGAGGAGTTCTACGCACGAATGGGACGTGAAGTGCCACCACTAGGTAAATAGTTTCTTAGTATCTTTTTGCGAGCCCTATCTCTGTTCAAGGAGTTAGGGCTTGAAAACGAAAGGGTACAGCCCAATTAGTTGGATTATCAATAAAATATAAATAGAGGATGTTTTAATGTTTATTTCTCAAGCTCACGCAGCAGCAGAAGGTGCACCAGCAGGCGGCGGTTTCGAAATGCTAATCATGCTAGGTATGTTCGCTGTGATCTTCTACTTCATGATTTACCGCCCACAAGCTAAGCGCGTAAAAGAGCATAAGAACCTTATGTCTTCTATGGGTAAAGGTGATGAAGTACTAACAAGCGGTGGTCTAGTGGGTAAAATCACTAAAATCGCTGAAGATAACGACTACGTTTCAATTGAGCTTAACGCTAACAATGAAGTTGTAATCAAAAAAGACTTCGTAACAGCTGTGCTACCAAAAGGCACTCTGAAATCTCTATAAACAGCTAGAGGATCCTCGCTGTGCTAAACCGTTATCCGTTATGGAAGTATTTGATGGTGGTGTTTACCATTGCCATCGCAGCGCTTTACGCTCTTCCAAATATATACGGTGAAGATCCGGCAGTTCAAGTTACAGGGGCGCGTGGCGCCTCTGTAGATATGTCGACGCTGGATGCTGTCACCAAAGCTCTTGATGCTGAGAGCCTTTCCCATAAATCCGTTGCTCTCGAAAACGGTTCTATTCTTGTTCGTTTCAGCGACACTGACACTCAAATCAGCGCTCGCGATGTCATCACTGACGCACTAGGCAACGATGTAATTGTTGCACTAAACCTTGCTGCTTCTACTCCTGATTGGCTTGAATCTATTGGTGCTGCACCAATGAAACTTGGCCTAGATCTACGTGGTGGTGTTCACTTCTTAATGGAAGTGGATATGGATGCTGCGATGGAGAAGCTGGTTGGTCAGCAAGAAGAAGCGTTCCGTAGTGAACTACGTGAAGAAAAAATTCGCTACCGCGCGATTCGCCCATCAGGTAAAGATGCAGTCGAAGTATTGCTACGTAATGAAGAGCAGTTAGCAGAAGCGAAAACATTGCTTCAGTCTAAGCACCAAGATATGACGTTTGTAGATTCTGAATCTAACGGTCGTTTTTCTTTGATTGCTACTTTTACTGATACTCGCTTACAAGAAATTCGTAACTACGCGGTTGAGCAAAACATCACGATTCTACGTAACCGTGTGAATGAGCTTGGTGTAGCGGAACCACTAGTGCAACGCCAAGGTGCAAGCCGTATCGTGGTTGAGCTTCCAGGTGTTCAAGACACTGCACGTGCGAAAGAAATTCTTGGTGCAACGGCAACGCTAGAATTCCGTGAAGTTGACGATAAAGCTGATTTAGCAGCAGCGGCAAGTGGTCGTGCTCCTGCTGGCAGTGAAATCAAACAAGATCGCGATGGCCGTCCAGTTGTGCTTAAAAAGCGTGTAATCCTTGGTGGTTCAAGCATTACAGATGCAAGCTCAAGTGTTGATGAATATGGTCGTCCTCAAGTTAACATCTCGCTAGACAGCGAAGGTGGTAGCAAGATGTCTGCATTCTCTCGTCAAAATATCGGTAAGCTTATGGCTACGGTATTCGCCGAGTACAAAGACAGCGGTCGTAAAACGCCAGATGGTCGCGTTATCTTAACTAAGCATGAAGAAGTGATTAACCAAGCGACGATTCAGTCTGCACTTGGTCGTAATTTCCGAATCACAGGTATCGACTCAGCAGCTGAAGCACATAACCTTGCACTTCTTTTACGTGCTGGTGCATTGATTGCGCCTATCTCTATTGTTGAAGAACGTACGATTGGTCCATCTATGGGTCAGCAGAACATTGACATGGGTATCATGGCGATGATCTGGGGTATGGCGGCAGTAATGCTATTTACTCTGATGTACTACCGTAAGTTTGGCTTGATTGCTAACGTTGCACTAATGGCAAACCTTGTTTTGATTATCGGTGTGATGTCGATGATCCCAGGGGCGACTATGACGCTGCCAGGTATTGCCGGTATTGTATTAACCGTGGGTATGGCGGTGGATGCGAACGTCCTGATTTTTGAACGTATACGTGAAGAAATTCGTGAAGGACGTAATCCTCAGCAAGCTATCCATCAGGGTTATGCGAACGCGTTTAGTACTATTGCCGATGCAAACATCACCACGCTCTTAACCGCTATCATCCTATTTGCTGTAGGTACTGGTGCGATTAAAGGTTTCGCGGTGACATTATCTATCGGTATCATCACTTCTATGTTTACTGCGATTGTAGGTACACGCTGTATCGTGAACCTAATGTATGGCGGCAAGCGTATTAAGAAATTGTCGATCTAAGGCTGGATTTAATTATGTTTCAAATAATGAAAGCGGACAAATTGATCGACTTTATGCGTTGGTCAAAAGTCGCATTCGTCTTATCTATCCTCATGATTGGTACGGCAATCTTTACTCTTTCAACTAAATCGTTGAACTGGGGGCTAGATTTTACAGGCGGTACTTTGATTGAAGTCGGTTTTGAACAACCTGCTAACCTAGAAAATATCCGAAGCGCTCTAGAAGCAAAAGGGTTTGGTGATGCAACCGTTCAAAACTTTGGTTCAGCTCGTGATGTAATGGTTCGTCTTCGTCCTCGCGACGGTGTGGCGGGCGAAACGTTAGGCAATCAAATCTTATCTGCAATTGAGCAAGGTACGGGCGAGCAAGTAGAAATGCGTCGTATCGAATTCGTGGGTCCAAACGTTGGTGATGAACTGACAGAAGCTGGTGGCCTTGCGATTTTGGTATCACTGATCTGTATCTTGATTTACGTATCGGTACGTTTTGAATGGCGCTTAGCGGCGGGGGCGGTATTAGCACTTGCGCACGATGTGATTATCACATTAGGCGTGTTCTCGTTGATGCAAATTGAAGTGGACTTAACTATCGTTGCTGCATTGCTTACGGTAGTCGGCTACTCACTCAACGATACCATAGTGGTATTTGACCGGATCCGTGAAAACTTCCGCAAGATGCGTAAAGGTGAAGCGCCTGAAGTAATGAACAGTTCAATTACTCAAACATTGAGCCGTACTTTGATCACTTCTGGTACTACATTATTCGTTGTGATTGCTTTGTTTACCCAAGGCGGCGCAATGATTCATGGTTTCGCGACAGCACTTCTACTTGGTATTACCGTTGGTACTTACTCTTCTATCTACGTGGCTTCAGCCCTAGCGATGAAGTTGGGTATTACACGTGAGCACCTAATGCCACCTCAAATAGAGAAAGAAGGCGAAGAATTTGACGAGATGCCATAAGAGTTAAGTTGGCTTTCAAAGATTCGAATACAACCGCTGGGAAACTGGCGGTTTTTTTGTGCTTGGGATTTACGGTAGTACTTTTTAGAAGGGCTGATTGGGTTTACAGGAGTTTTATCTTAGGCATAAAAAAGCCCCGCTCATAGAGCGGGGCTTTCAGTAATCAGCGTGACGGGCTAAGGATTACTTTAGCATGCCTTCGTTGCTGTTCTCGCGAACATGCTTAAGGATTGCTTTAACGCCACGTGCACTTGAAGCTACGATGTTACCAGACTTCATGTATTCAGTACCGCCAGCAAAATCCGTTAGGATTGCACCAGCTTCACGAGCGATTAGGTCGCCAGCTGCCATATCCCAAGGCTTAAGGCCAAGTTCTAGGTAACCATCAACACGACCAGCTGCTAGGTAACATAAGTCTAGAGCAGGAGAACCTGTACGGCGGAAATCAGAACAATCGATGAATAGACCAGAGATGATCTTCATGAAAGATTCAGAGTGCTGCTTTTGGTTGAATGGGAAACCAGTAGCGATAACGCTGCCTTGGATATCTTTAAGTTGGTTAACACGCATACGAGCGTTGTTAAGTTGAGCGCCAGCACCACGTTGAGCTGTGAATAGCTCGTTTAGCATTGGGTCGTATACACAAGCAACTTCTGTACGACCGTTCATGCGAACAGCAATAGATACAGAGAAGTGTGGGAAGCCTTTTACGAAGTTGTTCGTGCCATCCAGTGGGTCAACAATCCATTGAACATCAGAGTCTTTACCTTCAGTAAGACCGCTTTCTTCTGCAACAATGCTGTGCTCTGGGTAAGAACTCTTGATTGTTTCGATAATCATGTACTCAGCTTCTTGAGCAATGTTAGTAACAACGTCATTGTTACCTTTTTGAGTCGTTTCGATTTTATCAACAGTTTCTAGCGATTTAGCAATATGGTTGCCTGCTTTACGCGCAGCGCGTATAGCAATGTTTAGCATTGGATGCATATGGTATTTCCCACAGGATGTTAAAGAACGATTTTAAGCGGCGGCGAGTATATCAAAGTTTCGAAGAAATGGAAGTGGTTATTTTTTGCACTGTTAAATTCACATTCCTACAAGGGTCTGACCATTTTACTGAGTGATGTGGTAATATCTCGCGGTTAATTTATAAGTGGTGTCATTAAGCATGTTAGATAATGTGAAAGTCGTTCTGGTTGGAACGTCTCATTCTGGAAATATAGGGTCTGCAGCCCGTGCAATGAAAGTAATGGGACTAAGCCAACTGGTATTAGTTGATCCTCAATGTGAGGTTGATGAACAAACTATGGCTTTGGCAGCAGGTGCAGGTGATATCGCAGAAAATGCAGTAATCGTTAAAACACTCGATGACGGCATTGCAGATTGTGGCCTAGTTGTTGGTTCAAGTGCTCGTTCAAGAACGTTAGAGTGGCCAATGCTAGAACCTCGCGAATGCGGCGAGAAATTTGCTATTGAAGGTGAAAAGCACCCAGTAGCCTTGGTCTTTGGGCGTGAACGAACTGGGTTGACCAATGAAGAGCTGCAAAAGTGCCATTATCATGTATGTATTCCTGCGAACCCTGAATACAGCTCTCTGAATTTAGCGATGGCTGTTCAAACGTTGAGTTATGAAGTGAGGGTTGCACACTTAAATAAGGTTGCAAGTCAGTACTCACCTCAAGAACAGGACGAGTATCCTCGTCATAAAGAACTAGAAATGTTCTACACGCACCTTGAAAAAGTGATCATCGATACCCAGTTTATCTCTCAGGATAAGCCTGGTCAGGTAATGAATAAACTGCGCCGTTTGTTTAGCCGAGCACGTCCTGAGCTTCAAGAAATCAACACATTACGCGGTATCTTAACCTCGATAGAAAAAGCAAATAACCAAAAATAGAAACCTTATTCTAAAAAGGGATAAATACCTGACTGTTTTAGTCAAATAAATACTTGACCAAAATGGTCAGGTATGAAAAGATTCCAACCACATAAACAATGTGGATACGGTGTGGTATGAAACTTACATCTAAAGGAAGATATGCGGTGACAGCCATGCTAGATGTGGCACTGCATTCGCAAAAGACCCCAGTACCTTTGGCAGATATTTCAGAGCGCCAAGGTATTTCGTTATCATATTTAGAGCAGTTGTTTTCTAAGCTACGCAAAGCGGGTTTAGTGGCAAGTGTTCGTGGCCCTGGCGGTGGTTACCGCTTAGGCGCAGACGCTGGTGACATTGCAGTCGGCACAGTAATATCAGCTGTTGATGAATCCGTAGACGCAACTAAGTGTCACGGTAAAGGTAACTGCCAAGGCGGTAGTCGTTGCTTAACTCATGCATTATGGCATGACCTAAGTGATCGCATCAGCGGCTTTTTAAATAACATTACGCTCGGTGAGCTAATGAAAGATAACCAGGTTTTAGAAATTTCAGACCGTCAGGACATTGACCTGGCGGTTAATCATGGTTTTGCACAGAAAAATACGAGCACTACAACGATTAGTGCAGCACCTCACGGTGTTAATGCCCGCTCTTAAGCGGTCAGTTTTTACATTGGAGTAGAAAATGAAACTGCCTATTTACTTTGACTATTCAGCTACTTGCCCAGTTGATCCTCGTGTTGCTGAAAAAATGGTTCAGTGCATGACGATGGATGGCAACTTCGGTAACCCAGCATCTCGTTCACACCGTTACGGCTGGCAGGCAGAAGAGTCAGTAGATAATGCACGTGAGCAAATCGCTGATTTACTAAATGCTGATCCACGTGAAATTGTATTTACATCTGGTGCGACAGAATCAGATAACCTAGCGATTAAAGGCGCTGCACACTTCTACGGTAAAAAAGGTAAGCACATCATTACCTGCAAAACCGAGCATAAAGCGGTTCTTGACCCTTGCCGTCAGCTAGAGCGTGAAGGCTACGAAGTGACTTACTTAGAGCCTGAATCAAACGGTATTATCGATCTAAACAAGCTGCAAGACGCTATGCGCGAAGACACAGTACTTGTTTCTATCATGCACGTGAACAACGAAATTGGTGTGATTCAAGACATTACTTCAATTGGTGAAATGTGTCGTGCACGTAAGATCGTATTCCATGTTGATGCGGCTCAGTCTGCGGGTAAAATCCCACTAGACGTGAAAGAAATGAAAGTAGACTTGATCTCACTTTCTGCTCACAAAGTATATGGCCCTAAAGGTATCGGCGCGTTATACGTAAGCCGTAAGCCTCGTATTCGCCTAGAAGCACAAATGCACGGTGGTGGCCATGAACGTGGTTTCCGCTCTGGTACACTTGCGACTCACCAAATCGTGGGTATGGGCGAAGCGTTTGCAATCGCTAAGCAAGATATGCAAAAAGATTTTGAACACGCTAAAGCACTACGTGAGCGACTGCTTAACGGTGTTATCGATTTAGAAGCTGTGACAGTAAACGGCGACTTAGATCAGCGTGTACCGCATAACTTAAACGTGAGCTTTGCGTTTGTTGAAGGTGAATCTCTGCTGATGTCTCTGAAAGACTTAGCGGTATCTTCTGGCTCTGCATGTACTTCAGCGAGCTTAGAACCTTCATACGTGCTACGTGCTCTTGGTCTAAACGACGAACTAGCACACAGCTCAGTACGATTCTCATTCGGCCGTTTCACAACGGAAGAAGAAGTGGACTACGCAATCAAACAGATTCGTGTAGCAGTAAACAAATTACGCGACATGTCTCCTCTATGGGATATGTATAAAGAAGGGATTGATCTGGACACCGTTGAGTGGGCTCATCATTAATCTCAAGGATATAGAGGATTCGAGGTAACTATCATGGCTTATAGCGAAAAAGTAATTGATCATTACGAAAACCCACGTAACGTAGGTTCGTTTGATAAAGAAGACCCAAGTGTAGGTAGCGGCATGGTTGGCGCTCCAGCTTGTGGTGATGTAATGAAACTGCAAATCAAGGTAACACCAGAAGGTATTATCGAAGATGCAAAATTCAAGACATACGGTTGCGGTAGTGCAATCGCGTCTAGCTCACTGGTTACTGAGTGGGTGAAAGGTAAGAGCATCGATGAAGCGGCAGCAATCAAAAACTCTGAAATTGCAGAAGAGCTAGAACTACCACCAGTGAAAGTTCACTGTTCTATCCTAGCGGAAGATGCAATCAAAGCAGCAGTTGCTGATTACAAGAAGAAGCGCTAATCGCTTGTTCAAGTGATTAGAAATATTAGGGAGCATTGCAGTGCTCCCTCCTGAGTTCTACTAAATATATAAAAACAAGGTTGTAGTATGGCCATCACCATGACAGATACGGCAGCAAGCCGAGTTCAATCATTCTTAGATAACCGTGGTAAAGGTATCGGGTTACGCTTAGCAGTGAAAACAACTGGCTGTTCAGGTATGGCATATGTACTTGAGTTCGTTGATGAATTAAACGAAGAAGACCAAGTTTTTGAGCACTCGGGTGTTAAGGTCATCATTGATCCAAAGAGCCTAGTTTACTTAGACGGTACTGAGCTTGATTATGTGAAAGAAGGCCTAAATGAAGGTTTTGAATTCAACAACCCTAACGCAAAAGGTGAGTGTGGTTGTGGTGAAAGCTTCAACGTGTAACTTAGATAATTAAGTTAGTCGATTGCACTTAGGCTCTGTAGAGAGCCTAAAATTTAGGATTGGTTTTCACATGAATCACTTTGAATTATTTGGGCTACCACTTCAGTTTCAGCTGGATGGTAGCCTTCTTTCTTCTCAATTTAGAGATCTACAGCGTCAATTCCACCCAGATAATTTTGCTACGGCTTCTGAGCGCGATCGTTTATTAGCAGTGCAAAAGGCCGCGCAGATTAACGATGCTTATCAGGTATTAAAGAACCCGATTCAACGCGCAGAGTACATTTTGCTGCAGCATGACGTAGATATTCGTAGCGAACAGCAAACCATGCAAGATCCTATGTTCCTAATGGAGCAAATGGAACTGCGTGAAGAACTTGAAGATATAGCCTCTAACTCAGAACCTGAAGATGCCTTATTTGCATTTGAAGGTAAGGTTAGCAAAATGTACAAACAACAATTAACGGCTGTTGAACAAGAACTTGCAGAACAAGCGTGGTTAGACGCGGCAGACCGAGTAAGAAAGCTCAAGTTTATTGCTAAATTAAAGAATGAAATCGAATTAGTTGAAGACAGATTACTCGGCTAATTTGAGATAACAAGGACCCATCCATGGCATTACTTCAAATTGCAGAACCAGGGCAAAGCGCCGCTCCTCATGAGCACAAGCTAGCTGTGGGTATTGATTTAGGTACAACCAACTCGCTAGTTGCTTCAGTTCGAAGCGGTGAAGCGACTACGTTGGTTGATGAACAAGGTCGCAGTATTCTGCCATCGGTCGTTCATTACACTGCTGATTCACATACCACTGGTCATGAAGCTCGCGTAAACGCGCAAAGTGATCCGAAAAACACCATCATTTCAGTAAAGCGTCTAATTGGTCGTTCATTAACTGATATTCAGCAGCGTTACCCATCTCTACCATATCAATTTGAATCTAGTGATAATGGTCTTCCTGTTTTACAAACTGAGCAGGGCGCTAAAAACCCTATTCAGGTATCTGCTGACATTTTGAAGTCATTGGCAGAACGTGCTGAAGCCACGTTAGGTGGTGAACTTTCAGGTGTGGTGATTACCGTTCCTGCATATTTTGATGATGCGCAGCGTGCTGGCACCAAAGATGCGGCTCAGTTAGCGGGTATGCATGTATTACGTTTGTTGAATGAACCAACCGCGGCAGCAATCGCTTATGGGCTAGATTCTGGTCAAGAAGGTGTTATTGCTGTTTACGATTTAGGTGGCGGTACATTCGACATTTCAATTCTTCGCCTTTCTAAAGGTGTATTTGAAGTTCTTGCGACTGGCGGTGATTCTGCATTAGGTGGTGACGATTTCGATCATTTGATTGCGGATCATTTCCAACAACAAATTGGTTTATCTGAACTTACCGCTGAGCAAAACCGTGCGTTACTTGATGCAGCAACGGATGCAAAAATTGCATTGTCTGATGCTGATACGACTGACGTATCAGTACTGGGTTGGAATGGTTCATTAAGCCGTGAAGAATTTAATGACATCATTAAGCCTCTAGTTAAGAAGACACTGCTTTCTTGTCGTCGTGCATTAAAAGATGCGGATGTAGACGCTGATGAAGTTCTAGAAGTGGTAATGGTTGGTGGTTCAACACGTACACCGTTAGTTCGTGAAATGGTTGGTGACTTCTTAGGTCGCATGCCGCTGACTAGCATTAACCCTGATGAAGTGGTTGCGATTGGTGCGTCGATTCAAGCAGACATCTTAGTAGGCAACAAACCAGACTCGGAAATGCTGCTATTGGATGTTATTCCACTGTCTCTTGGTATTGAAACCATGGGTGGCTTGGTAGAAAAGATCATCCCACGTAACACCACGATCCCAGTCGCTCGCGCACAAGAATTTACCACGTTCAAAGACGGACAAACTGCAATGACAGTTCATACCGTTCAAGGTGAACGTGAGATGGTTGATGACTGTCGCTCATTGGCTCGTTTTGCTCTAAAAGGTATTCCACCGATGGCTGCAGGAGCAGCGCATATTCGCGTGACTTACCAAGTTGATGCTGATGGTTTGCTATCAGTGACAGCAATGGAGAAGAGCACAGGTGTCCAAGCTGAAATCCAAGTGAAGCCTTCTTACGGCCTAAGCGATGACGAAGTCGCGAACATGCTAAAAGATTCAATGACGTTTGCCAAAGAAGATATGCAAGCGCGTGCGTTAGCTGAGCAACGTGTAGAAGCCGATCGCGTTATCGAAGGCCTTATTGCAGCAATGCAAGCCGATGGTGATGAGCTACTTTCAGAAGATGAAAAGCAGCAATTATTGAAAGCAATTGAATCTTTAATCGAGCTTCGTAATGGCGATAGCGCGGATGCGATTGAACTCGGAATTAAAGATACCGACAAAGCAAGCCAAGATTTTGCTTCTCGTCGTATGGACAAATCGATTCGAGCAGCTTTGTCTGGTCAGTCTGTCGATAATATTTAATAGTTAGAGAATAGAAAACATGCCTAAGATTATTGTTTTACCTCATGAAGACCTATGCCCTGAAGGCGCAGTTTTAGAAGCAAAAACGGGTGAAACTGTTCTTGATGTTGCACTGAAGAACGGTATTGGTATCGAGCACGCGTGTGAGAAGTCATGTGCATGTACTACGTGTCATGTTGTTATTCGTGAAGGTTTTGACTCGCTTGAAGAAAGCGATGATCTTGAAGATGATATGCTTGATAAAGCATGGGGCCTAGAGATGGAATCTCGTTTAGGTTGCCAAGCAAAAGTGGCTGGCGAAGATTTAGTGGTAGAAATTCCAAAGTACACCTTAAACCTTGCGTCAGAAGATCACTAAAAACTGACTAAGGAAAGAATGATGAGCTTGAAATGGATTGACTCGCGTGACATCGCAATTGAACTGTGTGATTTGTATCCTGATACAGATCCGAAAACAGTTCGCTTTACAGATTTGCATCAATGGATTTTAGAACTCGAAGATTTCGACGATGATCCAAAGCACTCGAATGAGAAAATCTTAGAAGCGGTGATCCTGTGTTGGATGGATGAAATGGATTAACTTGTGGGTTTCAATCCACTTGGTTTCAAAACACAGCCAAGTTAACAATTCTTACTAAAAAAAGCGGACCATTTGGTCCGTTTTTTTATCAAAGTGACATTTTATCTCTACATAATGCTAACATCATCCAGCTAATAAAAAATAATCTAAACAACGCGCAATTACCCTCTATATGCGGTTGTTCTAAGACAAGGAGAAATCATGTCTACACAGATGTCTGTATTTTTAAGTCAAGAATCTGCCCAGCCTCAGTGGGGAGAAAAAGCTATTTTATCTTTTGCAGAAAATGGCACGACGATTCACTTAGGTGAAGGTCACGATCTTGGCGCGGTTCAACGAGCTGCTCGTAAGCTTGATGGCCAAGGCATTGCATCAGTATCACTAGAAGGCGACAACTGGGACCTAGAAAGCATTTGGGCTTTCCACCAAGGTTACCGTGGCCCTAAAAAGAAAAACTCAATGGAGTGGGCTCCATTGGCAGATGAGGCTCAACAAGAGCTAAAAGCACGTATTAAGTCGACTGACTGGACGCGTGATATCATCAACAAAACTGCAGAAGAAGTGGCCCCTCGTCAATTGGCAACCATGGCTGCTGAGTTCATTAAGTCGGTTGCGCCTGAAGGCACAGTGACAGCGAAAGTCGTGAAAGATAAAGACCTTCTTACCGAAGGTTGGGAAGGTATTTACGCGGTTGGTCGTGGTTCAGAGCGTACCTCTGCCATGCTGCAATTAGACTTTAACCCAACGGGCGATGAGAACGCGCCAGTTTACGCTTGTCTTGTGGGCAAAGGCATCACATTTGATTCAGGCGGTTACAGCATCAAACCAGGTCAGTTTATGACAGCAATGAAAGCTGACATGGGTGGTGCAGCGACAATTACAGGTGGTCTAGGACTTGCGATTGAACGCGGCCTGAACAAGCGTGTGAAATTGATCCTTTGTTGTGCAGAGAACATGATCTCTGGTCGAGCACTAAAACTGGGCGATATCATCACTTATAAGAACGGTAAAACGGTTGAGATCATGAATACCGATGCGGAAGGTCGCTTGGTACTAGCAGATGGTCTAATGTATGCGTGTGAGCACAACCCTGAGCTTATCATAGACTGTGCGACTTTAACTGGCGCGGCGAAAAACGCACTAGGTAACGACTACCACGCATTAATGAGCTTTGATGATGAATTGTCAGGCCAAGCACTGAAAGCTGCAAGCGAAGAAAAAGAAGGTCTATGGCCTCTGCCTCTAGCTGACTTCCACCGCGGTATGTTGCCATCTAACTTTGCTGACTTATCTAACATCAGCACAGGTGATTACACGCCTGGTGCAAGTACTGCCGCAGCGTTCTTGTCTTACTTTGTTGATGATTACAAGAAAGGTTGGTTGCACTTTGATTGCGCGGGTACATACCGTAAATCAGCAAGTGATAAGTGGTCTGCTGGCGCGACAGGTATGGGCGTAAGAACGCTGGCTCGCGTACTGACTGAACAAGCAAAATAATAAACGAAGCAGCCTATAAGGCTGCTTTTGATAATGACAATAATGAAGTGAAAGGAAACATTATGGCTCTAGAAAGAACGTTTTCGATTGTTAAACCTGATGCTGTAAAACGTAATCTTGTTGGTGAAATCTATCACCGTATTGAAAAAGCTGGCCTACAAATCATTGCTGCAAAAATGGTGCAACTGACTGAAGAGCAAGCAAGTGGCTTTTACGCAGAGCACGAAGGTAAAGAGTTCTTTGGTCCTTTAAAAGAGTTCATGACTTCTGGCCCAATCATGGTCCAAGTTCTTGAAGGTGAAAACGCGATTGCTCGTTACCGTGAACTGATGGGTAAAACGAACCCAGAAGAAGCGGCATGTGGCACTATCCGTGCTGACTATGCGATCAGCATGCGTTACAACTCGGTACACGGTAGCGATAGCCCTGAATCGGCAGCTCGTGAAATCGAATTCTTCTTCCCTGAATCAGAAATTTGCCCACGTCCTGAGTAAACAAACTGACATAGACTGTTTGATAAGGCCTCAATTTGAGGCCTTATTTTTTTGTGATATGGAAACGCAAATCGCTTTGAATGAAACTTGCAAAAGTTGTATGAATTTTATTCACTTTAAATTGAATGCCTTAACAAAAGCAGGGCCTTACAGGTCTTGTTGAAGGCGCGTAAAGGCTGTACAATTCGCGCCCTTATTTATCGTTCCGTCATTGAGAGGCATCATGACCACAACTAAAGTCAATCTACTCGATTTTGATCGTAAAGGTCTTCGTAAATTTTTCACAGAAGAGCTAGGTGAAAAAGCGTTCCGTGCAGATCAAGTCATGAAGTGGATCTACCATTTTGGTGCTGATGACTTTGAGCAGATGAATAACATCAATAAAAAGCTGCGTGAAAAGTTGATGCATAAGTGTGAAATTAAAGCTCCAGTTGTTTCTGAAGCACAGCACTCATCAGACGGTACGATCAAATGGGCAATGCGTGTTGGAGACCAAGACGTAGAAACGGTTTATATTCCAGATGGTGATCGCGCAACACTTTGTGTGTCGTCTCAAGTTGGCTGTGCATTAGAATGTAAGTTCTGTTCTACTGCTCAACAAGGTTTTAACCGTAACTTAAAAGTATCTGAGATTGTTGGCCAAATCTGGCGTGCATCTCGCGAAATCGGTTTAGAGAAAGAAACAGGCCGTCGTCCAATTACTAACGTAGTAATGATGGGTATGGGTGAGCCTTTACTAAACATGAAGAACCTAATGCCTTCATTAGAGATCATGTTAGATGATTTAGGTTTCGCCTTGTCTAAGCGCCGTGTAACGGTTTCAACTTCAGGTGTTGTTTCTGGTCTTGACCAAATGACGGACAACATTGACGTAGCGCTTGCGATTTCACTGCATGCTCCAAATGACAAGCTTCGTAGTGAAATCATGCCAATTAACGATCGCTGGGATATCGAAGATTTCCTTGCATCAGTTCGTCGTTATATTGCTTCTTCAAATGCTAACCGCGGTAAAGTAACGGTAGAGTACGTTCTGCTGGATCACGTCAATGATGACATGGACCATGCGCGTGAACTGGCTGAGTTAATGAAAGATACGCCTTGTAAAATTAACTTAATTCCATTTAACCCGTACCCAGGTTCACCATACAAGAAACCAAGTAACTCTCGTATTGACCGTTTCCAAAAAACGCTTATGCAATATGACTATACCGTCACGGTACGTAAAACACGTGGTGACGATATTGACGCAGCATGTGGACAGTTGGTCGGTGACGTTATCGATAGAACGAAACGAACTAAACAGAATGCTTCAGGGGAAGCCATCCCAGTAAAAACTGTTTAAGTGAATCATTTAACAAGCCGGAAGATAATCTTCTGGCTTGTTTGCTTTTGGGCTTTTTTGAACACTTCCCTCACGAATACCCACTTATTTCGTCAATTTTTGGACAAAAGCTTGAGCTAACTGTAAATTTTGTTGAAAGAGTTTTTGTCTTGCATAGCCATTGGCTTATGATGAGACTACCTTAGTTGTAAGCTAAGACTTAGTTAATTACTTAATGTGCACGTATTGTCTATTCAGGTTGGCTACCCGCTGGGTGCTGAGGTTCTTCGAATCTTAGCTTCACTTCAGAAAACGCTATTGGCACGAGTAATTGAAAGTAATTTCACACCTATTGCGCTTTGATTGAACGAAAAATAAAGAAAACAAAAAGAAATTGTCGAGTAAGCGCAGTAACACAAAGAAGTTCGAACCCTATGAACACTGAACAAGATAACCCAACACCTCAAGAATTTACGCAGCCTGAAGCAGGCACTATTTTAAAGCAGAAACGTGAATCGCTTGGCCTGACTCAAAAACAAATTGCAGATCGCTTGAAGTTACGTGTCTCTGTTATCGAACAAATCGAAGACAATCAATTTGAAGTTGAGCAAGTGGCAACCTTCACCCGTGGTTACTTACGTTCGTACGCAAAATCGGTGAATTTGGATGAGAAGATTGTTCTAGATGCATTAGATCACGCTGGCGATGCTCAACATCAAGAACAAGAAATGCAAAGCTTCTCTCGCAAAACCAAAACAGAGAAACACAATAGCCGCATTATGGGGATCACATGGGGGATTTTCGCGGTTATCGTCGGCATATCGTCACTATGGTGGTGGCAAAATCAGCAGCAAGATACTCTGTCACAATCACTGGCCGCATCGTCTACAGAAACTGAGGTGATAGCGAATGAACCAGAAGTTGATACTTCAATCATCGAAGAAGTAGTGGCCCCAGTTATTCCTAGTGAAGAAACGGTCGATATCGTATCTATAGAGCCTGTTGAAGAAGTTCCTGTTGAAGTTGTGGAAGAACCACAACCAGAGGTAGCAGCTGTCGTTACTGAAACGGTGACAGTAGACACACCAGAAATTGTTGAAGAACCTGTTGCCGTAGAAGAAGTGGAAACTTCGACTATCGCGAATGAACTAGCGATGCAGTTTTCTGCTGATTGCTGGATTCAAGTAAAAGATGCGACAGGTAAAACATTATCTACTGGCATTAAAAAAGCCGGTCAAAGCCTAAAATTATCTGGAACGGCACCGTATAAAGTGGTGTTAGGCGCTCCAGAAGGCGTATCAATGACATTTGCAAGTGAACCTGTCGACCTTTCTGGGTATACTTCAGGCAAAGTAGCAAGAATCACCTTACCTTAGAGCTAATATGCAACACGAATCTCCAATTATTCGTCGCAAATCGACCCGCATTTATGTGGGCGATGTGCCGATCGGTGATGGTGCACCTATCGCTGTGCAATCCATGACCAACACACGAACAACAGACGTTGCGGCGACTGTTGCTCAAATTAAAGCACTCGAAAATGTTGGTGCTGATATTGTGCGTGTATCTGTTCCTACTATGGATGCAGCAGAAGCGTTTAAGCAAATCAAACAACAGGTTTCGGTACCGCTCGTTGCGGATATCCATTTCGATTACCGTATCGCGCTAAAAGTGGCTGAGTATGGTGTGGATTGTTTGAGAATTAACCCTGGTAATATCGGTAATGAAAGCCGAATTCGCAGTGTCGTTGATTGTGCTCGTGACAAGAATATCCCAATTCGTATTGGTGTTAACGGTGGTTCTCTTGAGAAAGACATCCAAGTTAAATATACCGAGCCTACGGCAGAAGCATTAGTTGAATCTGCAATGCGTCATGTTGATATCCTTGATCGTTTGAACTTTGACCAATTTAAAGTCAGCGTGAAAGCTTCAGATGTATTCCTAGCGGTAGGTTCATATCGTTTGCTAGCTAAGCAGATTGACCAACCTTTACATTTAGGCATTACAGAAGCAGGTGGCGCACGTGCTGGAGCGGTTAAGTCCTCTGTTGGCCTTGGTATGCTGTTGGCTGAAGGTATCGGTGACACATTACGTATTTCTTTAGCGGCAGATCCTGTTGAAGAGATCAAAGTTGGTTTCGATATCCTGAAATCTTTGCGTATTCGCTCGCGTGGTATCAACTTCATCGCTTGCCCGAGCTGTTCTCGCCAAGAGTTCGATGTTATTAACACCGTAAACGCGCTTGAAGAGCGTTTAGAAGACGTCATTACTCCAATGGATGTTTCTATTATTGGCTGTGTTGTGAATGGCCCTGGTGAAGCTGAAGTTTCCCACTTAGGTCTAGCGGGTAGTAACCGTAAGAGTGCGTTTTACGAAGATGGCAAACGTCAAAAAGAGCGTTTTGATAACGATGACCTCGTAAACCAACTTGAAGCTAAGATTCGAGCTAAAGCCTCTGTGCTGGATGAAGCGAATCGCATTGATGTACAAAACTTAGAAGATTAATTGAATCTCAGCGATCACCTCTACAATCTAGAGCATGTCAGTCGCTGAGATCTTACGGAATTATTATCGTGGCAAAAAATATCCAAGCAATTCGAGGCATGAACGATTGCCTTCCAACTCAATCTCCACTTTGGCAAAAAGTGGAAGGCGCAGTTAAAAACGTTATCAGTGCATACGGTTATAACGAAGTTCGTATGCCGATCGTTGAAGAAACCAACCTATTCAGCCGTGCAGTAGGTGAAGAAACTGATGTAGTTTCAAAAGAAATGTACACTTTTGATGATCGTAATGGCGATAGTCTAACGTTACGTCCGGAAGGTACTGCAGGTTGTGTACGTTCATGTATTCAAAACAGCCTTATCAATCGTGATGAGCAGCGCCTATGGTACATGGGACCAATGTTCCGTCACGAACGTCCTCAAAAAGGTCGCTACCGTCAATTCCACCAATGTGGTGTGGAAGTGTTTGGCCTAGACGGTCCAGACGTTGACGCAGAACTTATCATGATGACTGCGCGTCTATGGCGTGAGCTAGGCATCGACAAGCACGTTCGTCTAGAGCTGAACTCAATCGGTTCTACTGAAGATCGCGCAAACTACCGTACCGCACTTGTTGCTTTCCTAGAACAGCACATTGATGTGCTAGACGAAGATTGTAAACGTCGCATGCACACTAACCCGCTTCGTGTACTAGATACTAAGAACCCAGACGTTCAAGCTATTTTAGGTGATGCACCTCGTCTATCTGAATATCTTGGTGAAGAGTCACAGCAACATTTTGCAGGTTTGTGTGAACTTCTTGACGCCGTTGGCATCGAATACCAAGTTAATGAGCGCTTAGTTCGTGGTTTAGATTACTACAACCGCACAGTATTTGAGTGGATCACTGACAGCCTTGGAGCACAAGGTACAGTGTGTGGCGGTGGCCGCTATGATGGTCTTGTTGAGCAACTTGGTGGTAAAGCAACATCGGCAGTTGGCTTTGCAATGGGCCTAGAGCGTCTAGTACTGATGATGGAAACGTTAGAGCTAACAGAAGTTCGTCGCAGCGTAGACGTGTATATGGTTGCTGCTGGTGAAGGTACTATGATCGCTGGTATGAAGCTGGCGAATCAATTACGCGATAACGTTAAAGGCGTTCGTGTAATGAACCACTTCGGTGGCGGCAACTTCAAGAAGCAATTCAAACGTGCCGACAAAGTAGGTGCGGTGATAGCACTAGTACTTGGTGAAAACGAAGTCGCTGACAACACCGTTGTACTAAAAGATTTGGTTGGTGGTGTGCAAGAAACCGTGTCTCAAGCGGAAGTTGCAGAGAAAGTCGCTGCGCTAATCTAACGATAAGCCAATAGAAATTTAAAGCGGTAGAAGGTTCTATCGCTTTGCAAAGAATTGAAGAGGACAGGAAGTGGAACTTTACGATACTGAAGAACAACAAGTTGAAGCCATTAAAGATTGGTGGAAAGAGAATGGTAAAGCCGTGATCTTTGGTGCTGTGGTTGGTTTAGGTGGCTTATTTGGCTGGCGTTACTACCAAGATTCAGCGATTGAAGCTCGTGAAGCTGCATCTGAACAATACACTTCAGCGATGGAAAGTTTAGCGGCTCAAGGCGTGGATGCGCAGGCAGCAGTGCAAACCTTTATTGATGGCAATAGCAAGGCTGAGTACTCAGTACTGGCTGCTATGCAATTAGCTAAAGTTCAAGTTGAAGCCGGTGAGCTAGAAGCTGCACTTGAACAGCTTCAGTGGGCAAAGGCGAATACCAAGGATGCGGCATTGGCTCCACTTGTTTCCTACCGTGTTGCTCGAATTCAAGCAGAACAAACTCAATTTGATGCAGCGCTCGCTGAGCTTGCAACCATTACAGATGAGTCTTGGAAAGGTCGCGCAGCCGAGCTACGTGGTGACATTTTGCTTCGTCAAGGTGATCAAGACGCAGCTTACAGTGCTTACACTGAAGCTCAGCAAGCAAGCGATGCTAGCCAAGCGTTACAAATTAAACTAGACGATCTAGCGAAATAAGGGCTAACTCTAAATGAAGAGCATGTTCCATAAATCGTTAGTTAAAAAAGCGATGGTTTGCGCGGCAGCCGTTGGTGTACTTGCTGGTTGTGCCAGTGAAGAAGACACCATCATTATGGCGCCAGTGCCAACCGTATCTAGTGAATTCACTCCAAAATCTGAATGGTCGACCTCAATCGGAAATGGGGTAGGGCATTACTTCTCTAAGTTGACTCCGGAATACGCGTACGACAAAGTCTTCATCGCTAGTCGTGACGGTATGGTAAAAGCGCTTGATCCTGAAACAGGTAAAGAGCTTTGGAGTAATGACTTAGAACGTGAAGTGTATGCACGGCTCTCTGGCGGACTAACAGCGGCATACGGAAAAATTTTCGTTGGTAACGAAAATGGTGAAGTGATTGCGCTGGATGAGTCAACTGGTGAAGAGCTATGGCGTGTCGTTGTAAATGGTGAAGTGCTTGCGGCACCGGCAACGGACAACAACTTAGTTATTATCAACACTAGCCGCGGAATGTTAATTGCGCTTGATCAGACTAGTGGAGAACAGAAGTGGACAATAAGCACTGAGGTTCCTAGCCTGACACTGCGTGGCGATAGCGCTCCAGTCACCGTTTCTGGTGGTGTATTTTGGGGAACGGCTAATGGTCGTCTAGCTGCAGCAATTGTTGAACGTGGACAGCTTATTTGGCAGCAACCCGTTGGTACTCCAAAGGGCGCGACAGAAATTGATCGCCTAGTCGATGTCGATGCTTCACCTGTAATTTTGGGTGGCACACTTTACACTATCGGTATTAACGGTCAGCTGATTGGTATTGATCTACGTTCAGGTAAGCCAACGTGGAAGCGTAATTACTCTTCGGCGATAGATATGGCCAGTGATGGTAGCCGTTTATTTGTTGTGACAGACAAAGATCATTTAGTCGCTGTTGATGCACGCAGCGGTACAGAACTTTGGAGCACTGACAAGCTTGAGCATCGTTTACTTACTGCACCTTCAATTATTGATGGTTATGTTGTAGTAGGCGATACCGAAGGCTATCTACACTGGTTAGATCGTTCTACGGGTGAATTTGTTGCTCAGCAGCTTGTTAATGATAGCGGTTTCGCTGTTGGTCCAGTTGCATTATCTGATGGTTACTTAATCGTTACTCGTAATGGCGATGTAAAGAAACTGACGATTAGCCAATAAAGCGTGATATAATTCACAATCGGCTCCTGGTTGGTAACAGCCAGGAGCCGTTTTATTGAGATAAATTGATTAATCCATGTGGTTATAGGTAAAAATTTAAGCTTGCTGGCAAGTGTTTACCTATAACTACATTAAGAAAAGAAATTGTAGAGGTTGTTATGGTACCTGTTGTTGCTCTAGTAGGGCGTCCGAACGTAGGTAAATCTACGTTGTTTAACCGATTGACTCGAACTCGTGATGCATTGGTTGCGGATTTCCCAGGCTTAACGCGTGACCGTAAATATGGCCAAGCTCAGCTTGGTGAACACGAATTTATTGTGATTGACACTGGTGGTATCGACGGTACTGAAGAAGGTGTTGAAACAAAGATGGCTGAACAGTCATTAGCTGCGATCGATGAAGCTGATGTTGTCCTGTTCATGGTAGATGGTCGTGCAGGTTTAACACCTTCTGATGAAGCGATCGCCGCGCACCTACGTAAAATCGAAAAGCCTTCGATGCTTGTGGTAAACAAGGTTGATGGTATTGACGCTGATGCTGCGAGTGCTGATTTCTGGCGTTTAGGCGTAGACGATATGTACCAAATTGCTGCTGCTCATGGCCGTGGTGTAACTGCGCTAATTGATTTGGCTTTGAACCCTTTTGCAGAAGCCCTAAAAGCTGAGTCTGGTGAAATCAACGACCTAACTGAGTTTGAAGATGAAGAAGCAGAGCAGCTGGATTTCACAGAAGAAGAAGCGGAAGCAGAATTCAAGCGCCTTCAAGATCAGCCGATTAAGCTGGCAATCATTGGTCGTCCAAACGTGGGCAAATCAACACTGACTAACCGAATTTTAGGTGAAGAACGTGTAGTGGTTTACGATATGCCTGGTACGACTCGTGACTCTATTTATATCCCAATGCAGCGTGACGAGCGTGAATACGTACTGATTGATACTGCGGGTGTTCGTCGTCGCAAAAACATTAATGAAACTGTTGAGAAGTTCTCGGTAGTTAAAACGTTAAAAGCGGTTGAAGATGCTAACGTCGTGCTATTAGTGATCGATGCTCGTGAAAACATTTCTGATCAAGACCTAAGCTTACTTGGCTTTGCATTGAACGCAGGTCGTTCAATCGTTATTGCGGTTAACAAGTGGGATGGATTAGATAACGATGTGAAAGAGCGCGTGAAGAAAGAGCTAGATCGTCGTTTAGGCTTCGTGGACTTTGCACGTATCCACTTCATTTCTGCCCTTCACGGTACTGGTGTTGGTCACTTGTTTGAGTCGGTAGAAGAAGCATATAAATCTGCGACGACTCGTGTTGGTACATCTGTTCTGACTCGAATTATGAAAATGGCAACAGACGATCACCAACCACCTATGGTTCGCGGCCGACGCGTGAAGCTGAAGTATGCGCACGCTGGTGGCTATAATCCACCTATCGTCGTTGTACACGGTAACCAAGTACGTGAGTTACCAGATTCATACAAGCGCTACTTGATGAACTACTACCGTCGTTCATTGGAAATTATGGGTACACCGATCCGTATTCAGTTCCAAAACAGTGAGAACCCGTTTGAAGGTAAGACTAACAAACTGACTATCTCTCAAGAGCGTAAACGTAAGCGCATGATGAGTATGATGAAAGGTCGTAAGTAACCTTTAACAACATTTGAAAATACCCAAGCTTCGACTTGGGTATTTTTTTAAGTAAAATTTGTACCAACTGATAATTAAAAATAAAGACAACGGGCAGCAATGAAAGTATCAGCAACTAAAACACAATTTTGTCACCAGACTTGGTCATCAGAAAGCCATATACAACTGCTAAAGCGCCAGGAAGGCGTGACTTATGTCGTAACTGAAAATACGCCATTTCACCCTGTTAGCCATATATGGCCAGATCACCCGGCCGATAGAGGCCACGGAGAAGTAAGTGGTCAACAGTACCCAGTTATCGATTGTTTAGTAGGTGCGGTTGAGCTGGAAAGTGGTGAGCTTTATGTCGGGGAATCAATCCCTGTTAAGCGTGATGCTGAAGGGTGGGTATTCGTGGTGGTGCATTGCTTGTCCGCAGATTTAACGGTTACTGCCGATACTTCGATCAAGTGGGTTGTTGACCAAGATTATCAAGAGAGTTTGAGCCGAGGGCATAGTGCCGGCCATTTCGCATTTTTGGCTCTAAACAAAGTACTGGCTGAGCAATATTGGCGTAAAGATGCAGATCGTAAAGACTCATTAGGGCATTATGACTTCAACAGTTACGCGCAAGAAACCAGCTTCGTTACGCCAGACTTGTGTACCGATACTTATAGGCTAGGAAAAACGTTGAAAAAGCGTGGCCTTAACGTAGCGGATGTATTGGCTGATTTAGTTGAAATAGAGCGAAAAGTGAATCATCAGCTGGAAATGTGGTTTGACGATACAATCGACGTGAATATGCGTCTGGAAGGTGAGTCGCTAACTGACTCTCGTTACTGGGAATGTGAAATACGAGAAGCAGGATCCGTATCGATTCCTTGTGGTGGTACACACGTTAAATCCACTGCAGAGCTAGGTAGAATAAGGGTTTGTTTGACTCAATTAGATGCGCAAAACATTCAAATGCAGACGCATGTAGATGGAAAATCGTAAATTACTCTAATTGTTACAAAATCCTGTTTTATTGTTTTGGTAACCATTATGCGACATTTTGTTTTGATAAAAATCCAAATGCAGCATATGTAACTTATGCTTTCGGGGTGTGGTGATATAAATATTCTTTTAAGGGTAGATCGCTGATCAAAGAAGATAAAGCAAAAGATCAACTTATGATCTTTTTGAGTGGTTAGCTCTGGTTAGCCCTTAATTTGAAAGTATTGCGCATAGATTTGGCAAGGATCAAGGTCTTAATGCCGAATGAAGTTAAAGTGGTGTAATGGTGCTCTAGGAGGACTTATATGACAGTATTGCGCATAGATTTGGCAAGGATCAAGGTCTTAATGCCGAATGAAGTTAAAGTGGTGTAATGGTGCTCTAGGAGGACTTATATGACAGAAAACCAATGTCCTAAATGCAGCCAAACGCTATCATGGGATGGAAAGTATTTTTGCATTTCCTGCGACCAACATTATCGAAAACAGGCATTTTGTCCTGACTGTGATGCTGAATTGGAGAAACTACAGGCGTGTGGTTCTGCGAGCTATTTTTGTAATGGTGAGTGCAACGAGCTTAAGTCTAAGTCGCGAGTAAAGTTCGAGTTCCAAGCTGCGGACTAACTTTTTACTGAGTTTTCTTATTAGATACAAAAAAGCCCTGTCGATTATCGATAGGGCTTTCTAGTGTTTAACGTTCGAATTAGTTCTAAACTAGCTCTTAGTTACTCTTGCCGTCACTTGCGACTCAATCACGCCATCTTCAACTTGAGTGGTGATCACTTCACCGACTTCGACATCGTTAATTGATGATACAGTCTTGCTCGATGCTGAATGAGTAATGCTGTAACCACGTTTTAGGGTTGCCAGTGGACTAACGGTCTCTAATTTCTCGGCAGCCATCGCAAGCTGGTGGCGAGTGGTAAGGAGTGTTTTATCCATCGCATCTAATAGCTTTTGCTCTGAACGCTGCAGATGCAATTTTTGTTCACCCAAACGCTTAACTGGCGAGTTCAACTGAAGTTGATGCTGCTTACGTTCGACACGCTGTGCATGCTGCTTTAGGTATTGAGCCATACCGCGACGCAGACGCATGTCTAGATCATCCAGCTGCTGACTCTGCTTTTGCAGTTGGTAGCTAGGATGCTGTCTTTCTAAGCGGTGTTTCAATGCTTGAGTCGATTGCGCTTGCTTAATTAAAACATGGCGAATCGCACTCACTAAGCGAGCACGTTTAGAGGCGAAAGCTTGCTCTTTATGACTGTTGTCACGGCTAACCAATTCAGCGGCTGCTGATGGAGTAGGGGCACGCATATCGGCAACGAAATCGGCGATAGTGACATCCACTTCGTGGCCGACGGCGCTGATGATCGGGATCTGGCTTGCAGCAATAGTGCGAGCAACGATCTCGTTGTTGAAGCACCATAGGTCTTCTAATGAACCGCCACCACGGCCCACGATTAACACATCACACTCATTGCGCTCATTGGCACGTCCAATCGCCTGAGCAATCTGAATCGCCGCTTCTTCGCCTTGAACCATGGTTGGGTAAACCACAACAGGCAATGAAGGGTCACGCCTTTTCAGCACATCAAGAATATCAAACAGTGCAGCGCCAGTTTTAGAGGTGACAACACCAACACGTTTTGGGTGTTCAGGAAGAGCTTGTTTAGTCGATTGAGCAAATAGACCTTCAGCAGCAAGGTTCATCTTTAGCTTTTCAAACTCTTGCTGAAGCTTACCGTCACCTTCTGGCTGCATGCTTTCGATGATCAGTTGATAGTCACCACGTGGTTCATAGAGAGATAGGCGAGCTTTAACTAATACTTGATTACCGTTTTGAGGCTTAAAGGTGACTCGGCGGTTGTTACCACGAAACATGGCACACTTAACTTGAGCGCGAGAATCTTTAAGGGTGAGGTACCAGTGACCAGAGACAGGTGCAGAGAAGTTTGAGATTTCACCAACGAGCCAGACTATTCCCATTTCGTTTTCTAATAGGAGACGAACCTCTGAGTTGAGGCGAGAAACAGTAAAGATATTTGGATTAGTCATAGAAGCACTATCTTTCCTTGAAGGAAGGTCTTTCTTGGAATCTCACAGGGCGTGAGTATGGAAGATAGCGGCAATATAATACATATCAAGGGGGTAAATGCAAATTAAAAATACAAAAATGTGTAGCCAAGCGATTTCCCCGTGCGTATAATCCCTCCGCAATATCTAATCCAAAGCACTTCATTATGCGAAACGATGAAGTCGGATTTTTCTTTCTACTCCTCAATTGTGAGATATTGCAAATGCTAAGAATTGCCAAAGAAGCGCTGACATTCGATGACGTACTACTCGTGCCAGCTCACTCCACTGTTCTCCCAAACACAGCTGATCTTCGCACTCAGTTGACTAAAAACATTTCACTGAACATCCCTATGATTTCTGCGTCGATGGATACCGTGACGGAAGCTCGTCTGGCTATCGCACTCGCGCAAGAAGGTGGCATTGGCTTTATCCACAAGAACATGTCTATCGAGCAACAAGCTGAAATGGTTCGCCAGGTTAAAATTTACGAAGCAGGCGTGGTTTCTCACCCTGTAACTGTAAGCCCTGACGCAACGATTGCTGACGTTGTTGCCCTGACTGAGAAGCACGGTTTTGCTGGCTTCCCTGTAGTGACTGAAACAAACGAACTGGTTGGTATCATTACTGGCCGTGACGTTCGCTTTGTAACAGACCTTTCTAAGAAAGTTGACGTAGTAATGACGCCTAAATCGCGTCTAGCTTCTGTTAAAGAAGGTGCAACTCGCGAAGAAGTTCAAGAGAAAATGCACGAAGCACGTGTTGAAAAAGTACTTGTTGTAAATGATGACTTCCAACTAACTGGAATGATCACTGCAAAAGACTTCCACAAAGCAGAACGTAAACCAAACGCTTGTAAAGATGAGCGCGGCAGCCTACGTGTAGGTGCAGCTGTTGGTGCTGGTGCTGGTAACGAAGAGCGTGTTGCTGCTCTTGTTGAAGCTGGCGTAGACGTTCTACTTATCGACTCTTCACACGGTCACTCTGAAGGCGTACTTAACCGTATCCGTGAAACTCGCGCTGCATACCCAGATCTACAAATCATCGGTGGTAACGTAGCAACTGGCGCTGGCGCTCGTGCTCTTATCGAAGCGGGTGTAAGTGCAGTTAAAGTTGGTATCGGCCCTGGTTCTATCTGTACAACTCGTATCGTTACTGGTGTTGGTGTTCCTCAAGTAACAGCAATTGCAGACGCAGCGGAAGTTGCAAACGAATACGGTATTCCAGTAATCGCAGATGGCGGTATCCGTTTCTCTGGTGATATCTGTAAAGCTATCGTTGCTGGCGCATCTTGTGTGATGGTTGGTTCAATGTTCGCGGGTACTGAAGAAGCACCAGGTGAGGTTATCCTTTACAACGGTCGTTCTTACAAGTCTTACCGTGGTATGGGTTCTCTTGGCGCGATGTCTCAAGGTTCTTCTGACCGTTACTTCCAATCTGACAACGCTGCAGACAAGCTTGTTCCAGAAGGTATTGAAGGTCGTATCGCATACAAAGGTCGCCTAAAAGAGATCGTTCACCAACAAATGGGTGGTCTACGCTCAAGCATGGGCCTAACAGGTTCTGCGACGATTGAAGACATGCGTACTAAAGCTGAGTTTGTTCGTATCTCTGGTGCGGGCATGAAAGAATCTCACGTACACGATGTTCAAATCACTAAAGAAGCACCTAACTACCGTTTAGGTTAATAATACGTCCAAACGTTTGAATAATGTGCTGATTAAGTCGGCACATTATTTTATCTAAAGCCTGTTTTGTTTAGAGAGTGATTCTCACAAAACATCGACTTACAGATAACCAACGAAAACGTTTGCTTTATTTCTTGAAGAGTTAATCAGAGGTGAGTAAACTCGCCTCCGTTTGATCACATAGCCAATAAGACTGCTTAAAATGACTAAAAATATTCATGACCAACGTATTCTAATTCTAGACTTCGGTTCTCAATACACACAGCTAGTTGCTCGTCGTATTCGTGAGATCGGTGTTTACTGTGAACTTTGGAGCTGGGACGTAGACGAAGCGGATATTCGTGAATTCAATCCAGACGGTATCATCCTATCTGGTGGCCCTGAAAGTGTAACGGAAGAGAACTCTCCACGCGCACCTCAGTACGTGTTTGATTCAGGTGTACCTGTATTTGGTATCTGCTACGGCATGCAAACTATGGCTGAGCAACTTGGCGGTAAAGTAGCAACGTCTACTGAGCGTGAGTTCGGCTACGCAGCGGTACAAGTGACTGGTGAATCAGCACTGTTCGCTGACCTTGAGTCAACTCAAGATGTTTGGATGAGCCACGGTGACAAAGTGGTTGAGATCCCATCTGATTTCACAAAGATCGCTGAAACAGACACTTGCCCATACGCAGCAATGGCAAACGAAGAGAAGAAATACTTCGGTGTTCAATTCCACCCAGAAGTAACACACACGAAGAACGGCCTGAAAATGCTTGAGAACTTCGTTCTTAACGTTTGTGGTTGTGAAGGTCTGTGGACTTCAGCTTCAATCATTGAAGATGCAGTTGCACGTATTAAAGAGCAAGTAGGTGACGACGAAGTTATCCTTGGTCTTTCTGGTGGTGTTGATTCATCAGTAGTTGCAATGCTTGCTCACCGCGCTATCGGTGACAAACTAACATGTGTATTTGTTGATAACGGCCTACTTCGTCTGAACGAAGCTGAGCAAGTTATGGATATGTTCGGCAACAAGTTTGGTCTAAACATCATCAAAGTAGACGCTGAAGATCGTTTCCTAGAAGCGCTTAAAGGCGAAGCTGAACCAGAAGCTAAGCGTAAGATCATCGGTCACGTATTCGTAGATATCTTCGATGAAGAGTCTAAGAAACTGACAAATGCTAAGTGGCTTGCTCAAGGTACTATCTACCCAGACGTAATCGAGTCTGCTGCATCTAAGACTGGTAAAGCGCACGTAATCAAATCTCACCATAACGTTGGTGGTCTTCCTGATGATATGGAAATGGGCCTTGTTGAGCCTCTACGTGAGCTGTTTAAAGATGAAGTACGTAAGATCGGTCTAGAGCTAGGTCTTCCATACAACATGCTTTACCGCCACCCATTCCCGGGTCCAGGTCTAGGTGTTCGTGTTCTTGGTGAAATCAAGAAAGAGTACTGTGACTTGCTACGTCGCGCAGATGCTATCTTCATTGAAGAGCTTCACGCTGCAGACCTTTACCACAAAGTATCTCAAGCATTCACGGTATTCCTACCAGTACGTTCAGTTGGCGTAATGGGCGATGGCCGTAAGTACGATTGGGTTGTATCTCTACGTGCAGTAGAAACGATCGACTTCATGACTGCTCACTGGGCACACCTACCATACGACTTCCTAGGTAAGGTATCTAACCGTATCATTAATGAAGTAGATGGTATTTCACGTGTTGTTTACGATATTTCTGGTAAGCCACCAGCAACTATCGAGTGGGAATAATAACCGCTGATCATATGAATATGTGCTAATAACATACTCATAGATTGAAAGCCTCAAACTCTGTTTGGGGCTTTTTTGTTATTTGGATCAAGTGTTTGTTTCTTTTGTATAACAATGAAATAGAATTTATAAATTAAACCAAGTCAGTCGCATTTATTTATAATTAGTATCTGTTGCTCTGTCTTCATTATTCAGACCTATCTACTCTCTTATGGACTTATTATGGATAAATAAGAGAACCCTATATGTTTAAAACTAAATATTTAACTGCAGCACTAGGATGCGCAATCGCGACCAGCGGTTTAGTTTCCTTGAGCGCTAATGCAGCAATGAATATCCAGCCTGATCCTCAAAACCCAACTGGTTATCTTGTTTCAAGAGCCGATTTACAAGCAGCAGAACAAGCGAAGACGTCCGATCCTATGTATGCGATTTGGTCTCAAGCTTTGCAGACTCGTTCCAATACTATCGTAGAAGCGATTGTTCCTGGATCAGCTTCAAACCCAGACAACGTAAAACGTGTCGAGCGTGTGTTTCCTCAGTCTGAATGGGACTTCCTAACGCAAATGGCGGCACCAGAATACACCTACACGCGTTTCCTACGCGCGATTGGTAAGTTCCCTGCGTTCTGTGGCGAATATACCGATGGACGTGATTCTGATGCCATCTGTAAGAAATCCATCATCACGGCTTTCGCTCATTTCTCGCAAGAAACGGGCGGTCATATTGCGATAGATAATACTTCCGATAATCCGCTGGCTTTAGAAGAGTGGCAGCAAGCATTGGTGCATGTTCGTGAAATGGGGTGGTCAGAAGGGCAAGAAGGTTACACTACTGGCTGTGGTCAGAACGATTGGCAAAATGCACGCTGGCCATGTGCTGCGGGGCAAGGTTACTTCGGTCGTGGTGCTAAACAGCTTTCTTACCACTTTAACTATGGTGCTTTCTCTGAGGTAATGTTTGATGGCGATGCTACAGTACTATTGAACAATCCTGGTTTAGTGGCCGATTCTTGGCTGAACTTGGCTTCGGCAATTTGGTTCTTCTTGACTCCACAGGCACCTAAACCGGCAATGCTACATGTTATTGACCGTACATGGAGCCCATCACAACGTGAAATTGATGCCGGTATTGGTTACGGGTTCGGTACCACGATTAATGTAATTAATGGCGGTATTGAGTGTGGTGAACAGAACAAGACGAAAGGTCAGCCTGTTAACCGCATTCGTTATTGGGAAGGGCTAGCTGCTCATTATCAGATCCCAGTAGAAGCGGACGAGAAGAATACCTGTTGGCAGCAAACGCCTTACGGCAGTCTAAACCTTAACGGCGCAACTGATGTGCTTTACACCAACTGGGATGGTAACTGGAAGTATTATGCAGACCGCCCTGAAGGTTACTCATTCGAATGTGAACTGGTTGGGTTCCAAACTGCGTATTCGGCACTAGTACCTGGTGATTACGAGAAATGTGTAACGAACTTCTATGGTTCGCACGCAAGTTGGCCAGAAGTTAAGGTTGTCGATAAACTGGATCCAGTAGACCCGGGTACGAATCCTGGTGGTAATGGTTGGGATGTAAATAAGGTTTATAACACTGGCGACCAAGTTACATCTAATGGTGCTACTTATGAAGCGAAGTGGTGGACTCAAGGTGATGACCCGGCTAACGGCGGTCCTTGGAAGCTAGTGTCTGGTGAGCCTACGCCGCCAGTGGTAACTGACCCTGCACCAGTCGAACCACCGGTCACTGAACCTGAGCCGCCAGTCGTTACTGATCCTCCTGTGACAGAACCACCAGTCGTTGTTGACCCATCGGTATTTACTACGTGGGAACCTGGTGTGAGCCAAGTGAGCGACGGTGATAAAGTGACGTACAACGGCAAATGTTTTATTGCGAAAAATGGCCCAGGAGTTTGGGAGTCGCCAGTTCAATCGAATTGGTTCTGGGATGAAATCAGTTGTCAGTAATATTTAAAGAATGATGAGACTAACTTAACCAAGGGAGTGCTAGCACGCACTCCCTTATTTGTTATTTATCCTCAACTAAAGCTTGCCAATGTGAAGGCGGGTGCAGCCCCCAGCGCTCCATTTCAAACTCGCTATAAATTGCTTTTCCTTGCTTACCTATGTGGATCGGAATCTGGTCGGTATCTTGCCCTTGGAGGATCTTATTAACCATTTTTCCGGCTTCAACCCCCTGACTTTTACCAAAGAGCACTACGCCTCCCAATGCTTTACCTTTTCCAACTGAAAAGTCCCAGAAACCGAACAATGGGACAGGAGAATGTTGGTTGGTCCAGGCCATTATCGACGCAGAATCAACATTTTGATTATTTTCATCAACGATCGTGTGGTACAGCCCAACCACGATCGCGGAATAGCCACTATTACTGCTGTCGTTCACGTGGGACTGCCAGTCGCTCAGGCTTTCTACATTTTCGATATCCACTTGAATAGACAGCGTTCTTCTTACCGCTTGGTATTGTTTAGAGATGAATTTCTTCGCGATTTTAGAGGTGATGCCAGAATCGAACAGTACAAGTAATTTGGCGTTTTTTTCCGGCAAGAGTTGCCCGATTTCGTTGATGCTTTTGATCAATAGAGGCTGTTCTAAAACTCCAGTAATTTTGGCCTTACCTTGATTTCGCGACAGGAGTTTTCTTGGGTTGGAATTAATCCCCAAAAACACAATGCTGATCGGTTCGTTGTATAGTTTAGGTAGCATGTATTTCAGCGCGTTGTCATCGCCGAGAACAACCACGTCAGGCTTTATCTTTAAGTATTTCAGGTAGGCTTTCTCAGCCATGGCAGCAAATTCTTTCTCTGGAAGGCGTTTAGTATTCATCTGGAAAGTGTCAACTTGGTACGAGGGCGCTAAGGTTTCTTTTATCCCGGTGACATAGTCTTTGTCCCACGGATACTCCGAGTGATAGCTTTCAATGATTAAGACTTTGTTTGCAAAAGACGGGGTACAGATGAGTATCAAAGCCAACAAAAAATAGGTTTTCATAGCAATTTATTTCATTAGAGAAACCATGCTTTAAGTGTAGCTAAGCTATTCGCTTCTATACTGAAAAGTATGCCATCAGTTGGCACGAGGAGCAGAATGAAATGAGTCGGACAAAAAAGTTTGAAGACAGCGATAGCAATCCTATCTATAGCCGCATTGGCCGTAGAATCATTTTGATCATGGTGATGCTAAGTGGCATGGTGACTTTGCTCGGCACAACCTTCCAACTGTACTGGGACTACAATCGAGAATTTGACAGCGTAGAGCAAAGGCAGCAGGAGATTGAATCTGTTCATGCTGAGTTGCTGGCTGCGTCTTTATGGAGCTACGACTTAGTGCTGTTGCAGCAAAAACTCGAAGGCTTGGTCAATTTGCCTAAGGTGAACTATTTGGAAATTCGCTCTGGGAGCTACACCTTTTCAGCTGGTGAGAAAGTCGATAATTATCCTATTAATGCGGAGTTCGCTCTGCAGTACCATTCTCAAATAGATGACGAAATGGAAGTGCTTGGTTCTTTGTATATGGAGTCTAATGGTGAAGAAATTTATAGCTATTTACTGCGCCAATTCTTAATCACGTTAGCCATTAACGCCATCAAGACAACAATAGTGTGTTACTTGATTTTGATGGTCTTCCACAAGAGTGTGAATCGGCGAATTTTCTCGGTGGCGACGTACTTGCGTAAATTTAATCCTCGTCATCCGAGCCAACCTTTAGAGTTGCCTTATCACCCATGGGTGATGGAAAGGGACGATGAACTCAATTGGTTAGCCGATGAAACGAATAAGATCACTTCGAACATTCGTTTGCTTTACAACAACATTCGTTTTGAGCAAGAACGTTTCGTCGATTTTGCTAACGTGTCTTCAGATTGGTTATGGGAAACCGATGAGATTGGGCGTTTAGTCTTTGTGTCTGAAGCGATGGAAAAGACATTGAACATTGATATTCATCAACACCCGTTCATCAAAGACATTGAGGGGCTAGGGAATTCTTATGATTTACTGTCTAAGTTCAGTAAACAGGAAGACTTCTCGATGTGTGAAGTTAATATCGAAACGGACGGACAGCGGAATTATATGTTCTTCCAAGGGATGAGTGTTTTTGATGGGGATAAATTCCAAGGGTTTCGTGGTAGTTCCATTGACGTAACGGCTCTGAAACAAGCGCAGTTTGGTTTGGAAGATCTCAACCAGAACCTAGAGAAGAAAGTGACTGAGCGTACGCGTGATTTAGAGCAAAGTATGCAGCGTTTAGAAGAAGCGCAGGGGCAATTAATAGAATCAGAAAAACTGGCAGCGTTAGGTGGGCTGGTGGCTGGTGTGGCTCATGAAGTAAACACGCCATTAGGTATCGCGGTTACTGCATCCTCTTTGATTAAAGAAGCCTGCAACGAACTGAATACTGCCTTTAACTCTCAAACGCTTACCAGCCAGCAATTTGCTCAGTTGATGGAGCAGATGAGTGAAGCAAGTGCGCTGTTAGAGGATAACCTTAACCGTGGCGCGAAGCTGATACGCGATTTCAAGCAAACCGCTGTCGACCAAGTGTCAGAGAGCCGCAGCCAATTTAATGTGAGCCAAACCTTAGATGCATTGATTGCCAGTATTCACCCTGAAACGCGTAAAGTGCCCGTAACACCGATTTTGCATGGTGATGCGGGAATTACCATGAATAGTTTGCCTGGAGTGCTGACTCAAGTGGTCTCTAACCTTATTTTGAACAGTGTGAATCATGCGTTTAGTGAGCAATCACAAGCGGAGATTTCGCTAAGCTTTAAAGCGGAAGGAGAGGATATTGTTTTTGTGTACCGAGACAATGGTTGTGGTGTCGATAAGGCGCTCCATCAAAAGATTTTTGAACCATTTTTCACCAGTAAGCGTGGTCACGGTGGTTCAGGATTAGGGCTTAATTTGGTTTTTAATTTGATACACCAAAAGCTGGCTGGTCAGTTGAGCTTTGAGTCGGAGTTAGGCGAAGGCGTAACCTTCACTTTCACCATTCCTCAAAAATTGCCACAGGAACTGAGTGAGTAGCGACAGGAAGACAATTAAATCAATAGGTAGCAAAAGCCCCGCTTTGAAAAGAGCGGGGCTTTTAGATTAAAGCGCGCGTAATGAATGATGCTCGCAATGAACAGCGTTCGCTATTAACAATGAGCGGGGGTTAATCTGGATGGTCGGCACGAATTTGTAAGAACTCATCCCAATGCTCGACTAAGAGATCAACGAGCTTAGGTTCAAAGTGTTTACCTTTTTGATTGATGATTTCATTACGAATATCTTCATCAGACCAAGGTTGTTTGTAACTGCGTTTAGAGCCCAAGGCGTCGAACACGTCGGCTAAGGCTGTGATTCGGCCGGAGATCGGAATGTCCATTTCACTGAGCTGTGCTGGGTAGCCAGAGCCATCCCACTTTTCATGATGATACTGCGCTATGTCTTTCGCGACCAAGATCAGCTTACGTTTTGATTGGCTGAGAATATCGACACCATATTCAACATGCTTTTGCATGATCGCCCATTCATCAGCATCTAACTTGGCTGGTTTATGCAAAATGCTGTCTGGGATCGCTACTTTACCGACATCATGTAAAGGTGAAGCGTGTTTGATCATTTGAACTTCGTGATTTGGAAGGCCGTAGAGCTGTGCCAACTTCTCACTGAATAAAGATACCCGCTGAACGTGCGCGCCCGTTTCTTTACTCCGAGCTTCTACCGCGTTGGCTAAGTTATAAACCAACTCTTTTGAGGTCTCGCGCAAATCGACTAATAGGTTGAGGTTTTCAAACGTAAGGCCAATATTGTGCATATAGATTTCGAGCAATTGTTTATCGAGTTCACTCAATTTACTCAAAATATTGATATACAGCAGGCTGTCAACGCCAGAATCGTCTGTCATGTGGAAGACATAGGCATCTTCATAGCTTTGGCTCTTTTGTTGGCTGAGAGCGTACTGACAGCGATCTGAGACTTCTTGAGGAAGGACATCGAACAGGCACTCGGAATAAGCATCGACATAATCACCAGTGGCGGCTAAGGTCAGTGCTCTTGAAATCTCACCATCAGGCCTCGGTTTAACCAAGCAATAGAACGCGGAAGCATCCAGCTGAATGAGCGAGGTGAGTTGATTGAGTACCGATGATGCATAGTCTTTTAACGTCGTTGTATTTTGAACGTTAGCGGACGCTTTAATGACTTTACTCAGTCCTTCTTTCTGCACTTCTATCGTGGTGAGGTCACGGTAGGCGCGGAGCATGGAGTAGAGTAAGGTTTTTAATTTTTGGGTGGTGAGTTCGGTTTTTTCTTTATAGTCGTCGATTTCATATTCTTGAATAACAAAGTCTTCCGGTGCTTGCCCCGCTTGTCCGGTCCTCAGCACCAGTCGTATCTTTGAGTTCTTTAATTCCTCGCGGATGTATTTTACGACTTCGAGCCCTGCGTGTTCATGCTCCATGACTACATCAACTAACGCTAAGGCAATATCATCATGTTGAGCCAATACTTCTTTTGCTTCGATACCAGAATACGCGGAAATCAGTTCGAGCTTCTTTCCTTGAAACTTAAAGTTCGACAGCACTAATTTGGTCACTTGATGCATCTGTTCGTCATCATCGATCAGCAGCACTTTCCAAGGCGCAAGATCTTGTGATGTTTGCGCTGGTGGAATTGGTGATTGAGAGGCTTCTCTATGATCGGCAAATAAATCCATATGCAATCTCGGCTTAAAGTTTACTGCTTATCTAATAGGTTTAGCATATTTCATAGTGATCGGTATGAAATCAAAGTGTTCTTTGGAACGAAAAAGCAATCTTGCGGTAAATTTTCTTTATATAGAGAATAAAGTTCTGTACATCGTTGTTGGGTGAATATATATTCACAAAAAGTTATTACTTATATTTTTTATTTTAGGATTGTGGTGTACCTATGGAACAGACCGATATTACCTCTTTAATACCCATCGTGATTACATTAGCGCTATCGCTGACGACTCGAAATGTTGTCATTGGATTGTTTGCCGGGGTCTTAAGTGGGGTCGCGATGTTAACCGGCCTATTTGGTGAGCTAAACCCACTTGATACGTTTGGTACCATGGTAAAAAGCTACTTAGTTCCGCAGCTGACCGATAGCTACAACGCAGGTGTGCTTATGCTGTTGATCTTTATCGGCAGTTTTGTTGCTTTGATGGAGAAGTCTGGAGGCGGTGTCGCTTTTGCTCAGAAGGTAACACTATGGGTGAAAAACAAATGCCAAGCTCAATTATCGTCTTGGTTTGGTGGGATTATTATTTTCTTTTCCGACCTTGGTACGCCATTAATTGTCGGCCCTGTTTTTCGTCCTTTGTTTGATAAGTTGAAAATATCCAGACAAAAACTGGCCTTTATTATCGACTCGACATCTTCACCTGTTGCCATCCTGATCCCGTTCATTGGCTGGGGGGTGTACATCATGGGATTAATTCAAAAGGAATTTACTGCTCTCAGAGTTGAAATGTCAGACTGGGATGCATTTATCGGCGCGATTCCATTTCAGCTGTATGCGTTCCTAGCGATTTTTATCGTCCCTTTAGTGTCGCTGAAAAACTTAGATTTTGGGCCGATGGCAAAAGCGGAGCGCGATGCTAAAGCGGGTGTGATTTCTGGTGCGGTTAGCGATTCACTAAAACCTTTTTCGCATAAAAATGCAAAGTCCTCTTTTGTTTGGGCACCGTTATTAGTCATGGTAGTCGTACTATGCACTATGTTGGTTCCACAAGGGTTCCCGTTCCAAAAAGTGGCGGGCTCTTCATTTAGAGCTGCGTTGTCTTCGGCTTATTTCTTTGCGGCTATTACTTTAGTGTCATTAATGGCTTTTTATGGCGTAAGGAAATTGTCTGATGGCATTTCTGTATACCTAAAGGGTATGGGAAATATGATGCCAGTTGCGATCATCTTAGTACTAGCATGGGCCTTGAGTACGGTAGGTAAAGAGCTTGGTGCGGCCGCATACATTGCAGAGCAAGCGCAAAGTGGCTTCCCTTACTGGTTAGTACCTGCGGTAGCGTTCCTGCTATCAGCGATTATTTCATTTGCGACGGGGTCATCGTGGGGGACTTTCGCGATCATGATGCCACTTGTGATTCCGACGGCCGTTGCGATTGATGCTCCATTGCTTGTGGCGATTGGCGCAGTTTTATCTGGAGGTTTGTTTGGAGATCACTGTTCACCGATTTCAGAAACTACGATTCTTTCTTCAACTGGTGCAGGGTGTGACCAGTATGAGCACTTTAAGACTCAACTACCGTATGCTTTGATGAATGGTGCCATAGCGTTGGTTTGTTTTGTGATTGCTGGAATTACCGCAAGTGCATTGGTCGTCTTGTTTGCGCTATTTATTCAGGCGGTGACAATCATCGCTCTATCTAGCTGGGATAAAGCTAAGGCTGGTGAATATCAACAGAGTAGCGCCAGTCTGTAGCGTTCCCATTCTCTGAATCAATAAAAAAGAGGCCAAACACGGCCTCTTTTTTATATGTGATCATTTGTACAACCTTAGTTTTCGATTTCTTGCTTTCCTTTTACAGTGCCTTATAGATTAAAATTTTCTTACAATTTTTATCAGTTATTTTTAATAACCTAAACACTTAGTAAGGTACACACGCAATGTCGACTAAACTCGCGAACCCTGCGCCGCTTGGCCTAATGGGCTTCGGTATGACTACCATTCTTCTAAATATCCATAACGCTGGTTTCTTTCCAATCGATTCAATGATTCTAGCCATGGGTATCTTTTACGGTGGTTTGAGCCAAGTATTAGTGGGCATGATGTGCTTTAAACGTGGCGATACTTTCGGTACTACAGCTTTTACTTCTTACGGTTTATTTTGGCTAACTTTGGTTGGTTTAATTGTTATGCCATACATGGGCTTACCAGCAAGCCCTGCAAGTTTCATGGGTTGGTACCTATTACTATGGGGTGTATTCACAGGCTTCATGTTCATTGGTTCCCTGTGCTACCCAGTAGCGAAGCAAGTTGTATTTGGCTCTCTGACTATTCTGTTCTTCTTGCTAGCCGCTCGTGATTTCACTGGTAGTGAGTTTATTGGCATGATCGCAGGCTTTGAAGGTATCTTCTGTGGTGCGTCAGCGATTTACTTCGCAATGGCACAAGTGATCAATAATGAATACGGTCGTACTGTTTTGCCTATTGGTGAGAAAAAACCAGCAGAGCAAGCGATGACTCAAGAAATCGCAGCATAAGTCACTGCTCACCTTATCTAGTCAGTAAGGTATTTTTTTGGGAACATAAAAAAAGGGTTAGCCTATTAGGCTAACCCTTTTTTATTTTCAGACTTGTTAAGCAGATGGCTGCTCAACAGGTTTCGCTTGGCTTACTTCCTCTTCAGGAGATTTGCCTGTTTTACGCTTGTATTTTTCTTCCCAGTAAGTAGCACCAGTGATGCCTAGTTTTACAGGGTTAAATGTGTATTCAGTTACACCAGCGCGTTGTTGTTCTTCGTAATCATGCAGAGCTTTGATTGCAGGCTTAGCCATGAAGAAGATGATGATGATACCAACAATGTTCAACCATGCCATTAGACCAACACCAACATCACCCATTGCCCATGCAAGGTTCGCAGTTTTTACCGTGCCGTAGAATACAGCAGTGATAAGTACAGCTTTTAGAGCGAACATCATGCCAGGGATCTTGATAGTACGACGCAGGTAAGCAATGTTTGTTTCTGCGATGTAGTAGTAAGCAAGAATCGTTGTGAATGCGAAGAAGAATAGCGCGAATGCGATGAACGGTTTACCGATGCCAGGCATTGCACTTTCAATTGCCATTTGCGTGAACACTGGGCCATTTGCACCAATGTTTGCCGCTAGGTTTTGAACAAGGAATACACCTTCAGAACCGCCATGCACGTTGTAAGCACCAGTGATGATGATCATGAATGCAGTCGCAGAACATACTAGAAGTGTATCGATGTAGATAGAGAATGACTGTACCAAACCTTGTTGAGCTGGGTGATCAACACTTGCCGCAGCTGCAGCGTGAGGACCAGTACCTTGACCCGCTTCGTTTGAGTAAACACCACGTTTAACACCCCAACCGATAGCAGCACCAAAGCCAGCCATAGGTGTGAATGCGTCACCAATAATCATAGAGAAAACAACAGGCACTTGGCTGATGTTTAGCAAGATGATGATGAAAGCAACAATGATGTAAGCCAGTGCCATGAAAGGAACAACGACTTGTGTGAAGTTTGCAATACGTTTAACACCACCAAAGATGATGAAACCTAGAATGATTGCGATAACAGTACCAGTGAAAATTTTAGCAAAACTGAATGTACCGATAGCTGTTTCAATCATTGCGCCAGAACCGAATGCCGCTTCTACTGCGTTACCGATGCTGTTTGATTGCACGCCAGGAAGTAAAATACCACATGCGAAAATGGTTGCGATTGCAAAGATCCATGCATACCATTTTTGACCCATTGCTTTTTCAATGTAGTAAGCCGGGCCGCCACGGAATTGACCTTCGTCTTCTTCTTTATAGATTTGTGCAAGTGTAGATTCTGCGTATGCGGTTGCAGCACCAAAGAAGGCTACTACCCACATCCAGAATACGGCACCTGGGCCACCAAAACCGATTGCGGCAGCAACACCAGCAATGTTACCAGTACCTACACGACCCGAAAGCGAAACGGCTAACGCTTGGAAAGATGAGATACCTTTAGTTGAACTTTTACCAGATAGAAGCAAGCGCCACATTTCAAAGAAGTGACGGATTTGAACAAATCGGGTCATTATGGAGTAGAACAAACCTGCGCCTAGACACAAGTAAATCAGCACTGGACTCCAGATTATTCCATTCAAAAAATCAACGAATGACTGCATGAGTATTTTCCCTGTTATTGACTGTTATGATTGTTTTTCGTTCGATATATTAATCTTTTTGTAATTGAATTGTTAATTTATTTATCTGCTTTTAGCCTAATGCGTGATGGTGAGCACGAAATGCTAACGTAATGTTAATGACTAGTATCTACTAAGCTAAAAAGATCTTATCCCTGTATATATTCATGTGATATATGTTCTGGCAGCATTTAGTTCGGTTAACTTGCATGTATATGCAATGTATTTAATTTTGCCTTGCCAGTATAAAATAGCGTCTTATCCTATAGTGGTACTTAACGGGCATAGCGTTGAATACCTAAATCTTCATGTTCGACTTCTGGTGGGACTGTACTAACGATATCCGCCAGTAACTTTCCTGATCCGCAAGCCATGGTCCAACCTAAGGTTCCGTGACCCGTATTTGTAAATAGGTTCTTGATGGCGGTTTTTCCAATGATTGGCGTACCGTCTGGTGTCATTGGCCTTAACCCGGTCCAGTAATCCGCTTGCGAAAAGTCACCCACTTCCGGGAACAAGTCGTTGACGACTAAATCGATAGTCGCGGTTCTCTTTTCTGGAATGGCTAAATTAAAGCCCGCTAATTCGGCAGTGCCCGCAATCCGCAAGCGATCATCAAAGCGTGTAATGGCCACTTTGTAGGTTTCGTCCATTACGGTGGAGCGTGGAGCAAGCTCTTGGTTACTGATTGGTAACGTCAGTGAATAGCCTTTGACTGGATACGTAGGCAAGTGAATACCCAGTGGCGCTAATAACTTTGTTGAATAGCTGCCGCATGCAACTACGTAATGATCCGCTGTTAGCTGCCCAGTACTGGTTTTGACAGATTGAATTTTCCCATGGCTCAATTCCAGAGCTTGAACGTCGGTAGCGAACATAAATTTGACGCCCGCAGCTTTCGCAAGCTCCGTCAGTTGTTGGCAAAATAGGTAGCAGTCGCCTGTCTCATCATTGGGCAAATGTAGGCCGCCAACGAGTTTGTCTTTCACCCGTTCCAGAGCGGGTTCTCTACTGATACAACCGCCGACGTCGAGCAGCGAATAGTCGGTATTACTTTGTTGAAGTAGCGCGATGTCTTTTTTTATGGATTCCAGCTGTTTAGCATTTCTAAATACTTGTAGTGTTCCAAGCTGGCGACCTTGATATTGAATATCGGTTTCATTTCTCAACTGAGTGAGGCAAGTTTGGCTATAGTTAGCCAGTCTAAGCATGCGAGCTTTGTTTATCTTGTAATTCTGGTGGCTGCAATTGGCGAGCATTTTGCTGGCCCAAGCGATCATTTCGGGTGACAAACTTGGTTTTACTTTGAGTGGCGCATGCTCCTGCATTAACCATTGAATAGCTTTTAATGGAATACCTGGTGCCGCCCAAGGCGATGAATAGCCATAAGATATTTGTCCTGCATTGGCAAAGCTGGTTTCTTTACCACATTGCGATTGCCTATCGATAACCGTTACGTCATGGCCGCGTTGATTTAAATACCAAGCGCTGGTTAACCCAATCACGCCTCCACCTAGTACGATCACTTTCATAGCACACCTCAATTTTTGACTGAGACTAGTCTCTTTGATTTACAAAATGCTAACAATCGATAAGAATTAATAACTGTGTTTAGTTTTTCTAAAGGCTAGGGATGAAGCATCTGAAAAGTAATATGGCATCGGCGCTTTTGACTTTCGTTGAAGTGGGGAAAGTTGGTAGCTTAACGGCGGCGGCGAAAGCTAAGTGCTTGACCACCGGGGCGATCAGTCAGCAGTTGTTGCAGCTTGAAGACAACATTGGTATGAAGCTGGTGGATAGGCATTCTCGGGGGGTTAGGCTGACGGAAGCGGGACAATTACTGCATCGTGTGGCTTCATCGAGTTTTGAAGATATCGATACAGCGTTAGGTTCCTTACAATTGAAGTCTAAATCGCATTCTGAAGTGAGATTGAAGCTCACACCTTCGTTTGCGTTTAAGTGGTTGGTTCCGCGGTTAGAAGATTTTCATCGTTTATACCCAGACATTCAGGTGCAAACCTACGCGGAAGGTGCGTTGGTTGATCATGCCCAGCAAGATTACGACTTAGCGATTGATTATGGAACGATCCCCTACCGCAATAAACAGGCTTTGCTGCTGTTGGAAGAAAGCTTAATACCCGTAATGAGTCCTCAATATTTACACGCGCATTCTTGGTTAGCGCAAGGCGCCCAAGCAACCTCATCTTGGGAAGAGGTGACTCTTTTGCATGACGCGCAACCATGGCATGACGCAGCTCGTGATCATGAATGGGCGTTTTGGGCGCGTTCACAACAGTTAACAATCGATACCGATAAAGGTCATTTTTTCAACCGAACAGATATGGCAATGTCGGCGGCAGAAGCTGGGGTTGGAATCGCGTTGGCGCGAAAGGCGTTAATTCAAGATGAACTTAGTTCAGGGCGACTGGTTGCACCATTTTCACCGATTTGCGCTAATGCCGGTTACTATTTGCTCTCTCATACCGATTCTCATGCTTCCGCATGCTTTGCTGAGTGGATGAAGCAGCAAGTCGCTCAATCTATTCACATTTAAAAAATTCCTTCTACCACGAGAAATGTCTCCTCTTGCCTCCTACACTTATCATTAACTGTAGGGGGGTGAGTCATGACGACCGATAAAAAAATATGTGGCTACGAGAATCCAGACGGTTGGCATTGTGAAGAAGAATGTGGCGATTCGGGCTTATGTTATTGGCACGATCCCAAAGTAGATAAAAGTGGCGACGACGTAAAACAACAAGTAGAACGTTGGGCTTTAGACGGTAAACCATTGGATGGTTTCCAACTCGCCAAAACCGATTTAACTGATATTGATTTAGTAAATCGAGGCTGTAAAGACGGCTATTTATGCCGTGGTGCCGATTTTTATCGTGCAGATCTAACTGATGCTCATTTTTTTGGGTTAGATCTGCGTGGGTCTTCGCTAATGAAGGCAAAAATGTTTCACGCCAATTTGCATTGTGCCCATTTGGATGACTGCAATTTACTTGGTTCTGATTTAGGTAGAGCGCGTCTCGATAATGTGAATTGGGGGCAATATCTAAAACAAGAAACGGATGCAAAAAAAGCGCTTAAAAGAGGGGAATCGAAACGAGCTATTTCCTTGTATCAAGAAGCAGAAGAAGTCTGCCGAAACATTCGAAAGCAATGTGAGAAGCAAGGGCTGTTCGAAACCGCGGGTAATTTTTTTAAGAAGGAAATGCGCTTTCGGCGCTATCAAATGCCACGATGGAGTTTGCAGCGGTTCATATCGAAAATGGTTGATTTCTTTTGCGGGTACGGAGAGTCACCATTAAGAGTTGTTTTGTTTTCCATCATCTTAATTTTTACTTGTGCGGTTGCTTACTTCCTCTTAGATACGGTGGTGGCACACTCTGTTCAAGGGCACGGTCTAAAGTATCTAGCGTTAGAGTTTTTTAATGCTCTGTACTTCAGTATCGTGACGTTTACAACGCTTGGTTATGGCGATATATCGCCGGTAGGAGCCGCGCGGTTTATCGCTGCCTTTGAGGCTTTTATGGGAAGTTTTACAATGGCACTGTTTGTGGTGGTCTTTGTGAAAAAAATGACGCGTTAGTGAAAAGAAAACGGCTTAGCGTGACAGATAGTGATGAACGGTTCACCGGATTTTGATGAAAGGGTAATTACTCGTCGTAATATTGTCCTATCAGGGTATTCAGGTGGTCAATAGTCGTGTAATTGATTATAAAACATGGGAAAATACAGGTATCTATATTGATTTGTTATAGAGCATTCTGTGAAACATTCTCACTACAAAACCAGTCATCAGAAATCGAAAAAGCGTAAGAAAGTGAACCTTACTCAGTTTTGGTTTCAGCGCTTACTATGGTTAATGCCGCTCACTGTCGGTTTATTAACAGCGTATGCATTAAGTAAATAGCACCCCACGCTATTTAAAAGACCGTTTCTATTGATACTGAAATCGCCCCATCATTATGGGGCGTTTGTTTTTAGCCGATGTCCTTCCTGTTTTTTCCAACCCTCTGTCTTTAGTGCAGCACGGTTTGTTTATCTTTCTATTACCGTTGGCTTGTTACTTTTAGGTTGAATTCCCCGCTCAATTTCTTCTACTTGACGGTCTAATTCTGCAATCTTCTCAGCCATTAACGCATGGCAGTGATTCGCCAGTTCTCTTGCGTCACTCAGCTTGTAACCTGACACATCAATTGGTTCAAGCATCTCGGTAATCACAATGCCGTTGTTTAAGCGGTTAAAGTCGATTTTGTTGTGAGTGGTGCTCGTGCACATCGGGGTGATAGGCACACCCGCCTCAATCGCCATTCGAAAAGCGCCCGTTTTGAACGGCAATAGCCCGCGGCCTTTACTACGTGTTCCCTCTGGGTAAACCCATACAGAAAGATCTCGCTGATGAATCGCTTCTGCCACTTGTTTGATGGTATCGCGCGCTTTCGATTTGTCTTCACGGTTGATCAGAATGTTCCCCGTGATCCAATACAGCAGACCAAAGAAAGGCACTATCAATAAATCACGCTTTCCTAAAGAAACGGTACGCGGCCTTAACATTCCTGGGTCGGTGACAAAATCCAACACACTTTGGTGGTTAGAGATATACACGCTCTTTTCTGGTGTTGGGGCATTCTCTAGGCCACGTTGCACCAGTTTTACACCAAGGATCTTCTGTAATTGGTTGAACCAACGACAAAAAAAGTACACATGCTTAGGGTTCTTGGGGCTAAACAAGCAGTAAATAAAAGCAAATAACGTGGTGAAAATAATAAACACCGTAGCCAAGATAATACGAAGAACAGCAAGCACAATTGACTCCTTACTCACTACAAGGATGCAGTGATTAAATAGTTTTAGATAATTGAAGTTTTCACTCTATTTAACCGAAATGCAACAATTAACTGTATGTGAGACCTATTTTTAGATCTGTATATAAAACAATGACTAACAATCACTCACAGACACGCTTACCGAGCTTACACGTGTTCACCAGTACGGGGTTATGAGGGCCAATATTGCTTATTTGGGTCTGATGTTTCTACCCATTCAGGATTTTGGCGAGCTTCCAAATAGAGCTGAAGGCCGTTATAAGACATGAAAGCCGCAGGGCCGCCAAGGTGTTCGAAATAGTCAAAATAGTCATCTTCAAGCGCGCATAGCTGAGCTAAATCTTCCACTTTGTTTGCCAGTGCCCATTGAATCGCAAACCCCGGAGCCGTTGAGCCTGCAACCGACACTTCTTCAATATTTGGGTTAAACATTGCATTGGCCTGTTCCAGTAGAATCTCTTGCTGTTCAGATTCTTGCAGCAGCACCTCATCGATGATAGCCAAACGCTTGGAATTCGAGACATTCTTGTTCAGCTTTGCAATTTTCAGTGCGTAGCTAAATCTTTCTGATGAAACAATATTGACCAGCTCAGACAGCAGTTCTTTGTCTACCCCGGCTGCCTTGGTGAAATAGTCGATACAAGAATGGATTGAAGCATAACGAGTACCTTCAAATTCAAAGCCACTGGTTTCGTCGTAGGCCTCAATCGCGATGTTATCAAGCGACAAAGGCCAACCTTGATACTCGACTCGTTGCTTGGCTATTTGATACATCTTCCAAGCGCTGCGTCCAAAGCCACCAAGTGTCGAGCCCGTAAATTCACTGTCTATCAGCTCTTGCTCTGTCCAGTTCTCACCAATACCTAGGTGCTTGGCATACTTATCAATGAGCGCATGCTTTATCTGGTCGCGAACCGCCCAAATCGAAGTCAGGTCTTTGGCATATTTCACACTCGCGCACTCTTTACACGCTGGTAGTGCTATCGGCGCATGACCAACCTTGGAAAAAAGTGAAGCGGTTTTAGGAAACTCAACGCTGTGATTCGAAGGCTCACCACAAAACCAACAGGTGTGGCGTAGGTTGAATGGGATGTCTATGTAGGAGTATTGAGTCATTGAACGTCTATCGCTGAGTGTTGAGGTTGGGAGCATTACGGTAAAACAATTATCTCTGTTCGGTTGTCGTCTTGCACCTGGTTTGTTTCACTTTTCCACCGAGTTTGATTTTAGGCGCTTGTTATCTGAATGGGTTGGTGGAGATATGTTTATATAAAACAGCGACTAATGGTCAATGTTGATGGGAGTGGCTGAACCGATATGTGCCGCTAGCAATCTTGTTAGGTCACTATTACTATGGAGCTAGACTCCTTACTCCAATAGCGCATATGTCTTCATCGATTCCTTTTTACGATAAAAATGCTCACCTACTTTGCCAGCAGTACCATTCTGTTGCTTTCGAAGCTGTTCATTAACCCTAGGGCCCTTGATATGAAACGTTTAATTGTTGGTTTGCTGGTAACCTTGATCAGTGCGGCGAGTTACGGCCAAGTTGCGCCTGTCTCTGAGTGGCAATGCGACATGATGAAAAAGAACAAGGTATTGAATAGTGGAGCACCTGTTGGCTGTGATCGCCTATCCAAAGTGGACTTTTATTTCGTTAACTTTAAAGGCGAAACACAGCAGGGGAACATGATTGTGCTTGATGTTATCGCCCCTTCTGTTGAACAAATCTTTTTAGAACTCAAACAGCGTAATTTCCCACTGCACTCTGCACGTCTAATGCGTGAGTTCAACGGCGATGACAATGCCTCGATGGAAGCCAATAACAGCAGTGCGTTTAATGCTCGGCCTATCACTGGCGGAGGAGGTTGGTCGAAGCATGCATACGGTGTGGCAATCGACATCAACCCAGTTCAAAACCCTTTCTTAGCGTTTGATAGCAACGGAACCATCACGGTAAAGCCATCGCAGTCGGCAACCAGTTACGTGAATAGAACACGCTTTCGTGCTCGTAATGACATTGAACGCCGAGGCATGGCGGAAGATGTGGTCGAGCTGTTTGCACATCATGGCTTCATGATCTGGGGAGGGGACTGGAATTCTCCAATCGATACTCAGCATTTCGAGGTCGGTTCGAGAAAGTTCGTTAATCAACTGCTCTCTAAACCCAAACCAGAAGCCAAAGTGTTATTTGAGCGATACGTCGAATCTTATCGCCAATGTTTTAATAGAAATAAAGGTGAGGGCGCAGAAAAAGCGCGAGCAATATGCGCGAAACAAACCGTTAGCTCGTTTTAGTACTACGCTTATTGGGGCTGCTCATATTTAAGGTAATGGACGACTAACTTTCAGAGAGAGTCGGCTAGTACGATTAGTTTTGACTTTCTTTAGCTCCATTCCACAGAGCCGCCTTCCGTAAAGAGTCAACAGTGCTCGTTTGTTAGTTTTTGATCGGGTAATTCCTCGCAAAGTCATCGTATTGTCATTGAAAAAGTAGCAGCGTTAACGTTATGTGAGAACCATCGATGATGCGGGAACTCTTTACTTTAACGCAGGTATTAGTAGTGAACAGTTAACAACGGACCAACTAATGAAAAAAATACCCTTGGCTCTAACTCTATTAAGCACTCTACTTTTTTCACAATATTCATTGGCAACAGATACTCCACCGACAACGCAAAATCCAACCTATGAACTCGATGGTAAAACGGTATTGGGCCGTACAGAAAATATTTACCTATCGGAAGTGAAAGGCTTAGAGGATATCCCTTTCATTGGCAAAATTGATACAGGTGCGGAAACCACTTCAATGCACGCTGAAGATATCCATGTGACAAGCGTACACCCTAGCTACCAACACCTTAAAGATAAAGAGCTGATGGCGGCGCTAACTCAAGAAGTGTTAAATAACAAAAAGGTGGGTTACGACGATTGGGATGGCAGTACCTTTGCCGAATTTGAGGCTGTCGTATCGTTCAAAGTTCAGAACCCTCGCACTGGTGATATGTTGATAATTGAAGAGCCATTAGAGCGTGTCAGCATGATCCGTAGCCGTACAAGTAGCACGCCTTTACTGCGCCCGACCGTTAAAATGTCCATCACCATTGCTGGAAAAGCACTAAAAACCGACGTTAACCTTACCGATAGAAGTCACTTTTCTGCTCCCGTTTTGATTGGTAAAACGTTTTTAGCTGATAACGCATTGGTGTTCGCGGGTTACGACTACCTGCAAGAGCAAGAAAATGCAAAAGTTGTCGGTAGAAAAGAAGTGGTGTCGATTTCCGGCCTGCCAATGAACGCTACTTTCTCACTAAAGAACCGTTATAGCATGTTGCATGCAAAGAACATTGATGTTGATAAAGAGCGCAACGAAGTGACATTTGACATGTTCAGTCATGATGGCAAGCAGAAGGAAGTAACCCTGCCATTAGTTCGCATGTTGAGTGTAAGTGGCAAGAAGAGACCGTTGGTGTCTGTTCCCGTTCAACTTGATGAAAAGACCACACGTGACGTTTTAGTATATTTACGAGATCGCTCTGACAGTAGTTCACAGTTAAGGCTTGGCACCAACACCACGAGTGAACTTTTTATGATCGACACTAATGCTGAAAATATTCTTTCTGAAGGCTCTGAAAGCTTCAGTGATATTGCTGAATCGAGTGAACCGTTGATCATTTCACCAGAAGAAGACATTACGTTAGATAGTTTTCCTCTTAAGGCTGTCGCTTCATTCACTGTTAACACACCAGTACTAAAAGTCGAAAGCTATGAAATGACGGGAAAAGGAAAGAATACGAGCGTCACTTTCTTCTTAGTCGACGAACATGGTGAGCAGCAGCAGGTAACGAAGAAAGTCATTAAAAAGCTGAAAGTTGGGGAAGAGGTTCGCCCGGTGATCAGCGGCGAGTTTTCTGCTTCAGGAAGAACTCGTCATCAAGACTTTGCACTCGATGTTTTAGATGTAAATGAAAAAGAGGCGTATTTCATCTTAGGTAAAAAGATGGCGAAAGAAGGCGTTTACGTTAACACGCGTTCTGACTACCTACTAAAAGCAGAGCCTTTGTTTAAAGTTGGACACATTGAAGTGGTTGAAGTGAATGGCATGACATTCCCAGCCAAGTTAGATACAGGAGCGGATGTAAGCTCAATGAACGCAGTGAACATCAAACGATTTAAGAAAGACGGCCAGGACATGGTGACTTTTACTTATCAAAACAATCAAGGAGATAAGCAAGAGTTCACTAAGCCAGTGATTGATGTGATGCGCATTAAAGCCAAAAAGGGTGAGAAGGTGAATATTCGTCCCGTGGTAGAAATGACTGTGAAGCTGGGCGATCTAGAAAAGAGAGTAAGAGTTAACCTTCAGGATCGTTCTCGCTTTGAGTACAGCATGATTTTAGGTAAGAATTTCCTAAAGCATGGCGCGGTAGTCAGCAGCGATGAAGATTATGTATTAGGGAAGCCAGAGTAATTAGGTAGTTTAGCGATAATCACAGATATAGAGTTGTTAAAAGCCATACATTTGCAAAAGTGTGTGGCTTTTTACTTGTAGGTGTCTTTATTGTCGATGAGCTTAAGACAAACAAAAAGGGCCAACTCTTTCGAGTTGGCCCTTTCCAAACGTTTGGTGGAGCTGGCGGGATTTACGCAGCTACAATGTTAAGTGTTTGAACTTAAAGGCTCTTTATCCCTTATTATATTGTTCGTGTATCAAAAAACAATGCTTTTTGTGTATACACTTTTTTATTGGACGCGGGTTGAGTAACACAGTGTATTACTAACTCAAGTCTTCCCTTAAATGAGTTAGTATGTCTTCCTAACGACTAATTTACCAAATTCATACCAATCATAATATTTGATCGAACCATCAAGGTTGTAGACGATATTCTCTCCATGAAGCATGCCAACTAAGTAATTAGCGACCTCGGCAATTGAGCTTTCATCATTGAACCAAGTGCACTTATTATCGATATATTTTTGCATTAATGGTATAGAGCCAGGTTCATTTTGAACTGAAAATTCTTGAAATTTGGGATCCATTGCAATCACACTCTTTAGGGTAGGGGTTAAATACTTAATTACCTTACAGTATACTATGTTTTTAATCTGTTAGTATGGTATCAAAGATGGAATTCATAGCACTAGATGTTGAAACTGCAAATCCAGATATGTCGTCAATTTGCCAAATTGGTCTAGTTAAGTACAGAGATGGTAAAGTAGTCGATGAGTGGGTCACATTGATCAACCCTGAAGACTATTTCTTTTTTGCAAATATCGATGTTCATGGCATTACTGAAGATGATGTCCAAGACGCCCCAACATTACCGATAATATATGATCGACTGAAAGAATATATCGATGGTCAAGTTGTTGTTCATCACACTCACTTTGACCGAGTCTCGATAAATCGTGCGCTAGATGCTTATGGGTTAGAACAAACCGAAACAAAGTGGTTGGATACCGCTCGTTTAGCTAGGCGCACCTGGGAAGAAGTATCGAAACGAGGCTATGGTCTAAAAAATGTGGCATCAAACTTATTAGGTTTTGAATTTAATCACCATGATGCGTTGGAAGATGCTAAGGCATGTGGTCAAATTTTTTTAGCCGCTAGTGAAAAACAAGGTTTAAATGTCTTAGAGGCTTTCACCTTTGTACAAAAAAAACCTAAATCGACCTACAAAGTAGATATTAGTAAAAGCGGTGATCCTGATGGTGAATTATTTGGAGAGCTATTAGCTTTTACGGGTACGTTACAGTTTCCAAGAAAAGAGGCAGCCGAATACGCCGCACGATTAGGTTGCAGTGTAAAAGATAGTGTCACAAAGAAAACAACGATGCTTGTTGTTGGTGATCAAGATCTTAATAGGCTAGCTGAAGGGAAGAAGAAAAGCTCCAAGCACTTAAAGGCAGAAAAGCTAATTTCGGAAGGTCAACAAATTAAGATTTTGTTAGAAAAGGACTTTATGAGATTACTTGTTGATTAATGGGTTTCCTCTTGAATGGATGCTGCCAAAAAACTCGTGGGGTTTTTTATATTTTTCCTCTCAGTTCATTTGAATGAAGGAACAAGGAGGTCTTTGTAGCGTGGTTATGATAGTCACAAAGCCCCCCATGGTACGTAGATGTATTGAAGAGTAGGTAGGGGGGCATGAGAAACATCTTTACTGGTCTCGTCACTGCCCTTTGTACCCCAAATTTATATACCTACGTCTAAAAGGTTATCCCCCCGCTTATTCTTTCGATACTTTGATGACGAACCCTGTTTGATTGGTAATATTGGACTCAATGTCCGATTCCTTTAAGTCGTCTTTTAGAAAGATTGCATCATAGACGTATAAACTATCGTTAGGGGTAGCTGATAGCTCTGCAATGGAATCGACAATGTCATTTAAATGTGATTGATAGATCCGAGCACTAGCCTTCGTACGATATCTTCTAGGGTGCTCTTTCTTCACTTGCTCAGTAATGAAAGGTTTTTGGTCACAAATTTCACGGCGTAGCTTAGTCAGTTCTTTTTTGAATGACTTATAATCAGCTTCAGCCACAAAGCGTTTAAGTTTTGTGGTATCCACTTCTTGTGCAATTTTGCCATATGCCGAAAGAACACCACCGAATGCGACTGAAATGAAGCATAGTTTCACCTCTTGATAAGTAAGGTTTGATTTTGCTGCTACAGTTTGGCGGAAACCTTTGGGATCGTCGATAAACAGCTTGAGCGTAGGGTAGTTGAGTTTATTATTGCTCAAGTTGTACAGAATAGAGAATGCCGCAGCGCCTAAATCATATTGAATGTACTTGCTCATAATCGTGTTACGCAGTTCTCGTTTTTTGTTAGTGATGCTTAACGCCCCCACAGGATAGTAAAGGCCGTTGTTTTTACCTTTTCGATAATATTGAGGGATTTGTCCTCCATGAAGCTGAAAGCTCACCATATATGCCCACATCACTAGTCTATCAGCGGTGGTGTTCATTGAGCTTTGGAAGTACGCCTGCATAGCTGAATAGTCAGGAGTAATGTACGACACGGTGTCATGTTTAGGCTTAGTTACTGCCATTTGATGGAAGTTACTGAGTTTCATACTTCCTGCTATTGGAAGTAACGTATCAATTGCTCGCTTGAACTCTCCATTTAAAGCCCAAGCCTTGTTATGGCTATTTTGTTTATGCCCCATGGCTTCGATGAAAATTCCGATTTTAGAATTGAAGTAATCAAAGCAGTCATTCTTGCCAAATTGCTTGAAGGTTTTTCTTCTCTCTGACGCTTTACCTAAATCAAAATACGAGCTATTCAATTTATGAGGTCTATGACCGAGTAAGCAGCTAGCAATCAACTTATCTATTTCTGGCTTAAATTTATTTGTGAATGCTTTGTTTTCGGTTGCTTTGTTTGACGAGAAGTCTGTGATGCCTGAGCTAGAAATTAACTCAGTAAGTATCTGAAGTGGTGACATTTTATTATCCTTATAATCACACTCGCGAGCGCTTTGCTATCGCTGCTCGTTGTTTTATAGAAAGTTTGTTAGTGCAAGGCTAACTATTGCTTTTATTGACAACAGAACACCTTGCCCCATGGACTGATACACCATAATAGGTGTGGACTTTTTGGAGGTATGACTAACGTCTAGTAACACTGCTAGAGGTGTTGAGGGAGCGCTCTAGTTGCTCGAAAAGCTGCTTTTTTTCTTCTTCTGTAAGGTTGGCGATTGAAGTGAGAATGCTTTCAAACTTCGACTTAGTGGGCTTAACGACTGACACGGGCTTGATGTTGAAGACCTCTGCTAATTTGTTGTGTTTTGCCAAATCACTTTTTAGCCTTGTCAGTTCCACATCTTCTTCAGAATTGCGTTGTTTATTCTTGGCCAGTCTTGTTGCTTTCTTTGCAGCAGACACGACTCTTCGATATACACGAGAATCTAACCCTTGAGCAGCTGTGTTTAAGTTATATTCACTGAGCGCTTTACAAGCACTGACAGCACTGTTGATGTATGTAGTATCTTTTGCCCACTTACAGCTAACGAGTAGAGCTTTTGCTTCATTCATGTGACTTTTGCGTTCTTTTTCGAAGTTGTCATCTAGTGCACTTAACTTGGCTAGTTTTCTAGCGACCATAAGGTTTAGGCGTTCATATATATGAGCATGGCGCTGAGGCTCGCTAAGTGTTTCGGTAGCAAGGTTGGTATCCAGTTCGGCTAGGCGGCTGTTTTGTTCAACTTCTTCAGGAGTGCCTTGAAAGTCGATGATTTGTACTTTGATGTACTCATGCTCTAGGGCTTGATGAGCTTGCAGTCGATGATTACCATCCACCAGCATATATCCGTTGTCAGTGGAGCGTACTTTGATTGCTTCAAGCAACCCGTTGTCTTTGATTGAACTAACTAATATTGACACGGTGTCAGGATTGACTGGGCGTAGGCGTTTACCAACGTGAATTTCTGTTATTTTTATATCCAAAGCATTTCCCTTCGAGTAATAAAAAACCCGCTATAGACGTGAGTCCACAGCGGGTTTTTGGTGATGATTACCTCTCTCTAAGAGGGGCTAATTGGCTTATAACATATATTTTTGACGGCGTTGCATAATCACTAAAATTATTTGTTTCGATTATACTTTGAATTTAGTTACCTCAGACAAAACGTCTCTGAATGACAATGCATCGACTGTTTCAGCTAGTAGGGTGATGTTCAAATCTTTACCATATCTAGCGTATGTAATCGTTTGATCTTTGTGGCCTAATAGAGCACTAGCTTGCAGTTCTTGAATTCGGTTTTGTTTCAGCTCATCGGCAACCGTATGGCGAAAGCTATGGAAATCAGGTGAAGTAATACTTAGCTTGCCTCTTAATCTTGAAAACCATTTACTCGCATTGAAGCCCATTCCATCTCTTGGGACTCTTCCATCTTTAGTTAGTAAGCCGTCAAATAGCCAACGAGCATCTTTACGAGTATTAGTCGCATACTCAATAAAACCAAAGTCTATGAGGTCTTGATGTATAGGGATATAGCGAGCTGAATTGGCATTTTTGATCTTTTGACCATCAGCCTCGTCTGTAATTTCAATACACCAGCGAGACTCTATTCGAGCTACGTTCTGCGGTTGCAGTTGTGCCAGCTCGTTAAGGCGTGCTCCAGTGTAAAGGCCTAACAGTGGAAGCCAATAATAATAGTCGTGTCGTGTCCCGTTAAGTCTTTCAAAATGAGTGAATATCTCGCTAGAAAACAGGGTGGCTAAATCTGCATTTGACCAACGTTCACGTCCCTCAGAATCCTTTCGCTTGCTACTTGTTACAACCTTCATCTTATAGAAGTAGTTTTTGGAGGCGTAGTCACTTTTGACAGCCCAATTGAAGAAAGTGCTGCACTTTTCAATAATGCCTTTGACGGTTCTAGGGCTTTGTTTAGGTAGGTCAAGGGTTGCAATTTCTTGTAGTGACTTTCCTTTACACTCGCTTCGATTGTTCATGTTGATAGGTAGTTTCATTAGCAGGTTTCGAAAGCCTTCAGCGGATTTAAGATCGAGCTTGGCAACATCAAATGATTCTCCGAAATACCGAGCTAGTAATGTTAGACGGCGTTCTAAGTCTTCGAGTCCTTTTTGTTGCAGTGAACCTTCATCTCTCTTTGACTGCAAATATTCATCAATAACCTTTTGTAGAGGTATGTTTTCATTTGTGGGAACACTCTGAGATGAAATTTGAGCTTTGCTGGTGGCCTCAATAACTCTAATCATTGATTCCACTTCGGCTTGAATGTCACCGTTATGGTCAACTTCAATTGTAGTGGTTACGCCATTAGGTAGCGTGATAGTTTGCTTGATGAGCTCTAAGGGGATGTGCTGACCGTTATCAGGGTTCATGATGATTATTCGCTTATTGAGTGCTTCAGTTAATAGTTCCTCTCTATTACTAATTAAAGCCTGACGAATGTTTCTCAATAGTTCACTGATAGATTCGAATAGTTTTTCTGCCATTAAGATAGCAGTTGAGTATTTTTTCGTCTTGAGAGACACAAGAAACTCGTTTCGAACAAGTAAGTGCTTTAGATCCGAAGGAGTTCGGTAGCGAAAATAGTAGGAATTGCGGCGCTGAGTAACGTAGGTGGAGTTGGTCATTGTGTAGCACTTTGTGTATCAAAATGTGGAACAACGCCTTTTAGATACAAAAAAGGCTTGTAACTCATTGAGCTACAAGCCTTTTCCAAACGTTTGGTGGAGCTGGCGGGAGTTGAATTTGTCATTTAACTTTTTGATTTTTTTGGTTTAATTAAAAAAGGTTAGGTTGTGGGGGAACTGAACGGGGAACAGTAAGTTATTGATTATAATTGATAAAAATGTGACGTAGTTCGAATCAAAAAGCTTGGTGAGATTAACGAAAAGGTATCTTTCACCTGCCTTTTACTAATGGATGATTCGTTCCTATTTCCAATGTTCTTATCAGCACACAGTGCTCATAACACCGCAAATCTAACTGTTTAGAATAGACTATTTGTGATTAGAAGATAAAATACTCAACTGAAGTGCATATACCTGGCGTTTTAGCCGTTCTTAGGTATAATACATAGAAGCCTATGTTACTAAAAAATAAGAGAAAATGATCGATGTGTAAGGTTTTGAACAATAAAGAAAAGATGACATATATCGATCTTTTTTCTGGATGCGGTGGATTTTCTCTGGGGCTAGGGAGCGCTGGTTGGAAGGGCCTGTTTGCGGTTGAGAAAGATGAAATGGCATTTTCAACATTCAAACACAACTTAATTGATGGGAAACATTCGCATTTTAACTGGCCTGAGTGGCTACCTCAAAAAGCCACGACCATTCAAAATCTATTATCCAATTTCCCTAAACAATTAGTATCATTAAAAGGGTCTGTAGATCTCATTGCAGGAGGTCCTCCTTGCCAAGGTTTTTCTCTAGCTGGTCAAAGGAATGCCAAAGATCCTAGAAATAAACTGTCTGAAGAATATATAAAAATGGTAGAACTAGTCTCACCACGATATCTACTTCTTGAAAATGTGAGAGGCTTTAATTCATCATTTAAGAACGCAAAGGGACAGAAATCCAAAGTCCCATACTCTATGGTAGTCAAAGCAAAATTAGAAAAGTTAGGTTATAAAGTTTTCTATGACTATGTGTGCAGTGCTGATTATGGTGTTCCTCAAAAGCGAACACGGTTCATCATGATTGGAGTAAAAGCAGATTTCGTAACAGATAATTTTGAAAATCCTTTTGAAGTTCTCACTGGAAGTAGACGAGAGTTTTTGCTTAACAAGAAATTGCCATTGAAGCCTGTCAAAGTAAAGGATGCTATAGGCGATTTACTAATATCGAAGAATAATCTAAGGCATCACTCTGGAAGTGAAGTTAATGGTTTTAAGCAAATAGACTATAAAGTACCTCAGAAGCAATCAAAGTACTTAAGGTTGATAAGGAAAACTATGGGGCAGAAAAAACCCAACAGTTTGCGTGTAGCTAGACATAAACCATCAACCATTGAAAAATTTCAGCGGATTCAAGAAATTTGTACTCCAGGGGTTAGCTTGAATGACTCTATGCGTAGTGAAATAGGTACAAAAAAACAGGCTATTACCGTTTTAAATGCAAATGAACCATCAAAAACATTAACAACATTACCTGATGATTTACTGCATTATTCAGAACCAAGAATATTGACAGTTAGAGAAATGGCTAGAATACAATCGTTCCCAGATCACTTTGATATACTTGGAAAATATACAACAGGTGGAGAGCGACGAACCCAAGAGTGTCCAAGATATACACAAATAGGAAATGCAGTGCCTCCTTTGCTAGCTGAGGCTTTAGGACTGTTGATCAAAAGGATATAAAATGAGCGAAAAAGAAAACCCAAATGTTATAAAGTCTCATTTCAAGGCGAACGCTGGTGTAAAGGATATAGTTGGCCGTGGATTAATATATAATGATAATGTGGCAATTATTGAATTAGTGAAGAACTCAAAAGATGCAGGATCACCATCTGTACATATTGAATTTAATAATATCAAACCTAAACCAAAAGATAATAACGACTCTAGTCTACCAGTAGAAATAACCACAAATAATATAGACTCGCCTTTATCTGAAATTATTATCAAAGACTCAGGAAAAGGAATGTCTTTGGATGACATAAAAGATAAGTGGTTAAATATTGCTTATTCAGAAAAGAAAAATAAATTTAAAAAAGCATATGCAGGAAATAAAGGTGTTGGTAGATTTAGTTGCGACAGATTAGGAAAGAGGCTTGAGCTGTATACAAAGTCATCAGAAGACACTTATTATAGTTTAATCATTGATTGGACTAGATTTGAAAATAAGGGTAAAAATGATGAAATATCTAGTGTTCCTTTGGTTATAAATAAAATAAATGAAGATGAGTTCTTAGAACATGCTGTTGATGCTGGTATAAAAACAGGAACTATATTAAAAATAAAAGAACTTAGAAGTGAATGGAATGAAAAGAAACTTAATAACTTAATTAGTGAGTTAGAAAAGTTTTCACCATCTTTAGAGCATGGTTTTGAGATATTCACGTCATCAAATGAAAAATTCGATTCTTTAGGGGTTAAAAAGAAAGTTAATAATGGAATATTAGATAAATTAGAGTTTAAGACGACATATATAAAATCAAAAATTGAAAATGGATTACTCGAGACATCGTTATATTATCAAGGTCAGTTGATTTATAGTTATGAAGTTGAAAATCCATATGTAGAATTAGTTAAGGTAGATGTTGAAATACATTATTTAGATACTATATCGAAAGGATTTTTTACTAAGAAAATTGGTTTTAACCCTAACGCATATGGTTCAATATTTTTATATTATAATGGGTTTAGGATTTCACCTTATGGTAATGAAAAAAATGATTGGTTGAACTTAGATCAGAGAAAGTCACAAGGTGTATCAAGGCATTTAGGTACTCGTGATTTGTTTGGTAAAATAAATGTTACTGATAGTGAAGATCGGTTCAATGTAATTACTAGTCGTGAAGGGTTAGCTTTTGATGCGGCTTTCTTAGATCTAGTTGCTTATGATCACGAAGAAAAGACAACACTAAAGAATGGAATAAAGGAATATGGTTACGTTTCATCAATAGTTAGGCAGTTAGAGAGCTTTGTGGTTGATGGCCTAGATTGGAATAGACTTGTTGATAGGTTAGGTGAGAAAAAAACAGTCTCATATATTGACACGGATAGAGAGCCTGAACGATTTGTAATAAAAGAGTTGTCAAGTAAGAAAATAGAACAGGCAATAAATAAAATAGCTCCCAATAGTTATAAAATAGAAAAAGATAATTTTTATATCAATGATGAATTAATTAAGGATATAAAAAAGGTTAACGATAATAAGTTTAACTCCTATATTGATAACTTTATAGAATTACTTTCTGAAGAAACGGTGGCAGATCTTCCTAATAAAGAAAAACCTAAAGTTAAAGAAGTAATAAAACATCTTCAGCATCAAAGAGATATTGCTAAGTTAGAAACACAGCAGGCAGAAAGACTAGTTGATGAAGTAACAAAAGAAGTAATTATTGCAAAAGATAAATTAAGTCTAGAGAATAAGCGTAGTAGTTTACTGGAGGGTATGGTCGATCCTGCTAAAACACTTGATGGCTTAATTACTCACGTTATTCAGCAAATCTCAGGCGGAATTGAAAAGGATGCTAGATCTGTACTGAAAGCTTATTATGAAGACCCCTCATTTGTTACAAAAGAAGATTTGATTGAGGTTTTGGAACATGCGGTTGTCGATATATCAACAATAAAGGAAACAGCTAGTATTGCCTCCAAAGCTGCTTTCAATATTAAGGTTTCATCTGTGAAACAAGACCTGTTTGCCTATATGGAAGACTATATTAATAAGGTTGCTTCAAAAGATGGTCGCTGGGGTATTAATATTAAGTTTATTAATGAAGGTGGCTTTACGCATGAAGCTGTATTTAATCCCGCAGAAGCGAGTGTGTTATTTGTTAATTTGATAGATAATGCAAGAAAAGCGGGAGCAAAAGAGTTTGTTGTTATGTGTAATAATAAATTACTAAGCTTTATCGATGATGGTGTAGGATTCGATTTTGAACGATTGGAGCCTCAAGATTATATGAAAAAAGGTATAACTACTACTGTGGAAGGGTCAGGGTTAGGTTTGTATCATTGTGCAATAATTGCAAAGAAAATAAAATCAAAACTAGAGATTAGTAATAATGATTCAAATGGTTCTAGAATTACATTGAGGTTTAACTAAATGAAAACAGAATATAATATTTTGTGGATCGATGACAACTTCAGACTCGTAAGAGGAGATGTTAGAAATCTAACAACACACCTGAAAAAAGAAGAGATATCTCTAAATGTTATTGATTTTAATCCAGAGGCTGGAACTAAAATAACCGAAGAGCCTAAATTTATTTCTAGCTTTGAGCAGTATGAATTGGATTTTATTCTGGTTGATTATAATATGCCTGAACTAGATGGTGTTGAAGTCATTGCGCATGTAAGAAAAGTCCTAAATGATTATCATACACCGATTGTTTTCTATTCTAATGAGGAAAACATAGACTTAACAGATCTTATTAATAATGAGAATAAAGGTGTGGCATTTGATGAGTATCTCGATGGTGTGTTTTTCTGCCATCGAGATTATATCACTAGAAAAATGACCAATCTGATTGACTCTCAATTGAAGCGAGAAGGTAAAATAAGTGCTGTTAGAGGAATGCTAATGGAGAAGGTCAGTGATATTGACGTATTAGTATTTGAGGTATTAAAAAAGTTGTCATTGGATGTTGATGAAAGTAAGCATAATAAGCTATCTACTTTTATTAATGAAAAACTATCGAGGAGAGAAAGATCAGCAGGAAGAGTAGTTCAGGATGTAAGTGTAATGAATTACCCTGATATGATTAATTATATAGTTGAAAATCCAAGAATTACAGATAGTCACTTTAGATCTGAGCTGTTAAGAAAGGTTCTTGATAATATTGATAACAAAAAACAGCATGGTAACATTCTTTCAGATTTTTATAATGTAAAAGATGGAAACCTTAGTCTTAACTGCTTTAGAAATCGTTATGCTCATCAGACAGAAGTTGAGCTTTCAGATATTCATACGCCAGAGAATTGCTTGCGTATTAAATCTGAATCTAAACGCCACAAGGAAAATCTTTCAGAATCAATATCTTAAGCGGAGTAGTAAGTGAGCAGTCAAAAGACAGTAATTGTTGATTTAGACGGAACTTTAGCTTTAAACAAGCATAGAGCACATTACATTGACAAAAATAAAGTCGATAAAGTTGATTGGAGTTCTTACTTTCTAGCGTGCGATAAGGATGAACCCAATCAACCCGTGATTGAATCTGTAAATGCTTTAAAAAAACAAGGGTTTAATATACACATATTTTCGGCAAGAGGTGATATTGCTAGAAATAAAACCGTTGATTGGCTTACAGCTAATAATGTTCAATATGATCATCTAACTATGAGAGAGATGGATACATTTACTCCAGATGAGGTTTTAAAACGGTTTTGGTTACTTGATTTATATCCGAACTATAAGCAAGACATATTATGTGTTTTTGACGATAGAAATAAAGTAGTCAGTATGTGGCGTGAAACTGGGTTAGTTTGCTTCCAGGTCGCAGAAGGTGATTTTTAATCATTTACGGCTAATAGATGAAAAACAAGCGTGCTTGGTTTCTCGATGGATGTCATAGTGTACTTGGAGTCTGTCTACGCCTCTCTACTAAAAAGCCATACTTAGTCATAACGTAAGGTTAAGTATGGCTTTTTAATCTATAGAATTTTGATTGATTCATACCTACAAGACTGATAGCTTTAGTTTGGCTCATGCCTAACTCTATTAATGATTGTACTTTTTTGTACTCCTGCCACGATGAGTCAGATATTTGTTTTCCCTTATACAGTCCTTCTTTTTTTGCTCGTTCGATTCCTATCCGCTGTTTTTCTAGCATCTCAGTTCTCTGCATCTCAGCTACAGCGGCTAGTGTTGTTAGCACAAGCTTCCCTGTACTAGATGTTACGTCGATACCGCCTAGTGTATGGATTATAAGTTTAATTTTTTGTTGATTCATCTTGTCACAAAATGCCAAGACATCTTGAGTGTTTCTTCCTAATCTGCTGATATCGTAGAAGACAACGGAGTCTCCTCTTCTTAACTTACTTAGCATCTTTGAAAACTCAGGGCGTTCTAAGTCTTTTCCTGAGAATTTGTCCTCATAGATTGCATCATAGCAATAAGAGCTTTTCAAAAAAACAGTCTGCTGCTGAACATTTTGCTCAACAGTCGATACTCGTGAATAGATAAATTGCATCTTTATTTCCTTTAGTATGCTTTGAATCTAATCCTTCCAATACTGGTATCGTTTGAGCCTTTTAGTGTTCTTTATAAGACTATGTAGATATGATTCAAAAGTGGTATTACTAGGCTGTGCTTAAATAACACTAAGCACAGCTTAGTGATTTCAATAATTACTAATGCTCATTAGTATGATCGTTCTTATCAGTTTTCTTATTCTTCTTTTCTGTAGAGCGGAAGAATTCATAAATAGTATTGTTCATATGAGATACAAACTTTGCTTCGTTATCTTCGGAAAGCACTTCTTTATCAAATGCTTTTATCATGAAAGCTATATGCTCTAGGTATGGGTCACTTGTTCTATGCTTTGCATAGTACTCCCTCTTAAGTTTTAGAGTCAGTGCCATAATTTTTTTCAAGTTTTCTTCTCTATTATTAGACTTCATAATTATATTCTCTTTTATTTTTAGTTATTATTTTGCTTTTTCTGATTCTATCTATAAGTTTATCTTTGCTACTAATTTCATTTTTCAAAAGTTTTATTTCATTATCTTGTTCAAGTAGCTTTCTTTGATTGAGAATGTTCGCATTTCTAAGTTCGGATTTGTTCTTTTCTTGCCCAAGGACAGTAGATTTTATGATTCTATTTTTTTCTTTTAATCTAGCTATCTTCTCAGAGTAGAACTTTATAGTTGCTTTATTTCCGAATCTCGCCTTTATAGCGCTTTCAGCGATGGCTTCTCGTTTTAATAATTGTTTAATTTTAACACTCAAATGCTTTTTGACTTTATTGATAGCTGCTTGCTCTGTTGCTAAATCTTGTTTAGTACCTTCAATAGCTGACTTTTGTTGTTCAAAATCATTCAATGAATCTCTAACACGAGTTGCTTCTGCTTTTCTTGCGTTATACTCAGATCTTGTTAGTCGTTGACGTTTTGCACCTAATCTAAGTAACCCAAATTTTTCTGAAACTTCTTTATGGTATTCATCCTGAAGCTTTCTATAAGCTTTTTTGTACGCATCAAATTTTGCTTTCTTTCCCCCTGAAGTAGTTTGCCTTGCTAAAAAAGGCTCATGCACATACATCAAGTTTGCTTTTCCATACTCTGTGGTGTCAGGAATGGTAATAACAAAGTGTAAGTGAGGATGGATAGGCTCACCTTCATCAAGGTGCAAGACCACCGAAAGTAAATTTTCCCCATACTTCGCAAGCAAATACTCTATATTTCTTTCTACCCATACTGATAATACATTTGTTTTGTTATTCAAATCAGATGTGTATATATCTGGGGGTAAGGAGCAAACTCCAGCAAGAGCGACTATAGCGTCTTTCCTCAATTTCCTTCCAAGTTTATCTCTCGCCTTATGTACTCTATTTTCTATTATTACATTTGCCTTTATTGCATCTACACCAAAAATAATTGTTGGTATTTTAGGTGTTGTGACATGAGAACATGCGTGTTCTTGTCGCATAAACTCTTTAGCAATAGAAATATAAGACTTTCTGTTTTGACTAGGAAGAAGGCTGTATGGTTCATAATGAATGAACTGATACATATTCTTTCTTACCATTTAAATTTATTTAAATCCGATGCATATTAAATTTTGGGAACCAAAATTGATATGCTTAGTCGGTCACTAAGTGTATATATTTAATTTATCATCAGATTGAAATTAAAGTCAATATATTTCTTGATATTTGTTTTTCTGTAGTGATATATTAAAAATAAAATGAAAAATATAATTGATAACAAATTAAGAGCTGTGAGATTTGTACGTTCTTCTAATTCTTCAATAAAAAAATTTGGTTATACGTATTTCTATTCTGTAGTCAAAAGGATTTTAGAGAGAAATGATATATTTGAAAGCAGAATATTATCAAATAGTGTTAATGTAAATTTATTAATTGAAGATCTCACTGTAATACTACCTGAGAAATTACTCAATCAATTGTGTTTGAGTGATTTGTTTCGTTCTGAAAAAATCAAATTGGCAGCTTTTAAAAAGCTATGCTCAAGAAAATATTTATCGAATAAATTTCTTCATTATGTGCAAGAAGTTGAGCAGCTATATGATATGAAAAACCGTCTGGTTGGTGGTAAGTATGCGCCTTATTTGTCCCATAGAGCAGTTAATCGAGTTCAAGAACAAGAAGACTCCAATAGAAAGTTCCTCTCTAACATGCTTCCCGAGTCAATGAGTGTAGATTCTTTCTTGAGCAAGCAAGAGAAAGCTAAAAATAACGCCTTTTATCAGCAGCTGAAAGCTCTTGAAGATATTTCTATAGAGCGTGACTATGATGTTGTCTTTATCACTGTTGTAGCTTCTGTAGAGCACCACAGCAACACCTATGATGGCGTGATGCATCATACTTGGAACGGTAGTAGTGTAAGAGATGTACATGATAAATTCAGTCATCAGTTTAAACTGCATAGAAACTATCTTTATAGACGCAATATGAGCTTCAATATTGATAAGGCTTTCAATGTAAAAAGTGTTGAACCTACAAAATCTGGGTGTCCTCATTATCATATTGCTGTTTTTTGCCATAAATCTCTGACGAGCTTGTACATTGACTCGTATAGAAAGTACTTTAAAAATGAATTTTCAAATTTTAAATTCAAACGTTTTAGTGCGAGTAAACTGGAACGAAAAATAGAACATAACCTATCATACGTAATCAACTATTTAGTTAAAGACTGCTTTTTGCTTGAGTCAACGCCAAATCCAGAAAAATGCAAGAGAGTGATATATTGGCGTAAATACAATAGAATTCGTGCATTTTCGGTATCAGGAATCAAAGGAAAATTCTCAGAGTACAAGAAAAGGTACAAAGAGAGAGTTTATCCTGATTCTGAATTTTATGAAAAATTAGATATAGGTAGATTCGTACCGAATCTAAGTTTCAAAATGTATTTGCTGATTGATGTTGATGCTATCCCTACGATATGTGGAAGTGAGTATTTTTCGTATTCACGACCCACGTAAGTAATGGGAATTTAATAAATGCCACTTCTTGTGGTCTTTTTGCGTTGTTTTATTGGTTTTGTTTGAAATTCGACCGTACATTATACATTTTTATTGATTTGGGTAAATTGGATAATTTAATTTATATTTTTCATTTATTGATTTTTAAAGAGCTTATACGTGATTGTTGTTTTTCTTTAAATTCATTTATATATAACTTTCTTTAAGTGAAATAATGCTCGAAAGCATTATTCCATATATGTAAGAGTTATAATTATCAAATTGGGCTAGGTGGATAAGATACAATGCTCACCCGAAAGTTTCTCTCTATACTGCATAATTTTCGTTACGGATTCTTTAGCATCTTTGTTCATTGATAGGTCGATGATATAAGCATCGATTTCATGCGATAGAAAGCCTACGCTGTTTGCGCCAAGGCTGATCGGAGGAGGGAATTCGCCTGAGTTTATCTTTCGGTGTAACGTACTTTTTGAAATTGAAACTCTCTTTAGTACGTCAGTTTTCTTTTCTATTTTTATGTTTTTCATTTTAGTCTCTTATAAAAAGACAACAAACAAAATCAATACTCAGCGATCAGTGTCTAGATTGCACGGTATTATTATTATTAATTTCATTTATTATTATTAGAGACACGTATATTATCAATTTATTATTATTGTAAAGCTGATAAAATATTATTCGTTGTTGCTATGTTAGTAATATATTCACAGTATTGCTTGCTATGTGGAATGTCAATTTTTTCATGTCTTCGTTTGTTCATTTTTTGAATCGTGTAGCGATACTGTAGCTTGATCTTGTAGATTCAACGATGAAGTCACTCCAGTACTCCATTATCTTACATCGCTCTTCGTAATGTACAGCTTTGTTGTATGCTCTTCTAACTCTGTCATCATCTAGGTGTGATAAACAGATTTCAATAGCATCAGCGTTGAATTTTTGCTCATTTAATTGAGTACTTCCAATTGATCTAAGCCCGTGACTCACGAGCGTTCCTTTTAGCCCTGACCTAGATAGTACATAGTTAACGGATTGTGAGCATATATGGCTTGTTTTTGAGCGGTCTGTATCTGCGGGAAATACGTACTTCCCACTACCTGTAATCGGTTTTAGAAACTTTAGTATTGAAAGCGAATAGTGAGACAGTGGAACTATATGCTCTTTTCTATTCTTCATTTTATAGGCGTCAACAATCCAAACACTATCCTTAAAGTCGATTTCACGCCACATCATTTCGGCTACTTCTTTAGGGCGGCTTAAGCAATGAAGTTGCATCTCAAATGCGCAACGAGTTATTAGCTTCATGTTAGCGTCACCCATTTTAGCCATTACACGGTTTAGTTCTGAAGGCTGAACTGTCGGCATACTTGTCGGAACTGGTTGAATGAATGTTCTACCTGTTCGTGTTAAAGGGTTATCTTTCATGTAGTCATTATCAATTGCGAAATCCAAGACTCTTTTCGCAATGCTAAGTACACGTTTGACAGTTTCATATGCGCCTTTTTTTTCAATTGGTCTTAGAATTTTGATAACTTGCTTTGCTGTGATTTCGGTAATAGCAATGTCGGAAAGCTCTGGATAGAGGTACTTATCTAAGCGTAGTTTTGCTTCACGAGTAGTCTTTGGTCTATTTCTGATTACTTGAATGTCCTCTTCATCAAGCTCGTAGCCTTTTTTTCTAGCTTCAGTTTTTGCCTTTTTGAGATCTTTTTCAGTTTGTAGAGCTTTTTGTGTTATTTCTCTATTTAACCATTGCTCAGCAATAGTACGAAACGTCGGCTGTACTTCTAAAGATTTTGAAAGCCTGTCTTTTGGGTCGATATTTTTTGCTAAAAGTGCTCTGTATTGTTCTGCTTGGCTTCTCGCTTCAGCAAGTGAGATTGCTGGAAATTTACCTAAGGCAAGTTTTGGACGCTTGCTAGAGTTTGGGGAAGTGTACTTAAAGACCCAACTTTTTGAACCATCTAGTCTTAATCTTAGATACAGGTTTCCACCATCAGCCAAAAGTTGCTCTTTTTTACCATTTGGTAATTTCGCTGATGTGATTTTTTTCTGATTTAAGCGATGAATTCCACTCATTTTTTGCTCCTTGGTTTTATTGTTCCCCATGAAACTAGCAATGAGCAGAGGGGAACGCAACGGGGAACAAAGGGAGTGGGACAGGGTGGGATTGGATGAGTCGAATTAGGATTGTAACAGTATGTAAAACAATGCTTTAGATACAAAAAAGGGACACCCTGAGGTGTCCCTTTCCAAACGTTTGGTGGAGCTGGCGGGAGTTGAACCCGCGTCCAGAAACTATCCATCATTGGTACTACATGCTTAGTCGATCTTTAAATTCACCAGCAACCTGCGAACCGACACGCTAGTTAAAGGCTAACCTGAATTATAATTCGCGCTTTTCCTCTCAGGTGGGAGAAGCCACGCTAGCTTGTTTGGGTTTGATCTCTTGTTGGTCCCCGTCTTACGAGCGGAAGCTAGGGCAAGAGAGCTCTGAGCAGGTTATTAAGCTGCTAGTGCGTAGTTTTCGTCGTTTGCGACTATTTTTTTGCGGCTTTTTACGTGGCCAACCGCCCCACGGCATGCACCTCAGACTTCAAAATTCCTGTCGAATCCTAAATCAGCCCCAAGTGTTCTTCGCATAGTACCAGAAAAGCTTACCCTGTCTAGCATTGTGCGTTTAAGTGCTCAATATTAACGCAAATTACTCTTCATAATTCGTGCTTTATCGCGAGCCCAATCTTTTTCTTTCATATCAGTACGTTTATCGTGCAATTTCTTACCCTTAGCGACACCGATCTTAATTTTTGCCCATGAGCGAGACCAGTACATTGTGGTTGCTACAAGCGTCATACCTTCACGGTTAATACGGCCGATGAGGTTATCGAGTTCTTTTCGTTTTAAGAGAAGTTTGCGGATACGTGTCGGGTTAGCAACGGTGTGAGTACACGCTTGAGTTAGCGGAGTAATCGTCATACCACTGATGAATGCTTCACCGTCACGGACGTAAACGTAGCTTTCAGCGATATTTGTTTTGCCTTCACGTAAGGATTTTACTTCCCAGCCTTGAAGCTCAAGCCCTGCTTCAATTTCATCATCGATAAAATATTCGTGGCGAGCTTTCTTATTCTGCGCAATGGTATTGCTACCAGCTTTGGATTTTGATTTATTCTTTGCCATAATGGCCTCATTATACGGATTGCGCCGCTATTGGGGAATCCTTTTGTTTGCGCTTTAGCTCAATAGAATTAGAATTGTTGACTGCTTTAATGTAACGCTGTCTTTCACAGGAGTCTATATGCCAAAGGTTACTCGTTCAGCATTGGTATCATTTAGTGCTGATCAAATGTTTGATTTGGTCAATGATGTTGCTCGCTACCCAGAATTTTTACCTGGTTGTTCAGGTTCACGTGTTATCGAATCAACCGACACTTCAATGGTGGCTTCGGTTGATGTTTCAAAAGCAGGCATAAGTAAAACATTTACGACCTCAAATAATCTTACCCAAGGCGCAAAGATTATGATGGAGCTGGTGGATGGGCCATTTAAAAAGCTGCAAGGCGGTTGGCACTTTACTCCTCTTGATGAACAGGCATGTAAGGTGGAATTAAAACTAGAATTTGAATTCTCTAGCCGCATGATTGAAATGGCGTTTGGTAAGATCTTTAACGAACTCACCGGTAATATGGTGAATGCTTTTACTCAAAGAGCGAAGCAGGTTTATTAAGCCATGAGTATTGAATCCGATATGATCCACGTAGAAGTGGTGTATGCCTTACCTCAAGAACAACGCGTGTTTACGCTTGTGGTTAATAAGAATACGCAAGTAGAGGCTATCATTAATCAGTCTGGGATCTTAGAGCTCTACCCTGAAATTGATTTAGCGAAAAATAAAGTCGGTGTCTTTAGCCGCAATGTGAAGCTAGACGCTACAGTCCGAGATAAAGACAGAATCGAAATTTATCGTCCGTTATTGGCGGATCCAAAAGAAATTCGTCGTAAACGTGCTGAACAAGCTAAAGCGGAAGCTAAGAAAAAAGCTTAAGTGAATAGATGATAATAAAAAGGCTCGCAGTTGCGAGCCTTTTTGTTTGTCTTAAATTGGTGCCGGCTTAGCGTAAGCTTTCGAAAAACTCATCGCTTGCATCAAAGTCACCAGCAATCGTAACCAATGTGCCTGTAGCGTCAAAATTAACGACTAGGTTCTTCTGAATTGAATCTTCATGGCCTTTTGTATGGTGATAAATGTAGTACCACGTATCTGGGTAGCCATTTTCGATCAGCATCGGGGAGCCCATCACGTAACGAACCTGAGCTTTGGTCATACCAAACTTAAGTTGGTCGACGGCTTCTTGTTCAACATAGTTACCTTGGTTGATATCGATTCGATAAACTATCTTTTCTAATAAAGAGCAACCGGTCAACATTGTTAGTGCAAGTGGGACTGCAACTAACCACTTCTTAATTTGCATAGTCTCAGATCTTAGTAATTCGCTTAAATTCTGCTTGATAATAAACAAGCTCAGGCAAGAAGTAAAAAGCTCCTTGCACTTTGAACTATTTCAGACTACCAATTTTGAATTAAGTTGCAAAATTAACCAAAAGATTCTCGGTTTATGACTTTATGCTTTTTTCTTTAAGCGGCAATCAGCAATTCTTTTGCGTTCGCGAGCGTTGATTCGGTGATCTGGCTGCCACCAAGTAATCTTGCTAGCTCAGAGATTCGTTGCTGTTCGTCTAAGTTACGCATTTGGGTTTCAGTTTTTCCTGACTTAGTGCTTTTTGCAACGAACAATTGCTGATGGCCACAACCAGCGACTTGAGGTAAGTGGGTCACACACATGACTTGAGTCGACTCCCCCAACTTGCGTAACATTTTTCCGACTACTGCAGCGGTAGGGCCACTGATACCGACATCAACTTCATCGAAAATCAGGCTTGGAGTATCCACTTTTTGAGCGGTGATAACTTGGATAGCTAATGAGATACGTGAAAGCTCACCACCTGACGCCACTTTGGAAATAGGTTGCATTGGTTGCCCTGGGTTCGTCGAAACGACGAAAGTCACGCTGTCCATTCCTAGTGGGGAAGGGTGCCCATTGGCATTAGTGACTTCAATGGAAAATTGCGCCTTTTCCATGCTCAATTCATGCATGCTTTGAGTGATCAGTTTATTGAGCTCTTTGGCATAGCGGCTGCGTGATTTGTGCAACTTATCGGCTTTAGCAACGAAGTTTTGGTATTGAGTCTCTACTTCTTGAGCCAGCTCATCCAGCTTTTCATCAGAGCAGTCCAGAGCTTCAATTTGCTGAAGAAGCTCTTGGTGATGTTGGTAAAGCTCGTCTGGTAATACATGGTGTTTACGAGACATCGACATGACTTTTGAAAAACGCTCTTCTACATAAGCCATTCTTGCTGGATCGACATCGATACCGTCTAAGTAAGTTCTGAGTTCACTATTGGTTTCTTCGATCTGAATGATGGCTTCAGAAAGCATGTTCGGTAACTCAGCTAGGCGTTCGTCTAGCTCTGCTAACTCGATTAAGGAGTGATTGGCCGATTGCAAAATACTAAGCGCATTAACTTCTTCACCTTCGTAAATAAGCTCGATAGCTTGCTGGCAGGTTGAGGCAAGTTCACCACTATTGGACAATCGTTTGTGTTCTTGTTCGAGCTCTTCATACTCTTCCTCTCCAAGTGATAATTCATTGAGCTCTTTGATCTGATACTCAAGAAGTTGTTTTTGGGCTTGGTTCTGCTGGCTATTCTCTTTGAGCTGTTTGAGGTGGTTATCCGCTTGGCGCCATGTTTGGTATGCGTTTCTTGTCGATTTGAGTAAGTTCAGGTGTCCCGCATACTGATCGAGCATTGCCATTTGGTATTCACTTTTCATCAATTGATGATGTGCATGCTGGCCATGGATATTGATCAATAGCTGTCCTAAAGATTTGAGTTGAGAAAGAGGAACTGGGCTGCCATTAATAAAGGCTCTTGATCGACCTTCTTTGGAAATGGTGCGGCGTAAGATGCATTCGCCACCATCAAGTAGTTCATTATCTTCAAGCCAGCGAGTAGCATGAAGGTTGTTATCCAGTAAAAAAGCTGCACTGACTTCGGTTTTTTCTTCCCCTTGCCTAACCATACCTGCGTCTGCTCTGCCTCCAAGACATAAGCCTAACGCGTCAATAGCAATGGATTTACCCGCACCAGTTTCACCAGTGATTGTTGTCATGCCTTTTGCAAGTTCTAGCTGTAAAGACTTAACAATAGCGAAATTATTAACACTTAAATGAGCCAGCATTTTATTTACCTGTATAACTGAACATTACTGTATAAGAAAACAGTATATACTGTTTCTTTATACAGTAAAGTTGGTGGTGGTAAATTTTGTGAAGAAAGTTCTATTTGTTGAATATCAATACTGATGCGAGAAAAGAGAATATGAACAACAAAAACAAACAAGCCAACTACGTAAGTAATTGGCTTGTTTGGCTATTTAAGTTTATGTGTGGGCTAAAATAGTTTGCTTGACCAACCTAGCTTATTACGCAGAACATGGTAATAGCTGTAGTCTTTCGGGTGGATTAGCTTTAAAACATTAGGGCTTTGGTAAATATGAATTTCATCTCCAGGTGAGACTGGTAATGAGATTTGACCATCGCAACTGACTTCTTGAGTGCCTCGATTATCAGGCGAGACCACGAGCTTTATCCGGCGTTTCCCATCTACGACGAGTGGTCTACTTGATAATGTATGCGGGAACATTGGCACCAGAGAGATTGCATTTAAGCTCGATGAGAGGATAGGGCCGCCACCAGAGAGTGAATAGGCTGTAGAGCCTGTCGGTGTAGAGATAATTAACCCGTCAGAGCGTTGTGAGAAAGCAAAGCTTTCATCAATATACACTTCGAACTCAATCATATGGGCAACTTGACCAGGGTGAAGCACTGCTTCGTTTAGTGCAGCGTTATGACTTTTGATTTGTCCGTGACGGTGAATCTCAGCCTCTAATAGGAAGCGCTCTTCTTCCATGTACTCACCGTTTAATACATCGGTCAGCGCTGATTGGAAGTTCTCAGGGTTGAGGTCAGTAAGGAAGCCCAAATTGCCTCTGTTTACACCGATCACCGAAATATCGAATCGTGACAGAATTCGAGCTGCGCCTAGCATGTTCCCATCGCCACCGACCACAATTGCAAGATCTGCGAGCTTACCCAGCTCCACCAAACTCGAAAAGTGCTGCTTAGGAATTTCGTCCAAAATATTGGCGAGCCTATCATCAATAAATACTTGATAACCTTCAGATGTTAGCCATTGATAGAGCTCTCTATGAGTCTGAATAGCTTGTTGATCTCGAGGTTTACCAATAATGGCAATGACTTCAAATGGCTTTTTCATAGGTTTTCCAACCGAATTAGGCTTGAATCAGAATTCTTCATCCCCATAATAAAGGCAAGTTGAATGTCTATGCGAGTGTTTTATATCAATTTCGGGCTGAAATGAGCCTGTCACTTGTATCGAAAACTGAATTCTGGAGAGATCATGAACAACGAAGAAAACAAAGTCACTGAAGAAGAGCTAGATCAGATCATTGCGGAAGCTGAGAAAGTTGAAGATGCGGAACTGAATGAAGAAGAAGCGGTTGATGAACAAGAAGCAAAGATCGCTCAATTGGAAGCGGCTTTGTTATCTAGCGAATCAAAAGTAAAAGAGCAGCAAGACTCTGTTCTTCGTGCTAAAGCTGAAGTAGAAAACATGCGTCGTCGTAGCGAGCAAGAAGTAGATAAAGCTCGTAAATACGCATTGAACAAATTTGCTGAAGAGCTTCTTCCAGTTATTGATAACCTAGAGCGTGCAATTCAAGCTGCTGATACTGAAAGCGAAGCGGTGAAGCCTCTACTTGAAGGTGTTGAGCTAACGCATAAAACGTTCGTAGACACAGTAGCTAAGTTCGGTCTTAAAGAGATCAACCCTGAAGGTGAAGCGTTCAACCCTGAATTCCACCAAGCAATGTCTATCCAAGAAAGCCCTGATCACGAATCAAACACAGTTATGTTCGTGATGCAAAAAGGCTATGAGCTAAACGGCCGTGTAGTTCGCCCTGCGATGGTAATGGTTGCAAAATAAATCACTACCTAACTAAAATTCTTAAAGAGAGGCTCTAGCCTCTCTTTTTTTATGCCGATTGAACGCCGCTCCCCAAAAAATAACCACTTCACCAGTTATCAAGCATCATTCTGTTTATTATCTATATTTCAGTCATTTAGTGTTAAATGTTATGAAACTAGTTGTTTTTAAGTTAATGCTCTGATGTCACATCTGTAATTTTTTTGTAAAAAAATGCTTTTAATTGTTACTTCTGTGTGTAAAATCCTCTGCAATATCGCGATATTGCTCGCATATATAACTACAAAAGTACAATTTATAAACACAACAAACTGGAGAAGAACGATGGATAAATCGCTCTCAAGTAAGATTTTTGTAGGCTTGTTCGCCGGCCTACTTATTGGTACTGCTATTCAGTATCTTTTTAACGGTATTGCAGTATTTGATACTTATCTGCTAGGTCTAGCAGAAGGTGTCGGCGGTATGTTTGTTTCATTAATCAAACTACTGGTTGTTCCACTGGTTTACGTTTCTATCGTATGTGGAATTGTTGAGCTGAAAGACATTCGCTCATTCGGTCGTCTAGGTGGTAAAACTTTTGCTCTTTACATTATTAACACCATCATCGCGATCTCTGCTGCATTAACTGTTGGTCTTATCTTCCAGCCAGGTGCTGGCGCAGACCTTGCGGGTACGATTTCTGAAACGGTTCAGTTAACGACAACTGAAACGCCAGACATCTTCTCTCTAGTAGTGAACATCGTTCCAAGCAACCCTGTTCAAGCGTTTGCAAGCGGCGACATGCTACAAATCATCTTCATGGCAATTTTGACTGGTCTTGCTATCCAAGCTCTTGATTCTCGTGGTGGCCCAGCTATCAAGACTTTCAAAATGGCTAACGAAATCATGATGAAGCTTATCGGCCTTGTGATGAGCCTAGCGCCATTCGGTGTATTCGCGTTGATGATTCAGCTTGGTGCAACGCTAGATGCAAACACGCTAATGTCTGTTGCGGGTTACGTAGCGCTAGTAGTCGCAATGCTAGTATTCTGGATTTTCTTCTTCTATCCAATGATGGTAGGTGCATTTACAGGTATTTCTCCTAAGCAGTTCCTACGTGCAACTCGTGAGCAGATCCTTTTCTCTCTATCGACTGCAAGCTCGAACGCAACAATTCCTGTAACAATGCGTACTTTGACTGAGAAACTAAGCGTTTCTAAGTCAGTAGCGGGCTTCGGTGTTCCACTTGGCGCAACAATGAACATGTCTGGTGTATCTATTTACATCGCATTGGCAACTATGTTCGTAGCAAACGCATTTGGTCAGCCAATCAACACTGCTGATATCTTCACTCTAGGTCTAACTATCTTGCTACTGTCTATCGGTGCTGGTGGTGTTCCTGGTGGTGGTGTTGTAATGGTAGGTGTTCTATTACACCAACTAGGTTTACCACCAGAAGGTCTAGCTATCATCGCTGCTGTTGACCGTATTAATGATATGTTCTGTACTTCTTCTAACGTTGTTGGTGATACTGCGGTAAACACTATCGTTGCGAAATCTGAGAACGAAATCGGTGTAGATAAAGAAGAATCAGCTGAACCAGTTCAAGCTAATGCTTAATTAAGTAACCTACTTAATATGAAACGGAGCCACTCGGCTCCGTTTTTCGTTTTTATGTGCATTGAGGCATTTAGAAATAATTTAAAAAAATTCAAAAAGTGCCCTTGAAATGGCTTCGCACGCCCTTATCTATTGGGCATACGAAAGCAAAACATTGCATTTTAATTTTGTGTATTAGGGTTGAATCCCTGATTACCACCCCCACATAGTGGGTATAGCAAAAACTAAATAGAATTTATTCGGAGATAGCCTGATGGGTCGAATCATTGGTATTGATTTAGGTACTACTAACTCTTGTGTTGCTGTTCTTGACGGCGACGCACCACGCGTAATTGAAAATGCTGAAGGCGAACGTACAACAGCATCTGTAATCGCATATACAGACGGCGAAACGCTAGTTGGTCAACCTGCGAAACGTCAAGCGGTAACTAACCCTCAAAACACACTATTCGCTATCAAGCGTCTAATCGGTCGTCGTTTTGAAGATGAAGAAGTTCAGCGTGATATCGAAATCATGCCTTTCAACATTGTTAAGGCTGACAACGGTGATGCATGGGTAGAAGCGCAAGGCCAAAAAATGGCTGCTCCTCAAGTATCTGCTGAAGTTCTTAAGAAAATGAAGAAAACAGCTGAAGACTTCTTAGGCGAAGAAGTAACTGGCGCAGTTGTTACTGTTCCTGCTTACTTCAACGATGCTCAACGTCAAGCAACTAAAGATGCTGGTCGTATTGCTGGTCTTGATGTTAAACGTATCATCAACGAACCAACTGCAGCTGCACTAGCTTACGGTCTAGACAAAAAAGGCGGCGACCGCACTATCGCTGTTTACGACCTTGGTGGTGGTACTTTCGATATCTCTATCATCGAGATTGACGAAGTTGAAGGCGAGAAGACTTTCGAAGTTCTTTCTACTAACGGTGACACTCACCTAGGTGGTGAAGATTTCGATAACCGTATGATCAACTACCTAGTAGATGAGTTCAAGAAAGAGCAAGGCATCGATCTTAAAACTGATCCACTAGCAATGCAGCGTGTTAAAGAAGCAGCGGAAAAAGCGAAAATCGAGCTTTCTTCTACTACTCAAACTGACGTAAACCTACCTTACGTTACTGCTGATGCGACTGGTCCTAAGCACATGAACATCAAAGTGACTCGTGCGAAGCTTGAGTCTCTAGTTGAAGACCTAGTACAACGTTCTCTTGAGCCTCTAAAAGTTGCTCTAGCGGATGCTGATTTATCTGTAGGCGAAATCACTGACGTTATCCTAGTTGGTGGTCAAACTCGTATGCCTATGGTTCAAGCTAAAGTTGCTGAGTTCTTCGGTAAAGAAGCTCGTAAAGACGTAAACCCTGACGAAGCAGTAGCAATGGGTGCTGCAGTTCAAGGTGGTGTACTAGCTGGTGACGTTAAAGACGTACTACTTCTAGACGTTACTCCTCTATCTTTCGGTATCGAAACGATGGGTGGCGTAATGACTAAGCTAATCGAGAAAAACACAACTATCCCTACAAAAGCGGATCAAGTGTTCTCTACAGCTGAAGACAACCAAAGCGCGGTAACTATCCACGTACTACAAGGTGAGCGTAAGCAAGCGACTTACAACAAGTCTCTTGGTCAGTTCAACCTAGAAGGTATCCAACCAGCACCACGTGGCATGCCACAAATCGAAGTAACTTTCGACCTAGATGCTGACGGTATCCTAAACGTATCTGCGAAAGATAAAGCGACGGGTAAAGAGCAGAAGATCACTATCCAAGCATCAGGCGGTCTGTCTGAGGAAGAGATCGAAGCAATGGTACAAGAAGCAGAAGCTAACAAAGAAGCGGACAAGAAGTTCGAAGAGTTAGTAACTGCACGTAACCAAGCTGACCAAATGATCCACGGCACTAAGAAGCAAGTAGAAGAAGCTGGTGAAGCTCTACCTGCAGACGAGAAAGAGAAGATCGAAGCGGCTATCGCAGCACTAGAAGAAGTTAAATCTGGTGATGACAAAGAAGCTATCGATGCAAAAGTTCAAGAACTTATGCAAGCTGCTCAAAAGCTAATGGAAATTGCTCAACAGCAAGCTCAAGCACAGCAAGCAGCTGGCGCGGAAGCGGGCGAGCAACCTAAGCAAGACGACGATGTTGTTGACGCTGAATTCGAAGAAGTTAAAGACGAGAAGAAGTAATTCTCCTTGCTAGGAAGCTTGCATAAAGCTTCCTTTCTTCATGAAATAGATTGCGGGCGTCAGAGGTAACTCTCACGCCCGTAAATTTGTAATTAGGCTGTCGATCTAGATAATAGCTTTATTCGGTGTCGGAGCCGACAGAACTTTTATCTAGATTGATACACAGACTACTGAAATAGATGATTCGGTAGTGGCAATTATTTGGTGACTTAGAACATGTCAAAACGTGATTTTTACGAAGTATTAGGCGTTAGCCGCGATGCATCAGAGCGCGATATTAAGAAAGCGTACAAGCGCTTAGCAATGAAATTCCACCCAGATCGTAACCAGGGTGATGAGAGCGCTGCAGAAAAGTTTAAAGAAGTAAAATTAGCGTACGAAATTTTAACTGACTCTCAGAAGAAAGCAGCTTACGACCAATACGGCCATGCAGCCTTTGAACAAGGTGGAATGGGCGGTGGCGGCGGCTTCGGCGGTGGTCAAGGCGATTTCGGTGACATCTTTGGTGACGTGTTTGGCGATATCTTTGGTGGCGGCCGTCGTGGCGGTGGTCAACAACGTGCTCAACGTGGCGCAGATTTACGTTACAACATGGAGCTATCTCTTGAAGAAGCTGTTCGTGGTTGTTCTAAAGAAATTGAAGTACCGACATTAGTTGAATGTGATACGTGTGACGGTAGTGGCGCGAAAAAAGGTTCTTCTGCGACAACTTGTGGCACTTGTCATGGTCATGGCCAGGTTCAAATGCGTCAAGGCTTCTTCGCTGTACAGCAAACATGTCCTACATGTAGCGGCAAAGGCAAGATCATTAAAGACCCATGTAATTCTTGTCACGGTCAAGGTCGTAAACAGAAAACGAAAACACTTAACGTTAAAATCCCATCAGGTGTGGATACTGGCGATCGCATTCGTTTGTCTGGCGAAGGCGAAGCGGGAGAAATGGGCGCACCAGCGGGTGACCTATACGTTCAGGTTCATGTAAAAGAGCACCACATCTTTGAACGCGATGGTAACAACTTGTACTGTGAAGTACCGGTAAGTTTTGCGATGGCTGCATTAGGTGGTGAGGTTGAAGTACCTACCTTAGATGGTCGCGTTAACCTTAAAGTGCCAGAAGAGACACAAACAGGCCGTATGTTCCGTATGCGTGGCAAAGGCGTGAAAGGCGTTCGTGGCGGCGGTGTCGGTGACTTGATCGTTAAGTTAGTTATTGAAACTCCTGTGAAGCTAAGCTCACGTCAGAAAGAACTTTTAAAAGAGTTTGAAGAGACGTGTGGTGGTGAAGCGGCGAACAAGCATAAGCCGAAGTCTGAAGGCTTTTTCAATGGCGTGAAAAACTTCTTTGATGATCTAACCAAGTAATTATTGGTTTAGTTCAGTTTCAAAAGCCCGCATTATGCGGGCTTTTTTGTTTTTAAAGAGCGTAAATTCGACTGTTATGTTATTTCCAACAATCACTTGGTGTTTGTACCCCTGTGTGGGATAAGGTGATCTTATCTGTACCAACCTCTAAGCATGGATCTTGTTCTTGGGGCCCAAGCGGATCTGCAATCACGGTATAGGCGGTTAACGCAGTAGAGATAGTCAGTGTAAATCGAGACGTATCAATCTCACAAAATGCGCAGGTACTGCCTGAAATGATCCCTTCAGCGGCAGAAATATAGTTCGTTCGATAATTGCTTTCTACTTGTAGTTGAATTTTTGCTAAATCAGCAAGTGCTACCGTACGCTGAGACTTGAGCATATGGTCGGTGTAATTCGGATAGGCAATGGCTGCCAAGGTGGCGAGAATCGCTACGACTATCAATAATTCGAGCAATGTCATTCCTTTCACTTCCCCTTTGTTGGTGTTGCAGCCATTTTTTCGAATCATTTCTAGTAGTCCTTCCAATTTGTTCTACCTATTTTTTATAGCTGCTAGCATCACTTCAAGGCTTATTTCAATCGTAATTTCAATTACATAGGATTTTGGGAAATGACTCGCGGGTTTACTCTTTTAGAGCTGTTAATCACTATTTCGCTCATGATGATCTTGCTTGCTTCTGCAGCCCCAAGCTTTAGTTCGGTTATTAAAACAGTGAAGGTTCAGCGGCTGGCGTCTGAATTAAATGGTTTTCTGGTGCAGGCTAAATCAGAAGCGGTGAATCGAAATGAAGATTTGTGGGTGAAGTTTTCTTTTAGTAAAGATGATCCACAGGCCGCGGGCACATGGTATTTGGATATGATTAACTCAGCTAATGAAGTGTTATTTCAGCTTGATGGTACACCGTTTAGCGATATTAATATTAGCCATAGTTATTCTTCTCAAAAGATAAAATTTGAGGGCATACGTGGGCGACCAAGTGCAGGAAACATTACGCTGACTTCTGACTCTATTTCAAACAACGCCTTAAAGTTGGTGCTATCTAACCCTCCCGGACGGATCAAGCTTTGTGGTTCAAGTAGTGAAGTGTATGACTACCCAAAATGCTAACGTGAGTGCATTGTCGAGCCAACGCGGGGCGACATTAGTTGAGTTGTTGGTTTCTTCGGCACTCGGTATTTTCGCGATTGGAACAATAGGGAGTATTTTTGTTACCGGACAAAACGTAGCGAAAGACAAAGGTTTAGAACTGCTGCTATTGCAGAATTTAACCAGCACTATGCAAGTGATGAAAGAGGACATTCAACGAGCGGGTTACGATGGCTTAAATGGACAGTCCCTCAAACTGTCGGGCTCGGTGGACACGATTCAGCTTAGTGGGAGCTCTGCAATAGGCTTTGTTTATTACTTGGAAGGCTCAAACAATAATAAAGACTTTCGAAATATCGTTTATCGAAAAAATGGCTCGCGACTCCAAATTTGCGAGAAAGGAACGGTTTCAGCTGCTAGCTTGCTTACGCTCAGTGATGTTACTACTTGCCATTCTTTGTTGGATGAGAAGATTATCCAAGTAGATGAGTTTTTGACACAGTCCTCTCAGCTATCTTTCGGAGGGATAAGTTCAACTGTTACAGATATTTCGATTCAAGCATCTATCCCTTCTGCGAACTTATCTCAGACAGTTACCATTAAAGTTAAGCAGAGGAATTGGCAGTAATGCGAGCTGAAGTTGAGCGTGGCTTCATCACGTTGTTAATGACATCCGTTCTTCTTGTTGGAGTCCTGATCATAACGTTAGGCCACTATCGTACTGTTTTTCATCAAATCAAAGTCGCTCAGAACGAAGTAAGCGGAAGAAAAGCACATTGGAAAGCCGAAGCGGGGATTGAATGTACCTATTCCTATTTACGCACGACGGGCAAAACCATCTCTGACCTTAAAACGTCAGCGACGAATGCGGCTGACTATCTCACTTTCTGTTCACCTTATTCCACATCACCCAACCTAGATATAGTCGATACAAGTTCGGCCAATGCTTATACCGTGAGTGCCTCCGTTAATAATTATGCTTTGCATAAAACGGTTCTTGAACTGTCTTTAACAGGGGCTGGTGCGATTCAATCAACAGGGCCAATAGAACTGGTCGGCACTGTTAGTATTAAACCTACCGCGAAAGCTGCGCCTTTATCGGGCAATGAATACGAATGTGTCAGTGTTGCGTTTGCCGATGAGTTCACCTATCGATATGACGCTACTCATGGAGACTCTGGACAAGCACAAGGGTTAGAGGTGCTAGATCCAAGTGCGGATGGACCATTTAGCGGATTCAATGGCGTATGCCATGAAGACTATAAAACGATAATACCGAAAGCGACGGGAAGTGTGTATTCAATGTATGCCCCTGATCTTCATGGCACAAATCCAGCTCCGTTTGAAAAGGATTTTAATCCTGATCCAAATTTGAACCCGTTTCCCACTTTCTTCGGTTTACCTAAAACAGCACAAAACATCGAAGATTTATCTCAAGACACCGATAGGTTCACTCGTGTTGTGCTCTCTAATGCGACAAATTGTGGCACTGAGATTACTAATCACTTTACCGCCGGCCAAACGAAAGGACTTTGGATAAAAGGCAACTGCCATATTAACAGCGCAGTGGCAGCCATCAGTAATATGTCTCAGCTACTTGTTGTTCAAGATGGTGTGTTCGCACTCAATGGCGCAATGGCCTACAACGGCGTTATTTACCACTTAGTTGATTATCAAAATACCGATGTGAAGAATCGCATCGATGACTTTTGGGAAGGGCTGGCGACTCCTAATGTGTTTGCTCCTTTCATTAAGCCTATTCACGATTCTAGTGTGCCGAATAAAAGCGTTGGTATTCAATTCGCGTCAGGGCTACCTGCCGGAGGCCTTATCTTTGATGCTCCATCAGGTGTTTCCACGATTGTTGGGGATATGGATTTAGATTTTCGTTCTGCAGCTAACCCAATCGATCCACCTCCAACATATGCGTGGCAAAAAGGTTCTTGGAATGATCTGTAAACAAAAAGGATTCAGCTTAATAGAGGTGCTTATTTCATTTTTGTTAATTGGAGTGTCCGCTCTTGGTTTAGTGAAGTTGCAAGTCTATGTTGAACAAAAAGCCGACTACGCCATTCAAAGTATTGAAGCGTTGCATTTTGCAGAGCGGCAAATGGAGTATTACAGGACACGTGCAGAGAATGTAAGTGGCGCTGTAGGCTTGATTGCTTTTAGTGAGTTGGGTTTGGCGGAGCATTGCTTGAATGTAAGTCATACTAACTCGCTTAGTGGGCTAGCGGGTTCTGGTTATGACTACTCTTGTTCGGTTGTTGATGTTAGCGGGGTGTTATCTGGCGCATTAAAGAGTGTAAACGTGACGGTCACTTGGACAGATCGATTGAACATCACTCAGAGTTTAACCCTCGAAACCATGTTGTCCAAATACAGTGAGTTTGATTGATTCATACTGATAATAATCTCAATGTGATGATAGTTTGCATCCCTCAGACATTGTTTGCGTGCTGGTTAAATAACTGTATATGAAATGGTGTTTTTATTGTTTTTAGGTTGTTGTGCAACTATGGCTTTTTTGCAAAATATGTCTCCATTTATGGAAAAGTTGGTGGGATCTTGTGCTTTTTATTGGTTCTTTTAATAGAATATGTGCTGTACCAATAGGTCATGGTCATTACTTTTATTAGACCTAAATAAACAACATCACATATGGAGTTACGATGAGTAACCAAGCTGTAAAACAAGCCCCAGATACTGGCAAAACCAGTGGTATGGATCGCTTTCTAAACTTCATTGAGCGTGCAGGTAACAAGATCCCAGATCCGGCGATTTTGTTCTTCTGGGCGTTAGTTATTGTATGGGTATCATCTGCACTTTTGTCGAATGTTTCATTCGATCTAATCAACCCTCGAACGGGTGATGCTCTACAAGTAAACAACCTTCTAACTGGTGAAGCGCTAGCAAGTTTCCTAGCGAACATGGTAACCACTTTCACTGGCTTTGCACCACTAGGTATTGTACTTGTGGCGATGCTAGGTGTTGGTGTTGCAGATTCTTCAGGCTTTATTCAAACAGGCCTTAAGAAAATGCTTAACTTCACGCCAGCTAAGCTTCTTACACCAATGTTAATCTTGGTGGCTATCGTGTCGCACACGGCAGCTGATGCTGGTTACGTACTGGTTATCCCACTGGGCGGTATTATTTTCCACGCGGCGGGTCGTCACCCTCTAGCGGGTATCGCAGCAGCATTTGCTGGTGTATCTGGTGGTTTCTCTGCAAACTTCATCCCTTCTGGTATCGATCCTCTGTTAGCTGGTTTCACGCAAACAGCAGCAAACGTTCTTGATCCTGAATATGTTGTAAACCCTCTAGCTAACCTTCTATTTACGGGTCTATCTTCAGTTGTTGTTGTAGCAATTGGTTGGTACGTAACTGAGAAAATCATCGAGCCGCGTCTAGCAAATACGCCTATCGATGAAGATGCTGAAGAAGCTCCGGATCTAGGTTCATTCACTGCTATTGAATCGAAAGCATTCCGTTACGCTGGTTGGGCTATGGTTGCTGGTATCGCTGCGCTTATTTTTGCTGTGATGCCTGAAGACTCTGCACTTCGTTCTCCTGAAGGTGAGATCACTGCATTCTCAGCGCCACTGATGCAATCTATTGTTCCTCTGATTTTTGTATTGTTCATCATCCCTGGCATTGTTTACGGTCGTGTTTCTGGCAAGTTCCAAAACAGCAACGATGTAATTAAATCAATGTCTGAGACAATGTCCACAATGGGCGCTTACATTGTAATGTCGTTCTTCTGTGCACAGTTCTTGTCAGCATTCGGTCAATCAAACATTGGTACTATGCTTGCGCTATACGGTGCTGAAGGTTTGAAAGCGATGAACCTTCCGGGTCAAGCGACCATCGTTGGTATGATTCTACTTACTGCATTCGTTAACCTATTGGTTGGTTCTGCATCTGCGAAATGGGCATTGATTGGTCCTATCCTCGTTCCAATGTTGATGGCGGTAGGTATTTCACCTGAGCTTTCTCAAGCGGCTTACCGTGTTGGTGATTCAGTATCGAATATCATTTCTCCACTCATGGTGTTCTTCCCACTAGTCGTGGTTTACTGTCAGCGTTACGTTAAGTCGACAGGCATTGGTACGTTAGCGTCACTAATGATGCCATTCTCAATCGCAATGCTAATTGGTTGGACAGTGTTCCTACTGGCTTACTGGGCACTAGGTATTCCACTAGGTATCAACGCTCCGTACACTTACACTATGTAATCTACGGACGTTTTATACTTCTAGAAAAAGCCTCGCTTATTAGCGAGGCTTTTTGTTTTTTGAGTGAAAGATAATGCTGGCTAATGGGTTGTTTATGGTTCGTTTAATTGTGTTAAATAAGCATTAATGGTTTTAAATTCTATAAATATAACTATGATAAACATTAACGATGTGTGGTGGTATGTGCTTTTGAAGTTATCGACCAATAAACCTCGATTGGGTAGATTTATATGTTTCAGCTGAGTGATATGTAGGTTTTACAGCATATTTTCTGTTTGTTATTGTTCCGGCCCATTTTATAAGTGTGACTTAGTTAAAGTTTAGGATGTAATTTATGAGTGAGCTTGCAGCGGCAGAGGATAAGCCTTCTGGCGTAATCGGATTCATTGAACGAGCAGGTAAAAAAATCCCTGATCCGGTGATCATTTTCATGTTCTTGTTTGCGATGTCTTTAGTGCTGACTAGCCTAATGGATGGCGTGAGCTTCGAAACGATGGGTAAGGGTGGAGAAGCGGTAGAGTTCTCTATTAAAAACATGTTAGCCACCGAGAACTTCCGTTGGATGTTTGAGAATGCGTTATTGCAAAACTGGTTAGCGTTTGGTCACGGTGTACTTGGTGTCATTTTGATTGTGATGCTTGGGGTGGGGATTGCGGAGAACTCAGGTCTACTGACGGCTGTCATCAAAAAGGTTGGCCTTAAAATTAGTGATCGCCTGCTACCTCTGCTAGTCGTGTTTCTGGGTATCATGAGTTCGATTGCTGCTGATGCAGGCTACTTAGTTCTAATCCCATTGGCTGGTCTTTTGTATGCGGGCCTTGGAAAAAACCCTCTGATTGGTATGGCAGCGGCATTTGCCGGTGTTTCCGCGGGCTTTAGTGCTAACTTGCTACCAGCGACACCGGTTGATGTGGTGTTAGGCGTTAACGCTAAGATTTTTGCAGAGTCGCAAAATGTGCCATTCGTTGGACGTAATGGTGAAGCGCTTAATCCAGCAACCATGCACTACTTCTTTGTTTTGGTATCGACATTCCTATTGGCGATTGTGGGAGCTTGGGTAACCACGCGCTTTATTACTCCTCGCTTAGAAAAAATGTCTTATCAGTTACCTGAAGAAGTGAATTTTGACGAATTTGAACTGACCCAAAAAGAGCAAAAAGGACTTCGTTGGGCTGGGCTTGGTTTGCTTGTAACTTTGGCTGGTATATATGGTTTAGCGGTTGGCCCACTAGCGCCGTACACTAATGAAGCTGGCAAAGAAGTAACGCCTTATCTTGATAACATCATCCTGCTTATCTCTTTAGTTTTTGCGATGGTTGGGCTGTGCTTTGGTGTGGCAACGGGTAAGTTCAAAAAGCTACAAGATGTTGTGAGCGCCATGGTGAAGCAGATGAACACCATGGGTTACGTATTGGTACTGACCTTCTTCTGTTACAACTTCTTAGCGCTACTTAGCTACTCTGGTCTAGGTACATACGTCACTTACCTTGGGGCGACTTTCTTACAGTCTCTAGGTTTACAGCAATTCCCGGCTCTGATGTTACTAGGCTTTATCTTAACAACTGCTGTGATTAACTTATTCGTAGGTGGACTGACGTCTAAGTGGATGCTGCTTGGGCCTATCTTTGTTCCTATGTTGTACCAAGTAAACCCGAACATGACTCCAGACTTGGTAACGGCGGCTTATCGCGTTGCAGACTCTTCAACGAACATTATTACGCCGATGATGAGCTATGCGGGTGTTGTTCTAGCGTTTATGCGTAAGTACAAACCGGAGCTGACTTTCGGTGATGTGATTGCCATTATGGTTCCATACTCAGTGGCATTTTTGACATTGTGGTCGGCAGTACTGATTGGTTTCTTCACTTTTGGGCTACCACTAGGTTTCTAATCTTAGTGCACTAACGAGTGAATAACGCCCAGCTATATTGCTGGGCGTTTTGTTATAGGCGAGATGAGGCTATAATTCGTCTTCATTTATCTTCGCTGTGAGTAACCTCGTGTCCATAGAATCCGTACCTCCACCAAGCCAGTTTACAGAACAAGACCACCATTTCATGCGCATGGCAATATCGCTAGCACAACGTGCTGAAGAAGAAGGTGAAGTGCCTGTTGGTGCGGTATTGGTTAAAGAGGGTGAGGTTATCGCTCAAGGGTGGAACCAATCAATCGGTCAACACGACGCGACTGCTCATGCTGAGATGCAGGTGTTGCGTAGGGCAGGGCAAGAGCTAGAAAACTACCGGTTATTGGATACCACTTTATACGTTACGTTAGAACCATGCCCAATGTGCGCAGGAGCTTTGTTACACAGCCGAGTGAAGCGTATTGTCTTTGGGGCGCCAGATCTTAAAGCAGGGGCAGCGGGTACAGTGCTGAATCTTTTTGAGCACCAAGCCGCCTACCATTATGCCGACGTAGAACACGGTTTATTGGAAGATGAATGCCGCCATCAGTTACAGGCATTCTTCAAACGTAGGCGCAAAGAAATTAAAGATAAAAAGAAGCAGCAGCGGCTGATTGATGAGAACAATGGGAAAGTGAACGGGGAATAACAGTTAACCCGTTATCATGATAAAAGCGGCGGATTGAGAGTTGAGCTTACTCCGCAATCATCTGCATAAAAGCGCGATTACGCCAAATTATCTTTTTCTTATTGTTCGACAACATGCGCTTGCGGCGATTGGCTGCGACGGTTTTATTGAGTCGTTTTGATTGGATCTTACGTTTCATCATGAGCGAATTCCTACTACTAATTGGGATTTGGCTTAAGACTTACAGCGAGCTGCAAATCAATTGTCAGCTGTTATAGAACTCTATTGTTACCAAAGTATGACACAGTCATTTTGGTTCGACTTCCTTTAAGATAAAAAAAGAGCAATGTACGTATCACACTGCTCTTTTGTTTTTTGTCTACTTACTGGTTTGGGCTTCGCTAATCGCAGCTTGCGCCGCGCTGATCGTTGTTACCGCTGCTGATGGTAGGGCTAGCGGTGGGATGACCGTTAAGTCGTCAATGCCATCTTGCTGATCAGCAAGGATCTGCTTATCAACATGGCCAATGATACTTTGGTAATAACGTCGAATATTCTCAACGTAATTTCTAGCCTCATCGCCTCGAGCATAACCATAGCGAGTTCTGCTGTAGTATTTTTTCTGTCTGAGTAGTGGCAGTCGATCTTTTACGTCGCCCCATGCATTAGGATCACCACCTTGAGTTTTAGTTAAACGACGCGCGTCCATCATATGGCCGAAGCCAACGTTATACGAGGCAAGGGCAAACCAAATTTTTTCATGTTCGGAAATGGAGTCAGGTACTCGTTTTACAATGCGGCGTAAATATTCGACTCCGCCTTGAACGGATTGTTCAGGATCAAGACGATTAGTCACTCCTACGCTTTTCGCGGTTGGCAGGGTTAACATCATCATGCCACGAACGCCTGTCGGAGACTTAGCTACTGGGTTCCAGTGGGACTCTTGATAAGCTAATGCCGCGATTAAGCGCCAATCGAATTCTTTCGAATATTCTTGGAAAAGTGGGGACCACTTTGGCAGCTTGCTGTCGAGTGCTCGAATAAAAGCGCGAGTATCAACATAGTCAAAACTACCGATATGACCGATGTATTTTTCTTCTAAGCTAGCCAGTTCACCAGATTGTTTGTAGTTGCCGAAAAACTCGATTAGCAGCGCGTATAAGCTCTCATCCTCAGATTTATTCAAGTACCAAGAGATAGGCTGATCTTCGGTCAGTTCAAATGCCAACGCTAAATCTGGGTAGAGGCGCTGTGCTAAAGAAAGTTCAACAGAGTCAGCAACGGTGAATTGTAATTTCCCGTTAGAGACTCGGCGTAATAAGTCGTTAACGTCTGCGTTGCCGACAGATTTATACATTAACTCTGGGTTTTGTTTTTGAATCGCTTGTAAGGTCGGTTCAAAGTGCGATTCTTTCACGATAACAAGCGCTGGGTCTAAGGCATCTTGATTATCTTCTAAATGTTCAGCTTGGCGCTTACTCTCATACTGAATCAGCTGCTCTAAGTTCCTCGGACGCCATTGTCCTTTCTTATATACCACTTGTTGACTGACGTAGTAGTAAGTCGGCGCAGCTCTAAACGAACGTGTTAATTTAGAAGTTTGGGTTAGGCCAGTTGCAATAAGATCGATTTCGCCTTTTTTAAGGGCAGGGAATAAGCCTGATAATCGGTAAGCTGGCTTAATTTCTAAACGGACACCGAGTTGATTTGCGAACTCACGAGCCAATTCATAATCTAACCCTGCGGGGCCATCAGGGCCAATATAATAAGAGAGTTGATTGTTTAACGTGCCCACGCGTAGCACACCACGTTCACGGATTTGATCCAGAACGCTTTTCGGCTCAGATTCGATCTGACAACCGGCAATACCAAGAACGCTAATTAATAAGAGAATAATCTTGGTAGAAAAACCTAACGTAAGTTTTGACATGAAAATGAATTCTCGTACGACGAATAATGTCTTTATACCAAACCCCGCCTTACTGGCATAGCCAGAATCATTAAGCATGTGTAAAACTGGTGGCAGAATCGACAAAAGCCTGTAACCGTAGGTTGACAAAAAAAATAACGCAAACGGTTGCTTTTGGTGTTACATCACAAAACTAATTGCTTTATAATGCGCTCGCAAGTGAAGAGGTGCGATCGGCATAGGTTCGAAGTAAATACAGTAACCCACTGAATTTATTCCAATATCACCTTAATCAACTGCATAAGAGACCTAAGCACATGAGAATTTTGCGTGGCTCCCCAGCTCTATCTGAGTTTCGTGTTAACAAGCTTTTAGAGCTTTGTCGTGAATTAAGCTTACCTGTAACAGGTATTTACGCTGAGTTTGCCCACTTTGCTGATTTAACAGCAGACCTAGACGCGTCTGAAGTTGAGAAGCTAGAAAAGCTACTGACTTACGGTCCAACGATTGAAGAGCATGAACCAGAAGGTTTACTGCTGCTTGCTACTCCTCGTCCAGGTACTATTTCTCCTTGGTCTTCAAAATCTACTGATATCGCACAGAACTGTGGTCTAGCGAAAGTATCTCGCCTAGAGCGCGGTACGGCTTTCTACATTGAAACATCTTCTGAACTTTCTGAGCTTCAACTTGTTGAGCTGAAAGCGATTCTTCACGATCGTATGATGGAAGTGGTATTCACTGATTTCGAATCTGCGGCAGCACTGTTCACTGTTGCAGAACCAGCACCTTATACGGAAGTTGAGCTTCTTACAGGCGGCCGTAAAGCGCTTGAAGAAGCAAACGTTACCCTAGGTCTTGCTCTTGCAGAAGATGAGATTGATTACCTACTTGAAAGCTTTGTAGCTAAGCTTGAACGTAACCCGACTGACATCGAGCTAATGATGTTTGCACAAGCGAACTCAGAGCACTGTCGTCACAAGATTTTCAACGCTGATTGGACTATCGACGGCGTTAAGCAAGAAAAATCATTGTTCAAGATGATTAAGAACACTTACGAAACGACACCAGAAAACGTACTTTCTGCGTACAAAGATAACGCAGCAGTAATGACAGGTTCTGAAGTCGGTCGTTTCTTCCCAGATCCAGAAACTCGCCAGTACAACTACCATCAAGAGAAGACACACATCTTGATGAAAGTTGAAACGCACAACCACCCAACGGCAATCTCTCCATGGCCGGGCGCATCAACAGGTTCAGGCGGTGAAATCCGTGATGAAGGCGCTACAGGTATTGGTGGTAAACCAAAAGCTGGTCTAGTGGCGTTCTCTGTATCTAACCTTAAAATCCCGAACTTCGTTCAACCTTGGGAAACTGACTTTGGTAAGCCAAGCCGTATCGTTACTGCTTTGGATATCATGCTTGAAGGTCCTCTTGGTGGTGCGGCATTTAACAACGAATTTGGTCGTCCAAACCTACTAGGTTACTTCCGTACTTACGAAGAGAAAGTAAACTCTCACGCAGGTGAAGAAGTACGTGGTTACCACAAGCCGATCATGCTGGCTGGTGGCCTAGGTAACATCCGTGACGAGCACGTTCAGAAGAAAGAGATCCCAGTAGGTGCAAGCCTAATCGTTCTGGGTGGTCCAGCGATGAACATCGGCCTTGGTGGCGGTGCGGCATCTTCAATGGATTCTGGTTCTTCTTCTGAAGATCTTGATTTCGCTTCGGTACAACGTGAAAACCCAGAGATGGAGCGTCGTTGTCAGGAAGTTATCGACCGTTGTTGGCAGCTAGGTGATGCGAACCCAATCGCATTCATCCACGATGTGGGAGCGGGCGGTATCTCAAATGCACTTCCTGAACTCGTAGACGATGGCGAGCGTGGCGGTATCTTCAACCTACGTGACGTGCCAAACGATGAGCCGGGCATGAGCCCACTTGAGATCTGGTGTAACGAATCTCAAGAGCGTTACGTAATGGCGGTTGCAGACAAAGACATGGCAACGTTCGACGCTATTTGTAAGCGTGAACGCGCACCTTACGCAGTGGTTGGTAAAGCGACTGAAGAACGTGAACTTAAACTTGAAGATTCACACTTCGACAACACGCCAATCGACATGCCAATGGACATCCTATTAGGTAAAACGCCTAAGATGCACCGTGACGCGAAAACGCTAAAAGCGAACAACCCAGCGATTGACCGTTCTGGTATCGAAATGAACGAAGCGGTTGACCGTGTTCTTCGCTTGCCAACTGTCGCTGAGAAAACATTCCTAATCACTATCGGTGACCGCTCGGTAACTGGCCTTGTTGCTCGTGACCAAATGGTTGGCCCATGGCAGGTTCCTGTTGCTAACTGCGCGGTAACAGCAGCAAGCTACGACTCTTACCACGGCGAAGCGATGTCTCTTGGTGAGCGCACACCAGTAGCTCTACTAGACTTCGGTGCATCGGCTCGTCTAGCAGTTGGTGAAGCAATCACAAACATCGCAGCGACTAACATCGGCGATATCAAACACATTAAACTGTCGGCGAACTGGATGTCTCCAGCGGGTCACCCAGGTGAAGATGCTGGCCTTTACGAAGCGGTGAAAGCTGTCGGTGAAGAGCTATGTCCTGCTCTAGGTCTAACTATCCCTGTGGGTAAAGACTCAATGTCGATGAAGACTAAGTGGGAAGAGAACGGCGAGCAGAAAGAAGTCACTTCTCCGCTATCTCTTGTTATCACTGCATTTGCACGTGTTGAAGATGTTCGTAAGACGATTACGCCTCAGCTTCGCACTGACAAGGGAGCTTCAAGCCTAGTACTTATCGACCTAGGTAACGGTAAAAACCGTCTAGGTGCAACAGCACTAGCGCAAGTTTACAAGCAGCTTGGTGATAAGCCAGCAGACGTAGACAACGCAGCGCAACTAAAAGGCTTTTACGAAGGCGTTCAAGCACTGGTTGCTAAAGACCAAGTTGTGGCTTACCACGATAAAGGCGATGGCGGTCTATTCGTTACTCTAGCTGAAATGGCATTCGCAGGTCACTGTGGTGTTAATGCAAACATTGAAGCGCTAGGCGAAGATACTCTAGCTGCGCTATTCAACGAAGAGCTAGGTGCGGTAATCCAAGTTCGTAACGACGACCTAGACGCGGTTCTTTCTACGCTTGCAGCCAACGGCCTAGAAGCGTGTTCACACGTTATTGGTTCTGTTGAAGCATCTGATGAGCTAGTGATTAAGTCTGGTGAATCTGTAGTGATTGAACGTAACCGTACTGAGCTGCGTACTATCTGGGCTGAAACAACTCACAAGATGCAGTCTTTACGTGATAACACTGCATGTGCAGATCAAGAACACGAAGCGAAGAAAGACAATTCAGACCCTGGTCTAAACGTGAAACTAAGCTTTGATGTAAACGAAGATATAGCTGCACCATACATTGCTACTGGTGCTAAGCCTAAGATGGCGATTCTACGTGAGCAGGGTGTTAACTCTCACGTTGAAATGGCAGCAGCATTCGACCGTGCAGGTTTCGAAGCGACTGATATTCACATGAGCGACATCCTAACGGGTAAAGCGGTACTTGATGAGTACAACGGCCTTGTAGCATGTGGTGGCTTCTCTTACGGTGACGTATTAGGCGCTGGTGAAGGTTGGGCTAAGTCGGTTCTGTTTAACGATTCGACTCGTGAGCAATTTGAAAACTTCTTCAAGCGTGAAGATACCTTCTCTCTAGGTGTGTGTAACGGTTGTCAGATGTTGTCTAACCTGCGTGAACTTATCCCTGGTGCTGAGTATTGGCCACGTTTCGTTCGCAACGAATCTGAGTGTTTTGAAGCACGTTTCAGCCTAGTTGAAGTTCAGAAATCTGATTCTGTATTCTTCAACGGCATGGAAGGTTCTCGTATGCCAATCGCAGTTTCTCACGGTGAAGGCCGCGTAGAAGTGCGTGACAACGACCACCTAAACGCGATTGAAAACTCAGGTACAGTTGCTCTGCGTTACGTTGATAACCACGGTAATCCTACGCAGCAATACCCGAATAACCCGAACGGTTCGCCAAACGCTATCACAGGTCTAACAACGACTGATGGCCGCGTGACTATCATGATGCCTCACCCAGAGCGTGTATTCCGCACAGTTGCTAACTCTTGGTCTCCAGAAGGTTGGGGCGAGAATGGCGCTTGGATGCGTATGTTCCAAAACGCACGTAAGAATGTTGGTTAATCACTAAGGTTCTGGACAAAAAATACAAAGGGTAATGCATAGGCATTACCCTTTTTGTTTGTCTGAAAAACGTAAATGCGAGATACAAAAAAGCCGCTTCAGGAATCCTGTAGCGGCTTGTTTTGATTTTGAGCGCGATTAGTTATTGCTGTGCAATTCGCTGTTTAGCTCTACCGCTGACTTGTTCGCAAGACACTCGATTTGACCAGTCACAGAGTTTCGACGGAACAGCAGATCAGAAACACCAGCAAGATCGCGTGCTTTAATGATTTCTACTTCGTTGCCTTCTTTGTCTAGCATACGTACTTTAGTACCAGCTGTTACATATAGACCAGATTCCACAGTACAGCGGTCGCCCATAGGGAAGCCAAGACCTGCGTTTGCACCTAGTAGGCAGTTTTCGCCGATAGAGATAATCATAGTACCGCCACCAGAAAGTGTACCCATGATAGAAGCGCCGCCGCCGATGTCTGAACCGTTACCTACAACAACACCTGCAGAGATACGACCTTCAACCATGCTTACGCCAGTTGTACCCGCGTTGAAGTTGATGAAACCTTCGTGCATTACGGTTGTGCCTTCGCCAACGTGTGCGCCAAGACGAACGCGAGAAGTGTCAGCAATACGAATACCTGTTGGTACCACGTAATCCACCATTTTAGGGAACTTGTCTACGCAATCAACAGACAGAGTGCGGCCAGCAAGGCGAGCTTCGATTTGACGCTCAGCAAGCTCTGGAAGATCGATAGGACCTTCGTTTGTCCATGCGATGTTGTGCAGTAGACCGAAGATGCCGTCTAGTACTGTACCGTGTGGTTGAACTAGGCGGTTAGAAATAAGTTGTAGCTTTAGGAAGCCTTCAGCAACTGATGCTGGTTTCTCGTCTGTCGCTAGAACTACAAGAACAAGTGGTTGCTCAGATGCAGCTGCTTTTTCTGCGAAAGATGCGTTTGCTGCATCGTCGTTTGCTGCGAATGCTTTCGCTAGTTCAGCGCTTTGTGCAGCAGAGATTTCGATTGCTTGATTACATTCGGTGTAACCAGCAACTTCAGCGACAGCTGCAACGAGTGCATCACTTGGGTTAAGAAGCGGGTTAGGGAAGAACGCTTCAATAATTTTATTGTCGCGGTTTTTGGTTGCCGTACCAAAGGCTAGTGAAAAGTAAGCCATGTTGAATCTCCATGTTTTGAATTGGTTTTATGGATAGCAAATTGCTATCGCATGAAAAATTTTTGTTGGGAACATCATAAAGAGAGCGCTCAAGTTATGAAAGGGCGCGTGGGGAGAAAGTCTGTAAAATGATATTGCTTGTCTTTTTAGCGATAGTTTTCTTCTATAAGATAACTATCGCTAAATGGATATTTGAACTGAAGTCTAAATAAATAACGCTTTGTAGGCCTGTTCCATCCCTTCTATCAACATTTGCATACCTATAACAGCAAGGATCAATCCCATCATGCGAGTGATTACATTGAGGGCGCTGGGGCCAACCGCTTTAACGAACCTTTCACCAAATACAAACAGAACATAGGTTAAGGCACACAGTAGGCCAAATGCGATGATAGTAATGACGGTTTCGTAAATCCCGCCCGTTGTCGCAAAGTTCATGGCAGTTGCGATAGTGCCGGGGCCAGCTAAAATCGGCATCGCTAATGGTGAGACCGCGATACTCAGTGCGGCATCTTGTTGCGCTTCAGAGCTGGCTTTTTCTTTGGCTTTTCCATGCGTGGAATCGCCTTGCAGCATATGAAAGCCAATAAGAAAGACTAAAATACCGCCGGTAATTCGTAATGCATAAAGGGTGATGCCGAATAGATCGAAAATGACTTTTCCGGAGATGGCGAACACCGCAATGATAAGAAAAGCGATGAACACTGAGCGAAATGCGATGGATTTGACTGTGTCACGATCGTTACCATTGGTTAAACCAAGAAAGATTGGTGTATTAGCAACAGGGTTCATGATGGCAAAAAAGCCCATGAAAACGGTGATGGTGTGGATGATCAGCTCTTTCATTTTATTCCTTTAATAAATAGAGAGTTAACCGCAACTCAATTCACTTTTAGTGTAGTTGTAGATAGTAGAACATGTTTAGAATAAAAAATAGCCAACGTTCAAGTTGGCTATTAATCGATATGGCTAGGTGTTGCTTGAGTCTGAACTCTTTGATTACCGAAACTGATGCTGGCTGACTTCTACTGCAAGTGCGACCGTGGCGCCTACCATTGGATTATTTCCCATCCCGATGAAGCCCATCATCGCGACATGAGCAGGAACTGAAGAGCTGCCTGCGAATTGTGCGTCAGCGTGCATTCTGCCCATAGTATCTGTCATGCCGTAAGATGCAGGGCCAGCGGCTACGTTATCTGGGTGTAAAGTTCGACCTGTACCACCTCCGGAAGCGACTGAGAAGTAGGGTAACCCTTGGCGAGTACGTTCTGCTTTGTAGATGCCAGCAACAGGGTGTTGGAAGCGCGTGGGGTTGGTTGAGTTACCCGTAATACTCACATCGACCTGCTCTTTGTGCATGATGGCGACCCCTTCTCGGACATCGTCTGCCCCATAACATAAGATCTTGCCGCGAGGACCTTTTGAGAAGCGGCGACGCTCTGTTTCAACAAGCTCATCGGTTTGGTAGTCGTACTGAGTACGAACATAGGTAAAGCCGTTGATACGTGAGATAAGGTAAGCGGCATCTTTTCCTAGACCATTTAGAATCACTTTCAGTGGTGTTTCACGTGATTTGTTGACGTTTAAAGCAATTTTTATTGCGCCTTCAGCGGCGGCAAAGGATTCGTGGCCAGCCAGAAAAGCGAAGCATCGGCTTTGCTCATTGAGTAAACGTGCCGCTAGTGCACCATGGCCAAGGCCCACTTGACGCTGTTCTGCGACGCTGCCTAATTTGGTGAATGCTTGTAGACCTTCACCAATGATGGTTGCCGCTTGTTCAGCGTTTTCTGCTTGGCGATGCAATGCTAGGGCTGTACCTAAGGTGTATGCGTCTGCTGCGCTTTCAAACGCTATAGGTTGGGTATCCATCACTAGCGCCTTTGGGTCAATGTCATGTTGAGTGCAGTAGCGATAGGCTTGTTCTAAGTTCTCTAAATGCATTTCTGCCAATAGATGATTTACAGATTGAATATTCATAACGCGATTCCTCTGATTGGCAAATTAGTGCTGACGTGGGTTAATTGTGGTTACGGCTTCATCAAAGCGACCGTAAGTGCCTGTCGCAAGGTCGGCCGCTTCATTGGCTGGCACACCTTGATTGATGGCTTTCATCATTTTTCCGAGGTTTAGGTACTCGTAACCAATCACTTCATGGTGTTCATCGAGCGCGAGTTTGGTGACGTAACCTTCTGCTAGCTCTAAGTAGCGAACGCCTTTTGCTGAAGTAGCGTAGCTTGTGCCGACTTGGCTGCGCTGCGTTTGGCCTAGATCTTCCAGAGCTGCCCCTATCTCCAGGCCACCTGCAGAAAAAGCGGATTGAGTGCGGCCATAAACGAATTGAAGGAATATTTCGCGCATCGCGACGTTGATCGCATCGCACACTAAGTCGGTATTGAGCGCTTCAAGAATGGTCTTGCCTGTAAGGATCTCGCTTGCCATTGCCGCAGATTGCGTCATGCCTGAGCAGCCGATTGTTTCTATTAAAGCTTCTTCTATGATGCCCCGTTTGACATTTAAAGTGAGTTTGGCTGCGCCTTGTTGAGGAGCGCAAGTTCCTACTCCGTGGCTCAGGCCTGAAATGGCAATCACGTCTTTCGGGCTCACCATTGAACCTTCTACTGGAATAGGCGACGACGCGTGTAAATCTCCCCTTTGAATAGGGCACATTGACTGTATTTCGGAAGAATAATGCATGGTTGTTTTCCCACTAAATTGCTGGCGGAGAAAACAGGATGTGTTGGAAGAGGTGCGGCTAATTCACTACAGATCTTTAGTATCTAACGGTTGGGATTATTTCCCAATAACATCATGATACGTCCAACAGGATTGCCTGTTTTCGATTCTGTAGGAGTCATTAGCTTATGTTCGTTAAGAACGGGCGGTTGAAGCTGTTGCTTAGGTGGAACCCCATCACCTGTGAGCTATAGATTAGATCTTAATCACATTTTTGCGCAAGTGAATGTTTAGAGTAATTGGAGATATAAAGGGTGGTTATTATGTTTCTATCGATATAAAAAAACGCCACCGATCGACTCAGGTTGTGAGTGCATCGTTGGCGTTTTGTTCGTGAATCTGCGACTTACGCTGCGTCTTCTTCTTTAGTGTCCGCTACTGCTTCAACTTTTGCTTTTTTCGGAGCCGGCTTACGCTTAGCACCTAACGCGTATAGTACTTCTTCTTTGTTCTTTGCTAGGAACATTGCAAGCTCTTCTTGCTTACCTTCGTCTTCTAACAATTCGCTTTTGCCAAGCAATTCGAAAAGCTCATCCGACATATCCAGCATTTTGTCATAAGCGTCAGCTTCGGCTTTAGAGGTAAAAGTCATTTTCTCTTCTCCGTTGCGTTCCACCACGTACTTGACGATAACAGCCATGGTTAATCCTCTAAGTTTGATTAATTTTTACTGGCTTTTTATACAGTTTTAACGCATGAAAGTCCAGTCGTTCACAGCGTTCTGGGAGTTTAGTCCCGCTCTCGTGACCAGTCTTGGCAATAGCTCATAAAGGCTTTCAATAGTGGGCTTTGATATTTGTCTTTATGGACGAGAAGCCAAAATCGTCGCTGCATGTCGAGAGGTAAGTTAAGCACTTTCACTCGGCCGCTATGAATGGCTGGTTCAACCGCCAAACGAGAAAGGCAGGCTATGCCTAAATTGGCCGACACTGAGTTGATGATCGCTTCCGTTGTATTCAACTCAAAGGCTTCATGCCAAGTTTCGATGCGAGGTGCGACGGTGCGTAAAAAGAATTCACGCGTACCAGACCCCGGTTCTCGCAAAATCCATTCACTGTTCTCTAGTTGGTGAAGTGACACGTTATCGAGAGAAGCGAGTGGATGGTTTGGGCTAGCAATGACACACATTTCATCTTGGCTGAACTCACTTGAAAGTAATTCAGGGTGCAGCGTTTTACCTTCAATCAGAGCGATATCCAATTCGTACTCAACCAACTTCTGGCAGATCAATGCACTGTTCGAGATGAATAAGCTTTGCGACCTATGCTGAGTGTGCTCGCGGAACCCTGAGAGTAAATAGGGAGCCACTTGGTTTCCTATCGTATCACTGGCTCCAACCTTTAAAATCCCGCTCAGTGGTTGATTATCATTAAACAGTTCGTCGATATCAGCGGCGCGATTGAGTATTTCATCTGCTAAAGGCAACAGCTTTTGCCCTTCTTGGTTGAGGATGAGGCGATTGTTAACGCGGTCAAATAGCGAGTGCCCAAGCTGTTTTTCCATTTCCGATAACGCCATGCTCACGGCTGCTTTCGAAAGAAATAGCGCCTCAGAAGCGGAAGTTAACGTGCTGTGCTGAGTAATGGTAACGAACACTTTCAATTGTTTAATCGAGATATTGGCCATTTTTGCTCTGTGTTCAATTGTATTTAACGAGTGTTTTATATAATTGGATATAATCGAACATAGTGCAAGAGTAAGATTGCCTTATCAAGCTAGTTAGTGGAAAGCACAAAGAGAGGCAAAGATGATTAGACGATTAAAAAATACAGTAATGGGTGCTCCCACTCCAATGGCTGGCTTAGCGTTATCAATAGCAAGTTTAGGTTGGTGCTGGGAAAATGTGTTAGACAGCAACGGCTATGTTCAGTGGGCAAGCGCGGCGATAGGTGGCGTTCTACTGACGATTCTGGCAATTAAATTCCTATTTCATGGTCATTTGCTAGCAAAAGATTTAGCTCACCCAGTAGTGGGAAGCGTAGTACCCACCTTTGCTATGGGTGTCATGGTGGTGTCTAACTCGATCGGTCAATTTTACCCAACAGCAGGCAATGTTATTTGGCTTGCGGCTGTAGTGTTGCATGTCGTTTTCTTGGTAAGTTTTTTCTACCACCGTGCAAAAGACTTTGAGTTACACCATATGGTACCAAGCTGGTTTGTGCCGCCAATCGGTATTGTCGTTGCTGATGTGGCTTTCTCTGGCGAGCCTTCACTTCAATGGATTGCCGATTCAGTATTATGGTTTGGTTTGGCTTCTTACTTAGTGATGTTGCCAATGATGGTTTATCGCTTAATCTTTACTCATGAAGTGCCTGATGCGGCAAAACCAACCATTGCGATTATGGCAGCGCCTGCAAGCGTATCTTTGGCTGGTTACTTAGCGGTAAGCGCTGAGCCATCACCTGTGATCATTGGCGTGCTATTTGGGATAGCAATTCTAATGACTTCGATTATTTATGTCGCTTTCTTGAAATTGATGCGTTTACCATTTAGCCCGGGTTATGCGGCATTCACTTTCCCACTAGTGATTAGTGCTACTGCATTGTTTAAAACCGCTGACTGGATGGAAAGTATCAATGTTGCTAGCGAATATGTCGCTCAGGTGAATTGGTTAGCGGATATTGAGTTAGGGGTAGCAACACTGGTTGTTAGCTATGTAGCGATTCGTTATTACGCCGCTTACCGTCCTCACCAACACCTAATCGCTAAGCAACCAAGTTTGTGATTAATCGATAACCTATTAGTTTTTCATGAGCTTATTTTCTCTTTTTGCCAGCGGATAACGCTCATTTAACCAGTGCACTTATGCTAATCTGAGACCATATTGTGGCGAGATTAGCGTGAGTGCACTTTGTTTACTGTTTACCATTCCAATAAAGTTGATACCTTAAAAATTCTATTGGTTCATTTGATTAAGAATGAGCCGCTAGCTAACCCATTTGAGAAAGAACAAATCTTGGTGCAAAGCCCTGGTATGTCTCAATGGCTCAAGATGGAATTAGCCAAAGAATTCGGTGTTGCTGCAAACATAGACTTCCCTCTGCCCGCGACCTTTATTTGGGAGATGTTTACCCAAGTCTTGCCAGACGTGCCTAAGCGTAGTGCTTTTAATAAAGAAGCCATGACCTGGAAACTCATGAGCATCTTGCCCAGTCAGTTATCTCACCCTGATTTTGTAGCCCTAGAGCGTTATTTAGAAAACGACGATGATCACTCCAAGCTTTATCAGCTTGCAGAAAAAATTGCCGATATATTCGATGGCTACTTAGTGTATCGACCTGAGTGGATGGCGGCTTGGGAAGCCGGAGAGTCTGTTTCAGAGCTTATGAGCGATGGTGAACAAGAGCATCCGTGGCAGCCTATTTTATGGCACGCTTTGTATGAACAAACGGTGTCTCAAGGCCAGTCTAAATATCACCGTGGTAACTTGTATCACGACTTTATCGAAGCTTTGGTGGCGAATAAAGCCAACTTAACTAACCTACCTAAGCGATTGTTTGTATTTGGTATTTCATCGTTGCCTCCACGGTATATGGATGCATTAAAAGCATTAGGTGAATGCATTGATGTGCACTTGATGTTTACCAACCCTTGTCAGCATTACTGGGGCGAAATTCGTGATCGAAAATATTTAGCGCGCTTGGAAGCCCAGCAGCGTAAGCAATTTGCCTTGGTGAACGGCCAGCTGCAGTTAGAAGGGGAAGCATCTCCACTTAAAAATGGTTTGGAAGCCAATGTTGTTGAAGGGGAACTGCACACTGAGCACTCAGTAGGTAACAGTTTATTGGCTTCAATGGGTAAATTGGGGCGTGATAATTTGTTTTTGCTTTCTCAATCAGAGTGCGAAGAACATGAGTTTTTTATCGACGTTCCACGCGACAATTTATTGCACCAACTTCAAGCCGATATTCTAGAGCTTGAAGAACATCAAGATGATCATCAGTTGGATTCAAGTGAACATAAGCAGCTTATTGAGTTAGGTGATCATTCCGTCACGGTGCACGCTTGCCATAGCCCGATGCGCGAAGTAGAAGTACTGCACGATCAATTGCTCTCGATGTTCGATGATGACCCGAGCTTAAAACCTCGCGATATTATTGTGATGGTGGCAGATATCAATGCCTACAGCCCTGCGATTCAAGCAGTATTCGGAAATGCACCGGGTGAGCGCTATATCCCATACTCGATTTCTGACCGAACCGCTGATCAAGAAAGCCCTATTTTAGCGGCTTTCATGCAGCTGGTGGCGTTGCCTAACACTCGTTGTCTCGCTTCTGAATTGCTGGAGCTACTTGAGATTCCAGCCATGATGGCGAAGTTTGAAATCGATGAGAAGCAGTTTGAACAAGCTAAGCAGTGGGTGGAAGAGGCTGGTATTCGTTGGGGAGTCGATTCCTCAACTGCGACAGAGTTTGATTTACCGGCGACCGAGCAAAATACGTGGTTATTTGGTATCCAACGTATGCTCTTGGGGTACGCGATGTCAGATTCGGCAGGTTTGTTTGAAAGCTCACAAGAAACCATTGCTGCTTACAATGAAGTGCAAGGTATGAACGCTGAGCTAGCAGGGAAACTGGCTCATTTTATCGAGCGTATTACTCATTATCGCCAGCTGTTAACTCGTACCCAGTCGATTGATGAATGGCGAGACTTATTGGTTCAACTTATTGATGATTTCTTTGCGGTAGAGCTTGAAGGCGAAATGGTCTTGAAGTCTATTCGTGACACTTTGTCGCAACTGAAAGAGCAATTAAGCGATGCAAGATACGAGCAAGCCTTATCGCCAAGTATCATTTATCAATATTTAAATAATAAGCTGTCTGGGGCGCGAATCAGCCAGCGTTTCCTCGCCGGGCAAGTGAATTTCTGTACCTTGATGCCAATGCGTTCCATTCCATTTAAAACGGTATGTTTACTTGGAATGAATGATGGCGTGTACCCTCGTTCTATGCCGCCTGAAGGGTTCGATCTCATGAATGGCCGTACTCGCCCGGGCGATCGCTCACGCCGAGATGACGACCGTTACCTGTTTTTGGAAGCCATGCTTTCGGCTCAGCAGTGTTTATACATCAGTTACGTTGGTCGCTCTATTCAAGACAATACCGAGTGTGTGCCTTCGGTGCTGGTATCTGAGCTATTGGAGTATTGCCAGCAAAATTACTGTCCGTCTGGCAGCGAATCATTACCAAGTGATGAGTCAGGAGCACAGTTAGTTGATGCAATTCGTTTTGAACATGCAATGACACCGTTTAGCCCATCGGCGTTTGATGTCAGCTCAGATATTAATATTGGTAGCTACGCCAAAGAATGGTTGCCGGCAGCCAATCGATTAGGTCAGCAAAGTGGAGAGTTTAATCGTGCTTTGGAAGATTATCTGTTGGGTACGACTTTCCCGTTAGAACTCGACCTTGTTGAACTGCAACGTTTCTGGCGATTGCCCGTTCAGTATTTCTTTAATCGTCGATTGAAAGTCATGTTTGAACCGCCGCTACCTGTGATGGAAGACGATGAGCCCTTTGTTCTTAATGGCCTAGAAAGCTTCCAACTAAAAGACGGTTTGCTGCAAGTTTTGATCGATAATCCAAGCGACAGTGAGCAAGCCGTGAAGCAATATGTCGCCGAACAAAAAGCGCAAGGTAAATTACCAGTCGGTGCTTTCGGCGACATCGAATTTGAAACAAACCGAGTGCAAGCCGAAGACATTGCCAAAGAAATACGTTTTGTTAGCGGAGCGCCTTTAGACGATATCGACATCAATTTAGAATTAAAGGTGCTGGGAGAGGATAAGCCCGTGCGCTTAAGTGGCTGGCTCACCCAAAATTACCAATCTGGATTAGTTCGTTACCGCAGTGGAAAAATCCGTTCTCAAGATTACCTCGCTGCTTGGATTGACCACTTGTGCTGCGCTGCGATGGGCGAAAGAAAATCGACTCATATCATAGGCTACGACCGTAAAGAGGGTGTCGTTCATTTAGTGTATTCACCATTAGATAATGCACAGCAGGCAGAACAGTTGCTTAATGAAATTGTACGCTTGTTCTACCAAGGCATGACCGCGCCTCTGCCTTATTTCCCTCGTACTGCACTTGCTGGTGTCGAAGCTGGCTTTAGCCGCGGTAAATGGGTGGATGACGAAGAGAAATCGCTCAAGAAAATGGGGGAGACATTTAACGACAGCTTTGCTTTTACTGGTGAAGGACGAGATAGCTACATCGCAAGAATTTGGCCGAAATGGGACGACGAACTAGCCGCGCAATCTAGATTGTACAGTAGCTTAATTTTGCAAGGTGCAAGGCTAGCGGCGGTCGATCCAAGAGATCAGGAAGCTTAGGGTTGATCGGAAAAGATCGGCTTGTGAGAAGAAATAAAGTGGCCGCCAGAAAATCATTATTAGTGTAGGGCGTTCGCTGTACGGCCACAGGTCAGAGGGACCATGATTCGTTTGGTTGGTAGCGGTCAAAACCTGTTTAATAAGTGAGACTGCTGCAACGCATGCCGCGCATAGTATCGGCCATACGAATTGTGTACCGTGAGTAAGATCGCACTATATTCGAACAAATTCATATTATTCATAGATTCCCCAAATTTTATGGGAAAGATCACAAACAGTTGAAGGCTTAAGTTTATGACATTGGTGTCTACAGCACATTCTTCAGGCGCAACACCGCTAGAAACGATGACGTTTCCTTTGCATGGCGCAAGGTTAATTGAAGCATCGGCTGGTACGGGCAAAACCTTTACCATTGCGGGTTTGTATTTACGGTTGCTGCTTGGTCACGGAACCGATGGTTCTGATGGGCAAGAAGCCACTCGTCACCAACAGCCTTTGACTGTCGATCAAATCTTGGTCGTGACTTTTACTGAAGCTGCGACCGCTGAACTTCGAGATCGTATTCGAGCTAGAATCCATGACGCGAGAATTGCTTTTGCGCGCGGCGTGAGCAATGACCCTGTGATCGAACCGCTACTGGAAGAAGTTACCGATCACGCACAAGCTGCCGCTATTCTTCTGCATGCTGAAAGACAAATGGATGAAGCCGCGGTGTACACCATTCACGGTTTTTGCCAAAGAATGCTGACTCAAAATGCGTTTGAATCCGGTAGCCGCTTTGATAATGAATTTGTTACTGATGAAAGCCACTTAAAAGCGCAAGTCGTTGCTGATTATTGGCGTCGTCAGTTTTATCCGCTTCCTATTCAGCTCGCTGGCGAAGTGCGTAATATTTGGGGCTCGCCATCAGCACTCTTGGCGGATGTGAATCGATACCTGACAGGCTCTCCACTGAAGCTGACGGTTGAAGCAATGTCGGGTGATTTGCAGTCTTTGCACACCAGTAACCTAAAGAAAATAGATGAACTTAAAGCGAGTTGGAACGCCTCCCAGCAAGACTTTCTGGCGTTGATTTCAGACTCGGATGTGAACAAACGCAGCTACACCAAAAAATCGCTACCTACTTGGCTAGAAGCGGTGACCCAATGGGCTGAAAGTGAGACTCATGATTATTCTTTGCCGGACAAACTGGAGAAGTTCTCGCAAGCCACGTTGAATGAGAAAACGCCAAAAGGGGCTGCCCCCGTTCATAAAGTGTTTTCTGAAATTGAAGCTTTTTTGGCGACGCCTGCTGATTTGAAAGCACCGTTATTGGCGCATGCCATTAGTCATTGTCGCGAAATGTTAGCGAAGGCTAAGCAACAGAAACAGTGGCTCTCGTTTGATGATTTGCTTACCCAGCTTTCTGCAGCCATTGATGTTGATGAACAAGCGCTACTGATTAACCGCATTCGAGAGTTATATCCAATAGCGATGATCGATGAATTCCAAGATACCGATCCGCTGCAGTACAGTATTTTTAGCCGTATTTATGTGGACCACCCACAGAGTGGCTTGTTTATGATCGGTGATCCCAAACAAGCTATTTACGGGTTTCGTGGCGCTGATATTTTTACCTATATCAAAGCGAGAAACCAAGTTAGTGCTCACTACACTCTAGGTACTAACTGGCGCTCAAGTGCAGATGTTGTGGGGGCGGTGAACCAAGTGTTTGCTACACCGAATAGCGCCTTTATTTATGACCAAGATATTCCTTTCCATAGCGTTAATGCGAGTCCAAATGCTGAAAAGCGTGAATGGATTATGGAAGGTCACAAGCAGCCAGCCATGACCTTCTGGTTGCAGGAAGCAGAAGAAAAGCCTTTACCGAAAGGGGAATATCACGCGGCAATGGCTGAAGCCACCGCAAGCCAGATCCAAACCATTCTAACCGCAGCACAAAATGGTCAAGCCCATTTCAACACTGGTAAGAAAAATGAACCAGGTAAGCCCATCCAAGCGGGGGATATTGCCGTTCTGGTGAGAACCGGAAGCGAAGGACGTTTGGTGAAAGAGGCGTTATCTCATCAGGGGATCGCCAGTGTGTATTTGTCTAACCGAGACAGTGTGTTTGTAAGCCCTGTTGCTCAAGACTTACAAAGGTTGTTGCAGGCCGTTCTAACGCCAGAAAATGATCGAGCCCTTCGCGCAAGTTTAGCATCGGAATTATTTGCACTCGATGCAGCCTCTTTAGATGAGCTTAATAACGACGAAGTGGTATGGGAAAACGCGGTTAACGAATTCAGAGAGTACCGTAAGTTATGGCTGCAGCGTGGTGTTTTACCAATGCTGCGAAGCGTGATGAGTAAACGCCATATCGCTGAACGTTTGCTGGAAGAAGAAAGTGGTGAGCGCTCACTTACCGATTTGATGCACATTGGCGAGCTTTTGCAGCAAGCTAGGCAAGAACTCGATAGTGATTACGGTCTGCTGCGTTGGTTAGCTGAGTCGATTTCTGATGCACAAAATGGTTTAGGTGGCAGTGACGATGAAATACAGCGCTTGGAGTCGGAACGTAATTTGGTGCAGATTGTCACCATTCATAAGTCAAAAGGTCTGGAATATGACTTAGTGTTTTTGCCGTTTGTGGCCAGCTATCGCGAGGCCAGTGAAGGTAAGTATTACGATCATGAATCGGATACCACTGTATTGGACATTACTGGCAGTGCTCAAGCATTGGCGCAAGCAGACAAAGAGCGTTTAGCGGAAGATCTTCGCTTGATTTACGTAGCCTTAACTCGAGCGGTTTATGGATGCTTTATTGGAATGGCGCCGCTGCGTAAAGGGCGTTCAACCAAAGAACCGACGGGTGTCCATTTAAGTGCGATGGGATATTTGATTCAAAATGGTGAAGAATTAGGCATCGCAGAGCTTGGACAAAAGTTACACGCGATGGAGCTCGCAAACCCGAGTGTTGTTCTTGCAGAAGTGCCTACCGTTCATCCTTCTCCATTTGTGGCACAACTTGATGAATCACAAGCGCTTCAAGCGAAGTCATTAAGTGCCAATATCGATCGTAACTGGCGCATCACTAGCTATTCTGGGTTGGTTAAGCAGGGTTCACATGGGGCAACTCATGATGCAGTCATCGAAGTGTCTGGTTTTGATATCGATTCAGCCGATGAGCAAGATGAATTAGAACTGTTAGAGCCAGAACGTTCAATTTTTACATTCCCCCGAGGAGCAAGGCCGGGTACTTTTTTACACACTCTTTTTGAGGAGGTGGAATTTACAGAGCCTGCGACCAGTGAAGCTAACACTCAGGTTATTGGACAGTTACTTGAAGCTGAACAATATGAAGAAGAATGGTTACCTGTCCTCCAGCAGTTAGTGGACACCGTGTTAAACACACCACTAGATGGCAAACATTTGAAGTTAAGTGACAAAGGGTCAAGCCAAAGATTGGTCGAAATGGAGTTTTTACTGCCGATTGAAGTGCTAACGTCGTCGGCGCTGAACCGTGTGATTCAATATCATGATCCGTTATCTGCAAAAGCAGGAGACTTAGGTTTCCATACTGTGCAAGGCATGCTTAAGGGTTTTATCGATTTAGTGTTTGAGCATCAAGGTAAATATTATGTGCTTGACTGGAAGTCGAATCACCTCGGTGATGATGTAGCCGTCTACCACGGAGATAACTTGAAAGCAGCGATGGCAGATCATAGGTATGACCTTCAGTATCAAATTTATGCGTTAGCCTTGCATCGTTTCCTACGCAGTCGTATCGCTGACTACGATTACGAGACTCACTTTGGTGGTGTGTACTATCTATTTTTACGTGGTATTGATGGTCAATCTCAGCAAGGAATATTTTCTGCGAAGCCTTCGCTTGCTTTGTTAGATGAAATGGACCAGTTGATAGAGGGCAAACAAATCGACAGAAGTACGGCAACGCTTGACGATAATGAAGCTGGCCAAATGGAGCTTTTATAATGATGAATCTAGATCTCCACACTGCATCTTTATTAGATGTGTTGAAAGCGTTAGCCAGCAAAAGTGCAATTCGTCAGCTGGATTATCAGTTTGCACGCTTTGTCGCGCAGCAGTCTGCTGTGTCGGGTGATGAGTTAGGCTTTATCGCCGGGGTGATCAGCCACGAGCTTGGTAAAGGCCACATCTGTATTCAGTTACATCAAACTCATGGTGAGCTGGTGGATATGGCGAGCTTGTTAGGTTTGTACGGTGAAGCTGCCCTGATTTTGAATCAGCGTCTAATTAATACAGATTGGCGAACATTACTTCATAGCTCCCCGTTAGTTGGTAAGCAAAAAGGGGTTGCGACGCCGTTAATGTTTGATGGCAAGCGAGTGTATTTGCAGCGCTATTGGAATTATGAAGTTGTACTGGCAAATACTTTAAATCGATTGAGTGCTCCGGTTGAATTCAATGCTCAGCAGAAAGAGGCGTTGACTCAAACGCTGAATCATTTGTTTGCCCGCAGCTACCACTTCTTATTTAACGCGCTCGCTAAATTACAAGCCTCGGGAAAGAGCACGCAAGTGCTTAGACAGCAAATGGTGTGTGACCATTTAGATGTGGTGGCGGAGCACGAATTAGAGTGGTCTAGCATTGACGAGAAAATCACCCAAGCGACTCAGGTCTCTGATCTTCAAGCTCTAGATACGTTAGTACCTAATTCAGTGTGTCTAAATTGGCAAAAAGTGGCTGCTGCCGTTGCTCTGAGTCGTCGATTTGCGGTGATCTCGGGCGGACCAGGTACCGGTAAAACGACTACCGTAGCCAAACTACTTTCTGCGATGGTCGAGCAATCCATTGGAGAAGGACGTGTACCTACTATTAAGTTGGTCGCACCAACTGGTAAAGCTGCAGCGCGTTTAACTGAGTCGATAGGTAAAGCAATTGAACAACTGCCTTTAGCGCCTGAAGTGAAAGCAAACATACCAACTGAGTCGAGCACTTTACACCGTTTGTTAGGGGCGATTCCTAATCGAGCGGAGTTCCGTCACAATCGAGATAACCCATTACATTTGGATATTTTGGTGGTCGATGAAGCGTCGATGGTCGATTTGTCTATGATGTTTAAGCTCGTCGATGCACTTCCAGAACATGCTCGTCTGATTTTGCTTGGCGATAAAGATCAACTGGCGTCTGTAGAAGCCGGTGCGGTGTTGGGAGATATCTGTTCATTCAATCAAGTCGGTTATAGCTCGGCTCAAGGGAAACTGATCGCTCAACTAACCGGATTCTCTTATCTGCCGACAGCGTCAAACTCACATCAAGTATCTCACCCTGCGATTGCTGACAGCCTGTGTATGCTGCAAAAGAGTTACCGATTTGATGCTCGTTCGGGTATTGGGCAGTTAGCCAAAGCGATTAATTCTGGTTATGCACAGCACGTTGATAAAGTGTTTTCCAGTGGCTTTGAGGACATTGAGAACTATCCACTGTCGAGTGATAGCTATAATCAAATGTTAAAAGTACTGGTAGCGGAATATGGCAGTTATTTGACTCGCATGGATAGCTCGTCAAGCGAAGACGAAAGCCAAGATCAGAAAGCGAAAGCGGTGCTCGACTTGTTTAGCAAATGCCGACTACTTTGCGCGATTAGAGAAGGAGACTTTGGTGTTGCAGGGCTGAATCAACGTATAGAAAAAGCGTTGGCAGCACGAAGAATGATCGTCACTAATGACGAGCTTTGGTATCACGGCCGCCCTGTGATGGTGACCCGAAACGATCACGGTCTTGGGCTCTACAACGGCGACATTGGCATATGTATGTTGGACAATCGCACACCGGAACAAGGCGGCGATGAAGTACCACGTTTAAAAGTGTACTTCGAGCTTCCTGATGGCAGCGTGAAAGCGATCTTACCAAGTCGAGTACCTGAACATGAAACGGCCTACGCCATGACGATTCACAAATCTCAGGGCAGTGAGTTTGATCTTACCCTTATGATTTTGCCACCGGAGTTCAGCCCTATTCTAACTCGTGAACTGATTTATACCGGAATCACCCGAGCGAAAAACAAGCTGATGATGTATTGCGATCATTCGGTGCTGAAAAGGGGAATTAAGGTAAGAACTCAACGAGTGAGTGGTTTGATTAGTCGGTTAGGTGAGTAAGTTGTGTTTGGTAGATAAATGGATTCGAAGAGAGTTCAAGCGCTAAATACAGCCTTCCTTGGCTGCATACTTAGGTACCGCTTACGCTTCGCTTGTCGCAAACACCCGAGTAAAAGATATATGGTTTATCTTGTATTGCTGTTGGCAGTTCAAGATAAACTCCTTTAAGTTGTCACTGACTGGGAATACACAGTGAACATCTAGCCCTTCTAGAAAATGGTTGTCGGCCATGTCCCAAAAACTCTGAAGCGAATTACAAATAATGGTTCTCATATAGACGTTGCTCTTAATTGCTTATAGTTCTTAACTTTCACCGCCAACTTTACCTGTTGGCTCGAAATGTCAGTCGATTAGCAATCCGTGCAATTCAACTCAATTTTTGAGCTGCTCGTTTCCTTTAATTTTCACCGAGCCTAAAAATCGATCGAATTCTATACAATATCAGTTATGAATGAAAGTGCATGTTTTATAAAAAACAAGCCGTAAACGATTACATTTGATAATAAACCTGTCTCATACTTGAGATAAGGTCTAAATAATCATTACTGAACATTCAATGCGAGAATTTTCGATTTTCTTTGATAGTTATATAAGTCCTGTTTTTCCATCGGCAAAGACTCCACGCCAATTTCATAAAAACCTTGTTCGCGGAACCAATGTAGGCTGTGAGTGGTGAGCACGAAGATCTGATCAATATCGCGAGATTTGGATTGATGTTTCATGTAATCGAGTAACAATAAACCTCGGTTGCCATCACGGTAGTCTGGGTGGATCGCGACACATGCCATTTCTGCCATATGATCTTGAGGGTAGGCATACAGTGCAGCGCAACCAATAATCAGACCATCTTTTTCAATGATGGTGAAACGGTGGATCTCTTGCTCTAGTTGTTCGCGTGAACGACGTACCAGAATACCTTGCTCTTCCAGCGGGCGAATAAGGTCGAAGATGCCTCCGATATCATCAATTTGCGCCTGACGGACTTGCTCTGCGCTCGCCATGACAATTTGAGTACCGATACCATCGAAAGAGAATAGCTCCTGTATGAGGGCGCCATCCACTTTGTAGCTGATGAGATGGCAGCGTGGAACGCCAGCGCGACAAGCGGAAACGGCCCCTTTTAAGAAGCGTAATGTACCTGAGCTATGATCTTGAGTGGGGTCTTGCTCATCGGTCATATGTGAAAGAATTTTTTGAGCATCGCCTGGAAATAATTCCGCTACCGCATTGCCATTTTCGTCGATGATGCCTTGCTCAGAACAAAAGCCGATGAGTTTGTCAGCGTTAAGGCGGATTGAAACTTGAGTCGCCACTTCTTCTGAAAGTAGGTTAAAACATTCGCCAGTGACTGAACTGGCAATTGGGCCAAGCAGCACAATAGAGCCTTGGTCTAGGGTACGGTTGATGCCTTCGATATCAATCCGGCGAATACGTCCGCTATGGCAATAGTCGGTTCCGTCGTCTATACCTAATGGTTGTGCGATGACAAAATTACCGCTGACGACGTTGAGCTGAGTTCCTGCCATTGGGGTGTTATTCAGGCTCATAGATAAGCGTGCAGTAATGGCGAGTTGTAATTGCCCTGCCGCCTGCATAACTAGACCAAGAGCATGTTCATCTGTTACTCGAACATTTTTGTGGTAGGGCGTATGGCAGTCTTGCTTCTCAAGTATTTGATTAATTTGGGGGCGAGCGCCATGAACCAGAACTATCTTGACACCTAGGCTATGGAGTAGAGCTATATCATTGATAATGTTGCCAAAGTTTTTATCTGCAAAAGCTTCGCCTCCTAGCATGATAACCATGGTTTTACCACGGTGAGCATTAACATAAGGAGTCGATTGTCTAAATCCTTTGACTAAAGCAGTATTTCTTATTTTCACAGATAATGTCTTTGTTGTTTATTTATACTTGAAATTAGCATTTTTATTCATTTGTGAGCAAGCGGTTTTTTGGAATGCAACGCAAAGTATAATAATACGTACTTTATTCCCTAATTTATCTACGTGTAGAATGGCGTTGGACCCCTATACGTAGTGCACTTTATGCAAGTATCAGTGAAAAAAAACAAAGTAGACGAGATTGCCAATGGCCTTTACCAAGAGTCGGAAAAGGCCAATACAAACAAAAAGCGCAAAGTCATCGAGCGAAGCTTAATGCTATTAGCGTTATTAGGGACCATTGTGGCTTTATTTTTGTTTGGTAGCTTGTACGACAGGTTCGTGCAGTCGGCGACTCCGAAAAGCATGATTTACGGTACGTGGGTAGAGCAAAAGGTAGCACACTACGCCACTGATAAGTTTGTGCTAAGTGAGCAAGGGGTAACGGTAAATGGATCGGTGGTTGCGACCGATTTTGAATTTAACGGTAAGTTCTTTGAATATAAAGCGGGAGATGTTACTCATCGTTTCCGCATGCTCAACCAAGACAACACAGAAATGATGCTTGATTCAACCGCTCACTATAACCCTGTCTTCAAACTGCAAGGTTCAAACAGTAAGGCCTTGAGGTAACAGCAGTAATATAGAGATCTTCCTACAAAGTGATACAAACTTAGAATTGTGTTCTTCACTAGAGTTTGTCATGCTTTTGCCACTGATATTCTAGGATGACTCAAGTGATTAAAAAACTGTTCCCGATTGTCGCGGCAGGCCTATTGTTTGGCTGTGCTCAACCCACCGACCGCGCGCAGCAATATTTAGACGACGAATTCCCTCAAACTCTGAATAAAACTGTAACAATTGAATCTAACAAGCCTCGAGACTACACGGCTTTTTCTAAACAAGCTGAACAAGTCATTACTAAATCTCCTTCTATGGCTAAGATTTACCAACCTTTGTACCAGCAATTGGAAGCGTGGGCTCTGCAAAGCGGCGATCCGAGTGAACTAGCAAATTATGGTGTTGACGCGGCACAGTTTGGTGGTGGAGACAGTAAAGGCAATGTGTTATTCACGGGGTATTTTTCTCCGGTAATGGAGCTTCGTCATGAAGCTAATGAAGAATACCGTTTTCCTGTTTACGGATTACCAGAGTGTTCTGAAAACTGCCCAACACGAGCTCAAATTTATGATGGTGCATTAGAAGGTAAAGGCCTTGAACTGGGTTACGCCGCTAACCGTATCGATCCGTTTATCATGGAGGTGCAGGGCAGTGGTTTTGTGCATTATGAAGACGATGACACACTGGAATATTTTGCTTACGCAGGTAAAAACAATCGTGCTTACGTCAGCATTGGCCGTATTCTGATTGAGCGTGGTTTAGTGCCGCGTGAAAAAATGTCGCTGAAAGCCATTAAAGAGTGGGTATTAGCGAATGACCCAGAAGTAGTGAAAGAGCTGTTAGAACAAAACCCTTCATACGTTTTCTTTCAACCACGTAAAGACACTTCCGTTATGGGCACCGCAGGCATCCCACTATTGCCTATGGCATCAGTAGCGGGTGACCGCTCTATTTTACCAATGGGTACGCCGATTTTAGCTGAAGTACCACTATTAAATGCGGACGGCACTTGGAGCGGAGCACATCAACTAAGGTTACTTCTGGTTCTAGACACTGGCGGTGCAGTGAAGAAAAACCATTTGGATCTGTATCATGGAATGGGCGCTCGTGCGGGGACCGAAGCGGGTCACTATAAACACTTTGGTCGAGTCTGGAAGCTTGGATTAAATGGCGGGGCAACCGCTGCTCCATGGGCATTACCGCCAGAGAAGCAGGAATAACTTTTTGCGGCTTGGCAAATGCTAGACTTTTTATTCAAGAGTGCGTATAAAACGCACTCTTCTTTTTCTATCGACCTCCATTGGATGACACTATGCGTGAATTGACCACTCCAGCTTCAGAAAACTATGACCAACGTTTTGGTGGTACCCGCCGATTATATGGTAATAGTGAAGTCGAGATCTTACGTGCTGCGCATGTGTGTGTGGTAGGTATTGGTGGCGTTGGTTCATGGGCGGTAGAAGCACTAGCTCGCTCTGGTGTGGGTGAGCTAACTTTGATCGATATGGACGATGTATGCGTGACGAATATTAACCGTCAGATTCATGCTATGTCTGGCACCGTAGGTCAAAGCAAAATAGAGATAATGGCCGAACGCGTTAAGCTGATTAACCCTGAATGTAAGGTTAATTTGATTGATGATTTCATTGGCCCTGAGAATCAAGCTGAATACATAATAAAAGACTTTGATTACGTACTTGATGCGATTGATAGTATGAAAGCTAAGGCATCTTTACTGGCGTACTGCCGTAGTAATAAAATCAAAGTGATTACTACTGGTGGTGCTGGTGGTCAGGTTGATCCAACTCAAATCCAAATTGCGGATTTAACTAAAACGATTCAAGATCCATTGGCTAAAAAGTTAAAAGACACTTTACGTCGTCATCATAACTTTCCTAAGAATCCACAGCGTAAATTTGGTATCGATTGTGTGTTCTCCACTGAGCAACTTAAATACCCGCAAGCTGATGGCAGTGTATGTGGGACTAAATCGACAGCTGAAGGCCCTAAACGTATGGATTGCGCAAGCGGGTTTGGTGCTGCAACGGTTGTGACCGCGACTTTCGGCTTTGTGGCTGTGTCGCGTATTCTTGAAAAGCTGATCCTAAAATATAAGAAGTAATGGTTTGGAGAACATGATGACTGAGCCGATGAACATGCCATTTCCTAGCTCTCCATTTGGGCGCGAAATTTCAAGCGAAGAGATTGTTGCCACCATGCAAAAATTCTCTGGTTGGGAAGATCGCTATCGTCAGGTTATTCAATGGGGAAAGAAATTACCTCAAATGCCTGAAGCATTGAAAAGCGAACAAGTGACAGTAGCTGGGTGTGAGAGCCAGGTGTGGCTTGTTGCCAGAAACGTCGATGATGTTTGGTATTTTTGTGCAGACTCTGATGCGCGAATCGTAAGAGGTTTGATTGCTTTGGTTATGGCGGCATTTGATGGAAAAACGTCTGCTCAGATCCAAAGTTTTGATATTGATGAATACTTTGACAATATCGGGTTAATCGCTCATTTGAGCCCTTCGAGAGGGAATGGCTTAAAAGCGATAGTGGAACAGATTAAAGTTCTCGCGGCATAAAAAAGGTTGGCTAATGCCAACCTTTTTACATTCTGGAGATGGGTGGTCACCTAAAGCATATCGACGGCTTTTTTGACCGCTGCGATTAAACGGTCGACGTCTTCAAAGGTGTTGTAAATACCGAAAGAAACCCTAACGGTACCCGTTACATTGAGTGCTGACATCAATGGGTGCGCACAATGGTGCCCGGCTCGTACTGCTATCGCCTGCTGATCAAGTAATGTCGCGATGTCTTGATGGTGCACTCCATCCATAACAAAGGTGATGACACTGGCATTAGGCTGATAGCCAAGAATTCGAATATCCTCGAGTTGGGCTAACGCTTGGTATGCTCGAGCTTGTAAAGCGTGAATATGCGTTTCCACTTCGTGGCGTTCAAAGCCATTTAACCACTCAATTGCCGTATCTAGTGCGATTGCCCCAGCAACATTTGGTGTACCCGCTTCAAATTTCCCTGGCAGTGCAGAATAAGTCGTACCTTCGAACGAGACACTTTCTACCATTTTTCCACCGCCATGCCATGGTGGCATGGCTTCAAGTAAATCTAGTTTTCCATACAAAACGCCAACACCCGCAGGCGCATAAAGTTTGTGGCCTGAGAATACGTAAAAGTCGGCTCCGAGTTCACTTACATTGATGGGCTCATGAACTATGCCCTGCGCGCCATCGATTACTACGACAGCATTTGTCTGATGCGCAAGTTCAATGACTTTCTCTATGGGTTGTCGGCTGCCGGTGACATTGGTGATTTGCGCGAGAGCGACAATCTTTGTTTTGTCACTGAGAAGGCTTTCAAAAGCATCGATATCAAAATGGCAGTCCGTGGTCATTGGCACTTTGACGACACGAGCACCAGTTTGTTCTGCGACAATTTGCCATGGAACAATATTTGCGTGGTGTTCCATCTCGCTAACCAGAATTTCGTCACCGGCTCGCAATGTATTACGAGCATAAGTTTGAGCAATTAAATTAAGTGCTTCAGTTGCTCCACGAGTCCAAATGATCTCTTTGCTGGTTGCCGCTCCAATATATTGCGCGACATTATCGCGAGCTTTCTCAAATTGAGTTGTAGCATGAGCAGTTAAACTGTGGCTGCCCCGGTGGACATTCGCGTTCTGCTTTGAGTAGTAATTGCTAATAGTGTCGATTACCACCTGTGGCTTTTGAGTGGTGGCGGCACTGTCTAGATAGACCAAAGGTTGTTGGTTTACTTGCTGCTTAAGCGCGGGAAATTGTTCGCGAATGTATTGGATATCAAGCATTGCTGAGTGCCTAAGTTATTCAGTTTTATGAAGAAGGTGTGCGGAGTTTAGCGTTCTAATCGCTATTGTTTTTCCCAAGTATTTTCTTGCTGTTTTACACGCTGATAAAGCTCTTGGTTCATCGGTACCGTAATAGAATGTTGATGTGCAACTTTGATTAGATAACCAGTAATAAAGTCTATTTCGGTCTTACGATTGTAATACATGTCTTGCTTCATCGATGAATTGTTTTTAGCTGTCGCAATAATTACCTCATCAATTGTTGCTCTGAGTTGTTCAAAGCTACATGGGATAGTTTCCGCTTGCATGACTTGTACGAGCTCATGCGCTATCGTATCAAGTTGCTGCTTATATTTAGAATCGGCGAGCTCCCCATTTTTGATTTGCTCTAGCCCTGTTAGTGGGTTGATCGCACAATTGATCGCGAGTTTATTCCAAAGAGCGACTTCTATGCTGGCATTCCATGTGACATTTGGCAGCGTGTGATCCAATACATCGGTAAGAAATTGGCACTGTTGACCAGCGGTATTAAACGCACCTAATTGAGTGTGTCCGATTCCAGTATGCATCACGTGATGAGCATTGGGCTTGTATGCCGCTTGAGTCGTCGTTGCTAAAACTATCGGATGGTTTTCTACGATATTTGAAATGGCTTCTACTGCCCCCATGCCGTTATGCATAAACAGAAAGATAGTGTCTGGGTGTAGGTGTTCGAGTAGTGGTTTGACTGCCGATTCAACTTGCCAAGCTTTCACAGTGAAGAAAACTAAATCAGAGTCTCGAAGCTGGTTAATATTATTGTTATCAAAGGTAATAGGCGAGTCATCATCAATCGAGATATCAAACGTAGCTTCGCTTGAACGGCTCCACAATGAAACAGTGTGACCTGCTTGAATCAGTTTAACTGCCCACAAAGAGCCAATGGCACCTGGGCCAACAATAGTGATGTTCACTTTGATACCTTGATGAAAACGAATGTCGTCAAGGATAGCGAGACAGCAAAGGAAAGCAATAAAAAATGGCGCTCAAGAGCGCCATTTAAAATATCAAACGTGTAAGTTTAGATTAGAACTTGTACGTTGCAGCGAAGTAATGACCAACACCTGATGTGTCACCCGCGACTCCACCGTCTTTTAGACCATATACATCTTTGTAAAGCTTCAAACCATAGCCCAGAGCAAATTGGTCGTTATGCCAGTAGATGCCGTTGAACATAGAACCACCATTTGATGTCTTCAACTGACCAACGTTAGGAATAGTTACTTCGTCTATACCAAATTCATAATCGATGTAACCTTGGTAGGCGATGAATGAACCATTTTCAAAGTTGATGAAAGGCTTAAACCAGTTTGTAGAAATTTGGTAACCATTCCATTCATTCGCTTTTACATCGTAAGTTGCATAAGCGTTTAGTTGCATCTTGCCGAACCAAGGAACCATGATATCAGAACCGATACCCCATTTAGTTAGGTAACCTGGGGTTTTAGTCGAACCGTCAGCAAGCTCTAAGTCTGCTCCACCATCAATAGTAGTGTAGTTTGCTAGGTAAATTTCTTGGACAGGACCAAATGATAGATCTTTACCTGTTAGACCATCAATAGACATACGCGGTGCCAGTTTTAAGAACAACTGGTCAGCGCCAGATTTGTCTTCATTATCACTGTCTAGGTTAAATACGTCGATGTAACCATATAGATCGAAAATTCCCGAGCGTCCACCAAACTCCATCTCTAGATAAGTATGATCGATGCTGCCTGGTTTTTCGTTAACTGTGTGCATGATGTTAAATTGCATCCAGTTGTAATCGTTTTTGTGAGTATCGCCATCAGAATAATCTGCAGCCATAACTGGAGCAGAAGTTGCTGCTAGTAGGCCAAGAGTTAAAAGTGATTTACGCATAATGGAACTCTCTATGTTTAAAATAATGGAACTACGCTTATCCATGCGCTGTATTTATCCGAATGGAGCGCATCATAACGATTAAAATCTCAATTAAAAGTGATAGTCGGCATGTTATTGCATCATTTGGGTGATTTTGATCACATTAATAACATTGTTGATGGAACTTAATGTTTGTTTCATTTTGTTGCTTGTTTTTTGTGATGTTGAACGTTTGCTTTATGCGTTTTTGAGTGTTTTATGGTTATCGATTAATCAACATTTTTAGTTAATGAGGTTTGTTACCTAAAATAGGACGCATATTAGATCTTTTTATGTGATCTGCATCTTATATTATTGTTTGTTATTGGTATGGTGGAGATGGAGAGATATTTTGTATGTAAAAAAGGCTGCAACAATGCAGCCTTTTATTTAGAGAATTTCTAGCTTCTAGCTTCTAGCTTCTAGCTTCTAGCTCACTCGTTTCCTTTTGTTCAGATTTACTCGCTTTCTGGAGTAAATCTGAAAAATAGTGACGAAGTGAATACAGCATAATTAAGCTTGGAATGACCATTAGCGACGTGATGATAAAGAAAGTTGACCAATCATCTAAGAAGTCCACGAGTTCACCACTAAAGGATGCGAGTGTTGTCCGGCCAAAGTTACCTAGTGAAGCGAGCAGGGCATATTGTGTTGCCGAGAATGCTTGCCCAGTAAGTAAGGTTAAGAAGGAGACAAACGCGACAGTGGAAAAGGCAGTCGTAAAGTTATCGACAATGATAGTCGCTAAGAATAGATGCTCATTTGGGCCAACTTTAGCGATCCAAGCGAACATTAAGTTACTTGCTGCCATGGCAATACCGCCAATCATTAACCCTCTTACGATTCCGAACTTCACATTGAAAATACTACCAAGCAATGTGAAGAAGATAGTGGCGCCCCAACCAATGAGTTTTGAGTAATGGCCGATTTGCTCATTACTGAATCCCACCTCTTTATAGAAAGTAATCGACATTCGACCAAGAAAGGCTTCACCGATTTTGAATAAAAAGACGAACAGTAATAGCGTAATAGCGACTTGTACCCCATTACGTTTGAAGAAGTCGTAGAAAGGTTCGACTACTGTCACGGTAAACCAAGCGGCGGCCTTAGACCCAACAACTTGGTTATGTCGAGCTTCTGCTTGCTGTTGTAACGCTTCACGTTGAGTTTTAGGTTCACCCACCAAAACGGTAAATAACATCAAAATGCCGACAATGGCAGCCATTCCATAGTAAACCCCGTTCCAACCAATTGAGTCGGCGTTAATAAAAGCTAAGTACCCCGGAAGGGAGTAGCCTGTCCACCAACCAATGACTGCCATCGCTGAAGCTTGAGGTAGTTTACTTGACTCTGATTTTGGGAAAGTGTCAATTCGGTAGGCATCGATTGCGATGTCTTGCGTTGCAGAAGCAATGGCGACACCAAGTGCGAGCATAGAGGTAAACATTAAATCATTGGCAGGATTCACTCCGGCAATGAATAGGGTGCAGGTGAGCACGAATGCTTGGCACAAAAAGATCCAGCTGCGGCGCTGCCCTAAAATGGCATGTAAAACGGGTAATTTGACTCGATCGACTAAAGGCGCCCACAAGAAGTTAATCGCATAGACAGCAAATACGCTACCAAAATAACCAATTGCTGCGCGAGTGAGGCCTGCATCTTTTAACCAACCAGACATATTCGAGCCAATAAGTACCCATGGGAAGCCGCTAGAGCAACCCAACATAAACACCCATAATAAGCGTTTATCTAAGTAGCTACGGAAAGTTTGCATCCATGAAAGGGGCTGAGTGCCAAATGACATAAGAATACGTCCTTGTTAAATGAAAAACGCCTCTAGAGAGTAGAGGCGTAATAGAAGGTTACTTTTGAAGAGTTGCCTTAGTGATGACGATCGCTTCAGCTGGAACATCGGCCATGCGACCAACATTGCGAGTTGGTTTCGTCGCCATATCTTGGATCACTTCAAATCCTTTGGTGACTTTACCAAACACGGCGTAGCCCGGTGGGCGTTGAGAAGCATCCAAAAAGCCGTTGTCTGTTAAATTGATGAAGAACTGACGGGTCGCTGAGTCTGGATTGTTTGTTCTTGCCATCGCAATAGTAGCGGTTTGGTTTTTAAGGCCGTTAGAGCCTTCGTTTTTGATTGGAGCATAAGTCGCTAAGCGGTTCATGTCTTTATCAAAACCACCACCTTGTGCCATGAAGCCAGGGATCACTCGGTGGAATTGGCTGCCAACGTAGCTGCCATCTTCAACATACTTGAGAAAGTTGGCTACAGAGATTGGCGCTTTCTCTTGGTTTAGTTCAACCGTAAATGAGCCAAGTGTTGTTTCAAACACGACTTTTGGTGCTGACCAAGACACAAAGCTAACTAAAAGTAATAATGGAGTTAGAAAACGAAGCATTAGAAACGTTCCTTCATGTAGTTTTGTAGCTCTTTATCGTTGGCAATTTCGGCAAGAACTAAGTTAATCACATCATTGAGAACTTTTTCGATTTCCTCGTCTGAAGCGCTTAATGTACCGGTACGTTGTGCAACGCCGTTAAAAGTTTTTACTAACTTGCCCTCAGGAGTTTCGGCAGTAACTTCCAGCGTTACTTTACCGTCCATCTGGTTTTCCATAATACTGTGCTTAACAGTAACAAGTGCTTCTTGAATTTCTAGAATGACGGAGTTTTCACTGTTCACGCTAACGCGGAAGCCTTGAGATTCAAGCTGTTGAGCGAATACATTCTCTAGTGCGATACGCATGTTTTGCTTTGCATGAATAGGCTCAATGTTAGAGCGACCGCTGTCGACTAGAGCGACATATTGCGCAGCACGTACGTCTTTACTCGCTAAAGTGAATGTCGCGTCTTTAACAATGTCGTTTGAGCTCATTGTCGCTTTCGGGACGATATTAAGCTGTGCTTGTTGAGGTGCTGAACAAGCAGTAAGTAAAGCGATAGAAGCAGCTAAAACCAGTTTCTTCATTCTTATATCCTTGTTAAATACACACGAGTTGATTTTGTCTCGTGGCTGAATTTTATAGCTAAGTTTCAGAGAGTTATTTGTTAAAGTTAGCAGGTTCTCTTGTGGCTTGTAAAATCTCAAACTTTTGATTCAGCTCGAGAGTCTCTACATTTGCCTCTCCAAATAAGCGCGCGAGTTTTACATCGTATCCGAGGTGTCGATTACCAATAACTATTAATTTGCCTCCGTTGCTAAGAACATGCTTTGCATCACAGAACATTTGCCAAGCGATATGATCCGTAATCGCTTGTTGCTGATGGAAAGGAGGGTTACACAGCACCAAGTAAGTACTGTTCTTCTTAAACCCATCTAAACAGTTATTCGCGATGAACTGAAAGTTACGTTCTTCGCCTAAGTTCTCAATCACATTTTGACGAGCGGATTCCACGGCCATAAAGCTTTCATCCACACAAGTAATGCGCGCTTGAGGATTCAACTGGCCGGCTTTCACACTTAATACACCGTTACCACAACCTAAATCGATAATATGGCGAAGTTCAGGATCTTGAGGAATATGCTCCAGCATGTAGCGAGCACCTTGGTCTAGCGCTTCACCAGAATAAACATTTGGCAGGTTCTTCAGGCGGATATCTTCGCCATCTACGTCCCATTCAACGCAAGGTTCAACAGTTTGAATAGGTTGGCAATTTGGGGTTGAGAATACTAAACGATGCTTTTTCTTAGCCAGAGAAGTCTTGGTTTCTCCCAAGTACTTCTCGAACAAATTCAGTGTAGAAGTGTGGATTTCTTTAACTTTGTTGACACCGATGACCTGGCAACCTTCAGGTAGTGATTGGCGCAATTGGCTTAGCTGCCAAACTAGATGTCGATTGGTTTTTGGTAGCTGCATTAATACCAGATCAATCCCATGTGGAATGCTATCCATGGTATTTAGAAAATTGACACGGTTACTTTGATTGCGCTGCAGGTTTTTTAGAGCACCACGATGCGAAATAAATGAGTCGCTCATCATCGTGATGTCGTGTTTTTCTGAGAACCAGCATGATAATGCGCCAAAATGGTCGTTAAGAATCAGAATATGTTTACCTGGTTCTAAATTCATTTCTTCTACGTGATTGATGATGTATTCATCACCAGCATCCCAAGCTTGAAGCGTTTCATTAGAGCGCTTCGGAAAGCGATGTAAAGATAAAGTTCGACCATGAAGGGCAAGTTCAGTTTTCATTGTTGGGACACTTATATAGGAAATAACGAGCGTATTGTCGCAAATGCATTAACAACAAGATAGCGAAAAGTCATTCTCAGATGAATGTGGTTCCAATAAAGTGCCAGACAGTAACAGCCTTACCGTTTATACTGGCCAAATTGGCAGCATTTGAGTGTTATTAAGGAATAAATATGATCCAAGAAATCATTGAAACAAAACTGCATGAAGAGTTGAGCCCATTACATCTTGAAGTGGTAAATGAAAGCTACATGCATAACGTTCCAACAGGGTCGGAGAGTCACTTTAAAGTTATCATTGTGAGCGAAGCATTTGAAGGTTTAAGACTTATCGGTCGCCATCGAAAAGTGAACCAAACTCTTGCAGAAGAACTGGCCAATAGTATTCATGCTTTGTCGATGCACACATACACTCCAGAAGAGTGGAAAGTAGAAAATGGCTCTGTACCAGATAGTCCGATGTGTATGGGCGGTAGTAAAAAATAGTGAATTCAATTAAAACGGTAGCGAAGCTGCCGTTTTTTGTAGGTTAGTACGGTGAAATCTATTGAAATAAGCATATGAAACTCGAGTATTTCAATAAATACCCATAATGAGTAATGTTATTATTAACAGTGTTTCAACAAATGGTGGTTGATTTTAAGTTGTGACAAACTATTTCATTTGTATTCAAAAAAATGAAGACACAGGACATTATCTGTGCGGCATGTCAAAGTTATGAATATTCTCTAAGCTATACCCTTCAATTCCTTCCAAATAAAACCGCTATTCAAGTTATTGGTCATGGCATCAAGTTCCCAAAAAATGCTAGACTATCGCACCTGATAAATCTCACCTAATATTTGTGAAGAATTTATTAATAGGATGTTGCGATTTTGGTGTTTCAAACACGCCGAAACCGGACACTGTAATGTCGTGTCTATGGGTGATCAAAAAACGCCCGGAATTTACGCAATTAAAAGAATCTTTTTCCCGATAAAGTAGTGCAAGTGCGTATGATTACAATAAAGAAGGGTTTGGATCTTCCTATCGCAGGAACTCCATCCCAGGTGATTAATGATGGTAAGTCCATCACTAAAGTCGCCTTGCTTGGCGAAGAGTACGTTGGTATGCGTCCTACGATGCATGCTCGCGTTGGTGATGAAGTGAAGAAAGGCCAAGTTCTTTTTGCAGACAAAAAGAACCCAGGCGTAATATTTACTTCTCCAGCAAGTGGTAAAGTTATTGAAGTGAACCGTGGTGCTAAGCGTGTTCTTCAATCAGTAGTGATTGAAGTAGCTGGCAACGAGCAAATCACTTTCAAGAGCTTTGAAGCTAACCAACTAGCAAGCCTAGACCGTGAAACGGTTAAAGCTCAGTTAGTTGAGTCTGGCGTTTGGACCGCTTTGCGTACTCGTCCGTTCAGCAAGGTTCCAGCTATTGAGTCTTCAACAAAGGCTATCTTTGTTACTGCAATGGATACTAATCCATTGGCAGCAGAGCCTGAATTGATCATTAACGAGCAATCAGATGCTTTCGTAGCTGGCTTAGACATTCTATCAACTCTGACTGATGGCAAAGTATACGTTTGTAAGAAAGGTACTAGCTTACCTCGTTCATCTCAATCAAACGTTGAAGAACATGTATTTGATGGCCCACACCCAGCAGGTCTTGCGGGTACGCACATGCATTACCTTTCTCCGGTAAATGCTGAAAATGTTGCGTGGAGCATTAACTATCAAGATGTGATTGCTTTCGGTAAGTTATTCCTTACTGGTGAAATCTACACTGACCGCGTTGTTTCTCTTGCAGGTCCTGTGGTTAACAATCCTCGTCTGATCCGTACTCAACTTGGTGCTAGCCTTGATGAGCTGACAGACAGTGAATTGATGCCTGGTGAAGTTCGTGTGATTTCTGGTTCGGTTCTATCTGGCGTTGCGGCTTCTGGCCCTCACGCTTTCTTAGGCCGTTACCATCAGCAAGTTTCTGTTCTACGTGAAGGTCGTGATAAGGATCTGTTCGGTTGGGCTATGCCTGGTAAGAACAAGTTCTCTGTTACTCGTTCATTCCTTGGTCACCTATTCAAAGGTCAGTTGTTCAACATGACAACGACAACGAATGGTAGTGATCGCTCAATGGTTCCAATCGGCAACTACGAACGCGTACTGCCTTTAGATATGGAACCTACTTTGCTACTTCGTGATCTATGTGCAGGCGATGTTGACAGTGCTCAACGTCTTGGTGCTCTAGAGCTTGATGAAGAAGATTTAGCATTGTGTACCTTTGTATGTCCAGGTAAGTACGAGTACGGTCAACTACTTCGTGAATGCCTAGATACGATTGAGAAGGAAGGGTAATTTTCATGGGCCTTAAAAAGTTTCTTGAAGACATCGAGCATCATTTTGAGCCAGGTGGTAAGCACGAGAAGTGGTTTGCGCTTTACGAAGCAGCAGCGACAGTGTTCTACACGCCAGGTCTTGTAACGAAAAAAAGCTCGCACGTTCGTGATAGCGTTGATTTAAAACGTATCATGATTATGGTTTGGTTTGCGGTATTCCCAGCAATGTTCTGGGGTATGTACAACGCAGGTGGCCAAGCTATTGCAGCACTTAACCACATGTACTCAGGTGCTGAACTAGCATCTGTAATTGCTGGTAACTGGCACTACTGGCTAACCGAAATGCTGGGCGCTTCCTTGGGAGCGGACGCAGGGGTTGGCAGTAAGATGCTTCTAGGTGCGACTTACTTCTTACCTATCTACGCAACGGTATTCATCGTTGGTGGCTTCTGGGAAGTACTATTCTGTATGGTGCGTAAGCACGAAGTTAACGAAGGTTTCTTTGTAACTTCTATCTTATTCGCACTTATCGTTCCGCCAACACTTCCTCTATGGCAAGCAGCGTTAGGTATTACCTTCGGTGTTGTAGTAGCGAAAGAGATCTTCGGTGGTACTGGTCGTAACTTCTTGAACCCTGCTCTAGCGGGCCGTGCGTTCCTTTTCTTTGCATACCCTGCACAGATTTCTGGTGACGTAGTATGGACTGCAGCTGACGGTTTCTCTGGCGCAACAGCACTTAGCCAATGGGCTCAAGGCGGCGGTAGCGCACTAGTGAACACTGTTTCTGGTGAAGCAATTACTTGGATGGACGCGTTCATCGGTAATATCCCAGGTTCAATTGGTGAAGTATCGACTCTTGCACTTATGATTGGTGCTGCATTTATCGTTTACATCCGTGTTGCCTCTTGGCGCATAATCGCTGGTGTAATGATCGGTATGATTGCAGTGTCGACGCTGTTCAATGTAATTGGTTCTGAAACGAACGCAATGTTCAGCATGCCTTGGCATTGGCACCTAGTTCTAGGTGGCTTCGCATTCGGTATGTTCTTCATGGCGACAGACCCAGTATCAGCTTCATTTACCAACGGTGGTAAGTGGTGGTACGGCATCCTAATCGGCGCAATGTGTGTAATGATCCGTGTAGTTAACCCTGCATACCCAGAAGGCATGATGCTTGCGATTCTATTCGCAAACCTATTTGCACCTCTGTTTGACCACGTTGTAATCGAGAAGAACATTAAGCGGAGACTAGCGCGCTATGGCAAGTAATAACGATAGCATTAAAAAGACGCTGTTTGTTGTTATCGCATTGAGCCTAGTGTGCTCAATCGTCGTATCAACAGCTGCAGTTGTTCTTAAACCTAAGCAACAAGCTAACGCTGTTCTAGATAAGCAAACCAAGATCCTTGAAGTTGCTGGCGTAGACGTAGTTGGAAACATTCCAGAAGCGTTTAACGCGAACATCGAGCCTCGTTTGGTTGATTTCACTACTGGTGAGTTCATCGAAGGTGATGCAGCGGCTTACGACCAACGTAAAGCAGCGAAAGATCCAGCAGAGTCTATCAAGCTTTCAGCTGAAGAAGATAAAGCGAAAATCCTTCGTCGTGCTAACACTGGTGTTGTTTACCTAGTGAAAGATGGCGCAGAAACAACTCGCGTTATCCTACCAGTTCATGGTAACGGTCTTTGGTCTATGATGTACGCATTCGTTGCGGTTGAAACTGATGGCAACACAGTTTCAGGTATCACTTACTACGAGCAAGGTGAAACTCCTGGACTTGGTGGTGAAGTTGAGAACCCAACTTGGCGTGCACAATTCGTTGGTAAGAAACTATTCGACGAAAACCACCAACCAGCAATTCAAGTTGTTAAAGGTGGTGCTCCTGAAGGTTCTGAGCACGGTGTTGATGGCCTTTCTGGTGCAACACTGACCAGCGTTGGCGTACAAAACACATTTGACTTCTGGTTAGGTGAGATGGGCTTTGGTCCGTTCCTAGCAAAAGTTCGTGACGGAGGTCTGAACTAATGTCTAGTGCAAAAGATATTAAAAAGAGCATCTTAGCGCCAGTATTGGATAACAACCCAATCGCGCTACAAGTTCTTGGTGTGTGTTCTGCTCTTGCGGTAACCACAAAGCTAGAAACTGCATTTGTAATGACTATCGCGGTAATGTTTGTTACTGCACTGTCTAACTTGTTCGTTTCTCTAATTCGTAACCACATGCCAAACAGCGTGCGTATCATCATCCAGATGGCTATTATCGCTTCTTTGGTAATCGTTGTTGACCAAGTACTAAAAGCTTACCTATACGATATCTCTAAACAGCTATCTGTATTCGTTAGCTTGATCATTACAAACTGTATTGTAATGGGTCGTGCTGAAGCGTACGCAATGAAGTCTGCTCCACTTCCATCATTCATCGATGGTATTGGTAACGGTCTTGGTTACGGTTTCGTATTAATGACAGTTGCATTTTTCCGTGAGCTTCTAGGCTCAGGTAAACTGTTTGGTGCTGAAGTTCTTCCACTGGTTTCTAACGGTGGTTGGTATCAGCCAAACGGCTTGATGCTTCTAGCACCTTCGGCATTCTTCCTAATTGGTTTCTTGATTTGGGCAATTCGTGTGTTCAAACCAGAGCAAATAGAAGCGAAGGGGTAAGGTAGTCATGGAACATTATATTAGTCTGCTAGTTAAATCGATTTTCATCGAAAACATGGCGCTTTCTTTCTTCCTAGGTATGTGTACATTCCTAGCGGTATCTAAGAAAGTTAAAACTTCTTTTGGTCTTGGTGTTGCGGTAGTTGTTGTACTTACAATTGCTGTACCAGTAAACAACCTTGTTTACACTCATATCCTAAAAGAAAATGCGTTGTTTGAAGGCATTGACCTTAGCTTCTTGAACTTCATTGCATTCATCGGTGTTATCGCGGCACTTGTACAAATCCTAGAGATGGTTTTAGACCGTTTCTTCCCACCTTTGTACAACGCGCTAGGTATCTTCCTTCCGTTGATCACAGTTAACTGTGCAATCTTCGGTGGTGTATCTTTCATGGTACAGCGTGACTACAACTTTGCTGAATCTGTTGTTTACGGTTTCGGTTCTGGTGTGGGTTGGATGCTAGCTATCGTTGCACTTGCGGGTATCCGTGAGAAGATGAAGTACTCTGATGTACCTCCAGGTCTACGTGGTCTAGGTATCACGTTCATCTCTGTAGGTTTGATGGCGTTAGGCTTTATGTCTTTCTCTGGTGTTCAACTGTAGGGTAAGCACCCAGAAATAAGGAATAACAAATGCAAAGCATTATTCTTGGTGTAGCGATGTTTACCATCATTGTACTAGCACTTGTTTTAGTGATTTTATTCGCTAAATCTAAGCTTGTACCTACAGGTGACATCACTATCGCTGTAAACGATGATCCAAATCTAGCGATCACAACGCAACCAGGCGGTAAGTTACTAGGTGCTCTAGCGGGCGCTGGCGTATTCGTATCTTCTGCTTGTGGTGGCGGTGGCTCTTGTGGTCAGTGTCGCGTTAAAATTAAATCTGGTGGTGGTGACATTCTTCCAACTGAACTTGACCATATTTCAAAAGGTGAAGCTCGTGAAGGTGAACGTCTAGCATGTCAAGTTGCTATGAAAACTGACATGGATATCGAACTTCCAGAAGAAATCTTCGGTGTTAAAAAGTGGGAATGTGAAGTTATCTCTAACGATAACAAAGCAACATTCATCAAAGAGCTTAAGCTACAAATTCCAGATGGCGAATCAGTACCTTTCCGTGCTGGTGGTTACATCCAAATTGAAGCTCCTGCTCACCACATCAAATACGCTGACTTCGATGTACCTGATGAGTACCGTGAAGACTGGGATAAGTTTAACTTGTTCCGTTACGAGTCTAAGGTTAATGAAGATATCATCCGTGCATACTCAATGGCTAACTACCCAGAAGAACACGGTATTATTATGCTGAACGTGCGTATCGCTACGCCGCCGCCTAATAACCCTGATGTTGCACCTGGTCAAATGTCATCGTTCATCTGGTCTCTTAAAGAAGGCGACAAATGTACTATCTCTGGTCCATTTGGTGAGTTCTTCGCGAAAGATACTGAGAACGAAATGGTATTCGTTGGTGGTGGTGCTGGTATGGCGCCAATGCGTTCACACATCTTCGACCAACTTAAGCGTCTAAACTCTACTCGTAAGATGTCTTACTGGTACGGTGCGCGTTCTAAGCGTGAGATGTTCTACGTAGAAGACTTCGATGGCCTAGCGGCAGAGAACGAAAACTTCGTATGGCACTGTGCACTATCTGATCCTCAGCCAGAGGATAACTGGGATGGTTACACAGGCTTCATCCACAACGTCCTGTACGAAAACTACCTGAAGGATCACGAAGCTCCTGAAGATTGTGAGTACTACATGTGTGGTCCACCGATGATGAACGCTGCTGTTATCGGCATGCTAAAAGATCTTGGTGTAGAAGATGAAAACATCCTACTAGATGACTTTGGTGGTTAATCCACTTAAGTGATTGATATTATGGCTGGCTCTATAGAGTCAGCCATTTGTTTTTCTAAGACTAGCTTTGATAAAGCTTATATAAGAAAGAGTAAGGTATTAACGATACCGATAGTTGCTCTTACTTTTCCTTATATAAATCATTAACAATAATTGGAGTAAGCAAGTGAGAAATTGGCTTGTTGCATTAGCTTCTATACTTATTCTAGCGGGTTGTGAGCAACCTAAAGAACAAGTACATCTAAATGGCCCAACAATGGGCACTACCTATAATATTAAATACATTAACAGTGATGAATTTCCTTCATCAAAAGAGATTCAAACTGAAGTGGATCGTTTACTTGAAGAAGTGAATGATCAAATGTCGACGTACCGTAAAGACTCTGAATTAAGTCGATTCAACCAATATGAAGGTGCAGACGCATTTACGGTTTCAGAACAAACCGCTTTAGTAGTGAAAGAAGCGATTCGTTTGAACGGTCTTACTCAAGGTGCATTGGATGTTACGGTTGGCCCATTAGTTAATCTTTGGGGCTTTGGTCCTGAAGCAAGGCCTGAAGTGATTCCTAGTGATGAAGAGTTAGCTCAACGCAGAGCGAAAGTTGGTATTCAACACTTAAGCGCGACTAAGACGACATTGACAAAAGATATTCCCAACTTGTACGTAGACTTGTCGACGATTGCAAAAGGCTGGGGTGTTGATGTGGTAGCGGATTACATTGAGTCGTTGGGTATCCATAATTTCATGGTAGAAATTGGTGGTGAAATCCGTTTGAAAGGGTTGAACCGTGAAGGTGTGGCTTGGCGCATTGCTATTGAAAAGCCAAGTGTTGAAGAGCGCACGATTCAAGAGATCATTGAGCCGGGCGACATGGCAATTGCCACTTCTGGTGATTACCGTAACTACTATGAGCGTGATGGCGTTCGTTACTCACACATAATTAACCCTGAAACAGGTAAACCTTTAAACCATAAAGTGGTATCTGTAACAGTATTGGACCCGTCATCAATGACTGCTGATGGCCTATCAACAGGCTTGATGGTACTTGGTGAGAAAACAGGTATGGAAATCGCGAACCAACATAATATTCCGGTATTCATGGTGGTGAAAACTGACGAAGGCTTTAAAGAAATGGCTTCAGAAGCATTCAAGCCTTACCTTAAAAAATAATATAAGCGAGTCAATGATGAGCACATTTTTAATTACATTTGGTGTTTTTGTAGCTGTGATTGCCGCAATGTCAATCGGCTATATTGTTCAGAAGAAAGTAGTCAAGGGTAGCTGTGGCGGCCTTGGCGCGGTAGGCATTGAAAAAGTATGTAACTGCCCTGAACCTTGTGACGCACGTAAAAAGCGTGAAGCTCGTGAAGCGTACCGCGCAGAAAAGCTTGCGGCTCGTGAAGAACAACTAGCAGCGTGGGAAAAAGATCGCATCGCGTAATTTCTCCCAGCAAACAAAAGCCCCATGTTGAATATTCAGCATGGGGCTTTTTTGTCGTCTTTTACCAATTAAAAGCTTATTGGCTGGTTGAAATAGGGCTCACTACGACCATTGCTTGACTAACTGTTTGGTTACGGCCATTTTCTTTCGCAATGTAAAGCCTATCATCTGCTAGCTTAATTTGGTCGTTCAACGAGGCTTCTAAGTCGGTTGCTCCAATACTAATTGTGATCTTGATGGTTGTGCCGTGATGGTCAATTTCACATGCTTCTATGTATTGACGCATCTTTTCCAAGCGAGTGACAAAGTCCTCATATGGCTGGCAAGATTGAATACAGAATTCTTCACCACCAAAACGTACCACAATATCATCAGCAAAAAACTCCTTTAAAGTTTGGCTAATGGAAACCAAAACGCAGTCACCGCCATCATGCCCATAGGTATCATTTACCTTTTTGAAGTAGTCAATATCCAGCATCGCTATTGAGCGGTGTTCACACTGAGAACAATTTTGGTTAAAGAGAAATCTGCGATTCCATAAACCAGTTAAAGCATCTTCATTTGCCATTTGATAGAGCTTGGTGGCAGCTTCTTTCATTTCTAATAGCTGGTGGACACGGCAGAAAAATTCTTCTTGGTTAAAAGGCTTGTACAAAAAGTCGTTTGCGCCGGCTTTTAGAAAACGAGCTGTCATGGTTCTATCATCGCTGCCGGATAGCCCTAAGATCGCAAGTTGGTTGCGATCATGGTGAACCCGAATGTCACGGATCATAGAAATACCATCTTTGTTTGGCATGTCATGATCTGTGATGATGAAGGTAATCGCTGGATCTTGCTTGAGCATTTCCAACGCGACTAGCCCATCTTCAGCTTGCACCGTTTCAATATATTGGTGTTCTAGAAGTTGAACGATGTAATTACGAACGACGGCTGAATCATCAACAATCAAAGCTTTATGTTGTTGGTTGTTGGTTAGGCGTCGGATGAGAGGGAGTAGGTAACTGACAGAGGCCATACTGTCTTTCAATATGTAGTCGATAACGCCTTTCGCCAATACTTGTTCACGCACTGCATCACTAAACATTGCGGTTAGTACGATAATTTTATGTTCATGCTCTAAGACAAGATCAATTATTTCTCCATCTTGCCCATCGGGAAGACAGTAATCTAAAACAGCGCATAAAAAGTCGTTTTGACTTTCAAGTATCTCTTTGGCTTCACTGAGGCATTCAGCTAAAACTACATCGTAGCCGCTGCTAGTGAGTTGTTGGTTAAGATAATTTCTAAAGGCGCGACTATCTTCAACAACTAAAATCCTTTTACTCAAGTGCAACCCTCTGCAACGTTATTTACTTTAATAATAATAACTCTTTAGAAATTATCTATAACTAAGACGGAATTAACGCCAATTCGATAAAATTTTCTTTTCTTACATTACAAAGTATACTGTTCATAAATACAGTGTGGGATTTAGTTGTGGAACAGAGCGTTTTGAAACAGGGGGAAATCAGAAAAATCATTCATGTTGATATGGATTGTTTTTACGCGGCTGTAGAAATGCGTGATAACCCTGCTTATCGGAATCGACCACTTGCTGTAGGAGGGCATGAAAAACAGCGAGGAGTATTGAGCACTTGTAATTATGAAGCTCGAAAATTTGGCATTCGTTCAGCGATGCCTACTGGCAAAGCATTGCAACTCTGCCCCCATCTGTTAGTCGTACCTGGCCGAATGGACGTGTATAAAGAAACTTCGAAGCATATTCGAGAAATCTTTTCACGTTACACGTCATTAATCGAGCCTCTTTCGTTAGATGAAGCCTACTTAGACGTTACTCACTCAACGCAGTGCCATGGTTCTGCGACGCTGATAGCCGAGGCGATCCGGAGAGACATCTTTAATGAACTCAACCTGACAGCGTCAGCTGGCGTGGCGCCAATTAAATTTTTAGCCAAAGTTGCGTCGGATTTGAACAAACCCAACGGCCAATATGTGATTCCACCTCAGGATGTACAAAGTGTGATTGATCAGCTGCCGCTAGAAAAGATCCCGGGCGTCGGCAAAGTGAGCTTGGAAAAGCTTCAGCAAGCCGGGTTTTATGTATGCCAAGATATTAAGCAGGCTGACTATCGTGATTTGCTCCTTAAGTTTGGGCGCTTAGGGGCCTCACTGTGGAAGCGTAGCCATGGCGTTGACGATAGAGAGGTGATCGTCGAGCGTGAACGCAAGTCAGTTGGGGTTGAGCGTACATTCAGTGAAAATATTTCAACGTTTGAAGAGTGTTGGCAGGTGATCGAGAGTCGACTCTTTCCAGAGTTAGAGCGTAGGCTTGAAAGAGCAAGCCCGACGAAAGCGATCATCAAGCAAGGCATAAAATTGAAGTTTGCTGATTTTCAACAAACCACCATTGAGCATATTCAAGTCTCACTTGACCTAGATTACTTCAGGGAGTTGTTAGTCGAGATACTAAAACGGCAAAATGGCCGTGAAATACGACTGTTAGGGTTAAATGTGATGCTCCAACCTCCGGAGCAAATGCGCCAACTCAGTATCTTTGATGCCAGTTAGTGTGCCACGAGCATCACTGATTCGTTTGCTCGTAGCATTCAAAATCTCAGAGTTTGACTAACGTTCTAGTTCATTAACAATCGCCAATACTTCACTAAATGCTTGTTGTTCAAGCTTGCCATAGCCAGCCATTTTGCTCGCCTTTAACTTGGTGGATAGAGGTGTCGCGATGCCGCACAAGAAGCGGGCGAGCGCCGCGTCAGTGATAAGCTGAGAACTAGCACTAATAAACTCTTTCATCCACAGGTTTACTTGTTCCTTATCGATGTCGCTTACGGCCTGGCTAGGCAGTGCTGCAACGTTTCCATGGCATACGGAGCAGTGATGGCACTGATCAGGGGTATTATCATCAGCGAAGTAAGAAGCAAGTTTCGCGCTTAAGCATGCGCAGGACTCAAAGAAATCGAGCATCTGCTTAATGCGATTAATCTCGTTGTTCTCTTTGGTTTTAAATAGCTCTGATAACCTTGCAGACAAAACGCTGATGTCTTCAGAGGTGTTGTGCACCGCATACACGTCAGTAATTTGTTTGCTTTCTAGCTCAATCCATCCTTGCTCGTGGAAATAGTCGATAGCCGTTATGACGCGCTGACGGTCGGCTTGAAAGTGTGTCCATAACGCTTCAAAGTCTAGCTGACACCAAACACGCGCTTGAGGGGAGCATTGGAAAATTGCCTCGACGAAGCACCTTCTTTCACCTTGAAATTGATTCAATATCTCTTGTTTAGAGCGGATAAACTTAAAGCGATAATCGGCAAAGTAGCTGTATTTGGGCTCAATTACGCCTTCTAGCTCAAGGTATACGAGCAGTGTTTTCAATGGTAATTGGCGAATGTTGGTTTCACGTGAGAGTTGATTAAGCATCACCTCCCATTGTTGTCCGTGCTGATAAATTTGCTCTAAAACGGCTTGAATGGCGATATCATCTGGCGTGTCACCATAAACGAAATTCTCTAATACATTTAAGCCGTTCTTATTGGCAAGCAATATACATTCTGATGTGGAGCCGTCTCGACCTGCTCGACCGATTTCTTGTGAGTAGTTTTCTATCGACTTAGGCAAGTCAAAATGAATGACGCGACGAATATTGGACTTATCTACTCCCATACCAAATGCAATAGTAGCGACAATGCAATGAACGTCATCTCGCATGAATTGATGTTGGATATTGTCACGAACTTCAGGTTTTAACCCTGCGTGGTAGGCAACGGCATTGACTCCAACGTTTCTTAGTTGTTGGGCAACTTGCTCTGCGGTTTGCTGCAGAGTGACGTAGACAATCGTTGGAGTCGTCGGTTGTTGGTTCACTACCGTGCCTAACTGTTCGATTTTTTGTTCTTCTTCACAAGGCTGAATCAGTAAATTTAGATTGTTACGGTAAAAGCCTGTGACAACCACGTCGTTTTCAGCGATCGCAAATTTGCTCTTCATATCTTCGATCACCGAACTTGTCGCAGTGGCGGTAAGTAGCAGTACTTGTGGGATATTTAATTGCTGCTGGTAGTGAGGAAGCTTTAGATAATCGGGACGGAAGTTATGTCCCCATTCTGAAATACAATGAGCTTCGTCTACCACAAGCAATGAAATCGGTACTTGGAAGATAAACTGACGAAAGCGTTCATTCTTCAAACGCTCGACGGAAATCATTAGAATCTTGGTCTCGCCATTTCTAACCGACTGCATGACTTGCTGAGTTTGCATGCGATCTTGGCTTGAGTCGATGGAGGCTGCGTTAATACCTTTACTATGCAAAAAGCTTAGCTGGTCTTTCATTAAAGCAAGTAGCGGAGAGATAACCAAGGTTAAGTGAGGTAGCGCAAGAGCAGGAAGTTGGTAGCATAATGATTTACCAGAACCCGTAGGGAAAATTGCGGCAGCGGAGTGACCACTCACTACTTTATCTATGACCTGTTTTTGCCCATGACGTAGTGAATCGAAACCAAATACTTGCTTGAGAGTTTGCTCTATCATTTATATTTCCCCTTAATGCTTGCGCCCAATTGTACCTAATTCTATTCTGTAGCTCCTAAAGAAAAGCACCATGAATGTATGAATAAGTCTGAGCTTCAACAAATAATCTTAAAGCAACTCGAACAACGTCAATTCATTGCACAAGAAGCCACGCAACGAGCGATTGATGCCGCGACAGATGAAGAAACTGTACCTGAGCATAAATACGACACGCTGGCTTTAGAGGCTTCGTACCTAGCTCATGGGCAAGCGATGCGAGTCCAAGAATGTGAAGAAGATATTCGCCAATACCGAGAGCTGATTTTAAGGGGCGGTGAAGACCAACCTGTAATGCTAACTAGCTTTCTCGTGGTTGTGGATGAGAATGACCAAGAAAAATGCTTTTTCATTGGCCCTTGTGCTGGGGGATTGTCAGTAGAGTGGTTAGGTAAAGAAGTGTCTGTTTTGACCCCAAATGCACCTTTAGGGCAAGCATTAATGGGGAGAGAAGTGGGTGATGAAGTCGAGTTGAGCGTTGCGGGTAAGTGTTTCTGTTATGAAATAGTGACAGTTTGCTGACATCGGATTGATAGATATTCAATATAGTTAAAGAGTGGTAAAGCGAGAGAATGTTATGAAAAAAATTGTATTGATTACATCTGTTCTATTGAGCCAGCCGTTGATGGCAGCTCAATGCCGAGTAGATATAAAGAATGAAATCCACCTGGATGAAAGCCAAGTGGAAATCCACCAAGCAAGCGGTGGTACGGCAATTATGGATAACGCGAACAATCTTTATATTCATGGTGAGAAGATTGAACTAGACAGTGATCAGCAGGCCGCGATCGAGCAATATCGTGAAAACATGAATGCTTACCTACCTAAAGCGAAACAAATGGCTAATGAAGGTTTAGCGCTTGCCAATGATGTGATCGATGATATCGCTAAAAGCTTAGACTCCCCGGATGCTTTTGATAACGTGAAGCAATCGATGCGAGAGTTTTACGCGGATTTAGAAGCCCGTTATTACAAAGATGGCGATCTAATATTGCCAGCTGAAAGTTTCGATTCCATGGCTAACTCTTGGTCAGAAGATTTTGATAAAGCGATGGAAATCTTTAATGAAGAATTCATCACTAGTGCATTCAATGCCATGTCGGAAAAAATGAACCAGGAAGGTGGTTTGAATCTGACTGAAATGGCGAACAGTATGACCGAGATAAAAGATCAACTCGCGCAGCGCTTGCAAGAACATTCGAAAAAAGTAGAGCAACAAACTGAAGAATTCTGTGACTCTTTGGATGAAATGGCTGAACAAGAACAACAGCTTCATAAGAAAATCCCAGAGTTGAAAGACTATCAAACCTTTACAATCTAATTGCAAATAAAGAAAAAGAGCGCCAACTAAGGCGCTCTTTTTTATTGTTGTGAGGAACTATTGAGCGTTGTTCATTTGCGTCAATTTATCTCCGACTGGCCCTGAGAAGTTAAAGCCGTCATGCTCATCCCAATTGATTGACCAAGTCATCACGCCCGCATAATTTGGGTAATTGAATGCAGGTGTAATGCTGCCACAGCTTGTGCCTTTGGTCAGGCAATCCAAAGCGTTGAGAATGTTTTGAGTGTGCGCTTGGCCTGAGTTCGCGGAACTTGGCCCAGAGGGCAGGCCGATCGCCACTTGATCATCACGTAGTGGAGCGAACATAGTACCGTCAGCTAGCTCAAAGCCTTCAATCAGCATTTTTGATTGAGCGACCATCATATCGACACTGCCCTCAGGAGCTGCACCTGTCATGTACGGGTTTGGCAACCCACCATTGTTGTACAGCTGAACATGAAGCAGATCCAATGTACTACGTACTTCATCGATCACTGGAATGTAAGCGCCCCAGATCCCAGTATATGCGATGTATCCACCTTGAACGTAAGGGTGCTCAGGAGCCATGGTTAGGTACATGTCACCTCCCATATTTTGCTCGATTTGAAGCAAAGCTCGGCCCAAGCGTGCTTGGATCTGCGTGCCATGCATTAGGTTAGAGCCACTTTCTAGATCAACATCTAACCCGTCGAACCCCCACTCGTGAATAATGTTGGTTAAGCTACTGATGAACGCGGCTTCGTCTTGATCTGTATTTAAAGTGATGGTGCCTTCCGCTCCACCTAACGATAAGACAAACTTCTTACCTTCGGCTTGTAGTGCGGCCATGTCTTGTTTGAACTGTGTTGGGTCGAGTGCAGGGCAGGTACTATGCATATCACCAGCGTATAAGTTGAAATGGACAGTACCGTCGCTATTTCTGTCGTTTTCGGCAAATGCAATATCAATAATATCCCATGCCTTTGACATCTCCGCTAATCGGATAGGGCAACCAGCACCATTAACGAAATTATGCCAATAACCTATCAGCTTATGTGTTTTTTCAGTTTGCTCGACGACATTAAGTGCAGCAGCATCTGAAATGACTTGAGTGCCAAGCGTATCTTCTGCTTGAGCCGAAACGGTATAACTTCCGATAGCGCTTGGTACCCAACTATAAGAATATGGAGCAGTAGTATCTGTCCCGATCACGGAGCCGTTGAGTAAGAAGTTGACCTGTTTGACGGTTGAAGTTAACGATGTCGCATCTGCAGCTAGCGTAACGGATTTACCAAGCCCAACAGTTTGGCCTGATGATGGAGATGTCAGCGATACGACTAGGTCTTGGTCGCTAACTGTTATATTGACTGATGATGAGCCAAGGTTGTTGTCATTATCTGTCGCCACGACCTTGATACTATTTGAGCCAACGAGTGTTGCAGACCAGTCATAATGGTAAGGAGGTTGGCTGACGGCGCCTAAGCTCACGTCATTAGCGAAGAATTCAACTTGAGTGATGTTCCCATCTGCATCGTTAGCCTCAGACTCTATGGTGACAGTAGAGCCTGCTAATACTACTTGATTGTCGTGAGGCGCGGTGATGGAAACCACAGGAGGTGTGCTGCACGCTCCTAATCCAGTCCAGGCGTCTGTCCAATAAAGCCCTTCACCCGGCGCGTAAGCCCAATCCGAACTCGATGAACACCATCCCGCCACATCGCAACGGTATTTTTGATTAAGGTTTTGTACTTCTTGCCCTTGAGAGTAACTCGTTCCTGCTACGTAATCAGAAGCCCCAGCGCATCCACCGCTTGAACCTGATGAAACCACTACACTGACTTCTTGGCTATTGGTTGATTGCCCATCGTTGTCGGTCGCTTTGGCTTTGAAAGTATGTGTACCAGCTTCGGCTATCCAATTATGTTGAAAAGGTTCACTAGTATCGCTAGCGATTAGTTGATTATTAACAAAGAAGTCGACCTGACTAATACTGCCGTCACTATCCGAGGCATCTGCAGTGAGAGACATGACTTCACCTGCGAGAGGCTGTTCATTACCTGTTGGGCTTGTTAGCGATACACTTGGGGGAATTAACCCACTTGCTGGAGTGATTGTAATATTGACTAGTGAACTCGTGGTGGCGCCTTGATTGTCTGTGGCGATGGCAGAAATCGATGAGGTGCCTAGTACTGCCGTCCAGTCAGCGGTGTAAGGAGCTTGGGTAATGAGGGCGACACTTTGGTTGTCAGCAAAAAATTCGACGCTATCTATATTGCCGTCACTGTCTGTTGCGGTAGCTTGCAGCGAAGTAATGGTTCCTTCAGGTATCGATGCGTTGGCAAGAGGGGACGAAAGAGCAACCTCTGGAGGAATGTTTCCACCTCCGGTATCACATTGCCCCAATGATTCCCATGCTTCCCACGGACCTGAATTCGTTTTGGGATCGTTACCTTGCGTCCAGTGTCGCGCTTTATATGCGATGTTGGTTTGCTGGGTTTGATCGCCTGAATTGTATATTGTGTCGCTGTTCCAAGTTGCCAGAGATGAACAATCATAAGCCTGCGCTTGGTAGCTGATGCCAAGTGCAGCGATGATCGCACCTCTTAATAGGTTTAAGCCCATTTACCTCTCCTTAGTGTACGTTGTCATAAACCTATAAATAACTAGAACATACGCAGTTTTTTGCGCCTTAAATTATTGAATAAATTAAAAAAGTCGACTCAACATCACGACCTTATTTTGCATGGGGTTTGGCTTGCAAAGGTTCTTCGGCTCACTTCACGAAATGATATCTATTGATGTTTTAGTGCTCAGAAGTGCTGTGTATTGAATAATTTACAAACTGAATAACTAAAATATTTATCTTTTACGTTGATAATCGACTGTTTTGAGTTGTGTCTACGTGTTTTTGGTAATAGTGTACTAGCTTGCTAGTTTATTGATACATTCGTGTGAGTAGTATGACACAACAGACATCTTCCTCTCGTGAGCACTTCGGCTCACGCCTTGGTTTTATTCTTGCCGCAGCAGGTGCTGCTGTCGGTTTAGGGAATATTTGGGGTTTTCCCACCCAAGCTGCAAGTAATGGTGGCGGAGCGTTTTTGCTCGTTTATTTGGTGATGATCTTGATCGTTGCTTTTCCTATGCTGGTGGTTGAAATGGCCATTGGTCGCTCTGGTCAGGCCAACCCGGTAGACAGCATGCGATCACTGACCTCCAATCCGTTGGGTAAAAAAGTCGGTGGTTTAGTGGGTTGGGTAGGCTTGAGCGTGCCGAGTGCAGTACTCGCGTTTTATAGCATTGTTGGTGGCTGGCTAATTTGTTTTCTTTTAGGAGCACTAGCAGAGCTCGCGGGACTAGAGGCGGCATCTGCTTGGTTCAAAGGCTTCAGTGCCGAGCGTAATGTCTTTGGTACTGTAACCTTCTACATTTTAACTATCATGATTGTTCAAGGTGGCGTAAAGCAAGGCATTGAGAAATGGTCAACTCGCTTGATGCCTGCGTTGTTTATCTTATTTGCTTTACTCTTTGTTTATATCATGACGCAGTCTGGTGCCGTTGAAGGATTGAAGCACTATCTGATTCCTGATTTTGAAAAAGTGTGGGATAGAAAACTGATTTTGGCTGCAATGGGACAAGGTTTTTTTTCGTTGACCATTGGTGGCTGTTCAATGCTGATTTATGGCTCTTACTTAAGTAAGAAAGAGAACTTACCTAAAATGGCAATGAACGTAACATTAGTCGATACCGCTGTTGCCTTTATTGCTGGACTTGTGGTGATGCCTGCCATGTTTGTTGCTATGCAAAAAGGTGTACAAATTTATGCAGAAGACGGTTCATTGCTAAGCTCTGATACCTTGGTATTTACTGTGTTACCTTTGATGTTTGATAGCTTAGGTTTGCTAGGACAAGTTTTTTCTGTGGTGTTCTTTTTACTTCTGACTATTGCAGCGCTTACTTCTTCTATCTCGATGCTGGAGTGCCCTGTGGCGCTAGTTAGTGAGCGATTTGGTACCAAGCGAACACCAACGAGTTGGGTGATTGGCGGTGTCATTGCATTGCTGAGTATTGTAATTGTTTACAACTTCGGGGCTTTATTTGGATTAGTCGCGACGGTTGCTACTCAGTACCTACAACCAATGGCGGCGCTTATGTTCTGTTTGTTTGGTGGATGGGTATGGAATAGAAGTGCCAAAATGAAAGAGTTGGAGCAAGGGTGTCCTGACTTTCAGTTAGGTTGGTTTGGTAAAGTATGGCCAACTTATGTGAAGTTTGTTTGTCCCATCTTAGTTACCACTGTGATTTGGGCTTCATTTGGTTAAGTCATGAATCGTTAAAAAAGCCACTCGTATAGAGTGGCTTTTTTATGCGTGCAAGTTACCTTAGTTTTATATATCACACTGAAAAGCAGATAAAAAAAGCGCAGAACCTTTGGCTCTGCGCTTTCTCATCATTTAGAGGATCTCAAGTACTTACTTGATTTCCATACCTTGAGCTTGTAAATCCGCATGGTAAGACGAGCGAACAAATGGGCCACATGCCGCGTGAGTAAAGCCAAGATCTAGTGCGATCTCTTTCAGCTCATCAAACTCAGAAGGCGGTACGTAACGCTCTACAGGTAAGTGGTGACGGCTTGGCGCTAGGTATTGACCTAGAGTCAGCATAGTAACACCGTGTTCACGCAAGTCTTTTAGTACTTGAATGATTTCTTCTTTGGTTTCACCAAGACCCATCATCACACCAGACTTAGTTGGGATATCTGGGTGCTGCTCTTTGAATTTTTTCAATAGTTCAAGAGACCACTTGTAATTTGCGCCTGGACGAGCTTTACGGTACAAGCGAGGAGCGGTTTCTAGGTTGTGGTTAAAGACATCTGGTGGGTTGTCTTTCAGTAGTTCTAGCGCAACATCCATACGTCCACGGAAATCTGGTACCAAAGTTTCGATACGAATCTCTGGATTTAGCTCACGGATTTCGCGATTACAGTCAGCGAAGTGCTGAGCACCACCGTCACGTAGGTCATCACGGTCAACAGAAGTAATTACCACATACTTCAGCTTCATATCTTTAATGGTTTTCGCTAGCTTCTTAGGCTCTTCAGCTTCAGGTGCGATAGGGCGACCATGGGCAACATCACAGAATGGGCAGCGGCGCGTACAAATCGCACCTAAAATCATGAAGGTTGCAGTGCCGTGGTTAAAGCACTCTGCAAGGTTAGGACAAGATGCCTCTTCACAAACCGAATGCAGGTTGTTTTTACGCATCGCAGATTTGATGTCTTGAATACGTTTGCTATCTGAAGGAAGTTTGATCTTCATCCAGTCAGGTTTACGTAGTACTTCTTTCTGCTCAGCAGGCATATTCTTTACGGGAATTAATGCCATTTTGTCAGCGTCACGGTATTTAACGCCTTTTTCCATCTGGATTGGTTTGCTCATGATTTTATGCTTCTGCTGTAATGTTACTGTTGGCCTGAATGTCTACTTGGTCGTAACCAAGTAAATCGACAAGCTCTTGTACTAATTGCTGTTCAACTAACTCAAGGCTTTCAGGGCCACCAAGTTGGCTTACTTGCACCATTTCCATTCCTTGATAACCACATGGGTTAATACGAAGGAATGGCGATAGATCCATATTCACGTTCAGCGCTAGTCCATGAAATGAACAGCCGCGGCGAATACGTAACCCAAGTGAACAAATTTTCTTGCCATCGACATAAACGCCAGGGGCGTCAGGGCGAGCGGCAGAATCAATATTGTAAGCTTTAAGGGTGTTGATTACGAGGTTCTCTATGTGACTGACGAGATCTCGCACTCCAAATTTTTTACGGCGGATGTTTATCAAAAAATACGCGACTAGCTGGCCTGGGCCGTGGTAAGTCACTTGTCCACCTCGATCACTTTGAACAATAGGTATATCACCTGCGTTCAATACGTGTTCTGCTTTTCCTGCTTGTCCTTGAGTAAAGACTGGGTTGTGTTCTACAAGCCAGACTTGATCGGCATCGTCATCGGTACGATTGTCTGTGAACTCATGCATGGCTTTCCATACGGGTTCATAATCCTGACGGCCTAACTTTTTTACGATTAGCTGATTCTGCAAAACAGCACTTCCTCAAGGATAAATAAAGTGTTCGCATTATAAACGCGAAACATCATTCTAACTACAGACTGACAGCAAGGTTTTTAATATTTTCTAGTGAGTGAAAATGCTTCTTGATTTCATCTGTAGAGCTAGAAACAAAACAGCGGCTATAAGCCGCTGTTTTCTCTTGTCGATAGTGGCTTAAAGCACCATGCGAACGATATCAATCTCGCCTAACTCTTTGTACAAAGTTTCTACTTGTTCAATCGAAGTCGCAGTGATGTTGATTGAAACAGAGTTGTAGTTGCCTTTTGCACTTGGTTTTACCGTTGGGCTGTAATCACCAGGAGCGTGGCGTTGAATGACTTCTAGAACTCGTTCTGTCAGTTCAGGCTTTGCGTAGCCCATAACCTTGTAAGTGAATGAACAAGGAAACTCTAAGAGATCTTTTAGTTTTGCATCAGAATTAATATTCATGATTAGCTCCAAATGGAAAAGCGTTATGCCAATACAGCTGACTCTTAAAGAAGAGAGCATTATGTTTATAGGGGCGGAATATTACTGGTAAATATCTAGGAACTCAAGATCAACAAAAGCCGCACTAGGCGGCTTTTATGTCAGTCAAAGACTATTCTGAATTAGAACAGGCCTTTGAATAGTAGAACTAGGTAATCCCATAGGCGGCTGAATAGGCTGCCTTGCTCTACGTCTTCTAGTGCAAGTAGTGGGTATTCAGCAACGTCTTCACCGTCTACTTGATAGTATAGCTTACCGACTACATCGCCTTTAGTAATTGGCGCTTCTAGCTCTTTCTCAAGAACGAAACTTGCTTTCAGGTTTTTCGCTTGGCCGCGAGGTAGTGTCACGAAAGTATCTTCGTTTACACCTAGTGCCACAGTATCTTGGCTACCCATCCAGATTTTCTCTTCTACGAAGGTTTCACCAGCTGTATGTGGTGCCACTGTTTCGAAGAAGCGGAAACCGTAGCTCAAAAGCTTTTTGCTTTCTGTTTTACGAGCATTTGCATTCTTAGTGCCCATTACTACGGCAACTAAACGCATTTTGCCTTCAGTCGCTGAGCTTACTAGGCTGTAACCTGCATTGTTAGTATGGCCTGTTTTGATGCCATCTACATTCATGCTCTTATCCCACAATAAGCCGTTACGGTTGTATTGTGTGATGCCGTTGTAAGTGTATTTTTTCTCAGAGTAGATACGGTACTCTTCTGGTACGTCGCGGATAAGCGCTTGACCCAAAAGTGCCATATCGTAAGGCGTTGAATACAGGTTTGCATTATCTAGGCCGTGAACGTTAGCAAAGTGCGTGTCGTCCATGCCGATAGAGCTTGCCCAAGCGTTCATTAGATCAACGAATGCGTCTTCAGAACCTGCAATGTGTTCAGCCATTGCGACACATGCATCGTTACCCGATTGGATGATGATGCCACGGTTTAAGTCTTCAACTTTAACAGTGGTACCAACTTCGATGAACATTTTTGAAGAATCAGGGAAGTTTTTAGCCCAAGCATTCTTACTAATCACTACATCATCATTAAGATTGATGTTGCCACGCTCTAGCTCTTGACCGATGACGTAACTTGTCATCATTTTCGTCAAGCTTGCAGGCGAAAGCTTAGTGTTCATTTCCTTTTCAGCAAGAATTTTGCCTGAGTTGTAGTCCATCAAGACAAAACCTTTAGCAGCAATTTGAGGTGCATCAGGAACAACGATCGGCGCGGCGAATGACGAAGACGCTAAAGTTGCAGAAAGCGCAACTGAAGAAACGAATATCGATTTAACAAGTTTTTTAGTTTTATTCATTTTGAATGCAATTATTTAGTTAACTGTCCATATCTTAACAGAATCATTCTGGCAAACCAGATCTGCTAACACTAGAAAATAGTTGTGTGAATTGTCAACGGGTTAGCGTCTGCTTTTTGATAAAGGCGGAAGAAAAGCCGAGCAGTTTAACTTGCTCCAATTTTTCTTGCGTCAGAGCATAGTCATGAAATGGACCAAGCATTAAGCGATGGCTGTCATTTGATGACTGTAAAAAGCTGTCGACCGATAATTTGCCGCTAATTTCTTCAGCCAGTTTTAAGCTGCGATCTTTATGAGGCGAAGTCGCGACTTGAATGATGTATTGCGGCAGGGCGGCTTTTTTCTTTTCATCAGTAGGGATATCTACCGTGATTACTTCAATCTCGACATTTGCAGTTCCTGTTTTTACCACGTCGAGTTTGTATGCTGCAGCATAGCTTAGATCGATGATACGTCCTTCATGGAATGGACCACGGTCGTTGATACGCACAATTGTGGACTTGCCATTGTCGGTGTTGACGACTTTTACATAGCTTGGGATCGGTAATGTTTTGTGAGCCGCCGACATTGAATACATGTCGTAAACCTCGCCATTAGAGGTCAGGTGGCCGTGAAATTTCTTACCGTACCATGAGGCTTTACCTGATTGAGTGAAGCCTTTTGGGTCACGAACGATTTCGTAATCATTGCCCCGTAATGTGTAGTTACTGTTACCGCCTAAGCTATAAGGCTCGTATTTAGGGTAAGCATCTTCTAGGTGCTCAACGGAGAGTGGGGCATCAGGAGCGATGTCCGAATCAATTGAGTAGCGGCCTTTTTGTTCTGTAGATGAACAACCGCTTAAAAGAATAAGTACGCTCGATATTGCGACTAATGGTTTTACTGACATTGACTATGTTGCCTTTGAAAATGCTTTTCTATGAGTATGAATGGACATCAAAATACCGAAGCCCGCCATTAGCGTTACCATAGAAGTACCGCCATAACTGACTAGGGGAAGGGGAACGCCTACGACCGGTAAGATCCCACTCACCATACCGATGTTTACGAAAATATAAACGAAGAAGCTCAATACAATACTGCCCGCCATCATACGACCGAAAGCAGTTTGCGCTTGGCTAGCGAGAATCAGGCCACGACCAATAATAAATAAGTAAATCGACAGCAAAAAGAGAATTCCGATCATGCCCCATTCTTCGGCGATAACCGCAAAGATAAAGTCGGTGTGGCGCTCAGGTAAGAATTCCAACTGAGATTGGGTACCTTGCAACCAACCTTTACCAGAGATGCCGCCAGAGCCGATGGCTATTTTACTTTGAATAATATGGTACCCAGCGCCAAGAGGATCGGATTCTGGGTCAAATAAGGTTCTAACCCGTACTTTCTGGTACTCACGCATTAGGAAGAACCACAAAATTGGGATAAACCCACCCACAGCCACTGCCGCTGCAGCGATGATCTTCCAGCTGATACCTGCAAGGAAGATGACAAAGATACCGGATGCAGCGATCAGGATTGAGGTTCCTAAATCAGGCTGTTTGGCGATTAGTATCGTTGGTACAAACACCATTACCATAGAGATCATCAGTGTTCTGAATGTTGGTGGAAGTGAACGCTTACCAATATAGCGAGCGATCATTAAAGGCACCGCCAGTTTAAGTAATTCAGAGGGTTGGAAGCGAACAAAGCCCAAATTGAGCCAGCGCTGTGCTCCTTTGGAAGCCTCACCAAAGAACAATACCCCAAACAAAAGGATGACGCCGCCTGCAAAGAGTAACGGTGCAAAGCTTTCGTAGGTTCGTGGTGGTATTTGCGCGAGTACTACCATTACTCCTAAAGCTAGAGCCATACGCATTGCTTGACGATCCATCATCGCTAGGTTTTGACCACTAGCGCTGTACATGATCAGCAGAGCAAAACCCATCAGCATTAAAATACCTAGCAATAAAGGTAGGTCGATATGGAAGCGTTCGAATAAGGCTCGATTTTGTCCGGTTGAAGGGTCTAGTTTCATTATTTCTTCGCCTTATCATCTTTCTGGCTTTCACCAAGAATGATGTGATCAAATATTCTTCTTACTACTGGAGCACCGTTACTTGAACCGCCGCCGGCATTCTCTAGCACTATGGTGACAATGGCTTGCGGGTCTTCAAGTGGCGCGAAGCCAGTGTACAACGCGTGGTCGCGCAGATGTTCTGCGAGTTCTTCCGCGTTATATTCTTGGTCTTCTTTTAAACCAAAGACTTGAGCGGTTCCTGATTTACCAGCGGTTAGGTAAGACATTCTTTGGAATGCACGACGAGCCGTACCTTTTTTACCGTGGTTGGCGAGCTTCATGCCGTCTTTCGCAATATCCCAATAACGCTGAGGAACGCCTGTAACCGGTGGGTAAGTCTCAATTTCAGACAGCTTTTGAGTTGAGAATTCTTGGCCGTTCTCGATGGTTGAACGCAGTAGATGTGGTGCAATCACTTTACCGTTATTCACTAATACGGAGGTTGCTTTCGCTATCTGCATTGGGGTTGCGGTCCAGTAGCCTTGTCCGATACCTACCGGAATCGTATCGCCTTGGTACCAAGGTGTGCGATGACGTGCCATTTTCCACTCACGAGTCGGCATATTCGCTTTGCTTTCCTCGTAAATATCGATACCAGTGTAATCACCAAAACCAAACATCATCATCCAAGAGGAGATTCGGTCAATACCTAGGTCATAAGCGATCTGATAGAAAAAGGTATCCACTGACTCTTCAATGGCCTTATTAATGTCGACTTTACCGTGCCCCCAACGTAACCAATCTCTAAATGGTCTTGTTTTTGAATTCGGGATTTTCCAATAACCTGGGTCATTACGGGTGGTATTTGGTGTGATCACGCCTTCTTGCAACGCTGCGACAGCAATGAAAGGCTTGATGGTCGACGCTGGTGGGTAGATACCTAAAGTCGCTCGGTTTACCAATGGGCGATCATTGTCATTCAATAATGCACTGTAGCCTTTGCTTGAAATACCGTGCACAAAGTCATTCGGATCGTAGCTAGGGCTAGAGACCATCGCAATAACGCCGTTATCGACAGGATCAAGCACGACCGCAGAGCCTCTGCGACCATCCAAAAGCTTATGTACGTAAAGCTGCAGCTTAATGTCTAAGTTAAGAACAATATCTTTACCAGGAATTGCAGGTTCAAACTTTAAGGTTCGGATCACGCGACCACGGCTGTTTACTTCTACTTCTTGGTAGCCTGCCGTTCCGTGTAGCATGTCTTCGTAGTAGCGTTCGATACCAAGTTTACCGATGTCACGAGTAGCTTGGTAGTTAGCGTCTTTTTCTTCTCGGATAAGTCGCTGCATGTCTCGGTCATTTATACGCGACACATAGCCAATAACGTGGGTTAGTACTTTGCCATACGGGTAGAAGCGCTTCAGAGTACCAGTGACTTCAACGCCTGGGTATTTATGTTGATTAACCGAGAAAATAGCTACTTGTTTTTCTGTTAATTGGGTGAGAAGTGGTACCGATTTAAAGCGACGAGTTCTTTGACGTTCTTTGTTAAAACGTTCAATTCGTTCAGGGGCGATATCAAGCAAGGTTTGTAGACGAGCCAGTGTATCGTCCATGTTCTTAATTTTTTCTGGAGTGAGCTCGAGATTGAAGACAGGGCGGTTTTCCGCCAGGAGCACTCCATTTCGATCATAGATAAGGCCGCGATTGGGTGCGATTGGCACGACTTTTATGCGGTTGTCATTAGAGCGAGTTTTGTAATCTTGGTATTGATTAACTTGGATGTTGTACAAGTTGGTAATGAGGAGGCCCATCAAGATTACAATACCTATAAATGCAACGAAAGCACGACTAGTGAATAGTCGTGCTTCAGCTTTGTAATCACGAATTTGGCTACGTTTACGTAACATTAACGCTTATTCTCGGTGGTACGGGTGGTTAGCGGTAACGCTCCATGCGCGGTATAGGCTTTCCGCCATAATCACGCGAACCAGAGGGTGAGGGAGCGTTAAGGCAGACAGTGACCAGCTTTGGTCTGCAGCGGCTTTGCATGCTGGCGCTAGCCCTTCAGGGCCGCCGATTAGAATGGATACATCGCGGCCATCTAATTTCCAGCTTTCCAGTTGCTCAGCTAACTGAGGGGTATCCCATTTCTTACCTGGAATGTCCAAAGTGACGATCCGGCTTCCCTTTGGCACTGCAGCTAACATGGCTTCGCCTTCTTTTTGCAAGATGCGTGCAATGTCAGCATTCTTCCCACGTTTTCCTGCAGTTATTTCTACAAGTTCAAGTGGCATGTCATGAGGGAAGCGGCGTTTGTACTCTTGAAAACCTTCTTCCACCCATTTTGGCATTTTTGTGCCAACGGCGATCAGTTGGATTTTCAAGATTTAGCTCCAAAGCTTTTCAAGTTGGTACAGTTCGCGGTGTTCTTCTTGCATCACGTGTAGCATGCTCGTACCCATATCAAGTACTACCCATTCACCTTCTTGCTCACCGTCCATACCAAGTGGCTCTAGGCCAACTTTTTTTACTTCGCTTGCCACGTGTTCAGCGATTGAAGCCACATGACGCTTTGAAGTGCCAGTACATACAATCATAAAGTCAGTAACGCTAGATTTGCCTTCTACGTTGATGGTAACGATAGACTCAGCTTTCATATCGTCTGCTTTGTCGGCTAGGAAATCTTTTAGTTCTTCACGTAACACAGGGTGTTCCTTAAATCTTAATGTATTCAATGAGATCATATCACGCTTTTACGCAGGATATGGGATCGAAGCGGTTGGGACACAAAGCTCAATGCTCATTTGATGAATTAATGGCCATGGTGAGGCTTCATATTGAGTTTTTGCTGTCATTTCCGCTTGCGAGAGCAGCGCAAATACTGAGTGTAGCCCTTGCTGGGAAACTCTTGTTAGCGCTGCGTTATAAAGTGGTTTCTTAGATTGCCAAATACGATGCTTCTCGAACACCTGATTGATTGGCATTTGCGTCATTTGTAATTTCATTTGCAGCAGCAAATTGACTTCACGCTGTAAGCTACGTAACAAAATAACGGCTTCGACACCTTCCGCTTCGAGTTGGCGCAAGATGCGCTGCGCGCGGTTTGCTTTTCCTGCCAGTAACGCATCTACCCAATGGAAAGGAGTGAAATGGTTATGGCGGCTTAAAGACTCCTCTAAGCGAACTAACGTCAGTTTGCCATCTGGGTATTGTAGCGCTAGTTTTTCTAAGCTTTGAGTAAGGGCAAATAAATTGCCTTCATGCCATTGCGCTAGCATTTGTACAGCTTCTGCATCAGGAACGAGCCCTAAGCTGCGGCAGCGAGCTTGCACAAATTGAGGCAACCTTTGGATGTCTGGTGTCAAACAACTCACCCAATGGCCTTGCCCTGAGAGGGCCTTGAACCATTTCGAGTTTTCTTGAGCTTTGGTTAGCTTAGAACCAATCAGGATGAGTAAAATATCGCTATGAATTTGCTCTGAGATGGTAAGCAGCTCTTTGGCGATAGCGGCATTAACGCCGGATTCAGGTAATTCTAATTCGATGATTTGACGGCTAGAAAATAAGCTCAACGCTTGAGTACAGTCGTATACTTGATTCCAATCTAGGCTTGCATCAATAGCAAAGCGATGCTTTTCTTCAAAACCTTGTTGTTTGGCTGCGTGATTAATCGCTTCACGGCTTTCTTGTAGTAGAAGCGGCTCATTACCAAAAATAAGATAGACGCTACTTAGTTGTTTATTTAACTGTTCGGCTAGTCTGTCGGCATAAATTCGCATGATAAGGTCTATTTCACGTCGCTTTCAGTATCAGACTCTTCTGCCGAAGACTCAGGCTGTGCTTGCGACTTTTCTACTGTTTTAATGCCGTACTGCTTCTCTAAAGCATTCACTTGGCTTTGTTCTAGCGCTTCCAAGTTCATTTCATTTGCTTCGATATTTGCTTTTAGACGAGCCATTTGACGCAAGATTTGAATAGATGCCAGCTTACGCATTTCATCTTCAATCATTTCACGTTCAACCGACTTTGCGAGTGCCGTTAGTGGGTTATCTAGGTAGCTGCGCGTTACGCTGGTTGAAAAAGTTTTGTCGCCTAAGTCAGGAATCGTTACTCGGTATGAAGCGTTAAATGTCAGCTCTTTTTCCGCTGCACGCGTATTTTGATACAACGAAAGTGTACGCTCACTGATGCTTTCGCCCAATAAATGTAAGTTTGGTGTTTTAGAGCTAGGAGCCGTTACTTCCACATCGTTCATACGTAGTTGGCCTTTTACCATGCGGGTAAAGGTGCTGTATTGGTCATAGCTGGTGACTGATATTTTGTTGAGCTCATCAGGAACCGAGTAGTCACCACGTAGATGAAAACCACAGGCAGAAAGCAGGCTTGCCATTAATACAACAACAGTAACTTTGAATGAAGACGGTGAAATCAGACGCATTATTTGAAGGCTCTCATGGATTTAATTACTTATTTTAAGGCTTTCGTCGTTTGAAATGAAAACACTAAAATAAATAAAACAGGGTGTGTGACCACCCTGTTTAAAGACTACGGTATTTACAGAAAGTTCGCTAAAAACTTAATTACCGTTAGCGAGTGAGCAAAGATTAGTTTGCAACGATGTTTAGAAGTTTGCCCGGTACGTAAATGACTTTACGGATCGTTTTACCTTCAGTGAACTTAATTGTGTTCTCATCGTTTAGACCAAGTTCTTCAACTTGCTCTTTAGTCGCATCAGCGGCAACAGTCAGCTTAGCACGTAGTTTACCGTTAACTTGAACAACGATAGTTTTCTCGTCTTCAACCAATGCTTTTTCGTCAAATGCAGGCCATGCCGCGTTGTCGATATCAGTACCGCCTAGTGCACCCCATAGCTCGTAAGAGATGTGCGGTGTCATTGGGTATAGCATTGGAACGATAGCTTTTAGAGCTTCGCCTAAAATTGCACGATCTTGTGCTGATTCTTGAGGCGCTTTCGCTAGTTTGTTCATTAGCTCCATGATCGCAGCAATCGCAGTGTTGAATGTTTGGCGACGGCCAATATCATCCGTTACTTTTGCGATTGTCTTGTGAACATCACGACGCAGTGCTTTTTGGTCGCCAGAAAGTGCTGTGACATCTAAGGCTTCCGTTTCGCCTTTCGCTGTATGCTCTTTCACAAGTTTCCAAACACGCTTAAGGAAGCGGTTCGCGCCTTCAACACCAGATTCTTGCCATTCAAGCGTCATGTCTGCCGGTGATGCAAACATCATGAATAGACGTACTGTATCAGCTCCGTACTTGTCTACCATTTCTTGTGGGTCGATACCGTTGTTCTTCGACTTAGACATTTTGATCATGCCTGAGTGCTCAACGTTACGGCCTTGGTCGTCGATTGCTTTTTCGATGCGACCTTTACCATCACGCTCTACTGTTACATCAGTAGGTGCGATCCACTCTTTCGTGCCTTTCTCGTTCTCATGATAGAACGCGTCAGCCAGTACCATGCCTTGACATAGAAGTTGCTTGAACGGTTCATCTGAGGTTACGTAACCTGCGTCACGTAGCAATTTGTGGAAGAAACGAGAGTAAAGCAGGTGCATACAAGCGTGCTCGATACCACCAACGTATTGGTCAACTGGCAACCAGTAGTTTGCTTTTTCTGGATCTAGAATGTCATCAGCTTGTGGTGAACAGTAACGTGCGTAGTACCAAGACGATTCCATAAATGTATCGAATGTATCAGTTTCACGCAGAGCTGGTTCGCCGTTGAATGTTGTCTTCGCCCATTCTTTGTCTGCTTTGATTGGGCTAGTCACGCCGTCCATTACCACGTCTTCTGGAAGAATCACTGGTAGTTGGTCAGCAGGTACTGGGTGAACTTCACCGTCTTCAGTCGTTACCATTGGGATTGGAGCGCCCCAGTAACGTTGACGAGATACACCCCAGTCACGTAGACGGAAGTTTACTGTCTTAGTGCCTTTGCCTTCAGCTTCAAGTTTCGCTGCAATTGCGTCGAATGCTGCTTGGAAAGCCAAACCGTCGAATTCGCCAGAATCAAACAGTACACCTTTTTCCGTGTAAGCTGCTTCAGATACGTCTAGCTCAGAGCCATCTTCTGGCTTGATAACAGGAACGATGTCTAGGCCGTACTTCGTTGCGAATTCAAAGTCACGCTGGTCGTGTGCAGGTACTGCCATAACAGCGCCAGTGCCGTAATCCATCAATACGAAGTTCGCTACGAAAACAGGCACTTCACGACCGTTTAATGGATGAATCGCAGTAAGGCCTGTTGCCATGCCTTTCTTCTCCATTGTAGCTAGTTCAGCTTCTGCAACTTTGTTGTTTTTACACTCTTCGATGAAAGCTGCTAGTTCTGGGTTGCTCTTCGCTGCTTCAGCTGCAAGAGGGTGGCCTGCTGCGATACCGACGTAAGTCACACCCATTAGTGTGTCTGGACGAGTGGTGTACACTTCTAGGTCTTGCTGGCCTTTAACTTCGAACTTCAGCTCAACACCTTCAGAGCGACCAATCCAGTTACGCTGCATGGTTTTTACCATTTCAGGCCAACCGTCTAGGTTGTCTAGATCGTCTAGTAGCTCTTGAGCGTATTCAGTGATCTTAATAAACCACTGTGGGATCTCTTTTTGTTCTACTGGAGTGTCACAACGCCAGCAGCAGCCGTCTTCTACTTGCTCGTTTGCAAGTACAGTTTGGTCGTTTGGACACCAGTTAACAGAAGAAGTCTTTTTGTAAACCAAGCCTTTTTCGTAAAGCTTAGTGAAGAACTCTTGTTCCCAACGGTAGTACTCTGGAGTACAAGTCGCGAATTCACGGTTCCAATCGTAGCCAAAGCCTAGAAGTTTTAGCTGGTTCTTCATGTACTCAATGTTTTCGTAAGTCCATGGTGCAGGAGCTGTGTTGTTTTTTACTGCTGCATTCTCAGCTGGTAGACCAAATGCGTCCCAACCGATAGGTTGCATAACATTTTTGCCTTGCAGGCGTTGGAAACGAGATACCACATCACCGATAGTGTAGTTACGCACGTGACCCATGTGCAGTCGGCCACTTGGGTATGGGAACATAGAAAGACAGTAGAATTTTTCTTTATTTGGGTCTTCACTTACAACGAAGGTCTCGCTGTTATCCCAATGTTGTTGAACCTTTTGTTCAATCTCTTGCGGGTTATATTGTTCTTGCATCGATGGTATCCGGTTATCTTGGAATTTGTGAGTTCGGTTAGAACAGAATCTAATAGATCGACATAGAATACCTAAAGGAGCTGAGTACAACAATAGCTATCCCCGTCATACTTGCAGTTGCGGAGTCGTTGGCCGTGTAAATTCAACCAACATCCATAGGGGAGCTATGCTAATAGGTAGGAGTTGCTTTATTTGTTAAGGAGTAATCGTCTAGTTATAGCGTCAATTATCTAGGATAGAAGTTAGTCATCTTAAGGAGGCGGAGTATGCCAAAGAAAAAAGCGGCTTATGAAGAGATTGTTGAAGATGTCATCGAGACGATTAAGCATAGCCCAGAAGAAATTAATAATAAGCTCGAAACCTCCGGGAAAGTGGTCATTGCGGCCAATGACATGACAAAAGACGAGTTATCTTTAATTTCTGCTTATGTGAAATCCGATTTAAAAGAGTTTGCTGACAGCTATGAAGAGAGCAAAAGCGGACCATTCTATTTGATGATTGCCGATTCTATTTGGCAGGGGTTACTAGAAATTACCGATAGAACCAAAGTGGAGTGGGTTGAACTCTTTCAGGACTTGGAGCATCAAGGGCTCTATCAAGCCGATGAGGTAATCGGGTTAGGGACTTTAATTTGCGATGATTGTGGCCATCAAACGGAATATAACCATCCAACAGTGATCATTCCGTGCATTAAATGCGGCTGTAAAGGGTTTAGTCGTAAAGCGTTAAAACCGTAGCGAAATTAAAACGCCTTATTGAACGAGAAGAGCCTTGGCTAGATAACCAAGGCTCTTTTTCATTGCGTGATACTTTAAGCTATTGCGAGTTCTTAGCTCTTAATCTCCAGCCTATAATCAAGCTGATTAAGGTCCACGCATACAGAGGCCAAGTCCCAACGATGCGATACGGGGTTTGCCCGTCCGTTGAAGTCAGTTCTGCACGTAGTACAGCCGTTTCAAATTGTGGGGCTTGCTCTATTATCTTACCTTTATGGTCGGTGACCGCCGTGACTCCATTGTTGGTGGAACGGATTAACGGTTTACCCAATTCAAGCGCACGCATGCGTGCAATTTCCATGTGTTGTAGTGGGCCAATAGATTTACCAAACCACGCATCGTTAGATAGCGTCAGGATGAAGTCAGTCTCGTTAGTGACGTTTTGTCTTACTTGTTCATTAAAAATGATTTCGTAACACAATGCTGGCGCTAGGTGACGTCCATTCGCAACAATATTCGGTTGGATAAACTCCCCACGACTGAATGAAGACATCGGTAAGTTAAACATCGGAGCAATAGGGCGCAGAATGTCTTCAAACGGCACAAACTCACCGAAAGGCAGCAGGTGATGCTTGTGGTAGCGCTCTTCCATATCGTAGCTGTAATCACCGTAAGGCGTGTTACCTATTGCGAGAATACTGTTGTAGTACTTTTTATCTTCTGATTGATTGAGGATTCCAGTAATGATGGCTGAATCATTCATTTTCGCCGCACTGTCTAGATTTCGAAGGTAGGACGGAATCTCTAGCTCAAAAGCAGGTACAGCGGCTTCAGGCCAAATGATGATGTCAGCATCCCAGTTTTGACGGCTAGCATCGGCGTATTTCATGATGGTCGGCCAGCGTTGGCTAGGAAGCCATTTTAATGCTTGGTCGATATTACCTTGTATCAGGGCAACAGTTGTCGTTTTCTCTGGGTTAGGTTGTACCCAATCCACATTGCGGATACCAAAGCCAGCACTAATCAACACGACAGGAATTAACGCAATCAGCCACGCTCGGTGAAGCAGGGCATAACTGATGGCCGCTGCAGATACGATAATCAGTAAGGTAACGAGTTCTACGCCACCTAGCGGAGCGAAAGAGCCTAACGGGGCATCTATTTGACTGTAGCCCAACCACAGCCATGGGAAGCCCGTCATGACCCATCCTCGCAGCCAATCACTGATTAGCCAAAGCACCGGTGCGACTAAGAAAAAACGTGACAGATTATTCTGGGGGAAGAACTTGTTCAAACTCCAAGCGAATAGGCCAGAATAAATAGCCAAATACCCGACAAGCAGAGCCATTAAGAATAGGTTGGCGATTAATGGCATTCCTCCAAAACCATCAATACTGACGTATACCCAGCTGATGCCAGAAGCAAACTGACCTATACCCCATGCATAGCCAATCCATAAAGCGCTTTTGGCACTGCGGTTATGAATAAGGAGTAGGAGTAGGGCTGGGCTGAGTATCGCTAGAGGCCATATTTGATATGGAGCGAAGGATAAGGTCGTGAGAGCGCCAACAAAAACGGCCGCAAGCGGCCGTAGTAGGCGATGAATAAAAGGTTTAGTCATCTATATTCGTTCTAATGTTCTCTACAAAGAGAGTGAAACGTTATTCTTCGATAGTTGGAAGAGGTTCTTCATCTGGAACCGTCACTTGAAGTTGTATCACACGGCGATTATCAGCAGACGTCACTTTAAAGTGATAGTTTTCTATCTCAACCACTTCGCCTCGTGAAGGCAAGTGGCCAAAAGCGGTCATAACCATACCACCCACAGTATCAACTTCGTCATCGCTGAAGACAGTACCAAATGTTTCATTGAACTCTTCAATCGTGGTCAAAGCTTTTACCGCAAACGTATGTTTACTTAGCTTACGGATATCCAGTTCTTCTTCGTCGTCAAATTCGTCTTCAATTTCACCAACGATTTCTTCTAAGATATCTTCAATGGTTACCAAGCCAGAAACACCACCAAACTCATCTACCACAATTGCCATGTGGTAACGTTCTTCACGGAATTCTTTGAGTAGGCGATCTACTCGTTTGCTTTCCGGAACAACGACTGCAGGGCGAATCACTTGTTCGATATCGAATGGGGCGCTGTCTGAACCCAAGTACTTAAGTAGGTCCTTCGCTAAGAGAATGCCTTCCACATGGTCTTTGTCTTCACTGATCACTGGGTAGCGAGAGTGTTGAGCGTCAGTCAGTAGCGCGATCAACGTGTCTAGATCGTCGGTACGTTCGACTGTGACCATTTGAGAGCGTGGCAGCATGATATCGCGCACTCGCATCTCGGAAATTTCCATTACACCCTCAAGCATGTCGCGAGTGTCGTGGTCAATTAGGTCGTTAATTTCAGAGTCGCGAATGACATCGACGAGCTCTTGGCGATCTTTTACTTCACCTTGAAATAGTTGGCCTAGGCGTTCAAAGAAGGACTTTCTACTCGGACCTTCAGATTTTTTACTTCCCTCAGAAGTGGGGGGGTTACCTTCGTTCATGATTTCTCAAAAAATAACGCTATCAGAAGTGTGATAGCACACATAACAACTCAGATTGTAGTGACGCATCACCAGTTCGATGAGTTATTGTTTCTCTGCAATGTAAGGGTCTTCAAAGCCCATACCTTGCATGATTTCTGTTTCAAGAGATTCCATCTCTTCAGCTTCATCATCCTCGATATGATCATAACCTAGCAGATGAAGACTGCCATGTACAACCATATGCGCCCAGTGTGCTAGCAGGGGCTTATTTTGCTCTTCTGCTTCTTTCTCGACCACTTGGCGACAAATAATCAAATCACCCAATAGGTCGATTTCGATACCTGGAGGCGCTTCAAACGGGAAAGAAAGCACGTTAGTAGGCTTATCTTTGCCGCGATATTCATGATTGAGCTGGTGGCTTTCTTCAGTATCAACGATACGAATAGTGAGCTCGGCATTTTCCTGAAACTGAGGAATAGTCTTATCTAACCAAAGTTGCAGATCTTGTTCAGTTGGTAAACCTTGCTCATTTTCGACCGCTAATTGCAGGTCTAGTTCAATAGACATCTATTTATCACCTTGTTCTGCTACAGCAGAGCTATTTTGTGTTGCTAATTGTGTCTCTGCGGGTTGTTGAGCTTCGAGTAGCTTGGCTTCGCGCTCTTCGCGGCGACGCTTTTCATACTCTTTTCGCTCTTTCTGATCTTTCGCTTCCCACTTCTCGTAAGCGTTAACGATGCGAGCGACGACAGGGTGTCGAACCACATCATCCGCTAGGAAGAAGTTAAAGCTAATTTCATCAACGTCGTTGAGAACTTCAATTGCGTGGCGTAAACCAGATTTCGCGCCGCGAGGTAAATCTATTTGAGTGACGTCACCAGTGATCACTGCTCTTGAATTAAAACCAATACGAGTGAGGAACATTTTCATTTGCTCTACGGTTGTATTTTGGCTCTCATCAAGAATGATAAAGGCATCGTTTAAGGTACGGCCACGCATGTAAGCAAGCGGTGCAACTTCAATCACGTTGCGCTCAATCAGCTTTTCAACACGTTCAAAGCCCAGCATTTCAAACAATGCGTCGTAAAGTGGGCGCAAATATGGGTCTACTTTCTGGCTTAAGTCGCCAGGTAGGAAACCTAACTTTTCACCAGCTTCAACCGCAGGACGCGTCAATAGAATACGGCGGATTTCTTGGCGCTCTAACGCATCGACAGCTGCTGCCACTGCTAAATAAGTTTTACCTGTACCAGCTGGGCCAATACCAAAACTGATGTCATGGGTGACCATGTTCATCAAATATTGAGCTTGGTTTGGTGTACGCGGCTTAATTACACCTTTTTTGGTTTTGATGAACACTTCTTTTCCGTGTTCCATCGGCGCTTCAGAGTGCTGCTCTAAAATGCCTGATTCTTTGATCGCTAGGTGGATTTGTTCCGGTTCGATGTCTGGTGTATTGCCACGAACGGTTGCTGTTTCTACGTACAAAGATTTTAAAATGTCTAATGCAGCGGCCGCGGTATGAGGTTTACCCACGATGGTGAAGAAGTTGCTGCGGTAGTTAATTTCGACGCCTAAACGACGTTCTAAGTGTTTGATATTGTCATCGAATGGACCGCATAGGCTGGAAAGTCGGCGGTTATCGGCTGGTTCTAGATCAATTTCTAACGTAACAATTTTATTGCTCAAAGTTGCCTCTCATTTTGTGCCACCCACTCTTTTCAATAAAAAAAGAGCAAGAAGCCCGATTTAGACCGGGCTTCTAATGGTGATGTCCCTAATTCTAAGATGGTCACTTAGTTAGGTAATTTCAAGCTCTATGTTTAAGCTTTTGAACTGGAGCCTAAGGCGTAAATGTCGCTACACCTAGCTCATCTTCACGTTTAGTTTGCGCCATCATTTGAGTTGGCGAAATTACGGTGCGAAGATCCATGTCTTTTTCTGTGCGAACAAGCTCACCACGAAGTGAGTTTGCGAATACGTCAGTGATCTTCACATCAACAAATTGACCAATAAGATCCGCTGAACCTTCGAAGTTCACTACACGGTTGTTTTCTGTACGAGCACGCAATTCCATTAAGTTTTTCTTCGATGGACCTTCAACCAGTACACGTTGCTCAGTATCCAGCATTAGGCGAGAGTAGCGCATAGCTTGCGTGTTAACGGTTTGTTGTAGTTCGTATAGGCGATCTTTCTTCTCTTGCTCAGGCACGTCACATGGGTAGTCTGCAGCAGGTGTACCAGGACGAGGAGAGAAGATAAAGCTGAAGCTCATATCGAAATCAACGTCTTTGATCAGTTTCATCGTGTCTTGGAAATCTTGGTTAGATTCACCAGGGAAACCAACGATAAAGTCAGAGCTGATTTGAATGTCAGGACGCGCTTTACGAAGCTTACGAATAATCGACTTGTACTCGATAGCTGTATGAGGACGCTTCATCATCGTAAGGATACGGTCACTACCACTTTGTACTGGTAGATGAAGGAAGCTCACAAGTTCAGGTGTATCTTCGTATACTGCGATGATGTCATCACCAAACTCAAGCGGGTGGCTTGTTGTGAAACGAATACGATCGATACCGTCGATAGACGCAACTAAACGCAGTAATTCTGCGAATGTGCAGATATCACCTTCGTGAGTTGGGCCGCGGTACGCATTTACGTTTTGGCCAAGTAGGTTAACTTCACGTACACCTTGCTCTGCAAGTTGTGCTACTTCGAAAAGAACGTCATCCATAGGACGGCTTACTTCTTCACCACGAGTGTAAGGTACAACGCAGTAAGTACAGTACTTAGAACAACCTTCCATGATAGAAACGAATGCCGTTGCGCCTTCAGCGCGCGGCTCAGGTAAGCTATCGAACTTTTCGATCTCTGGGAAAGAGATATCCATCACTGGCGCGTCATTTGATAGAGAAGATTTAATCATCTCTGGTAGACGGTGCAGTGTTTGCGGGCCAAAGATTACATCTACGTATGGTGCACGTTGGCGAATATGGTCGCCTTCTTGAGTCGCTACACAGCCACCCACACCGATCACCACACCTTCTTTTTTATCTTTCAGCGTTTTCCAACGACCAAGCTGGTGGAATACTTTTTCTTGTGCTTTTTCGCGAATAGAACAAGTGTTTAGTAGTAGTACATCTGCTTCCTCAGGTACTTCAGTTAGCTCATAGCCATTTGCAGCATTTAGCAGGTCAGCCATTTTTGATGAATCGTATTCGTTCATCTGGCAGCCCCAAGTTTTAATTAGCAGTTTCTTACTCATCTTTTGTTCGCTCGATCGTTAGTTTAATTTAAGGGAGCAAATCGCCCAGTGTATCTCCGCCTAACATGCCCCTTTATTGGTGGGGCAGCGGCAAGCGGCGTATTGTACTGGTTTAAAAACCCACTGACTAGTGATCGAGTAAAATCTCTTTAAACCTAGGTTTGAAAAGGTTTTGCCCACGTAGTGCACAAGGTTTTTGATTACAATTTGGTAATGAAAACGTACAATTAAAAATAGTCAGAAAATCAAATTGATAAAGTGTGAAAAATGAACAGTTATGACATCGTGGTGATCGGTGGGGGTATGGTCGGTGCCGCTACTGCTATCGGATTTGCAAAGCAAGGAAAGAAAGTTGCTGTTATTGAAGGTCAACAGCCCACACCTTTTGAACCGTCACAAGCGATGGATATACGTGTTTCCGCTATTTCACAAACTTCAGTTAATTTGCTAGACGAGCTTGGTGCGTGGCAATCCATTGAAGCAATGCGGGTTTGCCCATACAAACGCTTAGAAACTTGGGAGCATCCAGAATGCCGAACTCGATTTGACGCACAATCTCTTGATTTACCTCAGCTTGGTTACATTGTGGAAAATCGCTTGATTCAATTGGGGTTATGGGAACAATTCTCAGAGCATGAAAATCTAACGTTATTGTGCCCGGAAAGATTGGATAGTATTGAGTTTGGTGAAACGAATACTGTCAAGTTGCAATCAGGAGCCGAGTTATCGACACCTTGGGTTATTGGTGCGGATGGAGCGAATTCTGCAGTAAGACAGGCTGCGGGAATTGGTATTACCGCATGGGATTATCGACAAGATTGTATGTTGATCAATGTTGAAACAGAGCTCCCACAGCAAGACATTACTTGGCAACAGTTTACACCGAGTGGACCTCGCTCATTTCTGCCATTGTGTTCACTTTCTTTAAATGATCAAGAAGTCGGGCAGGGATCGCTTGTTTGGTATGACTCACCAAAGAGAATTCGTCAGTTATCAGCCATGAGTAATGAGCAATTGCGATTGGAAGTTTTAAAATATTTCCCGGCTGAATTAGGGGACGTCAAAGTTCTACAGAAAGGTTCTTTTCCTTTAACGAGGCGTCATGCTCAGCAATACTATAAAAATCACTGTGTATTAGTGGGAGATTCCGCGCACACGATTAATCCTTTGGCAGGGCAAGGGGTGAACTTAGGTTTTAAAGATGTGTCGGTTTTGCTTGCAGTTGCTAAGGATGAATCATCGTTATCTGATAAAGCACTAAAACGCTACGAAATGCGCCGCAGAGGTGATAACGTACTGATGCAAAGTGGTATGGACTTTTTCTATAAAACCTTTAGTAACGATTTAGGGCCAATCAAATTTATCCGAAATGCAGCCTTAAAAGTGGCAGAAAACTCAGGTCCTGTTAAAGCCCAAGTTTTGAAATATGCTTTAGGTTTGTAAGCAAAGTATGATTTAAAAAAGGAGAGCGAATGCTCTCCTTTTTTACGTTTAATCGGCAATACACACAGGTGCATCTAAGCGGGTTGAATTGCCGGTATAGTCCAAAGCACCAGTATTTAAGTTGCGCTTAAACGTAGTGATGTTATTGGAGTGTTGGTTAGCGGCAACTACCCAATGTCCGTCATTCGTGATTAAGAAATCTCGTGGGAATAGCCCTTCGGTTGAATGGCTACTCTGAAATGTCAGCTGTTTGGTTTCTTGGGAAACTGCAAAGCAGCTGATCTTAGATTGATGACGGCAAGAAACATACAAAAACCTTTCGTCTGGCGATAGTTTGATTGCTGCTGTTGCTTCACCTTTCTCTTCATTGGGTAGTGCTTCAATCTCTTGCACTATCTGCCACCTTCCCAAAATTTGTTCTAGCACCAAGATGGTTTCTGAAAGCTCACATACCACATAAGCGTGCGTTTCACTTTGGTTGAATACTAAATGGCGAGGTCCACTTCCTGCTGGAGTTTGGACAATTTGTGTGGGTTTTTCTAAGAAGTCGCTTTGTTCTTCGTCATAGCTATAGAAACTGATTTGATCACTACCTAAATCGACGGTTACGAATTGCGGTAAGGTTGCTAGAAACTGGCATTGATGCGCGTGAGATTGCTTTTGCCTGTTTGGGTGAGGACCGTTTCCTGCAGGGGCGATTGTAGTTACGCGTTTATCTAAACTGCCATTGATGTTCAAAGCGAAGATATCGAATGAACCTGAAGAATATTGAGAGCTAATAAGGTACTTGCGGTTAGCATCAACTGCAATGTGACAAGGATGTGCCCCTTTTATCGGCGCAGAGCTTATGTCGTTATCGGAAACTGATTTAGCGATGTAAATTACTTGAGGGCTATCGCTTTGCTCAACTTCAGAAGCTGTGTAGTAGCCAGAGCTTGTGGAAACAACAAATGATGGGTTACGACAAGGAAATATGAGTTCGGGTTTAGATAGTGCCCCGGTCAGTGTATCAAGCTCAACTTGGTAGAGGCCTTGGCTTTCGCTGGGTGAATCGGTGTAGCAGCCAATTGAGAGGAGTAAGGTGTTCATAGACAATCACGCGTATTTGGAAGATAAGCTATTGTCGTATAAAACGGTGCAATTAAAGAGGGCTATTGAGAGAAATGATAGTGACTTATCTAGCAAAAAACAGATAAGCCTTGAAAGAAGAAAACCCAGCTAAAAAGCTGGGTTTCTAATGATGGTGCGGACGGAGAGACTTGAACTCTCACACCTTGCGGCGCCAGAACCTAAATCTGGTGCGTCTACCAATTCCGCCACGTCCGCAGCAAACTTTGTAGTTGTATCGAGTATTGGCGACTCAATATAACGTTGTAATAGTGGCTGGGCTACCTGGATTCGAACCAGGGAATGCCGGCATCAAAAGCCGGTGCCTTACCGCTTGGCGATAGCCCAACTGGATGTTTTAAAATCTCACTGAGATTTACAGTCATCAACTGAATGATGGTGCGGTCGGAGAGACTTGAACTCTCACACCTTGCGGCGCCAGAACCTAAATCTGGTGCGTCTACCAATTCCGCCACGACCGCAGCAAACTT
>NZ_RZIS01000011.1 GCF_005281835.1 Vibrio profundi
GTAACCATCTTACTTGGCGTGGTTATGGCTTCATCCTTTGTCTACGGTATCTATACCGGAATTAACGCCTCCTAACGGGGGCTTTTTTATATCTGGGTTCAGTATGAAATCGATAATTAATACCTTTGTTGCCCTGCTCTTTTTGATGGTTTCATGCCTGGTTTTTATGGCTCAATCCTACGCGGTTGATTGCCCTACAGGTCAAGTTGACCAAGGCGGCGTCTGCGTTTCTTCGTGTATGGTTCTTAAAGATTTGAATCGAACGGTCAGGTGGGACGCGTACGTTTATGGGGATAACCCCAATCGGTATTGTCGCGGTTCTACTGAGGGTCAAGTGGCGTGTGAATTGATTCTAACGGGCGCCGTTCAAGTCGATGCACCGAATAACGACCAATACTGGACGGGCGTATTTAAACATACAGGTGCTACATGTGCTTGGTCAGAACGGGGACGCTTCTTTGGTGATGAGCCCTTACCTTTTCCTTACGAAAATGACATCAACCACAACGGCATTGATGACGCTGAGGAAGATTTTGATGGTGACGGTATCCCTAACGGCATCGACCCAAATCCAAGTGAGGCCGATGGAGGCGTAACCGACAGAAACGGCGATAACATCCCTGATGAACTTGAACAATATGTCGATGAGTTAACCCCTAACACTTCTGTTATTTCAAAGGTTTATTGTGGCACTGGTAACTGTGAAGACATTAACACCATAGCCCGTACTACTTCTGATTTGTCTTCCGCTAACCATGAACTGGCTAAGTCGGTAAAGCTTCTCGCTATGTCCAGTCTTGACCGGGCTGATTTACATATCCTCAATCAAGGGGTAACGAGTACGGTTAGAAGCATTAAAGGTTCAGTGAGTGATATGTCCAATAACTTACAGAATATTTTCGGGCGTTCTAATCAAGCGGTGATTGATGCCGTGAACGGAATTGAAGTCAGTGGAGGCGGCTTGACGACGGCTCAAAACAGTTGGCTATTAGATAGTGTTCGCAACTCGGTGACCAACAAACAAAAGAACGACCAAATCATTGCAACTCAAAATACGCAATCCTCTCGCTTGAACCAAATCGAAATGAACCTGGCGAACAAAATTGAAGATATCTCTATCACTGGCGGCGTTGGCCTGACTCCTACCCAAGCAACCCAACTCAAGAACGCGGCCAACCGCTCTAATGGGGCAAAGAAAAATACCGACACCATCAAAAACCAAATGAGTGAAGCTCTGGATGTACTCAACCGAAATTATCGTAACTCTGACAAGCTAGACGCACTGGCCGAAGACGTTCGCATCGCTAAAAACAATTCTTCCCTTGCTTACGCGGTTTCCGATGACACGTTCTACGAGGTACAGGATCTTAATGAAAGTCTGTCTGCTCAAATCGACGGGTTAGCCACTAAGCTCGACGGCCTTGCTTCTGGTGGTGCTCCAACGGATGGTAATGGTTCCCAAGCCATCGCGGATTCTCTCAGCGGCATTTCTGACTCTATCGATAAGCTCGGCCAAGGGACTTTCACCAAACCGACACCAAGCGACACCTTTCAATCAGACTTTCTCTTTAGTGAAAGCGCATTCACTGAAATCAACACCGATATTGAAACACTCAAAACCGAATACGCCGCCCAGCTCGATGAGTTCAAGTCCCTACTCTCTATTGATGTTAGCGAGTTTGAACAAGGTTCCTACGTGGAACACCGTTTGGATTTAACGCTAAACGGTGGCAGCCACTCTTTCAAATCTGGAGTGCTTGATGCGCTCTTGGACAATAGCGAACTTATCTATGCGGTCATTATCTTTATTTGCGTGATTGCGGGTCTTCGTATGTTGGGGAATAACTAATGGAAGCTCTCACCACCTTTCTCAATTGGAGCGCTGAACAGTTCCAGTTCTTCTCGGATTTCCTTGTCGGTATTCCACAAATGATGATGGATCTCTTTTCGTATGTTCAGTTGTTCTTTTTGAAGCTCACCATCATGGCTCAAATCGAGTTCATGAAGCTGTCTTACAACTCCGCTCGAATCCTGCTCCAAGAAATTGGCTTTAACGATGCGCTTAAAACCGCGTTCAATATGCTGCCGGATGAAATCCGTTTCTACGCGTTCAAGTTTGGTATCCCTCAAGGACTGTCCATTCTTGCCAACTTCTTTACCACTGGCTTTGTTATGAGGATGACACGCTAATGGCCATCACTATTCGTACTGGGGCAAACGGCTCCTATAAATCCGCCTACACTGCCTACTTTGTTATCTATGAAGCGCTCAAGGCTGGCCGTGTTGTCGTGACCAACATTGAGGGCATGGAAACCGTTGCTTCCATCGAGAAACGCTTTGATTGTAAATTCCCCTCCACCACTAAATTGCTACGTATCTCATCAAGGGATGAAGCTGGCGTGTTTCTGTGGACGCATTTCTTTTGTTGGTGCCCGATTGGGGCGCTGATTGTGATAGATGAATGCCAAGATATCTACTCCAAGAACATCGGCTTTGATATGAAGAAAGTGAAGTATCAGCCTCTCGATACGTTCATCACTAAAGACCAGGGCAAAGACGGCCTACTGCCTGAATCTTATGTCGATTTCTTTAACTCTCGCTATATCCCTGCCGACATGAACGAACTCGAAGAATCGGAAACGGATGATAGAGGCGTTGCTCAATACGATGAGAACGGCCGCATTATCTATCCTCACACGTTCAACGAGGGGTTCATGCGTCACCGAAAATATAACTGGGATATCGAGCTGCTTTCACCGGACTGGAAACAAATCGATTCAGGCATCAAGGCTTGTGGTGAGCAGAACTTCTTTCATAAAGGCCGTGACCAGTTTTTTTGGTGCAAACGAAAGCCCCTGATTTGGAAACATGACAAGTCGGTCACTACACCCGTCATCCCCAAAAAGCTCGATGTAAACACGTTTAAAAAGAAAATCCCTCTTGATGCGTTCCTACTGTATAAATCAACAGGTACAGGGTTAGCGAAACAAGCCGGAGCTATGAACACTCTATTTCGTAGCCCCAAAGCCATTGCAGCTTTGTTGCTGTCCATCTTTTGCTTAGGTTACTTAATGTATGAAATATCCAATCGCCTTATTGATTCTTCTGAGGAAGATACGCAACCGCAAACGTCGCAATCTTCGTCTTCCGTTCTTGGCCAAAGCGACTCATCGAGTAAAACAACTGGTCAAAGTGATTCTGATGTATCTACTGGTGGGGATAGCAATCAAGCTAATCATGGGGATGTTGTTAAGAGTGTTTATATAGGAAAGATTCTACCTTTCGAGGGTATTCAGAAAGCGTTCGTGACGTCAGTGACGTTCGCCATTAAGGATAACAAGATTAACCGATACGTGAATTTAGAGGCCATCACTGCTGATGGTGTCTATAGCTTGAGCGAGGCTTTTCTTGATAACTACGACATTAGTTATCGAGTGATTGACCAATGTCTTTTAGAGCTAACACGAAACGGCCAAAGAAAGATGATCACATGCAAGCCGTTAGAGCAACGCGCTCAACGGCCTGAAACGATGAATGCAAAAGTCAGTTTGTTTTGAGGTGTCTATGGGTAACGTAATTCAGATAAGTGAAAGTGATTTTGTAGCCTTTTTAGAGGCGTTCTTTATGGCGGAGTTCTTGGCGGTTATCGCTGCGCTGATAACCTATGATGCAGCCTGTTATATGCTCGGTAAGCTTTTCGCCCCGCAGGGAAAAGAGAGTGCGGAGCGCGAACGAAGCACCAAGCCGCCCACTGAAGTTGAATAATTAGTTGCACTGAATCGGCGCGGTCAGTTACTCAGCACCTTGAGGCTGTGGCACTGCCCGTTCCTGCCAGAATCGCTCTTTAAGAAGCCTTGCCAGTTCGCAAGGCTTTTTTATGTTCGCCTGCTTTTAAGATCATTTGAGTGTCGAAAAGGATCTCTAGCGGTGCTGACCTGACAACGAGTGATGACGACGAAGACTGAGGAGGAAGAATGAGGCGGAGGGTCAAACCCCCGTGGTGTATCACGGGGGTAAATTCGACGTATTTTAAAGGTTCAGGCTCAAGTCTTTAATTGGGAAAGAGATACAACTCATTTAGTTAGCGGTATAATCTTCAAACTTTTGAATGATATCGACAACAACTAAACTTTCTTATATTTGACGGGATATAGTTAATCAAGAAAGTCCCATTTCAATAAGGGTATTCGACTTTATATGCCAACAGCAATTATCCATCCCGAGTCAACAGATAGCTTCGATTGGTCTATTGTAAATAATGACGTAATCGCTACTGGAAAAAGCCACCTCCTAGAAAAGCACTTGAGAAACAATCTAAAAGAGCAGCATAAGCTGATTTTAGAAACCATTATTGAGATATCATCAGCCAGAGGGGATTACAATGAAAGAAACTACCCACTAAGCTTACCGTATAACAGAAAAAAACTGTTAGACAGTGTGGACGAGATATACCTTTCCAATCTTCGCCTATTTTTGGACCATATAACAGAACCAATCTTGTTAGGTCGTATTTACGAAATTCTTTGGTTAAAGAGTAAGAAGAAATCAAAACTTGATGCTGAAAATGCTATCGATCAATACATTCAGGTAAAAATAAATCCTCAAAATTTTTTCTTAGCTACCAAGTATTGTCTGGCTAGAGCTTTCATATACATAAAAATGTTTAAGAGAGAACAGTCCTTAACTCTCCTTGAAGACAAACTGAAAGCATTGATGTCACTTCATAAATCCGATTTGGAGTTCTACCTTCACTTACTCAAATTTTGTCACGAGTTCTCTATTTTTCGTTCTGACGACCAGTCAACAGCAAAGTTATGCCGAAATATCTTTGAAGATTGTATGAAGGAAAAACGGTTTGATTTAGCGAAAAGGTATATTGGCTTAGCTGAAGATAAGTTTCGTCTCCTTAACGACAGTAAGTCAAAATCCAAAATGTTAGAGCTAAGTGGGGATGCTTGGTTAGAAGAAGCTAAAAGCAGGTCTTCTGACACAAAGTTCGTACTGAGTAGCCTTTTCAGTAACGCAATACAAACTTATTTAAAAATCCCAAAATCTCATAGAACCAGCCTAATCAACGACAAAATAGAAGAATGTAAAAAGCTTAGACAAGATACGAGCGAAACTACATTTGACGAGATGCCTGTTTTCTCCCATGAACAAGATGTGAGTGACCTTGCACTAGACGCACGCGATCGGGTATCAGGAAAGGACACACCACAAGTGGCGATTGGTTCACTATGTAGTTTTCCGATAGCATTAAATGTTCATCAACTTATAGAGTTAGTTGAACAATCAAGAGCCAATTTTCCTTTATCAAGCCTGATGAGTAATGTTTACCTTTCTTCAGATGGCAGAGTTGTTGGCCATAGCTCAGCTATAGCATTAGACGAATCAGTTACATCAGAAAATATAACTAACTTCGCCAACTTCAATTTAATAGCCAGTAGTAATATTGGAGTTATGGTTCAAGGGATGATACTCCCAGCCGTAAGACAAATCACCGAAGAATTCCTAATTGATCAGTCTCTGATGCTTGAACTATGTGAGCAGGCACCGCTAGTCGAGTCAGGTCGATACCAAATCATTTCAAAAGCATTACTAGCTGGGTTTAACCTAGAGTTTGATGTGGCAGTTCACCTTTTGATACCACAGATCGAACACTTTGTAAGAAGCTCACTTCGAGAAAACGATAAGCTGGTACATACAAGTGAACCTGACCACACAGCTGAAGTTTCAAGCCTAAATTTTCTACTTCATGAGCCAATGGCTAAGGAAGTGTTTGATGAGTCTTTGTTATTCGAGCTAAAAGTATTGTTTGCAAACGAAACTAGCTTTAATTTTAGGAACAGACTTGCCCATGGGTTATGTGACGATAGTGATAGCTACTCTTCGGAATCTATCTATATTTGGTGGAGATATTTACGTTTGGTATTAGGCTCACTTGCCTTAAGTACCCCCCCTAGCGACTAGCTAGCTTTTATTGAGGGTGGCAAGCACCCTCATAACTAAGTTCATTTTGATTTTATACGTTCAATCGCTCTAGCTAACTTAATAAGGCGCGTAGAAGTTCTTAGTTCAAGTTCTGATTGGATCTCTAATAGGGCGATGCCGGCTAACAACTCTTGAGGAGTTACTAACTGGCCAGTCGGTAACTTCATACGATTATTCTGCATCTTGAAAAGTTGCCATTCCTTCTCGTCACTTAATTCCCTACCCTTAACCATTCTCATAAGCCTTTTACACTCAGGGGGAATGGGTTTACCTTTATCCCATTCAGTGACAGTTATCACAGATTTAAAACATAGCGCGGCAACTTGCTGTTTGGTCATCATGCATTCCAATTCGCGAAATATATAGTTTTTAGTCATATCGCGGTACTTCATTGGTAAAACCTCTAAATAAAAGAGGCTTTATATATTTATGAAATGAATTGATATTCAACATAATTCTAGATAATACGCACTGAGAGGTTTGATTTACATATAGGGCCAATGCACCACAAGCCATTGAAATACTTGATAAACCATGCCCATTAAACTTTTTTGCGATGCTGCTCCACAGTGTCTGTGCTTCGTGCGTTTTGGACTTATCTAAAGCAAGCCCAACTAAGGCTTTTTCTTTATCTTCACCAACGGCATCCGCCATCATAAGTATCTGATTCTCTTTTAGATATGAGTGTCCTTTACTAACGTCGGTAAGCATTTATGGGCTTACACCTAAATCTACTGCGAGCCGTTTATATTCCACATGCTAATTCTAAGAGTATTTATTCGAGTTAGCCGATTAATCTAGACAATGCTAAAGATGCTGGCTTTCTTAACTACGTTATGTCTTTAATGCTTTTCATAAGCACCTTGTTTCGACTGTTTTTCGTAATGCTTGTCTAAGCCTTTGGCTTTGAGCTTTTTTAAGCCTCGATTAAATGCTGAAAGTAACTCGTCTGAGCGCTTAGACTTTTTAGTAATTATAAGTGAGTATGACTTTTCGACTAGTGGTGTTGGATGCATCGATATTTGGTCTTGTACTCCAAGGCGCTCGATAAAACTTTCACCAACTTCTGGAAACTCAAATAAAATATCCAACCGGCCAGCCAGTAACTTTCGATAGTTACCCATTTGATTCTCAATTCTATCTATCACTATCGTCTTATCATGTTCAAACTTAGATACCCCGTAATCGTAACCAAGCACACCACCAATTTTTAAACCTTGAAGATCGTTGACATCGTTCCAGTTGAAATTCAAATTTGAACGATAAAATATAGCAATTGGTACAGATAGTATTTCATCAGAAAAAAGTACTACCTTCTGTCGACTTGGAGTTTTTGAATACACAAACGTACCATCAATATCACCACTAGACACCTTTTGGAAACCCCTCGCCCAAGGTAAATAGATAAGCTCTACTTCATAACCTTCTAACTCGTAAGCTTCCACGACGATTTGAGCGACATAACCGCCGTTACGAAGGCTCTGGGATAAATAAGGATACCATTCCCCTGACGCCAGACGAACTTTTCCCGCAGACCAGCAGTCCACAGACCAGAGCAATAACAATATGAATAAGTATGGCTTCTTCATTTATGTTCGATCGTTTGCAACTAACACTCTAATTCTAGCTCAATACAACTCATACAGAGTGACCACGTAACTAGTTTCGATATTCAAAATATTTCAATTTCCTTTTACCAGCCATCAAAGCTTATTTATTACAAACCAGCCCTGGCGTCACTATTTTTGACACCAATTGGCGAACTTGTAACACTTTCCTTTCTAGCTGTAAGTAAATTACAGATATTATTACAAAACTATACTGAGTTAATACACTAAGACTGTAACTCCTTGATTATATTTAATTTTATCGGTTCGATTAGATCAATTGATTAGGGTTGTGAGATTTGAGATTTATAATGTGTCGAGGTATACCATTTAGTTATAGTGCTCTATAAAGTAAAAGGCAGTGTTACCTGCCCTATTTTTCACTCACTTCTTTTCTGATTTGTTCTGCAACAATTTTGATGGCTTCAGCAGTGCTGATCCCCTGAGTCATTAATTCTTGAATTCGTTCAACGGCTTTTTGCTGTTCTTCATGGGATAGTGTTGGTAGGTCATTTAGCATGGTCGACTCCTTATATTTTAGGAGCCGACTATATAAGGAGTCTTAGTAGCTAGCAAGGAAATTTATTGAAGCGCCCATTGAGTTTTCATTTGTATAGTTTGCGCTTAGATCCAACTCAAACAGATTTAGTGGAGACAGACCGATACCTGCGGTGATCGTCCCTTCAGAGTCTGAGTATGCTAAGTTTTGATAATAGCCTGCTCTAACTTGGAGTTGTCGAAGAAGGTCGACCTCCCCCCCTACTCGTATCATTTGAACATTGTCATTGAACGTAGAAAATTTAGTTGCTTCATTTAAATCGTAGTCAACACTCAATGTAAAGTAATCAGCAACAATACCTGCACCCACCGTATATACAGCTTCAACTTCGTATTTATACTTTGCGTTTACTGTCCTGGACTCATCTCTAGCAGTGTTGTAAATTTCCTGCGTTAAATCTACTGTATTGATTGAGCGTGGTACCATATTTTTCGCGGAAATGCCTGCACGGAACGGGCCGTAAAACCATACAGCACCAGCGTCAACATTTAGTATTGTCTTACCAGTGTCATTTTCTCGTAAATCTGCGGTGTCATAATTACTCGCAGAGGCAATGTAGTTATACGTATAAATACGTTGTAATTTAGGTGAGACGCCGAACGCAATATGTTGACCCATAAAGGTTTGATATTTTGCTAATGCGATACCGAGTTCAGTCACCGCTACAGTTACACCTTTAATAGCTGTTAATTCCGCATTATCAACAGCATCAACCTCGCTAGTCCACACATCTGGCGTAATATAACTTTCGGTGTAAGCTTTAGCAAAAACATTTGCTGCCAAAAACTGATTCGGTATACCAAAAGCAACAGCCCCACCAAGTTCAAACTGCAACTCATCCCCCTGCATTGCTGCTAGTGTCGTATTAATTGTTGCGATGTCACCATCTGTCGCGGCTGCAGCTAAGGTGTCGATTTCATCAACGAGATCGTCCTCATTATTATATGTAAGACCAAAACTCGGTAGTAGCATCCCAGCGTCATCGTTGCGTCGATAGATTGCAGTTAATGCTGGATTATAGAAAGGCGCGGTAAGATAACTTGCGGAAACTACACCAACTCCACCCATCGCGTCCCCTCGGGCTTCAATAGAATAGTTTCCCCCAGCAAACGCCGGTAACGCTGCCAGTGACAATGATGTTGCGATTATTTTAGTATAATTCTTCATGCTGATTATTCTTTGTTATATCCCTAACTAAGTTAACGGCATAAGTGTAATTTACTTTAATTCCTCTTCGCTAGAAATATCATACGTTTTACTTATCGTTTGCGTTTGTTCGATTACTATATCGCCTTGCCAACGCGCATGATTCATCGAAACGGCTAAAACATACCTATCATTCGAGAACTTGTTGTTTTCTAGCGTCTTTGGATAGTCCGATTCAAAGGTCTTTCCCCACACTTGTTCATACTGTCCTTCTACATAATCGTACAACCCAACATCCAATGTTGGTAATGGGCAATATGGGTTGAGCAGCTCTTTTTTGTCAATAATCCAGGAGTCTTTAGAAGACCACCTTACTTGTTGTCGAATAGAAAATTCACCAAGAACGATCCACGTACTCCAAGAGCGGTTAGAATCACCCGAGACTGTTAGCCTATATAAGCCTGATTCCAAAGAATTGCCAAGGTTATAACGCTTCTTATATACGTCATTCGCCCCATCTATAGATTTACTTTGGTTAAAGTCACTATCGGTAGAGATAGTCTTATCCACCCATTTGGTTAGATCAATCTCAGAGACTCTATTTTTTGACTCTACTTCAACGACTAACCTATAAGTATCTCTGCCAGGGCTTTGAATGGCATGTCGCCTAACAGTAACTGCATTTAACCATTCAGGAATCGAAGGTTTAGTCAGGCTTTTTCCACAGTCTTTATTTAATGATTGCGCAAACAATTCATTTAGATGCTGTCTGTGCTGTTTAGACTCACTGCTTTGCCAGACTTCAACTAACGAGCTGAACATAGTCGGTAAGTCGTTGTCCAAAATATGTTTATGGACTTGTGTTAGAGAATTACTTTCTTTAAACCAGTCGTTAGCCTGTGCAGGGTTGCACAAGCTAAACAGTAAACCTAACGTGATCGTTCTTTTAAGCATTACGCCTTCATCTTGTAACCAACACCACGCAGAGTTTCAATCTCTAGCCCCGGCAGTTTTTGTCTTAGCTGGAGAACGTGTGTATCAACAGTACGGGTTGTTGGGAAATGGTTATATCCCCACACATGGTCTAGTAGTTCATCACGGGTGAATACACGCCCTAGATTACTGGCTAAAAACAGCAGTAAGTCAAATTCGGTGCGTGTCAACGTAATTGCTTCTCCATTAAACAGCACCTCACGAGTCGCCTTATCGATCACTAAGTTTTCGGTTGTAACCTTTGAAGTGTCTTGTTCTTCTGAATCTGGTAGTCGCAACTGTGCACGAATACGTGCAAATAGCTCGGCTTCAGCGAATGGTTTCGTTAAATAATCATTCGCACCGGAATCTAACCCTGCCACTTTATCCTTAACGGTAACTAAAGCAGTAAGTAGAATGACAGGCACATCTTTCTTTTTCTTCCAAGATGCTAAGTGTTCAACTGAATCTCCGTCCGGAAGCTGACGATCTAGAACAACTAGATCGGCTTGTTCCCAGTAAGCTTCAACTTCAGAGATTCTTTCAGCATGTAAACAGTCATAACCAGCTTGCTCCAAGCTCACTAATAGACCGTCTGCTAGGTTTTTATCGTCTTCAACTAGAAGCAATGTCTGTTTCACAAGGTATCTCCAAAATAAATGTAGTCGGTGGACCAATCAGGGTCATTTTTCCCCCCATTTTTCCAACCATTGATTCAACAATTGTTAGGCCTAATCCTAATCCACTTTTACTCACAAATGGCTTTCGTAATTCAGCCCAATTTTTGCGAGACAAGTCTCCATTATCTATTACTTTAAATGTCAGGCCTTTGTCAGATGTATCAAGCTGTAAAGTAACAGGCGCAACACCATATTTCACAGCGTTTCGTATTAAGTTATCTATGCATGTCCCTAACCAATAGACGTTTACTTTTGCAGCAATATCTTGGTTAATAACGAGCTGGATTCCAGGTTCAAATTCTTCTTCAATTTTGTACTCTAGCCAATCTCTTACGCTTGGGATCCATTCTGTTGCAAGGGGTTGATTATCTGATTGAAGATAATCTTTACTGGCTTCAGCCAACTGTCGTAAACGGCGCGTATCTTCACATAACCGTCTGAATTCATCGTATACCGATTCAGGTAAATGCTCAAACTCCCTTCTAAAGCCTTCAACGGTTAAAGACAGGCTAGCTATCGGAGTTCTTAATTCATGCGTTAGGATTTGTAAGACTAACATCCGGCTTTTTAGTTCTTGTTTTTTGCTGTTCCAGCGATAAAGGGCCCAACCAATCACAAGCAAAATATTGGCAATCACCAACACGATCATACTGATGCGTAATACTTGTGAGTGATCTTCAACATCCCAACAAATATTGCCACGCTGTACAAAACAACTACTGTCTTCAGACGACAACTTAAAAGTCAGCCCTACTTCTTCAGCATTAGTTTTCCAAACGCTGTCATCATACAAATAGTATTGATCGCCTCTTCGAATCCACATTTTGTCTTGTTCGACAAACATGCTTGCACCGGAGATCAATGCAGTGATCGCTTCGCTATCCATATGCTTCAAGCGATCGAGTAACCCATCACCTTCAAGGTTATTACGCTCTTGAATATGCATGAACTTCTTCAGGGTTTCGAATTTGTCTGGATACTTTTCAACGTAACGTGCAGCGTATGTTCCACCACCAGGGTGGATTAACCCGCTACGGCTAAACCAACGAGTTCCGAGTTTGGTACCTTTGCACAGTGCTCGTGTAAAAACTAAAGGCTCTGTGATCAAAGGACTAAGTGGAAGTTTTCCGCTACAAGTTTTAGAAAGTTGATATAAACGTTGGATATCTTTCAATGGATACTTGGCGGTCTGAGGAAGCATTGAAGATGGAGTCAGCAACTTGGTTGGGTAATCAGCTTGTAAGATCCTGATATCGTAAGACTCTACCGCATTATGAAGTTCAAACTTTTTACTGAAGTTATCGATACGTTCAGGTAACGAATCTGCAAACGCCTTCGCAGAGAGCAAAAGTAATAAAGGTGTCAGTATTTTGATTCGTTTTATCGTCACTATTATTATAGAACCAATTCATTCAATTAAATCAAATATATACTATATGCGTTCAAAGATAAAATGGTTGTACTGACTGCTACGGTTACAAAACACGACTTAATCTATTTATTTGTTTCCAGGAACTTAAACAAAGAAAAGCCAGCACGAAGGCTGGCTTTGTATTCAACTACAAAATTAAAGTGCGCGAGAAATCGCATCCACACTCTCTTTTGCATCACCAAAGAGCATTTGAGTGTTGTCTTTAAAGAATAGCGGGTTTTGAACACCGGCATAACCCGTATTCATTGAGCGCTTAAACACAACGACGTTTTGTGCATCCCAAACTTCTAGTACAGGCATTCCGGCAATAGGACTATTTGGATCTTCCAGTGCAGCTGGGTTCACCGTGTCGTTTGCGCCAATTACCAATACTGTGTCTGTGTCGCTAAAGTCTTCATTGATTTCATCCATTTCTAGAACGACATCATATGGCACTTTCGCTTCTGCAAGCAGAACATTCATATGACCTGGTAGTCGGCCAGCGACAGGGTGAATACCAAATCGAACGTTAATACCTTGGGCGCGAAGCTTTTCAGTAATTTCATGCACTGGGTACTGAGCCTGTGCTACCGCCATGCCATATCCCGGTGTGATGATGACGTTTTTCGAGTTTTTAAGCATTTCCGCTACTTCTTCAGCAGAAGCCTCACGATGCTCACCTTGATCTTCTACTTCAGAAGAAGTCGACACTTCTTGGCCAAATCCACCAGCAATGACACTGATAAAAGAACGGTTCATTGCTTTACACATTATGTATGAAAGAATTGCACCTGATGAACCGACTAACGCACCAGTTACAATTAACAGGTCGTTCGCTAGCATGAAACCAGCTGCTGCTGCAGCCCAGCCAGAGTATGAGTTCAACATAGAAACAACAACTGGCATATCAGCACCGCCGATAGACGCCACCAAGTGATAACCGAATGCAAACGCAATCAATGTCATGACGATAAGCGCGAACATACTTCCATCTGCTTCGACGAAACGAGTTAGTAAGAACGCCGATACAACAATCGCTGCTAAGTTCCATTTATGCTTGTGCGGAATGTTAAGCGCAGAAGAAGAAATAATGCCTCGAAGCTTACCAAATGCCACAATTGAACCAGTGAAAGTCACAGCACCGATAAATACACCTAAGAATACTTCAACAAGGTGAATCACATGCTCAGCGTGGCTCGCCGCTTCTGGTGCATCAATATAACTATTGAAACCTACCAATACCGCTGCCATACCAACAAAGCTGTGCAAAATAGCAACGAGCTCTGGCATTTCAGTCATTTCAACTTTCTTTGCGTAATGAATACCAATACCGCCACCGATCACCATCGCAATAATGATCCAAACTACACCTTCGGAATGTGGTCCGAAGATCGTCGCTAACAACGCAATAGCCATACCTGTGATGCCATAGTAGTTACCTGCGCGAGCAGATTCCTGTTTTGACAACCCAGCTAGGCTCATAATAAAGAATACAGCAGCAACAATATAAGCTGCTTGTACTAATCCTGCAGACATGTGTTACTCCTTTTAGTCTTTACGGAACATTTCAAGCATACGTTTGGTAACGGTAAAGCCGCCAAATATGTTTATGCTTGCAATGAGAACTGCGATGAACGCTAAGAAAGTTACAACGCCACTTCCTTGGCCTATTTGTAGCAATGCACCAACCACAATGATGCCCGAAATAGCATTGGTTACCGACATAAGTGGCGTATGCAATGCATGTGTCACATTCCAAACTACGTAGTAACCCACCACACATGCCAAAACAAATACAGTAAAGTGAGCTAAGAAAGCAGGAGGAGCTACAGATGCGATCCAAGCAAAAGCCCCTACGCCGATAGCGATCGCCGCGATCTTCTTAACTGGAGAGACAGGCTCTTCTACTTTAGGCTCTGGCTTTTTCGGTGCTTCAACTTTTGCTTGAGGCTGAGCGGAAACTTGAATTGGTGGGGCTGGCCACGTGATTTCCCCCTCCTTAATGACGGTAACACCACGTAATACAACATCTTCAAAATCTATGTTGATATTGCCATCTTTTTCTTTACATAACAGCTTAACAAGGTTGACGAGGTTTGTAGCATAAAGCTGAGAGGACTGCGTAGGCAAACGGCCGACCATGTCTGTGTAACCAACCACTTTAACGCCGTTATCCGTCATGATCACTTGGTCAGCGACTGTATACTCACAGTTACCACCATTTGCAGCAGCTAGGTCAACGATCACGCTACCCGCTTTCATGCTATCTACCATTTCTTTTGTGATCAGTTTTGGAGCTGGTCGACCAGGAATTAACGCAGTCGTAATAATGATATCTACGTCTTTAGCTTGTTCTGCATAAAGCTCTTCCGCTTTTTTATTGAAAGCATCAGACATTTCTTTTGCGTAGCCATCACCAGCGCCAGTATCTTCTTGGAAATCAACCTCCAGGAATTCCGCGCCCATTGATTCAACTTGCTCTTTCACTTCAGGGCGAACATCAAATGAACGTACGATCGCCCCTAAGCTGCCTGCCGCTCCAATTGCCGCCAAGCCTGCAACACCAGCCCCAGCCACTAAAACTTTTGCCGGTGGAACTTTACCTGCAGCCGTAATTTGACCAGTAAAGAATCGACCAAACTCATGAGCCGCTTCAACAACTGCTCGGTAACCTGCAATATTCGCCATCGAGCTCAAAGCGTCTAACGCCTGCGCTCTGGAAATACGTGGCACAGAATCCATGGCAAGCACGTTGATATTCTTGCTTGAAAGCTTCTTCATTAATTCAGGATTTTGAGCAGGCCAAATAAAGCTAACTAAGCTTGCGCCTTCGTTAAGCTGCTCAATTTCATTGATACCGTTAGCTTCATCTACTAATGGTGCATTTACTTTAAAGATAATATCTGAATCCCAAGCTTCTTCTTTAGACACAATTGTCGCGCCTGAAGCTTCATAAGCAGCATCTTCAAAGCTCGCTAAGGCTCCTGCCTGAGATTCAACACAGACTTCAAAACCTAACTTTAATAGCTGTTCGACCGATTTAGGTGAAGCAGCAACTCGCGTTTCGCCCGCGAGGGCTTCTCTTGGTACACCAATTTGCACTTTGTACTCCTTGTGAATTATATCTGTGTATACGTGAGGTAGCGTTCACGATTGAATCGATTTACTAGCAGGATTTAATCGTTTGTACCCTTGCATGCAATTTAGGCATCTAATGACATTACTCGAAGATAGACTAAAGTGGTACTGTTCAGATCAAGTTTTCATTAAATGAAATCGATACTTCATATAACTAAAATTCACTGATTAGTTAATAAGTTACGATTAAAGCCAATTTGTTGTGGTATGACCTTTGAGCTAAATTAAACTCGTATAGCAATCGTCACTTTAATGTTTAAAACGTGACAACGTATCGCTCGATTAGCTCAAATACAGGGTGGCTATCATGATTTGAAACAAGGTAGAGGTTGACGAGTATGTTTGGTAACACCCATAAAAAAGAGCTATTCGCATGAAGCGGGTAGCCCTAGATTAGTTCGGTGAATTGATTGATTTCGTTTAGCTAAAAATGCCATCACCCATTTGATCGATAAACATCTGTGATTTTTTAAGCATCAGCTCATTAGCATCGTCTTTATTTGACACAACATCAGAGCGGATGAATCTGTGACTTTTGGTTTCCCCATCAATTTCTTTTTCAATTCGACCAGCGACTCGATATTGCCCCGAGTCTGGCATCGCTTCTTGGTAGATAAAGAAGCCTTTATATTCGACTGGCTCGACTGACTCTTTCTGTTCAGCTTCATTTGTTTTGCCGCCAAACAGCATTGAAAATAGTCCCACTCAATTCTCCTTTGGATTAACTACTACTGACGATGACTTAACAGTGGCTTCTCGAACCACTCTAGTTCGACATCATCATCAAAACTTGGGTGTGTGAAGATAATAGGAATATCATCAGAACGGTTTTTCCGTCTATCGTCAAGGATCATTGACTCTGCATTCTTGATCGCTATCTCACTATTCTTTTTATAGAGGACCAATTTCTCTTCAGGTAGCGCCGATAAGAAGTCTATATCAAATCGTATGTAGATTGGTCGAAGCTGACACAACGCCAAACAGGCCAAATCAGCCAATTGTTCGTTGTCGTATTTGTTAACGTATTCATCCTTGGCCAATACATGACCGACTAGCGTTTCCATATAGTTATGTACATCGACACTAATTTGCATTTTTTGACCTCTCGTCCGTAACTACCTAACACATTTATACTATTTAGCCTCATTAAAGTGTAATAGCAAATAGAAACTTATATGAATAAAGTTGATGCTTTTTTAAACGTGAGCCATATTTTTATTTAGAATTACGGCAAAAAGCTTGGAAATTTTGAATTTGACCGTATGCTACGTAAGCTTTTTGCAAAATTATAAGATTATCAGTTGAGTTAGGCGCTGCATTTAAATGACATCTTCTTTTGTTACATCGAGCTTATTTCGATTTTTCTTCCCGATTCTATTGTTAGGAATGATTCTGGGAGGGATGAACAATGTCATCTTAGTAACAGATGCAAACATCGGTATTGCAAGTAATCTTCCTTATATTCTGCTCATTGTGGGAGTTATTCTGTGCCACAGTTTTAAGCAAGGCAGAATGGCAATGGTTTCTATGGCGATGTTAGTTGCCTATAGCGTTATTCAGGCCCGCTTGCAAAGCCCATTAAGTAGCGGAACAACGCTGTTGGAGCTATCGTTACTAGCAGTATTATTACCTGTTGCCTGCCTCCTTGTGTATGCATTTACTGATACAGGGGTCAATTCAAAAGGCGTGGCAATTTACACCACCATTTTGATCCTATTTTTATTTTGGTCACACCTAACACTCACTCACTTTAATGACGGCGGCTTTAAAGAATGGAGTAGCAATGTTCTATTTACCATTCCCGCGGTCTCTAAAATTCCCTTTATACTTGTTCTTTATGGATTAGGCTTAACCGGACTGACTTCGATTTTGGTGTTAATGCAAAATCGTCCGATAGACGTCGTGGTTTACAGCTCTATCCTACTGGCTTCTACAACATTCATTTTCTTTGATATCCAATATATCTCTAGCACTATGTTCTCTCTTGCTGGCGTATTGATCATCGTTTACGTAATGTCAGCAAGCCACGCTATGGCCTTTAACGACCAACTAACAAATATTCCTGGCCGCCACGCTTTAGAGGTGGATATAAAGCACCTAGGCGGCAAATACGCTATTGCTATGCTAGATATCGACCACTTTAAGAAATTTAATGATACTTATGGCCATGACACTGGTGATGATGTATTGAAGTTAGTTGCTAGCCGTCTCAAACTCACGTCCGGTGGTGCGAAGGTTTATCGTTACGGTGGTGAAGAGTTCACTATCATTTTTAAACGTAAGTATTCTCATCAAGTTCAGAAGCATTTAGAAGCCCTAATTCGCGATATTGAAGGCTATGATATGGTTATTCGCAATTCACGCTCACGCCCTGAAAACGATGAAGCCGGTATTAAAAAGCGCGGTAAACTTGAGGCAAACACTGAGACAGTAAGAGTGACAGTGAGTATCGGTCTTTCAGACAGCCGTAGTACAAAAGTACCGGAAGAAGTCATCAAGCTAGCAGACAACGCTTTGTATGGTGCGAAAGACGCAGGACGAAACCAGCTTGTGACGCATCAATCTTGATTGAAGAACATCACTAAGCTCCCACCTTTCAATGAACTACCGTAGTTAATTGTTAAACCTATCCCGATATTGTCCACCCATTCACTTTTAAACCAGGGCGTTATCAACCAGCCTAAGCTTGTTTCATAATAGTGTTGGGTGCCAAATGGTTCTGATGTATCTCCACCTAAATCGACTCTACGAATACTGGTGTACATAGAAGATATTGATTTCCCCCACCGCGTAACGTTGTAGAAAAGTTTTGCTTCATTAGCTAAATACCATCCTTCAGGACGACCAACATCGCCATGGTTAGCCTCTCCCCAACCTACTCCATTGAAATAATGCCAGCTTGTAGAGATTTTCCATCTGCCCCAATCTCTTGGTTGCTCGAACCCTAGTTCAATACTCGGTTCAACAATGTAGGCCCAAGCATAAGTATTAACATAAACTCCATCTAATTGGTCTCGAATAGGCGTTAAGACATTACTTCGATAATCAAATTGACTGTTGTAGTACGATAAATGGTTTCCAAGTGTACTTTTAACACTCCAGTTCTCATCTAATCTGTGGATATGACTGATATCGAAATAACCACTGACGACCACTTCTTTGTGATTGTCGGAAACCGTTGCATTACCAATGCGTACTTCTTGATCAGTTTGCAGCGCTGAGAATCGAAAAGTCATTTCTTGTCGATTCTCATCCGTGACTTCACCAAATTCAAACGTATAAGGAAGGGTTGTCGCTGCGATCTGTTTACGTCGACTCAAGGATTCATTCGATCCTATGTTTTCCTGATCTAAGTTGAACCATGCATTAGGATCAAAGTCATGAAAACCAAAAGTAAACACATCGCTGTCACTTAAAATCACCGACGTCGCGAAAGAGCGCTCCAACTCTTTTTGAAATGGAGTCGCAGCCACTGCACCAAACGATGCAGTGGCAATAAGACTAGAACTTAAAAAAGAGGCAACATAAATGCGCCTCTTTCGTTTGTTATTACCAACCACGTTTTATCTCGAACAATAACTTTAAATGGCTACGTAAGTGTTACGCCCATTCTGCTTAGCCTGATACAAAGCTGAATCTACAATCTCATAAACACTGTTCGTAAGCTCATTTCCTGTAGGTACAAAGCAATACACTCCTTGAGATACGGTTATAACATCAGATACCTTCGAGTATTCATGTTTACAATCAATACTATGCACGATTTTCTTGATCCTTTGGGCTTGCTTGTGAGCCGACTCAGTATCCATATCACTCAGGATTATCGCAAACTCTTCACCGCCATATCGACCCACATACTCTCCAGCACGGCTAAAGCTTTCGGTTAAAGCACCAGCAAGCAATTGTAGGCACTTGTCGCCCTCAATATGACCGTAGTTGTCGTTGTATGGCTTAAAGAAATCAACGTCGAGCAAAATCAGCGTCAAAGGTGCTTTTCGACGACCATGCCAGCCAATCATTTCTTCTAGTTTCTGATCCATATAGCGACGATTATAAACTTTGGTCAGGCCATCTTCATTAGCCTGATGTTGGAGTAAAGCGTTTAGCTCTTCCAATTTAGATGATGTTTGTTTTAGCTCACGACGCATGTAAGCAATACGTTGCATCGCGATTAACTTGGAATTAAGAACTAACTTATTTACCGGTTTTATCAGATAGTCATCGCCACCAGCATCTATCGCTTTGGCGATCATTTCGGGCTCTTCGTGGCTACTTAAGAAAATAATAGGGATCCAGTCAGGGAAAAGTCGGCGAATTTCATTGGACACCTCAAATCCATCCATTTCAGGCATACTAATATCCAGCAGCACCAATTCAGGATCAAAAGAGGAATACAGTTCGAGCGCTTCCTTACCACTCGAAACAGCTTCAACATTGTGTCCAAGTTGCTTTAAACGAATGGCTAGCTGCATTCTGTCTAGCTGAACATCATCAACCAGCAAAATACGCATTGAAGATCCCTTTACTGTCATATTCGCCTCACTTAAAAAATCACCTAGTAACAACAAGATATATTAATTCTTAGAATTATTCCCGCGCTATTTCTCATATTTTATTGACTTTTCTCCAGAACTTTTTAGCATTGTTTCTTTTTGAAGAGAAATACTATGTCAGACGCGACAAATAACGAACAACAAGTAGTCGATTTAACCACTATCTCACCAGAACTTCGTCAAGTAATCGAATTCGATGAAGTACCTGAAGCGATGCACCATATGGTTACATCTATCCATGAAGTGTCTGAAGAAGCTGTACGTGAAGCATGGGACAGCCTTCCTGCAAGTGCACAGAATGTACTTGATAACTTTGAGCAATTTCACGCTTTAATTACTGTAAGCCAAGGTTTTGCAGGTGTAAACGTGATGGAAGAGTTCCCTACTCTTAATCTTCCTGAAGGCATGACTGACGAAGAGAAAGAAGAGTACCGTGCTCAACTTCTAGATCAAGTACTACACAACTGTGTAAAAGACATGGTTAAGCAAATTAAGAAAGCACGCCGCGACGCTATTCTTAAGCGTGACTTTAAAGAAGTATTTACTAAGTAATTTCAATCTTGATTTTACAAAAATGCCGCTAATTAATTAGCGGCATTTTTTTATGCCTATTAGCTATTTAATGGCTAACTGCGATATCTCTTTGAGTCACACTCACGCCTTTGACTTGAGCGTACACTTGGCTCCCTACCTGTAAACCGAGTTCTTCTAGCGCCCAAACAGTGATGGTCGCGGCGAGCACACAATCATCAGCCAATTGAAGCTCAATCGTTGCACTTTGCTTATCATCAGTTTGATGCTGCGTTTCAATGTGCCGTATACGGGCAGCTAGAATATTACGAATAGATGTATGTTGTGGTTTATCCAACGTAATCGATACATCATTTGCGCGCACTTGTAAACGCATTGGCGTGCCAATATCACTATCAACCTTCTGCACCCATAGTGATACTCCCTCAGTGAGCTTGAGCTTTGAGAGAGCGTAATTATCGTTATGCTCCTCAACACTGGCTTCAAAAAGTGAACTTCTTTCAGAAAACGATTGCCAAGGTCTCATAGCTTGAGAAGACCACACCTCTTCAATAGGGCCAGAATTAATCACGCTTCCGCGGTCGATAATAACTAAATGATTCGCCAGCCTTAAAATTTCGTTCAGGCTATGGGTCACGTACAAAATAGGAATTTCAACCTTTTCCGCGAGCTCCTCTAGGAAAGGCATGACTTCACGCTTACGAGGAAGATCAAGTGACGCTAAAGGCTCATCCATTAACAAAAGTTGAGGCTTAGATAGTAACGCGCGCCCTATTGCAACTCGCTGCTTTTCTCCCCCCGACAATGCAGAAGGATATCGATCGAGAAGATGCTCTAACGCAAGCAGTTGAGTTACTCGTTCAAAATGCTCGTTATCAGTTTTTTTTACGCCATAGTTTAAATTGGTGCGTACACTAAAGTGAGGAAACAGGCGAGATTCTTGGAACACATAGCCAACATCTCTCTTATGGGTAGGCAAATTGATATTACTTCGGCTATCAAACAGTACATTACCGTCTATATCCACAGTGCCCGATTTTGGAGTGGTTAACCCGGCAATCACGTTAATTAAAGATGTTTTCCCAGCTCCGGATCTTCCAAAGATCGCAGTGATCCCTTTATTAGGTAATACCACATCAATATTAAATTGAGTCTCTCCGAGTCGCTGCTCGTATTGAATGACTAGTTTATCTCTCAACTTGACGCCCCCAACCTAGCCGATGATTTTTTCGTAAGCCACTCAGAAAATATTAATGATGCTAATGCAATAACAATCGAAATCGCACATAAACGAGCAGCTTCTAATTCAGAGCCGGGGGTTTCAATAAAGGTATACATAGCAAGCGGTATCGTTTGAGTTTCACCGGGAATATTTGATACAAAGCTTATTGTCGCGCCAAACTCACCTAAGCTGCGAGCGAATGACAACATAGTGCCTGTGATAATCCCTGGCAACATAAGCGGTAAAGTGATGGTGAAAAATACACGTATTGGAGATGCGCCCAATGTCGCAGCAGCTTGTTCTAATTTACTGTCAATACTGTCTAAGCTAAGTTTAATTGAACGAACCATTAACGGCAGTGCCACCACTACACAAGCAAGGGCTGCACCTTTCCAACTAAAACTAAAAACAATACCGAAAGTATCGTCCAGCCATCGTCCAATTAAGCCTTGTTTGCCCATCGTTACGAGTAGCAAATAACCGATCACCACTGGTGGCAGTACCAAGGGTAAATGAATAATGCTTTCTAGAATGCTCTTCCCAACAAATTGTTTTTTAGCCAGCAGCCACGCAAGAAAAATACCTAGCGGTATCAACCAAATCATCGCATAAGCCGCAACCTTAAGGCTAAGCAATAGGGCTTGAATTTCGTAGTCAGATAAATACAACATTATGCTCGTTTAGATCCAAATCGTAATAACTCCATTTACGCGTTTCATTTCTACTTGGAGAGTTCTGGCCAAAGTAGTTCAAGCTTCAAATACTTCTCAACTGCGTCAGCGATGCGATTGATCCCTTCTTCTTTGAGCGCTTCATGATCAAGCTCAGCGATATCACTAGCCCCTGCCCATTCACATATGAGCTTCATACTTTCAGAACTATCAAAGATACCATGGAGGTAGCTTCCCATGACTTGATTACAATCACTTACCGCTCCATCAAACTTACCATTTTCAAGTTGAACAGGAGAGTTTTCACTTAGCTCTGTTTCACCAACATGGATCTCATAACCTTTCACTGGCACCGTACGCCCGTTTAACGTCAGCTGCCCTTTGCTATTTGTAAGCGTTTTTTCTTTTGTAAGTACAGTGCGAGCACTTAGTAATCCTAACCCATGGCTTTGACCTGCAGGACCTTCCACCCCATTAGGATCATCAATGATTTCACCTAACATTTGGTAACCCCCACAAATACCCATGACTTTGCCACCAAGTCTAATATGGCGAAGGATGTCTTTATCCCAGCCTTGTGAACGTAGGTAATCTAAGTCTGCCCGTACTGATTTACTTCCTGGAAGGATGATTAAATCGGCATTGGTCAGCGACTCGCCCTTACCGACGTATCGCAAATTAATATCCGGGTTTAAACGTAACGCATCAAAATCGGTATGATTGCTAATTCGCGTCAATACAGGAACGACAACATTCAGCTTAACGTCGTCGCCAGACACCTGAGCGCAAGTAATGGCATCTTCAGCTTCTAGATTAAAGCCATGTAGATATGGCAATACGCCAATAACAGGCTTACCGGTTTTTTCTTCTAGCCAGTCTAAGCCAGATTCGAGTAAAGAAATGTCACCACGGAATCGGTTAATAACAAACCCCTTCACTCTGGCTTGCTCTGATTCAGACAGCAAAGCGAGCGTGCCATACAAATGTGCAAATACGCCACCACGGTCAATATCGGCAATGATTATTACCGGCACATCAGCCTCTTCAGCAAACCCCATGTTAGCGATGTCATTTGCTCGCAGGTTAATCTCTGCAGGGCTGCCTGCACCTTCAATCATGACACTTTGGTACACAGCGGTGAGCTTGTCGAAAGAATCCAAAACCGTATCCATCGCGACTTTCTTATAGTCGTGGTAGCCCGTCGCATCCATATTCGTTATTGCTTTACCTTGCAGAATAACCTGGGCGCCGGTATCAGAATTTGGCTTTAATAAAACAGGGTTCATGTGAACACTAGGCTCTAGATTACACGCTTGGGCCTGAACAGCCTGTGCTCGTCCAATCTCTCCACCATCTTTCGTCACAGCGCTGTTAAGCGCCATATTCTGTGGCTTAAAAGGGGCAACGGAAATCCCTTTTCTTGCCAGCACGCGGCATAAGCCTGCCACCAATACACTTTTGCCTGCGTCTGAAGTTGTGCCTTGTACCATCAAAGCTTGGAGTGGAGTTTTCATTTTGGTCTTTTTGAATCCGAGCGAACATTAGCTCTATATTAACCAGTTTAACAGTTAGATGCCTATAAAAATGAATGGAAAATGAATGCGTTACTCACTCTGCATTCAATCGCTATGTTGTTTAATAGCCTTGTCGATTACGAATAGGATTACAAAAGAGGAAAACATTATGAAAAACACAATTATCGCTGCAGCCGCTACCCTTATTCTTGCGCCAACTCTTGCGTTAGCTGGCAACAACGATCACAAAGGCAAAGATCAATACGTGCAGTACACCGGGCCTGTAGAATCGGTATCGGTGGCTTCACTTCTTGCTGAAAGCAGCATGTTTACTGAGAAAGATGCCGTTGTTGATGGAAAAATCGTAAAGCAGATTAATAAAGACACGTTTGTCTTTTCTGATGGCGAAAGCGAAATTCAAATCGAACTCGATGACGACATCAAGCTTAACCAGCCTCTAACTGCCGATACATCAATCCGTATATTCGGTGAATTTGAAGGTGGAAACACGCCGGAAATAGAAGTTGAACATATCCAATTACTATAATTTATAGATTCAGTGACTTGGAAACCAATAATCCAGAAAATGGCCTGCATATTGCAGGCTTTATTGTATTATACTGCAAATAGTACATATCTTTTCTGGAGTTCTCATGTTTGGTATTGCAAACAATAGGTTACTTATTGGCTTAGCCGCATTATTTTCAGTTTCAGCGCAAGCGAATAACTTTAATTACAATGCCTTGGAAATTCGCATGGGCTCTAGCCCGAGTACTTTTGGTGGCGAGTTCACTACTTATTTTACCGAAAACACTCACTTTATCGGTCGATTCGATAGCGGATTTTCTGGTGATTGGGATGCTGCAGGTGGTATCGGCTTTAATGGCCCTGCTGGTCAGTTTGCTGATATTTATGGCCAAATGCTGCTGCATAACATCAAATACGAATCTGGCGATGACGATTTCCGTACAGAAATTAACTTAGGTGCTCGTGCTTGGTTAATGGAAGGTATCGAAGTTAACATCCGCGTTGGTCAAATTATGGATAACGATAAAACGAACTCAATTTTTGGTGTCGGTGGCCGCTTCCACTCTACAGAACAACTTTCTCTAGGCGTCGACATTCGTAACAACGGAACATACGGTCATCAAGTGTTGATGTCCGCTCGCTTCGGTTTCTAATTTATCCATATAGCAGACAAGAAAAAGGCCTTCAGTGAAGGCCTTTTTAATATCTAAAACTTGATTACTTAGTAATTTTGTCTTGTACGTACTTCTGACCTACATCGACTACCGCAACATCTCTAAAGAAACTACGACCAAGTAACAATGGGTAAGTTAAGTGCGTTCTGTCCGCTAAAGTAAACTCAGTTTTCTCTTTCAAATCACCAATTTGGATCCAAGCAACGATCACTGCTCGTCTCTGCGCTTCTTCAGCACTTGATTGTTTGATCCTAACCCACCGTTCAACAGGAAGACTCAATTCTTTGCTGTTTACGCCATCGTGCTCTATTTTGAACTTAACCCAATCTTTACCGTCTCGTTCAAAAGAAACAATATCTACCGCACTGATTGAAGACGTGGTAGCCCCCGTATCTACACGCGCTTTAAACGTCTCTTTCAAACCCGGAACAAATACCCACTCTTCTTCACCAAGGATTAACTTGCCATCAGCGGTCTTTTTCACATCTTCAACCGCTGGCGGCTTTGGATCAACTTCAGGTTCAACAGGCTTTTCCGCTTCTGGCTCTGTTGGCTTTTCAACAGCCACTTCTGTTGAACCATCTGGATTTGTATTTTGTTCCGTGTCTGTTACCGGAGCTGTGGTGGAACATGCCATTAGTCCACCACTCATCAATAATGCAATCAGCGCTTTTCTTTTATTCATACATTCACCATCTATTTGGATACATTGGCAATAGCGTTAGCAACATAAGGAATATGAGTTTCCGAAAGACCCGCAATGTTGATTCGGCCATCACCCACACCATAAATTCCGTACTCTTCACGAAGTTGTGTCATTTGAGACTCCGAGAAGCCAAGTACTGTAAACATACCTTTATGACTTTCAATAAAGTCGAATTGTGCAGTACTGTGATTATTTCTCAACTCGCTACATAAGCTTTGTCGTAGATTTAACAAACGCTGCTGCATTTCACTTAATTCTTGCTTCCAAATCGTTGTTAACTCTTGATTTTGCAAAATAGTTTTAACTAGAGCTGCACCATGATCTGGTGGCATAGTGTACGTTGAACGCGCTAAGGTCAGTAGTTTACCTTTCGCATTTGCGACACTTTCACTATTTTTACCTATAACAATCGCGGCACCCGTACGTTCACGGTACAAGCCAAAGTTCTTAGAACAAGAAGTCGTGATCAGCATCTCCTCAACATTGTTAGCCATATGCTGAAGACCTTTTGCGTCTTCTTCTAGCCCATCACCGAAGCCTTGATAAGCAATATCAACAAAAGGGATGAACCCATTCTTTTGCGAAAGTTTCGTAATTTCCTGCCATGCAGCAAAATCGATATCAGCACCTGTTGGGTTATGACAGCAACCATGCAACAGAACCACATCTTTTGGACCAGCTTGAGCAAGGTCGTCCATCATACGAGCAATATCCACTTGCTTCGTCTCAGGGCTAAAGTAAGAGTAGTACTTAACTTTTAGGCCTGCCGCTTCCATAACGGGTTTGTGGTTTACATAGCTAGGATTTGAGATCCAAATCGTTGTGTCCGGCTGAGCAACTTTCATTAAGTCGCCTAGCATACGCAATGCTCCGCTCGCACCTGGTGTTTGGATCGCTGCCACACGATCCATTGCAGAGGTGCCTTTAAGCAAAAGATCAACCATGCTTTGGTTGAATTCTTCACAGCCTGCCAGCCCTACATACGCTTTAGTTTTTTGAGACTCGACGACTTTATCTTGTGCCATCGATACGGCTTTCATGATCGGTGTTTCACCTTGATTATTTCGGTAAACACCAATACCCAAATCGACTTTGTCGGCACGAGTATCGCCACGATAAGCAACAGAGAGAGAAAGAATAGGATCTAATGTTGGTTTTGGTAGATGTGAAAACATGAAAGTCACAACCCTTTGAAATTCAAGTAATGAGTTTCACGTTAACATTATCGTAGCAAAATCAGAAACATTTTTTATTAGAAGAGCTTAGTTACCATAAGTAATCAGAGATCTGTCATTTAACGCGAGAAAATAGCGTAAATATCGACCTAAACTGCACTGTACAATCAGCTGCAACAAATTTTCACGGAGCACTCTGTTTAAATTTCCTCGGCGTCATCCCAGACCAAGCCTTAAAGCGAGTGCTAAAGTTAGCGGCATTAGGATAACCCACAATCTCGCCAATATGCTGAATAGACCAATCGCTGGATCTGAGCAAGCGTGCGGCATATTCCATTCGCATCCGCATAATATGAGTCATAGGACTATGAGAATAATAACGCTGACATAAGCGATGAAAATGCGGCTCCGAACATGGAAACAGGCTCGCTAATTCGTGAACATTCCACTCTTTATGTAGCTGTTTTTGTACATTATCAAACACCCGCCTTAGCCGAATTAAATTACGCGATTGCTCCTGAGGAACTGGCGCGTTAATCATTGCCTCTATTTGAGCCACACTATGGATAGCGATTTTTCCACCTAAATCTATAGGCAAAGCAATGCTTCTTAATAGTGTATGGATACATGATGATATGACTTCTGCGGCTGGAGAAAGCGTATAGCTTATCCGTTCACTCACGATATTCGCCCAGTACTTTTCCGGCGAAAGAAATATCCAAGCTATTTGCCAAGTTTCTTCCTCAATACCAAAACCGTTTTCTATTCCTGCAGGCACCGTAATACAAGATCCAGGTTCTAGAATGTAGCGACATCCTTCACTCTCCAGCCAACCTTTTCCTCGTACAGTAAATAGCAGCATATGCTTTTGCTGATGCTTTCGGTACACCGAGAAAAAATCGCGGCACGACGCAGTGCCACATTGAACAATCCCTAATTCTTCAAATGCCAGTACGTGGCTTTGATCGACAAACTCTTGGTGTGTCTTCTCAGATATCTCGTAGCTTTCTTGTTTTTCATTTAATTGGCTAACTTTGGTCATAAAGATAGTTTGGCAAAAGTTTGTGATTACTCGAAACAATACAGACAAATCAAATGCCGATAAACTTCTCGCATATTAACGACTAGGGAAATGCGATGCTCTCGACATATCGTCATTTAGACAAAGATTTTTGGCAAAAACTGATTCACATAGGTTTACCTGTATCACTGCAAACAATGCTGTTTTCGTTACTGGGCGTAGTTGATATCTTCATGGTCAATCAGCTTGGGGATGCCGCAACAGCCGCCGTAGGCGTGGGAAATCGTATTTTTTTCTTTAATTTAATCATGGTTTCAGGTGTAAGTGGTGCGGTTAGCGTGCTAGCTTCACAATATTTTGGTGCTGGCGACTTCAACGGGATTCGACGCACCCTAGCTCAATCTTGGGCATTATCCGTTCTTGCCATTACCCCGTTCGTGTTCATTTATATATTGGTTCCTGAATCAGTCGTGTCTGCAGTGGCCTCAGACCCTGATTACATCCGATTGGCAACGGATTACCTTTGGATAACAGGGGCCAGCCTTATTGGTACCGCTGTGGTTGTCCCGCTAGAAAGCGCGCTGAGATCTGTGGGCGAAGCCAAGCTGCCAACAAAGATCAGTATTTGGGCAATCATTGTTAACGCCATTCTCAATGCACTACTGATCTTTGGATTGTTTGGCTTCCCTGAGCTTGGCGTGATTGGCGCTGCAATCGGTACTACCATTTCTCGCTTTGTACAGACTATTGCCCTATTGGTTATGGCTAAAAGACATTACGCGCATTTGTTCCCAACACTAAGTAATTGGCGCGACGCTATCTTGCCCAAGCACAGAAAAAAATATCTGACTGTTGCGATACCCATGTTAGTTCATGATACAGCTTGGGCTGGTGGCCTTCTTGTTTACAACGTTATCGTCGGTCAAATGGGGGTTGGAGAGCTCGCCATTATCTCGCTACTCTCTCCAGTAGAAAGTATTCTGATCTCTGCATTTATGGGGTTTGCTGTAGCGGCTTCGATCATTTTAGGTAACGAAATTGGAGCTAAGAATTACCAACGTGTAGAAAACACGGCTTGGGGTTATGTCATCGTTAGTTGCTTACTTGCGGCTCTGTTAGCATTGCTGTGTTTCGTCGCCAAGCCAGCCATAGTCTACTTGATCGACTTTACTCAACTAGAACTCAAAGATACTGCGGTAAATGTCGCCCTAGTGATGGCCTTAGGCATGATACTTAGAGTATTCAATATGGTGGGGATTGGTGGTGTTTTAAAAAGTGGTGGAGATATCAACTACAGCATTTTTATCGACTTGTTTGGCCAATGGGTAATCGGTATTCCGCTCGCCTACTTCACCGCTATTGTATTAGGTTGGCCGCTAGAATTGGTTCTAATGATCGTACTGCTCGAAGAACTCGCCAAAATTGCACTGACCAGCCAACGCATCCAATCAAAAAAATGGATTAACAATCTCATTGAAGAAAAAGGAGCTGTCACCGCTTAGTGCTCAGTGTATGTGAAAACTAACCAGAACTCACACCAAAGGGCTTTATCCAAAGCATAACGCTAACGATAAAGCCCTTTTTTCATAGAGCAATTAATCTACATTAATGAACATGTATCACCGATGTTCAGATCAGTATGATGAAGCACGATCGTTTAGGCGTTATAGATCGGTAAATCGATGGATGATCTGGTTAGCGCTGCCCCGCCACTTCAAACTTGGATCAGCTTGATCTTGTACAAACTTTCCATCAATAAGCGTATCCACCAGCTCGACTACTTCACGCTGTTCTGCAGTAAGTTCACTCAGTGTATAGCCAGTCCACACCCAAATGTCTTTATTCGGGCATTCATTCCGAACACGTTTTACTAGAGCCAAGACTTCGCTCACATTCGCAGGATGAAGCGGATCGCCCCCTGAAAGTGACAAGCCTCTACGCTTAATACGCGTATCATTTAAATCTGCAACGATGTGGTCTTGAAGTTCCTTAGTGAATAAATGGCCTGAGTCCAACCGCTGAGTCGACTGATTGTAACAACCACGACACTGGTGAACGCAGCCAGAAACAAACAGCGTACACCTCGTTCCTGGCCCGTTAACTACGTCAATCGGATGATATTGGTGATAATTCATAAAGATCCGAATCCGAGTTACAAATGCTTAACGCGGCGCTTAACTTCTTCTTGCTTACCAAAGTTAAACGGTCTTGCATCAGGGCTTCCTAGGTAACCGCAGACACGTCGCGTCACAGATACTTTGGTAGAGTCATGGTTGCCACATTTAGGGCAAGTAAAACCTTTGCTTGTACAATCAAACTCACCGTTGTAACCACATTCATAGCATTCATCAATCGGTGTGTTCGTGCCGTAATAAGGTACACGCGTGTAGCTGTAGTCCCACACATTTTCCAACGCTTCAATATTGTTCTGCATATTCGGAAATTCGCCATAACAAATGAAACCACCACTCGAAATTTCTGGGTATGGCATTTCGAAATCGATCTTATCGTATGGGTTTACTTTCTTTTGTACATCTAGGTGGAAACTGTTGGTGTAGTACCCGCGATCAGTCACACCTTCGATCACGCCAAACTCTTTCGTATCAATACGACAGAAACGACTACATAGGTTTTCACTCGGTGTCCCATATAAGCTAAACGCATAGCCCGTTTCTTCTCTCCATTCTTGAACCGTCTTTTTCATATGTTCGACGAGCTCCAACGCTTTGGTGCGCATTTCGCTATCGTCGTACAAGTGCGGATCACAGCCAAACAGTGCTGTCATTGCTTCATGGATACCGATATAGCCAAGTGAAATAGACGCGCGACCATTTTTGAAAATATCGGCAATAGAATCGTCAGCTTTTAAACGAACACCGCATGCCCCTTCCATATATAAGATTGGTGCCACGCGTGCTTTTACATTTTCTAAACGTGAAATACGTGTTTCTAACGCTCGACGAGCCAACTTCAGTTTATCGTCTAATAGTTCATAGAATTCCGCCATATCGCCATTCGCTTTAATAGCAATACGGGGTAAGTTTAAGCTCACAACACCTAAGTTGTTACGACCTTCATGGATTAACTCACCATTTTCTTCATATGTATTCAAGAAGCTACGGCAGCCCATTGGAGTTTTGAATGACCCTGTCACTTCTACAACTTTGTCGTAGTTAAGAATATCTGGATACATACGCTTAGATGCACACTCAAGAGCTAATTGTTTAATATCGTAGTTTGGATCGTCTTGTTTGTGATTAAGGCCGTCTTGAATCGCGAATACTAGTTTAGGGAATACCGCAGTCTTGCGATTCTTACCTAGCCCAGCAATACGATTTTTAAGAATTGATTGCTGGATCAGCTTGCTTCCCCAACTCGTACCTAGCCCAAAACCAAAGGTTACAAATGGCGTTTGACCGTTAGCAGTGTGTAACGTATTAACTTCGTACTCTAGTGATTGAAACGCGTCATAACACTCTTTCTCGGTTCGAGATTTCGCGAATGCTTCTGGGTTGTGAATATCCCAATCTTTAGCTAATTGAAGGTGCTTTTCATAACTCGCCAAAACGTAGGGTTCTAGAACTTCATCTATACGATTGATGGTAGTGCCGCCATAAATGTGGCTTGCAACCTGAGCAATAATTTGTGCAGTAACTGCTGTTGCGGTCGAGATCGACTTCGGAGTGTCGATTTCAGCGTTACCCATTTTAAAGCCGTGCGTTAACATACCTTTAAGGTCGATAAGCATGCAGTTAAACATTGGAAAAAATGGTGCGTAGTCCAAGTCGTGGTAGTGAATATCACCGTCTTCATGCGCTTTGACAATATCACGTGGCAAAATGTGAGTTTTTGCATAATGTTTAGCCACAATACCAGCAAGCAAATCGCGCTGTGTTGGAATTACCTTACCGTCCTTGTTCGCGTTTTCATTGATCAGGTCTACATTACTTTCTTCAATTAGCCCTTCAATTTCACGCGTAAGTGCACTCTGCTTCTCGCGAGCGATGTCGCGGTCATGACGGTATTCGATGTAAGAACGAGCAAGCGACTTGTATGGCCCTTGCATCAATTCATTCTCAACCATGGTCTGAATTTCAGAGATATGAACTTCTTCGTATTCTTTCAGTTTTAACTCAACAGCTAATGCCACATTTAGTGCATAAATTGCGATTTCTTTACCTGCTTGTTCCGATGCTGCTTCCACTGCGGCTTGAATGCGATCTCTGCTAAACGGAGCTCTTGAGCCATCACGTTTGATTACGATTGGTTTCACCACTTCTCCTTACCCTAAGCGTATTCACAGACTTATCCACAAACACACTATATAGAGCGATTTATAATTCAAATAACACAAGATGTTGTGGCGTATTTAACGAAAAGCACTAAAGAGACGTATTGATATAGATCAATAAAAATTGGCTGTAGAACAAGATCAAATCGATCTGTTTGCACAAGCTCCCATTCAAAAAAGAAACAATGAAAATTGTATTTATGACGTATTTTTTGCTTGAAATTCTATGACTGCTGATACGATAACGGCTAGAGATAACCTTATGAGTTTATGTTAATGAAAACCAAACCTATTACACGAATATTCAGTGCAATATTCTCTATATTGATCGCGCATTCTAGTTTCGCTCAACCGCTTAATATTTCTACATGGAACATTGAATGGCTCACAAGCACCCCAGACCATAACATCAAACAGAGTCAGCGTAATGAACAAGACTTTGAAAAACTTAGCCACTATTTTCAATCGTTAGATAGCGACGTACTGGCGTTTCAAGAAATCGACAGTGCTGAGGCGATCCAAACGATCATAGGTAACGACTACACCGTTGTTATGTCTGAACGCGCCGATAAAGACAACGCTAAGCACCAGTTCAAAGATATTAATCAATTTACAGGGTTCGCTATTCGCGACCACGTGACGTTTACGAACATGGATGATTTGCAGCTCTCAGGAGGGGCTACCAGCAAGTTAAGGTTCGCCAGTTATATTAAGGTGAACCGCGGACAGGAAAGCGAACTACATATTCTTAATGTCCACCTAAAAGCTGGCTGTTCTGGGGCGTATCGGAATAACCGTAATTGCAACATTCTCAAATCACAAGGCAAAAGCCTTCAATCTTGGATTCAGGATAGAGAGCGACAGTCTCAAAGCTACGTCATTTTAGGGGATTTTAACCATAATATGGGCTATCCCAATGATTGGTTTTGGACGCAATTATCAAACAACGCGGATGCTAGATTAATCACTCAACATACAAAAGCGCAATGTAAAGTTCGCTCACGCAAGAATCCAACCAAGACACACCAATTTCGTAACCTCATCGACCATATTATCGTCAGTGATGACCTAACGACACAAAGCACAGAGCAGCAGGTATTCGAATCGAATGATGTCCTTAATTACCAATTAAGTGACCATTGCCCTGTTTCAACGCAAATAAATAAGTAAATTTTCTTTAGTAGACAATTGGCTCAGTAAATACGATTAAACCTAGAGAATATGAATAACAAGGGCGGCATGATTTGCGGCCCTTTATATAGATTGTACTAATTAGGACGACTTTTGCTCTTGGTACAATACCGAAGGTTCGGAATCTAACTTGGTTATTACCCCTCTCGCTACCAGCATTCCAACTAACATCGCTAACGTAAACATCACGATCACATGAGAGCCAGAACCAAGGCTTGATATTGCAGGACCAGGGCAAATACCAGCAATCCCCCACCCGATGCCAAATACCACGGAACCTACGATCAACCGTTTATCTACCGTCTGTGTTTTAGGCTGCGCGATCGTTTCTCCATTAACGGCATTGGCGCGAGGCTTTATTAGAAAGTGATAGAAAGGTATAAAAACCACAAGCGCTCCCCCCATCACAAACGCTAAGCTCGGATTCCAATCACCTGTAATGTCCAAAAATCCAATCACATTCTGTGGATCAGCCATACCAGAGATAATCATACCCGCACCAAATAATATCCCTGACAATAAGCTGCTTACGATACCTATCAAGTTCATGGTTTTCATTACATAATCCCTAGCTGGCGTTTTAACCAGACGACAGCAATTGCTGTGAACATAAAGGTCACCGTTGCGTAAATTGAACGTTTTGATAATCGCCCCATACCTACGATGCCATGACCACTCGTGCAGCCGTTCCCTAGCCTAGTACCAAATCCAACTAGTAAACCCGCCAGAATAACAATCAAAATATTTGGGCTTTCAATTTGTGGAAGAGAAAAACCAAATGGCCTGACAAAAATAAATGCAGATACCATCCCAGTAATAAAAGTAAGACGCCACATCATGTCACCTTTAAGCGGAGATAACATACCACTCACCACTCCGCTAATACCGGCAACTTTTCCTGAATAGAGCATCAACACTCCTGCTGATAACCCCAATAACGCCCCGCCGAATAGCGCATGCCAAGGAACTGAAAACTCCATCATCACCTCTCTTTACGATCTGAGCAAAAAATTGAATGCAAACAAGTAATCAGGCTTTCAGCTTTTTTATCTGCGAGAGAGTAGAAAACCTGTTGCGACTCTTTCCTCGCCCGAATAATTCCGTGTTTACGGAGTACCGTTAAATGCTGAGAAAACGCTGATTGAGTTAATGACGATACTTTTTGGAGTTCACCAACGCCGACTTCACCTTGAGTTAATTGGCATAACACCAGTAGTCGCTCTTGATGAGACATTATTTTTAAAAGTTCAGCCGCCTCACTAACTGCCCCTTGCATTTCATCAATGCTAATTTCTTGCTGCGTCATGAGCCTTACCTTATCACTTCAATCTTTAATTTAGAGCTTACTAATAAATATAAATAAGTCAATGCTAATTTAGCAACTATGAAATTAGATAGGTTAACATTAGACTTTTCTAATTAAAGATTCTAGTATGGCTCAACTCTTATAAAAGACTACTGATTAATAGCTGGAGAAATACATGACTAAAATATTGATTGTTGGCGGCGTTGCTGGTGGCGCATCGGCTGCAGCACGTGCACGTCGACTGAGCGAAGAAGCCGAAATTATCATGTTTGAGCGTGGTCCATTTGTGTCATTCGCTAACTGCGGTCTCCCGTATCACATCAGCGGCAACATCAAAGAAAGAAGTAAACTTCTTCTCCAAACTCCCGATAGTTTTCTAGCGCGCTTTAATGTTGACGTTCGTGTAATGAATGAAGTCATCCAAATTGACCGCACTAACAAGAAAGTGGTCGTAAAGAACCTATCTGACGGAAACTCTTACACTGAAAATTACGATTTTCTGTTACTCAGCCCAGGCGCAGGCCCAGTAGTCCCACCCATTAGCGGTATAGACAATCCATTAACACACTCATTAAGAAATATCCCAGATATGGATAAAATCTTAGCGACCCTACAAAACAATAAGCCAAAGCACGCAACCGTTGTGGGTGGCGGGTTTATCGGATTAGAAATGGTCGAAGCATTCCATCAGTTAGGGATAGACACTTCTCTTATTGAAATGGGTAATCAAGTCATGACGTCCGTTGATAGAGAGATGGCTGGATTTGTACACAGTGAAATCCGCAGCAAAGGGATTGATCTACAACTAGGCGCGGCACTTGAAGCTATTCAATATAATCCTGATGAACGTAACCTGTGCCTAACTCTGAACAATGGCAATACCCTTGAGACTGAAATATTGATCATGGCCATTGGTGTTAAACCCGAAACAAGATTAGCGGTAGATGTAGGCTTAGAGATCGGCGATCTTGGCGGGATCAAGGCTACCCCTTCAATGCAGACTAGTGATCCATTTATTTACGCGGTCGGTGATGCAATTGAAGACCAAGATTTCGTTACCGGTGAAAATTCATTAGTACCGTTGGCCGGGCCTGCCAATCGTCAAGGTCGTATGGCCGCAGACAACATGCTAGGACGTCAAGAAACCTATCAAGGTACACAAGCAACGGCTATTTGTAAGGTATTTGACCTCGCCGTTGCGTCGACAGGTCAAAACGAAAAGCAGCTTAAGCGTAATGCCACCAATTATGAAAAAGTTTACGTCCATACCGCGAGCCACGCGAGCTACTATCCTGGCGCAGAAATCGTTTCACTCAAAATGTTATTCGATCCTGAAAACGGTAAGATTCTCGGCGCTCAAGCGGTTGGCAAAGATGGCGTAGACAAACGTATTGATGTCATGGCCGTTGCCCAGCGCGCTGGTATGACAGTAGAACAACTGCAGCACTTGGAACTGACTTATGCACCACCTTACGGCAGCGCTAAAGATGTGATCAACCAAGCCGCCTTTGTTGCCACGAACATTATGAAAGGTGACGCAACGCCTATCCACTATGACGAAATTGATAATCTAAACGACAATCAACTGCTGTTGGATGTACGCAACCCTAGTGAATTAACGAATGTCGGTTATTTACCGGGAGCTATCAACATTCCCGTAGATCAGTTGCGAAATAGAATGGATGAGCTACCAAAAGACAAAGAAATCGTGATTTACTGTCAAGTTGGGTTACGCGGTAACGTGGCATATCGACAGCTAGTCAATTCCGGTTTTAAAGCTCGTAATTTGATTGGTGGTTATCGTACCTATAAGTTCGCGCAAGCCTAACTGTGCCTGGTCCTAAACTACGTTGATCGCAAAAAGGCCTACCATTAATGGTAGGCCTTTCAATCATGCAGCATCTTAACAAGTCATGATTTAACTATGCTTGTTTTTCTCGGCAATCCACTGTGACATGTACTTGGTGCTCGTCATCGTATGGTGTTTCAACATTGAACCAGTAAAGTTAAGCAGCCTGTGCTCCGCTAAGTTCGATTCCATTACCGAAATTCTTTCTATTAGCACCCGACCTAACTCTTCAGCGTTATAACGTTGCTTTAACAGGCCATGGCAGCCGCTCTGTGCTTGGCTCCATTTCTCTTGGTCTTGATACAAATCTACTGCGGCTTGAACAAAAGTATCTAACTCGTCTTCTACTGCGCCCGGCCAAACGTCTTCGTCACTAGGAAGCATACCCTCAGCGCCAATTGAGCTCGTAATACTTGGGGTTTGTACTTTCATTGCATCGAGCAGCTTGCCCTTGATACCAGCGCCAAAACGAAGTGGCGCGATACAAATACGTGCTTGCTCGACGACTTCCTGCGCATCCTTTGCCCAACCTTTAACATGGAAGCCTGTTTTAGGATTATGCAGTGCTGTCGCTTTTGGTGGCGGATAAGAACCATAGATATGAAGCTCGGCATCTGGAAGTTGCTTACGAATCTTTGGCCATATTTGTTGAAGTTGTAATACAGCGTCCCAGTTAGGTGCATGACGGAAGTTACCGATCGTCATGAAGTGCTGACGCTCTTCAAACCCTAACGTTGAATCAGTTAACGTATCCAAATCCACCATAAACGGAAGGTGATGAATCAAAGACGCGTCGACTTTAAACTCATTCACCAACAAGTCCATTTCAAAACTGGAAATGATCAACGAAAGATCGCAACGTAAGATAGCTGCGATCTCTCGCTTTGCTAAATCACCGAATAGATCTTGTTTGGTCATTTCACGATCCGCTTTAACAGCTTGATGCCTCGCATTACGCAGACACTGTAAATCTTCGGTATCGAGTATTTTTAGCGCATTAGGACAACATTTTTCAACTCGCCAACCAAATTGTTCTTCCATCATAAAACGATCGAACATGACAATATCTGGCTGTAATTCTGAAATGTACTCATCAAAACTATCGCAATTTAACTGAATGTTTTTACTAGAAATACCTTCACTACCGAGATCGGTCATATGTTCCGTTTCTTGAGCTGGCGTTGCAAACTCAACAGCCCACCCTTGATTCTTAAACAATCTAAGAATAGACATCATATGGCTACCCGCCGCTGATGAATTTGGTTCTGGCCACACGTAACCGATCGCTAATACTTTTTTCACTAATTTTTTCCGTTATTCCAAAAAGAAAGGGACTGAATCATTCCAGTCCCCTTTTCATTCTTTCGATTGCTCTGAGATTAGAACAATCAATATATCACTTACAAACGTTGTTTCAGTTGAGCTGCTGGAACATAACCGCCAACTTGATGGCCGTCCATTGTAAAGATTGCCGGAGTGCCCGTCACGCCTAACGTTTTGCCAAGCTCGTAGTATTTGGCAACCGTTGCTTCACACGCTTGTAACTCATCAGCGCTTAATCCTGCTTTTCTTTCAGGCGTCGAGTTCGATACTTTTGTCTGATGCAGTGCGGCCTTTCTGTCTTCGGCACAATACGTGTTAACCAGCATCTCATAGCCAGGACCTTGAGTACCTGAACGTGGGAACGGCAAATAATGGATATTTATCATTTGCTCTTGGTATTGATCCATTTCCCCATGTAACTTTCGGCAGTAGCCACAAGTTGGGTCAGAGAAAACAATCACGGTATCTGCGTTCTTTGCATCTTTTACGTCGTATGAAATTACGTCTTTTTCATCAATCGATGCTAGCAACGGAGCTGCGAACAAAGCATCAAAATCTTGAGTAATATAAGAACCTGATTTTAAGTCTAGAATGCTGCCGTTTTGGTGAATTAGTAATGACTCAATATCTTTCATGTAAGTCATGGTGTAACTACCATTACCATCACTCAATTTGAACATGTAGTTATCAGAGTCGCTAAGCTGAACCAAACCGTTAATAGAGATCCCGTCAGAAGGCAAGTTGAACGCCTCTGTCATTTGTTTCTTAAGCGATGCAGTGATTTCTTTCAATTCAGACTGCTCTGGTGCTTTTAACTCGACAGCAGCATTGGCCGTTAGGCTTAAACCAGCCAGCATTGATATTACAAATTTCTTCATTAGACACTCCGAAAAGTAGCGAAGTTAACCGCTACTTTTTAATCCTTTTACACGTTATTAGGGTTATTCTTGCAGTGCTCTATCGCGTTAGCTAAAAGCTCCAATGCTGTCTTATCAGTTTCAGGGAGAACGGCATCAGACGCACCCAACGGCGTTACGCGGTCACCCCACTTGATGTGACCTGCACCCCATGTGAGGCCAGCGCCAAAAGCAGCAGTTAGAATGTTGCTATTTGGTTTGATAAAGCCTTGCTCTACCGCTTCACATAAAGCAATTGGAACGGTCGCAGCAGATGTATTACCGTATTGTTGAATATTTACAAAGGCTTTCTCACGCTCAATGCCTGCCATATCACATAAAGTCTGGATAATGCGGATATTTGCCTGGTGTGGAATTACAACGTCGATATCATCTGTCGACAGGCCCGTGCGGCTTAGTACAGAGTGCGCAGCGGCGCCCATACCTTTCACAGCACGCTTGAATATTTCTTTACCAACAAAGTTAAAATCCCAATGCCCATTATCAGCAGCAAATCGGTCCATCGACGTACCAAACTTTGGAATCGCTAGGATATCGCGGCCTTCTGCATCACAGCCGATCTGAGCTTTTTGTAAACCTAACTGTTTTTCAGTACGGCTTACCACTACGGCACCCGCGCCATCGCCGAACAAAACAGCAGTGTCGCGCTTAGTCCAATCAATATAAAAAGACAGACGCTCAGCACCAACAATGATCGCATTACGGTAATTGCCAGCTTGAATTAAACGAGTCGCAGTTTCCAGGCCGTAAACAAAACCTGTACATGCCGCGTTTAAATCAAATGCTGCCGCTCCTTGAATACCAAGTTCACGTTGCACTTTCGATGCAATATTCGGCAGTAATGAATCTGCTGAGCAGCTAGCAATAATAATTAAGTCGATATCTTCTGCAGTCACGCCTGCACAAGCCATCGCTTGCTTCGCCGCTACAGTAGCTAAATCAGAGGTGTTTACGTGGCTAATTCTGCGATTTTCGATACCGGTGCGAGTCTTAATCCACTCGTCTGAAGTTTCAATGAAAGTACTTAAATCATCATTAGAGAGCGTTGCTGGTGGTAGGCACTTTCCCCAGCCAGTAATTTCGGCGTAAAAATTTGTCATCATTAACCTATTTATTGTTTGTTTTTATTTGCGTATCTTAAGGTACATTTCAAACAGTATAAGCGCTCAGGGCCACTCACGTAAATCGTGACAGCCTAAGAGTGACAATAAAAAGAGAAAGTTATGTCAACATTCAACACTCGTTGCCCATCTTGTAATGGCGTTAATCGTGTTCCTTCTGATCGTATTTCTGAAAGCCCAACATGTGGCAAGTGCAAAAGCGCGCTTCTCGATGGTGCTCCTATCGAAGGTACTTCCCTAAACTTCCAAGAATTGATGAACAGTGATCAGCCTGTTGTTGTCGATTTTTGGGCAACATGGTGTAACCCATGCGTCGGTTTTGCACCGGTTTTCAGTGACGTAGCAAAAGAACGCGCTGGTGATGTTCGCTTTGTGAAAATTGATACCGAGGCTCAACAGCAACTCGCCGCGCAATTCCAAATTCGCAGTATTCCAACCATCATGGTGTTCAAAAATGGTCAGCGTGTCGATACCATCAACGGTGCGCTACCTAAATCTCAATTTGATCAATGGCTTAACCAAGCAATCACCAAGTAACCCATCTCCAACTTTTGAATTTGTTCCGCTTTAAAAGCCGCTCTAAATTCGATTCGTGACGACAACTTTCTTTTGTCGTCACGAGCAATATTTCTCGTTTTACCCTTTCGCATATTTAATCCATAGTCGCGCCAATTACTTCATTCCACTCTGTATTTGGAGCTTACGACATTGGAAAACACTCTACCGAACACCCGCATAGCAGTTCCTGTTATTGCCCTATCATTGTATGCCATCGCATCAGGCTACTTAATGAGCTCAATCCCGCTCATGCTGCCTGGCTACGGCTTAGATAGTGCGCTTGCGAGTTGGTTAGCGAGTGCGTTCTATGCAGGCCTACTGATGGGAACAATAGTGATTGAGCGATTTGTTTCTTATTACGGTCACAAGCAGGCTTTCTGTATTTGTTTAAGCGTGTTCATTGCATCGATTTTGATCCTGCCAGTACTGCCGCTCAAAGAAGTGTGGTTACTCGCACGTTTTATTGCAGGCGTTTCTGTAGCCGGAATTTTTGTCATCGTTGAGTCATGGTTGCTTTGCGGTGATGAATCACAACGTGCAAAGCGTTTAGGCATTTACATGTGTTCACTTTATGGTGGTACTGCGTTTGGGCAACTAGGGATTGGTTACCTCGGTATTGTTGGAGGTGTCCCATTTATCGCAATGTTCACTTTGTTGTTCGGCGCTTTGCTCGTATTGATCTTTGGCAATGCTCAGTCACCTCAGTTGCAACATTCTGAATCATTGTCGTTTAAACAGATTTCAAAGCTAAACCACAGTGCTTTAATTGGCTGCATTGTTTCTGGGCTAACGCTAGGTGCTATGTATGGGTTAATGCCTGTCGAGCTTGTGAACCGCCAAGTAAAAGCAGAAGACGTAGGTGGTCTTATGGCGTTAGTGGTACTGGGAGGAATGTTAGTGCAACCCGTTGTCACTTGGTTATCAAAGTATATTGGTCACACACTATTAATGGCATTTTTTTGCATATTAGGTGTCGCGGCAATTGGCGTTGTGACCTTAGTTAATAGCTTACAAGTTCTAGCGGTATGTCTGTTTTTGTTAGGCATGGCGACATTCGCACTGTACCCAATTGCGATCAATTTAGGCTGCAATAAAGTCGATACGCTCTACCTAGTATCGGTGACACAAGTCATGCTGTTTTGTTACAGCGTCGGCTCTGTTGTTGGCCCTGTGATTGCAAATAGTTTTATGGGCACTCGCTCTGGGCTGCTGACTTACTTATTTGCGTCACTGTTAGCAACAACGATCTACATGTTAATTGCCAGCCTGAAGCGTTCACACCTACAAGTTGCAGGCGAATAATTTACAAAAAATAAAGGAGAGCAAAGCTCTCCTTTTGATGTTATTCAGCTTAGTGATTCATGTTCTGAGATCGGTATTCGCCCTTTAATCCTTATCACCACCACACTTGAAGAGATATCTCGATTACTTTTCATCACCTCTATTGGCTGTACGATTACATCGGCAGGATAAATATACTGCTTACAAATCAAACTCACTAGGTGACAATTCGTACTCACCCTCTCTTTCGTTACATTACTTCGGTACAACCATGTCGCGACATCCGGTGTGTCTGACAAAATATTTGAAGTAAATAACTCCAAAGGTTGGCCGATGAGCAAAGTTTCGCATACTCCGAACCACTGTCGCGCTGCTGGGTTTGCGTAACAAATAACGCCGTCGAGGTTAACCGTTATGATGATATCGCCGATAGCATCCACCAGCACTTGGCTAAACTGGTTTTGTTGCGACATATTTACATAAACTTTCTGGAACTTGGAATAGATTTGCTCCAACTCTTGCGGCAAATGAGCATCATCGATTTTCTGCACAGCGTTTGTCTTATCATTTGTCATTAACTCTGTAAGTGCTTTGACAGGCTTTACGACTCGAACTCCGAAGCGAACCCAAATCACTGCAGAAATGAGAACAATCAGAAACGCAGCGCTTAATGCTAATCGGTAAGGGTCAAACCAAGTGTATTTAGAGTCATAAAATCGGATCAGGAAATTAGCCGGTTGTACTCTGCCATCAGCCATCGTCACTTGGTATTCAGCTTCATAGCCATTATTTTTGTCCGTCACTCTATACAAATCTACATTGTAATCTTGGTTGTAGCTTATTTGCGTAAGACGCATGCCCGCCGAGGTATAGTGAAAGTTAAACTCTTTACCTAGTTGCTTGCTGATTCGCGACAATATCGGTGTATCGACTTCACGAAATAAAGTGAGCAACCCAATTGGCCTGTTCTCATTTGCACCAATCACCACGCTCGAGAACATAAATATACGACCATCGACAAAGTCGATGCCCGTCCTCTCAATAAGAGGAAAAGCTTTCTGATCGAAAGGTTCGTGCAACTTTCTCAAGTCCCCCAAGTATCGTTGATCTGAATGACTCTCTGAATAAATGATACGGCCACTTAAATCTTGAGTAATACAAATATCTACGCCGTTACTCTGAAGAAGACTTTTCTCGACCAGTACTTTGATCTTCTGTTGGTTGTTTTCATTTGTCGCGATATAGAGGTCTGGGTTCTCGGCTAAATTTCGACTCGCGCGAGTGAGATCAGAAAATTCATTTCCTATTTGAATCACAGCTAACTGTTTGTATTCTTCGATTTGCTCGCCACGCCATTGATTGCGCTCTATAGAGACCGCCAGCCAAACAGTCGAAACCGTAAGCAACACAGAAATTGCACAGGTAAGTACAACAGATGTTTTCAGTGACTGCCGTATTGATGTTAATGGTTTCACGAGACTTTCAGCCTCTCGCAATAAACCTGAATTTCATCACCGAGGATCGCCAGAGCTTTGACGATGAATTCAATACGTGGCGTACTGTTATCTAAGTTAGAAACTGCAGCTTCTTTTTCAAGCTGCTTAGCTACCGACGCAATCGGGTCGTTCCCCAAATAAAGGGCACTACCTTTAATTCGGTGCGCAGTGTCTTTAATCAAAGCTGCGTCTTGAATCGCTCCAACTGACTCCAACTCTTCTATATCTATCAGATAGTTATTAATAAACGTATCCAGTATATCAAGCGCGATATCTTGATCATCGCCACTCATTGCGAGTACATGAGACGGATCAAACGCGACAATTTCTGGTAAGGCAAGTGCTCCGTTTGTGTCCAGTAGTTCAGGCTCAAATTCGAAACCTTCTATATTTGGCAATGGATCAAGTTCTATGTTGACGTCATGCTTAGGGTTCAAGTTCGAGCTTTCGTCTAAGAAGAGAGCGTCTAGTTCATTCTCTACTTCCTTTAGCGATGAACTAGCCTCGTCTTGAACGATAGCTAATTCAAATTGTGCCATTTCACGTTCAAAGAGCTCTGCCTCGGACAAATCAGAACCTTTAGGTTGCTCAATGCTTAACTCAGGCTCTTTGAGGGTGCTAATTTCCAATCCACCAAAGGATGATTCTTGCTGAATATCGCCAGTTTCGTGTGTAACAAGCCAGTCCAACGATGCGTCTGGGACCTGCTCCGTTTTTAACTGTAATTCTGTTTTGTCTAGCCAATCTGATATATCGGCATCCGTAGAATGAACATCCTCGTCAGTAGCGCTATTAGCATTCAACCAATCCATCAGGGAGTTATCATCACCGTTAAAGTCTGATTCGGCTATAACCTGCTTATTAGCAATAGGCATGAGTTTGTTTTCTAGTACATCTAACGGACATGGTTTAGAAATATAGTCGTCAAAACCTGCGTCCATACAACGCTTAGCGGCACCACTTAATGCGTCAGCAGTAATAGCGATCAATACGGGCTTCGAATCTTTAAACTCGGAACAGATCTTTTTCGCTAACGTAAAACCATCCATTTCTGGCATATGGCAATCCGATAGAATCACATCGTAATCAGGGTTCTTAACGTACTTATCGTACGCTACACGACCATTCTCAGCAGTATCGAAATCAACGCCCAAGCGTTTAAGCTGACCACCGATTACTTTGCGGTTTACTTCGTTATCTTCCGCAAATAGAACTTTTAACTGACTGAGTTGGTTGCCGGTAGGTAAAGCGCTCATCGTTGGATCTTGTGTGACAATACGATCAGATTGATCAACAGGTAGCGGTAAAGTAATACTGAATAAACTGCCATGACCAATCACAGAAGACACACGAATTTCACCGCCCATCTCAGTGACAATTTCATTACAGATACTTAAGCCCAAACCTGTACCGCCAAAGCGACGAGTAATGTCACCATCCGCCTGAACAAATGGGTCAAATAAGGTTTCTAACTTGTCTTTAGCAATACCAATACCGCTATCACGTACTTGAAAGCCTATCAGGTCAAACGACGTACCATCAGCGTCTTTCCTATAGCCTTCAGCGATCAACTGAGCACTCAGTTCCACGAAGCCACTTTGCGTAAATTTGACCGAGTTAGATATCAAGTTATTCAATACTTGCATTAAGCGAGTCGAGTCACACAAGTACCCCTTCTTCAACTGAACATCCATGCGGCTATCGAAGCCGAGAGATTTAGCATTGGCCTTGTGTTTGAAGTTCCCAACAACACTGCTCATCAAAGAATCTAACTCACAGCCCACCTGCTCTAACGTCAGTTTACCTGCGTCCATTTTAGAGAAATCGAGTACATCATTAAGCAGCGCCATTAAATTTCGCGCAGATCCATTCAGTGTATTGAGCAAATCTTCTTGCTCGGCGTTTAACGAAGTAAACGACAAGGCCTCTGCCATGCCCAAGACGCCATTCATAGGCGTTCGAATTTCATGACTCATACGCGCAAGGAAGTCAGATTTGGCAAGCGTCATTTCTTCCGCTTCTTTTTTAGCTCGCTCTGCGTCTTTTAGCGCTTTCTCTAAGGTCGCTTGAATTTCCTGACGTTTCGCTAGTTGATGACGGTAAAATAAAAAGCAGACCATCAAGAATAGAAGTAGCAAGATACTCGCGATGACGATCTTTTGGTAAAGCGCCTGAACACGTTCCGCTTCTTGGCTGAATACAATGTGCTCCTTCCACTTTACTTGAAGGTCTTGCTGAAAACTCTCGCCTAAATTGTGGATACCAAGGTTCAATAAATTGACCCAACGATCTTCGGTATTTGGTAAAGCTAGGCGTGGCCAAAACTCTATATCTAAGTCTTCTGCTTTATGCAGGTTTAAAGTGAACAACTTGTATTTATTTACTAGATAAGCGCTATTCAATAACTTACCAACATACGCATCTGCTCGCCCTTCAGCTACCGCACGCATCGCCTCTTCTGCAGTATCCAAATAGATGGTCGGATTGACGGGCAATAATTCTGCTAACAGTTCGTTTTCATACAGGCCGCGTACAAGGGCGAGGCGCTTGCCTTTAAGTTGAGAAATCGCGTAGTAATTTTCTTCACTCGCGATAGCCAATAACGTTCTATCAATATCTAAGGTGAAATCGAGGCTATTGAGCCGCTGCTCGGTTTTGTAAACGCCGGGAAAGATGTCTACTTCGCGATTCTTCACCGCATCCATTGCTTCTTGAAATGAATAGTAAGGCTTAGCAACAAACGTGATGCCAAGCTTCTGACTTAGCTTTCGCATGACATCGATAATGTAGCCTTCAATGAAGAAGTCTTCAGTGATGAAGTATGGCTCCTCCCCATCGACGATATAGGCGTACGTCATAATGGGTTTATCCACCAGCATGCGTTGTTGCTGATCCGTGAAGTTCGTTAAGTAAGTACCAATGAGAGGGGTAAAGCTCGATATCGCGGCTTTGTTTACTTGTGTCCACAGATTTGAAATATGTTCTTTAGGCGTTGAAATAATGCCTTGATTGACTTTAAGCATTAGAGAGTGATCTTCGATTCTGGTCATCGCTCGTATCGACATTCCAGAAACAACCGACTCTTCTACCGCGAAGTCACTGTCTAAACCATAAGCTTCTAAACCAGATTTGAGCTTCTTTTCAGACCATGAATAGATGTAGTTAAGAGAGCTAGCCTTATCGAGGACTTTAATAGTGTCGTTTGTGTGAATCTTAACGCCATTTTTAGGGTTATATTCAACGGGAATGATTGACGAAGGTAGGTCAAAACCAACACCGCCTCCTTCTACCTTTTCACCAATACGTTTAACTAGTACGCCTTTGGCTTCCATGTAAGGCAAGCTGTAACGAACCCAGTTAGTCAAGCTTTCGTTATAGGTAGTAACGGCAAGTATATCGATTTGATCATTAGTCAGAGCCGAATAAAGTTTTTGATACGGCTCTAATTTGAATTCAACTTGATAGCCATGTTGATCCCCCCATTCCGTCCAATAATCAATCAAGAATTTCCGCAACTTAATCACGTCTGATTGCTCAGTGTGATAGGCAATACTCGTCTCTGATTTAGGGATACCGACAACAAGAGTTAATGACTCAACTGCGTCTTTACTAGCGATCTCATCATTAATTTCTGCTAAATCAACGGAATTTGCACTTGTAGAAACAAAAGCAGTCACCATTGAAGACACTAGGATCAGTACACAAAACGCCCTATAAAAGATGTTGTTCGCCATTTTTCGTTTATAAACTCAGCCATTCAGAATTACATCCAGTATAATTGCTAAATTCGCTCAGTTCTGTTCTTTAGAGAACAGACTTCTGTATATAAATTGTAAATAATAACCAAGTTCCAATTTATAGCGATTTGATACCATGTCTTTTAAACATATTGACCGTACACGCCCAGTTCTCATCGTTGACGATAGCTCAATGTACAGAACCGCAGCGAAAGGAATGCTCCAAAAGCTTGGTTACCAACCAGAAATGCTTCACTTTGCACAAGATGCGTCAGAGGCAATTTCACGCTGCCGCACCAATCAATATGGCTTAGTTCTTTTCGACTATAACCTTGGTGAAAAAGCCAATGGTTTCCAGTTAATTGATGAGTTACAAACTCGTGGATTATTGGCGGCTGACTGCGCCAATATCATAGTGACAGGTGATGCAACCGCAGAAGTGGTTCGTGGTTTCATGGAACTCAACCCAGACGGATACCTATTAAAGCCCCTCAACTACACAACGTTGAAAGATCGCCTTCCTGGCTTTATCCGTAAGAAGCATATATTAGGGGATCTTCTAGTGACCTTCTCCAAAGGTAAATATGAGGAAGCCATTAACCTAATTGATGAAACCTTTTACAAAGAAGAAGACATCATCGCACTAAGCCAACGTATCAAGGCAGAGTCTATGATGGCTCTAGGGCAATTGGACGAGGCGCGTAACGTTCTGATTAACCTTCAAGGCAGCAGTGAGAACGGAAAAGTTACACTAAACTTAGCTCAAATTGCTCTTAACCAACGTCAATATAAACAAGGTTTGTTCCTACTAAAGCCTTTGCAAAAAGACCCATTTCACGCCGCCGCTGCCGCCGCGTTAAGTGCAGAATTGCACGTCGCCCAAATTAGCTTCGAGCAAGCCCGAGACGAAATTGAACGTTCCATTTCAATCTCTCCAAAAGTGATTCAGCGCCACCGATTAAAAGTCTTTCTAAACATGGCACTGTTCGATCTTCCAAACGCTATTGCCAGTACCAAGAGCATGATTTTAGAATCGCGCCACTCATTTCGTGAATCGCTAGAAATGTACCAGCTCGGCGCTCAACTAGTATTAGATCAAGCACAGTTTTCACCACGAGAAAAACGACTCACTTACCTTTCAACGCTAAGTAAATGGGCGGAAAACTGGCGCGCTAAATTCCCAAGACAACAGTACAAACATCTTGAACTGCTGATTTTTGCTCGTGGTAATATTTTGAAAAGCGATGTGATGAAAGGCCGCGCGTTATTGGCAGATTACTACGAATCCATCAAGCGTATTGAAGACTACCAGCCTACATTATTAGAAAACGTCGAACTATCACGGGTATATTTGCTACTCGGCAAGCATGATGAATACCAAAAGCTTACCGAACTCATCAATATTGAACTAAAAAAGGAACCGTTCACCACTGAAGATAAAGCGTTACTCGCCTACCTTTCTCAGTGGCGTAACAAAGTTCAACGTATGCGTGAAAGCTCAGCGAAACTCAAGCAAGATGCTCTTCAACTGATTGAACAGAAGAACTTTGAAAAAGCTTCATCTCTGCTCGCGCGCGCAATGGATACCCAATATACAGATATGGACATTCCAAAATTGCTGCTCGGGGTACTGACCAGAGCCTGGCCACACAATTGGAGTAAACGGGACGTGCTTCATTTAGCGATTCGTTGCAAAGATCAATTGCACGATAGTCCATTCATTCAGAGCAAAGAGTTTATAGCGCAAAGCCGATTGTTAGCGCAGCAACTTGATTACGCGGAGCTGGCTGCTCCTGTGGAGGCGTATCCGTAATATGGACATTTGTAACATCTTGATCATCGAGGACGATGTATTTCAATGTAAAGTTCTCAATTCAATGCTCTCCTCTGTATGTAATGCCAAGATCATTACCGCTACGAATGGTAAACATGGCCTTGAAGCCGTCGCAAAACAGCGCCCGGATGTGATTTTTTGCGACTTATACATGCCGGAAATGGATGGCGTTGAGTTTGCACGAATACTGGCATCCAAAGAGATCCAACCAACATTAGTCTTTACCAGTAGCGCACCTATCGATGTGCAAAACGCAGTCGTCGAAATGTCTAAGTCTTATGGTTTAGAAAAAGTCACCAACCTCATCAAGCCCCTAAGGCGTGAACATGTATCTGAGCTTTTAGAAACACTCGTTCAAGATAGGCTTGCTTCGAAAAAGCGCTGCAAGCCAAACTCACAAATCCAAGAAAAAGAGATTCGACACGCTTTATCGCACGATGAATTCGAGCCATATTTTCAGGCTCACTTTGACGCGAAGAATGGACATTTGGTGGGTGCGGAAGCTCTCATTCGTTGGAACCACCCAACTCTTGGTACGCTTGCTCCTAACCACTTTTTAGAGAAACTGCTTTCTATGGGGCTGAGTTACCAATTAACTTTCCAAATGCTGAGAAAATCCGTAGAAACCGCAGCGATGTGGCACAATCAAGGCTGGCCGTTGACTGTGTCTGTGAATGTAACGCCATCCGATATCGTTAAACCCGACTTTGCCGACCGAGTCCTACAAATTATTGACGAGGTACGTTTTCCTCCAACCAAACTCATCTTGGAAGTGACCGAAACAGAACTGGCAACGGATCTTGCTCGCTCACTAGAAAATACCAGCCGTTTACGCATGCGCGGTGTCTCTATTTCTATTGATGACTTCGGGACTGGGCACTCATCATTGAGCCAACTGATCTCTAGCCCATTTTCTGAGCTAAAAATAGATCAGTTTTTCGTTAGCCAAATGATGCAAAACAATAAACACCTTGCTGCGATTCGCTGCGTTATTGCGCTAGGAAAGAGCCTTGATTTAAATGTGGTGGCGGAAGGTGTAGAAACGCGTGCGCAAGCCTGTCAACTTGCCAAAATGGGGTGTGACGTTTTACAGGGATATTATTTAGCGAAACCCAAATGTAGTAATGACTTCACCGTACTTTGCATTAAGCATTTCACTAAAATGCCAAACTGTGAATTAAGTGAACCATTAACTGCATAATAGAGCATCAGTTAAATATTATCGTATTGTATGTAAATGAATTCTCGCGCTACACTTACTCGTCTTCTGTGTAGCCGAGAGCACTTGTGAAAACCCATTCCTTTAATATCCAATGGCCGTGTGAGCTTTCTGATTTTCTTAAGCAGAAACTTTTAGAGTGCGCCATTGAATTTCACGGTATCCCCGATAGAGCTTTGTCCGCGCGTGTCACCCAAGGTGGGGTGTTTTATATAACCAAAGGGATCATGTCGGTCAGTTTTTCAGCTGAAAACACCAACTCGATGAACGCCAGTTTGCTTGGATCTGGCACTTGGTTTGGCGGCAGTATCATGTCTGCTAGCATGTCTTTTAATGCCACTGTCGACGAGCTTTTACCAGTCAGCTTTATTTATTTCCCAAAAGACAAAATTGATAAGCTAGCGCTTTCGAACAACGAAGTTTATAAGTGGCTCTATTTTAGCGTGTTAGAAGTTCAGCAAGATTGGCTTAAGAGCCAGCTTTGCTCTCTGTATGATCGTGAGTCTCGTATTGTATTTTCGTTGCTTCAAATCGCTAAGCGCCTCCCTTCAGTTCAAGGCAGCTTGGTAAAAATAGACATTTCACAAAAACAGCTCAGTCAAATCACAGGGATATCTCGTCCAAGACTAAATGAGGTACTCAAAGAGCTAGAAGCCCAGAAAGAGCTCAGCCTTGAACGTGGCAGTATCCACATACTTGATATACCAGCGTTAAGTCAGAGAATAAGCCATTTAGACAACGACCTACCAAGCCAATAACCAACGTTATATCCTTGGCTAACTTTGAGTATCTTGATTCAACGAGCGAAGCACAGACTTTCTGTATTGGCTTGGGGATTGGCCAAAGTGCTTTTTAAAGCGATGTGAAAAGTTGTACGGATCTTTATAGCCTAATCGCTGCGAAATCATTGAAACAGACCACTCTTGTTGATTGAGCAAGCTCAGCGCTTTTTCCATTCTCAGTTGAATCAGCTTGCTACGGGGCGACAAGCCAAACAAACTTTTTGAGATTCGGTTTAGCTGCTCTTCACTCATGAATACTTTTTCTGCCATGCCTTGTACGGTCCATGGCAAGTGAAGCTGGCTTTCAATATCGTTAAATAGCGCCTGAACACGCGCTGGCGAACTGGTCGATTTAGGCTCAAAGCCACTAATAAGACGAATCATTTCACTGACCAATAGGTTTCGAAAGCTCGCTCTGCCGCCTATCTCAATGTGCATAAGATGCATTAAAGACCAAAGCCGTTCATTCTCACCGAACGGCACTATGCATTGCCCTAACTCATCAATAAAGGCCCATTTCTCAGTGGCGACAGGCAAGACCCACGCCATTTTCCAAAACGTATTTTCTGGGTTCAGTTCAAATCGGAATGGTGTCTCCGCAGGTAATACAACCAAGCTGTACGGTTCAATGAATTGAACATTGTCTGAGGTTATAAGTATTCCACCACCTTCTAGCGTAAAAAGTAACGTATGAACTGATACACCAAGACGTTCTACGTAATACTCATCTCGCAGCTCCGCCATTCCAGCCATAAAGATCCCCTGGTTTTCTAGCTCTGGAATATCATTCGTCGTCAAAAATCGTTCTTTGCACGTCTCAGCTAGGTAAACTTCATCTACCCACTGACTTTTGGGAGAAAACTCTTCAATGACGGATTTGCACAGGTTTTGTTGTTTTTCTAACATGTTCAACCTCTCATTGAGACACTATATTTTACGGCCAACCAAGGAGCAGATATGGCCGTCAAACCAAGATCGAATTTATCTAAAAAAGTAAGCTCAGAGCATATTCTATCTAAGATCATTAAGCTTGGTTTACCTGTCGCTTTACAAAGTGCGTTGGTGGCTATCCTCGCACTCGCGGATGTTCTGATGGTAAGCGATTTTGGGATGGAAGCAACCGCTGCTGTGGGAATTGCGTCAAAATGGCATTTTGTTGCCATCATGATAATGGCTGGATTGGCGGCGGCTAACGGCACCCTTGTCGCTCAATATTGGGGAAAGCGGGATCCCAAAAGCGCCAAAACGGTAACTACCCTAGCGCTTAAGTTCGGCTTAAAAGTGTTACTACCCGTCACTTTAGTGATCACATTAGGTTCGGGCCTTTTGATGACGCTACAAACCTCAGATCACACCGTTATTGAGCTCGGTACCACTTACCTTTGGTATGGGTTTCCAGTATTACTTCTGACCCACTTAGTCATTGTGGTTGAAGCAAGCATGCGCTCTTCGGGTGACACTGTCACACCGTTATTACTTGGTGCCATAACCATCGCCCTGAATATCGCGCTTAACTTCCTGCTAATTAAAGGTGGACTTGGTATCCCAGCAATGGGTGTGGCGGGTGCAGCTTTGGCGACGACGTTGTCTCGTTTCATCCAAGTATTGCTGATGTATGGCTACATGAGAGTGCGCAATCACTGGCTATTAACAAGTGAAAGCTCTTTAGACAGACCTTCCCTTTGGCTCGCATACCGTCGTCTTGCGCTACCACTCACGATGAACGCAGTACTTTGGGCAGTAGGAACAATGGCCTACCAAATAATCTTTGGTCATATGGGCACTACTGAACTTGCCGTTTTCTCGATGCTAGCTCCCTTTGAATCGCTCTGTTATTCAGTATTTTTTGGAATTTCAGTGGCGTGTTCGGTACTGATTGGGCAATCACTTGGACGCGATGAATTTGATGAAGCGATGCAGATGGCAAAAATTTTCATCAAGGCGGTTCTTGGTTTCGGCCTAACCGTTGGATTGTTGCTTTACTTCAACCGAGAACATGTTCTGCATTGGCTAAACCTTACCGAGCCAAACCTCTATGCGCTTGCAGCACCAGCAATCATTATTATGTGCTGCGCGATCTCAATACGGATGCTTAACATGGTGATCATCAACGGTGTATTACGTTCTGGTGGCGATAACCCATACTGCCTGCGTATGGACTTCATCGCGATGTGGATGATTGGAATACCCTTGTGTGCTTACGGAGCATTTATCGCAGGTTGGGACTTCAAATATATTTACGCATTGATGCTCGTAGAAGAAGTCGTAAAACTACTTATGTGCTCACATCGCTATTTGACTCGGCTTTGGATAAACAACTTAACCATCACTACACAAACGCCGAGTGAAGCGTAACAGCCAAAAGAAATCGCCTAAGGCCTTCCAGCTATTTGGAAGCTTTCATGCGTATGTGACGATTAGAAGCGTGTGACTCCGGTTTAACAGGAACGGCACGTTTCTCATGAATTAGATGGCGAATTGCCAGTATAGGGTGTTTAAGCAACATTCTTGGGCCTGCATAACGCATTACAAGCCTCATCTGCTCTTTAGGCTCTGGCTTGTAACAATGGATTGGACACTTATTACATGTCGGCTTCGCTTGACCATAAGGACACCGGTCTAAACGTGTCTCTGCATATTCCAACAGCTCACTACACTCATCACATAGCTGTTTACAACCGTGATGATCTCGACAGTAAATGTGCACCATCGCAATGACCGTTTTGTACTCAGTTGCCAACTCACCTTGCAGAATGTTGTTATGCTCAAACATCAATTGCTTCCTAAATGCAGGCCATAGAGATTTAAGTTAACCTCTTCAGACAATATTTCTTCTACCCGCTGAAATGTAAAACCTAGGTTTTCGAGTAGCTTGATACTGCGAATATTATCAGAAGTCGTAATTGCCACTACATGATCGATATCAGGCTTATGTTTAGCTTGCTGAATAATTGCTTGAGAAGCTTCAAACGCGTAGCCTTTGCCATAGAACTCTGGCAAAAATCCATATCCAATGTCATGAGCCTCTAACGTATCGCGTTTGATCAAACCACATACACCGATTGGTTGGCCTGTTTCTTTTTCTTCAACGAGAAGTAAACACACGCCCTTCTCTAAGTACATGTTGAGGATATTGTTCTGAATATATTCAGCAGCGTTATCAAGCGAGTTAATCTGCTTATCCCCAATGAAACGTAGAAAGTCTTCGCAATTGTATAGCTTCTGTATAAATGCAGCGTCAAACTCATTCATCATTCTCAGCCTCAAACGTGCCGTGCTCACCGCTTTCATAATGACCTTTTCCTTGGTTAAACCATCGTAAATATTGAGTTCTGTCACTAAAATGATTATCCTCCATCGCCTAAATCATTTACAAGGCTACGCAGCAATGAACCGTAAGAAAAAAATCAACGAAATTCTAAAGAAGAAGCAAAAGAAAGCGAACTCAAAGCTGCACAAAAGCAACAAGCCTCGTTACATTTCCAAAGCCGAACGCGCAAAGATGGAAGCAGAAGAAACTCAGAAAGCAGAACAAGCTCCTGAACAAACAGTTGAATCTGTTGAGACTCAAGAAGAAGATAAGTAACAGAAACACTTGTTAATTTAGTTACAATAAAAAAGACATTATGCTCCCATAATGTCTTTTTTTGTTTGGCTATCGTTTTTAGTACTAGTTCACTTCTACCATCCAGCGCGCTAGTGGATTATTGCGAGTTATTCCTTTTGAGCCCCAGCGGTCGACTGAGTCCACAACTAAAATTCGCGCTTCAGGCACAAGCGCTAGCAATGTCTTTGAAGGTTTTCTTGAGGTGACTAACCACAAGCTATCATCGTCTTCAAACTGCGTTTTCAGCTCCTGTTTAAACACGTCTGTCCATTCCAATTCCGCTTGGAATACACGTTCGACAACAAACAACTGGTTTCCAGACGCGAAATCTTCTAACGACTCTGACAATAAAACCACTGAATCGATTTCATTTTCAAAGATCGTCGATTGCTGTTGGTTGATCAACGAGCGTACGTCGAGCATCAGCGCTTGTAAATTACGGTCAATTTCCACAGCATGTGATGGCCAAACCTTTTTGAAATCATCAGCGACAATCGCCGCCATACGGATCAAATTGGTAGGATTCAGCCACGCATATTTTGAAGTGCTGCCGTTATCAAGCGTCAAACTCGCAACCCCTTGAGCCCTTGGTGTAATGGCCTGAGCTGCATCCACCTCTATCAAACGAATATTGCCTTGCCTCGAATAAACATAAGTCGGATCTTGCTGCCATATCGACGCCAAAGTTAACGCAACCGACGCATCTTTCCCAAGCTGCTGCGCTTTTTCGTTTCCTTTAGATGCGTACCAATTTGGTAAACGCTCAACGCCATAACGCTTTGGCGGCAAGTATTCAGTGGTAACTTCTGTCCCTTTCATTAGCTCTGAAGCCAGCATATAAGTAACAGGAGTGCTGGTTAAGATGTCTTTAGCTTGAATGCTTCCCGCAAAAGTACTGGCTGCTATTAACGCCAAAGTAACGCTCAATTTCGCCACGTTAAATTTCAATTTCATGTCCTACGCCTTTCTAATAATTCGATACATGGTCGCAACTAAGAAGAAAGTCGCTGAAACAATGATGATGGAAGCGCCAGATGGTACCGGTAGTTCGAGCTCCATTGGCAAAACGGTCCCCACTAAACATGCAATGGTGGCAAGCAATGCAGACAATAGTACAAAACTGCCCATTCTTTTGGTTAACAGGCGAGCCGTTGCGCCAGGGATAAGCAGCAATGCACCAACTAAAACGGCGCCGACAATTTTTACTGCCGCTATTGTTACTAGGGTAATCATCATCACGAACAAGTAATCATAGAAACTCGTGTTGTAACCACGAACTTTGGCGATATCAGGACTGATACAAGTCAGAAGAATCCGATTAAATGTCGGAATAAGGAGCACCAAAATAACAAGGCAGCTTATCGCAAGAATGGCTAAATCTTGATCTGTCACCGTTAAGATTGAACCAAATAACACGTTTTCTAACATGTGGATGTTTATCTTACGAGCCACGTACATTAGCAGCGCTGCACCTACCGCAAGCGCAAGCGCTAGGAACACACCAACCAGCGTATCGTAAGGTACATTGGTTCGATTACGTACAAAATGCAGTAGCAAAGCAAAGATCATACAAAAACTAAATAACCCAATAATCGGGTTTTCTGGTGGCTCACCAAGCAGCACACCAATCGCAATACCAGTCAAAGCCGCGTGGCCGACAGCTTCAGAGAAAAATGCCAGTCGCTTCGCGATGACTAGTGTACCCAGTCCACCAAGCAAAGGGCCTAGTAATAGCGCCGCCACCAAGGCATTGACCATAAATGCATACGCAAAACTGTCGCTCAATAGCCCCGCTTCAACACCGGAAACCGCAAGTTGTCTTAGCCAATCCATTACGCTACCTCCTTCGTCAATGAAGAAGAGGACGACGTATAATGTTGGAAAAGGCGTTCAATTTTAGACGGGTGCAGCACTTGTTCATGATGACCACTTTCAACCAAATATCGATTAACGACGTGCACTTGCGCATCTAAACGTCTTACCGCTGAAACGTCATGGTGTACTGCAAGAATGGTTTTCCCTTCAGCAGCACACTCTCGAATTAAGGCTTCCAAATAACGAACGCCCTGCTCGTCCATTCCTGTGGTTGGTTCGTCTAACACCAACAAACTAGGGTTATCGAGAAGCGCTTGCGCGAATAACACTCGTTGCTGTTCACCACCGGAAAGTTGTCCCATACGACGGTCACTACGTGTCGCCATTCCCACCCTTTCCAATTGCGACAACGCGTGTTGCGTTTGTTTGGTTTGCTTTCGCCAGAACAACGGCATGCGTGTTTGGTTTAGCAATACAAAATCCATAACCGTTAGCGGTAAGCTTGGTTCAAATGTCGCTTTTTGCGGTACGTATCCAATGCTTTGAGCCTTCGGCCATTGAATGCTGATATCACCACTAAACGGAGTAAGCCCCAGTACTGATCGCAATAACGATGTTTTCCCACCACCATTTGGGCCCATGATCACATGACACTGACCAGCACCAAACGATGTTGTAATACCATCCAATATAACGTTGTCGTCATATTGTAAGCCTAAGTTGGAAATAGAAATCGAAGGCCCTTGCATCATGCTTCACCACTTACAAGTTGGTTTTTCGCAGCAAACTTCATTGCTTCAATTAGCGTTTCTAAGTTCTTTTTCATTTCAACTTCAACTTTGTCATTCTCGTATTCGCCATGAGTCATGTGAGAAAAACGGTATAGCTGAACACCAGTTTCAGACTCAATGGTGTCGACAAATCGATTCGGCATGTTTAACTCATAAAACAGAACATCAATACCAGAACCTTTAATTTTCTCTATCGTACCTTGTAGCTGGCTCGCGCTTGGTTCAACACCGTGAGCGGGTTCAATTACCGCAGCAACATCAACACCAAATTCCTGCAGAATGTATCCATACGCGTTGTGCGTAGTCGCGACTTTCATGCCTGATGTATTCAATTCACCAAGGGATAGCATCGCGTCACGCTTCATCAAGCGAAATTGTTTGGCATAGGTGCGCGCATTTTTACGATAAAACTTGGCATTACCAGGGTCTAGTTTCGACAGTTCAGTCGCAATTGTGTATACCTTTTGAATGGTCGTTGATAACCCAACAAATGTATGAGGATTAACAGCGCCTTGCCCTACCGATTGCCCCATGGCTGGTAGCAATGGCACTTCTTTGTTTGCTTTGATCACGACAAGATCATCTCTCTGTGACGCCGCTATCACCTTTAGCGCAAAGTCATCGTGTCCAATACCATTAACTACGATCACATCCATCTGATTTAATCTTTTTAAATCATTAGGCTGTGGCAAGTAGTTATGTGGATTAAAACCAGCATCGACTAAAGGGAGTACATTCGCTTTGTCACCCACTACGGCTTTGACATAGCTGTAATACGGTTGAAGCGTAATACCAATGGTTATTTTTTCTTTGGCGGCTTGAACTAACGGTGCTGCGATAACTGACAATGCAGCGACGAGTAAGGTAAACATTCTCATGGTGTTTTTGCCTTTGATTTAGTGTGCTTGATGCTCATCGGCGGCAGCCATTACGACTTGTCGCCAACCGGCTTTGATAAGAGAGGTTTTTTCGAAATCAGGAGTGCTAGTGACATGCTCAAGCTGAATCTGTCGATCTTGCGACAACCAAATTTCTGGCTGCTCATTGACACTAATCAGCAAAGTCGCTGCAGCGGCTTGAGCGTTTTGAGGTAACCCTAAGTAGTAGCCTTCACCCACCAACTGCCACTGATGTTGACCTTTGCGCTGCCAACTCTGATCTTTGACAAAAGGGGAAACCCAATCTGATTCTAGGCTTTCGATGGTAGGCCAACTCTCCGTTCCAAAGTTTGAGTTTGAATTTGAAATTGAATCTAAGTAGAGATCTCGTATTTCTTCGTGGGCCAATCTAAGCTCTGCAATCATCGCTAGGTTCTCTTGTTTCACATCCGAAATTAACACTTGATGATCCAATACCGTTTCCGTTTCGGAGTCAGACTGATTAAATGGGATGGCGAAAAATGCGAAGACCAAGATAGCGATGATAATTAAGCCAACCCACTTACCTTCTCGACCACCCGTATCGGCTCTTACTTTTTGAGTGTTCATTTACTTTTAATCTCAACAACATCTACTTCCACCGGATTTTCATGGCCTGCATCGAATACCAGATAAAAGTCGACTTGAGGATGCTCAAACTCAGCAATGGAGCGCTTATCAGTCGAAGTCTTAGCAATTAAATTGTCATCGTAATCAAACATTTCTACTTCGTAATCAACGGCTGTGCTTCCGTCTGAATAACCGGCTTCACACACCACTTTATCGCCATCAAACCAACAGCCCATTAGTGGAAAGTGCGCCATTGTTGGCATAGAGGCTAAGCCGATTGCCAAAGCCAAAGCTGAAGAAGTAAACGTTTTTGTTATTTTAATATTCATCGGAGACCACCAAAAAACAGCAAAGGGCTCAAACGTGAGCCCGAAAATTAAGACAGCAAGGTTTGTACGCGATTACTGAAGCAGCGCTTCGAACGTTAGGTGAACATTTACGCTAGCGGTATCTGCTAACGGATGGTTTTCTAGCTCACCTTTGTAGTTAGCTTTCATTAAATAACGACCAGCCACATCAGGTGTAAACGTCACTTCACCTTGCTCGTTACTCACAACGTCAATTTGTTCTTGCTGATTACGGTAAAGCGTCCCTTCACGAGTAATTTCCGCAGTTACCCCCTGTTGAGGCTCACCGTTATAGAAGAACTGAAAAGTTACTGGTTCACCTTCAATGATGTCTGCAGGATGCGTAACTGGCTTCATTTCCAGCAACTTACCTTCGATTTCTAATGCTTTCTCTGTTGGTTTACCTACAGTGATGTAGCTTTCAGCACGGGTGTAACTAATACGAGTGACAATGTCACGTGCTTTCTCTGGCACCACACCTGCTCGTTCTGCTTTATTGGCTTTCACCCACTTAACCGTGTCCCTGCGGCCCGCTTTGTACTGCGTGTAGTAAGTCGGCTCATTGTTGATAGCCACTTTATGAGTACCTTCTTCTTCGAAATAGAAATCGAACATAGAACGGCGCTTCCCTTTCACCACAAAGTTCGGTCGCTCGCTGCGGCCGTCAGGCATAACGACAAATGCTTTATCGCTACCTGCAGGCTTATCGAATACAAACGTGCCGTGCGATGCGGTCACATCAAAGGTCAACCAATCGCCACCTTCTTTAGAAACAGTGAAATGAGAAGGTAAAACCCAACGAGGGTGAGCCTGCGCTGTCGTGGTTGCCGCTAAGCCAAATGCCATGACACCAGCCAGTGCTATTGCTTTCATTTTTGTATGTTGCATCAATTCAATTCCATTGTTTGTCGCTTCTAAGGTTTGTGAGGAAGCGGTGTTCTAATTCAAATTCATTACCAGATGGCTGTTTCGCTCACCTAATTACTTCACCTGATAGTTCAGCGTGATAAGCCCAGTTTCTTCTGTCGGCTTTAATTCATAGAGCACATCTGAATCAAGTAATTCGAGTTTCTGACGCAAGTAGTTACGACCACCATGTTCACGTACCACTTCTACATGTAAGGTGTAATTGCCTTGCGCAACACGTTCACCCGCATCATTGGTACCATCCCATACGAATCGATATTGGCCGGCAGGACGAGTCGCCGAAGTAACGGCATCAACAAGTTCGCGATCGTAGCGCCCTACTTTTCTCCACCAGCTACGCAGGTCTTTTAGCCACTCATCTTTACCCACCCATAGCTCTACCGTTTTTACTGGTTTTCTTTTGCTATCTTCAATCCAAACCGCTACATATGGACGGGCGTACATTGACGTTTCAATCTTTGGTAGCTCAAAGTTAATATCCAACTTGGCAGATTCTGGTAACTGGGCTGCCCCTGTCACTGGGCTAACAGATAGAGCAAGTAATAGCTTGCTAAACGTAGACATTTTCATTGTATAAATCTCTGTGTCTTTCCTTGAAACCACTGCGCCTAGGGCACAGCAGCTAAATAAATTGCGAGGGATACGGCGGAACCAAACACGGTCCATTTGATTGAAGTGACGAAAGTCTTTTTCTTTGGAACAAGCAAACACACGCCAGTCAATACGAAAAAGATCATCAGCAATGCGGTAATATCGATAAACCATTTCCACACTTCACCACTATTACGCCCTTTATGTAGATCGTTTAGTAAAGCGATTACGCCATAATTTGTGGTTTCTACTTCTGCAGTTTGAGTGGTGAGATCTATGAACACAGATGCGTTATAGCCTGGCGCTTTGTAATCAAGAGAAACTTCACCAATGACAAGCTCCCCATCTTCGTACTCTGAGTAAACGTCAAGATTGGATGCGATACCCGAGATACCAGCATCAGCAAGAAAGGACAACAGCATTTGATTATCCGACTCAATGCTTCCGTCAGCTGTAAACAAAGTAGAATGCGGAACAGATAATTCAAATTGTTCTATTTTCGGTTCATTTAATTCAAACAATTGGGGACGATTTAAGGTGATACCCGTAACGGAAAAAAACAGCACAACAAGAAGTAACGCCATTGAGATATAGATATGTAGACGACGCGCCCAGAGTTGAACGGTTCTGTTTTTTAACACCATAAAACGAAGTACCAATTAAATTAACGCCGCTAATTTATGTGATAATCATTCGTATTGGCATTTAATTTACATTGTTTACGTTTGTGTAGAATGTAAAAAAGCCGTTCACAATGAACGGCCTTTTAGGGGAACCAACTCCCAAATAACTCTCTAATTTTTAGCCTAAAACTGATTAATTTAAGTCCAAAAAGTTAAGCACAGTTTCAAGTTATTTTCGCATCAAGTATAGGAAGTAAGCACCACCAATTAGAGAAGCTAGCAAGCCTGCCGGGAACTGCCATGGGAACCAAAGCGTTCTCCCTACCCAATCGGCTAGTAGCATGATGATACTACCAATAACGGATGCGGTAATGATTTGGTGAGAGGCCTTGTATTGATGTAAAGACCTAGCCATATGCGGCGCTAACAACCCAATAAAGCTTAATGGGCCAATGACAATAGTACACAAGGTCGTTAAGCTCGCGACCAAAAGAAGCAATAACATTCGAACTCGGCCAGAGTTAAGGCCTAAGCTATTCGACGTTGTTTCACCCAACCCCGTAATATCGAGCCAACGGTGCAACTTAACCGATACCCCTCCAAGAATGACAACTCCGGCAATGAGTAGATAAACGTCTTCAATCGCCACTAGGTAAGTGGAACCTGATAACCAAGTCAGCAAAGAACGCACATTATCTTGCCCTGAAGACAGTGCGATTCTCAGAAATGCATCTAAGCCAGCGCTTAACGCAATACCGGTCAATAGCATCTGAGTCGCTGCAAAGTTATGCTTTTTACCCGTCCACCAAATAAACCCAGTAACGAGGACTGCGCCCGCGGTACCAAGCAGCATTTGCTCATGACGCTCTACCGCAAAGCCGAACATAGCACCTATGACCAACGCAAGCGCTGCACCGGAGCTGATACCCAGTATTTCGGGGCTCGCCATTGGGTTAGTTGAGACACGTTGAATAATTGTACCCGCTATCGCCAAGCCAACACCGGCAAAAATCGCCACTAAAACGCGAGGTAGTCTAAGGTCAAACACCATTTGTGAAGCGCTGACCGTCCAACCAAGTTGATCTTTACCAACAAACATTGATCCAATTAGCGCGAGCGCAAAAATAGGAATAAGTACCAAAAGCGCACGATGCAACGACGCATGCTGATAATGAACAATAGCCGTATCACGCGATTTCATATCCGATTGCATGACTTTTCGGTTTAACAACCACAGTAAAAACGGCGCGCCTAGTAATGCAGTCATCGCACCTGTTGGCAGTATTTCACCACCAGCACCAGAAAATGGCTGAATAATTAGATCGGCAAGCAAAAGCATTAATGCACCGACTAACCCACTCACCAAAATTTGCGCGTTTAAACGCCTAACACCTAACATTCGTGCTACCGCTGGCGCGACAATACCAATAAATCCAATTAAGCCAACTTCGCTAACAACCGATGCTGTAATGAATATTGCTAAACCCAAACATGCTAATTTGATCTTTTTGATATCGACGCCAATCGAGCTTGCAACAGTATCACCAAGTTGTAATGACGAAAGTGGACGTTCCAGCAACATCAACACAACGACTGGCAATATCACTAATGGCAGTAATGCTTGAACGCTAGACCAATCATTTTGATTCAACGTTCCCGCCCCCCACACAAACAAGCTAGTCAAATGTTCTTCGTTCAGGAGCATGAGCATGGTATTGAGAGAGCCAAAAAATAAGCTCACCACCATACCCGCTAACACCATATGTACCGGAGAAAAACCTCGCTTCGCTGACAATGCAAAAACAAGTGCCGTCGCTAAACAGCCTCCAAAAAATGCAGGGATAAATCCACCAATCGCAATGTTCGCCGGAATAAATAGAATCCCGAGAACCATACCTAACTCGGCTCCAGAAGCCACACCCAAAGTCGTTGGCGAGGCAATTGGGTTTCGCAATACAAACTGCATCACGCAGCCTGCGGTCGCAAGTGCAAAACCGCAAATTAAGGCAACGGCCAAACGTGGTAAATACGTTAAATTGGTTACGATATGTTGGTAGTCAGCGCTGTCATAATTGAATACAACATCCCAGAGAAACGCGCCCCCTTTTGAGTAAGGCACAGTAATATTGATCAGCATTGCGATAGCAGAAGCCAACAATACTGCAGAAACTAATGCCTGAGTCTTACGATTAACCCAAGGACCTTTTTGTATGGCAACGGTATCCATCTATTTTGTTAATTCTTCTGTAATTTGGTCGCTGAATCGTTGAGCAGCAATTAAACCGCCAAAAGTCCAAATAGGAGGTAACTCATACACAGACTTAGATCTCGAAAATTCCATAGCTTGCCACAAAGCAGACTGAGTCAGCTGTGCGCGCTCTTGTTTATTTAGCGGCCCAAAAATCATCATGTTCGTTTTTTGATGTTCTGCAACCTTTTCAATACCGGCCGTCGTGAACCCCCATAAATTAGTTGGTTCAGTCCAAGAATTACTTAGCCCCATCGACTGAATTGTTGCTTGAGCTAAAGAACCATCGCTATGGATTCGTAGCGTTTTATCATCAATGAATCGGACGAACATCAGCGGTTTAGAATCTGGGTTAGCTTTCGTGACCTTATCTCCGTTTGCCTTGAATTTTGCTTGCGTGGCGCTAATCACTTGTTCAGCTTGCAGATCTTTACCGAGCAATGAACCTAGCTCTCTTGTGATATGCGTAGCCGATTCGATAGGTGTTTTCTTCTCGCTATACACTGAAAATGCGATGGTTGGAGCAATTTTATTCAGTTGTTCATAGGCCGCAGACATATGCTTACTAATTAGGATTACATCTGGATCTAGCTTTGTCAGTAGCTCTAGGTTTGGCTCTCTTCGTGACCCCACGTCGATCGATTCTTTAGGTAACACAGGATACTCAACCCAAGTGTTATACCCTTTTACATCTGCAACGCCCACAGGCACTACATCTAAACTCAAAATGGTCTCAGTTAATGCCCAATCTAACGCTACCACCTTTACCGGCGTTTGCTTAAATGTGGTCACACCAAGTTCGTGTTTTATTTCGATAGCCTGTACCGACCAAGTAGCCAGCGCAGCCAAAATGATTAAAACGTGTTTCACAGATAAATCCTCAGGTATACGTTAAGGGATGTAGCTGATCGATTGACCAGTTTCAGGGTGAGAGAAAAGCGCAAGTTCCATACCGTAGATGCTTTTTAACGTGCTGGCTGTCATGATTTCATCTGGCGTGCCTTGGGCGATGACTTTCCCCGAATGCAACGCGATTATTTCATCGCTGAACTTCGCTGCCATATTCACATCATGTAGCACCATAATCACAGTTAAGCCCAGCGTTTGGTTTAGCTCACGAATCAAAGCGAGCAGTTCATGCTGGTGGGCTACATCTAATGCTGATGTAGGTTCATCAAGCAAAATACATTGGCTTTTTTGTGCCAATAACATCGCTACCCAAGCTCGCTGGCGTTCACCACCAGACAATGTCGCTACAAACCGGTCAGAAAAAGGAGTTAAACCGACCTTCTCTATCGCTTCATCAACCAATTGATAGTCTTCTTTGCTATAACGGCCAAACGCCCCTTTCCAAGGATAACGACCGAAACAAACAAGCTCTCTTACGGTGACTCCATCAGTGATCGGGGGGTGCTGTGGAAGATAGGCAACGTTCAGAGCGAATTCTTGGCTAGTAAACTGATCAACCGCTTGCCCGTTCAATAAGACCTGACCACTATTTTGCTTGTTCTGACGGCTAAGAAGCTTAATCAGTGAAGATTTACCGCAACCGTTATGGCCAAGTAAAGTTGTAACTTGACCATGTTGAAAGGTGAGATTAGTTGGGGAGAGAATCGTTTTACCGTCGATTTCAAACGACGCATCGACTAATTGATACATGAGTAGAATTGGATAATGAAAAACTGCGAAAACTTTACCATAACAGTAAATAAATGATAATAATTTTCATAAGTATTTAGTTTTTATGATGCGACAGCTTGCTTCGTCATACCTTTTTTATTATTCGGGTGCTTCGGGCAATCATCACACAGCTTTCTGCCCTCACATTTGTAAACTAAACAACAGCTTGTCCGAACGAGATGGAGTTTGTTCGTTTCTGGATTTATCTTAAGTCCACGTAAAGAAGCTAAAGGTAATTGTGCTGATTCTACCCAGAGCTTAGCTTGCTCTAACAGGTACTCATTTGGAAGATCTGGCAGGTAGGCTTGTACTTTGACAATGCAATCTAAGATGGCATCGGCGAATAGATATTGAGTAAAACCTGGACGAATCCGCGTCCAAGCTCCTATCTCACTTCGATAAAATTCAAATAGCTCATTCAATTCTTGCGCTGCTAAACGAATCAGCTCATTTTGCTCATCGACTCTGACTTGCTTGTCGTTAAACTGGTACCCAGCTATGAATTCACTTTGGATATCTTGTGTCATCGTTTTGATGTTTGGCAGCCCTCGACAGGCATAAATAGAAATAAACGATAAATAGATTGGCTGCCAACACAATAAGCCCCATGTACGGGTCAACCAATAGGCTTGTTTGGCTTCTGGATTCGATGTTGCCAGCGACTGATACAATGCCTGAATCTCATCGCTACACGAAGTGTCATAAGTCACCGATGGAAGCACAGCTTCACTACTCGGCTCTAATGGCGAAAAGCGTCCTGCTAAATAAGGGGTTACCGCCTGAGAGTATTCAAATAAGAGGTCGAATGAGAAGTTTGCGTTCATGAGGTAGTGTTAATTTTCTTATTGTGAACGCTAGGTTAAAGGATTTATAATTTATTGCAAATGATAATCAGTTAGTTTTAATGCAAAAAAAGCGATTGCCAGATGGTCAATCGCTTTCTAAGTCAAACCGAGGTTACATCGATTTAGCTGCTTGCTTCAATACTGCGAAGTTGCGTTAAGTATTTAATCCAACCTTTGGCTTCACTAGAGGCCTCAATATTATCCGCTCGCTTAGCTTGGATAAGTGCACCTTCTAATTGGTTCAACTTATACAGTGCGCGTACTCTGGCCAACGCTACATCTGCTTGTTTATCTTTTGCTTTCACTTTATCAAGTTCAGTCAGAGCTTGACGATATTGCCCTTCTTGCACCATCAACTGAGCAACGTTCCAATGGTATTTAACATCATGCTTTGACGCTAAAGACCAAACAGCGATCGATTTATCCCACTCTTTAGCCAACTGCCAATACGTCGCTTGTTCTGCAAGCAATTGTACGTCTGTGTTTGCCTCTTCCAACTCGCTAATCTCCTGTGCCGCGCGTTCAGGAATACCCTGTTTGGCATAGAGTTGGGCAAGTAAACGTCTGTCCGCTTGGGTGATTTCGACGCCTTGTAACTTCGCTAATGCTAATGTGCTCAATGCTGACTTATCACGCTCTAATCTCAGGTGTAGACCGACAAGTTGACGCCACCAATTCGACTTTTCTGGCTGTAACACGATGAGCTTTTCTAACGTCGGAATGGCGCTTTTCCACTGTTTTAACTGCATTTGCGCGCCAAGCTTAAGCGACAATGGTGGTAGCGCATCTTTATTGCCGAACGTATCGTATTGTTTAATTGCAGCTAACGTTTTAGTCCAATTTTCAATTTGATACTCGGCTTGTGCTATTCGCATCCACAATTGATCTTTGGCTTGATTCTCAGGCGCTGATTTCACCAGTTTGTAATAGTGAGGTAGCGCCTTTTTAAATTGCTGTTCATTCAAAAGAACATCCGCCAACATTCTTTGAGTGACCCACGCCTGCTCGTCTAATAACAAACCGCTTTCAACAGCATAAGTTAAGCTCTCGATCGCCTTTTTAGTCTGTTCATTTTGCCAATAGAAGACACCTAACATGCGCGCGACAAACGCTTTATCGTAAGATCTTGAAATATCGAGTTCTTCTAAAGCTTCTATGGCTTCGCTGACTTTCTCATCTTGTGCAAGCTGGTGCGCTTTTTGAACTCGAACAGCGGTATATTGACTCAGTTCACTAGCGAGAGCAGACACCGAAACCAGTACCGACAATAAGCTAATAAATATCCGTTTCATCATTTGGCTAGTTTAAACTCCAGTCTTACAGTTTGGTTCAACTGTGCAATTGATTTGCCGTCGATGACCTTAGGCTGATACTTCCACTTTTTAAGGGCTCGTACCGCTTCACGTTCAAACATACGTCTCGGGTTAGCTTCTAACACTTCTACGTCTACTGGGCGGCCTGTTTCGTCAATCGTGAATTGCATGACAACGTAACCTTCTGCGCCACGTTTTAGTGCCTTCGCAGGATAACGAGGCTCAACACGATAAAGAGGCATCGCTTGTTGATTTGCCCCAAAATCAGAAAACGTTGGAGCATTAATCGCTAATCCGTCTATTGAGGTATCTAACCCTAGCGATGGAATCGATGTCATCGGAGTAATGGGGGTGACTTCTGCTTTTGATTGAGAAACTTGAGATTCCGGCGGAGGCTCTGGAGCCTTAGGTTGTTCCGGCACACTCCTTTGACGACGCTGAACTTCCTGCTCAGCCTCAACCATCACCATGTTGAAACTCAATGATTCGCTTTGTTCAGCTTCACGCTGATGACCATTGTCGACCATCCATGCCATGAAAGAAAACAGCGCCAAACCTAAAACGCCAGCTAAAGGTAACGCAATAAGAAAACGCAGCATTAACGCTTCTCCGCCGCTAAGGCGATGTTCTTCACTCCCGCCCCTTTCGCCGCATCCATCACTTTCACAACAGTACCGTTATAGGCATGTTCGTCGGCTTGGATCACCAACGAGGCATCCGGCTGCTCTAGCAACAAATGTTCTAATGTTGCTTGAACGCGTTCTACATCGATCATTCGTTTATCAATGTAAATATCGTTTGCGGAAGTAATCGCTACAAAAATACCAGCGTCTTTTTGACTGACAACGTTCGAGGCTTGAGGACGATTCACCTCTACACCTGATTCCCGAACAAACGAACTCGTCACAATGAAAAAGATCAGCATGATAAACACGATATCTAACATAGAAGTTAAATCGATTTGCGCTTCGTCGTTTTTGCTATGTCGCCTACCGAGTCTCATCGCTGACTCCTTAAAGATTTTTCTAGTTTCATTTCTAATAAATTACATTTCTTGGCCAGTCGCGCATGCACAAACATACCAGCTAACGCTGCAACCATACCTGCCATTGTTGGTAACGTTGCAAGTGATATTCCTGACGCCATTAACTTCGGGTTACTACTACCTTGGTTGGCCATCACATCAAATACAGAAATCATTCCCGTTACTGTGCCAAGTAGCCCTAGCATTGGGCAGATCGCCACCAATAACTTAATAAAGTTTAGGTTTTGGTTAAGCAGCATATTTGCCTGCCCTAGCCAACCATCACGAATGGCACGAGCATGCCATGAATTATGGTCTTGACGACTTTGCCACTGCGCTACCCAAAATTGGCGTTGCTTAGGAAAATAAAAGGTGAGGTAAAGTACTCGCTCGACTACCAAGAACCAGTACACTACAACCACGGCAGCAAGCCACCACAAAACGAAGCCGCCTTGCTCCATAAACTGGGACAGTGAGAGCAAACTTGCTCCCATCAGCCCACTCTGTTCGAATATTGAGATCGGCAGCAAAGTACCAGACAACAAAATACTCATTAGGCAGCAGTCCCTACTGGCGTAACGGTGGCTTGGGGTTGTACATCTTTCTCGGCTTGCTCAGCAATCAAACCAATACCCTGCTTTTCTAGAATATTGCGAATGTTTTCTGCCTGAGTGCTTAGAATATTGTGAGCCAACAGCAATGGCATAGCCGCAACCAAACCAAGCACTGTTGTCACAAGCGCCATTGAGATACCACCAGCCATCACTTTAGGGTCGCCGTTACCAAATTGAGTAATAACTTGGAAAGTTTCGATCATACCTGTCACGGTACCTAGTAACCCAAGCATTGGTGCAAGCGCAGCCAGTAGCTTAAGCATCGACAAACCTTTTTCTAAGTGAGTTTGCTCATCAACAACGGCCTCTAGTAAGCGTAATTCTAGCGCTTCAATAGTACGATTTTGTTCTTTATCGTATACCGCAAGAACACGTCCCAATGGGTTATTGCCAGGTTCAGTCGGTTTCTTAAGTTGTGAACGAATTTTCTGACGAGCAACAGCTAAAGACACACCACGGAATAGCGCAATGATTAAACCAATTGCTAGCAAGCCAAGAATCACCTTACCGACAACACCACCCGCTTGCAGACGATCCATTAGGCTTGGAGTCAATGCTAATTGCTCAAGCATGACGCCACGAGATGGGTCCAATACGATATTTGATACTTCACCATTTTTTAACGATGACAAACCACTTAGAACTGGACCATTTTCAGGTTGTTTCAGGTAAGCGACCGCATCATTACGGTTAGCATTCCAGTTTACGTAACCTTGCTCAGTAATAAGGCCCAATGAACCAAGACGAACGGCATCGACCGTCTGAGTATTGCCTTCTCCATCGATGTACTGAATTTGCGTTTCGCTTAGTTCACCACTTGCGTGAATTTGATCCACCATACTTAGCCATAAGCCAGTAAGTTGTGGCATAGACGGTAAAGATTTTGCGTCAATGATCTGGTCAACAGTTGCAGTATGTTCACCACGATCCACGCTATTCACACTACTGTGAAGTTCCGCGCCTAGCTCTTTCGCATTCTGACGAACCACACCGAATAGCTCACCTAAGCTGCCCGTTTCTAGGCGAAGCTTTTCTTCTAGACGAGCCAATTTGTCTTCATTGGCACTGAATGTTTTCGTCAGCTGATCGGTTTGCTGTTGTAGTGATTTACGCTTTGCTTCTAACGCAGCTTTTTGAGCTTTAAGCTCTTTTTCTGTCAATTTGAAACCCGATTCACGAGCGATGTTATGCTTTTGCTGTGCTTTGTTTTCCGCTTTCGCGCTAGATACAAGTTCCGCAGTTGTGCCATCAGCGGCAACTGATCCAAAAGAAAAGCTCGCAATGCATAGTGCTGTTGCTAAAAATTTAAAGTTCATTATTTAGCCTCTGCAATATTTAGTGAAACAGGTAAAGTAATTAGGCTTGGAGCAACCTGTTGGCTAGCGATATCATACGCTTTGTCCAAATCAGCTTTCATAGAACTATCTAGTGGCTGCCACTGTTTTACGACTTGATTCCACGCCCAGTACTTATTACCGCTTAGGTTTCTAGCGACTAATGAAGTACGACCTAAGTGAAGAATGTCAGCCTCAATATTTTGAGTGTCACTTAATGCCATACGACCTTGGTAAATACCCAACTTGGTACCGTAATCCATTTCAATTTGATACGCCTCAAGAATACGGCGGTATTTCTCAGCATCACTTACATCAGCGCGAGTCATCATAGTTTTGAGCTTCTCAACACGTTCTCGGCGTTGTTCTAACTTAATCGGCGCATCTGTTTCGACAATGTATTGCAGGCCATCAATCATTTGGTACATCAAAGGCACAACCCCTTGGCGCGTGTACTTAATTTGGTCAATCTGGTCTTCGAAGTTTTGTGCTTCTTCGTTTTGGCTGTCGACCAATGCCGAGAGGTGGTTGTGGTAAATTTCTAAGTTCTTAACTTCTTCTTGTAATTGCTCGATTTCTGCTTTCAAGCTTAGCGTCGCTTCAGCGCTGCGATTGATTGTTTTTTGGCTAGATGCAGAAGCTGCGTTAGTTTTGTTTTGAACGGCTTGTGCCTGATCTAAGCTATTCGCTGTCGCAGACGTTGCCAAAGAGCCAATGAGGAAGGCAAGGCTAGTTTTTAGAAGGTTCATAGTTGTCGTCAATTACGTGAGAAAGTTTCAAATGAAGTTTATTGATAAACGCTCTCATTATCAATAAGCCCCATCTAAATTTATATTTTCTTAGCCAATTAAATCCAAGAAAGCCGAATGGGGAAGATTAAATCTTCCCCATTTATTAATAAACTGAGCGTATTAGTATTTAACTTGCAATGTTGCCATGTAGTTGCGGCCTTCACCGACTACCACACCGCTTGTGCTGCCACCTTCTAGGTAATCAGTATCAAACAAGTTTTCAACATTGAATCGAGCTACAAAATCTAAGTTTTCGTCGTACTTAATCGTATGGGCGATACCCATATCTACACGAGTGTACGCATCTTTCTTAAATTCATTCGCGCTTTCAGTGTAACGCTCACCTACATGGTACACACCTAGGTTAACATCAGTACCATTATTGAATGAGTACGTAGACCAAATGCTCGCAGTAAATTCTGGAACGTCTGCTGGTGTTTTACCTTCAAGTTCTGGATCATTCTTGTATTCCGCATCTAAGTACATCGTAGAAGCGCTTACAGAGAATTCGTTTGTTACATAACCTGTTGCAGATAGCTCAATACCAGTATGAACTTGCTCACCCACTTGCGTTGTACGTGCATCTTTACCGCCGTTGTTTGCAGGGTCCAAATCTTCTGTTACTTGCATGTTTGATTGCGTGATCTGGAATAGCGCACCAGACACAAGTAAACGTTCGTCAAACAACTCCCACTTTGAACCTAGCTCATAAAGCGTACCTTTCTTCGCTTCTTGAGACTTACCGTAGTTCACGTCGTCTTGATCGGTAATTTCGCCTACAGGTTCAAAGCTTTCAGAGTAAACGGCATAAATTGAACCATTCTCTGCAGGTGAATAGATCACGCCAACTTTTGGTAAAATATTGTTGTAGCTTTCTTCTTTATCACTGCTGCTGATAGTTTTATCGTAAGCAAAACGTGCACCCGCTAAAGCTTGCCATTGATCATTGAACGTCACTAGATCTTGAACATAGAAGCCATAGTGCTTGCTCTCAGAGTGCGATACTTCATCATCATTGTGGTAGCTAATATCAGATGGGCGGTCAAAACCATTGCCACACTCTTTAACTGCATCCGCTTCATTTGCATTTACACACGCGTAACCAGAGTCATATAGGCGCTTGTAATCGTAATGCAAACCGTTAGCACCAACCAATAGTCGGTGATTCACGCCAAGAGCATCAAAGTCACCTGTAAAATCAACGTAAGCGGTATCAAATGTCCACTCGTCATGACGGTCAGACACTTTGTAGCCGTACTCATTGGCTGAACTATTGAAATCTACAGTGCTATCCGACTCAGTACGTTGACGCTCATAAAACTGACGACTGATGCCCGTTTTAACAGACCACGTTTCATTCAGGTTAGCAGTAACCGCGGCACCGTAGTTCGCTACATCGTTGTCCGTTTGAGCGAAACGCTGGTCATTGACGATAGTAGGATCAATCGCTTTACCTGTAGAGGTATCAATCTTAGAACCATTGTCTAGGTCGCCAAGCTCTTGAGTGCGGTCGTAATGTAGTGAAAGCATGATGTCTTCGTTGATGTCGTAATCAACAAATAAACCGCCAACGAAACGTTCTGTTTCCACATCCGTGCCATCAAAACGAGTACGCCAAGAATCTTGATTTTCTTGAGAGATAATCGCACGAGCACGTAGCGTTTGTGCATCGTTCAAAGAACCACTCACGTCAGCAGTAGTGCGAGTGTAGCTATCAGAACCGATATCTTGGCTTACGCTGACTTTCGTTTCATACGTAGGCTTTTTGGAGATCATGTTTACTAAACCGCCCGGTGTAGACTCACCGTACAGTAGACCCGCGGGCCCTTTTAGCACTTCTACGCGCTCTAGCAATTCGATCGGTTGACGGTAGTGAGACCAATGCTGCACGCCATCACGTAAGTAGCTAGAGCCACTGTCTAGCTCAAAACCACGTAAGTTAAAGCGTTCACGGTTCGTTGATTTTGAACCAGCAGAGATAGACGCATCGTTCTTCAGTACTTCACCAAGAGTACTTGCACGCTGTTCATCGATGATTTGCTCATCAATTACTGAAACTTGTCCTGGAGTCTCTAATTGAGTTGCCTCCATGCGCATCGCTGTTGAATTCGAGTCTGCTTTGTAGCCGTAATCACGACCTTCAACAACCATATGTTCGTCAGTTTTCACTGTTTCTGCTAAAGCTACAGGCGATGCTAAAACTGCACCAATCACTAAAGCCAATGGGCTTTTTGAAAACATTATCCTTTACTCCGACTTATTCTTTTTACGCAGGCGGCCCTTTCTCTATTGAAGAACGCATCACTGCTTATCCGTTTCCGGTACCACTGAATTATTTCGGAGGTGAATATAAGTGATAACCATTACCATTTGCATTAAATTTACATTCTTTGCATTCGTAAAGTTTTGTAAAGATTCAGTACACAAACTAACAATACAACGGCAGATATAAAAAAAGCGCCAACAACGGCGCTTTCATATGCATTAAGAGTGATATAACAACAAAACTAACGACTAATTGGGAACAGTAAACTTACCCTTAGCCCCCCCTGCTGGCGGTTTTCAGCCACGACTTGCCCGTTCATCAACAACATGGCTTCTTTTACTATCGCGAGCCCTAATCCGTAACCACCAGATTGTTTGTCCCTTGCCGATTCAAGGCGAGTAAAAGGATCAAAGATGCTATCTAGCCTGCTTTCAGGAATTCCGGGGCCATCATCTTCAATCACAATAACACTGCTGGAGTTTTCATCCTCAAGCTCATAGGTATGGAGCGAAATTGTAGCCTTGTTCCCTGCGTACTTAATGGCGTTGCCAACTAGGTTTCCAATCACTCGCAGCAGTAACCTCTCGTCCGCTTTCACTAGTGGCGTCAAACTTGGCAAATCAGCTGTGAGCGTTTGACCAATTTTAAGGTCGGTTTGCAGTTGGCTTACCTGCATCGAACAATATTGCTCTAACTGCACAAGATTAAGCTGAGCGTCATAGCGTGAGTTTTCTAACCGGCTAAATTCTAAGATCTCGCCGACCAAATTATTCATTTCTTCCGTTTCCGTTTCTAAACGGTCGAGCAATAGCTGCTCTTCATCGGAGATCTTATTGCGTAATAAGTGCAACGCGAGATTCTGCCGAGCCAATGGTGTTCTTAGCTCATGAGACACATCTCGGATAAGCCGACGCTGTTTTTCAGCCAACGAATGAATTTCTTTGGTCATGTTATCGAAGTCATGCGCGAGCTCGTTAAATTCTCGCGTCTTCGAGTCAAGCTGAGACGCGACGCTCACCGAAAAATCGCCTTGCGCTAAACGTCTACTCGCTTCTCTCAACCTATCAAGCGGCTGTTGTAAGCTTCTTGCCATGATCAATGAAAACAGTGTGAGGATCACAAGCGCAATCAACGCCTTTATTAAAGAGAAGTAGTACGGAAAATATTGAGCAGGATGCACTTCATAAGGCAACTGAATCACCAACGTTTTACCTTGCACTAAGTTGATTCCGAATATTGGCTTATTCACTCTCGCATCTAACTGATGGTCTAGGTCCCTTAAAAAACGCAATTTAAATTCGAAATGAGGGTGCATATCTCGGTGGGTAATAGGATGTTTAGATTCGTCTAAAACAAATAGGTAATACGGCTGTGCATTTCCCCAATCCGCAAGTTCATCCATGTCACCTTCTTCGATTAATACATTCGCCTGTTGTGCCAAGCTCAGCATTTCGGCTTTCACTGGCTCAGGTACCTTCAGCAAAGCTTTCATCAAGGCTTTTTCCGCGATGCCTTGCAGGATCAAGATTGAAATAAGAATGATGGTCAGATAACTGAACAATTGAAATGCTAATCCGTCTTTACGTTTAGCGATAAATTGAGGGCAACGGAAAAACTGTTTCATTAAGCGCCTACTGCTTCCATATAACTGTACCCTTTTCCGCGAACCGTTTTGATGTGCTGCTTCGACAAGCCAGCTTGAACCAGCTTTCTTCGAATATTACTAATATGCATGTCGAGGTTACGATCAAAAGGACATAGCTCCTTCTTTAATACGCGTACTTGAAGATCCGCCTTGGACACCACCACCCCATTGTTTTTAATTAAATAGTCAAGTAAGTCAGATTCTGTGCCAGTTAGTGGTAATCGTGACAGTTGCTCGCTTAAACCTTGATTATCGTTAGCGATAGATTGTCTTTGTCTTTCAAGACCGACACGGCGCAAAATCACTTTGATACGAGTCAAAAGCTCTGGAACTTTGAAAGGCTTAGCGATGTATTGGTCGGCACCCGCTTGATAGCCATCAAGCATCGACGCTTCATCGTTTAGCGCGGTAAGCATAAGGATTGGGGTGGCAAAGCGCTGGCAAATTCGGCGAGCAACCTGCAAACCACTTAAGTTAGGAAGCATTACATCGAGCAACACTAGATCGACTGGGTTATTTTGGATGAAATCTAATGCAGATTCACCGCAATGAACTGCATCAACGTGATAGCCCTCTTCAACAAGCACTTCGCTAAGCAGTTCACACAATTGAATGTCATCATCGACAACTAAAACACGAGACATTTTACTTACCATTAAATAATAATGGTTCGCATTTTAATTATCAGTTATATCAAATACAACAACTGATGATTGATAAACCTTATAAAAGTAAGTCTTTTTCGATTGGAATGAATTTTGTTGCCGAATCAATCAGGCTCTGCGCCGTTAAACCTGGAACGCCATAGACTTCGACGGGTTTGTTAAAGCGCTCTTTAATTCGCTCAACTAAGATTTCAAAATCGCCGTCACCAGAAACCAAAACGATAGTGTCGGCTTGTTCTGCTAATTCAATTGCATCAAGCGCGATACCGACATCCCAATCCCCTTTAGCACTTCCGTCTCTGCGTTGAATAAAAGGTTTCAGTTTTACATCAAAGCCAACCCCGCGAAGGATATGGTGAAATTGTCTTTGCTTTGGATCTTGGCTAGAAATAGCGTAAGCATTCGCCGTTAAGACTTCACGTCCTTCAGTCGCCACATACCAAAACTGGTTGTAATCAAAGTTTGAACGGTATCTGTCACGAGTTGTGTAATAAACGTTCTGCACGTCTACCAAAATTGCGATTTTTTCCATCAGTTTCTTGTACCTTGAAATGTATCCAACCACCCTATTCTATTCATATATAAATAGCGAGTGGCTTTCGCCTGTTAAGCGTGATCGAATTGGCTATGCTTAATATGTAGGTTCAATTCGAATGACTGGGAGTAGCTATGTGGCGTTTACTTACTTTAGTGTTAGCTCTGACTGTGTTTGCTACCCCTACACACAGTTATCCAGCCTATGGTAAACACCTTCCACATCGTAGCGTGATTTATTTCGCGCCAACTCAAGATTCGTTGGTAACTCAGTTCCTAAAAGAAGTACTCATTAATAACTGCCAACTTGATGAGCGTGACATTGTAACAATGGTAATTACCGAAGATGGCTTCACGATGCCGAGCTGGATAGAAGAAGAGTTTAACTTAAAGGCTGTCGCAACTATCTACGACATCCCAAAAGGTGCACATACCGCAATATTGATCGGTAAAGACGGACAAGAAAAATATCGTTGGAATGGCGAGACTAACTGGCAGTACTTAACTGACTTGATCGACAAAATGCCTAAAAGACAATATGAAATGCAGCGACAAGCTAGTCGCTGCTCAATTTAAACAAAATAAGCTTATTGGTTAAACCAATCCAACTTCTCGTGTAGGGAGGTAACACTACCTACAACGATTAACGCTGGGCTCTTTGCCTGTTTTGCCAATTCTGGCAATTCAGAGAGTCGACCATGGAAGACCTTCTGCTCCGGGCGCGTACCGTTTTCAATAATGGCACATGAAATATCTGGTGATAAACCATGCTCAAGCAAGTTGGCAGTGATATTTGGGCTTTGTTTAAGGCCCATGTAAAACACCAAGGTATTGTTAGATTGCGCAAGAGAAGACCACTCTATCTCTTGCCCGTCTTTTTGAAGGTGACCAGTAATAAATTGCACACTTTGAGCATGCTCTCTGTGCGTAAGCGGAATACCTGCATAAGAAGTGGCACCTGCTGCTGCAGTGATGCCTGGGATCACCTCAAATTTCACACCGTTTTCAGCCAACTCTTCTAACTCTTCACCGCCACGACCAAAAATAAAAGAATCTCCCCCTTTCAGTCGGGCAACGTGTTTACCTTCTTGCGCTTTATCCACCAGCACTTGGTTAATCTTATCTTGTGGAACAAAATGGAAGTCGAGCTTTTTACCGACATAAATCATTTCAGCGTTTTCATTCGCAAGCGCTAAGATCTCTTTCGACACCAATCTGTCGTACACAACGACATCGGCTTGTTGAATCACTCGAGCGCCTTTAACGGTCAATAGATCAGGATCGCCCGGCCCAGCCCCAACTAATGAAACAAATCCCTTTTTTACTGCATTCTCATTCGATTGCGACATTTCTGACATGCTGTACTCCAAAGTTGGCTTGATTCTCCTCAAGCTCTATATCTGTGTGGCATCGGACTCTTACTACTTCCACAAAATGGATATCAAAGTCAGTACGTTGCCACTGTTCCTACTCTTAAGACTATCAGTTGTTGTGAAGAAAATTCACACTTAATTGGGACAAAGAAGGAAATAATTATAACAAAACAATCTATTGCACTGACTTTGCCATTTAAGTTGATGGATTGAACTCACTTATCTTAAGAAGTTGAATAAAAAAGCCCCAAGTCGCGACTTGAGGCTTTAGTAATTACAATTCAGGTCAAGCTACCGAACGATTAAGCATCTAATGCTGGAGACGTTTTCGCATGAGTTAGGTAAAGAGGAATACATGTAAATAGTAAGCCACCAACGATGTTACCCAGGATTGTTGGGATAAGGTTGAAGTTCAACCAGGTCGCGATACCGAAGTCAGCGCCAAGAATCATACCCAGTGGGAATAGGAACATGTTTACTACTGTGTGCTCAAACACTAGTGCGAAGAAGATGAAGATTGGGAACCACATCATCGCTACACGGCCAGCAACCGTGCGAGCTGTCATGTTGCCAATTACACCAAGGCATACCATTAGGTTACAGAAGATGCCACGTACGAAACATGTGATCCATCCGTCCATGCCCATGTTTTCAAAACCTAAGCTACGACCAGTTGAAACTGCAATGAACTTTTGAGCAACAGCGTTTGGCTCTAGTGAGAAGTTACCAGTTAATGAAACCGCAACTAGGAAAGCAACAATCAAAGAACCGATAAGGTTACCCAAACCAACAAGGCCCCAACAGCGTAGGATACGACCCCAAGTGATACCAGGGCGGTTGTCGAATTTAGCTAAAGGTGCAAGACCAAACACACCTGTTACTAAGTCGTAACCCATTACACTAAGAATTACGAAACCAACTGGGAACACGAGTGCACCAACAATACCGATACCCGTTTGAACGATAGTCGTGATAGCCACTACAACCGCAAGAGAAAGGATAATACCAGCCATAGTGCTTCGGATCAGAAGATCGCGAGTACCTGTCTTGGTTTTAGCTTCACCTACATCGATCATAGTTTGAACGAATTCTGCCGGTTTAAAATCAGTAGACATATGATTGTCCTTAAAAGTTAAATTTAAAAGTTAAAATTGGATAGGAAAAGGTTCTAACTGCCTTTAAGGCAATATGGGCAACTAGAACCCTTGAACTATCAAATCTTACTCAGCCAGAGATTAAGCAGAGATTTCTACAGCGCCTTTAGTAACGCGAGCTTTGTACGCTTTCACGTTGAAGTTCTCGTCTTCCATGCACGTACCTGTTGTCAGGTTAAAGCGTTGCTTCTTAAGTGGGCTCGCCACCCAAAGCTCATCTTTGTGCTCTACAATCAAACCACGAGATAACACGTTAGATTGAAAGTAAGGGTCTGTATTGCTAATCGCCAATACTTCTTCAGCTTTCGTTGGGCGGAAGATAGCCACTTGCTGACCTGCCACCAATGCGCAAACACCTGTACCCGGAATAATGTCTTCGATCTTACAAACTTTGGTAAATGCCATGATATCGTCTCCCCTTACACAGTTTCTACGTGAATGATGTCGCCCTGATGCTTCGAAGTTACGGCTTCAGGGTGCTTCTCTGTGAATGTCGCAGGACGATGTTGTTCACGGCCGTCATCAACAAACACTACGTTTTCATCACGGTCATCAGCATTGATAAAGTGTGCAAAGCGCTTAAGTTGAGCTTCATCGTTGATTGTATCTGTCCACTCACAAGCAAAGTTGTCTACTAGACCAGCAATGTCAGCTTCAAGTTGGTCGTTGATGCCAAGCTTGTTGTCTACAATCACTTCACGTAGGTAATCAACACCGCCTTCTAGGTTGTCCATCCATACCGAAGTACGTTGCAGTGGAGCAGCCGTGCGGATGTAGAACATCATGAAACGGTCGATGTATTTGATCAGCGTTTCTTGGTCTAGGTCGCTTGCTAGTAAGTCTGCGTGACGAGGCTTCATACCACCGTTACCACAAACATACATGTTCCAACCTGCATCAGTCGCGATAATACCTAAGTCTTTACCTTGAGCTTCAGCACACTCACGAGTACAGCCAGACACACCAAACTTCATTTTATGTGGAGTACGGATGCCTTTGTAACGGTTTTCGATCATCACGCCAAGACCAACTGAATCTTGAACGCCGTAACGACACCAAGTAGAACCAACACATGTCTTAGCCATACGAAGCGCTTTTGCGTAAGCTTGACCTGTTTCGTAACCTGCTGCGATTAACTTTTTCCAGATTGCTGGTAAGTCATCTTTTTGAGCACCGAACAGACCGATACGCTGTGCACCAGTGATCTTGGTGTAAAGGTTGTATTCAGCCGCAACATCCGCAAGAACGCTTAACGCTTGAGGAGTTACTTCACCACCCGCCATACGAGGGATAACAGAATAAGTACCGTCTTTCTGCATGTTACCTAGGAAGTTATCGTTGGTATCGTGCAGTTTCACTAGCTCAGGCTTAAGGATATGTTCACCCCAGCAAGAAGCAAGAATAGAACCCGCTAGAGGTTTACATACTTCACAGCCGTAGCCTTTACCGTATTTCTCTAGTAGCTCATCGAATGTTTTGATTTCTTCAATGCGGATTAGGTGGAAAAGCTCTTGGCGAGAGTAAGCAAAGTGCTCACACACATCGTTCTTAACTTCTACACCAGCTTTAGCAAGTTCAGCATTAAGTACTGAAGTTACTAGTGGAATACAACCACCACAGCCAGTACCCGCGCCCGTTACTGCTTTGATATCACCGATTGTGTGGTGACCTTCAGCAACCGCTTGAGCGATCTTGCCTTTGGTTACATCAAAACAAGAACAGATAACTGCAGATTCAGGAAGAGAGTCTGCGCCAAGTGTTGGTTTTTCAGCACCGGCGTGTGCAGGAAGAATCAACGCATCTGGATGTTCAGGAAGGTCGATTTCATTCAGCATAAGCTGTAGAAGATCGCCATAGTCAGACGTGTCGCCAACCATTACTGCACCTAGCAGCTTCTTGTTGTCTTCAGAAACGATTAGACGCTTGTAAACTTCTTGCTCTTCGTTTTGGTAAACGTAGCTCTTACAGCCAGGTGTACGACCATTCGCATCACCGATTGAGCCTACTTTCACGCCTAGAAGCTTAAGCTTCGCCGACATATCAGCACCTTCGAATGTGCTCTCATTACCCAGAATGTGGTCAACAGCAACCGTCGCCATCTTGTAACCAGGAGCTACTAAACCGTAGAAGGTACGATTCCAAGAAGCACACTCACCAATCGCGTAGATGTTCTCATCTGTCGTTTGGCAGTTATTGTTGATTTCGATACCACCGCGCGGTGCAATACCTAATCCCATTTGACGAGCAAGTTTGTCTTGTGGGCGAATGCCTGCAGAAAATACGATGAAGTCTGTTTCAAGTTCAGTGCCATCTGCAAAGCGCATTACGTTACGCGCCTCTTTGCCTTCAGGAGCAATCTCTAGCGTATTTTTACTTGTATGAACATTCACACCCATACGTTCAATTTTCTGGCGTAGTTGATCACCACCCGCTTGGTCAAGCTGCTCGGCCATTAATTTTGGCGCAAATTCTACAACGTGAGTGGTTACGCCTAGTGCTTTCAGTGCACCAGCAGCTTCAAGCCCAAGTAGGCCGCCGCCAATAACAACACCTGACTTAGAATTTTTCGCTGTTGCTTCAATCGCTTTTAGATCTTCAATGGTGCGGTAAACAAAACAGTCTTTGCCTTCATTACCTTTGATTGGCGGTACAAATGGGTAAGAGCCTGTAGCAAGAATCAACTTGTCGTAATGGATTTCGCGGCCAGTACTTGAGTAAACATTTTGCTTCTCACGGTTGATATTGATAGCACGTTCACCAATCAATACGTTAATACCGTGCTTTTGGTAGAAACCCTCTTTTACAAGAGAAAGTTCATCAGCGGTATGGTGTGAAAAATATGAAGAAAGGTGTACGCGATCGTAGGCGACACGAGGCTCTTCACAGAAAACAGTGATGTCCATTTGGCTTACATCTGTCTTCTCGACTAAATCTTCGATATAGCGATGGCCGACCATGCCGTTACCGATGATGACTAGCTTCATCTTGCTCATAAGGATTTCCTGAATTGTTATATTTTTCTACTGAGCAAATAATGAATTATGAAAGAAAATGAAAATATGATGTAAATCAATTACGAAATCGAACTACCCAAAAGGGGTAGAACAAAAGAGGTAGAGGCGTTCAAAAATAAGGCTGCATTGCTTAATCAACCGAATCCTCGAGCCATTTTTATAAAAACCAACCAAAAAGGCCAAACCTCAAATTTCGTTGTTAACTTTCAAAACAAATCGAAGACAGAGAAATTTAGTAACATGTTTTCACTTTCGCCTATAGTTGTGAAAAGTTTGGTCTCGATTTATAGCGGCTAAAAAACTCTAGGGTTAAACAATTGACAAAAAAATAGCCAGCGCAGTGCTGGCTAGATTCGTTATCAATAACTCAAAGTTTACACTTTAAACGAGTTTACCAATCCGTTGAGTTCCTGAGCCATACCACTTAGATGTTCGCTAGATTGGCTTGTCTGAGCAGTACCGATTTCTGTCTGCTCTGCTACAGCAGCGATGTTGTCGACATTAGCGCTAATTTCAACCACTTGCTGAGTCTGTTCTTTGGCAGAATAGCTAATATCTTTTGCCATTTCTGAAAGTGAGTTGATCGAACTTTGAATATTCTCAAGCTCACGACCACACACGATCGCTTTCTCTATACCTTCTGCAGTGTAAGTTTCACAGTCACGCATAACCTGAACCGTAGTACTCACATCCGCCTGTAACTCAGTGATAATGTCTTGAATACTGCCCGTTGATTCTTGAGTTCGAGACGCCAACGTACGAACTTCATCGGCCACGACCGCAAAGCCACGACCTTGATCACCCGCACGTGCCGCTTCAATTGCTGCGTTCAGTGCCAATAAATTGGTTTGTTCTGCGATCTGTTTAATGACTTCAATGATGTCGCCAATTTTATTCGAAGAATCCTCTAACTTTTCTGCATTGACCACAGCACCGTTTACTTTAGACGCAACGACTTCAATGATCTCGATGTTTGCATCTATGCTCTGGTTGCCGCTTTTCGCCGCTTGAGTCGCTACTTCAATCTCTTCGAGTGCCACTAGCGCTTTATCCGTCACCGTATTTGATGCTTGCTCTAAATGCTGAACACTGATCGATACCGCTTCAGTTTGTGCTTTTTGTTCAACAACACCGCCTTGAATTTGTGTAGTAACCGTTGACAGTTCTTCCGCCTGCGACGCCAAAGAGCTCGTATTCATGTTAATGTTCGTCACTACCCCTTTGATATTTTGGTTCATTTTATTGAACGCCGACGCCATAACTGACAACTCGTCTTTACCTTGGCTCTTCATTTCTATTGTTAAGTCTTTTTCTTCGGCAATCTGAGACATCGTCTTAGTTATCTTCTGAAGAGGACGAACAATATTTCGCGAGATCAAACTTGAAATAGTAATAAGGATAAGAAGGATTAGGCCGCTGTTTAGCAGCGAAGTCATCAACTGTTCTTTAAACGCTTCTTCTACATCAGAATAATAAACGCCTGTTCCTACCACCCAAGGCAGCGAATCCGTCTTCTTAACGAATGAAATTTTCTTTTCGAGTTCATTGCTACCAGGAATTGGCCAATCGTAAGTAACAAAGCCTTCGCCTTGCTGCTTAGCCACCGCAATAAAATCACTAAAAGCATTCCTTACATAAGACTTAGAATTCGCCAGCATGTTCTGATCATCAAGCTGAGGTTTAATTGGGTGCATGATCATCGTGCCATCAAGGTGATTAATAAAGAAATAACCATTTGAAGCATAACGCACTGATTTTACTAACTCTTTAATCAGGGTTTGTTTCTCTTGAGGCGAAGCATTGGTTGAAGCCGACACGAACTCTGCCTGTGCAACGATCGTTTCTACTAGTGACATCGCTGCGTTTTTACGCTCAGTTAAAATTTCTTCTTTTAGCTGATAAGCCGAAACAAACTCCAAGCCAATGATAAACAAACTAGAGAGTATGATAATTAGACGAATTTTAGCGCCAACCTTAATTCGGTTTAAAATGGTGTTAACAAACTTCATAACTGTTCTTTTTATTGATAACTATTCTGTGAATGTCGCATTTTAGAGACGGAATGTATAAATACAACCACACAAAATTTACAGAATTAGATAATAAACATACGCATTTAATTTAATTGCAACATATCACACTCCTGGAAAGTGAAATTAGCCATCTAAATAATTGACAATCAAAACAACAAGTTAACAAGAGAGCAACATAACCCACGTTAACAAGTGATGAAAGAAACACCATACCAAGCCAGTCATATAGATAAGTACAATGTGAAATTAAATTAAAATAAATGCGATTGATATTAAGTAATGTGATCTGAAATGTTCATTTTTGCTTCCTATATTCAGATAGACTTCTCCCCCGCCTGTCTCGACTACTAGAGTAAACTCTCAATTTATTGCAACAAAAGTGAGATGTCGCTCCAAAATGTGACATTAATTGTTTCAACTTCACGAATAGTTATTTCGAATGGATAATTTTTATAAATATCTACAAGCAATTGATTTCAATCATCAATCTATGAATAGGAGAATGCTATTGATACGTCGCTATTTATAACGACAACTATAGAAGTGAAAGTCAGATGAAAACCGAAGCAACACGTAACCGAAACTTTTCTGCAACCGACAACCTCATTTCCACTACGACACCTGAAAGCCATATAACCTACGTCAATCAGGCTTTTTGCAATGTCGCCGGATATGAGCAAGAGGAGTTATTAAATGAACCACACAACTTAGTTAGGCACGCCGACATGCCTAAATCCGCTTTCCAACAAATGTGGCAGTACTTGTCATCAGGCAAAAATTGGATGGGATTAGTCAAAAACAAATGCAAAGGAGGAGAAGAGCATTACTGGGTATCCGCGTTTGTTACTCCAATCAAGGACGAAAACGACAACATTATTGAATACCAATCGGTAAGGTCACGTGCATCTGATCCTCAAATTGAACGTGCCGAAAGCCTATATCAAAAACTGACATCCAATCGGTTATGCAGAGATCATCGCCTCTCTACACTCAAAGCACTCTGGGCGCTGACGTTGTGCAATTTGATTGCTGCACCAGCACTGATCGCGCTTGACGCCTTCCCTCTTCCACTATTAACCGGAATAAACTTAGCGACATTGTTATGCGTTTATCAACACAACCGCCGTTACAAGTCGGTCAGCACGTTGGCAAAAGAAACCTATGATAATGAACTTGTAGAACATGTATATACTGGCTACAAAGATGATTTCTCGCAGATCCAACTCGCTCTGTTAATGAAAAAAGCAGAGTTACGCGCGGTTTCTGCTCGAGCCGAAGATACCACCTCTCAAATATTGATCTCAGCTGAGGAAGAGTTCGCTACCATACAAACCATATCAGAACGCATTGATGCGCAATGCCAAGAAACAGAACAAGTAGCAACCGCGGTCGAAGAACTGACCCACTCCATTAATGAAGTCGCCACTAGTGCACTTTCGGCGTCCGATTTAACTACGGAAGCCAGTATCCAATCTAAGCAGGGCCTGACAAGTATCCTTGATACAATTTCAGTTGTTGACTCTTTGGCACAAGAACTCGAGCAGTCTCAGCAAGTCATCAATCAGCTCGCGGAAGACAGTCAAAAGATCGAAAGTATATTGGATGTAATCAGCACCATTTCCGATCAAACCAACTTACTCGCATTAAATGCTGCAATTGAAGCCGCACGGGCGGGCGAAGCTGGGCGTGGTTTTGCGGTCGTTGCCGACGAGGTAAGGAATTTGGCCTCTAAGACAGGTTCATCGGCGAGCGAGATCCACGCAATGATAAGTCAATTACAAGCAACCGCAGAAAAAGCAGTTCAAACCATGCAACGAGGAGGATCGCTATCGGTTCAATGTAAACAACAAGCAGGTCTTACTGGCGAAGTTCTTGAACAGATTTACGATAAACTTGAAAAGGTCACCGATAGCAGCCATCAAATAGCGAACGCCGTTGATGAACAATCTCAAGTAACCAAAGAAGTGAACATGAATGTTGTGAAGATCAGAGAGCTTGCCCTTTCAACTGCAGACACTTCTTCTCACTCCATTGCAAGAACGAGTAAACTGGTTGACGATATTGAGCAGCTTCAAAGACTCATGAATCAATTCAGTCGTATCTAGCTTGATACACCTAATTTAGATACAAAAAAACCAGCCTATATGGCTGGTTTTCTATAGATGGTGCCCCGGGCCGGACTTGAACCGGCACAGCGCGAACGCCGAGGGATTTTAAATCCCTTGTGTCTACCAATTCCACCACCAGGGCACGCAATACTTTATTGCGATGCCGATTACTGAAAAGTAAAACACCATCTTTGATATCAACCATCTAATGACAATCAATACCCCAAAATTTGGAGGCGCCTCCCGGAGTCGAACCGAGGTCCACGGATTTGCAATCCGCTGCATAGCCACTCTGCCAAGGCGCCATAATCACTAATGTGATAGTTCGTTAGTGAACCATTCTCCTCTAACCGAGGAAGTATAGATGGTGCCCCGGGCCGGACTTGAACCGGCACAGCGCGAACGCCGAGGGATTTTAAATCCCTTGTGTCTACCAATTCCACCACCAGGGCACGCAATGCTTTATTGCGATGCCGATTACTGAAAAGTAAAACACCATCTTTGATATCAACCATCTAATGACAATCAATATCCCAAAATTTGGAGGCGCCTCCCGGAGTCGAACCGAGGTCCACGGATTTGCAATCCGCTGCATAACCACTCTGCCAAGGCGCCATAATAACTAATGTGATAGTTCGTTAGTGAACCATTCTCCTCTAACCGAGGAAGTATAGATGGTGCCCCGGGCCGGACTTGAACCGGCACAGCGCGAACGCCGAGGGATTTTAAATCCCTTGTGTCTACCAATTCCACCACCAGGGCACGCAATACTTTATTGCGATGCCGATTACGAAAAGTAAAACACCATCTTTGATATCAACCATCTAATGACAATCAATATCCCAAAATTTGGAGGCGCCTCCCGGAGTCGAACCGAGGTCCACGGATTTGCAATCCGCTGCATAGCCACTCTGCCAAGGCGCCATAATCACCAATGTGATAGTTCGTTAGTGAACCACTCTCCTCTAACCGAGGAAGTATAGATGGTGCCCCGGGCCGGACTTGAACCGGCACAGCGCGAACGCCGAGGGATTTTAAATCCCTTGTGTCTACCAATTCCACCACCAGGGCACGCAATGCTTTATTGCGATGCCGATTACGAAAAGTAAAACACCATCTTTGATATCAACCGCCTAAAGACCATCAATATCCCAAAATTTGGAGGCGCCTCCCGGAGTCGAACCGAGGTCCACGGATTTGCAATCCGCTGCATAGCCACTCTGCCAAGGCGCCTTGTCTTTCAACACGTTAGAGCGTTGCTCCGCTGTGTTCGGGTGCCTACTTTACGGATTGCGCGAAGATAGTCAAACAAAATAACGCATTTATATTTCGTTTGCTGACATTTGAATCAAATCGGTGTTTGTTCGATCTTTTTTGACACTTTCTGTACGAATAATAACGCCTTACCACTTCTTCATTAGGCGTCCTACAAGACTTGGGTGATAAGCCCAACAGTGATCAAACATACTCATTAGTTGCGGATTTCCGTATTTGGAAACACTAACGGCATGAAATCTGTTCTTATTCGCTTTAAGTTTTTCGACTTGGTCTAGTAATTCGTCAGACTGTTTTGGAGCAATAAAGTCTGACAAAACCACTAAATCGGCATTTTTGTATTTGTCACCCATCATTAAGTCGATGGATTTCATTAACACAGGTTCTAAATCTGTCCCACCGTGGAAGCTGTAACTCAAAAAGTCACTCACTTCGCGAAGGCCATCTTGTCGAGTCAGTTCATAAGTGATCTGCTCAGTCGAGAATAGAATAACGTAGCATTCTCGTTGTTCGGCAAGTGCAATTTGCATGAGAGCATAAGCCATCGCCTTAGCGCACTGCTCAGGGAAACCACTCATGGAGCCAGATGCGTCTACACAAACAATAAATGGACCTTTTTCCACTTCAGCCTTTTTATTATCAGGCTTATGCGCTTTCACTTTGCGTAAAGTTCTCGCTTTACCTTTGGTGCGATAGTTCATTAAACGTTTATCGGCCAAATGTTTGTAAAAGATAACTTCAAGTTCTGGGTACGCAAGAAACATGGTTTCGTTAGGAAGCAATTTATTTAGATCATCACTTTCATGAATACCGACGATATCATCCGTCGCTTCATCGCTTTCTTCTTCGACCATTTGAAGCTCTTCAGCCGGCGCTTTATTTAAAGAAGGGTCATCGACGTTACCCGCCATTCGACCAAGCTTTTCCGCGATTTCTTGCAGGCCTTTATTCTTCAATAAAAACTCGGCGTGATTCTTCATGACAGACACGTCGGTTTTGCTCAGTTTGGCTGATGCCATATCCCATAAGCGCCCTACACTGCCTTCATCGCCACTCTCAGTCACACGGTCCATGTTTTTCATGGTTTCCATGCGCTGATACAAATCGTTGAACATTTTTTCTTTGCTGGCTTCTAGCTCGGAAACCTGCGCTTGTTGAATCGCTTCAGAAAGCGACTTGTACCATTGGTCACAGAAATAATGCGGGAACATTGGGTTGTCCACGCCTTTGTTCTTTTCCAACAAACGCCTTGCTTGTAAGTAAAAAGAGGAATGCCACTCTAGCTGTTTGATCACGTCATTGATTTCGACAAAAAACTTAGCTTCGTCCCAATAAATGACTTCTTGGTAAAGTGCGAGTTCTTGCTGGAATCGTTCGGTCTCACACACTTTGGTGACGCGTTTAGTCACTTTACCGCGCCACTTCAACAAATGGTTTTTTACTGAATTCTTTACGCCTTTGTTTTCAGCCATCATCATTACTTGTGAACGAGCCATAAGATCGTTCACTGCAGTATCAATGACACCGGAGTCAGCTAACATTATTGCAAGGTTTAACCCATCCGCACCTAACATTCACTCACTCCCATTACGCAAAGATTTTGTCTAAGTTTTTGATACGCTGAACTACCTTCGTACTTTCAGCTTGAGTCGACTCGAGCAGTTGCCCGATAGACTGAATACTGATTTCCATTGCCTTTGGCAATTCAGGGTCAATAAAGCTGTGCGGCAACGCACCGTGGAAGTCAGAGCGCGCTTTTCTAAGCTGATGCTCCGCTTCATTTAGCTGCTCTAACGCTTTCTCAGCTTTGCTTGCCCACGTTGTATACGTTTCTTCAGCAAGGCCATCATTCGTCACCATACCAACAAGCACTGAGCGATTAGCAATATCTTTGATCACAAGCTGGTTTGAAGCATCTAGGCCAAACTTAAGTCGACATAAATGGGTATTCTGATTCACGTAACCATAGGTTTCACCTTGGCCTTCTTTGATCACTTTTTCAAAGTCATCTTTTGCAATGTAAACCCAGCGGCTATCGCCTTTCTCTGATTCTGAAACCGACATATTGCTTTGAAGTAAAGCCAACTTAATAAGATTGTTCGCTGTACCCACGCTGTATTTCTTAGCCTTACTCACATCGTATTGATAAACGTCTTTTCGCAAAATGCCCGTAGTGCTTTCCATTGACAAAGAAATCGCCAGTTCGGACTCTACCGCGTCTTGAACATCTTCAAGATCTTCTTTGCACATTTCGACTTGGCCTTGCACATCTTGTTGATCAAAGGCGTTATTGAGAGCAAAGTCTTTCACCACGTTTCGTACTACGTCGCGAGATTCAGGGCTATTCCACAGACAATCCTGGAGCAGAAGTAAATCTAATGGGTTGATGGTGTCTCGGCCATTAAAGAAAGCACTTGCTTTAAGCAGCTTCACTGCTTTCTTCCAACGTCGGTCAGAAACATACAAGTCAGATTCAGCCAAACTCGAACCCTGTGACTCGATCGTTTCTTCGAGCATGTTTTTGAGCTGATACAGCTTTTCAAACCCGTTATCGGTCAGTTCCAGTTTCTCTAGTTCTTTTTGCCATTGATGGTATTCAATATCTGTAATAGCTAAGCCTTCAGGGATCACCGCTTCTTGAGGAGTTCCTACCGTCAGCATAGATTTGAAGTTTTGCTTATTTTGAATTCGGTTAACAAAGATGCGAACCAACATACGATCGTATAACGCATCTAAGCCACTATCTTCATCTGGCAGTTCATTCGATGCTGAAACAAGTAGGCGCATTGGCACCCGTTCGATATCGCTGCCATTTTTAAACGTTTTTTCGTTAACCACGGTTAACAGCGTATTAAGAATCGCAGGGCCAGCTTTCCAAATTTCATCTAAGAATACGACTTGCGCGGTTGGTAAGTACCCTTCCGTTAAACGTACATAGCGGCCATTATCTTTTAGCTCTTGAATACTTAATGGCCCGAACACCTCTTCAGGCGTCGAGAAACGAGTCATTAAGTATTCAAAATAACTACTGTTATCAAAAGCTTGGATAAGTCGCTTAGCGATGAGACTTTTTGCAATGCCAGGGGGGCCAAGTAGGAATACGCTTTCTCCAGCTAACGCAGCAAGTAAGCAAAGTTTGATTGTATCTTCACGCTCGTAAACCCCATCAGATAGCGCTGCCGCTAACTTGTTAATTCGTTCCGATAACAACGCCTTGTCGGCATGCGAATAGATGGATGGGTTCATCAGTGCGTTACTCCTGGAAACTAATGGTATTTTCAACTGTATATACCTTTTTATACATTTGTTATCACTTTGTTACAAGTGTATTTTTTTATTTGAATGCTACTTATATCAGGAATTTACAAATGTAATTTTTGAGCAATCAAAGTTTGCACTTTTGAGATATAAGTCACTAATGGTGTGTAATAGTAATGTGTTCATCGCGTTTTATTGCTTTCACTTCATTCCTATTGTCGTTATTGTTTGCTGCTCCCCCCTTAATTAAGGGCAGTTAGCTAGATAAAGTGACAACAATTGCATGAGCAAAGTTATCCATAAATGGAAAAACATTTCTCTCGTAGAAGAGAAGGTTTCATTACCTAACGGAAAGGCCATTAATCACACCACGATTCATCACCCTGGCGCGGCCGTTATCTTGCCAATTACCAGCCAAAACCGTGTTGTATTAATAAACCAGTTCAGGCCATCACTAAACAAGTGGTTGCTGGAGCTCCCAGCCGGCACTAAAGAGCAAGGCGAAACTCCTCTAGAATGCGCGTCTCGTGAACTTGAAGAAGAAACAGGGTTCAGCGCTAGTGAATTCATTACTTTAGGACAAGTTACGCCATTGGCTGGCTTCTGTGATGAAATTCAGCACTTGTTCGTCGCTAAAGGCTTGGACCATACCTCACGATACGAGTGTGATGACGACGAAGTTATAGAAGTTATAGAGCTCACTATCGAAGAATTAGAAAATAAAATTAAAAACGATCAAATTACCGATGCCAAAACCATCGCTTGCTTAAGTAAAGCCAAACTCTGTGGCTATTTATAGGAGAGAAACATGGACTTTCGTTCTGATACCGTAACAAAACCATCCCAAGCTATGCGTGAAGTCATGGCCAATGCAGAAGTTGGTGACGACGTATACGGTGACGATCCAACAGTAAATGAACTGGAACAATGGGCTGCAAACGAAGCAGGATTCGAAGCTGCGCTGTTTACCTCGTCTGGTACACAAGCCAATTTGCTTGGTCTAATGGCACATTGTGAGCGCGGTGATGAATACTTATGTGGCCAACAAGCGCACAACTACAAGTATGAGGCAGGTGGTGCAGCTGTACTTGGCTCTATCCAGCCCCAGCCAATTGAGAACAACCCAGATGGCACATTAGATTTCGACAAGCTTGCCGCTGCGATCAAACCTGATGATAGCCATTTTGCGCGTACTAAACTCCTAAGCTTAGAAAATACTATCAACGGCAAAGTTATCCCGTTAGAGTACCTGGCTCAGGCGCGTCAATTCGTAGACAAACACGGCCTACAACTTCACCTTGATGGTGCTCGCGTGTACAACGCGGCAGCTGCACTAGACGTGCCCGTTAAAGAGATTGGTCAATACTTCGATTCAATGACCATTTGTTTATCCAAAGGCTTAGGTGCGCCAATCGGTTCACTACTGCTTGGAAGTAAAGAGTACATCGCAAAAGCTCGCCGTTTACGTAAGATGGTCGGTGGTGGTATGCGACAAGCTGGAATTTTAGCTGCTGCTGGAAAAATGGCGCTCACTGAGAATGTGTCGCAGCTTAAACAAGACCACGAAAACGCAAAAGCGCTAGCTATTGGGTTAAGCAAAATGGAAGGCGTATCAGTTAACCCTGATTTCGTTCAAACCAATATTGTGTTCGCCAAGCTAGCCGATTCTATCGATATCAATACTATTGCGACTAAGCTCGCGACGGATGGAATTACTGTGTCTCCTGGCAACCCAATTCGCTTTGTCACTCATCGCGATATTTCACGTGAAGACATCGACTTGTTCTTAATCAAGTTTAAGTCATATCTATAAGCAAATACCTTGAGCTTCCCCTAGGGGAAGCTTTAATCTTAGGTCAAACACACCGAACGTTAGACCTATGTTTAGACAGTTATTCATATCGCTCACAGTTGTTATTTCTTTACCTGCCTTATCTTCAGAGTTTGGAGATCCTGAGCAAGGTAAAATCAAGTCCCCAAGCTGCGTATATTGCCACGGCTCAAATGGGGTTAGTTCAAATTCGTCCTACCCCAATTTGGCAGGACAAGATCCACTCTACCTATTTAATACAATGAAAGGCTATCAACGAGGTGAACGCCAAGGCGCATTCGCGGAAATGATGAAATCTCAGCTTCGACAGCTTAATGATCAAGACCTCAAAGATATAGCCGCTTTCTATTCAAACCAGTCTAATTAGGCTATATAAAACACTCACGACTCTCACATCATGAGGTTTTGATGCCCTACCCATCTGCACAAAAACACGGTCCAATAACTCAGTACAAGCCCAATATATATTGGGTGAAAGGCAGTGTTTCACTTAAAGCACCACATTCACGATTTGGCCCACTGACTTTAAAGTTCAGCCGTAATATGTGCATTATTAAACAAGGTCAATCTTTAATCTTAATCAATTCAGTAAGGCTAAATGAAAACGCGTTAGCAGAGTTAGATGAACTTGGCACGGTTAAACATGTTATACGCCTAGCGGCTTTTCACGGGATGGATGACCCTTTCTACAAAGATAGATACGGCGCTGACGTATGGTCAGTTGATGCGCCTTATTTTCGTGGTGTAGACCCTACCAAACCCGAGAATATTTACTTTAAACCCGACCATCGACTTCACGCAGGGTGTAACCTACCACTTGAAAATAGTAACTATTTTGAGATTGATTCTGGTACGTTAAACGAGGGCTTGTTACGAATAGAACAAGATGAAGGGATAGCGATTTCTGGTGATAGCTTACAAAACTGGCTTGCACCGGACGAATATTTCAATTTAAGTGCTCGATTGATGATGAGTAAGATGGGCTTCATCAGGGAGTGTGGAATTGGTCCTGGTTGGATTCAAGCAACAAAACCAGATCTCACAGCGATACTGCCTTTTTTAGAGCAACCATTTGAATGTTTGATCCCTTCTCACGGTGAATTAGTCACGTCGCGAGCCAGTGAGAAGTTTAAACGTTCCGTCCAAAAACTCATTCATAACTAGGTTAAGGCATTATTCATCCCACCAGCAAAAAGAGCGACATATCGCCGCTCTTTACATCAAAGTGGCCTAAATCCAGATCAACTATTTGTGTTCGCTTGATCGTCTAGGTTTTTCTTCGCTGGCAACAGATAAATCATCCCGCTTTTAATTTTCCCTAGTAAATTGCCGACGTCCTGTAAAATTAGATACAGACACGGCACCAATACTAAGGTCAATAACGTTGCAAACAGCACAGCAAAGCCGAGTGCTACTGCCATCGGTATTACAAACTTCGCTTGCAGACTGGTTTCAAACATTATTGGTAATACGCCAACAAACGTCGTGATTGACGTTAAAGTTATCGCTCTGAATCGAGCACAACCCGCTTCTACCACCGCCTGTTTGATATCCATCCCCTTCGCTCTAACCTGATTCACGTAGTCGGTCATCACGAGCGAATCGTTAATCACAACCCCAGCGGCGGCAATCAAGCCAAATGTCGACATCATGCTCAAATCTAAACCAAACGCGTAATGCCCCCAAATCGCCCCTGTTAGGCTAAATGGGATCACCGACATAATGATCAACGGTTGGCTATAGCTTTTCAGTGGAACCGCTAGCAAAATGTAAACTATGATCATACCGGCAATAAAGAACATGATCTGTTCACTCTGTTGAGCTTGTTGCTCTTCAATTGAACCGCCAAGTTCTGTTTTAACCGATGGAAATTGCTCTTTTAGCTCACTCAATAGATTTTCTTGAATGTTTTCTACAACTTCCCCCGGTTCTACGACTTCTTCGTCGATAGACCCGTACACATAGACGGTTCGGAAGCCTTGTTCACGGCGTATTTCACTCACGCCCGGCTTTTCTTCAATTTTCACCACATCACCCAGCATCACTTTTTTTCCTGCGGATGTTGTAATGACTGCATAACGCAACGAAGAAAATGCTTCTCTGGTCAGTTTCGGGTAACGCACCATGACTTTAATTTCTTCACCATCACGTATGATGCGTTGTGCTTCTCCACCGTAGAAGCTTCCTCCTACCTGCAAAGCGATATCGGTAAGGTCAAGGCCCAAATCATAAGCAACTGGCGCTAACGATAATAGAACTTCTCTGCTACCTGCATCAATGGATGAAGATATGTCGTACAAACCTTTTTGTGCTTGCAACTGAGAAATCAACTGACGCCCCGCTTCATTAAGCGTTTGAATATCCGAACCAAACAGTAAGTAACCAAACTCGTCTGCTTTCCCACCTCCATTTACATCATCTTCAATCGTAAAGCTTTTTAACCCCGGTATTACGGGCATGTTTTCACGCCACTTTCTCGACAACTCAAAGGTATTAAAAGGCCTTAGCTCTTCATCCACTAATGGAACAATGATGCGCCCTGCTGTGCGTCCACTATTGAATGACAGCATGTCTTTGATCATACCTTGCCCAAACTCTGAGACAGTCTCATCTTCAACTTGCCAAATCACGGATTCAATTTCTTTCAATGCCGCTATAGTTTGTTCACTCGACACATTGTCATTCATCGATATTTCAATGCTCGGAAAATCATGAGGCACTTTTGGCGTCGGAACGATACGAACATAGCTTGCCATGACCATTGCAATGCTGATCGCTAATACTGCGATAAACAAAGCTAATACCGACCAACGCCAATGAGTACAAACGGTGACAAAACGTTTGTAAGGGCCATTAACAAAACCGAAGAAACGTTGGTTAAAACGGTCGCGCCAGCCACCTTTCTTAATTGGTGGGTAGCGAGTATGTGCTAAGTGCGCTGGCAAAATAAGTTTAGATTCGATCAAACTAAACACCAGGCACAAGATCACCACCGATGCGATACCAAAAAAGAAGGCTCGTTCAGGCCCCGTCGACATAATAAATGGCGCAAAAACTGCGATAGTCGTTAACACACCGAAAGTAGCAGGCGTAGCGACTTTTTGTACACCGCGCACAACATTATCGACGCCCCCACCACTTTTTTCGATTTCGGTATAAGCGCTTTCACCGATGACAATGGCATCATCAACAACGATCCCGAGCACCATAATAAAAGCGAACAGTGAAATAATATTGATGCTCACACCCACAACTGGCATCAACATAACGGCACCCAAGAAGCACACAGGGAGGCCCACCATAACCCACATGGCTAAACGTACTCGTAAGAAAATACTTAGCATCAACGCCACTAAAAACGCACCTTGAAGTAAGTTCTTAAGCATCATGTCTAAACGCGCATTTAGGTAGTACGTCATATCGACAAGGGTTTTGATTTGCATCCCTTGTGGCAAAGTTTCGTTTTTGTGTTCAATGTAGGCTTTAACCGATTCCGCAACCGTAACCATATTTTGGTCTTTAGTCGCTTTTACGGAGAAGTAAACCGCGTTCTGGCCGCTGTATTTGAAGTACCTTTCTGCTTCCGTAAAGCCATCTTTAATAGTAGCAATATCTTGCAGCAGTACTTTGCCACCATTTGCACCAATTTTTACAGGAATTGATCTGAATTCATCTCCCCTGTAATACTGATTTTCAATACGAACAGAAATCATTCCAGAATTTGTGCGCACTTCCCCCGCTGAATAATTAGCCGAATAACGCTTAATCGCTTCACTCACATCATTGAGCGTCAAATCATATTTACGAAGTATCTTAGGCTCTACCTCAATAGCAATCTCTTCTTCTGGCGCACTTAAGTCCACCAGCATTACATTGTTTAGCAGTAACAACTCATCTTCTATTTTTTTGGCTATTGGCTTAAGCTCTTCTAGTGGTTTATCTGCTACCAAAGACATTTCGATAACGTCTTGTCTAAACTCAGCTTGATAAACGTTAATAGGCTCCATAGCCGCTGGGAAGCTAGCGATTGTATCGACACGCTGCTTAACATTGTCGAGCACTTCAGATAAGTCGCGATCGACATCAATTTCCAAAGAAATATGGCCGCTACCTCTACTTGCCGTAGATACCGCTTTTTTTATTCCAGTGACATCCTTTAGGGACTCTTCTAATTTTACGAGAATGCTTTCCTCAATTTCCTGAGGCGATGCACCCGGATATGAAGCACTTACATTTACATAGTTGATCTCAATGTTAGGAAACATTTGTCGCTGGATAAAAAAGTAACTGACCGTGCCCATTATCAATAGAAATACCATCAACAAGTTGGCTGCAACAGAGTTGTTAGCAAAATACGCTATGATGCCTTTCGGTTTTAACTGTTCCATGTCTTAGCCCTATTGCTGTCGCTCAACTGTGGTGATATTACTATTCGCTACTTTGACAGCCATTCCAGATTGCGGGTATTCAGGAAGGGTTAATACCAAGTTGTCTTGCTGTTCAATCCCCGATGCAATCAGCAGAAACTCTCCTTCCGCTCTAACAACGTTTACCGTTCTTGGTTGTAGTTCTTGTTTTTCATCCATGACCCAAACCGTACGATTGTTAACGTACTCTTGCGGAAGTTTGTAGATATGCTGAAGCTCTTTACCACCAAAACTCACTTCAACGTAAGAGCCAAACTTCATTGCAGGCAAACCGCTATCTAGACCATAAGGATCTTGGATTCTAACGACCATGTTCACCATGCGCGTACTGCTATCTATCACACCTAGGTCTCGGTCGATTAAGCCCTCCCGTACCACTTCCATGATGCCGTCTTGTTTCAATGTTGCGGTTAGATCTTTGAGTGTTTCTGGTAAAAAAGCGCTATCAAAGCCCGCTATTGGTATTTGAACTTCAGCGGCTTCGACATTATTAATGACTGCGACTTGAGCACCAGCAGAAACATACTGACCGACACCGATATCACGCTCGATCACTAGCGCGTCGTATGGCGCAATTACCGTGCAATTATCTAGATCACGACGAGCACGCTTGAGTGAAGCTTTAGCTGATTTTACTTGCGCTTGCGCACTCAATAGCTGAGGTTTTCTTAAATAAAGATCGCTTACCTGCTTATCACTGATCTTTTTCGCTTGTCTCTCTGCAACTTTTGCTTTCGCTTGCTCCTCAATCAAAGCAGCACGTGCACTAGCTAAATTGGCTTCCGCTTCTAATACGGCGGCTTCATAATTATCTTTTTCTATCGAAAAAAGTACTTCACCACGCTTTACGATCCCGCCCGTGATAAAGTTCTGGTGCCAGCTCACCACTTCGCCTGAAACATGCGCAGAGAGCTTGGTGGTTTCTAATGGTTGCACTTCACCATAACTAGTAATGACCACCTTATGATCGGTAGGAAATAGCTTGGACACTTGCACCGTCGGTTCTTTTTCAATCTCAGTTTTACTTTCTGTTTCTGGGGCGCTCGCCGCTATCGCACTGTAACCACCATAAGCACCACCAAGTAAAACGAGTGGAAACAACCAACGTAATGATTTAACGATCATCAGAATTCCTTTTTGTTATACGCCCTGACTACCCGAAGAAATCTCTTGAAAATCATTCAACTGGGCATTTAGGTATAAGACCCATGATTTTATAGAAGTTCACTTATCATTGTTAATATTTATATGTAGTAAATAATCTATAACCTTTTAGCAACCATTTCGCTCTCAGCAAACCCTGTGCCAAGCCCGAACATCACTATTTTTAATGAATCCGCACTATCAAGAGACGAACCAACGATGCTTTTTGGTAAATTTAGCCAACTATTGGCTATTTCTACCTATTGGTGTTTTTATGAGAGAGGTTTAGGAATAACTGCGCTATGAAGTAGGTATTGTAGGTAGGGAAGTAATTAAATTGGGATAACTAGAGCAACTCTTAGCGGCCACCTTGGGAGAGTAAGCACATCCTATAAACAAGCGTTCTTTATGTGATTTTTTATTGGTCGACCGTATATTTATCTTCTTGATCTATAGTTACTGACGGATTTTAAGCACCACCAATGCACATAGTGTTGGCTGAATTAATCGTCATGTGTTCGAAAAGGCTGAATACGTGAAAACTTTCGACCTTACCTGTTGGAGAAGCAGATATAAAGTCAGCTTCCATGATGCCAGAAGCTACACTCTTTTTTCACCACCGGTATCATCAGTACTGGCTGTGAGTTTACTGCCTTTGGTTGCAATGCTATTGCTGCCATCCATTGATACGTGGTTGTGCCACCAGCAAGAACTGCCGATACGGTACTATCGCTATAAGAGATAGGAACGATCGGCTTTCCGACCTTAGCTAACCAAACAGCTTAATAAAACCAATATACAATCAGAAAAACTCTGAATATTCATCTACAGAGAAAAAATCGATACTTGTAACTCCTACCTCCTTAAATTTATCAACTATAGACTTATGTGAAAACAGAAATATTTAACTAAAGTCAGAATAACTATCTGCAGGTATAAATTCAACACCTACTAGGTTCAGTTTTTTAATTTTCTCAACTATGCTTCTATGAAAAAACACATATTTCAACCAACCAGGGTCTGTCAATATAAGTCTTCTATTTATTGGTATAGTATCAATTAGTTTTTCGTCTAATTTAAGATTAAGAATACCACTAATCATTTCATCACCATTAGAATCCTCTCTGTATCTCTTAAACTTACTTTCAGATCTATCGATTATTTTGATCTCATTGGTGACCTGCAGCATAAGGAAATCGTGTTCGCCTTTATCATGAAGTTTTATATCAACCCAATTCACCCCAAAAATGTTACTTACATGCAATTTAGAAAACTCATTCTTCTTTATCGAGAAATTCGGCATCTCAAGTATATCTGGGACTTCGTAGCCTTCTTGTAAGATCGATTCAATAATCAAAGGGACAGGTTCTTTAGGATAAGTAAAATTTGTTAGAGGCACTGCATCAACGTAGTCATCTGGAAAACAATAAATTGGGTAGTTATTACACTCATTAACAAAAAAATACTCACTCATTTTCGCTCCCCAAGTGTTCTAGGTTTAATAATCAATTTTTTGTTCGGTTCACTTTGCTTTTCTAACTTCTAAGTTACTTTCTTCGACATTGCCCGAATCATTTACTGGAAAAATCATTTCCGAAAGCCGTTTTCAACAAACATCGGTTCGCTCCTACCCAATCACTCAACTCAATAGACGGCCAATTGTTATAATTTTGAAGCGATACTGCCAATAATAAATAGCTTGAATGAAAAGATTATTTCCAATAATAGATCCGGTTCAACGGGTACAATTGGCTTTCGAGTTTGTTAAAATGGGAAGCTAACTAAATTTTTCTTCGATAATATCAAATAATTGGTCATTTTATTTTTTCTCTAATAAAGTGGGACTTCCGAATTGCAATCCAACTTAGTTTCCCTCAGATAAGAATAATTATCATCACTTGCTACCAAATCATATAACTCTTCGCAAAAAATTGTCGCTGTTTCAGCCCCTTTAACCCTAAACAGGATTCGTTTATTTACTGGATGATTTTCTAACTTGTCTTTAGACAAGAAGAGCTCCATAATCAGAATCTTATTCCGCTTGGGCGATTTTCTAGTCTCAGACCTAATTTCTTCTATTACGTCAATCACATTATTTAAGGCAAGAATGTATCTTCCTGCAAGTGACCCGTCATGATTATTTATCTGCGCTGGATAAAACTCAATACCATAAGGGTCAAAGCTCATTACAATCTCAGCAAACTCCTTGGTAACACAAAGATCCCCATTATCGGCTATATTTCCAACTTGCTTAGTCGAACCGTCCAGGGTTCCCACACTATTGGTGATTTCGAGCTCGTAGGTTCATATTCGGATTTGCTATATAGTGGCTCTCTGTTATCAACACATTGAAATTGTGTTGTGCTTCGGTTGAAGTTTTCTTAAATTATTGCAAACTTCATCAACTATCCTTTTTATTAACTTGTTCTCAGGCTTTGGGTTGGAGTAGCTAACATCGGAAATAGGGACGACATACCTGTTGACAGTTACTAATAAAGCGCCTTTCGGCGCTTTATTTAAACGTCTCTTACCCAAACATCATTAACATGTTGCTTAAGTAAATAATTGAAATTAAACAAATTTAAACCTAGCTAAATTATATACAATGGGTATTAGATTAGCACCAGAAATGTGTACCCTCAGTGAATATCCTACATAAGTAATTTTAATAAATCAGTCTATCAAAATGTCCACACCATCTTTTTTGAAGAGAGTTTCAAACAACAACCTACTAATATAATATTTGTTCTCACTTGAAACATATAAATACCCAATATCATTGCTCTCGGATAATGATGATACAGGTTCAGCAATTAATTCACTATAGTCTTCCAAAGCTTCATCTACACACCCTCTTGAAGGTGATATCATTGAAGGCTCTAAAAACACCTCTAAAGTATCCAATAATTTTTCAAAACAACTATTTCTTACAAATATCCTTTTATTAAGATATTGATTTATATATAAATCCGGCTCTACTTCAACAATCCGGTTAGAGCAGTTGTCGTATTTCTCTAAATCTTTAAGCTCTATGAATTCTCTCATGACAACATCCACTCCATAGTCCATTTGCTTGCAGATATAACTTTGCCTGATTGTAAAGTCCCACCATTAAGAACATTATTAATAAAGCTCTTGTGAAACAAGTATGTCATTGAATCTTCAGATGGTTTAAATATAATCCTTTTTTCTATAGGTATTGATGATAGCATTTCAAAATCTAATTCATCTCCATCAATTATATCTATTACGTTACCGCAGTGAATATATATATAATCTGAGCCATTAACAGAGGCAGGAACAACAGAGCATTTATAAAGATAAGTTGATTTTAATTTTCCGTAAAATTCAACATTCAATAATATATCGTTTGAAACGTAAACGTCAAATATAGGCTTGATTTTTTTTGCAGATATAAAATCAAAGCATTTAAAAACAACCGGGGTGAAAGAAGCTACAGTTCCATTTGAAAGAATATCAAAGTCACGTTCATCGTCATAACTTACGATGTAATTTACATTTTTATAATTTTCACTGACAATGAAATAATCATCTGAAATTTTATGTCTCATACTCTAAGCCTTTACCAAAGTTCTCTAATTCAAAAACAGTTTTTAGTCTCTTGTTATATTTCATACTAGCTATAAGGGGAGATAAGTTATAACCATGATACCTTTCTACGCAAGACTTTGATTCATCTTTATTTTTCTCGATATTGTCTATGATCCCTCTACATCCAGGACCTTTCTCTTTATAGTCTTTACCAAATTTGTGAAGAAGCACGTTAAAACTACTAATCCATTCCAATTTTATGCATGATAGATAATCTACATTAACTAAAACTTCTTGACTTTCAGATTCAGTATCACCAGGGCAAGTTCCTTTTCTACGTAGTAGTTTCAACATATGTAAAATCATCTTGGTAGTAAACATATGATACGACATTCCCATTTGCATATCTGGAATCGCTTCTCCATTATGATTACCATAATGAATCGGTACTTCTAACTCACATGCCATCTGTGATAATGTGGGCAGCGCCACGATGTTTTTACAGTGATTTGTATCATACTTAGCAGCCTCCAACATAGTGCCGTATTTAGTCTTGGATGCAGCTTTGACTCCTGAAACAGAAAGAATGTGATGACCAGTAACGGAAACTTTTTCGGAGCCCTCAACATACCAAGGGTGAGCCGAAGGATATTTGTTTGGTTCACTGATTTTGTTAGCTGAACGCCAACAACCTCTTCTCTCAAAGTCGTGCCTTTTACCTGTTTTCACTGTTTTCTTTAAACTTCCTTTATTATTTCCAGAGTAAAGTTTAATTCTTTCGATTTCCATTAGTGGAGTCATTTTTATTTCCTTTTCGACCCTAGCCTAGCCTTACATGGATGTTTCTTGCTTTTTTTATTTTTTCTACATATGTTGCAAACATACTCAGCCTTGTCGTTCTCTTCATTTGCTTTGCTAGCATTTTTACCGGATTGCGCGGTCTCGCCAGAACCGTGTTTTACCTTCGCTGGATAAGCTCGTTCACCTTTACCTAGAATTTGGGCAAAAAGTTTGTCGAACTCCCCCATAGCTTGTTTAAGCTTGTCTGGTACGATCTTATCGATGATTTTCACTTCGTCGGCTAACTTTAGGAAGTACGCACCAAGTTCATCAGCGCCCATTCGATTTGCGTAAGACGCGAGCTCAGTTGCAACCTCAATACAAGGTTTAAGCACATCTGAAATAATGTCGCTTGCTTGTTTTGCGTAGTTTAACCAGTCAAGATTGCGTAAGAATTTTTCTGGATCGCCTTTACCCATGCCGCGTAGCACTGCTAATAGCGTATCTTTAGATGTTCCCTTACCGCCTTTAAGCGCAACTTTACAGGTTCCTTTCACCGCACTGCCAAACGTTGGAATACAGCCAATTAGAGTTAACGAGAGCGCCAACCAATTTTCAGGCTTGTCTCGCTCTTCTTCACTCAATAACGTCATTACATTAGCGGAAAGGTCGCGTACATCTGCAGCTTGGTCTACTACTGGGATCATTGTTAGTGCAGTATTGGCAATGATTTGTTCAACCGAAGCGTCATCATTGAAGTCGCCAAGAATCACTCCCCAGATCCAACTAGCGGCACCAGACATTCGTGTCCAAGCATTTTCCCAAAAACCGACTTCGCCTCGCTTGGCTTCTTCGATGATTAGTTGAGCATTAGCGTTTGGGTTAAAGTTTGGATTTGTTTTTGTAGGGACGTTCGGCATAAACTCACGGCTGTCTTCACCGTAATCGATGTTAAATTCACCGGGCGCGACCCCGCCAACCGAAGCCTTACCACTATTATCTAGCGTACCTTCAAAAACAGCCCCCGTTTGGTCAACAAGCTTGTAAGTTGCACCTTGTACTGGATCACCGTCAGAGTATGAAAGGAACAAATCAACCGTGTACGTCCCTTCTTGATCTTCCGTTACTGAAACCGAAGGGTTCTGAGCGCCGCCTAAACACATGGTGTTGGCTTTGTTCATCGTCATTTGATCGGAAAGACGGCATACGCCAACGCCTTCAAATTTAACAGTTGGAGAGGCAGAGATAAATTCAGCTTCAGCTTCAATGGTGCCTGAAGCTACGCCCTTTTTGTCACCACCGGCATCACCGGTACTGGCTGTAAATTTACTGCCTTTGATCGCAATACTATTGCCGCCATCCATAGATACGGTAGTAGTGCCGCCTGCTAAATCAGCGGATTTTGCATTATTGCCATAAGGGATAGGAACAACAGGTTTGCCGACTGTTGTTAAACAAACATCTGGGAGTGTAGCGTTAGCTTCGCCCCCTGAGCCTTGATGAACTACGCTAAGTCCATTTGCACAAACTGTTACGCCCATAACCAATCCATTTAAAATTGAATGAGTGAATAATAAAAGAGAGTACCGGTTTCGTTCTCTCTAAATAGGTAGGTAAAATCACCATAAGGCTAGGTGAAATAACTAAGGCACCAAAATCTGGCACAAGATCTCATTATGAGCTCAAACGCTTATTGATAGACTTCGAGTAACTGCTGAAATTTCAAATCAATCACTACATAGGTTGCTACATACATCACTGCGAAAGTGAGCGCACTAAAACCCAAGATCAATTTTGGTGAAACCACTCTTTTTAGCGGTTTCTTCAGATACTTGGCTTTTAAGTTAACCAGAGACACCTTTTCTTGTTCTGCTAAGCGATCGTCACGTACTAGGCGATAAATGGTGCTGCCAATTTCTGCTAGCTTTTCGTTACCGCGTTCTTCACGCCCATATTTGCCTTGGAAACCTAGTTGAAGTAGTAAATACAAAAACTCAATCACATGGCGATACTTTCGTGGGTCAGCTTTCAAACGCTCTAAAATGATAAAGAACTTGTCACCGCCAGAGGTTTCATTGTGAAACTCAGACAGCAAGCTGTTTTGGCTCCAAAAACTGTTTGCGCCCCACTCTTGTCGACACACCGACTCATCAATGGCGGCACATAAGCAGTATCGAATCACCAAAATGGACGCGCGATCGAGCTCCATTTCATTTAGCTTGCGCTCCCCTTTGCGAATTTCACGTGCGACTTGCTCACGAAAAGGCATTGGGTCATCAAGCCATGGGATAGAAGACATACAAGACAAACTGGCGATCAACCACGTGAATTGGTCGACCAGCGGATTCACGCCCATGTTCTCGATGTTTAAGTTTCGAACCGAGATATTGCGGGATAAGTCTGGCGCAGGCATCACCTCCATCGGCTTGCCTGGCTCTGGCTGGAATAAAACTACCGTGACATCGGTTTCGGCGTAACTCATAGACGAACAGCCCATAGTTGCAATGATAGATTCGCAAAGTCACCTGCTACATGAACCGCAATCGCCGCTGTGTTCTTAAGCGCTGCCCACTCTTCCGAAACTTTGTCTAATTCAAAGTAGGTGTAACCCGCATGGTATGGCAGAGCCCGAGGCACCACAGGCATAGGTTTGATTTCGATTCCTGGCAGTTGCAAGTTGATCAAATCACGAATGTTGTCGATTGAGCCTATCTTAGTTTGGCTAACAAATTGGGTGTGAAGCACATCTAACGTCACATCCGCTTTCACCGCCAGAATGAACGTGGTGTTATCCACCAGCTTGCTATCTGTGATTGGTGCAGTTTGAATTCCATAATTCTGATCGGTCAATGTAAGTGGTACTGCTCGCTGTTCAGACATCACACTTAGTGTCATCTTCGCGCTGTCTAACGTGCGCGACAGGCATGATGTTAAATCACCGTGATTATACTTACTGAATTCTTGTGGACGGCGTGAAGCAGAGCAGAGCGTCGATAAATCGCCTTCCGCTTGTAAAAGCGTGCGATAAAAAGATTCAGGGTGTACGCCTTCAACACTCGCGAAATGCCAAAATAATGGTTCATAGCGATTCAGTGCTTGAAGCAACATAAAGTCAGAAACTGAAGATACGCCTTGTTGGTCAACCACACCTAATCGATGAACGATTGATTCAGCACGGTGCTTAAGCATTGAAGCAAATTCAGTCGCAAACTTGTTCAAGACGACGGATGCATGAATATCAATACATGTGGGAATAAAACTGTCGTCTAAGATAACGCTACCGTCAGGTTTGACTTCCGATATCTTTAGAATTGGAATAGACGTGTAAGCACTTTTATCTTCGTGGTCGTACATTAAGCGGAAGTTGAGCTTACCGACAACGATGTTTGCCATGTCTTCAGAATCGTAGCAAGAGTCAACCGCTTCTTGAGGTTCCATGTTGTAACGCGCACCGTCTTTCTTTGAGCCAAACAGTTCTGAACGCTCAGAAGGTAATGGGCAACATAAGTAAACGACTTTATCGGCTATCGAAGGGTCAACGTCTTTTACTTCTGGTAACTCGGCTAGGAGAGGTAAATCAAATGGCGTGCGATCTTGTAAGATCCCTTCCGCGCGAGTGATACCAATTTTTCCGAGCGCTAAAAGTTCATTATTGATCTCTAAGCGTTTGATCCCCCAATGGAGCGGAGAACTATAAGAACTCAGCATATTAGACTGTTTACTTTGAGAACGATCTAACTGTTGAAAGTGCTGAGGCTTCATAAACATTCCATCTTGCCAAACAACTGGATTGTATAAAGACATGTATCTATCCTTTAAAAGTAAACTTGCTCAATACCACGAGTATTGTTTGACGACAGCTCACTGCCTTCTAACTTGAGCCTTAAAAAGTACTCGCTCTTTTCTTCAATGACTTCCACTTTACGCCATGAAGATCCGTTGATATCTCGAAACGCCACAGAGAATCCTACCGCCCTAGTCGCTGGATCAAGGACGAGTAGTTCGGTTATAGAATCTCCAGGTTGTAGTTGGTATTCGTAACGCTTGATATATTCATCACCTAAAGATGCTTTGTCATTTTCAAATAAAGCAAAGAAGTCCAAACTTCTAAAAAGTACAGGGGAAGTGAGTTCGTGAACTCGCAAGATCACCGGAGATGATTGCCCACCCTCTCGCTGATTAAGAATCGCTGAAGCTTCGATAACTAATTCTATCGACGATGTTTCCGGCGTGATCCCCGATGATTCTTTAAATTGGTCCCACATTGAACAGCCTGAAAGCAGAGCTAACCCAATGAGTATTGCTATGCTACGCATGACTTCCCTTAATCGTTTTATTGTATATATCTTTGATTTGCTTTTTCACCGAACTTTCAAGTAGTTGACGACGATTTTGTTCATAGAACTCCGTATATCCAGACCACAATTTTGATTTAGTAGTAAACAGAGAGTTTCTGCTTTGTTGGTCTGCAAATACGAAGGGATCGCTCGCTTTTAGTTGTTCAGCAAGCAACTCATTCAATGCCTTGCTGTACACTACATTATGCTCGTTTAACTCATCTAGCATTTGTTCAACTAGTTCATGAGGTGCTAATAAGTCTTGGCTATTTAGAATAAGCATGAGTTCCGTAAGGTTCGCTTCCTGCTGGGTGCTGCTTTGCTCGTCTTTAAGCGACTCGACTTCACGTAATTCTTTTTGAAGATTATCGATACATAAGCGCAGAGATGTCCCCATTTGTTTGAAGAAATCGGCATCGTTACTGATCAGTTCAGGGTCTGAAACGCCTAAGCCTTCATAAAAGGCGGCGACTAACTCGTTTGACTCGTCTATATATACAGGCTGAGAAATAGTATCTTTCTCAACATGCTCTACCGGGGCTTGCGACGAACTCCTCTCTTGATCGGGTTCCGCATCTTGCATTGAAGGTACAAAAGGTTGGGTCACTTCTTCCCACTTTTGTCCCACTTCTTCGCGTAAAACTGACCTTTCACTGTGTTTGACGACTCGGTCGTTAGTTTGGCTGAGAGCCACATCCACATCTTTTGGCTGCAGACGCTTGGTAGGGGCAATTACTTCTTGTTTCTCACTCTCTTCATAAAAGTTTGAGTTAGGCATATTTGCCCCACCTTCACCTGCCATCCAGTCTTCCGGGATCAAGTTAGGTAAATCAAACTCCGAATGTATACTAAAACTATCATCTACAATCTGACGATGGCTCTCTATAGTTTCGATAGGATCAGATTCATCCAATTGTTCGTTGCGGATTAAGTGATCATCGTCACGCTGCATTGAAAACTGTAAATGTGCTACAGGATCATGGCTATCGACTTCATCAGGCTTGGTCTCCATAAAGAGTTCTTCAAGAGATCCCACTTGCTCACTTTCTTCAACAACCGCTTCTCCCAAATTTATCAATGGGTCGGTAGAGTCGCGCTCTGGCGCAATGTCAGACGCGATATCTTGGGTTGCGGTGATTTGCTCCAGCACGATCCCAATTTCATATTGCCCTAAGCTAATGCAGTCACCATCGCAAATCGATACTGGCTGGTTTTTTAAAATTTTATTGCCGTTAACAAGCGTACCATTCGTACTAACATCACTAATATAAAATGTATTTCCGTAAACACTCACTAAGCAATGAGTCCCCGAAATAAAACGATTGTGATCTGTTAAAGGTAAAGTACAGCCAGGGTCTCTCCCGATAGAACCACCACTCTCGGGCATTTCAAACTGTTTAGTCCCTGTATATTCTTCCGGACACTTAGAAATAAATAAAACGAGTTGATTTAAACGCATTACAGACCTCTAAAACAGAAGTGAAACGGTAAGTTCAACACCGCCAAGACCATCGTTGTAAACAGGTAAGATGTAAGAAGCTTGAGGAACAATTTGCAGGTGAGCATCTGGATTGCTTCCAAGTTTGATAACAGTGCCAACCGTGGCGACAGCGCCCATTTCAAATTGATCGATGTCATCTAATTGTTCACCATATTTAAAGCCTTCGCTATCCACCTTCCAGCGCTCAGAATACTGGGAATAACCAAGAGATAAACCTGCACCTATATAAGGTGTAAATACACTCCAAGATCCTAATGCGAATTGCGGAACAATACGAAACTCGTAATTCGTCACTTCTTGATAAACACCGTTACTAGGAGCATCAAGGGAGTCGGTCAAGTAATTAAAGCCTAACCACCAACGCCAACGATTATTGTTCTGATCAATAGGTCGTGTATGGACGATACCGTAACGTAAAGAATCCTTTTCACCACTAGAACCCTCATCGTATTCTATGCTCTCAATCGTTAGCATATTAACTGAAGCACCATATCGTTCTCCCTTCGCTATCGCGATTGACGAAAACAGACACATGGCTGAGATCAGCCCGACATTTATTGGCTTTAGCATTATTCCCTCTAGGTTGTTCCCCTTAAATAATTAGTGGCGAAAGATAGCAATTCTCTTTCGATTTTCAACACTTCAACAGACAACTTTCATAAATAAGGTAATTTAACTAACAATAAATGTCATTTAACTATAAATATAAACACAAAACACGCCAACTGACAGAATAGTAAATAACGATGTCTTTTATTGATGATTTTTATATTTTTTGGGGAGGGAACAATTATAAAAAAAGCTTTTTACTCACATCACGAAGACCTAATGAACTTCCTACCCATGAAACACTACTTACTGACAAAAATGATACTTTAGTTCACTTTATCGCCACCAAGAATCAGTCTCACAAATGATACAAGCAGTATAAATCCACAATTATAATGGTAGTTTTGCGAGTGTAATCACTTTGATGATGACTCACCGATACTAACCACTCAAAATAACGAGACAACCATCACATTTAGTTAAAATTCGCACTCTAGCGCCATTTTTATTATTTAATTTATTCTTTTTACCTATAAAATCCCTCAAAAATATAAATAAACACCTAAACGGTAATATTTCAGACATAGAAATAGCTGTTTCTTATATAACGTTCAGTTTGGATTTATACACATGTTTTTCACCGATTTTGCGAGAAGACCCATCGATGAAACTAACCCAAGTGGGGTAAACCCCAATAACTTGGAAGAATTCGATGAAATTAAGCGTCAAATAAACAACCTAAATAAAGTTACAGGGAGAGTATCCTGGAAAACAGTTCAATCTCTTTCAAAAAAAGTACTGACCTCCCATAGTAAAGACTTCCGTTGCAGCTGCTATTACACCGTCGCCGCAACTCACAATGAAGGTCTAAAGGGACTAGTGGAAGGGTTAAACTCTTTACTTGATCTGTCTGTCGTGTACTGGTTTACAGCTTTCCCTGATCACTCGAAATCTAATGCCCGCATTGGAGCCGTCGAGTGGATGGTAGAAAACACTGAAAAGCGAATCAAAAAGGAGAGTGTAACCCAGGATGAACTCCCTCTCATTGAAGCGGCCCATCAGATTTGCTTAAAAATTGAGGAAGAATTACGACTACATTTCGGCATTAAAGCACCGTCACTAGGTCGTATTCGTCGGATCTTGAAACAATGGATCGAAGACCTGAAAGAGCAACAGGTTCGTGAACTCGAACGGCTAGAAAAGAAGAAGGAAAAACAAACAATCTCAACTCCAGTACCCCCACAAGGTGGTATAAAAGTTGATATTCAACCACCAACTCCCCCTGCGCATGTAACCAAAGTCGAACAACCAAGCGAGGAACCAAAGTCGAGTAAGGCCGCTATATACTCGTTAGTTGCTCTATTGCTTATCGCTTTGGCATCCCATTTTATCTATAAACAGCAAACGTACATAACACTTCAAACGAGAATTGATACAGCTTCAATCTATGAGCTAGAAAGTGTAGTTAAATCACTGAGTTATGAAAACCAAGCATATTCGGAAAAGTTGCGTAGTTCTGTCGTGCATCGTCTCGATACTTTGCTAAAAAATTGGGCGTTAGACCCATTAAAAGTAAGTCAAGTGAACACCATCGAACTACTAACCGATGAACTCGTATCTCTTTACCCTGATTCCTCTTCAGCTCTGATGCTACGAGATAATTTCAAAAAACAGCGTGGTCAGTTCGAACAAGATTTTCAAACCTTGATGAACCGCTTTAATTCGGCACGAACTGTTTTTGCCAACGTGAAGGCCAAAGGTTCAGATAAGTACTCAACCAAAGCTTACGAATACAGTAACTCGTTGTTTCCTTTACTAGGGCGTATTGAGTATGCCGAAAAACAATCTAAACAAGTAGAGCTCAATCGTTCACTCCTATTACTCAACACATACTTATACAAAATAAACCAAGTACAAGCGTCAGTTGATTCTATAAAAAACAACTAATTACAAAGAAATTTAGGCTTATGTTCAAAAATAAACTTTTCAGAAACCCAGTGATATTATCCACTGTGGTTGCACTGTTGTTAGCGGCTATAGCAGTCGCCATACACTTAATTTGGCTAGACAGTACAACAGAACCTTACCTGTGGATTGGCTTGAGTGCGATAGCGTTACTGTATGCGGTTTTCCAAGTTACACTTTGGTTCAAAAAGAAAAACAGTACCAAAGCACAAAAGCTGGAGACAGAGGAAGAAGCGTTAGCGATGGTATTTCGACCATTACTTAATAACGCAGGAAAAAAACCAATTTATTTGTTAGTGGGGAACAAAAACGCTGGATGTAGCCAGTTTTTAACCAATTCTAATGCCATAAAACCTATGGATAAGAATCGAACTGCTAAAAATGATTTCTTTGAATGGTATGAATCAGATAGCGCGGTTTACATTAAACCAGATCAACGCTTGGTATTTCAGGAAGTATCCAGCAGCGATGGTGCACTTTGGAACCGATTTTTGGATGAGGTGATTCGTCACCGTCCAAGAAAACCATTTTCTGGTTGCATGCTTTTCATCGATTTCGAATTTCTGATTGTTTCTGAATCTGAACAGGTTGATTACACATTGACCGCTTTACTAGAACGTCTGCAATCTATCAGTGACAAAACATCTTCTGCACTTCCAGTGTACTTAATGATGTCTAAGCTTGATAAGCTTGAAGGCTTCAAAGAATACGTTCATTTCAGTTCATTAAAAACAAGTGTCGAGTTTCTTTCTATCCCGCTTAAGGAGGCAAAAGGCGTTGTCACAGAGTACTATAGAGACAGCTACCGAAACCTAGTCAAGGTAATGGAAAGCAGTGCACTTGATTCTTCTGCCCATTCCAATGATGTTGCGGAAAAGCAGGCTATTCTTTCATTCCCTAAACAATTTGAACTGTGTCAGTCAGAGATTGGCGCTGTTGTTGAACGCTTATGCGACGTTAACACCGGTTCATATTCTCTTGATTTGAGAGAAGTTTTCTTTTGTTCCAGCCTTCAAGGTGGACGAAAGTACAATCTACTAGCGAAAAGTTGCAGCAACTACTTCAATTTGCCGATTATCGCCTCAGAGCATACTCAGTTAACCGAAACACCCTACTTCAGTCGATTTTTGATTGACTCACAGATTCTACCTGAAAGTGATTTTGCTGGTGAAAATAAAACCTATCTAAGACTAATTCAACGTCAAAGTAGGCTTGCATTTGCAGCATCATTTATTCTGCTTGTTGGCGGCGGGTATTTTTTTACCACGACGCTAGACAGTAACCTACGCGTTATCAATCAATTAATTGGTATCGACAACGAAGTGCAAAGCCAACAACAGCAAATCGACTTTGACAAGCTTCTCATCCAAGCTAATCAAGCGGTGCAACCATCATACAATGCTTGGTTAAGTGGGACTGATGCGTTGGAGCAAGAGCTGCTATCAATGAACGTGAGTCGATTGGACGAAAGTACAAAAATTGCTTATCACGCTTTACTCTCTGAAATTGCTCACAAGCTTATGCCTGTGATTGAGCAGGGTTACCGTATCCAACTAACACACAACCAGGACAACATAAATCGCTCATTGCCTCTGTTAAAAGGGTATTTGATGCTCAAGGATGCCCCAAAGCGTGATATCCAGTTTCTGCGTCAACAGACTTATACAACGCTAAACGAGTTAAGTAACAAGCCTAGTGTTGTTAATGAAGTCATGCGTTATTTAGATGCATACTTTCGAACCCAATTCGCTCCGGTTTCTATCAATATGGATATCGTCCGAGCAACTCGACGTAATTTGCTCGCAAATTCAAATGTGGATCTTGTTTATGCCGGGCTGCTACAGCAAGCGAATGAAATTGACTTAGGTACATTAGATCTTCAACGTGCAGTCGGGTTCGATTTCAATAACGTCTTTAATGATTCGCAAGATAATAGCCAACTGATTATCGACAAAGTTTACACTTCAACAGGGTTTAGTACTTTCTATCGACCTCGTGTTGACCTTATGTCTCAGCAAGTCATCAGTGATAACTGGGTTTTAGGGCTCTCTAACCATGTTATCCCTACCCCACAAGAGCAAGATGCATTCAAAGCGGATGTACGCAAAAAGTATACAGATGATTACATCAGCTACTGGCGTAATGCTTTGAGTGAGCTAAAAGTGCGTCAATATGACAATGTAGGTGAACTCACCAATGCAATCGATCTGATATCTGGCCCGTCATCTCCAATGACGACCGTACTCAAACAAGTGTACGCGAACACGCAATTCTCACCTGTTGGCGAAAAGAGTGCTTTGCTTTCTCAAATGAACCCTAAGCTAGTCGAAGCCGTAGACTCGGCGTCTTCTGCTGCAGAAGAACTTGTTCAACCTGATTACTTGTTAATGAAGCGTGTAGAGCAAGCATTTCGTTTATTGAACCAATTGCAAATAAGCGAAACACCAAACTCTCCAACACCTTGGGATGAAACAATCACCGCACTTAGCCGAGTGCGTACATATATGAAAGATATCGCTGATGCGCCTGATCCTCAAATGGCAGCGCTAGCAGCGGCAACACATAGAATGAGCAGTACGGATGCCGATCCTATTATTCGCCTAAAGCAGATTGCTCAAAAATCACCAGAACCGGTTAGAAGTTGGTTGCTAGGAGTGGTTAATCAGAGTTGGTCTGTCATGATTTCTGAGTCTTCTAAAGGTATTCAAACCCTTTGGTACAGTGAAATTTATACTAAGTTCAGTGAACTTGGTCTAAACAAATATCCGTTCGACCTTACCGCTACGGAAGAAATATCCATTGAAGACTTCGAGCTACTTTTCGCTTCAGGTGGCTTGCTGGATGCTTTTATCCAAAAGAATTTTGCACCATTTTATGACACCAATTTATGGCAACCAAAAGAGGTGGAAGGTGAAACCATGCCACTTTCGCCAGAGCTATTGGTTCAGCTAAGAAATTACAATGTTATTCGCGATACTTTAATCAACAAGAGCACTAACCGCGTCAATATTCCTTTCAGCGCGAAAGTGTTAGATCTAGATTCAAGTGCTATTCGCGCCAGCCTAAAAATTGCGGACGCTGATATTAACTATTATCACGGTCCGAGCCGAATTCGTGAGCTGCAGTGGCCACCTCAAAATGGTGACTTCAATATCAGCATCACGATCCAAGATGTAACCGACGAGGGTAAACAGCACGTTCTGAACAAGAGTGGTCAATGGGCGATATACAGGTTGCTAGGTGACTCAACCTTGACAAACACTCATAACGGCAGCTTCGTCAGCGACATCAAAGTGTCAGGTAGGGATTTAAGCTTACGAATCACTCCACTGACACAAAAAAATCCGTTTACTCTAGCTGAACTTTACAACTTCACGCTTCCAGAAACGATATAACTACTAATAAAAACAACAAATAAAAGCAAAGGCAGAAAACACATGATGTCAAACATGAACTTACAAGGCTTAGATAAATTAGACCGCAAAATTCTTTCAAACCTTTTGTCGAATGGTCGCGAATCTATCGCGAACTTATCCCGCAATATCGGTTTGTCCCGTACTGCTGTAGCAGAGCGAATCAACCGACTTGAAAAAACAGGGATCATCAAAGGGTACACTGCGCAAATACGCGTAGAAAATGAAGGAAGAAAAGCAGCAAGCTACCTACTGATCTCTTGCGAAAAAGGCAAAAAGAATGAGGTAAGTAACGCGCTTAAAGAACTACCAGAGGTTCGCTTAACCAGTATTGTTGGCGGCACCTATGACATTATCGCACTGATCGAGGCACCAGATTTACAATCCATTCACCACTTATGTAATGAAATTGAATCTTTTGTAGGCATTCGTTCTCTTAACACGACAGTGGTTCTACACCAGCCGATTAGCCGCTAAACATAACCCCAAAAAAGCCGCTCTACTGAGCGGCTTTTTAAATACTTCCGATAACTTTTATTTTTGCGTCTTGCGAAGACGGCTTTCCAAGCCAGAGTGACTGGCCTAGCTGATTACCGTTACCCTGCCCCAATGTATTTTCCGGAATGCTATCTAGATTCACGGTAAGTTTAAGATCCCAAGACATGGGATCACGTAAGATAAACCTCATCAAGCCTACTAATGTTGTATGCAGTTCACCGCCATTGGAAAATTGCTTAAATGTAGCGAAGTCAATGTTATCGATACACACATTAAACTTGCCATTCAAATCGGCGATGCTTTGCCCTAAATGCAAGTTTTGTCCTAGCACACAGTTAGAGCGGTTCAACCGGTTTCGTTGACTCTCAGCGATATTAACTCGGCGAAATACCCACTCCTCTATTCTCACACTTGGCAGTGAAAAGTAGTGCGCGACAATACCCGAGATAAGTTTAGGTGAGCGTGTACGAGTCGATAGCTGATTCACATAGGAAAGTATTTTCGCTCGATCAAGTTCTGCAACATCACATTCTTGAATAACGCTCGATAGCCCAGCTAAATGAAGGACTCGACCAGAAAAGGCATCGGTCGCTCCACTCTGATACTGCACGTGATAGCGATACTTTTTCCACACTCGATAAAGCATGCTCGTATATCGATTATGGAAAAAATCAAAGAAATCTTTCACCGGGTTATCTTCCGGATCACGCCCGGCTAATTTTTCGGTGTAAGTCGCTGGAAGCGGTGAGCTCGAACCATGTAACCCAAGGAAATTGGTTTCTACCCGGGAATATTGCTCACCATTGCGTTCCATGTGAGTAATAAAGTCCATATCACTCTTGGGAAACGACAGTTTCGGTGACACACTAAATTCGATGCGTTCTTGGTGAAAATACTTGTTTTCACCTACCGCCACAAAATCGGTACCCGCTTCTAGCTGGTAGTGCTTTTCTAGTAACGAAACAGCCTGATAAAAGCTAAATTCATTGGTACTGTCTGACAATGTATTAATCATAGTATCGTTTGCTGCCCCTCTAGGCTTGCCCAGTGGTAGTTTTCTCCACTTGCTTCATCAAACACTTCTAATTCTGTAAATGAATTCACACTAGAATAAAGTCGAATAAACTCATTAAGCACATTCGCCATTAAGAACATGTCACCTTCATTCACAAAGAACTTCGAATTCGCAACGAGCCTAAATTGGTTACCTCTGACTGAAACCCCTCTAAAAACACGATCAATCGGCTTCATTTCTGAAGAGATAATCCCGTCTAGGCGATGAATCGAAGCTCGGTGCGCTTGGCGATCAACGCGAGAATGAAAGTCATAGGTAGACAGCAATACTTTGAGTACGTCTATATTTGCCAAAGACAAGTAATTTAGTGACATATTAGCGATCAACTGCCATTGAAGTTCACCATTCACTTGTGGGCTCACTGATTGCGTTGGCTTGGTAATATTGCTGAATGTCGCGTAAGTCGGCGATTTATGAGTGGTGTAGATAATGTCGCCAACAGATAAACGCTCTGCCAAATCTGCATTGCTACACTGCAATTTCATTAACACCGTTTCAGTCCCCAACTCGGCAATGTCACCATTGTGTGTATGGAAAGAAATGTAGCGTTCAAGACCGCGTCCACTCACTCTTTCACCTACTTTAGACTTGTAGAACTCTCGTTTATCTCGCTGGTTAATTTGGTGTTCAAAGGACTCAAATTCAATTAGCGGCTTGCGTCGGCGTTCATCCTTACTCCAACTTTCGACCTGATTAATGGAGTAGACTTCATAATGTTCTTGGTTAGTGCTTTGTGGTCGAACTTTATATTCATTTCGACGGTGTTCGAGGCGAATCGGATCGCCATCTTTATCAAACAAGTTCACCGCTGGTGTGCAGTGCAAACGCAAGTGTTTGTCTTTTAACACCACTTCAGATGGTAAAGCACGCTTAAAGTGAAATGACATTTTAACGGTACTTCGCTGAGGAATACCTTTTAACCACTCTAACCCTTGGATGTCGAAAAACATGAACTTATCAGGCAATGAAAAGTATTCTTGAAGTAAGCGATAACCAGCAAATGATTTTTTGCTGTATGGCAGCAGAGCTTCATCTTCTTCATAGCCCACAGGCTTAACAAATTCAGGACCAAGCTTATGTTTGTACCCGCCACCAACATCAAGTTCGACATAATCAAGATATCTGAACAACCAAAGAAAAACCGATCTGGTGATATGGATCTCGCCGTGCAGGTGCAATCTGAGTGTGTCCAATCCAATCCGAGAAAGTTCTAACCCGTGCTCTGTCGATAGTGTGACATCTATACTCGAACTTGTTCGGCTGTTCGTTTGTTCAATGTTGGTAATTTGGATAGGATATAAATCGACATCGTAACAGGTTCTAAATTGGCACTGCGTCCCTTCAACTTGCTCACTCGCCATTTCCGCGCCGCGTTTTACGACCGTCTTCTCGGTTACGCTTCCGGTATAAGGCTTAAGCTCGCTGATACACATTGAAGGCACAGAACGCATGTAGTGAGGCCAGAGTAACGTCATTAGCGACTGAGTAAGCTCGGGCAACTCATCGTCAATTTTCTCGCGAATTCGCCCAGTTAGAAACGCAAAGCCTTCCAAAAGACGTTCTACATCGGGATCAAACGTTCCTTCTGCAAGAAAATGGGTTAACTTTGGATGGTATTTGGCAAATTCACTGCCTGACTCACGTAAATACGTCAGTTCATCTTGAAAATATTTGCTGTTACTCAAGTGACACCTGCTAAACGTTAAATTGACCGTCTGTTCCCATGTAAACATCAATCGACATTGGAACTTTACCGCCGTTATGCGAAACCTCGCCACAAATACCGAAACCCAATTGAAGTGGGTTATGATCGTCTTCGCGATAGTGAACTTCGACGTTTCTTAATCGCGGTTCAAAGCTTTCGATTGTGGATGCAATGTTCTTCTGAATATGACGAACTAAATTAGTATTGTTTGACAACACATCGTTGAAATCGGGTAAACCGTACTCATCATCAATCATTGCATTGCCAGAATGAGTGTTGAGTAAATCGGCAAGGTGCAGATGTATTGACTCGATAAGGTGCCTGTGCGAAACCACCTTTTCATAACAGTTTTTCGGTTCGCCTAATTCGATGCGCTCTAGAAGTCGATAACCTTTTTCCATGCTCTTTCCTACGAAAAAAGCAGCCAGAAGTCTGGCTGCTTGTTACGACAAGTCTTTGATTACTGGTCTAGTTTACCCACTAGAGACAGGTCAAAGCTTGCGCCCATGTACTTGAAGTGTGGACGAACAGACATTGATACTTTGTACCAGCCTGGATCGCCTTCTACATCAGATACTTCTACCTTCGCAGCGCGTAGTGGTCGGCGACCACGAACTTCTGCTGGCGGGTTTTCCTGATCAGAAACGTATTGACGAATCCATTTGTTCAGTTCGATCTCTAGGTCAGAACGTTCTTTCCAAGAACCGATTTGTTCACGTTGAAGCACTTTAATGTAGTGTGCTAGGCGGTTAATGATGAACATGTAAGGTAACTGAGTACCTAATTTGTAGTTCATCTCCGCTTGCTTACCTTCTGGTGTGTTCGCGAACACTTTTGGCTTCTGTACTGAGTTTGCAGAGAAGAACGCTGCATTGTCAGAGCCTTTACGCATCGTTAGAGCGATAAAGCCTTCTTCAGCCAGTTCGTATTCACGACGGTCAGAAACCAGGATCTCAGTTGGGATCTTAGTTTCGATTTGACCCATAGCTTCGAAGTTGTAAACAGGAAGATCAAATACTGCACCACCACTTTGAGGGCCAATGATGTTTGGACACCAGCGGTACTTAGCAAATGATTCACTGATCTTCGACGCCATTGCGTACGCAGAGTTACCCCAAAGGTAGTTATCATGGCTGTCTGTTACCTTCTCATCGTAGTCAAACGCCTTAATTGGGTTATCTTCCACAGAATAAGGAGTACGAAGCATGAAGCGTGAAGTACAAAGACCAACATAACGTGCATCTTCATGCTCACGGAAACCACGCCATTTGGTGTATTGAGGACCTTCGAATACTGATTTAAGGTCTTTTAGGTTCGGTAGCTCTTCGTAGCTGTCCAAACCAAAGAACTTAGATGAAGCTGATGTGATAAACGGTGCATGCGACATCGCGCCAACGTTACCCATGTACTCCATAAGCTTAATGTCTGGAGAAGAAGCAGACAGCTGGTAATCACAAACGACTGCACCTACTGGTTTACCACCAAATTGACCGTATTCTCTTGTGTAGATCTGCTTGTAAAGACCAGATTTAACTACTTCCGGCGCATCTTCAAAGTCGTCTAGAAGTTCATCTTTCTTCGCTGAGATTAATTCAATTTGAATGTTCTCTCTGAAGTCCGTGTGATCAACAAGGTACTTTAGTCCGCGCCACGTTGATTCAATCGCTTGAACTTCTTCGTTGTGAAGAATCGCGTCAACTTGCTTAGATAATTTTTGATCGATCTCAGAAATCATTAGATCAACAAGAGACTGATCTACTTTTTCTGTTGTTGTGCTGCTCAATAGCTCGCCAATAAATGCTTCTACGCCGCGTTTTGCAACATCAAAACCTTCATCGCTTGGCTTTAAACGTGTTTCATTAAGAATGCTGTCCAAAAGTGAGCCCGATTCTGCTAGGGCTGCTTCTTGTTCTGGCGCTTGTGCTTCTGCCGACATGGTATCCCTTACTCTTCTTTCGCTTCTTGGCTTTCACCAATGCTTAGTTCTTCCAACAGTTTCTTTCTTGCGTCTTCATCTTGAAGCACAGCTGCAATTTTCTTACGGAATGCAGGTACGTTTCCAAGAGGACCTTTAAGAGCAACTAACGCTTCACGAAGTTCTAGCAAACCATTCAGTTCAGGTACGCTTTTCGCGATAGCTTCAGGTGAAAAGTCCTTCATGTTTTTGAACGTTAGATCTACACCGATCTGCGCGCCTTCTTCATCAGAAAGACGGTTAGCAACGTTAGCTTTAACGTTAGGTGCGTAACCATCTAGAACTTCGTTAAAGTTATCTTTATCGATGTTGATTGGTGTACGTTCTTCAATTGGAGTCTCATCTGCGCGAGCAGTGAAATCACCCACAACCATCATACTCAACGGCAGTTCTACGTCTTCTTGCGCATCACCTGTCGCTGGAACATAACGGATATTAATTCGCTCTTTAGGAGCCACCGAGCCATCACGTGACATAATTAGTTCCTTATCTAACTCTGTTACTTGTCATAAATTATTTCCCATTCGTTGTACTTTTCAGGGAGAAGATCTTTTGTTCTGTATAACTCTTGAAGAGTTTTTTGAATCAAGCCTTCTAACTGCATAAACAAATGAGGTTCCCAGCTCGCGAGATTAAATTCCTTTTGCACTTCCCAACCCTTTTCTAGGTATGGCAAACACAAAGGGAATAAACCCGCACTGTGGTAAGCTTTTACCAGTTGTAAATACAACGTGAACTGCCCTCGCCCGGAGTTATCCAACTCCAATTTTCGAGAAAGCTCTGCTGCATGCTCACCCAAGTTTTCTAGGGTGATATCCTCCATTGGCAGTGAATCATCTTCAGTAACGACAACCGTCGTAATGACAGGTTGGCTACCAGACGTTCCAGCAACACTTTTAGACAACCAATTAAGTGTCGCTTCGTCTGCAAATGGAATAGAATTCTTAAATGAAAGGTGTTCGATACCTTCGAACTGCTGCACAAACAATTTCACTTCTTGCTCAACAGCCGACGCGGCTTCACTCCACCCTAAATTGACTAGCATCGAGTACACATAAAAGTGCCCCGTTAACCAGAAAGGTGCGTCTGTTAACGTACGTTCGAGACGTTTGATTGTGTCCACATCACTTTCTTGAGCGGCTTTATCTTTGTAATCAGCCTGCTGATCAGAAGACACAGCTAAACTTAGTGGAGTTTCGTTATTTTGATGATCGGGTAATCCGTCAATGTCGTCCCATGTAAGATGGCGATATATGCGATAAGCCAGTGGATTACTTGGGTCAGAATAAATCATGACTTCAGCCACTTTCTTTAACGAACGTTTTGAAGCAGCCGGAGAAGAGAAGTCGGTATCAACATCCACTTCCTTCGACACCACTTTACGAGGTGCCTGTTTTACCGGCGTAGGCTTAGGCGCTACCGCTTGAGCTACTGGCGCAGTCTCCACAACACTTTCTGGTTGCGCTTCAACACTTGGCTTCGCAATTTGCTCTGATACTGTGGAGTCGGAAGTTGGGGCTTCCGCTTCATCCGCTGCTGCACTTTGCATCAGAACATTAAGCTGCGTTCTTATTTCGAAAAAGTCAGATTCTGAGTCATGGAATACATCGTCAAATTGTCGCTGAACGTCTTCAACTAAGGTCGCGCATTCAGAAAGTACACTCCAAGCTAGAGGCTGAGACGAAAGCTTATTGCACACCAATTTGACTTGATGGTTTAGCCACTCAACAGCTCCATCACGCCCCCTTTTCCTTTTCGGATAAAGGTCAGAGCCGTATCGAACAAGTGACTCATTCAAAAGCGCTAATCCTTGCTTAAGACCATCAAGGTCTGCCTCTTCCACTAATGCGCGGATCAAATAACAGATGGCTTTGAGATCTTTGCTGTGTCGTTCAAGCACCTCAGTTGAGTGAGTTTTAACGACTTTCCAATCAACAGTTTCGCCAAACAATGAACCGAACTTTTTAACTTCGGCTTCCATCATTTCGTAACAGAACTCATACCTCGCATCTTCACCAGCAGGCGTTTGTTCAGATATCGGAGCTAATAGCTGTTCGTTAATATTGGTCATAGTTAGCCTCGCTCCTCAGATAGGTAATCTCGAACGGCTCTTTCTACCGCAATCGCTCCGCGAGCAGGTTTAGACTGTTGATGGCTTTTATCGATAGACTCTGTTGCCATACCATCGAGTAGACCAATGATTTCACTGAATTTTTTAGGTGCATTGACTTCAAGATCATTCAGTGAGTCATGCAGCTTTTGCTTATTGAAAAAAGACTGCTCTGTGACGGTACTGAACAGAATAAATTCACTTCGCGCTATCTTCAGGTTACGGACCTTCTCGACCAATTCTGGGGTTGGGCCAAAAAAGCTCTGCGCCGCTTCAGCTTCTATAATCGCTTTTGAGTAGTAGCGCTGCTGAGCGTTTAATTCGATAGATTCGTAGATATTCGACAGTATTTGCTTAGGTAACACTTGGCTATAGAAGTACGCTTCCGACTGATTCAGTAACCAAGCGGCTTTCAATTCATTGTCAGCCAGCTCGCTTTCACCCTGTAGTACCAGGTCTGCTAACTTCGCCACTTTGCTACCTGAAACACCAGACAGCTTTTGAGACTCAATCGATGCTGTATTCAAGCTTTGCATTGCTGAGGTTAATGCTCTGTCAGCGTACGGGAACAACGAACCATCTGCGTTTAATTTTTCTCGAAGAGAAACAAGATCACGCCTGACTTGACCAAGTGTAGAAGGTAAATTGTCTGCGAGTGTTTGGTATGAAGAAAGCTGTGGTCTGTTTTTCTTGTACAGATCCGAAAGCTTTTTTTGCTGCACTTGATACGCTTCGCGATACGGTGCAGTAGTCACTACATTCATTTCCATGTCATTCAAAGCATGCTCAATCTCCCATGGAGGCTGTGCTAGGAATGACGCTGTTTGTGCTGGTTTAATGTTTGCTGTAGACACAGCAGAAGAACGTTCTGAATTAACGATCGACTTCCATTCAGGTTGAGCTTGGTTATAGAGGTAATGACCCGTTATGGCGATAACGCTCATCACTAAACTCGCTTCAAGCACTTTAAATCGACCACTGTTCGACTTATCTGACGGTCGACGCTGTGTTAATACGAGATCCGCATTTCTAAGGTTGCTGAATATAGGCGCATTAACCTTGGAGTCGATGGTTTGAGTATCGATATTAGCCAATTGTTGCGCAAAAGAAATAGCGGTATAACCGTGACCTCGAGGGTTTTTGATCACCTCACGAATTTGCTTCCAAACATGGTTAGGAATAAGCGATGGTCGTTTACGGCTCTTTAACTGTTTATGCCACGCATCACCAAATGCAGCCCCTAAAAATAGGTGACCGGTTAACAGCGCGAGAGAATAAACGTCGTCTTGTGGTTTTGCTATGCCGCTTTCTAGATAGAGTGGTGAAGCATAGCTAAGACTTGCCTCAGCATAGTTTTCAGATTCACCTATGTACCTTGCAGCACCAAAATCAATTAACTTTACGTAATCATTATCGGTAACAAGAATATTCGATGGTTTAATATCGAGATGGCATATCCCTCTGGTGTGCATAAACTCCAGAGCTCCCGATAACTGATAAACCAACCATGCAATATGGTCGTAACGAAACCCTTTTGTGGAGTGTCGTTCCATCTTTTCGGCTAGAGATTCACCCTGAATCCATTCATACATTAGGTACGGTCGCTCAAATTCGCTACCGATCTTTATGAATTCAGCGACACTAGGGTGTTGGGATATTTCTAAGCGGCTTGCTTCATTAAGAAGCATTTTGTGGGCGACATCTGGCGCATCATCATTCACGACTTTGCAGCAAACTTGCTTTTCAGGTTGGTCTTTCTTCGCTAAATGGTAAACCGTCGTCTTGCCATTTTTAGACGGCAAAGTGTCAAGGACGTCAAACTGAGAAAAAAGAACATATTCCAATTTTGGCTTATTTTTATTCGCCATTGTTTGTTGGTTATGTTTCTTTTTTTCGATGGCTTTAACAACCAACTGGTCAATATAGCCTTTCGCTGCCCCTTGTTTATCTGACACGTCGCACTCTTTAATCAAACAAATATTATTAGGGGCAAATAATAGTTATTCTAGAGACTTAGTTTCAAGGCCAGTAATTAAAACAAACGGTAAGACTATTAGTTTAGTTATATTTACTAGAATATTTAATCGTTAGACTTTCTCTTTCACTAACTATTCAAATTGCTTTTATCAGGATTATTATCAATAAAAGTTAGCCACAATAAGCGATGCATAACTGGTCTATTAAAAACGTTAACTAGCTAACAATTGTAACAACGCTTTTTCTTTATTTTGGTCAAACATTAGCAAGGAGATTGGCTGATTAAGGTCGTGCTGTCTGATTGCAAAACCAACCAAAGCCAACGCTGAACAATTCCCCATGGTACCCCAAAGTTCATTGATCAATTTAGGTTGCTGGGGGTTAATAAAACGCTCCGCTCTGGCTCCTAAGGCGAAGCCATAATCTTCAGTGTGAGCACGAAGGTTAGTCATATCGCTGTATACTTCACCAAAGGAGTCTAAAACCTTACTGGCTTTTTGCACCAATCGATACATCCCTCTTCTGTCCGTTGAACCAGTATCAACTTCCATATACCCCAACTTCGCTTTTGGTGTGAGTTTCAATGTATCCACCAAGTTTTTTCTACATAAAATAATCCCTGCCGCGCCTTCACTCGGGATGATTCCCCAAGGGTTACTGCTACTCAGAACAGAGCGTTCTTCTATGAGTTTATCCAAGTGGCTGACCAATGAATCTGCCGACACACACAAGAGTGCGTCATACCGTTCCATCGCTTTAAGTGCATGCAACAGGGTACTTGGTCCACCAACTTGAACGATATCGACATGAGAAATGCAATCATTATAGGTGCTTTCACCTACCCAGTCTTTCACTTTAACTACGTCGATCCCCTTTGGTAAGGTAATCTGTAAAGGGATCGGCTTTAGAGCTCGAGGGAGCTGCTCCAGCAAAGATTCAATAATGTAGCTGAGCATTTCATACAGTTTCTCATCCGTTTCCTTCTGAGTAGTAAATTCAACACTCGCGAATGTGAAACGCTCTAAGCCATCATCAGACACTCGTTGATCAAACCGACCTAAATCACTTTGAGCAACTTCCGTCGCGATATCCAGATTCATACCGGTCGGCGTGACAACTTCTGTACCTAAAATGTACCCACCTTTTGAACTAAGCATTTTGACGCTCCCTTTCAACCGCTTTAATTTCTGTAGCGATCAGCAAGTGCTCCCTACCCTGACAAGGAAAGGCTGCGGTATAACTAACAGACACTGTTTTTTGTTCTGAATCGACAAAAACCGTATAAATCGACATATCGCTTTGGTAGGTTTCGTCTTGAAACTTCGCTATCGCGACATACTGCTCACTCGGAATTCGAAACAAAATAGTATCGTCGTGACAAAAGCCACTCATCACCATCCGTTCTCCCCCCAATAAGTAGCCTTTACACTGCTGATCGACAGGCGCACTCTGATAGAAGCGTTTATCAAAATCTGTAGGTAGCATTGGTCGACGTGTTTCTTCCCAATGCTCATCAAAGGTGCCTGCAAAAGTAAGACGAGATTCAAAAAACGGTGGAACAGGACCGAAACCAGCGGTTCTAAGTTTGGCACCCGTAGGGCTCCAATCTTCTTTCGGATAAAAAACACTTGGCACGTTTTGTTCAAGCAACTCCTTATTTGAGCTGGCAATACCGCAACCAATGCGGTTGCGTATATCACCACCAATCGCGTTTGAATAATCAATTTCTTTCTCGATGAACTCAGTCGGGCGGCTCATCGTAAGGCTGCCGCCATGTTCTATCCAAACTCGCTCACCATGTACCGAAATTGTTTTATCAATATGCCCATCAAGTAAGAGACGGCATTCATGATAAACGACTGGTTTTTTTGAATAACTTCTCGCTTTGCCATAAATCAGCACATCGGTATTTTGTTTGAAGTAAGCAAATTCATGATCTTCTTTCATTGCAGAAATACCAGGTTCCCCGGCGTAAACCGGATCGTCATGGATCAGCGATTCTTCTTGCTCCACCCAAGCGGTTACTTCCAATTTCCAAGTACGTTTACCAGTGACCACCCACACTTCGTTACCATTTTCATCACGTTGAAATCGACCTTTAAGCGTGAGTTCCGGGTGTGAATCAATATCCCACAACTGCATGGTTACCCCTTAAATTGAATCGTTCAGCTACCGAAGGAAGCGCTTTAAGCCTTTTGATATTCCATTCTTGTTGATGTATCGGCATCGTCGCATCCCACGGAATATAAACACGTGAATGAAGGCATGTCTGTTGCCATAACCAGCTTCTAAATGAGTCATCAATGTTCTTGTCCATCATAGCTGTCATTGTTGAGTCGAACGTCAACTCATAACCTAGTCGGGATGGAAGGCGCATAACGTGCCCATCGCTATTTCTCCAATCGGATAACAAGTTCGTTATTTCCTGCCACTCCAGTTCAATTCCTAACTGATGGGGATAAACGGGTAGTACTGAACCATAAACGACATAAAGCGCCTTTAGCCAGATTTCACCATCAACTCCATCGAGCTGTGTTAAATGATCTAGTACTTGAGGGGTTAACTCCGTATCTCCGGCAAGAGCATAATGAATAGGAGCGTCAGCCACGGTCACATCAAACTCTGAGAACTCTTTTAACTCAAGAACCTTAGCGAAAGTAAGAATGCGTGGATGGGAAATAGCAGCAGACTCAATGCCAAAATGTTGCCTGAACCATGTGCTTCTATCATGTCGAGTCAAGAGACGTTCAAACAGGTACTGATCATGCTTTGCGTTCTGGTTGACCCACTCAATACCATCTTCAACATCTTGTCGAGCCAACGCGCAATAAGCGATTTTTTCTGGAATGGTTTTCACTTTTAGCCAACGCTTGGTTAACGCCACGCTATTTGTCTGCCTAACGCTTAAACACTCAAAGTATTGGGTACTTAAGGGCGCTTCACCTTCAATCAGTTCCGCTAAAGTGTAATCGAGTGACTCAATAGTGGACTGAACAACTAAGAGCTTTGCAAAATCAGGGGACACTTCATTCAGCAGCCCTAGTCCACAAAGAAGGTTATCTAACGAATACCCAAACTCTTCTTGCAGCATTAGCCAAACGTAAATCTCTATTTCTTGAGACTTAAGTTGATGTATAAACCCAGAATTAAAGCGGTAGAAAGATTGGTAAACCCGTTTAAGCTCACCTATCTGACGTTCAATCAAATTAAGGTAATCAATATCTCGGCTGGGGAAGCCTTTTTTGAACAACTGAAATCTTTGCTTTAACAAAAAGCCAAGAGATTCATTCGCCAATAATACTTTCTCGTTACAAAACGCAAGCCAAGTCGGGTTGACTTGCGAAAGCGATTCAACCGCTTTATCTGCCATTAGGGTCGCTTCGTCTACTCTCTGTTGAGTAACGGGGTCTTTAAGTTGCTCGACACTGATTCTTTGTCGCATCTATAAATCCAATAATAATACCGTTAGTTGATAGCGATTGTGCCGCCTTGAATCTTGTGGGCTTTTTCAGCTTGAGAAGTGACATACTTTGCTTTGGTCGTCACTCTTCCATCTCGACCGCTGTAGCGTGTTTCTGTTTCACCGCTACGAACAATCAGCTCCTGCTCTGTTTCAATGACCAACTTTTTGGCTCTTAACACCAATTCATCCGAGTCATCCATAAGCGAGAAAAAAATGTCGGTAACTATAGGCAAGCTAATATCTTGATTCAGAAACTCGATTCGACAATTCAACTGACTATCAATTGCAAGTTCTAATTCCGAACGGCGAAAGCCTCGCCCTAGCCTAGCTGAAATGGGTTGGGAAAACGGATTGCCGTCAAAATCAATACGGACGCTATTGCCCGATTCATTGATTGATATAATTCTTCCAAAACGCGAAAAGCAAGCCGATGATTCGGCTTGCTGTTCAGTGATGGTTTCATTTGTTAAATGTGCTTTTTCCATCATTAATTTATCGCCACATTGCCACCTTTCACGACGACTTTATCGCTGCCTTCAATGGTGATTGAAGCGCCACTGAGCTTAATCGAGCCATCGCTGTTCATAACCAAAGATGAGCCACCTGTTTTCAATACAATTTTGTCGCCGCTGATGATCTGCGTTGCGCCATCGGCTTTGTAAGAGGTGTTCCCCTTCACCGACACCGTTAAGTTTCCACCGACGGTTTGGTTGTCATCCGCTCCAATATCTGAACTCTTCGACGCGCCAACGGTAAGATTGCTGTTTTCGCCGACATCTAAATCGTCATTCTTACCAATTTTTGTGGTTCGATTATCGCCAACCTCTAAGTCAGCGTTATTTTTCACATATTGAGTTTCGTTGGCATTGTATGTAACGGAAACATCTTGCTCTACCGTTTCGGTAAACGTGCTGTTTACCTGAGTCGTTTTATGGCCATCAATTGTTTCTTTATGATCACCATGAATATCATTCGTTTGATGACGGGCAACCTTAAGGAATTCATCTTGGCCAATGTCGCGGAAACGGTTGTTTAGCACCTTAGTCGACATGTCTTTTTGAGCGTGAATGTACACTTCTTCTTGATTGGCTTCATCTTCAAAGCTCAATTCATTGTAGCCAGACCCTTTGTGGGTTTGAGTTCGAAATGTCGTTCGGGTTTTATTTTCCGGTAGTGAATACGGAGGGTAATGAAGACCATTGTATACCGCACCTGTTACAAGCGGTCTGTCAGGGTCTCCCTCTAAGAAGGTCACTACAACTTCGTGACCAATCCGAGGTAAGTACACAGCACCCCATGTTGGCGCAGCCATTGATTGGCTCACACGAATCCAGCAGCTCGAATGCTCATCATCTTCACCATAACGATCCCAATGGAATTGAACTTTAATACGACCCAATTTATCGGTATAAATTTCTTCGCCAGCCGGACCAACAACGACCGCAGTTTGTGGGCCATCAACGATTGGTGCTTCCAGTTTAGGTGCGCGATATTCAACACTACGTGGAATACAGGAAAACTGGTTATGGTAAGTCGTCGGTAACCCACTGTTCTCGTCTTCATGTACCTGAGGATCGTGACCACTGTGCGTCACAGACAACATGATGTAATCGCGATTGATCTCAGACCGAGGGTGCTCACCAACACTAAAGCTGTAACCCGAAGCCAAGCGCATCACATCGCTACTTGCTTCAACTTGTTGGTTGTCGACCACGTGCTCAGACATCCACTCATTCGTCCGCACTTGCCCCATTATTGGGTCAACATAACGCCCTGGGTAGTCAAACAGTTTTAAGTCTTGGTCAAGGTCGCCTGAACTCGCCATTTCTTGTGGAATTTTAGGCTGTTCGTAGTTGTAATCTGTGTAAGTAACATGCCCAGTTTTCACTCGATTCACTAACTCTAAGTCAGTGATATGCTCGCGATCAGCAACGCCGCCGCCATCGGAGTGGTAAACAATAGGGCCTAGGTAAGACGCATTCAGCGGCGTACTAAGCAGCGGTGCAATCGCATCGTTACTGTCGACGATCACCATCGTATGATTAGAGTCGATGTGATCGAAGTAGTACCACATGCCGTGTTCGGCCATCATGCGCTGAACAAAGTGCAAATCAGACTCACGATATTGCAACACGTATTCTTTTGGTGGGTAAATGCCTGAAAGCTCAAAGCGATAGTCAGTAACCGCTCCATCATCGAGGACTTCTTGAATGATATCTGATGCGGATTTCTGTTGGAAGATACGACAATCTTGACGCTGAGATAAGAACCAAGCCTGTGGAACCAATACTAATTGATAGCGTGAGAATCGACGCCCAGAACCTAAATAGCGAACTTCATTCACCACGCCATTAAAACAACGTGCTGACGCAACGCCTTGACCATAAAGCGTTAACGTACCAGCCTTACGAATCAACGAATCAAACGTGATATCAGGATCAAGTGAAAGTAATGAGAGACTGATGTGGAAAGGTTTAGAAAGCTCTTCGTTAACTTGAAAGTTTTCGACTCGGAATTCATGCCCACAGCCGGGCACTTCAAATTTAAACTCTACGTCATTCACCATATCTTTTACCTGATACTAATAATGGAATAAGGGCCAACAATTGTTGGCCCTGAGTCTTTACGCTAAAAGCAATTATGCTTCGCGTGGAGCACGCCAGTCGTCGTTACCAGCAGTACCACAGTTTTCGTGTGTTACTTCGATTGCACGGTAAGTCAGCTTAAGAACTTCTTCTGTCACGCGGTCTGCTGTAGAAGCGTCTTGACAGTGGTTCATGCGAGTTTGGATGTCTACTAGTAGTGCATCAATCAGTTTGATTGAGTAGTAATGCTCTTGCTTACCTTGTACAGAAGTACGGTAGAAACGAATTACACACTCAGGAAGTTTTTCACCAGATACAAGCGCGTTGAATAGTAGTGGAGAAGAACGGTCTTGAACTTTTGTTACTACTACTGGGCGGTGAACACGTTGACCAGTTGGCTGACCACTTTGTGGATCACGAGGTACAGTTAGTACGTGGTCTAATTCTTGAACTAGGAACTCATCAACGTGAGCTTCTTGCCAAGTGTTACCTACAGAGTCTGCAGAGTAAGTGTCTTTAGTAATGTGACCTTGAGTTTCACCTTGGATAGACATATATGCTGGAGTTGGCATCGATATTTCCTTTTTAAATTCTTAATTTGTTTAAATCACCAAATCGCTTATCACCGCGACTGATTAGACTAATACAATCTCCATGCCAACTTTTAAAAACCTTAAAATACAACAACTTAGATAAATTTCAATGTTATTTATTAATTTATTAACTACAATTTATTGTTTAAATTCACAAAATATTGGGCAGCAATAATAATAAATTGTTTTGCCTCGATAAAGACAAAATAACCAATTTAAAAACACCAAAATAAGTTATTAACACTATCTGTTTAGGCAGATTAACCACAAATATAAACACACTGCATAAATTCAAACAAAATAAGAAATAAATACCACTAGAAACACCAGTAATTTAACTAACAAATACTAGTCAAAATATCTTAATTAAAAAATGCAAATAGCATTTTTAGTATAATTAGCGCTACTAAAAACCTATAACGAACGAAGTTACGATGATAAATATTAATCTTTCCTCATTAATTCAACGTCTGCACCCTATTGCTAAAGTCGCTTTAGAAGATGCAGCAGCACTTGCAGTCTCAGAAAAAGCAAACGAAGTTCAGATCGAACATTATTTATTAAGTCTTTTAGAAAGACCAAATAGTGATTTCGACGTCCTATTAAGTCAGTTTGACTGTTCAGAGAATTTATTAAGACAATCTATTCGCTCGACGTTAGACACCGAAGCAAAAGGTAACGGCAGCAAACCTGTGTTCTCGGCTTTACTCATTGAATGGTTACAAGAAAGCTGGTTAGTTTCGTCGTTAGATCTTTCTGAAACGCAAATTCGTTCAGGGGCATTGCTTCTTACTTTGGTGAGCAACCCACTTCGCTATGGTCAGCATGGTTACGCAACCATCCTTGAAAGCATTAACCCAGACAGCTTAAAACGTAACTTCGCTGAACTGACAAGCCAGTCGCTGGAAGCGCAAGTTGCTACATCAGAAAACACTAAAGCGCGTGAAGACGGCTCGGCATTAAGCAAATTCACCACCGATTTCACTGGTAAAGCCCGTAAAGGCGAAATTGATCCAGTATTCTGTCGTGACCAAGAAATCCGCCAAATCGTGGACATTCTCGCGCGTCGCCGTAAAAACAACCCTATCGCCGTTGGTGAGCCAGGCGTAGGTAAAACAGCAGTCGTAGAAGGGCTTGCGCTGAAAATTGTTCAAGGTGACGTGCCAGACAATTTGAAAGGCGTGGAACTTTACGGTCTAGACATGGGCTTATTGCAAGCTGGTGCGAGCGTTAAAGGTGAATTTGAAAAACGCCTAAACGCCGTTCTAGACGAAGTTAAAAACTCCCCTACACCTGTCATCCTTTTCATTGACGAAGCACACACGCTAGTTGGCGGTGGTAACCAAGCGGGTGGTAGTGATGCAGCAAACCTTCTTAAGCCTGCATTAGCTCGTGGTGAAGTAAAAACCATTGCTGCAACCACTTGGTCTGAGTACAAAAAATACTTCGAGAAAGATCCAGCGCTTGCACGCCGTTTCCAACTGGTAAAACTAGACGAGCCGTCACCAGAACAAGCCGCTTTGATCATTCGTGGTCTTCGCCCTGCTTACGAAAAATCGCATAACGTTTATGTACGTGATGATGCGATTACCTCAGCAGCAGCGCTTTCGGCGCGCTACATTTCAGGCCGCCAACTACCGGATAAAGCGATTGATGTGCTCGACACAGCATGTGCTCGTGTAAACATTAGCTTAAATGCAATTCCTGCTTCTGTTGAGTCACTTCAACAAGAACTTGCCGCACAACAGCGTGAACTTGAAGCTCTTGAGCGTGATGCATTACAACAGACTGGCGACAAGCACAGCCTGGCAACCATTCCAGATTTAAAACTCGCTATCGAAAGCACACAAGCGGACTACGAAACTCAGCTTGCACAATGGCAAGAGGAAAAAGCAAAGATCCAAGAAATGATTGCGCTACGCGCTCGCCTACATGAATTAGTGTCTGGCGAAGAAATCGTTGCAGAAGCAGAAGACGAAGACGCTCCAGTTTCTGAGTATGCAGAAATGGATGAAGAATCTGTCCGTATTGCTATCTCTGCGTGCCAAGAAACACTCGATGCTATCCGTGACGGAAACCCATTGGTTCACTACGAAGTTGGCCCTGATGAAGTCAGCCACGTTATCTCTGATTGGACAGGCATCCCAATGGGTAAAATGCTGCAAGACGAGGCAGAAACCACTCTTAAGCTAAAAGAAAGCCTGATCAAAAGCATCAAAGGTCAAGAATTCGCGATTGATGCATTATCTGAAGGTATCCAAACTGCGAAGGCTGGTCTTGGTAACCCAGATGCACCAACGGGCGTATTCTTATTAGTGGGGCCAAGTGGTGTCGGTAAAACTGAAACGGCTCGCGCTATCGCAGACCAAATGTTCGGTGGTGAGCGCTTTATGACGACCATCAACATGTCGGAATTCCAAGAGAAGCACACAGTTTCTCGTCTCATTGGTTCTCCTCCTGGCTACGTAGGCTACGGTGAAGGCGGCATGTTAACGGAAGCAGTGCGTCAACGCCCTTACTCTGTTGTTCTGCTTGATGAAGTTGAAAAAGCCGATCCAGAAGTACTGAACCTATTCTATCAAGTGTTCGATAAAGGTACGTTGAATGACGGTGAAGGACGTACTATCGATTTCAAAAATACATTGATTATCATGACCAGTAACCTAGCAACACATGAAATCGAATCTTTAGTACACCAATCAAAAGACATTGACGCCAACATTGTTGCAGAGGCGATTCGCCCAACATTGAACCAACATTTCAAACCTGCACTCTTGGCGCGTATGTCAGTGTTACCGTTCCTTCCTCTTTCGGATGACGCGATGACAGACATCATTCACCATAAACTGAACAAGGTATCTGAACGTCTGCAAAGTCACCACAAACTAACGCTAAGCTACAAAGAAAGCCTAGTTGAATTTGTGCTTGGCAACTGCCGCCTTGCTGAAACCGGTGCTCGTAACATCGATGCTGTTATTAACCGCCAGTTACTGCCACAACTTTCCACTCAATTGCTTGTTCATGAAAAAGACGAGTCACACACACAAATTGAAGTGTCTGTGGATGAGCAAGGAACCTTGACCTATGAGTTCAGCTAACCATAGCGAACTTAGCAACGCACTACTTGCGATCAGCCAATCTTTGGCTGATCGCAGTCAGTTGACTCAGACCTTAGATGCGGTGCTGACCGCAGCTAGGCAGATGACGTTTGCTAAGCACGGCATTATTTACGTTTTGGACCAAACGGGACAAGCGTTAATCCCAAGTACCGCTCATCACAACGATAAAGTGGTAGTCAGTCACCCTTGGGAGCCGTTACAACTTGATTCAGCCAGTGAGACCGACCCTTTTAATTTTGCCGTGCGCAACGGAGAAGTGGTTTTAATCAATGAGCTGTACAAGTACAACGGCTACGACTGTGAAGGTATCTATCAAACTGAGCAAACGCTTGGTCTAAAAAGCGACAACCTGCTTGCTTGGCCCTTGATTGATAATGAAAGTAAGACCATAGGCCTGTTGGTGTTGCTTGATCTAAGTGTGATCGATAATGAAACCGCTTTAACTGAATTTTGTCGAATGGCAGCAAGTAACATTCGACATGCAGTTTGGCTAGAACAATACGGTCAGGTCATTAAAAACCTAAGTGCAGATAACCAAGCGCTGGTGAGAGAAAACACGCAGTTAAAGAAACGTACTCAAAAAACCTATCAAGGTCCGATTGCCGAGAGCGAAGAAATGCTCAACGTATTAAACCGATTGGACAAAGTGCTTTCTTTGCCAGTAGATGTGTTGCTTCGCGGTGAAACTGGATCAGGTAAAGAAGTGATCGCGAAATACATTCACGAAAACTCTAACCGCGCTGACCAACCGCTGATCGTTCAAAACTGTGCGGCGATTCCAGAGCAGCTATTGGAATCTGAACTGTTTGGCCACAAGAAAGGCTCTTTCACCGGTGCAGATAAAGACAAAATTGGTCTGTTTGAAGCGGCAAATGGTGGCACGCTGTTTTTAGATGAAATTGGCGATATGCCAATGCTTCTGCAAGCCAAGCTACTGCGTGTTTTGCAAGAGCGTAGAGTACGACCTGTGGGTGCCAGCAAAGAAATTGAAGTGGACGTTCGAGTTATTGCGGCGACACACTGTAATCTTATGCAGCAAATTAAGGATGGCGGCTTCCGAGCGGATTTATTCTATCGCTTGAATGTCTTTCCTATCACTTTGCCGCCGCTGAGAGCAAGGCAAGCAGACGTGATTCCACTTGCAGAGCATTTTGTTCAGCACACGACAAATACGCTAGGGTTACCACAAGCGCCTGGGCTAAGTGCCAATGTACGAAAGCAGCTTATCGCGTACCCGTACCCAGGCAATGTTCGTGAGCTTAAAAACATCATTGAGCGATCGGTTTTATTGTCGGATTTCGAAACCATTACTCACATAGAATTCGGTGAGCAAGTTCCGGATGAAGCACACAGCATTCAGCTAGTACAGCAAGCGCCTACCGCCCCAGAACCGTCAGTTGCCGAATCAGAAGTGCCTGCCTCACCATCTAACGAGTCTTTAGGCTTAAAAGAGGTTGTGAGCCAGTACGAGCGAACCGTCATTTTAGACTGCTTGAATACGTGTAATTGGCATACCAAACGAGCAGCAGAGCAACTCTCACTCCCGTTAAGTACCCTCAACCACAAGATGAAGAAATACGATATTTCTGCGGCAGGTTGAGTTAAACACAAACCAATCACAGCAGAGTATTTCAGTCATTCTGATAGAAATAAAAAAACCGCCCGAAGGCGGTTTTTTTTATTTTCTCAATGCTACAGCTCTACCCAGCTATCAATCATGTCTATACGAGCATCGATTAAGCTATCAAAGTAATCGTTGTAACTCATCCATTTCTGCAGATTGATATGTGGTTTGAATTTTATTTCCTTCGTCTTATCAGCAAAATCTAAATCTGATTTGATAAGGTTAAGCTGTTTCGCCGCCTCAATTTCATCTTCTTTATGTTTGAGCTTAATCCAGTTGTTAGGAATTGTCGTTACCCCGCTATCAACCAAGTGTACCCCCTTAGCTTTTTCTAGATCTAATCCAGATCCAAAAGGCGCATTAACTTGTATTTCAAAGTCAACGCCTTTTCTTAAACTACTTGGTGCAATCATTGGTCTTAACCCATTAACTTTATGACCGAACAGGTTGATGTAAGAAAGGTCTACAACACTTGCAAAAAGAGTTGTTTCTTTCTCTTTTGCTCCAGTCCATGTCGATAGTGCTAAGTGTTTAAGGCTTTCTGAACTCATTTTCACAATATCTTCTTGTAGATCAGAAAGAGCCTTAGGAATTGATTCCATTTCAGATTTTTCAAAAGTAAATGATTCATCTACTTTTTTGATAGTTCCAAGTCGCGCGACTGTCTTAAAATCAGTGACTGGACAAAGGTTTGAGCCCGGCCACAAGTTGGGATCATAGGAAAACTGAACACTAATTGGGATTAGGTTTCTATCAAAGCGTTGCTCTTCTAAATGCTCAGGGTCGCATGGTTTTGAGCGAATTAGTAAAGTAGCCGTTGCCTCTTTATTCCAGTCAAACGCGGTAACACGACCTCTCATGCGAACGTCGCCTTTAAGCAATGGATCTTTCTCGTCAGTGCTCTTTTTAACAACATCATACTTTAATCCACTTTGTCCTAAATAGAGACTGACTTTTGCTCCATCAAAAACCTGCGGATAACGAACTTCTTTGCCTTTTGGTGGTGTCAAAAATGTTTTCTCATAGAAATGACCATCACCAAAAATAGAGCCGCTAAAATTAACAAAGTCTTTTGTCAGTTCATATTGACGGGCTGGTGATAAAGTAACATTGAATCGACTATAGGTTTTTTTACTCTTTTTCGCCCCAAACGAACGCAAAATGTCGATGCGCTTTTCAGTTTTACTTTGGCCAGGTACTTTTAACTCGAAAAAATAAGACAAGAATTTGAACCCACCAGACACGGCAGAACTGGCTGATGTATCAAAAAGTCTCTTCAGCGGAGTATCATCATAATCAGCGACAGGACGAATACCGAATATACGTGTTGTACCAAAGAAATAACTTGGCTGAATGATGACGCCGAGTTTTTTAACATCGTTTTCATCCCCAAAAATCAGTTTGTTCTCTTGTTCAGAAAAGTTGGAAGGTTTTAGTTCTGAAACATACTCGATATGCGTGGAAGCGACACTATCACTCCACTTCCAGCTCCCTTCGTTTGAACTGTGTGAAATAACATCAAGACAAATCGGCAGCTGACCAACTACATTGCCGTTATCCTCGTCCCCAATGCCATCTTTGATCAATGCAACTACTTTAACGTTATCATATGGTGTAAGCATTGAGCCATTTTCACGATAATATTGCTCAAATGGGATCCAATCGTCATACTTCGGTGTTTTTCCACCTGATTTGTATGGACGTCGTACAAAGACTTCTATCTTCTCGAAGATACTGTCATCAAGGTCTTTGGGAGGCTCATCTCCCAGCAACGCTTCGAAGTGACTGTCGTCTTGGCTTGCTCTGTAATGAATGGGAAAGTAATGGTTATAACGCTGCGCTTTCTCTGTCATTAAGTCAGTTAAATCATCGGACGAGACGTGACGGTAAACATTAACACCTTGAGCGTAAACCTTAGCTACAGAATTACTGCCAACTCGGTTATACGTTTGACTGTAGCCATTTTCTTTCATCCAAACTTCGTCGAGGTGTTCAGCCCCCATCAATGAAACATCAACACTCCAATCATCATTGAGTATGAACTCATCGATATAACCTAGTACATCGAGTTGGCTGAATGAGGTGATTTTTGGTCCACTTAGCACTCCTGCGTCACCCGAAACTCCACCACCACTAAAAGCGGGTTTGGCTTTTAGAGCATGGAAACTTTTAATCAGTCGAATCAAACCATTCAATGCAATCATTCGCTTCATGTACGATTTCAAATAGACACGTGTCGCATTGGGAATATCTGGCTGCGCTAAGAACTGGTTAAACGCCATAAGATCTTGGTGGCGGATGGAATCAACCTGCTTTAGGCATTTTTGATACTCAGTATTTGGCTTTAAAAGATCCATAATAGCAGAGGCAAGCTTCACACCTTCTACGCCAGCAGCAATCACTTTTGCTGGCGGGAAAGCCATTGCTGCACCACCGATTAAAGCACTTAATCCAGAATTGATAAATTCCAGCATTTTGTCGTCTTCATTGAGATCTTTGGCAATTTTAACCTTGGCAGCCTTTTCAACGTTCATAAGCCCTGCACGGCACGGTGGATATTCCACAGAGCGACTAAACGCGAGATAGATTTCAACGCGACGGTTTTTAACTCGCTCTTCATTAGTTTGGTTAGTATTGCCAGGTAATGGCACTGCAAACCCTTTTGCTACAATTTTAAACATAGGCGACCAAACGCTTCGAGCGTCCAAAGGCATAGCATCAAGGATAGCTTTTTTGACCGACAAGGCGCGTTTTTCTGATAACTCAAGATTGTACGCTTCTGCCCCCATGTTACAGGTGTGTCCAGTTACAACAATTTCGAAAGGGTTACTTGCTAATTTCTGTAACTGCTCGGCGATTTTCTTGTGCGCATCACCATTTTTAGTAATTAGGTACGAGTCGAAATCAAAGAATGTCATATTCATCCGGAGCAGCACATCTTGCACACGTCGGTCTGCAGAAACGTTTTCTCCCTCAACAAACAACTCTGGCACTTCAGCTCTTAACGCTTTTACAGCATTTTGATACTTATCTTCTTCTCTCTGGAAAGCTTGCGCTTTATCCGCTTGAATAGAAGCGGTTGTCCCCATGTATTCCTGTACCTTATATAGCAAATCTCCGTGTGCAGACGCTTGCGCGGCTCGACTGCCGTTCCAATCTGCATAGCTATTTACCGCATCGTAACCGAGCTGCGTGATAGTTAGCGGTTTATCTAACATTTCTAACGCTTTCGTTCCGATCCGTCCAACCCCAGTGAGATATGGCAAAATGGAAGTGCTCCATAACGGAGAGACTCTATCCATCTGCGCATGAAACTTCTGACTAAACCACACTACTTGCGCATTAATACGGCCATTCATGAAGTGAGCAGATTGGGTCACTTCATTCGGATAGTGATCATTTAGGTCTGCAACAGCTTTGATGAAAGCTGTAGACGCTTGTGTAGCACCCAAAGTTTTACTCACGGTAAGTGCTAGCTTAGCAAGTTCATCATTTTCAGTGTTGATGCTTGATACTGAAGCAGCCGCAAATTTACTTAACGTCACCCAACTGATGCCATCTTTTAACACACCGGAAGTTGACTCCAGACTTCCTTTTACCGTTTGAAACGTCGCCCACGTTGAGTTTGGCAAACTGGTTTTAGTCTCCGTACGTGCAATCAGCTTTGCTGGGCTGTCGTAAGGGAATGCTTCTAAATCGGCGTTCAAATGAGGGAAGAATTGCGGGGCATGGTTAATTAAGGCTTCTTCAACGGAGATAGGATCACCATTAACAACAGCAGTTCGACCTGCGGTTGTATGAATGTCGAGAGCAAGGGCATTTTCTTTTAAGCTGTAGCTGACAGGAATACTCTTAGCCTTTAAAACAGCCTCAACTTTTCCGGTCTTATCTGTGCTCATGACTTTCGAAAAATCAATATCAATACGAACAGAGGTAAGTCGGTCATTTAAAACTAAAACACTTTCAGAATTAAGCCAAAACGTCGCGACATACATCGACTCGTCTTGATTAACCTGACCATCTGTAGAGTACTTGTAGAAAACTTCTTTAACCGTCGATGTAGGTGAAATACCATGGCTCTCTGTCTCAGAGCCTTGGATATTAATGCCTTTTGGTAAATCGGCTAATGTGACTTCAGCGCCAATATAATCCTCTGAAGAAAAAACAACCTGAATTGTATAAAACTGCGGAACTTCCACTATATATATTTGTTTAGAGTGGCTCTTATTAAACCACTCTGCGTAGTTGTTAAAGAAGTCACTGCTTTGGTCAACTTGGTCCGAGGGGGGAGCTAGGCAATCTTGCTCGACACTTACACGCTTCACGCTTAAATCAGTCACACAAGCAGGTTGCCCTTTATCATCCTTTATCTCCTTAAGATCATTATAAGACAACAAGTTGTAGAGTTTAGTTAACCATGGCTCTTGGTCTTTACTTTCTTGGGCTGCATTCGCCATCTGGCTTAATGGCACCAAATAGCTTGGGAAAAACAGCACGTCTTGCACGGCGCCCTTGTTAATCGCGGCTTCCACACAACCCTTTGACAAAGGAGCCCTAAGTAACTCAGCGCCTATCTGATCTGCGTTGAATTCACGAGCCGCTAAAATATTAAGCTTACCTAACTCATCACTGACCGCGATCGGGTTTTTACTGCTGGTAGATACCTGTTTGTTAGTAGTACTGTGGTCTGCAACAAACTCCTGTTTGACTTCTAAACTCGGAATGACCAATGTTTCATGGGCTAATGGGAAAAAGCGGCCAACGGGCTTTCCATCCCTGTCATGCAATCTTCCCATTAGATAAAGGCCCGGAATATCGTAACGTTTTACCATTTCTTCACCCCCATATATTCCCTAACTTGCTCCATATCTTTAAACAGCGCTTTCATATCGTAATACTGAGCACAATTCTGGAACTCTCCTCGGCTTCTTGCGCAATCCCAACGCATCTTTTCGGTCACTTTAGGCACCAGCTCATCGAATTGCGCCTTGGTAGGGATAGCAGGCATAAAAGGACGCAAATCCTTATTTTCAAAGTCTGCATGCATATATGAGGGAATAAAGAAGCTTAAGCGATTGAGTCGGTCATAGTCGAACTCACCATCCCCCGTTGTTAATGCGTAGTTGTAACTCAAACCATCAAACATCCCTACTTCTCCGGGCTGCTTTAGGCGAACAACTCTATTGCCATATGCGTCTGAATACCACTTACCTCGCTGCAAAACATACCTTTCTGGCACCTGTTCAATTTTTTTCTGAGGGTCTTCAAGCGAATATAAGTCGTAGGGTTCACGTCTATTACAGGCTAGATACTTCTGCAGCGCTCCTTTGGTAAAATGGTTTAAGCATTCGGGAGCTAAATACTCTTTTTTACCAAGTAAAGACATATCTGAAAAACGGAACACTAATTGCTGATCAGGGCCTCGCTTCCCTGCCTCATCTATTTTGCTTACTTTATAGATAAATCGGTCATTGAATTGATCAATAAAGAAACCATAACCATCACGCAGTGGATTGAAGGTTTCTTTATCAACGCGGATCGTAGATTGAAATACATCACTTCGATTGCGGCTTTCGAGTTCAAGGCGCTGTGGGTTACGACTATCAGAGTCAGTAAAATAGAACTCTTTACTATCTTGAGTAAAGGTCGCTGACGTGCACAACTCCGCCTTAACGATGGTTTCTCTTTTCTTTAAATCATAAACCGCACAATTTACCCCTGCACCGTAATAGCGAAAAGCTAGATATCTCCCATCAGGAGAACGTTTGATATCATTTCCCCCAGCTGGTAATTCACCGAATTCGTCGCGATGAAGTAACAACCGGACATCCGTGCCATCTAGGTTCATAGTATAGATGGTAGAATCTGGTCCATAGTTAAACATCACTTGGGGTTGGATGTGCTTTGCGTTCCACTCTTCTTTGGGAACACCTTCAAGGCTTCCTATGTCTATCTGCCATCCCCGAATTTTTGAAAGGGACTCTCTTTGTTTACTGAACAAAGTAGATGTCACTGTGTAACCGAGGTTTCTTTTATAGGCTTCGCCCATTTGAGGCTTGCTTTGCCAATGCACAACACTAGCCCCAGCTACTAAGACAGCAACAATGGTGCTGCCTATTATGATTTTTTTCATATTTCGCTTATTCTTTTGATTATTTGATAAACCGAGGTTTAGCGTACTACCCCCGACGTTTCAATTTAATTGGCGTTGATAAGTTCTAGCATCATGTCTAGTGTTTTCCTTTGACGCTCTCTTTCTTCATTAACTTCATCAGGCACTCGCTGTTCTTCGTGCTTAGAAATCATCGGTAATTTTGGTGGTTCTGCGGTGATCTCTTGGTATGTCAGCCCTTCAAACATCGTTACCGCGATGTATTTTCCCCCGAGGTACGAAACCACAAGTGTAAACTTTCCTTTGGGAGGAATACCTGTCACTAAGGCACTGATATAACCATCTTTACTGATTAACTCAAAGGGCTCGGTAACTCGCCAGTCACTTTCAGAATCTTCCATAATGGCAACTAAGCCGTCATACGAAGCAAACGAGTAAGGGTCAAGCTGTTCTTCCAATGGGCCGTCTGCCAAACCAACCTCTAAGCGAACAAGGAGTTTATCTTCCTCATTGCTTATAGTTGATGCATTATTAGCAATAGTTTGGGCTTGGAAATAGTCATCATCGACTGTCGGTTTTGGTTTTCCGTGAGCTACACCAAATCCCAAAGACATCATTATAGTAAGCGCATATAAAGTGATTAATCTTTTCATTTTCAACCTGTTATTTCTAATAGACCAAATAGGCTATTACGTTAATTGTTATTGATAAGCTCTAGCATCATGTCTAATGTTTTCTTTTGACGCTCTCTTTCTTCATTAACTTCATCAGGCACTCGCTGTTCTTCGTACTTAGAAGCCATCGGTAATTCTGGTGGTTCTGCGGTGATCTCTTGGTACGTCAGCTCTTCAAACATCATCACCGCGCTGTCCTCCCCGCCAAGGTGTGAAAGCACAAGTGTAAACTTTCCTTTGGGAGGCATGCCTGTCACTAAGGCACTGATATAACCATCTTTACTGGTTAATTCAAAGGGCTCTGTAACTCGCCAGTCACTTTCAGAATCTTCCATAATGGCAACTAAGCCGTCATACGAAGCCAGCGAGTAAGGGTCTAGCTGTTCTGCCAATGGGCCGTCTGCCAAGCCAACTTCCAAGCGGACAAGAAAACCACTGTTTTTTCCGTCTACATAAGCAATCACGGTGTTACTCTGGTCGTAGCTGCGAACTATGGCTTGTTGGTCGCTCAGCCATGGCATGTCGTCTTCGGTAATTTTGTGGATGGCAGCACTGTCTACATCGGAGGTGAATTCTTGTGCACTGAATGACTGTCCATCACTGTAACTGCTTAATTCATCTAATGGCGTGCTGGATTTCTCGAGCAGAGCAGCATCCGATTCTAAAGCTTCAATTTGGGCAAAGCGCTTTTGCTTTGGTGAGAAAATGATCTTGAGTCCACTTTCCCCTTGTTGGACTTCACCCGATATTTTGTAAGGTGCCCAGAAATGCGCCATGGCAAAACCGCTTGCGCTTCTTTGTATTACCTGAGGTGTGTCTTTTTTCTTTTCTTCTTGCTCCAAGGTACGGTAATACTCAACGTCAACATCTTGGTAGTAACCTTTCTCGGTTATGGCCATCTCTCGCCAAAGCTTCCCTTTCCAAAAAACATACAGGAAACCACCACTTAGATCAGAGGCTTTAGCTTTGTCTTTACTGCCATCTAAATAAGCCAATGGTCTCACAGGCACCAACACATTATCCCACTCATCCATCTGAGTTTCATTATCAACGGGTTGCAAGTCTTCGGCGAGTTTAAGCAAGATTGGCTGAGGCTGATCAGAACAAGGGATTTTGATGTAAAGCGTTTTACCCTCGACTTCGAGATCTTTAAACGTTGCAAGGCTACGGTGTTTGTTTTCAGTATCTGGCTTGCCTACGGTGACTTTTTCTTTTTGAGTATCGGTAGTTCCGAGCATCAGGCAGGCAGCATTACTTGACCATTGGCCGGCAAATTCCACAACGATCTTATGATCTGGACTAGGCTCTACAGGCGTGTAAGTCATGTTGCGGGGCAAAGGCACATCATCTTGAACTTGCTGATAGTTGGCTTTATTGACTTTCTTCCCCTCTGAAGTATCCAAGTTGGTAATCAGAGACTTTAACTTAGGGTAAGTATTCAGCTGAGCATCACTCAAAGGGACTCTGCGCGCAAAAGAAGATAAGGCGATCCAATGCGCTTTAAGCAACTCATTTTTAAGAGCATTAAGAAGGCTATGGGGAGACTTTTTAGCTGCAATTGAGATTGGCTGAGACAATGCAACAGGCAAATGCCGCACTATATCATTGGGGTTTCGCACACGCGAAAGCTGGCCTATGCATTCATCAGGCGTAAGGACATAAGATAGCTCGTTAGGTGTTAACTTCGAGCTGGGTATAAATTTGCAAACTAAATGCATTTGAATTCTCCACAACCAACATCGTAAATAGGTTGCGGTGATAATTAAGCTGATAAGGCTTAGAGGTACGATTTGGTCTGGCGATCATACTTATTTAATCAAATAATTTCAATTAGATAGGACAATTAAGCACTAGTCATAAAGACCAAATTGATAGGCAAAACGCCTACATCATTTGATGCTCTGGCTAAAGATCACAAAAACATTTTTGCCCTATAGATAATGAACTAAGTAAATGTCGCCTAACAAAATAAGGAGAGGTTTTATATCGTTATGATTTATACAAAGTGGGAGGGATAGAGAAAAAGAAAAGTGGGCAAGATGCCCACTTCAATAACAATTCAGAGTACTCTATGAAATATACTCTAATCGTTAGTTAACCAAAGGTTAGGTAACAAATATTACCAAATGCAGAACGTTTCAATGTGGCATTAATGTCGATGCCTCGATATACCTACTAAGTTAAAATAGTTCCCCACCTATATATGAGTAAGCGCTAAGAACTAGGTCAATAACAAACAACCTTGTGCCTGTAATAAACGTTCTTTTTGATTATCGAAACAACACTATAACTTTTGGGTTCAAATCTATATATAGTGATTCTAGGGAACCAATTCAAAACCACTGGACGCTTCCACTGTCACGCCAGCCTCATTGGTGCCCGTCACTGTGACCGTGTAATCACCGTTGACAACTTCGCTCAAGTCCACAACAGCCGCACTCCAAGCATCATTCAATACCGTAGCCGTCGTCCTCGTCACCTCACTGCCACCTGTCGTCTTCACCACAACCGCCAACGATTGGTCATTGAAACGCGTCGATGTGCCTTCAAACACCAAATTCGCAGCTTCACTCTCATTCACCGTTCCTACCGGTGTAATAGCAAGCGTTGGCGTGATTGGCAATTCGTGGGACGAATCGGTGGCGCCTACATTACCCGCTAAATCCAGGTAGTTGCTCACTTCCAACGCAACACGCAACGCCTCCGTGCTTGGCACAGTCACCGTCC
>NZ_RZIS01000012.1 GCF_005281835.1 Vibrio profundi
TTCACGGAGAGTCGTGAAGTCATTCGCTTTAAGGTTAGTCGAGCTTGTTTGTTTCCGCTGTCTCGTTTTGTTGGAGCCAGTATAGGGGTTTATGGAAAATTGATAATCCCACCAAAATGAAAATGATTTTTACGTATTTGTAATAGTAAAGTGTGAGAACTTTCTCTTTTTCTATTAATAGCCAACAAATCATTGAGTTAACGGCAGTGAAGTCCCAATCGCTGCGAATAAGCCACCACTCACCTGATTAAATCGCTTACCTGTACGCGCGAGCCAAGGGCGAAGTTTGATCGCAACGCCAGCGATAAGGTATTCAACGCAAAACTCGACGAAGGCAAAGGTTGCAGCCATAACAACGAACTGCGTGAATAACGGTAGCTCTGGGTTGATGAACTGCGGCAAAAATGCAGCGAAGAACAACAGCACTTTCGGGTTGGCAATGGCGGCAAGCAAACCTTGTCGGAATAAAGAAAAGTTGCTCGCGGTGCGTCCTTTCTCGACAGGTTTTAGCTCTAGAGGCGGTGCGAGCCACATTTTTATCCCTAACCAGACAAGATAAGCGCCGCCAACCCATTTGAAGATAGACAATAGATTGGCTGAAGCAAGCAGCAAGGCGCTAATGCCAAACATGGTTAATGCCATGAGAAGTACGAAACCAAACATCCCGCCACTAATGGTAAATAGGGTCTTTTTTTGCCCGTACATTACGCCATGAGTTAACACCAATAGTCCGCTAGGCCCTGGGGCAAGAGTGAGGCCAATAACGGCAATAAAATAGATGAACCAAGTATCTAACGGCATAGTTTATCTCGATAAAGTTGTTGGAATATTCAAAAAGTATAGGGGGAGAATGCGCAGTTAATTGGGTGTTAATTGGTCGTATGGTGGTAATATCTAGACAAGTGTTTAATCGCATCACTAGCCAAAGTGAGAAGGAAGCGGCTTTATGAATACGGATAACAAAGCGTTGCACCCAGAGAAGCGATCACCAGACGTTCGATTTTTATTGTTGCCTTTACCTGAGTTTGGTTTGCTTCCATTTGCTGGTTTTTTAGACAAACTACGTTTGTCGGCTGATGAAGAGGATTACAGTCAGCAGCAATATTGTGCATGGCACATTAGTGGGTTAAAGCCTGGCAATATTGTGTCGAGTAGCGGCGTGACAATTGAGCCAGAAAGCTGCATCGATGAACTTGAACTGAGCGATTACGACTATTTGGTGGTGTTTGGCGGACGTAGAGCAGAAGACAGCCGTCAGTTAAGCGACCAATACCGCAAGGTCTTGCACTTAGCGGCGTCTAAAGGGGTGACTTTGGTCAGCATAGATAATGCGTGTTTTTTATTTGCCGAAGCTGGATTACTGGAGGATCACAAAGTGGCCGTTCACTGGCGGCACGTGCAAGAATTTAGGACGGCTTTCCCACTGATTGACGTGCGCACTGAGCAACTGTATTGCATCGATAATAAAAGGATTAGCTGCGCCGGAGGCAATGCCGCGATTGATTTAGCGGTTGAACTGGTGACTCGCCATTGTGGCCGTAATCGTGCACTGAAAGGACTGGCGGATATGTTGGTTGATGAAGCGCGCGAGCAAGCTCATCATCTTAAATCGCTGGACGCTGATACCAAGATCAACAATATTCCCAACCGTCATATTGGCCGAGCTATCGGATTGATGCGCCAACTATTATCGGAATCTAAAACGGTCGATGAATTGGCACACAGTTTGGCGATTAGCCGGCGCCAGCTCGATCGATTGTTTCAAGACAAATTCAATCAAACCGCCAGAGAATATTGGGCTGAGATGCGAATGCAACATGTGCATTGGCGAGTCCTAAATTCAGCGCATAGCTTGCAATATTTGGCTGACGAAATCGGTATTCAAGACGTCAGTTATTTCTGCAAAGTGTTTCGAAAACGTTTTGGTGTGACCCCTAATTCATTACGCCAGCCCTCTATCGAATAGCGGCTTTTTCGCGCAGTTCGAACCCTAATTCGACCTGATAACCATAATTTTGTTAATTGGGTCACTTACTGTTATCGCAAAACAGGCAGTCAGCGCTTTATTAGTGAATTGTTATGGTGTTTTATAAGAAATGTTAATGCTTGCTTGGTGTTTTATATAGTAATGCTAGGCAATTGAAGCTGATAAATCATAATGAAGATTCGGTTATTCAGCCTCTAACTTACTAAAACAATTAGCAAACTTATTCATTTAAACCATGCGCAGTCGAACTATCAAGAGGGTGGTGTAGTGAACAGTGACGTTTATTCAGCCAAAGAGATCGCTGAACCCAATGTGAGTTCTCGACCTTTAAGTGCGCTGAAATCCCCCCGAAGAAAATGGTTTGGCTGGAAGGGTATTGAGCAACGTTTAGTGCTCGCGCTGGCCATGCTTTCAATGACGACGATCTTTCTGTCGGTGGTTTCCACGTTTACCTTTAACGATCTCAACCAGCGCCTCGTTGAACTCAAGGAAAGTGAGATTCCCGCACTGGATCAAGCGGCACGCTTGAACGACATGGTGCGCGTGATCATTGTCGCCTCCTCCCAATTGAGTGATGCCGAATCTAACCTTGAGCGAAAACAGTTTCTTCAACGCATTGAAGAAGCGATTGCCGTGATGGATGGCATCATGGTTCAGTTCCCTGAATATCACTCCTATTTTAAAGACCTGATCGCGCAAGTGCACAATAGCTTGAGTTTGCTTTACCAAAGTGAAATCGAGTCCGATCATTTGAATAAAGAATTACGCAACTTGCTAGAAGGTTTTTATCCTTTGCTGCAATTGGCCAGTAATTCGCTGGATGCACTGCCACAGGCCAGTAAAGAGAGAATTCAATACACCCAGCTAAAGTCGCTACTTTATTATCAATTGGGCTTGGTAGAGAAGTTATACAACGATTCGAGTTTTAATGAGCTGGATTACACCAGCTACCGCTTGGAACAAGTGGGTGAAGAGTGGTGGGCGCTGTGGGTGAATGGTGATCTGCGCAGTGAATTCCCAGAACTCGATAAACAATTAGCGGTGATTTACAACTTAGCTTCAAGCTCAAGTAGTTTGTATTCTGTGAAAAATAAAGCGCTAGATTATCGATATCAAGAACAATACTTTCTGCAAAATAGCCGCGAGCACCTTAATCAACTGACGGTACAAATAGAAAGCAACACCAGCAAAGTAAACCGCAATATTGATCAATCGATCAATCAGGCTCAGGAATCGCTGCACTCAAATCAACGCCTGTCATTATTCCTTTCTCTATTCAGCATCTTAGCGGCGGCTGCGATTTCTTGGTTCTACGTTCGTAAAAGCATTTTAGAACGTTTATTACAGCTAAAAGACAACATGTTCGCGATTTCGACCGGGCATTTAGATACCGAAGTTGCGATTCGCGGGCGAGACGAAGTGACGCAAATGGCGAAGTATTTAAAAGTATTCCAAACCACCGCCAAAATCGTTAAGCAGACTAACCGCAAACTAGAAGCTGAGGTCGAAGAACGCACCTTAGCGGAAGCCAAATTACGAGTGACTCAAGATGAGCTAGTGCAAGCAGGGAAATTGGCAGCGCTTGGGCAATTAAGTGTCGGAATTACTCATGAAATCAATCAGCCGCTGACCGCAGTAAACAGCCATGTGCGAAGCGCTCAATTGTGGCTGGATAAAGATAGGCCCGACAAAGCTGTACTCAATCTACAAAAAATTGAAACCTTACTCGAAAAGGTGGCTGCTATTACCCGCCACTTGAAAGCATTCTCACGCAAGAGTGACGGAAAAATAGAGAGCGTAGAACTGCAGGGTGTTATCAGCGATGCTATTGAGCTATTTGAAACCAGACGTAATAACGTGGCGATTGTTTACAAGAAAGGCCCGATCCCTAGCGTTCGAGCGAACAGCATTCGTCTTGAGCAAGTGTTGGTGAACTTGATCAGCAACGCGTTAGATGCGGTTGAGTTGAATGATGCTCCGAGCATAGAAATCGCAACTTTAGAATCGGAAGCTACAGTCATCATTTCGGTCAAAGACAATGGCCTCGGCATTCCAGCAGAAGACATCCCACACTTGTTCGACCCTTTCTATTCCCGTAAATCATCAGGTAAAGGGTTGGGCCTCGGCCTATCCATCGCATACAACATTATTAAAGATTTTGGTGGCTCGATTCATGTTGAATCGGTAGAGCATCAAGGCACAGAATTTATCGTTACTTTACAAAAAGGCACTCACTCATGACCCTAGAAAAACACATAGTTCTTATCGATGACGAAATAGATGTCGTGGAAGCCGTGAGTGAAATGCTAGAACTGGAAGGCTTTAATGTCACCACGTTTACAGACCCAAACCAGGGGCTGAAATCATTAACCGCCAATTGCCAATCTGTGGTGTTGTGTGATGTGCGAATGCCAAAAGTAGATGGCTTAACGCTGCTGAGCTCGATTCAACATCGAGCGCCAAATGTACCAGTGCTATTAATGAGTGGGCATGGGGATATTCCAATGGCCATTGAAGCGATGAAGCTTGGCGCTTTCGACTTTCTCGAAAAGCCGTTGAATACCGCAGAGTTAGTGGAAAAACTCGATTTAGCATTGACTCAAAGCCAGCAAAACTTACCTCAGGCACCAGATGGCGAAGAGAGCGCTGAACTGCCTATTGAATCGGTGGTGATTGGCCAATCTAAGAGTATGGATACGATTCGAAAACAAGTATTGGCGCTGTCGCACACAGGGGTTGATACCATCATCAATGGCGAGACTGGGACAGGTAAAGAAGTGATCGCGAGAGCGCTCCATCAATTCAGCCGCCGTAAAGCAAAGCCGTTCGTCGCCATCAATTGCGGTGGCATGACAGAAAGCATCATTGAGAGTGAACTGTTTGGCCACGAAGCGGGCTCGTTTACCAGCGCCAACAAAAAGCGCATTGGTAAAATTGAACAGGCTAATGGTGGCACCCTGTTTCTAGACGAAATAGAGAGTATGCCAATCGCTGTTCAAATTAAGCTATTGCGCGTGATACAAGAACGCGTGATTGAGCGAGTGGGCGGTAACGAACTGATCCCCGTCGATATTGTGGTAGTCGCTGCCAGCAAAGCCGATTTAGCCAGCCTCAGCGAGTCGGGGGAGTTTAGAGCCGATCTGTTTTATCGACTGAATATCGCGAGCCTAAACTTGCCAGCGCTACGCCATCGAAAAGAAGATATTCAGCTGCTGTTTCGCCATTTCGTAATCCAAGCGAGTAAGAAGTATAAAACCCGTCCATCTACGATTTATCCTGAGCAAATCCAGCAGCTTAGCAGACACGAATGGCCGGGTAACGTTCGAGAGCTTCGTAATGTTGCCGACCGATTCGTACTTGGCATTGTCGGCGATGGATTCGACCTTCAATCACCTATTTGTGAATCGACCAATGAAGATTTTGCTTTCGAAAAGCAGATGGAACAATACGAGCGTAATGTACTGACAGAGGCCTTGATTGAAAGCTCCGGCAATATCAATGAAGTGTCTGCCAAACTGAACCTTCCCCGTAAAACCTTGTACCGAAAAATGAAGAAACATCAGCTTGATAAAGAAAGTTTTAAAGCCTAGATAAACGATGAAACACACAAGACAAGAATGACCCATTATTAGAGTTAATAGTCTTGAGTGTTTGGTAAATTATTGTATTTTAAGTAAATTAACAATTGGCATGAAGCGTGCAATTCACTGGATGTGGCGTTAGTCCACAGGAGGTCAGCATAGGCCGTTACCGAAAGCTTGTATCACGGTGGCACTCCGCTTCGCTGACCGAACAACGGAAAGTACAAGAACATTGCTTGTTGCAAGGAGATACAAACATGAAGCAAATACTGAAAGGTTCAATTGCTCTAATACTAGGTATGACTGCTATGGGAGCAACTGCTGCGCCTAAGTCTGCTGATTTAGGGCCTCGTCCCCTCTTTTTAGTAAACAATATGGACGAAGGACCTTTGAAATCTAAGCTACTGAGTTGTAGTGAAGGGCCTTTTCATCGAAGTGATTTCTCTATCGGCCACCGCGGCGCTGCCATGCAGTTCCCTGAGCATACTAAGGAATCGTACTTAGCGGCGATTCAAATGGGTGCAGGTGTCGTGGAATGTGACGTTACCTTCACCAAAGACAAAGAGCTTGTTTGTCGCCACTCGCAAAGCGATCTTCATACTACGACGGATGTGCTAGCGCACCCAGATCTTGCGAAGAAATGTTCAGTGCCTTTCAAGCCAGCAAACCCTGCGACAGGCGAAGATGCGCAAGTAGAGTGTCGTACGTCTGATTTCACTTTGGCGGAATTTAAAACGCTAAAAGGCAAAATGGATGGTGCTAACCCGAAAGCGACCACGGTTGAGGAGTACATGAATGGAACACCGGGCTGGCGTACAGATTTGTACAGCCAAAGCGGGACTTTGATGACACATGCAGAAAGTGCAGCCTTATTTAAAAAGCACGGAGTGAAAGTGACACCTGAATTGAAGTCTGCTTCTGTCGACATGCCTTTCAATGGCTTTACTCAAGAAATGTACGCGCAAAAGTTAGTCGACGAGTTGAAAGCGGCTGGCTTTAAACCGTCTGAAACGTATTTGCAGTCGTTTAACTTAGATGACGTGAAGTACTGGATCAACGAGAATCCAAAGTTTGGTAAACAAGCGGTGTACTTAGATGACCGTGTCTATGACCAAGCTGATTTCGTGGCGTCTGTTGAGAATATGAAAGACTTGCGAGATGCCGGTGTCAACATTATTGCGCCACCGCTGTTTGCTCTTGTTGAACTTGATGACAAAAACGACCTTGTGGCGTCTAACTATGCGAAGTTAGCGAAGGAAGCGGACCTCGATATCATTGCTTGGACGTTAGAGCGCTCTGGCCCATTAGCACAAGGTGGCGGTTGGTATTACCAAAGCGTTAAGCAAGGCATCAACAATGATGGTGATATGATGAAAATGCTGGACGTGCTAGCACAAGATGTGGGCGTGCTTGGCGTATTCAGTGATTGGCCTGCAACGGTTACTTACTACGCAAACTGCATGGACAGCCAATCTTAATAGATGGCTTATAAGTGGGTTTAAAAGCCATAGACATAAAGGTCCTTGGTTTAAAACATGGATAGTTTAAAGAGCCTTCGGGCTCTTTTTTTGGGTATAAATATCATGGGACATAAATGACCCAAATGCAGTCTATGCGCTTGGACACGAGTGACCCATAATCAATTGATGAATTGAATGGTTTGTTTAAGTTGTTGAATTATAATAATTTAATTGTTGGCATGATGGCTGCTATAGAGCTTGTGACTTTCAACAATAAGTAAAAGTAAGGTTTGAATATGAAAATCAGTGTTAAAGGACTGTTAATCGCTAGCTCATTACTACTTCCTTCAATGGCTATGGCAAGCGACTGCTCTAGCCGTGGTGTGTTAGACGATCGATACTGTGATGAAAACCAAGATTTAGTGGCAGATTCACCGAAGAATCCTGATGAGTGGAACGACCCAAGCACGCTTGTATTTACGTACACGCCGGTAGAAGATCCTGCATTGTATAAAGATGCATTCGCAGACTTCCAAGCGCACCTAAGCAAGATCACTGGCAAACGAGTTATATACTACACGGTTCACTCGAACTCTGCGCAAGTAGAAGCGATGCGTTCTGGTCGTCTACACGTGGCTGGTTTCTCAACGGGGCCAACAGGCTACGCGGTTAACCTAGCGGGTTACGTACCAATTGCCGTTAAAGGTGATGAGTCTGGTTTCCAAGGCTACAACCTAATTACTATCGTTCGTAAAGACAGCGGTATTAACACTATGGCTGATCTGAAAGGGAAAAAGGTTGCTCACACTTCTGCGTCTTCCAACTCTGGTAACCTTGCTCCACGTGCGCTATTCCCTGCAAAAGGTCTAGTGCCAGATGAAGATTACAAAGTGTTGTACTCAGGTAAGCACGACCAATCTATTCTAGGTGTTTATAACGGAGACTATGATGCAGCACCTGTGGCATCTGATGTGTACGACCGTATGGTGGCAGCAGGGCGTGTTGACGACTCTGAGCTTAAAATCATCTACCGCAGTCCACGTTTCCCAACGTCGGCATTTGGTTACGCATACAACTTGAAACCTGAGCTTGTCGAAAAGATCAACGAAGCTTTCTTCAGCTACCGCTTTACGCCAGAAATGAGCGCAGCGTTCAAAGGTGCAGACCGTTTCTCTCCAATTACATACCAAGAAGAGTGGGATGTGATTCGTGATATCGCCCACGCGACAGGCACGGCTTACACAAAAGCGGGCTTGAAAAAACTGGCTGAAAAAGATGCGGCTAAACGCGCTAAGAAAAAAGCAGCCGAACTGGCTAAGCAAGCAAACAACGGTTAATTCTTAGCTCTCCCCCGAGCACCTATCTCAACGAAAAAACTATGCCCTCACGGGTAGGGCATAGTTCATCCTAAATTTTTGTATAAGGAAATGCAGTATGGCCGTAGCAAGCTATGACGGAATAAAGATCAACAACCTTTTTCATGAATATGTGGCAGGCAAGCCAATCCTTAAAGGCATTAACATTGATATCGACGAACCGGGTATCATCGCAATTATTGGCCCATCGGGCACAGGTAAAAGTACCTTGCTGCGTTGTATCAACCGTTTGAACGATCCGAGCCAAGGAGAAATTCTTTTTGACGGTGCAGACCTAACGCAGCTTCAAGGGCAGGCACTACGTAAACAGCGCCGCCATATTGGTATGGTGTTTCAAGAGTACAACTTAGTTGAGCGACTCACGGTTATCGAAAACGTACTCAGTGGCCGTTTAGGTTACATGTCAGCGTGGAACGCGTGGCGACGTAACTACTCTTCAGAAGACCTTGCTAAAGCATTTGAACTGCTAGAATTCGTTGGCCTACAAGATTTCGCGAATCAACGAGCAGACAGCCTGTCTGGTGGTCAGCGCCAACGCGTGGGCATTGCCAGAGCAGTCATGCAAGACCCGTATATTCTACTGGCGGATGAACCGACTTCATCGCTAGACCCTAAAACTGCCGTTGAAATTATGGAACTAATGGAAACCTTCGCTGAGCAGAAGAACATCCCAGTTTTAGTCAACATCCACGATGTGAACCTTGCTAAGCGATACGCCAAACGCATCATCGGCATGTGTAACGGTAAGGTGCATTATGACGGTAGCCCTGAAGGCATTTCCGAAGAAGATCTGAAGATCATTTATGGAGGTGAATCATGGCTGGATTAACCCAAGGCGCAGCAGCAAGCGGTGCGTCTAAAAATTACGATAACCCCTTTAAAGTCTCATGGACGAACCGAGCCATCATAGCGGCTGTCGTCGGTTATCTTTTTTACAGTGTATCGACATTAGGCCTGACTTTTGACCGATTAATTATCGGCTTTGGTGAAAGTGAACGCTTACTGTCTAGAATGTTTCCGCCAGACTTTTCTCGTACCAGTTTACTGTTGAGTGGCCTTGCTGAAAGTTTACAAATTGCCATTATTTCGAGCTTTTTCGGCATTGTGATTTCACTGTTTTTAGGCTTACTGGCGGCTCGTAACATGATGCCTGCGATTGTCTCTACCCCGATTCGTGGCTTCATCGCATTATGCCGTTCATTCCACCCAGTGATCATTGCCATCTTGTTTGTAAAGGCGGTTGGTTTTGGCGCGCTAGCCGGGATTCTTACTCTGGTATTCGCATCCATTGGCTTCATTGCCAAGCTATTTGCCGAAGCGATTGAGGAGATTTCCTTTAAACCAGTTGAAGCGATTAAAGCGACAGGCGCAAGCTTTGTGAGTGTGATTTTGTACGCGGTAATGCCGCAAGTATTTACTCGTTTTATTGGCTTTGCTAGCTACCAGTTGGACTCGAATCTGCGTAACTCGACCATGGTCGGCATTGTAGGGGCTGGCGGCTTAGGAGGCACCTTGTTCTCGGCTTTTCAACGCTTCGACTACGATTTTGTAGCGGCTATTTTGATCACCATTATCGCATTGATTCTAGTAGGTGAGTTTCTATCGAACATTGTTAGGAGAATCTTCTAATGACAACGGCAAATATTGATAAAGAATGGCAACGCTTTACGCCGAATGAACGTATTGCCCGTTTCGCTATTTACTTGAGTTTGGTAATGGCCATTGTGTGGTCTTGGCAAACGGTGGAAGTGATTCCTGAATTTTTATACGACGCGCCAGCGCAATTTGCAGATATGTTCCAGCGAATGGTGCCGATGGACTATGCGTTTTACCCAGAATCGATTCATGCCGCGATGATAGAAACGCTACACATTGCGACATTAGGTACATTATTTACTTTGGTATTTGCGATTCCTTTAGCCTTGCTAAATGCACCAAATATCACTCCAAACAAAGCGCTAAATTGGGTAGCTCAGTTTTTCCTAGTGTCTTCACGTTCAGTGAACTCATTAGTCTGGGCACTGCTATTTATCGCACTGTTTGGCCCCGGTGTTCTTGCAGGCATTATGGCAATTGCCATTCGTAGTATCGGCTTTGTAGGGAAGCTGTTAGCGGAAGCCATTGCTGAAGTGAACATGGGGCCGATCGAAGCGCTGCGAGCAACGGGCGCTTCATGGATGAGTATTTTGCTTAAAGGGTACTGGCCACAAGTCATGCCTGCATTTTACTCAATAGTTTTGTTCCGTTGGGACATCAACGTTCGTGAATCTGCTGTACTTGGACTGGTGGGGGCCGGTGGTATTGGTGTGATTCTTAACGACGCGCAAAACTTGTTTGAATGGCAAAAAGTATCAATGGTCTTAGTGAGTATTTTTGCTGTGGTAATTATTGCGGAAGCGGTAGTTATTCATATCCGAAATAAACTTATCTAGCGGTTATTCGATACGCTAACATAAAACGGCCTAAGGTACTTTCTGTCAACCTTAGGCCGTTTTCTTATTTAGGGCACCCAGTAAAATAGCGCTCAATTAGCGTTGGATTGCTAACAAGCCTCGGCTAAATTGCGCAAATCCGAATCCACCAGGTTCCGTCATTACGATGCTCGGGTGATGCTCTAACTTATCCCAGTAATGCTGAATGTTGGCCACGCCAACGGTCAGTGGTAACCAACCAAACATTTGCTCGTCGTTCATTGAATCGCCCACATAGCAAACTTGTGTTTGGATCTGTTCTGCTGAGAAACCTTTATTTGTTAAGTAGTGCTCTACGGCATTTCTTTTTGAATGCTCGCCATACCAAGCGTTGATATGAATCGAACTTGCCGTGGCATGTGCGCCCAAAGCATGGATTCTCTTCAGTACCGCTTGAACGATCTCAGGATCTACAGGAGAACGGTTTTGGCCGATATCTATCGCCACTTCGCATAATCGGTATGACTGGTCGAGTGTTAACGAAAGGTCCGGGTAATCGAGCAAAATAGATTCAATCTGCTGTTTTAATGTTGCTTGATTTGCGCGAATTTTCTCTAGAGGGATTTCAGTTGATATTTGTAAAGATCCAGCCTCTTTTTCTAATAGAAAGGCCCCGTTTTCCCCAAGTACTGCGTCCACTGGCCATAGTTGAGCAATATGGTCGCACCAACCAGCACAAGCACCTGTTACCGCAACAACCTTAATGCCTTTATCGCGTAGATTCTGTAAAGCGATGAGCGTATCGGGTGGCAATGAACCTTGCCAAGTTAAGGTGTCATCGACGTCAGTAAACACCCATTTGATGTCTTTCCATTCTTGGCTTAATTGATCCTTCATGACTTTGACTCTGCCAGATTTATTCAGTGATTATTGTGATTTTCACTCTATCAATTCAGTGCTAAGAAAACAGTGAGCTAGTAGGTAGTGTTATCGAAATGTAACGGAAAGGGGCAATAAAAAATGCCAGCGATTCGCTGGCACTTGGGAAAGGAAAGATGCTTAAACGGCTGCGACCATTTTTTGTAGCAGCTTAATGATCTGTTGCTGCTCTTCTTCGTTTAATGACGCTAGCATTTCTTCATTAACCGCGACAGGTAGTGGGAGAAGATCTGATTTAATCGCATGGCCTTGTTCGGTTAAGTAAATGCGAAATGAGCGTCGGCTATTCGGGTCATTGCGTCGTTCAACTAAGCCAAGCTTTTCCAGTTTGTCGAGCGTTCGAGTAGTGGTTGAGTTTTCAACTTTAGACTTTGCAGAGATCTCTCGCTGAGTCACGCCTTCTTCTTCCCATAAGCACATTAGTGTCGGCCATAAAGCGAGAGTCAGACCTTGCTCTTTTAGGCGTGCTTCAAATTTTTTTGCAGCTTGACCCGCGACCACATTGATCAGCCAGCCAAAGCTCGATTGTCTATCAAACTTCTCACTCATTCGTGTCATACCATTGATGATGCAATAATTGTCATGGTAACTAATCCTGCAGCAACTAGCATTAAAAAAGCGCGGCGTTGCGAGACAAAGTTTAGTTGTACATTTTCGCCATCTTCTGTTCTGGCTTGATCTTGAAAACCCGTGAACATGGCTTTAACCAAAGGCTTTCGTTTGAGCTTGTATACTAAAATGGCCACGACATGGAGAAGAACCAGAGCCGGCAGTATTCTCGCGAGCATGAAATGCATGGACTCGAAAAGCTCAAAGATATGATCGGTTAGCCACCATTGAGCGAAGGGTAAGTTATCTAACATGCCCGCCAGTGCCAAACCACTCAAACATTGCATTAGTAGGCCCACAATCAAAGCCACGACCATCCAGCCGCCCGCAGGGTTGTGACCAGCGGTATTATCCTGTGGCGATTGGCCACGTAAATAGCGAATTGTCGCCAGTGGGGAACGGACAAATTGAGAAAAGCGATTAGTCTCGCTGCCAACGAATCCCCATAGAACTCGCCATGTAATTAAGGTAAACAGTGCAAGCCCAAGAGGTAGGTGAGGGCCGTTACCTGCAAACCCAGTGCCAATCAACGCAATAAAAACAAGAGCTTGTGCCCAGTGATATAGGCGAGTGGCTAAGTCCCATACTTTCATTTTCTTTCTTCCAATTCATTATTTAAAACAGCGATGGAAATAATTTACACAACAATAGTTGCGTACGCAACTATTGTTGTGTAAATTAAATGGCAAGCAAGAAAACAACACCACTAACCGAACCATGAGGATGCCAAAATGAAAAACTCTGAACTTACTCTTTCACTTGTTTTGACTACTGTTGCTTCGCCAATATTTTCAACGTCAGTGTTTGCAAACGCTTATGAGGCTGAAATAAGCCAAAGACAAACGGCATTTTCATCGATTGAAGATGACCTAAAAAGTGCGAGTCGATTACTCGACGGTAAGAGTACGGATTGGGAAGCGTTGACTGCAGTTAGCCGTGAACTGATCGAGCATGGAAATACGTTGAACGAATCGTTCCCAGAAGGCAGCCAAAAAGGCAGTAAAGCGAAAAAAGAGGTATGGACGTCACCGAGTAAGTTCAACACTTTGCTGGCGCAGATGGATGCGGGTTTCGAAGCGCTTTATAACGCTAGCGCCCAACAAGATCCAAAACAGGCCAGCGCAGGAATCAAACAAGCAGAAAAGACCTGCAAGAGCTGCCACCGTTCTTACCGTTCGCGTTGGTAGTCAAAGGCTCGTCATACATTAGCTTCTACATTTCGAAAAATTATTAAAAGGCATCACCATGAAAAATACCATTCAGATCGTCCATCGCAGCGCAGCAATGTTGGCGTTTCTTCTAATTTTGAGCTTCTTCGTGAGTTCATTATTGGTTGAAATTTTTGGCAACCAGCAACAAGTATTGGCGGTTAAAACCGCGATCTTTTATGCGATTTGGGTGTTGATTCCTACTATGGCAATAACCGGCATTACTGGAGCAAAAATGGCACCGAACGCGAAATCGGGAGCATTAGGGCGAAAGAAAAAACGCATGCCATTCGTCGCATTAAATGGATTACTGGTGTTAACACCTGCGGCAATTTACTTACAACACTTAGCCAGTGTCGGTCAGTTTGATGCTGTCTTTTACACGATTCAAATTGCAGAATTGGTGGCAGGGTTAGTTAACCTTACTTTAATGGCGCTCAACATTCGTGACGCGCGAAGCCTAAAGCGCCCGATTAAAGCGAAAGTATAACTGCGCTCAACCAGCTTCATCGCTTCATTACTATTAAGATAAAGCACTTAGCAGAGCAGTCGAGATTTTACCTGCTAAGCTTAGCTTTATATTGCTGTCCAAAATAACTGTCTAGAATCGCAATCAATACGTTATATTGGTCGGGCTTTTATTATGAATCTAATTGGTTATGAAGCTTATGAATATAAATAAATTTTCTATTAAAACGAAAATTGCGATTCCCCTAATTGTGATTGTGTTTGTTTTCTCTATGGTTACTGTTTTGAACGTAGTGAAATCAAATCAGCAGGCTGCAATTAACCACGAATTGAACAACGTTGTTCAACCGGTATTAGATGACTTGGAAGATGCCTATCGTGATATTTATCAAGTTATTGCCGCCGCACAAGGATTGCTATTGGCCGAAGGCGACTCGGCTGCGGTGCAATATCAAGTCGGTGAATTTAAAGATAATGCCTACAAAGCTGTTCCTCGTTTAGAAAGTATCCAAACCTTATTTGATCAAGGGGTACTGGGTAATCAATCTCGCAGCGAATACACCAAGTTGATTCAGTCGGCCAAAACTTGGGTTTCATTACATGAACCTTTGTTTTCCAACCCTGCGGGTGCCAAGCAATATAATGAAGATAACACCGCTGCGATTGACCGAGAATTTGCCATCGTACGAGAGCAATTACGCTCAATTCGTGGTTTGATTGAAGCGAAACAAACGCTTTTACGAGAACAAGCGAACGCGTCAATTCAGTCCAGTAAAATTGTGATTGAAGTCGGTATGGCTCTTGCGGTTTTGGCTGCGTTGGTTGCCATGTGGTTGTCGAACCGCTTCATTATTAAACCTATTCAGAACGTTGAAAAAGCCATGAGTGAAATCGCTTCAGGCGATGGCGATTTATCGCAGCGTATGGCTGTGGATGGCGATGATGAGATTGCTCGTTTGAGTGCCGCGTTTAACCAGTTTGTCGGTAAGATTCATCTAACGGTCGAGCAAGTCATTATTGCGTCCAATGCGGTTCGTGCTGAGATGGAAAACATCAAGTCGTTGACGCAAAGCGTGGCTGAGTTTTCGTCCAATCAACAGCAAGAAAGTGAAGTCGTGGCGGCAGCCGTTCACGAAATGCAGGTCACCAGTGAAACCGTGAGTGGTAATGCTACTGATGCCGCGAGTGCGAGTAACAGCGCGAATGACGAAGTGGAATCGGCGAATAGTACGTTAGCGCAGACCGTTGGTTCGATTGAGCAGCTTGCAAACGATATTGAAAATGCGAGTGGTGTGGTACACGAACTCGATACCGATGTGAAAAACATTGCGTCTATCTTGGACGTGATTAAAGGCATCGCTGAGCAAACCAATTTGCTGGCATTGAATGCAGCGATAGAAGCCGCGCGTGCTGGCGAGCAAGGTCGAGGTTTCGCTGTGGTAGCGGACGAGGTTCGAGCGTTGGCAAGTAAAACGCAAGAAAGCACCGGTGAAATTGAGTCGATGATTGAGCGCTTAGAGGCGGGTGCGAAACAGGCCGTGAGCGTGATGAACGAAAGTAAGCAAAGCAGTGAAACCACTATTGAGAAAGCAGAGACAGCGGCATCGTCGTTAAGCGAAATTCGAAATTCAATCGGCTTAATGAATGAGATGAATACTCAAATTGCGACCGCTGCGTCACAGCAATCAAACGTTTCAGAAGATGTGAATCAAAACGTTCAACGAATTGCAGAAAGCACCATGCACATGGTTGAGATGGCGAGCAGCGCCGAGAATGCTTGTATGGCGCTGGCTGTGCAATGTGAAGCGTTGGATGATCTAGTTTCTCAATTTGAAGTGTAAACGTGAAATCAATTGTTAGAGGTTATTGTCGGTAAATTGTTGTAATCGTGCATCGATAATTATCAAAAATCACAAATTTTAAGCAATTTTAATCCCCTAAGTACCCCAACTTAGGGGATTTTTCATTTGGGCTGGCTTTAGTAAGAGCCAAGTCGCCCCATTAAGTTTTTGGTGTTTCGATTGAGTTGCTAGTCAGGTGCTGATTGATGAGCTCTGCCAACGCGTGAATGCCTTTACGCCATTGCGGCTCGTCTTTGAAGTTGGCAACACTTAAACGAATACAATTGTCGTATTGACCCGTCGTAGCGAACACGCTTCCAGGCAAGATATTGATCTTTTTCTTTTTACACGCCAAATAGATCTGATGGCTATCGGTTTGAATCGGCAAGGTTAGCCAAGTCAGAAAGGAGCCATTTGGTCGACTGATGTGGTACTGATTTTTGAGCAAAGGGTATTGGTCTAGCGCTTGAGACAAAAGCGCAGAAAACTGTTTGAGGTTATTTTGATAAAGCCTACGCATCTTGTCGACATGCATGCGGTACTTTCCTGTGGTAAGAAATTCCCCGGCAGCTGATTGCATTAAGTTTAAGCTGCCCATATTTTCGCAAATCATGTGCTTTTCAATTTGTTTTTGATAACGCTCCGAGAGCAACCAGCCGATACGTAACCGCGAATCTAGCGTTTTAGACAGTGAATTTACGTAAATTACGCGGCCTTTTTTATCCAGTGTTTTTAGGCTCGGGATATGTTTGCCTGCGCTCAAACCACCGAATACATCGTCCTCAATGATCGGAGTATCCTCACTGACATCCAGCAATGCTTGGCGGTGGGAGAGAGGCATTTGTGAACCGGTGGGGTTGTTGAAATTAGGGGTAACCACTATTGCTTTTACATCCCAAAGATCGAGTGCTTTTTTCACGCTTGGAATGTCGATTCCTGTGGCGACATGGCTGGGTATTTCTAGTGCTTTTAGACCTAACGATTCAAGTAGTAACAAATTTCCGAAGTAGCATGGTGACTCAACAATAACAATGTCTCCCACGTTAGTGAGCGCACGCAATGCTAGGGTAATCGCTTGCTGCGCACCATTGGTCACGGCTATTTCATTCTTAGCTGTAGTGACGCCTAAATCTTGACTGATTTTAAGCAATTGCTGCACTAGGCGTTCATTTCCCGGTGGTAGCTGATAGTGGCTCGGAATTTGGCTTTGCATACGGCTATGACGACCAACGTTGGCGTATAGGCTTTTAATGGCTGGAGAATCTGTATTGGGGTGAGCAGACCCCGTTGCGAGTAATTGCTTACCCTCTGGATACGAAAGGATCGACTTAGCCATTGAAAGCAAATCGACGTCCATAGGCGTTGTTGGTTCTGACTCTGTAATAGTTGACAATGAATTAACACGGTACCCAGAGCGAGGTACAGAATAAATGTAGCCTACCGCTTCCAGTTCTTGGTAAGCACGTATCACAGTGTTTTTGCTTACATCAAGTTTGTCGCAAAGTTGACGAATTGAAGGAAGCTTATCTTCTGGTTGAAATAGCCCGTTCTCGATCGCTTGCTTAACGTACTTTTCCACTTGTAGGTATTTATTGCTTACGTTCATTCTGTACCCATTAATTTATCTGATTCTGTCTCTTTCTAATCATTCTGTACCTTATTAAAGTAATCACACATTCCATAAAATTGCCAGAGGTTTAGAAATGCTATTAAAAATGATCCCCTTCGTTTTCGTCATGTTGTGGGCCTCTGGATTTATTGGTGCTCGATTAGGTTTGGAATACGCAGAGCCTGCGACTTTGTTGACCATTCGCATGGTGTCAAATGTCGCTTTCTTTTTGCTGTTAATTGCCTTGTTGAAACGGAAAATTCCACGCGGGATGGATTTCGTACACAGTTTTATCGTGGGAGCTTTGATTCATGGTTTCTATCTAGGTGGCAGTTATTTAGCGATTGGCTGGGGAATGCCTGCAGGGCTGAGTTCTTTGCTGGTTGGGTTGCAACCGATACTGACGGCACTATTGATTGTTGGCTTTACCGCTGAGCGATTCAAATTATCGCAGTGGCTCGGCCTTGGGCTCGGTTTTATTGGGATTTGTTTGGTGTTGATTGGCGATATCGAATGGCAAAATGATGACCATAAACTCATCGCGTTTGCTGGCTGTATGCTGGCGTTGATAGGCATTACATTTGGGACGCTTTATCAAAAACGTTATTGCAAAGGGGTCGATATGGTGGGGAGCGCACTGATTCAATACTTAGCCGCTGGCGTCATGTTTTTACCTGCTGCACTGCACTATGAAACGATGGAAGTGCAATGGACTATGGAATTCATTTTGACCATGGTTTGGTTAGTGGTGGTGCTGTCTTGTGTCGCGATTTTGCTGCTTCTGTACATGGTAGAAAATGGTGCAGCCTCAGCCGTCGCTTCTGTGTTTTACATGGTGCCACCTGTCACGGCCATTCAAGCTTGGTTAATGTTTGGCGAAACGTTTGATGCATTAGGTGCATTGGGCTTTGTATTGGCCGCTGTCGCAGTGTATTTAGTGGTGAAAAAGCCCAACCTTCTACCTGCTCAGTTAAACGTGGTCCGAGAAAAAGCCTAGAAAATACTTTGGGATGCGGTTAGCGCTACAGAATTGATTTATAGTAAGAATATCGCTGGCGTGGCTAGTAAGCTTGGGCCTACGGTTCGATACTTTGAGAACATTTAAGGGATGATAAATGTCGGAATCTATTTTGCTGATCGCAGAGCTAAAAAAGCAGTTAAAATTACACGGCGTTACTTATCAAGACATTGCGAAAGCTTTGTCGTTGACTGAGGGGTCGGTAAAGCGCTTGTTTGCTCAAGGCAATAACTTGAGCCTAGATCGACTAGAGCAGATTTGTCAGTTGATTGGCTTAGAAATGGCAGAGCTATTTAGACTGGCGAGTCGTTCCTCTCAGCAGTTAATGTCTTTGGAGTGGCAGCAAGAAGAACAATTAGTGGCCGATAAAGGTTTGCTACTCGTCGCGGTTTGTGTGGTTAATGGTTACAAGTTCGAGCAAATCGTTGAGCAGTACTGCTTTAGTGAAACTGAGTTGATTCAAATGTTGGCTCACTTAGATAGGCTTAAAGTGATTGAACTGCTGCCTGGTAATCGCATTAAACTTAGGATCTCGCCGTCATTTTCTTGGTTAGCGGGCGGGCCAATTCAACAATTTTTCCAACAACAAGTACAAGCCGAGTTCTTCAAATCTAACTTTACTCAACCAGACGAAAAACTGCTTATGGCGACAGGCTTGATGTCGATTCCGAGCAATCAAAAGCTTCAGCAACGTCTTCACAAATTGGTACAGGAATTTTATTCCACCTGTCAGCGAGACGATGGGTTAGATATGGATCAGCGGCATGGAACGTCGATGATAGTGGCCATTCGTCGTTGGAACTTTCCTTTATTTGATCAACTGGAGAATAAACCCAGCGCTTCCAAATAAAAGTTACCTATAACACTCCTCAAAGTTACCTATAAGGTGACTTTGTGTTTATCGCTATTACGATGTTGGAATATTAGGCACTCTGCAGGTGAAGGAAACAGCGGAATACGTTCTGCGTTCTAGCCAAGGAGCCTAATATGTCTACCACTCAATCATCCTCATTTTATTGGAAGTGCTTTCTCGCAATTTTGTTTTTGCTTGTGAGCGCTTCAAGTTTTGCTAGCGGATTACTTAAGCCTGTAAACAGTCAATATCAAGCGCTTAAAATCCAGTCTCATCACGTTAACGTCGTTATCGAAGATGGCTATGCAACCACCGCCATCGAACAAGAGTTCTATAACCCTAATCAATCTGAGTTAGAGGCGCTGTATGCTTTCCCAATTCCAGATAAAGCGGTAGTTGGGGAATTCATTTATTGGATAAATGGGCAACCCGTAATTGCGGAAGCCGTTGCCAAAGCACAAGCGGAGCAAATCTATCAAGACCAAAAAGCGCAGGGTAACGCGACAGCGATAACCGAGAAAAATGAATATAAAACGTTTGAAATGAGGGTCTTTCCTGTCCAGCCACAGCAATCAGTGAAAGTAAGGCTGGTCTACCTACAAGATTCATTGCTGGACCACTCTGTTGGTCACTATGTATATCCAATGGAAGAAGGGGGCGTGGATGAGCAGCAAGACGCATTTTGGAGCCGAAATGATACGGTAGAGCAGGACTTTTCATTCAATATCGAGATTAAATCGGTGTACCCAGTTGATGGAGTTCGTTTACCTAAACACCCGCAAGCCACATTTAGTCAGTCTAAAGTGCAGCAGCAAACCATTTGGCAAGCCAACCTCTCAAACCGTTCTGCGATGGATGTTGCGAATACCAATGACGATGAGAGTCACATAGCGCAGAGCACGCCGTTTCAACTTAACCAAGACATTGCGGTTTACTGGCGTTTGAAAAGTGGCTTACCGGGGCGCTTAGATATGGTGGCTTATCGTGACCCTCAACAAAGTAATCGAGGCACCGTTAAGCTGACCTTTACGCCGGGTGATGACCTTTCTGTTGTGAAGCAAGGTCGTGATTGGATATTTATTCTAGACAAGTCGGGGTCGATGGCCGGTAAGTATCAAACCTTAGTGGAGGGAGTGAGACAAGGGCTCGCCCGTCTGCCTGCCAACGATAGATTCCGTGTTGTGATGTTTAACAATGGTACAGAAGATTTATCTCAAGGTTACCAGTCAGTCACCCCACAAAATGTACAAGCTGTGCTGGACCGGGTGAGCCAATCGTCACCTAAAGGTGGAACCAATTTATACGCTGGTTTAATCGAAGGTCTAGGTAGCTTAGATGCCGATAGGGCTAGTGGTGTAGTGCTAGTGACTGACGGAGTTGCCAATGTGGGAGTCACGCATAAGCAGAAGTTCTTGGAACTCATGAAAGATCACGATGTGCGTTTGTTTACTTTTATTATGGGTAATAGTGCAAACAAGCCATTGCTAGAGCCAATGACCCAAACCTCAAATGGATTCTCGACGGTAGTCTCTAACTCAGATGACATTCTTGGTCATATGATGAATGTAACCAGTAAGCTTTCTCATCTAGCGTATCGAGATATTAAGCTTAAAGTGGATGGCGTGAAGATTACCGATCTTACTCCGGCTCAAATCAATAGTTTGTATCGTGGCGAGCAGTTAACTGTGTTTGGGCATTATTTCAAATCAGGGACTTCAAAAGTGACATTGACGGCGACGGTAGCGGGTCAAGAGCGCCAGTACCACACACAAATTGAGTTACCAGAAGTGGCCAATACCAACCCTGAATTAGAAAGGCTGTGGGCGTTCTCTTCGATTCAAGATATTAAGCAGCGTATGAACTATTTAGAGCAAGCGGATTCAGACTCGGAAAAAGCGATTGAATCGTTGGCACTAGAGTATGGTTTTCTAACGGATTACACCTCGCTGCTGGTGGTAGAAGATGCGGTGTTCGACCAACTTGGCATCGACAGAACCAACAAACTGCGCGTGGAAAAAGAGCAGTTGGCTCGAGAGAAGAGAGCCAGTCAATCAAGTAACCAACACCGAGCCGATGAAGCTCAACCTATGTTTAACCAACCTGCGCCAAGCCATTCTGGAAGTGGTGGGGGAAGCTTAGGCTGGGGAGTATTATTGCTATTACCACTCGTACGCTGGGTGCGAAATAGAAACTGAATGACTGAGTGGTAATAGGTGACAAAGATAGAATAGAAACAATGAAGCGAGCGGTGAGAAATCACCGCTCGCTTTTTGTTTTTTAGAACAGTAAAAGGTTAATAAATGAAATTTTAAGAAACCCGTTGCTTATTGTGGTTAAGGGTGTCTAGTATGAATACGCGCCATAAAAACAATTCATGCAGCCAATTTAAACGTCAGGGATATAAGTAGGTTAGGGACAACATATGAAGAAAATATCAGATCTTACAATCAGGAGTAGGCTGTTGTTTGGCAACATCGTTACTGTTGGGATTATAGCGATACTGTGCACCGTGGTTTGGAACTCAATTCGAACCATGAATCAAACGGACAATATGGTTACTCATACTTACAACGTGATTGATCATTCAAACGCTTTAGTGAATGCCATGGTCGATCAAGAAACGGGGCTAAGAGGCTACGCGATAGGGGGCCAAGAAGACTACTTAGAGCCTTATCATTCGGGGAAAAAAGGCGTTCAGTGAACATTTAGAAATAGTGAAAGGCTTAACCAGTGATAATCCAGAGCAACAAGTGCGTTTTGATGAAGTCGCGATAGACGCTGCGAACTGGCAGGAATATGCGCAAAATACCATTGAGCTTCGAGCGAACATTTATGAAGGGGAGTCTTACGTTAATGCACTCAAAGGGCTCATTGCTAGTGGTATAGGCAAGGCCCAAATGGATGGAATAAGAGCCGAAATCGATATTGGTCTGCACGAAAATGGAGACGAATTGCTCGAAAGTATCGTGAATATGGAAACTGGATTACGCGGGTTCATGCTTAATCGTGAAGAGACGTTTCTTGAACCTTATTATGATGGTCAAGAGAGAATTGAACAGCTACTCAGCACCATGCCTCCATCTCGTCTGACTCGAAATATAAATGGTTGGATGAACGATTATGCTACCAAGGCAATTGGTTTGGTCAGAGAGGTTAATCGTTATCGCTCTATCGATGACCTATACGTCAAATTAACGAAGAAACAGGGTAAGCAATACATGGATGGCTTGCGTGATAAAGTTGCTGAAATTGTGGCTGTTGAGCAAGTTCTGATGAAGCAACGTCAACAAGCAGCAGCCTCCGCCTCTAACTTAGCGCTGATGGTAATAGCCGTTGGAGGAATCTCTACCGCCATCTTCAGCTTTGGCTTTAGTGGCTTCATATCAAAAAATATCACTTCTCAAATTAGTGCGGTGATCAATATTGCCAAGCAGTTAGCGAAGGGAGATCTCACGCACAATATTGAAAAAGGCGCCGATAATGAAATTGGCCAATTAACCAATGCGTTGAAATCTACCGCAGACAGTTTGAAAGAGATCATCGGCAATATGGCAGTCGCCAGTGAAAGGTTGAGTAGTTCATCGAGTCAGCTAACCAGTATTACTGTCAGCACCAATAATGGTGCGAATGAGCAAATGCACATGACAGATCAAGTGGCGGTCGCAATGAATCAAATGTCGATTTCTGTTCAAGAAGTGGCGAAAAATGCAGTTGATACGGCGCAATTTGCCAGTGATGCAAACGCGGAAGCCAAACAAGGGTTAGCGGTTGTTAGAGAAACCATAGATAGCATCAACACTTTAGAAAACGAACTTGAAGGCACCATGGGGCGTTTAAACGATTTGGCCCAAGAAGCCACCAACATAGGTGGGATCCTAGATGTTATTTTGGATATCGCTGCACAAACGAACTTACTAGCGTTAAATGCGGCGATAGAGGCAGCGCGAGCAGGTGAACAGGGGCGAGGTTTTGCAGTGGTCGCCGATGAAGTTCGCGGCCTTGCGCAGAGAACTCAGGATTCTACTTCAGAAATTCAAAGCTTAATCGAACGCTTACAAAGTGGCACTCAAGATGCAGTCGAAAGTATGAAAAAGAGCAGCGATATTGTTCGCTCAAGTGTCGTCAAAGCTGAGAAGTCGGGAGGCGCATTTGACACTATCACTAACTCGATTGGAAAGATTCATGATATGAGCACTCAAAGTGCCAGTGCGTCAGAGCAGCAAAGTGTCACGGTTGATCAGATCAATCAAAACGTGGTGAACGTGAATAAGATCTCTCGTGAAAGTGTGGATGGTGCTGAACAAACGGTGGAATCGAGCCAAGAGTTAGTGAGTTTGTCTGAGCAGCTGCAAGGTATTGTTGGTCAGTTTAAAGTAGGTAAGGCGAGCTAGTTCATTTCGTTATTACTTAAAAAGCGAGCTTAGGCTCGCTTTTTTGTTATTTGGCGTAACGTAGGAGAACTAATCGTTCAGAAAAAGGTGATACATAACTGAAATTACTAAGAAAATAGCAAGCTGGGTTGGAGGAAATTGTCGCTATCGACTAGGGTTTATTTGATGCAATCATGTTCATATAAAAAGGACTCAGTTATGAAGCGTTTCGCCATTTCGATATTAGCAATGGTCATTTCTAGCGGTACTTTCGCAACAGGCTCGAAACCCGCTACCCAAGCGACAATAGACGTTAACCAAGCTCTTTATAAAACCTTACCATTTAAAGACCAAAAAGATTTTGAGCGTGCACAGAAAGGCTTTATCGCAAAGCAAGATGTAGTGACCATCAAGAATGATAAGGGGGATGTAGTATGGGACTTGGAAGAGTATAAGAAATTTATCACGCTGGATGCCAAAGCACCAGACAGTGTGAATCCAAGTTTATGGCGAAACGCTCAACTCAATGTTATCAACGGGTTGTTTAAAGTGACGGACGGTATTTATCAAGTTCGTGGCTATGACCTTACCAATATTACGTTTGTCGAAGGTGAGAAAGGTTGGATCGTATTTGATCCGCTGATTTCACAAGAAACAGCGAAAGCGGCCTTAGAGTTCATTAATGCAGAGCTTGGAGAGCGCCCTGTTACCGCTGTTATCTACAGTCATAGTCATATTGATCACTTTGGCGGAGTTCGAGGGATTGTCGACGAGCAAGATGTGAAGTCTGGTAAAGTGCAAATCATCGCTTCTCATGGATTTACCGAGCATGCAGTTTCTGAAAATGTCATTGCCGGTAACGCAATGGGGCGTCGTGCTATTTATATGTATGGAGCGTTACTGCCAAGAAACGCACAAGGTGGTGTTAATGGAGGGCTAGGACAAACGACTTCAACAGGTTTGGCGACATTAATTCGCCCCACTCTGGTGATTGAGAAAACAGGTGAAGAGCATATTGTCGATGGTGTGAAGATGGTCTTCCAATATACCCCTGGCTCTGAAGCGCCAACGGAGATCAACACTTGGATCCCAGAAAAGAAAGCACTGTGGATGGCTGAGAACAGCACCAATACGATGCATAACATTCTGACTCTACGTGGCGCTCAAGTGCGAGATGCCTTGAAGTGGTCATCGTACTTGAATGAAACGATTGAAATGTGGGGAGATGAAGTTGATGTGAAATTCCAAAGTCACCACTGGCCAATGTGGGGACAGGAAGAGATCGTTGATTACTTTAAATTGCAGCGTGATATGTATAAGTACACGCATGATCAAACCGTTCGTCTAATGAACCAAGGCTACATCGGTTCTGAAATTTCTGAAATCATTCAATTCCCAGATGAAATTGAAAACAACTGGAGCACTCGCGGGTACTACGGAACACTTCGTCATAATAGCCGCGCGGTTTATCAACGCTATATGGGATGGTACAGCGGTAATCCTTCTGATCTTAACAACTTGCCACCGACTAACGCTGCGGTGAAATATGTCGAATACATGGGCGGTGAGCGAGCGGTCATTGAGAAAGCTAAGCAAGACTTTGATGAAGGCAAATACCGCTGGGTAGCAGAAGTGTTGAAGCATGTCGTTTTTGCCAACCCGCAAAGCAAAAAAGGCAAAGCTCTACTAGCGGATACTTATGAGCAACTTGGTTACCAAGCCGAATCAGGGCCTTGGCGTTCAGTGTATTTACAAGGAGCGTTTGAGCTAAGAAACGGTACGCCTGCTTCTGGGGGAACGAACACAGCCTCGCCAGATATCATCAAGAATATGCCGCCTGAAATGCTGTTTGATTACTTAGCGGTTCGTATGCTTCCTGAAAAAGCTGCCGGTAAAGAGTACGCCATTAATATCAACTTCACTGACCTAGACGAGCAGTACACCTTGTATATCGAAAATTCTGTGCTCAACCACACTACTAAGCTAAGTGATGATCCTGATGTCTCTTTGACCTTAACGAAAGCGGCGCTTGATGATGTTCAACTTGGCGTGATCACTTTAGAGAAGGCGATTTCGAGCGGTGAAATTAAGCTGAAAGGTGATAAGAAGGCCTTTAAAGATTTCGTAGGTATGCTCGATACCTTCAACTTCTGGTTCAACATAGTGACCCCATAAGGAAAGCAGATGAAACCTAGCTACGTAACGACACTTCTGGGGCTTTCATTATGGGGGGCAAGTTTGTCAGCTCAGGCTTGCTCTTATGATGGCCAGTTTAATAACCCGTTTAAAGAAAGCTATCCGGGCGCGTTAGATATAGCAATTGCCACGCAGGATGCTCTGTCTGATGAATCTTTGGAGCATATTAAGGTGCTGGAAGGAGCGCAAGGGCTCAGGCGAGCAAGCTGGTGGTTGACACTTATGACGAAACACAATGCCAACGATTTGGAGTCGGTATCTTATATTTATTTGGTCGATAGTCATCTTTGGTCAAAGGTTTCAAATGGTAATCAAATAGAGATCCATGTGCCGCCTAACTCCGATGATGCGTCGTCTGTGCTTCTATTAAGTGAAGCGGCATTGCAGGCGTTGGTCAGTCAAAAAGTCGATTTACAAAGTGCTATCGAACTTGGTATTGCCCAAATAGCGGGCTAACAACGTAATAATAGAGCCCCATTAGCATAGGCTAGTGGGGTTCTTTTTCGAGGAGCGAGATTTGAAAATTTCTATGGTTAAACTGGCTATCGCATTGGCTATTTTGGTGGTAGCTGCATTAGGTAAGGCTTACGCTGAAGAAGCGCAACAGCAAAGCGAGCTAAGTAAAGAGAGTGAGCCGTTCGTCAATGTAAATATGGTGCTTGAACTTGATGGTATCGAGGCCTCTGTTCAAGAGATTCAGGGTTCATTTGCCAGCATTTCTGACTCATTGGCGATGATAGCGAGTAGCGATAGCTTGACTGCCGAACAGCAGCAATTGTTGTCTGACACAGTGGAAAACTTAAATCGCTTAATCACAGTATCTCGTGATTCGGTGAAAGCGCTTCCGGTGGCAAAGCAAGTGGTACAACAAAACAGCCAAGACTTTTTCGATGAAGTGAAGTTTAACCTGATGTTGGTGATTGCTCTAATTGCACTTGTGTTAATAGCGGTGATCGGTTGCATTTATTGGTTGGTACTTAAGCCGATGCAAACAACGGTTGTTCAAGCGACGGCAAATATTTTGACTATGGCCGTGGCAATTCGCACCACAGCACAAGCACTAGAAAGTAGCACGGAAAAACAGCAGCAAATTTGGCAGGAAATAGAGTCAAACAAGTAAAATCAAAGGTGCTTCGGGTGGCTGATCAACCTGTTTTTTCGTATCGCTACACTAGTTTGATGGCTTCGCCAGAGACAAAGTAAAGGTTGTTTTTCCACTTTCTGAACGGACTGTGATATCCCCACCATGTAATTTTGCGATAGAGCGAGTAATCGAGAGCCCCAACCCCGCGCCAGAACTGGAGTTATGTACGCGTGACTTGTCGACACGATAAAAGCGATCAAACAGCAGCGGAAGAGAATCTTCCGGAATGGAGTCACCAAGGTTACTGACTGCGATAAAGTTATGTGTCTCGGAGTGCGTCATTGTTACATCAACAACGCTACCCATATGGCTGTGCCTCACCGCGTTGGAAAGTAAGTTGCTTAATGCTCGTTTCAACATGGTTTTATCGGCGAGCACAGTGCTTTCACCTACTACTGTAAAACTCAGTGTTTTCTCTTCTCCAGCGAGCTCATAAAACTCGACCATATCTTCAAGCAAAGGCTTAAGTTCAATCTGCTGATTGGTCTTTAATAGCAAGTTGTGCTCAGATTTTGCCAGATAAAGAATGTCGGTCATGGTTTTAGTGATGCGTTGTAATTCCTCCACATTAGACACCAAGATATCTTGATATTCAGGCGTGGTTCTTGGTTTAGACAAAGCCACTTGAGTTTGCGTCATCATGTTTCCGATAGGGGTTCTTAGCTCGTGCGCAATGTCGGATGAAAAATCAGATAAGCGTTCAAAGTCGCCTTCTAATCTATCAAGCATGGCGTTAAAGCCGATCACTAATGGCATCAATTCTTTGGGGAAATGATTGGTCGGAATTCGCAAATCTAATTGGTTGGTGGAGGTGTTATTTACGTGTTGTTCTAAACGTTTGAGTGGCTTCAACTCTTTTTGTGCGATTAACCAACCTAGCACACCACTGATGATACTGGCGATAATGGTGGTCAGTATTAAAACTTTGGTGAAGCTCTGAATAAAAACGACTTGATGGTCGATGTTAAATCCAAGTACCGCGACTATTCCAGGGCTGTTTTCTAACGAGAATAGTTGTGCTCGATACTGTTTTCCATCGACTACCCATTCAAGGTGGCGGTCGGATTTAGAAGCCAATAAACCCTCTGGCAGCGGTACATTTTGCGATTGGTACATGAGCTTACCATCGGATATCAACCAAAGTTTGGTGTCGCCGGTTTCAAAAAACTCTCCGAATTTAGCGATAAAGTCACCTTCCACTCTTAGCTTGTCGATGGTCTGAAACTTTTGTTCAATGGTGAAGTAGTCTTGCTGATAAAAGTGGTGTTTTAACGAATACAAAGTGGCGGTGCTCAATACGCACAACACGACGATGGAAGCGGCAAAATATGAGAGAACGAGCCTCCCAGTAATGGAATTCGTCAAAAAACGCATATTACTCATCTCTTTCTTCGAGTAAGTAGCCCATGCCACGAATGGTATGAATGAGCTTCGGCTCAAAATCTTTATCTACTTTGGAGCGTAATCGGCGTACCGCGACATCAATTACGTTGGTGTCGCTATCGAAGTTCATATCCCATACCGCAGATGCGATTTGTGAACGAGACATCACTTCGCCAGCTCGCTGCATAAACAGCTCCAGTAAGGCAAACTCTTTGGCGGTCAGGTTAATGATGGTGTCATCGCGCATCACTCGTCGGCGAAGCAAATCAAGATGTAAGTTGGCGATAGTGAGAGATGAGTGAGCATTGGTGGTTGGGGCTTTTCGTTTGAGTGCATTTCGGATGCGTGCCAATAACTCTACGAAGGCAAAAGGTTTGATGAGGTAGTCGTCAGCGCCAAGTTCTAAGCCTTTAACTCTATCTTCAATTTGGTCACGTGCTGTCAGCATTATGATTGGCGTTTCTATTTCACTGCTTCTAAGTGTTTGCAGAACTTGCCAGCCACTTAGCATAGGTAGCATGACATCTAAGACGATGAGATCGAAATTGTCGCTGGTGGCTTTGTAAAGTCCATCAACTCCGTTTGCGGCATGCTCACAGTTATACCCTGCTTCAGATAAGCCTTTAACGAGGTACTCTCCAGTTTTAACTTCATCTTCGATGATCAGTATTTTCATTAAGGCCTTTGTACGTTCGAATGGGAAATGAGTGACTAGGAGAAAGTTAACTCGCGCTTACCTTCGTCCGAAGGAGCGATGGCATCATTATACAACATGGCGAGAGCGGGTTCTCTCGCCATTGAGTTAAGGGCCTAAATTAGCTGTTGTTATCGCGCTTAAGGTATTGATAGTCCAAGTTCACTACGCCTTTGTATTGCAATTGGCCATCTTTACTCATGTATTCTTGAGCAGTCACGTAAGCACCATCTTTAACGTTGATACTGTTGGTTTCATGCGCGGTAAAGGTATTGACGTTGAGCTCTTGCTTTAACTCTAATGGAGAGCTTTCCAGTAGATTGTTAAGGATGTTCAACGCGTCTTGGTATGCTGAAGTTTTACTGCTGGTTGCGTCTGTTAGGATAGTGCGGTGTTTCTCAATAACAGTGTAATTACCGTTGGCATTCATTGTGTTTGCCATAGATTGCGCACTGACAACAGAAAGTGTCGCTGCGAGTAAGAATGTCATGGATTTTTTCATTTTGTTGTTCCTTTAATGGCTGATATGCATACAGATTATCAGCGTGCTAGTGACAATAACCCGTCGCGAAAATGACATTTTTGTCATGTTATTCGTTAAAGAATGAGGTTTAAGTTTGAGTGTTCACATTCATTATTACTAACGCTGGCAGAAGGCCTTGATAAACCTAAGAAAGAAAAAGGCTCTAAGCGTGTGCTTAAAGCCTTGGTTGAGGTCACATTGCGTTGGAGAAATTAGTACATTAATTAATTCGTCTAAACTGACTAACCAATTTACCTTGCGAGTCCAAATTGGACACTAGCCCTTCACATTCGTCACGAGTGTCGCCTGCAAGAATACTGGTTGCAGCACAAACTTCACTAATGGACTGAACGCTGGAGTTCATGTCTTCTGTTACTCTTGCCATTTCTTCAATAGCCGTCGCGATTTGTCCATTTCTGTCTGATATATCAGCGACTTGAGTAATCAATACGTCCAGTTTGCTACCGGATACTTCGGCGCTGCTAACACAGATTTCTGATAGTTGATTACCTTCATTCATAGCTTGTACCGCCCTTTGGGTACTGGTTTGAATTTGCGAAATAACGGCTTGGATTTCTTCGGTGGACTCATGGCTTCGTTGTGCCAAGGTTCGAACTTCATCTGCTACCACCGCAAATCCGCGCCCTTGTTCACCTGCACGGGCAGCCTCAATGGCGGCGTTCAATGCCAGCAAGTTGGTTTGCTCTGCAACGCCTTGAATGACAGTCAGTACGGTACCAATTGTCTTACCATGTTCTTCCAACTGGCCGATGACATTGGACGCCTCGCTAAGCTGTGTGGCGAGCATTTGAATTGAATCGACGGTTTGTTTAACCGAAACCACCCCTTCATTTGCAGCGGTACTTGCTTGCTCTGTCGCTTCTGAAGCACTTTGTGCATTTTGAGCAATTTCATTGGCCGTTGAATGCATTTCATTAATCGCAGCCGCCACTTGCTCGGTTTCTGCAGTTTGCCCTTCAAGATTGGTTGCCGTGGTATCACAGTTTTTCGACGACGATTGTGCTGCTTCACCGATTTGGTCATTGGAGTCTTGAATTCGACCCACCACGGCATTGATTTCAGATTGGCGCATTTTCAGCGCGAGTTTGATTTCAGAAATGTCATCCACATGGTTGTTGTACACCAGCTCCATGAGCGGGTTATCAAAGACTTTTCTCGCCTCAGCGGAAAGCTCTTCAAGGCGGCGTGTTAGCCCATAAACGGCAAAAACAGAGCCTATGAAGAACAACCAAACGCCCACTCCTGGCATGATCATTTTGTCGAGGATCCCAGCCACTATTGCGATTGGTAGCATTGCAACAGCAGCGCGCTGCCATAATCGGGTTCGAGGCCCCTTGACTTGACGTGGCACCTTACCAGCTCGTAGCTGTTCATAGATCTTTTCTGCATTGTTGACATGCTCTCGGTTCGGAGCCAAGCGAACAGATTGATACTCTATGGTTTTTCCGCCTTCTTTGATGGGGGAAGCAAAGGCATCTACCCAGTAGTGGTCCCCGTTTTTGCATCGATTTTTAACGATTCCCATCCATGATTTGCCTTGTTTCAAGTGTTCCCACATATCTTTAAAGGCTTCTGGTGGCATGTCTGGGTGTCGGACAATATTGTGTGGCTGTCCGACTAATTCTTCGAGTTCATAGCCTGCAATTTCGCAGAATTCTTTGCTGGCATATGTGATATGACTACTTGGCTGCGTCACTGAGAGTAGATTATAGCTAGCAGGGTAAGTCACTTCTTTTTGGGTGACTGGCTGATTGATTCGCATGGAGGCCTCGAACATCAATTGTTGATAGTAAAAGCCGAAATAGAGACGTTGGTTACCAGTGTGCGGTCGTTATGTTTTTTATATGCACTCTATTGGTATAGCGCTTGATGATGGAAAACTCAATAAAGGCTAGAGGTATTTATGCTTTTAAATTGGCCTAAAGGAATGAGAGAGCCTGAAGTGAAAGTGAAGCTTTATCTTGGTGCGGTTTCAGTATGAGTCGTTTGAACTAACAAGGGGGAAAGATGACGCCTGTAGGTGCAGAAGACGAAAGTAAGTGACTTGCTTAGCGATGTTTAAGCCGGCAGAGAAAGGCCAAATATGGCCTGTGGAAACAAAACCCGTAGAGTGCTTCTACGGGTTTTCTAGCGTTCCATTGCATGTGTCATCCATTAGCTATCGCGTTTTTCGTTGTACTTGTATTCGTAATCGACGTCTAGAATTGCGCGGTATTGGATGGTATCTCTATCGATAGCAAATTTCTCTACTGTTACTTCCATGCCTTCAATCGTTACGTTTTTCACACCAGAGAATTGGCTCATTACAGGTAACGACTTTGATAGCTCATATGAAGATTTCTCATTGAGTTGGTCCATCATATCGAAACCTGCTTCAAATGCTTCAGCTTGAGTCGCGTAGCCATCTGACTTAAGTGTTGTTGCCGTAGTTTGTGTTTGAGTTGCAGCAAAAGCCGTTGAACTTAGAACGAGAGCTGACGTTAGGATGAGTGCTTTTTTCATAGGATTACCCTTACTTATATTATTTATTTGACCATTGTGTTGGTGAAATTAATCTTATCAATCGTTAGGTAAATTGGGTGTCAGCGAAAGTAAACAAGCGGTGAGGTTTGGTAAAGATTGCCTTACTTATGTCAATAAAATGTTGCATCGGTAGTTTGAGGTTTGATTTGCCTTGGCAGTATTTGTGAGTTAACGGCTTGGGTAGGGCGGGACAATAAAGTACATCGACAGGTGGAAAAAGGAGTTGAGGTATGGCTGTGTTGCTACTAACTAAGGGGTTGTGTGAATACAGCAACCCCTTATTAAGTGGGTTAAAGTGAAATCGAAAACGGCACGGGCAGTTCTGCTGAAATGTCTCCTTTTTTGAGAACGGTCAGCCAGCGTTTCCAGTTCGGAGGCAATTCCACTTCGGCAAGCGTGTCTAGCACGATAAGTGGGTTGAGATTTGGCGCTTCAGTGGCAAGACGAAGCGCATCTAAATAATACATTTTCGCTTCGGTCGCATATGGGTAATTGGCAATGACACGCTCGTAAATCGCGATGATGCGCTCGTTAGACGTTGCACTGTCGATCTCAGCCGCTTCTTTTAACAATGCCGCAAGCTGCGCGATATCAAAGGGGGCTTTTGCTGGTAGAGGCAATGCGCTCGTTGGGCTGTCAGGTTGGCTAGCGAGAACTTTAGCTAAATATTTATATAGCCATAATTCACCAAAGCACTTCAAAATCGGTAACGTTTCTTGAATGACAATGGCTGGGCAACCAGATAAGTTATCGTAATAAGGTGCGATGGCCTGCAGAGCTTTTTTGTGTGCGCCTTCTAACTTGCCTTCATGTAACCAAATGCGGCTATGAAATATCTGTTGATACGCGAGCAAATGCACTTTTCGCGCGGCAGTTAAGCGTTTCTCAGCTGCTTTTATGAACTGGTTGAAGTGATCCAAAAGTTCACGCTTAGCGCTAATTCGTTCACTGGTTAGATAAACGGTTTCTAAGTTGTGACCGTATTCGATGATGGAGCTGAGCCAGTGGCTGTCTGCTAACGACAAATGACTAGCGAATGTCTGTCCGACTTTGATTAGGCAGTCTCGTTTATTTAGCTTGGCTGCGAGCTGGCTAGCGTGAATGGCTCGCTCACTAATACTCGGCGTGAACTCGAATCCTTTAAGTGCCCAGTGTAAGGCATCCTTGTAGTTACCTTGTTGTTCGTACAGATTGGCTAGTCCATCCATGACTTTTAAAGACAAAGGGTTTTGTAAGATATAGTCCGATAGAAACTTAATAGCTTCGTCAGTGTTGCCCTCTTGAGACAATAACATTGCATACGCGTATTGCTTAGTCGGGTGGTTAGGTGACGAAGAGTGCGCCATGTACTCGGATAATGTTTGCCAAGAATCATGTTGAATCAAGAGGTCGATCAAGCTTGATTCTAAGCTAATCGCGAAATCGATCTGAGTCATCACATCGATTAACTGGCCTGTTAAATCGTTAGACGGCGATTTAATCAATCGAATGATTTGCTGAAGCAGCTCACGCTCTTGATAAATGGTATTAACCTTGTCACTGAGATCTTTGGTTTTGATAGGCTTAGTAATGAAGTGTTTCACTTTACCAGAAAGGGAAGTCAGAACCGTTTCTTGGCGAGAGTCGCCAGAGATAATCAGCACGCCAGTAGATGTGTCAATCAGTCTATTCTTATAAAGCAGTGTCGCGAGTTCATGCCCGGTTAGCGTCTGCTCTAGATGATAATCCATGATCAAAATATCGTAGTGACGCAGCCCTACCGCTTTTATCGTTTCTTGATAAGACGTGACGGTGACGATGTTGTTGTGCTTTATCCCCAAGCCTGCCAATTGCTGCTTGATCAGCATAGAAGAGGTTTTAGAGTCATCAATGATGAGTATATTGATCTCATTGAGGTACGGAGGCTGTCTCTCCACGGTTAATCCTTTACTGATCTTCGAGAGTTAATTTGAGTGTAAGTAACTGAATTAACATGTTCAAGCAAGGAACCAGAGTTTTGCTGTGAGATTCGCAAACTGACTCTCAAGGAGTTTAAGGTGATAGCGGTGATTTTGTCTCAGTGTAACTGTCGGAGAACAGTAATATTTGAAACTTTGACTGAATAGTCACAGCTATTCAAAGAAATTGTGGCACCAAAGTTCGAAACTCAATTTCGGACATTTATTTATTAGATATTTTGCTAAATAATAATGGATAATTATAGGTATGAAAAAGTCCGTTGTGAAGAAATAGTGCGATGAACAAAATCGCACTATAAAAGGGCTTGATGTTAAAATAGGTGATTAATCTAGATTAGAATTCTTGATATTTATTGTTATTTGCCCGTCGTTATTGGCGTTATCATCAATAAGAAAGAATTGCAGCTCCCCATCAATAGTACTTACTGTTGTAGTATCTTCTTGGTTTATTACGGCAAGCTGCTTGTTCTTCTCGTTGTCCAAATAAGCTACACCAACAGATTTAAATTGTGTCGTATCTATACTAGTATCATGATTAGAACGATTGTCGTAAATTTTTATAGAATAAGATACATTTTTCTCTACAACATGTTTATAAAGCTCGCCAGAACCTAGTGTGCCCAAAGTGTTAGAGGGGATATCAAGTACGATATTATCTCCAGTTGTGGTTGTTTCACCTGTAATTTCAACCCATATATCATCGTAACGAACGGAACTGTTCCAAGTGTATAAAGTGAAGTTCCACTTACCTGATTCTGCTAGGCGTTTAAAAAATTCGGGGTGGCTATCCCAACCCTCGCTTCTATGGCAAGAAGTGTGAACCCCATTACTAAACCACCCACTAAAGTCGAGACTATAGCTTTTACCAGGAGCGGTGTACACATTGGTTCTATGACCATAACGTGGTGTATTCCCAGAATTATATATTCTCTCGCCCTTTGTCATCACACACATTTTAGAAATCGTAGTAAAAGTCTCGCCAAGAGCGAGGGTCCATTTCGTACCCATTCCAACGTCTGGCGAAGCATAGATTGGAAATGTTGTATTCATTTGAGGTCGGAATATTATTGTTTCCGCTGACTGAGCAGGGAACGTAAGAGCAATACAAGCCAAAGATAGAGTCTTAGGGAAAAGGTAATTTAATTTATTCACTTTTAAGCCTTTGTTATTAAGTAAGATAATAAATCGGTGATTAAAAATTAACACTCTATATGCAATTGGTTTTTATGTAAATAGATGCGTTATTTATTACAGGGTAAGCTCCTACTCTGATGGAACTCTTCAAGCCGGAATCATGACCGGACCGATACCTCACAAAAAATGAGATATCAAAATAATTTTGTAGACCACGTTAGCAACATTGAAGGCAATTAATCTAGTGTATGCCTGAGTTGCCCCAAATGAGCATTGTCAGTCCCTTTTAAAATTGAATTAGACTTAGTAGAGAAAACGCAGAATCACAAATTCCTAGATTATTTGAGCTAACTTATTTCTGGGCAAAACCTTGTTAGAACAAAAGACAAACTTGGACAACAACATTGAAGAATTTTGCTCTTTATTATCTAACTTCAATCTTTAGTGTCCTCAGAAAGTAGCGACGACAAGTAAGTTGAATATGTGACATACGGTAATATCTAAAATACACTAGCCGAGTATTTTCTAGAAAACTGAATGAGATAGGTTGGCAATATGGCAAATTGGGAAGGCGTGAGTGAATTTGTAGCGGTTGCAGAGCTAGAAAGCTTTACTGGAGCGGCTAAAAAACTTGCGACGTCTGTGGCTCAAATAAGCCGCCGAGTATCTACATTGGAAGAGCGATTAGCCGTTAAGCTATTTAACCGTACCACACGTAAAGTCTCCCTGACTGAAGCGGGTCAAGTGTATTACCAGCAATGTAAGCAACTCGTCGAAGGTTTGGAGCTTGCTGAACTAGCTGTGACTCAAATGCAGTCGACACCAAAAGGTCTGCTTAAAGTGACCGCACCCGTGACCTATGGTGAGCGTATGCTAGCGCCGTTATTACACCAATTTATTCAGTTGCACCCGCAAGTCGAGCTCGATCTTATGCTCACCAACCAAAAGCTCGACTTGATAGATCAAGGTGTAGATGTTGCAATCCGTTTAGGCCGTTTGGAAGATTCCAGTTTAATTGCAAAACGATTGTCGCAGCGTCAATTGTACGTATGTGCAAGCCCTGAATACCTCGAAAGGTATGGTGAGCCTCATACGCTTTCAGAGTTATCGAATCATCAGTGTTTAGTAGGCAGTTTTGAACATTGGCGTTTTAAAGAAAACAAACAATCACGCTCAGTGCGTGTGAATGGCCGCATCAAGTGTAATAGTGGCTTGGCGTTGTTAGATGCCGCTAAGCATAGCGTTGGCTTAGTGCAATTGCCTGATTATTATGTCAATGATGCGCTGGACTCTGGGGAGTTGGTTGAAGTGCTGACCGATTATCGAGATGACAAAGAAGGGATTTGGGCGCTGTATCCACAAAACCGAAACTTGTCTCCAAAAGTACGATTGCTGGTGGATTTCTTATCTGAACAATTCGCTCAATAGCGGCTTTCTTGTTATCAATTGTAAGTTGGCTGAAAAGAGGCTGTGGCCCTCAGTTTTAGGATAACTTTAGTATTTGAGGGAGCTTTGCTAAAATGCCGCCCCTCTGAGTACATGCTGTACTGAAGTTGTCGTAGAAGTGAGAGAAATAATGAAAACAAGTCAGGTAACCGTTGGCTTAACTAACCCGAAGAGCCCAACGAATGTCGGTGCGGTAATGCGTGCGGCAGGCTGTTATCAAGTGGACGAAGTGAAATACACAGGGCAGCGCTACGCTAAAGCTGCGAAGTTTCACACTGACACTAAAAGTGCCACTCGCTCTATTCCTCTTACTTCGGTTGATTCTTTTTTAGATGACTTAGATCCCGACACTCAAATCGTGTGTGTCGAATTGGCAGAAGGTGCAACTCCACTTCCGCGCTTCCAACATCCTGAAAAAGCCATCTATATCTTTGGGCCAGAAGACGGTTCAATTAGCCAAGATGTTGCAGACCGCGCTCACCATGTCGTATACGTTCCAACGGTTGGCTGTATGAACCTCGCCGCGACAGTGAATGTATTGCTTTACGATCGCATGGCTAAATCAGATAACCTTGACGACAGTGAAGAGCTGATTCGCAGCAGCCGCGATAATCGAAATCACCTAAAAGTAAAAGAGGCCGCCGAGTAATAGCCGTTCTGGTGAAAGTACCTCAAATAGAATCTCTTAAGCAGAGCCATAGCGCTCTGCTTTTTTGTGGCTTAATGTCAGAGACTTACCATGAAATAAGGTGAGAATCTGTATAAACCGTTCTGGTTACCGCCCCTTCGAGTGTTGCCCGAGTCACTTTGCGTAACTGGCTTAAGTCACACGGTTGTGTGTACCCCAGAGACACCCAAATTAGTTACCCCAGTTCTACTTAGTAACGTCTGCTTTCATATTACCCACAATTGAACTCTTACTCCGGCATGGTTAGAAAGTTGCACCATGGTGAAGTCACAATGTAGTTTCAGTTTCAAAAGCTCAGCTCTTAAAGTCACGCGCTATAAGCCTAGTTCTACTCACTGCATTTCAATTGTCCGTATATGTGATCTTGCTTTCGAATCTTTTTCTTTTCTTTTGTTGTTTTCGTTTCTTTTTGAACTGTGTACGGTTTTTCTTGAGTATAAATGCTATTGATAGGGTACATCTTGCTGCACTGCAGAGTTCAATATTGGAAGAAAGGAAGCATTCATGCATTACGGGTTTGATATCGGTGGCACCAAAATAGAAATCGTCGCATTTGACGATGACTATCAAGAAGTATTCAAAAAGCGTTTGCCCACGCCAGGGAATGACTACGCTAAATTTCTTAGTACTCTTGCTGAATTAGTCGAAACGGCTGATGAAGTGTGCGGGTGCGATAGCTATGTCGGGATTGGAATGCCGGGAGTTATTGATATTCATACTGGTAAGTTACTCTCCTCCAATATACCTGCAGCGTCGGGGCAGAATATAGCAGCCGATTTAAGCCAAAGGTTAAACCGTAATACTGAGTTAGAAAATGACTGTAAGTGTTTTGCGTATTCTGAAGCCAATGGCGGTTCAGGAGATGGCTTTAGTTCAGTGTTCGGAGCGGTCTTAGGAACAGGAGTTGGTGGTGGACTTTGCTTTAATGGTCAATTAGTTAAAGGAAGAAATGGCATTGCTGGAGAATGGGGGCATTCTCCATTACCGGCTATGTTTGTTGAGAAGTATGGTTTGCCTATTCGTGATTGTGGCTGTGGTCACAAAGGGTGTATTGAGCGTTATATCTCAGGGCGGGGTTTGGCTTTTTTGCATCGCTTCTTTGATGGTGAAGATGTATCAACCAAAGAGGTCATTGATAGAATGCGAGGCGGTGACGATATTGCCAAGCAGGCCTTTTCTGCCTTCATCGATATACTGGCCTGCTCCCTTGCGAATGTTATCCATACCTATGATCCAGATGTGATAGTGATTGGTGGCGGCCTAAGTAAGGTCCCTGAACTTTATACCCAAGTGAAAGAATGCCTATCTGAACATTTATTGAGTGCGGTGATCATGCCCGATATTGTTCCCCCTAAGTTTGGTGATTCTAGCGGAGTCCGAGGAGCCGCAATGTTGGCTAGCTGAACGAATTTCCCCTAAATCTACTCTTTCAAAAGCCCGTTTTAATCTATAGCGGGCTTTTTTGTGTCTTTCGTTTTCTTTTTATTGTGATCTAAATATCGGTTTCTTTCGTTTTGTTTGTATAGATTAAAGAAAAGAAAATGAAAGTCATCACGGCTATTGAGCCGAAAGGGGAAGTAGATGGAGTTATTGCTCGAGTTAGTTAAGAGGCACAAAGAAGGTGAGGATGTAGGCGTGTACTCCGTTTGTTCTGCTCACCCACTCGTCATTGAAGCCGCGCTCAGGCAAGGGCTCAAAGATGACAGTATCGTATTAATTGAAGCGACGTCGAATCAAGTCAATCAATACGGTGGCTATACGGGAATGCAACCGAATGATTTTACTCAATTGGTTCGTGAAATAGCGGATGAAGTTTCGTTTCCCTACCATCGTATTGTCTTTGGTGGCGATCACTTAGGGCCAAACTGTTGGCAAAGCTTGCCCGCAGAAGAAGCGATGGATAGATCTGAAAAGCTTATCCAAAGCTATATCGAAGCTGGCTTTCGAAAGATTCATCTAGACTGCTCAATGTCTTGTTTAGGAGATTCTGTCCCACTTACCGATTCTGTTGTAGCTGAAAGAGCGGCACGTTTGTGCGCGATAGCTGAGCAGACATGGAAAAGCGTCGGTGGCGAAGCGCCAGTTTATGTTGTCGGAACCGAGGTCCCAGTGCCTGGCGGGGCGCAAGAATCACTGGATGAATTGGAAGTCACGACAGAGTCATCGGCTCGACAAACCATTGAAGAACACTTTAGTGCTTTTGATGACTTTGGATTGAGCCATGTGTGGCCACGAGTGATTGGGTTGGTCGTTCAACCTGGTGTGGAATTTGACCATCATAAAGTGATTCATTATCAGCAAGATAAATCACAGCAACTCAGCCGCTTTATTGATACTCAACCCACAATGTTGTTTGAAGCGCACTCTACCGACTATCAGCCAGCTTCCGCTTACAAAGCTTTAGTCAAAGATCATTTCGCCATTTTAAAAGTCGGCCCCGCGTTAACATTTGCCTTGAGAGAAGCTCTGTTTGCTCTCGATAAGCTAGAACAAGAATGGATCGGTGTTCAGCAAGCCTCGCACCTACGAAGCACTGTTGAACAAGTGATGCGAGAAAAACCAGAGTATTGGGCTAATTACTATCAAGCTGCCGGGCATCAGCAGATTTTAGATTGCACTTACAGTTTTAGTGATCGTATCCGTTACTACTGGCCACATCCGGAAGTTCAAAAATCTCTCAATGTGTTGTTCGAGAATCTTACGCAAAATCCACCACCACTAACGTTGCTGAGCCAGTATTTGCCTGCGCAGTTACAAGCCGTGGTGAGGGGAGAGATCGATCTCAACCCTAAAGCTCTCGTCATACATAAAATCATGGAAGTTACAGAAACCTACAGCCAAGCGTGTGTTGGGTCATTGAAAGAGGAAGTGTTATGCGAAGTTATTTAGGATACGAAGAAGCTTGGTTAGAAAGTAAAAATGCAATTCATACCGCCAAGGAAATCTCTCAGCAGCCGCGCTTCTGGCAGCAAACTGCTCAGCTGATTAAGCAACATTCCGATGAACTCAATAGATTCTTGGAACCTATTTTAGCGCAACACAATATCCGCGTGATCTTAACCGGTGCTGGCACTTCAGCGTTTGCGGGTAAAGCGATTAGCCCTTGGTTAAACACGCATTGTGATGCTCAAGTTGATGCAATCGCAAGTACTGAATTGGTGTCGAACCCTTATCAATATTTCGACCCAGATGTGCCTACTTTAGTTGTTTCATTTGCTCGCTCAGGTAATAGCCCAGAGAGCGTTGCGGCTGTTGAATTAGCGAATCAAGTGGTGAATCAATGTTACCACCTATTTTTGACCTGTAATCCAGACGGACAATTGGCAAAGCAAGCTGAAGTGCAGAGCAATGCCTATTGCTTACTGATGCCTGAAGGTTCAAATGATCTTAGCTTCGCTATGACTTCAAGTTTTAGTTGTATGACGCTTTCTGCATTGGCAACCGTTGGGCAAATCCCTTTAGATGAGCTGGATGGTGTGGTGTCGACCATTAGTGAGATCAGTGAACAGGCTCTCGTAAACTGGCAGGGTACGTCTAAAAAGCTGGCGGCGACGGATTACCAGCGACTGGTGTTTTTGGGAAGTGGGGGCCTGAGTGGATTGGCGCAGGAAGCGGCGCTAAAGTCGCTTGAGCTAAGCGCTGGCCAGATCATGACGGCATTTGATTCGTCTTTAGGTTTCCGCCACGGGCCTAAATTCATTGTCGATCCGCAAACCGTTGTGGTTCAAATGTTGTCGTCGAACGTTTATACCCGTCGTTACGATAACGATCTACTCAATGAATTGAAGAGTGACGGCATTGCCCAAGAAATTGTGGTGTTATCAGGCACTCAAAGCGATTTAGAAGCGTGTTCAAATCAGCTCAACCTTAACTGCGACCTAGAAGACGTATGGCTGACGTTCCCATACATTTTATTCGCACAAATGTTGGCTTTTGAGAAGTCTCTTGCGCTTGGCTTAACCCCAGATAATCCTTGTCCAAGCGGTGAGGTGAATCGAGTGGTTCAAGGCGTAAAAATTCATAACTTTTAGTCTCACTATGGGGCTAAGAGAACGCCTCACTGATTAAGCCTGGAGGGCTTATGTACTTAATTTCTTCACGTGAAATGTTAAAGCGCGCGCAAAAAGAGGGTTATGCGGTTCCTGCATTTAATATGCATAACTTGGAAACGGTTCAAGTCATCGTAGAGACAGCGTCAGAAATGGGGTCGCCAGTGATTCTAGCGGGCACTCCTGGCACTTACGATTACGCTGGTACCGATTATATGGTCGCGATATGTAATGAAGCGGCGAAAAAGCACGATATCCCACTGGTAATGCACTTAGATCATCATGAAGACTTTCAAGATATTCAGAATAAGGTCGAGCACGGCATCCGCTCAGTCATGATTGACGGCTCCCACTATGCCTTTGATAGCAATATCGATATCGTGAGAAATGTCGTCAATTACTGTAACCGCTATGACGTAAGTGTCGAAGCTGAACTCGGTCGTTTAGGCGGGCAGGAAGACGATTTGATCGTGGATTCCGCTGATGCTTACATGACTGACCCTAGTTCTGCGGCAGAGTTTGTGCGTCGTACTGGTGTTGACTCGCTAGCGGTTGCGATTGGAACCGCACATGGCTTATACAAAAGCGAGCCAAGGCTAGACTTTGCAAGGTTAGACAAAATCAGAGGCCAAGTAGATATTCCTTTGGTATTGCACGGTGCTTCGGGTGTTCCTGATGAATCTGTTCGTCGCTGCATAGAAACCGGAGTGTGCAAAGTGAATATCGCGACTGAGCTTAAAATCGCGTTTGCCGATGCCGTGAAGCGTTATCTAATCGAAAACCCGACTGCTAATGATCCTCGTAAATACATAGTGCCGGGGAAAGTCGCAATGAAACAAGTTGTCGCAGAAAAAATACGCTTATGTGGGAGTGAGGGTAAGTTATAAACCGACTACAATCTTCAACTCTTTAGTTCTTCTCTTTGGCGGCCTTTGGGCCGCTTTTTTTGTTCCTTAATTATCTATTATCTTCTGGCTAACTCCGATAAACATCAGATGGTTAAGCATATAAGAAAGCTCCATTCTGCGTCTGTATCAAGCGCATGCCTTGGCACTTTACTCTGAGGTTAGGAAGCGGTGAAGCTATGTGAACATTACCGACAATAAGTGCTACGTGACCCTGAAACGATTTAGACGGGAGAAAGAGTATGTCGCAGGCTCGTATTAAGCGGAGTGCATGGCTGGAGCAATACTGCATAGAAGATAGAAGATAGAAGATAGAAGATAGAAGATAGAAGATAGAAGATAGAAGATAGAAGATGAGGACTTTGAACCAACTAAAAAGGCTTCCGAGGAAGCCTTTTTCATACGCTATGTAGCGTTACTTATTAGAAGTTAGCTGGCTTTTGACTGTGGCTCAATTTGATGGACCTCGTTGGTCGTTGCCGAGTCGGTTACGCGCTGTCTTACGATTAAAGCTTCTTCCGTTCGGTGGTCAAATAGATGCGCTTCGCTCAAATCGAAGTTCAAATATACCTGTTCTCCAATGCTTGGTAGCCAGCTAGGGTTAGACGCCGTTCTAACCACGAACATATGCTGATTCACTTTACAGTGCAGCAAATCTTCATTCCCCATTCGCTCTACATTGACGATAGCTGCGCCGATATTTTCATCGGTGCTTTGATGCTCGACTTTTATGTGCTCTGAACGTAGCCCGAACCACACTTTGTCTTGGTCATAAAACTTCATTAATGAACGGACTGAGGCTGGAATCGCCATTTGCTGGCCAACATCAAGGTCAATGCTTGCTGAATCTGGGTGGTAGTTTGCACTGATAATATTCATGGACGGGCTACCGATGAAACCTGCCACAAACTTATTCGCTGGGTAGTGATATAGGTTGATTGGCGTATCCACTTGCATCACCTGACCTTGGTTCAAAACACAGATGCGGTCGCCCATGGTCATGGCTTCAACTTGGTCGTGGGTAACGTAAATCATGGTGGAACTCACGCCTTCATCTTTAAGCTGGCGGTGAAGCTGCATTAAGCTGACCCGCATCGTGACACGAAGCTTAGCGTCAAGGTTAGAGAGTGGCTCGTCGAACAGGAATACATCTGGTTTACGGACGATTGCTCGGCCAACCGCGACGCGTTGGCATTGCCCACCAGACATTTCTTTTGGCTTGCGATCTAACAAGTCGACGATTTCTAATTTTTGAGCGGCATCCATTACTCGTTCGTGGATTTCATCTTTAGGGAACCCAGCATTCTTAAGGCCAAAGGCCATGTTTTGATAAGTATTCATATGTGGGTAAAGCGCATAGTTTTGGAATACCATCGAAATGCCACGATCTTTCGGCAACTTGCCGTTTACGCACTGGTTACCTATCCAAATCTCTCCACCTGTGTTGCTTTCTAGCCCTGCTATCATTCGTAACGTCGTGGATTTCGCGCAACCTGACGGCCCGACAAAAACCATGAACTCGCCATCTTTGATGTCTAGATCGATACCATGTACGGCTTTAAATCCATTCGGGTACTGCTTTTCAATTTGCTTTAGTTTTACACCAGCCATGTGGGTCTCCTTGAATTAATTTAAAGCGCGAGTTAGCCCTTAACGCCAGCGCTAGCAACACCTTCGATGAAGTGTTTTTGAAATAAGATGTAAAGGAATAGCATTGGGATAATGGCCATGAGTGCGCCAGCCATTAGCATTGGGTATTCAACGCCAGCTCGGCTTGATAGCGAAGCTAATCCGACAGGTAGCGTCATTTTGTCAAATGATGTGTTGACGATGAGTGGCCACATTAGGTTGTTCCAGCTCCATAAACCATTGATGATCACACAAGCGATAAGGCCTGGTTTTATCAGCGGCAACATGATTTTGTAAAAGATTTGAAAATGGTTGAGGCCATCCACGATCGCGGCTTCCTCTATCTCTTTCGGTACACTTACGAAAAACTGTCTAAGCAAAAAAGCGCCGTAAATACTGAATAGCCCCGGTAACACTAGGCCTGTCAGTGTGTTGAGTAGCCCCATCTCTTGAATGATCAAAAACTGAGGAATGAGAAATATTTGCCCTGGTACCATTAAAATCGATACACAAATCATGAAGATGGCATCACGGCCTGGAAATTTAAGCCGTGCGAATCCATATGCCGCCATTGCCGCGATAAGTGTTTGTAGAAGCACCATTGCGAAAGTGACTAAAATCGAGTTCACATAGAACTGAATGAAAGGTAGCTCTTCAATGATTTTCGCGTAAGCCGAGAGCTGCCATTCATCCGGCATGACCTTGGGCGGCACGCTAAGCGCTTCACTTTGCGTTTTCACCGAGGTCAGAATCATCCAAATAAATGGTGTGATAGTAGCGATGGTGGCGAGCACCATGAAAAAGTAAACCAACGCTTTTTCGAATGAAAACGTAAACTTGCTTGGCTTGTGTTTAGATTCTGTTTTGAGTGTTGCAGAAGCAGATGTCATTACGCTCTCCTTAGTGGTTTAGGCGCTTGCCAAGCCAAATCTGTATTAATGTAATCGCCATAGTGATGAGGAATAGGGCAACGGCAATAGCAGATGCATAACCTTTCTCTTGGTACACAAAGGCGTACTTATAAAACAGGTAAACAATGGTCATTGTTTGTTCTTCTACCATCGAACCTTCACCGAAAAGAAGGTAAATCACATCGAATGTCTGCAATATCTCGATAAAAGCAATGATGGATACAAAAAACAAAGTAGGGATCATCATAGGTAAGGTGATAGAGAAAAATCGGCGTATTGGGCCTGCACAATCTATGGCCGCAGCCTCATAAAGTTGCCCTGGAATGCCTTGTAGCCCAGCAAGGAGAATGATCATTTTCAACGCGACAGAAGACCAAATAACTACGATAGCGGAGCTTACTCGAACCATTTCCGGATCAGATAACCAAGCAACAGGTTCTAGGCCGATGCCTAACAAAAATTGGTTAAGCAACCCAAAGTCACTGTTGTACAACCATTTCCAAACCATTGCGACCGCCGCAGGCATAGTGACAGCAGGCAAAAATAACAAGGTGCGGAATGTGCTGAGACCAGAGATCTTTTGGTTGATGCCAATGGCAAGAAGCAGTGATAGCAATACGATGATTGGCACGCACACGACAACATAGAAAAGCGTATTGATGAGTGCGCCAAAAAACTCCCCATCTTCCTTGAGGTATTGATAGTTTTCGGTGCTGATCGTATTCCAAACTTCGAACTCACCTAGATCAGTAAAGCTATAAAAGATGTTTTGGAAAAAGGGGAAGAAAAAGAAAATCGCCATGCCGATCACCAGCGGTGAAATCATGACAACTCCCCAGAAGCGGGAGTCTTTTTCTAATTGGCTCAGTGCTGGTTGGGTGCTCGACAGCATGGTAAATCCTTTTTGTTATGCAATACCAGTTAACCGTGAAAGGGAGGCTGGTTGCCTCCCATTATCGGATTAGCCTTTCTTTAGAACTCTATCGATACGCTTAGAGACTTTAGGCATCACTTGCTCAGGCTCTGAACCCAACCAAACTTTTTTCAACCCGTCATTAAGAATAGAGTGCCACTTAGCGGTATTCGCTGCCGTAGGGTATTGGTGCGCGCTTTTCAGTGCTTGCGTGTAGGCAGATACGTCTACTGTGTCGAATGATTCAACCCACTCGTTGCTCACGGTGGTTTTTGCTGGGATTACGGTACGTGAATGAGCAAGGATAGATTGAGCCTCATCACTGCTTAGAAACTCCATGAAGCGCCATGCTTGCTCTTTATTCGGTGTTTTTTCTGCCATGACATAAGCAATACTGTGTGACACGCCTGCGCTACGCTCAATTTTTGGCATAGTCACCACTCCAATATGGTCGTTGATTTCAGGGTTGCTTGAGAAAGGAAGTGAGTTCCATGAACCTGAATAAGCGATTGCCGCACGGCCTGATTGGAAAACTTCACTCATGCTAAGTTCACTGATTTGCTGAGCGCTTGGAAGCAGTTCTTTCTTCATCAGGTCTTGAACTTTCTTATAGGCAGCAATGGAGCGATCGTCGGCAACACCCGTTGATTTCTTGTCTGGGCTAACAATATCGCCACCGGCTTGTAAGATGATGTTGAAGTAGGTTTCTTGACCGTCTGTTAAGTTCATCATGATTGGGTAAACAGAATCATCGGTCGCTTTTTGGATAGCGGTCGCTTTGCTTTCCATGTCTGACCAAGTCCAATCATTGGTTGGGTAACTGATACCCGCCTTATCGAAAAGCTCTTTGTTGTACCAAACCGCAATTGAGTCGATATCACGAGGGATACCATATTGTTTTCCTGCAGAGTTGTAAGCTTGAACGGAGCTGTTGACGAAATCATCAAGCTTGGTGTCAGAAGATTGCAGGTATTCATCGATTGGTGCTAACAAACCGTGCTTAGTGTAAACGCTGAAATTTGGCATGTTCATCCAAAATACATCCGGTGTTACTCCACCGCTTGCCGCTGCATTGAGTTTTACGAAGTACTGTTTGTAAGGGGTTAGTTCTATCTCTACATCTATATCTGGGTTTTGTTTTTCGAAACGTTCAACAATTTTCTCTACTGCTGGTAGTTGGTTTCTGTCCCAAATACCGTAGCGGATTTCAACTTTATCAGCCGCAAATGCTCCAGTTGCCATTGCCATGGAAGAACATAACAACGTTTGCGTTAATAATTTATTATTGCTCATATCAGATCCCTTTTGATGTAGATGTACATTTCTTTTGTTTTCGTTTTCTTTCATTTACTTTTTATCACACTGAAAAAGATAAAGGTGTGATAGCGGTCTTAATACTCACTTTTGTTAATAAAATGATAAATACACTTTATGGTTTGATGTGTTGATTTATATATATGTATTTATTAGATTTATTTCTTATCACTACCGTGCTTGTGATTAATAACTGTGCTGTATCACAACTATTTATATCCATAGTTGATTTTGTTGCTTGTTCTTTCGTAATCTTTTGTTGTCTTTCTTTTTGTCTCGATATCAAGAAGGGAATATTGATAATAATAGTGAGGTGAGCAATGAATAGTCAGCCAATAAGCGTGGTTGTGATCGGTGGTGGTGCTCGTGGAGAGCTTTACGCGAAATACGCACTAGAGCACCCCGATGAAATGAAAGTGGTCGCAGTGGCGGAGCCGAGAGCAGCGTACCGTGAATCCATGGCGCAACAGCATGATATTCCTTCTGAAATGTTATTCGAGAGCTGGGAACAAGTCGCAGAAAAAGGAAAGATTGCAGACGCGATATTAATTTGCACGCAAGACAATATGCATACCGAGCCAGCAATCGTATTTGCTCAGCAGAAGTACCATATGTTGCTGGAAAAGCCGATGTCGCCAAGTGCGGAAGAGTGCCGGAAAATTGTTCATGCCGCACAAGAAAACGACATCATATTCGGCGTTTGCCACGTGTTACGTTATACACGTTACACCACAAAGCTGAAGGAAATATTAAACAGTGGTGTGATTGGCGAAGTCGTGACAATGCAACACCTAGAACCTGTTGGCTGGTGGCATCAAGCGCACTCTTTTGTCCGAGGTAATTGGCGAAATCAAGAAGAGTCGACTTTTATGTTGCTTGCTAAAGCCTGTCACGACTTAGATTGGATTCGTTTCATCATGGATACACCTGTGGAATCGGTTCATTCTTTTGGTGGTTTATATCACTTTAAAAAAGAGAACCACCCACAAGGTGCAGGGCAAAATTGCTTTGACTGTTCAGTAGAAAGTACTTGTCCATATTCTGCTAAGAAAGCGTATTTAGAACAGGGATACGGAGGTGACTACTTCAAGAAAATTGTCACTCCGCTACAGGGTGAAGAGGTTTTACAAGAGGCTTTAGAAACAGGCCCTTACGGGAAATGTGTTTACCTCTGTGACAATGATGTTGTTGACCACCAAGTGGTGAACTTTCAATTTGAGCAAGGGAAATCAGCGTCATTTACCATGACTGCTTTTACAGAATATGCAGATCGTAAAACTGGTATATTTGGCACCCATGGTCAAGTAGAAGGTGACGGTAACCTTATCAAGGTACGTGATTTCCGAACGGATCAAGAGACGGTCTATGATGTTAACGCCGTAGAATCAGACACAGCAATGACAGGCCATGGTGGCGGTGATTATTACATGATGCAGCAGTTTGTCGCGGCCGTTGCGAATAATGACCCAACGAAAGTGCTGTCGGGGCCAAAAGAAACGCTAGAAACACACCTTACGGTATTTGCAGCCGAACAATCGCGACTAGAAAAGAAAGTCGTTGATGTCACACTGTAATGTCAGCACAGGCTCAATATAGGTAAGATAAAACATTAGCGTGAGTGTCTACTTGCCTATAAAGGAATAACTAAAAAGCCCCGCAGGTGAATCACTTTGCGGGGCTTTTTTAATGTTCATACTGCTTGATGGGTCTAAAACATTAAGCGGTTGAAATGCTTACTTAGACCGTGATGACATTGATGCCTTTTGCCATCAAAGCCAGCTTGTATTCTTTCGGTATCTTATTATCAGTAATCAGGGTGTTTATCTTTTCTGATGGGATGATTTTGTGCAGGCTAAGCTTACCGAATTTGCTTGAGTCCGTAACCACAATCACTTCATTGGCGACTTCACACATCATTCTGTTCAGTCGAGCTTCATTTTCGTTATGAGTCGTGATGCCACTATCAATATGGAAGCCATCTACCCCAAGAAATAGCTTACTGAAGTTAAATGAACGCAAGTTATCTTCAGCTTGTGTCCCGTAAAAAGATTGGCTTTTGCGTCTTAAGCTACCGCCAGTAATCATGACTTCAACGTCACTATATTGTGAAAGGCTCTGCGCGATGTTTAAGCCGTTAGTCATGGCTACGACACCTTTCTTCTTTCCTAGCAACTGCGCGATTTTTTCGGTGGTCGTTCCTGAATCTAGAATGATGTTATCGCCATCTTTGACCATATCAGCCGCCACTTGAGCAATGCTCGCTTTGAGGCCTGTGTTGAGTGAGGTTTTAACCTCGATGGTTGTTTCAGGAACGATATCTTGGACGCTAATTGCTCCCCCGTGGGAACGCATAAGTAAACCTTTCTTTTCTAGATAGGCTAAGTCGTTACGGATTGTCACTGTGCTCACATCAAACTCTTGAGAAAGCTCAATAACCGAAACGCTGCCATTCTCTTTCAACTGGCTGAGAATGTTTTCTCTTCTTTTACTTGTTTGTTTCATAACGTATCTATTTCAGGGGGCGTTATCTAAAATATATCCAAATAAAAGGAAAAAAAACACGAATAATTACTCTAGGTAGAAGAAAAATAAGGGTTTTGTGATGAATAAAGTCTGTTTCGGAAATAGATTCTGACGAAAGCTGAAAAATTTACTCGAAAGGGCGATGTTGCAGCAGCATTCACCTGACTTATCTTTTAGTATGAGTGTACTGTTTAAATTTGAGTTCAAACGATTATGGATAAAAACACGCTATTGGATGCACTTCGTAAAGCGCCTATTCTTGACTTATATACCTTGTATCAAGAAGTTGGAGATTCTATCTCTTTGTATACCTTGATGGATGCGCTAAACGAGATTAAGAAAGAGCATGGCTTAGATACGCGATTGAGCTCGTTTAAAACACAAATAGAACGCTTACTAGAAGATTCGAATTTCTCAGGCGGAGATTCTGAGTCTATTCAGCGTTTGAAAGATAAGTTGGAATTTGAACAGCGTGGGCACAGTATGAGCCGCTATATTTTGGCAACCGATGGTCACAGGCATTATGCCCCACAAGCTAATTTGGTGATGTTTGGCGATTCAATCACCGAGTGGGGGCCTTGGGTCGATGCGCTGCGTGACTACTCATTAGTCAATCGTGGCATTGCCGGAGACACCACTGCGGGCATGTTACGCCGTATTGATACTACTTTATTGGTTAAGCCTAAGCTGGTGTGTGTGATGGCGGGTATTAACGACTTAGCTCAAGGGTACAGCGTTAATGAAGTTTTTAAAAACTACCAACAGATGCTTAATGTATGGCGTGAAAAAGGAGTCGACGTGCTGGTTCAATCAACGTTATATGGCGGTGAAAGGTTGGAGAGCTTAACTAGCCAAGTGACGGAGCTGAACCAAAAATTGTTCGATTACTGCCAAACCCATCAGCTTAGGTTTTTAAATGTAAACCAAGTACTCGCCCCACAGAGCAAACTGCTAGACGAGTATAGTTGTGATGATTTGCATTTATCGGCGTATGCGTATTTGAAGTGGTTAGAAATCTTAAAGCCTGAATTGAAAACTTCGAACCTCTAATGGAATAAGACCACGACCCTACGCAGGCTCGCTCAATGTAAGAACGATCACATTTGGTTGTTTTCTAGCTGCTCACTCCAGCAAAGTACTTGGTTACGTCCCATTTGCTTGGCTTTATATAAAGCGGTGTCTGCACGAGCAATCACCGCCCTAAAGTTTGCGTCGGCATTTTTAGGGCTAGAAAGTCCGATACTCACGGTAATATTAAGGTGTTTTCGGTTAAAAAATACCGACATTTTCTCAATCGAATAACGGTATTTTTCGGCAAGGTCCAATGCCTCTTTCTCGTTAATATTACTCAGTAACAATACAAACTCTTCTCCGCCGATTCTGGCAAATAAATCGCTATTGCGTTTAATGCTTTGAATCTGCCGTGCCATGGTAACTAACACTTCGTCGCCACCTAAGTGGCCGTATTCATCGTTGAGTGATTTAAAGTTATCGATATCGATGATCAGCAGCACGTGGTTTTTATCGAAGGCGCGAGGTTTATTGTTGATGAGTTTAGTCGCTTCAATAAACGCACGTCGGTTAAGGATCCCTGTGAGCGTGTCGATATTGGCCAGGTTCTCCATCTTAACCATTTTCTTTTGTACTCGAATCTGAGATGCGATCCAACTGACTAAACTCGTTAGAACGCGGGCATCTTGTTCGTTGAAATGATACTTGTCGTGGTGGCCAATGTTGATAGTGCCATAACAACGACCTTCACTGATAAGCGGGGCATCCATGCATGACAACAATCCGCCTTCAGCTAACCATTGGCAATCGAGAAGGGCTTCTTCCGTTGTGTCATTGCAAATTGCTAGCTGCTCGTTGCTAAATACGCTACCAACCATAGTGTTTTCAATAGGGATGGCGCGATCCAATGGGATGGCTTGGTTACCAGTTAATGCGAATAAAGATAAGAAGTTGGGGTCTTGTTGCAACGCCCCACTGACTCGGTCGGAGTGGAAGATCTCTTTAATCCAATAGGAGGTACTGTGAAGAATGTCCTCTAAAGATTCGGCTTGGGAGAGCTCGTCAAAAAATGCCAATGGGAAATAGGCGTGTTTGTCCTGCTTAGCTGAGGCATCGGCTTCGAGAGAGCAAAATTTCAAATTGGGAGTCCCCCGTGAACAACTTATGTACCTTAATTTAAAAGTTTAGGTAAAGAGTGGCTCATTGACAATCTTACAACTGAGATGGCGATTAGGTAGCGGAACGATGAAAATGGGAGAATGCAGGGAAAATCAGTGAACTGTAGAGAAAACTAAACCAAGCGCGAGCTTGGTTTAGTAAAATAAGTCGAGTTAGAAAATACAATGCTTAGCAAAGTCGGCAGCTTGATTCGCTGTCCAATCGCCTTTAGGTTTATCTTTCATGTTTTCACACCACCTTTCACTGCCAACTTCTGCGCAGGCTGTAAGAGATAGAGCTAATAACATGACGACTGAAATTTTTTTCATAGTGACCTTCTCAATGTCCATTTGCTCATAATTAAAAGCGTATCTGTGTTTATCGTACAGTCAAAGTTTGAGAATACCAGAGATGAAAAAGCCAGCATTGCTGCTGGCTTCAAAAATTTGATTAATCGAGGTTATACAAGTTTCATCTCTTGGATGATGTCTGAAGCGATTTCAGGTTTTGTGCTCGTTGGCTTCTCATGAAGATCAGACTTCAGTTGCCCTTTACGGTTTCGTAATCCTGCTTCTAGTTTTTTCAGAGCTGAGGAGATCGCTGGGTACATAATATCGTTCGTCGATTTCGCAGAAACACGCACGCCTTCGTAGTTAGTAAAAATTTCTACTTCGTGTTGGCCGTGTTCTTTTGTAATGATGATGTCGCAGCTGATTAATTGTGGAAAGTGGGATGATATCTTCTCAAACTTGCTTTCGATTTCTTTACGTGAGTCGTCGTTAATTGATACGTGATGTGTTTGAACGTTTACTTTCATATAATCATACCTTTCCAATGACTGTGTCATTTAAACGTAGCAAACTCGCTGTATTTTAACCAAGTGTAGATTTACACATGTGTGATTAAGTTCAGTGTTATCAAATAATCTGACTGTTACCCCTTGAATACTTGCCCGTACGTCAGCATATTATGTTTCGTGATTTTGACTTGTGGTGAAAATCTACTCTTTCCTTATAGAACGTTTGTTCCTTAGTTCAAAAATATATTCTCCGTTTAAATATATAAGCTTAGCGAGTTATTCGTTTTTTGCTTGTGTAATGCTATCTCTGTTTGAAACGCGCTCTAATCCGGTTTCGTTTGATAGAGTGAAGGCAAGTCGACGGTATGTATCGTCTAATCTAATTCGCTATAAAAAAAGCGCAGATCCATTGGAGTGGAACTTACGCTTTTAGAAAGTTTGTTTTTATCTCAACTTGGAGACAGCCCAACGAGGCAGTTGTTAACCAAAATCACCCGAGATGTAACGCTTAGTTCGGTCATTTTTAGGTGCATTGAAGATTTGCTGCGTTTCACCAAACTCGATCAACTCACCCAAATACATAAACCCAGTGTGATCAGATATTCTCATGGCTTGTTGCATATTATGGGTAACAATCACGATTGTGTATTTCTCACGCAGTTCTGTAATTAGCTCTTCAATTGCAGCGGTCGCGATTGGATCGAGCGCTGAAGTAGGTTCATCCATTAGAATGACCTCAGGCTGTAACGCAATGGTTCGTGCGATACACAATCGTTGCTGCTGACCTCCAGAAAGCCCCATGGCATCAGCGTGCATTTTATCTTTCACTTCTTCCCATAAATGGGCTCTTTTAAGTGCTTTCTCGATTTGTGTATCGATGTCTTGCTTAGTCAGCCCCCCTTTTAGCTTTAGGCCAAAGGCCATGTTTTCGTATATCGACATAGGAAAAGGAGTCGGCTTTTGAAATACCATACCAACTTTTGAACGCAGTTCATTTAAGTCTATCGAGCCCAAGATACTCTCGTCATCAAGTAAAATGTCACCTTCGGCATACTGAGTTCGATACAAATCGTAGATACGGTTCATCGTTCTAAGAAGAGTGGATTTACCGCACCCTGAAGGACCTATCAATGCTGTTACTTTATTATTGTAAATCGGCATTGTGATGTTCTTAAGTGAAGCTGGTAAGCTTTTGTTATAGAAGAAGCTAAGGTCTTCTATTTGCATGCGACAATGCATGGCTTGGTCGTTTGCCGCACTGTTTGAAGCAGGCTCATAGCCTTTAGAAAAAGGCGTGTCGTTCATTAATGAATCAGTCATTGCGTTCATGATGCTTTTCTCGCTTTCAGATATTTTGGCAAGCTTGTCGCTAGTACGTTTACAAATAGAATAAAGGAAGTAATTAATAGAGCTCCGGCCCAAGCTAACTCCTGCCAGGATGAGTATGGGCTCATCGCATATTGGTAGATGGTGACAGGCAGGTTAGCCATTGGTGCACTCATGTTGGTCGTCATGAAACTGCTATTCAATGCTGTAAAGAGCAGCGGAGCGGTTTCTCCTGAAATACGTGCGACAGAGAGCAAAATTGCGGTGATGATCCCTGGTCCCGCAGCTCGGTAGCTGAGCTTAGTGATCACTCGCCATTTTGGTGCACCTAAACCACTTCCCGCTTCTTTTAATGTGGGCGGGACAAGTCGAAGCATTTCTTCTGTTGATGAAATGATGACTGGCAATGCAAGAATTGCCAATGCAATCGCTCCCGCCCATGCAGAGTAAGATCCCATAGGTACGACAACGACCGCGTAGACAAATAACCCCACTAAAATCGATGGTGCGCTAACTAGCATCCCATTTAAAAATCGTAGTGTTTCGGCCGTTTTATTTTCTTTTGGAGCTTCAGATAACCAAGTGCCCGCGAGTACACCGAGTGGAGCAGCAATCGCGATTCCCATCCCTGTAAGTAAAAGGCTTCCATAGATGGCATTTTTGAGGCCACCTTCACTTCCCGGTGCTGGTGTCAGTTCGGTAAATAGGCTCCATTTCAGTCCTTTTAGCCCCTCACCAATTAACGTGTAAAGGATGCTTGATAAGACGATTAGGCCACATGCCGTTGCGGCAATACAAAAGGCAAAAAATAGTGCGTTTTTGAATTTTCTGATGTTCATGATTCACCTCGCTTCAGTAGGTAGCGTGCTGTTCCCATGACCAAAAAAGTAATCGCAAATAAAACAAGCCCTAGCGCAATGAGTGATGAAATATGCACTTCATTCGTCGCTTCATTGAATTGTTGCGCTATGGTCGAAGAAATAGAGCTTGCTGGCATAAAGAGTGATGTTTCGATGCGGTTGGCACCGCCAATTACAAAAGCGACGGCCATCGTTTCACCTAAAGCGCGACCTAATCCTAAAATCCCAGCACTTGCAACGGCACTTTTTACTTTAGGTAACAGGACTTTAGTGATCACTTCGAATGGTGTCGCACCTACACCATAAGCCGCTTCACGTAATACATCTGGGATTGAACGCAGAGCATCTCGAGTGAGTGCCGTCATGATCGGTAAGATCATAAAAGATAAAATAATGCCTGCGGTTAGTAAGCCAATACCGATTGGCGGCCCACTGAACCAAACACCAATTAGCGGAATGTCGGCCAGGTAAGTGAGAGCCCACATTTGGAATCCTTCTGAGAACCATGGCGCAAATACAAATAAGCCCCACATGCCGTAAATAATACTTGGAATAGCAGCGAGCAGTTCAATGGCTTTACTTACTGGGGGGCTGATCCATTTAGGTGCTAATTCTGCAAGGAAAATAGCGGTACCCAATGCGATCGGCACGGCGATACAAATTGCGATGAATGAGGTTACTAATGTGCCATAGATTGCTGATGCAGCACCGAAATTACTATTAATTGGATCCCAAACATTGTTAAAAACAAAACCAGGACCAAATTCTGAGAATGCTTGCCAGCCACCATCAATCAAAGAAAGAATGATGCCTGTTAAAGCGATAAAAATAAGAATTGATGAAGTAAAACTCAATTTTTCAAAAATCGAATCTCCATCCAGTCTCTTTGTCGTCATTGTCGTATTCATATGCGTTATAAATACTGCCAGAGGCGACCCAATCGCGTAGGTGTTAGCCCGTGCTAGAGAGTCACAACTGGCAGTATAGGCTCTTAATTAAAGGTGATGTTAAGGTTCAACGAATCAAATCATCGATTAATTAAGAAAGGTTTTTCCATTGGTAGTGAGTTCTTGTGACCAAGTGTCGTTCACCATCTGAGTGACGGCTTTCGGCATCGGAATGTAATCTAGCTCTTCCGCTGCTGAAGCGCCGTTTTCATAGCTCCAGTTAAAGAACTTGATGATCTCTTGGGCTTTTGCTGAGTCTTTTTGATCTTTATGCATCAAGATAAAAGTTGCAGCGGTCATCGGCCAAGAGTTAGCACCTGGCTGGTTGTTCAAAAGTAAGTGGTAGCCAGGTGCGCTCGCCCAGTCACCATTTGCTGCTGCAGATTGGAAGCTATCCATCGTTGGCTGCAAGAACTTACCTTCCGCACTGTCCATTTGCGTGTGAACTAAGTCGTTTTGTTTCGCGAAAGCGTATTCCACGTAGCCAATTGCTCCACGGGTTCGGCTAACGAAATTAGCGACTCCGGCGTTACCATTACCGCCAATAGTTGTGGCTTCACGTGGCCAAGTGATGTCTTTACCAACACCGACTTGGTCTGCCCAATCTTTACTTACTTGAGCAAGGTACTCAGTAAAGTTGAATGTGGTGCCAGACCCATCTGAGCGGTGGACAACGTAAATCGGTTGAGAAGGAATCGTTAGATCGCTGTTTAGCGAGGCAATGTCTTCATTGTTCCAATTTTTAATTTTGCCTAGATAGATGTCTGCAAGCAGTTCACCTGTCAGTTTCATTTCACCTGCTTTGATGCCAGGGATGTTTACAACGGGTACGATTGCGCCCATCACCATTGGGAATTGAATCATCTCTTCTTTGTTGAGTTCATCAATGGTTAATGGTGCATCTGTTGCGCCGAAATCAACGGTTTTAGCTGTGATTTGACGAATGCCACCGCCTGAACCAATTGCTTGGTAGTTGATTTGCACACCAGTCGCTTGCTGGTATTGCTCAGCCCACTTTGCATAGATTGGATGAGGGAAGGTCGCACCTGCACCATTAATCGTCGTGTTGGCAGAAACGTTAAAAGTTGCCGCGACTAAACAAGACGACAATAGTGTAGATTTAATCAATTTCACGGTATATCTCCAGTTAATCTATTATTCAATATGAACAATATCGGTGTTTGAATAAATAAAAGTTCTAGTGTTCAAGTAAAACATTGTGATTATTCAAGCTCAGTAAAATGTGACTAGACTGATTAAGTTGTCGAGGTGGAGACTATTAATGAAATATTTCAGTTTTATTAATGTGTGTTTCTAATCGATATAAATTGAAAAGGTTTATCTAAAACCATCTATTCTGATAAATAAACTTCACAGAATCGGTTTGATTTTTCACTTTCAGAGTAGCCACAAGTGCGATTGGTTGTTCCAAAGTTCGAGTCGAGTTGTGCCCAGCTTAAAAGGCGATACGTAAAGCGAAACACTCTCTAGGGTGGCTAAAATCAGTGAGACTGTGACTTACTTGGGATCGGAGGGAACTTGAGATGGAGTCGTATAGAAGTGACAATTATATTGAAGTGATTAAGAACTTTGATTTAGACTAAATAAATGGACATGCTCATTCTATTCTCAATTTATCTTATATATGGCTTGGCGTTTTTCGCAATTGGCTTTTCTATTATTTTTAGGAATTACCAAAACAGTCAAATAAGTATCTCTAAGCTTTTACCGACTCTCGCAGTATTTGGTTTTATTCATGGTATTCATGAGTGGTCTGAACTTTATATTGAGTTGTATGAGCATGAGTACAGTCATTCTATTAATATTGAAGTTTTCAAAGCCGTTAAGTTGTGGGTCTCTTTCTTAGCGTTAGGCGCGTTTGGTTGGAAAATGATCGACTTAATTGAATTACGCTGGTCAAAGTGGCTGAAAGCAGGGCTAACGTTATTGATGGCTATGTTTGTCTCAAGCCTATTCATTCGATATCAAACTCAGCCTTTTCAACAATATATAGACACCAGTGCAGAGCACATACGCCTGCTATTTGGTTTTGGTTCCGGTTTGCTCGCGGGCGTAACTCTGATTGTCTACGCTAAACAGTTTTATGATGCGGGGCATGGAGCCGCGTCACCGTTTACCTATACTGGTACGGCAATGATTGCGTATGGCGTTAGTGCTGGCATTCTCTTTTCTGATTTGGGAATTTGGGTTATTTTCCTGCGAACAGGTGCAGCAATTGCGATCCTGGTTTTTTTATGGAGAGCGCTTAGAGTCTTCGATATTGAGAGAGAGCGACAAATAGAAACGGCACTGCAGAATTCTTATCAAGACGCAAAATTGAAAGAGTTAGGAGAACTCACGTCAGCCGTGGCTCATGAAGTAAAAACACCGTTAAGTAGTGCACTGATGAGTTGCGATTTATTGGAGGCGCATTTGCCGAATGACGAAAACTCCTCTCGCCAGTTGTTGCGTATTCGGCATGGTATTGAACGTGCTGCACATATTAGCCAAGAGGTATTGAGTTTTGCCCATCATCGTAAAATGAATGTTCAGGAAATAACGGTTAATCAACTGGTTGAGTCGGCTACGTCTTTAATTGAGTATCGTTTGTCAGACTTTTCTATTGAAGTTCATGTGCCAGAACACTTATCAGTTCAAGGTGATGCGGTTCTTTTAGAAGAAGTGCTGGTCAACTTACTAGCGAATGCGATAGATGCTAGCCAAGACACTAAATCTATTTCTATCTTAGGTTACGTAAATCTGAACTTCGTGATTGTGGAAATCACTGACTCAGGTACAGGCGTACCGGATGCGTTATTAGATAAAGTGATACAGCCATTTTTTACAACGAAAGGTGTTGGCGAAGGAACCGGTATGGGGCTGGCGATTTGTAGGCAAATACTTATGCAGCACCACGGTGAGTTATCATTGAAGAACACTGAGCGTGGTTTATGCGTTCAAATTCGATTACCTAAGGCACTGCAATGAGCTTAAAACTACTATTAGCGGAAGATGACGAGCAGCTACGAGAAGTATTGATAGAAGCGCTCTCTTTAGAGGGGTTTGACGTTGTGGGGTATGATAATGCGGAGTCTGCCATCGACGCAGCGACCGAGCAGAGTTTTGACCTTGCTTTGTTTGATGTGGTGATGGGAGGGATGTCAGGCATTGAAGCCCTTTCTAACTTACGTCGTCAGCAGCCTAATATTGGCATTATCATTACAACAGCTTTCGCGACGGTAGATGTCGCGGTTGATGCGATGAAAAAAGGCGCCGATGAATTCTTAACTAAGCCATTTAACTTAGCAGCATTATCGGTGACGCTAAAACGAGTGCATGCTGAGAGATCTCCATTAACTCCCATTGAAGAGCGCAGTAATGATCAAATTTTCAGTGCGTTAGCTAACCCCATACGTAGAGCCGTACTCAATCATCTCCGAACACATCAAAGGTTAAAGTTTATGGATCTATGCCGTATTGTCGGCATTGAGGATCACACTAAATTTAACTTCCATCTGAGGCAACTCGTAAATTGTGGCCTAGTAGAGAAAGGTGAAAATAGAATTTACTCCCTGACCAAACGTGGTAAAGCAGTGCACTCAAGCATGCTGCAGTAAATCAGATCTTTTGAGTGGAATTGGCTTGGAAAAAGCTAAGTATGTCCTCTATCCAATGTTCTTTGTTTCTTAATCACCACCAAGGTTATTGTTCACAAACTTTAGAAACTGATCTCTAAGTGGGTGCTGCCTGTTGGCATTCCAAATGACCCCAACTTTCCATGTCGACTTTTCCCCTGTTAGCGATAAAAACTTAATTGAATGATCACTAAGGTGTCTGGCGCTACTTGGCACTATGGTAAAACCTAGATTTGCGGAAACCAGTGCCAGCAAAGTAAGAATATCATCCGCCTCTTGAGCGACATTGAGCTCCAGATGGTGGTGAAGGCAATATTGTTGAATTTGTTTATCGAGCCCTGGTCCACGATGACGCGCTAACTTTAAGCAGGGCAATGCGCTTAAACTCGTGAATAAGTTTTCAGGAGTGATATTACTATCTTTATGCACAGCGATAACCAGCGAGTCTTCAAACAAAGGTTGGCTCTCGAGCGCAGGAATATTTGGGATCCGGTTGAAACTGATATCTAACTCATGATTTTGTAATTGGTCAATTTGCAGCTGTGATGGCGTGTCGTTCAAAGTGATGTGAACGGACGGAAACCTAGCTTTAAATTCAGAAATCAACTTAGGTGCGACATGATAGGTGGACACACCAAAACCGATATTGAGGTGTCCGCTTGTCCCGGCCGATACCAATCCCGATAACTGTTCAAAAGCTTGCATTGAACCAACCAGCTTTTGCGCTTCAGGCAATAATGTTTCGCCAGCACGAGTGAGCTCTGCACCATTTCTCCCGCGCTCGAACAGAGCCGTACCTATTTGGGATTCTAGTCTTTGAATCTTTTTAGTCAAAGCCGACTGAGTCATAAATAATTGTTCTGAAGCGAGGCGATAATTCCCTGACGCCGCTAACTGGCAGTAAGCTTTAAGCAAATCAATATCCATTCCAAACACTCATGAAAAGCAGAATATTCTTCATTATATGGAATTGTTTTGATTTTTTATACTGGCGGAATTGTAACCAAGCTAATGAGAGGAATACTATGAGAGATGTGAAAGTCGCGTCAGTTCAATTCAACCACCATGCCGATGATAAAGCTTACAATTTAGCAACGATAGAGAAATACGTAGAGTCAGCAGCTCAGCAAGGTGTTGAAATTATATGCTTTCCCGAAATGTGTATCACCGGTTATTGGCATGTCTCTAAGCTGTCCCGAGAAGACATTGAACAACGCGCTGAACGTATACCAGCTGGCAGTTCATCTCAGCGTTTATTGGCGTTAGCCACTCAAAACAAGGTGAGTGTTGGCGCTGGGCTTATTGAGCTCGGTGAAGATGGCGAATTGTATAACACCTATGTACTTGCGATGCCTAACGGGGAAGTTAAAAAGCATCGTAAATTACACACCTTCGTTAGCCCATATATGAGCAGCGGCAGTGATTTTACTGTGTTTGATACGCCCCACGGCTGCAAAGTAGGGATCTTAATTTGCTGGGATAACAACTTAGTAGAGAATGTCAGGATCACGGCGTTAAAAGGAGCGGACATCTTGATTGCACCGCACCAAACGGGTGGTTGTCAGTCTCGAAGTCCAAATTCGATGAAGCACATTGATCCAAACCTGTGGCTCAATCGAGATAAAGATCCTGAGGCCATCCGCGCCGAAATGCAGGGGAAAAATGGAAGAGAGTGGTTAATGCGCTGGTTGCCTGCGCGCGCACATGACAACGGAATGTTTTTGATCTTCAGTAATGGGGTAGGCGTTGATACGGGTGAAGTTCGCACTGGAAACGCGATGATATTAAGCCCGTATGGTGAAACCATAGTCGAGACCGACAGCATAGAAGACGACATGGTGATAGCAGAGCTGAAAGCGCAAGAGCTGGAGATGTGCACGGGTCGCCGATGGATTCGAGGCCGACGACCTGATTTGTACCAACCAATGACACAAGCTTTGGGGAATGAGCTCGACCCGCATCAGGCTCGCTTTGCTGAAGAATAGTAGGAGCTAGGACTCTCCGGTGTAATTCAGGTACTCGATACAAAGGTTGTGGAACGCTTGTGCTTGAGGGGAAATGGTTCGATCAGCCAATCGGAAAATCCCAATTTGGCGCTGAAGTGGCGGATCGATTAAAGGGATCCACACCAAGCGAGTTTCATTGGTTGGGAATGCCAGTTTCGGTAACGTAGTCACGCCGATACCGAGTTCGAGTACTGAAAATAGAGATGTAATGTTTTCGACCGAATACAAAGCTTGTTGGCTGAGTGTTCGGGCGGGAGTGGGATCGAGTAGAGTGCAGGTTCCATTTCGGATGAACGGTTGTTTTAACAAAGTTTGCCATTCGATCCCTTCAAGCTGCTGAGCGATTGGGTTGTCTTTTAGGCACACCACACCGATAGGATCTGAGATCAATGGTGTGAATTCAACCGTATCTTCTTCAAGGTTTGAACAGTTACCAAGCGCTAAATCGACCTCTCCAGATAGCAACCTTTCTTCCACTCCAGCAGCATTATCGTCAATCAGGCTTACCTCTACATTAGGGAACTGCTCGCAGAACGCACCCAACACACTCGGGATCAATTTCGCCGCTACGGAAGGCACGCTCGCAATTCGAACTCGCCCTTGCTGGCCCGCTGCGGCTGCTCGTAAATCGTTATCTAAAGCTTTGTAAACATTCAGGAATTGAATGATTTTTGGGAGGCATATTTTTCCAAATGGTGTGAGAGTCGATTTGTTTCCCGTTTCAAACAGAGGCTGGCCGAGTATTTTTTCAAGCTCTTTTATTGACGTAGAAAGCGCCGCTTGAGATCGATTTGCACGGTTAGAAGCCGCTCTAAATCCTCCCTCTTCGACGACCAAAACAAAATGTTTCAATTGTTGGAGTTTAATACTCATAACCGTGATCCTTCGTCAGCCCTTGATTTACCTTACTTTATTTAAGGTGATAAGTTTTTTTTATCAAATGCACAAAATTTACCGTTAGATTTATCAGGTGTCAACGGGCAGTATTTAACCATCTTGAAACATAATTGTTACAAAGTTGGATGGAACCGTGAACGCTCAAACTAAAAAACACCCAGTGAAAACTTCTCTCTTTGCTTCTAAAGCGCCACTTGAATGGGCAATCGTTAATAACGGTACTTTGTACACTGCTCAGATCCCAATTGATGATACTGGGGCGGTCGTTGAAGGTGGTATTGAGGCACAAACACGCCAAACCTTCCACAACCTAGTACACACCTTAGAGTGTGCTGGCGAATCGCTAGACTCCGTGCTGCAAGTGTTGATTTACGTCACTGATCGCGAATACCTAAAAACGGTGAATAGCGTGTATGCCGAGTACTTTGAAGCGCCTTATCCAAACCGCGCTGCGATGGTGGTGGCAGGGTTAGCTCGAGAAGAAATGCTGGTGGAGTTTGTTGTGTACGCCTCTGCCTCTACACCGGAATAAATGGATAACTCGAAATTTGAACACGTTTGTTTGGAGTTCTAGGTAAATACATTTCCCAGTTAAACAAACTTCCCAACGAAATAAATAGTTAAAAACTTGGCTGCCAGACTCGAATGCAGCCCAACCGATACAAGGACAGAATGATGACTCAATTACAGAATGTTCCTGCAGAAAAAGCACTTTATATTGCGGGCGAATGGCAATCAGGTATCAGTACCGTCGCTAACATTAACCCTTCAGACATTTCTGAAAACTTAGGGGATTTCGCACAGGCAAGTGAAGCGCAAGTTCAACAAGCCATTTCAGCTGCGAAACATGCTCAGCCTGAATGGGAAAAAACACCGATTGAACGTAAGCAAGCAGTGCTTCAGGCCATTGGTGATGAGCTAATCGCACGCTGTGACGAACTGGGTACGCTACTTTCTCGTGAAGAAGGTAAGCCTTTTGCTGAAGGCCGTGGTGAAATTTACCGAGCGGGTCAATTCTTTCAATATTTTGCGGCTGAAGTGCTGCGTCAAATTGGTGATAACGCGGCTTCCGTCCGTCCAGGAGTCTCTGTTGAAGTGACTCGTGAAGCAGTAGGCGTTATCGCCATTATTTCTCCTTGGAATTTCCCAACAGCCACAGCGGCTTGGAAGATTGCCCCGGCACTGGCATTTGGTAACAGTGTGATTTGGAAGCCGGCGAACTTGACTCCGGCGAGTGCAGTGGCATTAACGGAAATCATTCATCGTCAAGGTATCCCTGCAGGCACTTTTAACCTAGTGCTAGGTAGCGGTTCGCAAGTTGGTAATACCTTAATCAACTCAAAAGAAGTTAATGGTGTGAGCTTCACTGGTTCGGTAGATACCGGGCGTAAAGTAGCCGCTGCTACGGCACCAAATTTTGTTCGCTGTCAGCTAGAAATGGGCAGTAAGAATGCCTTAGTGATTGCTGATGATGCCGATATTCAAACGGCTGTAGAAGCGACGATCGCCGGTTCATTCTCTGGTGCTGGCCAAAAATGTACCGCTTCCTCTCGACTTGTGGTGATGGATGGAATTCACGACCAATACGTTGAAGCTTTGATTAAGCGAATGAGTGAATTGAAAGTTGGCCACGCACTAGAAGAAGGCGTGTTCATGGGGCCTGTAGTCGATGGCAATCAGCTTGATGCGAATTTCAGCTGGATTGAAAAAGCACGTCAAAGCGGTGGTGAACTTGCCTTTGGCGGAGAGCGTTTGAACTTAGCGCACGATGGTTACTACATGTCACCGACGCTGTTCTTGAATACTCAAAATGATTGGGAAGTGAACCAAGAAGAAGTGTTCGCCCCAATGGCAAGTGTGATTCGGGTAGCCAACCTAGAAGAAGCGATCGCTACCACTAATGACACTCGCTTTGGCTTAACTGGCGGGATCATTACTCAGAGCTTGCGTACTAGCGCCTTATTTAAAGAGCAAGCGCAAACAGGGTGTGTGATGGTCAATTTGCCGACCGCAGGCACTGACTACCACGTTCCATTTGGTGGCCGTAAAGAGTCTAGCTTTGGCCCGCGTGAACAAGGTCAATACGCAAAAGAGTTTTATACAGTGGTGAAAACCGCTTACCAACGTCCTTACTAATCGTAAGTTGGTGGCGCCTATGTGCGCCACCTAAGTACAGCGGAATAAGACAAGGAATTGAGGAGTGGTTATGTACCAACAACGGATTGTTATAGATGGATTGCAATACTGCAATTGGGACCGAGAGTATTTCCAAACACTAAAAGCGAGTGGCATTACGGCTGTGCACGCCACCATGGTGTATCACGAAACGGCTCGTGAAACGTTAACTCGCTTTGCTGAGTGGAACCTAAGGTTCGAGCAAAATGCTGATTTGATCATGCCAATTCATAGCATGGCTGACGTAGAAAAAGCGAAAGCTGAAGGCAAAGTCGGGATCTTTCTCGGAGCACAAAACTGCTCACCAATTGATGACGAGATTGGCTTGATCGAAGTGATGCGTAAGCAAGGCCTATTGATCATGCAGCTCACTTATAACAACCAGAGCTTATTGGCGACAGGTTGCTATGAGCAAAATGATTCCGGCATTACCCGATTTGGCAAACAAGCTATCGAAGAAATGAACCGTGTCGGCATGATCATCGATATGTCTCATAGTGCTGAGCGCTCGACGCTTGAAGCTATTGACCTGTCTTCTCGTCCTATTTGTATCAGCCACGCTAACCCTACCTTTGCGCATGACGCATTGCGTAATAAATCGAATGACGTGATCAAAGCGTTGACGGCACGTGGTGGTTTGATTGGCTTTAGCTTGTACCCATTTCATTTGCCAAACGGCAGCCAATGTACCTTAGAAGACTTTTGCCAAATGGTCGCGACTACTGCCGATATGGTGGGTGTTGAGCACCTAGGGATTGGTAGTGATTTATGCCTGAATCAACCTCAAGCGGTGCTGGAGTGGATGCGTAATGGTCGCTGGTCTAAAGCGATGGATTACGGGGAAGGCTCTGCAAGCAATTCAGGTTGGCCAGATGCTCTGCCTTGGTTCTGCGGTAGCACTGGCATGGAGAATATATACAACGGATTAATGCGTCATGGATTCAGCGAATCTGAGGCGGGACAAGTACTGGGTGAAAACTGGTTTAACTTTTTAAACGATGGTCTTGAACCTTTGAATTAAGACTAGCGAATCAAAAAGGAAAACCGCCTATTTCGTAAAGCCGTAACCCAAACATGGAACAGCCTGCCCAACACTAAAATAATAGGGCAGGTGTTAAATACACCTCTTGTAGCCATCATACACATGGCAGCTGCAAAGAAACCTCTGGAGTCAGAGTATGTCTGATTTAACCAATAGCGTGAAACCTTCAAACTTAGAAGCAGCAGGCGTAAATGCTTCGCTATCGACAGGAACGAAGAGCCAGTCAAACACAATGAACACGAGTATAGGGAGTGATTCAAATTCAGATAAGTTAGGGTTAAGCAATCCAGCTTTTTGGTATAGCGGTGGCTTCATCGCATTGTTCGTAGCACTAGCTTTGTACGACGGGGAGCTACTTTCTAGCTTAGTTAACTCGGGCTTCGCATGGTCGGTGAAAGTCTTCGGACCTTATTGGCAATTGCTACTTCTTCTGACTTTTCTTATTGGTCTTGGCTTAGCGGCAGGGCGAACAGGCAAGGTTATTCTGGGTGGAATTGTTAAACCGGAAATGGATGCGTTTCGCTGGATGGCCATCATCTTCTGTACGCTACTCGCGGGTGGCGGTGTATTTTGGGCAGCGGCAGAGCCAATTGCGCACTACGTTAGCCCGCCGCCATTATACGGCGCCACCGAGAACACCCAACAAGGCGCCGTAAACGCACTATCGCAATCTTTCATGCACTGGGGCTTCTTAGCTTGGGCGATTGTTGGCAGCTTAACTTCCATTGTGGTGATGCACCTTCACTATGACAAAGGGCTACCTCTTAAACCGCGCATTCTTCTTTACCCAGTGTTAGGTGAGCGAGCGCTTAAAGGCCATACCGGCGCATTGATCGACGCGTGTTGTATTGTTGCGGTCGCGGCGGGAACCATAGGGCCAATTGGCTTCTTGGGCTTGCAAGTGAGCTACGCATTGAATGCTCTATTCGATATTCCAGATGGCTTCACCACGCAGCTTATTATCATCTTATTCGCTATCGTGCTGTACACACTATCTGCTTTGAGCGGCTTGAATCGCGGCATGCAAATGCTGAGTCGATACAACGTTATTCTAGCGATGGCACTGATGGTGTACATCCTGATTTTTGGCCCAACTAACTTCATCTTTAATGGCTACATCCAAGGTGTAGGCAGCATGTTAGACAACTTTATTCCGATGGCGACGTACCGCGGGGATGAAGGCTGGTTGAGCTGGTGGACAGTATTCTTCTGGGGATGGTTCTTAGGCTATGGCCCAATGATGGCGATTTTTATTGCTCGAATCTCTCGTGGTCGCAGCATCCGCCAATTGGTTTCGACCATCAGTATTATTGCGCCGCTTGTGACTTGCTTTTGGTTCACTATCGTCGGTGGTTCTGGTCTTGCATTTGAAATAGCAGAGCCGGGGAGCGTGAGTAAAGCATTTGAAGGGTTCAATTTGCCGGGCGCTCTGCTTGCGGTGACTCAGCAACTGCCTTTGCCGATGTTGATTTCAATCCTGTTCCTGATTTTGACTACGATCTTTATCGTCACGACAGGTGACTCAATGACGTACACCATCAGTGTGGTGATAAGTGGCGAAACAGAGCCTAACGCTATCATCCGTACTTTTTGGGGCGTGATGATGGGGGTAACGGCATTAATACTGATTTCTCTAGGTTCCGGTGGTATTTCAGCGCTGCAGTCCTTCATTGTTATTACCGCTGTACCCGTGTCGCTCATCCTGTTGCCATCGCTTTGGAATGCGCCACAGATAGCGATGAAAATGGCCAAAGAGCAGGGCCTATAACGCTAATTAACATCTAACGACCTAGCTAACGCTATGTGAAAACAGTGACTTAGATAAGTGGTGACCCGGTGAAGATACATTGGGCATCACTGAGTCTAGAAAAATGAAAGTGGGCGGTTGCCCAAATAGAACATCAAACTCTGAAAGCTAGTGAAATAATAAAGGTATGAGCTCGACAATGAAGAGTTCTGAGCCGCTAGCAATACTCTTATAACAACAAAGGTGGTGAGCAAAATGGATGCACATCGTTCTACCTACACTGAAGCAACCCTGCGCAATGCAGACATCGTCATGGCACCAGAAAGGCTAGGAGCTATGCACCAAACTCGAATCAGTTTCGTGCGAACTTTGATTCGAAAAATGGCACAGCAACAATGGAAAGTCACCAAGCATGACTGGCAGTTATGCCCTCAGGGCTTTGGTCATGTGATATATAAATTAGCAACGCCGAATCACGTTTATCACTTAGTCGTATTTTGTGATCAAATTGCCGACGATGAGCGTAACGATCGTGTTATCGCTGAAAAATGGGATGTTACTTTTGCGCTAGTACTTGGCGATGTAGACGTGGCGCTATTAGAGCAGTTACGTGCCAATGTGCCGTTGCAAGAAGCTGGTCGAAACCCAAACAATGTGTTGGTCCTTGCTCGCGCGAATAAGAGTGTTCGTGTGTTTGAACATATTGTGAGCCATTTAGCGAAAGGTGAGCAGCCCACGCCACAGGAACTAGCGGAAGTTGGCTACATCCTTCGCACAACGGCGGTATATGGAAACGGTAAGTTCGGAATTGCTGACTTTAAAATTCTTGAAAACAACCCTGATTTCAATCAATCGTTCAGTGCTCAAATGTGTGCCGTATACATGCTGCGTGAGTTCAGCTTAGATTGGGTACATTATCTGGCAGAGCAACAGGGCGGTGAGCAAGCCATTCAATTACATCGTGGCCTGCAGCGTTACTTAGGGGTAGGCAATGCCACCGGGTTAGGCATGGCGCCTTACTTGATTAACCACCCAAGCATTGTGGACCAGTGGCTAACGACTCGTGAAACCGCTCTTGCGTCAGTATTAGCCTGCAAACCTGATGCAGATACGTTTAACACTTTGCATGGCCTGATTTACAAAGGGGTCAGCCACCTGCAGCAAGTCGTCACGATCAATGAAACACAGAAAGAGCTGAACGCTATCGCCGTTCATGACTTAACTAAACTAAACACCTGGCTGGCATCTTCTGAGCAGAGTGAACTTGAAAGCACTCAGACTTGGAACGATCTCATCAACAATAATCAACACATGAGTTTGGAAGCCCAAGAAATCCTGACTTCTTGTTTGATGGAATTGTATCCAGAGTTGGTGGATAGTCATCAAGATCAGATGAACTGCGACGAGACATTGTCATTACCAAGCGGCAAAAAAATCCAAGATCTTTTGGTGACACTAGAAGAAAATTATCGCTGGGCAATCAATACCGATTTTACCAAAGCGGAAAACAATTATTGGTTTTGGTACCGCTCTCAGGATAAAGAAGAACCTAGATTAGGGGTTCGAGGTGAAGAGCCGGGAGAAGATCGTGAGCTGCCATTGGATATCGGGCGCCAAGCGTATCGTTTGTATCATGCATTGCTGGAGTTTGCCCCAGAACTTTCCTTAGCCGAATTTTTGGTTCAAAAGCCACAATACCGTGCGATAGCGCGCCGAGTGTGGACGCTAGGGAACAAAGCGATGGGCGATATTCAAATGAATGTTTTACATCAATCTTCACTGCCAATGCATTTATTACGCTGTAAGTTAGCTGTGTTTGGTGCGACCAAGTTTGATCCGCGTTCAGATCGCTGGGTGCGAGTAACGTTTTTCCAAGGCGCACCTCTATTGGATGAGATTCATCAAGATGAATGGCTGTTCCCATTGCTGCCAAGTGAGCAAGAATTATCGTCTAGCCAATCACCAGAGTTGAACGCGCAAGGAGGAGCAAAGCTATGATCGTCTCTCACAATGAACTAGTCGCCGCGGTGAACAAAGCGTTTTTAGGCATGCGTCGCTCATGTGGCGAAGCCGATGTGATCGCAAACATGGTTGCGGATTTGCAAATGGTTGGTCTAGATGGCGTGCGCCACTTTAACAATGCTAGCAGTTTCATGGGGCTAGAAGATGATTGCCCTGTTGATATCAAAGTAACCAGTGATAACACGATAGAAGTGGACTTACATAAATGCAGCTTGGCGTGCCACCTCCCAGTGCTCATGGATTATGCGATAGAAAAAATGGTCGGTGTAAAGGCGCTAAAGATAGAGCTGCATAACTGCCATAACCGTTGGTTGGCGTATAGTGAGCTCGTTAAATTGGCTGCAAAAGGCATCGCTTGTGTTGCGAAATGGGAAAACGGGACAGATCCTAAGCGTACTTTGTATGTACTGAATCGCGGCTGTGTTGCACCTGAGTTATTTTTGTCTGACTTGGCGTTAGAATCAGAAACGTACTTGCATGACATGACGATTGAATTGTCAGTACAAGATTTTGACTTATCACGCCTTTCGAGTGGTTATGAGACACACATTCCGTCGCACTCTTTGGCAAATGCTCAAGAGCAAGCTTGGCAGCAAGGCATTGAGGTCGATGACGCTGAGTGGAGTGCATTAAAAGAAACTGCTACGGCGATTCTGGTCGAAAACAGCCAGCGTTCTTTGCAAGGCGCTGGGGAGTTAACGACCTCTGCATCTTAGTTAGGTACCGATAATATTAAACGGTAATAAGGGCTCAATGTTGTCAGCAATATTGGGCTCCATTCGTTTCTAGTGCTTAAATTCAACCTTTAAAGGTCTATAGGACGGTATTCTTATGAATTCTAACTTATTGAATATTTGCCGTTTAATTTGTTTGGGACAGCATATAGAGCCGTAACCCTGAGATTATCCCTATTTAAAATTAGAGTTTATACTCAACCAGCTCTTAATTTTACCTTATATTGTGTTATTATCCGCCGCCTGTCTTTGTAATTGATAAAATACGCACTAACGGCGTGTTTAAACTTTACTCCATTACAGCTTTTCAGCTGACATCTGCATTTTGCTCGGACGCTAAATGAGTAACCTTTGGGTTACTTACCTATGTGCATGTGAGAGCACCATCTACAAAAGACTTTGTTAAAACTTGCCAATTTTTCAACACGTTGAATTGAATTCTGCGTGGTGGTCTCGTTTTGCTTATGTTAACCATCTAAACCTCATCTCATTGAAAAATGTGGTGAGAGACAATTGAAATAGGATTGTATATGACAACTACGGTATCTAACTCCGTACCTGAATCTACGTCAGAAAAAGAAGTGAACCACCCATTTCTATCCTTGGTGATCATGGTCATCGTTGCGGCTATCGCAAGTTACTTTATTCCTGCAGGGGAATTTGAACGAGTCATGCTGGATGGACGTACCGTTATCGACCCAAATAGCTACACTCAGTTACAGAGTACCCCAACGACCTTAATGTCTTTTTTTGAATCATTTTTTAAGGGGTTTAAGTCGGCTTCAGGCGTGATGGGCGTGGTCGTTTTTGTCGGCGGTGCGTTTGGTATCATCAAGCATATGGGCATTTTAGATGCGTCTGTCGTTGCTTTAACAAGCAAGTTGAAGAAACAAGGTTTGTATGTGATCGCGCCAGTGATCATGACGGCCATTTTCTTTAATGTAACCTTTACAGGGATGCGCGAACTCGACGTTATCTTCATCTCGCTGATGATCCCAATTTGTATCAAACTCGGTTATGACGCAATTACGGCTTTAGGTGTCGTGTTATTAGCAAGTTGTGCTGGTTTTGCTGCTGCGCTAGCGAACCCATTTTTTACTGGTATTGCTCATACCATCGCTGAACTACCCATGTACTCTGGCATGTGGTACCGCTTTATTGTCGGCATGTTCATGCTTACGACAGGTGCAGCCTTTGTTCTGAATTATGCTCGAAAGGTAAAACAAGATCCGACGAAAAGTTTACTTCATGGTACCAGTTATCACTACGAAGCCAGCGTAGAAGTAAAAACGCTGACGGCACGAGAAAAAGCCGCGGGGATCTCGTTTTTAGCTCTGTTTGGCTACATGATTTATGGAACGCTAACGTTAGGTTTTGGCTTTACAGAAATCGCAGGTGCGTTTGTTGCTATGGCAATCATTCCTGGTTTAGTGGCGGGCTTATCACCGAACAAGATTTGTGATTATTGGACGAAAGGCGTGAGCGATGTGTTGATTGCGGTATTGATCATTTTCTTTGCTCGTTCTGTCTTAACCATTATGGAAGACGCCAAAATTGTTGATTCGATTATTTACTATTTAGCGCAAATTATTTCCGGCAGCTCGAAGCTAGTCGCGGCTGCGGGTATTTACTTCTCACAAGCGATTATCAATTTGTTCATTCCATCTGGAAGCGGCCAAGCCGTGATTACGATGCCAATCATCATTCCTCTTGCAGATATTGGTGAGGTAACTCGTCAGGTAGCCGCGTTAGCGTCTCAGCTTGGTGATGGTATCTCGAACTATATTTACCCGACCAACGGTGGACTATTAGCGGTATTAGCGATTGCAAAAGTTCCATACACCAAGTGGGTGAGATTCTTCTTACCTTTGTTCCTATTTTGGTCTGTAGGGGCACTGATCGCGGTAGTGATCGCGCAAATGATTGAATTGGGCCCGTTCTAAAGTTTCGGTATTTATCGCTGAATTTTGAGTCAATTTCTAGTAAGGCAGTATCGCGCTGTCTTGCTTGCATTTGATTGAAATTGTGTATTTTTTAACCAGTCATTTGGTGCCAGATCATCTAGTTTACGACGCTCTTTTGAAAGTGTTGCTAGGTAAGTTATTGAAGTTATTTTCAGTTATTGCTTTACAATGCGGCTGAATAGCGTACTATCCATCTCGCTCTGTTGTTCAGAGTTATTAATGAAACAGTAAGTTTACGCAAAACCTCAGAATTTCTTCGTTAGTGTTGTTATCCTCAGATTTTCCCTTAGCTTCATCGTAACATTCAATAATTCAAGCTCTCAGCGCATCGCATTTTGATATGCGGTAATCCAATGAATTTAATTTAATATAAGGGACACATTATGTCTGCTAAAACAACTGGTCTAGTAAAGTGGTTCAACGAAGAGAAAGGTTTCGGTTTCATTACTCAAGATAACGGCGGCGCTGACGTATTCGTACACTTCCGTGCAATCGCTTCTGAGGGTTTCAAAACTCTTGCTGAAGGCCAAAAAGTATCTTTCGAAGTTGAGCAAGGCCAAAAAGGTCTTCAAGCTGCGAACGTTACAGCTATCTAATTAGTATTTAAAACCTCACTGAAGGTTTTAATCTAATTTAGAAGAGAAGCGTGAATGACTTAGTTATTCGCGCTTTTTTGTGTCTGTTACTTTTTATTTTGCAATGCTCTGTTATACACCCCTCCATACCTCCCTGTTTTTCAATTCTCAATACGTGTTATCTCTTCAATACACACGCTTAGCTAACCAAAAGCGGTATTTAATTGAATGATTTTAGATTTTGCTTAGATGCCCCAGCAGAAAGACTGGTACAAGGAATGAGTATACGCTTGAAGGAAGTTGGGACTTTGTAGCTCGACTCTCAACCAGGACACAGGATAAGTGATACTTAAGTGGCTTCCTATTCCTCTATTGAGATTAGCGACCAGCAAGGAAGCACAGGCAGGCGAACCTACCTGTGTTGAATTAGCATTTATTCTTGGACAGTTTTCACCATCATGTCATCGCTCCAAATCACTTGTTCGGAGCCATCTGGCGCTTCCGAAAAGAATTTAACAGCCCAGTAGTTATCCACTTCACCCAATAATGCCCAAGTTGATTTCCATGCTTCTTCATCTACAAATGATACATAACCATCTTGAGTAATCTCCCAAGTGAAAGGTAAGTTACTTGGTTGCCCTAGATCTTTTGCGTATGTCCCGGTCCCGTCTTCATTAAACTGGTAAACGCGTGTTTTACCTTTACTGTTGGTACGTAATACATCGCCAGCCAGTAACATATCTTCGGTGAAAATATCGTAACCGCCACAGTCAAATAAGGCTTGCTTGAACTGATCCCAAGTCGCGGTGTTGACTTTGTCTCCGTTGTCACCGGTTCGGCAAACGTTACTGACTAGTTCATTTTGTTCAGCCGTCATGTTGGATGAGGTGGATTGGCAACCTGTGATCAGTGCTGCCGAGATGATTGTTAAGCCTAAAATCCTTTTCATGGATAAACCCTCTTTGTTTTGGTTTGTTTTTCGAGTGACAGTTAATAATTGGCGATAAATTGCAGCTCTTCAATATATCTAATGTGATCCATTTATAAATTTTGTGAATGCAATGGCAGGTGTTTCATCGGTTGATAGGGCAGCACGGGAAAATTGCATTACATAATTATCAATAAGAAGGGGATAAAAAGTGATCATGGCGATACAAATGTAACCAAAAAGTATTATAAATTCACAAATTGATTTCCATCAAAAAAGTGTGGTTATTGTGTGCTACTTTGCACGCAAAATAAGAAATGATTCCTCATTCATTAATAAAAGAAAGCCCTACAAAAGGAAATCAAAAATGAAAAAAACAGTATGTGGTCTCGCAGTACTTACCGCTCTAATGTCGACTAATGTTCTTGCGCATAAAGAAGGCGATATTATCGTGCGTGCCGGTATTGCTACGGTAGCTCCAAACGATAGCAGTGGTGATGTGTTAGGGAGCTCTGCACTTGAGTTTGGTGTCGACTCAAACACTCAGCTAGGCTTAACATTTGGCTATATGTTGACTGACAATGTTAGCCTTGAAGTACTGGCTGCTACGCCTTTTTCTCATACCATTTCAGTGAATACGGTTGGCGATGTAGCGGAAACCAAACACTTACCACCGACATTCATGCTTCAGTATTACTTTGGCGAAGCTAATAGTGATATTCGACCTTACGTGGGCGTAGGTATTAACTACACAGTGTTCTTTGATGAGTCACTCACATCGACAGGTAAAACAGCAGGCCTAACGGATGTTTCCCTAGATGATTCTTGGGGACTTGCGGGTAACATCGGTGTTGATTACATGGTCAATGAAGATTGGTTCTTGAATGCATCGGTTTGGTATGCCGATATCGATACAACCGCTAAATATACAACGGCCTCAGATAGCTTTTCGACGGATGTTAGTATTGATCCGTGGGTATTCATGATTGGCGGTGGTTATAAGTTCTAGCCGCTGAATAGCTAATAAAAAAGCCCGCTAATGCGGGCTTTTGTGTATTTAAACGACCAGTCATGCTGAACTAGCTGGCTTATCGCTTATCGCTTATCGCTTATCGCTTATCGCTTATCGCTTATCGCTTATCGCTTATGGCTGCTGCTTTGTTGGCGCTAGAGCGATTTCACGAATACAAACGTTCTGTGGTTGTTGGTAAGCGAATGATACAGCGCGAGCGATATCATCTGCTGCAAGAACGCCACCCATGTCTTCTTTCCATTCACCGTAGCCGTCTTTGATTTCTTGAGAAGTCGTATGAGATAGAAGTTCTGTTTCAACTGCGCCTGGTGCAATTGTAGTAACGCGAACGTTTGATGCCGCAACTTCTTCACGAACGTTTTCTGAGATTGCATGAACAGCGAATTTAGTACCACAGTATGCCGCGTGGTTCGGGAAAGTTTTCTTACCAGCGATTGAGCTGATGTTAATGATTGTGCCACTGTTACGCGCTTTCATTGGTGCAAGTACTGCTTGCATGCCATTAAGCAGGCCAATAACGTTCACATCGAACATTTTCTTCCACTCTGAAGCATCTTGAGTATCGATTTGGCCAAGAAGCATTGTGCCAGCGTTGTTGATTAGCGCGTCTGCTGGGCCGAATTTTTCTTCTGCTTTCGCGATTGCCGCTTCAAAAGTGGCTTGCTCTGTTACGTCTACTTGTTCACACATTGCGTTTGGTAGGTCAAGTGCTTCAAGGCGATCAACACGACGAGCTAAAAGTAGAAGAGGATGGCCTTCATCACTTAGACGACGTGCAATTGCTTCACCAATACCAGAACTTGCACCTGTGATTACGATTAGTTTTTTCATTTTAATTTCCTCTACTTTCTTTTTCAGTCATCTTATTTTAGAGCAATCGAAACGTTGAACTTATCAGTGGTTGCCCCGTTTCGTTGCGATGGACGTATATTAAGTAAAGTGTGCTTGTTGATATATAGCGTTTTACTTTAAACACTGTTGCCATATAACAACAATTGATGTGGATATGAATATCGGAAGAATTTGTACACTAAACCCAAATCGACGCTCTTATAAATGATCATCAGCGGTTAGTTGTCGGTTGTGAGAGTGGCCTAGCAGGGGAGGACGAGAACAACGGGTAATCACTGAAGTTCAAAAAGAGCTGGTGGGAATATTTAGGCTCGCTATTACCGCTTGTACTTGTTTATCTATAAGCTTAGATAGACATAACATTGTCGCGCTTAAGTGACACTACAACTCTGGTTTAAATAACGACTTATCTGGATTTACAATGTAAATAGTCTATGAAATAGTGACTTATTAAATAGTTACCGAGATCTTTGTGATTCTGATAAGGAACATCATGCTAGTTGAATTAAAACCGATAACTAAAGAATCTCGCATCATTTTAGAGAACCTGTTCCCTTATTATATTTATGACATGTCTGAATTTATGAGGTGGAACCCTGATGAAAGGGGGCTATTTACTTATAACAATGACAATTTTGATAAGTATTGGTTAGATGAAGGACATCACCCTTTCTTCATTTACGCAGATGGTGAACTGGCGGGGTTTGTCCTGATCCGCCCCTATCCACAGCAACCTTCTACCTATGATATCGAGCAATTTTTTGTATTGCGCAAGTTTTCGGGACGGGGTGTAGGTAAGTTGGCATTTAATAAAGTGGTAAACACATTCCCTGGGCAATGGCAGGTAAGAGTACTGCTGGAGAATTTGGGGGCGCTTTCGTTTTGGAAGTCCGTAATTTCAAAAGTCGATCAAGGCTATCAATATCATCAAGCGCTGGATGTAGATTTAACCATGCACTTTTTCCACTTTGATACTACTAAGTAGTGGTGAATTCTAGTCAATATCGCTTGTCAGTAATAATCTTCAATCTTCGACCTGAGAGAGCATAATGGAATACGATCTCACCTTTATTCATACCGCCAAGGTACATGTGAACACCTTTCAAAGTTTGATTGATCTGCTAGCCCCTAGGCTGCGAGTGCGACATATTGTTGAACCTAGCTTCTTGGCACATGCCCAGCGAAGTGGAATTGACCAAACGCTTACTGACAAGCTAGAGCTGTTGTTAGCATCTGTGAGTCAGCATAGCCAAGTAGTGGTCGTCAGTTGCTCCTCTATTGGCGAACTGGCTGAAAAATTCGATGGGAAATACGGGAGTCAGGTACAGAGAGTCGATCGTGCGATGGCTGATTTAGCAGTCACTAAAGGCGGAAAGATATTAGTGTTGGCGGCTCTAGAAAGCACTTTGCGTCCAACGCTTGAGCTGCTGGAAAGCTCTATGCGTAACTTGCACCAGAATGTCGATGTTTCTCTCTACTTAGTGGAGAATGCTTGGGAATACTTTAGTGAAGGTGACCATAATGCGTACTTGTCAGAAATCGCTAAGGCGATCACAGCTAAGTCCAGCGAATATGACTTGGTTGTACTCGCGCAGGCTTCTATGGCCGGCGCGGAAAGCTACATCACATCGAATATTCCTGTATTAAGTAGCCCAAAGCTTGGCGTGCTACGAGCGATTCAATCACTTGAAGAGTCATAAATTAAGAGGGTCACTATGTATAAACTAGATATCTTCTGCCAACCCGATCAGCAAGCTTTGGTATTAAGTACTTTACACGAAGCTGGGGTTGATAAGATTGGGGATTATGATCATTGCTGGGCGATAGGTAGCATGACGGGGTCACACCGCGCATTAGAAGGTTCAAACCCCATTTTTGGAAGCGTAGGTAATGTTGAAAATTACCCACTAGTGAAGATAGAAATCAACGTAGAAGGTCGGTTTGTAAAAGACATTGTCGAGCAACTTAAAGCCTGTTTAGGCTGGGAAGAGCCACTGGTGAATGTCATGAAACTTTACAACCATGAATTTGAGCTATAACTCCTAATTCATACTAAAGTGCTATATATCGTCATTATCAGCATTCATACACTAAATGCTCTTAACCATATGATTTAAATAATGGTTCACTGAATGTCTATTGCTTAATGAGGGCGATGATGGCTAAGTTCTATTTCACCTTAACCTTGCTAGGTATCTTTATTCCCTACGGCGCTCTTCTTCCGTGGCTATTCGAGAATGGTTTCGATATTCCTGCGTTGCTTAAAGCTGCAATGGCTAACCCAATCAGTATCTTTGCTTGGCTTGATGTGGTGGTGGCCGCAATTGCTTTAGTTGGATTTATCGTTGCTGACGCTAAAGAAAACTCAGTCCCTCACTGGTGGTTAGCGATCGTGGGGACATTCAGTGTGGGTGTATCTTGCGGCTTACCTTTGTATTTGTATCTGAAAGTCAGTCATCAAGAGAAAATCGAACGAATTAAGGAATGATCATGGTGGAACAAAGGGAATTTCCTATACAAACTCAAGTCAATGGCAAAGAATCTGGAGACTTTTATCGGGACTCGTTTGTTGTTAAAACAAGCAAACTCGATTTGAGCTCAGTTACGGTTTATCACGCGATCTTTGGCCATATGCCTAAACCTGTGCGTATTGCGCTACAAGTAAGAAACGCAGTAATGACGCGTTTGGGGTTCACAGGCGCATCATCGAATATGTCGTTACCTGAAGAAGAAATCGTTGAAGGTGGTCAGGCTGGCTTTTTAACTTTTGAGTTGGTATCTGAGCAGGAAGTGATCACCATGGCAACAGAAAACAACATGGATATGTGGCTATCGGTTTATAAATTGCCGAATCAAGAGTTCGCGGTTTCGACGTTAGTGAATCTTAAAACACGCTCAGGGAAACTCTATATGGCGGTAATCAAACCATTCCATAAAATCGTTGCGAAGTACTGCATAAAGAGTGCGTTAAAAGAAGGACGCATATAGCTGCGTCCTTAAAGTTGTTTTTCGGTTGAGCCCATAGTTGCGTTTAGCTGTTGTCCATGGGCTTTAGTTTTAATTATGCTAATGACCACGCGCGGATTTGAGCTATTTCATCAGGCTCAATATTCAAAGACTCTAAAAACTCCTGGTGCCCTTGCGGCTCTTTTTGCTCAAACTGTTTGTGCCAGTTTTTCATGTCATTATCATCTAGCCCCGATGCCTTCATTATTTCTACCCAACGATCTTTGGTCATACTCTTATCTTTAAGCAATTCTGGTTTTTCTAACAGCATGACAATCGCTTTTTGCTGGTGCCGCAGCTTTTGGATTTCCTCCTCTAATGCATTGAACTGGTTTTGTAAAACGTGCTCCTGCGATGCTTGGTCTTGTGAATCGAGTAGAGCGCTGATTTCCGTTATCGGCATGCCATAAGAACGGTATGACATGATCGATTCCAGCCGTTTGGATTCTTTGTCCCCATACCAGCGATAACCATTGTCTGAGCGACAAGCGGGTGTCAGCAGCTTTGCACGTTCGTAGTAAAGTATGGTGGTACGCGAAACACTGTGTTTTTTCGCCAGTTGAGTGACGGTTAGCATTGCTGTGATTTCCTTACAATGGATGGAAAACTTGTCATAAATTTAGCGGTTTAACGCGTTGCCGGACGCTTGAATAATGGCTTTATATACGGCAGTAAACTGCTTCCTAAAATTACGCCGACTCCAACGATAGCAAGTGCATTAGGGGTTTCAGAAAATAGCCAGTAGCCCAGAGCGATTGAATAGATCATTTGTGTGTATTCGACATTAGCAATCACATTGGCTTCACCCCATTTATAAGCTGTCACACCAAACCATTGTGCGATTGATGAAATTACACCGACAAGCATCAGCAATATCCATTGTTCTGTCGTAGGCCATTGCCACGCTAATACGCTGGGTACAATTGCAATTAGGCCAACAAATACGGCTTGGTAGACTAACACCACAGTTTTAGATTCTACTGCCGCCATTTTGCGAACACAAATCACCGCGACCGCTGCGCCAATACTGGCAATCACGCCCATCAAAGTATAGAAGGTTGAAGTGTTATCGAAAGCGGGCTGCACAACCATAATGACTCCAATAAAACCAATAGTAATGGTTAGCATGCGTGCAGCGTTTACCATTTCAGAGAGAAATAGGCGCGAGATAATGGCAACAAATATGACTTTTAAAAAGCCGAGCGCGGTTGCCTCTGCAAACGGAATATTACTGACGGTTAGGAAGCCAAGGTACAGCGAAATAAAAGCCCCCGTTACTCTTAGTATATGGAAAGGGAGCATTTTCGGCTTTAGTAAATGGTCGACGTTTTTTGTGATTGCAGGTAGCAGTAACACAATAAAAACGAGCTGTCGGAATAATAGGATTTGAAACACATCTAAGCTTTCACTCAGTGTCCGAACTAAGGCTCCCACTCCGATAAATAGAGCATTAGAAATCAATGCAAACGCGATACCTTTGATGGTATCTGGCAGTTGGTTTATGTATTGGATAGGTGTGCGAGAGTGGCGCAGTAATTTGCTGTGTTGCATGTTCAAACCTCAGTGCTTATTGAGGCTTGAGCTTAGACCCTACACCGGTAGACAGGTCAACGCTGGCTGGTACTTATTTCGAAAGCGTTGCTCGGCACAAAATGGTGTTGTCGGTTTCTATGTCTGAGGTCCAAATAAGTTTTGCGTTGGAGTGCCAGTCAATTCGGTCGTAGCCGCCTTTTGGCCTGACAGAGTGTTCAGAATATACAGTAGCGTTAGCCCATACTGAGTCGTTAAACCTTTGCTCTTTCCATTGGCTAGGCTCAGGTTTAATTTCACTGCCGCAATCTTTCTCTGGTGTTCTGGATTTCTCACAACGTTTGTTGAGGGGCGCGATATGAATGGGTAAACATTTCCACTGGTTATCTGAGACCAATAATGCTTTGCCAGATTCTGCTTCGGTGAATTGAGCGATGAAGCCTCCATCCCCCATCTGTTGTTTTCTACTGCCGATATACTCTAACCCTGTATCGTTTTCCTTAAAGTCTTTAATGATGAAGCTCAAGGTGATTGGCAAGGTGACATCGAAAGAAAATGATTCAGCATTGAAAGAACGTTCGGTGGTTATGGAAACCGAGTCTTGTTTGACTAAGTCATCCCCAATGTACATAGCGAACCAATTATCAGCCCAAACATTGGCATTAATGGATACCATACCCGGCAGCGAATCGGCATAGCTCAAAGTACTCAAGCTATACAGAGCCGTAAATAAAGCCCCCCTGGCGTTGGATGTAATCTTGCTGAACTTGATGCTAAGCATATTTTGTTTATCTCACTCTATAAATCATTTGAGTATAGGAGTAACAAACAGCAGCTGCGTAAACTTAGGGTAAACAGATAGCTTGATTTTGGTGGGATAAACGATTCGCTAGCCCATGCGATCAATTTCTTGCTGAAGGCTTTCTAGCTGGTCAAGTATCTGCAAAAACTTAGTGCCAAATGGCGTGACTTGGTACTCGACCCGCGGCGGTATTTCATTGAACATTTGCTTGTCCAAAATGCCGAATTCTACATTTCGCTTTAAGCACTCGTTCAATACTTTTGTGGACAAACCCTCTACCGAGCGAACCATTTCTCCGGGGCGGTTAATGCCATTCGCGAGTAGTTGGTACACAGTTAATGACCATTTACAGCCATAAATGGTTTCGACCATTCGCGCTGATCGTTCTGGTGCCGATTTACGTGAAAAAAAGTTTTCCTGATTTTTCATAAAGATGTACCAATAAGTACCTACCTAACCGATTTGTACTTACTATTCAGAGTGTTAGTTCAAAGCCTAAGATTAGCACGTTCACTAACTTAGGAGATAACAAAATGAACATCACGCAAAACGGTTTAGCGGTCATTATTGGCGGTACGAGTGGTATGGGTTTTGAAACAGCAAAGCAGCTACTTCAACAAAATATTCAAGTCTTAGTGGTTGGCAATAACCAAGCTAAGTTAGACAAAGCGGTGTCGGAACTTGAACAAAGCGGGCAAGTTTCTGGTTGGCAGGCAAACCTCTACGATGACGAAAGCGTAGCGCGTTTGATTGAATATATTCAATCTTCTGAGCAGCCTATTCGCTATTTAGTGAACGCGGCAGGTTACTTCAGCCCTAAAGCATTTATTGAACATCAAGAGTCTGACTATGAACAATATATGCAGTTAAATAAGGCGACTTTCTTTATCACTCAGGCTGTTTCCAAGCGTATGATTGGTGTTGGCGGCGGTAGTATAGTCAATGTCGGGTCTATGTGGGCAAAGCAAGCAATCAAAGCGACACCATCATCTGCCTATTCAATGGCTAAAGCGGGTTTGCATTCACTGACTCAGCACATGGCGATGGAATTGGCTGAGCATAATATTCGAGTCAATGCAGTGTCACCGGCTGTCGTGAAAACGCCGATCTATGAATCGTTTATTCACCCTGAAGAAGTTGACCAAGCATTGGAAGGCTTTAATGATTTCCACCCAATTGGACGAGTTGGTTTAGCAAAAGACGTGGCGAACAGTATCTGCTTTTTACTTTCTGAACGTGCAGACTGGGTGACGGGGGCTATTTGGGATGTAGATGGTGGGATAATGGCTGGGCGCAATTAGCCGCACTGTTCGAGCACAAGCGAGCTAAGGAAGATAGTAGTTCGCTTGGTAATCAGGGCGGATAGAAATCTAAGACCGCTTCGCCAAAAAGTGCGTACTATTGAAAGATAAAACCAAAGAACAACCATAGTAACTACAAATCGAGCAAGGTCGTAATGATGCTAAATATGGATTTCTCAAAAAGATTGGTCATTGAAACTGAACAGATGGAATGGCTTGCCAGCCCTGCCAAAGGTGTGTGGCGTAAACCGTTGGAGCGTGAGGCTAAGGAATCGGGCCATACCACAAGCGTAGTCAAGTACGATCCTGCGTCTTCTTTCTCTGAACATCCACACCCTAAAGGGGAAGAAATCTTTGTGCTAGAAGGTATTTTCACGGATGAAACTGGGGACTTCCAAGCAGGCACATATCTGCGTAACCCACCTGGCAGCGCACATTCTCCGTCTAGTCAGAATGGTTGCATAATTTTAGTGAAGTTGAATCAGTTTGATGAGAAAGATCTTGCGCAAGTTCGCGTGAACACCAATGACGCTCAATGGCTCGCGGGGATTGGCGGTTTACAAGTAATGCCACTGCACGAGTTTGAGCACGAACATGTGGCGTTAGTGAAGTGGCCCGTTGGCGAGCGTTTTCAACCCCACCGTCACTTTGGTGGAGAGGAGATTTTCGTGTTGTCTGGAACGTTTAAAGATGAGCATGGCGAATATCCTAAACATACATGGATACGCAGTCCTCATATGAGTGAACATTTTCCGTTTGTTGAAGAAGAAACAGTGATCTTGGTTAAAACGGGGCATCTTCCAATACTTAATTGAGGGGCATAACCTAACTCAGATACAGAGGGGATTGGTTAATGAACCTGCTCTCTGTAGCTCCCTGGCGATATCCCTTTCCAGCCACTGTACGCTCTAATAAATGAGTTGGACTCTTTAAAACCGAGTAAAAACGAAATCTCCCCTAGGGATAAACCGGAATGTTGTAAGTAGTGATCTGCAAGCTCGCCTCGCACTTCTTGAAGAATTGATTGGAAACTCACCGATTCATTCGTGAGCTTTCTTTGGAGTGTCCGTTTACTCACCGCCAGCTTATTTGCAACGCTCTCTAGAGAGCTTTCGCCGCTCGGCAAGGATTCTAGCAGAACGGATTTCACATGCTCCGAGGTCGACGCTTCATTATCTAAATCAATGAGCTTTTGATTCAGTGAACCTTCAAAAAACGTCCACATTGCGGCATTTTCCGTTAAAAAAGGTAAAGCCGCATCCTGAGCTTTGAAGGTGATTTTTATCTGATTAGATAGTGTGATTGGGCAACCAAAATAGGCTTCATATTGGTCAATATTGTTCGGTAACTGAGGGAGTTCGACACTGATTGGCTGAATCGTTTGTCTTGTTGCTAAGCGAGCCAATTGAGTAAAAAATATCAGCTCAGATGCGCTGAGAAATTTAGGAATTTCAGCGTCGTAGCCATAACAATGAATTGTAATGCTGGTGTGTTTATCCTCAATTTTCACATCAGACACCATTGGGCCAATCAAAGGTTTATATTGGCTTAATCTTTTCAGTGCAGTGTTTAAATCTGGGCTGCAAATACTTGCAAAAATCGGCGGATCGAAGGTTTCAACGGTCATGTATTGCGCAAACAGTAAAGGCGCTTCTTTTTGCTCCGAAGCAGCTTCAATACCATGCCATAGTTGATAATATTCTGCGGGAGTTAAGTAGAAGTTCTCACGATTAAATAGGTCCATAGGTAACTTTGCATACTTTAATACTAAGTCTGGGTTGATACCCATATCAATGAGTATCAACTTCCAACTTGGAGAATATGAGAACTTCTTTACTCGTTTCATGCGTGGCCTATTGTTTGAGGATAACCTGAACTTCTTAAATCGCTGGGACGCTCTTGTTTCCCTCTACTTATTGAAGGGTTACTGTTTTTCCATAGCTTGACGAGATAGTTTAAGAACCACCTTTCTAGGCAGCAGGGGAGTGATCCACTCTAATAATACTCGAAGCCCTTTTTCATTAAATACGACTAGCTGGCCTTTTTCCATCGCCTGATAGCCAACCAATGCAACGGATTCTGGCGTTTTAGCATTCTTCCATACATCAACCTTTTCTAAGCCACTGGCTCCAACGAAACCAGTGTTCACAGCGCCAGGGCAAAGCGCGGTAACCGTTACATTACTGCTTTCCAACTCGTTGGCAATGGCTTGCGAAAATGAAGTGACAAATGACTTCGTCGCATAATAAACCGCTTGTAGTGGGCCTGGCAAAAATGACGCAGTAGAAGAGACATTGAGCACTCTACCTTGCTTACGTTCAACCATACCTTGAAGATACAGGTGTGTCAGTGAAACTAGCGCGCTGATGTTCACTTGAATCATAGATAAGTCCGCTTCAAGCTTTCGTTCATTGAACAGGCCATGTCCACCAAAGCCAGCATTGTTAATCAGCGTGTTTATGGTCAAGTTGTTTGACTCGGTATAGTCAAAAATACGTTGTGGGCTTGCTGGATCTGCAAGATCTTCAGATAAAACATGCACAGCAACGGAGTACTGCTCTTCGAGCTCAGCTTTGAGTGATTCCAATTTTGATGTGGTTCGCGCAACAAGGACTAAATCCCCCCCTTTCTGAGCGTGAATCTTTGCGAGTTCTAATCCGATCCCACTTGATGCGCCGGTGATTAAAGCAATGTTTGAATTGTTCATGATAGTTCCTTGCGAGCTAAGCGTTATTGCTGACACGACAAATCATAAGGTATCCAATCACGCCACGCACTCGTACACCACGCCATGATGCTATCTCATTGCGCCATTAATAATTCTAGATGTATTTGAATAAAGTGGCGAAAGCACAACTACAAAAAAGCCACTTCCCGCATTGGGTAAGTGGCTGATTAATTTACATTTCAAATGGTTTTCTGCGTATCTACGCTTAGAAGTGGCTTTGCTTACTGTAGTGAACAGCAAGCAACGCCAAAAGGGGTTAATAAGCGAAACCGATACGTTGACGCGGATACTTGCCAGCTTCTAGCTCATCGATCATGGCGATAGCGTAATCGGCAACAGAAATTTTGCTGTTACCTTCAGCATCTGTCAGCAGTTGATCTCCGCCGGTGCGATATTGCGAAAGTTTATCGCCAGGGAATATCTCCGCTGCAGGGCTAACAAAAGTCCAGTTCACGTCGCTGTTTGACTGTTTAAATACGTCTAGTGCTTCATCTTGTGCGAGCGATTCGCTTTTGTACTCATCTGGGAACTCAGGAATCGTTACCAGTTTTACGTTAGGAGCGACTTCTAAAGAACCGGCGCCTCCAACCCAAAGTAGACGATTGGCATCGGTGCTTGGCAGAATCGCGAGTAATTCACGAGCAGTAGACTTCACGATGTCATGATTACCTGCTGCGCGGCCACCGATTGAGGCGATCACCGCGTCTACACCTGTGACAGCTTGAGCTAAGCCTGTTTGAATATCCTGTAAATCAAATGAGCGAACTTCGACGTCAGCGACTTCTAATCTACTTGGGTCTCTTACCAAAGCGACCACTTCATGCCCTCGTGACTTTGCTTCTTCTGCGATGTGACTACCAATCCAACCTGATGCGCCTAATACTGCAATTTTCATAATGTGTTCTCCAATTGATTAAGTCTGTTTCTCGACAACAATTGCAGTCTAATAGCTTACTAATAAGCGATAAATATCCATAATTGATGTAAATTGTATCTATTTAGGATGCTAATTGATTTTAAAGGAGGTTTGAGTGGATAAGCTGGTAGCCATGCGCAGTTTTGTGGAAGTAGCTAATTGCGCGAGTTTTACACAGGCAGCGGAGCATCTAGGATTGAGCCGTCTGCAAGTCTCTCGTCACGTTCAAGATATAGAGTCTTGGCTAAAGCAGCGATTACTGCATCGTACAACTCGCAAAGTGAGCTTAACCGCGGCGGGTGAAGAAGCACTAAAACGCTGCGAAAAAATTCTGCATGAAACCGCCGAGCTAGAAGTCACCGCTTTAAACCAGACCGATCATCTGTCGGGAACTATCCGTATTGCGGCTCCAATCGGTCTCACTCAAAATATGCTGCTAGACGTCGTCGAACAATTCACAGATTTGCACCCAGATATCACGGTGGAATTGTTTGCTTCGGACCACTTCACCCAGCTGGTGGATGAACGTATTGATATTGCGTTGCGGTATACCGATCAACCTGACGATAGTTTGATTGCAAGAAAATTGATGAAAATTGAGTCGGTGATTTGTGCCTCTCCAGAGTATCTGAGTAAACACGGTGAACCGAAAACGATTGAAGATCTAAAGCGGCATAATTGTTTCGTGCATTTAGGCACGGCAACTTGGGGTTTTGTTAAAGACAACCAAACCATGAAGGTGGATGTCAGCGGTACGATTAAAGCTAACGACGTGGGAGTGCTATCGCGAGCAGCTCAACACGGAAAAGGGATAGCGCTGCTACCATGTGATTTAGGTAATCCAGTGATAGAACAAGGTTTATTACAATCGATATTGACCGATTTTAACGCGCCAAGTAGTACCTTATGGGCCGTTTATTTGTCGAGAAGCTATCAGTTGCCAGTTGTACGTCAGTTCATTGATTTTGTTGCACAGGCTTGGTCTGAAGATATCTTAGTTCAATAGAGGCCTGGAACTCGCTGTTGGTATCAGCATCGAGTTCCAGCATGCTTGTTCGATTTTTATGGAGCATTTTCTTTAGAGAGGACGAACTTCCTAACTTTATGCGTATTTTAATCGACTTAGTTTGGAGTCAGTCGCTCCTAGGTTCAATGGTGGCAGCGGTTGATAGAGTGTCTCGACCATCTCTGACAATACTTGGTCATACACTTGAGCGATAACCGTAGAAAGGTCACTGGTTAGGTCGTACATTGCTTCTTGAGAATACTCAATTTCAAGGCTTTCAGAGATTTCATTGAGTGCTTGGCTGGCTCTTGTACAAATGGGTGATTGAGTGCTCAAAGGGCAAATGAACGAAAGTTGGTTGAGTTTCCGCAGCATTTTTCCACAGTAGTACCTCACACGAGCTTGATCCTCCAGTGTGGCCATCGTGGGGATGGCTAAACGCAGTTGTGTTAACACTTCCATACTTTCGAGAACTTGTTGCCAATTCATATGGTATTCGCTGCTCATGTCATCTCGTTCAGATTGGATCAGCCAAGTGATCATCACTTCGTCGAGTAAAAACAAGCAGTGTCGAATGGATTTCCCATGGATAGATTGATTCCTGTTCACGCTACGAGTTTGCCATTCATGATGCATCGCTTTGAGTTTGTTTTGGAAGATGCGATACATGGGACGACTATTGCGCGGGGCTTGAGTAATGAGCCGATGAGAGCAATCGAGTATTTCGTCAAAGATAGAATTTACTCTTGCGATTGAGTGCGAAGACAATTGGCAGGTCAAAGTGTAATGGGTTGCCGCACGGTGTTGACGTGAAAGCTGCAGAAGTTGCCTAAGTAAGATCAAAGTGTCGAAATGGCGAGTAAGCTCTGAATGCTGCTTTCTTGAAAAACATACAGCTGTGGTGAGCACGATGAAAGATAGCGCGAGTGAAATAACAATAAACATGAATGTACCCTATAAGCTTTATACCTATAAAGTGGTAATTCATTTTCTGTGCCATACATCAAGGCTTAATTATCAATGGGTTGGAAAGGGGGGGCAGAAGGCATGAGCGTATTTGGTGCAATGAATGCTCAACGTTGGCGAGAAAAAAGCCTCACTACGAAGTGAGGCTTTAATAGGGGGATTCGACTGTTTCTTGATTAAGCGAGCTTCAAATCAAACTCGTTGCGGTACATCACCATGTCTTCAATGGTCAGTACCGGCATGTTATGTAATTTGCCGAACGCAACAATCTCTGGTGCTTTAGCCATTGTGCCATCTGGGTTAGTCACTTCACACAATACGCCAGCAGACTGAAGACCTGCCATTTGCATTAGATCCACTGTGCCTTCAGTGTGGCCTCGACGAGTTAATACACCGCCAGCACGAGCACGCAATGGGAATACGTGGCCAGGGCGAGCTAGGTCGCTTGGTTTCGCGCTTGGGTTAGCTGCCGTCTTGATGGTAGTTACGCGGTCTGCTGCAGAAACACCTGTCGTTACACCAACTTTCGCTTCAATTGAAACTGTGAACGCTGTTTGGTTGGCGCTGTTGTTATCAACGACCATAGGCGGTAGTTCAAGTTGGTTAGCTTGAGCGTCAGTAAGACACAAACATACAATGCCGCTGCATTCGCGGATCATCAGTGCCATTTGCTCATTTGTTAGATGCTCAACGGAATAAATGATGTCACCTTCGTTTTCACGATCTTCATCATCTAGTAGTAGAACGCCGCGTCCTTCTCTTAGTGCTTCTAAAGCATTTTCAACGCGTGTAATTGGTTCGCCAAATTCGGCAAGTAGTGAAGACTGATTCATGGTTAAACTCCTAAATATCACCAGAATCAGGGCTGTATGAGGGATGGCAACCGAGCACAACAAAGCTAACCCATTACGGTTTGCTAAAGCTCGTCGTGGTTTTCATCCAAAACGAAATGCACCAACGAGCGGCCGGCAAATAGATTGCTAGCAGGCTGGTTGATGTGTTTCCATTCTCTCTCATCCGGACTATAACCGTCGGCTCTGGCATCTCACCAGATCTGCTGACCTCGACGAATCGAGCGCTCGCGGGCTTACTTAATCACTTTGCAAGGTGAGCTAACCCCGCTACCTAAAGTTTAAGCATACCGCCGGTGGGGAATTTCGCCCCGCCCTGAGAATAAAAATTAATAATTTGATTTGCTCATGAGAGCAGACCAGATGGTAATGGTTTCCAGTTATTTTTAAAAGGGTTGATAACAAAGTTTCAGAAAATGATATGAATTAAACGGGATGGCACATTCTCAATAATGATATAAAACCGGGTAACTAAAGTAAGTCCTTATAACTTGGACAAAAGTTTACATAGTGCTGATGCACTTTGATGGACGCCCAAGTAGAATCAGCGCTCATTTTCTGACGGGTAACGACTGCCGTGTTTAAATTTCTTACTCCTAAAGCGAAAGGCTTGAAAGTGTTATCGCTTAGCCTGTATTCGTTATTTCCAATCGTCTTTCTTGGTATGTCTACAGACTTGAGTAGCGAAGTCGGCGATGGCCTGGGGCGTTTTTTAGAATTGATGACTAACTCAGCAGGCAGTAGTGGCTTTCTCGTGACTTTGGCTGTGCTGTGCTTAATTTGTCTTTCTCTTAAATACTCGATGACGAAAACTTTCGCTCTAATGGCGCAATTGGCGATGCTGTTAGTGTTGAGTTTTGCTGCGAAAACGATGTTGAAAAATATTACGGAAAGCCCGAGACCGTACACTGAATACTTGTCTGAGCAGCAAGTGATTGAAACACCGCAACACTTTTATCAATTAAGTATGCTTGAGAAAAACGCCGCTATAGATTCAATAGAGTCTCAAGTCAGTGAGTGGAGAACCAAGCATTGGCAAGGCGAAAAGGACTATTCGTTCCCGTCTGGGCACACTATTTTCGTGGCCATTTGTGTGGCTTTCTTTGGTGGGTTGTTTCTTGAGAAAAAGCAGTATTGGCTCGTTACTGGGTTGTTAGTATGGGCTGGAATAGTGGCTTACAGTCGCTTGTGGCTTGGTATGCATAGACCGGTGGATCTAGTGGGTTCGATTGCATTGGGAGCTATGATCTATATGTTGGTACCGACCTTCCAAGGGGGGAAAGTGGAACAATGGCTTAACCGATACCTGCCTGCCACTAAGTAACTTCAACAACTATTGAGTACTGACACATAGTATTGAAAGAGGAGCCGTAAATGGCTCCTTTTTTGTTTAGGGCAATGACTACTGCGAATGGGCTACAGCGAATCAAAGAGTTGCCGATGTTCCTTTATCAACGACAGCGAAAAGTTTCGGATAAGAACTCTAGAAACACCCGAACTTTTGGCGTCGCGCCACGATGGCTCGGATAAACCGCAAACATATCGACACTTTCAAATTGCCATTCTGGCAGTACGTTGATTAGCTCCCTTCTCGCTATGGCTTGCTGTGCCATGTATTCGGGCAGTTCTGTAACGCCAAGCCCATCTTGTGCGAGTTGTCTGAGAACGGAAAAGTCATCGCATTTGAATGCAGGGTTAAAGTTTACGGTTTCTCGCTGAGTCTCCGACACCAAGTGCCATTGCGCTTTTTGCTCTTTCATATTCATCCACAAACACTGAACCTGTTGAAGATCGCTAGGCTGCATTATCTGATGGCACGCTAGATAATCGGGGGAGGCATAAAGTTTAAGTGGCAGTTGGCAAATTTTACGCGCGATCAGGCTTGAGTCAGTCAGTTCGCCTATTCGAATGACGAGATCATACCCCTCTTCAATAATGTCGACACGGCGATTGGTTAGTGCTAGTTCGACGTGAATATCTGGATATTGCTGGCAAAACTGAGTGATCTTTGGTGCGAGTAAACTTTGACCAATGGCGAGTGAGACACACACTTTAATCGTTCCTTGAGGCTTCTCAAGCAAGGTTTCGACAGTTTGTTCTGCCGCTTGTATTTCTTCTTTGATTCGTTGGCAGAATGAGTAGTACTGACGACCAACTTCGGTAAGGTGCTGAGTACGTGTCGATCGTTCCAATAAGCGCACACCGAGCTGCTGCTCTAAACGCGTGATCTTACGGCTGATGTTGGATTTAGGTAGTCCGATGCTTTCTGCAGCCGCTGTAAAACTGCCTTGTTCCACAACGGTTGCAAAGACCAACATGTCATTTAGATCGCTCATTCTTCCATCCCAATATCTGCTTTCGATTTATTGTTACCAATTTTAGAACAATGTTATATCAATCCGCTTATATATCAATTTTTGGTGACGAACTATTCTAACTTCATCGCTTAACAACGGCATCAACCTCCCAGTTAAGTCATTTAATTGAGCGGTTATTCGTATAGAAATTTAAGGATGGAACCATGGAAATACTCACTCTCGACCAATTACCACAGGGTGGTTTCGCTGGCCTGAAAGAAAAGCAAGTTGTCACCGATTACAAGGTGTTTGGTGCTCGCAAGAACCCAGCAGCATCAAATGGTATCGGCAATTTTGTTTACCTTGCGGACGCCAACTTCATGCCTTATGGCGAAACAGGGATGCACCCACATCGTGAAATCGATGTCATCAGCGTCATGGTGAAAGGCCGAATTAGTCATGCAGGTTCACTAGAGCATGGTCAAAGTTTAGAAGCCGGTAGTGTTCAAGTGCAAAGAGCTGGCGGGGAAGGGTTTGCGCACAATGAAATTAACCCTGATGGCGAACCTAACCAAATGATTCAGCTATGGGTTTTACCGGAAGTTTCAGGAGAGCCTGCTGGCTATCAGGTTTATCAACCCGTTGAAGGCGAGCGCACGCGAATTTATGGCGGCGCTCAAACTAACAAAGGGCCGTTTGCAAGCAGAACCGTTATCGAAGTTCTGGCGGCAGGTTCTGGTAGCACGACGACGCATAACGGTGAAGTTCTGGCTTATTTAAGCTCGGGAACGGCAACGATCAATGACCAATTCATCAAAGCTGGCACGTTAGTTCGAACCGAACAATTGGATTTTACGGCTCATGAAGAGAGTCAGTTGATCCTTATTTTTACTGAGTAACCAAATTCTTAACACAGAATCAGACGACTGATACACATTCAAAAATATTAATTCACGAGGGAACGACTATGACTACTTCAACTAAATTTTCAGAATTCTTAACACCAGATAACGCGGTACTTGCCATGATCGATCATCAAACGGGTCTAATGGTTGGTCTTGGCGATGAACACCCAACCGTTATTAAAAACAATATTCTTGGCCTGACTCGTACGGCTGCGGCCATTGGGTTGCCATCGGTGATCACTGCAAGTTTGCCAGAAGGACCTAATGGCCCTGTGATGCCTGAAATTACAGAAATATTAGGCGGCGAAGTGATTGAACGTGAAGGTCAAATTAATGCTTGGGACAGCATAGCTTTTAAGCAAGCGATTGAGAAAACTGGGCGTAAAAAGATCATTATGGCAGGCATAGTTACTGACGTTTGCTTGCTCTTTCCCGCGCTTTCTGCGGTAGAAGAAGGGTACGACGTATACGCTGTGATTGATGCTTCAGGTACCTGGAATAAAACGGTTCAAGAAGTGACGATTCAACGCCTAACACAAGCGGGTGTTAAGGTAACCACTTGGGCATCGGTACTGGCTGAATTGATGAATGACTGGCGCAGTGATTACGGTGAAGTGCTTGGTAGAGTGCTAGCCGACCATACCACTAAGTATGGTTATGTGATGAACAGTTACTTCGCAAAAGGGTGATGATTATGAGTGGCGAGCAGAAAAGTTCGCCACCCAATCGGCATTGGGTGGCGCTATATACTTTTGTAATTTTGTTGCCGTTAGTTTATCTAATTCCGCCATGGGTGATGACCTATGTCACTGAACATCATGGACTTGTGACAGTTTTGTCTGTCGCCATCATTGTACCTATTGTGTCGTATTTAGCCTTGCCCAATTGTTTGAAAGCACATCATCGGATTGTGAACAGAAAGTAAAACTAGGTTGTATCAACTTGGCAGAATTACGGTGAAATGATTTGTAGTTGATAAAAAAGTTGTTACTATCGTCGCATACATAGTCGGGGGGCCATTAGGCTGAGATCGCAATTGCGAGACCCGTTGAACCTGATTCAGTTAATACTGGCGTAGGGAACTATTGATCTTGCTAGCGGTGAACCGATCTATTTTCTGCCGCTGTAAGAAAGTTCCTGTACGCCAGTTTAGGAGCTTTCATGTCACATTCTTCTGCTTTTCAAACTGCGACAAGCACGCCTTCTACCTTAGTTCCTTCAACACCTATTGTATTGACCATTGCGGGCTCTGATAGCGGTGGCGGTGCGGGTATTCAAGCCGATATCAAAGCGATTTCTGCTACTGGCGGTTATGCTAGTTCAGTGATCACGGCCATTACGGCGCAAAATACTTTAGGCGTTTCAGCCATATTCCCCATTCCACTAGAACATGTCGAACATCAACTTGACGCAGTATTTTCTGATCTTAACGTGGTTGCCGTTAAAGTGGGAATGCTTGCAGACGCCCACATTATCAAGGTTGTTGCAAAAAAAATTAAACAGTATCGACCGAGCTTTTTGGTGGTTGACCCAGTGATGGTTGCAACCAGTGGTGATCTGCTACTTGAAGAATCAGCCATCAGTACCTTGAAGTCTGAACTTCTGCCCCTAGCCGATGTGATCACGCCAAATTTGCCAGAAGGAGCCGCGTTAATTGGCGGCCAAGTCCCGAGCAATGAAGATGAAATGACGACCATGATTACGCAACTTCGTGAGCTTGGTGCGCATTCGGTGTTATTGAAAGGGGGTCACTTAGAGCAAGATGAAAACAGTAACGACCTACTAATCTTTGCAGACAAAGTGGAGCGTTTGAGCGCAAAACGAGTAGCGACACGCAATACCCATGGAACTGGCTGTACGCTGTCTTCAGCCATTGCGTCTTTCTTAGCTCAGGGCTACCCGCTGCTGGAAGCGGTTAAGCTAGGTAAGTACTACATTTCAAGCGCAATTGCCCATGCCGACGAACTTGAAATCGGCAAAGGTCATGGCCCTGTAAACCACTTTTTCAGTGGGTACGCTGATGTCCGTTAATTCGATGTCGGTAAGTACGTCGTCTTCAAATACCTCAACTGAGTTGGTAGGCGGGCATCTGTCTGCCCGGCCTTACATCGAAATTTCAGGCGGCTATTTACGCTATCAAGACAGCCAGCAAGCGACAATTTCGGGGTTAAATATGCAGCTCCCTATCGGTGAGTGGACTTGTCTGCTTGGTCGTAGTGGCTGCGGTAAAACCACTTTGCTTAGGTATTTGGCAGGGTTGCTGGATCAGAAGGCGGAGTGGGCAGGCCGGTTGACGCTTAGAAAAAGTGATGAGCTTGAAACAGCGCAGCCGGCTATTAGCAGCAATATTCTAGACGGCACCACAATTCACGAAAATATAGCGTATATGGCTCAGCAAGATTTACTGATGCCTTGGCTAACCGTTTTAGACAATGTTCTGTTGAGTACGCGTTTTGATAAGGCGTCAGAATGTCAAAGGCAACGAGCCTTGAATTTACTGGAACAAGTAGGCCTAGCTGAGCACCATCAAGCTCTACCGCAGCAACTTTCTGGGGGCATGCGCCAAAGAGTGGCTCTTGCGAGAACCTTAATGCAAGACAAACCAATCGTGTTGATGGATGAACCATTTTCAGCGCTTGATGCGGTGACTCGACACCGATTACAAAACCTTTCTCATCAATTGCTTGCAGATAAAACCGTAGTGCTGATCACCCACGATCCACAAGAAGCGGTTCGTTTGGCAAGCCAGTTATACATCATGCAAGGCATGCCAGCACACGCTGAGTCGCTCACTGTGCCTCAATCTTCCGTACCAAGAAAACTCGATGCCGACTGCGCAGCTTTACAGCAGAGCATTATTGAGCAGCTGGAGAAAGACTATGAGTGAGTTGACCCAAATAAATGCGATTTCACGCAAACTCAACCATAAAGAGAAAGCGTCGCATCCAGCTATACGCGTAATGGTAAGTGCTTTGGTGATAGTGGGCTTATGGCAAGCAGTGGTGGTCATTTTTGACATGCCATCGTTCATATTGCCTGCACCATTAGATGTATTTGAGCGCTTGATTCAGCGTCATGAAGTACTGGCTAAACACACTTGGGTAACCGCTCAAGAAATTATATTAGGCCTGTTTCTAGGCTTGTCGATGGGCATGGTATTCGCGCTGCAAATGTTACTGTTCAAACCGGTAAAGCGTTGGCTATTGCCTATTTTAATTGCCAGCCAAGCGATCCCTGTTTTTGCTATCGCACCCGTTCTGATGTTGTGGCTTGGTTATGGCATCGCTTCAAAGGTGGTGATGGCTGCGCTGATTATCTTCTTTCCTGTAACGACTTGCTGTTACGACGGTTTACGAAATACACCGACAGGTTACCTCGACCTTGCGAAAACTATGGGTGCGAGTAAATGGCAAATGTTACGTCATATCCAGCTTCCCGCTTCTTTACCAACCTTGGCATCGGGTATCCGTGTGGCGGTGGTGATTGCTCCAATTGGTGCGGTTGCCGGAGAGTGGGTCGGATCAAGTGAAGGGCTGGGTTACCTAATGCTCCAAGCCAATGCGCGAATGATGATAGATGAAATGTTTGCGGCGTTATTTATTCTTTCTGCCTTATCTGTGTCTTTGTACTTCTTTGCGGATAAAGCGCTGAAAAAATTTATTCCTTGGGAAGCGTAATTCTCGCCTTCGCAAGCAGTAAAACATAGAGCACCAATGATGGGTGCCTAAATTATAAAAATGAAAATTCAAAAGGAAATCTAGTGAAAAAACGATCAATTATAAGCGCAGTTGCGCTTGCGGCTTCGGCAGTCACGTTTAATGTTCAAGCTCAAACTAAGGAACTGACCTTAATGCTGGATTGGTTCGTAAACCCGAACCACGGACCAATAGTCATCGCTAAAGAACGAGGGTACTTTGCAGAACAAGGCCTAAAAGTCGAAGTTCAAGAGCCAGCAGATCCAAGTACTCCACCAAAATTAGTCGCAGCCAATAAAGTGGATTTGGCGATCTCTTATCAACCAAGCTTAACGATTGATGTTGCGGCTGGTTTACCTCTTATTCGCGCTGCCACGCTGATCGCGACACCGCTTAATACTCTTATGGTGTTAGACAATAACAAGCTTGATGAATTATCTGACTTTAAAGGTAAAAAAATCGGTATCGCGATTGCGGGTAATGAAGAAGCGACGATTGGTACCATGCTTCAAACTGGCGGCGTAAAATACGATGACGTCGAAATCATTAATGTTGGTTGGGCATTATCGTCTTCATTAGCATCTGGAAAAGTGGATGCAATTTGGGGTGGACTACGTAACTTCGAAACCAACCAATTGGCATTAGAGGGTTACCAATCTAAAGCTTTCTTCCCGGAAGAGCATGGCGTGCCAGCGTATGATGAGTTGGTATTTGTCGCTAATGCGAACACGTACGATGAAGCAGCGATCAAAGCATTCAATAAAGCGCTAGAGCAGGCAACCACATACATTGTGAATCACCCACAACAATCGTGGAAAGAGTTTGTTGCTTACGCGCCAGATACCCTTAATAACGAGCTAAATAAACGTGCTTGGAACGATACGTTAACGCGCTTTGCACTACGCCCTTCCGCTGTAGATTTGAAGCGTTATGACGACTACGCACAGTTTATGTACGACAAAAACATCATCGAAACTTTGCCAAAAGCGAAGGATTACGTTCCTAGCTTTCAATAATTGAACGGAAGTAGACACCATTATGAATCATCAAGATTTGATCAATGCATGCCGAGAAGATTGGGATGCCTACACCCAACATGATTTTGTTCAACAACTGGCTAAAGGTACTTTGGCGCAGCCATGTTATTTGCATTACCTAAAGCAAGACTTTCTGTTTCTTAAGCAATATGCACGTGCTTATGCGCTAGCGATTTACAAAGCTCGTACGTTAGCTGACATGCGTAAGGCCTTGCCAAGTGTCCACGCCTTACTGGATTCAGAAATTGGCCACCACGTCAGTTATTGTGGAAATTGGGGGCTTACTGAGTCTGACTTAGAAGCTGAGCCAGAGGATTTTGGTACTGTTGCTTACACACGTTATGTACTTGATGCCGGTATGACGGGTGACATTGTGGATTTGTATGCAGCGCTTGCGCCATGTTCTATCGGTTACGCTGAGATCGGACGAAACTTAAAGGCAAGCGATCAAACGGTTCTTGAAGGAAATCCATTTGCAAGTTGGATAGAACTGTACAGCGGTGAAGAATTTCAACAAGGCGTAGCAGAAGGAACGGCTCATATTGATGAATTGCTTGCTGAAATTGATCTTAACAGTCAACGTGGCCGCAATTTGGCTGAAGTGTTTAGAACGGCTACTCGTATGGAAATCGCCTTTTGGCAGCAAGGCTTAGATGTACAGAATAAATAGTGAGTTTAGTACTTACCTATAAATTAAAAAGAGCACTCAGTGCTCTTTTTTTTGTGCCGGTAGGTTACGAAAATGCTTGCTCGGTAGACAGAAGGGGCACTCGAGTTGAAATCGCGTGTAATGCGATGTTGTGAATCATTTCGTCTACGGTTGTACAGCAATCGACAATAACGGCGGGATTGTATTTCTCCGCTGCCTTCGAGATTGCGGTATGTGTTACGCAATTCTGAGTCATCATTCCGCACAGTAGCAATTCTTCAATACCATGTTGCTGTAACACAGCTTCTAGCTCAGTTTGTTCAAAGCTATCAGCAAAATGTTTTATCACGACATCGGCATCTGGCGCTTGGTTCAAAATCTCCGGGTGGATATTGGCGCCATGAGTGTCTGGATTAAAAAATGGAGCAGGCCCCGCTTGCGAATCAGCGATATGCTGAATATGAATGATTTTCATACCACGTTCTGTGGCAAATTTTATCGCGTTTTTGATGTTCGTGAGGGTGTTCTGCGTGTTCCATAATGGGAATTTACCGTCTTCGAAGTAGTCGTTTTGTAGGTCGATTACTAGTAATGCTTTGTTCATTATTGTGTGTCCTGTTATGTCGGCGTTTGTCGGTACACCGATATATTGAGGCTTGAACAATAATTCAAACAGTGTCATTAATGACGTTATTAAGGGTAAAACTGACAAGGGCATGAAATGAGTCTGCATGTAGCGATAGTGAACTATCAAGATAGTTTGAAGTCAGCGCTTCATGGGTTAGAAGAGCTGTTTCTAATGGCTAACTTAGCATGTGAAGAACAAGGGTTAGGCTTCCGATTCGAGCCTGTGATTATCGATATTGCTCATGATCTTGGGTTAGGCGGCGCAGAAACGAACGATCAAAGCGAAGTATTCGATATCGTTTTATTACCGCCAAGCAACAGTAGTGATTACTACCTTGAACCGTGCCCTTCACTTGTAAAATGGCTGCAAGAGCAAGCGTCTCAGGGAGCTATTCTATGCTCGGCTTGTGCAGGTGCGTTTATCTTGGCGAAAACAGGGTTATTGAATCATCGAAAGGTCACCACACACTGGGGGCTAGCGCCTGCCTTTGCTGAGCGCTTTCCTGAACTTACCTTGGATACCGACAAAATATTGATCAACGAGTCAGACGTGATCACAGCGGGTGGCATGATGTCTTGGATCGACTTAGGGCTAGAGCTCGTCGGGCAGTATTCGCAACCGAGTGTCATGAGGCAGCTAGGCAAAATGCTGGTGGTGGATACGGGGACAAGAGAGCAGCGGTACTACAAGCAATTTACTCCTGTTTATAACCATGGTGATGATTTGATCCTCAAAGTGCAGAAGTGGATTTTGCAGCACGTTACGCAGCAAGTGACCTTGGTGGAACTGGCAGAGTATTGCTGTTTAGGGGAACGGACCTTTTTACGTCGATTTAAAAAGGCTACAGGGCTTAATCCGACAGAATATATGCAGAATTTACGAGTCCAAAAGATATGTGAGTTACTTGAAACTTCAAGTAACTCATTTGAATGGATCGTTCATCAAGTTGGTTATGAAGATGCCAGTGCTTGCCGGAAATTATTCCTGCGTATTATGGGGCTAACGCCACAAGAATTTAGAAAGCGCTTCGTTAATTCCTAGCTTGTTGCATTGGCAGAACTAGCGAAAAAGCTATACCCAAGGCTAATCAAGCTCTGATATCTCACGAATGGCTTGAGCTAGGGTTGCAGGCTCCTGAGCGCCAGTGATCAAGTGCTTCTGATTGATAATATAAGCCGGAACCCCTTGAATTCCAGCATTCATCCACTGGTGTTCAATGGCTTCAACCTCGTGAGCCCAGCTTTCTTCCGACATGACGTTGTGCGCTTGAGCGCCATCTAATTCAATTGACTGGGCAATTTCTAAGAGTACTTGTTCATCTTCAACGGCACGATTATTGGTAAAGTACGCATCAAATAACGCCAATTTCAGTTCTTTTTGTTTACCAAAATCTTTTGCCCAAAGTAACAACTGATGAGCTTTACGCGTGTTGTACATACGCATTTCATCGGTGAAATTGAAGGTGAACCCTAGCTCTTGGCCTACCTTCGTGATCATGTCACGTGTTTCAGCGCTGGCTTGAGGTGTGGTGCCGTACTTTTCAGCTAAGTGCTCACCTAGATTTTGGCCGCCAGCAGGCATATTCGGGTTTAACTCAAACGGGTGGAATTGAACGTCGGCTTGAATCTCGCCTTGGAGCTGTTCAAGGGCGAGTTCTAGGCGTTTGTAACCAATGATGCACCATGGGCATACGACATCAGAGACAATATCGATTGTGACATTTTTCATATTTACTCTTGAACTTTATTAGGGAGTTAAGTGGATAGTAACAAGAGCGCCATTAACTACAATCCGTGCGCTAGAGTAAGACGTTCGAATCTACCCCATTGACTTTACCAAAAGAGCGTGCCGTTATGCGACAGACAAACCTTGCCAAATGGCGGTTACACCACTGATTGAACAAAGAGCGAGTGCGCCAATACGAATTTTTTCTTTAGGTAGGCTCTGTGTCGTCAGCATAGCCAAATTGACCCGAGCCAAGAGGAATGTTTCTTGACCTTATTGTGAAGTTTCGAGATACATTGAAGACCAAGTTATACGCTTAGTAAAAGAAGTACTATTGCATATATTACTTATCAGTAAAAACTTAGCTCGACATTATACCCTTAGGTTTATATGTTATAAATATATCTAATGGTATTGTCATATGTATTTTTATTTATATAATCCTTTGGTATTAAGTCAGTTTAAGTGCATTTTGTTTATAGAGGTGGTGTGTTTCGTGTTTGGGCTCGCTCGCAACTCGCTGTATGTATTTAAGCGACACGTCATCCTATTGTTTTATATGTAAGTAGTTAAAGTGAAAAAATTAGTTTTATTATTGGTACTTTTTGGTTGTTCCGCACACGCTCATCATCAAGATATTCAAATGGAAAACCTGCCTTTTGTCCGTGTCTTTGAAAGCCATTTTATGGTCTTTAGTGGTATAGAAAGTAAAAGTGTATTTGTAGAGAAGCTAGACTCTTCTACGATAAAAAAATTCAATGTCATTTTAAGTAAAGCTCGAAGAGATGTGAGGCTTATAACTGACTCGGGTTTGTGCCCTAATTTTAGGATATCTAATGGCCCGCTAGGAGTAATTAGTTCTGAAGGAGGGGATAGCATAAATTTTGAGGTGGTATGCACAGACGATACGGTTCAATTATATCTTTCATTGCGCGATCAGTATGTTAGAAAGTACAAATTATATAAGTTACCAGTTGAGAGCTTTGAGCATTGGGTTAACGCAATCGAAGTAGTAATGGAGTCGAGAGAGACTTCTTGAGCTTCATAGTTAGCCTGCATAATGTGAATAATCGAGTAGAGAAGTATAAATTGCATCTAGTGCGCTAGAGTAAGACGTTCGAATCTACCCCATTGACTTTACCAAAAGAGCGTGCCGTTATGCGACAGACAAACCTTGCCAAATGGCGGTAAAACCACTGATTGAACAAAGAGCTAGTGCGCCAATACGAATTTTTTCTTTAGGTAGGCTCTGTGTCGTCAGCATAGCCAATTTGTACCCGAGCCAAGAGGCCGGAATAAGGGGGATCGTAATATACAAGTGATGTAACGTGAGGAACCCAGCAGGGATTTGCACAATCAGTGAGATGATCGAGCTAAAAACAAAAAATGCCGATAAGTTACCACGCAGTTGATTCGCTTCCTGGTGTTGCAACAATAGCGCCATAGGTGGCCCGCCAATCGCAGAGCTTGTACCGAAGAAGCCTGAAAAGAACCCAGCAACGCCCATTCGCATTGGAGTTGGCTCAATTCTAAATGGTAATAGGCTCACGATTACGGCAAACACCACTAGGAATCCAAGCCACAGTGACAATACGTTAGTGGATACCATCACCAATAAAACACCACCCGCGAGTGAGCCTGGTACTCGCCCAATCAGTGCCATTTTTAGCCCACCGATCGAGATATTTTCGCGATGTTTCATGGCGTTCAATATCGAAATGAATAAGGCTACGATACAAATAGGGGCCGGGACGTAATCGGGTGAGACTAAGAACAATAGCGGAGCCGCGACAATCGCTAAACCAAAACCGATAGCGGTTTGTACAAATGAGCCTATAAAGATAAGGGCAATAGCGATGAGAGCGGTTTGATCCAAGTAATCGGTGAGCATGGCATTGGTCAGATAAAGAGCGAGTGGATATTACTATAAAGTAAAAGCCCGCGAGTGGCTTAAATATTTATCGCGGGCGTTCAATAATGTTCTGAGGGCACGGAAGCTTAATTCACGTTTACTTGGAGGATATAGCTCGTCAGCGAGTTAAGTCGTAGCCTTAAAATATATCGCTTTAAAACATGTAGCGATGAATCCCTGATTTGACCATGTCTTGGACTAAAACCTCTTCTTTAGAGGAATACGTCTCGTGGAACTCCTCATTTTTCAGGAGGGTAGATTCGCCATTGACCTTTATGAGCAGTGAAGTGTTGTCAGAAATCGACAGTTTGTAGCCGATAAGGTGCGAAGAATACATTCCATTCGTTTCGAATTCTTCTGTAATTGTGTGCAAGTTGTGTACGCGGTGATTCTTAATACCGTCATTAAAATAGACCGCACCTTTAAGCAGCGATGCGTCTTGTTCAAATTGACGGGCCATGACTAATGCTGACTCTATATTGAAAATGATCACGTTTTGTCTCCCTCTCTCTGCTTTACAAACAATCTAACGCACAAATAAACAGAATGAAATTCTGTTTATTTGTGCGTGTAACTTTTGCAGGGTGAGAGAAAAGTACGGTGTTACTGGGTAACGGCGACTAACCGGGATACAGGTTTATCATTGATTGGGAAATGGATCAGCGCTGCAATGAAAGCTAATACGACTGTCGACCACCAAATTGGTTCGTAAGAGCCGTAGTAATCGTAGATACGGCCGCCCACCCAAGCACCAAGAAAGCTGCCAACTTGATGCGTGAAGAAGACTAACCCATATAATGTGGATAGATATCGAGCACCAAAAATTTGTCTAACTAGGCCGGATGTCAATGGCACGGTTCCTAACCAGCAGAAGCCGATGGCTCCACCAAATAAAGCCGCAGTAGATCCGGTTACGGGTAAAGTGACAAAAGCTGCAATCACGGCTGTACGTACAAAGTAGAGCGCAGACATGACGTGACGTTTACTGTATTTGTCTCCCATGACTCCCCAAAAATAAGACCCAAATATATTAAAGATCCCTACATAGGCAAGCGCCATGGCTGCACTGCTGGCAGGTAAATTTTTGTCTGCTAGATAGCTTGGGAGGTGAGTAGCAATGAACATTACATGGAAACCACATACAAAGAATCCAGCGTGGATTAACCAGTATCCTTTGTGAGAAAACGCTTCGCGGAGTGCCTCTTTTAGGGTTTGCGTATCTTGGGTTTGCTGTGTGGCTTTGTTACTAGTGCTAGGTTTTGGGGCTCGCATAAAGAGTGCAAATGCGATCATCAGGCAGCATAAAACCGCGAATACCTGCCATGCACTTTGCCAATCAAATTCGTTAAGCATGAACTGTGCACCAGGAATGACGGCAAACATACCGAAGGATCCAGCCGCAGTCGTTAAACCGAAGGCTTTGGCCGCATGTTCAGCTGGGACTACTTTTGCAACTGCACCCAACACTATAACGTAGCTGGTCGCGCTTAAGCCTAGCCCGATTAATGCTCCTAGCGAAAAGTACAAAACGCTGGATTCAGTCGTTAGGGAAGTGAGCAAAAGCCCTAAGCCATAGGCAATTGCCCCGGTGATGATTATTTTCCTTGCTCCCCATTTATCTGCAGCCATGCCGACAAAAGGTTGAAACACGCCAAAAAGCAGGTTCTGCAACGCGATTGCAAAACTGAAGAACTCTCTGCCAGTTCCAAAATGTTCTGAAATAGGCATCATGAAAATACCAAATGACTGCCTGATCCCTAGGCTAATAATTAGTGTGCCGATCCCTAGCCATACAAGTAAAGGAAAACGAAAAATGCTCATTTGTACGCTCTTAAATTAGTGATGGTGTTCGGAAGAATGTTGGTGCTCGTGACCAGACTGTTGGTGGCATCCGCTGTTAATTGCATGCTGAGCGATCAGCTCTAGAAGTGGCTTGCTGTGATGAACAATAATCAAGCTTAGAACCAGCAGAATGATCATTCGAGTCAGTTGTGCCAATAAGGATTGAGAAAACATGAGTCACTTTAAAAATGGTTACGAGTTTAGAAAGGCGCGCATCATAATGTTCACTCTGCTATGAAACAAATGACCATTTGTGATAAATGACATGCGTAATGTGCATAGATTCATTAATTAACCGGATATCGTGTTATTGTGTTCACCCAATTTATAAAGCGGAGTTACTGTGAAAGTTTTTTCTATTTTGCTTATTAGAGCGATTGCTATGTTGGTGTTGGTAAAGAGCCTTTACGCTATCTTGCCGGCTTTGATGATGCCCAACTTTTGGCAGCAGCCAGTGAGTGCTATCGCTGCAACGATCTGTGGCTATGTTGTGATTCCAGTTGTGATATCGACATTGGTATTTTTATTTAGTCATTTGTTGTCGACGCTTTTATTACCTAAAAATCATGATGTTATTGAGGAAGTATCCACAACCCCATCGGAGTTGATGTTCGTAGGTACTTTTTTGATCGGTTTGTATTGGACGATTGAAGGGCTGGCCAAATTTGGCGGCCAGTGGATCTTGCATGGTACGACGAATTACCAGGCTTTGATTGTCATGCTACTTGCTATTTTGGTGATGTTAACCAGTAAGAAAGTATCGACTTGGGCGGCAAAAATACCGTCATAGCGGTCTTTAGGTTCTAGTAAAACTTGGAGGTCGTAAAGATTCATTTACAAACTAATCAATAACTAGCCTGTACTGGCTTCTCGACATATTTATAAATTATCGGCATTTTATACGCCGTTATTTTGTACTGCGTAACAACTAGGCGCAGGTAGTCATGGAAGTAAGGCTGTTCAATGGATCAAGATCATAACCTCAGAGAAAACTTATTGGCGCTCGTACTTGGTAGTGCACTGGTTTCCTTAGGCGTCATATTTTTCAGTAAAGTCGGTTTGCTTACTGGGGGCACTGCAGGGCTCGCGATATTCTTGACGAAAGTCTCTGACTTTAGTTTCGGACAAGTCTTTTTCGCGCTTAATTTACCCTTTTACATTTTATCTGTAACGCGCATGGGCTGGCGATTTACGGTGAATACCTTCATTGCCGTGACTATCGTTTCATTGGCGGTGGACCATTTACACAATGTTATTCAAATTGCAGAAATTCATTCTTTGTATGCGGCATTGCTTGGTGGTGGGCTGATCGGGATAGGTATGCTGGTCATCTTTAGGCATAAGATGAGCTTAGGTGGCTTCAATATATTAGCGTTATACCTACAGGAGCGGTTTGGCATTCGAGCGGGTAAAATTCAGATGCTATTGGATTGCACCATTGTTGTGTTGTCTTTGTTTATCGTTGATATCCAATTGATTCTATTGTCCATATTAGGCGCTATTGCGACTAACTTGATATTGGCAATGAACCATAAGCCGGGACGATATCAACCTATCGTTCAACAGTAGGTGAGACTGAAACAAGCTAGCGTCAATGCTAGCTTGTTTTGTATTAACACTTAGAGCAGCGATCAGACTTGGCGTGGTAGTCGATGACGTTACCATGCTTATCGAGTGATAAATGACAGCACCCTTCAAACAACTTTTTGAGTTCAGTCCGGCTTTTTTGCACTTGCGATTTTAGCGTGGAATAACTCACGCCATTTTTCGCGGCAATTTCTTTCTGGCTCTGCTTGTTTAAGTCTACTGCTTCAAGCAGTTCAGCTTGCTGAGCGGGCAACGCATTGATGAAAGGGCGAATACATTGTGCCAAATCGTGCTCAATATCAGACTCATTACTTTCAAACCACAACTCGTCAGCCTGAAGTTCATTGTCTCGTTGGTGACGAGCTCGCTTTCGGTAAAAGTCGATAATGGTGTGATTGGCCAATTGGAATAGCCAAGATTTCACACTTTCTGAGTCTTTGACCGCCCCTAAATTCTGATACGTTTTGATCAGTATTTCTTGTTGCAGATCGTCTACATCATCTTGGTTACTGACTTTTGAATACAGGAACGCTTTGATTGCTTTTTGGTATTCGCTCCAAATATCTTCGAAGTGCAATTCATTATTTGCAGTTTTCATCTGCGCAGCACTCATCTTGCAAGAAGCCAATTACCCCTTCTAAACATTGATACTCAGCAACACAAAATAATGTGCGGCCTTCACGGCGTTGCTTGATTAAGCCAGCAGACGCCAAGCTAGAGATATGATGGGACAGCGTCGAACCAGGGATCTCTAAGCGCTCTTGTAATCCGCCAACAGCAATACCTTGAAATCCGGCTTTTACTACTGCTTTGTAGATAGAAAGGCGGGTTGGGTGCCCAAGTTCTTTAAGGGCTTTAGCAACAGTTTCTAATTCCACAGGTAAACCTCACATATGATTATGTTTCGATAATAATGGAAATAATAAAGAAAGACAATATCGAGATAAATCCGATGAAAGTAAGTCATTGATCTTTAATGAAGTTGGAATTTATTTCGATATTTATCGAAATATTTATTGATCTTGTGATTTATAATTCTATAATTCGAGAAAGGTAGAAATAAAGACTTCTATGTAAATCACGATGCGGAAAGAGCGACTTAAGTGGCTCGGGAGAAAGTAATGACAACTGACTATATGACAATGGCGCGCGACGCATTAGACATGTTCGCTTTTTTGGCAACGGAACTGATCATACTGTTTTTAGCGATTAGCTATATTGTAGGCGTTCTACAAGAGTTTTTAACACCTGAGAAGATCCAATCGATTTTGAGTTCTCGTAATGGTAAAGGCTATGTCGTCGCGGCACTACTTGGGGCGATTACCCCGTTTTGTTCTTGTTCGACCATCCCATTTTTGAAAGGTTTGCTGCGTGCAAGAGCAGGATTTGGACCTATGATGGTGTTCTTATTTGGTAGCCCGTTGCTGAATCCAGTGATCATTGGTTTGTTTGTGATCACCTTTGGTTGGAAAGTTGCGGTGTTTTATTTTGCTATCGCAATGACGGTTTCTGTCGTTGCTGGATACGCACTAGAGAAACTCGGTTTCGAACGTTACGTAAAAGCCGAAGCTTACCAAGCGGCGGAAGCGTCGAGTTGTGGATCAAGTTGCGGTGAACCTAAGCCAGAAGCACAATCTTCTTGCTTGGATAACACTTGTGGCTCTAGTGATAAACCAGAACCAGTAATGGCAAAAAACTCATGCAGCGAGCAAGCCTCATGTGAAACTGAGGTGAAAGTGAGCGCGTGTTCAGTCGGTGGCAGCGTAGCGGCTGAAATGGTTGAAGCGAAGAAGCCGAATCGTTGGGTAAGAATCTGGCACTCTACATGGAAAGACTTTAAACAAGTGTTCCCATACTTAATGATGGGTATTGCGATTGGTTCGTTTATCTACGGCTTCATTCCAACCGATCTTATTGCACAGTATGCAGGTGAGGCGACTTGGTACGCCATCCCAGTAGCAGCAATCATTGGTATCCCATTATACATTCGTGCTGAGGCTGTAATTCCTTTAAGTGCAGCGCTGGTACAAAAAGGAATGGCATTAGGCTCAGTGATGGCGCTAATTATCGGTAGTGCGGGTGCGAGTCTAACAGAAGTGATTCTTTTGAAATCAATCTTTAAGAATCAAATGATAGCGGCATTTCTTGCGGTAATACTGTCAATGGCGATTGGTGCAGGGTTCTTGTATAGCTATCTATTTGGTTAATTAACCCATGACTTAGTTGTAAGGTTAAAAGAGCTCAAGGTAATTGAGCTCTTTTTCTATTTGAGGCAGTGTGATTTGTTACTCAACAGCGAGTGTGAATTTAGTGCTAATCGCATCAGTACGTAGGTGTTTGATGCTTTGGTAACCTTCGCAGCTGAAACAATCCAGCAGATGCTGCATAGAAGGAAACTTGACCACCGACACTTTAGCATCTTGATTTGGCCAATCTTGCTCAATAACGTTTACCGTTTGATTGGTATTTCCGACAACAACTGGCTCTGCTCCGTGAGCTTTAAAGATTGGCCCGCATGCTTGGGCATATTCGATAAGTGATGGATGACCGTCTGGGTATAAGCTTGAAGCAATCAAGTAGGCCGGTTTAACGTCTACTTGGTATGCGCCATGAATAGCACGATATACATGGCCGTTTTGCTCACTAGTAAGGCTTGCTTGATAGTAGCTAGCCACATCGTTAGCAGGAATTCCCGTAGAGCTGTCAATTCCCCACATATCCATAGTTTCTTTTACCATGCTTGGACTCACGGCATTGATTCGCTTGCCGTCTGTAAGCTCTAAAGCAACACTAGATACAAAAGCATTAATGGCAGCCGTACCCATGGAAATCGCGCTAACATCCGGCATTGCGTTAAAAGCTGCTTCACCAGACGTCAGTGTGATGCTCCCCCCATGATTAAGGTAGCGTAAACCAATTCGAACTAAATTCACTTGTCCCATTACTTTGTTATCAAGAACGGTTTGAAAGTGCTCATCTGTCATTTCAGATAGCGCCCCCATCTGACCGTTACCAGCCATGCTAATTATGGCATCAACACTCCCAACAGTTTCAAACAAACTTTTAATAGAGTCTTGGTTTTCAATATTGACAGTAAGTTCGCCCTTACTATGACCAACCGCTATGACCTCATGTTCTTGGCTTAATTGTTGAACAACCGCGTTACCGATAACGCCATTAGAACCTATCGCTAAAATTTTCATAGTTATTTCCTTTTTTAAAATTGAGTTTGTTGCAGCCAACGCGCGGTTGATTCAGCAAGTTGTGTGGATTGATCTTCCTGTAGAAAGTGAGAAGCGTTACCTATCGTTTGATGAGGTTGATTCGCTGCTCCTGAAAAATTGTTTTGGAACTTGAGGTCGTAGCCTTTGTCTGCCAAAAACGGGTCTTGGTCACTGAACAAAGTCAGTACAGGGTGTTTCCATGATTTGAGCGCGGCCCAATCAGCGTTCACTTCATTTAGCTCTGAGACGACGATTTCGGGCATTTTTCTTGGACCAGCGTAATAATCTGGAGATGGAAACGGTGCATCGTAAGCGTGCATTTCTTCTTGAGTGAGCGGCTTAGTGGTTAACGCTTGGATGACTTCACCGATCTCCAATTGTGGTGCGTGCCTGAAATAGCCGGCCCAGTTTCCGTAATTGATTTTGTTCTTAAGAGTGGTAAGAGTGGGTGTGCCTGCAATGGACGCCAGAGCTTTTAGCACTTTGGGTACCATAAACTTTTCTAAGCCCTTCATTTCAGCGAGCGCGGTATTAGAGAGTATGAGCCTAGACAGCCAAGTTGGTTCTTGAGCTAAAACTCGCAAACCAATCATTCCCCCCCAATCTTGGAAAAAGCCAGAGGCATGTTGAATATTGAGCTGCTGTACGAATTCGTGCATCCATTTCACATGGTTCGCATAAGTATGTTCAGCTGAAGAAGTCGGTTTATCTGATTTGCCAAATCCGATCAGATCCGGAGCAATAACGCGATAACCTTCTTCGACTAGAAGCGGGATCATATGGCGGTATAAGTAGCTCCAAGAAGGCTGCCCGTGGAATAGAAAAATCGTCTTCGCATTTTCTTTTCCTTCGTCAACGTAGTGCATGCGCATCCCATCAACACTTAAATAGTTCGGTTGAAATGGGTAATCCACCAAGTTCTCGAACGCACTTTCAGGAGTTCGTAATGTGTTGGGCTTAATATTCATAGATTGTCCTTAAGTGATACTTGATTGGCTTAAGAACACTTTAGGTAAAATCTAGGTCAATAAAAAGCATAGCTTTTTGACTGCAATGGTCATAATATTTGACCATGACAAATTTAGAACATTTACATGTAATTGAAACGATTTGTGCAGAAGGGAGCTTCCAAAAGGCAAGTGAGAAGCTGCATAAGGTACGTTCCGCTGTGTCGTATTCCGTGAAACAAATGGAAGCGCACTATGGCGTTCAAATATTTACACGAGATACCTACCGCCCTGAATTAACGGCAGAAGGGAAATTGCTGATCGTTCAAATCAGACGACTACTTCAACAAGCAACAGAGTTTGAAACCTTCGTTAAGGAAATGAAGGGCGAGGTTGAATCAGAATTGCGGTTAGGTGTGGGCTCATTATTCCCAATCGAAAAGATAACCAGCTTACTACTTGCGTTAAAACAGCGTTATCCGACAACAACCATTCATTTAGATATCGAAGTGGCGTCTGGTGAAAGAAGGCTGATTGAAGAAAATGTCGATATTGCTATTTATGGGAGCCCTTCGCGTAATAGCGCAGTGGATTACCAAGTCATCGATACGATTAATATACCTTTAGTTATTTCCAAAACATTACTGACAGATGGCCAGTCGACCTTAACAGAGTCGGAATTATCCCGTTTCCCTCAAGTCATCATGAAATCTTCAGACCAACAAGCGCCAGATACAGGGATCATGGATGATGCTCTGAAATGGTACGTCACAGACCTCACTACAAAAAAATCATTGATCAACTCTGGGTTGGGGTGGGGCAGAATGCCTTATCACTTGGTTGATACAGAAATAGAAACGGGTGCATTAGTAGTTCTTGATACTTACGGAGAGCTAGATTTGCCTATTTATGTCGCGAAACTGAAAAGCAAGCCAATCGGTCCTGTGGCAAAAGCGATTTGGGAATACTTCCAATAACTTACGCCGTGACTGGTATAACCATATTTCTTACTCTAATTTCACAGGCTCAGATTTGGTTATCGAAAATTCAAATAAGTGCATATTAACCTAATGGTAGAGGTTAGATGTTCTACAATTTGTACGGTGTCTGGGAATACTTAAAGGAGGGAGTATGTTCGCGATACACAGAGACTATGTGTTACAGAACCAACATCATTTTCATGCACACTTTCAAGTTAATCCTATCGGGAAGTTGGAATTTGAAATATTAGAATCACATGAGCGGCATGATACCACCTTTCACCAACTCTCTTTTGAGCGCTATGAGGGGCAGACTAAGGTGCTAGGTTATGATGAAGACGCTAGATCTGGTCAGTGGCAATTACTGTTAAATGAAAAAGATGCTGACGAGTTGAATCAGTTGGTGGAGCTAGCGAGAGAAGAGTATGAAATTCTGATGAATGACTTAATGTAATGTCCAGTTGGAGTTTTAGCAGAACTATCGGATGTGCAGACAAATACAAAAAAGCCCAGCGATGCTGGGCTTTCGATTTAGAGGATAACAGCAGTGCTATGCTCTAAGGTCGAGTTCGTTATTGATCAAGACTACGCATTGAGAAGCAAATAGCATGTTCGGACCCAAGCTGATTTTTTCCGTTCCTAATCGTTTAAGGCTGTTATAGCTCTTTTTCGGCATCGGAATATGATCTGTGAGGAGGAAGCAGGGGTTGTCTGCTATTTCGGCATCACGGATGAACTCACCTTTCTTATCCATCATGTAAAGCTGGTGGTCTTCAGCCAGTTCCTTCACTAGCTTCTCAAAACTGATCGTGCGAACGGTTATTCCAGGCTCTACTTGGCGAGTTTGCTCTTTAGTCATACCTTGAGAAGCGTCGACAGCACGTACGACTGCTGCTAACAATGCCGACTCGTGAAAACCGCCAATGTTGGTGATTTCGTTAGAATCGAAAGTAATCGTACGAGAAAAATCTTTGGTACTCTCTAATACTAAGTGGACAGTCACGTTTTCACGGTGGGACTGCGCCACAAAGATAGTGTTCATTAAAGTGTGCGCAAGAATCTCTGTATGAGCGTCTTGGCCAACACCTTCTAGAATGAGTTTGCTCTCTGTAGGAGCAGCACGAGCACGTAATACGAATGAACGCATGTATAAGACCTAATTCAATTTCTAGTGAGTTGCTTAAACCAATAAAGGTTAAGCGTAGATGGCGGTATGTAACTCCTTTCTCTACATGAAGTCAAATCAAGCTGCTAATTAGATGTATCGATTAGCCCAGAGAAGCGAATCTTGTGGCAAAATACGATTAGGTAAGATGCAAAAATAACAATCAAGGAAACCTATGAAACTTCTATCCATTGAAAAGTCTGAATACAGGAAAAAGATTAACACTGTCATTGTTGGCTTCGTGGCTTCGTTAGCAGTTTTAGCTGTTGGGTTTGGAGCAATACTGATTAGTATCTTCGGTGCTGAACCAAATGTATCTGGGGAGCCGACCGGTAACTTCCACTTAAATCTGATTGGTGTGATTTTAGCGGTCGCTGTAAACAGCTTTTCGTTGAATAAGCTTAAAGGACAACCTTACTTAAAAGAGGTGGTTTATATTTGGGAACTTAAGCATATCCACAATCGCATTTATAGAAAGCTTAAACATATTAAGAAAGAAGCAGAAAAGGGGAACCGAACTGCCCTTCAAGTTCTGTACTTCTACTATGTGACTCAAAAGCAAGTCTACGAACTGGATAACAACACGCTCACTATTACAGCTGTCGTAAAGTCGCTGAATGAAGTAAAAGAACAAGCGGAACGATGGGAACTAGAATTGAGCACAGACGATTTTGAAGTAGAGATGATTAACAATATTGGTTAGATAGTAGACAAAAGACTGCTTAAAACATCACTTTGATGGACTTTTAGTCATGTAACTACTTTTTTCGAGTTTTTTTAAGAAAAGGGGTTGCCAACTTTAATCTTATCTCTATAATGCCGCCTCACTGACACGGCAGAGCCCACAAGGCTTCAGCGAAGAATGTCAGTTAGGCTTCTAGATAAAAAGATTTTTTAAAAAGTGTTTGACACAATAAATTATCTCGCTAGAATGGCCGCCTCTTCCGATGTGATGTAAGTCGCAAAGAAGAATAGCTCTTTAACAATTTAAACCTATCAATCTGTGTGGGCACTCGTTGATGAATATCAAAAATTGATTCTTAGGAATCACTTTGGTTTCAATGAACTGAGTGACCAATCAAGACTTCGGTCTTGGCACA
>NZ_RZIS01000013.1 GCF_005281835.1 Vibrio profundi
GCAAGCGTTGGCGTGATTGGCAATTCGTGGGACGAATCGGTGGCGCCTACATTACCCGCTAAATCCAGGTAGTTGCTCACTTCCAACGCAACACGCAACGCCTCCGTGCTTGGCACAGTCACCGTCCCTGTCCATTGGCTGGCGTCATCACCTGACGCCGTCAAAACAAACGAGGTCCCACCCAGTGTCGCTTCCGCCGATTGCAACGGTTTGCTGAACTGCAACGTGACATCCACACTGCCACCCACCGCTTGGTGCACAGGAGCAAAACTCACGCTGTCTAATACCGGAGCAGATTGAACCAGCTGAAAACCGCTGGACTCTTCCACTGTCACGCCGGCCTCATTGGTGCCCGTCACTGTGACCGTGTAATCACCGTTGACAACTTCGCTCAAGTCCACAACAGCCGCACTCCAAGCATCATTCGATACCGTAGCCGTCGTCCTCGTCACCTCACTGCCACCTGTCGTCTTCACCACAACCGCCAACGATTGGTCATTGAAACGCGTCGATGTGCCTTCAAACACCAAATTCGCAGCTTCACTCTCATTCACCGTTCCTACCGGTGTAATAGCAAGCGTTGGCGTGATTGGCAATTCGTGGGACGAATCGGTAGCGCCTACATTACCCACTAAGTCTTCAAAATCGCTTACGATCAATTCAGCAGTTAAATCTGGTGTATCAGCCACATTAACGTCGCCTATCCAGATTTTTTTGCTTTCGCCTTTTTGCTCAAGTTCAATATTATTTCCCTCTAGCTCAGCGGTCACTCTCTCAAGGTCTTTATCGAACTCTAACTCTACGGTAACAAGCTTGTTTATGGCCTGGTGAATTGGGTCAAAGGTAACTGTTGTTAGAGTTGGCAATACACCCTCTACCCCTATAACCAAACTATCCCCTTTGCCGGGGATAGTATTTACACTCTGGTAGCTACCGTCTTCGACTTTTATTGTTATATCTTTATCTTGATTTTCTGGACTTAAATATTTGGCACTCCAAGTAATATTGTCACTGGATGTCAACGACCCATCGACCAAGCTACCGTTGTCTTCGGAATTACCAGATGTGATTTTTATGTCACTAGCCTCAAAGTTCATTACTTCTTCGCTAAACACAAATTTCAAATCTAACTCTTTTCCACCCGCCATTGGTAGGTCACCAATAGCGGAAATGGTTAACGTTGGCTCCGGGGCTTCTTCAACCGTTATACTTAACGGTGACTCTGTCACATGCCCAGCTAAGTCGTCGGCAATAACCTTAACGGTATAATCACCAGGGGCTAGCAAATATTCGATAATATATGGATCATTTTCGTTATCTGGTTTTGTAATCGTTTCTGGTGTAAACGGGGACGATTGTGCGTCCTCGGCAGTTGAGCTTACCAAATTCAAGTTTGCATCGAGTATGGTTGCTGAAACTTGGTATCGATAACGTCCACTTTCGGGTTTCATCGACACTTGCGATCCGCTCACTTGTGAGACGGAAGGCGGAACGTAGTCAACAACTGTCTGTAGACCTTTTGCATCATACTTTTTGCCATCCAATGTAAAACTAGATACTTCGCGTCCAATGGAGTCAGTCACACCTAACGTAAATTGATAAACTCCTTGTTCTTCAACTGAAAAATCCAAATTGTCACGAACCGAAGATAATGAAAACTCTCCTTTTTTCTCGATGTTATTTTGCTCGTCTGAAGCAAAGTTCATGATGTACTCATGAGCATTTATATTTTCGCCCTCGGCTGAGTTAACCTCAAAAGGTTGGTTTTGTTCCTTGAATATTAGCTTTCCGCCGACAACCTCTGCGCCATCTTCTAGGCTCAGTGTTATCTCTGGGTTTTTGATATCTACTACAACGCTTTTCTTGATGTTAAGCCCAACGCTGTCTGTAGCTGATATATCAACTTTAATTTCATCAAGGTTACCTAATTGGCTTCTTGTCAGCTCAAAGTATGTAAGGTCTTGTGGGTCGTCTTCATGCTCAACATCTTTGGTTATCGCAAAGCTTGGGTTAAACGACGAATACGTTACCTCTTTCAATCCACTGACGGCATCTGCAATATCAAATCTGAACCTGACTTTGTCTTCCGCTGGGTTTGGCACAGTAACTTCAACCGAATCCCCGATTACTGGTGGAGTATTATCAACCCAAACTGTTACACCGTTATCATTAGAGGACTTGTCCCAAACATCAATCGCGACAATTTTTGCCTTAAGAGATTGACCGTCTGAGCCTTCCGGCAAATCAGTTGTAAATGTTGAGCATTGACTTCCATCATTACACTCTTCCAAATCAGTAAAACTAAACCTTGAATCTGAATCTTTATCTTTGTAATCAAACGATTCATCTCCTACCTCGGCAATTAAATTATAGAGGCTAGAGTTACTACCCAGTGTTACGCTAAAGTCTATTACGAGTTTCTTTCCGTTAATGGTGCTACCATCTTCAGGGTTACTGATGTTAACCAGCACTGTCCCACCAGGTCGCAATAACTCTATGTCATGATCTGGAGTGATGTTGCCGGCGACGTCTTTTAGGCCCTTAATTCGATATTCTTGTTTTGAACTTAACCCGTCAATAATCGAACTGTAAAGCTCTGAATATGTACAGATCGCCTTACCATTCTCTGTCTTACAGCTTTTCGGCGTAAACGCTTCTAATCCGGCCTTTTTCGCTAGTTTAGGGTAGTCTTCTTCAGTAGAGATATCGACACCAGAACCCGATGGACCATCATCGAATGACAAGTCAAACGCGAGCATTTTGTTTCCGTCTGCATCGAACCAAACATCACTTCCTTTAAAGTTGTAGATGTCTCCATCAACAACTATTGGTGCTTCAGCATCCATCATCGAAAAATTGTATGTTTGAACTGATGTTTTTCCATTCGTACCGACAACTCTCGTGATCAAAGCTACCGGAGAAGCCGCCATGCTCGTGTCAGTATTTAGCGTACAAGTGTATTTGTCCTGAGATATATTCAGTACACCCGTGTATGGAGGTTCTGCTTCATCTTCAGGTACTTCATTGGACGTATAATTCTCACGAACCCAACATTCCAGTGACTTACCTTTAACTTCCCCGAGAGCATCAAACTCTACTTGTAATTTTGAAGTCGAGATATGTGTTTGGAAGTTTTCAGGGCTCGTGATTTCTAGTGCTACGCCTTGTCTTTGAACACTTAAATTTGAGTTGTACTCACGCGGATTTCGATCTTCTACATTCGTATAGCGAACCTTGTTGTAAGCTTTAATTGCTAATGCGTATGTACCATCATCACTCAAGTCAGACTTTGAAAGCGTTGCTGTCCATTGATCCGTCCCTTCAACGTTGCTGAAATCTAAAGGGTTCGACGCGCTTTGTTCAGAGTGCTGATAGGTAGCCACTAGATCTTCAATGCCACTAGGATCAGTAACGTTCATAGAAATCACTACGCTTTCATCGCGAGTTACGACGTTTTCTTCCTCTAATGGATCTCCACTTAAATAAGTCACCTGGTACGAAGAAATCTGTGGCTTTGCATTCCTAATTTGAACTGGAAGATCAACCTGTGAACCATTTCCTCTTACATCATTACCTGCAATTCGGACTTTATGCTCACCGTCAGACAAGCCCGTTAGGGTGAATTTTAAATCTTCGTCAGGTGCTGTTCCCGGAATTCCTTCAGGTGGTTCAGTGTTGGTGTATGTCCAATATTCAATACTTGATTTATCTACACCATCTGGAGAGTTTGCACCATTAGCGTTCAAGTCTTGCGCAGTAATAGTGAATGTATAGTTTGCTAAGTAAAACGCTGCTTCATCGTAACCATTAAGTCCTAAAGTTGGTCCTTTACGATCTAAAATGAAACTTTTCGTGTTCGATTTCGAAACAAAGCCGTGGGTATCGACTGCTTGTGCATACAGCCCTGTCACTTCTCCATCTTCCGTTATATTTATTCGATCGGTATCGGACCTTGTCAGAGTGATATTGAATGGTTCACTCGTATCCTCAGGTAAAGAGGTCTTAATTGGCTCTTCTTGGCCTTCCTGAAAAATTTGAATATTTTGAACACCAGATTCATCAGTTACAGATAAGAAACGCATGTCAAATGTTCGCCCTAATACAAAACATTCATCTGATACACAGTTACTCGCCCATGGAGTATTCAACTTTATCGTTGGGCCTTGGTTATCTACACGAAATGTGAATATTCCTTTGGTACTTACGTTTGGCGGGTAAGCGCTATCTGTTGCAGTAACGTGGAATTCATTTGATTCAGCATAATCAAATGCATCCGCAACTAACTGAACTTTTACATCAGGCTGTTCGCCTATAAGGTAGGGCTGCGTTTTACATTGTTCGTCACCTTCTTCACAGGCTTGCAGCGTAACCATTTGACCAGACCCGCGTCGTAAACCGATATCGACATTGCTGCCCTGACTTAAATCTCCCCAACCCACAACCGGAGTCCAAATTGAGTTACCACCTAATCGTTTCTCGATCACTTCGCTTTCAACAGTCGGGGCAATTGAATCAATCAAAACATCGAACTTTGGTGCACCCAACGTAAGCTCAGATACCTTGTTGCCAAGATTATCTTCAGCACGGATACCTACAGACCAATTTCCGTTTCCTGGAGAGATCGTGTTTCCTTGCGCTTCACATGAATCACAGATTTTGACAGCAATAGATTTGTCTTTATTCTGATAAAAATGTTCTGGGCCGTAAATCTTCTGTATCCCCGAAGGTAAAGTGAATACCAAACGACGATCATCCAGAATATCCCCCACAATGTCATCCACTCCGAACGTCAATTCATGTTCAGTGCTTGCATTCAAATAAATTGAGCTATCAACCGGCGGTTCATAAGTGGTTGTTGGGTAGTCATTATCTATGTAGTAAGTTTTTACAAACGGATCATCAGCTTCCCATGCGGTACCATTAGAGTCTCTTGCGGTAATCTCTAACACAAACTCAACCATATCAGGTAAGTTTGCAGCTTCAGTGTCTAATGAGAACCGATAGATCTTGGCGTATTTAGTACTATTTTCTTCGTCCTCTTTAATATCGGTTTCAATTGGTGTTTCATCTTGCGCACTATTCAACCACATTGTTGAAAATGCAGGCTTATGCTCTGGAGTTTCATCAATACCAGATGGGTCTTCCAATAAGATTCTGGAAGTGACTTCCCCTGTAATGTATTCGCGACCTTCAACAACAACCGAACGACCTTCTTCGATAGCAAAGCTTGGCGCAGGTGGTGATGTATCGATGCTTCCTCCCTGCTCTTTAAAAATAGGCTCTCCATCTAGGAGAGGATAGGCTTTAGATATATCATCGGCAAAAAGCTGAGCAACGGGAGCTTCAATGCCATACTCATTAGTCATTAAGTTATACAGAGTTTGCGCAAGTTCTTCTCTGTACGTGTTAGGACCAAATTCATAGCCATCTAACGTTATCTTATTTCCACCAGCTCCGACCCCATTAGCTTTACCATCGTAACTAAAGTCGTCATACATAGCAGAGGCGAAGTCTAACGAGTTATTCCTTTCAGTCTCTTGACTCGCAAGTTCTTTAATCGCTTCAACTAAAAAACGGTGCATGTATTCATTCGTTGGTACTTCAGGCGTAGATTCGGTACGTAACATTTCGTTAGTTGCATATGATACCACTGTAGGATCAAAGCCAAAAAATGAGTTGTTATTCTTCCCAGCTAACGCGAGTTGAACCGATTCTAGAATGTCCATGGCTTTCTCAGGCGTTTTATCGCTTGACTCGTTCCAGAGGTAATCAAACAACCCTGTATGATATGTTGCAAGTTCAGTTACGTAGAAGGTTTGAGAGCCATCTAGTTTAAAATATGCACCTATATTAGCCTGATTTAAGTCAACCTGAGCTTTAGCACCGCTATTGTCTTCCCATTGATAGTAATGTGGGGATGTTTCTGAAGGCCCTAATAGGCGAACCCGCATAAAATCGTAGTTCACAACGTCGGTTGTCATTGAACAACTTGCCACATCATAGGCTTTAGAACCGGAATTGGGCTCGTTGTTTTGGGTCGATATACAGCTAGCAAGAGACGTAAAATCACCTTGGGCCGTCAGGCCCTCAAGTTGAACTCTGGCACCAATGAAAGGTGTGACCACTGAAATCGTCGGCAAATCAAAACTGCTTCTAAAGTAAACTTCTTGTTCTGAGCTGACATTCTCGGATTCATCCTTGGTTTGAATCACAAGCTTTTGAGAGCTGCTTTCTGAGACATTTTTGAAGCTTTTACCTAAAATTTCTTCGACGAAAGGGACGTAATAAACTACTTGGCTGACTCTACCTTCGACTGTTTCTATAGCTTCATGTGGAATCTTTGCTGTGTAATCACCAGAAGACCCTAATGAATCTGTGGTTGTCTGATACACGTAATTATCATCACCATTTTGGCTTACCGAATATGTCACAGACAACTTAAGTTTCTCGGCACTAGAACCGATTATTGTCTCATTCTGAGGGTCCGAAACTACGACTTGCACATAAGGGATATTTCTTTCTTTTAGTAGATTAACGTTAAAATCCTCAAAACTGACTCCTGGAATAGTGTTGGAGATGCCACTGCTCGCATAAAGGTAATCAATTTTCAGATAGTCTGTTGATGAGTGCACATTGCTGGCTGTATACGTTTCGCTAGTATAGTTAGCTTCATAGGTATCGCCACTTTCATCAATAAAAGTCATATTTGTTGCTTGAGGGTAAGTAATGACCTGCGTTGGCGGTTGATCATCTTTACTCACAGTATGCGGTTCTACTCCAACATTGCCTTGAGTATCTGTTGCTGTGATTTCAAACAAGGTTGTCGATGAAAAATCTTCCGTTCCATACGGTTCCTCGAAAGTACAAACACTACCCGATTCCGACACAGTAGGCTTACACGTTAACTCTTTGGAAAGACCGCCGTTGACAGCTACCGTTGCCGACTCTATATCCTGAGAATCTTCCTTTATGATTCCTTTCAAGACATATTGTGTTGCTGTATTGTTTATTGTATGTTCTGACGTGACTTCTATTACCGGCGCATTATTATCCCAATCAAACGCAATCTCCGTACCTTGAGCATCACCTGCTGAGAGTGGGTTGCCTAACACATCACTAGGATAAAAGACCAAACGAGCAGCAGTTACATTAGAAAGCTCCGTATCCGAATCAATATCCACTTTATCGATTTCTAACGTATTAACGGACACTTTCACCGAAGTCTCACGCATCCCTTTCTCAAAGTTGGTAAAGTCTACTTCACAAAATTGACTGCCTGATTCCGTTAGATCGTCACAACGAAATTCTTCAGACCACACACCATATAACTCGTACTGAACATAAGTAACTAAGTCCGCAACCCCTATCTCATCAACTAATTTAATATCAACTACATCAGTTCCAGAAAGTACGTCGTCATCTGTTCTTGTTACCACTGGCGCTTCTGTGTCGATTTCAACTTCATCTCTAGGAGGGATCGCCCCCCCATCACTCCCAGGAATACCTAAATCATTAATTTGTTTACTAAAGTCTTCGTAATCTTCCGCCTTAGTGCCGGAGATATTTAGTGTTGGATCATTAACAACAATGAGAACGTGTTGAGCGAGATGGTTAGTATAAAGATCGCTCGTCACTTCTCGTTGTCCAAAAGAAATAGGAACTAGACCGCCACCTAGAGCATCAATTTCTTGTCCATCCAAATAGCCGTCCGCGAGTACATCTCGATACTGGATATCAGCCAAATGCATAGATGTATAGACGTTTTCAGAGTTTCCGTGCGCTTTAATTAAGTCATACGAATAAGAAGAGTAAGCGGTTAAAAGCGCGCCATACTTGTGCCCAGGTGTCGCCGAACTACTTTGACCACCGTTGGTAATGTCGATGGGTTTTGTTTCATTAACATCAAACCCATACATAGCATTAACTGTTTCCAATGCCTGAGTGACAGCTGTAGCCGTAGACGTGCCTTGAGTTTGTTTAAATTCAGTTAAACCTGTCGCAATGTTTGTCAGCGGGGTAATCATCAAGTTTTGATCAGTACCTTCTGAGTAATTCACTACACTTTTCAACTCAAGTAATTTACCGTTACTCGTAGACACTTGCTCTCCGGTAAGAGGGTCAGTGTATGTACCACCATCCGCTTTCACTAAAAGCGGCCCGGAAGAAGTTGTTATATCTACTGAATAATTACCAAAAGCATCCGTTTTAGTCGTGCCAAGCTGCCTTCCAATCTTGCCATTTTCATATTCCCAAACGTATATCGTCGAGCCATAGACTGGCGCATCGAACACATTGCCGGAAATCGACCCTGTACTTCTTGAAGGCGGAGTATTGTCACCGCTACTGTCTCCACCGCCACACGCATTAAGTGTAAGTGAAGCAATAACCGCTAAAAAAATTGAATGGAAATTAAATTTAGTGAACATAACCGGTACATAGTATAAATTTTGCCGAGATTATATTCTTGTATCATTTTTTCTCAACGTGTCATAAAAACACCTAATTAATTCATTTTAACTAAGGGATAAGTTTAATTAGTTCGTTATATGACTATTTTTTTGAATAGCATTATTCTTTTAGGTAGTTAAAAGGAAGGAATTGGAGCTGAGTCAGTGAAAAAAAATAACAATAATATTATGATCCTATTACTACTTTTATCATTTTTATGAAGTCTCATCGGAAATTATGAACTTTCACCTTTCTCGAAAAGCCTGTTCTCTGACAATTATAGCTTTACTCGCAATCATATCAATCACTTATATTTATAAAATCAGAACAAGTAATGAGACGGTAAGTCAGCACGTAACTCAGCCGGTTTCCGAGCCTTCTCCGACAATACCCAAGGCTAAGCTTGTGTCGGGACAAGTGGAGTATTCTTTCATCAGTTCCATACTTTCTTCAGGGGTTAATAAAAATCAAATTAAATCTCTTTTAGCAATGTTGGGTAAAGACTTCGACATTATTAACTCTGTTAACCCTGGAGATAAGTTTTCTATTAAGACAAAATACAATAGTTATAATGAAGAATATGTTAGTGCTTTTTACTATGTGGGTAGTGAAATTGAATTTTTTGCAATGAGAGGGAAAGATAATAAAATATATAACGAATATGGCGAACTCATTAACAACGAATATTCTTTTCCTTTACCTACTCATTTCAAGGTTTCATCACCTTTTAATTTAAAGCGGATGCATCCAGTTACGAACAAAATTTCACCCCATTTCGGTACTGACTATGCGACACCGATTGGAACCGAAGTACGTTCATTGTCAGATGGAATCATTGTTAAATCGAGACATAACCGTTTCGCGGGTAACTATATTACGATTCAACATGACGATGGTAACTTCGCTCGTTATTTACACCTCTCCGAGCGGTACGTTTTGCCTGGCGATAAAATAACTAAAGGTCAGCTCATTGGGCTAACTGGGAACTCTGGCCGTACTACTGGGCCCCACTTACATTTAGAGCTGTTTGTTTCGGGTGTTCCCGTAAACTTCGAAAGGTATTCAAACAAAAATCGTCCTTTTGATTACCAGTACGCTTACTTAGCCCAAAAAGAAAAGGTGGCACTAGAGCAAACGCTAAATGATTCTTAACACTCAGTTCATCAGGCCCGCATTGTCGTTTCATCAATGAAGCCATTGCGTTTATTGCTTTAACTCTTTACACACTTCGATTTCCCCTTACAATTAGCGCAAATTCAGAAAACCAAGGTTATTACCATGTCTATTCAATGGTTCCCTGGGCACATGCACAAAGCCCTGAAAGAGATCGAAGAAGTTATTCCACAAGTTGATGTCATCATCGAAGTACTCGATGCTCGCATACCCTTCAGTAGCGAGAATCCGACAATCTCAACACTTCGTGGGGATAAGCCTTGTGTAAAAGTCCTGAACAAGCGTGACCTTGCAGATCCTGAACTGACTCAGCTTTGGATCGAGCACTTTGAGAAAGAGAAAGGTGTTAAGGCTATGGCCATCACTACATCTCAGCCTCAAGAAGTCCACAAAATCATGGAGCTGTGCCGCAAGCTAGCCCCACATCGTGAGCAAATGGGTAAGAACATTCGCACGATGATCATGGGTATTCCAAACGTTGGTAAGTCAACAATCATCAACACGCTTGCGGGGCGTACAATTGCGGTTACAGGTAACCAACCGGCCGTGACACGTCGTCAGCAACGAATCAATCTACAAAACGGTATTGTGCTATCTGATACTCCTGGTGTGTTGTGGCCTAAAGTAGAAAACCCACACAGTGGCTTCCGCTTAGCTGCAACAGGGGCAGTTAAAGACACTGCAATGGAATACGATGAGGTTGCGTTCTACACCGTTGAATACCTCGCGCAGCAATACCCAGACCTGTTGAAAGAACGTTACCAAATAGAAGAATTGCCTGAATCAGACATTGAATTAATGGAAGCCATTGGTCGTAAACGCGGTGCGTTGCGAGCCGGTGGACACATCGATCTTCACAAGTGCTCTGAAATCCTGTTGCATGAGCTGCGTGGTGGTACACTAGGCCAAGTGACGCTAGAACTACCTGAAATGATCACAAAAGAATTGATCGAGGTCGAAGCGGAAGCGGAGCGTAAGGCTGCCGAGAAAATTAAAAAGAAAGAAGAAAGACGTAAGCGTTATCTTAAAAACAAACGCTAATCGCTGATTTTCTGCTCGTGCTTCGACAAAAATTGAAGCATGAGCCTTAACACCTCCAACCTCTTTAAAATCCTCTGTTTTAAAACTCCCTTTCATTTACAACCAAGATACACCCATACATACTGTAAGTTGGCTCCCCTATCGTTTAAGGGCACTTTTTAACGTATGCGAACTTATACTGGTTTTAAAAAACTCAGGTATCAGGCTTATTTTAATAATAAAGTCTACTTACCCTATGCCAAGTTCGTCTATATCCCAATTGCCATGTTCATGGCGTTTTCAATCACGGATGTCATTCACTTTGGTGAAGTGAGTTTTCTGCCACTGGTTCTTCGTCTGTTGATGTGCTTAGTGATGATAGGCACTGCATATTTCTGCCTTCACTACAGGCCTAGAGCCTTTCAAATTTTCGAAGCGGCTCTACTGATTTTTTCTTCTGCGTTTCTTGTGTATGTTGGTAGGCTGGCTATAAATCTTGAGAACTACGATTATCAAGGTGGCTTACTGCTCGTCATGATATACACGGGAACATTTTCACGAATGTCCGCACGCTATAGCTTGGCAGTATTGGTTATGGTTTTTGCTTGTTATGCTGCAGGATTAGCGCCGCTACTTTATAGCGTCGATCCACACCATGAAGTAGAGAGTTTATCTATTCATGTGTCCACATTCATTTTAGTCATCGCTGCTTGCCTACGACGTGATTTAGAGTCGCATAAAAGATTTAGCCAAGAGCTACAAATCCGTAAGCAATCTTTTATGTTACGTCGCCAAGCTAAAACATTTAAAGCGCTCTCCTATTTAGACCCACTGACTCAATGCCACAACCGCCTCTACCTTCACCAAAAGCTAGAGCCCAGCTTAAATCATCAAGACTCTATTAGCGTCTATATGCTCGATATCGACCATTTCAAAAACATTAATGATACCTATGGTCATCAAACCGGTGACAAAGTTCTTAAAGATCTAGCACGAGAACTACGTAAAATAATCCCAGAGCAAGGCCATTGTATTCGATATGGAGGGGAAGAGTTCCTCATCATCGTGATTGGTTTAACTTACGAGAAAACGCAAGCACTGGGAGAGGCATTGCTAGCACTCACGCGTAATGTAACCGTGATTGAGGGCCATCCTTTCATCACCGTTTCAGTTGGCATCTCACACGTCGAATACACGACATTAAGCATCGACCAATTGATAGATAGAGCAGATCAAGCTCTCTATGAGTCGAAGCAAAATGGACGTAATCAAATGACTTGGCACAGAACCTAGTGGCCTCAAAAAAGGGAGCTATATCGCTCCCTCTTACTTCTATAACAATTAGAACTCGTAATACAAACGAACTCGTGCACCAAAGTCATCATGCTCTTCAAAAGCACTCAAGTTATTGGTTTTATTGTCAACTGTGGTGTAATAAGTACCTAGAAGAACTGAAAAATCCTGAACAGCTAACACATCCGTAAACTCATACGATGCGTATGCTGTCGAAACATTCACATCGCCTTCTGCATAGCCTGAGAATTCTTTGTTCTCATATTCGTTCATTGCATAAACATAACCAACACCGAATCCTTTATACAGAGCGTTAATCCCTGTCGACAAGTTATTCTCATCAACGGCGTCCATGTAGGCTACATTCGCGTTCACCGACCAATCACCTTCCGACCAGCTTGTAGTGACACCGTAACCTGTTCTATCTGAGATATCAACGCCTCCCGCAACAATCGCATCCTTCACTAGATTGGTTTCTAGCGAGCCAGCAATCGTAAAGTTCCCCATCGAGTAAGCTAAAGTCGGTCTAATCAAGAATGCATCTTTGGTCGAGTCGATAGTTTGACCGTGATACATACCACTGTCCGTACCACCAGCAAATAAATTAGAACGATCGCCAATCATAGCCGCAACTTCCAGGTACAATTCACCAAAGTCCTGGCTGTACATGATCTGGCCATCTGAACCTCGGCCACGGGCTTCTTTCATTTGATAAACATAAGCAGAACCATCGGTATATAGCTCATTTGACGTGTCACCCGAGTATTCAAGAAATACATCTAACCCCACAGGGAACATATCATACGCTTCAAATCGACCAGCTTTGATTCCCCAGCCATCAACTTGGCCAAACTCAAAGTACGCATCATCAAGGGCTATATTACCCGTACTCTCAAATAGCGGTTGCGCTTTTACGCCGACATAATGCCCATCCCCTGACAGTTTTTGTCCTGCAAATTCAATCAATACGCGGCCGTCTTGGTTAAATTCATTATTGTTCGACGAGTTAGACTCTCTATCTTGATAATTGAAGTTCAATTCCACGTTACCTGCGATTGAGAAGTTGCCATCCTCATTATCTACAATACTGATGCCTGCTTGTGCACCCATTGCTGATGAAATAAGCACAGTGGCAAGTGAAAGTTTGAATTTGTTCATTATGTTAACCCCAAGTGTATTTAAAGTTTTCGGACATCATTTAGTGATGCCATTTATTAAGAAATCATTTATGGACAATAACGTTTCTTTTCTTATTAAATCTTCTTGAGACAAAGTTTGCGCAATTACGGCAACATCGACAATTCACGACTTTCACATATGCCAATTCAAATCACACTTTTAGAAAAACAATAAATAAACTTAAAATCAATAACTTAACTAAAAATTTATATTATTTAAGATTAATTGAGCGAATAAAGATGAACTTATATTTTTGCCACAATGCATTTTTGAGGTGAATCACCCATATAATAAACAGCATGAAAGTTATTTTTTTATTTCATGGGTAAATATTTTTAGGATGTTATTAAAAACAACCAAACAAATACGCACCACCGCTCATATCGATTAAGTAATAATAAAAGAAGCTGGCATAAAAAAACCCAGACCACTTTCGTGCTCTGGGCTCTATAGACTCAAACCTTAGTTATGAGTAGGTCACTTCTCTAGTATTATTCGCTAATTGTTTTGGAGATGACCAAGAGTACACTTTCTCTTTAACTTTACTGCCGCATGGCGCGTCCCAAACCTGCTCTAACTCTTCTTTTCCACCAATCGATGAATAAAAGCCTACCGCTTGAGTGTTGTCAGTCATCACTTCCAAGTAAAGGCCTGAATCTGGGTAATACTGTTCAAGCCAGTTTGAAAGCTCTCTTAACAGTACTCTACCTGCTCCTCTACCACGAAAACTATCGTCTACATGCAGTGCATCAATAAAAGTACCACGCTCGAAGTTATGATTACCAAATGCACACACGAACCCAATAAGAAGGCCGCCTTCTTCCAGAAGTAGTACATGTTGATTAAAAGGCGGGTTGATTAAGCGAGTTTGCCAAATAACGAGTCGATCATCATAAACTTCGTTTTCGAGGTAATCGTTTGCCAATATCCCTTTATAATACTTTTTCCAACTGTCTGCGTGTAACTGAGCGATCCGCTCAAAATCCTTATATTCCGCTACTCTAATTTCCATTTATTAGCCCTTAGTACTTCCATTTAGCGCTCATTTCTACATTTAATACTACCTGTCTATACATTTAAAGCAAAACATTCTAATCACATTTTACACATTCCTAATTGACTTACACCTGTGCGCTGATATTCTAGCGAACAGTTGTAAGCTCAAAGGAATTTTGGTCATGAAAACTGACACAGAACAACAAAACAAGAAGCCACCTCTTATTTGGCTCAACATCTTTATTTTTGCGTCTAGCATGCTACTTGCCGTCGTCGCTACCCCTTTATACGGATACTTTAATGGCTATGGCGCTGAACACTGGGTTTGGTTACTAATTTGCTTTTGCTTCTGTAACCTATCTATTACTACAGGTTATCACCGCCTTTGGTCTCACAAAGCATTCGAAGCTCATTCTAGCCTAAGGTTCCTTTTTGCTTTAGGTGGCGCATTTGCTCTTCAAAACAGTGCATTACACTGGTCTTCAGATCACCGCGTTCATCACAAATTCGTAGACAACAATGATAAAGACCCTTACTCAGCAAAACGTGGGTTCTGGTTCTCGCATATTGGTTGGATGCTGCGCCACTACAACAAAGCAAGCTATGATGATTACTCAAACTGCCGTGATTTGAAAAAAGACAAAATCGTAATGTGGCAGCACAAGCACTACATTTTGCTAGCACTGATCATGAACTTCGGTGTACCAATCGCCCTTGGCGTCGTATATGGCGATATTATTGGTATGTTACTAATGGTTGGTGCAGTACGTTTAGTGCTAAATCATCACACCACCTTCTTTATTAACTCTCTTGCTCACATCTGGGGTTCTCAGCCATTTACGGATAAAAATACGGCTCGAGATAATGGCATTCTCGCATTCCTGACCTTCGGCGAGGGTTACCATAATTTCCACCATATCTTTGAGAATGACTACCGAAACGGTATTTACTGGTGGCAATATGATCCGACGAAATGGATCATCAAAGCGTCCTCGATGGTAGGATTAGCGTCTAAACTTCGTCAGACGCCACAAGTTCGCATTGATAAAGCGCGTGCAACTATGATGCTTAAACGAACTCAGACTAAAATCAGCCATCTTCCAGATAGACAGCAAGTCGCAGAGCGTTTGCAAGCAGAGTTTGATACGTTAGTTCAGAGCATGAACGAATACTATGAAGTAAAAAAGCAGCTATTAGAAAGTAAAAAGGAAAATGTGGTTAAGAAGTACGAGCATTCTGTATTGAAGCTTCGCTACCAAAAAATCAAATCAGACCTAGAGCAACAGCAGTTGGTTTGGCGACAAACCGTGATGCAATATTCGTAATTACATCCCGTTAACTCATAACTACACAGTGCTGCCAATGGCGGCACTTTTCTTATTCAACGACTCACATTAATCCCATCTTCAAGTTTCCAAGATGTAATACTCATCTGTGACTCATTTCTTAACTTCTCCCCATAAAAGTTGCGGTTCATTCGATTTGTACATAGTTTTTATAAATATTGCGATGGAAATCATGTAAATATGAATACACACGCTTATATATGTTATACCGACTTTTGAGACACATAAGTTTTGTCTCAGGAAGATCTTGTAGGAGTGTGTAAATGGGACGGTCCAATTTTATATTTGAAGCAGGATTTGATGGTTTATTCGACCTCCATAACCGTCGACGCGTAATGAAGCTTATCGTTGTTATTACCTTATTGACTTTCCTCCCCTTAAGCCTCAAAAACTTCATTATTGGTGAAACACTATTAGCCATTCTTTTACTCTTATTCGAGTTCAGTTTGCTCATTGAAGTGCACAGTGTGCTCTACCTCAGGAAGCAAATCTTTGGCTACAGTATTCCTCTTGCGTTACTCGGAGTTTCAATCACTCTTGCCGTTCATATCTTTGGTACGCTAGCGACTTATTGGGCGTTTCCTGTCATCACGACCATAGTATTTATTGTTCCAAGATTTTCAGCGATAGCCATCAACAGCTTAATCATCGTTGGTACGACAATAGCAGCCTACCAGCACCAAGACCCAATGGTAACCTTACGGCTTACCCTCGCCTTAATATTCTGCGCTGTGATCTCACATTTTGTCATCGAGGCGGTTCGAAAGCTCCAGCAAGACCTACGATATTTATCCACTAGAGACTCTTTAACTGGCGCGTTAAATCGACACCAACTCGACGCTTTTCTTGAAGATGCATCTTACGATAATCCAGAAGGACAAGTCGCTTCAGTAGCTATCATCGATATAGACCACTTTAAACAAGTTAATGATGTGTTTGGTCATGACGTTGGAGATCAGGTTATCAAGATTGTTGTTGAATTAATTAATACACACTCAAGACAGCGAGATCTATTGTTTAGGCTTGGTGGAGACGAGTTTTTGCTTCTGTTCAACAATACAAATCAAGACAGTGCCTACCTTGTTTTGACTGAAATCTGTAATCAAGTTAGAGAACGTCATTACCCTAAACTCGCCACAGTTACACTGAGTGTCGGAATCGCGGAATCCAAACCGAACGAAGATGTCGACCAGTGGGTGAAGCGCGCTGATATAGCCTTATATGAAGCAAAACGGTCAGGTCGAGATGCCATTTTCCTTGATAGTGATCAGTCCAAGAACATTCCTAAATACACTTTAAAAGACACCTCTGAGGTTTAATTTCCGTTGAGCACATATAAATAAATCATTCACACCAATCTTACTAAGGAAATCACCTTAGTGGCACGCTGACAGCACCGCAATAAACTCCAACGTATAATTCACCTCCAGATTTAACAGCTGAAAGACACGAATTAAACATGCTTTTTCCGTATTTTTAACAACAATTTAATTCGTTGTCTTAGATCATCAGAACCCCATTTTTGTATCGTGCTACAGAACGCTTTTCTGTACATTCAATGACATATCCTGAAACAGTTTCTTATATTTTTTAAAATCTAACGAAGTGGAGATGTCTATGTTAGAGCTCTTAATAGGGTTAGTTGTGACCGTCGCCGTCGGTTACTTTATCGTCAAAGGTTATAAAGCAACGGGGGTATTACTTACCGCTGGTGTTGCATTACTACTGCTCACTGGCCTCATTGGTCATACAGTTTTACCGGAAAAAGTAGCTTCAACTGGTAATGTCATCACCGATGCACTGGAATTCGTCAAGTACATGCTTCAGTACCGCGGTGGTGGCTTAGGTATGCAAATCATGTTGTTATGCGGTTTTGCGTCTTACATGACTCACCTAGGGGCAAACAATGTTGTAGTAAAACAGTTTTCCAAGCCTCTTTCATTCATTAAATCCCCTTACGTACTGCTTGTAGCGGCTTATATTGTGGCATGCTTAATGTCTCTTGCAGTGAGCTCAGCGACAGGCCTCGGCGTACTCTTAATGGCAACATTATTCCCTATGATGGTTGCAATGGGCATCTCTCGCCCTGCGGCAGTTGCGGTGTGTGCCTCTCCGGCTGCAATCATCCTGTCACCAACCTCTGGTGATGTGGTTATCGCTGCGGAAAAATCAGGCCTAGCGTTAGATGTATTCGCAGTACAAACCGTACTTCCAGTGTCGATTTGTGCGATTATCGTAATGGCTGGGGCGGCATTCTTTTGGAATAAATATCTAGATAAGAAAGAAAACACACCGATGGAAAAAATCGATGTGTCTGAAATCAAAGCTGACGCACCAGCTTTCTACGCAGCCTTACCTTTCCTACCGATTATTGGCGTGTTCCTATTCAATGGCCGTACGATCCCAGGTTTATCACTCGACATCTACACGATTGTTGTAGGCTCTATCTTTATCGGTGCACTGGTAGACTTTGTTACTCAGCGATTCAATGGCGAAAAAACTCTTGAAGATCTAGAAGCGTGTTACGCAGGTATGGCGGACGCCTTCAAAGGCGTGGTTATGTTGTTAGTAGCTGCTGGTGTCTTTGCTCAAGGTCTGATGTCTATAGGCGCGATTGATAACCTAATCGGCTTAGCAGAAGCGGCTGGCGCTGGTGGTATCGCTCTAATGCTTATTCTGACCGGTCTAACGGTAGCAGCTGCAATAGCGACTGGTTCGGGTAACGCGCCGTTCTATGCGTTTGTTGAGCTTGCACCATCTCTAGCGGCGAAAATGGGATTAAACCCTGCGTTCTTGATCATCCCTATGCTTCAAGCGTCTAACCTTGGCCGTACTATTTCACCAGTATCAGGCGTTGTGGTTGCGACTTCTGGCATGGGTAAAATCAGCCCATTCGAAGTCGTTAAACGTACTTCTGTTCCGGTACTATGTGGTTTAGCGACCGTAATCTTAGGTACGCTAGTTCTAGTACCAATGCACGGTTAAAAATCTTACCAAGGCTAATCTAAAAAATGGCTGTTATGTAGGCTCTCAATAAAGAGAGCCTTCGCTTTACCTAGTCCTAAGGAATGGTTTAACACACTTTGTCTGATCATTACGACCAACTTAAGTAACATAACTTAATTAGGATAGATTTACTTATAAACAAAGGGTTAGTTTACGAGGTTTTTATTTGGCATCTTCTTTAAGTTGTTCAGGGTTCCATTGGCCATAATGAACGGCTGAAGCCACATCTCTGCGAGGAAGCCAACCTAAGGTTTCCAATTCAGGCTTGTCTTTAAAGTGATCAACGAAACCTATACATAAGTAGGCCACAATATCGATGTTGTCTGGAATATTCAGAGCGTCTCTTAATGTTGAATCGTGAAGTATACTCACCCAGCCAACACCTAAGTTTTCCGCTCGCGCTGCTAGCCACAAATTCTGAACCGCGCAAACAGTACTGTATAAATCCATCTCTTGTTTGATAGTACGCCCCAATACAACAGGGCCTGTTCGACTCCGGTCGCACGTGACACAAATGCCAACTGGTGATTCAACGATCCCTTCAAGCTTTAAACGCTTATATTGTTCTTGACGTTCATCGGTAAACATTTGAGCCGACTCAGCATGAGCTTGATCAAAGCCGGCTTTAATTTTTTCCTTGGTCTCCGTTTCCTTTACCACAACAAAATCCCAAGGCTGCATGAAGCCAACGCTCGGAGCATGGTGAGCTGCGGTCAACACTCGCATTAATACATCTTCAGGGATTTTGTCGGCAAGGAACTGTCCACGTACATCTCTACGAGCAAAGATGGTCTTATAAACCGCATCACGCTCATTCGGGGTAATTTCCATAATTCGCAGCCCTTACTAATAAAAGCCTCATTATCCAGGTTAAACCGTCAACATACGAGTAAAATAATAGAATTACTAATTTAGTTTGGCGACTCGAAAACAGAGTTAGCCGACAATTAGTAGCGGTCTCAATACATCATGTTAGAATGCGCGGGTATTTCTTATCGTTCGCATAAGAAACCATTGTCTATTCATCACTACTTGAGATACCTATGCCATTTTCCAAGCTTGGATTAAGCACTCCAATTGTTAACGCTGTCGCTGAACAGGGCTACCAGTCACCTACCGCTATTCAAGAAAAAGCAATTCCGATTGTACTTTCTGGTAAAAACCTTATTGCAGCAGCACAAACAGGTACAGGTAAAACAGCAAGTTTTGTATTACCTATTTTAGAGATGCTAAGTAAAGGCGAAACGCTACGCAAAAAGCGCGTCCGTGCTGTTATTTTAGCGCCGACACGCGAGCTAGCAGTTCAAGTCGATGCGAACATCAAGCAATACGCAAAGCACCTTAATCTCACCTCTTTGGCAATGTACGGTGGCGTTGATTACAAGCAGCAGAAGCAAGCGCTTATCGAAGGCGTCGATATTCTTGTGGCGACCCCTGGCCGACTTATCGATATGTATGGCCAAAAGGCTGTGTACTTTGAAGAGGTAGAAGTACTGGTGCTCGACGAAGCCGATCGCATGTTAGATATGGGCTTCATTGAAGACATTAATAAGATTATTGCGCGCCTTCCACAAGATATACAGAACCTGCTGTTTTCGGCGACTCTATCCAACCCAGTACGAGACCTAGCAAAAAGTGCAATCAATGACGCTGAAGAAATATCAATAGCCAAACATGCCGCGTCTAAGTCAAATATTGATCAATGGTTGGTTACCGTTGATAAAGACAAAAAATCAGCACTTCTTAGTCACCTGATTACCGAGAACGACTGGGACCAAGCTCTTATCTTTATCGAAACAAAACATGGCGCCGCTAAGCTTGTCTCTCAGTTAGAAAAACGCGGTATTCATGCAGAATCATTCCACAGCGGCCGTAGCCAAGCGATTCGTGAGAATATTTTAGAAGACTTTAAAGCGGGTAAATTAAAATACCTAGTTGCGACTGGCGTTGCAGCTCGTGGTATTGATATCAGTAATTTAAGCCGTGTTGTGAACTACGACTTACCATACCCTGCTGACGACTACGTACACCGTATTGGCCGTACTGGCCGTGCCGGGGCGGCTGGTGAAGCGATCTCTTTCGTATCAAAAGACAACTTCAAAAACTTATGCATGATTGAAAGCCGCTTAGGTCACCTGATCACACGTAAAGAAATTGAAGGTTTTAAACCACGCAAAGAAGTACCAATTTCTATCTTGAACTATGTGCCAAAGCATAAACGAGAAGCGAACTAACTAAACACTGCCTTCTTCTGCTCATAGTAGAAAACGCCTACAATGAGGCGAAGTGCCAAAATCACTTCGCCTCATGCTTCAAAGTAGACCCAATACAAGATTTCCATGAAGTTACGCTATTCACTCCAATAACCAACAGTCTTGCAAGTTTTGTGGCAATCTTGAGTAACAGCGCATCGTAATTTCACTTAACCGTAGAAAAGAACAATGATTACTCCCATAGCAATACGTTTAACTAAAGGCCAAGACTTAAAGGTCGAGCTACAGCGTTTAGTCGACCAATATGATGTCAAAGCAGGGACTATTGCATCATGTGCAGGCTGTGTTCAAAAGCTCAATATTCGACTAGCAAACGCTGATTTTACTAAGTTTATCGAAGCACCATTTGAAATAGTCTCTTTAATGGGAACATTAACCGCTTCGCACCAACATGTTCACATCGCTGTTGCTGATGAGCAAGGGAGTGTTTTAGGTGGACATTTGCTTGAAGGCACCATCGTTTCCCATACCGCTGAATTAATCATCCACCGTTATGACGACATGGAGTTTACTCGCGAGCACGATGACTCTACTGGTTTTACAGAGCTTTCAATCAATCCTTAATATCCGCAGTACTTAATAGGAATATTCCGTGCCATCAACTTATGCAGATTCAGTCATCGTTCTCGATTTTGAAACCACTGGCCTATCACCAAACATGGGCGATAGAGCGATCGAAATTGGTGCTGTAAAACTTGAAAACGGCGCTGTCGTCGACACTTTTCAACAGCTTATGAACCCAGGTTTCAGAGTGAGCGGATTTATCGAAAGCTACACTGGAATCACTAACCGTATGTTACTCAATGCTGCAAGCTGTGATGAAGTAATGGATTCATTTGCAGATTTCATTGGTGACAGCCACCTTGTGGCTCATAACGCGTCTTTCGATAAACGATTTCTAGACGCTGAGCTTGACGCGATTGATAGAAACTATTCTGGAGATTTTGCATGCTCTATGTTGATTGCACGTCGCCTAATCCAAGACTCTCCCACGCATAAATTGGGCGATCTCGTTCGTTATAAAAATATAGAGAACGACGGTACATTCCACAGAGCGTTAGCCGATTCTGAAATGACCGCTCGATTATGGAACCTGATGTTAAGTGAATTGAATACGAACTACGGAATTTCAAAACCTAGCTTTCAATTTATGAAGAAGTTGTCTAAAACGAGTAAATCAGCAATACCTGCACTGCTTACTAAATACAGTCAATAAAGCTAACTTCAACCGCGTGACTCACATTATCCATATCAACATTCACGCGGTATTCAAGCCGATTTTCAATCTCCGCCGGTTACCTTCATTCTGATTGTCAGAATAAAAACCTGCTCTATACATCAAATAACACGCCCACATAACACCATTAATATCAAGCACTTAACTCAAAACCATCTAGTGGCATGAGGCTTGCTCTACTTAACTTAAAAGCAAAGTTCTTTTAGGCATTTTGCTAAACGGTTAAGTGATAAGGGGGGCAACATGATATTAACGGGTAATCATACAATTGAAAAAGTGACCTATTTGTCTATCGCTCTTAGCATGACAGCCTGTGGCGGCGAAGAGGTTTCGGAATCTACCCCTACTCATTCAGAACAGGTAGTAGAGAATAGAGGGACTTCTGAGCAGCAAATGGCGTTAATCGGAGACAGCCTTTCTGCAACGGATGCGTTCAATGTAGAAGTACAAAGAGAAATCAAAGTTAACCTTTCGTTCCCACAAGGAAACAGTGTCAATCATGTCTCTATTTTTCTATCGCCGCCCACTGATGACATTATCTATTCGCAACTTATTTCATCTTCTACATTAGAGAACGCAGAGGAATATCGAACTCAATTGGTGATCCCTTCTCACCAAAAATTCTTGTGGGTAACACTGAACAAAAATTATGACAATGCCACCGTAATCAAAGTCGCAGACTTAAATCGAGTGATGTACGACTTTTAATAACGAATAAGGGGGAAGCTAAGTTAAATTAACCCCTCAGCAAGCTGCTGGAGCTCTAGTAGTTCATTTTGAAAGTGTGCCCATTGTTTGTCAGTTGTTGTGCTTAGAATTAGCACCATAAACTCACTAGACAGATTCATATTTGTTTCAATTTGATTAGCAAGCTCATCTGAATAAAAGCTTTCTGGCTCCAGCAATAATGCCATTAAGGTTTGTTGAAAGTAATGCGTGTCTGATTTCTTCTCAAACAGTTGATTTAATGTCGATAATATCCGTGATTGGTACGCTCGCCAGCCAAGCGTTGTAATCTCCATGGATTGGGACCACTCATTCACAATGACTTGCTGTTTGGGCGTAATAGAGCCTAGCCACTTATTAAGACCCGATTTTATTTTATCTCGATAAAGCTCGCGTGTTTCGGCATCGGATAGCCCAAGATACTTTTCCAAATACTCACTTTGGTTTTCTGTGAAGTTTTCAATAAACTCTTGCTCTTGCTTTCTGGTTGCCTGCGAAGCCAAAGCATAAATATCTGGGGCAACCTCTGAGACGACTTTCTTTATATGCTGCTTAATCTCTTTTCGTTGCGCCAATATAAAAGATTGATCAATCTCCTCTCTTTTCATATTACGCAGTGCTTCTATGCGCTCAATATAAATAGGCAATTCAGACTCGCGATGCCATTTTACTAAAGATTGAAGTCGAGATTCGACAATGGATTCCTGATCATTAGTCAGGGTCACATAATCATCGACAAACTCCAGAACCAACCAATCCATGTTGTTATACATAAATTTAGCTCCGCAACCTGCCAAAAAAAGCGTTAACATCACAATGAATATTCGCTTTAATTCCGTCATTCTCACTCCCTGTTGCACCTTTGCCTAAAGTATAGAATGAGGGTTCGATACTTTTTATGATAATTTTATCACTATACTTTTAAACATATGGGCTATATTTAACCTAATAAGTGTATAGAAGCTAAGTAATTACAAAGCAAGCTACGCCTAAAGTTAGATAAATTTGTTTGGATCTTGTTCGTACATTAGCAGTAATTCACAATATCCAATGTTTATACAAGACGCACTTAAGCCTGTATTTTTTGAATGATTACTTATCGAATTATAAGAGTACTGAAAGCTCTCAGAGTATAGGGAGAATATTCATGGCAGTAATTCCTCAATTAGATGAAAATATTGAATATGAATTTTGCTACTTTGACGATGGGGAATTTAATCGAATTCAAATAGTCGCCGCTTCTAGGGAAGATGCCATGGCAGAGTATTTGGAACAAGGAAGGCACATCAATGAATTGTATTCAATAAGACCGGATAACTAAGCCCCTACCTTATTGATGTTTTCTACTAAAACGGCATTGATTCGCTATCGGAACCAATGCCAATTAGACGAGACGCTATTTTAAAATGCGAGCTCTAAATTGACGCCCTTTCATCTTACCGGCTTCAATTTTCTTCAATGCTTTCTTCGCCACAGATTTCTCTACTGCTACATACGAGCGCATGGCAAACAAATTAATCTTACCTACCGACTTACCGTCGATACCGCCTTGGCCAGTCAATGCACCTAGAATATCACCAGCGCGTACTTTTGACTTTTTACCGCCATCGATCTGAATCGTCGCCATTTTAGACTGGTATGGCTGGGCACTTGGTTTCGTTGGCAATTGAGAAGGTTCGATTGGCATGTCCATGTATTCATCAATCTGAGCGACACGATACATTTCTTTCTCACTAAAGAAGCTACAAGCTACACCCTTACTTCCAGCACGGCCTGTACGGCCGATACGGTGAACATGTACTTCAGGATCGCGTGACAACTCAAAGTTGAACACGGCGTCTAGGTTGTCAACATCAAGACCACGAGCAGCAACATCCGTCGCCACTAAAATCGAAACACTCTTATTCGAGAATTGAACTAAGGCCTGATCACGCTCGCGTTGTTCCATATCACCGTGTAATTCGATAACGCTAAAGCCACGGTGATGAAGTTCATCCGTTACGTTTTGAACTTCTTTCTTCGTGTTACAGAATACAACTGCAGATTCCGGTTGGTGATGCAAAAGCAATAACTCCAACGCATCATCACGAGCTTCAGTGCCTTCTAACTTATAGAAGTACTGCTGAATGCTTGAATGATCATGTGTAGATTCTACTTTCACCATTTCAGGGTTCTTCATGATGCGATCGGCAATAGATTTAATACTTTTCGGGAAAGTTGCACTGAATAGCAATGTTTGACGGTCTTTAGGTGCTTCATTGATCACAGCATCAAGCGCATCCTGGAAGCCCATATCTAGCATGCGATCAGCTTCATCTAATACAAGAGTATTCAACTCAGATAAATCGATACGACCTTTTTCAAGATGATCAAGAATACGACCCGGCGTACCCACTAGGATATGCGCACCATGCTCTAAAGAGCCGATTTGTGGCCCCATAGGCATACCGCCACATAAAGTCAGAACTTTGATGTTGTGGATGCCACGACCTAACGTACGAATTTCCTTTGCGACTTGATCCGCCAGTTCGCGAGTTGGACACAATACTAATGACTGAACTCTAAAACGCTTCACTCTTAAATTCTGTAATACACCTAGGCCGAAAGCAGCGGTTTTACCAGAACCTGTCTTACCCTGACCAATGACATCCTTGCCTTCTAAGATCGTCGGCAGGCTTAGAGCCTGAATGGGTGTCATTTGGGTATAGCCTAAAGTATCCAGTGTTGATACCAACTCTGGCTTTAGGTTGATTGAAGAAAATTTAGTATTGCTCAAAGGAAATATCCGAAAAGTTAAAGACAGTGCGCATTATGGTTGTTTTAAAAAAAATTACCACCGAGATTATGGCTACAAACAATCTGCTGCTCAACAATCGCTCCTCAGACTACTCATATGGTATGCCATTTCAAAAAGTTCCACTAACCACTTGCATCTCTCTTCATTTCACAGTAAACCGTCACCCATACCACGACAATCTACATTTTTAATAGTTAATGAAACACTCACAAATTTATAAAGCTAGAAATTCAGGATTTACATTGATTGAACTCGTCTCAGTCATCGTGTTGCTCGGTGTATTGGGAGTGGTCGCGGCCCCAAGGTTTCTATCATTTGTAAATGATGCTCGCCGCGCTTCCAATTTAACTCTGTTTGAACATTTTCGTTCGGGCGTAGAGCTCTACCAAGCAGCCTGTATGGCAAGAGGTGGTGATACCAGTGAACCGCAAGGGCAAAATTTGAGTGACTTTGAAATCGATGGTATGCGCTCAAACTTTTCTGGTAGCTGCTACCCAACGACGACCAACCGTAGGGATATTCCTCGCCCAAACGTTTGTTATCAAACTTTCCAAACCATGGTTAACTCTGACCATTTTGAAGACGTCGCTTATGGAAGTGCAAATTCTTCACGTGGTGGGCAAAATCGAGAAACACTGTCTCTTAGTGACTTTGAAACGGCGCGAGATGCTGGCTACCAAGTTTTTATCCACCAGCGGTTACGCTATTTTTCATATTGCCACTATTACAACATTGAGGGAGACCTTTCCGAAGCCCCTTTTGTACTTTATAACGCTGTGGATGGAAGGATCATTACCGGTGTTGCAGACCTGACTCAAGACTTTACATGGACAGATGAACTCTCCAAATATGGGCAGTACTCTACCCCGCCGTTTCGGTGACATGGTCATTGCACAGCACAGGTATTTGGATGAGTTAATCTCTCACTAGTGTTAGTCTGATTTCTTGACCATCTGATACTAACTCTAAGCGGGGCGAGAGCGCTTTCTTGTATCGCCAACGGCTATGCACGGCTGTATCACTCGGCCTAGCGTTGATGAATTCTATCAATGATTTATCAACTTCAGCTATCTCTGTCGGTCGAGCTTCAATCTCTCGTCTTACATCAAACGTATTGCCACCATACGATATCTTACTAAGCCAAAAGCCGTCTTTACGTAGATTAAGTTGAAGCTGAGAAAGATTGTAAGGCGAAAAATCCATCGTGAATGTCACCTCGTCCACCACTTCTTCACGGACCGTCAGCACTAAGTAGACCGGTAAGTTATAGTACCGAACTTCATCACTACAAAGCTCTTGTACCTCTAGTCCACAATCAAACAATTCTCCACTGCCTGAAAATTGATGAGCCTTAGGTTTATGATCTGAACCATTAAAAACTTCGCGAAGGTACCATGGTTCTTTAGCCAATAATGACGAAGTAAAAATTAAGCAAACTGAAAACACAAGGAGAGGAATGGAAAACTTCATCTGGAGGCTAATCGGAATACAAGAGGATGCTTGATTGTACCCTTTTGGCGAAACCTTGACACGGTTTCGATTAAACAAAAAAAACGGGCATACATGCCCGTTAGATAAAATTTAAAGCCTGAAAAACGTAATCCATCACGTTGAGAACCATTACAAAATAAAGAATACCATTCCATATCCACACTTTCAACATGTCATTCCATAAGTTGTTTTATTAATGAAAGCGTCATACATTGAGTAAATATTATTTTACAAAGCATTAATAATAAAAACGATCTAACTTCATATTCTTCAAAGGGATATATGACATAATCAAGGGATTATCGGTAACCATTTACAAGGAATAAGATGTCTGCTACCGCTTACCTCAACGATCTGAATCAACGCTACCTTTCTATTCATCGCACCAAAGAAGACTTCTTTTGGGAGACCTATATGGGCATCAGCGATGACCATGACGGCTCAACCAAAGCGCAAACGGCTTGGAATGATTTCCTAAGTGCAGCTAGTCAAATTGCTGAGATTAAGGAACAAATAGAATGTGCTGCTTCTATTCAGAATGAAGATGAGAAACAGAAAACAGTAACAGGTTTACAGGGTTGGTTAGCGACTTTCCAAGCGCACGCCATTGAGTCTGAACACTCTCAATCTCTTAAAGCGGATTTAATCAAATTCGAAGCTGAGCTTTTTGAGAAAAAACAAAATCATGTGATGACGTACACCGACGCTCAAGGAAACCAAGTGGAAGGCTCGCTTCCAGTGCTTGGTTCAGCAGTACGTACCAACGAAAATGAAGCTGTGCGCCGCTCAGCTCACCAAGCGTTTCTCGATTTAGAACAATGGCTTCTCGGTAATGGTTTTATCGAACTGATAAAACGTCGTAACCAATTTGCGCAATCACTCGGCTATAAAACGTTTTTTGATTATTCCATCGTTAAAACAGAGCAAATGACCACTGAGCAACTGTTTTCCATTCTCGACGATTTTGAGTCTCGCACGCGCCAGAGCCACCAATCGAGTTTAGACAACCTAGCAGCGGTAAAAGGTTCAAGCGCCCTCGACGGACACAACTTTATTTTCTCGTTTGCGGGCGATGTAATGCGAGATTTGGATCCATATGTTCCATTCTCAAAGTCATTACGCCGCTGGGTAGAGTCTTTTGGCCGATTAAACATCGATTATTCAGGTGCTGAACTCACACTTGATTTACTTGATCGTAAAGGCAAGTACCCAAATGGTTTCTGTCACGGCCCTATTCCTTCTTTCTACGACCAAGAGCAATGGGTTCCAGCTAAAGTAAACTTCACCAGTAATGCGAAACCAGACCAAGTTGGTAGTGGTTACGATGGAATCAATACGCTATTTCACGAAGGTGGCCACGCTGCGCATTTTGCTAATGTAAAAATGAACGCGCCTTGTTTCTCGCAAGAGTTCGCACCTACCTCAATGGCGTATGCAGAAACCCAGTCGATGTTTTGTGACAGTTTGCTGACCGACGCAGATTGGCTCAAACAATACGCTTTGAACGCCGAAGGACAACCTGTTCCTGATGAAATCATCAAAGCGATGATTGAAAGCAAACAACCATTCAAAGCTTACGAAGAACGTAGCATTCTTGTTGTGCCATATTTCGAACGTGCGCTATATGAACTCAGTGATGACGAGCTGACTCCTGAGCGTATTACTCAGCTTGCACGCGAAACTGAAAAACGCATTCTTGGTTTAGCATGCAGCCCGCGCCCGTTAATGGCTATTCCGCACTTACTTTCAGACGAAGCAGCCTGCGCATATCAAGGCTACTTGCTTGCTCATATGGCGGTGTACCAAACTCGTGCTTATTTCACTGATAAGTTCGGTTACTTAACTGACAACCCAGAAATTGGGCCTTTATTGGCGAAACACTACTGGCATACAGGTAATAGCGTCAACCATAACGGTACTATCCAAGCTTTGACTGGCGAGGGGTTCAACGCTAAGTACTTAGCTGACGAATGTAACCTTTCGGTACAAGAAGCCTGGGACATAGAAGAACAAAAGATCAAAGCATTGGCGACACGTAATCAAGCTGATGTAGCTCCGCTCAATGCATCAATCGTGGTTGTTGATGGGGCTAACGAGCTAGCTTCGAACCAAAACACTGATGAAGACATGTTCAACCGTTTCGAGAAATACATCGCCGATACTTACAACTGCTAAGTCTGGCTGATAACTACCATCTAGCCCACACAAACCTAAAAGCTCGCACAAATATGCGAGCTTTTTATTGCGTAAAAAACAGCGATTGAAAGTAACTTTAGAGCCTAGTCTGCTTTTACCTATCGCCTAATGAGGTAATACCGAGGTTAAGTTATACGTCAGCGCGGGGTTTATCAGTTTTGGCTGGCCTAATTGCGCGTCCCTTCCTTCACGTAGGGCGACAAATTCACTTTCACTTGTATGGTCAGTGAGAAATGCATTGTCATGTTTTTCCTCACCGATGGTGGTCATATGAACTAATTCGTCGACCGTTTTGGGGTAGTTGTGGCACAGATAAACTTTGGTTTCATCGTCCATGTCATAAAGCTTGGATAATGAGTGAAACATCTGTTTAGCGCTTCCACCTGGGAAATCTGCTCTCCCTGTGCCATGAAAAAACAAAGAGTCCCCGACAAAGATCGCATCACCAATCTTGTAGGTGAGATCGGAAGGCGTATGTCCGGGAGTATTGATCACTTCCAAATCAGATTCGCCAAAGCCTAAATGCTCATGATCCAACAAGTAATTCTCAAACTCGTACATCTCGCTAAGCGCTAAATCGTCTTTGCAACTTGAGTAGACATCTTTAACTGCATCAGACACATGGATTGGTGCGCCAAGCGCTTCACTTAAAAAGAATGAACCAGTTAAATGATCGGCATGAATATGCGTTTCTAAAATCGCCGCGACGTGAAAACCATGTTGCTCCACATAATCCAAAATAATCTGCGCAGATTGAAAACTAATCTCCCCTGTAGCCTCGTTATAGTCGGCCACGGGATCTATGATGATGGTTTCTTTTGTCGCAATGTCCGACACCACATAACTGATTGTTCCTGATACCGGATGAAAAAAATGCTGCACTTTTTGCTTAGCCATTATACTCCCCCCAAAGCTCTGAGCGCCTTCCCATTCTCTCTATTGAGCTATTCACATAACTATAAATAGTGTAGTTGGCTTGCTACGATCTGCTGCTCTTTAAGGAATATTTTTACGCTCGTTTACGGGTAGACTCTTGATGTAGGCTTACTGCGATGCACTGTTAATCTTCATGCAAAAAAGGGAACCCCTGCTTGGATAAGGCAATATCAGATCTTTTGCTGATCTATACGCCCGCTGTTATACCTATCGCTCTCCTTGCCAAATTTATTCACCATCTCGTTGATAGTTCAGCTAAAGCTAATTAATCTCTATGGTAGTGGACAACTCAAGGATGAGATTAGAAACACACATGAGATACTCTAAATGGACACCTTTGCTATTATTTCTCTTTAGCTTCAGTGTGACTTCTGGTACTTGGGAAGTCGAGGTTGGCGCTTTCTTCTCGAAGACTGATACTAAAGTCAACGCTCGCGATCCCTATTTCGACACCATTCGAACCATTGATTTTGAGTCCGATTTGGAGCTTAAAGATAATGCGGTACTGCCTTACCTTGAAATCGAGTACTACTTTAACGACAAACATAACGTGTTCTTCGACTGGCGTAGCCTGCATAGAGAAGCGACTCGCTCTCGCTTAACCAAACCTTTTGAATTGGAGCTTGAGGGCGAAACGTACGTGTTTCAGGCTGGATCCAAACTCACCACGGCACTCGATGTTGATATCGCTCGTTTGGGCTACGGCTATCAATTCTACAAAAACGACGACCTTACCATTGACGCATTAGCAGGTTTTCACGTCATGTGGCTATCTCTAGGCTTTGCTGGCGAAATAGGAGTAAGAGTCGATGATAACCAAATCCCACCCGCGACAGCAGGTGAGAGTGTGGTCAGCGACGTAACCGCTCCCTTACCTGATTTTGGGTTGCGATTAGAATATAAATTTAACGAAGACTGGGTACTGAAAGCTCATACCCAGGCTTTTTACTTAGGAATCGACGACTTTGAAGGTTGGCTTTACGAGCTCGATTTTGGCGCTAAATATCTAGTAACCGAAGACTTTATTATTGCAGGATCATTTAACTATTATGAGCTAGGTGTCGATTATGATGATGGCGATACCGATGTGGATGTCACGTACAAATTTTATGGACCAATGCTGACTTTAGGCTATCGCTTCTAATGCTTGATATTAAATGATGCTTAGGTTTAACACTCGACCCAGTAACGGGCAATGGGCTCAGGAAACACTTTGCCATTCACGATTTTGTCAAACACCCCACCATTGGCTTCAATGATCTTTCTTGAGGCAATATTATCTTCATCTGCTGTGATCAGCACCTTAGTCAGACCGAGACACTTCGCTTCTTTCAATGCAAGTGACAGCATCACTTTTCCCATGCCTTTCCTTCGAAATCTTGGAGCAATGTCGTAGCCAATGTGGCCCGCTTCAAGAGACAGAAACTCGTTATCAATTCTATGGCGAACCCTAATCACCCCTGCGATTGCTTTTGATTCCGTTAACAACCAAAAGTGGCTGCATGGTACGTAAAACTTAGGAAGGTTCAAGCCAAGCGCCTGATCGTTAAGTGTACTAACATAGTGGCTGAAACAAACGGAAGCTTCTGAATAAAACTCGGCGTTTTCTGGATCATTGTTTTCAAAATCCTCAACGAATTTGAGAAAATCATCTTGATAGATTTCTGAAGGCGAAACTAATTCCATGTACAACTTCCTTTGCATTGAGGTTCAATACCACACTAGCACGTATTCGATTCAAGAAAGGAAATATTGATGACATTAAATACAAAAACACCCCTTCAGCAAGACTAAAGGGGTGTTTATAAGCGCATTTATAAATGACGCTTAATCAAAAACTTAGAGGTCAATCAACTCATTGCCACCGCGTTCACCTTTAGCAAACACCGCAATATTGTTGAGTGTTGTGGTAGCGATGTTATTCAAAGCGTCCTTAGTAAGAAAAGCTTGGTGACCCGTAAACAATACATTGTGGCATGCTGACAAACGGCGGAAGACATCATCGACGATGACATCGTTCGATTTATCTTGGAAAAAGAGCTCTTTCTCGTTGTCGTAAACATCTAGGCCTAGCGCGCCAATTTTACCTTTTTTCAAAAATTCAATCGCGGCTGTCGAATCCAGTAATTCACCACGACTGGTATTCACGATCATCACACCATCTTTCATCTTGTTGAATGCTGTTTCATCCAACAAGTGGTAATTTTCTTTGCTCATTGGGCAATGCAAAGAAATGACGTCAGAGCGGCTGTATAGCTCATCGAGTTCGCAATACTCGGCGCCAAGCTCTTTAGCAATATCGCTTGGGTAAGGGTCAAAACAAAGAATGTTCATCCCCAACCCTTTCAGAATACGCATTGTCGCGATACCGATCTTGCCTGAACCGATAACGCCCACCGTTTTACCGTGGAAGTTAAAACCGACAAGGCCTTCTAAAGAAAAATTGGCATCACGCGTTCTTTGGTACGCTTTATGTAATTTACGGTTTAAACACATCATCATCCCGACAGTGTGTTCAGCGACCGACTCAGGGGAATATGCGGGAACACGCACCACTTGGATACCAAGTTCCTTAGCGGCCTCTAGATCTACCTTATCGAAACCTGCGCAGCGCATCGCAATAAGTCGAGTCCCACCACGGTGAAGCTTTTCTAAAACGGGTTGTGACAAATCATCGTTTACGAAAGCACAGACTACTTCGCACTGATAAGCCATCTTGGCTGTTTTCCTTGTCAATCTGAAATCATGAAAATGAAATTCAGCCGCTAAGTCTCCCTGAGCACTATTAAACGATTTTTCGTCGTAAGATTTTGAGCTAAAAAATGCAATATTGAGCATGACTTCCTCTCTGAAATTGGAGGTTTATTAGGACATGACTTGTCCAATTATTAGGGTTTCAGTGTGCAAGACAACGATCACAAAGTCTATGTAAATGACTCTATTATCGGTTAAGTTTCCATCAGTTAAGACTGAATTGCTTCACTGATTGCTAATGCCCTTACCCTATTAGCGGGTACTAAACATCTTTTTGCTCTGTGTATCTTTATGAGACCAAAAATTAATATTGAACTGTGCATCGTCGCTAAGCTCTACACGGTGCCAATATTGAGGTGGACTGGTAGCAAACTGCCCAGCCTTAATAACCACTACTGTTTCTGGGTCCGTCGATTCTGAATTTTCGAAGCCGTAGAAAGTCACCTCTCCTTCCATCACACAAATCTGCCCAAATACACCTTCAGCGGTGTTGTGATGCTTTAACAATGCGGCTGGAATGTTCTTTTTGGTAAAGAACGGGGTAGAACGCTGAATTCGCCAATCAGCCGGGATTCTTAAATGACTCATAGTCTTATCTCTCTTCAATGAATAACATGCTCCTTGCACTACAATCCTATTTGCACAGCACTGTTACCAATAGTTTTCACTGCTAAAGTGCCCTTGCTTTTTTCGTAAATGCTTGGTCAATCCGAGCTGGTTGAGCGCTTCGCTCGTGTCTCGAACCATTGCTGGATTTCCGCACAAGTAGAAGAAAGAGCGCTCCTGACTGATATGGAGCTTCGTTGCTCTTTGCAATTCGCCTCTAAGTAACAGGTCTGGGATTCGTCCCCGTAAACTTCCGGGGGTAGATTCTCTAGAAATAACTGGCACATAATGAAGTTTTCCTTCCAATAGATGACTAAGTTTTTCGATTCGCTCGCTATAAGTTAAGTCTGTTTGTTGTCTCACCGCGTGGACTAATACAACACGGCTAAAGCGCTGGCTTTCAACTAACTCTTCCAACATAGCGAGGAACGGGCCGACAGCTGTTCCCGTAGATAACATCCAAAGCTCTTCTACATGTTCGGGAATTTCTTGAAGTGTCATAAATCCGCTTGGCGCTTTACCTACATACACATCATCGCCAACCGCTAACGTATGTAATTTTGGTGACAACTGCCCTAGCTGATCTTTAATAATCAAAAACTCTAATGTTGGCTCTGTCGCGTCTTTAACTGGGGCGTTCACCATAGAGTAAGCACGCCGGACAAATTCATCACCTTCAGGCAAGGCAAGCTTAGTGAACTGCCCTGCAATATAATCGGCAACCGGAGCTTGAACATATAGGGTGAAAAGCTGCGCGTTCCAATCCACTTTTTTCGTTACTTTACCTAGAACCAAACCATGTGGGACATCGGGCATGTTGTCATCCTTATCACGTTGATTGAATCACTAACCTAAGCATAGCATTTACCATGCCATTGATGAGAATGATTACCAATCAAGAAAATATTAAGTATGGATAGCTCCATTAGTGTCAAATGGACATAGACGGATCAAGTCACAAAGACTCTAATGATTCATTTTGATAGAGAATGCTTAACGATAGTAAAAACTGTATAGGAGGAAGGGACAGTGCGGCTCAGTGGGAAGAAGAACAAAATCTAATGAAGAAAACAAAAACGGCCCGAATTATCATTCGAGCCGTAGCGTAGTTTTACTTGTATAAATAATTAAAGTTTGTGCAAGTAATTAAAGCTTGTCTACCGTCGCCCAAACCGCAGCTAGTGTATCGTGGCCGAACGTCACACTGCGCTCTGGAGACCAACCATATAGCTCATCTGCACATGCGATATGATCTTTGAATGGCATTTCAACTGTGTAAGACAAGCACTTGAATTGCTCACCGACCCAATTTGAGCCAACAGTTAGGTTCGCTTTACCTGGCTCATCTTTGTCGTAGCCAATTTCATCTTGGAACTCAGGAGTGATGGTAAGAAGCGCTTGCTTGAAGGTGTTTTCTAAGTCCGCTAGGCGTTCGTCATAAGACGGAATGCCTTCACTACCCGCAACGAAGTTATATGGAATCGCTTCGTCCCCGTGGATATCTAAGAACATATCAACACCAGTTTCTAGCATTTTCTCACGTACTAAGAAGACTTCAGGGCTCTTCTCCATAGATGGCGTTTGCCATTCACGGTTTAAATTCACACCAACCGCATTGTGACGAAGGTGACCGCGAATACTGCCGTCTGGGTTCATGTTTGGCACCACGTAGAATACCGCTTTATCTAAAATAGAGCGGCCCACAGTGTCGGTGTCATCCAATAGGCGCTGTAAGAACCCTTCGATAAACCACTCGGCCATCGTTTCACCTGGGTGCTGACGTCCAATAACCCAGATTTTCTTTTTACCTTCAGCTGGTTCACCAATCGTCAGTAAGCTCATATCATTGCCGTCTAAGGTCGCACCCAAGGTTTCAAGCTCACAAGCATAATGGGTTTGCGCAGTGTGTAGTAAGTCTTGATGACGATCGTAAGAGTATGGAGCAAAGTACGCAAAGTACATTGAGCGATATTCAGGAACTGCGTTAAATGACAGCACATCGCCATCAAATTCTGCAGGGATTCGGAACCATTCTTCACGGTCGTACGACACAACAACATCATAATCCGTCCAACCTTCAGGATACGCAGACTTTTTTAAGCCCGTGATCTGAAATTTGTGTTGAAGATGAGGTTCAGACTCAAGACGGAAGTGAAACCACTGTGAGGTTTCAGTCTGGTTGTCTGCAGGAATAGTCAGTTTGATATCTTTTGGGTCATTCGCTGTGACTACGTGAATGTTACCGCTTTCGAAATTGCTGAAAATTTTCATTGTTATTATTTTCTTTGTGTTGAGTTAGATCGAAAGACTAGCATGGTTACCGAAAAAATCCGCAAATCTAAAATGACATTGCGTTATTTAATGTTAAATTTCTTTATAACATTGACAGTGCTTAACTGAAGACGCCGAATTCATAAGCAAAATAAATCTATACAGACACTAATTCTTGTTGGTTAAGCTCGCTGTGATCAAGTAGTATGCCCCGCTACTTACCCATATGTTGACCTCTATGACTATTGAAATCGTCACCCTGCCCAATAAACCAGAAATTACCTGTGCAAACTGCCAGGCATGCTGCTGTCGGCTTGAAGTCATGTTAATCACTGACACAGGTGTACCTGAACGGTTTATCCAGCGTGATCAAGATGGCGGTGAAGTTATGGAGCGACTCGACGATGGATGGTGCGCTGCGTTAGACAGAGATACGTTGATGTGCTCTATCTATGAAAACCGTCCTTGGATCTGCCGAGAGTTTGAAATGGGGTCTTACTCTTGTGAAGAGGAAAGAACCGAACACGGCATAGACTAAACTTCAGCCCCTCCGCTTCTTACCCAACAAGTTAGAACTGTGTAAACCTTTCATTTTCTGACACAAAAATAAAAAACACCGTTCAATTTCGTGATTACGATCGACAATTGAACACTGTTTTATTGATTGGGATTTTTAAATAGATAGGATTCATTCGAATTTCAAATGGAATCTGAAACGATGAAAATACTAAAAGTTATTCTATTATCACTCACATTACTTTCGACGTCGGGCTGTTCTTCTATTGTCGCTAGAACGCAAGGAGAATTTGGACACCCATTTTCAGGGACAGCACAAGCGGTACTATTTCAACCGTGTGGGTTTGGGAACTCAATGATATTTTGGGGCGCTACTTACCCTATTTTTTTAGCCGATATCCCTCTGTCTTTGGCGGCCGACATTATCCTTCTACCTGTTGATTTAATCATGAAACCTTATGCGGGACCGCCCTATAGCAACATTCATTATTACCCAATGTCTACCTGTGTGTTTGGTGCCTAACACATACAGGCTTTCCAACTAAAAAGAGAGCTCCAAAATGAGCTCTCTTTCGTTATAAAACTATGTATTCGTCCAAGGGTTAATCGTCACTGCCTTCCATTTCACTCATGGCAAACTTAATTTCTTCAGATGAAAACCCTTTACGGCTGAGCATTGCATACGCCTTGCTGCGCTCTTTATAATCGCCCAAATCATAAGATTTCTTCTGTAACTGTTCTAAACAGCTTGTGTAGAAATCGATCTGATCTTCACGTGACAACCTATCTATCAAGGTATCAAGCTCGTCAGTATCGATTTTTCTTTGACGCAGCTCTTGTCGAATGACAGTCAACCCTTTGCCTTTTCTTGCGTATTTTAACACTTCTTTCTCAAGATCGGCTTTCGCAGCTTTTAGTTCCAAATTCGTTTGGAGTTCAGAAGCTTTCGGGTGCTGAGCAATCGCTTCTCTCACTTGTTGATAACTAAACCCACGCTTTTGAAGCGTCGCCGTTAGCTTCTCTTTGCTCATGGAAAAGCTTTGATAGTAATTATTGACGCGATCGATGAGGATCGCCTGCTCGTCTATTTTTTTCTCGGATTTGACTTTTTGAATAGCATCTCGAATCGTAGATTCTGAAATCCCTTTACGCGTAAGTTTCTCCAGAATGTACCCAGAGCCAAACTCACCAAAGAAAGCACGCTCAGCAAAATGCTCAGCGAAATCTTGATCGGACTTTATATAACCGTAGCCACGTAGATTTGATAAAGTCTCGTCGATCCACTCTTGGTTATCTGTTTTCACCCGTAACTTCGCGAGTAGCTCGCTTTCTGTCATATCACGCTGTGCCAGATGCCACATCGCTGAGTTCATGACGCTTTCAATTCGAGTGGCTTTACGGATTTTATTCTTTTCTTGTTCCATCATTTCATTAGCCAATTCACCTTTTCTCCATCTTATATCAGCAACTTTCTAATATCTCGACAAATAATCTTAGGCGCCCTTCGTTGACTAATGTAGCTGGAGCAAGAGTGGCTATTGAGGATTAAACAAAGTCATGCTCAAAGCAGCAAAGCGTCATAGCGCTCGGTGTGTAGCAATGGCCTAACGAGTGTCAGGCCGCCGCGGATACATATAAGAAGGCTAATCAACTGTCTTTACCTGAGAAATGTCTTTCTCCATCAGCACTTCAAGTTTGAACACACGTTAAGTACAACAAGCGTCTCTGAGGATTTAAGGTTAATCTTGTTTGTATTTATTACAAACAGTACCAATTGCATGCCTTCAAACGTTTATCTTGAACGTCATGCGAAGATGATAACGGTGCATACACGCTATCCAATATCGTTTAGCCACTGCAACTAACCATCACATTTCCCCCTATTCACAGGTGCCTATTCTCACTTGTGGTTTGTAGCTCTGAGCTTTGTCATCATAGACAAACTCGACCTCATTTTTGATGCTGTCTAATTTATCTTTCTGGTAATGAGAGACATAAAGTAGCTGACATAAATTCTCTTTGGCAATCAACTCTAAGGTGTTCTTAACCAATCGGCGACCAAGGTAATCTAGCCCTTGATACGGCTCATCTAAGATCAGTATTGCCGGTTGCTTAACGATTGCTCGTGCGATTAACAGCAGTCGCTGCTGACCATACTCTAGCTGCCTAAACGAGGTATTGGCATGTTCTGACATGTGCAAGATCTCAAGCCACTCCCTTGCCACGGTGATCTCTTTCTTACTTGGTTGTTGATAGAGGCCAATCGAGTCATAAAACCCTGAAAGAATCACATCAATGGCTTGGCAGCTTACTCGGTATTGCAAATGCAACGCCGAGGAAACCATGCCGATGTGCTGCTTGATTTCCCATATTGTCTCTCCGCTACCACGTTGCTTACCAAAGATCTGAATATCGTTAGAGTAGCACTGCGGATGGTCACCAAATATCAACCCGAGCAAAGTGCTTTTTCCACAGCCATTCGGCCCTTTAATTTGCCAATGTTGTCCGTTCTCAATACGCCAGTTTAAATCGGTAAAAATGGTTTTCTCTGTGTACTCTACTCGACCATTTTTAATTTCGAACACTGGGTTGTCGAAATGGTGGGAATGCTGATAGCGATGGATCAACTCCATCATTTGCTCACTCTGCTGCTGAGATTGCGCCTTGATTTGGCTGATGATGGGGTGCGACTCCCACTCATCTTTGTTCATTTTGCTTTCAAGTTTGCCATGATTGAACAGAGCAATATGATCGATCCATGCTGGGATATCTTCTTCCCGGTTGAAGGTCACAATCATTTGTACGCGCTGAGACAGATCAGTTAAAAACTCAGCTAACGCTGCTCGGTGGGCAATGTCCAAACCCGTAAATGGGTTATCGAGCACAATCAGAGCTGGCTCTGTTGCCAATGCTCTTGCAAGCATTACGCGGCGAGTCTCTCCAGTAGAGAGAACTCGAAAACCACTCAGCTTTAGGTGCTGTAAATCAAGCTGGTCGATCAATTGCTCCGTCAATGACTGTGACTGACATTGCTCGAAGATCAAGTCGTAAACAGCTGTACCGCTATCCACCTTATCGAGATAATCCGTTTCATCTTTTGCTATTTCTTCTTCTAACAATCGTTGTTGTTCAACCAAAGAGACTTGAGCAATATGACCTTGCGTGAACTGAAGTGACGCTTCATCTGCTGATAACTCACCACAGAGAAGACATCCTAAAGCAGAACCAATATCGCCTTCGGTACTGAATACGCCCCAAGATTGCTTCTCTTCGATTGCCCATTGATCAATATCGAGTTCATGTGTACCTAAGTCTAAATGAAGTTGTTGAATTTCAATTTGCATGAAACGGTTTCCCTACCTTTCAAAATTTTGCGGGTGTTGACTCCAAATTACTGGAATTGCTCAACAAGTGCGATAGATATTGATCAAAGTGTGATATTTGCAGACAGCCGCTTTGATCAGACGTACTGATTAACAAAATCGATAAAAGTATAGTCTTTGATGGGGCTTTATCTGAAACTGTAGAAACCAATTCCCCTCGCCATTCAATCACTCACAACACATTGATAATTAAAATAAAAAACCACATAACATTGACATCAGATATCTGAAAAATATTACCTATTTTATCAATAGATTGTTTTCTTGAATGACATTCACACAATCAAACATTTCGCTTTTTAAATTTGTTCGCACCAATTGAATATGTGCTCGGGTTGTTTGTGCCAACGGCAAACCTGTCGAAAGTCAGGGACGCAAAACCACCGGCCTAATGAAGCTTCTATGGTAGCGGGGTTACCACAACTATCTGACCACACTGTGGATCAAATATTGTAGTTGCACTTACTGCTCGTTTTTCATTAAACGAAGGTAAATACAATGAAACAGAATAAATGCTTATTACTAACAGGAACCGCGCTTGCCTTGTCTAGTGCTTTCTTTCCTGTAACCACTCTTGCCAGTGAACGAATTGTTGTTCAACAAAATAAAATGCAGGCTCCTCAACCGGCTCCCGTTCAAACCGAAGTCATTGTCGACAGCGCTTCTGCAAGCTGGTCAAATTTATCCATTAAAATCACCAATACGCTTTCTCAAGAAGCCGATATTGATGGCATGGTAGTCACCTTTCTATCACCGCTCGACGTTACTTCAGTATGGGGAGACTTCGCAGGCATCAGTTACCCAAGTAATATTTCCGTTACTTCGACCAAAGCAGATGATGGCCAATACTTAGTCCAAGTTTCAACCACTTACGCAGATGAAAGTTGGATAAACAGCATGCTATCAGTCGGTGGCGCAATTAAGCTCCAATTCGGATTAGGAGTAAATGCTACGCCATCAACAATACAAGACGTCAAAGTTTTCCTAGATGGTGTTGAAGCCGCCGAAGGTGAAATAACCCTTCTCGCTCCAGCAGCACCGGGAAATGATGTGGCCTCGCAGCAAGCCACCGCAACCTTATCTGGCCCTAACGGCTACCAACAGTCCTTGTCTTTAGACTGGCAATCATCAACCACTATTGATGCATTGTCCTATGGCGAATACACGTTAGATGTAAACCCAGTAGGTTCATACCCAGCTGAACCTGCGCGCCAAGAAGGTAACTTATCTGAAAATGACAAAGATGCTGAATTCACATGGGGTTATGGCGAAGCGATTTACCCAGCAAGCTTTAGTGTCACGCTACCGTCTAACTCTGTAATAGAAAGCACCACACTCACCATGACCGCAACTGATTCTGGCGAACAGAGCTTTTACCAAGCGCCTTACGGCACACAAACTTTGGTCGATAGCCTAGTTCATGGTTCGGAATATCAGGCAAACCTAGATGGATACCGCTTAAATAACCTTCAACATTCGTTAATCATGGATGGTCAAATCAACTACCAATTTGTTGCTAACAAAGATCAGCTGACGGCTCCCAACGTCACTGAGTCCACAACGGCGGTTGATACCAGTAACTTCTTTGAGACTTATGTTGAATTACAAGGGCTTCCAAGCGGACAAAACGCCACCGTCACGCTTGTTCATAGCGAACAAGACATGTACCAACACACCGTTGACAGCAGCAATGCGCAAAGATATGACCTTCTTCGCCCAGGTAACTACACAGTTTCATCTCCGTTGATTGAAGTAGACGGTAAAGAATACATTCTGACGACCACTTCATTGACAATCACCGCAGCTGGTACAGCCGTATTAACTTATACTGAACGTGCTAACGACCATGCCAACATCCTTGCGCCATACAAAGATACAAGCATCAATGCAGATTGGGCTAACGGCGGCATGGAAAGTTTGGTAGACCTCGCAGACCAATCAGGCAACAAGATGTTTACTCTCGCCTTCATTCTTGGAAACGTCGGCGAACCTGATGTCTGTAAAGCCCTATGGGGTGGCGAGTCAGAAATGCCAGTGTCTGAGCAATGGGGTAAAAAGCAAATTGATGAACTGCGCGCTGCAGGTGGCGATATCATTATTTCGTTTGGTGGAGCTAATGGCCAATACCTTTCCCAAGCGTGTGCGACTGAAGACCTTTTGTATTCAGAATACAAAAAAGTGATCGATACGTATCAAGCGTACCACCTCGATTTTGACGTCGAAATGGGCCGTGAAAACGATGCCGAAGCTATGGCGAGAATGATAGGAGCATTGGTACGTTTACAGTCGGAGTACCCTCAGCTGAAAGTTAGTTTCACGCTAGCGGCAGCACCAGATATTATACGTGGCTTTAACGAGGTTATTGTACCGGCAGTAGAAGCTGGGCTTGAAATTGATAGTGTAAATCCAATGACAATGAGCTTTGGCCCTTGGTATCACGACAACTACATCGACGATACTGCAGAGCTATCAATCCTGACCGTTGAATACCTAAAAGGACTCATGGCTCCTCTTTACCCAGAGCTAAGTGACGAGGAGTTGTATCAAAAGCTTGGCATGATCCCAATGCAAGGCTTAAATGATCAAACCGTCGATTCAATTTCATTAAAACAAGCAGAGCGTTTAGCGACTTGGTCCAAAGAGAAGAACCTCAAGTACCTGTCTTTCTGGTCCATAAACCGAGATCACTCGTGCACTGATGAATGGGCATCTCCAATTTGTTCAAGCGCTAAAAATGGCGTGCCGTTCCAATCAGAGTCGTGGGAATTTTCTAAAGAGTTTCTTAAATTCTTAGACTAATAATTTCACCGCTATCAATTCGCTGCACCTCGGTCAGTTGATAATATGAAGCGATAAAAAATACCCTCAACCAGTTGGGTTTGAGGGTATTTTTATAAGTGCAATAACAGCTTATAAAAAAGAGTCTTTGCTGGTACTAACCTAAATCGAACACTGAAATGAACGATTATCCCAACAAATTAAAGTTAGAAGCTGTATGTGGCACCGACCATAAGTTGGTATTCGCTCGAGTCATAAAAATCAATGTTCGAAGAGCTCGCCTCATAGCTCACAAGGCCAAGTAAGGTAACGTCTTCCATTCCCATCGGCGATTCATATTGATACATCGCACTGACTCCATAAGCCGTGTCGTCTTGAGTCTTATTAAACACTTCATTTGTTGCATCGTAAGACGTTAAAGAATACTCACCAGATAAGGAGAAAGCATGCTGTCCCATTTGCTTCAAATACTCTAATCCCACTCCATAGCTAGAGTTAGACATCGCATCACCACCAGCAGAAAAAGCCGCATAAGTAACCGAAGGCACCAGCGCCGAAGTCTCATCTAGGTAATGTGTATAAGAAAGTGTTCCAGAAAACCCAGAGCCGCTTCGCTGCATACTGGCATACTGAGAGGCCTCTTTATCGACATCTTTAGATGAATATAATCCGTCAAACGAAAATTGAGAGCCTGCGATGTCATCAGCCTTAAAGCGGAAGGCAGACTCACTTACATCCGTCACGTCACGATCTTGGTTAAAAGCGTAAGGGTCTTGCCACACTTCTTCGCTCATCAGGCTCATAATGTATGACACATCTAGGTTAGTTCCGTTCTCCAACTGGTAAACGTAGCCAAGCTCAACCGCAAGATCGCTGTTGATCAGCTCTTCATTATGAGTGCCAACATAGACTTGTTGATTTAACGCACTGCCAAACGTGTATTCCAGCTTAGCTATAGGTTCGAAAGTCAATTCACTTTCAGAGGAGGCTGATTGACCCAAAGTAATATTCTTTTCCCCGTCTGTGCTCAAGTTGCTAGATTCAGAGAAAATCCCAGTCCCTAAGCCAACACTTCCTGTAAAACCTGCTTCGCCTAGTTCAGCATATGCAGCAGAAGAAGTTAGAATAGCGGCAGTTAAAAAAGTGAGTTTATTGTTCATCTTGATACCTGTCAGGTTTATTTACAGGCAATCGTACTGATGAGCGGTAGAAAAAATGTCGATGGACCAACATGCAGTGGCCGGTAAGGCAAATAAAAAGGTCCATATCCTGCTGTTATGGAGGCGTTACTATTGGCTTCTGGCAATAAAAAAGGCTAAGCGCAACGGCTTAGCCTTTTGAAAGTGACACTAATTCATCGAGCAAGAACGATTCAATTAGAAGTTGTAGTTCACACTCAACTCTACCGTTTGCTCTGCTCCATACCAGCAGTTTGCGGAGTCGTAACAGCTGTAGTATTCGGTATTGAATAAGTTTGTTGCGCTTAGCTGAGCTGTTGCACCACTTAATGATTCTGTAATACCACCTAGCTCATAGCCAATCGATAGATCTACTAACGTGTAATCTGGCACTTTATCTGAGTTATTTGAATCCATTTCCATTTCGCCTACGTAACGAACGCCACCTCCAATTCGAGCACCACTTAACACACCATCGTAGATGTAGTAGTTCGACCAAAGACTAGCGGCATGAGTCGGTACATAGATAGGAGTTTTACCTTCAGAGTTATATGTATCGTCTTCAGTAATTTCCATGTCAATGTAGGTATAATTCGCCGTCACGTCCCAGTCTTCAGTCACTAACCATTGCCCTTGTGCTTCTAAACCACGAGAGCGAACTTCGCCAACCTGAACTTGTGGGTTATAGGGGTCAGTAGGATCGGCCATCATCGCATCACTTTTCACTATATTAAACAGCGATACTGAAGCAGTTTTGGAGTAGTCATTAGATTCATACTTAACTCCAAGCTCAATTTGTTCACCCAACTCAGGTTTGTATGCATTGCCACTTGCATCAAGTCCAGCTACAGGTTCGAAGCTTGTCGCGTAACTAATGAAAGGTGAAATACCATTGTCTAATTCGTACAGGGCGCCAACGCGATATGAAAACTCGCTCTGATCGGCTTTATCATTCTTGGTATAATCATGCCAAGTACCACCATGTTCATACTTACCGTTGTAATCACTTTCAGACTTGAATTGATCATAACGGCCACCAGCAATCAGGACTAAACGGTCTAAGCGAACCTGATCTTGGAAATACAAACCTAGCTGCTCAATACTAATGTTATCCTTATAGTTCGCCGTTTCAGATAGCTGGCTTCGGTCTATAAGGTCATTATTTGGATCGAAGATATTGAAATCGCCAAACTGACTTGTCTTACCAAATTCTTTATACAGAGAGTCGCCATCCAGCTTTTGGTAATCGATACCAAATAGTAAATTATGTTCTACATCTCCAACGACAACTCGCCCAGATAGTTGGTTATCGATAGTGAACCCTTTCGAAGACTCATCAGTACTATAGATAGAACGATCTAGCGTACCTGTCGCTTCATCGAAATCCCCCGTTACGTGGTAGGTATTTTCTTGGTAAAGCGAAGCATCCATGTAGCGGAAGTTCTGTAAGAAAGACCAATTGTCGTTGATATCATGGTTGATCTTATATCCAGCCATGAAGAATTCGCGCTCAAACGTGCTCCAGTTCTTATCACCCACAAATGTAGATGGGCTGGTGCTACCGTTAGCGTTGTCGTAGATCATTCCAGAAGCGGGCATTGCAGAGTTCATACCCATCGCTGGGTCATTCTGATAGTACAAGTTAAAGTTGATTAACGTACGATCACTTACCTGCCAATCAATGGACGGTGCGATGACATATCTTTCTTCTTCTGTGTGATCCACCTGCCCATCTTTTTGACGAGCAAGCGCAATAAAGCGGTATGAGAAATCGCTATCTCCAATTTGACCTGTCGTATCAATTGACGCTTCAACAAGATTGTTCGTTCCTGTCGCTAACTTAACATCTGTGCTTTTTTCCTTCTGAGGCGTTTTCGCAATCATATTGACCATGCCCCCTGGTGGCATCGCGCCATAAAGAACAGACGTTGGCCCTTTGAACACTTCTATTTGCTGAATCGCTATTGGGTCGATTTGCGGCTGTAAGTTCCAGCCAGAAAGAAACTGAAGAACCAAACCATCGTAGTAACTTTGGTTTACATCAAAGCCACGAATGTTGAAGGTATCATACATGGTGACAGCGCCACCCTTTTGCTCCGTGGTCACGCCAGGAACATAACGTAAAGCCTCGTTCAACGATTTGACGCTGCGTTGTTCTAACTGTTCGCCATCCAAAATCGTAATACCTTGAGGCGTCTCTTCAGGTTCTAAAGAAGTTTTGGTTGCTGTATTACGGTAAGCCTGTCCAAGAATAGAAATCGTTTCGATTTCTTCTCCTGCGCTTTCACTAGCAGAAACACTCATTGGGAAGACAAATGTGGCAGCAATTGCTGTCGCGAGCATGGAAACTCTAAAGTTGGATGGTTCGAACGTAGTCATTTTTACCCTGCTTAATTTATTTTTTCTTTTTACAAATGAGAATGGTTATCTTTTGCAGGATTATAATCATTACTTTTTAGATAAAGTTAACAATTTGGGGCATGTCAGAATTAATTTACTAATAAATTAAACAGTAAGAGGTACTAAGTACTCGCCTCCATGATTAAGCGCTATTAATCGGTAGCCAATACTCGACTTGGATATGATCTAACTCGGTAGACTCTAAAGTTTGATAGATTTCTAAATCAAACCCCTCTACACCTTGATGCCCAGACGCAGGCAGCCACTCAGAAAGCAACCATTCAACTGACTTGAAAAAGTCCTGTGGTCGGCCTTCAAAAGGAAGCACAGCGTATTCTTGAGCCGGTACATCGGCGATTTCAACATCGTCTGCATAACGCTTAAGATCTGAAGCTAGAATATCGTCGACTAGCAAACCCGCTAGATACGTCAGAGAATCCCCTTCCGCTCTTAAATCACTAGCAGATCCTACATCGCTATCTGTTCTAGTATCGATCACCGCGTATTTGGTCTTAGGTATAGATTGAAGATCAGAAAATCGAGCGTCGAGTTCAGCCCAAACTTGAGGTATTTTTTGTGAAAAGTCCGGAGTATCAGATAACAGGCCGTGAATCGTTGTACTCATACCCACAACCGAAAAAGCATCCTTATATTCTAAACGGACGCTAAAGAATCGAGAGCTAAACTCCTCTTCAAAATCTTCACGCTTACGGAATGGCTGTTTAATACCGACTTTCTTGCCTTGTTTTTGGTATTCACGTGGCGACACTTTAAAGTACTGTTTAAAAGCACGACTAAACGCTATCTCAGAAGTAAACCCGTAAGCATAGGCGATATCTAACATGCGCTTTTCTTTTGTTAACACATCAAGAGCAGCCATTCCCAAACGCTGTTCTCGCACGTATTGAGCAACGCTAACGCCAGTATGATTCTGGAAAACACGCTGAAATTGCCAACGAGACCAACAGCTCATATCTGCTAACGTTTCTACCGACAGGGTCGCATCCAAATTGTTGTGGATATATTCCAATATCGTATCGACTCGGCCAAAGCTGTTATTACTGACTGTACTCATCGCCCACTACACTCTCAATTCTTACAGGATCGAATCATACCTTCTCGAAAGCATTGGATCAAAATGAGCCTAATACCCTTACTGTGTGCCATAAAACATCGTTCTAACTTTTAGTTTGAGTGCACCGACGAAACGAAACACCCAATATTATCAATCCTATTGCACATGCCGAGCGTGCCACTAAATAATTTTCACCAACAATTGCAATGCCTCATTTTCCAATTTGTGCGCCACTTAATTATGAAACGCCGTACCCAATCCTTACATCGACAAGTTTGCATTACTTATTGAACCAAGTGCACATAAATACACATCCAATTGCGTAACCATTCAGCAAAGTTCTGTTTTCAGCCTAAACTGACAAATTGAGTAATAACATCTAACCCTTTAAAATATAGGCTTTTATTATAAAGATCAGGATGATTTATAAAGGCAGTTCAGCGTTCAAATTGTTTATGGAGAAACAATGAAGAAGAAGTCGTTTGGTCAGTTTCAATATTTCCCTATCGCCGCTCTAGCGATCTCAATGGTTGTAGGAGGTTACTTCTATAATCGAACTTTAGATGACTGGCTGACCAAAATCGTCAGTGGTTATATGATTGGGTTAATCGATGATGTTGCCTATCAAATTCAAGAACAGAATCTCGATCTCTACGACATGGGCTCTTACGAAATCGATGAATACCTTAGCACCATGCCGCAAGCCAATTTTGGCCGCAGATTTACTATTGTCCATAGCTCAGGGAGAGTATTGGGTGACTCGCAGCTCAACGAACGCGAATTAATCCTGCTCGACGACCACAGTAAACGCCCAGAAATTATTGCCGCACTTGCGGGAAAAGCCGGGGTTTCCAAACGACATAGCCCTACTCTCAACCAAGATCTTCTCTACGTAGCTAAAAAGCTCGAACTTCCTCTTGATGAACATGGCCACGATGCCACCTATGTATTGCGTCTTGCGATGCCAATGACCACCTTACATGCCATGGCAAGGGATCTAGAATTCATTGTCTTCACCTTAATGGGCAGCTCGCTTCTCGTGTTGATCTGTACGTCTTGGCTGAGTAACCGTAAGATTTTCCACTTAGTGAATAATGAACGAGACAAACAAGAAGAACGCATTCGAAAAAGCACCCAAGAGATTGAGCTTTTACATAGGCTAGCCAACATGCTCGCTGCGTGTAACAACATTAACGAAGCGCAAAAAGTCGTTGCTGATATCGTTCCACGAATCCTCGGCGACATTAACGGCTGTGTTTCTATTATGCGTGAATCGCGTAACCAACTCGAAGTGAAACTCGACTGGGGCGGTGAATGGCCAGCGAATCGTGTATACGCACCTCACGATTGTTGGGCACTTCGTAAAGGTAAACACCACCTTTCACAAGATGAACACCACAATCTACCTTGCAGCCACATGGATCAATGTGAAGAAACAGGGCTTACCCTATGTGTTCCTCTTACGGCACACGGCAATACCGTTGGTATGTTCCACTTGTATTTAGCGCAGCATGCCAGCCAGTTTTCAGAAGAAACTAAACAATTGGCGTTTACTATCGCTGAACATTTAGGCTTAGCGCTGGCTAATTTAAGCTTACAAGAAAAACTACGCTCTCAAGCGCTTAGTGATCCACTCACTGGGCTATTCAACCGCCGATTCTTTGAAGAAGCGATCGAGAATGAATGGACCAAAGCCGGACAAACTCAAGTGCCTTTATCTTTGTTGATGCTCGATTTGGATCACTTCAAACGCTTCAACGACAACTTTGGCCACGATGCAGGTGACTACGTACTGAAAGAAGTATCGAACTTACTTAAAAGGGTAATAGGTGAAGAACATGTAGCTTGCCGATTAGGCGGAGAGGAACTGGCAGTGCTCAGTCCAAATTGCGATATCGAGCAATCCATGGTGCTAGCCAATAAGATTGTTGAATCCGTCCGAGAGCTTCATCTCGACATGAAAGGGCTATCGCTTGGGCAGCTAGGTGTTTCGATTGGTGTAACTACTTACCCGGATTTGAACGCCCCTACTGAAGAACTGATCAAATCGGCAGACACAGCCTTATACCAAGCTAAAGACAACGGCCGTAGCCAAGCCATCCATACCAATATTAATGCTCGCCCAGTAAAAAAAGAAGCGAGTGTAGCGAAGGCAACACCTGAAGTGCTTACCGCTAAAAACGTTGAGCCAATTAACGCCAACAAATAACCGACATCTAACAACGTCGTTGATGATATGAAAAATGGCTACGAATGATCGTAGCCACTTTTTTATGCGTTAAGTGTTGCTGACATTACAACGCTATATCCAAAGAAGTGACGTTGTTACGCAGGAACCGCCCTCTCTTTGAAAAACGCCAAGCTGTCTTTTTGTAACGCGGCTTGCGTCGAAAGTTCGTTAGCGGTCTGCTGTGTTTGGTTAATCGCGGTTACATTCTGATTCACCAAGTCTGAAGTGGTATTTATGTTCTTGGCGATACTTTCTGTAACGGTCGACTGCTCTTGTGATGCGGTCGCAACAATGGCGTTAATCTCAGAAATAGTCTCCACCGATTCAGTGATTGCGTAAAACGACTGCTGAACATTTTCTGCGATGTCTACAGAGTTACGAATCAAACGCATGTTCTCACTCATATTCTCATGTGCATTTTCAGACTGAGCCTGGAGCTTTGAGATTATCTCTTGAATATTAATGGTCGATGCTTGAGTCTTTCCTGCCAACTGGCGAACTTCGTCTGCCACTACCGCGAAGCCTCGTCCGTGCTCCCCTGCTCGCGCAGCTTCAATTGCCGCATTCAAAGCAAGCAAGTTAATCTGGTTAGAAATCGTTTCAATCACTTCAGTAACCGTACCTATCTCGTTGGAGTAATCCTTAAGTTCGGTAATAATCGACGACGTCATTTGTACAGAGTCGTTGATCTGATTAGTTAAACTGATCGACTCACCTAATTGCTGGTTACCTGCATTCACATTCTCAATCGCAACTTTTGCCGCTTCTTCCGCATTGGATGCGTTTATGCTGACTTCTTGAGAAGTAGAAGCCAACTGGCTCACTGCAGCCGATACTTCTTCTACTTGTCGTAATTCAACTTCCGTGTTCTTGAGAGTCTCTCCCATCACTGCGGTAAGCTCTTCAGAAGACGACGCAACTGTATCCGACACGGTACGTAATTGTGAGGTTGTATTGGAAAGCCTTTCAATACTCGTGTTGTAAATCGCACTGAGACTGGAGAACTCATTAGAGCTTTCTTTATATTCAATCTTACGGTTCAAGTCTCCCGACTCCAGTGAAGCCATCGCCTCTGTAAACTTACGCACATTCTCAATAATCAGCTTGTAGATGCCGTAAGCCACCAGCAAGAACACAAATACGGAGGCTCCTATGGTCACCAAGGTACTCATTTCAAAACGTTTGAACTCATTATCCAATGATTCTGAACGGATTTTTATTAGGCGAGATTCTTCACTTCTCGCTGAAGACAACAAATCGCGGATGCCATCTACGTACTTCTTGCCTTCTTTCTTATTGATGTACTCAGAAACATCACCAGAGCTTTGAAGCACGCCAAACCCTTTCTCAATAACATTTTGCTGCCACTGACCAAGCAGAGATTTAACTCGTTTAAACCTTTCTGTTTGTGCTGGGTTGTCGCTAGTTAAACTTAAGAGTCGATCTAAATCCTTTTGAATATTTGTTTTACCAGACTCATACGGTTCCAAAAAATCACTGTTACTGGTTAGCATGAAGCCTCGATAGCCCGTTTCAATATTTACCAACTCAATAACAGCGTGGTCAATCTTCTGAATAACCTCATAGGTATGCTCTACCGCAGCGTTAGACTCAATCGTATCATCGATAGATGAAATATTTAGGAAGAAGATTGTCGTGTAAGAAACTGCCACCAAAAATAGTAGCACCCCCAATTGATGAGATGTTTTTAAGTTATTTAAAATTTTCATAATACTTTTGTTTAGATGTAATTAACTACCTCACTACAATAGCAAGGTCAGTAATAATTAAGTGTTTATGGTTTACTTATTGTTAGTGGTCAGGTTTTAATTACTGACTTTAAAGTATAAACCGTTCTAATTAGAAACCATTTCATTTGTCATACTTGAAACGATTTCTTCTATATTGAGAATAAATACCAGCTTATCTTCTAATCGCGCAGCACCAATAATCGATGATGATTCTAGTGGATCAGAAAGTTCATCCATAACTTCGATATTATCTTTAGCAATTCGATAAATCCGGCTAATAGAATCAATTAGAAACCCATAAGTTGAACCAGAAAAGTCAGTCACAATAACAAACTGCTCTTCTGGCTCTAAGTAATCCGATAGGCCTAGTAAACGGGACAAGTGTATCAAAGGTGTGATTTTCTCCCTTGAGGTAAAAACGCCAATCACGTCTTCACCGCCTTTGGGGTACTCCGTCAGTTCAGGGAAACGAATCACTTCCCTTACTTTATCGACATTAATTCCATAATGAGAAGTGATCTTCTTACCGTTTGAATCTGTTTTAACCAGTTGAAATTCAACAATTTCGAGTTCTTCATTCATAATACAGCTATATTGTTAAGTTATGTTCGCCTATCAATTGAGGCTTTTTAAATAAGTAACCTTGGAACAAGCGAAACCCCATACCGAGTAGCCTATTCAGTTCCTCTAGTGTCTCCACTCCCTCGAATACGATAGGAATATCCGCTCCTACCATTTGTTGTAGTACCTTATGCTCTAGCGCCAAGTTAGCGTTCATTAATTGAGAGCTATCAATTTTAATACACTCTAAATTGTCTATATTTAAACGTTCAAAATCTTCATCTATAAAACAGAAGTCATCAACAACAAAGTTAATATTCTCGGTATCATATAAGCGCATCAACTTCTGAATACTTTCATTAAGACCCACTACATCACATTCATTCTCTACAATCTCAAAATATACACGCTTACCACTACTGTACATGCTGTCTATTAATAACTTAGCAAAACTGAGTACATGTATAGGAAGTTGAGTTATACAATCCATTATTGTTTCAGGATATACATTGATAAATACTTTATCGGTATCCAGATAGATTGAATTTAACAAATGTAATGTCACTATTCTTAAATCTAGTTCACTTGAATAGTATTCACTCATAAACTCTTCAGGAGAGATAAATACTCCATCTGAGTAAACTCGTAGCAAAAATTCATAAGCGTAGATTTCGTTAGCGTCATTTATTATGGGCTGAATTGCACTGTGCAATGTGTACTGTTCATACTTCAACGAATATGAACTTTTCATCTTTACTATTTTCATTTCACCTTCGACAGAAATAACGTTAATCAGTCGAATATAAAAACCACGACCAGACACAAGATGTAACACATTGTACGAATCTCACTCGAAGGTAATACAGTAATTTTACGCAATTAACAGATTAATCATTTGATATAGCTTTCAACAAAATCCATTACAGGATCGCCATATAATAAACTTATATTTAACATGGTTATTTACACCACTTTTACATCGAAGATATCTTTAGCGGGCCATAATAGGTAAAATTGTGCTAAGGCTATGAATAAAACTACAAATAACAACAAGGACTTATATGAATCACTCTTCTTGGCTAGCTACTCTTATTGCAACGTTTGGGCTCAATGCAGCCGCATTCGCCCAACAAGACACGCCAGAAACTCCTGGGGAGCGTCAAGGCGGCTTCTATATTGGTGCTGATTTATCTGGCTACAATACTGTCGACCTACAAGTAGGCAGCACCACTTCACAAAAAACCGGTGATTTGGGCGACTTTGGTTTCAACATCGTGGGCGGTTACGAATTTAACACTCACAAAGTCATTAAACTTGGGGTGGAAGCAGAATACCGAAAACTAGGCTCTGTGGAGTATCAGGATACGCTCAAGCTAAAAGGAGACGCTCTGTTTGTAAACGTTAAGCCAAAATTTATCGTCAATTACGATTACGCGGATGTATACGTTTCATTACTTGCTGGGGTTGGTAGCCTAGATTTAGAGGCAAGCGCCAATGGCACTTCGGCTTCACAAACAGAAGCTGGGGTTCAAATAGGTGCTGAGATCGGCGTTATCCTCACTCACAACATTGACCTTCATGCAGGCTATCGCGCCGCCTACGCATCAGTAGATAGCCTTGATGTAACGGTGGGCAGTGGATATGCTGGAGTTCGCTATCACTTTTAGAAATAAAGCCGACGATGGTCGGCTTTACTTATTCAAATATAGAAACGGCTGAGCATCAGCAATCAGTATCCACATCATTGGGAACAAGCCCAAGGCTTTCACTGGGTATTGTCGTTTCAAAGCTTGGTAAAGTAATTAACCCACTATCACCCAAAAAATTTAAGATAGTAATAAACTGGTAATCAAGATCGACCGCCCTTGCTCGTACAAACCTCACATCTTCAGAGCTGGGGCCAACCAACACACTCCCGCTTCCGTCTAAGTAGTCAATTTCGATATTTTCGTTTTCTATCGCTGAGATGTAACTGTTTGAAGATATGTAGTTTTTGATCCCAACATCTCCAATTTGGCAAACAGAAGCCATACGCGCAGCCGCCCTCACCGCTTCATTGACCCCCTGCATCGAGTACATAAAGTGCCCAAAAGAGACGATCGCCAACAGGATCAACATCATGAACGAAGACATCAAAGTAAATTCAATGATCGTAATACCACTTAACCTTTTCATTGGACGATTCTCATTACAGTTGAAGCATTCATAGGAACAGCCAGAGAGATTTCTGTCGCGGGAATGGTGGAGACAAATTTGGGTTCAAAGGTATAAACAGCAGACACAGTTACATAAAGATTGTTCTCGCAGCTCACAGTGATGTCACTTGTTTGCCAATTATTCAATAACGCCGATGTTCCTGCATTAAGCGTCCCATAAACTACTAGTTGTTTAATATCACTCTGATCCGCCATAACAGGGCCGCAACCCGAGGCGTCCGTTTGAGTGGAAGCGTACCTAGCGCCAACTCTCACAGCTTTGTTTAACGTATTTAGCTCAATGAAAACACGAGCAACTTCTAAAACACCGACTAGCAAAAGCAATAATACAGGTATGCCAATAACCAACTCGACGGCAGCAAGTCCTTTCTGTTTAAGTAAACTCATGAACCACCACCAACTGAATTAGGGTCTTTAAAGAGCACTATTCGACTAATTCCGGTATCCGTATTCGATGCTCCACCATCAGTAACCGAACAAACTTCAATAAACTCACCAAAAATACTTTGCTGGCCTTTTTTACCCTTAGATGTTGATGAGTCATAACGCTGAATCATAAAAAAGCAGCCGATACTGGTAACCGTAAATTCTATTTTACCTCCAGATTTAAGCGCAGAATCACAGTCTAGTATTGGTACAGGCAATACTCTACGCCAAGCAACAGCTGTACTTGAAATGCAATCGCCATCGCTCAAGCAGTCGTTGGTATAATCAGCATAGGCATCATACGTCCACTTATCTAACGCGGTAGAGTCGTTGTGATCATCAATATTGTCAGTTGTGATCGCAGGGTCTGGTTCTGTCGTAGAAAGGTCAGCAGGGTAATAAACACCATCTAAGGTTTCGCCATCGAATCGACTATCGATACTGGATGTTGGACCTACTCCATTACCAGGTTCTGAATCGATATCGTCACCGATCGAAACCACAACCGTATTTTTTCCTACTAATGCATCGCTTACCGCTGACTTACCGCTACCGACATCCAACAAATGAAAGTTACCCGCCCCTAAGCCGTCGGGGTCATCAGATTGGCTACCAGTTTTAATTTCATACACCTTACCAACCTCATAACCAGATGGCCCTACATCGTTACCCTCACACATGCCTATGGGTAAAATGTTAGACGTACCATCAACAAACACAGAGCCGGCAACAGCGCTAGCAGACACAGACTTGGATAAACCAAATACTTGTACAAAGAATTCACTCAAACTCACATCGCTGACTTCAATACGTACATAAACTCGGTCAGGGTCAACCGGAAAAGTATCGGAAAAACCACTATTGGGGGAGTCTGAATATTCTATATCTAGGAGGGTAAAACTGCTGCCGTCTTCGGTGGCAGCGAGTTCTATTTCTTCATTTCCTGGGGCGGCTAAGATTTCGTTGTATGCGGCGACAATTGCCGTTTGCGTATCTGCTGCTACGTAGGTTCGATTTGCCACCGTCGCGCCCGCGAGCGCGATAGTATCTACAGCATTTTGTAGCCGCGTTTTATTCACAACAACATGTGAAACATCAACAGAAAGTGCTGTCAATCCAACGAACAAAAGCATGCTCATTGTCATAAGAACTAAGGTAAGCCCGCCCTGTTTCTTGGGCAAAATATTGGGACTATATCGCTCCATGCTCAGTACCCTTTCCCTATCACCAACTCTAACCGTTTGATTAGAAGCAAGCCTTGTAAACTAAAGGTCTAGTCGTGTAGTGACGCCTTTTCACCACTTCATTAACTATAGACAAAATTATCATTTTTGACTAAAAATCAGCCACAATTCTAGTCCTTTAGCATTAAAAATAAGGATAGGAGCTTCAGTCACGCTTATAAGTGATTTGTTGTTTCATCGTTCCCCTGCACATAACTGCCTAAGTGAGTGCTGAAATGGTTCTGCTTGATCATCTCAATGATGGCTGGAATATCGGCTGGGTAAGTGCGGCAACCTTTAAGAGCTTCAATGTCTACCCACTCGACACCTTGAATAAACTCCTCATCGTTTAAACCATGTAGATTTTCAATATGCGGTTCGCCAGTGTAATCGGTGATTTGATAGAAAAACTCTGCGTTGTAGCGCCCTGCCGTTGTTTCTAAGAACTCTCGTACGCAAATAAGCGCTCCAACCGTAACATCTAACCCGGCTTCTTCTAGGAACTCTCTGCGAAGGCACGCTTTCGTACTGACATCATCATTCTCAAACCCACCACCTGGTGGAATCCAGTACTCTCCTGTTGAGTCTTTTACTTTAACCAATAGGACTGAGTTATTTCTTACTAATATGCCAGCGGCGCGAATTCTATGTTCCAAAGCAAGCTCCTTTGCTGATCGTGAGTGTGCTAACTCTATAGCGTATAAGGCCATTAGAGTAGAACGCTTTGCTTTGATACACAATTTCCTTATCGTGGAGGCACAAAAAAGGCCAGCATATCTGCCGGCCTTCGTTTATTACCTTAAGTCTCTAAAGAGTAAACTGCCCAACCTGTTTACTTAGGTCATTAGCTTTTACTTTTAAATCTTGCGCATTCGCTAAACCTTGTTCAGCGGCAAACGTGATTTCATCAGATACACTCTTGATTTCATTTGTGTTTTTGGTGATTTCATCCGTTACATGCGCTTGTTCTTCCGCTGCTGTCGCGATCTGGCTAGCCATATCAGAAATAACCGTTACCGCTGTTGTGATTTCTTCGATAGAAGCTACTGCTGAATCCGCGTCAACCACACTGTTTTTAGCCAGCTGCTGACTGCTCTCCATTAAACTCACTGCGCCAACTGTCGTTTTCTGCAGGGTCTCAATGGTTGATTGAATTTCGAGCGTTGACTCTTGAGTACGGTGCGAAAGTACACGAACTTCATCAGCAACGACTGCAAAACCACGGCCTTGGGCACCAGCTCGCGCCGCTTCAATCGCTGCGTTAAGTGCCAGTAAGTTAGTTTGTTCCGCAATACCTTGAATCGCCGTTAAAATACCAGAGATGGACTGTACGTGCTGATTAAGGTCTTCAATCACGACGGTCGCCTGACCAACTTCATTCGCTAAGTCATTAATCGAATCGCGCGTTTTGCTCACCATGGCTTTACCCGTTTGGCTGCTTTCCGCTGATTGCTGCGCTGCGGTCGCGGTGCTTTCAGCATTAGTTGCGATTTCTTGAGTCGCGCATGCCATTTCCGTTACCGCTGTCGCTACCATCGCAACTTCTTGCTGCTGGCTTTGAAGTTCACTTACTGCATGTTCGTTAATAGACAGGCTCTTTTCTGCATCAGAATCCAGCTCAACCGATAACTGCTTAATATGAGTAATCAACTGGTGCTGACTATCAACAAAATCATTGAAGTTGTTTGCAAGCGCGCCAACTTCGTCTTGTTGCTCTACTTGAATGCGCTGGGTAAGGTCACCATTACCGCTAGCGATTTGAGCCAGAGCCTGAGATACCTTGCTAAGTGGCGCTAACATCATACCAATTAACCAAGACAATAAACCTAAGCTCACTAGCAGTATGCTCGCTGCAATAATCAGCTGACTTTGAAGCAACTCGTTGGTTTCCGCTTCTAATGTCGACTTGTCAATCAGCAGCGTTAAACGCCAATCTGAATTAGCGACTGGACGTGACCAAGCGTACTTTTCATTATTTTCCGATTCAAAATAGATAGTCTCTAAAGAATCTAAACGCTCAATTGAAGCAAAAAATGAAGGAGTCAGATCGTTATCGATCAAAGAAGAGTGCTTCGTTAGAACGTGAGTATCTTTATACGCGATGATAGTGCCATCGTTATGAGTTAATAACGCATAACCGTTAGCTGGGAGAGACATAGCGGACACTTGCTCCACGATTGCATTAATCGACAAATCGCCGCCAACAACGCCGTTCGCTGCAGGCGCAGCAACCGTCACAGACATATTATTGGAAGCAACGTCTAAATATGGTTGCGTCGTAATCGTTCCATTACTTTGTGCGAGGCTATACCATGGACGTGTGCGTGGGTCGTAGGCCGACAAATCAATCGAAGGGTTGGAACTAATTGTCGTACCTATGCTCTTACCGTAGTAAGTTAGGTCAAAACCACCCGATTGTTGGGCTTGTTGAAGAGTTGATAGTGGTGAAGATTCAACACTTTTAGCAACAGCTTCAATCGCATTTTGTTTAGTCAGCAGCCAGTTACTGATCACTTCAGTTTGTAGCTGACCAACACGGTGAACTTGGTTAGTGGTTTCAGTTAAAAGCATCGACTTTTGTTCTGAATAATTACGCCACGTAAGCAAGGTAATCACGACCAAAAGCGCAGCAGAAATCGTTAGCAGCGCTTTTGATTTTAGGGAAAGGTGTTTCATTACTTTTTTCTCTAGAGGGAACAGGTTAATCTTCTGCCAGATGACCTTGGCGAAAAGAACGGCAATCCTATAGAAAATTTGACTTTGTTCAAATAATTTAACGCACTAAATACCTAAAAAATTCTAAAACTTTCTTTGACGCCTTTAAATAGCTATAAATCAACACCTTACCAACCTATAATTTTCAGAAAAACAAGTCGAAATTTACCAATTTATAATCCCCATATCCTGGTTTATATTTTGGTTATCGCAAAAAAATGGTCGCTATACCCATTAATTGGTAGAGCGTCGCTAAAAACGCACCTGCACAAAAATCAATCGCCATTACACTTACTATTTCTATCTAACGATTCAAAGTGAAAGGACATTATGAACCTCAGGCAACTCGAAATTTTCTATGCCATTATTCAAGCAGGGACCATCTCTGGGGCTGCCAAAAACTTAAATGTGTCTCAACCCAATGTGACTCGCGTGCTCTCTCATACTGAGCAACAACTTGGATTCCAACTTTTCGAGCGTGTAAAAGGTCGATTAGTCCCTACTCAAGAAGCCAAAGAGATGTTGCCAGAGGTTGAACGCATCTATCAGCAGCTTGGTCAATTTCGTTCACTAACTAACAAGTTGAAAAAAGGCAGCTTACATTTGCGTTTAGGTGCGCCGCCTGTGCTCGCCAGCTCTCTACTAACGCCGATTATTGCCGAGTTGTGTGAAAATAAAGATCTGTCGATTGAGATTTCCACGGCTAACCGAAATGAGCTATGTGATGCGTTACTGCGTAACGAATTAGATGTCGCCGTTTGTTTTGGTGATGATGCACCTGCTGCGATTACTCAGCAAAGATTGCTCTCTGAAGAATTAGTAGTTTTGGCACCAAGCCAATGTTGGCAACGGAGCGACAAATCTAATCAAGTTAGTCTGAACGACCTACTTACTGCTCCGCTGCCACTTATCGGTTTAGATCAACGAGATCCACTTGGAATACTTCATCATCAAGCCATCCAATCAATTCGCCCCGACTACCACCATCAAATCACGGTGCGTAGTTCGACAACCGCAGCGGAGTTAGTTCGTCATAACGCTGGGTTGGCCATTGTCGAACCTTGGACCGCGAAGCAGTACCAAAGCTGCGCCGATGTGACTCAACTAAAACTAGCCGATCCGATTCAGTTTCATGTGTCCATTTTGCACGCCGAGCACCACCCACTTTCGGTGACCGCTCAGCAATTTATTCAATACTTACAACAAGCTGTCGCATAATATCGATTGCAACTCAATTTCCACCAGCGCTTATTCAACGCCTATAACCTTACGTTATAGGCGCAAGACGAATAAGTATTCGGCAAACTTAGCCTGAGTTTTTAAAGTGTTTGTAACTTAACCAAACACCAAAGGCTCATTATGTCGATTTCTCAACCTTACCTACTTTTCCTTGGCGATGTGACCGATCCTCTTTCTGCAAAAACGGCACGCGGTATTCAAAAGTGGCGCCCACAAACTTGTGTAGGTCAGTTAAGACTCACGTCAGATACCGTGTCACTTGGCCTCGACGATATCTCTTTAGAACAAGCGCAAAGTATGGGTGCAAAAACGTTGGTCATCGGTACAGCCAATGCTGGTGGTGTCATTCCCGATAGCTGGAAAGCGTCACTCATTCAAGCTGCTCAATTAGGGTTTGAAATTGCTTCAGGTATGCACCAGCGCCTCACCGATATTCCAGAACTAAAAGAGCTCCAAGAAAGCGGTACAACCAAACTTCACGACGTGCGCCATTACGATGAGCCACTTGACGTAGGCACAGGTAAAAAGCGCGATGGGAAGCGACTACTGACAGTCGGCACCGATTGTTCTGTGGGCAAAATGTTTACCGCGCTTGCGCTTGAAAAAGCAATGAAACAACGTGGGATCAATGCTCAATTTAAAGCAACAGGTCAAACAGGCATTCTTGTAGAGGGTAGCGGAATATCAGTAGATGCCGTGGTATCGGACTTTATCTCAGGCTCAGTTGAAGCCATTAGCCCAAGTTTTGATGATCATGAATGGGACATTATCGAAGGCCAAGGCTCTTTGTTTAACCCATCTTTCGCGGGCGTAAGTTTAGGGCTATTACACGGTGCGCAGCCTGATGCTTTGGTGCTTTGCCACGAAATTGGACGCCAGCATGTGCGTCACTTACCTCACGCAGCTTTGCCAAGCATTGAAGAAACCATGACGGCAAACATTCAAGCCGCTCGCTTAACCAACCCGAACGTTAAGTTCATCGGAATCTGCCTAAATACATCTAGCTTAGCGGAAGAAGATGCTCGTGAGTTATGCGCCCAGTGGAGTGAAACCTACCAAGTGCCTGTCACAGATCCAGTCCGCTTTAGCGTAGACGCCATCGTTAACCACTTAGCGTAGGAGGCGATAATGAAACTTACGGCAAAGCATGTCGCCATCAAGCTAGCAAACCCCTTTAGCATATCGCGTGGGACCAGAACCCACGTCGATGTGGTTCAAGTATCAATGACAGATGGTAAGCATACGGGCTTTGGTGAATGTACACCTTACGCTCGCTATAACGAGTCAATTAAGTCCGTGCTCGATCAAATCCATACCTTTGAACAACTGTTATCCGCTAAATTAGCAGACTCGCCTAAATCCAATACAACAGCTCAACAATTTAGAGAGCAGCTACAAAATGAAGTGGAAGCTGGTGCGGCAAGAAACGCTATTGATAGCGCCTTGTGGCAACTAGAGGCATTGCAAACTGGCGTGGATTTTCCAGCCCCAATGTTCGATATACAGCCAGAGATTGAAACGGCGATGACGGTATCGGTCGCCGAGCCTAAAGTAATGGCCACGCAAGCTAAAGATTATGTAGAACAAGGCGCTACGCTATTAAAAGTGAAGCTAGACCAACATCAGGTATATGAACGCGTTGCAGCAGTAAGGGAAATCGCTCCGAGCTGCAAAATCATTCTAGACGCTAACGAAGCGTGGGCGGAACTTGACCTACCTAAGCTATTCAAGCAACTAGAGGGATTAAACATCGCAATGATCGAGCAACCTGTTCCTAAAGGGCAGGATGAGCTTCTCGTTGGGATTGAACACCCAATTCCCGTTTGTGCCGACGAAAGCTGCCATACATCAGCGGATATCGATGCACTTCTCGACGGCTATGAAATGGTTAATATCAAACTCGATAAAACTGGCGGGCTAACCGAAGCCTTGAAACTTGAGCAAGCCGCTCGCGACAATGGCTTACAAGTCATGGTCGGTTGTATGCTCGGCACTTCACTAGCCATGAAAGCGGCGTTACCTATCGCTACCCGTGCAGAAATCGTCGATCTAGATGGGCCCGTTCTGCTAGGAGCAGAAGAGGTTAACGGGCTCAAGTACCATCAAGGGAAGATGAGCTTGTAGGTAAACAGGCTATAAGTAATCAGAGCAAATCACGATTAGTGGATAGCGCTAATTAGAAGAAAGTTGGCTTTGATTTACGTACAAGAGCTAAAAAAACGAGCCACAGTTTCTGTGACTCGTTTTTGTTTCAATCCGCTGCGTGATCAATCCACCACGTGCAAATCAGCGCCCAGCTAAAAGCTCAGCCTCTAGCCATGAATTATCTGGCTGCCAATCAGACAACCAATTAGGAATATGCTCTCCAATCATTGGGAGTGAAATTCCATGCCCCTGCCCTAGTTCACAGCCCATAGAAAGCAATTGCAGGCCGTGCTCTACGCTCTCAACCCCTTCAGCCGTTACTTGCAAATTAAAAGCTGACGCTAGACCGATCACCCCAAGTACGATCGCTCTATCATCCGAATCACTAAGCATTTCTCGTATAAAGCTTTGATCAATCTTTAACACATCGACAGGCAAACGCTTCAGATAGGTTAACGATGAAAACCCAGTACCAAAATCATCCAGTGCGAAAGTAATCCCAAACTCCATACACGCTTTCATGGTGACTAATACTTCGTTGATGTCTTCTAGTGCACTGGTTTCCAGAATTTCCAACTGCAAAAATTCCGGTTTCACCGAAGGCCGTTTATGCAGAGCCGATATCAAGTTATCGACAAAATCTTTTTGCTGTAATTGGAACGCATCAATATTAACGCTGACCGAAATGTTCACCCCTTCCGATTGCCATTGCACCATTTGGTCGAGCACGCTATCCAAAACCCATTCGCCCAGCTTTAAGCTAACACTATGTTTATCAATGATTTTTAGGAAATCGTCCGGGTAGATTAACCCGCGTTCTGGATGCTCCCAGCGAACAAGTGCTTCAACACCAATAACCTTGCCCGTTCTCATATTCACTTTAGGCTGATAGTGCAACACAAACTCTTGCTGGTCGATCCCTTGCTGTATCCGCTCTATGATTTCTCGTTGTGTCTGCCTTGTTTTATCTTTGTCGACATCGAAAAGATGATAGCGATTCCTACCCGATTGCTTAGCGATATACATCGCTTGGTCGGCATGACGCATTAGCTGATCCGCATCTACATCATCTTGCGGATATACCGTCACGCCAATACTGGTGGACACTTGCAAGGTGCGATTGCCAATTGTGATTGGACTCATCGCCGCATGCAGTAGACGATCGAGCACCTGTTCACAAGCAGCCATGCTTTCAATGTCTGCCAACACCACAACAAATTCATCGCCGCCAATTCGCGCGATGGTATCTCGCTCCCTTAAGGTTTCACTCATCATTTTTGAAAGCTTAACCAAAAGCTCATCACCGACATCATGGCCAAACGTATCATTAATGGCTTTGAAACCATCAAGGTCGAGATAAGCAACGGCTAACGATTGTTGGTGCTGGTCGCATTGCCAAACGGCTTCGCTGAGGCGTTCACGCAGCAAACGTCGGTTTGGTAAGTTAGTTAATGTGTCGTAGTGCGCGATAAGCTCTAGCTGCTGTTGTTGTTGTTTTATTGGCGTGATATCCGAAAACAGCGCCACGTAGTTTTGTGTTTCACCGTAGGCATCAAATACAGCACTGATAGTGATCAATTCAGCAAATATTTCATCATTCTTTCGACGATTCCATAGCTCACCAGACCATTGCTTATGCTCTAACAACGACGCCCAAATTTCTTTGTAAAATGCTTCATTGTGTCGCCCTGATTTTAAGAACCTTGGATTCTGACCCAGCACTTCTTCCCGGCTATACCCCGTGATATGGCTGAATGTGTCATTTACCTCAACAATTTCACCGTTTGGGTTGGTGATCATGATGCCCTCTCGCGCATGGGTAAATACGCTCGCGGCCAGCTTAAGCTGTTCTTCGGTTTTCTTGCGCTCAGTAATATCAATGATTTCAATAACCCGAGCTTCACGGCCCTTATAAGAAATATTCTTACCTTTGATGGTCAGCGGGAATTGGGAACCATCTTTACGAATTCCCATCGCTTCATAACATTTATCAAAGCCCACACGGACATTTTCAAGCACTCGACTCATGTCACCCGGTGCTATTAACGAGAAACTCTTCATGCCGATAAGCTCTGAATAGGTATAGCCAGTGATATCTGACAAACCACTGTTACACTCTAAAATTTGCCCGCGATCGTGAATGATAATGCCGCCATAAGTCGCGGCGCTGAGCACTTTGAATCGTTCTTCACTTTGTTGAAGGTGCTGTTTAGCTAACGAAAGTCGACGGTTAAATCTATGCAGATAAAGCGTTACAGAAGTCGTGAAGACCAAAAGTATCATTGACGACAAGAACGCAGGCATCATCCAATAGGGCAAATCATTATCGTCAGATTCATAAATGAATCCATCCAAATACTGATCATCTTCAATAAGGCCCGCCTTAATAAAGGTATCGGCCATATGTTGCCAACGCTCTGGGTTCATGTGCCCCATCTGAATCAGATCAGGGATGATCAGTTTTCGCATTTGCTCCGCTTCGAAGCGCAGGTGCTCTCGTGATTTGGAAACGTTATATTTTGTCTTGAGTAACTCAATAATTTCTTCTGGGTGATTCATGGCGTACTTCCACCCTTTGAGGGTCGCGCGCAACATGCTTTCAACGCGTTGAGGATGATGACGAATCTCCTCTTCAGTCGTGAAGAAAATATCGCTATAAAAATCGACACGGTAATTAAGAGGGTCTATCACGTTATAACCGACACCTAGCTGATCCAATAGGTATGGCTCGTTAGTCATATAAGAATTAAACGCGTCAGTCTTACCCACAATTAAGTCGTTCAAATCATAACTGCTCGGGACAATATCTAACTGGGAGAACTCCACGCCTTCGTTAAGCAGCATGGTTAGAAAATCCGCGTCTTCACTCTTATTCGCCAGCATTACGTTTTTGCCGATCAAATCGTGTACTGTGCGAATGCCTGAACCTTCCAATGTTAAAAGGACGGATGGAGAATGTTGGAAAATCGCAGCCAATGCGACAAGCGGCTCGCCTTGCAAACGCTGGAACAACACTTCGCTGTTGCCTTCAGCGTATTGAGCACGCCCCGACAACACCTCAGAAACGGGCTGGTGGCTTGGGCTGCCGTTATGCACCCTAACATCTAGGCCTTCTGCCTTATAAAACCCTTTCTCAATAGCAGCGTAATAACCTGCGAATTGGAACTGGTGATGCCAACGTAATTGAAGGTGAACAACGTCATAACTCGGGACAGGTGATGCCCAGGCTCTAGGCATACCAATAGCCAAGCCCATAACAAAAATCAGTAGAATTCTCATCAGCCACATTTGACCTAGATGAAGTAGATAAGGGTTATCTACAATGCGCGGCTCACTATACCTCTCACTGTCCCCGCTGCTAATTTTACTTTCGGTAATTGAGGTTAGTTTACTTCCCATCACAACATCCTCACGCAATGCTTACCTAAACAATCAGGTATTGGTCTATTCAATTTATAAAACCAAAGTCACGTATTTATCCCTTAAGCTGATAGGATTGTCGATAATATTTTCACATAACAAGACATCGATCGATTCATGAAAATTATCACTTGATAGTTTTCATTGATACTCAACTAGATGTTTAAGGTTGAAGGGATTAATAGCCTACTGATTATTATTAGGTTTTGAGAATTGACGTGAGCGAATATGCTTCCAGTTTTGCTAGAACGCTTATTGGAATGAAAATGGCGTCAGATCACAGTCTTTGTTTGACCGATTTTCATGAATAATAAGACAAACTGAACAGGGTCTAAGGTGTCCTATATATCATGCCTTTTATAAAAACATACTGTTGATTGATGGGGTTAACTGACAACTCAGCAACGCTCAAAGTGGCGTTCGATACATATAGTCATATGTGTATACCGCTCCATCGACTAACTGGCTCGCTGTAAATACACGTTATCGTTTATTGAGCAATTAAAAAGGCGACTGATCAACACATCCGCGGGTTGTGGGTTGGTTAAGTAGTAGCCTTGTCCAATTAGGCAGCCAAACTGCTTAAGGTCTTCTTGTTGAGCGTCAGTTTCCACTCCTTCGGCAACCACATCGAGGCCCAGCTCTTTCCCCAAATTCAGAATATTCTTAAGTAGCACGAAAGACTTTTCGTCCGATGCATAATCCGAAACAAAGCTTCTATCTATCTTGAGCGTTTGAAAATCAAAATCACGTAGATATGAAATCGACGAGAAACCCGTTCCAAAGTCATCCAGCGCCAGACGTACGCCGAGCTGTTTTAACTCTTGGAAAATCACTTGAGCATATTGGGTATTTTCGACTAATACGCTCTCTGTGATTTCGACTTCTAAGGTTTCCGTTGCTACGCCCGACTCAACAATGAGAGTTTTCAAACTTTCAAAAAACTCATGATGCTTTAGGCTTCTCGCTGATACATTTATGCCCATCACTCCAACATCATAGCCTTGGCTACACCACCGCTGCTGTTGAGTTATCGCTTTTTGCGCGACTAACAAATCGATATCACGAATTTGCCCTGTCGATTCCGCCACCGAAATAAAGGAATCCGGATAAATCATGCCTTTTTGCGGATGATTCCACCTAAGTAAAGCCTCAACGCCAACTACTTTTCCGGTATCTAAACGCCATTTAGGCAAATAATGAAGTTCGAACTGATCTTGCTTAATAGCGGCTTTTAAATCTCGTTCAATTTCTAAGCGCGAAGCCGCAATTCGATTGAGCTCCTCTGAATAAAACTGGAAGTTATTCTTGCCTAAAGACTTTGCATGATACATCGCGTTGTCGGCATAGCGGATTAATGAGTCGCTATCACAACTGTCGTCAGGGTAAATCGATATTCCAATACTTGCAGAAATCGATACGCTCGCATCACCAATTTGAAATGGCAGCCTTAACGACTTAGTCAGTTTCTTCGCAATGCGGTTTGCAACACTGATCGCTTTCTCAACATCGCTTAGGTGCTCCAACACGACGATAAACTCATCACCACTCATTCGAGCGGCGGTATCCGTCTCTCGGATACAGCGCTTAATGCGCGTTGCGACTTGTTTTAAAAGCTTATCACCGGCTTCATGACCGAACTGATCATTCACCGCTTTAAAATGATCTAAATCGATGAAGAGTAACGCTAAAGACATATCGAGCCGATCAGCATTTAAGATTGACTTGCCTAAGCTATCTAAAAACATGACTCGGTTAGGTAAATGGGTCAGCGAGTCGTAATGGGCTTGTGTGTGAAGCTGCTGATTTTTAGCTTCAATAGACTTATTCGCATTGCTCAACGATTCGATCCACATCGTTCGATTTTCTTCAAATTTGTACAGCAAGCGATAAAGGTAAATCGCAATTGAGATAGAAACCACAATCAGCAACACACTAATATATTGATAGTTTCTCACGCCTTCAGTTAAGTGCTGTTTGACCGCTCGCTGAACGTCGTCCGCTTCACGAATGAATTCCAAAAACATCGCATCTGAACTGATATCCAACGCCGAACCCGGACTCGAAATCTCTTTGTAGCTATATCTCACTTCAGCCTTTTCTCGAAAGTTAACTAAAGTGTCTCGCATCGTCATCAATATCGCTCTGAGCTCAGGCTCTTGAATTGGCTCAAAACTGCCTTCAATGCTTTGCCCACCTTCCAGTAGGGCTAAAGTGTGCCATTCAGCCAGATCAAGGTAATACCACACTTCTTGAATGGATTGGGTGGTATCGCCAGACAAAACTTCTTCAAACCAGAGGTGCGCCAGTGTGCCGTTGATTTTTATTTCTTGAGAGGCTTCGATAAGAGGGGCTTTATTCACAAGCAATTTGTTGGCTTGAGCGAACAACAAGATCGTCAGAGATATGATCATACCTGCCAGTACAATAGTTAGAAAAAACAGCTTTTTGGATTTCATCCTGTCTCCCGAAATAGGCTGGAAGGTATTATTGTTATTCGCTCATCCAGTTTGTCTCACGACAATGGATAAGTATTCGTAAATAAGTAGACATCACTATCAGCGCTTGACCAATAGCCCACACCGATTCATTGATACGAATTATTAAACAGAAATATTAAATTAATATTAAGGTGATAGGGTTGTTACTAGGCCTGTCAAACAAGGCGATAAACGGTGTCTTAAATGAAACGAAAATCAGTAACTTTTGGCTTAGCGAGCATAATCCTACTCGGCTTTAATCCTGCGCTCGCAAGGGATCTCATTAAGATTGATGGCTCAAGCACCGTTTTTCCCATCGTGAACGCTTTTTCTAAGCAGTTCATGGAAACAGAAAACGGCAGTACCAAAATTGCTATCGGTATTTCAGGTACAGGCGGTGGTTTCAAGAAATTTTGCCGTGGTGAAATAGATATCGCTAATGCCTCCCGACCGATAAAAGACACGGAAAAACAACTCTGCACTGAAAATGGGATCGAGTTTCTAGAGTTACCTATCGCATTAGACGCCCTAACCGTGGTGGTTAACAAAGAGAATACATGGGCAGAATCGATGACAGTTGCCGAATTAAAAACCGCGTGGAGCCCAAGATCTGAAAACATTGTCAGCAGCTGGCAACAGATTAACCCTAACTTCCCTAATACCCCACTTACCCTCTACGGCCCCGGCGCAGATTCAGGCACCTATGACTATTTTGTAAATGTGATTGTCGAAAAGAAAAGGGGGCGCAAAGACTATAGCCCTCATGAAGACGACAATGTTCTGGCTGGCTACGTAGCTAAAGATCCAAACTCAATGGCGTTCTTCGGTTTGGCTTATTACGAGCAACACAAAGATGCGCTAAAAGCCGTCGCTATCTCATGGAATGGTAATGAGCCTGTTTTACCCAGCTTAGAAAGTGCGGCTAGCGGTGACTACCAGCCTTTGTCGCGTCCGGTGTTTATTTACGTCAATGGTGACTCTGTCAAAAAGCGAATGTTTGTACACCGATTTGTCGAACAATTCTTAGACCCATCCATGGCTTCCACTGTAGTAAGCGATGCTGGCTACGTCCCACTCACAATTGACGCTTATAAAGCTTCTCGTAAAGTATTCGACAGTTCTAAAACGGGCTCACATTTTGGCGCCACAAGCGTTGGAAGTAGCGTCGCTGAAGTATTATCAGCGACTCAGTAACTTAGAACGTGATGGGTGGAATACCAAATTCATTGACGTTCGGAATACTGAATCCTCCACTCAATACTGAGACTTTCACTGTCTATTTGGCATTGAATTGGAGGATAAATTTTTCGCGATCACGCCAATTGCTTTACATCATATCGTTTCTGGCAACGCTACCATGTTTTGGGGTAATGAATAATATCGTGAAACACCGCTTTTTCTTTACCCGTGTTTTTATAACCATGAGGCTGAGCAGCGTTAAAACGCACCGCTTGGCCAGCAGTAAGCTCATGCCAATCATCATCAAAAAACACCGCCATTGAGCCTGATATACACAGAATATGTTCCGTGACGCCCGTATTATGCGGTTCAGATAAATGCTGATAGTTTTCCGCTAGGCCAAGCTCGTACACCTCAAAACCCACTGCAGGCTCAAAGGGAAACATCACGCTAACTGAAAACCCATCATTTAAGCTTTCATCACGTAGTTCACCCGCATCTCGAAACAAACTACTCAACGCCTGTTCTGAATACGGTTCTATTAAGCTAGAAAAAGAAACCTCTAACCCCGTTGCGATCTGCCATAACTTGGCAACCGTTGGACTAGACTCCCCCCTTTCAATCTGACCGAGCATCGCTTTACTGACGCCCGTCGCCTTGGCGGTTTTATCTAAACTCCACCCATTTTCTTTGCGGATTCTTTTAAGATTTTCGCTTACATACCATTCGTTTTGCATAAATTATCTACAAAAATAACTTGTGCGTTATAACGCACAAGTGCTAAGTTGATCTTATTGTATGTTATAACGCACAACAAGGATGGTTAACATGAGCCAAGTAAAGTTTTCACATATCAGTACTGGGTTTATTGCCGTATTTATCGGTTACGCTAGTGCGGCTGCTATTATTTTCCAAGCAGCAAGCAGTGCTGGAGCAACCTCTGCACAAATCGCTTCTTGGTTCTGGGCGCTAGGAATTGGTATGGGCATATCGACTATCCTTCTCTCTTGGCGTTATAAACAACCTATTGTAACGGCTTGGTCGACTCCCGGTGCTGCACTGTTAATTACCTCATTAAATGGCTTAACAGTAGAACAAGCGATCGCTGCATTCCTATTTAGTTCATTACTCATCACACTCTCTGGAATCACAGGTGTGTTCGATAAGCTCCTAAAACATATACCAAGCTCTATCGCTTCGGCCATGCTTGCCGGCGTGCTATGGTCGTTTGGCGTAGGGATTTTCTCTTCTCTTACTCAAGAATTAGTTATCGTTCTAGGAATGCTCATGGTATTTATCCTAGGCAAGCAAGTGTTTGGTAACTTACTGATCCCGTTTATCTTGCTATTAGCCGTCACGATAAGTGGGTTTACTGGTAAGTTAGATTTATCCGAAATAAACCTGACCGTGACCCAACCACTTTTCACTATGCCGGATTTCAACCTAGCGTCACTTATTAGCGTTGGGATCCCTTTATTTGTCGTCACTATGGCCTCTCAAAACCTGCCTGGGTTCGCTGTTCTAAAAGCGAATGGCTACCACCCACCTGCCTCTCGAATTATTACCGCTACAGGTATTACTGGATTATTGTTGGCTCCTTTTGGTGGGTTTGCCTTTAACTTAGCCGCATTAACCGGTGCAATCTGCATGAGCCCTAATGCCGATCCAGATCCAACCAATCGATATCGCGCAGCATTAGCTATGGGCATTTTTTATCTTCTAGCGGGCATTTTAGGCACCACCTTTGTCTCTTTATTCGCAGCGGTTCCACAAGCTATCGTCATTGCTATCGCGGGGCTTGCGTTATTGCCAAGCCTCGCCAACTGCTTAAGCAGTTCACTTTCTGATGAAACCCACCGCGAAGCAGCAATACTCACGTTTTTGCTCACCGCATCTGGGGTTAGCTTTGCAGGTATCGGAAGTGCATTCTGGGGGCTATGTTTAGGTTTACTCTGTTACTCATTTAAGAACAGACAGAAAATCTTAGGAGGTGAAAAAGTCAAAGGTTAGCGAGTAGCTTCAATATTTGATTTGGTTTCTCATATTAATTTCAATGTAACCCTTTCAAAAGAAAAGAGTTAGCTGCTAACTTATACCACTATTAAACATTGGCTGACTAGGGTGCCCGCAATGCCAGGAACGCAATTTGTTATCAAGGAACTGAAGAAACAGCTCAAACTACACGACGTCCAATATCAAGATATTGCTGATCAGCTCGATTTGAGTGAAGGCTCAGTCAAACGTCTGCTCGCAGATGGCGGTAATTTAAGCCTACAGCGATTGAGTAAGATCTGTGAATTGATTCAAATTGATCTCGCTGAGCTATTCAGGCTTGCCTCAATATCGGATCTTGGCCTCAAAACATTAACGCGTGAGCAAGAACAAACCATTGTGTCTGATAAAGCTTTGTTGATGGTGGCAGTCAGTGCTTTGAATGGTTTTAAGTTCGAAGAAATCACCCAACGCTACAATCTGAATAAAAACATCCTTATCCAGAAACTCGCAGAACTAGATAGATTAGGGCTGTTAGAACTTTTGCCTGAAAACCGTATCCGCTTACTACTTTCCCCTAACTTTGATTGGATTCCCGGTGGGCCAATTCAGTCATTCTTTTTAAAGGAAGTACTTCCAGAGTTTTTTAGCAGTTTTTTCAGTCGACAGGAAGAAAAACTGGTTATGGCAAACGGGCTCATGTCGCCTCATTCCAACCAAAAGTTTCAACAAAAAATTCAAAAGCTGGCCAACGATTTTCATGAAGCTTGCCAAGATGATGCGACTTTGGATATTAATGACCGGAACGGAACCTCGATTGTTATAGCACTGCGAAGGTGGCACTTTGATATGTTTGATAACATTAATTCTATCAGCAGTAAGTAACATTATAAGTAACCGGAAGTATCAACCTTTTAGACTTGAATGTTTACACTTTGATTTATTACCATTATGAATACATAGTTCAACAACTGGTACGAGGAGAGCGACAAATAGTGAATACCTCACTCAGTACTACCCCGATAAGTTGAAAGGAATGAACTATGAAAATCGTAAGGCAATTATCTCTCGCTATTCTCGCACTCACTTCAGCCGCTGGGTGCACTAGCTCTCAATATTCTTCAAGGCTCATGATCGCGGCACCTGTAAAGAACATCAATGTCGCGCCAACGATGAATACCCTAGCGAATGTCACAAAAGCGCTAACACCTGTTGTACTAACCTTAATGCAGCCTGTGGTGATTTCCCCGCGAATTGTACTTTCCAATTAAGTCCAATTACCAATAAGGTTTTAACCTTGCACGTTTCGATCAAAAAAGGGCTGATTTCATTCAGCCCTTTCCATTTTCCAAACAAATTCAACTCAAAAAATCAGAAGCTATTCGCACAAGTTCTCACCACCGTCGTCTAACTTTTGAGGGCGTTTCCAATACGAATATTGAGGAGTCCAATCCGAAGCACTTAATCCCGCTAATCCCAATAAGCTCCACATCGAGCAATAAAGGTCGCCAGGCCCAAATACACAAGAGCTTTGCCTATAAATCTGGTCGCCTTTTCGCTCATACACGACCGCCCCAGGCATATTGCTTTCGCCCTTCATCACTGATTGCTCTTGGATATAGCGTCCACCAGCATGTGAAGCCAAAAGGAATTGCCACCCTCTTGAATTTGCAAATCGGCGCTGAACAGCGGGTTCATCTTTTGAAACTAGGACCACTGACATCACCGATTCTAAGTGCGGAACAAAGCCATTGAAGCCGTCAGCCCAAAGTGTGCAATACCGACATCCTTGCCCCATATTGTGTATTACGAGTAACTTGTCGCGTTCACCAAACAACTCAAGTAACGAGGGCTCTCCATTACTCGTTTGAAACTTATAATTAGGAACTTCTTCGTTGAAACGATTGGCTTTTCTTAGCTCGACCAGCTTGACGTTTAGCTCGTAAATTTGCTGTTCCAAATCTTGAATTTCAGAGTTAGCCATCACCCTATCCTCAATAACTGAAAATGAATCCTGTTGTTAAGGATAGTCTAATTGTGATCATTAAACGTATGACAAAGTAGCCCTCAAACTAACGAGTTGAAAATTCCTCTGTGTCGATTTCTTCCTGTGTACCAGAGTTGTATCGTGCACCAGCAATTTTACTTTGCGGAATAACGTCGTCGATCACTCGCAACAATTCATCGGATACCGACCAACGCTGAGTATTCCAGTTATCTTCAAGGTGTTGAAGGTTTGTCGTCCCCGGAAGTGCAATCGAGTTCGGCGCTTTTTTTAACGTCCAAGCTAAAGCTAACTGAGCCAGTGTTGGGTACGCATCGGTATCGCTGCCCTCAACCACTCCATTCTCTTCTGCAAACATAGGCAATACCGATGCAAACTTATCGACTAACGATAAGTTATCTGCAAAGTGTTCATCAGAGAAACGTGGCATTGCTAATCGGATATCGCCTGCAACAAACTGGTTATCACGCACTTTCCCGGTCAACATACCTCGCCCAACCGGGCTAAAAGAGACAAAGGTGGCACCAATCTTTTGGCATTGCTCGATAACCGCAATCTCGGGGTTGCGTGACCAAATAGAGTATTCTGATTGCACCGCTGATATACGATGTATCGCGTGCGCTTTTTCGATGGTGCTCGCCGACACTTCAGACAAACCAATATGCTTGATCTTGCCCTCTTCAACCAGTCGAGAAAGCTCACCGATGCTCTCTTCAATTGGCACACTCTTGTCCCAGCGGTGTAAGTAATACAGATCGATAACATCCGTATTCAAACGTTGTAATGACTCTTCACACGTTCTTCGGATGGTCTCTGGTCGTCCGTCAATGGCACGTTTACCATCAGGTCCTTTGAACATTCCGCATTTGCTCGCCAGAAAGAATTCATCACGGCGATGACCAACCGCTTGCGCCAGTAACTCTTCGTTCGCTCCAAAGCCATACAATGCAGCAGTATCGAGCATGTCATAGCCTAAATCTAGTGCTTGGTTGAGTAACTTAATGCCTTCCGATTTTTGCGGAGGCGTTCCATACGCATGCGATAGATTCATACACCCCAACGCGACTGGCGCGAGTTCTTGCCCACCAATGTTAGTCATCTTCCTTTATCCTTTTACTGCACGAATACCAATGCTTCTTAGAAAGTTGTTCAACTCGACTACTCAGCTTCAAGTATCTTTTCTAATTTATCTAGTGTTTCCATCGCAGGAAGACAACTCGCGACACTCGAGTTAGGCTCGCGACCCGTTTTAATTGCGTCGAAGAATTCACGGTCGATAAGCTCAATACCATTGTTCGATACCGCTACGCCCTCAAGTAAGATTGGATTTTCTTTTCCATCGTATAAGTCATCATAACGAGCTAAGTAGGTGCCCTCTTCACAGATGTAGCGGAAGAAAGTGCCAAATGGGCCATCGTTGTTAAATGACAAAGACAAAGTACAAATAGCACCAGACGGTACTTTCATACCAATGCTCATATCCATTGCAATCCCCAATTCTGGATGGATAGGCCCCTGTAACGCTTGAAGTTTGGTTGCCTGCTCACCCGTTTGATATTGAAAAAGGTCAACGGTGTGACAAGCATGGTGCCAAAGGAGATGATCGGTCCAGCAACGAGCTTCACCCTTAGCGTTAGTGTTGGTGCGGCGGAAGAAGTACGTTTGTACGTCCATCTGCTGAATATGCAGTTCGCCAGCAGCAATCTTATTTTGAATCCACTGGTGGCTAGGATTAAAACGACGCGTATGACCTGCCATTGCAATCTTGCCTGACTTTTTCTGCGCTTCTACCACACGGTAGCTGTCTTCGATGTTATCGGCCATTGGAATTTCAACCAATACATGCTTGCCCGCTTCCATACATTCAATCGCTTGTGCTGCATGCATTTGGGTTGGCGTAGCAAGAATTACCGCTTCTACTTCTTCTAGTGCCAACGCATCCGTTAGATTATCGAATCCTTTTGATTCGTGGCCATACTCGGTGATCAATTGATCAAGCTTCTCTTGCTCTGGTGATACCATTGCAACCACGCGCACGCCTTCAATCTCTCGAATGGCTTCTAAGTGTTTACGTCCAAAGGCACCTGTTGCGCCCACAACACATACGTTCATAGTTATTCCTTTAATTTGATACCAACGTTATTCGCTGATGTAAGTTATTCGTATATAGAAAATTCTGGATTGCTGATTCAACTAGATGTTAAGCCAACGCCTGTTTTTGATGATTCAAATGTACGTCGTGATGTGCATCTGCCGAGTTGGCTAACTTGTCTAATACCAAGTCACTCAGTTGAGCTAGGCTCTGGCCATTAACCTCCACTGACATATCTCCAAGAGCACGATGCCAAGCCATTGCCCCACTGACCATAGAGCTATTCAAATTTAATTCAGACAAGGTATCCGATACCTGTTTTAGCTCCTGAAAGCGGCGCTCGCCGTGCAATACCATTCGTTCAATGTGGTACTGACCCAACTGTTCTAAAGGCAAAGCAGGATAAGTGAGGTTCAAAGATTCAGTGACTTCACTTTCAACGCCCGCTTTTCGTGCGGCCAGTAAGCACTCGGTCGTCAACGCTTCAAGCCCTTTTACCATGATAGAACGGATCATTTTGATGCTGGAAGCGGCACCAACTTGCTCAGAAACCACATTGACTTTGAACCCTAAAGCAGTGAGCGTTGGTTCGATTTCTGCGGCTTGCTTACCTGAAATCATAAGAGGGATCGCACTTGCCTGGCCCAGCACTGGCGCCATAATCGCAACGTCTATATAGGTAGCACCACACGCTTCTACTAACTCTGCACTTCGTTGTTTTGCCTGAGGAGAACAAGAATTGCAGTCTAAAAACACTTGTTTCGACGTTAAGGTTTTAGACACAGTTTTAGCGACATTTTCCGCTTGCTCTGTTGTTACCAGAGAAAAGATAAACTGCGCGCCTCTAATAGCCTCATGGACTTCAAATGCACCTTGAACACCTTGCTTGATGTACTCAAGAAGAATACGTTCTCGGTGCAATGCGTGGTTACTTTTGATGTCGAACCCGCTGATCACTTCCGGGGTTTGGTTTCCCCAACTCGCCAGAAACGCTTGCGCGGCTTCACCAAACCCAATAAACGCAGCTCTTGTTATTATCGCCATAATGTTCTTTATACCTGCCACGTTATCTGCATTTTGTCATGCTAATTACCTTAGCACTGGCGTCCTTATGGCGATAATCAAATAAATATAGGGGGTATTCAATTTTGGAAAACCACTCTCACAAGATGGCGCCTGAACACAGTTCATTCTGACTAGCGAGACACCTCAAACAAGACACGAACATAAAGAACTAAAGCTGCACACCTTTCTCTCTAAGTAAGGTAAGAAAATGATTCTGAACCGAGGTCGCAAACCAGTTTTTACGCATGGTTAAGCCTATTGGACGCGACTGTTTTTTACAGTCGAATGGCAAAATCGTAAAGTGCCCTTCATCTAGCTCTCGAGTTATCTGGTGCTGAGAAAGGATGGTGAGCCTGTCGCTCCCCATCAACAGCTCTCGAACCAGCATTTGAGAACTTGCCTCCACAATCCGAGTCGGAACTTCACGCTCTTGTGAGGTAAAAATGTCTTCAAACATTTTTCTCCCAGGCGTATTTACATTTGAAACAACCCAGCTCGATTCTTGCAGATCATCTAGCGTGATCTGTTCTTTGAGACTCAAGGGGTGCTCTTTTCTAGAGAGAATTTTATTATGCGATTGAAACAAGGTTTCTTGGCGAATATCTGTGCTCGGTGACGGGAATCGCAGCGCACCAATAAGGATGTCTAAATCACCATGCCTTAAGTGGTTGAGCAAATCTTGATAAGGACCATCAATCACGTGTATCTGACAATCGGGAAATTGGCGAGAAAATTCGTTAATAGTATTCGGAAGCAAACATGTTCGAGCTAGAGGTAAACATCCAACCTTGATGACACTGTTATGGCGGTTACTCAGCAGCCCTACCTCTTCGATGCCCTGTTTGATTTCAACAAACGCAAGCTTACTCGACATCACGAGTGCTGTGCCCGCTTTACTAATCGTAATGCCAGTACTTGTCTTCTCGAATAACGTGAGCCCTAAGATCTCTTCAAGATCTTTCGAAGCCCTGTACACAGACGACTGAGACACTTCGAGGATTCGGCTCGCTTCAGTAAAGCTTTGTCCATTAGATACCGCAATCAGTGCTTTTAATTGTGTTGTCGTAATATTGAACAAATAGCGCTGAACACTGCTTTTTCGCTGCCCTTTCGCAACTTTTAACGAATCGGCAATACCTTTACTAATGTATTCCAAAGCACGCTCTATTCGAAAGGAGAACGCTTCACCCTGCTCAGTTGGTTTCATACCATCTGTGGTTCGTTCAAACAATTCGGTGTTGATGTTCTTTTCTAACTTCGCGATCGCCTGAGTGATTGCCGGTTGAGATAAGAACACGACTTCTGAAGCCTTACTGATACTGCCCGTATGAACAACTTCAGATATCGCTCTTAGGTGTCTCAAATTTGGAATGTTTATCATGCTATCGCCTCACAGTACTCAGACCCGGCCATTTATATCCATAAGATGAATACAAACAGCATCTCTCAACACGCGGAAAAATAACTAAATTTAGCCGTGCTCACTATCGAACACATTCAGCACATTTTTTGATTATGACGCCACTAGGAATCACGATTTCTGTGAGTTCATGTAGGCAAAATGTAAGTTTTACGCGGCAAAGATGTGACTTCTTTCTCCAAAAATGAATTGCAGCTAAATTCATTTTCAATTCCCTTTTTCAATACATAACTCACAGTTATATAACACTAACCCCCTGTTTTAAAGGGCAATAGAAACAGAATGGTATACCGTTAGTAAAAAAAGGATATCGAAAGTTATCTCAAAATTGAATAACACTTTCACTATATGAATTATCGGTTGTTAATTTTAAGTGATAACTTTATCGACGTAGAAACAGGAGGTTCACAAATGAAAACAATAACTAAACTTACACTCGCTTTATCCCTTGCTTATGCAGGTTCTGCCACTGCTCTGGACATTACAATTGGGCACGTAGATTCTCAAGATTGGACTATCTCTAAAAAAGGGGCTGCCACTCAAGTTTTTAAAAACCTTGTAGAGGCTGAATCTGGCGGTCGAATCAATGTAAATATTTACCCTTCCGGTCAACTAGGTGGCGAAACAGAGCTACTTCAATCGACTCAAGAAGGCATGCTCACAATGACGATGGTTTCAGGCGCTTACTCTAAGCTGTGTAAAGAAGCGAACGTGCTAGAAATCCCTTACCTATTCCCGTCAGCGCCTGTCGCGTGGGAAGTGCTAGACGGTGAGTTTGGTCAAAAGTTGAATGAACAATGCTTGAAAACAACTGGCTTACGTAACCTAGCTTACGGAGAAACTGGGTTCCGCCACTTTACTAACTCAAAGCGTGAAATCAACACACCTAAAGATTTAAACGGTCTGAAAATCCGCGTGATGACGACACCACTTTACGTTGAAATGATGAAGTCATTAGACGCTGAGCCAACACCGATTGCCTTCCCTGAAGTTCCTGCCGCACTGACTACTGGCGTTATTGATGGACAGGAAAACCCTGTTAGCGTAATTAACGCGAACAAATTCTACGAACTTCAAAAATACATCACGCTAGACGGTCACGTTTATGGCACTGATTTCTTATTAATGAATGACGATTTCTATACATCTTTAAACGCAGAAGACCGAGCAATCATCGACCGTGCTGCGAAAGTTGCAGGCACTGTGGGTCGAGCTATTCAGCAAGTGAATTCGGCAGAAGGCCTTGAAGTGCTTGCACAAAAAGGCATGAAGATTACGTCTCTCACACCAGAGCAACAGAAACAATTCCGCGATAAAACACAACCCGCTGTCATCAAGTGGTTATCAGGAACCATTGATTCAAAATGGATTGATGACGCACTAGACGCAGTAGAAACCGCGACTAACTGATCCATAACCGAACAATAAATACCCTATAAGCAGTACTTATAAGAAATGAGTCGCTATACCGCGCATGTATAGCGACTCTTCCCAAGGAGACAGGGAATATGATTGAGCAATATAAAAAGTTACTTGCGATTCTCGCAGGTGCCTCACTCTTCAATTTATTTGCAGTAATGCTAATTACCACAATCAGCCGTTACTTTTTCAATACCTCTATCCTATGGGGCGAGGAGTTAAGCAAATACTCAATGATCTATGGCGTTATGTTTGCGACTTCATTGTGTTATTTGGAGGGCTTACATATCAAATTTTCGGTTCTTGATTCTGTCAAATCAAAAGCATTTCAAAAAACACTTGAAGTCGTTGTCGATCTTTCGGTTCTTACCTGTTCAGTGATTTGGACTTATTCATCCTACTTGTTTGTGATAAAGCGCGGAGGAATAGAATCTCCCGGTATTGGCCTAAGCATGTATTACTTCCAATCAGCACTTGTGATTGGCGGTGCTTGCCTATTCATAGCCGCAACTCTGCGTTTAATCCAGCACGTTAAATCAGCGTGCGCATCCACAAGAGCTCAAGCTCTCCAAAGCGACGTATAAGGAATCGTTATGCCTTCTATTGCCTTAATGGGATCCATGCTCTTTTTTGGTATTCCTCTCGTATTCAGTATCATCTTAGCGATGTCGTTCTACGTCTCTAGTACACCAATCTCTATTAGCCTTATCGGCCAACGTATTTTCAGTGGTTTAGACTCATACTCTATTCTTGCGGTGCCTCTTTTTGTTTTAGCTGGCGAGCTAATGAACAAAAGCGGTATCACCAACCGTATCATCGACTTTGCCAATGCTTTAGTGGGCCACTTCCGTGGTGGTTTAGCCCAAGTAAATATCTGGTCTTCTGTGATGTTTGCCGGTATCTCTGGTTCAGCCGTAGCTGATACATCAGCACTTGGCCGTGTCTTCATTCCTCAAATGGAAAAAGAAGGCTACAGCAAAGAGTTTTCTTCAGCGCTAACCGCAGCGTCTTCGGTTATCGGCCCGATGATCCCACCAAGTATTCCAGTGATCATCTACGCGCTTATCGCCAGTGGTGTGTCAGTCCCTGCCCTATTCTTAGCGGGCATAGTTCCTGGCGTATTGTCTGCTGTTGCTCTTTCGATTTTTGTATTCATCTACGCCACTCGACACAACATTAAAAGTAATGCAGTCCGTCAGAGCCGTCGTAAAGCGTTAGTCAAAGCTTTCATCCCACTAACTATGCCGATTTTCATTCTTGGCTCAATCTTAATGGGTATTGTAACGCCAACAGAAGCGGCTGCATTCGCTGCATTCTATGCTCTGCTTGTGGGGATGTTTGTATACAAATCCCTGAGTTTCAGTGACTTGCCTGAAGTGTTCATGCGCTCTATGCGCGATTCTTCAATCGTACTTATCTTGATTGCGGTTATCTCGGTTGCGAACTGGATTCTCACTTTCTCACGTGTACCACAATTCATTAGTCAGCAAATTCTAGGCAGCATCAGCGACCCTATTATGTTCCTAATTATGGTGAACGTTATTTTGTTGGTTGTTGGCTTATTCTTAGAAGGCATCGCCGCGATGCTGATTCTTATCCCAATCTTCCACCCGATTGCGATGAGCTTTGGTATCGACCCTGTTCACTTCGGTATTGTAGTTATCTTCAACCTAATGATTGGTTTGATTACTCCGCCGATGGGGATCTGTCTGTTCGTCTCCAATACAATCTCTAAGGTCGGAATTGCCGCGATTTCAAAACAAGTCATTCCACTTTTCCTACTCGAAGTGCTGGTGCTGTTCTTCATCACTTTTGTTCCACAAAGCGTGCTGTTCTTACCGCAGCTATTCGGATACTAGGCACACCCAACCACTATGTCTGTATATGAAATATTACTGCCGCTGATACTGATTGTCGCGGCAGGCTTTGTCACGACTAAAAATGGCTTTTTTTCTGGTCATTTCATTGGAGACGTAAGCAAATTCGTACTGTACGTATCACTTCCTGCAGTCATTTTTGGCAGTGTTACTCAGCTCAACTTGAACGAAGCGATCAACAAAAACTATATGTTGATCTATGCATTCGGTGGGCTGACGTGCATGGCGATCGCGGTGCTCTACAGCCGCACAGTGATGAAGCTCAAGTGGCAAGATTGCTTTATTAATGCGCTTGGCAGCGGGATGCCAAACAGCGCTTTTATCGGCTTCCCTATCGTACTATCGATCTTTGATGGTCAGTATGCAGAAGCGTTTTTGATGAGTGTATTAATAGAGAACCTTCTATTTATTCCTGTGTGCTTAGTGTTATTGGAATTCTCCAATGAAACCGATTCTTCACTAAAAGAACAGCTCATCGAGATAGGAAACCGACTAAGAAAGAACCCAATTATTGTCTCTATCACGTTAGCGCTGAGCATCAATCTATTGGGGATTCAAATGCCATTCGTGATTGAAGAAAGTGTAGGCATTCTTGCAAAAACATCGGTCGCGTTAGCGCTATTTGCGATTGGGGGCATTTTAGGTCAATCACTGGTGCTCAACCAAAAGTCACGCATTGCACTGGTTACCTGCATCAAGTTGATTTGTTTCCCTATTGTTGCGCTCGGATTGCTATGGATTTGGCCAGTAGAAGGCGATTTAAAATACGTGCTACTTATCTTCTGTGCATCACCAATGCTATCTATCTACCCCATTCTTGGGGGGATTTATAAGCAACAAAACTTCTGTGCAAACACATTGATTATCGCAACGGTGACATCGGGATTCACTCTGTCCGTCGTTGTTTCACTCATAACTCATAACTCATAACTCAAATAAGAATAGTTAGAACGCTCACTCATAAGGTCTTAAACATGGAAAAAGTTAAAATTGCTGTTGCTGGAGCAGGCTTAATCGGAAAAACACACATCAAACTCATTGTAGAAAATGAACAGTGCGAGCTGGCGGCTATCGTTGACCCGTTTCCAGCAGCGAAAGCGATCGCCGATGAATACCAAGTGCCCGTTTATGAGAGTTTAGATAACCTGTTTTCTGAAGCTAAGCCAGACGGCGTGATCCTAGCGACACCGAACAAATTACACGCTCTACAAGCGCACGAATGTATCACCTCGGGTGTCGCAGCAATCATCGAGAAACCTGTCACGGATTCGATTGAAGATGCGATTGAGTTACTGAAACACGCGAAACATGAGAACAGTAAAATTCTGGTCGGCCATCACCGTGCTTATAGCCCTCTATTAGAAACGGCTAAGAACATCATCGACAGTGGTGAGCTCGGTAAACTGGTTTCGATTATGGGTAGCGCTGCATTCTACAAACCGGATTACTACTTCGATGAGGGTGATTGGCGAAAAGTAAAAGGCGGCGGCCCAATTCTTATCAATATGATTCATGAGATTGGCAACTTACGCCACCTTGTCGGCGATATTGTTGGTGTTCAAGCGATGAGTTCAAGTAGTGCTCGTGAGTTTGAAGTAGAAGACACTACGGTCATTTCACTGCGCTTTGAAAACGGCACGCTTGGCTCTTTCCTTCTATCCGATGCTTCTGCAAGCCCAAGAAGCTGGGAGCAAACGTCTCAAGAAAACAAATCTTACGCGACATACGAAACCGAAGATTGCTATCACGTAGCAGGCACCAATGGCTGCCTTTCTGTCCCAACGATGCAGGTAAAGTCATTCGCGAAAGATGTGACACCTTCTTGGTGGAACGAGATGCTAGAACGTAAAGAAGAGATTCACCGCGAAGACCCTCTAAAACGCCAACTAGAACACTTCTGTGCGTTGATTCGCGGAGAAGAACAAACGCCGAGAGTCAGCATTTGGGATGGTTTACAGAACCTACTGGTTATCGACGCCATCATCAAAGCTTGTGAAACCGAGCAATACGTCCCTGTTCAAGACGTGACACCGCAGCTTAAGTAAGGAGCCACTATGAAATATTCAATCGCTACTGTGTGCTTGTCTGGCACGCTAGAACAAAAAATGCACGCTGCTGCGAAAGCGGGCTTTCAAGCCATTGAGATCTTCGAGAATGATCTCACACAATACCGTGGTTCCGCTTCTGACGTTAAACGTATTGCTGATAGCCTTGGCCTAGAGATCCTTGTGCTGCAGCCTTTTCGTGATATGGAAGGCATGCCAGCTCACCTGCGCCAAAAAAAGTACAACATGCTTGAGCGTAAAATGGACCTTGCCCATCAGCTTGGTACTAGCCGCTTAATGATGTGTAGTAATGTTCATCCGCAATCTTCTCCTAACGTTGGGCAGTGCGCTGAAGACTTATATGCGCTCGCTGAACTAGCAAAGCGAGAAGACATGCAATTAGGCTATGAGGCGCTCGCATGGGGCCGCCACATTGCCGATTATGATGATGCTTGGAACCTAGTAAAAACGGTAGACCACCCTAACCTTGGTGTTGTGCTGGATACGTTCCATATGTTCGCTCGCGGTAACACTTTAGATACGCTTAAAAATGATATCCCTGTCGATAAGATCGCTTTGGTCCAAGTTGCTGATGCGCCAAAAATGCAGATGGATATTCTTCAATACAGCCGCCATTATCGCTGCTTCCCAGGCCAAGGCGACTTCCCAGTTATCGATTTCGTCCAAACGCTGAAAGACAAAGGCTACAACGATTACCTATCGCATGAAGTCTTTAACGATGAGTTCCGATCGTCATCTCCAATTGAAAAAGCAATCGATGGTGTCCGTTCACTAAAATGGCTAGAAGACCAAACAAACGAACACTTCAACGCCCCTAAGATCAATGACCTTAGCTTTATTGAATTCGCAGTTAAAGAACGTGAGAACAACCCTTTCTCAGACGTAATTGAGTCTCTTGGTTTCAGAAAAACGCACTGCCATAAGAGCAAAAATGTCGATTTATACCAACGCGGTGATATCAACTTCATCTTCAACTACGAGAAAAACTCCAACGCGCAAACTTACCGTGAAGGCCATGGTGAATCAGTATGCGCGCTGGGTGTGATTACTGAAGATTCGAGCCGCCTTGTGGAACTGGCGAGCCGTTACAACAGCCCAACCATCCATCAGACGCGCCAAGAGAATGAGTTAGACATCCCTACTCTGAAAAGCTCTGGTAACTTACTGATTCATCTTTTAGAAGAGAACGAAGCGTCTAAATTTTACGAAGTGGATTTTGAGCCAGTCGCAGACCAAATACCAATGAATGACAACTTCACTCGCATCGACCACATGGGTCAAGTGGTAGCACCTGACGCCTTACTGTCTAACCTATTCTTCTACAAATCAATCTTCGGGTTTGTCCCAGAAGAGAGCTTTGACCTACCCGATGTGAACGGTTTAATCACTAGCCGTACCATCAAAAGCGCTAACAACAAGATCAAGATTGCATTGAACAGCACAAGTGCCAAACAAACCTCGGCACAGCGCTTCTTAAACGATTCAAATGGCGCGAGCATCAACCAAATCGCAATGGAGTGTAAAGACATCTTCCTAGCGGTTCAGGACCTATCACCTATCTATCAACTGAAGATCCCGAACAACTACTACTTAGACATTCAAGCGCAGTTTGATTTACCTGACGAGTTGATTCAACGCCTAAGCGACAACAACATTCTGTACACAGAAGATGAAACTGGCAGCTTCTTCCACTTCTACACGAAGGAGATTAACGGTTTGTTCTTCGAAGTGGTTCAGCGTGTGGGAGATTACAGCAAATACGGTGAAACTAATGCGTTCATTCGCCTAGCCTCACAAGCCAATCAGTTTTAGCAAGTATTATTGTTTAACTTGTTACACCAAATGTATCTGCCGCCATACAACCTAAATTATATGGCGGCAGGTAGCTTAACTTTCTGCTTTTCTTCTTAACCTTTGCTGCACTTTACTCATCTTCGGTAAGTGCAGCCTTTTTTATGTCTAGTTGGTGAACATACTTATAGGCTGGCCAAGAAAATGCCACCTCACGACATCATTAGTCCAGGTGGCAGAAAGGGTTAAGCATTCATAGAACTCTCATTCAGAGTTTAACGAAAACTTGGGATAATCGCGGGTATGCCAGGTAGGAGGCCAACCAACGCCATCACACTTGTTAGTACAATGAACATAATGCCAGGCAGCACCCAACGGCTCATTTTACTCAGCTCGCCACTACGCTCTTTACAACCAACTAAGCCTAAGTTGTCTAACAGCATGGTTAGCGACCAACCAAATGCTGGGTTAACGAGAGCAGAAGAAAATACGACAATCGCAGCCGACTGAGTGGTCTTCCCTTCACGTGTCATCTCCATTCCAGCTTCCAGCAAAGGCACGAATACCCCAACAATAAGTGCAACACAAAGCACAGGTTGCCAGATAGCTAAATCCATTGGGTAGCCCCAAACAGCAGCTATGATACAGAATAGAGCCGTCAGCAAAGCACCAGCAGGAATAGGACGCTTAGCAATCGCCGCCGGCACGATGTAAGTCCCCCAAGAAGAAGTAAAGTTAGTACCACCTAGCAAAGAACCGAACGTTTGACGAATTGAAGCTGTGGTCATAGTGTCATCAATATTCATGTGTACTTTTTCAGTACGCTCTGGATAGCTGATTTTTTGGAATACTTGATGCCCTAAGAAGTCTGGCGACCACATCGCCACCGCTAAAATCGCAAACGGTAATACCACCATAAAGTGTTCAATCGTAGGTAAACCAAGCATCCAGCCTGTATTTTCACCCCACCAATACATAGGGTTCATATTGGGTAAACCAGGTTCGGTTTGAAAAGAAAACGGTGCGCCCATGGCAAAAGCTAACGTACCACCTAGCAAGCAACTAAGCGGGACGGCTAACCAACGCTTGCGAAAATGCTCCAGTAACGCATACAAAATAATGGTGCAAAAAATCACGACAAAAGCGATGTGGCTCATACCGATTCCCTCTGCCCAAGCAAATAGCTTCTTAACTTGAGAGACGGTTCCGACAAAACCAAGGTAAAGCAGCAATCCTCCACACACGCCTTTGCTGGTAAGGTTTGCCAACATACTGCCACCTTTACTGATGGCTAAGAGCAAGCCAAAGGCACCGATCAGTAAACCAAAGGCCATCGGGTGACCACCAGCAGCTACAACGATAGGAATTAATGGGATGAGAGGGCCATGTGTACCTGCCAGGTTAGCCGTCGGCAATAGAAAACCAGAGAAAAGAATAATGAACACCGAGGCAATGAGTAATTCATAACGAACATTTTCTAGAATAAAGCCTTCATTTAGCCCGAGAGCCCCTGCAAACGTTGCTGCAATAGCGCCAACCATAACCACCTTACCAATGGTTGCAGCCATCGCTGGGATAGTGTCTTCTATCTCAAATCGATAATCTTTAAACGGTAAATTTGGACGCCATCGCTTCGGCGCCATGATTTGTAATTCGTGCTCTAGATACTGTTCGCGCGATTCAAACTCAGAGCTTGGTTTGTGTTGTTGTTCATAGGTGAGTTCATCCTCATTGGCTTGAGGCTTATCTGTTCGTATATGTACGGACTCTAAAGTACTGCTCATTTTGATTCCTTTCATTCACACTCTAAGGTGTGTTGTTCCAACAAACGTTATTTAGTCGCGGCACGATGTTTTAATGCAGCGGTCATCTATATATTTCCCATAAAAACCAACTCGGCATATTCGAATTATTTATAGGTCACAAGCATTATTAAAGACTTTAGAAAACCCATTCTTAAGCGAGTATCTAACAACAAAGTGCTGAGGCATTCTTATTATCTAACCCTCTGTTCAATAGATATAAAACACCGTTATCTAACTAAAAATAATCTTTATAATTCAGTCAGTAATACTCTATACCAACCTTAAAAGAACAAACAGACGTTGATAGTTAGACATTAGTCGTAGCGTGTTAGGGCTAGTATTAGAAACTCTAGATAAGACTTATCGATTTATTTATAAATAATTCATTTAAACAATGAGCAAATAACCTTCAAAAAGAAGCAGTGTGGTTCCATAAAGAAATCACAACAATGACTAGACTAATGGATAAATAACAGACTTGATTAAGTCAGTCAGGGGAAGGTTTTATACTCAAAACAAATGCTGGGGCACATTTTGATCAATCTATGTCGACTAGCTCAAGTCCGGACATAAGTTACCTAGGGGAATTACCCAATACAACTTTCTCAGAGTTAGAAAAAGTATCAGGTGATCTTGAATTAGATGCTAAGGGACGGGGTTATGTGGGATAAGAATAGCGCCAAAAAGTAACTATTAACGCCATAGTCTCTTGTTATGTATTGGGGTTCCAACCTGAAGCTTTGACGAGCTGTAATAGCCTACCAATTTCAGATGAAGCCATCGTGGTACCTAAGCTTGGATACAACTCTTCAAGAATGTCGGAAAAAGTTAAAACTTTAATTGGGCCTCCAATAGAGTTCAAAAATTTAGGATACTGTTCCCACACAGTTCGATCACCCTTTAAAAGAGTAACTGCTGTAACATAGGTGAATTGTTTCGAACCTGTAATGTCATAGACAGCTTTCTTAAACGCTTCACTCCACTTGGGCTCCGTAAGCTCTCTAAATCCCTTCCAAGCAGCCCTCCCACTGACTGTTTTATTCTCTTCAATCTGCGTGATTTTCTGTTGAGGGTTAAACCCTTTTTGCCAGCTCTTACAACTAACCGCAATAACCTTTTCAGGGCCAGATGCTAAAGGATTTATAGCCAATACATCTATATCGCTATGATTTGAGTCTAGGTTTTTGACATAATCAGGGTGATCTAAACGAGGCTTAAATTTGATATTATGACGGGTAAAGTAACCTTTATGCTGCAAGTAATCATCGACTAACTGTTCTAAAATATCTTCTTTCATCCACCATACCTCAAACCATATACATAACGCCTGCATAACACGTTTACTGCTATACAATTATACTTAAAATTGACATCTTAAAACGAGAAATACCCGACAACCTGAAATACCGAGTGTAGTAAATCGTGTTGATGCATTTGTTATGTACGTTCGAATTTTATTTGAGGACTAGTAACACTATCAGTACCTGCATTGCGAAATGAAAAATAACCGTCAAGTTCAAAACCATTTCTTATTGATTTTAGATACATAGCCCCACCTGAAAAGATTTTTTTATCCTTACTCTGTGTATTAAGCGTTAAGTAATTTTCCCAGTAACTGCCCTTTATATCAAAATCTATATTTTCAACCATATCACCGCTTCTGCTACTAAAGTGCATAGAACCACTAATACTGTGAGCGTTTTGCTGTAGAACTAATGACATTTTTGTTTCAGCACCATTATCATCATCTTTGTACTCTGCAACCCAAGAACCTGAAACATCAGCCCCTTGATAGCGCATTTTTTGCCAAAATGGTACGACTACATTTACCCAGAACTGTTTTATTAATGACAACAACAAAGCTGTTAGTACACCAACAAAAACCCCTATCGTTATTGTTTCTAGATTTTCCATACTATTTTCTTACCTACCAAGTACATAAGCGCGTTAAGTGGTGAACAACGCCAACCACCAAACTTAACCATTGCACCCTAAACACTTAAGCCAACTTGAACCAAAACCGCCAAGCGTTGTGAATCCGCCTTAAACACCTTGTATGGATAATAAGCACTCCAATCGGGTAAGGTGAGACCCAGACTTTAGCTGCAACTAAAGTTCTTCTATCTGGTAGTTCGATTAAATGATGGCTCCTCTATCGAGAGACCGGTAACAAGTACGA
>NZ_RZIS01000014.1 GCF_005281835.1 Vibrio profundi
TAGAGATTGCGATCACATTGGCAAGCCCTTTTTTCACTTTTTCTGACTTTTTTGATTGTTCGACTAAAAAGCATTCAAAACGACTCAAAAGTAGGCTTTTATCGTTAAATATTCTTAAATTTCTCCGCGAACAGGGAGACTTTTTGCCAGTTTGTGTATTCCACTTCTTTACTGGTATCGGTTTCCCCACCAGTCATCGTCATAATAAAGCGTATCATCACTCGATCGAACCATTTATAACGTGGGTAATAGAGGGCACCTGCAAATACACCGATCAATTCAGGCTGCCAAGGCGACTTAGTCAAAAAAGTTTTGATGTAGGCACTGCCTTCAGGGGTGTCTTTACCTTGCTCTTCTTTACGAGCGGTCAGATTCACACAGAAAAACGCCACTTTACTCTTTTGTAGCTGCTGAAGATTACTTTGAATAAATGCGTACAGCTTTTTATTCAAATGACCATAACGAATAGAGGCACCGATTAGGACTCGATCATAGACACTGAAATCAATATCTACTGTAGTATGTAAGTCCAACACATCGCATTCAAACTCTGAAAGCTCTTCTTCTATATAGTGAAGGATTTTCTTGGTTTGCCCTTCTCGACTTGAATACAAAAATAAAGCTCTTGCCACAACCTATCCTTAACTACGCCAAAACGTAGGCGTCAGTAGAATTAATAAAGTGAATATTTCTAAACGACCAAACAGCATTGATACCACCAGCACCCATTTTGCGGTGTCATTAATATCACCAAAATGAAGGGCTACTTCCCCTAGGCCAGGACCAAGGTTATTCAATGTTGCCGCTACAGCGGAGAATGCACTTAACTCATCCATTCCAGTCGCGATTAATGCCAACATACAAACGACAAATACTAAAGCGTACGCTGAAAAAAAGCCCCACACCGCATCTACCACTCGCTGAGGAAGCGCACTTCCACCGACTTTAATGGTGTAGACCGCTCGAGGGTGAACGAGACGCTTCATTTCACGCGCGCCTTGTAGAGTCAAAAGTAAGATACGAATCACTTTCATGCCACCGCCCGTTGACCCTGCACATCCTCCTATAAAAGAAGAGAACAGCAATAATACAGGTAAGAATAGTGGCCACTCTGCAAACCCTGTGGTCGTAAAGCCCGCTGTTGTTGATATAGATACCGTCTGGAACAGCGCTTGGTCGAAGGCATCATAATACGAATCGTAGGAATGATGATTGAGCAATAACAAGAAACAGATAAGGAAAAGTACCGCCTGAATAAAGATAAAGGCGCGGAACTCAGGGTCTTTAAAATAGTATTTAGGATGAACGCCACCTGAAGCAAAAGCAGCAAAGTGTAGGGAATAGTTACATGCCGAAATGAGCAGGAACACCACCGTAATCATATTGATAGTATGGCTATCGAAATACCCCATGCTGGCATCGTGCGTAGAGAAGCCGCCGATCGCTATCGTCGAGAAACTGTGGCTAATCGCATCAAAAGCGCTCATCCCCGCCAACCAGAAAGCCACCGCACATGCGATCGTTAAACTTAAATAGATGTACCACAGCGCTTTGGCTGTTTCAGCAATCCTCGGAGTCATCTTACTGTCTTTTACTGGGCCCGGGATTTCTGCTCTGTATAACTGCATACCACCGATACCTAATACTGGCAGGATAGCTACGGCTAATACGATGATACCCATACCACCAAACCATTGTAGAAACTGGCGATAAAACAGAATCGCTTTTGGCAGTTCATCCAACCCAACGATGACCGTTGCTCCGGTTGTGGTTAATGCAGAGAACGACTCAAAGAAAGCGTCTGTGACAGAGATATTAGGGTTATCAGAAATTAGAAATGGTAAAGAACCGGCGCTACCGATAACCGTCCAGAACAATACAACAATAAGAAAGCCATCACGTGCTTTCAGTTCATGTTTATGGTGGCGATTCGGAAACCAACATACCGCACCACAAAAAAGCAGTACAAAGAAAGTAGTAACGAAAGGTACACCCGCACCATCTCGATAGATAAGCGCGACTAAAGCTGGTGCGAGCATGGACACACTAAACAGTGCCAGCAATAACCCGACGATACGAATAATTGAGCGAAATTGCATTGCGAATATGACGAAGCGTTGGCTTCAAACTTCCTAGTTATTTTCTATTTTTGATACCAGCGCCTTAGCACCGCTTTTATTGATGATGGTTTCCATAAAACCATCTACTTGAAGAACTTCGATCTCAAGAATCATGACCACATTCACACCATAGTCAGCCTGCACTTCCTTTGCTTCAAACTGAGCCATTATTGATTGCGCGATTGGCACGAAACCATAGTCTAACTCTAGGCGTAAATTTGTGGTTATTTTTTTCTCGATAGTTTGAAGCAGCTTGAGAGCTTGTTGTACTCCACCACCATAGGCTTTGACTAAACCACCGGTGCCAAGCTTTATCCCACCAGAATAACGGGTCACCACCGCGGTAATTTCCCCCACACCAGAACCAGACAACTGCGCCAAAATAGGCTTACCTGCTGTACCAGACGGCTCGCCATCATCACTGAAACCCCATTTCATCGAGTCTTCAGGGCGACCAGCAACAAATCCCCAGCAATTGTGTCTCGCCGAAGCATGTTCAGTTTTTACTTGTTCAACAAACTGTTTCGCGAGCTCTACACTTGGAGTATGGGCAAGATGAGTAATAAACACACTCTTCTTTATTTCTTCTTCAAACTGCGCGGATAGCAGCGGAATCAAGTAAGGCTGGTCATTCATATTGATGGCTTTATTAATGAGGAAAGCAAAGTGTATCACGCACGTTGAATAACCGTTAGAGATCTGTTCCAACGCACAATGTTAAACAATTGTTTAAAAAATGTATTGAATTTAGCCAGAGCCGGGTACACACTAAAATAACTGGTCTAACCAGAAGCTCAATAACGATAGAAACATACAAGAATTCTCTCACGCAATCGTGGATTGTACGTCATGGAGATAGACAATGATTTACCAAGCTAACACCGTACAGGTAAAGGAATTACAAGATGGAATAGCTGAGCTCAGCTTCTGCGCTCCTGAATCCGTCAATAAGCTAGACCTTGCTACTTTAGAATCGCTAGACCAAGCATTAGATGCACTCAAAGCACAATCAGGTTTACGTGGTTTGATCTTAACTTCAAACAAAGACGCGTTCATCGTAGGCGCGGATATCACTGAGTTCCTTGGCTTATTTGCCAAACCAGAAGAAGAACTCGATCAATGGTTAAGATTCGCTAACTCTATTTTTAGCAAGCTAGAAGACTTACCTGTACCCACTCTTTCAATGATGCGCGGCCATGCACTTGGCGGGGGTTGTGAGTGCGTACTTGCAACCGACTTCCGTATTGGTGACAAGACCACCAGCATCGGCTTACCAGAAACCAAACTAGGTATCATGCCTGGCTTTGGTGGTTGTGTGCGCTTACCTCGTGTTATCGGAGCCGATAGCGCGATGGAAATCATCACTCAAGGTAAAGCATGCCGAGCGGATGAAGCACTGAAAGTTGGCTTGTTAGATGCGATTGTAGAAACCGAACAACTGCTTGAATCTGCGATTAATACTGTTTCACTTGCCGCCAATGAAAAACTGGACTGGCAACTACGCCGTCAACAAAAAACTTCAGCACTTTCGCTAAGCAAACTTGAAGCAATGATGAGCTTCACAATGGCAAAAGGCTTAGTCGCTCAAAAAGCAGGCCCGCATTACCCAGCTCCAATCACTTCCGTTATTGCTATTGAAGAAGCGGCTCGCTGCGATCGCGACGCTGCATTAGACATCGAGCGTAAGCACTTCGTTAAACTCGCAAAATCTGAAGAAGCAAAAGCGCTTGTTGGTTTATTCCTGAATGACCAATACATCAAAGGCCTAGCGAAACAAGCTGGTAAATCTGCCAATAAAGATACTGAGCGAGCAGCCGTGCTAGGTGCCGGTATTATGGGTGGTGGTATCGCTTACCAATCGGCACTGAAAGGCGTGCCAGTGATGATGAAGGACATCGCACAAGCTTCTCTTGACCTTGGTATGAATGAAGCGTCCAAGCTATTGAACAAACGCCTATCACGCGGCCGACTCGATGGCTTCAAGATGGCAGGTATTCTTGCGTCGATTACGCCAAGCCTACACTACGCAGGTATCGAACAATCTGACGTAATCGTAGAAGCGGTCGTAGAAAACCCGAAAGTCAAAGCTGCTGTATTAAGTGAAGTAGAAAGCCAAGTGGGTGAAGACACGGTTATTACCTCTAATACGTCTACGATCCCAATTAACTTACTGGCTAAGTCGCTAAAACGCCCAGAGAACTTCTGTGGTATGCACTTCTTTAACCCTGTGCACCGTATGCCTCTCGTAGAAATCATCCGCGGTGAACACACTTCTGATGAAACCATCAACCGAGTTGTGGCTTACGCTGCAAAAATAGGTAAATCACCGATCGTCGTTAACGACTGCCCAGGCTTCTTCGTAAACCGTGTACTTTTCCCTTACTTTGGTGGTTTCAGCATGTTGCTGCGTGACGGTGCAGACTTTACCAAAGTCGACAAAGTCATGGAGCGTAAGTTTGGTTGGCCAATGGGCCCAGCTTACCTACTTGATGTAGTTGGCTTGGATACTGCTCATCACGCACAAGCGGTAATGGCACAAGGTTTCCCTGAGCGTATGGGTAAAGAAGGACGCGATGCAATTGATGCACTTTACGAAGCCGACAAATATGGCCAGAAAAATGGCAGCGGCTTCTACACATACAGCGTAGACAAACGCGGTCGCCCTAAAAAAACGTTCTCGGAAGATATCCTTCCAGTATTAGCGGACGTATGCCAGGCACCTCAAGAGTTTGATGATCAAACCATCATTCAACGTGTCATGATTCCAATGATCAACGAAGTCGTGCTGTGTCTTGAAGAAGGCATTATCGCCTCTCCACAAGAAGCAGATATGGCTCTGGTTTACGGTTTAGGCTTCCCTCCATTCAGAGGCGGCGTATTCCGCTACTTAGACAGTGTGGGTATTGGTAACTTCGTTGAAATGGCGAAAGGCTACCAAGACTTAGGTGCAATGTACCAAGTTCCTCAACTATTGCTTGATATGGCGGCGAAAGGCGAAAGCTTTTACGACGCTCAACAAGACAGTTCTCTGTAACCCACATTTGGAAAAGGAATAGCAAAATGAATAATGTAGTTATTGTTGATTGCCTTCGCACCCCAATGGGACGTTCCAAAGGTGGAGCTTTCCGTCACACTCGTGCTGAAGATTTATCGGCACATCTGATGAAAGGCATTCTAGAACGTAACCCACAAGTTAACCCGTCTGAGATCGAAGACATTTACTGGGGTTGTGTGCAACAAACACTAGAGCAAGGCTTCAACGTTGCCCGTAACGCAGCGCTACTTGCGGGGCTCCCAATTGAGATTGGTGCCGTAACCGTCAACCGTTTATGTGGTTCATCTATGCAAGCGCTGCATGATGCAGCTCGTTCTATCATGGTTGGTGACTCAGAGATCTGCCTAATCGGCGGTGTAGAACACATGGGCCACGTACCAATGACACACGGTGTGGATTTCCACCCTGGTATGTCGAAGAACGTCGCAAAAGCCGCAGGGATGATGGGCTTAACGGCTGAAATGCTAGGTAAGCTTCATGGTATCAGCCGTGAAGACCAAGATGCATTCGCCGCACGCTCACATGCTCGTGCTCATGCCGCGACGCTAGAAGGTCGATTCAAGAACGAAATTCTTCCAACAGAAGGTCACGCGGCTGATGGTTCATTGTTCACACTTGATCACGACGAAGTCATTCGCCCGGAAACAACGGTTGAAGGCCTATCTCAGCTTCGTCCTGTATTCGACCCGGCTAACGGTACCGTAACCGCAGGTACATCTTCTGCGTTATCGGATGGTGCATCGGCAATGCTGATCATGAGTGAAGAGAAAGCGAATGAGCTTGGTTTGAAGATTCGCGCTCGCGTGAAATCGATGGCTATTGCTGGCTGCGATCCTTCTATCATGGGCTATGGCCCAGTACCTGCGACACAAAAAGCACTCAAACGTGCTGGCCTAACCATTGAAGATATGGGTGTTGTAGAGCTAAACGAAGCGTTTGCTGCTCAATCACTACCATGTGCTAAAGATCTAGGTCTACTCGATGTGGTTGATGAGAAAGTAAACCTTAATGGTGGTGCAATTGCTCTTGGTCACCCACTAGGTTGTTCTGGTTCTCGTATTTCAACAACACTGATTAACTTGATGGAAGCCAAAGACGCAAAATACGGTTTAGCCACCATGTGTATTGGTTTAGGCCAAGGTATTGCGACTGTTTTTGAACGTCCATAGTAATACCCACGCTTAGTAAATAGTAAACTTACTAAGCGTAACTAATGAACCTCCCTTCAAAAGCGCAATTCATGTTTTAGTGATTGCGCTTTTCTTTATTTAGGTTGAACATATTCTAGAAACTATGCATTTTATGCATAGATCTAATGTTGAAGTTTCATTATTTTTTCTAAGGTTACTCGTCTACAGTTATTGGCAGTTTCTTATTATTCCTCCAACGGAGCAGATCATGTTTAAAGCACTTGTACTTAACCAAGAAGACAAAAAAACCATCGCAGCTGTTTCTCAAATTGATGAATCACAACTGCCAGAAGGTAACGTAAAAATTAACGTTAACTACTCTTCTCTTAACTACAAAGATGGCTTAGCCATTACAGGAAAGGGCCGTATCGTACGTAACTTCCCTATGGTTCCGGGTATTGACCTATCTGGAGTGGTTTCTCAGTCTGATGACCCTCGCTATAAAGAAGGCGATGAAGTGGTACTAACGGGCTGGGGCGTTGGAGAAGGCCATTGGGGTGGCATGGCCGAAAAAGCGAGCCTTAACGGTGATTGGCTAGTACCAATGCCTAAAGGTCTAGACGCTAAGAAAGTAATGGCGATCGGCACTGCTGGTTTCACCGCAATGCTTTGTGTTCAAGCTATTGTCGATGCAGGTATCAAACCTGAAGACGGTGAAATCCTAGTCACTGGCGCAAGTGGTGGTGTGGGCAGCGTGTCTATCACTCTACTAAAACAACTGGGTTACAAAGTAGCAGCAGTAACCGGGCGCGCTTCAGAAAATGGCGAGCTTCTAAAATCGTTAGGTGCGACACGTATTGTTGAACGTGCCGAATTAGAAGAGCCAGCGAAACCACTAGAGAAACAATTATGGGCGGGTGCCATTGATACAGTAGGCAGTAAAGTACTTGCGAAAGTATTGGCACAAATTGATTACAACGGCGCGGTTGCAATCTGTGGTTTAGCAGGTGGATTTGATCTACCGACTACCGTTATGCCATTCATTCTACGCAACGTACGTTTGCAAGGTATCGACTCAGTCATGTGCCCACGTGAAAAACGCATTAAAGCATGGGAACAACTGGCGGAATTACTACCAGAATCTTTCTACGACCAAGCAACCAAAGAAGTGTCTTTAGATAACGCAATCCAGGCAGCTGAAGACATTACCAACGGTCAAATCACTGGTCGCGTTGTCATTAAACTTTAGCCATCAAAATTTAACTGGCACACTTAAAGACTGCTAGTTAAAGAGCACCAATCAACACAAAGGGCCGATGTGATATCAGCCCTTTTTATTTATCCTTTGATCAGTGAATGGAAATCAACCAAGCCCTACATCGGCGATGCGTTTTTGAATCAACTTTCCGCACTCTTCTTTTACGACTCGTCTTAGCCACTTTTGTGATTCAGAGGTATCACATCGTGCATGCCAAATCAGTGAGTAATCAAACGGCATAAAATCAAACGGCAACGGTTTGATTACCAAGTCATATCGCTCAGCAACCAAATACGCCAAATCTGCAGGAACGGTAATGACCAATGGCATTTTATCAACGATCGCTAATGCCGCTTCTAAATGATAAGCACGCAATACCATTCGACGCGGGTTTTGATTCGCTAGGGCGTTATCGAGTAACGCTTTTACCCCATCACTAATGGCAATCATCGCATGCGGAAGGTTAATGTAATCATCCAAGCTTAAAGGCTCTTTGGCCAAAGGGTGATTCTTCGACACCAAACATGAAACACCAACAGGGCCGAGAACTTCTTGGTGCAAAGGCGCCACCGAACCCGTTGGGCGGCAAATCGCCATATCTACCTTCTCAGTGCCAAGCTGCTTGAACAAATGCTCGTGTTGCAGCGGTGCAAATTCCAACGAAATATTAGGAGCAAGCTCATAAATCTTAGGCAACGCGTAAGGCAAGATAGTCTGCATTGCGTAATCAGTGGTCGCGATCAGAAAGCGTTCACTGCAATAAAATGGATTGAATTCACTCGGAGTGAGTAATTGACGAAATGACTCTAAAGGTTGCTCAATTTGCTGGCTTATTTCTAGCGCTTTGCTCGTTGGTAACAAACGCTGCCCTTGACGGGTAAACAGCGGGTCATCCAACAATTCACGCAGTCGCCCTAAGACTCGGCTGGTCGCTGACTGACTCAAATTCAAACGAATGGCGGCTTGGCTAACGCTACCTTCTTCAATCAGGACTTTTAGCGCAACCAATAGATTAAGGTCGCGGCGATAAATTTCTTCTAATTCCACACTCAGTACCTAAGTAGTGATTCTTTCTCTTTTATACCATGCTTCAGGCAAAAAAAATCCCGCCTTTCAGCGGGGAAGCCCAAGAAAACTGGGGATAGTGTCGGAATGTCGTATCGGAATTAAGTAAATGGTTCGGGTTAATGTTCTTGCTCTTCAGAAATGCCATGCCAGCGGCGCATTTCTACCCAAATACCAAAAATTGTAGCGCTCATACCTGCAAGTGGCATTAATGAAGCCTCTGCGGGTGTTCTAAGTACTAATGCGCAGAAAGAAATAAAGCACAGTACTGAATAAATCGTAAGTCTATCTAAACCTGTCAACATCGCCACTCCTTAGCTCAGTTGTTATCAACTTGTTAATTAATTTATAGGAAATGATTCGGTTTGCCAAGAGGTTATTGCATATTTTTTCTGCAGAAGTATTATTCTTTGCGTTAAGTACACATTAGAGAAGTAAACATGACATTCAATCCCGAGCTAGCAACGAACACTTTAGAGGCAGAAGGACTGCGCTGCCCAGAGCCGGTAATGATGGTCAGGAAGACAATTAGAAGCATGCAAGATGGTGATGTGTTGCTGGTAAAAGCAGACGATCCATCCACTACCCGAGATATTCCAAGTTTTTGCCGCTTTATGGATCACCAACTTATTGGTGCGCAAACCGAACAGTTACCTTATCAGTACCTGATAAAAAAAGGCATGGATTAACTTTCGTGTAACATACGAATTATTGCGATATCTCGCAATGGGTTACACAAAGAGAAATGTAAAAGGCAGCCAAGTGGCTGCCTTTTGTTATTCATTGAATTCTATTGTACGAACTTCTGATTGCAGCTTTTCTATTTGCTTTCTCATTGTTCGCATTTCGTGTCGCATCGGAATAATGTGAGCCGATCGTATCCATGCTTCAACCGCGAGGCCCGTCATAATGATTGCCCCCGCCACCATAGGTAGCCACATATCTGTCAACACCATCCCCAGTAGAGTCAGTGCGAGACCAAAGGTAAACAAGTAACTTTGGCTTTGTGGGGTCATCCCCATATAGCGCGTTAACATAGTCATGCCCTCTTGCTTGTATCAATAAAGATAAAACCGATCACAAGATTAAGGTAGCATGACCAGTGTGACAATTATGTGTCAACGCCCACACTCGCACCGCTTATCGAACTAGAGTTTGATCTAAAATAAGCTTCTTTAGTTGTTGATATTTAACTCTAAATCACATATTCAATAACTATAGGATTGCAGCTCCGGTTGCTAATGCCACAAACAGCACAGCCGTCACTTTTCTAATCAAATCTAATGGCATTTTATCTGCCGATAACTTACCAATAATCACCACAGGTACATTGGCCAACAACATACCGATAGTGGTTCCTAAGATGACCCAAGTTAACGCATCTGCATACTGCGCACCGAGAATCGACGTCGCTATCTGAGTTTTATCCCCGATCTCTGCAATGAAGAACGCGATAAAACTGGCGATAAACGGCCCACGGTTAGAGATTTTTTCATCGTCATCCAGTTTATCTGGGATCAGGATCCAGCCTGCCATAGCCAAGAAACTGACCACCAGCACCCACTTCAAAACATCAGGAGACAGATAATCCGCCACAACAACGCCAAGCCACGCAGCTAAGGCATGATTGGCTATCGTTGCTAAAAAGATAGCAGCAATAATTGGGATTGGTTTACGGTACCGACTGGCAAGCAACAACGACAGCAGTTGGGTCTTATCGCCGATTTCTGCTAGGGCTACGGTTGTAATTGAAATTGCTAAAACGCTCACGACATGCTCATTTGGGGTGAGGATTATTATATTTAACCTAAGACAAACCTCGCGCCCCACCCCGGTTCACGATGTTTGTCTAAGGTCTTGCTAAACCCATCAGGCGATGAGTCTCGGACGCCATGGTGATTTTGCACCAATTATGTTGACGAACGAACCTATTCAGCATGAAAGCAAAATAAGCAGGCTACTCCCCAAAGACCGCGAAATTCTATTCGCTCATTCCCGTAAAAACAAGTATGAAACTTGTCAAAAAATCCACTTAAGCCGAAAAACAGCGATTAAAGGTAAAAAAATCCACTAAACGACATTTTAGACCACTAATTAAACAAGAATACCTCTACTCGCTTTACGAATATCTGGGTATACTCAATGGTTATTTTTATTAATTCATTCAGAAGAATCGCGCGAACCTGACTATGCAAAAATACGATATCAAAACCTTCCAGGGAATGATCCTCGCGCTGCAGGATTATTGGGCTCAAAACGGTTGTACCATTGTTCAACCTTTGGATATGGAAGTAGGTGCTGGCACCTCTCACCCAATGACATGTCTACGTGCACTTGGCCCAGAGCCAATGTCAACGGCATACGTTCAACCTTCACGTCGTCCTACCGATGGTCGTTACGGTGAAAACCCGAACCGTCTGCAGCACTACTATCAATTCCAAGTAGCTCTAAAGCCATCTCCAGATAACATTCAGGAGTTGTACTTAGGCTCGCTTGAAGTGCTTGGTGTCGATCCGCTGGTTCACGATATTCGCTTCGTAGAAGACAACTGGGAAAACCCAACGCTAGGCGCATGGGGTCTTGGTTGGGAAGTATGGCTTAACGGCATGGAAGTAACCCAGTTTACTTACTTCCAACAGGTTGGCGGCCTTGAGTGTAAGCCTGTAACAGGCGAGATCACTTACGGTATCGAGCGTCTAGCAATGTACATCCAGGAAGTAGACTCGGTTTACGACCTAGTATGGAACGTAGCACCAGACGGCTCTAACGTAACTTACGGTGACATCTTCCACCAAAACGAAGTTGAGCAATCAACGTACAACTTCGAACACGCAGACGTAGATTTCCTATTCGGTTTCTTCGACCAGTGTGAAAAAGAGTGTAAAGAGCTACTTGAGCTTGAGAAGCCACTTCCGCTTCCAGCTTACGAGCGCATTCTAAAAGCAGGCCACGCATTCAACATCCTTGATGCGCGCAAAGCTATCTCTGTAACAGAGCGTCAACGTTACATCCTTCGTATCCGCAACCTGACTAAATCAGTAGCAGAAGCATACTACGCATCGCGTGAAGCGCTTGGCTTCCCAATGTGCAAGAAGGACGAGGAGAAGTAATCATGGCTAAAGAATTTCTAATTGAACTGGGTACTGAAGAGCTACCACCAACGCAACTTCGCACCCTAGCAGAAGCATTCGCGGCAAACTTCGAAGCTGAGCTAAAAGGCGCAAACCTAACGCACGAAGGTGTAAAATGGTACGCGGCTCCTCGTCGTCTTGCTCTTAAAGTAGCAGCACTGGCTGAAGGCCAAGAAGACAAAGTTGTTGAAAAACGTGGCCCAGCAGTTTCTGTAGCATTCGATGCTGACGGCAACGCAACAAAAGCAGCTCAAGGCTGGGCTCGTGGTAACGGCATCACGGTTGAACAAGCTGACCGTCTAGTAACAGACAAAGGCGAATGGCTTCTTTTCAAACAAGAAGTAAAAGGCCAAGCAACGTCTGAAATCGTTGTTGAGCTAGCGGCTAAAGCACTAGGTAACCTGCCTATCGCCAAGCCAATGCGCTGGGGTAACAAGACGACCCAGTTCATCCGCCCGGTTAAAACACTGACTATGCTAATGGGCGCTGACCTTATCGAAGGTGAGATCCTAGGCGTAGCATCTGGCCGCACTATCCGTGGTCACCGCTTCATGGGTGAGCAAGAGTTCACTATCGATTCTGCAGAGCAATACCCAGCGATCCTAGAAGAGCGCGGTAAAGTAATGGCAGATTACGAAGCGCGTAAAGCAATCATCCTAGCTGATTCGCAAAAAGCAGCAGCAGCGGTTGGCGGTAAAGCTGACCTAGAAGATGACCTTGTTGAAGAAGTAACGTCTCTGGTTGAATGGCCAGTAGTACTAACAGCGAAGTTTGAAGAAGAGTTCCTAAAAGTTCCTTCTGAAGCTTTGGTTTACACCATGAAAGGTGACCAAAAATACTTCCCTGTTTACGATGAAAACAAGAAGCTACTTCCTAACTTTATCTTCGTATCGAACATCGAGTCTAAAGAGCCTCGCCACGTTATCGAAGGTAACGAGAAAGTGGTACGCCCACGTCTTGCTGATGCTGAGTTCTTCTTCAACACAGACCGTAAACGTCCTCTTATCGACCGTCTTCCTGAACTAGACCAAGCTATCTTCCAGAAGCAACTTGGTACGATCAAAGACAAAACAGACCGCATCACGGAGCTTGCTGGCTACATCGCTGAGCAAATCGATGCTGACGTTGAGAAGTCTAAGCGTGCAGGCCTACTGGCTAAATGTGACCTAATGACCTCTATGGTGTTCGAATTCACGGATACTCAGGGTGTAATGGGCATGCACTACGCGACTCACGATGGTGAAGACGAGCAAGTTGCACTAGCACTTTACGAGCAGTACATGCCTCGTTTCGCAGGTGATGACCTACCAAGCACTGGCATCTCTTCTTCAGTAGCAATGGCAGACAAGCTAGACACTATCGTCGGTATCTTCGGTATTGGTCAAGCTCCAAAAGGTTCTGACCCATTCGCTCTACGTCGTGCATCACTAGGTGTGCTACGTATTATCGTTGAAAACGGCTACAACCTAGACCTAACGGATCTGATCGCAAAAGCGAAAGAACTACTAGGCGACAAGCTAACCAACGACAACGTAGAAGCTGATGTTATCGACTTCATGCTAGGTCGTTTCCGTGCATGGTACCAAGATGCCGGCTTCAGCGTGGATATCATCCAGGCAGTACTGGCTAACCGTCCAACTAAGCCAACTGACTTTGACCAACGTGTTAAAGCGGTTTCTCACTTCCGTGAACTAGAAGCGGCAGAAGCACTAGCAGCAGCGAACAAACGTGTAGGTAACATCCTTGCGAAATTCGATGGTGAGCTAGCAGCAGATATCGATCTAGCCCTTCTTCAAGAAGATGCAGAGAAAGCACTGGCTGAAAACGTTGCTGTAATGACAGAAGCATTAGAGCCAGCATTCGCGACAGGTAACTACCAAGAAGCCCTAAGCAAGCTAGCAGCTCTACGTGAGCCTGTTGATGCGTTCTTCGATAACGTAATGGTTATGGCTGATGACGAAGCGCTTAAGAAGAACCGTCTAACGCTACTGAATAACCTACGTAACCTGTTCCTACAGATTGCCGATATTTCTTTACTTCAAAAATAGAAGTAATCTGAAATAAATATAGAGGAGAAGCATTTGCTTCTCCTTTTTTTATTGCAGAATATAATCCAACGTTTCTTAAACCTGAAAATTCCTCTTTTTATCGCTCTCTTGTCCCAGCTTTTCCATCTCAATCAAATTATTACTGCTTTATCCCCTTCACCACTGACATCCCTAGAAGATGTATTACGCTCGCCACAGCATCCCTTTATGTAACAACTAGTGCTTTTCGCTTAACTTGAGAAGATAGAAACGATTGACTATCACTAAAAGAAAAATAAGTTTTTTCCGTGTTAAAGCAATTCGAGCTTTGCGTCGCAAAAGCATTGAGGTATGTTCAAGGATTACTCTGGTGGCAGGCGAAGGTCAGCCTTAACGACACATAACAAGCAATCGCAATGAATTAGGTAAAATAAGTAATGCAATTCTCTAAGTTTGGTGAAAAATTTAATCGATACTCTGGAATTACTCGTCTAATGGACGATTTGAATGATGGCCTGCGTACACCAGGAGCCATCATGCTCGGAGGCGGCAACCCTGCTGCTATTCCTGCCATGCTCGATTACTTCAACCAAGCCAGTGGAGAAATGCTCGCCAGCGGGGAACTCGTGGCCGCCATGGCCAATTACGATGGGCCTCAAGGAAAAGATGCCTTTGTTAAATCGCTAGCGAAATTACTCAAAGATACTTATGGCTGGGATATCAGCGAAAAGAACATCAGTTTGACCAATGGCAGCCAAAGTGGCTTTTTCTACTTATTCAATTTACTGGCTGGTCAACAAGCCGACGGTTCGCACAAGAAAATCCTATTACCGCTAGCACCTGAGTATATTGGCTATGGCGATGCGGGTATTGATGACGATATCTTCGTGTCTTACCACCCAGAAATCGAGCTACTCGATAACCGTTTATTTAAATACCATGTCGACTTTGAAGAATTGAAAGTGGATGAGTCGGTGGCTGCAATCTGTGCGTCTCGCCCAACCAACCCAACGGGTAACGTGTTAACCGATGAAGAAGTTCGCAAGCTAGATAAGCTGGCTCGTGAAAACAACATCCCACTGATTATTGATAATGCTTACGGTGTGCCTTTTCCAAATATCATCTTCGAAGATGTCACTCCATTTTGGAACGAAAACACCATTCTTTGTATGAGCTTATCTAAGCTAGGCTTGCCAGGAGTCCGCTGCGGAATCGTCATTGCTAGTGAGGAAATCACACAGGCACTCACAAACATGAACGGCATCATTAGCTTAGCGCCAGGTAGTATTGGGCCAGCACTGGCTAATCACATGATTGAAAAAGGTGATTTACTGCGTTTGAGCACTGAAGTCATCAAGCCACATTATAAGCAAAAGTCCCAACGTGCCGTTGAGTTACTGCAGCAAGCGATTGATGACCCGCGCTTTCGAATCCATAAACCAGAAGGCGCTATCTTCCTCTGGTTATGGTTTGATGAACTGCCAATCACCACCATGGAATTGTATGATCGCTTAAAAGCACGTGGCGTCCTGATTGTACCTGGTGAATACTTTTTTATTGGCCAGCAAGAAGATAATTGGGCGCACACACATCAGTGTTTACGCATGAACTATGTTCAACCTGATGACGCTATGCACAAAGGTATCGAGATTATTGCTGAAGAAATTAACAAGGCTTACGCGGAAGGTTAAGCGCTAGGCTAAAGATTAAACCCAATCAAAAAGAGCGCCAATTGGCGCTCTTACTCTATCTAACACCTAAAAATAAGAGTTAGTTATTGTCGATTAGGTTTTTACCATTAATCGCAATTTTACGAGGTTGCATTGCTTCCGGAATTTCTCTTTCCAAATCCACGTGTAGCAAACCATTTTCCATGGTTGCACCAATGACTTTCACGTAGTCCGCTAGTTGGAATTTACGTTCAAAGTCACGCTCTGCAATGCCTTGGTAGACATAGTTTTTATTTTCTTCAGGTTTGCGCTCACCGCGTACAATGAGCATGTTTTCTTTCTGGGTAATATCCAGTTGCTCATCAGCAAAGCCAGCCACCGCCATGGTAATACGGTAGTTATTTTCATCTTGCTGTTCAATATTGTACGGAGGGTAGCCGCCAGAAGTATTTTTAGACGTATTCGCTTCCATCAGGTTAAACAGACGGTCGAAGCCAATAGCGTTGCGGTATAGGGGAGTGAAATCTACAGTTCTCATATTACTATCCTTTTTAAAGCAATAGCCTAATGCTCAGCCTATAGGCGTGAAACGATTAGGTTTAGACAAACCACTCTTTGTGTATTTACACAGGTAGACGAGGTGTCCAATCAAATTAAGTTGTGTGCTTTCTTAGCGTTTCCTCACTGTGCTTGATAGCGGGAGCGAAACTGAATCAATCGATCCAAGAAAACGGTTCAGAGGCCCTATCGGCATCCTCTTCATAACTAGATATATGGACACAAATTAGTTTTTCAAGCTTCAACTTGCAAAAAATTAGCTAAGCTTATTTCTATTCCTTACAACATCCTGAAAAAGATCTTATTATACAAATCACTATCAATAACTTGATGCGGTTTATGACACTGAATTTGGTCTTAAAATGTTTAGCACTAGCGTGTGGCCTTGGACTTGTAGCCCCATTGAAGGCTTTGGAACTGAACTTTGCCTCCTTCGTTTACCACGTTTATGACTCCGATGACGATTCGACACAGTACTTTGACAACTATTACGTTTCACTTGAGGTACCTATCACCGATAGAACGAACGCCGTTGTCGGCACCTTTTTAAATAGTCAAAACAACCGCTGCGCCATTCTCGGTGTTGAATACCATTGGGCAGATTTAAGCACCAACTGGCGCTTTAAGGGATTGTATGCCTACGCTGGTGAGTTCTTTTTGGATAGTTTTGAAGATTGCGGAGATGATGGTGTTTATCAAGAAGTGAAAGAGGTCTCAGGTATCGGCTTTGCGCCATACATCAGCCACTACTTTGAGTATGCATTAACTGACCATTTCAATGTCGACTTTGGATTATTACTGCCGGGGATTGTAGTGATTAATGCGAATGTGACTTTCTAAGCCATATAGCCTACGACTTGTTTGTGGGTTTTATTGCTCGCATAAAAAACACCGCACTAAGCGGTGTTTTTATCATTCGCGATAACTAATTCTATACGTCTAGGTTAGCTACCTTCAGTGCGTTTTCTTCGATGAAGTTACGACGAGGCTCAACTTGGTCACCCATTAGCGTCGTGAACAGCTGGTCAGCACCAACCGCATCTTCGATCGTTACCTGCATCATACGGCGTGTCTCTGGGTCCATTGTCGTTTCCCACAGTTGATCTGGGTTCATCTCACCTAGACCTTTGTATCGTTGTAGGCTTAGACCACGACGAGACTCTTTCACCAACCAGTTCAACGCATCCACGAAGTTAGTCACAGCTTGAGTACGCTCACCACGCTTAATGTAAGCGCCTTCTTCGATCAAACCGTTTAGCGCTTCTGATAGATCCGCTAACTTAGCGAACTCTTTCGAGTTAATAAGATCAATGCTCAGTGCATGTTCATGCGTCACACCGTGAGTACGAACCACTACTTTTGGTAGGCTTAGACCTAGCTCGGCGTGTTTTTCCACTTCTAAGCTGTATTGGCTTGCACCAACTTCTTTAGCATTCAACTGCTCAACTAGCTGTTTGCCCCACGCTTCTACTGCCGCTTCATCATGACATTGCTCTGCCGTTAAGCGCGGCATGTAAATCATTTCATGCATCAGTGCGTGTGGGTAGCGGCGGCTCATACGCTCCACCAGCTTGATTCCAGAGTTGTATTGCTGAACCAGCTTCTCTAGTGCTTCACCCGCCAATGCTGGAGCATCTGGGTTTACGTGTAGAGCTGCGTTATCAAGAGCTAGTGCCACTTGGTACTGGTTCATTGCATCTTCATCTTTAATGTACTGCTCTTGCTTACCTTTCTTCACTTTGTAAAGTGGTGGCTGAGCGATGTAGATGTAACCACGCTCAATAAGCTCTGGCATTTGACGGTAGAAGAAGGTCAACAGTAGCGTACGAATGTGCGAACCATCGACATCGGCATCGGTCATGATGATGATGTTGTGGTAGCGCAATTTATCTGGGTTGTACTCATCGCGGCCAATACCACAACCAAGAGCTGTGATTAGGGTTGCCACTTCTTGCGAAGAAAGCATCTTGTCGAAACGCGCTTTCTCTACGTTAAGGATTTTACCTTTCAGAGGAAGAATCGCTTGGTTCTTACGGTTACGACCCTGCTTAGCACTACCGCCCGCAGAGTCACCCTCCACTATGTAAAGTTCAGAAACTGCAGGATCTTTTTCCTGACAGTCCGCAAGTTTACCTGGAAGACCAGCAAGATCTAATGCGCCCTTACGACGAGTCATCTCACGAGCTTTACGTGCAGCATCACGAGCGCGAGCGGCATCGATAATTTTAGTACAAACCGTCTTCGCTTCTGTTGGGTTCTCAATAAGGAACTCAGACAGTTTCTCGCCCATAGCTGATTCAACCGCTGATTTCACTTCAGAAGACACCAGTTTGTCTTTAGTTTGGCTAGAGAACTTAGGATCTGGCACTTTCACGGAGATAACCGCAGTCAGACCTTCACGAGCATCGTCACCTGAAGTAGATGTTTTCGCTTTCTTAGAGAAACCTTCTTTATCCATGAAGCTGTTTAACGTACGTGTTAATGCAGCACGGAAACCCGCTAGGTGAGTACCACCATCGCGTTGAGGAATGTTATTCGTGAAACAGTAAATGTTTTCTTGGTAGCCATCATTCCACTGCATTGCGACTTCAACCGTAATGCCATCTTCACGTTCGTGGTCGAAGTGGAAGATTTTCTGGATGATTGGCGTTTTGTTGGTATTTAGGTGATCAACGAACGCCTGAATACCACCTTCAAACATAAAGTGATCCGATTTATCTTCTTCACGCTCATCAATTAGCTTGATCGATACGCCTGAGTTTAGGAACGACAGTTCACGTAAACGCTTAGCTAGAATATCGTAGTGGAACAAAACGTTAGAGAAGGTTTCTTCACTTGGCCAGAAACGAATTTCCGTACCCGTTTTGTCCGTATCACCCACAACAGATAGTGGCGCTTGAGGCTCACCATGGTGATAAGTTTGAGTATGAATTTGACCACCGCGGTGGATAGTAAGAGTAACTTGCTTAGACAGTGCGTTAACTACCGAAACACCAACACCGTGCAGACCACCAGAAACTTTGTACGAGTTATCATCGAACTTACCACCAGCGTGCAGAACCGTCATGATAACTTCTGCTGCAGACACCTGCTCTTCAGGGTGCATTTCCGTTGGGATACCACGGCCGTCATCACGAACAGATACTGAGTTATCTTCGTGGATCGTAACAATGATGTCATTACAGTGACCAGCTAATGCTTCATCAATAGAGTTATCTACCACCTCGAAGACCATGTGGTGCAGACCGGTACCATCATCCGTGTCGCCAATGTACATTCCAGGACGCTTACGTACCGCATCCAGACCCTTCAGTACCTTAATACTCGATGAATCGTAATTATCTGACATAGTTACTCTCTGACTAATTATCCTTGCTCTATTTTGCCATGTTCCACATGAAACATCTTGCTGTTTTCTTCTTGCATGTCTGCAATCTGTTCAGCAGTAATAGAGCTTACAAAAACTTGAGCCCCCGTCTTTTTAAAACAGTCCGCTAACCGGACCCGACGTTGGCTATCTAATTCGGAAGCAAAGTCATCTATTAAGTAGATGCATTGCTTACCTGTCATTTCAGTTAGGTGTTGTCCCTGCGCTACTCGCAAAGCACATACCATTAACTTCAATTGACCTCGTGAAAGCACATCTTCAACGGGTGTGCCATTCACTTTAATTTTGAGATCAGCCTTATTTGGCCCACTAAAGGTGTAACCAAGCTGCTGATCTCGTTCAAAATTCTTTTCTAGTATCTCGGCATAAGGCGTGTCTTTATCCCAGCCTCGATAATAGTTCATCTGAATATCGTATTCAGGCAAGAAACCAGCACAGATGTCATGAGCGATCGTTTTCAATTGCTCGACATAGTCACTGCGCCACTGGCTGATATTTTCTGCTAATCTCGCCAGTTCTTGATCCCAATAGCTGAGTTCGCGATAACTGGTGGCCGTTTTTAACAAGGCATTACGCTGCTTGTTAAGACGCTTCACTCGCCCCCATGCTTCATAAAAAGCAGGTTCGCTATGGAACACTCCCCAATCAATGTAAGCACGGCGGTTTTTAGGGCCGTCGGTTAGTAAATCAAACCCTTCAGTATGAATCAATTGCAAAGGTAATACTTGCGCCAATTGAGCCAATTTTTGCCCAGATTGACCGCTTATTTTAACCTCTGTGGTGCCATCACGCTGCTTATTAATGCCGATTGGTAGCTCAAATTGATCCGATGTCATAAAACGACCGTGTACGAACAACTCGCTACAGTCATTTTGAATGATACGTCCCGTTAACGAGCTCTTAAACGAGCGGCCATGTCCGAGCAAATAAATCGCTTCAAGGACACTGGTTTTGCCGCTGCCATTAGGCCCTATAAGAAAGTTAAAGCCTGATGACAGTTCAACGTCACAGGCTTCAATATTTCTAAATTGCTTTACGATTAAACGCGATAAAGGCATGAATTTTTCATATCGTGATCAGCAAACTTATAAGCGAATTGGCATCACGACATACATCGCACTGTCGTCTTGAGCATTTTCAATCAAGGCACTCGCATTAGCATCCGACATCGAAATACGTACATTTTCACAACGCAACGTATTCAATACATCCAATACATAGCTCACGTTAAAACCAATTTCGAGAGCATCGCCTTCAAACGATACATCAAGCATTTCTTCCGCTTCTTCCTGTTCAGGGTTGTTCGCGGTAATACGCATTTCGCTATCAGCTAAATTCACGCGAACGCCGCGGAATTTCTCATTGGATAAAATCGCAGCGCGAGAAAAGGCAGAGCGTAACTCATCACAGCTTGCTTCTAACGTTTTGGTCGTATTTTGCGGCATTACGCGGCGATAATCAGGGAAACGGCCATCAACTAACTTAGAAGTGAATACATAGTTGTTTACTTCAGCACGCACGTTTGAGTTACCAATTTGCAGCGTCACTGGCTGCTCAGGCGCATCCAATAACTTCACTAGCTCTTGAACCCCCTTACGAGGCACGATGATCTGCTTTTGAGCAAAGTCCGCACCGAGCTGTGCTTGAGATACCGCCATACGGTGACCATCGGTCGCCACACTGCGCAACGTAGAGCCTTCAATCTCAAACAACATACCGTTGAGGTAATAACGAACATCTTGGTTCGCCATTGAGAATTGAGTTTTTTCGATAAGACCGCGCAGTTCAGCTTGTGTCACAGACACTTCAACTTCACTGTTCCAGTCTTCAATATTTGGGAAATCCGCCGCAGGCAAAGTGGCCAGTGAGAAACGGCTGCGGCCAGAGCGCACTTGGATACGATCGCCATCTAAAACCACAGTAATAATTGAGCTATCCGGTAGACCACGACAGATATCTAAGAACTTACGTGAAGGGACGGTAATACTACCCGCTTCAAAGTCCCCTTCTAGAGTCACACGGCTGATCAATTCCACTTCAAGGTCTGTTGCCGTCAAAGAAAGCACATTATCTTCCACTTTGAGTAACAAGTTACCAAGAATAGGAAGCGTCGGTCTGCCACCCAGAGCGCCCGATACTTGTTGGAGTGGTTTAATTAAATGGCTGCGTTCAATGGTAAATTTCATATCTAGCTCTTAACGGTATATGTGGCTCTAAGTATAAAAGAGCTCGTCTCAAGACAAGCTCTTAGCCAAAATTCATTTAACAGGAGTAAGAATACTGCGAATTAAGAAGAAAGGGTACGGATCAAGTTCGAGTAATCTTCTTTAATGTCGTGGCTTTCTTCACGCAACTGAGCAATCTTACGACATGCATGCAGAACAGTCGTATGGTCACGTCCACCAAATGCGTCACCGATCTCAGGTAAACTGTGGTTGGTCAGCTCTTTCGCCAATGCCATGGCAAGTTGACGCGGGCGCGCAACCGAACGTGAGCGACGTTTAGATAACAAATCTGCCACTTTAATTTTGTAGTACTCAGCAACCGTTTTTTGAATGTTATCGATAGTCACCAGTTTTTCTTGCAGTGCTAATAGATCACGCAGTGCTTCACGCACAAAATCGATGGTAATTGGTCGCCCAGTAAAGTTGGCGTTCGCGATAACACGGTTTAATGCCCCTTCAAGTTCACGAACATTCGAACGTAAGCGCTTCGCAATAAAGAACGCCACTTCGTCAGCCAGGTGAATTTGATGGTCTTCCGCTTTCTTCATCAAGATCGCAACGCGAGTTTCAAGCTCTGGCGGCTCGATCGCAACCGTGAGTCCCCAACCGAAACGTGATTTGAGACGATCCTCCACCCCGTTGATCTCTTTAGGATAACGGTCTGAAGTTAGGATGATCTGCTGGTTGCCTTCCAATAACGCGTTAAACGTATGGAAGAACTCTTCTTGAGATCGTTCTTTATTAGCAAAAAACTGAATGTCATCGATAAGCAAAGCGTCAACACTGCGGTAGTAACGCTTAAATTCTTCAATCGCGTTGTTTTGCAGTGCTTTTACCATATCTTGCACAAAACGCTCAGAGTGCATGTACACCACTTTTGCATTCGGCTTACCGTCTACAATCGCATTTCCCACCGCGTGCAATAGGTGCGTTTTACCTAGGCCAGTTCCGCCATATAGGAATAGCGGGTTATACGCAGCGCCTGGATTACCCGCAACCTGACGAGCAGCCGCTAAGCCCAGTTGGTTCGATTTACCCTCAACAAAGTTATTAAACTTATGCTTCGGGTTGACGTTTGAACGGTGATTAATGTCGACAACTTCTACGTCGTCGTTATCCCAAGTCTTATGTACTGGCTTACGCGCTTGCAGTTGTGCCGGTGCTGATGACTCCGCAGCCACATCCGCAGCGGTGCGAACTGGCTCAGGTTTTGGCGTGCTGACACGTTTACTGCCCACTTCAAAACGTAAGCTTGGGATATCGTTGCCGCAATACTCTTGCAGCAAACGGTTAATGCTATTGAGGTACTTATCGCGCACCCAATCCAAAACGAATCGATTAGGGGCAAATAGAGTTAGAGTATTGTCATTGAGCTCCGCTTGTAACGGACGAACCCACATACTGAATTCTGTAGCTGGTAGCTCTTCTTGAAGCTGTTGCAAACATTGCAACCAAAGCGAAGATGACACGGTGCCCTCACTCTATTTAAGTTATCTGAAATGACTGGCAATTTTACCTGTTGATAAATCAGATCGCCAGCAATTGATCAAGGATCCAGTGAATAAGATCTAAGTTATTCACAATATTTTGCTCAAATTTATTAAGATCCGCACAAACTGCCCCAAATTTACTCACATAATGATCCACTTATCCTCGGATCCTGACGATTTATCCCCAAAAGCAGCATGCCTTCTGGTTATGGTTAATAACATCTGGTTATTTATTCTATTGAGCATTTTCCCAGTAACATCCTGCTCTATAAATATTAGGAGTTACCAAATGAAAAACTGGATTAAAGCTGCAATTGCAGTAATCGCACTTTCTGCTGCCACCGTTCAAGCTGCTACTGAAGTAAAAGTAGGCATGTCTGGCCGTTATTTCCCATTCACGTTCGTAAAACAAGACCAACTACAAGGTTTTGAAGTGGATCTATGGGATGAGATTGGTAAGCGTAACGATTACAAAGTGGAATACGTGACTGCAAACTTCTCTGGTTTATTTGGTCTACTTGAAACAGGCCGTATCGATACTATCTCTAACCAGATCACGATGACGGATGCACGTAAAGCAAAATACTTATTTGCAGACCCGTATGTTGTTGATGGCGCTCAAATTACCGTACGTAAAGGTAATGACAGCATCCAAGGTGTTGAAGACCTAAATGGTAAAACAGTTGCGGTTAACTTAGGTTCTAACTTTGAGCAGCTACTTCGCAGCTACGACAAAGACAACAAGATCAACATCAAAACTTACGATACTGGTATTGAGCATGACGTAGCACTAGGCCGTGCCGATGCATTCGTAATGGACCGTCTTTCTGCACTTGAGCTAATCAAGAAAACTGGTTTACCGCTTCAACTAGCAGGTCAGCCATTCGAAACGATTGAAAACGCTTGGCCATTCGTTGATAACGACAACGGTAAAAAACTGCAAGCGGAAGTAAATGAAGCTTTAGCCGCTATGCGTGCTGATGGTACGCTAGCGACAATTTCTAAAAAGTGGTTTGGTGCGGACATTACGCAGAAGTAATTACTCACTTAATTCGTTCAAAACCCACTGCGAAGTTTTTATGCGGTGGGTTTTTGCGTTTTGCTCTCTTTTCAACGCTCAAACCAAACTCACGCTAAAACAATATCAAGAGATACATTATGGGATTTGATTTCAACTACATGCTCGAGTTGTTGCCGATACTGCTGAAGTATTTAGGGACAACGATGGAAATGGCGACGTGGGGGCTAGTGTTCTCGCTAATTCTCGCCGTAGTGCTCGCTAACATTCGAGTATTTAAAGTGCCTGTATTGGATCAGTTAAGCCAACTCTACATCAGCTTTTTCCGCGGCACTCCGCTACTGGTGCAATTATTCCTGCTTTATTATGGCTTACCACAAGTGTTCCCTCTATTAGTAGGGCTCGATGCATTTAGCGCTGCAGTGATCGGTTTAACCTTACACTTTGCTGCGTACATGGCGGAAAGTATCCGTGCCGCGATCATCGGTATCGATCGTAGCCAAATGGAAGCCAGCTTATCGGTGGGGATGACCACCAACCAAGCGATGCGTCGAATTATTCTGCCGCAGGCTACCCGTGTGGCATTACCATCGCTCATGAACTATTTCATCGATATGATTAAGTCTACTTCGCTAGCATTCACACTAGGCGTGGCAGAAATCATGGCTAAAGCGCAAATGGAAGCGTCTTCGAGCTTTCGATTCTTCGAAGCTTTCTTAGCCGTAGCGCTGATTTACTGGGGTGTGGTTGTCATTCTTACTCGAGTGCAAATCTGGGCTGAAACCAAACTCAATAAGGCATATGTACGATGATCAAATTAGAAAATATCCACAAGCAGTTTGGTGACACCGAAGTCCTGAAAGGTATTGACCTTGAAATCAAGCAAGGTGAGATCATTGTTATCATAGGTTCCAGTGGTACAGGTAAGTCTACCCTACTACGCTGTGTGAACTTTTTAGAGCAAGCCGACCAAGGTAAGATCTCAATTGACGACATTACCGTCGACACGGCAAAGCACTCAAAATCCGAAGTGCTGGCACTGCGCCGTAAGACTGGTTTTGTTTTCCAGAACTACGCTTTGTTTGCCCACCTCACTGCACGACAAAACATCGCAGAAGGGTTAATCACTGTTCGAGGTTGGAAAAAGCAGCAAGCACTTGAGAAAGCACAACAAATACTGGATGACATTGGTCTTGGAGACAAAGGAGATAGCTACCCAGCCGCCCTTTCTGGCGGTCAGCAACAACGGGTAGGTATTGGCCGTGCCATGGCATTTCAGCCTGAGCTCTTACTGTTTGATGAACCGACCTCAGCGCTGGATCCTGAATGGGTTGGCGAAGTTCTGGCGCTCATGAAAAAGCTCGCAACTCAGCACCAAACGATGCTGGTGGTCACACACGAAATGCAGTTTGCTCGTGAAGTGGCTGACCGAGTGATCTTCATGGCCGACGGCTACATTGTCGAACAGGGATCTCCACAGGATATTTTTGGTAATCCACAGGATCCAAAATTGAAAAAGTTCCTAAATAAGGTTGGGATCGAGTAAGGATCCTTGAGATTTTACTCATAGTACGTATAATCCCCCGACCGGAATTTTAGTTAAGCCAATCATTGACACTTTTTGTGACAGTGATTACAATTCCGCCTCTTTGTTGAGAGGCGTCGGTTTTCCTTTCTTATATAAGAAGAGAAAAAATACCCACGCCGGGTTTAACAAAAACCTAAAACTACTGATCAGTAAGGTAATTACAATGAAACGCACTTTTCAACCTACAGTTCTAAAGCGTAAGCGTACTCACGGTTTCCGTGCTCGCATGGCTACTAAGAACGGTCGCGCAACAATCAATGCACGTCGTGCAAAAGGCCGTAAGCGTCTTTCTAAGTAATCTTTGATTATTTTGAATAAGCTAGCCTTCGGTCGGGAGTTACGCTTGTTAACTCCCGAACATTATCAAAATGTCTTCAAGCAAGCTCATAGAGCTGGCTCCCCTCATTTCACCATCATTGCTCGTAACAACACTCTTTCTCATCCTCGCCTTGGATTAGCCGTTCCGAAAAAGCAGATAAAAACCGCCGTGGGTCGTAATCGATTCAAACGCCTGTCGCGTGAAAGCTTTCGTAACAATCAACATCAGCTTCCTAACAAAGATTTTGTTGTAATCGCAAAGAAGAGTGCGCAAGATTTAAGCAATGAAGAAATGTTTAAGCTCTTAGAGAAATTATGGCTTCGCCTGTCTCGCCCTTCACGTGGTTAGCTATTGGGCTGATCTATCTTTACAGATGGATTATTAGTCCTCTCATCGGACCGCGCTGTCGATTTACTCCAACCTGCTCTTTATATGCGTTAGAAGCGTTGAAAGCTCACGGTTTTGTAAAAGGGTGTTGGTTATCAGGCAAACGTCTATTAAAATGCCACCCTTTGAACGAAGGGGGGTTTGACCCCGTTCCACCAGTCCAAGAACAAGACAGAGATAAATAACGATGGATTCTCAACGTAATATCCTGTTAATCGCACTGGCATTGGTTTCTTTCCTTTTATTCCAACAATGGAATGTAGCAAAGAACCCAGCACCTCAAGCGGTTGAGCAGGCACAATCTAGCAGCACCCTACCTGCACCATCTTTTGCAGGCGATTTAGATCCAGCTCCGGGTCAAACCGCTTCTGCGAAAACTATCCAAGTAGTCACTGACGTTTTAACTCTGTCAATTGATACGGTAGGTGGTGATGTAGTTTCAGCCGATCTGAATGACTACGCAGCAGAATTCGATTCAGAAGAGCGTTTTACTCTTCTGAAAAACACTCAAGGTCACCAATTCATCGCCCAAAGTGGTTTAGTTGGTCCGCAAGGTATCGACCTAAGCAGCACAGACCGTCCACACTACTCGGTTTCTGCAGACAGCTTTACACTAGCTGACGGTCAAGACGAACTTCGTATTCCGATGACTTACCAAGCTAACGGCCTTGATTACACGAAGACGTTCATCTTCAAACGCGGCGATTACGCAATTGATGTTGAATATGATGTAGTGAACAAATCTGGTAACAACGCAACATTTGGTATGTACGCTCACCTGCGTCAAAACCTAATGGACGACGGTGGCAGCCTAACCATGCCAACATACCGTGGTGGTGCTTACTCGACAGAAGATACTCGCTACAAGAAGTACAGCTTCGACGACATGCAAGATCGTAACCTGTCAATCAACCTGCCAAACGGTCAAGGTTGGGCAGCGATGATCCAGCACTACTTTGCATCAGCTTGGATCCCACGCGATGAAGCAGGCAGCAACCTTTACACTCGTGTAATTGGTAACCTAGGCGATATTGGTATTCGTATGCCAAATAAAACCATCGCTGACGGTGCGGAAGCAAACTTTAAAGCCACTCTGTGGGTTGGTCCTAAGCTTCAAGAGCAAATGGCTGCAACAGCGCCGAACCTAGACCTAGTAGTCGATTACGGTTGGTTATGGTTCATCGCGAAGCCACTTCACTGGCTACTGTCTATGATTCAAGGCGTAGTGGTGAACTGGGGTCTAGCAATCATCGTACTAACGTTCATCGTTCGTGGTGCAATGTACCCACTAACTAAAGCGCAATACACATCAATGGCAAAAATGCGCATGCTTCAGCCTAAGCTGACTGCAATGCGTGAACGTATTGGCGATGACCGTCAGCGTATGAGCCAAGAGATGATGGAACTGTACAAGAAAGAGAAAGTAAACCCGCTGGGCGGCTGTTTACCTATCCTTCTACAGATGCCAATCTTCATTTCTCTGTACTGGGCACTAATGGAGTCTGTTGAACTGCGTCACTCACCGTTCTTCGGTTGGATTACTGACCTTTCAGCACAAGACCCTTACTACATCTTGCCACTTCTAATGGGTGCTTCAATGTTCCTAATTCAGAAGATGAGCCCGACAACTGTAACGGATCCAATGCAGCAGAAGATCATGACCTTTATGCCGGTTATGTTTACGTTCTTCTTCCTGTTCTTCCCATCAGGCCTGGTTCTTTACTGGCTAGTATCGAACGTAGTAACGCTTATCCAACAAACACTAATTTACAAACAGTTGGAAAAGAAAGGCTTACATTCTAAGTAATGTGTAAGTTAAGAAAGACATAAAGAAAGGCGGCCAAAAGGTCGCCTTTTTGTTTTGAGCTGATTACAATTCAGCTAATTCATTATTCGTTGACGCACGACTTCTGCGTCAATGCTCAATAGGCACAGTTATGACTACAGATACTATTGTTGCTCAAGCAACGGCACCAGGACGTGGCGGTGTCGGCATTATTCGCGTTTCCGGCCCGAAGGCAGCCCAAGTCGCTCTTGAAGTGACAGGTAAAGCGCTTAAACCTCGCTACGCCGAGTACCTAGCTTTTAAAACTCAAGATGGCAGTGAGCTGGATCAGGGCATCGCCCTCTACTTCCCAAATCCACACTCGTTTACTGGTGAGGATGTATTAGAACTGCAAGGCCATGGCGGCCCTGTGGTAATGGACATGCTGATCAAACGTATTCTGACCATTTCAGGCGTGCGTGCCGCTCGTCCTGGTGAATTTTCAGAACGCGCATTCCTCAACGATAAGATGGACTTAACCCAAGCCGAAGCGATTGCTGACTTAATCGATGCGAGCTCTGAAGAAGCCGCAAAGTCAGCCTTACAATCGCTTCAGGGTGAGTTCTCAAAGCGCATCAATACCTTAGTGGAATCCCTGATACATTTGCGCATTTATGTGGAAGCAGCGATCGACTTCCCAGAAGAAGAAATCGACTTCTTAGCGGATGGTAAAGTCAGTGCAGACTTACAAGCTATCATCGACAACCTAAATGAAGTGCGTAAAGAGGCGAATCAAGGCGCCATCATGCGTGAAGGCATGAAAGTCGTGATTGCAGGTCGCCCTAATGCGGGTAAATCAAGCCTACTCAACGCGCTATCTGGTAAAGAGTCCGCCATTGTAACGGATATTGCTGGTACCACTCGTGATGTTCTGCGCGAACACATCCACATTGATGGAATGCCGCTACACATCATTGATACCGCAGGATTACGTGACGCATCTGATGAAGTCGAAAAAATCGGTATCGAGCGTGCGTGGGAAGAAATCTCGCAGGCAGACCGAGTCCTCTTTATGGTCGATGGCACCACGACAGATGCCACTAACCCACAAGATATTTGGCCTGATTTCGTTGATCGTTTGCCAGACAATATTGGGATGACGGTCATTCGTAACAAAGCCGATCAAACCAATGAAGATCTTGGTATTTGTCATGTTAACGATCCAACACTGATTCGCCTATCTGCAAAAACGGGCCAAGGCGTTGATTCATTGAGAAACCATCTAAAAGAGTGCATGGGCTTTGCGGGTGGTCATGAAGGTGGCTTTATGGCTCGCCGCCGTCACCTTGATGCACTGGAACGCGCTTCTGAACACTTAGACATTGGCCAGCAACAGCTTGAAGGCTACATGGCCGGTGAAATATTGGCTGAAGAGCTGCGTATCACTCAGCAACACCTGAATGAAATCACAGGTGAATTCAGCTCTGATGATTTATTAGGCCGTATTTTCTCATCTTTCTGTATTGGTAAATAGATTCACACTTTCGCCTAGTGCTACCATTAGGCGCTCTCAAAGGAATGTACCTATGATTCAAATCATTACTGGCAGCACTCTAGGTGGCTCAGAATACGTCGGGGATCACCTCAGTGATCTACTGGAAGCGCATAACCACCAAACGAACATTCACAACCAGCCGGATTTATCAGAGATCCCGACCAGTGGTACTTGGTTGATCGTCACATCGACTCACGGCGCTGGCGAATTCCCAGATAACATCCAACCTTTTATCGAGTCATTAAAAGCCCAACCCCCTACTCTTAACCAGCTGAAATACGCGGTGGTTGCAATTGGAGATTCTAGTTACGACACTTTCTGCTCGGCAGGAAAAGAGGCGTTCAAGTTACTCACAGAACTTGGAGCAACACCAATAAGTGCTTGTTTTACCATCGATATACTGGAAAACCCAGTCCCAGAAGACGCTGCAGAGCAGTGGTTACAGCAAAATATCTCTAGTTTCTAGTGAAAACTCAGTTAACTTGGCGGCTTTTTAGCCGCCTTTTTTACGTCTTCACTTTGAGTGTGAATAACTAAATTCACTATCTCGAACACTGTTTGTTCAAAAAACACTCAGAGTGGTTGTTGATAAGTAGACATAAACCCAGTGATAAACCTATAGTTATCCAAATAATAACTTTAGGTCCATTTATCCTCTGTGCATAACTAGCCATTTTGATCCCAGCCAATCCTCATCATGATCCAAACTAGATCACACGATATGATCCAAAAAAGATCCATGATCTTGTTGATCATTTTCGAGTTATCCACAGAAGTGCTCGATCCTAATAATAGATCCAATAAAAGATCTCCTTAAAGATCATCTCTATATTAATTAAAAATAGACTTGTTTAAAAAATTCAAAAACGTTTTCTCAAGCTAGGAAAACAGGTAGAATATCGCTCCTTTTATTTTGTCCATAACTCGTTTGAATACCTGAGGTCGGTCATGCTTTATCACGAAAAATTTGACGTCATTGTTGTTGGTGGCGGCCATGCAGGAACGGAAGCCGCACTCGCATCAGCCCGAACTGGGCAAAAAACTCTGTTGCTGACGCACAACATTGACACATTAGGTCAAATGTCTTGCAACCCGGCGATTGGCGGGATCGGTAAGGGCCACTTGGTCAAAGAAGTCGATGCAATGGGTGGTTTAATGGCGCAAGCGATTGATCATGCAGGTATTCAATTCAGAACATTAAACGCGTCTAAAGGTCCAGCCGTAAGAGCGACTCGCGCTCAAGCTGACCGTGCTTTGTACAAGGCGTACGTTCGTAGTGCATTAGAAAATACTCCAAATTTAACCTTGTTCCAGCAGTCGGTAGATGACTTGATCGTAGAACAAGATCAAGTACTGGGTGTTGTCACTCAGATGGGCTTAAAATTCTATGCACAAGCGGTAGTGTTAACGGTCGGGACTTTCCTTGGTGGCAAGATCCATATCGGAATGGAAAGTTCATCGGGTGGCCGAGCGGGCGATCCACCGTCGATCGCGCTAGCAAACCGACTGCGCGATCTTCCCTTCAGAGTCGATCGCTTAAAAACAGGCACTCCGCCACGTATCGATGCGCGTAGTGTCGATTTCTCTGAGTTAGAAGTACAACACGGTGATAACCCAACGCCAGTGTTTTCATTCATGGGAAACCGCAGCCAGCAGCCGAAACAAATTCCTTGCTACATCACGCACACTAATGAGCAAACTCATGACGTGATCCGTGCCAACTTAGATCGTAGCCCTATGTATGCAGGTGTGATTGAAGGTATTGGCCCACGTTACTGTCCGTCTATTGAAGACAAGGTCATGCGTTTCGCGGATAAGAATAGCCATCAAATCTTCATTGAACCTGAAGGCTTAACCACTCATGAGTTATACCCGAACGGTATTTCCACTAGCTTGCCATTTGATGTGCAAGTTCAAATTGTGCGTTCAATGAAAGGTTTCGAGAATGCGCATATTGCTCGCCCTGGTTATGCGATTGAGTATGATTTCTTTGATCCTCGTGATTTGAAGCAAACTTATGAAACCAAATTTATCAAAGGTTTATTCTTTGCAGGTCAGATCAACGGAACCACGGGTTACGAAGAAGCTGCCGCGCAAGGCTTGATGGCTGGCTTGAACGCAAGCTTATTTACTCAGGGTAAAGATGGTTGGAACCCACGTCGCGACCAAGCCTACATGGGAGTGTTGATTGACGATTTGTCGACGATGGGCACCAAAGAACCTTACCGTATGTTCACTTCACGCGCTGAATATCGTTTGCTGCTTCGCGAAGATAACGCTGATTTACGCTTGACTGAAAAGGCGCGTGAACTTGGTTTAGTGGATGACGCTCGCTGGGCTCGTTTCAACGAAAAAGTTGAAAACATGGATAAAGAACGCCAACGCTTGAAAGACACTTGGATTAACCCTAAGTCTGAAGGTGTTGAAGCGCTGAATTCTATTTTGAAAACACCGATGTCGCGTGAAGCGAGCGGTGAAGATCTTTTGCGTCGCCCTGAAATGACTTATTCACAGCTTACCGAGTTGGATCGTTTTGCGCCTGCGCTCGATGATCAACAGGCGGCCGAGCAAGTTGAGATCCAAGTGAAGTACGAAGGTTATATCCAGCGTCAGCAGGATGAGATTGAAAAATCTCTGCGTCATGAGAATACCAAGTTACCGATTGATTTGGATTACAGCCAAGTAAAAGGTTTATCCAACGAAGTGGTCGTAAAGCTGTCGACTGCCAAACCAGAATCAATTGGTATTGCATCGCGTATTTCTGGTATTACGCCAGCGGCGATTTCTATCTTGTTGGTGTACCTAAAGAAACAAGGCTTACTGAAAAAAGGTGATGAAGCATAATGAGCGCATTACGAGAAAAATTAGATCAATTATTAAGCCAAACAGATTTACAAGTAACGGATAAGCAGCGCGAGCAGCTTGTCGGTTATGTAGAAATGCTAAACAAATGGAATAAAGCCTACAATTTAACGTCAGTTCGCGATCCTATGGATATGTTAGTTAAACATATCTTAGATAGTGTTATTGTTAGCACTCACTTACAAGGGCAGCGCTTTATTGATGTGGGCACAGGTCCTGGGCTGCCAGGAATTCCACTGTCGATCATGAACCCAGATTGCGAATTCTTTTTGTTGGACAGCTTAGGTAAGCGTATTCGTTTTATTAAGCAAGTCGTGCATGAGTTAGGCCTACAGAATGTGACACCTATTCAAAGTCGCGTTGAAGAGTTCCAACCTGAAGAAAAATTTGATGGTGTTCTAAGTCGTGCATTTGCTTCAATGACAGACATGGTGGAATGGTGTCATCATTTACCTAAAGCGCAATCCGGTGTATTTTTGGCTCTGAAAGGACAACATCCAAGAGATGAAATTGATCAGCTGCCGGAATGGTGTTCAGTGACTGATATTAAAACTTTGGTCGTTCCTGAGCTCGAAGGTGAGCGACATCTAGTAACTTTATCGCGTAAGGGATAAACAGCGAGGCCATCGTGGGTAGAATCGTAGCAATTGCCAACCAGAAAGGTGGCGTAGGAAAAACAACAACTTGTATTAACCTCGCAGCTTCAATGGCCGCGACAAAGCGTAAAGTCTTAGTTGTTGATTTAGACCCACAAGGTAATGCCACCATGGCAAGTGGTGTTGATAAATACCAAGTGGAAGCGACCGCTTACGATTTATTGGTCGAAGATACTCACTTTGATGAAGTGGTGTGTCGCCGCACTTCTGGAAACTATGATTTAATCGCAGCCAATGGTGATGTCACTGCGGCTGAAATCAAGTTAATGGAAGTGTTTGCCCGTGAAGTGCGTTTGAAAAATGCCTTGGCAGGAGTCCGCGATAACTATGATTTCATCTTTATCGATTGTCCTCCTTCTCTAAACCTTCTTACAATCAACGCTATGGCTGCGGCTGACTCAGTGTTAGTGCCAATGCAGTGTGAATATTTTGCGTTAGAAGGTTTGACCGCACTGATGGATACCATTAGCAAGCTGGCGGCAGTGGTGAATGAAAACCTTAAAATAGAAGGTTTGCTGCGTACTATGTACGATCCACGTAATCGCTTGTCGAATGAAGTGTCTGATCAACTGAAAAAACATTTTGGTAGCAAAGTTTACCGAACTGTCATACCAAGAAATGTACGTTTAGCTGAAGCGCCAAGTCATGGCAAGCCAGCAATGTACTACGACAAATATTCTGCCGGTGCCAAAGCCTACTTAGCGCTAGCTGGAGAAATGTTGCGTCGCGAAGAAGTCCCTGTATAACAAACAACTCCAACCGAAGGATTCGCTCTCATGTCTAAGCGTGGTTTAGGAAAGGGGCTAGATGCCTTATTGGCAACTAGTTCATTAGCTCGTGAAAAACAGCAAGTCGCTACTCATAGCCAAGCATTATCTGCCGAAGGCGAATTGGTTGAATTATCAGTCTCTAACTTAAAGCCTGGTGTTTATCAGCCACGTAAAGATATGGCACCTGAAGCGTTAGAAGAGTTGGCAGCGTCTATTCAATCACAAGGTATTATTCAACCAATCGTGGTTCGCCCTATTGGTCAAGATCACTTTGAAATCATTGCTGGCGAACGTCGTTGGCGTGCAGCTCGTCAAGCTGGTTTAAAACAAGTGCCTTGTTTGATCAAGAAAGTGCAAGATCGCGCTGCAATTGCGATGGCTTTGATTGAAAACATTCAACGTGAAGATTTAAACGTCATCGAAGAAGCGCAAGCTCTTGAGCGTTTGCAAAATGAATTTGAGCTGACGCATCAGAAAGTCGCGGAAGTGATTGGTAAATCCCGTACTACAGTGAGTAACTTGCTGCGCTTAAACCAGTTGGACGATTCAGTTAAAGCGTTAGTGGTGACGAAACAGTTAGAAATGGGCCACGCACGAGCACTATTAAGCCTTGAAGGTGAGCAACAAGCAGAGGTTGCCCAAACGGTTGCGAATAAGCAATTGACCGTACGACAAACAGAACAATTAGTTAAAAAATGTTTAACACCGCAAGTTGAACAAGAAAGTGCTCCTCAAGACGCAGAAGTAATAGATATGTCACAAAGATTAAGTGAAATAATACAAGGCAAGGTATCTATTGTTCGTTCTGCTAGTGGAAAATCAAAAATCACAATTAGTCTTGATGAGCCTCACAAATTAGAGCAACTTATTGCCAAGCTAGAGAGCTAAATGAGATAATTGATTTAAGTCAATTATGTAATTAATTAATTTTTGTTCGAAAGTTGTCGGTTTGTAAACAAAACTGTAACTTTTTGCTGCGTTTAGATTGCAATCAGTTCGACTCACCGTATAATTTTCGCCAATTTCCCAGCACGGATTCATATCGGTGCATTGTGGGTACTACTAGAGGTACGAATACATGATGGCGGCGTTAGCAAGACCAGGACGAGTGCTTGCAAAGCAAATGTTATTGATCGAGTTTAGCGCGGTTATTTTATTGGCAGTAGGATTGGGTATTACTGTTAATCATGATTGGGGTTTTGCTTCACTGGTGGGTGGCGGTATTTTTGTCATTTCCAATGCAGTATTTTGTTTTTGTGCATTTATCTTCTGCGGAGCACGAGCGACCAAATTGGTTGCGGCATCGTTCTACGCAGGTGAAGCATTAAAAATCCTTATCACGGTTTTACTATTTTCTATTGTCTACATGTATATGCAGGTGGAACTTGTTCCCCTCAAACTGACCTATTTACTGGTTCTAGGTATTAATATCTTTGCGCCAGTGCTTTTCATTAACAATAAAAAATAGGATGAGTTATGGCTGCGCCAACAGCATCCGGATACATTGAGCACCATCTACAACACCTCTCTTTAGCTAAGTTTGGTTTAGTAGAGGAGACAAGTTTCTGGAACGTACATATAGACAGTCTGTTTTTTTCTGTGTTGACAGGGATGTTATTCCTTTGGATTTTCCGTTCAGTCGCTAAGAAAGCAACAGTAGGTGTACCAGGAAAGCTTCAGTGTTTTGTAGAAATGGTAGTGGAATTCGTTGGCGACAACGTTAAAGAAACTTTCCATGGGCGCAATCCTCTGATCGCTCCTCTAGCACTGACTATATTCTGCTGGATTATTTTAATGAACTTGATGGACTTAGTGCCTATCGATTTCTTACCATATCCTGCAGAGCATTGGTTAGGTATCCCTTACCTTAAGGTGGTTCCTACTGCTGATGCAAATATAACAATGGCTATGGCTTTGGGCGTTTTTGCATTGATGATCTACTACAGCATCAAAGTAAAAGGGCTTGGCGGGTTTGCTAAGGAATTGGCACTTCACCCATTTAATCACCCAATCATGATTCCATTCAACTTGGTTCTAGAAGTAATCTCGCTATTAGCGAAACCATTATCTCTAGGCATGCGTTTGTTTGGTAATATGTTTGCTGGTGAGGTGGTGTTTATTCTTATTGCAGCAATGCTACCGTGGTACTTGCAATGGGTAGGTGCACTACCTTGGGCTATCTTCCACATCTTGGTTATTTTGATTCAAGCGTTCGTTTTCATGATGTTAACAATCGTTTACTTATCAATGGCTCACGAAGATAGTGATCACTAAAAAATTTTTAAGCTTTTATTCTAACTATTAATGTTAATCGGAGAACGTAAATGGAAACTGTACTAAGTTTTTCAGCAATCGCTGTTGCTATTATTGTTGGTCTTTGTGCCGTAGGTACTGCAATTGGTTTTGCTATTCTTGGTGGTAAATTCCTAGAAGGCGCTGCGCGTCAACCTGAAATGGCTCCTATGCTACAAGTTAAGATGTTCATCATCGCTGGTCTACTGGATGCTGTTCCAATGATCGGTATCGTAATCGCACTACTATTCACGTTTGCTAACCCATTTGTTGGTCAACTAGCAGGCTAATTAACGATTACCGTTAATTAAATTTTTGTAGTTGATTCTTAACGAGGGGTAGCTGTTGTGAATATGAACGCAACTCTGCTAGGTCAAGCAATTGCTTTTTCAATGTTTGTTTGGTTCTGCATGAAATATGTATGGCCACCAATCTTGCAAGCAATTGAAGAGCGTCAGAAGAAAATTGCTGACGGTCTTGTAGCCGCTGAACGCGCTGCTAAAGACTTGGATCTAGCACAAGCTAGCGCTTCTGATCAATTGAAAGAAGCGAAGCGCACTGCAACTGAGGTTATCGACCAGGCGAATAAACGTAAAGCTCAAATTCTAGACGAAGCACGTGAGGAAGCTCAGGCAGAACGCCAGAAAATCCTTGCTCAAGCGGAAGCTGAACTTGAAGCAGAACGTAAACGTGCCCGCGATGATCTGCGCAAACAAGTTGCAAATCTGGCTATAGCTGGTGCTGAGAAAATCCTTGAGCGCACAATCGATAAAGATGTGCACAAAGATGTTCTTGACAACATTACTGCAAAACTTTAGAGCAAGGGGCTGGACATGTCGGATTTGACTACAATCGCACGCCCCTATGCTAAAGCAGCGTTTGACTTTGCGGTAGAAAAGGGTGAGCTAGACCAATGGGGTCAAATGCTTGCTTTTGCTGCCGAAGTCGCGAAAAACGATGATATTGCTGATTTACTAAACAGTTCAACAACTGCAAGTAAGCTGTCAGAAGTATTCATTGCAATTTGTGGCGAACAGTTTGATGAATTCGGCCAAAACCTTATTAAGGTGATGGCAGAGAATGGCCGTTTAAAGGCCCTTCCAGATGTTTGTGAAGAGTTCATCGTGCTTAAAAAAGAGCACGAGAAGAAAGCCGATGTTGATGTTATTTCAGCAGTTGAGCTTACTGAAGAACAGCAAGCAGACTTGATCAGCAAACTGGAGCTGCGTCTTAAGCGCAAAGTTCAGCTGAATTGCAGTATAGATGAGACCCTACTTAGTGGGGTTATTATTCGAGCCGGAGACCTAGTCATCGATAACTCAGCTCGCGGTCGTTTGGATCGCCTGAGCGATGCATTGCAGTCTTAATGGGGATTGGAGCATGCAACTTAATTCCACGGAAATTAGCGATCTAATTAAACAACGTATCGAATCTTTCGACGTTGTTAGTGAAGCTCGCAACGAAGGTACTATCGTATCGGTAAGCGATGGTATTCTTAGCATTCACGGCCTAGCGGACGTGATGCAAGGTGAAATGATTGAATTACCGGGTGGCCGTTACGCGCTAGCACTAAACTTGAACCGTGATTCGGTTGGTGCAGTTGTAATGGGCCCATATGCTGACCTTCAGGAAGGCATGAAAGTTACAGCTACTGGTCGTATTCTTGAAGTACCAGTTGGTCCTGAACTACTTGGTCGTGTTGTAAACACACTAGGTGAGCCTATTGATGGCAAAGGTCCTATTGAAGCTAAACTAACTTCACCTGTAGAAGTAATCGCACCTGGTGTAATCGATCGTAAATCGGTTGATCAGCCAGTACAAACTGGTTACAAGTCAGTTGACTCAATGATCCCTATCGGTCGTGGTCAACGTGAACTAGTAATCGGTGACCGTCAGACTGGTAAAACAGCAATGGCGATCGACTCGATTATTAACCAAAAAGATTCAGGTATTTTCTCTATCTACGTAGCTATCGGTCAAAAAGCATCGACAATTGCTAACGTAGTTCGCAAATTAGAAGAGCACGGCGCGCTAGCTAACACTATCGTTGTTGTTGCATCTGCTTCTGAATCTGCAGCGCTACAATACCTAGCGCCGTACGCAGGTTGTGCGATGGGTGAATACTTCCGTGATCGCGGCGAAGACGCACTGATTGTTTATGATGATCTATCTAAACAAGCGGTTGCTTACCGTCAAATCTCACTACTACTTAAGCGTCCACCAGGTCGTGAAGCATTCCCTGGTGATGTTTTCTACCTTCACTCTCGTCTTCTAGAGCGTGCTGCTCGTGTAAGCGAAGTATACGTAGAAAAATTCACTAACGGTGAAGTGAAAGGTAAGACTGGTTCTTTAACTGCTCTTCCAATCATTGAAACGCAAGCTGGTGACGTATCTGCATTCGTACCGACGAACGTAATCTCGATTACTGATGGTCAGATCTTCCTACAAACTGAGCTATTCAACTCTGGCGTACGTCCAGCGGTTGACCCTGGTATCTCAGTATCTCGTGTAGGTGGTTCAGCGCAGACTAAAATCATCAAGAAGCTATCTGGCGGTATCCGTACAGCACTAGCTCAATACCGTGAACTTGCAGCGTTTGCTCAGTTCTCTTCGGATCTTGATGAAGCGACTAAGAAGCAGTTAGACCACGGTCAAAAAGTTACAGAACTAATGAAGCAGAAGCAGTACGCTCCTATGTCTGTATTTGACCAAGCACTAGTAATCTTCGCTGCAGAGCGTGGTTACCTTCAAGACGTAGAGCTTTCTAAGCTTCTAGACTTTGAAGCTGCATTACTGTCGTATGCTCGCGGTCAATATGCCGATCTAGCAACACAGATCGACAAAACGGGTGCTTACAACAACGAAATCGAAGCTGAGCTGAAGAAGCTTGTTGACGATTTCAAAGCAACCCAGACCTGGTAATTGGTGGGTGGCCTTAGGGTCACCTCATACCATTAACGGAGAGTAACGATGGCCGGCGCAAAAGAGATACGTAATAAAATCGGTAGTGTTAAAAGCACACAGAAGATTACGAAAGCAATGGAAATGGTAGCAGCTTCAAAAATGCGTCGTTCTCAAGACGCAATGGAAGCTACTCGTCCATATGCAGAAACAATGCGTAAAGTGATCGGTCATTTGGCGAACGGTAGCCTTGAGTATAAGCATCCTTATCTTGAGGAACGTGAAGCCAAACGTGTTGGTTACATCATCGTTTCTACAGACCGCGGTCTATGTGGTGGTTTGAACATTAACTTGTTCAAGAAAGCTATGCTAGACATGAAAGATTGGTCTGAGAAAGGTGCTGATGTAGAGCTTGCTATTGTAGGTTCTAAAGCAACAGCATTTTTCAATAACAGCGGCGCTAAAGTAGCGGCTCAAGTTTCTGGCCTAGGCGATAGCCCAGCCCTTGAAGACTTGATCGGTTCTGTAAGCGTGATGCTGAAGAAATATGATGAAGGTGAATTAGATCGCCTGTTCGTAGTGTTCAACAAGTTTGAAAACACTATGGTTCAAGAACCAACGATCGATCAATTACTTCCTTTGCCTAAATCGGATAGCGAAGACATGCAGCGCGATCATGCTTGGGACTACATTTATGAGCCTGAGCCAAAACCATTACTAGATACACTTTTAGTTCGTTATGTCGAATCTCAAGTGTACCAAGGTGTGGTAGAGAACCTTGCTTGTGAGCAAGCGGCTCGAATGATTGCAATGAAAGCTGCAACAGATAACGCTAGCGACCTGATTGATGATTTAGAACTTGTGTACAACAAGGCGCGTCAAGCGGCTATTACACAAGAACTTTCTGAAATCGTTTCAGGCGCAGCTGCGGTTTAAGCTTAGGTAAAACTAAATAGTTAGAGGATTAACGATGGCTACAGGTAAGATCGTACAGATCATCGGTGCGGTAGTCGACGTAGAGTTCCCACAGGGCGAAGTACCTCGTGTATACGATGCTCTGAATGTTAATGAAGTGAAAGAGCGTCTAGTTCTTGAAGTTCAGCAACAACTTGGCGGTGGCGTAGTTCGCGCAATCGTAATGGGTAGCTCTGATGGTTTACGTCGTGGTTTGACAGTAGAAAATACTGGCGCTCCAATCTCAGTACCAGTAGGTACTAAGACCCTAGGTCGTATCATGAACGTTCTAGGTGACGCGATTGATGAGTGTGGTGATATCGGTGCAGAAGAGCACTACGCGATTCACCGCGAAGCTCCAAGCTACGAAGAACAGTCAAATGAGACAGCTCTTCTAGAGACTGGTGTAAAAGTAATCGACTTGGTTTGTCCATTCGCTAAGGGTGGTAAAATCGGTCTATTCGGTGGTGCAGGTGTAGGTAAGACCGTTAACATGATGGAACTTATCAACAACATCGCACTACAACACTCAGGCCTATCTGTATTCGCAGGTGTAGGTGAGCGTACTCGTGAAGGTAACGATTTCTACTTTGAAATGCAGGAAGCTGGCGTTGTAAACGTTGAAAACCCTGAAGAATCAAAAGTAGCGATGGTTTACGGTCAGATGAACGAGCCACCAGGTAACCGTCTACGTGTTGCACTGACTGGTCTAACGATGGCAGAGCGTTTCCGTGACGAAGGTCGTGACGTTCTACTATTCGTAGATAACATCTACCGTTACACACTAGCAGGTACTGAAGTATCAGCACTTCTAGGTCGTATGCCTTCAGCGGTAGGTTACCAACCTACACTAGCTGAGGAAATGGGTGTTCTTCAAGAACGTATCACGTCAACTAAGCAAGGTTCTATCACGTCTGTACAGGCGGTATACGTACCTGCGGATGACTTGACTGACCCGTCTCCAGCAACAACGTTCGCGCACTTAGATGCAACGGTTGTACTTAACCGTAACATCGCAGCAATGGGTCTATACCCAGCGATCGACCCGCTAGATTCTACTTCTCGTCAACTAGACCCATTGGTAGTTGGACAAGAACACTACGACATTGCTCGTGGCGTTCAGTCTACTCTTCAGCGCTATAAAGAGCTGAAAGATATCATTGCTATCCTAGGTATGGACGAGCTATCTGAAGAAGATAAGCAAGTAGTATCTCGTGCTCGTAAGATTGAGAAGTTCCTTACTCAGCCTTACCACGTAGCGGAAGTATTTACAGGTGACCCAGGTGTTTACGTACCTCTTAAAGAGACTCTACGTGGCTTCCAAGGTCTACTATCTGGTGAATACGATGACATTCCAGAGCAAGCGTTCATGTACTGCGGTACTATCGACGAAGCTATTGAGAATGCTAAGAAGCTATAAGGCTAACTAGGAGGCGATATGGCAGCAATAACCTTTCACCTTGACGTTGTAAGCGCTGAGAAACAACTGTTTTCTGGCCTTGTTGAAACGTTTCAGGTGACCGGTAGCGAAGGTGAGCTTGGTATTTTCCATGGCCACACACCGCTGCTGACCGCTATCAAGCCTGGTATGGTGCGTATTGTGAAACAGCACGGCCACGAAGAAATTATTTATGTTTCTGGTGGTATGGTAGAAGTTCAGCCTGGTACAGCGACTGTACTGGCTGATACAGCTATTCGTGGTGAAGAACTAGACGCAGCAAAGGCAGAAGAAGCTAAGCGCAAGGCTGTGGAGAATATCCAAAATCAGCATGGCGACATGGACTTCGCACAAGCGGCCGGTGAACTGGCTAAAGCCATTGCTCAGTTACGAGTTATCGAGCTGACAAAACAACGTCGTTAATTTGTTTTAAGATTCATGATGTTGAGATAAAGGCGACCTAAGGGTCGCCTTTTTGCGTTTTTGATACTCACAACTTATAAGCCAATTTAAATAAACTAGTAAAAAAGGTTAGAATGTCAGCTTAATTAAGATAACGTCAAATAGGTTTTTTAATGAAGTTTAGCGCTGTGATCCTCGCTGCGGGTAAGGGAACTCGCATGTACTCCAACATGCCGAAAGTACTTCATACATTGGCAGGTAAGCCAATGGTGAAACATGTTATTGATACATGTAACGGCCTTGGTGCTCAAAATATTCATTTGGTATACGGCCATGGTGGTGATCAAATGAAAGCGACACTTGCTGAAGAGCAAGTGAACTGGGCGCTACAAGCGGAGCAACTCGGAACTGGCCATGCGGTGGATCAGGCATCGATGCACTATCAAGATGATGAAAAAGTCTTAGTGTTGTATGGTGACGTGCCACTCATCTCTGCAGAAACTATTGAAAACCTATTAGAAGCACAGCCAACCGGCGGTATTGCATTATTAACTGTTGTGCTTGATAACCCTATGGGTTATGGACGTATTATCCGCAAAAATGGCCCAGTAGTCGCGATTGTTGAGCAAAAAGATGCGACTGAAGAGCAAAAGCAAATCAAAGAAATCAATACTGGTGTGATGGTAGCGACAGGCGGTGACTTGAAGCGCTGGTTATCTGGTTTGAATAACGATAATGCTCAAGGTGAGTATTACCTAACTGACGTGATAGCAGCAGCTCACAGCGAAGGTCGTGCGGTTGAAGCGGTTCACCCTGTTAGCCCAATCGAAGTTGAAGGCGTGAATGATCGCTCTCAACTTGCTCGTTTAGAACGTGCTTATCAAGCAGAACAAGCCGACAAGTTACTGAAACAAGGCGTGATGCTACGCGACCCGAGCCGCTTTGACCTACGTGGTGAATTACAGTGTGGTATGGATGTAGAAATCGATACCAACGTGATCATTGAAGGCAGTGTAAGTATTGGTGATAACGTCGTGATCGGTACAGGCTGTGTACTAAAAGACTGTGAGGTTGATGACAACACAATCATTCGCCCATACAGCGTAATCGAAGGTGCGACAGTCGGTGAAGATTGTACAGTTGGTCCGTTTACTCGCTTACGCCCTGGTGCTGATATGCGTAACGACTCGCACGTAGGTAACTTTGTTGAAGTGAAGAACACTCTTTTAGGCGAAGGTTCTAAGGCTAATCACCTTACTTATTTAGGCGATGCTGAAATTGGCCAACGGGTAAATGTTGGTGCCGGTGTGATCACTTGTAATTATGATGGGGCTAACAAATTCAAGACTGTCATCGGTGATGATGTGTTTGTTGGTTCTGACAGCCAATTGATAGCACCAGTAACCATTGCTGATGGTGCAACCGTTGGGGCGGGCTCGACAGTAACTCGTGATGTAGAGCAAAATGAACTTGTGATTAGCCGTGCAAAAGAGCGAAAAATCACGAATTGGCAGCGCCCAACAAAAAAATAACTACCCCTAATTGATAAATATCTAAAAACCACGGACCTAGTTCGTGGTTTTTTTGTTATAGTTACCGTCTTATGTTTTGTTTAATTTAAGCGTGATCACAAGGAGGTAACGTGTCTAAAATTATTGATCGTAAATGGCAACTGCTACCTATTGTCACCTTATCGATATCGATGTTTATCGGGATTTACTTTTTCTACATTACGTTAGAGAGGCTAGCTCACCAGTCGGTATTGGAAACCAGTCGCTCTATTCTGTCTGATGTTATTTATGAGATAGAAGAAGACTCTCCAGATTTCTCTTCATCAAAACTCATCGATGACTACATCGGTGAGCTTACCCAAGCCAGTGCTAGTACTCGTATTACCGTTATTGATGTTAATGGTATTGTGGTTGGCGATACTTCTCTTTCGGATCGCGCTTTAAGCACGGTCGAAAACCATGGTGATAGGCCTGAATTTGAACTTGCCTATAGCAACGGGTTTGGCAGCGATGTACGTTTTAGTAGCGTGCTCTCAGTTTATCTCTTTTATTATGCCGAGAAAGTCTTTGTAGATGGCCGAGATTACATCATCACCTTATCGGTTCCGATGCATTCTTTAAAAAGTATGACGACTCATTTGATGACGATTCTAGGGGTAATGACATTCTTAAGTATCAGTGTATTGATCGGAACGTCAGTGATGAGTCATCGCGTGATATTAACCAGTGTTAATCAAGAGAAGTCTAAACAAGATCAGAGAATCCACCAGCGCACCATTGAAATTGAGTTATTGCACCGCTTGGCGAACATGCTTGCAGCCTGTAATAACTTAATGGAAGCGCAGAAAGTCGTCTCCGATATTATTCCGCGTATTCTAGGTGATGTGAATGGTAGCGTTTCTTTGATGCGTTCATCGCGTAATTTACTGAACTTGCAGCTGGAGTGGGGGCGCTCTTGGCCTGGAAGCCGCAGCTTTAGCCCTGAGGAATGTTGGGCCTTAAGAAAAGGCGGCGCTCATTTATCTAATGATGAATACCATAACTTGTCTTGTGAACACATGTCTGGTGTCGAGCAAAATCAGACCTTGTGTATACCTCTGACCGCGCATGGAAATACCATTGGCATGCTGCACCTTTATTTTGGTAGTGGTGATGTCAAAGTTAATGATGTGACTTACCAATTAGCATTTAGTGTTGCCGAGCACTTAGGTTTAGCGCTGGCTAACTTAAGCCTCCAAGAAAAACTTCGCTCACAAGCGCTAAGCGATCCACTGACCGGGTTATTCAATCGTCGCTTTTTTGAACAAAGTATGGATGAGCTGATTTTGAAGAGCGATAGAGACAATCAAGAGTTGTCGTTATTGATGCTCGATCTTGATCATTTCAAGCGTTTTAATGACAATTTCGGTCATGATGCTGGTGATTATGTATTGAAAGAAATCAGCTTGTTACTTAAGCATTCCGTGATTGAAGAGGAAGTGGTTTGTCGCCTAGGCGGTGAAGAATTGGCGATCCTCTTGCCGAATTACACGAATGCGCGGGCGAATGAGTTTGCTGAGAAGATTTGCCGCTCTGTGCGAGATATGCACTTAGAACTAAAAGGCTTATCGTTAGGGCAACTTACCGTTTCGATTGGTATTGCCACTTATCCGAGTAACGCTTTGGATGCAGAATCTGTGGTGAAGCACGCGGACAAAGCGTTGTACAAAGCGAAAGAGCAGGGCAGAGATCGTGTGGTGAGTTATCAACATATGAACGATGCGAGTCATCTAGAGCAGGATATTTCGCACCTTCCTAACGTTAAGAAGGAGACAGCTTCTTAGGCTATCTCCTTCATGGGCTACTTATTCTTCGCTTACCACTCGTGAATTATCCGGAGCTGTAAAATGCTCCGATAATTTCTGATTGGCGATGATGTAGCCAATCCACAAACCTGCTAAACAAATCACAATAGCAACACCTGTCACCGGAAGAGCTAAGCTAGCCATACTTGCGACTAAGCCACTTGCAATACTACTGATACAAATCTGGAAGCTGTTTTGTAGTCCAGCCGCGGTTGCTGGGCTTTGTTTCGCATTAGATAAAGCTCGGTTTACCACGATTGGGTAAAGGGCACCGTTTGCAACTGCGATCAAACAAAATGGTGCTAGCAGCGGCCAAATCGATGTCAGTGTCCACTGAGAGGCGATGAAAATCAGTAATGTCGCCACCGTAAACAAGCCAATCAGTTGTTTGAGAACTAAAGAATCGCCAAATTTCTTCACGCCCACTTTGCCAAGGTAGCCACCCACCATAAACGCAATAGTTTGTGGGATGAAGCTTAAACCGATGTCTTTGGCTTCATAACCGAGTTGTGCCATGATCTCAGGCATACCGGTTAGGTAAGCGAAAAATGCAGCCGATGCACTGGCAAACATGATGACGTTGCCTAAGTAAGGCTTCGATTTAAGTAAAACCTTAATGTCGTTACTGATGCTGGTTTGCTTCTGCTCTGGTTGTTCTTTTGGTTGTGCCAGAGTGGTCGCAATAAGTAATGTACCTAATAGAGTTAGCGCGACAAAAATACTGTGCCAGCCTAAGTTGTCTGCAAGTAGCACACCTAATTGTGGTGCGAGTGCTGGAGATAGCGCGACAAGTGGCATGATGGTGGCGAATATTTGCTGGCTCGCTTGCGCTGGGTAACGTTTGATTACCATTGCTTGCCAAATTACCGCAGGAGCACATACACCGATCGCTTGGATAAAGCGTAGTCCCAATAGCTGCCACACTTCTGTGCTAAACGCTAAGCCAAAAGAAGCAAGTGTGAAAATGGCTAAGCCTGCTGCTAGCGTATTTCTGTGTCCGAATTTGTCACTCGCTAAGCCCCATAGAAGCTGGCCTACGGCCATACCAACAAGAAACACAGTTAAGGACAGAGCAATTTGCTCAGGGCCTGTAGCAAAGTCTGTTTCCATCATTTTGAATGCTGGCAGGTACATGTCTGTTGCAATGAAGCCAAGCATAGACAAAGCTGCTAAGTAAATAAGCTGAAATTTTGAAATATTCATAAAAGTGCCAGATAGTCGATGATGTCTAGTATTAGATTTATCATCAAAAAAATTGTTTGCTCAAAGAGTGCTCAACACCCCATTATTTTTACCTCGCCATTCTATTTTTCGATCTATTCAAAATAAAACGTTAAAATTAGTGGTTATCAATCAAAAAATTTGAAGGCTTATGTTTTCTAAATCTTCGTTAGAGATGCTCGATACCGTTGCGCGTTTAGGCAGTTTTACTGCGGCTGCAGAGCAGCTTCACAAAGTACCCTCCGCGATCAGCTATGGTGTTCGACAAGTTGAACAAGAGTTGGATGTGCTGCTGTTTCGCCGACTTCCTCGAAAGGTTGAGTTAACGCCGGCTGGGGAGTTATTTATTGAGGAAGCAAGGGCGTTGCTTCGCCAAATGGAAGAAGTCAAAGCGCAAACGAAAAGGGCATCGCATGGTTGGCAGAAAACCTTGAAACTCACGCTGGATAATGTGGTCAAGCTAGAGAAGATGAAACCTATGATCGAAGCCTTCTATGAGAAGTTTGAATTCGCGGAGCTTCAAATCAATATGGAAGTGTTTAATGGCTCTTGGGAAGCGATAGCTCAGGGCCGAGCGGACATTGTTATTGGGGCGACGTCTGCGATCCCTGTTGGTGGCGATTTCGAAGTTCGGGATATGGGGCGACTAGATTGGGCATTTGTCATGTCTCCAAGTCACCCATGTGTACGAGAACAAAATCTAACAGAAGCGTTTGTGAGCCAATATCCAGCGATATGCTTGGATGATACATCAAGTGTGCTTCCAAAGCGTCATACTGGCCACTACGCCAGCCAAAGGCGTTTGCTATTACCCAATTGGTACAGCGCGATTGAATGCCTTAAAAATGGCGTAGGCGTTGGCTATATGCCTCGACATATTGCAATGCCTTTGATTGAAGAAGGTATGCTGGTGGAAAAAATACTGCCAGACGATAAACCATTGAGCCAATGCTGCTTAGTGTGGCGAAAAGACGATAACCATAAGTTAATTGAGTGGATGGTCGATTATTTAGGGTCGAGCCAGCAACTGCATCAGGACTGGCTGGAATATTAGCGAACAAAAAGGCGAGCTTTTGCTCGCCTTTTTAATGGGTTCGACTAAGACAAAAAGAACTGATAGGACGGGTTATCCGTTTCGTCCTTACATTGGTAGCCTAACTCACGTAAGTGACGAGAGAACTCAGCCAGATCATGCTCGTCTAATTCAAAGCCACACAATACGCGACCGTAGTCTGCACCGTGGTTACGGTAATTGAATAAACTGATGTTCCAGTGAGTACCGAGTGTGCTCAAGAATTTAACCAAAGCGCCAGGGTACTCCGGAAACTCAAAGCTGTATAAGCGTTCTTTTAATGGCTTTGAAGGCTTACCGCCGATCATGTAGCGAACGTGCAGTTTTGCCATTTCGTCATCAGAGAGATCAACGACTGGGTAACCACCATCACGGAGATCGTGAATGATGTTGTCTAGCTCTTCTTGACCACCTTGTAGGCGGACACCCACGAAGATATTCGCCAAACTGTCATCGTTATAACGGTAGTTAAACTCGGTAACCGCGCGGCCACCAATCAGATTACAGAACTCAAAGAATGCGCCTTGGCGCTCAGGAATCGTAACCGCGAGCAGGCCTTCACGTTTTTCACCCAGTTCACAGCGTTCAGATACGTAGCGTAAACCGTGGAAGTTAGTGTTGGCACCAGACAGGACGGTACCTAACTGTTTATCTTTCAATTGATTTTGCTCGGCGAACTTCTTCAATCCTGCAAGAGCTAAGGCACCAGAAGGTTCGGCAATCGCTCGGGTGTCTTCAAAAATATCTTTGACTGCCGCACAGATTTCGTCACTTGAAACCGCAATGTGGCCATCAATGTATTTTTGGCAAAGGCGGAAGGTTTCTTCGCCAATGCGTTTAACCGCCACACCGTCAGCAAACATGCTGACTTGATCAAGGATTACGGGTTCTCCGGCATCCAGTGCTGCTTTCAAACAAGAAGAATCTTCAGGTTCTACGGCAATGACTTTGATCTCTGGCATGAGCTGTTTGACGAGTACTGCAACCCCAGCAGCTAAACCTCCGCCACCAACAGGTACGAAGATATAGTCTAAGTGGCCATTTTGCTGCAGCATTTCCATGCCGATAGTGCCTTGTCCTGCAATCACCAGTGGATGATCGAAAGGCGGTACAAACGTATAGCCATGCTCGTTTGATAGGCGTTCTGCTTCCGCTTTGGCTTCATCGAAGTTACTGCCATGCAGTACCACATTACCACCAAAGCCTCGAACGGCTTCGACTTTGATATCTGGCGTGGTTTTCGGCATGACGATCGTGGTCTGAATTCCAAGCTTAGAGCCAGACAGGGCCATCCCTTGAGCATGGTTACCTGCCGAAGCCGCAATGACTCCTGCAGATTTTTGTGCGCCAGTGAGGCTAGCCACCATGTTGTAGGCGCCACGTAACTTAAAGGAATGCACAGGTTGTCGGTCTTCACGTTTGATGAAAACTTGGTTGCCGACTCGCTCATTTAGGCGAGGCATTGCTTGGAGTGGGGTGACCGTAGCCACCTCATAAACAGGAGCGCGTAATATCTGGCGCAGGTAGTCTGCACCAGATTGTTCCCGTTCTTTTGTTGGAAAAGAATCGGTCATAGATTAGTCCTCAAGTTTGGACTTATCACGTACTGCACCTTTGTCAGCACTGGTCGCCATACTTGCGTAAGCTTTTAGTGCGAATGATACTTCACGTTGACGGTCAGCAGGCTTCCAACCTAATTCATCTTGCTTAGCGCGACGAGTTGCTAGCTCTTCTTCAGACACATCTAATGTGATTGAACGGCTAGGGATATCAATAGTGATGATGTCGCCATCTTGAACCAGGCCGATAGTACCGCCACTTGCGGCTTCAGGTGACGCGTGACCGATTGAAAGGCCTGATGTACCACCAGAGAAGCGACCATCAGTCAGTAGTGCACACGATTTGCCTAAGCCCATCGATTTTAGGTAAGTCGTTGGGTAAAGCATTTCTTGCATGCCTGGGCCACCTTTAGGGCCTTCGTAGCGAATAACAACCACTTCGCCCGCTTTCACTTTGCCACCAAGAATGCCTTCTACAGCTGTATCTTGGCTTTCAAACACGATGGCAGGACCTTGGAATTTTAAGTTTTCTTCGTCTACACCAGCGGTCTTAACGATACAGCCATCAACGGCAATGTTGCCGGAAAGAACGGCTAAGCCACCTTCTTGGCTGAAGGCATTTTCTTTGGTGCGGATACAGCCTTCTTTGCGATCGTCATCCAAACGATCCCAGCGGCAGTCTTGAGAGAAAGCTTGCGTGGTACGGATACCAGCAGGGCCAGCACGGAAGAACTTCAATACTTCTTCGTCTTCGGTTTGCATGATGTCGTATTGTGCTAGCTGCTCTTTCATTGATAGGCCAAGCACTGTGCTAGTGTCACCGTTAAGTAGACCTGCGCGATCAAGTTCACCAAGAATCGCCATTACACCACCAGCGCGGTGTACATCTTCCATGTGGTATTTCTGAGTTGAAGGCGCCACTTTACATAAGTGTGGTACGCGGCGAGACATTTCATCGATGTCGTTCATATCGAAATCGATCTCACCTTCTTGAGCCGCTGCTAATAAATGAAGAACGGTATTACTTGAGCCACCCATTGCGATATCGAGCGCCATTGCGTTTTCAAAAGCAGGGCGGTTCGCGATATTACGTGGTAGTGCTGATTCGTCATCTTGCTCGTAGTAACGTTTCGTCAGTTCAACGACACGTTTACCTGCATTGATAAATAGCTGTTCACGATCGGCGTGCGTTGCCAGCATCGAACCGTTACCTGGTTGAGATAACCCCAGAGCTTCTGTTAAGCAGTTCATCGAGTTAGCCGTGAACATGCCTGAACATGATCCACATGTTGGACATGCTGAACGCTCGATCTGCTCACTTTGCTCGTCAGATACAGTTGGATCGGCACCTTGGATCATCGCGTCAACCAGATCCAGTTTGATAAGTTGATCTGAAAGCTTAGTTTTACCCGCTTCCATTGGGCCGCCCGATACAAAGATCACAGGGATGTTCAGGCGCATAGCTGCCATCATCATTCCCGGGGTGATTTTGTCACAGTTAGAAATACATACCATGGCATCGGCACAGTGTGCATTGACCATGTACTCAACGGAATCGGCGATCAGTTCACGAGATGGCAGTGAGTACAGCATGCCGCCGTGTCCCATTGCGATACCATCATCCACCGCGATGGTGTTGAATTCTTTCGCGATACCGCCTGCTTTCTCGATTTCACCGGCAACCAATTGACCCATATCTTTAAGGTGAACGTGGCCAGGTACAAATTGAGTGAATGAGTTTACAACCGCGATGATTGGTTTACCGAAGTCATCATCTTTTACACCAGTTGCACGCCATAATGCGCGGGCACCAGCCATGTTGCGTCCGTGGGTAGTCGTTGCTGAACGATAGATAGGCATTGCTTAAATCCTTATAAATTTATTTAGCTGATGGCGCATTTTCTGGGTATACATAATCCAACCAACCCCACTTGTCTTCAGTGGTGCCGTTGAACAAACCAAAATAAGCAGCTTGAATTTTTTCTGTAATCGGGCCACGTTTACCGCAACCCACTTCAATTTTGTCGACGGTACGCACTGGAACGATTTCCGCTGCAGTACCTGTCATGAATACTTCGTCAGCAAGATAGAGCGCTTCACGTGCGATGTTTTCTTCGCGGATCTCGTAGCCCATTTCTTTTGCAAGCGTCATGATTGAATCGCGAGTGATGCCCGGCAAGATTGCGCTGGTCGCTGGTGGTGTAGAAAGAATACCGTTACGAATCACAAAGATGTTTTCGCCAGCCCCTTCAGATAAGTAACCATCTACACTCAGTGCGATACCTTCATCGTAACCATGGCGGCGAGCTTCACCCCCAACAAGTAATGATGATAGGTAGTTACCACCAGCTTTTGCTGCGGTAGGGATAGTATTAGGTGCAGCGCGGTTCCAGCTAGAGATCATCGCATCGACGCCATTTTCTAGCGCTTCTTCACCTAGGTAAGAACCCCACGGGAACGCCGCAATGATCAGGTCCATTTCTGTGGATTCAGGAGGGCAAACGCCTAGCCCTACATTTCCTACAAAACCAAGAGGGCGGATGTAAGCGGAATCTAGCTTGTTTTCACGAAGTGTTTCGCGAGTTGCTTCCATGATTTCCTCTTCGGTATAGGGAATCGGGAAGCGGTAAATCTTCGCTGAATCTTTCAGGCGTTTAGCGTGTTCTGGGTGACGGAAAATCACTGGGCCATTTGGCGTGTTGTAGCAACGAACCCCTTCAAATACTGATGTTCCGTAGTGCATAGCGTGAGTAAGGACGTGAACATTGGCTTCAGCCCATGGCACTAACTTACCGTTAAACCAAATATAATCTGCTGTTTTAGCTGTCATCTTTGCCTTCCTTATGCACTGATTTTTTGTTGTAAGTTGTTGTTTGGCAGTTCGTTTTTGCTGATGGTAATCACATCAACGGTACGTACGTCCCACAACTTTTCAATTTGATTAACTAAGAATGAAATTGGACGCTCACTGTCGACAATGATTTCAACGCTAGCGATTTTGCTTTCGTGGTTTTGCGTTCCCGCAACTTGCTTAACAATAAAACCACGGTGGCGAATAACACGAAGAACACGTTCTAAAAGTACCGGTTTGTCGTCGGCTTTAATATCCAGTAAATATCTTTCCATTTTATGTGTTCTCCAACATTTCGCTATTCGATGCGCCTGGCGGTACTAGTGGCCATACGTTTTCTTCTTCATCAATGACGATGTGCAGTAAGTAAGCCGTTTTGCTTTCTAGCATCTCTTTAAGTGCAGGGACTACTTCCTCTTTACGAGTAATGGTCTTTCCTGGGATATCAAAAGCTTTTGCTAGCATGACAAAATCAGGGTTGTCATCAAGGATGGTTTCACTGTGGCGGCCGTCGAAGAATAGCGACTGCCATTGACGTACCATGCCAAGACGAGAGTTATTCAGTAGCACCATTTTTACTGGGATCTGGCGACGCTTTAATGTGCCAAGCTCTTGAACGTTCATCATGAATGAACCGTCACCGGAAACTAGAATAGATTGGTCGTCTGGCCTTGCAACTGCTGCACCCATCGCCGCAGGTAAGCCAAAGCCCATAGTCCCTAGGCCCGCGGAAGTGATGAAGTTCTGTGGATCGCGTGGCTGCATGTGCTGTGCTGCCCACATTTGGTGCTGGCCAACATCGGTAGAGATGATTGAGCTCTCTGGCATCATGTCAGATAACTGCTTAAGCAGCAGTGGTGCGAAGATTGGTTCGCCTGGATGGTCGTAGCGCCACTTAAAGCTGCTGCGTAGCCCTTCAGAGTGGTGAACCCACGAAGAGATATCTTGTGTCAGCTCTAGCTGAGGAAGAACCTTGTTGATGTCACCACGAATTGGAGCGTGAGCATGACGTAGCTTGCTGAATTCTGCCGCATCAATATCAATATGGATAACTTTAGCGTGTGGGGCAAAAGTATCGAGCTTACCTGTTACTCGGTCGTCGAAACGTGCGCCGACTACGATCAAAAGGTCACATTCTTGAACCACTAAGTTTGCGGCTTTAGTACCGTGCATACCTAGCATACCAAGGTAGTGAGGATCATGACGTTCAATCGTCCCTAACCCTTTCAAAGTGCTGACGGCAGGCATGGGGTTTAAACGTAAGAACTCACGAACAGAGTCGGTTGCTTTCGCGAGTTGTACACCACCACCGACATAAAGCACAGGGCGAGTCGCTTCAGACAACACTTGCTGAGCGGTAGCCAAAGATTCTTGGCTTGCTACTGGAATGGCTGGTGGAATGAATTCAGGAAGAATTTCGACAGGTGCTTCGGCAAGCTGTACATCTTTGGCGATATCGACAATCACTGGTCCTGGGCGGCCTGCTTTAGCTACTTCAAATGCTTCTGCAAGTGTCGGTGCTAAATCGTTGATATCTGTTACTAGGTAGCTGTGCTTAGTACAAGACAGAGACATTCCAATAACATCCATCTCTTGGAATGCATCCGTACCGATGTGAGAACTTGCGACTTGGCCTGTGATCGCGACAAGTGGGATTGAATCCATGAAAGCGTCGGCTAGGCCTGTGACTAGGTTGGTTGCGCCAGGGCCTGAAGTCGCCATACAAACGGCAACGTCTTGGCTTGCTCGCGCCATACCAATGGCGGCGATGACGGCGCCTTGTTCGTGACGACATAAAATATGTTCTACGCCACCATCATACAGTGCGTCGTAGATTGGCATGATAGCGCCACCTGGGTAACCAAAAACGGTTTTGATACCCTGTTGTTTTAAAGCGGATACGACTAATTCTGCGCCTTTCATCGTAATCCCCCTGTGTTACCAACTACTTGGTAACTATTTCCTTTTTGACTGCACATCTTGTGCTCCCATTCTTCCTGTCTGTCAGTGAAACCGACTTGCTTCAAATTATAAAAAACGAAATCTATAAACTAGAAAAAACCCCCGAACTTTTCAGTGCGGGGGTTTTTAAAATCTTGTGGCTATTTTTTATCCACTCGCCCCCGCGCAGTCTTAATAATGACTACGATCACCAGGTTAATCAGAGCGTAAATGCGAGCGTTAAATTTCATATATAGCTATTTTTATCGTGTATTGTCTTATGTAAATGTTTGCGTCTCTAGTGTTATCACACAAATCTGCTGGATGACAAGCAAAATGTCATTCTTTTTTCACATAAATACCCCATCCCACCACGCTATATAACATTTCAATGGATTAAATGTTCAATAAATACCGATATGAATACTTTTAAATCAATAACAAAGGGATGTTATGGGGCTCGCAATCGTTCATAGCCGTGCCAGTGTGGGAGTGGAAGCGCCTGCAGTGACCGTCGAAGTACACATTAGCAATGGGATGCCAGGCTTTACGTTGGTTGGATTACCAGAAACTACCGTTAAAGAATCTCGTGATCGGGTGCGCAGTGCGATCATTAACTCTCGCTTTGAATTTCCGGCTAAAAGGATCACCGTTAATCTTGCGCCTGCCGACTTGCCGAAAGAAGGCGGGCGATTTGATCTACCAATTGCGCTTGGTATTTTGGCTGCGTCTGAGCAACTTCCAATCAGCAAACTAGGCCAATATGAATTTGTCGGTGAGCTTGCGCTTTCTGGAGAGTTGAGGAGCGTTAAAGGCGTATTGCCTGCAGCTTTAGCGACGAATCGCGTGAAGCGTTGCTTGGTCGTTCCTCATCATAATGGTGATCAAGCGGCTCTAGTGGGTAAGGGCGTTCATAAATCGGCGCAAAGTTTATTGGAGGTGTGTGCCGACTTATGTGGTCAGCAAAGCTTATCGTTGCATCAAACTCCTAGCGAATGTGCTCAGCAAACCAATGAACGAGATTTGCGCGATATTATTGGCCAGCAGCAAGGAAAGCGAGCATTAGAAATTGCTGCGGCAGGTAATCATAATTTACTGTTTCTTGGCCCTCCGGGTACGGGCAAAACCATGCTGGCATCGCGATTGTGTGACTTATTGCCTGAGATGAATGAAGAAGAAGCCATGGAAACCGCGTCGGTTGCTTCGCTTATTCAACAGGATGTGAATGAGCATAATTGGAAACAACGGCCTTTTCGCACCCCTCATCATTCCAGTTCTATGGCAGCATTGGTTGGCGGTGGCGCTATTCCAAGGCCGGGGGAAATCTCCTTGGCGCATAATGGATTATTGTTTTTAGATGAAATGCCTGAGTTTGAACGTAAAGTTTTAGACTCACTCCGCGAGCCTTTGGAATCCGGAGAAATTATTATCTCACGCGCTCAAGGCAAGACGCGTTTTCCTGCTCGTTTTCAATTAGTCGGCGCATTGAACCCAAGCCCAACAGGGTACTATGAAGGAAACCAAGCCAGAGCTAACCCTCAGATTATATTGCGCTATTTGAATCGCTTATCTGGGCCACTTCTTGATCGCTTTGATATGTCTTTGGAAATCCCACTACTACCTAAAGGTATGCTGGCGGAAGGGGGTGACCGAGGAGAAGCGAGTTCGGTAGTCAAGCAGAGAGTGGTCGCCGCCAGAGAAATAATGAAATATAGGAATGGCAAAGCCAATGCATTGTTAGGTAGCCGGGAAATAGAAACGCATTGTCCGCTGCAAAGGCAAGATGCCGATTTTCTTGAAAATGCTTTGCATCGTTTAGGTTTATCGATCCGTGCTTACCATAGGATAATAAAAGTCGCGAGAACCATTGCTGACCTTGAAGGCTGTGAACAAATAGAGAAAAAACATTTATCGGAAGCGCTCGGATATCGTGCGATGGATAGGTTATTAAAACAACTTACGGCTCAAGCTGTATAACAAAGCCCACTAAGGTGGGCTTTGCTTTTGATGTCGACTTACATGCAGTAACGGTTTTAGAACTGGTAGTTCATACCCACTGACATTAGGTATTCATCTTCATCATAAAAGTCGATGTTAGTGTCTGTTGTGCCGTAGCCCGCGAATGAAATCAGTGACCAGTCCTGCCATCCCATGAAATCCTGGTATTCGTAGGCAGCAAAGAAGCTGAGTTCACTTTCGTCACGAGTTTTATCAAACAGCGGGTTTACGGCGTCAAAAGAACGAGTAGTGTAACCTGCAGTTAATGCAAACTGGTGGCGGTTGAGTACTTTAAAATAAGAAAGTTCACCACCGAATGAGGTCGAAGAGTTGGCTTTACCATCCGCGTCTGTTTTTACATACGTTAATGATGGCTGTAAGAAAGAAGTCTCATTCAGTGATATTTGGTATTCACCTTTTACGTAGATAGAAGAGCTATCACGTTGCAGGGCATCAATAGAATCTTGTTCTGTTGCTGGGTCAAACACACCCATACCAGATTGCTCATCGCTAACATCTTTAGTCGCGTATGCCGTATCTAGCGTAAAGTTAGAACCTAGTATATTTTTGAACTTTAGACGATATGCATTGCCTGATTCATCCGTAGTTTGACGTTCGGCATTTAGAAGGTAAGGATCTGACCAGGTTTCACCTGACATGATTGTCGGTAGGAAAGAGGCATCGATAACCATACCTGAGGCAAATTCTTGTTTGTAGCCGATCTCTAAAGCAAGGTTACCGACAGCAATATCTTCACGAGCTGTACCTGCGTAAACCTGTTTATCTAAATGACGACCAAATGTATAGGTAACACTGCCTAGCGGTAGTACTAGAAAATCACCATTAGACTCGGCTTTTTTCGTTGAATTTGCTTCGGTAAGCGTCTTATCACCGTCAGTATCAAAATGAGATGATGAAGACATATAGCCAGTGTTTAGTGAAATCTCGCCGCTGAAACCAGCTTCTTCAGATAGCTCAGCCATAGCGGGAGCTGCTGCAATAGCAAGAGCCAATAGTGATAGTTTAGCATTCATGGAAATACTCCTTTGTTAGAGGCCGATAGTCTAAAAAGGGGCGCGTCGAACTTTTGTCAAACGGTATGAAGTTTTTTTGATTATTTTATCTGGATATAAAAAGGGAGCGATTCGCTCCCTTAAGTATTAGATGGTGTGGCGTTTAAGCTTTAAAGCGTGGGCTTTTTCTTAGAACTGATAGTTTAAACCGACAGAAACTAAGGTTTCAGATTGATCATAGAACGTGATGTTGGATTGGCCTGCGCCATACCCAGCAAGACCGATGAATGACCAATCTTGCCAGTCCATGAAGTTTTTGTATTCATAAGCGGCAAACAAGCTGTAGTTATTGTCGCTACGCTTTTTATCAAAATTGGTTAATGTTGCCGCTGCATCATATGAACGATGGCTGTAACCTGCGGTGAGCGCTAGCTGATGGCGTTGCATGACTTTAAATAAGCTCAGTTCCGCTCCTAATTGATCATAAGAGTTAGCATCGCCATCCGCAGAGGAAGACTGGTAAATGATCGATGGCAAGAGGAAAGACGTTCGGCTTAATGGCTGACGATATTGACCTTTTACGTAGATGGTTTTGCTATCTCTCTTTAATGCTTTGTCTGTCACTAGATCATTTTCAACATCTTTGGTCGCATAAGCGGTATCTAAGCTAAAGTTAGAACCTGCGATCTTGTCGAATTTTAAGCGGAAGGCATTACCGGTTTCGTCGGTTTCTGTTCTTGCTGACCCAGTTTTATACGGGTCTTCCCAGGTTTTGCCAGACATGACGGTTGGCAATAAAGACGCATCAATAATTGTGCCTGACTCTAGTTGGTACTTATAACCAACTTCCAATACCACAGTACCCGTTGCTACATCTTCACGCGAAGTACCAACGTAGACTTGCTGGTTTAGGCTTTGGCCAAAGGTGTAAGCAATGCTGCCAAGAGGAGCAACTACAAAATTGGTGTCTGAAGAAGCGCTTTGAGTATTCGAAGTGATGGTGCTGTCACCGTCAGTGTCGAAGTTGGAGCTCGAAGCACGAAAGCCTGAGTTAATTGATATCTCACCGCTAAAGCCAGCTTCATCCGATAGCTGAGCCATCGCAGGCGCTGCAATAATGCTGGCAGCAATAAGTGTATAGATTGTTTTCATTCGCGATGTCTCCTTGACCGAATGATGGGTTATTGATGTTCTAAATGTACTCTTTGTGATTATCAATTGGATCAGTAGTTCAGTTGATTTTTGCACGAGTTGTGATTTTAAAGCATTGATCCCAATAATAAGGCGAAAATGGCGTGCTTCAATCGATGAACGTCAGGATTCAGTTAGGAAAGTGCTGGTGGGTAATGTTGAAATAAAAAAGGGAAGCCAATGCTTCCCTTTTTTATATTAGGTAGGATTATTTCTTCAATAAGAAGTTAACCAGCTCAAAGTATTCATCTAAGGTTTTGATACCTTGCGCTTGAACTAAGTAGCGGTTGTTTACCAATACCGCAGGTACACCGGATAGGCCGCTATTTTTAAATTGCTTATCGAAACGACGCACCATTGAATCAACCGCAAAGCCGTTAAATGCCGCATCGTACTTCTTAGCGTCGACACCTTCATCAAGGAAGATTTGACGTAGCTCGTCGTCATTCTTTGGCGCTTTATTCATGTTGTGAATGCGGTTGAACAATACCGGCGTCATTTTATCTTCAACTTTTAAAGCAATTGACGTCGCGTAAGCTTTGCTCATCGATTTACCCATATTGCCACCCATGAAAGATACATGGTTCTTTTGCAGTTTAACGCCTTCTGGTAACTGCTTTTTCAGCTGCTGGATGATTGGCTCAAAGCTATTACAGTGTGGGCAGTAAAATGAGAAAAACTCTGTCACAACCGGCTTTTTAGATGGTTCTAGGTCAAGCACTTTGTAGTGTTCACCTTCGTTAAATTTTGCAGCGTGTGCAGATAAGCTCAGCATTACCAGTGAGACAAATGCGAACAGTTTTTTCATCGGGTGACTCTCCATAGATTTTTATTTGAATTCGATAGTGTGCGTATTACCACTGAGGCATTAATGACAGCGGCGGTTCTTGTAATGCCGCGATTTGCTCTTTAAACGCGAGCACTTGGCTTTCCCAGTACTTTGGATCATTAAACCATGGGAATGCAAGCGGGAAAGCCGGATCTTGCCAGCGTTTCGCTAACCATGCCATGTAATGCACCATACGTAGACCACGTAGCGGCTCGATAAGTTTCAATTCTGATGGGTTAAAATCGCAGAACTCTTGATAGCTCTCCAAAATCACGTCGAGTTGCATCAGCTTATCTTGGCGATCACCATTGAGTAGCATCCAGAGATCTTGCACCGCTGGGCCGTTGCGCGCATCGTCGAGGTCGACAAACATAGGCCCATCACGCCATAAAATATTTCCTGGGTGGCAATCTCCGTGTAGGCGAATGATTTTGGTATCGGCTGACCAATGTTGTTCTAACTCTTTAATCAATAAATCGAGATCGTTAAAGAACGCGTTTTCTAAATGCATGGGAATGAAATCGGCGCTTTGTAATAGCTGGCGCGGTTGGTGCAGATATTCATCCAAACTTATGGTTGGGCGGTGTTGGAAAGTCGACTGCGCGCCTACTTTGTGAATGCGGCCTAAGAAGCGTCCAACGCCTTCTAATTGGTCGATGTTGTCGACCTCAAACTGACGTCCACCAACGCTTTCGAACAAAGAAAAGTAGTAGCCTTGGTATTCATGTAGCGTAGTGCCATTGATGCGCATGGGTGGCGCGACAGGTATTTCTTGGTCGATTAGCTCCAACGCAAAGTCATGTTCTTCTTGGATTTGCGCTTGGCTCCAACGCTGAGGGCGGTAGAACTTCACCACATAACGCTTTTTGTCTTCATCACTGAATTGGTAGACGCGGTTTTCGTAACTGTTAAGTGCTAATAATCCGGATTCTGCACGAACGCCGATACTTTCAAGGGCATACCACATGAAGTCGGGAGTTAAGGCATCAAAGTTGAATGCTTGTATGGTCATATAATAAAAAAGGCTCATTACTGAGCCTTTTTCCGTTAACTGGGTAGTTACAGCTTCTTGATAAAGCGGCTTTCTACTTCAATGGTAAAGTCGTCGTTATCCGAGAGTATAAACTGAATTGTCGAAACTGGTGAGCTGAGTTTCTCTGGGTCTGCCCCTAAGCTGATCGGAAGGTTCAGTACTTCACCAGGGTTAACCTTGATGGTTTGGTTTCCATACCAAGTTACACTCGGCAGCCCTTCAACATCCAGTTGGTAGTTTTGTACTTGTTGAGTTTTATTGATCACCTTTAATGTGTAGGTGTTCTCAATCAAGCCTTCTCCATTGGTTCTGAATAGTTGATTACGATCTCTTAGAACAGTTAATCCTGCAGGATCAACGGCAGCGATTTGAGCGAAGAACAAGCCAATCATCACAAGAAGTACGGCGCCATAACCTAGAAGCTTTGGTCGCATTACTTTGGTGTGGTGGCCTTCTAGTCTATGTTCGGTGGTGTAGTTGATCAGACCTTTTTCATAGCCCATGCGGTCCATGGTTTTGTCACAAGCATCAATACAGGCACCACAGTTAATGCATTCATATTGTAGGCCGTCACGAATATCGATACCCGTCGGGCAGACCTGCACACACAAGTTACAATCGATACAATCACCTAAACCTAACTTTTTAGGATCGGCTTTACGTGAACGCGGGCCTCGGCTTTCACCGCGATCAGTATTGTAGCCAACGATGAACGTGTCTTTATCAAACATTGCGGATTGGAAGCGAGCATACGGACACATGTGCAAACATACGATAGAGCGCATCCACCCAGCGTTTGCATAAGTACAGCCTGCAAAAAACAGCACCCAAAATACTGGCCAGAATGAAGCATCAAAGGTAAAGAATCCGATAACCAACTCTTGAACCGGAATGAAGTAACCAACAAAGGTCAACCCGGTGGCGATAGCAATGGCGATCCAAGCAATATGCTTTAAGGTTTTTCGCATCAGAAGATTCGGTGTGAGCTTGCCAGAATCCTGTTTGCGTCGTTTGTTGGCTGCACCTTCCAGTTTTTCTTCAAACCAAATGTACATAAAGGTCCAGACGGTTTGTGGGCATAGATAACCACACCAAACCCTGCCTAAGAAGGTGGTGATGAAGAAGAGGGCAAAGGCGGCGATCATGAATAGGATCGCGAGCAATGTCAGATCTTGAGGGTAAAGCGTGGTGCCGAAAAAGTTAAACTGCTGGCTGCCGATATCCAATAAAATGGCTTGGCGCTCACCATAAGGGATCCAAGGGACTAACGCGAACAGGACTAGTAAAAACCAGCCTCCGTAGCGGCGCAATTGCTGAAACTTACCTTTACTTTCGCGCACGTAAATTCTATTGCTTGGGTTAAATCGATCTCCGTTACCTTTATGTGTTTTCGGGTTAAAGGTTTTTGGAGTCACATCTTTGATATCGATTTTATCCTGACTCATTGGATATCCTTCTTGGGCTTTTGGTGCGATTTCTTGTGATAGCACTCAACGACATTACTTCTTCTGCATAGCTTAGTGTAATTATTGGCTATGCATTTATTTTAGAAGATTCTTATGGATGGCGATTATAGCCTCATTAACTTTCTTATTTCTTTAACACTATCAACCTTTAACAACAAAAGTCATAACAGTTGTGACGAAAAAATAGCGAACAGAATGAAAAAAGCGACCTGAGAGGTCGCTTATGTAAATTGCTGAATGAGCCACAGAATTAGAGGATACCGCGTGCTTTAAGAATGGCGGTTTTAAAGTCGTCTTCTTGGTCTTTTTTTAGACCTGGGATCATTTCATCTTTTTCGCTGTTGCGCATCTTAAGGTGGTAGATCAACACGTCGTCAGTCAGATCTTCGAGTTTACCTGCATAGCCCGCTTCTTTAGATAACTTAACGATAAACTCTATTAAGTTAAGTTCTTGATCTTTTTGCCATTCAGGCTCAAGGAGTTCAAGCAACTCTTCAATACGATGACACTTCATCGGCTTTCTCCACAAAATTTGTATTGGTATGTGATTAAGGTAACAAATTGGGCTTTGAATACCAATGGAGATAGGAAAGAGAAAAGAAAAAAGCGCAGTAAAAACTGCGCCTTTGATTAAGCGGCTTTTACAACTTTTGCAGAAGCAGACGCTAATAAAGCGGTCTTTTCTACAAGAGTCATAGTTGGAGCCATTTTCTTTGCAGCCGGTGTAGTAACAAAGCCACTACGTCGACGCATCGCACTACGGTTGGTGTGCGAAAACCTGACAGCTGTTGGGCGCATCGTTTTACCTAACGGTCAGGCATATCCATTGCCAATCTAATGGCCTGACTAAACATGAGTTGAGCTTCAATCACTTGAAGGGTGGCTCTTCTGGCTTTCGCCAATCCAAATGATTAGTCAGGATAATGATATGCATGCATATCGAAGTTAGGTTACCAAAATACGCTGTATCGATCGAGGGCTGGATAATAATTCACCGAAATAAGAGCTAAAATTGTGTGAGCAGGGTATTTGAGTTTGATCGTGATTCAAGCTTACTATGAACCTAGGTTGCTACGAGGTATTGCTAGGAGGTGCATATGTCGTTTTTGAAGAAAACTCTCGCCAGTTTCGGAATTGGCTCTGCTCGTGTGGATTCTGTGTTGCAGCAAGAAGTGCTGTATCCGGGGCAACCCGTCAATATCACCATTCATGTTTATGGTGGCTCTCAAGCGCAAGAAATCGACAACATTGATTTAAATCTCTGCTGCCGTTATGTCAAAGAAGTTCCCGTCAATCGCGACAACCATAACAGCACGCATACTCGCCGTGTTCATCAAAATTATTCGTTAGCGAAATGGAGCTTACCGTACTCGTTTGTCATCGCGCCTGGGGAAACGCGAGACTTTGATGTTGAATTAGCGATTCCACTCAATACACCAATCACAGTGGGTGATGCCAAAGTATGGTTAGAAACAGGCTTAGATATTGCGATGGCGGTAGACCCAAGTGACAAAGACATTCTGACGGTGCGTCCTGATAATATTTTGGATGGCATTTTTACTGAGTTGGAAGAGCAAGGGTTACGAATTCGCCAAGTGGAATGTGAAGCGGTTGAAGGGTTTGATTTGCCGTTTGTACAAGAATTCGAATTTGTACCAACTACCGGGCCTTTCCATGGGCGATGGCGTGAACTTGAGGTGGTCGCGCATCGCAGTGAAACTGAATTGCAGTTGTGGTTTGAAGTTGACCGTAACCGAGATGGTGCCAAAGGTATGTTGGCCAGTCTATTGGGTGTCGGGCAATTGAAACGTCAGTTAGTGTTACCGATCGATACTCCTAGTGAAGTGGCTGGGCAGAAGGTTATCGAGTACCTAGAATCAACCTGCTAAGTTGTCATAAAAATTTAAGCTTACACGTGTAAGCTTAATGTGCAATACTAGAGTAAATGTTCAATTACTTTAGTGGGTGAGATATGTCGTCAGCATCGGCGAGTGAATACAGTGTCGTAGAAGAAAGGGCGAATGCCATCACCCACGGTTTAGGTGTGGTATTAGGCATTGTTGGGCTGATTTTGTTGTTGGTACGTGCGTTCGACTACGATGCTGATGTGCTGACTTTCACCAGCCTATCGGTCTATGGCGCAAGTATTATTTTATTGTTTCTCGCCTCTACGCTTTATCACTCGATTACCACCGCAAAGACTAAGCGCTTACTCAAAACACTCGACCACTGCGCGATTTACTTGTTGATTGCTGGTAGCTACACCCCTTTCTTATTGGTGAGCTTACGTACTCCATTGGCGATCGGTTTGATGGCAGTCATTTGGGCGATTGCCGTTATTGGCATCGTTATGAAAATCGCGTTTGTCTATCGTTTTAAGAAAATGTCATTGGTGACTTATTTGACCATGGGGTGGCTGTCACTGATTGTGATCTACCAACTTGCGGTCAGTATTGAGTTGGGTGGCTTGATCTTACTCGCGGTTGGTGGGGTTATTTATTCGCTAGGGGTGATTTTCTACGTTGCGAAACGCATCCCATACAATCATGCTATTTGGCATCTATTTGTATTGGCGGGATGCGCTTGTCATTTCCTTGCCATCTACTTGTATGTAGAGCCCGTTAGCGTACTAGTTTAGCGGGTTTGGACATCGGTGATTGTTACTTTAATTTGATATTCTGGATGCTCAGTGACTTCAGCCGTAATACTTTTGCCTTCAGCTGAACGTTGAGGGCGAAGGTAAGTGTCGGCAAGACGCTTAATGGATTGCCAAGTATTGAAGCTGTCTTGGAAAAGCAACTCACCCGTCGGTGAATAGATCTCAACACTCAAGGTAACCACAACGACGGGTTGAGTATTTTGATTCGTAATTGAAACTGGTAGCGTGAGTTCACCATGGTCGTAGCGACTTGCTCCTATCAATACATCCACTCCCGATCGAGACAGCTGTAAACTCGGCTTATCGTCTCCCACTTTAATTGTCGTCCCAATGGCGGCTTTAGCGACAGGGATAACTGGCACGGCTGAACGAGAATCTTTGGACGATTCACTCACATATTCCCATGTGAAGTCGTCTTTCAACAAAACTTGCTTACCATCGGGCAAGAATAGCGTTTGTTCTGCCATCACAGAAGATGACAGTAGGGCACAAGCGAAAAAGGTGCTCCAGCGTTTCATAATAGATCCTTAGCGTCGCCAAAAGGCAGGGAAGAATAAAACTAATAGCGTCAATATCTCAAGACGCCCCATCAACATTCCAATGCTGAGTAGCCATTTTGCGGCGTCTGGTAACGGGGCGAAATTACCGGTTGGACCGATCACGCTACCCATTCCCGGTCCAACGTTGGCAACTGCAGTAATCGAGCCTGAGATACTGGTGATTGGATCGAGCCCCATAGCACTGAGCCCACCCGCGATTACAATGATGGTAATAAAAAACATCAATCCAAACGCCACTAAAGATCGGACGATATCATCATTGACCGGTCTTTGATTGTAGCGCTGAACAAAGACACCGGAAGGGTGAATGAGCTTCATCATTTGTTTATGCAGTAACGTCATCGCGATTTGGAAACGGAAGACCTTTACTCCTCCAGAGGTGGAACCTGAACAAGCCCCCGCCATCATTAGAAAGGCAAATAATGTCGTTGGTAGCGCGCCCCACGCCGTAAAGTCTTCTAAGCCAAACCCGGTCGTGGTGACGACTGAAACGATGTTAAACATCGAAACTCGAACCGCATCTAAAACACTGTAGCCGTCACGAATCACCAACCATGCTGCTATGACCGCGCTGGATCCTAAGAACAAGTAGGTGAAGCCTCTCACTTGAGCGTCTTTAAAGATAGGATCCATATTGCGACTTTTCAGTGCGCTGACGAACAGTAGAAACGGTAAGCCACCTAAAAACATGAAGAGCGTGCCGACCCAGTGTGCGCCGTTGGAGAAATGGTTCATTGAACCGTCTGAGGTAGAGTAACCCCCAGTCGATAACGTGGTAAAAGCGTGGTTGATGGCGTCAAACAGGCTCATACCCGTAATGAGGTAACCTAAAGTACAAACAGCAGTCAGCACCAGATATACCGCCACAATGTTCTTGGCGACCGTTTTGGCGCGAGGGCTACTTTTATCCGACCAATCTGAAGATTCAGTTTGGAATAAGCGCATACCACCGACATTCAACATTGGCAGCACCGCCACCGCCATCACAATGAAGCCGATTCCGCCGAGCCACTGTAATATTGAGCGCCATAACAAGATGCTAGGTGCCATGTTATCCAGACCGCTTAATACCGTTGAACCTGTAGTTGTGATCCCAGACATGGTCTCAAAGTAGGCGTCGGTAAAACTAATGTGGTTGATAAATACGAATGGCAATGCCGCAAAGGCACTGGCAATGGTCCACACTAGCGAGGTGATCAGGAACATATCCCGTACCCCAAGCCTAAAGTTGGCGGTTCGCCCAACAGTGAGGCATAAAAACGCAACAATGTGGGTGATAAGTACCGACTGGCCAAATTCAATAAAGCCACCAGTTCCCGTAAAGAAAGCGACTAAGGTGGGGATGTACATGAATAGGGCGAGCTTAGACAGCACTAACCCTATTACGAATAAGATAGGACGGAAGTTAACCATAGCGAAACACTATAGAGCTTAGCTCTATAAGAAGAATGGGCTCGGTTGGAATAAGGTTTCAACGTCTGGCACGTATTTCTTATCGACTAAGAACATAACCACGTGATCATCTTGTTCGATCACGGTTCGGTCATGGGCAATCAATACTTCTTCACCACGTACAATCGCGCCGATGGTCGTACCCGGTGGCAACTTAATATCGCCAATGGCACGGCCAACTACCTTAGAGGTGGTTTCATCACCATGAGCGATGGCTTCGATGGCCTCCGCTGCGCCGCGACGTAATGAAGATACGTTAACAATGTCAGCTCGGCGAACGTGGGTTAATAGGGCGGAAATGGTTGCTTGCTGCGGTGAAATTGCAACGTCAATAACGCCACCTTGAACTAAGTCTACGTACGCGCCACGCTGGATCAGTACCATCGCTTTTTTTGCGCCCATGCGTTTTGCCAGCATGGCCGACATGATGTTGGTTTCATCTTCATTAGTCAGTGCGATGAACACGTCGACTTGGTCGATGTTTTCTTCGGTAAGTAGCTCTTGGTCGGCAGCATCACCACAGAATACGATGGTGTTTTCTAATTCTTCAGAGAGCTTTTCTGCTCGGGTGTAACTGCGCTCAATCAGTTTGATGCTGTAGCTCTGTTCTAGACGTTTCGCTAAGCTTGCGCCAATGTTACCTCCACCTACAATCATGATACGACGGTAAGGCTTCTCTAAACGCTGTAGCTCACTCATCACCGAACGAATATGGTTACTTGCCGCTACGAAGAATACTTCATCATCCGCTTCGATAACGGTTGTACCTTGAGGACGAATCGGGCGTCCTTGACGGAAAATCGCGGCGACTCGCGTATCGATGTGAGGCATGTGCTCACGAAGTGCCGATAACGCATTACCCACCAAAGGGCCGCCATAGTAGGCTTTAACGGCTACTAGGCTAACTTTCTGTTCGGCAAAGCTCACCACTTGCAGTGCGCCAGGGTATTGAATCAAGCGCTCAATGTAGCTAGTCACCAGTTCTTCAGGTGCAATGAGATGGTCAACTGGAATTGCGCCTGATTTAAAGAGCGCTTCTTTTTCGGCTAGGTACTGAGGAGAACGAATACGCGCAATTCGGTTTGGCGTGTTGAACAAAGAGAATGCGACCTGACAAGCGGCCATGTTGGTTTCATCCATGTTGGTCACGGCGACTAACATGTCGGCATCTTGAGCGCCCGCTTCACGTAAGGTGTTGGGGTGGCTCGCGTAGCCATTGACCACACGTAAATCATATTTATCTTGTAGCTCGCGCAAGCGGTCACTATCGCGATCGACAATGGTGATGTCATTGTTCTCGCCAACTAAGTTTTCCGCTAGTGTGCCGCCTACCTGACCAGCTCCAAGAATGATGATTTTCATAGCTTTTCTCTTTGTTTGCTCTTTCAGTACTGATTCATCGTAATGAAATAGCGGCTAAGACAAAAGTCATTAGCCGCTGAATAGGGTTACGCCTGTTTTACTAAAACGGCATAGTAAAAGCCGTCCATGTCTTCTTCACCTGGAAGGATTTGGCGTCCAGGGTTTTCAATATCAGAACCGACTAACGTAGCGTCTTTGGTGCGTTCTAAAAACGCTTTCACTTGCAGTACGTTTTCTTGCGGGGTGATAGAGCAGGTCGCGTAAACCATAGTGCCGCCAGCTTTTAGTTGGCGCCACATCGCATCCATGATTTCACTTTGCAGTTCAGCCAGTGCGTCGATGTCGTTAGCTCGGCGAAGCCACTTAATATCTGGGTGACGACGAATAACACCGGTTGCTGAACATGGTGCATCCAGCAAAATGCGGTCAAATTTATCACCTGTCCACCATTCTTCTGGGTAACGAGCATCGCCACAAATGACATCGGCACGTAATTGAAGACGCTCAAGGTTATCGTAAACGCGATCAAGACGTTTTATGTCGCAGTCAATGGCAACCACTTCAGTATCTTCAGTGTGCTCTAGAATATGTGCCGTTTTACCGCCCGGCGCTGCACAACAGTCCAGAATCAACTCGCCATTTTGCGGTTGCAAGTAGTTTACTGACAGCTGCGCAGCCGCATCTTGCACGGATACCCAACCTTTACTGAAACCTGGCAGTAACGTGACGTCGCAAGGCGATGCTAATTTTATGGCATCGGCAGCTTCTGGGTGAATGTTGAATTCAATGTTTTCGTTTTTAAGTAGCTCAGCATACTCATCGCGAGTGTGGTGCTGGCGGTTAACACGCAACCACATTGGCGCTTTGCTGTTATTGGCTTCAACCAATTGCTCCCACTGTTCAGGGTAGCTTTCTTGAAGCATTTTTAGAATCCAGCTTGGGTGGCCGTATTTGCCCGCATTATGGCTGGTGGCTTTTTCATCGAGCGCTTCTTGATCACGTAGGTAGCTACGTAATACCGCATTAATCAAACCACTTAGGCTAGGGCCTCGTAGTGTTTTGGTGCCTTCTACGGTTTCTGCTACTGCAGCATGAGAAGGAATGCGCATGAAGCTTAGTTGATAAATACCCACTAAGATCAGGTGGTGGAATACACGCTTTTTCCCTTTTAGCGGGTTATCCATCAGTTCATTGGCAATTGACTCTAAACGAGGCAAGTAGCGTAGAGCGCCATAGCAAATCTCTTGAAGAAGAGCATGGTCTCTAGGCTTAATGGTTTTTTGAGCGGCTGGTAGAGCATGTGAAAGAGAGTGGCCTTTATCGACAACTTGGAAAAGGACATTTGCAGCGGCTGCGCGAACATTCATGATGAATACCGAATCTAATAGGGAAATAAATGAGGGTATCTCTACCCTCGCATAAGTTTGTTTATTGGCTGATTATAGTGATGAGCTTAAGAAAGCTGCGAACCTACTTCAAACCAGCTTGCGCGTGAGTTCAGAATATCTTGAACTGACATCGCTTTTTTACCAGGTACTTGCAGCTGCTCAAGAACCAGTACGTTATTGCCTGTCGCAACATAAATACCTGTTTTGTCAGCTTTAATGATAGTGCCTGTTGGTTGAGTTGTGTCTTGTACCTCAACACGGCTTTGCCATACTTTGATGCTTTTCTCTGAATCAGAGCTGCTATCTGTAATGGCAAAGTGGCTCATTGGCCATGGGTTGAAAGCGCGCACACAACGTTCGATGTGCTCTGCGTCATCCGCCCAGTTAATTTTTGCTTCTTCTTTGCTGAGCTTTTTCGCGTAGTTGGCAAGCTCGTCATCTTGCTTTTCAGCAACTGCGTTGCCAGATGCGATGTCGGCTAGGCAATCCACGAGCGCGTCCGGGCCAAGGCCGGCTAGCTTTTCGTACATTGAAGCGCTGGTATCCGTTGCCTCGATTGGCAATGTAGCAATCTTCAGCATGTCACCAGTATCAAGGCCAATGTCCATTTGCATGATGGTAACGCCTGTCTCTTGATCGCCCGCCCAGATAGAACGTTGAATCGGAGCTGCACCACGCCAGCGCGGCAGGATCGAGCCATGCACATTGATACAACCTAGTTTTGGAGTATCGAGTACGACTTGAGGCAGTAATAAACCGTAAGCCACAACCACCATGATGTCAGCATTTAGCTCAGCAAGTTGTTGCTTGGCTTCATCTGACTTGAAATTCTCTGGTTGATACACCGGAATTTCATTTTCAAGGGCGATATTTTTTACTGGGCTTGCGGTTAGCTTTTTACCACGACCTGCAGGGCGATCGGGTTGAGTGTAAACCGCAATAACTTCATGCTCCGAAGACAACAACGCCGCCAAGTGACGGGCGGCGAAATCCGGAGTACCTGCGAAGACAATTCTTAAAGACTGACTCAAGGTAGGCTTCCTTCTAAATGTAGTAATGCTAGCGATTAAGCTTTCGCTTGTTTCTCGTTGAAACGTTTGATTTTCGCTAGTTTGTCTTGAATACGCTTACGCTTTAGTGGAGATAGGTAATCCACAAACAGCTTGCCTTCAAGGTGATCTAATTCGTGTTGAACACAGATAGCAAGCAGGTCATCTGCTTCAAAAGTGTATTCTTTGCCATCACGATCTAGTGCTTTCACTGACACTTCTGCTGCACGCGAAACTAATGCACGAGCACCTGGTACCGATAGGCAGCCTTCTTCGATGCCATCTTCGCCGCGTTTCTCGGTGATTTCAGGGTTGATAAGCACCATAGGCTCGTCACGTGTTTCTGAAATATCGATCACAACGATACGTTGGTGGAAATCTACTTGCGTTGCCGCAAGGCCGATTCCTTCTTCGTCGTACATGGTTTCAATCATGTCATCAACGAACTTTTGAATCTCTGGGGTAACTTCTTCTACCGGCTTCGCCACGGTGCGTAGACGATCATCCGGGAATGTTAATACTTGTAATACAGACATATACACTCGAAATGTTGAACTGTGCCGAAACAGCATAAACCTTGTTGGCTCAATTCTAGACATTTTAGAGGTCAAATGACAGCATCCTGATGGTAAATCTCGGATTAGATATCATAGTTAACGACCAAGGAACCTAGGTCATGCGTCAATTATTTCGTACTTTTTCCCTCCTTTGCCTACCATTTTCACTCTCAGTGACAGCGGAACAAAGTGCCTCAACTGCGCCAGTTAACGACCAACCTCTTTCTATCAAACAAAACGCGCCTCAAACTTATATTGTGGTTAAAGGGGATACGCTCTGGGATATTGCCGCCATGTATCTCGATAGCGCTTGGTTATGGCCGCGCTTATGGCAAGTGAACCCAGATATTGATAATCCACACCTGATTTATCCTGGCGATAAACTGTCTTTAGTGTGGCGTAATGGTCAACCAGTTTTGAGTCTTAAACCCGTGATTAAACTTAGCCCTAAGATACGAATATCAGAGAAAAAAGCGGTTCCTACGGTTGACGAAGGTTTAGTTCTTCCGTATTTGAATTCAGATCGGCTGATAGATGAAGACACACTAAATGCAGCAGCACGAGTGTTAGGTACCAATGAAGGGCGCAAGTTTTTAACTCATGCTGACCGCGTATTCATTTCAGGTATTTGGGAACATAAAAAGTGGGGTATTTATCGTCGTGTCGAAACTTATTCTAGGGAAAAGCCAAGCGCGAATATCACCTCGTTACGTTTAGTCGCGACAGCAAGGTTAACAGAAACGAAAGACCAATTTAGTGGCCTTCAAGTTGATAGCCAGCTACAAGAAATATTATTGAATGATGTCGCTCTACCAGAAGTAAGTAACGAAGGAAGCGAGCTCTCGACCACGTTTTACCCGATACCTTCACCTCTAGGGGAGTCCGCTACAATTTTAGGCTCCATTGAAGGGAGCCAATATAGTGCCAAGAACCAAGTCGTAATTATTGATAAAGGTGCATTTGATGATTTGCGCCAAGGTAGCATGTTCGAATTGTTAGAGTCAGGTGCTACCGTTTACGGCACGCAAGGCAACTACAGCTACGAAAGCTCTTCATCAGGTGAAGAATACCAGCTGCCAGATACGCCAGCGGGATCATTGATGATAATCCGTCCTTATGAATATTTTAGCTTGGCGTTGGTTACTAATAGTCTTAAGCCAATTAACAGCAAGGTGTTGGCTATTTCCCCGTTGGCGGTAAACCTTGGTACGGCTATCCCTGAGTTACCATAATGAACGAACAAGAATTAAGAGCTTGGTTGGCTCTTAGCTTCACACCGCAATTGGGTGGGAAGCGCTTATCTCATTTGTTATCTATTGATTCTCCCCTTAACCTTGTGCAGTACTCAGCCGAACACTTACAAGCCATTGGCTTGAAGCCCAATCAGATATCGTATCTTAAACATGGGTATGAAAAAGAGGTCGAGGCCTGTCTCGCTTGGCGTGAACTCCGCGACGATAATCATATCGTGACGCCTTTATGCCGAGCTTATCCTTCTTTACTGAAAGAAATCGCTTCTTACCCCACAGTTTTATTCGTCAAAGGTCACCTTGATAAACTGATAGAACCTCAAATCGCCATGGTTGGTAGCCGCAACGCTTCACTTGAAGGGCTTGAAACGGCAAAGTCTTTTGCTAAGAGCTTTGTGCAACAAGGGCTGATTGTGACCAGTGGATTGGCACTGGGCATCGATGGTTATGCGCACGATGGCGCTTTGCTAGGCGGTGGTGAAACTTTCGCTGTGCTGGGATCGGGACTTAATGCTATATATCCTGCTCGTCACCGAAAACTGGCCGATAGAATTGTGGAAAGTGGCGCGTTGATTTCTGAATTTCGCCCGGATGCAAAGCCTCGCCCTGAGCACTTTCCTCGTCGAAATCGAATCATTAGTGGATTATCTTTAGGTACGTTAGTTGTCGAAGCGGCTGAAAAAAGCGGCTCATTGATTACTGCTCGCTATGCCCTGGAACAAGGTAGAGAAGTCTTCGCTTTGCCCGGTTCTATTCACTCCCCAACAAGTCGAGGTGGAAATAGTTTAATTAAATCAGGCGCCTGTTTAGTTCAAAGTGCTCAAGATGTGTTTGATGAAATAGAGTCTTTGTTACACTGGTCTATTAAACAGCAGCCTAATTTATTTGAAGCTGAGAAAGAAAATGAACAATTGCCATTTCCACAGCTGTTAGCTAACGTAGGAGTAGAGGCTACACCTGTTGATATTTTAGCGCAGCGTACCCATATACCTGTGCATGAAGTCATGATGCAGCTCTTAGAGCTTGAGCTTTCAGGGCATGTTGTTGCAGTTTCCGGTGGCTATATTCGAAAGGGGAGAGGCTAGCTATGATGATGGACATACTGATGTATTTGTTTGAGACCTACATCCATAGCGATTCTGAATTGCAGGTGGATCAGGATGAGCTAGAAGAAGAGCTTCTTCGTGCAGGGTTTCACCAAAAAGATATTTATAAAGCGCTCCATTGGTTAGAAGATTTAGCTGCGCTCCAAGAAAGTGATAACCAAGCGGCTATAACGAATTGTGCATCGACATCGATTCGTGTTTATACCAATCGCGAAATGGCTAGAATTAATATCGAATGCCGAGGCTTCTTGTTATTCTTAGAGCAGATAAACGTTCTTACGACTGAAATTCGTGAGATGGTTATCGACCGCGTGATGGGATTGGAAACCAATGAATTTGAATTGGATGATTTAAAATGGATCATCTTAATGGTGCTGTTTAACGTACCAGGGAATGAAAACGCATATACTCAGATGGAAGAGCTGTTGTACACCAAAGAGCAAGGTATCTTGCATTAGATAGGCATCCAATGAGCAGTAAAATTGATAGCCAGCTGTTTTCTAAACATGAACATGCGTTAGAGCATGAAGCTTGCCCGCAATGTAGCGGTGAGCTTCAGCTTCGACACGGTAAGCACGGTGCATTTTTAGGGTGCAATCAATATCCAAATTGCGATTATATTCGCCCATTACATCAAAATGATGGTCATATCGTTAAAGAGCTTGGGGTTGCGTGCCCAGAATGTCAGAACGAACTAGTTTTAAGGCAAGGCCGCTACGGTATGTTTATCGGTTGCAGTAGTTATCCTGAGTGCAACCATATCGAATCTTTGGATCAACCTAAGCAGGAGCCAGAAGAAAGGCCTTTGGTTGGGTGTCCTGAATGCGGAAAAGGGCATTTGGTCGAGCGTAAATCTCGTTATGGTAAAGCTTTCTTTGCTTGCGACAGTTACCCTAAATGCAAGTTTGCGGTTAATCAGCCTCCTGTTATCGGTAAGTGTGAAGTTTGTGACTACCCACTATTGGTTGAAAAGAAGCTGGCGAGCGGGATTAAAATTCAATGTGCTGATAGAAAATGTCATCACACCCAAACACAGATAAAATAAAAACGGCGCTATCCATTAGCGCCGTTTTTTTGTTATTTCATTTGCTGTGCAAATTCATGTACCGCTGGGTAGCTTTCTTTATCAAGGACTTCAGCAAGTAAAAGTAGTGAGCGTTGTAGCTCTGCTGTGTAATCCGCACTCACATTAATGTGGCCCATTTTACGGCCAGCACGCTTCTCTTTACCGTACCAATGCACATGGCAACCTTCCTGCGCCATAACCGCTTCTGGTAAAGAATCTTCACCAAGAATATTGATCATTGAGGTTGGGCGAATCAGTTTTGTACTGCCTAATGGTAAGCCACAAACTGCACGTAAGTGATTTTCAAACTGACACGTCTCGGCACCTTGCTGCGTCCAGTGACCGGAGTTATGCACACGTGGAGCGATTTCGTTTACTAGAAGTTCGCCTTGAACATCGAAGAATTCAAGAGCCAGTACACCCACATAATCTAAACGTTCAGCAACTGCGATGAACATGTTTCTTGCTTGTTCTTGCAGTTCGAAGTTGTCGATTGCCGTCGATAGACTCAGTACGCCGTTGGTATGAACGTTTTCAGCCAATGGGTAAACTTGAATGTCCCCGTTCTTGCCACGAGCACCAACGAGAGAGACTTCTCTATCAAAAGCAACGAACTCTTCAGCCACAATGGCTTGGTTTTCTGTCGCTTGGATGCAATCGACCATTTCTGCCCAAATTGCTTCTACGTGAGAAAGCTCTTTTAAGCGCCATTGGCCTTTGCCGTCATAACCGCCGAGAGTACTTTTCAGTACCATAGGCAAGCCAACATGCTGAATAGCAGTTTCGAAATCTTCACGTGTGTTGATTACGTAATACTTTGCGTTTTTCACTTTGGCTTGATCAAGCAGTGCTTTTTCGATGCGACGATCGCCGCCAGCTTTGATTGCTTCTGTCGTTGGGAAGAATTTGCCGCTTTTCTCACATACTTCAAGGACGTCGTGTGGGATGTGCTCAAACTCTGCCGTAATCACATCGGCTTGTTCAATTGCGTTCTCTAAGCCGTGTCCGGTAACTGCTTGAGTTAAAGGATGAACGATATTTTTGCTGCCAACATCAAATGCGGAGGTTTGAATGTTGAGAGGTGCGCCAGCGAGTGACATCATTCGAGCCAGTTGACCAGCTCCTAACACAAGAACATGCATGGGAATTAATCCTCTGCTGGGTTTGGATTAGCAAGAACGGTTTCGGTTTGTTCGCTGCGGAACGCTTCCACTTTAGCCATTACTTCTTCATTGTGAGTACCAATGATTTGAGCCGCTAAAATACCGGCATTTGCCGCGCCAGCTTCACCGATAGCCAGAGTGCCTACTGCAATCCCTTTTGGCATTTGAACAATAGAAAGCAGAGAGTCCATGCCTTTTAGGGCTTTTGATTGAACTGGAACCCCCAATACTGGAACGCTAGTAAAGGCTGCTGCCATTCCTGGTAAGTGAGCGGCACCGCCAGCACCTGCGATAATAACTTTGATGCCACGTTCTTTTGCGCTTGTTGCGTAGTCGGCAAGAAGCTGAGGAGTACGGTGCGCTGAAACTACTTTAGTTTCGTAGGCAACGCCAAATTGATCTAGCATGTCAGCTGCTAGCTTCATTGTTGGCCAATCAGATTTAGAACCCATGATAATACCGACAGTCATCTCAAACTCCTTCAGGCACGATTAAATTAAGTGAAATAGATAATTTGCGCGCATTATACGGGGAAATTTGCTTGAGGAAAACGTTTGCGTCAGTCTAAATAGTGAATTGATACATTTTATAAACAAATAGCTTTGGGCAGCGCTAATGATAATTTGTACACTTAGTACGATTAACACTAATTATGAATGAGGCAGAGACAGTGGATAACTTTCAGCACACATTACATGCATTGCAACAAGGCGAAGTGATTGCCTACCCAACGGAAGGGGTTTTCGGTGTAGGGTGTGATCCTGATAATTCGCAGGCAATTGAGAAGCTATTAAAACTAAAACAAAGGCCTGTAGAAAAAGGGTTGATTTTGATTGCTGCAAGTTATGAGCAATTACTGCCTTATATTGATGAAAGCCAATTGACGCAAGAGCAGCTGTCAGCAGTAAAAGCGACTTGGCCTGGCCCAGTAACTTGGATAATGCCGGCAAGTGAAAAAGTGACGAATTGGGTCAGTGGGCAGTTTGATTCAATTGCGGTTCGTGTTACTGATCACTCTTTGGTTCAACGAATGTGTAATGAGTTTGGTAAGCCGCTAACCTCTACCAGCGCTAATCTCACTGGTGAGCCGCCTTGCATGACAACCCAAGAAGTGGAAGAGCAGTTAGGTGATCATTTAGTGGCGATATTAGATGGCCTAACGGGAGGCCGTGAGAAGCCAAGCGAAATTCGTGATGCTCGCACATCAAAAATATTAAGACAGGGGTAACCCTGCAAAGGAAAGAAAATGTCAGCCATTGATAAGCTAGCGGTAAAACAGTTTTTATTGGATCTTCAAGACACGATTTGTCAGCAGCTGGAACAAGCGGATGGTAAGGCGTTGTTTGAAGAAGACGCGTGGGAGCGTGAGCCTGGTGACCGATTAGGTGGCGGTGGTCGTACTCGAGTGATGACAAACGGTGCGGTATTTGAACAAGGGGGAGTCAATTTCTCTCATGTAGCAGGTAAAGCTATGCCTGCATCAGCAACCGCACACCGACCAGAGCTAGCGGGCCGTAAGTTTGAAGCCATGGGTGTGTCATTGGTTATCCACCCTAAAAACCCATATGTACCCACTTCCCATGCTAACGTTCGCTTCTTTATTGCAGAGAAAGAAGGCGAAGATCCGATTTGGTGGTTTGGTGGAGGTTTTGACTTAACGCCATTTTATCCTTTTGAAGAGGATTGCCAGTCTTGGCATGATACCGCGAAAGCAATTTGTCAGCCTTTTGGTGAAGAGGTGTATCAGGAACACAAAGAGTGGTGCGATAAATACTTCTTTTTGCCGCATCGTGATGAAACTCGTGGTGTAGGTGGTTTATTCTTTGATGATCTGAACGAATGGGGCTTTGATAAGAGTTTCGCATACATGCAAGCCGTTGGTGCAGGCTTCACTCAAGCTTATCTTCCTATTGTTGAAAAGCGTAAATCAATCGAGTTTGGTGAGCGTGAGCGCGACTTTCAACTCTATCGTCGTGGTCGATACGTAGAGTTTAACTTGGTTTATGATCGAGGTACCTTGTTTGGCTTGCAAAGTGGTGGGCGCACTGAGTCGATCTTAATGTCGATGCCACCATTAGCCCGTTGGGAGTATCGTTATGAGCCAGAAGAAGGTTCACCGGAACAGCGTCTATATACTGATTACTTGAAGCCAAGAGCTTGGTAGCAAGGTTGGCGTTTTTTAACTGAAATGTTAGGGTCACTTTAAGTGACCCTTTTTAATTATGACTTGCAGGCAAGGATATGGCTCAGCGAAACGATCAATATGTAGTGTTTGGTAATCCTATTGAACACAGTAAATCTCCTTTTATTCATTCAATGTTTGCTCGTCAGACTAATCAACAGCTGAGTTACACGACATTCAAAGCGCCAATTGGCGGCTTTGTTGAGTCTGCGACAGAATTTTTTAGCAATGGTGGTCAAGGTTGCAACGTTACCGTTCCTTTTAAAGAAGATGCTTATAAGTTTGCCGATCGACTGACCGAAAGAGCGCAGCTTGCAGGCGCAGTGAATACTTTAAAGCGACTTGAATCGGGTGAAATCATTGGTGATAACACTGATGGAGAAGGCTTAGTTCAGGATCTGTTGAGAAGTGGTGTTCAAATTGAAGGCGCGAAAGTGTTAGTCATTGGCGCTGGTGGTGCCGCTCGTGGTGTTGCGAAGCCTTTATTAGATCAAAACCCTGCGCTATTGGTGGTTTCGAATCGCACGTTCAGTAAAGCTAGTGTATTAGCTGAGTCGTTCAAAACATTTGGTAATATACAAGCTGTGCCGATGGAAGAGGTTACTGACGGGTTTGATGTTGTTATTAACTCAACGTCCGCAAGTCTAGCTGGTGAGTTACCTGATATTTCATCGAGCATCTTTCATTCCACGACTGCGAGTTATGACATGATGTACCAGCAAGGTGTGACTAGCTTTAATCAGTGGGCGATTGAAAATGGTTGTGCGGCAGTCTATGACGGGTTAGGAATGCTGGTTGGTCAAGCCGCAGAAAGCTTTTCGTTTTGGAGAGGTGTACAGCCAGAAACGAAAACAGTACTAAGTGAACTACGCGCTAAATTAGAAGGTGAGTAATGAACCAATCGATACTCTTCCCCGATATTCAAACTTGGGATGATGATAAACAAGCCGTAGTATTTCCTGCGCAGCAGTCAGGGGCTCTTATTGAGTGTCTTGTATCAGTTGAACAATTAAAACAGATGTCAGGTCAAACCATCGATAATGACCGACGTGCGATTGAAGTGTTTAATGAACTGAGGTTTGAAATAGAAGAGTTGGCAGAAGAATTAATAGAAGAAGAGGAGTATGACTCCTCTGGCTTCATACATATAGAAGGCTAGTTATACCGCTTTAACCGAATCCAAATAGTCATTTTTGTTCTGAACATAGTTATCTGACGACTTCTGCAGAAATGCTCGCTCTTTATCTGATAATGGGCGAGCTTGCTTTACAGGGCTTCCAACATATAAAAAACCGCTCTCCAATGTCTTGTGAGGAGGCACTAAACTGCCCGCCCCGATCATCACGTCTTCTTCTATAGTTACCCCGTCTAAAACAATAGCGCCCATTCCAACCAAAACTCGATCTTTGATTGTACAGCCATGCAGCATGACTTTATGCCCAATGGTCACATCGTTACCTATTAATAGAGGGTAGCCCTCAGGGTTTTCTTTATTCTTATGTGTGACATGTAAAACACTGCCGTCTTGTACATTAGTACGTTCACCGATATGGATGTGGTTTACATCACCTCGAGCTGCAACTAAAGGCCAGATACTAGAATCGTCTCCTAGAACGATATCACCGACTAGCACAGCGCTTTCATCTATATAGACGCGTTTCCCAATTTTAGGGGTTATACCTTTATAACTGCGAATTGAACTCATAAATCCTCCTTTATATAGCCAGCTTAAGGGGCTAATTAGGTAGATGACTAGTGAAAATAGACGGTTTTGAACAAAAAACATTCGAACAATCAAAAAAGTCAGAAAAAGTGAAAAAAGGGCTTGCCAATGTGATCGCAATCTCTA
>NZ_RZIS01000015.1 GCF_005281835.1 Vibrio profundi
TTCACGGAGAGTCGTGAAGTCATTCGCTTTAAGGTTAGTCGAGCTTGTTTGTTTCCGCTGTCTCGTTTTGTTGGAGCCAGTATAGGGGTTTATGGAAAATTGATAATCCCACCAAAATGAAAATGATCTTTACGTATTTGTAATAATAAGTCTAAAGACAGTCAGCTGTTGTACGTGCCCTGCGTGTTACATGAAAAGTTATGCTGTTGATTCAATTCTCATTATATTGAAATGAAAATCATTCAATAGTTCAAATAATTTATAAAATTCATGTGTTATAAAAATCCATCGATAATTTGAATGGATCTGTTAAGTGAATGTTTAAAAAGAATTTACTCACAATGTCGGTTGCTGTAACGCTTGCGGCATGTGGTGGCTCAGGAGATGGCGACTCGTCCAGTTCGGCATCAGATAGCGTGTCACTTACTGCTTTCGATGGATATTTAAAAAATGCATTAATGTTTGTCGACCTAAATGACGATGGTGTTTTTAACGCCAACGACGACACCTTACTTGGTTTGACCGATGAAAATGGCCAGGTCAATGTAGGCTCTACCAAGCCAAGTGGTACGCTTGCGATTCAAACTTTAGTACTAGGTGAGGCGGCTCAATCGTATCTCGCGTCTATCGATTCTAAATACGAGCATGTATTTACTGTCGATATGGATAGGCCATCGCAGCCGCTAGATAGCGAGTTTGTACTTCGTAGCCCTAATTCATCCAATACCATTTCACCTTTGTCAGATCTTGTGTACTCAGAAATGAGCGCAGGAACGACACAAAATCCAATTACTGAAGAGCAAGCGCTGACGTCGATTCGCAATGCACTTGGCCTAAATACCGATGCCGATTTGTATAAAGACTTTGTCTCTGGCGAAGGTGCGGATGCTACGTTACATAAAATTGCGCAGATCTTAACAGCTTCTAAAGTTGCGAATCCTTCGAGTTATGGCCAAAAAGCCAAAGAGTTTGCTCAAGATGCTAAGCAAGCTGTGGATGGCATGACCGATGAGCAAAAGCGCGACCCGAACTTCAGAGCGCCCGTGAATGGCGATCCGACAGATGTGGAAACGCCTTCTTACCAAACTTATGTCGACGAAACCATTTCACAGCAGGTGCAGCAACAGTTTGATCAACTCGCCTTGAGTTATGGGCAAACGTCAGCTAAGCCAGTCACCTTCTTCTCCATCGATATTACAGAGCTGTTTAAAGATAATGATTTAGATTCCATTGATACGAATCTGCTTTCGCTCAATACCGCTATTAACTCCTCTATCGTGGATAGCTTAGGGCAGGAAATAGGTTTAATCGCTTATATTTCGACTGGCAAGCTCAATGTCGGTATGAACTCAACGGATGCAATCAGCAAAGCAGGAGAGTTTAGGTTGAAAGTGGCTTTAGCGCCGGACTCGCAGCAGCTGAACGCGCAAGTCGCCATTTTTACATTCAGTGTTGAAGCGACCGATATTGATTTTCCTGAAGTAGACGAAAACGCTGAGCAAATTCTTCAAGCAGAAATCAATCAATGGCAGCTAGCGAAAGGCTACGATTTGGGAGAAGGTTACTCCATTGATTTGAGCTCATTGTTTACTGCCCCTAGTAATGAAACGCTAACGTATTCTTATGCTTCTAATGCCGTCAGTAACGGCATGGCATTAGAGGGAACTGGGCAAGGTGGTCTGGTGGTTAAAGGTACGCCAGCGAAATCGGCCTCGGAGGATGATTCCGACTATACCATTTTGGTGACAGCGACCACTGTTGGCAGCGCAGCGAAAGCCGTCGCGTTGAACTTACCCGATGTTCAAGATGCGGCCGTACCTTCTGACTCACTGGATCTTACGCACCTAGAAAGCAAGAAGCTGTATCGAGTGGTGACGAATAAATACGTGGACGTGACGTATTGTGAGGTGCTTAAGCTCGCCAATGGCACGATGTATCGCTTGCAAGGTGAAGTTGGGGAAAAATGCCCGTCACAAGAACCAAGCGAGATTGTAGGCCAATACTCTATGGCTGATTCTAAGCTTTATGCGTACAACGATAAGTACCCTCAGCATTCAGCGATCGGTCGCGAACTTGTGAGTAACATCTTAGATCATGAAGTGAATGATAAGCAGGTTCAGCGTTACTTAGTGAGCAATGGCCTAACCCCTGAATCTGAGTTTAACGCTATCCAATACTACGATGAGCCAATTACGGTCAATCGATTAGTCGCTAAGCTTTATTCGTATCATAGTGACTTTTATCGTGCGGTCGAATTATCCGCTCCAATCAGTGGTGAGTATCATTCACTGAACATGATACCCGTTCTTTATAGTGATAGAGCAGAGATCATCATCACTCGCTTGGGTGGAAACTTAAACTGCCAACAATTGACATCGGTATACAGTAAGTTTGAATTTGGCGAAATCACTTATGTGGATTCGGTTGCCGAGTATGCCGAGCAATTGAACGTCAATGTTGCAGATATTTGTACCTCGTTTGAATTGCCTGTGGATATTGGCAATGATTTCGTCAAGTTGTCTGTTAATCATGGTGGTCGCGATGAATACAATAAATACGCTTACGGGTTACTACCGGATCTAGAAGACGATAGTGCCCCTCAAGGGCTGCGGATATTGGAATATCGTGATTGGCGCGCCTCGAACGATTAGTAAACAAAAAGCCCACTCTAATTGCTGCATAGCGAGAGTGGGCTTTCTTCATGTGGATGTGTCGCTCATCCGTCGTATGTTCTTCCTATTTAATGACGTTTAATAGGAGTTATTACTTTGGGTCGAGGAACTTGCCAAATTAACGCACTAGTTAATTGCTGTAGCAATAGCAATGTCACGCTGGATGCGAGCTTTTTCTGCATCGGAGGTGGCGTTTGCCAATTGGCTTTGCTTGGTTGTTAGATACGACTCAAGCGCTTTAGTATTGGTGAACTTCTTATCGCTGACGTTAATCGAAGCGGTGTTGGTGTATCGGCCATCTTCACTCGTCGGAACGCTGATTTCATCGTCATTGATAAGCCCTTTTATTATCTCGCGCTCTTCGTTAAATCCTTCTAAGCCAGCCAATTTCCAGCGTTGCATCGCTTTGCCTTGGTATTGGCCTTGCTTTACTTCAGTTAGGTAGCGAATGGTCAGGTTACGAATTGTGCCATTTTCTTCACCGAACTCTTCTTTGGTATCCGATAAAACAGGGAACTCTCTGCCTTCTAAAATACCGCCTGTTTTGGTTAGGTGGCCCATGCGGTAGCTATTCATACCGATGCGAATTGGAGTGTCATTGGTGATGCTACTACCATCGGCAAACTGCAGATCTGTGATACGTTGGCCTGCTGGCTGTGTAAGGTCGATGGTGTAGGTTACGCCTGCAAAGAAATCATTGGTAGAGTATTTAGATGCGCGGCGCTCTGGGTTGAAGCTGTAAGTCACATCGCCAGGCTTAACGCTATTGAAATAACCTGCTGACCATTCCATGTAGGTTTTCAGTTCTTTGCCCGTCATTTTATAAACCGTGATTTCACCACCCGCATATTGGTAGTTGTAGGCAATGTCTTTGGCTTTGATTTCACCAACGTTTAGCTCTGCACGGTCATTATCAATTTGTAATGCAATCACGTTAGCTTTTGGCGCGTAATGCATCCCCACCTCTTGGTATAAGGCGCTGATGCCAGTGTCTTGGATGTGAACTTGAGGAATACCTTTAATCTCATTCTCAGGCACTAGGTCGACGCCACTTAGCTGTGCTACTACTCGGTTGGCATTTTCACGTAGGCGCTTATGGTAAGGCGCGTAAAGCTCCTCCATTTTCTCATCTGACTTAATGCCATCGATCTTGTAGGTAAAGCTGTCTTTGTTGACCAAAGTGTATTGGCCATTCTTTTCTTCAAACTGCAAATCGACTCGTGAAAGAGCGCGGCCATATTTATCAGGTTCTGTAACGATAACGCCATTTACCGTGACTTTGTCGATTCTGGTGTGCATGTGCCCTGCAATGATGGCATCTAATTCTGGGTTTGCGTTTGCAATGTCAGTGACACCGGTATCGGCAATATTGTTTTCGTTGTCTAGCCCCATATGCGCGACGAGCACGATAGCATCCACTTGGTCATCGATCTTCAAGATAACCTTTTTCACTTCAAGAGAAGGGTTGGTGAAAGTCATACCACCAAGTCGGTTTGTACCTTCGGCAAACACTTGGGTCATTGGCGTATCCATACCAATAACACCAATTTTGATCCCTTGTTTTTCGATGATCTTATAAGCTGGTAAGAAAGGGTTACCGTCAGGGCGTTGAATGTTGCCCGCTAAAGCTTCGCCTTGGAATTGAGTTAATGAACGGTTGAGAACCTTGAGCCCAAAATCGAACTCATGATTGCCAAGAACCCATACGTCGTAGTCCATTTCGTTGAAACCCAGCATCATTGGAGAAGTGGTTTCATCTTTAAAGGTTTCTACAAAGTTACCTTGAATGGTATCTCCGGCATCCACCAAGATCACATTATCTTGCTCGTTTCGAATCGTCTTCACTTTTGTGGCGATTTGGCTAAGGCTGCCACGCATGTTGAGCTTGTCAGCGGCATAATCCCAAGGCATGAAATGACCATGCAAATCAGACGTACCAAGAATTGTAACATCCACGATATCGCCATCAGCGGCGAAGGCGTTACCAGATAACGCAAGAAAAATGGTTGAAGCTAAAAGGTGTTTTTTTAACATGGAGTGATTACTTTTAATCGGAAAAGGAACTGCAAATAGTAAGAGTTCAGTGCCACTAAAAGTAAGAGCTATGTAGGGTTTTATGTGAAACAGAGTGACTTCAATTGCACACTTGTGAGAGGTGTCTCAATATTCGTGTTGGATAGAAAACGCAGTCTGTTATGAAGATATGTCTTTACTTTTCAGTGGCTTATTTTTCTGATTTTATTATTGGTGTGGATTATCAAATATGGGTTATTTAATAGGCACACTCAGAGCTAATGCCTAAGTGAAGTTTTCTAATTGTGCGATAGGAACGGGCTTACTAAATAAATACCCTTGCCCGTAATCGCAACCATACTGCTTGAGTAATTTGAGTTGCTCGGCGGTTTCAATACCTTCGCCAGTGACACTGATTTGCAAGGTGTGCGCCATTGAAATTAATGCCTGAACAATTTTTTGATCCGAGCGGTTGTAATCCATTTCGTTGACGAAGCTACGATCGATTTTGAGCTTGTCGACAGGCAGTCGTTTCAGCATTGCTAATGAGGAATAGCCCGTGCCGAAATCATCAATGGCGACAGACACGCCGAGCTCTTTCAGTCGGTGCAATATGTCGATTGCTTCTTCAACGTTTTCCATCAAGGTCGATTCGGTAATTTCGATTTCAAGATAACTGGCCTCGACGCCGACTTCATCGATGATTTGGCGAATGTTGTCGAGCAAGTCGACATCCGTAAACTGTCTGGGGGATAGGTTAACTGAAATGCGATAGCTTTCTGCGGTGTGCTGTTGACGCATTTTTACGACTTTGCACACCTCTCTAAAGACGCAATAGCCAATATCAATGATCTTGCCAGACTCTTCCGCAATGCCGATAAATTGGTCTGGATACAATAGGCCTTCTTTCGGCCTGTTCCAACGTATTAACGCTTCATAGCCACAGATCTTATCGTTACTGAAATCGACAATCGGCTGATAATGAAGCACGAATTGTTTATTGAGTATGGCGCTGCTTAGCCCTTCTTCGATAGAAGCTTTATGCATGGCCTTATCGCGTAACGTGCTATTGAAGAAGCAGTAATTGTTTTTGCCATCTTTCTTTGCTGCGTACATTGCCATATCGGCATTGCGAATTAAGGTTGTAACGTCCAACCCATCAGACGGGATCATTGTGATACCAATTGACGCAGACACTGAAAATTGTTTTTTGCCGAGTACAACTGGCTGAGAAATGATCTCGATGAGTTTGTTGGCGATGGCCTCTATTTCTTCAACAGTGCCGTACTCGCTGAGCAATATAGTAAATTCATCGCCGCCATGGCGCGCCACGACATCATCTTTACCCACTACTGAAGTTAAACGTTCAGAGATTTGCTTGAGTAGGTTATCGCCAGCTTCGTGTCCTAACGAATCATTGATGCGCTTGAAGTCATCGAGATCGCAATAAAGCAATGCAGCCAATTGGGTTCCGTTACTGGTTTGTTTAATCGTGTGTTTCAAATACATGTTGAGCAGTCGGCCGTTCGCAAGCCCGGTTAGGTAGTCATACAACGCGATTTGCTCTAGCTCACGAGTTTTCTGTTTAACGACTTTTTGCAATTGTTCAGGTTGGCGTAGCACAAACCACATGACCCAAGAAGAGGCAAACGCGATGGTAATACTCGCGGCATACCCGAGAAAAGAGAGCCAAGCGTGGCTGCTGTCGGGGCGACTAACGGCTAACGTCCAAGTAGCATTGGGAACATTGATGATGCTAGAGCGAGAAGGGGAGGTAAGGGTGCCTTTTGATTGGGCGATGGTTTCTGTTTGTTTGGTTTCGGGAGAGACACGTGACAATTCGTAGCGATAACCCTTAGTTTCCAGTTGAGCCAAATCGGTAGAATCGAGTAAGTCTTCTAAGAAGATTAACGCTGACGTAAAGCCCCAAAAGCGCTGTTCTAATCCTTCGCCAAGAAAAACGGGATTTCGACCTATTACTGCTATACCGCCTTGAATCAGTTCAAATGGGCCCGCTAAGGTCAGCTTATGTTGCTCGATGGCAAGCAACGCTTCATCACGACGTTTATCATCCACCAAGATATTATGACCAATGGCTCTTTCATTGCCTTCGAGAGGGTGGATTTTTTGGATGATGCCATTTGGTGCCAGCTGTAGGTTAGAGATCCCGCCAACATTTTTGAGAATCTCATCAGATATGACTTCGAAGTCTTTAATGTCGCCGCCTTGCTGGCGAACTTCTAGCGCCAGTATGTGTGTCGCCGCTAAAGATTGAGTAAGTGTTCGTTCAAACGCATTGGCTTGGGCGTTGATAATGTCGCTTAGCAGTAAGTGCTGTTGATGATCATTTAAGGTTTTACTCAAGTGTGTCCAATAGATACCAACTGACCCAATCACAATAAAGAGCGCTGCACAAATTACAAACCGACTGGGTAAATTCACTTTAGCCACCGAAACACAAAGTATTGATATATAAATATTAACAGATTTATAAATTGCCGTGATGCTTATTGAGGGAAATCCAAATAAAAGCCAAAGATTAGAATCGGTTAAGTCTTTCTATTCTTTTCATGTTGTTTAATCTCACAGCGAGTTTTATTTGTTGGGTCATACTAGATGAGGTGAACTGTGATTAAGCAAGGAGCGCTATGACTATCCCTCATATGTTTCAAGACTCTATCCCCCATAATCATTGTTATGGTTGCGGCCCTAACAATGAACATGGTTTGCAAATCAAAAGCCATTGGGAGCAAGATGATGTCTCGGTGTGTATTTTCCACCCTTCACCTCATCACTCAGCGGGTCCTACTCACTATCTAAACGGTGGGATCATTTCTACCATTATTGATTGTCACTGCGTGTGTACCGCGATCGCTAAAGGTTACCAAATGGCTGGGCGAGACATTGGCTGCGGAGAAAGTATTTGGTTCGCGACTGGTCAACTCAACGTCTCGTTTAAACAGCCTGTTGCAATAGACCAAGCTGTACTCTTGAGGGCAAGGGTAACGGAGGCAAAAGAAAATAAGATTACCCTGAGTTGTCAGTTGATGTCTGAGGGAAAAATCTGTGTTGAGAGTGAATTGGTAGCCGTAAAAGTGCCTAGTTCATGGTTCGATGAATAGTAATTTCCTCTCATTGCAGGCTGCATTTATCTGTTAAAGACGACATTGGAAAATCACGGTTAGGTATGGAAGAGAACTTAAGCTTTGGTCTTCGAAGGGCGTCGAAATTCTTAATGTGATTGACTTTTAGTCAGCTAAAGAGGCCAGTTAACTATTTGAGTTATATCAGACTAATAGCCAGAAAGGGCAAATATTAGCGAGATAATATCCGCTGAATTTAGGGCAAGCTTGCTGTTGGTTTTATAAATAGCCAAACCAAAAAAGCGTGTATTGAATACAATGCAGACGTATGGCGTTCCAGCGAGCAAACGGGCTTGATCACTATCAAAATTGTAAGGCAAGAAGATAGAAATAAAACCGCTTAGTTTGTATGGTTTATTGATAATTTAGTTTACAATACATAAGGAATTACTAATTATTACTATGCATCCTGTTCCTCATCTATAGTGTGATCGGAATCTATAAAACATTGATAAGCTTTATGGATTAGCCGTTTTAAGACAAATAAGTAAGTTTGTACTCATTTAGGGCTATTGCTAAGCCCGAGGTATGTGAATATTTTCATCACCTTGATAAGACCTTGCACTAGATAAGGACATCAACCTCTCTGAATTTACGTCATGTGCCGCTAGGAATATAACAATGAATCTATCCGAAATTTCGTTTAAGCAAAAAATCATCATCTTGCTCGCGTTACCGATTTTAGGCTTTTTATGGTTGAGTGCCTCAGCCATCTCCCAAAGTGTCTCAACCACTCAAGAAATGTCCTCTCTTAATCAGCTCACTCGTTTGTCTGTTGTCTACAGTGAACTGGTGCACGAACTGCAAAAAGAGCGCGGCATGACCGCTGGCTACCTTGGCTCTCAAGGCCAGAAGTTTGGTAGCGAGCTACAATCTCAACGTCGTGCTGCGGACGGTAAGCGCGACCAACGTACCAGTTTTTGGCAATCAAATGATATCGAGATGAGCTCGATCACTCAGCTTAATCAAGCAATCAGCCAAAGCTTAAATAATATTGACTCTATTCGTCGCCAAGTGGATTCACAGTCGATAGCACTGTCGGATGCACTGGCCTACTACACACAATTGAACGCGAAACTGCTGAGTGTGTCTGGTCTCATTGCTGACTTGAGTAGTGATTCAGAAATCACTCGTGAAACTGTCGCGTATTACAATTTTCTTCAAGGTAAAGAGCGCGCGGGTATTGAACGTGCAGTACTCAATAACACTTTCTCAAAAAATGAATTCGGCCCTGGTATGTTGGTTAAATTCATTTCTCTCGTGACCGAGCAGAATACTTACTTCAGTAACTTTAATGTATTGACTAATGACGACAATGTTCGTTTCTTTGAACAGCAGTTAAAAGATAGCTCTGTTGTTGAAGTCGAGAAGTTACGAGAGTTAGCCAAATCGAAGGCCAGTGGCTTCGATGTCGATCCTGTGTATTGGTTTGCTCAGTCTACCGGGCGAATTGTTCAGCTGACCAAAGCGGAAAAGAAAATCGCTAACTCGCTGATCGATTTAACGGAACAGAAGGCAAGCAGTGCGCAAGCGGCTATGATTTTTAGCATCGTGCTTTGCTCATTGATCACTTTGATTGCTGGCTACGTAAGCGTGAAAACCATTAGCGATTTAACTAGACGCGTGAAAAACCTGACATCTGTTATGGCTCGTGTACGTGATGGTAACGACCTTTCAGTACGAGCGTCGCATGAAGGCCCAAGTGAATTAGGCCAAATATCAGCGTCTTTAAACGCCACGTTAGAAAAGTTCTCTCAAGTGATTGATAACCTGTCGAACTCAAGTATGACGTTGGCCTCGGCCGCAGAAGAAACTTCGCAAACTTGCCAATACAATTCTAACTCGATGCTAGAGCAGCAAGACCAAATTGGCTTGATTGCGACCGCAACTGAGGAGTTATCGGCAACCGTAAACGAAGTGGCAACCAAAACTCAACAAACCGCAGAATCCGCGAAAGACGCAGATGAACAAGCGCAAGGTGGTCTAGCGACGGTTCAAAATTCTTACCAATCAATCGAAACACTGGCGACAGAAATTGATGGTTTGGCCGAGAAAATTACGCACCTTCACGAAAGCAGCAACAATATCAATAACGTGATCGATGTGATTAAGTCGGTCGCTGAACAAACGAATTTACTTGCGTTGAATGCTGCGATTGAAGCGGCTCGTGCAGGTGAACAAGGCCGAGGCTTTGCCGTTGTTGCTGATGAAGTAAGAACCCTGGCGCAACGTACTCAAGAATCGACTCTAGAGATTGAAGGCTTCATCACCTCATTGCAATCAGACGTGCAGTCAGCGTTCAATGTTATTGACAGTAGCCAGAAGAAAGCGGCCACCGCGGTAGAAGATTCTCGTGATGTAGAACAGACCCTAAAAGGGATCACGGCTGCAGTCAGTGAAATCTTTAGCATGGCAGAGCAAATTGCTACGGCAACCGAAGAACAAGCGGTCGTAACGCAAGATATCGCTCAAAACGTTATGACGGTCGAAGAAAAATCAACAGAGTCGACCACAGGCGCAACGCAAATTGCATCAACTGCAAAAGAGCAAGCTGAGCTGGCGACATCTCTGAAAAACTTAGCCAACACTTTTAAAATATAACGTTGAATAACCGCCGTTTAGATCGGCTGGCCAACGACTTTGTTCGAAACCCGTTTGCTGTAATGGCAAACGGGTTTTTTATTGTCTCGTATTGTGAAGCTCAAGTAAGCACATCGATCAGCTATGAACTAAGGTTTATATGGTTTAGATCGCCTATCGGCTATAGGCCACTTCCTTAATTTATATAGTATTGAATACGTATATTGGTTGGGTTATTTTGTCTTAAGTTTAGAATGCTGTACGGATTTTGATATCAGAAGTGTCAGTCACTCTTTTATTCGATGAGTGATAAGAGTAACTAAATGCATAATAAAATAAATGTATAATAGCTAAGTGATTGACTAGAAATAAATTAAACAGTTACTCTCTATTTATAAAATGATTCTCATTACTATTCATATGTAATGTTTAGCGTTTACTTTGGGCGCACGCAACTTATCCGTTGTGGAATGTAGTGGCAGCGTCCTAAACAGAAATTGGTATCAGTGAGGCAACTCCAAGAGCCAAGCAATTATTGATTATTAACATCAAAGGGCAGAACAACAATGAACTGGCAAATTAGTGATCTACAGGAAATCTTAGGTGAGCATCATGGTTGGAGTATTGAGGCCGCAGAACAGTCATTGGTGATCACCAATGAAGATGGCATTAATGCGTTCTTAGCTGTAGCTGGCGAACAGATCCTAGTTGAAGTACTTCTGTTTAATCAATCTGAAGTGAAAGACGTCAATGCTCTGAATGAAACGATTCTGCGCACACACAAAATGTTTCCTCTATCGACTATCGGTATTAACGATGTCAATGGCGATAGCTACTACACGGCATTTGGTTCGCTTTCATCTCAATCGAAGAAAGAAAGTGTTGTGATTGAAGTAGCGACGTTATTCCGCAATGTCGAAGCATTCATCGATCTTTACCAAGAATACCTATAAGGAACGTTTAGCATGAGCGTATGGAAAAAGTTATTTACTGCAATTAAAGGTGGCGCGAACGAAGCGGCAGAAGCGGTTGCAGACAACCAAGCACTACGAATTTTGGACCAAGAGATCCGTGAAGCGAAAGAAGAGCTTCGCCGTTCAGATGAAGCGCTAGTGAGCATTATCGCGAAACGTAAGATGTCTGAGCAAAAGGTTAATGGCTTCAATACTGGCATTGCTGAATATGAAGGTCATGCTCGCTCTGCGATGGAAAAAGGCCAGCAAGATCTTGCTCTAGAGTGTGCAACTAAAGTGGCTACGCTCCGCAATGAGCAACAAGCGGAAGAAGCTTACTTACAGCAGTTCACTCAATCTGAACAATTAATGCGTACTAATATCGCGCAAGCTAAAGACAAGCTGCGTCAGCTAGAACAGCAAGTTGATGTCGTGAAAGCGAATGAAGCGGTTCAAAAAGCGCAGGCAGCGGTATCTGCGACGAACGTTGGCGCGAATGCAAAAATGCATACAGCAGTTGAATCGTTAGATCGTATCAAACGTCGTCAAGATGAGCGCCAAGCTCAGTTTGAAGCGTCTCAAGAGTTACAAGAAGAACAATCGGGTAGCAGCCTAGACAAAAAGCTGGCGGAAGCGGGCATTGTGGGTGGCGGCACGAGTTCAGCTGAAGACGAGTTAGCGCGCATTCTTGGTAAATAAACTGACTGGTTAGATTCTTGTTAGTAGAAAGCGTAACGGCTAAGGAAGAGGTATCCCCTGACTTGGAGTTACGCTTTTTTATTGAAGGGGATCCATCGATACGGAGTGACCTATGTTTGGTTGGTTCAAAAAACAAAAAGCTGAAGAAGTCCAAAAACCAGTGGCGCCAGAAGTGCTGGGTTTACGGCTGGGCGGAGCCTTTGAGCTTGATGATTTACGGCTCAAAATCATCGAACCTAGCTTGACTATTGAAGGGGCGTCTAGAACACAAATTATCAAAGCGGTTGGTGAAGTGAAACTCGATAACCAAAGCCGCTTGGTTCGTTTTTATACGGATGACGAAGGCTATGTACAAATTCTGCAAAATGGCACCAGTGAAGCCGACATCGTAGAAGTGAAGCTTTGGTATTTCTACGAATCAAAACCGATCGATACAGATAAACAGTGGGAAGAACTGCTGGCGACAGGCGTTGTGCAACCTAGCCAAACTTTGGAAGGCAATCAGTTTGAAAAAGTGTGGGAAAACGTACGCCCTGTTCCTATGACAGAAACGACATGGGATCAATCTGGCAACATCACTAAAACTGATCAGTTCGTAATGGTCTACGAACGTGAAGCGCAAGATGACCTTTTTGAATCGCTGGTGGTGAGTGCTGAAGAAATTGTGGTGAATAACCAGCTTGAGCGCTGTGTTGTTACTAGCACTGGCATCAACTTGACCCCTACTGATTTCGCTCTGATTAGCTAATTACTATTTTTAAATCTCATCATCCATAAAGGAAGGATTATGTCTCAGTTACTCGACTCGCTTGCTGGACTTGGTGCGTTTGCACTGTATTTCGCATTATCTATTGGCCTGTTGCTGCTCTTTAAATTTGTCTACATTCGTTTCACTCCTTATGACGAGTGGAAGCTAGTGAAAGAAGAGCAAAATGTTGCGGCAGGTTTAACGCTTTCTGGTGCGTTTATCGGCTACAGCTTAGCGATTGCGAGCGCGGCTTCTAACTCTGTTAACCTGATCGATTTTGCAATCTGGGGCGTGGTGGCATTGATTGCTCAGCTAATTGCATTTGCCATTGTCCGTTTTGGTTTTATGCCAAAGCTGGTAGAACGAATTAAAGCAAATGAAATTCCAGCCGGAATCGTAATGGGCTCAATGTCTATTGCTATTGGTCTTTTGAACGCTGCTTGTATGACTTACTAGGAGGCGTGATGAAACGTAGCCAAAATGTAATTCTGCCTGAAATGCGTAAAAATTGGCGCCAGTTTAATTTGGCCCCGGTTTCGGTCGCGGTGACGACCGCAGTGCTGTCAGGCTGTAGTGACGATTCAGTGAGCACCAACATCTATGGCACCATTGATGAATGCATCAGCGATCACCCTGGTTATACGGCTGAGTGTAGAGCCGCTTATCAAGATGCTTTGGTTGAAGCTGAACGAACGTCGCCAAAATTCAAAACATTAAACGACTGTGCACATGAATTCGGTTTTAGTGGCTGTGTCGCGACGCAGCAAAACAACTGGTTCATGCCTGCAATGGCGGGCTTTATGTTTAGCCGTTTAATCGATGACCGCCGCTACTATTCGCAGCCAATGTTCACTTCGACTTACCCAAGCAGCGTGTTTTATGGGGACTGGATCTCTTCAGACGGTCGTAATTACGGTAAGACATATAAGCGCGGTAAAATTTCGGTGAGCCGTGACGATCTTAAGCCTAAGCCAGCGGTTAAACGCACCATTTCTCGTGGTGGATTTGGCTCTACGGTGTCAGCAAAATCGAGCTGGAGCAGCTCGAAGAGTTCTAGTAAGAGCTGGGGCGGTTAATGCTTCGAGTTAATTCAACACCAAGAAAAAACTGGAAGCAGCTAGCAGCCGAGTTTGGCTTCGGGTTCCACAGTATGTACGACGAACCTTATTGGGACGAAACGGCTTACTACCAGTTTACCCTGAAGCAAATTGAGGAAGACTTGGAAGAACCGACCAAAGAGATCCATGAAATGTGTCTCGATGTGGTGGATACCGTTGTTAAAGATGAGTATTGGCTCAAGCGCTTTCAAATTCCTGAGCCGATGTGGCAGAACGTTCTGGACTCATGGAAGCGTAAAGAGCCTTCTCTCTATTCTCGGATTGATCTCGCGTACGATGGTCGTGGCCCAGCGAAGTTCTATGAAAACAATGCTGATACGCCAACGTCATTGTTTGAAACGGGCTTTTGGCAATGGTTTTGGCTAGAAGACTTAGTGAAATCGGGTAAGTTAAGACGAGACTCAGACCAATTTAATTTGCTGCAAGAGTTGATGATGTCGCGCTTTCAAGAGTTGTCTCGGTTACAGCCGGGACAAACTTTGCACTTTTCTTGTTGTAAAGATACTGAAGAAGATCGTGGTACTGTGCAGTACATGCAAGATTGTGCGATTGAAGCGGGTTTAGACACCAAGTTCGTGCATATTGAAGACATCGGATTAACGAGTGATGGTGAGTTCACCGATACCGACGACAACCTGATTCGCTGGATGTTTAAGCTGTATCCTTGGGAGTTTATGTTCCAAGAAGATTACGCTCAGTACTTGGAGAGCGCGAAAGTGAACTGGCTTGAACCTATGTGGAAGTCGATTATCTCCAATAAAGCATTATTGCCTTTGTTGTGGCAAAAGTTTCCTGATCATCCTAACTTATTGGCATCCTATTTCGCTGACGATCCCAAACTCAAAACGCTGCGACAAGGCGAGTTGAAAGACCATGTCATCAAGCCATTGTTTTCCCGTGAAGGGGCGAATATTCAAGTGGTGAGGGATAATAAGTTAGTACTAGATACCGAAGGCCCTTATGGCGAAGAAGGGCATATTATCCAAGCCTTTCACCCGTTGCCTAAGTTTGGCGATAACTACACCTTAGTGGGAAGCTGGCTAATTAATGATGAGCCAGCGGGAATTTCGATTCGTGAAGACAGCTCTTTAGTCACCCAAGATATGTCTCGCTACCTTCCTCATATCATTCTTGATTAGCCCTCGCGCTGACATTACACGAGCACTGATCTTCCATTTTTAATGGGCAGTGCTCGCTCTTAACTCTCCAACCTTATTCTGGATAAGCGTCTTCACTAAAGATGACAAAAACGCAATTCTAGGATGGCTGCTATTGCGCTTTAACGTCACCATATCGATATCAAAATCGGGAATATCGATAGGGGGAGCACACAGCACTAAATCATCATCTATCAGTTCAGAGCGACCAACCATTTCGGCCATTACCGCGAGAACATTTCTCCCTGACAACATACGTCGAATGGTGAAAAAACGCGTGGTGCCGAGCACGACATTTCGATTTACCCCCATTTTTTCGAGTGTGGCATCGACTTGGCTGGTGAGGTTCTGATTGGCGGTGATGATCATTTGTGGTGTATCTAGATAAGTATCTAACGGGATCGGGAGTTGACTTTTAAGTACTCGGTTGTCGAAAGTACATAAGTGTTTTTCTCGATATAGAAATGTGGTGTCTACATGGTTAGGGAGCTGATTAAACACGCCGATACATATATCGGTATCTTGTTCTTCTAATAATTCGACACAGTTTTCGCTATCAACCGGTTTAAGTAGCACTTGGCTATGCGGAGCGACTTGCTGCAAGGTATCGAAAATCTCAGGGCCAAATATTTGTTCAGCATAGTCGCTGACTCCGATAACAAATTTGCCTTGATAATGAGCGGGCTCAAAGCGGGAAGTGGGCAGAATGTCTTGAGTGAAAATCGCTAAGATCTGTTGCACTTTCGGCGCGACTTCTTTGGCTCTAGCTGTAGGAATCATGATGTTTCCTTGGCGCTCAAACAAAGGGTCACTCAGTAGCTCTCGCAGCCTTTTTAGATTGTAACTGGTGGCTGGTTGCCCCAAATGTAACTCTTTGGAGGCGGCAGATACGCTGCCCAATCGAAACAGTGCATCGAAAGTGAGCAGTAGATTTAAGTCGATGCCGCGCCAATTTAATTCTTTCACTTTCACTCTCCAAGCTGCACATATTTGGGTTATCAAACTCACTGATAGTGTTCATTGATTTGTTCGATTTCATCGATTTACTAACTGGAAATATACTCAACTCAATCAAAAAATCCTAGTGAATCAATAGAGATAAAGCGGATGTTGAGTGAAAAATTAAAAGGGTATGTAAAGCGGCTATCACAGCTTTCAGTTAGGCAGTTTTTAACCAATAGTGAATCTATTCGACCTAACGATGTATTTGTTTGTCGTGAGGGTGCTGCTCACGACAGCCATGGCTACATCGAGAGCGCGGTGGCCAATGGCGCAATTGCCATTATCGCAACCAAGCCTGTGCAAGCCTCCGTGCCAGTGTTTGTTACTGAGAGTTACTACCAAAGCCTGTCATTGATTAAAGCGGTGTATCAATATCCTCATCATCACATTCGTCACCTTGGTGTGACGGGCACCAATGGAAAAACCACGGTCGCTCATGGCCTGAATCAAATCCTTAATCAATCCGTTTCGAGTGCTTACATTGGTACGTTAGGCGTCGAATTTGGGGATAAAAAATGGGAACTCGCCAACACCACCCCTGATGGTGTGACGTTACTTAATTTGTTTAACGAGATGGTGGAGAGTGAGGTGCAATGCAGCGTGATGGAGCTAAGTAGCCACGCGCTCGTGCAAGACCGAGCCGGTTTCGTGCCACTGGAAGTTGGTATTGTGACCAATATTGGCCGTGATCACTTAGATTATCATCGCACGTTAGATGGCTATGTTCAGGCCAAACTACAAATCATAGATCGCATTAAACCTAATGGTTTTGCGGTGATCAACTTAGATGATGCTCACGCACATGTGGCCATGGAACGGGCTAAATATCGAGTTCAAACACTCACTTTTTCTATCAATAACCCTGAAGCCGATTTATGCATTAATGACATGCAAGTCGGCCGCTTTGGTGCTCGATTTACTTTGAATTATCGAGGCCAAAGTAAGCTCGTTCGCTCGCGAATGCCTTTTCGTTTTAATGTCGAAAACTCTTTGGCAATGGCGGCTTCTCTACTGGCGCTTGGTTGGTCGTTTTCCAAAGTGGCTCAGTCATTAGAATATGTTGTGCCCCCTGATGGGCGTTCGAAATACTTTACCTTGAACAATGGCGTGGTTGCACTCGTAGACTATGCGCATAATTTTGATGGCCTAAATGCCCTATACAATGACATTGAAAGTGCGCCATCAGAGCGAGTGATCACTGTGGTGGGGGTAACCGGAGACCGAATTCGCGATGCGGCTGAAATTGGTAAATTATGCGCTCATCATTCAGATGTGGTGGTGTTTACCTCTGATAACCCTCTGGGCGAAATGCAAGAAGACATCTTTCGAGCGTTAACCTCTCAGGTCGGCGATACCCTTTGCTATGAAATATCGGATCGACAAGAAGCGATCAGCCTAGCCAAGCAATTGAGCCGTAAAGGAGACTTGATCTTAGTGTGCGGGAAAGGCACCGAAACGCATCAGCACATTACCACCAACAAAGTGGGCCGCCAGAAATACATTGGTGATGTCGCGGCTCTGTGTTTGGAGGAAGCGTAATGTTAAAGACTTGCCTAGAAACCAGCATAAAGCCCCGCCATGCGAAATCACGGAATACGGTGATTCAAAGAGCTAGGCGCGTACTCTGCCTTTCTAGTTTACTTACGGTGATGCCGGCCTTTGCCGTGGTTACGCCTAATCCACCAGAGCTGCAAGCGAAAGGGTATGTGCTGATGGATTTCCAGTCGGGTACGATCATCGCCGAACAAAATGCTCGCGCGATTCTTGCCCCTGCCAGTTTAACTAAGCTGATGACGGCGTTCGTGATCGGAAAAGAAATAAATGCAGGGCGACTCAAGTGGGGAGATAAAGTCACGGTCAGTGAGAAAGCGTGGTCTGCCAACTTTGCAGATTCCTCCAAAATGTTTATCCAGCCTGGTGATGAAATTACCGTCGCTAACTTAATGCGCGGAGTGATTATTCAATCGGGGAATGATGCTTCCGTGGCGCTTGCCGAGCATGTGGCAGGTAGTGAAGCAGCTTTCGTAAGCTTAATGAACGGCTGGGCTGATTCTTTAGGGTTGCAAGACACTCGGTTTGTTAATGCTCATGGCCTAGACGCGGATGGTATTCAAACTTCAGCGGCCGATATGGCCATCTTGATGAAGGCGATTATTAATCAGGTACCAGACGTGTATACCTTGTATCAAGAACGTTTATTTGAGTGGAATGAGATCACTCAATATAACCGTAATAAACTGCTGTGGGATAAATCCATTAACGTCGATGGTGGTAAAACGGGTTATACCGAAAATGCAGGCTACAGCTTAGTCAGTTCAGCGACTGAAGGTAGCATGCGCTTGATTTCGGTGGTGATGGGTACGTCGAGCAAGCAAGCTCGAATTACCTCTTCAAAGAACTTGCTGAATTATGGCTTCCGCTTTTATGACACCAAGCAAGTGATGGAAAAGGGGCAAGCAGAATCTACAGTTAAGGTGTGGAAAGGCAGTAGTGACCAAATTCAAGCAGAGGTCGCTGAAGATGCTTATTTAACCTTACCGAGAGGCATGGCAGATAGCCTTGAGAAAACGGTGGTTTTAAATACGCCATTGACTGCTCCCATTGAGCAGGGAGAAGAAATTGGCAAAGTGGTATGGAAGAACCAAGGTTCAGCTGTTGCTAGCTATCCTTTAGTGGCGAGCGAGACAGTTGAAGAAGCTTCGTGGTTCGGCCGTGTGGTGGACAGTATTAAACTATGGTTCAGTTCCTTAGTTGGCGAACTGCTTGACCGCGTGGAGGTATAGAATGATCACCCAGACAAGCTTGCCTTCAATGTGGCACAACCGAAACTATTTGCGTTTGTTGTCCGCTCAAATCATCTCGCTGGTCGGAACGGGAATGAGCTCAATTTGTTTAGCCCTGTTAGCGTATGACTTAGCGGGTGAAGAAGCGGGAATGGTGCTGAGTATCGCTTTTGCATTAAAAATGCTGGCGTATATTGGCTTGGCTCCAGTGTTTGGGGCGATTGCTCACCGCTTGCCGAAAAGAAAAACCTTAGTGGCATTAGATTTGGTGCGAGCATTGATGTTTGTGTGCTTACCTTTTGTCACCGAAGTGTGGGAAGTCTATGTATTGATGTTCGTTATCAACGCGTGTTCAGCGGGGTTTACTCCTTTGTTTCAATCAACGCTTCCACTAGTACTTACTGATAAAACTCAATACGCCAAAGCCCTGTCTTTCAGCCGTATGGCTTATGATCTGGAGCAAATCTTTAGTCCGATGCTTACCGCGTTGCTGTTGAGCCTCATCGGTTTCAGACAACTCTTTATGTTGGATGCGGCGACCTTTGTGTTGTCCGGTGTCCTGATTTTACTGTGTACATTGCCAAGCTTAAAAAACACGGCTGATCATACGCGAAGTCAACGCAAGTTGAGTGTATTACAGGGGATGAAAGATTACCTACGTAAGCCAACGTTGCGTGCGCTATGGTTTGCGTATTTAGCTGCTGCAAGTGCATCTGCGATGGTGCTCGTGAACACGGTTATTTATGTCCATGAAGTACTTCATGGCGACGAAACTCAAACCGCGCTTGCGATGATGGTCGTGGGGTTAGGTTCTATGGTTATGGCGCTTCGATTGCCTAAATGGTTAGAGCGGCATTCGCCACAGCATTTTCACTGGATTGGTTTGATCACCATCTGCGTTTCATTTGCTCTGGGAAGTTTTACCCCTGGCTGGGTCGGGTTTGGCTTGATGTGCCTTGCGATGGGCGTTGGTATGTCTTGTATTCAAACGTCGGCGGGCTTGTTGATCACCGATGCCTGTGGAGATGAAGACACAGGCCCTTATTTTGCCGCTCACTTTTCTTTGACTCATTTTTGGTGGCTGTTTACTTACTTAATTGCAGGACTCAGCGTTAAGTTTTTTGGTTTGAATGTTGGCTATTTAATGATGGGTGGCATTTGTTTAGCCAGCTGCGTGATGTATGCCGTGGCTAGTAAGCAAGTAAACACCGTGTCTCATTTAAGCAAATAGTTTTCTTAATTTGCTCAATACCTCGTCTCTAAATGGATAAAGCTATCAGATTGAAAAATAACCTATTGACCTCAACTTAGGTTTAGGTTTTATGGTGTGTGTCATCCCAAATATGAGTCGGGCGTTAGAGATAAAAGAGTGTATGTTTGATCTCTAAGCTGTGACGTGAATAGTACTGAGGTTGCTCAAAGAATGATGAACACAAATGATTTGTCTGCATATTTTACTAAGGTGGGTTTGGTCGACAGCCCGCCACATTCGGTTGAAGGTTTAACCAAGCTACACAATGCGCAACATCGTCGAATGCCTTTTGAAAACTTCGATATCCAATTGGGGCGGGGTGTCTCGTTGGCGCTTGAAAACATCATTGATAAGTTGGTGTATCACGAGCGTGGAGGCTACTGCTTCGAACTAAATGAACTGATGTTTCAAGTTTTACAATCGATCGGCTTTAAAGCTCAAAGGATGCTGGCACGGGTTCATAAAGGGCCGGAACCTACGGGCAGAAGCCATCAATTCAACTTAGTGGAATTAGAGAATCAAGTGTGGATTGTCGATACTGGTTTCGGTTCACACACTCCTAGAGCGCCTTTACCGCTGACGTTTGATACTGAAATAAAAACCGACCTCCAAACCTTTAGGTTAGTCAGGGACGAAGTGTTTGGAAGTATGCTGCAAATCCTTGAGGAGAATGAACAAGGCGATCTTGCTTGGCAGAACTTGTACAGCTTTGATATGACCCACGTCTGCAATGGTGATATCCAGAACAGTAACTTTTTTGTTTCGAACTACCCGGAATCTCTCTTTGTCTTAAATCGAGTTGTCACTTTCCCGTTAGAAAACGGCATCGCCATTCTATTCAACCACAGTTTGAAGCTTATTCAAGGTGGGATGACGACAGAGATAGAATTGAAAGAAGATGAATCTTACTTATCGGCGTTAAAAGAGTACTTTGGCATCGAACTCGATGCTTGGATTGAGGATCTTAAACCTATCTCAGCCTGATTATTGACGGTGTTGAACACTCATCAAGTGTCTAATAAAAAGACTTATCACAAGCCCATAGCTTATTAAGCGTGGGTTTTTTTATTTCAATTTATAAGGTGGAGTGTGGGGCGAAGGAATAAAGGGAGAATAGATGGAGATATATTTGCTGGTAAACAAGGCAATAATCATAAATATGAACTAAAGTTCTTATAACAAAAACAAGGTGTTGGTACGGTTTTGTTAATCTGGGGTACCTTCTTGGTGAGCTTCAAAGTTATGCGTTACTCGAATACAGCAATTTGGAGCTTGAAGGCGTTTCAGCATAAGTAAATATGCCTAAATAATTGACCGAAGACTCAATTATATGGCTATCCACTCTATCGTTTAATAAACAAGTTGACTTAGTAGCGTGATAGCTCAAACATAACTTATTCATATTAAACGTCTACCTACAAGGATTGTAAATGTACGTTAAATTAATTTCGTTGCTGTGGTTTGCCACATTCTTCGCTCATTCGTCCCCTGAAAAATTAAAAATTTATTTCGATGCGGACCGAACCTCTCACTATGAATCCGCTCGCTCGATAGAAATGGGGGTTAAGACCGCCTTTGATGAAGTGGGCAATCAGTTAAACGGAATCCCGGTAGAATTTGTTGAACTTGATCACCGCGGTAATGTGGTACGCAGTAAGCGTAATATGGGGCTCTATGAAAAGGATCCATCAGCGGTTGTGCTATTTGCCGGATTACACTCCCCCCCACTTATTAAATACCGAGAGTACATTAACCAAGCAAACCTCCTGATTCTTAACCCGTGGGCGGCAGGTGCGCCTATCACTCGATACCCTTCTTCAGAGAACTTTGTATTCAGACTGTCAGTCGATGATAAGAAAGTCGGAAGTAAGCTGGTTGATTATGCACTGGATGATGGCTGCCAAAAGTTAGACCTATTATTGGAGTCGACGCCTTGGGGGCAATCTAACTCGGTAAATATGACTAATGCGATCAGCGAACACCCAAAAGTTGAAGCAGAGACCCAATGGTTTAACTGGGGAATTGACGACGCGAATGCGCGAGTTATCGCATCTGACCTAGCGAAAAAACAAGCGGAGTGTGTCTTATTTGTTGGTAACTCTATCGAGGGGGCCAAATTAATTGATGCTTTGTCTCAATTGGATTCACCGCCTAAAGTGTATAGCCACTGGGGGATCACTGGAGGAAAGTTCCAGCAAGTGGTTCCTTTTGATGCTAGAGACAAGGTTACTCTTCGTTTCATCCAGTCTTGTTTCAATTTTTATAGTTCACCGTCCAATGACTTCAACCGCGACGTATTTCAACGTGCTCAGCGCCTTTTCCCAGAAGATATTTCATCAGCACACATCCCTGCGCCAGCAGGTTTTGTACATGGCTACGATTTAGCTTCTATCCTAATCAGTGCAGCTAAGACTGTTGAGTTGACGGACGACGCGCATGCTAACCGTGTATCACTTAAGGAGGCGTTGGAAAGCATGCAACAACCGGTGAGTGGTTTGATTAAAGAGTATCGCGCTCCTTACTCACAATTCAGTGAAAGCAATCAAGATGCTCATGAAGCATTGAATAAAGACGATCTATGCATGGCTCAGTACGATCCTTCAGGTGCAATTAAGATTTTGCCTAATGAGTGATGTGAATAACTAAAGATGTATAAAGCACTAAAACTAAAACAATTAAATGGAATGCAGCTATTTGGCTTGTTCTTGATCTGTGCCATGGGGGTGTTTTTCGCCATAAGTTTTATGACGATACGCCTTCAGGTCACAGGGTCATTAGAAGCGCTAGAAGATGACAACACACAAGTCAAAATGGCTGCCGCTGAGCAATACCTGGTTCAATATTTAAAAAACGCTGAAGAAACGGCATTTCTCACTTCTGAGCATGACGTTGTTGCGTCGACCTTATTAGGGGGAAGCGCAAGCGCGAGTGAAATTCGCGATAGGCTCAATGTAATCAAACCCGTTAATGGAGAGCACTTCTTTGTGCTGATCGATATTGCGGGCGAACCGATTTATCAAGATATTCCTTTATCGAGCTCGCATTTAGAGATTCTAAGCCAACTGGCAGACCATTCTGAGGTTAGCTCGACTTTTATGTTGTTCCCCTACCGTACAACTAACATGCTGTTGGTGGCGGTGCCTGTTATCTATAACGGTTTCCAAGAGGGACTGTTAGTGTATATGTCGCCGTTTGACTTCGATGCATTTTTTAGCCCGCTACAAGTCGAAGGTAGCTACTGGTTTGGTGTTAAGAGTAAAGAAGTCAGCATGCAAGCGCCGACGAACTGGCGAGTATTGACTCATGACGTCGACAAGTACGACATGACTCTAATGTATGCGGTTAACCCTGAACTCTTTAGCAGTACACAAGCCAACTTCGCCAAAGGCCTGTTGATTGGTATTTCCATTTCCGTCGTCATTTCCTACTTCATCGTTTACCTGCTCGGCCGAACGTTATTGGTATCGCCCTACACCAAACTTGAACGTTCAGAAAACTTGCTTGAACAAAAAACGCGAGATCTGAGCATTAAAGAAAGCCAAGCCAATCGACTGGCACGAGTGGCTCGTCATACTCTTGATGCGATAGTCATTACCGATGTCGACTCTAAAATTACTTGGGTGAATCAATCCTTTGAAGCGTTAACGGGTTACGATTTCCAAGAAATCGAAGGGATGAAGCCATCTGACTTTTTACAAGGCCCTAAAACAGACCAAGAAATAACCAAGAAAATCCGAATGGCGTTGGATAGTCAGTCGCCGATAGAAGTGCAGCTGATTAATTACAATAAAGCGGGTGAAGATTATTGGGTTGAAATTACGCTCGTGCCTTTATACCAAGAAGGGACGGAGCAACTTGAAGGCTTCATGGCCGTTGAAAGAAATATCACTCAGCAGAAGCAACTAGAACAAACCTTGAATCAAACTGCCGTTGAAGCGCAAGCAGCAAACATTGCTAAGTCTCAGTTCATCGCGTCGATAAGTCACGAGCTAAGAACGCCGATGAATGGTGTGTTAGGAAGTGCGCAATTGCTTTCGGACACTCAGTTAGAAGTCGACCAACGCTCGCTATTAGAGAACTTACTGGATTCGAGTAAGCACATGCTTCATCTGCTTAATGAAATTTTGGATTTCTCTAAGATTGAGGCAGGAAAACTAACGCTGAATCGTACTCCGACGAATTTGCTAGAGTTCACTAACAAATTGCACCGTAGCTATTTGGGTATGTGCAAAGAGAAAGGTTTGGAATTCGATGCGTATTGCAACAGTTCACCGCAGAGCCACTACTTGGTCGATGAAATACGCCTGACTCAGATTACGATGAACTTGCTTAACAATGCTTGGAAATTCACATCGGAAGGAAAGATTCAGCTCTCAGTGAATCACATCACCCGCCAAGGTAAAGACTTCATTGAGTTAGAAGTAACGGATTCTGGAATTGGGATTCCGGCGGATAGACAAGAGCATATTTTTGACCCATTTACTCAAGCCGATGGGGATACTACTCGCCAATACGGTGGCACAGGATTAGGGTTGAGTATTATTTCCAAACTGGTTGAAGCGATGGAAGGTCAGATATCACTGGATAGTCAAGAAGGGCTAGGAAGCCGGTTTTTTGTGGTGATCCCTGCTGAAAAAACCAGTGCGTCTGAGGCAGAAAGCCAGCATGAAGTTTCTATATTCGACGGCTCGGGGCTAAAGGCTCTAATCGTGGAAGACAGCAGATTAAATTACATCGTTCTACAGCAGTATTTGAGTAAGCGTGGGTTTGAAAGTGAAGTCGCATTAAATGGTCAGGAAGGCGTTGAAATGGCTGCTTCCGGTGAATACGACTTGATAATGATGGATAACCATATGCCGCTCCTAGATGGTTCAGGGGCCGCTAAACAAATACGTGAGCATCAGCCGAAATCTAAAGAGCCGATTATTTTGGCCTGTACTGCGGATGCCTACCTCGAAAATCAGCAAAAGATGTTGGACGCGGGATGTAATGGCCTGCTGACTAAGCCTGTGAATACCAAAGATTTGGATATTGCTTTACACCAATGGCTAGCGCCAAAGGAGCAGGTTTGATGACAAGTATTCATTCAACGTACACTGATTTAGGTCGAATCAAATAAATTGTTGAACGTATGAATTACAGGCTTTGAGTGACTCCAGTTTCTCAAAGCCTGTTTGTTATTGGCCCTGTTGCTCAGAACTCGCGTTTAGGGATGGGCTAATCAGGTTCTGTTATCAATCAAAGTACGCTTGATGTCACCCTGTTACGCCAGTGCTGGTGAGCGCTTGGCAACGATATAAGCGCGGATATGGTCGTAAGCTAGATTGAACGTAAACGCGTAGATGGTGATAAAAATCGTGACGCCAATATCCATAATAAAGGCTTCTAGCATGCTTACGTTGAGTATGTAAGCCATAACAGGAACCGTTGCTATCAGTAAGCCAGCTTCAAATAATAATACGTGAACTAGGCGTGTTTTTAGTGAACGTTTTTCCTTCTTCCCTGGTACGAATTGGTCAAAAATCCAATTGAAAATAACGTTCCATACCATGGCAATCGTAGCGATTACTATCATGGTCCCTGATAACTTGCTGATATCGTGATCGGTAAAGATCGCTAAACCGACGATAGACAGTGAAACGGCTAGAACCTCAAATAAAATCGCGTGAAATAAGCGCTCTATTCTTCCCATAACTTCTCCAGTGTAAATAATGATTGTTCTTAGGGGGAGCGATTATGAGAGTTGTGAGTCAGAAGGAAAGTTAACAGCTATCACACTTCGTGATACCTTAATCGTGATACCTGTTAATGGAAGCCAATGATGTACAGTTTCGAGCAACTTAAAATTTTTGTCACCGTGTGCGAATGTGGCTCATTTTCCGCAGCGGCGCGTAAGCTTAAGCGCGCTCAATCTGGTGTGAGTCAGTCGGTGGCTAATCTAGAGATAGCGATTAATCAAGAGCTGTTCACACGAGAGAAAAACGTTCCCTGCCTGACGGATAACGGCCGCGCTTTGCTGCCGATCGCCAAGTCGATATTAAGTCAGCAGCAGCATTTTGATCAAAAAGTCGAATCGCTAGAGAACAGTATTGAAAATGAACTAATCATTGCGATCGACGAGTGTCTAGTAACGCAAAGTATATTGAATGTGCTTTCGACAATGGCCGAGCAGTTTCCCATCACGCATTTTGAGGTCATTACCACCTCGACTTATGACGTTGAAGAATTGGTTCGCAACAACAAAGCGCATGTTGGGATTATCTTTGCCGATGGTGAATTAAGAGAAGATATGGATTTCTTTACCCTCGGACAAACGCGCTTTTTGAGCGTCGCGTCATCGGATCACCCACTGGCAGAACTCAGTCTTGTCCGAGACTCAGATCTAAAATGCATCGCCAAATCGTACACCGCAGTGCGCAGCAGAAGGAGCTGTGGTTTAGCTACAGTATTAGTTCTAAATTTTGGTACGCCAACAGTCACGATATGTTAGCCAAGCTCGTCTGCCAAGGGTTGGGCTGGGCACTGATCCCTGAAGAAATGGCTTTGCCACTGATTGAGCAGGGTAAGTTAGTCACCCTGCCTGTGGCTCATGAGAAAGAAGGTTGGCTTACCACAAGTGGCTGTTTGGTCTCGCGTCGTCACTCTTCAGGGCCAGTTCTGGAACGTTTGCTGGAAGCCTTACAACTTTCTTAATTCTGGCCCCGATTATTGCCACGCTTACGACAATAATCGACATTGGTAATGGGCAATATGTGTCAGTGTGGACGTTGAGTCCGGGAATCGTTCCTTCAAAAAACATAGAGCGTCTGCCAAGGTGACTTGGTGAAGGTTAGCGCTGTAACCAAAGACTAGCTGGTGGATGGCCTTGTTGAAATCTTCTTCGTGTGTTTGTTCTTCACATTGCTGCCAAGTCGTAATGTCAATTTCATCATCAGGATCTTCCAAGGGGCTGTTGGCCTGTGTATTAAGGTTGGCAAGCATGGATGTGTATTGCGTTTCTGATAAGGAGTTTTTACAGCGCATTACCCACGCGAGTGTAATTAAATTGTGCCCAAAGAATCCAAATTGTTGAAGGCAAGAAGCGAGGACTTCCGTTAATTCAACGTCATATAAGTTATCTTTGGTTGAAGCTGTTATTGCCGACTCTCCACCTGCATAGGTTGAGGTGACAAACTCAGTGAAGCGGTCCAAGAAGGGAGGAATGTGGCTGGCTTCTAAATGTTGATAGGCACAATTAAGCGCGAGCAAAATGGTAACGTTATGAGACAGGTATTCTCTGGTGTTTGAAGCCTCGACAACATAATGAGCAAAAATATCGTTGAACCCTTTGCTGTCGTGCCATTGATAAAGTGCTTGATATGCTGCTGGATAAATCCCTCTTTGCAATACTCTATGAATGCGAAACTCTGGAAATTTAGGAGCTTGAATGGCTTCGCTGAATACCGATGAAACATGAATTTCACTTTCGCCGATCAACTGGTTGGTTTGCGTCCATATGTATTCAGGCTGATCTAAATAATGGTAGAGATAGCACGTAGCAAGATAGGCTTTGAGCGAGTGCGGCTGGTGAATCGTCGCACTGCTGTAGAGTGCTCTTTCTAACAGTTCGTTTTGAGTCATATTTCTTCCCTGAAATGTAGAATTAGCCATTAATTTTAATGCGATAAAGTTCGTTGATCGGCTTGTTCACAAAGTACTCCCAAACGTGCTTAAACAAGGCATGCTGGGTAGGAAATGCAGACAGCGTGAGCGCTTCTTCTAAATTACACCATTTGTAGTCGCTGTGTTCGTGATTCAGTGTTACTGCTTGGTTTGGCGAACATTGAACAACGAATGCAGGAATAAGCTCGATAACGTTGGCGTGATGCTCATAAAATTGTTCCGTGAACTGAGCATTGTAAAGAGAGGTCACCTGTATTTGAGTCTCTTCTTTGAATTCCCTGATGATCGTTTGCCAGCCGAGTTCACCTTCTTCGATCGAACCGGCGACATGACACCAAAAGCCACCTTTATTACGTTTCATGAGTAGAATTTTAGGCTCTCCATTTATCTCTGATAAAGCGACACCAGAGACCACAGAGCTGTTTATTGGGATCATTGAATTACCTAGTTATTGTGACGTTGGAATTATAATTTTTGTGTTGATACGGAAACGCCCAAAGTTATTGGCCTTGGGCGTTTCTTCTAGCAAGCGGGTTACGACAAACCGAGCTTTATAACGACATATGTAGAATTGGAAATGGTTTACCCATGTCATCGAACGGTGAACGGCTAGTTACTTTAAACCCCATATGCTCGTAGAAGCCTACAGCTAGCGGGTTTTGTTCGTTAACATCGACTTTGGTGGCGCTCAGCTGCTCAATAGCGTATTGCAGCAAAGCTTTACCAACACCTTGGCCTCTTGCAGCATCGGAAACGAATAGCATTTCAACTTTCGTTTCATGGACGCCCACAAACCCTAGGATCGTGCTCTGAGAATCTTTAATGCATCTCAACGTCACTGCAGGGAAAGCCTGTTCAATGATAATGGGTTTAAAAAACTCGATATCTTCTTCTGAAATGAAGTCATGAGTTGCTCGGACTGAGTTTTCCCAAACACTAAGCATTTCTGCATAATTTTCAGGAAGCACATTTTCTACAATCATTCGATTTTCTCTACAGTTGACTGAAATTCATGTGCAGCCGCGAACATGGATTCTAACTCTAATATTTATAAACGTTCAACCAGTAGATCGAGGAGCGATGGAATTACACTATTGTAGCCAAATTGAATTAGTTCGTGATGCCACACAGATTGAGCTTTAACTTTTTAAAGGCAATTTCAGCCAGTAAACCGATGGCTAAGGGAAAGCTCTATGGTATTGCTCGCTCTATTTTCGGTAGAGTGTTCCCTGTGGAGCCGGAATGTCTCTGTACGCTAAGCTATACAGTATTCTTTGCTCAATTGAGACTGTTTACCTATGAGAGTATTTTTATTGCTTATTGTCTCAAGCTTTTTTACTGGTGTGGGGTGGGGGGCTAACGTATCCGTAGTTATATATGGCGACAGCAATTATCCACCATACAGCTATAAGTCTGAAGGTGAGCTACTCGGAATTTATCCAGATATCGTTCGTAGCGTGGCAAAAGGAATGCTTCAGTTTGATATAGTGCTAAAAGCGGTACCTTGGAATCGCGGTCTTGTTCTATTGGAGCATGGCGAAGGCTCTGCGTTATTTCCTCCCTATTACCTCCCTCTAGAACGTCCTTATATCGACTCTTACTCACGTCCATTATTTAGTGAATCGGTGTCGGTGTATTGTCATGAATCAGTGGTTAGACAGTTGCAAGAACCTGTTGAATGGCCTGAAAGCTTTTATGGTTTGCGTATTGGCGTGAACGCTGGGTATCACCTAGGCTCTTCTCATTTTTGGAAAGCAGTTGAAGATGGGCATATTCGGGTACAGAGTGCCAAAAGTCCTGAAGCCAATATATTGATGCTCTATAGCAAGAGAAATGACTGCTATCTGCACAGTGCTCTATCTGTTGAATGGGCAGCTCATCAAATGCTCTCCAAAGGTGCGATTCCTAGCCTTGATTGGTTAGTCTTAGTACAAAATGTGGATCAAAACTCTGGTTTTATAGGGTATACGATTCATGATGCAGTTTTTCCTTTTAAAGAAAAATTTATTGAAAGGTTTAATCAAGAGTTCATGAAACAAGAAGAAAACGGTTTGATAGATAAAATAGTCGAACCTTACTTAAAGTGAAGCAATAGACGAGAAGAGTTCATGTCGCTGTTCTGCCTTTTTATCCCGTTGGATTGACGCATTGCTATACTAAATGAATCATTGCTGCACAGAAGGCTTTTACTAACATGAAAGGCTCTTTTCGAGTTCTAGTTATCCTCGTTGTGCTCGTTTTTCCAAGTATTGCGCTAGCTAAAACTCTAACTATAGCGATAGAAGATTATCCGCCGCATACATCTAGCAAAAACAAAGAACACAGAAGGCTACAAGAACCGATAACAAAGATTTTTGAAGAGTTAGGTTATGAGGTTAGGTACGAATACACGTCTTGGGCTCGAGCATTAAAAGGGGTTAAATCCGGAAAGTTTGATATTACCTTTCCTTGGTTTGAGACCACAAATCGACGAAGTAACTTTATTCTATCGAGACCGATTATTACTCAAGAAGTCGTTTTCTTTCACCGCTTAGATACGGATTTCGATTGGAACACCTCAAGTGACTTAATGGAATATTCATTAGGTTCAGTTGTTGATTATACCGCACGAGAAGTACTTATTAATTTAGGGGTGACGCCGTTTACTGGTAACACTGATACATATATTTTCAAGCTGTTATATAAAGGAAGGATCGATGCATACCCCGCAACGATTGAAACTGGAGTATTGCGCATAAACCAAATCTTCACGGCAGAACAAGCGGAGGAATTTACTTACCATCACAAAGCGTTGTTTGAGAATGATATGTTTCTGCTATTTAACAAGGAAAAGTTTGAAGATTCTTCATTGCCGCAAGACTTTAACTCTATGTGGTCAACCTATCTCCAGAAACAGTCAAGTCACGAAGGTGATAACTTAAGTAACAAAAAATAGGATTTGGCACTAATTGGTTTATTGCTGCTCATGTGGTGGTTGTTACGACAACTCCCCAAACCTAGCTAAGTAATGCCAGATCTTTTTAATGTCTTGCTCATCATAGCCTTGTTCTGTTACTGCTAACCCTAGCAGTTTGGCATTGATTTTCCCGTTGCTCGATAACTGCTTGGCTAAGTCGATAAACCTTTGTCCACGGTAGTCAGGGTAGCGGCTCATACGTTCGATGCTTAGCTCATAGCCATTGTGCCATTTGATTGGAATGCCTATTCCCATCGCGTGTTCTTCCACGGTAGTGCCGCGAAAAATAGGGTCCAAGACTAAACACTCGATGTCATTCTTTACGGAAATAACACCGTGAACATGCGCCTCTATGTAGTCATCTAGCCGATCTTGATTGGATGATGACGCTTTATCAATCAATGCAGAGAGGCGGTTCGCGACAGCAAAGTCCGTTGGCTCAAAGTAGCTATCAGGATAACAAAATGTTGTTCTCTCAAGCATGTGTGGCTTTAACTGAAAGTAGGCTGAACCGAAACGCGGTGATGCGCCAGTTTGATAATTACGAAAGTTTAAGGCCCCATACTTCGGCCTAATACTGTTTGGAGCATCGTCATAGGCTCGATCAAATACGCTTTGTTCCCACTTCCATCGGTCACCGCCTTTATAGGCGGTCAAACCACCGTTGCTAGTGTTTGTTTCGAACTGAGACTTTAAAACGCCATCTTCTGCGATAGCTTGCAGTATTGGTTTGCCGATTGATGTGTAACGATCAGGATGAAAATTAATGGTTATGGGATGGCTTGTCGAAGTTGCCACTCCGTGAGACTTCACCTTTACATTTTTAATTGCTTGTTCAACCGCTGCTTGGTGCATTAATGCTCCTATTATCTATTTAAAACCAGCTATTTCAGTTTACGTAATATTTGATTTTTCAGGGGAACGATTAGGAAATTCATTGCTGTCTAATCTCCAAATTTTAATGATTTTCCCGTGATATACATAGAGTTTATATGGCCCTGATTGGGCTTCGAAAATGCCACCTTCTTCAACGATTTTCGAGTAATAAACCCCGGAACTTTGCTCGTGGTATTTAAACTTAAATCCATCAATATAAAACTCGTTCGTTTTGTAGTTCTTTGTAGAGGCATCGTCGTAACTTTTGAACTTCTCAACCGAACCTTCCACAATAATACACCCATCTTGAACGCATCCAGATTCTGTTACTTTCTGAACTTCATCCATTCTTTCTTTTAGATCAACTTGATAGATGAGAAGGATGGCAGCTAGAACGCCTGCTCCTGTTTTTTGCTTCCAACATGCATTGCTTACTATTTTTGACAAATGGAGAGCGAAAATAAAGGTAGCGAAAAGGGTGGTATATATGATCGCTCCAGCTTTCGGAGCTGTGTAGACTAATTCCATTGGTTTCCGTGAATGAAAGACATCGCGAGTATTAGGCTCAAGAAAGGCTGACTAATACCTTTGAGCTAGTTGCACTGAACTATTCATCAAATGTATGGGCTTGTCTATGGTTTTTATATAAAAACGCTTAGTAAACAATTTCTTATGTATTGATGCTTGTTTTGTGGTGTGAGGTTTATGCGCTAGCTCCGATAAATTGAATGTCTGGTAAGTCAGAAATAAAGCCCAGCTGAATGTCAGTACAACATAAGCCAAATTCCCACCGTGTTGCTTCAATTAGCTTTGAATCAAAGCGGATGATATCCCAGGGCAGGTCTAAGTCTGCGGGAATACCTTTGATTCCATTATCAGCTTCGATGTAGCGAATCTGGACATTGCTGAATGTTGCCGTTGCTTCATTTGCAAGGTCATCCCAAGGCGCGACCACCAAGATAAGCTGGCCTTCTGAAATTGAAATTCTCTTCACCGCGTGCGTGCCAAGTGAACGAAACAGAACATCAGAGATATTCATTACTATGCTCCCCTTTGAAAGTGCAGTAATGCGGTAATTTGAAGATATTTAAAAGCGTGCAGTGACATTAGCTGATGGCTTGAAGTGGTTTGTGCATGATAAAGCTGTCGACATAACCAAGCTGACCGTGACGGTATGCTTGAGGGATGGTACCGATAATACTAAAACCAAGTTTCTTCCATAATTGAACAGCAACTTGGTTAGAAGACACCACCGAATTAAATTGCATAGCGGTAAACCCTAATGTGATAGCGGTGTTTTGAGAATGTTCACATAGCAGTTTTGCTAGGCCTTTCCCTCGCGCTTTTTCACTAACCATGTAGCCACAATTACAAATATGATTGCTAGGCCCCATTCCATTCGCTTTGAGATAGTAAGTTCCTAATACTTTGTCGTTTTCGATGAATGCGTAAGCTTTTAGCGGTGCCTCACACCAAATTTCATAAGCCTGTTCAAAGGTTAAACCGGGGTCAAAAGCATAGGTTTCTTGCGCTTGGATAATGGATCTGAAAGAAGGCCAGAAATCTTCAAATTCCACCTTAGTCATTTCTTTAATCATCTTTCTTCCTTGAATTGCTAGGCTGGTTTATTTATCGGAATGGGTAAGAAGGTATTCGTAAAAAATGACTTCTCGCTCATGGTTAGGCTGCTTTTTGAAGCCAAGCTTGAGTAGGAGCTTGGAAGAGGCGATGTTTTTTCGGTCGACGCCACCCACCAATTTCGTCCAAGGCTCTGATTTTCTTATATGCTCAATAAAGCCTTGAAGTAGCTCACTGGCGAAGCCTTTTCCCCAGAATTCCTCTCCCAATAGGTAGCCAATATGTGCTTGACCATCGTCTTCGACGAACACAAAAATGAAACCAATAATGGCGCTCTGTTCGGTGTCTTTTACGGCATACAGTCGGCTCTCTGACAGCATTCTCTCGACCCAAATTTGTACATCAATTTGAGTTTCAATACCGTGAAAATAAGGCGGGAGATTCTCGACCACAGTTGGGGTCAGTAACCCCGGAACACATGCGAAGAGGTTTGATAATTGCTGCTGTTCTGTATCGCTCGATATCTCAAATATATCTAACCTTGTGGTGTTAAACGACAGCGCCATAAATACCTACTTGTTCAAATAGCCTTAACCACATCATAAACCTCGTGAGATGAAATGCCCTAATTTTCTAATAAATAGGACTGGAGAGCTGACAGTGATTAATAGGCAGCGCCGTTGATTTTTCGCACCGGAATACTGCTTAAGACTTCGTTGTCGGCCATACGCATATTTACTGCAAGAATGTCGGCGTCACATTCGGCGGTGGTACGGTAGTGAGTAATACAGCCACAGATATCGCAGCGATGGAATTCGACCTGCTTGTCACCCCAACAGTAGAACTGAGTTTCTTTTTCTTTGATGTGGACGATGACTTGCTCGGGAGAAAAATAAGCCCAAGAAGCGTTATAGCGTCGGCATATCGAACAGTTGCATTCGCCTACTTCCGTTGGGAGCTTTTCAACCACCAACTGAACGTTGCCACAATGACAGTTTACATCCATGTTTAAACTCCTTTTTGTCCTGTTGTGAAATAGATGGGTTTATTGAAACGCAGAGTTTACTGCCTGCTCACAAGTAAGTTTGCTCCGGAAAACGCGAGAAAAACGGAACACGCCTTGTTAAAGCGTTTTGCCATTTTTGGCTTGGAGAACCAATGCCTGAGATATAGTCCAAAGGCGGCGTAGATAGAAATTGCGAGCAATTCCAAAAGAAGAAAAGTGCTGCCGAGCATAAAGAACTGTTCGTTTACATTGGCAGATGTATCGACAAATTGAGGTAAGAAAGCGGTGAAAATCAGAATGGCTTTTGGATTACCAGCAGCCAGCGCAAACTCTTGTTTGGCTAGCCCTAGGTGACTCCTGTTGCGTTCAATGTCGGTGACAGGGCTCGATTCAGATCGCCAAAGGTTAAATGCGATCCAAAGTAAGTACAGTGCGCCGAAAAGCTTGATCAAAAAGAACAGGGTTTCAGAAGTGTATAGGATCACTGCTAGCCCAGAGGCGGCTATTGCGATCATTCCAGAGAAGGCGGTTATCCGCCCCAGTCCGGCAATAAAGGCAGCTTTGAAGCCATAGCAGCGAGCATTATTCATTGATAATAGATTGTTTGGCCCCGGGGTCATGTTGAGTGCGAAACATGCGGGTATAAAAATCAATAGTGTCCAGATTTCCATCGTGATTACACACTTCCTTGGTTGGTTAGCTTTCTGTTAGCCATGCTTACTGCAAGCTGTTAAAGGCTTGGTAATAGGTCTCGATTTTTCGAGGTTGACCTTGTCGTTTTCACCCAACTCATTAGCGAATGAGTTGATTAGTTATTGTTCTTGTTCCCAAACCGCTCTGATGCCAAGGCTGGTAAACCCGACAGAATGGCAATTTCGGCTACTCACGCTATTTGGCATTACATCTGTGAGCAGTTCACGCGCTCCAAGGTCGATGGCATCTGTGATTCGTGCGTTGAGTAAGGCGGTTTGGCAGCCTTGTCCTCTGGCTTGTTCGAAGGTGAAAGCATTCGCTAAAATCGCGTGGTCACTAATGAGGTAGCTGGTAGCCCATGCGCATGCTTTGCCATCAATTTTGGCGACGAAGCAGCGAAATTGCTCAGTGCAGTAAAAGGTGCGCTTTTGTTGCCAAGTGTCATCAGGGCATACTAAACCAGAGGCTTGCAGTAATTCGAAAAATGCATCGGCTTTGTCGGCTTTCCACCTTTCAATGGTTACACCTTGAGGTGTGTTGGGCACTGAAGCGTAGTCATGGGCTTGTAAGTGGAGAAACTCATGCTGATAAGAAGGCTGGAAGCCTCTATCTCCCAGCCAAGTGGCGAGCTCATCGGTTTTCGCCGCTGGCTCGACACAAATTTCTGGTGACCAATGTGATTGGTATTGAAGTAAACACTCTTCGAGCTGGTTGAGCGCTATGAGGGAGTGGATGACCACTTGATTGTCGTAGCGGCGAGTCTTGTCTTTGTATAGCGTTACGTCTTCCGACTCTGTGATTGTGAGTTCGCTCGGAAGGCTGGTGGATAATGTGCGCTGATTATTGAAAGCAAAATATGACTGATAGGCTTGCTTGATTTGGCTATTGAGCATCATTCCCTCGATGGCGCTGTTCATGTTGCGGCTTGTTATACCGTGGATGAAACTTGGGTTAAAACTAACTCTTCATAACTGTCGATCGCCTGAATCGCAGCGCTGAGGTCGTTACAGCCGTTGAACTCGTGTTTCAATGCAACCACGTCGCAACCACTTGCCACTCCAGCTGAGATACCGGCATGCGAATCTTCGAAAACTAAGGTGTCATTTGGCGATACAGACAAGAGCGATAAAGCCAAATGATAAGCTTCAGGATCTGGTTTGTGTTTGGTCACGTGTTCTTGGGTAATCACTACTTCAAAAGCGTTATTGAGTTCTAAAGCTGTCAGGATACTTTCAACCATCCAAGTCGCTGCCGAACTGACGACTGCACACTTTTTGCCACTTTCTTTGAGCATCTCAATATAACTTTTTGCGCCGCGAGTCAGTTCTAAATGGCTAGATAATAAGCTTTGGTAATGGGCTCTAAAATATTGATTAAATTCATCAATGTTCGGCGAAATTTGTGCGTTCGTGAAAAAGTGGCCAGTGACCACAGGCCAGCTTTCGCCCATTACTGCTTTATAAATATTGAAATCGACGCTTGCTCCATAATCGGCGCATGCCAGCGCAAGCGCTTTTCCTTTTAAAGGCTCAGAATTGACGAGTGTGCCGTCCATATCAAATAAATAAGCTTGGTAATCTTTCAATGTGTTGTCCGTGTTTTTGTTGTGTTTAAGGTGCTAGTCAGTCACTCGAATTCGATTGGTTTGTTGAGCTAGCGGGTTAGGCCATGGTTGTGTGAAATCTTGTCCAGCCAATGAGCAAGACAAAAGTGAAACAAAGCCAAACCACAGTTGCCATGGATAGCGTCCACACCAAATTGAATCGGTAGCTGAAGTAATACACAGCGATAAGGTAAGCGGCGTAAGGAACCAAAGAATAGAGCCCGAATAGGGCAGTTGTTCTTAAGTCTTCCATTGTTCTTTCAGAACCGACAACGTAGTGGGCGATCAATGCAAAAGTAGGAAAAAGCGGTACTAAGCCAGAAATAAAGAAATTCTTACTTTTTGAAAGCAGTGCAATCAACATGACAGCTGCCGCTCCAATTAAGCATTTAAGAAATAAAGAAATCATGGTCTGCGATGGATGTCCGTCTACGTTGCAGTGTGGCCTAATTAAGGGAGAAATCGCCGCTGATTCGTACCATTAGGTAAGCGTTGATTACAAAGGCAAGTATCATTCTCACTATTGCATATAACAAGTGCATAACGCACAAAAAACACGAAAGTAACCAAAAAATTAACCAGTTTTATAAATTTAAGTGATGAGGGAGAAGGTGCTGAGTTTGCGAGCGAGTTGGAACACAGGAAAAGAGCGTAGCGCCAGCTGAGTGGCGCTACGAATAAATCATAAATTACGCCATAGAGTGGAAACCTATCGTGTTACCTTCAGTGTCACTGGCTACGCTGATAAAGCCGTGTTCGCCTATCGCCATTTTAGGGACTTGTACTGTACCACCTGCTGCTGCCACGCGAGATTCTTCAACTGCGCAATCGTCACATGAAAAATACACTAAGGTGCTATTACCACCGGCTTTGACGTGGCTCATATGAGTGAGGGCGCCACTTGCTCCGTAACGCTCCATGTCACTGGGAAAACACCACATATCAATTTCCATTTCGGTTGGGCTTGCTAGCTGTTCTAGCTCAACCGCCAATACTGCTTCGTAGAATTTTCTTGCTCTTGTCATATCATCTACATAAATTTCGAACCATCCGACTGGGTTTGTTTGCATAGTTGTTACCTTATTCCACTTAGAAAGAGTTCTATTAGCATAGTCAAAGTCGCCCCAAATGCTGTCTTAATATCGATAACTTGCAGTCACCACCTTTTTGTCGTTTTATTCCTTTGTTAATGGCACTCGCTAGTGTTGTTTCCAAAATCGCACAACCTATGTCGCCAAAGGAAATACCCGTTGTCGGATAAGCCACTCGGTTAATACTCGATTCGCGACTATCATCCTCACACTAACTCTGTGGGGGCTTTATGATTCGTTTTCTTTTATGCAGTTTTGCACTGGTTCTTCTGTATCCGACAGCCATCGATTTATATTTGGTGGGACTACCACAAATAGCGGCTGACCTGAATGCTTCTGAAGCACAGCTGCATATTGCCTTTTCTATTTACTTAGCGGGAATGGCAGCGACGATGTTGTTTGCTGGCCGGCTCGCCGACACGCTAGGAAGAAAACCGGTAGCCGTTGTGGGCGCCGTGATTTTTGTGTTGGCGTCGTGGCTTGGTGGTTCGGCAGAAAATAGCACAAGCTTCCTTATCGCTAGGTTCTTGCAAGGCATAGGAGCGGGAACCTGCTATGTCATCGCCTTTGCTATTTTGCGCGACATTTTAGACGACCAAAAGCGTGCTAAGGTGTTGTCTATGCTGAATGGTATTACATGTGTTGTTCCGGTGATTGCGCCTGTGGTTGGGCATTTGATCATGTTGCAATACCCTTGGCCGAGCTTGTTTACCACAATGGCAAGTATGGGGCTTGTCGTCCTTGCATTATCGGTATTGGTACTGAAAGAGACGTTACCGACACTGACGTCTTTAACCAGCGCGATGAAAACCCCTTCAGAGAGCGCTGATGTTGCTGCTACTCAAGCGACAAGTACTCAAGTGGGAGGGGAGGGAAGTGACGAATCAAATGCTCCAAGCGAAACGTTCTTTGAACGCTTTTTCGTGAGCCGCGTAGTCATCACTTCGATTGGTGTCGCAACCATCCTGACATATGTGAATGTTTCACCAATGCTGGTGATGAACAATATGGGATTTGACCGAGGCGGGTATTCCACCGTTATGGCGTTAACCGCTTTGGTCAGCATGCTTACGTCGTTTTCTGCGCCATTAGCATTAACGATTTTTAAAGAGAAAACGCTAATGCTGACTGCTCAAGTACTGTTCTTTGGCTCAGCAGTTGCCCTTACTGTGGCCCATTTGAATCAGCTAGATAATGTGTATTCGTTTGTTGGTTTTGGATTGTTGTGTGCGGGCTTTTCGATAGGTTTTGGTGTGACGATGAGCCAAGCGCTAAGTCCTTATTCGTTACGCGCAGGTGTGGCAAGTTCTATTCTTGGCGTTGTTCAAGTGTGTGGCTCGGCATTGTATATCTGGTTTATGGGCTTGCTGGGAGTAAGCGCTGTGAGCATGTTAGTGGTTATTCTCGCGTTAGGTAGCGTAATCAGTATGGCTCTAATATTATTAGTGCCTAAATCTAATGTTAGTGGTCAATATGAAGAAATCGTTAGCCCGACTTGATCTTAATTTGCTGTTTACTTTGCAATTATTATTGCAAGAACAAAGTGTGTCGAAAACGGCGAAGAAACTTAACGTCACTCCTTCGACGGTCAGTAAATCTTTGACCAAGTTACGTGATTGGTTTGATGATCCTTTATTTGTCAAAACGCCGAAAGGGCTAAGCGCGACGCCGCTTGCTCTGAGCATGGAGCAAGATCTTCAAGATTGGCTGCAAATCGGAAGTCAGATCTTGACGACCAGAGGTGACGATACACCGAAAGATGTGCGCCTAAAGTTAGAAATTGAGTCGCCACTATCGCTGATTATGATTAACGAGCTCACGCAGCGTGTGTATCAGCGTTATCCGAATGCGAAGATCAAAATGCGCAATTGGGATTACGACTCTATCGATGCCATCGTGCGTGGTGAATCGGACATTGGGTTCTCGGGGCGCGAAAGCCACCCGCGCTCAAAAGAGTCGCTAGACGCATTGCCTTACTTCATCGACTATGAAGTGTTGTTTGAAGATTTACCGATGGTTTATCTGAGAAAAGACCACCCTGCGCTACAACATGAGTGGAATACCGATGCGTTTCTGCAGTACCCGCATACCAACATCGTTTGGGAGAAAAGTGAAAAGTGGGCATTGGATGAAGTGCTGACCGATTTAGGGTTGGAGAGAACGATTAACTTAACTTTAGCCAGCTTTGAGCAGTCTTTGTTTATGGTGGCGCAGCCGAATCAAACGATGCTTGCGATTGCACCGACTTATTGCCAACAGTATGTAAGCCAAATGCATCCTGAATTGGTGTGCCTACCGATTCCGTTAGATGAGGCGCAATGTAAGAAACTGATGATTCCGTTCACTATGGTTTGGCATAAACGTAATGCCCGTAATCCGATTATTTTGTGGATGAAAGACACCCTTCGAGAATTGTATCAGTCTGATACGTCACGTTGAGCCTAATTAAAAGCCAGTGCCGCAGAGTATGTGCCACTGGCTTTATCATTTGTTCGCCAACCGTTTTAAATAAAAGGCAGCGGAATCAATTCTATTCCAAGAACACCGCTGATGCTCATCACCACCAGCAAAGAGACTTTAAAGACCGTCTTTGACCATTGGATATAGTTGGCGTAATCCACCTTACGAAATGTCACCTTGGTCCACATAAAGCATACTGCCGCCGACACCGCTAGGTATTTGTAACCCGCTTCTCCGAGCAAGAACAGTCCAAGTGCAACCGCGCCAAAAGCAACCACGTACGCTTTCATGTGTTTGTGGGCCTTATCGACACCCTCTTTTACCGGTAGTACAGGAATACCCGCATCTCTGTAATCTTGAATGCGGAACATCGCAATCGCATACGAGTGCGGCATCTGCCATAAGCAGAACATGATAAACAGCAGTACTGCTTCGATACTCAAGTAGTTTGTCACGCCAAGGTAACCAACTAATGGTGGTACCGCACCAGAGATACTGCCTACAAGCGTGCCATACACCGAATTACGCTTGTACCACATGGTGTAGAAAAAGACGTAAAACACGTAGCCTAGCAACACCACTACCGCAGACATCGGATTAACGTATTGGAACAATAAAGCCGTACCAGCTAGTAACATGACCAACGCATAGATGAATGCGACGTCAGTATTGATGTTACCCTGAACCAACTCTCGGTTCTGAGTGCGTTTCATTTTTTGATCAATATCGCGATCAAAAATGTTATTCACCACACAACCTGATGCAATCACAAGCCCCACACCCGCCAATGTTGTCAGTAACAACATCGCACTGGCTGGTTCTGTCTTTGCGGCAAGGAAGAACCCCGCCGCAACAGAAATCAGGTTGCCGAAAATGATGCCCGGTTTGGTAATAGACAAATAACTTTTCAGCATACCCTAGCCTACAACTTCATGTTGACGTTCATGTTGTAGATGATCCACACCGAGCCAGCGATCAGGATCAATACAACAATGGCAGTAAACATCAGTGATACTAGGTTCCACTGACCATCGGTTGTCTTCACTTCCATATGTAGGAAGTACTTAAAGTGTACGAAGATCTGCACTAGCGCACAGCCAAACAGAACTACGTAAGTCTCAGTACTTGGAAGCGCATGCGCCCACACAACATAGAACGGAATAATGGTCAGAATCAGTGATGCAACAAAGCCAATCACGTAATCTTTTGCGCCACTGTCTAGATGCTGTTCCATTACATCACCCCCATTAAGTACACGATAGTAAATACACAAATCCAAACGATATCTAGGAAGTGCCAGAACAAGCTCAAGCACTGAAAGCGCATAGACATATTGTCGTTCAAGCCTTTAGTGGAAAGCTGGTGATACGCCACTGCCATCCAAATAAGACCAAACGTTACGTGCAAGCCGTGTGTGCCAACTAAGGTAAAGAACGCAGATAGGAACGCACTCTCTTGAGGGCCATAACCTTCAGCAATCAAGTGATGGAATTCATACACTTCCATACAGATAAAAGCTAAACCCAGCAGAAACGTTACTTTTAGCCACTTTTTCATACCAGCAACATCTTGGCGTTTCATTGCGATCATGCCAAAACCGAAAGTGATACTACTGAACAGCAGCATCATGGTTTCCACAAACACGAACGGAAGTTCGAAGATGTCTTTGCCCGTTGGTCCTGCAATAGAGCCACTTTCTAACACGGCATAAGTCGCGAAAAGCGTGGCAAACAGCACACAGTCACTCATCAAGTAAACCCAGAAGCCAAACAGCTTATTGCCCGCTGAGTCATGGTGATGATCATGCGAGTGTGCAAGATCGTAAGTGTGCGACGGAGTATTAGCTTGCATACGTCGTCTCCAAATCATCTTTATTTGTGTTGTTATCACCGTCAGCGCTGTTATCACCTACTGACTGTTTTTTCGCTTCTGCTAACTGCGCACGTCGAGCCGCTTCAATCGCTTTGATCTCTTCTACTTCCACGTAGTAGTCAACATCGTCGTTGTAGCTGTGTTGAATACACGTTACGACAATACCAACCAGGCTTGCCGCCGCTAGCCACCAGATGTACCAGATCATTGCGAAACCAAATACCAACGACCATGCAGATACATAAATACCTGTCGGTGTGTTCTTTGGCATATGGATACGTTCGTATTCTTCTTCCTGAGTTGGATCAAACTCGCCGCTTTGCTTTTGATACCAGAACGCATCTAGCTCATCGCCCTTAGGCAGTTTTGCAAAGTTGTAGAACGGCGGTGGTGAAGACGTTGCCCATTCAAAAGTACGTCCGCCCCACGGGTCACCAGTAAGGTCGCGGTTTTGGTCACGGTCACGAACACTCACGAAGAACTGAACAAACTGACACACAACACCCATCGCAATCACACCAGTACCTGCAGCCGCAACCGCCAGTAGAGGGAAGAATTCAGGGTTAATATCTTGGCTCAAACGACGCGTCATACCCATAAAACCAAGAGCGTAAAGCGGCAAGAACGCCATCAAGAAACCGATGATCCAGCAGTAGAACGCACGTTTACCCCAAACTTCGTTCAGAGTGAAACCTGTCGCTTTCGGGAACCAGTAGCCAATCGCCGCAAAACAACCGAATACTACGCCACCGATGATCACGTTGTGGAAGTGAGCAATCAGGAATACTGAGTTATGAAGAATGAAGTCTGCACCCGGTACTGCCATTAATACGCCCGTCATACCACCAACGGTGAAAGTGATAAGGAAACCAACAGTCCACAACATAGGTGTTGTGAAACGGATGCGGCCTTTGTACATAGTGAACAGCCAGTTGAAGATCTTAACCCCGGTCGGGATAGAGATAATCATGGTTGCGATACCAAAGAAGGCATTCACATTCGCACCAGAGCCCATAGTGAAGAAGTGGTGCAGCCAAACAACAAACGCAAGGATAGTGATTGCAACCGTTGCCCAAACCAGTGAGGTGTAACCAAACAGTTTTTTACGTGCGAACGTTGCTGTCACTTCAGAGAACACACCGAAGATAGGCAAGATTAGGATGTACACCTCTGGGTGTCCCCATGCCCAAATCAGGTTCACATACATCATCACGTTGCCACCAAGATCATTGGTGAAGAAGTGCGTGCCGATGTATCTATCCAGCGTCAGTAGCGCGATAGTTACCGTTAAGATCGGGAAAGAGATGATGATCAGAATGTTGGCACACAGAGACGCCCACGTGAACACAGGCATCTTCATCATTGGCATAGACGGAGTACGCATGCGCAGAATGGTCGCGAAGAAGTTCACACCCGTTAGCGTTGTACCGACACCAGATATTTGCAGCGCCCATATCCAATAGTCCACCCCGACTCCAGGGCTTGCCTCAATACCTGATAGTGGCGGATAAGCTAGCCACCCTGTACGGCCGAATTCACCAAGGCCTAGTGACATATTGGTTAGGATTACGCCCACGACAAACAGCCAGAAACTCAGGTTGTTTAAGTAAGGGAACGCAACATCACGAGCACCGATTTGCAGCGGCACGATGATGTTCATCAAACCAATCACCAGCGGCATCGCCACAAAGAAAATCATGATCACACCATGAGCGGTGAAGATCTGATCATAGTGATGCGGTGGTAAGTAACCGCTCTCGCCTGCAGCGGATAACAACTGCTGGCTACGCATCATTACCGCATCGGCAAAACCACGAATCAACATTATCATTGCAACAGCAATGTACATGAAGCCCAGTTTTTTGTGGTCTACTGAAGTAAACCATTCATTCCATAAGTATTGCCATTTCCCAGCTTTCGTTACCGCAGCAACAACAGCCAAACCAACCAGCGCAATCACCGCAAGTGTCACGACGATAATAGGTTCGTGGTAGGGAATGGACTCTAGAGTTAATCTTCCAAACATTACGATTATCCTTGGTTTTCCGGCAAACAGTTCATTGAACCAGGGTGCTGGGTCACAACATCAGTGAACAAAAATGGTGGGACACTAGAAAACAGCGTCACAGGTTCAGCGACACTTGGTGCTGCCAGTGAACGGAACTGCTCCCAATCTTCAATGCGATCAGGGCTTGCCTTCACCGTTTCCACCCAGTTTAAAAATGCCACTTGATCAGGCAGTGCTGATGCTGTGAATTTCATCTGAGAGAAACCTTCTCCACTGTAGTTCGATGCAAAGCCTTTGAAGTCACCTTCGTGGTTTGCAATCAAGTTCAACTTGGTCACCATTCCCGGCATCGCGTAGATCTGCGAACCAAGACGCGGGATAAAGAACGCGTTCATGATGTTGTCTGAAGTCAGCTTAAAGGTCACCGGAACATCTTTCGGGAACGCCACGTAGTTAACCGTTGCAATGTGTTGCTCCGGGTAGATGAACAGCCATTTCCAGTCCAGCGATACCACTTCAATCACCATTGGCTGTACATCACTTTCTAGAGGCTTAGATGGCTCCAGTTCGTGTGTTGAACGCCAAGTGATGGTCGCAAGAATCGCAATAATGATGATTGGAATCGTCCATACTACGATTTCAATCTTGGTCGAGTGCGCCCAGTCAGGGGCATACTCTTCCGTGGTATTGGTTTCGCGGTATCTATAAGCAAAGTAGACCGTCATTAGGATCACAGGGATAACGACAATCAGCATCAGGAGTAAAGCAGTAATAATCAGCTCTTTTTCCTGAACGCCAACACTACCTTTAGGGTCGAGCAATGCGGAGTTGCATCCTTCGAGCATCAAGGCAGTTGCCACCAAACCAATCCTCGACAGGTTTGCTCTCGATAAAATGCGTTTATATCTTGAAGCTTCCATTAACTTTCTCGATGGTTATCCAGCCTCAAATCGAACGTCCGAGTACTGGTTATCATGGTCATTAGAATATTTATGTGTTGAGCATGTGAAACGCTACATCTCAAAGGGAAGCCGAATTAGGTATGTCTAGCGCAGTTAGACCCTATTGCTGCCGAATAAAGCGGTATGACAACGAAGTGAAAAGATTGCTGCATGGTTAAAACCACACAAAAAACATGACTTAATTGTTACACTTTGAAATATGTTGTTACATTTGGCGCATTGTGAGGAGTTGGAATAGAAAGATCAGCCAACAAACTTGGAAACTAACCTTCCAGTTATGAAAGTGACCGGTGAATAAAGGGTAGGAAATAAGACGCACGTTATGGGTGTGCTACATGCATGAAGCCAAGCCCAGTAAGGGAAATTAAAGACAGCGTAGGGTGAGTAACCGATAGGTGGATGGGGTGTTGGAATTGGTCAAATTAGAAGTAACGGATAAAACAAAGTGTGATCAAGAGCAACTTTATGAATTCACGTACAGCGAGAAAGGTATTCAGCTAGGGATTGGTGGCGTGTTTTATTAATCACAATTACAAATACTGCGTAGCTTTATATGTATTTTTCACTGCAGAGTTCGCACTAGGCGCCTCTTAATATTTAAAGATGATTCGGCGCTAGGATAAAACCAATAATGCATTTCTGGCTTTATTTAGCGGATAACCCAAATATAAAACTGAGGTCGTGTTGAGCACTGGTGCTTCGCCGTTTGGTGATACTTCAAAAGGAAGTGATTGAAATTTGAATACTAGGCTTAATAATGTACACGCTTGGCTCCCAGCATGGCGGTGACATACTGGAAAAGGGGGCGTAGTTTGCTTTTTGCTCTTACAAAGTTTGCTACGCTTCGAAATACGTTAAAGATAGTTTAGGCATACGAAAAATAATGTGCGGCAAAGCATATGACATACCTCGTCACCTTTTTCATAGCAGTCATGTAAGTAGCCTCTCAATCAACATGTGACCATAATCAAGCTAAACATTGTATGTTATGTGATAAATTCCATAAAAATTATTAGTTTAGTGGAAATTGAATGCGCTTGTACGAACACGGTTCAGAATGGAGGCGATGGGACCTTCACGTTCACACCCCAGATTCAGTATTAGAAACACAATTTAAGGGCGACTGGGATGGTTACATTTCAGCTATCGAGAAGTCAGATTCTGGTGTTGCTGTAATTGGTATCACTGATTACTACTCTATATCAGGTTATGAAAAGGTTCTTGCTTACCGACAAGATGGACGACTGGGAAATATCGAAACAGTCATCCCAAATATTGAGTTTAGGATTACTCCTAATACTGGAAAACACAAAGGGATTAACATCCATCTTCTAATAAATCCGGAAGACCCTAATCACGTTGATGAAATCAAGATCGCATTGAGCCGATTGAATATTGACTATCTTGGTCAGAACTATGCTTGCACTGAAGACCAGCTTAGATCCTATGGTAGAGCGTTAGCACCACAAACAGAAAGCTGTCGAGTGGCATCATTGAAGGAAGGTATTAATAACTTCAAGCCATCTTATGACACTTTCAAGAAGTGGTATAACGGTGAGAAGTGGTTGAGGGAAAACTCAATAGTTATTGCAGCGAATGGTTCTAATGATGGCGTATCTGGTATTAGAGACGGTGGTTTTACTGGCATAAAGAAAGACATCTACCAGTTTATCGACATGGTATTTTCTGCCACACCAAGCGACATCAACTACTTCACTGGTCAAGGCACTAAGAATAGAGAAGAAATTGTAGCTGAGCTTGCTCGTCTTGTACCTTGTGTTCATGGTTCTGATGCACATGCAATCGACAAGCTGTTTGAACCAGATCAAAAGAGATATTGCTGGATTAAAGCTGACCCTACATTCAACGGTCTAAAACAGGTTGTCTTTGAGCCTGACCGTGCATTCATTGGTGAACTCTCTCCTGAAACGAAAGCTGAATATCAGACCATCAAACAAGTGAGATACATTGATAATTCAGGTGTGAATAAATTTTCTAAGAAGTGGATACCGCTTAACAAAGACCTGAACACAATCATTGGTGGTAAGTCGTCCGGTAAATCAATGCTTCTATATCACATTGCGAAGACTATAAATCCTAACGAAGTATCAACCAGAGTAGAGCTATCCAAGTCATCAACCTACAGCGACATTACCGATTTAGACTTCGAGGTTGAATGGTCGAACAATGAAGTGTCTAAGCTGTCAGATGCCGACGACCAAGCAAAGGCTATCACCTATATACCTCAACTTTACATTAACCAACTGGCTGATAAAGATGGTCGAGAAGATTTAAACGAGTTGGTATCTAAAACTTTACTTCAAGATGATCAATACAAAGACTTCGTTAATACCCTTGAGAGTAGAGTACGCACAGTCAATTCATCCATTAATGACAAGATTGATACTCGATTCTTACTGATTAGTGAATACCAAAAGTTGTTCAATGAGCTGAACGAAATTGGTAACGACAAGTCTGTTAAGAATGAGATTGCAGCACTTGAAGCTAGAGCAAAAGAGATTCGAGAAAAGTCTAAATGGACAGAAGAACAAGAGAAGCATTACGCCTACCTAGTTCATAGAAGACAGTGCGTTATCAGAGCAAAAGATAGGCTCACGTATATTCAGTCGGGCTTACAAAGATTCACAGAGAGTATTGATAACCGGCAAGACCAATGGGTTGATTCGATTCAAGGTCAACTACAGCAAGACTCAGGGCTAATTGCACAATCAACTGTCCTCAAAGGCTTACTAGATTCGATGCAAAAAGACTTGGTCGCAGGGTTTAGTACAACCAAGGATACGGCGAATAAAAAGCTAAAGTCGATCCCCGATAGATTGGCAGCTTTAAATGAGAAGCTTGAGGGAATAGAGCGTGAGCTGAAACCCCTTGAAGAAGACGTGAAAGATAAAGCTGCACTTGAACAACTGAACAGGCAACTCAAGACTGAGCGAGAGAAGCTAGCAAGAATCAATGTCAAAATAAAAGAGCTTGAGGCAATCACTAAGAAAGGTGAAGAGTGTATCAAGGAACTAAATGAGCAGTTTAGTTCACTAATCAATCTATACAAGTCTCACTGCGCCATAGTCAGCGATCATAAAATGGATGACGACATAAAGATTGAGGCAAAGGTTGTTGTCGATGCTCCCAAGTTTGATTCGTTCGTTAGTTGCTACCACAAATCAGGGGCAATTCGCACAGTCGTTAACGATGTTCAGGACGATAACGGTGATTACCATTTTGACGTGGATACTCACGCAGCCTTTGTAGAGAAGACCGCCAACACAATTAGAGGCAGTCAATCGCCTACCTTGCGTAAGAATCACAGCCTGAAAGATGCATACAAACTACTTTACGCTGACTACTTTGGGATCGACTTCCTTGTTACCTACAAGAACGACAGCATTGTACATATGTCGCCGGGCAAACGTGGCTTGGTCTTACTCAGTTTGATGCTTGAGCTTAGTAACTCAACGCACCCAATATTGATTGACCAGCCAGAGGATAACTTGGATAACAGAACGATTTACTCAGAACTTAAAGACTTCGTTCGTAAGTGTAAGAGTAAGCGACAGATTATCATGGTGACACACAACGCAAACCTAGTGGTTGCAGCAGATGCAGAGTGCGTTGTTGTTGCAGACCAACGCGGGCAGTCAGGCACAGTTGGCATACACCAATTTGAATATCTTGGCGGTAGCCTAGAGCATAGCTTGAAGTCTGATAACAGCTACGACTACCAATCACTTGATGAGCTAGGCATTCGACAGCATGTTTGTCATATCCTTGAAGGTGGTATCAGTGCCTTCAAAGAGCGGGAGCAGAAATATAACCTTCTTTGATTCTAATACTTTAACTTGACTAGAACATGTGAGAAATGAAGAGTCACTGCTGGGGCAGAGCCTTCGATGGTCAGGCTTTGCCCAAATTCAACTTATTCGAAGTGAATGGTTTAGAGTTTCAACTCTAAGTTGTTTCTGTCCAGAATTTCCACAGTCTGATTTTTGCCCATGGTACTTTCTAGCTCAAAAGTGCCCCGAAACTTCATAGAGTTCGAACTCTCAATGCACTTAGCAATACCAATACCTCTTCCGACGAACTATTCGAAAAAATTAACCCTTCACCCCTTCCCAAAATAAGCACTATCTTGCGGACCAATGTCAGGCCACTATACTTAACTTGGGGGTATTAGTTAAAGCTAAATGGTAAATATTGAGTTTCCAAATGCTAAAAACGACAGTTAGTAGTTCTAATTTCTAAATAATAGGTTGGTCAAAGGTTTGAAAGAAAATAAAAGCGATGAGGATGCTATCCTCGAACTGGTTAGAACAAATAATGAAATTAAGAAAATATTAAATAGAGCTTATCCAGAGCCTGATACTAGTTTAGGGCATTCCGTCTATATTAGAATCCAGTTCATACTAAAATATCTTGGCATACCAGCACTAGTGATGGCAGCCATAGTTCCTGTTTATGATTTTGGGAAAGGACTAAGAAACAATATATTGAATGATTTAATAATAGAAACCTATACATCGTATTCGGTACAGTTACTAAAAAATGGTAAGCCAGACAGAGCAGAAAAGGTTATTCTCGGTCTAGAACATACACGGAAATCCCTTCCCCGTGTACATTATGCAAAAGCAAGAATATCTGTGAAGCAGGCAATTATGAAAGGTGCTAATGTTGATGAAACAGAAGATATTATTAACATTCTTCTGATCTTAAATTCAAAGAGTAACTTTATTACTGGTAAATACGGTGATGAGAGTGATTTACTATCTCTTAAATTGATGCTTGCTGAAATGAGGATAGCAAGTGCTGAATATGAGGGTGCCATTAAGATCCTGAGTGAGCTGGAAAGTTATGAGTATATCCCAAGTGAAATGGAAGCAGAATTATATTTGAAAAAGGCAACTATTCATGTATGGCGAAATGAGTTCGATAAAGCTGAAGGCTCGTTATTATTAGCCTCTGAGATTCTTGATGAAATCGGAGGGTTTGATGACTTGGCCGCTGAAATTGTTTTCCAGAAAGCTAAAAACGATCAGTTCCAAGGAAAATATGACGAAGCAATATCAGAATACATTCGCTCGGATTATATATTCAAGGATATTGGGTACAATAGAGGGAGGATAAAATCTTTAAATAACCTTGGCATGATTTATTCACTTCGACTATATGAGGGTAGAGACCTATATAAAGCATCTCAATATTATTTGAAGTCACTTGATCTCGCAAAAACATTAAAAGATGATGTAAGCATTGCACGAGCAAATCTTAATATTGCTCAAATTAAGCATAAAGAGGGAAAGCTACAAGAGTCTCTTCAGCGTTACATTTTAGCTCTAGAGTTCTTTTCGTCAGCAAAAAATAGTTATGGTATGTCAATATCTCATTCTGGACTTGGAATGATATATGACCTCACTGGCAATGAGGAAAAATACTACTACCATGCAATGAGGGCCTTTGACGGTTTTGTATCATTAAAATACCTAGGTGATATTGGAAAACATGCAGGGCATGTTGCAGATGCAGCAAATGCCTTAGGAAATAATAAGGACTTTGTGATATATGATTATCTGTCACTTGTGTATCGTCGGTATGTAAATGACCCTAAATGGGAAAATAATTTTAATATCCTGAAATCACAAAAAGTCATATTGGGAAAAGAGACTTTTTATTCTTACATTGAAGAAGCAAAAAATATTGCAATTGATATCAACCTTAAATTACGAATAACTGATATTGATTTAAGCATTTCATTACACGAGTAAATCATTTCTGTCCAAAAGTGACTTTCGAACTTTGTTGTCACATTTGTCATCTGCGAGCCACGATAAAAACGAGTTTCGGAAGACATCAAAGTTACAAACTTTATGTCTTCCTACAATTAATTATTTTAATGAACTGAACGGCTTCATCGTTCTTACTCTTACTTGGCCAGTTGGGCGGTTAGCTTGAATTATCCGCAGCAGCTGGTGGAGCCACAACCGCCTTGCTGTTGAATATCTTTACCTTCGGCAAGGTACGTATTGGCTAGGTAGAAATTGCTAAACAGTTCGACGAAGTCTTCTGATACGGACTTTTCAACTAGCCCAGTTTCCAGCAAATTCTTCTGCCATGCCTGCATTTTTGGTAGACCACATAAGAAGTCATATCCCACCTTTTCTTTTACGATGGCCGCACGATGTAGCAAAGGGATCCATGCCATATCAACATTGCTCAGCTCGTTTGATTTGAAGAATTGAGTGTCGCCAGACAGCTTATCTTCGGCTTTCTTAAACGCTTTGATGAGCTTTTCAGAACGTTCTGCAAACGTCTCGCCGTTCTTGCTGCTCATGGTGCCACACTGCGCTAAGTAGTGTTTCGACCCTAAATAGCTCCATGCTCGGTCTAACGCGCGCTGTTCGTTGGTAACGTTATTCTCTAATGGACCAAACTCATCTTCGATGTATTCAATGATCGCATCAGACTCAAACAAGGTTGTGCCAGATTCAGTGATCAAAATCGGTACTTGCCCGTTTGGTGACACATCTAAAAACCATTGCGGCTTATCACTTAAGCTGATGTATTCAATTTCGTATGGGATCTGTTTTGCTTCAAGAGCGGCAGTAACACGTTGAACGAACGGACAAATTTTAAAACTAACTACTTTAATCATCTTTATTACCTAATAGTGGACGGGTTATGTCATTAAGCCGATTTGGCTGTCTTGTTACTCATAAGACGCAGCCACTTTTAGAAAGACGAAATTAATTTCGATTTTTATGAAAATATTTTTCGAGAGTCGTTATTTTCAGGGACTTACTTTCTCGTCTGAATGTCATGGATTGAAAAAAGTTCTATATTGGTTATTGACCTGACTAAAGCTTCATAGTTTATCTTGCTTACCGAATTAAGAGGAAAGTGCATGTACCGCATATCAGAATTGGCTGCCCTTGTTGGGCTAAGTCGCTCAACGCTTCTCTATTATGGAAAGTTGGGCTTGATTAACTCAACTAGGCAAAGCAACGGCTATCGAAGCTTTTCAGAGCGAGATCTACAGCGCGTAAGATTGTTACAGCAACTTCAAGCAGGCGGGTTAACGCTCAAAGAATGCCAAGTGTGCTTGGATGAAAAAGTTGATCGGTCAATGCTTGAAAGCCGTTTGAAGCAGCTAGATGAAGAGATCGAAAAAAAGCGACGCTCTAGAGATTTACTCGCTGCAATGCTTGGTAGCGGAGGCATGAAAGAGTGGCACGAGTCAGCAGATAAGATAGCGCCCGATGCACACCTAGATTGGTTAATGAAGCAAGGTTTTGATGAAAAGCAGGCTTTGCGATTGAAATGGTTATCGAAAGATATGAACGAACATGAGCAATACATGGCCGACTTTGAGCGTATTTTTGATGGGTTAGAACGGCTAGGGCCGGGAACGCCGCAAGATACTGAACACGCGCTGAGTCATCTTCCGTTTTCGCCTCAGTCATTGTTGGAAATCGGCTGTGGTAAAGGCTTCGCAACCCAAGTGATCGTGTCTCAGCTTAATTGCGTGATGACTGCCATTGATAATGATGCCCCAGCGTTAGAGGCACTCAAATTACGGTTAACGGAGTTAGGTTTGGAAAGAAAGGTACAAACCGTCTGCGCCAGTATGACCGACTTACCATTTGAGAATACGTCGTTTGATGTGATTTGGAGTGAAGGAAGCGCTTATATCATGGGCGTTAAACAAGCGATGCAGCAGTGGAAGCGATACTTGAATGCAGGTGGTGTGCTGGTGGTGAATGACTTGGTTTGGTCAACCGAAACACCAAGTCAATCCGCTTTGGAGTTCTGGCAAAAAGAATACCCAGATATGACAACGGCAACTGAACGTATTCAACAGGCCAAAGCATTGGGCTATCAAGTTGTCAGCCAGTTCCCGTTAAGTCGGGAAGGGTGGGATGCTTACTATCAACCACTGAAAGAGCGCCTCAAAACTTTGGAGCCTGACATGGGTAACTCAGCGGCCTACCAAGATATGAAAAGAGAAGTAGAGAACTATTTCACTACTCAAAAAGAATACGACTATCAATTTTTCGTGCTTAGAAAAGCATGATTGGACAGATGAATATGATGAACTTTAGACAGTACCACCCCAGTGAAATCGGGACGATTAAACAACTTTATACCACCACATTTACCAATTCAGAAAGTGCAGAAGAAGGTAACAGTGTTGGGCAACTGAGTTACGACTTACTGACAACGACAAGCCCAAATGATTTCTATTGTTTTGTGGCTGAAAGCAATCAAACCATTATTGGCGCGGTGATTTTTTCAAAGTTATCCGCAGAGCACGCAAACAACGCGTATTTACTTTCGCCAATGGCAGTATGTACTCAAAACCAAAAACAAGGCGTAGGGCAAAAGCTGATTAACTTTGGGCTTAATGAACTAAAAGCGAAGGGTGTTGAAACAGCAGTGACTTACGGCGATCCAAACTACTATTCGCGAGTTGGCTTTGAGGTGGTTGAGGAAAATATCATTAAAGCACCATTCCCGTTGAGCTTCCCACACGGTTGGTTAGCGCAGTCATTGACGGGTGAATCCATTATGCCAATTTTGGAAACACCAAAATGCGTTGAAGCGTTAAGCAAAGCTGAGTATTGGTAAATACTTGAAACAGCAATTGGCCGTTTTCAATTTATGGGGTGAGTTCCCAAGTTAAAATAGGCCAATTTGCTGTAGTCGCGTGCGCTGTGAGTTGAGGGCATGGGTTTACGGCATAGGCTTTATCGGCATCCAACAACAGCGGCAAATCGTTGTATGAGTCAGTATAGAAATGTGTTTCAGCAAAATGAACGTTGGTGCTTGTTAGCCAACCTTTTAAGCGAGTCACCTTTCCTTCCTTGAAGCTTGCAGTGCCGGAAATAAGCGGTGCATAACACCCTTCATTCACCATGATATCCGTTCCGATATAGTGTTCAATATTCAACATCCTAGCGATATGTTTGACCAAAAAGCTCGGTGAGGCAGAGATGATCAATAAAGTGATTGAGGGATCGGAATTTAAATCTTTGATTAGATTCTTGGCGCTAGGGAAGACCTTATCGACGATCATTGTATTGGCAAATTGCTGGGCCATCTGACTTATCCTGTCTACGGATATGTGCGCTAATGGCTGCATGCAGAACTCGATATAGTCATTCAGATTGAGCTCACCTTTATGGTACGACTGAATAAACTCGTCGTTTCTTGTAATGAACGTTGAATCATTAATTAACTGGTTCTTGAGTAAATAGGCGTTCCATAGGCTGATTGAATCTACTGAAATCAGAGTTTTATCAAGGTCGAATATTATTAGTTGTTTCGTCATTTAAGCCCTCATTAACATTAGCTGTTTTAATGCCAATTTATCCGATGTTCTTTCTGGGAAACGTTGGTCTGTGATAGGAGACCATAATAGGGCATCAGCTTCAAAACAAGAGATCATGCCTTTCCATGAGTTTATGGAGTAGTAATGAACGATTTGTAGCTCTTCTGCTTGATTCTCCAATGTACACAAATAAGTAAAATCAGTAGCTTGAATACCAAGCTCTTCTTCAACTTCTCGTGTGAGAGCCTGTACTTGGGTTTCGCCTTTTTCAATATGGCCACCAGGAATAGTGACTCTTCCGGGCTCCGTTTTTTTATTATCGGCTCGCCGTTCTAACAGAATTTTATCTTTCTTATTCAAAATAAACGAAACGCATTCGTAGGAAGTCATAACGCTCTTATTGTTGTTATATTGTTACCGCATTGTATTTTGTTTGTGTTTTTCGATCAACTATTGATAGCTTTGATAGTTAGTGTGTTGAAGCGTTAAGCTGGGAACCATACTTCAGATTGGAACCGTTAAACTAAACAGCCCATAAGATTTATGTCTTGTATCGTTATTCTTAATTTATCGGCCAATATGTTTAGAGATATGTATGTATTCACTTTGACTGAAAAGCTCATTTATGTGTGAAGTTTAACGACTCAATGAAGTCTTTATATTCCTATTATTTGTTGTGGTTATTATTTTAAGTTGTTGATATTTAATTAATTGAGGTGAGATCTCAAATTTTCCAGCAATGACTGGTTTGTCAAATCTCGGAAACAAAATTGTCATTAATCTCTCCTAATCTCCTCGCCAAAATTTGGTTAATAAAATTTAGGTAAGGGAAAATGAAAAAATATTCACTCGCGCTGCTTTCGAGTGTGATTGCGACCAGTTTGATAGGGTGCGGCTCAGACAGCGAAACCGAGAGTTTAGAATCTTCTATTCAAGTGGCGTTCATGCCAGACATTCACTTCCACGATGTTTACGGTGATTTTCAAGATGGATCATTCACTGGCCTACACAATAATATCAGTGGCGATTATGCGACTATCCGTACGATGCAATCACAGATGGAATCCACTCGTCTGTTCAATGAAAACTACTTCGCGATGATCGCGGCATTGGATGATGTCGTTGAACGAGGGATTAAATATGTCGCACTCCCAGGGGACTTCAGTGATGACGGACAACCAGTGCATATGCGTGGTTTGGTGCAAATTTTTGATCACTATCGCGAAGAGTACGGATTAGAATTTTTTGCGGCTCCAGGTAATCATGATCCTGTAAGGCCATTTACTATCCCTGCTGGAAAATCCGATTATTTGGGTGAAGGCGGAAAACAGCAGCGTATTTTTAGTAAAGGCAAAGAAGAGTGTGTCGATTATGAAGGCGATACGACCACTATCCCGGGAGGAGGCTTTGACTTAGATACTATCTGTTCTGAAGAAGTTCGCGAGTGGGGTTACCGAGAGATCATGGACATTCTTGGTACGCATGGCTTTTATCCTCAGGAGAAATATCAGTATTTCGAAACACCTTACAGTAGCGATGAAAGCCGCTTGAATTACTCGTACGAATTAGCGCTAGAGGAAAGTGCGTACGACAAGCGAATGTATGAAATTTGTTATCAAGGGACTGGCGGTGAATACAAGCAAGACGGCTATACCAATTGCTCGAATGTACCAGACACCAGCTATTTGGTTGAACCTGTTAAAGGACTATGGCTATTAGCGATTGACGCCAATGTTTACCGCCCTACATCGACCTCTCCGGATGGTTCTTCTGATGGTAATTCGTTTGACGGTTCGAGTAGCGCTGGCTACAACATGATGCTAACCCATAAAGAGCAAGTGATTGACTGGATCGCTGATGTGGTGAAAGCAGCTAAAGAGCAAAATAAAACGTTAGTATCGTTTAGCCATTTCCCGATGTCCGATTTTTACAACGGCGCATCTGAGGACATTGAAGATTTATTCGGTGAAGGCAGTCACCAATTGGCACGAGAACCTGATGACGAAACCAGTAAAACGCTGGCGGCTACGGGGTTAAGTGTACACGTTGGCGGGCACATGCATTTTAACGATACGGGTAAGAAGAGCTATAACATAGACGGCGTTGATTACACTTTGTTCAATATTCAAGCGCCTTCATTGGCTGGTTATATTCCTGCGTATAAGGTGCTTAATATTCGTCCGGATAACCAAATTGAAGTAGAGACAGTCATTCTAGATAAAGTGGAGCGATACAATGAGTTATTCCAGCACTATGAAGTTGAGCATCAGCATTTAACGGAATCAGCCGGGCAAGATGAAGAAGCCCTGAAAAACATTTGGAATAAAGAGATCTTGAATGCGAAAAGTTACTATGAATTGACCGATTGGCATATTCGAGAACTGACACGTTTACGCTTTTTACCGAGTGATTGGCCATTAGAAATGCGTGAAATGATCATGCATATGGATGGCAAAGACATGATGATTATGTCCCAGTTAGAAACTGAGTTTACTGTGTGCCAGTTAGCGGCTGAGTTGGATTACGGAATTGAAGGCTGTGCCGCGCTTAATTCGGTTGATTATGAACAGTTCCAAGAAGATTGGAAGCAAGCCGAAACTGCAGCTGCTGAACTAGCGGCATCAGAGGGGCTAGCCCTCGAAGATTTTGCCACTTGGAATGGTGAAACACTGGCTACTGATTTCTATCGTTTGAGAAATGCAGATGAATTGGCGTTTCGAGATGTGGAAGAAGAGCAGCTTTATCAATATGAGCTGTTAAGCCGAGAGTTATTTGAATTTGCAGGTAGCGTTGATTCAGAGCTTGGTGACTTAGGGCAATACACAGTAGGTGAGGTGTTCCGTTCACGCTTTGGCAGTTTGTTTGTTATTTTGGATAAGTTCGCAACAGGTCATGCGAGCGATCATTTCCTTATCGATACTGAGCAGCAAACCCTCACAGATCTGAAAGGTGAAGTGAAGCGTGAAATATTTAAAAACTAGCGCTAGCTAGTTCGATGTCACGTCCTAAAATACGTTGACCGTTTTCTACTAAGCCAACAGCGTTAGCTGTTGGCTTTTTCATCTTCATACTAAGTGTAAAGTAGGTGATAACTTAAATGTGTGGCAGGTGGAAGTGACCTAGTAATCCATTCAACGTTATTACCCAAATTACCCAAAGCAAATGCGTTCTACTTCTGTGTTGTAGGGTAAAGTCTTCCTTGAAGCTGTGAAGCGTCTGAACTTATCTCTCAAGCAAGAGGTTGCTAAGTCTTAGGAACTATCGCCGAATACGAACCAAGTGTTTCGAGAACGTATTCAACGCGCACTTGAAAGATTGATCAATCTTCTGACCCCAAATATCGGTGAAATTGAAGCAAAACAATCGGTTGAAGAGGCCTCTGGCCGAACGTTGGTTCTGTATATCAATAGCTTTATCTAGTTTAGCAGCTCCTTTCTTAGTCAATTCCTTGTTAATGGAATGTAATTCCATATAATACCCCTTCCAGTACCCTGTACCGATAACGTGAGTGTCGAGTGATATCAGGGTAGTTTCTGGAACTCAATGTGCACTGGCGTTTTACAAAGATAAACCTGGTTCATATAGGTGAGGTCTTTTTAAAGGCTGCCGCTCGCTTTTGTGTGTGTTTCTGCACGTGCGGCTGCGACAGACCGAAATGTATTCAATTTTAGGGCGGAGAATATGACAGATCATAACAATAACGACTTTTCAGAAGGTGGCGTGTACACCGAAGTAACAGAGAGAAGTTGGTTTGGCCGCTTAGGCGAAGCATTCAAAGGGATCTTAGCTGGATTCATTCTGGTCGGGTTGTCTATTTTCGGCTTAAACATGAATGAGGAGCGGGCTGAAACGCGAGAAAAAAGTTTGGACGAGGGGGCTGCGATTGTTAGTTCTATCAGCAGCAATAGTGTCGATTCAGCCAATAATGGCAAGTTGGTTCACGTTTCTGGAAGGGTAGAAACTAGTGACGTGCTAACGGATGAATCCTTTGATATCAGTTTGAGTGCGCTTCGGCTAAGACGTGAGGTTCTGGTTTACCAATGGGAAGAAACGGTGCGTACCGAGCGAGAAAAACAGCTAGGTGGAGACGAAGTTGAAGTAAAAAGGTACTACTACGACAAGGTGTGGAGAGAGTCGTTATTCAACTCAAATTCTTTTAAGGATCGTTCTTACCAGAACCCTCAAAATGTGGCGTTTTCTAGTGGTCAATTTGAAGCGAAAAATATGACTTTCGGAGCGTTTGACTTCCCTCGCTCACTCGCACGAAAAATGGATGAGATGGAGAAAATCCCAGTTGAGTCTGATGCCATCATTGGTCAGCAGGATTATGGCTATGTTTCTTTTTATAACGACGGTTACTACATTGGTGAGAGTCCAAATCACCCACAAATTGGCGACATGCAAGTTAACTTCTATGCCGTTGAACCTGCGCTTGTAAGTGTTATTGCGCAGCAAGTGGGGAATACATTTCAAAAGTATTCGACCAATGCCAGAGGCAGTTTGTACTTGTTAGCATATGGTTCAGAAAGTGCCGATAGTATGTTTAACGAAGCACGTAAAGAGAACGATTTATGGAAGTGGCTGGGGCGGCTTTTGGGTGCAGTAGTAATGGGAATTGGTATTAGTTTGATTTTTAAACCAATCGTGATTTTGGCGGACTTTATCCCAGTTCTAGGGTATTTGGTCCAAGGTGGGTTTAGCGTCATTTCCTTCATTATTTCACTCGTAATCACTACGTTCATTGTGGTCGTGTCTTAACGCGATTTTTGGCAAGATTACTAAACGAATAAGAAAAGCCCGTTAGATATTATCTAACGGGCTTTTTAAATGGTTGAGCCTATCAATATTACGTACTGTTAGCGCTTCAACGTTAAGGTGTTACTTATCCATGTGTAGAACAGTACGGATAGACTCACCTTTGTGCATTAGGTCGAATGCGTCGTTTACTTCATCAAGGCTCATAGTGTGAGTGATGAACTCTTGAAGACCAAACTCACCCGCCATGTAACGGTTTACGATTTCTGGAAGCTCAGAGCGGCCTTTAACACCACCGAAAGCACTGCCACGCCATACACGACCTGTTACCAGTTGGAACGGACGAGTAGAGATTTCTTGGCCTGCGCCTGCAACACCGATGATGACAGATTCGCCCCAACCTTTGTGACAGCACTCAAGAGCTTGACGCATCACGTTAACGTTACCGATACATTCGAATGAGTAATCCACGCCGCCGTCTGTCATTTCAACAATCACGTCTTGGATTGGCTTGTCGAATTTCTGTGGGTTGATGCAGTCAGTCGCGCCAAGCTGTTTTGCTAGTTCGAACTTGCTCTCGTTGATATCAACACCGATGATACGGCTAGCACCTGCCATACGAGCACCGATGATTGCAGAAAGACCGATACCACCTAGGCCGAATACCGCAACTGTGTCGCCTTTTTCAACTTTCGCTGTGTTCAGTACTGCACCCATGCCAGTGGTAACACCACAACCTAGAAGACAAACTTCTTCAAGAGGGGCTTCTTTGCTTACTTTCGCCAGTGAGATTTCTGGAAGTACAGTGTACTCAGAGAAAGTAGAACAACCCATGTAGTGGAAGATTGGCTCACCGTTGATAGAGAAACGGCTCGTGCCATCTGGCATTAGGCCCTTACCTTGTGTTTCACGAACCGCCTGACAAAGGTTAGTTTTGCCCGACTTACAGAATTTACATTCGCCACACTCTGCAGTGTAAAGAGGGATAACGTGGTCGCCAACTTCAACGCTTGTTACGCCTTCGCCAACCATTTCAACGATACCGCCGCCTTCGTGACCCAAGATAGAAGGGAAGATACCTTCTGGATCGTCACCTGATAGTGTGAATG
>NZ_RZIS01000016.1 GCF_005281835.1 Vibrio profundi
GATGGGTCTTCAGCTGAAACAGACTTAGAACCAGACCACATAGTCAGGTTAGAAGGTGCTAGGTCAGCAGAACCGCCTAGGAATTCAGGTAGCATAGCACCGAATGCTTCTAGAGCGTTTTGAGACGCTTTACGTGAAGCGATGTTTGCTGGGTTAGCTTGAAGATCAGCAATGATTGCGTTTGCTTTTTCTTCCCACTCAGCTGGTAGGCCACCACTTACGCGGCGTTTGAATTCAGCTGCCAGCTCAGGGTATGCTGCTTCATAAGCTGCAAGTTTCTCGTTCCACGCTGCTTCCTTAGCTGCGCCTGCTTCTTTCGCATCCCACTCTGAGTAAACTTCCGACGGAATTTCAAAAGGACCGTGCTCCCAACCTAATTCTTTACGTGTTGCTGCAATTTCTTCAGCGCCTAGTGGTGCACCGTGACAGTCGTGCGAACCTGATTTGTTCGGAGAACCGAAACCAATGATAGTCTTAGTACAGATTAGAGTCGGACGACCAGTTTCAGCTTTAGCTGCTTCGATAGCTGCGTTGATTGCTTCTGGATCGTGGCCGTCTACTGCTGGGATTACGTGCCAGCCGTACGCTTCAAAACGTTTTGGCGTGTCGTCAGAGAACCAACCTTCAACTTCACCATCGATAGAAATGCCGTTGTCATCCCAGAAAGCAACTAGCTTACCAAGACCTAGCGTACCCGCTAGAGAACATGCTTCGTGAGAAATACCTTCCATCAGACAGCCATCACCCATGAATGCATAAGTGAAGTGGTCAACGATGTCGTGGCCTTCTTTGTTGAATTGCGCAGCCAGAGTTTTCTCTGCCATCGCCATACCAACTGCGTTAGTGATGCCTTGGCCTAGAGGACCAGTAGTTGTTTCGATACCTGGTGCGTAGCCGTACTCTGGGTGACCTGGAGTCTTAGAGTGAAGCTGACGGAAGTTCTTAAGATCTTCAATTGAAAGCTCGTAACCTGCTAGGTGAAGCAGAGAGTAAATCAGCATAGAGCCGTGGCCGTTTGAAAGTACGAAACGGTCGCGGTCAGCCCACTCTGGGTTTGATGGGTTGTGGTTTAGGTGAGAACGCCAAAGAACTTCAGCGATGTCAGCCATACCCATAGGTGCGCCTGGGTGGCCAGAGTTTGCTTGTTGTACGCCGTCCATGCTTAGAGCACGAATAGCGTTAGCTAGATGTTTGCGATTCATAGAAACTTCCGAATAAAAATTAAGAAAAACAAATTGGATAAAAGTAGGGGAACTGAACGTTCCCCTATTTGTAATTGGTTAGAGCTGATTACAGTTTAGCTGCAATCATGTCTTCTAGTTTACCTTGGTCAACTGCGAAGTTACGGATACCTTCAGCTAGTTTCTCTACAGCCATTGCGTCTTGGTTGTGATCCCATAGGAACTCAGCGTGAGTCATTGCAGCTGGACGCTCTTTAGTACCGTTAGAGTCGATAAGCTTCTCTACAACGTCGCCTTCTGCAGCTTCTAGTTCAGCTAGAAGTTGTGGAGCGATAGTTAGACGGTCACAGCCAGCAAGTTCAAGGATCTCGCCGATGTTACGGAAGCTTGCACCCATAACAACAGTTTTGTAGCCGTGCTCTTTGTAGTAGTTGTAGATGTTAGAAACTGATACTACGCCTGGATCTTCTGAAGCTTCAAAATCACGACCTTCTTTCGCTTTGTACCAGTCCATGATACGACCTACGAAAGGAGAGATTAGGAATACGCCAGCTTCAGCACAAGCACGAGCTTGAGCGAAAGAGAATAGAAGCGTTAGGTTACAGTTGATGCCTTCTTTCTCTAGGATTTCAGCAGCGCGGATACCTTCCCAAGTAGAAGCCAGTTTGATAAGGATGCGGTCGTTAGTGATGCCAGCGTCGTTGTACATTTTGATAAGTTGACGAGCTTTAGCAACGCTGCCTTCCATATCGTAAGAAAGACGAGCATCAACTTCAGTTGAGATACGGCCAGGAACTACTTTAAGGATTTCTTTACCGATGTTCACGTTAAGCATGTCACAAGTGTCTTGAACTTGTTGTGCTTTGTCGTCGCTTTGCGCTTTAGCGTATTCGATAGAAGCATCAATTAGAGGAGCGTACTCAGCAATTTGAGCAGCCTTAAGAATTAGAGAAGGGTTAGTTGTTGCATCTTCAGGAGTGTACTTTGCGATAGCTTCGATGTCGCCAGTGTCAGCTACAACAGTAGTCAGTTTACGAAGTTGCTCTAATTTGTTGCTCATTATGATCATCCTATGTCTTGGGCATCACTTTATTAGGAATAAAGTGTGGGCATTTGCAAGCTAACGAGTGAATTCATGACCGCGAATTTTACGGTGCATTTGCTCACAAGTTTAAATTTTCAATTGAGCGAACATTTGTCTCGAACATTTGATCGCTCAATGAGTAAATGATGTGGTCATATTTATCTGATCTCTGGATAAAGTCAATTGCTAATGGCCCGTTTAGGTGACATTAATCAAATATATTTATCATCAATAGCCATAAGGCTTTCAAGCAAACGTTTAGCGATATTCCGATGTTTAATATTGGCTGTAATTAGCATTCGTTTTTATGCTGAGAAAATGTAACTTGTGTGAGCAAATGTTCGGTTGGTATACTCAATGTGAACATGAAATTAAGGCGAACTGAGTTTGTTCCCTTAGGTAAATTAATTGTTAATGGCTGGTTGAATAGAATATGACAAGTAATATCCAAGATGTTTCAGAAGAAAATACCGATGTGTTGACTGAGATTGCGGTGGCGTATTATCAAGATGGTGCGACGCAGGAAGAAATCTCCAAAAAATTCTCAATCTCACGTGCAAAGGTAGGGCGAATGCTCAAGCAAGCTCGTGATGAAGGCATCGTTGATATTACGGTGAAGTATCACCCCGTATTCAGTGCCAAGATAGAACAAAGGTTAATAGAACGTTTTGGTGTGAAGCGTGCTTTAGTCGCTCTTGATCAGCCTAGAGAAGAACAGCAACGTTTGCAGGTAGCTGGGTTAGTATCTAAGTACCTAACGAGTTCGCTTAAAAACGGCATGGTTGTGACGGTTGGGCAGGGGCGAAATGTGTCTGCGGTCGCGCACCATGTGGGTGTGATTACCCCTCGTGATTGTAAGTTCGTGTGCGGTATCGGTGGTATTCACCCTAGAGGCGGCATGTTTAACGCTGACCATATCTGTCGTCAGTTAGCGAAAAAGTACGGCGGTAGCTCGGAAACTCTCTATGCCCCAGCTTATGCGGAAAACAAAGACCAAAAGATGGCTTTCATGCAAAATGCCACCGTAAAGCAAACGCTCGATTTAGCACGTAAAGCCGACGTCGCGTTAGTGGGTATCGGTGATATGAGTGAAAACAGCTATATGGTGGATTTAGGGTGGTTTACCGCTGATGAAGTGGTTCAGTCCCGTTTGCATCAAGGTGTGGTTGGCGATTTCGCAGGTTACGACTTTTTTGATGTGCATGGCCAAGCCGCTAATACAGTAATGAGTGACCGTGTTATAGGTCTTGGACTAGAGGAATTTCGTTCTATCTCGGAGGTGATCGCGATAGCTGCTGAAAACAGTAAGCCGTTAGCTCTACTTGGAGCGTTGAGAACTGGGGTAGTGGATGTGATTGCAACCAGTGTAAGTAACGCCTTGACGGTACTTAACCTTGATGAACAAATGCAAAACAGTGTGTTAGCGGATAATCAGCAACCCGAAGCTTAGCTACCACTTAAGGTAATTCGTTCATGCATGGACTAAGCACAAACAGTTAATTTAAGGTGTAACTGTCTGTGCTTAGTGTTTAGGCTGGAAAAGCAGTAACTATAAGAAGGGTTAGGCGGTTGCCAGTTCTTCTGCTCTCATTATGTAATCAGTGAGCTGCTTAGGGTTCAGTGGTTTGGAAAATAGGTAGCCTTGTAACACATCGCAATTCATATTTCTTAATAACGCCGCGTGCTGCGGTGACTCAACGCCTTCCGCTACCACCTGCATGTTCAACATCTTGCCAATCTCTATGATGTGTTTGACCATTTCTAACAAGGTTGGGTCTGAGTTGATGTTGAAAACAAAGCTCTGGTCGATTTTGAGTTCATTTAGAGGCAGTTCTTTCAAAATATTCAGCGATGAATATCCTGTTCCAAAATCATCTAACGATGTCTTGATACCTAATGAGCGTAATTCGGTAAGCCTTGCTTTAATAATTTGGATGTCGTTGACCATCATGGTTTCCGTTAGCTCTAGCGTGAGCAAGTGTTTCGGAAACTGGATCTCTTTTATCTGCTGCATTAGCTCAGGGATGAAGTTATCTAAGGTTAATTGCTGAACAGAAATGTTGATCGATAAATCAAACTCTCGCCCGGTTGCTTGTTGGATTTGGGCGATGTCGGTCAGAGATTGTTTGATGATCCGTTGGCCTAACTTTGGCATTTGACCCGTAGATTCCGCAATTTCAATAAATTCCTGTGGAGATACTTGGCCTAGATCTTTGTCATGCCAACGTACGAGTGCTTCGACACCATGCAATGAGCCATCATTATTGAGTTGAGGTTGGTAGTACATATAGATGTCGTTGCAAAGGATCGCATTTCGAAGCTTGTGCTCCACTTTAAGTTTTTGCAGGTGCTTGTGTTGCAGTTCTGCAGTAAAGAATGTCACCGTATTCTTGGTGGTTTTACTTTTGAACATGGCAAAATCCGCGTTACAGCGCAGCTCTTCAATAGTCTTTCCATCAAACGGGAACTGAGCAACACCTACACTCGCACTGATCACTAGGTTGTGTTCATCGACTGAGAAAGGCTGGTGTAAGTGATTCATTAAGTCACCAACTAGGTTTTCAATATCTTCCTGATCAACGACATGTGTAAGTAGCAGGAATTCATCACCAGACTCGTGTACGAGCAGCCCTTTTTCAGGTACATGCTTTTTAATTCGCTCGGCAACACACCGAAGCATGTTGTCACCTGTCGCATGACCATAAGCATCATTGACGCCTTTAAAATTGTCTAAGTCGATATAAATTAAGGTAAAAGGCTTTTTAATGTTGTTTGTCCATCTATGAGCCTTAGATTGAAAATAAATACGGTTAGGCAGTTCTGTGAGCAAATTATGGTTGGCGCGATGGATCAATTGTTCGCGCTTTTCTCTTTCGCTGGTAGTGATCTTTTTAAATAAGATGAACAACACGGCATGCACGGTAATGAAAATGCATAGTGCCAATATGAAAGAGGGCAAGAACTGTTTAATTAGATATTTGGACTCGACCTTAGATACGATCCACATATTGAAGTCTTGATCGTAGGTGAGGGAGGTTTGGGAAGACTCGTCAGACAAATTGATACGTAACGTGAATATTCTGCCCGTTTCGCGAGCCGTTTTCATCGTAATGTGAAACTTTTCGAAGAATTGCTTGGCCATTGATACGTGATTTTCTGATCCGATAGCGACGCTGTAATCGCGCTTACGTGTGTTCTCACTTGAGTAAAACTGGATAAAACCATCGTTACGAATGATACCGACTTCGTTGTGCGGCCCTAAGTGTGGAGAAGAGTTGAATATCTTAGACTCATCAATCGTTAACGCGGCCGCCATAACAATTAAAGGTTGATTATTGGCATCACGGACGGCGAATCGAGCAGGGATCAGGTTAGATTTCAAGTGATTACCATAGATGGTACGACCTAATATCATATTGGGTGAGCTAAGAGCCCTTAAGAATGAATCTCTCGTTTCTGGGCGTTCTAAATAACTGGTTTTACTTTCTTCGGAAAGGTTGGAGCTTGTCGTCAGCAAGTGACCACGAGTGCTGAGAACTTTTATCCCTTTAATCTCATTTTGATTCGCGATCACTTTATCTAAAAGTTGAATCGCACTTTCTTTTTCTCCACGGGAAAGCTGGCTGTGGATCTGTTGTCCCAGCACTTCTAAAAACGATTCTTGGGTTTTGAGTAATGAGTTTACAGAGTTGGAAAAGGACGACACTTGGTTTTCTTGCGCAAGGTGGATCCGTTGCAGATTGTTGTGCCATAAGTTGTAAGATACCCACGCCATTACCGCAATACTCAGTCCCAGTATCACTTGATAAAAATGCCAGACGTTATAACTTTTCCTTTTCATCCTTGTGCTCTCTACTTCCTAACTCGTCACATCGATAAATACGTTATAGCACACTATTCTGTATTTTATCGATGGTTACCTCTTAAGTGGCAACAATACTGGCGATAATGTGACTATTTACACATTTACGTAATAATTTGAGGAAGAGAGCGAGGGAAAACTGTTGGGGGAGCTTTAGCGGATCGTAGGGTAGCCCCGCTTACTGATGGGCAATAATCATTTAAGAGTATGCGGGGAGAGCTGATCGATTTGGTTTATGTGATTCGGTGAGAGAGCGAATATTGACAGGTATTACTCAGCACTGGTGTCAGATAAATAATGGCTCAGTTCTTCAGCTGAAATCGGTTTGGAAAAGTAGTAGCCTTGCAGCAAATCACATTGGCACTGCTTGAGAACACTGAAGTGTTCACTGGATTCAACGCCTTCTGCTAACACCACCATTCCAAAATTTTTACCAATTGCGATGATGTTTTGAACCATGGTTAATGACTGTTGGTCACAGTGAATGTTGTCGATAAAGCTTTTGTCGATTTTCAATTCGTCAATTGGTAGCGCTTTCAACATACTCAAAGAAGAATATCCAGTACCAAAGTCATCAAGCGATATTTTGATGCCCTCATCATGCAGCGCTTCACAGATAGGCTTCACGTGGCCAAGATCTTCGATGAACAGGTTTTCTGTGATTTCTAAGGTCAGTAAGTTCTTATCGAAATTATATTTTTTTAGCGTATCGAGTAAGTGCAACGCAAAGTCTCTTTGCATGAATTGGCGTACAGAAATGTTGATCGATAAGCTGAATGTCTTCTGCTCTGAATGCTGCAAGCGAGCGATTTGCATGATGCTTGATTCAATAATGAAGCTGCCGAGCTTAGCCATTAAGCCTGAGCTTTCAGCTATCGGAATAAAAACGTCAGGTGGAATAAAACCAAGATCCTTATCAACCCAGCGAACTAAGGCTTCGACACCATGGATACAGCCATCCGCTTTGACTTGTGGTTGAAACACCATAAACAGCGTTTTGTTCTCTATTGCTAGGCGCAGTTTTTGTTCTACCTTCATTTTGAAAAGGTGAGATTCCTGCATTTCGGTCGTGAATAAGCTGTAGGAGTTCTGTTCTTGTTTTGCGCGATACATAGCAATATCTGCAGCTCTCAACAAGCTATCCAAGTCGTTACCGTGTTTAGGGAAGCTTGAAATTCCGACGCTGCTGCTGAGTAAGAATTGTGCGCCGTTTACTTCGTAAGGTTCAGAAAGCGAGTTGATGACATTTAATGCGAGCTCTTTTAATTGCTCAGTATCGGTCGTTGGCGTTAGGAAAATAAACTCATCACTTGCTTCGCGCACTACCAAGCCGTTTTCTGGTTTAAAGTTGGTTAAGCGTGCCGAGACGAGCTTTAGGATTTTATCGCCAAAGTCATGACCGTGAGTATCATTCACACTTTTGAAGTTATCGATATCTATAAAGAGCAAAGAGAATGGCTTGGTTTTGTTTTCGAGCCACTGATGGATATGCATGCGCATGTAATGTCGATTCGGCAGCGAGGTGAGGGAATCGTGATTGGCTTGATACTCCAGCTTTTTACGAGCCTTTGCTTCACCTTTGGCAATGGAATTGACCAAAACGAAAAATGCAGTATGTAAAAGCAAGAACACCAATACGTACATACCAAACATAGAGAAGAATTGGCGGTCGACGTAATTTAGATCAGTTCTACCGACCACCCAGAGATCGTAATTTCTTAGGTATTTTACTGTCACTAATGAATGTTGGTCTGGTTCAGCGAGCGTAACGGTATAACTTTGGTTGCTTACTTGGACTTCTTCAATGGTGCTGGCGTGTTGTGCTCCTAGGTTGGCTAATACGGCTTTATACAATTGAGCATCGATAGGGGTTTCATAGATGGAGTCCATTTCGGTGTCGCTCGACCTGAATTGTCGATAGTGGTCAGTACGAACGATCAGCAGGTCGTTATAGCTCCCAGTATGTGTATCTTTTTGGAAAGCAATAACATCGTCGATTTTGAGCCCCGCGGTCATAACTGCTTTAACGCCTTCTCCGGGAATGCGAATCGCCTTACGGATAGGGATCACGTAGCTTTCGAGTGAGTTCTGGTAGTACGTTCGGCCAATGATCATTCGCTGGCTGTCTAGCGTTTCCAGAAAGGACAAGCGAGTGTGCTCTTCACTCATCAAACTCGGTGTTTCGCTCAAATTTACATTAGAGGTGACAGAGATAAAGTGCCCATCAGGGTTGGCAATACCGAAAGCGGCTATAGCAGGGTGAACATCTAATAATTTATTTAGAATAGGTCGAATTTGAATCGAGGCGGTTCGAGTGAAATCCGCTTGTTGGACTAGCTGATGGCCTACAACTTCAAGTAAGGCTTCTTGGCTAGTAAACAGAGAATTCACTGAGGTTGAAAACAGCTCGACTTGCAGTTGTTGCTGAAAGGCGAAATCTTTTCGGTTGGATTCCCATTTTAGATAGCCGTACAAAGAAAAAAGTATCAAGGTGATTGGAAAGACTAATACATAGAGCATCCAGATATTTTTCTTAAATACGGCCATAGTTTCCCTAATAGTTGGGGTTGGGTTCATCGAATATGAACCCAATTATCACTGCAAGTCGTTACTCGGTTACTGAAATCGGTAGGCGCGCGTCTGCTCCCCATTCAGTCCATGAACCGTCATACACACTCATGCTGTTAGGTAGCTGTGCGATTTGTGCAGCAAGTAGAATAATACATGCTGTTACACCCGAACCACAGCTAAAAATCATAGGCTTAGAGCTAGTTAACTGTAGTTCATTAAACAGATTCTTCAAACTTTCACTGTCTTTTAAGCGACCTGCATCCATTACCTGTGAGAATGGTAAACAAGTGGAATTAGGGATATGGCCACTGCGTAAACCTTCACGAGGTTCCGGAACTAAAGAATCGAATCGTTGCTGAGAGCGCGCGTCAAAAATATAGGCGCTTTGTTCTGCCGAATTTTGGTTTACGCGGCGAGCATCAATAAAGTATTTTGGGTCTAGTGTGCCTTCGAAATTTCCGACGGAAATCTCTTTACGGTAAGTCTTTTCAACTGGATAGTCTTGCTCAATCCAAGCCGGTAGGCCGCCATCTAATAAGAATACCTTGGTATGTCCCATCGCTTTTAGCATCCACCATGCTCGTGGTGAGGCAAAGGTACCGGAATTATCGTAAACCACTATGGTGCTGTCGTTGTTGATGCCTAAAGCTTTTGCTCGTTCATTAAAATGCGCTTCACTAGGCATCATATGTGGCAGTGAAGAATCTTGATCGCAAAAGTCTTTGTCGTAATCAAACTTTATAGCGCCGGGAATCATTTGACCGTGAATCTTCGCTTCTTCGTTTGGGATTTTAAAATTGATACTTGCATCCAGAATAACGGTATCTGGTTGATCGATTAAGCCTTTTAGTTGGGCAGCTGTGATGAGCGGTGACGTCATGTTTGGGTATTCCCTTATTGTGGTTTAGAGGTACAGCGGATAAAGCGATAGTTTTTTTGTGAGGACAAAAGTGACTCGTTTTCTTCTAGCTCTACCGTCGAGCCAACTGGGCAGTCTTGGACAGGAGCAACGCTAAGACGAAAAATCTCATTTGCACCCATTTCAAGTGTTAAGTAACGTCGATGGCCATCTAGAGATTGAGTAAGCGTATTACTCATAACGAGCGCAGTAACCTGCTTACCTGTTGGGTAAGTGAGAGGGTAGCGGTTTAGAAGTACTAAAATTATTACTCCAATCCCGAGTAACAATAGTCCTATTTTTAATTGCTTCATTCCGTGGAAGTTTTTGTTTTCACTTACTAAAAGATACGCCATCTACTAAAAAATTGAAATACTTTCACCAATAAAGGAAGCGAGCTCTCACAAGCTCGCTTTTTGTTTTTTATTGTTCAATGGATACCTATTTATCTGGCTAGCATTTTATTTACCAGGTTAGGCTAGATTCCGAGGTGTCGAACGTTCGCTGCAAAGGATCTTGCCCGTCGTAGAACCAGATTTCGACTAAGAACTCCTTTTTGACATTGGGCGCAGAGAAGTTGAGGTCTAACACGCCATCAACTAGAGAGCTGGCAACAACTTTGCTTGAGTAATCCGGTTTTAATGTCTGATTTTTTCGCGTTTTAAACCGGCTGTAGACAGATACAAACGCTCTTTGCGTGGTGACATCGCTAATATCAATCGACATTTGATACTGACCTACAGGGTTATAGTCGAATCCATCTGGGACCACTAAATCATCCATTGTAGTAGGAGCCGATTGAGTGGCAGGGCTGCTTGATGAACTGCCACCTCCGCCATCATCTCCGCCACCGCATGCCATTAGCATGGAGAGTGTGATTGAGCCTGTGATTATCTTAATTAAAGTATTCATAATGTTTCTCCTTACGGCTCATAGCACTGGTTATCAGCGGGTGAATTAAACCAAGTTGAAGACTGCTCGCCAGCGGATTGGGCATATTCAGCGAAATCTGGGTAGGCGGTTACAAGGTTTACACGTTCAAGAGGCCATTCCCATTCAGATGCTGAAGTGATCAATAGCGCCCAAGGGTGATTCTGAGCAGTTTTGAAGTACTTACCTTGTGCAGGATCACTGTCATCGACTCCTAGCCCTGTGTTGAAAAGGTTTACGGTATCGAACGCTTCAGTTGGGGCTTTATCCGCCAAGTGTACTTCCCAGCTTCTACCTGGGTGTAAAGGTAGGTTTTCTCCATGATAAGTGCCTGGAGTTGCAAAAATGAACGGGTCATAGGGCATATCGCTCCAGCTTGCATCTGCCACACCGCTTCCGGTTAACGTGATACCGATTTGGAAAGTGAACTGTTCGTCTTCTTTACAATCGGTTTGGGTTCGATAGAAGCGACAGCTCGTGGTGACGTTTTGGCTAAGGTCTCGGCTAACAACGAAGATTGCCTCAGTTCGACCGTCTTCCATGCCCGATGAGCCAAATTCGCCATTCAGTTTCATGTAAGATTCAGTGGTATCAACAAGGCTTGGTGAGAGGTCTTCAAGTCGGATAGCAAAGGCATTTTTATAGTCGGCGCCGAGCGCTGCTAGTCTACCGTCGATGGTCGACTTAACCACTTTGCCTTCTTTTAGGATCTCAGTGATACGATACAAAATGACCACGTCGTTCATATCGTAATCGGCTTTGTACGGCCAGTTATCTTCGTATGCGAGTGTTGCGTAACCAGAAGCGCTAGGGAAGTAACGAGCCGTTGCGCCGTTATTCAACACATCCACTTGGAAGTCGACTACCTCACCAGAAGTGGAACCGCCATAGTAAGCAAGCCCGGTTTGTTGACTGAATCGGAAGCGAGCCCATGTCGTACCAGCAAGTGCGTTGATATCGACGTTAAGGAATAATGTGTTCTCGCCAGCGACTAACGCTTGGTCTGTAAACACTTGCTCGTTGTCACCATCAAATGTGCCATCTTGATCCCAGTCGATCCAGGCTGACAGGTAGCCGCTTGTTGAAGCATCTACAACAACACGTGCGTCCAAGCCAGATTCAAGGGCGGTTACGAAGCCGATACCGCCGTCTACCCATTCATCATCGGTTCCGACGTTGTCGTCACTGAGTGGGCTCGTAAAGCCGTCTTGCTCGCCATCAGGCGCGTCTGTTCCCAACCACGTGACACCATCTAGCTCGTGACGAGGACCGTTACTTGCTAATGTGGTTTTGTAAGTATCAGGCGCATCACCAAAGTCGATGTTTGAATCCTCATCTACCACTGGCGCGTTAGCGCAGCGGGCACCGTCATTTTGGCCAGAAGCCGGGCCATTCGATACAAATTCGACCGCAGGTACAATCCCGGCGGAAATTTGGTAAGAGTTGGAAGGAGATAGGTTGATTCGGTAAATCTTACCGTCTTGGTTACGCGACACGTAGTAGTAGCCGTTGACATCAAAATAGCCTGCGCCAAATGTCCCGGTTTCTCCGGTATCACCAACTAAAGTTTCGGCACCGGTAGATGGGTCGAATCTATATAAGTTACCCGAGTTATTATCAATCCCATATAAAGAGCCATCACTTGGGTGAAAGGCGAAATCGGTTAGGCTTACTGTTGCGGTTGTACTGACTTGGTTCACCGTTAGCACCGCCGACGGGTCGCTATCTAGAGGAGATAAGTCAATGGTATAGAAGCCTTTATTTTTTCGGTAGAGGTAATAAACGTGGTTGTATACGTCCCCTACATAAAAGGTGTGATCGGTTGGTAGGCCTGACGTGTTGACGACCTCTGCCTGAAAGTCTTGCCCTAAACGGACAATTCGTTTGTTGGTGGTATCGTAGCCGTAAATGTATCGGTCTTCGAAGTCGAAACCAACGCCGTTTATATTGGCATCCATTCCGGTGTCATCTTCTAAAAGCGAGGTTGAACCCGTAACTAAGTTCACTCCCCAAACCTCAACCGGTTTAGACTGGAATAGGTAGGCTTTACTCGGACACGTATCGAAAGGTGCAGCGAGTATTTTAGAAGAAGCAACAAGTAGCAAACTGAGCGCTAAATATTTCATAACTACATCCTGTATTTCGGGTGGTAGTATGGATATTCAACTAATGTGCCACTTTTAAGTTGTTGATATATATTTGGTTTTTGTAAGTCTTGGATGACTGTTTTATTTTGATTGTCAGAATGGAATAAGCCTTGAATACTTCCTAACCACGTCAGTCGCTCATTATTTTTCAAACAAAAATAAGCCAAGAAAAATTTGCGAGTAATCTCAGGTTCTGTGTAGCCCGCTAAAATGCACAAAACCAAGAATCGAGCGACACATGTGTGGATTTATCGTATACGCCCCAAAATCTACGCCTTGAAATGTGCATAAAATCACGCGCTCTCATCCTACTAAATGTGATTTTTATGTGCGTATGTGCTTATTAATTCGAACAAAAAATCTTTGATGATGTCGAGCACATTTTGCTAATAATTCATCCCAGTAGCATATCCATTGCTTTAATAACTAACATATGGATATCTAACGTGGAACATAAGCATTTCAAACGAACGAGATTGGCAAAAGCTATTCTCCCTATCATGGCTACTTCTTTAATCATTGGTTGTAATTCATCAACTTCGGACTCTGTCGAAAGCGAAACCAGTTCGATGGTGAGGGTTTACTACAAGTCTTCTGCCAGTGCCTTGGCAAGCTCAGCTCAATCTAACGAGTACGATGGCGCGAGCTTATATGTATGGAACGACGAAACTTGCGGCGCGTATAGCGGAGGTAACCCTGATGCGAGTGATTGGAATAAAGGATTAGTACCAGACGGAGTGGATGGTGAATTTGGTGCTTATTGGGAGCTCGACGTGGACTCGACTGAAAGCAGCGAGTGCGTGAACTTTATTCCACGCGTCAATGGCGACAAACCATTGGGTGACTACAACGCTAAGGCCGATTTAAACCAAACCAATGATAACGGTGAGGTGTTCACTCAAGAGTCGGTTGCGGCCGTATACCCTGAGCTTATTACTTCTTCAGATGTGCCCGAATCACATATCCGAGTGTATATGAATACGCCAGACGGCGATGAAAGCACGTTTAATTTACATGTTTGGAATGAAGGCGAATGTAGTAGCTTGGAAGGGGCTGACACAAATTGGCCAGGCTTAGAGCTGACTGGTGTGAGTGATACTTACGGTACTTATTGGGATGTACCGTATTCGCAAGCATCTGGTTGCATCAACTTGATTCCAAATAACGGTGAATACCAAACGGCTAATCTGAAATTTGAATTTGATAAGACGACAGCCATTGGCAACCTTGGATTTATATTTAAAGGCACAGATAAGGTGTACTACGATGCTTTGTCTAACTTGCCTGAAAGCCAAGTTGAATTAGCAGGAGCAAGCGGTATCTTCGTTGATGGCACTACGTTGCTAATCAATAACAAAGACGCCACTGAGCTAACGTTGTACTTCTCTGAAACCGGAGATCTGGTGTTTGATGCCAAGAGTAAAGAAGTACTAAATGCGACTAAGACTGTTACCTCAACAACGAAAAGCAGCGATAGTTGGCAATCAGCAAAACCTCATCTTGCTAGCGACTTTACCGGTTTCGCATTTGACTTCACACAAGGAGGAGCAGCGCTAAAAGATTTACTTAAAGGGCAATTGTTGTTAGTTGCCAAAGACTCGACTGGTGTTGTTCAGGTAACTGAAGTACAGCCTGCCAGTGCGTTAGATGCACTCTACGCTGACGCTGCGAAAGGGTTGGAGTTTGGTGCTCTTATTAATGATGATGGCACCACGACATTTAGGTTGTGGGCACCGACTGCACAGTCAGTCAAATTGGTTCCTTACAACAACGCTAAGGAAAAGCAAACTGAAATAGCGATGGCTTTTGACTCGGTATCAGGTAGCTGGCTGGTGGAGGATACCGCGCTAACTCATGGGGACTATTATCGTTACGAAGTAAAAGTGTACCACCCAGCGACTGATAAAGTTGAAACCTATGAAGTGACAGACCCTTATTCATTAAGCTTGGCGATGAACTCCGAATACAGCCAAGTCGTAGATCTGACTAATTCTGAAGTCACTCCACAAGGCTGGGAAGCGCTGGTGGCTCCGCAGCCTCAAGATAACCCGGCTGAGTTTGTGTTGTATGAAGCTCATGTCAGAGACTTTTCTGCGTTCGATTCGTCTACGTCAGAAGCTAGCCGAGGCAAATACGCGGCGTTTAGTGAACCAGATTCTGCTCCAGTGAAGCATTTAAAAGCATTGCAACAATCTGGAGTGACGCATTTACATTTATTGCCTGTATTTGATATCGCGACAATAAATGAAGATCCAACTCAAGTGGCGAACATCAACGAACCTTTTAGTAAGTTATGCTCGCTGGACTCAACCGTTGTTAACGATAGTGATTTCGGAAGCTACTGCTCGGGTAGTGAAACTATTTCTGAGGTATTTACTGCATTGGTGGAGCAGGATTCGAAAGACAATGCGGTCGTACAGCGCTTAAACGGCCACGTTCGAAATGTTGATTCGTTCAACTGGGGTTACGATCCGTTTCATTACACAGTGCCTGAAGGCTCGTATGCTTCTGATGCTGAAGGGCTAACTCGGATCAAAGAGTTCCGTGAGATGGTAATGTCCGTTAAGCAAGACATCGGAATGAATGTTGTCATGGATGTTGTCTATAACCATACCAACGAATCTGGCGTGTCGAGCAAGTCTGTTTTAGATCGCATCGTACCTTGGTATTACCAACGTTTGAACGAATTCTCTGGTTCGGTCGAGCAATCGACATGTTGCTCAAATACCGCACCTGAGAATGAGATGTTCGCTAAGCTAATTGATGACTCGATTGTCACATGGGTAAAAGAGTACAAAATCGATGCGTTCCGTTGGGATTTGATGGGGCATCATCCACTTGCGCAGATCCAACAAACCTTAAGCGCTGCGCAAGCGGCAGATCCTAATGTCTACTTTTATGGCGAAGGTTGGAATTTTGGTGAAGTTGAGAATGACCGTATGTTCGTTCAAGCTACGCAACCTAACCTTGGTGGAACCGGAATCGGCTCGTTCTCCGATAGATTGCGAGACGCGGTCCGTGGTGGTGGCCCATTTGATAGTGAAAGTGCACTTCGTAAAAATCAAGGCTTCGGTAATGGACTCGCAGTGCAACCTAATGATTTAGCGGGGACGCCTAACGAAGACGATAGAAAAGCGGCTATGCATATCGCTGATCTGGTGAGGCTCGGTATGGCAGGTAATTTGAAGGACTTCGAGTTTACCGATAGTACGGATAAGGTTATCAAAGGTTCGGAATTAGATTACAACGGTCAGCCTGCTGGGTATGCGGTAGATGCTAGCGAAATTCAAAACTATGTTTCAAAGCACGATAACCAAACGTTATGGGACAATAATCAATATAAAATCCCTTATGACGTTGCAGCTCAAGACAGAGTAAGAATGCAGGCTGTCTCTTTATCAACAGCATTGCTTGGCCAAGGGGTGCCGTTCATTCATATGGGAAGTGAGTTCTTGCGCTCTAAATCGATGCAGCGCGATTCTTACGACTCCGGTGATTGGTACAACATGGTGGATTTCACCAAACAAGATAACAACTGGGATGTAGGTTTACCACGAGCTGATAAAGATGGATCAAACTGGGAAACCATAGAAGGTGTTATTGATCAATCTGGACAAGAAGCCAACCCAAGCGCTGAAAATATTGAAACGATGGATAAGTTCTTTAAGGAGTTAGTATCGCTAAGATCTTCTACGGGCTTGATGAGTCTGAACACCGGAACTGAAATCCAAAAACGTGTTCAATTCCATAATACTGGTTCATCGCAAACACTAGGGCTGGTGGTTATGAGCATTGATAACAGTGGCAGCAACTATGATGCCGATATTGATGCGCAGAGAGAAGGGATCATCGTTGTACTCAACGCTTCGCCAAACCAGCTAACAGCGTTTGAAGGGCTTGATGCAACGGGTTACGCATTGCATTCAATTCAGTCAGCGGCTGGCAATGATTCAATCGCGAGAAATGGCGATCAAACGGCTCAAGTGTCGGATAGTAAACTATCGGTACCGGCATGGTCGGTAGCGGTATTCGAAAAATTGAAATAAACCATTTCGCACAGGTAGAGAGTTACCCAGAAAATAAAAACCAGCCTCATGGGCTGGTTTTTCGTTTGGATGAAACCTATCTATTAAGGCTGGCAGACTTTACATGTCGGCATCTTCATTAGCTTCATTTCACGCCAGCTGAGAGACATCGCGTCTAAAATTAGCAGCTTGCCTGATTTTGGCTGACCGAAGTTAGCGATGACTTTAATTGCTTCCAAAGCTTGAGTTGCGCCAATAATACCGACGACCGGAGCCATCACCCCTGCCTCTACACATGTTAATGCGGCATTGCCAAATAGGGCACTTAAGCATTCATAACAAGGTGCAGTGTCATCTTGGTAAGTGAATACGCTAATTTGCCCTTCCATACGAATCGCAGCACCAGAGACTAACGGCGTTTTATTCGCATAACACAAACGGTTGAGCTGGTTACGAGTCTCGACGTTATCGCTAGCATCAAGGACTAAGGTATGTGATGCCACTAAATCGTTTAATTGCTCGTCACTTAGCCTTTGATCTACGGTCTCGATATCAAGGTGAGGGTTCAATATCGCAAGCGATTCAGCGGCAGAGTCTACCTTTTTCTTTCCGATATCCGCATCGGTATGCAGTACCTGCCTTTGAAGGTTTGATAGCTCAACTTTATCATCGTCAATGAGCGTCAGCTTACCCACGCCTGCAGTGGCGAGGTACTGAGCAGACGCGCAGCCAAGACCACCTGCACCAAGCACTAAAATCGAACTTTGCTTGAGCGCTTCTTGCCCCTCGAAATCAAACTGTTTGAGAATGATCTGTCGGTTGTAGCGAAGCATCTCAGCATCGGACAGTATTTCCATGAAAACCCTTAATAAAGTGTTGAATTAAACAGTTGAATTTGAACTGTCTCACCAACAGCCACGTTGCCTCGGTCTTTTTCAATAACGACAAAGCAGTTCGCTAGGCTCATAGAGCGGAATGCTCCTGAGCTTTGGTTGCCTGTCGTTTCAACCACAAATTGGCCATTCTCAATGCGATAGATACCGCGTTGGTAGTCGGTACGGCCCGGGCCTTTTTTGAAAGCAGATTGTGTAATAGCTGGGATGGACTCTGGAGCTTTCCATTCGCTGTGTCCTGCCAATTTAGCAAGCATAGGTTGAACAAGCACATACATGGTAAGTACTGCGGAAACTGGGTTTCCCGGTAGGCCACAGAACCAAGCGTTATCTAACTCGCCAAAAGCGAAGGGTTTACCTGGTTTAATTGCTAGCTTCCAAAAGCCGATCTGTCCAAGTTCTTCAAGGATATCCTTGGTGTAATCCGCCTCACCGACGCTAACGCCACCTGATGTGACGACGACGTCTGCGATTGCTTGCGCTTGATCGAACGTGTCTTTTAGTATTTGAGGGCAATCTGGAATGATACCTAGGTCAATCGCTTCACAGCCAAACGCTTCAATAAGTGGTTTGATACCGTAGCGGTTACTGTCGTATATCTGCCCGTCTGCCAGTGGCTCACCCAGTTTTTTAAGTTCGTCACCAGTAGAAAAGAAAGCCACTTTAGGTTTACGGACAACCGTGACGTGGCTGATACCTAATGAAGCGATCATTGGAATGTCACGAGGAGTAAGGCGGGCACCTTTTTGGAGAACAATGTCTCCTTGTTTTATATCATCGCCAGTAGGGCGGATATTGTTATTCAGCGAGATGTTGTCTTGCTGGATCTCGATACCATCGTCCGTAACCATGGTGTTTTCCTGCATGACTACGGCATCGCAGCCATCTGGGATCTTTGCGCCTGTCATAATACGTACGCATGTTTTCGCTGGCCATTCACCCTCGAACGGTTGGCCCGCAAAAGATTTACCAGCTAAAGGTAGTGTTTTTGTCAGTTCCAAATCGGCTAGGCGTAACGCGTAACCATCCATTGCTGAGTTGTCAAAAGGGGGAACGAAAATCGGAGAGAGTACATCTTCAGCAAGAACAAAACCAAGCGCATCTGCAAGCGGTAATGAAAGAGTTGATTGGATCGGTTGAATTGGCATTAGCATCTTATCCAATGCTTCTTCAATAGGCATCAAGCCAGGAGCGTCACAACAGCCCATAATTGAAATTCCTTTATAATTTTAATTTTTGGTTTAGCGTGTTTAATTCGAGATACTTTAGCATAAGTTAATAGTCTGAAATAATGACCTCCCTTAAAATATGGGTGTATTTATTCAAAATTCCGCGTATCCTTGTCAGCCATCCGAAAGGGGTAAAGTAAAGAGGAATAGGAATGTCAGGTCTTAGCGAATCAGCGAAGTTGGTTAAAGATGCGCTAGCAAGTCGCGGGTTGGAAACACCAATGAACCCGAACGATGTAAGCCGAGAAGAAAAGAAAGAACGAATCGAATACCATATGCGTGAGATTCTATCTTTACTTGAGCTTGACCTTTCTGATGACAGCTTAGAAGAAACACCGAGCCGCATTGCCAAAATGTACGTAGACGAAGTGTTCTCTGGTTTGGATTACAAAAACTTTCCAAAAATCACTGTCATTGAAAACAAGATGGATGTGAGTGAAATGGTTCGTGTGAAAAACATCACACTGACGAGCACTTGCGAACACCACTTAGTAACGATTGATGGTAAAGCTGCGGTAGCGTATATCCCTCGTGGCAAAATTATTGGCCTATCAAAAATCAATCGTATCGTACGTTTCTTTGCTCAACGCCCTCAAGTACAAGAGCGAATGACTCAGCAGATTTTAGTTGCTCTACAAACTCTATTAGAAACAGAAGACGTTGCGGTAACAATGGATGCGGTACACTACTGTGTGAAATCACGTGGTGTAATGGATGCGACTAGCGAGACCACGACGACAGCTCTGGGCGGTATCTTCAAGAGCAAACCAGCAACTAGACACGAGTTCCTGCACGGTTTACGTTAATCCTGCCCTAAAAATAGACAAACACTTTAAGCCCCAGCGAAATGCTGGGGCTTTTTATTTGCTCAAAGAAAAGGCAATTACCGATCATCTATATATAAAATAAACAAATATAAATAGTGGTTTTTATTTATAAATGTTATCTTCTTTCCACTTTTATTAAGCAATAGCATTCATGAAACCGATTGTCCTTACTTTGCTGTTAGGTGTTTTTTCATCAATTTCAGTATCTTTTGCCAGCTCATTAGCCGCTTTTCCAGCGGACTGGAAATCGTGGACAATGGTGAACGAAACCGTGAATGTTGGTCGAGATGTCAAACTTCCTGAAGGTACGCCGCTGTTTATTCAGCGTACAGTTTCTACGTACGATTGGATTAATGATGGCAAGGGAGCCGTTGTACATATTTATGTTCACCCTGACAAAGTCGCACAATACCAAACGCACGGGCCATATTTTGATGGGCCGACTGCTATCGCTGTTTACCAAGAGCCCGGCATTATGTTTGTGACAGAACATTACGCCAATATGCCTCTTTACGGCATTTATGATTTAGAAGGGCTCGACATTAGTCAGCAACATCCTTCTTTTGCTATTGAAGCTTGCATTGCGTGTCATGAGCAGTTTCAAGATATATGTGTGAATGGAACCTGTGGCGATCGTGTTAACGCCATCTTTGAATGATATGAGACGTAGATTCAGTTTAACTCAGCTTCTTTTTATTACTCACATGGCGTTGGTGGTATGGCTCGTTGGTTCTTTTAGCTATACCCGCTACATGAGTGAGTGGCATAACGAAATTGAATCAGAAGTTCGTTTAGCGAAGACATCATTACAAGTCATTTTGAAAGAAGTCTCTTTTGCTGCCGAAGGAAGAAATTACAATCATGTGGCAACTTCTGAAGCTTTAGCCTCTTATCGTGAAATCGATAACCTATTTTATTTTGAAGTGGATGCCCAATCTCGAGCAAACAAGAGCTATAAGATTGCGTGGCTGAAAAGTGCAGATGAAGTGTGGAATATGAATGCTTCTCTTGAAAATAGCAGCTCTTTAGAAGAACAAATACGGGCTTTAAAAGAGAAAGCGGCGACTGCACCTGAAACAGAACACTTCAAAATAAACTACGCTCTGGATAGGTTGATTGATAAGCAAGAACAGCTTATTAATCATGTTCGGTTGGAAAACCTATTCGGTAACCTCTACTTTCTTCCTGAATTCCCAGAAAATGATTACCTCCTCGATGGTCAAGCTTGCCTACTTTACGTAAAAATTCCATTACTAGGTAATACTGAAGGGTACGTGTGGGCTGTGTTTGATGCTGATGCATTGTCGACATTTAAAGTTGATACTCTTCAGTTGATTGTCCGAGAGGCCATCGTCGCGATTCTGTTTTCTATCGCTCTGATATTCTGGGCGACCAAGCGAATTATTCAACCAATTCACCGCTTAGCTCAAACAATGGAAGGCGATATTGACTCTATTGATGTCGACAGTATTCCAGAACGTGACCGTACGGATGAATTAGGTCAGTTAGCGCAACGCTATGCTTCGTTGATCAAGCGGATCCAAAGCCAAATGATGGGGCTAAGAAGGCAGTCGTTATTTGATGTGCTGACAGGGGTTTATTCTCGTTTCGCTTATGAAACTAAAGCGAATGTGGCCTTAGAGAACGCCAGAAGTAACAAGCGTTGGTTTGGCTTGATTGTGATTGATATCGATAACTTCAAAGCTTACAACGATGAATTTGGCCATGCGGTTGGCGATGAAGCCTTACAAATCGTCGCTAAAGCTTTAAGAGCGAGTATCAATCCTCATTCGGATAAAGTCTATCGCTTTGGTGGTGAAGAGTTTGTGGTTGTCTGTGAGAAGTCATCTTCAACATCGATTACTATGCTGGCGGAGCTGCTGCGTAAGAATGTGTGGCTTAAAAAAGTTGCGCACCCAAACAATGCTGATTTAGGTTATGTGACCTGCTCGGTGGGGGTATCGATGGCTGAATACACGGAAACGGAACTCAGCCTCAAGGCTTTGTTTAAGAAAGCCGATTTCGCTTTGTATCAAGCGAAAGATAGTGGCCGAAACCGAGTGGTTACCGCACCAGCCACCATGTGCAATATTATTAAATCTTGTTCTTCAGAAGAAGTTGAATAAGCGCTTAATTCTATCTAAAAGGCTATTGGGCTTAGCTTCTTGCTGAAACACTTCGAAACCTAAGTAATAGCTTTCCAAAAATGCGGTTCTTTGTTCGTCGCTAGTATCCACAATACTTTTGATGATCAGCTCCGATGTTGCCTGAGCATGATCATTCGCTAAGCTAAAGTCCATCCCTAGTCTACCTTGCAGATACAACCAAAGGTGAGTAATACACACTAAGCTAGATACTTGTGTATGCTTAAATTTACTCGCATGTTCTTTGCCCACTGACGATTCAAACACTTGCTGCATACCTTCACTGGCTTTGATTCCAGATTGATAACTGCTGGTTGCTTCGATGTGCAGTTTAGTTAGCAATCCTAACAGGATCTGGCGTTCGGAGTGCTCGGGTTTGTTGGCGCAAGCGCGTGTGAAGAAAGCGTCATTGGCGTTGAGTAAGCTTTGGTATTCGTCGTTGTATGTATTGTTAATAATACTGATGTTTTCTACACCAGCATTATTAAAACACGCCTGTAGGCTAGTCATTTTCTTGCAGTTCTTCCCAGGTTACTTCACAAGATTGTGTGTCGCTGTTTACGAAAGCTGAATTGCCCGAGAGCATTACTGATAAGTCCATGGTTCTTTGAATCATCGAAGCCATTTGCTCGATGCCATCGTTATCCAGTCGCGTGATAGCCGCGGATAAATACCCGAATTTACCTTTGTTCTGTTCCCACCAAACATTTGATTTGGTGTTAAAGCTATATACCTTAACGGATTTGGCTAATCGCGTTGCTTTTTTAACGCGCTCGGGATCTGGTTCACCAACATCAATCCATTGTTCAATTTGATCGTCTAAGGTTTTTTCCCAAAGATCGGGCTCTTCAATAGAAGACAAGCCTTTAGTGAACTGAAGTTCATGAGAAGCATTCAAGCAGAACGCTAAAACTCTAGCCATCATACGTTGGTCATTCTCGGAAGGGTGCTGAGCAACAGTTAGGTTGAAAGAGTCGTAATAGTCACGATTCATATCCGTTAATGAGATACGGAATTTGTATATGGTAGGTTTTAGAGCCATGGGTTTTTCTTTGAAATAAGAGAGAGGGAGATACTACCCTAAATTGCTGAACTGCGGGCAAAAAAATAGCCAGCAGAGGCTGGCTATTTTTAGAAAGCTTTAAGGTACTAAATTAAAGTACTTTGATGCTGTCAGCTTGTGGGCCTTTTTGACCTTGAGATACTACGAACTCAACTTTTTGACCTTCAGCAAGAGTTTTGAAACCTTCGCCAGTGATCGCAGAGAAGTGTGCGAATACGTCTGGACCGTTTTCTTGTTGAATGAAGCCGAAGCCTTTAGTTTCGTTGAACCATTTTACTGTACCAGTAACTGTGTTAGACATAATCATTATCCTAATAATATAAATTGTGTTGCGCCATGTGTGGCACCGATAGCGTGGAAAAGTTGATTGCTATTGCGTACAACACCACGGGGTTACAAGTAATCCAACGAAATGTTTATATACAAAGAACTTTCTTTCTAGCCGCCATTGAGTCTAAATCAATTGGGTTGAGAGTCAACGAATAGTAAGGAGAAAAGTTGGATAAATTTGGAGGCTGTCAAACTTTGGTGTCCTTAAATATCATAAGGTTACAATCGTATGACGTTTTCTAATCAATTAAATTAAAACAATTGATACAAATAGATTATTATTGTCTTGAACGAGTCAATTAATGACTAATTCGTTAACAAAAGAGAGAGTAAAAAATGGGTAAAACTAAATCTAAGAAGCGCTCACGGCAACCTGAGCCCTGTGAAGTTCAGCATCAGCTAGAGCATGAAATGAATCGGGGAGAAATTAAGGAAAACGCACTTAAAGCCGTGGTCACTAGTCAGTTATTTAGAACAAGAATTGTAAAAGCGAAAAAAGGAAAAGGGAGTTTCGAGCGCAAGGCGAAACATAGAGGCAAAGAGCCCTATTCAAAAGCAGTTTAATCGCTGGGTTTGAATAGGGCTTTTGTTTAATAGGGGGAGGCTATCTTTCTACCTTAGGTGAATAAATGGAGTAGGCGGTAATTTGCCCTGCAACAATCGCAGAAAACATAAACAAAGCAGATAAACCGATACTTGGAATTGGCAAAATGGACTGCTCGAATACTGACTGACTGGCGCTGACTAATACGCGACTACCCGGAACCAAAATAATAATGCCTTGAACAATATAGATGGAGCCGGTTAAGTCCAATCGCTTGGCAATCCAAGTCCCATATAGTGTGATTAATACGGTAGTGATCCAAGTCCCTACAACCCAGCCGCTGTCAAAGCCTAAGTAAAATGGCCCCCACATCCCTAACACCGCAACAGGCAGACCAAGTAATATATCTGTTGGTCTAGCATTGAATATCACGCCGATAGACACCGAAATCAGCACCAATCCGGATATGTGCATCCAGGTCGGGACTTCATTGGTGTAGGAAATGGATTCAGCCTGCCCCCAAAGCGCCTCGCCTATATTCAGGCCCATGACAATTCCCACGAACAGCTTTATCAATGTCAGCGCACTTTGCCCGAGTAGACTGGTTCCAGAGACCAAATCATTAAAGGCTAAACACTCTAAAGAGTTAGCTATCGACAATCCGGGGACAAATAACACAATGGCGGCAATACAAAGCGCCCAAACTGGTATCGGCATTCCGGTGCTTGCAAGAAATGCGACAAAAATACCCGTAACCAATGCAGAAATAAATTCGGCGGCGATAGCTCTGCGAGAGTGACAAATCTGCTGGCACAGCCAAACCATGAATCCCAATAGAACAGAGAAGCCAACAGCCTCAAGTGTGCTGCCTACTAGCATTAGGTATGCAGGTGGAATCCCCATGTTCGCCAATGCGTTAACGAACTTTGAATAACCAACAGGCTCGGGTACAGGCTCGCTGCTCGGTTGATTAATTCGAATAATAGTATTCGCCAGTAAACTTAAATTGATTGAAGCAGGTTTCAAGCGTTTGAGAACTACAGCGTTGTTGTCATCAGGGAATTGATAATTAATTGCGGTAGGAGTGGCTTGGATCATGACATCCACACCGTGCTTTCTAGCGTAGTGCTGCGTGTACTTTTCTAGTTTGTAGGGAGCGCAACCACTTCGGTGAAGGGTGTCGCCAATCTCAACGATTTTATTAATTCGGTACTGCGAAGGCATGGTCGTTTCAGGGGTGAAATTATGTGCGGCAAATGTAGCAGAGCTCAAACCAATTGACGAGCAATTTGAACGGTTTAAATCAGACTTTTTTAGCAATTCTAGAATGATTCTTATTCTGCCCTAAAGAAGTAGAAAAATTGTACTACGCTTATTGTTAATAACTCTAATAAGTTCATAGTTTATAAAAAATATTTGTGGGTTCTCGCTGATAGGAGTGAATTTGAAAACGAACGTAAGTGTGCGTGAGTTAAGCATTTCGATGACGATAACCGCACTCATTTTCCTTGCTTCTTCAATCGCTATCTCTCAAATATTCGCCTATCAAATTTTACAGCGGACTAAGATAGAAGCGGAGCATATATTAGGTTTTGCCACCCAAACTCGTGATGAGATTACGACCAGCTTATCTACCCTAAATAACCTCAAACTTTCCGAATGCACAGAACAGAATTTACTTGAGATGCGTAAGGTACTTTTTCGCTCTCAGTTTATTAAAGATATCGGCTTTTTTATCGAGAATGATTTAGTTTGCACAACAGGATTGGGGATGCTTAAGGTTCCTTTCAAAGATGCGGTTGCAGCGGATATCGTGTCTGATGATGGGATCGAATATTGGCACCTGCAAAAGCTGTTGTTCTTCAACCAAGAACACTCGGGCTTGATCGCGAGGAAGACTAATTACAATGTAGTTATCGATCCTGAATTTATAACCAACCTACTAGGAAAAGAGTATCGCTGGGAAATGTACTTCCAAGGGGCTAACGAACGCTATTCCTGGGCGGGAGAGCAGGGGATTGCTGACAATGTCACGGCAATGGACTCGTTTAACTACTGGGGAGGCTCAACCGTTGCTGTAACTCTATGTGATGACGGTGGCCGTTTGTGCGTCGCGGTCAAACCTAAACTCCTTAGAAATTCACAGCACCCTCCTTTATTGATAGAGCTTACGCTCGTTGTTTCTATTTGCTTGGCCATTTTTGGGTACTTGCTTAGCCGTAAATACTACCGACTACAGCGAACCACAACCGCAAGAGTGAAGCGTGCCCTAGTTGAGCAAAGTTTCTATTGTGTCTATCAACCGATTGTTGACTTAGAGGACGGCAGTACAGTTGGGGCAGAAATGCTAGCACGCGTCGAAGATAAATACGGCGCGATGACGCCAGATGAGTTCATCCCTGTGATCAGCAAGTTGGATAAAACTTGGCAATTTACTGAGTACTTGATGAAAACAGCCATGACAGAAATGAATGAGCTAGTGGACGCTAAATTCAAACTTAGTATGAATGTCTACCCCAAAGATATTGCCAGCAGCGAAGTTGAAAAGGTTACTCAACTTACCGAGTTCAAAAATTTCAGAGGGGCAGTTACTTTAGAAGTAACCGAAAGCGAGTACCTTGAAGGGGAAGGGGCGTCTTATACCATTAGCCAGCTACAAAGCCATGGAATAGATATCGCTATTGACGACTTTGGTACAGGCTATTCTAATTTGAACCAGCTCAGAAAGATAAATAGCCAAGTCCTGAAAATTGATCGAAGTTTCGTGATTGATATGGAAGATGGCGCAATTCGTTCTTCATTGATTCAACATATTGTCGACATTGCACGAAGTGAAAGAATGCGTCTAGTTGCTGAAGGGGTAGAAACCGCAGTACAGCACCAAGCGCTGAAACAAATGGGGATCGAGTATGGGCAAGGCTGGGCATTTGGTAAGCCGATGAGAATCGCAGAGTTTACTAAATACTTAAATCAAGACAGTACTAGTGTTCTATTGCAGGACGAGCAGTATGGTTAACCTAGCCAAGCCGCTATATCTGGTATTGTTTACTATCTTGATTGGGTGGTCGATTAAGGCGGTTTACGCTCATGAGCAAGACAAGATCACGGTCGCTAACTCTAAGGCATGGAAACCCTTTTCTTACCTTGATGAAAGCGGCAACCCCAGTGGAATATTAATAGATTTTTGGAAAGCCTACTCTGAAAAATCAGGCGTTGAAATCGAGTTTGTTCTTACAGACTGGGGCGCTTCGCTAGAACTTGTTCGAGACAATAAAGCGGATGCACATGCTGGCTTGCTGTGGTCGGCACCGCGAGATGAGTATTTGGATTACAGCGATACACTATTCTCGATAGATACCCATCTATTCATGGTTCAAAAGTACATAGGCACCGACTTAAACTATTTCCTTCAAGATGACGACAGCGCTTCCGTTGGAGTGGTCGAGGGTGGGTACGAGCAGTATTTTGCCGAAAAGAATTTTCCCAATTTGAGGCTGAATCTTTTCTCCAATAATGAATTAATGATCAATGCAGCAATGAATGGCGAGATAACCGCCTTTATTGCTGACACTCAAGTCGCCAACTTTTACCTTTATTCATCTCACAATGAAGTGAAGGTCGCGCCCGTTATGTTCTTGTATTCTGGAGACATCAAAATTGCGGTCGCTGAAGGCAATCAAAAGCTATTACACATGCTTGAAAGTGGCTTCAGCCAAATCTCACGCTCTGAGCGGGACCAGATCCTGAGTAAATGGATGCACATTCAAACAGTTTACCCACCTTATCTGATCCCTAGTATCGCCACAGTGATTTTCGTCATGGTGATCTTTTATGTTTTCCAACTCAAAAGCACGGTAAAAGAACGAACGATTGAGCTTGAAAAAGCAAACCGAGAGTTGGTTCGAGTGGCAAATACGGATGAACTGACCGGGATTAGTAATCGACGCCACTTTTTCTACGAACTTGAGCGGTTAGACATTGGCTTAGCCTCTGTCACTTTGATGGTGTTTGACATTGATGACTTTAAATACGTCAATGATACCTACGGGCATAATGTTGGCGACTTGGTAATTAAGGAAGTCGCACATAGGGCGGATAGTTCTTTGGGCTATAAAGATATCTTTGCGCGTATAGGAGGCGAAGAGTTTGCAATTGTTTCGTTTGGACTTGATAAGCGGGTGGCGTTAGAAAAAGCACAAGCGATATGCGATGCGATTGGCAAAAATCCGTTTCAACTTGACGACATGTCACTGTCTGTCACCGTAAGCATTGGATGTGCTTACTATGCAAGACAACCTGAGGTAATTTTGCTTCATGATGCGGACCAACTTATGTATCAGGCAAAACAATCAGGTAAGAACCAAGTCACACTTCAACGCTTCTAATCCTTAAGAAGTGCCTAAAAAACCTGCGCTGTGTTGGTTATGTAACCGCTTAGATAAAAAATCAAAGAAAAAGGTTTCGTTTTCAGTTAGATGTGGCATTATCAATCTCGTTAAGACGATGTGCGTGCATCGTATAATGGCTATTACCTCAGCCTTCCAAGCTGATGATGCGGGTTCGATTCCCGCTGCACGCTCCAAGTCTTTTCCTTGCTTTGTCTTACCACAAGACACTATGCGTGCATCGTATAATGGCTATTACCTCAGCCTTCCAAGCTGATGATGCGGGTTCGATTCCCGCTGCACGCTCCAATAGCTCATCTCGAGTGATAATTCCCCTTACTTAGTAAATTAATTCCAGATACTTTTAAGATAATTGAATTAACCCGATTTCACTCTTATCGCGTTCTAACTCAGCTCGTATATACCTAACATATCCCCCAATCTTTTAATCTGTATTCACATACGAGTAACTCGTTTTTGCGTTACTGCCGATGTTTCTTGTATCTGAACTGGGGCAATACACCCGACAAGATTCTTCTATACCAATACAAAAAAGCCCGTGCGCTTCATGGAAGGCACGGGCTTTTATTTATGTCGATTTAATTAGAAATCAAGTTCATAGCTTAAGCTAAAGGTACGTCCACGGCCTGAGAAGTAGTAAGAGCTGTGATTACGAATTTGACTAAAGTAATTCACGTATTGCTCATCCATTAGATTTTCAATACCAAACGCAATGCGACCTTTATCCTTCATATCGTAGTGAGTGCTCAGATCAACCAGACCATAGCCATCGAAGTTTTGCTCTGCACCAACATCGTTTTGCGCTTTGCTACGATCAAACAGGTGATTGTATTGAATGCGGCTCATCAATGTGTCCGAGAAGCTGTGGTTTACCGCCAGTAGTAAACGATCTGGTGTCAGGTTCTTTAGATCCATGTCTGAATCTACATTACCGTCACCAGTGGTATCGACTTCACCTTCAACGTGTGCGTACATTGCTTGTACTTGCGTTGAATCTAGTAATTGGTAAGTAGAGGTTAGCTCATAGCCCATGATGTCAGTGCGTTGACGTTCTACATCGTAAGTACCGTTGTCATTCAGCGCTAAGTTAGCACCGTCTTTAGCAATAGATACGTAAGCACTTGCGCCTAGGAATAGTCGTTGGCCGCGGTAGGTAATACCTGCTTCATAGTTATCAGTAACAACAGGCTCAACAGCTGGCATGTCATTGAAGTCGATTGGTGTACCAACTTGACCAGGGTCGCTAGCACCGATCCAGTTGCCACGTAGAACACGGCCGATATCTGGTAATCCAAACCCTTGGTTGAAGCTTGCAAAAGTACTGAACTCATTAGTGAAAGTATAAACTGCACCTAAGTTAAACACTGCTTTTGAAGAATCTTGCGTACCGCCGATGATCTCAGAATTGTGGCCATCAACACCGTAACCGTAAATGGTTTGACCATCGCTCACTTTTACGCGAATACTTTCAAATCTTACACCGCTTGATAAACGTAATGCGTCTGTTACTAAGAAGTCACCTTGGACGAAAGGTGCCAGGCTGTAGTATTCCATTAGTGGAGTTACGTTTAAGCCTGATTGCTCTAAGGTTTGCTCAGTTTGATCGTGCAAGCCGTCTAGTCCAACGACCCAGGTGTCGTCCATTTCTAGAATATCGTAGGTTTCATAGCCAAGTTTAAAGCCAGTTTTTTGTGAAGAGATCGTACCTTGGTCAGCGACTTTTGTTTCTGTTGGGTACCAGGTAGCTTCACCAAAAATAGCGTCATAGTTTTGGTAGAACATCTGCGCAGTTAAGATGCCATCTCCAAGACCTAAGTGGCTGTATTTTAGGTTGAATAGCTGAGCTTCGTTACTTACTGGCTCACCCGATGGTGACCCCGGTTCAACGGTGCCCGGAATACCCGCATCAAAATCGCCCTTTACGGCTTTGTAGTTGCCATTCGCTTCAATGGTGTAAGTGTTGGCTGTTAATTCGACACGTTGATCGCCATCGTCAAAGTTGTAACCACCTTTGAAGAAAATATCAGTCGCTGTGCTGTCTTGAGTCTCGCCTTGAATATCGTTCATGCCAATTGGGTTACCATTACCGTCGTAGTAAAGGCCTTGTTGATCCCATGAACCGCCGAAAAACAGGTCGAATTCTTCATCGTGCTTGCTCACGTTGTAGAACACCTTGCCACCAGTACCGTCTTCTTCGAAATTAGAAGTCACACGTGTACCGATAGTCTGTTTCCAATCATCACCCGGCTTCGCACCTTTCGTGATGTAGTTGATGATGCCACCTGTCGCGCCCATCCCTTGAACGGCGCTTGCACCATTCACGACTTCAATACGCTCAATCATAGACGGGTCGATGGTGTAGCCGTATCGGTTGCCGTTACGCAGAGGGTTGATTTGAGGAACGCCATCAATCATGACTAGCGCTTGGCGGCCACGTAAGTTTTCACCTTGGTTCGACATCTTTTGACGGCTTGGCGTCATGCCTGGTACTAAAGTCGCGATAACGCTAGTTAGATCATCTGAAATGATCGATTGCTGTTCGATTTGTTCTGAATCAATAACCGTGACTGCGCCTGCAATCTTATCTGGAGATTGAGAGTAACGGGTAGCTGTCACCACTAACGTTTCTTGAGCTGCAAGGGCTTCTTCGGAAGTTGAAGATTCGGCAGCGATTACATTAGTGATTGAAAGCGTAAGTAGCGATAACGCAAATGGGAACTGAAGTTTGGTCTTCATGTTTATGCCTGTGTCTAGGCCGCTAGAGCAACCTTTTATTAGTGTGTTAGGCAACAATCGACTCAGTAGACATGAGAATGTTCACGCTATGCTGTTTGGATACCAAACTTCATATAGCTAGGTGAAGAGGGGGCGATGGCAGAGCTAACTGCTTATCTAAATCCACTGATAATTGATGCTTTAGCTTTTTTTCATTCGTCTGTAGCCGCTGCTATTGAAGCTGGCATATCTAGAAAACCACTGTCTGTTCTGATGCTTAGAGTGCAGTATCACTGCTAAGTATCAAGTTTCTAGGTGTATACAAATGTCTCGCGGATGTTAATTAAAATGATAATGATTAGCAATTGATAATTTGTTCATTAAAGTTGTTTGCTTAAGAATTAACCTTAATGAATATGATGTATTGATTGAGTGAATGGTGTGACTCTTTGACGTCGCGCTGTGGTGAATGTATGGGTTGTTCATTACCGCACTTGTAGCCTTGTTAGAACGAACAGAATGGGTGGAACTTCTGGGGCTAGGGGGATTTCCCACCTGGTTTGAAATCAAGGAAAAGGTGAGATTATGGCAACGCATGGTGGGGAGCGGATCTGAGCCTCGTGTGCGTTTAATAAAGCCAGCATACGCTCATTTCAATGGATTTTCGTTGTAAACCTCAGCGGTTAGGTGAAAGAAACCACCAACGATTGAATATTGTTGGTGGCTTTTATTCGACAAGTGAAAGTTGGTTAGCTTGTAGAGGACGCGTTTACTAGTTCGCGCTCATTTTCGATCGTGGGTGCTGTGTCCTTTAAGATCAAACTCATCATAATGGCGCACAATCCGCTTGTTGTGACCGCTGAACCAAACACGCTTTGTACGAGTTTTGGCATTTCTTGTAATAGATTTGGAACTAGCATGACGCCAAGGCCCATACCAAAGGAAACGGCCATGATCATCAGCTTTCTCCTATCGAGTTGCTCGGTGGCAAGAATTTTAATCCCAGCTGCGGCCACGGTACCAAACATGACTAAAGTAGCGCCTCCAATCACAGGTTTAGGTATCGACATCAAAATAGAACCCACAATAGGGAAGAGGCCTAGAACCACTAAAATTAGCGCGACAAAGTACCCCACATAACGGCTGGCGATACCCGTTAAATGAATCACGCTATTGTTCTGGCTAAAGGTCGTATTTGGAAATGTATTGAAAGTCGCAGCAAGTAGTGAATTGACACCGTCACCCAGAATCCCGCCTTTTATTCTTGCGAGGTATTGTGGCCCCTTTACCGGTTGTTTTGAAAACATGCAGTTCGCGGTGATATCACCGGTCGACTCAATGGCAGTAATTGCGTAAATCACGGCAATTGGGATAAACGCATACAAATCAAAACTAAAGCCAAATTTAAAAGGGGTAGGTACACTGATAAGAGGTTGATTAACGATTTCTGGCAGGTCGACCTTACCCATCCAAATCGCGGCTACATAACCGATGGCTAAGCCAGCGAGTATTGCTGATAGCCTTACTACTAACAAACCAGAACGGTTTAATACGATGATGGTCGCCAATACTATCGCTCCTAAAGCTAAGTTAGATAGCTGCCCAAAATCTTTGGCATTGAATCCACCAGCGATATCAGTCATACCGACTTTTATCAAAGAGATACCGATAGTCGTTATTACAATGCCAGTAACTAAGGGAGTGATTATTTTCTTTAGTTTGTCGATAAACTGAGAAATAGCGATCTCAATAAAGGCTCCAACGAAACACACTCCTAAGATAAGAGAGAGAATCTCTTCTGGGCCTCCGCCCTTAGACTTCGCAATAAAACCAGCCGCGAGCACTGAGCTTAAAAAAGCAAAACTGGTGCCCTGTACGCAGATCATCCCAGCCCCTATAGGGCCGATACGTTTGGCTTGTATAAAGGTACCAACACCGGACACGATTAACGCCATGCTAATTAGATAGGGAACGTGTTCACCTAAACCCAATACGCCACCGATGATCAATGTCGGAGTGATTATCCCAACAAAGCTCGCGAGCACGTGTTGTAGCCCGGCGTACATTGCTGCACCAATTTCGGGTTTGTCATCCAGTTCATAAACTAGTTCCTTGTTTCGTACATTATCCATGTATATTTCCTTGTATCACCAATTGTTCACAATAATTACTATCAGAGTGTGCAATTAATGAACCATGAACGAGGTTTATGATTAAGTTAATTAATATCAATGATTTACTGGGTAGTTGGTGATTTTTCATGAGCGAAGCTGTTCGCAATTGGTGCAACGGTAGCAATGCACTGCGTACTTATGGCGCACACGTTTTTCGCCTTACGAATAAGATAACTATTACATTCAAACATTTTATTTCGAGTCATCTCACTGTTTTGGTGAGTTTCCTGTTTGTTATGAACCAAAATGCAGCAAAGATGCATATGACCACTTAGTAGTGGGAATCTAGGTTGATTGTCTAATTCTTTATATTTCAATTGGTTAAGATGATATTCCTCGAAAGTTTATATCTGGCAGTCTTCTTGCTCTAGGAATACCTAGTCATTACAAGGAGATAGAAATGAACAAAATAGTAAAGCTGAAACTCGCCGCGCTCAGTGCCATGGTTTCCCTATCCACTTCTGTGTATGCCCAAGAGACCATTAAAGTCGGTGTACTGCACTCTCTTTCCGGAACCATGGCGATCAGTGAGACAACCCTAAAAGATACGGTGTTGATGCTGGTGGAAGAGCAAAATAAAAAAGGAGGTTTATTAGGTAAACAGCTTGAAGCCGTTGTTGTTGACCCTGCATCGAATTGGCCACTATTTGCAGAGAAAGCCCGTGAGTTGATTGAAAAAGAAAAAGTAGACGTCGTGTTCGGTGGTTGGACTTCGGTGTCACGTAAATCCATGCTGCCTGTATTCGAAGAGCTCAATAGTATTCTTTTCTACCCGGTGCAATACGAAGGGGAAGAGTCTTCCAAAAACGTTTTTTATACCGGTGCTGCGCCTAACCAGCAGGCGATTCCTGCGGTTGATTACTTAATGGATGAATTGGAAATAGAACGTTGGGTACTTGCGGGAACAGATTACGTTTATCCTCGTACAACCAATCGTATCTTAGAGGCTTACCTAAAAAGCAAAGGCGTTAGTGACGACGATATCATGATCAACTACACACCGTTTGGTCATTCAGATTGGCAGTCTATAGTATCGAATATCAAAAAATTCGGTTCTGAGGGTAAAGCCACTGCGGTGGTTTCCACCATTAATGGCGATGCAAATGTGCCTTTCTATAAAGAGTTAGGGGCACAAGGGGTGTCATCTGAAGATATTCCCGTGATTGCGTTTTCGGTCGGTGAGGAAGAGTTATCCGGCATGGACACGTCAGCGTTAGTCGGCCACTTGGCGGCGTGGAATTATTTCATGAGCGTTGATACTCAAGCGAACAACGAGTTTATCGAAACGTGGCAGCAATTCATCAAGAGCGAATCTCGCGTCACCAATGATCCGATGGAAGCGCATTACATTGGTTTCAACATGTGGACACAAGCGGTAACGAATGCGGGTACGACCGATCCTGAAGCGGTGCAAGATGCGTTAATCGGTGTTTCAGTTCCAAACCTGACTGGCGGTTATTCAACTATGCTGCCAAATCATCACATTACTAAGCCAGTTCTGATCGGTGAAATTCAAGACGATGGACAGTTCGACTCAGTTTGGGAAACAACAGGCCTTATCGCCGGTGACGCTTGGTCGAGTTATTTACCGGGTTCTAAAGATCTTTACTCTAGTTGGAGCAAGCCATTTTCATGCGGCAGCTTTAATGTAAAAACCAATAAATGTTCAGGTTCTAACTAATCCTTTTTTCCCCACCTGTGTGCACTTTCAGGGTGGGGTTTTTTATTTATAACTATAAAATTTCAGGACGTCAGAACATGAAACGATTGAGAATACCGATCATCTTGTCACTGTTAATAGGGCTGTTTGCTTCAACGTTCAGTTACGCTGGAAGCGTTTCTTCTTATCAAGACATGAAGCTGGCTTTAACAGGCAAAAGCTCGAAACAAAAAATACAAGCGATGGAGTGGCTTTCAAGTCAACCAGACCAAGAGTTAAGCCATTCGGTTTTACAAGCGTGGCTAGATGGTGAACTTTATTATGACCAATCTCTACAGCAATTATTCGTTATTTCTAAGCTGGCAGAGACACAAACCGCTCACGACGTACAGACCGATGAGAGGGTAACGATCACTAACACCCGCCAATACAAAAAGGTTCGGATTAATAACAGGTTACGCAAGGAAGTAAGATCGGAACTTGCCCAAATGGGGCTGAGTTCAAAAGACGATTCGATTCGTTTGCAGGCCGTCCAGTCTTTGATTGGCAATACAGACGAACAAGTGATTGAAGCCATCCGCATAGCGATTGATTCAGAAAGTGTTGCTGATATCAAAAAGGAGATGACATTAGCGATCAGTGCCTACGACGCATTAGCGAATAACCCTGAGGTTCAGCTAGCGGCAATCGAGCAGTTGTCTGGTTACAAACACGCTATTGTTTTTAGTCGGCTTAATGAAGTCATTCGAACCTCTTCCTATGAAGAATCTATCGCGGCTGCAGAAAAAGGCATTGACCAATATCAGCAAAGTCAGCGCTTGTATTCGGGTATAGAAACAGCATTTTTTGGCCTAAGTATGGGCTCAATTTTGGTACTAGCCGCTATCGGATTAGCCATCACTTTTGGTGTCATGGGTGTGATTAACATGGCTCACGGTGAACTTATTATGATTGGCGCGTACACCACTTATGTTATGCAGCTGCTCATGCCGAATCACTTAGGGCTCTCTTTGGCGCTCTCTATTCCTATGGCATTTTTGGTGTCGGGTGCGGTAGGTATCGCAATTGAGCGCGGAGTAATCCGCCACTTGTACGGCAGACCGCTAGAAACCTTGCTCGCAACTTTCGGTTTGAGCTTGATCTTACAGCAAGCTATCCGCTCGATTTTTTCGCCGCTTAATCGCTCTGTGGCAACGCCAGATTTCATGTCTGGTGTTCTACAAATCAATCCGATGCTGTCGTTCACCTATAACCGCCTTTATATCGTGTTGTTCTGCTTTGCAGTGTTTTTGGCTTTAGTGGCGTTACTCAAGAAAACTCCACTCGGTTTACAAGTACGTGCGGTCTCCCAAAACCGTTCAATGGCGAAAGCAATGGGGATTCGCTCTGAAAGGGTGGATGCGATGACATTTGGTCTTGGCTCTGGCGTGGCTGGTGTGGCTGGTGTTGCTCTATCTCAGTTGACTAATGTAGGCCCAAATATGGGACAAGCTTACATCATTGATTCATTCATGGTGGTGGTGTTTGGCGGCGTAGGCAACTTATGGGGGACGCTCGTTGCTGGGCTAGGTCTAGGCATCTTTAACAAGGTACTCGAACCTTGGGCAGGAGCGGTGCTAGCCAAAATTCTTGTGTTGGTCTTCATCATTTTATTTATTCAAAAACGCCCACGAGGACTTTTCCCTCAACGTGGTCGCGCAGCTGAAAGTTAAGGAGCGACGATGTTGAGTTCAATATTAAAAAACGATCGCGGTGGACAGTTTACGGTCGTGACTTTGCTTGCGATGGCTGTGTTTATTCCCGTTGCGAATCTACTTCTTCCCGCTGGTCATCCCTTACATATAGAAACGTTCACCATTTCTTTGTTAGGCAAATACTTAAGTTATGCGATGTTGGCTTTGGCTGTCGATTTGGTATGGGGGTACTTAGGACTACTTAGCCTTGGACATGGTGCATTCTTTGCGCTCGGAGGTTATGCGATGGGCATGTATCTCATGCGACAAATAGGTGATCGGGGAGTTTACGGTAATCCTGAACTCCCTGACTTCATGGTGTTTCTAGATTGGTCGGAAATACCTTGGTTTTGGCAAGGCTTTGACCAATTTTGGTTTGCCTGCTTGATGGTGGTGATTGTGCCTGGTTTGCTCGCTTATGCGTTTGGTTATCTGACGTTTCGTTCACGGGTATCCGGGGTGTATTTATCCATCATGACACAAGCGTTGACCTTCGCATTAATGCTGGCATTTTTTAGAAATGAAATGGGCTTTGGCGGCAACAATGGGTTAACGGATTTCAAGGATATTGTCGGTTATAGCCTGCAAGCCGATACCACCAAAATTGGCTTGTTTGTATGCACTTGCATCGCACTAGTTCTAGCGTACTTAGTTTGCCGAGCTGTGACGAATAGTCGCCTCGGGCGAGTGGCGCTGGCTATCCGAGATGCCGAATCGCGAACCCGATTCATGGGCTACGATGTCGACAATATGAAACTGTGGATCTTCGTGCTATCTGCGGTAATTGCGGGTATTGCAGGCGCACTGTATGTCCCACAAGTGGGCATTATCAATCCGGGAGAATTTGCACCACTGAATTCTATTGAAGTCGTGGTGTGGGTAGCGCTTGGCGGGCGCGCAACCTTATTTGGCGCTATTGTCGGAGCCTTAATCGTCAACTACGCAAAGAGCTGGTTCACGGTTGAGTTTCCCGAAATATGGCTGTTCGCACTCGGCGGGCTATTTGTACTTGCCACCATGTATTTACCAAAAGGCGTGATTGGATTCATTCAAGAGCAGAGCCAAAAACTCAAACGTACTCAGTCAGCCAAGCGCTCACCAATCACTGAGGAGGCCGTTTAATGAATGCACTCACTAATTTGGGTGAAACTACTCAAGCATTTAAGTCCATTACCAAGCGTAATGAAGTGTTCGATTTCATGAAGCCTCAGCAACATCCTTTGCTCGATACCTCACACAACATTTTGTTGTACATGGAAGGGGTGAATAAAACGTTCGACGGTTTCAAAGCGATCAATGACTTAAACCTATATATCAAAGAAGGAGAACTGCGCTGCATCATCGGCCCAAACGGAGCGGGTAAAACCACCATGATGGACATTATTACCGGGAAAACTCAACCGGACTCTGGCTCGGTGTGGTTAGGTTCCAATATCAATTTACTCAACATGAGTGAAGCCGATATTGCGAATGCGGGAATTGGCCGCAAGTTTCAAAAACCAACGGTAATTGAGTGCCTTTCTGTTTGGCAAAACCTTGAACTCGCAATGGCCGGGAAAAGATCGGTATGGGCAACATTTACCGCAACATTGTCGGGCGAACAGAAGGACCGCATCACTTCAGTATTGGAGTTGACTCATCTTCATATTCAGGCAAATACACTGGCGGGCAACTTGTCACATGGGCAAAAGCAGTGGCTAGAAATTGGTATGCTGCTGATGCAAACCCCAAAGCTTCTACTCGTTGACGAGCCCGTAGCTGGGATGACGCATCAAGAAATGGATCGCACTTCAGAATTGCTCAACTCTTTGGCTGGTCAACATTCAGTTGTCGTTGTTGAACACGATATGGATTTTGTTCGCTCAATTGCCAGTCATGTCACTGTTTTGCACCAAGGCCATGTTCTCGCTGAAGGCACCATGGACCAAGTGCAGAGTCATGCTGAAGTTAAACAAGTCTACTTAGGAGAATAACCATGCTCAGTATCCAAAATGTTAATCAGTTCTATGGTGAAAGCCATACGCTGTGGGATCTCTGCATGGAGATCCCTAAGGGAAAATGCACGGTACTAATGGGACGAAATGGTGTCGGGAAGACGACGTTACTCCAATCAATTATGGGGCTGGTTAAAGTCAGAGACGGAGAAATCAAGCTAGAGGGCCAAGCTATTCAACAGCATTCGCCTGAAGAAAGGCCTCGCTTAGGGATCGGTTATGTACCACAAGGCCGACAAATTTTTCCAATGCTCAGTGTTGAAGAAAACCTGCAAGTAGGATTACCCATTCGCTCACGAGGCGATAGGAAAATTCCAGATTTTATTTACGAGATCTTTCCGGTTTTGAAAGAAATGCGTCATCGCCGTGGGGGAGATTTGTCTGGCGGCCAGCAGCAACAATTAGCCATCGGCAGGGCGCTGGTGGTGAACCCAAGTTTATTGATTTTGGATGAACCTACTGAAGGGATTCAGCCCAACATAGTGCAAGAGATTGGCGACATAATATTAATGCTGAATCAAAAGTTTGGTTTAACAGTATTGCTTGTTGAGCAAAAGTTGCCTTTCGCCAGAAAAGTAGGGGATCAATTTTGTATTTTGGATCGTGGGCGAGCGGTAGCCACGGGAGAAATGTCGGATCTTAATGAACAACTCATTGCGGAGTACCTAACTGTATGATGACTCTTAATGTATCAGAGGTCGAAGCTAGCATTCGAGTGAACCCATTTTTGATGGAGGCTGAACAGGAAGGCTGGAAAGCGGAGCTGAAACTAGGCTTTGCAGACCGAGGGGATAAAACGGTACTTAAACACCGTTCTCAGTTCGGACCGCTTTCGTTACAACGGCCTTTGTACCCAGAAAAAAACATCTGCCACGTGTATTTGTTACACCCGCCAGGTGGTGTTGTGGGCGGTGACACGCTTGATATCACGGCAACGGCGGCAGTTAATTCACACGCCCTTATTACCACTCCCGGCGCGACTAAGTTCTATCGTTCGGATGAAAAAGTTGCGCGGCAAACTCAAACTTTAATTGTTGAAGAAGGGGCGACTTTGGAATGGTTACCTCAAGAAAACATATTTTTTCCTGATAGTTACGCAAAAGTCGATACACGCATCTATCTACATGAAAATTCGCGCTTTATGGGCTGGGAGATGCACTGCTTTGGACGCCCTGCACTAAATGAGGGATTCGAACTTGGTGCAATACGAGGCAAGACTGAAATCTACATTAATGACAAAAGAATTTTAACGGAACAAATTCGGCTCGATGGTGGTGATAAGTTGTTTTTAAACAAAGGGTTAATGGACGCTTCGATGTCGGCCAGTTTCTTTATTTCAAATAATGACGAAGCGCTATTTGAATTGGTACAGAGCTTGCTCAATCAAATACAACAAAGTGCATTAGAGAAGAATTTAGTATTTGGGGTCACTCAAATCGAAGGTTTGATCATAATTCGTGCACTGGGTGACTGGAGCGAGTCGATACTTTCGGCTTTCGGTCAAATTTGGCAGTTGGTACGTTCGCAATGGTTAGGGGCTTCCCCTGAGTTGCCTCGTATTTGGGCGACTTAGTCGGCTATTTGATCGTGGGTGACACCATAGTCGGTAAGGCCTGCAATACGTAATCAGCTCTCAATTAGGCTTTAACGACGTCAGGCTCAATGGCTTAGAAACGGCTGACTTGTCGGGAAATTAACGATAAGCAGTCGTTCATTAATTGGTGCCGAGTTCAAGTAATTCAACGCAGACATTACGCGGGCAGCCAAGATCAACAATATGGAGAGCTAGATGGAATTAACTCCAAGAGAGAAAGATAAACTACTCATTTTTTGTGCTGGCATGTTAGCCAAGCAACGCAAAGAACGGGGGATCAAATTGAACTACCCAGAATCGATCGCGCTGATAAGCAGTGAGATTCTTGAAGGCGCTAGGGAAGGAAAAAGCGTGTCAGACCTTATGGGGTTTGGGCGCACAATCTTAAGTGCTGACGATGTAATGGAAGGGGTTCCATCGATGATCCCAGACGTACAAGTCGAAGCCACGTTTCCAGATGGGACCAAGTTGGTCACTGTTCATGAACCTATAGTGTGAGGCGGCGATGAAATCAATTACCTCAGCGCCCAACACGTTAGTTCCTGGTGAACTGCAAGCGGCAGAAGGCTTTATGGAGCTCAACCAAGGGCTAGAAACGTGTACCGTTCAAGTCAAAAATTTGGGCGATCGCCCGATTCAAATAGGCTCTCATTATCACTTTTATGAAGCCAACGACGCATTGGAATTTGATAGGGAAGCGACTCGAGGTTTCCGCCTCAATATTCCTGCCGGTACTGCAACTCGTTTTGAACCAGGCCAATCACGAACGGTTGAATTGGTATCGTATTCAGGCAAACGCGAAGTGTTTGGTTTCCAAGGTAAAGTCATGGGTGCGCTTTAGCGACCTACATCGACTAATCAAAAAAACAATAACAAGGATACGTTATGGCGAGCATTTCAAGGCAAGCATATGCCGAGATGTTTGGCCCAACTGTTGGCGATCGTTTAAGGCTTGCTGATACAGAATTGTGGCTAGAAGTAGAAAAAGATTTCACCACTTACGGCGACGAAGTCAAGTTCGGTGGTGGAAAGGTGATCCGCGATGGTATGGGACAAAGCCAAAGGCCGAGTGCTGAAACACCGGACTTAGTGATCACTAATGCAGTGGTGTTGGATTACTGGGGCATCGTAAAAGCGGATGTTGCCGTAAAACATGGGCGTATTTCAGCTATTGGTAAAGCGGGAAATCCGGACGTTCAAGCGGGAGTGGATATTATTATTGGCCCCGGAACAGAAGTGATTGCCGGAGAAGGATCCATTTTAACGGCAGGCGGCATTGACTCTCATATTCATTACATTTGCCCACAGCAAATTGAAGAGGCGCTTGCATCTGGCGTAACAACAATGATTGGCGGCGGAACGGGGCCTGCAACGGGCACCAATGCGACGACTTGTACGCCCGGTCCATGGAACATTCACCGAATGCTTGAGTCACTGGATCAGTTTCCGATGAACTTCGGCATTTTGGGCAAAGGCAATGCTAGCCAACCTGAAGGGCTGCGCGAGCAAGTCGCGGCTGGCGCTGTTGGGCTTAAACTTCATGAAGACTGGGGTACCACTCCAGCTTCAATTGATACTTGTTTAACAGTCGCAGATGAAATGGACGTACAAGTCGCGATTCATACTGACACGCTCAACGAGTCAGGGTTTGTCGAATCAACGCTTGATGCCATTGGAGATCGCGTTATCCACACCTATCACACCGAAGGGGCTGGTGGCGGTCATGCGCCCGATATTATTCGAGCGTGTGGAGAGTCTAACGTTCTTCCTTCTTCGACTAACCCAACACGCCCTTACACGATCAACACGGTGGATGAACACTTAGATATGTTGATGGTGTGTCACCACTTGTCTCCTTCCATTGCAGAAGATGTCGCCTTTGCGGAGTCTCGTATTCGCCGAGAAACCATTGCAGCGGAAGATATTCTTCATGATTTAGGGGCTTTCTCGATGATTGCATCGGATTCTCAAGCGATGGGTAGAGTTGGAGAAGTGATCACTCGAACTTGGCAAACGGCTCATAAGATGAAAGTTCAGCGAGGCAGTCTGCAAGAGGATTCCAGCTTTAGTGATAACTTCCGCTTAAAACGCTATGTGGCGAAATACACGATTAATCCGGCGATTACTCATGGTATGGGGCATGAAGTTGGCTCTATTGAAGTAGGCAAGCTTGCAGACTTAGTGCTGTGGAAGCCGGCGTTTTTTGGCGTTAAACCGAGCTTGATCTTAAAGGGCGGTATGATCGCAATGGCACCAATGGGCGATCCAAATGCTTCAATCCCAACCCCTCAACCTGTTCATTATCGTTCCATGTTTGGCAGTTATGGTAAAGCGAGTCAGAACACCTCAATGCTGTTTATTTCTGAGCAAGCAAAGCGTGAAGGCGTGGATGAAAGGCTTGGGCTAGGCAGTTTGATTGGCGTGACTAAGAACTGCCGTAATATCGCGAAAAAGGATATGAAGCTAAACAGCTGGCAGCCGAGCATAGAAGTGGACTCGCAAACCTATCAGGTGCGGGCTAATGGTGAACTATTGGTTTGTGAGCCTGCCGTGGAATTACCTATGGCTCAGCGCTATTTCTTATTTTAATCAAGGAGTTTTTGATGATCGAATTAATCGAGCTAGCAGATTCTAGTGTGGGCAAAACACCTGACGGCAGCTTAAGTCTTCCAATCGATAAACGTATAAAGAGCCGCCTTAAAGTCATTTTAGACGATGGGCGAGACGCGGGATTGTTTTTACCTAGAGGGCATATTCTACGCCATGGTGAACAACTGATCAGCAAATGCGGTTTGTACATTGAGGTAAAAGCGGCGCCTGAGCAGGTATCTACTGTCTATTGTGACAGTGCCTTATTACTGACGCGAGTTGCTTACCACTTGGGTAATCGCCATGTACCACTGCAAGTCGAGGCGGGTTGGGTTCGCTACCAGCATGATCATGTATTAGATGAAATGGTGGCCGGCTTAGGCGCAGACGTGACTAGCGAAAACGAGCCATTTGAGCCTGAAGGCGGTGCTTATGGTGGGAGTTCTGGCGGCCATCATCACCATCACTAAATTAAGAATTACAAAAATTATCAACCAATAACAATTAGAAAATAACAAGGAAATGTTTATGCAATTACAACGCTTACTGTCAGTTTCAGCTTGTTCTAAAGCTTCTCTATTTGGCTTCGCGACATTGTTTAGTGCGTCTAGTTATAGTCATGTCGGACATGACCATGGGGAACAAACTAACGCATTCTTTTCAGGGATCATTCACCCAATCACAGGTCTTGACCATTTAGTTGCCTTAATTGGCTTTGGGATGTTGGCTGGTTTCATGGGCCATAAGCACGCTTCTAAGTCGCTTAGCTTCAAGTTTATGATTGCGGCTTTGGTTAGCTTGTTAATGGGGTTAGTGGGTGGTCGTATTCTAGGTGCTGTATCTGGGCTGGAAACTCTTATTATGGCCTCTCTGTTTGTTGTCGCACTCGGGATTTGGAATGTGTTTTCGGCGCGTGAATCGCTATCTACATTGTTAGTGGCTGCGGCTGTTAGTCTCATTTTCTTCCATGGCTTTGCACACGGTGTGGAAGCTCAAGGTTCCATTATTCAGTTTACTTTTGGCATGTTGATATCCGCTGCAGCGCTAATGATGCTAGGCCGAAAGGTGAGTAGTTTAATGACGCACAAATGGGCGGCAATTGGTGTTGTATCGACTTCAGCTGCGTTAGCGTTAATGTAACGTAGGCGTAGATGATGAACACTGTATTACAAGAGCATGTCGCTCATAACTCACCAACATCGGTATCAAGCTTTCGACTTTTCCAACTGATCAGCCCTTCGTTGCCAATTGGTGGGTTCACGTATTCGCAAGGCTTAGAATGGGCGGTGGAAGCAGAGTGGGTTAACGACCAAGTTTCTATGGTTGATTGGCTAACGATGATGCTCAATTACAGTGTAGTGACATTAGAACTGCCAGTAATGAAACGTTTATATACAGCAGTAGCGAGGAACGATATCGCAGCGATTCATTACTGGTCTGATTATTTGTATTCGTGTCGAGAAACCAAAGAGCTGCGAGCTGAAGAGCTTCAGCGAGGTAAAGCACTGTATACCTTACTCAAACAACTTAACTTTGAATCCAAGTCACTACTGGCAAACATCGAAAGCAGTGATGAACATAAAGCCAACTCTCTGTTGGGCTTTTGTATTGCTGCCCATGAATGGGGAATAGAACCGAGGGAATTAGAGCAAGGGTATTTATGGAGTTGGGCGGAAGGGCTGGTAATGGCAGGCGTTAAACTAGTCCCTCTTGGACAAACCTCCGGACAGTTGGCTCTTATCCAACTTTCTAATCACTTCCCTCAAGCGATAGATGCAGCACAATCCATCACTGATGATGAAATCGGCAGCTTTACTCCCTCGATTGCTATTGCTAGTAGCCGACATGAAACTCAATACACCCGATTATTTAGATCGTAAGAGAAGAAACTATGGACAGTTATAAACAACCACTACGTATCGGCATAGGTGGTCCAGTAGGATCAGGTAAAACCGCATTGTTAGAAGTATTGTGTAAAGCCATTCGCGATAAATTGAATATTGCGGTCGTGACCAACGATATTTATACGCAAGAGGATGCGAAAATACTGACTCGCGCTGAAGCGTTAGAGCCAGATAGAATCATTGGCGTTGAAACGGGAGGTTGCCCTCATACCGCGATTCGAGAAGACGCATCGATGAACTTAGCTGCAGTCGAAGAGTTGGCAAAACTCCACAAAAACTTAGATGTGGTATTCGTTGAAAGTGGAGGGGATAACTTAAGTGCCACTTTTAGCCCAGAACTGGCAGACCTAACCATCTACGTTATTGATGTTGCGGAAGGTGAAAAAATCCCGAGAAAAGGTGGCCCAGGCATTACTCGCTCAGATTTACTGGTCATCAATAAAATCGATTTAGCGCCTTATGTTGGTGCCTCATTGGAAGTGATGGAGCAAGATACGCAAAGAATGCGCCCAACCAAGCCGTTTGTTTTCACTAACTTAAAAGAAAGTAAAGGGTTAGACACCATCATCGATTTCATTCTGACCGAAGGGATGCTGGAGTTTAAATAGAAAGCCAGTAGAGCGACTATTATTGTTAGTCGTAATCTTTAATAAAAACGCCTTAGAGGAGCTATCCGCTAAGGCGTTTTTTTGGATCTATTGAAGATGAATTTCACTAGGGTATCTTGACCCTAAGTACGTAGTTATCGGTTGCTAATGGCGAGCGCGCCTGATGCTCCAATCAAAATACCGCCGCTTACTTTATTAACAATGGACAAACGTTTCTTACCTGCCTTTAAGACTTTACTTGCTGAAAAGGCATACAGCATTACCATTGCGAAATCGAGCAATGCCATTGTTGGGCACATGATCATTAATTGCGGGACAATAGGCTGAGCGGTATCGATAAATTGAGGAAAAAACGCACTAAAAAATACAATCGCTTTAGGGTTTCCAGCTGCTACCATGAAACCAGACGTGAACAGTTTAGAGTTCGATACCTTGGGCAGAGCTTCTTGCTCGTCTTCAGAGCGGTTGGAATTCCTTAGCATTGAAATCCCCATGTATAACAGTGTCAGTGCTCCTATCCATTTAATCACATTAAATGCTGCTTCAGAGCTGGCAATAATAACGCCAAGGCCAATTGCGACGAGGATCATTTGAATAAAGTTCGCACTAATATCGCCCAGCGCTGTGTATACGGTTCGCTTCACGCCATAGTTTAAAGAGTGAATCACCCCTAAGAAAATACTGGGGCCGGGTGTTGCGGTAAGCACTAGGGAGGCGGCGACAAACGCTAGCCACATTTCAATCGTCATATAACATCCTTGTATATATCTTTATTAACCAATAGCGAGAGTTGCTGTAGGTCTTTTGAGTGATTTAACATCACTATACCTCTGTATAAACTTTGAACGCAACGGGCGTTTGGGGTGTTTCATTGTGATTGATGTACAAAGGGAGAAGTGCCTGAAACACGTGGAATATAGAGGCTAAAATGCTAAAAGCCTGTTGAAAACAACAGGCTTTTTATTACGCATAAAAACGACATTAATGACTTAACTCAACAGCAATTAAATTATTAAATGCCGTTACTTGTTCTCAATCAACATGGTGCCGGCACCTGTGTTCGATATCGGAGCATGGTAATCACTTTGTAGGACGTTCAGTTCACCATTCAGCGCACCACGCATACCCATCCACATGATGAATTCTGGTCCTTGAGCGCCAGCATTAGCGACAAGGTCGTGAATTGTTAGTTTAGTTAGTTCTTCAGGGGCGCTGATCAGCTTCTCCATGCAGTACAGGTCAAACTCTTTATTGATGTAGCCAGCGCGCTCGCCATCTAGCTGGTGGGATAGGCCGCCAGTACCCAGCACCACAACTTTAAGATCTTTGTCGTAAGAGTCGATCGCTTCACCAATAGCTTTGCCTAGGTTGTAACAACGTTTTGGTGATGGCATTGGGTGTTGTTCTACGTTCAAGCACACTGGAATGACTTTCATGTGTGAATAGTTGTTGTTTGGCCACATCAGCTGCATTGGCACCGTTAGGCCATGGTCGACCTTCATTTCTTGGCAGATAGTGATGTCGAATTCACTTTCTACTAAGTGGTTACAGATGTGCCATGAAAACTCAGGGTCTCCAGGAATGGCAGGGATAGTCGGGATTCCCCAACCTTCGTCAGCGTTCATGTAACTCGCTGCAGCGCCAATGGCGAATGTTGGTTTCTTGTCTAGAAAGAACTCTAGGCCGTGGTCGTTGTAAAAAACAACGGCAACGTCTGGTTGTTCTTGTTCTAACCAAGCGTGAATACCAGGGAAGTTCTTGAAGAACGGTTGCCAATATTCAGTTTCTTGAAGGTTATTCTCAATCGCTTTGCCGATAGAAGGGATGTGTGAAGTGCTGATACCACCAATAACTTTAGCCATGATTATTTCCCTGCCTCAACCAACATTTGTTTGAATTCCTCTACGCTCATACCTGTTTGCATTGCACCGATGTCTTGCATGTTTAATCCAAGCATTCCGACAAACTTTGCTAGGTAGTAAATACTGCCGCCTTCGTTAAGCAGTGCTAACACATCACGTTCTGCAATTGCTTTTTTCTGTGCGTCGGTCAAGCCGAACTTGTCACAGTAGGCTTGCTCATCGGCTTTGAATTCATCACGACCAGCTTGACCATTCAGCGTGTAACACATCTTATTCAAGCCATAGCCTTTGGCTGCCATCTCACCGTCAAACATAACGGTGCCTGGGATATTTCCTTTCTTCTTTAAATAGGTCATCGTGGTTACTTACTCTCCGGCCAGTAAAGGTTCATCGGGTTGGTGACAAGTAGCGCTTGTTGAAGAGCTTCGGTCTCCGCAATTTGTGGGATCACATCAACTAGATGACCATCATCTGGCGTGTGTGATTTCATGTTTGGATGTGGCCAGTCTGTGCCCCAAAGCACACGAGTTGGGAATTTTTCCACTAAGGTTTTGGCAAAAGGGACAACGTCGTTGTAGTTCGGTGGAGTTAGCGTTAAACGCTCTGGGCAACTTACTTTAGTCCAGATGTTAGGGTTGTTTTCCATCAAGCGAAGGAACTTTGCAAAGGCTTCACCTTCGACACCTTGAGCTATGTCTGGACGACCCATATGGTCAACCACCACGGTCATATCTAGCTCGTCGAGGAAAGGGGCGATGTCATCGATGTCTTGTGATTCAAAATAGACCACAATATGCCAGCCCATTGAACGAACGCGATCGGCAATCTTCTTCAATACATCTTTTGGTGTGGTATCGACTAAGCGTTTTACAAAGTTAAAGCGAATACCTCGAACGCCCGCTGCGTCCATGGTTTGGAGCTCTTCATCGGTAACGGTTTCATCAACAAATGCAACGCCACGGGCCAGCTCGCCAGCGCTTTTTAAAGCGTCTAGTAATGCCGAGTTATCGGTACTGTGACAAGAAGCCTGCACAATCACATTACGGCTAAAGCCAAGGTAATCGCGAAGTGCAAATAGCTGTTCCTTCGAGGCGTCACAAGGCGTGTATTTACGCTTTGGTGAGTAAGGAAACTTAGCCGCAGGGCCAAATACATGGCAGTGAGCGTCCACAGCGCCAGCAGGAGCAACAAACTTAGGTTTGCTTGGGTTTGGGTGAAACGGTAGGTAATCAGCGTCCATCATTCTTCCTTGTCGTTACTGGTGTCCAAACACTGTGCCATCAAACAGTTTTCGCGCAGTGCGAAGAATGGCAGCTGATTGAACTTGGTTATTTTCGATATCTAAAACCACACTCATTTTTCCAATTGGGTGCTCAACATCAACCGCAATTTTACGGCTTGATGGATCGTCATTGTTTGGGTTTGATGAGGTGATTTGAGCAAGTTGTTTGGCTGGCGCCTCGTCGAGCATGCACGTACTCGCGACACTCACTGCGCCTAGCACGCCAATAGAGGCGTGACAGCGATGAGGGATGAATGTACGAGTCGAGATAGCGCCGCCATATTGAGGTTCACTGACCAAAGACATCTTAGGGACAGAGAGCTCAGAAACATCACCAAGGTTCATTAATGGACCAGCTTGAATTCGTATTGACTCTAGCCGTTGTTTTAATGCTTGGTTATTGTCGAGTTGTTCACGTGATTCGTCACCTGTAATGCCGAGATCTTTCGCACGCATCACAACAACAGGCATTCCGTTATCAATTAAAGTGACATCGATACCGTCAATTGTATCAATAACTCTACCAGAGGGCAGCAGAGCACCACATGTTGAACCGGCGGTGTCTTCAAATGTGACTGCAATAGGTGCCGATGAAGCGGGCACACCATCGATTTGGCAGTCACCGGAATAGGTCACTTGTTTGTTTGGAGTTTGAACTTCTACTGTGGCGATTTGTTGCGTGTTCTCCATGAAGATACGCACCGAAGTCGTTTTTTCCTGTGCCTCCACTAATCCGCGCTCAATAGCAAAAGGTGCGACACCAGCAAGAATGTTTCCACAGTTTTGTTTACCGCTGACCAGTGCTTGATCAACGAACACTTGTAGAAACAGGTAGTCGATGTCAACGTCAGGTCGGCTTGATGGCTCAACAATCGCGACTTTTGAGGTAAGAGGATCCGCTCCTCCTATACCATCGATCTGGCGTTCATCTGGCGAGCCCATGACCGACAGCAAAAATTCATCACGTTCAGAAGACTTTATAGGTAAATCATCTTTCAGAAAGTAGGCACCTTTTGAAGTGCCAGCCCTCATCCACATGCATGGTGCTTGATTAGACATATTTGAGGCCTTTTTCTTCTAATCGGCCACGCATGTTATAGATGTCTAGTCCAAGCTCACCGTTAGCAAGGCGAACGCGTTTCGCTTCTTCACGTTCCATACGTTCTAGTGAAGCATGTAACACTTGCTCCGCCTCTTCACGACGAACCACAACTACACCGTCTTCGTCGGCAACTATGATGTCACCTGGGTTAACAATCTCTTCAGCACAGGTCATCGCAACATTGACTGAGCCTAGCGTCTCTTTGATAGTGCCTTGGCTAAACACCGCTTTTGACCACACAGGGAAGTTCATTTCACGTAGGTCACGGGTATCACGAACGCCGCCTTCGATTATCAACCCCACAACCCCACGAGCTTGTGCAGATGTGGCTAGCAAGTCACCGAAGAAACCGTGGTTGGAAGGAGAAGTTGGGGCAAAGACTAAGAAGTCTCCAGCTTTTGCTTGCTCGATGGCAACATGCATCATCCAGTTGTCACCAGCGGCACCAGATATAGTTAGAGCAGAGCCCGCGACCGCGTCGCCTTGAAAAATAGGGCGCATGTACTCGGCTAAAAGACCACGGCGACCTTGAGATTCGTGGATAGTAGCTACGCCACACTTGCGCAGGCCTTCAATAATTGCTTTGTCGGCACGTTGGATGTGCTGAACAACGACGTTCTGACTCATGATGAATTCCTTTTACTCTATTCTTTTACTTTGTTTTTCTTTAGAGAAAGTTTGTTTGAAGTGCCCATCAGCGAGATGGGCGAATGGGGTTAAGCGGTTTTTAGGCGGCTGAACACTCGGCGAGCATTGCCTTCAAAAATCATAGATTTCTCTTCTGCTGTTACTTTGTCACTTGCATCAATGTAGCGTTTAGTATCGTCGAAGTAGTGACCTGTTTCTGGGTCAATACCGCGAACCGCCCCAATCATTTCTGAAGCGAACAGAATGTTTTTCGCTGGCAAAATATCGAGTAGCAGGTCGATGCCTTTTTGGTGATAAACACAGGTATCAAAGTAGAGATTGTTTAATACCGTTTCTTCAAGCGGTGGTAGGCCCATGTCTTGTGCGATACCGCGGAAACGACCCCAGTGATAAGGAACTGCGCCACCACCGTGTGGGATGATGATTTTGAGTTCAGGGAAATCTTTGAATACATTAGAGGTCATCAGCTGTTGGAACGCTGTCGTGTCTGCGCCTAAGTAGTATGACGTTGTAGTGTGTAGACATGAGTTGCAAGAGCCACTCACATGAATCATCGCAGGGACATCGAGTTCAACCAGTTTTTCATAAAGTGGGTAAAAAGCGCGATCACCTAAAGAAGCATCCTTCCAAAAGCCACCAGTTGTATCTGGGTTCAAGTTACAGCCGATGAAATCCATTTCTTCAACACAGCGAACCAATTCAGATATCGATTTAGAAGGCGTTACACCTGGTGATTGTGGAAGCTGAGCAACAGGTGCAAAGTTTTGAGGGAATAGGTCACATACGCGGCGGATCAAGTCATTTTGGTGCTCTGTCCAAAAACGGCTAGTGTGTTCATTACCAATGTGGTGTCCCATCCAGCTTGCGCGGGGCGAAAAGATGGTTAAGTCAGTCCCACGCTCTTTTTGCAGGCGAAGCTGGTTATTAACAATGCTTTCGCGAATCTCATCGTCTGTAATATGAATAGAACCTTTGCTACCTATGTGGTTTGGATTTTCAGCTAGAGCCGCTTTTTGGCTTTCACGGTAGTCGCCCACTTGAGGTGGTGTGGTTGTGTAGTGTCCATGGCAGTCGATAATCATCTCGGCAGTCCTTTGTTGTTTTTGTTGTGAACAACTATAACGACCAAGCCTTCTTCTCGACTATTTCAATTTATTTTGTAGGTATAAGATTTTGAGATAGAGAGCTACATCAATTTCAGCTTAAAAGCGATATTCCACATAGGTTGGAGCCATCGAAAATAAAAAATGAATGGGTGTTGAATAAAAGTGATTGGCTTGAAATAACTCGAATCTGTTAGCGTTAAATGAAATCCAAAGAAGGTGAAGTGAAATGATTAATTGTCGACTTATTGGTGCCAATATAGATAAATCCAAGTCACCTGAGTTTCATAACTTATTAGCAGAGCAACTTAACATTGAACTCAGTTATCAATTGAGCCCATTGGAAACGGGCAAGCTGGATGATTTTAAAATACATTCTTCGAAAATGGAGAGTGGCAATATTCACGCTACTAATGTGACTTATCCATATAAGGAAATGGCGATTCAAGTCGCCGACTTTTTGGATGCATCGGCGAAAATTGTCGAAGCGTCGAATACATTGGTTTTTCGCCCTGAAGGTACGTTTGCTTACAACACCGATTTTTCTGGCTTCATCAATGCCTACAAACTTTTTCGACATCACAAACCGGGTAAAACCGTGCTCATTGGTTGTGGAGGCGTTGGTAAAGCTATTGCAGCGGCATTAACCGAATTAGAGGCTGAACAAATCGCATTATATGATCGCGATACAGAAAAAATGTGTGGGCTTGCCAAGCTCTTGGAAAAAAGAGATGTTAAGGTAACTTGTCTCACCGAAGCGACATTAGAGCAAAGTGTTAGAGAGGCGGATGGGCTTCTTAACTGCACTCCAATTGGGCACTACAAGACACCAGGTATACCAATCTCAAGTGATTGGATAGAGAACCAGAAGTGGGTATTTGATGCTGTATATACCCCAATCGAAACTGAATTTATTAAAGCGGCGTTGGGGGCGAACCTCGCTGTTTTAACTGGCTTTGAGTTGTTTTTTCATCAAGCAGTGGATGCGTTCCAACTGTTTACTGATCGTGAATTGACACCTCAAGAGCTGTCTCAATTTCGTCAAAATCAATATGCTAATCCCGTCTAAGGATAGAAGTAAGGAAAATAAATGAAGAAGTTATTAGTGTTGAATGGACCAAACCTAAACCTATTAGGAACTCGTGAGCCTCAGCAATATGGTCATGAAACACTGGCGGACGTAGAAGAAAACTGCCGTAAACTGGCAGCGAAATACGATTGTGAAGTCGAGTGTTTCCAAAGCAACACCGAAGGTCAGCTGATTGATGCTGTGCATAAAGCAGGGCGTGAATTTACAGCCGGTGAGTGTGTTGGTGTTGTGTTCAACCCAGGTGCTTACACACATACATCAATTGCGCTGCATGATGCAATCAAAGGAGTTGATGTCCCTGTTGTTGAGGTGCATATCTCAAATGTTCATGCGCGTGAAGCATTTCGCCATCACTCTTACATCTCGCCTGTCGCTGCAGGCACTGTGATTGGTATGGGGACTAAAGGTTACGGCCTAGCCATTCAATTCTTGTTAGACGACTAGTACCTTTAATCGAGTCCAAATATCAAATTGAGCCTCTAGCATTGCTAGGGGCTTTTTTATGACTTGATTTGCTGGAATAGGGGAAAGACTCATTGCGCCCAGCCACACTTAATTGAAATAGGGCATTTGAAGTGACGCTCTCTTATAGTGTTTTTACGGCTGTATAGTAAACGTAACTTCTTAAAGCTGGTTGGGTGAGGCGATCTACCATAAAAGGAAAGATTATGTTGCCTCAGGACAACCACATTGACCATACTGCCGTCGACAAGGTGCTTGAGATGTTTGCATAGAAGAAAGACTAACTTTATTTTACTGTTTGCAACTCAGCTCTTCTCGCAGGGCAACGATACTTCGCCCCACAAAACTCATTCCGCCTTCCGTAATCAAAGTTAGCCGAATACTCTAAAGTGATTGAGTTCACACTTCTTCTAATTCACTTCCTGAATTGTGCAAACCGTATTAAACGCGACTCATATCTTGTTCGCCTTAAACCCGCTGAGCTATCTAGGGGTTTGAACATTCAAACAAGAAATTCAAACAAATGTTTGAATCGGTCGATTTATGGGGCGGTTTTCCATGAATTTAACGGGATGACTTTCGTTTAGAACTTGATCAATATGTTAACTGTTGCGCAACATTTCAAAATCAAATTTGCATTGGAAGTGAACATTCACATCCCCGATCCTCTTAGTACAAGGAATGAAACTATGTCTACTCAGGAAACATTTAAAGCCTTTACATCACAGCTAGAATCTGTAACCAACCCGTTCTACAACTTCAACCAGTTAGTGACCAAAAACATCGAGACACTCACCACAATCCAGCTTGAAAGCCTGCAAGCGTATAGCGCGCTAGGCAATGAATCTTTGCAAAGCTTGGCGTCATTAAAGCAGCCACAAGACATCCCTGCTTACGGCTCAAAACAGATGGAAGTGGCAAGTAAGCTTTCACAACAGTTACTGGAAGATAGCCAAAAGCTGACCCAACTTGGTCAAGAATTTAAATCTGCGGCAGATGAACTTACGGCTTCTGCGGTGAAAACCGCACAAAGTGCCTAATTTACTGTTTGTCTAACGTTGGCGGCGCATGACTCCGAGCACCGCCATCTCTCAGCATCACTTCTTACAAGGATGTCAGAATGGAAAATAAATCGCCCTTTGAAGGTATGATGAATCTTATGTCCCAATACGGGCAAGCATGGATGGACAATTTAGGTCAGCCAACGCAATCCACATTGATGAAAACTCAACAAGAAGATTTTACGAAGTGGGCGGACTCAATGGTGCAGAACCCAACCAATATGGTCGAGCAACAGATGAATTGGTGGGCACAGCAAGTCAATCTACTCAACGATTGTATCCTCGGCACTCAAGAACAATCCAAAGAGACTGACCGTCGTTTCCGCGATCCTTCTTGGAACGAAACGCCACTGTATCGATATATCAAAGAGAGCTACAAACTCGCCTGTGACAACATTCAGCAATCGGTTGAAAACAGTGAAGGGCTGGACGACGATACCAAAACTCGTCTCTCATTTTTCACTCGTCAGTATCTTAATGCCATGTCGCCAAGCAATTTTGTCGCGACCAATCCTGAGATACTAAAATTGACGATGGACAGCAACGGTGAAAACCTGATCCAAGGTATGAAGCAATTCCGTCAGGACTTAGAGCAAAGTGCAGATACACTCAATATTCGAATGACGGATAAAAGTCAGTTCACTTTAGGTGAGAACATCGCTTCAACACCCGGCAAAATCGTCTTCCAAAATGAGATGTTCGAGCTGATTCAATACAAGCCAACCACAAAGCAAGTCTACAAACGCCCGACACTTATCGTACCGCCGTTCGTGAACAAGTATTACATCATGGATGTAAACCCAGAGACCTCTTACGTGAAATGGTTGGTCAGCCAAGGTCACACCGTGTTTATGATCTCCTGGGTGAACCCTAACGCTCAAATGCGAGATGTCGACTTTGGAAGTTACGTGACGCAAGGGGTGCTACCTGCGCTTGATGCGATTGAAAGTGTCACCGGTGAACGAGAAGTTAATGGCATTGGCTACTGCATTGGCGGTACTACCTTAGTCGCGGCCATGGCGTACCTGTCTGGCAAGCGCCGTAAACAGCGTATTAAGTCGGTCACTTTATTGACCACAATCCTCGACTTCATGAAGCCTGGTGAGCTAGGTATCTTCATCAATGATCCCATCATCAGCAGCATCGAAGCACAAAACAACCAACGCGGTTACATGGACGGTCGCCAAATGGCGGTGTCGTTCAGTCTGCTTCGTGAAAACAGCCTTTATTGGAATTACTACATCTCCAACTATTTAAAAGGTGAAAGCCCAATGGCGTTTGACCTGCTCTATTGGAACTGTGACAACACCAATGTGACGGCAGCAACCCATAATCAACTACTGCGTCAATGTTATCTTGAAAATCGATTAGCCAAAGGCGAGTTGGTGATTGATGGTGTAGCCATTGATCTAGGCAAGATCAAATCGCCAGCCTATTTCCTCTCTGCAATTGATGACCATATCGCCCTGTGGGATGGCAACTTTGAAGGCACAAAACTGCTTGGCGGAGACAACAAGTTTGTACTCACCGAAAGTGGACATATTGCGGGGCCGATGAACCACGCGGATTCAAACAAGTATGGGTTCTGGACCAATGACAATAACGACCAAGCGCCGTCTCAATGGCTCGCAAGTGCCGACAAGCACCAAGGCTCATGGTGGTCGCATTGGCAAACTTGGGTTGATGAGCGCAATTTCTCAGAAATGATTGAAGCTCGCGAACTTGAGGGAGAATTGAATGCACCTGGTGAATACGTGAAACAGCGTATTCAAGATGTCATCGCACAAGAAACAGAAATGGAAAAGGAATCCGTATAATGAAGCCAGAAATCGGTCAAACTGCCATCATAGAAAAGGCCCTAGATAAACAAACCGTAGAAGCGTTTGCGGGCGTCTCGGAAGACTACAACCCAATCCATTTAGATGAAGAGTTTGCCAAAACCACGCAATTTGAACGTCCAATCGTACATGGCATGTTGGCCTCAAGCCTTATCTCTGGGTTGTTGGCCTCAAAAGTGCCTGGTGCAGGTAGTATCTACTTAGGGCAGTCTCTGAAGTTTGTTCGCCCTCTTTTTGTTGGCGAAACTGTCACCGCTAAAGTAGAAGTGACCAGTGTGCGTGAAGATAAACCCATCGCCGTAATATCGACTCAAGTATTGGACGCCGATGGTAAAGTTGCAGTCGATGGTGAAGCGACGGTCATGTACACCGTTTAGCAATTCGAATAAGAGGCAGCACGAACTAGCAAGCTACATTCAGCACATCTACTTGGTTAAAGAAAACGATCAATTGATGCTGCTGGATGCTCGCTGCTGAGCTAGCCTCTCATTCGCTGGCTTCAATTGACTGAATGATTTTTAGTCCAATCGGGTAATGAAAGTTTGCTCGTCATCCACAAAAGCGACAAAGCTACCGTGATAGATAAATATCCGGCCACGCCCTTCAACTAGACAGGCAAGCTGTGGATTCAAATCTTCTTCGTTGTGCTTGCTTTGAAATGTGCCTGTATCGGTGATTATGCCGTCGAGTGTAGGCAAATATCCATAAGTGCGTTTGGCTTGGTCAATCAGGCTTAATTCGCTGGTGGCAGAGAAGCAAGAGGGGATAGCACCGGCGTCTTCGATAAACATAGGTTTCAGTTCTTCAAAAGCTGTAATCACCAGCCAGTCGATGCCGTTAAAATGATGGATAAACATAGGGTGTCTCGATAATTCTGATGCGGGGATTCTATCACCATCAGATGTAGAACGTAGTAGAAATTTAGCTATTAAAGTCGGCAACTCTGCGCCACTTCCGGACATTTATTAGGTCAACTTGAAACACGGTTTCCAATACCGAATTTACTGCTATGGAGAGTACAATTCTTCCTCCTTTTCGCGTTAGATCGATAATTCATAGATACCTTGCTAAGGTATGTTTGTCATTTCAAGGCTTACCCGTCTCTAGTTGAAAGCCTGCCTACTAGTTTCCTAGTTAATCTATACAGATTAATTCTATATTTTCGAGTTTAATATCTTATGAGTGTTGATAACCCTATGTTTTTAAATGAACATTTCCAGTAAAGTTGAAGCAACGTGGAACTAGATAGAAAAATTCTGCATTTTAATATAGAAACTTTCTGTCTAATAGCTGTTATATTTTTTTGGAGTAATGGATGAAAGTTGATCTAAATGAGAGGATCTCAAATGAAATTGATGTGATAGTTAAGGACTACAAAGGCTATCGTAAAAACATCAATGATCAAGGCATATGGCTTTTCCTAGCCACTTTAGGTTGTTGGAGTGTTGAGTTTCCATATTCGATAATAGCAATTATCATCACGTTTATTATTTTCACTATTAATGCTTTTCCTAGTAAAGATGGCAAAAGGAAAGTTTTTATGTGGGAGTTACATAAGGTTAGAAAACAAGTTTATAATTCAGATCTAAGTGAATCAGATAAATGCTTTTGGAACATATCAATCAAACTAACACGTAAGTATTTCAGCTTTCTGTATGACTTTAAAACCAGTCCATTCTTCTATCTCGCTTATGCCTTTTTGGTCCTAACTATGTACTGGGTGTATACAAAAATATAACAAACAATTTAAGATTGATTCAACACGCTTGGCATTTTTAGTTTGGGGTGAATTTTGTGTTTACGGTGGTCTATTTAAGTGTCGTGGTCGCGTGCTTCACACCTTAATTGGGCGTTAGCTAACTACAAACATGCCGTGAACTCCCATAAAACCTAATAGGATTATACCTGAGTAAAGAGTTAGGCGTGCAATTTTCCATTTTGGCTTGTGATACCAATTGTTAGCATATTCTTTTGCAAATTCTTTTGTCGTTTTAACCCACAAGATTGGTGGGATCGCAAATACTACTACCATATACAAAATGATTATGCTCCCGATTTTTATGGATTCCCATGATTGACTATAAAATGCGTAAATTAGTAGACCAAAAGCTGTTGCGATCATGCTAAATACACTGCCAAGAAACGCCTTCAAACTGCTTATCATAATTTTTTCCGCAATTGAGCTTATTGGAGCGAGATTTGTTATACATGCTATGCTCCCAGCAATTCCTGTGGTGATAGTTGTAATGTATAGCGTTAGCTCAAACGTAAATTTTCCAACGTTGCCAGAGTCGATATCAGAGAATGTTTGGATACCTAAGGCAGAACCAAGTGAAATGCTAGCACTAATAATAAACATTGGATTGAGAAATAAATTCTTATCTAACATACTGAAACTTAGTTGAAATTTTTAGTCTAGTATCCCACTGGCTAAGTTTTAGTCAAGCACGTAGCTAAAGTTCAGCTAACAAACTATTTAAGAGTGATTCACAACGCGTGGCATTTTTACTATGCGTTGGTTTTAGTGTTTAAGGTGGTATGCTGCGGCTTGGAAATTACGTTGCTCATCCCTTAACAGGGTGTTAGCTCACAAAAAGTAGGTATTACATTTGAATTTAAAGAAATTTCAAATTGAAGATTTATCCCACCAGAATAGTGATGCGATTTTCATTTTAGAGTCCCCCCATACTCAAGAGATCAAAGCTGGATATCCTGCTGCAGGAGAAACTGGTTTGAATATGAGCAAGGTCTTATTTAACAAAGAACAGCCACTTGGTGAGCTAGTTAAAAAGAGAGCTATACTTCCAATCCGGCTCTCTATACTTAATTGCTCTCGGATTCCTCTACAAAGTTCGTGTTATGTAGGTGAGCAATTACCTCCAAAACTAGTTGATTTTCTTCGTATCCAATCCATTTTCGATCCTTCGGTTCAACGTCAGAAAAATCAAATAAAAGAAATCCTACGTAGCGAGATTGGTTTAAACGCCTTAAATAGTTTTGAATTGCGACTTCATGCAAGTATACAAATGTCCCAGAAAGCTAAAGTAGTGGTTTGCGGGGTGATCGCACAATGTTTTTTTGAAGAAGTAACGAAAATACAAGGTAAGTTGCGTAAAGCAACTGACGTTGATTGGAAAGGATTTAGTTTTAGTGTGTTTTATGAGTATCACCCCTCTTCGAAATCTGGGCAGTGGAACGACTGCTCGGGTATGGAAGCTTTGCGGCATTATGTGAGCTAACAAGAGACTATGGCGTCAATAGTTAATTTTTGGCGCTATCCTTATCCCACATAACACCATCTCTTAGCATTGAATTGAGTATCACAACCATCTTTCTCATGCAGGCAACGATTGCTACTTT
>NZ_RZIS01000017.1 GCF_005281835.1 Vibrio profundi
TTAAATTATGAACGACTTGCCTATGATGACAAGTAGTCCACTGCGGAGTGGTAGTTCAGTTGGTTAGAATACCGGCCTGTCACGCCGGGGGTCGCGGGTTCGAGTCCCGTCCACTCCGCCACTTATTTTGCTAGCCTCGCTTTATGCGAGGTTTTTGCAAATTTAGATACCGAAAGGTACTACAGGGGTGTAGCTCCAATTGGCAGAGCAGCGGATTCCAAATCCGCGTGTTGGGAGTTCGAATCTCTCCACCCCTGCCATATACCGAAGCCTCAGTCGAAAGACTGGGGCTTTTTTGCATTTGTAGCTTCTGAAAAGCCACGTTGGGAGCTGAATTTTCTGTCTAGTAAAATCATTCCGACTTGCCATATTCAAGGCTCTAGCAGAAATACTGGAGCCCTTATCATTCCTGCCACAGAACAAACTTTATACGTAGTACTTCCACATGTTTATAAGGCCCTATCGCATGCCTCAATTTAGTCCATTTTGAAGCTTACGATGGTGTATTCATTGGTAAAAGCTTCTCTGATTTTAAAAAGCTCCAAGCTCTTCTAATCGCAATTTGAGGGTAAAAAACTCAAATTAGATTCTTGCCGTCTAAAACTCTATTCTCAGGCTTTTTCTTATATAGTATTAGTGCAGATCTGTCACTTCTTAGAGTTGGTTATTCAAAATAGGTACTCACCAATCTATTCTGCTTCAATAAAACAAGTCCGACATATTCACTTTCTTCTTATCTTAAGGAATTTCTGATCTTGATAACTCGTTCCTAAAATTTCGATGCCCATATTTAACGCTTAGCGCAAGACATGGAGCAGCAAGATACTGAATATGTTTTGGCTTAATGGAGTATGAATCTGAAAGCAGTTCAGGGTGGGATGTAAGAGCTCTATTAGCGTCTGCGCATAGAGGGTTCAATAAATGTGTATAACTGATTGTAGTACTAGATAGAATTTAGAGTTTGAAGGGGCAGCAGTTAACTTTGTTGTTAGACATATTTATTGCTTGTGTTTATGACAGGGGAGCATTAGTTGTGGGAAGGTATTAATACGTCGACTTAGAAACAATTAAGTGTTGGTTACAAGGAAGAATGCTAAGAAACTAAGTTAGAAAATTTGATGTGGCTAGGTCTATGCACTTTAGGTTATTTCAGTGGATGATAAAGAGAGCTTTCTATTTCTTGAGTGGAGGGCGTTTGAGTATCGATTTGTATTGATTCTACGTTGAGTCATCAAAGCATGTAGCTTCATTCGCTATTTTATTATCGATATGTCACTCTGGACGTTAGTTTCAGTTACTAAATTGGCACAAAAAAGCCGATGCATTGCATCGGCTTTGTGTTGTTAGGCTGTTAATTATTTATGCCGTTTTTACTAATGTTAGTGCTTTTCTAGAAACTTCATGAGCAGCTTTAGTGAGGTTTTGCTTCTCTAAAGCGTCAGATAGGTAGCCATAGTCAGAAACGCTTGCTCTAAGCTCTAAGGCTTTCTCTAAATGGTATTGAGCCTCTGACCACTTGCTCTCACGTAAATAGAACTGAGCAAGAGCACTGTGTGCCTCGGCGTTGTTTTCATCTTTCTTCAGCGATGTTTGCAGCATAACGATAACCGGGTGGCTATCTGCTAAGTTCATCTCTGGTAATAAAGCGTAGAGTTCTGGTGTGGCATGTTTCTTCATACTCTCTTTAATCACGGTGTAGGCTTCTGAGTCTGCTTTACGTGCGATTAACTGCTTAACGAAACATACTATGAGGTGAGAGTCTTGTTTGTTTTTCTTGGCTAGTTTGTCCCAATGAGAGATTAACCCTTCACTGCCTTGCTGCTGAGCGACTTCGGCTAACAGTCCACATTGTGCTTTCTGAGTAAGCGATGCTTTTTCGGTTTCATCGATTTGCTTGGCTTTAGTCAACTTTGGAAGAAGATCGAGTAACGGCTGCCATAACTTAAGCTCGACATAAGTCGTTTTAAGCAGATCGAGCACAATAGTGTTATTCGGATAAGATGACTTTAGTCCTGACAAAGTATTAAACGCATTTTCGAATTTACCTTCTCGCACCTGTTGTTTTGCACGAGTTAACTCAACAGCTAATGTTGAGTCATCTAGCTTACTCGCAAGCTCAAGGTAATGATCACGTTTTTCTGAGTTACCTTGTCCTTGCGCGGCTTCTGAAGCTACTAAATAGCAAAGAAGGGGCATGTCGTGATGATTAGCCCATCGAGTCACTTTCTTCTCTGCTGCCTTCCAGTCACCTTCAAGTAACTTGATGATGCCTTCGTTAGTAAAGCGGCGTGAACGTTTCAGTTTTCGAACGCTAAACCAGTTCCATGTCGTTGAACTGGCTCTTAAAGCTTTCTTGATTAGGAACTCGAGCCCAAAAAGAGCAGCAAGCATTGCGACAATGAAGATAACCAATGTGGTTACACTCATTTCAATGGTTTTATTCGCAACTGAAATAAGTACATAGCCTTGTTGGCCAGAAAACTGGGTGCCTGCAAATAGGCCTGCTCCCAATACTACAAAGAGAAAAATCCAACGAAACATTATTTATCCTCCATCGGCGTCATAGTAGTGACTTCACGGCGAAGGCGTTCGCGGATCACATCCGACAAAACATTTTGTGTTCCAAGTTTCACTGGGTATTCCACAGAAACGTTTTGTTTTTCAAGCTCTGCTAGCGTTTTGTTGAATTCTTTAACGGCATTGTCATCCTGATTAAAGAATGTACTCGACCATTCATTTGCCACTGTTAGCGCGGTGCTATAGATCTCACCTTGCTCGACGTATACCGCTTTAATCGCGGTTTCCAGTTTACCTTTAATGTTCTCTTTTAAGTAAAAGTGTTGTTGTGGCGATAACAGTGGGATTACATTGCCATCACGAGTACGGAAGGTAATAAAACTTTCTGAGAAGTCTTTCAACGAAGTCATTAAGTTACTTTGCCAGTCATAAATATCTTGGGATACAACTTCTTTTTCGACTTCTGGTGCATCCGGTAGGATTGCGTTTGCGAGCGGTAACTTATCGACTTGTTGTTGCAGGCTGGTTAGTCGAAGCACCAATCCATCGCGATCGATAATTGGGATAGTGCGAAGTGTCGTGATGTCATTGGCCATTGCTTGGCGCAGTGGGACTAGGCTCGGGTCATTTAGAGCTGCAATACGTTGATCGGCACTTTCCATCAATTTGGTCGCGCTAACGGCATCGTGCTCTAAGAAGAGTTTGCGACCTGCGAGTTTGACGAGGTAATCGGCTTCAGCTAGTAACCAATCATTTGGCCTACGACCTTTTACATCTGCAACAGCAAGTTGCAGGCTTTCAATGCTCTTTTGCTGTTGAGATAAGACAACCTGTGCTTTCTCTGCGGCTATTGTCGCTTTTTGAATAGTGTCTTGTTTCACAGACTGTATTTCTTGGCTCATTGCAGACTGAGACTGTTGTAGCTGAGCTTGCAGTGCATCAATTTGGGCTTGTTGCTTAGCACTGTTCTGCTGCGCTTGGAAAGCTAACCCACCACTAAAAATGATTGAGATGGCGATAGCAATAGCGCCCAGTTTTACCCCGCGTTTGCCTTGCTTCTCTTCAAACTCTACCGGCTCTTTTTCTGCCTTCAGTTTAGGTAGCTCTTCAGGCTCAGGCTGTTCGCTACTTGGTTCGACAGTTTCTACTTTCGGATCATTTTCCAATGTCTCTGGTTTTTTTTCAGGGTCAGTATGCTCGTTATTATTTTTGCTTGTCATGCTTATGTCCTGTGTTTTTATGGCTGGAGAGAAGCCACTAATATTTGGTTACTCGCGCTCACAGTGTTCTCGACATGAGAAAAGCCTAATTGGAGCGCTCGGGCAGCAATACGTTGGCTAGGTACAAATAATTGTTGTTGTTGAAGCCAAGGTAAATATTCTGGCGGGGTTGAAGAGGTTAGAAATTCCAATTGCCCCTGACTCGTGATAACGACTTGAGTAATGTCGTTGTCTTTCCAATGCTGAAACGTATCTAGACTTGATATTGCAATGAACTCTCGGTGGTAGGTTTCACAGTAATCGACCTTAGCACCTTGTGATATTAATGAGTCTCGGATCAGTTCTCTTCCGCCATTACCGCGCAGAATTGTAATGGTTTTGCCGGAAATATCTTGGAGCTCATTAAGTTGCAGCAAATGTTCGCTATCACTCGTGTCGGGATAGTTTACGATTTGTTGGGTTGCTTTGCTTAATTTGTGCGCGGTTTTTTGACCAACGCCAAGGTAAATAACATCTTGAGGCCAATTGGCATGTTGTTGAAGGAGTATGGTTTGAGCGGAAGATACAGCATGTTGACTGACAGCGATGACGATATCGCTATTTGTTAGCTTAGTGGAAAGCTCAGATGCTTGTTGGTTTTCAACAATGCGAATGAGCGGATGATGGATAGAAGGAATTCCAGCATCCGCTAATTGTTGGCAAAGCGTGAGCCCTTCACTTCCGGGCCGAGTTACCAACACTGCCATGATTAATCGTGGTCAGCGTAAAGTTTGGTTAAGATTTCTTTCGCGCCATCATCAAGAAGTTGATTTGCGAGCGTGACTCCTAATTTTTCAGCGTCTTGGCGAGAACCACGAATTTCGCCACGTACGATCTTAGAACCATCGGGCTCGCCGACTAAAGCACGTAGCCAAATGTCATCGCCTTCCAATAGCGAGTAACTACCGATTGGTACTTGGCAACCACCTTCCAGGGTAAGGTTCATCGCACGCTCACATAGCACACGATCAGCGGTGTCTTTATCATTTAATGGTTCTAGTAATTTAATAAGGCGTTCATCGTCTAGTCGACATTCAATACCCACTGCACCTTGGCCAACGGCCGGTAATGATTGCTCAGGTTCGATAAAGCTACGAATACGTTCTTCTAGCTCTAAACGTTTAAGGCCTGCAGCGGCCAAAATGATGGCATCGTATTGACCATCATCTAGCTTACCTAAACGAGTACCAACGTTGCCACGCAGTTCTTTGATCACGAGATCTGGGCGATATTCTTTTAATTGGCATTGGCGACGAAGGCTACAGGTACCTACAATTGCACCTTGCGGCAGTTCATCGATATTACTGTAAGTATTCGAGACAAAAGCGTCACGTGGGTCTTCACGCTCACAGATGGTGACTAGCCCTAAGCCTTCAGGGAAGTCGACTGGTACATCTTTCATTGAATGCACAGCAAGATCAGCACGGCCTTCAAGCATTGCAACTTCAAGTTCTTTTACGAATAAACCTTTACCGCCAACTTTCGCCAAAGGAGTATCAAGGATGATGTCGCCTTTGGTTACCATCGTCACTAGTTCGACTTCTAAACCTGGGTGTGCAGCTTGAAGTGCATCCCTTACAAAGTAAGCTTGCCATAGGGCAAGAGGGCTTTTTCTAGTGGCAATACGGATAGGTGCTGAGTTTGTCATGAGGGTTCCGGTACTAATTCTTTAATGGGCTAATCCTACCACTGTGAGTGGGAAATTCTTACTGTTTGATCATGAGTTAGATTACTGAATATAGGATTTGCATAAGTTCACCAAAATAGTGTGATTGGTATCTCATTTAAAAGATGGGCTATTATTAGAAATGAGAAATAAAGAGGACACTAGGCTAGCGTGTTCTTCAATGCTTAATGGTTCGAAGTTCAAGTGGGATCAGGCGCATTTCCTTTACCCATAAGATTAAAAGTGTTAAATTGATCACGTTTTGTTGTTGCTTTCGAATAGTAACTAAACAAAAAAGTGCATTTACTCTCAAACCAAGGATACCCCCTTGCAGGCTTACATTCAGACTTTGATTCAGCGATTGGATAATCTAAATCAGCAGCGCGTCGAACGTGCACTTGCGCTGATGGATTTACAAAGTCAGCGTGTATTCCATCTAATTCCTACTCTTCTGCACTTCAATCATCCAGCAATTCCTGGTTTTTATGACCAACAAGTTCCTTTTGGAATTCATAGCTTCTCGCTAAATGCATTCCAAAAGCAATTTGTCGATGATACTCAATTGACCTTAGGTCAACCGTTAGAGTCAGCCAAAGAGCCAGCTATCCTAGGTTTGTATACCATGGGCAGTACCTCTTCTATCGGCCAAAGCACGTCGAGCGATTTGGATATTTGGGTGTGTGTATCGCCTGAAATGGGTCGAGAAGAGAGAGAAAGCCTCACCAATAAATGTTTGTTGATCACTGATTGGGCGCAAACCCAAGGTGTGGAAGCAAACTTCTTTTTGATGGACAGAGAGCGCTTTCGTTCTAACCATTCTGAAGAGATGACTGGTGATAACTGCGGCTCATCGCAGCATCTATTGCTGTTGGATGAGTTTTATCGCAGTGCGGTTCGTCTAGCTGGTCAACGCTTGTTATGGCAAATCATTCCGCCAGAAATGGAAGAATGCTACGACGAGTACGTTCATGACTTGTGCAGTAAAGGCTATGTCGATTGCTCGCAGTGGATTGATTTCGGTAAATTGAATCGAATCCCAGCGGAAGAATATTTCGGCTCTAATTTATGGCAGCTGTACAAGAGTATCGACTCGCCATATAAATCCGTGTTGAAAGCGATTTTATTAGAAGCGTATTCGTGGGAGTACCCGAATACTCAGTTATTGAGTATCGATACCAAACGACGCTTCTTCGCTGATGAACCTGATTTGTATGGGATGGATGCTTACTACTTAATGCTTGAGAAAGTAACGCGTTACCTTGAACGTATTAACGATACGACTCGTTTAGACTTGGTTCGTCGTTGTTTCTACCTGAAGACTCATGAAAAGTTGTCTCGCGAACCGGGTATTGGCTCGGTAGCATGGCGTCGTAAAGCGCTTAGCGAGATGATTCAAACTTGGAATTGGGATCAAGCGACTATCGCTGAGCTAGATAACCGTCGTAATTGGAAAGTAGAACAAGTCAAAGTCGTTCACCATGCGTTGCTTGATGCATTGATGTTGAGCTACCGAAATCTTATTCAATTTGCTCGCCGTAACGACATTACCTCTGCAATTAGCCCGCAAGATATCAGTATCTTGGCTCGTAAGCTGTATGCGGCGTTTGAAGTCTTACCGGGCAAAGTTACCTTGCTTAACCCTCAAATTTCTCCCGATTTGCATGAAGCGGATTTAAGTTTTATCGAAGTACGTAAAGGTCGTGCGAATCAAGCCGGATGGTACTTGTATAAACAGCCGTTGATCGCTCACCGCATTTTGGGGCAGCCTGCTCTAGAGCATCATGAGTATTTGAGTAAATTGGTGGCGTGGTCGTTCTTTAATGGATTGATCACGGAGTCCACTCGTTTGCATTCAGTGGTACGTGACGCACAGATTGATATCGATAAGTTTTACCAAATGGTGAGTGACTTACGAAACACCTTCTCTCAGCGTAAACGCCGTCCAAGTATGCAAGCGCTTGCCAGCCCATGCGAAATAAGCCAATTGGCGATGTTCATTAACTTCGAAAGCGATCCAACGTCAGATTTGAGTGCGCGCTCATTGAAAGTTGATTTGAAGAACATCGATATCTTTAGTTTTGGTGAGGAAGGCAAAAGCTTAGTCGGTAGCGTTGATTTGGTGTATAGAAATTCGTGGCATGAAGTGCGTACTCTGCATTTCCAAGGTGATACCGCGATGCTGGATGCGTTGAAGACAGTGCTAGGTAAAATGCACCAAGATGCAATTCCGCCGGAGTCGGTGGATGTCTTCTGCTACAGCAAGAATTTACGCGGTGTCATGCGTAATATGGTGTATCAGTTATTAGCCGAGTGCATTGAGCTACGCTTGAAACCGATTGAGCAAGAAAAACGTCGTCGCTTTAAAGCGATGCGGTTAGCCAACCAAATGTATGGTTTGTTCTTCGAGCGCCGTGGCGTCTCGGTTCAGAAACTGGAAAACTCGGTGGATTTCTACCGCAGCATTTCGAGTAATAAGCTCAAAGGCTCACCGTTATTGATGCTAGATAAAGAGCAAGAGTATCAATTGCCGGAAGTGGTCGATGGCTTTGCGAGTGAAGGCTTAATCCAATTCTTCTTCGAAGATACCGATAAGGGCTTCAATATCTATGTGCTGGATGAGTCGAATCAAGTTGAGGTTTACCACCAATACAATGGCGTGAAAGATGAAATGATCGCCAGTGTAAATACTTTTTACACTTCAGTGAAAGACGATAACCAAGTGGCGTCGCAGTTGATTAACTTTAACTTGCCTCAGTATTATCAAATTGTGCACCCTGAAGAGGGGGACTCTTACGTGATCCCTTATCGCAACGACAGCTCGCCGTGTTCAAAGGCTTCAAAAGTCGCCAATATTTAGTGCCAGTTTAAAAACAAAAAGGAGTGATTGCATCACTCCTTTTTTAGTTTTGGCAGAAATAAAAATGGGGCTTATACCCAGTCAATCTCTTCACCCGCGTGCTTTACACACTCATCTTTTACCATAGTGAACAGTTCAACGCCTGTCTTAGAGCATGTCCACTTTCCATCAACCAGCTTGAAGTGGAAGCCACCGGATTTTGATGCCAACCAAATCTCATGCATAGGTTCTTGGCGGTTAATGATGATCTGACTGCGGTCTTCAAATTCAAGTGTCATGACGTTGCCCGTCACTTCATAATCGATATCTGCTTCTGAATCATCGATAGCTTCTTCGATGTTTTGCATCTGTGTATCGACCAGTTGATGAAATTCAGTATCGTTCATCCTTTCTATCCTATTGCTTTTCCTGAGTGTGGTGCGATTATAGGGGGCATTGAGTTAATAATCACGATATGCAAAATGAAAAAATTAATTACCGCTCTGTTTATGCTGTCCGTTATCGGTCTTTCTGGTTGTGGTCAAACCGGTCCTTTGTACATGCCAGACGAACCACAACAAAGTGAACAATCGCAATAATTGAATAGAAACGTAGTAGCAATCGTTTTTTATAAGGGAAAAGAATTTTGGATTACTTCAACTATCAGGATGATGGCCAGCTTTGGGCTGAGGACGTCGCACTTTCACAACTAGCAGAGCAATACGGCACACCATTGTACGTGTATTCTCGTGCAACCTTAGAGCGCCATTGGAACGCATTTGATTCTTCTGTAGGCGAACACCCGCATCTTGTCTGTTACGCTGTTAAAGCGAACTCAAACTTAGGTGTCCTAAATACACTGGCTCGTTTGGGATCTGGCTTTGATATCGTATCTGGCGGTGAGTTAGAGCGCGTGATCGCGGCAGGCGGTGAAGCATCGAAGGTTGTATTTTCTGGTGTCGGCAAAACAGAAGCGGAAATGAAACGCGCATTGGAGCTGAAGATTAAGTGTTTCAATGTTGAATCTGAGCCTGAATTAGAGCGCCTGAACAAGGTAGCGGGTGAGCTTGGAGTCAAAGCGCCAATTTCTCTGCGTATTAACCCAGATGTTGATGCAAAAACTCACCCTTATATTTCTACTGGTTTACGTGATAATAAATTTGGTATTGCGTTTGACCGTGCACCTGCGGTGTACAAATTCGCGCAAAGCTTAGAGAACTTAAACGTTCAAGGTATTGATTGCCATATCGGCTCTCAGCTAACGGACATTGAACCGTTTATTGATGCGACCGATCGTTTACTTGCGTTGATCGATCAGCTTAAAGCGGACGGTGTGAATATTTCTCACCTTGATGTTGGTGGCGGCTTAGGCGTTGTATATCGTGATGAATTGCCTCCTCAGCCATCAGACTACGCGAAGGCTCTACTTGCACGCTTAGAGAATCACTCTGATCTAGAGCTTATTTTCGAACCTGGCCGAGCGATTGCTGCGAACGCTGGTGTACTATTGACGAAAGTTGAGTTCCTCAAGCCGACTGAGCATAAGAATTTCGCTATCATTGATGCAGCAATGAATGACTTAATGCGCCCAGCGCTATATCAAGCGTGGCAAGACATCGTGCCTGTGAATCCTCGTCAGGGTGAAGCCGTGACTTACGACTTAGTGGGCCCAATTTGTGAAACGGGTGATTTCCTCGGTAAAGATCGTGACCTAGTTCTTGAGCAGGGTGATTTGCTTGCGGTTCGTTCTGCTGGTGCTTATGGCTTCGCGATGTCATCCAACTACAACTCTCGCTCACGAGCGGCGGAAGTGATGGTCGATGGCAACAAAACTCATTTGGTTCGCCAGCGCGAAGAGCTATCGAGCTTGTGGGAACTTGAAAACATTCTTCCGGAGTAATTTGAAGCGTTATGCATTTCCACTTTTCTAAAATGCATGGTTTGGGTAATGATTTCATGGTTGTGGACTGCATTACTCAAAACATATTCTTTTCCCCTGATTTGATCCGCCGCTTGGCGGATCGACATACAGGCGTAGGCTTTGACCAGTTATTAGTGGTTGAAGCCCCTTACGATCCCGAAACCGATTTCCACTATCGTATTTTCAATGCCGACGGCAGCGAAGTTGAACAATGTGGGAACGGCGCTCGTTGTTTTGCTCGCTTTGTAAGAATGAAAGGTCTTACAAACAAATACAGCATCAATGTCAGTACGAAAAAAGGCAAAATGGTACTGAAGATTGAAGACAACGACCAAATCACGGTCAACATGGGTGTACCGGAATTCGAGCCAAGTAAGATTCCATTCAAGGCTAAGCAGTCTGAAAAAACGTACATCTTGCGTACTGATGAGCACACCTTGTTCTGTGGTGCAGTAAGCATGGGGAATCCGCATGTAGTAACGGTCGTTGACGACGTAGACACTGCGGACGTAGACACGCTTGGGCCGCTGTTAGAGTCTCATGAGCGTTTCCCTGAGCGCGTGAATGCTGGGTTTATGCAGGTTGTTAGCCGTGATGAAGTTCGCTTGCGCGTATATGAACGTGGTGCGGGTGAAACTCAAGCTTGTGGTAGCGGCGCCTGTGGCGCGGTTGCGGTTGGCATTCTACAAGGTTTGCTGGCGGAAAACGTTAAGGTGAGCTTGCCTGGTGGTGATTTAAGCATTAGCTGGCAAGGTCCTGGAAAACCGCTATTCATGACTGGCCCAGCAACGCACGTCTTCGATGGTCAATTGTCTTGTTAGTATTAATGAAAAACAGAAAGGAATGGTTTTGTCGTACGTAGAAGCAGATGCCCTTACCGCAGAAGTTGTTGCTGAGTATTTGCGTGATAATCCCGATTTCTTCCAGCAGCGTAGTGAACTTGTTGATCGTTTATCGATTAATAACCAAGAGCAAGGCGCAGTGTCGTTGGTGGAGGTGCAATTGAAGCGCCAACGTCAACGTATTGAAGAGCTAGAAGAAGAAATTACCAGCTTGATGTCGTTAGCGGCCAATAACGATAAAACCTTTTACGAATTTATGGAGCTTCAAGATCAGATCTTACAATGTGATGATTTCTTGCAAGTTGTGAAGGCAGTAGAAGTGAAAGCGAAAGATTTAGGTCTACGTGCTTTTGTTAAGGTACTTTCCCAAAATTCAGGTTGTTACTCGTTAGATAAAGAAAGCCTGCAGCGTTTTTCGACTAATCATTTGAATGGTAAAGACGCGTATTTGGGACGATTACGTAAAGTCGATCGTGAGAGTTTATTTGGCGAAGGCAACAGCCCGGAGCTAGGCTCTTATGTAGTGATGCCGTTAGTGAAGCAATCCACTTTAGGCTTGTTGGCGTTTTCAAGTGAAGATGGCGGTCATTTTCAACCGTACATGGATACTTTGTTTTTACGTCATTTGGCTCTTGTGGTAGCGCACTTGGCAAATTCTTTACCTTGGCAGAGCTCAAATGAATCCAGCACCCAATACTCCACTTCCGGCTAGCTTACAAAAGCCTCTTGAGCGCTTCTATGAATATTTACGAAGCGAAAAGGGGCTAAGTCTTCATACGCAAAGAAATTACCGTCAACAGCTTGAAACCATGGCAAGTCACTTAGTGTCTCTCGGGTTGAAAGACTGGGGGCAAGTGGACGCAGCTTGGGTTCGTCAGTTGGCGAGTAAAGGCATGCGTGATGGCATGAAAGCCAGCAGCATTGCGACACGTTTATCTTCGCTACGTAGCTTCTTTGACTTTTTAGTGTTGCGTGGCGTCATGAGTGCTAACCCAGCCAAAGGCGTATCAGCACCACGTAAGCAAAGACCTTTACCCAAAAACCTTGATGTTGATGAAGTCGGTCAATTACTCGAAGTGAACGAAGATGATCCACTTTCTGTGCGTGATCGCGCAATGATGGAAGTCATGTATGGCGCTGGCTTGCGATTGGCAGAGCTGGTGGGCATCAATGTGAAGGACATTAGTGCAAGCCAAGGTGAAATTCGAGTGATTGGTAAAGGGGACAAGGAGCGTAAAGCACCATTTTCTGGTCAAGCTGAAGAATGGGTCGCTAAATGGCTTAAAGTACGCAGCAGCCTAGCGCACCCAGACGAAGTAGCACTGTTTGTCTCTAAACTTGGCACGCGCATTTCTCATCGCAGTGTGCAAAAACGCATGGAAGAGTGGGGAAAGAAGCAGGCGGTCGCGAGTCATATCAGCCCGCACAAACTCCGACACTCATTTGCGACTCATATGTTGGAGTCCAGCCAAAATCTGCGTGCCGTGCAAGAGTTAATGGGACACGAGAATATTTCAACAACTCAAGTGTATACCCATTTAGATTTTCAACATTTAGCGCAAGCTTACGACCAAGCTCACCCTAGAGCGCGTAAGAAATCCGACAAAGAGTAGAATCCTTTATGAAGTTTTACCGTAGCCCGCAACCAATCAAAGCCATGACTTTCGATTTGGATGATACGCTTTACGATAACTGGCCGGTGATCGCTCGCGTTGAACGTGAAATGGTTAAATGGTTTCATCGGGCTCACCCTATATCGGCATCGATGAGCTTTGATTCTTGGCAACAGGTGAAACAACAAGTTTTAGAGCAGCAGCCATTCCTCAAACATGATGTCACACTGTGGCGCCATACTCAGATCAAGCACGGTCTGATGCAATTGGGTTATAGCGAGATTCAAGCACAACAAGCCGCTGATGACGGTATTGGACAAGTACTCGTTTTGAGAAATCAAATCGACATCCCTCAAGAAACTCACCAAGTGCTAGAACAGTTGAGTCTGGCAATGCCCTTAATTGCGATTACCAATGGTAATGTCGATCCGCACCGTATCGGTTTAGCTTGTTACTTTCAATCAATCTTGAAAGCAGGGCCTGATGGTAGAGCTAAGCCATACCCTGATATGTTCTTGAAAGCTAAGCAACAATTAGGGTTACCGGGCGATGCTATTTTGCATGTCGGCGATCATTTAGTCACTGATGTACAAGGGGCTAAGCGCAATGGTTTTCAAGCATGTTGGTTTAATGATGGAAAATTGAACTTGCAGCAACATGCTAAAGCGACAACGGTTCCGGATATTGAAATTCACCGATTACCGGAGTTGTTACATTTATTGTAATAAGTCGCATTTGGAGATATGAATTGGTACAGTTAAAGGGAATGTTAGTTAGTAACATTCTTTTGGCTTACCCACTTGAAAGCATAAAATAACAAAAGTGTGGAAGCCGGAGCGTCAGTAATTCTGTTATACAAGGTTAAGCATGCAAACCTCCACATTTTTGGCTCATACTGAAGAACTTCTCGCGTCTCAATTGACTGCACGTGATTGGAATCGTGACCACAACTATTTAGTCCAGTTGTTTTCGACTCAGCCAGCTGAAATAGCGCAGCGCTTTGCTCATCTCCTGCTTGTAAACCTCCCCAATGTTACCGTTATCGGTCAAAGCGCCACTCATCTTATTCGTGATAACCAATTGGAAGCCTCTGGAACCTTAGTGGTGATCAGCGAGTTTTGCGAAAGTGAGATCACGGCTGCGGCTCAAGAATTCAGTCATCAACCAGAATTAGATAGCCATGCGCTGGTGGATGCACTTTGCCTAACCCAAGACAGTAAAGCGGTGATTAGTTTTAGCGCTCAAGTGGATGGGCGTGATTACCCAATTTATTCAGCCTTTGACCACTTGGCTAACCTGCTACCTGTCGCTGGCGGCTTATGTAAGTCCAACAAACACGGTTGTTGGGTGATGCTCAATGAAAACACCTATGAGCAAGCGTGCGTGGCGGTTGCATTACATAATCCTAATTTGAAAGTATGGACGGGTGCGTACTCGGAGTGGAACCCTATTGGGATGAAGCACCGCGTGACGCATGCAGTAGGTAAACGCCTATATTCGCTGAATAACACTCCGGCTTATGAAGTCTTCAAACATTACTTAGCGGATGGACAGGACTTACCTTTCGAACAGCTTAAAAACTTCCCGCTGTATCGTGAGTCGGGCATCAAGAAAGGGGTGTCGACAGCGCTCAATATCCTGCCTGATGGCAGTATTGAATTTGATAAAGAGTGGCAGGTGGGGGAAGAAACGCAATTTTGCTACAGCCACCCATCGTTAACCGTTGAAAAAGTTCGTCATGGTGCTGAACTATTGACGATGCGCCAGCCTGAGTCAGTCATGATTTATAACTGTGCGTCGCGTTTGGATTTTCTCGATGGCAGCACTGAGCTTAAACCTTTTGAAGGTGTCACCAATACCGCTGGGGTGTATTGCATGGGGGAGTTATCTCTTCAAGGCAATAAACAAGAGATCTTGCACCACAGCTTGACCTATTTAGCGCTTCGAGAGTCGCATGAGCTGCCTGAGTTCAATCGCTTACAACTCAATACCGAATTGACCGTTTCACCGCTGTTAAACTTAGTACGCAATGCGATCGTCGACTTAGATACCATGAATGCGGAAATGGAGCATAAGCTGCATAAACAGGCGCAAAAACTGACGGACAGTTACCGCTACGATACCCGTACTGGGTTACCCAACCGTATTGCGCTGAAAGAGCGTCTGACCAAAATTAATGCTCGTGAGCACCTATTAACTTTAAAGCTAACCAATTTTAATCAGGTCAATGAGAAATACGGTTATCAGGTAGGTGATCAACTGCTAATGGATTTGTCGACTCATTTCCAAGGACGTTTAGACATGCGTTTAGGCAGCCATGCCTCGATTGGTTTATACAGTATTGGCGTGGGCGAGTGGGCGATCATTTTTACCGCCAGCACTGACAGCGAATTTATTAAGCAGCAGTTTGTCCGTTTTGCTGATGCCATTGAGCACATTAATTTTGAGCCGTATGGGCTATCAGATGTGGATTACCTGTCGGTTTCCCTATGTGGCGGGCTAGCCAGCCGCTGTGACTTCATGGATGACAGCGGTGATGACTTGTTGCTTAAAGCCATTGAAGCGCGTCGCTATGGGGTGAGAAATAACACTCACATTACCAATGCGAAAGACATTCAAGTGAGTGAAGAAGACCGCAAAGAACAACTAGGTTGGCTCAGTTGCGTCAGCCGAGCGATTTTGGATCAAAAAATCATTGCTTATAGTCAGCCGATCGTGGCTTCTCATACCCATGAGTTGGTATCACAAGAGTGTTTAGTGCGTATCTTGGAGGAGGATGGCTCGATTATTTCACCGGGGCAGTTCTTACCTATTATTGAAGACACGCACTTATATACGCGCCTTAGTCGCCATATGATTAAGAATACCTTGGACTACATGGCGGATAAACAAGGTGCTTTTTCAATTAACTTATCGCCACAAGATCTGCTGAGCGATCGCACTTTAGAAATCTTAGAGTCTTCGATAAGTAAGTTGAATGACCCAAGCCGGCTTGGCTTAGAAGTACTTGAGTCTGAGCAAATTAAAGATTACGGGCGCATGATAGAAGTGTGTAACCACTTTCGTTCATTGGGCGCTCGCATCATTGTGGATGACTTTGGTTCGGGTTATTCCAACATTGATGAAATCATTAAGCTGGAACCACAGATCATTAAGCTTGATGGCAGCTTGATCCGTAATGTGGATCAAGACCTTAAGCAGCGTAAGATCGCGTCTCAGTTAGTGCAGCTGTGTCAGGTGTTTAACGCTAAAACTATCGCTGAATTTGTTCATAACCAAGAAGTGTGCAGTATTGTTGAACAGATGGGCGTGGATTACCTGCAAGGCTACCACTTAGGTAAGCCAACACGCTTGTACTAATAGCTGATACTGAATTGGCTGCATATTGGCTCGCGATGAGCTCACATATTTTGTAAATCCGAAAGGCTTATCCGTGCAAAGTGGATAAATTGCGAGCAATATATATTACCATTAGCCCTAGCAATTAATGCGAATATGCAGTCTCTTTCCATATTGATACAAGATTTCGACCAGCTCGAAATAGAGTTAAATAAGGTTGCTTTTCATGCTCATGAACGGTTACTTATTCAGCTGTTTTCTTCGTATTCGACTCAGCAAGTGGAACGAGCTAGCCATGCAATTCAATCACATTTTCCTTATGCAGTAGTCATTGGCAGTAGTGCGAATCATTTTATCTGCCAAGGTGAAATTAAGCATCAAGGCTTATATCTAGTCATCACTCAATTCCAATCTGTATCGCTTTCTTCCGCTATCGTGCATTACTCGCAAGATCTTACACAAGACAGCGTTGAGCTATATCGTCAACTGGATTGCTCAGAGGCGACGCAATCTATTATCTGTTTTGCAGACCGAATGAGTGTCGACAAAGTCGATTTGTTCTCGGCGTTTAATCAGTCAGAGTTTGATATTCCGATTGCAGGTGGCGCATCGACCATAACCGACCACGGACGTTGGGTCATGTTAAATGGCCAATGTGTCGAAAATGCCTGTGTGGCAGTGAGTCTTATTAGTGATGAGTTATCGGTTTGGACTGGGCATTACACCGAATGGAATCCCATTGGTAAAACCTTCCGAGTCACTTCGGCTGATGGGCACACCATCCATTCTCTTGATAATACACCAGTAAAAGAAGTCTACGATCGCTACTTAGCCGATGGTGGCAATGTGCCTATGGAGCAGTTGCCAAACTTCCCATTGATGGTAGGGGAACCCAAAGAGCAAAACATTTTCTTACCTTTGATACTGCATGGCGAAAGTTCGATCGAGTTCAACGGTCGCTTTAACACTGGTGATGAAGTCCGGTTTTGCTATGACCATCCTTCATTAACACTGGAGCAACTGCGGTTAGGCATGCAGCAAATGGCGCCTTCGGCACCGGAGCACTTCTTTGTCTATAACTGTACTTCGCGTATTGATTTCATTGAAGACAATCAAGAAGTAGAGATCATTCAAGAGCTCGCCAATTGCTATGGTGTTTACTGTATGGGAGAGCTGTACTTTGATAATGGTCAGCAGCGAATTTTACACCATAGCCTTACGTATCTTGCCCTTAGGGAAGGTGAAGTAACGGCCAATACCCCGCAGTTAGCTCGCCCTAAAATTAATACCATCACGCCGTTGTTTTCTCTGATTCGAAATGCTCTGTTAGATGTGGATGACGTCAATCAAAGTATGGTCAACAAGATCCAGCAGCAGGCTAATGACTTGACGGCCAGTTATCGTATCGATCGCCGTACAGGCTTACCCAATCGCAGTGTCTTACGTGAAAAGCTTGTAAAGATGAGTTCGGCGAGCCACTTGCTGACTTTAAAAGTGACCAACTTCGGTCAGATTAATGAGAAATATGGCTATCCTGTTGGCGACAAGTTGCTCAAGGATTTAAGCGAGTATTTTCAAGTCATCTTGTTGAACCATTTTATCGAAGGTTGCCAGCTATATAGCATTGGCGTGGGGGAGTGGGCGATAGTCTTTAAGACTTCTGCAAGTGATGCTTACATTCACCAGTTGTTCTCGCAATTTGCTGATCAAATTGAACATGTAAACTTTGAACCGCTAGGTTTGCCAGATATCGATTACCTTTCAGTATCTGTGTGTGGTGGTTTAGTCAGTCGTTGCGATTTCCCGAATGAATCGATTGATGACTTGTTACTGAAATCCATAGAAGCGCGTCGCTACGCTGTTAGCCATAATAAACACCTAGCGAATGCCCGTACTCTGAAGAAGCTGGATCAAAATCGACAAGAGCAATTGGGTTGGCTGTCGTGCGTTAGCCGAGCGGTACTACACCAAAATGTCGTTGCGTGTGCACAACCGATCGTAGCAGCAGGCTCACATGAAGTGGAAAGCTTAGAGTGTTTAGTTCGTATTGAAGAGGACGGGATGATTATCCCGCCAGGAAAATTCCTCCCTATCATAGAAGGCACACACCTCTACACGCGTTTAAGCCGCCAGATGATTTCGCGTACGTTTGACTACATGAGTCAAACCACAGATTCGTTCTCGATAAATTTGTCTCCTCAAGATTTAATTAATGAGAAAACCCTGCAGCATCTCGAAGCTTCGATAAAGAAAATCAGTCACCCTCAACGGATTGGGTTGGAAGTTCTCGAAACAGAGCAAATCAAAGACTATGGCCGCATGATTGAAGTGTGTAACCACTTTAGAGAGTTAGGTGTGAGTATCGTTGTTGATGACTTTGGATCGGGTTATTCAAATATCGATGAAATCATTAAGCTTGAACCACAAGTGATTAAGCTTGATGGCAGCCTGATTAAAAATATCGACCAAGATGTAAAACAAAGAAAGATTGCCCAACAGCTAGTTAGCTTATGCCAGATCCTCAATGCCAAAACCGTTGCTGAGTTTGTCCATAACCAAGAAATTTGTCAGATAGCTGAAGATATGGGGGTCGACTATTTGCAAGGTTACTACTTCGGCCAACCGCAACGTATTTTCTAGCTCGAAAAGACGAGCGAGCATCGAGGTAAATCTCGATATTTCAAACCATTAGTTTCACGTGAAACCATTTAATATTGCCCATAGGTTCCGCCTAAATGAGCCGATTGAATTGGCTCATCCAGCTCATTTGGCTAGCGCATGCCCACTCTTATCAGCTTTAAATACTTGCATGTAATGGAGGAAGTATTCATCGAGCTGTTTTGATTGAGCGAACTGGCCAGCTTCTTGAAGCAGTAGGCTGCCCACTTCACAGGTACACAAATGTCCTAAGTCTTGATTACGCCTTAACTGATACTCGGAAGGCTGCTCAGTGTGTAACTTAACGCTGGGTAATGCTTGTAACCACGGGCTTTTATTGAGCATTTTTTTCGCCTCTTGCCATGTGCCATCTAAGATAATAAATAGCGGGTGACGCGTATTCTGTGTCTCTGAATGATGCATGGCTTCCGCAATAGAGAGGCTATCTTCACTCGGATAAACCACATAAGCCTGAGTGTTTGGCTGGGCAATTTTATCCAGCAGCGCTTGTGGTGGTGCCGTTCGCTGCCACTCATATACGCGACATTCTGTCAGTGTCTGGGTTAACAACTTTCCAGTATTGGTATCGCGAGTCAGTTCATTACTGTTAGTCAGTAAGGCTATTTCCACTTTGCTATCAATGCAGGGGATATGGTCGCAAATACACTGGAACTGAAAGCCACATTGAGGACAAGGCGTTGCATGAGACATTTACAGGCGCACTCCGCTTTGGCGTGGTGAAACACCATCGCTAAATAATGCGACTTGGCTGTTGTCTTGTTGTTGTGCCAGCGGCGCGACGCTTGGATTGAGCGGATAGCTGACTCCATCGTACGATAGCTTGTGTTGAGCTGGTACAGCGCCACCACCGCTGATATTGAATAGTAGATCTTGCCAGCCATGTTGTTGCTTATTCCCGAGGGTAATGCTGCCTTTTACTTGGGTAATTCGGCTATTGAACCGCCATTGGTTTTGATGGTTTTCAAATATCAGCAGTGTACAACCGCCGGTTCCGCACCAGTCTAGTTGGGCAAGTAGCTCATCGTTTCCATCACCGTTTAAGTCATAGGTTAGCCAACGATATTGAGTATCGTCAGGCGAAGTCTGATGAATATCGAAGTAGTGGCGAATTGCGTCATCTACTTTCTGATCAAATTGATCACTAGAAGCGACTTGCTGAGCGGTTAATTTAACGTTGTGAGTAGTGGGCTCTCGCTGGGAGTGGTTTGCTTGGTCGTTTTTTGCTTTGAATAATGTCAGGCCACCATTAGCAATTGGGTAGACGACATTCCCCACTTTCTCTTTATCAGCGGTTAGTTGATAACCGTCACGAGTAAAAATACGCTCCGACACTAAGTATTGTTGCTGGTGGCGGGTCATCACGACTTGTATTTGATCGTTATTCAGTTGCTGCCAAAAGCCTTTCTCAACGGTAGGCAAGTCTTCACTTTGGTAGCGGTAAGTGGTGGTCGCGCTGTGGTCTGCATTAAGTGATAGCTCGACGGAGAATCCTACATTTTCAGTCGATTGGGCAAAGTACAGCCCTGACCACTCTATGGTTGGGTCTTGGTTGGCGAGTGTTGCACAGCCTTGGTACTCAGCTTCGCCTTGAGTAAAGTGTGCTTGCCAACCATACAGAGAATCACTCATGTTGTCGCTGCAAGCTTGTTGCTCAAGTTTGAGTTCGCCATCACTGAACTGGTAGCTACGTTCACTACTACTAGTTTGGCTTTTCTCTATGCTGAAGAGGCGTTTATCTTCGCCCATTTTCGAGAACTCAACTTGGTCTTTTTGAAAACTGGCTGACCAAAACGGTTCGGTGCCAAAAGCACGAGTCGAGCGGACAGGTTGAGCGCAGCGATTCGGGTTTTCTGCTGTCAGTAGGTTGACCTGTTTAACAATAAATCGCGCGGCGTAATCGGCGTTGTAACCCGTTTGGCTTGGCTCTGCTAAGTAACCAATGAACTCACCATACATAGGTTCATAAGGCTTGCGTGATAACTGCAGTGCTTGTTGAGTGATCTCTGAAGGCATATCGAGCCAGAATTGTTGTTGGCTACCGCACGGTGTGAAAGTTCGCGTCTCGTGTCCTACAACAGCTTGCCCACGAACAACGAAAGTCTGGGGTTGGATGCTTTTTGGCTGATCTAGGCTTGCGACCGGTGTTGCATCTTGTTGGGGTGGTAACGATTCGGTATTGGTACAGCCTTGTAGAGCGAGAAGTGCCAGCCAAGTGACTGGGTTTTTAAGTGCCTTCATGCTATATCTTCCTCGGAGACAACGTAATTTGGATTTATTATGGCATATTGGTTATTTAAAACTGAACCTGACACTTTCTCAATTAACACACTGCGGACACAAAACACCTCTTGTTGGGAGGGAGTACGCAACTATCAAGCTAGAAACATGATGCGTGATGAAGTGAAAGTTGGGGATTTAGTGATGATTTATCACTCTTCATGCAAGAAGGTTGGTGTCGCTGGGATTGCTAAAGTGACTCGAGAAGCGTACCCCGACCATTTTCAGTTTGACCCTGAAAGTGACTATTTCGACCCTAAAGCGGATCCGGATAATCCGCGTTGGATCATGGTGGATGTCGAGTTTGTGCGGAAGACTGAGCGTATTATTCCGTTAGCGACCATGAAGGCCATGCCCGAATTGGAAAACATGCCGTTGGTGAAACGCGGTAATCGGTTGTCGATCATGCCAGTTTCAGAGCTGGAGTGGGAAGCGATCTTAAGGAAAGAAAAACTATAGGGTTTCCATATAATGTCATCAGGCATCAAGTTAGCCTGATGACGTATTACATGTAGGTTAGAGTAGGTGCTGTTGTAAGTAGTGAGCTACAGCGTCATCGGCGTTACTGCCGATAACTTCATTGTTTGGCAGCGCCTTCATGACTTTTTCATGAGAAGTGCCCATGACTAACCCTTTGCCAGCCATTTCCAGCATTTCTACATCGTTCATCCCATCGCCAAACGCGATGCAGTTTTCTAATGTTAGCCCTTCAGCTTGCGCGACGGCTTGGAGTGCGTCGCCTTTAGACACTTCAGCGGCCATCACTTCCAGGCACCACGGCGTTGAGAAAGCGACATTCAACTTGTCACCAAACTTCTCATTCAATTTGTCTTCAAACTGAACCAAATGCTCATGGTCCATGTTGGGGTGCGTGAAGAAGATCTTAGCAATGCCTTCGGTCGGAGCTTGGTCGATGTTGAATACGTTGTAGGTGAAGCCAGACTCTTTGTGGAAATCTTTCAGCACTTTGTCTTCTTTATCTAGCAGCCATAAATCATCTTGGTACAGGTGCACAAAAATTTCGGGATCTTGCTTAAGTACATCGATGACGTCTTGGACCAGCGTTGAAGGTACATTTTTTGCGTACATTAACTTGTCGTTTTGATCATGCACACGAGCCCCATTAGAGGTGATCATGTAAGCCGGGATACCAGTCAACTCACGGATGCCAGCGACGTCTACATGGTGGCGACCAGTAGCAAAGATAAATGTAAAACCTTGTTGATGAAGCTCAGTCAGAGTCTGTCTGGTAAATGCACTGAGCTGGTGGTTTGGCGCCAGTAGCGTACCGTCAAGATCGGATGCGACAATTTTAATAGTATCTTTGTTTAATGCTGATTTGGTCATGTAGCCCTCATTGCGTGATGTCTAAACGTTGCCTCAAATGGACGAACAAATTGTATGCGAAATCGTGTGAGTAAAAGAGGGTAAAGCTACTCTAGTTTTTTTCCTCTTTATCGAAGAAGTGGAAAATAGCGTCTAGGCTTTGGTTCCTGTATTGGTCTTTTTCGAATAACACTTCATGTTGAGCGCCTTCAACGCTTTCAAACAAACAGTGTGGATTGGTTTTCGCAAGTTTCTTAATAAAACGGACTTGCGCTTGATTGCTTACAATCCGATCTCCACCCGCTTGAACGAGTAATAAGGGAATTTTGATTTGGCGAGTCAGCAAGATGCATTGCTTAGCCGCGATAAGCCCTTGCCATACCCATTGTGTACTGGCTCCACCAACTTTGAGCTTAGGGCTGTCTTCGTAGAGCTTTCTGAACCATTCATAACGTACTTGGCTTTGGCTCAGTGGGTTATCTTCAAATGGCTTCGGGAAATAGGCTTGCTGTCCGGGCGCATACGTTGGTTTTGGATAAATCGCAGTCAGAATTTGACTAAGTACAGGCGCGATGGGCTCTAGGTACCATTCGACATTCACCCCGTACATAGGCGCACTGAGTGCGACTTTCTTGAACGGATGCTCAGGGTGAGTTTGTAAATAGCGAGTCGCGATGGTGCCGCCCATTGAATGAGCAAGCAGGAAACAAGGCTTTGAAGCCGAGAATTGAAAATGTTTTACCATTTGCGCCATGTCCTGAACGTAATCATCAAATTCGTTCACATGGCCGATATCGGAGTCCTTGACCAGGCGCTCAGACATTCCCTGACCTTGGTGATCATAGGAATACACGTCGTACCCTTGTTGATACAGGTCGTAGAATAACTCTTGGTATTTCCAGCAAGATTCAATGCGACCGTTGACCACCATGACTGACTTAGTATGGCTTGGATGGGTGAGCTTACACCAGAATAACTTCTTTTTACCGGATGATGTAATATACCCTTCATCTCTCTGTTGCCAGAGCTCGGCAATTGAGTGCTTTATCGCTTGCTCGAAATTGGGCTCTTGCGTATAAGTGAGATTGATGGAGCTAGAATTAGCCATGTTTGGACTACCTAAAAGTACGAAACTGGTTAGAGCTTAAAACCGATTAATGATCGTTAGATTAAAGAACTAGCAAGGAATTGCAATGGATACTCATGTTTGGTTAGCGTATGTCGTGACTGCGATTGTATTTAGTTTGGCGCCGGGATCGGGCACAGTGAATTCGATCAGTAATGGTTTGAGTTATGGAACTCGAAAGTCGTTAGCGTCGATAGCAGGGCTGCAAATTGGTCTTATTTTTCATATCGCATTAGTTGGCGCCGGGATAGGGGCGTTAGTTGCTCAATCAGCGCTCGCGTTTACCATCATAAAATGGGTAGGTGTGGTTTACCTGGTTTGGCTAGGCATTCAGAAGTGGCGCGATCGCTCGAGTTTAGTTGCTCAGCAAAGCGGAGAAGGACTATCGAGTTGGTCGTTAATGCGCAATGCAGTGCTTATAAATTTAACGAATCCTAAGTCAATTGTCTTTTTGGTGGCCTTGTTCCCACAGTTTTTAGATCCAACGCAGCCACAATTGCCACAACTTTTGGTTCTGGGGATTACCACAGTCATTATTGATGGTATCGTTATGTTAGGGTACACCTCATTGGCTTCGCAAATGGGTCGTTATATTCGCTCAGACAAAGTCATGGGTAAAATTAATAAAGTATTTGGTGGAATGTTCATGGGGTGTGGTGCCTTATTGGCAGCAGCCAAAGCTTAATAAAAAATATAATTTATAAAATAGAGTCCTGCATTCATGACTACCACATACGTTGCTCGTCAACCTATCTTCAACCGGAAAAAGCACACCTTGGGCTATGAATTGCTTTTCCGGGATGGGGAGAGCAATGCCTATCCAGCACACATCGATTCCAATCGAGCAACGTACCGGCTTATTGTTGAAAATTTTTTGGCGATCGGAACTAACCCTTCGATCCCATCTTCTCGCTGTTTTATTAACTTTCCTTACCCAAGTCTTATTCGCCGCTTACCGTTAAGCTTGCCAAAAGATAAAGTGGTGGTGGAAGTGTTGGAAACGTGTCAGCCAACTGATGAACTGTTGGAAGCGGTGCGAGACCTTTACCAGCAAGGCTACATGATCGCATTAGACGATTTTACCTTTACCCCGGAATGGGAACGATTCCTTCAGTACGTGCATATTGTAAAGCTGGATATCATGCAAATGGGTTTAGAGCCCGCTTGCGAGTTGGTGAAGCGGCACCAAGGTAAGAAATACCAGTTTTTAGCTGAACGCGTCGAAACAGAAGCAGAGTTCGAGCAGGCTAAGGAAGCGGGTTTTAAGTTCTTCCAAGGGTACTTTTTTAGCAAACCTGAAATCGTCAAAACCAAATACATCAGCCCAGAACAAGTCATCGCCATGGAGCTCTTTCAAGAGGTTTGTAAGCCCGATGTCGATTTTAAGCGTATTGAAGATGTGGTCGCGAAAGATGTCGCGCTGTCTTATAAGCTGCTGCGTTTTGTGAATAGCATGTCTCCACGGTTAGAAGTGACCATCTCGTCTTTTCGTCAAGCCTTAGTGTATCTAGGGCAAGACAAGCTCAAAATGTTTGTGTCATTGGCGGTGGCATCGTATGTCTCCGATAAAAAGCCGAAAGAGCTATATAACTTATCGTTGCAGCGAGCTCAGTTTTGCCAATTAATGTCGCGCTACCATCCTTTTAAAAGTCATTCAGAACAAGCGTTTATGATTGGTTTGTTCTCTATTTTGGATGCTTTACTCGATCTTTCACTCGACTCTCTAGTTGAACAATTGCCTTTGTCTAAGATGATCAAAGTCGCGTTGCTCCGTCGTGAAGGGCCATATGGAATCCTGCTGGCATTAGAAGAAAGTTTTGAACTCGCCGACTGGCAGGGGATCGAGACTCGCTGTCATCAATTGGGTTTACGAGTTGAAGATGTGCGTTACGAATTGATTGAAGCGCAACGCTGGAGCCAAAGCATGGGCAGCGCTCCATAAATCATTTATGAAAGTTTTATGACAGATGAAGCACACGTATTGACGTGTGCTTTTTTTATTTTAGCATATACGCATATCCATATATGAGTATGTTAAATGCTACCACATCAATTTTTTAAATTACTTTCCGATGAAACGCGAGTGCGATGCGTCATGTTGATCGTGCGTCAAGAATGTTTGTCCGTGGGAGAACTCACGCAAGCGTTGCAAGAAAGTCAGCCAAAAATATCACGTCACTTAGCCCAATTGCGAGCTGCTGGCATTGTGGTGGATGTTCGACAAGGTCAGTGGGTGTTTTATCGCTTAGCTGATGATCTTCCAGGTTGGATGAATAAATTAATTGACGATTTAGTGGCATCCAATTGTTTGAAAACGGAATACCTAGCAGACATGGAACGATTGGCCGAAATGACCAACCGACCTGTGTGTTGCCAATAACTAATTAGAGATTGAATTATGACAGTAAAAGTAGGCATTAACGGATTTGGTCGTATTGGACGTTTAGCATTACGTGCAGCCTTTGATTGGCCAGAGCTAGAATTTGTACTCATCAATGATGTGGCAGGCAATACAGAGACATTGGCCCACCTACTGGAGTTCGATTCTGTACAAGGGACGTGGAAACACGGTGTATCCCATGACGGTAGCGACATCATCATTGGTGAGCAGCGCATTAACACTACGCAAGAGCGAGACATCGATGCGGTTGATTGGTCTGAATGTGATGTGGTGATTGAAGCGACAGGCGTACATCGTAAGAGCGAGTTTCTCAATAAATACCTAGAGCAAGGCGTGAAACGTGTTGTGGTATCTGCTCCGGTGAAAGAAGAAGGGATCGCAAACATCGTTGTTGGTGTTAACGACAATATCTTTGACCCGGCAATCCATAAAATTGTCACCGCGGCGTCTTGCACCACAAACTGTATTGCCCCGGTTGTAAAAGTTATTCATGAGAAGCTAGGAATTGAGCAATCTTCTTTTACTACAATTCACGATTTGACCAACACTCAAACGATTTTAGATGCGCCTCATAAAGATTTACGTCGTGCGCGTGCATGCGGCATGAGCTTAATCCCGACGACAACCGGTTCAGCAAAAGCCATCGTTGAAATCTTTCCTGAGTTAAAAGACAAGATTAATGGTCACGCGGTTCGTGTTCCATTAGCGAACGCTTCGCTGACCGACATCATCTTTGATGTGAAGCGTGATACCACAGCAGAAGAAGTGAATGCACTACTAAAAGAAGCATCAGAAAACGAACTGCAAGGGATTCTTGGCTTTGAAGCGCGTCCATTGGTGTCGATTGATTATCGTGGCGATCAGCGTTCGACAATTGTCGATGCGCAATCGACGATGGTTGTTGGCTCTCGCATGGTGAAGATCTACGCTTGGTACGATAATGAAATGGGTTATGCCACTCGTACTGCCGAGCTTGTACGTACTGTTGGATTAGCTTAAGGATAATACGATGACACAGACTCTTACTCACCCAACATGGCAACTGGATTTGGATGCTGGCGCATTAGTGTTAACGCCATGCCCTGGCACTAAAGAAGCGGATTTGGATGCATCTTTGGCTCAGCTTAAAGCGCAAGGCGTAGAAGCGATTGTGACTGCGCTAGACGATACGGAACTAGCAAGTAAATCCGTGTCTGCATTGGGCGAAAAAACTCAAGCTCTCGGTATGCAATGGTTCCAGATTGAGATTGAAGACGACCGCGCTCCGGGGAGCGACTTTGCTGGGAAATGGCAAGCCGCGAGCTCTGCACTACATGCAGTAGTGGATAACGGCGGTAAAGTCGCGATGCATTGTATGGGCGGTTCTGGCCGTACAGGGTTACTCGCCGCGCACCTTCTCCTTGAAAAAAATTGGCCATTGGAAAAAATCGTAAAAGACGTCCAAGCACTTCGTCCTGGCGCGTTTACCAAATCGGTTCAAGTTGAATACATTCAGCAAGTGGCTCAGTCGTAAAACTGGCCGATGTTGAGTAAAAGAGCTTTTGGAACCCTATAGACCAAAAGCTCTTTTTGTTTCAATCGTAGAGTAATGATTATGTTTTCTAACTTAAGTAAAAGTGTTCGCCAATACATGTTGGTGACATTCAATTATTGGAACTTCACCATCACAGACGGTGCGCTTCGAATGCTGGTGGTGTTGTATTTTCATGATCTTGGCTACAGCACACTAGAGATCGCGTCTCTATTTTTGTTCTACGAATTCTTTGGGGTCGTGACCAACCTTATTGGAGGCTGGCTGGGAGCTCGCCTAGGGTTGAACAAAACAATGAACCTTGGTTTAGGGATGCAAATCATCGCGCTTAGTATGTTAGCTGTACCGGGTGCAATGTTAACCATTCCTTGGGTAATGGCTGCGCAAGCTTTGTCTGGCATTGCTAAAGACCTCAATAAAATGAGCGCCAAAAGTTCAATCAAAACTCTAGTCCCTGATGAACAACAAGGCGCGTTGTATAAATGGATCGCGATTCTTACAGGATCTAAAAATGCACTGAAAGGGGCGGGTTTCTTTATTGGTGGCTTACTGTTGTCAACGATAGGGTTTAAGTTTGCAGTATTAGCGATGGCAGCAGTGCTTACGCTGGTCTTCATTGGCAGTGTCTTGAGCCTTGAAGCGGATATGGGCAAAGCGAAAACTAAGCCGAAGTTTAAACATATCTTTTCGAAATCTGAGTCGATCAATATTTTGTCGGCAGCGCGTATGTTTTTGTTTGGTGCTCGTGACGTGTGGTTTGTAATTGCGTTACCTATTTACCTTGGCAGTGTTTTCGGCTGGGAGCATGCATGGGTTGGCGGATTTTTGGCAGCGTGGACGATCGCGTATGGCTTTGTTCAAGGGATTGCGCCCAAAATTACTGGTAAGGCTCAGGGGAAAGTGCCGGATGGTCATGCCGCTTTGGTGTGGGCGGGAGCATTGGCTATTGTGACAGCCGGAATCGCATATGCAGTGCAAATTGGTTGGCAGCCTGAGATTGTCATCATCGGCGGGTTAATGGTGTTTGGGGCTATTTTCGCGGTCAACTCATCCCTACATTCTTATTTGATTGTTAGTTATGCCAAGGGTGATGGCGTGTCTCTGGACGTTGGCTTCTACTATATGGCGAACGCCATGGGTCGTTTGATAGGGACGATTTTGTCTGGGTGGATATTCCAAGTCGCGGGACTCGCCGCTTGCTTGTGGGTGTCGTTTGCTTTCTTGGCTTTGACAACCGTCATTTCACTGAAGTTACCTAAGGTGCCTCAAGCGACGACCGCATAAGTTTTTTGAAGTATGTTTAGCTTTGACACTAAGCTGACTTGGTATTAATACCGGTCAGCTTTTTTGTTGCTATAGTGTGAAGATTAGAAATTAATCAGGTGGTTACATGAAGCAACGGGTATTATTTTTCGATCTAGCAAGGTGTGTTGCTGCGGTTGCCGTGATTGCCATTCATGTATTAGCGCCTTATCGCCATGAGCTGAACTCGATCCCTTTTGACCAGTGGTTTACGGCCGTTGGTATCAATAGCATCAGCCGTTGGGCGGTACCTGTCTTTATATTGATCACTGGTGCTCTGATGCTTAGCGATCAACGGCCATTTGATGCTAAATACTATGTAAAACGTCGCTTAGGTAAAGTGTTAGTGCCGTTTGTGGTGTGGTCTTTGTTTTATACCTACCTTTCAGGCTGGTCTTTGTCTGGATTCAACGGTGAAACAAGCTGGCAAGTCTTGCTGGAAAGCTATCATCAATACACTTACTACCACCTTGGCTTTTTCTATTATTTCATCCCGTTGTATTTCGTTATTCCTTTTCTTCAAATCATGGTCAGAAAAACGGGTGATGGCGGAGTCTATGCGTTTACCTGTATTTGGTTATTCACCACACTCTTGTTCCTGTTAGGTATTGATGGTCCGTGGAGCCATGAATTGTGGCTATACACCGGTTATTTACCCCTGGGCTACATCTTGTATAAGAAAGTCCCACTGAATAAGCTCGCGTTGACAGTGAGTGTTTTACTTGGTGTTACGGCATTAGCTACCACGGTTTACATGGTTGTGGAAGCTAGCGTCACGGCTGAACAGTACACGGTAGGTCGTTGGCTATCTTACAAGACATTGAATACAGTAGTGGCCGCGAGCATGATTTTCATGGTGTGCCGATATTATGGAGAGAGTCTTTCCCAGCAAGCAAATAAGGTGATCGGCTTCATTAGTCAGCACAGTTTGGGCATTTATTTGCTGCATCCGATTTTCTTATGGCCAATGAAAGAGTTTGGTTGGCATCAAGGTCACCCTGCTTGGGTGATCCCACTGTGGATAGTGATCAGTGGGAGTGGCGCATTGTGGATGAGTTGGATGTTGTCTAAATCAGAAAAAACGCGTTGGTTGTTACCGTAGGGAAGAGAAGCGACGTTTATCGCTTCAAAGCAAAGTGCAGAAATTTGTCGCCTTGGTAAGTGAGTGTCCCTTTGTCGCCAGGATTGAGTGCATGAAAGTAGTGAATGCCGACTTGGAATTCACGTTTAGGGCCAATACGTCCACGTTGAACGTAAATCCAATACTCTTGGTCTTCTTGACCAGGTTGAGCGTCGGGTAGGTCGATCGACTGTTTATCAAGGACAGTTACATCCACTTTTTGTTCAGGTGCGTTCTCGCCTTGCATGTGCTTACGGTAAAAGCCAATAAAGACCCAGCCGGCCACTAAAGTGAGGACCAGAATTGCGAAAAATAATGAGCTAGGCATACAACCTCCAAAGATGAACTCTTGGTATTCTAATGTGACACGCTGCCAAGCATTGTGTTGAAAAGCCGTTATTCGTGAAGTTAATGGTGAGCGTTTGATTTTTTTCGACTTACTTCACGTTTATCAAGCGCTTAGTATGGTGTGGTGAAACAAATTATCTTGTGAACACTCAAATCAAGAATGCGAAATAGAAGAATAGGGTAAAGCTCTACTAAAATAATTAGGCATAGTAGGAGGGCTGCGATGTCAGATATTGAAAAGGTCGTGACAAGAACGCGACGAATAGAAAAGTTATTGAGGCTGCAATATCACGCCGAAGGGAAAGGTTTACATCAACTGATCACCAGTTGTGAAGAACGCCTGCCACATGATGTGATTGCTAAGCTTCGTTACATCGCGACCATTCGCAATAAAATTGTTCACGAAGAAGATTACCAGTTAGAAGATCAGAAAGAGTTTCTATTGGTGTGTGATGATTGTGAAAAAGAGCTCACTCCAAGAAGCGGGCGCTTTATATGGCGAGCTGCCATTCTTCTAATGACTGTGATTACCTTAGCAGCAGCGGGGTTTTACTATGCATATTGGGATGTATTAACCAAACACATATCGATTCCATAACTATTTGTAATCGGACACTAAAAAGGGACGCTAATGCGTCCCTTTTTATTTATAAATTCAAACTTGCTTAGTACATCATCGGCAGTGTCATTAGGCCAACAACTACTGCGATCATTACAAGTCCTTGTTTTTGCGAGGAAGAAATCATAACACTGCTCCTTAAATTGGTTGATGCTCTCTATGTGATTAAGAATAGCACTACTTATTGGCTTAGATCAAGAATTACTTTTGAAGTGCTTAAAACTGACAGTAAACTTTCATGATTATGGGTTTTTGTTTGGACTTTATTGCTTTTTTTGATGTGCGGTAATAATGTTCGTTGTGCTTTTGTTTTGCTCTCTGCGATGTTTAAGTAATTGTTTTTGTGTGTTTTTATGGTGTAATTGATATTGTTAATAGATGTTAAAATGTATTAATAGCTACTATTGTTTAGTTATATGGTGTGGGTGTTCTTTTTTTTGTTTTGATGATCCCCATTACATCTATTTGATAGTTATTCTCACTTATGAGCTGGTGTATCTTTAGCGGAATCATATTAAGTTCAGCAGTGGCCAGTTTGATGATCTCATATTGAAATTTGAAAGCTAAACGCGATATTGTTTTATTAAGTTATTGTTTTATATCTATTTTGTGTTTTTATTTGTCCGTGTGAACTTTAGTTTATGTCATTGGCTTTAGAACTATTGGCACATGAAAGTGGTGATTTTATATAGCTAAGCATGGCAACCGTTTGCTTTTGGGGTTTACAGAGACAGAAGTCCGTGTGGTGGGCTTGAATTGTAATGGCGCGAATAAGTTGCACCTAAATCGGCCAAAGTGAGTGTTTTTGATGGAATCGTAATCAAGATCGAACTTTCCATTATTGCTGCTTTACATCATCGTGAGTCGGCCTAGACTGGCGGCGATTTGTCGTAATAAGGTGTGTGTATGTGGAGTTGGGTGGCTGTTTCATTATCTGGTATCGGTGCGATATCAGGAACGAAGCATGGACATAAAACACAGTCTCTTCTCTACAAGGTTTTCACTTTTGCGCTTCTTGCAGCCATTATTCTGACTCAAGCTCCGAATCAAGAACTCAGCTATTGGGTTGCTGGTGGCTTGTTTATTTCAGCTATTGCCGATTCCCTTCATACTTTATCCAAAAAACGTTCACTCTATTTCACGTGTTTCTTACTGGCTCAGTTACTGTACAGCAAAGCATTTTGGCTACAGCTATCCGGGGAACTTGTATGGTGGTTATTTGCGTTGTTGCTTGCCGCTAGTGTCGTTGCCTTCTTTTTGTTGTTACCGCAACTCGATAAGGTTGTTTTCCCAGTTGTAATCATGGGGATTATGCTTATCCAACTGACATGGGCGGCGGGAGAAGTGTGGTTGGTTGAACCGACACTGAGCAGTGCAGTGGGTCTAACGGGCTGTATTGTACTATCGCTATCTGCACTGGCGAGCGCACTAAACAGTTATCGGAAACCGATTCAACGTGCTTACATGTGGGTGACGGGCAGCTACTTTGTGGCGCATGCGCTGATTGTTGCCTCGGTAGTGATTTGATTAAAATCTGCTTTGCATCAAAACCTTTCTTTTTGAAGTCGCTATTCTCCCTATTTCTAACTTTATTGGGAGATGTTTATGACAACCGAAATTCATGCGCATAATGTTCTTAACTTATTAAGCGAAAAGCCAATGACTCGTCATGAGTTAGAATCTGAGCTAGCAAACGAATACGGTGCTGACGCGCGATTTCATACCTGTAAGCTGAACAACTTAGATTTAGACTCGCTATTAACGTTTTTCTTCAAAATGGAGAAAGTGGTTCAGGATGGCGAAAAAATCATGACCAACAGAGCACGCGTTTGTAGCCACTAAATTTTTAAGAAACGTTTGTCTTAATTCGAAAAGCGAGAATGAGGCTGCTATACTCCGCGCATTCAAGCTTTTCGAGACCTCTTCATGGAAATTTTATCCGCAGCGACCATGCTGTTTCTTATCATGGATCCACTTGGTAACTTGCCAATTGTACTTTCCATTCTTAAACATATAGATCCTAAACGTCGTCGAATTGTCCTAATTCGTGAGCTGATTTTTGCTCTGATCATTCTGCTATTGTTCTTGTTTGCAGGGCAAAGCATTCTGAACTTCCTACATGTTCAGCCAGAAACGCTCAGTATTTCTGGTGGTATTATCCTGTTCATCATTGCGATTAAGATGATTTTCCCAAGCGCAGGCAGTATTACTGGATTAGCTGCGGGCGAGGAACCTTTTATTGTTCCAATGGCGATCCCAATGATTGCGGGTCCTTCGGTGATTGCAGCGTTGATACTACTCTCGACACAAAACCCAGATAACATGGTGGAACTGTCGCTTTCGGTATTGCTGGCATGGGGCGTGACCTTCTTCATCTTAATGTTTAATGGTTTCTTCCTAAGAATCCTTGGAGAGCGCGGCCTGAAAGCCATTGAACGTTTGATGGGCTTGTTGCTGGTGATGCTGTCGACGCAGATGTTCCTAGATGGCGTGAAAGGTTACTTAGCGTAATTGCATACCATGCTGCAATAAAAAGGCCGCTCATCTGAGCGGCCTTTTTAGTAGTTATCGTTTACTACATCATGTATTTACGGCGAATATCGAGAAGAGCGAAAATGCCAAAAATTAAGATCGACCACTTTTCCCAGCGGGTCATTGAAATCTTATCGCCAAATGCACCGATGAAAATTAGCATTTGAATACCGTGCATGAACAGCAAGAACGCTGTCATGATGTAAAGTGCAACCGCCGCGTTTCCTGGGAACGGATGGAAAATATTCACGATCAACACAAACCACACAAAGGCAATCGACGCCTTTGCTAGCATCAGCATTATTTTCATTCAGTAGTCCTTTCAAATAGTCGGTAGCTCGATTGACCTGTTGTTTTGTCTCGGTACAAATCCCAGTTTTCTGGCATACCTTCAAGCTGTAGTTCTTTTTCGGTTTCAATATAGATAATAGCGTTTTCCGCTAGCCAGCCATTATTTTCAAGTAGAACGACGGTCTCTGCAAGCAAGCCTTTACGAAATGGTGGGTCAATGAACACCACGTCAAACGGTGTGCCGGGTTGACGCAAATACGATAGTGCATCGGTATTGACGACCTTAATGTTGTCCGCTTTTAGCTCTTTGGCATTCGCTTCTAATTGCTTAGCCGCTTTTTGGTTCATTTCTAACAAAGTCACCATCTGTGCTTGGCGCGATGCTGCTTCAAATCCAAGCCCGCCAGAGCCTGAAAATACGTCTAAGCAAGTGGAGTTTGGGATATCTTGAGCTAACCAGTTAAATAAGGTTTCTTTTACTCTATCTATTGTAGGGCGTAGACCTTCTAGATCATGTACAGGCAGTTTTCTGCCTCTCCATGAGCCACTAATGATTCGAACAAAGCCACCGGATGGCTTTTTTTGTGATGTGTTTTGCTGGCGACGTCTTACCATAGATTTTTTGACCGCTAATAAAGTGATACTATACCGAGCCCAATTTAATTTGGTTCGAGTATTAAATAAATTTGCAATGACAAAGTGTAGCAAGCTAAACGTAAAGTTTTCACTGCTTTGTCATTTTTCTTTGCTATTCGCTTTATGCTACCAGTAAAGAGTGGAATTGCATTGAGTCGATACAGTTAATAAGTAGATTTAGGAAACCCCTCTGATGGCGGAAAAAAAGAAGCGCGGATTATTATCGTGGCTTGGCTTTGGTGAAGAAGAACAAAGCACACAAACTCAGAATGAAGCAAAGCAAGAGCAGCAACCTGAAGTAGAACAAGAGATCATTGAATCTGATGTTCAAGCTGAGTCAGAAGTGGTTGAACAGGCAGAGGAAATCGAACAGCCTGTACTAGCAGAAGCAGAAGCAGAAGCAGAAGCAGAACAAGTTGCACAAATCGAAGAACCAGCCGTAGAAGAAGTCCAAGAAAAGCCGACTGAAAGCTTCTTTACTCGCTTGAAGCGCAGCTTAAGCCGCACGAAAGCCAATATCGGTGCTGGTTTCTTTGGTTTATTCAAAGGAAAAAAAATCGATGATGACCTGTTCGAAGAGTTAGAAGAACAGTTATTGATTGCCGATGTGGGTATGAATACCACAGTGAAAATCATCGAAAACCTAACCGACAAAGCATCACGCCAAGATCTGAAAGATGGTGAAGCACTTTACGGCTTACTAAAAGAAGAAATGGCGGAAATTTTAAGCCAAGTTGAGCAACCGTTAGAAGTCGACACCACAAAAACGCCTTATGTCATTTTGATGGTAGGTGTAAATGGTGTGGGTAAAACCACTACTATCGGTAAACTTGCGAAACAATTCCAAGGGCAAGGTAAGAAAGTCATGCTAGCGGCAGGCGATACTTTCCGTGCTGCAGCTGTTGAGCAGCTTCAAGTTTGGGGTAAGCGCAATGATGTTCCGGTTATTGCTCAGCACACAGGTGCGGATAGTGCGTCAGTGATTTACGATGCAATTGAAGCGGCGAAAGCGCGTGGTGTCGATGTGGTGATTGCCGATACTGCTGGTCGCTTGCAGAACAAGAGCAACTTGATGGAAGAGCTTCGTAAGATCGTTCGCGTAATGAAGAAGATCGACGATTCAGCGCCACACGAAATTATGCTGACTTTGGATGCAGGCACTGGCCAAAATGCCATTAGCCAAGCCAAATTGTTTAGTGAAGTTGCTCCGGTAACTGGTATTACTTTAACGAAGCTGGATGGTACTGCGAAAGGTGGTGTGATCTTCTCGATTGCCGATCAGTTCCAAATCCCAATTCGCTTCATTGGTGTGGGTGAAGGTATTGACGATCTACGCCCATTTGAATCGCAAGATTTCATCGAAGCATTGTTTAGCCGCGAAGAGTAACGATATCTGAGAGATATCGACTGTGAATTAGCGTGATAAAAGTTATCGGTAAGAGGATTTTTCGGTGATTAAATTTCAGCAAGTCAGCAAAGCCTATCGAGGTGGACGCCAGGCATTACAAAAAGTGGACTTTCATCTCCGTCGTGGAGAGATGGCTTTTTTAGGCGGACATTCAGGCGCAGGGAAAAGTACCTTGTTGAAATTGATCTGTGCGATTGAACGCCCAACGGACGGGAAAATCCGCTTCAACGATCACGATATCACGCGTATTCCAGCGAAAGACATTCCGTTTCTGCGACGTAACATCGGTATTGTCTTTCAAGATCATCGTTTACTCATGGACCGTTCGATATTCGACAATGTTGCGCTGCCTATGCGTATAGAATCGATTTCTGAAAATGAAATCAAACGACGCGTGAGCGCGGCACTCGATAAAACCGGTTTATTAGATAAAGCCCGTTGCTTGCCAAGCCAATTATCTGGTGGTGAACAGCAACGTGTTGGGATTGCCCGAGCTGTGGTTAATCGACCAACGCTGTTATTGGCTGATGAGCCAACCGGTAACTTAGACCCTGAGTTATCTAACCGCGTGCTTCGCTTATTTGAAGAATTTAATCGTGCTGGCGTAACTATCTTATTAGCAACGCATGATTTGGGGTTAGTGAATACTCGCCCACAATATCGTCATTTAGAGCTCAACCAAGGCTTTTTAAGTGAGGTTGAAGATTATGGCCGTTAATAAACGCAATAAAAAAGTGAAGCAAGCGCGCGATACCAAGCGACCAAATACGGATGGCTTCTTCACTGTTCATCTTAAGCAAGCCAAAGCATCTTTTGCTGAATTGTGGCTGCGCCCACTGGGCAATATTTTAACGCTCGCCGTTATTTCGATGGCACTAGCGATGCCAGCCAGCCTTTATCTGTTAGGCAAGAACATTACTGAGATTGCTCAGGATGTGGCGAGCCCATCTCAAATTAGCGCTTATGTAAAAGAAAGTACCCCCGACTCACGTGTAATGGTATTGAAAGACCAGATTGAGAGTTGGGAGCAAGTAGCGGTTGTAGAATACATTTCACCGCAACAGGGTTTGGAAGATCTAAGCCAGTATTCTGGGTTTGACCAAGCTCTATCGCTGCTTGATGACTATGCATTACCGGGCGTTCTGATTATTACGCCAAGTATCGAAGATAACCAGCTAATCAAAAATATCGCTGCGGATATAAAGAAAGAAGAAGAAGTGACCGATGTTCGCCTGGATGAAGATTGGTTAGCGCGACTCGATGCGATTAAAGCCCTAGCCAGCGTGATCGTGATTACACTGACTTTACTCATGCTAGGTGCGGTTTTCTTGATTATCGGCAACACGTTGAGGTTTAACGTGCTCGCGCATAAAGACGAAATCCAAACCATGAAACTGATTGGTGCAACGGACAGCTATATTCTTCGTCCTTATTTGTACTCAGGTATGTGGTTTGGTGTTATTGGTGGTATCAGTGCTTGGGTACTGACGGCGCTGATTACGGTTTTGCTTAACAGCGCGGTAGAAGATTTGGCTCAGCTGTATGACAGCCATTTTCGCCTAATTGGCTTAAGTTGGGATGAGTCGTTACTGCTTTTGATCCTTGGTACTTTACTGGGAAGTGTTGCGGCTCGCTTGTCGGCACAGCGTCATTTAAAAGAAATTGAACCTGTTTAGTTGAATGCGGTCATATTTACGGCACAAATAGACAGATGTAATCCAGTCTTTACCTTGTATAGACGAAATGATTATGCATAATTACTTCCCCCTTCTTGAAACTTGTTCATTTTAGGTTCAAGATTGACGGGTTTTAATACAAGTATTACTCCAGATCAGAGATTGATGAGGAAATGAATGGCAAACCAAGCGTATCAAATGGCTTTAGTCACACAAGATAGTTTAGACAGCTATATCCGCTCAGCGAACAGCTACCCAATGCTGACGCCTGAAGAGGAACGTGGGCTAGCAGAGCGATTACACTACAAAGGTGAGATCGATGCAGCGAAAGGCTTGATCCTTTCACACCTTCGATTCGTTGTTCATGTAGCAAGAGGTTACTCTGGCTACGGCTTACCAATGGCAGATTTAGTTCAGGAAGGTAATATCGGCCTGATGAAAGCTGTGAAACGTTTTAACCCTGAAGTGGGCGTAAGGCTAGTGTCTTTCGCAGTACACTGGATTAAAGCTGAGATTCACGAGTACGTACTGCGTAACTGGCGCATCGTTAAGATCGCGACAACGAAAGCACAGCGCAAACTTTTCTTTAACCTACGTAAGTCTAAAAAGCGTTTAGGTTGGTTTAATAACGGTGAAGTTGAAACTGTAGCTCGTGAGTTGGGGGTTGAACCTTCAGAAGTACGAGAAATGGAATCGCGTTTAGCGGCACAAGATGCGACGTTCGAAGCACCTATGGACGATGATGAGTCTGGTTCAGCGTATACCGCTCCTGTTTACTACTTAGAAGACAAAGCATCTGATGTAGCTGAAACAGTCGAAGCGTCTAACTGGGAGTCTCATACTAACAACCGTTTAGGGTTAGCATTGAAGAGCCTAGATGAACGTAGCCAGCACATTGTTCGCTCTCGTTGGTTAGATGACCAAAAAGCGACGCTGCAAGAGCTAGCGGAGACATACGGCATTTCTGCTGAGCGTGTTCGACAGTTAGAAAAGAATGCTATGAAAAAGCTCAAAGCAGCGGTAGGTGAGTTCTAACACTCCTTAAAATTGAATTAGAATTGGAAAAGCCGAGATCGAGAGATCTCGGCTTTTTTTATTTGGATCGAAAACAACCGAAAAGCGATCGCAAAATAACACGTTTCCCTGTGGGTAACTCTGTGAGGTATTTATTCACCAGTTGTCTAAAAGCAGGGTGCAGCAAGGCTATCAGAGCTTTTTTACTATGGGGATACTTTTCCATTAACCCACAGTTAGATCAGGATCATTACTATATGTAGTGGATCAATAATTCATAAAGCACTTTATTCACGCAATCCACAAACTTATCCACAAATGGTGCAAAAGTGATCGCTGGTGGATAACCTTAGTAACTGGATGTGATTGTTGGTCTTGGGATAGGTTACAATGGCAGCAAATGACAATAGCGATAAAATGAGAAAGTAATGGACCAGTTTAAACACATTGATGTTCAAGGTGCTCAAGCCTTAATCGAACAAAAAAATGCGAGATTAGTCGATATCCGTGACCCGCAGTCATTTGCGGTCGCGCATCCAGAGTCGGCGTATCACCTAACGAATGACACTATGGTGTCCTTTATGGATGAAGTTGAATTTGAACAGCCAGTATTGGTGATGTGTTACCATGGCATCAGTAGCCAAGGTGCGGCACAATATTTGGTGAATCAAGGTTTTGAAGAAGTATACAGTGTCGATGGCGGCTTCGAAGCATGGCATCGCGCTTCGTTACCGGTTATTACTGGATAGGAAAGATTATGATTCGGCTGATTTCGTTAGACAACCCGAGGCTAGGGCAAGCATTCATCGATTACATGGCGTCACGTCAGATCAATGTTCAGATGACACCTGAAGGTGCTGGGCAGTTTGCTTTGTGGTTAACGGACAGCCAGAATCAAGTCGATGTAGAAGCGGAGCTGAAACGTTTCTTAGCTGAGCCGTTACACCCACGATACCAAGCTGCGTCTTGGGAGATGGCGGAAACGCGCCAAAACCACTTTAGTTATCAGACTCCAAGCTTTTTATCGATGCTGAAAGCCAAAGCTGGCCCTGTGACGTTAGGGTTAATGCTGATATGTGTGGTGATCTTTCTGTTACAACAAGTTGGATTCGGGCAAGCGATTTTCGCTGCATTACATTTTCCTGCTGTAGATGGTCAACAGTGGCAATTATGGCGTTGGCTCAGCCATGCCGTGTTGCATTTTTCTGCTATGCACATTGCCTTCAATATTCTGTGGTGGTGGCAATTGGGCGGTGATATTGAAAAGCGCTTAGGTGGGGTCAAGTTACTGCAAATCTTCGTCGTATCTTCAGCTTTATCTGGTGCTGGTCAGTATTGGATTGAAGGGGCGAACTTTGGTGGCTTGTCTGGTGTGGTATACGCCTTAGTTGGCTATTTGTGGGTCATTGGCAGCAAATCGCCTCAGTTAGGATTGTCGATCCAAAAGCCTATCGTTGGCTTTATGTTAGTGTGGCTCGTATTAGGTTACGTTCAGCCCTTTATGGCGATCGCTAACACCGCGCATTTGGCTGGGTTGGTGTCAGGTGTGGCATTAGCGCTGCTGGATTCAGCTAAGTTCAACTCGCGTTCATAAACTGGATAGTGGCAAATCAAGATTGAAAAAAGCGGCCAAGTGGACCGCTTTTTTATTAGGAATTTTGTACTGCTTTATTGATAAAGGTATTTGGTAAACAGTAAATCAGCAATGATGGTTTTACCGGTTTCTGGTAGCAGGATTTGATTCAAATGATCGACCAAGGTTTTGCGTAAATCTTCACGTCCAGAAAGTGACTTGATGGTGTCTTCATTCTGTTTTCCTAAGAGTTCGATAACCGCATCACGAATCAGTGGTTGGTGTAGTTCAATGACCGCTAAATCCACACTATTAGCAACCATGATATCGATACGCACCTGAATGTAGCCGAGCTTTTTCCCTTTCGTGAAAAAGTTAGTTGTCAGATCTGGCTCTAGAGTAAAGTAAGCCAACTGAGGGGCTGCGTTTTCTTCTTCAGCAAAACTTGGTAGCGAAAAAAGAAGGCTAATCGCTAGAAATACTTGGGCTACATAACGTTTGTGCATATTTTTGACTTTTCTTTAGTTTAATCGCGATATTCGAAACGCGTTTGTCTTGATACAATGAACGGTCTAAATCTAATTACAGATATAACATGACTTGCGGTTAAGTAGGACCGAAAGTTGAAGCTTTATTGTACGTGTAAAGCCACTTATTGAATACTAGTATGAATCAGTCAATATCGCTTTATCTTAATTCATTAATGAATGTAGATTGGCAAAACACCGAAAATTTTACCTTTCCAAGTGAGTCTGCGAAGCAGTGGCTATTGGAGCAAGGTTCTTTGTCTCGTCGTCTAGGTGAATGCTGCCAACACTTATCTGTTGAGCTGTTACATAATCAGACTGTAGAACAAGAAAGCCTGAAAAACGATGAGAAAGCGTTACTTTCCTCATTTGATTGCTTATTACGTGAAGTTGTTCTCCAAGGAGATAACCAACCGTGGGTAGTCGGGCGTACTTTGATCCCACGTGAAACGCTACAAGACCAACACTATGATTTGTCTCAGCAAGGTGAGATCCCGCTTGGGCTGACCGTCTTTAGTGCAAACAATGTAAAGCGCGATGCATTGCAAGTGGGCTGGGCGGAAACCGAGCATGGTTTGTTGCTGGCTCGTCGTTCTCGTTTATGGATGAATCACAAGCCGATGCTGGTCGCTGAACTGTTTTTATCTACATCGCCAATTTACTCTAAGGAGAGAGTGTAAATGTCTGCGGCTAAAGCAAAAGCTTATTGGCAACTCATGCGGATGGACCGCCCAATTGGGACACTGTTATTATTGTGGCCAACATTATGGGCATTGGTCGTGGCTGCTGAAGGAATGCCGGATCTTAATGTTCTCGTTGTCTTTATTTTGGGTGTGATTTTGATGCGTGCCGCGGGCTGCGTCATTAACGATTTTGCCGATAGAAAGGTTGATGGACATGTAAAGCGAACCAAACAACGTCCTCTTCCATCTGGTGCCGTGACGAGCAAAGAAGCGATTGTGCTGTTTTTGGTATTGGGTGTGGTGTCGTTCCTGTTGGTTCTTACCATGAACCCCTTAACGATTAAGCTGTCTTTCGCTGGAATGGCGTTAGCGTTTATTTACCCTTTCATGAAGCGCTTTACTCATCTTCCTCAGTTGTTCTTAGGGCTAGCGTTTAGCTGGGCGATTCCTATGGCTTGGGCCGCTCAGACTAATGAGCTTCCGACTATCGTATGGTTTATCTTTGCGATTAATGCTCTGTGGACGGTTGCTTACGATACTCAGTATGCAATGGTCGATCGTGATGATGATTTAAAAATCGGCATTAAGTCGACTGCGATTCTATTTGGTCGTTTTGATAAATTGATTATTGGTGTGCTGCAGTTAATCACCTTAGCGATGCTAATTGTACTCGGGATGGAGTATCAGCTTGGCGATAGCTTTTATTGGGGCTTACTCATCGTAGGTAGTTTGTTTGTTTACCAGCAGCATCTGATTCGCCACCGAGATAGAGACTTATGTTTCCAAGCCTTCCTTAACAATAATTATGTTGGAATGGCGATTACCGCAGGCTTACTTGTCGCATTCTGGTAACGACATATAGAGTGAAATAAAAAGGCATCCTAATGGATGCCTTTTTGCTATCGGTCAATCACCAAACTTAATCCGCTTGATGGATACTTTCTTGAATGGTTAAGCGCACTTCAGGGTAAAGCATTGAATACAGCATGTTGGCAAATTGCTGGGTTTTTTCCAAATCACAATTACCATCGTTATCCAAATATTCTTGCTGTTTTAGCGTGCTGAATAATGCTGAGAATACGCCTTTATCGAAGAACTCAGGGGCGTTGATGCCATGTAGTCGGCCTAAACGCTGAGCAATATCTTGGCTTTTCTTTTCCAATTCACTCTTATCTAGCTCTGGGTTTTCCGCTAACAAGTTCAGGGCAATCGAATAGCGTTGCAGCGTTTCAGAAATGGTGCGGCCGAGGAGCATCAGTGCTTGGCTGTTCGATTGGTTCATCGAAATCACTTCGCCTTCTGTCACAATCATTTCTTGAGCAGTGAGCTCTGCAATGATCTTTTCAACCACATTATTTAACTCATCTTCTTGGTAGCTTAGGAAAAGCTCCGTTTTCAGGAATGGGTAAATGGTCGCGACGTACTTCTGGATTTGCTCTAGTGTCAGCTCACGATTACGTACTAACATCTGTGCCACTAAAGAAGGTAGCGCAAATAAATGGATAATATTGTTACGGTAGTACGTCATCAGAATCGATTGGTGGCGGTCGAGAGAAATAATGTCTCCCATTGTGTCGGATTCAATGATGAACTTATCTAGCGCTTCTGCGTGCTTCACTAATTCTTCAGCGCTGTCTTGAGGTACGGTTGACGTTTCAGAGTAAGGAACATTCTTAAGAATCGACAGGTAGCTCTCAATTAGTGACACCAGTGAATCACGAGACAAAGCGCGTTGGCGAGAAGCCAATAATGCTGTCGCACATAACGTCAGCGCGTTGGTTGCAGCAGCATCATTAATGTGAGTCATCATCTTCGTCGCAAGTTCATTCACCACAGGGTTCATCCATTGCGGTTTAGTGGTACCCATTGGGTCAATATCTTGTGTCCACTCAGGTGCGTGTTCATTGAGGTATTGGTTCAGTGGAATAGGCTCACCAAAGTTCACATAGCCTTGTCCAAAGTTACGAAGCTTACGAATGGTGCGAATCACCAGGCCTGCGTTTTCTTTCTCTTTACGCTGGCCACGTAGTTCTTTAGCGTAAGTGCTCACTTCCATAACGTGCTCATAGCCAATGTACACTGGCACCAATGTTACTGGGCGGTTTAAGCCGCGCAACATGGCTTGAATGGTCATGGCGAGCATGCCGGTTTTGGCTTGCAGTAAACGGCCAGTACGAGAGCGGCCGCCTTCACTGAAGTACTCTACCGAATAACCTTTGGCAAATAGCTCAGCAAGGTACTCTCTAAAAATAGTGGAGTAGAGCTTATTGCCTTTGAAACTGCGGCGAATAAAGAAAGCGCCTCCACGACGGAAGATAGGTCCCGCTGGGAAGAAGTTTAGGTTAATACCTGCTGCGATGTGCGGAGGTACCATACCTTCATGGTAAAGCACATATGACAGGAGTAAGTAGTCCATGTGGCTGCGGTGGCAAGGCACATACACGATTTCATGGCCGTCTTGCGCTAGGCGTCGAACGGTAGACGCGTTGTTAATATGTAGGCCTTGGTACAGTTTATTCCATAGCCAACCTAATATTTTCTCACCACGTTTAATCAGCGAGTAAGAGAAATCTGCCGCGATTTCATCCATGATCGCTTGCGCTTCTTTGTTGGCTTTCTCTATCGAAATGTCTTTCGCTTTTGCTTCATCTTCAATCGCTTTTTTGATCGCTTCCGATTTCAATAGGCGATCAAATAGAGCTTGGCGACTTGGTAGGCTAGGGCCTGATGCTGCTAGCTTTTGACGAGAAAAGTGAATGCGAGCCACGCGCGCTAACTTATGAGCGATTGAGCTATCGGTGCCATGTGAATCAGCCATGTAGCGAAGTGATACCACCGGGCTAAACCGTACTAGGCAGTCACGGCCTGAAACGAACACGGCTTGAGCTTTTTGCAAACCGTTCATTGGCTGTAGATAAGGCTTTTGATTCGATTCTTTACCTGGCTGACGACCCCATAAAACGGTTGCAGGAATTATTTGTACGTCTAATTCTGAATCTTGATTGTGCAATTGCAGCAGATCGGTAAAGACGGCAATCGAAGAGCTAGGAACGTGTTGGTCGTCTTGCACCAAAGTTGGTCGAGAGGAAATGAACACGTAACGTTGAAATTGGCTGCCATTGATTTCCAATGGGCTGAGAGGATCAGGCAGGCCTAGTTCTAATGCGTGTTTCTGCAGTGTGAGTAAATCCACACTTGAGCGAAACGGGAGTGCATAGACAATCGGTTTGTTGATATCAATACTATGATCTTCAATTGGGTTAGAAGGAATCGCTGTTCCTTTTACCAATACAGATAACGGAAGTTTTAGTAATGAACGTGAAAAAGCTTGTCCAGAAGACATAAAGGTTCACAGCCTCAATAGTAATTTCAATGGGCTCAAGCGTATCTCTATTTCCCACGATCACAGGGAAAACCCAGATATAAAATAGAGATAGGCCTAGGCGTAAATTTTAAGCGATGCAAGAATACCAGAAACTGGTCTAACCTTTTAATGGATTTAGTCATATTAGAGTTAAGTTTCTAATGAAGCATTCATCGACTGATTGAGTATAGGGTGAAAAATGACAAAAAAACCAAACACCGGATTCAAACGGCTATATAAGGCAGCGGGCTTTTCATGGCAAGGGCTGACCGCCGCGTTTAAAAACGAAGCGGCATTTCGTCAGGAGTTATGTCTGGCGGCGGTATTGATCCCGTTGGCTTTCTATTTGGATGTGAGCCAAGTGGAGCGCATATTGATGATTGCTGCGATTGTTTTGATCATGGTGGTGGAGCTCATCAATACCGCAATCGAAGCCGTTGTTGACCGAATCGGTAGTGAGCGCCATGAACTGGCAGGAGTGGCGAAAGATACGGGTTCAGCGGCGGTGTTCGTATGTATGTTGCTGGCTGGTTATGTGTGGTTGGAAGTTCTCTTTCTATAGACAAGGCAAAATGAATTAAAAAACAACCAATTGCTTTGCTTTTGTCCTATTACTGGATATACTCACAGTTAACTGTATAAAAAGACAGGTGACACATGAAGCCGTTAACGCCCCGCCAGCAACAGGTCTTTGATCTTATTAAGCGTAAGATTGATGAATCAGGAATGCCACCGACTCGCGCAGAAATCGCTCGTGAATTGGGTTTCCGATCTGCAAATGCTGCAGAAGAACACTTAAAAGCGCTTGCTCGTAAAGAAGCGATTGAAATCATACCGGGTGCATCTCGCGGTATTCGTATCTTACTTGAAGATGCGGCAAACGATGAAGAAGGCTTACCATTAATTGGTCAGGTCGCTGCAGGTGAACCTATCTTAGCTCAAGAGCACGTGGAAGCTCACTATCAAGTGGATCCTGGAATGTTTAAGCCTCAGGCTGACTTTTTACTGCGCGTTAATGGCGAAAGTATGAAAGACATCGGGATTATGGATGGCGACTTGCTCGCGGTACATAAAACGCAAGACGTAAGAGACGGCCAAGTGGTTGTTGCTCGCGTAGACGACGATGTAACGGTGAAAAGGCTAGAGCGCAAAGGTGCGACGGTTCTGCTTCATGCTGAAAATGAAGAGTTTTCACCAATTCAAGTTGACCTGCAATCACAACATCTTGCGATTGAAGGTATTGCTGTTGGTATCATTCGCAATACTGACTGGATGTAATGTCCACACTAAACTAGTGATTGATATTCATTCTCAATAACTTGAAGTTGTAATTGATATTCATTATCATCTTTCCTATGGTGACATAAGGAAGATGATGATGCCCCGCCGAACTCAATCCAATCAACAACCACGAGCCAATTCTCATAAAGCTCAGCAAGAATTCCAGGTTCCTGCCAACTTGGTACAGCCTCTCTGGTTCCGTAGCCGTGAAAGCTTAGTTGATAATGGTTTGGTGTACGATCCCATCGCTGCACAAGCGTGCACCCGCTGTAAACTTGCTCCGGAATGCTTGTCTGGTGATGTCGACCAGCAACAATTACTTCATGCCACTTTGACTCAACTGTGCGACTCGCAAATTCGCTTGTTCCTTTCATTACATCCTGATGCTTGGATCATTAATGTTGGCGCAGGCCTGGATACGCGTTTTTATCGCATTGATAATGGACGCTGTCACTGGGTTGAATTGGATGTCACCGAGAACCTTTTATGGCGTCAGAGACTTTTCCATAAGAATGAACGCTACCAGCTTCAGTGTGGCTCGGTCGAAGACATCGATTGGCTCGATTCTTTGCATATCCCTGAGCAAGCGCCTGTGATGATCGTATGTGAACATGCTCTATTGGATTGCACTGAACAGCAGGTTGCGCACTTTATACAAAACCTCAGTCGTCATTTCGTTCATGCAGAAGCGTGTTTGGTGCTCGCCGGAGATAAGAGTGCGACATATGTTGGCCAAAAGTTGGGTTCAGGTGAATACCAACATGGATTGGCTTCGCCTTCGGAAAGTATTTTGAATTGGTTACCGTGGGCGCAGTGGGTCAAATCTTTCTCTCCGTTAGATCAGCAATGCAGCCGCTGGAAGCTTTGGCAGCGCTGGCTCTGTAAACTGTCTCAGTTCAAAAGACGCTTAACACCTCAGCTCGTCCAAATAAAATGGTAATGAGTGAAGTGGTAGTGGAGTTATTTTCCCTAGGTTAAACTGTCGCCTCGACTAAAGAGGTGTCTGTGAGCCAATCAATTCTTCAAACCTTATCTAATCAAGCAATGCACAAAAAAGTGCTGTTGCTTGCTATCCCTATGGTGTTATCCAACATTACTGTTCCGTTATTGGGCTTAGTTGATGCGGCGGTAATTGGCCATTTAGAACATGCGTGGTATTTAGGTGGCGTAGCACTAGGTAGCACGATGATCAGTGTGACCTTTTGGCTGTTAGGTTTTTTACGCATGTCGACGACAGGCCTTGCTGCTCAATCTTATGGGGCTGAAAACCATAAGCAGCTTGGCTTAGTTTTTGTACAAGGGATTGCGATGGCGTTTGGCTTTGCAGTGGTCTTTTTACTGTTGCACGGTGTGGTCGCTGACAGCATTTTTGCGTTAAGTGACGCTAGTGACCAAGTTAAAAAATACGGAGAACAGTACTTTTCTATTCGAGCATGGAGTGCGCCAGCATCGCTCGCTAACTTCGTCATTTTAGGCTGGCTGCTGGGTACCCAAAACGCGAAAGCGCCAATGTGGATGGTGATCATCACCAATATCATGAATATCGTGTTAGATGTCGTATTCGTGATTGGCTTGGGTTGGCAGGTAGAAGGGGCAGCGCTGGCATCGGTGATCGCTGATTACACAGGAATGAGTTTCGGTTTGGTTTGTGTTTGGCGCATTTGGGTGAAGAAAAACCTACCTTCTCCTTTGTCACTGTTAAAGCAAACCACTCATGGCTTAACTCGTTTCGTTAAGCTCAATCGAGACATATTTCTCCGTTCCCTATGCTTACAGGCTACTTTTACCTTCATGACTTTCCAAGGAGCGAGCTTTGGTGATGAAGTGGTTGCCGCGAATGCGGTATTGATGAGCTTCTTGATGATTATTTCTTATGGAATGGATGGTTTTGCGTATGCAATGGAAGCGATGGTCGGTAAGGCCATTGGTGCTAAAGATAGGCAAGAGTTGAACCAGTCATTGATTGGGACGTTTTTCTGGAGTTTGATTATTTGCCTTTTGCTCACTGCCGTTTTCTATATTTTTGGATCGAATTTGATCCAGATGATCACTTCTATCCCGTCGGTGCAGCAGCAAGCTTCGGTCTACATGCCTTGGCTGGTGGCAATGCCGCTGGTTTCTATGTGGTGCTTTTTATTGGATGGAATTTTTGTTGGAGCAACCAAAGGTAAAGACATGCGTAATAGCATGTTTGTCGCGACCTGTTCATTCTTCGTGATTTTTTATCTGTCGATGAGCTTGGAAAATCATGCGCTATGGCTGGCAATGTTGAGTTTTATGGCGATGAGAGGTATTGGTTTAGGAGTGGTGTTTATTTCTCAGTGGCGAAAAGGCGAATTCCTAGCGTAGCGGGCAGATACCGTGCAAATAAAAACAGCAAGCGTAGTAGCTTGCTGTTTTTGTATCGAGTTCACCTCAACGATGTTTAGAATAAACGGTTAAGTCCATTCAGTGCGGCAACGCGGTAGGCTTCTGCCATGGTTGGGTAGTTGAAGGTGGTATTGACGAAATATTCGATGGTATTGGCTTCACCTTTCTGTTCCATGATCGCTTGGCCGATGTGAATGATTTCAGCGGCACGTTCACCAAACACATGGATACCTAAAATTTCCTTGGTTTCACGATGGAAAAGGATTTTAAGGCTACCGATATCTTTGCCAGCAATTTGTGCTCGAGCTAAGTGTTTGAAAGATGCTCGACCTACCTCATAGGGCACTTTTGCTGCCGTTAATTCTTGTTCTGTTTTACCGACAGAGCTGATTTCTGGAATGGTGTAAATCCCTGTCGGGATATCTTCAATTAAGTAGCCTTCCGCTTTACCGTGAACAATCGCTTGAGCAACGAAACGTCCTTGGTCATAGGCCGCACTTGCTAGACTAGGGTAACCAATTACGTCTCCTACCGCATAAACGTGCTCTACTGAGGTTTGGTAGTTGGTATTTACAGCAACCTGTCCGCGAGAATCGGCGTTAAGCCCCACTGCATCAAGGTTTAGCTTGTCAGTGTTACCTGTACGGCCATTCGCATAAAGAATGCAGTCGGCTTTCATCTTTTTACCCGACTCTAAGTGAATCACCACGCCATCATCGGTGCCTTCAATCTTCTCGAAAGTTTCATCGTTACGGATAACAACGCCACTGTTCCAGAAGTGATAAGAAAGTGCATCTGATGTTTCGTTATCTAAGAAGGACAGTAGGCGGTCTCGCGTATTAATCAGATCTGTTTTAACGCCTAAGCCACGGAAGATCGATGCATACTCACAACCGATTACCCCAGCACCGTAGATGATGATGTGCTGCGGGTCGTGTTTTAGCGATAAGATGGAGTCGCTGTCATAGATACGTTCATGCAAGAAATCGACGTTATCTGGCTGGTAAGGACGTGAACCAGTTGCAATAACAAACTTGTCGGCGGTGTAGATTTCTTCAGTGCCGTCACTTTGCATCACTGAAACTGTGTGGGTGTCTGTGAATTGAGCGGTACCGAAAATAAGCGTACATGAGTTACGGTCATAAAAGCCTTGGCGCAGTCGAGTCTGTTTATCGATCACTGATTTTGCGTGGCCAAGAATATTTGAGAACGTGGAGTGTAGGCTAGTGTTGTTGTTACAGAAGAGAGGGTTATTATTGAATTCGATGATGCGGCTAACTGCGTGGCGAAGTGCTTTTGATGGAATGGTACCCCAGTGAGTACAACCGCCACCTACGCTGGCTTCTTTTTCAATAATGGCGACATTCAATCCGGCTTTGGTTAATCCCATCGCTGCCCCTTCACCTCCGGGGCCACTACCAATTACGATCACATCAAAGTGATTAGAATGTGGCATAGTCATCTTCCTTGTTATATTTGTTTAACATTGCTTTAGCGAGATTTTAACTGATTCTAAAGGTCGGTACATCATAAGCACACTATAGAGTGGATGGGATCACGCAGAATTGCGCAAAATAAGTATTTGGTATGCTATATGTCTCCAATTTACAGACAGGTGATTGAAATTGCAGCCCTGAACGTATTTACTGCGTGGCGTGAACAAAGAGGGCGTTGGAATGTCTTATATAAGCGAGAGATTCGCGTTATATTTAAAACAGACTTAAACGCACCTTTTTAGGCTGTACCAAAAGAAGAAATGAACAAGTATGAAACCGATGGGAATTCGCGCACAGCAGAAAGAAAAAACACGTCGAAGTTTGATTGATGCGGCATTTAGCCAACTCAGTGCAGACCGCAGTTTTTCGAATTTAAGCTTAAGAGAAGTTGCCCGCGAAGCCGGTATTGCACCGACTTCTTTCTATCGACACTTCAAAGATATGGATGAGCTCGGTTTGACCATGGTTGACGAGGGCGGTTTGTTGCTGCGTCAACTAATGAGACAAGCTCGGCAGCGCATTGTCAAAGAAGGCAGTGTGATTCGTACCTCCGTTGAAACCTTCATGGAGTTCATTGAAAGCAGCCCAAACGTATTTAGACTGTTATTAAGAGAGCGCTCCGGTACGTCATTTGAATTTCGTACCGCGGTTGTTCGAGAAATACAGCACTTTTCTGCCGAACTGGCTGAATACTTAATCACGACAGGGATGACACGCGAAGAAGCGTTTACCCAAGCGGAAGCATCAGTCACGTTGGTATTTAACTCAGGGGCAGAAGCATTAGATTTAGATCGTCGTGAGCGAGATGAACTTGCAGAGCGGCTGATCATGCAATTGCGAATGATGGCCAAAGGGGCTTATTGGTATCGCAAAGAACGTGAACGTAACCGATTAAAAGGCGGGATTGAATAATGTCGAATGAAAATAATACATTGAACCGTGGCTCAGAAAGAAAAACGTTAGTACTGGCACTGATTGCAGGTGTATGTGGTGATGCACTGTTGTCATGGGTAACAATGAGTGAAGTCTCTTTTTCTATCTTCCCATTGATTGCACTGGTTCTTTCAGTGCAGGCGCTTTACCAAGAATACTTAAACAACCCAGTATCTGAAGATATTCCACTGGTTGGTTTAGCGTGTTTCTTCGTGGGGGCATTTGGCCACTCAGCGTTTGTGAAAGCACAGCATCCAGATGCTGGCTCAAACTTCTTTGCGATTATCGTCGCAATGTTACTGCTCGCGTGGGTAGGTAAGAAGTTAGGCTTTATTGGCAAGACAGCTTAAGCCCAATGTACAAATAAAAAAACGAGCCAATTGGCTCGTTTTTTTGTATCTATCACAAAGAGTACTTACGCTTTTCTTTCTAAGAAAACACCCGCTTCCATATGGTGCGTGTAAGGGAACTGATCGAACAATGCAAAGCGTGTTACTTTGTGGGTTTCGCTCAGAATATCTAAGTTCTCTTTTAAGGTTTCTGGGTTACAAGAGATATACATAATACGCTCGTAGCCTTGGACCATTTTACAAGTGTCTTCATCCATGCCTGAACGAGGCGGATCGACAAAAATAGTATTGCAGTTGTAGCTCTTCAGATCGATATTCGCTTGCTTCAATCGGCGGAACTCACGCTTGCCTTCCATTGCTTCTGTAAAATCCTCCGCAGACATACGAATGATCTGTACGTTTTCAATGTTGTTGGCTGCAATGTTGTATTGCGCTGATTCAACTGATGGTTTCGCTAGCTCAGTCGCAAGAACGCGCTCGAAGTTTTGAGCCAGTGCTAATGAGAAGTTACCGTTACCACAGTAAAGCTCTAATAGATCACCTTGGCTATCCTGAGTGCAGTCAACGGCCCACTCCAACATTTTTTCAGCTACCTTACCGTTTGGCTGCGTAAAGCTATTCTCAACCTGTTGGTAGATGTAGCTATCACCATTTACGTTGAGCTTTTCAATAACGTAATCTTGGTCGAGAACGATCTTCATCTTACGAGCACGGCCAATGATGTTCAGATTGAAGCCTTCATCGTTGAGCTGCTGTTTAAGCGCTTTAGCGTTTTCAATCCATTCTTCGTCTAGTTGACGATGGTAAAGAAGAGACACCAAGATCTCGCCGCTTAATGTTGATAAGAAATCGACTTGGAACAACTTGTGGCGTAGCGATGGGTTGTTCTTCATCGACTCAGTCAATAAAGGCATTAAGTCATTAATCAAACGGCTTGCAGCAGGGAATTGATCAACGCGATACTTTTCTTTGGTTTCTTGATTGAACATCACGTAGTACATGTCGTCACCTTCATGCCATACACGAAATTCAGCGCGCATGCGGTAGTTCTGCTCAGGAGATTCGTATACTTCCAGTTCAGGCACATTGTATTGTGCAAACATCTCCGTTAGACGGGCCGTCTTTTCGGAAAGTTGCTCTTGGTAGCGTTGTGGGTTTACATCTAGAGTCGCCATGGTTATGCCTTTTGCTGTCATGCGTTCAAATCAAGAGCGCAGATTTTATTCAATCCTAAGCGCTTGTCCAGTGCTGTCGTGTAATCCGATTAAATCACGCACTAAAAACTATAGCTTATACCAATCTTTAACTAGACAAAGTATCAATAGCTTAATACTATCCTCGCCAAGCTGGTGCCATTTTAGATGTATAGATGGCTGAATAGGGAATCTGGTGTGAATCCAGAACTGACGCGCAGCGGTAAAAGAGAACGAGTATTCAGAAGACACTGTTCATAGTATTGGATGGGAAGTCGAATATAAGGTAGCCATAAGGTTGTGCTCTTGAGTCCGAATACCTGCCAGCAGCTGAGCCATACAGTATGGCTTGGTAAGGAATTTACGCGATTTAGGATCACAACATGAACAAATCCCTTTTAGCGATCGCTGTTGCATCGCTGCTTACCCCTGTCTCTTATTTACACGCCCAAGAAGCATCCGCTGATGAAACTATGGTGGTTATTGCTCGCAGTGATAACGTTAATACGATATCTGATATCCCTTCAAATATTGTCGTGATCGACCGTGATGAAATTGAGAATAGCGGCGCTAATTCACTTGAGTCACTATTGCGAGGACGCGCAGGTATTCAAGTATCGGACTCAAATAGTGGTGCTGCTTTTTCCTTACGTGGATTTAGTGGTGAACAGGCGTCAAGCAACACGCTAATACTTCTAGATGGGCGTCGCTTAAATTCCCAAGATTTAGTTGCCCCAAATCTGAATTTTATTCAGCTACAAGATATTGAAAGCATTGAGGTATTATCAGGAAGTGCAGGTGTATTATATGGTGATCAAGCGGTAGGTGGTGTTATTAATATCGTGACGCGATCTCCTTCAGATACTGCAACCTCAGTTAGTGCGACATACGGTAGTTTCAATACTAAAGCTCTCAGTGTAAGCACTTCTGGACTTGCAACTGATGAAGTGAGTTATCGCTTTTCAGCGACTCAAAATAACTCAGATAACTTCCGAGATCATAATGAGAGTAAAAATGGCTCTATTTTGGGGTTGCTTGAATATAAAGACACGACTAAAAAACTGTTTTTGGAAGTGGGTTACTATGATACAGAAAGGCAATACGCAGGCAGTCTGACTGAAGAGCAGTTTAAGCAAGATCCTTCGCAAGCCAATACATCCTATCCTGATGACTTCAACCATGAAATTACGAGAACAGTAAGGTTGGGGTATGACCAAGAGTTAAATCAAATTTGGACATTCAAAAATGAGCTGATGTTTGATGATATGAGCGGTCATGGGTTGGCATATGGTACGGATAAGAAAACAGAAAGTGGACAGCTCTTTTATGCTGGGCAATTTGAAGGTGCTTTTGAAACTGAAAGTGGTTTTAGTAACTTTATTGTTGGTTTAGATTTGTTGAAAAGTCATTACGACTATGCGAGCCCTTGGACTGATAGAGATAATGAACAGAAGTCAGTGAATGTTTATACTCGTTACAGCCATCCGATAACAAGCGACTTAACTGTTAATGTTGGTGGTCGATATGCAAAAGTGGATGATCATGTTACAGATATGACCCAATACCCTGATGGCCAAGATCTGAAAGACGATGCAACAGCATATGAGTTATCTGCTAACTATCGAATCACTAATAATTCTCGAGTCTATATCCGTACTGAAAGTAACTTCAGATTCGCGAAAGTATCTGAACAGTCTTATACCTTTCCTGGCGTTGTTGGTTTAAAACCTCAAACAGGTGTGTCAAATGAGTTCGGCTGGCATTGGAATGATGACATATTCTCTGTTCGTGCCGACTTTTTTAATCTGAAGTTAGAAGACGAAATTGTATATGTCACCGATCCTAGTTCAGGGATGGGGCGTAATGCGAATGCGGATGCGTCGACACGTAATGGTATGACTCTATCGGGTGATTATTACGTGTTCGATGATCTATTGATTAGTGCTGAATATAGCTACGTCGATGCTGAGTTTACTGAAGGAGTGAATGATGGAAAAGACGTTGCATGGGTTGCTAATCATACTGGTAAAGTAGCTCTAGATTATTCGATAACAGACAACATCGGTTTATATTCAGATGCAGTTTATACCGGAGAGAAGTATCAAGATGGCGATAATGCTAATAGTTTAGATAAACTAGATGCTTATTGGTTAGTAAACTTGGCTGTTAACTATAATTATGATGATTTAACGTTAACGTTGCGTACTGAAAATCTATTTAATGAAAAGTATGCAAGCTATGTTTTCTATAATGGCTGGTACTCGGGCAATGAGCGGGCTTATTACCTAACGGCTAACTACGAATTCTAGACACTAAACCGCCTTCGGGCGGTTTTTTATTATCAGGTTTATCGATGAAAAAGAACGTTATTATAAGCTGGTCTTCAGGCAAAGACTCTACGTTAACCTTAGAACGTTTACTTGAAAGTAAGGATTATGAAGTGGTGGGGCTTTATACCACTTACGTAGGTGATGAAGTGCCATTTCAGGTAACCCCCTTAAAGGTTGTCAAAATGCAAGCGGAGTTGATTGGCTTACCGCTAATCACTATAGAGCTCCCAGAAGTTTTTCCATCAAACGATGTTTATCAATCGACCATCGTAAAAGCATTGCAAACTTCAGGACTCAATATCGATGCTGTAGCGTTCGGTGATATGTTTTGTAACGGGATAGCGGATTACCGAAGAAGCTACATAGAACCAGCAGGGTGGGAGTGTGTTTTTCCACTGTTAGGGGAAAACAGCCAGCAATTGGCTCACGAAATTTTGAGCCGAGGTATCGAGACGATTTTGGTAACTGTGGATAGGCAGCAGTTACCTTCAAGTTTTTGCGGTGAGCTTTACTCTTATGACATGCTTGATCGCTTGCCAGAAGGTGTAGATCCATGTGGAGAGGATGGGGAGTTTCATACCCTAGTCACTTCGGCCCCCTCTTTTAGAGGAAAGCTTTCAATTGAGCGTACTGCCATTGAAACTGGCGAACGATTTACCCATCAACGATATAGTGCTGTAATTGCGTAAATTGGACAAGCGTTGGCGAATGGTAAATGAGGGAGTATGATTGCTTTGTTTTAGATAATGGGTATTCATAGTGTTAGATAGTCAAAAAAAACATGTCTTAGTATTTGATTCAGGGGTTGGCGGCTTATCCGTCTTTCAGGAAATCAAGAAACGACTCCCACATTTTGACTATACCTACGTGTTCGATAATGAGGCTTACCCTTACGGGGAGTTGAAACAAGATACGTTGATAACGCGCGTCTCTATGATTGTTGCTGATTTCATTGAGGCCCATCGAATCGATTTGGTCGTAATCGCTTGTAATACAGCCAGTACAATTGTCTTACCTGTTCTTCGTCAGCAGCATTCCATTCCTATCGTTGGTGTTGTCCCAGCAATAAAGCCCGCGTCTATTCTTGCGAATAAGGCGGTGGGTTTGATCGCAACACCTGCGACAGTGACACGTGAATATACTCATGAGCTCATTAAAAACTTTTCCAGTGACAAAAACGTCGAACTGTTAGGTTCAACCCGGCTGGTGGATATGGCCGAAGATAAACTACGTGGTGAAGCGATCTGTTTATCTGAGCTTGAAGAAATATTGTCGCCATTGATTGGTAATGTCGATGTGGCTGTTTTGGGGTGTACGCACTTTCCGTTGATCAAAGCAGAAATCCAGCAAGTATTAGGATGTGAGGTGTCTTTGGTGGATTCAGGCTTAGCGATTGCTAATCGCGTTGAATATTTACTGCCAATAGAAGGAAAGAATAGAAAGGAAGGGAAGTGTCAGATTTTTTGTAGTGCGCTTCCTAATAAAGAAAGCGCACTAAATCATAGCTTGAAGCAATTAGGTTTTACGCCTGTCCAGATTCATCCGATTCAGGGTGTTTAGGATCATTAGCAACACGGACTTTTAAAGTACGCTGCATGTAGTCTTTATCATTCAGTGCTGATATAGCAGTTTGAACATCATCGCTCGCCATAACAACAAAACCAAATCCTCTTCTTTTCCCTGTGCGTTTATCTTTCATTAAACGTACAGCAAACACTTCACCATGTTCAGAGAACAACTCACGTACGTGTGACTCATTTGCTTTATAAGGTAAGTTGCCAACATAAAGCGTTTTAGTTGAAGCTTTAGGTTCAGAATCTGTCTTTGTATTAGTGCTTGAAAGGTTTGCGATAAAAGCGGAAGCCAAGACACCGATAATAAAGGTAATAGCAGGTGATATTTCCACCTGTGAGAATACTATGCCGCCCAATACAGCTACTGCGACGATTAGTAACATCGATTTTTTAGAGTTCATATTTGAATACTACATATTAATAAACGAAATAGACGCATCTACCATTAACAAAATAGACACATGAATCTTACGTTTATGGTTTGCAATTTTCCAACATATTGCTGTGATATGTTTCAAATGTTTAGTTTTTATTCGAAAAATGCCGATTTGATGGCATTTTAAGCGAACAAAAACTTATTTCAAAAAAGCTCTTGCGCTTAGGTCTGATCTCTCTATAATGCCGCCTCACCGACACGGAGTGAGACGAAAGTCACACAGTCAAATCGGTAGAGAGAAAAGAAGTTGAAAACAACGCTTGACTCTCAAAACGGTGCGAGTATAGTACGCACCCCTAGCGAGTGAGAAGTAAATCACAAAACGCTAGAAGCTCTTTAACAATTTAAACCTATCAATCTGTGTGGGCACTCGTTGATGAATATCAAAAATTGATTCTTAGGAATCACTTTGGTTTCAATGAGCTGAGTGACCAATCAAGACTTCGGTCTTGGCACAGTCAATTCATTATCGTTCTGTTGGAACGATAATAAGCTTTAGAATTACATTAGTAGTTTTGAAGTCAGTATTCATTGAGCCGACAAAATCTTA
>NZ_RZIS01000018.1 GCF_005281835.1 Vibrio profundi
CGTTGTGGACCCACCTGATTCCATGCCGAACTCAGAAGTGAAACACAATAGCGCCGATGGTAGTGTGGGGCTTCCCCATGTGAGAGTAGGACATCGCCAGGCTTTAAATTATGAACGACTTGTCCATGATGACAAGTAGTCCACTGCGGAGTGGTAGTTCAGTTGGTTAGAATACCGGCCTGTCACGCCGGGGGTCGCGGGTTCGAGTCCCGTCCACTCCGCCACTTATTAGAAAAGCCCGATACTCACGTATCGGGCTTTTTTACGTTTGTAGCTTTCTATTTTTCTCCTTATTCAACATGATTTACTTCCTTCTATAGTTGAAGTCCTCCTGCATTCATTCACTGGTGATCAGCTCCAACCCTTTTCGATTACTTGTCTTTTCCTAAACCACTATTTATTGAAGCTCTACGTCGTAAGTAGACCGTCAATTTCAGCGACTTTTATTTTTATCAGTATTGCTTGGCCTATAAGGCTAGTAACAGTAAGCTCGCTATCGCTCTACGGCCCCAGAAGCATTTTGAAGGTACAAATCTCTTATAAATTTTGAAGCTACGTCTTTTGGGCTCTCATACGTATATACGACTTTCACTGATATGCTTATAGAGTTTTAATTTTCTTGGAAGGGCGGTTATAGAGCTATATCGGGTAGTATATTAGCTAGTTGTAGGGCTGTGAGGTGCCGTACAAGCTTCTGAGCTTACAACTGACGTCTGTTTCGCTATATTCTACAAAAGCCTGTTAGCTGTGTTTAACAGTATGTTCCTAGTACTCCTCGAGGAAAAAACGACTGTATATGAGTATTTATTTGAACTATGGGGGCTAAATCATAACTTTTATTGTTTCATTCATAAGTTTGATGATGAAATGATAATTATTACTAATAATTGTTACACTTCAGACCACAATTTATTAGTGGTTATAGATATGGATATTTCACGTCGTAGTTTTCTTCAAAGCTCTTTGGCTCTCAGCACTGTGGCACTACTGCCAGCTTGTACGATTAAACAAGCAAAGAGTACAGACGGGCAGTTTGTTTATGATCTGTCAGCTGAGCCAGCACAAGCTGAAGTAGTGCATGGCTTTATGACCGATGTACTAGGCTTTGATGGGAAAATTCCAGCACCTACAATTCGGTGTCGGCAAGGGCAGCCTGTTACGATACGTTTTACCAATAATCTGGATGAACCTACCACTATCCATTGGCACGGGCTACGTATTCCTATCGAGATGGATGGTGTTCCTTTTCTAAGCCAACCACCAATCATGCCTGGAGAAACTTTTGTTTACGAGTTTACTCCTCCAGATGCTGGTACGTTTTGGTACCACCCGCACGTAAATAGTGTCGTTCAACTCGGAATGGGGTTAGTGGGGGCGATTATAGTAGAAGAATCTACTCCAGTGCATTTTGATGAAGAGCATGAGCTCGTTTTGAAACACTGGCATTTGGATAAGCAAGGTAAGTGGAACGATCTGATGATACCTCGCTACAGCGCTCGCATGGGGACGCCTGGTGAGTGGAGTACTGTGAATGGTGTGCATCATCCTGTCTATGAACTGAAGCAAAACGCGACCACTCGTTTAAGAATTGCCAATGTTGATAATACCATCACTTACCCAATAGCTATCGAAGGGGCGGATGCTTGGATTATTGCGATTGACGGTAACCCAATTCTTACTCCTAGAAAGCTGATTCGTCATAAAATTGGGCCCGGAATGCGTGTTGATTTGGCTCTGGTCGCCCCTCACGCTGGTCAGGAGGTGATCGTTCAGCAGATGAAGGGTGACTTCCCATTTATGTTATGTAAGTTCACTACGGTTGTATCAGAATTGCCAGCTAACCCTACATTGCCTCAGCTCCCCCTTAATCCTGTTCCCGATTTAGATTTAGATAATGCTGTTGAGTTAGATTTTGTATTTGAATGGGAAGGCGCGGTTACCCCTGCTAGTAAATCTGGCAAAGCGGTTCCTAAGTTTTGGCTTATGAACAAACGAGCATGGGAGGGGATGAGTAAAGACAACATTCCTCAACCTCTTGCTAAGTTGGAATTAGGCAAAACATATATTTTCGATCTGCGTAATGTCACTCAGTATCATCATCCTATTCATTTACATGGTCATACCTTTACAGTGTTGGAAATGGATGGTCGACGTTTGGCTGAACCATTTCATACCGATACAGTATTACTTGGGAAAAATGGGCGTGCCAAGGCGGCCTTTGTGGCTGATAACCCTGGACGCTGGATGTATCACTGCCACGTGATAGAACATATGAAAACGGGGTTAATGGGGTACATAGAGGTGGCTTAAGTGACTCCTGTAACTTTTTAAATGCAAGCCTTGATGTGTAGCATTGTATGATGGTTATTATTGGTTAATTAACCAAGATCATATGGTATTTGTGTTAACAGTGAATACAATTAACGCATTACTGGTTTAAGGATATGTCATGGGACAACTTTCAATTCTTGGCTTCATTGCTATTGGCGGCGCGTTTGGTGCTTGTTCACGTTATTTGATTTCAGAGTTTTGCGTAGCCTTATTGGGAAGAGGGTTCCCATACGGAACACTGACGGTGAATGTAGTGGGCTCCTTGATTATGGGCTTCCTGATCGCTGCGTTTGAAAATGGTTCGTTGGCAACCGAGCCTTGGAGGCAGATTATCGGGTTAGGTTTTCTAGGTGCTTTAACGACCTTCTCGACCTTTTCGATGGATAATGTTTTGCTTATGCAGCAAGGTGCCTTTTTCAAAATGGGACTCAATGTACTGTTGAATGTAGTACTCAGTATTTCAGCTGCGTGGGTCGGTTTTCAGCTGCTCATTAAATCTTGAGCGAAAAATAAACAAATATTTTACAAATAGGCTTGGTTATTCCAAGCCTATTTTTTATAATGACTGAACTTGTCGGAGTGCCATATGGCTGAGACCGTTAACTCGGGATCCGTTGAACCTGATCAGGCTAATACCTGCGAAGGGAACAAGAGAAGATATCTAACTAGATTTCTTTCTAGTTATCCTATCATCAGATCATTGCTATACCTCAGCAATCGATCCCTCTTGTAGCATCAATCCGTCAAGCATTTTTATCCAAAGTAACCTTTTTCTATAATAACAAGGCAAGGAAAAATGCATGTCGAGTCGTAAACAAGCAAGACTGGAAGCGAAGCAATTTATTGATTCACTGTCCGTTCAACCGTATCCAAATTCCACCAAAGTTTATATCGAGGGCTCTCGTCCAGATATTCAAGTTCCTGTTCGAGAAATCTCATTAGCTGACAGTTTAGTTGGTGGTACCAAAGAAGCTCCTATTTTTGAGCCCAATGAGCCTATTCATGTTTATGATACATCGGGTTTCTATACCGACCCTAATCATGAAATTGATCTGTACAGCGGCCTTCCAAAACTGCGTGAGCAATGGATTGAAGAACGTTCAGATACAGAGTTACTTGATGAAGTAAGCTCCGTATATACCAAAGAGCGTTTGGAAGACGAAACGCTCGACGAATTACGCTACGGTAACTTGCCGCGAATCCGCCGCGCCAACGATGGTCAATGTGTGACTCAGTTGCACTATGCTCGCAAAGGGATCATCACTCCAGAAATGGAGTACATTGCTATTCGCGAGAATATGGGGCGTCAAAAATTCGCAGACGAACAGTTGAATCAACAGCACCCTGGGCATAGCTTTGGTGCGAATTTACCGAAAGAAATTACGCCGGAATTTGTTCGTAAAGAAGTCGCTGAAGGTCGTGCAATTATTCCTTCAAACATAAACCACCCTGAATCTGAACCTATGATTATCGGGCGTAACTTCCTAGTTAAAGTTAACGCCAATATTGGTAACTCTTCAGTAAGCTCTTCTATTGAAGAAGAAGTCGAAAAGCTAGTGTGGTCTACGCGCTGGGGTGGCGATACGGTAATGGACCTATCGACAGGCCGCAATATTCACGAGACTCGTGAATGGATTCTACGTAATAGCCCTGTACCAATTGGTACTGTACCTATGTATCAAGCACTCGAAAAAGTGAATGGTGTCGCTGAAAACCTTAACTGGGAAGTCATGCGAGATACTTTGATTGAGCAAGCGGAGCAGGGGGTCGATTACTTCACTATTCATGCTGGTTTATTACTTCGTTATGTACCGATGACGGCAAAACGCGTTACCGGTATTGTTTCTCGAGGTGGTTCTATCATTGCTAAATGGTGTCTCGCTCATCACCAAGAAAGTTTCCTATACACTCATTTCCGTGAAATTTGTGAAATCTGTGCGAAGTACGACGTCGCGTTATCGCTGGGTGATGGCCTACGCCCTGGTTCTGTAGCTGACGCTAACGACGAAGCGCAGTTTGCGGAGCTACGAACACTTGGTGAACTTACTAAGGTTGCATGGGAATACGACGTTCAAGTGATCATTGAAGGCCCTGGTCATGTGCCTATGCATATGATTAAGGAAAACATGGATGAGCAGCTGGAACATTGCCACGAAGCTCCTTTCTATACGCTTGGCCCTCTGACTACCGATATTGCTCCAGGTTACGATCATATTACGTCTGGGATTGGTGCTGCCATGATCGGTTGGTATGGCTGTGCAATGCTTTGTTACGTGACACCAAAAGAGCACTTAGGTTTACCAAATAAGGAAGACGTGAAAACAGGGTTGATTACCTACAAGTTAGCGGCGCATGCTGCTGATTTGGCAAAAGGTCACCCAGGCGCTCAGATCCGCGATAATGCTTTATCAAAAGCGCGCTTTGAATTCCGCTGGGAAGATCAGTTTAACCTAGCGCTTGACCCTGATACTGCTCGTTCATTCCACGATGAAACTTTGCCGCAAGAATCTGGTAAGGTTGCGCACTTTTGCTCGATGTGTGGCCCTAAGTTTTGCTCAATGAAGATCTCTCAAGAAGTTCGTGAGTATGCGAAAGATTCTGAGCAAGTCGCTGCTGACCAAGCTATTGAGATCAAAATGCTAGACAACCCGCTGGAAGGCATGCGCCAGAAGTCGCAGGAATTTAGAGATACAGGGTCGGAGCTTTACCACCCAGCAGTGTCTTCTAAAGAAGCGGAGCTAGAGGGCTAAACGTGAAGATATTAATCCCAGCAAGCTCCATTGAGCTGACGGGAGAAGTACAACATTGTTTATTGGTCGCTCAGCAACAAGGCTTTGAAATCAAAAACATTGAGTTGGGCGTTAGTCCAACTCAATACTTCTCTCTAAAAGACAGCCAGCAAACCATTAAGCTGGCTGAGCGATGTAATTCAATCACAGGCCAAGCTAACGAACTTGATTACGTCATTGATTACACATCTGCATCTTCCATTGTTGATGTAAAAGCTGCACTAGAGGCGCAACATAATTTAGTGTTTGTGAGTGTCCTAAATGAAGAACAACAGCTTGATGTATGGTCTCACAATGGCGTTACTCGAGCGTTATCTGTATCGGAAAAGCGAGTAAGAGAGTTCTCGAAAACACGTCATATGGCGTGGTTACTTACTTGCTTAGTATTAGATTTCCCGATTGAAGACGCATTAGTGCTGGCTCGTGCTTCGTGTAGTGTTTCACGTGAAACATGGCCCAATGAATTCTCTCTTTTTCCCACTCCAATCTTGGAAAACTCAAGCCTAGGAATTCAAGTCGGTTGGACGGTTGACGGGCACAACGTTTCTTTCCCTAAGCTGACTAAACCGAGCTTAGGTCTTTACCCGGTAGTTGATAGTGTAGATTGGATTGAACGACTCCTTAAGCTAGGCATTAAAACGACGCAGCTACGTATTAAAGATTCTTCTCAGCCAGATCTGGAGCAACAGATAGAGCAAGCCATTCGTTTAGGGGAGCAGTATCAAGCTCAGGTCTTCATTAACGATTATTGGCAACTCGCAGTAAAACATGGTGCTTTTGGTGTTCACTTAGGTCAAGAAGATATAGAAGAATCTAACCTAACGGCGCTCAGTAAAGCGGGTATTAAGTTAGGGCTATCAACACACGGCTATTATGAGCTGTTACGTATCGTACAGATTGCGCCTAGCTATATCGCTTTAGGGCATATTTTCCCGACGACGACTAAAGATATGCCTTCACGCCCTCAAGGGTTGGTGAGGCTTGCGCTTTATCAGCAGTTGATTGATACGATTCCTTATAGTGAGCAGACGCTTGGTTACCCTACGGTTGCTATCGGTGGTATTGACCAATCGACAGCGCCACTAGTATGGGAATGCGGCGTATCGAGTTTAGCGGTGGTTAGAGCTATCACACTGGCTGAATCACCGAAAGCAGCCATTGAAGAATTTGACCGAATTATGGGGAAATCTTCTGCACCAGTTAAGGCAGCTATGCATGCTTGATGACAAAACTTTTCTACGTTATCAACGACAAATTAGTGTGCCGGAAGTGAGCGAGTCTGGGCAGGCGAGCTTGCAGAAAAGCCACGTTCTGATTATTGGTTGTGGTGGTTTAGGCAGTGCTGCCTCACTGTATTTGGCCGCTTCTGGTATCGGTAAATTGGTGTTAGTCGATGATGATCAGGTGGATAGCAGTAACCTACAAAGGCAAGTGGTTTACCGCGAATCTGATTTGGAACAGCCTAAAGTATCCGCTGCTGCTAGTCAGTTAAGCCATTTAAATGAAGGTTGTCAGGTAAGGCAAATACCACATCGGTTGAGTGACTCGCAACTCAGCTTAGAGGTGATGCTGGCTGATATCGTTCTTGATTGCAGTGATAACTTTCCGACACGCCAGCAAATCAATGCGGTTTGCTTTGCTCAGAACACTCCGCTGGTGTCAGCTTCTGCTATCGGTTGGCAGGGGCAATTCATGGTGTTTGATTTTCCCAATCAGCACAGTTGCTATCGATGCCTTTATCCTTTCGACCAACTTGAGAATACTACGAAATGCAGCGATTCAGGGATCATTGGCCCTGTGGTTGGGACGATGGGTAACATGCAAGCGCTGGCCGCTATTCAGAAGCTAGCCACTGGCTCGTTTCTTACCGATACCACGCAGCTCAAGTTATTTGATGGGAAATCGATGAATTGGACGAACCTATCAATGGTCAAAGAGCCACGCTGTTCAGTGTGCCATGAAGTTTAGAACACAGCACACTAAGAATTAAAAGGAAGGGCTGAATGAGCTCAATCTCAATAAAAATAAACGAACAAGTCGAAACGGTTTCATCAAGTTCTAATCTTGCTGACATTATTTCTTTGCTGTCACTGCCTGAGTTGGGTTGTGTATTTGCCATCAATAACGTGGTTGTGCCACGTAGTGAGTGGAATACGACAACGGTTAATGAAGGCGATTCAATTTCTCTTTTTCAAGCAATAGCAGGGGGCTGAACATGTTGAAGATCGCAGATATAACTTTCTCATCACGACTCTTTACGGGTACAGGCAAATTTGCCAATAAACAGTTTATGGCGGATGCAATCAAGGCATCGGGTTCCCAGTTAGCCACCATGGCATTAAAGCGTGTCGATATTCATTCTTCGGAAGATGACATATTGCAACCAATCGTTGAAGCTGGCGTGAATTTATTACCAAATACATCGGGCGCAAAAAACGCGAAAGACGCCATTTTTGCTGCGCACTTAGCTCGTGAGGCGTTAGGAACTAAATGGTTAAAACTGGAAATTCACCCAGACCCAAAATACTTAATGCCAGATCCGATAGAAACTTTGAAAGCTGCTGAGCAACTTGTGAAAGATGGCTTCGTGGTATTGCCATACTGTCATGCCGACCCTGTGCTATGTAAGCGTTTGGAAGAAGTAGGCTGTGCTGCTGTGATGCCATTAGGTGCACCAATCGGATCTAACAAAGGCTTAGCGTCCGTTGATTTCCTAGAAATTATTATCGATCAGGCTACAGTGCCAGTGGTTGTTGATGCTGGCATTGGCGCACCATCTCACGCCGCTTTGGCGATGGAAATGGGAGCTGATGCTGTTCTTGTGAATACCGCTATTGCCGCTTCACCCAATCCGGTCGCTATGGCTACCGCTTTTAAGTTAGCGGTTGAATCTGGTCGTATGGCATATGAATCTGGATTAGCTGGCCAAGTATCGCATGCAGTGGCTTCGAGCCCGTTAACTTCCTTCTTAGATGTGTAGGAGTTAGCATGAGTTTCGTTGATGAATTCCGCCAGCTAAATTGGGACGATATTAGTCTGTCGATCTACAGTAAAACGTCTGTAGATGTAGAGCGAGCTTTGGCTAAGTCAAAGCGAGATCTAGAAGATTTCAAAGCGCTAATCTCGCCGGCCGCTGAGCCGTATTTGGAACAAATGGCTCAGCAGTCGTTGGCACTGACACGCCAGCGATTCGGTAATACGATCTCTCTTTATATTCCTCTGTATCTATCAAACCTTTGTGCCAATGCATGTACCTATTGCGGCTTTTCTATGGAGAATCGCATTAAGCGACGTACGTTGAATGAGTCGGAAATTGAAGCTGAAATTGCAGCGATCAAGAAAATGAAGTTTGATAGTGTGCTTTTGGTCACCGGTGAACATGAAACTAAAGTTGGAATGAAGTACTTCCGCCAAGCGTTGCCCGTGATTAAAAAGCAGTTCAATTACCTAGCAATGGAAGTACAGCCGCTCGACCAGCAAGACTATGCGGAACTGAAAACATTAGGTTTGGATGCAGTCATGGTTTATCAAGAAACCTATCATCCTAGTACTTATGCCGAACATCACTTACGTGGCAATAAGACAGATTTTGAGTACCGCTTAGAAACGCCAGATCGTTTGGCAAAAGCGGGCATCGACAAGATTGGTATTGGTGCATTGATCGGGTTGGAAGAGTGGCGCACAGACTGTTTCTATGTTGCGGCGCACTTGGACTATCTTGAACGTAAATATTGGCAGACGCGTTATTCGATTTCTTTTCCTCGATTACGACCTTGCGAAGGTGGGCTACAACCCAAGTCGATCATGAGTGATAAACAGCTGGTTCAATTGATTTGCGCTTATCGCTTGCTGAACCCAGAAGTTGAGCTTTCTTTGTCGACACGAGAGTCTGCGACGTTTAGGGATAATGTATTACCGCTTGGTGTGACGAGCATGTCCGCGGCTTCGAAAACTCAACCTGGTGGTTATGCGCTCGAAGAGCAGGAGCTTGAGCAGTTCGAGATTAGTGATGAGCGTAGTGCCTCCTTGGTCGAGGCGATGATTCGCCAACGAGGGTTTGATCCTGTGTGGAAGGATTGGCACAGTGGTTACTCTGGATAGGTAACTAATAGTTACGTTTCACGTGAAACATTACTAAACCGCAGATACAAAAACGGCTACCAATAGGTAGCCGTTTTTATCTGTGTAATTGATACTTACGAATGGGCGAGTGACGTGGTTGCTTGGCGTAGCCATTCTAATGCATTGCCTTCAACAAGAGGGCTAACATCATTCCATACCTTTTGATGGTAATCATTGAGCCATGCAAGCTCTGGACGAGTTAGCATATCAACGTTGATGTTGCGTTGGTCGATTGGGCAACGAGTCAGAGATTCAAAAGCGAGTACAGGGAAGTCACCGTTTGTTTGTTTTTCTACGACTAGTTCCAAGTTTTCAATACGAATACCAAACTCATCTGCACGGTAGTAACCAGGTTCGTTAGAAAGCACCATGCCTTTAAGGAGTGGTACGTTGATAAGCTTCTTCGAAATGCTTTGTGGTCCTTCATGAACACTTAAGAAGTGGCCAACACCATGGCCTGTGCCGTGGTCATAATCGTAGCCTTCAGCCCATAGGTGTTGACGAGCGAGGATGTCGATCTGGAAGCCACAGGTGCCTTTAGGGAAACGCGCACGTGCAACGCCAATGTGTCCTTTCAACGCTAAAGTGAACTGCTTGATCATTTCGTCACTTGGTTGGCCGATCGCAATGGTACGCGTAATATCGGTTGTCCCATCAAGGTACTGGCCACCTGAATCAACCAAGTACAAAGTGTTCATTTCTAACTGACCAGGCTGCGGCTGGTTTTCGTGGTTGTAGTGACACATGGCTGCGTTACCGCCCGCGGCGGAAATGGTGTCGAAACTGAGGTCAACTAATGACTCATCTTTTTCACGGAATGCCTGTAAGGTGTCCGATAAGAAAGCTTCATCGTGTAGCTTGCCTTGAGCCACTTCGGAATCCAACCAAGACAAGAAATTCACCATTGCTGCGCCATCGCGGATGTGACACGCTTTCATTCCTGCAATTTCTACGTCGTTCTTAGCCGCTTTTGGCATTAAGCAAGGGTCGGCAGACTCAATGATCTGTGCACCAGCATTTTGCAATAATAAGGTGTACCATGCGTTGCTGGTTGCTGAATCAACGGTCACTGTTTTTCCAGACAGCGCTTGTAGGGCTGATTCTAATTCAGAAGGGTGACGAACACTAATTCCGGCTCCGGTGTGATCGGCAAATTCTGCTGGGATTCTGCTAGGGTCTAAGAAAAACTCGACGCTTTGATCGGCATGAATGATTGCGTTAGCCAACACTACAGGTAAGCGCGAAACGTCAAGACCACGGATGTTCAGCAACCAACAGATCGAATCTAACTCAGTTAATACTGCAGCATCAGCCCCTTTAGTTTTAAGTAGTCCTGCAATCTCAGCTCGCTTACTTTGGCAAGATTGACCAACTGAATTCGTCGCCATTAAACGCACATCAGAAACAACAGGTGCTGGTCGATCTGACCATAGCTCATCAATTGGATTCGATGACAATGTCGCAAGTTCTAATTTACCCGTTAGTTTGCTTTGTGCGCCTTTCAACCAAGCTGCCGTGTGCATGCGCGGGTCAAAAGCAACCTTCGAGCCTTGCGGTAACGTTTGAATCAACCAATCTAATGATGGTTCTTCAATAAGGTGACGGTATTCAAAAACACTTTCCGGTACTTGTTTACGTACTTGAACTGTATAGCGGCCATCAACAAAGATCGCAGCGGTGTCGCGCGTGATTACAGCTGCACCTGCAGAGCCAGTGAAACCTGTTAACCAAAGAAGTCGTTCGTTGTGAGCCGGAACGTACTCACCTAAATACTCGTCTTCATGGGGAACAATGAGAGCGTCATAGTGATTACTCTCGAGCCAAGCTCGAACCGCTTGAACGCGGTCTGCAGTGATATTGTGCATCAGTGTCATATCCTTGTTGTTGATGTGCTTCTTTAATCTATTTTATTGATAGAGAAAGAGATAAATGAGTGCAGATAAGCTATCTCTTTTATCCTAAGGCTGCAATTACTGAACGGCATTTTTACCTGAGATGTAAAGTTTTTTCTTTGATGATATCTCGCAGCCAAGTTAAAGCTGGGTCATTTTCTCTATCGCGATGCCAGAATAGAGTATATGCCATAGGAGGGAACTCCATAGGCAGTGGAACAACGACTAAGTCGAGCTGCTTCGCAACTAAGTAGGTAAAGTGACTGGGAGCGGTGAAAACAAAGTCTGTATAGGTACACAAGCTTGCGGCACTATTGAAGTCCGGAACTGAAATCGCGATGTCACGTTGGTGTCCGAGGTCTGCCAGTTTGTAATCGAGTAACCACCGATCATTACCATCACAGCGAACCTGAACGTGACGCTGCTTTAAGTAAGTCTCAAGATCCCATTTCCCTGATAACGCAGGGTGGTTACGACGCAATACACACATTTGTGCATCTCGATAAATCTCCTGTTCGCAAATGTCATCGGGTGGCAGCATGGTGAGCTTGGCATCATTAATATCGATGTCCTTTCCGGTCAGCCCCAAATCGAGTTCGCCAAGCTGAAGCTTTTTGAATGTTTGTTCACTCCAGGCGTGAGTATTGATATTGACCTGTGGCGCTTGGCGAAAAATAGCGGGTAGGAAGTGAGGCAGAATTAACGGGTAGACACTCTCAACCGCTGCAATATGGAACCGATGGTGGCTGTCGTTGGGATTAAAAGTTTCTGGCTGAGTGAGCAATTCAAGTTGGTTGATAAGGATTTCTAGCTTAGGTTTCAAGAATAGCGCTTTGGGTGTTGGCCTAAGTCCGTGTGCGTTACGTGAGAAAAGCGGGTCATTAAATTGTTCGCGTAGCTTAGCGAGTGACTTACTGACGGCCGACTGACTCAAGCACAGTCGATGTGCTGTGCGGGTAACACTTAGCTCCTCAAGCAGCACTTGCAGGCATACCAATAGATTGAGATCAATTCGCGACAACTTCTCGACGTTCATAGGACATTTCCAATTTGGAATAATGGTAATGAGTATATGCCATTTTCGTTCATATCTGTTACTGAGTATGATTGGCCCACATTCGTTTTCTATTGGAGTATTTTGTGTCCGCCACTATGTCTCAATCAAACAGTAAATTTCAGGTGGCTTTGTTAGCTATGTTGGTATTGTTCAGTCCATTGGCGATTGATATCTACCTACCGGCATTGCCACAAATATCAGAAGCGTTTCACGTGGAACATGCTTTAGCACAAGATACGATTACATGGTTTTTATTTGCAATGGGTGTGGGCCAATTGTTTGCCGGCCCCCTTGCGGATAAGTTAGGACGTCGAACCGTTGCTTTAGGAGGGATCTTCATTTATGCATTGAGTGCTTGCTTGGCGTGGGCCGCTCAATCAATTGAATGGATGTTGGTCGCTCGGTTGCTGCAAGGCTTAGGAGCTTGTGCGACTTCTGTGGCAGCTTTTGCAACGGTTCGCGATATATTTGGCCCAGAAAAAAGTGGCAAGATGATCAGCTACTTGAATGGTGCTATCTGTTTTATTCCTGCTTTAGCACCAATCTTAGGTAGCTGGCTGACGCAACAGTTTGGCTGGAGAAGTAACTTTAGCTTTATGGCTGGCTTCGCGGTCGTAGTGGGTTTATTGATGCTGGCCTATATGAAAGAGACCAATCCAGCAACCGAGAAACAGGCTGTATTCAAATTTGAACGCTACTGGTCAGTATTGAGTACTCCTTCATTCTTGTTCCATGCCACACTGTGTCTAATGGCGATGGCCGTGATTCTTGCTTACGTAACTTCGGCACCTGTCGTGCTGATGGAAAACTTAGGCTTGAGCATGAACGAGTTTACTTACTGGTTTGGTGTAAATGCGGTAATTAACATTGTGGCGGCATTCACCGCACCTAAGTTCATGGAAAAATTTGGCACTCACAAAACGTTAGTGGTGGGCATCAGTACGCTTGGCTTAGCTGGTGTAGTGATGTACGTGATTGCTAGTCAGCAGAGTGCAATGGCGTTCATGATTCCGATCTTTATGTCGTCGGTAGGTTTTGCATGGATTTTAGGCGCAGCAGCAGGTAAAGCGCTTGAACCGTTCGGTGATAGAGCGGGTACGGCAGCTGCATTACTTGGCTTGTTCCAAATGAGTGGCTCGGGTTTGTTAGTGGGTACAATGCAACGTTTAAGCCTAGATCCACAAATCATGATAGCACTGCAAATGTGGCTAATTGTACCGGCATTGTTCATCCTATTCGCTAAGGTAGGTAAGACTTGGCACGGTGTTGCAGCCAAAGCGTAAATGTTGCGTAAATATTCAATTTACGGTTTTCCGGAGCGGCAAACAGGTGTATATTTGTCGCTCAATTAATAGTGATTTCTCAACGGAATAATACTGTAATGTCATTAACAACCTATGAAATGGCTCGCGTCTTAGAGCAAATGGAAGATGCACCTGAAAAGGTCATGTTTGGTAAATTGCTTAATGAATTAGGCAACCAAAGTGAAGAGCGAATTCGAAGTGCTGCAAAGCAGGTTCCTTTGGCAACATTGCGCGATATCGTTTATCAGTTTCAGCGAGTGATTGAATCTCGCAAAGACGAGCAAGTGCAGCAACTAGCGAAAGAGCTAGCAGAACAAGGTATCTCTGTTGATGAACTACAAGCTTTCTTAAGTAAGTAATTCCAACCAGATTTAAAAACACCACTCGATTGAGTGGTGTTTTTGTTTGTGTCGTATAGAAGGTAATCGTTGGTTAGTCGCTGATTCTCGACTTTATCACCTTATCTAATGAAAACGGCCCAGCTCCCCATACCACTACGATAAGTATCATTAGTCCCCAAAGCTGATGGTCAAAGAAACCTCGCTCCCACAATAATGGGTAAGAGACAACCGCAATAATATTGAATACGAATAAGATCGCTGCCATCGGGCGAGTGAGTAGGCCGAACGCTAAAAAGACAGGCAGAATCAGTTCTGCCGCGGTTCCCATGTAGGCTGCAAGTTCCCAAGGTAGAATCGGAACTTGATATTCAAGCTCAAAGAGGTACAAAGTGCTGTCCCACGACGCGATCTTTACTAATCCAGAGTTAAAGAAAACCCACGCCACCCAAAGGCGACAGAACAGCAACAATACCGGGATGAACATTGCCTGAGCTTGGCTAACCAAATTATCGTAAGTAATAATCAGTGAAGTAAATCTATTCGAGTTCATTGAAGCCTCCTATTAATCCTGAATGAAAAAGCCTGCAATCACATCTAACTCGATAAGAGTATTTAGGTGAGATAAATGTTCTGGTGGGGTTTGTCCTAGCGGCCGCTGATCGGCAATACAAGCCAGTAGTTCATAACACGCCTGACTCACGATTTGTGTTTCTATTTGGTTATTCGGTAAGTGGCGAATGAACCCGAACTCAGGTTGATTGATATTGAGTGCGTCGAGTTGTTCGGACTTAATGGCTTGTCTTAACGTGTATAAGGCAAATTCAGAGTGAAACAGCACGATTTGGTTGTTCAAGATAAAACTGAGCTTTGGGTGCTGTTCTTCAGAAACTTGTGCAAGCGCTGCTAAAGGTTGTATTTTTTCTGGGTAAGCTTTGCCTAACAATGGGTTTGCAGCGTCACAGCACCATTCAAATTCAGCGGTATCAGATAAGTATGGCGCTGCTTCAATGACGGCTGGGAATTGGTGAAAGGTTTTACTAAAGCCGAGCCCATAACTTGTCACATCACCACTATTTGGCGGTGACACTAGCGCATGCTGGCGTGCTAGCTGCGTGAAACATTCATCTCCAACTAAAGCGTCAACTAAAGGGTAAGCGGCTTTCAAAACGTCGACTAAGCTAATGATGAAATTGTTCCGATAGATCTGTAATCGTTGCTCAGCAGAGAAGTGATCGCTGACAATTTGGCAATGTTCACCTTGGCTTTGGTATCTCAAGGCATCACCGAACTCGCTTTGCAGTTGAGCTAGAGATACGGTCATGAAACTTTTCTCCCCATTGCTTCTATGTCCAACAGACGCTGGCTAGCTTTCTCAGCTTCTGCGAGTAGCACGTTAGGTTCAGGAATATCCAAGTCCCATTCTATTAATGTATGGCGTTGACCATGTTGAGCCGTCCAACTCTCAAACAGCTGCCACACTTCGTCACTGATAGGCTGACTGTGAGTATCAATCCAGATTTCACCTTGTTCGAGTTGCTTGATGGTGAAGCCGGCTAAGTGGATTTCGTCTACTGCGTGAGCTGGTAGGCCTGCCAAATATTCTTCGCTGGTAAAGCCATGATTGAATGCCGAGACATGAACATTATTCAGATCGAGTAATAGGCGACATTCTGTGCGACGTTGTACCTCTGCCAAAAACTCCCATTCACTGATCGTGGAGTGGCTAAACTTCAAATAGCTTGAAGGGTTTTCTATCAGCATTGGACGTTTCAATGTGTCTTGAACCGTCATGACATTACGACAAAACACTTCCAGTGCTTCTTCGGTATAAGGTAGTGGTAGTAAGTCATTGAAGTAATGACCACCGGTTTGGCTCCAACTTAAATGATCGGAGACCAAAAATGGCTCAACGTCATCGACTAAACTTTTCAGCTGAGTAAGGTGATTTGGGTTAACGGGTTCCACTGAACCTAATGACAGCCCAATACCATGGCAGCTAATTTGATGCTTTTCTCGAATGGATTGAAGTTGGCGACGCGCGAGAGAGTTAGTTTGAAAGTAATTTTCGCTGTGAATTTCAAGCCAGCTCAAAAGGCTGGGTGAAGTATCAAAATACTCAAGGTGTGGAGTTCGTAAGCCCACTCCAACTTTGTTATGAAGAGGTGTTGTGTTCACTCGTGACTCCTAGGCTGGTGTTAGTAAGGGAGGTGAGCCTTGTTGGCGTAGGCTCACCATCACTTATTCATCAAGTATTGAATACTATGAAGATTGAGTGCTACCACCAGAAAGTTTTCCACAAAGGCCTTTTGGCACGACTACAAATGCATCGCTTTGGTTATCTTCTTTCGCTGTGCCTGCACAAGAACTTGTTTTGGTCGCACAGTCATTTTTTCCCGCTTTAGCAACGCCATAGCATTTCTCTTTGCCAGCAGCTTCTGCTGGTGCTGAAGTTAAAACGGTTCCACCGAAAGCAATAAGGCTTGTGATCGCAGCAGTTACAGCAAGATTAGATTTTTTCATCGTCAATTCCTCTAGACTTTGTTTTTATATTCACTTCGCAAGTTAATTACTTGTTAAATATCAACTTGCTTATAAAAGAGGATAGGTAAACCAATACAAAAATTTCATTATTTTTTCGTAATTTATAGAAAAATCATAATATTTTTATTTAAGTTATTGAATTTTAATGGATATGTCATGGTGATATTTGTCGTGATATTTATGAACTGCGTTGGCTGTTTAGGTTATAATCAACTTTTATGTATAAATACCCAGTAGTGAGCATTCCATGATCGATCCTTCGCTTTTACTCGATGGCCTCAATGACAAACAGCGTGAAGCGGTAGCGGCACCTCTAGAGAACCTTCTTATATTAGCGGGGGCTGGTAGTGGTAAAACACGTGTCTTAGTTCATCGAATTGCGTGGTTACAAACGGTAGAGCAAGCCTCACCGTTTTCTATTATGTCAGTAACCTTTACTAATAAGGCTGCAGCTGAGATGCGTGGTCGTATTGAAGAGTTGATGATGGGAAGCTCGTCAGGAATGTGGAACGGTACTTTCCACGGAATTTGCCACCGTATTCTGCGCGCTCACTACTTAGACGCTAAGCTACCTGAAGATTTCCAGATCATCGATTCGGATGATCAAATTCGTTTATTGCGTCGTTTGATTAAAGCGCAAAACCTAGACGAAAAACAGTGGCCAGCTAAGCAAGCGTCATGGTGGATTAACGGCAAGAAAGACGAAGGTTTACGTCCGAAACATATCGATGCTTACCACGATCCTGTGACTCAGACTTGGTTGAAGATCTATTCGGCGTATCAAGAAGCGTGTGATCGTGCAGGCTTAGTGGATTTCGCAGAGATCCTACTTAGAGCTCATGAATTACTTCGCGATAAGCAGCACATCCGTGAGCATTACCAAGCTCGCTTTAAACATATTTTGGTCGACGAGTTTCAAGATACCAACAACATTCAATACGCATGGCTACGTATGATGGCTGGCCCTGAATGCCGAGTGATGATAGTGGGTGATGATGACCAATCTATCTATGGCTGGCGTGGCGCTAAAATCGAGAACATTCAAAAGTTCTTGGATGAGTTCCCAGGCGCGTCGACTATTCGCTTGGAGCAAAACTACCGTTCAACCAAAACTATCTTGCAAGCGGCGAATGAACTGATCTCAAATAACACCGAGCGCATGGGTAAAGAGTTGTGGACGGACGGTAACGACGGCGAGCCTATCTCAGTTTATTCTGCGTATAACGAGTTAGATGAAGCCCGCTTTACGGTGAGCAAAATCAAAGAGTGGCAGGAAAAGGGCGGAGCACTAAACGACACTGCAATGCTTTACCGTAATAACGCTCAGTCGCGTGTACTTGAAGAAGCTTTGATTCAAGGTGGTTTGCCTTATCGTATCTACGGTGGCATGCGATTCTTCGAACGACAAGAGATTAAAGATGCGTTGAGTTACCTGCGTTTAATGAGCAACCGTAATGATGATGCTGCATTTGAGCGTGTTGTGAACACGCCAACGCGTGGTTTGGGGGACAAAACATTAGAAACGATTCGTTTTGCTGCTCGCGATCGCGGCGCAACAATGTGGCAAGCCAGTGTTGCCTTACTTGAAGAGCAAGTCCTCGCAGGGCGCGCTGCGGGCGCGTTAAGCCGTTTCCTAGAGCTAGTGAATGCATTAGAAGACGACACGCTTGAGTTACCGCTACACGAACAAACTGACCATGTGATTAAATCGTCGGGCCTGTTTGCGATGTATGAGCAAGAGAAAGGCGAGAAATCTAAGGCTCGTATTGAGAACTTGGAAGAATTGGTTACTGCGACCAGACAGTTTGAAAAACCTGAAGAAGCCGATGAGATGAGCATGCTCACCGCGTTTTTAACCCATGCGGCGTTAGAAGCCGGTGAGGGCCAAGCTGATGAATTCGACGATGCGGTGCAGCTGATGACATTGCACAGTGCAAAAGGTTTAGAGTTTCCTATGGTATTCATGGTTGGTGTTGAGGAAGGCATGTTCCCAAGCCAGATGTCTGCAGAGGAAGCTGGGCGCTTAGAAGAAGAGCGTCGCTTGTGTTATGTAGGTATGACTCGTGCGATGGAAAAACTTTATATCACTTATGCAGAAATGCGCCGCTTATACGGACAAGACAAATACCATAAGCCATCACGGTTCATCCGCGAACTGCCTGAAACGTGTTTAGATGAAGTGCGAATGAAAGCTCAGGTTAGTCGCCCTGCATCTAGTGGTCGCTTTAGTTCTACCGCAGTGAAAGAAAACTTCAATGAAACTGGCTTTAGTTTGGGCTCCCGAGTCAACCATCCTAAATTTGGTGAAGGAACCATTATTAACTTTGAGGGCAGTGGTCCACAAAGTCGTGTGCAAGTGGCGTTTAATGGTGAAGGGATTAAATGGCTAGTCACCGCTTATGCTCGTTTAGAGCAACTGTAGTGTACTGATTTGAATAAAAAGAGCTGCCAATTGGCAGCTCTTTTTATTTTAAACTGGATCAAGCAAATTACAGTGCCGCTAGCGCTGCTTCGTAGTTTGGCTCTTCAGTGATTTCAGCAACTAGTTCGCTGTGTGTTACAAGGCCTTCCTCGTTGATACAAACCACAGCACGAGTTGTTAGACCTGCTAGTGCACCTTCAGGAATTTCTACGCCGTAGCTTGCTGCGAAAGCAGGAGAACGGAAAGTAGATGCATGTTGAACGCCTTCAATGCCTTCAACTTCGCAGAAGCGGCCAGCAGCGAATGGTAGGTCAGCAGAAACACAAACGACAACGGTGTTTTCTAGCTGTGCAGCTTTTTCGTTGAAAGTACGTACGCTTTGAGCACACGTTGGTGTATCAATGCTTGGGAAAATGTTAAGTACAACTTTTTTGCCTTTTAGAGACGCAAGAGTCAGCTCAGAAAGATCGCCTGCTGTTAGTGCGAATTCTGGAGCTTGGTTACCTGCTTGAGGTACTGCGCCGTTGATTTGTACTGGGTTACCTTGGAACGTTACTGTAGACATATGAAACCTATTTAATTTATTGAGTTTATTTATGGGTTAATGTTCTGTTTAAGTGTTGCACGAAATCATCCTGCTTGTAAATAGGCTGTTTCATGTTGATACATTACTGTTTCATTTGTTCTTTATGAAGGCGTTTGAAGGGCAGATAAAGAAAAACCCCGAGAGCTTGCGCTCATCGGGGTCTGTAGTCTTACTCGCAGCAATCCGGCTACTATAAGTGCTCCATGCATCAAATCCATGATAGTGTGCTGTTATCCTTCAGCGTATTCCTTTCGTCGCCTTCCTAGCGGTGTCCTTGATCTTATCCTGATCTGCCAACAATCCTCGTTAGCGCGCGTCACTTGTTCCTTGAGCGGTGTCCTTTACATCATCCTGATGTTCAGTCCTTTCCTCGTCCAGAGGTGTCCATTGTCTTTCCTTAGTAGTAACCATCCTAGTCACTATTGCGTCCATTCAATGTCCATTCGCTTTCCGTGCCGATTATTCATCCTGAGCAATCGAATCTTCATCCTGAAGATAACCAAGTCCGTGGTATTTCCTGTTCCGTGTCAGCATCCTTCCGACACCATTCATATTACCCATCTCTAATTTATCGGCAATGGCTTGAGGCAGCATTTCTACATAATTATTTGCATGTAAATTGTACGAACTATTATATATCAATGCTTTATGTGTTTTTTCTGTTTGTTTTCTTAATGAATTATCGATATTTACTCACTAGCTTGTAAGAGATCTCGCACAAGCTAATGAGTAAAAAGGGCAAATGTGCTTATTGCCCAATTGCAGCTCCTTCTCGGCGGGGATCTGCTGCTCCCTCTAATCCGTCTTTGGTTATGCGGATAGCATGCAAACCAGAGTTTAAGTCGCGAACATTGACATCGAAGCCCATTTTTTCGAGCTCTGGTTTAAATTGTTCCGCCTGAGTTCCTTTTTCCAAATCTAGTGTGCCGAAGCGGTTTAAGAAGTGCGGTTGGTTGATGGCTTGCTGGATATCCATGTCCCATTGCGTATGAGCAATGATCGCTTGTGCGACATAGCCGATGATTCGGCTGCCACCTGGAGAACCAATCGCCATATAAGGCTTATCATCTTGCATGATGATCGTTGGCGCCATCGATGAACGTGGTCGCTTGCCTGGTTCTAGGCGGTTCGCGATAGGTTTACCATTGTTGTGAGTTTTGAACGAAAAGTCGGTGAGCTCGTTATTGAGTAAAAAGCCCCTAACCATCAGGCGCGAGCCAAAAGCATTTTCTATTGTTGTCGTCATCGAGACGACATTGCCGTCGCTATCTACGATATTGAAATGGCTGGTGGATGGAAGCTCAATCGAAATATCAGGGCTACGTTGCTGCGCATAGCTCCATGGTGGCTCACCAGCAGACACAGAAGGAAGGGCTTTACCAGCAGTAATCAATTGGGCGCGCTGCTTAAGGTAGTTCGGATCAACTAACCCTTGTGTTGGCATTGGCACGTAATCTTGATCGGCCATATACATTCCACGGTCTGCAAAGGCTAGGCGAGAAGCGTCTGCTAACACTTGCCAAGATTTAGCGTCGTTTGGCCCCCATGATTTGAGGTCGAACTGCTCGGTCATCGCTAAAATCTGGCCAACAGTTAATGCACCAGAGCTTGGCGGCCCCATGCCACAGATATCGTAGCTCTCATAAGCCGAACAAACCGGTTCGCGTTGCTTGATGGTGTAAATATCGAAATCTTTTTGTGCCAGTACGCCCGGGTTGCCTTTTGCTGTCTGCACGGTATTGATGATGTCGGCAGAAATCTCACCTTGGTAGAACGCCTTTGCACCATCCTTTGAAATAGCGTTTAACGTAGCGGCGTATTCAGGGTTCTTAAGTAGTGTACCTGCCGTTTTCGGGCTGCCATCGGTGTTAAAGAAGTAGGCTTTGGTAGTGGCAAAGCGGCTTAGTCGCTCTTGATCATTTTCAATCAAGGTAGCTAAACGTGGACTGATGGTAAAACCTTTCTCAGCTAACTGAGCAATAGGCTTGATCAGTGATGCCCATTCTAACTTTCCGTATTTCTGGTGAGTATCCCACAGCAGTTGTACGGTGCCAGGTGTAGCAACAGAACGACCGCCAACCACGGCATCATAAAACTTAAGCGGTTGACCGTTTTCATCTTGGAACAGACGTGGGGTGGCAGCAAGTGGCGCGGTTTCGCGGCCATCGTAGGTCTTAAGCTGTTTGTCCTTCCCATCAAAATAAACAAGGAACGCGCCACCGCCAATACCGGACGACTGCGGTTCAACTAAGCCAAGCATCAGCTGTACAGCAACCATGGCGTCAATAGCGTTACCACCACGAGCAAGTACATCAGCACCAGCCTGAGTGGCTAAAGGGTTAGCAGCAGTGACCATCCAGTCATCGGCTTTAACGAGTTGTTTGGTTTCCAGACCACTACTTTGTTCGGGTGCGACGGAATCGGCAGCTTGATTTGCCCAACTGACGTGAGAGGCAAAAAGTAGGGTAGAAGTGGCGAGGGTTGTTAGTTTTGTTTTCCACTGCATGATCTTCTCCTTTTAATATGCAGAGCTAGATTGGCAGTGGAAAGGTCAGATAGCCAGTGTCATGTTAACTATTTGTAATCTTGATTCGAAATTAAAATAGGAGTGCTGAAGTCGATTGCCAAAGAATACTAGCCCCGATGAAAGCAAACACCACGCCACATAAGCCATCGATGTAAACCGTTGCTTCGTGGAGCTTTTTTTGGAGTGTTTTGGTGGATAACACCCAAGCGAGCAGCGAGAACCAAAAGAGTGATAAACCAAATAAGATCAATAGCGCGATCCCTTTGCCGGTTAGCGACATATCCGCAGGGACTAAGCTCGACATTAAACTGATAAAGAACACTAAGGCTTTCGGGTTGAGGATATTAGTGGCGAACCCTTTTGAGAAAGCTTCGCGTTTGTTCGTCAGAATCAGATCCGTTGAATCGGCAGGAATATCATCGTCGTCATGATGATGAATGGTATGCCAAGTCGATTTTAGAGCGCCATAGCCGAGATACAGCAAGTAACTGCCTCCGGAAAATTGCAATAAAGCGAAAATAGTCGGCTGCTGGTGGACGAGGTAGCTAATGCCCGTCAGGCTCAATAGTGAATGAAGCAAAATGCCAAACGACAGGCCAAGTGCAATGTACAAACCGGTTTGACGACCGTAGCGTGTGGCATTTTGTACCACTAGCGCAAAGTCAGGCCCTGGGCTCATCAAAGCAATGAAATGGATTGAGGCAAGGGTAATTAATATTGTGACTTCATTCATAGTCAGTTCTCAAAAGTTCAGTTGGCGGTAGCTTACCGCGTTTTCGATTTGGCACATTGTAAATTATCAACATTCAATTGATCCTTGAAGGTACAACGCCATAGGTTGCTTTGAATGCTTTAGAGAAATGCGCTTGATCGTAGAAACCAACTTGTAGAGCGACGTCTGTACCACACACGCCCGACTTAATTAACTGCATGCTCTGTTCCATCCGTAATCGAGTTAACCAGGCATAAGGAGTGATCCCCATTTTCTGCTTAAAGTGGCGCTGAAATTGTGTCGGGCTAAGTTGGCAAAGTTCAGAAAGTTGCTCTAAACGTACTGCTTGGTCGAGGTTCGCTAACAAATAGTCTTTTAACTGCGTGATCGACTGACTGCCGAGAGCGGTACTGGCTGTTGGTTTGAAGGATCCATATCGGTTGATCAGGTGGCTAAATCCTTCAAAAGGAAGGCAATCTTTCGCGAGTTGGCTGACGTTTTTTTGACGAAGTGATTGGTGTAAGTTATCAAGATGTAAAAATACAGCAGGATCGGAGATGATCAACTGGTTAAAGCTGATTGTTTGCCCATTTTGTTTGAGATCTGCGAGATCGCTTAACCATTGTGGTTGGATCGTAAATACCTGAACTTGATAGCCTTTTGGGAGGTACGAATGGCCATCATGCAGCTCGTCGGGCGGCATTATAACGATTTCTCCTTGGCCGACATGATGACGAGTACCTTGGTGGATGAACTTTTGCTGCCCTTGAGTGATTAAGCCGATGTGAAAATCCAGATGGTAGTGGCGCTGAAAGGCAAACTCTTGGTAATGAGCTTGGATCAGGCTGAGTTCTGCAGAATCAGTAGAGTAATAGTGGACGTTATCCATAAACAAAAGCTTGGCTAAATAATCATCAATTTAGCCAAGCTTATATTCGTCTGCCGGTATTGTCTTGTAAAAAACGATCACTTACTCGGCAAATCAGTGGTCATCGCAACTCTCAAAGCCCTGCACTACCTTCTCTAAAGGTGAATTGGTGTTCTTTCATTCTCTGAGGGGGATTTTAGCGTGGAAGGGCTAAAGGTTGGGCAAGCTGGTAGTGAATACGCTTTGATAGTGCTTTTTGGAAGTCAAAGATGGTTGTTTGGTTTGATGAAAAGAGCGGCGCAGTTTGAAGGTATAAAAAAGCCTGACTATTGCTAGTCAGGCTGAGTTTGTTACTGGCTGTTTAGCGGTTATGCGCTGCGCTTTGATTTGCGATTGTTCTTCAAACCATCGAAACTAAATACCACCAGAGCGCCCCAGATGAAGGCAAAGGTAATGGCTTTGTCTGCGGTGAATGCTTCTCCGTAGATCAAGACTGCCAACAAGAACATTAAGCTTGGGCCGATGTATTGGAAAAAACCCAGTGTCGATAGCTTTAAGCGAGTTGCTGCGCCAGTAAAACACAATAGTGGTAAGGTCGTGACTATGCCAGCCGCTACGAGCAGCAGGTTGAGCTGCATTGGATTGTTAGCAAAGCTTGAGGTGGCACTGTCGGCTATAAACATCAAATAGATCAACGCTGCTGGCAGCATCACTAAGGTCTCAATAAACAATCCGGTTTGTGCTTCTAAGCCCACTTTCTTACGTAGTAGACCATAAAAACCAAAGCTAAATGCTAGGCCAATTGCGACAATCGGCACTGAGCCAAAGGCGATCAGCTGTACCAGTACTCCAATAGCCGCCAAACTGACCGCGAACCATTGCAGTTTCCGTAATCGCTCTCCAAGGAACACCATCCCCAGCAGAACATTGATGAGCGGGTTGATGTAATACCCAAGGCTCGCGTCGAGCATATGGTTGGCGTTGACCGCCCAAATGAAGATCAGCCAGTTTACGCCGACTAACAAAGACGTCGACACTAAGTAGAGCATTTTAGGTTTCGAGGTCAGTGTGTCTCGGACATTGCGCCAGCTACGGCCAATGTGCAGTAAGAAAGCCAGTAGGAAGAATGACCATACCACTCGATGGCTGAGAATTTCGAGCGGCGAAACTTCTGCTAAAGACTTGAAATATATAGGGGCGATTCCCCACATGGTGTATGCGCCAATCGCAAGCAGAATCCCTTGGCGTGTACGTTGTTGTTCTTCAGGTGTCATGCAACTTTCTCTAGCACAGGGTGCTTATTAATAAGATTTACAAGAGAGTTGGTCAGTATAGGAGCGTTAAGCCTTTTCACCTAACAATTTGCGGTTTAATTCACCATCATTCCCCTCTACAATGTGTCGCCTTGCTTGCCGACTAAGCTCGCTAAATTTATACCTGATTAGGATTGATAATGACCGCCACTTTGATTGCTGAGCAAACACCAACTCCCGCGAATGATGCGCAGAACATCTTAGAAGATGTGTTTGGGTATCAAAGTTTTCGCGACGGTCAGCAAGAGGTGATTGAGTTAGCGGTAGCTGGCCAAGATAGTTTAGTGATCATGCCAACCGGTGGTGGTAAATCGTTGTGTTACCAAATCCCTGCTTTGGTGCGTGAAGGGTTAACTTTAGTGATCTCACCTTTGATTTCTTTAATGAAAGACCAAGTCGATCAATTGAAGGCCAATGGTGTTGCGGCGGAGTGCATTAATTCATCTATGCCACGAGAAGAGCTGATTTCGGTATTCAATCGCATGAACTCAGGTCAGCTTAAAATGGTGTATGTATCGCCAGAACGAGTATTAATGCGTGACTTTATTGAGCGCTTACAGGGTTTACCGTTATCAATGATCGCTGTTGATGAAGCGCACTGTATTTCTCAGTGGGGCCATGATTTCCGCCCTGAGTACGCGTCATTAGGCCAGCTTAAGCAGTTCTTTCCTCATGTTCCTTACATGGCGTTAACGGCCACCGCAGATGATGCGACACGTAAAGATATCATGCAGCGTTTGCAGCTGGTGGATCCGCACACTCACCTTGGCAGCTTTGATCGCCCAAATATTCGTTACAACCTAGTCGAAAAGCACAAGCCTGTTTCACAAGTCGTTCGTTATTTAGAAACGCAGAAAGGCAATTGCGGCATCATTTATTGTGGCAGCCGTAAGAAAGTGGAAATGGTGACCGAAAAGCTGTGCAACAACGGTATTCGTGCGGCGGGTTATCACGCTGGTATGGATACTGACGAGCGAGCATACGTGCAAGAAGCGTTTCAGCGTGATGATATTCAAATTGTTGTGGCGACAGTGGCTTTCGGTATGGGCATCAACAAGCCTAACGTGCGCTTTGTGGTGCACTTTGATATTCCACGTAATATCGAATCTTACTATCAAGAAACGGGCAGAGCAGGGCGTGATGGCCTGCCAGCTGAAGCCATGATGTTATTCGATCCTGCCGATATGGGCTGGTTGCGCCGCATGTTGGATGAAAAAGAAGAAGGCCCGCAGAAGCAAGTAGAAATGCATAAGCTTAATGCGATGAGCGCATTTGCTGAAGCGCAAACTTGTCGCCGCCAAGTGTTGTTGAACTACTTTGGTGAATACCGTGACAAGCCTTGCGGCAACTGTGATATCTGCTTGGATCCACCGAAACACTTTGATGCGACTGAAGAAGCTCAGAAGGCGCTGTCTTGTGTGTACCGAGTGAATCAATCCTTCGGTATGGGCTACGTTGTGGAGGTGATGCGCGGTATGCAGAACATTCGTGTACGCGACAATGGCCACGATAAGCTCTCTACTTATGGTATTGGACGCGACCACAGCCATGATTATTGGATCAGTATTTTCCGTCAGTTAATCCATAAAGGCTTGCTGTTTCAAAACATCACTCGTAACTCTACCTTGCAACTGACTGAAGAAGCACGTCCGTTATTGCGCGGAGACATGTCATTAGAGTTAGCGGTGCCGCGTCTCGATACCGCAGCCCGCAGTGCGAAAGCCGATAAACTGACCAGTAAAAACTACGACAAGAAGCTGTTTGCTAAGCTGCGTAAACTGCGTAAGTCGATTGCAGATGAAGATGGGCTTCCACCGTATGTGGTGTTCAGTGACGCCACACTAATAGATATGGCAGAGATGTTACCGACTTCGTACGGCGAAATGCTGGCAGTGAATGGTGTCGGCCAACGTAAGCTCGACAAGTACGCAGATCCGTTCCTCGATCTCATTCAAGAACACATTACTACCCAAGGTTAAGCTCTTAGCCCACAAAAAATACAATAAAGGTTAATACGGAAATGACGACACAAACAGAATTTGGCTTACGCGATTACTTAGCAGAAGAAGGGCGCTTGTTGATCACTTCACCAAGCTTCGACTTTGATTCTTATGAAGTATTGGGCGATAAACTTGTGGCTTTGCTGTCGGCGTCTGTGGTTGAGAAGCAATGGGATGCAGATATGCATTCATGGTTGATCGATTTTGAAGGTTGCCGCATGTTTTTGAAATCCGAACACTACAGTGAATCGATTTGGTTTGAATCTCTGAATGTGGATGAGAGTAGAGAAGAGTTCGATTACTTAGCGCAGTTATTCCAGCGTGGATTTTAAGTTTATCTTCAGATAATTGTTCTGAAAAACGATTGCGTCTATTCCTCTCGTTGCAGCTAAAATTGATTAATGTATAATCGCTCGCCGCTCAAGTGAGCGATTTTATTTTATACGTAGTTTTTCACATTATTGGTAAGAGCATTGTTCAACACTTGAACAATTAACTCGATTTGGGTTCCCTCACCCCCAAACCAAACTAAAAAGGTACAGCATGAGTAACTTTACCCCTGCGCAACAGCGCAAAGCCCTAGCACTTTTAGTTTTGTTCCATTTAATCATCATTGCGTCGAGCAATTATTTGGTTCAACTTCCTTTTACCATCTTCGGTATGCATACCACTTGGGGTGCTTTCACCTTCCCATTCATTTTCTTAGCGACAGATTTAACTGTGCGTATTTTTGGCGCGCAATTGGCTCGTAAAATCATTTTCTTAGTGATGTTACCTGCACTGGCGGTGTCTTATCTGCTGTCTGTGGTGTTCTTTGAAGGGCAGTTCCAAGGTTTCAGTCAGTTAGGTGAATTTAACTTGTTTGTTGCTCGTATCGCAGCGGCAAGCTTCATGGCATACCTACTTGGCCAAATCTTAGATGTGCATGTTTTCAACCGTTTACGTCAGTTAAAGCAATGGTGGGTCGCACCGACTTGCTCGACCTTATTCGGTAATGCGTTAGACACGATCGCTTTCTTTGCGATTGCGTTCTACCAAAGCCCGGATCCGTTTATGGCGGAGCACTGGACAGAAATCGCGCTGGTGGATTATGGCTTTAAGTTGGTGATCAGTTTAGGTCTATTTGTTCCTATGTATGGTGTGCTTCTCAACTATATCGTTAAGAAAATCACCGCCGTGAATCCAAACTTTAAAGCGACAGGCGTTAAAGCCTAGCTTCTTTTTGAGTCACCTTCTTACCCCGTTACTAGCGTCGGTGAGAAGGTGACTCAAAACTATCCTCTCCATATTCTTCTTCCTAGCGCTTTCTCCTGCGTATTCGTTTCGATAATGAACCCTGACTGTGATTGGCTTTAGGCATCACCTTAGTTACGCTTTTTTGCAGCAACAATGAATTTGGATAAGTGATCACGTTCCCTTCTGGGTGTTTAATCAGCGTGTGGAACATTCTGATGTCCAAAATCTTCCCTTCAATGCCCTCACCATCAGCCACAATGATGGCGTCTCCTATTCGATATGGAAAGACAAAAAAGATCAGAAAGCTGGCGGTGATATTGCTCAGAATCGACCACTGCGCGATAAATCCCACGCCTATGACAGTAAAGACCGATGAGATAAAAATAGAAAAGTTGCCATAACCAATACCGCTGACGATGAGATACACCGCAAACAAGAACCCAAAATAGAGAATGCTAAAACAGCGTTTGATGAAAGCGGTTCGCGTGCCATCGACGGACTTTTTAGCCGCTAACGAAGTAATCGCTCTTTCAGTGGAGCGTTTAAGTAGCCAATAGGCTGCGACGAACAGTAAGGCTAGAAGTAAGTCGTATTGTCTTAATGTGTTGAATGTTGTGTCTATGTAATGCGCCATGATGACCTCACTTAAATCGAAGGCGTATTGTTTCTTAAGACACTGCTCGTCACATCAGCAAATACTTATCAATTGATAATACTCGACTTTCAATCAAATGATTTACTACGCCTTACAAGCGTAATGTTGCTTTTAAATTATTGAAAGTTAATGTTTTATATTTTCTTGATATCCTTTTTATCTATCGATGAGCCTTTGCTGATGTGGCGTTCAATGAAGTTTGTAGAATAGCCGGCCTTTCAATATGAGGCTGGATTATTCATGTCATTTTTTACTGTCAAATTACTCTGCGTTTGTATCTTGAACTGGCGAAAGCGTCAGGTGCAACTCTCTATAAACATCGTTGAAATAACAGAGGGGCGTCGGTTCTGATGCTCACGTTATTCGTTACTCAATTTATTATGTTGTGGGCAGTGGTCGACCCTGTTGGTTCGGTGCCCATCTATCTCACTCAAACTAAACCTCTTAGTGAAAGCCAAAGCCGGCAACTGGCTGTCAAAGCGGTCGGGTTCGCGTTCGGTGTGCTGCTGTTCTTCTTACTTGTCGGGCAAGTGTTATTAGAAACCATGAATATCTCTCTGCCTGTGTTTCAAGCCGCAGGTGGTTTGGTTCTCCTGCTGTTTTCTCTAACGATGATTTTTGGTGAAAGTAAGCCAGAGCAAGAGCAGAAGTTGGTGGAAGAAGAGCTGTGCCGATCTCGGCTAGCGGATTTAGCGGTATATCCCTTGGCTATGCCTTCTATTGCGTCTCCGGGCGCGATGATGGCTGTGGTGATGTTGACCGATAACTATCGTTTTTCTTTCTTTGAGCAACTGATCACGGGCGTCGTGTTGGTGATTGTCATGGGGGCAACACTGCTGCTGTTATTAGGAGCAAAAAAGGTACACAAGGTAATAGGTAACGCAGGTGCCCAAATTATTAGTCGAGTGATGGGGCTGATTTTATCGGCAGTGGCGCTCAATAACTTACTGAACGGTTTAGCTGGCTTTGTAGTTGAGCACAGCCGATAGGGGAAGCATTCATGTATTTAGATTATTTAGTCTCGTTCAGTACCTTGTTGCTGCTTGAAGTCATTCTTGGTGTCGACAACATCATTTTTATTTCTATTTTGGTCGAGAAACTGCCTCTGCACTTGCAACGAAAGGTCCGTAACCTTGGCATAGGCTTGGCGGTCATCTCTCGAATAGGTTTGGTGCTCTCAGTTACTTGGCTTATGTCATTGACCAAACCTTTGGTGACGCTTTGGGTGTGGAGTCTTTCTGGAAAAGATTTGATTCTATTGGGTGGCGGTGCATTCCTGCTGATTAAAAGTTTTAATGAGCTCGCCAGTTGGCTGCTATCGAAAGGGCATGTTCAACAAAGTGCGTTAAGCACCAGCCTAACGATGATCGTATTACAAATTATCGCTATAGATGTGGTGTTTTCTTTTGATTCAGTGATTACCGCGGTTGCTTTGGTGCATAGCATTGAGATTATCGTGGCGGCAATTGTGATTTCAGCGATCTTCATGTTGGCGTTGGCAGAAAAGATTCAATTAACCATTGCTGCTTACCCTGGGCTAAAACTGCTGGCATTGCTGTTTTTGATTCTACTTGGTGGGTTGCTGGTGGTGGAAGGTATTGGCTTACACATAGATAAAAGCTACACCTACGTCGTTCTTGCCTTTGGTCTGACACTTGAAATTTGTCACATTTTATTTGAGCGGCAACAAAAGAAAAACCAGCACAATACGAGTTCTTGTTTGGAAAGAGATCCGTCTGCTACTCCAATTCTTTAAGGAGTGGCTCAAGGTTACTGTCAAAAAATAGGGGGGACGCAAAGCGAATGGCTTTAAGTGAGGAATTACTTTGTGTCGCTTTGAGGTAAAGCTCTTTAGCGGCCCCTGAATTACCGCGTGATTCTTCTGCTTTGGCTAGTAGCAAATAGGTGAGTATCGATTGGTACTGCCTTGGCATCTCCCTTAATATCCGCATCGCACGCTCTGGGTCATCTTCCGATAGAGCCACAATCGCGTTAGCGTCATATGCTCTCGGTATGGTGCCTTGTTCCAATAGAGCCTCTAATCTGGCTCGGTGCGCTTGGTTGATTTGAGCGATAAAGGTTTTGGTATCAGGGGCTCCAGAGTAAAAAGCATTGATCACTTCTCCCACATAATGGGCTACATAGACAAAATCATTATCGGGCGCGAGCGCTTTGGCCTTGCTAATGTGTTCAAAGGCGAGATCAAGGTCGGAGCGGTTGTATAAAATTCCGAGCCCAATCAAGGTATGCCGCAACGCTTCGTTGTTGGTCGGTAGCTGAGAGATCAGCTCAGATAGCTCAGCTTGTGGGATATCGGTATACAGAGCGGTGAGCATGTCATCGATCATACTGTAGAGTGTTTGATGCAGTGATGATAATTCCGTGGAATAACGACGGCTGAGATGCGATTGGTTAGAAACGTTGTTGTGATAACGCATGGTTAAGCGTGTATGTTGGCCATCTCGACTTGGGCTCGTACCAAACTTAAGGTTGATTGCCGCAATGCGCTGTAAAGGCTCACTGTGCACGATGCGAATATTGCTGTAGATACCGACATACTCAATAAATTTAGTGACGATACCAAACAGTAGTGGGTCGTTTTCAATGTCTTCGCTGAGCTCTAGCACCACATAACGTGATTCAAAATGGCGAATATCCGCGTTATCCATTATGGAGGTTGGCTTTTGGCTCGCAGAGTACAAGATATAGCCGGACTCTAATGTCACGATTGCGGCAAGTAGAGCGATCATGGAATACCGACGCTTGGTGGTTTTTCGGTGATCGGTTTGGTTGTCATTTTGTTCAGTCGTAGTGGGTGAGTGGCTAATTGAACCGGTGTTCGGCTCGATAGGGTGGGTATTGTCTTCTAAAGTTGGCTCGCCTGAACCGAGTTGGGTTCGGAGCACCTCGGCTTCAAATTTATATCCGCGCTTAGGGACTGTGACGATATAGCTACTGTTGCTCGTCGAATGTTGTTTGAGGACTTTGCGCAGCTCAAATACCGCTTGTGTAACCACTTGGTCGGTTAAAATCATACCATTCCAAACATGGTCGATCAGTTCGTCTCGAGTATGAGTTTGTTGTGGGTGCTGACATAAAAAATCCAGCAATCGGCTGAGGCGTTTATCAAGGCTAATGGTTTTGGTGGCAAAGATGACTTGGCCTTCGTTAGGTACGAATGACCATTCATCAATGCTATAACAAGTACGCTTGTCGACCATTCCCTCACTCTCCTTGCAAATCCTACAGCTAAATAAACTTAATTAGATGATTTTATTGTATTTACTTTAGCTCATAGCACAGGCTTTAGGAGGGGCAGTGATTATATTTGAGAGATTAAGGGCTATTTTCTATGGGCAGTAAAAAGCCCTCATAGGAGGGCTTAATTATATTACTGCGCTGAAATCGATAGTGGCCAACCTATGTCGCTTTGGCGGTTTGCCTCTATTTCTAATTCAGCGGCGGTAAGAGGGTTCGCCTCTAACCATTGTTTGGCGATGATTAAGGTGAGCTTATCACCTTCTGCTGTCAGCTGAACTTGCGGTTCTAGTGCTGGGTTACGGCGATGGCTTAATAAAATCGCTAGACGTAACAGGCGCAGAATTCGCTTACTGCTATTGCCAGAAACAGCGTGCTGCTCTGGAAGAGAAGTTAACTGCTCTCGGTAGCGACGTGCTAATTCGCCCAAGTAATGCTTTTGTGCGCGAGTAAACCCAGGTAAATCCAAGTTTTGTAGTAAGTACGCACTATGCTCGCCACCCTTCTTAAAATCGATAGTTAATCCAATTTCATGCAGTTTGGCTGCGGTTTGCAGTAACACGCTAGCTTGTGGTTCGGCAACCCACTCTTCAGCGCCAGCCTGATTGAATAAGTTCAGTGCTAACTGAGCGGCTTGCTCGCCGTATTCGGTATCCATTTGATAGCGAGATTGGACACTTGCTATCGTACGGGCACGAATATCATCTTGGCGAAGCTCATCAACCATTTCATAGGCCAGACCTTCACGCAGTGCACCGCCAGCGAGCGTCATTGAATCAATTTCGAGTAATTCAAAAATCGCAATCAGGATCGATAGCCCACTTGGGAACACTAAGGCTCTCTCTAGTGTTAAGCCATCGATATCCAATTCTTCCAAACGCTCGGCAAGCATGGCTTGTTTTTGTAAACGTTTTAATTTGGCATGGGTAATAACTTCGTCCATACCTTGGGCAAGCATGATTTCTTGTAGTGCTTGCACCGTACCACTTGCGCCTACGCAAACATCCCAACCGAGTTGAGTGTAATTGTCTAGAATAGGCGTTAAGGTCGCTTTTGCCGCTTCGATTGCGTTATCAAAGTTACTGGCGTTTAACTGGCGATCTTTAAAGTGGCGCTCAAGCCAAGTCACACAGCCCATTTTTAAGCTGGTTAAGGCTTTTGCTTCAAACCCCTCACCAATGATCATTTCGGTACTGGCACCGCCAATATCGACAACTAAACGGCGGCCACTGCCACCAGATGTGTGCGCTACACCTTTATAAATTGTCGCGGCTTCTTCTTCGCCGGAAATCACATTAATGTCGTAACCAAGAATTTGGTTCGCTTTGGCAAGAAAAATATCCACATTAGTGGCAGTACGTAGGGTCGCTGTACCGACAATGCGGATATTTTCTTTCGGAATATCTTGTAGTCGTTCTGCAAATAGACTCAAACAGTCCCAACCGCGTTGCATCGCGTCTAGGCTAAGTGCATTGTCTTCATCTAAGCCTGCGGCTAAGCGGACTTTGCGCTTAATCTTGGCCATGGTTTGAACGCTACCATCGATATGACGCACAACGAGCATATGGAAACTGTTCGACCCGAGGTCGATGGCGGCGTAAAGCGGAGATGACACTGTTTGACTCATAGACGACTAAGCTTCCTTGTTATGACGTGGCTGACGAGGGCGACGATTTTGATGCGGTTTACGGTTTCCATTACGAGAGCCGCCATTGTTTGAGCGACGCTGTTGTGGGTTACGTGAACGCATGCGTAGTGGTGCTGGTAAATCTTCAATTAGTGCAGAAGAGTCGTAATCCGATACTGGGATTGCGTGCTCAATGTACTCTTCGATAGGTGGAAGGTTAATCGCGTAATCTTCACATGCGAAGCTAATTGAGTGACCACTTGCGCCAGCACGACCAGTACGGCCGATACGGTGAACGTAATCTTCGCAGTCGTCCGGTAGGTCAAAGTTGAATACGTGCGTTACTTGAGGAATATGTAGACCACGTGCAGCTACGTCGGTTGCAACGAGTAGATCAACATCGCCTTTGGTGAATTGCTCAAGAATCTTTTCACGTTTCTTCTGAGGAACGTCGCCTGTTAGCAAGCCAACACGGTGGCCGTCAGCCGCTAGGTGACCCCAAACAGATTCACATTTGTGCTTAGTGTTAGCAAAAATGATCGCGCGATCTGGCCATTCTTCTTCAATCAACGTTTGAAGCAGTGACATTTTGTGTTCGTTTGAAGGGTAGAACAGCTCTTCTTGGATGCGGTGACCCGTTTTACGCTCTGGTTCTACGACCACGTGCTCTGGGTTATGCATGTGTTCGAATGCCAATTCTTGAACGCGGTAAGACAAAGTTGCAGAGAACAGCATGTTCAGGCGGTCTTGTGGTTCAGGCATACGACGGAACAAGAAGCGGATGTCTTTAATGAAACCAAGATCGAACATGCGATCCGCTTCATCCAGTACCACAGCTTGAATGTGGTTAAGGTTAAATACCTTTTGCTTGTAAAAATCGATAATGCGGCCAGTCGTACCGATCAGTACGTCTACGCCAGATTCGATCTTACCTAGCTGCTTGTCGTAGCTTTCGCCACCGTACGCTAGGGCTGCCTTGATACCTGTGCTCGCGATGAGTGGTTCAGCATCGTTAAAGATCTGAATCGCCAGTTCGCGAGTTGGTGCCATAATAATCGCACGTGGCTGATTAGGCTTACGCCCTTCATGCGCTGGCGTTTTCAGCAAATGGTTAAAAGTAGCAGTTAAAAACGCTAACGTTTTACCAGTACCCGTTTGGGCCTGGCCTGCGATATCTTGGCCGGTGAGCAGTACCGGCAACGCCAAGGCTTGGATCGGGGTACAATATTCGAACCCTTTTTTCTCCAATCCTTCAATGACTTGGGTGTTTAAATCCAAATCGGCGAACTTTTGCTCTGTGATATGCGTCTTTTTCATTGCTATAGAATATCAGCTTAAGCTTGCAATACGAAAGTAAATACATTCCAATAGGGCATCTATTTACTGGTTATCATCCAACCAGTTCAGAAAAAACACATTGGAGTGGAAGATGAGTGATAAGATTTTGCAGCTGACTGATGACGGTTTTGATAACGATGTAATCAATGCTGCAGGCCCAGTTCTTGTTGATTTTTGGGCAGAATGGTGTGGACCATGTAAGATGATTGCACCGATTCTTGATGAAATCGCGGACGAGTACGAAGGCAAACTCACTATCGGTAAACTGAATATCGACCAAAACGCAGGTACTCCACCAAAGTTTGGTATCCGCGGTATTCCAACATTGCTTCTTTTTAAAGATGGCGGTGTAGCAGCAACTAAAGTTGGTGCATTGTCTAAAACTCAATTAAAAGAGTTCCTAGACGCAAACCTATAATTAGGTCAGTGATTGAAAAAGAAACCGTGCAGTTAACAAATGCGCGGTTTTGTTTTTTTCAAACTCTAGACTAGGCTAATAATTAGTGATAATTTATCGCACGTTAATTGAACAAATTTCTCTTCTTGGTCGATCCTGTGACCAAATCCCTCTTAACTAGAAAACAGATCTTATTTTGACTAAACAAGCATCCACCACAATGAACCTTACCGAATTGAAGAACAGACCTGTGTCTGAACTTGTGAAACTTGGCGAAAGCTTAGGCCTTGAAAACCTAGCGCGTTTGAGAAAGCAAGACATCATCTTCTCCATCCTTAAAGCACATGCAAAAAGTGGTGAAGACATTTTTGGCGATGGGGTTCTGGAAATTCTGCAAGACGGTTTTGGTTTCTTACGTAGCGCAGACAGCTCGTATTTAGCAGGTCCTGATGATATTTATGTATCACCAAGTCAGATTCGTCGTTTTAACCTGCGTACTGGTGATTCGATTGCCGGAAAGATTCGCCCACCAAAAGATGGCGAACGTTACTTTGCTCTGCTTAAAGTAAACACGGTAAACCACGACAAGCCAGACAACGCACGTAACAAGATTCTTTTTGAAAACCTGACTCCTCTGCATGCCAACGAACGTATGGTTATGGAGCGCGGTAACGGTGCAACTGAAGACATCACTGCACGTATCTTGGATTTAGCATCACCAATTGGTAAAGGCCAACGTGGTCTTATCGTTGCACCGCCAAAAGCGGGTAAAACGATGCTTCTTCAAAACATCGCACAAAGCATCGCTCACAATCACCCTGAATGTGAACTAATGGTTCTACTTATCGATGAGCGTCCAGAAGAAGTAACAGAAATGCAACGCCTAGTGAAAGGTGAAGTTGTTGCTTCTACATTCGATGAGCCAGCATCTCGCCACGTACAAGTAGCAGAAATGGTAATCGAGAAAGCGAAACGCCTTGTTGAACACAAGAAAGACGTGGTTATCCTTCTGGACTCTATCACTCGTCTAGCGCGTGCATACAACACGGTAGTGCCTTCATCAGGTAAAGTACTAACTGGTGGTGTCGACGCGAATGCTCTACACCGTCCTAAGCGTTTCTTCGGTGCGGCTCGTAATGTTGAAGAAGGCGGTAGCTTGACTATCATCGCGACAGCTCTGGTTGATACTGGTTCTAAGATGGATGAAGTTATCTACGAAGAATTTAAAGGTACAGGTAACATGGAACTGCACCTAAATCGTAAGATTGCTGAAAAGCGTGTATTCCCTGCCATTGACTTCAATCGCTCAGGTACTCGTCGTGAAGAGCTACTGACTAAGAACGATGAGCTACAGAAGATGTGGATCCTACGCAAGATTGTTCACCCAATGGGCGAAATCGATGCAATGGAATTCCTAATCGACAAGCTAGCGATGACCAAGACCAACGATGAGTTCTTTGACGCAATGCGCCGTCAATAATTCTTTCTGGAATGATGAATATCTCAACGCCACCTTCGGGTGGCGTTTTTATTTGCAATTTTTCAGCTGAACTTGCAGTATAGATAGAAATGTTATCGGGACGTTAAAATGCAACAAGGAATGTTGTCGTCATTACTCCTGTCTACGTCACTATTGTTTGCAACCGTACCGGCGGCTGCCACAGAAATGTCGACTTACACAGTTGAGCAATGGCTAGAGAATGAACAAGTACAAGCAAAGACTTCAGAACTATTGGAGTTCGTTGTTCAAGATGAAGTGGACTCACTTCGTTTTGCGCTGCAGCGCTTGTCTTTTCCTCAGCAAGAGGTCGCCCGTTACCAACTCCTTTCTAAATTAGAGCAGCAAAATTTCGCTCTGACTCCTAAGATGGCCATATTTGTAGAGCAACAATTGTCTTTGACTCCAACTTACCAAGTTTTGGAGCGAGGCGATGGCTATGAATTTACCGTGCCAGCATTTAATTACCAGGCTATCGCTAGTCGCTTGATTAAACAATGGCATCGTGACCAAACGATTTTGGCATTTGTCCTTCAAGCAGAAAGGCATGAACTGGTTTTGCAAGAATGGTTATCTGGTGCTGAACATCAGGTACAAGCCCGCGAAGCGTTATTCATAAGAGAGTTAGATAGCTTGTCGCCTGAAGCTGTAAATTATCTGTCTAAGCAATTAACTCAAAGTAATGTTGTGAGTTGGCTACCATCCACTCAAGTAATGGTGCGCCTTGCTCAAGTCAGTGAAGACCCTGAGGTGTATCAAATGCTATGGCGGATGAAAGCCGATTTTAATAGCCAAAGCGAATTAGAGCGTTTAGCACAATCGAATACTTCCTTTGCTCTAGAGCAAGTCATGGCGGCTACTAAAAATCCAAGCCTAAAAGACGATGCGATTACGCTACTCACCAAAGTACACCCTCTGTCGGAAGAGGTGAAATCTTTCTTGATCACTCGAATGGCACTGGCTGATGAAGCGCCTCTTGTCGCTAGAGAATTGGCTAAGCAAGGACATAGCAGTTGGCTACAAGATTTGGTCAACGATAATCCGCAAGTGAAAGGAAGCTTGATCGAGAAAGTATTGCCATAATTAACATGATTGAAAATAACCTTAACAAAAAGGGGGACCGCACAGTTCCCCTTTTTGTTATACTGCGTGCAGATTAACCAGCCATTTAGTAGGCCTATGAGTTTTAAGGATTTACGTGACTTCATTGACCATTTAGAAAGCATTGGTCAGTTAAAGCGCATTGCTCACCCTGTTGACCCACATTATGAGATGACCGAGATCAGTGATCGTACATTACGTGCTGGTGGTCCGGCTTTATTGTTTGAAAACCCTATTGGCTATGACGTCCCCGTTCTAACCAACTTATTTGGTACGCCGGATCGCGTTGCGATTGGTATGGGACGTCAAGAAGTTAAAGAACTAAGGGAAGTCGGCAAACTACTTGCGTACCTCAAAGAGCCTGAGCCACCAAAAGGCTTTAAAGACGCGATCGATAAAATCCCAGTTTTCAAACAGGTTTTGAATATGCCGGCAAAAAGGTTGCGTAAAGCGGCATGTCAGCAAGTGGTATGGGAAGGTGATCAAGTTGATTTAGATAAAATTCCGGTGATGAGCTGTTGGGCTGATGATGTTGCACCTCTATTGACGTGGGGCTTAACCGTTACTCGTGGTCCGAACAAGAAACGCCAAAATTTAGGTATTTACCGCCAGCAGAAAATCGCTAAGAACAAGGTCATCATGCGCTGGCTTGCTCATCGCGGTGGTGCTTTAGACTTACGTGAATGGATGGAAATCAATCCGGGTAAGCCATTTCCAGTATCGGTCGCATTTGGCGCTGACCCAGCAACAATATTAGGCGCGGTTACGCCAGTTCCTGATACATTATCGGAATATGCGTTCGCAGGTTTGCTGCGTGGTAGCAAAACTGAGGTGGTGAAGTCGATCAGTAATGACTTGGAAGTGCCAGCGAGTGCTGAGATTGTGATGGAAGGATACATCGATCCGAATGAATTCGCCGATGAAGGTCCTTATGGCGACCATACGGGTTATTACAACGAAAAAGAAAAGCACCATGTATTTACGGTCACGCATATTACGATGCGTGAGAATCCGATTTATCACAGTACTTATACCGGTCGTCCACCTGATGAACCTGCAGTATTGGGCGTTGCACTCAATGAAGTGTTCGTACCTATCTTGCAAAAGCAGTTCCCGGAAATAGAAGACTTCTATCTACCACCTGAAGGCTGTTCATATCGAATGGCAGTGGTAACGATGAAGAAACAATATCCTGGTCATGCAAAACGCGTGATGATGGGAGTATGGTCTTTCTTACGCCAGTTCATGTATACCAAGTTCGTGATTGTTTGTGACGATGACGTGAACGCCCGAGATTGGGGAGAGGTTACAAAAGCGATGGCATCCCGCATGGATCCAATGCGCGATACGGTGATGATTGAGAATACTCCAATCGATTCATTAGACTTTGCTTCTCCTGTCGTCGGATTGGGCTCAAAAATGGGTTTAGACGTTACTAAAAAGTGGGACGCAGAACTCGCCTTAACACCGACAACAGAAACTTTCCAAGCATCGACGATGGCCGAACGAGAGAATGTGGTTAACCAGCTCAAAGTTGATCAGCCAGAAATCATTTCTATCCATTTGCCTAATGATTCCGCGGAAATGGTCATTGTAACTATTGAGAAAACATCGATAGGCCAAGGAAAGAAAGTAATGGAAGCGATATGGTCATTATTTGAAGAGAATAAATTCGTTATCGTGTGCGATGAAGACGTTAATGCGAGCGACTGGAACGACATTATCTGGGCAGTAACAACTCGAATGGATCCTGCACGCGATACCGTGTTTAAAAAGAGCGAATCTAGCCATTCTAAAATGGGCTTAGATGCGACGAATAAGTTAGAAGGTGAAGCGTTAAGAGAATGGGGAATTCCAATTAAGAAAGATCCGAAAGTTGTCGATAAAATCGATAGCATTTGGGAGAAACTAGGAATCCAATGAGCTACCAAGTAGTCTTATACCCTGAAAATATCACCTTTGACGTTAAAAAAGGGCAAACAGTGTTGGATGCTGCGCTCAACAGCAATATTAACTTTCCTCACCGTTGCCAAGTCGGAGCATGTGCCATGTGCATGTGTAAAAAATTAGAAGGCAGTGTGAATTACCATTTGGAGCCTATGCTTACAGAGAAAGAGCAAGCCCAAGGTTGGATATTTCCATGCCAAGCATTTGCAGAAAGTAATATAGTCCTAACGTTTGCCGATTAGCAGCGCTTAGGGAGAGGAAGAAAATGACTATTAAATGTAAAGTGAAGTCGATTGAACCATTGGCTTGTAATACTTACCAAATCTTGCTTCACCCAGAAAGCCCAGTGACGTTTAAAGCGGGTCAGTACTTAATGGTAGAAATGGGTGAGAAAGATAAGCGTCCATTCTCGATTGCGAGTAGCCCATGTCGCCACGAAGGTGAGTTGGAATTGCACATCGGTGCCGCTGAGCATAATGCGTATGCAATCGAAGTAGTTGAAGCAATGAAACTAGCACTGGCTGAAGATGGCGAGATCGCAATTGATGCCCCGCATGGTGATGCTTGGATCCAAGAAGAAAGTGAGCGTCCGCTACTGCTTATTGCTGGTGGTACAGGCTTTAGCTATGTTCGTTCAATTTTGGATCACTGTATTGCACAAAGTAAACAGAATACGATTTACCTATACTGGGGCGGAAAAGACGAGCGTCAACTTTATGCACAAGCTGAACTAGCGGATATTGCTGCGAAACACGCCAACGTACATTTTGTACCTGTAGTAGAAGAAGCGCCGACTAACTGGCAAGGCAAAACAGGTAATGTACTTCAAGCGATAAGTGAAGACTTTGACTCACTTGCTGATTACGATATTTATATCGCTGGTAGATTTGAGATGGCGGGCGCTGCGCGTGAGATGTTTACTCAGAACAAACAAGCGAAAAGTGATCACATGTACGCTGATGCGTATGCATTTATCTAAGAATGTAATCGAATTCTTATGCTAATAAAGAGTGCGAAAGCACTCTTTTTCTGTTTTTGGTTAACAAGTAATCGAACGACCTTTATTTATGACCTTTTTCATAAAAAGGGGTTGCCAACACTCATCGCATCTCTATAATGCCGCCTCACTGACGAGGTATAGCCAATAAGGCTTTAGGCTAAAATCAGTCGACGGAATCACTAAGTAATTTAATTTTTAAAAAGTGTTTGACACTGATAATTATCTCGCTAGAATGACCGTCCGCTTTGAGAAGAAAACTTCGAAAAGCAAGCTCTTTAACAATTTAAACCTATCAATCTGTGTGGGCACTCGTTGATGAATATCAAAAATTGATTCTTAGGAATCACTTTGGTTTCAATGAACTGAGTGACCAATCAAGACTTCGGTCTTGGCAC
>NZ_RZIS01000019.1 GCF_005281835.1 Vibrio profundi
GATGGGTCTTCAGCTGAAACAGACTTAGAACCAGACCACATAGTCAGGTTAGAAGGTGCTAGGTCAGCAGAACCGCCTAGGAATTCAGGTAGCATCGCACCGAATGCTTCTAGAGCGTTTTGAGACGCTTTACGTGAAGCGATGTTTGCTGGGTTAGCTTGAAGATCAGCAATGATTGCGTTTGCTTTTTCTTCCCACTCAGCTGGTAGGCCACCACTTACGCGGCGTTTGAATTCAGCTGCCAGCTCAGGGTATGCTGCTTCATAAGCTGCAAGTTTCTCGTTCCACGCTGCTTCCTTAGCTGCGCCTGCTTCTTTCGCATCCCACTCTGAGTAAACTTCCGACGGAATGTCAAAAGGACCGTGCTCCCAACCTAATTCTTTGCGTGTTGCTGCAATTTCTTCAGCGCCTAGTGGTGCACCGTGACAGTCGTGCGAACCTGATTTGTTCGGAGAACCGAAACCAATGATAGTCTTAGTACAGATTAGAGTCGGACGACCAGTTTCTGCTTTAGCCGCTTCGATAGCTGCGTTGATTGCTTCTGGATCGTGACCGTCTACTGCTGGGATTACGTGCCAGCCGTACGCTTCAAAACGTTTTGGCGTGTCGTCAGAGAACCAGCCTTCAACTTCACCATCGATAGAAATACCGTTGTCATCCCAGAAAGCAACTAGCTTACCAAGACCTAGCGTACCCGCTAGAGAACATGCTTCGTGAGAGATACCTTCCATCAGACAGCCGTCACCCATGAATGCATAAGTGAAGTGGTCAACGATGTCGTGGCCTTCTTTGTTGAATTGCGCAGCCAGAGTTTTCTCTGCCATCGCCATACCAACTGCGTTAGTGATGCCTTGGCCTAGAGGACCCGTTGTTGTTTCGATACCTGGTGCGTAGCCGTACTCAGGGTGACCTGGAGTCTTAGAGTGAAGCTGACGGAAGTTCTTAAGATCTTCAATTGACAGCTCGTAACCTGCTAGGTGAAGCAGAGAGTAAATCAACATTGAACCGTGGCCGTTAGACAGAATAAAACGGTCGCGATCTGCCCACTCTGGGTTTTGCGGGTTGTGGTTCAAATGACCACGCCAAAGAACTTCAGCGATGTCAGCCATACCCATAGGTGCGCCAGGGTGGCCTGAATTTGCTTGTTGAACGCCGTCCATGCTAAGTGCGCGGATTGCGTTGGCTAGATCTTTACGAGAAGGCATGTCTGCTCCTGAGTACATAAGCGATTTGAAAAAATAAGCTCGGTATCTATCACTGATCCGAGGTGCTGTATTCTCTCAAACGCCTATAGTGACTGCAAACGATTTACTTGATGATCTGCTCAAATATCAAACTAAAAATTGAACTATTATTGATAAGACCTGCAAATCAAAGTGATTTTGCGCAAACGATTAGTTATTAGATATCCGAAAAAAGAGCTTGTAATTCGAGCGTCGAAAACTAGAATAGACGTCTAGATGTAGAAACACCTACAAAAACACTGTATTTAACGGTGTCGATGACCTAAATTCGCCACCTTTAACACTATTTGCACCCAAACTAAAAAGTGGAGCTCTCATGGCTAAGCACCTTTTCACTTCTGAGTCTGTTTCAGAAGGCCATCCAGATAAAATTGCAGACCAAATTTCTGATGCTGTTCTTGATGCGATCTTGGAACAAGATAAAAAAGCACGTGTTGCTTGTGAAACCTACGTGAAAACGGGCATGGTCATGGTTGGCGGTGAAGTAACGACTTCAGCATGGGTTGATATCGAAGAAATCACTCGTGAAACAGTTCGTGAGATCGGCTACGTACACTCAGACATGGGCTTCGATGCTGATTCTTGTGCAGTACTAAACACCATTGGTAAACAATCTCCAGACATCAACCAAGGTGTTGATAAAGCTGATCCTAAAGAGCAAGGCGCTGGTGACCAAGGTATCATGTTTGGTTACGCGACTAACGAAACTGAAATTTTAATGCCAGCTCCTATTACTTACTCTCACCGTCTTGTTGAAAAACAAGCTGAAGTACGTAAAAGCGGTAAATTAGATTTCCTACGCCCTGACGCGAAATCACAAGTAACATTCCAATACGACCAAGGTAAGATCGTTGGTATCGATGCGGTTGTTCTTTCAACTCAGCACTGTGATTCAATCTCGACTCCAGATCTACGTGAAGCGGTAATGGAAGAAATCATCAAACCAGTACTTCCTTCTGAGTGGATCAACAAAGAAACTAACTTCTTCATCAACCCAACAGGTCGTTTCGTAATCGGTGGCCCAATGGGTGACTGTGGCCTAACTGGTCGTAAGATCATCGTTGATACCTACGGCGGCGCAGCTCGTCACGGTGGTGGTGCATTCTCTGGTAAAGATCCATCAAAAGTAGACCGTTCTGCAGCTTACGCAGCTCGTTATGTTGCGAAAAACATCGTTGCTGCTGGCATGGCAGACCGTTGTGAAATCCAACTGTCTTACGCTATCGGTGTTGCTGATCCAACGTCTATCATGGTTGAAACGTTCGGTACTGAAAAAGTATCTCACGACATCATCATTGAAGCGGTTCGTCAAAACTTCGACCTACGCCCATACGGCCTACAAGAAATGCTGAACCTTCTTCAACCTATCTACAAGAAGACAGCGGCATACGGCCACTTCGGTCGTGAAGAATTCCCATGGGAAGCGACAGACAAAGCTGACATCCTTGCAGGATTCGCTGGCCTAAAATAATTTAGCATCAAAAAATTATTTTATTAAAGCCCTTACTTTTTAGTAAGGGCTTTATTTTTATGAGCTTTTTAGCTTTCCCCACTTTAACTCTCCCTATCTTCCCTTATGCAACTGTGACTAATTTCATTCGGATAATTTGTATTTTCCACTTCTACTGACAATAGTTAATAGAGTTCCTAGGAAAAGAAGTTCCTAGTTCGTGGAAGATTCCTCTCTTCTAAGGACTGGCCCCTAGGGACTAGGGATTTTCACCTAGGAACTTTTCAATTAGGGGGAGGGAACCATGCCTCGTACTGCTCAGCACACAGATTTTTCCGATAAAAAACATAAGGTCAGTGATAGTGAATACGCACGTACCATTCCTTGCAATCAGGTAAGTGTCTCTGCTCCTTTCCATTGGCTATCACTTGCGCTACACGATTTTATCCGCATGCCACTTATCAGTGCCTTTTATGGCTTCTGCTTTATGGCCGCGGCCGTCGCCATCGTTCAACTTGTTCAATGGCAAGGCACTCACTTAGTGGTGATGCCAAGTCTTATTGTTTACATGCTAATTGGTCCATTTCTCGCTCTCGGGTTGTATGACGCAAGTTGGGAAAGGGAAAAAGGTCACAACCCTAGCCTATTCCATTCAATGAAAGCCATCACTCGTAACTCGACCTCACAATGGGCATTTGCCGTTGTACTGGTTGTGGCGATGATTTTCTGGATGAGAATTGCGGCCCTTATCCATGCCCTTTACCCAGCGGTACAAGGGGCCCCACTCACAGAGTTTGCTCCATTCCTAATTACAGGTTCGGTAGCTGGGTTCATTATTGCGAGCGTCATTTTTAGTATCTCCGCTTTTTCTATTCCTTTGATGATGGAAAGAAGAGTCGATGTGATGACAGCAATTTTCACTAGCTTCAATGCCGTGAAATCCAATATTCCTGCAATGATCGTTTGGGCAACCTTGATCTGTGGCGGTATTTTGGTTGGTTTTGCTTCCTATGGTTTAGGGATGATCATTACCATGCCACTACTTGGCTACGGTACTTGGCACGCTTACCACGACATCATTAAGAAAAAACATCATCCATAGGTCTCCTACCTTGCGTATCAGTGATGATAGTATTTGGCCTTAGTCTCGGACTGAGGCCTTTTTTTGGAGCCACCTTTGACGTACCAACCTATTCACCATCAAGCCAATAAAGTGCTCGCTGCTTGCATAAATGTAGCTCAACAACACTTCGAACGGTCATTTCCTCTTCCCAAGTTAACCTATAAATTAAGAGGAAAAGCAGCAGGAAAAGCGTATTTGCAAACAAATGAGATAAAACTCAATCACGTGCTGTTTGAAGAAAATCAGCAAGCCTTTCTTGACGAAGTCATCCCTCATGAAGTCGCCCATTTAATCACTCATCAAGTATTTGGTCGCGTTCGTCCTCATGGCAAAGAATGGCAATACGTGATGGAAACGGTCTTCAACGTCGCGGCAAAAACGACCCATAACTTCGAAGTAAGCTCCGTACAAGGTAAAACGTTTGAATACCAATGTGGCTGTAAGACGTACCCGCTTTCTATTCGACGTCACAATAAAGTTCTCAGACGACAAGCCACATACCGTTGCCAGCAGTGCCAACAAAGTTTGTCATTTACAGGAACTCAGCTCAGTTAACTAAACCCCGTCATATAACAAAGGCCTAGAGCAACTCTAATTGTGAGTGCTAGACTGTGATTACTAATACTTTTCTCAGTCTTTTACATGAAATCAATTTTTCTACTCATATTCGGTGTCCTGCTATCTTTATCAGTAAGCGCTGCACCACCAAGCTCATTCTCTAAAGCTAAAAAAGAAGCCGTTAAAATTTATCTCGACCACCCCACTTCATTTTATTGTGGATGCGATATTACGTGGAAGAACAATAAAAAAGGGATTCCAGATCTTGAAGGCTGCGGCTATGAAGTTCGAAAGCAACAAAAACGCGCGAGCCGAATTGAATGGGAGCACGTCGTACCCGCTTGGCAGTTTGGCCACCAGCGTCAGTGCTGGCAAGATGGCGGACGCAAGAACTGCACGCGCAATGACAAAGTATTTAAATCGATGGAAGCTGACCTGCACAACCTAACGCCAGCGATAGGTGAAGTGAACGGAGACCGCTCTAATTACAACTTCAGTCAGTGGAATGGTTTGGATGGCGTGAGCTATGGGCAATGCGAAATGCAAGTAAACTTCAAGCAACGTAAGGTCATGCCACCAGACCGTGCTAAAGGCTCAATCGCGCGTACCTACCTTTACATGAGCCAAGAGTATGGTTTTAAGCTATCTAAGCAGCAAACTAACCTCATGCTGGCGTGGAATAAGCAATTCCCCGTTGATGAGTGGGAATGTGTCCGTGATGAACGCATCTTCAATATTCAAGGCAACCACAACCCATTTGTTTATAAGAACTGCCAATAGCAAAAAAGGCTCTTTTACTAAGAGCCTTTTCATTTAATTAATCTTCTAAGTCTTCTTTATAGCGAGGGTTGTCGCTCAAGCCTGAGGCAAAACTTGATGAAAGAATTGAGCGAGGTTCGGCGTATGCTTGCGAAATTTGCTGACTCTCGCACCACCCAGAGCCCAACACCAAAGCTTCTGAAGCTGCTGGAAGTGACGTTAGCTCTGCTCGAATCGACGCTTCAGGCTTACCTAGAATCCCTTGTGCAACAAAGACAGCCCTGTCTAGTACGCCTGTCTCAGATAATCTAGAGCGTTGTCCCCATAACACTTTCCAGTCATTACAGGTATAGCTCGTCGTTTGAGGGATACTCACGAAAGCAAAGTCAGACAACGCACCGTACTTTCTATACATCATATAGGCCTCAAACAGCATAGCCACATCTTCCGCCGGACTAGAATAAGAGTAGAACGCAGCGGCACTATCAGCCTCAAACTCAGCACCAGCCAATTGACCTGTTAAATTCCTAACTCTATCTGTCATCGTTTCCCCTCTAAAAGCGATTTGAGCCGCTTCAGTAAGAAGTTCAGATGTTAGGGGATTGCTTGCTGTCAGATCTTCATTCAGTTTTACCAATGGCCAAATATAACTATTTATGGTTCCCGTATCAGGAATTTGGACAAGATCATGAGCCTGTAAGAAATCATTCGCATGCGCTAATTCGTGAGCAAGCAGCCTGAATAATCCAGGTGCAATATGCGTTGCTGCTCTCACGGAATTATAGTTTGCATCGTATGTATTCGAGTAAGTCACGTAATTATGTGTATTTTCATCCACATAACGACTCGCCTTATCAAATTGAAACTCGGTTTGGAATTCAGTTCTATAATCTTGTTGCTGGTATATCGAGTCCCACTCACTTTTCGTTCGCCATACATATTTGGGATCAATATACATAGACGCCGTCGCAGTCGTATAAAAAGAAGGACGCACATCATAGCTAATTACGATGCTATTTAATGGTTTGAATAAGTTAAGAAGATCTTGGTCCGCCATTTCTTCCAAGGCACGAATAAAGCTGTCAGCCATCCATTGGTGGGATACCACTAGCCTTTCTTTTATCTGCTCAATGGTGACATCTTGACCATCTACACCAATTGGTTGAATAACCGATAGATCACAGGAATTCTTACTAAGAAATGCGGTTGAACACGCTTCTACATTGTCAGACTGAGCCGTAGTTTTGTATGCAGAAACCGATGACAAGCTAGGAGTACCATTGATGTTAGGGGATGCGATGCTTGATGGAACATCAGATGAAGAATCAGAACCACCACAACCAGCCAGAAAGACGCTGGTTATTGCGCATGCTAAAAGAGAGCGAGTATGCATTTGAAACATTAATAAGCCTAAAATAATTATATTTATATTTATATTTATATTCAATGGGTTGAATTGTATTTATCAACTTTATAAATTACAAACTTAATCCTAAGTGAATAAGATCTCACTCCTATTTCGTTCAGCTACTTGTTTTTTCTCTCTTAAGCATCCATGTTAGGCAAAGACAAAATATCTAACTGAATGTACTAATAGGTTTGCTGACATGAGAGTCCCTCGTATTTATCACCCTGAACTCATCCACCAACTTGGTGAACTCGCACTAAGTGAAGACGCGGCTGGTCATGTTGGTCGTGTATTGCGTATGAAGGAAGGCCAAGAGGTACTGCTTTTTGATGGCAGCGGCGCTGAGTTTCCAGCAAAAATCTCACAGGTTTCCAAAAAGAACGTTAACGTTGAAATTAGTGAACGCATCGAACGTAGTAGCGAGTCACCACTTGATTTGCACTTAGGGCAAGTCATTTCACGTGGCGACAAAATGGAATTCACTATTCAAAAATCAGTAGAGCTAGGAGTGAATACGATTACTCCGTTAATCTCTGAGCGATGTGGCGTTAAATTAGATGCGAAACGCTTCGAGAAGAAACTGGCTCAATGGCAAAAGATAGCTATCGCGGCGTGTGAACAGTGCGGACGCAATACTGTCCCGGTTATTCGCCCGATCATGCAGCTTGAAGATTGGTGCAGCGAACCCAGTGATGCATTAAAGCTCAACTTACACCCTCGAGCGAAATATTCTATCAACACCTTACCTGAGCCTATAAGCAAAGTAAGACTTCTAATTGGCCCTGAAGGTGGATTGTCAGCTGAAGAAATTGGCATGACAGAACAATACAAATTTGAAGAGACACTGCTTGGTCCACGCGTATTACGCACCGAGACAGCGGCTCTAACCGCAATTACCGCCTTACAAGTTCGTTTTGGCGACCTAGGCTAGGAGAAAACAATGATCAAACTTGGCATCGTAATGGATCCGATTTCATCCATTAACATTAAGAAAGACTCTAGCTTTGCCATGATGCTTGAAGCACAACGTCGTGGATATGAAATCCACTACATGGAGATGAATGATCTACACTTAGATCAAGGTGTAGCCATCGCCGATACTAAAGTCGTCGAGCTTAAAGAAGATCCAAACGGATGGTACGAATTCAAATCTGAGCAAACCATCGCTCTATCAGATCTTGATGCGGTACTGATGCGCAAAGATCCTCCGTTCGATACTGAATACATTTACGCAACGTATATCCTAGAACGAGCTGAAGAAAACGGTGCTTTAATCGTGAATAAGCCTCAAAGCTTACGCGATTGTAACGAGAAGCTATTCACGGCGTGGTTCCCTGAACTAACACCTACCACTATCGTGACTCGTAAAGCTGAAAAAATTAAAGCTTTCAGAGAAGAACATGGCGATGTCATTTTGAAGCCGCTTGATGGCATGGGTGGCGCTTCTATTTTCCGAGTGAAGGAAGGCGATCCAAACGTATCCGTTATCATTGAAACATTAACAAACCACGGCCAGAACTACGCAATGGCACAAACATTTGTTCCTGACATCAGTAATGGTGATAAGCGTATTTTGGTTGTTGATGGCGAGCCAATGCCATACTGCCTAGCTCGTATTCCAGCAAAAGGTGAAACCCGTGGTAACTTGGCCGCTGGTGGCACAGGTGAAGCAAGACCTTTAAGTGAAACGGACCTAAAGATTGCTCAAGCCGTTGCACCGACACTAAAAGAAAAAGGGCTAATCTTTGTTGGGCTTGATGTAATTGGCGATAAGCTAACTGAAATCAACGTAACCAGCCCAACATGTATCCGTGAAATTGAAGCTGCATTTGATGTTTCAATTACCGGAAAGCTAATGGATGCGATTGAACGCCGTATCAACGCATAATCCAATTTAGGGCGATACTTTGTCGCCCAATACTCCCCCTGTGGGCAGGAGACATTATGAATTTGACCAACCATTTTCTAGTAGCAATGCCCGGTATGAAAGATCCTTACTTTCAGCACTCTGTCATCTACCTTTGTGAACACAATGATGAAGGTGCGATGGGCTTAATGATCAATGCTCCAATTGACGTCACAGTGGGAAAAATGCTCAAACAAGTCGACGTTGAGTCCACACAACCTCAGCTCAATCAATCTAGCCTAGAAAAGCCAGTATTAAATGGCGGCCCTGTAGCGGAAGACCGTGGTTTTATTCTCCACGAACCCAAAGACACCTATCAATCTAGCATTAACATGACGGATCAGATCTCGGTAACAACCTCCAAAGATATCCTCGCGGTATTGGGGACAGATGCCGAACCGGAACATTACCTGATTGCATTAGGCTACTCTGGGTGGGAGCCTGGCCAGTTAGAGACTGAGCTTGCCGAAAACTCGTGGCTCACCATTGAAGCTGACCCCAATGTGATTTTTAATACCCCTATCAGTGAACGCTGGAAAAAAGCCGTCCAAATGCTTGGCATCGACGTTGCTCAACTTTCTTCTGATATTGGTCATGCGTAACAATCGTTTGAGCACGTGGTTTAAGCCACAAGATTCATTTTAATTGAGAACATTATGTCACGAACAATCATGGCATTTGACTACGGTACTAAGAGTATCGGCAGTGCCATCGGCCAAGAAATCACGGGAACGGCCAGCCCTTTAAAAGCATTTAAAGCCAAAGATGGCATCCCTAACTGGGATGATATTGAAAAGCAGATCAAAGAATGGCAACCAGATCTTGTCGTGGTTGGCTTACCGACAGACTTACACGGTAAAGATCTTGAAACCATTACCCCTAGAGCCAAAAAGTTTGCCAATCGCCTAAAAGGCCGTTTTGGCGTTGACGTCGAGTTGCATGACGAAAGATTGTCGACCACTGAAGCGCGTGCCGATTTATTCGAAATGGGCGGCTACAAAGCTTTAAGCAAAGGTAATGTCGACAACCAATCTGCAGTCGTTATTTTAGAAAGTTGGTTTGAAGCTCAGTGGGGCTAAACCTTGGACTAATAACAAAAAAGCTTGGCCAATTCGCCAAGCTTTTTTATACGTAGGCATCGCCGCAATCAGCGATTAATCCATATCAATCTTCACATTGTCTAGTGAACCACCAGAGAATGAATCACCACGTTGCGTCTTGAGCATCAAGCGAAGATCGTTAGCAGAGTCTGCACTGTGGAATGCATCTTCCTCACTGATCTTTCCGCTAATTACCAAATCATACAAAGATTGATCGAACGTTTGCATGCCGACTTCTTTTGATTTAGCCATCGTTGCTTTCAGTTCATGAAGATCACCTCGGCGGATCAAATCAGAAATACGTGGGCTATTCAGCAAGATCTCAAAAACACCATGACGCCCTTTGCCATTTTTATCTCGGATCAACTGTTGAGCGACTACCCCTTTTAGGTTCATCGATAGATCAAATAAGAACTGCTCTTTCTGCTCTTTTGGTACAAGGTGTAAAATCCGCTCTAAAGCCTGGTTCGCATTATTAGCGTGCAGCGTTGCCATACACAGATGACCGGTTTCCGCGAACGTCATCGCGTACTCCATAGTCTCACGACTCCGTATCTCACCAATCAAAATCATATCGGGCGCTTGGCGCAATGAATTTTTCAAAGCGATTTCATAGCTTTCGGTATCAAGACCAACTTCACGCTGAGTAACGATACATTTTTGATGTTCATGCACAAATTCGATGGGATCTTCAACTGTCAGGATATGACCAGTACGATTCGAGTTTCGATACCCAGTCATAGCAGCCATAGAGGTCGATTTACCCGAACCAGTAGCCCCTACCACCAGCACTAATCCACGCTTAGCGATCGCTAAGGTTTGCAACACACCGGGCAATTTTAATTGCTCAAAGGTAGGGATGTTAGTTTCAATACGACGAATTACCGCACCTGGTAATTCCCGCTGAAAGAAAGCACTCACACGAAAGCGCCCACTATCTCGTACAATCGCAAAGTTCGACTCACGGGACTGACGGAACTCAGTGCGGCGATCTTGATCCATCATGGCATCCAGTAATTGCGCCACTTGCCCTTCCGTCAGTTTTTCTCCTTGTGGCCTTAATTCGCCATCAACTCGAAATAGCACAGGCGCATCGACAGTGATGTATAAATCCGATGCCTTCTGCGAAATCATCCCTTCAAGGATTTGGTTTAATTCCATTTTTCTTCTGCCTTAAACTAAAATCGCCTACCTAGAAAGGTGAAGATTCAACTTCGATCTTCTTTTGTACTTCTTCTGGATCGACAACGCCTTGCGCAATCAACTGTTTAGAATTTTGCTCCATCGTTTGCATCCCGTGCGCTGCACCTGTCTGAATGATCGAATACATCTGGGCAACTTTATCTTCACGGATCAAGTTACGAATTGCAGGCGTGGCCATCATGATTTCGTGACACGCAACTCGACCGCCACCAATACGCTTCAATAGTTTCTGAGCGATAACAGAACGCAGAGACTCAGACAGCATTGAACGCACCATGTCTTTATCGCTTCCTGGGAACACATCGATAATACGGTCAATCGTTTTTGCCGCTGAACTTGTATGCAGTGTACCGAACACCAAGTGACCCGTTTCAGCAGCCGTAAGTGCTAGGCTAATGGTTTCTTGATCTCGTAACTCCCCGACAAGGATGACATCTGGGTCTTCACGCAGAGCACTACGCAACGCAGCTTTAAAGCTATGAGTATCTCGGTGTACTTCACGCTGGTTCACCAAACATTTATTGTTGGTGTGTACAAATTCAATCGGATCTTCAATCGTTAAGATATGTTTATTGTGGTTACGATTTACGTAATCCACCATCGCTGCCAAAGTCGTCGACTTACCTGAGCCAGTAGGGCCAGTAACGAGTACTAAGCCTTTCTCATAGTTGGCGATTTTTTCAAAGATCTCTGGCGCTTCCAGCTGCTCAAGAGTGGGGATATCAACCGGGATAGTACGAAACACGGCCGAACAGCCACGAGCTTGGTTGAACGCGTTAACACGGAAGCGGCCAACATTAGGCAATTCAAACGAGAAGTCGACTTCTAACTTTTCCTCAAATTCGCTACGCTGGGAGTCGTTCATGATCTCAAAAACCAAACGATGAACTTCTGCATGATTAAAAGCCGGTACTCCAAGCTTCCTTACTTCACCATCTATACGTACCATTGGAGATACACCTGCAGAAAGATGTAGATCTGAAGCATTATGCTTTACACTAAAATCCAGTAACTCAGTGATATCCATTTATTTTCCTTAAGTATTGTAGCTATGAGTAGTATTCAACAAAATATTGAACAGATCACCTCACAGATTCAAAGCTCAGAACAAAAGTGTGGCCGACCTCCAGAGTCCGTGCAACTTTTGGCTGTAAGTAAAACTAAACCTGTTGAGGCCATTCTTGAAGCCGCTCAGGGCGGACAAGTCGCATTTGGTGAAAACTATGTGCAAGAAGGCATAGATAAAGTAAAGCACTTTTCAGAACAACATTCTAATTTAAACTTAGAATGGCACTTTATCGGCCCAATCCAATCGAACAAAACTCGCCCAGTTGCCGAGAGTTTTGACTGGGTTCATACGGTTGACCGAAGTAAGATCGCCCAGCGTTTAAATGATCAACGCCCAGCCGACTTACCTGCGCTACAAGTGCTGATTCAAGTAAATACCAGTGGTGAAGATTCTAAATCTGGTGCATCAGAGCAAGAAGTTTTTGAACTCGCAGAGTTGATTTCATCACTTCCAAACCTCACTTTAAGAGGGTTGATGTCGATCCCGGCAAATGTTTCTGACTATCAATCTCAGCTTAATGCATTCACTCAATTAGCCGCTCTCAAAGATAAGCTAAGCGAGCGTTATCCAAACCTCGATACCCTTTCAATGGGGATGAGTGGAGATATGGACGCTGCGATTGAAGCAGGCAGTACTATGGTTCGAATCGGTACCGCAATCTTTGGAGCCCGAGATTACAGCCAACGTGGCTAAGAGCTCTCATTCAGCTAAGTATGAATAGATAACACGACATTTTAGGATTTTAGGTACATGGAACATAAGAAAATTGCCTTTATCGGCGCAGGCAACATGGTTCGCTCTATCGTGGCAGGGCTAGTCGCGAGCGGGTACCCAGCTAAAAACATTACAGCGACTGCTCCTTCTGAAACGCGCCGTCGTCCGTTGGAACAAGATTATGGCATTCAAACCACCAGCGATAATATCGCTGCTGCCCAAGAAGCTGATGTTGTTGTGCTCTCTGTAAAACCTCAAATGATGGAAGAAGTATGTAAGCCATTACAAAATATCAACTTCTCCAATAAATTGGTGATCTCTATTGCCGCGGGGATCAATGCTGGTCGCCTTGACGAGATGTTAAATACCAAGCTTAATCTCGTACGAGTGATGCCAAACACACCGTCACTGTTAGGCAAAGGCATGAGTGGTTTGTACGCCAAACAAGAAGTGGCGCAACAAGACAAAGATTTTGCAGCGCAATTAATGCAAGCGGTCGGTGAAGTATGCTGGGTAGAACAAGAATCCGGTATCAACAACATCATCGCTGCTGCGGGCAGTGCACCGGCTTACTTCTTCCTATTTATGGAAGCAATGCAAGCAGAAGCGATCAAGCAAGGATTCGATGAAGCTACCGCTCGTCAATTGGTACAGCAATCTGCATTAGGTGCTGCTGAAATGGTGGTTGCGAATCCAAACACTGAATTATCTACATTACGTGAGCAGGTGACTTCAAAAGGCGGCACTACGGCTGAAGCCCTTCGCACTTTCAATGACAACCAACTTTCAGACATTGTGGCTAAAGCGATGCGCGCTGCAGTCAATCGAGCTGAAGAGATGGAAACCTTATTTTAATTTGTTCGTTGCTGATACGAACGTCTCCTAAAAAGGAACCTATATGAATTCAATGAGTTTTCTAATTTCGACCGTTTTTGATCTCTATATCATGGTCGTTATTCTGCGTATTTGGCTGCAAGCCGCTCGCGCCGATTTTTACAACCCGTTCTCACAATTTATTGTTAAGGCCACTCAACCAGTCGTTGCGCCGCTACGTCGTGTTATCCCATCGGTGGGTAGTATTGATCTAGCAACAGTGTCGTTCGCATATGTGCTATGTGTGCTTAAATTCGTTGCACTGATCTTAGTTGCTTCCGGTGGCTCTGTAAGCTTCAGCGCTGATTTCTTATTCCTAGGTTTACTTTCTTTACTTAAAGCCGCTGGTGGCTTGCTATTCTGGGTTCTACTTATCCGTGCCATTTTAAGCTGGGTAAGCCAAGGCCGTAGCCCTATTGAATATGTATTCCATCAACTGACTGAGCCTATGCTGGCACCAATTCGTCGTATTCTCCCTGCGATGGGTGGTTTCGACTTGAGTGTTTTAGTGCTGTTTATCGCGCTTCAATTTGCCAATTTCCTAATGGGCGATTTGATTGGACCGGTTTGGTATCAGCTATAATGTCAGTAGCGGCTTGGACTGAAAACGACGATTTAATTTTAAGACTCTACATCCAACCAAAAGCTAGCCGAGACAAAATTGTCGGTCTGCATGGTGAAGAACTTAAAGTCGCTATTACAGCTCCACCTGTCGACGGTAAAGCGAATGCGTATTTAGCCAAATTCCTTGCCAAACAGTGTAAAGTCGCAAAAGGTTTAGTTGTCATAGAAAAAGGGGAACTTGGTCGGCATAAACAAATTCGTATATGCTCACCCAGCCAAATCCCATCCGAAATTAAAGCCATCCTATGATGGCTTTTTATTACTTATCTGGAGCCCACCATGCGTAAATGGATCACCGCACTTTTGATTAGCTTCATTGCTCTACCGAGCTGGGCGGGTCAATTCAAAAATATTAAAGATGTTGAGGTTCACTACTCAGCATTTAACTCCACTTTTCTCGATTCTAAAGTGGCAAAGCAATATCAACTTAAGCGTAATGGCTATTCGGCAATTCTAAACATCAGTGTTCTCGACACCGCCTCCTTAGGCAAGCCAGCGACTACAGCAAAAGTGACTGGCACAGCGAAAAACTTAGTCGGCAATACTCGTACTCTTAGCTTTAGAGAAATCAAAGAAGGCGATGCCATCTACTACATTGCCGAGTTTCCGATCACCCATGAAGAAAACATCACGTTCAATATTGATGTCAATGCTGGGCTTAAAGGAACCGGGCCACTGCGTTTTAACCAAAAATTTTATGTTGAAGATTAGTTCTTCCTCAATTCTATAGTTAGAGTTTAAAGATCAATGAGCAAAATTGTTTTAGCTACAGGCAACCAAGGTAAAGTTCGTGAAATGGCAGACTTGCTGTCAGAGTTCGGATTCGATGTTACTGCACAAAGTGAATTCAATGTTTCTGAAGTCGCAGAAACAGGCACTACTTTTATTGAAAACGCGATCATCAAGGCTCGCCATGCAGCCAAAGAAACGGGGTTGCCCGCTATCGCTGACGATTCCGGCCTAGAAGTGGATTACCTAAAAGGGGCTCCCGGTATTTACTCTGCGCGCTACGCGGGTGAAGGGGCTTCTGATCAACAGAACTTAGAAAAACTGCTAGAAGCTATGGAAGGCGTTGAAGCAGTAGCTCGTACCGCTCGTTTCCACTGCGTATTGGTGTTGATGAGGCACGAAAACGATCCAACTCCACTTGTGTGTCACGGTAAATGGGAAGGCCGTATTTTAGATAAAGCGCACGGTGAAAACGGCTTTGGTTACGATCCTATTTTCTTTGTTCCAGAAGATAACTGCGCTTCAGCTGAACTTGAGCCAACGCGTAAAAAGCAGCTATCTCACCGTGGTAAAGCACTGAAAGCGCTATTCAAAGCTTTAGAAGAGCAACAAGCATAATGTCACACGTTGCTAGTGCTCCTAACAAGCTCATACCACCAGCATTAAGCCTTTATGTACACATCCCGTGGTGTGTACAAAAGTGCCCTTATTGCGATTTCAACTCGCATGCGCTCAAAGCTGATATCCCTGAGAAAGAATACATTGCTGCACTACTAGAAGATCTTGATACGGACATTGAAAAGTACCAGCTCAACGATACCCCTCGCCCTCTACATTCGATCTTTATTGGCGGAGGTACGCCGAGTTTATTTTCTCCAGAAGGCATAGGCGAACTACTACAGGGAATTGAGCAACGCATTCCATTCAAATCTGATATTGAAATCACCATGGAAGCCAACCCTGGAACGATCGAAGCCGAGCGTTTTGCTGGCTATCGACAAGCGGGAGTAACCCGTATTTCAATTGGGGTTCAGAGTTTTGAGCAAGAGAAGCTAGAGCGCTTAGGACGTATTCATGGCCAAGGTGAAGCGGTAAAAGCCGCAGAACTGGCCCATCAAATTGGTTTGAACAGTTTTAATCTTGATTTAATGCACGGTCTACCCGATCAAAGCATTGAACAAGCCTTGGATGACTTAGATAAAGCCATTGAACTGAACCCACCGCATTTGTCATGGTATCAATTGACCATTGAACCCAACACGATGTTTTACTACAAAACACCAACCTTGCCAGATGATGATGATCTTTGGGATATTTTTGACCGAGGTCACCAGAAGCTCACCGATGCAGGCTATGTTCAGTATGAGATTTCCGGTTACAGCAAACCAGAATACCAATGCCAGCACAATCTCAATTACTGGCGTTTTGGCGATTACTTAGGCATAGGCTGTGGGTCTCACGGTAAACTGAGCTTTAGCGATGGCAGAATCGTACGTACAACAAAAGTGAAGCACCCTAGAGGTTACCTTGCAGCTTACCAAAATATGGTTAAGCCTTACCTATCAGATGAATTTGAAGTTGCCGACGAAGATCGTCCTTTTGAATTCTTTATGAACCGCTTTCGCTTAATAGAAGCCTGCCCTAAACAAGATTACCTCGACACTACAGGCCTAGGTTTCGACAGCATCCGACCCACCATTGATTGGGCAATAGAAAAACAGTATCTCATTGAATCAGAAAGTCATTGGCAAATTACTGAGAAAGGGAAATTGTTTTTAAATGATTTACTCGAAGCCTTTATGGCAGAAGAAGAGTAAACGCGACTAAATAACAAACGCCACAACCGAAGTTGTGGCGTTTTCATTTTCATGTTTAGAAAATTGATCGACCAATACGCTCAGAAAGTAGCTCTAATGCTTTCGTGCCTGCCAATGAGTTACCAGACGGGTCAAGTTCTGGTGACCACACCGCTATCGTCATTTCACCCGGTACGATAGCGATGATACCGCCACCTACACCAGACTTACCCGGCATGCCAACGCGGTAAGCAAATTCACCAGCACCATCGTATAAACCACAGGTTGCCAATAGGGCATTCAGCTGCTTAGTTTGAATCGGAGTAATGACTTGTTTACCCGTTTGTACCGATGTGCCCTTATTCGCCAGATAGCTAAAAGTTTTCGCCAGATCCACACACGTCATTTTCAGCGCACAAGCATGAAAATAGTTATTCAGAACAGGGATCACTTCGTTTTCAAAATTGCCAAATGAACGCATCAAATACGCAATCGCAGCATTTCGGTCGCTGTGCATCATTTCTGAAGCCGCTACTATCTTGTCGTAGACAATATGAGTATCACCAGAGAGCTGGCGTACAAATTCCAATAAGCGCTGTCTAGGCGCTGATAGGCGCGATTGTAACAAGTCCGCCACCACAATCGCCCCAGCATTAATGAACGGGTTTCTAGGGATACCTTGTTCCATTTCCAGCTGAATCATTGAGTTAAACGCTTGGCCTGAAGGCTCTTTGCCCACTCGCTGCCATATCTCTTCTGGTTTATACAGCACCATTGCCAAGGTTAAGCTTAATGCTTTCGAAATCGATTGAATCGAAAAGGCTTCTTCCGCATCCCCCGCTTGGATCACTTCACCTTCGTTGGTGTATACCGCGATCGCCAATTTATTACTGGGCACCTTCGCTAATGCCGGAATATAATCAGCAACTTTTCCCTGTCCAATTAATGGGCGAACTTCTTCCAAGATCTCCGCCAAGATGGCTTGTGTCGGCTTCATAGGTAACCTATTTACTTTCTGTATTTTATTATTGTGTTGTGTAGGGGGCTGACTGCCTAGGTTGTGATTAACGGCCTATCCAACCTTTTAAGGGCAAAAAAGCCAACATCGTAAAATGCTGGCTTCCGTTCTATTTTATCGAGCTAGGCATCACCTAGCGTACAATAGCGACTTACTTAGTGCGTTTGTACTTAATATCCCAAACTCCGTGACCTAAACGGTGACCGCGAGCTTCGAATTTAGTTAATGGACGCTCATCTGGGCGAGGAATGTAATCGCCGTCTTGTGCGATGTTTACAAAACCCGGAGCAGCATTCATTACTTCAATCATATGTTCAGCGTAGTTTTCCCAGTCTGTAGCCATGTGGAAAATACCGCTTTCTAGCTGAAGTTTAGCGCGAACCATTTCTGCGAACTCAGCTTTCACGATACGACGCTTATGGTGGCGAGCTTTGTGCCATGGGTCAGGGAAGAACAATTGCAGTGTATGCAGGCTATCATTTGGAATCATGTGCTCGAACACTTCAACCGCATCGTGACACATTACACGCAAGTTAGTCACGCCAGCGTCACGAGCTGTACCTAAACAAGCACCTACGCCAGGGCTATGAACTTCAATACCTAAGAAGTTTTTCTCTGGTGAGTTCTTTGCCATCTCAACCAATGATGCGCCCATACCGAAACCGATCTCTAGGACAACTGGGTTATCATTGCCAAACACTTCGCTCCAGTTTAGAAGCTCTGGGTTGTAATCAATACCCATTGTTGGCCAGCACTCGTTCATCGCATTTTCTTGGCCTTTTGTTAAGCGGCCTTCGCGACGAACAAAACTGCGGATCTTACGAACCAGTTTGCCGTCTTCAGTATATTCGTTAGTGGTCACTTCACTCATTGGTTTTTGCCTGCACATTGATTAATCAAAGCGGGGATTATCCAAAGAATTGCCGCGGGTGCAAGTCTTTCTACAGATTAAATTCCCACACAAATTGTCTGTTTTACATCCAACAGTAATTGTGGTGCAATTTTAGGCCTAATAAAAGAAAAACATAGAGCATGTCGTGACTCCTTTCGCAAACGCCATTTTGAAATGGTATGACGCTTACGGGCGTAAAAATCTACCTTGGCAACAAAACAAATCGGCCTACACCGTTTGGCTTTCAGAGATCATGCTTCAGCAGACTCAAGTCACTACTGTGATTCCTTATTACGAGCGATTTCTTGAACGTTTCCCAACCGTTATCGATTTAGCGAACGCCGAACAAGATGAAGTTCTCCATCTATGGACAGGGCTTGGCTACTATGCACGAGCCAGAAACCTACATAAGGCTGCAAAAATTGTAGCAGAGCAATATGGCGGAGAGTTTCCAACTGATTTAGAGAAAATGAATGCCCTGCCCGGTGTTGGGCGCTCAACAGCAGCAGCGGTACTCTCTTCTGTTTACAAACTTCCTCACGCCATTTTAGATGGCAACGTAAAGCGCACACTCGCAAGAAGCTTTGCTGTTGAAGGCTGGCCAGGGCAGAAAAAAGTGGAGAATAAGCTGTGGGAATATGCCGATGAGCATACTCCACACTCAGATACTGACAAATACAATCAAGCCATGATGGATATGGGTGCCCTTGTATGTACTCGTAGCAAACCAAAGTGTACCTTGTGCCCGGTAAACACTTTCTGCGAGTCCAATAAACAAGGTAATCAGCTCGACTACCCTGGCAAAAAGCCAAAGAAAGAAAAACCAGTTAAAGAAACTTGGTTCGTCATGCTCTATCACGACAATCAAGTTTGGCTAGAGCAGAGGCCGCAAAGTAGTATTTGGGGTGGGTTATTCTGTTTTCCACAAAATGAAACGGCAAATATTGAACATCAACTCGACATTCGTTCAATTAAAGATAGCGACATTGCCAAACCTGAAACCTTAATTGCGTTCAGGCATACATTCAGTCATTACCATCTCGATATTACGCCAGTCTTAGTGAAATTAGACAAACAACCAGATTTGATAATGGAAGGGACAAAAGGTCTCTGGTATAACTTATCCAAACCTGAGGAAATAGGCCTAGCTGCTCCTGTGAAACAATTGCTAGAAAGCCTACCTTTCGAATTACAGACCAATACGCATAATTAGAATATACGTATCAACTAAGGAATTATTATGAGCCGTACTGTATTTTGTACTCGTCTACAAAAAGAAGCTGATGGCCTAGATTTTCAACTTTACCCAGGTGACCTAGGCAAACGTATCTTCGACAGCATCTCTAAAGAAGCTTGGGCGCAATGGCAAAGCAAGCAAACCATGCTGATTAACGAAAAGAAGCTCAACATGATGGACCCAGAGCATCGTGCTCTACTTGAAACTGAGATGGTAAACTTCTTGTTCGAAGGTAAAGACGTTGTGATTGATGGTTACACTCCACCAAGCGAATAAGCGTTTATTTCAGCCAATTTTAATGACATCATGGCTCAGGTTATGGTGTCATTTTTGTATGGGGAGAGTATGAAGAAGCTCGCTTATTTCTTAGCAGCAATGCTATTAACGGGTTGTAGCCGAGAGTTTATTGAAAACTTATATGGCGTAAATTATGAGCCAACTAATCGCTTTGCCAAAAACCTAGCCGAGCTCCCAGGCCAGTTTGAAAAAGACACCAAAGCGCTTGATGCGCTCATTGGCAGCTTCTCCGGAAATATCCAAAAACGCTGGGGCAGTAAAGAAATAAAAATGGCTGGTAAAAGTAACTATGTGAAATATATAGATAATTACTTAAGTCGTTCTGAAGTCAACTTTTCAAAAGGCACGATAGTCGTTGAGACGGTTTCCCCTACCGATCCAAAAGGCCACCTAAAAAATGCCATCATCACCACGCTATTAACGCCAGACGACCCATCCAATGTCGACCTATTTTCTTCAAAAAGCATCAAGCTAGAAGGGCAACCGTTTCTCTACAACCAAGTCGTTGACCAAGAGCAAAAACCTATTCAATGGTCATGGCGCGCCAATCGTTTTGCCGATCACCTGATCGCGACTCAGCTAAAAACAAAAAATGTCGACTTCAAGAAAGCCTACTACGTCGAAATCCCAATGGTAAAAGATCATGCGAGCAAGCGTAGTTATCAGTATGCCGATATTGTTAGACGTGCCTCTCAGCGCTATGACATCCCTGAAGATCTGATTTACGCCATCATAAAAACGGAAAGTAGTTTTAACCCTTATGCCGTCAGCTGGGCCAATGCTTACGGGTTAATGCAAGTCGTTCCCAAAACTGCTGGGCGGGATGTATTTAAGTTAGTAAAAAATAAATCTGGCGAGCCGAGTCCTGAATACTTGTTTAACCCTGAGCAAAACATAGATACGGGCACAGCCTACTTTTACATCCTAAAGAATCGCTACTTAAAAGACGTTAGGCACCCCACGACTCTCGAATACAGCATGATTTCAGCCTATAACGGCGGCACCGGCGGTGTACTAAATACCTTTAGTCGAGACCGAAAACGAGCTATGAACGACTTAAACTCTTTACAACCTAATCAAGTTTATTGGGCATTAACCAAGAAACATCCGAACAAAGAATCACGTAGGTACCTAGAAAAAGTAACAAAATTCAAAAAAGACTTTAACTCAGGTAAAACCTAACCCTCACTTTTGAATAAAAAAACAACGGATACACCTTTTTTTCAATAATTTTAAAAAAAGGTGTTGACGGTTATGCGGAAAATCCGTTTAATAGCGCTCCGTTGCCCGGATAGCTCAGTCGGTAGAGCAGAGGATTGAAAATCCTCGTGTCGGTGGTTCGATTCCGCCTCCGGGCACCACAAATTGATTTGTTGGTGTCTTTATTCTTTAACAGGGAATAACAACACGGACAAAAGCACAAAGAATTTAGTGTGCCGACTTAGCTCAGTAGGTAGAGCAACTGACTTGTAATCAGTAGGTCACCAGTTCGACTCCGGTAGTCGGCACCATTCTTTTGCCTCGATAGCTCAGTCGGTAGAGCAGCGGATTGAAAATCCGCGTGTCGGTGGTTCGATTCCGCCTCGAGGCACCATTATTTGGTGTTTAGCTTAAATAAGTTAACGCAAGTAATTCCCCCTTAGTTCAGTTGGTAGAACGGCGGACTGTTAATCCGTATGTCGCAGGTTCGAGTCCCGCAGGGGGAGCCATTTTCAAAGGGCTTCATTAAATTGAGGTTCTTAACGAAGAGTTTACTCTTCAAGCAAAGAATTTAGTGTGCCGACTTAGCTCAGTAGGTAGAGCAACTGACTTGTAATCAGTAGGTCACCAGTTCGACTCCGGTAGTCGGCACCATTCTTTTGCCTCGATAGCTCAGTCGGTAGAGCAGCGGATTGAAAATCCGCGTGTCGGTGGTTCGATTCCGCCTCGAGGCACCATTATTTGGTGTTTAGCTTAAATAAGTTAACGCAAGTAATTCCCCCTTAGTTCAGTTGGTAGAACGGCGGACTGTTAATCCGTATGTCGCAGGTTCGAGTCCCGCAGGGGGAGCCATTTTAGAGAAAGCCTCATCACACGATGAGGCTTTTTCGTATCTAACACTCCTGCTTTGTGCCAAAGCAATGTCTCAGACCTAGCCGGCCGCATTGAATCTCGCAGGGGGATAAAAATTCAAGAAGCCAAGTCGAAAGACTTGGCTTTTTTCGATTTAAGCTGAGAATGGCTTATCCCAAACACAAGTCAATGAGTGATCCATTAACGTTAAGTCTCGACGCGTTTAAGCATATTAAAAACAGCCTTATCACTTTATGAGTTGTAGCATCTACAGCGCCTTCCTAGATCAAACGTCATGCTCCAATCAATCCATAAAGAAATTACTTCCCTCACTCTGGCAATTCGCGCGCTCTAAGATTTAATTCTCCAACATCTACGAATAAAGACTTCATTTCAACAAACCTCTTTAAAACTGCTAACCTATTTACCATTTCAGGACATCTGGATAGAAGCATGCGGTTCCCACAAAGAAAGCCTTTCTGACACGAGAATTAAGAACCTCCCCCCTCTATAAGATGATGTGGGTTAAGAGTTTTTCTAAATGTCTTCTTTGCTTTTTTAGCATGACTATTTCCCTATCGTAGGTAGCAAATTTTTCACTTCATTTGAGATGATTAAACACCCGACAAACTGAAGTACTCTTCCTTTGAAGCGCTTGCGCTTGCGTAGATATCTATAAAACAAAAGGTCATGGAAATAATATTATTAAATCTACCGACCACAAAAAAAGCGCGATTTAGCGAATCTACTTCACTACTTTCAACTTATTTTGCGCTAGAAATTTAATCCAAATCATACTTTCAATTTTTTCACATATTCCGTCCTATACTAGTTAGATTAAGATGTCATGAACAAATAATTACTTATCTATCAATAGCAATAACTAGCGTGTTTGCATTGTGAGGCAATATGAAATTAAAAACCCAAGCGTATCTCCTTTCAGCCATTATTTTGGCCGCTTTACTTGCGCTAACGGCAACTGGGCTATGGACCTTAAGGGTCGCCAGCGATCTCGACAATAAAGCTCGTGTAACCGAGCTATTTAAAAGTGCATACAGCATATTGACTGAAACAGAGAAAATGGCAGCTGATGGCACGTTGTCAGAAATCGAGGCAAAAGCACTCGCAACTCGCCTATTGCGAAACAACACCTATAAAGACAACGAATACGTATATGTAGCTGATGAAAATATGATGTTTGTCGCTACTCCACTCGACCCTCAACTTCACGGCACAAGCTTCCACGACTTCAAAGACGGCGATGGCAACAGTATTGGTGAAATACTCATTAATGCGATTCGAAAAACACCTACTGGTATTGCCGAATACGAATGGACATCGGCTTACCCTGATGGTTCGATAGACTACAAACTCTCTATCGCTCAAAAAAGTCCACGTTGGGGCTGGTATGTGGGTACCGGAATCAGTTTTGATGAGGTGAATGAACGTTTCTGGTCAACTGCTCAATGGCAAGTGACACTATGTTTAGTGATAGCGCTGGCCATTCTAAGTATCCTCATTGTATCTATTCGCAAAATCCTTGCCCTATTAGGGGGGGAGCCTGATGAAGTGCGACAAGCCGTTCAAGCCGTCGCTCAAGGGAAAATTCAAACGACATTTGAATCTGAAGCGACGCCAGGCAGCATCTATCAAGCTGTTCAACAAATGAGTAAGTCATTAGCTCAGCTAGTCTCCAACTTAGATTCTTCTATGCTTGCTCTACGTCAAGAACTGATTCAAGTTGAAGACCGCGCCGGTTCTATTGCTCAACTAACTGAAACTCAACAGCAATCCACAGAAATGATCGCAACAGCGATGACCGAAATGGCGTCTTCAGCAAACAACGTAGCTGATTCAGCGAGCGATACCGCAAAAAATACCGATGAAGCAGATAAACAAAGCCAACACACTCAGCAGTTAATCCATAACACCGTGGATAACATCCAAGGCTTAGCTGAACAGCTAGGTACAGCGAGCACCGCTGTCGCTAATCTCGATAATGACGTTAACAACATCGTAAAAGTGTTGGATGTGATTGGAGATATTGCCGAACAAACCAACCTCCTTGCGCTCAATGCTGCAATTGAAGCCGCGCGTGCTGGCGAACAAGGCCGTGGTTTTGCAGTAGTTGCAGACGAAGTGAGAAATTTAGCTGGTCGTACACAAGACAGTACTAAAGAGATCCAAACCATGATCACTAACTTACAGGAAGGCTCTCAAAACGCGATTAAAACCATGGAAGTCTGTGCTGAAACAAGTCAAAGCACAGTAACAGAGTCCCAAAACGCATCAGAAGCGCTCCAGCAAATCGTCATCGCTTTAGAATCTATCTCTTCTATGAGTCACCAAATCGCGACTGCAGCTGCGGAGCAAACTCAAGTTGGCGACGATATTTCTAAACGCATAAACATGATCGAAGAAAGTGGAAATCAGCTGAGCAGTGTCGTAACAGAAAGTCACAACAGTACACAAACCCTCACCTCTCTTTCTAATGAACTTGAAACTTGGGTAAATAAGTTCGAAGTTAAACACTAAACCCACGAATTCAACCTTAATCAAAAGCACGTTTTCATACGTGCTTTTTTTATTTGTTCGGTTTTTTAACTCACTTAATAGCAATTTGAGAGTAAGTTAACGTATAGCTGCCATAGGGTTTTCATTCAAAATGAATAAAAACACCCCACTAAGTATAGAAAAACATCAAACGATACTTTTTTTGCAATTTAATGTTGACCCAGAACGCGAAAACACGTTTAATACACCTCGTCGCCCGGATAGCTCAGTCGGTAGAGCAGAGGATTGAAAATCCTCGTGTCGGTGGTTCGATTCCGCCTCCGGGCACCACAATTTATTTGTTGGTGTCTATGACAACAACATTAAAGCAAAGAAGAATATAGTGTGCCGACTTAGCTCAGTAGGTAGAGCAACTGACTTGTAATCAGTAGGTCACCAGTTCGACTCCGGTAGTCGGCACCATTCTTTCTTTACTTAAAGTATAATTCCCCCTTAGTTCAGTTGGTAGAACGGCGGACTGTTAATCCGTATGTCGCAGGTTCGAGTCCCGCAGGGGGAGCCAAGTTAATCATTAAGCATAAGCTTATTGATTCATGGAGCCGACTTAGCTCAGTAGGTAGAGCAACTGACTTGTAATCAGTAGGTCACCAGTTCGATTCCGGTAGTCGGCACCATTCTCTTGATGAGAGATAAAACTATCAATTCCCCCTTAGTTCAGTTGGTAGAACGGCGGACTGTTAATCCGTATGTCGCAGGTTCGAGTCCCGCAGGGGGAGCCAAATTAGAAAAGGCCTCATCATCTGATGAGGCCTTTTTGCATTCTAGCCAGTAGCTCCCCCTAAACTCAGAGTCAAGCTAAACCCATTCGCCCTGTAACTCTAAATAGTTACCCTATACAGCTTCCTTTAGGTCACATTTCATTATATATTCGGGTTAAGCGTTACCTGCGCTTCCTACTCGCGGAAAGGGTTCAACTCAAGGTCATCAATAACCCGTAATTGGGTAAATACAATTTGATTTGCCTTCTTTTCTGATCAGCGAGTACAGAAGCTATGAGACGGTGAATATATGAACTCCTTTTCTTTAAATCTTGCTTACTTGAAAAAGCATGCCAAATCTCGACTTAAGTTAATCAAATCTGGTTCTAACAAAGATATCAGCTGGCTACTCTCACAACACCCAAATCAAACACTCTTTCCTGAGCAAGTTAAATTATCAGACATACACCTTGCCATAGCTAGAGAACTAGGCCTAAAGAGCTGGCAAAAATTACTCTCACACATCGAACTGTTAGAAAGGCACAAAAGCAATGGTAACGAGCCTTTGCCTCCTTTAGACAACGATATACCTACCTTGCACGTACGTTGCGGACACGATATACAGCAAACGTTAACTAAAGCTGGCTTCGCCGGGAATTTCCTTCCTTATATAGAACCTCTTTGTATTGGCCCTCTAGCACTCCAAGAAGACGAGTTTTTAAAACTCAGGGCTGATTATGTCTGCCATCGGTTAGTCTCTGAAATAGCGGAGATGGATAAGTCAGTTGAACAAGTTAAACGAGAGGCAATAAAAGAAACAAAGGAACTATTAAGTAACGATTATCAACGCGTTGTTCTTTGGATTGAACATGACAATTACGATCAGCTAATGCTGATCCGCGTATTGTACTTACTGTCTTATTCAAATTTTTCTAAAATAGAAATTATCGAGGTTAACCGCTTCCCTGGGAGGGAGAAGTTCATTGGTTTAGGGCAACTCCCCCCAGAAGCTCTACGCTCGCTTTGGGCTAAACGAAAAAAGGTTACGATTGAGCAGATAACTACCGCGACCCAGCTTTGGAAAGCATTCTGCTCTGATAGCCCCTTAGATCTAATTGAAAGCTACCATAATGTGGATAGCACTCTTTTCCCTAATATTCGCTCCGTGATCTTTAGACACCTTCAGGAGCTCCCACAAGTCGATTCTGGGCTGAGCTTAGTAGAATCAATCGCACTAGATATCTTAAGAAAGAATAAAGAAGCCCTAGAATTCAGTAAGCTCTTCAAACGTTATATGGAATTAGAGCCACTAGTGTATCTAGGTGATGTCATGTTTTGGGCGCTTATTAAGCCACTTACAGAAGGCGTTTCACCGCTCCTTAAAGTTTCAATGCCTGAGCCCTATGATTGGCGTAATTGTACTTTGCAGTTGAGCTATTCAAACTTCAGTCAACGACGAATCATAGAGGATAAATGGGTTGGTGGAATACACATCACGCAGGAAAACTCGTGGTGTTGGGATCACAAGAACCTGTCGACAATATCCAAACTGAACTAGCCTGTACGGAGCGTATATACACGCTCCACAGCTCACCCTTTAATAACTAATAAGCAGAGCGTAACAACCAATCAAAAGAGCTCATAAATAGCCTCTTGGAGGAGTTGTATCAGCCTCTGAATATAAAGGGATCATAAAAACTGTACGAAAGTGAACCAGAGAGCTCTGACAGATAAGCACTCTCGTCATGTATAACAGATGTAAGTTACCACTTTCTAAAAAAGGTGGCCTTGTATGAGCCTCTACTTTGTTTAGTCCAGAGCTGGCTGCTGATGTTCCACACGCTCTTTTTCTCTTGATGTATTAGATAACGTCAAGTGGTTTCTTCATTGCTAGCGACAAATAGCACCTTCGCCTATAGTGGTTACCCCAAAGTTTATTTTTCCTCTTTGCCTTCGATAATAATCAAGGGAGCATTTAACATGAGTAGAACCACAGGCAAAACCTAGCTGAATGATAACAACCTGCTGAAATCGGTGGTTTAGGGTGGAAAAGAAAAGCAGTAAGGCTTATGAGTACTTCAAGAGCGTGTTAAAAGAATAAAATTCAGGCTAATTACAGGTGAAATATAAATTCTACATATACGAAAAAGCCCGATGCGTTAGCATCGGGCTTTTAAGATAAGTGGCGGAGTGGACGGGACTCGAACCCGCGACCCCCGGCGTGACAGGCCGGTATTCTAACCAACTGAACTACCACTCCGCAGTGTCTATTCAGCATAAGCAATTTTAACCTGGCGATGTCCTACTCTCACATGGGGAAGCCCCACACTACCATCGGCGCTATTGTGTTTCACTTCTGAGTTCGGCATGGAATCAGGTGGGTCCACAATGCTATGGTCGCCAAGAAAATTCTGTGTCTAAGCTTGTAATCAAACTTAGTAAATAATGGTGCTAGTACCCAGATTTGAACTGGGGACCTCACCCTTACCAAGGGTGCGCTCTACCAACTGAGCCATACCAGCACAATATCTGTTAAAGCACGTTTAATAAACGGGCTTAAAAATTTAAAGCCTGGCGATGTCCTACTCTCACATGGGGAAGCCCCACACTACCATCGGCGCTATTGTGTTTCACTTCTGAGTTCGGTATGGAATCAGGTGGGTCCACAACGCTATGGTCGCCAAGCAAATTCTAAAATTCGGAAAGCTTATCTAAAAGTTCACTTCAAACTCATTCAAGGTCTCATTCTTGAGTCCTACAAAACCTCTTGGGTG
>NZ_RZIS01000002.1 GCF_005281835.1 Vibrio profundi
CATTCACACTATCAGGTGACGATCCAGAAGGTATCTTCCCTTCTATCTTGGGTCACGAAGGCGGCGGTATCGTTGAAATGGTTGGCGAAGGCGTAACAAGCGTTGAAGTTGGCGACCACGTTATCCCACTTTACACAGCTGAGTGTGGCGAATGTAAATTCTGTAAGTCGGGCAAAACTAACCTTTGCCAAGCGGTTCGCGAAACGCAAGGTAAAGGCCTAATGCCAGATGGCACGAGCCGTTTCTCTATCAACGGTGAGCCAATCTTCCACTACATGGGTTGTTCGACTTTCTCTGAGTACACGGTACTTCCAGAAATCTCACTAGCGAAAGTAAGCAAAGAAGCCCCTCTTGAAGAAGTTTGTCTTCTAGGTTGTGGCGTAACCACTGGTATGGGTGCGGTACTGAACACAGCTAAAGTTGAAAAAGGCGACACGGTTGCGGTATTCGGCCTAGGTGGTATCGGTCTTTCTGCAATCATCGGTGCTCGTATGGCAGGTGCTAGCCGTATCATCGGTGTTGATATCAACGAGAGCAAATTCGAACTAGCAAAACAGCTTGGCGCGACTGACTGCATCAACCCACAGAAATTCGACAAGCCAATCCAAGACGTGATTGTTGAAATGACAGACGGCGGCGTGGATTACTCATTCGAATGTATCGGTAACGTTAACGTGATGCGTCAAGCTCTTGAGTGCTGTCACAAAGGTTGGGGCGAATCTGTCATCATCGGTGTTGCAGGCGCAGGCCAAGAAATCTCAACTCGTCCATTCCAACTAGTAACAGGTCGTGTATGGCGTGGCAGTGCTTTCGGTGGTGTTAAAGGCCGCTCTGAGCTTCCAGAAATCGTAAACCGTTACATGGCAGGTGAGTTTGGTCTTCAAGAGTTCATCACTCACACTATGAGCCTTGACGAAGTAAACGACGCATTCGACCTAATGCACAAAGGTGAGTCTATCCGTACTGTTCTACACATGGATAAGTAACCGACTCCCAACAAAGTAACACTGGGTTGGTAAGCATTATCAACCTGTTGTCTCCCTCGTGTTCCACTGCCTTTAAACGCGAGGGGGATAACATCTATACTCATTTAGACGCCATTAAATGGAATCACCATTTACGCTGTCGACCTCGCCACGCGAGCATTACATTACTTTGGAGAAATCATGTCTCTTGAAAATATCAGCCAAGCCAAAGTTGCTGGCGGTTGGCACAAACAATATAACCATTACTCTGCGACACTCGATTGCAACATGCGCTTTGCGATTTTCCTACCGCCAAATGCGAGCAAAGAAAACCCAGTTCCGGTTTTGTATTGGCTTTCAGGCCTAACCTGTACTGATGAAAACTTCATGCAGAAAGCGGGCGCATTCAAAGCCGCAGCTGAACTAGGTATCGCGATTGTCGCACCAGACACCAGCCCACGTGGTGACGACGTAGCTGACGACGACAACTACGACATGGGCAAAGGTGCAGGCTTCTATTTAAATGCCACTCAAGCGCCTTGGAATACACATTACCAAATGTATGACTACGTGGTGACTGAACTTCCTGCATTAGTCGAAGCTTACTTCCCTGTAACACCTGTGAAATCAATCTCAGGTCACAGCATGGGCGGACACGGCGCCATCTCTATCGGTGTTAAGAACCAAGACAGCTACCGCTCAATTTCAGCGTTTAGCCCGATCAGTAACCCTATGCAATGCCCTTGGGGACAAAAAGCGTTCAGCCAGTACTTAGGCAGCGATATTGAGTCTTGGAAACAATACGATTCTTCAGAACTATTGAAATCAACACCAACGACATTGCCGATTTTGGTAGACCAAGGTGAAGCCGACAACTTCTTAGTTGAACAGCTAAAACCAGAGCAACTGATTGAAGCCGCTAAAGTTCATGACACTAATTTAGAACTTCGTATGCAGCCGGGTTACGACCACAGCTACTACTTTATTTCGAGCTTCATTGACGATCACATCAAGTTCCACGCGACTTACTTAAACCAGTAATTCGAGACAACCTATAGAGCAGCCCGCGCCTCTTAGGTGCGGGCTTTTTTGTGCCTGAAACTAACCGCTAACCAATAAAAACTTCTGATAATCAAAAATAGATAGGAAACAAAATATGAGCTGGTTCTTTTTACTTATGGGCGTAATGGCCGAAGCGTTATCTCACGTAGCATTGAAAGCCACTGACGGCTTTAGCTTAGATAAACCTATCCCAGCGGCGTTGGTGATCACTGGCCACTTGGCTGCGTTCTTATTTCTTGGCCAAGCAATGAAAGAGCTACCTGTTGGCATTGTACATTCATTATGGGCAGGGTTGGCGATTGTGACGGTCAGCTTAATTTCAACTTTTGTTTATCGCCAACATCTAGATACAACGGTTTGGATCGGCATGTTATTGGTTGCTGCCGGTGTGGTATTGATCAATCTTTCTCAAGGTCATAGCCACTAATCTTAAATACTCGACTCAATATGACTTAAATTGAACGCAGAGCCTCAATCAAGTTCACTCTGCCATTTATTTATCTTTGAGCCATGATTGACTAAAAATATGCCCCGTAAAGAGGATGTTTGATTTAACTCAATCATTCGTTAAACCAGGCCTTTCAAGGCTTACCATGACAAAATCAAACCTGATACCATAGCGACCTCATTATTTATTTATGCAGGTTGCTATGAAAGCAATAAAGTATTTCTTCTTTCTTGTTGTGTTGTTGGGTGGGCTTTTTACCGCGTGGCTTTTCGTCCCTATTCCGTCGGTTTTAGACCAACAAACGTTCGAGCAACCACTCACTGAACCTTTCAAGTTAGTTGCCTATCGCAATAACCCCAACGATGCCAGTCAGCCATTCACTTACCACTACTTTGTCGTTTCTGATGTCAGTGATATTAAAAAAATGGAGCCGTTTCTGATCACAACAGACAAGTTTGCCAAACTGGGTGAGTTTGATGAAAACACTTTTTCCATGAGTGTGAACGGTAAGATTGAGCAATACACCAATGATTTATGGATTGAAAAGTCAGACGGTAAGTTGCAGCACTGGTATGTGAGTATTAGCGCCAATTACGTACGTTAGAGAGTTGGATAAAGTGGACTTCGCCGACAAGGGTCGACTTTGTAGCGCATCGCTCAGTAATAATCATAAGGTTGACCAAAGACATTCAAACCACTAAGACGCTTCTGGCTTGTCCGAAACATCGTCATCGCGAAATTCATCGGCGATTGAACGGAACGTTTGGTCCATCGCACTAAAAATATCGATAAGCACGGGGTCAAAATGCTGGCCCCGCCCCTCCATAATAATTTGTACCGCTTTTTCATGGCTAAACGGCGGTTTGTAGACCCTTCTTGAAATCAGCGCGTCATACACATCAGCAATGGCCATTAGCCTAGCACTCAATGGGATTTCTTCACCTTTTAAACCTTGAGGGTAGCCGCTGCCATCCCACTTCTCGTGATGACAATAAGCAATTTCTTTGGCGTACACTAAGAAGTCATTGCTGTAATTGATCGACTGCTCAACCGTCTCGATTACTTCCCTACCTAGCTGAGCATGCTCTTTCATGACTTCAAACTCTTCTTCGGTCAGTTTGCCAGGTTTTAGCAGCACTTGATCGGGAATCCCCACTTTCCCAATATCGTGCAAAGGTGCCGATTTATACAATGGGGTAACGTGCTCTTCACTGAGTTGCCCTTGGTATAGGTTAAGCCTTATCAGCTCTTCTGCTAATGCTTTGACATACCGCTGGGTTCGGCGGATATGATTACCCGTTTCGTTGTCTCGGGTTTCAGCAAGTGATGCCATGGCACTGATGGTCGCGCCTTGGAAACTTTCAAGTTCATGGGTTCTTAGTTTTACTTTTTCTTCAAGCTGATCGTTTTGTCGCGACAAGGCATTCATCGCTTGCTTGAGCCTTAAATGGTTATTAACTCTTGATAGTAAAATAGGCGGGCTGATCGGTTTTAAGATGTAATCTACGGCTCCCATCGCGAAGCCTTTTTCTTCATCTTCAATCTGAGACTTAGCAGTAAGGAAAATAACAGGAATCGTTTCGGTTACCGGATCGCTTTTCAATCGCTGGCACACTTCATAGCCGTCCATCACCGGCATCATAATATCGAGCAATATGATATCTGGCATATGCTTTGAAGCGGCTTCTATTGCTTGCGTACCGTTCGTGGCAATAAGCACCTGAAAGTGAGGCTTTAGCAAACTATGCAATAAAACCCGATTTTCAGCATTATCATCAACCACTAGCACAACAGCTTTATTCATCTGAGCCTCTCGAACCTCGTTCTCCCTCAATTTTTTCAAGGTCGAATGGGTAGATACTGACGGCTTTCCTTAATGCCGTACTCGCTTGCTCAAAGTCACAATCGTTTATATATCGACAGCAAACCTCAAAATCTTCCGTTGTAAGTATAGTCTTGAGCTGCAAATAATGTTCTTCCAGAAAATCGATCGCTTCTGAATTGAGCTCATGCAACAGAACATAAAGTTGATGAGTCACTGCGACTAATTCTGGGTCCAGTTCTGAATCACGATTACTGCATGGCGGAGGTCGGTTGAGCGCTCTCGCTATGTCTTTGAAAAGTAAATCAATACAGTGTTGTGCTTCGTCTAGCAAACTTTGTTTTTGTTCAATAAATACCACCAAATTCGCACGATCCGCATTGTGTAAAGCACTTTCTAAGCGAGCAGCGATATCAGACAAACGTACCGCACCAAGATTGGCAGACGCCCCTTTTAGGGTATGCGCGTGCAAAGTAGCCAACGCGACATCTTGCTTTTCAAGGGCGATTTGGCAGCGCTCCACCACGTTATATTCACGATCAATGAACTGTGATAATAAGCGTCGATACAAACCTTTATTCCCCGCGACGCGCAGCAAACCATTTTTGTAATCAAGCGACGGAATATCACTTAAGGCCAAGTTCTCTTTTTCGAGATGCTGGCTTGGTTGAATGAGCGAAGCGTCGGTCACACTGAGCAAACTTGGTGTCGGCGAGTCGCTTTCTAATGAAGGAGAATGCTTACCGTGATCTTCCTTTTCCGCAGGGCTACGACCGCTCCATTTCTGGATAGTATTAAACAAATGCTCTGGGTCAATGGGCTTAGATACATGATCGTTCATCCCGAGGCTCAAACAACGTTCACGCTCTTCAACCATGGCATGAGCAGTCATAGCAATTAATGGCGTGTCATTATGTTCAGAGTTATTGCGAATGTTTTTCGATGCTTCATAGCCATCCATTACGGGCATTTGTAGATCCATAAAGATCATGTCGAAGCGCTCGTTTCGCTCAACTGACAGCCTCAAGTGTTCTAAGGCTTCTAAGCCATTATTCGCAACGGTGACGTGCATGCCCTCAGCTTCCATCAACTCCATCGCAATTTGCTGGTTAATTTCATTGTCTTCCGTAAGCAAGACTTTTAGACCATTGAAAATGGTGGCATCCCGCTGTTTCGATTTGGAATGACGGCTAATTTCTTTCCAAGGTTCCGCCGAGAAAAGTTTAACGAGCATATCGAACAAGTAAGATTGCCCAACAGGCTTTGATAAATACCCCGCCACACCAATCGAGTCGTAAGAACCTGCAATTTCCTCTTTGTCGTAAGCAGTCACAATCACAATTTTCGGCTGCGCCTGTTCGCTAATCACACGGCGTATTTTCAAACTGGTTTCAACACCATCCATTTCTGGCATGTTCCAATCCATGAAAACAAGATTGAACGGATCGTCGATCGCGGCGGCGTGCTCTAACTTCTCGATCGCTTGTCTACCACTGCTTGCCAACTCTACCCCTTGAGGCAGTATTTCAAGCATGTCTTGCATGATCATTAGTGCATGTTCGTTATCGTCCACCACCAGCACTTTCAGCTTTCCTAAAGAAGACGGCACTAAGGCATGTGGTAGTTCTGAACTTTCGCCGACTTCCAGCCAAATATTGAAGGTAAAGCAACTGCCTTCACCTAATGAGCTTTCAACTTTTAAATGCCCGCCCATTAACTCAACCAATCGTCGGCTGATCGATAATCCGAGTCCTGTACCACCATATTTTCGAGTGGTACTGCCATCTGCTTGAGTAAAGGCTTTAAACAGGTTCGAGATTTGCTCATTCGACATACCGATTCCGGTATCGACCACAGAAAACTCCAGTTCAATTCGGCTGTCGAGCTGCTGCAACGATTTAACGGTCACTGAAATTTCGCCAGTATCAGTAAACTTCACCGAATTGTTGACCAAGTTAATAATGACTTGGCCTAACCGAAGTGGATCGCCATAGAATTTATCGGCAGTCTTACGCGGTAAACTGAACAGCAGTTCCAACCCTTTCTCAAACGCTTTTTGGCCAGTCACCATAGAAACATTACGCAGCACGTCATCAAGGCTAAACTCGATGTTTTCGATCGATAGCTTACCCGCTTCAATCTTGCTGAAATCAAGAATGTCGTTAATGATGCCAAGTAGCAGCGTGGCAGAAGTATTAATTTTTGACACATAATCGTGCTGTTTTACGCTCAAATCCGTTTTTAGCGCTAAGTGTGACATCCCTATAATGGCGTTCATTGGTGTACGAATCTCATGGCTCATATTGGCCAGAAACATGGACTTCACTTCGACCGCTTCTTCCGCTCTGTCTCTCGCTTCATTGAGTTGGTCTTCTACTAGCTTACGAGACGAAACATCACGGAGGAACATCGCAGCTTGGCAGCGTTCATTAAGCTGGAAAATGGAAATACCCAAATCAATTGGAATAGTTAGATCGCGGCGAGTATAAGTATCAAGTTCGAAAAAGCCCCCCGCCACCAATTGGTGATCTTCAATCATAAGCGGTTTAGAAAATATGGCTTCCAGCTCCGTAGGCAGATCCATTTTCAATAACGAGATGAGATTTTGACCGAGCGCCTCTTCCACAGAGTAGCCGTAAACTTCAACGGCGGTCTTATTCCACAAAAGGATACGCCCGATAGAATCAATAATCGCAACGCTGGAAGGCGCACCATCAATAATGGTACGTGAAAGCTCTTCACTCATTCTTAAATCGTGGGTTCGGCTTTCTATTTCTTTCTCTAAACCGTCACGATGAACCGCCAATTCTAAGTTGCGCTCTTTCAGCTCGGCCATCAGTTCTTCACTGGTTTTTACTTTGATCAGTGAGCAGAGGTTCTCCATCGCTTCAAGAGATAAGCGGGATTGAGTAGGCAGGTTCCACACAAACGAGTCTGAGTAGACATCAAGGTTCAAGCGTAATTTAGACAACAAAGAGACAGCGTCATTGGGCAGGGCAAGTTTGCCCTCAATCGAAACCATATCTTCACTTATCGCGACATGTAATGTTAGATGAGAAGTAAGATCACTAAGTGCGCTAACTAACTCTCCTCCATTCACCATTAAGGCATCTTGCTCGAAAGCGCTGTAACCGAGGCACTGATAAATAGAAGTCAATTTGTGCCTTAAAGACAACATGCTGACTTCATTTCGATACAGATCAAACGACACTCGCTTACTCATCATCGTACCTCACGACAATGACCGTAGAATCGTCGTACTGCTTGCTGAAATTATCAAACAAGTAGTTCGAAAATGATTGCAGCGACTGATATTGCACCGACTCACACTCATGAGCATCGATGTTTTCTTTAATGCCATCAGTCGTAAACAAAAAGACATCGCCACTCACAAACCTCCCCTCGAAACAGCGTAAAGTAGGTAATAACTCACCGACAATTCCCGGCTGAGAATGAAAGGATTGCCATGGCATTCCGCACTTTCTCACTAAGGTATTGCCAACGCCTACTCCTTTAATCTTCTTAGTTTCACCATTGAAATAGACCATGGTGACGGCCGCACCTTGGTACTCCAAAAACTTCTTATGCAGCTTAGTCATTAACCAAAGCAAATCGAACGTTAAATTTCCCTCGATGAAATTTTCCATTTTTCGCGCTAATTTAGCGGCTTTGGAGCCATGCCCGAGGACATCAATAATGACCACCAGCAAATCTTTATCCGATTGCTGAATCACTAAACCATCACCTGATTCGACTTCGCCAAGGTAAGGTTCAATCCGGTGATAATGACTAAAACCCACTGCCTGAATTCCACTTTATCAGTTGAATGGTTGTCCCATGTTCAGGGGAAGATTCTATCGAGAATTCATCCATCATACGTTGTACGCCAGGCAGCCCAAGGCCAAGCGAGCCTTGTGTTGAAAAGTTATCTGACAGCGCTAACTCAATATCCTGAATCCCTTCCCCCTGATCTTTCACTACAACTTGTACGCCCGTTCGCCCACAACTCTCGATAGGCGATAGCTCAACGACCCCACCGTTAGCATATTTCACCGCATTGGTGGCAAGCTCAGATACCGCGGTAGACACTTCACTCATCAAGGTAACGGAAAAACCCAAGTGCTTGGTGTAAATATAAGTACTCATCACCGCCGACATTACATCGGCCTCATTCTTTACAAAAAAACTGTCACAGCTCTGCTTTTGGGTTTGAGGCTCCATACACGCTATCCCATATTCAATCGAGCAAGCGCTGCAATCCGCGCTCTAAATTAGCTTCTGAGTTAATCTCTTCCACATTAAATTCAATATCGAGCAGTCCCATCACGACACCAGGCCTCAGCCCTACAAAGATGCACTTTTTCCCCATGACATTGACCATGTGAGCAATATTGACCAGCTCGGTCATTTCTTCTCGCCCGAAGGTTTTTACGCCCGACATGTCCAACAGCACCCCTTTAACTACGTTGTTCCGAACTTTCCCCAAAAGCTCCGAACGAAAGCTGTTTAGCAAATTCAGAGTGAGATCCACCTGAATAGACACCACTAGGGCGTGCTCAATCTTGTTGATGGCGATTACACTTTGCACTTAAGAACCGCTCGTTAATTCACGTCGTCGACGGGACGAACATTCAAGTCCAGAATTTTAAATGCATTCTCTAGCGCATCGCGTAAGGTCGCATTAGTGCATACTTCACCGACATTGATCCCCAAATGCACCATGGTTTGTGCCAAAGATGGCGATACACCAGAAACCAAACATTCGCAGCCCATCAGCTTGGTCGCTTTGGTGATCTTGATGAAATGATTTGCGACTGCGGTATCGACAACCGCAACTCCAGAAATGTCCATGATCAGAATCTTTGCACGATTCTCGGCGATCTTATTCAGCACTGTGGTCATAATGTCTTGCGCACGTTTTGAATCGATAATACCGACAATAGGCAGCATCAGAATGTCTTCCCAAATCATGGTCACTGGTGTCGACATCGCCATTAGCGCTTCGCTTTGCTCAGCAATACGTTTGTTAATCAAGCGAGAATATGTTTCCACGACTAAGGTGGTATCAAAGTGCAATAGCTTGGTAAAAGCGGTGACGAGCGAGCTGTATTCATCGCTGTATAAACTGCCGTCATACATACGTTTGGTGTAGATCACCATAGAGATATTCATACTGGCAAAATAGCTAGGAAGCGGTAGCCCAATTCTCGCGTGGACTTCCCCAACCTCACGTCGGCTTTGCACATACTGATCATCGACTTTTGCGTTAAAAAACGCTTTCCAGTAACGAGTCTGAGAATCTTTTACCCGATTCAACTTCTGCGCGTCAGAAAAGAACTGCTCATACTCTGGCATAAGTTCAAGCCAGTCATAAAAGTGCCTCACGTATTCATCAAGCCTAGGGATCATGATTTGGCCGAACTTTCGAATAAGGGCTAAGTCTGTTTCGGTTAAATCATGCAGTTTCAACAACGATTCAGTGTCGACAACAGTAAATGTACTTGAATTTAGTGACATTTCTTTCCCCTCTTCAATTGTACTTTCGCTAGATAAGCCAGCATTCCTAGGTGGGATATTTTTGAACGTTAGTCAGGCAGCTATTTGTGCTACTAATAGAATAGTAAATAAACCGATATTCTGAGTAATTATTATTCAACCAATTTCGTTTCAAACTCAGGTCCTTTGGTTGTTCAACCCTCCTAAAATCAACTTTGTCTTTTCAATTCAAACAAGTAACTGAGCGGTCAGGAGCAGCGAAAAAATAGAAGAAAGTTGGAATTGGTCAACTTAATTCACGGGAAGCACATCAAATATATGAAACATGACAAATTTATAAATACCACCAATATCTTTGATTTAGCTCATTAGTAAACAATTCTCATTAAGATAGCCTGAACACTCATTTGAGTTAGAGTGACAAAGCTATGTTTGGAATACTGCTATTACTGCACGTGATTGGCGCGACAATTTGGACAGGTGGACATATTGTGCTTTCTGTTGTTGTGCTTCCAAGAGTACTACGACAACGCTCCCCCGAAGCCTTGCTTGAATTCGAGTCCGTCTACGAAAAAATCGGTATGCCTGCTTTAGTCACTCAAATCATTACGGGCATCATGCTTGCCTTCCATATGATTCCTGATGTGGCGCAATGGACAGAGTTCTCTAATCCCATCACCCATGTGTTATGGCTCAAGTTCTCTCTGCTTTTTATCACTTTTTGTTTTGCGCTCAGCGCTCGGTTTCGAGTGATTCCCAATCTTTCCCCTGAAACATTAAAAACAATGGCATGGCATATTATTCCTGTGACCATATTGTCCGTTTTATTTGTCATTGTGGGTGTGTCATTTCGCACGGGCTGGTTTTACTAACTGGTGATTTTTCTAACTGACGGTTTAACTAGCCAATGGTTCTAGTCGCGGATAGTTTTGCCAACGGAAAGCTCTACTCACGGGTAACGCATCCCCTTTCTCGGTAAAATCTTTGCAAGGCTATAATTAGAAACAGATACATTGTGTTTTCAATCTAGAAGATAGCTGAACCTTGTGTAAGAATGCGGGCTTCGCAAAAGACAGAGAAAAAGTACTAATATGAATTTCCAGGCAGCCATTTTTGATATGGACGGATTGCTCCTCGATACCGAGCGAGTATGTAAGCGCATTTTCCAACAGGCTTGTGAAGCTCAAAACGTGCCATTCCTAGAAGATGTGTATCTTCGCATTATTGGTTGTAACTCAGCAGGTATAGAAAAGATTATCCGCGAAGGATACGGCCCAAGCCTAGATTACCCAGCCCTGCACGTTGAGTGGCGCGATCGCTATAACGCTGTGGTCAAACATCAAGCGATTCCTGTTAAAGAAGGGGTTATAGAGTTACTGGAATGGTTGAAAGCTAATAATGTCCCAACCGCGGTTGCGACCTCAACTCAAAAAGACGTCGCTCAAATAAAACTACGCTTAGCTGGGTTAGATCAGTATTTTGACTCATTAAGTACTGGCTGCGAAGTCAGCCATGGTAAACCTCACCCAGAGATCTACCTATTGGCGGCGAACCGTTTAGGAGTTGAACCAGAAAAATGCCTCGCATTTGAAGATTCAAACAATGGCACGCGCTCAGCGATTGCAGCGAACATGATCACCTTTCAGATCCCCGATTTAGTCGAACCTTGTGACGAAGTGAAAGCCCTCGGCCACACCATTGCTCCGTCACTGACCGATGTGCTTAACAGCCTGAAACAAGCGTAAACAAACACCTATCTCATACTGATAATTACTAACGGTAATTATCAGTATCATTTCTCCCGTATTCGACACAACCCGTACAAAAGCTAACTATACTCAACGCAGGCATCACACTTAGAGAGATCGCCATGTTAGCCAAATTTTTAACGCCAGTTTTAGGGTTGCTGATCTTACTCACCATAATATTAGCGACTTACCTACCCTACATAGAAGAACAGGCTCTGATCAACGCAGCCAAAGCAGACGCAATCACCACCGTCAGTCAGTTCAAGACACTGCGTGGTTACTACACCAAAAATGTCGTCGGCAAAGCCAAAGCGTTCGGAATGAAACCCCATTACCAACATTCTGGTAAAGACAATATCCCGCTACCGGCTACCCTTGTCCATGAGCTTAGTGAAGCCATTTCTACCCAAGGGTTATCGATTAAGCTGTTCAGCGACTTCCCTTTTCCTAACCGAAAATCAAGGCAACTTAGTGTATTCGAACGCACCGCATGGACAGAGCTCAAAGCGAATCCCGAGCAGCCTTTCATTAATATTGAAGAAACCAATCAAGGGCCAATGCTGCACGTGGCGCTCGCCGATACAATGCAAGCACAAGGCTGTGTTGACTGTCATAACTCACACCCAGAGACGCCAAAAAACGATTGGAAATTGGGAGACGTTAGAGGCGTATTAGCCGTCACTAAACCGCTGGCACCCATCTACGCGCAAGCCAATGAAATTCGCTTTAAGATCATCATGGTTACCGTGCTCGGCACATTAACAATTGCGATTGTGTTGTATTACTTATTCAAAAAAATCGTGCTCGAGCGCACTGAAAAACTTAAAAAATCACTCACACAGCTGGCGCAAGGTGAAGGCGACCTAAGCGCTCATTTAGAAGTGGGCGACAGAGATCAAATCGGCGAAGTAGCAGAGCAGTTCAACCTATTTCTCACCAAGTTTAAAGGCATCGTCGAATCCATCATTCACAATGCCAATGACGTTGAACGCTCAATCTCTAATGTCAAAGACACAACCAACGCCATTGCCGATAAAATCAATGTACAAGAGCAGCAAACTCAACAAATCACTTCGGCTGTTCATCAAGTCACGCATAGCATTAAAGACATTTCTAGCGACACTGAGGTTGCAGCCGACAATACCCGTGAAACCGATGAAGAGATCAAACAAAGTAGCGCTGATATGCTTTCCAGCGTCGATGACATTAAACGCTTAGCTGCAAGCATGACTGAAAGTGCCAAAGTCATCGAACAACTGAGTGATCATAGTGATCAAATCGGATCGGTTTTAGACGTCATTAAAAGCATTTCAGAGCAAACTAACTTGCTGGCTCTTAATGCCGCCATTGAAGCCGCACGAGCTGGTGAACAAGGCCGCGGATTTGCGGTGGTGGCCGACGAAGTTCGTGCACTGGCTCATCGCACACAAGAGTCCGTTTCCTCGATTCAAGAAACCGTCGACTCTCTCCAACTTCTGGCGAAACAAGCTGTAGATGGCGTCAATCAAAACATTGAAACTACCTCCCGAGCAGAAGAATGCGTCGACAAAGTGGCCGCAAGGCTTGAGCACTCAAAACAACTTGAAAGTGCGATTGCCGCGTCTATTTCCAGCATCGCTGGCGCAATGGAACAACAAGCTGAAATGTCGACTCAAATGGAATCCAACATTGACGTGCTGCAAGCCTCTTCTGTTGAATCGAATCAAGATTTGCAACGTCTCACCGAGCAACTTGAACATGTCTCTAGCCAAGCGAATCTACTGACTTTGGAGCTAGGGAAATTCAAACTTTGAGTGGTTGGTGCAAAGATAGAGACTCGCTATCAGGTATGGTAATCACCAGATAAAAACAGGGTATGCAGTGTTTCACTGCCTACCCAATTTCAAAGGTGAGCGGCACGATGAATCAATGGTTAAACTGGGCAAAACAACTTCAAGCATTAAGCCAAGCCGGCCATGCCTACTCAAAAGATAAATTCGATTTAGAGCGATTCGATGAAATCGAAAGTATTTCCCATCAAATGCTTGCTGAGTTGAGCAATTCCTCTGTTGAGCGCGTCGCCAACCTTTTTGTTCCTGAATCGGGTTACCCGACACCAAAAGTCGATTTGCGCGCAGGTGTTATCCAAAACCATAAAATTTTGTTAGTCAGAGAGCGAGAAGATAATTGTTGGACTTTGCCCGGCGGTTGGGCAGACGTATGCGAAACGCCATCTCAAGGTGTTGTACGTGAAGTCTTTGAGGAGTCCGGTTATATCGTGAACTCACCTAAACTCGTCGCCGTAAAAGATCGCGACGTTCACCCATACCTCCCTAAGTTTCCTTTTCATATCTATAAGATGTTTTTCCTGTGTACATTAGAATCAGGGGTACCAACAACTAACATCGAAATATCTGACATCGACTTCTTTTCCTTAGATAACTTACCGGATCTTTCGCAGAGTCGAACGCTTCCGCAAGATATCGAGATGATGTTTGAGTACCACGCCCATCCTGATCGCGCAGTCATTATCGACTAACTCGCGGAATCATGATCTGGATTCATGCGAATCAAAGTTGCTCACTATAAAATCACCGAAACGTCTAATAGGATCCGCGACTATGAACCGAACTAACCTTTGCAGCCTTATCGCCGCATTACTGGGGACAATTGGCTTAATTTACCTTGTAGTAGGAGGCTCCAGCTTCCCAATTGACCAATGGCCAACCCAAGCTTTCCAAGACATCGTCTTCAGCTTAGTCATGGGGTTCGGAGTTTCTAAATACATCGCTTACGCATACGCGACGATGATCTTTGTAACGGTTTTCACCGTCAGTTATGCATTAGGGCATAAGTTTTCACAGTGGCTTCCAGCTCAAGAGCAAGGCTAAACAAAGCTTCAACCTGCTTTAAATACATTTACATACAAAACGGGTAGCATATAAGAATCGTTGGTGTGGTAGCATATAACCTATTGATTAATAACAATTCATAGCCATTATGCTTCAGCGATACTTATCACCATTGTTTGTTGGTTTAGCCTGTTCGGCTGGAACCTTTTTCCTGTTTAGAACCATTCAAATGAACCCGTTTCTTGCCCTCATTGGTAAAGACACCATCCAGCCGGATGACCCATTATTCTGGTTTTTGCTCCCGCACGATCTTTTTTTCCTAACACTTTCTTACGGGGCTTGGGTGCTATTAAGTTTAAAAATGGGCTGGTTAAAACGCTTAGATATTACGAGCGCGACTCTGATCCAAATTCCGTCTGCACTTGGGGTCTTATTCGTGCTTGGGCTACCAACCAATTTTGCTTCCGTATATGGCACCGTCACTTCACTTGTCACGGTTTACGCCTGCAGTGCGATTTATCTGCTTATGTGGATGAGAAACCGATATATCACTAAGCGGTGCAGCAAATAACCAGTCAAGCGATTTAGGGTTTTATCCCCCACCTCTTAAAACGAAAAAAGCATGCGATTGGCGCATGCTTTTTCTTGTCGCTGAGCTAGCTTCAGCTACATACATTCTGTCCGGCGGTGCTGATCAATAAAATTGGTTATAACGGCATAATCATTCGCTTTCAGTTTCAAAGAATCAACACGGCTCAATTGTACCGTGTTAGTCGTGTCGTCAAATTTCACGTGACTCAAAGGCACATTGGCTGTCAGCTCACTGTTACACAAACAAAGGAATTTATTGCGAAGTACCACAATAGATTTTGATTCTTCTAAATAAGCGTGATTATTGGTTTTCATCGTAATATCCATATTCTTTTTATTTTTAAATTAGCCTAACTAACGCACTTCTAGACCTAGGGGTCGAATAGAGTATAGACGCTTATATACATTACGTGAGTCGATATAATTTCCGATGAAAAAAAACACATATTTTTAGATTAAGAAAATTGTCAATTGCATATCTATGCTATGTGTGTCTCATCTCTACATACCTAAAAATCCTATCCACATTTAAAGATTGTTGGTCTCTTTTCTATCCCAAATACTATTGTCCTCACCAACACATTTTGAGGCTAGATATGTTAGAGCGGATTGAAAACGTCCTCAGCGTAAATGAGCTAGAGTACAAAGCTTCTGGAAACATCGTTGATATTACACTGGGTGGATGCGCCGCAAAAATAACCATTACCTATGACCAGTACACGAATAGCTATCAATGCAATACTCGAGAAAAACTACTCAGCTTCCATACCACGCTTTTCTTTCTCCTGGGAATGCAATCATTATGGTACGCCAACGGCGCGTTATGGGATCTTATAATGCCCATGAGCTTTTTCTTTACTTCCGCCTTTAGCGCCCTTTCACTGATCATTACTCAAATAAAAATGCTGGATCTAAAAGCACAACTTCGTGAAGTCGGTGTTTACCTCGTGAACAATAAAACCAAATATGAATTGCCTCACTAGCGCTAAAACCCACCCGCCCACGCATCAAAAGCTTCGATCTCGGCCAGCTCTTCTTGCGTTTTAGGGCGCGGATAAAAAGGTAGCCTCAGTAAACTTTTAGACGGCAACAATTTCCAATCAGGTGTCATCCGCAAACGAATTAAATCATCCGCAATGCGAACAAACATAAAGTACCCATTTGCATGAGTGTTTGCGTAGCTGGCTATTGTCGCTACGCTTCCGCATGGCAGTTTCACTTTACGCCCTAAAGGATAAAGTTGGTGTAATGCGAAACTCACCTGTGCATCTTGTAATTTGCCTTGCTTAAATTTTTCTAACCCAATTGCGGTCGAGGTGTTCCGTTGTGTCCAACCAGTAAGAAATAATCCTGTCATCGAATCTTTAAATGGCTTGCCTTTGCGGGTTCCTTCATTAGAAATAAACTGAACCGTCACAGAATCCCCGATTTGCCCCACAACCTCTAAAAATTGTTCACCTGTGCTATCAACCAAGAGTTTCATCATTGCCTTACCGAATAACTAGCCTAATTAAGTTTGCTCACTTTAAAGCACAGATTTAGTCCGCTCTATGTCCTACATCAATCTGTTTTCTATCGGCTTCGCTCATGATTAACAGCTCGATGGCGTAACTATATTTGATTGTCCAACGCTGAGTATTTCGATAAGTTTAATACTCAGGCTAATACTTCATTTAAGAGGTTAATCATGATCAGTTGCAATCAATATGACTACATAGAAATTGTCTGCTTGTACCGCTACCCGATAACTTTGCAGTTAAAGTCAGGTAAACACATTGAATGCCAAGCGCTGGACACTAAACGTAATGATGCTCGTGAAGAATGCATTGAAGTCGTGATTAACGAAGAGAAGCAGTTAATCGTCCTAGACGAGATTGCTGAGCTGAAGGTCAGAGTAGACAACCCACACTTTGATCACGTGTCCTTTGATTAAATCATCCAAATATTGCGGCCCTATTTTAAAGGAAAATCATGCACATCCGATTAATGACACACGCCGATTTAGAAGGTGCCTCACAAGTGCACCGAACCGCTTTCGTGAGGCAGAAACAGTCTTTTGAATGGCTTGAGTGTAACTTAAATGCCGCCCCAAGATTCATCAACATAGTGGCGGAAGAACATGGCGAAATACTTGGCTACATCATTTGGATGCAAAAGAGTGGTTTCCGCCCCGAAGCCGTTTTAGAGTTGGAACAGCTTGCCGTTGCCGAACATGCCCAAGGAAAAGGCATAGGAAAACGTCTGATCACCCAATCACTGCCGATCGTAAAACAGCAACTCGCCAATAATGGCTCGACGCTTAAGCACGTTTTAGTCACCACGCGCGCCGACAACTTCGCTCAGCAGCTCTACAAGCAAACGTTAGACGCTGAAATTGAAACGACGATTTCAAACCTTTATTCCGCCGATGAAGTGCTCATGATTGCCCGTAATGTGGGTGAGCGTATTTGTTAAACAATGCATCGCTCCCTTCTGGTGCCTATCTTAAATCCATTTTTCGTCTAGGTTTCTCACCATAGCGCGGTAGATAAAAAAACACCGAACGCTCACTGCGTTTGGTGTTTGGTCTTTCATCCCTAATGGGCAATGCTTTAAAACATGCCCCCTACTTGTGGCTATATTCTGGTGGGAAAGAAAGCGCCAGCTCAGCGCTTCATCTCTCCCCCGATTAGAAGAAACCAAGTGGATTAGTATCGTAGCTAATTAATAGGTTTTTAGTATTTTGATAGTGATCCAACATCATCTTATGCGTTTCACGTCCAATACCTGATTTTTTGTAACCACCGAAGGCCGCATGAGCTGGATAGGCATGGTAACAATTCACCCAAATACGCCCCGCTTCGATGTTACGGCCCATGCGATACGCTAGATTTGCATCACGAGTCCAGACCCCTGCGCCTAATCCATACTCCGTATCATTCGCGATTTCGAGTGCTTCAGCTTCATCTTTAAATGTCGTCACAGCAATCACAGGTCCAAAGATCTCTTCTTGGAATACACGCATCTTATTGTTGCCTTCCAGCATTGTCGGCTGAATGTAATAACCGTTACCAAGATCTTCCGGTTGCTGAGCAATCTCACCACCAGTGAGTACTTTCGCCCCTTCCTGACGACCAATTTCTAGATAGCTCAAGATCTTATCGAACTGCTCTTGCGATGCTTGCGCGCCAACTTGGGTATCAGTATCTAGAGGGTTGCCTTGCTTAATCGTTTGAGCACGCTCGACCACCTTACTGATGAACTTGTCGTATACCGACTCATGAATCAACACGCGTGACGGACAAGTACACACTTCACCTTGGTTGAAGAACGCTAACAGCATGCCTTCCACACACTTGTCTAGATACTCATCTTCATGGTCGAAGATATCTGGGAAATAGATATTAGGTGATTTACCGCCTAGCTCGACAGTGGAAGGGATCAAGCTTTCCGCCGCACATTTTAGAATGTGGTGCCCCACCTCTGTTGAGCCCGTAAACGCTAATTTCGCGATGCGATCGCTCGTCGCTAATGCTTGCCCAGCTTCACTACCAAAACCATTAACAATGTTCACGACACCGGCTGGCAGTAAATCTGCAATTTTTTCCATCAAGACGAGAATAGAAGTCGGCGTTTGCTCAGCTGGCTTCATCACAACACAACAGCCCGCTGCCAATGCTGGCGCTAATTTCCAAGCAGCCATCAAAATAGGGAAGTTCCATGGGATAATTTGCCCAACGACACCGATAGGCTCTGGGAAGTGGTAGCTAGCCGTGTTTGAATCTAGCTCTGCCGCACTGCCTTCTTGCGCTCTGATACAGCCCGCAAAATAACGGAAGTGGTCTACCACCAACGGGATATCTGCAGCTAAGGTCTCACGTACTGGTTTGCCGTTCTCCCATGTTTCAGCCACTGCAATTTCTTCCAAATGCGCTTCGATACGGTCAGCAACTTTCAGTAGAATATTTGAGCGCTCTGTTACGCTCGTTGCAGCCCAACTTGCGCGCGCTGAGTGCGCAGCATCAAGAGCCAAAGCCACATCCGCTTCGGTAGAGCGAGCCACCTGACAATAAACCTGACCATTAACTGGCGACGTATTATCAAAGTATTCACCACTGACAGGTTTCACCCACTCACCACCGATAAAATTATCGTATTGAGCCTTAAAGTTCACCACTGCATTGTCACTACCTGGCTGCGCATAAATCATAGTTAGATCCTTCTTGATTCTCTTAGTTTGAGTTGTTCAATTACAACGTTATTTGTTTAAAACATGGCGACTGCATGTTTTCTTCACATTAAGAGACAACGCAAATCACACGCCAGAAGTGCAAAACTTGTTGTTAATAAGTTGTAAAACTATGATTACCAATCGTTTACAACCTAAAGTGAGCTGGCATTGAACGGACGTATGGAGTGAACTCCAGTGTTCAACTGTTCCAATTTGGTACACCCTCACTGTCACGACATGGAACAGTCATGCAACTTCAACATACTCAACACTCAGATTGGCTTTCGTCTTCTTGGCACCGCAGTAGTGAAGCAGGGCTAAAACAGCGCAGATTACCCGAAGACATTCGCCTGTCTCAATCCATGCTTAAGCAGCGACGCCACCAATCGTCCAATCTTATTCAGATAGTAGAACGCATCGCGTTACCTTTTTTTAATCAGATGTTTGCACGCACTGACAGTCGCTTGATCCTGACCGATGTTGAAGGGGTGATTCTGGCAAGTTGGGGGCAAGAACGGTTCAAAGAAAAGCTCACCGCCATTGCGTTAAGTTCAGGCGCTTGCTGGCAAGAGCAACTAAAAGGCACCAATGCGATTGGTACGGCTATCGTTGAGGCTAAGCCCGTTTCCATCATTGGTGAACAACACTTTATCCACCAGCACCGTTTTATCAGCTGCTCGGCCAGCCCAGTATTTGATCATCAAGGTAATATGGTGGGTATTTTGGACATCACCAGTGAGCAACAGCAGCATGACACTTCAGTCCAATTACTCGTCCAAAACATGGTGCAGCTGATAGAAAACCAGCTACTTAGCCACATTCCTCAAGGCGCGACCCGAATCGATTTAGCCTGTGAAAAATCCCTATTGCACAGTGGCTGGCAAGGAATTGTTATCACCAACGAAGTGGGTGAAGTGCTCGCGCACAATCAAGTAGCCTCTCAATTGCTCGCTCAAACTTCTATGGTTGGAGAGTGCATCGACTCTTTGTTTGCTCGCGCTTCTAACCACACTCCGTTTGTATTCGAAAAACAGCAACTCAAACAACCCATTAAGAGAGCGCGCTCTTTTTCCGCGTCGAGCGATTTACACCATGGCGAGCAAAGAATCGAACACGCGTGGCAACAAGCCAACAAAGTTGTCGATAAAGGCATCAGCCTGCTCATTTTAGGTGAAACTGGGGTCGGAAAAGGCGAATTTGTTAAAGCACTGCATAAGCAAAGTCAGCGTAAATCTTCGCCTTTAGTGGCCGTGAATTGCGGAGCACTACCTAAAGATCTCATTGAGTCGGAGCTGTTTGGTTATGCGCCTGGCGCATTCACCGGCGCAAACAACAAAGGCTTTCAAGGCAAGATTCGACAAGCCGATAAAGGGATTCTTTTTCTTGATGAAATCGCCGATATGCCGCTTGAAACGCAATGCCGACTATTGCATGTGCTGCAAGACCAATCTGTGGTGCCCGTTGGCTCTAACCAAAGCTTTCAAGTCGACTGCCAAATCATCGCCGCGACTCACAAAAACTTAGAGGAATTGGTGGCGAAAGGAGAGTTTAGACAAGACCTTTACTACCGTCTGAACGGCCTTGCGTTTACTTTGCCTAGCCTTCGCGACAGGCAAGACAAACAAGCGCTCATTGAACATATCCACCAAAAATATGCCGATTCAGAACAAACTATCTGCCCAAATTTGATGGCACTGCTATGCGCTTATACTTGGCCCGGCAATATTCGAGAGCTAGATAACCTGCTAAAAGTATCCGCGCTACTTTCTAGCGATGAACCACGCTTAATGTTGGAGCACGTACCAAATCAATTGGCACAACATCTCACGGAATCAGCCCCTCAATTCGCGAGCCCATCACCGAGCCTAGTGTCTACTTCACTTAATGGCTCTCAACCCAACTTGAAAAGCACAGTGGATGAAACCTTAGTTCAAACTTATCAGGCGAACCAAGGAAATATCAGCAAGACCTCTCGGATCCTTGGGATAAGCCGCAACACAATTTACCGAAAGCTCAAAAGCTTAGGGATTCTATAAGCTATTCCATTATCTCTAGCGCTCATACCTCAGCAGTTTGCCGCCAATACTCTTAAGAGTGAAGTCATCTAGCCTTCACTCCTTTTTATGGCATGCTATTCAAAAATCCAATATTCGTTTAATATACCGTCATTCATATTGGTTGATATCAAACCCGCTATAAGGGGCTGTTGATGTGTAGAATAAAGGTACCCAGTTGAAATCAAGTACAAGACAGAGGCTTAAATTCTATTGGTATTTCTTATTTTTCAATGGCCTGACGTGGCTATACCTTTATATCTCCGAGGATCCAAATCCATTCATTGTACTCGGAGCCGTATTACCCATACCTTTAATAACTGGGCTCATTAGCTGGAAACTGTGCCGACGTAACGTGAGTCGTTCATTCGTTCAACCCGCTACATCCGATATACAAGCCAGCCATAACGTGTACGCTCAAGGCAATCTCTGCCCACATTGTGGACTTCAGATTTCTATGCCTACAGACATAGACCCTATTTGCCTAGGCTGCGGTCAAGATGTTAATCATTAGTGATGCAGAGCTAACACTTGTATTTACCGATGTACACCTTTTGTCGTGATTGTCGAGCAGGCAGCGCTTCCGTTAATTTTACTTAGCCAACTCAAGGCCATGTACATCTAAATTCTGCATGGCTCTCATCCCCTCTTCCTATATCACGCCAAGCTTACTTTCCCTGTTAAACCTAGCTCGTAACACGATCGGCTAGCCATTCATATTACGCAACGCTTTTGAATTGCATTTTATAAAGTTTTTAGTATATTTCGTTGCATACTAATAATTATAATGATAATTATTATCATTTAGTAACTACCCCGCATTTTAATGGCGAATTAAGGAGCAACGACATGACGGCTATCTGCCCTGCGAATATGGACAATATTGATAACATGTATCAGGAGCATCATGGCTGGCTTTCGTTGTATATTCAGCGCCGCTTAAGCTGCCCCGAGGCGACCGCTGACCTCGTGCAAGATACGTATCTACGTTTACTCGTCAGAGGGAAACTTCCCGAGCAAAAAGACTCACGTCGCTACCTCACGCACATCGCCAAAGGGCTAGTGATCGACGTATATCGCCGCCGTAAAATAGAGTCCGCCTACCTGGAGCTTCTAGAGCAAGAGCCGGAACAAGTATCTGGCTCACCAGAGTCACAGCTTTTAGTGGTAGAGGCGCTAGTAGAAATCGACACCTTACTGCATCGCTTACCTAACAAAGCGCGCCAAGCTTTACTAATGCGCCAGCTTGATGGCATGAGCTATAAACAGATTGCAACTGAACTGAACGTATCGATTTCTTCGGTCGAAAAGTACGTAGCGAAAGCGCTGCAAAGCTGCCTACTTGTCGCATTAGAGGATCAGCTGTAACCATGAAAAAGCACATTTCTCGCGATTCCATTGAGCAAGCATCAGTTTGGATGGCTCGATTATGGGCTGATGATGTTGCAGAACAAGATAAACGCGCTTTTCAAAACTGGAGAACCGCCAATCCAGAAAACGAATTTGCGTGGCAGCAATTAGAATTGATCCAACAGAAGTTCAGTAAGGTGCCGCAGTCCAATCTCAGCCGCCAAGTACTGACAAAGTCCCGTCGTGGCTTATCGCGTCGCCAAGTTCTACTGTTGGGTGGTATTTCATTAGGCACGCTAGGCTTAGTGTTGAACAGCCGAGCAGAACGGCCGCACGGCGCTGAATATGTTACGACGACAGGTGAAGTCAAAACCATCATCCTATCGGATGGCACCGAAATGTCGCTCAATACAGCAACTCGCGTTTACGTTGACTTTAACCAATATGAACGTCGCCTCCACTTGCTGGAAGGGGAAATATTGATTACGAGCTCGCACCACCTCACGCCTTTTTATGTCAGTACCGATCAAGGTCGAGTAACACCAATCGGCACACAATTTACGGTTGAGCAACAATCGGGGGCGACCCAAGTCAATGTATACGAAGGTGAAGTCGCGCTATTACCTAAAGGTAAACACGCTCCCGAACACTTACTTGCAGGCGAAAATGCCTCGTTTACTTCAATCGACGTACTTGCCAAAAACCGCAACACCTCAAATAACGCATTGTGGCTAAACAAAAAAATACTCGCGCAAAGCACGCCACTTCCAGAGTTCATTCACGAATTATCAAGGTATCGAAATGGTGTTCTCAACGTTGACGCTAAGCTCGGTCACCTCAAACTCACTGGCGTATTCTCGACGGAAGACACCGATGAAACGCTCTACAACATCAGCCAGATCCTGCCAATCGAAGTCAAATATAGAACACCACTGTGGGTAAGCGTGAAAGCAAAACCCTAAGCCCATTGGAATTATTTTTTACGGATTTTGATTGTTCACTCGGTGTATTGGTTAGCACATCAATAAATCGACAAGGACATCAGGTTGTTTTCCCCTTCCCACCGTAAATTACTGGCTGTATTACTCAGCGCTCAACTGGGATTCGCCAGCGTCGTAGCTCCAAACTATGCGCTGGCCGAAGAGCCGCAAACCTACGATATTCCTGCAGGAAAATTAGACAACGTACTTAATCAATTCGCAATGGAAGCGGGTATTGAGTTCTACCTCAATGCCTCGCTGTCACGAGACTTGTATAGCCAAGGGCTACAGGGAAATTATCAAACCATAGATGCTCTGACTTTACTCCTGTCCAACACTGGCTTAGTTGCCGAATTCCAGCCAGATGGCACCTATCGTGTTGCTCCTGAAAGCAGCGGTTTTATCTTAGATCCTATCCAAGTGCGCACCTCTCTCGACAGCGGGTTAGCTCGTGATGAAGAAGGGGAAATGGCGATTTATGATGAGGACACTTCTAGCGCATATTTGAGCAAAGAAGAAATCGAACGATTTAAAGGCTCAACCGCGGCTGACCTTTTTACCGGCATGGCCAATACCTTCAGTGGCGAGGCTCGTAACGGTGGTGGAAGCATCGACCCCAACATTCGCGGAGTGCAAGGCTCTGGCCGTGTACCCGTCGTCATCGATGGCACCGAGCAGGCCATTTCGGTGTATAACGGCTACCGTGGGGCATCTAACCGTAATTACATCGACCCCAACCTAATTGGCGGCATGAAAGTATACAAAGGCGCTCAAATCAACTCAGACATTACAACGTCTGTTGGCGGCGCCGTAGAAGTCACGACTCTCTCACCAAAAGATATCGTTCCAGAGGGAGAAACGTTCGGAATTGAGTTTGTCGCTGAAAGCAGTAGCAACTCAATCGAACCTAATACCGCTCGGCTTCACACTGGGCAAGATTGGCGCGACGTCCCAGCCTATGCCGAGCTTGGTGGCGTACCTTTATATGACGATCCTGAAGTACGTTTCCAAACTCGTAGCGACAAAGACGACAACCCTTTTGGTGGAGAGGACGTCGCCTATCGCCTAGCGATTTCTGGTATCAGCCCTAAAGTAGAGTGGCTAGGGGCGTATGCTTACCGTAATCGGGGAAACTACTTCTCAGGCACGAATAACGCCGACTTCTACCAAAAACCTTATGATATGAGTGGCAGCGAAGGCGTCGCTGGGCGTATTCCTTACCTTCAGCCAGAACATATTGCCCTCAATCACCTTCCCGGCCACGAAGTACCGAACACCTCTTCGGAAATGGAGTCTTTCTTACTGAAGACCACATTCAACTTATCTGACTTTTACAAAGTTCAGTTTAACGCCCGTTACACCGAGAGCACACACGGCGAAATATTGGCAAGTCGCTCGGATTATCGAAACCAAGATGGCCTCCCGCAATGGCCACTGGCCAACGCTAAAATGCAGGCTTACAGCTTGAAGTTTCGCGCCAATCCAGAAAACCGTTTTTTCGACCTAAGCACCAATTTATGGATGACATTAACCGACTCTAGAACCAACACAGGTTACGGCTTTCCCAACTTCACCCATGGTGCCAGTGATACACCAAACTTGATCATCAATACCTCTACGGTAAACCGAGAAGAAAGCCGAGTCGGCTTCAACTTCAAAAATGCGATGCAGTTGACCAATACCGTGGATATGACGCTTTCAGGCAGCTTTCAAAAGCACGAGCTCGCTCCGAAAGAAGGCTTAGATTACATGATAGACCTTTATGGCGGCGCGGTCAGAGCGGGTGAACGAGAAGAGTACAATGGGGCTGTCACAATGGAATGGCGACCGCTTCAATCGATTATATTTAACGCTGGTGTTCGCTACACCCAATACCAAGCGGAAGATCATTACATCAAAAATCGGCTGGACGCTGGCGACACAAATAGCTTGAGAACGCTACGTAAACAAGGCTATCGACTCACGTATCAGAGTATCGAAAATTACGCCGACGTGGAGATCGCACAAAATGTAGCGAACGCCGAACACGACGTAAGAGCCAATTTTACCCAGGAAAACATCGCAAATGATATCAATCGCCTGCAAAACTTGATCACTATGTTTCCCGATCAGTCCGACCAATATCAAGCGCAGTTAGTTGAACGCCAATACGAACTGGACAACTTCGACTCGCTCCTTGAGCAAAAAGTTGATGAACAGGTCAGCGAAGCACAAAACACCACGACCTACGTCGTCGACCATTCATCGGAATGGAAGTTTGATAGCAACAATGAGTTAAGCCTTGCAGACAATGCCTGTGCATCCGTGATGAACCAAGCTAACTACGTCGCAGGGAGTTGTAAAGCATCCAGTATTGGCGAAACTGCAGAAACCAACACTCGCTATAAAACCAGCGGCAGTGGATGGATGCCATCACTGACCACCACTTGGCTGATTGATGACGATAGCCGAGCGTACGCTCGATACGCCGAAAGCCTAAGATTCCCTAGCTTGTTTGAGAGCACCAGCGGCTTCTCCGGTAATCCAAGCTACTCGGCGCCTTTACAACCAGAGCGCGCGAAATTACTTGAGCTGGCTTATATCTACTATTTTGAACATGCCACGACTAAACTGACCTACTTTGACCAAATCATCGAAGACGTGATGGATCGCGACCGTGACAGTTTTTCCTTTGCTAATTTAGACAGCCAACGCACCAGCGGTATTGAGTTTCAAGGCATGTACGACAATGAGTTTTACTTTGGCGATGCTTCCCTTGCCTATAACTTTAGAAACGAAGTGTGTGATGAAAACTCTGCGGCTCAAGGCTACATCATTGATCTAGCGGAAGGGAATACTCCATCGACTCAAACCTGTGTCCGAGGTGGTTTCACACCCGTCAGCTACTTAGCCGCTCATGCCGCTCCTGAATATTCCGCTAGCGTACTACTGGGAGCTCGATTCTTTAACCAAGCCCTCGAAACCGGATTTAGAACCAACTACGTTTCAGGGAGCCATAAAGATGAAGTCATCAAACGAACTGATGTCACAACATTCGATGCGTACGTCAAATACGCTTTCAACAAGAAGCTATCCGCCGAACTTATTGGCACTAACCTCAGCGACATTTATTACCTTGAATCAGGCTCAGTATCTGGGATGCCAGCACCTGGTCGAACCGTAAGCGTTAAACTTCGCGGTAAATTTTGATCTCTACAAGCCCACCTTTTTTGCCAACAAAGCCGCCTTGCTATAGGCGGCTTTTTCTCAATCACCAACAGCAAAAATGCTGATAGCAATAAAAGTTAAAAATCATTACGGGTTTGAAGGTTTGGTTCGGTGTATCTGATGACAAGTTAGTTCCAGACGTTCGCTCCCTGCCGTGACGCTACGAGAGTCGTGACTGAGAAAATTAACGGAATAGACCCACAAATTAGGACCCAAGAAATGAATACACGTTTTAAATGGACATTACTCTCACTTGCCATTCCTGCACTGATTGCGTGCGGTGGCAGCGATTCTGATTCGGGCACAGATGCAAGCGCAACGGCACAAACAAACCAAGGACCTACAGCGATTGCAGGCCAAGACCAAAATGTTTCATACAACTCGCAAGTAACACTCGATGCAAGCAGCAGCTTAGATAGCAAAGGCGAGCTGATTAGCTACTCATGGACATTAGCGACCAAGCCAGATGGCAGCGCCGCTGCGCTCTCTGACTCAAATAGCATCTCTCCTCAGTTTACCGCAGACACTGCGGGCACTTATGTCGCGAGCCTAGTTGTTAATAACGGTACTCAAGATAGCGCACCTGTAGAAGTCACCATCACCACCGCTGACGATGGCGAAAATTCGGCGCCTACTGTCTACGCCGGAGATGACTTAACCGTTAGTTTAGGCGGTAATGTTCAGATTACTGCTGACGCAGCAGATGCCGACAACAACCCGCTCACTTATCAATGGACCATCGAGCAACAAGCAGAGAATAGCACTCCAACACTCGCTAACGATCAAGCCAATACCGTGACTCTAAATGCCGCCACAGAGGGCAGCTACGTGCTGCGCGTTGTCGTATCCGATGGACAAGCCACAGCTGAAGATACGATTACTATTAAGCTCGATTCGGGCAACGTTCCTCCTATTGCGGTTGCGGGCGACGATGTAGCGGTTGGAGTCACCGACCAAGTAAATCTCGATGCGAGCGCAAGCAGCGATGGCAACAATGATGCTCTCACTTACACTTGGCAATTTGTATCTAAGCCAGAAAACAGCAACGCTGAATTGAACACAGCTAATGCGGCGACTCCTAACTTTATCGCAGACTTAAGCGGTGACTACGTATTGTCACTTACAGTGAGCGATGGCGAATTTACTAGCCAAGCTTCCAACATCAAAGTGACGGCCAAAAATCAGCTGAAGCTAGTGTTCAATGGAGATCCAAGCCAAAACACATGGCCTTATGTGCTAGACCTTGAAACCATCAATAAAACCTATGACGACCCAAAACCAGCAGAACACAAGTTTGCGAGCTTCACGATTCAAGCATTAGGGCAAGATTACACGGTGCGAGAAGTGACACCTTGGGGGATCAATGGAATTGTTCAGCCTACGATTACTGGTGTGGTTGAAGGCCAAGTCATTAAAGCCGGAGAGACTGTAGAAGTTGAATTTGCTTCACCACTGACTGGAGGTGAAATGGAATTTATATCACTTAGCGTCATTTTTGCTGAAGATAACGACTACTACGTTAATGCGAGCTATATGTTCACCACCAACTAACCCACTCAATTGTTTCAACTCAAAAAGCGCGATCCTTGATCGCGCTTTTTCTGTATTTCACTAAAAAGTTTTACGGGTTTTACGATCTGCTTCGGTATAGCTAATAACAGTACCAATTCGGTAAGCGTTTTCCTTAACGCATGCTTTTCAGGATCACTCATGAATAACAACATTAGCTGGCTAACCTTAATTACTAGTATTTCTTTGCTCTCTGGCTGCAATGGCGAATCGAACCAAAAAGTAGAAGCCGCTGCGTATACCAACCAAGCGCCTATCGCTATCGCGGGGATCAATCAACATGTCAAAGAAAATACGCTTGTCCAACTCAATGGTACCAGCAGTATTGATAAAGACTCAGATCTCATCACCTACCAATGGAAGATAGGATCGAAGCCGCCTGAAAGCCAAGCCTCACTTACTGACAGCACCAGCGCCATGCCCACCTTCATGGCGGATGCAGTCGGCACCTATATTATCGAGCTCGTTGTCAACGATGGTCAGATTGACAGCCGGACCAATCAAGTCAAAATCGTGGCTCTAGCTGCTAATGAAAATACCCCGCCAGTCGTCGATTTAGGTTCAGACATTAACGCAAACTTAGTCGACCGAGTGGTTTTCCACACCAAGGTGCAGGACGCAGATAACGACCCACTCTATTACGATTGGAAAGTCATTCAACAACCAGAAGGAAGCCAGCCCGAGTTTACCCAGAACAACAGTTTTGTTGCCGACGTTGCAGGCGATTATGTCATACAGCTAACCGTCTCCGATGGACTAGCATCAAGTTCAGATACCGTCACTGTGAGCTATTACTACGCCAATGTACCGCCTAATGCTCAGCTTAAGCCCGCTATTTATGTACTGGAAGGGATGAACGCACCACTCGATGCATCAGAAAGCCAAGATCCAAATGGCGACTCGCTGACTTATCAATGGCAGTTTGTTTCCAAACCAAGCTCGTCAAATGCCGTGATCACAGACCCGACTGCAGAAATCACTGAATTCTACGTCGATAAGCCGGGGATATACTCGGTGAATCTGACAGTCAGCGACGGAGAGTTTTCAGATGAACCTTATCGACCTTTTTATATCAAAGCGATTGGCTTACAAGCTCCCCACACTAAGCTATTTGTTGGCGACGATACCGAGCCTCAGGTACTGGCATACAAGGAAGAATTTATTGTCGATAAAACATCTGAAACTGGGGAACTTCCGGAACACTATGTACTGGGTCAATATACGATTGAAGCCGTTGGTAAGGACATCACCATTAGCGCGATCACAGCAAAAGATTACTCTGAACATATTCAACCTTTCTTCATCGGTTTAAGCGAAGGGGAAATTGTCACCATTAAACAAGGTGAGCGTGCCACATTTGAACTCGCTGCTCCTCCCACTGGTGGGCACACAACAGAACTCAGCTTTTACTTCGCGTGGAGCCTCAATGGCTATGGGGATTTCAGTATGCAGGAAAGGTTTAACGCGAGTTATCAATTCACCAGTCGCTAATCACAAGGCTTCCTCCCTACCCGCCACTAAGCTCGGTTTATGACCGAGCTTTTTTATTTCAAAAAAATGCAATTTGGCTTACGGGTTTTGCGATTTGATTCGGAATATAAAGTAAGACAGCGCGAACACATCTGTCGTGCGCACCGGATGAAATGAGCGAGTCTTACTCAACTTATATTTTATCGGGCCCAATAAAATCTGGGCCAACTAAAGGAAAAGATAATGAAACCACTTCAACTTTCATGGATTGCAGCAGCGATGCTTGGCCTTAGCCCAATGGTACACGCCGGTTTTGACGGCGCGATTAGCGATGACTCTTTACGTCAAGTCGGCGAGTCTCAGGTTTATGTGCCATTTTTCCACTCGAAAGGAAAAGCAGGCATCGGCAGTGCCACAGGTAAACGAGTAGATTTCGATGGCTTGGCTGGCAACATTTTCTCAAGTAGCGAGCGTGACGGCGTTCATACTTCGGGCAGCAAACACTTTAGCTCTAGCCACTATAACTTTGTTCAAGTTGCTAATCAGGATATCTGGTTCGGCGAATGGTACGAAGGTAGACAAGACGCTGACTTCAACAACCGCACTGTTTACTACGTAGGTAACGATGCAGGCACTACTGTTCCAACAAGCGGCACCGCAACTTATAACATCACAGGTATTAATAAGTTCTCAGGCTCGAACAAACTGGCAGGTACATTCACGGCTGACTTCGCCGCACAAACTCTAACGGGCACGATTAATAACAACGCTCTAACGGTTGGCGTAAATGCACAAATTAACGCCGCGACCGCGGCGTTCAATGGTACGGCATCAGCAACCCAAAACGCTGTCACTACAGCGGGTACTTCTCAGGGCCACTTCTTTGGTGCTGACGCAGCGGCACTCGCTGGTTTTGCTAAGTTTGATTCGAACAGCCAACTTGACACTGCCTTTGGCGGTGAGAAGCGATAAACCGCTGTTTGTAACGAGATAACCGTTACGCCTCTTATCAGAAGCAGCTTAGGTTGCTTCTGATTTTTGTTTCTTGTTCGAGTGTTTTATGAAAATCATTAGTTCCTTCAAGTACCCTCCTTTGCTGCTGGGCATATCTGCGATTAGTCATAGCGCTTATGCAGACCAAGATACCAATATTAGAATTCAGCAGCGAGACGCGCTCGAAGCTCGCCAAACTGAACAATCACTGATCCAAAAAGAGCTCGAAGATAGCAACGGCTCATCGATTACCGTCGCAGGTGAAACCTACCAAGTTGGCAATACCCTCCCCGAACTCGGCCAAGCCTTGTACCTCGCCGTTCAATCTAGACAATGGCAACTAGTAAGTCACTTTCTAGAACGTTATCAAAAACTTGAAGGGTTCGACTCGTTGTTAGTCCATTATGCGAAAGGAGGGCTGTTTAGAAGCCAGCGAGCATTTGCGCTCGCAGAGTCTGAGTTTCAAACTTTATTAGCGAAGCAGCCTGACTTTATGCCAGCCCAATTAGAGCTCGCCAGAGTGTTATTTGAAAGTCACAAAAACTCGGATTCTTACTCAAGCTTTAAGTACATCGAAAGCACTTTACCACCCGATAATCCAAGGGCGGAAGGGGTGAGAAATACGGTAGAAAGCTTTACTCGCGCCTTAGAAAATAGAGAGGCTTGGCAAGGATCATTGAGTTTTGGCCCATCTTATAACGACAATCTTAATCAATCTTCTGAGTCTTATACCTGCCTAGCAAAACTCCCATCTGGCGTTTGCCTAGCCGAGAGAAGTACGCCCGATGCGGTTAGTTCAGTGGGCATCGATTTCAACGCCAGTTTAAACAAACGCACTTCAATAAGTGGCCATCATGGGCTGCAATTCAATGGGCTCGCTTATGGTTCGAGTTACCAAAATAACCGCCAATTCAATGATGCAACGATTATCGCCAGTTTGGGCTACAGCTACCATGATGCGAGTAACCGCTTTTCACTCTCCCCTCAATTAGAGTACAGCTCGTACGGCAATCAAGCACTTTATCTTGCGAGTGGATTAAAGTTGGATTGGATGAAGACAATCAATGCTGTAAGCGCTCTAAAAATAGAAGTAAAAGGCGAATACCAAGATTACCGCCCGCAAGCATTGGAATACCAATCCGATTGGCAGTGGGCGACCTATGTAAGCTATTGGTATCAACTTCCTTCCCAATGGCTACTTTTTGGCGGCCTAGACTGGACTCAAAAAAACAACAACGAAAGTGTTCATGCATACCAATTAGTTGGCGGCCGATTAGGAGTCAACCGCGCTTGGGGCAATTATGCCGACGTTAGTATTTTCTCTTCATATCGTGAGCGAAAATATGACGCTTTTAACGCTCTGCTCGCCGAACAACGATCTGATGAAGAACAAAACCACACCATACTCATCTCTGCCAATGGCATATCATTTTATGGCGTCACACCGCTAGTGAGTTGGACTCACAAACGTGTAAAAAGTAACGTCGACTGGCTTTACACCTACCAACAAAATGAATTCAGTATCAAACTCGAAAAAAGATTTTAAAATAACACCTTGAATTTAAAAGACTTATTCTTTTATCGAAAGTTTTCCGAAATTAATTTTACGGGTTTTCATCATTCACTCGGTATAGAAGGTAGGACAAAGACACAAGTCTCAAGCGGCTGGTGTCTTTTTGTGTTTTAGCCTCAAAATCAAAAGTTCAATGATGAATCTACCTGTAAAAACACTTGTTGTAGGATGCCTGCTTTTCAATGGATTACCTGCTTACGCTCAAAATGAAACTGAAGCAACCTCAGCTAACCTAGCCAGTGAAACTTCCGACCCATTAACGACTGAAAGCCCAGCTTCTAATGTTGAAGCGCCTCTGGCCGCTGAATCACTCCCCGCTCCCCAGTCCCTTGCCAAGCCAACTGAAATCATTGGTTATAGTGACGATTTACCTATTCAAGACAAGCAGTTTCAGCACGGCATGACGCCTTTAGGTATGTATCAAGCGGCGGATTGGGTCGTAAAATCAGTCATGATCTTATTGCTGCTAGCCTCTGTTTTAACCTGGGCGCTGTTCGTGACTAAACAAATTCAAGTATCCATTGCCTGCCGCCGAGCGGCTCTTTTACTCAAAGAGCTTGTTGCTTCAGAAAGTTTAGAAGAAGGGAAACAGCGCAGTTTCGATAAACAAGGCGGAGGCTTAGCACTCATTGAAGCCACTCAACATGAACTGACACTGTCAGCACTCGGTCGTGCCAGCAATGATGGCATCAAAGAGCGCGTTCAAATTCGTTTAGAACGAGTTCAAGCCTCACTCAATCATTCCATGACAACTGGCACCAGCATGTTAGCAACCGTCGGCTCTGTTGGCCCTTTCATTGGATTATTCGGCACAGTGTGGGGGATCATGAATGCCTTTATTGGTATAGCAAAAACAAAATCCACCACTTTAGTCGTGGTAGCACCCGGCATTGCAGAAGCGCTTCTAGCAACAGCTATCGGTCTAGTCGCTGCGATTCCTGCGGTGGTTATGTACAACCATTTTGCACGTTCTATCGGTCGCTACCGTGCTTCACTTGCCGATATAACCGCTGCGTTGCTGGTGTTAGTCAGCCGAGACTTAGATCGAACTTCACCTGAAGTCGGTTCAGACAATACCGTGACACTGCGTAAAACGGGGTAAATCATGGCTTTTAAACCTAGTGCGAATAGCGAAGAAATGGTAGAAAACCACGACATCAACATTACCCCTTTGGTCGATGTGATGCTGGTGCTACTCATTATCGTGATGGTTGCTGCGCCTCTAGCGACCGTCAACGTACCTGTAGATCTCCCCTCTTCGAATGCGGCTCCTCAACCTCAACCTGAGCAACCTTTTTACCTAACAGTGCAAAAGAACTTAACGCTCACGTTAGGAGAAGCTCAGCAAACCACTATCGAGCAACTACCAAGTGCGCTCAGCCAAGTGCTAGCAGACAAGAGTCAACGAATCTTCCTGCGAGCAGACAAAACTCTTGCCTATCAAGACTTAATGACCGTCATGAATGCCATGGTCAATTCGGGCTATACCCATATCGCGCTCGTCGGGGAAGAACAAACAATGGGTCAAACTCCATGAGTGCTTTTACAGGCAACTATCATCAACTCAAGCATGACAGCCAAAATAGGTGGATACTATTGGGTATAACGCTCAGCCTGTCGTTGCACCTTGCATTGGCCATTGCCTACTTTTGGACGCCGTCACACAACTATCAGCCTCCACCTCCTGCAGCTCCGATTGCAGTAAGCTTAGTCGCACCATTGGCTGCGCCCAATAAGCCCGTCCAGGATCAACCGGATACTTTTGAACAAGTCGAAACGGTGCAACGAGTTAAGGCCGCTAGTGAGCCCACAAAACCTCAACCTATCGATACAACACCAGTGCCCGCCCCAAAATTGATGGTGAAAGAACTGGATAAGCCATCAGAGATTCAAACGGTGGCCAAAGTAACACCAAACAAAATCGAACCTGAATCGCTACCAAAACCAAGCGTTCAGGAGAAACAAGAGGACACTTTAAAATCAACACCTAAAGAAGCGTCAAAGCCAAAGGAAAAGACAGAGACTCAAATAGCAAAAAACAACCTAGAGCCCGTTAAAGCTGAACCGGAACCAGAAAAATTACCAGACACCATTAACTCTGTCGCTAAACAAGCCAGCACCACAGCGTCGGTTAAGGCTACGCAAGAAAATACGCAAGCTTCAGCCCTGCGAAAAGGCCAGTTAAGTGAAGTGGGCAAGGCTGCGCGAATCAATTGGCAACAAATATTGCACGCCCATTTAGAACGAGAAAAACGTTACCCTCGCAAAGCCAGACGAATGCGTAAACAGGGCATGCCTGTTATCTCATTCACAATGAATCGTGATGGGACTGTGCTTGGTGTCAGATTAGTAAAAAGCTCCGGTACCCCTTCGTTAGACAACGAAGCCATCGCGCTCGCCTATCGCGCTCAGCCGTTACCTAAACCGCCTAAATTGGTTCCAGACCAAGAGCTCACGCTCACTTTGCCCATCAACTTTACAATGTAAATTACACATTCTAAGCGTCTCCACATGAGACGCTTTCCCCAAAAATTCAGACACTTAGTCAACAATCTTAGAAGCCGCGTCTATCTAGCTCATGCCATACATAACTAAGGTAACCTTTTGTTAACTCCGCTATGCGTATCCTAATGCCATCAATCAAAGGAAGACGCTTGTTTAAGGAGTCGATATGAAGTTATTCGCATCTGTGGTTACCACGACAGCCATTGCTGGTACGGTTTGGGGCGCAGTCCTAATGCAGCCAACTGTTGCCCACGCAAATCCTCAAAACCCAACTGAGAAGTCCACTGAACAGCAAGCTACGTATTATCTTCACGGAGTCAGTCAATCATTGCCACTCGAGAATGTGCCTCAATTGTGGGAACAGTTTTATCTCTCGAATAACGGCAGCGCTCTACCTACATCAACTCGCCAGATCACCGTACTTTACCGAGAGATAAACTCCGATTTTAGCCAAGCGACCGTCACTATCGGCTACCCAGTGAAAAACCGCACTGAGTCGAGCTACGCAGTACAACTACCGCCAGTTAAAAATGCAGAAGTACTCTTAATCAAAGGGGCACATAGCGCGGAAGAACTGGGGGCGGCATGGCTCGACATCAATTTCAGCAAAGACGTATTAGCAGTAGTAGAAACGCATGATCTCAACGTTCATGGTTTACCGGAAACTAGCCAAGTCTCCATCTACTATAAATAGTATTACTGAGGTAATTGATATGATTGAATTTATGTCTCAAGTGTTTTCTGAAAGCACCATTATCTTCACTGAAACTTGGGTGGATGATAACTTTCTAATGATTGCACTCGCGTTATTTATATTCGAACTGATCCGCTACGGATTTAAGAAAAAGCTAAGCTGGAACATGATTGGCGATAGCGCGACCAATTTCGTAACGCTATTCTTTCTGCTGATCACCGTCTTTTTTATCGGGCTGGCGTATGTCGCTGCTTTCGTTTTCGCCTATGAGAACTGGAGCTTAACTCAGCTACCAGTCACCGGTTGGACCATTTTAGGTTGCTTAATCCTTGCCGACCTTGCCTACTATTGGGAGCACCGCTTCTTGCACAGTAATGGGCTCGCTTGGGGCACCCACTCGGTACACCATAGCTCGCCTTATTTTAATATCTCGGTCGCTTACCGATTTGGCCCGTTAGATTGGTTCTTTCCATTCTTCTTCCACCTGCCACTTATTTTATTGGGCTTTAACCCATTCGTAGTTCTAATGTGTGAAACCTTTGTCCAGTTGTACCAAACTCTGCTTCATACCGAGACCGTACGTAAACTGCCAAGGCCAATTGAAGCGGTATTTAATACCCCCTCGCATCACAGGGTGCATCATGCGACCAATAAGCAGTACTTAGATAAAAACTACGCGGGAATATTCATCATTTGGGATCGTATGTTCGGCACATTTGCTCGGGAAGAGGAAGAAGTAAAATATGGTGTCTTCCCACGGATTAATTCCGTTAACCCGTTTAAAGTATACTTTCATGGATACGCCAAACTGATCAGCCAAATGTGGCATGCACCCAACTGGTCAATACGGCTTCAACTGTTAGTTAAACCGCCTATCTGGGCGTGGAAGCAAGAACAGCAAAGGAAATAACTGCATCATGACCATTAACGCTCTGCTCATCGAAGACGATAAAGACCTAGCCGAAGCCATCAGTGATTACATGGAACTGGATGGAATCGAGTTTGATTTTGCCTATAACGGGTTAGCAGGGCTTAACCTCGCACTTGAACATAACTACGATGTGATCCTGACTGATCTCAACATGCCTAAAATGGACGGGATCGATGTCTGCCAATCACTCCGAGACAAAGGCGTTAGCACTCCCATACTAATGCTGACCGCACGCGATACACTCGACGATAAGCTCAATGGTTTTGCCGCCGGATCCGATGACTATCTGGTTAAGCCCTTTGCAATGGAAGAATTAAAAGTGCGAGTATTTGCGCTCGTGCGGCGAGCAAAAGGGTCAACCAGCACACTTTCCGTTGGCGACCTCAGTATCGACTTAGATCAACATCAAGCTACCCGCTCTGGTGAACTACTTAAGCTGCCGCCCGTTTGTTGGAAAATGCTAGTGTGCCTAATGCAAAGTAGTCCGAACGTGGTCAGTAAACATAAGCTGGAGCAGGCTATGTGGGGAGAGGATGTACCGGATGGTGATAGCCTGAAAGTACATTTATTTAAACTACGTAAAGCCATTGACGCCCCCTTTGAAAGTAAGCTTATCCATACCATTCATGGGGTGGGTATCGCGATCAGAGAGGAGCAACAATGAGCCCAGTCAGCATTAAACGTGATATCTATCTCTACTTATTTGGCATTGTGCTCAGCTTAACGGCCATTTATGGATTAATGATCAATCAAAGCTACCAAATTGGTGTCAACGAATCAGCCAAATACGGTTTTCTCTATGAATTAAAATTGGCAGAAATAGAGTTCCTTGCCACTGGAGATGTATCGGCTTCGCCAAGCTCAACCCTTCAGGTTTACACTCAACTCAGCCAAATACCGGACAAGTTTATCCAATATTTTGATTGGGATAAGCTAGAAAATGACGTTATTTACGAAGAGTACGTAACCAACAATGCTAACACGACTGGCGAGTACCTATACGCAGCACGGCATTATATCGAAAGCGAGCAACGCCACCTTTACGTGGTATCCCAATACGACGAAGCCATCTATTTAGACCTATTTACACAGAACCCACCAGAATCAATCAGCCAATTTAACTCTGCCTTTCTTATCATTGGCGCTCTCTTGTTGTTCGTGTTTGTATTGATTCGCCTGCTCGTCCACCGACTGACCAAACCCATCATTGTTCTTTCTCAATGGTCAGAAACGCTCGATTTAAACGATACCGACAAACTGGCTCACTTCCGTTACATTGAAGTTCAAACGCTGGCAAATCAACTCATGACTAGCGTTCAGCTACAACGCGAATCCGTCGAACGAGAAACCTTTTTTCTGCGCGCGGCAAGCCATGAACTACGAACCCCAGTTTCAATCGTTTCGGCCAGTAATGAATTGCTAATGCGAACGTCAGATTCAATGAGTAAAGGCGCTCAACGTGCTGTCAAACGCATTCAACGCTCCGTCCTTACCATGCAGAACTTAATCACCAGTCTACTCTGGATGAGTCGTAATCCGACAACCGATCTAGAACTAACCAGTATCGAGGTCGGAGAGCTCGTTCAGCAAGCCTTAAACAGCCACCAATATCTTCGCGACGGCAAGGATCTCACCATCACGGTTCACTCAACTGATACCGTTCGTTCACTGCCACTTCCCCATGTGCTCGTAGACATTGTTATTACCAATCTGATCCGAAACGCCTTACAGCACACCGAGCATGGCTCGATAGAGATAACGTACACAGAACATAGCGTGAAGGTCACCAATACTCTTGAGCACGCTAGCCACTCCAGCACAGAGACTTCTTTTGGGATTGGCTTAATTTTGATTGAACGATTATGCAAACATCAACAATGGCAATTCAACCATCAACAACAGGAAGGACAGTACATGGCAACGGTTGATTTCCAAGGGAAACATGATGCTACGTGAGGTAACCAAACGTTAACCTTAGCTCAGTTACACTGGTTCCCATGTTGAAGTTTTGGAGTACAAACATGGGAACTTGGATTTTAGAAACGTTACTTTGGGCGATTGTAACGGTTGCGGTGTGTATCGCTATTTGGGGGTTCAACTGGCCTAATATTCTGATTGCTTTAGGCGCTTCCGTTGCGGTTTCACTGTTACTTGGTAACAGCTGGCGAAGCTAATTGCTTTATCGATTCCGGCTAGCCTCAAAGCTATCGCTTCGTGGTAAGTCAGCGTCCAGATCGTCCCAACTCGCTTTCGACGACACAAAGTTATGAGAAATAGGGCGCTCAGTGATCTCTGAATCTAAAATCCCTAAACGAATACGATATCGGGTAGGGTCTTTCTCATTAGAACTGTAGACCGGAGAGCCGCAGCAGGAACAAAAATGACGTTGGCTTCCCGGTTTGAATGAAAACGAGCTCAAGCGTTCTTTGCCCTTCACAACCTCAAAGCCAGAGGCATTCACGAACCCGTTAGTCGCGTAGGCGGTCCCGCTGTTTTTACGGCACAATGAGCAATGGCAATGAATAATGTCACTGATACCACCCGCGACCTTGACCTCGACTTCCCCACACAAACACTTTCCAACGTACATGCCGCTACCTTCCTTGATTACTTTGTAAATGAACGATGCTAAGCCGTTAATCTACTGGCTTAGCATGCATAAAACTGAGATCCATAGCGCTAACTCACACCAAACTTCGAACCTCTATCAAACAAGGAAAGCCTACTTCAGGGTTTGAGTTACTTTGCCCACTCCATTCACAACTGACACTTCTGCATAGGCGCCATTAATTAAGGTCAAGTTAGGTGGTAAGTGGCCGATGTCTGCATCGTAGATGACTGGGATCGATAGCTCGCTCAGTACATCCAGCAACGCTTGCTCGCCAGAAATCGCTTTACCTGCGTTCCCAATCACCGCATTGCGCCCAAGCACCAATCCGTTAACCACATCAAACACGCCCTTAAACTGTAGGCTCAGCAAGGCACGCTTTAAAACTGAAGGTGACATCTCTGCATTTTCTAAATACAAGATAACGCCTTCTTGATGGCGACGAGAAAAGGCTTCCACATCGAAATAACTCGTCCCAATGAGATGCGTCATCGTATCGAAACAGCCCCCAATTAAACGGCCTTGGCAGGAAGCGCTATGAGTGCCATCAATCGTTTTCCAAAAAGTAGGCTCAGTCAGATTCAACGTCGCACTAGGGTCATCTGCAAAAGAGCGCCCTACACGTTCATGCAACGCGGTTGAATCTTGAGTAAAGCGGCTCCCCACTTCTAAGCCTAGCCAATCCAGACAACTGGCCGTTAGGCGCTCCTGCTCCTTGGCATACAATTGCAGAAGGTTCGCAGCATGAACACTTGCCCACCCTAAACGAGTAGTCAACGCTACCATCACCGTACTGACATCTGAGAAACCCATGACCCACTTTGGTTTCACGCTAGCTAGCCGTTCAAAATCCAATAGTGGCAGGATTTCCATCGCAAATTCACCGCCCCACGGTGGGAAAACCGCATCAATACCGTCATCACATAAAAACGACATCAGCTCTTGCGCTCGTGCCGCTTTGTCGGCACTCACGTGGTTAATATCCTCGCGAAGGCACTGACCTTCAATCACAATGAAACCGAGTGATTTCAAATGAGAAATTACGAGTTCCAAACGCTGATGGCAGGCCTTAGGGACACCCGAGGAAAACGCCGTTATTGCGATGGTGCTCCCCGGTTTAAGTGGAGACGGGTACTGCATAACTAGCTCCTTAATCGTTACTGGATACTTTGTTTGGATGGTTAATAATGAGGCTAGATAATCAAAGTGCCTTTTAAGGTCGTGACCGCATTCCCGGTAATAGTGACTCTTCCTGCTTCTTTTATTTCGACGGTGACATGGCCGCCTCTTTGAGAAGCCTGATAACCATGGAGCTTTGACTTTCCTAATTTCTCTTTCCAGAACACCGCAAGCGCACAATGTGCAGAGCCTGTCACTGGGTCTTCATTAATTCCGACCCAAGGCGCAAAATAGCGCGAGACAAAATCGAGTTCTTGTAAGCGAGACTGAACCGTAACCAACACTCCGCGCCCGGTCATATTTTTCAGTGCACCGAAGTTAGGTTGTAAATCGATAAGTGACTGCTCACTATCTATTTCAATAAAATCTTTCGTCTCGAACTCTCCATAACTGACGATCTGGTTTTGAGAAATGCCTAGTGCGGCGAGCTTTGCTTCATCACATTCAGGCTTAAATTCCAGTTCCGGGGTTGGGAAGTCCATATCAAAGTCTTCTGCGTTTACCTGAACCGTCAAACGCCCCGATAACGTATTAAAATGAATCGCTTCACCAATCGAGACCATACCTTTTTCTTTCATGATATGAGCGGTCGCTAACGTCGCGTGACCGCACAGCTTGACCTCAACCGTTGGGGTAAACCAGCGCAGATTCATATCACGTAAACACAAGAACGCCGTCTCTGAGAGCGCCATCTCCTCGGCGATCGATAGCATTACAGACTCACTTAAAGGCTCTTCGACAATACACACTCCTGCGGGGTTGCCTTTAAACGTTTGTGAGGTAAATGAGTCAACTTGATAGATTTCCAATTCCATTTTCTGCGCCCTTATTGTTGGTTCACTCTCAACATAACACACTGATTAAATAACTAAAATCAAAGAGATCTTCTACCAGCTTCGTTAATTTCCGCAGTTATACCTTACCCTAACCCAGTGTGATCTTAGATCAATAAATGGCCACTTATCATTCACAAAATAAATACCATTCGGTAAATATCATTTTATTGATCTATGTTAAGTGAGAAGTAACACTTTAGGGGTAAATTGCTGCGCATTATAAGTCAACTAAAGGAAGTAATAATGAAAAAACTACTCGTTCTAGGCGTAGCCGCAGCTCTATCAATGCCTGCCGTCGCTGCACAAAGCACAGTAATCAATGGGATGGATTTTGGCCCACTGGCTCAACTTGTGGGTACATGGAAATCAGTCGATGCGGGTGGCGTAGATATCGCACCTAGCCAAGAAGGCTCCGCCGTGGGTGTTGGTGCATCTGCAGTCACTCCTTTCTATGAAGTGATGACGTTTGAAGTAGCAGCCGATGCAACCAATGCCAGCGAACAATACTTAGTAGCGCTCTACTACAAGCAAGAAGTATTCAGAAAAGTCGACGACACAAAGTTTCATGATCAACGCGGTTACTTCATTTACGACAAAGCCAATCAAACGGTTTATAACTCATTTTGCGTACCGCGCACCACTTGTGTAACAGCCGAAGGCAAAGCGGGTAACGTCATGACACTCACCTCATCTGAGAACGGTATTGCCGAGTCAAACTACATGACGAAAAATGCCGCGACGACAGATTTCATCATGAACTTAAACATCGCAGACGACACGCTGACTTACTCGCAAACAACGGCGCTTGAAATCTATGGGCAAGCGTTCTCACATACCGATGCAAGCACGCTACACAAAGTAAAATAATAATAAGCTCTGAACCTAGTATTAAGCGCTCAACCTAAGTACTACGGCCCAATCGCGTGAAAATCACAGACCCCATTCGCTTGAATGGGGTTTCTTTTATTTGAAACCTCGTTAGTTCAAATGCTTACTCAGCACATAGTGATCGTCATGCTGTTCCACGCATTCCCAACCTAATGGTTCATACAACGAAGGTAGATGCGTGTACACATACAAGGTGTCTACACCTTCCCGTTTCACCAATTGCTGAGCCTCACGTATCAAGCGCTGACTGATCCCTTGTCGGCGATATTGCGGCTTCACTAGCAGTGCATTGATCCAAACCCCAAGGCTTTCTGTGCCTGGTTCGGCAAAACGTGTGAACGCAATGCCACCGACCAAATTCTGGCTGTCTAATGCTAATACTGGAGTCGGAATAGAAAGACCTTCTTTCTCATGAGCAAACGGATCCACTTCACCCCACTCATTTAAAAACAAGCTATAAAGTTCCGTTAGGTGTAACGAGTTATCTTCGGGTTGATATACAGTAATGGCCATTGCACACCTCATCTTTATTAGCCAGTCTGTCAATAATAACAAGTGTAGCGTTTACCCATTAATTCGCACGCACTATTGTTAATTCTAACAACTCTAATTTTCCCCAATGGCCTCTATCGAAAACGTGGGTAGTGACCCAATAAAAAATGCCCTAACAACCATGGCGGGTTATTAGAGCATGAGTCATTCTTAGGTATTTGTAACGCTGAAGGCTAGGTTCAATCTACCAATGAATCTAACGGATAAACTGACGCAGTTTTGCGGAGATAATGTCAGTAAAAAATACCAAGCCTAAAATCACTAGCACACACGCTGCTGTATCTCCGTATTCAAACATCTTCATTGAAGTGATCAGTTCAAAGCCGATGCCTCCCGCTCCTATCATCCCAAGAACCGCAGAGATTCGAATATTGGCTTCCAAGCGATATAAAATAATGCTGATCCAGTTAGGAAAGACTTGTGGGATCACCGCAAACAAAATCACCTGAAGCGTTGAACAGCCCGACGCTTTCATTGCTTCTACTGGCCCTTGATCCATTTCTTCAATCGCTTCTGCAAAAAACTTACCCACCATACCTGCGCCATGCAAAGCTAACGCAAGTACACCAGCAAAGGGCCCAAGCCCCACCGCCGCAACAAATATCAGAGCCAATATCAGCTCGTTGATTCCGCGCAGTACATTGAGGATTTGGCGGAAGAAATGGTAGACACCAATGTGAGGAGTCAGGTTCTTAGCGGCAAAAAAGCAAGTCGGTATCGCTATCACAACCGATAATACGGTTCCCCACAATGCAATTTGCATCGTCTGAATTGCAGGCTCGATTAAACGCTCTCCAATGTACGACAAATTCGGCGGCATCATTCTCGATAAGAAATCCGCAATCCAAGGTAGGCCTGCAAACAGATCACTAAGGCTCATTCGAGTGCCAATCGCAGACCAATGTAGAATGGCGTAACTGGCAATAACCATAGGGAGCAACACCCACCAACCACGCTTTGGGGCATTGAGAACTAACTGAAGATTTTGTGTTTTCATTCTATGCGACCTTCTTATTTTCGATGCGGGCTAAACGTCTTTCGTTAGCCATGCGTGTCACCAAATTGCTAATGCTCTCATCTTCTAGCCCAGAGTAAATCTGGGACACAATGTCTGGCGTTAAGTCTTCAGGCATACCATCAAAAATCACTTTACCGTTAGAAAGCCCCACAATGCGCTCTGCAAACTCCATTGCGTAATCAATTTGGTGCAAGTTACATAGCACTGAAATATTGCGTTGCTTACAGCTCTGTTGGATATAACTCAACACCTTGCGTGAAGACTTAGGATCCAAGCTGGCGACTGGCTCGTCAGCAAGCATGAGCTGTGGTTGTTGGGCTAACGCGCGCGCTATGCCCACTCGTTGTTGCTGTCCGCCACTTAAGCTATCAGCCCTTTCCAACTCTTTTTCTGCTAACCCAACTTGAGCTAAACATTCTTTGGCAATCTCAATATCACGCTGAGGAAAAAGCTGTAACGCGCAGCTCCAAAACGGCAAATACGACATTCGCCCTACCAACACATTCTTTAATACAGACAATCGCTTAGTTAAGTTGTGGTGCTGGAAAATCATGCCGACCCTACGGCGAATATTCAAAAGCTGCTTCCCTTGAACATGGGCGATGTTTTGACCGTTCAAAAGAATATCGCCTTCGGTCGCTTCCGTTAGACGGTTTATGCAACGCAATAAGGTCGATTTTCCGGCTCCAGATGGGCCTAAGATCACCACAAACTCGCCTTCATTGATCTTAAGATCGATACCTTTCAACACTTGGTTGGAACCGTACGACTTGTGTAAATTTTTGATGTTTAGCATAAGAAGCTCTCTCGCTTTCCTGCGCTATCATTCCCAATATCGCTGTAATTCATCCGCAATAACAAGGTCGATAGAGCGATTATTTGATCGTCATTGACGCCATGTTATTTGGTGAACTTTGCCGCTTCGCGAACTGGGTTATAGGCAGCATCATTCGTGGCGACATAACGATTCACAACGCCTTGATCGCCAAACTCTACCGCTTCGATAGAAAGAAACGCTTCTTTGATTTTCTGCTTATCGCTTTCTGGTAAATCATTACGCCAAACCATTGGAGATTCTGGTATCGCTTGCGAGCTCCACAACACCTTATAGTCATCTTTTCCAATAATGCCCTTCTCTATCGCAGAGTTTAAAATACGATCGGCGACTGTCGCCGCATCCACTCGACCATGCTTAACGGCAAGAATATTGGCATCGTGAGCACCGGTATAAACAACATTCTTGAAGAACTGACGAGGTTCAATACCTTGTTTCTTCAAAGCAACCGCGGGAAATACATAACCCGATGTGGACGTCGGTGAGACGAATGCGAAATCCTTACCTTTAAGATCTTTCAGCTCGTTCACATCATCAGCCGACTTAGGCGCAATAATCTGGCTGTGATATGCCACATCGCCCGCTTTCATGGTTTCTGCCACAACAAAAGCTTCAACGTCGGCTAACTCCGCCGCCTTCACGTAAGAAAAAGGCCCAAGGTAGGCGATATCCACATGGCCAGAACGAAGCGCTTCAATCACCCCGTTGTAATCTGTTGCGACAAATCCTTCTACGTCGACACCGAGTTTATCGCTGAGCGTATCAATCAATACTTGGCTCTGTTTAAGCATGGCTCTGGAGTCTTCCGATGGAATCAGAGCAATTTTAATGTCCTCCATTGCTTGCACAGAGAACGAGCTTGCCAGTACCCCTGCCATAACAGCTTTCTTGCACAGGCTATTTTTCGTCGCTAAGCCGCTTAGCGAAAATGATGCTTTAAACATAATCTGGAATTCCTTTCTTAAATGTTTGAATCAGTGCTTCAGGATCACCTGAAAAGTTTTGCCCTCGCTCTCCTTGTAGAGCGTGTGTGACTAGGGCTATCCATTGTTCATTGTTGTAACCGTACTCTTGCGGTGATGTTTTCACCCCAAGCCCATGAAACCATGTGGTCAGTTGATGTGATGCCATGTTGAGGTCTTGCCCAAACAGCTGGCGTAAGTCTTGAGCGACATCGCTGTGGCAGTCGTAATACGACGCCAAAACAGCAGGTAACGTAAAAGAGCAAGCAATGCCGTGCGCCAACCCTTTGTCTAAGGTCACCGCATAAGAAATATTGTGTGAAATGGACGTTTTGGTATTAGAAAACGCAAGCCCAGCCCAGAGCGATGCCATCATCATTTTTGAGCGGAGTTCTAAATCCGTAGGCTCAGCAACTAACTTAGGCAGCACCTCTAAAATCGACAGAATGGCCTGATGAGCATAGTGGGCCGATACAGGATTACGGTTCTTGTTCCAAAGACTTTCTAGTGCGTGAGATAACGCATCTAATCCAGTTTGTACCGTGAGTTCAATCGGCAAAAACTCGGTCAGTTTCGGATCGCAAATCGCCGTTTCAGGGTACAAAGATAGATGGTTCAACGAATACTTAGTGTTGGAGGCTTTATCCCAAATGGTTGCCCAGCATGTCACTTCGCTTCCGGTTCCGGTTGTGGTCGGGATTGCGATGATTGGCAACACATTTTCAACGTGACTATTTGCTTGGATGGCTGCCTTGACTTTATCAACGCTGCCTTGCGCAACCGCAAGTGCCTTAGTGGTATCAATGACAGAACCACCACCTAACGCCACCAGCACTTCAACACTTTCAGAGTGAGGTAAAAATGCTTCGCAAATACTCGACAGATCGTGGAGATCTGGGTTTTCAAAAACTTGGTTCAGTACCACTTGGCAGCCAGAGTTTTGCTGCGCTACCGCATTGGCCAGTGAAGCAAAATACGGTGAATCGTAAGTCACCAATGCATAGCGTCTTCCTTGAAGCGCTTGCTGAATATTTTCAAGCGAATCGTGACCAAACATCACCTGAACAGGGTTAAAAAACTGCCACATCATTAAAGCCTTTATTGAGCATTATTGGGGTATGGCGTTTAAGTTAATCGACAAAAATGACACTAATATTGAGGGGAAATACTAATTAAATATGATTGTCATAGAAAAAACCTATGCTCAGCTTTCCGCTAGACAATGCTTTGAGGCACTAAGGATGCGACACACTCAGTTAAGGTCTTTTCATGTGGTAGCTAAGTTGGGCAGTTTTTCGAAAGCGGCAGAACACCTCAACATCACACAACCGACAATCACCGCTCAAATCAAAGAATTGGAGTCTCAGTATCAAGTTAAACTCTTCTATCGCCAAAGAAACAACAACCGCCTAACTGAGACTGGTCAGAAGCTGTATCAGCAAACTTTGCTCATTTTCTCACTAGAAGATCGTGCAAAGAAAATGCTGCAATCCAGCGGCAGGCTGGATATTGGTCAGCTGAATTTAGGGGCAGTCAGCCCGAGTGCCGTAATGCCGATTATTGATGCATTTCAAACCCAGTATCCAGGGGTCGAAATTAAAATTCACACCGGAGGTTCGGAAGCGATCAGAAATGCCGTGCTCAACGGAGAGTTGGAAGTCGGCGTATTAGCCTACCGAGAGCCGAATCCGCAACTGGTTTCCATAAAGCTAAACCAGCAACCCGTCGTGCTGACCGTGCCCAATGATCACCCATTAGCGCATAAGAAAACGATCCGACTTAAAGAGTTAGATAATGTGCCCATTATTCATCGTGAAATCGGCTCAACTACCCGTACCATTTTGGAAGATGCCATGCTTGAACAAGGCATAACGCCTAAGAGTATTTTGCAAGTCGATAGCCGAGAGGGAGTGAGAGAAGCAAGCATTTACGGGATTGGTATTAGCTATGTCGGCTTGCACGAATTTCATCCACACCCCAATATTTCGCTTGTCCATATTGAAGACTTAACGTCGCAATCAAAGTCCTATTTGATTTACGCAAAAGAGTTAGAAAGCTTACCGATAGTTCAAGCTGTGGTTGATGTAACCCAAACAACAACCCGTTAAGCTCACCGAAAATGGGTTATTTTCAAGCTACCAAAAGAAAACCCCACGCCAAGAAAACGTGGGGTCATGCCTAGTTCGGAAACTTAGCTAGCGCCATCGGTTTTAGCCGCAAATGCAGGGATAACGTAATGCCTTAAAAATTCATCAAACCCACCGCCAGACGCGAAATCACGAGCAGTACGCACGGCGACTAAATCTAACTCATCAACAATGGCCAGTACTTGCCCGCCATAACCTAGCCCATAAACCACATCGTACCTTTGGCCATCGATGATGTAATCTTGCATCCACCAATAATAGCCATAACGCATTTCATTCCAGTTGGTATCTAACGCTTCTTTCAAAGAGTTCTCTAGCCACTGCTTATCGATTATTTGTTGGCCATTCCACATGCCCTGGTTTTGTACCAACAAGCCTAGTTTAAGCAAATCACGAGATCTTAGATAACCGCCACCTGCAAAGTTGAAAGTGTGGTCATTTTGAATATGCATGTAAGCATTTTCAAAACATAAATTGGACAACGGCCCCGATGCCAAATACGCACCTGCATTTTCGCTTCCTGAATGCTCTTCAATAATTTGACCTAACGTGGTCACAAGCCCGCCGTTATACACGAACTTCTGCCCTGGCTGCTCGACCAATTCTTGAGAGAGCACATATTGAACCGCATTCGGGCTTTCCATCTCTATCTTGCGGGAGTTGTTATCGTCACTGTATTTGGTACTCCACTCATCCCACTTTAAGCCCGCACTCATTGTCAGGAAGTGTTTTAATGTCAACTCTGCCTTATCACCCGTTAGCTTTGAGGAATAATCAGGAAGCAGTGATTTGATGGTTTGATGTTCATCGACTAACTTCCCTTCTTCAACAAGAGCGCCAGCAGTCAAAGAAGCCAAACTTTTAGAGATCGCTTGGATGGTATGAGGGTAGTCGGCCGTCCAACCATTCATATATTCTTCAATGACCAATTCGCCTTTATGAGCCACCAGCACACTCGTCGTTTTGCTTAACGAGTGATAACTTGAATTAACCGTCTCGACTAAACGGTCAATGGCAGCCTGATCATAACGGTCACTGGCAAAATCAGTAGGTAAAGAGCGGTTAGTGCACTGCGAATTGACACTACTGATGTTTTCAAAACCCTCGGCATTCAAATACATTTTTTCTACTAGCTCGGCGCCTTGTAAATTGCCAGCACGCTCGAGGCTCACTTCTTCTCCGTAGATAGTGTAAGTCAGCGATTGATAAACACCGTCGTTTAACTGTGAGAACTCACCTTTCAATCCTATAGTTCTGTCTTTAGACCTGAACTTTCCCTCCTCCAACATGAGGAGCTCTATGCCTCCCCAAGGGGATATAACGTAATCAACACCATTATCTTGATAGATTTTTATGTACGGCACATCAGGCCGAGAGGAAGAATACGTTCCCAAATGGGACTGTGCATCAGGGGCTTCCTGAGAGCATGCTACTAGGGGTGCGCTTATTAGTAGTCCAAGACAAGATTTAACCACTGTGGAGGAAGGCTTAAACGAAAAACGACTCATAAAGTGTACTCCTTGAAAGAAACGAGGTAACTACAAGAGCGACTTTATAAAACAACTATGTGTATTGTTTAGTATTAAATTAGGATTGCGACACACAAAACACATTCATAGTATTTGTAATAAATGGTGGTGATAAATCATTGTAAGAAATTAATTTATAACTACTTACTCGCTTTACCTTTAGAGAATAAATGCGTATTTGGTATGGCAGAACCGAGCTATTTATACGGCTCTGCACAACTCTGTAAACCGGTATGCGACGCTAATTTATTCGCATCAAATCAGGAGAGAGAAACGCCGCCGTCCACCACCAAGGTATGCCCCACAATATAACTGGCTTTATCAGAAGCCAGAAATTCTATCGCGTCGACAATTTCGTCTGGCTTAGCAAACCTTTGAATCGGTACCACTTGAGCGACATCGTCATGGATCGTCGGGTTATCAATCGCTCGCTCATCCCACCTTGGAGTCCATGTGACTCCGGGTGCGACTGCATTGACGCGTACCCCTTTTGTAATCGCTTCTAGTGCAACTGAACGGGTTAGCCCTTCGAGAGCGTGCTTAGTTGCGCTGTACATTGCCGCGTTTGGCGTTGGGCGTAAGCCATTTATGGAGCTGACATTGATAACTGCGCTGCCATCATTCATTAAAGCGAGTTCATGTTTAAGACACTGCGCATGAGACCAAAAGTCTTGAATCATGGTATGGCGTAATGCCTCTAATTCAACGGATTCAAATTGACCATTCGATTCCAACTTGGGAGACGCATTATTGATAGCGATATCGAGTTGCCCATAACGTGATGCAATATGGGAAAATAAACGTTCAACTTGTTCGCTGTCTGCGATATCCACCTCTTGATAATCGACCTTTTTTAACAGGGGGTTAGATTCGACTTGTTCCAGCCAAGTGCTGATGTTTCTAGAGCAGGTTACCACTTGGTAGCCAAGAGCAAGAAAACGCTCAACCGTCGCAAGCCCAATACCTTTACTGCCGCCCGTCACTAATGCAATTTGCATCCACTCTTCCTTCTGTGTTCGTTGCTTATGACCTGTAGAATATGCAACTAAACTCAAACTTTGCAAGTAAGCGTCGAAAAGAAAGAAATAAAAAAGCCACCCATTAGTGAGGTGGCTTAACGTAGGTGCTAAGAATGCGGGATGCTCCTAGGACTGAAACTTTTCGCCTGCTGCTGCGACAAACGCCATTTCAACCAGTAGCTTAGGATCGGCGAGTTCAACTTTCACACATGCACGACTCGGAGCACGCCCAGCAGGGAACCACGCTTCCCATACTTCGTTCAGCGCATCAAAGTGAGCAAAATCCGTAACGTAGATAGTGACAGACATGATACGAGACTTATCACTGTCTACCAGTGCTAGCATTTGTTCTGCTTGTTGGAAGATTTGCTCTACTTGCCCTTTCATGTCGGCAGAAGTATCAGCTTCAGCGACCTCAACAAAGTTTGCAATACCATTAAATACAGTAACATCAGACCAGCGTGGCGTTGGGTTAATGTGGTGAACTTGCATGTCTCAATTCCTTTCTCGGTACTTTCAGTTGAGCTCTTTTTATCACGTATTGAATCAATTAGGGAGCAATCGATTTACAATTGAATCCTACTGCAGCGACAAGTCTTACTGGCATGTAAGAGATCTCTCACACGTGATGTGAGAGAGTCATCAATCAAACAGCAAGCATTCTACCTTAACACCAGTAAACCACTGAAAATAAAGACAAACCATTCGATTAACAGTTAAGAAACATAATTATTACTTCAAGCCTAGATAGGAAATACGGCGCATTGAAGTAATATAAACCTTGTCGACAGGAAGTTGGCAAGGAATTGAAAAGTTAATGGAATAACTGGCTTCAGGATGAAGGTTTGATTACTTAGGATGAGTAGTCAGAAAGGATGTAGAATCTCTGGATGAGAATAGCCCATCAGGACGATAGGCAAGTACGGACACCGCTAGGACGGCGAGAATAAAATGGAAATCGGTTAACGGATTTAACCACTAACAAGGAAGATGCTTGGAGCACTTTGTTTCATTGAAACAAACCGTAGCAGGACAGCTGCAAAGAAACTTTACCCCGTTCGGCGAAAGCCTAGCGGGGTTTTCTTTTACTGCTCCCCCCTCTTCTCGCTCTCAGCCCAAAAGGCATTATTACTCGCATCAAATACAATAGCCGAGCATGAATCATATGTGATGGCAATCATATTTATCATCCACCGAATGGCGAGCATGTTTAGTTCACTGAAAGGCCACTGTACAGTCACGCGATAGATGCGAGAAAGCATGAGTACTTAGATTGCCTCAAGGATTAGAGCGGGTACTTTGCTCCAAACGTTGTGAATAAGCGCCTAACCACGCTACAAACCTAACCGAACCGCTAACCAGAAAAATTGGTATAAGTTCGACCTTGACCCAAATACTGAACTCGCAACTGCATTAAGATATGTTGCTTGTATCATAAGTGAGAATAAAGTTAACAGCCATGATAACTAATGGACTAGAGAAATGGCTTGGTATCAGCCGTACAGATAACGACTTTAGAGAAAGCTCTTTTATCTTCGTGTCACTGACTGCATTAACATCAATACTGTCGTTTTTTGTCTACTACAATATTTTTGTTATTCCCGTCCCGTTGCTCGCATTGATCGAATCAATTGGAATCGCTTTTTGCTTATGCAGCTACTTTTTCCTTTGGCGGAGCCGGGCCCCAAGAGTTTCTGCTTTCATCATGGTTTCTGTGATGACCAGTGTGAGCCTTTTATTCATTATTGGAACCGGAAACAGCGAGTTCGCGCTCGCGTTCAGTTTTTTGACGCCTGTGATCGCTATCTTCATCCTGGGCTATAAAGTCGGCTCATTATTTAGCGTGGTTAACTTCGCCATCATCGCGTATTTCTGCCTAACAGACATGCATAACTGGCCCCCAGTGTCTTTCGACACCATCAGCTTTGTCCATTTAACGACCATCTATTTATTCCTATTTTCCGTTTCGTATTTCTACGATTCAGGGCGTAGACGCACAATGATTCAACTAGAAGAATCTAATCGAAAGTTACATGCGCTATCAAATACCGATGCTTTAACCAATTTGTCGAATCGACGCCATATGGAAACCCTTTTAAGTGAGCCCAGCAGGGCCAAATGGGTTGCTATCATAGACATCGACAACTTTAAAAGCATAAACGATCAACATGGACACGAAGTCGGTGATCATGTGTTGATTCATACGGCTCAGTTGCTAAAAGCGTGTATCGGCACAGACGGCCAAGTGGGACGCTGGGGTGGTGAGGAGTTTCTGCTCGCGTTCAATATTTCAGACCCAACCCGTATTGAAAAACACGTAAGCCAACTTCAACAAACCATTGCTGAATACGATTTTGGAATTGGCCGTGAGGTTACTGTGAGTTGCGGTGCGGCTTTTCATCAAGAAAATATTCACAGCACCACCTTTCGACGTGCAGATGAAGCGCTCTACAAGGCAAAAGCGCTGGGTAAGAATTGCTACCAGTTTGCAGGCAACCAGTAATTACAAGTAAAGCTGAATGGTATCATTCCTTCACAGCTCTCTACACATGAGTCAAAACGCAAAAAGCCTCGCAAGTGCGAGGCTCATGTTTATCAGCGAAGGCGAATTATGGTTGTTGGCGAGTTGCCGCTACCACAATCTCACGAATACATACGCCTTGTGGCTGTTGGTATGCAAACTCTACTGTACGAGCAATATCATCGGCCACTAATACGCCTTCCATGCTCTCTTTCCAATCTTCATAACCCGCTTTAATCTCATCTGAAGTCGTGTGAGAAAGCAGCTCAGTTTCTACTGCACCCGGTGCAATTGTCGTTACACGAACATTTGAATCAGCCACTTCTTCACGAACATTTTCAGAAATAGCGTGTACCGCAAATTTAGTACCACAGTATGCCGCGTGATTAGGGAATGTCTTACGACCCGCCACTGAACTCACGTTGATGATAGTACCAGACTGACGCGCTTTCATTGGTGCTAGCACCGCTTGCATACCGTTCATTAGGCCAATCACGTTTACATCAAACATGGTTTTCCACTCAGATGCATCTTGGTCAGCAAGCTCACCTAATAACATCATACCTGCGTTGTTAACAATGCAATCTGTTTCACCATATACTTCTTCCGCTTTAGCAATCGCCGCTTCAAAAGAAGCTTTATCAGTCACATCTACCTTTTCACACATAGTGTTCGGAAGATTAAGCGCTTCAAGGCGCTCAACGCGACGAGCTAAAAGAAGCAGTGGGTGGCCTGCTGCACTCATACGACGAGCGATAGCTTCACCAATACCAGAACTTGCACCTGTAATAACAACTAATTTTTTCATTTTGTATTCTCCAAATCGTAATTAAGAAGCAACCTTGATAACCAAGCTGGTTTGTTGCGATGGGGGTATATTAAGAGAACTCACTTCGTTGATATATAGTCATTAAATCAAATAACTGTTTCCATACTGCAACAATTGTATTATTTGCTCCAACCAAAGTTTGAGCTCCCTGTAGGCTTAGTCGATAGAAAGCAAAAAAGCCACCGCTTGCACGAGTGAACAAGTTCGGTGGCTTTAGTGATATTCGAAGTACAGCTAAACCTGAATCAATCTGATTTAGCGATGAATAATGATTAAAAGCGGATTAACGTAAAGTCTTTGAGAAAAAATCGTCTAACTTATCAACCGCTTGATCAACGTATTTTTCTTGATCATAAAGATCGAAATGTTGAGCACCTTCAATTTCAAACAGCTCTGCATCTTTACCCGCTTCAGATCCACGCTTTACAGCAACTTCACTAAAATAAGCTGAAAGTGCTTCTGTTCCTACAATAGCTAAGAAGGGTGTATCGCCAATCAGCGCCATATTTTCAGAAGGGTTAAAAGCGTAGCGCGTATCCAAAGACATCGCTGCACGTAACGGCGAATAATTTTCTGCCGCCGCACCACGCTCTGGATTGCGGTAGTAATCTGCTGCACGAACCCAGAATTCATTCATTGATTTCGCTTTTTCTGCTGACGGGATGCCATCTACTAATACCACTTCACCAGTCTCATAGTATTTCTGGCGCGCGTCACTTGCCATTTTAATCTGTTGGCGATACTGCTCGACTGAATCACCAGTCAGCTGATCCATGTATTGCGTCGCGCCTCCCATACCGTAATCAGTAAAATCAACAAAGCCACTTACCGTCGCAACCGAATCCAATCGAGTATCTTGCATTGCAACCTGTAGGCTGTAACCCGCACCAGAGCAAATACCTAATTCGCCGACACGCTCAGGATCTACCCCGGGGAAGTTACTAAGGAAAGTAATGGCATTTTTGATGTCTTCAACTTTCATTGGCGCGTTTTCCATACCACGTGGATACCCCCCACTTTCACCATAAGTTCTGTGGTCAAACGCCAAAGTGATATACCCCTCCTTGGCCATTTTCTCTGCATAAATTCCCGCAGTTTGCTCTTTTACACCACTGGCTGGGGTAATCACAACAATCGCTGGGTAGCGTTTATTTGAATCGTAATGAGGGGGTAAAAATACATTGCCAGCCACGCGTACATTTTCACTAAGGAAAGCGACCTTATTGATTCCAGGTTGATAATCATCTCCCAGAAACTGACTTTGAGCCATTGCTGGCACCGCGCTCAGCATTGCGGCTGCAACTAAAGATAGACCGATTGATTTGAACTTTTTCATTATTTTCTCCAATAGAATTCAGGCTGTTTCAAAAACGAGGTGAATTATATGGAGCGATTTATTGTGGATATATAGGTCACAATACATATCTATGTAACCTAATACTCAACAATAAATCGACATGTAGATCGCTAAATTATGCTATTTACGCACGCGATCTTTATAGGAGGAAAGCCAATAGCGCTGGTGCCCTAAAAGTCTGATTCAAACTTTTGCTTAACAAAGTCAATAAAGGTTCTCAAACGCTTTGGTTGGTATTTATCTCTGTGGTAAACCGCAGAAAATAGCACCGATGGAATGTGCCATTTGGGCAGTATCTCCACTAAATCACCGTCTTCAATCGCATCGGTGCAGTACATTCTTGGAACACGAATTATGCCGTTTCCTGCCATCGCATTGGTGATCAAAGCGTGTCCGTTCTTGGATACTAGATTCCCCTCAATATTGACATCGACCTGTTCTGCTGCATTTTCATCCGACTCAAAACTCCAGCGCTTGACCGATCCTGTTAAGCAGCGGTGCTCATTAAGCTCGTTAGGGTGCTCAGGGTTCCCATACTTACGTACGTAACTCGGGCTCGCCAAGCTTACTACATCGATATCCATTAACTTCTTAGCGATGAAGCCTGAATCCTCTAACTTACCCATGCGAAAAGCGATATCAAAATCATCTTGGATGAGGTCAATTCTGTTGCTACTGAAATCGAGATGCACTTGGGTCTGAGGGTGCTCAAGCATAAAGTCAGCCACATATTTTGAGATGATTTTCTCGCCAATATAACCACCAACACAGTTCACTCGAATCAATCCGCGAACTTCTTCTGTATCATCAACCGCTGCGATAAGCGCTTGATCGATTCCATTAATGGCTTTTTCACACTGAAGGTAAAAACGCTCTCCAGCTTGTGTGAGCTTTAAACTTCGGGTGGTGCGTGTAAGCAAAGTCACTTTCATTTGTTTTTCAAGTGAGCTTATCTGACGTGATACATGTGAGCGCGAAACATTCAGAGCTTCAGCCGCTTTGGTAAAATTACCTAGCTGCGCGATTAACACGAAAGAACGAATATCTGACAAATTAATGTTGTTAATCACCACTTTCTCCAATTTAATTGGTAATCATATGGCAACAGTAAACCAATTCTAATCATGTATATCAACAAATCTGGGGGATTATTATAGCTCTCGCAGCAACGCCTTATAGCGTTAGCAGTAAAGGAAATGATAGGGCTTAAACAAGATATCGAATAGACGGGAGTAGACTATGCGGGTCAATATTAGGCGATTGAATAGCATTTTTCTGACCTTGATATATATTTAAAACAAATATGCAACTGGTGGAATTACATGAGCTTAATCAGGTTAGTTTACGCTAGCTCTACATCCGAGCAACTCACGCATTCCGATGTAGAACAGATTTTGGAGTCAGCAAAAGCAAACAATTTTGAACAAGGTGTAACCGGGATTCTCTATTTCAACAATAACTATTTTCTACAATGTTTAGAAGGGGATAGAGAAAGAGTCAATATCTTGTACAACTCTATTGTCAACGATCCACGCCATCAGAAAATCGTTATTCTAGACTACCAAGAAATTCACAACCGGGACTTTCAAGAGTGGTCGATGGGATACGTACCAATTTCTAGTTCCACAAAACCGCTTACATTGAAATACTCAACGACCCACGAGTTTAACCCATACGAAATCACTGGGAACAGTGCGTATATGCTGCTTCTTGAATTGAAAAAGTGTTTGCCAAGCATTTGAAGGACACAGGTAAAATGAAGATCTATGCCCCTCTGACTACGAGCAAATTGATATTTGCTAGCGTTCAAGAATCGGAGGCTCTAACTGAACTCAAATACCTAGGGTTGGGAATCTTTGTTATCCCGATGACAACGACATAATGGCTTGTTGAATAGAGGGAAATTGTATTTTAGTAAGACACATCGCCGCTTTCGAAAATTCATGCTCTTGAATGAGTTCTGTCACCGACTCTAACGATAGCTGAGTGGCTTCTGGTTCAAACGCATAGCCGTCCCCTTCAGTCCTAACTAGATAAGGTTTCCCATTACTATCAATTAAACGATCTGCACTATCCCAAATGAGCTCATCTAGTTCGTTGGCCAGATGGTGCTCAGACGCCAAATACAGTAATTCATAATCACCATCTAACTTAAAAATACATGGCCAAAAAATCATATTACTTCCCGATTTATATAACGACATTAAACTTGCTCTGTCGCAGCAGTAATAGCCAGTAATACAATAAGCGTTATTGACATGCAAACTGCCAAAGCGACTACATCAAGAGTGACGATTCTTAGAATGTTATTCAGACCTAAGAATTAGATGGACAGATACTACAGTTTTAATCTGGTTTGGCAGGCTTCAATAAGGCAATTCATCGGGGTCTACACCAATGTAATCCGGTGATAAATACGTTGAGAATTGGACAGCTTGAATAGTCTTTCTGCCTAACAATGTGGCTTTACACACTCTGTGCATGCCATCCATCACCTTGCCTTCATGGCATAAAATGATCGGATAGGAGAGATCTGCATTTTGAATCAACTTAGTATGCTCGACTATATTTCGACACGTTGGTTTCGCGCCTCCAAGTTCATACCAAAACGCTTGGTCCAGCTCTGCAATATCGGTAAGTGAAACATCGATAACAGGCAGATTTTTCGTCAGTTCAATGAGCCGAAACACATCCCAAGCCAATAACCCATGTTCAGAGTTTCGAAAATGATATTGCTGTCTCATGTTGTACCTTGTCTATATTTCCATAACTAAAGCGCAGGCAGAATTACTGCAGACTCTTCGTCTGATTCTGACTCATCAGTAACCACTTGATCGCGAAGCCATTCAACCGTTTGAGTGAAATAGAGCTTATTCGCTTCGGTATCGCACCAACTTTTAGTTAACCCTCTTCGGTTAAACTCACTGCCAATCGCCGCTAAGGTTTGATTGCTTGGTCGCCCATAATACAAGGTGTCACAAAGCTGCATATTCGACATCGACTGAGGATAAACGTTAACAGACGAAGTATTCGCACTCAGTGACTTTGATTGATTGTGAGTACAGCCCGTAAGGCTTAAGAAGAGTAAGAGAGCTAAGGTTTTTTTCATGTTGTCTGAAGTTAACTATCGCAGGATGGGCGATTATTAGCATGAGGAACACTAAGGTTTGTCAGTTTTCTAACAGGCAATCAGGTAACGAGATCCTAGTCCCAGTTAACTGGAAGGGCACACAGTCAGTCATCTATCGACCTAAAAATTAAAACTCACCAAAATCAATCAAGTACACAATGTATCACTTGCCAACATAACAAATTCGAATCCCACACAGACTCTAGTAAACTATGAAACAGCAAGCATTAGCTTGCTAATTTTTGCGTGAACAATACGTTATTTCTGTTACCGCATTCAGTGGTGAAAGCCACAATGTCGACTTATACTCAACGCTAATTGTTAAAATAATGTAGCGAGTCAACATGTCATGATTCGTTTTAAAAGGCAGTACCAAGCCTGGGTGGCGAACGAAACATTAGAAGACTATTCGTTACGATACGCCGCTAAAAGCTTCCGACGATTTTCCCCCTCAACTCTGGCGAACACCGCCATTGGAGGCATCTCATTTCTGGCTCTAGAAGCCATCGGTGGGGCGGTCACTGTGAGCGTCGGTTTTGCCAATGCTGTACCTGCCATTCTCCTTGTATCTTTGCTTATTTTTATCACTAACTTACCCATTGCGCACTACTCTGGGAAATACAATATAGACATGGATTTGCTGACCCGAGGAGCAGGTTTTGGCTACATTGGGTCGACTATCACATCGCTTATTTACGCTTCTTTCACCTTTATCTTTTTTGCATTGGAAGCGGCGATCATGGCACAGGCATTGGAGCTGTATTTTCAGATCCCTTTACCAATAGGCTACGTGATTTGCTCCTTGGTAATCATACCCATCACCTTCTTTGGCGTTACCGCCATCAATAAACTGCAGAACTACACCCAAATAATCTGGGTGGTATTAATGGTCTTGCCGTTTATTTTTGTCATTTACAAAGAACCGGACATCATTTCCAACTGGAGTGGGTTTGCTGGGCACAGTCCAGTTGGCAATCAATTCGACATTATCTTGTTCGGCCAAGCATGTGTTGTGCTGTTTTCATTGGTAGTGCAGATTGGTGAACAAGTAGATTATTTGCGATTTATCCCCAACAAGACCAAAGAAAACAGAGTGCGGTGGTATTCAGCGATCATCTTCGCTGGCCCTGGTTGGATTATTGTCGGCTGCTTAAAATTACTAGGCGGTAGCTTACTCGCTTTCCTATTTATTCATAACGGAGGAGACTACGACAAAGCGGTCGAGCCAATACAAATGTACATTCAAGGATATGGCTACATGTTCGACTCACCAGAAACGGTGCTTGCGGTCGCAACATTCTTCGTAATTGTCTCTCAGATCAAAATCAACGTGACTAATGCTTATGCTGGCTCACTAGCGTGGTCAAACTTTTTCTCTCGAATGACCCACTACCATCCAGGCCGCGTTGTATGGCTCATCTTTAATATTTTGATTGCCTTACTACTAATGCTGCTCGGAATATTCGACACTTTAGAAGCAGTTTTAAGCGTTTATGCCAACCTAGCCATCGCGTGGATAGGGGCAATTGTTGCTGACTTATTAGTGTTAAAACCGTTAAAAATCAGCCCAAGTTACATTGAGTTTAAACGCGCTCATTTGCACAACTTTAACCCCGTCGGTTGCCTGTCGATGCTGATTGCGTCGATTTTGTCAGTGGTCTCTTATGCCGGAATTTTTGGGGAGCTGGCACAAGCCTACTGCGCATTCATCGCCTTAATTAGCTCATTTTTGCTCGCCATATTAATCGGCTATATCACCAAAGGTCGCTATTACCTCGCCAGAACTCCTTCAGTCATTCCCGTGACTAGCCCCTCTCAAGTGGTAACCTGTTCTGTGTGTGAGCAAGAATACGAACAAGAAGACATCGCTCACTGCCCTTTCCACCAAGGAAACATATGCTCCCTATGTTGCAGCTTAGAAAACCACTGTCACGACCAATGTAAAGTCATTAATACACCCAACCAAACAGCCGATAAAGAGGTGGTGTATTCATTGTTAATGCAAAAAATCGACGTCAACATGGGGCGAAGGATCATTCGCTTCCTAGTGATATTCTCAACGATGGCATTAATTTCCGGTGCATTTTTCTTATTGGCATTCCACTTTAGCCACATGGGAGATATGGCCCAGAACCAACACTTATTCGATGTCATCCTCAATATATTTTTCGTGGTATTAGTGCTCATCGCCATCAGTGCATGGTGGATAGTGCTGTCTCATGAGAATCGAGAAATGGCCGAGCGTGAATTGCTGCAGTCACTCAACTACTTAGAAATCACCAAAAATGAGTTAGTCCAAAGTGAGAAGCTTTCATCTTTAGGGCGTTTAGTGGCGGGCATTGCCCACGAAATTAACACCCCACTAGGAATCTGCGTCACCATCACTAGCTCATTAGACGATGCCAAACGCAGCTTTAAAGCGAGCTTAGAAGGCGGTCAACTCACTAAATCAGATTTAGACACCTTTGTTGCCGAGGTCGACGAAGTAAGCGAGATGCTCGGTGTAAGCTTGAACAAAGCGACTCACCTGATTCGAAGCTTTAAACAAGTAGCTGCAGACCAAACAAGTTCGCTAAGGCGTAATTTTGATCTCATTGAATTTACTGAGGAGCTGGATTCCACCTTACAACCCCAATTCAAACACAGCACTCATAAGATTCACTTCAACTGCGAGTCCAATATTAAGCTCGACAGCTTTCCAGGCCCGTTAGGACAGGTGCTCACTAACCTCGTAACCAACTCGATCAAGCACGGATTTGAAGACAAAGAAAATGGCGTCATCTCGGTAGATGGACGGTTAGACGAAGCCAAAGAAAATGTGGTTCTTACCTATCAAGACGACGGCAAAGGGATTTCAGAGGAGTACATCCACCGTATTTTCGACCCTTTCTTTACCACTAAGATGGGCGACGGCGGAACCGGGCTAGGTCTGAATATTGTCTATAATATAGTCAACAACGTCCTCGGTGGAACGATTTCCGTCCAAAGTGATGAGGGGTGCACTTTCACGATCATAATCCCGCTCGTTGCACCAACTACCGCCAGTTTTATGGGAGCAGGGAATGAAAACGGACAATGAGCCCTTTGTGTTCGCACAAGAAACCAATGAACCGACACCCACAATACAGCAAGATCCATGGATAGTTCTGATCGTCGACGACGAGCAGGAAATTCACCGCGCGACACGTTTTGCGTTCAAAAACTTCGTCTATGCCGCTCGTCCGATTACCTTTCTCAATGCTTACAGTGGTGAAGAAGCGAAAGAAGTACTGCGCAATCACAGCAATATTGCGTGCATCTTCTTAGATGTCGTAATGGAAACGGAAGACGCGGGCTTAAAGTTAGTCAGCTTTATCCGAGAAGAACTGAACAATAATGATGTACGTATCATCTTAAGAACCGGTCAAGCAGGGTACGCCCCTGAAGTGGAAGTGATCCAGCAATACGACATTAACGATTACAAAGAAAAGTCTGAGCTCACTAGAGACGCCCTATTTACCTGCCTCACGACCGCCTTACGTAGCTATCAACAAATCCAGACGATCGAGTCGAGCCGTAAAGGGCTCTCGATGATAATAGAGGCATCTTCAACATTACTTGGCGTCAAAGCGGTAACCCAATTTTCGATAGGTATTCTGACGCAAATTTGTGGGCTACTGCATATCAAACCAGAAGGCGTAGTATGCATTCATAATGATTTATCCGATAACAATACCTTGAATGTACTAGCGGCCGCAGGAACATACACCGACTATATTGGCCAACCTTTAGTGAACTTAAACAAGCCTGACATCAGTTCATCGGTGGCCGATGTGTTAAGCCAAAGACACAGCCTGTACCAAGAGCACCACAACTTTGTGTACATACCGCTCTCTTCAATGGGCGAAATTGTGGTCTTTGTAAATAGCCAACTTCCTATCAGCAACTTAGATCAACAGCTGTTAGAAATCTTCAGTATCAATATTGCAGCAGGCTTTGAAAACGCCAAAATGTTTGAAAAGATTGAATCATTAGCCTATCAAGATCAGCTGACCCACTTACCCAATAAACTCGTGCTATTGCAGCATTTAGGGAAACTGACACAGCAAGCACACCAGCCATTCATTTTGATCTTAACCGACGTCGATAACTTCGAAGACGTCAACGATGGCTTGGGCTCTGCGATTGGCGATAAGCTTATTATGCAAATCGCTCATATACTCGAAACGTTCCACGCATCCGATCCATTTGTTGCTCACCTAGGCACAGATACCTTTGCTTTAACACTGCCCATAACTCGCAGAGAAGAAGTCCCTCGGTTATTAGTTGAGCTGCGCAACCAGTTTAGCGCACCTATTATGCTGGAAGACAACCTTATCCCAGTGTCGATTTCGATTGGTTGCCGCTTTTGTGACAACGAGGAAGTGAGCAGTGAAACTCTCCTGAGGAACGCGGGCATCGCTTTAAATCACGCTAAGCTGCATGACAATGGGCAGTTCTGTATCTTTGAATCAAGTATGGACACATCGTTGCAAACACGCTTGCAAACTATCAAAGACATTCATCACGCGGTTAATAATCAAGAGTTTTGCCTATATTACCAACCGCAAGTGTGCATGAAATCAGGGCATGTTGTTGGCGTCGAAGCATTAATTCGCTGGCAACGATCCGATGGTACTATGGTTAGCCCGATCCAATTCATTCCAGCGGCTGAGACTTCAGGGCTTATTGTTCCCATCGGTTATTGGGTATTGCAAACCGCTATCGATCAGCACCTCGAATGGAAACAAGCAGGCCTTGGACAAATCAGAATGGCAGTTAACGTTTCACCAAGACAGCTGTGTGAAGCAGACTTTGTCGACAAGGTCATCCATATTGTCACTCAGTCTGGCATCGAACCATCGGATCTTGAGCTGGAAATCACTGAAACCATGGCCATGACGGATCCTGAACACCACATTCAAAAGTTAGTTCAGCTCAGAAATGCAGGGATTAAGATCGCCGTCGATGATTTTGGTACGGGCTACTCGTCTTTAAGCTATTTACAGAAGCTCCCGATTGACAGGCTCAAAATTGATGGCGCATTTGTCCGCGACATCGATACCAAAAAAGAAGATGCTTCCATTGCCGCTATGATCATAAATATGGGGCACGAGTTGAACCTGTATGTAATTGCAGAATGTATCGAGACTGCTGCGCATCAACAGATCTTGAATGATTTAGGGTGCGACGAAGCACAGGGCTACTTATACGCTAAACCACTGCCAGCAGCTGAGCTTTCCCCACTATTCAGATCATTACGTGATGCCTCGGTAGAACCAGACGCTACGCCTCCACTGTTGTTGATGACACAACCTCATTAATTCCTTTAATGCCCGTTGGAGTAAATACCGTAGCTTCCCTCTCGCTAAATAAACCAAAAAAGGGAACAAGCACGACACTTGTTCCCTTTTTAACTGCCCGCTTAATCCACTATGAAGAGAGCGCTTCTAGCGTTAGCGATGATGGGTAAGTAGGCGAAATATGGATGGTGTTCTTCGCTACCGTCATTAACTGAGCAGAGCCTTCCGCTTCTCCGCTATTTGGATTCACATCGTACTTAGGAAAGTTACTGCTCGAAATATCTAATCTGAGCCTGTGCCCTTTCTTAAACACATTACAGGTAGCAAAAGCTTCGATTTCAATTTCGTACACTTGCCCTTGCTTTAATTGCTCGGCCTGCTCGAACGATTTATGGTAGCGACAACGGAAAATCCCATCGGAAATATTCATCGCATAACCTTTGGGAAAGTCCATACTCGGTGGATACACATCGACCAGTTTTGCCGTAAAGTCTGTATCTAGCGCATCGCTCTCAATAAAGAGTTTCACCGACACTTTCCCTGAAACCGCAAGGTCTTCTTCAAGCGGCTGGGTTTGAAAGACCAAGATATCTTTGCGAGCCGACAAAGGCAGATCGTTCGCTTGCGTTCCAACAAATCGCGGATCTTCAATTTGATCAAAGGCTCCGCCGACAAATACCGGCTTCCCTGAAGTCAGTGCTCCGCCAATCGTTGGCACCGGGTTCTTAGGATCAAACAAATAGCTCAATGCTGCATGGCTAGTTTCTGGCGTATCCGCTAGATGACCACCCGTACGTAAATACCATTGCTGCTCATGCGTATTAGGTAACGGCCATTGATTAGACTCAATCCAGCGGCCACCATGATTCAACTTACCTCGCTCGGTTTCACTTCCGTCACCGCCTCCCATTTGGAAAATTTTCACCGCAGGCTCATCAGGTAAATCGCTATCGAGTAACCAACGGCTAAACCAGTTAATACGATGCTGAAGCCAGTTCACGGCCACATTGCCATCAAAGGCCGCTTGCTCGCCATATTCAACATCACCATTGAATGTGACGTTGCGATCACCGTGTAGCCAAGGCCCCATAATCAAAGAAATCGGCGCACTGTTTTGTTCAGACAACACTTTGAAGTTGTCTAGCGTGCTTTTCACGTAAACGTCGTACCAACTCGACATCAATAAGATCGGCACATCTGGAATGTTCTGGTAGCTGTCGAGGGAATATATACCCGACTTCTTCCAGAATTCACCAAACTCCCCGGCTTCCCATTGTTCCAATAGATAATCTTCATAGTCTGGAATATGGCGTAAAGGAGAATGGCCGCGCTTCCAAGGCATATGTTTGAACCATTCAATGATGTCTTCACTTTCTAACGCGAGCTTGAGCACAGGGTCAGCTTTCGCTTCTGGGCTCACCAGAGCTTGCCGATATGCCCAGGTCGCTTGCTTAAGCTCAAATGCGCCCCCTTGGCGAATGCCGCACTCATAGGCGCTTGAAAAACCACCTGAATCCATCGCCATGCACGCTAACCCAGGAGGGTTCAAACATGCCATCGCCATTTGAGTGTGCGCCGCATAAGACAACCCCATGCTACCGATTGAACCATTACACCAAGGCTGCTGAATAATCCACTGGCAGGTGTCAAAGCCATCTTCCGCTTCATTGATGTATTTGGTGAAAGTGCCCGTCGACTGGTAACGCCCACGGCAATCTTGGAATACACAAGCAAAACCCGCATCCGTAAAGGCCTTAGCCATTTCTTCGCGAGTCACCAAATGCCCAGACACATCAATCTCAGATCGAGATGGAGCGGCTTTGTTGTAAGGTGTGCGCTCAATGACCACAGGCCATGATTCCATGTTTTCTTCACTTTGCTCTTTAAGCAAGCTAACACTACGTGATGCAGTAGCTGCTCTTGGTAAACGGTTTGATTTCGCTTTGCGCTTTGCGCACGGCAAATACACGTCCGTGGCCAGAAACACGCCATCACGTGTTTCTACGATAATATCTTTTAATACTTGCATGGACTTTTCCTAACCGTATACCGACAAACTGATTGATAGGAAAAGCAGAGCAAACAAGATGATGATCATAAAGAATGGGAAAATGTATCGCGCCCATTGACCCCAGCCGACTTGAGCGGTCGCAAGGAAAATCAATAATCCGCTCGATGTTGGAGTGATGATGTTAGTCGCACCGTTACCCATTAGGAACGCAAGAACTGTGGTGTGTGGATCAACCCCCGCCAATTGCCCCAATGGACCAAGAATTGGCATCGTCACCGCCGCTTGACCAGAAGTGGAAGGGATAGCAACATCAATGACCAGCTGGGCAAAGAACATACCGAATGCCGCAAATGTTGGATTGTTTTCACCAACAACCGAAGACAAGGAGAAAATAATGCTATCAAGCACCTGACCTTCAGCAAGAACGATCGCTACCGACGTTGCTAATCCAATTAACACACCAGCAATCAGCACCTTCTTCATTCCCGAAACAAACGCTTCTACCGTTTCATTGCTGTTCAAGCCGCCAACTACGGCAAAGATAACGCCGAGAGCAAGGTAATACGCCGACAGTTCATTGTACTTCCAGTGCCACGTTTGTGATGCGTAGACTAAGAAACCAATACCTAAACCTAAAATCAACAGCACAAGTGCATGACGTGTCGGTAGCGGAGATCCATCCCAACCAGATTCCATCGTGACATTGGTGACTTCTTTGCGAATACTGCGCAATACATACAAAATACCAACGATCATCAGCACCACATACACCAGTACACGCATGCCCATACCACTAAATACCGGAACGTCTACCAATGGTTGTGCGATAGAAAGCGCATATGGGTTAGTGATAGAGGCCAGGTAACCTACCTTCACGGGGATGGCGACAATCGCTAAGCCAATAAGACTGGATAACCCCATTCGGTGGGCCATTGCTACCACCATCGGGATCACCAACAAGTATTCTTTGGCCATTCCCATAAAAGTACTGCCCATCGAGAACACAATCATCATCGCAGGGACAAGCACGTACACATTGCCTTTGGTGACCGACAACATGCGTTCTAGGCCAGTTTCAATGGCGCCCACTTTGTTTAAAACGCCAAACATACCACCAATGAAAAGCACCATGAAAATCATGCCTGAACGCTTATTAATCGCTTCAGGAATGCTGACCAGTGCATCCAGTAAACTCACCGCTTTGGCTTCGCTACCCTCAGAATAAATACCGAATAGATTCAATGGGGAGACATCTTTTTCTAGAACTTGATAGGTTCCCGGTACAATTAGCTTACCATTTCGTTCAAAACTGCCTGAATCCAAAAAGTAGGTCATCATCACCGCAGCAAGGACAACAAACAGTAAAATGATCACAGGGTTCATCGATTTCTTAGGTTTATTTTCTACCTGAGTATCGGGGGACAATTGACTTGGCATCGTCGATTCTTTTATTGTCATGTTTAAAATTCTCGTTTCTAACAGTTACAGTTTATTAACATAACAATCAATTTTGTACCCCAACAAGCGTATGACAAAACATCATACCCTTATGCGCACAAGGCATTATGAATATTAAACAACTTGCTGCTCTTAAAGCGATCATGACCACAGGATCCACTAGTGCAGCGGCTTTACAGCTCGGTTTATCGCAATCTGGTATCAGCCGATTACTCTCTCAACTGGAGCAAGAACTTGATCTAGAGTTATTTGATAGAGAAAAAGGCCGGCTAAAAATTAAGCCTGAGAATAAAAATCTGTTAACAAACGCGCTTAAATCACTGGATCAATTGGAGCACTTGTATGAAGAAGCACAAGAGATCAAAAAAGGCGGTTTAACTAAAGAAACGATAAAAATCGCGGTTCCTTATACATTTGCGTCTTCCTTGATCCCGCAGATATTACTCAAGCTCTATCAAGACCACCCTTATTTGCTCGTGGAGCTCATCACGGGCAGCTATTCGTTTATTGAAGAGTGTGTGGAGTCAGGCAAAGCGGACATCGGTTTTACTCGGATCTACAACAACCCTAGATTCAACTACATCCCTGTCGCGTCTGGCACCTCTACTTGCATCATGCCTCAGTCTCATTCACTGGCAGAACATCATACAATAAGTGCCGAATTGCTGCACAACGAGCCGCTGATTTTACTGGGTAAGAAGAGTGGTTCAAGAAAGGATATTGACGAGTTTTTTCAACGCCACCATGTTACGCCAAACATTATTGTGGAAGCGCATTCCGTTGATGTCGCCTGCTCGCTTGTTTCTTCGGGGCTAGGCATTTCTATTGTCAATAGCGTGCTTCTAAGAGGCGGTCAGTACCCGAATGTTATTGCTCGACCTATCATTGATTTGCCTAGATACCAATACGGTTTGATCACCACAGTGGAGCATTCCCTGACCTCCTTCAATCAAGAGCTCTATAAACAAATTTGTGATTTGATGTGTGAACATTTAGCCAATCAATAACTGCGATTTTCACATGCAAAAAGAGTCTCTCACCATCATTAGCCAGAGACTCTTTTTTGTTACTTCGTTATGTTTCAACCAGCCGCTACCAGTGTAATCCCACTATTTAGTGCTGAGTGAATACGCCTTGTCGAACGATAACGTCGTTACCAAAACGACAGCCACAATCGATACCGCCAATAACGTCATTCCTAAGTTCTGAACCACACCGACAACCGCTAACCCAGATCCAATTAACACGTAATACATCATGCCAAACAGTGCCCCAGCGCTACCAACTTGGTCTTTATAGCGAACCAAAGCGTGACTAAGAACATTCGGCATGCCAATTCCAAACGCCATCACGATGAGGAGCATTGGCACTAGGAACCAAAGTGAACCTTGCATCCAATACACGCCAGTACTGCCAACGATAGCCAACAGGGCAGCAAGCTTAACTAAGGCATCACTATCGATATGGATTCCAAACCGCACCGCTCCAAGAAGCTTCTTACTGACTAAACTGCCTAGTAAAGTGCCCAGTGCCAGTACCAAACCGCTTTGACCAAATTCATCAGAAGAATAGCCAAGATTATCGAATATAAACGGGCCCTGTAAGTAATAAGAAAACAGCATGATATTGAAGCACGCGACTAAGATTGCGCTGCGCCATAAAGCCGCGTCTTTACTGATTGTGACTGCCAGTTGGATTATCGACTGACGCTCAACCGAGTTCGGTTTGGTTTCAGGTAACGTGCGAAGACAAACCGCAAAAAGTAGCAAAGCCAAAATGCTTAGCGCCAAAAACACACCTTGATAACCGCTTTGTTCTGCAATGATCCCGCCCGACATCATGCCAATCACAGGGCTTAACGAAATGCCAATGCCCATATAGGTGAACACTTTGCCGAGTGATACGCCGTCATAGCTGTCACGAAGCATAGTTTGTGTCACCACAGAACCCACCGCTGCGCCAAAAGCACTGAGTGCCCGCATGATCATTAGATGTTCAAAACTGTTCGCAAACATGGCACCAATAGCTGCAACACCGTACACCGCTAATCCGAGTAACATGGTAGTTCGCCGACCTAAATAGTCCGAGACAATGCCCCATACCAAGACTCCAACCGCGAACGCTGAAAAGTAAACCGATAAGGTTTGGCTCGCCAACACCGCTGACACATCAAAGCCTCGCGCGATATGTGGTAACGCTGGGCTATAAATCGTCTCGACAATCTGCGGAAACATGATCAAGGAAATCATCAACCAGATTGAAGGTTTTGTTTTCATAGTTATCTCTCAATTCACATTAGATGAGCGCAGTGTAGAGAGTTCTGATACCATCAAATAACACAACTAAGACAAAAAACATCAAGATTCGGACAATGGCACTAATTGATGAAAACGCCCAGTTTATTGTTGATGATCTCGACGCTTCCGTCATAGGCATTGCCGCTCGCGTCGGTAAGCACGATTCAGGAATGCATCAACACACCAAAGCGCAACTGTTGTACGCACCGCAAGGCTGTATGACAGTCATGCTCGATGAAGTAAAGTTTGTGCTTCCGCCGACACGTTCAATGTGGATTCCGGCGTATACCAATCACTGCATCACCATGACTAATGTTGTCGAATATCGTTCGTTGCACTTTGATCCTTCGCTCACGACCTCAATGACAGATAAGGTCAAAATTGTAGAAGTGAATCCACTACTACAAGCACTCATTGAGCGCATGGCATTTTGGGCATGGGACAAGAATGAAGATGAGATGATCAATACCACTCAGTTGTTCTTCGAGGAGTTTAATTTAGCCGAGGAATATCATTTGGCGTTGCCATTCCCTACTGACAGGCGCTTGGCTCCGGTGATCACTCAGCTCAACCAGCACCTCATCAACGCCCCTAGCCTGCAAAGCATGAGTGAGCAAGTGGGTGCCAGCAGCAAGACCGTTAGCCGTATTTTCAGTAAAGAAACGGGAATGACCTATCAGGCATGGCGGCAACAGTGGCGCCTGCTTAAGGCCATCGAGCTGCTTTCCTCAAATTGTCAGGTGAATGATGTCGCTTATCAGCTTGAGTTCTCAAGCGATAGTGCATTCATTTCCTTCTTCAAACAGCAGACTGGGCAAACTCCCTTTCAATTTATGAATACGTAAAATAAATATGAAACAGAGTTTATAGTCAATATTCTTGATCTCTAGTCGGGGTGGGCTAAATTTAAATTACTATTTGTATGGTTATTTAGAAAAATCGCAACAAATACAAACTAAAACGCGATGATTCAGAAAAGATGCCGACAAACATAATAATTAAAAATTAGTGTTAGTTACCTATGTCAGAAGGTTCCCGGCTTATGAAACAGAAGCAAATCGTTGTCATTGACGACTCGCCCGCCATCTTGATGGTTATGCAGTCGATGCTCCAAGAGTTGGGTTACACCAACATTGTCACCTCCTCCAATCCCAGTCAGGCACTTTCTCACATTAAACAGCACCCCGAGAAATACAGTGCCGTTTTTACCGATCTCAATATGCCTGAAATAGATGGTATGGAGGTCATCAAACAGTTGGGCGAAATGAATTACCCAGGTGGCGTGTGTATCATCTCGGACATGGACCATCGCGTCATTGGGCTCGCTGCCAACATAGCCCGACAGCATCGCGTGCATTTAATTGGTAACCTTGCAAAACCGATCGATTTAAAGGGGCTGGAAAAATCACTGTCGAAGCTGCACCAACTCAATTTACGTCGCAGCCCTGACGATGCCACCCTCACCTATGACGAGCTGCTTTGCTGCATCAACAATCACTACATCACCCCTTATTACCAACCGAAAGTCGATCTACAAACTCAAGAAATCAAAGGTGTCGAAGTCCTCGCAAGAATTTGTAGGCCAGGGGAAACCAATGCCATTCTTCCGGGTAGATTCATCGATATGGCCCACCAGCACTTAGTGCTAGACGAGATCACCAATCAGATCATTCATCAAGTAATGGAAGACATGCCGACCTTAACCACCATCTTCGGCAAAGACATTCACGTGGGTCTAAACCTTTCGCCAAGCCAATTGATGGATAGCAAACACTCGGAATACCTGCACCAATTAGTCACCGAACGAAACATTCCTCATCACCAACTAGTAATAGAGATTACTGAAGAGTACGCCGTTAAAACCACCGAGCAACTAGAATCCTTGAACCGATTTAGGCTACGTGGATTTGGCTTATCTTTGGACGACTTCGGGGTCGGATTTACCAATCTACAGCAGCTAAAGCACTTGCCATTTACCGAGCTTAAAATCGACCGAAGCCTGATATTAGGCATTCAGAATGACACCTTTAATCAGGTCGTTGTCGACTCACTTGTGAAGATCGCCGACAACTTAGATTTTCTATTGATTGCAGAAGGCATGGAGTCGATAGAAGAGTTGAATTATCTTGAGCAGCATTATCAACATATGCTGGTTCAAGGCTTTTTAATCTGCCCACCTAAGCCGTTGGAAAGCTTGGTTCATTGGTATAAAAGCTGGGTTAAAATTCGCGCATAGCCTATGCCTATGCCTATGCCTAAAGCCACAAGTTATGTGGGGAGCAGTCAAACATCAGAGATAAAACGCTACAACTGTTTGGTATACAACTCTTCACCATCCACACCCATTTGGTAGTGGAAGCCAACCGTTTCTAAGTAACGTCGGTGATCATCATTGTTGGCCACTGCTTGTAATGAAAGAATCCCACGTGCTCGCATCACTTCAGGGTGCGCTTCATAATAATAATGCCCCAGTTTAAAGTCTCTAAACTCAGGCGTGACATAATCTAAAACGATTTTCATTGTGCCATCCAGATCTTTATTGCCTACAAGCACTCCAGCAATACTGTTGTTCCTCAGCATATAGAAAGCGGTATCGGCAGTTTGTAACTCACTGGCAGACACTTGTTGTTCGATGTCTTGGCGGTTAGTGCTAACGAAATGATCAAAGTATTCAGAATCGACTGAAGCGGAGATAAGCTTAAAACGCTCTTTAGTATTGTGTAACTGGTAAAGGTAATAAACGTTGATGCCAGCAATGCCTAAGTTCATCAGCATGGTTGGCCAAGAATCAATGAAATAAGCGAACGCCGCAAAGAGTAAGCAACCAATAAAGTTGATGACTCTTAATTTTACAATGGAAGTCATGGTGAGAGAGACCAACACCACCAATGAAGCTAAGTATCCAAACCATTCAACCCAGTCAAATTCCATTTTCTATCCCTCTGTTTTTGTTATGCATTAACCATAGCACATACAAATTTCTGCTTAGTTCACAGTTCAAATATTCGACACTTCACGACCAGTAACTTTTCTTTTTTTGAGATAGCGCTACTATTGGAAACCAACATTTTTCGAAGACCATCCGCCATGCCACAAGAAAAGTTCGAACATATCTACCAACGCGCCGCTCACCGTAAAGGGGGAGAAGCCCATCTAGAGCAGATCGTTAGAAAGCCACTTTCGACAGAAGAACTCCTGCAAATTTCAGACGACCGCTGGTTGGCTGCGCTTACCGAGAAGGTTTTCCAGTGCGGTATATCGTGGGAAGTCGTACGTAAGAAATGGCCCAATTTCGAAGAGGTGTTCTTCAATTTTCGAGTGGAATCATTGTTGATGCTGCCTAATGAAGCGTGGGAACAGAAAGCGCAAGATCCTCGCATCATTCGCCATTTAACCAAAGTAATGACCATTCCAGCCAATGCCACTATGATCAATATGGCCAAACGAGAAGCGGGATCGTTTTCAGAAATGGTCGCGAATTGGCCAGCGGAAAATATCACTGAGTTGTGGGCGTATTTGAAAAAGCATGGCAAGCGACTGGGCGGTAATACTGGCGCTTACACCTTAAGACAAATGGGCAAAGACACCTTTATTCTGTCTTCCGATGTCGAATCACACCTGCGCAACACCGGAATCATTGATAGTGGCCGAGACACCAAGCGAGCGCACTTAGCCGCAAGCAAGGCGTTTAATCAATGGCAACAAGAGTCTGGCCGTAGCCTAAGTGAAATAAGCCAAATCGTCGCATACAGCTGTGGCGACAATCGAGTTTAAATCGAACAGTTTTCAAACGGACTAGCTCGCTGTTGGCGCAACATACCCATGCGCCGCTAAAGCTTGCTGGTCACGTTTGGTTAGTTTACTCACGATCAAATGATAAGAAGCTAAAGTTAGATCTTCGATCATTGAATCTTCTACATCCCCGTTAAAATCCACCGATACCCAGTGTTTTTTATTCATGTGATAACCCGGACGCACCGACTTAAACTCATCCACCAGAAAAGCATTATCTTCCGGTTTCCCCTTTAAATTCACATAAGGCGGATCCTCTCCTTGTGAAATCAGGGCAAACATTTTTCCCTTCACTTTGTACACCAAAGCCTCAGGCCCAAATGGAAAGCTGCCTTCCGCTTCTGGTAACTGCTCTATAAATTCAATCAGCTGCTTTTCATGCATCATGGTTTCCTTATTAAATGCAACATGTTCACTATATCTCAATCGCATCCAAAAGAAGAAAATTAATCCATTAAGAGCCATATGGAAACAATCCATCCACATTTAGCCTATTAATCCAAAGCTGAGAAGTCACTACACTGTAATAACGGATAGAGGAGATCGCCATGAAACAGATAACCAGAATCAACCACATCGGATTACGAGTCAGTGATTTTGAAACATCCAAAGCGTTTTATACTCAGTTAGGGTTTGAATACATTACTGGCCCCTCTGGCCCTGAGCCCGTCGCGATAGTTGAACACCCAAGCGGAATTAACATCAACTTCATTTTGAATACCACACAAAGCAGCAAGCAAAACGTTTTAATGGACGAAGAGACTAAACACACCGGTTACACCCATATCGCGATTGAAGTCACCGATATGAATTCTGTCCTTTCAGAGCTTGAACGCAAGAATATCCCACTTAGTGGTGCACCAATGAAACACCCAACCGGTGTGTCCATTTTCATTCGTGACCCCGATGATAACGTTATTGAGTTCATTGAATACATTGGGTTAGGCGCGTTCCAATAACGCTGAACATCCGCTTTTTTGGCGCTTCTTTCCCTCAATTTCACGCACTTAACTGATAGCCCAAAAAGGAACACATCATGGAAAATGCTTTACTAAACAAGCCAGTTAAAACCGCACTGCTTTCCATGGCTGCACCTGCCGCATTTGGCATGCTCATGACTTTTTTGTTCCAATTAGTTGATAGCTATTTCGTCGGCCAGCTCGGTACACCGCAACTGGCAGCCATGAGCTTCGCGTACCCGATTTACATTCTTATCGTGAGTTTTTTTATGGGGACCGCCGCTGGTGTTTCAGCAACCGTAGGACGCGCATTAGGGGAACAAAACATAGTAAAAGCGCAATCACTGACCACCATCTCCCTCATTCTGTTCGCTTTAATCACACTGGTTCTTGGGCTAGTCGGCTACGCCACCATCCCTAATGTATTTTCTGCATTAGGCGCATCACCACACGCGATAAACCTGATTACGGATTACATGGCTCCACTTTATTTAGGTATGTTCGCCTTAGTCGGCGGCTTGATTGCCAATGCTGCATTGATGTCGAAAGGCGTCATGTTGAGAACCACCTTAATAATGGCCATCGGCGGAATCATCAACGTTGTATTTGATTACCTGCTCATTTTCGGGATTGGGCCTTTCCCTGAGTTGGCATTAAAAGGCGCAGCTTACGCTACAGTATTATCGTGGCTAACCATCTTAACTTTGATGCTTGTCTTGCTACGTAAAGAGAAGTTACTTTCATTAAGCTCTGTGTCTCACGTTGCTGAGCAGATTAGGGAAGTGCTAACGATCTCCACACCCGCGATCGCCGCACAAGTGCTTAACCCGATTGCAATCGCAGTCATCACACGAATGGTCTCTCAATATGGGGACAGCGCCATTGCCGCCTATGGAATAGTCACGCGTATTGAGTCACTGATTTTGACTGGTATCTTATCGTTAAGCGTTATCATCACACCTTTAGTCGCGCAAAATTATGGAGCCAAAGCCTTTCAGCGTTTAGACCAAATAATCGCTTACTCTGGCCGAATGACTGTGTATTGGGGGCTCGCCTTCTTTGCCGTTGTCGCCGCCTTTGCCGAACCGATTCTAAGTATCTTCACTCAAGACTCAGAAATCATTGCACACGGTAGCCGTTACTTCCTGATCATTGGCATCACTTTCCCGGCCTTCGGGTTAACTTTAATCACTACGTCATTTTTCAATGGGGTCCAACAAGCCAAATTGTCACTCAAACTCACGCTGGTTAAGTCTCTGATGCTAACCATTCCATTTGCAGTTATTGGTTCGGTGGTCGATAGCCACTTCATTTGGTTAGGTTTAGCGGCGGCGAATATTCTTGGTGCGATATATGCGAAGAGACTGCTAGATAATTGGCTTCATACTAATCGCTCTCAGCTTGTAGGGCGCTCGCTGATTCAAGATTACGCCAACGACATAAAAGGGCTATTCACCCACTCCGCTAAATAACAGCCAATGAAGCACTTTATGAAATAGCTGTCGTGAGCCAAGTGTCAAAAACTGACTCATATCTTCATGTTTAGGTTAACTTTATTGGCTTTATGTCAGCTTATGTTCAGCTCATTTTTGAGCGTGCAGAGACTCATATTTCATCTTCACCATTTTGTAAGCTTCTTCTCATTGACCCCAAATGAGAAAGAAAATCATGAAAAAGAACACCTTCATTTTGCCAGCTATCGTCGCTTCAACGGTTTGTATGTCACTGCCTACACTTGCAAACGATCGCAGCAACTCTATTGAAGCTGGTGCGACCTTCATCGGAAACCAAGAATTGGTAACCTTCGGCTACAGCCGTGAGTTGCCAAACAATATTGTTGTTGGTGGTGGTTTTTCACTGGGAACAGAAGCCGTGGATGTTGGCGAGCCTAGCTCACAAGATGCATGGGGCCTTTACTCCAACATTGGTTACAAATTTGAAATCGCTGAGTTCGATATCATCCCTAAAGTCGGCATCAACTACCTAAATGCGGATGTGAGATTTGACGATCCAGCCTCTAGCGATATCAACATCGACAACGTTTATGGCTCTATTGGAACCACTGTCAACTGGCGCATGCTAGGTTTGACTGTCGATTACGGCAAGATTAACGATTCAGCCATGGTCAATGGCAAGCAGTTTGAAGAAGACGTTGTACGCCTCACCGCGAGCTTCAATTTCTAAAAATCAAAATCCTATTCCTTGTCCAAATTAAAAGCCACTTCGCAAAGTGGCTTTTTTATTTCGAGCAAGCGCTCATTTTTGAGCCCACCAGCTATCAGATATGTTTTATGAGCTAGCATATAGTTAACCCATCGAAACCAACCTGTAAGGTGAATTCATGCTCAAATCTAAATTGAAAGCTCTGGCTATCGCAACTAGCATCATTATTTCTAATCAAGTACTTGCTACTGAAAACTACAACACTGATATTCCAGAAAGCATCATGACGGCAGATCAAGTTGACACCAGTATTGGCCAGCTCAACTTTAAAGATGGGGCACCAACTCTCGACACAACACAAAAGCTGTATGACAACTTAGATACCATTCGCGCCACAGAGGTTTTCCTTAATGCGATCCCTATGGCTTCTATTGAGGCGCTTAGAATGGGTCACGAAGACATTGGGGTCACATCATCGAATCAAGTCGTGGTGTTCGATAAATTGATGGACTCTAACCCACTGTTCTTAACCGGCAACACAGACACGGTTTACGCATCGGCATTTTTAGATTTAGAAAAAGATGGGCCAACGGTTATTGAAGTACCTGAGGGCATGGGGCCAACGACCGTAAACGATGCCTTTTTCCGATTCGTCACCGACCTAGGTATTGTGGGGCCAGATAAAGGTAAAGGCGGTAAATACTTAATTCTTCCACCTGATTACAAAGGCGACGTACCAGAAGGTTACTTTGTGTCACGCTCTACAAGTTACACCAACTGGTTTATTGCACGTGGTTTCTTGAAAGATGGCAAAACCGATGCCGCTGTTAAAGCTTACAAAGAAAAGCTTAAGATCTACCCACTAGCGAAGAAAAACGACCAACCGAAGATGGAATTCATTTCTGGTAGCGGTAAAGACTTTAATACTATTCATGCGAACGATGAGCACTTCTTTGACGAGCTAAAAACCGTGTTGGATAAAGAGCCAATCTCGTTCATTGACCCTGAGTTACGTGGTTTGATGTCGAGCATAGGCATCCAGAAAAACAAGCCATTCGCCCCTGATAAGCGTATGCAGAAACTGCTTAAAGATGGCGTGGCGATTGGTAATGCAACGGCTCGTGCTTTGATTTTCCAACCAAGAGATGAAAAAGCCTACATTTACGATGATCGCCTTTGGAAAACCGCTTTCATTGGCAAGGATTACCAATGGCTAGTCGACCAAGGTGAAGGTGGACGCAATCTGGATGCCCGAACGTACTTCTTCTACATGGCAACTGTGAACACGCCTGCGATGGCATTGAAACTCATCGATAAAGGTTCACAGTACGCGATAGTCGACAAATCGAAGGGCGGTGATTACCTAGACGGTAGCAAACACTACAAGCTGAATATTCCTGCCAATGTACCAGCGAAAAACTTCTGGTCGGTGGTAGCGTATGACCCACAAACACGATCAGAGCTACAAACGGATCAACCGCTGCCTAGTAAGAACAACCAGCGCGATAAGCTGATTGAAAACAAGGATGGCTCTGTTGATTTGTATTTCGGCCCAACACCGCCAAAAGGCAAAGAAGCGAACTGGGTACAAACCGTTCCAGGCAAAGGCTGGTTCACTATTCTGCGCTTGTACGGACCGCAAGAAGCTTGGTACGACAAAACTTGGAAACCAGGCGACATTGAACTCATTAAGTAAGCTCAATTTGAATCCAACGTTCACCGCACATTAGTGGTTGTTCTCAAGAACGCGAACATTAACACCAACAAAAACGCCCTCATAAAGAGGGCGTTTTCATATGTTAGAAGACGTCAATTCTCGTTGCCGCACTCAGCTCTAGCTGAGCCCACTTCCTTCTAGCCAACGACCAATTTAAGCGCTCGAGTCTAGGCAATCGGACAAAATGGCTTCTATACGCTTAATGACTGGATGCTGATAGCACGCTCGGTGATATTGAATGCCGACATCAAAAATCACTTTCTCATTTTCAAAAGCAACGGGGATTTTCTTCACACCAGACGGCAACGCATCTTCCGCCATATTAAAGCAGACAAAGATATATTGGCTCACTTCGACACACTCGAGCGCTGAAAAGACCGATGCCACGGTAAGCTTTTGGTCCAACGTAACCCCAGTGCGCTTACGTAACCTTTCATAATATGAACTAGAATCCAATGTCCCCATCGACACTCGCACCGTGTCGTAACGCTCTAGCTGAACCAGCTCAACCTCATCGAATTCTGCGAGTGGATGGGAATCCGCCACATAAACATACAATTCTAGCGAGCCGACTCTTTTTTCAACAATACGCTCATTCAGATCATTAGGGTAACCAGCTATCCCAACCGAAAGCGTACCTGCTTTTGGAAACTCTACTGCTTCGAGCGACCAATCCATCATCGAAATCTTAGGTGTATGGCCTTGATGAGTGAGACCTTTCAGTAACGGCACCGTCAGTAAGGTGCTCAAGGGATTGGCAGAATGGAACACGTATTCAATGTTCGAATCGGTACCTTCAAATGACTGAGAGATTTGCTGCACTTGCTCTAATTGCTCAAGCGGCTCTTTAACCACCGACATCAACTGAGTGGTGAACAATGTAGGTGCGTAACTTCCCTTGGTGGCAATAAACAATTCATTGGCAAACAAATCTCGGCAATCTGCAAGGTGGCGATTAAACGTCGCCCGGCTGATGTCCAATATATGGCACACCTTAGCCTGAGACTTTTGTTCGTATAGCAGATCCAAAAATCGGTACAAATTTAAATCAATCGTATTTTTCAAATACTGCTCCTATGCTCGCGCTTTTCTGATGTACGTATTCAGTATGAAAGGAAGCCTAAATACCGACAACTTGTATTCTGTGAATCTGGTAGTAAGTCCGAACTTTTACCTTATGGTTCCAACCCTAATGTTAGCGTTCGGCAATGTTTTTGCTATTCAAACAAAAACCCGCAGGCAAATTCGCTCACGGGTTTCATTCATTACAATTAGCGTTTCGTTACTTAATGCTATTCAGTCGGCCAACTCGAACTGCCATCGATTGGCAACGTAGAGTAATTCAATGAATCACAATGCTTGGCTTCAGGAATCGCAATGTAAGTCGCGGCCATCGAACTGTATCCATACGATGCAATTTGCGTCATAGCTTGGGTATCTAACTCAATCCCCCACATGTTGAGGTAACTGATCATATTGCGTTCTAACACTTGAGAAATCGCTATCGACGCCCATTCATCTTTAGCAATCGATTTAGCTTGGTCTCTGGTGTAATTCGAGTATCCCAGCTTTTGTTTTGCCGCTTGCCATGCCTCATCTGACTTAATCGCTAAATTGAATTCACGTTCGTAAACATGCAAACGCCCTATTACGTGCCAACCATCATCCAGTATTCCCGCTTTTTGAGCCGCCGCAGCAAGCTGAATATAAAGCCGCGCACCGCCTTTCCAGTTAGCCACATCGTAGTTCTCCTTCATGTACTGAACCGGATCCGCCTGAGTTTGGCTGGCTTGAATTAATGCATAGCTGTCGCTGAAATTGATTTTCTGACAAGCAGAGCTTAGCCCCGTCTCTTTGAAATACTGCGACTTACTGTAGTAGGAATAAAAGTTAGTGCTGGCGTGCGGATCCCACCCTTCAAATCTGAAACGTGAACGCTCCAGGGTATGACCGATTTCGTGCATGTCACCGTGACCTAACGGATCAAATGCCCAATTCGCATCATAAGGGTTACCGGAACAGCCCGCACCACATGTCGCCATATCAGCATTAAAGTGGTGGTTGCGATCCCAAGTCGCTAGGGTCCAGCCTCGCTGTGCGGCGTAACTTTCTACTTGCGGTAAGTTTGGAATGGAAGGCCCTTGGTAACCAGCTAACGCGTAAACGTGACCAAAAGTATACGTTTGTGCCGCTTCAGCCACATCTTGAGGGTTTTCCCATCCCTCACGAGCCAAGGTTTTCACCATTTTCTCGTGAGTCGAGTGCAACTCAAAATGTGGAGAAATTAACTCCGCCCAATCAAAATCATGCTGTGCGAGCGCTGCTAAGAATCCACTATTATCAGCGCTACTGCGCCAAACAGGGTGTAAACCAACTCCAGAAAAATCGAGCTCAACCGCTTGATCATTCTCATCAAAGATGACTTGTACAGGGCCACCATAAGGGTGAGTTAAAGAAAGGGTTTCTCCAGATTGAAGATCATAAGTGCGAGATTTCAAATACTTTGGTCGTTTATAGCCATTCGGGTCAAACTCTTGAGTCGAGCCAGAGCGCTGAGTATTGATTTGGATTTTAGTACCAACCGCATTATTGTCTTTTCTCGTGACCGTTAGTGTTTCTCCTGGTAGCGCATAAACCCCTGCCGCTCGAAACGCTATTTTTGAGACCAAATTCACCGTCGTCTCAGTTGGGGTAATATGGCTGAAATCACTGCGGCTAAAATTCCCCATATCAGCTTGTACTGGGTTAACTGGGCGCTGGTGATACTGAGAATGGTCCGCATAATAGGAGCGGAAGAACTGCTCCGTTGGAGTGGTCACCTTATCCATCGGGAAAGCAATGCTCTGACGCAGCTTATCTCCAAGCAGTACCAATAGCTTCAAGTACTCTTCGTTTTCAGAATCAAACAAAGGTGTTTTACCCGCTTCATCACGCGCTTTTAACGTCTGGTAAATGGTCGTAGCGGCGTCAGTGAACTCTGTCTTAATTCGAGATTCATCGGGGCATTTCGCATCTGCACATTGTGATAAATCAACATTAAAGCTGTTCGATTTGATCCGTTCTAGTAACTTAACTTGCTCGGTAACATCTGCAGGTGCAGCATCATAAAGGCTGGTAGGGTTCCAATCAACGATTTGCGCCTTACGCCAATAATTGTCGCCAACATAAGACAGCCCAAGTAGCGCGATCAACTCATTGCTTAATGGGTCCATGCCACCGTCGCGGTGCATGTAAAGCACGGGGATGCCTTGCTCGATTGCAGACTTAACGCTTACCACAATCGAATCAATTTCATTTTGTTCGTATTCTGCCATCCAATTGGATATCACGAGCAAATCGGTATCAGCGGTAGTACAAGCCGATAACGCACTGCCGTTACACGTTTGTGGCACGTTCACTTGTACCTGCTGCGGAAAAAACTCCTCAAACCAAGCTCGCGTAGCAGATTGATGCCTGAAGTAATAGGAGTCATCCAACTGCGCCATTACGACATTAAGCGGCTTATCACTAAAGTCCTCTCGATTCGCTAACAATGTGACGCTGTTTTTTAAGAACTGATGCATTGCATCATTTATCAGTTCACTGCCCTTCGCATAGGTCGCCATAGGGTTGGCAGCCAATGCCATAAACGAAGTGACTTGACTACCAGCTTGACCGACGATCCCAAGTACATGCGGTTCTATATTCTTATTTGGGTTAGACACCGCATTGGCAACCAACACAGTATCGCTGCGGCCAAAATTAGGAGCGAAGATCGCCGCGTCATGGCTAACCTTCCAAGTTAATGCACCAATGCCATTGGTACCGTTCGCATCTAGGCCAAACAGCTTCTGTTTAATGACATTATTGTTGTCTATGTATGAGCGAATGTAGCCAATCGCTGCATCGATCACTTCTTGTTCCGTTTCTACCGTCGATACATCACCGGTTTCAAGCGCCTTCTTTAATCCTTCAGATAAGGGAACGTCATACACATCTGGGTTAGTTCCTTGCTCAATTTCTTTATTGTCACTCACCCCATCGCCATCTCGATCCGCTCCTAAATCGGGTATCGATCTCGCATCAAGAGGATCGGTGCCATGTTCAGCTTCAATCGTATCCGAATAGCCATCACCGTCATCGTCAGTGTCGCGATTATTACCTATACCGTCGCCATCGGTGTCTTGCCACTCGTTTTTGTCGTTAGGAAAAGCATCAAGGTTATTACGATAACCATCGCCGTCATTGTCTCTAAACGTCGGGTGGGTATTGGGAATATTCGCCTCACCTCGCTCGTTATCTAACGGGAAAGGGTCACTTACATCTAATACGCCATCTCCGTCATCATCGCTGTCTTGATTGTCGCCAATATTGTCGCCATCAAAATCGCGCCATTCAGTTGGATCGTTTGGAAAAGCATCGTCGGAATCGAGAAAGCCATCGTTATCGGAATCGTTTCCATTCACCACTATAACTTGGTTGTTGTCATCTAAGCTCAAGTAGGCGTTATCAGGCAAAGATTCAAGGTCAGACTGGAAGGCTTTGACTTGCTGAAGAACATCATTAAATACAGGTTCAGGTTGGTTCTCTTGCGCCATCAAAACCTGAGTTTTCACTATCGATTTGGCGAGCTTACGAGCTTGCTTATTGCGCTGCCTACGGTCTGCATCATCGGTCGACGCGAAGAAGTCCCCCATTAAGATCTCTTGCTGCAGATTGAGCTCAGTTGAAATTAAACTTTGAGCTTCTTCTAACGACACTTGGTCGTCTCGCATTTTTCTATGCACTAGAGAAGTAAACGGCGAAATAACCCGTTCCCCCGCAGGACTAGAGAATTCGGTGTCTTCTGTCACAAAGCCACCACTGCTCCCTAAATCTTGGTCTTTGGTTACGCCAGCAATAGCGTGGGCATAAGCGGGGTATCGGCTAGGGTTAGCCACACCAGATACGTCTATAGTCACTACACCATTGGTTCCGGAGATCCCATATGGCTCGTTGTCTTCATCAAACACACCGTTTTCATTCAAATCCAAAAAGACGAATGCATCGTTTAGGTAACCGTCGATCACGGTAAATTCGATACTGGATTGCGTAGCCGAGGTCGCGGTCTGACCATCAGATTCAGACTGGCACCCTAGTAGCAACCCAGAAACCGCAAGTGCTATTGGGGTCTGAACTATCCTTTTCATACATTACTTCCTTGTAATATCACGACTAGAATACATTTATAGCATGATATACCATTTCTTCAATGGGTAAGTTTGTGATGCCCTGCCGATAACGAAATGATCTACTTAAAATCAGTGGGCTCTGAGTTAATACACAGAGCTACGTAGTAAAAAGCCCCCTTCACTCGTAGAGTAAAGAGGGCGATAACAATCAAGATCAGTTAAGTTCGGGCACTCAAACCTGTTTTCTAACCTTAGTCATCATTAAACCGATAGCGGTAAGAAGCTGAATAACAAAACAGCCAATGAATACGCTCTGAATGCTGACTAAGTCCACCAAATAACCTGACGCGGCCAATCCAAAGGGCATGAGCAACTTAAATAGCGAGCCAGTAATGCCTGTCACACGTCCTAAATACTGCTCATCAAACGCCTCTTGGCGGTAACTCCAAATGCAAATGCTACTGTATAGCCCAATTGCACTTACCCATAAAAAGGACAAAGTCAGCGCCCACGAACCATCAAAAACAACAGGCAAAATAAAGCCCACCGACTCCAAGGCAATAGATAAGATAAGCAGAGATCCCAGCCCCATTCGCTGGCGAATTCTATCGGCAGTGAACGAGCCTAGTAGCCCACCAATACCCGAAGCGGCAATTAAATAGCCGACTTCCATGTGGGTAAGTGCTAACTCAGATTTTGCAAAGTAAATGGCTTGAATCCAAAAAATTGCCCCAGTGGTGTTAATCACCATCACTGCCAAAGTAATGTGCCACATGTTTTTATTGGCGTAGAGGATCGTCCAACCTTCAGCCAGCGCCTTGAATACAGGTTGAGATGGCACGTAGCTGCTCGGTTTTAGCTCCAACTTGTTTAGCTGCCAAAATGCGAGCAAATATAAAACCGCCACCAACAAGAACACATTGTGAATCGCAGACATCAGTAGCAAGCCACCGGATAGCACAGGACCAACCGTTTCTAAAAAGCTATACAACGAACTCATACGGGCAGTAGCGGTGTTCTGCTGCGCTTGTGGCAACACGTTTTTCATCATGCCCATTCGCGCGTTGTGATAACCGTAATTAAACGCCATCATCAAAAACGCGCACGGAAATAAGGCAATTAAAGGATTGGGCAACCAGCGAACAGCCAAGTAAGACATCACCAACATCAGCATTTGCCCGAGCAACATACACTGCGACCAGCGCTTTTTATTAAATTTATCGACCCAAACTCCGATGAACACCGCGAGCAATAAGTTCGGCAAAAACTCGACAGCACGCATCCACCCCATCATCTGCGACGACTGAGTCAATTCATACACCAATAATGGCAACGCTAAGTCATAAATTTTCGCGCCAAACGCTACGAAAAACGCACTTGAAAATAACACCATAAAACTTGGAACTTGCCAGATGGAAGGTTGTTTATGTCCCTGTTCTACCGTTTCCATTTTTCTTTCCTTTTAAAAATCAGCGAGGGGTTCTATTATCGAAATTAAAAGATGAATAAAAATAGAAATATAAATTAAGGATTTCACCTTTATGCATTATTGGAAGGCATTGGCATTTCTTCGCACGCGGCTTGAAGTCAATCAGATCACCGATTTATCGTTGGATGAATTCACCGAAGCGCTAGGCTGCACTCGTCGCAACGCACAATTGATCGTAAAAAAGCTGGTCAATGAAAAGTGGATAGAATGGCAATCGGGCATAGGACGAGGAAACCTTCCTAGAATCACTCTGCTTAAATGTCTCAATGAAACACTCCAGCATAGAGCGGATGCTTTGCTGGCTGACAACAAAGTTGAACAGGCTTTAGAACTGGTTGATGAACATAAGCGCGACTTGTTCCTGCGCGGTTACATCGACCGCTACCAAGCTTCACCAGACAAACTCGACATCTTGCAAATCCCCTTTTATCGCGGCACTCACTGTCTGGATCCCATTTACGTGTCACGCCGCACCGAAAGCCATATCACCAGCTACCTATTCAGCAATTTATTGAGGTTTGATGCCAAGCAACAAACCTTTGTTGGTGACTTAGCGATTCACTGGTATAGAGAAGAGAACACTTGGCATTTCATCCTAAGGAAAGGGCTAGTTTTTCATGATGGTTCCACCATTTTCGCTCAAGATATAAAGAATCACTTTCTACGCCTAATCAACGCCAATCATCAAAATAGTCAGCAATTTCACTGCATTTCGAACATCATTGTTATTTCTCCATTACATATAGCGTTCGAAACCAATGCTTATTCCGGATACTTAGAGGGACTAGTCAGTAGCAGCGCCGCCGGAATCACCAAAGTGCACGAAGAGCGCGTGATCGGCAGTGGTAGTTTTGAGCTAACAGAACAAACTCAATGGCTGACAAGACTCACCGCTTTTAGACACTATCACGGGTTACGCCCATGGGTAGATGGCGTAGAAATGTGGAACATTGGCGACCAAGCCAAAGACTTCGAATTACACTGCGACATCATCAACGCTCACCAGCACTACCAATCAACGGATACACTTGAGTTTCAAGAAAGTGAACAATGGGAGCGAGGATGCGAGTACGCCTTAATTAACCCAAAAGGTAATACATGGCTTTCCGAACCTAGCAACTGCCAGCAACTCAGTGAGCTGCTGCTTTTACTCTGTATTCCCCAATCATTAATTGTCGGCGATATTAAACCAGCGAAAGGCATGCTATCCACTCCGAGCTTAAACACCTTGGAAACTAACGCTCAATCGAAAGCCAACCTAATTACGAGTGATTGCCCATCAAATTTAGCCAAGAACATGAGTAAGCCGAAACAGGCTCTAAAAATTCTTACGTACCAGCTATATCACCACATTGAAGTGGCTGAATACTACTGCAAACAACTGAACCAGCTTGGGTTCTCATGCGAATTTGAAGTACTAGAATTTCCCAAGTTCTGCTTATCAGAGAACTTAGAACAGGCAGATATCATCATCTCTGGGGAAGTATTTTCAGACAATCTAGATAGGAGCTGGATGGGGTGGCTACTCGGGACTTCAGCTCTGACAACCTGCCTAACCGATGACAAGCAAACTTGGCTACATCAACAAATTGAACATGTGTGGACACTCAGCAATCACCAACAAAGACAAACCGCTTTTCTTGAGATCGAACAGCAATTAATTAACGCAGGGATCTACCGACCCATTTTTCATGTTAAGCAGCAGCTTAATCAAGCAGAAACCGTCAACCCTATGGAGTTGCTCGCCAACGGCTGGATCGATTTTAATCAAGTGACCATGCGTAGGTAAGACAAACACTTTTAGCGTTATAAAACTACTAAGTTCTAAACACACAAAGCCCCATTCGCAGCGACAGAGAGAAGAAGAGGTGGGGGATCTTAGACACCCAACCAAAGCATTCACAACAAAAATAAATCAAACAATAAAAATAACTCACAAAAACAAATGCCACTCATTTTATAGAAGCATGAGTTATGGTACTTTCACGCTTTTCCTAGGCTTGCTATCAAAAACCTAACTCAGGCTTAATAGACCTTTTTTATTAATCCATTCTGCCGTTGATTAGCTTGCCGAGAAGTAACTAAAATTATTTTAATACGAGTTTCAAATGAGAAAATTATTCGGTTGTACCTTAGGGCTATTATTATCTTTTGGCGCCTCAGCTGAGGTCCATGCTCCAAAAGGATACTCTTGGTCTGGCCCGTATACAGTAAAGAGCGTGACACGAAATATTGATGGTATTCATCGCGTTGCGATTGAATTCAATGAAGATTTAGACACCACCTGCAATCTAAACAATACAATGGGCTGGGCAACAAATACTGGGAATAATTACACTCTTGTCGACTCAATGCTGTCTTTAGCTCTAGCTGCACAAGCCCAGAACAAGAAAGTCAATATAATGCTAGGAGGAAGCTGCCATTCAACATTCGGACTAAATCTATGGGGGATTACTATCCTGAGTGATTAGTACAAACTCTAAGATAGGCCTTTCTAGCAAAGTTCATTTAGGAAGGCCCGATTTTCAAAACTGTACCAAAGATTTTTTCATTATCAGTTGTTGCTACACCTTCTATTACCTGAATTTAAATACATATAACTAAAAAAAGCCTCGATCGTAGGCTTTACGTTACATTCCCCCGTTCCCCCAATAACTTTCTCTAATAATGCCATTTTCATCCATTACCAGCACCGCTAAAGAGCAGTTAAAGTGCTCATGGTCAAAGAAATGCAAAATACCGATATCCCAAAGTTTGCCGCGCAACTCGGCACCGACTTTACAGTTGTTTTCCGGCAGGCAATAGTCCAGTTTAAAACACTCAATCAGTTCAAGATGCTCGAACCCTCGCGAGTGCAGGTATTCCTGAACTTCCTTCGATTACTTGAAGGCTCCATTATAGGAATCAATGACCTGGCACAGGGCAATTTGACTGTCGGCATTGGCGGCTAAGGGAAGTAATAAACACGGACCTGCGTCGAAGCTGCGACAGCAGATCGAGCAGGTAAGGTAGCGACCAAGAGCAAAGCAGCAGTTTATGATGGAGATATTAGATACAGTGAACCACAAAAATGCCCGCATGATATGGGCTTCAGCTTAGGTATCTAGGCTTATTTCATCCCAGTCATCAGTATATAACATCCACTCTAAAGCCCTACGCCTTTCGATAATTACATGGCGACCTACGCCACCGTGTAAATCTTGATTAACTATCGCCCAATGAAGGCAATAGGCCAAATCACAAGCTGATAGGATTTGAGCGATAGAACGAGCTGCGGATTGCGCTTTGTATTCAGAAGAACTTTTATCGTTTTTAATATCTGGGAAACGCTTAATCAAAGTATTGTCGCAGATAGAATCAAAAGGCATAGATTTAACAAAACCCAATGCCCAAGCAAAAGCATTTAATCCCTCTACCTGTGATTGAAAGAATGAAATATCTCCTTCATCATTATTAAGAAAGCTCCTTTCTGAATCACTCAGATAATCTATAACACCTTCCCGCGCCATCCATTGGATGGCTGAAGGCTTATCAAAACCATAAGAACAAGCAACAACAGCAAAAAGGGCTAAACTACGCCCTACAATTTCTTCTTGTGGTCGCAACTTAATGTCATCATCAAACAGTGGCAAAGCTGTGTTTATCTCATAACCCAGCTTTTCTGCACTGATCAATGATTTTTTACGTATATTTTGTAGATCCATAATATCATTCAATTAGAAATGGTCAGCAAAACCGCCAGTACCATCTTTATGTAATACATTTTGAAGGCTCTTATCTCGGTGTACTTCTTTACGCAATAATTGCATCGATCCCGGATTACCTTTTGGGTGATGCCATTCAGTACCTGGAGGATTTTTCAGCCCACTTTTACCAGACTTCATGTGCTGGAGAATATCCTTATCAAGAAGGTTGTTCATTCCTTTAGCAAAGCTAGAATCGTTTTCTAACGCATTAGCGAGCGCTTTATTAGCAGAATTACGGTGAGCACTTCGTGTGGTTCCGCTGATTGGAGCGTCGGTTAAGACTTCGTGGAAGCCTCCCCTCTTTGTAACTCGTGTCCCTTTCTTGCCAATTGCAGACATAACCATTGCAGTTTTCATTGCTGCGGAAACCTGTATCGCATTAGCGTTTAAACTATTTGCGGCAGATTCGATATCAGCAGCACTTGCACCATGGTAAGCCAGTCCAGCTAGCCCATATACCGTAGCCGTATCATCGAAATGAGACCTTAATATATCAGTATAGTCAACAGCTATTTTCCGATAGGTCGGTATATTATTTCTATATCCTATGAAAGAAAAACCAGGGCTCTCCACCGACGGACCATGATCACTACCAAAGTCTGGAGCTACTGGAGGCCTTACTCCGATAACCGTTACTGTATAGTCAGCAGAGTTTGCATTTGAATTGCCACCACTTATGCCAGGATCATGGCCATTATCTGACCTTCTATCACGAGGGTCATGAAGACCTCCGTTTGGATCTCGATAGCGCCCATTAGGGTCATTTTCAATGAGTCGAAACCCGGTAGGATCGGCATATTTTAAAGGGTTATTCCACACATAGGTATACCGGCTAAAGCTGTCCGTTATATAAGGAGCTTGTACTATAGGGTCCGGGCTAATAAATCGACTCAGTTCTTGATCATAAACCCGGCCATTCATATGTACTAAACCAACTTCAGTGATTTGTTCATGACCTGTGTAGCCGCGATTGGTAATGGCATTTTGCACCACGTCCAGTGGCCCTTTATCCGCCCAGGAAACCTTACGCTGTTTACCCCAAGTATCGTAACTACGACGTTCAACCACTAAACCATAACCATCCGTGATCATGTCAACTGAGTTCAGCGCATCGTAGTGAAGATAGCGAACTTGTTTGTCCTGCAACTCATCTTGTGAATCTTTAGTTTGAGTATTCAGCGCGATCAACTTTCCATCAGCATAGATAAAGTGCTTATGTTGAACGATACCAGTATTAGTGTCCTTAACTCGCTCATAGCGTTTACCGAAATAAAAGGTTTCAATACCATCGCTGTTTTTCTTCAAATAACGGTTGTGGTTAGCGTCATAGAAAAATTCGACCGCTTTACCGTTACGGGTAATCTTGTTCGGCTTATTGAACTCCGTCCATTCCAGCTCTCGCTCATTGGTCGACTTGCCATCAGCCCATGCACGTAACATGTTACCGTTTTCGTCATACTGGTAATTCAGCCCATTGGATTTTGTCACAGCATGTGGCCCTGCCTGCTGGCCACTGTAATGGTAGTCCCCAATATCAGACTTATGAATTATATTGCCTAAGCTGTCATAACGGTAATTAAACGGCCCAGCTAAGTCTGGGTTATCCACACCATGCTGGGCTTTATTCACTAAACTGATGGTATTGTTGGTAACGCGGTCTAAACCGTCGTACGTCCACGTATCGCTAATCCCAAGTTGCTCATCGTATCGATAAGTCACGTTATTGTGATTATCATAGCGATACTGAACAAAGCGGATATTGCGCCCTTGGCTAGTGCTCGCTGGGAGCCGCAGGTCAAAGAGCACATTCGCTTTATGGGTAGTAATATAATTCGGTCTACCTGTATTGACATCATGGCTATAGGTGTTCACTAGGCCATTACCTAGCGTTTCTGACAATGTATGGTCATAGGCATCCGTTTCACGGCGCTGCCAATAATAAGTGTAAGCCGGGTTATCCAGCGACGCTTCCATCTCAGACTGGGTCAAAATCAGGTTAAGATGATCGGCTTGGCTAGTTTGCTGGGTGTTCTCGCAGTCACTGCGTAAGGATACATCTAACTGGCGCCCCCCTAACTGGTTGGCGTATTCACAATACAGTCCGCTCAGCTCTGCGACTTTCTCAGACAAACTGATCAGTTGCCCCGCTAAGTCCGAATAGAACTTGTAGCGAGTGTTCGCGATCGTGGCCGCATCTGACAAATCGCCAGCCGTAAATAGTAACTCTTCCCGTGTCCCACTATCGGCCTGTGCAACATAGATATCATCATTACTCATCAAGTCTTTTTGGCCATTACTGTCGTAATCTGCCAATAAAAAATCATGCGACTCTATCAGCTCCTGAGAGTCAAACTCAGAAATTGGTACAGTGTATACACTAGCATCAAAGTGACGAATACCTGGCTGAGAGCTAGCCAAACTCGTTGTTAGACGATAGATCGCCCCTTTTAAAGTAACTTTGATCGGGATCGACACTGCGCTAGGCAGTATCATCCAAGTCGACGGGCGTAAGTAACATTCACCTTGCGCATTACACCACTGCTGATAGCGATAGCCGTCTCCTAACATTGCTTGTGAAGACGCATCCAGAGTGTGAATGTTTACAGTTTTTCTGCTGTATTCCTCAGCAGTCGTAGTGAAGAAACTTTCCTGAGTAGCATAACGTTCTGCTTTAGTGAGATAGATGCTTGCCTGAGTGATTGCTTCGTTCAGAAGCTGTCTAATGTCGTCGCGGAAACGGGCACTGGTGAATACTTCATCTGCGTAGCTTTTCGGGCTACGAACCCCCGCTAGATAACCATGCGGGTTATATACATATTCGACAGCCAAGCGCTCGCCGCCGTTGCTGTTACTAAGTAACTTAGCCGCACCAGCTAACGTCGTATCCATACCATTTGGCCTGAGTTCTCTGGAAACCCTTTCAAACTGATCATAGAAATAGTGGGTGCTGAACTTTTCCTCTCCGACCTTAACCACCATTTCTTCGGTTAAGCCTGCGCCGTTGTAATAATAATCAGTTTCACTACCATTACCTGAAAAACCAGATAGTGTGCCTAATGCACCCCGCTCATCGTAACGCCAAGTGGAGACCTTACTTCCTTCTGTTTGCTTCACCTTACGGCCAAGCTTATCGTATTCAATCGTTGTGACCGTACCTTTAGCATCACGCTTGTAAGTCAATTCTCCAGCCGCGTTGTAGGTATAGCGCCATTCGCCCATATCCGGATCATCAAGCGAACTACGGTGCCCTAAGTTGTCATAACGAATTTGTGTGGTATTGCCAGAAGAATCGGTGCTTGAACGCAACTTACCATCTGGATAGTACTGGTATATTTGGTAAGCATTATCTGGTTCATTTTTACGTAGAATATGTCCCATAAGGTTAACTAAGGTACTGTGTTCAAACCCTCGGGCATCAGTGACCGATGTTAAATACCCCTGATATCGAGTGGTAAAAGTAGCCTTACCACCGTTATTCGCAGGTTCCTGTTTAGTTAACTCACGGTTTAACTCGTCATAAGTAAACGTGACCATTGGGGCTAGTGCTTTTTTCGAAAGGAACTGTGGCCTGGTGACACTCACTTTACGACCATTGCGGTCCCAACGAGTGTCGACAACTACTAACTGACCACTGAAGCCAGTGTGCAGTTTACGGATTTCTCGTCCGGCATAATCAAAGTGTGTGACCATTTTTCCACCAGAAGCCGGCGACGTCATCACACAACTGACTGTTTGCACTACAGCGTTTTCACACTCGCTACCTAAACCATATTTGGTGTGATTGACATTACCTGTTCCAGGCCAAGTTTCTGTTGCGATTCGTCCAAAACTGTCATAGTTATAATGAGTAGTACGCCCTTTTAGCTGGCTCACAGCCTCTTGCAATTGGCCCTGAGCATCAAATCGGGTCAATGTCCGGTGGCCAAGCGGATTAATCGTCGCTGTGGAAAATAAACCCTGTGCGTCATACTCCGTCCTGGTGGTTCGCTTAGTTAAGTCAGAACCTTCAATACTGTAGCTGATGACGTTACCCCACTCATCATAGCTATAACGAGCCACAGTAAACTTCCCATCGAATGCTATATCGCTGCTTGTTTCGTAATCAGAGCTAGTCGTTCTATCTGAGAGCAAAAATCCACGGCTGTCGTAATCATATTGATTAGCGATGGTTCGCTTGAGAGTGGTAGTATGATCAACCAAGGTAGAGGTTGAGCTAGAAACGGCAGCCACTTTCCAGTAGTGACTTCCAACTGGCTGATCCAGCTCTGAGTTCTCCGCGGATGTAACAAGCTCTTGATTCGCCTGTGCAAACAAATACTGGTACTTGGTTTCGCTAGTAAACAGGCCAGCACCTTCGACCTCACTAGATAGCTCGGACTTTTCACTGACTAAGTTGCCAAAGCGATCGATTGAGCGCGTAATAACTTCTTGTCGTTCAACCGCATCGCCGTTCAGCCCATACTTTTTCTTCACTATTTTATTCGCGTATAATTGATAATACGCTGCGCTAGGCTCTTGATTAGGCAAGTTGTTCTGGGCTGCAGCAGATACTTTTTTCACATAACTATATGTTGTATCTGATACCAAACGATCATTCTTATACACTGACACCTGTGTTGGTTCACCAGCTTGAATCACATCCAGTTGCTCGAACGTGGTTTCAGTACGAGTGACCACTTCTGCGCTTTCAGTTTCAATAACTTTTTCAAACCCAAGGAACCCCCCTCCCAAGTAGTGAGATTTCGCTCCTTCATAATGATAGGAATAGGTTGTCTCGTCGTAACCCTTAGGCTGTTTGATTACACTAGAAACAAGGTAAAGTGTGGGTGTTGAATTGACGTAAGGAAAATTGTAATAGCGCTTCTGTGTGTGAACACTAGTGTCCGCTGCTACTTTGTAATTAACTCGATACTCAACCGCAAACTCTTTAAACTTTGAAATCTTATCCGCCGGATATGCGCTTGAAGTCAACAAATAGAGCTTATTATTATGTCTGCGCACGATGTCAACAACACCATCCGAGTTGTGATCAACTAATTTCTCAACATTAGAAATATTTGAGCCTACAGTTTTCTTAAAATCAATCGTGCCAGAGTTGTTTTTGTAAAAGCGGCCATTTACATAAATTTCAGGATAACCATCGGAGTTAATATCTATGGCCTTCATGCTTTTGAATTCACTATTCACCCGACCAGAAGTATAATGATGAATAAAGCTAAGCCCGTTAAATAAGTAAACTCGAACCTGGCGCTGATGACCACCAGCTCCAACCAAATCCATATAACCATCACCATTTATATCGGCTAGGAAATAATGTGTAGGTTGCCACCTACTACCGTCACTACGAAATAGATAAGTTCTATACGAACGGCTTGATAGATAAAAAAGCAAATCTGAACGATACTTTACGTAGTAATCATCTTTACCATCACCATCAATATCAACGACACCTGACACAGGGAAAGATTTACCTTTAGGGGAAGAAAAGAGAGTATCTTTTCCATCACCATTTAAATCACCAGCTACTCGTTCAGAGAAATCAGTTGCTAGTACACCGTTATTATTTGGAGAATATGTTTTGAGCTGCTTGTCGTTTTTAAGGTAGTAATTATATTTTGAACGCTCACGATTTTGGGAACCATACTCTCCACACCATTCTCCTTTACTATAATAATGCTTCCGAGCAACCAAACTCGGAGAGTCCAAACTCCCAGCTAGGGCATAAACAGCGGTATTTCTAACAGTCTCACCTTTAAGCCCTCTAGCGATACCAGTTGGATTCTTTGGGGTAGGTCGAGCACAAATGGGGCTTGGCGAATTTTGAGTTAGTCCGTAAGCTTCTAGGTGTCCGTCTCGGTTAGTGTCGAAAAAACTGACATCCTGAAAAGCCAGAGCCGAAGACTTCCTAGACTCTAACTGACTACTATTCCATGAAAAATTAACTTCAGTGCTACACTTTCCATTAACGCAGTAATCGACGGTATTTAAAAGACTTCTAAATGAAAGGTCAGAGTAGCTATATGTAAGGTTATAACGACCAATAGGGTCATGATTAGCATCATAAGCCGTCAATGACTTTAGGCGGACCTTCCGTTTTAATAAGCTACCGAATAAATACTGAGAAACGCTGTCATTTCTTTCTTCATATTCAAAACCTACTTTACCGCCAACATAGCTAATATTATCAACTAGATGAGTTCCCTCACTGTTATTTTCTAGGTAACTGTACTCAACATGATTGTTTTGGCTAGTGTCGGTAATTTTATTGAGTGACCACTTGTAAGCATGTTCTTGGCCTGGCAGTTCTACTCGTGAATCCTCAGTTACGCCATACTCATATACAGACCCATCTTTATACCAAATTTTAAAATGTTGAGGCCCATTGCCTGAACGGCCAAATGACACTATTTTTGCATAGCCATTTTTTTCAGAACGATACTCAGTTAAGTGTTCTCCATCACGTCCAGAGACCGCTATCAAGCGCTGACCATCTAAGCAATAGCGATCATCTTCATTAAAGCGAACGCCCCCCCATCGACCATCTTTATTTAGGTTTTTTCCACAACGAGAAATCGAAGACAATCCACCTAAATCCCAGCCCATGCCAAGCGTGCTGTTTCCGGAATTACTGCGATATTCCAAGCTTAGATTAGGCTGTAAGCCTGCTCTACCTGCAGGAACAGCCAAGGGTAACGAATATACCGCCTGGCCACCCGATGCAGAAAAGTTACCCGATAATTCGATCACTTTGCCAACTTCCGAGGTGAAAGAAGAAGCCGAATGGGAGAATACGGTTATCAAGATTGAAACGACGTAGACGTAATAGGTATGAATAAGACGATTTGATTTCATTTAAGCCACTGTGGGTATATTTATAATTTGGATAACGATTACTTTGACGATTTAGATAGTTACTGATTCAACGATTTCAGCTTTTTCAGTCTTTGTTGAAGGTGTTCTAGCTCTACTGGAGCGTCAAATTGTTGTTGGATGTTACTTTGAGAGAAGTCGGCAAGATCTCCACGAATTAAAGGGACTTGAGCCTTCTGTGCTTCAATTAAGCCATGGGCAAGCAATTGCTGAAGTTGGATTGCGGGAGAAGGAAAACTGGCCTCTTCACTTAGTATCACTTTGGACACGCTATTGCGGCTATTACCCTCTATTCGAGCTGCATTACTAATGGGAGAGAGATATAGAGTATTTGAAAATGCTACATATATAGCCACAATGACAAATATAAGTAGTGATAGCGATAAGATGTAGCAGTTTTTGAACATATCTAATTTTAGCCTTCACACAAAGCAGAATTCTATGTAACCATTCATAAGGAAGGTAGAAAATTCGAGATACTTATAAGAGATCCAGAATATTATTTAAATTTTATATAACTTCAAATAATGAATACAACAAATTGATACATGTCACAGTGAGCGTGGTTTTATATAAATTAAGACTATCTTGCCACGAGGCTCATACACTCGAACAAAACAGTTCCACAAAAAAAGCCGCTGACTTAACGTCGCGGCTTTCCTTTCAAGCAAATCATCGTAACTGAGTTTAGCTATCGCTTATCGCCAGCTAAATACGCGCACTTCATTCCCTTCTTGTGGAATTTTGGGAATATTCAGAGACAGCAGCAAAGAGACGGCAGCCATAGCCGCGCCAATATAAAATACTGTGGCTGGAGAACTTAACCAAATCACACCAAACGTCACGGGTATCACAACTGCTGCTATGTGGTTAATAGTAAAAGACACCCCAGCCGTTGAGGCCATATCTGCCGGATCGGCAATTTTTTGAAAATAAGTTTTTATCGCTAGCGCCAATGCAAAGAACAAGTGATCGATAATATAGAGCGCTGCGGCCCATTCCGCGCTTTGAACTAGCCCATAGCCGACAAACACACCAATCAAACCTATGTACTCAAACATTAGCGCTTTGCGCTCACCAACCACTCCAATGAACTTACCAATTCGCTTGGCAAACAAGAAGTTAAACAAGTAATTAACGAGGAACAATAACGTAATATCGGCCGCCGAGTACCCAAATTTTTCGACCATTAAGAAGCCCGCAAACACGGTAAATATTTGTCTTCTAGCCCCACTCATAAAGGTCAGTGCGTAGTACAGCCAATAGCGTTTACGCACCACAAGATGCTTATTTTGTGGGGTTTCTGTTTTGAATTCAGGAAAGGTAAACGCCATGACTAAAACCAGTATAAAACCGATGCCACCAGCAATACTGTATACCCAAACAAAATCAAGCTTGAACTGTTCTAACATCACCCATAATGCGCCGTAAGTAATTAACGATGCCAGCGCCCCTACTGAAATGAGTTTACCCAGCATTTCTGGCGCTTCTTCTTTGCTTAACCATTGCAAAGACAGCGACTGCTTCAACGTTTCAAAATAGTGAAAGCCGACTGACATCAAAACCGTGGTCAGCAATAACCCAGTTAGCGAAGGGAAAAAGCCGGTAATCGCAGTGCCTAAAGTAAGCATGGCAAGCGAGAGCAACATGAAGCGTTGCTCTCGGATAAACAACAGAACAAACACGGCAGTAAATGCGAGAAAACCAGGTATCTCACGTACACTTTGCAGCAGACCGATGTCAGCGCCATCAAAGTTTGCCTTTTCAATCACAAAATTGTTCAGTAGCGCCATCCAGCTTGAAAAAGCGATGGGCACAATAATCGAGATCAGTAATAAGAAGTTTTGCGGGGTTTTCCAGCTCGCGGAGGGTGCAGTCATGATCGGTATGTCCTTTGCCTTAATTGACCATCATACTCCTGTTTCATAACAATTAACAACTGATTAACCTTGCACTCATTATTAAAATAAGGTTATATCAATCATAAGGTTAGCTTAAAAATGAGCAAACCATTCATCTATCTGGGAGTAAAAATATGGAAATAATTATTCGTCCAACCAAAGTCTCCGATACACAAAGCTTGTGCGAGATTTACACACAACCTCAAGCCGTGCGTGAGACCTTACAACTCCCAAATTCTCCTGAAACCATGTGGCAAGATCGCCTAACTAACATGCCTGCGGGCGTGTACAGCTACGTCGCTGAAGTCGACGGAAAGGTTGTCGGGAATATAGGTTTTCAACATGCACAGCGGCCGCGTATTCAACACACTGCTACGTTAGGGTTAGGGGTACACGATAAATACCACGGACTAGGAATTGGAAACAAGCTGATAGAAACCGTGATTGAATTAGCCGACAAATGGCTGAATATTCGAAGAATTCAACTTGAAGTGAATACCGATAACGAAGTCGCGATTGCGCTATACAAAAAATTTGGGTTTGAGATAGAAGGTGAAGCCAAAGACGCTTCATTCCGTGATGGTCAATATTCCAACACTTACTACATGGCTCGCCTTAATCCAAACCAGTCATAGACAGAAAAAGTGAAAAGAAAGCTGAACCGATCAGCTTTCTTCTTTACCAAGAGTTACTCCAATTCAGCCACAACAGAGCGAGTCAACTGCTCGGTATAATCGTTAATTTTCCAATGTTCTGGGCTCCAGCCTTTTACAAAGCGATGAAAGTCAGCCCAAGCGACATAGAACATTGGACGCCACGCCTGCTCAATTTCAGTAAACGATAAATTAGGCTGGTAACGCGCGATCGCTTTTTCGAGGTGAGTAAAATACCTATCCAGTATCCATGCTTCCATCTCCAAACAATCTTCAGGCAACACGGCACTGCTCATAAATAACGCCACATCTTTCATCGCGCAGCCACGTCCAACATATTGAAAATCGACTGCTGCCGCTTGCTTTCCATCTAAGGAAAAACAGAAGTTAGCTAACTTAGCATCCCCATGAACTAAGGTTTGAAAAGGTGTCGCGTTCAACATTTGATTAATTGTTGTGGCTTTAGCTTGCAGCGTTTTATCAGACATCGCCGCAAGTTCGTCAGGGCGAGTTTCTAAATGCCAATAGGTGCCAGATTCCCACAAACGCTCACCATGACTTCCAATATGCTTAGCATGAAAGTTCGCTAACCAACTTAAGCAACTATCGAGATGCAGGCGATCTGCACTTTCCACTACTTGCGAATACCCCGCTTGAGCTAAATCTTCCATCACGATGAGCCACTCACCCGACGATTGCTCACACAAGATTCCCTGTGGCGTTCTGCATTGCTCGTCAATGATTTGCGTGTAGTCGTGATACCAAGCAGTCTCGACCTGATACGAGTGCACCTTGCGTTGATGCGAAAGCTTAGTATTCCAGCCTTTAGGGTGCTGAGAGCGTTCCGGTAAACACACATGCTTAACAATCAAACTCGTTTGATTACTAAAATGAAGCCGAACCAGCTCACCGTATTTTCCCCAAAGTGGCTGAATCACTTCGGCTGTATGTGGCTCAGTTCTTCCTAAGCGAGCAGCGATATCCAAATAGATAGGTTTCACTCATTCACCCTTATCAGCCAATAAATGCGACCACTGTGTCGAGCGGTTCAAGAAATGCACGACATAACTGCAAACAGGAACGATTGTGAAGCCTTCTTTCTCGATAATAGGGAGAACAGCTTCCATCATTACTTTGCCATAACCTTTACCTTGTACCTGGTCTGGCACACGAGTCGAAGTGATGTGTAATACCTTATCTTGGCGCTTATATTTGACGATCGCGTAGTGTTCGCCTTCTAAATGGACCGAAAATTGGTCTAATTCTTTGTTCCAGTTCACTAAATTCATGACTTTGCGCTCTATTTTGCCCTGATTGAATAACAAAGGTTTGCAGTATGGGCAGCGTGCCCATAAAATCTATTCAGATGCATATCTGTCTTGCATCACCGACATTCAACAATACATAAACCGCATTAGTGGCGTTCAACGCCATCATGGAGACATGCCGCAATGAACCTACCGATGAAGAAGCTCGTCAAAAATAATACAGCTCTTCAAGAATCCCGCAACCAAACTGTCTCGACACTTAACAGTACCGATGCATTGGCTATGGTGGAGCATGGTAGTGAACTCACGTTAAACGTCACCACGCCAGTAGGTACTAAATTTTTAGCCACAACACGCTTTATTGGTAGCCATAGTAATAACTGTATTTTAGTTGAAGTCCCACAAGTGTCTGTTGATGATCTTGCCTATTTTTTCCAAGAAGGCTTCATCATGACGGTGCGTGCCTTATCTCATCGCGGTGAAGGCGCACTAATTCACTTTCGAAGCCAGATTCAACATAAACTCTCAGAACCTTTTCCGTTGTTGGTCATCAGCATTCCAAGCACTATGCAGGTCACCCAATTACGCAAAGAAATCCGCTACGAAGTAAACCTAGGCGGAAAAGTGTTAGTAAACAGTCGAAGAACAGAATGTGAAGTCAGAGATATCTCAAAGAGCGGCTGTCGTTTTGTCACTTCCCCTACCACTCGCCCGATTCAAGTCGGCGATCAAATCACCATTGAAATTGTGCCAGAAAGCCAACGAACCCCGTTAATTGCACCACTACACGGTATTGTGTGTAACCTACAAAAATCGACTCATTACGCTCGATACGGTGTAGAGTTTGATCAGCTTGGTAAAGCCAGCGCTAAGAGCTTACTCGGCAAATTAAAATTTGATGGTACGAAGCTGAGATTTCGTCATTAATCTTCATGGCTTTCCATTAGGCTATTGATCTCAATATCGTTTAAATACCAATCGCTACTGACTTTTTTATTTTTAAACTTTAGAAGAGATCACTTCAGCAAGAATTTTCGCTTGCCATTTATGCAACTTATTCTATAAATACTTTATGCAACTCAAGTCTTATATAGAATTAGTGGAAGTGACTTTTATGAACAGCGCCCCTAACCCTCAATCGAATCCATCCATCCAATTGGATAGCAATCACGAAGCAACCTCTCCAGACGTAGGTAGTATCATCTACGGTGAAGATGCTTTTCTTCATGTGTCGCCATTAAGTGAGTTTGCCTTTAATGTCGCGACGCCTACGGGAAACACATTACGCTGCCGCTCTAAGTTCATGGGCATTCACTCCAAAAACTTACTGGTACTAGAAAAGCCAGACGTCAGCCCACAAGACTTTGCTTTGTTCTTTCAGCGAGGCTATCCCATTAAAGCTTGTGCCATTTCCCAAAAAGGCGAAGGCGCCAGAATCTACTTCAAAAGTAAGATTGAATACGTGGTTCAAGCGGGGCCACACTGCATTGTCTTCATCTCTCTGCCTACAGCTACGCAAGTGAAGCAAGGGCTACGCTCCGAAGCTCGATTAGAGATTACTTTGTCCGGTATTTTGGCACCTGATAAACAAAAATACCTGTGTGAAGTAAGAGATATTTCCGAGTCAGGTTGCCAAGTGGTCACCGACCGCGCGGTCAATGAATACAATGTTGGCAATGTCATTGAACTGAAGATTTTAGACAGCGATGAATCAGAAGAGAGCCCGATACTCACAGGTGTGATCAAGAATAAAAAGCTGTCGAGCCAGTACTGGAAATACGGTGTCCAATTTGATGAGAAATGTTTAGATCAGTCAAAAGAGATCACCGAAAAATTAAGCTTTGACCTCAGTGAACATAGGTTTGTTTTATAGTGAAGATTTGGAGTATTTAAAGCGTCTCATCTTGAGCACTACCCTTATATTGTCTACAATGGCGCACTTTTTTTACTATAGACAGACATCGACATGACTGATAACAAATCACAACCAGCTTTACCAGACCGTCTTGCAGGCAACCCTCGCAGCCCACACCACGTGGCTGAGTGCTTCGAGCACCAAATCGGTATTCGCCTAAACGGCAAAGAGCGTACTGATGTTGAAGAGTACTGCATCAGCGAAGGTTGGGTAAAAATCCCATCTCCTAAAGCACTGGATCGTCGCGGTCAACCAATCCTAATTACTCTTAAAGGCACAGTGGAAGCTTACTACGTTTAAGCCGCTTCACACCTTTTAAGACATGCACATAGCGTGAGAATTTTCTGACGTTATGTGCTTATTCCCTAGCGACACCGCTAACCGAATTTCCCCCACATTCCAGCAGTTTGTATCCGTTGATTTCACACCGATATTTCGACTCTATATTTGAACCGCCGAAGAGCATCATGAGAAAACATTACATTACCGAAGCCGTCACCACTTCAAAAAAGCAAAAAGACGCATACCCAAAACTGGCACTATGTGAACAATGCGTTGGTGATTATATCGTCATCAGTGAAGGCGAACGAACCTACGACAAATGTGCTAAATGTGGTGCCGACGATTAGTCAGCGACGAAAATCACTCGTTGGTATGACAAAAGAAACAAGAGCCATAGACCTAGATTCAGTACGTATGGCTACTCGTTTGATGCCCTAACCTCACTTAGACTACGTCCATTAATGAGATAGAATTGGTTCTAGTTCTTGATTCGTAGGAAGTTTTTCGCCGACCACTTTACCTGTTGCACTGTAGTACGCTAATCCGCTCATCACTTTTTTGAACACTCCCTTCATGACGTTTCGCATGATAAAGTGCCCCACCACCCAACCTAACGGACCACTTTTCACTACAAAATCCGACGACATGTATATTTCACTACGATGTTCATCAATCGCTGTTACTCGCATTTCAGCCACCATACTTTTTAGTGGCAACGAGTGCTCCGACAGTTCCATAGTGAAACCTTGCCCTGGCTGATACTCGGTGATCTCTTCTACCAAGCTTGAGCCATCTTGGAATGTGCATCGTCGCTTAGCACCAACCCCAGATTGAATGTCACTGACAATCGGTGAGCTTTTTATGGTCGTGGCGAATTTCTCTACGCTGCTAAAATCTTCCATTACCTGCCAAACCTTCTCAGCAGAAACGTTCACAATAATAGCCTTTTCAGTATGATGAGCCATGATATTTACCTTATGTTCATTTGATATTACAGCCACCCTACTTAGTTAGCAGCCACTTCCATTCGCGTTAACTTGCTTGTATTCCACGAATAAATATTTCGATCGCCGATGACAAATCTCGCTCAAAGCCCGGCTTTAATTCTTGAAATTCTTCTTGCTCATATAGCTTGTTGAGCGCCGCATTGTCGGAAGCTGCAGCCCATCCACTCGATGTTGCAGCATGGCTCAAGTTCAGTAACTTGAATGCCTTTTCCATGTCCATTTCTGGATAAATTCGCCCTATTTCCATTGCTAGTTTAAACAGCAAGCCTTTTGCCAATCGTTTGAACTCTACGAGTTGTTCATAAGAGCTATTGCTTTCTAGCGAAGTAAATAGGATTGGCGTTAAGTCCAAAAACTGACGATGTGCTAGCAGAGACTGAACATAAGTATCGGCATATTGGCTTGGCTCGGCGCCCTGCTCTAATGCCCGAAGTCGTTTGCAGCAGTCATCAAGCCAACGTTCGAAAAGCTCAGAGAAAATGTTCAGGAATATCTCTTCACGAGAACTGAAGTAGCGGTACATGTTCGACTTAGTGAACCCTGCCTCGGCAGCAATATTGTTGAAGCTCACTTTGTCGTAACCATTCTGCTTAAAAAGAAGAAATGCTGCCTGACAAATGGCTTCTTTTCTTTCGATCTTTTTTTCGTCAGTTGTTGCTCTTTTCCAATTCATAACAATAAGTGTCCAGTGGTCTCTTATTTATAAATTAAGAGACCACTGGTCTTTTGTCAAGCAATTAGATTTATAAATATATTGGAAATATTGATTTATCAGGATAATCAATCATTTAGATAACAACCTGATTGATCAGGTAGCTGTGTTTTTAGAGCACAAGCCATACAAACACGATGCTCATAAACAAAAACCGCCATGGGCTCGCGCTCATGACGGTTGATTAGAGGGGGTAATTTCTGGAAGCGTTACTTACGTAAGGCGTTTAACTTAGCTTGAGCAATACCGAAGATCGTATCTATTGGATAGCTCCCTTCATCGCTGGCCTCACCAGCCGCTTTGCCAGTAAACAATTCGATTGCTTCAGTTACGTGGTCGATAGCCCAAATGTGGAACTCACCTTTTTCCACCGCTTTAACGATATCTGGCCTTAGCATCAGGTTGTGTACATTAGAACGAGGAATGATCACGCCTTGCTCTTCAGTACGCCCTTTAATTTCACAGACATCAAAGAAGCCTTCAATTTTTTCGTTCACGCCACCAATTGGTTGCGATTCACCGAACTGATTCATCGAGCCTGTGATTGCAATATCTTGTCGGTTTGGCTGCTTAGAGAATGCAGACACCACAGCACAGAACTCCGCCATACTGGCGCTGTCTCCATCAACCCCGCCGTATGACTGCTCAAAAGTGATGTTCGTCGTGAGGGGGACTTTCGCTGTTTTGCCAAATACTGATGACAAATAAGCCGATAGAATCATCACGCCTTTCGAGTGAATGCTGCCACCTAGGTCCACATTACGCTCAATATCAATGACTTCACCATCACCATAAGCGGTCGTTGCGGTAATTCGGTTTGGCGCTCCAAACATGTGGTCACTGGTACTTAATACCGACAAGGCATTAACTTGACCAACCGCTTCACCTTGAGTGTGAATCAAAGTGGTTCCGTTGATGAAGGTTTCCATCACGCTATCTTGAAGGCGACCAACCCGCATTTGCTGATTAGCCAACGCTTGTTCAACGTGACTTGAACGGATCAAATTAGACTTGGCGCTCTTCGCCACATAGTTCGATTCGCGCAGCAGATTAGCGATATGCGCCGAGTGAAGCGAAAGCTTGCTTTGATCACCCGCCTGTCGAGAACTGTGCTCGATAATTCGGCCAATCGCTTTGCGATCACAGTGTAATAACCCGCTCTCATGAACAATACTCGAGATGAACCGCGCATAGTGCATTTCAGAGTCAGGTGAGCGCTTCATTTCATCTTCAAAATCCGCTGTGACACGGAAGAGTTCAGCAAACTCGGCATCGTAATGCTGCAGTAATTGATAAGTTCGGTAATCGCCAAATAGGATGATTTTCACATCAAGAGGAATTGGTTCAGGATCCAGTGAAACTGCACCAGTTAACGTCACTTCTTTTTCAAGTGAAGTGAGGCTTAATTGGCGCGAACGTAACGCTCGTTTCAGGCCATCCCACACATATGGCTGCTCTAGCACTTTCACCGCGTCCATAAGCAGCACGCCGCCATTAGCACGGTGTAAGCTACCAGCACGGATCAGTGAGAAATCAGTAAATACCGTACCTTTGAAAGTCGCCGTTTCGGTGTAGCCAAACAATGAGTGATAATTTGGATTTTCCTCGACAACGATTGGAAACTCTTCCGTTTTCTGACTCACAAGTACGTTAACTTTGTAACGACGTGGCAGCTTTTTATCGAGAGAAGCCGTCGCAATCTCCGCTTGTTCATTACTTTCTTCTAAGAAAATCTCAGCGTTTTCTACGATGTCTTTTTGCAGCTCAGTCAGATACTTTTTAATTTCAGTATATTGGCTGTAATCTTTCTTCAACTGCTTAATGAAATGAGTGATCACATCGAGCGTCACTTCATCATTTAGCTTTTGAATTTTCTCGGTATAGGTTTCTTCAAGTTCAGTAAGCTCTCGCGACATTGAACGTAAACTGATCTCCAGAGCATCGATGGTTTTATCAAAGTTATCTTGCTCTTCAGGGGTAAGCTCATCGAAGCTTTCTTCGGTGTGCAGCTCTTCACCGTTCATCGCCACAAACTGATAGTCGCCTTGTGCAGTCAGTGTTAAGTTCACGCCGTTTTGCTTCGCTTCTTGGCTAATCCCTTCTAGCGCGACTTGCTGCTTGCTCGCCAACTGATTCTTTAATTTGTCTGCACGGCTGAAATACATTTCGTTATCAAAAGCCAGTGGCATCGCTTTCAGTAGCTTAGTCACGAGCTTATCGATATCTTGCTTTAAGCGAGCCCCCACACCACAAGGCAACTTAAGTACCTTTGGCGTACGAATGTCTTCAAAATTGGCCACGTAACACCAGTCAAATAACTGGTCGACTTCATGTGGATGACGATTTAAGTAACGCAAGATCATGGTTCGTTTCCCCAAACCATTGCGCCCTATCGCGTAAATGTTATACCCCTTTTCCTTAATCGACATTGCAAACTCGACCGCTTTTTGTGCGCGTTCTTGCCCAACAATTTCATCAATAGGAGCCAGTTCCTTGGTCGACTTGCATGGTAGCTTTTCGAGATCTGCTACTTGATACAGCTGATTTGTATTGAGTCTTTGAATCGCCATAGCCGCCTCCTCAATCCTTTATTATTTTGGGTATAGTTAGACTAAGTGTAGATGCAATTCATTTATATTTTAGTGACTTACGCCTTACCACTGTCTAACCGAACAAATATCATACGATTTGTAACATTTTCAGCCGCTTTTGTTGCCTCAATGCTAATGATATTAACTTGCATTTGATAATAAATATCATTAACATCCATCCATCTTATAAATAGGAGATGGGAAAATGGAACTTGAACGTTGCTGGATGCACTACCTAAAAGCGGAACAGTTGATGGAACAAGGTCATTGGCCTGAGGCGCAGCGTCTCTACCAAGATGTGCTTATTCACTTACCACACCACATCCAAGAAGCCTCGTTCAATGATGACATTAAGCCTTGCCAGTTCGCCTGCCTGCTCGCAGGTTTGCGCGACGCAACCGTTGCCCAATCTGAAATTCTCAATCGACTAGGGCAACAGCAGCTGGCATTCAATACGCTTAATCAATCCTATGCGTTGCTCCAGTTTATCTCGTTAGAAAGCACAGACTTGATTAACCGCACCCACTCTCTCCTTGAAAAACAAAGCGAAGACTTAATGAATCATCTGATTGCATTTTGCAGTGCTCAGCGCAGCGCGCAATGGATGATTGAATTAGAACAATTGCAGAAAGCGCACCACCATTTTGCACAATTGAAAGTGACTCCAGAAGCACCTCATTCACCTCACGTCTTAAATTGATAAGGAAGTACAATGTCAGACCAAGCTATTCTACAAGTTCGTCATCTATCCGTTAGTTTTACTACTAACGATGGCATCGTCGATGCTGTGAAAAATATAAACTTCGACCTAAACGCCGGCGAAACCTTGGCGATTGTTGGTGAATCAGGTTCAGGTAAATCCGTTTCTTCAAACGCGTTGATGCGTCTACTACCAGACAACGCCATCATTTATTCGCAGTCAAGCATCAACTTCGAAGGCGAAGCGATTCTTGAAAAGACTGAGCGTGAAATGCAAGCGATTCGTGGTGATCGCATTGGAATGATCTTTCAAGAACCAATGACTTCACTTAACCCATATTTACGCGTTGGTATTCAAGTGGCAGAAGCCATTATGTGCCACCGAAAAGTAAGCAAAGCTCAAGCTAAGGCGCGTGTTTTAGAGCTATTCGAGTTGGTTCACTTACCAAACCCGCAACAGGCATATAGCAAATACCCTCATGAGTTTTCTGGTGGCCAATTGCAGCGCATCATGATTGCAATGGCGCTGATCAATGAGCCCGATATACTGATTGCTGACGAACCCACCACAGCATTAGATGTAACGGTTCAAGCAGAAGTATTGGACCTTATCAAAGAAATCCAAAACAAGATGGGCATGGCGATTTTGTTCATCACCCATGATCTTGGGGTGGTAAAACACTTCGCTGATCGCGTGCTAGTGATGTGTAAAGGTGAACTCGTTGAAGAAGGTCAGACGCAAGCGCTTTTCCACGCGCCACAGCACGACTACACGCGAATGCTGATTAACTCTATTCCAAAGGGTGCTAAACAACCAATTGAAGCGAATGCGCCTGAGCTTCTTCAAGCTGAAGATATTCGCGTTAAGTTCCTAACTAAGAGCCACTTTATTCCAAGCCGATGCGAGTACTTTGAAGCCGTAAAAGGCATTTCGCTCACACTTAAGCAAGGTGAGACTCTAGGAATTGTTGGCGAATCAGGTTCGGGTAAGTCGACACTTGGCCGCGCCTTGATTGGCCTGCTGCCATCAACGGGTCGCATTGCATATAAAGGCCGAGACATCAGCCTACTGACGGATACTGAACGTTTTGAACTGAAAAAAGACGTACAGATGGTATTCCAAGACCCGTACGGTTCACTTTCACCGCGTATGACAGTCGGCGAAATCATTACTGAAGGTCTAACCGTTCACCAACCGCACTTAACCAAAAAAGAGCGTCTACAACGAGCGAAAGTGGCACTAGAAGAAGTGCGCTTAGAGCCAAATTCAATCAACCGATACCCACATGAGTTTTCTGGCGGTCAGAGACAACGAATTGCGATTGCTCGCGCGTTAATTCTTGAACCTTCGTTCATCTTATTGGACGAGCCGACTTCAGCGCTCGACCGCTCAGTTCAGCTGACGGTGATCGACTTATTGAAAGACATTCAAACTAAACACAACATTGGCTTCCTGTTTATCAGCCATGACCTTTCTGTTGTGAAAGCACTTTCGGATCGTGTACTTGTTATGCAGAAAGGCGTGGTAATGGAAGAAGGCAGCGCTGAAGAAATTTTCCGTAATCCTCAAAATGACTATACGAAAAAACTCATCAATGCATCGTTCGATTTGGATGAAGAGCCAAAAGAAAACGCTGCATAAGTTGAACTAATTCACAAAAACATCGTCAGACTAACTATCGACCTAGAAGTTGATATAGCAAATTCGGTTTGGCCGCCGACCAAAAAATGCCGCATGGATGCGGCATTTTTTATTGTAAGTCTTTGGCACCACTCACTAAGCAATGTAAGCCTTATCCTCCAGCTTTATTTCTACCTTTTGTTCATCCGAAAAAGCGCCCATTTCTATTATAATTAAGGTAGGGTAACCTCAACGCTGCAAACCTCTACAATATCTCGCGTACCTCACAAGTCGTTACACAAGATGAATGGTTAGGGCTTTACATATTTGTCCGAGCAGGGAACAATCCCCCGTGAATCAATACCGCATAGCGCAATCAACAGAGAAACTATGAGTACCATGCAAAATACAAAGTCGAATCCTTTTTTCGAAATTATTGTTAACGTCTTTCTTCCTTCGTTTATTTTAATGAAGTTCAGCGGAGACGAACATTTAGGGACAGGCTTAGCTCTGGTTGTCGCGTTAGCGTTCCCCATTATCTACGGCGGTATGGAACTTATCCGCAATAAGAAGTTTAACTTTATCGCCGCTTTAGGTTTCGTGAGCGTATTATTAACCGGCGGAATTGGCTTATTAGAGCTAGATACTCGCTGGCTTGCACTAAAAGAAGCACTGATTCCAGGCTTAATCGGCCTAGGCGTTTTAGGTTCAACATTTACTCGCTACCCTTTCATGCAAAAGGTTATCTTCACTCCAACGCTAATGAACATGCCGCTGATCGAAGAGCGCCTAAAGCAGTCTGGTAACCCAGAGCGCTTTGAACGTTGCTTAATGACTTCGAACTACCTATTTGCTAGCACATTCGCTTTCTCATCAGCAATGAACTATTTCCTAGCTACGTGGATTGTAACGAGCCCAGCAGGTACCGCAGCTTTCAATGAGGAACTCGGTAAAATGACGCTTTATAGCTACCCAATCATTGCGATTCCGAGCATGCTGATGATGCTAGGTATCTTCTATTACGTTTGGCGCCAAGTTCGCGCACTAACGTCACTAGAGACGGAACAAATATTCCGCCTAAAGTAGCAAATGACTAAAACAAAAAGCCCAGCGAATTGCTGGGCTTTTTGTTTTAAGCGTCTAGGTCTAGAACGCGCTATAAAGATGTGGTTCCCATGTTGAACAAGGTAAACGCATAGATATCGGCGGTTAAATCAATCGACTTATTAAGCGGCATACCGGCACCATGTCCCGCATTCACGTCGATTCTAATCATCACCGGTGAATCACCATTATGCTTGGCTTGCAGCTCAGAAATGAACTTATAAGAATGTGCAGGTACCACACGATCATCATGGTCAGCAGTGGTCACTAAGGTCGCTGGATAGCTTACACCTTCTTGCACATTATGAACTGGCGAATACCCTAACAAGTATTCAAACATATCCTGACTTTGCTCCGACGTGCCGTAGTCGTATGCCCAACCTTCCCCTGAAGTGAAAGTATGGTAGCGCAGCATATCTAGTACGCCGACAGCAGGTAAGGCAACCCTAAATAGCTCTGGCCTTTGCGTCATACAAGCGCCAACTAATAAACCGCCATTTGAACCACCACGGATGGCTAATTTTTCACTGCTGGTGTAACGCTCTCCGATCAAATACTCCGCCGCCGCAATAAAATCATCGAACACATTCTGCTTCTGCTGCTGTGTGCCTGCTTTATGCCATGCCTTTCCATATTCACCACCACCCCGTAAGTTGGCCACCGCAAACACGCCGCCCAATTCTAGCCAACTGGCCACGGTACCCGAAAAACTAGGAGTGAGACTCACGTTAAAACCGCCATAGCCGTACAAGATAGTAGGGTTGTTCCCGTCCAGCTCGAGCCCTTTGCGATAAGAGATCAGCATAGGAACTTTAGTACCATCTGTTGAGGTATAGAAGACTTGCTTAGATTCGTAATCACCCGCTACAAACGGCGCTTCAGACTCTTGATAAACCTTAGATTCACCTGTTTCGACATCCAAGGATAAAACCATTGGCGGAGTCACGTAGTTAGTAAACGTATAATAAAGTTGGGTGTGCTCTTTCTTGCCTCCTAACCCACCAGCGGTGCCTTGGCTTGGCAAATCGATCTCTCGAACAAAAGTACCTTGATAGTCAAACTGCTGGATTTTTGAGACAACGTCCACCATGTAATGAGCGAACATGTAGCCGCCCCCGGAGCTAATGCTCAACGGCTGAGGCTGCTCAGGGATCAAGGTGTCCCACTGCTTAGACTCTGAACAGTAACTGACAATCTTACCGTTAGGCGCATCTAGGTTGGTGTAAAGAAGAAAACGACCGCCAATGTTGTCCACTGGGTAAGTATCGCTATCAACGTTATCACGCAGTGTCACCAAGGCTTGTTCTTCACTGTTCAAATCGATGTAGAAAAGGCGGTTACCTGATGTCGACTCCTGACCATGAATGAATAAGTACGCATCGTCGTCGGTAGTGTATCCCGATACATAACGGTGCTTCTGCGATTCTTCTTCGCCAAAGACGACGACATCATTTTCCTGCGCTGTGCCTAACTGGTGGTAATACAGCTTGTGCTGTTCGGTTCTTGCCGATAACTCACTGCCATCAGGCTTATCGTAGCTCGAATAGTAAAAGCCTCGGCTACCTAGCCAAGAGACACCCGTGAACTTGGCGTCTTCGATAACAGGCTCAATTTGAGCTTTGGTCTCCACATCAATCACGAAGATCTTACGCCAGTCACTTCCACCTTCAGAAATCGAATATGCGACTAAGCGGTAATCTTTAGAAAAGGAAACCGAATCTAAAGAAGTCGTTCCATCTTCAGAGAAGGTATTGGGATCTAAAAAAACTTCCGGCTCTTGCTCGCCTTTCTGGCGATACAACACACTATGATCTTGCAGGCCATCATTCTTGTAAAAATAGGTATATTCACCGCGTACAAATGGCTGTGAACTCTTCTTATAATCTTGCGCCTTAGCGATGCGTTCACGCAATTCAGCTCTAAAGGGGATCTGTTCTAGATAATCGAACGTCACCTGATTTTGGCTATCGACCCACTGCGCCGTTTCTTGGCTGCGATCGTCTTCTAACCAGCGATAAGGGTCTTCAATTGTCTGACCAAAATAGTTATCGCTTACTGCCTGCTTTTTAGTCTCAGGGTATCCGCTTTTGTTTAAATCTTGCATCATCATCCTTAATTTAAATGATTGTAATTCTCAACTTCAGCTTACGAGTTAACGTTACGCAATCAAGCAAAGAAATACTACAAATCGTAACTATGCGATCTATCAATAAATACTCTATCGACGATTTACAGGCACTACATTCGAGCGCTTGATTAGAAATAATGGGAAATCGTTAAGTACCGAGTTCGTATATGTTCAATGAGCAGCTTAATTTTATTCGGTGGCTGGCGAGTAAATGGATACACAGCGTAGATCCCTAATTTTTTACCTACTAACTCGGGGAAGATGTCCACCAGCTGACCATTACGTATATCGTGATATACCAAGCATCGTGGTACATAAGCCACACCATGCCCACCTAACGCTGCCTTTCTTAAGGCTGTCGCGTTATCTGTTGAAAACGAACCCGCAACTCGCACTATGTAGTTGCCTTGCCCCTCTTTGCCCCCTTTAAACTCCCACTCACTCGCCCCAGTGGTTTGGTACGCGTACTGCAGGCAATTATGTTCGACTAAATCTTTGGGATGCAAAGGCTTACTGTTTTTGGCGATATAAGAAGGCGACGCGCACACGACCCATTGTGAGTCGAGTATATGACGTGCAATTAAACTTGAATCTTCGAGGTAACCAGTTCGTATAACCAGGTCAAAACCGTCTTCAACTAGGTCAACAAAACGATTATCGAGCGACATGTCCACGGAAAGCCCAGGGTGCATATTACAGAACTCAGCAACAGCATCAGCGAGGATGAGATCACCCGAGATTGAAGGCACTGACATTTTGATATGACCACTCACATTCTCACCAAAGCCTGAAACTGCATCCATAGCCTCTTGAGCCGCGAGCTTCACATTTTTGGCTCCGTGTAACAAAGCCTTGCCTGCCTCGGTTAACGTCAATTTGCGCGTAGTTCGATATAATAGCTGCACGCCTATTTCTTCTTCCAGCCGCGCAATTCTTTTGCTAACTACTGAATTTGTAAGGTTATTTTGTTCTGCCACCTTACTAAAACTACCCAGTTCTACTACCTGTGAAAACAGGATCAAATCGTCTGCACGCATCTTATTATGTCAATTTTGGAATTAATTATTTTCATTATTTCCCTATATCAATAAAAAATAAAGGGGTAAATTCACGCCAAATTAACAAACCCATTACAACTACAGCTTTTAAGCTCAGCAATTACTACAAAACCAATAACGTGTAGAACACTTCAAACAAGAATGTTTGAACCTATGTACGAGGAAGTACCCATGAGTGAAACATTATTAGCATTATTGGCGTTTTCGCCGATAGTTATCGCCGCCATACTACTGGTTGGATTAAATTGGCCAGCCAAGAAAGCCATGCCAGTGGCCTTCGCTTTAACGGTAGCCATTGCGCTTGTCGCATGGGACATGTCTGCCACCCGCGTGATTGCCTCCATCTTCCAGGGGTTAGGCATTACGGTATCAGTTCTCTGGATTGTGTTTGGCGCCATCTTCTTATTAAACACTTTAAAACACACCGGAGCGATCTCTACCATCCGAAATGGTTTTACCGACATTTCCACAGACCGCCGTGTTCAAGCCATCATTATTGCGTGGTGCTTTGGATCATTCATTGAAGGCGCCTCAGGCTTTGGTACGCCAGCAGCGATTGCCGCTCCATTATTGGTAGCCATTGGTTTCCCAGCATTAGCAGCGGTACTTATGGGCATGATGATTCAATCAACGCCTGTGTCATTTGGTGCCGTGGGTACCCCTATTATCGTTGGTGTGAATAAAGGTTTAGATACGCACAACATTGGCGAAGCACTGATTGCGAATGGTTCAACGTGGGATGCATACCTGCAACAGATTACGTCAAGTGTCGCGCTGATTCACGCTTGCGTCGGTACTTTAATGCCTGTGTTAATGGCAATGATGCTGACTCGCTTCTTTGGTAAGAACAAGAGCTGGACTGAAGGCTTAGATATTCTGCCATTCGCTCTATTTGCGGGTATCGCTTTCACGGTTCCTTACGCATTAACAGGCGTGTTCTTGGGCGCTGAATTCCCTTCATTGATTGGCGGCCTTGTCGGTTTAGCCATTGTGGTTACAGCAGCTAAGAAAGGCTTCTTGGTACCGAAATCTAAATGGGATTTTGAGAGTGAAGATAAATGGCCTGCTGAATGGTTAGGCTCACTGAAAATCGACCTTGATGACAACAAAGGCAATGCGCCTAAGAAGCCAATGAGTATGGCAATGGCATGGGCACCTTATGTTCTGCTTGCGGTTACGTTAGTGGCAAGCCGTGTTAGCCCTGAGTTTAAAGGCTTCTTGAAGAGTGTGAGCCTATCGTTTAGTAACATCCTAGGTGAAACGGGCGTCAGCACTGCGATTCAACCTTTATACCTACCTGGCGGAATTTTAGTGTTCGTCGCTCTAGTTGCGGTACTGCTTCAATCTCGCAGCGCTGCGCCACTAGCCAAAGCCTTTGGCGAATCGAGCAAAACTCTGATTGGTGCAGGCTTCGTACTGGTGTTCACCATCCCTATGGTTCGTATCTTTATCAACTCAGGCGTTAACGCTGCCGACCTTGCGAGCATGCCTGTGACAACAGCAAACTTCGCTGCCGACCTTGTTGGCTCTGCATTCCCAGCGTTAAGTGCAACTGTTGGTGCGCTAGGGGCATTCATTGCTGGCTCTAATACTGTGTCAAACATGATGTTCAGCCAATTCCAGTTTGAAGTTGCGCAAACCCTAACGATCTCAAGTGCTGTCGTGGTGGCTCTACAAGCGGTAGGCGCTGCAGCCGGTAACATGATTGCTATTCATAACGTGGTAGCTGCGTCTGCAACCGTAGGCTTGCTTGGTCGCGAAGGCGCTACGCTACGTAAAACGGTTATCCCAACGTTCTACTACCTAGTTATGACAGGGATTATTGGCCTAGTCGTTATCTACGGCCTACAAATTACTGACGCCTTAATGGGGTAACCCATTTGGCTTAACCAAACTTGGCGTTAATGCCTGTTCCCCGACAAAGCGGTTATGACGTTCTTGCACTACAACGACGCTATAACAATACGCTGGGTGTTAACGCCATTTTATTTTACGACGCTACCTTTAGCGCACTCGATTAAGCCTTCTAAGAAAGGTCACTCATTACCTATTAGGACTGAAATTATGATCATTTCCGCATCGACCGATTACCGAGCAGCAGCAAAATCTAAACTCCCTCCGTTCCTTTTCCACTATATCGACGGCGGCTCTTATGGTGAGCACACCTTGCGACGCAATACGGAAGACTTAGCGGAAATCGCACTCAAACAGCGCGTTCTCAACAACATGTCTGACTTAAGCTTAGAAACAGAATTGTTCGGCGAAAAGCTTGCGATGCCGATAGCCCTTGCCCCTGTCGGATTAACAGGCATGTACGCCCGCCGCGGTGAAGTTCAAGCAGCAAAGGCAGCCGCGAATAAAGGCATTCCTTTCACGATGTCGACAGTATCAGTTTGCCCAATCGAAGAAGTCGCGCCTGCAATTGAACGTCCGATGTGGTTTCAGCTTTACGTACTGAAAGATCGCGGCTTCATGAAGAATGTTTTAGAGCGCGCAAAGGCTGCGGGCGTCACCACGCTTGTCTTCACCGTTGATATGCCCGTTCCTGGCGCACGCTACCGCGACATGCATTCCGGTATGAGCGGTCCAAATGCTGCCGCTCGTCGCGTATTCCAATCTATGCGTCATCCGAGCTGGGCGGTCGACGTAGGTCTACTAGGTAAACCTCACGATTTAGGTAACATCTCTACTTACCGTGGTTCACCAACAAAGCTTGAAGATTACATTGGCTGGTTGGGTGATAACTTCGACCCATCGATCTCATGGAAAGACTTGGAGTGGATCCGTGATTTCTGGGATGGCCCTATGGTAATCAAAGGCATTCTCGATACCGAAGATGCGAAAGATGCTGTTCGATTCGGTGCTGACGGTATCGTGGTTTCCAACCATGGCGGTCGTCAATTAGACGGCGTGTTGTCCAGCGCTAAAGCGCTACCATCTATTGCTGATGCAGTGAAAGGCGATCTCAAAATCTTAGTCGATTCTGGCATTCGTACTGGGCTTGATGTCGCTCGCATGATGGCTCTCGGTGCAGATTGCACACTGCTTGGTCGTTCATTTGTCTACGCACTTGCTGCCCAAGGCCAGGCTGGCGTAGAGAACTTGCTCGATTTATACGACAAAGAGATGCGCGTAGCGATGACATTAACCGGAGCCAAAAGCATCAAAGATTTATCTCGCGAATCATTGGTCGACTTCAGCTAACTAAGAAATAAGAAACTCCTCGCGAATAGCAGGAGTTACTATTCGTCGATATCAGTTAAATACAATTGGTGTCACAGCAATTCAATGGGCGTTGTGACACCGTTTAAGCACTGAAAATAAAACAAAAAAACAAATCAGTGCCAAATAAGAAGCACAAGGAAGCAATGATGGAGAGAACCACATCACACGAGCAAGTGATAAATGCAACCGCATACCAAGAACTTGAAACCATACTTGCTCAGAAAATTGAAACTGAACGCATTGTCACTCAAGAAGCCAAACGACTAGCCTACGGCACCGACGCGAGTTTTTATCGCTTGGTGCCGAAAATGGTTCTAAGGCTCAAGAATTTAGACGAAGTGATCTTTACGATTAAAAGCTGTCGCGAGCTCGGTATTCATTTTACCTTTCGTGCAGCTGGCACCAGCCTTTCAGGCCAAGCGGTCTCAGACTCCGTCCTTATTACCTTAACCGATGACTGGCGCGGTCATGAAATCGTCGACAACGGCAATCAAATCATACTCCAACCCGGTGTCATCGGCGCTGATGCCAACAAATACCTTGCCCCGTTTCAAAGAAAAATTGGCCCTGATCCAGCATCCATCAACACTTGTAAGATAGGTGGGATTGCAGCAAACAATGCAAGCGGCATGTGCTGCGGTACGGCGCAAAACTCTTACCGCACTGTCGAGAGCATGAAAATTGTCCTGAGTGACGGCACTCTGTTAGACACAGCTGAACCATCAAGCGTTGAAGCGGTGAAACAATCACACCCTGCTCTTTTCGACGGCATTAGCGAACTGCATCAACAAACCGCAAGCAATACTGAGCTCACCGAACGTATTCGCCATAAATACCGCCTCAAGAACACCACAGGCTACGCTTTAAACGCGTTAGTCGACTATCACGAGCCTATCGAAATTATTAAACACTTAATGATCGGTTCTGAGGGCACATTAGGATTTATCGCAGAAATCACCTACAACACGGTGGTTGAACACGCACATAAAGCTTCAACATTATTAGTTTTCTCTGATATCGAACAAGCTAGCCAAGCCGTGACCACGCTATCAAAAACTCCCGTCGCCGCGGTTGAATTGATGGATGGGCGCGCATTACGCTCAGTAGCAGATAAACCCGGTATGCCAGATTTCATGCAAAGCTTGGATTTAGAAGCGGCTGCAATCTTAGTTGAATCTCACGCCAGCTCCCAGCCAGACTTAGATTTACAATGTAAATCTATAATGGACGCTGTTGCTGATTACAATATTTTGGAGTCTGTCCCTTTCACTTCGGATGCACAAACCGTCGCGACGTTATGGGGAATTCGTAAAGGCATGTTCCCAGCCGTGGGTGCGGTGAGAGAGGTTGGCACGACCGTCATCATTGAAGATGTCGCGTTCCCAGTCGAAAACTTAGCTAACGGTATTCGCGACTTACAAGCGCTATTTGATAAATACGACTACAGCGAGGCGATCATCTTTGGTCATGCCTTAGAAGGCAACTTGCACTTCGTGTTTACTCAAGGGTTTGATAGCCAAGCCGAAATCGATCGTTACGGCGGATTTATGGACGACGTTGCCGAGCTCGTCGCCGTTAAATACCAAGGTTCGTTGAAAGCAGAACACGGTACAGGCCGTAACATGGCACCATACGTCGAGCTCGAATGGGGCAAAGATGGCTATGCGCTCATGCAGAAGATTAAAGCTCTGTTTGATCCACAAGGCTTGCTTAACCCTGGTGTGATCATCAATGACAACCCAAACTCACATATCACTCACCTTAAGCCAATGCCAGCGGCAGACGATCTTGTCGACCGCTGTATTGAGTGTGGATTCTGTGAACCAGTGTGCCCTTCCAGAACGTTAACCTTATCGCCTAGGCAGCGCATTGTGCTTTATCGAGAGTTGCAACGCCGCCGTGCCGTAGGTGAAACAATTGAAGCCTCTGAGCTAGAAAAAATCTTCGAGTATCAAGGAATCGATACCTGCGCAGCAACAGGTCTGTGCGCCGAGCGATGCCCTGTAGGAATCAACACTGGCGACTTAGTCAAAAAGCTACGTATCGCTAAGTATGAGAAGTTCACACCAATTGCGAAGTGGACTGCGGATCACTTTGCCACCACCACTAAGCTAACTAAGGCTGGTTTAAAAACGAATCAGTTAGCGTCTAAAACACTTGGAGCGAATACCGTTAGCAAGCTTACCAACGGGCTACGCTCCATAACTAAAGGCAGCACTCCGGTCTGGCTACCAGAAATGCCACAATCAAATGCCTACCAGCTGCAAGAAAGTTCTGGTGCCCATTCCTCAACTAATGAAAAGAAAGTGGTATACCTACCATCATGTGCAAGCCGAACGATGGGCCAGCAAGTCGATGCTCAAGATCAAAGGCCACTGACCGAAGTCACTTTGTCGCTACTAGAAAAAGCGGGCTACGAGGTCATTTTACCTAAGAAGCTGGATGACCAATGCTGCGGTATGCCTTATGACAGCAAAGGAATGACAAAGCTCGCTCAATCGAAAGCCGAGCAGCTTGAACAGGTACTATGGCAGGCAAGCCGTCAGGGGGAGTACCCAGTGTTAATGGATACTAGCCCATGCGCTAAACGCAGTATTGAACAGTTTACCAAGCCATTGAAAGTATTAGATCCGACAGGTTTCGTGAATCAATACTTGCTGCAACACCTGGAACTCACGCCAAAACAAGAAACCGTCATGCTGCATGTCACTTGTAGTTCTCGTCGAATGGGATTAGAAAATGACATGCTTAGCCTCGCCAAAGCTTGTGCTTCTGATGTGATCATTCCCGAACATATTCAGTGTTGCGGGTGGGCTGGTGACAAAGGCTTTACCACTCCAGAGCTCAATGAAGCAGCGGTTCACCCACTCAAAGAGCAGGTGCCGAATAACTGTAGCCGAGGCTTTAGTAATAGCCGTACTTGTGAGATTGGTTTATCGCACCATAGCGGCATCCCTTACCAATCTATCTTGTATTTGGTGGACGAAGTTTCCCAATAACTCAAAATCACCAATTATTGCTAAAACGAAAACAGCTGCTCATTAGGCAGCTGTTTTTCTTTACTGTTAACGCTCTAGAACTCTTAAATTAAGTCATTCACCTACTGTTGAGCTAGCGACGCTAAGTCTGATTGAGTATAACTTTCTGCTTCTGCACCCTTGGCGATAAGGTCCACAACCTGAAACTCCTGCATGTCTCCAAACTCCGCTTTTAAATAGTCCCTAAAAGCTTGTTCGTTAGGCCACTTGCCTCTTACAACATAGCCTTCTTCGATATCGAAATCTTCAGTTTCAAGAAATGAAAAATCGGTCATACCAATATTGTGGCAATACAAAACAAGATACATCTTGGTTCCTTCAGTTCAAGTGGGCGTTTACATCTCATCTCGCTCAGATGTTGGCGAATCTGCACTTATCTTAAACAGAACTAATAATGGTTTCTATGGCTAATGAACCACTTAGCTCCAACATCACAGCTATTCGTATCGATATTTCGTTAGCTAACCTGAGACAGACAGTAAACCTTAGTTTTTAAAGTGTTATATAGCCCTATTTTTGGTTGGTTTTTGTCCCACACTGGCTTGGTTATACTGCGCCTGATTTTAACCGTCTCTAAGACACCGCTCTGGATTTACGTTCCAGCTCGCAGAAGGAAAAACCATGTCTCAATACGTTGTATGCGCACTCTATAAATTCGTTGCGTTGGATGATTACCAAGAAATTCGCCAGCCACTTACTGAGCTTTTAGAAGCCCACAATATCCGCGGTACTTTGCTACTGGCTAGCGAAGGTATCAACGGTACTGTTGCAGGAAAGCGCGAATCTATCGATGCTTTACTGCAATGGTTCAAACAAGACTCTCGCCTAGCCGATGTGGTTTACAAAGAATCGTTCAATGAAGAGCAGCCGTTCAATCGCACCAAAGTGAAGCTGAAAAAAGAAATCGTCACTATGGGTGTTGAAGGCATCGACCCACGTCACGTCGTTGGTACTTATGTAAAACCTAACGAATGGAACGCTCTGATCTCTGATCCAGAAGTACTATTGGTTGATACTCGTAACGACTACGAAGTGGATATCGGTACTTTCAAGAACGCAGTCAACCCAAACACAGAAACGTTCCGTGAATTCCCGCAATACGTTGAAGATAACCTTGACCCTAAGAAGCATAAAAAGGTCGCGATGTTCTGTACTGGCGGTATCCGTTGTGAAAAATCGACAGCCTACATGAAAGAGCAAGGCTTCGAAGAGGTATATCACCTTGAAGGCGGTATTCTGAAATACTTGGAAGATGTGCCTGAAGAAGAAAGTATGTGGGAAGGCGATTGCTACGTATTTGATGGTCGTGTGGCTGTTAACCACCAGCTAGAAAAGAGCGGCTACGATGTATGTAACGCTTGTCGCTTGCCAATCACTGAAGAAGACAAACAATCTGAAAGCTTTGAGAAAGGTGTAAGCTGCCCGAAATGTATCGACAAACACAGTGACGAGCAAAAAGCACGTTTCCGTGAACGTGAAAAGCAAGTGCAACTTTCTAATGCTCGTGGTGAAACTCACGTCGGTGGTGAAGCTGCTCACCTTATCGAACAGCGCAAAAAAGAAAAGCTGGCGTTGAAAGAACAGCAGCGTTCAAAAACTAAAGCAAAATAAGCACAGCTCCTCACTCTATAAAGGCACTTTCAAGTGCCTTTTTTTCTTCTTTCTAGTTTGGGTTTAACCCCACATTTCTTGTCGTTAATAGCCTTTATACTGGAGTAAATTGACTGAAGAGGAAGTGCCAATGCTCAATGAAAACCATGCTTTTGTGTTAGATTTCCCAGACTTAAAATTAGATATTGTTCAGCTCAACCACGACGACCCACAATTCAAGCAAGATATGCAGAAATACCACCAGCTTGATTACGATATCCGCCAACTCGAAATTTCCGGTAGCCCGATAGACGACGACAGCATGCATAACCTCAAGGTCGAACGCATGGAGCTAAAAGACTCGCTCTACCAACAATTAACTAAGCACCATTCTTTAAATACTAATTAGGCTACTGTTTAGTTAACTTTCCTGAGTTTAGAGCTGCTGACTTGCAGCTCTTATTGCATTCTCACCCACCACTTCTCCCCAAGTACTCACCTTCACTCGCTCTGCAGATAACCTTTTGAAGCGTCAATTCCGAAACAATTCGCAACAAATAAAACACCGTTCATAATTCTTCCCTGACATTACCTTGATAAAGTTTTTCCACTTTTTGAAAACACATTTTAAGGTCTATTTCATGAATTCATTTACTAAAGCGTCTTTGACTGCAGCCATTAGCCTTCCACTTTTAGCAGGTTGTGTGACCCCTGGAGAAGACGATGCGAATGCTACGACAAAACAAGGCGCTGTCGGCGGCGCTTTATTAGGTCTAACGCTTGGCGCACTCACTGGTGATGCAGACCTAGCGATGAAAGGGGCTATCGCAGGTGGTGTCGCGGGTGGCGTGGCTGGCGCGAGCCATGACATTCAAAATAACCGAGAGAACATTCGCCACGACAGCCGTAATGAAGCGATTGCTCAATCAGGAGGTGGGTCAAACAACGTAGTCGATACTACTCCACAAAATTGGCAAGAACTGAATAACTTCGTTGGTGAGTGGAACGTTACGATCCGCAACCACGTTGAAATCGCTAGCGATGTCGGTAGCCTAGAAGCGAAAGGCCAGCTTAGCAGTATTAGCCAAGCAGAGGTTCAAGTGGCAAACGAACAAGGGATAGACCTTACTGCTGCGTTCTCCTATACATCTGAGCAGGGCTACCAACTCGATATCACCAACAAAGCCACTGATGCGAATGTAAACTTCGCAGGTGAACATCAACCTCAAGCAAACCGCTACAACTTCTATCCAACTAACATCCAAGACGTTATTTACACAGGGGTCAACAGTGCCGACATCCGGATTGAACTAGGTATGATCAATGACAAACTGTGGATTCTAGAAAGCTATGCGTTCATCGATGGCAGTGAGCAAAAGCTTCAATCCATTCGCTTCAACAAAGCTAGCTAACCGCTCAATAATCTAAAAAGCCAGTTGATGATATCGTCGGTCCCATTATCTGAGACGAAAAAATCAACAACTGGCTTATCTGCCTCTACTCGCTACTATGTCATTTCCCACAAGCACTGGGATCAGTTGAATTGGATCCACCTATTCAATGACTCTATTACGACTCCCTCGTAAGCAAGTTTTGGCTCTCATTGGGCAAGGCACTTCCCGTGCCTTTTCTTTTCTATTTTCAATCTCGTAATACTTATTGCTGGCGAATATCGAGCTTATTCAGCAATGACGGGTAACCCCAGCCATTCTCCCCCGCGACCACAGGCTCGCCCGTAAGGTATTCAAAAAGAGTCGGAGCCAGTGAGCCGTTAGCTTCTATAGTAAGAGGCTCAGGGTTTTCTCCAATTGGCGCCCCCCAAAATCCGATAAAGGCATCCTTTTCTAAGTAATCTTCACCAGCGTGACGCCCTGGAACTTTGGTGTTGTAGCCGATACCCGCTTTAGGAAACAAATTGACCGTTCCTGCCCGATCTTCAAGGTAGATATTCGCTAACTGATTAACCGAGTCAGGCCTTGGGGTCAATTGAGTTAACTGTTGCCACTCATTCGAAGAGCACCAAGAATCTACGTTAGATTTAGTCGCTCGATTGATACATTTATCCACCAACTTGGAGTACTCAGTAAATGCTCTATCACTTGGCGCAGGTAAGTAAGGGTTGAGCTGCTGAACATCGAGAAGCACAGGGTGAACACCTGGAGTTACCGACTCGTAAAACAAGTGGTCGCCTCGACGAGTAATAAGTTCATCGACTCTTTTGCTTTCACGGTTACCCACAACACGCACCGTGCAGATTTCAGAGTTACAGGTGTTTTCTCGCACGACCAAGTAATCTAGCGTTTCCGGCAACCTTGTCGTGATCTGCTGGATGATATCAATGCTTTCACCAGCAGGCGCCGCAATAGGGCTCCATTTCGTCAGTTCTTGATAAATAGGTTGAACGCTCCACCCGCTTTCCGAATTAAAAAAGTCCATCATGAAGTTACCACCCGCAGTGGAAGCTACGACCACATCGACTGCTTTCAAGCTTGGATAGCTCAATGCATTGGTAATTTTTGGCCCTTCCCCTTCATCCGATGAGATTTTTTTCACCACTATCGGATAGCCCAACTCTTGTTGTAGCTCCGCCAAGACCTGTTTCTCAGGATTCAGCGCATAAAACACTGGTGTCAGACCGTGATCGCCAGCCATTCCCCATAAAGTTTTATCGTATACACCAGCATCGCGATAAGTCTTTTCGATTTGAGTTAGCCAATAATCCAAGCGGTTAAGCTCTCCGGTTGGCATTAAGATCTCGTCACTAAATGGGCCAGTGAAATGTGCAAAATGATCGGGCCAAGGGTTATACACTAAGGTGTAGTCTGGCATCCCAAACCCATCTTGCTCCGCGTAAAGTTTGATTGCCTGCTCGACCTGAACTTTCTTTGCCAATTTGGTAAACAAATCGAAGCTCGAGATAGACACGTACGCTTCAATATCTTCGATAAGGTTTGCTCGTTTGCTCTTAAGCTCTACCTCCACAATGGCGCGCTGTTGCAACTCTTTCACACAACGCTTTTCGCCATAATCACGCAACGACTCCCCTAGCCCCAGATTCACCAATCCATCATAGGTGGTATGGGCGTTCCAATCATATTGCGCATTACAATTTAGTGTTTTCAAATAGTCCAAGCGATCAAACATAGTTTGTACTTGGTTGTCTGCCATCAGCACATCCAGCTGTAATGCATCGTTACCGAAGAAGTAATAAGCCCGGTCGATGTCACGATCAACAAAGTGGAAGTTAGGAATTCCGGTACCGCCTTCACCAGACACTTTCGCACCAGTTTTAATAATAGGTAAGTTACGTACGCTAATCGTCGGGGTCGAAGAAATACCGACACGACTAATGCTTGCTTTATGCTCACCATATAAACGCTTTAAGAAAGGTAAATAATACGGATCGTTGTAAGTTTGCTCGGCAAGCATTTCCATAAATTGCACTTGCTGTTCATGTTCTGGCTCTATTACCTGTTCCCACTTAGGCTTATGTTGCGCCCTCTGTTTATGGTGCTGATTGGCCAACGGAATAAAAGGAGAAGACTGATCAACAAGCCCTTCAATCAGCCCTTGCTGCAAGCCATCTACAGTCACTTGAACGGCAAAGCGCTTGTTTTGCTGCGAATTTAGGAAATCAATCAATTGCTGAGGGTTGTCATCAAACGCTTGCTGCATCCACTCATTCAAAGCCTCTGTGCGCTCGTCTTTAAACACAAACTGGCGATATGCTTTCAATAGATTCAGACGAACGAAGTCAATGAGAGTAATGGTTAAAGCTTGGGCTTTATTGTTAGGCTTATCTGCATTTTCCGGTAAACCATCCTGAGCGATAGCCATTAATGCCGATTTCATGTCCCCTTCTTCCATCCCATTAAGGGCTTTATTAATTAAGCCAACAATGATGGGCTGAATCTGATTAATGATCGCCAAATCTTCGGGACTATCAGTTAAGTAGGTATAACTTTCGGGTAAGGTCTCCATATCTTGCCAGACACCAATTTCAAACAATGCGTCGTAAATCACCACCATGTTAGCGATAAACTTATCGTCCACTTGGATCCCTTCATGGTGCCCTGTCCCTTCCATCGATTCACCAGGCACTTCTTTCGGCGCCGCATCACCATAATGATACAAACTATGTTCGAACCCTTTTAATACCGCTTCATCGTATACCGTTGCGAGATACTCTTTAAAAACATCCTCACTGCCTAACCCGGTATAACGGTCATAGTAGCTATAGAGAAAATACCCCAGAGGGATCGAGTAAGTTGGATTCGAAAGCTGGGCGATCACTCGTGCCTTGGTTTTAACGTCCAAGGGCAATGACAAGATATACGCATCTAAAGTGACGCCCGCAATGGTAAATAGCGCGGCGTCACGAGTAAGAGCCGTTGAATAAGTAAGAGTCGATAGCACCTGATTTTTCAGGATTTGACCTGAACTGAACACGCCCCCAACAACAGGAGTGGAAGAAATTTGCGCCGACGCAGTAAAGCTCAAACTCGAAGTCACAACTAGACTAGCGAGCAAAAAACGGCCAGTTTTCCGTGAAAGACTCTTAGAATATATATTCATACTCAAACTCTATTTATAAATTTTGGTTATTGTTTCAGGTTGCTTAGATTAGTCAATAAAATGCCAACCTATCAGTAAGCTCTAAACAACAAAGACAATTTCATAGTGTCAAAATTCGTGCTCTGATATGCAACTATTGATGTTTTACCCTACCGTATACATATGTAACTGTGAGCACATTCACAACAAAATCAATGTGATGTCCCTTCAAATATCTACTTATATCCTAGACTTAACTTGCACAACTAGTATCTGAACGGGCCAAGGAAGCGCATGACAAATCTGGTAGGTAGACATTTAGAAGAGATGGCAGACATCCGATCAACGCGTAAGCAGAAGGTCGTGTATCTATGCTCGTTGGCAGCGAGCGGGTTATTTCTTTTCTACGCTTCTTCTTATTTCTTATCCGATGAAATGGGGCTCGCCGTTATAGATTTGCTCTTTGCCCTCGTCGCTCTCGCGATTTGCCTCTATATAAAGAAAGACAAACAACCTATGTATTCCGACCTGCTGCTCAGTGCTGTTTTGCTAGTGCAAGGGGTCATATTGTTTCTTTATAGTGCTTCAATACCCGATCGCATTTTATGGCTCTATCCAATTCTCGCCACGGTTATTTTCATTAATGAGTTCAAAATTGGCTTGATTTTCAGCTCCGCATTTTGCTTGTTCTTAAGCGGGCTGTTGGTGATAACTGGGGTAGATTTTGCGCTGCCTATCGAGTCAACCAATCGCTTCATTGTCAGCTTGTTCTTGATGGCTGTGGTTTGTCATACCTCGGCGTATTACTACACCAAAGTGGTTAACTACATTCAAAGTTTGTATCAAGAAGGAATCGAAGATTTAGCTTATATGGATCAATTGACGGGGCTTGCCAATCGCTGGAGCTTTGAAAACTGGGCGTCGGAAAAGCTTCATACCGTCAACACCGACAAATCCGTGACCGCTTTGGTGTTCCTCGATATCGATAACTTCAAAACGATTAACGATAACTATGGCCATGATGTAGGCGACAGAGTACTGCAGCATTTTGCCAAACGACTAAAAAACAACGTCAGAACTAAAGATAGAAAAACGGAAGAGCACGACTATTCTATCGCTCGTTTTGCGGGGGATGAATTTGTATTGATGCTTTACGACGTACGCTCTAAGGATGATTTGAATAATATTCTAGAGCGTATCTGTCGTTTATTTGAAAATGGTTATCAGAACCAGGACCGAATCAATGATCTGACGCTGAGTGTAGGCGTCGCCCTGTATCCTCAGGACGCAACTGAACTACCAGAGCTCACCCGCTGCGCTGACAAAGCGATGTACCAAGCTAAGCACTCCGGTAAAAACCGTTTTGCTTACTACCATGACAATCCTATTTCTGTCTCTGTTGAGCACTTTCCAGAGTCTTGTGAGCCACATTCGAACCATACTAATGTCACGCCTATAACAAAGCACCATTAGCTGGTCATATACATCACCCACAAGCTAAAGAAGCCTATCACGATCAGCCAAATTACTTGGCGAGCGCGGTTTGGTTTGGACTTTTTAGGCTTAACTACAGGCTTCAACGCTGTGTCTTTCGCAGACTTAATAAAGTTGTAGCCGAGTTCTTCACGTTCTTTTCTACGCTCCACCGCTTCATTCGCTACTTCTGTAAAGCGATGCCTTTGCTCGGTAGTGAAGTCAGTTTCAAATCCGATTTGCCCATGTCTATCTTGGTGTTTAGGTTGTACTGCCAAAGCTGCCTCCTCACGAATAGAACATGAATTAATTATAGTCAATTATTTGTGCTTCATGATCATTCGAAATTCTTGAATATGTCACTCAAACTATTGCAGTCTTCTTCCTACGACCTCTTAGCTACACTGCTCCTATTCCATAAGAGGTAAAGAATTATGACTAACATGAGAACCGTTCAACACATTCTATCTTCCCACGCAACTTCCGATGGTGACGGCGTAAAGATTAAACGAGTCGCTGGTTTCAACAATGCAAATTTCTCGCCATTTCTTATGATTGACGAATTAAAGTCTGATGAAAGCAAAGACTATGTAGGTGGTTTTCCTCCTCATCCTCATCGCGGAATTGAAACTCTAACCTATATGCTTCAAGGGCATTTTCAGCATAAAGATCATATGGGAAATGTCGGTGAGCTACGCAGCGGCGGCGCACAGTGGATGGCAGCAGGAAGAGGTGTGATACACAGCGAAATGCCAAAGATGGAAGAAGGCTCGCTTCACGGATTCCAGATTTGGATAAACCAACCCGCTAAAAATAAAATGCAACCTGCGGATTATCATGACTTTCAAAGTGAAACCATTACTGAGCAAATTGGTGAGCAAAGTGGGTTACTACGTGTGTTGGCAGGCTCTGTGGGCATTGATGGTCTCACACTACAAGGTCCATTAGACAGAACCGGTGTTCCGTTGAGTGTTTCTGATTGGCGTGCCAAACAAGGTCAAGCTATCAACGTCACAACGCCAGCAACCCATAATGCAATGGTATACGTGTACCGTGGATCTATAGCCATCAATGAAGACGTTATTACTCAAGGGCAAATTGCATTATTAAGTCGAGCGGAGGTCATCGCCTTGTCTAGCCAACAAGATTCCGGGGTGCTGATATTTGTAGGAGAACCAATTGATGAGCCAGTCGTTCACTACGGTCCATTTGTGATGAACAGCCTGCAAGAGATCGAGCAAACTATTCAAGATTACAACAGTGGCGTGTTCGAGACGTACTAAGAAAATTTCTTTGATTCTCAAATTGAGAATCAGAATAAGACAAGTAACCGGTATTTATCACTGCCTTGATTGATATTCGCTTGTATTACCACGCTCTCAGAGCGTGGTTTTTTTCTTTATATGCAAAGCGACTTAAAGATACTCACATAGGTAAGCCGTTGCTTCTTTAACTTGCAAGTCAAATGAAGAATCACCGTCAACATCGAATGACTCGCCTGCTTGATAGGTTGTCCAATCCGCGTCACCGACACGCTTCACGATCAATGCGCCTTTCACCACTGTCATCTTTTCCGGTGCTGCTGTACCAAACGTATATTCACCAGCCGCCATCACGCCTACACTCACATCGGCGCCTGATTGATTAAATGCCAATGATTTAACGCCGCCGTCAAAATAGGTGTTTTCTTTGATCATAATACTTCCTTGTTAGCTATCTAATTATTAAATCCGATGAATGTTTTTAACGAATTCCACGCCATCACACAAGCATTTAATTCTTGTTACACAAAGTTTGCTAGCGATAAACTCAACCAGGTAAACGCTTTACTTGTTCGTTATACCCACTTCCCATGAGTATTTCCTCGCCCCCGCTATAGCAATCAGCCACCTTCCACTACAATCAATAGAAGAACTTGGAATGCAAGTAGGCTTTTCACCGTTCATCGTCGGGAATGTCTTTACAAATAAAGATGAAGATCAATAGCATACTAAGTTCTCACTTATGAGCGACACTTTAAGGGCAACTGATGGCAGTAGGAAAAACTCCGAAGCAGACGGCAAAACAAGCCGAGACTTCTGCCACGAAACAAAAGCCCAAAGGCGTCGATACCTACACTAAAATAATTCGGCTCATCTTCGCTCTGTTAGCCATCGCCGCTATGGCGGGAGTGGGTTATTTTTCTTACCAAAGCCACCAAGATTACGTCGACCCCAGTAAAGTCTATGGAGACTGGATTGAAATTGGTGCGCCTCCTTATCACACTGATATTCTGACTTTTTCAGAACAAGGCGTTAGCCGAAACCGTCGCCTAATCAGCACCCAATATGAATTTGATGGTAAAGAGATCACTTTTACTACAGGTACAGGCACCACAGTCTACAAGCTCGCCGGTAATGTACGATCCCCTCAAATCCGCAGAATTTGGCCAGACTTACCCGCACAAAGCTTTGTGAAAAAAGGCTACGAACATACCGTCACCGCTACCAGCGGCGGGCTTGGCCAGAAGAGAAGAGCATCACTCGCTGAGCATTTTCAGCGTTAATCGCTTTACCTTTTAAGAGAAATCCACAACAATACAGAATGACAACCTGTATATGAAAAGGATTTCCATGACAGCTATCGCTCGCCGTATCAAAACGAAACCAACCAACACTCCGCCAGCACCGAGCAGGTTTAAGGTTTACCTAAAATTAGCCAGTATGCTCATTATCATCATTGGTGCTAGCGTCGGTTCTTACTTCTTGTACTTAGCTTATATCGACCCAAAAAATATTCATGGTGATTGGATAGAAGTCGGCTCTCCACAATACAAAACCGACATCATCACCTTTTCAGAATATGGGGTAAGCATTAACCAACGTATTGTCAGCACTCGATACGAGTTCGACGGTACCAACATTCGTTTTTCGACAGGAAAAGGAGAGTTTTTGTACAAGAAACAAATTGGTTCTTTCCCTTCCAAACTAAAGAAAGTGTTACCTAAAAACCCAACACAACACTTTATAAAGCGAGAAAAAGGCCAAAGTATCAGCAGTTCAGCACATCAATCGATAAAGAATAAAAAGTCGCTGTCAGACATCTATAAGTAAGATGTCTCTAATTAGATACATTCACCAATAGATAATTTTATAATCAGATCGATAGCTGATATTTATCGCTCGCGCTTCAATTTTATAAAATATGGACTCAACAGCACATCGACAATGTAACAAGTTGTTATCATTTGGGTATTTTTCAATCACCCATCGGAAAGAGATTTAATTTCATTTATAAAATAAAAACCCTCTCGAATACTGAATGCGATGCTCAACTTTTTTAAACGAGCAGCTTATGCACCTACCTTTTGGGTGGATAATATTCAAGGAATGAGAGAAATACTATGATTCGTTTTAACATGTGTGCGGCAAGTATCGCACTGGCTCTATCAGGAGCCGCGCTAGCAGCACCAAGCACGCCTAGCATTGACATGTATGGTTCAAACAACCTTCAATTTTCTAAAATTGAATTAGCTATGGAAACCACATCTGGCTACAACCAGATGGTGAAGTACCATGACAAGGCTCAGGTAGCAGTAAAATTCAATCAATGGAGTGGCACGACTGGTGACACATACAACATCTATTTTGATGGGGTTAAAGTCGCAACCGGCCCAATTTCTGGTAGCCAAACCACCGCTTCTTTCGAATATGGCCAAGGTGGCTTATTTGATATGGAAATAGAGGCGTGTGACGCAACAGGATGTAGCAAAAGCGCACCGGCTAAAATCACTATTGCCGACACCGATGGTTCCCACCTTGCTCCTCTAGCAATGAATATCGACCCAAACAACAAGACTTATAATACCGATCCAAATACAGTCGTCGGTACTTACTTTGTTGAATGGGGAATCTACGGCCGTGACTATACGGTTGATAACATCCCTGCTGATAACTTGACCCATATTCTTTATGGCTTCATCCCAATTTGTGGTCCAAATGAATCAGTAAAATCGGTTGGCGGTAACAGCTACAATGCCTTAATGACGGCCTGTAATGGTGTTAATGATTACGAAGTCGTGATCCACGACCCTTGGGCTGCTTTCCAAAAAAGCTTCCCACAAGCTGGTCACGAATACAGTTCACCGATCAAAGGTAACTACGCGATGATGATGGCGCTTAAACAGCGTAATCCAGATCTTAAAATCATCCCTTCCATCGGTGGTTGGACGCTTTCTGACCCGTTCTTCGATTTCACTACCAAAGCTAACCGTGACACTTTCGTCGCTTCAGTTAAAAAATTCCTAAACACGTGGAAGTTCTACGACGGTGTTGATATTGACTGGGAATTCCCTGGTGGTGGTGGTGAAAACGCGAACCTAGGTGACCCTGTAAATGACGGCCCTGCATACATTGCTTTAATGCAAGAACTACGTGCTATGTTAGACGAACTGCAAGCTGAAACAGGCCGCACTTACGAGCTAACCTCAGCAATCGGTGTCGGCCACGACAAAATTGAAGACGTAAACTACGGAGAGGCGATCCAGCACATGGATTACATCTTCGCGATGACTTACGACTTCTACGGTGGTTGGAACAACGTACTTGGTCACCAAACAGCTCTGAACTGCGGTAACTTCATGCGCCCAGGTCAATGTGATGGTTCTGGCGTTGACGAAAATGGCGAAGCATACAAAGGCCCTGCGTATACAACAGATAACGGTATCCAACTTCTTCTTGCACAAGGTGTTCCAGCGAACAAGCTAGTAGTAGGTACAGCAATGTACGGCCGTGGCTGGGAAGGAGTAATGCCTTCATCATTGACTGATCCAACAGATCCAATGACAGGTGTTGGTAACGGCAAGCTGAAAGGTAGCTCTGCACAAGGTGTATGGGAAGACGGCGTTATCGATTACAAAGGTATTAAAGCCAACATGCTTGGTGCGAATCACCAGGGCATCAACGGCTTTGAATACGGCTATGACGAAATGGCTGAAGCGCCATACGTTTGGAACCGCACTTCTGGTCAGCTGATCACGTTTGATGATGATCGCTCTGTCAAAGCTAAAGGCGCATACGTTCGTAGCCTAGGCTTAGCGGGTCTATTCTCGTGGGAAATCGACGCAGATAACGGCGACATTCTAAACGCTATGCATGAAGGCCTAGCTGGCGGCACAACTGAACCAGTAAACCGTAAACCTACGGCTGCTGCAGGCGCTGACATTTCAATTGAAGGCCCAGCGTCTGTGTCTTTAGATGGCAGCGCTTCTAAAGATAGCGACGGCACTATTGCAAGCTATGCTTGGGCTCAAGTTAGTGGTACTTCGGTATCTTTAACAAATGCAAATTCAGCAGTTGCAAGTTTTGATGTTGCTGAAGTTGCACAAACTGAAACGCTAACCTTTAGCTTAACAGTAACCGATAACGATGGTGCAAGCGCAACTGACACTGTGGCAGTAACAGTCACAGCGAAAAATACGGGCCCTGTGAATACTGCTCCAGTGGCTAATGTAACAGCTCCATCTCAAGTTAACGCGGGGGAAACGGTTACTGTAGATGCAAATGCTTCATCTGACGCAGACCAAGACACGCTAACATTCACTTGGGATGTTCCTGCTGGCCTAAATGCAACCGTTCAAGGTTCGACTGTTAGCTTTGTTGCTGCGGAGTACACGCAAGATACGGCACTGAACTTTACCGTTACAGTAAGCGATGGCACAGAGACATCTGCGGCTTCAACATCTGTCACCGTGCTTAAGAAAGTATCAGGTGGCGACACTTGTACCAACCTTTGGGATACAGGTTCTATCTACAACGGTGGCGACCAAGTAACTCATGGCGGTAAGGTATGGGAAGCGAAATGGTGGACCAAAGGTGATGAACCAGGCACAACTGGTGAATGGGGTGTTTGGAAAGAAATTGGCCCAGCGAGCTGCGCGAGCTAATTTTAATTAACCCACAACAATAAGGCCAAGCTGATATTCAGCTTGGCCTTTTTTGTAGCTATCTCAATGTTGTTTATCGAAATCAGCACTCACTATGGCTTCTTATTCCGTTGATTAACGCTGTACTAAGCGGTCAAAACTTGAGAACACTTCCTGACATTTCATCACGCGGCCATGCCCTTGGCCTTGCGTGGATACCAGCTCGACTCGCTCCATTTCAGCAGCTGCACGCTGTGAAACATCGAATTTAGTAAACTTATCTTGTTCATCATGCACAATGATCGTATTGGATTCACGACGAGATAGTTTCCCATACGGATCAACCGACTGAATCGGGTAATTAAATTGTTCTTCGACTTCACCGACAACCGCTTCAAAAAGCTTCATTGAGTAACCCGAACGAGCCACGCTTCCAAACAAGTTATCTAAGTAATCCAGCACAGGCGCTATCAGCAGAAGTGGAATACCTTCGAGCTTAGCGTGCTTACACTCCAGTGCCGATGCTGTACCCATACTGTGCCCAATTAGGCCTGCTACTTCACCGACCGAGTCCAAAACCGCTTCCAAGCCATTTACAAAAGCGGGAATGTGGCCATAAACGCCTTCACTTCCACCATGAGCAGGATGATCATAAGCCAGTGCAGTAAAGCCTTGAGAGGCAATGTGTTCCATTAACGGGTAATACTGACTCGCGGTTCCAGACCAGCCGTGAGTTAATATCCATACTGGGCCAGAACCTAAAGAATAGGTTTTTAATACACCATCACGGCCAACCACTTCACTTTTTACTAACCCTGTAGGCTCTGCATTTTTAGGCTCAGTCCTCACTGGAGTCAGCAACAGCTTACGTGCCGTCTTTTTGGCATGGCTTGGGGCCAAAATGTAATGCAAGTTCGTTGTCGCGCCGATCAAGCTGCGCTTTAAGCTGAACTTAGTCGATGTATTGAAGTAAATTTTCTCACTCATGATTTGTCCTCATGCCAGCCATTATAAAATCGAACGACCGTGCTTTTTATACTGTTAAAAAAAGAGGGCAATTCCTCTTTCTCTTAAATCTTATTTCCAGCTCGCGATTAAACGCTCTACCCCGTGCCAAAAATGGGTATGACTTGCTTCTTGGCCATGTATTGAATAAAACAAGTTGGCACTTAAGTACAACCCATAAAGCTCAAAAGTGGCTTGCTTTGGGTCCAAGTCTGATCTGAATTGCTGAGATTCCACCGCTTTTTGGATCTGAATCGTTAAATAATTAATCCAAACAGCAATCGAATCTTTCAGCGCCTTCTGAAGTGGACTTGTGGTTGCGGTATCTTTCCAAGCATCAATAAACATACAACTGCCTTGAAACGAATGGTTCCACCCTAGCCAATTCGTAAAAAGCTGTTTGAGCTTAGCTTCGATATTGGAATCACCGAGCTCTCGCGCTGGCGCTATCACTCGTTGAACAAAGGTCGCATTCGCATATTCCAAGACAGATACTTGCAGGTTTTCTTTCGAGTTAAAGTGGGCAAACAGTCCACTTTTAGACATTCCGCACTCTTTAGCCAATGCACCAATGGTCAAGCTTTCCAAACCATTTTCGCTCGCTAGCTCGAACGCACAACTCAAAATATGCTCTTTGGTTATTCTTCCTTTGCTCATCATTTACCAATTCAATCTTTAACCTTGTTATTTTTAGCACGTTCGTTCTTTTTTGCAATATATTTTTCATTGCTCAGCAAATAACCATTTTAGATTACAAGTAAAGTATGAAAAAATGCGACTGTATTCAAAAGGATATTGAATCAATTATTGAGGGGACAAAATGAACACACTTTGGGAACAGTTTACGTTTTCGGCTTCGGTTACTGGGCCGATTTGTTTGATGTTGTTTCTTGGTGTATTTCTCAAGCGTATCGGGTTAATTAACGATAATTTTATTGATGTCGCTTCTAAAGTGGTCTTTCAAATCACTCTGCCTGCGATGCTGTTCTTGAGTATTGTTCAGTCGAATCATAATTTCTCCGCGAGTAGCGCCTTGGTCGCTTTTGGCCTTACTGCCAATTTCGCTTTCTTCTTATTCACTGTGCTTTCTACCAAATGGATGTTCAAAGACCCCAAAGATCAGGGCGTCATCATTCAAGGCGGATTCCGAGCCAATACTGCGATCATCGGCTTAGCGTATGTGGCTAATATTTATGGCAACGAAGGTGTTGCTTTAGCGGCTATTTATGTCGCCTCCATGACTGTGCTCTATAACATACAGGCGGTGATAGCACTGACTCCAAAAGGTGAAGATACTGGTTCTAAGGCAGTCACAGTCATCGCCAAGTCACTCACCAAAAACCCATTAATCATCGCTATTTTCTTAGCGGTTTTCTTTTATGCACTGTCGATTCCGATTCCTAAAATGGTCACTGATGCCGGCCAATATTTTGCCAACATGACGCTTCCCTTGGCACTGTTGTGTACTGGTGGGTCGTTAGATATCAGCTCGCTCAAACAAGAGAGACTGTCGACATGGTTCTCTTCCAGTTATAAGTTAATTGTTGCCCCTCTAATGATCACCTTAGCGGGTTTCGGACTAGGATTCCGAGGCTTAGACTTAGGCTTGATCTTTCTGATGAGCGCCGCGCCTACCGCGGCAGCCAGTTATGTAATGGCAAGAGCAATGGGAAGTAATTCAACTTTGGCCGCCAATATCATTGCACTGACCACTGTACTTTCGCTTATCACTTGTACTTTAGGTATTTTCATCCTCAAAGCATCAGGTTTGATATAGCTGCGACCCGCTTCAAATAATCAGAGTTAGACTGTTTTTTTTACGCTGTGATCTTTGATTTAGAACTAACTGAATATGCATAAAGGCTGATAAATTTCAGATATTGCTTCTCTGAGATTTCGAAAATGACATCAACACAGCGCTCGCCTAGAGCCAATCCACATATTGCTAGCCTTGAGTTTGGTCGTGTCATCGCCATACTCGCCATCATTGGTCTACACTGCCAGATGGCACTGACTTATTGGCAGATCGATGAAACCCCTTGGGTAGGTTACCTGCTAAATCAAAGTGCTCGCTTCGCCGTCCCCCTATTCTTTTTGATTTCAGGCTATTTGATTCACCCTAAACTCATTCAAACACCATGGGAAACCTTAACCAACTACTCGAAACCTTTATTGAAAGTCTGGTTGGCTTGGAGTGTCATCAGTTTGGCAATGCCTTTCAACATCGGCAAACTCATGGAAAATGGTTACTTAGCAGAACGAGAAGGGTACTGGGGATATTTAATGTCTAACCCTCTCAACTCCTTTTTGGAAGGGGGGCTTGTCCATTTATGGTTTATCCCTGCATTGATCTGTGCGGTCTTTATTCTCGCCACACTTATCGATATGAGTTTAGAAAAATACATACTACCTATCGCTCTTGGCTTATATCTGTATGGCGTTTTAGCGGGCAGCTATGCCAACCTTACTGAATTAGAATCACCGTTTTTTACGCGTAACGGCCCATTTTTTAGCACTTTAATGGTCGCAGTCGGTTTTTTAATACGCCATAACCAATGGCAACTGTCAGCGGCAAAAGCGCTCAAATTAATGCTCCTAGGCATGGCGATTCATTTTGCCGAAGCTTACTGGCTTACCAATCATGAAATGGCCTTTAATCTACACGACTTCTTATTTGGGACTGCGCTGTGGGCACTTGGCGTATTCATGCTGTTACTTGCGAAACCTAAATTGGGGAACATGAAGTGGGTGTCGATGATCTCGAAACGAATGCTCGGCATTTACGTGAGCCATTTATTGGTGGTGATCATCATGTTCAATACCACGGGTATACTTGGCCTAGATGGCTTAGCAAAAGATATGTTGGTGTACCCTGCTACGCTCGTGCTCACTTTCGCTTTAGTCATAGGGATTGAGCGTACACCGATGAAAGCGTGGCTATTGCGTTAGCCTTCTAGCGAACGACAAAAAACTCGCATTACTCTAGGTAAAGGTTATAACTATTAACAATGGTTATGACCTTTTCTTTTACTGGTACGGGAAGATACATGAATAGGATTTTCGCATTGCTTGGCCTGCTGTCGAGTCACTTACTGTTTGCCGCGCCATCTTCTCCTTGGCTGTTTGTACAAAATGACGATGGTATTATTGTCCATAAGCGTCCCCACAGTGATGGCCTTGTAGAAATCAAAGCTCAAATGCAAGTAAGTACTAGCTACTCAGGCTTTTTGTTGCTGCTAGAAGACAGTGCCAACGTCCCAAACTGGATTGATAACGTATCGATGAGCCAGGTACTGACTCAAATTTCGAGTAACGAGAATATTGTCTACACCCAGTTTTCTGCGCCTTGGCCAGCACGAGATAGAGATATGGTGACGTATTCGAAATATGAAGTGGGCAACGGGCAATTCGAGTTGACCATTAAAGATGCTTCAACTTACCTAGCTGAAAATGACAACTACCTACGAATAACTAAAGTTGACGCTCTCTGGGTCTTGCAGCCATTAGATTCGGGAAAAACGCACATTACTTACACTGCCTTTGCTGACCCAGGAGGGATTCTTCCAGATTGGTTATCCAACAAACTGTCGGTCTCTGGTGCTCTTTCCACTTTTCAGGGGCTGAGAGCACAGCTGCCTAAATACCAAAACCGCCAACACCCTGATTTGCCAGCAGAGCATTAGTCGCCTATTACATTAAATCACCAGCAGCTAAACTCGCCACCACACCTTATGGTTTTCTCGCTAGATCTCGCGCAAGAATTAATGCTAAACCAAATATTTGCAAAAACAGGGCAATATTTTTATAGAAAGCCATTTGCTCTTCGAGTACTTGCATCGATTCTGATAGTGAAATGTTTTCAAGGTAATGGTCATCAATTCTGTCACGCTGAACTTGTTGAGCAGAATTAATCAACATCATGATTGCAGGCATGGATTCGATGTTGATAACAGGTATCGGCTCCCCCACCCACACAGACAATTGACCACGCAGTACATCATCTAACGCTGGGGCGGGCTGCTGGCGGTTTAAATGCAGTAAGAGCGCCTCTCTCTTGCGTTCCAAAGTTTCTACGCTGTTCCACGCTAACTGAATGGAGTACAGATTTGCACTTTTCTGTTCATAATACTCACTCTGCTCAGCCGATAGTTTATCTATCACAAAGCTAGAAACCACGATCGCCAGTATATTGAGCACCAACCCCGAAAAAACAATCACCCAAGCAGGCGGTAAGCGAATCGGCATTGATACCCCTTAGAAAATTTTATCGAAAGGAAGATAGACTAAGTTTAGAACGATAAGGCTTAACATGCAGAGTAAGGTGATTTGCATCCCTAGTATTCGCCCTCTAAACCAACCACCTAATATGCCTTTGGCATGGATAAGGCGGCCGATAACAAAACTCACGCCAATCACATGGACAAGCCACATAGGCAAACCATTGAACTCAGCGAAGCCCATTAACATCAATGTGATTGGAATGTATTCGACAGCGTTACTTTGTGCAGAACGAGCAATCTTTAAAGGCTCAACATCCCCATCGGCGTACGCGACGCGGTTCTTTCGCCTCTGTTTGATGACTTGGATCGACAACCCAATCATCAAAATAGTGAGCAAAGAAGCATAAAGTGCAGTAATCATAAGTGGTTATCCCAACATCAAAAGCTATTGATGCATCTAACCACCCTAGAATAATATCAGCAAACTTCATGCTTCTCGTTATCTCAACAGTGTCGACTTGGTCACTTTATAAAGTGATTAACGCCATACTCCCCACTCACCAGTCGTACCCGGTTCATCACCTTTGGTCCACCATTGGGCCGTCCAGTCTCGCCCATTGTGATTCACTACATCTCCGGTCAAATAAACTTGTTCAGAGATCCAACCATTGCTCGGTGGGATAGGCGGAATAGGATCAACCGCTTTAATCAACGAAAGTTGGTAGCTAGGTACTGCATCCGGAGCAAACACTCGATTTGCATAGATGTTAGTGGTATCGAACATATAGTGATTCATCGCTTCATGCCAAATGCCAATGAACCACTCCCCTTTCTTCTGGTCATTAAACTGGCCAGCTAATTCGGCAGCCCATGTCTCAGTATTATTGGCCGAGATGCTCAACTGAATATCAGTGGTTTCACTACCATTGGCATCAAAGGTTCTAAACCTCACAGTATCGCCCGGTTCTACTGCGCCAAATTCAGGCGAAACAAAATAACCAAGGTCCGTTAAATTATCAGCTGGAGGAGGCGGTTCAATAGGATCAGGTGGCGGCGTGGTACCCGAGCCTGAGAATGTAATATCACTACAATTGTAGAAACCTTCCCCAACAGGATCTTCTCGTTGCCAGCGCGTATAGAGAACTGCATCACCACTACGATCGGCAGGCAAAGTCACTTTAATTCGATATTTTTTGTCCTCTCCTACCGCGACATTGCCCGATGTATCAACCAAATCAAGATCTCCCCACGTTAATGGAGCACTGACATCATAACTAGGTTTAGACAAGTAAAACTGCCAGTAGGAAGGATTGTGAGGGGCTGTAGCATTAAACACTAAGTCAATCTGGTTATTCGCATCTAACGTAATCGCGGTGCGCTGCCAGTGACTAGAACCAACGTCTAAACCCGCTTTTGCATTTGAGCCGGCGGCACATAAGGTGCCATCAGGAACAATCGCTTGTACATGCGCCATGTCTTGATGGTTTGGAACGTTCGCGGCAACTTCATTACGTTGCACAAATGGATAGGCACCTGAAATGTCGAATGCAGCTTGGCAAGCTTGGTTAGGAATATTATTGTCCCAAAAACCGCCGTCCAAATAACACGTGTTTTGCCTAGCACTAGGGTATTCGACCCACCCATGTGCATTTACTTGGCTGATATTCCCAATTGACAATAGCCCCACCGCTATTGAAGCTGGAATCACTCTCATCTTCATGATTTTCCCTTACAAGTTGATGATTTGCTTACGCCACTCCTACTTCCACCACGTTGGCTTATCGCACAAAATTTCACCTATCAAGCTAGCAAGAAATCTGAGAGTTGCAGTGCATTCGCACACCTAAATTCAAACAACAAGAACGTTCTGCAATGTGCATTCCACTGCCATAAGTAACCTCTGCAATGTTTCTACTTCCATTCGAGTCACTTCAAATAAAATTCATGCTCACCTTTCAAGTCACGCTAATACTCCTCACTAACTTAATGAATTTTATACAAACGTTTGCTTGTAAAGTTAAAATGAGAAGCCACTCACAGCCCAATTGATTCATACCTTCAACAAATTGATAACTTCGCTGTCACTCACAAAATCCATCGCCAAACAAATATAGAGTAATCATTCAAAACATAGTCAACGAATCTGGAGGAGTTATGTGGGCAGTTGAAGAACTCATTCCGTTTGTTGAATTCGGAACTTGGATGCGCAACTTTTTTTATCTCACCATTGGGTTTTGCTGTTTAGCGACCGTCTCGGTTTTAAAAGGGTGACAAAAATTATTGGCTCATCATTCATCAAAAATAAAAAGCCCGCTCAGCAAACACTGAGCGGGCTTTTCAATTCTATAGGTAACTACAGAAGTAGATTCATCACAAACATCGCGCCAAATGCGTTCAGCACCGAAATAGCAATCATCACGGGAATGTAGCGTCCTTCCGTCCCTATCGGCCCCATGATGCGGCCCATGTACTGAACTTGAGAACCCATTAGATAAATCGCGGGTGCCAAAATCGCAATGTGAGTGCCATTTAGGATACCTTGGTCAAACAAAGTAATTACAACCCCCACAGCTCCTCCCATCGACATCCACGCACCAATCAACACAGCTGCAGCCTCACCAGGTAGGCCAAATATCGCCATCAATGGAGAAAACACACTGCCCATCATTTCCAACGCGCCGGTAATTTGCAGAGCTTTAATGATCACAAAGGCCATAAGAACATTTGGCAACGTCGAAGTAGTCGCAATCACCCAGCCCTTTTTAGCGCCTTCAACAAAAATATCGGTGACCATTGGCTTTTTCGCTTTTACATCAGACATTATGCCGTCTCCTCTTTTAACTGTGCCGGTTTGTTGTCGTTGTCTTTATCTTCTTTGCCTTCAGTCAGGTTGAGGTAGATCCTAAATAAGTTGGCGCCAACAAATTTGAAAACAAACATAATCGCGACCGCCAATCCAATTGATGAGCTCACCGCAAGCGAGCCATCAGCCATAGTTAGGGTAAATAACACGGCGCCAGACGAGAAAAAGTTAACAATGGTCGCACCCGCAGTGAATTGGAACATAGTGAAAACATCAGTTTCACGCTTAGTCAAATGGCCTTCGTCTTTAAGTTGGCGCGTCATAGCTGCACCAGCATCGGTACTTTGCAGCGACGCGATTAACGCCAAGCCAGAGTTTCCAGGGATACCCATCAAAGGGCGAAGTAGTGGTGTTAACAACTTACGCGCAGCTTCTAACGCTCCGTAATGCTCCAGAACATTGATCATGCCCAATGCGAACATGACCGTAGGAATGAGAGTCACAGCGAAGATAAAGCCATCTCGAGCTCCACTGCCACCTTGACCACGTAAAGTAGTTGTCGTCGCTTGAACTCCATCCGCGGTTTCAGTTACGCCAGCAGCCACTTGCCCAAATGAGCCATTTAACGTCGTGAAATCGAATACGCCATACCATTCATTGGATTGCATCAACCCAGAAAAAAACACAATAGCGAATGCTAATGCGATGTAGCAGCCAATCGTTACTTTACGATCAGTCTTTGCAGGATTAGTCATACTTGCCTCTATACATATAGTTTGTGTGGAACAGAACACGTATAGATAGTGCAAAAATTTCGCCGCTGAGTTCATGACCAAAATCAATCAAAATTCCGAATCGCAGAACATGTATATAACGGGACAAATAACTGTGAAACTACGCACAACCCAGCACTAATAAATAATTACTTACAAAAATACCAGATTAAAAACCAATCTCAGTTTGACTAATTTTCATCCTAAAATAATCCATTTTAAATTTACAATATCCCATAATGTAAGAGCTTTCCTAAATCCTTGTGCGACATCTCTTACAAAAATATAAAGCTTATAAAATATGGTGTTATTTTTATCAATACCAAACAATGAGTTAGAGTTTTATTACACTTTTATTACAGTGAAATAGATATACGGTAAATGGCATATTAGCCTACACTTCATTCAGTGAGCTTATACATAAAGGATATGAGCCTTAAACGAAATGTTAACCCACCCCGCATTCTATACCATATGCACAAGCCAACAGATGAGGAGAGTGGTGATTAACATGGAATTGAAAACGCTTAAGTATCAAGTGATGGGGAATGGCACGTGGATTACTGCAACAGTATCTAAAATTGTCGCAACACAACTTGCTGCCGAATATAAATCTTATGGCTGGCCAGTAGAAATACATTCGATTGAAGATAAGGCTCAATTTAATCGCAAAGTATCTTAACCGGCTTAAAGCTCTATTGACGGGGGGTCAATAGAGCTTTTTTAATTTTATATCCTTATAAGTTGTATTGTCTCTTAGGGAATTCGATATGACTCACACTTAGCTCTTTGATTTACGTCTACTATTTTTACGCGATTCAATTTAATCTCGATCAAGGACGTGACGAATGAACTGGACAGGGCTACTAATTTTTATACTGGTAACGACCATACCTTCCCTGAGTTTGGCATCTGAAAACTCTGCCTTAGAGCCCTTAAATCTAACCAACTCCTTTCCCGGTTATGCAGCGCTAGCCATTTTCTGCTTTGCGTATGTAATAGTGATGATGGAGGAGTATCTACAACTACGAAAATCGAAACCTGTATTGCTCGCCGCTGGGCTTATTTGGATCATCATTGGAATTATCTACCAGCAGCATAATATGGTTGATATCGCCAAACAGGCACTTGAACATAATCTATTAGAATACGCAGAATTGCTCTTATTCTTGCTCGTCGCAATGACCTATATTAGCGCAATGGAAGAGCGTCGACTGTTTGATGCGCTGCAAGCTTGGATGGTGAGCAAAGGTTTCAATTTCAAAACCTTATTCTGGCTCACCGGCTTCCTGGCTTTTTTTATCTCCCCTATCGCAGACAACCTCACGACAGCACTTCTAATGTGTGCTGTCGTACTTAAAGTCGCGGGGAGCAACATACGTTTTGTGAATATTGCCTGCGTGAATATTGTCGTAGCAGCCAACGCTGGCGGCGCGTTTAGCCCATTTGGGGACATCACCACATTAATGGTTTGGCAAGCTGGCCACGTCAATTTCGCTCAATTTCTTCCGCTCTTTGTCCCGTCTGTCGTTAACTACTTAGTACCCGCACTGATCATGTCATTCTTTCTTCCAAAGGAAATGCCCGACACCGTGCATCAAGAAGTTGAATTAAAGCGCGGCGCACGACGCATTGTCGGGTTATTTATTCTGACCATCGCGACTGCCGTGGCATTTCACGCCGTCTTACATTTCCCTCCCGTAATGGGGATGATGATGGGGCTCGCCTACTTACAGTTCTTCGGTTATTTCCTGCGTAAAACACTGCCTAATTCTCTCGCGAAAAAGACTGCTATTGCGATCGCTAATAATGATGAGCACGCGCTCAAGCGCTTAGGTTCTGTCGTGCCATTCGATGTATTCAGACGTGTTTCGCATGCCGAGTGGGATACATTATTGTTTTTCTACGGTGTCGTAATGTGTGTCGGTGGATTAAGCTTACTTGGCTATTTAGGGATGGCGTCTGAGATCATGTACAGCCAATGGAACCCAGTTTGGGCGAATATTATGGTGGGCGTACTATCAGCCATTGTCGATAATATTCCAGTCATGTTTGCAGTGTTATCGATGGAACCGAGCATGTCGATGGGTAACTGGTTACTGATCACGCTCACAGCGGGAGTCGGCGGAAGCTTACTATCAATAGGGAGCGCAGCTGGAGTCGCTTTAATGGGAGCGGCGCACGGAAAATACACCTTCTTTGGTCATTTAAAGTGGATGCCCGTTATCTCGCTAGGGTACGCAGCAAGTATCGCAGTACATCTGTATCTCAATGCGAGTTTATTTAGTTAAATGAGAATTGTAGGGTATCAGGCTAGTTCATCGCTGACTGGTCTGGTGCCTTTTTCCAAATGTTGCTCATCAGGTAGGCAGGACACATATTACAGGTAAGAAATTCGCCATCTTGCTGAATTCGCATCACAAGATCATCACGAGTCTCTCGGCTACTTGCTGCCAACTCAATATTGATCAGATCGTCTTCAACACGATAAGAACGCGTAACGCTACCTTCAATCGTTCGGTATTCAACTAAACCTTTTTGGAAAATAAGGGCACTATCGTTTTGAGTGTTTTCATACACACCCGAAAACAAAACGATAGTCGGCACTTCAAACGGAGTCTCTGTTTCTGCAAAACAACCAGATAGCAGCATAGACGCACTAGCGATTAAAAATTGTCGAATCATCCGTTCTATCCTCCTTTCTGGGTATCCTCAATCTAACAGAAAACTTACAGAATGCAATGCGAAATGTAACATTAACACCTGTCTCACTTTACTTTAGTGACCTACAACACTCCTTCCAATTCTAACAATTTTTGCTTGCGTTCTACACCCCCTGCGTAACCTGTTAATTTTCCACTCTTTCCTATCACTCGGTGACACGGCACAATAATCGAAATAGGATTTTTACCGTTCGCCAACCCGACAGCTCTCACAGCCTTTGGATTACCAATTGCATTGGCCAGCTGCTGATAGCTCCAAGTTTCACCATATGGGATCGTAGTCAGCGCTTGCCAAACTGACATTTGAAAAGGCGTCCCTTGAGCGGCTAAAGGCAAAGAAAAAGTAGCAATGCGTCCATTGAAATAATCGCTCAGCTGCTTTTTTGCCTCCACAAGAATGGGATACCCATCATCTTGAGTACCAAGCTGTTCAGGCTGAGTGGTGTGAATTTCAAACCACGCCCCGAGCAAGCCGTGCTCATTTGCTTGTAAGGTCACCGCACCTAGTGGGCTTTGAAAATAACTAAATCGATTCATAGAGAACTCCAACAATGAAAAGTGGCATAGCTCCCCCATGGTGAAGCACTCTCGGCATCTAACTCCGGAAATTCAGAGAGCGCTTTCTTCACAACGAGATCGCCACTTAAAAAACAATTCGGCTCGCTTACTCCACGGAGCAACGCATATTGGATCGTCCACGGCCCGATCCCTTTCAAGGTAATCCACTCTGACGGGTGTGCATCAGAGCTCGTCACCATATATTCTGCAAACCGCTTAAGCGTATCTTTACGGCTTTGTGGCATTCGCAAAAAACTCAAGTCAAGATCGGCCACTTGTTCAGGCGTTGGGAAGAGCTTTAACTCTCCCTCGTCGCTAGTCCGAGAAGCCAGTAAGTTAAGTTGACCTATCGCTGCCTTCACCGACACTTGCTGGCCTAATATGGCACGAACCCCTGCCTCCCAAGCACTCCATACCCCAGGGATACGAATGCCCGACTTCTTAACTAAACCGGACGCTACCGACTCCAAGTGCTGTTCCACTTGGTGTAAGTTAACGTCCAAATCAAATACACGCCTTACCTCAGCCACCAGCTTTCTAAGCTGATGAAAGTCATCCAATTCAAACTCTATTTCTAAGCTTTGGTTACTATTCAAGCTCGCCTTAAACCAGCCTCGACTGCCATTAATGCAGACATTTCTTTGATAGCTCGTTTCAGTGATCACTTCTAGCCCTTCAATCGCTCTTAGGCGATAAAAATCCAGCGTGTGCTGCCAATCGAAAGCACCAGTGAAAGGCAGTTGAATCGTATTACTCACCGTTTGGGTCGGCTTAGATTTACGAATTTGAGTAGGAGTTAACTGTAATACCTTTTGAAACGCATCATTAAACCGGCGTGTGCTATTAAACCCACACGCGAAGCCTATGTCACCGATACTCATTTTACTGGTATGCAGTAATTGTTTGGCAAACATCAATTGGTGGTATTGAGCGTATTGCTTAGGTGATACCCCAACATACTTGTCAAACAGCATCCGTAAATATCGGTCCGACACGCCTAGCCGATTTGCCAACTCGGAGAGTGAACTTTGATGAAGCTCACCTTGCTCAATTAAAGTCACCGCTCGGATAAACGTCGTTTCAACTCCTTTCCATGCCCAAGAGCTCGGCGCGCTGTCTGGGCGACAACGTAAACATGGGCGATATCCTGCTTGCAAGGCTAATGCTTGGTTAGCAAAGTATTCAACATTTTCTTCTTTTGGCGGTGATGCCGGACAAATCGGCCGGCAAAAAATCCCTGTCGTTTTTACTGCCGTATAAAACTGCCCATCGAATCGGCTATCACGAGCTAAGCGAGCTTGCTGGCATTGCTCGGCAGTGAGTTGTGGTTCCAAAGCGTTCATTTGAGGCTATCCCTAAATACACTCGATTTATAAAACAAGTGTACCTCGGCTCGAATGGAAGACTAGCCATTTTCGGAAGTGAATGATGAATTCTATAAAAACAATTGCTCGCATTTTCTAAAATCTCACCTAAAGTTATTAGATACAAATTCGAATACAACAACGTCAAACTGGTTGGTATCGGGCAATCTATAAAGCTTGAACCACCAAATACAAGGAAGATGGCTATGGATTTGCACACCTGTCGTATTGTTTTGAAAAACCACCAAGTACTTACTTGCCAATCTGTTGAACAATCCCTCGGCTACCTAGAATCACAAAATGAAGGGGGGATTTCGATGATCCAGATTGATGCCACCGATGGACGAAAAATCCACTCATACCAATGTAGTAGTTTGGAGGAATCCATCGAAAACCTAATGAATCTGTAAGTTCATTTACTGGTAACCACCAGCTTCATTCGGTAATAAAAAAGCAGCTCAACGGCTGCTTTTTTAGTTATTGCTTACGTAATTCTGCCACACAACCCATTCCAGATTCACGATTCTTGAGCTCAAACTTCCACCCGTAAGATTGGCATAAACGCTTAACGATCAATAAACCCAATCCATGCTCTGTTTCTGCCGAATCCGTTAACCCAACTCCAGAATCAATCACCTGTATTTGGTCAGCTTGTATGACAACTTGAATCTCACCGACCTGAGTAAAGCGAATCGCATTCTCCACTAGATTTTTGACAATCATGCGAATGACAGGCTGAGGAAAGTTAATCGCGCAGTCCGTTTCAATGCGGCTGGTTATCACCACACCCTCTGCAACTTTTTTGCGGTAATCGTCTAACTGTAAGTCAGATTCTGTGATTGTCCATGGCTGACTGCTATCACTGACGTTCTCTTGCTTCACGATACTCAACAAGACTTCAACGGTATTTTGCATATTCGTCGCAGCCGTTAAAATCCGTTCGCGTTGACGATTTTGAAAGCTTGGATCGTCTTTCATTCCCTGTAAATTTGCAGCGCCCAGCACAATTGAAATCGGCGTTTTCAGCTCATGGCTGGCGTATTTAGCAAACATCAACTCCTGCTTTGATACTCGCTCTTTCATGTGCTTATAACGATTCAAATGACGCGTAAGTTGCTGCACCTCGTCGATTGAACGCTCATTGACCGAAAATTCACTATCTTCTTCCGACTTCAACTGCTGACTCAATTCTGAAATTGGCGACATTAACCCATCAAACACTCGCTTAAGTGCATAACGTAAGAAGCCAATCAGAAACAGCATCAATCCCATTGAAATCAGCATTAATGCGTCCCAGCTGTCATCACCAAATTCCATCGCTCTGGCATCAACGCTCAAATACAGCGGACGCTCTTCGCCCAATTCATCTTTAAATTGAATGTGATACACCATGAAGCCTTTTTGCTCAAAGGAGCGAAAACGAGTGACCACGCCCTTCTCATAAGGCAGCTGTGCCTTTAATTTGTCCGTTAACGCTTCTTCACTATAGAAAGCCGATACGTAAGGACTAAGCTGAGCGGCACCGCTTTTATCCAACTGATAATATTGAATAGCCACATTTTCAAATGACTTTAGATGCCGCTGAATCTGCGCATCTTCATTGAGTACCAAATAAATAGAGAAAGACAAAAACACAAGAAACGATGAAGCAAGAGCGATGATCGCATAGGTTTTTAGCAGGCGATTTTTCACCTGTTCGATAGAGTTCCCCGCGCGTTGCTGCTTGATTCGTTGAATAAGGTTCACGCCGCCACCAGTTTAAAACCAAATTTAGGTACAGTGACTAACATGGGAAATGAGAAAGGCTTGTCTAACACGTTCCTTAATAAATAGATGTGACTGCGCAGCACATCTTTATCTGGCAAATCATCGCCCCAAAGTTGATGAATAAGCGCATCACGAGACACTACCTCTCCTTGTGCTTTCACTAACATCAGTAGAATCTGATACATCGCAGGCGTAACTTCTAGAGTATGCCCATCTCTAGCCACTCGATGCGTTTTTTGATCAATACTTAACCCACCAAACGCCAAAGCCGCTTGAGCAACACTGCCTCGATAACGTTTTATCAAAGCCGACAATCTTGCTTCCAATTCAGGAAATTGAAAGGGCTTACTAACAAAATCATCCACACCATGCTCAAAGCCTGTTACTAAATCGTCTTGGCCATTTAATGCGGTTAGCATGAGTATGGGCGTGGTACAGCCGCTTTCCCGAAGCTCACGCGCGACTTGCATGCCATCTTTCTTTGGCATCATCACATCAAGAATAATGGCATCAAATTCATTATCCAAAGCAAGTTGCAGCCCAAGTAAGCCATTGTCAGCAAAGTCGACTTCCGCTCCTTTCACTTCCAGAAAGTCAGCGAGAATACCTTGAAGCTCTTCATTGTCTTCAACAACTAAAATTTGTCTGCCAGCTAACATGCTCGTTCCTTAAAATGGGGATCGGTTTATTGTATGGCGACGCTGTCGAATTAATGTCGAAGTGGTCACTCATTCACAAAGTATATTCAATAATTTAGTCGTTTGATTGCGGGAGGTTAAACGCTCGCCAGCCACTTCATTCCTTCGTGTCGATTTCAATTTGACAAAAACTCGACATCACAGAATTCACACTAAGCCCAATTCAAAATTGGGAGCCCACCATGAAAAAATTAGTACTAGCCTCAGCCCTATGCCTACCGATCGTAGCGTCTAACGCCTTAGCTATCGATTTGATCGGCAAGACAACCGCAAAGAGCCCTGTCAATGTCGTGTCTGAGATCAGCGGGGTGATTAGCCAAGCCAACTGGCAAACGGGCGATGTGGTTTATCAAGGTGCTTCGTTAGCCACCCTAAAAAATCAAGATTTCCAATTAGCGGTTAGTAAACAACAAGCCAATGTTGCACTAGTGACCGCGGATTTAGACATAAAACACTCTATTTATCAGCGTTATCAAGAACTTCGACAGAAAAACAGCCTCTCCCAGCATGAGCTAGATGTTGCCAAAGCGAACTATTCAGCCGCTAAAGCGAGTTTAACTCTAGCCAAAATAGAACTTGAAACTGCCCAACTCGATTTAGCCAATACTCAGATCCAATCAGATATCGATGGCTATGTAGTCTCTCGTAATGTCGAAGATGGCGCTTGGGTTAACCAAGGGGATTTGCTGTATCAAATCGTCAACATCGACCAGCTCAACATTCGCTTGCTAGCCAGTGAGTTTGATTTGAAAGATTTGAGCATCGGTCAGCCGATTCAAGTTTGGTCTGAAGCCGCACCAAACCAAAAGTTAACGGCCACCATTAATCGAATCGGTGTCGAGCTTGGTCCAACCAGCTACGCCTACCCAGTTGAAATTGAAATCAACAATGCCGAGCACACCTTGAAACCAGGTATGTCGATTCACGCAACCACCGAATTCGACTCAAGCGCTACGCCAGCTCGCGTTTCACTTATCAGCAATGCTAATTAACAAGGCTCCACTATGAACCATTTTCTCGCATACTTTGCCCAGCGTAGCTTCTTAGCTAGAATCATGACCATCATGGTATTGCTGATTGGCGCAGGTGCCATGAGCATCTTGAAGCTTCAAGAACTACCGGATGTTGCCTTTGCGGAAGTATCCGTGACCACTCAATACCCAGGAGCGTCAGCGCAAGATATTGAACTCAACATCACCAACAAAATCGAAAAGGAATTGAAATCAGTACAAGGTATCACTAAGTACGATTCGCAATCGGTCGACGGCCAGTCTTATATCAACATCGAACTCGACGAAAGCAACGATATCGATAAAACCGTGCGCGACATCCAGCAAGCGGTCGATCGCGTTCAGGGGCTACCTAAAGATATTTCTAACCCGCCGCTGGTTGAACAGAAAAGTACTTCATCGTTTGAAGTGCTCACCTTTGGTATTACCACCACTTTGGATAACACCGCGCTACAAAACTACGCCCGAGATCTAGAAAAGCAACTTCGCGGCGTCGTGGGAGTCGGCACGGTCACTATATCAGGCTTTACCGAGCGAGAGTTTTGGATAGAAGTCGACCCAAGCAAAGTGTCACGGTATCAGCTGACGTTTGACGATGTGACTTCCGCGATCAACACGCGCAACTTGTCTCTTTCTGGAGGCATGGTGGAGTCATGGAATAGCGAACAACGCATCGTGACCTTAACCCAAATTCATTCAACGCAAGAACTCGAAAACACCATAGTTAAGGTACTCGCAACAGGTGAAACCGTGCGTTTAGGCGATGTAGCGCAAGTTGTCGATACCTTTGAAAAGGCTACCGCGTTAGGCGTGGTCGATGGGCAAAATGCCATCGTATTTTCGGTCGCGAAAAGTGCGAATGCCGACATCATTTCCACCATAGATCGCATCAAAGCTTTGCTTGAGAAGGAAAACGTTCGACTTGATGGCCAGTTTTCATTCCCAATTTCACTGAACCTAGCCGATGACATGAGCGACAAATTCTCGATTGTCACGACAAATGGCGGTGTTGGCCTCATCTTAGTATTGATTGTATTGAGTATGATCTTAAAGCGTCAGGTGGCGTTCTGGGTATCCGTATCCATCCCATTTTGCGTACTTGGCGTGATGGCGGTACTGCCAGCCCTTGGCATGAATTTAGACAGCATTACACTCGCTGCGCTACTACTGGTGATTGGCATCATAGTGGACGACTCAGTCATCGTGGCAGAGAGTATTTACCAAGAAAAAGAGAAAGGAAAAACGGCACTAGAGGCAGCGACATCCGGAGTACAAAATGTCATCCGCCCTATCATTGCTAGCTTAACGACCACAGCGCTGGTGTTTATCCCAATGTTCTTTATTCCAGGAACGATGGGCAAAGCAGTTATCGTGATCCCTATTACAGTGATCGCAGCACTGTTGTTCTCTCTTGCAGAATGCACATTCACCTTACCTGCCCACTTAGCCAACTCGCTGGCGAAGGAATCGAAAAAGCAGCAAAATGACGATCGTTTTGCTGGGTTAATAAATCAATACCAATCCTTACTAGAGCGATGCCTAGCATGGAGAAAAAGCGTGCTAGCACTCGCTGTGGTAACGTTACTGGGAAGCACTGCACTATTAACAACACTCAAATTGGACATCTTCCCGAGTGAAACCGCGAAATACGTACAGGTATACACTGAAGTCGCACCTGGCACTCCGCTCGACAAAATCCGCCAGGCGCATGCAGAGCTCGAACAAGCCATCGCACAATTGCCTGACAATGAATTGGTCGCTTATCAGATGACCTATGGTAGCCCCGCAAGTAATGGATTGATGACACTGACCAATTCTGAGCAACGCGAGCGCAATGCCAATGAAATTGCCGACAGCCTAAACGCCACACTAAAATCCGCAAGCGGCATTGATTTCGTCAAATTCACCGTGGATGCTGGAGGCCCACCACCGGGAGAGCCCGTTGAAATACGAGTCATCAGTAATAATGAAGCCGAACGCAATCAAGCCTTAGCTTTGGTTATGGACTGGATGAATCAGCAAAGTGGATTGGATAAAGTGACTCATAATGAAGCTCTGACCGACCCGCAGCTACAGATCCTTCCACAATATGAATGGCTAGCACGCTATGGACTCACCGTACAAGATTTGGCGACGACACTACGCATTGCGTTTGATGGTGAGAGTGTGACTTCGACTTGGATTGGCGATCAAGAGGTGAACTTACGTGTGTTGCTTGATGAAAACTACCGCAACATCGACAAACTAAAAACCACCAAAATTGCGACACCTAATGGAGCACAAGTGCCTTTAAGCCGCTTAGCCAAAGTGCAAGAAGTGCAAGCGCCGCGAGAAATTCTGCACTACAACGGCGATCGTCAAGTGTTAGTGAGTGCGCAAATCACCGATGAGAATCTGAGTTCGAGTGCTTTGAGCCAACAACTGACAGACGCTTTATCTCATAAAGTAGGCAGTAACGTGCGACTAGACATAGGTGGAGAAGCCGAGAACACCAACGAAACCATGGCAGGATTCCTTGTGGCCTTTCCTGCGGCAATGGTTGGCATCTACTTTGTGCTCGCCATCATGTTTGGTTCGTTAGTTCAGCCTCTGCTCATCATGGCTGTGATTCCATTTGCCGTCGTCGCAGCACTAATGGCGCTGTTTGTTCACTTCCAGCCATTATCGTTATTTGCGCTCATTGGCGTGTTAGGAATGACAGGCGTTGTCGTCAACAACTCTCTGGTTCTGATCAATCGTATCAACGAATTAAGGCGTGAAGGCGTCGATGCGCACAATGCCGTGATTGCTGCCGCTGCCAGTCGATTACGCCCGATTCTACTCACATCGATCACGACTGTCGTTGGCTTGTTGCCACTGGCTTACGGTATTGGTGGCACGGATGTGTACATGGGCCCGATGTCATTGACTTTGGGTTATGGATTGCTGTTTTCCTTACCTGTTGTGTTAATTGTTATCCCTTGTCTCTATCACTGCTGCTTTAGCCGAGTGAAGTCTTCATAACGGCTGATCCCAGCGTTCATGCCTCGCCAATCGGCTCACTTTTAGTGCCGGTTGGCGGGGCGCTTTTCCTGCTTTGCTTGCGTTTTAAACAGCACATTAGAGACCTTTATTCAAAACAACTGACCACTTAATGAAAAATAAACAATAATGATATTGATTGTCATTTGAGCATTAATTACCATACTGTCAACTAATTAAAATTGGATATGGATATGCTTAAGAAATTCCTTTCCGCAATGACGATTGGCCTGTCATTGCTACTTTCAAATCAAGCTCTTGCAGAACGAAGCATTCAAGATGAACAAGGTACCTTCACCATCGACGGCACACCTCAGCGTGTCGTGGTATTGGAGTTTTCATTTGTTGATGCGCTCGCTTCAGTGCAAGTTTCACCTGTTGGTATCGCCGACGACAAAAATATCGAGCGTGTGATCCCAGCGGTTAGAGCAACCATCAAGCCTTGGACATCGGTTGGCATGCGTTCTCAACCAAGCCTAGAAGCGATTGCCGAACTTAAGCCAGATCTGATCATCGCAGATGCACAGCGTCACAGCGCCGTTTACCAAGACTTGTCGCGCATTGCGCCAACATTACTGCTAAAAAGCCGCGGTGAAACTTACCAAGAGAACTTAGAAGCAGCACAGAAGATCGGCACTGCATTGAATAAAGAAAAACTAATGCAGGCTCGTATCAACGACCACAAAGCGATTATGTCGACTTACAAAGACAAATTCTCGAACCAAGAGACAATACAATTTGCAGTTGTGACAGATAAAGGCATGTGGATGCACGGCCCTGCGTCTTACGCTGGCGGCGTGATTAACGAGCTAGGTTTAAGCAGCCCTATCCCAGACATCACAGAGCAAGCTTACATAGAGACAAGCTTTGAACAATTATTGAAAGTCAATCCAGACTGGTTGCTACTTGGTCCTTATAAAGATCACACTGTTGTTGATGACTGGAAGAAAAACCCGCTATTTAAAATGCTAACTGTTGCTAAGCAAGAACAAGCCGTTGAAGTATCTCCAGCTCTTTGGTCACTAAATCGTGGCATGATGGCAGCGGAAGGTATCGCAAAAGATCTAGAATCACTGCTAATCAACTAGCCTAACTCACATGAATGCTGCGTCTCTCGCCTGCGATACCGTAGCCGGAATTCAGTGTTCATGTATTTAGAACTACGAATAGACCTATAACTATCGGATTCTCATGTCCAACAATCTAAAATTTTGTTTCACATGGATTTCACTTACCGGCCTTCTATTGGCCGGTTTTTCGTTTTCTATGATCTCGTGGTCAAGCTTCGAATTATCCCTATCTCATTTATTTGGTTACCTCACTCACTTTGATGAGCAAAGTATGGAGCAGCAAATCATTGCGACCTTACGTGCTCCTCGGGTATACAGCGGCCTACTTATAGGGGCAAACCTGGCTGTCGCGGGCGCCTTGATGCAAGGCTTAACTCGCAACCCGCTAGCGTCGCCATCTATATTAGGAATCAACGCTGGAGCCGCATGTTTCATGGCCCTAAGCAGCATAGGTGTTGTCGGGCTAAGTACCATGCCAAGCATTGCGGTTGCTGCACTAGGAGGCACCTTAAGTGGTGCGCTCGTCATGATATTAGGGGGCTTTTTCTCAAACCGACCTCACCCTCTAAAGTTAGTTTTGGCCGGAATTGCCGTTAACGCACTTTTGATTGGGCTAACCCGAGCATCAGTCATCCTTGCCGATGACATGGCATACAGCGTAATTAACTGGTTAGCAGGTTCGATTTCTACTATCGACTGGGATCAATGGCATACCTTATGGCCATTCAGTGTCTCAGGACTCGTTTTATCTTTGCTTATCGCTCGCAACATGAACTTGCTGGCGTTAGGTGATGATGTCGCGACAGGATTAGGGCTTAACGTCAAAACCACCCGCGTACTTTCTTGCGTTGCGATTGTTTTACTGACTTCTTCTAGTGTCGCCATCGCAGGACCAATTGGCTTTGTTGGCTTATTGATCCCACACATCGCGAAAAAATTGGTCGGCACTAACTTCTTTTTAGTGTTGCCAGCTTCTGCGCTGCTAGGAGCGAGTCTAATCACTTGGTCTGACGGCTTGTCACGTGCCATTGCATTCCCAGCTGAAACACCAGTCGGGGTGATTACCGCTTTATTGGGCACACCTTGCTTCATCTTCATCGCACTAAGGAGCAAATTATAATGAATCAATTAAAGATTCTTTCGCTCAGTGTCATTGTGCTGATCACCGCCGTGATTAGCATGTTCATCGGCGCGGCAGATCTCACCATAAGCCAAGTTGTGACCACGCTCAGAACTGGTGGTGAGTTTGATTTCATCGTCAACCAATATCGTTTACCACGCCTGATCCTCGCGATTGGCGTCGGAGCGGGCTTAGGCTTATCGGGCGCGCTAGTACAAGGGGTGATTCGTAATCCACTTGCTTCTCCAGATTTAATGGGAATCAGCGCTGGAGCCGGGCTTGCGGCTACTTCACTACTGATCTTTTACCCGCAAGCGCCATTATATTTGTTGCCTGTGGCTGCGATAGTCGGCGGTATCAGTGCCGCTGCCATCATTTTCATCATGGCGTACTTTACCCAACCAACACCTGCTCGTTTAGCGTTAATCGGTATCGCGATAAGCGCGTTTCTTTCTAGCGGTATCGACTTCTTAATGATCGTCAACCCAATTGAAATTAACACCGCGATGGTTTGGCTTACGGGCAGTTTATGGGGGAGAAACTGGGATCAGGTGCCATTTATTTGGGCGACCTTAGCGCTACTGGTGCCGTTTTCGTTCTGGCTAGCATGGCGATTAGACGTGATGGGGCTGGGTGAAGAATCAGCGACGTCACTCGGCATCAACCCACAAAAAGTGCAACTGCTAGCGTTAATCAGTGCCGTGGTTCTGGCCAGCATCAGCGTATCGATTTGCGGCACCATCAGTTTTGTCGGATTATTGGCTCCGCATTTAGCGAGGCTCTTATTTGGACACAATCATAAATGGCTGTTGCCTGCGACCGCTATTATTGGCGCGTTGTTAGTGCTGATCTCCGATATATTGGCTCGTGGCTTACAACCGCCTGTCGAGCTGCCTGCTGGCGTTCTAACGTCACTCATCGGCGCACCCTATTTTATTTTCTTACTTCAACGCTATAAGGGCTGGTAATGCTAATCACCGAGAACTTATCTGTCGCTTATGGCGATAACACCATTATCGAAGATCTTTCTCTCACTTTACCTGAGGGAAAGATTACCGCGCTGATTGGCCCAAACGGCTGCGGTAAATCCACTTTGCTTAAAACCCTTTCACGTATCAATGCGATCAAATCAGGGAATGTCCTGCTAGACAACAAACCGTTAAAGCAATGGAAAGACAAATTGCTCGCACAGCGGATTTCATTGCTTCCCCAAGTACTCGTTAGCCCAGAAGGCATTACGGTACAAAAATTGGTGGAGTATGGCCGCTCACCTTACATGTCACACTGGGGAAAACTGAGCGAAACGGATAAAGAACACGTGCAGAATGCGATGTCTGAAACCGGTGTTTTAGAGTTTGCAGACAAGCCAGTGGAGTCATTATCTGGAGGGCAACGTCAGCGCGTCTGGATTGCGATGATCATTGCTCAAGACGCCGATATAGTGATGCTGGATGAGCCGACCACTTATCTGGATTTGTCACACCAAATCGAGTTAATGAAACTGATGCGAGCGATGAACGACAAAGGTAAAACCGTCATTGTCGTTCTCCACGATTTAAATCAAGCATGTCGTTACTGCGATCATTTGGTGGTACTCAAAGATGGCGCCTTGGTTACTCAAGGGGAGCCGAAGTCGGTATTCACAGAATCGCTTTTACAAGATGTGTTTAACCTTGAAGCGAAAGTGATAGACGATCCAATCGCCAACACACCTATGTGTATTGCTCTGTAGATATACGTATTTATCACGCTAAACGCCAACAGACCTAAGCATCAAAAAACGCCTTCCATATGGAAGGCGTTGTTTTATTCATTTGGGGCGTCTGCCGCTTGTTGCAAGGTGTACGCCGTGGAAGGGTCAATCTCTTTAACCAACTCCTCCACCTGCATAATGGCATCCACTGAAGTACTGCTTTTTCGGTAACTTAAATAGATAGGGCGATACCAATCTTCTACCCCTTGCACTTTATGTAACTGACCAGCACTAATGAAAGGCTCAACCAAAGAAGCCGGCAAATATGCGCTGCCACCTTTCTCTAAGATGAAGTCTAAAGCGATTCGCGCAGTCGATGTTCTTAAATATGGTGCGGGCACTTTCGGGTGACGCTCGGCGTGTTCTGAACCAAAGCGAGTTCCCCAATCGACGTAGACATATTTTTGTTCGAAAGCTTCACTAAGACCACTCGGCTCAGTAGACACAAGTACCAAGACTAAATCCGCCACTTTCTTACAATTCAGTTCTTCTGCTTTAATTTGGTCAAAGGCAAATGCCATGTCTAGCGTGCGCTCTAGCAAGTTACGATTTAACTGTTCGCGCCCCATGACTTCCGCCATAAAGCCATAGCCACCAAAGGAATCGGTCACCACACTTAAACAGTTTTGTAGGTAGGCATCCCAGATATTCGGCGTTCCGCCTAACGTGAGTTGCAACGCTTTACCGCTCTCCAAAGACAATTCGAATTTAGCTTGCTGCAAAGTGCTAACCATGACTTCCGCGTAACCAATCAGCCGCTCACCAGAAGAAGTCAGCTTGATGTTGTTGCGATCACGAATGAAAAGCTGAGTATCAAAATAGCTTTCCAGCTGCTTAATACGAGCACTCACTGCCGCCTGCGTTAGATACAAGTTCTCCGCTGCTCGTCCAAAGTGACGAACCCGTGCAACCTCTAGAAAGGTTCTGAATACTTTCACATCCATCTAAATACATCTCTGTAATAAATCCGCCAAAAAGCCGATTTAGGATTGGTTTATCGTAAAGACAAAAAGGTTTTGTTTTTCATTTTAGTCTTTTAACAATATTTTTCGCGTAGACAAACAACGCCACAATTAATCTAACCACATACCGAGGTTAACATGTCTGAGACCGAATTCCGCCATGGAAAAAAACGTTTTTATGACGCTAGAAAATTCCCACGAGGGTTTGCTAAGTCTGGTGATTTTACTCTCGCCGATGAAGAAATCCTAACCTTGTTTGGAGACACTATGCTAGGTCTCGAAACTGGAGAACTGTTGCCTGAAAACTCGGAAGAAAAACACTTTATTAAAGTACTCAGTCACCCACATAAAGCCAAAACTAAGCTTGAGCGCGTGTGGCTAAAGTACGTCCAGTTATCGAGAGGGCGCAGACGTTTCCATACATTAAATGGCGGTAAACGTGGCGACTCAACTAAAGAAGAATTCGATGCCGAGTTAGTGTTAGAAGACGATTAACAAAACAAGCCCAGTAACCAACGATTACTGGGCTTGTTCCTTAAAATTTGGATTAACGTTTCTTTCATTTCGCTATACAAGCGACCTTTCGCAAAAACTCGTCACGTAACGCTTGCTCCGAAAAGTCGACATGATAGGAATGGTGCCCGCGCATTTTCACCTGCGCGCCATATCCCCTTAGGTAGACTTCATAGTCGCCGCAGTCGAGTCGGGCTTCAACCCCATCATAGACTTTGCCGCTTTCAGTAGGTGTACCACGCTCCATGACCAAATCATATGCATGCATGATATCACTTGGGTCAATTTTATAACTCATACCTGTCCCTACCATCCTTGGTACTTTAGTTTAAGTATAGATTTTTATCTCCGCCAAACAACATTTTGATGAAAAAAACAGCATTCCAATTTTGCGCTGATTATTTTTTAATCTCTAGTATCGAACAATCAAAGACTTACTCTCCACAATACGGATTTGGTTAAAGAAAAAGCGAAAAATTGACCTAAAACAATAGCAGATCGCAAAAACTTATTTTATAATGCGAATTAATGTTTCAGCACACTATAAATTCTAATATCTAGGGGCAAATTAATGAGACTTATCCCGTTAAATCAAGCAGCGCAAGTAGGCAAATGGGCAGCAGCACACATCGTTAAACGTATTAACGATTTCAACCCAACTGCAGAACGTCCTTTTGTACTTGGTCTACCAACTGGTGGTACTCCGCTAACTACTTACAAAGCACTTATCGAGCTACACAAAGCTGGTGAAGTAAGCTTCAAGCACGTAGTTACATTTAACATGGATGAGTACATCGGTATCCCAGCTGATCACCCAGAATCATACCGTACGTTCATGTACACAAACTTCTTCAACCACATCGATATCCAAGAAGAAAACATCAACCTTCTTGACGGTAACGCTGAAAGCAACGAAGTTGAGTGCAAACGTTACGAAGACAAAATCAAGTCTTACGGTAAAATCAACCTGTTCATGGGTGGCGTAGGCAACGACGGTCACATCGCATTCAACGAGCCAGCCTCTTCTCTGTCTTCACGTACTCGTATCAAGACATTGACTGAAGATACTCGTATCGCGAACTCTCGTTTCTTCGATGGCGACATCAGCCAAGTGCCAAAATACGCACTCACTATCGGTGTGGGTACACTTTTAGATTCAGAAGAAATCATGATCCTAGTTACTGGCCACAACAAAGCGCTAGCACTAGAAGCTGCTGTAGAAGGTTCTGTTAACCACCTATGGACTGTGTCTGCTCTACAACTTCACCCGAAATCAGTGATCGTTTGTGACGAGCCAGCAACTCAAGAACTTAAAGTGAAAACAGTTAAGTACTTCTCTGAGTTAGAAGCTGAGAACATCAAAGGCTTCTAAGTTGCCTTTTAGCTAATCATTACAAAGCCACCTTTTATAGGTGGCTTTTTTGTGTCGGTCACATCCACTTCTCTGTACCGTCTTATTGTGCAATTGACCAAGCCCAGCCCTATTTGTGTGATTCGATTCTTAAATTAGCCCACTCCAGTTCGACTTCATTTGTGCACCCGCCTATAAACGCCAATACACAAAAGGAGTTCGCCAGTGATTTTAGACCACCAACTTGCCCAGCAGATTGTCGATAGAACCATGGCCATTATTGGCTACAACATTAACGTCATGAACCACGCTGGAATCATTATTGGAAGCGGCGAACCCAGTCGACTTGGCCAAATTCATGATGGCGCGATCCTAGCGCTTAAGCATGGAGACTCTATCGAGCTCAACGAACAAAGTTGCGCTTCGTTAAAAGGGGTTAAACCCGGAATCAACATGATTCTACGCAGCAACCTGCAAGTCGTGGGAATTGTGGGGATCACTGGAAACCCAGAAGAAATCCGAGATTTTGCCAACTTGGTAAAAATGACCGCTGAGATGATCATCGACCAAGCTGCATTAGTCGAACAGCTGCAGTGGGATAGGCGTCATCGCGAAGAGTTTATTTCCGCGTGGATCGGCAATAATCTGACTCAAGAGGAGCTAGCCGACTGGGCTGCTCGCTTATCAATAGACCTTTCAAAGCCTAGAGTCGCGGTCATTATCGAATTCAAGCAGCAAAATACTCCGAAAAGCTTACAAAGCATTAGAAAAGTGGTCGATTTACTGGAATACCCAGAACGAGACAACTTAGTGGCGGTGATCTCAATGAACGAGATCGTGGTACTAAAACCCTGTACCTCCATCAGCCAATGGGACAGTGAACATGAAAGCCAACGTATTGACACGCTATTAAAACGGTTAGACGAGCACCATATCTCTGGATTCAACATCGCACTAGGGCAACCATTCCCCGACTCTTTGAACGTGCACCTGTCCTACCAAAGCGCCAAACAAGTACTTCATATAGGCAAACAGCACCGCCCACAGCAACATAAGTTTCTGTACGAAGATTTGCGACTGCCAGTGTTGCTTTCTCCACTCAATGATTATTGGCAAGGTGAACAACTTTGTGAACCGATTGTTACTCTCAAGACTAAGGACAAATCGGGGCAACTGCTTAAAACTTTGGAGGCCTTATTCTTATGTAACGGAAATGCCAATGAATGCGCTAAGCATCTGTATATTCATAGAAATACACTTAGGTATCGGTTAGACAAGATCAGCGAAATCACTGGATTATCAACATCAGATTTTATTGGCCTCGCAGAATTATACATTGCGTATCAGATCTCAAAACTTCGCTAATTTTGTGCATATGCACAATTATCTACCCAATATGCGCGAGTTATTTGGTGAGTTGCCTAAAGGAAGCATTGTTGATTGGTTGGATAATAACCTCGTCCCTACAGACCTCTCGTAAACCACCCATCGTTTACTGAAGAGAACACTATAATAAACGGAGTTATCATGAGTCTTATCTTTATTCTTTTGGGGGTGATAGCCTTTATCGTCCTCGCCACCACCAAATTTAAACTGCACCCATTTTTGGCATTGATCGTAGCGGCCTTTTTAGCGGCATTCGCTTACGGTTTACCAGCAGACAGCATCGCGAAAACCATCGCATCTGGCTTTGGCGGCATCCTTGGCTACATAGGTCTGGTCATTGTTCTAGGTACCATCATTGGTGTAATTCTAGAGAAAAGTGGCGCTGCCATCACCATGGCCGACACGGTGATCAAAGTACTGGGCGAACGCTTCCCAACTCTAACCATGAGCATCATCGGTTACATTGTGTCTGTGCCGGTATTCTGTGACTCAGGGTTTGTAATTCTGAACTCTCTTAAAGAATCGTTATCGAAACGCCTACGCACTTCAAGCGTTGCAATGAGCGTTGCATTAGCCACTGGTTTGTACGCGACTCATACTTTCGTACCACCAACACCAGGCCCAATTGCTGCCGCTGGTAACTTAGGATTAGAGTCTAACTTGGGTCTCGTTATCGGTATCGGTGTCTTTATTGCCGCAACTGCAGCTATGGCAGGTATGCTTTGGGCAAATCGCTTTAAAAATGTTGAGCCAGATGGTGAAGCGCAACAAGAAGAAATCCAACAAGATTGGAAAGCACTAAAAGCCTCTTACGGTGAACTACCAACCGCTAGCCAAGCATTCGCGCCTATTTTCGTCCCTATTCTACTTATCTGTTTTGGCTCCATTGCTAAGTTCCCAAGCTTACCGCTAGGCGATGGCGCTCTATTTGATGTGTTGTCTTTCTTAGGTCAGCCACTTACTGCCCTTATTATCGGCCTATTCTTGTCTACCCGTTTACTGAAATCAGACAATAAAGTGGAAGAATTTGGCGAGCGCATTAGCCAAGGCATTACCTCTGCTGCGCCAATCCTACTGATTACAGGTGCGGGTGGTGCATTCGGTGCGGTACTGAAAGCCACGCCACTGGGTGATTACCTTGGAATGACATTATCGGCACTTGGCGTGGGTATCTTTATGCCATTCATCGTCGCGGCCGCACTTAAATCAGCTCAAGGCTCATCGACGGTTGCTTTGGTTACGACCTCCGCATTAGTGGCACCTATGCTAAGCCAATTAGGTTTAGATTCTGAAATGGGTCGTGTACTGACGGTAATGGCGATTGGTGCTGGTGCAATGACCGTTTCCCATGCCAATGACAGCTTCTTCTGGGTGGTATCTCAATTCAGCCGTATGTCGGTTGGCCTAGCGTACCGAGCGCAAACTATGGCGACTTTGGTACAAGGTGTTACCGCCATGGCATTAGTTTACATCCTAAGCTTAGTGCTTCTTTAGTTAGCTATACGAGTGAATAGGCCTCTGCCAACTAGCAAAAATGGTTAAGTTAAAAACAGAGGCCTAACTAAATTACTGAACACTCGTTTTTACTTAGTCTCGATTTTGAAAATCTTCTTTGAATAAAAAGAAAGTCCACTTCATTCCAACTGGATAAAAGCGGACACAAAAACCAATAACAGGATAGTGATATGAAAGTGGTTATCGCCCCAGATTCATTTAAAGAAAGCCTAAGTGCAAAGCAGGTCAGCGACGCCATACAAGCTGGCTTACAACGAGTGTGGCACGATGCGGAATTCATTTCTGTGCCAGTCGCAGATGGTGGTGAAGGCACAGTACAATCCCTGGTTGATGCTACAAAGGGACGCTTAGTTCACTTACAAGTTCAAGGCCCACAAGGCAAACCGGTTGAAGCCTTTTACGGCATCTTGGGAGATAACCAAACTGCGGTCATCGAAATGGCTGCCGCAAGTGGATTACATCATGTCCCTGCGAATCAACGCGATCCAAAAACGACTAGCAGCTACGGAACCGGCCAGCTGATTCAGCACGCTTTAAATCAAGGCATGAAGCGTCTAATTATTGGCTTAGGCGGTAGTGCGACTAACGACGCTGGCATTGGAATGTTGATGGCGTTAGGGGCAAAGTGCACCAACGAAAATGGCGAGCTAATTGACGGCACAGGTGGCAGCTTAATTTCACTCAATGCCATTGATACCAGCGATCTCGATCCTAGACTGGCGAGCTGCGAGCTACTAGTGGCCTGCGATGTAGACAACCCTTTGTGTGGTGACAAAGGCTCCACCGCAATATTCGGCCCTCAAAAAGGCGCGACAAAACAAGATATCCTTTTGCTCGACAATGCATTACACCAATTTGGTCAGCTCACTGAGCAAGTGACTGGTGTGTCGGTATTGAATATCGCGGGTGCAGGTGCCGCTGGGGGCATGGGAGCTGCATTATTGGCTTACACCAACGCCACACTAAAGCCTGGTATTGAAATTGTGCTAGAGACTGTTCGACTCAGTGAAACAGTCGCTAAAGCGGATATCGTCATCACAGGTGAAGGGCGTATCGATAGCCAAACCATCCACGGTAAAACTCCAGTAGGCGTAGCTAAAGTCGCCAAACGTTTCGATCTCCCCGTGATAGCATTGGCAGGTTGTACCGGAGAAGGCTATCAAGCCGTCTATGAACATGGCATTGATGCGGTTTTTTCCGCCGTACCACGCGCTATGGAGTTAGACATCGCTATAAAAGAAGCCGACTTTAATGTTGCTGACTTAGCGGAAAATGTTGCGCGCCTTTGGAATATTAATCGATAAGCAACAACCGATTCCCAAATAGCCCTTTAGTTCTTCGCTAGAGGGCTTTTTTATACCACCACACCCAACCAGCGCCTCTCACCTTCACACACTATTAACATGTTACTCAATTACAATTCCGCGATAAATGCGAGCAACAATTTATTTCAACACGCAAAATAATTAAGCACTAGTGATCTTGATCACTCTGTAATTTAGAGCAATGTCAGGATATACAAATAACGTGACAATGATCACTATATGTTTAGTTATCGATCAACGCAAAAATGAGATCTTGATCGATAAATAATTATTGACTATTCGATATATAGGTATTTGTAATGAAATTACACTGTCAATACGAGAATTAGATCACGATAAAAAGAGTAGGAAGGAATCAATAGCGAGGCTTGGGTCACAAAAAACCCGTTGTCAGTTCTAAACTGAAATCATGTGGTAAATTGATTGGGTACTAAGCAATCAACGGTTTTGGCGAACCGTTATCCACAATATTCAAAAGAACATCAAACGGGGAATCCTCATGATATCACCAGATGCAAAGATCAAGGTACAAAATTTTGGTCGATTTTTATCTAACATGGTTATGCCTAACATTGGCGCGTTTATCGCGTGGGGCTTTATAACCGCACTCTTTATCCCTACTGGTTGGCTACCAAATGAAACATTGGCGTCAATGGTAGGCCCAATGATCACTTACCTACTGCCATTACTGATTGGCTACACTGGTGGTAAAATTGTAGGTGGCGAGCGCGGTGCAGTCGTTGGTGCTATTACGACTATGGGTGTTATCGTTGGTACTGATATTCCAATGTTCATGGGTGCAATGATTGTTGGCCCTATGGGTGGCTGGGCGATTAAGACCTTTGATGCCAAAGTTCAAGGCAAAGTGAAAAGCGGCTTTGAGATGTTGGTTAACAACTTCTCTGCAGGCATCATCGGTATGATCTGTGCGATCATCGCTTTCCTTCTGATTGGCCCTTTTGTGAAGGTATTGTCTGGCGGATTAGCAGGTGGCGTAAACTTCTTAGTCGAAGCAGGTCTATTACCTCTTACTTCCATTTTTGTTGAACCTGCGAAGATTCTATTCCTGAACAACGCAATCAACCACGGAATTTTCTCACCACTTGGTATTCAACAAGCAGCAGACGCTGGCAAATCAATCTTCTTCCTTATCGAAGCGAACCCAGGTCCTGGCCTAGGTATTCTTTTAGCTTACATGGTGTTTGGTAAAGGTACTGCAAAACAAACGGCTGGCGGCGCGTCGATCATCCACTTCTTCGGTGGTATCCACGAAATTTACTTCCCATACATTTTGATGAACCCACGTTTGATCCTAGCGGCTATCGCAGGTGGCATGACTGGTGTCTTCGTTCTTACTGTATTTGATGCGGGTATCGTATCTCCAGCATCACCTGGTTCTATCTTCGCTATCTTGCTTCTAACGCAAAAAGCGTCAATCATCGGTGTTGTAGCGTCAATCGTGTCGGCAACTGCAGTATCTTTCGCTGTTGCATCACTATTGCTAAAAACACAGAAAACCACTGAAGAAGATGGTGATGGTGCATCACTAGAAAAAGCAACGTCACAAATGAAAGGCATGAAAGCGTCTTCTAAAGGCCAAGCTGGCACTACGACTCAAGCGAAAGGCGACATCGACCTAGCAAATGTGCAGAGCATTATTGTTGCGTGTGATGCAGGCATGGGCTCAAGTGCGATGGGTGCAAGTCTACTTCGCAAAAAAGTACAAGAATCAGGTCTTAACATCAGCGTTGAAAACTGTGCAATTAACAGCCTGCCTGAATCGGTAGACATTGTAATCACTCACAAAGACTTAACTGACCGTGCACGCAAACACGCAGCGCACGCAGAACACATCTCGCTAACTAACTTCCTAGACAGCGAAATGTACAGCCAGCTTGTTCTACGCTTAATGGCAGCAAAGAATGCGCCAGCAGCTAACGACAGCCAAGCAGTAAAAGTATCAGCGGTCGCGGCCAACGATGATTTTTACGAGCCTCAACCAAACTCAGTTTTCCAGATTGAACAAAAGAACATTCATATTGGCCTGCAAGCAGCCAACAAAGATGAAGCTATCCGTTTTGCTGGAAACCAACTGGTTGAATTGGGCTATGCAGAACCTGAATACGTTGATGCCATGTTTGAACGTGAAAAGCTGGTTTCAACATACCTTGGCGAATCTATCGCCGTTCCACATGGCACTGTAGAAGCCAAAGACCGCGTACTCAAAACCGGTATTGTTATTTGCCAATACCCATCGGGTATCCAGTTCGGTGAAGATGAAGAAGACCAAGCAAAACTGGTTATCGGCATCGCAGCGAAAAACGATGAACACATTCAAGTTATTACTTCTATTACCAATGCTCTAGATGAGCCAAACGCAATCGAGCGCTTAACGTCGACGACAGATGTGAATGAAATTTTAAACATTCTATCTGGTAGCCAAGCCGCTTAGTTCATACCTGAGGTTTATTGCTCCTGAGCAATATGAGGTCTTGCTGTCACCCCCTATGCGGCAGGCCTCACCCTTAAGTAACTTTGATTTTCTCGGCACTTTTTAAGCAAATTTTTTGGTTTTATTTTTGAGTAGGTAATAGTTATGAAAAAAGCAGTTCATTTTGGCGCAGGTAACATTGGTCGTGGTTTCATCGGTAAGTTGCTCGCGGACGCGGACGTCGCAGTAACCTTTGCAGACGTGGATGCCCCACTAATCGACCAGTTAAGCCATGACCAGCAATACAAAGTAAAAGTCGTAGGCTCTCAATGCCAAATCGATACCGTCACCCACGTCACCGCAGTCAACTCAGCCAGCGAAGATGTGATTGATCGCATTATCCATACTGATTTGGTCACGACAGCGGTAGGTCCCAACGTTCTAGACATCATTGCCAAAACCATCGCAACGGGTATCACTAAGCGATTCGAATCAGGCAATGAACAAGCTTTAAATATCATCGCGTGCGAGAACATGGTTCGCGGCACCACTCACCTTAAAGGTGAAGTATACAAACACTTAGATTCTTCTTTACACGGTAAAACCGACGAACTTGTCGGCTTTGTCGATTCAGCAGTTGACCGTATTGTCCCACCAGCAGAAGCTGCCAATGACGACCCACTGGAAGTCACTGTTGAAAGTTTTAGTGAATGGATTGTCGATGAACAGCAATTCAAAGGTGACATTCCGTCGATTGAAGGCATGGAAAAAACCGACAATCTAATGGCATTTGTCGAGCGTAAACTGTTCACACTCAACACAGGCCACTGCATTACGGCTTACTTAGGTTGTTTAAAAGGCCATCGCACCATTCGTGAAGCCATTGAAGATAAAGACATCCACGATCAAGTAAAACAAGCCATGCAAGAAAGCGGTGAAGTCTTAATTCAACGCTACGGTTTTGATCGAGAGCTACACAACGCGTACATCGAAAAAATTTTGGGCCGATTTGCAAACCCTTACTTGGTCGATGAAGTCGACCGTGTAGGCCGCCAGCCAATTCGCAAACTTGGCGTAAACGATAGATTAATCAAGCCATTACTCGGTACAATAGAGTACGGCGTGAAAAACGATACTCTATTGAAAGGCATCGCCGCTGCACTGAAGTACACCAATGAATCCGATCCGCAAGCAATAGAGCTACAACAATCCATTGCAGACAACGGAATAAAGAAAACTCTCGCGAAGTACACAGGCTTAGACGAGCAGAGTACCGAAGTCGAAAAGATTGAAGTGCTGTTTAACCAAATATAACCAAAGCACACATTAAAAGAGGGAGAGTACTTCTCCCTCAATAATTATTAGATCAGTATATGGCAAACACGATTAACGAAACCGATATCATCGAAAAACTGAATGCGACCTCTTCTGTACGAGGGTTCTTTATCGCGTCCGTCGAAGTGTTTGAAAGCTCGATTGATGCATTAATTCAGCGCATTTTTCTTAAAGATGATTTTGCGGTGCAGTCCGTTGTCGGCCCCTTGCTACAAGACACTGGCCCACTCGGCGATCTTTCCGTCAGGCTCAAATTGTTATTTGGACTTGGCGTATTACCTAACAACATTTACCACGATATCGAAGCGATTATTAAGCTGCGCAATAAACTCAACAGCGATGGTGCAGAGTACGAATTCACGGCCCCACAAATCTTAATACCAATTAAAGAATTAAACTTGGTCAAAAGCATGGGAATGGTGCAACTGGAAGTCAGCGAGCCTGACGACGACATTGATATCGAATTCTATGAACTTCAGCTGATGCGTCAGCAACAAATCATTCGTTCTGGCTTGTCTCTTGCGATTGTCGAAATCTGCAACGAACTCGCAAAAGACAGCCCATTCTAATGCTTCACTCCTAAGCTAAAGTCACTCTAGGCTTTAGCTTTCTCATAACTTGCCGCGCAACTAACACCACTTCACGCTAGACTATGTTAATGTCAATAAAACAACCTGTTACGGACATTAACTATGAGAATCGGCATCATTGGCTTGGGTGATATCGCCTGCAAAGCGTACCTCCCTATCATTACCCAACTCCCTGAAGTAGAGCCTATTTTTTGCACCCGAAACTACGAATTGTTAAAGCAATTAGCGGACACGCATCGCGTCGCTGAATATTGCCAAGATTATCGCGAGCTTCCTTCTAAACACGTCGATGCTGTGATGATTCACGCCGCGACGTCAGCGCACTTCAAAGTCGCTTCCCATTTTCTCACTCGTGGCATTCCCACGTTCGTTGATAAGCCACTCGCTGATACCGCGGCGGAGTGCGAAAAACTCTACGAACTGGCTAGCAAGCACAACACGCCGCTTTATGTCGGCTTCAATCGCCGCCATATTCCGCTGTATAACCAACACCTAACTGGCGTCCAAACTGGAGAACGTACCGATCTCCGTTCACTCCGCTGGGAAAAGAACCGTCATGATTTACCTGGTGACCTACGCACCTTCATCTTCGACGACTTCATCCACCCACTAGACAGTGTCAACTTATATGCCAAAGCCGATATTAAAGATGCGTATATCACACACCAAATGGCAGGCTCTCAGCTAGCGCGTGTCGATATTCAGTGGCAGCATAACGATACTTTGCTGCACGCTTCGATGAATCGTCAATTCGGTATTACTTCTGAAACGGTATCAGCCAGTTTTGTGAATGAAGCGTACGAGTTTGGATCCTTTGTTGAAGGCAACGGTTGGAAAAACAATCAGCATACTAAACTCACGCTAAAAGATTGGACGCCTATGCTCGCGAGTAAAGGCTTCGAAGCGATGCTGGATGATTGGGTTTCCGTGGTATCAAAAGGGGCGATAAGCGATAAGGTGGTCGAGCGAAACCTTGCCTCTCACCAATTAGCAGAAGCCTTATTCGAGCGCATTAAACAGCAAGTACAGCCGTAAACATAGCACTCGCTTCACCAGGCAAAGAAACACACTTAGAGCGCTTGCTCACCGCGGCCTTAGCGGTTTAGCAAGCGCCGCGAGTTGAGGTACACTCACACTCACCGTTGACAACAAATCATGCAGGCCGGTTATGTCAGACAAACTATCCACTTCCGCACTCGCAAAGCTCCGCGAACAAGATGCCAAACAGCTGTTTAGCGAACTCAAAACAGCGGGCTACATCGTGCGTTCAGAAAACAAATGGATACTCACTGAAATTGGGGAACGTTTTGGCGGGGAATACGTCAATCACCCTAAGTTTGGGACTTTCATCGTCTGGCCTGAAAACTTATTGATCGATCTTGCTGCAACGGCAGGCAAAACGCTCACCGCGACCCAGCTTGGCGAAAGCTTCAACCTCAGTGCTAAAAAGATAAACCTACTCTTGAGTGAATTAGGATGGATTCACCGCGACGATCAAAGCTGGCTGATCACTGAGTCAGGTTTACGAGCTGGTGGTGAGCAGCGAGAAGACAAAACCTCCCAGAATCAGTTCGTGGTATGGCATGACACCCTTACGAAAAACAAACGCCTTAGACAATCCGTTGTTGAGTTCTTAGGGCAAGATGCTGAAACCCACTCCACCGACGTTTCCATTTCGAGCTTTCGCCAAAAGTTTGAAGCAAAGCACCGCACTCTTGATGGTCACTATGTTCGCTCCAAAGGAGAACTGATCATAGATAACTGGCTTTACATGGCGGGTGTGGTTCATGCCTACGAAAGGCAATTGCCAATTGAAGAAGATGTCATTAGTGACTTCTACTTACCAAGTGGCAAGGTGTATTTGCAGTATTGGGGATCGGATAATGGCGCAACAGATGAGAAAGTGAAGCGAGCCAAGCTGGCGGTATACAAAAAGCATGGCTTCCCACTTATCGAAATACACCCTGAAGACATTGCGCAGCTAGACTCGGTATTACCCGCCCTACTTCGCCCATTTGGCATCAAGGCCTACTAAAACACTTAACCGTTCGCCCCTTTTTAAAAAGAAGGCTGTACCCGCCGAATAGTCAAGAGCCTAGCGAGTACAGCCAAAAATTAACTTGGGGCTTACGACAAGTTAAAAAACTAAGGCTGCACCTAGGTACAGATTATCGTTGTACTTAAATGCTTCAGAAGATTCCTTATAGCCAGCACGCACTGTGATCGGCCCTGTGATGTATCCGACTTCCACTCCATAGATAAAGCCAAAATCCACATCATCACTGAAATAGTGCGCACCACCAATGGGGGCTAAATAGAAGTTCTGCTGCCTAAAAGCAGGCTTGATATTGATACCAAATGAGTGGACTTGTTGGCTGTATTTAGCGTACTCAAGCTCATAGCCAAAATCGAGTTCTGGGTTCGCATCAAAATAGAAACCATACTGAAGCGCGTAGTTAGCGTCATTTGATAAATAGTCGGCCCCCAAATACACATTTGACTGTGCGTAGCCGGTGCCAGTAACCAGCGCACTGCATAATAGAAAAGCTCGCAACATAACGTCCCCCTCAGGTCCTGATGATGACGCACAAGGTATCACGAGCCACTGTACACCGTTGTAAGCGCCTGTAAGTAAGATTTGTAAGGGGTAAGGCTGTCATACTTTAAAACACGAACTGTGAAGCTATTAGAGCCGAATCTCATGCGATGGATACAAAAAAGCTCCGCCATATGGCAGAGCTTTTTAAGCGTAGAACAACCCAAATTATCCGATAAAAGAAATATAGCCTTGAAGGATAATCAGGTTCACGATATCGATGAAAAAGGCTCCAACGATCGGTACGACCATAAAGGCTTGTGGGGACGGGCCAAATCGGTTGACCAAAGAACCCATGTTCATAACCGCGGTAGGCGTTGCCCCTAAACCAAAGCCGCAGTGGCCACCAGCCATCACGGCTGCGTCATAGTTAGACCCCATGACTTTGAACGTCACAAAGTAAGCAAAGATACCTAACACCACCGCTTGAACTGCCAATATCACTAAGAATGGAATCGCTAGATCGAAGATATTCCACAGTTTTAAGCTCATTAACGCCATGGCTAGGAACAATGACAATGACACCGTACCTAGAATATCGACCGTTTCGGTATCAATCTTATGTACTTTAGTCACTTCCATTACGTTCGTGATGAACACACCGATAAACAGCGCATAAACGAAGTCAGGAATCATTAACCATTTGATTTCAAAGGTACTTACCCAAGCTTCTAAGTATTGAGCACCGGTTACACAAATCAACAGAATAAACAGGACTTCGATAACTTTCTTGGCCGTCACTTTGTCTTCTTCGTACTCGTTGTATGTAACCAACTCAGGGAAGCGTTCATGGGTTGTGGTGCCTGTGCCATAGTCCGATTCAATCTGATTCTTATCGATAAGCTTCTGCGCCACAGGGCTACCGATGATGCCACCAATGATTAAGCCAAACGTTGCCGAGGCCATCGCGATCTCTAACGTATTAGCAATGCCGTAGTTTTCAGAGAAGGTTTGTGACCAAGCCGCACCGGTACCATGACCGCCCGACAGCGTGATTGAGCCAGCAATTAGGCCCATTAAAGGCTCTAAGCCTAAAGCAGTGGCAAGCGTTACACCCACACCGTTTTGAATGATGATATAGACAGAAGCCACCCCTAAGAATAGGAATACCTTGGCGCCGCCTTTCATCAACTGAGTATAGTTCGCGGCAAGACCTACGGTCGCAAAGAACATCAGCATGAAGGTGTTTTGTAATGGCAGAGAGAACTCTAGATCCACACCGTTAAAATGCAGTGCTGTGATGGCACAGGCAACAATAAGACCACCGACGATTGGCTCGGGGATATTGTATTTCTTTAGTACAGGTAGCTTAGTGTTAACAAAATGGCCTAGAAACAACACACTAATCGCGATTAGGAAAGATTCTAGTGGCCCTACTGAAATTAAATGATTCATATAACCTCTAATTATTTGTCTCTCATCTTCCCTAATGAGATTGATTACTGGTCAATAACTGCTTATGTCGTCCTATTCATTTGTTTACTCATGTTAGTACATGGTTGAAAAAGCGCCCCAACTTACCGAACTAAAGGGGGGTTATGTTAGCGGCAAGTTAAGTTTTATAAATAAGCCAAGCTTTTGTGATTACTATCAAATTTGCTATTAACAAATAACGATAGTCATTTTCAATCACAGTTCACTTTTTCTACCCCTAAGAAATGCAAAAAGGAGCTATTACTAGCTCCTTTTTTATTACCTTTCAGGTAATTAGAATTTTTTCGGGGCGTACCCTGTCATCACTTCCAAACGAAGTTCTTTGCCAATTTTTGTCATTGGGTGAACAACAATTAAGCCCTTAACTGACTTCTTCAGTTTGCCCATATCCGCTTGTTCTGCTTTGGTAATCGCACGACTAAATGGCATATCAATAAGTGATTTGCGTTCTTGGTTGATGTCGTAGCTTTGCTTATGTTTAAGCTGAGCAATTTTCTTATTCAACTTTTTAATTTCGTCTTCGAATTGACGAATAACAGGACCGTCGTTACGAGATTTCGCAGCCGCAAGCTTATGGCGACACTTATCTAGACGATTGTTAATTTGTTGAAGTTCGTTTTTACCACTCATAATAATTTCCTAAATTAAGCAAGCCAATGCGGATTGGGGCGCGGAGTATAGCACAGGGTTAGCCTTGACCGAAATTTATCTTATTGGCGGTGTTTTCCCATTATTGTTCGCCCAATTCATAATCTCTGAGCGCCTGTTTTAACCCATCAAGATCCGAGCTACACAAATGCCTTTTCAATGCATTAAATTTGGCTTCAGGCCATTCATAAATCTCTAATGCTAAAAGCGTTTCGATTGTCTCTTCATCAAATCGATACTTAATAATGGTTGCTGGAGAACCACCTACAACAGCGTATGGCGGAACATCTCGCGTTACCACACTGTTTGCCGCAACAATCGCTCCTTCACCGAGCGTGACACCCGGCATTATCATCGCTCGCATTCCAATCCAAGCCCCATCATGAATCTGAGTATCACCTTTACTTTGGTACGCTTCATCGATGAAATCCATAAAAGGATATAAAGTAAACCAATCCGCGCGGTGAGTATGATTCCCGCCCATCAGAATCACGGCCTCAGCGCCAATGCACACATAGTTACCGATATACAGTTGATCGACAGGCCAGCGAGACTCCCAGACTTTGCTAACCGCATCTCCATGTAAATAACGAACGACGGAATCTTCAAACCCATTATCCCAACAATCGCTGTAATAACTATAAGTGCCTTTAATATGGATGTTTTTGTTTTGCACCACTTGATGCAGCAGTTGATATTTAGACCAGTGTTTTTGAGTCATTTTCTGTTCTCTTAGATAGCTATAAAGAATGCGCTACAGAGAAATCCGCAGCACTGTTTTATGTGTAAAAACAGCGCCTAATGAATCCATGGTTGAAGTAGATATGCGATAAGTAACATTGAAATCCCTCGGTTTTCTCAACTATAACTAATGTGTATTGCTCACATGTCAATATCCAGTAAAGTTATAAAGTGTACCAATAAATATAATAAGAGGATCTCAATGAAACCATTGCTCATTATGGGGCTCAGTAGCCTGCTCATTACTCTGCCGAGTATCGCGGCCAAAAACCTTGCGGAACAGAACATCACCTTTAAGTTTCTGCCGACTCAAAGCCAAGAAGAGAGTCAGTTAAAAGAGCAGATTCAACAAAGCGAGGTCAATACTACGGTGGCGGAGCTGTCTGATCAGCTTTTCCCATTCAACCAAACCTTAACCATTCAATATGGTGGTGAAGAAGGGCCGATGTATGATCCTGAAGTCCACACGGTTCATATTCCCTACTCCTTTTATTCAGAATCTATCGACTACTTCGCCAAAAATAATTACGACGAAAAATACGGCAAGTCAGCTCAACTAGGTGCAATCGACACTTTATTGCACACCCTTTTACATGAAGCAGGACACGCCTATGTGGCTGATCAAAACATCGCCGTATTAGGGAAAGAAGAAGACGCCGTCGATAACTTCGCAACGCTATTGATGCTGAACTACATTGAGAACGGTGATGACGCCGCGATAAGCGCAGCAGACATGTTTGCTTTTGAGTCAGACGACCGTCCTGATTACTACGATTTTGGCGAATACATTGATGAACACAGCTTTGATCTACAACGCTACTTTTCTACGCTTTGTTTAGTGTATGGCAGCGACCCAGAAAAGCACGCTAACCTGCTTGATGAAGTCGAGAATGATTATCTAAAAGATCGAAAAGATTTCTGCATATACAACTTTCAAGCGCTCGATGAAAACTGGCATAGCTACTTTGCCAACCAGCAAAACCAAGAATAGTCGCTAAGTAAACAATCCCCTCTCGTTATCACTGCAGGCATTGCTTAATCACCGAAAATAGCGTCGCCTGCAGCCTCAAACTCCAAAAAGTCATTAGACTTTAGTTTAATACCCTTTAAAAACAACCACTTAAAATTAGAAGTATTAATATTTAGTTTTATAAATACTGCGCTGTTCACATTTCAATCAAAAGTTTAGGAGTAATCTACAACTATAACTATCAGTATAAATGATGGTTCAGCCGTGCTCAGCCGAACCATACAAACAGGATGTACATTTTATGAGTCTTACTATTCGCAAGCGCCTCTATATTCTTTCCATCGTTCCACTACTTATCATCGCCGCCAGTATCATGTCGCTGACTTACATGGAGCTCAACAAACTCAATAACCAACAAATCCAAACCACTCGCGACAGCATGATGGAGATGAAAAAAGCCGAACTAAAATCTTACATCGACATCGCCAAAACCGCGCTCAACCCAATCATCGCGGCAAACGGGACGCGTGAAGATGCCATCAACACGTTAAAAGAAATTAACTTCGCAGAAAACGGATACATCTTTGGTTATACGTCAAAAGGTATTCGAGTGTTACAGGGGCAATCAGACCAAGGTTTAGGGGAAAACTTCTTTAACCTACAAGACAAAAAAGGCAACTACCTGATTCAAGATTTAATCAAGAACGCCAAACTCGACAAATTCACCACCTATTACTTTCCAAAGCCAAATCAAACAGAGCCTTTACCTAAACTAAGCTATTCCGTGTTTTTTCCTCAGTGGGACATGATGATAGGGACTGGCTTTTACACCGACGATGTAGAACTGACTATCGCCAAAATGGATGAGCAATCAAAAGCAGTCGCAAACCGTAGCTTAACGACCATAGGTTTATTCTGTTTTGGTATCGCGGTCCTAGTCAGCTTTTTTGCCGTGTATGTCAATCGCAGCATCATGAAGCCTCTTGAGCAATTTGACGATTCAATCCGCTCTTTCGCTAGTGGTGATGCCGACCTCACCGCACGTATGGAAGTGTCGAACGTTCCAGAGTTCAACGAGTTAACCAAAAACTTCAATACCTTTGTTGCCAGCCTCCAAGACATCATAGGTAAGGTAAGCTTGGTTGGGCAGCAAGTAGTAGAAGAAACCAACAATATGTCTAGCCGCGCCGCTCAAGTCGATGAACTGGCATCGGGTCAGCAAACGGAAACCGATCAAGTTGCGACCGCGATGACAGAGATGACTTCTACTGCGCACGAAATCTCGAACAACGCTAACCAAGCGGCCGATTCAGCCAAAGACGCAGAAGATAACGTCAATGAGGCCAATGATATCGTTTCATCGGCTGTACATTCCGTTCAAGATTTGGCTTCAGAGGTGGCTCAAGCCAGTGAAGTTATTTCTAAATTGGAAGGCGACGTACAGAATATTTCCTCTTCACTAGCAGTGATTCAAGACATCGCAGAACAAACTAACTTATTAGCCCTAAACGCCGCAATTGAAGCAGCTCGTGCCGGAGAACAAGGCCGCGGATTCGCCGTCGTAGCAGATGAAGTGCGTAAACTTGCAAGCCGAACGCAGGAAAGCACCGGTGAAATTAATCAGATGATTGACCAACTAAAAGCGGCTTCTGATAACGCGGTAAAAGCGATGGACTCTAGCCAATCACGCAGTACCAACGCCGTAACTGAAGCCAATTCAGCCAAAGAAGCTTTAGAGAAAATCAAAGGCTCAATCGACATCATCATGGACATGAACTCGTTAATCGCGACAGCGACTCAAGAACAAAGCCATGTCGGCCAAGAGATCTCGCAGCGCATTACCGTAATTTCAGACCAAAGCAACCAATCGGCTAGCCTAGCCAATGCCAACCGTTCAGGCAGCCAAGACTTGAATGGAAAAGCTCATCAGCTCTACGAACTTGTAGACCGATTTACTGTGTAAATCGCCCAAAATACAGATGAAACCAAAAGAGCCAAGAGGTAATCTCTTGGCTCTTTTTATTGCACTCTAGGTTTCTTATCGAACGTAAAGGGTTCTGCGCTCGCGAAAGACAATCGCCTCGTCCTACTTCAACCAAACCGCCTTAACCTTTAACATCCTTAGTTGCGCTTACCACAGTACCCGTGACCCAGAATTCATTTTCACGAGACTGAATTTGTTCACCGAGGAAGTCCACCAGACAGCGGATCCGAGCAGTACGGCGCAAATCGCTGTGGAGTAACAACCAAATGCTGCGGTAAGGGAGCGGCTTTTGAAACGGAGCTCGAACCAAGTTGGGGTGTCTATCCCCTAAATTACAAGCCAGATAGGCCATGCCCAAACCAGAAGCAGCCAGAGAAACCAACGGCACAAGCTCAGAAACTCTGTGCTTAAGCGTCGCTTTTGGGTAAAAACTGTCTTTTAGCCACTTAGCCGTAATATCGCCTTCCGGCTCATGCCAGCCGATGAAGTGAAGCCCTTCGCCAGCATTGTCTTTTACTCGTTCGGCATACTCGCGAGTGCAATACGCAGCCTGAGACATCTGAACTAACCGACGCCCTACCGCATCATCGTAGACATCGTTGGCTACCCGTATCGAAACATCAGCTTCGCGACGGTTCAGATTCGCAATATCATTGCCAAACTGTAGATTAAGAGTGATATCAGGGTAGCGCTCTGAAAACAGTGCAAGGTCATCCATGATCGAAGTCATCGCCATGCCATGAGGCATAGAAACATAAACGGTTCCTACCGGGTCAGAATCTCGGCCAATGATCATCCGTGATGCAGCAGTCATTTCATCTTCTACCCGCTCGGCATAAGGCAATAACTCTTCGCCAATTTGAGTCAAGACTAAGCCCTGCTTTGAACGATCGAACAAACGGCTGCCAATTCGCTCCTCCATTACTGAGATACGTCGCGTTAGAGTGGTGTGGTTAACTTGAATACTCTCCGCTCCACCACGTAATGTACCAGCCCGAACGACGGCGAGAAAAAATTTAAGATCGTCCCAGTTGAAGGCATAACTTTCATTATTTAACACTTGGCTACCTATGGTTCATTTTTGAAACACTGTGTCCATTTTTACCTGTATACAGTTCATTTTTCAATGGTGATAACTTAATCGCATGTCAACAAGCACACCAACGGGGAACAGACATGAATACGATTAAAACGATCCTAATTACCGGAGCCAACGCTGGAATTGGCTTTGAAGCAGCACGCCAACTCGCACTCCAAGAAGGCGTTCAAAAAATCTATTTGGGCTGCCGTAACGCAAGCAAAGCACAAGATGCACGAAACAAGCTCATTGAAATCACTGGTCGAGATATTTTCGAGATTATCATTCTCGATGTCTCCGATTCTAAGTCGGTTCGCAATGCCGTCACCCAACTAGAATCTTCGGTTGATGCCGTTGTATTAAACGCAGGTGGAACAGGTGGTCGAGCACCACATCAGCTAACGAAGGATGGCGTCACCAACATATTTGCTGCCAATGTATTGGGCCACGTGGTGCTTGTAGAAGAACTGATTCAGCGCCAGCTAGTCACTTCCACCATTCTTTACGCAGGCTCTGAAACCGCACGCGGCATCCCTAAAATGGGCGTCGCCAAGCCTGAACTTGTTAGCGCATCTGTAGAAGAATTCGCATCTATCGCAAACGGCAGTAAGTTCGGTGCGAAAGCAGATCCACTGGATGTATACGGCACGATTAAATTAACCGGAACCTTATGGATGTCTTCAATGGCTAGGCAGCATCCGCACCTTCGCTTTATCACTATGAGTCCAGGCGGAACCACAGGTACCAACGGAATGGATGATCTCCCTTTCTTGAAAAAGCTTTTCTTTAAATACGTGGGCGGCCTACTAATGCCAATGATGGGCATGATGCACAGCGTAGATAAAGGCGCGAAGCGCTATCTAGAAGGATTGTTCGACCCAAGGTTTGAAAGCGGTCATTTCTACGCAAGTCGTGCTGGCTCGCCAACTGGCCCAGTTGTCGACCAAATTACGCTCGAACCTTCTTTTGGAAATGTCAGCGCGCAAGACAATGCACGCCAAGCCATTCAGCAGTTTTCGTAAATCACATTAATCAATTTTGGAGAATCACCATGGACACTACATTACAAATTCTAGTAGGGCTCGCCACACTCATGCTTAGCGGCCTAGGTATCATGTCGATGTTTGCACCACAAAAAATGGTCACAAATTTCTCATTAGAGCCGATAGGTAAGGCTGGCCTAAATACCATTCGTTCAGTCATGGGTGGCCTGTTTTTGGCAAGCGTAACCATACTTGCGCTTGGACTGACTTCGGGTGACACAGAAGGCTACTTCTTCGTTGCGATTGTGATGATTGCCGTCGCAGTAGGCCGAGTGGTCGGGCTGATATTTGACGGGTTTGATAAAGCTGTCATTCCACCTTTAGTTTTGGAACTAGTGATAGCTGGGATCCTTCTATTCAGCCATATGAAAAACGGTGGCTTTTATTAATGATCACCCATTAAGCTTTAATCCAAAGCAGCTTTTCACAAAGCTGCTTTGATTAGCTTCGATCTAGAACTGACACTTTCCGTTAAACGGTCACACTAGTTAATCCCAGCTCTCCACACCTAGCGTCCATAAATCTCCTGATAAATTTTTCGCCGACTTCTTCACGTATAAAGAGCCACCCAGCACATGGATGGGAAAGCCCACCAAATGTGGTTATTATGTTTTCAATATCCCTGATAAATTTCATTTCAACAAACAATCATGTAGGAAATGAGGTCTATTATGAAAAGTTCGAAACTGTTTACTTCGGTTATGTTGGCACTTGCGGTATCTCCAATGGTGTTAGCACAGGAGCCTACATTCACAAGCCAAGAAAACGTAACTTATGGGCAGGGAGCAGTCGTCAAAGATGGTAAAACATCAGATAGAGAACTAAAGATGGATGTATTCATACCTAACGCAGAGTTACCTACCGCTGCTATCTTTATGACATTTGGAGGCTCATTCCATCGCGGTAACCCTCACCTTCCTTATAATATGGAAGGTGCTCAAACAACATCGATGCGCGAGTACTGTAAGATTTTTGTCGAACAAGGATACGCTTGCTTCAATATTGATTATCGCGTCGCGCCAGAGCTTCCAATACCGCACAGAGCAACCTATAAAGAGTCAGCGGTCAATATGGATGCAATACCGAAGCTAGAAGGGCAAGTCAACATTGTTCGCTCAATCATGAACTTAGAACGACTAGACCTCAGTAAGAACAGCGATCAGAAAATCATAGAAAACGCCATTTTATCAGGTGCTGAAGATCTACAAAGCGCAGTGCGCTACGTAAAAGCCAATGCAGACACATTCAACATTGATGCAGATAAAATAATTTTGGGGGGGTTTTCTGCTGGCGCAATTCACAGTATTAACGTCTCTCATGGAATGCAGGAGCCCGTCGCCGGAACCATGATGCTTGGGACCGCTGAACTCGGATTTAACCTCAGGGAAACCGTAAGAACCGCTGAGGATGCTAATCCTATTTTAATGTTCTTGGGTCAATATGATCTGCCTGCCGCGCTAGCTGAAACACCAGCTCTGCTCAGCCACTACAAAAAGATCGGTGTTGACTATGAATTTAATTGGGTCCCAGGGGCTGGCCATTTCTACCCATCTGGCGCTGTAGCTCTGGATGGAGATGGAATCCGGTTATCTGTAGAAGAAAGAATGCTTAACTTTGTAGAGCGCGTTACTCAATAGCTTATAAAAATCGGGGAAGCCTAGGCAGGGATGCCACTCCCATTCTGGTTATTTTAAATTCTTTATAGCGTATTCTTTTATCATTTCCATAGCTGTGGAAATAATTTTGTTGTGTTCGAGCGCTGGCGAAAAGAACACGCAGATATTGTAGTTAATCGCGTTTGCCACCTCGTAGCAATCTACTGCTGTAATAATTCCCGCATCACAATAAGACTTCGCGTATGCATCAGGGATTGCAGCCCAACCTCGACACCTCAAGAACTCTATAAGCACATCATAGTTACTCACTAAACTGTAATCCGGTGATATCTTGGCTCCTTGTAGCGACGCATCAAAGTGGTTCTCACAAATATACTGTTTTTCTAACTGTAGATCCGCTAAACGTACGTTTTGCTTGTTGGCCAATGGGCTATCCACTCCGGTATAAACCGAAACGTCTATCGATCCTAAGTTAATAAAGTTCACTTCCTTATCTGGGTGAACCATCATCTTAATCGGCATTAATGCAAGGTGCGCTTCGCCACTCACCAAATCTTCCATTGCATTACGCCTTTGCTTATGTAGCCAATTGATTTGCGTTAACGATGAGACTTCACTCATTTTTTCTTCAACATAAGACATTAATGCCAAAGGAATGATCGCGTCATGGTAAATATTCAGTGTCGATATTTCTTGGTTAAACGAGTTAAGCGCAGCTTTCTCAAACTCTTCAATTTGCCTTGCAATAGTCACCCCTCTAGGAAATAGAACTCTTGCGACTTCAGTTGGTACGGCCTGCCTTCCCTGAATATCAAAGAGCGGCAGTCCAACCGTATCTTCTAGAATATTGACATGTTCACGAACGGTAGAGCGATCTCGGCCAAGATGTCTCGCCGCTGCACTGTATGAACCTTTCTCATAGACGGCACAAAAACTAACAATCTGCTCTCTCGTAAACATCATTTACCTCAAAGTTTTTTGGTGGGGAAACCCCATCATAATCAATTATAGGCCAACCGAAAAGCAAGGTACTTTACTGTTTAGACATTGCCATATTGTGCCCTTTACCAAACGGAAGGTCTGGGACTGTCATTAACCCATTAACGACATTGTTCATAAGGATTTAGCAAGTCATATACAGAGGCTCGAAATGAAAATCCATCAATCTAGTTTGAGTTATGAATCCTTACCATCGGTCTATCAATTACTCGACACTCCGATCTTTATGTGGGTCATTGCACTTTCAACCATCGCATTATTTGCTTGGGTACTGAACCGACTTTGGTTCATTCATTCCATTCCGAAATCTAAAGCTAAGGAACTCAATTTAGGGCAAAGCAAACTGGTGTTCTGGTTATGTATTTTAGGTATCGCTTGGAAACCACTTTGGGTGGCAGCAGTATTAGCCATTGTCACTGACTGGGATAAAGTTCAGCTTTGGCTTAAGGAGGCTCGCGTATGAAAGAAATAATGGTTCCCTATCTATTACTCGTGTGGCTATTGTTCAAATTTGGCTTACTTCGCCGCACTCCGAGAAATTACTTTGCGACAACATTAGTGGGCGTTTTACTCATGGCTGGGCTATTCTTCGCGCACCGATTTTACTCTCCAGCAGACTTAACCAACTCAACCACCATTAAAGCACCACATGCAATCTTGTCGCCGGCTTTTGGCCAGCAAATCAAAACCATACATGTAGAACACAACCAAAAGGTCAATAAAGGTGAGATCCTTTACACCCTAAAAGACGATAATATTCGATCCGCTTTAATAGAAGTCGATGCCAGCATTGATGAAAGTACTAAGGCAATTAGTGCTAAGAAAATTGAATATCGGCAAGCTCAACGAGACTTAGAACGCAACCTAGGCCTTAAAAAACACGCAACGCAACGGGACTTAGAACAATCGTCCGACTTAGTTGAAGTGCTTCAAGCCGATATCGAGATCCTTGAAACCCGTCTAATAGGCTTGGTCGCACGACGAGATAACCTGCAATTTGAACGCGAAAGACTCACCGTTCGTGCCCCTTTCAACGGAATGATCACGCACGTGTTTATTGCAAATGGTTCACGAGTCGGCGCGCTTCATTTATGGGATATAGAAAAGAAATTCATTGAAACCCGTATCCCAGATCAAGCCTATAAGAACATTCGCAAAGGCCAATTTAGCGAGTTTTATGTCGATGCCTTCCCGGGAGAAATCTTCAGAGCAAGAGTCCACAGCGTGGTAGAAGCAACAGGAGAAGCACAAGGGGGGCTAATGCCCGTAGAGCAACGCGTCTCTGCACACATAGCAATGGGCTCTGCTCCCATTGGTCGAACGGTTATTTTGGAGATGGATGAAAAAACCATGGCGCTAATGCCCATTGGTGCTACTGGATCAGCATGGATCAGCGCTGAAAAGCCTCACCCACTATTGGGCTTTTTAGACATCATTGGTGGGGCGGGTGTACGACTAACCTCGATTAAGTCTTACCTTAAAGCACTCTAAAAGGCCTAAAAATACAGCAAGGCAGCAATACTGATAATAAAGGTCGTTTTACACTGTAAAGCGACCTTCTGATATAAGTTCGCCCCAAAAAGCCTGAGATTAGCTTAGGCTTTGTGTTTTAAAGCTCAATAGATAGTAACCAAGGTCAGCCTTACAGTATTTTCTTAAGACCCTCTCACAACTAACGAGTTGAGCATGGGGTTATCTAGTATCAACCAAACACTCACCATCGCTAAACTCCCGGCATAAAAGAAATTCAGCGCTTTTTCATACACTAAACTACTCGACACTCTCGCTAAAGCTTCCCCTATCGACACCCATAGAATGTGAGTAGTGATATTCAGAACCGCCAACCAAACAATCAAAATTACAATGCCATACTCGCCAAAAACCTGCAGTGATGACTCAGAAAACAAGCTGAACATTAAGAACACCATCAACCACCCTTTTGAGTTAAGTATTTGGATCAATAACCCATCTAGAAACCCCAATGAAGTCATCGCCTTGCCATCTTGTTGGCCACTTGATGTCGCAAACTTAAACGCCAAGTAAAGCAAGTACAGTGAACCCAATAATTGCATGGTATTCATTATGTCAGTGTGTGTTTTAACTATTTCCCCAAGTCCAAATCCGATAACGATCGATTTAATAATGAATATTACGTCTACCCCCGCAACCAACGGAATAGACCTTTTTAACCCAACTCTGGCACCAGACGCCGCAAATACTACATTGGCGGGGCCAGGGCTAAATACTAGCGGAAACATCACTCCCAACCACATCAGAAACAAACTCATGCTACACCTCCCTATAAACAGAAATGCGATAGTATTAAATCCAATGAAAGCAAGTCTTGTACGAAATTGAAGATCTAAAGGCGTAAAGTTTGAAAGTTAGAAGGTGAGATCCCAAAAGCTTTTTTGAAATTGCGATTGAAATGGCTTTGGTCATAAAAGCCACACGCTAGCGCGGTATCAATACAGCTTTCGCCTTGCGCTAACAATGTTTTTGCGTGTTTTACTTTTATCAAAATTAAATACTGGTGGGGCGTCACGCCAAATATCGATTTAAAGCTCTTAATCAATTGGAACTTTGAACAGTTTGCAATTTGTTCTAACTCCGACAAGCTTGGGCTAGCCATAAAATTATCGTGTATAAAGTCACGAGCTAAGTAGCTGGTTTTGGTGCAAACCTGAGTATGTTTTTCAACCGGGGTTGAACCGTGGCGAGTTAATAGCTGTTCTATAGCGACTACGAGCAAAGACTCTCTTGTGATCTCAAAAGAGGCTTCCTCCAGTGAACGATGCAGCTGAATTAACAGCTCAAATAATGGTGCATCGTCAATTTTAGCGGTTTCAATCACAGGATTAATCGGCCAATCACGGGTTGAAAATTGCTCTGATAATGTCTTCAAATCAAAGTAAAACATACGATACTGCCACCCCATCGGCGAACCAGAGAAACCGGTATGCACTTCCGAAGGGTTAATCGCAACGATATGCTTTTTAGGGATAACAATATTCCTGCCTCGATAGAACAATCCTTCAGCGCCATCTTCGATAACGCCAATGGCCAATTCATCATGCCAATGTTTAGTAAATTCAAATTTCGTGTACTTTGCCGCAAGCAGCTCGACGCCCGAAAACAGCTCATTACGCCAGATTTTAGATTTTTCCACATCAACTCCTTTGATACAGAGTAAATAGCCACTTGAACTCTATAAACGAGATAATGACGAGGTTTCATTCGCACTGCACACTCTCGATCATCCGCATCCAATATTCTGCGTATCATTTCTAAAATTCATACCGATTATGCACGTGTAATCACCCTCTCACGTCCATCGTTAGCGCAAATAAACCGTTAAGGTTTGACCGAACCATCTGTATTTCATACTCTAATTTTTCTTCTTTTTGTATGAGATATTCATGAATATATTCATAGCAACTTATGGTTCTCGTGGCGATGTCCAACCTTACTTAGCATTAGGGAGAGGTTTACTGAACGCGGGGCATAATGTCACTATTGCCACCAGCGTGCGCTTTCAAGCAGACGTACAGGCCATAGGTTTGCACTACGGATACATGAACGATGAATTGCTATCGATTTTAGACACTCAACTCGGACGCAGCCTCATTGATTCTTCTCATGGCTTGCTCGGAAACCTTAAACAGCTCATTCAAGCCAAGAAAAAGATTAGCCCTCTACAAACGAAGCAGATAGAAGAATGTTGGCTTGCCGCTAAGGACGCCAACCCAGACGTCATTATTTTCCACCCAAAAGCCTTTGGTGCGCCGAGTTATGCAGAAAAGCTTGGGGTGCCCGTCATGCTTGCATCAGTGGTGCCAATGCTTGTCCCTTCTTCGACGACTCCGCATATTGGGTTCCCATCGTTAAAGTTGGGTAAATGGTACAACCGGCTCACCTATTCGCTTGTCAATCTCATCATGCAGCTATCGATAAGCAAACCAATACGACACTGGCGAGTTGAGAATGGACTGCCGGCAAAAGGGGGGATCAATCTTTTACGTACGCATTCGGGAAGTTCAATGCCTGTTTTACAAGGGTTTAGCCGACACGTCGCCGACCTCCCGCTAGACAATCAATCACAGGTCACCACGACAGGATACTGGTTTACAGAGACGCCCGATTGGCAGCCAAGCCAAGCACTTTCGGAGTTTCTGGAAAGTGGGCCACCTCCGGTTTATATCGGTTTTGGTTCTATGGTAGGGCAAGACCCACAGCAATTAACTGAGACGGTTATAGCAGCCCTCACCAAAGCAAAAGTAAGGGGCATACTGGCTTCTGGCTGGGGAGGAATCAAATCAAGCTCGCTTCCAGATTCCATCATCGAAATCGACCACGCTCCTCACCAATGGCTGTTCCCTAAAATGGCGGCGATTGTTCATCACTGCGGCGCAGGCACTACCGCAGCTGCGCTTCGAGCAGGTAAACCCTCCATACCTGTGCCCTTTTTTGGCGACCAACCGTACTGGGCTAAACGCCTCTATGAGTTAGGGGTAAGCTCAATACCACTACCTAAAAAGTCACTAAATTCAGACAGCCTTGCTCAAGAAATCAAGCACGTTATTTCGGATGTAAGCATTCAGAAAAATGCTGAGGTCTTGGGTCAGAAAGTTCGACGTGAAGGGGGAATAGAGAAGGCCATTAAAGTCATTGAACACTATGCACTAAATGAGTGAATCAGGAATAGTGTGGTGCGCAATGACACACCAATTAACGGAGGAAGCTAACTTAGACGTTCACTTTGTACTTTAAATCATTCACTTCGTCACCTGTTATCCCTCTGAATCCCCAACAATGCGCAGGCTGCTCTTTTATCGTGATTTCAATATCAATAGGCGCGATGCCCAATTTATTCTCGATATTATCAAACAGGGATCTAATTAGGCGCTTTTTGGTCTCTAGCTGACGGCCTTCCATCATGTTAATTTCGATCACCGTATAAGCGTCACTTCGGCCTCCCGGATAGTAAAAGTCCTCTTTTTCCATCGGAATAAATCGATGCGCGCGTTTATCTTCTGGTAACCCAAGCACTTGTTTCATACAAGTTTGAATCACATGCGACAGTTCAGCTTTGATGGGGTTTAAGTGCTGCTTAATTCCGTAAATCACTATCATGGTTCAATCCTTTAACGTTGACAGATGGTGTGAGGTCCAAAACCATATTAACAAAGTGAGGCTCCGCTTCTAGCACGACGTAGCCCAGCATTTCATAAAAACGGATAGCCTTGGTGTTAGCAATAAAGCTAGATAGAGTAACCTTCTCACATTGGTTAGATCTTGCTTGTTCATGGATGATGGACATGATTTCAGCGCCAACCCCTTGGTTTTGAAATTTAGGGAAGACAAGCAGTAAGTGCACATGTAAAGCCTTGTCATAAGGCTTATAGCAAACCATGCCTACTCGCTCGCCTTTTTTCATCACCCAGAAAAACCAATCAGCCTGATACTCAGTTTCCAAACGCGCCAATTGGAAGTCATCATTCCAACCAAACACTTCATCGACATAAGAATGCAGGCCCTGTTTAAGTACAGCCAATCTTTGTTCATAATCGCGCGGCAGGATGGGCTCAAAGTTCAACATAGCCACCTTAACTAAGTGTTTTCAGCAATACGCCATAGCACACCGCTTGGATCCGTTAGGCAGAACTCAAGCATTCCCCACGGTTGGGCTACCAAGTCAGTGAGCGCATACTCAAATTCGGTCTCAGTCAAAGATTCTTGAATATGTTGATACCAACTTTGCGCATCCTCTACCAATAGGTGCATCATAAAATTCTCGCTGTGCTGCGGTTCATAGAAATCTTGCAGTAAGAAGGCACAATCGCCTTTCTTAAAGTAGGCAACCGCACCAAATTCAGACGCCATTTCAAACCCGATGGCTTGGTAAAACTGTTTAGAAACCGCAAAGTCTTTCGCTGGGACAAAAGATTTGATTTCAACTGGCTGTAAGTTTTTCACTGAGATCCCTTTTATATTCACCCTAAAGAAACAACCGCCCCCTCACGCGAGGTTTTGAGGCTGACCGTTCACATAAGCCACCACATTTTCGAATGCGACTTTAAAATACAATTCATAGCTTCCCTGCTCAACGTAACCTAAATGAGGAGCGCATAATGCATTCGAAAGCGCGATCAGCGGCTCATTTTCAGGCGTTGCAGGCTCTGTTGTAAACACATCTAACGCTGCGCGTTTGGTTGGGTGGCGAGTTAACTCTGCAAGCAGAGCACCCTCTTCAATCAATTCAGCTCGGCTAGTGTTCACCAACAATGAGTTTGACTTCATCAAGGCCAGATCTTCTCGAGTCACAATGCCTTTGGTGGCTTGATTCAGCCTTAAGTGTAAAGAGAGCACGTCCAAAGATTGAAAAAAAGCGCGTTGAGAAATCGCGGCTTGAAAACCATCATTAACCGCCGCGGCACGTGATGACTCACTTCCCCAAACCATTACATTCATATCAAAAGCTTTGGCATATTGAGCGATTTTTTTACCTATTTTTCCATATCCCAAAATTCCAAGTGTTAAGCCACTTAACGTCCGTCCTAACCCCAACGATCCAGATTGTTGCCACTCTCCAGACGACATATTATTGATGTATTCCGGAATGTGGCGCGATGCCGCCATAATGAGACCCCAACAGAGCTCAGCAGGAGCAACGGGCGAACCAATCCCCTCAGCGACGCTCACTCCATATTGTTTACACACATCCACATCAATATGATTACTTACTTTTCCGGTTTGACTAATTAACTTCAGATTCGGCAACTTGGCTAGCAACGCTTCGGTAATCTGAGTTCGTTCACGGATCAAGACCAGCACTTCATAAGGCTGAAGCTTCTCGGCTAACGTCTCTGTGCATAGCTCGGTATCTGTAAAGACATCTACCTGATGCCCTTCGAGTAAAGCAAAACAATCGAGCGTTTTTACGGCGCTTTGGTAGTCGTCCAGAATCGCAATTTTCACTTAATAATCCTTTTGTGTTGGTAGGCTCGTTATTGGTATTAGCGCACATCTTTTGGGGCACCGCTTTCGCATTTTTTGCAATCGAGTTGATGCCCAAGCATAGAGTCTCTGCCTTGCTGACTCACCACCCAAGGTCGGCAAATAAAGGGCGGTTGATGGCGAACATGTTGAAAATGCCCACACAATAATTGCGCCACCCAATCTCCCTCATCATCAATGTGATAGCCAACAATGGGCTGCTTCATACCATTCATTCTCACGTGTTGCTCTAAATATCTCTCGCCTTTAATGGGTGAGGCACTATTGCCGATAACGACTAAAACTACATCGATACCGCTTCAATTTTATTTCCATCAAGATCGAGGATGAAAGCCGCATAATAATTATCTGCGTACTCTGGTCTTAGCCCCGGCTTACCCGCACACTGACCACCAGATTCAAGCGCAACTCTGTAAAACTCGTCCACCTCCACGTGAGATTGAGCATTAAACGCAACGTGAGAGCCGTTACCTGTCGACGCACTACCTGAACATGGGCAGCCAATCCAGAACTCAAACTTTTCACCATAAGCAGCAGCGGCACCTTCAATGAAATGCACGCGATCAACCGCTAGTGTTGCTAATACGTCATCGTAAAACTTCACAGCGGCATTCACGTCTGAAACGCCAATTGAAATATGATTTAAAATCATGCTCCCTCTCTATCAATAGTCATGTAACTGCATAATATAACGAGAGTATTATCAACTCTCACCTATTGTTTCCGAACGTTCACCAAAAATGACGGATAAATCTAACTCTGCTTTAAAGTTCAAAAAAATGGCCACGCTTAAACCTACGTGATCGTAAGCCCTAACTGTTCGTAAGACATAACGCCGCAGCCCAGTAGCTTGTATCGATTTAATCAACGATAAACATCAGCCAATAAAAAAGCTCGCCGATAAGGGCGAGCTTAATAATGTTAAAGCCTCTGGCTCAGTTCAGATTGAAGCGACTTGAGAATGTTAAATTCTTCTTCGGTACAGCAACGAACCACAGAGACCCAATGATCGCCCGTTTCATCAGTACCACTAAATTCAGCACGCAGTTCAAACTTCCTCATCGAAACCAATGCCAGTAATAAACTGAGCGCTAACGCCAGTAAGCCGAAACCAGGAGCAAACGCCCAAGTTGAAGCAGACAGCAAAAGCGCCAAAGACAAGATTCGTACTAGGTTGTCTTTAATACCTAGTCGATTCACCTGTATTCGTTTAATTTTATTTAAGCCGTAACGGTCTTTCCTAACGATAAATTCAGTTGACGTAACCTTAAAATCATCCGCAACGTATGGACGATAAAGCCTAATCGCATTCACTAAACGATTTCGTTGTTTATTATTATTTCCCACTATCCATCTCCATTGTTTAAAGGTTAGTAAAAACTAATATATTCATGGAGTTATGTAGCGGATTGGCAAATTTATAAAACAGCAAAACATATAAATCAACTTGGATTTATATGTTTTGCAAATATCTGAGTGATAGGTAGGGTAATGTGGGCATTTATGCTGATAAAACCAGCGAATAGGATAAATATTAACGCTGTTGTATCAGTTGAGTTGCAATAAATCCCATTTGTTTCCGTAGAGGTCTTGGAACACCACCACGGTGCCATACGGCTCTACTCTTGGTTCTTCGTTAAACACGACGCCTTTACTTTTCATCGCATGGTAATCTCGCCAGAAATCATTGGTCTGTAGGAATAAAAATACACGTCCACCCGTTTGATTTCCTACAGCTGCCAACTGCTCTTCGGAGCTGGCTTGCGCAAGCAATAAGTTGGTGCCCGTTGAATTGGGTGGCGATACCTGAACCCAACGTTTTCCACCACCTAAATCGGTATCTTCTATCAATTCGAAGCTCAATTTATTGGTATAGAATTCTATTGCGTCGTCATAGTTTTCAACGACTAAAGCAATGTTGCCGATTTGCTGTTGGACGGGTTGAGTCATGTTCTGAACCTCTAAATGATCGTGATGGGTATTTTTGCACATTTGCGAACAAGGCCATAGGTATGGCTAAAGCCAAAAACGGGCTTTCACTTGTTCCGTAGGTATAAGACATTGATCTTGTTTACCAAAAATACGATAACGATTTTTTGCTACCCACTGGTATAACGCGTTACGCAATGGTAGAGGCAGCACTTTCAACACCGTTAAACATCGCCAAAGCCCATTCAGTTCTTTCGCTATTTCTAGCGCAGCATCACTCTGAGTAAAGTGCTGGCCGCCCTTTATCAAAACCACAGTATCTAGAGTCAAATCCTGAAGCTGATGATCTTTCAACAAAGCTTTAGCTGGTTCGCTTTGCATCGGTGAAAACACAAACTTGGCTTGTGGGTCGCGATGGATAATAAAACGCACCGCGCCATTACACAGATTGCAAACCCCATCAAAAATCACAATGTACGGCTGTTTCATATACCTAACGCCGCTATTAAGTAGAACTTAAGTCAATCGACATAAACTGGCTGTGAGGGTCTAGCTCGTAGTCAGCAAACGGGTCGCAGTAACGGAATCCATGCTTTTCATAGAGGTCTCGGGCTGGCTTAAAAAATGCCATAGAGCCGGTTTCTAAGCTGAGATTTTGATATGAACGCTGAGCGGCCACCTGCAAAATGTGAGTCAGCAATTGCGTGCCTACGCCTTTCTTTCTTGCAGATTCGGCTGTTCGCATTGATTTTATCTCACCATGTGTTTTATCAAGCTCTTTAATGGCTACACAACCTAATATTTCACCGTTTTCAGAAGCGCTCCAAAAGGTAATAGATTCATGCTTTAGCGCTGCAACATCCAATGCATGCACGCTTTCTGGCGGTGAAGTGGCGTACATATCTTCTAAATGCTCTTCAAGTAAACGAATAACACCATTACCTTCCAAGTTATCTTCTCGAATTTCCATCTCTTATCAATTCCTTATCTTTTAAGCATTTTCAATCGTTGCTCAAGCGACAACAAGCCATAATTTGATGCCTACTATCGCCAAACTCGTTTAATGGTGTCGGGGGGCTTTATCTATGGCTGCTTATCAAAGACAGCGACGCCTTCAGGGATTTCACACCAGTCTAATTTCGAGCTTACCCACACATGTGCGACAGGTTGGAATAACGTGTCATCTTCCATCTCGACAGGCTTTAGTTTCAGTTTTAACACAGAGGGTTCAGCTGGATTGTAATGGTAGACTCGGTTGCCACATCCTGGGCAAAATTTCGCATTATTCAGATTGCCACTATCCGAGCCGCGGCTCCATTCGCTCATTTCACCACTGAATTCAATACTGTCTGCATCAACCAAAGCAGTAACGCTATATGGGCCAGTCGCCAGTTTCTGACATTCGGTACAGTGACAAGCAATCACTTTTAGTGGCGCTTGTTTGAGTTGATAAGTTAACTGCCCACATTGGCACTCACCTTTAATCGGGTAATCCATCACTTTCTTCCTATTATTGTTAAATCGAATACGCTCTACACACCCAAACAAACGGGTTAGATATTAAACTCTGTTGCATCACATCGAACCAGCAAACTAATGTCGCAAACTTTAAGTAGCGTTTCCAGTACAAAAAGTCATCAGACAGGTCCAAACGTCAACCTGCAACAAGAAAAATCATGACGACATCCAGCTGTACACATTTTGAAAGTCATAGCGCTACAGCGCTGATAAGCCTAGAATTTTTTAGGAGTAAAGGGGCAGGCGGATGGATAGAAGCGCTTACAACTGCAGCAGTGAATTGAATGAGTCTATTAATCGCTTGGTCTACCAGCAAAAGATTGAGACAATGCTTCTCGAAAATTCAAACATTACGGTTAATTATGAAACTATTAGTTCGCAACCTATCTCGCTCAACAACAGAACAAGAAATTCGTGTTCTTTTCTCTGAACATGGCTCTGTTGCTGAATGCAGCTTAGTGCTAGACCAAGAAACGGGCTACTCTAAAGGCTTTGCGTTTGTAGAAATGCCAGATGAAGCGGAAGCAAAAACGGCATTGGCTGAGTTGAATCTCGCTAGCTTTGGCAAAAATAAGATTCGTGTAAAAGTCGCAAACTCTTAATGCCTAGTAGGCCAGCCTAACCGGTGTGTGAACACCATGGGGCTGGCTCTAACCAAATCTAGCATCCCATTTCCCCCGGTGGTCGCGTTCGCAATTTTCTTGCGTATCGAAAGTCAGGTGCTTTTCAATACTCTTCAGTTTTATCCCCGCTTGCATTAATGCTTTGTGCATCACGCGCTGAACTTCAGCTTTACCCTGAGTGGAAACGAACGTTTCAAGCTGTTCATTGGTATCAAATACGCACACTATTTTAAGGCTCTGCGGAAAGTTCGAAAAGTTGACCAAATGCGTCACCCACAAAAAGCCATCATAGGTCTTTAGTGTCTGCTCACAAATGTCGGTCAGAACTTCACGCAGTTGATTATCAATTTTCTTATCGGTTTTTCTCATGTCCGTTTCCGTTTGGCTGAAAGGGCTAATCTAGATCTTCGTGGCTATCAATTGCTTTACGTGCGTCCGCAACCGAGCAGCCCGATAACGCCACCAACTCAGACACCGTGATTCCGGTTTGTTGAGCAATAAGAGCGCTTAGCTGAGCTTCCGTGGCGGCTAACGTCGCTTCTACTGGCATACCTTTCTCAATGGCCAGTTTGATCCATCGGTCTCTTTCGTCCCCCAACTGAGTTTTTAATGCCATTAGCTGAAATTCGGTTCCTGATAGCAACCAGTTTCTAGAACGACGAATACGCTTTAACGTCGCGCCTGTAGATTCAACGGCAGCTAACAATTTGAGCTTATCGGACGCTCGATGAACAAAACTATTCAGTTGGATTTGAATCATGGAATGTTGAGTATTGGCGGGATAACCAAGAGAGTATGCCACTCTCTTTTAGTCAATTACAACGCTTACACCGTTGTTCACGGGTAACTTAACGTCTTATTAGGCATTGCTTAGCGTTCAGAGACGTTACTCTCATCCACACTCACAGCCTGCCAAACCATAATAGTGGTGTGTGCCTCATGGTGTTTGGTAGTATGAAGCGGCGTGAACCCATATTTCTGATACAAAGCAATATTATGCGATTCACACTGTAAATAGAGTTGCTCGACACCCAATCTATTTGCCTCAGATTTCGCTCTTTCAATCAGCAGACGGGTGATCCCCTGCTCTCGATAACTGGGATTGACATAAACCCCACCGAGCCAATGCTCGTACTCGGGGTAATTCGTATTTTCACGAAACTTAAGATCGGCCGCCGCTAACAATTCGCCTTGATGATGAACGACCAATCCAAAAGGAATGTGCTCTCCTTGCACCGCTCGTTCCTTCACTTTATTTTCCACACTTTCCAAAGTGGACCCTGGCACTAGGTTCCCCCATTCTGAAAAGTACCATTCGGCAATTTGTTTTGCATAATGTGGATAATCAGCCAACACAGAAACAAGCATGGCAAAGCTCCTTAACTTAAAAAGCGTTACATTTGAGAAGCGAAATAGGCGAAGATTTCCTCTTCGGTCATTTCCTTAGTTTCATTACTAAAACAGTAATGACTCGGTTTTTTATCAATAAAGTACTGCATCGTCATCGATAAGTTTTCCATTTCAGGAAACAGCCCCAAAGGCATGTTATAGCTCCCGGAAGCCTTCACTCGATAGAAAAGGTGCGTGCCACAGTTTGAACAAAAACCACGCTTCGCCCAGTCAGAAGAGTCATATTCCTTGATAAAGTCAGCGCCTTCAAACGACACTTGCGTACCACATTGCACCGCCATTAATGGGCTCCCGCCCCATGTTCGGCACATCTTACAGTGACAGACCGTAAATTTAGGGTTGATATCTTTAGCAGTCGCTGTGACTTTGCCACATAAACAACTCGCTGACGCTTGATTTGAATCTGGCATAGGATTTCCTTTTTATTATATTTCAGTTAATTACCTTGTATTAAGCCAAAATAACACGGGCTACTGACAGCAGATGTCAGTAGCCCGAAGAAATCAAATTAGGGTGTCGCGACGGCTTCAATTGAGCGGGGCGTATAAAGCTTGGCGTGCTCTAACGTATAGTCTCCAGCCAGCTCTTGCTGAATCAACATATTTTGCAATTGAATTTTCGGCTTACAGTACACAAACACTTGCGATGCTTCGCCCGTTTGCTTACACACCACTTCAAGCATAATACGTCGATAACCATCAGGCTTTGTAATGCGCTCTAGCCTATCAATATCTGCTAAGGTTTCGTCTGAGACTTCGAACACTTGCCCTTTCACGGGGTGTCCCTTGCCTTCATCCAACACTAACCAAGGCGAATTTCGCTCGCCAATCAGGTAAAGCGGGTAAGACGATTTTGTCGTAAAGTCTCCTGGGACTCGACGACCTTTATTGGTCGAAAAATTTGGAAATCCTTCCTTTAACGTTCCAAATACAAAAACTTGCTGCATAGGTCCCTCCTTGTTTCCTAACATTCTGCAGTGATTAATTTAAACTGGTATTCGCGTTTCTATGTTCAACTGACCAGCCAATCCAGCTTCTCGATGAACACTTAATGTTTTAAATTCTTCTGAAGAGGTCATGTCTAATAGGGCTTGCCGAGAGGGGTATTGCACAATGGCCATAGAATCCCAAAGCTCATCAACTTCACCAATAATCAGCCCAGTCATCTCAGAAAAGAACACCACCTCGGCACCGTATTTTTCTAGCACTTCGAGCATAGGTTGCCCATATAAGTTATACGCTTCTTTGCCCGACAGAGTGCTGACTCGGCCATCACTGTATTCTGCTTTCTCTTTAAACTTAAAAAGATTCACCAATTGCAATGGCCTGTCGTCGTTGTCAGTGTGCAATATTTCCATTTGCTCTGCGCTTGGGTAAAGATGATTAATGACTTCCATGTACTACCTCTCCAGTGCTCTTTGCAGTGATTAACTCATGCCTATCGGCTTTATGAGCTATTCGTCCATAATAATCTCGGTGGTAATCTCAGTTTTGACAGAATTCGCGATAAAACAGTTTACGTGCGACATGTGGTGGAGCTTTTCTAACTGAGCGTAAGTCGGCTTCCGATCACCCGAAAAGATGATTCGAGGTCGTAGTGTCACTCGGGTGACAGACGTTCTACCGCTCTCATCCTCTTCAAGTACACCCACAGCGTCATCAACATATTCTTCAATGATGTAGTTACGTTTTGCAGCAATCGACAAAAACACCAACATGTGACAGCTCGATAGCGCCGCGATAAAAGCTTCTTCTGGATCCACATTCGCTTCAACTGAGTAAGGAAGCGGCACCACATGCGGAGAAGAAGATGCGGGCACAGTTACGCCGCCATCAAACTCCCATGTATGACCACGGCTATACTGGTTATCACTGAAGGCTTCGTCTGCCCCGCGGTTCCAGCGAACAATCGCACTATACTCTGACATTGAAGACTCCTTTCAAAACGGCTACTCAACTGCACAACATATGGCCTTTACGATAATTTTATAAAGCGCAACAATCCAGCACTAATTACGCCACGGGTTACGCTTCATAAATAACGGTATTCTATGTCGATACCCTATCTGAAGGGTGGTTAACTCCATCGTTGGTCACCACGTTGTCAATATCGAATGGGTTCACGCCTTCTAAGCAACCGATATTAAAACCATACTCATGCGGGTTTGAGCGGCGCTGGTGATGCGTATAAATGCCGCATTGAGAACAGAAGTAATGCTTCGCTTCTCCAGTATTGAACTGATAGAGCTTCAAGATATCTTCGCCTTTTACAATTCGAATTCCATCGAGAGTGACCGAACCCACAACCGCCCCTTTACGGCGGCAAATGGAACAATCGCATCGACGCGGGTTTTGAATGCCATTAGGTAAGCTCAATTCCAACTCGACTGCCCCGCAATGGCATGTAGCCTTATGCTTTGCGTGAATGGTCGTATTTCCAACTTGCTTCATAAATGCCTCCTATTCCATCCATTGATATGCATCACCATCATATACCAAGTTTTTTGTTTGAACTAAGTCGTCAAAATTGGTTTATCAGGAGGTAATTACAACTTTCTAAACTATCATTTAAAGTCATTGAAAAATCGAACGATTACTTATCTAATGGGTAACGAATCGTAATTCGCTAACTGGTTATCTCATGTTCAACTTAAAAAGCTTAAGCCTTACTAGCTTGTGCCTTTTGCTCTCATCGCCTTTACCTGCGTTCTGTCAATCGCACTCCAACACCATTGATATGATCATCATGGAGCAAGTTCCTTACGGCTTTAAAAACGAACTGGGCACTGAAACCGGCGTACTATTCGATATTGCACTCGAGCTACAACAAGCGAGTCAATCTATGCCATCGTTAGCGCTCACCCAGCCTTACATTATCCCGACCAAACGTATTATCAGTCAGCTCAACCAAACCCATCCTGTGTGTACGCTTGTTGCTGAATCACCAATCATAGCCGACCATTTCGATCTCATTGAACCCATTGGCTTTCAGCTAAAAGCGGGCATTTTGCCTGCAGCAGGGATCACTCTCACCGATTACCAAAGCTTGAATGACAAAAGCATCGCTGTACCACTAGGAATTATGTTTGATCGAAGATTTCATGACGATGACGATTTAAATAAGGTTTCGGTTCGGGAATATTATAACGGCATAAAGATGTTAGCCGCAGGGCGGGTAGACTCGGTGGCGGGGGCGATCTCTTCTTTGTACTACAATGCGAAAATGCTGGATATACCCGCCGCAACCTTTGGTGAACCTTTGCTTTTTGTCGATTTCGGTTTGTTTTTAGTGTGTAACGATCAGCTCCCGCAGCATCAAAGAGAACTATTAAAAAATCTGGTTATCGAGCTCAAAAGTAATGGCTCAATCCCACAACTTTTTGAAAGTTATTTTGATTTAAACTCTTAGGCAGCCACTCGAATCGACCAAAAATACACTAACCAAAACAGTTGGTTAATGATGGGAACGCTCAAGCTCAAGCTCAAGCTCAAGCTCAAGCTCAAGCTCAAGCTCAAGCTCAAGCTAGGATTAAAAAGCCATTTGCCATTTAAAATACATCTCTTCTTCAGCTGAGTTCACGCCAACGCGCACTCGGTGATTATCAATTTGTTTGCCAATGAAGCTATCCAGCGAGTAGCTGTCGTAGTCACTTTCACCGAAGGTATAAAACGGGTCTAAACCTAAGTGAAAGCCACTGCCAATATCAATGCGGGTGTACATACCTACGGTGCCCGTGGCGATCGTCGTATCTGTCATGTCATTGTTGTTGATACCAACCATCGCCAAAGGGTAGAGCTTAATCTTTTCATGAATTTGAAAGGTATGGATGTAACCAACGCTTCCCGACTGAGTTTCAGTTTCATCGTTAAAATAGCCTTCAGCGTAAAGCCCTCTTCCCTCTCGCATCCATGCATAACGTGTACTCAGGGCATCCGTTCCTTGTTTTGTTTCAATAGAAAGTAAGTGTTCGCCCCAAGCAAAGCCGGCACTCAAATCGACCTCCCCTTCAGAAGTAAAACTTGTGCCAACCGAGGAATAAACAGCAGTGGGATCGCTCATATCGACTTCATCAGCCAGCACCGCAGGGCTGAGAGCGAGCAGTGAAATAGGAACAATGAATGATGATTTCATAGGATAGTTAACCTCATAGATTCAATATCTACAGGCTCTCACACGCGACGAATCAAGTTTGAACGTTAGTAAGCTCATATTTGAGTGGGTTTTCAATAAGCCAAACAAGGCTAACCGGTCGCTCATCTTGAGCCTAACTGCCGTCACTCTGCAGGTGACCATCGACGAACTTATCGCGCAATTTACACTGTGAATTCGGCTACCGAGCCTCTCCTTAATTTTTGATTAATAAAAATTAATCTAAACACAAGCTCGCCTTAATCCGGCTTTATGTAAGCTCTCGCCATAAAGACAAACATAAGAGGACTTAAGGTGAACATACTCGGATATCTCCAAAAAATAGGTAAGGCGCTGATGGTGCCGATTGCCGTATTACCAGCCGGTGGCTTAATGCTGGGGCTTGGCTACGCGATTGATCCAGAAGGCTGGGGGGCTAATAGCGCACTGGCGACAATTCTGGTGTATGGCGGCAAAGGGATCATGGATAACCAAGCATGGTTATTTGCTGTCGGTGTCGCCTATGGATTAGCAAAAGACAACAATGGCGCTGCAGCGCTTTCAGGATTACTAGGGCTGTTAATTGTGGAAATGATTGTCGGCAACACAGCGGTGATCTCACAAATAACGGGAGTACCCGTAGACCAAATGAGCTCATCAGAAGTGATCGCGTCTCAGGCATCGGTAAGCGCCTTCACTGGTATCATGATGGGTATTGTCGCAGCCACTCTGTACAATCGGTTCCACACTATCAAACTACCCGCTGTACTCGGCTTCTTTGGCGGTAAACGCTTTGTTCCGATAGTGACTTCATTGGCCGCGATCAGTATCAGCTTAGTCATGGTATACGTGTGGCCCGTGGTTTACGGTTCACTGGTTAACTTTGGTATCGCGATTTCAGAAATGGGCGCAACGGGCGCTGGCCTTTATGGCTTCTTTAACCGCTTGCTTATTCCTGTTGGACTGCACCACGCGCTAAACCAAGTTTTCATTTTCGATTTAGTGGGCATCAACGACATTTCTAAGTTCTGGTCTGGCACTGGAGAATTAGGTGTAACTGGTATCTATCAAGGTGGGTTCTTCCCGGTAATGGGTTATGGCCTACCAGCAGCGTGTTTAGCAATGTACCACTGTGCCAAGCCTGAAAACAAAAAGAAAGTCGGCGGTATCCTTGGCGCATCGGCCGTGACTGCGATTCTCACAGGTGTCACAGAGCCGATTGAATTTGCGTTCATGTTTGTTGCACCTGTCCTGTTCGTCATTCACGCACTACTTGCAGCACTATCACTTTACATCGCGGCAAGCATGCAGTGGATTGCTGGCTTTACCTTCAGTGGCGGTTTGATTGACTTCGTATTGTCGTACAACCTTCCACTCGCCATGAAGCCTTACATGTTGATCTTACAAGGTCTGGGCTTTGCGACGATTTACTACTTCGTATTCCGTTTCGCTATCTTGAAGTTTGACCTTAAAACACCAGGCCGCGAAGACGTTGAAGAAGCAGAAGTCGTTCAAATGGGCACCAATGATAAAGCCGCACAGTACTTGAAAGCACTGGGTGGTCACGGCAACTTAACCAGCATCGACTCTTGCATCACACGTTTACGTTTGACGCTTAAAGATGCATCGATCGCTGACGAAGCCACACTCAAAGCGATTGGTGCAATGGGAGTCGTGAAAATCGGCGCCAACAACCTACAAGTGATTGTAGGCACTGAAGCTGAAGAGATCGCCCATGCGATGAAGCAAATACCAGCAGGCCAAGACTTGTCACAAATAGCCGTGCCAAGCCATTAACCTCAAGCTGTTGTTAGTCAGCACATAACAAAAAGGTCAAAGCTTAGCTTTGACCTTTGTTCGTTCTCAAACAGAGCTTCACTGCTCAAAGTAAATTCGCGCTCTTAAACCCGGAGCATTGTCTCTTAAAATTAAGTGAGCGTGATGCCTGCTAACAACGGCATCAACCAATGATAGCCCTAACCCATTGCCATGCTCGGTTCTGCTTTTATCCGTCCGGTACATAGGGCGACACACATTAAGCTTGTCGGCATCTGAAATCCCAATTCCCGAATCTGCCACCACGACACCAAAGTGATCGATCACCACCTCAATGTCACCAAGCTCCGGCGTGTACTTGACCGCATTTTCAATCAAGTTAAACACCGCCCGAAACAGCAGCGATCTGTCCCCCATCACTAGGCACGGCTGATCCTGACGATACACCAAGTTTTGCTGTTTTAACTCAGCAAGCGGCCCAACAAATTCAAGGGCATCTTGCGCTATCTTGCCCAAATCGACTTGCTCGGTTTCAATTGGCATTTGCCCACTGTTTAATTTAGCGATCTCTAGCATGCTGTTAAACAGCGACAAAATCAGTTCAAGCTCATCATGACAGGCCGATAATTGGTCTTGTTGCTTCTCTGACAACTCGGACTGAGAAAGTATTTCTTCCATACGCAATTTCAAACGCGCCATTGGAGTACGCATATCATGTGCTAAGCCGACGGTGAGCGACTTAAGCGTCGACTCATTCTTCGACATTTGCTCGATCATAAAATTAAGATGGATCGCCAAAATATCAAACTCATCATCTTGAGTAGACACCGAGATTTTCACATCGCGTTCACCGCATAACACCCGATTCATCGCTCGATTAACACGTTCTAAGCGCTTTAAAATCAAGATGGTAAAGAACAGCGCTGCAATCATCATCACCGCGACAGGCAATACGATGCCAGAGAAAACAATCGGTATCAGCGACTGACGAAATTCCTCTATCACTTGTGAATCCACACCAATTTCTAAATGGTGGTTGTCACCGATAGGGATGTGAGTTTTATCAGTCACTAGTGCACTGATCGGATAATATTGGGTGCTAAGTGATGGCTCAGCCCGTTCGCTAAGATGGTAGTAAAAAGAGGTCGCAGATGCGCGCTTAGCCGCCAGGAGCTTTTCGACTTCTTCTTTGCTTTGGTTGGCGACAAAACGAAACTCCGAGATTTCTTCATTCAGCTGCTTCGTTAGTTGCTGCCGATGGAAAGCATCAGAATCAATATACACTTGGCGAATCACCATGATGTTAACCACGGTGATAAATAGGAACAAACCCACTAAGGTCTTGAATACGGATGAACGGGTTAACGCGTAATCATCGACGAAGGACATAACCTGCCCCTCGAACGGTATGCAGCAAATCAGAGCAACCTGCTTCTTCGAGTTTGCGTCTTAGGTTGGCGACATGCACATCAATCACATTCGTTTTTGGATCGAAGTGATAGCTCCAAATCGCTTCAAATAAGCGCATTCGAGACACGACTTGTTCACTATGCTCAATGAAATACTGAATCAACTGGAACTCTTTCGGTTGCAGGCTCAGCTCTTGATTAGAGCAAGTAACACGATGGGCTCGTAAGTCGATCTGCAAACAATCGTATGCCAAAATATTTTGGCTAGGCACTTGCCTTTGCGTACGATTGATAATGATATCAACGCGAGCAATCAACTCAGCCAAAGCAAAAGGCTTAATCAAATAATCATCGCTACCCGCTTGTAAGCCATCCACTCTATCTTCAACGCTGTCCATCGCACTTAAAATCAATACGGGCAAATGTTCTTCGGTTGCCTTGATGGCAGACAACACTTTCATACCATCTAAGTACGGCAGCATACGATCTAAAATGACCAGCTGATATTCAGAGCTCAAAGCCATCATTAAACCTTTTTTGCCATCTTCAGCCTGATCGACAGCATAACCGTGCTCTTGTAAGCCTTTTGCAACAAATTCTCGAGTGGTGGTGTCGTCTTCAATGATGAGTATTTTCACAGGGGGAGGTCTCCTTCTAGAGGATGAATTTTATCGTAAGAAAAGTACTTTTCGTCAGAAAAAAGAAAGGCTCGCGTGACTAATGCGAGCCAGATGCGGTTTAGGGGGTAAACCACAAATTCACTACGAGTAGTGAGTTCTTCATTGTGTGCGACGACAGTATGAACTGAACATCATTGAGGTTTCATTTTTAAATAATTAACGATAATTAATCAAGCTGATCAGGTTAGTTTTACGTTAATTAAGTCCATAATAGATGTAATGAAATACGAGGTAAATTAGACATTTGGATTATAAAAGCAGCCGATTCAACAAGCTTACTTCTGCTATCTCTTTCATCTTAAGGGCGAACTAGCCATAACAACAGGCAGCGCTATGACCAAGCCCTACACATTGCCATGACTCAATAATGGAATGTGTCACTGAGCCTACGACTTTCCGCGCCAAGCCGCTAGTTTCACTACCAAGTCACTAAGTGAGCTTAATAACCGGAGTAAATTTGAACATGTCTTGGAAAGTACAGAATTCTACAGGCCCATGAGTCAATGTACCGAATGTCTGTGCAATACGCTCACCAATACGCTGAGTGGTGGCTTCTAGTTCAGCTTTGTCTTGTTCTTCAAGCTCGATCACTCGGTAGCTCAAAGTAATATGAAAATGGTAATCGTCAAAATCTGGCATGCTGATACCAGTCGCCGCTTTTAATGCTTCACGGCACTGCTTAAGTGCTAGGCTCGATTGCTCATTGGCAGGTTTGATACGAATCGCGCTACCGCCGATTGGGCAGTTATAAACATAATCGAACGCCATTTCAAAACCGCCACGCGCGCCAATTTGGCTCGCTTCAGTGGCAAACAAATCCGTAGTCGCCGACAATTCAGATTCTAGACTGAGCTTAGAAGTCCACTTTTTCGGGTCTCGAATTTGATCGCACACCCCTTCGAATACAGTCATGTGCATGCTCGAAATCGGCAAGAACGAGAACTTGTTTCCACATTGCATCGCTTTGAGTTGGTCTTGCGCCCAACGTAGCTCTTCAATCAAAGGAAGTGATTGATCTAAATGACAAATAAAGGTGTTACCTGGGAATGTTCTAACGCTTCCATCTTCATGGAACTTTACACCCACACTTGGTGCGTACTTCATAATAGTTATCCGATGTTTTTATTAAATACCTAGCGTGCGAAATACTGGGAACATGCATGCCCCATAGGTATTTAGCGACGATCCAATTTTTGAAGGAGAGAATTGAGCCATTGGATACGAGCGCTCGAACTCTACCCAATTCTTCTCTAGCGCCATTTCATCAATGAGCGCTTGGCTGATATGTTGAGGACAAGAACCACCAATGATCACGCAATCTGGGTCAAACCAACCTAAAGTCAAAACCAGCATTGGCTTGAGTTGAATAGCGGCAAAGCGCACCCATTCCGCCACCACAGGGTTTTCTAAACCCGGTATCGCTTCTGGGCCATCAACTTCGAGTCCAGATTCCGCCAATTGATCAAGCAAGCCACGAATGGTTGGTTTGTTCTCTTCACCTAATAGGTTGAAATAAGTACCGATCTCACCCGCATTGTGGCGACTACCACGGTAAAGTTTGCGATTAATGATCACACCGCCACCCACACCATGGCCCAACTCAAACAACACCATGTTCTTCACTTCCGGCCAACGACCAGAGTAAAATTCACCCACAGCGGCGACATTACAGTCGTTGTCTATCCAAACTGGCCATTCAAAGACTTCACCAAAAATCACCGCGAGATCAGCATTACGCCAATGCTCCATTTGAATGATGGTGCGAATGGATTTCCCATCGCCCTCAGATGGCCCCGGCATGGATACACCAATCCCGAGAATACGGGCGTTTTGGATTTTGTGTTTGTCGACCAATGAGTCGATTTGCGCTTTGATGCTCGCTAAGACTTCCGAGATAGGAGAATCTTCAGCGTAATCCATAGTGGCTGTATCGATCACCTCGCCACAAAAATTCGCCAACGCCACTTCAATTCGGTGAATGTGAAAAGCAATTCCAAAAGAAAACGCCGCATACGGATTGAGCTGCAAAGGAATGATTGGCTGACCACGGCCTACTTTTTCTCGTGGGCCTTCTTTGATCATATTCATCGCCAGCAGTTCTTTGGAAATGCTAGTAACCGAGCCACTGCGTAGCCCCGTTTGCTCAACAATTTTCGCGCGAGGTACCGAGCGATGCTCACGACAAACCGCCAGTAATTTCTTCTGTCCTGGAGTCAATTCTAGTTGTAATGGTTTTATCGGCGTTAACATGTTCGGTGGTTCTCTTATTAGATTTATTCGTTATTTAACATCACTGTATTGACAGCAAAGCTGTTGGATTAGATGGCCTCCATTCCGGCTTCCTGTACCAACTCTTTCAACATATCGATATCGTCGTGGCTAATCATATCAATGAGGCCATCTCGCAACCATTGAATAATTTCACTGTGTACGTCGTAACCATAATATTGATTAAACCATTGAGTCGGTTTCATATTTCTATCTTTATTAGGTAAGTACAGACGAGTGGTTAGCCCGGCTTTTTTATAGCCTTCAAGTACCGATTGGGTCGTGTATGGGTACTCCACACACACAGCCGAAGCATTCGATTCCAACACCGCATCCACTTGATTCTGATAACGCGCCAAAGTGACGACTTGCAACTGAATCCCTGGCAATTGGGCTTTTACTCGGTTCACCAAAGTATGATCAAAGCCCAACAATTGAATGTGTTGTAACGCTCCTGGTGTCCGGTGAATTAAGGCAGTTAATTTATCGGCGAACACTTGATGATTGCGTCTTTGCTTAGCTTCCACAACCAGACCGACGCCCTGTTCAACGGCCCATTCAAGTACTGAGTCCAATCGAGGAATAGGCGTATCAGCAAACGACGAATGAAACCAAGCGCCAAAATCCAAAGCTTCTAATTCAGCTAAGGTCATTTGCTCGACATAGCCCGTACCATTAGAGGTGCGGTCGACACTTGGATCGTGAATCACCACAAGTTCTTCATCTGCGGTCATCGCGATGTCGATTTCAATACAGCTTGTTTTTCGTTCTATCGCGCTCAAGAAAGCAGGCATGGTGTTTTCAGGGCAAGTAATGCAATCGCCTCTATGGCTATTCACCAAAACTTGTCCTTTTTTTGCCACATCAAAAGTAAACATCAAACGCCACCAATTAAACTACCTTAAAAAGTTTAATCTAGAATACAGAGGTATCCTATTTTCTGTCAACAAAGAAATCCCCACAAAAACCCACAAAACAACACCCTTTAAAAACAATAAGTTATTAAACTTTCCGTGATCAATGAATGATTTTTATGCGAAATATCTCGATCGATAATAAAACTGAAATAAACTGTAAATAATCTAACTGGAAATTTAAACTTTTTAAAAAAGGTTAATCATGGCAATTTTGGAACTTCGTTCTGTGACGAAAAATTATGGTGACTTTTATGCGTCTAAAGAGATCTCATTCTCGGTAGAACAAGGCGAGTTTGTCACGCTACTTGGCCCAAGTGGTTGTGGTAAAACAACATTGCTGAAAATGATTGGCGGCTTTCAAACGCCAACATCAGGTGAAATCTTGATGAATGATCGCGTTGTGAATCAAATTCCACCAGAAAAACGTGAAACCGCCATGTGCTTTCAGTCTTATGCGTTATTTCCGCATTTAAGTGTTTCTCACAACATCTGCTTTGGCATGGTTCAACAAAAAATCGATAAGAATGAGCAAAAGCGTCGTTTGGCCGAAATCCTGACGCAAGTAGGGCTTGTTGAACATAAAGATAAGCTGCCTTCGCAACTTTCTGGCGGCCAACAACAACGTGTGGCACTTGCCCGTGCGATGGTGACACGCCCAGACATTATTTTATTCGATGAGCCATTATCTAACCTTGATGCAAAAATGCGTGAAGGCGTTCGCTTCGAAATCAAAGAACTGCAACGTCAGCATCAACTTACTTCTATTTACGTTACTCACGATCAAGCTGAAGCATTAGCGATGAGTGACCGAATTGTAGTACTTAACGGCGGTAACATAGAGCAAATTGGTACACCTGAAGACATTTACTACCGCCCGGTTAGCCGTTTCGTTGCCGATTTCATTGGCGCAGCCAACATTCACCAAGCGTATGTTGAGCCTACCAGTGAAGACAACCAATACCGCGTTAGCTGCAACATGGGTGAGTTCCGCGTCGAATCAGCCGAGCAGCCACAATCAAGTGAAATCTTCATTTGCTGGCGCCCTGAAGATGCAGAGATCTGTCAACCAGGTGATGAGAACAGCTTTGAAGTGACGGTTGAGTCCAGCGCATTCCAAGGTAACAACCTAGATGTATTTGGCTGGGTCGGCTCTGATACCAAGCAAAAGATTCGTTTACAACTGAGTGGCCGAGTGTCGGCGCAACAAGGTGAAGTACTGCACGTGAAATTGCCTGAATTTGGTATTCGCTTCCTAGAAGGAGTGTGTGCATGAACCTAAAACCCTATTTATTGCTCATCCCCGGAGTAGGCACCATTGCCCTACTGATGGGGAGCGCGCTCTACGTAGTGGTGGCGCAGAGTTTTGGCTTATTCAGCGTGATGGGTGAAACCAATGCGACGTTTGAATATTGGCAAACGACGCTGAGCGATCCGATTTTATGGCGCTCTGTGGCTTATTCATTAAGAACTTCCATACTGGGCACGCTCGGTGCGGTGATGCTGGCTTACCCAATCGCATTATGGTTACAAAAGCCGATTCCGGGCAAACCAGCGATCATTGGCGTGCTACGTGCACCCATGTTCGTTCCTGGACTAGTTGCCGCATTTTTACTGATGAACGTGATCGCTTATCACGGTATTTTTAACGAATCATTACTGGCGCTAGGCATCATTGATAAGCCACTACGCCTTGCTAACGACAAATTTGGTTGGAGCATTGTGGTTCTGCAAATTTGGAAGAATCTACCATTCGCGCTGATCTTAATCAGCGGTGCGATTGCTAGCATTCGCGGTGACTTAATGGATGCAGCGTTAGATTTAGGTGCAACTCGCTGGGCGCGATTCTGTCAGGTGATTTTCCCGTTAACGATCCCTGCACTGCAAGCATCATCAATTCTAATTTTCATCGGAGCGTTGGGTGACTTCTCGTTTGCTTCCGTTGCAGGTTCACGCAGTAGCTATTCATTGGCAATGCTGATGAACATCACGGCAACCCAATACTACGAGTGGGAAAACTCGGCGGTTATTGCCATGGTAATCATGCTGATTGCAGGCCTATCAGCTGTCGTTTTAACTTTACTAACTCAACCATTTGTTACACGTAAAAGCGTTGTTGTGGATATGGAGAAAGCATCATGAGTCGCCTACGCAACCTATCCAACACCCAGTGGGTGATGCTGATCTCCATCAGCTTCTTTGTTCTCGTTAATTTGTTATGGCTCGGCGTGCCGTTCGCAATGGCTATCATCTGGTCTTTGGTTGATCCAAACCATCCATGGAGTTACCCAGATCTCTTCCCTCAGGTGCTTTCTTTCGGGCGTTGGGTGGAAGTATGGGAAAGCACATCATTACCAGAAGCGCTACGTAACAGTTACTCGGTGGCACCTGCGGTAGCTATCCTAACCATTACCCTAGCGATGCCGACCGCTTACGCCTTTGGTCGCATGGAATTTCGCGGCAAGAAGCTGGCTGAAATGGTGTCGTTGCTGCCAATGGTTATGCCTTCAATGATCCTCGCGGTTTTCTTCAGTGCGATGCTGTTAGAGCTAGGATTAACCGACCCATACATCAACATTGTCATTGCGCATACAGTACTCGCACTGCCATACGCGATTCGTATTTTGTCGGCAGGTTTTAAAGCGATTCCACAAGATTTAATTGATGCTTGTGCCGACATGGGCGCAGGGAAATTTGGTACCTTTAAGCACGCATTCTTGCCTATGCTTAAACCAAGCTTACTTGCATCGTCAATCTTCTGTTTGGTGATCAGTATTGAGGAATTCAATATGTCTTACGTACTTGGTGCTCCAGACTTTATCACCGTTCCAACCATCTTATATTCATTTTTGGGTTACTCATTTATCAGACCTGATGCTGCCGTTGTATCACTGATTCTTGTGATTCCAAATGTCTTACTAATGTTACTAATCGAACGTTTATTGAAAGGAAACTACTTGTCTCAATCGACGGGTAAAGCTTAATTTCGTGAGGATACAATGAAAAAAACTCTACTAGCAGCACTACTTAGCACCACGGCATTTTCAAGTTTCGCATACGATGTAAGCACCATGACTTGGGATGAAATTGAAACTCAGGCGAAAAAAGAAGGCTCCGTCACTTTTTCGGTTTGGTATTTACAGCCAGGTTGGCGCAACTTTGTAAAAACCTTTGAAGCTGAGACAGGCATTAAAGTACGTATCCCGGAAGGTACTCACGATGGTAACCGCAACAAGCTACAAGCTGAAAGCCGCCGTGATAAAGGTTCAATGGACGTAGTAGCACTTGGCCCTACAGCACTGAACACATTCAAGCTAGAGAACACACTATTGACGCTTGATAAGCTGCCTGAAATTCAAAAGCTGAACCAATCAGCGGAAGGAATTCATTCACAAGGCTATGGTGTGACGTTCTGGGGTAACCAAACTGGTTTAGCCTACGACCCAAGCCGCATCAGCGAAGCAGATCTACCACAAACGTTTGAAGAGATGGAAAGCTACATTAAGAGCAACCCTAAAGCGTTTGGTGTGAACGATCCAAACGGTGGCGGTGCAGGTCAACGTTTTATCGAATCAAGCATTCGCCACGTTTCTGGTGAGTTTGATATGACAGACAAGCTAGACAAAAAAGTCGTGAAGTCTTGGGCACAAACTTGGGACTGGTTCCAGACAAACGAAGAAGACATGCTAATCACAGCATCGAACGCTGACAGCCTAACTCGTATCAACGATGGTGAAATCACACTCGCGCCAGCATGGGAAGATCACTTAGCTGGCTTGCAAAAACGTGGTGCTATCACAGAGCGTATTAAGTTCTACATCCCTGAATTTGGTATGTCAGGTGGCGGTAACTTCGTAACTGTTGCTAAAAACAGCCAACACCAAGCGGCATCATTAGTGTTCATTAACTGGTTAACGTCAGCGGAAACACAAACTGCGCTTAACGCTGAGTTCGGTACTGCGCCTCAACACCCTGAAGCGGATGCATCAAACGCATTAATCTCTCAAGAGATGCGTAACAACTCAACTGAACCGTTTAACTCTGAGTACAGCGCGTACTTGAAGAAGCAGTTTACACGTAACGTATTGATGCGCTAATTAGCCATCATTAATAAAAAAGGGCGCTTTCAGCGCCCTTTTTTGTTTCCCGGAAAACTATTGCTAAGGCGCTAAACCAACACCTCGCGGTCACTGCGATAAGCAGCAGTAAGAAAGCGATACCCCGTAGAGTCTTTTCTTAAGTATTCACGCAAGCAGCGCTTCCAACGTCCATCCTCAAAAAACATGTAGCACGCCCGGCTTTTAAAACTATCTAAGTCTGAGTCCATGCCACTTACCACCATATCTAAGGTATAACCAGTTTTCAGTAAATAGTCGTACAACGCATCTTCAAAAGCGGATTCAGGAATCGTCGATACTGCTTTCCAAAATACATTCGCACTCAATTTACCTTGTAATTGGTTGTACCAAGACGCGGCATTCCAGATGGTTTTAAACTTCTCTTGGTGGTGATATTTAATACTCTCAATGGCAAGCTGCTCCTCCAGTGCCGGGAATATATCAATCAGTTCTTCCCCGATTTTCCGAGCTGGCTTATCTGGGGAATGGATGAGCTTTGCGACCACCGCCCCCAACTTCTGTCGCTCTCTTTTATTCATCGGGTCAAATTCCTGATAAATACAAAACCACCAGTCCAATAGAACCAAGTATCACAATAGCCCCACCGACTAAGCCCGCGATCAATCCAATATTCAAAACAGCCTCTTTAGCGCTCATACCACGTCTCAAACCTACATAGAAAACCATTTTGACCATTGAAACGTCATATTTGAAGATCGGTTTTCCACAGTAATTGTTTGAAAATATTACGGATATTCGCACTCGTTATTGAACTTACCCTAGACAATCACTCGTCACTATCAATTGGCTGTTTTCATAATTACAGCCAATAAAAACGGCTTCCAAAAGAAAGCCGCTGTATGAAGAACTTGAACAAAGAGGTTAGCGTTTTAGCTGCCAATAACCTTCATGCTTAGTGGCAAGATGAGTATGTAGGTAATCCAGAACCTCTGTCACCATTGGGGGAACGCACTGCGGCGGGTTAAACACCAATAAACCACTACCTATCAGTCGATCGTCGTCTTTCGGATCTCTCAAACGCAGTTCAGCTTGAAGTGGTGTTGGAAGTTTGCCATCGGTAACCGCTTCGGTGCAATGATCTAAAATCAGGTGGCTCTTATCCTCGGTATAAAGCGGGTACCAGACTAACGCTGTAATATTCACTTGCTGTTGCCATGCAGCCACCAGCGCATCAATCACCGCTAAATATTCGCCATCGGTTTCATAGGGAGGGTCGATCACAATCAAGTTGTGTGACTGAGAGTCAGAAACGGCATGAGGCAATTGAACGAGCCCATCTCCAGCGAAGATGTGTAATTTACTGTCGATGTGTAGATCAGAACGGATTTGCTTGATGTTGGTCGCTAATAAGTCCGCTTCATCTTGCTGAATGTCGGAGAAGAAAAAGCTGTCATTGCGGCGGCCTTGTTCAAAACCGATCGCAGCAGAGCCTGGGTAGAGTGTCAGTGTTTCTTCTGGATTAAATGCAGCAAGAGTAGAAATGAAAGCGTTAAAGCTTGGTGGTAACGACTGTCTGTGCTTCCAAAGAAAGCCCACACCTTCTTTAAATTCACCAGCATGGTTTTTGGGCGCGGTTGTTAAATCGTAGCATCCAGTGCCCGCATGAGTATCAATAATATTCAGGCTTGGATGATTTTGAACAAGAGCCTGAATTAAAGACGCTAGCACTGGGTGTTTTAACGCATCACCATGGTCGCCAACATGACATTGGTGTCGATATTCCATTGTTACTTTCCTATTCGATAAGCCTCCTTTAACCATAATTCATTGATGGAAGGCTTACCTTATAGTGAAGTGTTTTTTTATGCAGAAGTGCACATATCCAACAATTTTTACCCTCAACGCTCGCGAAGTGGCACAAACCAATCACGAGCGCCAGCCGGTATGAACCTTTCATCATTGAACAGGCTCATACGGGACAATACTTAAGGATACGCCTCTTCCGTCTTATCAATCGGTTTTATTTGGTAATGGCTAGGCAGTAACCCAAGCATTTTCGGCAATGTGATTCCCACCGAAACCGATGACCAAGTTCCGCTGACAATGCCAACAACTAACGCAATTGCAAACCCTTGCAACGCCGGGCCACCTAGCAGCCACAATGCTGAAACTGTCATCAACGTGGTACCAGACGTCACCATAGTGCGCGAGAACGTTGCTTGGATAGAACGATTGATCAGGTTGTCAGTTTCACCGTTTGGGTGGCCGCGCAATATTTCACGAACCCTATCCGCAATAATGATCGAGTCATTCAAGGAATAACCTAGAATCGCCAATACAGCGGCTAATACCGTCAGGTTAAACTCCAGTTGTGTTGCAGCAAACAAGCCCAAAATGAGCGTCACGTCGTACACCAGTGCTGCAAGTGCACCTAACGCCAAACGCCATTCAAAACGCACACTCAAATACAGCATGATCAGAATGAAACACACTAAGATTGCTAAACCGCCTTGGTCTACCATATCTTGCCCAACTTGTGGGCCAACCACGCTGCTATTTAGCACATGTACTTGGTCGCTCACTTGCGCTAACGCTTCCACTAAAGTCGGCTGCGTTTGCTGCGAAATGTGATTATAACGAATGGTCCAGCGATCATGTTCTGCCATACCAACCACTTGCACATCTTGTGCAAAAGCTTGGTCAAGGTTGTGTTTCAGTTCAGCTTTGGTCACTTGTTCAGAAAGTTGAACCTCAGCCACGACTCCACCAGTGAAATCTAGCCCCCAGTTGAAGCCTTTCATTGCCACTAACGCAATCGAACTAATAAACAGCATCAAAGACAGGCTACACATCACTAGGCGCAACTTGGTCATCGCTTTGTCTGATATTTTCATGGCTTAAATCCTTACGTCGCGGCGCTGATCGCGCCCCCAAACTAAATTAATGATGGCGCGTGAAGCGAAAATCCCTGTGAACATGCTGGTTAGCAGCCCTAGTCCCAATGTCAGCGCGAAACCTTGAATCGGGCCATTACCAATCGCGTACAGAGCTATTGCGACAATCATGGTGGTGAAGTTGGCATCAAAGATAGAAGAAAACGCGCTGTTGAAACCAAGATCAATTGAGCTGGCAAAGCTGCGCCCTTCTTTCATCTTGTCGCGAATACGTTCAAAGATAAGCACGTTAGTATCGACAGCCATACCGACCGTCAGCACCAATCCGGCGATACCCGGTAAGGTAAGAACCGCGCCAGGAAGTAATGCAATTAAGCCAAACAAGGTCGTCATGTTGATGATAAGCGCTAAGTTCGCCACCCAGCCTAGACGGCGATACCACAAGGCTATGAACGTCAAAGTTAAACCGAGCCCAAGCGCTAATGCCGCAAAACCGTTAGTCACGTTTTCAGCACCTAAAGATGGGCCAATTGTACGTTCCTCAATGATGGTCACTGGCGCTGTTAACGAGCCAGCACGCAGCAGTAGGGCTAGCTCATGCGCTTCTTGCATTGTCCCTACTCCGGTAATACGAAAGCGACTACCAAGTTGAGACTGAATATTTGCTACGCTAATCACTTCGCTGGTTTGCTCACTCGCCCCATCATGATTACGGCTGTATTCGCTGTAGACTGTCGCCATCGGTTTCCCAATATTACGGCGAGAGAAATCTGACATTTTATGTCCACCAGCGGAGTCCAAGGTGATATTGACCTCAGCGCTGCCCATTTCACCAATGCCGCTACGTGCATCAATAATATGGTCGCCACCTAAAACGGCTTTCTGACCCACAATCACCGCGTTACCTTGATTATCTTGTAAGGTTTGTGAGCGGCGTGAAGGTGTTTCATACACGGAATGAAAAGCCAATGAAGCAGTCGCACCAATCACATCTTTCGCTGCAGCAGGGTCTTGTACGCCCGGTAGTTCAATACGAATTCGGCTTTCACCTTGTCGTTGAATAGACGCTTCAGTAATGCCTAATTCTTCAATACGACTGCGCATGATCTGTAAGTTCTGCTGCACCGTTAAATTGCGTAACGTACGGCGCTCATCTTCAGATTGGTTCAAAGTAAGCTGTTTATCTGATGCATGCAGCTGCCACTGTGGGAATCGTTCTCGCACTAACTTACGCGCAGCCGAAAAATCATCTTCAGTTCGGAACGTCAGCTGCGCACTGTCACCGACAATCTTGCCTCGGGTGTAGCGCACTTCGCTGGTCACTTCATCGATAACTGATTGAGCTTGCGCGTGATACACAGGCTCCATATCCACTTCCAGCAAAAACTGAACTCCACCGCGTAAATCTAACCCCAGTTGAATCGGAGAAAAGCCCATGTCAGTGAGCCATTTAGGCGCAGCAGGCTCCATCGCTAACGCTATGGTTGCACTCTCTGGCAACGTTTCACTAAGCACTTGTTTCGCCTGTGCTTGCTGCTGAGCATCTTCCAAAATTACGACTAAGCGTTGGTCTTTCTGATACGCAGATTGAGCTTGGATCCCGTGACTTGCCAAGTACTGAGTCACTTCCGTGGCATCTACGGTTTGGTGAGAACGATTGCTGATATGAACGGAGGCATTCTCGCCATACCAAGAAGGTAACGCACTTAAAATCATTACCACTACGGTGAACAATAACACCACGTACTTCCACTTGGCGTAGCGGTTAATTGGTTGTCTTGTGTTGTGTCTTTTCACAGTCAAGATCTCTTCATTTATTCACTAATTGTCTGTTCGCACACTCACCATTTAGAAAGCTTATTCAGCTGTCTAACCGTAGTAGCGACGAACCTTGCTTATTTGAGGCTGCGTAAACAGGCCTCTTCAGAGGTAAAGCAATTAGCTCAAAGAGTCTCGAAAATGGGAGAATTGGATATTGCTCTCTTTCCAGCCAGAAAGCCGGGAAGGAGGAGAGGAACTCGTGCTGGTCCAATGCTGAGTGGAATCCATAAGAGGAATCGCGGCAAGCACAAAAGCCAGTAATGAAGGCGGGAAAAAGTCGATGAGTAGATGATAAACAGGTTCTAGCTCCGAAGAAGCATCCTGATCATTACTCAATATACGACGAAATGTGTTGTACTGCAGAGCGGTCTGAGAGTCATGATAATTCGTGTTATCTGGAGAAGGGGTGACCGCTACGTTAGCCGAACATTGGACATCTCCAGCATTATCTAGTGCAGTGAGCGTAACCGCTCCGGTGAAGCCATCGCACACGTGACTAGCCGATGCGTTAGAAAGCGACGCTGTGTTATTAAACGAGTGCACATTCGCATTCACTAAGCCTAGGCTCAGTAAAAGCAGTAATAGCACAAGTCGAACGCCAAGCTTCAGCAAATCAATACAATCTCAAGTAATAACAACTTGCGACAATATAGAACAACCCTCTAAGTCACAATTGATTTAGAAGCGATGCTAAGCACATTTGACATAATGCTGACATAATCCATAACCACGAGAGCGGCTGCAATGAAAAAGAGCCTAGCTTCCCTCTCTTATTCGAGTGAAAAGTATCTAGGCTCTAGCGCTTTATTGTGCGGAAATCTTACCCTTTAGGTCGCATGATATTCTTTAATTTTCGACTTTCAGTTCCAAATATCCCAGCCGCATAATCCGATAGGTCTTGTGAAGTGATCGAGTCGGCCGTTGCCTGTACATCGAGCAACGCTTGCACTCCATAACCATGAATCAAGTAACGCGATATAAACCACGCTTGTTGTGTTGGCTTCACCGCAAGCGGCTCTAAGTCCGCGACCAACTGTTTGGCGGCGGTACGAGTTTCCTCTTCTGAAATCCCTTTCGTCGCTTGAGCCATTACATGATCAATCGCCTGCTCAATTTTCGCCGCATTTTCTGGAGCGATCTGAGAGCCAATTAACCAATCCGAGTTCGGCTCGCTGTCCTGCGAAACCGAATAAACATATGGGGCATAATCGAGGCTTAACTCTTCACGAACGTATGCGTTAAGACGGCGACTCAACACTCGTTGGAGCATGTCATCCATAAACACAGTCTTAGCCGTTCTCTCGTGAACTGAATTAGAAATAGTACGCAAGACATACTGACTGCTGTCTTCATTATTCAATGACACATCAATACGCTGTTGTGCTTGTTGGTCGTAAGCAACTTGGTAATTAGGCATAGCAGCGCTTTCCAACGGTAACGACGCCACGTATTGGCGAATCAGAGGCTTCAATTCAGACGGCCTAATATCTGCCACAATCACCAAGGTATTGTCACGCAGCTTCTGGAATAGTTGTTTATGAACTTCCAACACATCTTCACGCGTTACTGGCTCAATATCCGAGCTTTCCAACATGATATGACGACTGCTGTCTTGATAGCTGTTGCGGTTAACCATTTGAATAAACTCACCCAGTGGCGTTTCTAGGTAAGCGCTACGGTTTTGTGAAAATTCAGATTTCACGGCTTCTAATTGGTCTTCATCAACCTTGGTATCCGTAACTATGGTATAGAGCGCAGCGAGCCCTTCCGCGACACTTTTTTTCTTGGTCGTTATCTCCAAGCCATGATGAGTAAAGTTGATAAAAGGATAAATTTGAATATCTTTTCGCTTGAGATGCGCATCTAAGTCCGAGCCTGAAAATTCGCCCACACCACTACGTACTGCTGTAGGGATAGACACTTCAACCGCAGGGAACAAGGCCGGATCAAGCGCCGCTTTACCGCCTTCACTGGCGTAGTACATACCAACTTTCTTGCCGGCTTTAGCATTACGTAAATACCAAACGTCAATGCCATTGCTCAAGGTCCATCGTTGCAAGTTAGGATCTTCGTTGATTTGGCTTTGAGTCACAATCTCACCATGATGATCCGGTAGCTTAAACGCTGAGCTTGCGGTGACCAGCAAGGGTCTCTCACCATGTTTACGATACGCAGACTTTAAGCTATCAAGTTCACTTAACATGGCTTGACGGTCTTCATTCGCCGACAACCCCAAACCTACAAAATCAGGATGAGACAACAAATCGTCGATATTGTCATCAATCGCATCTAGGTCCGTTGTCGCAAGAAACTCTTTGAGGCTAGATTTGTGGTCGAGTTGAGATTGAACAGGCTGGTCAATAACCCTCGCTGTCGACTTACCATCAGCGTGAACCACCGCATCCATTTGCTCCCAGTTAGTCACAATATCGTCGAGTCGCTGTTGGTACTGCTGGATAGCGTCATTAAATTCACTTTCACTGACGCCGTAATCACGAAGTGAGGCAAGCGTTTCAATAAACTGTCGCTGACTCTGCTCACGATCCTTGGTTGGAAACCCAACGCTAGTGATCGAATAGCGTTGGTAATCTAATAAGTAAGTGGAAGAAACCGCCCATTGGACCGGTAATGCGGCATCAATGAACACGTTGGCCAGTCTCTGCTGAATGATTGCTTGAGAGATTTCATCCATCCATAACTGATGTTGCTGCTCACGGCTGTTAGTCACTCGCTCACCACGGTCAACCACAATACCGATACTTGGAGACTCACTCCCCGCGACATAAGCAACAAAATCTTCGTTGTTGTATTCGGTAGAGGTGAGTTTTATAGGTAGAGCAGTGTTACCTCTTTGCCAGCTGGAAAAGCGCTCTTCTATTAATGGAATCACTTCCGCCAACGTAACATCACCTGCGACAATGACTTCTGCTAGCTGTGGCTGATACCAAGTTTGATAGAAAGACGACAGCCCTTCAGCACTTGCTTGCGACACCGATGTTTTGGTCCCAAGCGGATCGTGATTAGCGTAAGGTGTATCCTTCACAAGGTGATCATAGAACTTATACGACAACGGCTTATCTTCCATACGCGAATAGCGGAACTCGCCTAAGATCACGCCTTTTTCTTTTTCAACTTCAACAGGGGAAATCGTTAGCCCATCACCAATATCTCTTAACCAAGTGATGGCTTGGTCCAAGTTAGATTTATCGGGTAAGTCCAATTTATAGAGCGTTTCTTGATACGCCGTATAGGCATTCAGATCAGCCCCAAAGCTTGCCCCAGATTCTTCAAACAGGTCTATTACATCATTCTGAGAAAAGTTCTTACTGCCGTTAAAAGCCATGTGTTCAACAAAGTGGGCATAACCTTGTTGCTGCTCTGTTTCTTGGAATGAGCCAGCATGGACGATCAAGCGAACGGAAACAGGTTGCTTTCTATCAGGGTAAACGTGGTACTTCAATCCGTTTTCTAATTCACCAGAGACCCAATACGGATCGGACTTAAGTAACGTTTGAGTGGGTGCGGTACTGCAGCCGAGCAAGGTAGTACTCAATGCGGCAACTAAATAATATGCTTTCATAACGATCTCTTTGCGGGATTTTTTTCAATATATCCCATCGCTAATGCATAGAAATTCCATATCAATTCAAGCTGTTAAATTTGGGGCAGACTCAGCTTTCCAGTGAAAGTGTTACATTTGTAAATTACAGATTCATCAACACTATTCCATTACGAATCAAGGTTACGGTTAATCAAGTACAGCGCTTCTTCAGAAACCTTCCAATAAAAAAAGCCAAGCGACATTCGCTTGGCTTTAAAGAAAAAACGTTTATGTGTCTCGCCTTCTAACTCAATCTTTGGGACGCATAATATTCTTCACTTTGCGGCTATTTTCACCGAACACACGCTGTGCGAGTTTGTTCATGTCTTCACTAGAAATTGAATTTACCGTTTTTTCGATATCGAATAACGCTTCCACGCCATAATCATGGAGAAGGTAGCGCGAGACAAACCATGCTTGATCAACCGGATTAACGTCTAACGGCGTAAAGTCCGCTGCCAGTTGTTTGCCCGCTGAACGCACTTCGTCTTCTGATATCCCTAGCAATAAATCAGCAACCACTTTATCAATCGCCACTTCAACCTTGTCAACGTTCTCTGGAGCGATAAGCGCCCCGACAAACCAGTCGTGACTCGGTTCGCCATCAAGTGATCCGGCATAAGCGTATGGCGAGTAATCCAAGCTCAGCTCTTCACGAATATACGCATCTAAACGGGTCGCAAGCACACGCTGTAGCAAGTCTTCCATGAAGACATCTTTCGCCAAGTTGCCTTTAACGGCTCCAACGCTCGCGGAAGGCTCAGCAATGACTCGCAGCATATACTCGGTACTATTTACATTGTTAATCGCCAGATCAAGGCGCTCTTTCGATGGATGCTTATAAGCCACTGTAAAGTCAGGCTTGACCGCATTTTCTAATGGAATCGACGCCAAATATTGGCTAACCAAAGGCTTTAACTCACTAGGGTCAATATCGCCCACAATCACGAACTGATTATGACGTAATTGGCCAAATAGCTGATGATGCACTTCTCGCACATCTTCAACTGAAACTGAGTCAACGCTGCTTGCCTCCATCAAAGCGTGGCTGCTGTTTGACTGGTAAGTATTCTGATTCATCGCTTGCGCGAATTGGCCAGCAGGGCTATCTAAATAAGATTCTCTGTCTTGGATAAACTCTTGCTTCACCGCCTCAAGTTGCTCTGGCGACACTTTTACGGATGTGACAATGGCATTCAATGCCGAAAAAGTTTCCGCTAGTCCCTCTTTTTTAGAGTTAAACTCGATTCCGTGGCGAGTAAAGTCGATAAATGGGTACACTTGAATATCGTGACTGTCTAGGTGCGCATCGAGCTCATTTCCAGTAAAGCTCCCAACACCGCTTCTGCCTATCGCAGGAAGCGCGATCTCAGAGGCAGGATACAAGCTAGGATCTAGCGCGTACTTCCCACCTAAGCTTGTGTAGTAAATCCCTACGTCATCCCCAGCAAGATAGTCACGCAAGTACCACATATCGATGCCATTGCTTAACGTCCACTTTTGAATGTTAGGGTCTGCATACATTTGCTCGACATTAACCACTTCACCCGGTGTACTTGGCACAGCAAAGGCATGAGTACCCAAGGTAGACGATGTAGGTCTTCCCGCTTCGCTATAGTGCGCTTTCAAGCCATCAAGCGATTGAGTGACCGCAACTTTATCTTCGCTTTCATCCATACCTATCACGATAAAGTAATCACTAGAGAGCAATGATTTAATGTTGGCATTGATAACATCAAGATCTAGCTCCGACAGAAACGCTGCTAGGCTCGTCTCATAGTCATTTTGTGACTGCACAGTTTGCTCTGCCAATAAAGCCGACACTTTATAATCTGCCTGTTGAACACCATCCATGCGATCCCAATCTTGCTCCACATTATCGAGCAAATCTTGGTAATAGTGCACTTCACTCACAATTTCACTTTCGGACACGCCATAGTCTCGCAATGAAGCCAATGCAGAAAGCAGCGCTTGCTGGGTGACTTCACGCGATCCAACAGGAAAGCCAACACTTGTCATTGAATAACGCTGAAACCCCACCACGTAGTTTTCAGACGCTACCCATTGTGTTGGCAAGGCTGCACCATTAAATGCAGCAATCAGTCTTTGTCGAATCAATTGCTGTGAGGTCTCATCAAGCCACAACTGATGTTGTTGGGCATGATCGTCGAGAATACTAGGCGCTCTATTACTCATTAAAGTAATACTCGGCGCTTCTGATTCCGCATATTCAACGTAATCACCTTCGTTAAACGTAGCGATTTTTTGTTTGACTGGTTTTGGCGTCTGTCCACGTTCCCAATCGGAAAACGTTTCTTCGATTAATGGGATTGCCGTGTCTAAATCGATATCACCTGACACAATGACTTCGGCTATTTGAGGTTGATACCAACGCTGATAGAAGTGCTTCAACTCGGCAGATGTGGCTTCTGTCACTGATACCTTAGTGCCCAGCGCATCTTGGGATTCATACTGACCACCAGCGATAAAGTGATCGTAGAATTTATCGGCAAACGGTTTATCGTCTAACCGCGCATAACGGAACTCGCCAAGTATCACACCTTTTTCTTTTTCAACTTCTGAGCTCGCGATATCTAAACCGTCACCAATATCACGTAGCCACGTTAGAGCTGGCTCTAATTGGGTATTATCCGGTAGATCTAATTGATAGACCGTTTCTTGGTAAGAGGTATAGGCATTGAGGTCTGCTCCAAAACTCGCTCCGGCATGCTCAAACAAGCTGATCACTTCGTTTTGAGAAAAGTTTTTACTGCCATTGAAAGCCATGTGTTCTAGAAAATGAGCATAGCCCTGCTGTTGATCAGTTTCTTGGAACGACCCCGCATGAACGACTAAACGTACCGCGACTGATTCTTCATGATCAGGGTAAACATGATAGGTAAGACCGTTCTCTAGCTGACCAGAGATCCAATCAGGATCTGGTTGGAGTAACGTTTCTTTTGGGGTTGAACTACAGCCAACCAAGGTAACGCAAAGCGCCGTTGCTAAATAATATTTGTTCATAACAACCTCATAATGTCATTCATCGACAATATACAGGTAGAGGTAATAATTATTATTTAATATTAATGCATGCGAATATCTTTGTGATCTTGATCTTTAATTTTATAAATTACTGCTGATTATCTGCGCGAAAAGATGAATGTCGAACAAGTGAAGTACGACTCACCTGCTCACTACATACCTTTGAACAGAGATTGGGAAGAGCGGCTAATCGGGAGCTTATTGCCTTCAATAAGGACTGACATTTGTCCCGTAAAGTCTTTTTTCACTTTATTAATCGCCGCAACTCTCACGACTGTCGAGCGATGGATCTGCCAAAATTCCTCGGGGTTTAGCTGCGCAAGTAGCTCTTTTAAAGAGCTGCGAATAATGAACTCTTCAATTTGCCCTTGTTCACCTTTTTTAAATACCGAAACGTATTTGTCTTCCGCTTTGAAATACAGAACATCGGCTACCGCGATCAGGTGCAAATCATCACCAGAAGTCGCTTTGATCCAATTTAAATATTGAGGTGTCGATACAGGTTGCGACAATTGTTGGATCTGACTCATCAACGCGGAGATATCGGGAAGAGCTTGCCCTTGTTCTCTAGCCTCCTCTGACAATCGTGATTTCAACTTTTCACATGTCGCCAGCAAGCGTTTTTCGTTGATCGGTTTCAGTAGATAGTCCACGGCATTTTGCTCGAATGCTTTCACGGCATATTCGTCGTAAGCGGTAATAAAAACCACTAAAGGCGGACTCGGTAGCTGGAGTAGTCGCTTGGCAAGCTCCATTCCATCGAGCTGAGGCATACGGATATCTAAAAACGCGATATCGGGAGATAAAGACTGGATGCTTTGCAGCGCTTCTGCGCCATTTTGCGCTTTAGCAATGACCTCTAATTCCGGCCAAACTTCCGCTAAAGTTTTATCTAAATGACGCCTTAACAAGGCTTCATCATCGGCAATAATGGCTGTGATTGCATGTTCCAATTGCTTTACCTCCGTCCTTTTTCTGTAGATTCACACTGTAAATTGATGGCGAATTATGCTGATTTAGGCAGCGTTATCATCGAGATCACGCCCCCTCCCTGTTGCTCTTTAATGGTCAATTTTGCTTTGCCATCAAATAAGGTATCAATTCGTTGGCGTATATTGGCCAATGCCATGCCATTCCCCGATGATGATGTAGCGTTATTCAACCCTGCACCATTGTCTGAAACCTGAATCTCCAATCCGTCCTTGTTCTCAGTAATGCAAACCTTGACTTCACCACCAGCCGCAGCAGGTTCAATGCCGTGCGTCAGCGCATTCTCAACCAAAGGTTGGATTAAGAAAGGCGGGAGTACCATTGAACGATCAGCGCCGTCAATCTCGATCGAAAACTTGAGCCTCTCGCCTAACCGTATTTTCTGTATGTTCAAATACGCATCAATTAAATCGAGTTCTTGGCCTATGGTCGATTGCTCATTCCGACTATTGTTCAACGTCGCTCTGAGTAAATCCGTCAGCTTCTCTAACATCAACTTGGCTTTATCACTGTCAGTTTCTATGAGCACGCTGATATTGGCGAGTGTGTTAAACAAAAAATGCGGTTCAATTTGGCTTTGCAACTGCTTTAGTTGACTCAGTACCACCACCTTTTCTTGATCCGCTTGGCGGCGCTTAGCCACTTCTAGCTCATTATCTGCAATAAGCTTTTGCTCTTTGGTGTAAAAGTAGTAATAACAAATCGCGCAAAAAATTACGCCGAGTAGCACAACAGATTTCAGCTCAGAAAAACTCTCCCCCAAAAATCCATTAAGCCAATATTGCGCATTAATCGTTCCGAGAGCGATCGCGATGAGCATTGAACCGAGTGTTTCGACCCACTTCGGCGCCGTCGGGAAAAGTTTTACAATCGCTAAAGATGATAACAGCGCGCTATAGCCAAACCCAAAGCTAATCAATAAGCTAACCTGTAATTCGCCACCCCAAATAGTTTGGGTCGTAATCGCAATCAAAGTGCAGAACACCGTCGTGAGAAGGGCACTCTTTACCCACGGGAAGCATCGTGATTGTTTAGAATGAGATGTTGAGCCTGTCATTAAAATCGTCCTTTGATATTTAGTAGAATCATATGGCTATCAGGAAGGTTGGCGTAAGCAGAATCACTCTTGCCAGATAAAAACCGTGCTGCAAGTTCCAGATCCACAGAAGAGACACCGGTATCAGAAACTCGATAGTTGATCCACTGGGTCGCAATAAAGCCGCCATCTTGTGGGGTATACATCAGATCAAAAGTAGGGGTTAAGTTATCTAAAAAACCAAGTACATCCCCCCACGAATTACCAGCGTCGGTAGGCAGAATCTGCGACCAAGCGCTTGAGTCTAGCGACCAATGAAATAAGATATTATGCTCGACGACATTCGCATGCTGATACCCCTGAAGGTAAGATGCCCCCAGCGCAGAGCTTTGCGGTAGTGATGTTAATACTTGTGCATTGCTCATTGCCGACTCCCACTCAGACTGGCTCCACGCACGGCTATCAAACCAATACTCTAAGACTATATTCTGACCGATGTCATCAGCCCATGTGATACCCATGAGCCCTTGAAAAGCTTCTCCTTGTTCAGTCAATTCTACAGGCCCACCTGCATGACTTGGTATTTGATACCCAAGGCTTTGCCGTTGGTAAACCGCCGAACCATGAAGCTCCCACGCGTCATTAAGCACAGTCACTATGCTCGCCCCCAACAAGCCATGACGCACATCATCGTAGTAAGCGAGCCACTGGTATTCATGCGCGCCCAACATGTTATAGCGGCGAACACCAATGCCTTGCTGCTCGCTGTTTTGCTCCAATGAGTTCACATCTTGGGAAGTCCATGAAGAATCACTGTACAGCAATGTCCACTCGCCCGTTCCATCAAACATCGACACTGACGCCACCCCGGCCCCTTCCTCCGCAACAATGCCTACTGGGTTTTGTCGGTAAGGTTTAATCACATCCAATGGGCGATAGCCATAACCTACGCCCCAATCTAACCGTACCTTACCCAGGGTGATATCAAGATAGTGACCGCCAAACACAGACTCAGGTAACTCAATACCGCCCTGCCAAAAAAGCTCCCTAATGATAAATTCAGATTCTGTCTCTGGGCTCGTTGAGTTAGTCGTGTGGCTGTATAAATCGTTCGCTTTCACCGCAAACAAACCAAGCCATTCGCCATACGTCAGCTCTAGATCTAACAAAGCATTCACCGACTGAGAACTGTGCTCATTATTAGGAATAAAGGGCGTTTCTCTCGATTGGACCGACTCAGCGCTCACTTGCCAATCCCATGCCATATTCCACTCTTGAGCAACAGCGGTTTGAATAAAGAAAACGCTGAATAACATGCCTAGCAAGCTGGTCAGTCGCAGATTTCTTACTCCGCTTAGCCTAATTACCTTTTTTACCCACATACCAATAGCCATGGCTACAACCCTGAGACCTTATTACGCGACAAAAAAGCCGGGTTGTAATATTTATCTTCTAACGCCTGCTCAATGATCTCTTGATATTCGATGACGGTTTTCTTGCTCGGCTGAATTTTGTCGAGCAGAGTCATCGCCGTAACACTCGGTAAATCGTTTCTCACGCCTTCTTGAAACCATGCTTGTTTGGCTAATTTTCCCGAACGCAAATACATGTCGGCTTTGACAGGAAAAGCGCGATCAGCGGTTAGCCATAAATCAATATGCTGATAGCTAGCACCTTTTGTTTTGGCGCTCAATTTCAGGTGTTGAGTGGCGATTTGCTCTCCCGACGACAATGTTAATGTGTGCGTGTCTATCCACTCCCCTTGGTAATCTTCGCTCCATGTCAGCGTTGAAATATCTCCAACCGATGCCTCGCCAAGCAGTTTTTGCATCGGTGTGATCCGAATTGGCCTACGGCTTTTTGGCATCAACAGCCAGTAGTTATCTTCAATCATCAGCATTTTTTGCCCAGCTTCAACAGCAGACTTAAACACCACCAGCGATTCTCGATTAGGTCGGGTATACACATTATACAGACGGGTCTTATCCAGTTTATCGTGCTCGTACAAGGTAACCAAAGACACCACTTTCGACGCTTGCTCCGCGCTCAACCGATAACGGTCGGCTTGCGCTATCATCTCAGTAACGCGTTGTTGGCTTAGCGCTTCCGGTTCGCTTTCGTGAGTCGTAGTAGCCCCTGACGCTGCTGCCTGAGGTAACCAAGCTTGCAGGCTAAACATCAAAGCACCACTCAACAGCAATCGAGATTTCACTTTAAAGTTATACATACACTAATGCCTCCGTGATTGGCTTGTTAACGCCTTTTTTCGCCGATAAGTAAGCTGCCCCGATACAAATCAGTATCACGCCAGCGGTCGCATACATTGCCAATTCAAAAGAGAAATAAATATTTAATGGGTACCCCTCGGTTCGCCCTGGCGGAGGCGGCATTTGCACATCAACAATCAATAACACCATGCTGACCACAGCCGTTACGATTGCGCCAAGCACACTTCCGATTAGGGCAAGTAGCCCTGCTTCTTTCAAAAAACCTGATACGATTTCAGACGGGTAACTTCCTAAAGCAGATAAAGTACCAATTTCTCTGGTGCGCTCTGTAACCGACATGGTCATCGTATTAAACAAAGCCACAAACACCACCAACGCCATAACGGCCCCCATGATTCCAAAGATACGGTCGTACAGATCTTTTACTTTGGTATAGAAAAATGCGCGATCTTGCCAAGGGGTGATCTCTACTTGTTGCACCCTAGATGACTCTTTCGGCAGTTCCATGTTCGCGAACTGCTGCTCAAGCCTCTGCAGCACGGTGTCAGTTAACGACGTTTCAAAAAGGAAAACCGACAAAGTGCTGACTTTATCTGACGCCAGTAGCTCTTGCGCACTGGTGACATGTATATACAGCTGACGCTTATCAAGCTCTGGCACGCCCGTTGAGTAAATGCCACGCACTTTGAAATCAAAAGCGTTCAACGCGCCTTCGCTGGTGGTCGCCAGCAACGTCACCCAATCGCCGACCGTCACCTTCAGGTTGCGAGCTAAATCGATACCTAACATAACTTGAGGTTCATCAGCGTTATAACGGGTTGAATTCACGTCTGATAAAGTTTGCCCGCTTTGTACATCGAGAAAAGGCCCTTTCATATCGAACTCTCGTTCATTCACTCCTGTACCCATAAAGATGGTCGACTTAGTCCCATTCGATACTAAACCGCTAAAATAGATACGCGGCTGCACTCCGCGAACATCGCTGTCACCAATGATCCCACGAGTTAACACCTGCGCACTATTCAACCCATTGCTTAAAGGCATCTCTTCATCCGACTCAAAATAGCCAGGAATACTGATCGTAAGGTGGCCCGTGTCACGCGCGGTTGATTCTCTAAGCGACTCATAGGTATACAAGCCGTAACCACCCGCGCTTGTTAAGGCAAATACTGCGATGGCAATGATCAGAACCGACAACAAACTGCGACGGCCATTTCTCAATAAATTAAGCCCAGCAAGTCTTAAAGAATCAGGCACCCATGACGATAACTCGATTAACTTGCCCATGATACGACCTCCCTATCCGCCACTTCTGACACAAGCTTCCCATCGAGCAGCTCTATCTTACGATCACAGCGACTCGCCATTCTCGGATCATGGGTGGCGACAATAAAAGTCGTGCCCATTTCATGCCCGAGTTCTTTCATAATATCGATGACAAGGTTAGCTGTGTGACTATCAAGGCTTGCGGTTGGCTCATCAGCAATGACCAAGCTAGGGTTATGGATAAGCGCTCTTGCGATCGCGACACGTTGTTGCTGACCTCCAGACAAATTGTCTGGCTTATGCTGAAGAAACTGCCCAAGCCCGACACGTATTAACATGGCTTCAGCCCTCTCTCTTTGTGCCGTTTTACTGAGCTTATTCAGCATTAAGGGATAGGCTACGTTTTCGAGCGCGGTCATGACTGGGACTAAATTGAATTTTTGAAAAACGAAGCCCAGTTGTTGCCTGCGAAAGCGAGCCGCTGCCATTGGGTCTACAGGGTAAGGCTTACCTTCTATTTGAATTCTGCCTTGATAGCCCATATCCAATAAACCCAAGATATTCAGTAAAGTGCTTTTTCCTGAGCCCGATGGCCCACATAAGGCCACCATTTCACCTTTTTGAATTTGCCCACTCACTCCTCGTAAAGCGGAGACCTTTTGGGTTCCTAGTCGGTAATTTTTATGCAGTTTTTTAAATTCAATCATGACGTTTTCCTCCCTTGCTAGTGCTTAGCCGCGTGCTTTCTCTACCAGAGCTTTGGCAGTCATGGTTTCGATGTTGTCTTTGTCTCTACTTTCCATCACCGTCAACCAACGTTCCGCCTGAGGTAAATCTTGCGCGCGAATGGACGCTGCAATGGCATAGCGATAAACCCATGCCGTAGCGGCGAAGTGCTGCTGAGTGAAAGCCTCTTCAGCAAGTAAGGCGAGGTAAAGGTCATAACCGCGCTCAAAGTGATTAAACATATCAGGCAGAGAAGTGTACGTTGCCGCTGCCATTGCTCTTGTAAGGTAGGACTCCGGTAACCCCTGAATACGTTCTTGCTCATGGAGAGGCGTGTCAAAATCGCTTAGTAGATTGAGTGACTTGTCGATCGTCGCTAGCCCTTTTTCTACATGCTTCATCTTGTTCCAAGGCAAAAAGGCATCACGCCCCATCAAGGTTTCAGTACTGCCTAAATAAACCAAAGTTAACGGTGTCGCCCCCTCGGTTTTGAGCACATCGTTCAAGCGTTCATACGCAACATCTACCGATTGCTCGTCGCCTTGCGCAGCTTGGTTATAAATGGAAAGTACGTCGCTACTTGGATTGGCATTCGCCACAGAGTGACCAGTCATTGCCAGTGACATCATTGCGATAAGTAGTGAATGTTTTATTGGAGAGCGAGTCTTACGTTGAGCCTGAGAAGTCGTCATGGTTAAAGTTCCTTTCAAAAGTTGACGATGAAAGGTTAACCACTTTGTGTCACGTTTGTGGTGCAATGCGACAAACGGTCATTAGCTTAGATAAACGGCAAAAAACGAGAGTAAACGGTCCAATAAGATCTGAGAGAGGTAGATATTAACTGCGTCATTTCTACAACATTGCCAGCCCGAGGTAGCGTGCCCTCCCACCGCTAGGCTAAATCTGCAATCCCATTCAGAGATATTTGTTGAAGTGAGCAAACACTACTAATCTTTTTGTTAATAGAAAGGTAATTCCATAGGACGGACTGTCATGTTTCATCTCATCAACAAATACCTATTACTGGTTGCTGCAATCCTACTTACCAGCGTAGCCTCGGCAAACACCGTGAAGCTTGCGACTGGAGAATGGGCTCCGTACCAATCTAAATTGTTAAAACACGAAGGCTTCATCACCCAAATCGTGACTGAAGCGTTTGCCGCCGAAGGCTACACAGTAGAACTGACTTACATGCCTTGGAAACGAGGCTTTGAAGAAGCCAAAGTCGGTAACTTAGATGGTTCATTCATCTGGAGTAAAAACCCTGAGCGAGAAGCATCCTTTCATTATTCCGATCCAGTGATCACGTTAAGTACCTCTTTATTCCAGCAAAAAGGCAAGAATATTAGCTGGAGTACCTTGGAAGACTTAGCCAAATACAAAATTGGGGGAGTGGTAGGTTATGCCTACGGAACCGAAGAACTCGAAAAACAAGGTAAGCTGAAAATATTACGAATTTCTAAAGCAGAAAGTAACTACAAGAAGCTAGGTGCCGGGCGATTGGATATCGTATTGGAAGATACCGATGTCGGTAAGGAAACCGTTAATCGCTTAGGTTTGTCTGGCAAAATTGAAACCAATAGCAAAGCTCTGACCGAAAGAGATTATTCGGTGATCATTTCTAAAAAATCACCTAAAGCGCAAGAATTGTTAGACGCTTTTAATCGCGGCCTAGCAAAACTAAAAGCGGAAGGAAAACTGGACGCGTACCGTGAAGCATCCGTGAAAGGCGAATATAAGAAGTAAACAAGATTAGCGACCAGCAATAAGGCGCAGATGTGATGTACATCTGCGCCTTATTGTATTCTTTTATCGGCTCGAAATATCAAACCAATAGCGGGTTACTTTTGCGCTTCTTCAGCTATCGCTTTAATGATCACTGAGGTATCCATACGATTATCCCCTTGAGCGGATAACGCCTTATATGACTCCATAGATTTTTCTGTCATCGGCAATTGTAAGCCCTGGCGATCTGCCTCATCTAAACAAAATCCTAAATCTTTGATCATCCAGTCGATCGCAAAGCCAAAGTCGAATTTGCCTTCAGCCATGGTTTCAGCTCGGTTTTCCATCTGCCACGAGCCAGCTGCACCATTTTTTAAGCAATCCACCAGCGTGGGAATATCTAAACCGGCTTTCTCAGCCAAAATAAGCCCTTCCGAAAGCCCGGTCAGCACGCCTGCCACACAGATCTGATTGACCATTTTGGCGCGTTGACCTTGTCCGACTCGTCCCATCAAAACTGAAGACTTCCCATACGCGTTGAACACGGGCTGCAGCGTTTCAAACAGATCTTCATCACCACCACACATGATGGTCAATACACCATTCTCTGCACCCGCTTGGCCGCCCGAAACTGGCGCATCCATAAAGCGCAATCCGGCTGCCTTTGCGACAGTACCTAGCTCTTCAGAAAGTAGTGCGGACGTTGTGGTATGGTCGACCAAAATCGCGCTATCTTTCATCGCAGCTAAGGCGCCCGTTTCGCTGGTGGTCATGCTACGTACATCGTCATCGTTTCCGACGCACACTAATACTACGTCTGCATCAGCCACACACTCAGCCACAGTTTGAGCAGCTTTTCCTTGGTATTGTTCAGCCCAAGTTTGAGCTTTGGTGTAAGTACGATTAAACACCGTCACATCAAAACCAGCATTCTTAAGATGTCCGGCCATAGGAAACCCCATGACACCAAGCCCAATAAAACTTACTTTCATTCCTTTCTCCTTCATTCGACCGTGACCGATTGTTGCGCTAATTGAACTCCTTCAATCAAAGCCTCAATCAATAGCGTCAGTGCTTTTGGCTGATATTTTCTTTCTTTGTACACTAAATACGCTTGTCGGTCACTTCGATGATATTCGGGTAAGAGCTGAACCAAATTCATCTCGGGCGAGACATGTCGAAATGGCAACGATGCAACTCCAATCCCTTTCTCGGTCGCTTGGACCACCGCATGAATATCATTCACTATCAGTTTTGGCTGTATTGAGATCATCTGCAGCAACTCATCGCCTTTATAGACGGGTAATTGCAGCAAGTGATCGACTGATATCCACTCATGCTTTTCTAAGTCGGCTGGACAAGTGATTTCTGCGTGGCTTTGCAAATATTCAGGGCTAGCAAAAAAGCCGTGTTTTGCCTTAAACAAAGGCCGGGCAATCATTCCTTCAAGCGACGATATATCAAAGGTCATCAACAAGTCGCGATCAGTTTGTGGCACTACTTGCTCTTGGCTTAACACTAAATCCAGTTGCACTTTAGGGTATTGGGTTAAAAAACTCTCAATGATTTTTCCAACAAAGCCAGTATAGAAATTATGAGGAATCGCTAGCTTAATTCGTCCTTGTACCGACTCTCTGTCAGTCAGCATCCCAACAAAGGCAGCTTGAATCGATTCCATACCGCTACTTAGCCCCTGAAACGCAGCCTCACCAGCTTCAGTCGCGACTAGTTCTCTACCTTGCTTTTCCAACAACCGAACGTTCAGGCGAGCTTCTAGCGCGTTCAGACGGCGTGACATCGTCGAGACAGGTAATTGCAATTTCTTTGACGCTGACAGTAAGGAGCCTTCTTCAACCACGGTACAAAACAAGAACAAATCATCAACGTTTCCAAATATGGAATTCATAGTTCTATATCTACTTGTTTATTTCATTATTGGATAGTTATAACCTTTTCACATCAAAGTTCAACTATTCATTCACAGACCTCAACCTCGAAAGGAGAAAGCATGAATAAAAAGCAAGTGTGGTTAAATACGTTTTTATCTTCTTTCGTCATGGCCGCCATTATGTCTGGCATCATCTCAGGCACGAAAATGGGCTTTAGCGCTGAGTGGCCACCAATTTGGCTACAGAGCTTTACCATGTCATGGCCTTGTGCATTGGTGCTTGGTTTCACGGTATTACCTTTGATTCGCAAATTCTCAGTTTGGGCCACTAAACCAAGACCAAAAATGGACTCAACATCAGCGATTGCCAACTCATTAGAGATCGCGCAACTCCAAGGAACTCAACCGATCACCAACCAAACGCACAATTAACGGAAGAATGATCAAGGGTATTTATTGAATACCAGATACAAAAAAACCGAGCCTAAGCTCGGTTTTTGTCTATTCATTCGAAGTCGAATTATAGTTCAGCGTTGTGGTAAACCTGCTGAACATCATCACAGTCGTCTAGCATATCTAGGAACTTCTGGAACTTCTCAGCATCTTCACCAGCAACTGGTGTATGAGTTTGAGGAACGAAAGTGATTTCTTCAACGTCTAACGTTAAGTCTGGGAATGCACCGTTTAGGGCAGTCTTAGTCTTGAAGAATTCTGTTGTTGGAGCAAATACAGTGATCACACCGTCTTCTAGCTCAACGTCAGTCACGTCTACGTCTTCCATCATCAGCGTTTCTAAGATCACTTCGTCATCTTCGCCTTTGAACTGGAATACCGCTTGGTGAGCGAACATGTGAGAAACAGAACCTTCTACACCGATTTTCGCACCAGTTTTAACGAAACATTGGCGAACGTCTTGGAAAGTACGGTTACCGTTATCTGTTAGACAGTCAACGATTACACTAGTGCCACCTGGGCCGAAACCTTCATAACGTGCAGGAGCGTAATCTTCACCGCCGCCGCCGTTTGCTTTATCGATCGCTTTGTCGATAACGTGCGCTGGTACTTGGTCTTTTTTCGCCTTAGCAATAAGGTGCTTCAGCGAAAGGTTCATATCTGGATCTGAACCACCATTCTTCGCACACATGTAAATTTCTTTACCGTATTTGGAATAAACTTTAATTTTTGCGCCTGCTGTTTTCGCCATTGAGGCTTTGCGCACTTCAAAACTTCTTCCCATCGGGATCTTCTCTCTGATTCAATTAACGGGCAAATTTTAGCAAAAAGCTGAATCAATACAATTATTCAGCCTTTGCAAAGTAATGGTAGTGACGCGTTATGCGACGCCCATTACTCGCTTATATTTTTCAACTGACTGTTCAAACCACACCTTTTCTTGTGGGTCCACGATTTTAGCCGCTTGTTCTACAATGGCTTCGGGACCACTTTTCGCTTGTTTCAATTTCCAAACGAGAAAAGAGGCTTGCTTATCCAGCTCGATTTTATTTTTCTCATCGGGTGGAAGAAGTGAAAGGTTGATAGACATGTAAAGCCTTAGTCAGTAATACACTTGGCGAAGAAATATAGCATAGAGCGAACCTAGAAAACCAACATAAAGCGCAAAATCTGGCGCTACTGATGATTTTCTAGGTAGTAGATCAAAGGATATGTTGCTCGTCTTCCTTGGTTTGTGCCAACAATCGCGGAATAAAGCGATGCACGACTGTCGACAATTGTTGATGGTTCACTGGTTTAGATAAGAATTCATCCATTCCAACGTCAAAACAAAGATGCTTATCTTCCACGACCACATTGGCCGTTAACGCCACGACAGGCGTGCGTTGGCCTTTTTCTTTATCTAAGGCTCGAATTTGCTTAGTCGCTTCGAAACCATCAAGAACCGGCATTTGGCAATCCATAAAGATCATCTCGTAGTCGTAAAGCTTATACATTTCTACGCCAATCAGGCCATTTTCAGCAATATCTACCGACAGCCCTAATTTGGTGAGCATCATTTTCGCCACTTGCTGGTTAACCAATGAGTCTTCTACCACCAGCACTTTTGGTAAGTTATCGTTGGAAGATTCAACCATAGCATCAGAAACCGCAGTCACTGAACGTGGAGTGGCTTCTACTGGTATTTCACTTGGCTGTGAAGCCGTTGCAACAGGTTTGTCTTGAGTGACCATCACATCATTCGAAGACAGCGTTTTTCTGATTAACCACTTCAATTGATTATCTTGATATGGCCTCGACAAGTAAGCCGCAAAACCCGCTTGTTTCGCAAGCGACTCATCGCTACTTTCAGCAAACGCCGACACCATCACCAACTTAGGACATTGGTTATCAAAACGCGCTTTCAATGCTTGCGCCAGTGCAAAGCCATCCATCATCGGCATGACTTTATCGACCAACACCAAATCATACGGCTTGTTCTCAGCAATCGACTGAGCCACGAGATCCAATGCGATATTCGGCTGTTCACAACACACCGATTTCGCGCCGAAGCTTTGCAATTGGGACGAGGTAATACGCATATTGAGCTGGCTATCATCGACCAATAGAACCGACAGGTCACTGAAATCGATATGCGTCATTTCTTGCTGTTCAGCCTGAGTTTCAAAATCAATATTGAAGAAGAAAGTACTGCCCTTGCCCTCTTCACTACTCAGTTTTAGCTCCCCGCCCATCAGCGCGACTATCTTCTGACAAATGGCCAAACCAAGCCCTGTACCACCATAGTTACGAGTGGTACTGCCATCCGCTTGTTGGAACTTCTCGAATACCGCTTGCTGTTTATCATCCGCAATGCCAATACCACTATCGATCACTTCAAAACGCACGCGAGCGGTATTCACCTTTTCCCATTCAAGGTGAATATGCAAATGCACGTATCCGCTCTCAGTAAACTTAATCGCATTACCGACGAGGTTATTCAGCACTTGTCTTAACTGGGTATTGTCACCGGTGACATAGTTTGGAATACGGTGGTCGATAGTTGACTTAAACAGCAAGTTCTTTTGCTCAGCTTTCACTCTAAAAGTCGATTCAACATCAGCGGCAATATCCGCCAAATTGAACATCGAGTTTTCAAGCTCTAAGCGGCCTGCTTCAATCTTAGAGAAATCTAGGATGTCGTTAATCAGATCAAGTAACGTCAAGGACGAGCTGTTGAGCATATCGACGTATTCTTTTTGTTCATCGTCCATTTTCATTTCAGACAACAGCGACGATAAACCGATAATCCCATTCATAGGGGTGCGAATTTCATGACTCATGTTAGCCAAAAATTCACTCTTATTACGGCTTGCCACCTCTGCCGCATCTTTGGCTTTTTCTAACTCAACGTAATGACGACGAACTTGTTCAACGCTTTGATTATAGTTTTGTTCAAGGATAGTAATTTCATCAACGTAGCGACGTTCATCAACTTTAAGTAAGGCGGGCTTGTTGCCATCTTCAAACTGGCTAATCACCGAAGACATCGACATCAAACGGCGAACCACCAATCTATACACCACAAACAAGGTCACAATGGTCAGTAAGAATATTTTCACGGCTTCGAACAGCAATAACACCACGATGCGCTGCTCAAAATCTTGTAGGATCATGCTTAAATCAGAATGGACGGTGAGGGTCGCTAGGTAATACTTTTTGTCGCCTAATGGGTACTCCATATCCCACGATTGCGCATAACGGTTTTCAAGGACAGGTTTGCCTAATTCGACGATGACACCAGAATCATCTTTGATCACCGCGTAGTGAACTTCAGGCAACCTAAATATACCCTCAGCTTGCACCTTAAGTTGCTCTCTGTCTTCTACCCATAGGCTGGAACTTAAACCTGACAAGTAGCTCGCTTCGACCCGATCGATCTGCGAACTGATGCCGGACACTCGATTTTGGTAATCTACATAGAAACTTAGCCCCGTTACGATTAAAGTAAACAAGGTGCTAATAACTATGATAACTCCCAGTAACTGGCGAGATAACCCAACATAGTGCCTATCCATTTTCACCATATTTATGTACCGATTTTGACCTAGCAACTTAGATATATTCAACTAGTATAATAGTAGTAAATCACGTGTAATTCAGGGAAAGACATGAAAAAACAAATATTGTCCGCTTCAATCATCGGCCTGCTATCTGCAGGGAGCGTATCAGCTGCCGAACCTATTCATTACTACGTAATCGAAAAACAAGCACAACCTTTTCAAATCGAAAAAAATGGGGTTACGCATAGCGGCATTGTGACTGATATCGTCAAAGCAGTATTCGACGACACCAAATACGAGCTCAAATACCACACCTACCCATTTAATCGAATGATCACGCAGCTTGAAGCGCGTGAACAAGAAAACTGGATTACTTATGGCAGCCCAACATGGGGTAACATTCAATCCGCCAATTTATCCGATATTCCAATTTACAATGTAAAACATACTCTGATGAGCAGTAACAAAAAGCCATTTGAGTTCGAGGACATGAAAGACCTAGACGACAAAGCCGTAGTATTACTAATGGGCTTTGAATACCCAAACCTCGACCCTTATATTGAGCAAGGGAAACTAGCAGAGCTTAGAGTCAAAGATTACACCGCTGCATTTAGGGTTCTAAAACGTATCCCTGGCGACACCGTGTTTGTCGAAATGGAATCTCGAGTAAAATACAATCTTGCTATGCAAAAACTCGATCCAAAATCTTTCCAAATCCAATCGTTTAGTTCAGTGATCCCAGACTACCCTATTCACCTCGCTTTTGATCCTAAAATGGACCAACAGTTACAAGGTTTTATAAACCAACGTCTTAAAGATCTCAAATCAAGCGGTAAACTGGAAGCCATCGTCGACAGTTATTTATAGTCGCTTCAAACTTTCATACAAAAATCCGCTCTATATCGAGCGGATTTTTTATTGTCTGCTACTCGCCAAACCTAGCGAACAAAACCAGTATCAAACATATGACCGAGCTTGGCCGCTTTAGTTTTCAAATAGTGATTGTTATGGGGGTTATTGCCCTCTTGAAGCGGTACACGCTCAATGATATTGATCCCTGAACTTTCTAGCGCATTCACCTTCCGAGGGTTATTGGTCATTAGGCGCACGGAATTAATACCTAAAAAGCTCAGCATTCCGCGGCAAAAAGAATAGTCACGCATGTCTGCGGCAAAGCCGAGCTGCTCGTTCGCTTCAACGGTGTCTGCGCCGTTATCTTGCAGATGATAAGCTCGAATCTTGTTGATTAAACCAATCCCCCGCCCTTCTTGACGTAGATAGAAAAGCACCCCACTGCCTGCATCCACGATATTCTCCATCGCTCTAGAGAGCTGGAAACCGCAATCACAGCGAGCACTAAATAGCGCATCACCAGTCAGGCATTCGGAGTGCAAACGGATAAGCGGAGCAACAGACTGATCGATATCGCCATACACTAACGCTAGGTGCTCTTTGCCAGTAGAACGCTCGACAAAGCCATACATTTTGAATACGCCCCATTGGGTAGGAAGCTTAGCGTAATCAACAAAATCAACATGATTGTACGGTTCGGTTTGTCTTAACTTATCACGCACACTCATTAATATTTTGCCTAAATGATTGTCACCGGAGCCATCACCACCATCCCCCCAAAAAGCATCCTTGTGAGAATGTTCTTTAATCACAGAGTCACCTGTACTCGCCAGCAAATGGGCAAACATTGAATTCTGCTTAAATTTCTCAGACACGATGAAGTTCATCACATCCACACGAATCTCATACCAGTCTTCACGAACATGGTTTTCATAGCGTCGGCTCAATTGAAACGCTTCTTCAGGAGAGGCAGCGTAAAAGATTTCCTTTCGCAGTTCATCAGACGAAAATTTCATGGCTTGATAGTAGTGTTCGCTTGTCGGCCAAACTTCATCGTTCACCTCGATTTGGCACGCTGCGAAATTTGATAGATAACCATTGTTATCTTCCGGCTCATAAAATAAAACTTCATTTTGCATAACTTGCTCCTAGCACAGCTGAACTGTTTTTGAACCAACATATAAAGAAACGCGTTTCATATTGTTAATTTTATCTATAAGGCTAGTGGGGGACTGGTAGGCTGTCAAATATGCAACAGATTTAAATAATTGTCTTGAAACAGAAATAAAAAGGGTGGCCTTGGCCACCCTACAATAATGAGAAAGGGATCAATGTATTAACCCAAGCTCTCTCGCCTCTTCTAGGCTCAAGCCACTTTCTCGAATTTCTCTCAAAGCTTCAATACGACGACGAGCTTCGGCTGACTTCATTTGCTTTTCAGGCTTAACATTAACCTCTTCTTCTGAGCTATCCCAGTTACTAGCAATATTTGTCATTTCATCATGGTTGATAGAATTAATGGACATTGTTTCCTCCGAATACACCATGCTATGGACAGGTAATCTGTAGCAAATGAATATTTTGTTGTTAAGAAAATCTGCACCAAAATGTGAAGTTCCCGACCCTTCTAAAACCTCACTTATAAAAATGTTATTTAGGCTTTGCCAAAGCAAATTTTGCGGATTACATTTAAAGGATTCCCTCTAAAGAAAGTCACTTGATCCAACTCTCATTTTCTTCCCCAAAAAATTCACCTTTCTTTTGAAAAATCTTGCAGGCTCACCAAATAACTTTCGAGTCACTTCAATCTTTTTACCGCACTCGCTTCAAGTTCTTTTAATTAAACGATAATGATAATGGTTATTATTTAAATATAGAGAACCGACATTATGGCTTCCCAACTGTCTCCCTCCACTCCACTGATCGAAGTGAAAAATTTGTGTGTGGACTACATAACCGACGACGGTGATTTCAACGCCGTTAAATCTGTTAGCTTCGCTATTCAGCCCGGTGAAATTTTTGGCCTAGCGGGCGAATCCGGTTGCGGTAAAAGTACCATTGCTTTTGCAATCAACCGCTTGCACAAGCCGCCTGCATTTATCTCTGGTGGGCAAATCATGTTTGACGGACAAGATTTACTCAACCTATCGGATTCCCAGCTCAACACCTTACGCTGGAGTGAGATCGCGATGGTGTTTCAAAGTGCCATGAACTCACTTAACCCAGTTTTGACCATTCAAGAGCAGTTCGCCGATGTACTGCGTCACCACAAAGGGCTAACCGATGAGCAAGCCAAAGACCGCGCCGAGAAATTGCTCGATTTAGTCAACATACCTCGCAACCGGCTAACCGAATACCCTCATCAATTCAGTGGCGGCATGCGCCAACGCTTAGTTATCGCCATTGCACTGTCTCTCAATCCCAAATTGATCATTATGGACGAACCAACCACCGCGCTGGATGTCGTTGTTCAAAGGGAAATTTTGCAGCAGATTTACCAGCTCAGAGAAGAGTTCGGCTTCTCCGTATTATTCATCACTCACGACTTAGCACTTATGAGCCAACTGTGTGACCGCATTGCGATCATGCGCTACGGCGAAATTGTCGAAATCAATCAAGCGACTGAAATCCGTAACAACCCTCAACATCCATATACGCAAAAGCTATGGAGCTCATTCCCTAATATCCATGAAAGCAAACACGCCATCGCCAGCTAGGAGCATTTGATGAAAGAACCAATAATTCAAGTTAAGAACATCGTCAAAGACTTCACGGTCGGTGGAGGGTTTGGCAAAGAAGAAATCTTCCGAGCGCTACAGGGCGTGAGCTTCGATTTATACGGAGGTAAAACGCTAGCATTAGTGGGGGAATCTGGCTGCGGAAAGAGTACTTGTGCTCGGTTGATGACTAAAGTCTACCCTGCAACTGAAGGCGAGATTCTCTTTCATGGGCAAAACATTAACAACATCACTAAACGCCGAGATGTGCTCGACTACCGCAGTAAAGTACAAATGGTGTTCCAGGACCCATTCGGCTCGTTAAACCCAACTCACACCATTGAACATCACCTCACTAGGCCGTTAAAAATCCATAAAAGAGTGGCGAATAAAACTGAGCTAGAGGCTCGCCTTGAAGAGCTACTGATGTTAGTCGAACTGCCTATCGAAACCTTGGCTAAATACCCTCATGAGCTCAGTGGCGGCCAGCGCCAACGTGTGAACTTAGCGAGAGCGTTAGCCGTAGGCGCTGAAGTCATTCTGGCGGATGAGCCGACATCAATGTTAGACGTGTCGATTCGCCTAGGAGTGTTGAATCTCATGCAGCGTATGAAAAAGGAGTTGGGCATAGGTTTCCTATACATCACTCATGATCTTGCCACCGCACACTACATCGCTGAAGAAACGGCTGTAATGTACAAAGGTCAGATCGTTGAATGGGGATCAACTCAATCGATCCTGACGAATCCGCAACACCCCTACACTAAACTATTGATCTCAGCAGTGCCTGATCCTGATTTGCCGTTTGGCGAACTGGTACAAAATGAACCAAACTATTCGTTAGACGCCGATGCGATTCGTCAGCAGAGCAGTATTGTTCAAGATGAATACCAAGAAATCAGTGAAAACCATTTTGTAAAACAGTGGGATAGCGTTGCATGAATGAACTCGATGTATGGTTGGAAAAGATCAGTGCTTGGTACCAAGCTCGAAAGCATGATCAAGTAGAAACGTTAAGATTATTGATCCTTAGCCCTCCCAATGCGGTGTGGGGACCCAAGATCAACGATCAACAAAGTAAAGCGATCGCTTGTTGGCTAGACGGCTGCTTACGCATCTACCAATTCCACCTGCATCGACAAGAGCCTGAGCAGGCGTATCAATATTTGATGTTCGCCTACGGGAAACTGCAAGCGATCAGTTGTGAAAGCCAATCTCAGCCGGAACTGGTGGACTGGTCGCTAAAACGTATTCAACACCTTTGCGTACTAGCCTTAGAGTTTAGTAACCAACAAGAGCACTCACACTGGCAGGCACAGGCTCAAGAGCTGATCGAAGCGCATGTACACTTTATGGCATCATTAGCACCGAAGCATGATCAAGGTATGGAAGGTAAAAGAATCCAATAAATACGGAAACATGATCAAGTGTAAAGCGATCAGCTTGTTAGATCTGACGGTTTTATTGGAGGCTTAGCAGTTTACGGCAGGCAAAAAAAAGCGAGTTCATCAGAACTCGCGAAATCTATTCAGTATGATGTAACAATATGAGCCAATCTATTAATCATAAGAAAGGACAAAAGGTTGTCTATTCGGGATAAATATTAACCAGTCACCGAGTTGCTTATGTCAGTAGAGTGTCAGCGTTATGTTGGATTATTATCAAGCTTTAATTGCCAATCGCTACTTCATCTAACGCACGAAATACTGTGTCATCTAAGTGCCCTTCTAGCACCTGCTTACACACTTTTCGACGTACCGCCAAGCCGGAAATCAATCGTTCAATCGACAGGTGTTTGTTTGAATGACGGTCGTTATACAACTCAATCATTTTACTTAGCGTCTCGTATTGAACCACTTCCTCTCCAACTCTTAGCCAATCTAGCTTCTCTATGAGCTCTGAGCACTCTTCTTTGATTGAATTGTGGGAATGACCAGTCATTGCCGACAAGGCTGTTATACTGCGTTCTAGAGCCTCTGGTGAAGTATACTTAGATAAGGTAATTGTGATTTCATCAGCGTTGATCTCAACCGAATGCTTTTTCAGCTTAACTCGGCGACCTAATTTCCCTCTTGGTGAAGGTGCTTTGCGTTGAATCGGTTCAAATTCACCATCAATGATTTCCGCCAACTCATCCAGTTTCTGCTTAGAAACCATTTCGTTACGCAGCGGGTTAGGTAATGTCGGAGCCATGTTACGTTTACCAGCGTTTGTGGTACGCGCTCGCGAGTACCTAAGCACCTCTTCTGCGTTACATTTAATATCTACCTGATAATCCGTTACTTTACCTTTTTCGATCATTGAACTGATCGTTAGGTGGTACCCCCAAAGATTAACGGTAAAGATCTCAGCATTCGTGTCTGCTTCCCCAAGTTTTCTTAGCTCACGGATCAGATCCATTGAAAAACGACGCCAATCAATGTTTCGTGCCAACTTCTGATTCAATTCACTGAGCAATAGGCAATCAGAATGACGACGCGCCATACGGCTTCTGAAATACGAATACAGTTGGAATACCAAAGTGTGTTGTTTCAGAATTTCAGGCGGGAACAAGAAGAAATAGTCGCGCGTTAACAGCTCTTCATAGAACGACGGCTCCCATACCAGAATATACAGATTTGGCTTAATACGAATTTCGCCGTCAGCGCCTTCTGTTGGCGCTTCTTCAGATGCCGTGATAGTACGAGCCAAAAATCGAAAACGGTCGCTCTTGAAGCCTTCTGGCATGTTCTCACTTAACCATCGGCCTGTTAGCTCATGCAGTTGGAAATCAGTAAACTCGATACGGTCAATACTGTCGCGAATTGAGTCGCGAGCTGGTCCGCTGTCTTTCTTACCACGCAGAGACAAAATATCAGTGATGTACAACGGCGTTTTGTTTGGCGTGTGTTTGGCGTCTAGCTGGTAATCTTCTTGGTGATGATCATGGTATTGAACAGTTAACGTAAACAAGGCGAACAAGGTCATCAGATCATCAACAGTCATAATATTTTTCGATGATCGTGTTTCGATCACAGCTCGTGTTCCGGAGATCGAAACCATTGATTTTTGATAACTTTTGCGTGTTCTTGGTGGCGCTAAAGCTTGATCGATGATGCCAGCCCAGTTCGTAGGAGAAACAATAAACTGATCCGCCTCATCTTTCATACTTGGTGGGGTGTTCAATCCATGCTCATTAAGCAAGCGCTTGTTGACTTGAGTTTGAGCGAGTGCTTTTGAACGTTTTTGCTTTTCATTCTGCTTAACGGACTCTGTCACTAAGCTGGTGGCCCCTAACACAGAGATCAATTGGTTTGGATTCACAAAACGATGAAGCATGGTTTTTCCCGCAAGGCCTTCTTCAAAGCGAACTGGAATTTGAGTGAAAAGCCCTATATTAACGGCTGCGCGTAATCGTTGCTGCAAGGCTGCACGCGTGACTTGACCATCGGTAGACTCCACAATCTCTGTGGTGGAAACATAACCATCTTTACTAGAAAAACCTCGTAGTGAAATGAGGTTTAGTAATTCAACGATGCTTTTAGTGACACCTTTGAAATGTTGATATTGTTCAATCCATTCTACGGCTGATTCAGAAACCTCAAATAGGTGACCATCTTTGTGGCTGCGAGCTTTAATTAATAATTTTTCTTCAGGCTTCATTTTTAGATCCGTATCACACTAGCCGTAATATCACTATAGTTCCATGAGGATAATGAAAAAATGATCATAAATAAAGAGATTTTATTGGCTTTTAAATAACTGATCTATTTGATTAAACTGATCTATATTGATTATATGATCTAATGATCTAGACGGGCGATTGCTTTTAAGTGGTTGTTATTTATTGATTTTATTTTATAGCTTTGGAAAGCATGATCATATAAACCCCGAAACTATGATCATTGATATTCAGAAAGCATGATCAGAATATCCCAGAACGATGATCATTAGAACTATAAAGCATGATCATGTGAGCCCTGAAAGCATGATCATCTTGTTTATACATGTTATCCACAGTCGAATATAAAATTTCCGCTCAAACAAATTCTATTACGCGTTTCTTTAAGCAAAACGATTCGGAAAGATGATCAAGGAATTCGTGTTTTTTGTGAAATATGATGAAATTACCTCCAATTTGTTTGTTTGCTCATCTATTGGAACTGACCGAGTGCATAGTACTGTATCTGGACATGACACCGAATACTTACGAAAGCATGATCAGGTATATGGTGTGTAAATGTATTTCAGTAATGCGTTAGTTTGATTTGTGTATTGAGGTCGTGCTTTTCGAGATAAAGTCCCAGTCTATCTACATTCCTCCGTAATTTGGCTATAAAAACTCATGCTTCCGGAAGTGTAATTAGCTTGATCATTTTTCCGATCAAGGATCCCTCTATCTGTGATCTTACTAACCTCCAGTGTTCGCGCTATTTCCCTTGATCATTCTTCCTTATTGTTCGTTTTCTTGCCGGTTTGTGATTTTGTCGGTTCTTGATCATGTTTCCGTGGCTGACTAGCTTTTGTTGCTAGATAAGCAGAGTTTGCCTTAGCAAGCTTGGAAGAGAGAGCGATACTCACGGATAGACAATTTGCTGTAAATATAGTCCAAATCACATTTACCGTAGTTGGTGAAGAAATTTCAATCGTTCCGGTTAATTTTCTTGTATTTAAATTTACAATGTAAATAAGTGATGCTGTAACACTTTAAATCTGTTCGATTTTGGGTCTCATTATGAAGGTGAAATTGGTCCCTGAATATTGGTATATTCATCAATAAGACCACATATGCTCATTTTTATGTGATTTCGCTCATAAATGTATGTTCAGCTTTTTATTGTATTTGGTTGTGTTTGTTGTACAATCTGTCTTTAGTTAATCATTACGGAAATTGGCAATGAAAAGAGAACAAACGATTGATAATCTCTATCAATTAGCCGAACAGACTCAGCAAGTTCAGGCAGATCGAATTGAGATTGTTTTGGAAGAGAGAAGCGACGAGCACTTTCCTCCGATGTCTAAAGCTTTAATGGAAACACGTTCTGGCTTGACTCGCCGTAAACTGGATGACGCTATCAGCAAGCTTGAAGCGGCCGGACATCAGTTTACAAAAAACAATGCCAATCATTATTCGATTTCATTAGAAGAAGCCCACATGCTTATGGACGCCGCTGGCGTTGCTAAGTTTCATGAGCGTAAGAAACATGGTGACAATAAACCATGGATTATTAATGTTCAGAACCAGAAGGGTGGTACCGGTAAGTCGATGACAGCGGTTCATTTAGCGGCTTGTCTTTCATTGAATTTGGATAAACGCTACCGTATTTGTCTTATCGATTTAGATCCACAAGGCTCTTTACGTCTGTTCTTGAACCCGCAAATCAGCGTTGCGGAGCATGAGAATATCTACTCTGCGGTTGATATCATGCTGGACAACGTTCCAGAAGACCAAGAAGTTGATGCGGAGTTTTTACGTAAGAACGTATTGTTGCCAACTCAGTATCCGAACCTGAAAACTATTTCTGCTTTCCCAGAAGATGCGATGTTCAACGCCGAAGCGTGGCAGCACCTTTCTCAAAATCAGTCGTTAGATATTGTTCGTCTGCTTAAAGAAAAGCTGATTGACAAAATTGCCGACGATTTTGATGTCATCATGATTGATACTGGCCCACACGTCGATCCACTAGTATGGAACGCGATGTACGCATCCAATGCTTTGCTGATCCCATGTGCGGCAAAACGTTTGGACTGGGCTTCAACAGTGAACTTCTTCCAGCACCTTCCAACGGTTTACGAAATGTTCCCAGAAGATTGGAAAGGGCTAGAGTTTGTACGTTTGATGCCAACCATGTTTGAAGATGACAATAAGAAGCAAGTTTCCGTTCTTACTGAGATGAATTACCTATTGGGTGATCAAGTTATGATGGCGACGATTCCACGTAGCCGTGCATTCGAAACTTGTGCTGATACATACAGCACAGTCTTTGATTTGACCACTAGTGATTTCGAAGGTGGTAAGAAAACATTGGCGACAGCGCAAGACGCGGTACAAAAAAGTGCGCTGGAACTTGAACGTGTATTACACAGCAATTGGTCTTCATTGAATCAGGGGTAATTAGACTATGGCAATTAAAACATCTGACTTGAATGCAAAGCTTTTTGGTAAAGCCAATAAACGTCGTGTAGTTACACCGCAAGAAGCGCAAACAGCTGCGAAAGAACAGGCGCAGGTGATTGAATTATCTGTTGCTGGTGAAGAGCTAGTATCGTTTGAGCTAGTCCGTATTCCGGCAGATCAAATCGCGAATAAGACAGTAGTCTTTGCTGATAATGCTCGTGAGCAGTCTTTCTTAAATGAGCACGCTCTATCTGATGTATTGACGACATTACGTGAGCGTGGGCAACAATACCCAGCAGTTGGCCGTAAAGCAGAGAACGGTAAGATTGAAGTTCTCGATGGTAGCCGTCGTCGTATGTCTTGTATCTTGGCGGAAAAAGAGTTCTTAATTTACGTTGCTGAAGGCATTAATACCGAGCACGCTAAATTCCTTTCTGACGTGGCGAATGCTCATAAGCCTTTATCTCTTTATGAGAAAGGTAAAGAGATGCAAGCTAAATTGGAAAGTGGCGAAGCTGAAGACCAAAAAGCTCTGGCGAAAATGTTTCAGTGTAGTGAAGCTTTGGTAAGTGGCGCCCTTAAGGCCGCTGATTTACCGTTGGAGCTATTACAAGCATACCCAAATGTGAGCGACTTAGGCCGACCAACCATCGTGAAGTTACATAAGCAGTTTGCAACTTTAGATGAAGATCAGCAGCAAGAGCTATTGAAAAAGTGTGCGAACACCGAAGGATTTGTGTGGCAACGTAGCCAAGCTCAAGGGGTTTCTCGTCTAACCAAAGAGGTGACTGAAACTATTGAATCTTGGATTCTAGAGTTGGCACCTGCGCCAGTTAAAGCGCCTTCAAGCAAAGTCGACTTAGTTAAAGGCCGTGCAACTTATAGCCGTAAAGGTTCAAACTTAGCATTGAACTTAAAGAAAGTTGATGACGCGACCATGAAAGAAATCTTGGCGTTTGTAGAGTCAAAGTTAGATTCATAGTTTTACGTTAGATACTCTCTTCCTCTAAAGCCGCCTTGTGCGGCTTTTTCTTTAGCTGTGCTACCATGTCCGCATCGCAACATTGGGCATCGTTATGAACTCTTCAATTTCTTACCTTCTTCAACTTTCCAAAATCGCTAAACAAAATCGTCACCGTTATGGTGTTGTGGTTAATGGCGAGGACATTTGGCAACAGTCTCTGGTTCAGAGCGTTATCGACACTTATTATGCCGACAATATTTTTCAGATTGGTGGCGCTGCATTTAACGGCATAACACAAGTCGCGATGAAGAAGGGGCAGGGATTGCTTGGGCGAGAATGCCAACTTTTGATTTGTGATTGCCGAGAAGGTTTTGATGCGAATGGGTTTAGTGCTGCATTAGGTGCCTTGGTTGGGGGAGGAGTATTACTGATTTTGCCTCCCAAAATGTCGTCTGATTCCATCGAGGCGGATCAACACTGGCTTCATTCGCACTTCAATAAGCTTTATCAAATTATTCAAAATCAAGCTGCTCCTGAACTTCCTGACTTGGAAGTGGTTAGAGATAAAGAAAGCGATATCTTTGAACAGCAGAAACAGGCTGTCTCCTTAATTCATAAAGTAGTGACTGGCCATAGAAAGCGTCCTTTGGTGGTTACAGCGGATCGCGGCCGTGGAAAAAGTAGTGCATTAGGTATCGCGGCTGCGCAGCTTCTACAACAGAAGCCTTATCGTATTTTGATCACCGCATCGTCTTCTAAATCTATTGCACCTGTTTTCGAACACGCGAACAACCTTTTACCTGATTCTGAATTTGTGAGTGCTAATCATCTCCGTTATCAAGCTGGTGAGCTTAAGTTTGTCGCACCAGATGAGTTACTGAGAGAAGCGTATTCGTGCGATTTATTGCTGGTTGATGAAGCGGCATCGATTCCATTGCCTATGTTGAAGAGTATGGTTGAGCGTTATCACCGCGCGGTATTTTCAACAACCGTTCATGGCTATGAGGGAAGCGGTCGTGGCTTTGGGATCAAGTTCCAAACTTGGCTATCTGAGCAAAGACCTGGCTGGAAAGCATTTCAGATCGAGCAACCTATTCGATGGGCAAGTGGAGACCCACTAGAAGCTTGGCTATTTGATGCGTTTCTTTTGAATTCAGAAATCGATGAAGAGTTGAATGCTGCTTCTGTTTCTGAAGGCTCACTCACTTGGCGAGTATTAGAGCGCACTGATTACCTGCAATCACCTGAACTACTAAAGCAGTGCTTTGCGCTGTTGGTCAATGCACATTACCAAACATCGCCAAATGACCTAATGCAGCTATTGGCGAACCCTGACATGAAACTTCATGTTTTACTAAGCCAGCAAACTTGTATTGGCTGCGTTCTGTCTGTAGCTGAAGGTAATTTAGAATCAGGTTTGATACAAGATATTCAGCTAGGTAAACGTCGCCCGAGAGGTCATCTTGTTCCTGCGTTACTCGCTAATCATATCGGTATTAGTGAAGCGGCAGAGCAATCTTGTTTACGTATTATGAGAATTGCTGTCCATCCAAACTTGCAGAGAACGGGGATTGGCAGCGACATGATAAAACGCGTTCGACAATCTGCAACACAATATGATTACCTTGCCACCAGCTTTGGTGCGACGAGCGAGTTAGTGACATTTTGGACGAACAATGGATTTAGCAGTCTGCATTTGGGGCACCAGCGAGATCAGGCGAGTGGCTGCCATTCACTGGTAATGGTCGATGCGTTGTCCGAGCAAGCGCAATTGTGGTGTGAAGCTGCGGGTCACGAGTTCACTGATAGCTTCCAGTATTTACTATCAAGTTCATTGGCTACATTAGAGACCGAAATGGTGAGAGCGCTACTCTCGGTTTATCCACAGTTGGCTCTCAAACCTAACCATCGACTACTTCTCGAAAACTACGCTTCCGGGGGCAACAGCTTTGACAGTATCGCTTCTATGCTTGAACGCTTAATTCTGTCGCTTAAGCAGAATCAAAGAGAATGGGTGAGTGATCTACTGATAAAGAAAGTGATACAGAAGCAGCCTTGGCATGATTGTATCCATCACTTTCAGTTTTCAGGTCGTAAGCAAATTGAGCAAAAGTTAAGGCAAGACATCATATACTTACTTCATAATTTACACTGTAAATAAGCCCTTAATCTCCAATTAAATTTACAGTGTAAAGTGAACGAAAGATTTACACTGTAAACTGACCAAATCTCATAGCCTTACAACATTTCTCTTCAAACCTTGACTAATCACTACTGATAAATCCTTTTTCATAACGTGTTGTTTTTATTAGGCCAGAGTTTCGGCTAAACCACTTGTTATTTGAAGGGGTATTTAATTTTACTATCTATTTGATAAATCAATATTCCTATCTACACTCAAAGATAAGCAACACCGTCATATTGGCTAATAATAATAAAGTAGCAGGATTAACATGGAATGTGTGCTAGAAGAGTCCCTTGAGATCTCTACTGTTCTCAACTCTAAAGATAAATACCTAGAATGGCTTAAGCAAGATAGTCCTATCTCAATTGATGCCTCTCAAGTGGTACGTGTCGATACCGCAGGCCTTCAAACCCTAGCGTCACTTTTCAATTCAGCTAAACGTGCCGGTTTAGATATCAGTATGACAAACACCTCTTCGGTATTAACCGATGCGATTGTATTACTGAATCTAGAGAAACAGTTTTACTCCGAAAAGGAACTTTGAGGGTTATATATGAAGAAAATCCTAGCAGTCGATGACTCAGTATCTATTCGTCAGATGGTTAGTCACACCCTAAAAGATGCAGGCTATGAAGTGGAAACCGCCAATGACGGCAGTGATGCTTTAAGAAAATCGAAAACCACCAAATTTGATGTCGTCATTTCGGACGTCAACATGCCAATCATGGGCGGCTTCGATTTGGTCCGTGCAATTCGTGGTATCCCCCATTACAAGTTTATTCCCATTTTGATGCTGACGACCGAAACCAGCACCGAGAAAAAACAGGAAGGGAAGTCGGCGGGTGCAACGGGGTGGTTAGTAAAACCGTTTAATCCCGAGACTTTGCTCAAAACGCTAAAACGAGTTTTATAGCTGCATCAGGTTTATAACTGCAATAGTTAGGCGCCTCACAAACAAAATCAAAAATATGCTCCATCAGGGTAGGGATGATTATGGCTTTAGATATGGACCAACTAAGGAAGATGTTCTACGAAGAATGTCGTGAAAACTTAGAAGTGCTTGAGGAAGTACTGCTAGAGCTAGACCCTACCTCCACCGATATTGAAACCATTAACACCATCTTTCGAGCGGCGCATTCCATTAAAGGAGGAGCTGCGACGTTTAACTTGTTTGATATCAGTGAATTTACGCATTCGGTGGAAGCCTATCTCGATCTAGTTAGAAACGGTGAGTTGTTCCTTACTAAGGCGAGCGTGGATGTTCTACTAAGAAGCTGTGACTGTATTAAGAACATGCTTGAAGGGCACGAGAGCAATTCTGAGGTTGATGCTGATTTCAAAGAATCAGTGAACGTTGAACTCAAATTACTGCTAGATGACACGCAAGCGACAAATGAATCTCCAAGTACTGATTCTCCTGCAGTTGAAGATATTCCCGCCACTGATCCAGCTACCAAGTCTCCTTCGGAAGCGTCTCCTTGGGCAGTGGAGTTCATCCCTCATTCTGAGATTTTCTTCAGTGGTAATGACCCGCTACGCATCATTAGAGAAGTGAAAGACCTCGATCCTAATGTCAGCATTCAATGTTTAACTCCTGAATTGCCAGAGCTTCATGAAATCGAGTCAGAGCTTTGTTACTTAAGCTGGTCATTTATTTTGGCTGCGGATATCGAAAAGGACGACATTCTCGAAATATTTGAGTGGGTTGAAGATGAATGTGATTTAACGATTGAAAGGCTGATTAGTGATGAAGTCTCTGTATCTGATGAAGGCTCAGAGGCTTCACAGCCTGAACCAGTAACGAAAGAAGAGAATGAACCTAAGACAGATGTCGTAGCTGAAACCTCAGCTACACCAGCCAAGTCTGAACCGGAAAATAAACCTGCCGCCGCAAATAAACCTGCGAAGACAGAAACTGGCGTTAGCTCCATTCGAGTCGACATCGATAAAGTGGATGGCTTAATTAACTTAGTTGGTGAGCTGGTGATCACTCAATCGATGCTTACTGAAATAGGCAACGATTTCAGTGTCGATAAATTAGAGAAACTGAAAGCAGGGCTCGACCAACTTCTCCAAAACAGTAAAGACCTTCAAGAGAATGTATTGAACATTCGAATGCTACCGATGAGTTTCGCATTTAGCCGATTCCCACGTTTAGTTCGTGATTTGTGTGGCCGCCTTGAAAAAGAGGTGGATCTGCAAATCCTCGGTGAAAATACCGAACTCGATAAAACCGTATTGGAACGCATTGTCGACCCATTGGTGCACTTAGTGAGAAACGGTATCGACCACGGCATTGAGCTTCCAGAACAACGAGTACAAAGCGGAAAACCTGAAATGGGCGTCATCAAACTAGATGCGTTTCACCAAGGCGGCTCCATTGTTATTGAAGTGGAAGACGACGGTGCGGGAATCAACTGCGATGTGCTGTGGGAAAAAGCGAAGAAGAAGGGCGTGGTAGCGGAAGATGCCCGCCGTGAGGAGATGACCGACAAACAAGTGGTAAACCTAATTTTCGCTCCGGGCTTTTCAACCGCAGACGAAGTTTCTGATATCTCAGGGCGTGGCGTTGGCATGGATGTGGTGAAACGAAATATCGAAGAGCTAGGCGGCCATATTGAAGTGGAATCTAAACTCGGCAAGGGCAGCAAATTTACCATCAGCCTGCCGCTGACGTTAGCGATTCTCGATGGGCAATTAGTCCGAGTCAGTGGGGAAGTGTACATCATTCCTCTGCTTACGATCATTGAATCGATTCAAATTGACAAAGACTGCGTCAAGCACGCATCGGGTGGGGTCGAGCTTTATCGTCTACGTGATGAAAATATTCCTATCGTACGTTTACAAGATGAATTTGAAATGGGCGAAAGCGGTGACCTACAAGACCGAATACTTTGCTTTGTAGAAGCGGCTGGAAATCGAGTTGGTTTACTGATTGATGAATTGCTCGATCAGCAGCAAGTGGTGATTAAGAGCTTAGAGTCGAACTACAGCAAAGTGGCAGGCATTTCAGGCGCGACTATTTTAGGTGATGGTTCGGTGTCTTTGATATTGGATATTCAAGGTTTGATCACCTCGTTCTTAGATAAGAGTAGAGACTCAGCGACGAAAAAAGGCATTGCGGCTTAACAGCGGCAAGCGATAAGACACTTAGTTTAGGAGTGGAAAATGGAAGCCGTTCCCGAAGCAGAAAAAGAGCAAGACCCGAATAACATGATGAGTGCGGAAATCAGCGAAAACGCTGATTTCCTGAGTTTTCGTTTAGACAAAGAATTGTATGGCGTGGTGATTCAAGACGTCGAGGAAATTCGAGTGTGGGAACGTCCAACACCGATCCCTCGTTCACCAAGCTTTGTCAAAGGGGTGATCAACCTACGCGGAATGATAGTGCCAATCGTTGACTTAAGAGCTCGCTTTGATATTGGCGAGTGTGATTATCTGCCAACAACCGTGGTGTTAGTCCTAAGAAGCTCAAACGGTGAATCTGAACAGTTAATGGGCTTGGTAGTGGATGCGGTGTCCGATGTGGTCAGCCAAGGCGATAACGATTTGTATCCCTCGGTTGGCGAATCGAGTATTGGCCCATTCATTCAAGGTTTGCTCAATGTGGATGAGCAAGTGATGTCACTCCTCGACACTGAAGAATTATTGAATATCGATCTTATCTTAAAGGCAGGGTAAAGCATGGAAGCGGAAGAGTACTTGAGCTTTATATTGGAAGAAGAAGAGTATGCAGTCCCTATTTTAGACGTGCGAGAAGTACGTGGCTGGAGCGATGTGCGCACGGTGCCTAACTCGCCTGATTTTTTAATTGGCGTACTCGAAATTCGTGGTGAGTACGTGCCTATCGTGGATCTTAGGATGCGATTTAATCTTAAGCCTGCCGTGATTAATGCGACCACCGTCGTGATTGTTCTTAATGATACCAATAAACACCCTTTGGGCATCATTGTGGATGCGGTTGCTGAGGTATACGCCTTAGAACCAACTGCCATCAAACCTGCTCCGCATATGTCTCTTACCTTAGATGAAAGTTACATCAAAGGAATAGCTTCAGAGGCTAATGGGCACCTAATTATTATTAATCTTGAAGCTCTGTTTGATGTTAATGAGCTAACTAACTCGTCAGTAGAAGAAGCGCTAATGTGAGGTAATTTATGTCATTCTGGAATAGAAGAAAGGAACCAGTGGCGGCTTACACGTCACCTGTACAAGATACATTAATGGAAGAAACTCCAGCGGAAGAAGAAGGTCTTTCCAAAGAGCAGCTACTTTCGGCATTGGGCGCGGCACAAACGGCGCTGATGATGGTAGACAGAGAATTTAACATCACTTATGTCAATGAGCGTTCGATTCAGCTACTGAAAACTCATGAGACTTTGTTTCAATCGGTATGGCCGTCATTTCGCGCCGATAAAGATTTTCTCGAAGGTTTCTGTATCGATGGTTTTCATGCCAACCCTCAACATCAAAGACAGCTTCTTTCTAACCCGGCTAACTTACCTTACACCACCACCATCAATGTCAAAGATGTGCTTTTAGAGCTTAATGTGGGCGCGATCATTGACGCGAATGGCGAGTATACGGGCAATACTTTGGAGTGGAATGACGTAACTGAACTGCGAGCGCAAGAAAATAATGTCGCGCGTCTTCAAGCCGCTGTCGACCAAGCACAAACTGCGATGGTGATGATTGACCGCGATTTCTTGATCACTTACGCGAACCAAGAAACGATATCACTGTTCAAAAAACACGAAGCGACATTACGAACCGTATGGTCAGGATTTACCGCCAGCGAAGAATGGTTGATGGGCCGCTGTATTGATGAGTTCCATAAGAACCCTGCTCACCAAAGACAAATGCTGAGCACGCCAGACAACTTGCCATACACCACAGATATCTCGATCGCTGACCTTAAAATTGAGCTCAACGTCGCCGCAATCATTAATGCGCAAGGCGAGTATGTGGGTAATACTTTAGAATGGAAAGATGTGACGGAAGAGCGTATTCGCGAAAATAACGTGGTGCGTTTGCAGTCGGCAATCGATCAAGCACAGACCGCGATGGTGATGATCGACCGTGATTTCTTGATCACCTATGCCAACCACGAAACCGTCGCTCTGTTTAAGAAACATGAAGCTACGTTGAAAACGGTATGGCCTGGATTTACCGCCAGCGAAGAGTGGTTGATGGGGCGTTGTATTGATGAGTTCCATAAGAACCCTGCTCACCAAAGACAAATGCTGAGTACACCAGATAATTTGCCGTATACCACAGATATTTCGATTGCTGACCTGAAAATAGAATTGAATGTTGCGGCGATCATCAATGCGCAAGGCGAGTACGTAGGCAACACATTAGAGTGGAAAGACGTGACGGAAGAACGTATTCGCGAAAATAACGTGGTGCGTTTACAGTCGGCTGTCGACCAAGCACAAACAGCGATGGTGATGATCGACCGTGATTTCTTGATCACCTATGCCAACCACGAAACCGTCGCTCTGTTTAAGAAGCATGAAGCGACGTTGAAAACGGTATGGCCTGGATTTACCGCCAGCGAAGAGTGGTTGATGGGGCGTTGTATTGATGAGTTCCATAAAAACCCAGCGCACCAAAGACAGATGCTGAGCACGCCTGCTAACCTGCCGTATACCACAGATATTTCAATTGCTGACCTGAAAATAGAATTGAATGTTGCGGCGATCATCAATGCGCAAGGCGAATACGTCGGTAACACTTTGGAGTGGAAAGACGTAACTGATGAACGTATTCGTGAAAATAACGTAGTGCGTTTACAGTCGGCTGTCGATCAAGCACAAACAGCCATGGTGATGATAGATCGCGATTTCTTAATTACTTACGCTAACCATGAAACGGTCTCCTTGTTTAAGAAACACGAAGCGACGTTGAGAACGGTTTGGTCTGGCTTTACTGCGACAGAAGATTGGCTAATGGGCCGCTGTATTGATGAATTCCACCGTAATCCTGCCCACCAGCGACAATTATTGTCTGACCCTAATAACTTGCCGTACACCACAGATATTGCCATTGCGGATCTCAGAATTCAGCTCAACGTTGCTGCAATCATGGACGTGGATGGAAACTATATTGGTAATACGCTTGAGTGGCAGGATGTAACAGAAGAGCGTGCTAAAGAAGCCGAGATTGGCCGCCTAGCTTCGGCAGTAGAAGGGATGACGACTAACCTGATGATGGCTGATGAAGATGGCATTATCCAGTACCTCAATCCTTCGCTTTCTACGCTATTAAAATCAAGAGAGCGAGATATTCAAGCTGAATTACCGAGCTTCGATGCGTCGAACCTGGTTGGCAAGAACATTGATATCTTCCATAAGAATCCAGCTCACCAACGTGGCATTATCGCCAACCCTGACCGACTCCCTTTCTCATCTGATATTAAAGTCGGCGCGTTAGAGTTCAACTTAACCTGTATCGCCATGCACGATGCTTCAGGCAATTACATGGGCCCAGCTTTGCAGTGGATAGACATTACCGAGCAAAAAGACGGCCAACGCCAAGTTGAAAGCTTAATTCAGAAAGCAACCGCAGGTCAGCTTGATGAGCGAATTGACACCTCGGTTTACAGCGGATTCATGAAGGAATTGGGCGATGGGATCAATGGCTTGCTCGACACCTTAGTCGATCCACTTGGTCAGTGTATTGGAGTCATGAGTAAAGTGGCTGATGGCGATCTGAAAAGCACCATGTCCGATGAACACCAAGGCGAATTTGGCCGCTTAGCGGAAGCGGTGAACACGTCGATTCTCAACATTCGTAATATGGTAGAGAAAATCACGACCTCGTCGGCTCGAGTCGCGACTGCGTCTACTGAGATTGCAGATGGTAATAATGACTTAAGCCAACGTGTTGAGGCGCAAGCATCCAACCTTGAAGAAACGGCAGCCAGCATGGAACAAATGACGGCGACCGTGAAACAGAACGCGGATAACGCGAAAGGGGCGAATGATCTCTCTGACGATGCGGCTAAGAAAGCGGGCAAAGGCGGTGAAGTGGTTGGTCAGGCCGTTGAAGCAATGGCTGAAATCAACAGTGCCAGTAAGAAGATTGCTGACATTATCGGCGTGATTGATGAAATTGCTTTCCAAACCAACTTGCTAGCATTGAATGCTGCAGTAGAGGCGGCACGTGCGGGTGAACAAGGGCGTGGTTTTGCGGTTGTTGCGGGTGAAGTTCGTAACTTGGCACAACGAAGCGCAGCAGCAGCGAAGGAGATTAAAGGCTTAATCAAAGACAGCGTAGAAAAAGTGGATGAAGGTTCGCGCTTAGTTGATGAGTCGGGTGAAACCCTGAACGACATCGTGGACGCAGTTGCTCGCGTATCTGAGCTGATTCGACAAATCGCTGAATCGAGTATTGAGCAATCAACGGGTATTGACGAAATCAACCGTGCCATCACCACTATGGATGAAATGACACAGCAAAATGCGTCTCTGGTAGAAGAAACCTCGGCTGCAAGTCAATCGCTACGCTCTGAAGGTAAAGAGCTACTGAACCTAATGAACTTCTTCAGTACTGACAGCAATGTTGCTCAATACGGAAGTAGCGCGCCAAGCCAATCTACGGTCTCTCCAATGAAGCCAAGAGCAAAAGTGAGCGAGCTTAAGCACAGCAAGGTGGTTAATTCGGGGCTTAAGCTTGGCGAGGATGGTGATGAATGGGAAGAGTTCTAGCGAGAGCTTCGACAGCCATGGAGATAGATGGAGCAAGAGAGTTTGAATTAACCCGTAAGGACTTTAAGTTCATACAGTGGTTCATTCATAAAAATGTTGGCATCCATCTTACGGATCAAAAATATGCCATGGTGTATGGCAGGCTGAGCCGTAAGCTTCGTGAAAAAGGGCTAGTTCGTTTTGTTGATTATCGTGAGTTAATCGAACACTCAGAGCAGGACAAGATGGAGTTCATCAATGCTCTGACGACCAATAAAACGGCCTTTTTCCGCGAGCAGCATCACTTCGATTATCTCGAAGAGAAGTTACTTCCTAAGTGGAAAGCCGAAGGTCGAAAAGAGATTCGCATTTGGTCAGCAGGCTGCTCGACAGGTGAAGAGCCTTATAGCTATTTGGCATCGTTAAGCCATAAAGGTGCGTTCGATAACTTCGAACGTGTCTCTTTGCTGGCGACAGATTTGGATACCAATGTATTGGCTCATGCTAAAGAAGCCATTTATGACGAAGAGTCTTTGCCTAGTATTCCAAACCGTTATTTGAAAAAGAACTTTGTGAAAGGAAAGGGCGAGTTTCAAGGTAAGTTCAAATGTGCCAATCGGCTACGTGAGCATGTGACGTTTAATCAGCTTAACTTGCTCGGTGATTGGCCAATGAAAAAGAAATTCGACCTTATCTCTTGTCGCAATGTGATGATTTATTTTGATAAAGAGACACAGAAAAAGTTGATAGACCGCTTTCACCACCAGTTAGTGGATGATGGCACCTTATTTATTGGGCACTCGGAAGGGGTTGGAAGTGATTGCCAAATATTTCGCCACCTAGGCAACACTATTTACCACAGGTTATAGCCATGCATTATTCGGAGTCGCCCATGTTAGCAAGAGAAAACAGCGCTTATGTTAATCGGTTTTACCATAACCAGAAGAAGCAGCATGTGGTTAAGGTGCTTCCTGGCGGGGTGTATTGTACTGATCAACCAGAAATTATTAGCACTGGGTTAGGCTCGTGTGTCGCGGCTTGTATTTGGGATCCTTATGCTCATGTTGGTGGCATGAATCATTTTTTACTGCCGATCGCTCATAGTACAGAACACCATCACTGGTCTCATGATGATGTGGTATCTACTGCATCTCGATATGGCAGTTATGCGATGGAAATGCTGATTAACCAGCTGATATCACTTGGGGCAGAGCGCGTCCACATGAGAATGAAGCTGTTTGGCGGCGCGCAAATGCTAGGGCGGAAGTCTGCCATCGGTGAGAAGAACGTAGACTTTATTCTCCGTTACGCGAAACAAGAACGTTTTGAGATCGATGCCTATGATCTAGGAGGTTTAGAGCCAAGAAAAATTCTGTTTGATCCTTTAACGGGGAAAGCTTGGCTAAAGCGAATTCCATTTGCCGAGATCAGTCATCTTAAACATGAAGAGGATCATTACGCTCAACAAGTTGAAATTGAAAGTCATAAACCAGCCGATGATGTGGAGTTGTTTTAGGTATGCGAAAGATAAAAGTGTTAGTTGTCGATGATTCTCCGGTATTTCGTTCACTGTTAACTGAATTGATCTCGTCTGATCCAGATCTTGAAGTGGTAGGTTCCGCTGAAGATCCTTATGAAGCGCGTGAGTTGATCAAGAAATTGAATCCTGATGTGCTGACACTTGATATCGAAATGCCAAAAATGAATGGCGTTCAATTTCTTAAAAACCTCATGCGCTTGCGCCCGATGCCTGTGGTGATGATTTCAACGTTAACTCAGCATGGCGCCGATACAACGTTGCACGCTTTGGAGTTGGGTGCAGTCGATTATTTCCCTAAGCCAGCCATGGATAGCACTGGCGATATGCTTGGCTATAAAGATCTCATTAACTCCAAGATAAAAATTGCCTCAGGGGCGAATGTCAGTAGTGAACCGCTAGCAAGTCAGTCTATTGAAACCGTGGTTGCGAGCGGGAAGTCTAAGCTCGAAATCATTGGGATTGGCGCGTCTACTGGCGGTACAGAGGCAGTACGAAATGTGTTGTCAGCCTTACCATCGGGACTGCCACCCATTGTGATTACTCAACATATCAGTGCCATGTTCACCAAATCTTTCGCAGAGCGCTTAGACAGTATCAGTGAAGTGAAAGTGCAGGAGCTGAGTGCGGGTACGGTGCCTTTAGTGAAAGGTTGTGCCTACGTCGCACCTGGTGACAAGCACATGGTGATTATACGTAAAGGTTCTAAGCTGTATGGACAAGTTGATGATCGCCCGCCTGTGAATCGTCATAAACCATCGGTGGATGTAATGTTTGACTCGATAGCAGAAGCCGTTGGTGTCAACGCTATGGCGATCATTCTTACGGGAATGGGCAATGATGGCGCGCAGGGCATGCTCAAAATGAAAGAGCAAGGAGCCATTACCATAGCTCAAGATGAAAAGACTTCTGTGGTTTGGGGAATGCCTAGAGTCGCGGTAGAAATTGGCGCAGCGATGCACGTGAAGCCTTTATTTAAAATTCCTAAAGTGCTTGCTCAGTATGTAAACGAATAAATTCTTATAAAAAATATAACGTCAGGACGTCAATATGGATATTGAAACGGATTCCAACTCTCGGGCTAAATACGTGCTCGTTATTACTTGCCAGATAGTGTTGCTGACTATTGCAGTCTTTTATGCCACTTCGAGTATTCAAATAGGGCTGATGATCGCCGCTGCGGGTCTGCCGTGGTGTGCATTTCCTTATCGTTCGAAGAAGTCGAATAAAGAAGCTAAATCGCCTCATCAAGATCATACCTGCATCAAAGCACAAACGATTGATACTGTGCGAACGCTCTATTCTGAAAATCTACCTAATATTCATGACTCGCTGGGTAAACAACACAAGATCATTGAGGACTCTGTAGAAACGCTCAATGAAAGCTTTTTTGGCTTACAGAAAATTAGTGAAGAACAAAGTCATGTATCTGAAGGGTTGGTGAATGAAATGCTGTCTAACCAAGACAGTGAATACAGCCTTTCACGAGTACTGCCTCGTACCGAAGAAATCATTAATCAATTCGTGACTACCTTGGTGGATGTGTCTGAAAAAAGTATTTCAGCGGTTCACAGTATTCACGATATGTCGGCCAAGCTTGACGCGGTTTTCCGCTTACTAGAGCGAGTACGTGGTCTTTCCGAACAAACAAACTTATTGGCGTTAAATGCCGCAATAGAAGCCGCTAGAGCTGGCGAGGCCGGGCGAGGCTTTGCTGTGGTGGCACAAGAAGTCCGGGAACTGTCTGTGAAAGCTAAAGAACTCAACGATCAAATAGAAAGCGAAATCAATGTTGCTCAAAACACCGTGAAGCAAGCCAATGCGACGGTAGGTGAAATGGCCTCGATTGATATGACCATCGCGATTGAATCTAAAGAACAGGTCGACGATATGTTGAAAGGGGTTCAGCAGGTAAACGTAGCGGTTGAAAATGAAGTCCACAAAATTAGAGAGCTTGGTAGCCAACTCGCGGGCCAAGTAGGTAATGGTATTCGTGCACTGCAGTTTGCCGACATTGTGAGTCAGCAAGGTGAGTACGCAAATGGCAGCCTTTATGTGTTTGATGAAGTGGTGAAATTAATGAACCGCTTCACCACCAAAGAGATTAACGAAGAAGAGTTTGCATTAGAACTAGACCAACTGTTAGAAGACTCCAGAAATCGTGGAGGCCCTGCAGCGAGTCAAGCAAGTATCGAAGAAGGTGAAGTTGAACTGTTTTAGGGAGCGATTATGACGATATCAAGCACAGTGAACCACAATGATAATAAGATAGAAATCACGGTTGAAGGCGCGTTTGGATTCAACTTGGTTCAGGAATTTAGAAGCTGTTATCACGAGAAAAAAGAATTCAATTACGTCATCGATTTTCGAAGAGTGGATTACATCGATAGTGCGGGGTTAGGGATGCTACTCAATATGCAGAAGTACCTCGCGCCTAACGACAAAAAGATCAAAATCACCAACACCATGCCGCAGGTGAAGAAGATCTTATTGATTTCACGCTTTGATAAAAAGTTTGTCATTGAATAACCATTCTTAAGATCAAGGAGAGCGATATGAGAATAATGGTTGTCGATGATCATGCGACCAATCGAGAGTTATGCCGCATCATGCTTAGTGGGTTGTTTTCACAGTTTGATGCTTATGAAAATGGCGAGGTGGTGGTCGCGTCTATGCAAGAAATGGACGAACTACCCGACATCATTATTCTTGATGTAATGATGCCAGTGAAAGATGGGTTTGCGACTGCAAAAGACATTCGTGAAGCCTTTCCAGAGCATCATATTCCAATTTTATTTTTGAGCGTTCTTAACGACCAAGAGTCCTACCAAAAATGTTTGAGCTACGGCGACGACTACATACCAAAGCCCATTGATAAATCGGTACTGGTCGCTAAAGTTCAAGCGCATTATCGCATTGCCCGTATGCACAGTGAAATGAAACAGCAGCGTGATGAACTGAGTCATTTTCATGAGCAGGTAAAATATGACTACACCATCGCTGAATCTATTTTCACCAACTTAATGGATGAAATGGGCTCTCAGCTGACCAATATCCAAGGGGTTAATTACATTTCAACGCCTTCGACAGTCTTCAACGGGGATTTAATTGTCGTCGCCAAAAGGCCTCATGGCGGTGTCTACATTATGATTGCCGATGCAACAGGCCACGGTTTGCCCGCTGCTATTTCGGCCATTCCTGCTTCTCGCGCATTCTTTTCTATGGCAGCTAAAGGCTTGTCGCTAGGAGAAATTGTCACTGAAGTGAACGATTCACTGGTGCGCTTTCTACCTATGGGGATGATGCTCGCGGCGAGCGTATTTGAAGTTAAAAATAACGGTTTAGATGTGAGCTGGTGGGGCGGCGGATTGCCTGACAGTTATGTTTTGGATGCCGACCGCACCATTCAGCGTAGGTTGATTTCAAGCCATATGCCGCTCGGCGTTCTGGGTAGAGACGAGTTTGAGGTGAACTTGGTTAACCTCAAGCTTGAAGAAGGCCAGCAAATCGTCAGCTACACAGATGGCGTAACAGAAGCGGAAAATAACGCAGGTGAGCAATTTGGTCAAATGCGCTTAGAGCAAGCGTTAGTGAAACCGGGCCCCATCATCGAAACCCTTTACGAAGAAGTGAAACAGTTCTCTACCCAGCGCGAAAGCGACGATGTTTCGATTCTTTTAATGGATTTTCCAATCCAAAGCCATGATGAAGTGAGTACCATGAGCGACACCGACTTTGTAAGTCAGGTGCCTTCAAAATCTTCTTTGTTCTTCCCTAAGCCAGTACTGAGCACGGTGACTGTAATGGCGGAAGTTCGCCAACATTTAACCGGGGTAATATCCGGTGGTGCAGATTTAGATCTGGTGTGTTCGGTATTGTCTGAACTTTTTGCCAATGCCATCGAGCATGGTTTGCTGCTGCTGGATTCTAAATTGAAAGATGACCCAGATGGTTTCTATACATTCTATCAATTGAGAGAAGAACGTTTACAAGCGCTTGATGAAAACGCTTGGGTGAAGCTCGATCTTGAGTTTAAACCTGCAGAAAAGCAGCTGGTCATGCAGTTGGAACATAATGGTGAAGGGTTTGATGTTAACAAACACCGAAACAATGACGATCTGAAAACACATGGTCGAGGCATCGTTTTGGTCTCTGAATTGTGCCAATCGCTCTCTTACTTTAATGAAGGGCGAGGGGTGACCGCGGTGTATGGCCTAAATTCGATGAATTCTGCTTAGATTTTTTCGGTCTATAATTAGATTAATTCTTAATAATGAGATTCTGTTGCAAGAAAAAACTTAAGTGATGTGAGCCTGATTATTGAATCGGCAGCATTCTCTAAAAATTAGATATTTTATAGACTGGATTCTGAATTTCGTTTTCGGGAAGTTGTGGCTGTATGTGGGATAACATTATTGCACTGTCGGATGATAAACAGCAGGTTGTGGCTAAACTGCAATCTGGCATCATTGTGGATTCTAGTTTTGACCAAGTTGGACTACCCGAAGCGTTAGCGAACATTGAAGCCGATGGTTACTTCTTTGATGACGAAGAAGCTCTGCGATTTGTTACCTTAGCTAAAGAAGGCAAAGGGGAAGCATATGAAGGCGTGGTACTTGCCGAGGTGCGAAATGCGACTGCCGAGGTTGAAGTCTCTACCGATGAAATGCTTGCCAGCATTAAAGTGACTGGTGCGTATAATGGGCGTGGGTTGCGCGGAAACGAAATCGTTCATTGCTTAGCACAGGCTCATATCAGTAAAGGCATCAATAAGCTGGCGTTGAAAAAAGTCATGGTGATGAGCAATCAGCTCAAAGGCGGTGAAACATTCACTCAGCCAGTCGCCAAAGGACTTCCTCCCGTCAAAGGCAAAGATGCTCAGTTTATCCCTTTGGTTAAAGACGTCACCAAACAGGTACTAAAGCCACAAGGTGATGAATCTGAAAAGATTGATATGCGAAACCTAGGTGAGACGATTACTGTGGATGAAAATGCCGAAGTGATGCGTCGAGTTCCCGCAACAAAAGGTAAACCTGGTTTTACCGTTCAAGGCCGCATTATCCCACCATTGCCGGGCAAAGACAGTTTATTGAAGCCGGGCAAAGGCACACATATTTCTCCAACCGATCCAAACCTCTTACTTGCTACCAGTTCAGGTATGCCGCTTATTAAAGAAAAATCCATCGAAGTTGATCATGCCCTCTGCTTGAATAAAGTTGGGGTAGGTACAGGCCACGTGAAGTTTAAAGGCAACGTATTAATTGCTGGCGATATCGAGCCGGGTATGGTGGTAAAAGCTTCAGGTACGATCACGGTTGGTGGTTTTATTGAATCGGCAGAAGTGCAGGCTCAAGGGGACATCAAAGTAGGTAAAGGGATCATTGGCCACACCGTCAGCGAAGGGGAGCCTAAAAGCTGTAAGGTGATGACTAAGGGCGATATTACCGCAAGCTACGCTCAATTTTCTGAACTACAAGCTGGGCAAGACATTCGTTTGAGCGTGCATAGCATGAACAATGAGCTACGCTGCGGTCATGATTTAGTGGTAATGGATGCACCGAAAAAACACGGCACGTTGAGCGGCGGCGAGAGCAAAGTCGGCGGAAAAGTCACGTGTGTATTCCTTGGTGTAGAAGGGGATACCGCAACCAAGGTGCATGCGTTTGCGCGTTACGATACCTATAAGCAGAAAATCGCGGAGCTGAAAGAAAGCTATAAACAAGCTCAAGAAGCGACGATGGAAGTGATTCGTAAAGAGCTTGAGTTTAAAAAGAAACCGAAAGCGGAACGTAGCGAAGAAGAGCAGCATTTGATTGAGAATATGAAAGCGCAGAACAACCATGCGTTGGAGTCGGGTAAGTCTCAATTAGAAGTATTAGAGCTTGAGTTTGAGGATGGCCTAGCGACCAACACCATTGAAGCGACCGAGCGAGTATTCACGCGTGTATCGGTGCAATTTGGAGAAGAGGTGGTCACCACCAAGCGAACGCATGGAGCGAGCGTGTTCTCATTCAACCAATACAAAATTGAGTGTACGTCTAAAATGGAAAGTGAAGATGTGATGCCATAGTCGGATGTATCAGATAGAAAAAGGGAGCTCAGTGAGCTCCTTTTTTGATTGCGTGACTTTGATATATTGGGTTGATGTTTAGCTGACCGCTTTGACTTTGCCTTTCTTCAAATCCGAAAGAACCTGCATTTTCGGACCATCAGCAATAATGCTGCCTTTTTCCATCACAATCACACGATCTACCACATCAAGCATGGATGTTTTATGAGTGATAAGAATCAGAGTTTCGCTTGGGACTAATTGCCCCAATTGCTGCTTAATGTGCATCTCTGAGCGGTTATCCATCGCACTGGTTGGTTCATCCATTAGCAAGACTGGCGGACGACCTAGGAAGGCCCTAGCAATCGCTACAGACTGACGTTGACCACCTGAAAGCTGCCCACCGCCTTCACCCACTTGGCGTTCCAAACCAGCCGGGTCTTGTTGAGTAAATACGGTTACCCCGGCGCGGTTAGCGGCATCCATGACATCTCGGTCGTCGACTAAAGGACGGCCTAATGTAATGTTGTCGCGAATCGAGCCGTAAAACAGATTACTGTCTTGCGGAACGCAGCCAATGTTGCGTCGTATATCCACATGGTGGAGTTGTTCGATGTCCGTGCCATCTATACGCACATGGCCTTCTGTAGGCTTGTACAGGCCCATAATCAAGCGTTCTAGGGTGGTTTTACCTGAGCCTATACGGCCGATGATTGCGACTTTCTCGCCGGGGTTGATCGTAAGGCTCAAGTTACGAATAGAAGCGATCGGTGAATCTGGGTAATGGAAGGTGACTTTGTCTAACTCTATACGACCTTGCACAATAGGACGGTGGATATAGCGTTTACCTTCTTCTTGTTCGTCTGGCATTGCCATCACTTGTTCCATGATGGTCATTGATGACTTCGCTTGGTTGTAACGAGTAGAAAGCAGCGACAGCTGAACCAGTGGGCCAATAGCGCGGCCACTCAGCATGGTCGCAGCGATCAAGCCACCCATAGTTAATTCACCTTCTGCGATTAAGTACACCCCAAAGATGATCATACCGACGTTACAGCTTTGTTGAACGAAGCCAGCAGCGTTTTGAATGCTGTCTGTGATGCGGCGGCTTTTAATGTTCCAGTTCGCCATGTGAGCAACCGCTTCTTCCCAGCGATATTGGAATTGGCTTTGAGCGCTGAACAGCTTAACCGTTTCAAGGCCGGCGATACTTTCGATCAAGTTAGCGTATTTTTGAGACGCGAGGCGAGAGCCTTCTTCAATCGTTTGTCTTAATGGCCCTTGAATCAGGATTGCGTGAATGATGAGTAGCACGACCCCTACAATCGGCACTAAGACTAAGTTACCAGCCATCAGCCAAATTAAGCCAAGGAATAAGATGGCGAATGGTAGGTCTATCAGTGAGCCTATAGTGGCGGACGTAAAGAATTCGCGAATCGATTCAAATTCTTGCAAGTGACGAGCAAAAGCGCCCACAGAAGGAGGCTTCGACTCCATGCGAATTCCCAGTACTTTACTGAAAATCTTTGAAGAAATGAGGATGTCAGATTTTTTGCCTGCAACATCAATGAAGTAGCTGCGCATCAACTTGAGCAGGAAGTCGAAAAGGAAGACTACAAAGATACCACTCGCGAGAACCCATAAGGTTTCAAACGCGAGGTTAGGGACCACTTTGTCGTACACCAAACGCGTAAACATCGGCGCAGCAACAGCAAACATGTTGATCAGAATGGAAGCTATCAATACATCGCGGTAGATGTTCTTAGACTCCCAGATCGTACTCCAAAACCAGTGACCTTCACGTGTTTTAAGTACCTGAGGAGAGCGCTCATCGTAGCGGAACTGCTTTTTAACTAAGAAGTAACGGCCGATGTATTGTTCTTTTAGTTCACTAAGCGGGAGTAAAATTGGCACCATACCGCTTTCTGCGGTAATGACTTCGGCTTCTTGTTTCTCTAAGTTAATACTGTTGAGCACACACGAGCCGCCATTTTTAAGCAGTAAAATGGCCGGTAAGATCAGGTGTGGAATATTATCTAATGTAGAACGGTTTTCTTTGGCGACAAGCCCCGCACGTTCTGCGGCACGCGGAAAAAGAAATGGGGTCAGTTTCCCATCGGAAAGCGGTAATCCGTTGACCAAAGCCTCAGGCGAATTCGCCAACCCGTAATAGCGGCTGACGTAAATTAGCGAGTTGAGTAGCGCATCTTGCATTTAATGACCTTACAACTATTTATCTACGATGAAGCCTTGGAATACTTCAACAAAGTGATCAGACAAGAAATCCAGCTGAGTTTGGGTTTCGATTCGCGAAGCGATGGTAGTGATACCTAAGTTATGAGCGGTTCGCGAAATGGAAGTCAGAGTAAATTTCTGCTTTTCGTCATCCAAGTTATGGGTGAATAAGTAATCCAGTTTCACGTAACTTGGTCTAAATTCGTTGATGTACTCCAACGATTGGAAATTACGACCGTAATTATCGACACCGAATACCGCATTAGCATTACGAATCGTATTACAGAGTAGTGCTGTGTAATGTGGCTCGTGAACAAAACAGTTTTCTGGGATTTCGAAGTGTAGCTTGTCGGCGATGTTTTGGTTGTTTTCCAAAATCTTACCAACCCAACGGATGAAACTAGGCTGAGCGATACTGCTCGGAGACAAGTTAATTGCTGCAGGGTGTGTTAGTTCACCGGAGTTCAGTTTCTCCACCACTTGTTCGATAACGTATTCATCCAGTATGTGGCTGGCTTCTAGTTGCTCTAGGGCAAATAGATATTGGTTGGCACTGTAGCGAACGCCATCTTTTTCAATTGCAGAGAACACTTCTTGGTGGAACGTTTTACCAAATCGGTTGTTTGCGGCTTGGAATCGGAAAGTAAGCAGCTCATCGTGAATTGCTTCTTCAACCAATGTTTTCCATTGCTGTTTACCAAGAATATTTTGCTGCTCGTCACCAGAAATATAACCGTATTTAAGCTCAGGGTTGGCTTTAGCTAAAGATAGAGCGTTATCCACCAGTGACATGATTTCGGTACTGGTCTTAGTTTGGCTACTGAAGGTGACACCTAGGGAAATATCTGCGTCAGCAGTACCCGTAGGGTCTGAATGCAGCCCTTGAATACAGCTAACAATGCTATCGGCGATGAGCCTTAGTTCACTTTCCTGAATATTTGGCAGAATGAAACCAAATTCATCTTTGGAAATACGTGCGATGGTCACGCCTTGTGTGGTGATTGAAGTTTTGAGCATATCAGCAAGCTGAGCCACTAATTCATCACCTTCTTGGTAACCTTTCTCTTCATATTCGTCAGCGACAAATTGAGCTTGCAGTACTGCAAGTCCGCCTAGACTCGATTCTGTTAACCATTGGTTTAGCTGGCTCATGTAAAACGCACGGTTACCCAAATGAGAGACAGGGTCGATATAAGCGCGTTCACGTAGTTTTTGGGCTTCTTTGGCTTGGTTTTTAAATGATAGCTCTACTTGAGAAGACATACGGTTAATGCCGTCTACCACCAATCTTAAATCTTTGGTTTGTGGTTTCTCTAGTGGTTCACCAAATTGGTTTTTAGCAATTTGGTCCATTTTATTGATGATAAGAGTAAGTGGGTTCAGTGCTCGTTTTAGGATTAACGAAATCGCTGCCATACCAATGACAAATATGGCACCGAAAGCCGTTAATAGATTGAGGAAAGACTGCCACAATTGCTCGTAAGCAGAACCTGGGTGGCTGACAATTTCCACTTCGGCTAACTGCATCCAACCACTGGTTACGACGCGTCGGTCATGAATCTTTTGGAACAGGTTCATATCGGTAAACCATTTCGGTACACCGTTAGGCTTGATTGGATATGAACGCAGAATTTCATTACCAGTGTCTAAGAAGATCAGTCGAACCACCGAATAAGAACTGCCATCAAATAGAGCATTGATTACCGACTCAACCGCGACAGGGTCTTTGTTTTCAAGGTAAGGGGCGAGAGCCAAACCTACGGTATTGATGGTGTTATTCACTTCTGAGCGTTGTTGTTGCTCTAGGTGATTTCGGGTGGTGTTGAACTCTATCATGAAGACGGATGCCATCAGCAAGATAAAGACCGCTACCATTCCTACCACGAGTTGTTTATATAAAGTCATTGTACCTACTCATCGTAATTGATAATGGGTTTGTTTAATTTGAGGTTACGTTCTCTTGAACGGAGATCGTTCCATAAGCTGAGTCGAGAAGATTTACCTGCGAGCTTGCCGCTTCCAGCTGAGGATTTCATTAGCCAAAGGTTTTTACCGTTAAAGCTGTAGATCGGCAGTAAATCTTTTCGTGTCGATGCTTTCTTTATTTGTGGGTTAATGTTGTCCAAGATTAAAGGCTCGGCACTTGGCGATGTATAGTATGCCAATACCATATGAAACTGGTTTAGCTCTAGAGCTTTTACGTATACAAGACGAAGTTTCTTATCTGGGACGCCTAATTCAAGTAATGAGAAGTACTTAGCGATTGTGAAATCTTCACAGTCACCGGCGTTACTGCCAAGGAACTCTAATGGTGTGGCCCAGTAATCGTTTTTGCCCCATAAAACATCGTCGTTCACAAAATAAAGTTGGTTAAAGAAGCTGTTTACCGAAGTTAGCTTGTCTCTTTCGGAAAGCGTTTTGTACTCGTTGATGTTCTTACGCCAAGTTTTGACTCGTTTTCCCGCGCGTTCCCCATATGTCGCACTGACAGCATTCACCCATTGTTGCTCTTTGGTATTGAGAGCAACAGATGTGGTGGATGCTAATAGTAATAAGAGTAGCGAGATGCGGTACTTCATTACGTTAATAACTCATTTTTATAGAGTTAGCGTGAGTCATAAATGTCCCTATCTATTCTTTTAGTGCGTTATTCTTAGCGCCTAATATTGGCTTCATAATGTATTCGAGCACGGTACGCTTGCCTGTGATGATATCGACGGAGGCTGTCATACCGGGAATGATGGGTAACTCTTCGTTTTGACCAAAGTTATGTTTGTCGGTACGAACACGCACAATGTAGAAGCTGTTGCCTTCTTCGTCTTGAGTGGTATCGGCACTGATGTGTTCGAGCACGCCTTCTAGCCCGCCATACTTAGTAAAATCATAAGCACTAAACTTTACGATGGCTGCTAGGTTTGGCCTCAAGAATGCGATGTCTTGAGGAGCAATTTTGGCTTCCACTAACAGTGAATCTTCGGTAGGGACGATCTCTACGATGTCCATGCCCGGCTGGATTACACCACCCACCGTATTAATACCTAGTGTCTTAACTGTGCCTGTCACTGGAGAGACCACAACGGTACGGTTTACTCTGTCTTCTAAGCCAACTGCGGATTCTGTTATCGCAGATAACTTGTCTTGTGCTTGGTTTAGCTTTTCTTGCTGCTCAGAACGGAAATTCAATGCTGCATCAATACGGCTTAGTTTGGCCTCTTTAATAGCAGACCGTAGTACAGGAATTTTTAGTTCACTGGAGTTCAATTCGCGGCGCGTATCATTCACTTGTCGCTGCAGTTTTAAAAGCTCAATGCGAGGTACCACTCCTTCTTCTGCAAGTGGGCGAGTGATTTCTAACTCTTTTCTTGCATATTGGTAGCTTTGACGAAGGTTCTCTACCCGAGACAGAATTTCGATTAAGTCTTGTTCTTTTTGCTGAACTTGCTGGTCAAATACCGATAATTGGTTACGTAAGTTATTTAAATCTTGGCGGTATTCTGCTTTTTGACGTTGTACTAGCTTAGGTTGTAATTCGTAGAATTTAGGTGGGAATGCGAGCTTGTTGTAATCCAGCGACACGCTGCTTTTCCAGCTTTCGTTAGAGGTATCTTCATTAATAATAACGCTGGTAAGGGACGCAGAAAGCTGCAATACACTGGCAGTAAGGTTAGCCACTTGCTGTTCACGTTCACGGAAATCAGAGCGAAAGCGCGTGTCATCAATTAAGAGGAGCTGCTGGCCTTTTTGTACCTGCTGACCTTCTCGTACCAATATTTCTTTAACTAGGCCACCTTCTAAGTTCTGGACGACTTGGATTTGAGAAGAGGGGATTACTTTGCCTTGGCCGACGGTGACTTTGTCGATTTGTGCCCACGCCGCCCAAAAAATGGCTGCGATGAAGAAGGTCACTATCACCCATAACATGATTCGTGCGCTAGTCGGAGTGTTCAAAAGCAACGCAGCGGTTTTATCGTCTACGTACTCTAATTCTGTGGTCGTTAACTTATTGAGGCCTTTTTGGCTCATTGAACATCCTTGTATGTATAACAGTGGCTTAAGCACCCTTGAGTGTATTCTTAGTTCCACCAAAAGTTAAGATTTTGTTTTATATGATTATCGCAGTTTATGCTTTATAAAAATGCTTAATTCTTATAATTGGTTTTGTCGAGTTGGTGCTTCTTCATTTTGTCGTAAAGTGTTTTACGCGATATCTGTAATTCTAGCTGCACATCCTTTAATCGACCATTATGGCGATGTAAGGCTTCTACGAGTAGTTGCTGTTCAAACACATCTATCCTTTGATTGAGTGAACTTTGCTGCTCAGAGAGTGAAGCCGTAGTGTCTTCTTGATTATCGTTTTGCGCTTTCAGCGCTCGGAGTTCAGCATGTTGGCGCAGTTGTTTAATGTTCTCTGGCCATTCGTGTTCTTGTAATTGAATGACCTCTTGCGAAGTGATTGCTGGTGGAGGGAGCTGGTATCGGCTCGCGGCACCACGAGCGAAGTGTTTAAATAAGTCACTAATGTCTTCTTTTCGTTCAGCTAAGCTAGGCAATTCAAAGCATTGATAGTTGGTCGCCATTTCTTTTGGGCATTGTAGCGCCGAAATGATCAGGCGAGTGTCTGAGGTCTGGCAGTCTGCCAGCCATTGCCAATGTTGTGATTGAAGAATTTCACCTTGGTAGACGTAAAGGCTGCCCCCAGAGATACCACCCAGTAGCTTCTGAACTTGATCTTTACACTGTTGCTCTGATTCCGTGTTTAGCTCATATGCTGGAATTGGCAGTAGTTCGGTTCCGCTTGCGCTATGTAAGTCATGTGTATATTGCGCTGTAATTCTCTTGCCTGTCCCTACCGCCCCTGTGATCGCGATTAAAGTGTCTTGCTGGTGGTCTAGAGCGATGAGCTGTCTGCGAAGGTCGACTATCGCTTTTGATTGGCCGATTAGCTTAGGGCCAATGTGGGTTTGCATTTCGAGCTCTTTACGCAGCAGATAGTTTTCTTGGACGAGTGATAACTTGTCTTGAGCTTTTTGGATGGCCGTTAACAGTTTGTCGATAGAAAATGGTTTTTCCAGAAAGTCATAAGCGCCAGCCTTCATGGCAGAAACCGCGGTTTCCACATCGCCATAACCCGTAAGGACAATGATTTGGAAGTGGGGGTTTTGCTTGAGAAGCTGAGTCGAAAACTCAACGCCATTCATGACTGGCATATGAATGTCTGTGATTACGATGGCTGCGCGAGCTGTATCAATAGTGGCTAAGGCCTCTACTGCGTTTGGAAAGCAGGTCACATCAAACCCTTCGATCAGCAGTCCTTGCTGCACCGAATCGCGAATAGTCGGTTCATCATCGATAAAGTAAATATCATGCATCGCTATTGAGCATCCTTACGCATAGCTAGTCACTACTACCATCAATAGATTGATATAGCGGTATTGTCATAGAGAATAGCATGCCATTTGTTGAGTGACAGGTTGCGTTTATCGTGCCGTGATAGGCTTCAATGATTCTTTTTGAAATCGATAGCCCGAGCCCTAAACCTTCAGGCTTAGTCGTAAAAAATGGGTCAAACAGTTGCTCCAATTTTTCGGATGAAATCCCAGGTCCATTGTCCCAAACCATCAATTCACAGACGTTGTCGTTAAGCCTCCATTCCACTCCAATCTGCGGCGATTGTTGGCCCGAGAACGCTTGAATCGCATTGTGGATGAGGTTCACCAACACTTGCTCTAACTCCGTTGGGTGTATGCTCAATACGATGTCACTCGGGACCAAAGGCAGGCGCAAGGTAATACCTTGGCGAATAAGCTGAGGGCTAAGTAGGCCGGTCGCGTTATTAACGGCATCATGCAGGTTGGCTTGGTGATGTTCCTGCTTGGTGACTTTTCGGGTAAATATTTTTAGACGTGCGATGATCTCTGAGATTGAGGTGTTGAGCGCGATCATTTGGCTTAGGTTAGATGCCACCATCTCATTTTTACCCATCGCCAATAACTTCACGCTGTTCTCACTGTAGGTTCTAAGTGCAGCAAGCGGTTGGTTGATTTCGTGATTAATGCTGGCTGAAAGCTCACCTAAAACGGCCAACTTGGCGGCTTGAGTGAGCTCTTGCTCAGTTTGTTTAAGTTTCAGCTGGGACTCTTGATACTGAAAGATAGTTTGCTGCAGCTGTTGGTTAGTTTGCTGTAGATGTTGAGTACGTTTATCTACGGTTTGCTCTAAATGCTGATTGAGATCGGTTAACGCGAGCTTTGCCTTGTAGGTTTGTCGCCACGACCATGCAATCAGCACGATGAGTCCATAAATAACCAAGAAGATAAGATCGGCTTGCGCGATACTTTTAAATAACGGCTTTGCACTTTTAAGAGCGATGACTTGGTAACCATTGTTATTAAACGGGATGGCGAAAATATTGTAGTTCTTACTGCTGATGAGCTGGTCGGTCGGTAAGGTTTGTTGACTAGACAGTAATGCACTAACGGTCGTGATGGGAGAGATCGGCTCTTGCCCATACTGACGAGAATCTCGTATTTGCTGGCGCTGCTCAGGTGTCATCGAGAAAAAAGAGCGGTATAACCACTCCGTATTGCTGGAGAGGAAAGCGACTTTATTGCTGTCTAGCACGATGACGTCTGAACTTTCAGATGTGATGAGCTGTTCTATGTTTTCTAAGCTGACCTTCACCGTGATCACGCCAAGGATTTCGTTGTTCTCGATTAGTGGTGACGATAAAAAGTAGCCTCGAACGTTGGATCTCACACCTAAGGCGACATATTGCGAATCTTGCCCTTGAATGGCTTGTTTGAAATAAGGACGAAACGCAAAATTCTGCCCAACGAAGGTATTAGGTTGCTGGTAGTTACTCGATGCAACCACATCGCCATTGAGAGCGTGTACATATATCGTGTCCGCTAAGCTTTGTTGCGACCATTCCGCCAATAATTGATTGAGATTGTCAGAACTATTTTGATGGCGAAAGTAGTTAATGAGGCGCGGGTCGTGGCTCAATAAGTCAGGGATCTGTTGGAATTTGGCGAGCTCAGAATCGATTTGTTGATTGGCCTTGCTGGCTGCTGCTTCCAATAAAGTGGTGAGCTTTTTCGTATGATATTGCTTGGCTAACTGGTGAGTTGAGTTAAGACCAAGGATACCAATCACTAGAGCGAGCAAAATAAACGGCTTAGTAAAGAAACGCTTTGGGCTGTTCAAGGCGGCCTCGAATATGTTTGTCTGATTAGCGAATGATATCAGTGATGTATCAATATTAACGCGATCTGGATTACATTGAGTTAGCGGGCACACAAAATCAACTTGTGTGGACTTGTGTTTCAGGGTTTTAGAGCGCAAAATCACAGGAAAATTCCAAGGAGTCCAAAGATGGAACTGAATGATATCCGCCGTGAATATGCGAAAGGCGGCTTAAGACGTAAAGACTTAAAAGCCGATCCGATTGAACAGTTTAACTTGTGGTTAGAGCAAGCTATTCAAGCGAACTTAACGGATCCAACAGCAATGACGGTGGCGACGGTTGACAAAAATGGACAACCTTTTCAACGCATCGTATTGCTAAAAGGCTGTGACAAAGATGGGTTTATTTTCTATACCAACCTTGGTAGCCGAAAAGCACAGCATTTAGAAGATTGCAGCAAAATCAGCCTGCACTTTCCTTGGCACCCGCTAGAGCGCCAAGTTCATGTAACAGGCACCGCTGAAAAGCTAACGGCAATGGAAAATATGAAGTATTTCTCTTCACGCCCGAAGGAAAGCCAGTTAGCAGCGTATGCGAGTAAACAGAGTAGCCGTATTTCAGCTCGTGGAATTTTGGAAGGTAAGTACCTAGAGCTGAAACAAAAGTTTGCTAGCGGTGAAATCCCAGTGCCAAGTTTCTGGGGTGGTTTCAGAGTGAAGCCAGAAAGCATTGAGTTTTGGCAAGGTGGTGAACGTAGGCTTCATGACCGTTTCTTATTCTCACGCCAAGATAACAGCTGGGATATCGACCGATTAGCACCGTAAGCTGATTTAAATCTTAATTGCGAACAAAAACGCCGATGGCTAAAAACCATCGGCGTTTTTTATGCGACGTCGTTATGCAGAACGACCGATATTTGTTTTTTGAGTAAGGTTTCGGGGATCACCGAGCCATAGCCTGAATCGAGGGCGTATTCGATGAGCTGATGCTTACTTGTGGCTTGGAATTTGTTTCGTAAGCGAGCGACATGGCCTTCAACGGTTTTGATTGAAATGTTCATCGAATTAGCGATGAACTGAGGCTTCTTTCCATAGAGCAGTAAAAACAGCACTTCAGATTCTCGGTTGGAAAGTGGAGTATTTGGTTTGGCTGCTCCATGTTTGCTTTTAGTGCTCGATTGCTCCGTTTCCATTCCTGTCACTCGGCAAACCCAATGCCCAACTTCAAGTATGGCGGTGTCGGTCAACTCTTGGCCATAGAATATGGTGCCTTGAACATTTCCTTGCTCATCTAACCATGGCGTTTTCGTAAATATATGCGCGTGCCAACGGCCATCTGGGTATGGGTGAATGTCTAATACTTTGAGCGTTTTCTTCGTCGACATCACATATTGGTCTTGGTCGCGAAACTCTTGCGCGCACTGTGTGGTTTGGCTTGGCATGTCAAAGTCACTTCGCCCAATACAATCGTCGGGTGAGTCGACACCTATTAGTTTTGCGTAAGCAGCATTGGCGTACACAAAGACGGAATCTTTGTCTTTACATCCCCAGCAACCTGGCAGTTGCTTAAACAGGGAAACCTGTTGGGAGGTGAGTTTCTCGTTCAAATTGATGTCTCGTTATAGGGAATCTTATATGACATTAGTTACTCATGAGAGTGTACCTGTGATGGTAGCCAAAATGTGTGACTCAGCCCCAAATACGGTATAGCGCCTTGTGCCATGGCATTGACGTTGGTGCAAGTGATTATTAAGTGAACACTTTCGAGCTGGCTATTTTCTTTAGGCATAAAAAAAGCCAGCCTGAAGAAGGGCTGGCAAAGACAAGATAGTTACTTGCCGACGTGTAGAAGACGTTAAAAACTATTAGCGAGGGTTGTGCTAACAATCTGAGACATCACATGAAACAGGTGTGAAGTACTACGTCATGGGGCTACTTTACAAAATGCTGTAGGCACAAAAAAGGGGGGAAATCCCCCCTTTTCGATAATGATAATTTTACTGATTAAAGTTGTCTTAGAACCCTAAATCCTAGGTAGTTCGCCGAGGTCGAAGTCGATACATTTAGTTCGCTATAGGCTTTAGCTTCATTTGGAGAGAAGCTCCATGCACCGCCTTTAGCCAAACCGTGATTGACGTTAGTCCATTCCCAAACGTTGCCTACCATGTCGTAGAATCCGGCGGAGTTAGCAGGGAAAGACTTCACTGGCGAAGTACTTTGGTTAGACCAAGGCGTACCTGCCCAACCAGTATTGGCTTGGCCTGCTCCGAAGCTATCGCCCCACCAGTAATCGGTTTGATTGCCAGAACGTGCAGCAACTTCCCACTCAACGTCGCTTGGAAGGCGGTAAGTGAAGCCAGTTTGCTGCGATAACCATTTAACATAGGCAGTGGCATCGTTGCGGCTAACACACACAACAGGGTTATTCGCAGTTTGCTTAAAGCCAGGATTTCTCCAGTAGCTGTCTGGAATTGGGGTTACTTCGGTTTCATGGATGGTGTTACAGGTGTTTTTCAATTCAGCGTCGGTTTGGTAGCCCGTTTGCTCGATGAAGGCTTTGAAATCTCCAACGCTGGTTGGTGTTGCTGCAAGGGCAAATGCTTGAGGTATACGAACTTGCTGAGCCGTATTTTCACCAATGAAGTATTCGCCTGCGCCAACAATGATCAGTTCCGGTGCGCGAGTGCTATGGCCGATGGCATCAGCAAATTTATCGCCAGCACTTAAGTTGTTCTGTTTCTCACGTAACACCGCACGTAAGTTATGATCGCGTTTTACCGTTAATTGCTGATGGAAAGACTTGTAGCCTTCTTTTTCGATCGTGACCATGTGTGGCCCAACAGGCAACATCACTTCAACAGGTGTACTGCCATAATTCACACCATCAATGGTCACTTTGTCATTGTATTGGTTTGAACGCACCGTCAGGCTGACCCAAGCGACTTCTTTTTGAGTTGCTGCTTGTTCGGTTTCACCTTGGTCGAAGCAGTAATTGGAGTCGATTCCTAGCAGGCGGCAAGGAGCATTTTTCGCAGGGCGTGTTTCTAACTGCGCGCTAACGACAGCCTTGTGTTTGTTGTTGTCGTAGAAATTAGCGGTTTCGACTTTATGGTTCAGGACATGAATATTCAGCGAAGCAGAAGCAAGGTTTTGTTTAATCAGCTTAGATTCTGAACTGTCGTCGATAACATTGGATTGGAATTGATTTACAGCCTTTTGCAACGCGAGATCGGTAGTTTGGCCTGAACATTGTGCCAGTGTCATATCGGTTTGACAGGTATTGGTGAAGCTAACCTTTTGCTCACTGGTTTGTGTTAACTCTTTGCGCAAGCGCTCTGCTCTTGCTCTGAGTTTATCTTTGTTCAAAGCATGAATTGAAGCGTCGATAACCATCTTATCGGCTTCTATCATTGAAAGCTCTAGACCAAGATCTTGAAGCGTTTGTTGAGCCTCTAACTGTTGAGCTTGGCTTTGTTTTACATCTTGCCACGCGGCTTGGTAAGCAGTTTGAGCAGGTGAGATATCTAACTCTGGCTCATTGATCATGCGTGCATAATCGCGTTCCAACTGAGCCTTGGCTTTTTGCAGAGAGGCTTCGGCCTTGGTTACAGATTGCTCTGCGCGATGAATCTGCTCTTGCTGGTTATCAACTTGATTCTGTTTCTCAGCCAGCTTCTTTTCGACGTCAGCTAAATCTGAGTGTTTGGTAAACAAGGTGCTTTCAATTGAAGTAACCGATTGTGGCGCGGCTTCTGCCAACACCGCTGGAGTTACTAAGCAGGGAGCAAGTGTGAATAATAGAGCAGGAATACCTTTGCGCATAACGGGTTACTTTAATCAAATTGATGGATAGAAGGATATTCTAAACGAAAACGCCATTTTGTCTGAAGCTATCTGAGTAACTTACTAACAAAATGGCGAATTTAAGTTCAGCTTTGTGAATTAAGCTATGTTCTTAACTGTTTTTATTTGGCAGAAGTTTCACCCAAATCGTGTCACTGCCATTTACTGTGATCTTTCTGTTGTAGGTTTCGTAACCGTCTTTAGATACGGTGACTTGGTGACGACCCGCTGGCAGCAAAATTTCAACAGGAGTACTGCCGTACTTTACGCCATTCACAGTAACGGAGTCGTTGTACTGATCAGAACGTACAACCACGTTTGCCCATTGCTTGTCGTTTTTGCTTACTTTTGCGGCTTTATCACCCGTTAAACAGTAGCGAGTAGAAACGTTCAGCAGCTTACATGCCGCAACCGTTTCTGGTTTTGCTTGAAGTTGAGCTTGCATTTGCGTGAAGTAAGCATTGTTACCAGAGAAGCCACTTTTAATGATTTGGCTGTCTTGCACATGAATGTTTAGCTGAACACCTTGCAAGTTTTGTTTCGCTAAACCACTTTCGGTGAGCTGTTCAAGCAATTTTGCTTTGAAAGTGTTCACTGCTTTTTGATTTGTTAGCTGCTTACCCTGATTAATACACTCGCCTAACGTCATTGTTGATGAGCAAGTAGTTGAGTAACTGGTCTCAAGAACTGCACTTTCACGTAGCTCAGTGGCAATACGTTTCACTCTAGCTTCAACTTTTGACTCTTCAAGATTCGCGAACTCATTGTTTAAACGAGCTTTCTTTTGCTTGATTTGAGAGAGGCGAATTTCACTTTCACTGAGTGCTTGTTCATTCTCAAGCTGCTCAGTTTGGTTTTCTTTGACTGCTGTCCAAGAGTCTTGGTAGCTTTTTTGGAATGAGATCAGGTCGATTTCAGGGTCTTCAAGCAAGCGACTGTACTGTTTATCCAGTGCTGACTTAGCTCGATTGCGTTTTGCTTTTAGCTCTTGCCCTTCACGCTCTAGCTTAGATTTTTGATTCTGAAGCTGTTTTAGTTCGTCATTTACTTGAGTTTGAACACCTGAAAGTTGTTCAATATCGTTACTTTTTGCGTCTAATTTTTCATCGATAGCAGTGACTGGGTCAACTTGATTGAGTTCTTCAGCTGATACCGATGCAGATACCCAAAAAGGGGATAGCGCGAGTAAAAGCGCCGAAATTCGAAAGTTGGTCATAGGTCCCTGCAGCATAGTAAATAGAATTAAATTTAAAGTTATAGATTAACGATTTGAGTTAATCTTCATTATTAGATGGAAATTTGTTATCGGTTCCATTTATAGCTTGTTATCAATAATGAATCTACTAAAAAGCCTCTAGAAAGCGGGCGAGCAAGCAGTTTTCACTTTCGAAAGAGTAATAATTTGAGCTGCTAGCGAAAAAATGACGAAATGTGAAAAAGCCTGAAAATTGACCATACATGAGCCGTAACTTGTCACTACTTGATCATTGTTCCGGAAGCATGATCGCCATGATCTTGGTAAATGATCTATAAGAACAATAGCTTTAAATGAGAATTTGATGGATTAGGATTATTAACAAATTCATCTTCAGGAAAATTCAGAGTATTATTTAGGATCTCTGATCGGGAATTTTGACTGTCATGCCTAAATTAATTGCACCACTTATTCAACCAGCCACACTGGAGCCAATCGAGCATTCGCCTCGCCCGGCTGAGATTGTGACGCTTCCTTCACATATGGATTGTCATGATCATCACTACACTCAAGTGGTCATTGGTTTAAAGGGACAGGCGGAGTTTGAAGTTAGCGGTAAAGGGAATTTAGTTGGCCCTGGGCAAGGTTGTGTCGTGACGGCTTGCTCTGATCATGCTTTCGGTGGCGTGGTCGGCCAATCGGATATTTTAGTGCTTAATATGCCTGCACCCTCTGCCGATGACCCTTTGATGCTTGAGAAGTTAAACCAACTCTCGAGTGCTAATACCTATTTTCAGCTTGATGGCCAAATCCAGAAACTGATCCAAATGTTAGTGCAAGAGATGCAGTCTAGCCCCGACGATCTGCTATTAAGCCGAGCCTGTAACGACACTGTTATTGCGTTACTGCAACGTCATATTTCCGTTTTTGAAACTTCCCATAAAGAATCTCGATTCGATCTTGAAGTGATCGACCGCTACATCGAGCAACATTTGTCAAATAAGATATCGGTTGCACAACTAGCTGGCAGTGTTTTCCTCGGAGAGAGCCAGTTTCATATGCTTTTTAAGGATCAAATGGGCATTACTCCGCATCAATACGTTCTCGGAAAGCGCATCGATTTAGCGAGAAAACTGATCGAACAAGGTCATCTCACTTTAGGGCAAGTTGCTGAATTAAGTGGTTTTTCTGGTCAAAGTGCATTTACTCATACCTTCTCTCGCCTGCAGGGCATCTCCCCGTCACAATATAAAAAGCAAATATTTGTTAAATAGTTAAACCAGACGACATATTATCTTGTACTTTTATGTGTGACCTTGTTTTTGTTTTGTTATAAAAGCGAGTTTTTAGCAAAAAACTCGGAGTTTTTGACAAGTATTCCTTATGGTCTCAAAATACACTGCATCCATTGTAGATATCCCGACTTTTTCGGGTGTGAGATTGAGGAAAACGCATGTTTACAGCAACTGATGTGTTAAAGCCGGAGTTTGTTGAACAACCGTTAGACAAACTGTGGTCACTCATCTCACCATTATATATGGTGGATGAAACACAATGGCTAGAGCAGCTTCTACCGCTTGCAACGCCTTCTGAGACAGAAAAACAACAAATTAGTGGCAAAACCACTGAGCTAATCGAAGCGATCCGCGCTGATAAAAGTTCGATCCAAATGATTGATGCATTGCTACTTGAGTACAGCTTAGATACTCAAGAAGGCATTTTGTTGATGTGTTTAGCTGAAGCGTTAATGCGAATTCCAGATGCTGCGACAGCCGATGCGCTGATTCGTGACAAATTAAGCGTTGCCGATTGGAAGTCTCACCTAAAGAGCTCTGATTCTGTATTTGTGAATGCGTCGACTTGGGGTCTAATGTTGACGGGGAAAGTCGTTGGTTTGTCTGAGAAGCAATCTCCAAGCCCGACTCAAGCAGTTAACCGCCTAGTTAACAAGCTTTCAGAGCCTGTGATTCGTAAAGCGATGCACCAAGCGATGAAAGTCATGGGTCACCAATTTGTATTGGGACGCAGCATTGCTGAAGCACAAAAAAATGGTCGCGGCATGCGCGACAAAGGCTTCACGTATTCTTACGATATGCTAGGTGAAGCGGCGCTAACCACAGCGGATGCGAATAAGTACTTCAAAGATTACCTAATGGCTATTGAAGCGGTTGGCCGCGATAGCTACTCAAACCCTAAGAGCCCAGCGCCTTCTGTTTCTATTAAGTTATCGGCTTTGCACCCGCGCTATGAAGTGGCAAATGAAGACCGCGTATTAACTGAGCTATGCGATACGCTGGATCAGCTGCTGCGCCGCGCGATTGAACTTGATGTTGCGATTACTATCGATGCAGAAGAAGCAGACCGTCTTGAGCTGTCGCTTAAGTTGTTTGAAAAGCTTTACCGCAGCGAACTTGTTAAAGGATGGGGTAAGTTTGGCTTAGTAATTCAAGCGTATTCTAAGCGTGCATTACCTGTTTTAGTATGGCTTAACGGCTTGGCGAAAGAGCAGGGCGATATGATCCCACTTCGCTTGGTTAAAGGTGCGTATTGGGACAGTGAAATTAAGTGGTCTCAGCAAGCTGGTTACGATAATTACCCAGTGTACACACGTAAAGAAGCGACAGACGTGGCTTACCTAGCGTGTGCTCGTTTCCTATTAAGCGACAACGTTCGTGGAAACATCTTCCCTCAATTTGCTAGCCACAATGCACATACAGTGACTGCGATTGCGGTGATGGCAGAGCATAAAGATTTCGAATTCCAACGCTTACACGGTATGGGTGATTCCCTATACAACCACGCGATGGAAGCTTATCAACAATCAGTGCGTATTTACGCACCGGTAGGTAGCCATAAAGACTTGCTGCCGTACTTGGTTCGTCGTTTATTAGAAAACGGGGCGAACAGCTCGTTTGTTCACCGTCTAGTTGACGCTCGTTGTCCTGTTAGTGAGCTAACCCAACACCCTGTCGATATGTTGTTGGCGTTTGATACGTTAAATAACACTCAGATTCCATTGCCTTCACAAGTGTTCCCAGAGCGTAAAAACTCTTACGGCGTGAACATTGATATTGAAAGTGAAGCGCTCCAGTTCGAGCAAGAAGTTCACCGCTTCTTAGATAAGAACTGGAATGCTGGCCCTATGATCAACGGCGAATCGCTATTCGAAAGCATGATCAAGGTAGATCACTCAGTCGAAGCGATAACAGCGCCTTACGATCGCCGTATTAATGTGGGGCAGGTAGCGTTTGCAAACCTTGATCATGTTTCCGCTGCGATTGAAAACGCAGACGCGGCTTACCCAACGTGGAAAGCGATGCCAATCGAGCAGAAGAGCCTGTTACTAGAGAAGCTAGCAGATCTACTTGAGGAAAACTTAGCTGAGTTAGTCGCGCTTTGTCACCAAGAAGCAGGTAAGACGATTCACGATAGCGTGGATGAAGTCCGCGAAGCGGTGGATTTCTGTCGTTACTACGCAAAACAAGCGGCTAACCTTGGTCCATTTGAGTTGAAAGGCTTTGATGGTGTGACTCGCGTATCTTCACGTGAAGGTCGCGGTGTGTTTGTTTGTATCAGCCCTTGGAACTTCCCACTGGCGATTTTCTTAGGCCAAGTAACTGCTGCATTAATCGCAGGTAACACGGTTGTCGCGAAACCAGCAGAGCAAACTAGCTTGATTGCCGCACGCGCTGTCGAGTTGATGAATGAAGCAGGTTTCCCTACTGGCACGATTCAACTACTTCCAGGTCGTGGTGCAGAAATCGGTAGCGCATTAACTTCGCATAACGCGATTGCAGGTGTGGCATTTACAGGTTCAACTCCTACTGCGCAGCGTATTAACGTTTCACTTGCAAGTCGTGATGCTAAGCCTGTCCCGTTTATCGCGGAAACAGGTGGTCAAAACGCAATGATCGTAGATAGTACGGCTCTGCCAGAGCAAGTTGTACGTGATGTTATTCGTTCTGCCTTTGCTTCGGCTGGCCAACGCTGTTCTGCGCTTCGTGTTCTATTCGTTCAAGAAGACATTGCTGACCGTATCGTTGGTTTGATTCAAGGTGCGATGGATGAGTTGCATGTTGGTATTCCTCATTTGCACAAAACGGATGTGGGCCCAGTTATCGATGCGAACGCTAAGCAAAAGCTGTTAGCGCACTTAGAAAACATGACTGCGACTCAGAAGAAAGTGGCGCAATTAACGCTTTCTGATGAATGCGCTCAAGGGGATTTCGTTCCACCAAGTGCATTCGAAATTACCGATATTAGCTGCTTGAAAGAAGAACAGTTTGGCCCTGTGCTACATATTGTTCGCTTTAAAGCGAGCGAACTAAGTAACGTGGTAGAGCAAATTAACCAAACTGGTTTCGGCCTGACGATGGGTATCCATAGCCGTAACGAAACGACTTACCGTTGGATTGAAAAGCATGCTCGCGTGGGTAACTGCTACATCAACCGCGACCAAGTTGGTGCTGTGGTTGGCGTACAACCATTTGGCGGCCAAGGGCTTTCAGGTACAGGACCGAAAGCAGGTGGACCACACTACTTGTACCGTTTTACCAATGTGCACTTTGCTGACACACCGGCACAACAATCAACCACTCAAGACAACGCATAAGGAGCAGTATCATGGTTCATCAAGTGACAGGTTTTTCTGATGCATTGCTTGCGTGGGAACAATGGAATTTGACCGAGTTTGCTCATAAGAGCGATCACGTTCTTTCTTTAAAATCTGAATTGGAAGGGTTTGCGCCAGAACTTGGCCCTGTTAGCTCATTTCATATTCAACAAGCCTCTAACCTACTAGAAGAAAGCCATCAATTGGTTGGCCCGACAGGGGAAACCAATGAGCTTTACGCAGCAGGCCGAGGCGTTGCACTGATCATTTTAGATGAGTGTGACAACAAACTTTCAGCTCAGCAGGCCGCCATTGCGATGGTTACTGCTGCGCTGTTAGCCGGTAATAGCGTGCTGCTTTGCAGTGATGACGTGGAACTTAATATCCACGTCGAAAAGTCAGCCGCTCAAGCCAACTTACCTTCAAATCTAGTACAAGTTGTGTCGTACGATGCAGCTCAGCAGTTACTAGAATGCGATGTAAGAAGTGTGGGTTATATCGGCTCCACTCAAGTTGAACAAAGTATCAACTTGCAACTTGCCAAACGCGACGGTGCTATCGTGAGTTTGGTGTCAGAAACGGATCTTGTGTCAATGCTCGTTGCACATGATTCACACCTATCGCTTCGCTTTATTACCGAGCGAACGCGAACTATAAATATAACAGCTGTGGGCGGCAACGCGACCTTGCTAGAGCTTGGTAACGACGCTCACTAACCTTTCAAAAGTTTGCCAGCTTAAATTACCGTTATTTAAGCTGGTGTTTCTCTATTGGTTTCAATAGAGCAGGGAAGGCGTTCTATAAAAATGAGGACTATCAAATGATAGAAAACAGTTTTGCAATAACATCTACGTTTATTGCGTATCTAATAATGATGCTTGCTATCGGGGTTATTGCTTACAAACGTACATCTAATTCAACGGATTACTTTTTAGGTGGACGTAGTTTAGGCCCATGGCCTGCGGCACTTTCTGCTGGTGCTTCAGACATGAGTGGCTGGTTGCTACTTGGTTTACCAGGCTACGCTTACGCGGCTGGCTTTGAAGCTTTCTGGCTTGCTGGTGGCCTATTAGTTGGTACTTGGGCTAACTGGTTAATCAGTGCTAAACGCCTACGTACATACAGCATCACGACTAATGCATTAACACTACCTGAGTTCCTATCTCGTCGTTTTAATGATACATCGAAGATGATTCAAACAATTTCAGCCTTTTTCATTCTGTTATTCTTCCTTTTCTACACAAGCTCAGGCTTGGTAGCAGGTGGTAAGTTGTTTGAAACGGTATTCGGCCTTGATTACACAACAGCGGTAATCATTGGTACGGTCTGTGTCGTATCTTATACATTATTTGGTGGTTTCTTAGCGGTATCTTGGACGGATTTAGTTCAAGGTCTACTAATGTCTGCAGCACTACTTATCGTGCCAATCGCTGCAATGAATGGCGGGCTTGGCCAGCTATCTAGTGATCTTTCTGCTATCAACCCAGAGCTACTAACGCTATGGAATGATGCGAAAGGCGAGCCTTTGTCTGCCATTGCGATCATCTCGCTAGCAGCATGGGGTCTTGGTTACTTTGGTCAACCACATATCCTTGCACGTTTTAAAGCAACTCGTACTAACGCTGACTTAACAACAGCACGCCGCATTGCGGTAGTTTGGACTGCGCTTTCAATGGTAGGTGCAATGCTGGTTGGTCTTGTGGGTCTTATCTACGTAACGAACTCTGGCTCAGCAGCGCTAGACGACGGTGAAAAGATCTTCATGTTATTGGTTAACGCAATGTTCCACCCAGTAATTGCAGGTATTCTACTGGCAGCAATCTTGGCAGCAATCATGAGTACTGCCGATTCACAACTACTTGTATCTTCATCTGCACTTGCAGAAGATCTGTACAAGCAAGTACTGAAGAAAGACGCAACGTCAGACGACATCGTTCGTGTTGGTCGTATTGCAGTAATCGGTATTTCATTGGTAGCACTATTCCTAGCAATGACTCCAGATAGCTCAGTTCTAAGCTTAGTATCTTATGCATGGGCTGGTTTTGGTGCTGCGTTTGGTCCTGCAATTGTTCTTAGCCTGTACTGGTCTCGTATGAACCGTAATGGCGCGCTAGCAGGTATCGTTATCGGTGGTGTGACGATCGTACTTTGGAAACAGTTCACTGGCGGTTGGTTCGATGTGTACGAAATCGTACCGGGAATCATCTTCTCTACAATTGCTATTGTAGTTGTGAGCCTAATTACTGGTGAACCAGAAGAGGCTGTTCAAGCTCAACACAAAGAGTTTGAAAAGCAGCTGGTCGAGCTAGACTAAGCTTTCATTTACAGTGTAAACCTATTTAGGTTGTTTACTGATTAATAAAAAGAGCCACTTTCGAGTGGCTCTTTTTTTATGTATGAATAACGTAGTTGGGGGGGGTACGTCGTCGAATAGTAGACACGATTCTTCTTACGCCAGCCTGTAAATACTTATCCTTATTGCTGTTCTTTTTTGTCATGCCTCTCAGGCTTTCCATAATGCTTGGACTTTTACCTGAGAGATATTGCTCCGTTTGTTTAACTTAAGAATACTCTGCGTCGGTGTAGATCGATCCCTTGTGTGCTCATGGTTTTCGATTTTAAGAATACTGTCATGGAGGTTTGAATTGTGCTTAAGTATTTAATAAATCAAATAAAAGAATATAGGCAGTTGCCGATAAAATATCAGCGAATTACAGGGTATGTGGCGGTTTGTGGGGCTTCCTTAGGTAGTATATTTTATTGTTACTATTTGGAAGAGTTTCTGTTGTTGTTTGGTCTTTATGGGCATATCCCTTTGGATCATCAAGTTGAAAGCGGAGTGATGAAACTAGGAGCTGCAGCCCTAATGCTTTCCGCGGGTATGCTTTGTGCCTATTGCGGAGCTGTTATTGTTGCGTTTGTTTTTTCTTTCTTCATGTTTGTGACAGGAAAGTTTTCGTATTCAGAAGTGATCGCGTACACGTTCTTTTCGAGATACCCAGTGCATTGGCGAATTCAAAGTATACCGCAACAAGAATCTCGACGGCATAAGCGCTGAGGGAATGATATTAGGAGGTTCGGAGTGTAGGCTTTACCTGACGTTTTGTTCACAGCATAAACCTATCTAGACTGCTTACTGATTAAGAAAAGAGCCACTTTTTAGTGGCTCTTTTTTGCGTTTTATCGGCGCATGAAAATTGCCGTTTGCTTGTATGGGCGGCGATCTGAGTCATCCGTAAATACGACATAAGATTCGACGATTAACTTTTCTCCCTCAGGCTTAAACACAAATGTTCGCTTCGAAAAGTCATTATCCCAACGCGCAATAGCCTCACCAATAAGTGTTGGACTTGGTGGGGTTGATAGAAAATGCAATGTTGTCGGTTCCCACTCGCAATCGACCGGTGAGCAGCTCCCCCATGCTTGAATGATATGAGTGTCATTGTTTTCCTCTATTTTCAAACGAGTGACACCTTGAGTATCAGGGTTGACGTTGTTCCACATGCCTAACTCAATCGGTTGATTTGCAAAAGTGGCGTGTGACGTGAAAAGCGATGCTGCGATTAATAGGTGTTTTTTCATGGAAAGCCTCGTAACGTTGTGAGTGTTAGTTGAGTAGTAACAGCAGGTCGCTTAAAAGAAAAAGCAAAAACAGGGACTGACATTGCTGCTTATGCGTAATTGTTTCATCCATGGGGTGGAAAAAGTAATCAAAACTCTTGGAAATGTTGTCTTATTCGCTTCGTTTTGTAAGGAGTTATATCTGATATTTTAGTAGCTTATTAGTCTCTCTCTTACGGTTGGTTTTATGAATGGTTCTGATAGGAAGTTGGAGAGTACGCAAACAGCAGCAGTGCAGTTTGAAAGGGGGGACAATAACCAAAAATGAACGTGATGATGTTGGTCATTACTGACGTCGATAAGCGTGGTGAGCAACGCTAATAGCGTTCTAAGCCTAGGGCTGTACTCTCACACTGTTCAAAGACAGCTTCATCGTTAACTCCATAGCGTGTGTGCGTTAGGAGATAAAGTTTGTCTCGACTGGTGGGGGCGATTTAAGTGTTTGTTGAACGACGCAGCATGCTTTTGCCGCTGACTGAAGCCGCTCTAATTGTTTCGCATCCGTTCCGTCTTTTACCTTCATTTTTACATCACAGGTCATTTTTTGAAATCCTACCGGAACTAACTTATCCATCATCAGAGTTCCTCGGACATCCGCCACAGCTTTCACCGTTACTTCTAATTCGATCAATTCAATGCCCATTAAGTTAGCGACCATTCGGATAGATGAATCTTGGCAAGCCGCTAAGGCTGCGCATAGGATATCTCCTGGTGTTGGGGCGTCGTGCTTTCCTCCGACAGCTGCATGAACCCCAACGGGTATCGATACCCCACAGCCATCCATAGGTTGAACGATGGAATGGTAAGGATCTACAACACTGTCACCGGAAGTGATGGCGTGGTCGGTCACCATAGCCAAGCTAGGATCTTTCGCATAGCTATCTTTAAGCGGTTTCTGCGCTTCAAAAACAATAGACTTCATAGTTGAGTTCCTTGTAGCCGGGTAAGGGAATGGTTCGCTAATAAGTCTTGATAGCGTTCGTCTGAACCTAAAACACTATGCCCACAACACTGAACCATACGAAATCAAAACTCTATGTTTTGGCTTTCAGCTTGACTGTTTTGTTATGTGTTAAGTCAATAGGTTTCGATGAAATAACATTCAATATTCAGAGTAAAGCTTAGACATAACCAACAAGAGTGCTAATTCTTTTATCTAGGATTTAACGCCCCATTTGGGAACTAAGCTCAAGGTAATGTGAATTCGGAACAATTCCTGGTTGAAGGTTTTGATTGAAAGTGGTCAGGAAAGTCAGGGCTGGCGTTGTGTTGGAAAGGGGGAAATCTAGATAGAAAAGAAAATATAGCGCCAAAGTATACCGTTGACGCTAGGGTGCCATATGAAGTTCGCGCTTTTAAGAACAGCTACTTGCGGTATTAATCGATAGTTTAGGCTTAATCGTGCCTTCATTCGTGCTCTTGGCGATGGTATGAATGACTACAGATAAGCTAAGTCCGCATTTAGTGCTGATTCCGGCTGTAACTGAGTCACCTTCGCTTAATTGTGTTCTAAGAAAGAGCGTTTTTTTATTCTCTGATATATCGTCAAAAATACCACTCGGAGTTTCAGCTTCAGCAAATTCATCCCCTCCAGTCAGGCCAACTACTCCAATGCTGCCTGAGGGCAAATAGAAATGAACCACTGAACTTTGTGCTTGTTCAGCAGTTACATTGTAGGGGCCAATAAGTTCGACAATATCTTGAGCTTGAGTATGAGCCGATGCGAAGAGTAGCATCAGTAGTGGGGTTAGCTTTTTCAGTTTCACAGTATCAATAATCCATATAGAGATATAAAGTCGAGATTATCCCTTATTGAATTCATAAAACAACCACGAAAAACCTATTAACATTAATATAAACAATGACTTGTAATGGTTTTTAGCTGTATGGAAATTTACTCATTACGTGCCCCTGTTGAGCCGCTAGTCATACTGCCAAATAAAATGGCCCCTTGCCTCGTGAACCTTCAATACTGGAAGTGCTTAGTGTTGCAGTTTGTTGAAAGGGATGATTAAGGTTGTTTGTTATAACTAGAAATGATCGTTGTATGAACAACAGAGGCGTCAAAGTACTGAGTTTTAACTTTTAAATATTGGTCATCTGAAAAGAAGCTTTCTGCTGTTGCTTGATCTGGGAAGTTAATTGTAAAAACTCGATTGATAGGAGCATCGACTTCAGAACGTAAAACTTCGGAAACGATGAAATCGAACCCAAACTTGCCGCCATACGAAGTCAGAATAGGTTTCATGGCTGCACGGTAATCGGCATAGATATCGTTGTCTGACACTTCTAGTCCAACTAAAAACTCATACATTACTTAATCTCCGTTACTATCAATCTGATTGTTTTAACACTGTCTTGAGCTAATTGAGATGCAGCCTTCAAAGTACGTTTGATAATCTGCTGGCCACTAAGAAGCCAAAGTATCATTTAGCGTGTTTTCTTTTCCATATCGAGAAGAGTTTTTTTTCGTTCTAGCCCCCACCTGTAGCCCCCTAAATCGCCATTGCTCCGTAAGACTCGATGACAAGGTATGAGGATGCTAATACGGTTTTTTCCGCAAGCGGTGCCAACTGCTCGGACTGCTTTCGGGCTATCTATTTGTGCTGCTACTTCACCGTAGCTCATGACCTCTCCCTCGTTGATACTTATCAGGAACTTCCAGACCTTAATTTGAAATGCGGTCCCTTTGATATCTAATGGCACCTGTGGTTTAGGGGCGCCATGAGAAATATGATTGTCGAGTGCGCTCATCCAGTTATCAAGCTCGGGGGCATTTTGTGCCTGAGAAAGGATCAGTTGTGCCTTTGGGAACTCTTCAACTAGTAAAGCCACAAGGGATTCTCGTGTCTCGCCAAACTGGACAGAACATACGCCTTTTTCAGTGGCCGCCATGACCATCTGTCCCAATGCAGTCTGTCTACACGCGTAATGTATAATCTCTCCCTGACCACCCGCCCGATAGGCCTTCGGTGACATGCCAATGCTTCGCGTCGTTTCGCCATATACGCGGCTTAGTGAGCCAAATCCAGATGAGTAAATGGCATCGGTAATTCCACTTCCATCTTTCAAACTACGCTTAAACTTTCGCATTCTGACGGCATCATGAAAGTGTTTCGGAGATACACCAAACGTTTCTTTAAATTGCCTTTGTAGTCGAGAAGAAGACAAATTGGCAATATTGCCCAATTGGGTCAACGTCAGTTTCTCGTCTGCATGCACTTCGATATAGCGAGCGATTTCGATAAGTTTGTCGATTCTGTCATTGATTCTTAGCGGGCAGCAGCGCTTGCATGGGCGAAAGCCTGCAGCCATTGCGGATTCTGTATGAAAGAAAAATCTAAGATTTTCCGGCTTGGCTGCTTTTGTTGAGCAAGATGGCTGGCAGAAAACTCCTGTCGTAATGACACCATAGTAAAACTGCCCATCAAATGAGGCGTCTCTGCGAGTAACAGCAGAGTCCATTTCAGTTTCAGATAACTTAGGCATGGCAGAAATCTCTCTTTTATTGATATGGTTAATACTTCATCACATCATCTTCTACAATAACATCTGATTCTTGCTGACTAATTATTTTAGATGCTTGAATCGATAACTTTAAATATGGCGCAAGAAACGGATGTTTCTATTAGGTGGCGGTCGCTACTATTTCATTACTTATCGCTAAACGGGTGAATCACATGACTGCTACCATCAATCACACTATGAGTACCAAGGTTTGGGCAATGTTAATCTTGCTCTCGGTATTATGGGGGGGATCATTCTTTTTCGTAGGGGTTGCAGTCCACTCTCCTCCTCCTTTAACCATTGTTACCCTACGAGTAGGTATCGCTGCGCTGGTTTTGTGGGGCGCTGTCGCTGCTTTGGGGTTACGTCCACCGAAAGAGACAAAAGTTTGGTTAGCATTTTTGGGGATGGGGCTGCTTAACAATGTTATTCCTTTTGTGATGATTGTTTGGGGACAAACGCAGATAGCCTCAGGGGTCGCCTCTATTTTAAATGCAGCTACTCCAATTTTTGCGGTTGTGGTTGCAGGTATTCTTTTACCAGATGAGAAGCCAACGCCATTGAAACTTGTCGGCGTTATCCTTGGTTTTACAGGCGTTGTCGTAATGATAGGAGTGCCTGCGTTAGGTGGTAACAGCAGCTTAATGGCCCAACTCGCGATTATATTCGCCGCTATCTCTTATGCGTTTTCAGGGGTTTATGGTCGAAGGTTTAAGTCTCTGGGAGTAAATCCTTTGGTTACCGCTGCAGGGCAGGTAACGGCTTCAACTCTGATTTTGCTTCCAATAACGTTCTTTGTAGATGGGGCTATTGATATCAGCTCAGTCAATATAGAAACATGGGGAGCAATAGTGGGGTTGGCTGTGGTATCTACTGCAGCGGCGTATGTACTTTATTTTAAAATTTTGGAGCTAGCAGGGGCTACGAACGTGCTTCTAGTGACTTTACTGGTCCCAGTTTCCGCGATTCTTTTAGGGTGGTTATTTTTGAATGAGTCACTAGAAACTATCCATTTGGTCGGGATGGGTTTGATTGCTTTAGGACTCTCGGCTATTGATGGCCGTTTATGGCGCCAGTTGAAGCTGACTTCAGCTTAATCAACTGTTATCAAATAAAAGTGTGCATGGATATGGTTAAAGTGCTTCCTGACACCATTTCATCAATACCTCTTCATGACCAGTATGTTCGCATGGCTTTCGGTCACTTTCCGTAAAACCCTGAGCAAAATAAAAGCGCTGCGCTCCATGGTTTCGAGCATAAACGGTAAGTTTGAGTTGTTTATGTTGAGCCTTTAAAAATGCTAATAGCTGGCCTCCAATACCTTGAGACTGTTCGGTAGGAGAAACAAATAGAGCTGGAATAAAACCTTGATAGTAAGAAATAAAGCCTAGGATATTACCGTTTTCTTCATAAACGTAAGTTTCACTGTTTGGTAGGTAGAGTTCTTTCATTGGCGTCATTTGGTTTCGCCAGAATGTTTCATCGATAAAGCTGTGGGCTTGCACTGATGCGTGATACCAAAGTGACACTATGGTATTGAGCTCCGAATCTTGCATTTTTCTAATCATGTTGAGCTTACTCATTAAGGCTTACGATGAGCTAACGCTACCGTAGATATCGATAGTAAAGCCTCGCTCAGAAACATACTGAGTCGGGGTGGTACCGATTTGTTGTTTTAAGTATCGGATCAAATGCGGTTGGTCGCTGAAGCCGAATTCGAAGGCAACATCTACCCAGTCGATTTGTTCTGACTGCTTTTGATGAAGATATTCCAGCATCTTCTCAAGCTTGGTCATGGCTTGGTACTGCTTTAACGTTAGTCCAGTAACACGGCGAAAACTTCGCTCAATGGTGCGTTGTGAGCAGTGAAGCTTGTCAGCCAGATCTGAAATTACCGAACGTTGTAATTCATCGACAACCTTGTTGGTTAACTGACTATGCTGATCACCTTTAGCTTGTTCGAACCAAGGAGAGAGCAGGGTTTCCAACTGCGCGATGCAATCTTCAGGGCGATGCCTTGCTGATGCTAACAAGTCGTTTAGATTCGCGTCTGAAAGGTTCAATAACTCGCTGATATTTAATTGAATAGCGCGATCTAATGTCACTTCATTGTTTTCACTTACTGCTAAGGTATAAGGCACACCCACTTTGAACTTTACCCCTAAATGAGTGAAAGGCTTTGAATGGTTTAACTCAAAGGTTTTCTGGTGCGCATATAAATAATGGCTGCCTAATCCAGACTCAGAATGTGTATCACATGTGTAAGCATAAGGTTCAGAGCTCGGCGCAAAAATTAGATGTGCACAAGGATCTGGATTTAGCTTTGGGAAGCTTTCCCCCGACCCTGACGCTTTCTCAATAAACCAAAAACACTCAATTAAGTGACTCAGCTTGCTGGATGATGGAATAATCCAATGGAGCATGATGTTCCCCGACTCTCTAACCTTATGACATATTACCAAAAGCATACGCTAGAAGGATGAAAAGGCCTGTGTACTTACTTAAACTCTACTTGAAGTAAGCGATGGTGAGTGAGTAAATCAGCTTTCGCTATCGCTTTCTGTGCTGGAATGTTGGTTTTCTCTGTTGAACACATTGGGGTTAAGCCCTGAGAACTAGCGAGTAGGATAAGCGCTCGCAAAACTTCTGTTGCGACTCCTTGCCCACGATAATCAGGCGATACAATCATGCCTAGGTCTGCGAACTCGGTTTGGTGTTCATCAAACTTTCTGCATTCACCGCTCGCGACGAGCTGACCTTTTTCCCAGTAACCAAACAATTCGCGCCTTGCGATTAAGTTGCCAAAGTAACTCGTTAGCCATTCTTTAGGTGCCCCAATCGCATGGGCTGCAAATTCAACAAAGGTATGGATCTGATCTTCGAATGCCTCTGTCAGTGAGATGTTTGCAGGTTTCGAAGCAGCTTTATGAATGCCGCAGTACATTAGAGCGTTAACCTTAATTGATGTGCTGTTGTCTAAGCACATCGACAGAAATTTGGGGTCGCATGTGCTTACAAAAGCGCCATTGATAGTACCAATCACGTTACTGTTATCTTGAGCTATCAATGCAAACAGTTCGTCTGCCGATGTCATTGCGTGTGGTGACAGGTAATATTGCAGCAGATAATCATCGCTATTAATACAGCAAAAACCCACCAACTGGTCGTGTTCGTAAAACCCAAAATGTTGGGCCATTGGGGCAAACCCAAAGTGCCACATGCCGTCTAATGGATCGGTGGTGTGTGAAAAATATTCGGCTTTTAGTGTGCTAAGAACGCTTGTTGCCTCTAGTTTTTTGATTTCTAACATTGCTTCAATTACCTAATAAACGATGCGAATATGGAAAGCCCACTGCCGCGTTGTGGGAGCAAGAATAGAGAAAGGCGGGGCGAGGGTATTGAATAAAAACGACAACATTTAGGCCAAGTATGACTTCGATTACAATAAATGGAGTGCAGGCAATAACGTGAATGAGTCGTGGTGAGTAAATTTAAGGGACGAGATGCAATCTAAGGTATGGATTAAACCGGGGTTAGTGATTATTTATGGGGCTTCCATTGATGCCGATGCCCATCGGCACCACGCCATTCAACTCGCGTGGCCTTTGCAAGGAACGCAATGCATTTTGGATGGAGAACGGATCAACGCGCCTTTGATCATTGGCTCTAATGTTGAGCATCAACTGAACATGGAACAAGGTTGGATCTTATTGGTTGAGCCGACAAGCGTCCTTGGTGGTGAACTTGAACAGCATCTGTCTGAACAGACTTTTATGGCGCTCGATATACCGCTTTTCTCTTCTCCAACGATGGAGTGTGGCGAAGAGCTTTCTCAATTACTTGCTCCGCTTCTCAATACCATGGGCATTGTCCAGCAGTTCGAACTGGTCAATCAAAGCCAAGTGCAAGATAAGCGCATTCAAACATTATTAGCTGAGTTGCAGCAGTGTTTAGGTGGGGAGTGTATCAAACCGAATCAGTGGCGAGCGGCTGAAGTGGCAGAAAGTTTGGCTCTATCAGAAAGCCGCTTTCTGCATGTGTTTAGTGATCAGGTTGGGGTGCCGTGGCGGCCTTATTTACTGTGGTGTCGAATACTGTGTGCTGTCAGAGCGATTTTTTCCGGTATGTCAGCAACGGAAGCGGCGCATATGGCGGGTTTTTCCGACAGCGCTCATCTTAGCCGGACTTTTCGTAAGACTTTCGGCATGACGATACGCCAAGCCAATGCTATTTTTAGGCCACATTAATTTCGAAAAAGTTTAGTTGCTCATATTAGCCAGTTTATTCAATTTATCTCGATAGCGGGGCGGTATCCTCCTTATATCAACGAAAAGGAGCACGCCCATGACGACTCAATTAAACGAATTTCTTAGCACCACACCTATGCTGGATTTTGAACATCCAAGTATCCAACAACTAGTGACGACCAAAGACTGGTACACACTTTCACCGTACGATGCGGTTGGCGCAATTTACACCTTTGTTCGTGATGATATCCAATTCGGTTACAACGCCGATGATCGCTTACCCGCGAGCCAGGTTCTACAAGATGGCTATGGTCAGTGTAATACCAAAGGCACATTGCTAATGGCGCTTTTAAGAGCGGTCGGAGTGGCGACACGTTTCCACGGCTTTACGATTTATAACGAATTGCAGCGTGGAGCGATCCCTAACTATTTATTCATGATTGCGCCTGAGCGTATTATTCACAGTTGGGTCGAAGTGTATGTCAACGAAGCTTGGGTCAACCTAGAAGGCTATATCATTGATAGGTCATACCTTAAGCAGGTACAGGCTCGTTTTGCAGACAGCAGTGAAGCGTTTTCTGGCTACGGTATTGCGACCAAATGCTTGAAGAAGCCGCAAATTGATTGGAACGGACAGGATACTTACATTCAAAGTGACGGTATTGCAGATGACTATGGGGTTTACGAGCAACCTGATAGCTTCTATCAGGAATATGGCAGTAACTTATCGGGAGTCAAGAAAGTACTGTTTCGCTATGGCTTACGCCATTTAATGAACCTGAATGTGAAGCGTATTCGTGAGCAAGGTATTGCAGCTTAGCCTATAGAATAGAGCACAAAGTGACAGCTCCGTTTGAGAAATGATTTGGCCAATCTCAAACGGAGTATCTTGATGCTGAGTTTGTGGCTTACGAATCTTATAACGATTGACCTGCGTTAATCGCATCAAAAATAGCCATGTCAGCGTCCAATAGCGTCGATCTTAACTGTTTCAGTGGTTGGTAGTCAGGATCGGTGTAAAAGGCTTCAGCATGTTGCTTCGATGGAAACTCCACTAATATCACGCGCCCTTGAGGCATATTGCCTTCATGGACATCAACATCGTCCGTGACGGCGAGCGCTTTGCCGCCATGTTTTTCCAAAATGGCGTGAGCTTTGATTAGGTAATCACGCTGATGAGCTTCATGGTCGTGAATACGGACAAAAGTTAACATGTAAGCTGGCATAATAAATTCCTCTCTTTGTTAATCTAAATAGGATCTGGTTAGTGGATGAACCGGTGGATCGCTTGGTTAGCATTGTCTTGAAACTCAGCGTTATCGAGAGCAGGGAACAAGGTGCTCTGCTCAATAAGCGGACCTGAGATGCCAGATTTACTTCCGTAAAACACGCCGCTTTTATAGGAGTCATCAAGCAAAGCGTTGACGAACCTTTTCGCTCCTACCTCTACTTTGTGCACTTTGCCGAACCAAGACATCATTTGCAGCATGCCTTGGAACATCCATTTTTTGACCGTTGGTAGGCTTTCTAATGCTTGAGTGCCCTTGGTTCCACCGGGACTCATGGTGACAAATCGAATTTCTGGATATTGGCGAGCGATCGATGACATCCATAGCGCGCCCATGTATTTGGTTGGGCCATACGGAATTTGTGAATCGGCAACTTCACCGAAGAATGAACCGTCACAAATGGAGGCGAATTCATCGATCGATGAGGTTTTCAGATTGGGCGTTTCCATGCCCATTTCTTTGACGCCGCGAGCGGCTTCTGATCCGGCGTAGACGGCGACTTTTGTGAGTTTGTTGGCTTTAAGGAGTTCTTCAGTCAGTACCACATGGCCGAGAACATTGACCGCAAATTGCTGAATCACGCCATCAGAGGTCTTTTGGTTAAACTCCTTACCGCCAGCACCGCCTGCGTTCATGACTAGCCCTTCAACAGGCTCTTTAAGTGCGGACACTGCGGCTTTCACTGATTCGGTATTGGCGACATCGATAATCAGAATTTCAAAGATGTTTTTGCCTGTTTCTTGCTCCAATGCGTGCTTGGCTGCCTTGGCTTTGTCTAAGTTTCGACAGCCAAGGTAGATCTTTTCAGTGCCATCGACCAATGCTAACTGGCGAGCTGATTCTCTTCCTAAACCTGCGTTCGCGCCTGTAATTAAGATACTTTTCAACATATTACTGTCTCATTTCGTAAAAGGATGTGTCGCGAACTCGGTTCGCTCACTCAGTCATTACAAGATAGAGAATCAAACAATAGAAAGATAACGAAATGATTCTGTCAAAATGATAGGTTTTAGTTATCATGCTTAGGTAACTAGTGAGCTATCTGGTTAGCGAGTGGATAAGCAAGGAAAGTGAGATGACCAATGAACAGTTAAAAGCGTTTTTAGCCGTTGCCGAGCAGGGCAGTTTTCGCAAAGGCGCGAAAACCATTTTTAAAACGCAGGCGGCGGTGAGCGCTTCAATCAAAGCTCTAGAGGAACGTTATGAGGTGGTGTTGTTCAACCGAGATGAATATCGCCCATCATTGACGGAGGCAGGCCAAGCCTTTTATCACAATGCCCGACTAACGATGGATCACTTCAATCGTCTCGATAAAATCGGTCAGCAGCTTACCAAAGGTATAGAGCCGACCTTTACCATTGTTGTGAGTATTGTGTTCCACTTGCCGCCATTACTTGCCAAGATAAAACCCATCATCGATCGCTTTCCCAATACTCAATTTAAGGTTTATACGGAGTCTTTAAACGGTGTGGTTGAGCGGATCAACAATGAAGAAGCGGATCTCGCTTTTGGTCCTGAAATGGGTTTGAGCCTTCACCATGAAAGATTCCCCGTTTCGCAAGTTACGGTGATTAATGTCGCGGCTCCGAACTATTTTAACCGCCCACCAGAGCAGCTCATTAGCCTAGAAGAAGTGGCGGATTACGACCAAATAGTGACGCGAGACAGTGCTAAGCAATCGGAGAAGGCTTCTTTCTATACAACTTCGAATCGGGAGTCATGGAGTGTCAATGATTTTCCAACAAAGAAAGATCTCATTGTTGCTGGCTTTGGTTGGGGCGGATTGCCTGAACATTTGATAGAGCGAGAATTACAGCAAGGGTTGTTGGTGCCAGTAAATGTTGAGGGGATCCCGGTTCGCTCGACAGGAGATCTGCATATGTTTCGCAATCGAAATGCGAAACATGGCCCAGTAGCACAGCAGTTATGGGATAAGTTGTCAGAAGTGCCGCAAGAGCCTTCATAAAAGATTAACCTTGGTTCTTAGGGGCAAGTTCGGCGATGTTAAGGGCATTTAGACGCAATAAAGCTTTACACAACGCTGACAATTGGGTGATTGCTGAAACTTTGATTTGGTGATTTACTTGCGCTTCCTAAGTAACAGAGGCATTAAATTGAATGGACGACCCCTTTAGTCGGCTGAAAAACTTCCCGCACTTCCTTTTCTCGGAGGTGACCCTATGATTGAACTCTTTCTACAACCTGAAACCTGGGCAATATTTGCCACATTGTTTGCGCTTGAGGTGATACTTGGCGTAGATAACGTCGTGTTTATTTCTGTTCTGTGTGAACGACTGCCGCCACATCAACGCAAGCTTGCTCGTAATTTGGGTATCGGCCTAGCGGTGGTTGCACGAATAGCATTGGTGTTCTCAATTTCTTGGTTGATGTCGTTAACGCAACCTTTATTGAATATCGCTAGTTGGTCATTCACTGGACGTGATCTTATCATGATTGCTGGTGGTGCTTTCCTATTGTTGAAAAGCTTACACGAGCTTTGGGCGTGGCTAATGCACACTGAGCACGGTCACTCAACTCATGTGAGAACAGGGTTAGCGGTGGTATTGTTGCAAATCGTTGCGGTGGATGCGGTGTTCTCGATGGACTCGGTGATCACAGCTGTCGGCTTGACCAACGATATTCCTATCATGGTCGCAGCAATCATTTCATCGGCGATAGTGATGGTGTTAACGGCAGAGAAGATCAACAACTTGGTCACTCATTATCCAGGCTTTAAAACGCTAGCATTACTGTTCTTAGTATTGCTTGGTGGTTTGTTAATGGCGGAAGGTTTCGCGATTCACGTTAACAAAGGGTACATCTATTTTGCGATGGCATTTGGCTTGGTTTTGGAGCTTTGTCATATCCAGCTGAAGAAAAAACAGCGGATAAAAATAGAGACAATTCGTCCACTCAATAGTCGTTTGGTGTAATCGCTGAATGATTGGAAAATAGGAGGCTTCGGCCTCCTATTTTTGTATGAGCACTTTGGAGTTTTATACGGCAGGCTAGAACAGCGCTTGTCTTAGTGCATCCACAATCGCATCGCTGACTACGGTTAAGCGCGCCGAATTGATGGTGGATAGTGGCGAGATGAGCGATACAGGCACATCCTGATACTCCCAATCTGCTAACACCTGAACTAAGTCGCCAGAGGCGAGTTCTTTTTCACACAAGAAAGGCGGTAATGCGGACACGCCTGCCCCGGAAAGCGTGAGTTTATGAACGCTGGTTATCTGATTGGTTTCAACCACAAGTGGCGTTTTGACGACAACGGTGTCATCGCCTTTAGTCAGGTTCCACGTCTGATAAGGCTTATTTGTGGTCAGCCCAATGCAGCGCACATTTTGTAAGTCGCTAGGGTGGTTGAGTTCTATCGAGTCGTAGTAAGCGTGAGACACAACGGTAATCGGTTTGATGTACGCGATGTTTCGGACTCTCAAATTGCTTTCTTCTAGCGGACCAATGCGTATGGCGAAATCGTAGCCTTCACCGACTAAGTCGACCATTTGATTGGTGCTATTGATGATGAACTTTAAGTCGGGGTATTGGCAGCAAAGCGATTGGATGCAGGAAGAGAGCAAAAATAGCTCGAAGTCTTCTGGTACGGTGATTTTAATGGTACCGGAAATCAAATCGTCTTGACCGTGGAGTAACTTTTCGGCTTCCTCCATAGCTTGAATTGGGCCGATACACGCTTCGTAGAACGTTCGCCCAGCATCGGTTAAATGCTGCTTACGAGTGGAGCGGATCAATAGCTTTGTTCCCGTTGTTTGTTCGAGTTTAGTGAGCGCTTTACTGACGGATGACTTGGGAACTTTGAGCGCTTCAGCGGCTTTAGTAAAGCTGCCAAATTTCACGATGTTGACGAAGTAGTAGATGAGCTGAGTGTCCATTGTTCACCATTTGAAACAGTTAATTTCGAAAAGTGCGTATTATCAACAATGTAACTTTGCTTAATAATGAGAGCAAGAGTTAAGCATCGAATCATCGATCTTAACCATAGTTTGTTCACCCAGTTCTCATGAAAGGAAAGCCCATGACTACATCAAGCAAAAAAGTACTGATCATCAAATCGAGCCCAGGCGCTGAATACTCTGTTTCAAATGACATGGCTAACTACTTCATGGATCAGTTTGCAAACAAAGACGAGCAGTATGAGTTTGTGGTACGTGATTTGGCACAGACACCTGCGCCAATTTACGATACCGAAATCTTTAATGCGTTCTACACACCAGCGGATCAGCTAACGGATGAGCAAGTGGCGGTGGTGAGCCCTTCATTGCAATACATTGAAGAGTTGCAGTCTGCAGATATCATCGTCGTTGCATCGCCAATGCATAACTTTGGTGTCACGACTTTACTGAAGTCTTATCTTGATCAGATTTGCCGTATTGGTTTGACCTTCAAATATCATGAAACTGGCCCTGAAGGTTTACTCAAAGATAAGCAAGCGCTGATCATTGCGACAGCTGGTGGTGATTTCACTCAAGAGCCAGCAAAGCAAATGGACTTCCAAGTACCGTATTTAACTCATGTTTTGAACTTTGTTGGTATTGAAGATGTGTCGGTCGTGCCCGTTCATGGTATGGGTTTAGGTGACGAGTACGCGAGCCAATCTAAACTGCAGGCACAAAGCGCACTGTCGCAACTGGCTTTGGAGAAGTTTTAAGCCTCCCACTCAGTTCTTTTCTAAAATCCAATTAGCCACCTTAGGGTGGCTAATTGTTTTACGGGCTTTTTACGTTTGGTTCGACATACTATGAACTCTGCCTTGCTACCCCTACAGGCCTCTTGCCGTCACATGCCCCTTTCTCTAATTGGTGAACAGGACTACTGCCTTTTAAACCCCAACGGTGATCTTCGCGGCTGAGCTTTCGATATTGGGTAGGAGTGACGCCCAAATAGGTTTGGAAGGTTTCATAAAATCGGCTGCTTGAGTTAAAACCTACGGTCAAAGAAATATCTAAAATGGTTCGCTCGGTATCGCTCAGTAAAGCGCGCGCGTGGTTAACTCGCATTGCAGTGATGTACTGTTTGATGGTGAGCTGCATGGTGCGTTGGAAAATGCCCATCGCATAGTTCGCGTTTAGCCCAACGTGTTCGGCAATTTGTTTCGCTGTAAGCGGAGTATCGTGGTGCGTCGCGATGTATTCCAACATTTGGCTTACGTAAAACTGTGAATGCTTAGATACTCCATTTTTCGACGACTTTTCCATTCGGTTAGTACAAAGCTGCTGCCAGCCATCCAGGCAGACTCGTTTTAGCATTAATCCTATTTCATCGGCTGCCAATTGTTGTCGGCTTTCTGAAGGGTGGCTCATTTCCTCGGTCCAACGTGCCAACTCAAATTCGCTGATCAGAGAGCATGAATTCGACTGTAGAACTGCGCCATGGGTGATCTGATTGACTAGCTCTCGGTTTAACGGCCAAGACATGAAATGATGAATCGGAATGTTGATGATCCCCATGTTGTGGCTCTTTCCCGGATCGGTAAGTCGATGGGGCACCGATGCCCAAAACAAGCCAATCGCTCCATCTTTTACCACGATTGGATTGCCATTCACTATGTATTCGACATCGTCACCAAAAGGGATGTTCACCTCAACTTGTCCATGCCAGTGGTAGCCGGGCATTTCATGAGGCGCTCTGAGCTCGATATCGATTTTTTCATACGACGAGTAGAGTGAGAGAGGGCTCACACAGACACTTTCTGGAGAGTAATTTTCTTGCGTCACAACGGAGAGAGCATCTTGAGAATCTGTCGGCATGGCGGTTCCTTGGGAAGTTGTGAGTTGACTCTTTCTATCAAATTTGTGGTTATGAAACTCAGATGTCAGTCATAGGACGAGCAAGTCAGTTGGCAGGATTGTCAGTAACGGAACTAACGCACTGTTTATGATAACGGTGGCTTATGATTTGACCGCTATTTCCTCCTGAATTTGCAGATATGTATCCTGTTTCCTCATATTTTTTATCGGTGGATTTTAAATGTGAGGAAACAGGACAGTGCTGTGATTTAGCGAGACGCTAACAGGAATGACGTGGGTGTAACTTGTATCTATCGAAATGAGTTTGATTGATAGAAAAGGATTCACTAATGAAATGCCCAAAAATTACCTTTATCGGTGCTGGTTCGACGATTTTTGTCAAAAATATTCTTGGCGATGTATTTCATAAATCGGCATTGAAAGACGCACACGTTGCACTTATGGATATCGATGAGCAGCGTTTAGAAGAGTCACATTTAGTGGTCAGCAAGTTGATGGAATCGGCGGGAGCTACAGGCTCAATCAGCTGCCACTTAAACCAAAAAGAAGCGCTGCAAGATGCTGACTTTGTGGTGATCGCTTTCCAAATTGGCGGCTATGAGCCATGTACTGTGACCGATTTTGAAGTGTGTAAACGCCACGGATTGGAGCAGACCATTGCCGATACATTAGGGCCTGGTGGGATCATGCGTTCACTCCGAACTATCCCTCACTTATGGCACGTGTGTGAAGACATGACTCAGGTCTGCCCGAACGCCACCATGCTTAATTATGTTAACCCTATGGCGATGAATACGTGGGCAATGTACGAAAAGTACCCGCAGATCAAGCAGGTAGGTTTGTGTCACTCTGTTCAAGGTACGGCGGAAGAGCTCGCTCATGATCTAGACCTAGATTACCAAGACTTGCGCTACACCTGTGCTGGCATTAATCATATGGCGTATTACCTTACGCTCGAAAAGAAAAATGAGCAGGGGGAGTATGTCGATATTTACCCAGATCTACTCGACGCTTTTGAGAGCGGGAAAGCTCCCAAACCAGGGCAACACCACGCGGGACGTTGTACCAACTTAGTTCGCTATGAAATGTTCAAAAAGCTCGGTTACTTCGTGACGGAATCGTCGGAACATTTTTCTGAATACACCCCTTATTTTATCAAGCCGAATCGCCCAGATTTAATAGAACGCTATAAAGTGCCATTGGATGAATATCCTAAGCGCTGCGTCGAGCAAATTGCCGATTGGAAAAAAGACCTACAAGCCTTTAAAGATGCTGACCAAATTAGTGTGAAAGAGTCTCATGAGTACGCCAGTACCATTATGAACTCGATTTGGACGGGCACACCGAGTGTTATTTACGGCAATGTTAAGAACGAAGCTTTAATTGATAACTTGCCTCATGGCTGTTGTGTCGAGGTGGCGTGCCTGGTGGATGCAAATGGTGTGCAACCGATTAAAGCGGGCAGACTACCGAGCCATTTGGCGGCGCTAATGCAAACCAATATCAATGTTCAAACCCTGCTGACTGAAGCGATTTTGACGGAGAACCGAGAGCGAATTTATCACGCTGCGATGCTTGACCCTTATACTGCGGCTGTGCTCGGGATTGAAGAAATCTATGCATTAGTGGATGACCTTATTGACGCGCACCAAGGCTGGTTGCCGGAATGGGTCGGCAAATAAACCTATAAAAATAAAGACAAAAATGAAGACACATTAACGTGAAATAAATTGGATGACGCCTCCTTAATAGGAGGCGCAAGGAGCAACTATGAGCATTACGATGAATACCAAGCTAAGTTACGGCTTTGGCGCTTTCGGGAAGGATTTCGCGATCACGATCGTTTACATGTATTTGATGTATTACTACACCGATGTGGTCGGGATTTCGGCTGGGGTCGTGGGAACGATATTTTTGGTCGCGCGAATTTGGGATGCCGTTAACGACCCGATAATGGGCTGGGTCGTTAACAATACCCGCACGCGCTGGGGCAAGTTCAAGCCTTGGATGCTCATAGGAACGATCGCCAATTCCGTGGTGCTGTTTATGTTATTTAGCGCGCACTACATTGATGGGCCTTGGTTAATAGCATACGCAGCAGTGACTTATATTTTGTGGGGCATGACATACACCTTAATGGATATACCTTTTTGGTCACTGGTCCCAACCTTAACCCTAGATAAACGTGAACGTGAAGAGTTAGTCCCTTATCCAAGATTTTTTGCCAGCTTAGCTTGGTTAGTCACAGCCGCTATCGCCATGCCTTTTGTGAATTACGTTGGCGGTGAAGACAAAGGCTACGGCTTTCAGGTGTTCACCTTATTACTCATCGTTTGTTTCATAGTTTCTACCTTCATCACCTTACGTAACGTTAAAGAGCGTTATTCCACCGATAAACTCGATACTTCAGTGGCCGAAGAGAAAATTACTCTGAAGAAAATGCTGTCGCTTATCTATAAAAATGACCAATTATCTGCCGTGTTGTGTATGGCGCTAGCGTACAACTTAGCGACCAATATCATTACCGCCTTTGCTGTTTATTACTTTACTTATGTGGTTGGTAACGAAGAACTCTTCCCTTACTACATGGCGTATGCAGGCGTTGCTAACTTAATCACTTTGGTTCTCTTCCCTAAGCTGTCTCAACTCTTTTCCCGCCGTGTGCTGTGGGCTTGTGCATCTAGCTTCCCAATCCTTGGCAGTGCGGTTCTGATTTATGTCGGAATGTACGACAAGCAAAGCATTTTACTTATCTCTACTGCGGGCGTGTTCCTACAGATCGGTACGGCGCTGTTTTGGGTACTCAACGTTATCATGGTGGCTGATACGGTGGATTATGGAGAGTACAAATTAGGCGTTCGTTGTGAAAGTGTGGCGTATTCAGTGCAGACCTTGGTGGTTAAAGCTGGTTCAGCTTTTGCGGCTTTCTTTATTGGCATCACACTGACCGCAGTCAACTATGTACCGAATATTGAGCAAAGTGCTGAAACGATATTTGGTATGCAATGCATCATGATTGGGTTACCGAGCTTCTTCTTTGCTATCGCCTTGTTCATGTACTTCCGCTACTACAAGCTCAATGGTGCCTTCCACCAAAACATTCAGGATCACCTCACTGAAAAGTACGACCATATTACGAATGGCAGCAGCGATAATGAAGCTGCAGGAGCAAGTAAGCCAGTTCAGGCGCTCTAATTTACTAGCTGATATAACGCGAGCTGATGCTTAAAGGGCTCGCTAATTTCTGTAAGCCGCCAAAGAGCGGATTGATTCCCACTTAATTCAATAAGAGACTCTGATGAAACTGACTTTACTCGCACCAGCTGTTGCGTGCGCGTTCGCATTCTCTGGAAGCGTCGCAGCACAACAAGAAACCCTCAATTTGATCACTAACCCTAGCTTTGAAGACAAAGGCTTAGGTTGGAGCTACTGGTTTGCCAACATTAAAGATGACAAAGCCTACCAAGGTGACTATCGCGGCAGAATTGCTCAAGGAACTAATCACACCATTAGCCAAACCGTATTGATTGACGAAACGGGGTACTATGATTTTTCTGTTTATGCCATGAGCCCAAATAGCGACGCAACGATGGCAATTGCTAACCTAGTCGGAGATGTACAAACCAGTGGCTCGGTTAAAAAGAGTAACAAGTACAAGCGTAATCAGATAAAGCACGTCCCGCTCGAAAAAGGCGAATACATACAAGTAATCTTTACTGGCTCAAGCGCTGGTGGAGTGAGCGTTGATAACGTTGAGCTCGTTAAAAGTAATAAGAATAAGCCGTTGAGCTTTAACCAAGTGTTGATGCTCGAGGTCGCGAATCAGTCTGGTGTCACGGCAGTGAACAAATCGACGCGCACGCTCGAATTTCATGTTCCGTATGGCACAGATTTAAGTCGTTTAGTGATTGAAAACTTGGCTGTGTCACCAGGCTCGCAACCTTCTTTTTCGGTTGGTGACATCGTTGATTTCTCACAGCCTGTGACGCTTACTTTAGTGGACGAGCAAGGAAGCACCGAAAGTTGGACGGCGACTGCAATCGAGAAAACTAAGCAAGTATCGGTGCAATCAGATAATCATAAGCTGCAAGAGTCGTTTCAGTGGGCAATCGACAAAACACGTCAGTTTGTGATGACCGGTCAACATGACTTGGTGAATCGCGACGAAAACAATAATGATGGAACTGGCACAGCAGACTACATTCCTTCTTATTGGGCTGGGTACTTTGACCGCACCGCTTTCTATTCTCGTGATTTCCTTCACCAAGCAGTGGGCGCTAAGTTGGCGGGGTTAGACAAAGAAAACTTCTCTATGTTTAAGACGTTTGCCAAGCACTCAACCGAATCAAGAAAATGGTACACCTTATGGGCGATCAATTTTGATGGCACTCCGCATACGATAGATTATGAAGACGATGATTGGTTTGTTCGAGAAGTCCCAGCTCAGTTCGAATTTTTAGAGAAAGCGTGGGAGCAATATCAGTGGACGGGCGACAAGCGATACATTGAAGATGCAGACTTATGGCAGTTTTACACTAAGGTGCTGACAGACTATATCGCCCTACATGACGACCAAGATCCGAATGGTATTGCAGAAGGTTATGGTGGAATTTTCGAAGGCTCTGCCACTTATAATGAGCGTGGTGAGTTTCCTATTGAAGCGGGAGACGGCATTGGCTCTCAATACCAAGCGACGGTTGCCTATTCTGCAATGTTAGAGGCTAGAGGTGAATACAGCGATGCGGCGGCATGGCGCGAGAAAGCTCAGCAACTAAAAGATTACTTTAACGATGAGTGGAGCATTGCTGATTCAGCCAAACCGCTTGATAACTATGTCAATATTGTGCAGAAAGATGGCTTGCGATTAAACGACTTCGGTAAAGAAAACAGTTGGTTCATGCCAATGAAGTTGATCACCGAACCGGGAGAGAGAAATGATCGCTATTTGGATTTTATCGCTGAAAACTTAGGTGATGGAATCGGCTCGACACCGGAAGCACCGCATAACATTGAAGCGTACACTTACATTCCTGAAACCTACTTCCCGTACAATCGTAATGAAGAAGCGTGGAAATGGATGCAGTACATCATGGACACCAAAGATCAGCCACACGAACGTCCGACGCAAGGCACCAATGGTGATTATCCAGAGTTATCGTTTACCTTTATTGCAAACACGATTGAGGGCTTGATGGGTATTAAACCCGATGCGGCCAATAATCGAGTGACGACGGCTTCTCATTTGACGAGTGACATTGGTTGGCTAGAAGTCGACTATCTGCCGATGGGTGAACATGAGTTGGTGGTGCGTCATGATGGACTGGATAAATCGACACTGACCAATAAATCGGTACAGTCGTTGGAATGGGAAGCATGGTTCTACGGTGATTTTGCAACCTTGAACGTAGACGGCAATACGGTGACGAGTCGCCAGAAAACCGTGAATGGTCAATTGGTTAGCTACGTGGTGGTTGATGTGTTTGAAAATGAAACTAAAGTCGTGAGCCGATAACAGAGGTAAGTGGCGATTGCGTACACCTCCTCAGCCTCTTTGTTTTGTATGACTCACTCAATATTCAAATTAGAGCCACCGCTATGGTGGCTCTTTTGTTAGCACTTAAAGCGGTTTTGTGCAGACAGTCTCTCAACTTATTTAAGAGGTTATCTCTCGTAAGCTGACTTAGTACGATTTGGTCACACTGCCGGTTACACGGAACTGCTTGGGTAAGCTTTACCCTGCTGTTGCGAGTTGGCTGCGGTTGATGCATGTCGATGTAGCCAAATCCACCGGTCGGTTTTCTTTAAGGTGACACTCCAGCGCAGTGGAACGAGTAGCGGTTGGTTGTCGCATATCAAATGGATATTGAGCGTGAGTGCGACAAGCGCTAAATCGTCGGCCATCACCACATCCATCCATTTCCACTCAAATTTCGTTGCCGTAGCTTCTGAAAAGTTACGTAGGAAAAGCGCCCTCACAGCACTTTGACCAGAGCACAATTCGTCTTCGCCTGTGCCAATCACCGAAATATGCCCTTGGGAATCAAACACGTGCATTAACGCATCGATATCTTTATCGCAGTAGGCGCGCGCGTAATCTTCTAATGTTTCGATGATACGTTCTTTTTCCGACATACAGACTCCTTGGTTAACAGAAGTGTAGTTGGCTGAGCGGTTATTGCCGGAGTTTAGATATCTGCAGGGAAAGGTGGTGAGTTGCGCTCATAGGCTATGGCGTTAGTCTCAATTTCAATGAACGATTCAGAATCGATGAAGCGGCTGATTTCAATCATGGTAGAGAGTCGAAATATGTATCAAAAATACTGCTCGCTACCCGCTGTTTTGCATTCGTTCATCTCTCATTTGGCACAGGAATGAATGAGATTCACTGTCGAGCATAGACGTTGAAAGGGGTAGGACGATAAGAGGCTAAATACAAAAAGGTAGCGAGAACGCTACCTTTAGTGAACTGAATTTGCCTGAACTAGGCTTTTTGTAAGTCTTGAGCTGGGTAAGTCAGCGTGATGTCACCGGCTTTGACGTGGACATAATAACCACCGCCACTGATGCCAGTAACCACCATCTGACCTAGATCTACACCTTTTGTTGCGACAACGCGATCGTCAATTGCAAACATTTAAACACCTTGGATAAAACAATGGAAAGGACAAGCTTTTCTGCAGCGGGGATTTAATCAGATAGCCTGAATTTCAACTAATCAGGTTTTTAATCGTCTAGATAGAAATGGGTGATGGGAATTGAACAAGCGCAATAGCACTCGTCAATTTGATTGTGCAGGGGCACTAGATGAACGGGCTATGATGATATTTTCGAATAAGGCTTTTCTGCGCTTTGAACACCAAACAGTGACACTTTCATTGTAGAGCTCCAATAGTCTGCCTCCCAACCGCCTTTGGTTTTGAGATGAGCGATGAAGTCGGCCGGTTTGGGGAGTTGCTGCCATACCTGCGGTAGAAACACCGCCCGGCGTTGTTGATCTTCTAATATCACCCCCAGTTTATGCTGAGTTAAATGATCAAGCAGTGCGCTTTCATTTTCTACCTCGAAATCAATCGATGGCGAGAGGACCGATACTTCTATTGTCAGTGCGAATAAATGGCTTTCAGGCAAAGGTGAAAATCGCCTGTCTAAGTGGGTGCTGGAAAAAGCTTTGTCGTAAACCTCGAGTGCCAGAGGTTGATGGGCATCGAGTGAACCTAGGCAGCCTTGCAGCTTACCTGCAACTTTGAGAGTGACGAAACAAGCGCCTTTAGCACTGAGGGCGAAGTCGTTATTGATCAGTTGATGAGGTTTAGCGATACCATCGTCAAAATAGTCGCGGATGGCTTGCTCGGCAACGGTGAGTAAGCGCGCCATTTGGGCATCACTGAACCGTTGAGGCGACATAACTGACATAACCTACCACGCTGTCTTTGTTACCACTAAAGTGCGCTGAATTTTGATATTTCATTTGCTGTAACTGATAGTGACCGCGCTGCATTAAGGCGGACAGAGCATTAATTCCTGTGCAGCCGCATGCTTGTTGTGGCGTTAATGATGGTGTGTGCGCTTCAATTAATTGGCAGGTTTGGCCATCCACTCTTTGTGCTTCGTCATAGGTGTGGTAGTGGCTTAAATCGCTACTGATCACCAGTAAAGTATCTTTGTCCCAAATGGGTTCAAGATGATCGGCGAGTGTTTCCGGCTCTATTTTTCCAGTAATAATTGGTATCAGTGAAAACTCATCGAGACATGACTGTAAAAAAGGAAACTGCACTTCTAGGCTGTGCTCTGGAGCGTGGATTTCATCCGAAATTAAAGCGCTGTCTTGTTCGAGCAGCGAACCGATAGCCGATTGGTCGAGGGGAATGTCGCCAAGTGGGCTAGAAAATGACTCGACGCTAGGCAGTGCTAATCCAACAAAACCTACATGGTGACTAGGCCCTACGACAATGACTTTGTTGTAATTACTTTTGCAACTCAGTAGCTGGCGATAAGCGCATGCTGCCGTAAATCCTGAATACACATAGCCAGCATGAGGCACAATCATGGCACGGATTGCGTCTATTTGAGAACTTGGTTTATCTAACCAAGGGTTAATTTGGGCACGAATTTTCTCTGGGTTAGCGTCGTAAAAAGTACCCGCGACGATTGCAGGGCGAGTGTTCATGATGATCCCACCTTAATGTTCAGCGACTATATTTAGTGTAGAAACGAATTGGCATTTTGGGGGAGCTTTATGCTGGCCAATCTAGACAAATACCCCACTCAATATTGGCATCAATTAAGCGACGGGCGAGTCGTGTGCGACTTATGCCCCAGACAATGCCATTTACGAGACGGGAAGCGAGGGGCGTGTTTTGTGCGGATGGCACATCAGGGCGAAATCGTTCTGACCAGTTATGGCCGTTCAAGTGGCTTCTGCATTGATCCAATAGAGAAGAAGCCGTTAAACCACTTTTATCCCGGCAGCTCGGTTTTGTCGTTTGGTACTGCCGGTTGCAATTTAGGGTGTAAATTTTGTCAGAATTGGAGCATCAGTAAATCTCGGAAAATGGATGCGTTAGGCACCGTTGCGATGCCAGAAAAGATTGCTCAATCCGCAGTTAACCACAACTGCGAAAGTATCGCTTTTACCTACAACGATCCGGTGATTTTTCTAGAATACGCGGTCGATACCGCTCAAGCTTGTCGAGAAATTGGAGTCAATTCGGTCGCGGTGAGTGCTGGCTATATTTGCGATACACCAAGGCAAGATTTTTATGCCGCAATGGACGCAGTAAATATCGATTTAAAAGGTTTTACGGAGCGCTTTTATCGCAAGCTGTGCAGCGCACATTTAGACCCAGTTCTCGACACACTCAAATACATTCATCATGAAACTCAAGTATGGCTAGAGATCACTACTTTGTTGATCCCGGGAGAAAATGACTCCTCTGAAGAACTGAATTTGATGTGTGGCTGGATTCGAGAAAACTTAGGTTGCGATGTCCCACTTCATTTCAGCGCGTTTCACCCTGATTTCAAAATGCTTGATAAGCCAAGGACACCGCTTGGTACGTTGCAGACGGCCAGGAAAATCGCGCTTAAGCATGGCTTGAATTATGTGTATGTCGGTAATGTTCATGATAGTGCTGGTGATTCGACTTATTGCCCAAATTGTCACGAGTGTGTGATTGAGCGAGATTGGTATCAGCTAGGGAAGTATCACCTTGATCCTAGCGGACATTGCGAGTTCTGCGGCCATGCGATACATGGAAAGTTTGTTCAGTTTCATCAGGGATTTGGCCGAACGCGTATTCCTGTTCGCGCGATATAGTAGTGAGGCATGTCATAATAAATAGAGTTAAAGCACTACTTTTATTTAACAATTGATTTACATCATGATGAGTGGTGACGTGCTAGGGTATTTTGGCGTTCCGATAAATAGGTATAAATAACGTTAAGGAACGGCATGTATTTACTGCTATTAAAATCTCATCTCGCGCTCATTTTACTCAGCTTCTTAAGCTTTCTCTTACGAACGGGATGGGGGTATAAACAATCCCCTTGGTTGGCGAATAAGCTCGCATTTACCGCCCATAAAGTGATCACACTTGGTATGTTAGTGTCAGCACTAGCGCTTTGTTTTATGATCAGCCAATACCCATTTTCAGACGCTTGGCTAACGGAAAAGTTAGTGCTGCTAGGTGTGTATGTGGCATTTGCCATGCTGGCGTTTAAACCGAACTTGTCACCGAAAGTTCGCTCAGTATTTGCTTCGCTAACGTGCGTTGTGTTCGTCATGATCGCGTATATTGCCAAATCGCACATGCCAATTTTTTTAAGTTAGATCTGAATTGGAATGAACGGCTCCATTGAGAGCCGTTTTTGTTTGGTTAACGATTTACCCTGCGAGGCGCTTGTTTAGTCGAATAACTGTTTCTGAAGAATGTAGTCGGAGAGTGTGTCCGCGATTACATTATGTTCTGTTTCCGTAGGGTGCTATAAACACCCTTCTAAACTGGTGGTAAGGGTGACAACGTTGATTGTCGAAAGGTCGTTCTGTTTCAGTTGAGTTTGTACGTCTTCCAGTCCTGGTAATAACGCATTATTTGGCTATACATAGTTGCCAATAGAAACAACAGGGACCTCTCCATAGCGCTGGCGAAGCTTGGTCAACAGGTTGTGCTCCTGTCGTGTTTGAAGGCCGTTAAGTCTGCCCATTTCTCGCGTGGTTGAATGTTCGTACTAAAATCGTTCGTTCCAAGTTCAATCACAATTTCTCGATGAGATTCTAGGTGGTTGTGTAATAAATGATCGAATCATCACTTTTGAGAATGATTGAAAGGTGAGTCTGTGATCTGGGGTTGCTTCTTACTTTGAAATTTTCGATAAAGCCTTAACAAGATCTCGTAATCATTATTGTGTATTAGGTTAATAGTTTTTCACGTTGATATCGTCAATTTTGTTTTTAAATATAGTCAGTTAGGTGGGAAAGGAATGCGTAGACTCGGTGGTTATTTACTGATTTCAACATCGATGGTGTTGTCATCAAATGCATCGGCATACGATTTAAGCATGGAAGTGTTTGAAGACGAACAGATGGCAATGCTCAAATCAGCGGAAACAAGCTCAGATCCGACATTATTAATGCAAGCGGGTGAGCTCCTTATTAATGAAGCCATGATGCAAGAGAACGCCGATCATGGGCTTTCATATCTGAAGAAAGTGGGCGAGACCGGTAATTTGGAAGCGATGTTGTATGTGGCCGATTATTACTACAGTGACGAGCAGTATGGGAAGTCTCTTGCTTGGTACCACAAAGCAGAGCCGAGTAAAGACCCATATACGCTGTACAGTTTAGGGGTTATGTACTTTGATGGCGAAGGCACAGAGGTCGATTATAAGAAAGGGAACCAATACTACCGTGCTGCTGCGGAAGCTGGGTATTCTGACGCTATGTATCAACTGGGCTTTTCGTATAACGATGGGCTAGGGGTTAAGCAAGATTTGAAAAAGGCGCTGTATTGGTTAGAAAAATCGGCGGAGCTTGGTGATGCGAGTGGTATGTATAACACCGGAGTGGCGTACTTAAATGGTGAAGGCGTTGCCATTGATTGTGCGACGGCTATTAAGTGGTTCACTCAGGCGATTGAAACCGATGAGCATGCCCGTTCCTACGCGAAAATGGGGGATATTTATTATTACCCGAAGTACAAAAAATCATGCGGCTTAAAAAAGACAGATTACAAGAAATCTCTTCCGTACTTCACAGAAGCGGCTAACCTAGGTGATTCTTACAGCCAATATATGGTGGGTTATTCTTATCGAAATGGTCACGGAACATGGAGTGATTTCACGAAAGCGTTAGCTTGGTTTGAGGTCGCAGAAGAGTATGGTGATCCAGATGCGGCAAAAGAGATTGAAGACGTAAAACGTTATATGTCGACGGAGCAAATCGCTGAAGCGAATACGCTAAAAGATAAACTTCTCGAAGAAATTTGGTAGTAAAATACATAAAGGAGCGTCATTCGCTCCTTTTTTAATTTGAGGACTAATACCGAAATTAAACCGGTAGATGCCTAGCTTTGTAAGGGTTCCGTTTACTAATCTGAACGACCGCGGCCTAGTATCGTCCATTGCCCAACGACTTTGCCCTTTCGAACGGCATGCAAAGTATTGAAGTTGGTGAGAGTGGTGTCGCAATGGCTTGGAATGAGAGTAACTTGCTGGCCAAGGGTGAGTTCGCGTTGCCCTTCCAATAGGTGAAGGATGCCGTGTTCGTCACCCCCCGTTTGGTAGCGAATGGAATCACATGCATCAACAGTTGGCATTCCTAAATCGATAGACAGGCACTTCATACCAGCATCGACCACTGCTCGATTAGCTTTCGGGTGGCTGATCACTGTACTAATCACTTTTAGGGCTGGGCCGAACTGTTGGTTAATTTGCTGGTGGTTTTCGTCGCCAATCGCTTGGTAAGCGGCATCCATAAACACATAAGAACCTGCTTGGATTTCACTGTAACTTAGATCTTGGTATGCCGCGTAGGTGCCTGTGCCGCCGCCACTTATCACTGCTGGAGCTAACCCTCTAGGTGTTAAGTCCGAGTCAATAAATTTGAATAATTCAATGACGGCGCTTTTCGCTTGCTGGTTTCGCTCGTCGTAACCTTTTACGTGTTGTAAGTGGCCACTATAAGCTTGAACTCCAGCGTAGCTAACACCTTGGGTGGCATTGATTAACTCGATTAATTGAATAAGTTCGTCGCCCACTTCTACACCACAGCGGTTTTGTCCGCTTTCTACTTCGATCATTAGTTGAATGGTTAAACCAGCTTTTAAGGCTGCTTTACTGATCTCAGTAACGTGATAGCTATGATCGATCACTTGAATAAATTGGCAGTCAGGATAGTCCTGATGAAGCTTGATCAAACGTTGAATTTTAGCCGCGCCTGCAATGGGGGTAGTGATCAGAATATCTTTGATGCCACCTTCGGCCATTACTTCGGTTTCACCCAGCTTAGCGGTACAAATGCCTTGTGCGCCAGCGTCAATTTGCATTTGAGCGATGGCCGGGATCTTGTGAGCTTTAGTATGTGGGCGAAGCGTTAAGCCTAATGAGTCGATACGTTTTTGCATTTCTTGAAGGTTAGACTCCAAGATATCAAGATCGACAATAAGTGCCGGAGTGTCTAGTTGAGCGATGTCCATAACTGACCTTGTTATTCGTTATAATTTAGGTTGCTCAATGTAACAGATTGAAAAGTCGCGGAAAGCGTAGAATGTTAAAAGGCGGTTATTTTTGATTTTGCGTTCCTTTATTTTGAACGCTTGATTGCAGACCGTGATTCAATTAATTGACGATATTTCGGAAGGTTAAATTGATCCGAGGTGATTTTTTTAGCTTGGTTTTAGGAACGGTATGCTGCCAGTATTTTTGCGTATCGCCAGCCATGATCAATAGGCTGCCTGAAGTGAGCTCAAAAGTATGCTTTTGCTTGGTAACTCTATGTTTGAGGTGAAATTTACGCGTTTCCCCAAAACTGATTGATGCAATGACAGGTTGAGCCCCCAATTCGGGTTCGTTATCGCTATGCCAGCCATTTGAATCATTGCCATCTCGATATAAATTGCACAGTACGGAGTTGAATTCAGTGTGCGCCGCTTGCTCGCAGCGCTGCCTGAGCGTCTGCAAAATCGTTAACCAAGGCTTAGGTTGCATGAGCAAATTTGAGTAGCGATAGGCCTTATCACCATACCAAGCCTGCAATCGAGGAATTGGCATGGTTTTACCAAAGATCGTAATTTCGTCACTTTGCCACTCTATTTGATGATAAAGAGCGTCAAATAGTTGCTGAGATTGCTGCTCGTCAAAGAAGTGGGGCGCCCAAAAAACGTTGCCGTTTTCTAGCTCATGCCATTGATTCGGTTCTAATAAAGACATTATTCGTTACTCTGCTTTTATTCGTTCCCACCGAAGCACAAGTATTTGATGTCCATGTATTCATCGATACCTTGCTTGGCACCTTCTCGACCAATACCCGACTGTTTCACGCCACCGAATGGTGCAACTTCCGTCGAGATGATCCCTTCATTGATGCCAACCATTCCATACTCTAGCGCCTCGGCGATGTTCCACACTCTATGGATGTTTTGGCTGTAGAAGTAGCTTGCGAGGCCATAAATGGTGTCGTTTGCCATAGCAATTAGCTCTTCGTCTGTATCAAAGCGCATGACTGGAGCGACTGGGCCAAAGATTTCTTGTTGCACAATATCCATATCGTGAGTGACATTTTTAAGAATAACAGGGGCGAGGAAGAGCCCTTCTAAGTGACGGAGTGGTGAAGTTGGCTGTGCGCCCTGCTCAATTGCTCGTTCGATTGTCGTCTCAATGCTCTCTTTGGCTGCTTGGCTAATGATAGGGCCAAGGTTCACACCAGTTTCTAAGCCGTTGCCAATGGTTAATTGCTTCACGGCATCATCGAACTTTTCAACGAACTCATCATAGACCTTGCTATGCACGTAAAAGCGATTGGCGCAGACGCAAGTTTGACCCGCGTTGCGAAACTTTGACGCCATTGCCCCTTTAACCGCAGCATCAATATCGGCGTCATCAAACACGATAAACGGCGCGTTGCCACCAAGTTCCATCGAAGTTCTTTTAACATCGTGGGCACTTTGCTGCATCAAAATGCGTCCCACTTGGGTTGAGCCTGTAAAAGAGAGTTTTCGAATGAGCGGATGAGAGGTGAATATTGCGCCGACTTGGCGGGCATCTTCTCCCAAGACTACTTGTAGCACTTCACGTGGGATCCCTGCTTGGTAGGCAAGCTTAACCACAGCAAACGCTGACAATGGGGTTAACTCCGAGGGTTTGACAATAAAACTGCAGCCAGCGGCTAATGCTGGCCCGGCTTTACGTGTGATCATCGCGATCGGAAAATTCCAAGGTGTAATCGCACAGGCAACGCCGACGGGTTGCTTGATGGTCATGATACGTTTATCGCCAGACGGTGCTGGGATCGTTTCCCCATAGGTGCGCTTGGCTTCTTCGGCAAACCATTCAATAAAGCTTGCCCCGTAAGCCACTTCTCCTAAGGCTTCCGCTAGCGGTTTTCCTTGTTCTAATGTCATTAAACGCGCTAAGTCGTTTTTATTTGCATGAAGGAGCTTGAACCAATCTTGAAGCTTGGCTGCGCGAGCCTTGGCCGGCAACTTTGCCCAAGATTTTTGCGCAATATGGGACTGCTTAATGCATTCTGATATTTGTTCTTCAGTTGATATTGGGGCGTAACCTAACAACTCACCATTTGCAGGGTTATGGACGGCAATGCTTTGCGCTGGCTCTGATACCATGAAAGAGAGTAAGTCTTGATTATTAATGTGTCGCATTGAGTGCCCCTAAGATCATCAGCTGAGATTGTTTGAGTCTACACCTTTTCATTATTTTCCCAACTCAAATGTGGTGCGACGAGCGATAACTTAGCTTTAGGTAATGACGTGTGAATTCATTACCTAAAGTGTGCTAGACAGCAGCTGAACGGCGAGGCATTAATCCATTTGAGTGATAAAGCCGTATTGGTCTGATTCTGTCTTCGTTACCCAATGCTCACCATCAGCAGGCGCTGAATCTAACGTAAACAGGTAAAAATCGATGCCTTTGTCTCCCATTACCTTGTTGAAATAGGTCGCTTGTTTGCGATGACTTTCGTCAGTGTATGGGAAGTCTTTAGCTGTTTTATCGCCTTGTCCCCAACTATGTACGCCAATCTGTTTGTTTTGTTCGATCGGTTGATTCGCAGATCTTTGTAAAATGCGAGATTTACCTGCGGCAAAGAGATCCGTTCCCCCAGAGAAAACAGACCCAGTTGGGGTGACAATGGTGGTCATCGCCTCGCTGTTGATGAGCAGCCCGGTGTACATGTTGATATCGTCATCGGCACTGCCGCCGATGTGATTGTTAAACTTGACGGTCATCTCAGTGCCTGAGTAACCCTGCACGATCTGATTGAGCTGGGTGTAAGTAGTGACACCGAGAGTGGAGTTGATACGCTCATCGCTGCGATTCATGCCCAAGACTTGATTGAAAAAGTCGTCAAATGCGAATGATGTGGTGATGTTGACTTGGTTTGCCGTCTGGCTTGGCGTCAAAATGGTAGAGCCAATGCTACCAAAGTGTTCTTCCGCTTCTGAATAATACTCCAGTTGTACAGAAAGGTTTTTCGGTAGAGCGGTAGAGCTAATTAAGGTGGCATCATTGGAGATCGAGCGTTGAGCTTGGCCACAAGAGAAAGCGTTTACGGTCGCGGGTTGTTGATAAACAATGCATGGCTCACTGCTGTCGGCGGCTTGTAACAGCAGATCTACATGATTGTTATTGTTGTCAGACAGTTTAAGTAAGGTGACGTCCTCTCCCAGAGATTCGGCGTACTCAAGCTTAGTGTAAGTGTTCCCACCTAGCATCAAACGTATCGAATCAAGGATTTCCTGACGTTCTTCGAGCAGCTCTGTGCGTTCTGCAATAGTAAATTGATGATTTGCCAACGGCTTAGCACTCGTTTTTGACGCGGAGGTTTGCGTGTTTGAACTTCAGTTACAGCCAGCAAGCAGTAATAGCGGCGCAGCCAATAAAAGCGAGCGATAGTGATTCATGTAAATACCTCAATCTAAGTGATATGAGGAGCTTATTGATTTGAAATGTAATTTACTGTCCTTGTTATGTATGGGATTGTATTGATAGGCTGAATAGAAAGGTAAGTGACCCGCCAAACGAATGAAAAGGTTTATAATTTTGGAAATAGCTTGCAGCTTACGGAAACTCGGGCAAGGTTTCTGTTGTTGGTTGGATATGAATACTCGTCGTAAAAATACAGGGCAGATAACGGCATGACGCATCACAAAATGATTATTGTTGAAGATGACCTCAAACTTCAGCAAATGCTAAAAGACTATTTTATTTCGCAAGGCTTCGATGTGATAGCTCTGGACGACGGTAGCGACGCGGCGCAAACCATAGTGGCAGAGCAGCCTGATATTGTATTGCTCGACCTTATGTTGCCTGTAACGGATGGGCTTACAATCTGCCGACAGACACGCTCATCCTACCGAGGTAAGATTTTAATGCTCACTGCCAGTGATGACGATTTTGATCATGTCGCGGGGCTGGAAACTGGTGCAGACGATTACGTGACTAAACCGATCAAACCAAGGGTTCTGTTGGCACGAGTGCGCACATTACTTCGCCGCCAAGAGCAAAATACGCCAGTTATCGAAGACGATGAACAGTTGTGTTTTGGTAATTTGACTTTAAAGAATCGGTATAAAAAGTGCGAAATATCAGGGCAAGTGTTGCCACTCACAGACAGTGAATTTGATTTATTGTGGTTGCTCGCGAGCCATTCAGATACACCACTTTCACGTGATTTCTTAACGCAAGAGTTGCGTGGCATTGAGTATGACGGCATTGATCGCACGGTCGATAATAAGGTCGTACGTTTAAGGAAGTTGCTTGGAGATGACAAAGCGCCCGCGGAAAAGGTTCAAACCATCCGAGGAAAAGGCTACTTGTTTGTTTCTACCGCTTGGACATAACTGCGCTCGATAAGCGGCGCACCCAAAGAGAATAATGATGCGACGTATTTATCTTGAATCGATTTTAGGTTTGTTTGGCTGCTTCATCGCAAGCCTGTTTTTGTATGAGATTTCTGTGTACCAACTCAATACGGATTATGAGTTTGTACTAGAAGACTATGAAGCGCTTGCTTACCAAAATATGGTCGATAATATCGCGACCAATCAAGGCCTTGAAGCTGCGCATCAAGCCCTCTATCAGTTTGCCGATACCGCGCGTAGTAAACTGGTGATCCACTCACCAAGTGATGAGCTGCCACAAGAAGTGGCTGATTTTTTCGCGTCTCAGCCCAATCAAACGATTTACCATGACGATGATCGCCAACTATGGTTTCGCTTGTCTGACAGTAATAACACTTACCACTACCTGCCTGACGAACAGACTTTTGTCAGGGAGAAAGTCGCACTAGAAGATAACTTGATTTGGGCATTCTTTATTTCTGGCTTTATGGTCTATGGCGTAGGGCACCTTTTTATTATTTTCCGACGCGTGAAAAAACTTGAACAAGTCACGTTACGTTTTGCCGAAGGCGACTTGTCCGCTCGTGCCAATACATCTAAAGGCAGTGCAATAGGTTCGTTGAATCAATCATTCAATGTTATGGCTGAGAGGATTCATCACCTCATTGAAAGCAATCGATCACTGACGAATGCGGTTGCTCATGAAATGCGGACTCCAGTGTTTCGAATTCAATGGCAAGCAGAATTGCTTAAAGACACGCCTCTAAGTGACACGCAACGCCAAACGGTTGAAAGCATAGTGGAAGACACGGAAGAGATGGAGCAAATGGTGGATGAGTTGCTGTATTACGCGAAGTTAGATAATCGACGATTAGAGCTCAGCTTTGAAGCGTTAGACTTGTCATCTTATTTCCCTGTTGCTATCCAGCGTTGGAGTAAAGAAACTTCATTGCCGATCCATTTCCGTAACTCTAATCAAGAAGATAACCTGCCTCTAAATGTGAATGTGGACAAAAGGTTGCTAAGTCGAGCCTTAGATAATTTACTGCGTAATGCATTTAAGTATGCCAATAGCCAAGTATTGATCACCATTGAGCACAGTGAAACTGTATTCCATATTTCGATTCACGATGATGGCCCTGGTGTAGATGAAGTTCATCAAGCTCATTTGTTTGATGCATTTTATGTTGGTGATAAAGCCCGAAATAAGGCGAAGAATGGTCATGGTTTGGGGTTATCGATAGTGAAAAAGGTGTGTGAGCAACATAGCGCGACCGTTGAAGTTGGGCACAGTAGTGAATTACATGGTGCTCGATTCACCATGACTTTCCCACAGGCGTAATAGCCGTTAGGAATGGTGAATATTCTCGCTTTTATCTAGATGTGAGATTTGCGTGACTATACTTGTAACCATCCATACAAGGATGGTCATTATGAAATATTTGATAAGTGTCTTGGCGTTCTTTTCTAGTTTTGTCGCTGCTTCGAGCCAACCTATTGATGTGACGGTAGGAGTCAGTGATGGTTTCCCTGTTTATTATTACGATCCCGCCTCGCAGAGTTTTCGAGGGCCGATGATAGATTCATTTCGAGCCATTTGTAATGAAGCTGAGTTGAATTGCGTGTTTCGCTCGTTACCCAAAAAAAGAGTCGAACAAGAGCTGATTTCAGGCTCGTTGCATTTTGGTAGTGTGATTAATAGCGCTTCTCAATTGAAAATGTTGGAAAACCGAGTTCACTTTACAGAGTTCAATGTTCCAGCAAAACTTGGTATGTATTCAACGTTGCCAGAGGACCAAATACCTACGGAGTTGGAATCCTATTACGGCGAAAGCATTATCTGTGTCTTCGGCTGGAGCTTGTCTATTCTTCCGGGCGTTTGGGAAGCAGAAAAACAAGAGAAACTCACCGTGTTCCCTTCTGCGACCATCGAATCTGCTACTAAGATGTTATTGCTCGGAAGGGCGAAGTTTTTATACGCCAACAAGCAGAAAATGGATGTGTTCTTGTCGGATTCAGATAACGTTCACTTCAAACAGTTTAAGACGTTTAATCAGACCTTCTCCTTGTCTAAATCAGCCCCAAATTTTGAAGAAATTAAAACTAGAGTCGAGCAGGCGATCTCCCGCTTACTTTCTGATGGCACGATTGATCGTACGACAGGGTTGTTAATGAAATAGCCCACCTTGGGTGATGAGTCGGTGCTTCTGGCGCAAGTGCATTTCCTGCTTGTGAAATAGCGCTTAGCTATGATGTAAGAAGTTCGCTGACAAACCCATACAGTAAATACAATCCCACTCTGGAATGATAGGTAGCAATTCAGGTCGGACGCAGGTCTACGTTTTTGTTGCTTCCGGTTACCTTAATCGCAATAAACTATCCGGAGATAACATGAAAAAACTGATTCTACTTGCTGCTTTGTCTGTTGCTGTAACTGGCTGCGCTCAACAAACTTTCGTAATGGATCCTCAAGCAGGCGAACCTGAAGTGGAAACGTCACATCACTTCTTCATTAATGGCTTGGCGCAAGGAAAAGAGATCGATGCCGCACAGGTATGTGGATCAGCAGATAAAGTCGCTAAAGTAGAGGTTCAGGAAACGTTTGTGAATGGTTTACTGGCCACTGTGACATTTGGTATCTACACGCCACGTGAAGCGCGTGTCTACTGTAAAGCGTAATAGCGACAAGTCGTTTCCTATACCAGACTCCCTACTGGTATAGAAACTTGATGCCTCATTTTAGAATCCTCCTATTAGGGGGATTTTTGTGTAGGGCAGAATAATATGAATGCGCTCGAATTTCACTAAATGGTTTGATGTACCGTATGTGTTCTATTTGTTAGTATTGTGACCTCTTTCATTTTTAGCGACTGGAGTTACTTTGAACATCACAGACTTTTGCGCCGTATTGCTTAAAGCACCAATGACCAACCCTTATGACTGGTCATGTGAGAATGAACAATCTTATTTTTACCTTGGTTGGAACAACCCTGGTGCTATTGATTGGAAAAATCGCGCGGTGAATGTGTGTAGCTCTAATGATGAAGCGAAGGCAAAAAATGCTTCTCAGCAGTTGATGAGCAAAATGGAACGAGAGCGCTCAAAGCTTCTCGAAGCGGTAGCTGAAGGTAAGCATATTTATTATGTATTGCGAGTAAAGCAAAACCCAGAGAGCGACAATAACTGGAGCATTACTGCTACGTCTCGCCCGATGTCTAAAGAAACCATCGTACTCCGAATAGATAACTTGGTGGCTCACGCAAACGGTCAGGTGACCGCTGATTTACTAGAGCGCCGAATCGCCAGAGATTTTAGATAGCTCACAAATTAGGGTCAATTAGCTCTCACTTGTATAATTCTGTTAAATGTTTGAATTTAAACTTATTTAATTTTGAAATAGAATCTCGGTTTTATAAATTGATAATTAATACAATTAACCTGAGAAATATAAATGAAAACTAAAAACGCAGTGATGGCTTTTTTATCTCCACTCCTTTTATCCGCATGTCAGATCGTATCAATCGATGACTTACAGCCGACTGCGACCCAAGAGACCATAGATATTGCAATTGAACATTTGAGCGATATTAAAGGGATGACGGTGACAGAAAAGGGGGTTATTTATTATGTGCAGACGTTACCTGGCGAGTCTAGATGGAATACAGGTCAAGTGATGAAGAGCAGCTACCGAGTTTCTTGTGATAACTTACGTTGGTTTGTCGAAAACGGCATGATTGTTAGAATGAATTTCAGAGGAAACAGTGGGACAACTCAAGACTATGATCTAGAACGCTGTGACTCTGAAGCGCCAACCGATTCAGATAAGTAACAAACTTCGATAACTTTAAGGTGACACCCTATATCAGGTGTCACCTTATGTTTACTGGAAAGAATACCTTCAATTAGATAATCGTGTGCTTTGCAACGATTTCGGCTACCTAGCCAGCATCATTTCATATTCCACCAACATGTCCGGCATCCCCAGTCGCTGTACGTAACGTAGTGTGCCTGTCGCAGGTTTGACTTCGACATCCAACAAAAACTCTTCCCATACTTGGGCGATCTCAGCGAATTGTTGTGACGTTACATCATTGGTGAAAGTCCAATCGGTTCGCACAATATCGTTGACGCTGAACCCTGCCTCTTCCAGAAAATCTTTCATTTGAGCCAGAATTGAACGAGTCTGAGCGACGGGGTCATTCGGATGCTGGGTGATGAAGTTAGGATCGCAATCGGCATGCCCGGTGACAAAAAATACTTCATTGAAATCGCTCAATTTAAGTCCCCAGCTAAAGGCGTTGCTCATGTCTGGTAGGTTCTTATTTCTATAAGCCTGTTTGGTCGCCATGTTCGTGTCCTCTTCCTTAATGTTGTTATGCTGAAACTTTCAGTACTATTTTCCCTTGGGCTCTTTTGGATTCACTCCATTGATGGGCTAAGTTGGCTTGTTCTAGGGGATAAACTTTGTCGATGTTGACTTGAACCGCACCAGTATCGATTAAGGTGGCGATCTGCTGTAGATCATTGGCATTAGGCATTACCCACCAACGCTGTGCATTGATTTCTCGTTCTTGTGCTGTTTGAGTGTCTATCTCATCAAGTAATGAGACGAGATAACCATTTTTGCGAACCACGTGTAGAGAGCGTTTGGCTATGTCGTTTCCTCCGATAGCAACCAGAACCGCATCGACTTCATTAACGATGTGTTCAAAACGTTGAGATTGATAATCGATGAATTCATCTGCGCCTAGGCTTCTTACATACGACTCTTTAGCTGCTGAAGCGGTGCCAATGACATAAGCGCCTTGTGCTTTAGCGATTTGAACTGCGAAGCTGCCCACGCCGCCTGCTGCATTATGAATTAGGACAGTTTGCCCTGAGGTAAGATGACAACCTTGGATTAAGGCTTGCCACGCGGTTGTTGCTGCTAATGGTACTGCCGCTGCGGTAACCATATCGAGTGATTTAGGAGCGGGAGCGACAAGGTTGCTGTCTACGGCTAGGTATTCGGCGTAAGCGCCTTGACCTGAAATCGGGGCATAAACGTAGACGTTCTCTCCAAGGTTAACATTGCCAACAGCTTCTCCGCATTCGACAACTTCTCCCGCGGCGTCCCAGCCCAGAATAAGAGGTAATGTGTGCTCGCCACTGTCTTTTAGTAGCCCTTCTCGAACCATCCAATCAACCGGATTTACACCAGCACCTCGCACCTTTATGAGTACTTGATTGGCGCCGATTGTAGGTTTAGTAAGGTGGCCAAATATCAAATTCTGATCATTTCCGTATTCTTCAATGTAGACAGCGTGCATGGGCATTCCTTTTATATGAGTAATAAGCTCTTAGTGTGGCTAAGCCGTTATTAGTGGTTTGTGATTACTACTTTGCCCAACCTAATTCACATCGTCTAATTGATGCTTTGTATGATACTCATTGATAATTGTGATGAGTTTGTCGATACTGATTACCCGTGTATGGAATCTAAAGGATTTAGATAATTGGCGAATCTCGACCTTAATTTAATGGTAATTTTTGATGCCATTATGCAAGAGCAATCCATTACCGCCGCGGCGGAACGACTGGCTATGACACAGCCGTCAGTGTCTAATGCGGTGGCTCGAATGCGCCATATTTGGAAAGATCCGTTGTTCGTCAAACAAGGTAGAGGTATTCGTCCGACGCCTTATGCGGTCCAGCTGTGGAATAACATTGGAGAGCCTCTGCAGTCAATTCGCTTAGCAACGGAAGTAAAAGAATTCGATCCTGCAACTTTAAAGCGCACGTTTCGAATTGCGACTACCGACTGGATGTCGGATTTGTTTTGGCTACCACTCAGGAAGCGGATAGAAGCAGAGGCGCCGGGCGTGAACATTCATGCTGTGCCATACAATGTGAATGGCGAAGCGCTTTTGCTGAATGCAGATGTGGACATGGTTTTGGATTATTTTGAAGGAAGTTCCTCTCAAGTTCATTCCCAGCATTTGTTCGATAACCATTTTGTATGTGCGATGCGATCGGAACACCCACTGGCAAATGAAAAACTCTCTCTTGAAACCTTCATCAACGCGGAGCACTTATTGTTGTCCTTGTCTGGCGAAGCGTCAGGTGGCGTTGATATTCAGCTCAGGAAACAAGGCCTGACTCGGCGTATCTCAATGACGGTCAATCACTGTAATAATATTCCTAAGTTACTCACTCACACCGACATGATCACGACCATACCGTTGCCGATCATCTTAGAGAGTGTTAACCAAGGTGTACTTGTCATTAAAAAGCCCCCATTTACGATGGCTCCAGGCCCGATTTCTATGTCTTGGCATGTCAGAAACCAGCGTGATCCGGCGATGTTGTGGCTTAGGAGTAAAGTGCTCGATGTGCTTGAAGATGGGGTACAGAACAATCTACTTTCTATTCCATTTCAGTAGATATTCTGCACGCTGTTATTGGTGCAAAAAACTAGGCTATGGAGCTGCCTGAATGGGCTCTTTTTCAGCTTTACGATACGCAGTTACCAGGATCACGCCGGCGAACAATAAGCATAAATAAATGGGGTAGATAGGCTGTAACGTAGAAGTAAACGCCAATAATGACGCTAGCCCATAGCCAATGGTATGAGACATAGAAATGTAGCCCGCAGCAGCCCCTGGCGTTTGGCGTTGTTGCTGGGTGGCGAACAAAGTATAGGCAGGAACCAATAGTGCAGCACCAAAGGACGCTAACATCATCGCGAGGCCAAATAGCCAAATGCTCGGTATTAAGAAAACAACAAATCCAGCTGTGAGGCCTGCCGCTCCGAGGCGATACATCGTTTGCGCTGATAGTTTCTTTTTCTTAATCACTAGTAGCTGAGTTAACAACGTACATGCAGCGCTAATTGTCAGCAGTGCCCCGATAGCGTTGCTCAATTTCTCAGTTGGCCAGTATGTAATTGAGTATATGAGTGGGGAAAAACTGTATTGTAGTAGGGCGATAGCGGCACACAGTAAAAGCCCGCTCATGAGAAAAGGCCTCAATGGCCTTTGAGGCAGCCAAGGTAAAGAAGATTGATCGGCTGAGGTTTGCGCGTTATCTGCTGGTGGATTCGGTAATAACAATACGGGTATCAACGCAGCACAAGGCAGTATTATCATGAGAAACAACGGTGCGAAAGGGGAAACCTTTAGGGCTGCGACTGCGATGAGGGGGCCAACTAATCGCCCAACACTTAAGCCAATGCTGACAGAAGTAATGGCTTGAAGACGCTGCTTTTCACCGCATAGCATCATCGCCCAAAGTTGGCTCGCAGGCACCATCCCCGATACAGTGCAACCATATATAATTCGAGCGATCAGCAATCCTAGAAAGCTTACTAAGATGAAAGTGGTTTCATCATGGCTGAAGACTGCGAAGTAACTCAAGAGAGCGAAGCTTATCGCCATTCCAATCAAGGCTTGAACGACTACTTTTTTGGGACCGTGTTGGTCGCTGTATCTTCCCCAGAATGGGGCGAATGGTAGAAATAAAACGCTACCGACAGCGATAAGGATCGACCATGTTGGCAAGCTAAATACCGATTGTTCAACCAGAAAAGGTAAAGCGATGAGTAGCCCGTTTTGGCCTAGTCCCATTAACGCCGCTGTAAGGCTAATGACGGGTAAGTGAAATTTATTGTTGTTTATAACTGACATAATATTTAAGGCGCAGGCAGTATTTGAGCTCTTTGTTGATGAGGTGGTAATGAGTGTTATGATGTTATTTATTGATTTTATTGGTAATTTTCAACTTCTCTCATAGTATTGGAACCGATATTAAGGCTTAATCACCCGTGGTCTATTCATGACTCAATTTTTCTATATCCAAAGCGATTATAGTTCCGTTTACCTGTGAAATTTGGCGGGTGTCTAGGGGTTATTAAATGGTCGTCATGCTTAATATTAGAGAGACTTGCTAATTTAAAAGCGGTGCCAATGAAACGTTGCAGCCTATTGTCTACTGTAGAGTAATTATTGTGTTTTTGGTGTGAAAATACAATCATGGTATTCACTTACGTTTATGTTTACCATGGAGACAACAATAAAAAAGACTTTGAATCACATGGACATGACTGCAATTACTCGACTTCAACAAGACTTATTATTTAAGATCGTTGCGAGATTGAAGGATGAGAAAGCCAAAGCTGGAAGCAGCTTAAATGAATCCTCTTTGGCGCAACAATTTGAGGTATCGAGGACACCTCTTCGCGCGGTACTTAAATATTTGTCTTCTCAGGGCATAGCTAAAGCCGTCCCGTACAAAGGTTTTGTACTGCAAGTCGACGCTGTAGAGATTGAAACGGACGCCCAAAACGATAATGAGCAGGTTCGTCAGGAGCAGTTATATCTAAGAATTCTTATGGATCTCTTTTTTGATGAGTTAGACGCGACTTTCTCTGAAAAAGAACTTCAGCAGCGCTACGATGCTAACCGTGGTGAAATACAGAATGTACTTCGCTTATTAGAGAATGACGCGATTTTCCGACGAAGCCCAGGTTATAAGTGGCAAGTCGATGGGGTGCTTAACACGCTCGAAAGACATACCGAGAGTTATCGGTGTCGGTTGATTTTCGAGCCTGCTGGGTTACGTGAACCGACATGGAAGCTAGATCGCCCAGCATTAGAGCGCTGCCGCGCCCGCCATATTCAAGCGATAGAAGAACCACACTCGATTTCGGCTAGTCACCTTTTCAGCCTTAGCGCAGAGTTTCATGAGTTACTTGCTTCTTGTTCGGGCAACCGCTTTTTACTTAGTGTCATGCAGCAGCATAACCGCCTTCGAAAAGCGACGGATTTAGTTTCTATGCATATCCAATCTTCGGTGAGTAAATCATGCCAGCGCCGCTTAGATATTATTGAAATGGTCTTGGCGGGTGACAATTCTTCAGCAGCAACCAAGCTGTCTCAGCTATTGGAAAACGATATTCGAGTCATGCAACGCACCTATAACGATGTGATGAACGTTTCTCGCTCACAACGTGACAGCCTTATTGAGAGTATTACCGTAACAAACCGCTAGTTTTATTCGGCAGCCTCGTTCTCGGCTGTCGAACACTTCCTTCGCACTATTTTTGGTTCTAACTACGCTCAACCTTGTGATCTTCAAGGTGCTTTGCCGTATCTGCAACTCTCCTTAATGTCATTTTCATACTGATACAGTAAGCGCCTCATTTCTCTTATTTCGCATCTTCCAAATAAAATTGCACTCTCATATTGTTTTTTCACATCAAAAATACAATAATAATGATTCTTATTTAGGATTAGAGAAGAGACGTTTCGCTTTTAGCAATTATCGGAAAAGACGAAAGCTCATTTTCTAACGCAGTAGTTAAGGCAACCGAATGTATTGCCTAAAAATTTTGAGCCTTTAAAAATCAACATAGAGAAAGAAATGAACGTAATAAAAGGAATTTTTCCGCTATCTACCATTGCTATAGCGATGGCCGCAGCTAGTGCTCCAACGCTAACTCACGCCCAAGAGTACACAACGACTCAAGAGAAAATGGTTGTTGTTTCTAGCCACTTACCGAAAGCGATCAGTGATGTCGCCGGAACGGTTTGGTACATCGACGCAGAACAAATTGAACAAGAATACCGAGGTGGTAAAAACCTTGATGAGATTCTGGCAGCGTCTATTCCGTCTCTAGATGTCGCAAGTGGTGGCAGAACTCATTCAGGGCAAAACCTACGTGGCCGCAGCATCATGGTGATGATTGATGGGGTTTCTTTACAGTCGGTACGTTCTATTAGTCGCCAGTTGGATTCTATCGACCCATTCAATATTGAACGTATTGAAGTCTTATCTGGTGCAACGTCGATTTACGGCGCTGGTGCGGCTGGTGGTGTGATCAATATTGTGACTAAAAAAGCGACGGAAGGAGAGGTTGAATTCGAAACTTTCGTTGGTGGTACCTCTGGATTTACTTCAGGCGAAGACTTGGATTATAAGTTAGCTCAATCTGTGGCGGGCGGTAACGAAAAAATTCAGGGCAGAGCTTCTGTTGCGTATACCAAAACTCAAGGCTACTTTGATGCGAACGGCGATATTATCACTCCTGACATTACGCAAGGGTCGACGCAATTCAACGAAACTGTTGATTTGCTTGGTAATCTACAAATCAATTTGTCGGAAGGACAGCGATTAAATCTTTTGGCTCAATACTACGATAGCCAGCAAGATTCGCCGTATGGGCTTTATTTCGAAAAAGATGCAAACGGCAATTATCAGTTTGTGGATGTTCGTGAAGGGTATTCTTCAGAAAGGCAACAAGGCACAGAAAGGATGATGTTGAGTGCAGCCTATTTAAATGATGACTTCTTAAGACATCAACTGATGGCGGAGCTTTCATATCGTACTGAAGATCATACATTCTCCCCGTATACTTCAGCAGGTAAGAGTACTTTAAAAACCAGTTCTTCAAGCCAAACTACTGATATTTTAGCGTTAAAACTCGCAATGAGCATTTCAGCTGGCAAAGCGAAAGTGACCTACGGGATAGATGGTTACCTAGACAAGTTCGACAGTGATAATGCGCTTTATGACCAATCGATTACAGAAGGCAGTGGCGGTTTAGTTCATGTCATCGATGAGATGGCAGGGCGTTACCCAGGCGTAGACACCGAAGCTCTAGCAACCTTTGTTCAAACTGAATTTGCGGTATCGGATGACTGGTCGTTACAAGCGGGCTATCGTTACCAGTACATCAACACAAAGATTTCTGATTTCCAAAAAGATGCAGCTTCCGATTTTGTGCCGGGAGGTAGTACTGATTACTCAGAAAGCTTGTTCAATATTGGTACGATTTACAAGCTAACACCTAGCTCGCAGGTTTGGGCTAATTTCTCGCAAGGTTTTGATATTCCGAATGCTGCAAAATACTACGGTAAAGATGCCAATAGCAGCGTTGATAACTCTAGGTTAGAAGGGATCACAACAGATAGTTACGAGCTTGGCTACAGAACAGACTCAGATAACTTTTCTTTCCAATCTGCCCTCTATTACTCCTATACGGACGCTACGATTCAGTATACCGACGAATTTACTATCTCAGGTCTTTCAGAGCCTAAACGAGTTTATGGCTTAGAAGCGTTGGCGTCTTACTGGGTAATGGACAACCTTCAATTGGGAGCGTCGGGCCATTATGTGGTGACGGAAGAAGAAACAGATACCGGTTGGGAAGATTTCAAAGCGATGGAAGCCAGTACGTCAAAAGCGAGTGCTTGGGCGGGTTGGTACGATGCAGACTACAGCGTTAAACTACAAAGCTTAACGATGTTTGACTACACAGACGCTGATCAACGTGAGCTAAATGGTTATACGGTCTTTGATCTAGTTGGTAGCTACCAGTTACCAGTCGGTAGTTTAGGTTTTGGTATCAAAAACTTACTGAACGAAGACTACGTAACAGTATGGAGCCAACGTGCTAAACACTGGTATGGTGACTCAGATATGTTTGAATACAAAGGCCGTGGCCGTACTTACACTTTAAACTACCAAGTTAAGTTCTAATTGAGTGTTTAAGGTGAATACTTAAACGCTAAGCGAGCCCGCCAAATTGGCGGGCTTTTTCATATCTTGATTCTAGATAATCAGTGATGAACCGGATTGAAGGGGGAGTTGTTCTATCGTTTGTTCGCGGGTTGGCTTCACGTAATAGAATTTTTAAAGTCTGTGACAGAGGAAGAACGGTGCTTTAGTGATACGTATGGCTTGTTTGAGATCTCGGCAACTTTGGCGATTTCTGAGTTTGTTATCGAGGAAAGGTATGAAGAGTGTGAACAGCACGAGCGTTACCTCACTGACTTTATAAAAAACGATGATAGACTCTCGTTCCATTGGTCAACAAGTAAGGCTCTTATAGTAGAGACTTATTTACAGTGTAAAGTGATTGGATAGGGAAGTTCATGTCGTTGTTTTTCATGTCACAGGTCTTGGTTGGTATCGCCATTATTTTCGATTTGATGTCGTTTCAATTTAAAGACCGAAAGCGAATTGTTGCATGTTTGTTTTGCGCGGGGCTCTTAATCTCTAGCCACTTTGTGCTGCTTGAACAGTGGACTGCCGCCAGTTTGATGATCATTGCCACCACGAGATATCTCACTAGCATCTTTACTACCTCATCCAAATTGAAATGGTTGTTCTGCGGCGGTTCAATACTGGCGACGTCGGTGACGTACTCAGGATTGGTCAGCATTGTGAGTTGCCTAGGCTCGTTATTCCAGACGGTCGCTGCCTTTAATCAAGACGATAAGCGCTTACGTGAACTCATGATCATAGGGACGAGCTTTTGGTTACTACACAACTATCTGATTGGTTCACCAACGGCTGTGTTGATGGAAGTCTTGTTCATTACGAGTAATCTCATTGGTTATTACCGTTATTACTTAAAGAAACAAGTGGCAGCCTAACATTTTGTGAGTAATGGAGTTTTGGGATCAAACAGATGTTTGAGGTCAAAAAAGTGAAATACAAGTTGAGTGTTTTTTGAACTTATCCCTCACTTTTTGCACTAGGACAATGATTTGTGGAACTCGTTTGGACAATATGTGTCAATTATCAATAACTCAAACGACCTGATGGGACAAGGTATGCCAGACCTATATTGCAAAGCATGTAAAAAGACGACTTTACATAAATCGATCATGAAACGTTGTGAAGTTGTGCCAGAGAATCTATCAGGTCGATTACTGAGCATGCAGCAATTACTGAGTAAGTTTGTGAGCGGTAAGCACTACTATGAAATGGAGTGCCAGCATTTTTGCCGAACTTGTAATTGTAAGGCAGAAGCGAAGGAGTTAGAGAGCCACGCATTTGTTTCTATCTAGCAGCGAATAGGGCGTTTACCCTCTAACCTCTATATCTGCGGTCAATTTTGTTTTTTTGATTATGCCGCTTTTGAAAGTTCTTCCAATTGATGACCATCAATCGTTACTGGCCAACCATAGCTGGCGTATTCTTTCGCTAAAGCGAGCGCCACGTCTTTAGATACGATGGCGTGCGTCCATGAGCCAATTCCAAATGGTTTGTATGCTAATTGTTGTGTCATCATTGTTGAGCTCTCCTTTCCCCTAAAGTCATTCCATTATTCATCCAGATACCTAATGTTACTTTTCTATATAGCTCAATTTGTTTATTCATTAGGTCAAAGATATGTGCATATATTAACACTCAAGCCCATTGTTTATAATTTAACCTGTAGTGTTGCTGTTTCTTATAAATAACCTAACCTACTATATTTGTTGTATAAAGTGAATTGTGTGACATCGATTCATAATACAGCAAATACTCTAATACTATTGGGGAACTCTTGATAATTGACTTTATTTTAAAGCTCAATCGGATTCTATTGCTGACGTAAGTGGTTAATAAAACGTGATATTTGTTAACTTGTGGTGCAAAAAGGTTAGCTGACAAGCTCACATAGAATATAATAATGAAATCCCTGATGAATGAAGCACATTTATGGCCAATTCCCAACTAGACCGTATTGATAAAGAGATATTAACGATATTGCATGCGAAAGGCCGTTTGCCTGTTGTAGAGCTAGCTAAACAGGTGAACTTAACGACTTCACCTTGCTCAGATCGTCTAAAGCGACTGGAAAAAGAAGGTTATATAAAAGGTTACCACGCAGAGCTAAATGCCGAGAAACTGGGCTTAGATGTACAAGTCTTTATCCATATTCGTCTCGATCAGTCGAGTTTCTCTATTTTCGACAAATTTGCTAAGGCCGTTGATCTGATGCCTGAAATTGAAGAGTGTTATTCGTTATCTGGCGATTTCGATACCATGATTAAAGTTCGAGTAAAGGATATGAAATCGTATCAGGAGTTTATGTCGAGCAAGCTTGGGACGTTACCTGGCGTAATTCAGACAAGAAGTGAAGTGGTTATCGAAGAGCACAAATCAGGTTTTGGCGTGAATGCTGAACTGTTGGCTACATTAGGTTAGTAGCCAAGAGAGATAAAAAAGGGAAGCATGTGCTTCCCTTTTTTAATTGTTTTTTATAGCGTTAGCGCGGCAGAAATCATACCGATCAAACCACCGAATACGCCACCCCAAACGACCAGCCATCCAAGGTGCTTTTTGATCATCTGTTGAATCATTTCTTTTACGAGTTGAGGAGTCAGTTCGTTTAAGCGTTGATCGATGATAGCTTCAATGTTTTCTTTAATTTCATCCATCATCGCTGGCGATTCTAGTTCTTCTTTAATCGCATTTTTCACTGTGTCGCTTTTACTGATCTCAACGACAGATTCTTGCATCTTTTCGACAAACGGTTCTTTGAGTGGTTGTAGTGCCTCTGTGCCACCCAGCATGGCTAGCATTCCACCAAATGAAGAGTTGGCAATCACTTCAACCAGAGAATCAAATGCAGGGTTAAAATCGATTTTTTTGATCACAGGCTCTAGGTTTAAAGACTTTCCTGCCATTTCATTATTTAGGAAGCGATCAATGTTGGTTTCAGTGAAAAACTGCTCCATCATTAAACGTTTAATCGCCGCTTTAAATTCTTCAAAGCGCGCTGGAATAATGCCTGAACCGTATAAGCCTGGTACTTTCTCGAATAGCATATGAATAGCTAACCAGTTGGTTACCGCGCCAGAAAATGCAAACAAACCCGCGTAAAGCGCAAAGTCGTTCTGCGTGGTGTAACCGATCGCAAGTAAGGCAAGCGCGACCAAGTTAGTGAATAAACTTTTGTTCATGATTCATCTCAAAGTAAGTAACTGGGCGAGATTTTAAGAAAAAACGATTAAGGAAGGAAGAGGAGGGCTAAAAGAAAGGCTAGCCTCCCCCCGAAGTCTAGCCTTATTCCAGAACGCGCAAGCGAAGCGTCTTGGTTTCTGCTGAGTAATATACCATTATCGTACATCAAACTGTTAATGTAACCGGTGAAAAACTCAGCAGCTTTCGTGATGTGAGTCGAGTTTTACCTCATAGGCCCATTTAAGCTAGCTTTTCTTGTTCTAGCTCATCGCCAATAAATCCACCAGTTTGATGCGCCCATAGCTGTGCATAGATGCCTTGCTGGTCGATAAGCTCTTGGTGACTGCCTTGCTCGACGATGTTGCCTTTATCTAACACGATGAGTCGATCCATGGCCGCTATCGTAGATAGACGGTGAGCAATCGCAATAACGGTTTTCCCTTCCATTAGCTCAATCAAGCTTTCTTGGATAGCCGCTTCTACTTCAGAATCGAGTGCTGAAGTCGCTTCATCCAGTACAAGTAACGGCGCATCTTTCAGTAATACACGAGAAATGGCGATACGTTGACGCTGGCCACCCGACAGTTTCACACCTCGCTCACCAACCTGAGCATCGTAACCAATGTTACCGAACGGGTCGGTCAGGGTTTCAATAAACTCATGAGCGTGTGCTTGTTTGGTCGCGGCGTAAAGCTTCTCGTCGCTAGCATCTGGATTACCATAAAGAATGTTGTCTTTGATGGAGCGGTGCAATAAGGAAGTATCTTGCGTCACCATACCAATACTACTGCGCAGTGAATCTTGAGTGACATCCGAGATCACTTGGTCATCAATACGGATTTCTCCACCTTCAACATCATGGAAGCGAAGTAGTAAGTTCACTAGCGTAGATTTACCGGCGCCAGAACGCCCAACAAGCCCCACTTTCTCACCAGGTTTGATGTTTAGGTTAAGGTTGTTGATCACGCCCTTATTCTCACCATAGTTAAAGCTAACGTTATCAAAGGTAATGCCGCCATGCGGTACGGCAAGGGGCTTAGCTTGTGGCTTGTCTTGAATATCGATAGGTTTAGAAAGCGTTTTCATGCCATCTATTACTGTACCCATGTTTTCGAACAGCCCGCCGATTTCCCACATGATCCATTTAGACATGCCGTTGATACGTAGCGCTAAACTAATGGCGATCGCGATAGCACCGACGCTGATAGCATTTTCCATCCATAAGAAGATAGAAATTGCAGCGATTGTGAAAACAAGAATGTAGTTGGCAAGCTCGACCCACACGTTAAACCCTGTGACCAAACGCATTTGGCGGTGAACCGTGTCTAGGAACCCTTCCATGCCTTCTTCAGCATATTCTGTTTCACGTTTACTGTGAGAGAACAGTTTTACAGTCGCAATGTTTGTGTAGCTATCAACAATACGCCCTGTCATCAATGAACGAGCATCTGCCTGCTCAGACGATACATCTTTCAGCTTTGGTACGTAGTAAAGCTGGATAGCGATGTAAGCGAAAAGCCAAATCAGCATTGGAGCCATTAAGCGCCAATCTGCTTGTGCGAGCATGAAAATGATGGCGGTAAAGTACACACAGACGTAAATGAAAACATCGACCATTTTCATGACGGTTTCGCGAACGGCCAATGAGGTCTGCATGACTTTAGTCGCGACGCGGCCCGCAAAGTCATCTTGGTAGAAAGACAAGCTTTGCTTTAATAAGTAGCGGTGCGCCAACCATCGAATCGACATTGGGTAATTGCCCAATAGCGTTTGGTGGATAAGCAACGAATACCCAGCAATCATGATTGGCATGATCACGAGAAGCAGCACACTTAAGCCGATTAACGTGCTCTTGTTATCTTCCAGAAATGTGTCTGGATTACTCGTCGATAGCCAATCAACCAGTTGGCCCATAAAACCAAATAGAGACACTTCGATAATCGCTATTGTCATACTCATGAAAGCGAGAATTAATAGCGGCTTTTCGAAGCCTTTCGTGTAGTGACGACAAAAGGCAAAAATGCCGTTAGGAGGTTGTATTGGCTCTCCTTTTGGAAAAGCTTCGGTGAAGCTTTCAAATTTCTTATACATAGATTTTCCTTAAATAACTCCGCTGTGATCGGAGCTTTACAGCCATTATTGTTGTTATTTGCGTATTCCGATTTTAGAAATACATCTTGTTAGAGTTTGATTAATAGACAATAGAACCTGATGCTGGATCAGGCAGTGAAAAAGTGGTTGGAAGAAGAGGGCAACTAAGAGAATTTGCACTCATAACTTGATGTGACAATCGTACCGCTAAATGGAACGAAATGTAACCAGTTCCATAGTGATAGTTAGGCTGATTATGCGAGTGATTTTACGTACTCAAGCAGGTATATCTTCTTGATCGATCAAACGCAGGAAATTTTACGGCAAATGAGGTTTTGTTCAGTAATATTTTTTGTTCGAAGAGATGAATTTTATGGAATTCAGTGAAAATTAGCGTAACAACTTGTTTACAATTCCCATTAGTAACGTGATAGGGAATATAAGAGATGTTAAACCTACATAATAAACCACTGCATACTTCTAGTGTTCAAAATGCCAATTGTGTTGTCATGGTGCCACCAAAAGAGTTTCGTTATAACGAAGAAACGGCGCGAGACAATGAATTCCAAAACCAAGTGAATTTAACGCAAGAGCAAGTGAAGCAACAAACAATGGCGGAATTTTCGTCGATGGTGAGCGTGCTTCGTAAAGAAGGCGTGCAGGTTGTAGAGTTTGATTACCCTGAATCAGAGGTCTCGACCCCAGACGCTGTCTTCCCAAATAATTGGTTTAGTACTTGCGCTGATGGTAGTTTTTATACGTTCCCAATGGCGTGCGAAAACCGTCAGCACGAAGTTAAACCTGATGCTCTAATAGCAGCGCTTGAAGAGTCGGGCCGCATCGTTAATCAAACGGCGTCGCTTGAAAATTATCTTGCTCAAGGTTCTTACCTAGAAAGCACAGGTGTGATGGTGATCGATCACGTTAACAAAACAATCTACGCAGCGTTGTCTCAACGTTGTGATCGTGAAGTGTTGGAAGATTACGCGAAGCAAATTGGTTACTCGCGTGTGATTTCATTCCAAACGGCGTTGCCTTCAGGTCACCCTATTTATCACACCAACGTTATGATGGCGATTGGTGAAAACTTCTGCGTGATTTGCGATGAAGTGATCCCTGAGTTTGAAAGACGATTCGTCGTGAAAGCTTTGGCAAAAGATAAGCAGGTGATCTCTATTTCTCTTGATCAGATGAACCGTTTCTGCGGCAACATTCTGCAATTGGAAACAGTGAATGGTGATAAAGTGATCGCTATGTCGCAATCTGCTTATGATGCATTTTCTCCGGCTCAACGTGCGCAATTGTCGACTCATGGTAAATTGCTTCCGTTCAATGTGAAAACCATTGAAGACATTGGCGGCGGTTCAGTTCGTTGCATGCTTGGCGAAGTCTTTTTGCCTTCAAGAGCAAACAATCTGTAGTGAATAAACGCTAACGAATTTAAAGCCCTGCTCCAGTTTGGAGTGGGGCTTTTTTGTTGGTTTCAGATTATTTCACAGGCTAATGAATATCGGTTTACTAACTATCTTGAATGGCTAGAGTGAAGGCGTTGGATAAGTGGAGCTGTGGAGAAGTAGAAAGTGTAATCGTCGATTTTTCTCTATTGGTAACGAAATGGATCACGAAGTAACGTGTGCCGTTTGATGTGATTCGAAACCCGTGGCACTTTAGCATTCGTTAACGAATAGTCAGTGAGTAGCCATGATCCAGTTAAGAGAATCGACCTTTGCAGATATCCCGACCTTTGTCGCCTTTGAGTCGGCAAGTGACACGTCTGATTTCATCATTCCCTACTCCGCAGAGCGGCATCGTTTGGAAATGGAAAATGAGCTCATCACTTATTTGTCTATTTATGATGATCAAGTACTGGCCGGCTTTATTATTTTGGCAGTTCACGATAATGACGATATCGAATTTCGACGCATTGTTGTGGGCAAGAAAGGCCAAGGCATTGGTCAATCTGCCGTGACCTTGATGGAAGGCTATTGTGCCAGTCAGTTTGGTGGAAAAAGAGTATGGCTCGATGTTTTTGCTGAAAATGAACGAGGCCAACATATCTATCAAAAACTAGGTTATAAAATCTTTAAAACTGGCGACTTCCAAAGCAAGAGATTGTTATTCATGGAAAAAACGCTAGCGGTCTGATGTTGAACTAGCTAGCTATTTTGGGAATCTATGGTTAAAGCGCCTTTTAACACACCGTTTTATATTTTATAGAAATTGCTAAACAAGGAATGTGAAGTGAAAAACTTATCTATGGCGGTGGTCGTTAAAGACGGTAAGGTTCTGATACAACAAAGGTTTAGAACTAATCAAGGCATGGTCTTTGAGTTTCCTGGTGGAGCGGTTGACGATGGGGAATCTGGCGAGCAAGCTGCAACACGGGAGTTGTGGGAAGAAGTCGGTCTGCGCGAGTTAACGGCGGTGGCCAGCCATCAAGCTGAAAACGAATATGGTGGAGTCATTCATTATATTGTGTTCAGTGCTCCTAGTGCAGCAAGACCACAAGCTATAGACCCTGAACGCCAGCAAACTTTTCATTGGCTAAACCCGCAAGATATTCCCCTACAAGATTTCTTTTCCGCGGATGTGGCGTTTATTCAGCATCACCTCAGCGGTCTTATTCGTCAGTTTATAAAATAAGCTTGAAGACTTGAGTGTTTTTCGCTCCAATGAAATCAGTACCTGAGTCAATAGGGGCATGAATTTTGTCGAATTCATGGATTGTGATTGCCTCTCAGGAAAGCTTATCGCACACATAGGAGCCATTCATTCATGGAAGTTGTCATTGGAAACTCTTCTGAGCTTATCGCCCACGCTCAAACAATTCGACAGCAAGTTTTTGTCATCGAACAAAACATCCCTCAAGCATTGGATCTTGATGGATTAGACGAATCCTCAAGCCACGCGTTAGTAAAAAGTAACGGCTCATTGGTGGCTACCGCTCGTTTATCACACATTGATACTGGCCATGCGGTCATGGCGAGAGTGGCGGTACTAGAAGAGTTTCGCGGCTCTGGAGTTGCTTCTAAAATTGTCGATGCTGTGATGGCTTACGCTCGAAAAAGCGGTGTTCGCTCTATAGAAATTCATGCGCACCAATACCTAAGAGCCTACTATGAAAAGTTTGGCTTTCAGTTCATACGTGATGTTGAAGTGGTTGGAGAACACCAACTGATAGAGATGCGATGTCAGCTTGCTCAGAGCTAACGCTTTCAATAATCGAACTTATATTCAACGGACGACGATGACATTCACGATAAGAACAGCGCAGGAGAGGGATGCTCAATCCATAGCATCCATTCATGTTGAATCATGGCACGCAGCCTTTAAAGGATTAATGCCAATAGGCTACATCAACCGATATACCAAAGCGTTGAGGCTGGTTGAATGGCATGATGCAATCAAACTCGATACCACTGGTGTGAGTGTTATTGAGCAGAACCAACAAGTGGTGGGTTTCCTCTCATATCAGATAAAACCATCGGCTCCAGACACTTTAGAGTTGGATAAGCTTTATCTTTGCCCGAGTATTTATGGCAAAGGAGCGGGTGGGCTGCTGATGGAGCATGTTGAGAGTCTAGCCCGAATCCAGTCGGCATCGTGGATTTCTCTATACGTGCTAGACAGTAATCAAACGGCGATTCAATTTTATTCCAAGCGAGGTTTTGAATTCACTCAAGAGAGCGTTTCTGAGGAGTTTGAAGGGAAGGTGATAACCGATCTTCGAATGAGAAAGTCTATGTTGCCATAGCGCTAGAAGCGACCGTGAGAAGAGGTTTGCTTAAAATCGTTAGCGCATGCCTTTACGAAGCTGGCGCGAACGATCTATTTACCACACATGGAGTGCACCGTGAGTAGCAATATCAAGTCATTATTTAAAGCCTATCTGGTTCAGCTTGAAGTGATTGTCAGCAAAATACCAGACGAGTTGTTTTCCACTGCATTGTCTGACGATATGTTTTCGTTAGAGAAAAACGCAAAAATCGCCGCCAACTTTATTCTTAGAGGGTACTGCCCGCTTTTAGGTGTTGAGTCTGTATCTTTTGTTCGGGAGCAGTCTGGTAAAAGTGCGCTGTTAAACCAAATCGCGGACACGCTCGCCTATCTCGAAGCTCAAAGAAATGTAGTCCCAGATGACCGTCAATTTATTCAAGAGAAAGCGGGGTTCTCTGAAATTCACTTGTGTCAGTCAGACTTTATCTTTCAGTACATTATCCCTAACTATATGTTTCATATGAGTATGGTGTATGCAATTGCGCGTTCACAAGGTGTTGAATTGAGTAAAGGAGACTTCGATGGGCTCCATTCTTATCCGGTTGGTTACAGCTTCGTTAATTCTCGCCAATAGCACTGGTTGGGTTTGGTAGAACATAAATAAAAACAAGGAATGGATAACAAATATGGACGTTGCGGTACTCACTTTTGAAGGATTTAATGAACTCGATTCGTTCATTGCTTTTGGGATAATGAATCGGATGAAAGAGGCTGGATGGAATGTTCAGATCACTAGCCCTAGTGAAACCGTCACCTCAATGAACGGTGTTACGGTAGCATCCCAGCAGCCCTTGGGGTTTGCTAACAATGCTGATGCAGTGTTGTTTGGCAGTGGCGCACTAACCAGAGACATTGCCACCGACGTAGCGCTGTTATCACGCTTGGATTTAGACCCGACAACTCAGATTATTGGCGGCCAATGCTCCGGCACGTTATTGATGTCAAAGCTCGGACTGCTGGAAGGAATTCCAGCATGTACAGATTTAACCACCAAACCTTGGGTGATCGAATCTGGAGTTTCTGTACTGGAACAAGCCTTCTATGCCAAAGGTAATATTGCAACCGCTGGCGGCTGTTTGTCTTCGTACTACTTAGCCCATTGGATGCTGACTAAGCTTTCAGGCCAGCAGCAAGCCGATGCCGCGATTCATTACGTCGCTCCAGTAGGCGAAAAGCAGGCGACCATCGATCGCTGCAATGCCGTCGTTCAGCCTTACGTTTGAGTAGAAAAAATACCCTCAGCTAATAACATCGCTTGATGGTGCTATCCGTGATCAAGCGGTGAACACTCGAATGCGATGTCCGTCAGGGTCTAATGCTACAAAGTTAAAACCAAATATCATTTCTTCTGGTGATTGTGCGAATTGGACGCCTTGTTCCGTCCAATCCCGGTACAGCTTATCGAAGCTCGCTTTGTCAGGTACTGGTATGGAAAGTTCTGTACCGCCTCCTGTTATATTGCTTATTGGAGCGAGATCTGACGTTTGCTTGAGTGTGATCTTTACGTTAGTCGCAAAATCTAGCGCGACAAAAGTAGGGGATAGAACCTGCGCTGTGCAGTTGAAAGTCTCCGTATAAAAGGTTTGACTGACTTGAACGTTGTCAACATACAGCACGATAGAATCGAGAGTGAGCATAATGATATCTCATTGATGTTATGTGAGTTTGTTTGGCACTTTACAGGGTGGTAATGTCAAAACTTGTCAGGAGGCTTTGGCTGCTACTTTTGACCTAGATCTCTCAGTTCAGACCGTTTGTATAGGAACAACAGATGAAAGTGCATGAATGTGTATCATTTCTTTTAGTGAATAAAGACCAAATACTGCTCGAAAAGCGCGCCCTAGATAAGGCAACTGACCCAGGTCTTATTGCCATTCCCGGTGGTCATATCGAAGTGGGCGAAAATCAAATTCAAGCGCTCCACCGTGAAATGAAAGAAGAGCTCGATGTTACCCCAACCCATTACCATTATTTGTGCTCCCTTTATCACCCGACTAAAGAGTTGCAGCTGCTCCATTACTACATCGTTGATGTATGGGAAGGTGACATCGTGTCGCTAGAAGCGGACGCCGTAGAGTGGTACTCAATTGGCTCCGCTCCAATCGATATTGCAGCGGACCAATTGGCGTTAGCTGAAGTTGAACGTGTGTATCGCTTTTTATGAATTTCAGATAACCAGTGAGGGACAAAAATGGAAAGCGAACGATTAACACGCGTCCTTCAGCAGTGGCGGTATAGCGTTGAGCCTGCTTCTATTTTTGCAGAATCTTTAGGTGCGACTAACCGTGTTTTCGCCCTCGGCTCTCCCGCAAAGTACTACTTAAGGGAATATCGCACTGACGATCTGAAAAAGATTCAAACTGAGCATGATTTGTTGTGCTCATTATCAAACCATGTAGATGCAATTATTCCCCCTTTACCGACGGAAAAAGGTAAGAGCTTTGTGCAAATGTACGGTAAGGCTTATGCGTTGTTTCCTGCTGCTAAGGGCAGGTTGGTTAGCCAATCGGATCTGACGGTTTCTCACGCCTTTTGTGCAGGGGAAATGCTCGCGACGCTTCACAAACTCTTGGCTGAATTAGACTCCGGACGATTTGTTACTGTTGAACTTAAGTGGGACAAAAGTGAATGGTTAACTCGTTTAGACTTAGTGATAGAAGAAATTCGCAAGGCCGGCAGTGAAGATGAATGGGTTCTACAGCGGGCTAAACAGCAAAGAAACTATTTAGCGCAGTCTAATGATCATCATTATATTCCAACGACTCAGCGTTCCTTAATTCATGGCGATTACCACCATTTTAATCTGTTTTTTGACGAACAAGATAACGTCAGTGGTGTGATTGATTGGGATTTATTGCAGTACATGCCGCCTGCTTATGAAGTCGCAAGAGCGTGCGCTTACATGTTTCAGCTGGACGTAAGCAAGTCGACCGCATTCATTCGTGGCTATCAAACGCAAAAGTCCCTAAGCCAAGAAGCGTTGAGCGATGGGGTGAAAGCGTGGGGTATGTTTGCTGATCACCACGTGTGGGCGTTAGAAGAGGTGTTCCTCAATGCCAACTTATCGGCGAAAAAGTTTATCCCACGTCAGAAATTCACGCCCTTTGCTCAATTATGGGCGCCGATCGAGCGTGAGTTAATGAGAATGCCGTAATCAGATTGGTATGATCGACTCCAGATAGGGAAAGGCGTTGGTGTTCTTAGGCAATAAAATAAAAAGTGAATGTTCATGGAAGAAAATGCAGAAATTTGGCGGAAGTACTACGAAAAAGCACTCAAGCGGCCTCATTCTTTTGCCACCCAAGAGGCAGAGAGCAAAGTGGAATGTGACCTCAAAGTCGCGATTGATTGTGGCTGTGGCACTGGGAGTGATGTGGCCTATTTAGCGGATAAAGGTTATCAGGTTCATGGGTTTGATATTAATTCTGATGCTATTGCTATTTGTCGGGATCGTTTCGGCGGGCAGCCATTGGTAGACGTTACTCAATCTACATTTGAAAGCTTCGATTACCCGAAGGCGAGTTTAGTTGTCGCTCATTCCAGCCTATTTTTTGCGGACCCTCAATACTTCCCAAAAGTATGGCAGCGAATAGAGGCGTGCTTAGATATTGGAGGGGTGTTTGCTGGTGATTTTATGGGAGAAAAAGACAGTTGGGCGTCGAATTATCGTAGCCCGACCACGCCATTAACTAGGGCTGAAGTGGCTGATCTACTGGCAAATTTTGAGGTGATCAGTTTCACTGAACGTGACGAACACGCGAAAACGTCACTTGGTCGGATGAAGCATTGGCATACTTTCTCGGTGATTGCGATTAAGCGTAGTGAGAGAGGTCAAAAATGAGCGAGCAAGAACTGTCTAAAATGGGCCAAGCCACGGTCACAATGACTGAAGTGTCTGGTGAACCTTGCATTAAGAAACGAAATGCCTCTGCTATTGAAATCGGATTCTATAAGCATGCAGCGCCTGCATTACTTGGAGTACACACGCCAAAGGTTGTAGCCATAGAGGGATATGAGTTATGCATTGAATTTATCCCCAATTCGATGAGTTTGCAGCAATTGCAATCTGATACGCGCACGTTCGAACAACTTGCAGCAATACACGGCTCAAACTATCAACCCAATTTTGAAGTAAAAAGACACCAATGGATACCAGAAGAGACTGAACAGGCACTGCAAGCGCTCACTTTGCCGGAAACCACTCAAGCGAGTATTAGGCACATCCAGACGCTAGCCCATCCGCTTTTTGAATGTTCGACGCTGATTTCTGGCGATACTAACGATGGCAATTGGGGTATGAGGCACAATGGCGATCTCGTGTTGTTTGATTGGGAGCGCTTTGGTTTTGGTAGCCCTGCGATTGATTTAGCGCCTTTGGTTTATCAGATGGGTAGTATGGCAGACTATGAATCTGTGGTTGCTCAATACTCCCGCCATAATACGCGCGTCTCAGAAGCAGCCTTGCTTAAACAGCTCATTATTGCGAAGTGCTGGATCGCTGTTGAAGTGAGCAATTTGTTGGTACAACGAAATAAACCAGAAGCCGCGATGTACCTTGATTGGTTTAACCAAAAATTACCCTGTTGGCTAGATAAAGTCGAAAAAGAGCTGTAACTCTGTTTGCTCAGAGTTTTAAGGTACAAGCGGATGAGTCTATGTGGCTATAGGCGGTGATACCTTAAAGTATTCCCTAACTGTGGCAGCCTAAGCTATAGATTTAAGTACCTCAATGCTCTGCTGGGCGATATCGTCCCCATTGCCTGTCATGTACGCACTGATTATCGCGCCTTCTTTCATGATACAAATCGCGTTGAGTAGCTTGTCATTGTCGCTATGTAAATGTTGGCCAATTAGCTGTTTAACCTGTCGTTTATGAGAGCTGCAATAACAAGCGATCTCGCTGTTAAGGTCGGCAAATTCTGCGGATGTATTGATAAAAAAACAGCCCCTAAACTCTCCAAGCTCTCCAAGCTCTGGCTCCTGACTGTTAAACCAATCACTTAACCCTACAAAGAGCTGTTCGATGACTTCTTGGTTGGAACTCGTTCCCGCTAACTTACCTTCTAGCCAACTCATAAAGGTGTTATGTCGTTGTTCTAACACTGCCAGAATTAGCGCGTCTTTGCTTTCAAAGTGGCTATATAACGTGCGCTTGGCGACACCAGAAACCTTTAACACTTCATTGATACCAATCGAATTAATACCGTTTTTGTAAAACAGATCTAAAGCTGTATCGAGCAGATGTTGGCGTTTTGGGTTCATTGAATCCTCCGGTAAAAAATGAGTTTGACATGGGTAGACCACTCTGTCTACTATCTTGTGTAGACAGAGTGGTCTACTTTTGAGGTGTTTATGAATCATATTGTTGTATCGAGTATTGCAGGGCTAGGCGCAGCATTGGCAATAGGGCTATTGTCTTACATGGAAAAGTCTTTAGGAGAAGTCGCGTTAATCATGGCACCATTTGGTGCGACAGCGGTTTTGGTTTTTGGTGTCCCTCAGAGCCCACTTGCTCAGCCAAAAAATGTTATTCTCGGTCACTTAATTACCGCGTTTATTGGAGTGTGTTTCACTCAATATGTCGGTGTTACTCCTGCTACATTGGCGATAGCAACTGGACTAGGGGTGAGCGCAATGTTGCTAACGAAGACCACACATCCGCCTGCTGGGGCTAATCCAATATTGATCATGCTTTCAGCCCAAAGTTGGGGTTTTATTGTTACTCCGGTGCTTATTGGCGCAGTCGCGATAGTGTTAGTTGGTAAGGGAATGCACAAAGCCCAGTTGGTGTTTACAAAGGTCGAGAGCTGATAAAAACAGGTTTTGATCGTCAATTGTTGCGTGAAGAGGGCGTCATTTTGCTAGTGCTTTCAACGCTATTAGGCCAACCTTCGTGCTATGATTTGCACACTATTCCAAACGTGAAATATTGAGCGTGAAATCATGAACACTCATCCATTAGAAATATACCGAGGCCCACTTGAAGCGATTCGTGCGGGCTCAAAAAAAGTAGAGATCAGAACCAATAACAGCTACGAAGCGATTCGTTACGATGAGCTTGCCGTTGGAGACAGAATCTCGTTCCAAGTGATTTCGGGACCTCCGTTTATTGGATTAGACGTGATCGATCCAAATGCACTCACGGTCGAAGTTGTGGCAGTAAGGCAATATCCAGACCCGAAAGCCTTGCTACTGGGTGAAGGTATGGAAGTACTGTCGACGCTGTGTGACACCATTGAAGAAGGTATCGAGCTACTCTATAGCTTCCATGAATACAAAGAAATGATCCCTGTTCATGGCATCTTCGCGATAGAAATTAAAGTATTAGATTAACCTTATCTAAGACTAGAGGTCGGCTTTATCGCGTGTTTAATCTTGTAAGCTTTCCACGATAAAGTCGACAAAAGTGCGAGTTTTGAGAGATAACGCTCGGCTTCTAAATAGTAGATAGATGGGCTTTGGCTCCGGCTCGAAATCACTCAACATTTCAATTAGCTCCCCTCGCTCGATTTCTTTCTCTGTGAGCATCTTCGGTTGCAGTACTATACCAGCCCCTTGAAGCGCAGCGGATTTGAGTACATGTCCGTTGTTAGAGGCTAAGCGAGCATTGTTCTTACTAAAGGCATCCGTTTCCAACTTTAAGCTTTGTAGTGTTTGTCCCTGGCTGAATACAAACCCCAAACAGGCATGATGTTTTAGTTCTTCTAAATCCTTAGGTGTCCCTTGGTGCTGCAAGTAAGCGGGGGAGGCACAAAACCCCACTTCGTAATCCCCAAGTTTACGCGCGATTAAAGCAGAGTCGTGCAACTCACCAATGCGTATCAAAATATCAGCGTCGGAGGTAAATGGATCAACAATCGAGTTGTCGACCGTCATCTCGACGTCAAGCAGTGGATGAGCTTGTAAAAAGCTCGCCACAACAGGCGCTAGCCATTCACTGCCTAAAGTGACTGGGCAATTGACTTTGATGGTACCCATAGGCGTGTTTTCTAGGGTTTGGATACGATTTTCGGCTAACGTGATGTCGCTAATAATTCGCTTACATTCTTCGTAATAAATTTGCCCGCTTTCGGTGAGCGATTGCTTACGTGTGGTTCGATTCAACAAGCAAGTTTCCAGTGACGATTCTAAAAATTGAATATGCTTACCGATCATAGTGGCGGAAACATCAAAGTGATTGGCCGCATTACGAAAGCTCCCATTTTCAACCACGTAAATGAAAACCTGCATGCTTTTCAATTTGTCCATTATCAACTCTGAGTTTATTAAGAATGAATTCTAGTCTAGTTTATCTAACCAGAGGCGACAATTATATTGATGCTTTCCTTAATTAAATCGATGTGATGTATGCCAGAGCAACAAGCTAAGTTATCGGTGAGTGCCGTTATTACCATTAAACCAGAAGTGGATCTTGCAGAAGGGATCGCCGCTATTCAGCAATTTTGTGTTGATATGAACAGCGAGCCAGGCTGTGAAATGGCGGTTGCGCATCAAGATAAGCAAAACCCACGCAATATTGTGTTGTGGGAGATCTACCAAGATCAAGCGGCCTTTAGCGCGCACTTTGAAGCGGTGCATACTCAGGCATTTTTTGACAAAGGAATCACTGAATTGAGCTGGGCAAGTGAATCTTACCCGCTAGACATCAAATAGGAGCGAAGTATGAAGTGGGCAATCATAGGTACGAGTTTCATTTCAGACGTAATGGCTGAAGCGATTAAGAGCGATGAACAAAGTGAGTTGTATGCAGTAAGCGGGCGCTCTGAAGCGAACCTTGTTACTTTCGCTCGTAAACATAACGTGCAGAAGACCTTCACCGATTATGATGACCTGATTCACGACCCTGACGTGGATATGGTGTATATCGCGCTGCCGAACCACCTCCATCACGAGTTTATTATTAAAGCCGCATCGGCAGGCAAAGCGATACTGTGTGAAAAGTCTTTGTCTATCGACATGGAGAAAACGCACCAAGCGCTTGCAGCCGTGAAATCACATAACGTATTTTTCGCGGAAGGATTAATGTACTTGTGCCATCCGTTAATCACAGAAGCATTAAACGTTCTGAACTCAGGAAAAATTGGTGAGGTTCAGAATGTGCAAGCGTCTTATGTTGCTGCGATCTCTCAGTTTGTGAACCCAGATAGTAAAGGCGCGCTCTACAACCTTGGCTGCTACCCGATGTCTTTAGCGTATTTAGTGTTAAGCCAAGCAATGACTTCGGATCAATTGATGGATTTTGAAGTTTCTGCGTTTGGTAGAGCTGGTGAAGATGGCAATATTTGTGAATCGAGTGCCACGTTCCGTTTTGCAAACCAAGTAAATGCTCAGCTTCACACCGCCGAGACTTATGGGCTTAAACACAGCTTCACTGTACTTGGCAGCAAAGGCGCTCTGACATTTACCTCTAACCCTTGGCTGCCAAGTGAAAATAATGCATTTGAAGTTGAAGTTTATGAGTCCAGCAAAGAAACAATTGAAGTCGCTGCTGACGGCGATGCCTTCTACTACCAAGTGCGTGCCATCAGAGAAGCTTACGAAAGTGGTAAGAAGTCGTTAGAAGCACCCAAAGCAACTTGGGAAACCTCAGAGGCCGTGATGAAGCTTCTAACCGAATGGGAATCAGCGACTAAGGTATAACCGTAAACGAGCTTGTGTAAGGAACCTAATCGATATCTCATTTGTAGAGTAGCTCATTGCTTACTGGCTTTGATTACAATAGCGTGGTTTAGAATCAGAGATTGTACCTTAGCAGGGAGAGTGTAAATGATTGGTTATCTGATCTTAGGGTCGAACAATATTCAAGCATCGAATGCGTTTTATAGCCCATTACTAGCGATGATGGAAGCGAAGCAGGTGGTTAATTCGGATAGCTTTCTCGCATGGAGCTTTGGTGAAGGCACGCCAGTATTTTCTATCAGAAAGCCTGCCGATGGTAATGAAGCGAGTAACGGAAACGGCACCTTGGTAGCGTTGCGAGCTTCGTCTACTGAAATGGTTGATAGGCTTCACCAGAAAGCGTTGAGTTTGGGTGGGCAAAATGAAGGTGATCCTGGCGTTCGCTCTGGTGGCTTTTACTGCGCGTATTTCAGGGATCCAGACGGTAATAAGCTGAATTTCCATTGTAAGCCATAAAGCGAAATTGATATTTTAAGAGGAATTTTAAGCCTTACCGACAAATAATGCGGTAAGGCTTTTTTAGTTGAATCTAGACTGGTTGATCTGGAGCCAATCAGAAAGGTGAACGGCTACGAACTCAGGCTTTTCCATTGTCGATAAATGGCCGCACTCTGCTATCACATGCAAGGTGACCTCAGGGATGTGTTGAGCCATTAATAAGTGATTTTCGATCGGACACAGTAAGTCATCTTTACCCGTTAAAACCAAGGTGGGTACTTGAATATCGGCAAGCAAAGGGCGAGCATCAGGACGAGAGGCAAGCGCTTTAGCGTGAGAAGAAAATGTCTCAAGGCCAATATTTGTTGCCATTTTACTGATTCGTGCGGTAAGTGAGTCATCACTTAGCTTTTGTGGGTGAATCAAAACTGGCATCAATACGTCTGGCGTGATCGACTCGAATTCTCCTTGTTGAGCTCTCGCGACCAATGCGTCCCGTTTGCTGGATACTTCTGGCTTTTCATCGGCAGAGTTAGTGTCCATTAGGATAAGTCCTGTAACGCGCTCTGGGGCTTGGCGATACACTTCAAATGCTAAGATCCCGCCCATAGACAAGCCGCCAAGAATGAACTTATCAGGGGCATGTTTAAGCACCTCTTTGGCTAGCGCTTGCATGGATTCAAGGTTACCGAGGGAAGCTGTGGTAGGCGCCACCCAATCGGGCAGCTCCTTATTCACATCTTCAAATAACGTTTCATCACACAGTAAGCCTGGAAGCCAAAGCAAAGGAATAGGTGCTCCTTGCCCTTCAGTTTGAGTAAGGACTTTTGATGAAGTATTCGTTTCAAGTGAAGGCATGGTTATTTTACCTGCGGCTTTTCAGGCTGGTCGTTACCAAGGATGCAGTAAGTGAAGCTATTGCCTCTTAGGTTAGTCAGCTCAATTGCAGCGCCTTGCGGCACGCTAAACACATCACCTGTTGTTAGGGTAATGTGCGCTTGTTCGTCACCATCTTGAACTTTTACTAAGGTATCGCCTTCGAAGTTGATCAGCACTTGCTTCGCTTCTCTCTGGTGTAAAGGAATGCTCTGACCTTCACCTAGTTCGTACGCCAAAATACTTACATCATCTACGCTTTTTACTTGGAAATCGTATGCGGAAAGTGGGTGACCTGTTAGTGCGTATTGTTTCGCTTGGCTTCCTTCAAAGTCGTTTTTGATAGGACGGTAATCATCCTTCAATGCGACATAAGGCATCATTTGTTCTGCTGTATAGGTATCAAACTCTGCTAGCTGTTCTTTGGTCAGTAAAGGCATTAGCTCAGATTCATTAGGGATGGCATCACCATCGATGGTATCGACTAAGGTGCCATCGGCTTTGAGGTATAAACCGTAGCCTTGGCTGTCTTCGATAACAGATGGGTGCCAAACCACACCACCACCTGAGTTGTCACCGCCAAGTACTGAGAACATAAAGCCATAATCACGACCTACCACTTCAAAGCCGCGGAATAGGTTGGTTGGAATAGAGATAACATCACCATGTGAAAGCACGGCTTCGTGCTCACCTTCGTTACCCCAGTAAAAGCGAAATTGCCCTTTAAATACCACAAACAGTTCAGCGGTGTGGTGTGAGTGCAGCGAATTTTTGATACCGGGTGGTTGGCCTGCTGCACCAATATTAAACCCAGCCGTTTCGCGAATATGAACATGTTGGCGGCTGCTTTCTGCGACGCCTGCGCCAATAATGCAGAAGTTATCTTTTAGATCGCTACCCGGTGTGCGTGCATCAATAAACGCACTGGTACCGGGAATGAGCTCCATATAGCGAACGAGGTTGCTGTTTATCTTTTGTTGTAAGGTCATTGGAAAATCCTTGAGCGTGGCCGACGTTCAGCCACGCATTAATCAGTTACCGAGTGGACGTCCACCGTCCACAGCGATGGTCGTTCCGGTGGAAAAGGTCAGAAGTTCAGATGCGGCATATACAGCGTTGGCGATCTCTTGGTCGAACGCTAAGCGTTTCAGTGGCGTAGATTGCTCTTGTTGATTGCGCCATTCATCGTCTAAGCCTTTAACGAATTCGGTATCGACGAGGCCAGGTGCTACCGCGAGTACGCGTATGTTTGGCGATAATGCTCGCGCTAATGAACGGGTCATGTTTTCGACCGCAGACTTACTCGCGCAGTAGGCGATGTTACTGCCCATAGCCGTTTGAGCGGCAATCGAAGTTATGTTGACGACACACCCTTTAGCTTCGTTAAGTAGTGGTTCAAAAGCTCTCACCATGGCAAACGGAGCGCGGACATTGACGCGGAAAATGCGGTCGAATAACTCGTCGTCTAACCCTTCTAAATCATTGTGTGCGACGAATTTCGTCATGCCTGCACAATTGACTAACAGATCCAGTGAACTGGAGGATTCACGAACCTGGTTGGCGAGTGCCTTGATATTGTCAGAGTTAGAAACATCTAATCGATAGGTTTGATGCCCTTCGCCTTCTAGCTGTTCAAGTACTTGGTTTGCTGCTTGCTCGTTGCTGTTATAGGTAAAAATTACGCGATAACCACTGGCTGCAAGCTTGATGCAAATGGCGGCTCCAAGGCCACCACTGCCGCCTGTTACTAAGGCTAATTTAGACATGCATTACACCTCTTCGGTTGTGCCTTTATAGCGACGAACTCGAATGTCCGCTTGCTCTTTGTGCCCCGCAAAACCTTCCAGTGCACATAAACGAGAGCAGTATTCACCGACTTTCAATGACGCTTCTTCTGTTACACGTTGGTAAGTACAGGTTTTGATGAATTTACCGACCCATAAACCACCGGTGTAACGCGCGGCTTTATTGGTTGGTAGTGTGTGGTTAGTACCAATACATTTATCGCCGTAAGACACATTGGTTTCGCGACCTAAGAACAGTGCACCGTAGTTGGTCATGTTGTCTAAGAAGTACTTAGGATCTTTAGTCATCACTTGTACGTGCTCAGAAGCAATATCATCGGCGACTTCAACCATTTCTTCGTAGCTGTCACAAACGATCACTTGGCCATAGTCAGCCCACGCTTTGCCCGCGACTTCAGCAGTCGGAAGAATCGTTAATTGGCGTTCGATTTCTTTGATTGTTTGCTCGGCAAACTGTTCGCAATTGGTTAGTAGAATGGCTGGTGAGTTGTAACCGTGCTCCGCTTGGCCTAGCAAGTCAGCGGCAGCAAGTTCTGGATCACAGCCCTCGTTATCTGCAATGACTAGTGTTTCGGTAGGGCCTGCGAATAGGTCGATACCGACGCGGCCGAACAGTTGGCGTTTCGCTTCTGCTACGAATGCGTTACCTGGGCCAACAATCATGTCTACTGGCGCGATACTTTCAGTACCGATGGCCATTGCGCCAACCGCTTGAACACCGCCAAAACAGTAGATTTCATCAGCACCGGCCATTGCCATTGCTGCCACAATTGCCACATTAGGTTGGCCGTTGAATGGTGGCGCACAAGCGATGACGCGCTTAACACCTGCCACTTTTGCTGTCAGAACACTCATATGTGCGGATGCAACTAGAGGGTATTTACCACCTGGGATGTAACAGCCAACGCTGTTCACCGGAATATTTTTATGGCCTAGAACCACACCTGGCATGGTTTCAACTTCAACATCTTTCATTGAATCGCGCTGAATTTGCGCGAAGTTGCGAACTTGAGTTTGAGCAAATTCGATATCGTGGCGAGTCGACTCGTCTAGTGCGTCGACACACGCTTGGATTTGATCATCGGTTAAACGAAATTGCTCTGGTGACCAGTTATCAAACTTTTCAGACAGTTCTCTAACCGCTTCGTCACCCTTGGTTTTGATATTTGAAAGGATGTTCTCAACGGTTTGACGAACTTGTACGTCATTGGATGCTGAAGCTTCTTCTGTAATTCCGTGTTTTAGAATACGTGCCATGTGTTTCTCCTTGAGGGCTGATGACGCTGTTACGTGTTTGAATGTTGGTTTTGGATACGAATGCAAAACAACAATATACAACCTGTTAACATTTGACAAGGAGGGCGTTTTTCGGATTGAATTCGTCATTAACTTATTGTTTTTAATTTATTTTTGTTTTTGGGTGTCGTGTTTGGGGATAATTTACTGGTTGGTTTTTATCCAATAATGTTAATTTGATCACGTTGTTTTCACTCTTTGTTAACGTTTTGGTGTGTTAAGTTTTGCATACCTTTGCAAAATAGTGAGTTTTAGTGAAATGGACGCTTTTAAATCGACACTGAATGAAAAAAATGTACTGGGCACCTTTGTTAAGACGCCTCATCCGCACATTATTGAGGTATTAGCTTTGGCGGAGCTGCCTTTCATCGTATTGGATGCTGAGCACGCACCGTTCGACCGCACCACTTTGGATTCGTGTATTTTGGCCGCAAGAGCCAATCAATTGCCTTGTATCGTCCGAGTTCAGGACAGCCAACCGTCTACGATTCTCAATGCGTTGGATTGCGGCGCCAACGGAATCCAAATCCCGCATGTCTGTAGCGCACAACAAGCAGAGGCATTGGCCAAAATCTCTCACTACGGAGAGGGAGGAAGAGGCTATGCGGGTTCTAGCCGAGCCGCTCACTATGCGACTAAACCTATGGCTCAGCACTTGGCTGACAGCAAGCTGTCAACAGTCGTGGTCGCACAAATCGAAGACCCAATCGGCGTTGAAAACGTCGAAGAAATTGCACAAGTTGAAGGAGTTGATGCGCTGTTCATCGGGCAAGTTGATCTTGCTGTCGCTTATGGCGCAGCCAGCGTGAAAGATGAATGCGTGACAAAAGCCAGTAAGCGAATCATCAAAGCTGCGCACGCAAACAACAAACCAGTGGGTATGTTCGTCGCTAATGGACAAGCCGCTAAAGAGTGGTCGCAATTAGGTGTTAATTTCTTCTGCGTGGGTTCAGAGCACAAAATGATCATCGACGGGTTTAAAAATGAAAAACTTGTGATGAATACATAAAGTTTGTCTTTGTTTAATTGCAATAGAGCACGTATTGTATGGGCATAATAAGGGAAGTGAAGTATCTTCCCAATGAATCCAAGGAGTTGATTTATCAAAGCTAAAGTTACTTCGATTGATGTAGCCAAAATGCTTGGCGTCTCTCAATCAACCGTTTCCCGAGCCTTCAGCCCAACTGCCAGTATCAGCGAAAAAAAGCGCAAAATGGTAATGGATGCAGCGGCTAAGTTAGGTTATACACCTAATGCGATTGCTCGTGGGTTAATTTCGAATCGAACCGGTTTAGTGGCGATTGCGCTGGATAGCGAATCGAACCCTATGTACGACATGCAGTCGCGAGCGCTAGCGATGGAAATCCAAAAGCGTGGTGGCCAAGTGGTGTTATGCCCGATCGATAAAGAAGATTTGGATTTAGCAATCTCTCGTGCCATTGAATACCAAGTCGATGGGTTGATCATTGCGACCAGTCGAATGAACTCTCGTGCGTTTGCACAATGTGAGAAATTTGGTGTGCATTTAAGCCTAATCAACCGTTATGTCGAAGGTGTAAATGCCAATAGTGTTGGTGTTGATAACCGTTTAGCAGGTCGCCAAGCGGCAGAGTACTTGTTAGGTAAAGGTTACAAACAACTGGCGTACATCAGTGGTGACGCTGGCTCAATGACCAGTGACGAACGTTGGGCTGGTTTCTCTCAAAAACTGCAAGAGCAGCAAGCTAACAGCCCGTTATTCATTCAATCTAAATACAACTTTGAAGCTGGGCTAGCAGCCGCAAAAGAAGTAGTAGGGCACGTGACTAAGCCTGATGCAATCTTCTGCGCGAACGATATTCTTGCTTTAGGTGTGATGGATGGGCTACGTCAGCTTGGTAAAACTATCCCCGGTGATTATGCGGTGATGGGGGTCGATGATATCCCAATGTCGGGCTGGCCGAGTTATGATTTAACAACGATTTCTCAACCCATATCTAGAATTGTTGAAGTTGCCGTTGAAGATCTAATGGAACGTATCAACAGCAACCAAGATGCTGAAGGCAAGTATCTGTTAGAGCAAGGTGTACTAGTGGAAAGAGGTAGCACTGCTACTAGCTAGGGACAATTCGGTGGTATTTTAAATAGAGCCTCGCTTTTCAAGCGGGGCTTTTTTTATGTGACTTTGTTTGGATTTCCATCAATTAAAGTGTGGCTTCGTTCATTTGATGAAGAGATGTTATTGACTTGTTGCTTAATTGTTCTATTTTTGGATTCGTATGCAATATTTTGGTATGAATCGCGAGCAACTAAAACTAGACGATTAATGTGCTGAAGATGAATTGATAAATTCTTCTTCATTCACGAAACAAGGAAGAGCAATGAAAAAACATATTCTAACCTCGCTTACCGCAATTGGTTTATCTTTTGTAAGTTTGACTACGAATGCAAGCAGTGTCATTCGACTCGCACACGATAGCCAAGAAACATCCCCAGTTCATAAAGCCATGTTGTATTTTGAACAAGAACTAGAATCGCGTTCTCAAGGTGAAATTGAAGTAGAGATTTATCCAGCCCGTCAGTTAGGTGATGTACGCGAGACAACGGAACTCGTGCAACAAGGCAACTTGCAAATGACGTTTGGTGCTTCGGTTCTATTGGCTCCATACGTACCAGAATTCAATGTGTTGGATGTGTTCTACTTATTCGAAAATGAGGCTCAGGCACATAAAGCACTGGATAGTCAGAATATCGGCCAGCCATTATTGAACGCGATGGAATCAAAAGGGTTTCACGGTTTAGGCTTCATGGAAGTGGGCTTTCGTAGCGTGACCAACAATAAGCAGCCAATTTCGACTATCGAGGATTTAAAAGGGTTAAAAATTCGTTCAGCATCGAACCCTACTCAGATCAGCGCTTGGAAATCTGTCGGAACAGCGCCAACCCCTTTGTCATGGGGTGAAATTTTCACGTCATTACAACAAGGTCTAATTAATGCGCAAGAAAGCTCGGTTTATTCGATTTACGCCGAACGCTTTTACGAAGCGCAAGAATACCTTTCTCTTACAAATCATATCTATACCAACTACGTACTCTTCATGAACAAGCCTTTCTGGGATTCATTGCCTCCAGAGCAACAAGCGCTGATCAATGAAGTGAGCAAAGAAACGATAGCGAAACAGCGCCAGTTGGCTGCAAAACAAAACAAAGACGTGATCAAAGATCTTGAAGCGAAAGGGATGACGGTCAACACCGTATCACCAGAAGTGCAAAGCAAGATGAAAGAACAAATGAACGCGGCGGTTTATCAAGATCTCAGAGAAAAAACGGGTGAAGATTTGTTTGATAGCCTGATTGCTGAAATTGAAAACTTGTAGTCAAAAATTCTAGGGGGTAGGAAAGCCCCCTTCATTGTTTTGGTCGCTTTGGGAGGGAAATATGAAGTGGTTAAGAGCGCTCGATCGATATTTTGAGCCTAGTCTGATCGTGATATCGATATCTTTGATGACGATAATCTTGTGTGTCCAGATTGGGTTGAGGATGTTTGACGCAACCATCGCATGGGCAGAAGAACTCGCCCGTTATCTGTTTGTATGGGCGATGTACCTGAGTATCAGCTACTGCATCCGCGATGATCGCCACATTCGAATTCGGATTATTGTCGATAAATTACCAGGTGCGTGGAGCCATGCGAGCCTAATTGTTTCTGATCTTATCCATTTAGCGTTTAGTGGCATTGTTGCTTGGTTTGGATTCCATGTCATTCAGCGTAGCTTGCAGTTAGGCCAAATAGCGCCAGCAATGGAAATTCCAATTGCGTGTTTATACGCGTCGGTATTGGTGTGCGCGTTATTGAGTGCGGTACGTTTGGGGGTGAGCATTTACAAGCGTATTAACCAGATCATGTCACCAGCTACGTCGCTACGATTCTCTGCTCGTCGTTACCGACACCTTAAAGCTAAGTACAGAACTTCTAATCGACTCCTGGAGCTAAGCGTATGACCTCTGCATTACTCTTCGGCAGTTTTGGTTTGCTGCTGCTTATTGGTGTGCCAGTCGGGATCGCGCTTGCTGCTGCGAGCATGATCGCTATTTTCAGTCTGCCATTTTTGAATGTCGAGTTTTTGGTTCAAGGGTTAGTGACTGGCCTAGATTCTTTTCCGCTATTGGCCGTTGTGTTGTTCACATTGGCCGGTAACTTGATGAGCCAAGGCGGCATTTCAAAACGCTTACTACGTGTGGCGGAAGTCTTTTTTGGGCACTTTACTGGCGGCTTAGGTATCGTCGCGATTGTCGCTTGTATGTTCTTTGCATCAATCTCGGGTACTGGCTCTGCAACCGTTGCAGCGATTGGTCTCACCATGATCCCATCTATGGTGAAAAAAGGCTACGACCGCAGTTTTGCTGGGGCGTTGATTGCTTCGTCTGGCGGTATTGGCGTTATCATCCCTCCTTCTGTGGTGATGATCGTTTATGCGATTACGGCCGAAGTGTCGGTCACTAAAATGTTTATGGCGGGAATCGGCCCTGGCTTAGTAGTTGGCCTTGTGTTGATCGGATACTGCGTGATTGTTTCCAAGATTCGAGGTTATTCTGGCAATGACCGTAAAGCCACTTGGCCCGAAAAACTGGACGCGTTGAAAAGCGCCAGTTGGGCAATGTTACTCCCGGTGATCATCTTAGGGGGCATATATTCAGGAATTTTCACTCCAACGGAATCTGCTGCAATTGGCGTGCTATACGGTCTGTTTTTCGGGATGTTTGTGTATAAAGAACTTGATTACAAACAAGTCGCGAAAATCATTCTGGAGTCTTCGTTATTGGTTGGAGCTGTGTTGGTGATTGTTGGGGCGTCGGTGACTTTTGGTCGAATTCTGACTCTTGAAAGACTGCCGACAGAGATTGCGCAATTTATCTTATCGATTACCGAGAATAAGTGGCTGATTCTAGTAAGTATCAATATCTTGCTTTTATTAGTGGGTACCTTCATGGAAACCCTAGCAGCTATCGTGATTCTAACGCCAATACTATTGCCTATTACTATGTCGCTGGGTATGGATCCGGTGCACTTTGGTATTGTGATGATAGTAAACTTGGCGATTGGCTTTGTGACACCACCTTTAGGGGCAAACTTGTTCATGGCCAGCCAAGTGGGGAAAGTCCCAATAGAGTCATTGTCGCGTGCTATTATCGGTTGGATCGGCGCAATGCTGGTGGCACTGATGCTAATTACCTTCATTCCGGCGATCTCTTTAACATTACCAAATATCTTAAATTAATTGGCAGGTGAACATGAAATGGCGGGCGTGATGTCCGCCATTTTTATGTCTTATTTTTGGAGGGGTATTCAGTACTCAAAATATAGATTTGGTGTCGTTTAGAAAGCTATAGAATGGTTTGAGTGTCGACATCGTCTTCGCTATACCGCTAAGGTTTGCTGTCTGGGCTTGTCCACTTCAACGATTTTACGTCCTGTAATTAAATCGGTAAAAAGCGCCGATATGTAATGAAAAATCATGAAATATCGAAAAATCAAACCATGCTAGTGTTTGGTGTAGAGCGGATGTTCATAACAGGAAAGCCGCGCTTGAATATGATTTTGCTCAGGCCTAGCCTTTACCTTCTAAAGTGACTCTCGCTCGAACACATTCTTCCAATGATTTGCTCTTATCTATGGAGTAAGTCCCCGTGATTGAAAGCTCGTATTTCGGCCAATTTAAAAGTGGTTGCATTTGAAGTGAAGCCGAGAGGTATTGTAATGCTGCGTTGATTTTACCGCACTAACTACCGCTGCGTAGTTTTAACTCTTAGTTAGATACAAAGGTAAAATATGAAATATCCTAAAACCCTTCCTGATTCTCATAAGCAGCTTTTAAAGCAAATCATCCGCGTATTTCAGCAAGATTCTCGAATTGTGGGAATGGGAGCGAGTGGCTCCTATGCTAGCGATACATTAGATAAGTACAGCGATTTAGACTTAGTCATTGCCATCAAACCTGAACAGTTTGAATCGGTAATGGCAGAGCGATTTGAACTGGTAGATAAAGTCGACGGTAAGGTCGCTGCATTTACTGGAGAGCATGTTGGTGAGCCAAGGCTCGTGATTGCAATCTATGCTCCTGATGCCATTCACGTTGACTTTAAATTCGTTTCTTTGCCAGATGCTGCGACACGAGTAGACGATACCAAAGTGCTTTGGGAGCGAGAACAGCTATTGTCGGATACATTCAAAACAGCTGAAGCTCAATACCCTCAGCCGGATCCGCAATGGATTGAAGACCGTTTTTGGATCTGGACTCATTACGCCGCGACAAAAGTAGCAAGAGGTGAGTATTTTGAAGCCTTGGAATTCATATCGTTTATTAGAACAACGGTCTTGTCGCCGCTCGCGTTAAAGCAAGCAGGGCTCACGCCTTCGGGAGTTAGAAAAGTTGAAACACGTCTTCCAGAGTTCAGCAAGAAACTTGAGCTAACAGTAGCGAAACCAGAAAAGGAATCGCTAAAAACGAGCGTTAGGCAATGTGTTGAGCTCTATCTAGAGCTGAGAGAGAACGAGAAGGTGCAGAAGAACCTTCAAGCTCAAGAAATGTGCCTTCGCTATTTTGAGCAAGAGACGCTTTAATCAATTTTGTTAAGGGGCTGAAATAATGCCCCTTCATCCCCTTACTCGTGTACTCATTACTTCAAGTTCTGCTGACAGGATAAAACTAGGTGTGAATTTGAGGTTTACTGTGCGTTAGGTTAAAAGCCTCGTAAGTCTAATGGGACGACATCACCAAACCAATAGGCGTGATCAGTATGATCCGCTAAATCATCACCGGTATCGGCATGAATGAGGACACTTAGATCACCTCTGTTGAGTTCCAACCAAGGCACAAACCCGTCAAAGTCAGTATCTTTAAATAAAACCTGATAGCTCCACATGGTATGAGGGCCTACTGGTTTTTGATGTAGTTTGCCGACTTTTAGTGGAAATTCATTACTGATCTGTTCACGCAAGCTAGATGCAAAGGCTAAAGTATCAGCATCGAAATAAACATGAGCGTGGTAGGCGTTATGCTTATTTTCGAGCCTTTTAGGGGTCTTCATATTAGTCACTCCATTTTCTAATCTAAGCGTAGTTTAACTCAGTCACTGAGCGCTAAAGCTGCCAAAATCCGCTTTCAATTCCGTTTTGGATCACAATCGCACAAGTACCGTGACCAGGCAGCTCCATTGGAGGTACGGCAAGTTCGGCGCCTAATTTTTCAGCGGTGGCCACGGTGGCATGAATATCTTCAACAAGCAGGTAATGGCGAACAATAGGGTTTTCTGTGTCGCGTAGTGGGCCTCGAATCCCGATTATCCCGCCATTCGATAGCGCAGCAGTGCGCGCTCCACCTAGGTTAGGTTCCATTTCACCAAACGTCACATTGTGAAGCTGAGCGTAGGTTTCGCAAGTTGCATCGACTTCTGGTGTCACTATTTCAAGGTAATGAATTTTCATTTTTTCCTTCCAAGTTTTGGGGAGCGGCGTGTCGCATCAATGCCAAACTTTTATATGCCTAGTTCTCAAGCATTAACGTGCTATACACAAATGGCTGTATGGCTGATATATGCATTTCTGGTATCCAGTGTTTCACATTATCAGATAGAAATTGGCAAGCTTGATTAAGCGTTAGCCTATTTTCGCTAGCAATGTAACCGATATCAAGAGCCTTATGTTCGAGCATTTGTGGTCTTATTTTTTCGTAAAACTGAATAAATTTTTTCTGATTAAAAGATAACACTGATAATGCAGTCTCGAATTCTTTTTGATGAAGTGAGTGAAACGCTTCGGTATATGTAGAAACATCTGCCTCGTTATCTTGGCAATACTCTGTGACGGTATGCGTGTGAGAAACGTAATACCCGAGAAAAATGGCGGCTGCCGTTTGTCGCTTTAATTTAGGTGTAGCCATTGAATCTATTTTGTCTTTTGAGAGTTGAGAGGCCACTTTGTCCATTGCTATGACCGTGGGATAGTTGGGGTAAGATTTTTTCGCTTCATCCTCAATAGTGGCTGAAGAGGAACGTACTTTTCCTGATAATTTGGCTTCTTCATTAGCTGCAGCGAAAGGTTGGCCTCCAAGATATAAAAGACATCCAATAAACGTAAAACATTTTGATTTCATTTAATAATTCCTATTAATTATCATTCTGTTAGTGATTGACCTCGTGTATACAACAGGCAGTATTCATCAATGATTAGAAATAGAAACTCTGCGATTGAAGGCAGAGTTTTTTTTGTAACGATTAGCTTAAGACAAGCTCGACTTAGTATTGACTTAGCAGGCTATATCGCTGGCGTCAGCCTATTGATTCCCCCTCATTTTTAGACTTTTCTTTCTTGGTATAACGCCAAACTTGGAATTGGATTATATTTTTGCATACCTATCCATAAGTCTATCCTCTCTATGACTACGAACCCAAAAGCTGTGTGTATTTTCATCACTGTCAAGACTGTAAATAGCATTTTGACGTTTTATTGACCGCTATTTGAGCGTGAGCACAGATTTGAAGCGAAAATGTTTCAGATGTTAATTTTTTGTTGATATCGGCGCTTGGGTTGTCATTATGGATTCGTATGCAAAAACTTATGGATAGAGCAACGGAGTCGGATATGGCATCAATATCTTTACGGAATATTAAGAAACACTGGGATGATTTTACGGCAATAGAAGAACTTTCATTAGAAATCAAAGACAAAGAGTTCCTTGTATTACTTGGCCCATCAGGTTGTGGAAAAAGCACCACAATGCGAATCATTGCTGGGTTAGATACTCCTAGTGAAGGCGATGTTTTAATCGGCGATGAGTTAGTGAACGACACTCATCCGCGAGACCGAGACATTGCGATGGTGTTCCAAAGCTATGGTTTGTATCCGCAAAAAACCGTGTATGGCAACATTGCTTTCCCACTGCAAATGCAAAAAGTGCCAAAGGATGAACTGCATGAACGAGTGATGAAAGCCGCGCAGCGCGTTGAGTTAGATCACCTACTTGATCGTAAACCAGCCACTTTGTCTGGTGGTCAGCGTCAACGTGTAGCACTGGCTCGTGCCATTGTTCGTGAGCCGAAGCTTTTCCTGATGGATGAACCGCTTTCTAACCTAGACGCCAAGCTACGTGTGTCTATGCGTGCATTGCTTAAAAACCTGCACCATGAATTCCAACGTACCACGGTATACGTGACTCACGACCAGATCGAAGCGATGACACTGGCCGACCGGGTTGCGGTACTTTACAAAGGCAAAATTCAGCAGCTGGCGACACCAAAAGAAATCTACAACAACCCAGAAAGCTTGTTTGTGGCGAGCTTTATCGGTTCCCCAGGTATGAACTTCATCAAAGGCGACTTGAGTGCTGGCGTATTCCAAGGCTCTAACTGCCAGATCGGAGGCTTCTCTAATTTATCTCATGAAAGCGTGACACTCGGCGTTCGCCCAGAAGATGTTGAATTAACCGATATCGAACATGCTCACTTAGTCGCGGATGTGTACTCAGTGGAGATGACTGGCGAATGTACTTTGGTCACGGTGAAAGTTGATGAAGGGTTTGTGATTTGCCGAGCGAGCAAGCATAGCGAGTTAGAGATAGGCCAGCAGGTTGGGTTCAAATTCAACCTCGGACACACCTACTTATTTGATTCGGTGACAGAAAAACGAATTCGTATTCAACAAGAATTATGCACGGAAAACGCAGCATAACTCGGCAAAAGAAAGGGACGAACAAATGAAAAAGCAATTATCAGCACTGGCACTCATTACTACAGCAATGTTTTCTGGTCAGGCTCTGGCGAGCTGTGACCTCGGCGACATGAAAGCGGAAGGCAAGATCTCTTTGCTATCTAACAGCTATCCAGTATTGAAGCACTTCTCCGACAAAATGGGCGAATGTTCATCATCAGAATTACAAATTAAGAACAAGCTTGTAGGGGGCAGTGCAGTTCAGGAACAAGCGCGAATTGTATTATCAAGCCGCCGCGGTAACTCTCCGTACGACGTGATTCAAGTGTCTGCACAATCTTTTCATGAGTTTTTGATCAAGGAACAGATCCAACCGATTACCGATTTGGTCGAAAAATATTGGGATGAATACGAACTCGATGATATTCCGCCAAGCATTTGGGATTTAACTAGGCATGACGGCGAAATCTACGCGTTGCCTATTCAGCTTAATATGCAGCAATTCTTCTACCGCCAAGATTTATTCGACGCGAACAACATCAAAGTACCAACGACATATCAAGAGGTCGTCACTGCAGGCGAGACCTTGCAAGAAGCGGGTATCAACTACCCATTGTCACAAGCGATGGGCAAAGGTTGGAACGTTGCGACTGAATTTACCAACATCTACCTATCTTTAGGTGGCGAATACTTTGATGAATCTGGCAAGCCGTTATTTGATGGCGAGAAAGGAGTGGAAGCGGCCAAGATCCTGAAGTCTTTATTGCCTTTGATGTCGCCAAATGCGCTGTCGTTGTCTAACGACTTAGTGATGGTCAACTTCCAACAAGACAAAGCAGCAATGGGCAATGTATGGGCGACACGCGCTGCTGAAATGGACAACGAGCAAGTGTCTAAAGTGGTTGGGAAAGTGAACTATGCAATGGCGCCAACGGCGAATGCGGTAACGACAATTCCTTCAACCAGTATCTTCTGGGATGGCTATGTATTCCCGCACCGTTTGAATAATGATCGTGAACTGGTGTTCAAAATCATGATGGAAACACTCAAGAAGCAGAACATGAAAGACGGCGCAGAATACGCGTTTTTGTCTCGAACATCAGCGAGTGAAGTACAAGGTGATGAATACCGTTACTTAACCTCTCTTGCAGACATGATGGCTCAAGGCGCGAAGTCTTTCCCTACCGAAGGCTACTACGGCTTAGCGCACACTCAAATTGGCAACCGACTACCCGATGCGTTAAGCGGTAAAGCGGATATTCAAGTGGTACTGAATCAGGCAGCGGATGCCTATTACAAGGAAGCGAGATCGCAAGGCTACATTGACTAAGGAGCAGTCATGAATTTACGGAATTTCCTCGGTTTCTCAGGTCCTTCGATTGCTTCAATGGTGCTGTTAATGGCAGCACCGTTAGTCATGACATTGTACTTGTCGGTTAACCGATTCAACTTTAAGGGCGAACTGCGCTATGTCGGCATGGAAAACTACCTCGACATTTTGCAAGACGAAGCATTTTGGTCGGCGTTTGAGTTTACGTTCATCTACACCGTGAGCGTGGTGATAAGCGTACTCGTGTTGGGCTTTATCGTAGCGCTGGCACTGAACAAATTGAATAAGAAAATACGTGGCATCTTCATGGCCGCGACCCTATTACCTTTTGTTGTGACACCTGTGGTCGGCACGCTGATCTTCTCATGGTTGTTCCAAGATTTTGGTTACGTAACTTACTTGCTGAGTTTAATTGGTATCGAAATCTATTGGTTTAGCGACGTGCTGGAATCCCGACTACTGATCATCTTTTACGGTATTTGGCAGGTGACACCATTTGCAGCCATCGTTTTCTTTGCTGGTTTGCAAGCAATACCGCAAGACACATTGGAATCGTCGGTACTTGATGGCGCACACCAATGGGACCAAATTAAGCACGTAGTCATCCCCGCGTTGCAGCCGCTGATCTTATTCATTTCGATGATTTGTATTATGGATGCTTACCGACTGTTTGACTCGGTAGCGGTGATGACGGGTGGCTTGAACGCGACAGAAACATTGATGTTCTACAACTACCGAGTCGGTATTGTGCAAGACGCCGTGGCTAAGGGCAGTGCCGTATCTGTACTGACAATGCTAGGGATATTCGTTCTGTTAATCCCGTTCTTATACATGACTTACCGTGAGCAAAAAGGAATTCGCGCATGAACCCTAGTAACTTAAATATGCAAAAGTTAATGGTGTACGGAATTATGTCGTTGTGGGTTTTATTCTGCGCGTTTCCATTTTTCTGGACCATCATGACGTCCATTAAATCACCTGTTGATGCGTTTTCGTCGCCTCCGGTATGGGTGTTTGAACCCACCGCGTCGAACTACGCCAGCTTATGGTTAGAGTTCGGTTTTAGTGAGTTCTTGTGGAACTCCGTTATCGTCACATTAGGTGTGGTTGTGATCTCGCTGACCATAGGTTGTTTTGCTGGTTACGCCTTAGCGCGTTACCCAGGCAAACTCGGTTTTTGGCTGTTGATGCTGGCGCTGATTTTCCGTTCGCTACCTCATACGGTGTTCTTGATCCCATACTACGAGTTCACCCGAATGGTCGGCCTATATGACACCCATATTGTGCTTATTTTGGTGCTGGTGGCAATTAACCAACCTTTCACTATTTGGATGATGCGTTCGTTCTTCATGAACATTCCAAAAGAGTTGGAGGAGTCGGCAATGATGGATGGTTGTAACCAATTCCAAGCGTTTGCAAAAGCGATTGTGCCAGTGATGTGGCCGGGCATTATCACCACAGGTTTGTTTACTTTCTTATTGGCGTACAACGAATTCTTGATTCCACTGACATTGACGGCAACCAATGCTTCAACCATGCCAGTTGCGATCTCTCAGTTCGGTGCCGATGACATTAAATACTGGTCAATGACGGCCGCTGGTGCGGTATCGATTACTCTGCCAATTGTTGCTCTGATCATTTTCTTCCAGAAGAAGATTGTTTCAGGCCTAGTGGCGGGCGCAGTGAAAGGCTAACGGAGCCGTTAAACATTAATTAGTGGCTGCGGCCATTCACGAATAAGGAAATGAAAATGTCTACTCAAACAGCAACTAAACAGGCGGATACGGCACAAGGTTCACGACCAGAACAAGGTTTGCTTACAAAGGATAATGATCTTTCAAAAACGGACGAAACTTTGTCGGTGATTGATGCGATGGTGGATGGCCTCAATGATCATGATATCGACAACATGGGGCGCTTTTTCTCGGAAAGCTTTCGTTGGCTAGGTAATGCAGGCTGTGGTTTTAAAAACAATCTGCAAGAGTTTCAATCAAACTGGCAACGCCCATTCCAAGAAGCATTTTCGGAGAAAGTATGCATTGATGAAGCTCGCATCACTCAAGGTGAATGGTGTGCAGCCTTTGGCCGACAGGAAGCGATTCACTCTGGCACCTTTATGGGAATTGAGCCAACAGGTAAGAAAGTGATTATCCGCTACATGGACTTTTGGAAAGTGCAGGACGGAAAAATCGTTGATAACTATGTGATGGTCGATTTCCCAGCCGTGATGGCGCAGCTTGGTGGTGACGCATTTGCAGGCGCTGGCTGGGAAGAAAAAGACTCTAAAGAGAACCCGCTGTACCAATTCGCATAGGGAGCAAGCATGTCAAATCTACAAGAGAACAAGCGTCTAATTGGCCAATTAAATGCGGCCATGTACGATTTTGAATTGGGGAACGTGAGTGAGCTGATTCAAGATATGCTCTCAGACGATGCGTTGATTCAAATGGCGTTTCCGTTTGAGACGTTGTCTGGAAAGGGGGCGCTCGTCGAAGAGGTATACCAACCTTTAGTCAGCGCAATTCCAGATTTAGAGAAGCGTACCTATATTTCGATGGCTGGTGCGGTGAATGGCTCTGAGTGGGTTGGGTGTGCTGGCTACTATACGGGAACATTTATGGAGCCTTGGTTGGACATACCGCCAACAGGGCACCAAGTGTCGATGCGATTTCATGAATTTTACCGTGTAGAAGCAGGCCAGATCGTCGAAATTCAGTCTTTGTGGGATATCCCAGAGTTGATGCTGCAAGCCGGTGTTTGGCCGATGGCGCCAAGCCTTGGCCGTGAATGGCACCCGCCTGCACCAGCGTTAGCAGATGGTTTGGTATCAGTGGCAAACCCGCTGGTGACAGATCAAAGCTTACAAGTGGTTTCCGATATGCTTACGGGCTTATCGCAACATGCGATTGGTGGCGTTGAAGCGATGAATTTAGATCAATATTGGCATCCTAAATCCAGTTGGTATGGCCCCTCAGGAATTGGGACGGGGCGTGGTATCGCTGGTTTTAGAAATTGGCATCAAATCCCGTTTCTTAATGCGATGCCCAATCGTCGCAGCAAAGAAGGTGCTGGCGTTATGTTTGCTGAACATAATTATGTCGCCTTTACCGCTTGGCCCGGCATGGAAATGACGCTGTCTGGTGGCGGTTGGTTAGGTATCGCGCCATCCGATAAAGACATTACGATGCGCAGCTTAGATTTTTGGCGAGTTGAGCAAGACAAAATCCGTGAAAACTGGGTATTGGTCGATTTACTTCACGTTTACGACCAGTTAGGCGTCGATGTTCTGGCAAGAATGCGAGAATTAAACAAAGCCAAATACAGGCAGTTTGCACGATAGAACGAACTTGTTTCTCAGTGCTGATATCGCATTCAGTAAGATGAGAGACAGCTATAGCGAAAGAAAAAGTGATTGAGTTCGGTATAAGAACCAAAGGAAGGTAGAACAATGGCAATGGTTGGCTTTGACGAAAAGTGGAAAGATTTTCCCGATTACATATTAGGTATTACTAAAGAGATCTGGGAAGATCGTGGCTTACACACGCTTCATCATTATTACTCTGAAGATATTGTAGTGCGCACACCGCAAGCGATCTCTATCGGAAATAAGGACGTGATTAACGCCACTTTGGCTGTGTTGGCTCAGTATCCGGATAGAACGCTTTATGGCGAAGATGTCATTTGGAGCGGCACGCCGGAGCAAGGCATGTTGTCTTCTCACCGAATTATCTCGACCGCAACGGACAGAGAGTCGGGCAAAAAGCTTAAGTTCAGAATCATCGCCGATTGCCACGCGATCAATAACCAGATTAACGATGAATGGTTGATTCGCGATCAAGGCGCGATTGCTCGCCAACTTGGTTACACCCCCCATGATTACTCGTTGCACTTGATTGAGAAAGAAGGCGGCGTTGAAAACAGCAAGCCAGTATTCACACCAGACGTTGATCAATGCGGCCCATATTCAGGTTGCGGCAATGATAACGAGTGGGGCATCAGATACGAGCACATTCTACGTTCGATCATGAACGCAGAACTCAGCGTTATCCCAAAAGAGTACGATAGAGCGTGTATCGGTGAATACGCGGGTGGGCATTCCACTTTATCGCACGCAGAAACTGACGATTTTTGGGTTCAGCTGCGCTCTTCATTCCCAAATGCAGAGTTTAAGATCCACCACCGAGTCGGTTTAGAGGGCGACCAAATGTCTCCTAGAGCTGCGATTCGTTGGTCGTTGCGAGGCAAGCATGAAGGGTTTGGTGCGTTTGGCCAACCGACAGGTGCTGATGTTTATATCATGGGTGCATGTCATGCCGAGTTTGGCCCGTGGGGCCTGCGCAGAGAGTTCGTATTGTATGACGAGCTAGCCATTTGGAAGCAAATCATTCAGCACAAAGGTTAAGTTTTGCTGAGAACTAAGCAAAATTAATCACTAGGCTGTGTCCCGTAATTATCTTGGTATCATCGCAGACGCCACTTTCAATCAGAACAATGAAAAAAGACTGAGGTTTAGCTGGCTAAAGAAAGGATTTTTGAAGCAGTACTGTGCAGAAAAGGGGTCTGCCCGACGGGTTATGACCAAAATCCGCATTAACGGCGCAAAATCTCTTGAAAAGAGAACCACTCTTCCCTTCAAAATTTTGCTTGTTACTCCAAATTTTGGTCGATAACGATGATTCAAATAATTGAGGGACACAGCCTAGGCTGTAACAAAAAAGCGGTGGTCACTAAGGTGACCACCGCTTTTGTTTGGGATGCATAGCGCTAGCGTTTTTGGCTCGCTAACGAGTGGTGTTCCGTTTTACAAACTGCACCGGCACCATCAGCTTAACGAGGCTGGTGTCATGTTCTTGAATTTGATTGACAATGATCTTCACCGACTCGCGCGCTAAGCGTTTGAAATCCTGCTTGAAAGTTGTCAACTGATAGCTCAGCCACTCCGTCTGAGGAATATTATCAAAACCAATCACTTGTAAGTCTTCAGGGATTTTTAAGCCAAATTCATAACGTGCGATGTCCATGACCGCCATGGCGAGGTTATCGGTGGCACAGAAGATAGCTTCTGGATGCTGCTTGCTGGAAAGTAATTCACCCGCGAATAGGGCTCGAATTTTGTCGAGAGCCAAGGTGTAATCGTAATCGGCTTCGATAACAGAAACCGCATTGCCCGTGAGTTCTTCGAATTCATTGCAGAAGCCCACTTCACGCTCATTGTTGGTCAATGTCGGTACATTACCCGTGATATACACCGCGGATTTAACCTTGTTTTCGTGGAAATGCTGCGCTGCGAGCTGGCCTGCTGTGTAGTTATCACTGATCACATGGCTACTTTTGGTGCCTTCTACCACGCGCGCGTATTGAACGATTGGGATGTTGAATTCTTTGCACTCTTCATACAAAGATTTGTTGAAGGTGGCAGAAGCGGCAATCACGCCATCGACGCGATATTGGAAGATGTTTGGAATAGAATGTTGATCGTTATTATTCACTTGCCACGGGATCAACACAGCCGAATAACCACACTTTTGTAGCTCTGTGGAAATTAACTGTAAGGTCTTCATATGAATCGGGTAATCGGCATCTGGGAACACTAAACCAATCAGCTTTGATTCGTTGGTTGTCAGGCTTCGAGCAAAAGCGTTCGGACGATAATTCAGCGCCTTAGCGGCTTCAAATACCTTGTTTTTGGTCTTCTCTGAAACAGAGCTTCCCGGAACAAAAACACGAGAAACGGTCGACTGAGAGACACCCGCTAGTTTTGCCACATCTTTAGACGTTGCTGATTGTTTTTCTGAATTCATGAATGTCGATTTCCTTGCAGCTTCTCTCGACTAAAGTAAACCAGCAAATCGTATCATGTATAGGTACGTATTCATAAAGGGTAATTTATAATTCCCTGTCAATTCGGGAACAATTTAATGCAAACGTATAATTTTGGGTTATACCCATAATAAAAAGCCCCACCAATAGGGTAGGGCTTGTCGGTATTTGCCAATCAAAGCGGTATTGGCTTGATTAAGAGCTAAGAGCTAAGAGCTAAGAGCTTAGAAATAGTATCGGATACCCGCAGCGAACTGGTCATCGCGGTTTTCAAAACTATTCGTTGCAAGTTGATCGTTACCGATATCGAACTGGTACTCAGTCCAGACTAAGAACTTGTCTTTCTTGAAGTGGTATTCAACACCCGGGATGATTAAGTGGCGCTCGAAGCCATTTGCTTCGTTGCCACGATCTTCCAAATAGTTGTAGTTGAATGTCGGACGTAGGCCATTTTCGAAATGGTAGTAAGTAAAGAATTCACCGCCTAGTGTGTCCATCAAGGTGTTGGTTGAGCCAGAGGTTTCTGCCGACTCCCAATTTTCACCGACGTGGAAAGTCGCGCCCATGTATAAGTTGCTGTCTGAGTAGTTAGCGCCAAGCAACATAATACGCATGTGATCGCCGTTTTCTGCACCTTGTACACTAGAATCAAGGTCATCCAGTTCATTTTGATGATAAGCAGCGCCTAACGTAATGTTTTCAAAACCTTTGTAAGAGAGTGATGCTCCCATACCATTTTTCAGTGTTGCAGTACCGCGATTACCTTCTGAACCTGAAAGAGACACTTCTTCACGGGTGGTTTGGTAAGTGAAACCGTAGCTCAGATCGTCATTGATGCTGTTGCGGTAAGTAATGGAGTTTTCTGCACGGCCAGCGCCTGAAGCAATGCCCCAATCTGATAAGTTGTAAACACCAGAACCACGCGTGCCGAACAAGCGACCCATATCCGTGAACCATGCCACATCGTAGAAGGTAGACCACTGTTTCGTACCTGCGGCAATTTTCCCGTACGTGTCGTGTTCCACACCTGCGTACAATAAGCGGTCGTAGATGTTATCGCCGTTGGCACCAGAGTTGTATCCCCATTCGGCGTGGCCGAATCCAGTCCAGCCGTTTTCAAGGCCCATTTGTCCCTTCAAGCCAAAACGAGAACTGCCACTATTCCATTCGCCGTTATGATCGCCACCTTTGTCGTGGTAACGAACATCAAAACGTCCGTCTAGCGTTAAGCTGTCGCCGGCATCATTGGTAAAAGTGTGTGCAGCAAAGGCAGAGCCTGAGGTTAAAGCAGCGAGAACCACTGCTGAAATTATCGACTTTTTCATTGTTATATTCACTTATTTAGGCTGTCGAAAGCCGCCGTGCTTTCACGCCCGTTATTGGTAATGGTTCAGAGGGTGTGCCCCATCCCTGAGGCACTGTGTGGAGCTGTTTTTTGTGGAGCAATTGCTGAGAGCGAGAAGGATCCCTCAGCAAATATGCCAACCTAATTCGCACGTTCCTGTGGGGTAAACATCAAATTATGTTCCCAGCGATGTTTACAGGGCGCGCACCAATTAGGTCAGTATTAGGTGCCGATTAAAGGCTTGGGTTTAGAATCGCTTGTGTGCGTTCGAAAACATCTAGGCCTTGTTGTTTTAGCCAGTAAGGTAAATCAATCAGTACCCAGTTTTCTGACAGTTTGTCGCCTTCACGGTAGTACACGTCGACAACTTGCATGTCCGCGCGAATTTCGCCACCAGGCATACCTAAGAAACCACCGATAGGTGTATTTGATAGGTTTGGCCAACCGAAGAAACAAGAGAAGCTACCTTCACCGAAACGACAAACGTGGCCGTTGAATTTCTTATCTTTCAGGTTGTTACGGAAAGGCAGTTGGTGCTGCTGTTGGTAACGTGGAATGGTGTAAGAAGCACCGATACCGCAAGGGCCGTACCATGCCATGTTTTTAGACCAGCTCTTCTCTAGAACTTCTGGTGGGCAGCCCATCGCACCGCTTTCGTTAAGTGCTGTTAAGTCATCTACCATGCGATTAACTAGAGCGAGTGTTTCTACGCCTTCAGCTGGATCTGCATCTTCAAACAGTAGGCCGTCGTGGTTACGTGGGCCAGGGTAAACGAAGTGCTTACCTGTTGAAGGTGGTAGTGGGTAGCAACCTGCTTGATCCATCACGCCTAGTAGATCGAGGAACAAACCTGTTTTAGTGATCTTACCGTTTTCTACGCAGTTAAATTCAGCGTAACGGATGTTCATGATCTTGCCAGTTGGGCGCATGCCAAGGTATTCAGCATCGAATAGGCCCATGAAGTGACCCATGCTCATTACCCAGATTTCACCTGGAGTAACTTCGTTCTCACCACCGATGAAGATGTCTTGACGACGCTGCATACGCGTCATGGATTTCATTAACGGAGACCAGAATACGTCTGCCGCCGCTTGTGCGCCTTGCTGCTCGCGGAAAGGGTAAACGCCGCGGAATAGGTAATCTTCTGATGTGTGCTCTTTTAGTACTTGTGCAACGTTCTCGTGAGTTGCGTTTTCAATTGCATCGAAATAGTCGCGAACAACGCGTTTAGCTTCTTGATATTTAGCCATTTTAAACTCTCTTTGATGTTGTCGAGTCAACATTTGGAACAGGACTCGATTTGGATTTGGTGTCCGGTTGAATCTCAACCGGACTGATGTTTGTTAGTGATTACGCTTTTACTGGTTCACTTTTCTTGCTTTTGTCGAACACACCGCCTTTTAGGGTTTCTGGTAGCGTGAACCATAGAAGACCAGCCACAATCCATACGATTGGAGAACCCCACATCGCTGTTTGTAGGTCGCTGCGCTCTTGGATAAAGATAAGTACCATCGGTGCCCACATACCCAGAATACGACCGCCGTGGAATAGCGCTGCACCGTAGCTACGTAGATGTGAAGGGAATAACTCAGAGAAGTAACCGCCCCACACAGCAGAAGAAGACAAGCCAAAGTTATAGATAAGGCCCAGTAGCGCTAGCATGTTCAGGCTGCCAATCATTACGTCGCCAGGGGCGATGAAGAAGATAGAAACCATGATGCCCGCTAGGATGAAGCCAAATGCATTCACTTTACGGCCGTACTTGTCGGCAATCGCACCCCAGAACCAAGCGCCAAATAGTGAACCAAATGCCGAGATTGAGAAGATCAGGCCGATAGTCGCACCATCGAACATACGAACTTCACGTAGGTAAGTGGTAACGAACCCACCAAAGAATTGGAAGCCATAGAAGTTCAAACCAGCTAGCAGTAGACAGGTGATGGTGATAGTGCGGTAAGGCTTGCTCAGCATTTCACCCCAAGAGCCTTTCTTCACTTCTGTGCCTGCAGCGTCTGCGCTGGCTTGTTCTTCTTCACCGTAAGCGATCACTTTTTTGTCACTAGGAAGAACGAACAACATGATGACTGCTGCCGCTAGTGGTGGTACGCCACCAACCCACATTAGGCTTTGCCAAGGAGCATCGATGCTTGAGATGAATGCCGCGTACGCGCCCATTACCATTAAAGCAACCGAGAACATTGATGAAGCGAAAGCGGTTAACTTACCACGCACGGTTGGCGTAAATAGGCCGATCATCAAACTTACCGCAACGGTGAAGTAACCGCCTAAAGAAAGACCAATGATGAAACGCATCGCAGCCCATGTGGCGTAGTCGGTAAACATCATATTGATGATGGTTGCGCCGCCATTTAATGCTGTAATGGCGATAAGCGTGGATTTTTTACCGAAGTTGGTGGCAAACCAAGCACAGCTAAGGGCACCGATAAGCGCACCTACTGATTGCCAAGTATAGAATTGGGCGGTATCGGCTAGGCTTATTCCGTCGTAGGCTTCAACAATATAAGGGCGTACGTAGTCAATTATTACGAAGTTATAGCAATAGAAAAAGTAGCCAACTAGGATCGCTAGATAAGCGGCTACCCTTTGAATCATTGGAACTTCGCTCATGTGTTTTTTAGAATTCATGACCAAAACCTTGTTTTATTTGGTATTTTTAATTTTTAGGTAAGGGGGAGGATCTTTTTTAGGATCTTGTCGGCCTTACTGTCGGAATAAATAATACTGTTAATAGGGATATTTGATCCGTGATCAAAGTCAATTTTAAAATGAGTGCGTACCCATTTTGTGGTTTTTAGTGATCTGGATCTACTTTGATCTTAATTTCGGTGTTTTGGGCGATAAATAGCCAATAGTAGTGATAATTATCACAGTTATTGTGGGTTTTTGGTTAACAAGGAGGGTTTTTTAGTAGTATGACCGTGAAATGAATGACTATCAAGAATTGAGAAATCTCACGAATGGTTACGTACTCAAGTTTAGTTATTGTCGCTTTATATGTGTCAATAACCATATTAATCAGTTACTTAGTAAATAAGCGCTACAATGTTGGTGGAGACTTCTCTACAGGTGGCAAGCAATTTGGTTGGTTCACCGCGGGTGTATCAATACTAGCGACTTATATTAGTGCGATGACCTTTGTGGGAATGCCGGGGTGGGTATACAGCTCTGGCATGGAAGCGATGAGCGTTCATTTAAACTATCCAATCGTTATTTTCTTCACGGTCGTGTTTTTTGTTCCCGTGTTCTACAAGCTTGGGTTGACCTCCATTTATGAATACTTAGAGCTACGTTTTGGTGTGTACGCCCGCACCATAAACTCGATTGCCTTTATCGTGGTGCAGTGTATATCTGCTGGCGTCATTCTCTACGCCGTTGCGCTCATCTTGGTTCAAGTTCTGCCCATCGGCATTTCCGAAGCGATCATTTATATCAGCGTGTTCACCGCGATATATACCTACGCTGGTGGTATCTCAACCGTTATTTGGACAGACATGCTGCAATCGGCGGTACTTGTGATCGGCAGTATGGCGATATTCGTTATCTTGGCGATGGACATCAATGCTGGTGAGCATTTAACGCGTGATCACCTTAATATTATTAACTTCGATTTTGACCTAGGGGTAGACACCACTTTATGGGCGGGTGTGGTTGCCGTAAGTTTTCTTCATCTCAGTGTTTATGGCACTAACCAGTTGATTATTCAGCGAACGCTAGCGACGAAAAATGTTAAAACGGCTCAAAAATCTATGCTGCTCTGCGGTTATGGCGCTTTCTTTATCTATCTATTTTTTGCACTGATTGGAGTGCTATTAAGTGTTTACTACCACGATCAACCATTTGAAAACAGCAACGAAGTGATTCTTGATTTTGTGTTTAACCACACGAATCCTGTCGTGGTCGGGTTGGTTATTTCAGCCTTGGCTGCGGCAGCGATGTCGACGTTGGATTCCACGTATAACTCAATAGCGACCGTGGCGACGTTTGATTTTTATAAGCGATTCTTTAAGCCGAATGCTGACGAGGTGCACTACGAATCGGTCGCACGAAACATGAGCTTAATGGCGGCTGCGGCGGTCGTGGTTCCAGCATTATTGGCGGTTTCAAATGAGTCTGTTCTTAAGATGATTGCGAGCCTTGGCTCTATCTTTGTTGGCATTCGCCTCGGTTCTTTCATTCTTGGTCTGTTCTTTAAAAACGCCAATGAAAAAGGCGTCATTGCGGGAAGCTTGGTGAGCATTATCGTGGTTTTCACAGTGAAGTTTTCAGGCGTAGCTTGGCCTTGGTTTGCTCCTTTTGGCACTTTCGCCTTTTTGATCACTGGTGTGTTAGCCAGCCATTTTTGGGGCAGTAACAACGCCCAACAAACAGAATTTTTTAAAAACCAAAAACAGCTCTTTGCCAAACCAAGTGCAAGTCATTATGGCCTGCTGGTTTTCGCTGTGATTACGATTGTTTCAAGTGCGTTTATCCCAGATTGGGTTTATAGCGCTCTTTCTTAATTAGGTACGTTTATGCTGTCTATCTTTGATATTTACAAAATTGGGGTTGGCCCTTCGAGCTCACACACCAATGGCCCAATGATTGCGGGTTATGAGTTCACACGTTTAGTTGAACCTCATATCGCGAAGGTTACCCGTGTTCAGGTTGATTTATATGGATCTTTGTCGTTAACGGGAATTGGTCACCATACCGATCGTGCGACCATTCTTGGTTTGCTGGGCAATAAGCCAGATACCATAAAAATCACCAGTGCCAACCAAGCGATGCGCAAAGCGATAGAAGAGCACAAACTTGCAATTGCGGGCCATCATGAAATCGAATTTGATTATCAAACCGATATGTTATTCCACAAAGATAACTTACCTCTGCATGAGAATGGGATGACAATCACCGCGTTTGATGACCAAGGTAAGACACTGGGCTTTGAAACCTATTATTCGATTGGCGGCGGATTTATTGCCACCGAAGCGCAGCTAAAAAATGGCAGCGACGAGACGACCGTGGAGGTCGCACACCCATTCAAAAGCGCTGACGAAATGCTAAAAAAAGCGGAAAAGCATGGCATGAGTTTGGGTGGTTTGGTACTTCAAAATGAACAGTCATTTCAAGATATGGCTGTGATAGATGAAAAAGCAGAGCAGATTTGGCGCGTGATGTCGCGTTGTATGGAGCGTGGCTTTGAAACTGAAGGCATTTTAGATGGTGGCTTGAACGTTACACGCCGTGCCCCGAACCTGCTCAAAAAATTGGAAGCGAATGCCGCTGTAGAAAGCGATCCAATGGAAATCATGGATTGGATTAATCTATTCGCGTTTGCGGTGAGTGAAGAAAACGCGGCTGGCGGTCAAGTGGTGACCTCGCCAACAAATGGCGCGGCGGGCGTTATCCCAGCTGTGTTGATGTATTACCACCGCTTCATCAAAGAGCTCGATGTTAAACAGTTAAAAGACTTCTTAGCGGTATCAGGCGCGATTGGTATTTTGTATAAAACCAATGCGTCAATCTCTGGTGCAGAGGTGGGCTGCCAAGGTGAGGTTGGCGTTTCATCTTCCATGGCGGCTGCAGGCTTAACGGCGCTTCGAGGTGGCAGTAATGAACAAATTTGTATCGCGGCAGAAATAGCGATGGAGCACTCACTCGGCATGACATGTGACCCGATTGGTGGGTTAGTTCAGGTGCCTTGTATTGAACGTAACGCGATGGGCGCGGTGAAAGCCATTAATGCGTCTCGTATGGCGTTAAAGCGCAATAGTAAGTGTCTTATCTCGTTGGATAAAGTGATCGCGACGATGTACCAAACGGGTAAGGACATGAACAAGAAATATCGAGAGACGTCTTTGGGCGGGTTAGCTCTTGTGCATTTAGCGCCCCCTTGTGAATAGCAAGCACGCTTGCTTCGTTAATTCGTTTGAATGCTAATCTGAAATGAATAAGCCCCATGTTGGGGCTTATTTTTTAGGAGCATATTTGAGCGAGGGGGCGCTCAAGAGCTTGTTAGTTGATGGGGGGAGTTGTTAATTCTCGTATCGCTGCTTTAAAGGTTCTTTTTAATTTCATTCAATTCATCAGCGGTGATCGCGCCGCTTGCATAGCGTTTCTTCGCGACTTCTGCGGCAGATTCAGGCTTATCATCCGATTTCGCCCCTTTAAATGCGCTGACAATCAGGTAGATGATTAAACCCCAAAACAGTGCCATAGAAATCGGCATCATCCAGCTACATTCATGAAAACCATACATATTCTTACCTCACATTATCATTGATGGTTGGGGCATTTAACGCTTGGTGTTAATCCGTTCACGTTTATGCCTAAAGAGACAAAAGAAATCTTGAAGCCTCCTGTTACTGGAAGGTCAATAGGCTTTTCATAACGAGTTTGGTGAGGATAAAACTTACAAAAAAGGCCGGGCTTGAGCTTGACCTTCCAGTGGTGGGAAGCCTTAGGTTGAGCCAAACGATTGAAACCTTAGGTGACTATTATGAGTAACCAGATCCAGTTAAACCTCACGATTAATGGAATGAATTGTGGCAGTTGCGCCAGTAAAATTGTCGCAATGCTAGAAGCCCAAACGGGCGTATCGTCCGCCAATATCAACTTTGCAACTAGCTCAGGAAAGGTGCAAATCAACCCTCTGTCGGTTTCTGAAACTCAAGTGAAAGAGTGGATTACCGAATTGGGCTATCAGGCTGAATCTACCCCCCCGAATCGTTCGACTTCTCGTGAAAAATCCCCAACAGAAAACAGTGAGAAGAATAAAGAACGTAAAGAAATGGCGCAGCTTGTCGTGGCAGCGGTACTTTGTCTCCCTTTGTTATTCGGCATGGTTGGCATGTTTACTGGTAATGCTTCATGGCATGTTTCACCAGGTTTGGAATGGTTACTGGCGACACCGATTCAGTTTATCTTGGGCTACCGTTTCTATCATGGCGCGTGGCAGCAGCTGAAACGCGGCAGTGCCAACATGGATACCTTAGTTTCAATAGGCACGAGCGCCGCGTACTTCTACAGCGTGTATATCGTATTGAGCATGGGCGAACACGCCAAAGGCCACCTGTACTTTGAAGCCAGCGCGCTGATCATTACCTTAGTGTCTTTAGGTAAATGGCTTGAACTGAGAGCAAAACGTAACGCGACATCGGCGATTTCTGAGCTTATGAACTTGAGGCCAGATACAGCACTGGTTTGGCGCGAAGAGCAATGGGTGTCACTCGATATAGAAGACGTATTCCTCGGTGATAAAGTGCAAATCAAAGCGGGTGAAAAAATCCCAGCGGATGGGCAAATAGTGCGCGGCCAGACCGAGGTCGATGAATCTCTGCTAACAGGGGAAAGTGAACCTGTGGTCAAGCAGGTTGAGGATTGGGTGACGGCTGGCAGCATTAATACCACTGGCGTGATTGAAGTGGAAGTCACGGCGCTAGCGGAAAACTCACGACTATCGAAAATTATAGAGTTGGTGGAAAACGCGCAAATGGGTAAAGCGCCGTTTCAGCAGTTAGTTGATAAAATAAGTTGCGTATTTGTGCCAGTCGTCCTCTTTATTGCCACGGTTACCTTTGTCACTTGGTATTGGGTTACTGGTGATTTTGAAGCAGCGTTGATCAGCTCTGTCACTGTGTTGGTTATTGCGTGCCCTTGTGCATTGGGTTTGGCGACTCCAGCCGCTTTGGTTGCGGGGACGGGGTCGGCGGCAAAGCGCGGGATATTGATTCGAGATATCGAAAGCCTGCAAAAAACACATAAGATTCAACATATTGCTTTTGATAAAACAGGAACTCTGACGCAAGGTAAACCTGAGTTGGTTGTCTTTGAAGCAATCGGTAGCGATTACGACTCGGCATTAGAAAAAGCCGCCAGCTTGCAAAGTGTTAGTGAACACCCTTTAGCTAAAGCGGTATTGAAAAAGGCGAGCGAACGTCAAATTGATCCGACTCAAGCGCAGGATGTTCAGGTATTCCCAGGTGAGGGGCTGATAGGCCTTTATCAAGGGCAGCAGGTTGCGCTTGGTAACGCGAATTTGCTAGCTCGGTTGGGCGTAGATGCAAATGAAATGGAAAGCCAAGTGGTATCGCATAAAGAAGCGGGCTACAGCTTGTCGTATTTGGTGGTTGATGAGGTGGTGCAGGCGATTTTAGCATTCACTGATCCATTAAAGCCTAACGCAAAGTTAGCGATAGAAGCGCTACAAAATGAAGGGATCAGCTGTTCCATTTTAAGTGGCGATCAGGAAGTGGCAGTGCAAAAAGTCGCAAAAACGCTCAACATAGACATGGCTTACGCGCAATTAACCCCACGGCAGAAACTCGATAAGCTGTCGGAGCTGAGAGAATTGTACCCTAATGGTGTGGCGATGATCGGTGATGGTATTAACGATGCACCGGCACTCGCGATTGCAGATGTGAGTATTGCCATGGGATCAGGCACCGATGTTGCAATGGAAACCGCTAATATTACATTGATGTCGAGCCAACCAGAGCGCATTATTGATGCGGTATCCGTGTCTAAAAAAACGTGGTCGAAAATAAAACAGAATCTATTCTGGGCATTTGCTTTCAATACGTTAGGCATCCCGCTTGCCGCGTTCGGTTACTTAAGTCCAGCGCTTGCTGGCGCGGCGATGGCGTTTTCTAGCATCGCAGTACTACTTAATTCATTAAGCCTTAAATATTGGAGAGGGCGTCATGTTTAATATTAGTCAGGTAGCCAAACAAACTGGCTTATCGAGCAAGACGATTCGCTATTACGAAAGTATCAAGCTAATTACGACACCGCCTCGGTCTGATAATGGGTATCGATTTTTCACTCAAATCATTGTCGATGAGCTGCACTTTATCGTGAAGGCCAAACAGTCAGGCTTTAATCTGGATGAAACTAGACAACTGTTGGATTTACAACGTAATGAAAGCCGTTCGAGTGGTGAAGTAAAAGCGTTGACGCTGCAAAAAATTTCGGAAATTGAATTCAAAATGGCGCAGCTCGACTCGATGCTGACGGCTCTGAAAGGGCTAGCCAATAAGTGCCAAGGTGGGGAATCGCCTGATTGCCCAATTGTGAAATCGTTATCACAAAACTAGCACGTTACTTTTAAGAGCGAGTTGCAGGGCTTTCTAGCTGATTTTGCCGCTTCAAATAAAAAGAGCATAAGGCGTTATCCTTATGCTCTTTTTTGTGTTTATCAGTAGGCTTGGACTGCCTTGATTGGTGATGATGTAATGCCTATTGAGGCGCTTTGGTAACTAAGTATTAGCGGCAGATTAGCTTAGCGGCTTTTCTTTCGCTTCTGCCGTTGCATCTTGCTCTGTTGGTGTTTGCTCTTTACAGCCCATCATTTTCATCATGACGATCATCATTACGCCACAGAGTACTAAATGGACGGCGACACTGCTCACCGCCGCTAAAGTGAAGTTACCTGCTAGCACAAAGAATAGGATTGGAACAGCAAGGCATAAGGCGCAGATAATTTTACAAAGCTTTTTATTGTTCATTTAGAAATACCAAATTGAGTGATAGGAGTGGTTAAGTGGGCGTAGCGTAAGGATTCCCCTAGCTGGAAGGTCAATGCTTTCTGGAGAATTAATTGAAGTGAATTCTGCGGGTACTGCGTTTCACGAGTTTTGTTCTGCGGATATGGCTTTATAGAAAAGTAAGAGGAGCGATATTTCGCTCCTCATTGTCTTAATGTGAGGTCGAGAAGTGACTAACAATGCCTGCCAGCTCGCTCAATCTCTAAACAGTAAACTGGGAAATCGCCGACTTTAGGTCGTTAGATTGCGATTTTACCTGTGAAGACGATTGCGCGTTATCTGATGCTCCATTTGCGTTCATTTCGGTTAAATCGCGAATCGCATTCACGTTCTGCGCGACTTCTGCACATACCATGTTTTGTTCTTCAATAGCAGAAGCGATTTGGGTACTGCTGTCTAGAATTTGCTGCATTTCACCCATAATCGATTGGATTTGGTGGTGTGCCGAGTTGGCGGTTTCGACACTGTGATTCCCTTTTTCACTACACTGAGCCATGGTTGAGACAACCGCTTGGGTTTGTGCTTGAACAGAGTTGATGATGTTGGATATTTCTTCCGTTGATTTTTGAGTACGACTTGCCAAAGTTCGAACTTCATCTGCGACCACCGCAAAACCTCTGCCTTGTTCTCCTGCCCTTGCGGCCTCGATGGCTGCATTCAGGGCAAGTAAATTGGTTTGTTCTGCAATATCTTGGATCACGCTGATCACAGAGTTAATGTCCTCTGACAAGGCTGAGAGTTTGGTTACTTCACTGCTGGCGCTGTTGAGATCAGAGGAAAGCGAGTCGACGGTGTCTCTGGTGTTACCAATTTCTTGTAACCCTTGCTGAGCGATACCAAAGCTCTTCTGAGTATTGGTGGCGGCGTATTCAGTGGTGGTGGAGACTTCTTTAATGGTTTCACCCATTTCGGTGATTGCGGTGGCTAGGCTATCGGTTTCGATACGTTGCTGAGATAAAGATTGCTCGGACTTAACACTGTTGGATTGCAACTGTTCTGATACATCACTAAGCCCATACACACTGCCTTGAACTTGGCTGACTAAGCCTTGAATACTGGATAGTAGTGTATTTAATTGATTCGCAATTTCCGCCAATTCATCATTATTTTCGGAGTTCGCTCTTAAGGTTAAATTGTGGTTGGTGGCGATGTCCGACATGGTGGTATTGAGCTGTGAGATGCTTTTTTGAATATTCGCTGTGATGTAGTAAGTCAGCGCTATTAATACTAAACCGACAAGGGTCAGTGAACTAAGTATGAAGGTATTGATGAGGTTTTGTGCGGCTTCGATCTCCTCATCCATTTTATCTTCGACTTTGTGGAAGATCTTAAATATATCGTTGAACAGGTAATCCATTTCCGCTTTGAGTTCTTTATCATGCGCGGGATCTTGTCCGTAGTTTCCTGCTAATTCATGAAAATCTTTTCTGTATATCGAAATTTCTTCCTTGAGCTTTGGTAACTCTTTTATGGCAATTTTGAGCGTTTTTAAGTCCATTTGTAGCAATTTAGAGAGGCTCTGAAAGTGCTGATACTCTTTAGTGAATTTGGTGACAAGGGCAGGGTCTGGCGAGCGGATGAACTCTAGCTCATAGCGGTTTAACTCTAGCAGAGAAATTTCTAAATCCTTGACTTCAATAAGCGTTTTTTCAAGCTTAATGAGTTTGAGGTTACTGATTTCAGTGATCGTAACAATGGCAACGAGAGCAATGAGGGATAAACCACCCAAGCCAAATAATTTATGTTTAATTTTCATAACAGCTTACCCGATATATCTCTATTGAGTTGGTAAAAAGCCTAATAGTTATAATGGCTGACTTTATATCGATACACTGACGTAATTTTAATTATATGTTATGCATGAGTTTGCGTTTGGCTTTTAAATAAGGTCTGACCTGTGCGTGTTAAATTAGTAAAGTCTTAATTATAAATATATTACTTAGCTGATTAGTGTTTCTTTGAATAAGGTGACATTTGCAGAGGCCTGCTATTCAAAATAGCAGGCCAAATAATTGTGTGGGTGATATCTCTGTGTCGTCAACGCTCTAAATCGATGTTAGATGTTCAAAATAGGCTGGTTAGCACTAGAGTGCTTGCTAACTATCAGCATGCTTACCTTTGCTAACTACTTACCTCAGCCGATTCTGGCGCTTTCAGGGGTAAGTTGAGAGTAAAACAGCAGCCTTCATTTTGCTCACTCTCGACCTTGATATCCCCTCCAAGGATGCCAGTAACTAAGTTGTAGACGATGTTTAGCCCCAAGCCAGAGCCACCTTGCCCCAAGCGAGTGGTGTAAAAAGGGTCGAACACTTTATTGATATTGTCTGCCGAAATCCCTTGGCCGTTATCGGAGACCGCTATTTGCGCGGTTTGGTCGTTAAGCAGAGAACATTCGATCACGACGACACGTTCAGTTTGTTCTGAGAAAGCATGAGTGAGCGCGTTGGAAAGCAAGTTCATCAGCACTTGTGTGAGCGGCCCAGGGTAACTGTCCATTGCGATGGATTGATCGTATTTATCTTCGAGTTGGATGCTATGTCGTGACAGGTTTGGTGACATCGTTAGCCTTAGCTCATGGAGGATTTCAGGTAAGTTAAACTCGCGACGCTGGTAACTTGATTGGTCGACGGCGACTTGCTTAAAGCTTGAGATAAGCTCAGCCGCGCGCTGTAAGCTTTTCTCAATACTTGCGGTAGATTCGGTGCTTTGCTCGATATATTCATCCAGCACGGAGCGTCTTAGCCCTTGATTGATCGACTCAACAAACGATTGATTAAAGTCTTTTAAGCTACTCGCGACGACTAAGGCATTGCCAATTGGGGTGTTAAGCTCGTGAGCGACACCTGCAACTAATGAGCCTAAGCCTGAGAGCTTTTCGGATCGAACCAACTCGTCTTGGGTGGCTTTCAATACTTCTAGGGCATCTTTAAGCTCTTGCGTGCGCTCTTCCACTCGCTGTTCTAATTCGTAGTTTTGTTTTTGAATGGTTTCTAGATAGTCGCGCCTATCTTGTTCAGTGGTGGCGGCCTTTTCGAACCAATAGAGCCATCTCGCTGGAATATTCGGTAGGGTTAAATCGGTTTTAGAAGGCAGTTCTTCAACAAACTGAGCAAGTCTTAACGCAGGCTGGCTGAAGTTCCAATGTTGGTAAAGCACGACGAAGAGTAGCAAGGCTGCAAATAGGGCACCCATAATCAGGTAGGGCAAAATCGCGCTTAAGATATAGCGATTGAGCTCGTCATCGGTGATCTCTAGTACCAGCTGCCACGGAGTGTCTTGCAGTTGGTAAGCGATCCAATAGCCGGCCGAAGTACGTTGTAATGTCCCGGTTTCTGCTTGATGTGCTTCACCCACTTTAACCAATGACAGTATTGCTTGTTGGGTAACCGATTCGGTTTTTCCTGCTAGGCCTCCCCAGCTATCCCCTACCACTAAACCTTGCGCATCAACTAATACTAAGTGGCCAATTTCAGGTGGACGCTTGGTTAGGATCTTGTCGAGAACGTTTAAAGTAATGTCGGTCCCAACACCGCCAATAAAGGTGTCGTCGTGATAAACCGGAGACACCAAGGACACCATCATGCCTTTACCGCCCGCGTCAATGTATGGAGTGGTCCATACTTTTTGTCTTTTTGGGTTATTGGCTGGGTTGAGTAATTGCAGTGGAAAGGTGCCGCCTGCTTCATAAATGACTTTGATTGCATCATCCATGTTATCGGTTTGGGTGGCCGCGAATAAATCTTTGTAGCTCAGCCAAGGGTAAAGTTGGGTGAGCACTTTGTTGGCATCGTAGTAATAGCTCCACTGGAAGTCGTCATGTTGTTTATGAGTGGCGACCACTTCTGGCAGCATGGTGAGAAGTGCGGCGACGTCGACGGTGTAATCACGAGCCTCAGATTCGACTAACAGCTGGCCGATTTTCTGTTTCACGTCTGGCGGGAAATTTTCCCACGGAGCTGTGTCTGGAGAACCTTGTGATTGCTGCTCAAGAAACTTGAGTGCTTGCTTCCCTGCCGCCAGTTGCGGGAATTGGTAAGCTGTTTCGATGGAATCCCGCATTTTGTTAACGTGATTTAATGAAACCGAAATGGTCTGGGTTAACGAAAGCATGGTTTCGAAACCTTGGTGGCTGGCTTCATTGATCACTTGTGACTGGATTTGCTTACTAAGGTAATAAGCGTTGCCCAAAGTGAGCAGCACAATGAGCAAGAGACCGCCGTAAATCATGTAACGATAGCGCCTAATCAATACAATTGAGCTCAGTTGAGAGCCTGACGGTTCGTTATGTTGAGGGGAATCTGTTTGATTATCTTGATTGGTATTGGTTGGTTCATTCATCGGACTACCCATCCGTTGTGGTTATTGAGGCCGCTTGGCCTTGATTAGCTCAATTAAGTCAGTCATTTCCATTGCTTTGGCAAACAACCAGCCTTGGCCTTCTTCGCAGCCAAACGCTTTGAGCTTTTCATATTGAACTGAAGTTTCGATACCTTCGGCGGTGATGTTTAAGCCGAGCGTTTGACCTAGGTTAACGATCATTTTGGCAATGCTGTCGTCTTGTTCCATTGCATCAACGAAGGAGCGATCAATTTTAAGTCGTGTGGCTGGCAGCTTGTGTAAAACACTCAGTGAAGAGAAACCAGTACCGAAGTCGTCGATAGCAATCTTGCAACCAAGCTGTCTGACGTTGTCCAATACCTTGCAAATATAAGATAAATTGTTGGCCGCCATGGTTTCGGTGATTTCTAACTCAATCCGTTCGGGCGCGACGTGGTGGCGAGTGAGAGCCCCTTCTAAACAAGCAACAAAAGCGCTGTCTTCCAACTGTGCTGGAGAGACATTAATCGCCATGGTGATTTCGGTTTCGCTGACTTGCTCTAGATCTTTTAGCTGCTGGCAGGCTCTATCAAGCACGAACTCACCAATGCTTACCATCATTCCCGATTGCTCGGCTAGTGGTATGAACTTATCTGGCGGGATTAACTGGCCTTGTTTGTTTCGCCAACGCAGTAACGCTTCAACCCCTGTTAGTGCCATTGAATCGAGCTTGTACTTAGGCTGATACATTAAAAACAGCGCCTGCTGATCTAACGATTCTCTTAATTGAGCGAGAAGCTGCATTCTGTCACGGGCACTTTGCCCCATGTCATCAGAAAACGTTACAGCAGCACCGCGATGGTGTGATTTCGCTTGTTTTAACGCGACTTGTGCATCTTTGAACAGTTCGGTTAGCCCTGAAGATTGCTTGTTGAGTTTTACCAAGCCAATGCTAGCCATGACTTTAAAAGGCTGTTCTTCAACCAAAAAGCTTTCTTCAAATACTTGGGTAATGCGCTGTGAAGTGACGTCGGCTTCAAGCCCAACAATAGCGAAAACGTCACTGCTGACTCTGGCGATAAAGCTGCCAGTAAAGGCTTTGGTCAGCCGTTCTGCAACTGCTTTTAATACGCAGTCGCCAAACTTATGGCCGAAGCTATCGTTGACCGCGGAGAAGTCATCCAAATCGACCAAAGCAAGAGTGGAGGTTTCGATGTTGTTTTCTGAGTTATACAGATAATTGAGCAAGCGATTGAGATTGGGTACTTTAAGCAATGGGTCGACGAACGCCTGTTCTTCGAGCTTGTTATACAGTAAGACGTTGTCGAAACCGACAGAAAGGTTCGCGCAGAAGACTTCCAGCAAATGGCGATCAGTGCTTTCTAGTGGGCGTTGAATGTCGACATAAGCGGCTAGCCCTCGGCCTTGGTCGGTCGAGAAATACAAGGTCAATCCATTTTCGAGTTGGCTGGTTCGCGCTTTGAGGCAACGTAAAATTGTCTGCCTGATTTCAGTCGATTCAAGATCCTCTAATGGTGCATGAACCAGCTTACTAAAGCGCCCCGCTGCGGCAATGATTTCTGCGGATTCGACATTTGGTTCTTCGCCTTCTTGTGCACAAATCAGTCCATCGGGCTCGATTTGAATAATGGCACTGATTTGTTTCACTGCGCCTTCTGCAAACATTCTCAGGCCATGTAAATTGGCCAGTTCCGTACTGGCTTTGACAACTTTTTCGAGCCCTTGGCGCATGATTTGTTGATTACGGATCTGCCGGTATGCACGAATCGCGCTCGTGAGAATTGTGAATAAACGAATGCGGGTTAGTTCTGGCTTAGTACGGTAGTCGTTGATGTCATAACGTTGAATGGTTTCCATTTCTGGGGCGTACCCCGGCTGACCGGTACGTAGAATGATCCTGAGCGCGTTTAACTTCAGCTCTTCACGAATGGCTTCAACTAGATCTAATCCAGCGCTGTCGGTTTCCATCACCACGTCGAGCAGAATCACGCCTATATCGCTTTCCGTTTGTAGCAGTTGTTTGGCTTCGGCGGCCGAATGCGCATGAATCAATTCAAGCGTTCTGTCTTCGACAATCAGATCCTTTAGGGCGAGCTTGGTTGCTTGGTGAACATCTTTGTCGTCATCAACAACTAATATTCGCCAAGTTCGTGTGGGAGGCTCGTTTTCTGGTGTGTCTGAAACGTCCTCGATAATAGACATGAAGTCGTCAGGTGAACTTTGACTGTCGCTCATCGATTCCCTTATCGCTTTGCCATCCATCTTTGCTCGGTATGTGAGCCAGGCTATGGGTTTATTTCTGAGTCACAATGAGTATAGAAGCTATCTTTGTTCTGTGTTGATGAACAAGGGGCTTCTATGGGCGGGTTTGTAAGGTAATGTAGTTGGAGCGCAAAACGGGGTAGAGGGTACGGTTCAAGATTATTTTAAAAGGTTTTAACGATTGAACTGATAGAAACAAGTGATTTTTCTTATTGATAATAATTCTCAATAATAGCTTCAACACTGAAAGAGCAGTAAGAGGCAAGATCATGATTAAGACAATAACATTCGCAATAATCCACTTTACCATCGCTACTATGGTGACCTATTTACTGGTAGGGGATTTGTTGTTAGGCAGCTTGATTGCCATGATTGAGCCTTCTGTGAATACTGTGGCTTTCTACTTCCATGAAAAAGTGTGGCAAACCGTGCCATTTTTAAAGCGCTACAAAGCGATGACTCGTATTAAAACGGCTAGCTTTGCTGTGGTTCACTTTAGTGTGGCATTCACGGTGACTTTCTTGCTAACGGGCGATGCGTTGATTGGTGGTGTGGTCGCGATGATTGAGCCTAGCATTAACTCAGTGGCTTACTACTTCCATGAAAAAGTATGGGCGAATAAATCCACTGCGAATCGCCAACAAACACGCGATATCACAACCGAAAATATGATGGTTTGCGCTTAACTTAGCACTCGCTTCTTAGTGAATACTGCCAATCAAAAAGCCTTAGCGGTGATCTTCGCTAAGGCTTTTTGGTATTTAGGCTGGCTGGGTTAATTAGTACGAATGAGCGGTTCATTAAACCGACTCAAAAATACCATCACACGCTTCCGTTAAGTATTCGGCCAGCAGTTTCGTTTGAGTCGATTGCTGCTGCCCAACGTGAAGTAGCAGTTCTAGCGGAGTAATGTCTGGCAACCCTGATTCTTCACCGAGTATTTGATGGGAATCGGTGACGAGGCGCTTTGGCAACAAGGAAATCCCTAACCCTGCTTCGACTGCGCAGCCCACGCCAGACAAGCTGGTGGTGATGTACGCCATCCGCCATTTCCGTTCGAGTAAGTCAAAAGTATGCGCCATTTCACTGCGATATAGCCCTGTGCTAGGCAACCCGACTAACGGAACCGTCGATTGATTCAAGTTGTCGCTGCCTTTGCCATCAATCCAACATAGAGGTTCTGACCAACTGGCTTCACCTTGAGCGGTGCCAAGGCGGTGTTTTACTAGAGCTAGATCGAGGTCTTGACTCTGAAACTGATTCCAAATATCACTGCATAGGCCGCTTTTTACTTCTAATCGCACTTCGGGAAAGGCTTTGGCAAAGCGGGTGAGGGTAGGCATGAGCTCGTGAGTGGCGAAGTCTTCTGGCACCCCTAGTCGGATTGGCCGTTGCTCTGCACTGATCGCAGTTTGGGCGATGGCGTCTTCCATCATCGCCAAAATGCGTCTTGCATACGTGACAATGCGCTCGCCTTCCAGTGTTGCGATGGTGTGGCGCTTTTTACGAGTGAGCAGTTCACAGCCGAGTTGCGCCTCTAGCTTTTTGATTTGCTGGCTAATTGTAGACTGGGTGAGATGGGTGCTCTCTGCGGCGCGTGTAAAGCTGCCTGAATCAACAACCGCCACCAAGCTGCGTAGCAAAATAGGGTCTAACGTATGCTGCATAGTGTGACCTGCCTAACTAGTGGGATATCCACTGATAATAATTAAATTATTTAAATTATCAATCGTAAAGGTTTAGGGCATACTAGACTGAGTTCTTAAATTAGTTGCTCCAACACTAATCGCTATTGAATAAGAATAACTGCAGTCGTGTGCTGCAGCCCCCAAAATGAGCATGTGTAGGTGATGTGGTGCAAACCGAGCCTGCACATTATGGATTAACCCGTCTTGTATGAAGGATCACAAGAAATGACGAATAAACACCAGTACTATTCACCGCAAGGTGGCCTTCCTCCACAAACACAATTATTGTCAGATCGCGCTGTATTAACAGAAGCTTACGCTATTATCCCTAAGCGTGTGATGACCGATATCGTGACCAGCTTTCTACCGTTCTGGGACAACATGCGTATGTGGGTTATTGCCCGTCCGCTAAGTGGTTTTTCAGAAACGTTTTCTCAGTACATCGTAGAAATTGACCCGCAAGGTGGCTCTAGCCGACCTGAGCTTGATCCGGGTGCGGAAGGGGTGATTTTCGTTGTGTCTGGTGAAATGGACATTACCATTGAAGGTGAACCGCACCACATGACGGAAGGTGGCTATGCATTTTTACCACCGGGTTGTAACTGGACGGTACACAACAATAACGACCAACCAGTTCGTTTCCACTGGGTGCGTAAAGCGTATCAATTTGTCGAAGGCTTAGAAGTTCCAGAAGCATTCGTTACTAACGAAAACGATTTAGACCCTATCTCAATGCCTGATACTGACGATGGTTGGGCAACGACTCGTTTTGTTGACTCTGCTGATATGCGTCATGACATGCACGTAAACATTGTGACATTCCAACCGGGTACTGTGATTCCATTCGATGAAACTCACGTAATGGAACATGGCTTGTACGTTCTACAAGGTAAAGCCGTTTACCACTTGAACCAAGATTGGGTTGAAGTTGAGGCTGGTGATTTCATGTGGCTACGCGCATTCTGCCCACAATCTTGTTACGCAGGTGGCCCAGGTCCGTTCCGTTACTTGCTATACAAAGATGTGAACCGTCACATGCCGTTCATTCGTCCAAAGAACTAATTCTCGCCAAACCGAGTGAGAGCTGTAGAAAGTCATTAATAATCCGATGCCATTAGGCATCGGATTTTGTTTTATGGGTCTCAAATAGTGAAACGCTATTTATGCGGCTGTTTTACGCGATGGTTTCTATGCTAGCGTGTTGATTCTGTTACCGATAAATGAGTCTTTTAAGGGAATCAAGCATGAAGAAATCAGGTTTACTAGTGGGCACATTTGGTTTTGTTGGTTTCTTGGTTATCGGTAGCCAAGAAGGCTGGTTTGGCACTGGTAATTCGGACTCTTTCCCTAAACTGCCAGAAGCACCTGATTTTGTGGTTTCTCGTGCATTCGATGGAGAGTGGCTCGGTAGGCGCATTAATACGACCAACAATAACTTGTGTGAGCGCACAACCATCACAGGGAAAGTCGTGGATGGTAAAGCAAGCCTGCGTCTGACTTATAACGGCACGCCATTGCGAGGTTGGATATCAGAAAGTGGGGATTTGCGTTTATACGCCAACCACCGTCAGTGGGACTATCGTTTTTCAGGCAATGTGGCAGGCAATAAAATCGCTGGGAAGTGGCACCTTACGAATGGCCCGTGTCGTGGCAATTGGTATCTTGAGCGTATCACCGACAACTCGATATCAAGTGGCGGATAACTGTTATTCAGAAGCCTAAGTGTGGAGTTACTCAGGCTTTTCCTAATCGCGTACCTTACAAGATTTGTAATACTTGCTCTGGCGCGAGGCGCGACTTGGGTAGTGAGGCGTTATAGTCTTCTTCTGGCAAATGGTAGCCAATCGCCAGCGCTACTTCACATTTGAAACCGCCCAGTTCATCTTTAAATATCTCACCAATCAGTTCCCCATCGACGCCTTCCATTGTGGTCGAATCGATCCCTAAACGTGCCAAAACATGAAGTGTGTTACCTAGTGCAAGGTAGGTCTGAGATTTGGTCCAAGCTTCGTTATTGCCGTGCCCATCGGTATTGAGTTCTGCAAACGCGTAACCTCCGAACGCTTGTTCACGGTTTTCAGGTAAGGTTCGTCCGTCTTCAATCCCTTTATCCACCACCTTGGCGTAGTCGTCACGGGTGTAGTTCGGGTTATGTGCGAACAGAATGACATGGGAAGCTGCCTTGACATGCGGTTGGTTAAATTGGTGCTTACGCGCGAACGTATCGTGCATACGCTGTTTGGCCGTTTCACTCTCAATCACAATGAACTTCCAAGGTTGAGAGTTGATTGAAGAAGCCGACAAGCGCATCGCTTCATAAATAACATTGAGCTCATCCTGAGGAACTCGTTTAGACGAATCGTATTTCTTGGCGGTGTAACGACTTTCTAAGTCTGAAATTATTGGGTGTGTCATGATGAACTCTCGTCAGTGATGCGTTAAGCGATATGGGTCATTTCATTCAAAGTAAAAGTTTCGACGCAGCCTTCCGTCGCGGCCATGTAATCGGCTAAGTGTTGGTTAGCCATATGGGCTTGCCAAAGTTCACGTGAAGTCCAGTTTTCGTAAAACATAAAGTGCGCAGGATTCTCGTTGTCTTGATGAAGGTCGTAGTTCACGCAGCCTTGTTCTTGGCGAGTAATATCGATGAGTTTGATGAGCTCAGACTTTACGAGTTCGATGTGGTCTGGTTTCGCGATGATATTGGCAACAATGGTTAACTGAGTCATGGTGATTCCTGTAATTCAAATAGGGTCTGTGTTGACGAGAAGAATCTTAAAACTTGTTAGGTATGCTTTAAACAGTATAATTTTAGAATCATTATCAAAAATAATTAGATAATATGCTTCTAGAAGATCTTAACGTCATACTTAAAGTGGCAGAGTTTCGTAGTATCACTGCGGCGGCAGCCAATTTGGATATGAGAACAGCCACTGCCAGCGCAGCGGTGAAACGCGTCGAAAACGCGCTGGGGATTGAGCTATTTATTCGTACTACTCGTCAGCTAAGATTGTCTCCAGCTGGTGAAAAATACCTTCCTGAATGCGAGAAGGCGCTAGCAGTATTAGAGCAAGCAAAACAGAGCGCTAAAGAAGATTTGCAGACCATAGATGGCGAACTAAGAGTTGCAGTATCGTCTGACTTGGGGCGAAACCTCATCATTCCTTGGATTGATGAGTTAATGGATGTTTACCCTAAACTCAGTTTACGTACTAACGTGAGCGATACTAATATCGATTTTTATCGCGACTCGGTAGACATGGCGCTACGCTACGGATCGCCACAGGATTCCAACTTATACGGCTTTAAAATCTGCAATGTTCCTCGTCTATTGTGCGCGTCGCCTGATTATCTCAAGCAGCATGGTGAACCAACGCACCCAGATGATCTGGTAGCGCATAATGGTTTGTTCTATCAAATTCACGAAGTGCTGCAGGATACATGGCAGTTTCACGATGAAACGCAAAAGTTTAAGGTCAGATTAAAGGGGAACCGAGCATCAAACGACGGCGATCTGGTTCGCCGTTGGTGCGTTGCGGGTAAAGGTGTTGCGGTTAAGTCGGGGTTGGATATCGCCGCTGATTTAATATCGGGTAAGGTTGTTCATTTGATGCCTGACTATCGGGTGTCTTCATCGGAACTGTGGCTGATTTGCCCAAGCAGGCAGTCGATCACCCCTGTTGTTCGATTGTTGCGGGATACGCTGCGCGCGAATACTCAACAAGTGCTGAGCCAGTTAGTGGAAAGGGGCATTATCGCGAAAAGTGAGCTTGACTAGCTTCTTGGTAATTTGACACTGAATTGACGGAATTTCTGACGGCAAACTGTGATACTAGCGAGCGAAAAAACAGCAAGATAAGGCTTAATAATGAAATCAGATATGTACTCCAAGCACGCAGAAAAATACGATGCGGCGATCCAAAACAATATTTTCAACGCTCACTTAGAGCGTCCATCTTTGCAAGCCTTATTAGCCCCATTATCTGGAAAAGATGTATTGGATTTAGGCTGTGGATCTGGCGTGTATGCTCAATACCTTGTCGAGCAAGGTGCAAATAAAGTCACTTGTTTAGATTTTTCTGAGTCAATGGTTGAACTAGTAAAAACAAAGCTTGGCGATAAAGTGACCGCTTACTCACAAGACTTAGCTATGGGTCTGCCGAATGAAGCGAACGACAGTGCTGATGTGATCATTTGCCCTTTGGTACTGCACTATATTGAAGACTTAAACGCAGTATTTAAAGAGGTGCATCGTGTATTGAAAGTGGGTGGTTATATGGCCTTTTCAATGCATCATCCGTTTGTTGATTTTGAATGCTCAATTTCTGGAAACTATTTCGAGCGAGAACTTGTGACTGAGGAATGGGACACGGTTGGTGAACCGGTTGAAGTGACGTTTTATCGTCGTTCGCTAACTGAAATCATGAACGCGATGACCGATAATGGTTTGGTTGTCACGCAGTTATCGGAAGGTAAAATCTCTGAGGAAGCAAAAGCTTTATCACAAGAGCATTACGAGCGATTGTCTAAGAACCCAAATTTTCTGTTTATTAAGTGCCAAAAACTGGCTTAAACACTCACCCTGTGTAGGCGCTGTTCTAAATAAATGCCCTTAATATCAAGGGTATTTACCTCTATAACGAGAAAGAAATTGAAGAATTACTTTGAGAGCCCATTTGTCGGCAAATCACTGCAAGAGCAAGTCACCAACCCAAATATAGTGGTGGGTAAACACAGCTACTATTCAGGTTACTATCATAACCACAGCTTTGATGACTGCGCGCGTTACCTAATCCCAGATAGGGATGATGTCGATAAATTGATCATTGGAAGTTATTGCTCCATTGGTTCCGGTGCCGTATTTATGATGGCGGGAAATCAAGGGCATAATCATCAATGGGTAAGCACTTTCCCATTTTTCTACCAGGATGATGAAACATTTAGCGAAGCGGAAGATGCCTTTGAACGCGCTGGTGACACAGTGATAGGCAATGACGTATGGATTGGCTCTGAAGCGATGATTCTCAGCGGCGTAAAAGTGGGTGATGGGGCAGTGATTGCCAGTCGCGCGGTCGTGACGAAAGATGTAGACCCATATTCTATCGTTGGCTCTAACCCGGCAAAGCACATTCGTTTTCGATTTTCCGAGCAAGAAAGAGCCATGCTGCTCGAAATGAAATGGTGGGAATGGAATGACGAGCAAGTTAAAGGTGCGATGAAACTGTTGTGCTCATCGAAAATTGCAGAACTTTACCAATACTGGCAAAGCTTACCTCGTTAGCCGTTAGCCGTTAGCCGTTAGCCGTTAGCCCTTCCTCATAAATGAAAAACCACGTGAGAGCATCATCTCGCGTGGTTTTTTTGTTTCTAATTGGCGGTTAAATTAGGTGGTAGCTCATCATTACGACTTGAGTGCTAACACGGCACCAAAGGCGAATAGCCCAGCGCCACACAACTGGTTCAACGCTTTTTTCATCGTCAGCAACCGAGCCTGCAAAGCCTTTGAGGTGAACAGCATAGCTACTAAAGCGAACCAGACTCCGTGCAGCACCACCATATATAAGCCATAAGTTAATGCGAGTGCGTTATCAGCAAAGTAGTTGCCGCTCGTCTCTGGTGAAATCACTTGGCTGAAAATACTCAGGAAGAACAACATAGTTTTGGGATTCAGTACATTACATAAGAACCCTTGGAAGAAATGTTGTCTTGAACTAACCGGTGCTTCTGCTTGTGCCGTTACTTGTTGACCGCCACTCGCTGAGAAAATGCCCTTAAGCCCCAAGTAAATCAGATAGGCAGACCCTGCATAACGGATGGCATTGAACAGTGTCTCATTCTGTGAGATTAAGTAACTTATTCCGAGCATTGAATAGCCGATGTGAACACAAATCGCTAAACTGACACCTATGGTTGTCCAAATCCCAGCTCGTCGCCCCTGATTAAGGCTATTCTTTAGTACAAGGACAAAATCTGCCCCAGGGCTTATAACTATCAATATTCCGAGGACGGCCAAGCTTAACAATTCCATATCTACTCCAAACGTTATGGTGGTGTGGTTTCGCTAGATTGTAGGGCGAGATGGCGAATTAAATAATCGAAATAATATCTATTAAAGTGTGAGGAAAATTCACAGTTGAGGCATTTGAAATCTTTCCATGTATTCCATGTAGCGGCTGAGTATTCTAGTTACAGCGACGCAGCAAAAAAACTGAATATCACTCATGGTGCAGTCAGCAAGCAGATCAAAACGCTTGAAGGGTATTTGAATCAAGTACTGTTTTATAAACAGGGGCGCAATGTACGCTTAACCGCAGAAGGTGAAATATTAAAAACCTACACCGCGCAGGCATTTGACGCCTTGGAAACTGGCGTGGGTAAACTCCAACAAGTAAGCAGCCAATGTTTGGAAGTATCGTGCGAGCCTACATTAACCATGCGCTGGCTTATGCCAAGATTATCGGATTTTCATGCTAAGTCGGGTGGGGACGTTAGATTGTCAACGGCTGGTGGCCCCGTCATGCTTGGCAGTAATGGCTTGTCGATGGCGATTCGACGAGATGATTTTGAAATGTCTCAAGATTATAAAAAAACTCATTTGGTTGAAGAGTGGGTTGGCCCTGTGTTTTCTCCAGAGTATTGGCAGAAAGTACAAAGCGATCACAGCCAAATAAAGCTGCTACACAGTGAAACTCGGCCACATGCTTGGCGTTTGTGGGCCGAGCGCGCGAATTTATCTCATTTTATGGAAAATACTCATCAAAGCTTTGCGCATTTTTATTTCTGCATTCAAGCGGCGGTCGATGGCTTAGGGGCGGCGATGGGCTCATATCCTTTGGTAATGGATGACATTCAAAGAGGGAACCTAGTCGCGCCGTTCGGTTTCGCCCCTTCTGGCCACGACTACGTGTTGTTAAGCCTGAACCAGCCTATCAACGATTTAGAACAACAGTTTTCGGATTGGCTTATCGAGCAAATAACGCGCTGCGTGCCAAGCGGGAGTGGTTAGCTGAAACGATGTTGAGGCGGTAGATGTGGCAATTGATTTATCTCTGTAACTTAACTGTACCATACTGAAGGTATGTGCTTTTAAAGGTTACGAAATGAAGAACTTAAAGCGATACCAATACGAGCGTTATGCCGTGCTATGCAATTTGGCCTATCGAAGAGTGCTAAAACAAACACGCTATGGTTTTGCTCCAAGTGGCCAGCGAATTGTCGCCAATCGATTTGGTAAGACCTTAATGCGAGTGCTGTGGAGTAATGACAGCGATGAAGTGATCGTGGTGATTAAAGGGTCGCATAACGTTTGGGATTGGTTGCTTAATTTATGGTTCTGGCAACGAAGTTGTCGCTATCTTGGCCTAAATTACTCAATACATGCGGGCTTTCATTATTTACTTCGCCAAGAAAGCTTACCGAAACATCGTGATGATCGATTAGGCGATAATGTGGTTGAGCGCTTGCTATCGATTATTGAACCACATATTCAAAGGGGCAAACGCATCACTTTTACCGGGCATTCTTCTGGCGGTTCTATAGGTTGTGTGTTGGCAGATTATGTTGAACGTAAATATCCTAAATCTATCAAAAGGGTAGTCACATTCGGCCAGCCTGCAGTGGGTGGTTGGGCGTTTAAAAAACGTTATGGATTAGCACACAAAACCTATCGAGTATGCTGCGATTTAGATATCGTCACCTTCCTGCCTATGGTGCCTGGTTACTATTGGCATGTCGGAAAACTGTTGTGGCTTTATAACGGTCGAATCTACGAAAACACGCCAACCATTATTCGTTTAAGCCGCTCAATTGGTTCGTGGGTTATCAGGCCTTTCTCTTACCATTTGATGAGTAAATATATTCGTAACAAAGACTTTTTCGACGAACGTTAGATCCAATACTGCCTACTAGTTTTTTTGAGATCGGCTTACTCAGCTCTCCATCGCTATGTCATACAAAAGTTTCTTTATTTTCTCGGCTGGCCACACGATAGCCCGGGTAAGTACTTGTTAATAAATAGAAGAATGACGAGTATTAATCCGATAGGATATTAGACAGTGCAGTTCTAACGAACATTTGGATTATAAGGACGTAAATATGGGTGATTTACCAGAAGAAAGGCACGAGCACTGTGACGAGAGATGATTCATAAGGTTTGGCTGTTTAACTAGAAATCAGTTAAGTCATTACCGCTCAAACGTTAGTTCAGATGGTATTGTCACTTACGAGTAGCACCATGTTTTAAGGAGAAAACGTGAAAACAGATTTAACGATTAGTTTGGCTCAAGTCTCCGTCGCAAGAGGCGACATTCCCACGAACTTAGAACACCACCTTCAAATGATTGAGCAATCTTCGCTTCACAATGCTGACGTTGTTGTTTTTCCAGAGCTATCACTGACGGGCTATGAACTTGATTTGGCGGCTAAGCTTGCCTTTTCTCCTAAGTCATCGAATTTCGAAGTCTTGTCTCAAGCCTCTGTTAAAAATGAAATCATCGTGATCGCAGGTGTTCCGTTACGTTCGGAGCATTCTTCAAAGCCAACCATTGGCGCGGTTATTTGCTTCCCTAACGGTACGGTTCAGTTTTACTCAAAACAATATCTGCATGCTGGTGAAGATACGTATTGTTCATTTGGCGAGATGGACTATGCCATTGATGTCAAAGGACATCGAATTGCATTGGCTATTTGTGCCGATTTTACCAAACCAGAGCATTCTCAAAGAGCTCGAGGCTTGGGTGCCGACATTTACGTTGCAAGCGCTCTAATTTCTGATAATGGGTTTGACGCGGATGCAAAGATTTTATCGAGAATCGCGTCAGAACATGGTTTTCCTGTGCTTTTAAGTAATCATATTTCAGCCACCGGAGGTTGGGAAACCTGCGGAAACAGTGCTGTCTGGGATAAGGATGGAGAGCGTGTTCCAAGTTCTATTTCTGATAGCCGCGGTTTGGTTTTGTGTCGCTTTTCTGGCAGTGATATTGAACTAAAAGCAATAAAGCAGTGCGCTTAATGTGAGAGTAATCCGATTAAATGTCGTTGCAGCGGCGTGATAAATTGGGTGTGAAAAGAACATTAGTGAGGCGTTGGGCTTCAAGGAAAAGAAAGTGATAGAAAGGAAACGAGGTGCCTATCAAGGCCGAAATAAGTCCTCAGCTTATAAAGATTTAGTATGGACAGTGGCAACATCGTTCGACACTTCATTAGACATAGTGGGTCAAACAAAACTCACGCTAGAAACAATCGAGAAGAATCTTGAAGAGTTGGGCTCAAGTAAAACTCAAACTGTAAGCGCACAAGTGTTTATCGCGAACATGCATGAAAAAGCTCTCATGGATAAAGTTTGGTGTGAATGGCTAGGTGACAACCCAGATGATTGGCCTCAACGTGCCTGTTTGGGTGTGGCGTTAGAAGGTGATGTTCTTATTGAAGTCACGGTTACTGCCGTTAGGTATTAGGCCTTCTATCGATACATTATTATTTTGGTTTACGGTGTACTCGTGAGGAGCGTTGTGCGCAGCTGCCTTCCTCACCACAGAGTGAACCTACAGCGAATGTTTGAGCAATGGAGAATATATATGATCGTAAGGAAAGCGGCCAAACAAGACTCTAGTCAGCTGTTACAGTTACTTAAGTTAAAAGCCGAATTTGACCGCAGCATGAAAGGGTTTGACGGCCAAATAACAACCACGAAAGAGAAAATCGAGCATACATTATTTGGTGACTACCCATTTGCTCATGCTTTGTTATTGGAGCTGGATTCGCAAACTCTAGGCTTTGCTCTTTTTCATTATCGCTACTCTTCTTTTAGCGGCGAGCCGTCTATTTGGCTCGATGACTTATTGATTATTGGAGAGCAACGCTCCAAGGGTTATGGCCGTGAGTTAATGCATGCAATGAGAGTGGAGGCTGAGAAGTCTGGTGTCTCTCATATTGCGTGGACGGCAAGTCCTTTGAATACAAAAGCTCATAAATTTTACAAAGGGTTAGGTGCGGAAATTGAACGAATGGATGGCCAGCGACCTTACTTCCGTTGGCCTGTATGCGGACAGTAACGCTTTTTGCGGTGAACGCTAACGTGGAAATGTCTTAATTTATAAAGGGTTGCATTACTTTAATACGCCGTGATTTCTCAAGCATGATTAATGTATTAATAAGGTTATTTAAGGTCAAAAGATTAGAGTCGCTCAGCCGTTACAAGTAACCTTTAACCTCTTTAGCTATACGACTGTTCGAAAATGAAAGCAGATAAAACCTATCAAAAAATGACATTCCACCATGTAGGTATTCCTACAAAAGACTACTTACCTGAGGAGACTCATAACGCTTCGTTGAAGATGCATGCCGCAGGGTATTTTGAAACACCTTACGCGATGGAATGGATGAACTTTGATGAAGACAGCTCACTTCCCGAAATAATTAAAATACAGCCTCATATTGGTTATGTCGTGGAAAACCTCAAGGATGCGATTAGGGGGAGAAACGTTGTTTTGGAACCAAGAAGCCCGGCGTCAGGAGTCACAGTGGCGTTCATATTGGAAGGTCGAGATCTGATTGAGTTCTTACAGTTTGATAAGCCCGAGCAAGAAGTCTGGCCGCATCCAAATAAATTTATGTTGGAAATCATAGGGAAAGAGGGATAGTCGCTTTGTTAGGTTATTCTATATCCAGCGTGTTTTTGTATGTGAGTTAGGTGTCGCCATCTAGGTGCTTGGTTGTAAAACCAAAGGCTCTACCTGCCTAATACGAAAGGAAGTTTCAATCCATGGAAAAGGTTGATTGGCATAAAAATCAGATTGATGACGATACGATCATCACGGATAGCTACAAAACTACCCAGAATGTTCGTCGGTACTTCAAAACTAAACTAGGTGAACAGTTCAAATTTGATCGTGATTTTATGAGTTGGATGAAGGGGGCAACCGGGCAAACAATGGGCGATGCTTTGCAAGAGTGGATTCGCCGCCAGTCTTAGGTAACTCTTAAAAATAAAACAGCAGTCCCGCTCAGCCGTTGGGGTTTAAGCAATCTGCGCTTTGCATCTTAGCAAAGCGCATTTTTGTGCCTAGATTAGTCAGTAATCGTCACTTTTTCGATGGTGATGGCATCCATCGGCACGTCGTCATGGCCAGCGACAGTGGTTGTCATTGCTTTGCCGATATTGTTCACAACTTCCATACCTGCCGTTACTTTACCAAATACCGCATAACCCCAACCGTTATTGGTGGTCGCTGTGTAATCCAGAAAGTCATTATCTTCAAGGTTGATGAAAAATTGAGAAGTCGCTGAATGTGGTGCATCAGTACGCGCCATCGCAATGGTACCGACGGTATTTTTCAGGCCACGATTTGCTTCATTCACGATAGGCGCGTGCGTTGGTTTTTCTTTCATCTTTTGAGTGAAGCCACCACCTTGAATCATGAATCCGTCGATAACGCGGTGAAAGATTGTATGCTCGTAAAACCCCTCTTGGCAGTACTTTAGAAAGTTCTTAGAGCTAACCGGTGCTTTCTCTAAATCCAGTTCAATGGTGATATCACCGTAATTGGTCGAAAAAATAATCATAGTGTTCAAAGCTATTTAGGTAGTAGAAATAATAGTGTGATTATACGTGATACTGAGCCACACAGTAGCTTTACCTGCATTATGAAATGATTAGAATACGCAGTTAACTGAATGATTTAATTAAAGGTAAGGACACCTATGACAGCTTTACTGCCTAAACCATTAAAATCTGGCGACAAAATTGGATTTTTCTCCCCTTCGTCAACTGCCACTGTGTTTGCACCAAAGCGTTTTTCACGAGCGAAAGACTTTTTGGAATCGAAAGGCTTTGTACTAAAGGCCGGAAGTTTGACCGGTTGCTCGGATTATTATCGCTCTGGTTCCATTAAGGATAGAGCCGAAGAATTGAATGAGCTGATTCGCGATCCAGAGGTTCGCTGCATCATTTCAACTATCGGTGGTAATAACAGTAATGCGCTCCTGCCTTATATCGATTATCAGGCGCTACGCAACGACCCAAAGATCATTATTGGCTATTCAGATGTGACAGCGCTATTGCTTGGCATTCATGCTCAAACTGGCATGACGACATTTTATGGCCCAGCTCTGGTGGCATCCTTTGGCGAGTTGTCACCACTTGTTGATCAAACATTCGAGTCGTTTGTTGAGGTTTGTATGGGCCAACCAGCCTTGCCTTACTCGTATTCGATGCCAAAGCAATGGACCGATGTGATGATTGATTGGGAATCTCAGGAGCATGCAAAGCCTGTGTATGACAATCAATGGGAGTTTTTGGGGGAAGGGGTCATTAAAGGGCGCGTGATGGGTGGAAACTTGAGTACCATGCGAGCGATTTGGGGTAGCCAATACATGCCCGAGATTAAGAAGGGCGACATCTTTCTTATAGAAGATTGTATGCACGGTATTGAAGTGTTAGAGCGTTCTTTTGCACATATGAAGGCTTGTGGCGTGTTCGATAAAGTCTCCGCTATCGTGCTAGGCAAACATGAACTGTTTGATGATAAAGGGACAGGCCGAACGCCTTTAGATGTTCTATTGGAGGTACTCGCCGGTCAAACACTCCCAATACTCAATGGTTTTGACAGTTGCCACACTCACCCTATGTTAGTTACGCCAATCGGTGTACAAGGTGAAATTGATTTCGACGCACAGACATTCAACCTATCGAGCCCTTGGCTTCAATCTGATGGTTAATTTATCTGTGTGTAAGGTATTGAATACCTTTGTGGGGAGTATTGAAACGTGAGTATGAAGTTCTATCCATCAAGTGATTATCAGAAAAAGTGTCAATCCCAGTTCGATGTTTACCGGCAGCAAGTGCTAAGCCAATTGCCAAACGCGAAGGTTGAGCATATTGGTGCGTCGTCCATTACTGGGGCGATATCAAAAGGGGATTTGGATATCTTTGTGGGGGTGCCCGCAGCAGAATTTGAATCGTCGGTTACGCGTCTACAGACATTAGAGTTCAAAGAAAAGCCTGACACGTTGCGCACAGAATCGCTGTGTATGTTAGAACATTTAAACCAAGATATAGCGCTACAGGTGGTTGCGCTTGGATCGGAATTCGAATGCTTTTTAGCATTTCGTAATGCATTAAACCAATCACCTAAGTTAGTCGCTCAATACAATGCTTTGAAAATGAGTTGTGAGGGGTTAACTCATGAAGCGTATCGTGAAAAGAAATCTGCTTTTATTGAGCAAGTGCTTTCCTTGGTGTAAAGCTTTGCTCAACCCCCTATGTATTTCTATCAAGCATGAGAGACCTTTAGCGAGTGAACACAATAAGGAACCACATGAAAATTCATACTCGTGATGCTCAAGAGAGTGATTACGAATTTCTATTTCATTTAAAGAAAGCCGCGGAGTACGACGCGATTAAAGCGGTATTTGGTTGGGATGAACCGACTCAATGGTGTATTCACCAGCAAGAGTGGCAGGAAGAGCGTCCCACTATTATCGAGTGCGATGATCAGCCTATCGGCAGCTTTCTATTGCAGCGATTCGATACTCATCTTTATTTTGGCCGTTTTTTCCTATTGCCTGACTTCCATGGGCAAGGTGTTGGCAGTGGTATTTTGCAAAACGTAATAGAGCAGTCAGAAACAGCGCAGCTGGACATTAAGCTTTGTTATTTAGTGGGTAACCGAGTGGGCTCGCTATATCAGCGCTATGGTTTTGAGGTGACTTCGCAAGACAGCCAGTTTATTCATATGCTCCGGCAGCCAAAGTCATAGTGTAGTGCTCTCATTCCTATATTTCTCTTCTAGGCAAATCGCTATGTTGCATCCTACTAGCTAAGCATTTTTCACTATACTTAAAGAGTAGTGAAAGCAAATGCCTGTAGGACACCCTCTAGGAGGAGATATGGAACTGCATAATGAAAGAGGGGAAGTCGCCAGAATGGCGGATAACCTGACTTTGAAAGAAGTGGCTGAAATGGGATTTACTATTGATCTTTGCGATGAAGCCTTCGATCCCAATGAGCATTGGCAAGTTCAAGGTGAGAAAAAAGGTCGTAAAGGGGAGTTCCCACAAGACTGAACCCTCAGTAAAAGAAGCCGAGCTGATCTAGCTCGGTTTTATTTTGCCTGCCTTTCTGTTTGCCTACCTAATCAACAAAACTTTTTTCAATCTAAGCTCGTGCGAATATTTGAAAATGACCGCCTTAAATCGTTAGTTTGACCCCTTAAAATGGCGATTTTGGGGTGTTTTAAGTTGTTGTTTTTCAAGGTTTTGTTTTTGATGATAAATCCAGATGCCAGTGTTAGCCTTAGCTCAACAAAATAGGAGTGAAAGAATGCAGGCAGTAGGCGAGGTGTTTGAACACCACAATTTTTCGAAACAAGACTTAGCGAACGCTAATTTTAAGCGCTGTAAGTTTTACTTGTGTGATTTCAGCCGAGCGGATTTACGCGAAGCGAAATTTGAAGATTGCAGTTTTATTGAGCAAGGGGCCATAGAAGGTTGCAACTTTGAATACGCTGATTTGCGTGACGCGAGCTTTAAAGATTGTCAGTTGTCGATGGCGAACTTTAAAGGGGCGAATGCCTTTGGAATCGAGTTAAGAAAATGCGATCTGAAAGGAGCGAATTTTGTTCAAGTAAATTTTGCTAATTACATAAGTAGCAGAGTGTATTTTTGTTCGGCTTTTATCACTGGCTGTAATTTGTCATACGCCAATTTTGAAAAGCAATGCTTAGAGAAATGCGATCTGTTTGAAAACAAATGGACTGATGCCAATTTGTTAGGGGCTTCGTTCAAAGAGTCGGACTTGAGCCGTGGAGAGTTTTCTCGTGAAGCATGGGGGCATTTTCAAATGCAAGGTTGTGATTTGACTCATTGCGAATTGGACGGCCTCGATATTCGCCGTGTTGACTTGTCCGGTGTGAAAATTTGCGAATGGCAGCAAGAACAGTTGCTAGAGCCGATGGGGCTCATTGTAATGCCTAACTAAGGAGTCACTTCCTTGTTTAGAATACGTTTCTAGTGGCAGTGTTCGCTGCCACTTATAGTGGTGATATCGCGTTCAAATTAAGGCAACGGCAATGAGGAAGAGCCATACAACGGCTGTCATTAGACAGTCTCCCCAATGTTCTTTGATTGAATTTAACATGGTGCACCTCTTTACTACTTTATGCTCGCCAGTTAGTAGCGCTGCATTGTTCATAGTCAAAAGGTTGGCTTATTGAGTTACAGCGGCATGGCGTTTAACCGTTAGAAGTAGTGCAGCATAAAGTGTGCCTAAGCCTGAGATGCTTACCTTTTACAGTGTAAACTCATTGATCTTGAAATTAATTTTATGAGCCTGTCGTCAACTTAGGCAAAACCTGCCAATAGAAAAAGCGACAAATTGCCGCCTTTTCATCACATTTATCATTATTCGTTGGCAAATTTCTTGTCCCAATCGCTCTCACGTTCGGTTCATCGCTAAAGAAACGCTTTCTTGTGCAGTTAAGGTTGGGTTGCCTCATTGAGTGGCTGAGATGGATTATTGGCCAGTAACCCCATGACAACGCTTGCGATTGCAACCACTGCTGCAGCAATGATGAAGCCTAAATAGGTCAGCTGGTAGTGGCTAAGCGCCGCAATCATCACATAGCTTAGGCTTTGCACCATGGTGGCAAACATGGCTATTCCACCATCGACTCGTCCACGTTGCGCCATCTGAATCGTATGGTGCATCCAATTGGTTCTCGCAATTCGGTTCAAGGCATTAAAGAAGCCGAAGCCAACGGTAAACACCATCAGATAAATTGGCTGCTGCGACCAGCTCATGCCTAGCAACATCAAGACTAAAACATACATAGAGTACTGAATGGTGTGCAGGTGTGAGGTTTTACTGAGAAGCTTGGCGATAAAAAGGCCGGTAAGCAGTGAGCCAGCTCCAAAGGCAATATTATACATTGCGTACCAGTCACCAGAGATCCCTTGCTCGGCAAAGCGAATCGGGACCAATTTCCCTAAGAAAGTGAGAATAGGGTAAGACAGGCTCGATAACAGTAAGAAACCATAGAAACGAGGAGCCTGCCCAAAGATGTGTCTTGTCTCGGCTAGCTGAACCATAAACGGAGTATTTTGGTTGTTTCGAACTTGTTGACGATAAGGCGTCATCAAGTAACTTAAGGTCGCTATGGCAGAGGCCGACGCTGCAAATAAAGCAAACTCTAGCATTCCCCATGTTTGCAATAACACGATACCCAGCGCACCTGCTCCTAAGGTCGTGCCTTGCATGACGATTTCTTGATAGCCAGAAATACTGGCGTACTCATGCTTGTCGTAGTTTTCTTGAGTAAAGGCATTATTAGTGGACCATGCAAGATTGCTTGACACCCAAAACACCAGTTGCGCGGCTGCCAACAACCAATGAGAATCCATGCCAAACCAATAAGCGAGGAAGACAGCACCAGCGGTGGCGGCTTGTAGCATTTGAATTACGACAAGTAGTGATTTTCTTGAATGGCGATCGATAAGAGTAGAAAAAAATGGAGTCGCCAGAAAAGAAACAGCAGTACAGGTTAACGCAACCAGCGCAACAAAGGTGCCCATGTTTGGCGTTGCGAGCATCACCCAAGGCAGTGCCATCATGAATAGGCCTGATGATATGCCATCAAAAAAGCGGCCGGTTAAGTACGGCATGGTTCTATTTTTCATTGGTGATCTCCGTGATTTCTTTGTCGTTGGCTGTTACTCTAAAACCTCAAGTAAACTTGAGGTAAAGCGGTTTTTTGCTTTAATTTAAATAGGTGGGATATGGATATTGGAGTTGGAGAAGTCGCTAAGCGATCGGGTGTAAAAGTATCGGCACTGCACTTTTATGAGCAAAAAGGTTTAATCAGCAGCTGGCGCAATCAAGGGAACCAGCGCCGTTATCACCGCAGCGTGTTACGCCGAGTGGCGGTGATTAAAGCAGCGCAACAGGTTGGCCTGAGCTTGGAAGAAATCGCTAACGCACTTGAAGTGCTGCCAAAACACCAAGCACCAAATAAAGAGCAGTGGGAAGCCATGGCGACTTCTTGGCATGAGTTACTGGAAGAGAAAATTCACCGCTTGCAGTCACTGCAAAACGATCTTGGTGGCTGTATTGGGTGTGGTTGTTTGTCTTTAGAAAAGTGCTCGCTGCGTAACCCACAAGATGTGATTGGCACAGAACATCAAGGGAGCAATTTGCTAGTTGAGCCAGAGATTGAATAAACAAGTCGTGCTAGCGTATCGGCTTATCTCAATATCAGTCGCGTTATGTCAGTTTCACTGACAGCCATTTGCACTGCATTTATCTTATTCAAGGAGCGAATATGGGCAAGAAACGAGTAGCCATTTTATTGTGTGATGAACATTACCCAGAAGCGATAGAGCCGTTTGGGTATTACCAAAGCGCTTTGGCTGATTTGTTTGGTGACCAATATGATCTAAAGGGTGTATGGGCATGCCATGAAGGGCAATTTCCTAGCAATTCACAATTAGATGCGGATGTGTGGGTGATAAGTGGCAGCAAATACAGCGTGAACGACACTGATGAGTGGGTCTCGCAGCTCGAAGCTTTGGTGGTGACATTAGACAAGTTAGGCAAGCAACTGCTGGGAATATGCTTTGGTCACCAAATGGTACATAAAGCGCTCGGTGGAAAAGTGGGGATGAGAGAATCTGGATTTGCCGCAGGCGTAAGAACACTTCAATGCATGAGCAACCCTAATTTGCTTGCAACGCCGCCCAGCTTGACTGTGTTATTTGTTCATCAAGAGGAAGTGCAATCTCTTGGTAATGGCTTCTCTGCCATCGGTCAAACTGAGCATTGTGACTATGCACTCACCACGAGCCCGAGTGGGCATGTCACCATGCAGTTCCATCCTGAATTTAGTATTGAGTTTTTTATTCACCTGAGCCCATTTGTGGACTTTGATAATAAAGAACAAATACTTGCAGAATGCCAAGCCAACGCTCAGCAATATCAAGCAGATCGCGAAACCATGATTGAGGCGATTCAGCGTTTTTACTCGGTGTAACCTTGGGCGTCGACTGTGCGAATCGCATCGCTATTTAATTGATTACAAGAATAAGTTTTAGTGATTCGCGCGTTAAAGAGTATACTGCGTTTTTCGTTTTCAGACCGCTTAACCCTATGCTTGATAATCTTCGCCTTGTTTTGAACGTCTTGTTCGTGACAATCAATACGGCTTTCACAGCGCTTGTTGTCAGCCTTTTCGCTTTCGTAAAACTGATTCTTCCTTTCTCTTTCGTGCAATCGGCTTGTACTCACTTAGCTAATAAGCAGTTTTGGCTTTGGGCCACGATGAACCTGTGGATGCTCAACGCTAACAATAAGATCACATGGCAGATTGAAGGCGGTGAGGATTTGTCGCCTAAGCAATGGTACTTAATGATGTCGAACCACATTAGCTGGGCAGACATTGTTATATTGTCGTCGGTAATGAAAAACAAAATGCCGATGCCTAAGTTTTTCCTCAAGCACAACCTTTTGTATGTCCCTTTTGTTGGTTTAGCATGTTGGGGGCTGGATATGCCGTTTATGAAGCGTCACTCTCGCGAGTTTTTATTGCGTCATCCAGAGCGTCGTAACGATGACTTCGAGGCCATTCAAAAGTCTTGTAAGAAGTTTCAGAAAACACCGACTACGCTAGTGAATTTTGTGGAAGGAACACGTGCCAGCCAAGAAAAGCTCGTTACGGTAAAAACACCTTACCAACACTTATTGAAGCCTAAAACAGGCGGCTTAGCCTTTGCTTTGTCGGCGATGGGGCCAATTTTAGATGGTATCGTGGATGTGACGCTAGCTTACCCTGAAAATCAAGAATCACCTTTTATCGATATGTTGCAAGGCAAGTTAACCGCGGTGGTCGTGCGGATTAAAGTGCACCCAATGGATGAGAACGTAAATGGTGATTATTTCAAAGATAAGGCATTTAAACGTCGTTTCCATAGTTGGTTAAACAACGAGTGGAAAGAAAAAGATGGGTACTTGCAGGGCGTGTACGAACAATATAAGAAATAGAAAAAATGCTGACGACTCCGTCAGCATTTTTCGTTTGGGTGATTAAAAATGGTTTGGGTTATCCACCGCTTAGGTGAAGGGTTAACCCAAAGTTTTTAAAAAATACGGAATGATAAGCGCGTTAGCTAAATCAATAAAAAACGCGCACACCAAAGGCACGATGATAAAAGCTTGGTGGGAGTTGCCGTATTTTTGAGTCACGGCAGACATGTTCGCCATGGCGGTTGGTGTAGAGCCAAGTGAAATGCCACCAAACCCAGAACAGACGACCGCAGCATCGTAGGTTTTTCCCATCAGCGGGAACACAACAAAAATCGTCACCGTGATAGCAACGATAAACTGAGCGGCCAAAATCATAAAGATCGGCCCTGCCAAATCCACTAATGCCCATAACTGCATGCTCATTAGAGACATCGCTAAAAATGCCCCAAGCGCCATGTCTGCAATGAGTGCGATCGCGGGCTTTCTTGAAGGCCAGCGAGTGCCTGTAATTCTAGGGTAAGACGCAGGAATAAGATTCGAAATCAAAATGCCCGCGAATAAACAGGTGACGAACAGCGGCAATTCTAGTCCTAACCCACTGACTACTTCGTTCAGCGCCGCACCGATAATAATGCAGACATGAATGGCGAGCATCGCATCAAGAAAATCATAAGCGGTGATTTTAGGATCTGGAGCGTCTTGTGCGCTGCCTACGTCCATCTTTTGGTCATTACTTGGGGTCAAGTTGTGCTTATTGATTAGGTATTTTGCGATTGGGCCACCCATTAAGCTTGCGAGTATTAAACCAAAGGTTGCACTGGCGATACCGATTTCCATCGCGGTATTCAAATCGAACATTTCCGCTATTTTCGGTGACCACGCAATAGCGGTACCGTGCCCACCGATAAGTGAAACGCTTCCACTTAGCATACCAACTACGGCAGGCTGGTCGAGCAGGGTAGCAACGCCAATCCCCGTGAGGTTTTGAACCAACATGTAGCTAATGGTAATTGCTAGCAGTATGAGTAATGGCTTGCCGCCCTTGAGTAAGTCTTTCAAACTGGCATTGATACCAATCGTGGTAAAGAAGTAAACCAGCAGCAGGTCGCGGGTAGCGAGGTCAAATTCAACATTCACCTGAGTGACATAGTGAATGATGGCAAAGAGGACAGACACTAAAATGCCGCCAGAAACAGGCTCGGGAATACTGAATTCTTTGAGAAATGAACTGACTTGGGTTAATCGTCGGCCTAAGAATAAAACAATAATACCGAGTGTAACCGCTAAGAATGACTCGATTCTCAGCACGCCATCTACGTAATCCATATATGCTCCAATTTGAATACTGATTAATCAGTACCGTATTACGCTGAGTCACTGTAGATCAAGGCCTGCTCGCTAAGCTATTGAATATTTGAGAGGTGACCAGACAATGAACATTTTGGTTGTAGAGAAAGGTACGTGAATGACGTGAGTCTCGATGGCAGCCAGAATGATAGCAACGCAGAGATGAGCTGAAGTTGGCTTTTTCAATATCAATTCGTGATGTGAAAAGTCGACATGCCTCTAGCCTGAGAGTATTTTTGTATAAATATTGTTCAATAGAGGAGTGGCATCATGGCTCAGTTCATCATCACTTATATTGGCGGCACGCCGCCGAGTACGCCCGAGGCGGGGAAAAAACACATGGAAGATTATCGTCATTGGTTGACGAAATACGCGGGTTCTATTACTAGCCCAGCTAACCCTTTTAAAGATACACATTCAATCGACCCGGATGGCAAAGTGACACGTGGCAGCATGTCAGCGATGTCTGGCTACACTTTGCTTGAAGTCGATACGATTGAAGAAGCGATAGAGATCGCCAAAGCGTGTCCGTTTCTTAACGTGGGTGGCAGTTTGGATGTCGCGCAACTGGTGAAGATGCATTAATTGCTAAGGTGATGATTTGGTAAAGCGCAGCGACAAATGTACCAAAGGGAGCTGCGGAGCTAACGCATTTCGATAGAGACTTGTTGATAGGCGCGCAATATCGCCTCTACTTGCTCATCATTGCTGCGTTGCATTCGTTGATAATGCGCGAGTGTATTTTTTAAGTATCGTGTAGCGACAACATGTTCCTGCTCGCTGTTCACATTCCAAATTTGGCAGCCAACCGTTGTGATGGCTTTATGGTTACCAGTACTCGTAGCAGGATTCGATGCCAAAATGACTTCGTAGTAACGGCGGTTTTCCTCGACTAAACATTCGGTTTGCAAATGAAAATCAAGCTGCTGGAGCCCTTGTCTGACTAGGTATTGCTGGTGTACCGGACACAATAAAAAATCCAGTTCACACTCCGGGTTAGCTTGTTGAATATCCCTGATTAATTGAATCGTAAGATCCCCGCCAACACCCGCAATGATCACCAGTTGTTTTCCAGAATGTTGAGCGATCGGTAAATCTGCAACGTTCATGCAGTGTATTTGCCACTTGGACTTCGCGTCCTCTTCGGCATTCATGTCAGTGAATTGCTGATTGGGGAAGTAGCGTTTGAGCTTAGTTTCGAGTGACGCCATTAAGCTAGGTACGATATCGACAAAATGAATGGTTGGCGCTTTGTTTTCCGCAAGTAGATTGGCACCGAGAAAACCGTGGTCACAGCAACAGTCCCAAATATGCGTGTATTCGGATGTCACCATAGATTCAATTTGAGAAAGTCGTTTACCCAGTTTCATGAAGGTTGCCTAGCGCTATATGAATGCTTTTTGAGAAAGGTGCGCATTCTAAAGTATTTTTATGAAGATCGCGATGTGTCATCCAGCCTGGTTATTCTAGGGATACTCTTAGCTGACAAGGCGTTCATATCTATATGAATGATAAGGGATGTAAGTGGTAACCTTATGCTGTGATACGATGGGTATTAACGGAATAAATTGATCGTTAGGGAAAATTATGACGCCTGAGCAACAACAATTTTTAGATGCGTATCTTGATACTTTGCCGCTAGAGAAACGCACATCCCCTCCTAAAGCCATTGCTGAATACTTTTGTGCAGATGAATACAACGCGAACGAGTGCGCAAGGCTGATTAATATCGGCAAAAAACGGGCGTCTTGCTCATTAAAATCAGCGTACGACATCGACCAAGAGCCATTACCTCAAGTTGGCCAATTAACCGTGGTGCTTAATTGGCAACAGCAACCAGTGTGTATCGTGCAGTTAACCGAAGTGTCACTTTGTCCTTTTAACCAAGTGACGCGTGAGTTTGCTGAATCCGAAGGTGAGGGGGATGGCAGTTATGAGTGGTGGCATCAGGCTCATGTGAACTTTTTTACTAAGTATGCCAAAAGTATTGGCACCGTTTTTACAGAAACCGATGAATTAGTATTAGAACGCTTCGAAAAAGTGTATCCCTTGTAATGATTAAGTTGTTGTTACACTGAGAAAAAAGGTGAGCGCCTTTAATTCGGATAATTTAGAAAGGAATCATGATGAGTGTGATGCAAGAACAAGAATTGATGTTGGAAGTCTTCCAAGTAAGCTCATTTACCAAAAATGGTAATGGTGGCAACTTGGCGGGTGTGGTGCTCAATGCTGATGATTTAACACCCAAGCAGAAACTCTCTATCGCTCAAGCGGTGGGTTACTCTGAGACGGCGTTTGTATCGAGCGATGCTAATGCTGACTTTGAAGTGTCTTTCTACACCACAACTGAAGAAGTCGACTTTTGTGGTCATGCAACCTTGGCGGCGTTCTCAGTGCTACATCAACAAGGTCTCATCGCCAGTGGTCAGTACGTGCAACGCACTAAAGCGGGTTTGTTGCCTGTGAACGTGGGCGATGATGGCTTAGTGGTGATGGAGCAAACCTTGCCTGAAAAGCTCGGCGAGTTTGAATATCAAGAAATCGCTGAACTGCTCGACGTTGATGTTGAAGTGTTGAGCTCGACCCAACTGCCGATTGAGGTGATTTCGACGGGGTTAGCGGATTTACTTGTCGCGGTTCAATTTGGGATGCTGGATAGGATCACGCCGAACGATGCGAAAATAGCAGAATTTAGCCGTCGTCATCGTATTGTTGGATTACACCTATTTGAGCTAAGTCCTCAAGAGGAGCTAACAGCCAATTGTCGTAATTTTGCTCCGGCGGTGGGGATCTCTGAAGAATCAGCAACAGGCAGTGCAACCGGAGCGTTAGCCTGCTACTTAGTTCAAAAGAATGTGAAAGGTGTACAACTGGAGCAGACTCAGTGTGTGGATTACATATTTGAACAAGGCCGAGCGATGAGCTGTAGCTCGAAGTTGACGGCGTCGGTTGAAGTGTCTGATTCCCAGATATCCAAAGTCAAAGTGGGTGGCTACGCTAAGCAAATCGGTACGATGCAATACCAAATATCAGGCTTGTAAATTTGCTTCCATAGCTGGCATAAATCGCGCGTACTGAAACCGAAAAAGTTCCTGATTATCGAATGATAAACAGGAGCTTTTTATTAGGGGAAGTGTTAACGATGGGCTAGAGAAGCGGTTGAAAGCGCGAGTTAATAACATCAGTGTGATAATGCGTTCTGTACAAACGCTCTCTACTAACCGTTCTTCGTTCACAGCCTAGAACTAAGCCGTGTTTCTCATTGAATCGGCGTAACACTCGACTCGGTTTTTTCCAAGTAACTGAGCTTGGCGCAGCGCGAACTCAGCGTGCTCGACACTTCTTAGCTGTGAAGTGACGACTGAGGTAACCCCCGCACTAAACTGCACGATAACGGGCTTTTCTGCATGCTCAATGACACAGTTTGCGAGTGAGGCTTTCAGCTGCTCGATCTGCTGTTGTGCATCCACCATATCGTTAGCTTTAAACAGCAATCCAAATTCTTTTCCCCCTGTTCTCGCTAAGCTAAGCCCAGAGGGTTTTGGGAAAGCTTGTCGAATGAAATCTGCGGTTTTCAAAATCATTTGGTCACCAGTCCGGCTTCCTAAGCTCGAGTTAATGAAGTCGAAGTTGTCGATCTCTATCAGCGCTAAAAAAGCGGTGTCTAGCTGTTGGCTGCTTTCGAGAGTCGTCATCAGGCTCGACTTATTATCTAACTGAGTCATTACGTCTTTATTTTCAAGCTGATGATGAAGAAGTAAATTCGACAGTGCGACTTCGGTGTAATCTCGAATCATGCGCAATATGCTCTTGTAAGCGGGAAAGGTTGCTTTGACATAGATGAGTGCGATTAGAGAGTCTTGATCGAATAAGGGAATACAGTAATGTCGCCCGCTGATCTTTAGAAGCTTTGCTAGTGGGTCAACATAATGTCCATTCTTATAGCTCAATGAGCTTGGTGCAAAGGAACTCGCGAGCTTGTTATCAACGAACACCACCGTTCTATTGCCATGATAATCGAGCGTGTAATAACTCTGAGTACTTTCATCGAACAAGACAAATTGAACACCTTCATGAAAGATAAACTTATCAAAAATGGATTTGAGTTGGTGCTTAAAGCTGGCGAGGTCTTTGATTCGATTCAGGTCTGCCAAGCAAGTATTGAGTTGGTAGATCAAGTAGTTGATGACAACGGTGAGTACAAATAGCGACGCAATTACGACGGCCGTTAAGCTAAATTGATAGGATGAAGATAAAATATCTTGCCGGTCGGTGCCTGACACGAATACCCAGTTGAGCGTGTTATCAGCATTGAAGACCGACACTTTAAAGTGATCGCGATAGTAGTATTCGTACTGGCCAACAGTGATGCCACTGGTAACTAGCTCACTGATACCAGCATTGTAGCTGATGGAGTGATCGCCGATACGCTTAGGATCCGGGTGGAAAACGAGTTTGCCAGTGTTTCTATCAACGACAAACACATAGCCTTTTTCGAGGGTTTTTAGATCTCGCAATCCTTGCGTCGTGTGGAGTAAATCGAATTCTATCCATATCTCTTGTTTAAAGCTTGGGTTGCTGTGTTTGACCGCAAAGACCCAACGCTGATCTTGGTTCTTATAGACCGATGAAATGTAAAAACCTTGGTCGACAGAATCAAGAGGGTGCCACTGGGTATCATTAGAGTAAGCCGGCTCTAACGTAACTCCTTTAGTGGATGAATAGCGATTGCTTTCCTTGTTGAACACGATGACATCAGCGAAATTAGCGGTTCTTTTGAGAATCTTGTGGCTAAGTTCGGTGAATTTTTGAGATTCGTATGGTGAGTGGTCTGCGAGGTTGAGAGCGTTCTCAAGTAAGTAGATTTTGCCGAATGTGGCTTGAATGTTGGCGAGTATGAGAGAGTTTGCTGTCCTTATGTTTGATTGAGATTGGCGATAAGCCGCGCCTTCTACATTTTCCAATTGAACGATGGCTAAATAGATCATTGAGCCAGTAAGTAAGATTAAGTATGGCCGCAAAAGCCGTACAAGTGTTTTAGGTAAAGCCATGATATCCAAAGACGTTGTTATATAGTTTTATTGCTTGTGAATAGTAAACAGTTTTCACAAGCACATCAATGCAAATCATTCCATATAAATAATCGTAATTTGTGATATTTGTTAAACAAAAAAGTCAGTCATAAAAATGACTGACTTTTATATAACTAAAGCGTAAACAAAGCGTTAGCTTTCTGGTTGGAAGTGTAAGATGGCCATCGAGGTTGGAGACAGTAATAACTCACCTTCAGCATGACCAGGCTTAACATTACGTAAGTTGGTGTCGCATATCGTGACCCAGTTTTGTTTGCGGTCGTTAGGTAGTTTGAAGCGCGCTGGTGCATTGGTTTGGTTGATTAAATACAGCATTTCACAGCCAGCTTGGTCAATACCCAAGTGAAGCGCTACTGAACTTAAGCGGTTCCAATCATCATGTTCCATCAAGGTGCCGTCGATACGACGCCAATGGATTCGGTTCAAATTACGGCGCTCGCCACTGAACGCTTGAATAAATGGCACCATGTAGGTCTGACGAGCTTCGACCATTTCAGACAGCCATTCTTTGAAGTATTTTTTGCGTTCGGTCATTTCCCAATTTAGCCAGCTGGTATCGCTGTCTTGGCAATAGGCGTTGTTATTACCTTTTTGGCTATGGGACAACACATCCGCGGTTAAAATATGCGGAATACCAAAAGCAAATAACAGGCTCGCCATAAAGTTGCGCTTCTGTTTTTCACGCGTCGCGACGATCAACAGGTTTTCGGTTTCGCCTTCAACACCGTAATTGTCTGAGCGGTTGTCACCGTGGCCATCGCGGTTATTTTCACCGTTTTCTTCATTATGTTTGTGCTTGTAAGACACCAGATCTTGCATCGTGAAGCCATCATGATAAGTGATGTAGTTAACGGTCAGTTTATACGGCCAATGTGCAGCGCTGTATATGTCTCGTGAACCCATTAAGCGGGTTGCGAATTCCTTTAAATAGCCATGATCGCCACGCCAGAAGCTGCGTGTGATGTCGCGTAATTTATCATTACACTCATTCCAGCCCAGTGGAAAGTTACCAACTTGATAACCATTAGGGCCAATGTCCCAAGGCTCCGCAATAAGTTTGGTTTCTCTTAATACTGGATCTTGCGCGACGGCTTTAAAGAACGCGGCTTCTGGATTGTAGTCGTCACCTTGACGGCCTAGTGTCGCCGCGAGATCGAATCGGAACCCATCGACTTTGAATTCACTTACCCAGTAACGCAGAGTATCCATGACTAAATTGAGCGCGGGCTGGTAAGTGAGATCAACGGTATTTCCGCAGCCAGTAAAGTTGGCAAAATGGCAACCGTGCTTGATGTAGAAACGTTGGTCGAGTGCTTTAAGGTTAAATACATGGCCACCTTCTCCGCCTTCCGCGGTATGGTTGTACACCACATCTAAAATGACTTCGATACCATGTCGGTGAAGCTCTCGAATCGTCGTTTTTAGCTCGGTAACCGCATCGTGTTCAGCGTATCTTGGGTCGGGTACCATAAATAGATAGGGGTTGTAGCCCCAGTAGTTAACCATGTCCATATCAAGCAGATGTGGCTCATGCATACACGCGGCAACAGGCAACAATTGCAATGAGTTGATATTCTGCTGTTTGTAAAAAGCGAGCATTTCAGGGCTCGCGAGTCCAAGGTAACGGCCTTGAATATGCTTCTCGATTTCGGGGTGAAGCTGTGAGATCCCTTTAACGTGTGTCTCGAACAGTACGGTTTCTTCACGGCTGATGTTAGGTGCTTCCACTCCTTGCCAATCGAATGCGTCTTCTGTTACCACACACTTTGCCATCGCAAAGCTTTTTTCATTGGTATAAGGCGTGGAGTAGTGCAGAGGTTTATCAATGGCTTTCGCGTAAGGGTCGGAAATTAATATTGGGCCATCGTCCATTTCTACGATGTATCCGTATTTTTGACCTGCTTTTATTCCGGGTAAGAAAGTGTGTTTGATTCCCGCGTATTCCCCTTCGAGCCGAAAGGTTTCAAATTCATCTTGCTCATTAAATAGTGCGAGTGAAATAGATTTACATTCAGGCGCATAGATAGAGAAGTTGCAGCCAGCACTACAGGGTGTGGCTCCTAACGGATAAGGACGTGAAAGCGGTTTAGTCATTGATTAATTTCTTGTTCTTTTTTACAACGCGAATGAAGTATTAGTAAAAAGCTTTGTCAGTTTAAGGTCAAGCGCCTTGTCAGATAAAAGTTATCTGTAATTAAATTACTTTTTTATGGTTAAGAATGGTCAAAATTTGACTTATATAACACTTTGCAGTCATAAACCCGATCTATCTATCAGCTACTCCCCCCTATTTAGGTGATCAGTCTCAATTAAACGCTATTCTGTTTATTTTCTACTCCTCTCTCATCCCCCCTAAATATATTCGAGGTGGAGGAAGTCAGCTTTGTCATCCTTTCTTAATATTTCCACAGTTGAAACATCAGGGGTTGCACCCGTTTTACTTCTTCTTTCAGAGCGACATGCTTGTTTACTGCCTTTACAAAATTGTGAGCAAAGAAAGATACAGAATAATAAATAGTCCTTAATGGAGTTAAGAATGAAAAAAGTAAGTATTATCGCTGCCGCAGTGGCGACTACATTGGCTGCTGGATCTGCATTCGCTGTCGATTTTAATGGCTACATGCGTGCTGGTACTGGCATCAGTGGAAGTGGTTCAAGCGATATATCGGTAAATAAGAATGGTATTGGTCGTCTTGGTAATGAGAATGACAACTACTCTGAATTTGGCTTTTCTGAAGAACTAAAAACGGGTGAGCAAACTTGGCGTATTGAATCAATGATTGCGTCTGGTGCAGATGGCAAGAATGGTTGGGAAGACGCTGACTTCAACGTCGCTCAGTTTGCAGTGAAAGCAAAAGGTGTAATCGCAGCAGATAAAGAAGCAACATTATGGGCTGGTAAAACTTACTACCAACGTAAAGATATCCATATTACCGATTTCTATTTCCTAAATACTTCTGGTACTGGTGGTGGTATTGAAAACCTATCTATCGGTGATCAAAAGCTTTCTATCGCTTTGATTCAAGACAATGGCTCTCAAAATTCTGATGAAGATGAATACGGCTGGAAGCCTGGTGCAAACCCAGGTGATACTCCAACTTGGGAAGTAATTGGTAAAAAATCTGAAGAAGTAACAGGCTATATTGCTGATGTTCGCTTGGCTAATATCGGGCTTTGGAAAGATGCATCACTTGAGGTTGCATTAGCGTATAACTTCGCGATGGCTGGTGATAATCAAACTGTTAAAGGTGATGATGGTGTTCTAGCGACAGGTATTCTACATCAAGGTACTAGCAACGGTTTCCACCAAACTGTACTGCAATACGGTACCGCAGGTTACGGTGTTCAAGCGGCTAACTTCTGGGGCGCAGGCTCTTACTATGACCGTTCAGGCGATCAAAATGATGCGACGGGCTACCGTTTGATTAACTGGGGTGTAATGAACCTTGGTAAATCTTGGGAAATGGGTCACCAAGTTGCGTACCTAGCAGGTACTGATATTGGCGCTAACAAACTGGATATTGATCAGTACTCTGTAGTGGCTCGTCCTATGTACAAGTGGAACGATACAATGCGTACTATCTTCGAAGCTGGCTATAACGCAGGTGAAAAAATCAACGAATCTACTGTTGAAGACTTCGGTAATGCTAAATTCACAGTTGCACAAGCCTGGGCTATGGGTGATAGCTTCTGGGCTCGCCCTGAAATCCGCGTTTACGGTTCTTACATCCTTGATACTGAAAATGACGATGCATTCGGTACAAATGAAGACACTGAATACGTGATGGGTGTTCAAGTTGAAGCTTGGTGGTAATTAGAATCAGACAAATTACTGTCCTATTTGTCTTAATCTAATTGCGATAGCCGGCGCAAGTCGGCTATTTTTTTAAGCGCTCTCGTGAGTTTTTAAAAAAATAATAAAAGGGAACGAACTATGTATTTTCGTGCTTTACTTCTAAGTGGTTGTATTGCTTTGGCTGGTTGCCAATCAGCTCAAATAATCGAGCAACAGCCTAGCGTAACTTTGGCTCCTGCTGAACATATTAACGAACTGTCTGTAATTGAAGCTGGCTTACCTAGTACTTCTAAAGTCTCGATTTCTGACACGACACAGATTCTAAGAAATGATTTTATTGATAGCCCAGTAGCGGTATTTTCTATCCCAGCAAATAGAGGGCAGCTGTCACTCAAAATCACGAGTGATATTAAAGATACCGTTTTTGTTCCATACGCCGCTATTTATGATGAGTCTGGGAAGGTTTTAGAGACCTACGGTGAAGAATCCTTTTCGTATTACAAGCCAAAACTTCACTTAGGAAACCGTTTGGTAGCGGACGTTGATTTCTACCCACCTACATCAAAAGACAAAGTGTATGTGGTTGTTTATACGAAAAAGGAAGTGCTTGATGGTGTGACGGAAGTTGCTCACCCTGCTCGTTTAGATGCAGAAGGCAGAGGTAACTATATGCCAGAAATAAAGGACATTCCGGTTCCCCACTCATTGCAGGGCTCGGTTGAGTTGGAGGTGTCTGGCCCGAGATTCAGTTTGTTTAACTCAGCAAGCTCCTCTTCAGAAAATGTGGGTGTACATAGCCCAGAAATGGCGGCAAAAGTGACAACAACCGCACGCCCTGAAACTCAAGCTTATTTTCTGACGGAAATAGATAAAGCCGTCGCCGAAAAAGACATCCCTAAAGCGCTAAGCCTTTTGGATGAAGCGAAAGCGCTTAACATCGAAGGTGCTCAAAAAGCATTCGTTGATGCGGTCGAAAAGTATTAACGAATAAACTTCTGTCCATCAGCCTTACTGATAGCCACGCTAAAGTAAGGCTGATTATTACCCTAATCAGGTAACTTTCCCTTTAATTATCCTTCCCCTATTTAGTTCATAAAAACCATAAAGAGTATTAAGAGTTCATTAATATCTTGATAAGTATCGCTATTATTCTTGGCCTAACACTGAATATAGTAACGATACTTTTAAGGATGAATGTACATGTTTGCTAATAAGTTTACGCTACAGTCACGTCTGATTTTTGCTGTGTTATTACCTTGCCTAGCCTTATTGATTGTTGGAATCGCAAGTATAAACAGCATGTCTAATATCCATCACCAGTCTAAACAACTCTATTTAAATTCTTCGGCTCCAATGCGCTCAATGGCGGAAGTGGCGTCTCGTATTCCACGTATGCGAGTTGGGATCGACATGATGTTATTGCAAGAAACTTCTTTAAGAGACAAGAAAGGGGTACTCACTCGCGTAAAAGAAACCAGAACAGAAGACATTCCTGAAATGCGTCAGGCGATTGTCCATGCCGTTGAAGCGCAGGCCAATCCTCAGCAACGCAAGGAAGTGGAAAAGCTGCTTGCTGAATTCGAGACCATGGTGGCAGATGAACTCACTCCAATGCTGGTGGCCTTTGAAACGGGGGACTTGAATACCGCACGTGAGATATATCGTGATCACTACGCGAAAACCTATGGGGTATTGCGTAAACAGGCTAACGCTATTTTAGATTCGTTACTTGAACAAGCGAAACAAAAGCACGCTGTGAGTGAACAAAGCTACCAAAGCGGTGAGTCTATGATGATGGCAATCGTTGGATTGAGCTTGCTGATTTCATTTGTGACGTCTGTGGTGATTGTTGTGAGCTTGAAACGCAGAGTTTCTTACTTGCAAACTTCGATCGCAAATGCAGCAACGAGTATGGCCTTAGATACACGTTTGGAGCTGGCTGGTAACGATGAACTGAGCGCCATTGGCGATAGCTTTAATGTGTTCATTAATAAGGTGCATGGCTCTATCAAAGAGGTAGCCTCAAGCTCACGTGAACTATCCTCTACCGCTAACCAAGTCGCCGAGCAAGCATTGTTAACTCAAGATAATTGCACTTCTCAGCGTGACCGAACCGTTCAAGTGGCGACCGCTATTCATCAGCTAGGTGCAACTATTGGAGAAATCGCAGGCAATGCGACTCAAGCAGCCGACGTTGCGAAACAGGCAACACAACAAGCAGAAAGCGGTGGTCAGGTGGTAAATAGTGCTCGTGAACAGATTTCTGGGCTAACTCAAGAATTAGACCAAGCGACAGACGTTGTCGGCACATTGGCGCACCAAGTCGACGATATTAGCTCGATCTTAGATACGATTCGCAGCATATCGGAACAAACTAATCTTTTGGCACTTAACGCTGCTATAGAAGCCGCTCGTGCCGGTGAGCAGGGCAGAGGCTTTGCTGTGGTGGCCGACGAAGTGCGTAATTTAGCGAGTCGCTCAGCGGGCTCGACCGAAGAAATCCAAGGGGTGATCAACCGCTTACAAGAAGAATCGAGTCGAGCAGTATCCGCTATGTCACAAGGCCGTGAACAAAGCTTATTGGTCGTTGAGCAAGCCGACAATGCCAACACATCGCTAGAGCAGATCACTTTGCACATCGACCATATCAGCGATCAAAATACTCAGGTTGCGACTGCAACAGAGGAACAATCGAGCGTGGTGAGTGAATTGAACCGTAACGTTGAAGATATTAACCAGCTAACGGTGGAAACCGCCGAAGTTGCGGATCGCTTAACAAGTAGCAGTACGCATTTGAAAAAGCTGTCGATTCAAATGGATAAATTAGTGAGTAACTTTAAGCTTTAGTGGCACAAAAAAGAGCGCCGTTGTGCGCTCTTTTTTGTTCTCAAGACGATTTGATAGGTAACTTTGCTTGGTAATGCTCAAGTAACACGTCGATTTCAGAAATCGCCTGAGCGAGTGCTTTAATACCTTGTTTCGCTAATTTTTTCTCTGGCTGCCTGAGGACAGAATGGGCCTTTTTTAACTCACCTTTATCTAAAATGCTTTCATGCAGTAGCAGTTCTTTGTAGGTGAGCAGCCGATTTTGAATCAGTCTAATTTCAAGAGGCGCTTTTTCTGAAGTGAGTATATGTTCGATACATGGGTAAGCTATCTCAAATTTATTCTCAATTTCCGAACTCAATGACTCATTTTCGCAATTTGCAAAATGCACAATTGGCCCCTTATTTTCGATTTTAGAAACTAGTTGAAAACTAAAGCAATTTTTATCCGGCGGGTATGTTATATCTACGGTTTCTTATGTAAATAGTTGCTAGTAAACATGGTCCACTTCTTGCTGTATTTAGGTCATACCTGTCCTTAAGGAGAGATCTATGTCACAAGAACCTATCGTTATGGCTTTGATTAATCGTCGAAAACTGGCTGGATTTTCACAGGAAAAGATGGCCTCAGTCGCTGGAATGAGTTTAAAAACCTACCAACGCATAGAGCGGGGAGAAACTGATATCAAGGTATCTCAATATCGTTCGATTATGCGGGCATTGAATTTGACGGATTTAGATATCGCTCTAGATACCTTGGACGTATCGAAAGTGATTCCAGCAGATGTGGCAGCGGCGAGTCGCTTATTAAGCGATGAAGCAAGACTATTGCTCGTGAAATTGATCTTGCTGATTCAGAAAGATAAGCAGTCGGAGTGATGACTAGGTTTGCGGACAGGTTCACTGAAAAACCAGTAACCATACCAATCGGCTACTGGTTTAACAGACTTGCGTTAGCTATTTTAAGACTTCGTTACCTGTCGGAAATGCGGCGTCTCCAATCACTTTTCCATTTACTGTTTTCCCATAATAGCCTTGATGATTGTGATACCGCTCGGCATTGGCTTTTAAATCACCCTTAAAGCGCGGATCTTGTGGTCTTTCATGGCTGTTTACAAATGCGGCTACATCCCAGGCGTCTTGAACGCTCAACTGAATACTTTTTCCTAAAGGCATATTCTCGTAAATGAAGTAGGCGGCCGTGTTGATACGGTGCATGCCCGCGCCCCAGTTATAAGAATTTGGCCCCCAGAGTGGCGGGAAATAGGAACGACCATCTTCGCCTTTTATCCCTAAACCATCGCTTCCGTGACATGTTGCGCAGCTAGTTTGGTAAACCGTTTCACCACGAGAAATTGAAGGCTCCAGCTCAGGCTTGTCAATCTTAGGGTAGCCACGGCCAGGTAATTGATGGCGAGTTTCTACGGGGTATAGAGCTGCGAGCTCTTGCGGGAGTGGGAATGCTTCTGTTTTACCGCCAACTTGGAGCTGCTTATCGGTTGGTTCAGGAATCGCGACGTCTTGCATGTCATGTTTATCTAAAATTCCCCCCATGGCTTGCCAATACGCGTAAGCACTTAATGCGACCAATTCTGGTGAATTTTGTGCGGGAGGCTGGCCATTCATTGAGTAGGTAAAGCAGCCTTGAATACGCTCAGCGTAGCTGTTTACTTTATCGTTCTTTTTACGATAAGCAGGGTAAGACATGTACGCCGCCCACAAGGGAGCAGCGTTGGCTTTCATGCCCGCTTCCATGTGGCAGTTCACGCAGTTCTGCTCGTTTCCTACGTATTGGCCGCGCATTTGTTGGGAGTCGACAAACAATGAGTAGCCGAGCTTAACCTTATCGCCAAACTCCCCTTCTGGAATTGTGATTAACTCGCGAGGGACTAAGTATTTATTGTCGTGTTCTTTAGCAACCGCTGGAAGCTCAGTTTGCCTATCCGGTAGTTCATTTCTGGCGTGAGCCGATGTGACGACGAATGCTGCAGCCAGCAATAGTGAAGGTAATTTCATTGTGGCTCCTTAGTAACGAAATGACGCGAAGTAGTAAGATAGATTTTTAATTTCATCATCGGTCAGTTTGCTGGCGATGCTGCCCATCATGTTTAATGGGTCGCCGCCACGAGTACCGTTTTTCCATGCATTAAGCTGTTGTTGAATGTAATCAGCGTGCTGGCTAGCAATGCGAGGAAATTTTCCTATGCCCATGCCACTTGGACCATGGCAGGTTGCACACGCTGGAATGTTTCTGTCCCAATCTCCTTGAAACACGAGTTTTCGATACGGGTTGTTTATGTCAGCTTGAGCGCCGCGTTGTTCTAAATCTGTAAATTGATAGCTAGGAAGGGCAGCGAAGTATTCGGCAACTTGACGGCGAATCTCAGGATCAGAAACGCTATCCGCCATGCCTTTCATTAGCGGGCTTTGGCGAGTGCCATCTGAAAATAGAATCAGTTGCTGTTCGAGATAATCAGCATTCATGCCAGCAAGCATAGGGGCCATATTTGCTTGGCCTTTGCCATCAACCCCGTGGCAGCCGCTGCATGTTTGCACGGCATCCGGCACGGCTGCATAGCTTATAGGGCTAAATAGCCCAAGTATCGTGAGAGAGAGTAGGGAGCGATGTTTGGACATATTCAACAATAACGGATTGGTTTAAGGTGGGGCTATTGTCAATATTGTGAATAAGATGGCTATTGTGGATTTCCACATAAATTGGCAGGATGAGATATTCCCCACCATAAGTGTGGGGAATAGGTTTCGTTTACAATATGAACACAGTTGAAAGCGTTAATTATGCTTTTCTTATTTTTGCGGGTAGTGCTTGCCGAGCTGCAGCCCCGACGACCCAATCGAGCATGACCCCTTGACCAAGGCGTGTTGGGTCAATCAAGCCAATGTCATTGAGGTTGACCCCATCATTGGATTTCATTTTTACAGGTTGCTGTAAGTCGCCAATCCAATGTGCTCGTTCACCTAACTCTTTGTGGCCAAAACCGTGCTCAAAACCGAGCGTGCCTGGCTTGATGCCTTCGACTACCATTGCCAATGCTTTAGTTGAAGCGCTAGGGGTTTCAATAACAAAGTAGTCTCCGGTTTTGATGCCAGCTGCATTGGCATCTGACGAGTGTAAATAGACCGGGTTTACTCCTTTAATGGAGTCCAACCTAGGTGATAAATTGGACACAGCACTGTGAATGTTCGACTTAAAATTAGTGAGAGTAAACGGCCACTCCTTGACTGGAAATTGCTGTTCGAGTGGGGTTCCATCCGCCAGTTTTTGAGGGTGCCAAGTCGGGCAACCTGTATAGAATTCTCCTGTCATGGTATTTCGAGAAGTGCCGAGCTTTTCGTTCCAAATACATAGTGGTTTCGCCCAGCGGTTTCTCATTTTTTCTTCGTCGTAGGCTTGAGTCGCATCTTGGAAGCGCCCACCACGAGCGAAGATATAGGCGACTTTACGCATTTCTTCAGGTGTCAGAGTTGCCTGCATTTGTGGCATTAATCTTTCTAAGCCCGACCACGTAATATCTTCTGCATCGACGTTAGGTACGCCTCCTTTCGCAAAGGCCAAATTCGCCGCCGAACGTAAGTAAAAATCTTCTGCGCTATGAATGCCGTGCCAAGTGCCGTTTGCATCTGGAATGGCGTTATTGCCGAAGCCGCCGAGCTTCATTGCTTTTGCCACATCGATGAAGAAGTTCTCTAAGTTGATTGAACGGCCATCTTGAGTTTTTGCGGTTTTCGGTTCCACGATCGGCCAGCGCGCGGTGACCGCTTTGGTTGGTACTCCATGCCACGGCACTGCCATTCCCCAGCTTTCGTAAGTGACGGTATCTGGTACTAGGTAATCTGATAAAGCGGTGGTTTCGTTAATAAAAGCATCGACAGAAACGATTAAGCCAAGCTGTTTTGGATCTTTTAGCTTGTCACCCAGTAAATTGTCTAACCCCGGTACGCCGTAGAGTGGATTCGCCATATGGTTGATCCACGCTTTTGCTCGGTATGGGTAACCATCAATGGCAGCCGACAAATGTTCAGTCAGCAGCGGAGCAGAGATCGGATACCAAGGCGCACGTGAAGGGTAAGGCGATTCTCCCGCTGCCACTTTACGTTTGTATTCGCTGGTTTTGTGGTATGGGAATTTGCTGCGCGATAGGAACACGCCTTTTGGTTTGGTCTTGCCGTTAAATTTGGTGAAATCGTAGCGCGGACCGGCAGCCGAAGTTGGGAACCCCCCCGCTTTGGCCATCGCTCCGCCTTTCATGTTGATGTTACCAATTAAGGCGTTGAGCATGAGAATGGTGTAAGAGTTGTAGAAACCATTAGTGTGCATGTTGCCACCGTGAGTATCTACGACGGCCTTGGTGCCATAGCTCGTAAAGCGCTTTGCTAACTCAATGATTTGCGCTTTCGGGATGTCGCATTGTTCGCTATAAAAATCCAGATCGTGTTTGAAGGCTTCGTCTTTTAAACGCTGTAGAGAAGACTTAACGCGTACTCGCTTACCAGCAATCATCACTTTTTGATCGACAAACAATTGCGCTGGCTCAGCTTGGGTATGCGCGCTCAATTTGCCTGTTTTTTGGTTCACGATGATAAAAGGATTTTGTTCAGCGCTGCTTTGTGCTGTCACTTTTCCAGACACGGGAAGACCAATATCCGAAGCGCGAAGCATGCGGCCATTGCTCGTATTCTGTTCATCACTGATGACAAGGTGAGTGGCGTTACACCAATGTGCAGTACCTGCTTTTTCCATCGCTTTAGCGCTTGGCTGAGCGAGGAAGTTCTGGTTGTAACGTTGGTTGTCGATGATCCACTGGATCATACCTAACACGAGTGCGGAGTCGGTTCCCGGCTTGATTGGTAGCCAGTTATTGGTATCTCCCGCCGCTAAGCTTGAAGCGCCTGCAGGTAAGCTTGGTGTTACTATGGTGTAGCTTAATGTGCCTTTAGCTCTGGCATCGGCCAACTGACGAGCTTGTCGTTTGAATGGGTTACCAGCTTGTGCCGGCGACATACCGATGAACAACACATATTCAGCGTGGTCGAGATCGGGTTTAAGGTGAGCAAACTTGTTTAAGTCGTTCATCAATGCACCAGAGCCCGCGCGGAACGCGTAGCCACAATATGAGCCGTGGTGGCCGAAGTTGCGAGTACCGTAACTGTTGAAAGCGAATCGTTTTAGAATGTCGTCACGGCCTTCATTACCAGCGTTGGTTACGAGCAGTTGGTTAGCTTTTGGCCCATATTCAGGGTTTTCAGGATCGAGTGGCGTGTGAATGTCACGTATTTCGCGTAGCCCTTCCACATGACCTTCGCCAAATAAATCCCCCCCTTCGACCACTTCATTGATGAGCTGTTCATAGCTGATCGGTTGCCATTTCCCTTCTCCACGTTTGCCCACTCGTTTAAGCGGTTGGGTAATCCGGTATGGGCTATTACGAATTTCCATCATGCCGTTGCCGCGGGCACACGCTGTTGAACGACCATTGAGGCCTGCTTCCCCCGCCATACCTAAATAGGCGTTTTTGACTGGTGTTTCAAATGGGATGTGCTGATGGTTGGAAAGCGGATGATAAGGATTACCAGAAATACGCAAAATCTCATCGTTACGATTATCAATACGTACATGTAAGCCACATAGTGTCCAGCATCCAAAACACATGGAAGGGGCGACACGCTGGTTTGGATTGGGGACGATTTTCCCATTTTCCTCCACCGTATACTCGGTTTCTAGCGAGTTACCGTGATGAATATGATTGGTTTTGCTTCCTGCTGTCCCTTTTAGAAGCCCATCGGCACTGTGTTTAGCGGTGGTTGAATAGCCTGCAGCAAAAGCACCGATACCACCTACCGCAAGGCCTGATTTTAAAAATTGGCGACGTTTGTTATCCATGTTTCAGTCCTTAATTATTGTGGGTTGGTGTGTGGGGGAGTGTCATTTTTAGCAGGTTTCGCCGAGACGACTTCTGATGCGAATAATGCCATTGCCAGCCAAAGGCCAACCATACCGAGAATGCCCAATAAGCCTGTGCTGCCCAGAGGTAGGTGATACGGAAATGCACCTGCGTCAAAGCGAGGAATGGTCTGGACTTCCATCATGGTGATCCAGCGAACCATCCACGCTGCGGTGAGACACGCAAGTGCAAGTACCAGCGCACTTCGACGGAGCTTCAGTAACCTTGGCGTTAGAGTGGCGAGTAGCGTGACAGCAAGCAAAGACAGCGTCATCGATGAAAGGTTGACTGCCCAATCGGTATTTTGAAACAGCACAAAGTTAGTGTTGTTGGACGCCCAAATGGGCACAAGAATCAGGGCTAAAATGGCACTCATGCTAGCGGTGCTTTGGATGATTCTGGCATCGCAGTCGGTGAGCTTTTCTTGTTTGGCTGGAAATAACGACCACATTAATAACGTTAACCCAATAGCTGCGGTAAATGCAGTGATGAACCATAGCAATGGAGAGGCTGGTTGATTCCATAATGGGCGACTGGCGAGCACTGCGATTTCAGCGCCCGTATACAAAGCGATAGTGAGCCCTGATAGCGCCGTGATGCTAGCGATAGCCAGTAGCTGTTTTGGAGAAATCTGCCATTTACCTAGCGACAAGAAAGCGAGCTTTCTTAGCAACAGATTGTGGTTGGATTGCAATTTATCGATGTCATTGCGCAGATATAACCACGCGGTCAGCACACATAATGCAGAAAATATCGGTAGGAATAATGATCCCAAAGACATCCAAGACCAAGGCGTGAAGTGTGCGTAAAAGTGCCACGCTCGCCCTGGTTGGTGAAGATCACCCGTTAGCGCTAATGCGCCGACAATCGATCCAATCGCCATCACCAGCACCAAAGCACTGCGAAATAGGTGACTAGTGTGAGTCTTGAAGAGCAATGCGATCACAAAAAGAATCGCTGCGGCGTAAGAAGAACCAATGTAAAAGAAATACTGAACAGCCCACGGGAGCCAAGCAATTTCTTGGGGGGGAACTAAGATCTCAGTGATGTTCATGCGTGCTCTCCTTGTGGTTCATAAATGGCAGGTTGAGCATCGACCTGACTGACAAAGCGGTCGTTCATGCCGATGTAAAACACATGTGGTTTGGTATTTTGCTCGGGCTTAAGTACTTTGATGTCGTGTTGATTCGCTTTGAGTAATTGGTTTATCTCGCTGTTTGGATCTTCGATATCACCAATAACTCGCGCGCCGCCGACACACGTTTCCACACAAGCGGGAAGTAACCCATCTTCTAATCGGTGTGCACAGAAAGTGCATTTGTCTGCGGTGAGAGTGTCATGATTAATGAAACGAGCATCGTAAGGGCAGGCTTGGACGCAGTAGGCACAGGCGACGCAGCGCTCGTTATCGACCATGACAATGCCATCTTCGCGTTGGAAAGTCGCTTGAACCGGGCACACCTTGATGCATGGCGCATCGTCACAGTGGTTACACAGCCTAGGCAGCATGAATGCTTGAACGTCTTTTTGAACTTGAGTGCCGTCGTCTAGAGTGACTTCATATTGCTTGACGGTGGTACGGAACTGGCCAATAGGCGCTTGGTTTTCGATAGAGCAGCCGACAGTACACGCTTGGCAGCCGACACATTTTCGTAAATCGATTGCCATGGCATAACGCTTACCAATCGAGCCCTTGCGGTCGGGTTGGTCGTTGTTACGAATAATAGTGCTCGCGGTAGCGGTTTGAATGCCTGTTACTGGGATCAAGGCCGCTCCGGCACTGACAGCTCCAAGTCGATTGAGAAAACGTCGTTTCGTTGAATCCATAATGTACCTATTAGGTAAGAATCTTTAAGGAAGTCTTGCGTTGTCGACATTGTCAAAAATCTGCGGTTTGGGCGGTATTGTGGATTTCCACATACTCAGATCTAACTTGATCTAGAACAAATGTGGTTTTCGCTATTGAGCTGTTATGCTGTATCTACGCAAGAGATAAGTTGAATATGAGCGCGAGAAAGGGTGAGGCAATAGATTGATTAAAGCGTTATGGCTGATGGCTGGCCTTTTCTTAACAGGCTCTCAAGCCGCGACTGAATTAGAGGTTTCTCATCATGAGGTGGGCGCGGTGCAAACGAACGAACAAGTCGTCGAGGTTGGTGTGCTTGCCATTCGCGGCCGACTTGCTGCAGAAACGCGTTGGCAACCGACGATGGATTGGCTCGGCGCTCAAATTCCCAATACTCAATTTGTACTAAAACCCTTCACATTGCTCGAAATGGCTGAAGCAGTAAAAGCGCAACAGGTGGATTTTATTGTGACCAACCCTGGGCAAGCGGTGCGTCTGGGGCGTCAATATTCATTGTCTTGGTTAGCCACTATGACCACTAATCAAACCGTAGATCGAACCAACAGTATCGGCTCTGCGCTGGTGGTTAGGCGTTTGTCTCCTTATATTGCACTAGAACAATTGCAGGGTAAGCCTATCGCCGCGGTCGCTGATAACGCCTTTGGTGGTTACTTAACCCTACGTTATGAAGTGGTGAAAGCTGGCTTAAACCCGAATCGATACTTTGCGAACACTCAATTTTTAGGCTTTCCTATTGATGCCAACCTGTATCAATTACGGGATGGGCACGTTGAAGCGGCAGTCGTACCCGTATGCTTGCTAGAAAGTATGATTGGCGATGGTTTGCTTAGCCCCGAACAGTTTCGCGTGATTAATGAAATGTCACCTGAGGGCTTTCACTGTGCAGTCTCAACGCCTTTATACCCCAACTGGTCATTTGCTAAAACAGAGCGAGCATCAAGCGAACTCGCCAAACAAATTTCTCAAGCTCTGTTCTCTATGCCAAGTGACAGCGCGGCGGCATTGCTAACCAACGCATCAGGCTGGACATCTCCAGTGAGCCTATTGGCGATTGATAAACTGTATCAACAGTTGGATATTCATCCGCTGCAGCAACCTTGGTGGAAAGTCGCGATTATTTGGTTGAAGCACAATCAACAGTGGGCGTGGGCATTCTTTATTTTGGTGGTTGCGCTCAATGTGTATCATTTTTGGCTGGAATATAAGTTTAGCCGCAGTAAAAAGCAGTTAGTGGAAACGCAAAACCGTTTGAAAGAGAAAAACGAGCAGTTGGAGCATTCACAGCGCGTGGCCGTCGTTGGAGAGCTTGGTAGTAGTTTGGCTCATGAAATCAATCAGCCATTAGCCGCTATTCGCAATTACAGTGAAGGCGGGCTATTACGCTTGGCGAAACAACGGCCTGCTGAAGACATCGTGCCGGTATTTGAGAAGATTCACAGCCAAGTGGATCGTGCAGACGCCATTATTCAGCGCCTGAGGAGTATGATTAAAAAGCGCTCTGCCGAAAAAGTCAGTACCGACCTTCAAGTGCTGTTAACCGAAACGATTGAGTTATTGGACTTCCGATTAACTAAACAAAATATAGAACTCAAAACTAAGTGGCATGGGGGCAAAGTACCGATAGTGATTGACCCTATTGGCTTCCAACAAGTGTTGGTGAACCTTATTAACAATGCTGCGGATGCATGTGTGAGTTATCGAGAGTCAGGTGTAGATGCTGATTGGCACGCGCAAATCCTTGTGCATATTCAATTTAATCAAGACAATGTGACCTTATCTATTGTCGATAATGGCACCGGGCTTATTGAAGAAACAGAAGCGGTCGAAAAAGCGTTTGTTACGACAAAGGTGGACGGATTAGGGCTTGGTTTAGCGATATGCCGAGATGTTATTGAAGCGCACAACGGCAGCTTGGAGTTAGCTTCACTCCAGCCTAATGGTTGTAAGGCAACCCTAATCTTACCTAGAGCGTGAATAGTGGTTTGAGCGACGCTGCCGCTTATCAAAATAGAGTTTATTGATGTAACTCCCTGTAATGAGTGAATAACTGAGGAATGAAAATGTCACACCAATCACTGCCCGTTTATGTGGTCGATGATGATGAGTCGATGCGCGACTCTTTAGTCTTTCTGTTGGAAGAACATGAATATCAAGTATCGGCATTTTGTGATGGACCCAGTTTTCTTTCTTCGGCGGACATTAGAGGAGCTGGCTGCGTTATTTTAGATAGCAGGATGCCACAAATGCGGGGACAGCAGGTACATGAGTACTTACTTGAGCAGCATAGCCCTTTGTCAGTGATCTATTTAACGGGTCATGGTGATGTACCAATGGCGGTGGACGCACTGCAAGCAGGAGCGGTGAACTTTTTTCAAAAACCAGTCAAAGGCGATGAATTAACCCAAGCGATTGATAAAGGTTTGGATGAATCGCGAGAGCAAGTAAAAAAGCTGCAATATTTCGCGGCGTTTCAATCGTTAACTAAACGCGAAAAGGACATCTTGAAGCTGATTATAGACGGCAAGAGAAACCAGAAAATCGCAGATGAATTGTGTATCGCAATGCGCACAGTAGAGGTACATCGTGCCAGCTTATTGAAAAAGTTTTCAGCTAAGACGGTCGCTGAATTGGCTTTCATTTACGGGCAAATCAATTAGCGCAGTTAACGGATTGAATCTTGATAGCGATCTTCTAATGTTTGGAAACCAGTCGCGTAAGGGAATACTCTATCCATTACAGGTTCTAACTCGGTCAACCTGTCAGTAGCCGGAGGATGGCGTTTCATGAAGGTGGCCCAAGCATTGGAGCTTGGTTTTTCGCTGGCAATTTTCTGTAATACAGAAATATAGGCATAAGGGTCGTAACCCGCGCGAGCCGCAATAATGACAGCCATTCGATCGGCTTCTTCTTCATCTCCACGAGCCAAGCCATTGGCGTATAAAGAGTCAACGCCTGCCGACAGCTTTTCAGCCATTTCGACGTTATCTTGAGTGCCATCGGAATCACGACCTTTACGGTTATTGTTTAGCTGGTATGCCAGTACGCCAATGTCTGAGGCCAAGTCTAATGACGTTTGTTTTTGCAGTGCTTCGAGATAGTGGCGCTCTAGGACATGCGCAATCTCATGTGCCAATACACCCGCTAACTCCGCCTCATTACTTAATCTAAGTAGCGTCCCTCCAGTGATAAAGACATATCCGCCGGGCGCGGCGAACGCGTTAAAGCTGGTGTCATCTAACACCACAAAATGCCACTCTAAATCAGGACGTTCACTGTTTTGTACGAGCCACTGCCCGACGCGATTTACGTAGCGTTGTACTTCTTCATTATCTAAAACACGGCTATTGGTGAGGAGCAATTGAGCCACTTCGTACCCAAACTCTGATTCCTCTGAAGCACTTTTCCCGCCGATGTCGGTGATCTTAGACAGCGAATTCGTCACTTGACCTAAATCGATATTATTCAGCATCTCTAGGTCGGTGGTTTTGCAGCTCAATAAGCCCAAACTCAGTGTGAGGATGAGTGAAAGCCGGGAAGAAAGACGGATATTCATTCTTAGTCTCCAATCCTTGTTAGCTGTTAGTCAACATAGCGAAAGTCTTGGACTCGGAGCTGGCCTTCATGAGCAAATGCCAGAGCTTCGTCTTGGGAGACGGAGTAGTGTTTGAGTGTCGACATATCGAATGGAACGCCATGGCCAGTGGCTAATTCATCTTCAGATAGCCCTCTAATCCCGGTGGCAACGGTCACGCCACTGCTGCCCTGTGAGAAGACTGACAGCACACTGCTTTCTTCGCCTGTGACTGGAAAGCGTAGCCACAACATTTTTAGCCAACCTTGCATTTGATAGGGGGTTTGAACTTGGTACCAACCACCTTGGCGGTTAAGGATCGTGACTGAGGTGTCCGCTTTTAAGTAGTCGATATTCTCACTTTGAATCGATGGGGCGAGCTTGAGTTTTACATCATCAACGGTGGTTGCTTGTTGCGCAAAAACGGACGATATAAATACCAATGTGCAGGTGAGCAAAATCGCTAAGTGTCTCACGGGGGACTCCATGGCTAGGCCTTGACCTTTAAGGTATAGGCAGCAGGGTGAACATTGTCAAAGTGAATATAGGGCCTTTATTGATTAAAGTATCACTGGTTTTTGGGAGGTAAAATACATCGAAATTCTAGCTAGTTTTTCTTTTTGGAAGGGATATAAAGGGTTACGGGTTCTTCTCTGCCTTTAAGTGAGTGGCTACCCATTTCTTCAAACTCAAAATCATCGATACACGCATCACGAGTGCTGCTAGAAACCAGAATATTACAGCGGTTCTTAGTCACTCCTTCTATACGGCTCGCCACATTAACGGGATCCCCAATTACTGTGTAGTCGTACCTTTGCTCTCCGCCAATCGCGCCCACCACGACTTCACCAGTATGAATACCGATACCGATGTTAAATTCTGGGAGGTTTTGCTGAATGCGAAATTGTTCCAGCTTATCGACCATCTCTAGCGCGGCTTGTATGGCTTGCTTCTCTTGTTGTTCGTTATCTAGAGGAGCCCCCCAAAACGCCATGATGGCATCACCAATAAATTTATCTAAGGTACCATTATGCTGGAATATGACGTTAACTTGCATCGAAAAGTAGTCATCGAGCAATTGCACGATCTCTAATGGAGTGTGCTGTTCAGACAAAGTAGTAAAGTTGCGGATGTCTGAAAACAGCACGGTGACTTTACGGTTTTTGGCCTGTAACGCTTGCTTGGTTTGCCCTGAATCAACTAACTGTCGTACAACATTGCGATCCATGAATCGGCCAAAAATATCGATGGCATAAGCGTATTCCCGCTGTCGTTGTAGAAATTGAATGACCAATACACTCAAGAAGTAAACCAGTATCAGGGCAATCGAGCTGTTAACGACCAACAACCATTTTTGAGAGGCGAGTAGGTAGCTGGTGGCGTAGCAGCCCAAAACCAAAATGCCACAGGTTAGCGTGGCTGGAATCACCCTTTTGGCTACCAACAAGCTAATGGTAATAGCGAATAGAAAAATAATACTCAGGAGCCATTCGATCACCGTTGGCACTTTTGCCAATTGTTCTTGGTGAAGCAAATTGTCGATGGCAGTAGCGAGTATATAAAGCCCAGGGTAAGAAGCACTTAAAGGGGTATGCTTGAGGTCGTGCAGTCCGGTTGCAGTTGATCCTATTAGAACGATCTTGTTTTCAAATAAATTGGGGGTGTGAAAGGGACGTTCTTCACTCACTGCCTTGTAGACATTGGCATAAGAAAAGCGAGCATAAGGCGAACTGTATTCTTGTGCGACGGGCTTTTTCCAATCAAGGAGTAACTCATCTTGGTTTGGAATCGGAGCCCCTAGATATCGCGCAACTTTGGTGGGTAATGTGTCGATAGTCCAACCTTGAATCTTATGCTCAATATGGTAGCGGCGTCCTATCCCATCGTGATCGGGGATGAAGTTGATGGTTCCGAGCTTCCAAGCGGCTGGGTGGATGGCGCTTGGCAGTAATAGATTGGCACGAACCTCGGTTTGATTCACGTCATCAGGAGGTGTTAGCCCAACCGAAGCTGGGTAGTCAGCGAGTTTAGGAAATAAATGATTCTGCTGTGACTCAAAATGCAAGATGGGCAAAAAGATATTGCTTTGGCTAGCGATCACTTCTGAAAGGTAAAGGTCCGAATCTGGTTGGTAGATATCAGGCTCTGAAAAGAGCAAATCAAACACAATCGCTTGAGGTTTCTGCTGAGAGATGTAATCGATCAGTTCAGCATGAACGGCGCGCGGCCATGGCCAACGTCCGACGCTGTTTTGCATTGCTTTGAGACTAGGATCATCAATATCGATGAGTACAATATTTGGGTCGCCATAAGATAGCTTACTCCATTTTTTCACAGCGAAGTCGAGCCAAATGTTGTCAAAACTGACAAGCGGCTTGAGCCAAGAGTTAAGGGTCAGCAGTAAGCTAAACAGCAATAGCATAGCCAGCAATAGGCGATGCTTGGCAAACGCGGAGCGAAGAATTTTGTTTTGGTGAGACAGATTTTCCATGATGAAACTAGCTGTCGTCTAGCAAATCAAAATCGCACACATGGTGATGAAATCCGCAGGTTTTGTCACTTGGCGTATTGTAGTGTTTGCCTTGAATCACCAGATACACTTTTGCATCGATAAATAGGCGCACTAGATCCACGTTAAGTTGCTGACTTTCCGCTTCGTTGGTGAGAATTTTAAAGGCTACTTCATTCGGAAGAGCTTGCTTATATGGGCGATCAGATGCGGTCAAAGCATCGTAAATATCGCAGATAGTCATGATTTGAGAGGCGAGTGGGATTTGGTCATGATGTAAACCTCTTGGGTAGCCACTACCATCGCGTTTCTCGTGGTGAGCGCCTGCAATGTCAGGTACGTCTTTGAGCTCATTTGTCCATGGAATTTGCTTTAAGAAATTTTCAGTGTGCGTGACATGAGAGCGAATCTCGTCCATCTCTTCTATGGTTAAACTGCCTTTGGGAATGGAAAGTGCCGCGAGTTCATCTGTGCTGATAAGAGCCGATAACGCGCCATTCTCGTCGTAGGCTTGGCATTGGTGAACACGATGTAAGCCTTGCTCGACCGATTCAGGCAAAATGCTCGGCTCGTTGGCTTGCAGTATGTCTTGCCAAAACTCTTCTAGCTGAACAATCTGTTGCTGCAACACCTTCTGCCGATGAAGTTGTTCGTCGGCATCTAGGCAACGGTGCTGCTGAAAAAGCTTCAGTTCGGCTTCGGCTCGCTCTTTCATGAGAGTTTGCTGCGTAAGCCTGATTCGATATTTGATCACATCAAGCTGATGTGTAGTGAGCTTTTTCGCTTTGGTTAACACCGCTTCTCGCACACCGACTTTGCCAAAATCATGCAATAGCGCCGCGTATTTAAGCTGGCGTAAGTCTTTTTTATTTAACAGCTTATGTTGATATTGAGTTAAACCGGAGTCGGGGATCGCTTGTGCGAGTGCGACTGATAAATCAGCGACCCGAAATGAATGACCGCTGGTGGTTGGATCTCGTTGTTCAATAGCGGTAACAGAGGCTTGCACAAACCCCTCAAATAAGTGGCGAATGCTCTCGATTAAGCGACGGTTTTCTATGGCGATGGCCGATTGGCTCGCCAATGCACGAAGTAGAGGGTTTACGTTGTCATCAAATGGAATCACATTTTCACGAGTAATCTTATGTGTGAGCAAAGCGGTATCGGCGGTTTTTTTGCGGTTGATGAACTGGAGTACACCAATAATGTCGCCATCGTGATTTTTGATTGGCAAGGCTAATAAAGATTGGCAGCGATACCCCGTGGCGTGGTCAAAGACAGGGTTAAAGCTATAGGGCGCGTCATCCAGTTGATAAACATCTTCGATATTGAGTTCAAATCCGTAGCTGGCAACGTAGCCTGAAATGCTGGTGTCGTTCAATGGGAAGCGCCGTTCTTCAAACTGGAAATCAATCGATGCGTTTTGAGTGAGCTTTAATATCAAGTAGTCGTTGCCTTTATTATCACTGTCGAGTAGAAACAGTGAGGCGGCATCACACACCGCTAGCTTTCTGCCTTCATCTAAGATTCGAGTCAGTAGTGCCGCGAGACTTTTTTCTGCAGAAAGGGCAATCCCAATGTCTGCAAGTCGCTGCAAATTAATGGACTTGTTCTTAAGCAGTTGGGTTAACTCAAGCTGCTGCTTAGCGAGCACGAACTGAGTGAGGGCGGTGTGAATGTGCTTTTTTGTTACCCTCTGGCTAAAACCAATCGGCAGATATAAATCGGCTTCAATATCTAAATGCTGCTCAGCTAAGAGTAAAGTTGGGTGGGATTGTAAGTATTGAGCCAGTTGTTCTTTCGGCAGTTGCTCAATGAGTGGTTGATCGAGGATAAGCAGCGCGGGGCTCGATGCCTCTAATTCGTTGAGGCACGCTATTTCAACGCATTGAATCTGTTGTTGGCTGAGTTGCTGGGGTAGTTCTGTTGAGCCGAACCCCGAGCCGTGTGCTATCACCAATGATGGAGTGGCGGCAAAGTCCATTATGCTTATCATCCTTTCTCTTTCCCACGTTAATAGGATAGTTCAGCTTTACTTCACGAGTTGAGGGATATTGAACTTTTTGCGTAGGGACGAGCTTCAGGTTTTGGGTAATGGTTGATGTGCCAAGTCGGTGACAATGGTAAAATTGGAAAATCTAAATTAAGTATTAGGAATTGAGATGTCTTCTGATTACAACGGTTCGAGTGCCAATTATAAACGCAAAGAAAGTGGCTACCGTGATAAAGCGCTGAAACTATACCCTTGGGTTTGTGGTAACTGTGCTCGCGAATTTGTCTATTCCAACCTACGTGAATTAACGGTTCACCATAAAGATCATGATCATACCAACAACCCAGAAGATGGAAGCAACTGGGAGCTATTATGTTTGTACTGCCATGATCATGAGCATTCCAAATATACCGATCATGAGCGCTACGGCACTGAAATTAAGGCCGGCCAAGATGAGCATCAAACCGCGACACATAACCCGTTCGCAGATTTGAAAGCAATGATGAAAAAATAGTCGCCAGCGAGCAGCTAAATTTGATGATCAAGGGAGTGCACTGGCCTCCCTTAGATGCTTATCTAGTGGCAGCTTCTGCCACAAGGGCTTTAGCTCGGCGCTTGCCTGCTTCGACTGTACTACTCTTAGTTGAGAGGTGAATAGAGCATGCAACGGAGCGCCTACCTTTCCAATAAACAGGCTGAGTCGTCGTAGGACGAAATATCGAGCCCTACCATGTGGGCTTCTTATCTGTTTCGATTCCTGAGATACTGGTTCGGTTTAATGCGGGTTTCTTAAGTTTTCGTCTAAGAGACCGCTAATATATATATCACCTTTGGTTGATGGCGTATTCCATGGTTGGAGTGGCGCGGCAGCTGAATAATTATAAGAACTTATATGAGTACAATGGGAATCGCGATTGGCGCGACTGCTCTTTCGTTAGTGCTAGTGTTTATTTGGCTTGTTTCTCTGTCGATGCGAAAGAAGAGAATCGAGCAAGAACGCAGAGCCAGAGAAATTGCGTATCGTAAAGCCATCGAGAAAGCGAAAAAACAAGAGAAGAAGGATCGACTATTTAAGGCCGAAACGGGGCATATTCCTACAATTCTATTCCTTGCTAAAGAAGCCGAGCGTACCAATTTAAAAGAAGCGCTTTACTGGTATGAGAAAGCAGCGCAAGACGACAATATCAATGGTATGTATGGCATTGTTCGGATAAGCCAGCGTAAAAAAGAAGATTTAATCCTTAAAGAACAAGCGAACTTCTGGAAAATGGCAATCGCCGGTTTGGAAGGGGACCAACACGCTAAGTTTGAAATGGGTAAAGCGCTGATCCATGGGCGTGGTACGACGAAGAATATCCCTAAGGGAAATGGCTTAGTAGAAGAAGCGGCGATGTCTGGCAACACAGAAGCCATGATTTACATGGGCGACTGGTGTATGTCTAAGAACAATAATAACAAGTCACCAGAAGGTTCCACTAAGTGGTTTAAGCTTGCCGCCGACAAAGGTTGTGCTGAAGCAAAAGTGAAGCTTGGCCTGAACTACATAAACGGTGTCGGGGTGCCTAAAAACCACAGTAAAGGTTGTTATTGGTTAGAGTGTGCCGCCGAGAAAAGTAACCCTGAAGCTATGTTCCGTGCCGGTGAAGCGTGGGCAGAGTACGGCGAGCATGGTAACTCTATCGCTTATATTTGGCTGTTCTTAGCCGCGCATTTTGGTTATGAAGAAGCAAAACCGTTAAGAGACAAAGTGGGTTCGAATATTGGTGTGGATTCTGTGGTGGGTTTGCAGTCGTTAGCTAAGCCTATTATGAAGAAACTCGCGAATAAGAGTGTGGCTAAGCACTCAATCATCAAGGCGTTAAACAAGCTCTACAAACGTGATATTCCTGTTCCTAAGAAGATGGAAGATCCGACGGAAGAGTTAATTACAGTTGATGAAGAGGAACTGGTTGAAGAACAACCGCAAGAGCAGAAGGTGGGAATAAATACTGACTTCAACTTTTCTCAGTCGACCATCGAGCCGATGCGTAAAGAATAGCCGATGCTTAAAGTTAGTTAGCTGATAACATCGCGTGAAACCTTAAACGCTAGCCAATAAAAAAGCCCACAGATGTGGGCTTTTTTGTTTCTCGGCACTTAACTTGAGGGGGAACTCACGGCGTTAAGCGCCAAGAATTCTTAGTGTTGTTTTTGCTGCTCTGATTTACATACTGCTGCAGTAAATACTACGTCAGTTGAGCTGTTTAGCGCTGTTTCAGCTGAATCTTGGATAACACCAATGATGAAACCAACCGCTACAACCTGCATCGCCACGTCGTTTGAAATACCGAACAGGCCACATGCTAGAGGGATAAGCAGTAGAGAACCGCCTGCAACACCAGATGCGCCACATGCCGATACTGCTGCTACAAGGCTTAGAAGTACAGCTGTCATGATATCGATTTCAATACCCATAGTGTGTACCGCAGCTAGAGTCAGTACAGTGATCGTAATTGCTGCACCAGCCATGTTGATAGTCGCGCCTAGCGGGATAGATACTGAGTACGTATCTTCGTCTAGCTTAAGCTTCTCACACAATGCCATGTTTACTGGAATGTTCGCAGCACTTGAACGAGTGAAGAATGCCGTTACGCCACTTTCACGAATACATTGAAGTACCAGCGGGTATGGGTTCTGTTTCGTCTTCACAAATACGATTAGCGGGTTAATAACTAACGCGATGATTAGCATTGAGCTAAGCAGTACTGCTAGTAGTTGACCGTAGCTTGCTAGTGCGTCAAAACCTGTTGTTGCGAAGGTCGATGCTACTAGGCCAAAAATACCGAAAGGTGCTAGGCGAATGATGAAGCGTACAATCTGAGAAACGCCGTGGCTTAGATCTTCGAATACAGCTTTAGTTGTTGCTGAAGCATGGTGAAGTGCAATACCAAGACCAATAGCCCACGCAAGAATGCCGATGTAGTTAGCATTAACAAGTGCGTTTACTGGGTTGTCTACAAGTTTGAATAGTAGTGTATTCAGTACTTCTGCAATACCTTGAGGAGGGTTAGCGCCTTCTGCACCAGCAACCAGTGTTAGGGTTGTTGGGAACATGAAGCTTAGCACTACTGCAGTAAGTGCTGCTGAGAACGTACCAATTAGGTAAAGAACGATAATTGGACGCATGTGCGTGTGTTGGTTTTTCTTTTGGTTTGCAATAGAAGCAGCAACAAGAATGAATACTAAAATTGGGGCTACTGCTTTTAAAGCGCCTACGAATAGACTACCTAGCATGCCTGCATCTTTTGCGGTTTCTGGTGAGATGGTTGCCAAAAGAACACCCACAACGATACCAGCAAGAATTTGGAGCACTAGATTGCCGCGAGCAAAACGGGCAAAGATATTGTGATTTTGCATAAAGATCCTGCAATTGTTTGGTTTTTATAGTTTGTCGAACTTTATAAAAAGACGATCATTTCGACCATTCACTAGCCGAATGGCCGCTATATTAACTTGATAATATTTTGTGTCTAGGAATAGTTTATTTTTGGTTTAATTGTTTGCGCTGTGTGTTGATTGTGGTGGTAAATGTTAAATTTGTGTTTGTGGTTAAGTTAACAAACTGTCATTAATTCGGTTTTTACTGCATAAAATGACGCTATCTGACATTGGATGATTTAATGATCTTGTGAATATTTAGTGAAGGGGATACCACTAGGTGAGCTTTCCATTGGCCGTTCAGCACTGAGAAAATGAAACGCTGCATATTTGTCTCGTGAGGCTCTGAATAAGGCTATCTTGCTGGTCGTCTAGGCGAGGTATGAGACTCGTTGAATTTTCGTGATACAGAAACATAAAATAATGCCCCTCCGTTTGTAGATGCGCTGCAAAATGTACGTTTGGCCAAAGTGCTTCAAACGAAAAGAAGGTGAACCAATTGGCTCACCTTCCTTTTCATTAGTGTTTACTTGGCTTTAATCGAAGTTAACCGTGGTTGATAACTGTTGCTTCTGGCGTCACCTTGCCGTCTAGCACCTTTTGACTTACCCCGTAGTAACGAACAGTGAAAGAGAAGTCCTGGCCTTGGGTGTTGATGTTATTAATCGCTTGCTCGCCACAGTTAAAAGACACTGTGATCGTACCATTAGCGTTTTCTTCCCAGTTATTTGATGAAACATGGTTAGCCCCATCAATTAAGTAGCGTGACTGGTCATATGCCGTGATAGAAGTGAAATACTTAGATTGTGGCTCATCGAACGTTGTCGTGTTGCACTCTGAACCGCTAAACGTTACTGAATTTGTGTATAGGTTAGCTACGTCGACCTCTGGTGATGAACCACCCCAACCATTTGCGTTTTCAAGGTTCCATTGATGTCTATCTGTTACTTGTTGCGAAGTTCGCGGGAACGTGTAGTTGAAGATCTCACCTTGTGTTTCAGCGGTCAGTGCTTTAGTCCAAGTTTCTACTTCGTCATAGTTGAAGCTTTTTACCTGATAAGTGCCAAATTTAAGGTTGTCGGTTGTAATCTGATCTTGCGCGGCACGCGATGCGTCTAGCCCTTTCTCGGTGCCAGTTCGATAGATTAAGAAGGCATATTGAGTTTCTACCGGGAGGTCATAGCTACCTTCACCCACCACGTAGTGCTGCCCATGACCACCTTCGGAGACGACTTGCACTGCCATGTATACGTCTACTTTCGGGATGTCGAAATTTACTTTCCCGTCTACGGTTTCGACAACGGCTACAGAATAAAGGGTGTCATCGTTCATTTGTACGGTAGGTGCGTCTTTTCCGCGAGGCGGCAGTGCTCGCATATGTGTCAGCTGGTCATTAGCACCAAGTGCTACCCAATTTCGATAATTGCGTGCCGTTTCGGCAAATGCGTAGTTTTGCTCTGTGACTTTAAGAACATCGGCCTGTGAGGACTGTGCAGCCGTATCATTATCGAAAGAACCGCAAGCTGTAAGTGAAAGGCTAGAAGCGATAATAGCGCCAGCAATCAAAGATTTCTTTAAGTTCATAGTGACCTCCTAATCAGTCAGTCTAAATAGTAATTGATAATGAAAGGCTGCTAGGAACCGTTCATTTCTGGATTGACTTCAGACTATCGGCAGGCTGGTATTACATCAAATGATATATATCTATAACTGATATTACACTAGTGCATTTCTATGTTGGATTCGTTTAATAATCAACGAAGTAGAGCGCGGGCGAAGATGATTGGTAATGGATTATTAACTCACTCTAAACAGAGATCTTTCCTTTGAGTGACTCAAGAATCATAGATTTAAGCCAACTGTGTGAAGGACTCGATAGGGTACGTCGGTGTTCGATGAGATAAATATCTACCACGTAGGGCGCTTCTTCAAAGGGCTTGATGACTTGAAAGCGAGAGTCTAATACTTCGCTATGAGCCAAAGCGTGCCCAGCAATGATCAAACGTTCTGTACCTTCCATCGATTGAGTTAATGTCGATAATTGGCCTGACTTAAGGGCGATAGTTCGACTTTTTCCTTGCTTAGCCAGCGCAACATCGATGGGATTGAGGTAGTGATTGTTTGAGCGTATATCCAGTGATAAATCAACGAAGGGATACTTAAGGCAATCATCTAAAGTAATGGACGGTTTGGACAGCAGTGGATGGTTGGCTGCGCCGTAAATAACAGGGTAAGTGCTACCAATTTTTGTGGAATGGTATTCATCGCTTACTGGTGCGTCTTCAACATGAATAGAAAAGTCGACTTGCCCTTCTTTGAGCAACAAAATAGGGTCAAAAGACGATGGGTATTCTTCTAATGTCGCATTGGGGGCTAAATCACCAACCCTTTTTGCTAAAGGCGTCATCAGTAGCTGGCTCATTAAAGGTGGAACCGATAATCGAAAGTTTTTCTCGCACAGTTCGGGATTAAAGCTACTGCTGTTGATCAGGCTGTCGACGGAAAGCAAGATGGTATCTAGCTTGGCTTCGAGTTCCAGTGTTTTTGCGGTAGGTTGTAAGCCGTTGGACTCACGATAGAAAAGCGGATCGTCGAACAAGTTCCTTAGTCGCCCTAGTATTCTGCTCATCGCTGGCTGTGACAAATACAGCTTATCAGCTGCGCGCGATACGTTTTTCTCTTTGATGAGAACGCTGAGTGACACCAGTAGGTTGAGGTCTATTCGAGATAGCTCTTGTTCGAGGGTTTTCATGCTAAGTCTACATTCCATTTACTATCTTATGGCATATTACACCATAGCATATCATTTGCCTGTAGTTATGCCTGAGTATGTGGCTTAGCTAGTTTGCTATTGGAATTTATTCGATGTAAAAACGCCCCTGATAACTAAGCTATCAGAGGCGCTGATCGCAAGGCGGTGTGAGACTAACTGCCTTGTTTAATATTACGGCTTTCCGTTTGTACGTTGCGGTACATCTTGGAGAGCTTTTTAAAGTGTGAGCGCTGCTCCGCTAGTGTTGCTCCATTTCGTGCTTGCTCTCGCAGCAGCTTTTGGTAGTTCTTGAACCGCCTTTCACTTAAATCGCCAGATTCTATGGCGGCTAACACTTTACAGCCAGGTTCAGTTTGGTGCTGGCAGTCAGAGAAACGACATTCAAGAATTAGGTCTTCAATATCGGCAAAAGTTTCGCTTACGCCGCTGGCGCAGTCAGCCAATTGAAGTTCACGCATTCCTGGAGTATCGAGCAACAAACCTCCGCTTTCTAGCAAATGTAATGAGCGTGAAGTTGTAGTATGACGCCCTTTACTATCGTCTTCACGAATGCCACCAGTTGCTTGCTCTTGCTCGCCTAGTAATGAGTTAACTAATGTTGATTTACCAACGCCAGATGATCCCATAAGTGCAACGGTTTTCCCTGTCTTACACCAAGGTGAAAGAACTTTGACGGACTCCAAATCTAAGCCATTGACTGCTTCGATCATGAGCATGCTATCAAGTTGTTGGACTTGCTGGATCTTATCGTCGGTGTCATCACAAAGATCCTGCTTTGTTAGAACGATAACAGGTTCAACTTGCGCTTCATTGGCCAAAGCAAGGTAGCGTTCGATACGGCTTAAATTAAAATCGTAGTTAAGTGAAACGACGATAAAAACGGTATCGATATTGGCAGAGATGTATTGCTCTGCCACTTTACTGCCCGCAGCTTTACGGCTAAATAAAGAATGCCTTTCCAGAAGTCGAACAAATGCACGTTCTTGATCAAGGATGACCCAGTCTCCAACCGTCATTGCAGGTTGGCTATGATGTATCGGTAGTTGGATTTCACCTTGTTCACTTGCCAACAGGTAGCCGCTTCTGTGGTGCGCGATCACTCTTGCTACGATGGATTGATCGTAATCTTCGAGTGTTAACTGTTGTTGGAATACAGGTTGCCATCCAAGTTGCTGTAGTGGCATTGGATGAGAAAATACTGAATTTGAATTCATGGTTCATTTACCCTAGACGTGTCAGCTAATGTGTAGATCAAAAGCTTTAGCGATCTAAAAATTGCTCGAGACGTCGAATTAACGTTTGAGTTAGGGTCGAATTCTATTGATTGAGACCCCGGTAATTGAATACACCGGGTAAAAGCACAGGGCTGCTAAGTAATTAAACTAATACAGTTAAATACTTAGTAAGGTAGGAGAAGGTTCGTTTAGGTTAAGCCTACCGATTTATACGCGCGTTGCTTTTACAGCCGTGTATAGGTTCGTCATTACAATCATCTTGTGTCCTCCATTAATGTTTGATTCTTGCTGAGCTTAACAGAAAGCGGCGAGTGGTTGAAGTATTCGCCGCTTAGAAAATTTAATGCCTGGGCTTAGTGGTGGGAGTGATCCATTTTTTTCATACCACTCATTACTTTTTTCACTGGCGCTTGCAATGTTTGTGTCTCGCCGTTGGCATAGGTAAGAGTCAGGTCAATGCTTTGGCCTTCTTCTAAACGCTTATCTAAGTTGAATAACATGATATGCAGACTGCCTGGTTTAAGAACAACATTACTGTTTGCTGGGATCTTGATCTCTTGAACTTGGCGCATTTTCATAACGTCGCCATCTTTGATCACATCATGAAGCTCTACTTTGCCTGCCGCTGGCGTCGTTGCTGAAACCAGAGTGCGATCTTTGTCGCTATGGTTCATCAGTGTAGTGAAAACCGCGCTGGTTACAGAAGAAGGCGGCATGGCACGGGCGTATAAGTCGTGTGCCATGATGTCACTTTTTGCGTAAGCCAAAGGAGTAAGGAGTAAGCCTGCTAGAGCGAGAGCTTTAAGCTTCATATTATTGTCCTTAAAATTATTTATTATTGTGTAATGGTGTTGTTTTATCGCGTTATTCTTGGGCAGAAGTAACGGATTTTATCGCTTCAACCAAAGGTGCAGGTGTCAGCGTATGTGGCACTTTAGTAATTAAAGTGCCATCAGGTTTGAGGAAATAGAAGTAAGAGCTGTGATCTAAAGTGTACTCAAGTTCAGAGCCTTCTAATTCAGTTTTACGGAAAATGACACCGTAGCGATGAGCCAATGGCTTGGTGACGTCAAGCGGTGCAGAGAGGCCTTCAATCATCGGGTGAAAATACTGTGCGTATTCAAAAGAAGCATTCGCCGCGTCGCGCTCTGGATCCAAAGAAATAAACATTGGTCTTAGTTGCGCTTTTTGTGCGCCATTGATTTGATTTAAAGCTCCGGCCATCATCGCTAAGGAAGTCGGGCACACATCAGGGCAGCGTGTGAAACCAAAGTAGACGATGCGTATACGCTCATCGTCTTGGTCAAAAATAGGTACAGCTTTGCCCTTCTCACCAAATAACGTGGTGCCAGCCATTTTTTGTTCTTGTTCTATTGAAGCGGTGGTTTTCGCTTGTTCGTCTATGTAGGTTTTTACGCCGAAGCCGAGCGCAAATGCGACGACTAATATTAGTGACCAATTTTTACTCATCGTGCCATCCTTAATGCGGGTTTGACTGTGGTTTGCCCATCAGTCAGTTCTCCAACCCATGTCATTTTATCTAAAGTGCAAACAGGCAGAATAATCTCACCTTCGAATACATCATTGCCAACAGAATTTAATCGGTAACGGGCGCTACCCATTTCCATTTCTAACCCCTGTAAGTTGAGGGAAAGTGAGTCTTGCTTAGCGTTAGGCCATTCAACTCGAATTTTGGCAGGAACTAACGGTTGAGTCACGTCACGGTCAAGGCTGATTCTCACAGAATTCTGCTCACAGGCGGCAGAAGACAGCATGCAGTAATCATCTAAGTTGATGGACTCTGAAGACATTTGGTGCTGACTCATTGATTCTTTAACTGAGGTCACGACTTGAGGACCGTAAAAACCAGCAACCAGTGCGAGACCAATTGCAGATACTTTCAGTGCAAGGTGCATAGGATTATCTTGTTGAAATTCTATAAAGTGGCGATGTTATCACAAGGATCAATACGTGGTTGTATCAAAAGAGATTTTTGTGCGGATTGTGGTGTAAACACCATTGAATATCGGCAGGCCTAGTTAAGTTGTAAGCAGATATAAAAAAGCGGAGCACATGGCTCCGCTTTCAAGGTTCAAAGGCTACGTTAGGCTTTGCTGTTTTGGCTTTCAGCAAACTTTTCTAGGCCTAAAACTAACGCAATCGCGACAAACATCATGACAATCGCTAACAGCAATTGTGAAGGCTGTGACGTGACCGCCTCGAAGTCAAATGGCGATAAGTTTTCTTGAATCAGAGGGACTTGCTCACCTTTTGAGTTTGTGCGCCAGCTGATGGTTTCTTTCCACGGCCAGATTTTAGGTAAAGTACCAATCATTAAGCCGGTGAGAAATACCAAAGTAAAATCTCGGAACGACTTAAGAAGCCAAGATAGAACGTGAGAAAAGCTTAATAAGCCAAGCACACAGCCTGCTAAAAACAGCGCTAAGATATCGACTTCAAAGCCTTTCACTGCGCCCAAAACAGGGGTGTACATGCCAATAAGCAACAAAATAAAGCTGCCAGAGATACCCGGTAAGATCATCGCGCAAATGGCGATGGCACCAGCCAGTAAAACGTTGAGGCTAGTTGGCTCCATTTGCAGAGGTTTTATCACGGTAATGCTGTAAGCGAAGGCAATTCCTAGAATCAAAAACGCCAGCCGAGAAAGGTCACGCTTTTCAATTTGCTTAAGAATATGGAAAACGGACACTAAGATCAGGCCGAAAAAGAATGACCATAGTGGCACTGGATGAGTTTCTAGCAACCAAGAGATTAATTTGGCAAGTGTCGCGATACTGGTTAGCACCCCACCAAATAATGAAATCAGAAACAAACCGTTGATATGAGCGAACGCAGCCTTGAAGCCTTCACGTTTCCACAGCCCCAAAACGCTTGGGTTGATGCGTCTGATGCTTTCTAACAGTGTGTCATAAATACCGGTAATAAAAGCGATGGTACCGCCAGATACGCCAGGAACAACATCGGCTGCTCCCATCGCCATACCTTTAAAGAATGTGCTTAAGTAGTTCATCGAAATATATGGTTAAGAGTGGTTGGGTGCAGTATACAAATTTTATTGTCGAAAAAGTATGAATATGAAAATGGGGGATAAACTTATCACTTGTGAATAGCAACTTAGTGCATAGCTAATTGCATTTTAATTGCAAACTGCAATTGCATTTTGCAATTTGTGAGTGAAAAATGGTAGTTTTTTGCGATATAGCGCTTAAAAACACCCTTTTTAAAGTTGGCACGCAACCTGCATTATTAACATTGACCCTTCTTAAGCCGAGGGTCACCTAGCCAACTGACGTTGTTAGTGAATAAATTTTTGTTCACACTATATATAAGCCAATTGCCCTTTTTGCGATTGGCTATTTTTTTATCTGAATCTTACCGTTTGGCTAACCACTCTTATCCTAACTGCCTAGTTTTACTGAGATATTACAGCTCTCTACATCTACTTGCTCAAGCCTATGAACCTAACTAAAACTTACTCTTTAGTGAGTTAATTAGTGCAATGTAAATTGGGTTGCAGAATTCAGCCACTTCATCTTCAGAGCTTGATTCATAGGTGGAAGTCCATTCAATAAAAGTTTGACCGCTATCTGTAATCGGAAATAGCGAGACTTTACCAATGTAGTTTCTCACTGCATCTTTAGCGATTGGGCCGGGGCCGTCGTCAATTCGATAGGTAAAGGTGTGAATGTGTGTGTCCACGCTGAGCAAAGTTTCGTGAAATAAGTCATTGAGTATCCGTTTGGCACCCACTTCAGTGCCTGAAGCATTGCCAACGGTTTCGACTTTGGTGACCACTTGGTCTGCCCATGGCAGTTGGTGAAAGTTAGCAATGGTTTCCCAAACTTGGTCGACAGGAGCGTTAATTACGCTTGTGTTATAGCAGTGTCCCATGATCCTCTCCTTGGTTACGTGGCCTCGTATCAGGTGAGAAAAGCTGAACTTGAATCGTGGCAACGTGATATAAAAATAAAGCCAACCATTTACTCAAAAAGCTTATGGTTGGCTTAATCCCTATAATTGTAGGTGAGAATCCCTAATTACCAAGGGCGTACAATCTTTCCTATAGAGGAACAGTGCAATAAGGTTAGTAGCCCATTAATTGCAATAAGTTCTCTGCAGTACTAATCGCTTCTTTTCTATTGGCAATATTGAGTTTTTGGTACAAGTTTCGAATGTGCGTTTTAATTGTCGTCCCTGCCACATCTAGCTCTTGTGCGATTTGTTCGTTACTGAAGCCTGAATAAATAAGACCTAGCACTTGCCACTCTCGTTGGGTGAGTGGGCTAGTTCGTACTAATTCCGGAATGTTCGGGTGATTCACTAACTTCTCTACAAAATCTTCATCAAAGTGGACAGAACGGCTGCGTTGAGTGGTCGAAATGTCTTTCATGATTTGCTGGGCACGATGGCGTTCTAAATCCCCTAACTCGGTTTTGTTGCTGAGTTTTTCTAGCAAGTGACCAATCGTTGCACCATCAACTAAGAAGTTTCCGACCATACCGGTTTGGTTGGTCATGTTTAGCGCTTCTTTCAACAACGTTTTCGCTTTGTCTTCATCCTTAAGTTGTACACAAAGCACGGATTCAACGATGAGGTTTCGATTCGTATCGGTGACTAAATTGGCTTGTTCGGCTTCGCCTTTCAGGAACTTCAAAGCGGTGATTGCTTCATCAAACTGACCTAAGTTGATGTGCGCACGAACAATGTTACGCCATTGCAGTTGACAGAAATGGTTGCTGGCATTTTCTGGGCGAACCGCGACTTTTAGCCAATCTTGGATAGCTTCTTTATTGCCTTTTACTTGCCAAAATAGCAGCAAAGACAACGAAGCGTTGGCGGTCCAATCTACGTGGTAAGTTGATTGGCGCAGTAAATGTTGGATTTGCTCGATGAACTTCGATGCTTTGTCTAATTCACCGCGACCAATCGCAATTCTAGCCAGCATTGAGTAGCTATGCAGGTGCTTACTTGGTGAGTGATGCCCTAGGATCTCTAACCCTTTGTAGCAGCACTCTTCAGCTTCGTCTAATCGGTTCCAACACCAGAAAATCTGCGCACGGACTCGTAGAAGGAATTCATGCAGCGGTACGTGTTGTAATTGATGATCTTCAATCAGTTTAAACGCTGAATCTTGCAGTTCGAATGCGGCTTGTACAAAACCTTGTGCAATTAGAATCTCACTCTGCTGCAAAATGGCCCACAGCGCTTGGTGGTAAACTTGGTACTGACGAGCAAGCTTCTCCGTTTGCTGCATCATAGGTAGCGCACGGCTAAGATTACCCATTACGTGGTTCACTTCACCGACAACAGATGTTGCCACTATACGGCTACGGTAAATGTTCGTGTTGAGTTGGCTTAAAGCAAGCTCAGCGAACTCGAGAGCTTGCTCTGGGTTGTTATGGTTGATAGCCACTTGAGCTCGCAGGGCATTGCACTCGCCTTGCTGTTGGGTGTCTATGGTAATGTCGCGTTCTTTATATTCAGCTTCGGCTTCGGCCAGTAGCGTTCCAACTTGATCGTAGCGGTGCTGACTTTGCGCAAGCCATGCTCGCAACATAGAAAGCTTTGGGTTGCTGTATAACTGATCGCGTGTCAGTTGCTTAACTGCCATTTCCAGTGACGACAGTTCGCCTTGGTTAAACATCTTCCAGCCGTAGTCATCTAGGATTTGGGCGATCAACTCACCATCGTACGCTTTTTGTGCGTGCCCTAAGGCTTGGTGTGGCGTGTTTTGTTTTAACCATGCTTTCGCGGCGCAGCGATGTAGATCTTGTTCTTGCTGAGGGATACGCGCTTGCCTTTCATGAGCAAGGAATTCGCCAAATAAGTTATGGAAGCGATACCAGTTATGCTCACCTTCCAATGGGTAGATAAACAACCCATAGCGGTTGAGTGACTCAATCATGCCAAGGGCATCTTCGCGCTGAGTAAGGGCGTAAACCAATTCATCGTTGAAATGATCAAGTACAGAGCACTGCATCAGGAAGTGACGTGTCTCTTTATCTAATAAATCAAAGACTTCCTCGACCAAATAGTCCCACAAATGCGCGTGGTTAAAATGCGAAACGGATTCCGCTGACTGCGCTAACGTGCGTTTTTGATGCTGGGCTTGTAAGGCAATAAGCTGTAGCGCCGATGGCCAACCTTCAACATAAGTACGAAGGTTATCGGCAGTCGCGTCATCAATGCCATCTGCGACACGCTGGTTAAAGAAGCGCGTGGTTTCTTCAGTATCAAAAGCCAGCAGATCATTTCCGATCTCAATCATCAAATCTCGGACACGTAAATTAGCGGTGCCAAGTGGTGGTGTTGCACGGCTAGTCACTACCAACGTGAGGTTGTCTGGCATGTGCTTGAGGAAGAAGCGCATCGCTTCGTGAATGTCATCATTGTTGATCACATGGTAGTCATCGAGCACGACATAGCATTCTTGGTGAAACTCACACATTTCGGCAAAAACTTCGCTGAAAAGTGAGTGAAGTGACGAGAACTGTCGCTTTTCTGCAAGCTTTTGAGCGTTAGGGCAAGCGTTCTGAGTCGCCTTGTTGAGCGACTGCAGTAAATAGTTGATAAAGCGAAAAGTGTCGTTGTCGCTGTCATCGACGCTGTACCAACCTACGTTGGATTTGTCGGCGAGCCATTGAGCCGCCATGGTGGTTTTACCGTAACCAGCAGGAGAACGGAACAGTACCAACTTATAGCAGGGAGCTTGTTGTAATAGGTCTAATACCCTTGGCCTAACGATTGCGTTGTGCAAACGGCCAGGGCGGGTCAATTTTGACGGAATCCACATGTCGATTATTAACCTTATATTTGGCTACAGAGAGCTGATAAGTGTTATTTCAGCGCCATTATTCTTATTTGACGGGCATGTTACGTGAAGCAAATCTCTACAAACCATGATCGAGTTCCGAAATATTGCGTTAGCGCCGATTTAGGGCTGTCTACGCCCTATTATTGTGATCATTATCACTAAAGGTTGGGTTTTATAAGCGTGATATTTAACTGTTGCATACAGGAAATGATGAAAACTTAGGAAATATTGAAATTTTTTTCGTGATCGAAATATCAGAAACGGAATTTGGTAAAGAGAACGTCAATAGAAAATTCATCAGTTGTGATTAGGTTATGCAAGAGGGTGATGTGATCGTAATCACTTCAATCATTTATTCGCCGTTCGATGATGAGATTCAGATCACTAACTGATTGCCAGTACGCCCCCTACGCCCTGCCTTCTACTCCTTATATGGTGGAAGGGCAGGATGATGTTTAGTTAATGGTGACCATGCACGATATGTCACAGATGAATTAAAACAAAAGTGAGATTTCTGAAATGAAAGCTACTCAACAAAAAACTTTCGACAAAGTTTCTTTCCAAGAAAGCGTTAAAAAGCACTTATCTGCTACCTATGCAACCACAATCGAAACAGCGGACAGCCGCGCATGGTACCTAGCAATGGGACGCGCGTTAGCAGAGCTAACTACTTTCGATATGCTTGCAACAGAAAATGACGAGAAAATCACCAACGCAAAAAGCGTTAACTACTTGTCTCTTGAGTTTCTAATTGGCCGTTTAACGGGTAATAACTTAATTAGCATGGGTTTATATGAGCAAATCACTCATGCGATGGAAGAGTTAGGTCAAAATTTAACAGACCTACTAGAAGAAGAGCGTGACCCTTCATTAGGTAACGGTGGTCTAGGCCGTTTAGCAGCATGTTTCATGGACTCGCTAGCCGCGCAAGAATTCCCAACTGTTGGCTATGGCTTGCACTACGAATACGGTTTGTTTAAACAATCGTTTAGCGAAGGTCATCAACAAGAAGCGCCGGATGCATGGCGTGGTGTGGAAGGTTACCCTTGGGAAATCGCTCGCCCAGAATTGGCACAAGAAATTGGCTTCTACGGTCATGTTGAAGTGTACCAAGACAACGGTAAAGAGAAGCGCCGCTGGGTTCCAGGCATGCAAGTGAAAGCAATGCCTTGGGATCTTCCAATCGTTGGTTACGAGTCAGACACTGTTTACCCACTACGTTTGTGGGAATGTCAGGCGATTGCACCTTTCTCATTGGCAAGCTTCAACAATGGTGACTACTTCGAAGCGCAGCACGCGCTTATCGATGCGGGCAACATTACTAAAGTGCTGTACCCGAACGATAACCACGAAAAAGGTAAAACACTGCGTTTGATGCAGCAGTACTTCCACAGTGCGGCTTCTATTCGCGATATTCTTCGTCGCCACGAAGCAGCAGGCCACACGCTTGCAGCACTGCCTAAATACGAAACCGTTCAGCTAAACGACACGCACCCTACGATTGCTATTCCTGAACTAATGCGCATCTTGATCGATGAAAAAGGCTTAGGTTGGGATGAAGCATGGGCCATCAGTTCTAAGACGTTTGCGTACACAAACCATACACTACTGCCAGAAGCACTAGAAACGTGGAGTGAATCTCTTATCCAGCGTCTACTTCCTCGCCATATGGAAATTATTTACCATATCAACCACTTGTTCCTACAAGACGTACGTGCGAAGTGGCCTGGTGATGTCGCGAAGCAGCAAAAACTGTCTATCATCCAGGAAGGCTTCCACCGTATGGTTCGCATGGCTAACCTATGTGTGGTTGGATCGTACGCGGTAAACGGTGTAGCGGCGTTGCACTCTGCATTGGTTAAGCGCGATTTGTTCCCTGAGTTCAATGAGCTATACCCGAACCGTCTGCAAAACGTAACCAACGGTATTACGCCACGTCGTTGGTTGAAGTTCTGTAACCCTGGTTTGTCATCGCTAATTTCAGAGAAAATTGGCAGTGAGTGGCCAGCGGATCTTGATCAGCTAGCGGCGATTGCGAAATACGCAGACGATGCGAAATTCCAAAAAGAATTCATGGCTGTGAAGAAAGAAAACAAACAGCGTTTAGCGGATTGGGTTTCGGACAACATGGGTATTGAACTAGATACCAACGCTATTTTTGATGTGCAAATCAAACGTCTTCACGAGTACAAGCGTCAGCACCTGAACATGCTGCATATTCTATCTTTGTACCACCGCTTATTGAACGACCCTGAGTTTGATATGGCACCTCGCGTTGTATTCTTTGCAGCGAAAGCAGCACCGGGCTACCACCTAGCGAAAGAGATCATTTACGCGATCAACAAGATTGCAGAAAAAGTGAATAACGATCCGCGCATTGGTAACAAGCTGAAAGTGGTCTTCATTCCTGATTACCGTGTAAGCATGGCTGAAATCATTATTCCAGCGGCGGATGTTTCTGAGCAAATCTCGACGGCAGGTAAAGAAGCTTCGGGTACAGGTAACATGAAAATGGCACTAAATGGTGCACTAACGATTGGCACGATGGACGGCGCGAACGTTGAAATCCGTGAAGAAGTGGGCGATGACAATATCTACATCTTCGGCTTAGAAGTGGATGGCGTTGAAGCTCTACGTGCCCAAGGTTACAACCCGTTTGATTACTACAATGCCGATCACCTACTGAAGTCATCCATGGATCTTCTTCTAACTGATGAGTTCACTCCAGGTGAACCAGGCAAGCTACGTGCAACATTTGATAGCTTGCTAGATGGCGGCGACCCATACCTATGTTTGGCAGATTTTGCTTCTTATGTGAAAGCACACGAAGCAATGGACGCTCAATACCGTGACCAAGCAGGTTGGGCGAAGAAAGCGATTCTAAACACAGCGTTAGTCGGTAAGTTTAGCTCAGACCGTTCTATCCGTGATTACGTAAATAACATCTGGAAGCTAGAAGCGGTTAGCCGTTAATAGCAGATTTAAAACCAAGGCAGGCTCACTGCCTTGGTTCCTTTTAAGATTTGACACCCCTACAAATTTAGAAGGTGTAAGCAGTACCTTCGGAGAGAGCGATGAAAGAACAAAGCGTATTAAAACAAGTCGCAGAAATGGCGAACATTGCCGATAGCTATGTCAGTGCATGGGGCGATGAAGCAACGGTTTCAGACGAAACAATTACCCATTTGTTGGCTTCACTTGGCTATGACACCACCAATGACCAAACGCTGCTGAAATCAGCAGAAAAGAAACACAAAAAAGATGTATTAGACCCAGTTCTTGTCTTACGTGATGATGAGCCCGTTGAAGTGGCGCTAAATCTAGGTGTAAGTGCTCGTGAAAGTGAGTTTAGCTGGCGCTTAGAAACGGAGCAGGGAGAGGTACTTGAAGGCTATCTTCAGTCGCAAGTTGTTCGAGATGAACGTGCAGAGGGTGGCCCTTTAGTGTTTGCATTGCCAAACGATTTGGCATGGGGTTATCACAAGTTAGTTGTGAGCCGTAAGCGTCGTAAAACGCCTTACGAGATGACATTAATCAGAACACCGAAAGCGTGTTTTAAGCAAGATTCGATCAATGAAGGGAACAAGCTGTGGGGCCCGAGTGTCCAGCTTTACACCCTACGAACTCAGCACAACTGGGGTATTGGTGATTTTGGTGACTTGAAACAGCTGGTGGCTGATATCGCTTCTCGCGGTGGCGACTTTGTTGGTCTTAACCCGATTCATTCATTGTTCCCGGCGAACCCAGAAGGTGCGAGCCCATACAGCCCGTCTTCTCGTCGCTGGCTAAATATTTTGTACATTGATGTAAGTTCAGTACCTGAATTCGCCCTCAGTGCAGAAGCGCAACAAACCGTTGGCAGTGCAGAGTTCCAACAGCGATTACAAAAAGCGCGCGATGCTCACTGGGTGAACTACAGCGAAGTGGCTGAGCTCAAAATGAGTGTATTGCCGCTGTTGTTTACCGAGTTCAAAAAGCGTCACCTGGATAAGAACAGCGATCGCGCACAAGCTTTCTTAGCGTTTGTTGAAGAAGGCGGTCAAGGGCTAGTACACCAAGCGGCGTTCGATGCATTACACACAGAGCTTCATAGTGAAGACAGCAGCGTATGGGGTTGGCCGGTATTCCCAGAAAAGTACCGTAACTTCGATAGCCAAGCGACTCAGAAATTTATTAAAGATAACCAAAGTAAAGTACAACTTTACATGTACTTACAATGGATTGCCGATTGCCAAATTAATGATGCGCAGGCTCTTGCAGAAGAGAAAGGCATGTCAGTTGGTTTGTACCGTGACTTAGCAGTAGGTGTGGCAGATTCTGGCAGCGAAACGTGGGCTGATGAAGGTAACCTAGTGATGGATGTGAGCATCGGTGCTCCGCCAGATATCCTTGGTCCTCTAGGGCAAAACTGGGGTCTTCCGCCATTAAACCCGGAAGTATTGCAAGCCACAAGCTACGACGCGTTTGTTAAGCTGTTACGCGCGAATATGAAACATTGTGGCGCGTTGCGCATTGACCATGTACTGGGTCTACTCCGTTTGTGGTTGATCCCTAAAGGACAAGATGCCACTCAAGGCGCATACATCTACTACCCAGTTCAAGATATGTTAGCGATCTTGGCTTTAGAATCACATCGTCATCAATGTAGCGTGATTGGTGAAGATTTAGGTACAGTGCCTGATGAAATCGTTGAGATTTTAGCGGATGCCGGTGTTCACTCGTACAAAGTGTTCTTCTTTGAAACGGCTGAAGATGGTGGCTTTATTTCACCTAAGCATTATGCGGGGCAGTCTATGTCTGCGTTATGTACTCACGATATGCCAACGCTACGTGGCTTCTGGCACTGTGATGACTTGAAGATGGGTGAAGAGATTGGTTTGTATCCTGACCCAGAGCAGCTGAAAACGCTGTTTGATGATCGCTTAGAGTGCAAACAAGGCATTTTAGATTCAGTGGCATGGCATGGTTTCTTACCGGAAGGCGTTGGTCGTGATGCAAGCCAAGTTCCGATGGATTCGTATTTAGCGGAAGCGCTGCAATTACACGTAGCGGCTGGTTCTTCAACCTTACTTAGTGTTCAGTTAGAAGATTGGTTAGAAATGGATAAACCAGTCAACATTCCGGGTACAGTCGATGAGTATCCGAACTGGCGTCGTAAGTTATCAATGAATCTTGATGAATTATTCAGCCACGATGGTGTTAACCGCATTTCGCAACGTCTAACAGAAGTGCGTGCTAAAGCGAGTGAATAAACGTACGAGAGGCCAAAATATATGCACACTTTCTTACGGTTGCATAAGAAACTACAACCTTGGTCACTCAATCACAAGCTTTAGTCCGGTAAAATGAACCGTCGTTATATTGCCCGCGCATAGCGGGCATTTTTGTATAGTATTTTTTTGGATGTTTGGTTAGGGAGAATCGTTTTGGAAACAAGTGTGATTTCAAAGCAAAAACAAATATATACCCAACTGTCTCAGGCTTCGTTTGCTGACCCATTTTCATTTATTGGCCCTTTTATTCCTGCGAAAGAAGGGGCGTTACGTGTATGGATTCCAGGGGCAGACAAAGTTGAGTTAGTGATCGATAACGAGCCTCGTATCGAGCTGGAACGTGATAACGAAAGCGGATTTATATTAAAACAAGAACGCGATTTACGTTTCACTCATTATCAACTTGCGGTGGATTGGGCCGGAGTTGAACAATTAATCGATGACCCGTATCAGTACCATGGCTTATACGCGGGTTACGAAGAGCTTCATACTCCAAAAGAAATGTACCATCACATGGGCGCACAATTTGTGACGTTAGAGCGTGATGGAAAACAGATTTCTGGTACTCGCTTCCTTGTGTATGCACCGCACGCGACAGCTGCAAGCTTAGTGGGTAACTTCAACTCTTGGGATGGACGTCGTCATCCAATGCAGCGCTTAGATTATGGGATTTGGGGATTATTTATTCCGAATCTAGAAGAAGGCGCTCAATACAAATTTGAACTCAAAGGGCCAAATGGGGAAGGCTTACCTCATAAAGCGGATCCTTGGGGCTTCTACTCAGAGCAACATCCATCGTTTTCTTCCGTTACGTACGATCACAAGCGTTACGAATGGCAAGACGAAAAATGGCAAAGCCGTCCGGTGACGGAAAAGCGTAAAGAAGCACTTTCGTTCTATGAATTGCATGCTGGCTCATGGAAGCGCAACACGGAAGGTGAATTCCTAAACTACCGTGAATTAGCGGCGGAGTTGATCCCGTACCTTACTGATTTGGGTTACACACACGTCGAGCTAATGCCGGTATCTGAGCACCCCTTTTACGGTTCTTGGGGGTATCAACCTGTAGGTTTGTTCGCGCCGACCAGTCGTTTTGGCTCCCCTGATGATTTCAAATATTTCGTTGATCAATGTCACCAGGCCGGTCTAGGCGTAGTGCTGGACTGGGTTCCTGCGCACTTCCCGTCAGATGATCATGGCCTAGCGAATTTCGATGGTACGCCATTGTTCCACGACCCAGATCCTCGCCGCGGCTGGCATCAAGATTGGAATTCTTACATTTACGATTTAGGGCGTGAGCATGTACGCCGTTTCCTAGTGTCCAATGCTTTGTACTGGTTTGAGCAATTCCATATTGATGGCATTCGTGTTGATGCCGTAGCATCGATGCTGTATCTGGACTACTCACGCAGCCACGATCAGTGGATCCCTAATGTGGATGGCGGCAACGAAAACTACGATGCCATCGCGACCTTGAAATGGATGAACGAAGAAGTGTACAAACACTTCCCGAATGCGATGACTATTGCCGAAGAGTCGACAGCATTTCCTGGCGTGTCTGCACCAACATTCATGGGAGGCCTTGGGTTTGGCTTCAAATGGAATATGGGGTGGATGCACGATAGCCTTTCTTACATTCAGGAAGATCCGATTAATCGTAAATATCATCACGATACGATCACTTTCCCGTTGGTATATGCTCACAGCGAAAACTACGTGCTTTCGCTTTCACACGATGAAGTGGTTTACGGTAAAGGTTCGATTCATAACAAGATGCCGGGTGATGAGTGGCAGCAAACCGCTAATCTACGTGCGTACATGGGGTACATGTATGCACAGCCGGGTAAAAAGCTTAACTTCATGGGCGCTGAGTTTGGCCAAACTGCAGAGTGGAATCACGATGACCAACTGCAATGGTTCTTGCTTGATTACGAACGCCATCAAGGAGTTCAAAAGCTAACCAAAGATCTGAATTTAATGTACCGTAATGAAGCAGCGATGCACGATCTAGATTTCGAGCCGAAAGGGTTCGAATGGAGATTGCAAGATTCAGCAGAAGCCAGTGTGCTCGCTCATGAACGAATCAGTGAGTCCGGTGAACGTATATTGGTGGTATCTAACTTCACTCCGGTACCGCACGAGGCGTTCCGTCTTGGCGTTCCAAATTCTGGTACTTATCAGCTTTTATTGAATACTGATGACGAGCAATATCACGGTAGCCACTTCCCAGTTGAAGCTTCCATTGAGACAGAGTCAGTTGAAAGTGAAGGCTTGCCGCAATCGCTATTGTTGAAATTACCGCCACTGGCGACGGTATTTTACAAGCTTAATTAATCTTGATTAAGAATAAATAAAGAGAGCCTGAGTGCTCTCTTTTTTTGTCTTGGAGCTTTTGTTGATGGTTAAGTTAATAGTCTTTCAAGAATCATAAACCGATATCCCATTTTGTTATCTGCAGTACAAGAAACATTTGCATTGTTAATAATATGACGTATCGTTAATAATTAACGGTACGTCGTTTTATATTTTATTCAGGGATGGTATATGTTGGGTAACTTATCAATTGGTTTAAAAATTCGATTGGGTTTTGGCATCTGTTTGCTGTTTTTCGCAGTGTCTGGTTTCGTCAGCTACAAAGGAATGGTTTCTGCTTCAGATAACTTCAAACATTTCGGTGAGTTAGCGAATGAATTAACGGTTGCTGGTCGTATTCAAGCGAACTTTCTTAAAGCGCGAATCAGTGCCAAAACTTACTTAGAATCTCATGATGACTCGGTTCTCAGCACTTACGATGAACGTTTCACTCTGACAATAAAACTGGTCGATGAGGCGCTCGCAATTACTGAATCGCCTGAAAGAGCAGCCGTGCTTGAAGAAGTTAAAGCAGAAATCAACGCATATAATACTCAGCTTCAGCAGCTTATTAAGGACATTAAGCTCTTAGATAAAGCGACCTATGTTGATATGGCCAAAATAGAGAAGCAAGCACTGCATGATATAGAAGCCATTATTGAATATGCACACGACAATAAAGATTCAGAGATGGAGTATTACTCTGCACTGCTATTGGAAAAGTTCTTGTTCGCCAAGATTTCAGTGTCTAACTTTTTGCACAATGAGCGAGATAATCCATTTACCAAAACCCGCGCCTTCTTTGAAACGGAGCTCCCTCAATTAGAGAACAAGCTAAGATCAGTCATCGATGGTGAAGAAACTGCTCAACTTGTTGATGATTTTAACAAGCAACGACAGCAATATTCGGAGATCTTCGAACAAGTTATCAAGCTTCGCATAGAAGAAAATCAACTCAGAGCTGCGCTAGCAGAATCCGGTACGCATCTATCTGAAGAGATTGAAGCGCTCAAGCTATCGTCGGTTTCCGAGCAAAACACTCTAACTCCTGAACTTCAAGCCAGTAAAGAGCGCACTATCCAAATTATCACTATCTTAGCGATATTGGCGATTACCATTGGCTGTTTTTGCGCGTTCGTAGTGAATCGTTCTATTTCTCGTGGCATCGAAAAAGTAAGAGCAATTTCTACGGAGCTTGCTCAAGGTAACTTAGCGATAGAGGTAGAAGTGACGAGCAAAGATGAAATTGGCTTGCTACTAGCGAATATGAAAGAGACGATTCTCTCGCTACGCGATATTGTTCAGCAGGTGAACACTTCTTGTGAGAAAGTCGGAGAAATGTCAGAAGAGCTTTCTGTTATTACCAACACGACTAACAGTTCGTCGGTTGCACTTCAGCAAGAAATGGAGCAGATTTCTGCCTCTATTTTGCAGTTGTCGGCTAGTACTGGAGAGATTGCTACCAATGCGACTAACGCTTCAAGCTTCAACGCTGAAGTGACCAAAAGTGTTGGTTTTGGGTTAGGTGAAGTCGAGAAAATGCTGGCGCAGATTGGCTCTGCAGAGCATGAAATGGAAACAAGCTCAGTACAGATTAAAGAGCTGTACCAAGAGTCGATGAACATCGGTTCGATTTTAGAAACGATTCAAGGTGTTGCGGAACAAACTAACTTATTAGCGCTAAATGCCGCGATTGAAGCAGCACGAGCAGGCGATCAAGGGCGTGGTTTTGCTGTGGTGGCTGATGAAGTAAGAACCTTGGCACAGCGAACGCAAGATGCGACGGGGCAAATTGAGTCTTTGATCCATTCATTACAGAACGGCGCTGAGTCGGCAATGAATGCTATCTCTAAAAGCCATAAAACGGTATCTGGAGCGGCTGTGCAAGCCAACTCGGCCGCAAATAATTTGCAGTCAGTAAATGGGTCTATCAATGAATTAAGCGGTATTAACATTCAAATCGCGGCAGCGGTGGAAGAGCAAAGCATGGTGACCAACGGCGTCAGTAATAACATCACAGAAACGAACAACATTAGTACTTCTAACCGTGAATCGGTTGAAACTATTTCTGCTTCTGCCAATGAACTTTCAAAGGTTGCTCAACATCTTGATCAGCAAATGAAACGCTTTAAAACTGCTTAGTGAGTCTTGAGTGCATGAGTAGCGAACTTCATACAGTTGTGTTACTCCCTCAAGCTTGAAGCTTTACAGCCAAACAGCCCCGTTTTTACGGGGTTGTTTGCTTTCTACGCCCCTCAACTACTCCTCATCCAACAAAGTGTGATGGCAGCCAAATATAAGGGCGGAGAAGCATAGAATGATGTCTAGCAGCTAAAACACCCATAAGATGAATCAATGCAAGGATTATTCGATTTGGACATCAGGGTTGCACATGACAATAAAATCAACGATTTATGGGTTGGCATTAGTATCTGCTTCTTCAGTATTCGCGTCACCTACCATCACTATCTCGACCACTACTAATAGCCGAGACTTCCCTTTAAACAGTGACAATCCGTTAGTACTGCCACTTGTGAAAGATAGCTATACCGTTCAAGTGACAGGTATTGAAGGGACGTGCAATGGAAGTAACTCTCGTGCGCTCAAGTTCAATAAACCCATTGCAGTGGCGTGCGGAAAGCCCACAGAATTGGATATGAAAATTCGTTTTTCTGGTGATTACGCTTTTCATTACGATGAGTCATCGCAATCTTTGATGCTCAAACGAGAAAAGAAGAAGACAGCAAAAAAAGCATTTCAACGTCCGTTGCCGAGCGTACAGTGCCAGGTTTTTGAACCTGGAGAAAAACAGATTAATTTGGGTAACACGTACCGCGATGGCACCTTACTTAAAGAAGTATTTTCTGGGAAGGTGGTTACTGTTGAAAGCGGCAAAGTGTCTATCACACCGAGCAAGGAGAGTGGTGGACTGGTCGCATTCGAACAAGTAAATGAACAAGGAAAGGTGATGCAACCCACTTCCTTCGATTATCGAAATGCCAATATCTATTTTGTAATGGTTGATCGCTTTAAGAATGCGGATCCTAGCAATGATTTTAGTTACGGTCGCAAACCTGATGGTAAAGATGAAGTAGGAACTTTTCATGGCGGTGACCTTAAAGGCGTCATTGAAAAACTCGATTACATTCAAAGCCTAGGTACGGATGCGATCTGGTTGTCCCCGATTGTTGAACAAGTACATGGGTTTGTCGGGGGAGGGGACAGTGGTTCATTCCCTTTCTATGCCTACCACGGTTACTGGACGCGTGACTTTACCAAAATCGATGAAAACTTTGGTTCTGAGCAAGATTTAAAAACGCTGGTGGCTGAAGCGCATAAACGCGGTATTAAAGTGCTGCTTGATGCCGTGATTAACCATTCGGGTTATTCGACGTTAGCGGATCTTCAGTTTGATGGCATTGATGTTGTGGCGAATACCATGGAATTACCTAATCGTTGGTCAGATTGGGCACCCTTAAGTGGAAGCCAAAATTGGCATAGTTACCACCAACATATTGATTATAAGAGCGATAACTGGAGTGAGTGGTGGGGATCCGATTGGGTTCGTACAGGGCTACCCGGTTACGATGCACCTGGTTCAAGCGACATCAGTATGTCTCTAGCGGGTTTGCCAGATTTTAAAACTGAGTCTAATCAAGCTGTCGTCCCACCTCAATGGCTGTTGGATAACCCTGGCACGCGAGTTGTCGCAAAAGAGGGCTACAGCGTCGCGGATTATTTGGTGGAGTGGCAATCGGACTGGGTCAAACGTTTCGGTATCGACGGGTTTCGGGTTGATACCGTTAAACACGTTGAAGGGGACGTGTGGCAACGTTTGAAAAAATCTGCGACGGAAAGCTTAGAGCTTTGGCGTGAACAAAACGGTAAGGATGGCGCTCCATTTTGGATGATGGGAGAAGTATGGGGGCATTCTGCTTACCGAAGCCCATATTTCGATGACGGCTTTGATGCGTTAATCAACTTCGACATGCAAAAGAAACTCGATAAAGGCGCGGTATGCTTTAGCGAAATGGCAGATACCTACCAAAGTTACTCTGAGTCTATTCAAGAATCTGAGGACTTTAACCCTGTGAGTTATATGTCATCGCATGACACCGAATTATTTTTCAGCCGCTTTAAGTCATACCAATTGCAGAAGCAAGCGGCCAACGCTTTATTCCTAAGCCCTGGAGCAATCCAAGTCTATTACGGAGATGAAGTGGGGCGGAATATCGGGCCTTACGCCGATGATTTCCATCAAGGAACGCGCTCCGATATGATTTGGGATCTCTCGCTTGAAAAGAAAAAATTGTTAGAGCACTGGCAAACACTTGGTCAGTTTAGGCAAAGACACCCAGCGATTGGAGCGGGTGTTCACCAAGTGCTAGCTGACAACGATGGTTATGTCTTCTCACGACAACTGGATGGCGACAAGGTCGTTGTCGGCTATTTTGGGAATTAGTTCGAAGGGGTTTTAGTCAGCCATAAGTAGCAGGTGCGGTGCCTGCTACTTGTATTGATTTAAAAATAGAAATGAACGTCCAAGTACAGATTCTAGAATATCGCGGTGTTCATGACCGAAATGTTCTTTCAGAAGGTTGTCTAGGCTAGTGATGCCTTGGTAATTGAACTCAGAAGGGTTTTCTAGATTGGCGGTTGATAGAACTACCGCGATAACATTTCTAAACTGAGTCACTTGTAGCCCGTTCATCCACGACTCAAAAAAACGATCTTTGCTTTCAAACGATAAGTGTTTAAGCATGATTGGCAGCAATTTTCCCTTTAACGCTAAGATAAAATCGCTTGAAGACGGGTAGTAACCCTGTAGTGTCGATTGGCGGATGCCTAGCTCTTCTGCTAAACGTGCGTAAGTAATAACTCTATAGCCTTCTTCTAAGAATATCTTTAAAACTACAGCATTATAAGCTTCAAGGTTTGCAGATTTTTGTTCTTTTGTAATACGTGCCATTTAATACCTCACTGAACTAGTTCGCTATTATATGGTATGTCATATTGCTGGTCTAGTGTTTGTTTTTTGTTACTAGATGTAGAGATAAAAGGCTAGAAAAAGGGAAGGCTGTCGGCTTTTGGTTGATCAAACAGTGAAATACAGGTGTTTGATAAACCGATATGCTGCTTATGGTTTGGAGGTTTACCTAGCTAGCGAAATGAAATACTGACTTCACCACTGGTGATCATGGCGCTGATTTCAGACTGTAATCGCGCGACCATTAATGGCGCGATTTCTTTATTGCATGCAAGGTATTTGATGTCGGTTAAAAATACGAATGGCTGGTTGGTGACTGGTATTTTTAATGTGTCAGCGATAGAGTCAGCGGTTCGGGTGTCAGACAGCCAGTAATCGACACTGCTCCTGCGAAGCATTTTTAAACCTTCGTCCAATTCTTTTGTCAACAGAATCTTAAAGCCTTGCTCTTGAAGCTGACGTGCAACCGGATACCCTTCGTAGGAAACGATCTGGTAAGGCATCGCATCGGCAATGGTTATTAACGGTGAAGGCTCTGTCTTGTTGTGATACAGAGCGTACTGGCTAATCGCGATTGGCCCAACCCAAATAAAGTCGGCTTCCAGAATTTGCGAACGTGCGACAGGGAAGGTACAGACATTTCGTTTTAACTTCGCTGATTTAAGCGCACGGCTTTCAGGACTGTATTCAATTCCGTAGGTTAAGTTGGCCCGATTAAAGGCATCGACAATGATCTGATAAGTCGTCCCAAGGTCTGGGCTTGATTGCTTATTGACTAATGGTGGCGCGTAAAAAGTCACGATGCGGATATCGCCAGCATAGAGTTGAAAACTAACCAGTAAGCTTAGCCAGCAAACTAATTTTTTGAATTCCATACTTCATATACCTCAGACAGTGGAAGCGTTTTGCCTTTCGGTTGTTTCTTGATTTCTGGCCATGGTGAACCGGGGCGGTTGAGCCAGGTATTTTGTGGCTCGGTCACGGTGAGCCGAGGGCGGCAATTCAATTTCTGATCCAAGCTGAGCTGCTGGAGGTGAGTATCAAATTTAAATGAGAGTTTGTTGAGTGTGGTTTGTGCATCGATATCGGAATACAGGTATTCACCAATATGTTGCCACCACATCGCAGCCATTGATGAGTAATCAGGGATATTGACACCGGATGGAGTCCAATAGTGTTTAGCATCACTTTGGTAAAACTCGACTAGTCCACCAAGCTGAGGAGCCAATCGGCTAAAGTTGCTGGACTGAATATCAGAGTAGCGAATTGGGGTAAACCCGTTGAGTAATTTGTCGAATGAGACTGTTTTTGAAACGGTAAATTGAGCGTAGAGCCAAGCCGCTTCCCGTTGTTTCTTCGGTGTCGATTTTAAGAATGTCCACGAACCCACATCCTGATAGCCCGACTTCATACCTGGTTGCCAGTAGCGTCCGCGAGGGGATGGAGCTAAGCGCCATAAAGGTTGGCCGTCTTCATTGACTACTTTAGAGGTTGGGTCGATCATAGTGGGTACAAAGGCGCTATACCAAAATATCTGCTGAGCCACTTTACCTTGTGCCAACCACTCTGCAGCCGTTCTAAAGGTAAGAGATTTAGACTCTGGCGGCGCGTACTCTTCGATCCAGTACTTATACTTTTCTAAAGCGTATACTGCTGCTGGGCTATTGAGCGCTCCCCCTCGTGATACGCTGGTACCAACGGGAACGCAGTCTTCTGCTCGAATACCCCAATCTCCGACCGGAGATCCGCTTGGTAAGCCAATATCGCTAACGCCAGCGAGGCTTAGCCATGAATCAGAGATTCTCCAACCCAACGATGGCTCATATTTTCCGTAGTCGAAATGCCCCCATACGCGCTCCCCATCGATTTCCTTTACGTCTTCGGTAAAGAACTTGGCGATGTCTTCATAGGCCGACCAATTTTGTGGGACGGCGAGCGGGTAGCCGTAGCGTGCTTGGAATTGCTTTTGTAAATCGGGGCGGCTAAACCAATCATGCCGATACCAATATAGGTTGGCGAACTGCTGAGATGGGAGCTGATAGACCACGCCATTTTCATCTTTGACAAATTCCAAACCAATGAAGTCTTCAATATCCAAAGTTGGAAGAGTGATGCTTTGCCACTCTGAACTAATAAATTGAGAAATGGGCACGACTTTTTGGCTACGCATGTGGGTACCAATAAAGTCAGCATCATTCACATAACCATCGTAGATGTTCACGCCAGTTGTCATTTGCAGTTGCAGTCGTTTAACGAGGTCGTCTTCACCCGCTATTTCATGAATGACGTGAATTCCGGTGAGTTGCGTAAATAACTTTGCAAGCTGCGTTGCTTCATATCTGTGGGTAGGGATGTCTTCCGATATGACGGTAATTTTGGTTCCTTTGTAAGGCTGAGCGGCTTTCTGGAACCATGTCAGTTCTACACTACGCTCGCTTTCAGTCAGCGTAGAGCCAGAAAAATTTTGCACAAATGAATCGATGGAATCCTCAGCAAGCACAGCACTAATAGAAAGACTTGAGAGAAGCAGCAAGCTAGAACGGCGCATCAACTGGCGAGGTAAATACGAAGAGGAAAGTGAAGTGGTTTTATTATCTTCCTTCATGTTTGCCTCAATAGGTAAAGAATTAGTCCCTAAAGCAAAAGTTTAGTACAAATTCATCGACTGTGAGGGGGAGGTCAAATCAAAAAATGCCGCTATAAAAGCGGCATTTGTAAGGTCCAGTTTAAAATGGATACCAGAATAATTGTTCTTCAAGGACCCGTTTGGTTATCGCCAAACCAACAATTATTGCAATGGCACCAAGTACTATGAAGTCGGCTGGCGCTAATGGGGACTGGCTATACCAAGTGCGTGATTTATTGCGACCAAAGCCTCTTAATGTCATGGCATTTGAAATTTCGTCCGCCCTGTCTAAACTCGAAAAAATCAATGGGCCAAGAACTTTTGCGACATTCTTGATGCGTTTGAAAAGCGGAGCTTTCTTCGATAATTCAACGCCACGAGCTTGTTGGGCGTGCATGATGTTGACGAAGTCTTTTTTCACTTCCGGTAGGTAGCGAAGCGTTAGGCTTACAGCGTAGGCTATTTTGTATGGAACGCCTAAACGGTTGAGGCTCGCTGAAAACTCGGTTGGATGCGTGGTAAATACAAAAACCAGAGCAATCGGAAACATACTGAAGTACTTTAGCGTAACCGTTACTAAGTAGAATAATGTCTCTTGGCTTAATGAGTAGTCGCCAGGAAGCGTCAGTAGAATGTGTTCGCTACCTATCAGTTCTTGGCCTTGGGTTGGCGCAAGTAAAAACATAAAGAGCGCATTCAATAACAAGACGCTAGCCGTTCCGACGAGCAAAGGTTTATAGGTACGAAAAGGGACTTTGGTTAGTTTCAGTAAAAATAAACCGGTAATGATAAGTACGCTGATCTGGCGAATATCGAAGGTGGTGAGCACCACGGTTACCCACGCTAAAAATAGAGCAAATTTAGTGATCCCATTTAACGCGTGTAGCGGTGACTTAGTATCGATATAGCTAATACCAAACTTTACTTTTGAAGTGTTCATGCCACGCTCCGTTCACAATCAATGAAGTGTTGCATGAAGGCGTTGCCATCTTCGATATTCATTTTGTTCGCTAACTCAAGAATGCTGGTGGTAGACAGGTTCGCTCGCTCAAGAAGTTGAGGCTGACTGAATACTTCGGTCATCTGAGCGTTCGCAATCAGCTTACTATCCGCAATGACTATCGAACGAGTGGTGTACTCAAGTACCAAGTGCATGTCGTGTGAAATGATGACCACGGTAATGCCCAGTTCTCGATTCAGCTTTTGGATAAAGCCAAGCATTGAAGTGTAATTACGGTAATCTTGCCCTGCTGTCGGCTCATCTAGAATAAGTAGTTGTGGCTCAAGCACTAAAATAGAAGCGATAGTTACACGTTTCTTTTGGCCATAGCTCAAAGCTTCAATTGGCCAATGACGGAATTTACTCAAACCACAAAGCGCTAGGATTGCCTCTACTTTTTCAGTGATGGTGGCTTCATCTAAGCCGCGATTACGTAGCCCAAATGCGATTTCGTCGAAAATCATGTGATGCGAAATCATATGATTTGGGTTTTGCATTACCACGCCAACTTGCTGGCTACGCTCAAAAATAGAGAGCGTAGAAAGGTCTGTGCCGTTAAGCGCGATCTTGCCTTGGTCTTGCTCCAAAACACCCATCACGAGTTTAGTGATTGTCGATTTACCTGAACCGTTCTTACCTAAGATGGAAACAAACTCGCCTTTATTAACGGTAAAGCTTACATCTTCTAAAGCGTTTTTATCACCGTCATAGGAGTAAGTGAGCCCTTGAATATCCAATAAAGGTTGAGAATAGTTTTCTGGAGTATGAGTTGGCCTTGCATCGAACCAAGACTGGATACTCGTCTGATACTTCGAGAAATTTAACTCGGAAAAGTTGGCCAATTGGTCACTTTCTTCTATCGGAGATTGCGCTGCTTTAAGCGTTGATAAGTACAAAGGTTCACGAATGCCGTGCTTTTCAAGGAGGTTAGAAGCCAGTAGAGCATTCGGTGTGGTATCCGCGATAATTTCGCCACGCTCCATCAAAATGACTCGGTCGACATTGCGATGCAGTACATCTTCTAATCGATGTTCAATGATAACAATGGTTTTGCCTGTCTCTTGATGCAGTTGGTCGATGATCTCGATGGTCGCTTTGCCTGTTTTCGGATCTAAGCTTGCGAGAGGCTCATCGAAAAGCAGAATATCTACATCATCGACTAAGATACCAGCCAATGAAACTCGCTGCTTCTGACCACCAGACAAGTCGTGTGGAGAGCGTTCGAGCATATCTTGTAAGTCGACCATTTTCGCGGTCGACTTGACGAGAGGGTACATATCGATGTTCGACATCAATTGGTTTTCTAGTGCAAAAGCGATGTCCTCGCCAATGCTGAGTCCAACAAACTGACTGTCGGTGTCTTGAAGCACGGTGCCCACTTGTTCAGTGTAACCGTGCATATCAAGTTGTGAGGTGTCTTGTCCGTTAATGTGTAGAGTGCCGGATCTCTCCCCTTTGATGGCATGAGGGATTAATCCGTTTAGGCATTGTCCAAGGGTCGATTTACCACTACCACTTGGGCCGATAATGACGATTTTCTCTCCTTTCTCTATCCTTAGATCGATATTTTTTAGCGTCGGTTTATCCAGCGACTCATATCTAAAAGAGAAGTTCGAAAATTCAATGGTCATTAATGTTTATGCCTCAGTTAGGTTGCGGCTTTGCTTATTGCGTTTTGCAACAGACTTTAGGATAAACAACCCAACGATCGCGATAAGTACAGTGTTACCCGCTGCGATGATCGACAATTGTGTAAATACTTTTGTGAAAGGTTCCGCATAAAGGATGGTATCTAGGAATGCTGAACAACCGTAGCCAATGACGTTACCGGCTAAGGCTAGCAGTACAAATAGCATGAAATCTTTCGCGGGTAGCTCGCCTTTTTCTAAGCGACGCTTAGTCATGATTGGGAATAGACCCATCACTAAACCAACGATACCTGAACCTAAAACCCAAGTGAGCCAAACGCCCCAACCTGCAAACAAATCCGTTACCCAGTGTCCGATGAAGCCAACTAAGAAACCTACAATAGGGCCAAACAGCACAGAGAATAGTGCAAGCACTGCCATTGCTGGTTTTAATGTGGTGTTAGCAAACACTGGAACACCAAACATTGGTAGACCACCAATGCCGTACAAGGCTGCGCCGATAGCAATAACGACGACAGTTTTGGCTGAAAGATTCATAGATAACCTCAAGTACTGAAAGATAACGTCTTTTAAAGAACAAAAGTCTGAAAGACCAAGTTATTTGCCGTTATAAGTAAAATTATTAAAAAGTGTATTTTTTGGGCAAATAAGAAAAATAAGGCGCGAATTATACAGTAGAAAGCTTCATTATGGAAAGTTATGTGTCTAGATGTCTAAAAGTAAACACTGTACTTTTCTTTAAACACTAAATGGTGTTTTTTGTGCTTACTTGAGAGGTGCACTGTTGTTCAGGGTACAAAAAAGCCAGCCTATGTAGGCTGGCTTTTTAGAGGGGACCTAATTAATGATCTAGGTATAAGTAGTTTTGCCAACTTTTCATTCGAATCAGCACCTTACGCATGATGGATACATGAGTGAAGCTGTCTGAATACACTGCGACTTCAACGGCAGTACCTTGAGGTAAATGATAGTCAGAAAGGTCGTCAGTGATCTTTAGCGTCACTAATACTCGACCATTAGTGCGTAGTGCGTCGGTACCTAGTAAAGAACCACGAGCTTGGAACTGGCTTTCACCAATCGCTGGTATCACTTCCACAACTTCGCCTTTAAATACTTTTCCTGGTAAAGCTCGGAATAAGAATTCGGCTTCAAAGCCTGGCTGTAAGCGCTGCAATGAGTTTTGACGAAATGCTGCGGTATACAACTTGTCTTCAGTATGAACAAACGTCATCACAGGAGCTAAAGGTAGTGGCACCGCCATCACACCAGGGCGCAGTGCCAATTGAGTCACGTAACCATCGGTAGGTGCTCGAACAACGGTTTGCTCTAGGTTGAACTCAGCTTTACGTAAATCCGCCAATAGCCCAGCAACTGCGGTATTTTCGCCGCCAATCTCAGAGTTAAGTGCGATTTGTGCTTGTTGCTGTTTCGCTTCAGTGACTTTGAGCGCCGCTTCTGCGGCTTTATAGGCTTGTCTGCGAGTATCGAGTTGTTGCTCGGTAAACGCTCCTTTGTCAAAACCACGTTGGTAACGATCGTATTCACGCTTCGCCTTGTCGCGCTCGGCAATCGCTTTGATTTTGGCCGCTTCTGCTTCGCTGACATCTGACTCTAGTCCAAGAGCACCCTGGCTTGCTTCTTTCACTTTAGCTTTGAGTTTCGAGACTTCGGCTTCAAAAGGAATAGGATCGATCTTGAACAGAACATTGCCTTTAACTAGAGGCTGATTTGGCTCGACAGGGACTTCAACCACTCGGCCTCTCACACCCGATACGATAGGCGTCGTAGAGTAAATTTGGTTACCAATTTGTGTAAAGGGGTGGTTGTAGTTCATCAGTAGAATCAGGGTTCCCACAAGCACTACGCCACCCAGAACGGCAGTTGGCACAGACCATTTGTTCAGTGGAATATTAAAGACTTTAAAAATGGTGATACATAATGCCGCGTAGGTCATTATCAGCAGTAAATCCATTATTTGACCTCCGTGTCAGCTACGGGTGTATCAGCTTTAGCTTGCTCTAAGCGAACCACTTCACGTTGCAAGGTTTCTACTTGATCGATAAGTCTGTCGACTCGGTGGTGAATGTCGTGTTGTTCTTCTTCGAGTTTGGCGAAGCCCCAACCTCTGTCTTCACGCCATAAGGTTGCCCAAATCCATAAAAAAGGCCAGATTGCATGCAGTGTGAATAGGCTAACCCAGCCTGACACGTGTATTGCATCTTGATGTGGGTGGTTGCGTTCCTTGGCGATTTCGTAAGGAATATCATGAATGACGATGATGCCGTAAAAAATGACGAGTGCGACAAAGACAAGCAGTCCGAGTGCAAAGTAATCTAAAAACATAACAGTTCCTTGTTAATGTTAGAGAAAGGTTATTGATATACTACGCTATCATGTAAGTATTTGTTATAAAAATAATTTGGTCAGATAAAATCGTAATTATTTTTAGTTATGTGTGATATTGGTCGAATGTCATTTTAGGTGGCGAACTTTTGCTCAGTCGAAATCTACGATAGAGCGTTTGTTAAATTTCAAAGGATGAAGAATGGCATATATTGGTGAACTCGCAGCGATTGGTGCTGCGATGGTATGGGCGCTAGCCACATGGATTTACGGTCAGTTTGGTCACCGATTCTCTGCCCTTCAGCTTAACATTGTAAAAGGTGTGATCGCGTCAGCGATGATGATGTTGGTGATGCCTTTGCTTCCTGCCCCTGACTTTACGCTAAGCCAGAATCATTTTTGGATATTAGCGATATCGGGTGTGATAGGGATTGCGATTGGTGATAGCGCTTACTTCGCTGCGCTCAAGCGAATCGGTGCAAACAAAACCTTATTATTAGAGTCCTTAGCTCCGCCGTTATCTGGCGTTCTCGCATTAATGTTTTTAGGCGCAGCACTTACTGTACAAAGTTGGTTAGGGGTGATTATCACGACTTTGGCCGTGACCTTTGTGGTATTCCAACCGTCAAATAGCGGTGAAAAAACAGCGTGGAGTGGGATAGGTTTTGGATTAGTCGCCAGCGTTTGTCAGGCATCTGGAGTGGTGATTTCACATTACGCTTTGGTGGCTGGAGATATTCCGCCTTTAATTGGAGCCTTGATTCGATTGAGTATCGGTGTGTTAGCGGTCGCTGCGTTGATACCTTGGATAGAAAACAAGCCGTTTTCTTCGATAAAAACTCACATGAAAATAATGACAACCCGAGACAAAGGTTGGCTGCTAAGTGCTATCTTTGTTGGAACCTTTCTGGCGCTGTGGTTGCAACAAGTCGCGTTAAAAAATGCCAACCCTGCAATAGCGCAAACGCTGATAGCGACTAGCCCTGTATTTATTTTAGTGATCTACGCATTGAAAGGGGAAAAGGTGTCGAAACAGAGTTTGATTGGCACGTTAGCGGCCTTAGGCGGGATTTCTTTGTTCTTTCTATAAAGAAAAAGGCGAACTAAATGTTCGCCTTTTTTTATTCAGTACAGACTTGGTTACGACCGTTTGCTTTAGCACGGTAGAGTGCTTTGTCGGCGCGATAGAAGGTGCGTTGAGTATTCTCTCCTTCTCGGTGGAGAGTAATACCTATGCTCACCGTTAACCCGCGTTCTCCTAAAATTTCTCGCCAGCCGTATTGGAAAATACGCTCACGATAGTTTTCAGCATGTAGCTCAGCTTTTGGTAAATCAGAATTTTCTAGAATCACCAGGAATTCTTCCCCACCAAAACGGACGCATGACGCACCACGGAATTTAAAATAGGAAGCCAATTCATGAGAAACGCTAACAATAGCTTTATCACCGACAAGGTGGCTGAGTTCGTCATTGATTGACTTGAAGTGGTCTATATCGACAACCATTAAGGCAAATGGGGTTTCATGAAGCAATAGATCTTTCAGTTTCACGTCTAGCCAACGGCGATTGTGTAGGCTAGTCAGCGGGTCGGTAAAGACATCCTGCTGTAGTTGAGCCACAGTATTTTTATGTTGCTCCGTGGTTTCTTTCAGCTCTTTATTTTCTTGCTCGGACAAGATTAATTTAAGCTGCAATTCAAAGCGAGATAATCGACGTAGTTGGCTCGCACCCAATTCACTAATAGGGATCTGCTTCATTAAGTCCGTTTCAATGCGGTAGCCTTTTTTCTCGTAAGAAAGAGCCTCTTTGAAGCGACCTTGGCCTGTGCATACTGTACTGAGTGAGTCATAAAAACGCTTGGCTAATACTGGAGAAGAGTAAAGCTTAATGCGTTTGTGGGTGCTGGATAAAATCATGCTCGCAATTTGCTGCTTACCGACAATATTCAAGCAATGTGCAAGCTCCAGTCGAATCATGGTTGAGAGCCAACTTGCTTGAAGGCTCCCGGCCGAATATTGCACTTTGGCCAAGCACAGCAATGCTTCGTGATACTCTTTTTGAGCACGTAGCAGTTTCGCTTGGTACAGCAGAATCTGAGCGGTTAGCAGCTTGTCGCTGACCAATATGCTTAGCTCTTCGCACTCACGAAGAAGATCGCCTGCAGCGGCGATACGATTAAGGTGGATCAGGCTAGCGGCAGTATGCAGTTTGTATCTAAGGCGTAATGAGCGGCTACTAATAGCATGATCGATACTGTCGATTTTTTGGTAGTAACGCAGCGCGCGATTGTGGTCACCGTATGCATCGCATAAATTGCCCATACCAAGTACAGCCAATACGTACTCATCTATGTAGCCGTGCTCTACTGCGATAGTTGATGAGGTGACGAATTCATTGAGCGCAGCGGTATAGTCGCCTACTTCGACTAAGCGTTCACTTAGGCTGCATCGAACGGTGAGAATATCTTCAACGTCTTCAGGTAGTGTGAGTAAATCTAACGCGAGTCTTAGCTCATCTAGGCTGACTTGGTTTTGCTTGAGTTCAGCACGATACTCGGCACTGATGATATAACAATGGGCACGCTCTTTTGGCGTCGTCGAAATGTGTTGGCGAATATGATTCCAAAAGATTATCGCCTCTTCGCCAGATACCGACGAAGGGTCCAAACCCGCATCAGTAATTTTATTTAGCAGCGCTTCCATCTGGCTGTACCTTTTCTGTATTTTCTTCCAACTGCTCAAGCGTAAATGGGAAAGTTAAAATGTCGTTGAGCGAAATTGATGGCTTCTGACCTTTTAGGCCGCGTCGACGCCATGGGTAAATCTTTAACATGGTTTCAAGAGTGTCGAAGATCTCTTGAGCTGAATCGCCTTTTTCGGCCAGCATCAGAGCCACACGCTCAGAGCTCAACCGCGAAATTAAATCGTTTTGATTACAAAGTGTATGGGCGATTTCAGTACACACTTCTAAGTAACTTGGGTCTGCATGTTGGAACATGATGATGCAGTGATTGGAACGTTTAAGCTCCGTTTTATAAAGCACCAACTGCTCCCACCAATACGTTTCTGAGACCACGTGAGAAAAGTGTTTTTCAGGATCGTACTCATGTTGACCACGGATCCGATTGATCAGCTTTCTTGCGCGTTGTTCTAATTGTCGCTTGGAACTGCGAGCTTTATCGAGCCCGACACGAGTGGTTTGTTCACGTAGCATTTGCGTGGAGTACTGGCGGTATTTTTTGAATGCGGTAAGTGCACCTTCAAAATCTTGGTTTTCTTCAGCAACTAATGATTGCTGGAAACAAATTTGGCTAAGTAATTCACCGTTATCAAAGGTGGTGGCGGATTGCTCGGCCATTAACAACAGCTCAGATGCTTCGTTTGGATTCTTTCTAAGAAGTTCGAGACGAGCACGGCTGATAAATGAGTGAGCTTTCATCCACACCAAATCGTGCTCAACGGCTAGGCTGTGGGCTCGTTCGGTTGCTTTCTCTGCGTCATCTAAGCGTTCTAGCCCGAGTAACGCAAGGCCACGGAAATCCCAGACTTCGGCCTCCCACGTTTTGTCGCTGTGTCCTTTGAGTGCTTCTTCTGCGCCATCTAGTACCGACAGCATTTCAACGTAGTTTTGAAGTAAGTAGTAATCCCATGCGAGGAGGATTCTGGATTTACCTTCGAGCCAGTTAATTCGAGTGTTATTGGCGACTTTTACAGCCAACTGGTGTGTCGAACAGGCGAGCTTGTACTCATGAGTAATACGCCAAATGTTACCTAAGCCAATTAAGCATTCGATTTGAATTTCTACTTCGTCGACTAAAGCTGATTGTTCTAGAGCGTTAATCCAAAATTGTTGAGCGGAGTAGTATTTGGCTTGGCCCCAAAATTGGAGGGCGTGAAGGTGAAGAATTTCAGGAAGAAAGTTATCGGTGTCTAAGCGGCTTTGTCGAGAGTGGGCTTCTTTAATGTACTTGAGGCCCTTTCGGTAGTCCATTAGTCCCCAGCAACTGCGGGACATTAACATTAAGGCCTGAATGGCACCTTCTTCAAAGACAATTTGCTCAGCACGTAATAAGCATTGCTGAGCTGTTTCAAAGACGGGTTGGGGCTCAGAGTCGACTCGACCCTTTAATTGCTCCAATTCTGTTTCAAGAAGGTACTGGTTTTTGTCCAATTCGTCTTTCCATAATTACCGAACATATTGATAACACAATCATTATATGTGTGAGATCAAGGATAAGCACTATTTATTATCACAGTAACGATCAGAGCTCGTATTTATTTGTTAATTATATAGTACTAATTCACATTATGGCTTTGGAACTGCAAAAACACTTAGTGCACGCTTGATACACAAGCTACGGCGAAGTGTTAAGAGAGCAGTTGTTTCAACGTTAATGGTGTTTCTGTAACACCTAAACGCTGTGCCGCTGTGAACCCTTGCTTATCTTGGTAGCATAGATTGTGCCAAGCTCGGAAAATATCGAGTAAAGGAAGGATGCCACCAGGGCGTAATTTACGGCGAGGCTCATTGATAAAGCTGTCGAACAGCAACTGGAAACGCTGCTGATAGAACTCGGTTTGTTTGATTGAAGCTTGGTTAAACCATTGTTCTGGCGCAGGCTTTTGCCCTGCTAAGTAACAGATGCCTTTCTTAGTTGAACCTTGGTTTGCGATCGCCCAACGGTCACGCCACCAACTCATATGCACGATGTCGACTTTTTCAAAATCCAACTCTTCATTCCAGCCTTCATCTTCCTCTACGTACATTAAGTCAATATTTTGGCTTTGAATACGAGGCAGGCAAACACTTAATGCCGCAGACCTAAGTAGTGGCTCTTGAGGCATATAAATAGAGACATGTTTCCCTTCTTCACACATATCTAAAACATGCAGAAAATGCGCGTAAGACGTATAAGGTGGGCGGACAAGCGCACCCTTCGAAGGATAAGTAAATGACGTTAAGTTCCCCATTGGGTCTTCAACGTTACCCCTCGCAAGAATGGTTTGGTATTGCTGCTCAATACGCTCGCGCAATTTAGAAGAAGGAGCGGGCGTGTCGATATTGGCTTCAGCAGAGTGTTCACGGGAAACGAAACGAGCCACATCATCGTAAGGGTTATGGTCAATCTGGCCTTGCGGCTCTTCATTGCCGGAATAGTTCACGTGCTGGCAAAGAATGTAGCCAGAATGCGCTTCACCAGTGGCAATCCACAACACACCATTATTGCTATTGGGTTGCAATAGTTGGTAGTGGGACGCGAATTGGTAGTGCTCTGCGTGATTGACCCAGCGAGCATCGATCATTGCGAGTTTGCGTCGGCATCGGCTAGCAATGTGATCGACATGGTCGTAAAAGGTTTTTGGGTTAATTTCGAGCTTACGGCAGATTTCACGTACAGAATAGCCCATGAACAATAGGCCCATGAGGTTTTCTTGGAATTGAAGCTTTTTATTAGAACCGGACCATTTGTCTACGAAGGTAGATTGGCATTTTTTGCAGCGATAGCGCTGGCGGTCACCACTGAAACCAAAGGCATGATAGAGGTGTTTATGGGTGTGAACTGATAGGCCAAAGTTGTCACACTCGTCATTTCGACAAGCGGGCAGGCCGTCACTGTGAAGTTGCCTTAAACGGTGTAACTCGTTCAACACTTCACGATTGTTAAGTAAGGGGGGGAAAGCTCCACATTCACGACAAACCATCGCCGGACGTTTAGGGTTCGCATGTTGCAAAACATACCGTTTTGCATCGCTCAATCCAAAGTTGTCACACGCCAATGTTTTACAAAAGTTGAGTTGTAAACCCTCTGCATCTTTTGGCAGTTCGCCGTTAGACACGATCGCCCCCTCGGGATTATTTGGGCAGCCAAGCGAACTTGGCTGCGAAGTGCTTTTCTTCAACGCAATTAGATGTTGATAGCGGTTTCTAACGCTACTTTCATCATGTCGTTGAATGACTTTTGACGCTCTTCTGAACTTAGTTTTTCGCCACGGATGATGTGGTCAGAAACAGTCAGAATAGTTAGCGCTTTAGCGTCTAAGTCAGCAGCAACGCCGTAGATACCAGCTGCTTCCATGTCTACACCTAGAATGCCAAGCTTTTCCATTTTCTCGAAAATGTCTGCTTCAGGCGTGTAGAAAAGGTCTGCAGAGAATACGTTACCTACTTTCACTGGTACTTCTTGAGTACGAGCTTGTTTTACTGCTTCTTCTAGAAGACCGAAGTCTGCAATAGCTGCGAAGTCGTGATCGTTGAAACGAATACGGTTCACTTTAGAATCAGTAGAAGCACCCATACCGATAACAACGTCCATTAGTTTTACGTCGTCACGTACAGCACCACAGCTACCTACACGGATAACGTTCTTCACACCGTACTCAGCGATAAGTTCGTGAGTATAGATACATGCAGATGGGATACCCATACCGTGGCCCATTACAGAGACCTTCTTGCCTTTGTAAGTACCTGTGTAGCCGAACATGTTACGAACATCACAAACTTGCTTTACATCTTCAAGAAAAGTTTCTGCGATGTATTTTGCACGAAGCGGGTCGCCTGGCATTAGAACTGTTTCTGCGAAATCACCAGGTTGTGCATTAATGTGAGGGGTTGCCATTGTACTTCTCCAAAGTTTTAGAGTTATTTACCGAACAGGAGGTAAATTACCAATTCTGTTGAATCTGTTTGTTTCTGTTGAGGCAATATTAGCGAGATAAATAGCCCTTCCTTGAGAGCTTTGTCACAGTTTGGCTCAACATCTAGATACTAGTCTATATTGATAACTATTTCTGTTGAAATTTGTTGAGCAATCGATTTTCCTGTCGCTGGACATCATTTAGTAGATGCTGATTTGGATTGTGCTTTAGCCTGCTAGAGCCTTGAGAACACAAAAGGTTGCTTGAAGGCAATAAACAGAGATAACCTAAACTTATTGAAACAGCGCAATAAGGAAACCTATGTCACTTCTTGGTAAGACAACGCTCGCAGTACGTATTCAAGCCTCGCTTAAAGCCGCGGTGTTAGTCTCTGGTGTGTTTTGTCATTCAGTATTCGCGGCAACGTTTAATTTGCCGGAAGACGATAGTCGAGTAGTCGGACGAATTCAGCATCATGAAGTGAGCAAAGGAGAAACCCTAGCGCAGATAGCCAAGCAGTATGATGTGGGTTTTTTATCGTTGATGGCTGCGAACAAAGGTGTGGACCCTTTTCTTCCTGCCGACGGTTATGTGCTCAGCATTCCTACACAATTCATTCTTCCCCAAACTGCGCGTGAAGGCATAGTGATTAACCTTGCCGAGCTGCGTTTGTACTATTTTGAGCCGGAACTCAATCAAGTACATGTATTCCCCGTTGGTATTGGCCGAGTTGGCCGCGACACTCCAGAAATGGTAACCAAGATAAGTCAAAAGCGTCCTAATCCGACATGGACGCCTCCAAGCTCTATTCGAGCAGAGTATCTTGAAAAAGGCATAGAACTTCCAGATGTGGTGCCAGCGGGTCCTGAAAATCCTTTGGGTGAATATGCCTTAAGGCTGGCGTATGGCTCGGGGGAGTACCTGATCCACGGCACGAATAAGGATTTTGGGATTGGCTTACGTGTCAGTGCGGGCTGCATTCGTATGGAACCAAAAGACATCGAATGGTTGTTCGAAAAAGTGGCAAAAGGCGAAAAGGTTAAAATCATCAATGAGCCAATTAAAATTGCACTTGAGCCCGATAGAAGTGTGTTTATAGAGGCGCATGAGCCGCTGACTCGTAGCGATGGTTCGAAAAAATCGTTGAACGTTCCGTTGGAGTTGAGCTGGTGGTTAGCGGAGGCTAATTTATCGGACACGAAAGCGAGAGCAGCTATCTTTGCTCAAAATGGTATTCCGGTAGAAATAGCAGCGCCTACTGAATAGTAGGCGCTACACGTCAATATTATCGATTAATTATTTTGTGTACGACTGAGCAATATTATCGATACGCTCGTTCGCACGTGCTGCTTCTTCCTGTGCTGCCATTGCTGCGTCTGAAGCTTGTTTCGCTTTCATTTCAGCATTCGCATGTTCACTCTTAAGCGCAGCTACGTCACTCTTAAGTTGAGCGAGTTGGCTGTTAAGGTCATCCACTTTTGCCATTGTTGCTTCGTCAGGTCCCGAAGCACAACCCGCTAGAATGAATACTGATGCAGCAGCTGCGATTAACGTTTTGTTCATGAGAACTCCTTGATTATTTAGTATCAATAGAAGCGCTATACATTTTTAAGCATATAGTCGCGTCAGTTATGATTGTAGCGACTAAAATTTAATGCTCATAGTTTCGCCCGACATATTTAGCAAATACTTGACGCAAATAAATTGGCATTGGGAGATTGTCTCACTTTTGAGAGGCTTTTTGTTAAGTGCTGCAATATCTACGAATCTTCCAATCGTATTTGTGCGAAAGGCCTTGTGATTGCAAGACTGCGTGGCAGTTTTCGTATTTCTATCGCGGTTTAGCGTTCTCTCTTGTCAGTGAATTGTTTCACAACCACATTAATTTTATGTGATCTCTACCCATACTCGCCCGTTTCGCGTTATCATATCGTGTTAAATAATTTTCGATATAGAATCACAAGACTGGAGAGTCCTTTTGCACTTTAAAGATTTAGGCCTAGATAATCGCTTACTGAAGAACTTGAAACATTTCGATTTCAAACAAGCGACTAAGATCCAACAGCAAGCCGTTCCTGTTGCCATTGCCGGTAAGGATCTATTGGCTTCATCAAAAACTGGTTCAGGAAAAACCTTAGCGTTTGTTCTGCCAATGTTGCACAAGGCTCTAAAAACCAAAGCTTTTTCAGCAAAAGACCCTCGCGGTGTGATTCTTGCGCCAACACGTGAACTTGCTAAGCAAGTGTACGGTGAACTTCGTGGCATGCTTAATGGTTTATCTTACGATGCTACTCTGATTGTTGGTGGTGAGAACTTCAACGACCAAGTAAAAGCGCTGCGTAAGTACCCACGTTTTATCGTTGCAACACCAGGCCGTTTGGCGGATCACTTAGAGCATCGTTCTTTGTTCCTTGATGGCGTTGATACGCTTATTTTAGATGAAGCTGACCGTATGCTTGATCTTGGTTTTGCCCCAGAGCTTCGTCGTATCGCTGGTGCAGCGAAACATCGTCGCCGTCAAACCTTGATGTTCTCAGCAACTTTAGATCACGCAGAAGTGAACGATATCGCGGCTGAAATGCAAGATTCTCCTAAGCGTATTTCTATTGGTGTATCGAATGAAGAGCACAAAGACATTACGCAAAAATTCTACCTTTGTGATCACTTAGATCATAAAGAAGCAATTTTAGATCGCATCATTGAAGAAGCAGATTACCGTCAGGTAATGATCTTCACGGCAACCCGTTCAGATACCGATCGTTTAACTGAAAAGCTAAATGAGAAGAAGCTTAAAGCGGTCGCGTTAAGTGGTAACTTAAACCAAACTCAGCGTAATGCGATCATGAGCCAGTTTGAGCGTGCGGTGTATAAAATCCTAGTGACGACGGACGTTGCGTCACGTGGTATCGATATTCCAAACGTAAGTCATGTAATCAATTTTGATATGCCAAAACATACTGAAGAGTATGTGCACCGTGTAGGCCGTACTGGCCGTGCGGGTAACAAAGGTGATGCAATTTCACTAGTTGGCCCTAAAGATTGGGATAGCTTTAAGCGTGTAGAGACTTACTTACAACAAGACCTTAACTTTTCTGTATTAGAAGGTTTAAAAGGTAAGTTTAAAGGCATTAAGCCACGTAAACCGGCGTTCAAAAAAGGTGGTCCAGCTAAAAAGGCGAATAAGCCTCATGCGAAGAAAACACCGAAGAAACCAGTTAAACGTGATAAGAGCTTCCACAACAATGTGGCTGTGGGTGACAGCGTCTTTGTTCCTAAGAAGAAAGTTGCACCGAAAGTGGATGACGAGTAACGATCACCGCATTGAAAAAAACCGCCAATATTGGCGGTTTTTTTGTACCTAAAGCTTGGTGAACCGCTAACTGTCTGCGTTACTGGAACGTAAATGTAGAGAACGAGTTCTGCAAGATGTTATCTGCGATGTACTTATGTGTGGCTGTCGTTGGGTGGGTGACTCCCCAGAACACATAGCTGTCTGAACCATAGGAAGCACAGTCGTTGGTTAAACTATGGCTATACAAATAATCGAGTGAAGAGCTGCGTTGGATATTTAAACATGCATCGCTCGCATTTCTAAACCCATGCTGCTGAGGTGAATCTGTGATGCTCGCGAAAAGCGCACTTGCATCAAATAAGATGACGTTTTTACCTTTGTTTTGATAGTAGGTCGCTTGCTCTTTAATGTATTGATTAAACTCCATGATTTTAGCACGGACCTTGACGATTTCTTCATCTGTTGAGTATTTAAACTGTGGCGCTTTAGTCGCGTCTGGCAAGGTGAAGAGTAAGATGTTTTCGGCGCCAGAATCAGTGAGTCGGATTAGTGCGCTGCTGAAGTCAGCTTTGACGTCTGATACTTCACGGTTGTAATTCATAAAATCGTTCAAGCCGAACTCTAAGGTAAACAAGCTATTTTCTGGACGATAGTTCTTCGCCATTTTCATGTAGGTCAAGTAAGACGTTACTTGATCATAAATACCCGTTAGCGCGACATATTGATTTGTGCCAGCTGCTCCGCCAACTGCCCAGTTATATAAAGGCACATCTTTGGCGTTCGCTAAATATTCAGTCCACACTAACCCGTTAGAAAAGTGCCCAAGAAACCATGAGTTCGGGTTAGGAAAGATCCATTGCGAACCGTTAAATAGATTACCAGTGTCTGACAGGCTATCACCAAAAGCGACAATACGATTGATGCCATTCGGTTGAAGTGGGACGTCGTTTGTCCAGATTGAATGGTTGTATGAAAATCGATTGTCAGCAGCAAAATAAGTGATGTCAGCGGTGTCGTGAGATAAATCTAGGGTTTGTTCACATCGCTGTTTGATTTCGCTTTGTGGCGCGTCGCTGTAAAACATGTTCTTGAATGAGACTGAAGACCACCAATACCCATTTACTGTGTAGTAATCGCCGTTGTCCTTTCTTGCCCACTCCCAATCTGTGGCTGGTGAATCATGGCTGGCGTCAGTTCTATACCAGCAGCGGACATAAGAATAGGTTTCAGAGTTTTGAGTGGCCATCACTTGGGCTGAAGTAATGGCTTCAGGGGTGAGAGGCACATCTTCTGCTGCACTCGCGAAAAATGGCATCATCAAGCCAAGAAGTAACGTCGTTTTTTTCATAGGATATTCTTATTAATTAGAGTAAGTGACTATTCAAACAACCAGTCATTGATGCGATTTATCAATCACTGGTCAGACCTATATCCTCCTTCAATGCTGAGCTGTCAATATATTTAAATTCACATCGTTCTTTAACTGGTACAAAGATCAAACTTTTACCTTTATTGGTATTTCTATCATAAATATGCAATAGAGTAATTATTCAAAATAAATGACTTTAAATTTATAAAATAAATATAAGCTATTGCTTTATAAGATAAAGTTTAAGTTTATTTGTTGTTAACTAATGGTGTTTTAGTTGTGATTTGATGTGCAATTGGTTGAGTTTTATTTTTTATAAAATTGATAATCAAATTCATAAGATCTATAGCTCGTTTCCTGTTAACTCGATTGGCTAAATGACTAATCAGTTATCAGTAGTGAATAAACAACGCTCCTACAAGGAAAAAGAGCAAATGAAAAATACAAATAATAAAAACAAACAGTTACTGAAACTTAGTGTTTTAGCATCTGTATTGTCAGTGGCGACAAGCGGCCAGGCTGCTCCATTACTACAAGTGGATGAAAGCAGCTTGCCTGTAAAATACATGGTGAAATTTAAAGATTCGGGCTCTAATGTCCCTTCAACAATGGGGTTAAATCCATTTTGGGGCGCTAGGATGGTACAAGAGTCAGTACTTGATCGAGTGAATGCTGGGAATGTCGAGAAGCTTGGCGCAGGAGCCATCTACAGCGTTGAACTAGAATCGGAAGACTTAGCGAGCCTGAAGCAAAACTCTGATGTTGAATACATCGAAGTGGATCCACCGCGTTTCTTGTTAAGTGAAACTACGCCGTGGGGACAAGGCGCTATTAATGTGGCCAACTTGACCGATGAAAATACCGGAAATCGAACCGTCTGTATTATTGATTCAGGTTACGACTTAACGCATAACGATCTAAGTGGTAACCGTGTTGATGGTACCAATGACAGCGGAACGGGCCAGTGGAGTAACCCTGGGAATAACAATGCTCACGGGACACACGTAGCGGGTACGATTGCAGCCGTCGCGAATGGCGAAGGCGTGGTCGGTGTAATGGCAAATCAGAATGTGAACCTGCACATTGTCAAAGTATTCAATGAATCTGGCTGGGGATACTCTTCTAGCTTAGTGAAAGCAATTGATACCTGTGCTCAAAATGGCGCAAATGTCGTTAACATGAGCTTAGGTGGTAGCCAGTCGAGCAGAACAGAAAGAGATGCTCTGCAAGAGCAATACGACAATGGTGTATTACTGATTGCCGCAGCGGGTAACTCAGGAAATACGGCGCATAGCTATCCAGCTTCTTACGACTCAGTGATGTCGATTGCGGCAACGGATAATCAAAATCATCATGCTGCATTTTCGCAAGCTACCGATCAGGTCGAAGTGGCGGCGCCAGGTGTAGCGGTGCTTTCAACGGTAACTGTCGGAGAGGGCGTTCTTTCTGATATTAACCTAAATGGTGTGAGCTACTTTGAGCGCGGTGTTGTGCCACATAACCGTAAAACACTGGATGGAAGCGGCAGCTATCAATCGAGCCCTGTCGCTGGGTCCGTTACTGCCGAGATTGCGACTTGTGATATTTCCTCAAACTCATACAGCTGTGGCGATATGAGCGAGAAAGTCTGTGTGACTGAGCGAATCGAAAACCAACGAACAGGTTACCGACCTGAAATAGATCCGGTAAAAGCTTGTTATGATGCGGGTGCTAAAGCAGCGATTGTTTACAGTAATGAAGCGTTGTCAGGCTTGCAAAACCCATTCGTATTGGACGATAACGACCGCTACTCAATGGTTTCTGTAACTGTTGATCGAGAGCTAGGCTTAGAAATTGCGAATGCTGTAGGTCAACCTGTAACCGTTTCAACGACTACAGGCGAAGATTACGAATACTACAATGGAACATCAATGGCGACACCGCATGCGGCGGGCGTAGCCGCTTTGGTGTGGAGCTACCATCCACAGTGTAGTGCAGCTCAGGTTCGTTCTGCTTTGAAAGCGACAGCAACGGATATTGATGTTGCTGGGCGTGATGACCGAACAGGTTATGGTTTGATCAACACGAACGCTGCAAAAGAGTACTTAGATGCAGGTTGTAACGGCCCTGATGGTGGTAACACTGATTTAGTACTAGTGAATGGCGTGGATAAATCTCCTGTTTCAGGTAGCTTGCGTTCAAGCACTATTTACACGTTTGACGTACCAGCTGATGCGACGACAGCAACATTTAAGCTGTCTGGCGGTACAGGTGACGCGGACATGTACGTGAAATTGAATGGTGAGCCAACAACAAGCAGTTACGATTGCCGTTCTTGGGCTGGTGGTAATGGTGAAGAATGCGTGATCAACAACGCGCAATCCGGTCAGTACCAAGTACTAGTGTATGGCTACGCAGCGTATGAAGGTGCAACCTTAGTGGCGACTCATGACGGAAGTTCAACGGGTGGTAATACGGGCGGTCCAGCAAACTACGTTAATAATGATAGCGTTGTGATCCCAGATAACTCCACGGTAGGTGCAACAAGCCTTATCTCGGTTTCACGCACTGGCGATGCTGGGCAAGTCTCGATCGATTTGAATATTGAGCATACTTACATTGGCGATCTTAAGATAACCGTTACATCGCCAACGGGTGGAGAAGCCGTACTTCATAACAATACTGGCGGTTCTTCTGCTAACTTGAATACTTCTTACAATGTCGATTTCACTGGCTTTGAAGCTCAAGGTGAATGGGTGTTGAGTGTTGTGGATAGCGCTAATCAGGATACCGGTAAGTTAGTTAGCTGGGGCTTGAACTTTCAATAGAGAGTAACAGTATGAAATTCAAATTAGTGTATAAGTCTTTGGTTGCGTTTGGGCTAACCTTGGTCGCCATTTATGGGATCAACACCAACGCGAGCTCAGAAAAAGTCATTCTGGACGGGGAGCTTAGCCAAGAGGTGGAAAATGCCACTGGCCGATATTATGTGAAATACCATAAAGGTAATGAGCCACAAGTCTTAGGGTATTTGTCTGAGCAAAAGATCGAAATAGTGGATCATATGCCAAGCCGACGGGTCGTATTGGTGGCTTCTGATTTAGATGCGATGGCAAAGTTAGGGCAACAAACCTTTGTCGATTATGTTGAAGAAGAACCACAACGTTCACCATACACTCAATAGTATTTCTTTATCTAAACAGCGCTTCATTCGTTGAAGCGCTTTTTTAATTGTAATCTCACTCGTGTTTTAAACGCTAAAATATCAATAAAAATTAATAAGTTAAGTCTAAATTAGCCTCTGAGAATAATTACGTTCAATAGTTCTGTTGAATATGAAATCATCATCACGAATCCTGATCTATACATTTTTCCTTTTCGATTTCTTCTTCTAGGGTTTTATCTCATCCGAGGTCTAATCTGTTTAAGGAAAAGAACGTTGAAAAAGATACTTCTTATGGCGGCATTATGTATGTCGAGTTTAAGTGCAATAGCGGGGACAAGCGCATCAGCACTAGAACAAAGTGGCTATACAGAAACAAAATATCCTATCGTGTTGGTTCATGGCCTATTTGGTTTTGATACGTTGGCAGGCATGGATTACTTCTATGGTGTTCCTGAAACGCTGACCAAAGATGGCGCGAGCGTGTATGTAGCGCAAGTATCAGCGACTAACAGTTCTGAACTGCGCGGCGAGCAATTATTGGCGCAAGTGGAAACACTTTTGGCCGCTACTGGCGCAGAAAAAGTCAATCTAGTTGGACACAGTCATGGTGGCCCAACAGCTCGATACGTCGCTTCAGTAAGGCCTGAACTTGTCGCTTCAGTGACGAGCATCGGTGGCGTTCACAAAGGCTCTAAAGTTGCTGATTTAGTTCGCGGCAATGTTGAAGAGGGATCGTTAACCGAAGCGATCGCCGTTAAATTAGCGGACGGCCTAACCACATTGATCAATCTGCTTTCTGGTGGTAGTGATTTGGAGCAAGACGCACTTGCATCGTTGGATGCGCTTACTACTGAAGGTTCATTGGCGTTTAATCAATATTACCCAGAAGGTGTCCCAACATCGGAGTGTGGAGATGGTGAATGGCAAGCGGCTAATGGAGTGTATTACTACTCTTGGACTGGATCTTCCACTTTTACTAACCTTCTTGATCCGACCGATGGTGCCATGACTATTCTTGGTTTGGCGTTTGAAGGTCCAAGTGATGGTTTAGTTGGCGTTTGTAGCGCTCATCTAGGAAAAGTGATTGGTGACGATTACAAGATGAACCACTTGGATGAAATCAATGGCTTGTTGGGTATCCATCATCTATTTGAAACTGATCCAGTCACACTTTACCGTCAGCATGCGAATCGCTTAAAGCTAGCTGGCTTGTAGGGAAACAAGGACGAGACTATGAAAAAGACCGCACTATTTACATTAATGATTGCCTCGGTGAGTGCTGGTGCGGTCTTTTACTATTTCACCGATCAACAAGAAATGCCTCAAAACCAAGAGCTTTCAGTGAAAGCCGCTTCGCAGCAAGACACTGAGCTCGATACCGCTTCGGTGCAAGATACAATGGCGTATTTAGTGTCTGGAACGGTTGAACTTAGCATTGAAGAGATTCAAAAAAACGTTGCAGACTACAATGAAGAGCGAGGTGTCTCTATCGTTGATGAGCAGCTTTTCGAAAAATATTTGTCTTACAAGTATGCTCTGCAAGATATTGATAATTATGAAAATACTAGCGGAATTAGCCTTGAATCCTTACAGGCTATGCACCAAGCGATTTTAGACCTTCAATCTGAGTTTTTTACAGAAGAAGAGATTCTAATATTGTTTGAACATGAAAATCGAATGCGAGACTTAGCGCTACAAAAACTCATGCTAAAACAGCAAGGTTTAGATGATCAGGAGTATCAGAGCCGATTAGAATCGGAGTTAGCGTCTCAGCCTGAATATGTTCAGGCTAGTTATCATAATCAAGTACTGTTGACTAAGCTTTCGAACTCGGACTCTTTAGATGAGCAGGGAAAATATCTAAGCCGTAGCGAACTGGTTGGTGAAGAAGGCGCAGAGCGATTAGAGGCTCTAGATCAACAAAGAAATGATTTTAATTCTACGCTTGAAGGCTACTTCCAAGAGCAAAATGCAATTTTATCTGACTCTAGTTTGACTGAGACAGAGCAACAAAATCTAATCGCTCAATTGAGAACGGAAACATTCGAACCTAATCAACAAAAAAGAGTACAAGCTCTAGAGCGAATCAGGGCTAGCCAATGATCGGCTAGGTTCTGTTAATCCACCGAATAGGTTCAGCTGTGTAATATTTTCCACTGTAAAATATTGATTAAGCAAAATAATGATCGCGACTTAAATCACTAAAATATGAAAATGATAATTGATCTCATTATCATTTGAGTGCAATATACGCTCGATTTATGAAATTGAAGTGTGGATTCGTTGTATTTATGAAAGTGTTTAAGGCGTTAATTGTGTCTGCTTTGCTTATCTCTGGAGCGAATGCAGCAGATGAACTCTCATGGCTTAGGGATGACAGCCGTTCTGAACCTAAGGTACTGAACTACCTAAAAGAACAAAACCAATCTACACATCAATATCAAGCCAAAATTAAACCTCAAATTGATTCGTTGCTAGCAGAATGGCAGCGCAATCGTCCTTTACGATCGCAAAAGCCTTGGCGAGAAATTAGCGGCTACGAATACACAATTCAAACCCGCAAAGGTGAGCGTACGCTCTTGCAACGTAACATTGGCGGGGGCGATGAGTTGGAGCTGTTCAATATTGAACAGCGTGCTGCGCAGTTTGATTATTATCAGCTTGGGTCATGGGCGCTTAATGCCTCACGAACTCAGTTAGCCATTGCTGAGGACTTGACGGGTTCGGAGCAGTATCAAGTGAGCATCGTTGATCTTAAAACGGGCAAGCTTCAATCGATAGCGGAACGCGTTGAACCCTCTATCTTGTGGTCTCAAGATGAACAGTCGCTATTCTTAGTTAAACAGGAAGCGGATACGTCTCGCCCGTTTGCTGTCCATCAAGTAATGTTAGCGACGCAAGCGGAAAAAGTGCTTTATCAGGAGCTCGAATCTGCGTGGTTGGTTTCCAGCTACCTAACAAGCGACAAACAGTTTGCAGTTGTGCAATCCAACAGTGATAGCAGCAGTGAGCAGCGTTTATTGAACCTAGCATCAGGTGAGCTTTCTGCGCCAGTTTCTGAGAGGAAGCAAGGCGTCGAATACTATTTAGATAAAGTAGGCTCAACGTTTTACATTAACAGTAATCATCAGAATCCTAACTTCAACCTATATCGCGTTGCCGTAGATTTGGTTGCTCAGAAGCCTGAATGGCTGCCATTGCTAAATGCTGAAAACGACGAGCGTATCACTAACTTTTATTTGTTTGAGTCTGGGGCTGTGGTTCTCACTCAAAATGGCGCTTTGCAAAACCTTCATTTCTTTGACAATCAAGGACAAAGCCGTCGCACGATAGCATTGGCCGAATCTGGCCAAGTGGCGTGGCTAAGTGTTGTAGGGGATTTCCAAAGTAATAAGCTTCATATCCGTAGTATGTCGATGACGCAACCTGCTAAGTGGGAAGCGGTTGATGCGAAGTCTTTGTCACGAGCGCTGTATTCTCAAGATCAATATCCGAACTATCAGGCGAGCTTGTATCACACAGAACAAGTTATGGTGAGTAGTGGCGATCAATTGGTGCCGGTAACCTTGGCTTACCGTAAAGACCGACTGAACAGCACTAGCCCTGTGCTCCTTTATGGGTATGGAGCGTATGGCGTGACGATGAAGCCTTACTTTATGCCTCAGATCACGAGTCTATTGGACCAGGGAATGATCTATGCGATCGCTCATGTACGAGGTGGCGGTTTTGAAGGCGAACGATGGTATCAAGCGGGCAAAGGGCTGAATAAGCAAAAAGGCATATCGGATTTCATCAAAGCTGCCGAAATACTGAAGACGTTTAAGCATGGGCAACGACCAATCTTTGCGATGGGCGCGAGTGCGGGTGGCACTTTGGTGGCGGCTGCGCTCAACCAAAAGCCGACGGCGTTTAGTGGCGCTGTGCTTAAAGTTCCATTTGTCGACGTAGTTAATAGCATGTCTGACAGCGACTTACCGTTAACGGCTCAGCAGTATAGTGAGTGGGGCAACCCAAATAAGCATGCAGAACGTGAGATCATGAAAAAGTATGATCCGTACCTGAATCTCACCAGCCAATCCTATCCTCCCGTGCTAGTTCAAGTCGGGCTTAACGATCGCCGAGTTCCTTACTGGGAAGGCGCGAAATTCTACGAAAAATTACGTTCAGTCAGTACTGGTCATGGTCCGTATTTACTGATGACGAACTTTAATCAAGGTCACTCAACAGACCGAAGGCAATCTTTGTCTCAACAAGCGTTCGAATACGCCTTTTTCTTATCACTTATCCAGCAAGAGCTTAAAGCGGAGCAGTAAATGAAGCTTTCACCTATCTCAGCGGCAGTACTCAGTGTACTTGCTGCCAACTTTGTGCACGCAAAATCTGAGGTTTCTCAGTTTGAAGAGGTGGTCGTTACCGCCAATAAAATAGAGCAACCACTGTCTGAAGTCGCGGGTTCAATCGCTGTAATTGATGGAGAAACGCTTGAGAAAAAGGGCGCAACAGAGCTTTACGATTCGTTAAAAGGAGAGCCTGGAGTCAGTGTTACCGGAGGCGCAGGTAGACCGCAAAATATCACGATTCGAGGCATGACTGGCAACCGTATCGCAATCGTAAAAGATGGCGTGAAGTCTTCTGATGGCTTCGGTGCATCTGATATCAACGATAAGGTTGGCCGCAACTCTTTTGATCTATCGAACGTTAAATCTATTGAGGTCGTTAAAGGAGCGAGTTCGTCGCTGCATGGCTCGGGAGCCATCGGTGGTGTCGTAATTATTGAGACCAAGCGACCAGAAGACTTTTTACAAGGTAAAGATTTCTATAGTGATGTGTCTGGTACTTATTCCGGGATCAGTAACAAATATAAAGGAGCAAGCAATCTTGCGTTTCGCGCTGGCGATACTGAGAGCTTGATTAATGTCGCTTACTGGACTGGCGAAGAAACCCGAAACTTCGATCAAGATTTATACATCCGTGAAGTGAAAGGTATGAGTGGCACTTATACCGTCAATCATTATTGGTCAGACGCTTTAATGCTCAAAGCTAAGTTGGACTACTTTAAGAACGAACAAGACAGAGAAGAAGGTTCGGCCTCGATTCAAAAGGATGGTATTTGGAATATCGACACTTTTGATGAGTATGAAACAACCGAGCAGTTCGGTGTGCTCCTGGGAGTGGAATATGAATCTGACAGTGCTTGGTTTAATGAGCTCGATGCCACGGTATACATGAGGGATACACAGACCTTAGAGAATACCAATCGATTAATGTGGCGTGAGGAAAATAACCAATTAAGGCTTCGTCGTACCATTGAACAACGAGACTTTCACGACGAGTTAATGGGCTCTGATTTCGACTTTTTAGGAAGTGCAAATTGGTTTGGGCTAAGTCATGAATTCGCTTATGGCTTCAGTGCTACGACTAGCCGATATGAGCGCCCTAGTAATACCGTGACAATGGATTGGAACGGTGTGGTTGATGAAAATAAGAAACCTTTTGCCCCTGCTCGCGAATACAGCTTCGGCAGTTATATCAGTGACATGATCGAGCTACAAGAATGGACACTTTCTGGTGCACTACGTTTCGATATCCACAGTCTACAGCCCGATCAAGATAAAGAGATTGAAGGATACGAAGTAAAAGACATGAACAGCAGCGAACTGTCTCCAAGCTTATCTGCAGCGTATTACTGGACGGACTCTCTTAACACCTACGTTTCGTATAACCACGGTTACCGCGCGCCAGCCTACGATAAAGCGTATGGCTATAACAATCATGACTTTGTTCCCCTTACGCCTTTCCTGATTATTCCTAATATGGATCTCGAAGCGGAAACCAGTGATTCGATTGAGCTCGGTAGTAAGTTTGATAACGGCACGACTCAGTTTTATACCGCTGTGTTTTTCCAAAAGTTTGAAAACTTTATCGATATCAAACAAGTTGGGATGAATGCGCAAGGGCTGTACCTCAAGCAGTACCAAAACATAAATGGAGTCGAGACCTATGGCATCGAGTTGTCGGTTGCACACCAGCTTACGCAAAACTGGGGATTGAACGCTAAAGCGGGTTACGTTGATGGAAAAGACGGGGAAGGGAATTACGTAAGAACGCTAACGCCATGGGAAGGCAACGTAGAACTTACATATGACAATGAAAGCTTTTCTGCTTATTCAATGGTGAATTGGGCGCAAGCGATGGATCGCGTTCCAGAGTGTGCGACTGACATTGGTTTGGCGACTGAATGTGCGACAACTAGCGGCTGGGCAACCATAGACCTAGGCATTAGCTACGCGTTTAATGGCGGCTTAGATATCAGCGCTAACGTAGTGAACTTACTGGACAAAAACTACATTCGTTATCAAGACGTAGGTGGCATCAGCGACGACGCTAAGGGCTATTCAACCGAACCTGGCCGTTACTTTACTGTTAACGCTAAATATGAGTTCTAGGGCGATGATTATGAATTTGTCTTCACATATCGCGCTGATTTGTATTGGAGCTGCATTCTCTAGCCAAAGTATGGCCGGAGAATGGGACTACCCATCAGCCAACATCACCGTCACCAACCAGCAAGAAGCTTTGTCTTACTTAGATCAAGCGTACTCTGAAGTAGGGAGTTACCGCTTTCGCTATCAAACCGAGTCTAAGCTAGGTACACACTATAGCTTTGATGTCTTGGTTGGCGGTGAGTACATGCCTCAACGCACTATGGTCGTGAGTACGAGCCAAGATGGCTCTGTCACGCGTGTCTACAAAAGCCTTGTCGATACCGTGCTGAGAAATGGAGTTGCCACTGTGGCATCTGAACTTGAAGCCCCTCGTTTGCTAGAAGGAGAACTGCCTCCAAGTTTATCGGCAGGTGAACTAGTGTCGGCAGAGGTTAACATTTTTAACCCCGATTTAAGGACCATGCATGGAGAGGCGGCACCAGAATCATTAATGACTGATCTGTCTCAGTATGCGAACTCCCCGAGTTACATAACAAAGCCTGTCGAGCTTTTGAAATCCGGTGCTAATTACTATTTGTCGAATGAGCATGTGACGCAGGTGGATGCCATCGCACTTTATTCGCTTGATGAGCAAACAGGGGAAATCACCAATCGCGATAGTAGTGCTTTTCTGCCTGCAGAAGGCGTTACCACGTTCAGTAGCTTAGAAGAAATCAAATCGGTGGAGTGGCAAGATCCATCTTTTGCTCAGTTAATGGCATTTACGCACCTCGACCACTCTGTTCGCTACATCAAAGATTTAGGTTTTTCATTCTTTGATAGCCCTATTCACTTTGATGGCCGCGGGTTATCTGCAAACAACTCTTCGTATTATCTGGGGCCCAAATTAGCGGTGTTCGGTGTAGGGGGAGGATCCCCAGATGCGCTGGATGCGGATGTTGTATTGCATGAACTTGGCCATGGAATCCATTACCACATCGTTAAAGATTGGGCTTACGGCCATACCGGAGCGATAGGTGAAGGCCTAGGTGATTATTGGGCAGGAACTTACAGCTATCGAACCCAATATCTAGACGCTAAAACAACGGGACAGGAATTTGAAATAGACACCGTCTTTAACTGGGATGGCTATTTTGGCACGAAAAAAGGAACGCGCAGTTTATGGAACCAAAGAGCTCGTTATCTCCAGCAATCTGAGTATCGAGCCCACGAAAGCGTGGCGGGTGAGTTAGGCGATGAGTTGTGGTCCACACCTTTGTTCCAATCTTTAAAAGAAGGGGTTAACCGCTACCAAGGCTCGGCGTTTGAAGAATTCGATACGATTGTATTGGAATCAATGTATGGGTTAGGTCGTGGCCTAAAAATGCATGATCTTGCGCAGAATATGTTGTTTGTCGCTGAGAAACTGTATCCCAATAGAGCGTATGCCGACATTTTACGAGAGAAGTTCTCGCTTCATGGATTGTTGGTAGAACCGTTTTCGTTGGAAATAGAGAGTAAGTATCTTCATCCCGAGCAAGCTGTCTCAGTGAACCTATACCCGACTGGGCGTCAAGCATCGGTGAACGGCCATCTGTCAGTCGATGGAGAGCAGTATCCATTTTCAAACGCTAAGTTCGACCAATTGGAAGTCGAGATTCAGTTGCCAGAAGGGAAGATATGCGGTCAAGCATTGGAGTTAGAAAGCGATGCTGATTATCAATTTGACCCATCTTTACAATATCAGCAGTGGGCCAATTCGACCGGAATTGTCTATGGGATCCCGACATTTGAATCTGAGACCAAACAGGTTAATAGCATCCTTCCAGATGCAAGAACCACTGACCAGAATGAACTCATTGTTGGACTAAAGAGCTTCAATTTTACGGTTGCTGATCGCTCTCTAGTCGTTGGTGACAAGTTCGGTGTGCTTCTCGATATTGAACACCCTCAGTTATCCGATTTGACCGTTATTCTGACTTCCCCTCGTGGAACAAGAGCAACACTGTTGAGCCACGAGTCTACTAAGCAATCGGGATTTAATAGCTATTTTACTGTTGCGCATGATGACGCAATGAAAGTGTTTAAAGGTGAATCCGGTTGGGGAACATGGCGACTAGAGATAGCGGATTATATTCCTGAAGATTCTGGGCTGCTTAAGCAATGGACGGTCGGCGCTATTGAGCAATACGAATGTGGCGATGCCGCTGCCGAGCCTACTTCTAATTTAGACCAGTCAACCAGCGAAAGCTCAGGTGGGACGAACTCGCTCCCATCACTACTGATTCTATTCCTGCTGGCCATTCGTCAGCGTGTTTTAACTCGTAAACCTGTAATACAACATCCAAGAAGATAATAACTATGAAACCACAATTAACCGTTTTAGCCATTTCTTTGGCTCTTGCTGGCTGTGGCTCGGACAGTTCCGACACATCAGCACCTACCTATACCGTTTCTGGCAAGGTTGTCGCTCAGAATGTTGCCTTAGATAGCAGAGTTTGTGTTGATTTGAATGAAAGCTTTTCGTGTGATGCGGATGAGCCCAATGTTCAAGCCAACTCTGAAGGCGAATTTTCGATAACCAGTACCGACAAGAGTATTTTAAGCCTACCGATCCTTGCTGAAGTAGACACTGGTGTCTCAGTGAAGAGTATGAGCGGTGTACAGAATTCAGCTGTTTACATTGCCGCGCCTGGTATCTTGAAAACGAGCGGAAATGACATTAATGGGGTGAGCTCTTTACTTGCTGGTTATATGGCGGATGGCCTAACGATCGCTCAAGCGAACACCAAACTGAAATCGCAATTAGAATCGAAAAACATTACGATTAGCGGCGACATTCAAGATAACCTTCAGGCGACTGAGTTGGCTGATTTAGAGCAAAATGTGGTGTCTACAATTAAGGTGATCGATGTTACCAATCGAGCTTATATGTTGGCTCAGGTAAGTGCGACGTTTGATGAAAGTAGTGCTGATTTTACGAATGGTCAGCTAACGGAAAGTGAAATTAATACCTTCTTAGAAGAAGTAGAGGAAAAAACCAAAGCCGCAACTGCTCTTAATGATACAGGGGTGCAACTCTATTTCACGGATGCGACTGACAGTGAAGATGTGGCTGAATCACCCGCGAGTTTCCCAGGCCAAGATGCTGAATATGGCTTTGATAAGAGTGATGTAGATGCGAACACTGGAAAAGGTTTTAAGTTCGTAAAACTTGATAATGCAGGTAACGCTCTAGAGGATTCAGCGGCGGACTGGTCATGCGTACTGGATCAACGAAGCGGGTTGATGTGGGAAGTGAAGAAAAATGATGAGTCTTCCGTCCAGCATAAAGACCGTATTTTAGCATTGGAAATCCCAAATGAAGTCACTCCGTTTTCGAAAGACTTGGATATGGCGACGTGTAAAACGAGCGGAGATGAAGTGTGTTCAACGCAGGATTACATTAATCATATCAATGGATTGAACTTATGTGGTAAGTCAGACTGGCGCTTACCAAGCTTACATGAGCTTTACAATATTATTGATTTTGGTGAAACAGAGAAGCATGAGAGTGGCGTCGTTTATGGTCTTAGCCATAAGTACTTCCCTCATCAAACGATCGGCAGTGAATACACTGAGTATGGAACGGTATGGAGCAAAGCCATTAACTTCAATAATTACTCTCCTTACATAACTGAAGGGGCGGTGTACTACAACCAACTAGGTATGCTTGGCTCTAACCGAGGCACCATTGGCAATATTGAAATTTATACGGATGCAGTTGATGCCGCAAGTTATGACGATTCGTACCAGTTCCCAGCTCGCTTAGTTTCACTACAAGGTCAATAATCATGAAAAAGCTAATATCAGCAACTCTACTTACGTTGTTATCTACTGCTGTCTTCGCTCAAGAATGCAGTGTAGATATTTCTAAAACGGCATCGAATACTCGCTATTTCGCTCATGATAATGGAACGGTTACCGATATGCTTACGGGACTAACGTGGATGCGTTGTCAGGTCGGTAAGACATGGAATACGTCTTCGAAGACATGTACTGGAGAAGCAGACCGATACTTTTGGCAAAGTGCCTTGACGATGATTGATTCTGTTAATGATGTTGATGGTAACCATGAACTGCATCAGTTTGCGGGTGTAGAGCGTTGGAGAATGCCAAATATTAAAGAGCTAGCATCACTAAAAGAAGTTGCTTGTTACGCTCCCGCTCTGAGCTCGAAGGCATTCGGTGATACGTTCAATTTTGAACAAGGGGATTATAAGGCCTACTTATGGTCGAGCACATCAGCAGGTGATGGAAGTAATGTAATGGTATTCGACACTATTAATGCTGAAGTGTATCAGTACAACGCTGCACAATATGATTTTAGTGTGCTGCTCGTTGCTGAACCGAATACCACACCATAGCTAAGGTAATTCGCATAAAAAAGGCCGCGGATATATTCCGCGGCCTTTTAGTTTTCAGAACTAATTTGAAAGCTCAAATCTGATCGTCACATTAAACCTTAAAGTAGTTTAACTGCTGTTTTTGACGTTCCGCTAGGTCCGAAAGCTCGTGGCTAGCGGCGGCTGCTTGAGTAATGCCGGTAACGTTTTGGCTCACTAATTCATAAATGTTGGTAATGTTGCGATTAATGTCTGACGTTACTTGGCTTTGTTCTTCCGCCGCGGATGCAACTTGAGTGTTTATCTCTGTCATATCGTTCATTGAATTTGCAATGCCAGACAGTGCTTCGTTCACTTCGTTAGCCAGTTGCTGATTTTGGTGCAGCATTTCTAAAGAATTGCTCATGCTTTCATTTGCCGTACCAGACTGGGTTTGTAAGCCTTCGATGATCGCTTGAATTTCTTTGGTCGAATCTTGAGTGCGTGCTGCTAGCATACGAACTTCATCGGCAACGACTGCGAAGCCTCGGCCGCTTTCACCGGCACGTGCTGCTTCAATTGCGGCATTGAGAGCAAGAAGATTGGTTTGCTCTGAAATGCTTTGAATCACTTCGATGACATTACCAATCTTCTCAGACTGCTGTTTTAGATTGCCAACCACATGAGCAGCGTCGCTCAGTTGAACCGCCATCTTTTCATTTGCTTGGTTGCTTTGAGTGAATAGCTCTAGGCTGCGAGCTGTCATTGAATCGGCTTGTTTAGACGCGGTATCTGCGCTCACTGCATTCTCGTTGACGTGTGTAGCGGTACTTTCTAGCTGGTTCACCGCCGAAGCCACTTGCTCGACTTCTTGTTTCTCTTGATCTGAGTTGACGCTCGATTGAGTCATGACCGCTGCAAGCTCAGTGGATGCAGATGCCACTTCAACACTGATTCGCATTAAAGATTCTACGGTTTCACGCAGTTGGGAAACTGTGCTGTTTATGTCTTGAGCCAGCTCTGATACTTCATTTTTACCGTCTTCATCCGCTTTAACGAGCAGGTTACCTTTCGCAACTTCACGCATCGTTTGCTGTAAGTTACGAATCGGTTTAACGATCACTCCAGCCAGCAACCAGCTGCTCAGTAGCGCAATAGAAAGAACGATCAGTAAACCAATGGTCGCTGAAGACAGTGTCGAGCTGTGTTTCTGGCCGTTGACTTCAACATTATCGATCGCGATGCGGTTAAGCTCTTTCGACAGGTTGTTGATGGCTTTTACCATTTCATTACCTGCATTGCGGTACTGGGCAGAAGCGGCTTGATACTGGGATTCAAAATCAGGAGCAGGGTACTGCTCGTGGTGTTTAATGTTGAGTAGAGGCAGCATGGTGTTACGTGAGAAATCCACATAATGATTCATGGCTCTGCGCATTGCTTGAACTTCGTCTTGCATGCCAGGGACCGTATCGATCGAGTTGAGCAATCGAATATTGTCAGTCTGTTTTTGCGACAGAGTCTGCACTAAAGTTTTTACATCGTCTGGGTTGAATAGGCTATAAATCGCTTTGATACGCATACCGTAGCTGTTATCTACGATTTCACTGAGTTCTTCTTTATGGAGGATCAAGTCTTCAGTTGCGACTGACACCTCTTCGAACGCGTGCTCTAAATTTTCTCCCCCAACGGTTACACCGCCGACAAGGAGAATAACGGAAAATAGTACAGGCACTAGAATCTGTACTTTAATAGACAAGCCACTGAGTAGTTGGCGCATGTGAAACCCTCTTATGTAACGTCGATAAATGAGAATGATTATTATTATTGTGTAAATTTTTAATTTATCATTCTATCGATAATATTCTATAAATCAATTAGTAAGCCATTACATTTTGTAATGTTAAAATTAGAAAAACTTAGAAAGTAAACGTTTACTATTCTGTAAAGTTGCAAGGATGTTATCACTTATAAGGTGGGAGCCCAATGAACACTGATAATTGGGTCAGTAGCAAGGTGTAAAGTTTATCTGTCACATAGGCTTCAATTAAGTGAAACACAACTGTCATATTCGGATTTTAAAGTGGGCACCGTTCAAGTGAAACACAACGGCAATAAGGCCACTTAAGGAAATTGTGATGAAAAAGACAGTAATCGGTGCAATCGCTCTATTAGGTGCACTAACAGTGACTCCAGCTTCAGCTAAAGAAACTATTTCAGCAGTTGGTTCTAGCAGCGTAACTCCACTGATGGAAGTTTTCTCTGAAACATACATGAAAACAAACTCGAACGTATTTATCGAAGTTCAAGGCCCAGGTTCTTCTGCAGGTGTTAAAGCTGCTAAGAACGGAAGCGCTGACTTAGGTATGTCTTCTCGTAACCTTAAAGATTCTGAGAAAGAGTCAACGTTAGTAGAAGAAGTGGTTGCTCGTGACGGTATCGCTGTCGTAGTAAACCCTAAGAACGGCCTAAAAGGTCTTACAGCTGAGCAAGTAACAGCTATCTATAAAGGTGAAGTAACAAACTGGAAAGACGTTGGCGGTGCAGACAAGCCAATCGTAGCTATCACACGTGATACAGCTTCTGGTACTCGTGGTGCATTTGAAGACATCATGAAACTTAAAATGAAAATCTCTGGCAAGAAAGTATCTGCAATCTCTCAGCGCGCTCAAGTTGCTAACGGTAACGGTGCACTAAAAACTATGGTTGCTTCAAACCCTTACGCAATCGGCTATATCTCTCTAGGTACAGTTGACGGTTCTGTAAGCGCGCTTGACATCAACGGTACTCCAGCTTCTGTAGACAACGTTAAGAACGGTTCATACCAAGTAGCTCGTCCTTTCCTAGTACTTTACAAAGAAGGCAAGCCATCTACTGAGACTCAAAAATTCCTAGACTGGATGCTAACTGACGAAGCTCAAAAGCTTGTTGAGAAAAAAGGTTACATCTCAGTTAACTAATCTAGAAAGACTTCTAAATATTGCTCAGCCCACCATTTGGGGCTGAGCCTTTTCTATCCCATTTTGAACGGTTGTGACTCAGTTTGATGTATTCGCAGCTCGACATTTGAGACTTAAAATATGACCATCGCAACGAATAGTGAAAAGCTTACTAATAGCAACACGTCATCGCTTAAGCGCGGCCTACGTGCTAAGAAACGTGTTGACTGGAAAGAACGTATCTTTCACGGCTTGTTTTTAACCAGTGCTGTAATTGGCATTGTTTCGTTAGCCGTTATTGCTTACTTCATTGTTAAAGAAAGTATTCCTGCCTTCCAAGAAGCTGGCGTTTCAGGAATTGTCCTTGGCCAAAACTGGTTACCACCTGCGCTTTACGGTGTTGCAACTATGATTGTTGCTTCTGTGGTTTCAACCCTAGGGGCAGTGGTTGTAGGTGTACCTGTAGGTGTACTTACAGCAATCTTTATTGCGGAAATCGCGCCTAAGCGTTTAGCCGATATTATTCGTCCAGCTGTTGAGTTGCTGGCGGGTATTCCTTCGGTGGTTTATGGCTTCTTTGGTTTGGTAATTATCGTTCCATTGATTCAGAACGTGTTCCAAGTTCCTGCTGGTAACACGATTCTAGCCGGTATTATTGTACTGGGTGTGATGATCTTACCGACAGTAATTACTGTTTCGGAAACCTCGATTCGTGCTGTGCCAAGAACGTACAAAGAAGGCTCTTTGGCGTTGGGCGCATCAAAAATCTTTACCATTTTCAAATTGTTAGTGCCTGCGGCTCGTTCTGGAATCATGACTGGTGTGATTCTAGGTATCGGCCGAGCGTTAGGTGAAACCATGGCGATCATCATGGTGATGGGTAACGCGCCTGCGATGCCAGAAGGCATCTTAGATTCTGCTCGTACTCTAACGGCAAACATTGCGATTGAAATGTCTTACGCAAGTGGCATTCACGCAAACGCACTATACGCGACAGGTGTTGTACTGCTGGTCTTCATCATGTCTTTAAATGCAATCCTTCTATACCTAAACCGTGAGAAGGCGAGGTAATGACTATGTCTAATGTCACTAAAGCGACTCAGCTTGATACAGTAAAACTTAAGAAAGCGCGTCAAAGACAAGATAATATTTTAAGCGCTTTTATCTGGGCAGCAGCAGCCTTAACGGTTGGCTTTCTGTTCTGGATTATGTGGTACATCCTTTCTAACGGCTTACAGCACGTAGATTGGAAATTCATTACCGATGACTACACTCGTACCGGTGATGAACACGGCATCTTCCCAATGATCGTTTCAACGGTTTATATGGTGATTGCATCGATAGCGGTTGCCGCACCGCTTGGGATCATGACCGCGATTTATCTTACTGAATACGCCAAAGTTGGCAGTAAGTTAGTGAAAGTCATTCGATTCTGTACTGAATCATTGGCAGGTATTCCATCGATCATTTTTGGTCTGTTTGGTATGACTTTCTTCGTGGCTATCTTAGGCTTAGGCTTCTCGATTTTATCGGGTGCACTAACGCTGAGTATCCTGATTCTGCCTGTTATTATTCGTACAACAGAAGAAGCGTTGATGGCGGTATCACAAACTTACCGTGAAGGTTCGTACGGCCTTGGCGCTTCAAAAATTTACACTATCTGGCGCTTAATTCTACCAAGTGCAATGCCAGGTATCTTAACGTCGGTCATTCTAAGTATTGGTCGTGTAATCGGTGAATCAGCACCTGTTTTCTTAACAGCAGGTATGGTAGCGCGAATCCCAGACTCTTTGATGGATTCTGGTCGAACGCTAACGGTTCACTTATATAAGCTGACAACTGAGCTATTCACAATTGAAGAGTGGAACCAAGCTTACGGAACAGCAACAGTACTGATTGTGCTTGTACTGGCTATCAACACTATCACTAAGCTGATAGCAAGCCGCTTTAATACTGCTACTTACTAGCTTTGCATTCACATTTATTGGCTATAGCAGCTATTGATGTCAGCAAAAAGTACAACGAATATTGACGAATTAAGAGATGAAAGACATGAACAAATTTAATATCAAAGACTTAGACCTTTTCTACGGCGAAAACCAAGCACTTAAATCTATCAACCTACCGGTTCCAGAGCGCCAAGTGACGGCTCTTATCGGGCCATCAGGTTGTGGTAAATCGACATTACTGCGTTGTTTGAACCGCATGAACGATCTTATCGAAGGTGTGAAGATCACTGGCCTTCTAGAAATGGATGGTGACGACATTTACGGCAATATCGATGTAGCCGATCTGCGTATTAAAGTCGGTATGGTTTTCCAAAAGCCGAACCCGTTCCCAATGAGTATTTACGAGAACGTTGCTTACGGTTTACGTGCTCAGGGCATTAAAGATAAAAAGCACATTGATGAAGTGGTTGAGCGTTCTTTGCGCGGTGCAGCGTTATGGGATGAAGTGAAAGATCGTCTGAAATCACACGCGTTTGGTTTGTCTGGCGGTCAGCAGCAACGTTTGTGTATCGCACGTACGATCGCAATGGAACCAGATGTAATTTTGATGGATGAGCCAACTTCTGCACTGGACCCTATCGCGACTCATAAAATTGAAGAATTGATGGAAGAGCTGAAGAAAGATTACACGATCGTGATTGTCACTCACTCCATGCAACAAGCGCGTCGTATCTCAGATCGCACTGCATTCTTCCTTATGGGTGAGCTGGTAGAGCATAACGATACAAGCGTGATTTTTAGCGAGCCAAAAGACGACCGTACTAAAGGTTATGTAAACGGTGACTTTGGCTAAGTTCAGAATAATTATTAACAGATAACACTATAACTATAAGCGATGGTAAGTTTGCCCCACTATATGTGGGGCTTTTTTACGATATTAAATAGGACAAAGCTGCAAAAATATTTGGAAAAGAAATCCCATTTTTGTCGTCCTTCTCTAGCTTGTGATAAAGCAATTAGTCTAAATGCGACTCGCTTAACATCTGGTTTTTCACTACATTGATTGCATATTCATGCTTGGGTATTTTTGCAACAATGAATCTAACCCTTGGATGGAAGCCGTGCCTGTAAAAGCATTTACCAAACAAATTTCAGCAACTCGTGATCACCGTTTGCTGTCTGAATTTATATTCAGTTACTTGTGCAAAGTGCTTAATCCAAAAGGTGTGGGCGTCTTTTCTGATCCTGCTGCTTCCTTAAATCGAACTCCCCTTTATTCCGATGGTTCATTGACTGCCTTGGAGCAATACCCCGCGACGTTCTGGCCTTGGGCTTCTCAATTTGATACTGCTGATGGCGTGATCCCTATGGCGATCAATACATGCCAGTGGGAACACACTGGCGTGTTAGGCGGAGAGTCGTGCATCATGATGTTAGATAACTCTCCTTCTTCCCGAACTTATTTGATCATCCAAGGTTGTGATCCCGAAAAAGTAAATCGTGCTTTTGAAACTGGACTGGATGTGATGCAACTGGCGGCAGCCCGGTGGCAGTGCATCCGAGCGGAGAAAAATGCGGCTATCGAAATTAAACATCGTGATACTCGAGAAGCGCAATATCTAGACGAAATTAAGCAAAGACAACAGTTCGTCGAGAACATGAAGTTGGTGCACCAGCTAGCGTTAGAAATGTCGAACCCAGAATCGCTCGATGCTTTATATAGAGCATCTGTAGAAGCGGTTCGCGATCGCCTTGGCTTTGATCGTTCTGTTTTCATGTTATTGGATATGAAAAAACGCTGCTTTAGCGGTACTTACGGTACCGATGAAAACGGCCAAACGGTGAGTGAACACCATACTCAGTACGATCTCCATCAATTGGAAGAAGAGTACATAGAAGCTTTATCTCAGCCGTCGAGTAACTTAGTGATTGTAGAAAAAGCGCCGTTATACACATCGGGGCAAGTGGTTGGGCAGGGCTGGAATGGTATGCTTATTTTACGTGAAGGGGACAAGCCTATCGGTTGGATTGCGATGGATAATTATATTAATCGTCTTCCGATCACGTCATACCAAAGGCAGATGCTGGAGTCATTTGGCTCGTTACTCTCTCAGATTTATATCCGTAAACGTCAAGAACAAAATATTAGAATGCTTCATTCCAGTATGGTCGAACTATCTCGATGCGATAGCGTTAGTGAAGTTTGTAAATCGGCAGTGAGCTTCGCCATTCAACATTTAGGCATAGATCGCTTTGCGGTATTTCTTACCGATGAAAATTGTACCTACATGCAGGGAACGTGGGGGACGGATATTCAAGGAAACATTGTTGACGAGTCTTATTACCGCTCAGAAACCGTCGATCGCTCTATCGTCACATCTGCTCGTTCCAACCCTAATCAAGTGGCATTTGAAGAGTCAGTGCCGATCTATCATGACTTTAATATTGTCGGCTTTGGCTGGACGGCAATGACCATGCTGACCAGTAACTCTGATGGGCCAATTGCGTTTATCGCCGCTGATAACTTATTAACTCGTAGCCCTTTAACTTCTCAACTTCGGGAAGTGATCCGCATCTTTGCCTCTAGCTTGGCGGAAGTGTTGCAAAGAACCCAAGCTCAGGAGCAGTTAAAAAAGCTTAATGAAACCTTGGAGCAGGAAGTAACCAAACGGACACAAGAACTGGAGGCAGTTAATCAACAACTTGACCTGATTTCTAAGCTGGATCCGCTAACTCGCTTGGGCAACCGAAGAATGCTGGCTCAAGTGATGGAAGATCTCTGTCAATCTAACAAAGAGCGCGACACAACGTTTGGCTTGATTCTGGTCGACCTCGATCATTTTGGTTTGTTTAATAATGCGTATGGCCATACTGAAGGTGATGTGGCACTCAAGACGGTAGCTAAGATACTAAGTCACCATACTTATAACGAAGGCGAAACTTTTTGCCGAATTGGTGGCGAAGAGTTTGTACTACTGATGGTCGATACCGATAACGAACAAGTTCAAGAAAGAGCGGAATGTATTCGACGATGTATTGAAGAAGCGCAAATCCCGCATTGTGATACCAGCACTGGTTCTTACCTAACGGCATCGGTAGGTTATACAACCTTAACAGCTCGCTATCGAGATTTGGATTTTGAGAGATTGTATAACGTAGCCGACCAGGCCCTTTATCGCGCTAAAGATTCGGGAAGGAACCAAACGGTATCAGCGGCTGATTCTAATTTAGTAGAAGATTCAAGTAGCGTCGTTTCTTAACGTGTTATAGAGCCTAAAGTATGTTGGTGATTTAGCTAGATATTTCAAGCCGAAATTAAAAAAGCCCAGTATTCATTGCTAATGAATACTGGGCTTTTGATTTTTATGTTGATTAAAGCGGTGCCAGTGGGCTTTGTGGCTCTTGAGTATACTTTTTGGTGTTAGTAATGAGCGATTTTAGAGTCTCTGCTGGCCAAGGTTGCGCTTCGTGTTGCGATTGACCTGAGTACAGTTTGTGGTGCAACTCTGCTATCTCATTGAGCGCTTTCACCTTTAAAGTTGGGTCTAGGTTTGGGTGAAGTGCGGTCCATTTGGCAAACTCATTTTGTACTTTTAACGCGTCTTGTTGCTCGATAGCATTGAGTAACGACTGCTCCAAGCTGGTCGGTGCTGCTGTGGTCTTTGTATTTAATTCAGCTACTCCGGTGCGCGACTTTTTCCAAAAGTACGCAGCAGCGATCAAAGTGACCACCCAAAGGGCGGCAAAAATAGCGGTCCAAATCGGCCACATACCCGCATCTTTCACAGTCACTACTTCGGTTTGTACTGATGGGGTTGGAGTGGTGGGAACAATTTGCGAAGCAGGTTGTTCGGTCGCGTTTGCTTGTACGGTTAACTCCGGAAGCTTACTTGTTTGTTGGGACTTAGTTTGAGTATTCCACCAAGATTGCTCAATGGCTGGTAACACGATTTCCCCGCTATGCTTAGGAATAATGACTTGTTTGAACACAACGATTGGCTGGCCTGAGTCCGTTTTCCCGAACTGAGGCTTTTCTTCGTAGATACGAACAGAGTTAGGATAGCTCACGGATAAGTTCGGTAACTGCTGTTCGGTTAAGCCTTCCGCTTGCATGGTCACGGTGCGTGTCACGGAGTCACCCACATCAAGTTCTACAGGTTGATTTTCTGGTAGGCGGTTACCTTGGCTATCGGTCCAAGTTTGAATCAGCGTGAAGTTCGATGTTGGTAACCAAGACCCTTGATAGGAACTAGGAACGGGCAACACATTGATGTTGTAGGTTTTTACTTGTGTATCCAGCTGAATCAACTTAGTGGTGCCCGACATACGATCACCGTAAATCACGGCCCCCGTTAATTTGGGACCATTCAATTCAAATTGGCCTGAGTCAGTGGCGGTAATTCGAAATGACTGCTCAACAATAGTGACTTCCATGCCTTGATGAATGCCTTGGTATTGTTGCGAATCTCCGATAGGTGTTATCTCCAAACCATTGGCGTTTGGAGGTGTGATTTTAGGGTTTTGTAGGCGCCTTGGATCGGCCTTGATGATGAGTTTCACATCCAACTGAGTACTTTGACTTGGATATAGCTCATCGCCAGCCAGGTTCAGCTCAAATTCAGCCATATCGCTCTGTTTAGGGGCGGACTTGTCCATGGACACCTTTATGCGAATTGGGGATGTAGATGCTCCCTTAATATCAAAGCTTGGAATGGTTAAATTGCCAAGAGTGAGAGGGGCTAAAGAGATGGTCCATTCGCTGCGTACACTTCGATTTCCGTTGACGATGTTCATGGATGTTCCAAAGTTGGGACGACCTAAGTAGAAATCTTTTTCTAACACACTAAGGTCAAGGGCGTCTGAATTGACACGCTCGTCAATAGAGACTCTTAGCTGAAATACTTCATCTTTAGTGACTTGGTTTTTACTGACACTTGCGGTAGCAGTCGCGGCATGCGCCAAGTTGAAAAAGGCCAAGTTCATGAGAATGGCGAATAGGGCAGTCAAAAATGGGCGGTGAGATATTTTCATGGTTACCACTTTTTACCTTGATTGGTTGGTGCACTTTTTTGTTGTGCTTGTAAAATCATTTGAGCTCTTAGCAGGCGACTAGGATCGCGCGCACTTTCGACTTGTTCTAGCTTTCGCATATCAGGGTCGACAGGCTGAGTTGATTGCTGTGCTGCTTCATTCGACGAGCTTTCCGCTGAGCTGTTTTGTTGTTTAGCAGATTCAGTGGCGCTTTGCTGGTCATTTTGAGGCCTATCATCACTTTCGTCATCGTTTTGAGATTGATTCGCTTGAGATTGTTCTTTTTGATCCGCTTGTTGTGCCGACTCTTCATTACGATCTGCTTGGTTGCTTTGTTGATCTTGTGACGATGGTTGCGAACTACTTTGTTGCTCAGATTTATTGGAGTCTTGTTGTGAAGGCTCTTGCTGGGATGCATCCTGCTGAGAGTTCTGTGAATCACTTGACTCTTGTTGTTCTTGCGATTGTGAATCACCCTGCTGTTGCTGTTGCTGTTGCTGTTGCTGTTGCTGTTGCTGTTGCACTATTTCTAGGTTGCGTTTTGCAAACTCGTGATCAGGGTTGTTGGATAAGATGGATTGATATTCATCAATCGCTTTTTCCAAGTCGCCATTTTGAGCGTAGGCATTAGCTAAGTTGTAGCGAGCGGCTTCATTGGTGAATTCAGACAGTGACTCTATCGCCCCTTCATAATCACCATTTTGATACTGCGCTACACCTTTCCATTGCTTTGAATCAAACAGTTCTGTAGCACTTTGGAAGTCTTGATTTTGGTACGCTTGATAGCCCAGTTGATCTTGGGTTAACCAAGGGCTTGCGTGGGCTGGTTTAGTCATTCCTAACGGCAATATCGCCAGTACACCTACCCAAATAACGCCTTTTCTAAAGAGACTTAATGCGGGCAGCAGTAACAGTGGAAGTAGCCAATAGCCGTTATTGACACGGGTATTGAGCTCAGGGCCTTGGGCCTTCGAAACCGATTTTGAATCGCCTTGTGATGTGAGATTGGCAATAAGATCAATATCGGCGTTATCGTGTTGGAAAGGTGCGAATTGGCCGCCACTCATTTGTGTCAGCGCCCGCATGTTAGATAGGTTGGTTTTGGCTACTACTGTGATTCCTGAATCCGTTTTGAGTAATTGACCATCTTGCAGACGAATCGGTGCACCTGCTTTCGTGCCAACTGCCAAAATCGACAAACGCCATTTAGAGCTTTGGACTAGATCTTCGATGGCTTGGCGCTCGGTATCATCAATATCGTCACTGATTAGAACGATATCACCTTGGTATAAGCTCGACTTTTCCATTAAATCAATCGCTTGCTTAACGGCTGAAGCTGCATCGGCGCCCTGGTATGGCATGATATCTGGCGACAAGTTTGGAACTTGGCTGGCGATGGTATTCCAATCAGAGGTTAATGGAGTAATGGTGTAAGCGTCACCCGCGTAGGCAATCAATCCGGTTAAACCTTCTTTCCAGTGAGGCAGTAGATCGAGCGCTTTATAGCGTGCTTGGGTGAGACGGTTGGGTTTTATGTCGGTCGCATACATAGACATCGACATATCCATGACCAATACACGAGCTTGGGTATTTTCGAAACTTGGTCGCTCTGCTTGCTGCCAGCTAGGGCCAGCTAAAGCGATGACAGCCAAAATCCACCAAATCACGAATAATGGGCGCAGGTAACGCTGAGGTTTACTGGTATTAATCGCCATAAATTGAGCGATGTGCTCGGCAATTAATACTTGGCGTTGTCCTTGCTGTTTACACAACAGCCATAGTGCAGGTAGCACCAGTAACGCGAAAAACCACATCGGATAGAGAAAAGTAAAGTTAGACATTTTCCCTCCTAAGTACGACTAAAAAGCATGACAGCATCAATGCGATAGCAAGCGGTAGCGTGAACCATTCTTGCTGAGGGCGCCATGTTTTAATGGTGTTGCTCACAGGTTCTAGCTGGTTAATGGTGTCATAGATGGTAGCAAGTTCTTTGCTATCACGAGCTCTGAAATATTGCCCGCCAGTACGCTTCGCGATTTCCATTAGTGTTTTCTCATCAAGGTCTTCTGCCGTGTTGACTTTACGGGTCATGAAGAACTCTTTAACCATCATTTCTCCAGCCCCAACGCCAACGGTATAAATTGTGGCATTGTATTTTTTAGCGATGTCTGCTGCTTCGATTGGGTCGAGTACGCCAGCTGTGTTACTGCCGTCACTTAGTAACACCATAATGCGCTGTGGTGCGTCACTATCGACAAAGGTTTTGGTTGCTAGGCCAATCCCATCACCAATGGCAGTATTGGTACCAATTAAGCGCAGTACGGTTTGATTGAGCTGCTGAGAAACGGATGTGCGATCGAGAGTCAGAGGTGTTTGCAAATAGGCGTGGTCAGCAAATAGAACTAGCCCCACTCGGTCACCTTTTCGGCGTTCAATGAAGTCACTCAATACTCTTTTCACCGAGGTCAGGCGATCAATGTATTCACCATTGTATTGCATGTCTTCTTTACTCATGGAGTAAGAAAGGTCGACGACCAACATGAGATCTCGGTGCTTAGGTTGGAATTCAACTGGTTCGCCAAACCAAACTGGCCTTGCGCTGGCAACGACCAAACAGATCCAAATTAGGCTCGCAACTATTTTATGGAGCTTGGTTTTTGGCCCTTTCGAGTCGGATGTTTCTGGCAAGTAAGGTAGGGTTAATGCCGCCTCGGTTTTTGCGGGCGTAACAAATTTGTAGATGACAAATGGTAGCGGGAGCAAAATGAGCATCCCCCACCAAACGAACTCTATGTTAGACAAGCTACTCACGACCACCTCGTTTTGGAGGCAGCGCTTCAGCTATCCAACGTTCGCAATCTTTGACAAGCTGAGAAGATTGCTCGTGGTTCTCGTTACTGTATAGCGCTTGCTGCCAGGTTTGTTGGTTGTGCGTGAAAATTGGCTGGGCGACTTGCGAATCTAAAAACTGATACCAATCGTCACCCGTTAGCTGTGCCACTCTTTCCCTTGGGTAATAGCTGAGAGCCGCTTGTCGAAGTACTTCGAGTGCTGAAGACGGCGTTAATGGCTGCGTTTCAAGCGTGAATAGCTTTAACGCGGCTTTTTTTGAAGCGAGCTTTTTTTTACGATACTTGATGACGAATAAGATAGCGATGATCGTGACGATCGCTACCGCTGCGAGGCTCCACCATCCCCATTGCAGCGGCCACCAACTTGGCGCAGCAGGCAATATGCTTGGGCTGAGTTCTAATGGAGGCGTTTGAGTATTGTTGGTCATTATTTTGTCTCGGTAATTTGTTCTAGCAAAGGACGTGCAGAGGAGATGGAGTGGTACGGGATGGCCAGTGAACCACACAATTCTTGCAGTGCTTGTTGTTTGATTGAAAAGGCGTGCGCGATCTTTTGCTTTTCTTTCTTAGAAGAGAAATTAAGCCACTGCGTGCGTGTCCCATCGGTGACTTGTTGATTGCCTTTAAAGTCGGTTTGCCCTTGTTCTAATGGATCATAAAAATGGATCATACGAACTCGGTTGTGCTTACTAATTTGATTAAATAGCAAGCGATCACTTTCGGCATAACGAACGAAATCACTCATTAAATGGATTTCGCTGCCTTTTGGACATAATCGATTAAGGGCTTGTAAACCTTGAGCGAACGGGATGGTTTGTGAGTTCTCTAAGGTTTGCTGGGCGATGGCTTGGTTATTGAGCTCTATGACCTTTTGCAAAATCTTTAAAGGTGATTGAGTCGTGGCACTTGGCTTAAATTCAAATAGATTCTGGCCCGTATCTATGATTGCGCCAATTCGATCTTTTTGCGCCGTGGTCAGCCAACTAATAATGCTGGCAAAGTGTGCCATTTGCACCGACTTGAGCATTAACTTGGAACCAAAAATCATGCTGCTACTTAGGTCAAGGTACAAGACGACAGGCTGTTCACGTTCTTCTGAAAACAGCTTTGTATGTGCTTTCCCTGTTCGTGCGGTAACACGCCAGTCTATGCTTCGAATATCGTCGCCTGCCTGATACTGACGGACTTCAGAGAAATCCATACCGCGGCCTTTTTTGGCGCTTTGGTGCTGCCCACTTAATTGCGACCACAAGCTTTTCGCTGGTGGGATCCAGCGAATTGATTGAGATTTGTATTGCAGCAACTCATCTAAGTTTAAAGACACACCATTGCTGTGATTGGGTAATCCCTGTTCCATAAGCCTTATGCGCTGCCGACTAAAGAAATTAGATGTGCAATCACTTGGTTTGGTGTGATTCCTTCTGCTTGAGCGTGGTAGCTACGTAATAAGCGGTGACGCAGTACAGGAAAGGCCATGGTTTGTACGTCTTCTGGAGTGACGTAATCACGGCCTGATAACCATGCGTGAGCGCGAGAGCAGCGATCCAGCGCTATGGTTGCACGAGGGCTCACGCCCATTTCTAGCCACTGATCTAATTGGTCACTGTATTTTTTCGGCTCTCGGGTCGCCATCACTAGGCGAATTATGTATTGCTCAATGCTGTCGGCCATGTGAACGTTCAGAGCTTGTTTGCGCGCTTCGAATACATCTTGCTGGCTTAAGGTTTGTGGGATAGCACTTGATTGACCTTGGGCTTCCCCGCGATTAAGCCTCAAGATTTCTAGCTCACTTTCCATGTCAGGGTAGTTCACTTCTAAGTGAAGAAGAAAACGGTCTAGCTGAGCTTCTGGTAGTGGATAGGTCCCTTCTTGCTCGATTGGGTTTTGAGTCGCCATGACCAAAAACAAATCCGGAAGTTGATAGGTACTGCGTCCAGCCGTTACTTGTTTTTCGGCCATAGCTTCAAGCATGGCAGCTTGCACTTTAGCTGGCGCGCGGTTGATCTCATCCGCCAGAATCAATGAGTTGAAGATAGGACCTGACTGAAAGGTAAATTCCCCCGTTTCAGGGCGAAAGATATCTGTACCGGTTAGGTCTGCGGGCAATAGGTCCGGAGTAAATTGGATACGGTGAAAGTCGCCTTCAATACAGTCGGCTAATGACTTTACGGCTCTGGTTTTTGCGAGCCCAGGTGGACCTTCAACTAAGATGTGTCCATCGGCGAGAAGGGCAATCATGAGCTGCTTAACCAGCTCCTTTTGTCCGATAATTTGAGATTCTAGGTATTGCTGTAATGAGTTGAAAGCATCTGATTGCATGATTAATGGCTCTCTTAGTTTTTTGTACTTTGGTCAGGGAAGTGGAAAAAAGTTCCCTTTTAATTCTTAAACTTACGAAACTAGCAGTGTTATGGGGACAATGTGAGCGCTTATAAACAGTTGAACAAGTAAAAAATTCTAATTACAGCTCAAGCGTGGCTCTCTTGCGGGAGCTGGAAGGCGTATCACATTAGAGAGTTGTTCATGTAGCGGGTAGTGCACCAAATTGTTCTGACCCTGCTCATTAGGTAGAAATCAGAGGGAAACTAAAGGTTTGTGTCTAAATGCCGATAACAGAAAGTTACAAATTTCTAGGCCAATTTAAGGGCATGCTGATGTTCAAACTAAACTCTATGAGTATCAAACAAAAAGTCGTCGCTGGGATCACCTTCGCAGTGCTGGCATCGACGGTCATCGTGGGAATGATGGCACAGCGTCAGGCAAGGGATGTACTGAGTCATCGTTTAATCGATATTGAACTTCCAATGATGTTGGAGCAGATCAATTCTGAAATTGATCGTGAAGTGACACAACTATTATTGGCCGCAGAACAGATCGCGAATAACGAATTTATTATGGATGCCGTGGCCACCACAGACCGCGATCCAAGTGTTGAATCCAAGCTGGTGAAGCAGTTGAACAATGTGCGCAGCCAGTACAACCTGAATGATGCATCCGTTGCGAATCGCCAATCGGCTTATTACTGGAACCAAAACGGATTTCTACGTGAGCTAAACCAACAGCAAGATGGCTGGTTCTTTGGTTTTACCCAGTCTGGGCAGCAGACAATGGTGAGCATGTTCCAAGAAGCGACAGGCGAAGTGAAAATGTTTGCTAACTACCAGCAAGTGTCTGGTAGCACTATGTCTGGCCTGTCTAAGTCTATGGATGACATGGTTCGTTTACTGAATGGCTTCAAAATTGAAAAAACTGGGTTTGTTTTCTTAACCGATAGTCAAGGTGATGTACAAATCCATCGTCAGAAAGATCAAAGCAATTCTACTTTATCGCAGCTTTACGGGGCACAATCGAGTCAGCTTCTTAACAAATCAGGTTTTAACTTGATCACAGCCCAGTACCAAGGTGAAGAAGTTTTTGTCGCAAGTACTTATGTAGCATCAATGGATTGGTTTGTGGTTGGTGTGGTGCCAACGGGAGAAATTTTTGCAGAGTTAGATGCTACCGCTAAGAAAATGCTGTTCACTACGTTAGCGGTTGCTCTGCTCTTTATTGCGATGGGCGTATTGTTAGCGAATAGCATTACTAAACCAATCAAACTGATTTCTCAACGTTTCTGCGATTTAGGCCAAGGAGACGGTGATCTCTCTCAGCGTATTGAAGTGAAGGGGAGTGATGAAATTGCTCAGCTCTCTAACGGTTTTAATGGCTTTATCGAGAAGATTCACCAGTCGATGAAAGAAGTCTCTTCAACGAGCCAAGCATTACAAGTGGCGGCGGAAAGTGTATCGAGTAAAGCGCACATTACGCACGACAATAGCCAAGAGCAGCGTGATCAAACGCTTCAAGTGGTCGCAGCCATTAACCAAATGGGTATGACCATCAGCGAGATTGCATCAAATGCAGCCACTGCGGCGGAAACCGCAACGCATGCCTCGGACAATACTGATGTTGGCCGTAAGGTAGTGAATCAAGCGAAAGACGCGATCAGTCGTTTAGCGCAAGACATTGAGAATACCGGCCAAGTTGTCGAGCAACTGGCGTCGACTACCCAAGACATTGGTTCTATTTTGGGCGTGATACGTGACATTTCTGAACAGACGAACTTACTTGCTTTGAATGCCGCAATTGAAGCGGCGCGAGCGGGTGAGCAAGGGCGCGGTTTTGCCGTCGTAGCAGATGAAGTTCGTAACCTTGCGAGCCGTACAGCCGATTCTACAGAAGAAATTCAGAAGATGATTAACCAACTCCAAAGTGATGCTAAAGATGCAGTAACCGCAATGAATGCGGGTAAGGCGATCACCTTAGAAGGGGTTTCCGCATCGGATGAAGCGGTGGAAGTGTTGGGTGGTATTTCAGATCGAATTTTGGATATTACCGACCGTAACACTCAAGTGGCGACAGCGACGGAAGAACAGTCGACTGTAGTGCATACGATCAATCAAAACATCGAAGAAATTAATTCGATTAATGAAGTGACGACTGGCACGGCTGAGCAATTGGCTGAAGCAAGCCAAGAGCTTCGTGATTTGTCTGACCGTTTGGATAATATGGTTGGGACGTTCAAGCTATAGATTCCCATTAGTGAACGCGGTAAAATCGACCTAGTTTTAATGTTTAGGTAAGTGTTATGAGTGATTTTGAGAAAGAACTTGAGCAAATGACTCAAGATATGGGCGACGAACCAGAGGTGAAGTTCCCATCACTTGAAGAACAGAAAGCGGTAGTCGCTGAGCTGAAAAAGCTAGAAGCTGAAGGTAAGCTCACTCCAGAAGTGTTAGAAAAGCACTTCGGTCAGTTCAATAAAAAGAGTGAAACTCCAATTCACTAATGCAGTGAATTAAGATGACAAAAGGCGCCTAGAGCGCCTTTTTTGTACCTGAAATTTCATTTTATAAAACCAGTCGTTAGTCTTACTTGTGAGACTGTATCTAAGTGAATGATATTAATGGTTAATAATAATCACTATCAATAAATCATTGTAGAGTGGGATTTAGCTCTATTGACCGTCCATACTTATTGACTAAATTGTTTACTGTTAACGTCAAGTCTGAGGTTTCAGTATGAATAATAATGATAAAACATTTCCAATAACGTTCGTCGCCCAAAATACGCTCCAGTCGACCTTACTTAAAGAATCGATAGAAAAGAACTTAAGTGTGTCTATTCGCCAGCTTACTTTTCAGCAGCTTATCAATAAATTTCGCTTTGAAGGGGAAGCGATGTCGGCGCTGATTGTTCTCGATTTTGCCAATATGAAGGAGGAAGATTTCGCGACGTATTTTTTGCTTAGAGATCAGCATTTTCAGGATGTGGATGAAGTTTTAATTAACTGCCCGCCCACTTCCGACTATGCCAGTTTCTTAAAGTGGAAGAACTTGGTGGGAGTGTTTTATAGCGATGACTCATTGGAAATGCTGGTGCAGGGGATGAAGCAGGTATTGGAAGGAGAAATCTGGTTTAGCCGTCAGCTTGCCCAAGAGTACATACGTTTTTATCGCAATCGAACGCCTTCTGGTAGTAGCGAGAAGTTCTCGTTATTGACCAAACGCGAACAACAAATCATTAAGCTATTAGGGGAAGGGGCCTCTAATAATCAGATCGCAAGCCAATTGTTTGTGAGTGAGAATACAGTGAAAACTCACTTGCACAACGTATTTAAGAAAATCAATGTCAGGAATCGACTTCAAGCACTATTGTGGGCGAAAGAGAACATTGGTAGCGAAGAGTTTGTGTAGTGCGCATCTATCATTAGTATACAGGTGTATCAATGACTCGATACTCAAAAATAAGCCAGCAGCGATAACTTAGCTCTGGCTTATTTATTTGTATGAGTGTGCCACTAATTTCCCTCTTTTCCCTTGATAAGATATCGGTGTATTCGTGGGTGAAAAGTATGAGGTTGTTAGAGTATGTTCCGTTTCGCTAAGAGGTACTTTTGGATGATAGGGTTTGTTTCTGCATCTTGGTCTGAGGTGTGCCATAAGCCTTTGCGGATCCCTCGTACTATCAGGTGAATCACTGCTGCATCAATCGCTGACATCACCGCAATGTTCACGGGTTCATTATTGGTGTAACCCATCTCGACTTCTAACAATTCTTTATAATCGATGAAGCGAAACGCGCCCAGCCCCATCTCATGAGAGAAAATGGTTTTGCTTGTGGTAATGCTTAGTAGTACTTGACCACTTCTCACATCGATAGCCCTGAGGTTAATGGTTACTTGATCGGTTCTATATTGCCCTGAACCTCCAATCCCCAAATACTTAGCGCCTAAGCCGCCAGTTTTTATATTCGAATCATAAGCGACGATCCCACCTTCAATCACGATATTGGCTGAACTAAGTGACGATAGATTGGCTGCGTGATTATCGACTTTGCCCTCTTTTTTATGTGCCGCACGAATGATTTTTCGTTCTGTGAGCAGATTTTGTAGCCCCTCTCGCTCTAAAGGGAGAAACCAATTCGATTCAAGCAATGACGTGGTGAGTAAGGCGGTGCCGCCTTGTGGTACTGCGGTGGAAAAATTACTGTTTGGCTGAGGTTTGTATTGACCAGTTTGATCTCTAAAATCGTAGACAGAGACTAAGATCTTCCCCTTCGGCGCTGGCAATGAAATGAGATCCACGTAGGTGGAACCGCGTTGCATTAATTTAGGCTCTTCGGAGGTCGTTGGGATATCTAGAGACATAGCACAACCCGTTAGCCAGATAAATGAAAAGATCGTGGTGATGACTTTCATAACTCGCGCCTCTATAAATCAGGATTGAGCCCAGACACTTGGATCTCAGTGGACTCTCCTGTTTGTTTATCGACGATTTGCACAAGTAACGCGCCATTGTTATCGACGATATTCAAAAAGAAGTCATCGGTTTCGAGTTGCCCTGCATTACCATTCCCCACATCTGCAAGCAGCTGACTGATTAGCCGAGACTCTAAACTGGAGGCGAGGCGGTCTAACGCTGACTCTTCTTCAAATTGAAACTCATCGCTTGCTGGTGGCTTATAGTCGTTAATGGCATTGGCGACACCAAACAAATGAGAGGTATTGAGTGGGTTGCCACCGAAGCTTGGGTTGATTGGCGTATAAGTGAGTTCGGTAGCGAACAATGATGGGCTACAGCACATTAATATGACGGTGATTTTTTTGAATAAACAAGACATAACATTTCCCTATGAGCCTATGGCTATATTTCATCGTGTGCTAGATCAAACGTATCTTGAAATAGCTTCTCCGCTTGCCAACGCACGATATAAGTACTCACAGCCTTAACCGCTTGCGAAGCCCTTTCCTGTGTTTGTCGTCTTCCTGGAGATAGTGCTGTGCGATAGATGATTTTTTGTGCGTGATAGACGCCGATAATACTGCCGGACATGGCGGTAGGCCGTTCTTTTATGGTTAAGTTTTCCTTTAAGTCTGGGTACTGGCTATTGAGTTGTTGGCTAAAGAAGAAGTAAAACTCGTCACCAATTCGAGTCATGGTTTGGCTGACAATAACGCCGCTGATCTCATCAAGGGATTGGGTATTCGAGTCCGTTTCTAGTTTCTTATTATTCTCTATTGAGGCTGAGCCACTCCCGTTGCTGGCGAAAGTGCTGCCCGGCGGGAGCAGTAAGCCCGCAAACAAGGCGTATGATAGATAGTGCGTATTCCATTCTCTAGATTTCATACTTGTTGCTCTTACTCATCCCCTTTACTTAATAATATATTGAATGAATAAACGACAAATGAACTTTAGTTTATTTGTCGTCGTAATCTTATTAACTAAAAAATTAGATATGAATCTGTATGGCTACTAACGTTTTATTCTTTTGGTGAATATAACCATACAAAGTTTATATTTGTTTCCACAGATTGGGATTACCTTTTAATAGTAAATTGAATAAGCGAATTTACGGAGGTGACATGGTCAATATAAAAGGCACGTTGTTATCTCTTCCTTTGATATTTTCATTTGCCGTTATGGCATCTGAAAATAATCCGCACAACGGAAGTGGTAGTGAAATAGTAATGGGAGGTTTTGGATATGGAATGTCTGACTTAAGTGCATTCAATGAGCTGGAACACAATGGCACTTTACAGTCGGGCAATTACGCTGAGGTAATTGTGGACTCTTCTGAATACAGTCGAGCTAGCATCAACCAATATCAGAATGGCGCTTTGGGGAATAAAGCAAAAATTGCCCAAGCTGATTCTTATGATAGTGATGCGTTGATTCGTCAGAATGGTTCAGGAAACATAGGTTTAATCGTTCAAACTGGAACTAACAATTACGCAGAGTTGAATCAATTTGGTGATAACCACCAAGCATGGTTAGAGCAAGTTGGTCACAACAATGTTGCGGTAGTAACTCAGTCTGAACTTTTATTTCAAGAATCGAGTGAAATAAGCCTCCATCAATCTGGAGATAATAACCAAGCTTATTTGTATGACATGGGAGGTTCTAATTACGGAATTTCGCAAAATGGAAATGACTCAGTGTTAATCGTCGGTGCGAAAAATATTGGTTTGTATATTAATCAGCACTAACTACTTAAATGAAATAGAAAATTTACACGTAGGAATTAAATAAAAAGGACGTCTATTATGAACAAGTTTTCAATATCTTTAATTGCGCTTTGTGTATCTGGTGGCGTTTATGCCGGTAATGAAGCGGTTGTTGATTTAAGTACATCAAACCAAGATGTCGTCACGATTGAGCAAAACACGGCACATGCAAATCCTGCATTTGGCAATTATGCGGAAGTGAATTTGCAAGACACTTACGATAATCAAAAAGTTGATATCTATCAGAGTGGTAATAATAACAATGCACTAATTGATGCAAATGACGCTTGGAGCTCACCTGAACTGTCGATCAGCCAAGATGGTGACAGAAACCGAGCGACCATTGATGTACGTAATGTGGCTGATTTCAATACAGCGACGGTAGCGCAATTGGGTAACCGAAACCGCTCTAGTATCGATATCGTTCGTGGCGATAGTAATACTGTTGCCGTGGATGTAACGGGTAACCGAAACAGAACTTTCTCTGAAGTGAGAGGTAGTGAAGCGGATGGAAATGATGTGACATTAACCGTAACCAACGGAAATCGTAATTACTTAGAAACGATGACAGAAGGGGCGGATAATGAAGCAACCGTAACGGTCACCGCTAGTAATCGCAATGACGTATACACAGATCAATCTGGCGATAACAATGACGCGTTGGTGTCTATTGAAGGCGGCAGCAACTTAAATAGCGTTGATATCATGCAGTCTGGCGACTTGAATGTGAGTGAAGTGTCTATTTCAGGTGCGAGCATTGATAATGGTGTAGATATCGCTCAGACAGGCAACGATTCCTATGCGAGTGTCGACGTATCAGGAGCATCAACGGGTGTGATGGTGGATGTGTGGCAGAACAGTCAAGATAGCGCAATGGTGATGGCGAGCAACTCTAACCTGACCACTGTATCTATCGTTCAAAACTAGGCTGAATGAAAGGTATGCTAATTAAAGCGGCATGGATTGCCGCTTTGTTTGTCTTCTACGGAGGAGAATTGGCTCATGCGCAAGACAGTGACAACAATGACTCCACGCGGTACTCCATCACCTGCATGTACGATAAGCCTAGCAAGGTACGAGTGTCCTTCCGCGGAGTAGAGCCTTCAGTATTTCTGCTGACGACCATTCACGATAATCAATTGCGTTATCGAAGCACTAATGGAAGTGTTGCGACTGCTTACTTAGGAAAATCGCAATTTCCGGTCATGGTTGAGGTAACGATGGAAAATCAAATAGAAATGTTTGAGCTAGACGACCAATGTAAAAAATCCCCCTTATCGCAATAAGAGGGATTTTGTTAGAAAAAAGGGCAGTTAGCGAAAACGACTTCGAGTTTAATCGCGTTCAACACCGTTCTCTTTATGTAAACGGCGACACGCGCGACCATCGCTGTGGAATAGGTGACAACGGTGTGCAGGAATACCGATAGACCACTTATCTCCTGGCTCAACGTCTAACGTATCTGGTTGACGGTAAATCACATCGGCATCGGCACTTTCTAGGTTTAGGTAAACCTGAGTTTCGTTACCTAGTTTCTCTACGATCATGACTTCGCCTTCGATAGTCGCATCGCCAAGCTCTGCAGAAAGTAAGTGTTCAGGACGCACGCCTAGTGACATACGGTCACCTTTATTTACTGTCGTACCATCAACTGGGATCCAGAACGTCACGCCGTTTGAGAGTTGAACCATTACGCGATCTGATTCGACTTCTTCAATGTGGACGCTCATAAAGTTCATTTTAGGAGAGCCGATGAAGCCAGCAACGAAGCGATTTTGTGGGTAATGGTATAGCTCTAGTGGTTTACCAACTTGAGATACGTAACCACCATCAAGTACGACGATTTTGTCGGCCATGGTCATCGCTTCTACTTGGTCGTGGGTAACGTAAATCATGGTGCAACCTAATTGGCGTTGCAGCTTAGTGATTTGAGAGCGCATTTGTACACGCAGCGCCGCATCAAGGTTCGATAGCGGTTCATCAAGTAGGAATACTTTTGGCTGGGAAACTAAAGTACGGCCAATAGCGACACGTTGACGTTGGCCACCAGAAAGTGCTTTCGGTTGGCGCTCTAGTAAGTGACCCAATTGCAGGATCTCGGCTGCCTGCTCAACACGTTTGTCGATTTCTGCTTTGTCGGCTTTCGCGAGTTTTAGACCGAAAGACATGTTGTCGTAAAGGTTTAAGTGTGGGTACAGCGCGTAAGATTGGAATACCATGCCGACACCGCGTTTCGAAGGCTCTACATCGTTCATGCGCTCGTCACCGATGTATAGGTCGCCAGAAGTAATGTCTTCTAAGCCTGCAATACAACGTAAAAGAGTCGATTTACCACAACCTGATGGCCCAACGAATACAACAAATTCACCTTCGTTAATCTCTAAGCTGACATCCTTAGAAATTTTCACATCGCCATACGATTTACAAACATTCTTTAACGTGACACTCGCCATTTAGCTCGTCCTCGATCAAATTTTTATTATTTACTGTTCATCATTATATGAATTATTGGGTGAACAGTAACAGTAGGAATTGGTAAGTTTCTGAGAGGGTAAGAAAATATGGATGAAGCTAAGTCTAATGAACATTAGCTTCATCCATCATAGCCAAGCGCTCGCCTATTTCCCCCGCACAAACAAAGCTTCCCCCGTGAAAATCCTCACTAGCGTTCATTTGCGACTGTAGACGAGTACGGGCAATGAAAAAAACTAAAGTAGCGTAACCACTACTAGTTAAAGGTTCTTACCATCCACTCTTGGATGGATACAGTTTCCTTGATTGGTTGGGTGACGACATCCTCCTAATTTCAAAATAGTTAGGGGGAGTAGAAGGGGAGGAGGGGAGAAAGGAGGAGCAGATCAATTAGCGATCTAGTTCAAAGAAAAGTGCCACTTTATGGTGATTATGATCACGCTAACTATCCATTTTGTGATTTTAGTCTCTAACCCTACCGGATGGTGATCACGAATTTAGGCCATAATAGCAGGGGCGTAGTAACTAGGATGATGAGCTAGAGGGCGTTTTCTCAGATTATAGTGTTGAAAATGGCTCATCCATAGAGATAAAGCCCTACACGATAAATATAAAAAGGATATGAACATGAAAAACGCTTTTAGCGCTGTAGCACTAGGTACTCTAGTTGCACTGGGTTCTTTTGGTGCGAATGCTGCTATCGAAGAAGGACAACTAACGATTTGGATCAATGGTGACAAAGGTTACAACGGTCTAGCGGAAGTTGGTAAACAATTCGAAGAAGACACAGGTATAAAGGTGACAGTTGCTCACCCTGACGCACTTCAAGATAAGTTCCCTCAAACAGCTGCTACGGGCGATGGTCCTGATATCGTGTTCTGGGCACATGACCGTTTTGGCGGCTACGCTGAATCTGGTCTTCTAGCTGAAATCAAACCATCTAAAGAAATTAAAGATGGCATTGTAGATTTTGCGTGGGATGCAGTGAAATTTGAGGGTAAATACATCGGCTACCCAGTAGCGGTTGAGTCTCTATCTCTAATCTACAATAAAGATCTTGTGCCAAACCCACCGAAAAGCTGGGAAGAAGTTGAAGAGCTAAATGCGAAGCTTCAAAAAGATGGCAAATCAGCGATCATGTGGAACCTAAAAGAACCTTACTTCACATGGCCATTAATGGCGGCTGATGGCGGTTATGCGTTCAAATACACATCTCAAGGCTACGATGTAAAAGATGCAGGTATTGCAAACGGTGGCGTTAAAGACGCGATGAACTTTGTAAAAGGCCTAGTAGATAAAGGCGTTATCTCTGCAGACATGGATTACTCAGTGTCTGAGTCTGAATTCAACAAAGGTAACACTGCGATGACTATCAACGGCCCTTGGGCTTGGGGTAACATCGAAAAATCAGGCATCAACTACGGCGTAACAACCCTGCCTAAGTTTAATGGTCAATCTTCTAAGCCATTCGTTGGTGTATTAACGGCGGGTATCAGCACTGCTTCTCCAAACAAAGACCTAGCGGTTGAGTTCATTGAGAACTACCTACTGACTAACGACGGTCTACGTAAAGTGAACAACGACAAGCCACTAGGCGCGGTTGCACTTAACTCTTTCCAACGTGAGCTAGATAGCGATACGCGCATTGCAGCAACAATGGATAACGCGATGAACGGCGAAATTATGCCGAACATCCCACAAATGGGTGCGTTCTGGGGCGCGGCTAAAAATGCCATCATTAATGTTGTAGATGGTCGTCAAACTGTTGATTCAGCATTGGCTGACGCAGAAAAACAAATGACTAAGTAATACGCTTCAACAACTTTTAAGGAGAGGGCAACCTCTCCTTACTTTTCTATTTTATATCTCTCGCTAGCAGGTTCCTCTATGCAGTCAGTTCAAGGTACAGATGCTATCTCAGCACCAGCAAACTTACCCGCCAGTAAAAGTGTGTTCATTAAATGGGCATTACTTGGTTCGGTAGGTCTGGTTAATGGCTACGCAACTATTCTTATGTATTCTCGTGGTGAGCTCGCATTCGCGTTGCTTACTGTGATTCTCACCGCTCTGGCCCTTTATATTTTTGGCAGTAAGAAAACTTACGCCCACCGCTATATTTACCCGGGTATTGCCGGAATGATTCTATTCATTCTTTTCCCATTGGCATACACCGTCGGGTTAGCATTCACCAACTATAGTGCGAAAAATCAACTGTCATTGGATAGAGCCCAATCGGTACTGATGGACAGAACTTACCAAAGCGGTGATAGCTACCCATTCACTTTGTATAAAACGGACGATGGCCACCGCATTGCGGTTAAAAAAGGCGATCAACTATTAGCGACAGACGCGTTTTCTTTAGACAATCTAGCCGTCAACGATATGGATCTTAGCCTTGTCGAAAGTGTTGAAGGTTCTAAAGAAAAAATCAAAACGATCATTCAAAATCGTACCAAAATCAGCGGTGTCGATTTCCACTTACCAAGTGGTGAAGATATTCGTATGAGTGGGCTTCGTAAATTTGCAGCAGTTGTACCGCTTTATACGCTGCAAGCAGACGGCGAAACTCTAGTAAATAACGAAACTAACGAAACGCTAAAACCAAACATGGAAGTGGGCTTCTACCAACCAGTAGATGACAACGGCCAATTTATTGGTAATACCGTCTCTCCGGGTTTCATCGTTGATATCGGCACGCACAACTTTGAACGAGTGTGGAAAGACGAAGGCATCAAAGAACCTTTCATCAGCATCTTCATTTGGACGGTGGTGTTCTCTGTTGTGACCGTTGTGCTGACTCTGGTTATTGGTTTGGTATTGGCGAGCGTGGTGCAGTGGGAAGAGCTGAAAGGACGTGCGATTTATCGAGTGCTATTGATTCTTCCTTACGCGGTTCCAGCTTTCATCTCAATTTTGATTTTTAAAGGTTTGTTCAACCAAAGCTTCGGTGAGATCAACGTGGTACTGCAAAGCCTATTTGGCATTAGCCCTAACTGGTTCTCAGATCCACTGCTAGCGAAAACCATGGTGTTGATTGTAAACACTTGGTTAGGTTTCCCTTACATGATGATCCTATGTATGGGTCTATTAAAAGCGATTCCTGAAGATTTATATGAAGCGTCTGCTATCGATGGTTCGAACTTTATCGACAATTTCCGACGCATCACTTTCCCGTTAATGATTAAGCCGTTAACACCACTGCTGATTGCTGCGTTCGCGTTTAACTTTAACAACTTCGTGATGATTCAGTTGTTGACTCAAGGTGGTCCTAACATGATTGGTACCTCTGAGCCTGCGGGTTACACCGACCTACTGGTGAGCTACACCTACCGTATCGCGTTTGAAGGCAGTGGCGGTCAAGACTTTGGCCTGGCAAGTGCGATTGCAACGCTTATCTTCCTATTGGTTGGTGCGCTTGCATTGCTCAACCTTCGTTTCACTAAACTGTCTCAAGATTAAGGAGCAACAACTATGGCTATGGTACAAGGTAAAAACCTTAAATACCGAGTATGGGCAACACATATTGCGTTGTGGTGCTTCTTAGCGATGATTATTTTCCCATTGCTAATGATTATTGCGATTTCTTTCCGTGAAGGTAACTTCGCAACAGGTAGTTTGATACCTGAGAATCCTTCACTTGACCATTGGAAACTAGCATTAGGGATTTCAGTCACAAACGCCGACGGAAGTGTAACGCCGCCTCCGTTCCCTGTTCTGACGTGGTTATGGAACTCGGTGAAAGTCGCGGGCATTACGTCTATTTTAATTGTGGCACTGTCAACAACGTCTGCTTATGCGTTCGCTCGTATGCGTTTTAAAGGCAAAGAAACCATCCTAAAGGGCATGATGATTTTCCAAATGTTCCCTGCGGTACTGGCATTGGTCGCGATTTACGCCTTGTTTGATAAGCTGGGTCAATATATTCCGTTCTTAGGTTTGAACACGCATGGCGGCCTGATTTTCTCTTACCTAGGTGGTATTGCCCTGCATGTTTGGACGATCAAGGGTTACTTCGAAACTATTGATAATTCATTAGAAGAAGCGGCAGCGCTTGATGGCGCGACACCTTGGCAAGCTTTCAGGTTAGTACTGCTTCCGTTGTCTGTGCCTATTCTTGCGGTTGTGTTTATTCTGGCGTTTATCGGTGTGGTGGGTGAAGTTCCAGTGGCATCATTACTACTTTCTGATGTAAACTCATATACATTAGCTGTAGGTATGCAACAGTATTTATACCCTCAGAACTATCTATGGGGTGACTTTGCTGCAGCGGCTGTTCTTTCAGCATTACCGATTACGATTGTATTCTTATTGGCACAGCGCTGGTTAGTCGGAGGTTTGACTGCTGGTGGTGTGAAAGGATAAGGTATAGCAGAATAACAAAGATAAGAGCGGCGTTAAGCCGCTCTACAATGGCATTTTATTACATCATTTGGTTTGGCCGCCGATCAGTAATAAAACCCAGACACTAGCGTTACGTATAGCTGGCTATTAGCCTGGGTTCCTTACCCCATGCAAGCTAATAGTTGTTGTAACCAAAACCCGAGCACTTATGTGGCTTGGGTTTTTTTATGTCTTCTGATTATCGCAATCGAGTATATTCTGAGCGCGCGCTATTGATAGGTTAGTTAGATTGGGCTGCGTGAGACTTCAATGATTAATATGTAATCACTATCTCTGTTGCATAAAAACTTGAGGTAAAGAAAATCAGAATTCGCGGCTAGAGGGGGCGCAGCCTAGATATTGCAATAATACGTAGATGCTTTCTTGGTCAAGAGCGACTTTGCGAAATAGGTCTGCAAACGTACTATCACCGCCGAAACAGGCCTGAATGTAATGATTGATCTCATCATTATTATAGCCTTCTACATACAGTGTTCGTACCCATTGATACTCCACGGCTTTTAGATTGACCAAGGTGGATTCGCTGAGAGTAGTCGTGGCAAGACTCACAAATTGCTCCTGATGATTCATTGACATACATTCCAAGAATCAGGATTAGACCAAAGCAAAATGACGAATTGATGACAGGCAAACGGTTATTTGAAAATGACTATCATTGGTGGGATTTTCATACAAAAAACGAGCGATTATTCGCTCGTTTTGGATACTTCGTATTAATTTGGCTTGAACACGTTATTTCAGGTATTTTACGTGCGCTTCCATCTCCTCGCCGATTTGCTTACGCATATTCATCAAACGAATGGCTGAGTCACGCATTTCAATATCTTCAGGGGTTTCTGGCACCCATTCAGGTACTTTGGTCGGGTTACCGTTTTCATCAACCGCAACCATAATCACGATACAGTGCGTTGTGAGTCGGTTGTTTAGCTCTTTTGGATCGCTGGCTTGTACATCGATACCAATATGCATAGATGATGAACCCGTGTAAATAACACGTGCACGAACTTCTACGAGATTACCTACGTGGATAGGCGCGACAAAGCGAATGCCCCCGGCGTACGCCGTTATACAATATTTGCCACTCCAGCCTGCAGAGCAAGCGTAAGCTGCCAAATCAATCCATTTCATGGCGGCACCACCGTGTACCTTACCGCCAAAGTTTACGTCGCCCGGCTCAGCTAAAAAGCGTAAAGTGATTTCACGTTGTCCATTTGATCTACCTTGACTGCTGCTCATACGTCTTCCTAATTTCTACTTATTATTCTTTGGCTACAGACCCTTTGACCGAAACCAATAACCAGAAATCGATTCAGCGAATAACTTCTAATTATATAGAGTTGCGGCGATTTGAGTCTTCTAGTAACAAAAACATTACTTACTAGCAACAATAGCGTCTTAGTACACAGAATTAAAGTAGAGATTCCCTTTAATCCACTAGATTTAGTTGGCACAATTGATCGACTCTAATAATAAGTAACCGACATGCGTATTCTTCATACTTCAGATTGGCACCTAGGCCAGAATTTCTTCACCAAAAGCCGTAAACATGAACATCAAGCTTTTCTTTGCTGGCTGTTAAAGCAGGTCGATGAGCAAAACATTGATGCTGTGGTCATCGCTGGCGATGTCTTTGATACCGGTGCGCCGCCGAGCTACGCGCGAGAAATGTATAACCAGTTTGTCGTCGATCTAAACCGACAAAATTGCCAGTTGGTCGTATTGGGTGGAAACCATGATTCGGTTTCTACGTTGAACGAATCTAAACAGCTACTGGCATGTTTGAATACGCACGTTATTGCTAATACCTCTGATGATCTGGATGAACAAATCATTGAGCTTCATACCAAACAAGGGATAGGCGCTTACTTGTGCGCTGTGCCGTTTGTTCGTGCTCGTGATGTGGTGAGCAGCCAGGCGGGAGAGTCGGGTGTTGAGAAGCAGCAAGCGCTTGGCAAAGCGATTGAGCAGCACTATCACGCACTGTATAACCGAGCGCGAGAAATGCGTGAACAAAATAGCCTCAACGTTCCTATCATCGCGACGGGGCATTTGACTGCGCTTGGCGTTACAGCGACTGAGTCTGTTCGTGACATTTACATCGGAACACTGGATGGCTTTGATGCTAAAGGTTTCCCTGCCGCTGATTACATTGCGTTAGGGCATATTCACCGCCCTCAGATAGTTGCGAAACAACAACATATTCGATACAGCGGTTCACCCATCCCTCTGAGTTTTGACGAACTTAAGTCAGACAAGCAAGTCATGTTGGTGGAGTTTTCCGATGGCAAGCTCAGCCAACTTGACGCTTTATCTGTGCCTCGTTTTCAAGCTATGCATAGTTTGAAAGGCGATTTGAGCGAAATAGAAACTCAGATTAAAGAACTGGCACAAGAGTACGCCGAACAAAGTGTTTGGGTGTCCATTGAAGTTCAGGTTCAAGATTTCTTATCTGATCTGCAAAATCGAATCCAGTTAATGGTCGAAGGTACGACGATTGAAGTGTTACAGCTACGCCGTTCAAGAGAAAGCTATGCCGCTTCGCTGAAACAAAGCAGTAATGAAACTTTGGCTGAGTTAACGCCGTTCGACGTGTTCAGCAAGCGTTTAGATCTTGAAGAGTTTGAGGGTGAAAAAGAAAAAAATAGGCGCTCTCGTATTACCCAAACTTTCCAACAAATTGTTTCCGACATTGAACATCAGGAGCCAGCAGAATGAGAATTTTAACGCTTCGTTTTGGCAACCTGAATTCATTGAAGGGTGAATGGAAAGTTGATTTCAGCCAATCGCCGTTTGCAGATAACGGGCTATTCGCCATCACAGGCCCGACGGGGGCCGGCAAAACTACCTTACTTGATGCGATATGTTTGGGGCTATACCACAGCACGCCAAGGCTTGGGCAGTTGTCTACGAGCAGCAATGAAATTATGACACGAGGAACAGCGGAGTGTTTTTCGGAAGTCGAATTCGAAGTGAAAGGTAAGGCATATCGCGCGTTCTGGAGTATGCGACGTTCAAGAGGCAAGGCCGATGGCAACCTACAGGCTGCGCAAGTAGAGCTTGCTGAAGTCGCAAGCGGTAAAGTACTGGCTACGCAAATCAAAAAGAAGTCAGAGCTAGTGGAGTCATTAACGGGGCTCGATTTCGCTCGTTTCACTAAGTCGATGATGCTCTCTCAAGGTCAGTTTGCTGCGTTTCTTAACGCCAAAGAAGCCGAAAGGGCTGAGCTATTAGAAGAGCTTACCGGAACCGAAATCTATGGGCTGATTTCTGAAAGTGTTCACCAGCACTTCAGCCACGCCAAGCAAACCTTGTTGCAATTAGAGTCTCTGGCGCAAGGTGTTCAACTTCTTAGCGCTGAGCAAATTGCAGAGCTAACTGAAGAGCTGAAACAGATAGAACACCAGCAACAACAAGTCAAAGCTCAGTTATCACAACTAAACGAGCATAAAGCTTGGTGGGATCAGCTAGAGAAAGAGCTGCAAGAGCACGATAAAGCTCAGCAGCAGCACCAACAAGTGAAAGTTGAACTCGAACAAGCGGCCCCTGAGTTAGCCAAACTCGCTAACAGTGAACCGGCAGAAAAGCTTCGTGCACCTTATTCTTTGTGGCAAGAAGTAGATACGCGATTAAAAGGCTTAGCAGAGCAGCTCGTCGTTAAACAAGCACAATGTGAACAGTCTCAGCAAAGTGCTTCTGAATCTGAACAGCATGTGACGAAAGTACAGAATAATGTTGAGGTCGTGAAGCAAGAACAAGCTCAGCAAGAGGCACTGATTAATGACAAAATCATTCCGTTAGATAATCAAATATCTACCGTAAAACAGCAACAAGATGGTTTATTTGAACAACAGGCTAAACAGCGTAGTTCGTTGGAAACACAGCGTTCAGCGCTGTCTTCTTTAGAGTCGAAAGCGCTTCAATCTCAGCGTGACATCGCCGCTCTAGAAGAGTATCTGGAAAAGCATTGTCACGATGAAAACGTAGAAGTGCAGTTGGAAGGCTGGAAAGCGCAACATACTCAGTGGCTGCGTGATACTGAAAACCTTCGTCAGCTTAATGAGTTTCAAATCAAAGCGGACAAATCGGTAACAGAACAAGCATTACTGGTGAACAAGTGCCAAGCCGAACTCGAACATGCGTTGAAGTCGCTCGCGGAAAGTGAGCAGCGACATATTCAGGCGCTAGCAGTGTTAACCCCATTAGTTGAGCAGACGGATAAAACGTCACTTGAAGCGGAACATTCTCGCTTAATGAATAAACTCTCTATGCGCCACTCGTTAACGAGCGTTCAATCTCAATGGGAGCAATTTAGCCAAGAGTTACAACAGAAACAGCAGTGGCTACAGCAAGCGCAAAACAAACATCAAGACTTAGAACAGCAAAGAGAGCAGTTGCGTAACCACTATCAAACGCAAAAACAGCTGTTGCAGTCGATGGACCGTTTGATTTCTCAAGAAGAACATTTGGCTCATTATCGAGCTCAATTGGAGCCTAATTCTGAATGTCCACTGTGTGGTTCATTTGATCACCCGAAAGTGTCCGATTCGTCGCTAGCCAGTCAAGGTGAACTGGTGGCACAGAAGCAGCAAGCTCAGCTCGACTTTGAAAAAACAGAGCAGCAAGGGCGCGATATTCGTGCGGAATTAGATGGCCTTGTTCGCCAACAAACAGAGTATACGCAGCGAGTCGTATGGCTTGAAGGGCAGATCGGTTCGACAACCGTGAGCTGGGCGGAACTTAATCGTGAGCTTGGTACTGAGTTACTGATCGCTCAGCCAGAGACGATTGCCATACATATGCAGGTGCTAGAGCAAAATAAACAGGACATAGCTAAAAAAATCGCTGAGCTTGCAGAGGCCGAAAAGGCTGTTCAGCAAGCGAATGAGCAGCTGTCGAAAGCGCAATTGCACCAACAGTCGGTTCAGGGGCAGTTAAATTTAGAGCAGCAGCGTAATGAATCTCTTGCGAAAGAACAAAGTGCCACTCGACAGCAGATTTCTGAGTTGAGCTTATCTTTGGATGAACTCGATAATGGGTTAAGAAATGATATTGAATCGAGCGGCTTCTCGCTTAGCACCGAACAAGCGATAGACGTTTGGTTTGAGCACAAGAAATTGGATGCTAAAAAATGGCAAAGTTCGAGCAAAGCATTAAGCGAAAACCAGAAGCAACTGGCGGTGCTTCAAAAAGAACTGGCGACAACCCAAGATCAAGTTGCTGAACTGAATCATCAGCAACAGGAGCTAGATAAAACGCTGGCTGAAACTGTTCAATCATTGGATAAATTGGCTGGCGAAAGGTTGGCCTTATTTGGTGAACGTATCGTTCAAGTAGAGCGAGAAACACAAATTGCTAAAGTGGCAGCGGTGGAAAATGAACTTGAGCAAATAAGGCTACGCCATCAACAGCAACAGGCCGTTTTGCACTCTTCACAAGCAGAGTTGAAGATGCTCAATGAAAGTATCATTTCAGCGCAAAGTGACCTTGAAGCAAAAGGGAACCTTTGGCGAGAAGCGTTAGAGAGTAGTCCATTCGAAGAAGAGTCGGTGTTTTTAAGCGCGTTATTGGCTGAAGATGAACGCGTACGACTTGTTCACCTTCAGCAGGAGCTCAACAAGCGCTTAGAAGGCAGCTTAGCGCTGTTAAATGCGTGTGTTGACGAAATGACTAAGCTGAAACAAACCGAACATGCAGAAGCTTGGCAGCAAACAGAACCGGTTCAGGTGGCGGAACAGATCGAAGCGCAGCAGCAAAGCCTAGACGCCGCAGTGAAACGTTCAGGTGAACTGCATAATGAGCTGGAATCCGACACTAAACGTCGAGAGGGCCAGCAATCGTTATTCGATCAAATCGAGGCGTATCGTCAAGAATACGATGACATTCAATATTTGCACTCTTTGATCGGCTCGCAAAAAGGTGACAAGTTCCGTAAGTTTGCTCAAGGACTCACATTAGACAATTTAGTGTATTTAGCGAATAAACAACTTGAACGTTTACATGGGCGTTACCTTCTTAAACGTAAAGACGGCGAGGGGTTAGAGCTGTCGGTATTAGATACCTGGCAGGGTGATACCGTTCGTGACACTAAGACCTTATCGGGTGGTGAAAGCTTCTTGGTGAGCTTAGCATTGGCACTGGCGCTCTCGGATTTGGTGAGCCACAAGACGAGCATCGATTCGTTATTTTTAGATGAAGGATTCGGTACGCTTGATGCTGAAACGCTTGATATAGCATTGGATGCGTTAGACAACTTAAATGCGTCAGGGAAAATGATTGGCGTGATCAGCCACATAGAAGCAATGAAGGAACGGATTCCTGTTCAGCTTAAAGTGACGAAAAAGAGTGGCTTAGGTGTCAGTGTACTTGAGCCGCAATATCGTGTCGCTTAGCGAGCACATTTAGCTTAACCCAAACAAAAAAACACCTAGCAATTGCTAGGTGTTTTTGATTAAGCCTTGGCGGTACTCGTTATTTTGAATTTGGTACTCTATTTTGCCAACTGATTGTCAATTCTTCGATCAACGACTTAATTTTAAATTAATCAATATCATGATGTAACTGTCCGATCGGACAGGTTAAATTGATACTTCAATCAACTAGGTTTTTGTTTCCATATACAAGGAGACAAAAACATGACAATTTCAATACATTCCCATGACCTAAACCAAATCCCTTCTTCTGATTACCACAACCTGTTAAGGCTTAGATACAAAGTGTTCAGTGCCCGTTTACGCTGGGATCTTAAAACCAGCCAGCAAATGGAAAGTGACCAATATGATATCGAGATGGCCCATTATTTATACGCAAAAGAAAGTAATGGCCATTTAGTTGGATGTTGGAGAATTTTACCGACCACTGCCGCTTACATGCTCAAAGATACCTTTCCTGAATTGCTTGGCACCGAACCTGCGCCAACGGGAAAGCGTATTTACGAGCTGAGCCGCTTCGCAGTTGATAAAGACTATTCCAAAAGTGTAGGAGGCGTTAGTAACGTCACACTGAAAATGTTTCAGTCGCTTTATGAGCATGCCCAAGAGCGAGACATTGATTCGTACGTGACAGTCACGTCGGCAGCAGTCGAGAAGCTCATTGATCGTATGAACATTCCGTTCAAACGTATCGGAGATGGCAAGGTGCATATGTTAGGAGAAACGCGCTCGGTGGCGTTGCAGATACCGATGAATGAAAGCTATCGAGTGAGTGTGTTTGGCTAGGTCGAGCCAGTATCATTAACTCTCTAACGAATATGCTCCAGACATTGGAGCATATTATTGGGAGGGGGGCTAACCAATCAATGAGTTAGATAGAAGCCTTAAACGGCAGGGTAAATATGGCCGCCTAAAATTGCCTTAGTGATCGCTTGATAGCGGTTGTTTGCTCCAAGCTTTTTACATGCATTCGAAATATGAAACTTAACCGTTCGTTCAGAGCACCCTGAGATAGCGGCTATTTCCCACGCACTTTTACCTTCAGCCGCCCATGTTAAACAGTGAGTCTCTCTTTCGGTTAAAATCACGGTAGGGATTGCATCTTTGTGGTTTTTAGCAATATTGGTGATGTTGGATGCAATGAGAGGAACAATAAGCTGAGACATCTCAATACTAGGGTTGTTTAGATCGTAAGACTTAGCGTCTGAAGTCGCAAAGCTAATCATACCAAACTCCCCTTTCAGTCCATGGACTGGAATACTGAAGCCTTTTTTTAGGCCGTTACAACGCGCTTCTTCAAAAATCTCGACGCCCTGACCGGTTTGTTCTCTTACGTCATCCCACTTGATCGGCAAAAAGTTTTGCATGCTGTAGGCAACGATAGGATCGACGTGCATGAAGCCAGACTCATCGTACTGTTCGCGCCATGAAGCGGGGTAGTTATCCGTCATGAGGATTTCGCTATTTTCTAATTTCGGCTGCAAGGAAAGGCCAAAAAGAAAATATTCATGATCGATAATATTGGTGAGCTTTAGCAAGGTTTGCTCAAGTTGCTCATGGCTCGTTATTTCACGATTTTCTTCGATTAGTCTGAGGATCTCTTTCATCGTATTTTGAACCTACTAAACTCGGTCTTACTAATGATACTTATGTCAGGTTTATCAGTGAAAGTACGTGAATAACATCATATTGCAATGGATGTGTGATGAGAAATGATTTGTTTGATGAAATAACGCACGTTTCGTGCGCTATTTCATCGAAGATTGAGCCGCTTATACCACTTCAATGATGACTTCGTTCTCGCGAGCTATCGCCGCAATTTCCTTAGGTGGCGGTACATCGGTGAAGATTCGGTCGATATCTGAAATGCTGCCAAGCTTCACCATGGCGTTACGACCAAATTTACTGTGGTCGACACCTAAGAACACGCAGCGACTGTTTTCGATAATCGCACGTTTTACACGAACTTCATGGTAATCGAAGTCTAACAGCGAGCCATCGTGGTCAATGCCACTAATACCTAGAATACCGAAATCGAGTCTGAACTGTGAAATGAAATCTAGCGTGGCTTCACCGGTTACACCACCATCAACGTTACGCACTTCTCCACCTGCCAAAATGACTTTGAAGTCAGGTTTAGTCATTAGAATAGTCGCGACGTTAATGTTGTTGGTGACGATTCTAAGTTGTTCATGCTCTTTAAGTAAGGCACGTGCTATGGCTTCTGGTGTGGTTCCGATATCAATGAATAACGTAGCGCCATTGGGAATGTGCTGAACCAAAGCTGATGCAACTTTCTCTTTCTCATCTTGTGCTGAAACTTGGCGAGATTGATAGGAAGAGTTCTCTGAACTGGAAGCTAAAGTGGCTCCACCATGGTTTCTGCGCAGTTTATTGAGTTCAGCGAGTTCGTTGAGGTCACGACGAATGGTTTGCGGGCTTACGTCAAAACGCTCAACTAATTCGTCAGTGCTGACAAAGCCATGGGTTTGGACGAGTTCAATAATTTCCTGATGACGCTTTACCGCTTTCACAATCTATTCCTTAATTTGTTTACTGCGTTCAGTGTAAGCGTACCGATGACAAATTCAAATAAACAGAGCGACTGTAACGCAAAAAATGAGCGTTTAAGGGCATATTTTAATTAAACGAAAGGGAAAATCGAATGATTTTCCCTAGATTGATTAACGTTACGAACACATATTCACATTCGTTTTACGTGCTTTCATTGAGGTTGTTCCTTATAGAACAAGACGGTGAACTATTGTTCGACGAAGTACAGATCTTTGGCGTATATGTTTCCTTTCGGGTTGTTTTCCGGGAAACCGTGCAAATTACTTCGCACTAAACGCGTATGATTGTAATGATAAAGAGGGATGACCGCCGATGCTTGGTTGAGTAAACTTTCTGCTTGCTGGTATAGCTGATAACGTTCACTTTGCTCAGACACTAAGCTCGCTTGCTTGAGAAGCTTATCGAATTCTTGGTTGCAGTAGCCGCTTTCGTTAGCGCTGTGCTGGCAGGTAAAGCCTTCGAGCAACGCTGACGGTTCCGGGTAATCACCAAATGCCCAAGATCTCGCCAATTGATAATCACCAGAGCTTTTTGCCGCGACGTAAGCTTTCCATTCCATGTTTTGTAGATCAACTTGAACGCCTAATGGTTTCCACATAGAAGCAATCGCAATCGCGATTTTCTTATGGTTTTCACTGGTGTTGTAGGTGAGTGTGAAACGTAAGGGGTTGTCTTGGTTATATCCGGCTTCTGCGAGTAATTGCTTTGCTTGTTCAACTCTTTGGGTGGCGGTAAGAGCAGCAAATTCAGAAGCTGGAGATTGGTAATCAGGAATGGTGCTAGGGACGACATTGTAGGCCTCAGGTTCTCCTTGGCCAGTCACTTTATCGACAAGAATATCGCGATGTACAGCCATGCTTAGTGCTTGTCGAACTTTTAGGTTATCAAACGGTGCTTGGGTGGTATTGAATGCGTAAACGTAAGAGCCTAACAATGGCTGAGCTTTAATTTGCTGCGGATCTTCGCTCTTGAGCTTATTGTAGTATTCAAGCTGGACTCGGTTGGTCATGTCTATTTCGCCGGCCTGATAGCGAACAAGCTCAGCATTTTGTGAAGACAAACCAAGGTAAGTCACTTTGTTGATAACGGTTTTACTATCGTCCCAATATTGCGAATTCCTACTGACCTCAACATATTCATTCGGCACCCATTTTTTGAGTGTGTAAGCTCCGTTAGAAATGATGTTTTCCGCTCGTGTCCACTGGTCACCTTTCTCTGTCACAAGGCTTTGAGGAAGGGGGAAAAAGGTTTTAATGCTCATTAAGCTCAAGAAGTAGGGAGTAGGCTTTTCAAGCTGTATTTCGACTGTTTTGTCATCTAAGGCTTTGATCCCTAATTCAGACGCTGGCTTGGTCCCTTGCAGAATCTCATCAGCGTTCAAGATATTCGCAGTGACAAAGTAGTGACCTGTGTTGTTACCTGTATTCGGGCTAACGGCTCGTTGCCAACTGAATATAAAATCAGACGCGATAACAGGGGCGCCATTAGACCACTTGATGCCATCTCGTAGAGTAAATGTGATGGTTTTTCCGTTCTCGCTGATCGTCCATGAGATAGCTTGCCCCGGAATAATTTGCCCTTGACTGTTTTCGATCACCAAGCCTTCAAACATATCATTGACGATAATGTCTCCAGGCATACCTGAATTCACGAAGCTAGGGTCTAACGTGCTAGGTTCTGCACCATTACCACGAACAAAATGTTGCTCTTTGGCTAGGGAAATATTAGTGGGAATATCGGCAGCGAAGGTTGAAGCTGAGGCTGATACGAGAAGTGCGGGGATTAAAAGTTGAAGCGGTTTATTTGTCATTGTAATTCCTTTACGACATAAACAGAACTTCATGCATTAAATATAACTCCCTTATAAAAAGCAAATACTTACTACCCGTATTTTCGAAAGTTGAGTGCAAAGCCTTATCGAGAATCGTTAAGGCTTTGCGGGCTTGTTATAGAGTGTTTTGTGGTTTAACGGTAGCGCTAGAGACTAGATTGGGTGCTAACGCTTTTTGCTTTTTGATTTGAGAGAGGATGACGCCTGAAATGACCATTACACCACCAATCATATGGAAAGAGTAGAGCTGTTCACCCAGCAGGCTTGCAGCAAGAATGATCGCGAACACAGGCAGTAAGTTCATGAACATTGCGCTGGACTCTGCTCCGATGGCATCAATCGATTTCACCCACATCCAAGGAGCAAGGATAGAACCCGCAATAGCTGCGTATGCAATCAAAGGTAATGATGCTTGCGTTGGCTGTAATTGCTCGCTGCTCAACCAAAGCGGAAGCAACATCAGTACTGCGAAAACGCCCTGCACATAAATTACGACCCAGTTAGTGAGTGGCATTTTCCAACGTTTAAGCAGCACGCAGTATGTGGCGTAAACGCAGGCTGCAATGATCATTAAGCCGTCACCTTGAGTGATATCTTGGTGAATGAAGAAAAGCGGGTCGCCTTCACCGAGCATTAGCGCTAATCCGGCCAATGAAATTACACCGCCGACAACACTTAACGTTGAAATGGATTTACCTAGCAAAGGCACACTAATAAATACGCTGATCAACGGCACAAGTGAGGTAATTAACGCCATATTAGAAGCGGTAGTTGTTAAACCTGCGTAGTAACCGAGCGACTGGTTAAGCACCATGCCCAAAAAACCAAGGAGAGCAAGTTTGCTGAGGTTAGGCTTAATAATGTGCCACTGCTTTCGAACAGACCGGATGCAAAAAGGCGTTAAGATCAGCATCGCGACGAACCAGCGATAAAAGCTCATCGCGCTTGGCTCAATGGCGCTAGCGGCTAATTTGTTCACGATAGAGTTAGCACCCCATATGAATACAGTGAACAAAGGTAGAAGGTATATCATGTGAATTCCGTCGCAGTTTGGTGGAGTGAAACTAGTTTGACAGGTCGCAATGGTTATATGTATCTTTAAAAAGACATTGAGCGCGATAGGAAGACAAGTTTGAAAAAGCAGCAACGAATCCTTCATCCATCTTTATCAATCGATAAGGCTCCATCCAACGTATTTATGAATTTCGAAGCATTTTTGTCGAATACTGAAACGCGAGTGCATAGTCACCCTTGGGGGCAAGTTCAGTTGATTAGCGGTGGGATTTTGGAAATGGAAGCCGAAGGGACGCGCTTTCTTGCTCCGCCACATCTTGCTATTTGGGTACCTGCTGGGGTTATGCACTGCAGTTATAACCGAAAGCCTTTGGATTATTGCTCGTTGAATATCGCGCCAGAGTTGACGCAAACGCTGCCTGAAAAAACCAGTTTGATTAAGGTGACGTCCATCGTGTCGTCGATCATTGATGATTTTCGCTTAAGAGAAATCAACGTTGCCCAAAGTGACGAAGATAAGCGCTTAATTCAAGTCTTGCTAGATCAGCTATCAACCAGAGAAGTCGCCCATCATTTCTTACCATCGAGTGACAACAAATACTTAGCACCAATTCTGTCATCGATTGAAGAAAATCCAACAGAAGAAGTCTCGTTAAAGCAGTGGGCAGAACGTGTGCATACTACAGAGCGAACCTTGGCGCGCCATTGCCAAAGTGAGCTTGGAATGAGCTTTACTGAGTGGCGGTTACGAGTGCGGTATTTGCACTCTATGGATTTATTGAGGAACGGACAGTCGGTAAAAGAAGTCGCGCTAACGCTAGGTTATAACCAAGCTAGCCCTTTTATTAGCATGTTTAAAAAATACTCAGGCCAAACCCCCGAGCAGTACAAAAACCGATTGCTGTGAGTGGGTGCTATTTTTTACAAAGTATTGGCTCGCTGGAATACAATTCGATGACTGGTTGAAATAGGGCTAGTTGTTTGAGTGCAAAAAACACCCTCCTTTATATTCAGGTGCGAGCTGGCTTTCGATAGTAATATTTAGACCCCTCTTCTAACAAAACTGTAGTGTGACACAATTGTCTTCAAAGGCAGTCCCGCGTTTTAGGATGTGACATTCGTAATGCACAGCTTTAAGTTTTGCGTTAATTCCCAGATCAACCTTAAGGCCTTACAAAATCTACCTGTGCAGAAATCAAGTCGATTATTGTTTGTGAGATCTAGATATCAGTATTAAAGTTAAATTAAATCAGTTCGTTACCTTGTATTACCTAATGGTGTGTACCAATCTTATTTCATAAGCATGGATAAGGATTGTGTATGCCTGTAACGTCAGTAAAAAACAAAGGGGTAGTAAGGAAAGTCTTACTGCCTTCTTTACTTATTAACCTCTTGTCATTAGCCGTTCCATTAACGGTTCTCCAGATCTACGATCGCATTCTTCCCAATCAAAGCTATGGTACGGCCACACTGCTTTTAGCTGGGGCAACACTAGCCGTAGCCATGGAAGCTCTCATACGTTTTGTTCGCACTTGGCTTTTGTCTGCCGCGGCCAGCAATACAGAAAAAGCCACTTACCAAACTTTGGTTGAAAGGGTGACGACTGCTTCATCAGGCCACCTTCGTAAGCTCGGTGTGGGCGGTGTCGAAGAGGGACTAGGATCGGTATCCAAAGTTAAGGATTGGTATTCTGGTGGAATAATCTCTGGCTTTATCGACTTGCCTTTTGCATTGATCTTTCTTGGGCTGGTGGCTTATATCGGCGGTGAGCTAGTGGCGATACCTTTGGCAGTTTGGCTCATTACGCTTGGTATTGTTTGGCTGTCTTCTATCCGCGTGAAAAGTTTAAGTGAAGAAGCTTCTAAAGATGAACAGGAGAGAAAAGCCTTCTTGATCCTTCTTAGCCAAACCATTCAGGGTATTAAACGTCAGGCTGTTGAATCTCGAATTTTTAATCAGTTTAAATCGCTCAATAATGTCCGATCTCAATCCAAAGCCAAAGAAGAAGAGCAGAATGCCTTCGCTCAAGAGTGTATTCAGCTTGCCGCACTCGCGACTTCTGTGTTGTTGGTGATTATCGGGAGCTTGTGGGTATTGGATGGCCAATTAACAACGGGTGGGTTAGCAGCATGCTCCATCTTGTCGGGTAGAGCGGTTGCGCCTCTGAGTGCTCTGGTTGGGGTTCGAATCAAGCTTAATTCAATCCATAGTGCCAATCAGGCAATTGAAAAGTTAGGAGACTTGTCACTGGCTGAGTCCGCTGGTTCTGAGCTTAATTTCTCTGACTTTGAGACTTTAGAAATCAAGCAAGCCACCGTTGAAAGGTATGGTGAACTCGCCAGTGCGGATGTGACGCTGAATAAAGGTGAGCTGGTGTTGTTAGAGAGTGAAGATCGCCACATCAATAGTCACTTACTGTCTTCGATAGCAGGGATTGATGATTTGACCGCGGGTGAGTGCTTCATTAATGGCGAAGCCGTTTCTATTGCTTCTGTCGCTCAAGCTACAGCTTACTGCGGGGTTAAAGGGCAGTTAGTCTCAGGTACGATTCTGGATAATTTGTGTGGCTTTGACCCTGAGAGAACACAAAGCGCCAATGATTACGCTGTGCGCTTAGGATTAACCAAAGAAATTACGCGTTTACCTGATGGGTTAGAAACACAAATCGGCCATACAAGTGCTTCTTTGTTGAGTATGGGCAACATTAAAATGCTCAATATTGCGGCTCAATTAGCGAGTGGTAAGCCCGTTATCATGCTAGAAAGACCGGATTCATCGCTCGATCTCAATGCTCTCGGTAATCTGGTCAAGGTGCTGGAAGAAGAAGTATTGGCAGGGCGCACCATATTAATGGTGAGCTATCATGCAAAACTTCGCGAAATAGCGAGTCGAACAATTACAGTAGCAAACGGTTCGATTGCCGAAGACAGTTCTAATCAGCAGGAGGTCATTGCATGAATCGTTTAGATGCTAATCGCCATCGCGAAACAGACGGTCAACATGAGCCGATGAACCGACTGGAAACTGAAAGCCTTTCTGTGCTCAAGGCGTTGGAAGTAAATGCGAATATCCAACTGTTCGCTCGCCAATGGGTTGATGAGAACGGCATTGAATCAATAGATGATATGTTTGCCCTGTTTGATAGGCTTGCATTGCCATATCGCTTGGTTGCTAACCTAGATGAGGTGGGCGATCACAAATTAGTGCTCCTAGTTCTTAGTGAAAGTGAATTGGTTTCTGGTCACTTGGAGTCAAAACAGTTTGTGGCTGTTGATGGCAATGAAGACGTTTCAGAGGTTCCTCAATTTTGCATTGTGATCGAAGGGGCGCCATTGGAGAAGGCTTCTCCGGATTGGGTTGGTGAACGGTTACATGCTTTTCGTCCTATCATTCCTAAATTGCTCTTGGTTAGCTTTATCACCAATCTATTTGCTCTCGCAGTACCATTCATCACGATGTCGATCTATGACCATGTAATCGGTGGCGATGCTGGGCACGAACTGCAAGGAATTGCCATTGGTGCAGCCTTGTTGTTTGTGATGATGGGTTGGTTAAGAACATTGCGCAGTCGAGTGTTTGCTTCTGTGTCCAACCGAGTCAGCCGAGAAATATCTCAGTCCCTTGTGCAGCGACTATTAAGAAATAGCTATGCGCAAAATCAGCAAACTGCCTCGTCTAGTCAACAAAACCAAGTGATGTTATCTGAACGTATTTCAGGTGTGTTATCAGGACCACTCGGTAATGCGTTGTTTGATTTACCTTTCATTGCCATTTTTGTTCTTGCTATAGGTGTGCTAGGTGGATGGCTGGTACTGGTTCCAATCGTCTCTTTGGTTCTGTATTACCTGTTAGCTAAGCGCTCGATACGTTCGAGTAGTAAGCGCTCAATGCAATCGACGGTAGCCGGCACGAATCGTCAAAATATGACTAATGAGTTGTCGTCCAAGCTTGCTTTTATTCGTAGTGCCGGGTTTTCGGAACACTGGATTCAACGTTTCCAAAAGGCCAATCTGCTTGCCTCTACGGTGACATTTAATCAATCGGTGTTGCAAAGTCGATACACCTCGATTTATTACTTTATTGGAGTGGGTTCAACACTGGCTGTTATGGGCTTAGGTATTGGACTTATTTTCGAGCAAGTGATGACGCCCGGTGGTTTGATTGCATCAATGATGTTGATTTCCAAAGTAACTGGGCCTGCGCAGGTTCTAGCAAACAGCGCGATGCGTTTTAATAGCTTTAATCAATCTAAGCTGCAGGTAAATCGTATCCTGTCTCAGCCGTCTGAACGTGAATTCAGTTACCAGCATCATCCATTGCCATCGGTCGCTCCGAACTTGAAGTTAGATCAAGTGACTCTCCGTTACCCTAAACAGAGTCGCCCTGCATTGAATGGCGTAAGTTTTGATGTTGAAGCGGGTGATATTGTGGCGATTACTGGCCCTTCAGGCAGTGGCAAATCGACATTAATTGAAGTGTTGTCCGGTTTACAGCCTATTCAAAACGGTATGGTTGAGCTTAAGGGGGTAAACCTTGCTCAGTACGATCCGCAGCTCTATCGACACTGGTGTTTCATTCGCGCTGCTTACCCTGACTTGCTCACTTTGAGTATTCGAGAGTGGTTGAGCGATGGACATAAAGTGGAGGAGCAGAAAATGATCTCAGCCATTGATATGGTTGGTGGCAAGCGCTGGTTCTCCGCATTACCAGATGGGTTGGATACCGCTATCAGCAGCATCCAGCCGGATAGCCTGTTTGACATGTTGTCAGGCACTGTCGCTCAGATCCTTATTGACGCCAAAGCTTTGGTGTATGACTACCCGATGTTCCTAATGGATAACCCGGTGCCTGATGGCCATCCCAATGCTAAACGTGTATTCGGTGAGTTCTTGGCGATGAAGAAAGGAAAAGCAACGGTGATATATACGTCGCATGATCCAGATTTGATTAAGCTCGCTGATAAAGTCGTTGTGTTAGACGAGGGTGCTGTGGTTTATGCAGGTCCTCTGGAGCAGCCATCAGAGTCTCAAGAGCAGCATCTATCTGCCACACAAGAGTTACCAAAGCAAAAAGTTGAGTCAAAGCAAGGAGTCGCTAATGGCTAAAAAACCTATCGAGACTGGCAAGCGTTACGGCGAGCTTGTTGAATCACAAAATACAGCTCGAACATTGGCATTGGCGACATGGTCCGTTGCCTTGTGTGTTATCGCTTTTGTCACTTGGTCTGTGGTCACCCAAGTGGATGAAATCGCAAAAGCAAAGGGTGCGGTGATTCCTGAAGGGGAAAAGCAAGTATTACAAAGCGCCATTGGCGGTAAGTTAAAGCAAATTCTCGTTAAAGAGGGTCAACTGGTAGAGAAAGGTCAGCCGCTTGTTGAGTTTGATGCTACTTTCCAGCGTACAGCGCTCGAAGAGTTGAAATCACAACAAGTAACCTTGCTTGCGAGTATCGAGCGTATGAACGCTTTGTTAGACAATCGTGAACCGAATTTTGGGGAGTTTGAAATTGATTTCCCGGAGATCGTTAGTCAACAAAAGGCGCAGTTAAATGCTCAAAAAGGGCTCTACTATCAAAAACGCATTGTTTTGGAAAAGGACAGTGAGCAGATAGCAGAGCAGCTTCGCGTCGTAGAAAAGTCTCTACCTAGCTACGACAAAGAGCTAAGTGCTACTAAGCAAGAACTGAACATCTTAGAAAAAGGTTATAAGGCCGGCAACATCTCTCGTTTACGCGTGCTTGAAATGCGTCAGAAGTTGGCCAGCATAGAGCAGAAAATTGAAGAAGCTCGCGGCAAGAAGTCGGTTCTGATTAAACAGGCAGACAGCAATGAGCAAAAAATCGAGCAACTTCTTGCAGAAGCCAAAGCAAAAGTAAGTGACGATCGATCCAAAGCGGTATCAGATTTGTCGGCTCTTAATGCACGAGTGCGTTCAAGCCAAGCAAAACTGACGAACACCATGTTAGTGTCACCGCTACAAGGCTTGGTACAAAGCCTGCCAAGTACACAGAACGGCGGCGTTATTCAACCGGGCGGGACTGTGGTGGAGATCGTTCCTGTCGGCGGTAAAGCAGATTTTAAAGCTCGTTTATCACCGAGGGATATTGGTTTCGTGAACGTAGGTCAGCCAACTCGAATCAAGATTGACGCGTTTGATTACAGCCGTTTTGGTGCTTTAAAAGGGCAGGTTGAGAGTATTTCACCGACCACAAGCCAAAGTGAACGAGGTGAAATCTATTATGAGGTTGTGGTGTCTGTTGAAACGCCATACTTCCGTGACAACCCTGAAAGCTTTTCTATTCTTCCTGGAATGACGGGTGAGGTAGATATCACGACGGGCGAGAAGTCGGTGTTCCAATACCTTTGGAAGCCAATCTATACCAATATCAGTGTTGCATTCGGAGAAAGGTAACTTAAAGAGTCACAACCGTCTCTTTGTTCAGAACGATACAAGAAACAACCATTAAAAAGGGAGCACATAGCGTGCTCCCTTTTGTTTTCTTCACTAATGATTAATCACCCACCATTAGTTATTTGGATCTATGTCTGTTAGTCCATCTAAGTCGTTGTGATGATGGTGCTCATCATCTTGGTTGTGGTTATTGGCTGCATCATGGTGTTCAAGTGCATCCGACATATCTAACTGCGCTTGATCGTAATCTACGGCATGTTGTTGGTCTACTTGTGCAAGCACGATGTCCATGTCAGCAGGCTGATCGTGCCCTGTGGTAGGCGATGCATTCGGCTGAATACCTAGGGCATCCAAATAAGCTGCTGCACCAACAGGGTGTTCATGACTAACATGAGCATGATTGTCCAAAGGTGCGTCCGCACTTAACGAGTCGTCTGAAGTGACCGTAAAGTCTTGTACGCCATCTAACCGTGAGAAGTCTGGCTCATCGTGTTGCACTGGCGGTGGAGGCGGTGGAGGCGGTGGAGGCGGTGGAGCTGGGTGAGATGCGTGGACAATAGGTGTGATCGTCATATCAACAACCTCAGTTCCAATCGTAAGTTTACCACTATGCCCTGGTCCATGGCTGAGTATTTGAACGTTCACGTGGGCAACTACCTCATCCTGATTTGTCCCTTGTAGCGCGATTTCGAACTTATCTTCGTGCTGACCAATACCTGAAGCACTGCCATGTGGTCCAGTATGGACTTGAGCTTGCTCTTGGTAATGTAAATGACCTGTTTGAGGATCAATGGTTAACGTTCCATATTGCCCATGATGGCTTGTTACATACTGACCATTAGGTAGATGGATACGCCAACCGTTTTGCGCCGATGGGACAGGCGTTTGAGATGGGACAAGAGGCGGAACACCAAGTGTACCGGACACTTGATGGCTTCCAGATGGCGGTTTAACAACAATCGGCTCTGGTATTGCACTGGCGGCAACACCTTGGCTACCCGCTGTATTTCCGTGTTCGTCTGTCATGGTGACTTGTACTTGGGAGCCTGGGTTTACTTCAATTTGTAACCCATGCTGGAGTGTATGGGCATCTAGTACGTGATCTTGTCCATTAACAACCAGATGTTCGCCAACCTTAGCATCACCCGGTGGGGTAATTGTCGCAGTAACTGTATTGGGGTGCCTGTGGGCTATTTCTGCTTTGCTGTAAAGCCCATCGGGTCCGGGGTTTTCAAAGGTAATTGTCGGCAGGCTAACATGAGTATCAACGCTGAATACCTGTGAACCTGTCGTCGCACTGCCCACATTCCCTACGGCATCGGTGGTTATTATGGTGGCTTCTATGGAGTGTATCGAGCCAGACTGACCATTTGCATAGCTAGTATGAATATTGGCATGTTCCAATATATTACCAGCCACTGGAATAGAAAAATGTCCACTCGAATCAACTGAGCCTGTAAGTGATGAAATGGTTGCGCCGTTTATCTTTAAGCTGACAATATCACCTGTTTGGTAATCACCAGTTACTGTGCCGGTTATCGCGATAGTTTGACCAGACTCAAAAGCATTCAGAACGTTATCTTGTGTCACTGAGTCAACTGCAATATGTGGAATCGGACTCTGCGTATCAACTAGCAGGTGGGTCGAAATGCGAGGCGTCGAATTACCTGCCGTATCAACGGTACCAACTTGTATTGAGTAATCGCGATCGGTCGCCATTATGTTTTGATGTATAGAAGTACCTAGAGTTAATGACCACGTACCATCTGGTTTTACCGTTGCATCATAAAAGTGTTTATTGCCGATGACGACATAGACGACATCCCCTGGTGCTATGTTGGATGTCGTGCCGGTGATCACTAATGGTTGGTTGTTCTCTGCAGCATTTAATGCGTTGTCCTGTGATATCGGGTTCACTGTTACCGTACCTGGGGTTGTATCTAAGGTGAAGCTAAAGTGCGTCACTGGGGATACGTTGCCAGCGATATCAGTCTGTCTTACTTGTAGGTCATTAACCCCCTCAACTGGATTGAACACAGCTGTCCAAGTGTGTCCGCCGTCATTCGAGTATTCTACTTTTGCTCCTGCTTCCGTTTGAATTGTAAGTTGAGAGTCTTTAGTGATTAAGTCTGGGGTGTTAACCGAGTGTCGCCCAGTGTCGTTGCGCAAAGAGACCGCTGGTGCAGCAATCGTATTATCGAGTGTGAAAGTAACCGAAGTATCAGGGGATACATTTCCTGCTGCATCAGTTTGTCTCACGCTGACCGTATTTGAGCCTTGTTGAGGAGTGAAACTTGATGTCCATGTGTGTCCGTTGTCGGTCGAGTATTCAACGGTTGCGCCTGTTTCTTGTCCAGTGATAGTCAATGAACCATCGCTAGTAATTAAATCAGACGAGTTGCTTCCTGTATCGTGAGTTAATGATACTTGGAGCGGTGCGACAGTAACATCGGCACTCGGAGCTGTAGCATTTGTGACAGTTGATGTATTGCCATTCTTATCGGTAATACTGGCTGTAATTGATGCTCCGGGTGCGAGTTCTATGTTGACGGATTTAGCCAAAAATTCAGCGTCGGTGATTTGGTGAGATTGTCCGTTAATCGTCAGCGTATCTTTTGGATGTGCGTCAGAAGGCAAGTGAATAGTACTGGTAATGGTACTCGCAGCTCCTGATGCGACTTCGGCTGCGTTATAAAGGTTATCAGCGCCAGTACTTTCAAAGCTGATAGTCGGCGCGGATGCATGAGTATCAACGCTGAACCGATCAAAAGTGCCTGTGTAACCTGATGCGGTGCTATTGCCAGCTTTGTCAGTTGCTTGAATATATGCCGTGTAACTGTGGTCTGGTAAATTAGTTGCGTCAACCGAGTAACCACCTTTTCCATCTAGCGTCGCGTGTAAGGTTTCAATAATGGTGCTTCCGCTTTTGATGACGATATCAACGCTGGTGGTATCTAGAGAAACAGTACCGCTAAATGTCGGCTGGTGGGTAGTTTCTGTTTTTAAGTTGACGTTTGAAATGGTTGGCGCTGTGTAGTCAACTTCAACGGGTAGGGACGCACTACTTTGATTACCTGCTACATCGGTAGAAGACACTGTTAAAGTATGTTTACCCTCAGCAATATCCGATGTGGTCAGCTGATAAACACCACTGCTATTAGCTGTTCCAGTAGCAATCACTTTCCCTGTTTCGTCGGTAATGGAAATTGCTGAGTTTGCCTCAGTCGTACCGGTGATTATCGGGGTATGAATGTTCGTAAGATCGTCGGTTGTAGAAACTCCCGAGTCAGTTGACGCTTTCAAATCAATGGAAGGTGCAGCGGTTTGATCATCATAAGTAAACGTTAGAGATATCGGAGTGGATACATTTCCGGCAATATCAGTTTGTCTCACGCTAACCGTATTTGAGCCTTGTTGAGGAGTGAAACTCGATGTCCATGTGTGTCCCTTGTCGGTCGAGTATTCAACAGTTGCGCCAGCCTCTTGTCCTGTGATTGTTAGCGAGCCATCGTTAGTAATTGAATCAGACGAATCGCTTCCTGTGTCATGGGTTAACGAGACTTGAAGCGGCGCGACTACAGTATCAACATGCAATGGAAGAATGGATGATGTTGCTGGTAAAACTGAAGAAGGCGCTAAGGCTTTGGCAGAAAGATTATGAGCGCCATTCGATAAGCTGCTTACCGCCACACTATACTGCCCCGAGCCATCAGATACCGCATGCCCAATAGATGTGGAGCCATCATAGATGGTGACTTGTGAATAAGGAATATCCGTATGCCCGGTGATTGTTGGAGTACTATCTTTAGTGAGGTTATCGGTATCGGAAGTACCAGTATCGCTAGATGCCGCTAAGTCGACGGTGACTGCATTATTTGGCGGAGTGTTTGTCCCTGCTGGTAAACTTGGTTGCGTTGTCGTTACCAGTGGATTGGAAGGCACAGAGGTTGCAATCGTCGGTGATTGTCCTGGTACAACTGAAACGTGACCGTTGGCATCAAAGGTGATGAACTTTGACGACTCACCACCGTGATTGTCAGTCACTTTTACTTCAAACACATCGGCGCCGTGATATGTGTGCGTAGTTGCGTTGTAACTCATCCCAGCAACCGAACCGTTGGCTGTATACACATACGCGCCCGAATCTGGGTCAACCGATAGCGAACCGAATTGACCTGTTGAATTGACGACAGAGAAGGTGTGAGTGTCTTTCACGTCAACATCAGTTTCGGTCAGCGTGCCGGTTGTTGGAGTTGTTTGGGTTACCGATAAAACGGGAGCATCGTTTGTACCATGAATGGTTATTTGAATATCATGCAATGTGCCATCAACACTATGTACCGTGACAGTATCGACCGCTGTTTCACCTGCTGCGAGCTTTTGCACTTCAGGTGAGAAGTTATCCATTTGATAGTCCCAAGAGCCATCTCGAGACAGCAATATGTGACCGCCTAGTTTTGTGTCATAGCCAATACCGGCATAGTTGTGGGCATGAATGACCGGATCAAATTGCGCTTCGCCTGAGTCAGGATCTGAGATGGTGAGCTTGCCTTGTGTCAACAGCCACTGCATACCATAGAAGCTGTCTTCTGTGACATCTCCTGTGTCTACACCTGCGATTGTTGCTGCGTCTCCAACCGCATCGATATGTAATGTGTTAGTTGCTTCTGCAGAGTTAGCATGTCCGTCATTGACGGTAAATTTAAACTGAACATCACCGTTAATGTCAGTGGCTGGAACAAACTGAAGTTTAGCGATATCGGCAGTCGCGATACTTTGACCAGCAGTGATATCGTGTCCATCGAGTACAAACTTACCTTGAGCCGCTGGCGGCAGATCAGTGATCGCGATTGAGTGCAGCGTATCGCCAGTGTCGACATCAGTGAAACCGAACTGACTGGCCTGCATTTGATAGTGTGTATCTTCCGTGCCATGGGCAAGAGTGGTTGCCGATACGGTTGGTATATCGTTGGTTCCTACGATCTTAATATCGATGACATGATAATCACCGCCAACAGTATGCACGTTGTATTGGACATGCTCCTCTTGTCCAGCAGCTAATTGCTGAATTTGGCTGTTGTTAACGGTATAAGTCCAAGAGCCATCTTTGGAAATATGAAGACCACCGTGAACGCCACTGTTAAATGGATCATGGCGTTTGCCTACATCCGTTGAGAATGCTGATTGGTCGTGGTCATGATCGAGGGCACTCAGCTTACCTGATATGATCTCGACTGGCGTTGAAGAGCGATCTTCATACACATCGGGATTTGAGATGACGGATATCGTTGCCTTGTCATTACTCCCTTGAACTAGCACTTCAATATGTTTGGTTGCGGTTGAGCCATCAGTAGATATTGCAGTGATATCAAAACCTTCTGCCTTGGTCTCACCTTGTTGTAGCGCATTGGCCTTTGAGTGGTCTAGGTCATAATGCCATTGCCCATTGCTATCCACATGAAGGGTACCGTAAGAGCCAACAGAGTTACCTGCAGTAAAGGTTACTGAATCTTTACTGTCGGAATCGTGTGCGAGTAGGGTGCCTGAAATAGAGGTAACCTTGTCTTCAACGGCCGTTCCTAATGCGGCCGTTAATGCGTCAGGCGTATCAATAATCACGTGATCATCGGTGCCTAAGATTTTGGCTGTCAGCGGGATTCGTGTTCCATCTGCGGTAATAAGAGTGATCGTATCAGTCAGAGAATCGCCATGACTCAGTGATTGAACTTCAGCGTGACTATTGTCCGCACTGTAGCTCCATTTATCGTGGCCATCGGTTGAATGAGTGAAGTTGAAGGTACCGTGGACGCCTGCAAGATTCATCGCGAAGTTTGCTGGTACCGTATGCTTAACGCCGTTGACCTCTATTTGAGTAACTTTCGCTTCTGATGGCGAGTCAATATCCTGAATATCCAGGTTTTTCCAACCTGACCATAACTCATTGGTGCTTGTCCCCGATTTTAGATGATCTTCAGTCACAAAGTTGGAGGCGAGTGTCGGTTGCAGTGTGGCAGCATCATTTCTCGGTAACAGCGTGGTAGACGCGCCAGTATGAGTAACGCCACCATGAGCATCTTTGACGTCATAAGTGAAATGCACTTTCCCGTTGAAATTATGGTCTGGAGTGAAGGTAAATGTACCATCTTTGTTGTCTAAGAGAGTGCCGTGATCCGCATGCAGATTCGCGATAGAGAGTTGCCCGGCATCGTTAGTATCCACATCAACAGTATTTGCAAGCAACTCAGTTGTTGTGATGGTTTGTGCGAGATCTTCTTTTCCGCTGTTGAGCTGAACTTCTGAAGAGCAGTACGGACGGTCATTGTCGCCATGAATGGTGATATGAATGTCGTGAGTGGTACCATCAGCCGATTTGACGGTTACAGTATCGGTTATCGATTCACCTTGACCCAGATGATCAATTTTTCTACCCGTCGCGTCTTGTCCTATGGAAGCGTAGTAGCTCCAATCTCCGTTACTCTGGAGTATCACATGCCCATGTGTACCTTGGTAAGTGCCCGTTTGAGCATGGCTTTCACCAGAATCTGGATCAACGATGTTCAAGTGACCATCAGTGTGTATTTCATCGTTCCATATTTTACCGACGTTTCCATGCATATGATCGGGTGAACGATCATCGACGTATCCGCCAGACATAGAACCGTCTGGCGCTGTATAGGTATGTCCTTCATGAACATCTCCCGTATCGCCGCCAGTGAACTGTGCAGCATCGCTAACCGCGTTAATATGCAGAGTGTTGGTTGCTTCTTGTGAATCGACATGTCCATCATTAACCGTGAACTTAAATTGAACATCACCGTTAAAGTTTGGCGTTGGGACAAACTGAAGCTTAGCGATATCGGCAGCAGGAATACTCTGACCAGCCGTGATATCGTGTCCATCGAGTACAAACTTACCTTGAGCCGTTGGTGGCAGATCTGTGATCGCGATGGAGTGCAGCGTATCGCCAGTGTCGACATCAGTGAAACCGAACTGACTCGCCTGCATTTGATAGTTTATATCTTCCGTGCCGTTGCTTAGAACTACCTTGGTAACTGTCGGTGCGTCGTTGGTTCCGACGACATTAATATTTAAGTCGTAGGCAGTACCATCGAAGCTGTGTACTCGATAGGTGACCGTTTCAATTTGCCCTTGCGCTAGATGTTGAAGTGCCGCGTTATCAACGCTATATCCCCAATTACCCGCGCTATCAATTCGAAGCATGCCACCAAACGGATCGTGAATGCGAGTCTCACCAAATTGGCTGTACTGGAACTTATCTTCACCGCTGTCTGGGTCGATGACTTGAAGTTGGCCGCTGGCTAATTCAGTCGTGGTGCCGTTGTTGTGCGTTGCATGTGGTCCATCCTCAATAACCCTTCCGGTGGTCACTTCAGAGATAATGGCTTTGTCTGGGGTAGCTGCGAGAGTAGTATTCGCGCCAGTGTGGGTGGTACCGCCATGCGCGTCTTTCACATCGTAAGTGAAGTGGACACTGCCGTTGTAATTGTGGCTCGGAGTAAAGGTGAAGGTTCCATCGTGATTATCTTGGATCGAACCGTGATCAGCATGCAAATTAGCGATAGTGAGCTTGCCTGTATCGTTGGCGTCTACGTCAACGGTATTTGTCAATAACTCGGTTGCTGTGATGGTTTGAGTTAGGTCTTCCTTGCCTGAATTGAGCTGTACTTCGGAAGCGCAGTAAGGTCTGTCGTTGCTACCGTGAATCGTAATGACAATATCGTGCGATGTACCATCTTTAGAAAAAACGGTGATGGTGTCAGTTAGAGTTTGATTTTCACCAAGCTGGTCGATGGTTGTTCCTCGGGTGCTTATGAGACCACCAGTGCTACGAATTTGCCCCGTATCAGCGTGATAAAACCAAGTTCCGTCTTTTCGTAGAAGTAGGTCGCCATATTGGCCAGAGTAATTAAAACCAAGTCCGTGTGTATCAAACTCCGCCTCACCTGTGTCTGTGTCGGCAATAGTAAGCTTGCCACTGGCGTCAATTGTACTTCGAACCAAGTGAGCCATGCCTGGTTGGGCATAATCTGGGGACATGTCCTGTCCAGCATTACCTTCGGTTACGTTACCCGTGTCGACACCGCCAATAACGGCAGAGTTATTAACCCCTGTAATCGTAATTGAGAGGTTTTGAGTGCTGCTCGCATTATGTTCGTCTGTGACGGTTACGGGAACAGTCAGCGTTTTCGTGACTCCTGATGCTAACGATTGATAGCTAGAGTTAGCAGGATTGAAGCTATAACTGCCGTCCGGATTAACCACTAAACCATCAATTTGCGGTGCGCTGTAAGTTAAGGTCGCACCTGTATCTATATCTTTGCCAACCATTTGTCCATTTAGAACGCTTCCACCTTCAGTCACAGAGTGTGACTGTGCATTGATGGTAGGGGCGTCGTTGGTACCATGAACCGTGAGCTCTATCGTATGTGTTGTACCATCTGCTGAGCGTATAACGGCTGAATCGTGTTTCACTTCACCTTGCGCTAAGTTCTGTATATTGCGGTTGTCGAGAGTATAGGTGTAGTGACCGTCGCGCATGAGCAGTATGTGCCCACCGAGCTTGGTGTCGTAGCCAATACCTTGATAGGTTTGTGAGCCAATATTCGGGTCAAACTGAGCCTCTCCCGCATCAGGGTCTTGGATGTTTAGTTTGCCGTCGTAATGCAATTGGTAGTGGGTATCTATGTAACCACGATCTTCAGTTACTCCCCTTAAGTCTGCATTGGTTTGTGCGTCGGTAATAATCGCGTTATCTGGAGTTGCGGTAAGGTCAAACTTAGCTTGAGTACTAACGCTACCACCATGACCATCAACTACATCATAGGTCAGTCGAATTTCACCATTGAAATCTTTGTCTGGCGTGAAGGTATAAGTGCCATCTTTATTATCAGTCAGGCTACCGTGTGTGGCTTGCAAATTTGTCACATGCAATACATCGCTACCATCCACATCGCTTGCATGCGTTAGTAAATCAGAAGCTTTTATGGTTACAGGTTGATCTTCTTTTCCCGCAGGGAGCTGAGTCCACGCACTGACAATTGGTTTGTCGTTGCTACCTTGCACATCGATAACAATTTTATGAGGGACTGTTGCTCCTGCTGAATCGGTAGCGGTGATCCAGAATGATTCAGACTGATGCTCACCACTCGCTAGCTTATCTGCAGCACCACCGGGTGCATTATCGAGCTGATAGTGCCAATGACCATTCTGATCAATCGACAGCGATCCCCATTGGCCTTGGGGTTGGTTGATTGCCCACGTAATGGTGTCTGACTTATCTGAATCGGTTGCTGTTAGAGAGCCTGTCGCATCTGGTTTTCCTGCAGTGTTTAAGCCCTGTTCGATGACTGCGCCACTTGAGGTGCCTGAGATGGTAGGGCGGTCATTGGTGCCGTTAATAGTTACTTTAATTGTCGATTGAGTTCCATCGACAGAAGTAACGGTAAAGCTCTCTTCAACTTTGTCACCGGCATTCAGTTGATTGAACGCGCTGTTGGCGGTAAATACCCAGTGGCCATGGGCATCAATGGTTAGATCGCCGTGTGTACCTATGATCGAATCTGGTGTAAAGGTGTTATCCGGATTATCGACATCGGTGCTGGTTAGGATGCCAGAGGTTGTGATTGCCGTATCTGTTTCATCGACGGCGACAGTTGCACTGCCCACTGTAGCTGCATCGTTAGTGCCATTGATGGTCACTTTGATCGTGGATGGCGTGCCATCTACAGATGTTACCGTAAACGTCTCTTCAACTTTATCGCCGACATTAAGTTGGTTAAATGCACTGTTAGCGGTGAACACCCAGTGACCATTAGCATCAATGGTTAAATCCCCGTTGCTGCCGTGCTGAGTTGAAGCAGTAAAGGCGTTATCTTGGTTATCGACATCGGTGCTGGTTAGGGTACCAAAGGTCGTGACGGCTTTATCCGTCTCATCGACAGCCACTGTCGCGCTGCTCACTGTAGCTGCATCGTTAGTACCATTGATGGTCACTTTGATCGTGGATGGAGTGCCATCGACTGACGTTACCGTAAACGTCTCTTCAACCTTATCGCCGACATTGAGTTGGTTAAATGCACTGTTAGCTGTGAACACCCAGTGACCATTGACATTAATGGTTAGGTCACCGTGGTTACCTGCGATTGAATCTGGCGTAAACGCGTTGTTAGGATTATCGACATCGGTACTGGTTAGGGTGCCTGAAGTTGTGATTGCTGAGTCTGTTTCATCGACGACCACAGTAGCACTGCTGACGGTAGCCGCATCGTTCGTTCCGTTAATAGTCACTTTAATCGTTGAGTGAGTGCCATCGACAGACGCAACCGTAAATGTCTCTTCAACTTTGTTGCCAACATTAAGTTGGTTAAACGCACTGTTGGCGGTAAATACCCAATGCCCATTGCCATCGATGGTTAGGTCGCCATGTGTGCCGTGCTGAGTTGAAGCAGTAAAGGCGTTATCTTGGTTATCGACATCGGTGCTGGTTAGATTACCTGAAGTTGTGATTGCTTTATCCGTTTCATCGACAGCTACAGTTGCGCTGCTCACCGTAGCTGCGTCATTGGTACCGTTAATAGTCACTTTAACAGTGGACTGAGTGCCATCGACTGAAGTGACCGTAAATGTCTCTTCAACTTTGTCGCCAACGTTGAGTTGGTTGAATGCACTGTTGGCAGTGAATACCCAGTGACCATTAGCGTCTATGGTTAGGTCACCGTGCGTACCTGAGATTGAGTCTGGCGTAAAGGCGTTATCCGGATTATCGATATCGGTGCTGGTTAGGGTGCCAAAGGTTGTAATTGTTGAGTCCGTTTCATCAACGGCTACCGTTGCGCTGCTGACTGTGGCTGCATCGTTGGTGCCGTTTATCGTTAATGTAATTTGATGTGGGGTACCGTCAGCAGAGTGAATTGTAATGGTATCGGTGATTGTAGAACCACTGGCTAATGCTTGGATCTTTGGGTTGGAGTTATCTAAATGATAACTCCAACTGCCATCTGTTTTAATGGATAGGCTTCCCCATTGGCCTTGAAGTTGTTCTGTTTGAAAGTGATTTTGGTTTAGATCCGCATCTGAAACTGTCAATTGCCCATTGACGCGTGTTGTTAAGTCCTCGACTAGAATGCCCGTATCTACTCCAGTTACGACAGCGTTGTCATCGATGCCACCAATTTCCATGTCTATTGATTGTGGCGTACCATCTTTAGTATGTATCGTGAATGACTCATGAAGGCTGGTGTTTGAGGTTAAGGCTTGAATGTTTGAAAGTGAATTATCAACTTGGTAGTGCCATACACCATTAAAATCGATACTTAGCGTGCCATATTTTCCCGTAATCCTTTCAGGTCTCACTGAGCTTTGGTCATGATCTGGATCCACAACATCTATCTTCCCGGAAGTGTTTAGTAGCCCTTGGTTATCGACATTTTTGTCCTCGGTGACCACTCCGTTTAGATCTCCAGAAATCGTAGGTGTATCTTGTTTTCCCGTGACGGGAATTTGGACAACCACACTAGAGCCATTTGATAAGTGAAGTAGAAACTTGTCTGTGCCTACCTGATGTTGGTGTAACAACATGTAATGCGTTGAAAGAGGGTTGAGCACAAAGGTGTATTTACCGTTTACATCAACGTGCAGCTCGCCATAAGTGCCTTTGAGTACTTCAGGTATGAACGTGACAGGAGCGTTAGGCTGGGTCGGCTGTGCTTGCTTGGAAGCGGTGTTACTAGCTGTATCTAACGTTGGTAATGACGTCGCTGGGATATAATGCAATTGTGGGTGTGACAAGCTAGAAAGGTGATGAGACGGTCTTAGCGCGGCCTGACTTCCTTGGTGGGAAAACTCATGAGTAGGGGTTGTGCTTGAGCTGTGAATATTTCTTGTTATGGACGGTTGTTGTTCATCAAAAGCCGCATCTGAATGTCGTGAGCCTTGTTTCACTGAGTTATCAAGAAGTGTTTGATAGGCTGTATTGGAATCAAAATCTAAACTTTCAGAATGGGCGGCTGCGTGCTTAGCTAATGATGGTAAAATTAGCATTAAGGACTGCGAAATAGGCACATTTACTTTTAGTTTTGAATGTAGTCTGGTTTTCTTTTGATTCGTTGATTTTGTGCTCTCTATAGATAATGTCTTTATCGTTTTTTTCGAAGCCTTCTTGCTATTCTTTTTGACGTTGTTGTTTTTAGCCATCTTCTCATCCGTGAATCATCAATATTTTGATTTAAGTAAAATACACGGAATGCGATTTCGCTAGCTAATTTGATAATATCTAAAGAAAAATTTAAGAACTGATACGGTCGTCTACATTAGGTGTGAAGTCATTATCTCTAATGAGTAAAGAGTCGATTAGTTCTGCGAACGGTGAGTTGGTTATCACTTCGTGGCGGTTGGTTCTATGGCTCTTACTAGAGCCGTTCAGGTGGGGGCAACTTCACCAAGCCATGAATGAATTATCCAAATCAGAAAGTGATTATTTGTGGCGTAATATGCATATTTCTGGTTCCACTATCACTTATTATCTCTACATCAACAGCGTAGTTCACCGCTCAATAATGTAGAGATAACGTCATGAAAAAATTACTTCTTGCTGCAACCATCGCATCATTATCTTCAGCTTCTTACGCATCAATCGAAACAAAGGACTGGCATGAATTTGCTAGCCCTGAAGCGCAGCAGTTTGCTAAAGAAAGCATTGTTTTAGACTTTTACGCATCTCCAAGCTCGGTGGGGTTTACTCAAGATTCTGAAGTGGCTCAATATATTGACTTAGCACATCAGCGAGGCGTAACGGGGGCATCGGTGACGATTGCCGCTCCTCACACTCCAAACATGCTGGCATTTAAATCAGAACACGCTAAATGGTATAAAGCGTCATCTTCGGCTCACACACCAATTCGCTATGTTGATTCGGTTGAAGATTTTCAGCTAGCTCACGACAACGGTGAATATGCGGTGATGTGGGCAAGTCAGACAACCATGCCTTTAGAGGGAGATGCGTCTAATGTAGAGGTGATGGCTGAGTATGGCATTAAAACCATGCAACTGACATACAATGAAACGGAACTGACGGGCTCTGGCGTTATCTCCATGATTAATGGTGATAAATCAGGATTAACGGAGTTTGGTAAGGAAGTCATCGATGAGATGGTAAAACATGGAATTACTGTGGACCTTTCTCATACCTCTCATTACACAACTAAAGATATTACGGATTACATGCAGCAGCATCACCAAGGTGTGCCTGTCATTTATTCACACTCTCCCGTTGCTTCCACATATGGATGTGAACCGCATGAAACGTTATCGGAAACGAAGCAACGTATGGCAGAGAAGAAACTACAAAAAGGTCATCCAGATTACCGTCTATCAGCATGTTATCGATTAATTTCTGATGAACAAGCTAAGACAGTCGCGGAAATGGGTGGAGTAGTCGCGGTTACGGCCACCGAGTTTATGATGGATGGCATCTGGCCTGAAGACATAACTCCTAAACAGTTTGCAGAGATGATCGATGGCGCGGTTAAAGTCGCAGGAGTTGACCACGTAGGTATCGCTACCGATGATTTGATGACGACGGCTAAGGTGGTCCCTTTTGCTATCGAGAATGCAGATAAATACGCAGATAACGGTTACATGGTTGATGCATTTAATAAAGGAGCATCGGGCTGCGCTGAACTTTCAAAGCATATTGCTGGAGTTATCGATGCTTTGTGGGAGATGGGATACTCGAATGAAGAGCTTGCGAAATTATTTGGCGGCAACTTGATGAGAGTCTACGAACAGACTTGGACACCAAAAGCCTAGTTTATTTGCCCACTGAAATGTGGGTATTTTTTAGGGTTCTGTTATTGCCCCTATGTTCTTAAAAATCGTGAGACATGTGTGTTTGAGTCGTTCATATGAACGGCTCAAATAGTGTTACTGGTTGAGAATTATAGGGCAAAAACTTTGGATTCTCAGCTGTGTCACAGATTCGCTCTAAGATATTAAGCGTCTTTCTTGTCTAGCGCTTTACTGGTTTTCTTACGCCATTGAAGTGGTGTTATCTGCTCTGATTTTTTAAAGGCCCGCGTAAATTGTGACGTATCGGCATAGCCCAAATGCACCGCGATATCAGCGATAGACGCATTTCTTTCAATCATTACCCGTTTTGCGAAAGCCATATTTAATGACTCTTTCACTTTGCGATACGTACAGCCATCTTTTCCCAAATAACGCTGTATTGTACGTGGTGGGATGTCAATAATTTCGCTGAAGGTATCTAAGCTTATATTTTGGCGGCCAATATATCCTTCGAGAGCTTGAGATACTTGTTCAGTAAACGTGAGGTGTTGTTTCTGCCAGCTCACGCAAACAAGCTTATGGCTTTCTTTCTCTGTAGGCTGGTAAAAAAGGGTGGTGTTCTTTTGCCCCATGAATTGTGGAGTTTGCGTCGAAATTTTTAACTGCTCTAACCCCAGTTTTTCTTGTGACACTAAGTGGTACTTAAATGGGGTTCCAACTCCTGAATGCGTTTGAGTCAAGTAGTGGTGCGCAACAACAATCGCGTATAGCTCGCTAACAAAAGTAAACGGTGAGAGCTCTTCTAAGTTGAGTTCAAACGAAAGGTCTAGTGCGTCAGTGCTTTTGGCTGAGTGCTTAAGAGCCAAGCTTTGCACTGGCAGAAAGTCGCCTAGAAGCTCGACCCGCGTTCGCTGTTTTTCTGATGAAGATAATAAACCCACCTGTTGTGAGTATTGTTTCCCCCCATGCTGAATAAAATCGATGAAGTCTCCTGCGGGTAGTTGTTCAAATGCTGCCTGTAATAAGCGTGAAAACGAATAGAAGGGAATAAACTGCGCTGGCGTCGACTCCAAATACACGGGTAACTGAGCATCTTTAACAATCGGCCAAACATTTTTCACATAGTGTTTTAATACGTCAATTTGTATTATCGCGGCTGATTTGTGAATGAGTGGGATTGTCTTGCTCATAAGTACCTCGATGATAGTGGCGATTTAGCTAAAACCGAATCCAGCCAGAAAATTAAAGGCTTTTGCAATGCTTTAGCGGGGCGGTAGCCGATCTGGCGTTAGGTCAGGTAGCATGGCCGTTCAGTTAAGAGTTTTATTACTGTATTAGCGTTTGAGTGAGTTGTCATGTTCTTAAGTGATACACGCAAAACTGAACATTCTTTTAAAATTGGTGGATATTTCTATCAAGCTTAAATTGCCAATCGTTATACGGATAACAATATTATGCTTTAGTCGTTTTCAATATACTCTTAATGCACCTAACGCTACTTTAGGCTTGGCGGAAAATGCCCATTTCCTAAGGTGTGAATTGGCAATAATCACCTAAGAATAACCATCTTAGGAGTATTATATGAGTGCCAGCAATACACCCGATTTACCAAACTGTCTTCGCTCGAAACCATTCTTACCTATCAAGCTCAATATACTCGCAATTGCACTTGCAAGCTGGTCGGCTACAACTTATGCAAACTTTGGAAGCCCTGACTCCGTAGACAATATGGTTTCTGAAAATAATCGAGAGAAAATGAGTTGGAGAAAAAGCTTAGAGAAAAATCATCACCTAACGTTTGGCGCAGATTATCAAGCGCTTGGCCTTAACGCGTCTAACTCTACTTCTGGAGGGGCTGTTGAAGCTTCATCAGGCGTGGCGCGTTTTTATGGCTCTTGGAATTTGATCGGGGTAAATACAAGCCATGAAGGAGGAATCGTGTGGAAAGTCGAACACCGTCATGCGTATGATGATCTGACTCCTAAAGAGTTCGCATTTCAAGGGAGTTCTGATGAAGCTAGTATCGGATATGGAGGAATGATAGCCCCGGCATTCAGCGATCAAGGTGCTCGCCTAACCAACCTCTATTGGAAACAAAAGTTTAATGATGGAAACTCGTCATTTATGGTCGGTTATTTAGATACGACGGATTATGTAGATGTATACGCGTTAGCGAGCCCTTGGAATGGTTTTACTAACCTTGCTTTCAGTACTGGAGCCGGTTCTATTGGGTTACCTGATGATGGCATTCTAGGGTTGGCAGTTGGACATATGCTAACAAACAATCTTTACACAATCGCGGGGGTTGCCGATGGTAAAGGACGCTCAGATAAACCTTCCAATGGGGTCAACACTTTATTTAATGATCACAGGCTATTTTCAACATTTGAACTGGGTTGGACGGCGTCGAAAGAGCAAATCTATACCGATAATGTGCATGTCACCTTTTGGCATTTAGATGAAGGAACTCAGCATAGCCTTGTGAATGGAGAAAGTGGCCAGGGAGTTAACTTTTCAGCCAGTTTTATGGTGACACCACAAGTCATGCCATTTTTGAGAGGAGGAATATCGGAAGGTGATGTTGGTTTGTATGATCGCTCGATTACTGCAGGTGTCGGTTATTTCGGGTTAAGTGGCGCTAAAAATAATCTTGGGCTTGCCGTCAATTGGAGTGAAGTAAATGAAAGCTTTTCTAATGTAATGAAGAGCATTAAAGCAGTAGCAGATAGGGAGCGCTCACAACTGACGACAGAGGTTTATTACAAAATGGCCTTTAGTGAATTCTTAGAACTTACCCCGAACCTTCAATATATTTATAACCCTGCTTTTTCCAATGAAGAAAGTACATGGGTCGCAGGTATTCGAGCGCGTATCGTCATCTAAATTATAAGCAAATAAATAAGCCCACTATTTACTATCAAATTAACGATCTTAGGTCTGTTTAACTAGCGCGGTGTAAATAAAACTAAGGCAGTGATCCTTTTATTTGCTCACTGTCGTATCCAAATAGTTTCAATGTCTTAGCGTATCATATGCTATATGGAAATTCTGTATTTTGTCGGTTGGTCACACTATTTGACAGGTAAGTGATTGTTATAAAAGGTAGAATGAGATTCGAATAAATTAAGAAAGATACTGGACAGAAAGGTTCTAGGTTTAAATACAGAAGCTTTTTGTCTGAAAATTGTTAACGCAAGGAGGGAATTATTGATACTTACATTAGGTTGAACTTTAGAAAGTATATGTTAACTGAGTTCGTATTTAGCATGGCTTGGCTAGGTTTATTATATTTATTATCTGGCGGCTACGTTCAACAATTTCAGATTTTTGTGGTGCTGTTTAGTGCAGGAGCTGCTGTGAAAGTTTTAATGCTATGGATAAAGCTTAAAGGTATGTCATTAAAAATATCTAATAGTCATGTTTTTTTGAATAACTATGGATGTGACATCACTTTATGGCGTAGCTTTCTTCCTTATGAAGTTGGGTCGATATTGAAGGTTTCATATTCAGTGGGCGTTATGCAGAAACGCAATATTTACTTACCTAAAGGCGTGTTGAGTGCTGACGATTGGAAGCTAATTTCGGAACATCGTATATAACAAGTCATCTAATTAGATTACTTGTTTGGTGTTTTCGTCTCGGTTTAGTTTGTGTGATTTTGGTGTTTAATTTGAGTGTTAGGAAAATGGAGTAGGTAGTGAGAATTTGGATTACTTTATTTTTTGTGTTTTTTACATTGGTTGGTAGAGCTTCAGAAACTCGGTGCGGTTGGTTGGATAATCCTTCTCCAGCAAATATGTGGTTGATTGATCGTGATGGCACTTGGGATATTTCATTTCAAAGGGGAGATTCTAGTTTGGATGACCAATCACTAGAGTTAGCTTACCAAGCGATTGAAAATAACAAAGAATTTGTTAGAACAAATCGTAATTATGGCTTTAGTTGTGCGTGTTTAACTGTGGATGTAGATAAAGAGAAGAACTCGGTCATAGCAATCCATAAAGCTAAGCAATTGGGCTTAAAACAGTGTTTAGAGGATATATACATCACTAAATTCATTCCTTTACCCTTTAAATAATGCGCCTAACAAAGCAATCAAAAGGAACTCTGAATATGCGGGTTTTAACGATGTGCCTCGTGTGGTGTCCAACGCTGGTTTGTGTATTGCGTTTCCGCTTCCTTTACAAAGCGATATGCTGACAGGCAAGTAAACTTCATGGAAAGGAATAAAAGTGGACGACTTTTACATTGATCAAAAAGGACTGGCGGCATACTACGAGATGCAGTGGTTTGACAAATTGCGCTTAAATGGGATGACAGAACAATTAGAGAGTCAATCTAAGCGAGTTCCCGATTCTTTTATTTCGTCAAGTCACTCAAAAAATGTAGCTCGGTTTATCATTGAAGCTCTCGATACTGGCAATCTCTACCCTAAAAATGTAGTTGAGGTGGGGCCAGCCTTGGGAAGAAACTGTTATGAGTTGATTTCCAATATTTCTACTATCAACGCTGTCACAGTAGTTGAACCATCGAAGCGCTTATTATCTAACTTTAAGCAAATACTAATAGATGGCACTCAGTGTAAATTTCCTTATATTAAAAGTTTGAAAGAGCAGGGTTACTTGGATTTTGATGCTTCATCAATAGCAAGTGCATGTGCTCATGTAGATTTCACCTTGATAGAGGCTCCTTTCGAGCATGGTGTGGTCACCAAAAAATTTGGCTTGGTGACTTGCCTAAATGTGCTAGACCAATGTGAGTCGCCTAAAACCTTAGTTGAAGCACTAATGGATGCAACCACTTTGAATGGGGTATTGGTATTGTCGTGCACATACCAGTGGAGTAAAAAGCATTTAAAAGAAGCCAATGAAGCAGTTGATGATATAAACGAATATTTTGGAAAGGGCTGGGAAAAGCTATCGGAAGATGAAAATGAATACAAAATAAGGGTTAACGATCGGCATTCATTGCTTTTTCTTTCTCATATAGTCGCTTACAAAAAGATAGCCTAATAACGTTGGTACGTGCATATAACAAACGGTTTGATTTGATTCAGTAGGCGTGGCATTTTTGTTAGCAGTAATATTGTTGCGAAGTGCCTTGAGACGGTCAGGTCATTGCACCCCACTATGGTTTGTTCGCGAGTAAATATGGGATTCTAAATGATAGGGATATCCTTCATTGTTGCTTCGGTGACACTTCAGGCTTTTGTTCTTTCAAAGGTCAGTTATCAGTTTTCAAGTGCAGAGGTTATGACCTTTTCTGCACTTTCGTTTTTTCTTTGCTCTTTGTTGTTTGGGTTAAAGCTGCAGTTAAAAGGAAAAGTGAAGATTACGAAGGAAAAAGCACGTTGTATTGCTACTCTAAATGTTCACACACTTTTGGCGTTTGGGGCTTTTCACTTGGCGTTGATTTTTTTACCAGCATCAAGTGCAGCGTTGTTTGAAACGTCAATAGCGCTCTTAGTTGTAGCCATACTAACAAAGGAAAGCCAGAACAGAATCCTTCAGACAATCCTAATAATAGCTTTCACTCTAGGGTTTGTTTTTGCAGCGAATGTACTGAATACGGATCTTATGCAGGGAATATTGTTGGCTGCATTAGCTGGTGTTGGGGCGGCGACAATTTCAGTTAGGTCTAATCGAGAAAATAGCAATGTTCTTTCTACTGATGAGGCTTTGGCATATAGGTTTGTCTTGTCCGCTTTAGCTACTTTCAGCTTTCTTTATATGTTCGATTCAGGGATGCAGGTTCCGGTAAGCTACTTTGAGGTGGTATTACTGTCACTGTTTGGTTTTGTTGCTCCTTTTTTCTTGCTGCAGAAAGGCATGGAAGTAACCAAGCCAGCATTAACTATAAGCTTACTTTCGATAATCCCAGTAATCTCATACTTTTTTGAATCCATTTTCTATTCATCGCCATCGCTTATTGAAATGGTATTAATAACTAGTGCTATTTTACTCATAGTATTGTATTCAATTCGTGGGTTCATAAAGCAGACGAAGGCGACTTCAACAGCCGAAAGCTGCGAACAACAAAGTGTTTAATAATGACGTCGTGAGCTCGTTTCGTTTCGCGTACGATGTGGTGTGCTAATTTGGGTACACCTTAATGCGGCTACATGTGATAAGGAGATTACAGTGAGTATCGAATACAAAATAAATCAGCAGATCTCGGCTGATGAGTTTATTGATTTGCTTAAGCGTTCAACGCTGGGCGAACGTCGGCCGATAGAAAATCTTAAGTGCATCAAAGGTATGTTAGCTAATAGTAATTTAATAGTAACCGCTTGGGATGGTAGTAAGCTCGTTGGCATTTCTCGCTCAGTAACAGATTTTCACTATTGCTGCTATCTGTCGGATTTAGCGGTTGATGAAGAATATCAAAGATTGGGGATCGGTAAGCAGTTACAGGTTCAGACGCAAGGTCAAATCGAACCAACTTGTAAACTATTTTTAATCGCAGCCCCAGCAGCGAATGACTATTATGGGCAAATTGGCTACACAAAAAATGAGCGTTGTTGGGTACTGGAACGCGGCCGAGAAATTATCACATAATACGAAGTTCAGGCAGCCTTGTTAGGTTTGGCGGTCTTCGTTCAAAGTACTTATGCAGTGTTTTTGGCTATGTGTCAGTGTTATTCATACGTTAATTATTAGGTGATTGAACTTTGGGAGGCAATCAAGTTGGTTCAAACTTACGGTTCAGAAGAGACCAAAGCGTTTTGCTGCAATTGTAAAAAGGTGACGCTTCATAAGTATAAAAGTTTTTCTAAATCAGAAGAAACATCGGTAAAAGAAATGAAAGGTTTCTTTTCTGGTTTATTCGGAGCAATAGCGAGCGCTTTAATGGAAGGTGAGCCTACAGGTGATTACCAGTGCTGCGTATGCGGAACGAATTTACATACACCAGATTATCTGGATTGAGGTTTACGTTACGGCACAATGACTCAGTTCGGGATGATGTACACATTAACCAGCTGAACGCGAAAGGTATGAAGGAGACTACATGAGAATAGTTGAAGCAAAGCAATCGGATCTAGAGCCTTTCTTTGAATATCTAGAGGCTCACCTTCTTGAAAATGCGAATGATGACTCTCCACTTTTCCAGCCAATATCTAAAGAAAACTGTCTAGTATCAGAGCAACTTAAGGCTAAATTTAGAGATGGTTTCGAGTGCCGCATTGGTCAACATGGTTGGAGAAAGCTCTGGGTCATAAAAGATTCTCATCAACGAGTTGTGGGACATATCGATTTACGTCATTACAACGAAGAGTATAAATTTCACCGTGCGTTGCTGGGCATGGGAGTTGATTCGAGTTTAAGAAAACAAGGTTTAGGGGTAAAACTGATTGAGTGTGCCGCTCAATTTTGTAATGAGAGCTCACATATCGATTGGTTAGATCTAAATGTTCTTTCCGATAATTTTCCTGCGAAAAATCTGTATTTGAAATGTGGTTTTGAAATAGTCGGAGAAAAATCAGATTGCTACCGCATAGAAGGGACAGCGGTGTCAGAAACCACAATGACGCTAAGTACGAAAAATCACGCAGAACAAAGTATTTAGTTATTGATTCTCAAGGCTTGGCACCTTTCTGTCTGAGCCAGTCTTTTAGCATAATGGACTCGGTTAGATAGTGGTTCGTTCATTCGTTCATTCGTTCATTTGTTAATGAGAGAGATAGATGGAAACTGAAAGGCTAAAGCTGTTGCCTCCTTCAATGGAGTATCAACCTTTAATGCTAGAAGCGATACAAGAAAGCCAAGACGAGCTTGGTGTTTATCTTCCTTGGGTTCAGTGTGCGCTAACTGAAGCTGAATCTATCGAAAATACCAAGCAAGCGATAAACAACTTTGAGAACTTTGAAGGTGAGTTGCGCTACTCAATTATTGAGAAAAACACGGGACGTTTTCTTGGTGCGATAGGGTTAATCATTCGGGATAAAGCAGTACCGTACTTTGAAATTGGTTATTGGTTGCGTAGTTCGAGTGTTGGGCATGGCTTTGTATCCGAAGCTGTTAAAGCAGTAGAAACTTACGCATTTAAGGAACTTCACGCTAATCGACTTGAAATCAAAGCTGCCGAGCATAATCTGAAAAGCCGTTCTGTAGCAGAGCGTGGGGGATATACTTTCGAAGGGATACTCCGAAACGACCGAAGGCTACCATCAGGTGAATTGAGTGGCACCGCGGTTTATGCAAAAACGGCCTTATAGCTAACAATGCCACCGCTTCTGTCAATGTGTAGCATTGTTAGTTTAAATTGATTTAATGACTATGGTGCTCTTTTTTTGGATTAGTTGTAGACCTGTAGGCTGGCTTGAAGGAGTGTTAACGAATAGGTATGAATTTCGAACATAAAAAGGTAGAGCCAAATAACTCAGACTTTCGCCTACTGGTCGCTGAGCTGAACTCATCTCTTAATCAGATAACTGGTGATTCAGGTGAAAGTTCGTTTGCGTATGAAGCTTTTAATCCATTGAAAGATGGATGTATCGTAGTATATCTGAATGATGTCGCTGTCGCATGTGGAGTGTTTAGACATCATGTGCGGGGCATTTGTGAACTTAAACGAATGTACTCAAAAAAGTCTGGTGCAGGCTCTTATTTATTAACGCAACTCGAATGTTACGCAGTTAATAAAGGCTATCAAGAGGCTGTCTTATCAACACGTAGAGTTAACTCAAAAGCTATGGGCTTTTATGCGCGCCATTCGTACTCTGAAACATGTGCGTATGGAAAATATGTTGGTGTAAGTCGGTCAATCTGTCTATCAAAAGTGCTAGAAGCGTAATAAGCAATCCCCCAGATTGTGAAAGCTCAATCGCCTGTGGTAGTGAGTTATTTTTCAAACAATACAAACACACTGCGGGCCGTTACGATTTTCTCCCTACCGTTGAATGCTTTTGCTTGTTCAATATCTACAATGTCGTTATGTTCACTAGCGCCGGTATCGATGATTTGATGCCAAACCCCTTGTTTTGGCTGGGGGATTGAAAAGGTTAAGTCTTCCCAATACGCGTTAAATACAATATACATACGTAATTTTATAATCGGGTGCAGCAAAGAAACCGCAAGTGAATGGGAATGGTTTGCCCAGTCTGGTTGAAAAGGGCGTATTCCATGCCACTCTAGTTCAGCATTTCGAATTGTATCTTGGAGGGTTATATGGGTATTCCACTCTATCGACGGCTCATTGGTACGCAGATGTATTAAAGCTGTGACGAATCGATGTAGGTCGGCGTGTTCTTCTAATTTGCCCCAATCCATCCAGCTTATCGCGTTGTCTTGGCAGTAAGCGTTATTGTTTCCCCCTTGTGTACGCCTGATTTCATCGCCCATATTGAGCATTGGGGTACCTAAAGAAAGGAACATGGTGACTAGCATATTTTTGCATTGCCGAGTTCGAAGACCTTCAATACTCGTATCGTCTGTAGGCCCCTCTACACCATAATTCGCTGCAAGGTTATGGTGTTCACCGTCTTGGTTATTTTCGCCGTTTTCGTGGTTTTGTTTGGTGCTGTAACTGACAAGATCATTGAGGGTGAAGCCATCGTGAGCACAGACAAAGTTAATCGATCTATGTTCACTATGGTTACATTGTGAATAAACATCGGGCGACCCCATTAAACGTTGAGCAAAAGCCGTGATAACACCTTGGTCGCCTCGCCAAAACGCTCGAACGTCGTCCCTGAATTTGCCATTCCATTCGACCCATCTGTCCCCTACGAACGAGCCAACTTGATAGAGACCTCCTGCGTCCCATGCTTCTGCGATGATTTTAGTACCAGAAAGGATAGGGTCGGAATCGATAGAAAGCAGTAATGGTGGTTCAATGAGTGGTACACCAAAGCTGTCACGCGATAGCACAGAAGCTAGGTCAAAACGAAAGCCATCGACTCTCATTTCTGTTACCCAGTAGTGTAACGCGTCCATTATCATTCTACGCGCTACGCTATGGTTAGCATTAATGGTGTTTCCGCAGCCACTGTAATTCGCATAATCCGAACCGTTTATCATGTAGTAAGCATCTGCTTGGTACCCTTTCATGCCTAAAGTCGGGCCTTGTTTTCCTCCTTCAGCAGTATGATTAAAAACCACATCTAAGATAACGTCGATATCGGCTGCATGCAGCGCTTTCACCAAAGTCTTAAACTCTTGAACTGCCGTGGATGCTTTTCCATCACTAGCATATTGAGCATGGGTTGCAAAAAAATTGAGCGGACTGTATCCCCAATAATTCTTTTTATCATGAGGGGCGTCAAGCGCGTCAAATTGCTGAATGGGCATCAGTTCAACCGCCGTGATACCGAGCGCTTTTAGGTAATCAATTTTTTCAATCAGCCCGAGATAACTACCTCGCAGAGGCTCGTTTACTCCGGAGTTTTCATGCTTAGTAAACCCCGCAACGTGGAGCTCATAAACCACCGTTTTGTTGAATGGGTGTTTCGGCGGTGAATCTTCTCCCCAGTCAAACAAACTATGGTCAATGACTTGGCTTTTGATGGACTTAGCGTGATTGGTGTTCTGGTGACGAGAGCTTCGATTGTATTCTTGGGGAATTACTAACGCGTGGGCATATGGGTCGAGTAGAGAAGAAAAGTGCTGCGATGACGATTCGCCATGTTTAACATCGAAACTGTACAGCTGCCCATGACCGATATTGGCAACCCAAATACACCAGTAGTTCCCTTGTTTGTGTATGGTGGTGTCGAGCTCAAATTGACGACTTGGCGTTTCATCGCCTTCAGATTCATATAAATTGAGAATGACTCGGCTGGCGGATTTGGAATACACGCTGAAGTTAGTGCCATCATTTTTGATTGAAGCACCCAGTGGGTAGGGTGTCCCTATCCAAGTGTAGATATCGCATTGCTGAGTATTCATCTTTTGTCCTGCTTTCTGCCCGATAGAACAAACATAGAATCGATTAGAGAAAGAGATCCACACCAGCTGGAGGGATTTCGAAGTCAAAAGTGAAATCTGTGCCATTGCTAATAGAAAACACGTTTTTAACTAACAGTATGCTCAGCATAGAAAGGCTGAGTTTTGGCTACTGCGGAATTACGATTCAAAGCATGAGCAGAAAACGGTGTTATGAAGCTCACCTTTTGATGTTATAGGCGTGGGGGGACCGATAACCTTACTTATAACGTGTCACTTTAATGGTCGAATTCCACCAGTAGCATTCAAGCTGGTGATGTTTTGTGGTGCCTTAAATTATCAAACATATTGGATGAGAATGAACTTGGAACTGAGTTCAATAATCGTCAAAGTAATGTTGAAATGGGAACGAAAAATGTTTCTTCTTCATTCGAAGAACATCGTTTCAGACAGTATGATTCCAAAGTATTTAGGTAGAGAAGTATGTTAAGCAACAGAGAAAAAAGCCATGTCAGTGGGATGCTTTATAACCCAGATACAGAAGGGTTGCCTGAAGACAGAATTAAGGCTGCTAAATTATGTCACCAGATCAGTACAAGCTTTGAACCCGATGAAAAGAGCACTCTTATACAAAGCCTGTTTGGTCGCTCAGATGAAACGACTCAGTTGAATGGAAATTTCTTTTGTGACTACGGTTATAACATCGAGGTGGGCAAAAACTTTTACATTAATACCAATGGCGTCATTCTTGATTGTGGCAAAGTCATCATAGGTGACTACGTTATGGTAGGGCCGAATGTGACAATCTGTACTGCGGGCCACCCACTTGACGCGGCTACTCGCTACACTTATGAAGAATTTGCTAAGCCCATTCACATCGCTGATAAAGTATGGATTGGCGCCAATGTGGTTATTTTACCCGGTGTGAATATCGGTTTTGGTGCTGTTGTCGGGGCGGGGAGCGTTGTGACAAAAGATGTCCCTGCCAATACGGTTGTCGTAGGAAATCCTGCCAAAGTAGTCAAAGATAATATAAACGCGGCCGACCAACCATAAAGCACCTTAGTCAATTGGTTACCTCACTTCTACGCTCAGCGCGTGTATTGAATGAGTAGGCGCTATGCTTTGTATTCAATAATGAATCTTAAGTTGTGGCATTTTTGGTGTGAAGTGTCTCGTACGATTGTATGAACGGTTCTCAACTTGAACCTTTGCTAAAGCATTATAGCTCTAACGGAGGTCACTATGAACAAAATGGATTTCATTCAATTGCACTTAATTGAGAAAGGTATCCCAGCGGATTTAACTCGAGACAATTATAATCTCTGGTCACGACTACTATGTACTGAGACTAAGCCACTTGTTTTTCAATCGCCATTTACTGTACTTATTAAACAAGGTTTGCTGTTTGGACTAGTGTGGGGCGCGTTAATGTGGCTCATACTTTGGCATTCAATCCCTGAACACTGGTTTCGCTATTTGTGTACTTCTCTTGTTTTCGGCATGTTCATGGGAGGTTTCGTGGCGATTCGGATTGTAAAGGCACGTAAAAAAATTGGGAATATGAGCTGGGAAAAATGGTGTAAAACTAATTACGAACAAGATTCTTAAAGGTTGGACTGTGCTTAGCTATCCGCTTGGCTGGCATGGGCCAGCGATAGGGCTTAATGACTAACAGTAATCCTAAAAACTGGCTTATCTGAATTAATGAGCTGAAACACATAGTGAATTTCAGCTCATAGAAGTCAACGCTGAATAATGTTACTTGCTTTCAGCGACACGTAGAACGTAGTCTAAACCACCAACGATAGCCGCTACTTGAGCATCGTTACATTCTTCGTCAGTCACTTTTTCACTGTCTGGATAGACTTCTGTCGTTGTTCCGTACTGACAGTTTGTCACGCCACCGCATAGACCGAGTTTCTTCATCGGATAATTGATCACACCGTGTTGAGTGACCTCAGAGCCAATAATCTTACCTTGGTCGTCTGCTGGCGCGATATGAGTCACTTTCTCAACCGATTCAATAACGGCCGCTTGGAATTCAGGAACTGGATTCTCAGTGTCACCGACCGTGTAGAAACCGTCTGGGATCATGCCTTCAATGTATTCGATGCCGTCACGTGCAGCGAGAGCAGGTCTGAACTCGGTTTCATCGGAATCGGTGGTTTCATGAAGGTCGATATGAACAAGCACCTCTTGCGGCAAAGAAGCCACTAGCGCTCGTAAGTTTGCTGATTCTTCAGCTGGCGTGTTGTCATAAAATGAGCGGTTTGGATCTACTGCATTAGGATTCCAGCGGTTGATGACTTCGTAACCCCAAGGGCTAACACAAGGCGCAACAACAATGTTGAAGTGCAGCGAGTACTTCTCTGCTTGAGTTTCGGCGAATTTAAGTGCGCCGTGAACACCGCTGGTCTCGTAACCATGAACGCCACCAGTGACTAATACCGTAGGCTTAGCGGCATCCCAATTTTTCGTTTTAATAGCGAACAGTGGGTAGCGAGACGGCTCGTAGCTAAGCGCGCCATATTGCTCAATATCAAAACGTTCTGCCAACGCTGTGATTTTAGGAACCACTTCTTGTTGATATTCGCGTTTGATGGTCATTTGCTCTCGCCAAGCGTCACGCTCTGCTTGTTGCCACTTTTGTCCAGGAGTACCGATTGGGTATGAGTAAGTACTTTGCATTACCTTGCCTTTATTAGATCACGTCATTTAAGCCACGAGCATAATCAGCCGCTTCAAGATAGGCAACTCATATTAGGTTTCATTATTTTTCATGGTGATGTTGATAAGTACGTTAATGAATCAATGTGCTTTCGGAACGTGTTCTTTACGTGAACAAATCACGGTATTTCTACCATTATGCTTGGCTTGGTAAAGCGCTTCATCTGCACGCTGGATCACTGAATCCCAGTCTTCATTGCTGTTGAGTTGCGACACCCCAAAGCTTGCAGTCCACTTGCCTTGCTTGCCTTTCGTAAATCGTTGTCTCTCTATGGTTTGTCTGAGCTTGTTTGCGGCTTTTACCGCGTTGTCGACATTGGTATCAGGCAGCAGGATCAGGAATTCTTCTCCACCGTAACGAAATGCGAGATCTTGTCGGCGAAGTTTACGTTTTAGAATAGAACCCATTCCTTTGAGCACCTTATCTCCCATATGGTGACCGAAGTTGTCATTAATGTTTTTGAAGTGATCGATATCGGCGATGATCACCGATAGCTCCGTATTGTGACGGTGTGAACGGGCTAGCTCTCTTGGGACAATTTCTTCCATCGCCCTTCGGTTGTAGATTTGAGTAAGCGTGTCTTTCATTGACGTGTTATAGATGGCGGCGACCAGTCGAGCATTGATCATCCAAGTAAAAGTAAAGCCGAGGATAATGATCAAAACAATGATGGTTAAAAAGGCCACTTGGTGGATGTTTCCAGCATGAAGGAAGTTGCTGATGTCTTGCCCGGTAAGAGAAACACCACAGCGAACCAACATAAATGCACTTTGTAGGGCAAAAACGCCCGCGAGTAAGCGAGTTGCTAAACGTAAGTCATTGGCTTGACCGATTACCATGATCACAGCACTCATTCCGGTACATAAGCTGACGTAAACGCTAACGACTACGATTCTGGCAACTGTAGAGACATAGAATTGGGTGTAGTAAATCAGCATGACGCAGGCGATAGGGAAAAACAGAAACGCCACTTTCGAGTAAATAAAGGAGGCACCTCGAAACTGACACAAGCTATGAACGATCAGTGCAAAGCCAAGCATAATGATGCTGTTTGCGAGGATTTTTGATGCCCAGAGTGGTGCGTCATTGCCAAAGCTTAATAACCCAAAGCCTAAAGCAAACATAAAAATAGCGAACGCTAGGGTGAATAGGCCAGGAATGTACTCTTGAATCCTTTGAATCAAGATTAGGCCGATAAAATACGTGCAAGATAGAACGACAGTAATGACACAGAGCGTTCTGATATCGAGATTAAATTCCATAGGCAGGCCTATGCTAATAATGAATGCAGAAAAGTTGAGATACGGTTTAAAGTCTAGACTAGTTTGGCCGCAAAGAGGCGAGATTGAGTATTTTGAAAGGGATTTGTGCAGGGAAGAGGTGGGTATAAAAAAGCCTCAACAGAGCGTTGAGGCTTGAATGTTATAGCTGGAAAGCGAGGGCTATTTCACTGTCCAACCAATGGTTTCACCCGCACGAATTGGCACGACGATGTCACCACCAAATGGCATTGTTTCAGCTACGTTCCATTCTTCTTTCACTAGCGTAATTGTGTCTGCATTACGAGGCACGCCGTAGAAGTCTGGGCCATTGTGGCTTGCGAATGCTTCTAGGTTCTCTAGTTTATCTTCAAGTTCAAACACTTCTGCATACAGTTCTAACGCAGCGTGAGCCGTGTAAGAGCCCGCACAACCACATGCCGCTTCTTTCATGCCTTTTGCGTGTGGCGCTGAATCTGTTCCTAAGAAGAATTTTTTGCTACCGCTTGTTGCCGCTTCAATCAATGCTTGCTGGTGGGTACCACGCTTTAGAATTGGTAGGCAGTAGAAGTGAGGTTTAATGCCGCCAACCAGCATGTGGTTACGGTTAAACAGTAAGTGGTGAGCTGTGATGGTTGCTGCCACGTTTTCGTTAGCGTTTTTCACGAATGTCGCTGCGTCAGCGGTTGTAATGTGCTCAAGCACAATTTTCAGATTCGGGAAGTCGTTAACGATAGGAGCAAGTACTGTATCTAGGAACTCTTTTTCGCGGTCAAAGATATCAACTTCGTGATGCGTTACTTCGCCGTGAACCAGTAATAGCATGCCCACTTCTTGCATTGCTTCTAGTACGTGGTAGATATTTTTGGCAGAAGTTACGCCCGAGTCAGAGTTGGTTGTTGCACCTGCTGGGTAAAGCTTAGCTGCAACGACTGCGCCAGAAGCTTTCGCTTTGCGGATTTCATCTGGAGTGGTGTTATCGGTTAGGTATAACGCCATGAGTGGCTCAAATTGCTCACTTGGCTTTTCTGCCATGATGCGTTCACGGTAGGCAATAGCCATTTCGGTATCGGTTACCGGTGGGATAGTGTTTGGCATGATTAACGCTCGGCCATTGTAACGGCTGATATCGCGAACAGTATCTGTTAGCACATCGCCATCGCGAAGATGAACATGCCAGTCGTCAGGACGAGTAATCGTAAGTTGTGTCATTGAGAGCTCCCACCAATTGAAGTGTATTGTGATTGGAGCCTAAACTGAGCAAAATCTGTGAAAGCAATCGCTTCCGTTTAGGCGACAGGATGATAGAGGAAAAGCCTTACTATTTCATCCTATTTTTACCATTTTGGTGTTATTGAATATGAACAGTGGGGAGCAAGCTCGATAGAAAAATAGATTTATCGGGTAGCGACCCACAAGGCATGGATCATTCCAGGTACCCAGAAAATGATAGTTAATACGATATTAATGAGCAGATCTTTGCCCACACCACGAGCAAAGAATACGCCTAGAGGCGGCAACAAAACACACAGAATGATCAGTACAAGTCGATTCATAATAAGTCCTTTTTACGTGAGAGCTTATTGCTCTCTGCATTTATGAAAATGAAGTTCCTAACATCTCAACCTAATTACGCTATGTAAAGCATTTTGTAAGTGAATGTCATGGTGAGTTTTACATGTCAGAATCTTTGTAAGGGAACGAGGTGCTGAGTTTAACTCTCAATGGGGTTTTGTTAGCATGCTAGCAAATAATAAACATTGGATTAGTTATGTCTCAGTCGTCGTTATTGCAAGTGAATGTCTACCCTGTGAAATCCATTGGCGGGATTTCTCTATCTACTGCTTGGGTTGAAAAACAAGGCCTAAGTTTTGACCGTCGGTTTATGTTGGCGTTAGCAGATGGAAGCATGGTCACTGCTCGTAAGTATCCAATCATGGTTAAAGTGAAATCGAGCTTAATGCAAGACGGTATTGCCTTTACTTTCCCAGGCGCCCAGCCTCTGATTATTCGTTACTCACAATTCAAAATGCAGGAAACACCAGCCACTGTGTGGAAAGACAATTTCACTGCATACACCACAACAGACGCTGCGGATGATTGGTTCAGTGAAGTACTAGGCCAACGTGTTGAGCTACTTTTTAGTGGTGAGCAGTCTAACCGCGTGCGAGAAAAACTGGGACATAACGTGAGCTTTGCGGATGGTTATCCGTTGTTGGTGATTAGCCAAGCCTCGTTGGATGAACTCAACCGCCGTAGTCCTGAACAACACTCAATGGATCAGTTTCGTACAAATCTAGTGGTGTCTGGCTCAGAACCATTTATCGAAGATAGTTGGAAGCGTATTCGAATTGGTGAAGTAGAATTTGAAGCAGTAAAAGCGTGTGAGCGATGCATTCTAACGACTGTTGATGTCGAGACTGGCGAATTTAGACCAACCAAAGAGCCACTTAGTACTTTTTCAAGCTTTCGTGCCAATGAACGTGGCGGTGTGTTCTTCGGTCAGAACTTGGTGGCAAAGAATGAAGGCTTGATTCGAGTCGGTGACACTATTGAAGTGTTAGAAAGCAAAGAAAAAGAAGTCTACGCGGATACGTGGCAAGAATCTTTGTTACTCACCTGCGTAGAACGTGAAGAAGTGGCTCGTGACTTTACAACTTTTTGGCTGGAACCAAGCAAAGGGGATACGCCGAGCTATCAACCTGGTCAACATCTACCGATTGAAATGCATGTCGATGGTGAACACATAGCGCGCCGCTACACTTTGTCGTCTAGCCCATCTAGGCCTGGCCGCTTAGCGATTTCAGTGAAGCGTGTTGATGGTGGCCGTGTATCAAATTGGCTGCTCGATCATATGCAGGTAGGCGATACCCTTAAAGCTCAAAATCCAGAAGGGGCGTTCTATTTAGAAGATAACCCTGAAAAACCATTGCTACTGCTTTCTGCAGGTAGTGGTGTGACGCCTATGATGTCGATGCTGCGTTACTTGTCTGATAACCGACAGCTTAACGACGTGGTGTTTTACCACCAGTGCAGCAGTGAAGAAGACATCCCATATAAGCAAGAGCTTGAACTAATTAAGCAGAAGAATCCAACGTTGAAGGTGCTGCTGTCACTGAGCCAACCGTCGAAAGAGTGGGATAGCTTATCTGGCCGTCTAAGTGTGGCACATTTGGCTCAAATTGAAGATTTACACCATCGCCAAGCATTTGTGTGTGGGCCTGATGGCTTTATGAAAAATGCGAAATCTATGTTGATTCAATTAGGACTGGATCCTGTGAATTATCATCAAGAGGCGTTCGGCGTGAGTCAGCAGGAAGCTAAAGAAGTGAAGAAGCTTCAATTGAGCCTAAATGGATATATGTTCGAAGGCGACAACCAATCGACTTTGTTGGAGCAAGCGGAATCTGCAGGTTTGTCTATTGCTAATAGCTGCCGTGCTGGTTTTTGCGGTGCATGTAAAGTGACACTTGAATCAGGTAAGGTTCATCAGCCAGACGTACCTGCTTTGATGGAAGATGAGCGCAATATGGGTCAAGTCCTAGCATGTTGCTGCATTCCAGAAACAGACATTGAAGTCGTTGACTAAATAATCGGTCTTCATAAAAAGGGCGAGTATCAATTCGATACTCGCCCTTTTTGTTACTTTCTAGATGCTCAATACTCTTACTTGAAATGGCGATGTAGCTCAAAGCCAAATAGTTTGATTAGTCGTAGATAGTCGGGATGGGTTGACGCTTGTGTTGGGTCGCTTTGTAGATGCCCACTAAACGATCTGAAACTTCTTGTGTCACTTCTTTGCCTTCAAGGAAGTCGTCGATTTGATCGTAAGTCAGGTTCAACGCATCTTCGTCTGCTTTTTGAGGAGCTAACTCTTCAAGATCCGCAGTAGGTACTTTCTTAACTAAGACTTCAGGTGCGCCTAGCGTACTAGCTAGCTCACGAACTTGACGTTTGCTTAATCCAAATAGAGGTGCTAAATCACAAGCACCGTCACCAAATTTGGTATAAAAGCCAGTGATGTTTTCTGCTGAGTGATCCGTACCAATTACTAGTCCACCTACGTATCCAGCAATTTCGTACTGCGCGACCATGCGTGCACGAGCTTTCACATTACCTTTTACGAAATCAATCTTGCTAGATTGTTCCGGAAGTAAGTTAGTGCCTTCTAGCGCGATATGCGATGCTGCGTGCAGGCCATCAACACCAGCTTTGATGTTAACTGACACTGAATGCGATGGTTGAATGAAAGAAAGCGCCATTTGTGCTTCATCTTCATCTTTTTGCTCACCATAGGGTAAACGTACCGCAATGAATTGGTATTCTTTGCTTGGTGACGATTCATTCAAGCTATCGACGGCTAATTGAGCCAATCGACCACAAGTTGTTGAATCAACACCACCGCTAATACCAAGAACCAAAGATTTACAGCCTGATTGCTGTAGCTTGGTTTTAATGAACTCCACACGGCGGTCAATTTCAAATTGAGGGTCGATTGATGGAAGCACACGCATTTCATCACGAATCAGTTGTTCCATTGTGTATCCTTTTCCTGCAAGCAAATTTAATTTCTAGTGGTATCATACCGAAATCAATGGATTAAAAAACCTATTTGCAAAGGCATCAACAGAACATGAAAAAAATCGCGGTATTTGGCAGCGCATTCAACCCACCAAGCTTGGGACACAAGAGCGTGATTGATTCCCTCAGCCATTTTGATTTGGTGCTATTGGTGCCGAGTATTGCCCATGCATGGGGCAAAGATATGTTGGATTTTGAGGTTCGAAGTCAGCTATTGGAGGCATTTATTCATGATTTGGCGTTGTCTAATGTGCAAATATCCTTAATTGAAGAAGAACTGCACCAACCTGGTGAAAGCGTCACGACATTTGCCGTACTGAATAAGATTCAAGAAATTCACCCAGATGCCGATATTACTTTTGTGATTGGCCCAGATAACTTTTTTAAATTTTCATCTTTTTATAAATCAAATGAAATCTGCAAAAAATGGTCGGTAATGGCTTGTCCTGAAAAATTACCTGTTCGTAGTACTGATATTCGCAACGCTTTAGCGAGTGGAAAAGGAATTGAACAATTAACTACTTCATCAGTAACTAAAATCTTGCAAGATAGGAAACTCTATACGATAATTCCTAGTTCATAACCTAGAGGTCTGACAACTATGCTAAAAAGAGTGACTACAGCGTCGGTATTAATTGCAGTGTTCAGTATGCCTGCAAGTGCTAGCTGTGATCTTTTTAGTGAAGAGTCGATCATGTTGAGTAAAGATGAATGCATTGGGATCTCTGATAGCTTTGAATCTTTCGGACGCGAGATCATTACCTTTGGTGGGTTACTTGATGAAGAACCTGAACCTCTAGATTACTGGAGCGAGTGGGCTCTGCAAACCAAAGATGCCCCGATCATTACTCAAAGCATTGCCAGTAACTATATTGGTATCGGTATGTGGCTTCCAGAAGACCTCGAAGAGGACCAAAACCAAATGAGACCGGAAGAGTGGCTAATGAACCATGGCCTTCAATTGAGTGTTGGCTTTGGCGATAAAAAGAACGGTGAGCCGCGAATGCGTTTTGATTATCGCTGGCATGAAAATCAAGAGCCCGACTTGATGATGCAAATCGAGCTACCATTCTAATCGGTTAAAATCCGCAAAGAATAGTTAAGATATCGAAAGAACTAAAAAAGCCGCACAATTTAAATTGTGCGGCTTTTTACTATTCGTTTGTACCTAGCTTATCTAACAAAGGTGATTAAACAATCATTTCTGAAGGGCTACAGTTCTTCACCAAAGACTAACCAGCACAGCTGTTCAAATTCTTCGATTTTACCTGCGAATAAGTCTTCAACGACTTTTACTTTCTTTTGCCCTGATTGCAGGCGCTTTTTCGCTTCTCGCATCACCATGACGAGAGTTTGCTCTTGCGTCAGTACCGAGCTTTCCAATGTCCACTGATTAAAGCGTTGGCTCATTTTTGTTTCAAGCAATGTAGGATTGAACTCAAGTACTTCCTGCTTTAAAACGGCAAGAAGTTCTGCAGTTGCTTGTGCGTCTGAAGTTCGTTGTGCCAGTTTAGCTAATAGAGCTTCCGTTAGTGCTGTTTGTTGCACGTAACCTGCTTGTTTCGGGAAGTTATCGAGTAATCGAATCGAGAAGTCGACCTTTTCTACACAAGTATTCGGGAAGTAGGTGATAGAAACTAAGCAATCAAATGGGATCCACACTGACTGGCCAGCTTCTACAGCGTATTCATTTTTGCCCAGTTTAACGAGCGCTAGCCCTTGAGATACTTGAATGAGACTATGTTTGAGTACCTTTTTTCGAGGTGTGATCACCAAGTGCGAAAAAGTAGTAGATGTATACTCAATAGCGAAGTTCATAAATAGTACCTTAGTTTTTGGGGCGCTAAGGTTAACGTTATTAATCAAAAATGCCAACAATAAGCCAAGGTTTTTACAAGTTTCTGGTCTGACCTTGTAAAAACTATGGGCTATGTAGCTGCGATAACGCTAAACAATGCGTAGAATGAGCCAGCTTTTTATTTAATGTAGTGAAAAATGACTTCTAATACCGATCCATATATCGATATTCGTCCTTATAACGATGACGAAATTCCAGCGGCACTTGACCGCTTAATCAACGATGAAGAGTTTATCGATGCGATTTTGCATTATCGATTCTCAAATCATGCCGGTTGGTTCAAGTCTCTAATGAGCCCGCTTTTGCGTGTTTACCTTAAGATGAAGTGGAGCAAACTACAAAGTGTAGAAGCGATCCAAGTCGAGGTGAAAAAGTATCTGTGTGACACTTTAAAGAACACGACTGATGGTGTGACATATTCAGGGTTAGAAGCATTAGATAAAAACCAATCTTACTTATTTGTTTCTAATCATCGTGATATTGCAATGGATCCTGCTTTGGTGAACTACGCTTTGCACCAAGAGAACCACCGTACCATGCGTATTGCGATAGGTGATAACTTATTGAAGAAGCCGTGCGCGACCGAGCTGATGCGTTTGAACAAAAGTTTTATCGTTAAGCGCTCTTTGAAAGGGCCGCGCGAGATGATGAAAGCGCTAGGTCAACTGTCTTCTTACATTAAGCACTCTTTGGATACGGGTAATTCGATTTGGATTGCACAGAAAGAAGGCCGAGCTAAAGATGGTAATGATTTTACCGATCCAGCGATTCTAAAAATGTTCCATGTAGAAGGCCGCAAACAGAAAATCGCTTTTGGTGAGTACACGAAATCACTGAATATCGTGCCAGTTTCTATTTCTTACGAGAACGACCCGTGTGATACGGCTAAAGCGTTAGAGCTTTATGAAAAAGCAACCAATGGTAGCTACGAAAAAGGTGAATTTGAGGATATCGAAAGCATCATTCAAGGCATTGTTGGTAAGAAAGGGCGCATTCATATCGGTTTCGGTAGTCCAATTGAACAAGAAATTGATACACCGGAAGAGCTAGCGACTGAAATTGACCGTCAGATTCACGAAAACTATAAGCTGTTCCCAATTAACCTATTGGCCGCTGAACGAGACACGGAAGAAGTGACAGCAACGGTAAAAGAAACCTTAGCTGAGAAACTGTCTGCTCTACCAGAAGGTGCGCACCAATACTTGATCGACAGTTACGCAAACCCGGTTAAGAACGTGGGTTAGAGTGATTCATTGATTACTATGTATCTAGGAATCAATATGCTTGTTAGCAAAAAGGAGCCTTATGGGCTCCTTTTTAGTGTTTGCTTGTTTGATTTATTAACGGGCCACGGCACCGCCTAAATCTAAATTAGTTGGCCACTTGGTGATCACGTTACCACCCAGAAAAATATTACCTTTCACTGTCATGGTATCAGGGAATTCGGTAATTCCTGACCCGCCTAAATAAAGATCTCCTTCAACCACAATACCGTTTGGTAGAGCAGTCAATGGAGTGCGGATGACGCTCAAGTCACCACTCACTCTGAGCCGATTAGGCAGCTTAGCCAAAGGGGTATCGGTTAGGTTGATAAACCCGCCGACTTTGACGCCTGAAGGCCAGCTGGCTATTTTGCTACCGATCAAATTTGCGTACCCCTTGATCTTTGTGCCTCTTGGAATCCGGCTGAGCTCGCTATTGGAGGCATCGAGACTCCCTTGAACTTCCAAACCATTAGGAAGTTTCTTTATCGAGGTTTTAGCGATATTGAGATTGCCTTTAACGATAAGATCATCTGGCAGCGTAGTATAAGGTTTATTACGTAAGTAAAGGTTCCCGTAGTTATCGAGATGATTCAAAATCTTGTATTCATCTAATGGCTTGGCACTAAGCTGAATATTCAAGGTTAATAAACTGATGATAAATGCAGTGAGTTTGGTCATGGTGGTAATCGATATCTTGTCTATCTCTACACTATAACCAGTAATCCAATCACAATCCCGCCCTCGAAATAATTTAGTCAATATTCTGATAGATACCTTAAACTTTCTCTTCAGTACGTCGTTTTGTAAGTTTGTTATTTATGTCACATAAATATTAACATTCTACTATGGAGTTATTTAGTGGGTACTGTACTGTATATGTAATGGATTTTATGCGTCGTTAGGAGTAGTACAGCATGAAAATGAATGGGTTTAGCCTTTCAATTATAGGGTTTGCGGCAATGATTGCATTACAAGGCTGCGGTGGTGAAGAAGGGGGAGGCTCCGCTGACGGAGGTACCGCTTCGCCTTTACCTAGTGATGGGTATTTACCCGGGGTTCCTGGTGTATTGAATGTTTGTAATAATCAAATAAATGACAGTGATAATAGTAACGCAAAAGGTGTTTGCCTAAAGGTCGCTGCTCTTTCTGGTAATGTTTATTATACCTCAAGCCCCAGCGTCGCTTTGCTGAACGACCAACTATATTATGATACTACCTCTACATATACAGAGAGCTCCAAGGGGCCAGCAGGAGGGACATTTGCAACGTTTGATCATACTGAAAGAAATTCATGGTGTGATCACCTCCAAAATAAAAACTTTGCTGGCAGAGGTAATTGGGTTCAGGCTGGTGAGTCACAACTTGTTCAACTTCGCGATGCTTTCGGCTCAAATATTTATAATCAATTAGGTTGGCCTAGTGGCGTCTATTATTCCGGCCCCAGATCAGTCAGTGGGCGTCCAGGACAACATGTGATGGTTGATTTAAGCTCTGGGGGATTTGCTGTTGTAAATAGCGGGATTGGTTATGTTTCTTGTGTGTCTCACTAGTTTATATTGCCTTGAGTTACCCGTTAGTATTGAAATCCTAAGTTAGGTTTTTCGGACGAAAACATTTGATTAACCTGATAGCTCATGGCTTTTTTATGACTATTTTGACTAATATGGGGAAGCCAGTCTTTGTTTGTGAGGTCTCCCTCGATAACGGTAAAGACTCATGAAAATGAGTTTATCATTGAGATCCGTTTGTCCAACCAAAGTGTGAGTAAGCATCCTATGCTTTAGGTTCTCTATAACTCTTCACAGTATGTACCTTCTACTAACAGTTAGATGCTTTTGTCACAGCAGTATCATGTTCTTCTGGCAGCTCAATTGGTACGTGAGCTATACAACGCCATAGCCAAAATCTTTATTTTGTTTGCTTTTTCCATATGCAAGGATGCAGCACTCTAATTTGCACGAGAAGTTTCTTTATAACCTGTTAAGCGACATTAAGTTAGCTCTGTTTACAGCCTTTCATTCTGTAATTTGTTATGTCGGTCACATAATAATCAGTCCTTATCTTGAAAACCATTAACAGTTTGTCGTATTGTAAACGCATAAATATTTGTGCGGAGAAGAGGTAGTACGGCATGAAGATATATAGGAGTAGCTTTTCTCTTATTGGTATAACTGCAGCAATTGTATTGCAAGGTTGTGGAGGTGGCGAAGAAGGAGGGGGGACGGTATCACCAAAACCGCCTAAAGAATTACCTTTCTATCCAGGTGAACTAAACGCATGCGGTAACTTGGTCAATGACAGTGATCCAACTAATGCCGGCGGCAGGTGCATAAAAGTTGCGTCTTCTTCATCTGGCTGGGTTTTATATACTTCAAGCCCAAGCCAACAAGTATTAGATGACTGGCATCCTTATTATAGTTCAACATTTATACATACTGAGAATGGCATCACTGGGCCTGCCGGTGGAACGTTTCCAAAGCTCAATAATACTGAAAGGGATGATTGGTGTTCTTATTTAGCGAATCGAGCCTTCGGAGGGCGAAACAATTGGGTTGAAGCGAACGAAGATCAGCTTGTAACTTTACGCAGTACTAATAATTTTGATATCTATGGTGAGTTAGGTTGGCCTGCAGGAAGTGACTATGCGGGAGCGGCTACCAGAAGTTACCCAGTAAAACCGGGGGAGCAAGCTCAGGTTGACATGCTGATGAATACTGATAATAGTCAAGGTTATGGGATGTCATTGACTCAATATGTATCTTGTATTTCTGTCCGATGACTTCAATAGTGTAATCAAGTTTGTACTATTTACCATAGAAAGGGGTTGATGCCATAAGAACTCCATCTTCCCGTTGAATAATTATGGACATATTTGATTTATAATTAGTGAACTTATGGTGAATCACCCTTTTCGGTGGAGATGAATGATGATGCGCGTGCCTATATTTCTCATACCTCGTAAAGTCGTGGCACTGATATTGGGTGCGGTGTGTGCCTTGATGCTTGTCCCTTCAACGTTAGCTAATAAAGTCATCAGTACACCTGCGAGAAGCGCTGTGGTGGTTTCTGATGTTAACGCAAGGGCAAGAGTGTGCTACTACGAAGATAAAGCTTATAGCTTAGGTGCGGTACTTAATATCTCGGGTGTGCTGATCGAGTGTATATCTGAACAAGATTTTGAGTTAAATGGTTCACTGAAGTGGAAACAACTCGATCAAAAAAGCGAACCGAAATAGGTTCGCTTCGCTAGCGTTTTCTAAATTCTATTAGCGATTCAGAGAACGCGACTTCAACTCGAAGATCAGCTTTTCAGCACTAACTTCAAATTTTAGAAGTGCTTTCAACTCGCGAGATTCCTCAGTTAATTCAGTCACATTGTATTCAACGTTCTTCGAAACTTGTTTGGCTAATGTTAAGTACTTGTCAAATTCAGCTTCTAACTGTGCCTTCGACTCAGCAAAGATCGTTACTTCAGCAACGTCGTCGCCTTCTTTGATAACAAAGCCGATCTCACCGGCACAACCGCATGCTTCGCACACTGAGTTATCTACTACTTCTTGACTCATAACTAATCCTCTTACTAAAACTACGGTTATTCTAACTAGCAATTTGATCTCTATCCATAAAAATCAAAAGTCTTTGAACAGATATTGACTGGTATGCTATGTTGTTTGGTAAGGAACTAAGTGAATATTAATATTAGATAAAGATAATTTAAGTGTGATCTGGCTCTTGTTTTATTGAAATTTAGTGTCATATATTTGTCAGAATGCCATTCAGTTAGTTGCGTCAGAAAGGATTTTATAAGACTATCTATCGCTTGATAGTTATTTACATAATGAATGGTTGGTCGGTATTTCATATTCTAAGTAGTTATTTTCATTAATAGCCTTAGAGTTGTAGGATTGCATCTTGTATTCATTTCGTGTGTAAAGTGCGATTAGACACTGACCTGTAAATAAGGTATTACAGAATGCCGTTAGGGTTTTAGCACCGAATACTTGCGAAGTTGCGACTTATTTACATAATACTGATAACGATTTTCATTCTGACTTCATTTAAAGTTAGATGGATTTACAAAGAGAAGAGCCTGAAATATGCCAAAGCGTAGTAAAGAAGATACTGAAATCACGATTCAGAAGATCATGGATGCCGTTGTAGACCAACTTCTAAGATTGGGTTACGACAAGATGTCTTATACAACATTAAGTCAGCAAACAGGTGTCTCTCGTACCGGTATTAGCCACCATTTTCCAAAGAAAACCGACTTTACTGCGGCTTTAGATGGACGAATCTTCAAGATGTTTATGGAACACCTTGATTTCGAGAATGGCCTAAATGAGTTTTCTGAGAGTTGGGTTAAAGCGTTAGAAGATTCTGAATTCCTAGCGATCTTACGCCTGCTATTCCACCACATTGTTACGGCGGAAAACGCACACGAATTTGCAGCAAATGGTATCGACCGTTTGTACAAGTTGACTGAAAGCCAATTTGGCGATACGAGTGGCAAAGAATTAGAGTGGTTGATTGGTAAATCACTGATTCGTATGAGCCTATAGTCAGCTTATCGAAATTGAAAAAAGCTCCGAATTCGGAGCTTTTTTGTATTTGGGGTTAGATAAAGCGGCAACCAGTAAGTAAGCATTATCCCGCCGCTACCTTAAAGGTTTTATTGGGCGGGATGTACCAGCGGGAAATCCATTGTAGGGTGTTTTTCTACCAAGCTATGGTAACCATACACTTCTTCTATCATCGTTGGTTGTAGGGCCTCCCAAGGGCTTCCATCGCATACGATCTCACCATTTTGCAATACAATCAGCCTATCCGAATATTGCGCGGCTAGATTTAAATCGTGCAGAACTACAACTACCGCAGCGTTACGCTCGTCGGCCAGCTTTCTCGCAATCTTTAATGTGTTGTGCTGATGAGCTAAGTCTAGTGCAGAGGTTGGTTCATCAAGCATCAGTATGCATTGATCGCCAGACTGGTGAAGCTGAGTGAGTACTCTGGATAAGTGTACACGCTGCTTTTCTCCGCCTGAAAGCGAGGGATATAGTCGGCGTGAAAGGTGGCTAACGTCGGCCATCTCCATATATTGCTCTGTGATCGTTTTCATTTCCTTGTTTGAGGTTGCTAGGGGAATACCGCCTAACTCAACGACTTCATGAGCCAAAAACGGAAACGTCAGCGTACTGTGTTGTGGCAGCATACCTAAGTGCTTGGCTAAACGTTGAGCAGGCCAGTTATCGATAGAGTGACCAAAATATTCGATTTCTCCAATGCTTTCAGATTCTTGGCAGAGCGCTTTGAGCAGAGTACTTTTACCTGCCCCGTTTGGCCCTAAGAGCGTCGTCACTTCTCCTGCGTGAATGTCTAAATTGATATTTTTGATAATGGTTTTAGAACCAATGCTGACCGATAAATTTTTGGCCTTAAGAGATAAGTGACTCATTACATGATCCTGCCTTTTTGTTGGAACAACAGGTAAAGGAAGAAAGGCGCACCAATAATTGCGGTGACGATACCTATTGGCAATTCAGCGGGTGCAACCGCTACTCGCGAAAACATGTCTGCAGCGGTAAGCAGCAAAGCACCTAGTACGGCCGAAAGTGGCAGCAAAGTTCTATGATCTGGCCCTGCTAACATTCGCCCTAAATGTGGAACAACCAATCCAATAAAACCAATAGTGCCTGACAAGCTGACGGTGACGCCGACTCCTACTGCTGTGAGTAAGATGAGTTGCCTCTTTAATTTCTGTACTGGAATACCAAGATGTTTTGCTTCAGATTCCCCTAGCAATAGGGCGTTGAGGGCCATCGTTTTACGGCTGAATAGAATAACTAAGATAGCTAATGTTACTGCCGCAAGTGCAATACTGGCCCAGTTAGCACCTGCCAGTGACCCCATGGACCATAACGAAAGGTCTCGAAGCATTTGATCATCAGCGGCAAAGCTTAGGTAACTGATCCCCGCGCCAGATAGCGCGCTTATAGCAACGCCAGCGAGTAACATGATAGTAACGGATGTGCCGAATTTATTCGTGCCTAAGCGGTAAACAAGTAATGTAGTGAGTGCACCACCTATAAAGGCGAAAATAGGCAGAGCCGCGAAGTTCATGAAGTTAGGGTACTGAACGGCAAGATCGGCAAATAATACGATAGCGAGTGCTGCGCCTAAGGCTGAGCCTGCTGAAACCCCGATGATTCCAGGCTCTGCTAGAGGGTTGCGGAATAATCCCTGCATCACGGTGCCGCATATAGCTAAAATGGCACCAATTAACATACAAAGAATGGTTCTTGGTAAGCGTATTTCTTGGATTACTAAATTGATATGCGGAGCTAAGTCATTACTCGAGCTAAATAAACTCGTGAAACTGTCGCTTAATGTAATATTCATAGGTCCGACAGTGATCGATGAGAGCGCCATCAAGGCTAAGATCCCACCAAACACTGTCATCATTACCCGCAGTGAGACGTTTCTTAGAAACATTATTCCTCCACTAAGGGTAAACGATCGCATTCAAACGCTTAGCTTCGGCAAGGCTATTTAAACCTAAGCCACCAACTAACGCGCTACCATCAAGCGTAATGATCTGTTTATTGATACCGGCTGGCGTCGCCGCAAGCATCGGCAGTGCTGCTAGAATTTCATCGGCGCCACCCAGTTTCTTGTAACTGCGTCCACTGACTAAAATGACGTCTGGCTGCATCTCAACAAGCGATTCCATAGAAAGTGGCTTGTATGACGTGAGCTTTTCAGCGGCAGGGTTTACGCCACCAGCCAGCTCAATAATGGCATTTGGTGTGGTATCTTGACCTGCTACATTAGCTGGACGGCCTTCGTGAATAAGAAGAAATAGCATTTTTTTAGCACTATTTTCAGAAACTTGATTGCTTTCTAGGGCGCTTACTTGCTGCTGTACTTGTGCTTTCACAGCTACAGCTTGAGTTTCTGTGTGAGTGATTTTGGCTATTTGATCGATGCGATTGAGCAAACCTTCAACGTTTGATTCTGTGTTTACGATTTCAACTTCTACACCTGTTGATTCAAGCTGTTGTATGGTCGTATCTGGACCGATTTCATCAGAGCCGATCAAAGTCGTCGGTTGTAGCGCTAATAGACCTTCAGCAGAAAGCCTTCTATGGTAGCCAATTTTTGGCAAACCTAAGCTTTCAGGTATGTGACTGGTAACGTCGACTGCGACAAGTTGATTTTCTGCGCCTAACGCGAAGACGAGCTCCGTCACGGCTGCACCAGCACTGATGATTCGTGGTGATGTTTCGGATTGAGCGATAGCCACTGAACTGGTGGTAGTAAAAATCGCTGCAGCTACGATAGTGGAGCAATGCTGCTGAATGCGTTTGAAGAGCTTGTTTGAAGTTTTCATATTATGGTTCTTATCGTTGTTCCGAAAGCAGATCACTGCTCTTGGGTTAAAAGTTGAGTGGCTGGAATCGCGTTGTCTTGAAGAAATGAAAGAAGCTTAACGAGATGCTGAACGTCGGCTTTCTTGTCTGCGCCGATCACGATCGGTCTTTCATCCCCAGATTTTGCTTCTTCGAGTAACGCTATCTTGAAGTTTTCCCAGTCGATGTATTCTTTACTATCGATGGCCCAATACGGTTCGCGATCTAGGATATTCACGGTTATTGATTGGCTGTCCACTTCAGACACCGTGGGGGTATCGGCGCTTGGCAAATTGACGTCGAGTGATTCGAGCCTGATGGATGCGGTAAGCATCAAAAACACCATGACAATAAAAATAATATCGAGCAACGGGGTTAGGTCGACTGACGAAGTTGAATGAGATTGTTGAGAGACCTTGATCATACAGCTTGCTCTTGTGATGAGTAGGAAGATTCTTGAGCATTATTCGATGAGTTAGGTGAGATCTTCATGCCTTCTAACCATAAATTAGAAAAGTTCAATGCATGCTCTAGTTTGGCAATCAAACGATCTGCCCACAAACCTAGAAGTTGAGACCCTGCAATGGCAGGTAAGGCGATCATCAGGCCGACAGCCGTCGTTCTCATAGCTAAACCTAACCCTTCGGCTAAATCATTTGGGGTGATGTTACCTGTCGACGCTGCAACACCTTTAAACATTTCAATAAGACCTAATACCGTACCGAGTAGGCCTATAAGTGGGCTGATAACTCCGATAAGAGCTAATAGTTTTAACCCAGCGTGCAGTTGGTTCCGTTTTTCTTGTAGCCAAATACTTGCAGCGTCTTCTCTTAAATCTTTGTTAAAAGAATGATGGGCCAAAACCATAGCGACACCTTTAAAGATGAGAGGGCGCTTGTTTGATAATTCTTGTGCTAAGGCGTCGATATCTTGAGTTCTATTCGGTGAAATCGAATCAAGTTGCTGGCGAATGCCGCCACGGCTTCCGCCCAGGCAAAGCATTACTTGAAAGATACGCTCTGCGATGATCATGGCTGTGAGTGCCGAGCAAATAAGTAGTGGCCAAGTCATTAAGCCAAGTTGTTGTTGTAGGGTATTGATGTGTTCCATGTTTAATCCAACTTAAAGCGAACAGGTATTTGAATTCGGTGTGCAATGGCTCTGCCGTTCACTGTGTGGGCGGAGAATTTCCATTTTTTGATAGCGTCAAGTGCGGCTTTATCCAGCATTAACGCACCAGATGAGCTTACTAGTGCTTGTTTCGTTTGCTTGCCATTTTCGTCGAGCCAGATTTCATACGTGGCCACGCCTTGAATTCCACGTTTTCTTGCCATTCTTGGGTAACGAGGGGGAGAGGGCTTAGCGGCGAAGCTTGGTTTATTGACTAATACTGGCGTATCGCTTGCGCCCTGGTTAACCACTTCAGGCGGTGCTGATTTTTGAGCGTCTCGCGCTTTTTGCTCTGTAATTTTCTCAGGGGTAGGGTCAACCGGCTTTGGTGGCTTAACCTTTGGTGGTGTTTTTTTCGGCACCGTTTTTTTTACGACGGGCTGCGGCTTTCTTGGCGTCGTTTTTTTCACTTCAGGTTTTTTAGGTTTTGGAGTGACTTCAGTTTTCTTCACCACTGGCGCTGACTTTACGACTTTTGCAGGCTTAGGTGGCTCTGCTGGTTGCGGCGTTTCAACGGGAGGCGCTTCTTTGGTAATAGGTTCAGGAGGCGTAACTTCTTGCGCGCTAGCGGGTGCCGCCATGGTGGATGGGGCGCTTGAAACAAAATTGATAGAGACAGAGGTCGATTGGCTACCGGCAGGCATTGCAAAGACTTTGCTTTCTTGAGCAACAAACAACAGTGCCGCATGAAGCGCAATAGAAGCGCCACCAGCAATGACATATCTTGGTACGTTCACGAATTTCCTTCCTAAATATCCTTCTGATAGGCCAAGATTATTGCTTAGAATGCAAATAAGATCAATTATCAATTGCATTATCATTAGCGTGAATTTATGATCGGTTTAAATTTTAGCGAACAGTCTTCCAGTCTTTGCTGAGTAAGCCTTGAGAGTTTTATATGTCTCTGAATATTTATAAATTTGATGAATCTATTTTGGGGGCTTTTACCCCTGATCCTTTACGGTTTGCTTTTGCCAAAAAGACGTCAGCGCATGCTGGGGGGATGGCAGTTCCAATTCAGAAAGATTTGCAGCGTTCTATCTTAGAAAACACATTAAATTCTGAGGGCAACAGGCAAGATAAGCGTTGCTTATATATTCACGTCCCTTTCTGCCGTGTTCGTTGTACGTTCTGTAATTTTTTCCAGAACGCTGCTAGCCGAAAATTGGTCGATGATTATTTTGCGGCTTTGATGATTGAGTTGAAGCAGAAAGCGGAAACTCCTTGGGCGCAGTCTGGCACCTTCCATGCGGTATATATCGGAGGGGGGACGCCAACGGACTTATCGGCCCTGCAAATTCGTCAGTTAGGTACAGCTATCCGGGCGCTTTTTCCGTTGGCCAGTGACGCTGAAATTACACTGGAAGGGCGGATCAACCGTTTCAGCGATGAAATGTTTGACCAAGCATTAGAGGGAGGGTTCAACCGATTCTCTTTTGGTATTCAAAGCTTTAATACTCAGGTAAGGCGCAGTGCCAAGCGTTTAGATGACAGAGAAATTGTACTTGAGCGTGTGGCTCAGCTCAGCGAAACCCAGCAAGCGCCGATAGTGCTCGATCTACTGTATGGATTGCCTTACCAAACGCTAGAGATCTTTGAACAAGATTTACAGGACTATTTAGATACCGGTGCCCATGGTATCGATTTGTATCAGCTCGTTGTTGGCGGAAATGCGCCTATGCTGAACTTGGTAGAGAAAGGTCGAATTCCTCCACCGGCGACTACCCCGGATAAAGCGAGTATGTATCAAGCTGGCGTGCAGTTCATGCGTAAGCATCACATTAAACAGCTGAGCGTGAACCACTGGGCTAGAGATAACCGCGAGCGCAGCTTATACAACAGCTTAGCGAAAACGTACGCCGAAGTCTTGCCCGTAGGTTGTGGTGCTGGCGGCAATGTTGGCGGTATTGGTTTAATGCAGCATCGTTCGCTAGAAACCTACATGGAAGCCATCAAGCTTGGTGACTCTCCAGTAGCAATGATGACGCGACAAAGCCCGTTAGAGCCAATTTATTCAGCGCTAAAAGCGGGGTTTGATTCCGGTGTAATTCGCCGTAGCGGTCTACCTTTATATCAAGGGACAGATTTATTTGATTACCTAGCTCCACTATTCAATAAGTGGCAAGACAACGGTTTGGTCGAGCTAGCAGAAGATTACTTGGTGTTGACGCTTGCCGGCAGCTTTTGGGCAGTGAGTTTAGCTCAAGGTGCCATTCAAGTTTTGAACTCGGATATTGCGGGCGGTCAACAAACAAAGCCAAGTCACCCTACACACAAACATGAAGTAAACGGACATTAATCCATGAGCAATGAAACTATCGTGACCCATGACAATTTAAAAGAGCAAGTGGCTCAAGTATTAGAACAAGACCCTAAACTGCTTCCTGCGGCCATTGCAGAACAGTTGCAAGTAACAGAAGCGCAAGTGGTTTGCGCTTTCCCAAGTGAGATGGTTGCCGTGTTAGATGGTGACCATGCTCAAACGATTCTAGAAAACTTAGTTGGTTGGGGCCCAGTAACGACTATCGTTCACTCATTTGGCTCAATTTTCGAAGTGAAAGCCCCTTTCCCTAAAGGTAAATTGGCTCGTGGCTACTACAACCTAATGGGCAAAGAAGGTGAACTACATGGTCACCTAAAGCTAGAAAATATTAAAACGATCGCGTTGGTCAGTAAGCCGTTTATGGGACGTGAAAGCCACTACTTTGGGTTCTTTAGTGAATGCGGCGCGAACATCTTCAAGGTTTACTTAGGTCGCAATGAAAAGCGCGAGCTAATCCCAGAACAAGTAGAGCGCTTTAAAGCGCTTCAAGCGCAATACCAGTCTTAATTCAAAATAACAAAAATTCTTATAGGAATGAAAATGGAACAACAAGTAAAGCAAGAACGCCTTCAAGGTCGTTTAGGTCCTGAAATCAAGGAATTTCGTCAAGAGCGCCGTACTATTCAACTTGCAACAGTCGATGAAGATGGTCGCCCTAACGTTAGTTACGCGCCGTTTGTACAAAATCAAGAAGGCTACTTTGTACTGATTTCACAAATTGCTCGTCACGCGCGTAACCTAGAAGCTAACCCTCAAGTGTCTTTGATGATGATCGAAGATGAAGATAGCTCTAAGCAGCTATTTGCTCGTAAGCGTTTGACGTTTGATGCTGTAGCAAGTGTGGTTGAGCGTGATAGTGAACTTTGGCTTCAAGTCGTTGCTCAAATGAAAGAGCGTTTTGGTGAGATCATTGATGGCCTGAGCCAGCTGCAAGATTTTGTTTTATTCAATCTAAAAGCAGAAAACGGCTTATTCGTGAAAGGTTTTGGCCAAGCGTATCAGGTGTCTGGTGACGATCTGGTTGATTTCGTTCACCTGCAAGAAGGCCATAAAAAAGTGTCGAACGAATAATCCGGTACTTTACGAAACGAATGAAAGCCTCCACCTTGTGGGGGCTTTGTTGTTTGTATGACACATCAAATTGTAACTCTGATATATTGATGCTTTGGTAAATTAATAACTTAGGATTACGAGTGAAACCTGTTAGCCGCGATTGGGATGAATTTTGTTACCCATTTATTTATGAAGACAGCCCAATATGTGATTTTGAAATATTGTCTGACGAGTTGTGTTGTCGAGTGGGATTAGTGCTGGCTTTGGATGTTGATGACAAAACACGGGATGTTCTGACTCGGTTGCAGCCTTTTATTTATCATTTGAATGGTTCGGTACGAGGAAAACTTGCGATAGCGCAGGACGACTTGGACACCCTTAAAGCCGACTACCATGCAATTCGCTCATTACTCGATGGCGGCTTTAAAGGGTTCGTTTTACCTGGAGGGCATGAAATCTCTGCTCAGCTGCACTTATGCCGTTGCCAAGCTAAGAAAGTGGTGCGTGCGCTGGTTCAAATTGAACACTCAGCTAAGAAAACCCCTGATCCAATCTTGTTTAAGTATGCGAACTTATTGGCTAATACATTTTATGCCCTTGCTTCATACACGAATCACTTACATCAAGTGGATGAGGTCGAGTTTGTTAGCAAGAGCTATAAAATGCCAAAAAAGAGTGACTGATTAGCTGACCACTGCGCTGTCTTCGAGGTTTTTTGCACCTCGGAGCATCGCCTCAATCAATTCACCAGCGTTAAACTTTTCTAGTGCTTCATGAGCGCCAACTTGGTGAGCTCTGTCTACACAAATTTCACTTGATAACGATGTATGCAAGATACGATACGATTGATTAAGCGCAGGATCATTTTGAACTTCAAATGCGAGCTCGTAACCATCCAAACCCGGCATCTCGATATCACTCACCAGCAACTCAATAGGGTTATTGTGGGCAGCTTCGTTTCTCATTAACTCAATTGCATCTAACCCATTATTACAGATTTTGTATGGAATATTGATGCTGTCTAGGGCGTCTGAAAGTTGCTTACGAGCAATCGATGAATCGTCGACCAACAGAATATTAAGTGCTTTCAGTTGTTCTCGTTCGATATCGGTCAGCATAGGAACGTGCGCGGATTCGTACTCTGGATAGATTTTAGACAGTAGCAACTCGACGTCGAGCATCTGTACGATACGGTCTTGATAGCGAGTGATGCCTGTTACGAATACGTTGGAACCGACCGAATTTGGCGGTGGCTCAATGGATTTCCAATCACATTCGATGATCTTATCGATAGATCTCACTAGAAATGCCACGACGGTACGTAAGCAGTCTGTGACGATCAGCGTGCAGCTGTCGTATTCTTCTGGTGAAACAGGGCGAAAGCCAACCGCAGCAGACATATCGATCACTGGAACGGTTAAGTCGCGAATCGTTACGGTACCAATGACATGGTGATGTGAGTAGGGGATCTGCGTAGTTTTCTGAAAAGGCACAATTTCACGTACCTTTAGCGTTCCAATTGCAAAACTTTGTGCGATGGAAAGCTTAAACATCAGCATTCCCTGAGACTGGTTCGCTTTGCTCTTAGTCCTAGCCATAGAGTATTCCTACTTAGTATTCTAATAGTAATAATTTAAAGGGAATAACCACAGTCAGCAAGCAAGTATTGCTGACTTGTCATAATAGAGTAGTTCATGATGCGTGATTTAAGTGAAGAACGCGTCATCTTGAGGTAAAATCAGCCCTAGAGCAATATTCAGAGATTTATCATGGCAAGAACCGCAGCAGCGCTTCACATTTTGGTGAAGCATAAAGAACAAGCAGAAGACATCATCAAGCAGCTTAAGAAAGGCGCTAAGTTTCAAACTTTAGCGAAAAAGCACTCAACGTGTCCTTCAGGCAAAAAAGGTGGTGATTTGGGCGAATTTAAGAAAGGCCAAATGGTACCTCAATTCGACAAAGTGTGCTTTTCAGGGGAAACCTTAGTTCCTCACTTAGTGAAAACCAAGTTTGGCTGGCACGTAGTAAAGGTTCTTTACCGCACATAGTGTCAGTAGCGATATTGATAAAAAGGAGCGATCGACGCTCCTTTTTTAATGCCTGAAATTCACTTATTGAGGTGAGCTTTCTTGAAAGGGAATAGAAAGCGAAGGCACTTCTCGTAAATACAGGTGATGTTTTTATGATTAGTAATCAGTAAGTTATCACTTCATTTTAATACGGCTTCATCCTTATTCGGGTATCATGAGCTTTCTACGCCCTGAATGATCCACCGAGAATATTCCTCGCAAGGGGGAGGGCGTGTGTTAGGTACGCACTATAATTGCTGCAATCCTTAAGTTTAATGGAAACAGGCACGTTGTTTGTCCTGTTAGGAGTCCCAAATGGAACGCTCGGTTGCATACAGCGCAGCAGCAAGTGATGTTATTTTGCATGCTTTTGATTGGCGATATGAAGACGTGATGAAACAAGCTAAACAGATTAGCCAACTTGGTTACAAATCTGTATTAGTTTCACCACCGATGAAATCACTGATTAGCCCACAAGGCACCAAATGGTGGCAGCGTTATCAGCCTCAAGACTATCGAGTGATCGATAACCAACTTGGTAATACTCAAGACTTTATCAGTATGGTGGAAGCGCTGCGTGAACATGGGTTAAGAACATACGTTGACGTGGTATTCAATCATATGGCGAACGAGTCAGGTTTCCGTAATGATCTGGCTTACCCGAATGCTCAAGACTTACAGAGCTATCGAGATCGTGCTGAGTATTTTGAGAAACAGCGTTTGTTCGGTGATTTGTCCCAACCCCTTTTTGATGAAGATGACTTCGTTGAAGCATTTGGCATTAAAAATTGGCGCGACAAGTGGCAAGTTCAAAATGGTCGTATTACCGGCGGGCCTCAAGATCCCGGTTTGCCAACCTTACGCGATAACGAACATGTCGTCGCACAGCAGCAAGCCTACTTACTTGCGCTAAAGAAAATAGGCGTGAGAGGGTTTAGGATTGATGCCGCAAAGCACATGACGATTGAACATTTAAAGAAGGTATGGACTGATGAAATTACTGAAGACATGCACATCTTTGGGGAAATCATAACCGACGGAGGCGCAACTAAGGCCGAGTACGAGTTGTTCCTCGAACCTTATTTGAAGCACACTCGTTTGGGCGCGTATGACTTCCCTTTGTTTAACACCATTTCTAAAGCATTTACCGACAAGGGCAGCTTCACCTCTTTGATTAACCCGTATTGCTTTGGTCAGGCATTGTCTTATCGCAGGGCGATCACCTTTACCGTCACTCACGACATTCCTAACAATGATGTGTTTCTGGAACATGTTATGGAAGAAACCAGTGAACGTTTGGCGTATAGCTATATCTTGGGCCGCGATGGTGGAGTCCCGCTCATCTACAGTGATTTGAATACCAGCGGTATTACGGATCAGAGTGGTGAGCCTCGTTGGGTCGAACAGTGGCAGTCTTCAGAAATGCATAGCATGATTGCATTCCATAACCATGTGCATGGCGAAAGAATGAAAGTGTTGGAAGCGAATGATGATTTATTGGTTTTCGCTCGCGGAGCCAAAGGCGTTGTGGTGATAAATAAATCGAAGCGCGCGCATACCGTGTCTTTTTCTTGGCAAGGTGGAATGACCGATCTGCTCAGCGGTGAGTTTTTTAACAAAACCGAAGGCAATGTCGAGATTAAAGTGAAGGCAAAATCGAGCATGATGTTGGTATGAAAAAGGGAGCGTAGGCTCCCTTTTTAGTTAGATGATGCAACCCCAGTTATACGATAAATTTATTCAAAATTGCGTCTTGCTCACGTACGTTGTCGGTTTGAACCTGCATAGCAGAGTTCGCGTTGTCGGCGGCGTCTGAGACTTGTACTGAAAGGTCTTTAATTTTAACTGTGTTGTTGTTGATTTCCTCTGCTACCAAGCTTTGCTCTTCCGCCGCTGAGGCGATTTGAATATTCATATCCGAGATTTCTTGAATCGATTCTCGAATACGCTCCAATGCTGCATTTGCCTGCTGAGCACGCTCTACTGCATCGGTCGCCGTGGTTTTACTTTGGTTCATTGCGTTAGATACCGAGCTGGCACCCGCCTGCAATTGTTCAATCATATTGCGAATTTCAGTTGTTGATTCCTGAGTTCGTTGAGCCAAGGTTCTTACTTCATCGGCAACCACCGCAAAGCCTCGACCAGATTCACCCGCACGCGCTGCTTCTATTGCTGCATTGAGCGCAAGTAGGTTGGTTTGATCGGCAATGTCATTGATAACCTTCAAGATTGTTTCAATGTTGCTGGTCGCGCTTTCTAATACTTTGACTTCTTCTACTGCTTCATCGATTCGGCTTGCTAACGTATCAATGGCTGAAGTGGTATCGGTAACAACCAATGTGCCTTCTTGTGTCGCATCATCCGCCACTTTAGCAGCAGACGCCGCGCCTTGAGCATTGTTTGCAACATCTGAAGAAGTGGTCGCCATTTCGTGCATGGCTGTCGCGAGTTGCTCTAGCTCATGAAGTTGGTCACGCATCGCTTCAGAAGACTCTTGAAGGCCAACAGCGGTTGATTCTGAACCCCGGAGTATCTCAGCACCAATGGCTTTGGATTGGATGATTTGCTGCTGAAGCGTACCCGTGAAGGTATTAAAGCCCGCAGCGAGTTCTGAGAACTCTTTATCGGTATTGGTATCGAGCCTTTGAGTTAGGTCACCATGGCCGCTCGCGACGCCTTGAATAGCGTGGTTTAGCACATCGAGAGGGCGCATCAATGTTCGGATCAGAACGAGTAGTAGGGCAATACTGATCACTAAGGACGCAATGGTGTAGATAATTGAACTGTTACGTAAATCTGCAATAGACGCGTAAGCGACTTCCTCATCAAGTACCACGCCTACATACCAGTCTTCACCCGGAATCGCCGCAAAATTCAGAGTGTAAGCAGTGTTATCTAAGACGACTTGCTGTGGCTGTTCTAAGATATTGATGTTCGGCATATAGTCCGACATTGGTTTGCCGTTTTTGTCTTTGTCTGGGTGCGCAATCGTTGTGCCGTCTCCTGCTACCATGAATACATAACCAGCATTAAACAGTTTCACCTGATTAACCAATTCAGCTAGGCTTCCTAAGCTTACGTCATAGAAAATGGCACCGATGAACTGCCCTCGATCTTTTACTGGGGTAGCAATGGATACTAATATTTCGTTAGTAGCAGAATCCGCGTATGGGGCGGTGATGATCAGCTTATTAGCGTTCTTTGCATCGATGTACCAAGGGCGAACACGAGGATCCCATGTCGGGCCGGGATCCCAGCTCGGATCATTACTGATGTTGGAACCATCGCTCTCAAAGCCAATCCCCGCAAGTAGAAAAGAGTTTTTAACGACAGGGCGAGTAATCACATCCCTGATTTTGTTGGGCGACAAGTCGAGCTCCAACATGCTGGTGGAATACGCTGCTACATCCTTTTTGCCATTGATCACTGATGCAACGGTATTGCGAACCCCGTCAACGATTTCAATAACACTGGCTTCGACCTGTTGTTCGAGCTCATCTTGCATTGTGAAGTATTGTTTAGCGGTGAGCATTGATACGGTGACGAGAAGAAGCGCCGAAGAAGCGGCAACGATCTTGTGACTAAATTTCATGGTCGTCCCTAACGTTTATTTTCAATTATTTATAAATTTATAGTTAGGAATATCAAGTTCATCCAGTTGAATGCTGAATTTTGCTGAGTGAAAAGTGAATTTAGAGAATTAGGGGTACAAAAAAGCGAGGTTTCCCTCGCTTTTCATGTTTAGTGAGTAATATTTGCTCTACACAATGAACTTGTTAAGAATCGAATCTTGTTCACGAACATTGTCTGTTTGAACTTGCATTGCTGAGTTAGCTTGCTCTGCGGAGTTCGCTACCTGGGTCGACAGGTCTTTGATCTTAACAGTGTTGTTGTTGATCTCTTCTGCTACTAGGCTTTGCTCTTCAGCTGCAGATGCAATCTGAATGTTCATATCAGAAATCTGCTGGATAGAGTTGCGAATACGCTCAAGAGACGTATTGGCTTGTTGCGCTCTATCTACGGCTTCTGTCGCAGTATCTTTACTTTGGTTCATAGCAGTTGATACCGAGCTTGCGCCTGCTTGAAGCTGTTCGATCATGCTACGAATTTCAGTGGTCGATTGTTGGGTACGTTGTGCCAACGTTCGTACTTCATCTGCCACCACGGCAAAGCCACGACCCGACTCACCTGCACGTGCTGCTTCGATTGCTGCGTTTAATGCCAGTAAGTTAGTTTGGTCTGCAATATCATTGATTACTTTTAGAATTGTTTCAATGTTAGCCGTTGCCGATTCTAATACCTTCACTTCTTCAACGGCTTGGTCGATGCGAGCAGACAAGTTATCTATCGCTTGTGTGGTGTCACTTACAACAGATGTGCCGTCCATGGTTGCGTCATCAGCGTCTTTCGCAGCAGCAGCAGCGCCTTGCGCATTGTTGGCCACTTCAGTCGCAGTGACCGCCATTTCATTCATAGCGGTAGCAAGTTGCTCTAACTCTTGAAGTTGGGTGCTCATCGCATTTGCCGATTCTTGTGCGCCGACAGCCGTCATCTCAGTACCACGCATGATCTCTTTCCCAATCGCCTTTGATTGAGTGATCTGGTTTTGCAGTGTTTCCGTAAACTTGTTGAAGCCTTTCGCCAGCTCAGAGAATTCGTAGTCAGTATTCGTGTCTAGGCGCTTGGTTAGATCACCTTGACCTGATGCCACGTCGTTAATTGCGTCGTTCAATGTTTCAAGTGGGCGCATTAAGAAACGGATCAGCATAGTTAATGCAATAACACTTAAGATAAGTGCGATGATGGTGTAAATGATTGAGCTATTTCTTAAGTCACTTACTGCAGCAAAGGCGATATCTTCATTGATAATTGAACCTACATACCAGTCTTCGCTTGGGATGTGAGTAAATCGAACCATGAAGGTTGTGCCATTCATTTCGATTTCTTGAATCGATTCATTAATTGCGACTTGCGGTAGATAGCTTGATAGCTTTTCGCCGTTGTTCTTCGTTTCTGGGTGAGCGATGGTAGTACCGTCCGCCGTTACGATGAATAGATAGCCTGCATCAAATAGATTCACCTTGTTTACTAAGGCTGCTAGGTTGGTGAGCTCTAGGTCGTAGAACATGCCCGCCACAAAGCGTCCGTTCTCTTTTACTGGAGTACCTACAGAGATGATGACGTTTTTGCTTGAAGCGTCTACGTATGGCGCAGTTACGACAAGTGAATTCTTAGATTTGGCATCAATGTACCAAGGGCGCTTGCGGGGATCGTAATCTGGCCCTGCGTCCCACGCATCATCATTTTCAATAACGAAACCGTTGCTTTCGTAGCCGAAACCAACTGCAAGAAAGCTCCCTTTTAAATGAGGTTTCTCTAGTATGGTCTTAACATAGTTTTTGTCATTAGGAGCAATTTCTATGACTTCTGTGGTGGATTGCGCAAGAGATTTTTTAGACGACATCTCAGCGACCACGGTATTTTTAACCCCTTCAACCATTTCTTTTAAACTTGCGCTGACGTGGTTCTCAACAGCATTTCTAACAGTGTATAGCTGCTGAATAGACAGCAAAGATATGGTAACCAGAAGCAGCGCGGAAGATGCTGCAACTACCTTATGACTAAATTTCATGAAAGAACCCCTTTCTCGTGCACAGCGAATAGTTAATTTATTATTATGTTTTGATTTGTATCGGTAAGTATGGCGTAAACTTAATAACATTTCTGTAACTCGTTCCACGCAATGCCCACATTAACCTTTCTTTTAAATAGTTAAGTAGTATTTATTGCCTATAGTGTGATATCGATTGTCTAACCTTTGTTTTATATAGGTTAAATCGTGGTTTGTATGGATTAATCTGAGAAGGAATGTGAAATAGTATTGATTTAGATGCCTATTATACTGTGTGCTTATTGGTTCTTATTGTGAATTTTAATGTTTATCTTATGCATTTCTTTTTAGTTCTTCAAAAATGCAAAATAAGTTTTTGTTCTAACAATAAAAAAGCCTCACAAGAGTGAGGCTTTGTTTGATATTTGTTCAGTGTAGACTCTAGAAAATTAGGTGGGCAACACCCGCAATAATTGGAAGAGTGATCAAAGTACGTAGAATGAAGATAATGAACAGCTCTACGATGTTGACTGGAATCTTACTTCCTAGAAGTAGAGCACCTACTTCAGACATGTAAATCAGCTGTGTAACCGACATTGCTGCAATTACGAAGCGTGTCATTTCATTATCAATAGAAGCCGCTAGGATAGCTGGAATGAACATGTCAGCAAAACCAACTACGATTGTTTCTGATGCTGCTACTGCTTCTGGCACACCTAGTAACTCTAGGAATGGAATGAACGGTTGACCTAGAACAGAGAATACAGACGTGTATTCAGCAACAACGAGTGCGACAGTACCAAGTCCCATTACAACAGGAAGCACGCCAAACACCATATCAACCGCGTTACGTACACCTTCACCGAATACCGCTTTTGCCGATTTTACTTGTGAAGCTTTATTTACTGCTAGCTCAAGACCCCAAGAGAACGTCGTGTAGCCAGCTGGAATCGCATCTGCGTCTTCTTTTGGCGCTGTACCGTCGATGAATGTGTCTTTCTTCATGCTTAGAGGCGGTAAACGTGGAATAACTACAGCTGCCACAATACCCGCTAAACAGATAGCACCGTAGAAAGGTAGGAATAAGTGTTCAAGCTCAACTTGAGCAATAACAACTAAGCTGAATGTGATAGATACCGCAGAGAAAGTTGTACCTACTACTGCCGCTTCACGCTGCGTGTAGAACTTGTTTTCGTATTGCTTGCTCGTTAGCAAGATACCTACACTACCATCGCCTAACCAAGAAGCCATACAGTCGATTGCACTACGGCCTGGTAAGTTAAAGATAGGGCGCATGATTTTGCTAAGTAGCGTGCCAAATAGCTCTAAAAGACCGAAGTTTAATAGTAGAGGCAGTAGCAAACCCGCAAAAATGAATACTGAGAATAGCGTTGGTAACAGGCCTTCTAATACTAAGCCACCAGTGTTTTCTTCCCAAATAGCTTCAGGGCCGACTTGGAATGTCGTCATGATCACCGCAGCGCCGCCGATAAGACGAACCGCTAGCCATAATGGAGAAGGGTTAAATAAGCCTTGTAGGAAAGCATTGTCTTCAATGAATGCTGGCTTGAAAACTTTGCACAAAAGGGAAGCCACAGACATAAACGCAATGATAGTCGCAATAATTGCTACTAAGTGATCGCCAAAAAGAGCTTGGATTGACTTAGCTAGAATCGCAACTGGAATTGTTAAATCACCGTCATAGCTGATTGGCGCCATGAAAAGGAATAAACCGATAAGTGATGGGATTAGGAAAATCCAGAAGCTACCTTTCTTTGGCGCTTCTGTAGCATTAGCATTGTTAAGCATTATTATTCTCGTATTACTACTAGTAAAAGTTGCCATTGTCCTTGGCATATCTATTCACTAAACATCCGTATTTACTCAATGATCGCAAGATTACCTAGTATAATCAGGCATTGCAATACTATTCATTAAATTGAGGTAAGTATTCATCACATTCATTCTGTAAAAGTTGGTATTTATAGATGAATGTTTTGTGTATGTTACACCTGTTTACATTTTGTTGCTAATGATTTTGTAAATTAACCTTTTTGATCGATTCTAAACTGCGTGAATAGTAAGTATAGCCAGTAGCTCAGAGCGATAAAGAACGCGCAGAGAGCGGGGAATAGAAGTGACAGAATTCCGATCTGTGTATATAGGCTGGCACCTAGATAACCTCCTAGAATGAATCCAGCAATAATAAAAGAAAACAACTTGGCTTTGCGTCGGTCGAATGGCACGCCTTTTAAACATGCGCCTAGCATTATCCCGAGATCAGTGACGATGCCTGTCATGTGAGTGGTACGAATGATTGCGCCACTAAAGGTTGTGATCATCGCATTTTGAAGACCACACGCAGCAGAAGCGAAATACTGCCCCCATACAAAGTCGTGCATTAGCGCTAGTAAGGCCAGCAAAAGTAAGCTTCCTTCTATACATAAAGCAACGCCGTAGCATCGTCCAAGCTTCAATGCTTGATTATCGATAAACCAACCACTAAACATTGAACCGAGAAGAAAACTCAATACAACCATGATTAAGTGAACGGTTGAAGGTGAGGGGGAGAGTAGATCGCTGCCCAGCAAAGTCATGGTGCCAGAAAGGTGAGAAATAGCTTGATGTTGGAAGCTCATAAGGCCAATAGAATTGACTGAGCCTGCTAATGCGGTCAGCAGAAAGGCACCGTATTCTACCCAACGAGGTAATCTTGAGATCATGGCATGCGCTCCAAACGAAAAGGAGCGTGATTATACTGCTAGCTAAGGTGTGGCCGAACGGCAATCGTTAGGGTTTACTTGATCCTACTCAAGAGAGTAGTCAGTTATTCGTAGTGTTCCATTTGGCAATCGAATTTGACCCAACCGTGTTTGCGTTCTTCATAAACCGAAAAGCTCGGTGTTGGGAAATCTCGTTCTTTGAATAATCCTAGAGGGACAACCAAACATTCGGGTGCCGCGGAGACTTGAAGCAACATGGTGGTGCCGCAATTCGGACAAAATTGGTAAGACACCTCATTGCCGGAATCACTAATGCGGGTAAAGGCCGTAACATTGCCAATAAGGTCAACCTGTTCTGCGAGAAAACGAACTTGAACACCGAATACGCTACCTGTACGTTTCTGGCATTCGAAACAATGACACACGGCCGTTCTTAGTGGTTCGCCTTTGCAGATAAGGCTAGTGGCACCACATCGACAATCACAACTTCGGGTTTTGGTTTCCATACGCATCTCGTAATTTTATGGGTGCTTATTGCTTATTATATCAAAGCCCTTTAAGGTCTGCACAAATGGACAAGGAACCTCATACGTAAGTTATTATGAAAAAACGAATTTTGCCAATTCCTCTAATCTTATTGATCCCAATTGTACTGTTAGTTGTTGTCATTGTTGCTGGTGTGTATCGGTTCAGCTTGACGGATGAAGAGATCCTCGCGAAGTTCCCGTCCGCTCAACAACAAATTGATCCGGTAGCATTAGCGGTATTCAATGTTAAGGCGACTAACCCTTGGACGGTAAAGGTTCCAGAAACTCATGCGTTTGCGTTTATTGATGAATATGATGCGCAGTTAGAAAATGCATCAGGGCGCTACGACTCAGGTGCCGAGCGCGGCGTAGTTACCGTGGATACGGCAATTCTAATGAATCAAGAGTTAGATGGACAACGCTTCTTTTTTGCACCTATGACGGTCTCAAACCAAGGCTCCGGTGTCTTTCATTTTCTTGCTCAGTTTAAATTCGATGCTGCTCGTAGCCGAGTTATCTTAGTAGACAGCTTATTCTTAGGTGACCGAGTACAAATTACAGGATTAAACTTTGAAAGTGACAATACGGGTGTGGTGAGCTTTTTGCAGCATGCCGAAGGGCAGGCAATGGCGGAATCGCCAGCACAAAAAACTACAAAAGAGTTTGAATTCAATACGCAACTGATTGTTGAACGTTAAGTTTTTATGGGATGCAATGTTTTGTTGTTTATGTGAGCTAAATTACATATCATCTTTGTTAGATGAATGAAATTTAGACACACAGTATGAGTTTGTGTCAGCAATATTTATACAAATGGAGCTTGCCGAAATGATTAACAAACGTTTTTTCAAAACGAAAGATGAAGTAGAAGTAACTTTTGAGTTAGAAGCTCAAGAAGCGGAATCGGTATCGATCGTCGCTGACTTTCTTGACTGGAAAGCCACCCCAATGAAAAAGCTCGCTAAAGGTAAAACGTACAAGTTCAGAACGCGTTTACCTAAAAATAGCCAATTCCAGTTTCGCTACTTAGTGAATGATCAGCAATGGGTAAACGATGCGAATGCAGATAGCTATGTTGCAAATGAATTTGGCGAAGATAACTGCCTAGTATCAACAGTACAATAACGGGCATATCACCGCCCTGAATGAAATTACAATTTTATCAGCCAGAAGCCTTATGCTTCTGGCTTTTTGTTTTTTGGTAAGTAGTTGATTATTGGTTTTAGAGGCTGATAAGCCTCATATAATGACATTACGATGATGATTTATGCGTAAGAAAAGCATATCCTCTAACTTTTATCGTAGAAAGACCTGTTTATTGTGTATTCTAAATTACTACCTTCTCCTATAGCTGAGCTTTCGCCACTGAAAAAAGTGCTGGCCTTTAGTCTCCCGCTCGTGGCTATCGTCGGTATTTCTATCAGCTCTTCTGACTCAAGTTTAAAAAAGACGATAGAACTTAATCTTCCGGAATCATCGGTCATTGATTCCATTCTGTCGTCTAGTATTCCTGCAGTAAACCCACCTTCGTTTGAATATGAAATTCGTTCAGGTGATAACTTAAGCAGCATCTTCACTCAACTTGGCTTTTCTTACCGTTCCATGATGAATGTGATGGAAACGGATCTGAACTACCTTGCTTTGGATACCCTCAAACCTGGCAACCAACTGAGATTCTGGCGTGATGAAGCCAGCGGTGACCTCATTAAAATGGAACTTGTTTTCAACGCTGCCGATAAAGTGGTGTACAAGCGTTTGGATGACGGCAGTTACGAATATAAAGACATTTCTATTCCGGGTGATTGGCAACAATTCGCTTTGGTCGGGGATATTCAAGGTAGCTTTTCCACATCAGCGAATAAGCTGGGTTTAAGCAGTGTCGAAATTGATCATGTTGTCTCTTTACTTAAAGACAAGTTGAACTTTAGCCGTGACTTACGTGCGGGTGATAAGTTTGAAGTCTTGCAGAAGAAACAATTTGTTGATGGCGTCGCGACTGGAAAGCGCGAAATAGAAGCCATTAAGATTTTTAACCGTAGTCGAGAGCTAACCGCTTACCTGCATAGCGATGGTCAATACTATGATGCGAATGGTGACAGCTTACAACGTGCATTCCAGCGTTACCCTGTGAGCCGCAATTGGCGTTTGAGTTCTAACTTTAACCCTAAACGCTTGCACCCAGTAACAGGCCGCGTTAGTCCACATAATGGTACTGACTTTGCGACGCCAATTGGCACTGCTGTGATGTCGACTGGTGATGGCCAAGTTGTCATGACGCGTAAGCACCCATATGCGGGTAACTACGTGGTGATTCAACATGGCAGTACTTATAAGACTCGCTATTTGCACTTGAGCAAAATATTGGTGCGTAAAGGACAAAAGGTTACGCGAGGTCAGAAAATTGGTTTATCTGGAAACACTGGCCGTGTTACTGGCCCACACCTTCACTACGAATTGATTGAACGTGGCCGCCCGGTGAATGCGATGAAAGCAAATATTCCAATGGCGAACTCTGTGCCGAAGAAAGAAAAAGCGGCTTTCATCGCTTTACGTGATGAAGCGGATAGCTTGTTAAAAGCGCAGGAAGAGAAGCAAGGTTAACGTCTAACTGGCTTTGCCTACACAAAAAATCGCAGGTTTTAACCTGCGATTTTTTATGCGCGACGCTCTTCGATATTTCGAGCAATGCTGTCGATAATGATGTCGGGCTTTTCTGGCCGCGAATAGAAATAGCCTTGGATTTGAGCACACCCCATCGCATGCAACTTATCCCGCTCTTCTTTGTGTTCGACTCCTTCCGCGACCAACTTCACTTTGAGCTGTTGAGCCAATTTTATGATCAGCCACACCACGCTTTCTGAGGTTTCGTTATCCAATAAGTTGCGAATGAAAGTCGCATCAATCTTAATACAATCAATCGGATAGCTATGAATGTAATTTAAACTCGAGTATCCAGTACCAAAGTCATCCAGAGCGACAGTGAAGCCCATTGTACGTAGTGATTGGAGCACATCTTTCACTTCATTGGCCTGGGTCAGTAGCACTGTTTCGGTTAATTCAATAACAAACTCATTGGGTTCAAATCCGTGTCGCTTCACTACACTCGTTAAATGGTTGAGATAGCGCTGGGAGTCGCGAAGCTCATGCGCCGAGCAATTCAGCCCTAACTTCACTTTGTAACCCAATCCATCTTCAAGGCGACGCTTAGCTAGGCAGGCAAGTTCAATGATGCGTTCGCCTAATTCAACGATCAGCCCAGACTGTTCTGCTGCTTGAATGAATTCAACAGGCGACACGAAACCGTGAACCGAGGAGTTCCAGCGGGTGAGCACTTCAAAATAGTCCCAATGTGGCTCGTTGTGCGAAACGATGGGCTGTACCACTACAAATAGTTCATTGTCTTCAGATACAGGGCTGGTGAGTTCAATTCTTATCGCTTCGACAAGCTGAGTTTTGCGGTAATACTGAGCGCTTAAGTGCGTGTCGTAACACTGAACTTGGATATCGGGGTTTTGTTTGCAGTCTTTGAGGGCCAAGCTTGTATTAAGCAGTAAGTTATCGATGTCCTTGGCGTTTTGCTGTGCTCTCGCTATCCCTATACTCACAGAGAACGGAATCTGTCGGGTTGAGTCGTTGTAACCGAATTCGATTTTCTCCAAGATCTGGTGGCACACTTTGATTGGATCATCAGAGTAAGTGATGAAAGCAAACTCATCGCCTGCCACTCGGAATGCGAGTTCGGGTTCAGGGATCGAAGCAGTAATGCTTTCTGCGGTAAATTTGATAATGCGATCGCCAATGTAGTTACCATTTACATCGTTGATCATTTTGAAGTTGTTGATGTCGAGAAAAGCAAGCGTAAACGGCCTTGGTGACTGCTGAGTGATCGACTCTAATGTGTCTGATAAGCAGCTTCGATTGAGTAACCCTGTCAGGCTGTCGTGAGACACTTCATAGCTAAGCTGGTTTAGCAATTGGTCTGATCGCTCACTAAACCATAGTTCTCGTAGCGCGTGAAAAGTGAGGTCTGCGATCAGCTGGTGGTAATGGATCGCACGGCTTAGCTGTTCAGGTGTTTGACTCATTTTAAAGGAAGAGTAAAGCACTCCCATAATTTCGCCACTTTGAGACTTGATAGGGATAGCAACATAGTTTGGGTTAGCGATTTCTTGAGTGAATGCCTCTTTTGGGATATCGCTAAAAAATGAGTCCGTATATGCACAGTATTGGCATTGAGCACCTTTAGAAGTATTGCAAACCTCTTCTTTGGCACTGAGGGAAAGCTCTTTTTCTATATTGTCACTGTGTGCTAGAGCGATTGGGGTAATGGTTTCCTGGAAGCGCTTCTTTTCTACGATACTTGTGCACCGAGTATTGAGCGCTTGGTGTAAAGTTAGAGCCGCAGCTTCAAGCAAATCACGTCCATCAAGCTTGATGATACGACCGATAGTATTGAGATCTATAGTGTGAGTAGCCGAACTTTTTTCCATAGGGCTTTATCCATTTTAAGCCAAGATAATGCACTTAAATAATTATTATATGCATGTTATTTACTATTGACGAAGATGGAGTGATTTTCAATCCATTTGATGAGAAAAGTTGCTAACAATATCTTTCTCAATAGTAAAAACTATCAACAGCTTCCATAAGTATTTACGAGTGTTCTGGGCTATAAGCTTTCTAATTGCTCCCTTTCTTTTAATCGGTTTTTTAGGTAGTCCAAAAATAATTTGGTTCTAGTGTGTTGATAGTCCAATTTGGGGTAATACGCGTATACCATGGCTTCATCTGCGGTAATTTCAGGCAGTAATGGAACCAATGTCCCTAATTTCAGCTCATCTTTGATCATGGCTTGCACGGTAAGTAGCACGCCCATTCCGCGTTTCGCGCCATGAAATAGGGCTTCTGGGTTGGTAGTAGAGAAGTTTCCGGTAAGGGTCAGTTTTTTCCCATTGGTAAGCCTAACTTCACGAACGTGTCTTTCACCCCAAATCAGCATGTTGTGAGACTCTAGATCTTCCACACAAGTTGGGGCAGGGTGCTTTGCTAAATAGCTAGGAGAGGCGTAGAAACCGGCCTTATGTTCAAACAAAGGTGTCTTTTTGAAGCTAAGAGAATTCAGTTGCTCAAGCTCTCGGCTAAGTACTAAATCTAAGCTAAGCGCTGGTAACTGCCCGGGCGTTGTAGTGATCAGCTGAACTTTAATATCAGGGTATTGTTCAAGGAAATCATCAAGATACTGAACTAAAAACTTTGAGCCTACGGCAATGGTCGCGCCTATTTTTAATAACCCTGCCGGAGTTTGATTCACTGAGCGAGTTTCATCTATGACCGATTGCCAACTATCGAGTTGATCTTTGGCGCGTTCATAAAATAAAGCTCCCGCTTCAGTTTGGCTTATTGAGCGCGTGGTGCGCTTGAGCAACTGAGTTCCAATCCTTTCTTCCAGCCAGTTTACTCGCTTGCTGATGGCTGAGCTGGTTGTATTGAGCTTTCGGGCTGCACCGTTAAAACTGCCTTCTTCCACTACGCGAACGTAACTTCTAACGTTGAGTATCCAATCCATAATTGATTCCTGATAGGACTTAATCAAATTCCATTTTACATGATTATCAGGTGTTAGGTTTGAATGTAAGATAAATCCATGAATAAAAATCAAGCAAAAGAAACTAACACATCAGCATCTGCGTTTAAAAAAGCACCACTACTTCTTGCAATGATGATCATTGCAACGGGACAGGTCGGTGTAAGCATTTACTTACCATCACTACCGCTAATTAGTGGTGATCTTGGTATTTCTCAAGTGGATGTTCAGCTACTCGTCACTTTATTTTTGGTAGGGTTTGGTGTCTCTCAACTCGTCTACGGACCTATGTCTGATGCCATTGGACGGCGACCAATCTTTATATTGGGTCAAGGTATTTACTTGGTCGGCACGATTGTGTGTATTGCATTCTCTGATAGCGCTTTTGCGCTTGAACTCGGCCGCTTGTTACAAGGCTTAGGTGCCGGTAGTGCGTCAGTACTTGGCCGTAGTGTATTAAGAGACAGCTACGATGGTTTCCATTTGACCCGAGCGCTTTCGTATATATCGATTACCGCTTCCGTGATGCCTATTATCGCTCCGGTGTTCGGCGGGTGGATCGCTTTCCACCTTGGTTGGCAGGCAGTATTTGGCTTTGTTCTAGCGTATTTATTAGCAATATTTACATTAGGCTACTTTATCCTTCCCGAAACTTTGCCATACGGGAAGTCCAAGTTTCAAATCGGTGCAGTAATTAAAAACTACGGAAGTTTACTGACTAATAAGCAAGTGATCAGCAGTGCGAGCTATAACTGGGTGAGCTATTTAGCGGCCTTGGTGTCACTATCTGTATTCCCGTTTTTGATGCAAGAGCAGTTAGGATTAACCGCTGCGGAGTACGGCACATTGATGATCATTCCTTCCGCAGGCCTTATGATCGGCAGTGTAACGCTGAATATTATTAATCGACGTTTCTCGACTCCACAGATCATGAGTATTGCAATTGCGATTATGTTGGCTTCTGGATTGTGGTTGATGTTTACACCGTTAAGTATTTTTAACTTAGTGTGGGCATTTACGTGGCTAACGATAGGTCAGGGTATGTCTTTTCCTTTGTCTATCAGTATGTTGTTGGAACCTCATAAGAAACAAGCGGGCGCGGTGTCTGCGCTATCTGGCTCAGTGCAAATGTGTGGTGCAGGGTTACTCGGTGGTTATCTCGTTGAATATTGGGTTTCGGATCAAATGAGCTTAGGCATTTTCTATATTGTGGCTGGGGCGATTATGGGGGCCGTATTAGTCAGTTCGAATCGCAGGCATAAGCAGGCACTTGCATCGCAGGCGTTGTAATTGCGGTAAGGGTTTCTTACAATGCGGCGGTCAATCTTATAGGTAGAAATCATGCAGCATAGTGAATTTGAAACGCTAGTAAAAAGTATCTGTGAACAAGAAAACCTTCCTCAAGCTCTAGAGCTATTGAAGAAACATGAAGTATCTGAAGTATCTGAAGCAGCTGAGTCGCTGACCGGTCAATTTGCGCTGGCTGAAGTTGAAAGCGAGCGTCGTATTTATCACGTAACGCTTCAAGAAAATGATCAAGGTGAAGAGCAAGAGTTCGTTGAGCATGTTATGAATGAAGGTGACGATCTGATTAAATTCGCGGCTTGGTTCTTCGAATCTATGTTTGAAGTTAAGCAGAAAGAAACTTATCAAACGGCTGGTAAAACGTATAAGCAACCTAAGCGTAGCTAAAGACTTATAAAGGCTAGCGATAAATTCGCTGGCTTTTTTATTATCTCGATATGTAATTTAATTACACAAAAGTGTGACTCTGGTCTTGTTTGTTATTCGGTTAGGCGTATAATTCGACTCTATAGAAATTTAATTACATTTTGTGGAGAGAGTCATGGGTTACGAATTAGGCAATGCATATCTTGGTCAAATTGTGGCAAAAAACATGATGCACGAAGCGTTATACGGCAAGCCAAAACCAAAAAAGATGTCACTCGTTAAGCGAATGATGAAGAAAATAGCAAAGTAGCCGTTAGACAAATGGATTTAAAACAAAGCCCTTAAGAGCGTTTCTTAAGGGCTTTGTTGTTCTTGGATGGAACCAAAAAATGAAGCTTAATGTAGTTAGCTGGCTGACTGATTGGATAAATCGACTACATTATCTGGAATGGAATCTAAGCCGTGTTCTTTCATCCAAGCGGCTAAATTGTCAGCGCCGCCGATGTATTTACCATCAAGCCAGATCTGAGGAACGGTCACTGGTGTTTTTTCGCCGATGATGGCTTTAACTTCTGGGATCATTCGATAAAGTGCAGCGCTGTCTTTGACAACATCGTGGTACTGATATTTTACTCCCGCCTCGTCAAGCATACTTTTCGCTTTCACACAAAATGGGCAGGTGGCTTTACCATAAACAATATTGCCTTTTAATGTGTCGCGTTTCGTCCATTCTTTAATCACAGATTGGATTAATACACCACGGTTTAGCGCTTCCCCTTGGCTTACGACTTTGCCTTCGACAACCAGTATTGGCGCATGCCACACCCCCATTTTTAACGGCTCCCACCAATGAGATAGCCAATCTTTTACTTCTAGTTCAATCGATACGTCTGCCAATTCATTATCAAACGTGTCCTGAAGAATATCTTTGGTTAGCGTACATTCGCCACACGGAATGTTTACCTTAAATGGTCCCCAGCTTCCGCCCCAACGGTATAAAGTAATTTTGATTGGTTTTGTCATTCGTTTTAGCCTCAATTCAGTCCTCTTAAATTAAAAGAACGGGTAGCATCGTAATTTATTTCAATTTAGCGGATTTTTTTGTTTCCCACTGAGTAATAAAAGCGACCGAGGCAACAATGATCGCGGCACCAAGCCAAAGTCTACCCGGCGGAACCCAACTAAAGACGACCCAGCCAGCTAATACGTTAAGTGGCAATTTTGCGTGATCGAAGGGCTGTACAAAAGAAGCGTCTGCGACCGCATAAGCTTTCACGATTCCCCATTGAGCTAACGCCGTCATGCAGCCAGCGCCAATCAACACCGCCCAAACAGTCAAACCAGTCGGTATCTGCCAATCGGGAGCGGCTAGCAGAATATTGAATGGTGTGATCAGAAGTAATAGGTATACCACCATAGTTGATGGGCCATCGCTTGAAGAGAGCTGCTTTACCATTAGGGAGTAGCATGCCCAAAAGAACGCTGCACCTACGGGCAATAAAGTCGCCCAGCTGAAATCGTCAGCCCAAGGTTCTAAGATGATCATGGCACCGATGAAACCCGCTAATGTTGCTCCCCAGCGAGCAGCGCCAACTTTCTCTTTCAAGAACAACCCTGAGCCAATGGTTGCGAAAAGAGGCGATGTCATAAGTAAAGCAATGCCTTGCCAAATTGGAACAGGGTAGGCCAACGCCCATAACCACAATTGAATCCCTATTACTGACAGGAAAACACGTAATACATGCAGTTTTAAATTATTGGTTTTTAGAGATTGTCGAATACCTAACGTTCTTAAATACGGCAGGATAACGACCAACGCGATGGCATATTGAATTAGAGCGACGGTTGTTGAAGCTAATCCAAAGTTGATACTGGCGACTTGCGCGAGGCTGTTTACGATAGCGAATGCAAGCCCAGCGGTAAGCATCCAGCTAGCGCCCTGAACTGGGTGGTGAGGCTGAGTCATAGAGTAAAAAGTCAATAAAAAGTGATTGACCAAATCATACGTTTAATTCCCTATGAAACCAATCGACTTTATTTGTATAACTTATTCAAAACCTTAGAACAAAGCTAATTTGTGCGGTTGATTGCTGATAAATCAGTCACCGCTTGTCTGAAAGTAAATATCCTCTATGATGCAAAAGCCACATAACCAGATGGAGAAGTAGAATGGCGACCGAATATTTACAAGACGTGCTGCAAGGTCGTCAAGTTATCCAATCATTAGATGTAGAAGATTTACCGATTGGTGAACACCAATTCTGGTTTCAAGTCGCGAGTGATGGTCTAGGGCAACCTAAAAATATGCCGGTTACGGTATTTAAAGGCAGCGAAAGCGGGCCTAAGTTAATGATTACCGCAGGTATTCATGGTGATGAACTCAATGGTGTTCTCGCGGCGCAGCAAATCGTTCGTGACCTGGTGGGTGAGCAGCTACATGGCACTGTGACTATCGTTCCAACAGTGAATTTACCTGGGTTGTTGAATCACAGTCGAGATTTTGTTTCTTCCGATCCTGGCTCTTGTCCTGCCAACTTAAATCGCTTTTTTCCAGGTGATCCACAAGGGACTGCAGCCGAGCGTTTTGTTGCATCTTTATGGCAGCGCTTGCTTAAACCCAATGCCACGTTTGCGGTCGATTTACACACTCAAACTCGTGGAGCGGTATATCCTCTTTACGTGTTTTCTGATTTTCGGATTCCGCAATGCATCGAGTTAGCTCGCTTATTTGAACCTGACTGTGTGCTCAATGATCCGGGGGACCCAGGTATTCTCGAAACTGTTTGGAATCGCTCAGGCATTCCTAGCGTTACCGTTGAAGTAGGCATGGGGAAGTTTACCCAAATTGATATGATTCAACGTGCTGTCGATGGCGTTTTCAGAATTCTACGCTATTACGGCATGCTTGAAGGCACGCAAACATTACCAGAAATTAACTGGGTTGAAGGCAATAAAGTTGTGTCGGTTCGTGCTGATATTGGGGGGTTTATTTTGCCTCAGGTAGAGCTACTTCAAGCTGTTGAAGAAGGGGAGTTACTGGCCATCCAATATGATGCATTTGGAGATGAAAATAAGCGTTACTTCGCGCCATCGCCGGGGCGAGTCTTGAGCTTCAACGTGGATGCTTTGCGTGAACCTGGCGCCTTAGTAACTCGCTTGATTAGCTAGGGGCAGAAAGAAATAAAAAAGGCCGAGGTGAGCTCGGCCAAAAAAGGAGTGTTTCCTTGGAGTTTATGTTATTTGAACATTAGAAGTCGTAACGAATACCAGCTTGTAGTTGGTCGTCTTTGTTGTCCAATTGTTCAAATTTGTAGCCAGCGTAAGTACGGATGTGGCCGTTAAACTTGTAGACCGCTTCAATAGCAAAATTGTTCGCAATTTCAGTGCTAGTGTCATCGTTCTCTTGGAAGTTATAAACGCCGACTAGTGTAAGTTGCTTGTTAGCTTTAAATTTTGCAGAAAGCTCATAACCTGTCACGTCTTCGTCGGCGACAGTCGCCATTGTGTATAGGCCGCCAAATGTGAACGCATCTTTAGCGTATTGAGCAACTAAGTTGATTTGGTCATCATCATTGCTGCCACTGTCTTGCGAAACATAACCAGCACCAAGATCTAACCCCATCTCTAGTGAGTACAGAGCCGAAAGGCCGAAGCTGTTTGCATCGACTTCATCAGCTGCGATGTAGTTTACTTTTACCGCTAGAGCATCGAATTCGCCTGAATATAGGAAGTTGTTTTCACGCTTATCTTTGTTACCAGACACGATGTCTGCAGCGTCTGCACCAAACGTTGCCATTGTATCTGTAATGTCAGTTAGCATCACTTGTGCAGAGTCTTGTTTACCGTAAGAAAACTCGCCCATGTCTGTGCCGATACCCGCAAAGAAGTAACGGTTGGTGATGTCATTTGCATCATCAAATTCTGCTTCATATTTACCAAAACCGTACAGCCCCTCAGCGACTTGAGTTTTACCTTTTAGGTTTACACGAGCGCGAGATTTATCTTTAAAGCTGCTCGTCGAGTCGGTTTCGTTGTTGTCAGAAATATTGAAGCGAGCTTCCGCACGACCGCCAACTTTCAATGTTGTACCGTCGCTATCGTAAACGGTTGCTGCTAGTGAAGACCCTGATACCAATGCCGAGAATATTGCAGTTGCGATTGCTGCTTTTTTCATTTTCTTACCCTATATGAAATCAATGAGCGTCGTGCTCGATATGTTTGATGCAGGTAAGATAGGCTTTATAAATGAAGGATTGATTTCTGATCGATTACGCTTAGGTTTTGTTTTTATTTCATTTTTATTATGGATAAATAAAAAGGGAGGTAATTGCCTCCCCTATAGGTTGTGCGTTTCGTGCTCTCGCCTTTTGGTAAACGACGAGCGACACTATTTAAAGCAATTGCCGACTACTTGGAGAACTCCGCTTTGATGATCTCATTGAGTTTTTCATATGGCACATAGCCTGGAATGACTTGCTCGCCGATTAACATGCCAGGCGTTCCACCTAAACCTAGTGCAGTAAAGGTTTGGTAGTTACGTGCGACAATCATTTGTTGTTCGTCAGTGGTGTTCAGCAGTTCCGCTGTTCCTGTTTTCTTTGCCACTGCTTCCAATGATTGCTTGGTGTGTTTTCCATTTTTAGCGACCAAGAAGTTATGTACTTCGGTGAACGCTTCTGGCTTTTGCTTCCAAACATTCAGCGCGTACAGTGCAGAGTTAGTATCGATACCTGCCACTTGCTGTTGCTGCAGCGGAACATAGATATTAACGATCTTTAGGTCACTATTTTCTTCAGCTAACTGTGCCATCACGGGCTCTAGTTTTTTGCAGAAAGGGCAATTGTAATCAGTGAAGTTAATGATGACTGACTTCCCGTCAGGGTTACCTGTAATAGAGTGATCTGGGTTGTTATAAAGCCAGTCATGGCTTTGAGCTTTAACATCCTTGAATTGAGCCTGGCTTTCTACATACTTTTCAAGACTGTCGTGCAAATTGCCAATGACTGACGGGTTATTTCGTAGTAACTCATTGATTTCAATGAGCTGCTTTTCTTGTGATTCTGTGAGCTTTGCTGCCGATACCCATGCAGAGGTAAAACTCGCGGCGATCATGGTACTGATGATTAATTTTTTCACGTGTATTCCTTAATTCGTTGTTATTAGCGTTGGGCTAACTCGCCGCTTCAATTTCTTTTGAAAGAATGTTCTTTAGCCGATCATAAGGTAAATAACCTGGAATGATCTTATCGCCGAGCATCATGGCAGGCGTGCCTCTTAGTCCTAATTCATGGAATGCCATATAGTTGTTATCGACAACGGTTCGAACTTGTTGGCTCGCGTGTAGCTGAGCAACGGTGTCGGTTTTTTTAGCAATAGCATTCAATGATTGCTTTGAATGGCCGCTGTTTTTTGCGAACAGGTATTGGTTTACTTGTTCGAAATGTTCTGGTGCTTCTTTCCAAACCGTCAGTGCGTATAATGTAGCATTGGTCTCTATGTCTGGCAGATCACCTTTCTGCTTCAACGGAGTGAGAACAGATACGATCTTTAGATCTGGGTAGTTTTTCACGAGTTTGCTCAAGACAGGGTCCAGCTTTTTACAATACGGGCAGTCGTAGTCGGTAAAATTCAGGAGCACGGTTTTCCCGTTAGGGTTACCAATAAACGGTAAATCTGGATTGTTGTATAGCCAGTCGTGACTTTGTTTCTGTGCTTTATCGAACTCGTCAGCCTTAGTAATGTAGTTACTTAAGCTTGTATAGAGTGGGTCTATAACTTCCGGGTTTTCTTCCAGTAGTTTAGAAACCTGTTCAATTTTCTGCTTCTGTTGTGCATCGAGATCAGTTGCGTGAACCAGTGACGATGAAAGAGCGGCGCTAATCGCAGCCCATAGTATTAATTTATTCATAGTTAGCCTTGCTACTAAACGAATAGAGTTCTGAACCACAATCCCCAAGGAGTCGTGACGCCTGTCGAGATGTGCTGAATTTCACCGTCTTTAATGATGACAATGGTCGGCGTGACACTGATTTCCCAGTCTCTGCTTATCCGGCCTGTAACGTCATTTAATACGGGAAAGTCGTATTCTTTTGCTGATAGAAAGCGCCTAACGCGGTCATCGTTACCTGATGACAGCGCGACACTGACTACCTGGTGATTCTTGGAAAAGCGATCAATTGTCGGACTCACAAATTTACAAGCAGTACACCAAGTTGCCCAAAAATAGACAATCACAGGTTTACCTGATTTGCTCATCTCAATTGCATCGACCATCTCACCTTGCACGGTCATCCCTGCGATTGGTGGGGCGGTTCCACTTGGCATGCTTGAGCTGTAGTAGAAATCCATCGCGTATGACACGACAGCCACTATCAGAACCATGCCTGCAAGCTCCTTGCTCCACCTTTTTAACCTTGAAGGCTGCTTAGCTGTTGATTGTTCTATATCTTGAGTCTCTTTATCCATTCGAACCCCCGGCGATTCTCATCGCCTCCATGACCGTTTCGCTGTCTAGAATGACAGGTAAAGGAATCCCTTGTGGGTATTCTGGGCCGTAAACAATGTTAAATGGAACGCCGTAACGACCATTACTTTGTAGATACTCGGTTACCTTGGAGTTAGGAGTGGTCCAATCGCCTTCCATCAGGACAACGCCTTCTTCTTGCAAGCGGCTATACACAGGATCTTGAAGTATCACGCCGATTTTGTTGGCTTTACAAGTAATACACCAATCGGCAGTCACGTTGACGAATACCGTTTTTCCTTCTTCTACAAGGCCGGATATTTGAGTTGCTTCTAATGGCTGCCAGTTAAGGTCATCAACAATTGGAGTGGCCCAATTACCTGCCGTTAGGCTGCCAGCAATAAGCCCACCACCGAATGCAAGCGTCGAGACTGCAAGCACTGGGATAAGGACTTTTTTACCAAACTTGAAACCGACCCAAATCAATACCGCGATTAAGATCCCTGCGGTCACTAAAATCGTGGCGAACGTGCCAAGGAAAGGCGTGAGTAAGCTGCTCAGCCATAAGCTGGTGGCTAGCATCATCAATCCAAAGATAAGTTTTACTTTGAACATCCATTTACCTGGCTTAGGTAAGAAACGAACCAGTCTTGGGAACATGGCAAACATTAACCATGGCGCACTCATACCTATACCGAGCGCGATGAAGATCGCCCATAGCTCTTGGTAGCTAGCACCAAATGCATACGCCACAGCGGTACCTAAGAAAGGCGCGCTACAAGGTGTTGCCAGTAAAGTAGCAAACATACCCTGGATAAAGTGACCAGAGTGGGAGTCATTTCCTTTCGTTGCCATCCAAGTATTCATACCTGAAGGTAAACGAAACTCGAATAATCCCAGTAAGTTGGTTGCAAACACTAAGGTTACGACCACCATTAAGATGATGAACCATGCGTTTTGGAATTGAATACCCCAGCCGATGGCGTTGCCACCCATTTTCAGAATGGAAATACCTGCTGCAAGAATCGCAAACGAGGTGATGATCCCTAGAGCTGAAGCAATGAAAGAGCCGCGGACTTGTTTTTTTGAAGCATTTTGATTGGCTACCATGCTGTTGAGTTTCATGCCTAAAACTGGCAGTACGCATGGCATAATATTGAGAATTAAGCCGCCTAATAATGCAAATCCGAACATGGCCAAAAAGCCAGTGTTGTTCGATTGATAAGCTATCGCTTCAGAGCCGATTTGCCCGGTTAATTCCGTTGCGAAAGAGTTATCCGAGACCGTTATTGTAATATTACGGTCGGTTAGGTCGGTTTCACCTAGCCAGTTAGTAACATCAAAAACGGCAGTTAACGTGTCTCCTTCGATGTAGGTTTTCGGTTGGCCAAAGAACTCATCAATCACTTCTTCGCCATCAATTAATATTTGTGGTTGTTCCCAAGGCTTTTGGTTAGTGAACTGAGCCACGAGTTGTTGTTTTTGGACATTCCAAGAAAGCGCTTCGATAGACACTTGCTTAGATTCCATAGGTGTACGGCTCATGCCTTGGTTGAAGACGAACATGGCGTCTTCATCTAGCTGTAAACTCGATGGGTCAATCGGTAAATTGACGTGGTAGTCGTGAATCACGCAGATATTAGTGCAAGATGGTAACGTAAGCGCAGCGTCAAAAACGGCAGGCTTGGTAATGTCTTCTAACGTGATGGTGATTGGGAAGCTTACTTTGGACTTGTAGCCTAAAGTCATGACCCCTAATTGCTCGTAATAGCTAGGGATTGGCCAGTGCCATTCCACGGATTCAATATTACTCGATTTAGACCAATCCCATTCAGGTGCAACGCCACCTTCACCCGGGCTGCGCCAATAGGTTTTCCAGTCGCCATCTAGCTCTATGTCTAGAACCGCTTCAATGGTTTTGTTGTCTGGGTTCTGTTCACCCGTAGACATCATTCTCAATTTAACGGGTGGGTGCTCTGGTGCACTAATCCAACCTGTACTTTGAGCCAAGGATATAGCCGAGAATGCAAGCAAGCTGAATGCGAGTAAGAGTTTTACAAGTGTACTAAAGCCAGCCTGTATAGGCATCACTAGCCTAGATTGCAAAGAGCTAGGCGCAAAGATTGTTTTTAACACAAAAATTTCTCCAAAAATAAATAGTTAGGGTGTAGTGAGAACCCGTTTATTTACTCTCGGAATATACAATAGGTGACGTGTAGGCGCTGTTTAGGGAAAGCGAAATGCTGGCGCTCTAACCTAGCATTACCAATAGACAAAGGTGCTAAGCAATATACCAGAATTGATAAAATGATATAGGCAGCAAGCCAATCTAGTTTTGGAGTCGCGTAGGTTAGAAGTTGCTCGCTTAAGGTGCAGGCTTCTTTAGATGGTAGAGGTTTAGCGATGCTACCGCTATCGAAAACCTGCTGATAAAGAACTTGGATGTGGGTGTCTTGGCTTATTTGAGATTCAGTCAATGTAGGAGAATAAGGCGCGCTGGATGCGATCGTAGAACTCGAAGTAATAGTACTTGCTAGACAGGTAATAATAACCAATCCAGTAAGGACAATTGACCAAAAGGCGTGCTTTCGTTGTTGAGAGTTCGAGTTATGCAAATTCTTAGATTCAAAATACAAGACGAGGTCTAGGGTAGTGAAGTTGCATGGATGCTACAAGTCATCAAATGTCAGTGAATTGTCAGGAATTATGTAGATTCATTTGTAAATGAGAGGTTGGCAGTGGTTGGTTTCTCTATGTTTGATGACTAGTTATGGGTTATTAACATCTGGCTAGTTGCCTACTCAGCCACTTAATTTAGCTGCTGAGCCTAGTGAGCTAGGGGGCGTGTTTCGAGGCGTTAATTTAAAGAGGAGCTTGGGGCATGTTGCTCAAACAAGAGTTGATGCATAATAGGCTTTGGAGCTTTCTTACTGAAGAGCTGCGTCATAAGGTGTCCTTTTGCTTCGGCGTAATCACTATAATAATCGTTATAGTTCGCTCAATTCACCGGTATCAAATTTAAGACAGACTTCATTTTTTGCCTTCGACTCCTGCTATATGTCTTCCTGCTCTTTAATTATCTAGCTGCCAATTATTGTTAAATATTGGGTGTGATACCGTCGCGATTCTTGGGTTGAAATGCGAGATTTTACCTGCTTATAGGAGGGTAATGCGTAATAAAAATTGGCAGATTATCTGCATTGAGTTTGTACGTTTTTTGCAACATTAATGCTATTTGTAAACTTACTTTATTGGCAGGTTGAACCTTATTGATGGATTGGTTTTTATCGTTTTTGGTGGGTTTTTCTACAAATGTAACAAGGTTTGAACTAAATAAAGGTAAGCTTTGGTTGTTTAACTTGTTGTTTTATTTGCTTTTATGTTTTTTCGATAACTGTTTTTGTTATTTTATATATTTTCATGCAACTTTTGCGAGTCGGCTCGCTTAAAGTCCATTCCACATGTTAAGTGCAGGTAACATTCCCTATGTTCAGCTTAAACACCTGCCTTAGCAAAACAACAAAGTTACATTAATGGACAATGGACGAAACAATGAATAAAAAACTATTGGCGCTAGCAATCTCTGCTGCTGCATTTGGTACTCAAGCTGTTGCTTTTGAACTTTACAACCAAGACGGTTCTACTTTCGAAATCGGTGGTCACGTTTCTGCGAACATCAACGGTTCTGATTCTGAAGATGCTTCTGTTGGAACTAACTCTCCACGTATCAACTTCAATGCAACTCAAGATCTAGGCAATGGTTTCACTGCTGATGCTAAAGGTGAATGGGCTCTAAACTACCTTGATGGTGGTGATGACACTTTCACTACTCGTTTAGGTTACGTAGGTCTTACTCATGATGAGTTAGGTCGCGCAGTAGTTGGTACTCAGTGGGCACCTTACTACGATGTTGCTGGCGTTGCAGATATGCCAATCGCATTTGCGAATGACTTCATCTACGACAACCACGGCGCTCTAGGTACTGGTCGTGCAGATAAAATGGTTAGCTACCGTAACGCATTCGATTTCGGTGAGTCAGGTTCTTTCAGCTTTGGTCTAGGTTGGCAGGGTGACAACGATCAGCAAGTAACTGTTGGTAACACTACATCAGGCACTAAGTACGGCGATCGTATCCAAGCAACACTAGGTTATGATATCGCGGGCGTTAAGCTAGGTTATGCTTTCAATACTGGTGATTTCACAGACTTTGGCTCTAAATCTCAAACTGCTGAGTCTCATACTGTATCTGCAGCATACGGTAACTACGGTAAAGGTTTATACCTAGCGGGTGTTTATGCTTCGAACGAAAACATGAACTTCCTTGATCCAATCGCTGGTACTAACCGTATGGAAGAAAGCACAAACTACGAGCTACTAGCTGCTTACGCGCTTCCAAACAGCTTAAACCTAATCATGAACTACGAAATGGTTGAAGGTAAAGAAAACAAGGGTGATGCTAAAGCAACAGCACGTGAAGAGTTAGCTCTACAAGCTGAATACAACTTCACTGCTAAGTTTGTTGGTTACACTGGTTACCAATTCGATCTTAACGATGCAGATGGTAACGAAACTGACGACAAGTGGACTCTTGGCGCACGTTACTACTTCTAATGTGTAAGTTGATTACAAGAAAGTAATCGACAGATATAATCACACGCCAAATATCAAGCCACCCTTATTAGGGTGGCTTTTTCGTATTTTGGGTTTGGCAAACTAAGCGATCATAACGCTACGCCATTCACGCTTACCGCAACGTCAATATTGCCACGCACTGCATTCGAGTATGGGCAAACTTGGTGGGCTACTTTCACCAATTCGATTGCTTGAGCTTGCTCTAAATCTAAAAAAACCTCTAAGCTTGCTGTTAGCGCAAAACCGCCAGTTTCATTTGGACCGATACCTATCTCTGCGCTGACTGGAGCTTCTTTAATTGATACCTTCATTTCTTTCGCTACATGCAAAATAGCGTTTGAAAAACAAGCTGAGTAGCCAGCTGCAAACAATTGTTCTGGGTTAGTCGCTGTTCCACTGCCTCCCATTTCTTTTGGGTAGCTTAGATCAACATTGAGTAAGCCATCTTCTGTTTTTACGTTGCCGTTACGTCCAGCAAGAGCGGTTGCTTTCGTTGTATATAGTGTTGTCATAGTCATTCCTACCTTTTAATTTATATTGTGTGCAATTTAATTGTTGGCAATGATAGTTCGATCTCCAAGAGAAATGCAAGTATATTGTGCGCAATTTAATTTTCAGAGTGTGACTATGACTTCATGCCATTCGAACAAACATGTTGAGCAAAACTCACAAGACGAAGCGTTAATTAAGTTAGAAAACCAAATCTGTTTTCCACTTTATAGCGCTGCGAATGCAGTCATTCGTTCTTATCGACCTTTGCTCGAAGAACTCGATCTAACTTATTCTCAATATTTAGTGATGATGGTGCTGTGGGATAAAAATGGCATTAATGTAAAAGAGTTAGGTTCTAAACTGAGTTTAGATTCTGGAACACTTACTCCTTTACTTAAACGGCTAGAAGCGAAAGGTATTGTGCTGCGAAAGCGTGGTGAACATGATGAGCGAGTACGTGAATTGTTTCTAACAGAGCAAGGCTTAGAACTAAAAGAAAAAGCCAAACAAGTGCCAAAAGCGATGCGCTGTAAATTTAACTTGGAGTTGGATGAATTACTTGAGTTAAAGCGTTTGTGTGAAAAGGTAATGAAAACGTTAGCTTAGGTAGACACTTTGAGCGAAAGATCAGATTTTTGATAGCTCGCTCGATAATCTCAGAGATCGGAGTTCTCTGATCGGTTAAACTCTGTGCTCTTTAAATCAGTCAAGGAAAGGCAATGAACTCGGTGTATATGGATGAGCAAAAGATAGTGCCAAGCAAAGTATTGTGCGTTGGCCGTAATTATTTGGATCACATCCAAGAATTAAATAATGCCATTCCAGAACACATGGTTGTGTTTAATAAACCGAGCACTTCTGTCACATCGATATTATCTGCCTTTCATCAGGAGCAATTGCATTATGAAGCGGAAATATGCTTCGTAGTCAAAGACGGTGAGTTCCAAGGTGTTGCTTTAGGATTAGACCTAACTAAGCGCTCAATGCAATCTTACTTAAAACAGAAAGGCTTACCTTGGGAGCGTGCTAAAGCGTTCGATGGGTCAGCGGTTTTTAGTAAGTTTGTTCCAGTTAACGATGTGAACCTGGCAGACCTAAATTTGGAATTGTTTATTAACTGTGTCCGAGTTCAGAAAGGTCACGTTGAGCAAATGATTTACTCACCAGCTGTGATTCTCCAAGAGCTCAAGTCATACACAAGTCTTCTCGATGGCGATATCGTAATGACTGGTACTCCTCAAGGAGTGGGAGAGGTTCACAGAGGTGATGTTTTCCTTGGGCGACTTAAATGTGGCGATAAAACCTTGATCGAAATCGAATGGTTAGCGCAGTAACTCGTTAGTCCATTTACCATGTGGTACGAATCATGATGGCCATATGGATTAAGTGGTTATGCGAACCAAGATAAGTTTAGAAATAGAAAGACTCCCATGCTGACTACAGTGGTGAGCAAAACATTTTTGGTTTTCCAAGCTAGTCCGGCGGCGAGCAGTGCTGCCCACAAATACGCATTGTCGCTGGACAGCATCAATTCCCCCTCAGGTAAAAAGACGATTGGCCCCCAAATTGCGGTTAGTACTGCTGGGCTTGAATAGGCGAGTAACCTTTGAGTTCTAACCCCGAGCTTGATTGGAAGTTTGGGTTCTAAGAACAAATAGCGACTCAAAAATACGACTGCTGTCATCGCCAGAATATAACTGAATATCATTGCGCTTTTCCTTTGATTGTTTCTACTAGATAACCGACTCCCATTGCTCCGATACTGGCAAAAATCAGCGCCCCTTCAATTTTGAAATATGCGAGTGAGACGGAAAGCACCAAAGCTGAGATAACAGAGCACAGAATCGGAAGGCTTTTAATGGTTGGTATCACTATCGCAATGAAGGTCGCAGCGATCGCAAATTCCAGACCCCATAGATTGAGCCCAGGAATCACACTGCCTGCCACAATTCCCACTATGGTCGCGAGGTTCCAAAATAGATAAAAGCTCAGCCCTGCCCCTAATGCATACCAAGGTTGAAACTGCTTACTGGATTGATTGCCACAAATTGCGAAGAGTTCATCGGTTAACAAAAAACCAAGAGTAAGACGCCATTTAAGAGGAAGAGGGCTGATCTTGTCACGCATTGAAATGCTGTAAAGAAAGTGACGAGAAGTAATAAAGAACGTCGTGATTAGCATGGTTGTCAGCCCGGCTCCGGCTTTGAACATACCCATTGCCACTAACTGCGCGGCGCCTGCAAACAAAATGGCTGAGAGCGCTTGTCCTTCGAGTGGGTGCAGTCCAACATCCATAGCAAAAGAGCCAGCCAGCAGCCCCCAAGGTAAAACAGCGATACTTAACGGTAGCATTGCCATTGTTCCTTGTATGAACAGTTTGGTTCGGCTTGATGATTTTGAGTAACTAATAGCGGTATCCATACGATTATTTGGTTAGGTATTTGATTCCAGCCTAGTGAAAAGGAAGTTAGGCGGATTGTACAAACTTGCGCTATTGATGGTAATTATAATTTTTTAAAAAGAAAGAGAGCCGAGGCTCTCTTTTTGAGTATTGAGACAGGTTCAATTAAAACAGCCTTTCCAAACATTATTGTTGTGTATCTTCGGTTGTTTGAAACTTTTGTGCCGACCAAGCGTACAATAATTCGAGCGCGATGGTGGCCCCTGCTAACGCGGTAACATCGCTTTGGTCGTACGGTGGTGCGACTTCAACCACATCCATACCAACAATATTAACGCCGGCTAAACCGCGTAGGATTTTCAGCACTTTGTCGGAGTTCAACCCACCGCAAACCGGTGTTCCTGTTCCGGGTGCGAATGCTGGATCCAGACAGTCGATGTCGAACGTTACATACACTGGTTTATCACCAATGATGTTTTTTATTTGTGCGACAATTTCTTCTGCGCTTAGGTCATTGGCTTGCATTGAATTAATAACATTAAAGCCATGGCCTTCTTGCTCGTACTCAGTGCGAATACCAATTTGAACCGAGTGCTTCGCTGAAATTAGCCCTTCGTTTGGCGCATGATAGAACATAGTGCCATGGTCATACGCACTGCCATTGGAATAGGTGTCGGTATGGGCATCGAAGTGAATCAATGCCATCTCGCCATGGTGCTTAGCATAAGCGCGCAATATTGGCAGGGTAATGAAGTGATCACCACCTAGCGCCAACATGGTTTTACCGCTCTTTAGAATTTCAGACGTTGCTGCTTCCAATCGATAAGTAAAATCTTCTGCATCGCCACAGTCGAATACCAAATCGCCCGCATCAATCACGTTCGCGCGTTCGAATACGTTAAAGTCCCAAGGGAATTTTTTGCTTTCCCAAGCGAGGTTAACCGAAGCTCGGCGAATCGCATCTGGCCCCATACGAGCGCCAGGGCGTCCCGATGTCGCCATATCAAGCGGCACACCGAGCACTACTACATCGGCGTCGGCGCTTACTGGGTTTTTCACGTAAGGGCGGCGCACAAATGTCATTGCATTTGAGTACAGTGAATAATCAGTTTTGCTAAACAAATCATTCATTTAGAAATCCTCTAAATAAGTATAACCACTTAAGCCTTGCTCAAGTTCATCGAGCACGTTTTGTTGCTCTTCAATCGCAACTCGTTGGCTTACGAGCTCACGGTAATTGGTTCGAATTTTGTCTACGTCAATGTGAACGTAGCGCATCATATCTTCAACTGAATCGCCTTCATTAATGGATTCGATCACTGCTTTACCGCTTTCATCGACGTTGACTACTGCGCTATGGGTGTCACCAAATAGGTTGTGCATGTCACCCAAGATCTCTTGGTATGCTCCCACTAGGAAAAAGCCCATCAGATACGGTTTGTTTTTATCAAAAGCGGGTACTGGCAATGTGGTTTCGATGCCTTGACCTTCAACGTATTGTTCAATCGCGCCATCTGAATCACACGTAATGTCGAGCATTATAGCGCGTCGGTCTTCTACGTTTTCCAAACCGGATAGAGGCAATACAGGGAATACCTGATCGATACCCCATGCATCTGGCAGTGATTGGAATAGCGAAAAATTCACAAAGAATTTATCGGCTAGTCGCTCGTTCAACTCATCCAAAATCGGTCGATGAAAACGATTTTTGTTGCTCATTTGGCGGCTGAGCTCGAAGTAGATACGCAGAGACAATTGCTCTGCCCACGCTCGTTGCTGGAGGTTTAGCAGCCCCATCGCAAACTGCGAGTGCACTTCGGATAAGTCGCTTTGTGTATCGTTGTAAATCTCAATCAATGCACGAGCGTCAGTCCCGTCTTGTAAGTTTTCCCAGTTGCGCCACATGTTTTGCAACAGCGTAGGAGCAGCCTGCTCTGGAGCAATCATTTCTTCTGGATGGTACGTTTCGTTACCAATCACATTGGTGATCAACACCGCATGATGAGCAGTAATAGAGCGACCCGATTCCGAGATGATGACCGGCATTGGCTGTTCATATTGCTGACACACATCGCCCACAGTGGAAACAATGTTTCTAGCGTACTCGGCGAGCCCATAGTTCATCGAGTTCGAAGACTGGCTGCGCGTACCGTCGTAATCGACGGCCAAGCCGCCACCAATGTCGAAGAAATCAATATTGGCGCCCATACCGCGCAGCTCACAGTAGAAGCGAGCTGACTCATTCACACCATTGCGCACATCGCGAATATTGGCCATTTGCGAACCTAGGTGGAAATGCACCAATTGCATCGCATCCAATTGTTCTTCACGCTTTAAACGTTCAATGACAGTCAGAACCTGAGACGCCGATAAACCGAACTTCGATTTTTCGCCACCACTGGCTTGCCATTTACCAGCGCCTTGAGAAGCAAGTCGGATTCGAATACCCAAGCGTGGTTTTACACCAAGGTTTTTCGCTTCTTTTAGCACTAAGTCCAGCTCAGATAGCTTTTCTAAAACGATGAATACTTTGTGTCCTAGCTTTTCACCGATTAGCGCTAGGCGAATGTACTCTCTGTCTTTGTAGCCGTTACATACAATAACGGAGCTGGCTTGCTGAGCTAACGCTAGTACTGCGAGTAGTTCGGGTTTGCTGCCGGCCTCTAGCCCAAGCTGTTTGGTTTCAAGCTTTGCTTGGCTAGCTAAAATCTCGTCAACGACTTCTTTCTGCTGGTTTACTTTAATTGGGTAAACCAACAAGTAGTTGTTCTGGTACTGGTACTCTTCAATCGCTTGGTTAAATGCTTGGCAAACGTTATGCACTCGCTGGTGCAGAATCTGCGGGAAGCGAACCAGAACTGGTAGGTTTAGTTGACGTTCTTCCAGTTGATTGACGATGTTGCTAAAAGGCACTTGGTGCGTTTTGTCGCTGGTCGGTGATATATACACTTCACCGTTGTCATCAATACCGTAGAAGCCTTGGCTCCAGTGTTGAACATTGTAATCAGCGCGAACGCGGTCTAGTTTGGATACTTGTTCCACAGCTTATCTCGCAAGAACAGAGAGAAAAATCTGAGTTCAGAATGTTCTGAAATCACACCTGCTTTGGGCTAGGTCAGCCTCAAAAGTCAGGCGCATTAACGGATAAAATAGGTGTGGAGTCTAATGATAAATATTTGTCGTCTAGACAACTATATTTGATGACCTTTAAAGGGAGATCGCGCAAAGCTAACCAAGGTTGTGATGATTTCTATTCTTTTCGATAAGCAGCAACGCCACGTCTCTAAAATAGAATAAATACAACTTACGCCCACTTTGGCTTGGGAGCTCGATAGGGTGCATTTTCAAGCGAACTTCATCGGGAAGATCAAGAATCAAGCTGTTGTGAATCATTCCCGAATATTGCCGGGTCATTTTTTTGTTTTTGAGGTTTGAATTGAATGCGTTCCACTCATAAAGAGACTGCATAGCCAGCAAGCCTTGTTCGGATTTGACGATGTCGTTACTTACTAGAAAGTGATTCCCGAAGATGACTTCACCGCTACGTTCATAGCTTTCATGTAGGTTAGAGTTCGCAATGTAGGTCGCCTGAACATTCGCCTGAAACAATATCTTCTGATCAGCGGACTGAAAGCCCAAAAGATAGCCGATAAAAAGCGATGCAGTTCCTAGGCCAATGATGAGGCAGTATTTAAATGGTGCTTTCATGGAATTTCCATAAACTATTATTCAGCCCTTCAATGAGTCCATAGTTGGCTTCAAAATTAATACTCATTTGTTTCTTTATTGAATAGAACACATAAGTATATTTACTATTATTTTCTAATATATAGATGTCGACTTGGCAGTCATCATCCAATAGCACTTTAGGCGCAAAAGCACCTTTAAGTGATATTGGTTCAATATTTTCTTGAAGGTGGATGTCGATATTGTGATTGTTGGGGAAAGGGTTTTCGTAGGTGACAAATTTAGCCGTCTTGATATTCCCCAAATATTCACTTCCTGGACTTCTCAATACCCCTAATATGTACCCCGCAACGAAGAGAAATACGATTAGTGCTAAGTGTTTGTAGAGTGATTTATGGTTTGTAATTAAGGTATATATTGATTGGCTATTTTCTGAAGCGGCGCCTTCGCTCTCATGTAGAGAATCATCGCATTGAACAAGTTCACTCGAGATCATGTAACCGCTTTTGGCGATCGTTTTTAGCACTTTCTGAGCTTTACCGTCATCACCAAGCGCTAGTCTAATGCTAAAGATAGATTGTGTAAGGCGAGCTTCAGAGACGAATTTACCTTCCCAGGCGATTTCGAATAATTGTTCTCGAGAGACCGGTTTATCAAGGTTATTCAACAAGATTTCTAGAATGCAGTAATCAGCAGCGCCAAGTTTGAAAGTGTGCTCTCCATCCGACACAGAACGTAAAGATGGTATTAGATAGCGGCCATTAATAAGCCAATTGTTGTTTATGGGATCAGTGTTTGTGGTCATCGTTTTTATATAACTCGTTTGAACTATTAATTTTAAAGCGGGGGATTCAATAGCAATGAGTATTTCGATAATTATGCAGTCCAAATTCGTGACTATCTAGCCTCAATCTGTGACCGCCGTTCATTTATTGAGATTATAGGTGTCTATTTTGTGAATTGTTAACAAGTATCCATTTTTAATATTTATTGGTGCTCATCTGTTTAGTTGTTATTTCTATGTATTACATGTGATATGAAGTGCCTGTTTAGCTTTTTTTATATTTTTATCCATAAATTTAATTTTTAAATCATGCATAAATCCGCTTCGACGAGCTTAATAAGAGGCTCGAATTGAACGTGTTTAAATGAGGATGAATAAAACGTAATAGTTGAAGGTTAATTATTCATCATAATTTGATTTGTATGCTTTAAGGTCTGCATGGAATTCGAACGTTTAAATACTTTATTTGAGTTACTTATTCACCGAATTCGGTAGGAAATGACATGATAAAAAATATAACGGCAGTTGGCTTTGCACTCTCGGCAATCATTCCAAGTATTGCACATTCACATGGGTACGCAGTGTACCCAGCAGCAAGACAGCAGATCTGTCACGAACAAGGCGGTTTGTGGGGGGACGGTTCCACCATTCCAAACCAAGCTTGTCGAGCGGCATATCAAGAGTCTGGTGAAGGTGCATTTAACAACAAAAATGGTTATGCGGCATTAGTTGTCGACCATACTAATCCAGACGCAGTAAAAGCAGTCATTAAAGATGGCGAACTGTGTCATGCCTCAATTGCAAATTACAGCGGAATGGGCGTGGCGTCTGAGAACTGGCAGCGTACTGAGTTAGTCTCGGGTGATACGATTAACTTCCAGTATCGTGCAACAGCGGTTCATAACCCTTCTTACTGGGAGCTATATATTAGCAAACCGGGCTACAACGCAGCGAATTCAAGGCTAACTTGGGATGACGTTGAGTTGTTCGCGACGCAAGAAGATGTAGCGCCAGTGAAAATCAATGGTGAAGACCATTACCAGTTTGAAATCAAACTCCCTGAAGGGCGTGATGGTGAAGAAGTCACTATTTTCAGCCGTTGGCAACGTGTCGACCCGGCTGGGGAAGGCTTCTATAACTGTTCTGACGTGAAGTTTGTTGGTGAAGCTGAAGTACCGGAGTGGGGCGAAATTGCACAGTACGTTCAACCGGGCTTTGAAGCGGAAGTCGATCGTGCGGTTTTATTCCGTATCTTTGATAAGCAAGGTACTGAAATCGTTGCGGAAAGCTTCCCTATTGATACTAGTAATGTAGACCAAAGTGTTTGGACGTATGAGCTAGCGGATAAGATCAATACAACTTACTCGCATACCGCAATGGTCGGCATTAAGCAGCCATCTGGTGAAGTGGAATATGACGATTCGAACCTGTTCTTTAACAAGGTTTACACGAAGAACCCAGATTACAGCTACTCACTCGATATCCGAGATATTGAAGTACCACCACCAGCAGAGGTGAAGGTTTCTGGTGTTGAGAGCACGTATTACCTATCAGAAGGTGAAGTAACCATTACGCCAACCGTAGCCACTGAAGGTCACAATGTACTAGTGAACGTTAAGGTGATCAGAGCGGATGGAACACAAACTTGGCTAAATAGCGCCATTCTTCATGGAAAACCTGTTGAGCTTCCAGTGAAAGCACATGTTGAAGGTATGCATACGCTAGAAGTAACCGCGAGCTACAACCAAGAACCAGAGCACCACGTAGTATTCTCTGAACAGTTTGAAGTGAAAGCTGAAGGCTCAGCCGAATATGACTACGTTTACCCGGACGGAATTGGCAGTTACGTAGAGGGTGAAACGGTTGTTCTAGGATCTGACGGCAATACCTATGCTTGTCGCGAATACCCATACGGTGCGTGGTGTAATATTGACGCACCAGCTTACGTACCGGGTGAAGGTGAAGCATGGGAAGATGCATGGACTAGAAACTAACCTCACATTTACAAGCTTAATCTGATTAGTGATTAAATAGCGAAAACCTCGGCTCTGTCCGAGGTTTTTCTTTATGTTACGAACCGACAATAGGTGACCGAGTGCCTTGATGAATACTGGCTAGATATTGCCCCGGAGTAACGCCTAAAGCTTTTTTAAAGTGACGATGAAGGTGGCTTTGATCGTGGAACCCGCACTCTTGAGCGGTATCTGAAATGGTGTGCCCAAGTTTTAGCTTTTGTTTTGCGAGTCGAATTCGAGCTTGAACTTGATACGCATGTGGCGGTAAACCAAAGCGCTGTTGAAATGAACGCGCCATATGGTAAGGGCTTAACCCAGCGAGTTTTGCGAGCTCTTCTAGTGAAACATCGGCTTGTGGAAAGTCGTCAATAAACTCCCTCACTATTTCAAGTCCAGGAGTCGAACTAGGCATGACGTCTTCTGAGCGCGATTTTCCATGACGAGCAATGAGCTTAACCATTGCCGCATACATTACCGTTTCTCTCAGAAGTCGATTAGAAGATGTCGCTAAGGTGCTGAACAATAGCCTAAGTTGACTGGCTAATTCTGGGTCATACACCACGGGTTGTGGAAAATACGGTGCCCCAGAGAGCTTGCCATTCAATTCTTGGGTAAGTTGACTAAACTGTTCTGGCAGAGGGTACATTGCTTTGTATTCCCAACCACCTTCAGAAGCTGAATGACCATTATGCACTTCATCTGCGTTCACTAAAATAATGCTGTCTTCAGGCGCGATATGATTACCGCCAGTTCGGAAAAAGCGTTGTGCACCTTTTTCAATTACTCCAATGGTGTAGCCCTCATGGCTATGACGAGAGAAGTTTTGCTTTTCGTATTTTGCTTCTAAAACTTCAATGCCGCCGAGCTCTTCAGCAAAGCTGAATACCGCCTCTTCCTTGCTTTTTTTAGTCATAATGCGCTCCTTACCAACCATAGTGTAACGTACAACGGCAATTTTCTTTTGTACAAAATTGCTGTTGTAAGCCGAGAAAGCCGAGTTCGAATATTCTATTGTTAAGAACTTTCTTGGTACTTAGTGCTAACTCGGTATGCAATCGATAGATGTAAAAAGTACAGTGCTTGTTTGTTGTGGTATAAAGTTCTAGATTTGAGTTTTGTGTTAGTTTAAAATCCGCGCCTTGTTTTTATAAACTACTATTTTCATGATCGATTTAGCCATTTTACCAGTCTATTTGACTGCCGTTATTGCTCTACTGTTGTTACCTGGACCGGATATGCTTCTGATAGCGAGTTCAAGCATCAGTTTCGGGCGAAAAGTAGGTGTTTTTGCGAGTTTAGGGAATGCAACATCTGGGGTGATTTTAACTGTACTAGCGGCTATGGGCGTTTCAGCCTTGATCGCTATGAACCCATTAGCTTTGCAAGCTCTTCACCTATTAGGTGGCGCGTACTTGTTGAAAATGGGCACAGACTGTTTACGAGTTCAGCCGGATAGTGCGCCAAGCTTGGATGAGAACTCAGCCGCTGCGAAGACTTATTACCAGCGAGCGTTGGTGAGTAACCTTTTGAATCCAAAAGCGTTGGTGTTCTTTGTCATGTTTTTGCCTCAATTTGTATCAAGTAACATCACAGCTAGCTCTGGTGAGCAGATGCTATTTCTAGGCTTACTTCTGAATGTGTTGGGCTTAACGTTCAACTTCTTATTGGTTGGCTTAGTGGGTAGCGTTGGTAAGCGCTTGCTAGAGAGTGATAACTTCAGAATGTATCAGCACAAGGTAATGGGTTGTGTTTTTATCTCATTGTCTTTATGGATGCTGAGTAATCTATTGATTCATTAATGAAAAAATTGCGTGAATTTGTAACTATAAGACCAGCTTCGGCTGGTTTTTTTGTAGGCAATTAGTAACATGGAGTTCAACACGTTTGTGAGGTAGAAATATGGAAATAGAAGTTATTGCTAACCCTGCAGAATCGGATGTTAGCGCTGTTCATCAAGGTATTAAGGATTTCAATCGCCCGCACTTTCCGGATGTCGACATTGTACCGTTAGGCTGTTTTATTCGTGATGAGAATAAGAATATTATTGCTGGCCTAACCGCTGAGTGTTTCACGACTTCATTATTCATTAACTACCTATGGGTCTCTCCAGAATACAGAGGCGACAACTTGGGTGGTCGTTTAATGAAACGAATAGAATCGGAAGCTCTTGCTCGAGGCGTTGAAGATATGTGTTTAGATACTTACAGTTTTCAAGCGCTTGACTTCTATTTAAAACAAGGCTTCACGCAAGTTGGGGAATTCACCAATTATCCGACGAAAGGAATCAACAAGTACTTATTGCAAAAGTGTTTGTAGATTGAACAGTAGAGTGAAAGCATAAAAATGGACGAGTTAACTCGTCCATTTTGGGTGTAAGGGTGAATGAAATTAAACCTTTGCTAACTCAGCTTGGTGAGTTTCGATCAGTTTTTCCATGTAACCTTCAGCTCTAACAAGCGTATCACTGTATTTTTCACTACCTTCGAAATCGGTTACGACTTCGTAGTAAACCTTGAGTTTAGGCTCTGTGCCAGAAGGCCTAACAATAATGCGATAGCCGCTCTCAAGGTGATAAATCAGCACGTCACTGGCTGGAAGGTTGATCGCTTCGGTGCTGCCTCCCACATTGAAGCGCAATGATGCCTGCAAATCCTCTATAGCCGTTATTGCGATGCCAGCGATTGCTTTGGGTGGCTTGGCTCTTAGCTTATTGCCAATCGGCGGTGATTCAGGGTTAAGCGCGATACTTTGCTGAGCATTCACGTGGACGCCATGTTCGAATGAAATCTTCGCGAGTTCATCCCACACTGTTTTGCCTTGATGCTTTAATTGAGCAACCATTTGAGCAAACACCACCAGTGCTGACAAACCGTCTTTATCGCGAACTTGTGTACCTATCGTGTAACCGAGTGCTTCCTCATAGGCAAATAAGAATTCATGTTCATCATCTTCTAACTGCATTCCCACATTCGCTAGCCATTTGAAGCCAGTGAGTGTTTGGAAATACTGAGCGCCATGAGATTTAGCCACTTTTTCCAATAGAGTTGACGACACAATACTATTGCCGACTAGTTGCTGCTTTTCATGAGGTAGTGAGAGTAAGTAATTAGCAAGCAGTACACCGACCTGATCGCCAGATAGCATTTTATAGCTTTCATCAGCCTGCCTGATTGCTGCGGCAAACCGATCGGCATCTGGATCATTGGCACAAGCAATGTCGGCTTCAACACTTTCTGCCAGTTTTAAAACCAGATCCATGGCGCCGTCTTCTTCAGGGTTAGGGAAGTTTACGGTTGGGAATGTCCCATCTGGTTCTTTTTGCTCTGCAACACTGAAGAAGTTACCGAAATCATTGTCATGAACAAGATCTTCTGCCATTTGTGCCCCGACACCATGCATTGCAGTGTAAGCAATAGTGATCGGGTGGTATTGAATGGGTTGGTTGATGAACGGGTTTTCATTGATCGCGGAACGGTACGATTCGTAATAATCTTTTTTCAGCCAAACTAAGTTGCCTTTCTTTTCAGCATCACTTAGGCACATTAATGGGATCGGTTTGGTTGCCGCGATATTAATTTCTGCTGCGATGCCAGAGTCGTGCGGAGGAATAATCTGTGCCCCGTTTTCCCAGTATACTTTAAAGCCGTTGTATTCAGGTGGGTTGTGACTTGCTGTTACCACTACAGCCGCCGCAGCATTAAACTTTTTGATTCCAAAAGCGACAATTGGTGTCGCGGCGACATCATGAGTTAGATAGACCTTGATCCCTAGTGCTGTTAGCACTGAAGCGGTATCGTGAGCAAATTGCTTCGAATCGGTACGGCCATCATAACCTACTACAACACCGCGACTACATGCATTGGCTACGTTATCGACCAGATAGTGCCCAAGCCCCGTCGCGGTTTCTTGAATGACTAGTCGGTTCATTCGGTTTGGTCCGCAGCCCACTTTACCTCGAAGCCCGGCAGTCCCGAACTCCAATCGACGGTCGAATCGATCACTTAACTCATCGAGCATTTTTTCATCGATTAGAAATTGTAGTTCTTCGCGAGTGCGTGGATCCGGATCTCTCGCTAGCCAATCTGTTACTTGCTGCATCATAAATTAAACCCTTATGTTTCGATGGAAACACTATAAATGATATTCATTATCAATTGCGAGAGGGCAATCGTTAAACTGTGTTTCTCAGAAAATTAGACTAATCTATATGTAAAGGGATGCGTATTGATACCTTTTCCAGTGAGAGTAGAAACAACCTTGAACAATCTCAGTTCTCTAACTAGCCTTTTAAAATAAATATAACAAAAAGTGCCGAGTTCGCTGTTTTTTACGAACTTTTTCTCAAAAGCGAGTGATCAAACAAGGTCACTTCATTCGGGAAACAGACGTAATAGCCATTGGTGAGATGTGACTAAGGTCGAGCGAGTCCAGTCTGACTGGAGATGAGGAGATGTCTTTTGAAGAGATTACTGATCACTCTAATGTTGTTTACAGATTTAATGTTGGTGGGCTTTGCAGCTCCCGCTATATCAGCGGAATCTGATTACAATATGACACAAGGCGTGACGGAAATTAGCGGTCAAGTTTACGACTTACATATGCTGATTTTCTATATTTGTTGCGCTATCGCGTTGGTGGTGTTCGGCGTGATGTTCTATTCCATCATTCATCACCGAAAGTCGAAGGGCGCGGTCGCTGCCCATTTTCATGAAAGCACCAAAATCGAAATCCTCTGGACCATCATCCCTATTTTAATTCTTGTCGCAATGGCAATCCCCGCAACCAAAACCCTTATCGCAATGGAAGACACCTCTCAATCTGATCTGACAGTAAAAATTACTGGCTCCCAATGGAAATGGCATTACAGCTATTTTGGGGAGGATGTGGAGTTCTTCAGTTTGCTTGCGACCACAGACAAGCAAATTGAAGGTGTCGAGGTGAAGGGCGCTAACTACTTACTAGAAGTGGATAACCCGCTGGTTGTGCCGATCAACCGAAAAATCCGTTTCTTAATGACTTCCGATGATGTGATTCACTCTTGGTGGGTTCCAGCATTTGCTGTGAAAAAAGATACGGTTCCCGGTTTTATTAATGAAGCCTGGACCAAAATTGATGAGCCGGGTGTGTATCGTGGTCAGTGTGCAGAGCTTTGTGGCCGCGCCCATGGCTTCATGCCTATCGTTGTTCATGCCATGGAAGAAGCAGAATATGACGCTTGGCTTGTGGCAAAGAAAGAAGAAATAGCGCTTGCGAAGCAGCAGGCTCAGGATGCGCTAGGCCAATCACTTTCAATGGATGAGCTTTACGCTAGCGGTGAAGAGATATACAAGGCGCGATGTGCTGTGTGCCATCAGGCAAATGGTGAAGGTATTACAGGGGCGTTCCCTGCAATCAAAGGTAGCGCGATTGCGTTAGGGGATGTTTCAACTCATATCGATATAATTGTGAATGGCCGACCTGGAACGGCGATGCAGGCGTTTGATAACCAACTCACGGAGCAAGAAATTGCAGCGGTTGCAACATACCAAAGAAATGCGTGGGGCAATGATACTGGGGATGTAGTGCAAGCCTCGGATGTGAATGCGTTCAAAGCAGAGGCGAGTGCCAAGGAGGAACAATGAGTTCATCTAGCGATAAGTCAGTGAAATCCTCACCAGTTGTTGATGCTGAGTCGAGCGGCAGCAACGCGAATTTGTCTTCAATGGCGGACCAAATTGATTCGCAGGATAGCCATGAAGAACATCACGCCCCTACAGGTATTACAAGGTGGCTATATTCGACTAACCATAAAGATATCGGCACACTCTATTTGTGGTTTAGTTTTATCATGTTTCTCATTGGCGGAGCGATGGCAATGGTCATTCGCGCCGAACTATTTCAACCGGGATTGCAGCTTGTAGAACCTGATTTCTTTAATCAGATGACAACTGTTCATGGGTTAGTGATGGTGTTCGGCGCTGTGATGCCTGCGTTCACAGGGCTAGCCAACTGGATGATCCCGATGATGATTGGCGCGCCTGATATGGCGCTGCCACGTATGAATAACTTGAGCTTTTGGATCTTACCTTTTGCGTTCTTGATTTTGATCGGATCTCTATTTACTGAGGCTGGTGGACCTAACTTCGGTTGGACTTTCTACGCACCGTTATCCACTACCTATGGCCCCGACAGTACTGCTCTGTTTGTATTTTCAGTTCATATTATGGGGATCAGTTCGATCATGGGGGCGATTAATGTGATCGTTACCATCGTCAATATGCGTGCTCCGGGAATGACGTGGTTCAAAATGCCAATGTTCGTCTGGACATGGTTAATCACAGCCTTTCTTCTCATTGCCGTAATGCCGGTGCTCGCAGGAGCGGTAACCATGGTGTTGACTGATAAATACTTTGGCACGAGTTTCTTTGACGCTGCGGGGGGCGGAGATCCCGTGATGTTCCAGCATATTTTCTGGTTCTTTGGCCATCCTGAAGTCTACATCATGATTTTGCCGTCTTTCGGTATTGTCTCTGCAATTATCCCTGCATTTAGTGGTAAGAAGTTGTTCGGTTATCACTCTATGGTGTACGCAACGTGTAGTATCGCGCTGCTGTCATTCCTAGTTTGGGCTCACCATATGTTTACTACCGGGATGCCGGTGTTTGCTGAACTCTTCTTTATGTATTGCACCATGCTGATAGCGGTGCCAACTGGGGTTAAGGTGTTTAACTGGGTCGCGACAATGTGGCGCGGAGCGTTAACTTTTGAAACGCCAATGTTGTTCACGGTTGCCTTTATTGTTTTATTCACGATAGGCGGGCTTTCAGGGTTGATGTTGGCCATAGTGCCAGCGGATTTCCAATACCACGATACGTACTTTGTGGTGGCTCACTTCCATTATGTATTAGTTACTGGCGCAGTATTTTCAATTATGGCGGCGGCGTACTATTGGCTTCCTAAGTGGACAGGGCACATGTATGACGAACGCTTGAGCTTGTGGCACTTCTGGTGCTCGGTGATTTCTGTGAATGTGCTTTTCTTCCCTATGCACTTTTTGGGGCTAGCTGGAATGCCGCGCCGAATTCCGGACTACGCGATCCAGTTTGCTGATGTGAACCAGATTGTTTCAATTGGTGGCTTTGCCTTTGGTCTTTCTCAGCTGATTTTCTTATGGCTGGTTATCAAATGTATTAAAGGTGGTGAAAAAGCACCCGCTAAGCCGTGGGATCGTGCCGAAGGCTTAGAGTGGACGGTACCAAGCCCTGCTCCGCATCATACATTCACGCATCCACCTAAAATTGATTGAGTAATGCTATGAAGTATTCAGAATCAAAAAGGCCACAGCCAGACACAGAAGAGCAACCACAAGCTAGTGTTCCTGCTGAGCGTCCCGTTAAGTCAACGAAGCGTTTAACTGCTTACTTGTGTTTAAGCGTGATTGGGATGTTCGGATTTGGGTTTGCGTTGGTGCCTTTATACGACGTGATGTGCGAGGCTTTAGGTATCAACGGTAAAACCAATACGGTGTCGGCCATTCAGCCACAAGGAATGCAGCCAGATTATTCTCGTAGTATTCGAGTGGAATTTATGGCGCATATCAACCCCGATATGCCATGGGAATTCAAACCGAACAAAGTGACCATGGATGTACATCCTGGGCAGGTCATTCAAACTAATTATGTGGCAGTGAATCGATCTGGGGATACGTTAGTGGGGCAAGCCGTTCCTTCTGTCTCGCCCGGTAATGGGGCTGTGTACTTCAATAAAATAGAGTGCTTTTGCTTTAATCAGCAGTTGTTGAATGCAAAAGGGACAGCAGAAATGCCACTCATCTTTTATATCGAACCTGATATTCCAGAGTCGATTCATACGTTAACTCTGTCTTACACCCTTTTTAATATTACAGACTCGGAACAAGGTCAGCAGGCGCAAAGCCAGTCGCTTGTTCGTAGTGATGTGAACAAGGAAGAACGAATATCAACACAAGGAGTTGAGCTATGAGTTCTAAACAAGATCCTTATTTTGTTCCTACACACAGTAGTTGGCCGATTGTAGGCGCCATCGCATTGTTTCTGCTAGCCGTGGGGGCAGGATTAACGGTGCAGAACATGGGTACCGATTCTGACGGTAGCATTATTGGTAAAGTGGTGTTGTTTGTGGGCTTTGGCGTGCTGCTTTATATGCTCGCTGGGTGGTTTAGCAATGTTGTCACAGAATCTTTGACTGGTATGTATTCTGAACAAATCGCACGTTCTTTTCGTCAAGGGATGAGTTGGTTCATCTTCTCGGAAGTCATGTTCTTTGGAGCTTTCTTTGGTGCTCTATTTTATGCGCGGTTGATTTCGGTGCCTTGGCTAGGTGGTGCTAGCAACAATGAAATGACTCATGAAGTGCTATGGCCTGCTTTTAATGCAATATGGCCGTTAGTCACAACGCCAGATGGCACCGAAACTGAAGCGATGCCTTGGCAAGGAATCCCACTGAAGAACACGGTATTGCTGCTGTTGTCTTCTATTACGTTGCATATGGCTCATATTAGCCTTGAACGGAATAAACGTATGGCACTGATCGTTTGGTTGGAAATTACCATTGTTCTTGCGGGTTTCTTTTTGTTCTATCAAGCAGAAGAGTACATACACGCCTATCAAGAAATGGGGTTAACACTTCAATCTGGTATTTATGGCAATACATTCTTTTTACTAACGGGCTTTCATGGTTTACACGTCTGTTTAGGGACGATCTTTTTGATCGTACTTCTGTTTAGGATTGCTAAGGATCATTTCACTCCTAAAAATCATTTCGCTTTTCAAGCGGGAAGTTGGTATTGGCACTTTGTTGATGTGGTGTGGCTATGTTTGTTTATTTTCGTATACGTACTTTAGTTTAGAAAGGGCGGGGGTTGGGTTGGATCCAGCCTGAAAGTAACGCGATAAAGAGCAACACGACAACAATTGCAGAGATGAGAACACGACGGCCGAGGTAGTGGCTTATCGGTTTACTGTCTTCTTCACCTTTAACGATATGAAAAAGGGCTTTGGCTAAGTTGAGCATGATGAAGAGCAAGAACAATACTAAAGCGATTTTAAATATGAGTGATGCAATCATTAGCACTCCTAGTCGTATGGTATTGATGCTTAAAAATGCTTGGCAATACAAGGGCGTATTATTAGCTGCTGTATTAACTGTGGTCACTCTTTCGGTATTGGTCAAATTGGGTTTTTGGCAATTATCGAGAGGGTTTGAGAAACAGCAATTAGAGAATGCCTTGCTCGAACGTAATACAAGTGAATCGCAATCGCTGACCGATGTGATGAGCAGTATGAACTATAAGGATTTGTCGGAATATACAGGTCTACTCGTAACTGCTGATATCGAGCCAATCGAGGGCGAAATCTACTTATTGGATAATCAAACGTTAAACGGAACCGTTGGTTACATAGCGTATCAATTGGTGAAGACGCGAGGAATTCCTCAGCAGTTTCTGCTAATTGACTTGGGTTTTGTTGCTGCTGGGAATCAGCGTGATCGCCTTCCTGATGTCGAAATCATGAACCTGCCCAATAGTGTAACTGGGCGTTTGTATTACAAATCGGAGAACCCATTAAGTTCTCAATTGGGGCTGGAAGACACATCTCCAATGAGGGTTCAGAATCTCAATTTACTTGAGTTGGGAGAACAGAAACAGGTCGAACTGTTTCCTATGGTTCTTCAACCCACAGATTGGGTAAATTGGCCGCAAGAATTTGTATGGAAACCTGTAACGATGAAGTCAGAGAAGCACTTTGGTTACGCGGTACAGTGGTTCACCATGGCTTTCGTGTTAACGGGAATTATGTGTACGGTCAGTTGGCGATATTTTACTCGCTCTAAGTCGACTCAATATGACGAATCATCACCAAAACAAGGACGACAATAATGGAAAGATCACCAACGAAAGGTCGCATGATGTTGATTGGGTTAGTTGTTGTCTTTACGCTACCAGCAATTATTGCCAAAGTAGTGTTATCCCAAAATTGGTATGAATCTGGGGTGACGAATTATGGTGAGCTGGTGGAGGGGCAGGTCAACATGTCGTCACTAGGAATAGAAGTGGAAAATCAAGGGTGGTTACTTGGTTATGTGGTTCCGGAAACTTGTTCGGATTTGTGCCAAAAACAACTTCATATTCTGAGCCAAAGCCATATTGCTCTCGGTAAGTATAAAGAGCGTGTTTCTCCGACGTTACTTGTCACCAATCAAAGTGATCCGTCGTGGTTGTTGGAGCAAAAAGAAAGCTCTGTTCAGTTGATGGCAGAAGAAATTGCTCCCTTACAGGAAGCGACCATCGTTATCGTCGATCCGCTTGGCCAGTTAGTGATGCAATATCCAAGCGTTAAAGATGAATCTGAGTTGGTCGCACAATCTAAAGGCATGCTCAGCGATTTACGTAAGTTATTAAAGTTATCCAGAGTGGGGTAGCGAGTTAGCCCTGAATTACTAAAGCATAAAATAAAATGGATACGGTTGTTGGCTAAAAAGTAAGGATACGCGATGGACAAACAAGCACCAATTACACTTATTCGGTTGGTTCAGTTGAGTTTAGTCATGACATTAATTGTGATTATGCTTGGTGCCTATACGCGACTATCCGATGCAGGGTTAGGATGTCCTGATTGGCCTGGATGTTATGGGCAGCTATCTGTGCCAACCGAAAGCCATGAAATTGAAGCCGCGAATTCACTCTACCCAGAACGAGCAGTAGAACAAGGCAAAGCGTGGCTGGAAATGATTCATCGTTATTTCGCAGGCACTCTTGGATTATTGGTGTTCGCATGCGCATTTTGGTGTATGCGGATCCAAGGGCTACCGAAAACGCTACCCATTGTGATCGTCGCAACGGTTATTTTACAAGCTGCTCTTGGTATGTGGACAGTGACGTTAAAACTTATGCCAATCATAGTGATGGCGCATTTGATTGGCGGCTTCACGTTGTTTTGTCTGCTTGCTTTGCTGTGCTGCAGTTTACGTAATGTGCAACAACATATCGATCATCTTCATATTGATCCAGCGCTCCGATATTGGGCAGTAGCGGGTTTAGCTGTGCTTGCGGGACAAATCTTCTTGGGGGGCTGGACTTCATCAAATTATGCGGCGCTGATGTGTACCGCTTTACCAATATGCGAAGGCGATTGGTTTAGTTACCTTGATTTTGAAAATGCTTTCAACATGCTCCAGCCTGGTCATGACAATTATGAATTTGGTGTATTGGAATACCCAGCCAGAATGACAATACACGTGACCCACCGCTTAGGCGCTATCCTCACTTCTTTGCTATTGCTTACTCTCGTTTATAAATTGATTCAACAACATAGCGAAATCTTAAATCGTGCTGGATGGTTTATAACCGTGATGTTGATTCTGCAAATTATGTTAGGTGTCAGCAATGTGCTGTACCAACTTCCGTTAGCCGTGGCGGTATTGCATAACCTAGGAGCAGCGTTGTTACTTGTGGGTGTCGTAGTGACGAATTACTTGCTGTGGCGACCACAAATCAAGTACGTGGATTTAGGAATTAATCAAAACCGAGGAGCCGACTATGATGGATAAAGCCTCAATAGCTAAACCCATTCACTATTCGCAAGCAGGTGAATTAGAGCCGGTATCGGCTTGGCGGGTCTATCTAAAATTAACTAAACCAAAAGTGGTTGCGTTAATGTTGTTAACGGCCTTGGTTGGTATGTGTCTTGCGACACCGAATCAACTGCCTCTACAACAAAGTATTTTGGGCATGTTAGGTATTGGATTAATGGCAGGCTCGGCAGCGGCTTTTAATCATCTAATTGATAGGCGTATTGATGCCCAAATGCTACGTACTCATAAGCGCCCATTGCCTTCGGGTGAGATAAACAGCGTAAAAGTAATGTCCTTTGCAACCAGTATCGGTGTGCTAGGTTTTGCGGTTTTATATGAGTGGGTGAATGTACTCACCGCTTGGCTGACTTTTGCCAGCTTGCTGGGCTACGCCGTTATTTACACTATGTATTTGAAACGAGCGACTCCGCAAAATATTGTGATAGCAGGTATTGCAGGAGCGATGCCTCCATTATTAGGCTGGACGGCAGTCACGAACGAACTTCATTCTAGTGCATGGTTACTCGTGATGATCATCTTTATTTGGACACCACCTCACTTCTGGGCTTTGTCTATACATCGAAAGGATGATTACGCCAAAGTTGATATTCCAATGCTTCCCGTTACACATGGGGTGGAATACACCAAAACGTCGATATTTCTATACACTATTCTGTTAACTTTAGTGTGTATCATGCCTGTGTTGGTGGGTATGAGTGGATGGTTTTACTTGGTGTCCTCCCTCATCTTGAACGCTGGTTTTATCCATTCTGCATGGAAGCTCAAGTACAGACCTGAGCCAAATTCAGCGATGGCGACATTTAAGTTTTCTATCTACTATTTAATGTTTTTATTTGTGGCGCTACTTCTCGACCATTACCTCATCTAGCCTTTTCCTTATGCGCGCAGCCAATAAAGGCTGCGTTTTTTCACTTCTCTTTTCAGCCTTCCAAAACACGCTTTAGGTCATTTAAGGTAAGATTGTTGGCTCCGGCACGGGCTAAGTTCCAAGTTGTTGCGTCTATTCTACTGATTAATTAGTAGTCTACAGATGTGTGTAAAAAATAAGTTACACTGTGTTTATAATGTAAAACATAAAAAAAATTGCGTTCTTTTGAAAATAGTGATTGAAGTTGTGGTTTTTAGTAGATAAGTTACACGTAACAAGAAAATAAGTGCTGGTTAATCTGTAGCCACTTAGTTACAAGGCATAGCACAGGATAGACATAGGAAGAAGTAAGCAATGTTCCAGACTGATGATGTAAGAATTAACAAAGTAAAAGAGTTATTACCACCTGTTGCTGTTTTAGAGAAGTTTCCAGCAACTGAAATTGCTTCTTCTACCACTTTTGAAAGCCGTAAAGCTATTCATAACATTCTTGAAGACAAAGACGATCGCCTGCTAGTTATCGTTGGCCCATGTTCAATTCACGATCCTGAAGCTGCAATTGAATATGGTAAGAAGTTGAAAGTACTACGTGACGAGCTAGGTGACCGCCTGGAAATCGTAATGCGTGTTTACTTTGAAAAACCACGTACGACTGTTGGTTGGAAAGGTCTAATCAACGACCCGTACATGGATGACACATTTAAGCTAAATGACGGTTTACGTATCGGCCGTAAGTTATTACTAGACCTAACTGACATGGGAATGCCAACGGCAAGTGAATTCTTAGATATGATCACTCCACAATATGTGGCTGACCTGATCAGCTGGGGTGCAATTGGTGCGCGTACGACTGAGTCTCAAGTTCACCGTGAACTATCTTCTGGTCTATCTTGCCCGGTTGGTTTCAAAAATGGTACGGATGGCAACATCAAGATTGCGACAGACGCGATTCGCTCTGCAAGCGCTTCTCACCACTTCTTATCTGTAACGAAATACGGTCACTCTGCAATTGTAGAAACAGCGGGTAACCCTGATTGCCACATTATTCTACGTGGCGGTAAAGAGCCAAACTACAGCGCAGACCACGTTGGTGAAATTAAGAAGCAACTTGAAGCATCTGGCTTGCCACAAAAAGTGATGATTGACTTCAGCCACGCAAATAGCTCTAAGCAGTTCCAACGTCAGATCAACGTATCTGATGATGTGAGCTCGCAAATCGCTGGCGGTGATAACGCAATCTTCGGCGTTATGATTGAATCTCACCTTGTTGAAGGGCGTCAAGATCTGGTTGATGGTAAAGCCGCTACATACGGCCAGTCAATTACAGACGCATGTATTGGATGGGATGACACTGAGAAGGTGCTACGTCAACTAGCAGATGCTGTTGTTACTCGCCGTTCTAAGTAACTCTATGCATTGAAAAATATTTGTATTGAAAGCCCCGTTTACTTCCGTAAACGGGGCTTTTTTGTTGGCTGAATTTTCGAATGATAAATGTCTTCAATAATCACTAACCTTCTCTAGTAAAACTTGTGCTAGTGGCTTTAGGGCTGCCTGAGTAGTGGCCTATAAACGAAGCGATTCGTTGGGCCAGTTGTCTGCCTCCTAATTTCAATTGGAATGAGGTACTATAAAATGCTTGTTGGTATTCATCAGGTGTGATTTAATAAAACGATGTTCAGTTAAATTGAGTGTCGACCATGCGTTTAAAAACATTTCTCTGCTCTACTTCACTTCTCATTATTGGTGGGTTGGTTTCATTTTCGGCCACCGCATCTTCTTTCACTAATGAACAGTTATGCAAAGCTGGCTTGTCGTTAGCGATAGAAAAACAGCCACGAGCAATTAAAGCTACGGCTGGAAAAACTAATCAAAAAGTGCTGCTCGATGTGAAAGATGGCAGTAAAGATTGGGACTACCGTTGCATGGTAAACCGTGCCAATAAAACGATAAAGTTAGATGCTCGTGAGACCAAAAGGAACGACAAATTTTTGGGGCAGGCGATTCGATATGATGTTGCAGATGCTAAGCGTAGCGTTAAAGTTACTATGAAGAAACGCAAAGGACAGGGCTTAATTAGCGAAAGCTTCACTCAAATCCAGTTAAAGTAATCGATTCTATCGATAGGCCACGCACATTTGCGTGGCCTTTTTCGTTTAATGGTCTGACTTATCCCTCTAAACCATGGTGCTGAGGTTCAATTTTAAGTGTTTGAGTTGGGTAGGCGATATCTGCTTGGTTTGCATGCACGATATCTAGAATTTTCAGTAAAACATCTTGCTTCACTTCGTGGTAGCGAACCCAGTTAACCGTCTTAGTAAAGGTGTAGACGAAAAAGTCTAACGACGATGGTCCAAAAGCGTTGAAGTTGACGATCAAAGTTTGCTTAGCGTCGATATCGGGGTGCGTTTCTAGCATCTGTTTCACTTGAGATACGATGCTATCTAATTTGCTGGAATCGTCGTAGCGTAACCCAATTGTTTCGTAGATACGACGGTTGAGCATACGCGAAGGGTTTTCTACAACGATATTACTGAATACTGAGTTCGGAACATATAGTGGGCGCTTGTCAAAAGTACGAATAATCGTCATTCGCCAGCCAATCCGTTCTACGGTGCCTTCGATATTTCTGTCTGGCGAACGGATCCAATCACCGACTTTGAACGGGCGATCGAAATAGATCATCATTCCACCGAAAAAGTTAGACAGTAAATCTTTTGCCGCCAAACCCACAATTAAGCCACCGACACCACCAAAGGTAAGTAGGCCAGATAAGCTTAATCCAAAAGCTTGCATGATGGTGAGCGCACCAATCACCATGAAGAATAAGCGTGCGACTTTGGCTATTGCTTGAACCGTGGTTTCATCGCGTTTTTTCTGAGCGAGGATATATTCTTCAACGTTACTAATTAAACGCAGAGTTATCCAAACAAATATGCTGATTACTACAATCAGCTTAAGTGTGCTTAACCAGTTGATTTTACTTCCAAGTTGATCTTGGAGAATGAACCCGAGCGATACCGTCGCAGGCCAGCACCAAATTAAGGTACTGATTGGCGTTTTCAGTGCTTGTAGCAGTAAGTCGTCCCAATGAAACGGAGTTTTTTCGGCAAGTACTGCCAAACGGCCATGTACGATTCGCCATACGATCCACGCGATTAAACTGGCAACGGTAATAAATAGCACGCTGTTGCCCCATTCCGCGCCTTGGATTTGACTATAGTTTTGTAATTGGGTGAGAAGTTCATTCATTGGTTTGACTACCGCTAATAATATCTTTTGAAATTAGCAGAAAACATAAGGCTTCTCTACCTTTATGAATCAATGGATTAGCGATATCAAAGTATTGCTCAACGGCAAAATCTCACAAGATATAAGTCATGATGCGGTTAAAAGAATGTTCATTTGTTTGATTTATATAATTTCGAGGAGCACACTGCTTTTTTCTAACACGCTTAGTTTATTCATAATTTGAATAGGTTTTGAGATGAGTGATAAACAATTTGCAGTAATTGGTTTAGGGCGCTTCGGTCTGTCTGTGTGTAAAGAGTTACAAGACTCTGGTGCACAAGTGTTGGCCGTTGATATTCATGAAGAAAGAGTTAAAGAAGCGGCTGGTTTTGTGTCGCAAGCCATTGTGGCGAACTGTACTAGCGAAGAGACGGTAGCAGAGCTCAAGCTCGATGACTACGACATGGTAATGGTGTCAATTGGTGCGGATGTTAACGCGAGCATTTTGACGACCTTAGTGATTAAAGAGACTGGCGCGAAAACCGTTTGGGTGAAAGCCAACGATAAATTTCACGCCAAGATCCTGAACAAAATAGGGGCAGACCACGTTATTTTGCCCGAGCGAGATATGGGGATTCGTGTTGCTCGAAAAATGTTAGATCAACGGGTATTGGAATTTATCGAGCTGGGCAGTGGATTAGCCATGACCGAGATTGTCATTGGGCATAACTACTTAGGAAAACGCCTTTCAGATCTCAACTTGTGTAAAGAGCCTGAAGTTCAAGTCTTGGGATTTAAGCGTGGTCCAACTTTACTTAAAGCGCCGAACCTAGGCAAAAGTTTAGAAATTGGCGATATGATTATTATCGCGGGCCCCAAAGATATTTTGGCTAAGAAACTTCGTCAATTGTAGTTAGGTGAAGGCATGAATCCGTTTCAGCGTCGAGGTGTATTCTACTCCTTAAAGCAAGACAGCACTCAAAAGAAAGGGTCTGAACCAAAGATCATTCTGACTAGCTTTCTGTGTGTACTTATTCCATCCGCCATTTTACTCACACTGCCTGTATTCTCGGTCACAGGCTTGAGTTTTACTGACGCTCTCTTTACTGCTACTTCTGCGATTAGTGTGACAGGTCTAGGTGTAGTTGATACGGGTGAGCACTTTACTCTGGCGGGTAAAATTCTGCTGATGTTTCTGATGCAAGTTGGTGGGTTGGGGCAAATGACTTTGTCCGCGGTTCTGCTGTATATGTTTGGAGTAAGGCTTAGTTTAAAGCAGCAAGCGCTTGCCAAAGAAGCACTAGGGCAAGACAGAAAAGTAAACCTTCGAAACTTAGTCAAAAAAATCATCATATTTGCACTGATTGCGGAAACCATTGGCTTTGTGTTGCTGTGTTTTCGCTGGGTTCCTGACCTTGGGTGGGCAACCGGAAGTTTCTACGCTTTGTTCCATGCGATTTCTGCTTTCAATAACGCGGGGTTTGCTCTGTTCTCAGACAGTATGATGAGCTTTGTTGATGATCCCTTAGTTATCTTTACTTTGGCTGGCTTGTTTATCTTTGGTGGACTGGGATTTACCGTTGTAGGGGATCTTGCGAGTAATTGGCGTAAAGGTTTTAACCATTTGCACTTGCACACTAAGATCATGCTAACCGTTACCCCAATCCTTTTGGCTGTCGGTACCATTCTTTTTTGGCTATTAGAAAGATCTAACTCTGCGACTATGGAAGGGCTTCCGACCCATGCTCAATGGCTAGCAGCATTCTTCCAATCAGCGAGCGCTCGAACTGCTGGCTTTAATAGCGTGGATTTAGCGCAATACACACAACCAGCGTTATTAGTGATGATCGTTTTGATGCTAATTGGGGCGGGTTCGACCTCCACCGGTGGTGGGATTAAAGTGTCCACTTTTGCCGTCGCGATTGTCGCAACATGGACATTCCTACGTCAGAAAAAGCATGTCGTGATGTTTAAGAGAACGGTGACTTGGACCGCCGTAACCAAATCATTAGCAATAATAGTCGTGAGTGGCGCGCTGCTGACAACCGCTATGTTTTTGCTGATGCTTACCGAACAAGCAGCGTTTGACAAAGTCATGTTTGAAGTGATTTCAGCGTTTGCCACGGTAGGTTTGACCGCTGGATTAACGGGGACACTTTCAGAGCCGGGAAAATACATCATGGTGGTAGTGATGATCATCGGTAGGATAGGGCCACTAACGCTGGCTTATATGTTAGCAAGGCCAGAACCTTCGTTACTTAAATACCCAGAAGACAGTGTACTTACCGGATAGCCCGTTTATGCGAGAAAAGAAAAGCCAGTGAATCTTCACTGGCTTTTTTGATAGCAATAGCTTCTGCTATTGAAAGGAGTTTATTAGCCTTCAAATAATGGCAAATATTCTTCATAACCTTCTTCTGCCAATTTTTCTAAAGGTACGAATCGCATCGCTGCGGAGTTCATGCAGTAGCGTAAGCCCGTTGGTGCTGGTCCATCTTTAAAAACATGGCCTAGGTGAGAATCACCGAAGCGGCTACGAACTTCTGTTCTTGGGTAAACAAGTTTGTAATCTGTTTTTGTTACCACATAACCTTCATTAATTGGTTTGGTAAAGCTAGGCCAGCCTGTTCCCGACTTGTATTTGTCTAACGATGAAAACAAGGGTTCACCTGTGACGATATCAACATAGATACCCGCTTGCTTGTTATCCCAGTATTCATTGTTGAAAGAGCGTTCAGTTGCATCTTTTTGTGTTACTTCGTACTGAAGCTTGGTTAGCTTAGCTTTGATTTCCGCTTGAGATGGCTTGGTATACACTTTCAAGTTCTTAGCCATGTTCTTAGAGTCGATGATCTGACGTAGAGTTTTTGGATTATCCTCTCTGTCGTCACCAAAGATCTCATCTAGGTACTGATCTCGACCTGAAGCATAACGATAATAGCTATAACGAACTTTGCTACGTTTGTAATAGTCTTGGTGGTAGTCCTCTGCTGGCCAAAACTTTTTAAACTCGATAAGTTCAGTTTTTAGCGGCTTTTTGAAGATATTGGTTTCTTCGATTTCAGCCATGAACGCTTCTGCGATCATTTTTTGATCTTGGTTATGATAGAAAATAGCAGGTCGGTAATGACGGCCTCTATCAACGAATGAACCTTGATCATCGGTAGGGTCGATATGACGGAAGAATTGGTCTAAAACCTGTTCGTAGTTGACCACACTTGAATCGTAGGTCACCTTAATCACTTCAATATGCCCTGATTTACCTGAAGAGACTTGTTTGTATGTTGGGTTTTCCAAAGTACCGCCTGAATACCCAGAGACAACATCTATTACGCCATCGAGTTTTTCAAGATCAGACTCTGTACACCAAAAACAGCCGCCGGCTAATGTCGCGATTTCCACGTTTCCTTGTGGCGCTTGCTTATCCATAGTATTGGCAGTGCCGGTTTGGCTGAGCAGCAAAGAAAACAGTGGTAAAGTCACCACTAGAGATACCAATATTTTAGATAGTTTTTTCATATATACCTCTTGAGTATTTTCATAGCATTCAATGTGAATGTAGGAATATAGACAGGGTAAGGAACAGAAAAATTTCGACGATAGATAATAAAAATGCTGGGTATTTTCATATCGCATTTTGTTATTGGTCAGTTTGCATATTTATTTTTGCTGATTTATAAAGCGGTTTCTGTGTATTAACAAGACAACCTAATATGAATAATTTCCGCTTAGCGGCATTAGTGACATTAGCTGCTGCTAGCTCGATGTTTTCTTCTTTAGCTTCAGCCGCCCCTGTTGAACTTGATTTACCGGCTTGCGAGCGCGAAGTTGTGGTGACAACGCCTATTCATTTCTTTGTTGAGTTAAAGGTTAGAGAAAATCGAGACATTGTTACGCAAATAAGAAATGACATTGGTATGGCGAATACAGTGCTAGAAAACAGCTGTATACCAATGAGGAGAAAGCTGGGCAGTGTCACTTATGTCGAAATCGACGAACGTTTCATGCTTAATCTAGGTTGGGTGCATTTTGGATTAGAGCAGTTTATCGGTCAGGATAAAATCGCGAGTATCAAGAATGAGCCCAACGTCTATTACGGCGTCGTGTTATCTGACGACAGTGGCTATTTTGCTGGTATCCAAGAAGGGCAAACGGCTCGGTCTGAGTTTGAACAGTTCTTTATTTTGTCTGAAAGCGCAGATGAGTTAACGCTTGAGCACGAGTTGGGGCATCTTGCATGGGCGGAACACGATCCTGCTACTCTCGCCGAGCAGTTAGACAGTGATCTTGAGGACACAACGCCAGCATGGGATCTGGACAAACTTAAAAGCTATGCCCGCGGTGCACTGTGTGGAAATGCAGGGACGGTAATGAGTTACCAAGATAATATTCTTCCAATTTATTCGAGCCCCGACTTCTATTATCAAAAATATAAGTGTGGGGACAGTAATCGGGCAGATAACGCTAGGGTACTAACAGAATACGCCTATGACCTTGCCTCTCAGCTTAAGCAGTAGTACTTTGTCGGCAAAGAAGAGTATCGCTTAGGTGATACCAGATATGTAAAACAGACTACACGCGCTTGAGCGTTAATGAGGCAGTATGCAAGCAGAAGTTAAATGGGTTGAAGGTTTTAAATTCCTTGGTCAATCTCAATCAGGCCACTCAGTTGTCATGGATGGAAATGGTGGTGCGACTGCTCCAAGCCCTATGGAAATGGTTTTGATGGCTGCTGGTGGTTGCAGCTCTGTTGATGTGGTTGACGGGTTAAAAGAAGCGGGCCAAAATGTAACGGCGTGTAATGCAAAACTGAATACCGAGCGTCGTGAAACGGCTCCTCGTATCTTTACTGGCATTAACATTCATTTTGCAGTGTCAGGTGAAAACCTAAATGAAGAGATTGTGGCGAAAGTGTGCGCGGATTCATTAGAAAAATACTGCTCAGTTTGTTTAATGCTGGGAGCAGGCATTGAAATGACACATAGCTGGGAAATTGTCTAGCGGTAAACCGATTTCGTTTTAAGCGGATTAAAAAGGATAAACAACGGCGGTTGTTTATCCTTTTTTATTATCAAAGCGTTCTATTGAGACGCTTCTTCGTACTCAAAGCTTGGAATGGTAGTTTCAACACGGCGGTTCAAGCTACGCCCTTCTGCGGTTGTATTCGAAGCGACTGGGTTCGATTCACCTTCCCCTCGAGAAGTGATTCGATTGGCTTCTACTCCGTTTTCGATGAAGTAGGCAGCGACGGCGTCAGCCCGTTTTTTAGATAACGTCATGTTGTATTTTTCTGAACCAGAAGAATCTGTGTGACCGACGATTTCAATCGTCGCTTGAGGGTGGGCCAGAAGGGTATCAAGTGATGATTGCAGCTCTTGCTCACCTTCACTCGATAGCGCGGTACCGTTCGTTTCAAACAACCCTTTAGTATAGGCTTCTTTCTGAGTTTTGGTTTTCGCCATGACTACTTCAGGCTCTGGTGGCACTTCGGCGACAGGCTCTGTAACTGGCGCTGGTTCAACGGGAGCTTGTGCCGCTACAGGTGCTGCTTGAGCCGCGTTACCAAAGAAGTAACTTAACCCAACAGACAAAAAGTTAGCGTTCAGGTTGTTAATGTACTTGTCATTAAAATCGTTGAAATATTGATATTCCAGGCGAAGAGCGAAGTTGTCTGACAAGAATTTCTCGCCACCAATCCCAGCTGCGATGACTACATCATCTTCTCCAGCGTGCGAAATAAAAGCTGGGCCCGCTTTCACAAACAGCGAAATGTCACTTTGAGTCGGAATAGTGAGTTTTGGGGAAAGCGAAACGGCCATTATCGGGTCACTATATTGTGCATTGAAACCTTGGCTAGAAAAATTGGTGTCGTAATCACCCAAATAATCTGAGCTCAGCTCTAGCCCGAAGAAGTCGGAAAATTGGTAACCAGTATAGATACCTGCGCCAATAGCGTCATCGTCACAATTGCTGCTTATCGCACAAGCGCTGTCTAACCAGCCACTCCCTATTTTCGCACCAACGTATATATTGCTGGCCACTGCTGTTTGCGCGGCAAGGGCTGCCGTGATCGCGTACATGAGTTTTGAGACTTTATTCATAACTCTATCCTTGAAGTTCGTATTAAAGCGTTATTTGCAAGCTGTTCACTCAAACTAGATATGAGTGTCGCGGCCGTGCTTTATAACGGTGATTTGTCTTTGTTATTTTTTATACACTGCAAGAATATTGTTGGACAGGTTGCTTATTGGAGTCAATTAAAAGGTAAGATTATATCTTGTGGGGTGATGTTGCTGGTGTTTTGAGAGATTACTGCTGATAGAACACTCTAATTGCACTTTGTCTTATAGTTGAGAATGGGTGAACCAACCGATACTTCTGCTAGAGCACGATTCAAAAGGTGCGTCGGAAGAACTGGGCTCATGCTTATGAAGAAGTATATTGCGCTAAATAGTGTTGTAGAGATTTTCTTTCTTCGATCTCAAAAGTGCTCTCCAGTATGGTCATTGCCTGGATTCGGTCGAGTCTGAAATGTCGATAGTCGTTACGAAGTTCGCACCACGCCACTAATGTCCAATTTTTTCCCCAGAATACTTGCCCCAGAGGTTGGAGTGTTCGATCCGTGTGAGAGCCATCTTCTGCAACATAATCTAAGATCACTTTACGCTTTAAATCGATAGCGTGTCTTAACTCTTGCCCTCGATTCGCGGTTTCCGATTGAATGTGGAAATCCGGTACGACGATAGGAAACGACTCAATTTGTTTTTTGAGGTGGTCGGGGAGTACAGATAAGATTTTGGTAGACGCAGATCGCGAAGCTTCTGCAAGCTCTTTGTCTGACCATGCTCTTACCATTCTCATTCCGAGTTCGAGTGCCATCATTTCTTTTTCATTGAACATAAGCGGTGGTAAGTGAGAGCCTTCCTTTAGAAGGTAGCCGACTCCCGCTTCTCCTTGAATGGGAACACCTGAGAGTAGCAACGATTGGATGTCTCGATAGATAGTACGTTCACTGACTTCCATCGTTCTTGCTAGTTCTGCTGCGGTCACCGCATAGCGCTTTGAACGTAGCAGTGTCAGTAGCTCAAAAAGGCGTTCAGCTTTACTCATTATGTTCCCTTTTAAAAAGAAGGCTTAACGAAATTTCCGTTAAGCCTAAGTATCGTTACTTTTGACACTCACTGTCCATTTTTATCTTCTGATGCTGCATATCGACAGAATCTGGTGTGATCATAGCCATTAATGGTTGGCAGTCAGCGCAACTCATAAACTGCTCTCCTGCCGATTTTGCATCTTCCATCGAGCGCCAGTAAACCGTATCTGTCCAACTATCTTGCTCCTCGTTGTGGCTGAGTGAGCGGTAAAGAAAGCCCGGCAGTGTACTCACAAACTTCTGACTTTTCTCTGCTGCTTCAAGGAAATCCTTTTGTGTTGTTCCGTGTACTAACTTGAAGCTAACTAATTCGATTACCTGTTCCATGACCTTTCCTTTTGATGTTGATAAGTTTTGAATGTGGCGCGTTTTGCGCTCAGGTAAAGAATAAGTGCAGTGACTGTCAGAACATGTCAGTAGGGAACGTGGGTTAGAAGATCTTTTGACTCTAGAAATGAAAAAGACCGCAATGTGCGGTCTTAACTTAATGATTAGCGGTGCTTTTTGGAGGGCTATGGGCGCTCACCAGCAAGTAGGCGCTTTTCGATATCGGCGACGACTTCAGGGAAGTCTGCGATGGTATCGATTAGGTAGTGCGGTGTGGATTTGCTTAGTTTAACACGTGCCTTCTCTCGAGCAGTTTCAAGAGTCTGTTCGTCGGCATCTAGGTACTCTTGGTATGTAAGGCCCGCTTCGTTACCTGAGAGCAGTAAACCAACAGTCCACATGCCAGCATTATGTCCTTCATCAATACCTGGTGCTGCATCGTCGACTTTGATACAAGCTGACACATTAGTGACAGCTAAATCGATAACGTTTTTCAATGCCATGTATGGCGCTGGTCGGCCACCTTGCGGTAAATCATCGGTAGCCACAACACAGTCAGGTTGGTAGCCATAATCGGCTGCAACAGGAACCAGTACATCCATCACTTGGCGTGGATAGCCAGAACAAGATCCAATCTTGATGCCTTGTGCTTTTAGGTTATCCACTACTTCAATCGCGTTTAGGATTGGCGCTGCATGGTCGGCAACTTTGGCTTTTTGTAATGGCATGAATGCCGCATAGATGGCGTCCACATCTTCACTCGTCATTGAGCGGCCAAATTGTTTGTTCCAGCGTGCGTCAACCGATGGCAATTGGCCTACTGCTTGGATGTGGTCCCATTTACCTAACCCCATTGGCTCACGTGCTTCATTTAAATCAATCTCAAAATCAAAGCCTTGCTTAAATGCTTCCACGAAAATGCTAGTCGGTGCAAATGAGCCGAAATCGACAATAGTTCCAGCCCAATCGAAGATAACGGCTTGAACTGGAGATGGTGTTGAATGTGTCATGATTGTTCCCTAAATTGTTCAGTTCTCTGATGGATAACAGTGTTTTTATTCAGATTCAGTAGTTGAAGTCATGTGAGACTTTGGCAATAGCGCGTTCAAATATAGAAAGCGCAGTTTGTAAGTCTTGGCGTTCAATAATCAGTGGCGGGCTTAGTTGAATCACATTGCCCTGTGAGACCTTAAAGCTCAGGCCGTCGTTCAGACATTGATAAAGCACGGCTTCCGCTTCATCAAAGGCTCGAGTTTTGGTTAGACGATCAGTCACTAACTCGACTCCCCATAACAGGCCAATTCCTCGAACGTCACCAATAATTGGGTATTTGTCCTTCATAGCGGTTAGTTGCTGACGAACAAATTCGCTATCAGATTGGACTTTTGCTAACAGACCTTCTTGTTCGATGACTTCCATGGTCGCTAAAGCCGCAGCGCAACCAATCGGGCTTTTCTCGTGGGTGTAATGACCTAACGAGACTTGTGCGGCAGTGTTGTATTTATCTTTGGTGATCATCGCGGCAATCGGGACTAAGCCGCCGCCAAACCCTTTACCAATGCATAAAATGTCGGGTTCGATGTCAAATGCTTGGTGAGTGAACCATTCACCACTGCGCCCCATGCCGTTAGGAATATCGTCAATAATCAACAATACGTTGTGCTTGTCACAGATCTCTCGAACGCGTTTCCAATAGGCTTTACTTGGCACTTGAACATCGGTGTTGCGCACGGCTTCTGCGATAAACGCACCGATTCCACCTTCTTTCTCAATCACGTATTCCAAATAATCAGCGTAATGCACGTCACATGCGGTTTCAGAATCGTTGGCTTTATGTTCATTGAACGGGAAAGCGCCGCGGTAAGAAACTGCTGGTGGAATGCGCTCAACTCCGGCCATCAATGGCCCCATGCCTTCGCGGAAACACGCTTCGCCTCCTACGGAAATCGCGTCTAACGAAGCGCCGTGAAAGGAATCCCATAACGACACGACTTTAAAATTGTTGGTGACATGGCGTGCTAACTTTAAAGCCATACCAATCACTGACGTGCCTCCGGGGGCAAACAGCACTCGGTTCAATTCACCACCACAAATTGAGGTGAGCTTTTCAGCGCACTGAATGGCTGTTTCATTGGTAAAGCGACGCGGGGAAAAAGGCAGCTCAGCCATTTGCTGTGTGACCTTGTTAATGAGATACGGGTGCCCATAACCAAGCTGATGAACGTTGTTGCCATGAAAGTCCATGTACTTTTTGCCCGATGTATCTTGAATATAGATACCGTGAGCAGCTTCAAGTGTATCTAGACAAGGTGTCGACATCGCTTGGTGAAGGAACACATCAGCATCACGGTTCAATAGCGATTGGGTTGCTTCATCGTTTAAAGAGGCGTTCCACTTTTCACGAGCGGGCGTAGTGTTAACATCGCCTTCACTACGCAGGTGAGTGGCACACGGCGGCGAGCCTGCCTTCTTTTTCTGTTCAGGTGTCACTGGTGAAGTGATGCTCATGATTCAACTTCCCAATACATTGCACTTTTTATCGCGCCGATGAGTCGTTCAATATCGGCTGGGTACACTTCGCCGATATTGCCAATACGGAAACAGTCTGCGTTGGACACTTTGCCTGGATAAATAACAAAACCTTGTTCTTTTAAGCGGTCGTAAAACGCTTTGAATTGATAATCGCTGTGAGTGGGCGAGTAAAAAGAAGTAATGATTGGAGAATGAAGCTCATCGTTTAATAGTGGTTCGAACCCCAGAGAGCGCATTCCAGCCACTAATGTGGTCTGGTTGGTGGTATAGCGTTGATAGCGAGCTTCAATGCCACCTTCTTGCTCCAGTTCGAGCAAGGCTTGATAGAAAGCACGCACAGTATGAGTGGGTGAGGTGAAACGCCATTTACCGTGATTGACTTCCATGCAGTGCCATTGGTCGTACAAATCTAGGCTTAATGAGCGTGCTTGCCCTTGGCATTTTTCTAATTCACTTTGCTTAGCGATGACGAAACCAAATCCCGGCACGCCTTGAATACACTTGTTGGCAGAGCTGATCATAAAGTCGATGCCAAGCTCGGCGATATCCATAGGTATTCCCCCAAAGCTAGACATCGCATCTAAGATCACGGTTTTATCGTGAGCCTTCGCAAGACTCGCAATCTCTTGAATAGGGTTAAGCATGCCGGTTGTCGTTTCGCAGTGAACAATCGCCACATGAGAGATACTTGGATCCATCGCCAATGCCGTTTCCATTTCGTTCAAGTCAGGTTGTGATGTTTCACCTGGGGAAACGACATGGCATGGAATCTTTAAGTATTCAGCAATTTGAGCAATGCGAGCACCGTAAGCGCCGTTATCAACCACCAACAATTTACCGTTAGCACCAATAACGCTGCCGATAGTTGCTTCTACAGATGCGGTGCCGCTGCCTTGCATTAATACGCATGTATAGCCTGAATGAGTGGTTGCGAGTGCAACTAACTTACGGCGAATTACTTCGACAATGTCTTTGTTGTATTCATCATCCCAAGTACACCAGTCTTTAAGCATTGCTTGACGAACGCTTTCAGAAGTAGATAGAGGGCCTGGGGTCAGCAATAAGTATTCATTTCTCATGTTAATTTCCATTTGGACTATACCAATATTTAAGGCTACTTTAGCAACGGAAATGAATGGAGGTAAATAGCCTCAAATGCATCTTCATAAAAGCTTCACATTGATAATTAATGGTCGCCCATTCGTTAAATGAATATCTTTGAATTGCCACTTTTTGTTCATTTAACCGTCATAAACATCACTTAGGTTATTACTCGTCAACTGGTACATACCAATTAAAAGGGTGTATCTGATCACTCAAATGCAAAACCAACAATTTGTAGACGAACTGTCTAATTGGAGAAGATGATGAAAAACCGTTTTATGAAAGGATCACTGGCTGCACTTGTATCACTGTTAGCAAGCAATGCATTTGCTGCACAGGAAGTGACGGTTTACACGGCTTTTGAAACCGACATTCTAGCGAAATATAAGAATGCGTTTGAAAGCGAAAACCCAGATGTGAAAATCAAATGGGTACGTGACTCAACAGGAATCATGACGGCTAAATTATTGGCAGAGAAAAACAATCCTCGTGCCGAAGTGGTATGGGGCTTGGCTGGCTCATCGATGGCGCTCCTTAAAAATGAAGGTATTTTGAAGCCTTACACACCAAAGGGTGTCAATGAGCTGCGTGCTAATCTCAATGATCCACAATCTGGCCAAGCTTGGTACGGAAATGACGCTTTCTTCAATGCAGTTTGTTTTAACGAAGCGGTAGCGAAACAGCTTAACCTACCAGCGCCACAATCTTGGGAAGATTTGACTAAGCCAATCTACAAAGGACACATTGCGATGCCGAACCCAGCCTCATCGGGTACTGGCTACATGCAAGTATCTGCATGGCTGCAAAACATGGGTGAAGACCAAGGTTGGAACTACATGAAGAAGCTAGATAAAAACATCGCACATTACACTCATTCCGGTTCTAAGCCTTGTGTTCAAGCGGGTATGGGCGAAGTCGCGATTGGAATTTCAATGGCGAGCCGAGGAGCAAAGCTGAAAACACAAGGTGCACCGCTATCAGTGATCACGCCTGAAGGAATTGGCTGGGAATCGGAAGCGGTAGGCCTAGTGAAGCCGTCTGAAGCTGCGCAACGTGTTGTTGATTGGTCTATCTCGAAAGCAGCAAATGAGCTGTACATTGAGATGTATCCTGTTGTTGGCCACCAAGACGTTACCGCGACAGTGAAAAACTTCCCGAACGTAGAAAAGAACATGGCGAAAATGGACTTTGCGCGTATGGGTAACGAGCGTGCGCAAGTATTAAAAACGTGGTCTGAAAAGTTTGATGCTAAGTCAGAGCCAAAATCGTAATTGATTTGTAATTCAGTAATAAGGAAGGCTTAGGCCTTCCTTTCTATGTTTTTATCGCAGCGTGATGGTAAACCAAAGGGTTACATCGAGCTGTTACATGGTTAGCCAATATTGGTTTAGCCACGCTGAGCATGACAGGTGCAGTAATATGTCAAAACACTATTCTTATTGGTTCAAGCAAGCTCTTGAATTAGAACAACCAACCCCAGCAACGCCACTCGAAAATGATATCCAGTGTGATATCGCGATTGTGGGTGGAGGTTATACTGGCCTTTGGACTGCGATCTTAATCAAGCAGCAACAGCCTAACAAACATGTTGTAGTGATTGAGAAAGGGCTGTGTGGCAGCGGGGCGTCTGGCGCGAATGGTGGCTGTATGCTGACGTGGTCAACTAAATATCCAACGCTCAAAAAATTGTACGGCCAAGAACAAGCGAAGTGGTTGGTTAAAGAGTCTGAGAAAGTCGTGTTCGAAATCGAAGCTTTCTGCGAGCAACACAATATTGATGCCCACCTATACCGCAGCGGTACTTATTACACGGCAACGAATGAAGCACAGAAAGGGGGCATGCAGCCTGTCGTCAATGAGCTCATTAAACAAGGTATTAACAGCTGGAAAAAATGCGATTCATCCATTGCCGACAAAGCAGGCTCACATCGACATATTGAAGGTTTTTACTCAGAAGCCGCCGGAAGTGTTCAACCAGCGCTACTAGCGAGAGGTTTACGCAAAGTTGCCATCGAGCTTGGTGTCGAAATCTTTGAGAACACTGCAATGGAGTCGATTGATTACGGTGAACCTGCACGAATCAAGACTAAGAATGCTTCCGTTCATGCGGATCAAGTGGTGCTCGCGCTCAATGCGTGGATGCTCGATCACTTTAAAGAGTTCAAACGCAGCATTGTGGTCGTGTCGTCGGACATGGTGATGACCAAGCCCATCCCTGAAAAATTGAAACAGTTTGGCCCTGAAAAAGGCGCGGCTGTCGTTGATTCACGGATCTTTGTTCACTATTACCGAGATACGCAAGATGGACGCTTAATGTTAGGTAAAGGAGGCAATAAATTCTCCTTCGCCAATCAAGTTGAGAGCATGTTCAATCAACCTACGTCGTATTTACCGTTGCTTAATCAGTCTTTCCAAACACTCTTTCCTAAATTGGAACAAACCGATTTTGACTATAATTGGTCGGGTGGTTCTGACCGCTCTGTCACGGGGTTACCATTTTTCGGCAACCTAAAAGGGCAGCCTAATATTTACTACGGTTTGGGGTATTCAGGTAACGGCGTTGCGCAAACGCGAATGGGCGGTAAAGTATTATCTTCGATGGTACTTGGGCTCGACAATGAATGGACGCGAAGCGGGTTGACCAAAGGACCACTTGGTCAATTTCCGCCAGAGCCAATTCGCTGGCTAGGAGCGATGATGGTGCGAGATGCCGTACGCAGAAAAGAGAATGCTGAAGATGCTGGCCTGCAGCCTTTGTGGTTAGATAAACAGTTAGCCAAATTAGCTGGTGCAGCAGGCAAAGCGGATAAAGTGAAATAATAGCATCGCCTGATCGACTTAATGCTTATGACAAAACTAAATGGAAGTGAACAGATGACAACACCTCTCTATGTATTTGATTTAGATGAAACCTTATTGGATGGCGATAGCGCCATGATTTGGAATGAATTCTTGGTCGAAAAGGGTTTGGTGAGCGATCCTAATTTTTTGGAGGAAGACAAAAGGTTAATGGAGCTCTACGCTCAAGGTTCGCTTGAAATGGAGGAGTACCTTCACTTTGCAATGGCACCACTTGAAGGTTTAAGCACGAAGCAGGTGGCAGAGCTGGTGGAAGAGTGCGTACAAAATAAAGTGATGGGGCGCATTTTTCCTCAGGCTCGACAGCTCATTAATCAGCTTCAAGAGAAGAATCAGACCATGATTATTGTCTCGGCCACGGTTTCTTTTATTGTTGAGGTGGTGGCAAAACAGTTAGGAATTCCTAATTCAATCGGCATAGATTTAGTGGCAGAAGCAGAGCAGTACACAGCGAAAATATTAGGTACGCCAAGCTATCAACAAGGCAAAGTCGTTCGCTTAGAAGAATGGATGGAAGAACAAGAGGCGCGATTTAATCTAGTTCATTTCTACACAGACTCGATCAACGATATGCCAATGTGTGAATATGCGGATTACGCTTACTTGGTGAACCCTTGCCAGCAGCTACAAAAGCATGCTGAACCTAATCAATGGGTGGTATTGAACTGGGTTAGGTAATGAAGCCGATGACTGAATTGAAAGGGCTTTACGAGGGGAATGACTCCGGTGTAATGGCAACGAGCTAGAAGTTGCTATTACACCGGAATGAAATATTAGGATTACAGAGTTTTGCGTTACTTCAGTGGATCATTATCCGGCAGCGCTTGATGCATCCATAACGCTAGGCGCTTTTTAATGTTTGGACCATCCATTTTATCTTCAGGAAGAGGGGTAATCTGATTCACTTCGGCAAGAAACAAATAAGCCGCTTTGGTTTTGATTGGTGCAGATGTTGCGGGTAAATCCATTCCTTGCATCTTGGCTAGTTTAAATGCTACCTCTACCGCTTTCTTCACTAGCTTGTCTTCATTAAGGATCTTCGTGGTTTTCGACATATCATCACCATCTTTAGTATCGATTGAATAATCACTGTATCACTTTGAAAGTTCTACAGAAATACTTTAGTTTCACATTGAAGCGAGCTTCTCAAGCTATGGACTACTTTCTTTACACATTCAGTGGCCGACATCATTGTTATACTCATTGATAGAAATGTAGCTTCCTTCAACGGGTTAGCGAACGGTGGAAACAAGAATGATTAACCTGATTATAGTTCCCACTAGTAGAGCCTTAGCATCACAAATGAGAAAATGCGGGTTCAAACAGTAGTTCAGACTCATGGCTTGTTTCGGTTGAACGTCTATAAGCCTACTTAAACGCGTCCAAATACGTTAACATAGCGCGCTCTTATTTTTGCTTTGAGTCCTTTCTATAATGACGACAGTCACAACGCCTGCCAACTTTTCACAGCTTGGCCTAATTTCACCTCTTTTAGCTCGTTTAACAGAGCTTGAATATCAGCAACCTACGCCAATTCAAGCGGAAGTCATTCCAAGTGTATTAGCAGGGCGTGATCTCATTGCTGGAGCCAATACTGGTTCAGGTAAAACGGCTGCGTTTGCGCTTCCATTGCTTCAACAGCTTCATGAAGAAAAGTCTCGAGGCCAAAGTAACGCAAGAGGCAACTATGTTGGCGGTCTGATTTTGGTACCGACCCGTGAGTTAGCAAAACAAGTCGCGGATAGCGTTAAGTCGTATGCGACTCATTTTAATGGTGCGTTGAAAACCGTAGCGGTATTTGGTGGCGTGTCGGTGAATACTCAAATGTTGGCGTTACGTGGTGGCGCGGATATTTTGGTCGCGACGCCAGGGCGTTTACTTGATTTGATTTCAAGCAATGCCGTGAAGCTGGATAAAGTGAAAACTTTAGTTCTTGATGAAGCCGACCGTATGTTGAGCCTAGGCTTTACCGATGAGTTAGCGGCATTATTGAAGCTAACACCAAAACAAAAACAGACACTTTTGTTCTCTGCAACCTTCCCTGAGCAAGTTCAAGCACTGACTCGTGAACTATTGAACGATCCAATTGAAGTTCAATTACAAAGTAGTGATGCAAGCACGGTTGTTCAGCGCGTATTTACCGTAAATAAAGGTGAAAAAACGGCTGTTCTTGCTCATTTGGTCAAGAAACACGAATGGCGCCAAGCTTTGATTTTCGTTAACGCGAAGAACAGCTGTGAGCACTTAGCTGACAAGCTATACAGGCGCGGTGTATACGCTGACGTTTTTCATGGCGATAAAGGTCAGGGTTCTCGTACTCGTATTCTTGAAGATTTTAAAGCCGGCGAGATCGATGTTTTGATCGCAACAGACATTGCAGCGCGCGGGTTAGATATTGAAAAACTGCCAGTGGTGATTAACTTTGATTTACCACGCAGCCCCTCAGATTACATGCACCGTATTGGCCGAAGCGGCCGTGCGGGTGAAGTCGGTTTGGCACTTTCGCTGATTGATCATGAGGATTACCACCACTTCAAAGTGATTGAGAAGAAAAACAAAATCAGGCTTGAACGTGAACAAGTTGAAGGCTTTGAAGTTGATGAAGAAGCGACTAAGGCACTTGTTGAAGCATTAAAACCTGTCGCTAAACCTGCCGGAACAGGTGGTAAGAAAAAGCGTAAAAAGAAGATGGCAGCAGAAAAAGACATCTGGCTGAAAAACTCATAATCTTTGATTGAGTGAAACTTAAAAAAAGAGCTGACAATATGTCAGCTCTTTTTCGTTTGTTTTATAAATCACAGATACCTTGTTAATGTCTGTCATACCAAGATTTACCCATTCTTTAGTTATGAGCCTACGCGCGAGCTTTGTCGGTGTTCTATACAGAATAATTCTATATTTTAGAGGCCAACAGCTTGTGTATCTTGGTAACCTTATGTTTCTTAGTGAAAATTTCCAGTAAAATAGTGCTAACAAAAAACTAGATAGAGAAATTCTGCATTTAGGTATAGAAACTTTCTGTCTAATAGCTGTTATGCCTCAGAGTGATCCCCGAAATTACGCAAACGGATCAAATAAAACAAAAGTACCATCGCCACGTTTCATTAAATTCTTTGGTTGAACGAAATCAGCTACTAGTTTTACTTTGTGGACTTTGTTGTAGTTAACATAAAATGTGTCGAGATTTAAAACAGTTTGTTTTAATCCGTTGAAGTCTGGCAATGCAGCAAGTTGATTGCGATTTTTATGGGCGTAGAAATCAGCAAGCCACTGTGAGTAGTTGCTCTCTTCGGATTCGGTTAAAGTAGTCAATAGCTCCATTTTCGTAACCCAAATATTTTCATTTGGTACTTTATGGTGGCTATGGATTTGGGGTAAGTGAATATCAGCTTTATATAAGGGCATAAACTGTGAGACAAATACGTCATAATGCTCGTCAGAAGCAAACTTAATAGCTTCAGATTGATTAGTTAAAACGATGGTTTTTCCATCATTGAAGCTGGTCTGAAGTGTAGGGTCTGTTTTCTGTTGAGCTTGGGAAAGTGTATCAATATTTGCCATGACTACGTTTAAGCTGGTTGATGAGACTTGATTCTATATGAAACGCTGACCGAAAGTATAGGCATAACAAGAGACTATGGCGTCAATAGTTAATTTTTGGCGCTATCCTTATCCCACATAACATCATCCCTTAGCATCGAATTTAAGATCACAACCATCTTTCTCATGCAGGCAACGATTGCTACTTTTTTGGGTTTACCAGCCGCAAGTAATCGTTCATAAGTCGCCTTAAAAACAGGGTTGCATTGGATGGCAGACATCATCGCCATGTATAAAACTGTGCGAACTTGAGCACGACCACCTTGGATCATCCGCTTGCCTTTGAGACGTCCACTTTCTCTGGTTATTGGGGCAACACCGATAAGAGAAGAGGCTTGTTTATTGGTGATAAAACCGAGTTCAGGAACATTACTGATGATTGATGCTGACGCTATTTTTCCTATTCCAGGCATACTTTGTAGTATCTCATTTTTAGCTTGGTATTCAGGGCTGGTATCGATGAGTTTTGATATCTTTTCTTCTACTTTAACGATTTGATTTTTAAGGGCGGTTAAAATTGGCTTGATTGAAGAAGCGAGGCTCTGAGGCAAAATCTGTAGTCGATTTTTCTCCATCGTCTGCATAGAAAGTAGTTGGTTACGCCTTGTAACTAAGTCACTCATTAATCTTATGTTTTCGCTCTTCAATTGTGTCAGTGTAGGTTGGATAGCTTCACCAAAGTGGGCAATAAGGGCGGCATCTAGACGATCATTCTTAGCTCTTCGTCCAATGGCTCCTGCGAACCTTTTAACGTGTAATGGGTTGGCAATAACATAGGGTAACTTTGCTTTATCGCAGGCAAATATGAAGGGCATTTCGAGTCGACCTGTTGCTTCGATAACAACGCGATTAGGTTTGTGTTTGGCGATAGTTTTTACCGCTTCCTCGATACCTTTTTCGTTGTTAGGAACAGTGAAATAAATATCGAGAGGGCGGATGTAAATGTCTAATTGTGACTTGCCCGTATCAACGCCAACATTAATGTTTTGAAGTGTGTTTGTATTCATAATAAGCTAACTCTTGCTTGCAAATGCGGGCTCGAGACCCAGAAGACTATTCGAGTGTGGTGCTTGGAGTTCTATCTGGCGTTCGTACTTGTTATCGGTCTCTCGATAGAGGAACCAGCGTTTAATCGAACTACCAGATAGAAGAACTTTAGTTGCAGCTAAAGTCTGGGTCTCACCTTACCCGATTGGAGTGCTTATTATCCATACAAAGCATTTAAGAGTGATTCGCAACGCTTGGCAGTTTCGCTTCGCTCAAGTATAGCCAAGCGCCGCTCACACCTTAATGCGGCGTTATGCAACAGAGAGTGTTTTATGTGCTCGGTAAGGAATAAATAAGAAATGAATAGAGATGACTTTTCGGCTTCTACAAAGCGAACTTTGGCTGAACGCGTAGGTTATAGATGCTCTAATCCAGGTTGTGGTGTTGAAACTGCGGGCGCAAGTATCGGAAACAACTTAAAGGTTACGAGGATAGGGGTTGCTGCGCATATAACAGCTGCTGCTAGAGGAGGGCCTCGATACGATGAGTCATTAAGCCAAGACGCAAGAAAATCAATAACTAATGGTATTTGGTTATGTCAAAGTTGCTCTGTCTTAATTGACAGGGATGAACATAATTATTCTGTGTCTTTGCTGCAATCATGGAAGCAAGAAGCAGAGTTGAGAGCCAACTCTCGAATCGGAAAGCAAGATGTAAATGCTGCAAATGTTATTCTTGTTCAACAAACAGAAGCCTTAAGAGTACAGAAGTTTATTCAATTTATATATGACTTTTTTAAAGAGCCTGAGTACCGACTGGGTGAGCTTTCAACGGATATGTATTATGTAAACCCTCGAGTATATACAAACATCAATTCAATCAACGATTACCAACAAGAATACTCTCAAAACTTAAGATCTTATGATGTTGGTGCTCAAATTAAACAAGACGAAATTGTACAGTTAATTTATGGTTTAAAGGACTTCTTGAATAAATACCTGTACCAGCCACTAGCTCATGATTATAAACTATGTGGAAATGAACAGTATGGGCACTATAGCCAAGAGCAAGTGACAGATGTAGAAAATCAGAGAGATTCTTTATATCGTATTGCTAATTTAGTTCAGGAACTTAACCAATTTTGTGAGCGTCGATAGTTGTTGCATAACAAACAATTTCAGAGTGATTCAGCACGCTTGGCATTTTTGTTTTGAGTCGAGTTCAGTGATTACGGTGGTCAAATTAAGTGTCGTGATTGCGTGCTTCACACCTTAATTGGGCGTAAGGTACTAGGAGTAAAGCGACAATATGTTGGAATACGTATTAATCTATTTTGTACCATTTTTGGTGTTCATTGTAGTAGTTGTAATGCATAGGCTTGTTGAAATTCCTAAATTTAAAAAATTTTGTGACTTATTGGTATCACGCGGTCTTAATTCCAAGGTTTTAAGTAGAATCGTGACCTTATCAGCAATTCTATCTGTTTGGTTGGCGCTATCTCAGCACTTAGTGACCTCATTAAAAGAGGCAGAAAAAAAGGAGCAAGAGTTGTCGTCACTCGTTAGGGTATTTGACGAATCTTCGGAGCGTCAGCGAGACACTTTAAATTTGATTGTTAATGGAAAAAGTAGACATTATATGGGAATTAAGCCTATTGAATTTCGTGACTTTTCTGTGACTCATATTGACTTATTGATCAATAATAGCCTTGCTAACGCCTGCTTTGACTTACCAACTTTGTTTTCTCTAAAAGATGAACTACAGAAGCTAAATATCGCTATGCCGTCAATTCGAGAAATGACAGGTATGTCAGTTGAAAACTCAATAAAAAATACTTGGGTGACGTTGGACATAGATTTGGTGGCGCGGTCAGCATTGTCGCTGTATTCAACAGCAAAAAATATGGACAGTAACTGCCCTGTCGAGGGTAATTAGGTTGTGGGAGAAAGTGCCTAACAAACGCTTCAAGTGGGATTCGTAAACGCGTGCCGAACTCGCTTCGCTCAAACATGGCACACGTTCACTCACCCTTTAAGCGGGCGTTAGTTGTTGCTGGAAATCTTGAACTCATGTACAAAGCAATTCTAATTACACTAGGAGTTAAGTTGCATGAGTTTAGTTGTACGTCAGGTGACTCTCGATGATGCCCAAGGCATTACTAATGTCCTCAATCCCATCGTTATTGAAGGCTTATACACGGTATTGGACACAACCTTTACCCCTGAAGAAGAAAAAGAGTTTATTGCTCAATTTCCTGAGCGCGGTGTGTTTACAGTTGCGTTGTCCGGAAGTGACTCAACGGTTATTGGTTTCCAAAATATTGAGCCGTTCGCACAATACACAAAAGCTTTTGACCACGTAGGCATAATTGGTTCGTTTGTCAGTGAAAATGCTCGTGGTCAAGGTGTTTCGAGAGAGCTTTTCAATTCGACATTCGAAGTTGCAAAGCAAAAGGGCTATGAGAAGCTATTTGCTTACGTCCGCAGTGATAATGAGCGAGCTTTGGCAGTTTATCTTAAACAAGGCTTTGAAATTGTAGGTACAGCGAAGAAGCATGCAAAAGTTCGCGGGGAATACGTAGACGAAGTCCTCATAGAGAAGTTTTTGTAGGTGTTGAATAGCAAAAACTAACAAGAGACGATGACACAATGCTTTAGGTCAGGTGTCTGTATTGTTGATACCTTAATTGGGCGTTTTAGTGATTCGGAGTGTACCTTGAAATCTGTATTAAATTTAGTTCAAGCCCATTGGTTGTTATTTACTATTGTAATAGCCCTGATAATCACGGGTTTGTCCCTATACCCAGTGGAAAATCTTCCTGCTGTTCCTGGTACAGATAAGACTCACCATTTTATTGCTTATGGGGCTTTGGCATTTCCAATAGCGTTAGCGAGACCCAAAAAGTGGTTATTCGTGATAGTAGGATTATTAGTGTGTAGTGGAGTTATTGAGTTAGTTCAACCATATGTAAATCGCTATGGTGAATGGCTCGATTTAGGTGCAAATGCCTTAGGGCTAGTGGTAGGAACCTTAATTGCGATTGTTGCACGGTCGATGATTCTGAAGGAAAAGTCGCAATAACAAATGACCATGGCGTCAATAGTTAATATTTGGCGCTATTGTTAGCCCATAAACATCGCCCCTCAGCATTGCATTTTATACCATCACCATCTCACACAGTTCCTACTTAGCCCTATTAACTGGGTTACATTGGGTGGCAGACGCCGATGCTATTTCCCCTATCCTTAGTATGCTTTGTGGTATTTCATTTTTAGCTTTCAATAAACTCGAACTTCTCTGAAAATCGTAGTTGCTTAACATAAATCCCCTTCTTTTTTATAGAAACCATCAGTGGTTTGATAAAGTGATGATTCAATATGCAGGAGGGTTTTGAGATGGGAACGATAATAGGCTTAGTCATATTAGCTGCGATAGATTGGTATCTTGCCCGTAAAACTGGGCTTCATATACATCAACTAATTTCTAAAAAGTATGCCGAGCATTTAGATAGTAAAGAAAATCATAAATAAGGCTTAGTTGGGAAATGGTTTAAGTTTAATCGATGTGTGAATTTTACTATGCCTATTGATATTATATGCATAACAAGGAATTACGGCGCCAATAGGTAATTTTTGGCGCTATCTTTATCCCACAACACACTGGCTTTGAGCATCGAATTTAAGAGCTATGCTATTTCTCATATGTAAATTGGAACGGATTAGTTTGGTTGTGTAGAAGGTGCTGGATAGTCATCACCAATCATACATACAAGCGCACCACCAAAAGCGTTGTCGTAGCGTATTCTTCCTACTGCGTTAGAGCTTTCTACACTCGTATCACCATCCACAATATAATTGATTTCTTGTGCGACTTTTATCGGTACCAACCAGATACAAGCAGCTAGGGAGCAGGTTGATGACGATGGTGCGCAACCTGTTTCGGAGCTTCCTCGTACCCATTTACTATTTTTTTCCTTAAGTAGCAGTTGCGTGGCAATGTAATCTGGGTGATCAATGTATTGATCGCCACCGATCCATGTATCGCTATAAGGTAGATACGGCCCGTGCCAAGTCGGCAAGTCTGGATTTTCAATTAAGCTATTGATATTCAAGTAGCCGAATTTTGTGTCGGTATCGGAAGTGATTGGCGGTAATGAACCATTGTCTTGATAGTATTGCTCAGCTGAATCTAGGACAGTGTTAAGTTGCCCAATCACAAGCTTTGCTTCTTGCTCTGGGGAAAGATTCTCACTCAGTTGTTTATACATAAAAACAGCTGCAATGAGTATCAATACGCTAAACGATGCAAGTTTCCATTTCTTTAGCTGCCGCAGACGTTTCAACATGTAATATTTTTCTCTCATCAAAGGGTTCTGATAACGCTAAGGTCGCGCTTATGGGAAAGATTATACCAGAGTGGAATTAGACGTTTCGAACTCAAAATCCCCTCAAACCATCTAGAGACACTGCGTGAAAATAGACGTTATCTTAATGAAAGGTAGCGCACTCAATCAGTTAGCCACTTATTGTGTGCGTATTGGAGAAAGAGGATCAAAAATGCCCACTAGTTCAAACAACTAATGGGCATAAAAAGTGACAATTTGGATCGAGAATTACTCGTAGTCAGAAGCGTATGTATCTTCGTATGAGTGTGAGTAGAACTCGAACAAGTTACCAAATGGGTCTTCAAGGTAAACCATTTGCGCTTGCTTAGAGTCATCTTCTGGGTGGTAACGCATTATGTCCATACGAACCTTACCGCCAAACTCTTCAACACGTTTGATTGCTGAAGCAAACTGTTCTTTTGGCAGTTGTAGACAGAAGTGGAAGATACCTAGGCGAGAGAAGTCAACCTCGTGGCGCTCTTGGCGTTCTTTCATTTCAAACAGCTCAACACCGATACCGTCAGTCGTTACTAGGTGAGCAATGTTGAAGCCTTTAAAACCTTCACCAAATACGGCAATACACATACGGCCAATCGCAGATTCACGTTCTTCGATTACCTTGGTGTTGTTCATAACAATACGTAAACCTAGCGCTTTAGTGTAGAACTCTACCGCTTTGTCCATATCGCCAACCATGATGCCTACGTGGTTCATTTTCATAACTTGCTCCAAATTCTTTTGATTGATTCGTCGAACTGTTTCGATGGGAGAATATTAAGCAATTGATACTGATATGGGAAATTATCAAAATTTATGTTTTTGATAATTTATTGTTATCATCTGCAAGGAAGAGTCGAAGATTGACGGCACGTATTAATGACTAAGCTTTCTCATTGATGGGTATTGGTTCTGCAATACAACTGTCATTTAGCTTCTATAAATTTGTCACTCAACTGAAATATTCAAAGTTTAGATTTGGTATATACCATTTCAAGAGTGCTGTAAGATGAGCAATCAACCTTATTTGAATATTGAAAATGTCGTGAAGCAGTTTGGGCAATTCACGGCGTTAAAACAGATCTCCTTGTCGATCGAAAAGGGCGAGTTTGTATGTTTCCTTGGGCCGTCAGGCTGTGGAAAAACCACGTTATTACGTGCGATCGCTGGTCTTGATTTACCTACTTCAGGTGCTATTTATCAAAACGGTGCTGAAACGACTTTTTTGCCTCCAGAAAAGCGCGACTTTGGCATCGTATTTCAATCTTACGCGCTCTTCCCTAATTTGACCGTTCAAGAAAACATTGCCATTGGTCTTAAGAACCAAGGAATGTCGAATAAAGAAGCGCTCGACAAGGTGGAATCATGGCTTGAAACCATAGGTTTGCCAACGTCTGGTCATAAGTTTCCAAACCAACTTTCTGGTGGCCAACAACAACGTGTTGCTTTGGCGCGTGCATTGGCGCTTTCACCGGGGTTGCTGCTGCTGGATGAGCCTTTATCTGCTTTGGACGCAAAAGTGCGTACTCACTTGCGCGATGAGATTTGTCAGCTACAACGTAAGTTGGGTATCACCACCATCATGGTGACGCATGACCAAGATGAAGCGTTGACCATGGCAGATCGCATCGTCGTGATGAATCACGGTGTGATTGAACAAGTCGGTGCGCCGCAAGATATTTATCAGAAGCCGGCCAGCCGTTTTGTCGCCGAGTTCGTGGGCAGTATGAATTTCGTTCAAGCGTCAGTAGCCGCTGAATCTAAGATGCGTATTGGCGAATCGATGTTGACCTTCCCCAAGCTAGATAACTTAAATCCAAAGCTTGGTGACCGTTTTGATATAGCAGTACGCCCAGAACAAATTCAATTCGTCGATAGTTTCTCTGAATCTTTACCGGTACGAATCCTTTCTAGCGAATTTCTTGGCGCGTTTTACCGCATAGAGTGCGAGTTACAACATGACTCGACCGCGAAAACGATTTGTGTGGATATGCCAGTGAAAGAATTCAATGCGCGTAAGTTGCGCCGAGGTGACATCCGTTATATCGCATTCGACCAAGAAGGACTGCGAGCATACTCGAACCTGGCACCAGAGCAGGTGGTTGCTTTGTCTGAAAACAAAGATGAAGCGGCGTGAGGCGACAATGGAATCTACACAAATGATGCAATCAAAACTGCTTTTCCAACGTCGAGTACAACCTTTTGTCGCTAGGCTCAGTAAAGACAACATGATTTTGTTTGGCTTGTTGGCGTTTCTTTCTGTGGTTATGACGCTGTTTATCTTAATGCCGCTATGGGCGATGTTGAAAAAAAGCGTACAAAACTCAAATGGTGACTATGTTGGCTTAGAAAACTTTGCGACTTATTTTTCTTCGCAGAGTTTATGGCAATCGGTCGGCAACACGTTCACGCTCGGCCTGCTCGTGACCGCCGTTGTCGGGGTATTGGCGTTTGGCTATGCGTACGCACTTACGCGTTCTTGTATGCCGTTTAAAGGTTTATTTCAGGTGTTGGGATCCGCTCCAATTCTCGCGCCTTCCTTACTTCCTGCGATCAGTTTGATTTTCTTATTCGGTAACCAAGGCATTGCGAAAGGTGTGCTTGATGGTCATTCCGTTTATGGTTTGATTGGTATTTCGTTAGGTCTGATTTTTTGGACGTTTCCCCATGCGTTGATGATTCTCACAACGTCCTTACGAACCTCTGATGCTCGTTTGTATGAAGCGGCGCGTGCCTTGAATACATCACCATTTAAAACCTTTTTCATGGTTACTCTGCCTGCGGCTAAGTACGGCTTAATTAGCACCTTGATCGTCGTGTTTACTTTAGTCGTGACTGACTTCGGTGTACCTAAAGTGATCGGTGGAAGTTACAACGTGCTATCGACTGATATCTTTAAACAAGTCGTAGGGCAGCAAAACTTTTCTATGGGTGCCGTGACCAGTATCTTACTGCTTGTACCTGCAATGCTGGCGTTTGGCGCTGACCGTTGGGTGCAGAAAAAGCAAAAGAGTTTGTTCGACACACGTTCGGTGGCGTACCAGCCAGAACCTAATACCATGCGAGACGGGCTATGCTTCGTCTATTGCTTGGTGATATCAGCAGCAGTACTCGCGGTATTAGGGATGGCGGTGTACGGTTCGATGGTGACTTTCTGGCCGTGGAATAAAGCGCTCACGCTTAACAATTACAATTTTGCAGAAATGAGCACATACGGTTGGACGCCATTTTTTAACTCTCTTACTCTTGGCGCATGGACGGCGATTATAGGTACGGTGCTGATCTTCTTGGGTGCGTATTGTATTGAGAAAGGCAGAGCGTTTGCGCCCGTTCGCCAAGCGATGCAGATGATGAGCGTGGTACCAATGGCTGTGCCTGGGATGGTGTTAGGCTTGGGTTACATCTTCTACTTTAATGATCTCAACAACCCTCTGAATGTCTTATATGGCACTATGGCATTCTTGGTCATTAATACGGTTGTTCACTACTATACCGTGGGACACATGACGGCATTAACCGCTCTGAAACAGCTTCCTGAAGAAATAGAAGCGACAGCCGCATCGGTCAACTTGCCTCAGTATAAGCTGTTTTTTAAAGTGACGGTGCCCGTGTGTTTACCTGCGATTCTAGATATCGCGACCTATCTGTTTATTAATGCACTGACCACTACATCTGCGGTAGTATTCTTATATTCAACGGATACGATTCCAGCTTCTGTTTCGGTATTGAATATGGATGATGCTGGGCAAACAGGAGCGGCTGCAGCCATGGCTGTGATGATTATGGTATCAGCAGCGAGCGCCAAGCTGATTCACATGGCCACCAATAAAATCTTTGAGGAACGAACTCAGGCTTGGCGTAAGCGTTAGAATAGATTCGGTTTTCAATGGGCAGTAAATGGGAAACCATTGGATGGCGAACCGTGACAAATACTAAGAAAGGATAATGCGTGCAGTACGTAAAAATTAAAGATGTCATTGTAGAGCAAATTGAGTCTGGCATGCTTTCTCCAAGGCAGAAGCTGCCAGCAGAACGTAAGTTGGCTGAATCGTTTGACACGACGCGAGTGACGCTACGAGAAGCGCTGTCTTTATTAGAAGCGGAAGGGAAGATCTACCGTGAAGATCGCCGTGGTTGGTTTATCTCGCCAGAGCCTTTGCGTTATGACCCAACCCAAACGCTCAACTTTACCAATATGGCGTTGGCACAAAATCGTAAGCCTAAAACAGAGCTCGTGGCAGCAAAGGGTTTGCTTGCGACTAAGCAAGCGGCGAACTTGTTGCAGTTACCGCCGTTTTCGGATGTGTACCGCGTTGACCGCGTGCGATATTTAGAAGATCGCCCTGTGGTGTTTGTAACGAACTTCATTCGCCCTGAAGTGTTCCCAAATCTACTGGATTATGATTTATCGAAGTCACTGACCGATATTTATCGCGAGCACTTTGGTGTGGTTTATCAGAAGATTCGCTACCGAGTCAGCACTACTTCGTTACTGGGGGATACCGCTCAAGCGTTGCGCGCCACTTCGGGCTGCCCGGCAATGGTGGTCGAGCGTGTCAATTACAATCAAAACGGTGAATTGATCGATTGTGATATCGAGTATTGGCGACATGATGCCATTAGCATTGAATCCGTAGCAGAATTAGAGCGTTAATCGGATTATGGAACCTCGGCGCTTTGTGGGGCGCTTGGTTAGTAAATAATGAATAGGCTTCCTATAGGGAGGCCTTTTTTATGGAATTTTTCAGGGAAGTATATGGAACTGTCGGCGATTCTTATCGTTATCTTTTCAGCCTTGCTGCATGCCGGCTGGAATATTTTAGGTAAATCAAATCAAGGCTCTGGCTCTTCGTTTTTTCTTGCTTCTGGGCTGTCGGCGGCGTTATTGCTGACTCCATACCTAATTTGGTACATGAGCACTATAGGGTTTGCCACGCTACCAAATGCTTTTTGGCAATTGTTGTTACTCAGTGGGCTTTGTCAGATTGTGTATTTAATTGGGTTAGGGGTCGCGTATAAACAAGCGGACATCGGGGTAATCTACCCTATGGCAAGGGCATTGCCAGTACTTATGGTCGGAGCTGGCACGGTTGCTCTTGGTTATGATCTGTCAACCAATCAATGGTTTGGGTTCTCGCTGATTACTTTAGGTTGCTTGTTTGTTCCCTTGAAAAGTTTTCAAGATCTGAGAATCAAGGCCTATTTAAACTTAGGGGTATTGTGGGCGCTAGTAGCGGCCATTGGCACGACTGGTTATTCGATTATCGATAAAGAATCGTTGATCATTTTGGATCAAATTCAGAACCTTGCGATTACTAATAAGCATTCTTCTATTTTCTATTTAGGCATGCAGTTTTGGGCAATCGTGGTCCCTTTAAGTTTGTGGCTGCTGGTCAGTAATCAGCGTGTTGAGTTTAAAAATGCTTGGCTACTTCGCAAGCGAGCCGCTGCCGCTGGGGTGATGATGGCGGCGACATACGGCTTGGTGTTATTTGCAATGACAATGACTGAAAATGTCAGCCTAGTGGTGGCACTTCGTCAGGTAAGCATCATTTTTGGTGTTGTGATGGGGATCTACTTTTTGAAGGAAAAGTGGCACGCAACACGGGGCGTAGGCGTTGTTCTAATTTTATTCGGATTGGTTATCTCTTTGATTTAAAGTACTTAAATATAAGTATGGTATCCTGTTTTTGTGACTTTGTTCACGCTTAATCTTTATTGATAGTTCTGTTTTCACCTATGTTAAAGATGTGATCTGTCTCATGGACAGTTACGTAAAGTTACCGGTAACATTGCCCTCAACGTTACCGGTAACATATAACAACAAGCCGGACTCTGTGAAACTCATAAGGATACCCCGATGAAAGCTATGACTAAAACGCTTATCGCTGCCACGATTACTGGCCTCTTTTCAGCTTCAGCACTTGCTGCAGACTTTAAACTTAAGATTCAATCTTCAGATCCTTCTGGTGATTTGAACTACAAAGTTCAGCAAAACTGGGCCGAGCGCGTTGAGAAAATGTCTAATGGTCGTATCGACATCGATCTACTACCTGTAGGTGCAGTGGTTAAGCACACGGAAACTCTAGGCGCTATCAAAATGGGCATCCTAGATGGTCACGTAACGGCAACGGGTTACTTCTCTGGTAAAGATCCAGCGTTCGGCCTAATCGGTAACATGGTTGGTGCTTGGTCTGATACGACAGAGCTACTTCAATACATGAACTACGGTGGCGGTAACGAGCTAATGACTGAGCTTTACGCACCATACGGCGTGAAATTCATCGGCGCATCAACGACTGGTGTAGAAGCATTCATTTCTAAAAAGCCAATCGATTCTGTTGAAGATCTAAAGGGTCTGAAACTGCGTGCTCCTGAAGGCCTAGTTCAACAAGTATTTGCAGCAGCAGGCGCGACTCCAGTAAACCTACCGGGCTCTGAAGTATTTACTGGCCTAAGCAAAGGCGTAATTGACGCTGCTGACTACACGGTATTTTCTACTAACCAAAAAGCGGGCATGAACGACGTTGCTCACCATCCAATTCACCCAGGTTTCCACTCACTGCCACTGATTGATATTTCAATCAGCCAGAAGAAGTGGGACAAGATGCCTGAAGATCTACAAGTTATGCTGCAAACGTCGGTTCGTGATTTCTCTTACGACATGACGACACAGCTTAAGATTGCAGACCAAGCAGCAGTGAAAGAAGCGCAAGCAAACCCAGAAATCACAATCCACGATTGGTCACAAGAAGAGCGTAAGAAGTTCCGTGAAATCGCAAAAGGCCAATGGAAAGTATTCGCTGAGCGTTCACCAAGTGCGAAGAAAGTATACGACTCAGTAACTAACTTCCTAGAAGCTAACGGCCTACTTTAAGTTTTATTATCAACACAACATGGTTATCTCGAAGCTTTAAATAATAACTAAGATAGAGATACGACTAAGAGGGCGGTTTTCGCCCTCTATTTCCTTTGGGATATTAGCGGTATGAATGACAACACTCCCCACGCTCCTGTTGAGCCAGAAGAGCAACCTAGGAATCTACTCGACAAGTGGATTTTGAAGTTGGGCAATGCTCTTAGCTTACTTTTTATCATCACAGTTGTGATTTCGTTTTACGAAGTGTTAATGCGCTACGTATTTGATTCTCCTACCACATGGGTTCACGAAACAGCATCTTTCATAGGAGGGGCTCTGTTTGTCTTTGGCGGTATTTATTCTTTTGCGAACAATAAGCACGTGCGTGTTGTTCTTATCTACGATTACGTTTCTAACCGTACTCGTCGTTACTTAAACCTTGTTCACCACGTTGTTGGATTGGCTTTTGCGGGCATGATGGCTTACGCCGCGTATGTCATGGCGGAAGGGGCATGGTTTACCCCGTGGGGTGAGTTTAGGCTTGAAACATCAGGCTCGTCATTAAACCCTCCTTTCCCAGCATTATTGAAAGGCATTATTTTCGTTACGCTTTGCGTACTCGTGGTTCAATTTATTTTACATCTTATCCAAGAAATTCAAGGCCTAAGGAAGAATAACGATGTTTGATTTATCTTCAATGGGAATCGCATGGGGTAGTTTACTCATGCTGGCTATGATGATCGGTTTACTGTTAACCGGCATGCAATTAGCCTTTGTAACTGGCTTTGTTGCCATCTTCTTTACGCTCGGTTGGTTTGGTGTGGATGCACTGCCACTTATCGCGAGCCGTATGTACAGTTTTTCTTCGGGCTACATTTTCCTCGCTATCCCGATGTTTGTTTTAATGGCGGCATTGCTTGACCGTTCTGGTATTGCACGTGACTTGTTTGACGCGATGAAGTCTGTGGGTCGCCGAGTTCGCGGTGGCGTTGCGGTGCAAACGCTATTGGTCGCGGTATTGCTAGCGTCTATGTCTGGCGTTATCGGCGGTGAAACCGTTCTACTTGGTATTCTTGCCCTGCCACAAATGCTGCGCTTGGGTTACGACCGTAAGCTCGCTATCGGTACCACTTGTGCGGGTGGCGCATTAGGTACCATGCTACCGCCAAGTATCGTTTTGATTATCTACGGCATGACGGCAAGTGTTTCAATCGGTGACTTGTTTAAAGCCTCTTTCTTACCAGCGTTTATCTTGGCTGGCTGCTACATCGCTTATGTATTAATTCGTTGTAAGTTAAACCCGGCGTTAGCGCCAATCCCAAGTGATGATGAGCTAGAAGAAGATCTTGCCAATCAGCCGAGCTATTTTAAAGCGCTGTTCTTCCCGCTACTTTCTGTTGCAACCGTTCTGGGCAGTATCTACACAGGTGTGGCATCTGTAACTGAAGCGTCAGCACTGGGTGTTGTGGGCATTATGATCAGTGCAGTGATTCGCAAAGAAATGTCTTGGTCGATGCTAAAAGACAGTGCCGTAGCCACCATGAAAACTTGTGGCATGATCATGTGGATCGGTATTGGCGCAAGTGCATTGGTTGGTATTTACAACCTAATGGGCGGTATTGATTTCGTTGAAGAAACCATTCTTGCTCTAAGTGGCGGCAGCGCATTAGCGACTCTGCTCATCATGATGGTGATTCTACTGGTATTGGGTATGTTCCTTGACTGGGTTGGTGTCGCACTGCTAACCATGCCTATCTTTGTACCAATCATTATTAGCTTAGGTTACGACCCAATTTGGTTCGGTGTGGTGTTCTGCTTGAACATGCAGGTGTCTTTCTTGTCACCACCTTTCGGTCCAGCGGCTTTCTACCTGAAATCGGTAGCGCCAAAAGACATCAGCTTAGGTGAAATCTTTACTTCACTATTGCCATTCATCGGTTTACAAGTTTTGGTTCTTTCTTTAGTCATCATGTTCCCGCAGCTAGCCCTTTGGTGGCAATAGGCATGCAGGAGAAGTAACGACTCCCAGTTACTGAGTTAGACCATATACACAATAGATTGTCAGCCCCAGTGAAAGTTGGGGCTAAGGAAAGTCTCGTCTTATGAAAAGTAAAAAAATATTAGTAATGGGCGTATCGGGCTGCGGTAAAAGCTTGATTGGTAGCCGTATCGCTAAAGCTTTGGATCTACAGTTTTTTGATGGTGATGATTTTCACCCAGAAACAAACGTAGAGAAAATGCGCCAAGGTATCCCTTTGACAGACGAAGATCGTCAGGGCTGGTTGGAAACATTGAACCAACAGTTTATCAGCCAACCAAGTGCGGTGATTGCTTGTTCGGCCTTAAAACCACAATACCGAGAGACTCTGAGAAAAAATAATGAAGAGCTGGTGATTGTGTACTTACAGGGCAGTTTCGATACGATCTGGAATCGCCATAAGAATCGTGAAAATCATTACTTCAACGGTGAGCAAATGCTGAAAAGCCAATTCGAAGCATTAGTGGAGCCTCAAGAAGATGAAGCTTTGTTTATCGATATTGCACAAGATGTCGAGCAAGTAGTAGAGAGTGCACTAGCCCTGCTAAAAAAGGATATTAAATAATGAGCGCGCAAAATACGCATCATATCGCGATGATTGGCTTAGGTGTGATGGGGAAAAGCCTAGCACTTAACCTGTTGGACAATGGGTTTGACGTAGCCGGTTACGATTTAAACCAAGACAATATCCATCGCGCTCAACACGAAGCGGATTCTCTTAAATCAAGTGGGTCAGAAGGTGGCAACTCTAAAGGCGCTTTCACTGCAGCATCTGATCTGAGCGACTTATTGAGCACATTGGCTAAGCCACGCGTTATTGCTTTGTCTGTGCCAGCTGGTAAGCCTGTTGACGTTGTCGTGGAAAGCTTGTTAGAAGCGGGTTTAGAAAGTGATGACATCGTTATCGATACCGGCAATAGCTTATGGACCGATACTGAAGCGCGTGAACTTCGTTATAAAAACAAGTTACGTTTTTTTAGCACCGCAGTCTCTGGCGGTGAAGAAGGCGCTCGTGTGGGCCCTGCATTGATGGCTAGTGGCGATCAATCTGCATGGCAATATGTTAAGCCAATGTGGGAAGCGATTGCTGCGAAAGTGGACGCGAACGGTTTACCTGTTGGTCAGTTTGAAGCGGGTGAAGCGTGTGCTGCTTACGTTGGGCCTGCTGGTTCTGGGCACTATGTCAAAATGGTGCACAACGGTATTGAATACGCGGACATGCAACTTATCTGCGAAGTGTACCATTTCATGCGCGATGTACTTGAGATGCCAGCGCAAGAAATAGGCGAAGTATTCGCGCAGTGGAATCAAGGGGTACTGAACAGTTACTTGATGGAAATCAGCGCTGATATTCTTCAGCAAGACGATCCGCAAACTGGCAAGCCTTTTGTTGAAGTGGTGCTCGATACAGCTGGGCAAAAAGGTACAGGCTTATGGACGGCAGTTAACAGCCTGCAAGAAGGCTGCCCAACGCCAACGATCGCACAGGCCGTTTATGCGAGAGCAATGAGCGGGCAGAAAGCGCAGCGTCAGCAGGGGAGCCAATTACTTAAAGGTAAGATTGCAGACTCTCGCCAGCTCGACAAGCATGAAGCAATAGCAGAGCTACACGATGCGTTATATTGCGCGAAGCTGTCGGTTTACGCTCAAGGCTTTGATCTACTGAAAACCGCTTCTGAGAAAGAAGGTTGGCAGTTAGATTTCACTAAGATCGCGAAGATTTGGCGAGCGGGGTGCATTATTCGAGCTATCTTCCTGCAAAGTATTACGACGGCTTATCAGAATAACGATGCGCTGCAGAATTTACTCTTTGATGAAACCTTCATCGAGCAGGTGCAAGAGCGCGAACTGGCATGGCGAATCGCGGTAGCAAATTCGGCTCTGTATGGAGTGCCAATGCCGGGTATCAGCTCAGCATTAAGCTATTTTGATTCATTGCGCTGTGAAGTACTGCCAGCAAACCTACTGCAAGCTCAACGTGATTTCTTTGGTTCACATACCTATTCGCGTATTGATGAACCAGAAGCGGACAAGTTTCACATCATGTGGAGTCAAAATCCTAGAACGCAAATTAAGCTATAACTGATACTGAATAACGCCCTCAATTTAGAGGGCGTTATTGTTTGAGCGGATCATCAAAAATTACAAACAATAGACTACAAAAAGCGAGCCACTGAGATAAGATGTTACCAGTAACATTACTAACCCATACATAATAATCAGAACAGCAATATGGTAAACAAGAAGAAACGTCCTACCCTACAAGACATCGCCGATTTAGTTGGTGTAACCAAAATGACAGTCAGTCGCTGCCTTCGTGACCCTTCACAAGTGTCTGACGCGTTAAGAGATAAGATTACTTCAGCGGTTGAAGAGCTCGGATACATTCCAAACCGCGCTCCAGACATTCTGTCGAACGCCAAAAGCAATGCGATTGGTGTGTTGGTTCCCTCTTTAACTAACCAAGTATTCGCAGAAGTGATCCGTGGGATTGAGCAAGTGACAGGTCCTGCTGGTTATCAAACCATGATTGCCCACTACGGCTATAGTGCAGAACTCGAAGAGCAAAGCATTGCGTCTTTGTTGTCTTACAATGTGGATGCGATCATTTTGTCGGAGAATGTGCATTCAGACCGAGCTAGAAAAATGCTGCAAACCGCGTCGATTCCAGTAATTGAAATCATGGATTCCGTTTCCCCAAGAATCGAGCAAGCCGTGGGTTTTGATAACTTTGAAGCTGCGCGAGACATGACCAAAACCATGTTGAAGCGAGGGCGGAAGAATATCGCTTATCTTGCCGCTCGAATGGATGAGCGTACTCGTTTGAAAATGGCGGGCTATCAGCATGCAATGGAAGAAGCGAACGCAGAACCAATGACATTGCAAACCGAAGCGGCATCGTCCTTTACTTTGGGGGCTAAATTGCTTGGTGAGTTGCTAGACACTCATCCGGAAGCGAACGGCATTTTTTGTACTAACGATGACTTAGCAATTGGCGCATTTTACGAATGTGTTCGCCGCGGTATTCAAGTGCCACAAGATATGGCGATTGCAGGTTTCCACGGTCACGATATTACCTTAGCCATGACACCAAGATTAGCAACTGTGGTTACGCCGCGTGAACAGATCGGTTTGGTGGCCGCGCAGGAAATTGTCGCTCGATTGAAAGGGAAATCCGATTGGCAGGCTAAGTTGGATTTGGGGTATCAAATCGAAGTAGGCGAAAGTATTTAAGGATAAGGAATTTGCCCTTACTGTTTAACAATAAGGGCAAGATATGATTATGCGTCTGCTAGGTTCGCATCTTCGCGTTTAATGACTTTGTGTCCATCTTCAGTCACACCACGCTTCCAGTAACTACTGATGTAGATATTGTTTTTTTCGACTTCTTTTTCATTTCTGAAATATTGGCGTAGCTGACGCATTGAATCGAATTCGCAAGCACACCATACTGAAACTTGGCCTGATAACCATTCTACTTCACGAGCGGCCTCTGCTAACGTCATCTCTGATTCGCCTTCGACTACCCATTGAACTCTAAGCCCTTCTGGCGCAGCCAAAGCTTGTTTATCTTGCTCTGAAGTGATGTGGATAATGGCATGGCCAACTGCATTAGAAGGCAAGCTACGTAATTTGGCAGAAAGAGCGGGAAGGGACGTCATGTCTGCAGTTAAGAAGAACCAATCTGCTTCTAAATTCAGCCCTTGGATAAGCCCTGGGCCAGCAATTGATACCGTGTCACCGACCTGTGCGTTCATGGCCCAACGAGCAGCGAATCCGCATTGTAGATCTTTCGTTATATGGCGTACAAAATCGATTTCTAACTGGCACTTTCCTAGGTCAAAGTCACGAATCGTGTAAGTACGCATTACTGGCTTTTCTTCGCTGCTGAGTGTGCTTAAGTCGGTACTTCCAGAAGGAGTAAACAGCAATTTTACATAGCCACCCGCGCAGTGAGTTGGAAAGTTTTTAAGCCCTTCTCCAGTGAACACGATACGTTGCATGTTAGGTGTGATAGTCGTGGTGCTAAGGACCGTAAGTGTCAGGGGCGTTGGTTTGCTCATCTGTTTACTCTCTATTTCTTTTAACGCTTTCATAATAGCTGTGAAAGGCATGACCCTCAATGCTAATACTTATCATTTACTTAAATTTACGTCTATGGTCGGTCGTTTGCTTCATAAGTATCAATAAATCTTGTTGATTTTGACTTATCTATCACCTTGATAAATGTAATGGTTTTCTAGAATAGCCTTCGCTTTCGCGAACGGTGCTTTGGCGGAAGCTTGGATCTTGCTTAAACTTAATAATGTTGGGGCTAGGTGAGAGGCTAAAATGGGAGAAAAACGAGACAAGTTAAAGACTGTCTATCAGTTAATACATAATCGTTTTCTGTTTTCCTCAATGCTGCCTTTATTGGTGATTGAGCTCGCTTTGCTCGTTTTATATTTTTCGGTGACAGGTTTTGTCGCCAACCAATACCAGAAAACCTTGGTGGATGAAGCCAATCAAAACCTATCGTTATTGACCAACAAGCACATAGAAAGTATCGATGCCCAGCTAGGGGAAATTGCTCATACAGCTCAGTTGCTGCAATCGGTTCAGCAACAGGTTTTTTCATTACCTCAGCAAGCACTGCCTAAACACAATCAATTGGAGCTGATTAAACACAATAACGGGAGTTATTACACGCCTAAGCTTAATGGCAGTAGCTCTTATTATTACTCTTCCGATACGATAATTGGCAGCGAGCAGTTGGATAAGATTCAGCGTTCTCAACTCATCGATCCGTTATTGAAATCAATTGTCGAATACAACCCAATCATTGTTCAAGCCTACTTCAATAGCTGGGACAACATGAATCAGTTGTATCCGTACATTGATAACGTATCGGCTGTGTTCGGCTCCACGCTGAAAATGCAGGATTACAATTTCTACTATCTGGCGGATGCCAAGCACAATCCTGAACGATCACCTGTTTGGACAAAAGCGTATTTAGATCCGGCCGGTCAAGGCTGGTTAGTGTCGTGCATTGTGCCGATTTACAGCGACAACTTTCTGGAAGGGGTGAGTGGGGTCGATATTCCGATAGCCTCATTCATCAACGATATTTTGGAACTCAATTTACCGTGGGGAGCCAGCGGCTTTTTGGTGGATCAAGATGGAGTTATTCTGGCGATGGCCCCTGAGATTGAGAAGCTTACCGGTTTAGATGAATTAAGTACGCACAACTACAGTCGAAAAATTAATGAAACCGTGTATAAACCGGAAGAGTTTAATATTAGCGCTTTACCCAACGCGGAATTCAGAGGGCATTTAGAGCGTATTATTTCGAGTCAACAAACTTCTGCGACGATTCATGTTAATGACAAAGAATATTTGATCACGCGAGGGCAAGTGGCGGTGACGGGCTGGCAGGTAATGGCAATCGTTGATGCCAGTTTATTGAATGAACCCGTGACCAAATTGGAAGACATTACGGTTCAAATAGGTGCGATGGCGATCATCGCTATGATTGTTTTTTATGTGTTGTTCTTTATTCATGTGAAGTTACAAGCCAAAGAGCTTGGTGGTCGCATCGCAACGCCACTCGAACGTTTGTCGACCTTAACCGCGACAACGGGCAACTTCCTGACGGTCAATCAAGTGGAGAGCAGTAACATCAAAGAGATTGATGAGCTCGGTGATCACTTCAATAAATTGAGTAAAGAGTTGGAGTATCGGACTCGTGATTTGATCCAAACTGAAACTCGTCAGCAATTGACCCAAGAAAAAGCCAATTTATTGGAGAAGCTGTCTAATACTGACCACTTAACCCATCTATCAAATAGGATGTATTTGGATCGGTTACTGGATGTGGAGATCCATAACTTCAAAGCAACGCCTCGTGTTATCTCAATTATCCTGTTGGATATCGATAAATTTAAGCGTATCAATGATCAATTTGGCCATGACATTGGTGACGAAGTTCTGGTGAGCGTTGCAAGGTTGCTCGAAAATAATACCCGAGGAGTCGATACCTGCGGCCGCTGGGGAGGAGAGGAGTTTTTGATCGTATGCCCAGGAACTCCGATAGACAACGCGTATATGCTTGCAGAAAAAATTAGGGTGATGTTTGAGTGCCACGAATTCCATCCTGATTTTAGATGTACCGCGAGCTTTGGAGTAGCGCAATTACAGGTCGATGAAACGAAAAACGCATGGTTTAAGCGAGTAGACAAAGCTATGTATCAAGCTAAGAACAGTGGGCGAAACCAAGTCGTTAAAGCGGAAGAATAAGATGCTGCAATTGAGTTCAGCCAGTTTAAAGTCTTGACTATTTTTCGGGGTCGCTGGTGGGCTAACTACTAACTAGCCGGCTAGCGAACCGTTGCATACAAAAACGCCCTAATCCAACTGGAGTTAGGGCGTTTTGCTATTGCTCTGCTAGTTTGAATCGATTAGCTGTTCGCTTCTACTAAGTCGGCAGCTTCATCTTGTTTAGCTGCGTCTAGCATCTTACGGATTAACCAAGATGCCGCCATTGCCACTGCAACCATGACTACCGCAAGCACTGTTAGTAGTTGGAAGTAATCGCCGTAGACAGTTTGAACGATTTCTTGTGTGATCTCTTGGCCTTTCTCTAATGCAATCGAAGTAGAGAATACGGCACCAACGATGCCACTTAGTGCGATTGCGACAGAGAATAAGCTTACTGAGAAGTTTTCAATGTGCTTAGGCGCAACAGACAAGATAAATGCTACTACCATAGATCCCACGATCACTTCTGCAAATGCTTGGAAGAAGTGGATTGCTAGGAACACTTCAGGACGAATGAGCACATCTTCACCCACCGTAGTCACCGCCATGGTTAGGATACCGAATGCAATCGCCGTTAGGATGAATGAGAAACCTACTTTTGTCGCAGTAGAAAAGTTTACGTTGCGTTTTTCTAAACTAGAGAAGAAACCAGCAATAACTGGACCTGCGACCATACACCATAGTGGGTTCATCGCCATTGCCGCTTCAGGAGCCACTGGGATAAAACCAAATAGATCGCCACGCATGGTATTGATCGCCACCATGTTCATTGATGTCATCATCTGGCCGTAGTACACGAAGAAACATGTGGTTAGGAAGGTGATGATCAGGATAGTGCCCATTTTAAGCGCATCTGATTTCTTTGATTTGATCATTAAAGAAATGAAGTAAATGATCGCTGCCGCACCGATTGCGTAAACAATGTTTTGACCGATATCCATGTTAGAAAACATGAAGAATACCAAACCGATCATTGAAGCAGATAGCGCTAGAAATGCGATCCAGTTTTTCGTGCTTACTGGTGCTTGATCGACATCAGACGCCACTTCAACTAAGCCCTTACGGAATGTGATTAAAGTGAACAATGCTGCACCGGCAAGAACGCCAGAAAGCATGAAACCACCGTGGAAACCAACGACCAGTACTAGCATCGGGAATAAATATTGGCCAAGGAAAGCACCAATGTTATTCACCGAGTAGTTTACTGGGTAGCAGTTTTCAAAGTCTTCTTGAGTTTTGAACGTGCGTTTGTAAAGACTTGGGTAAGAAGGGGACATCAAACCACGTGCGTAACTTGCTAAAGCAATACCGCATAACGCCATCGGGACATTCGTTGCCGAAGCGCCTAGTACAAGCAGGACATAGCCACTGGCAAAGCCTAAGTACGCGATCGTTAGTGAACGGTATGCGCCCAAGAACTTATCTGCAATAAAGCCGCCAGCGATAGCAAATAATGGTCCGATTGCTGAGAAAGCACCCACGACCATCATTGTGTCGGCTTCATTGTAATTAAGCTCTTCTAGGAAGAAACGTGTGAGGATTACCATTACGCCATAAAATGATAACCCAAACATCATTTGGCAGAACATCATCGATTTGTTTAATCTATTCCACATTATTTTATTCTCACTTATTGGTTTAACTCTAGTGTAATAACCTAATTATAATATCATTATCAGCAAGACATAAACTGAAACATTTATCCCAGATCAAACATCATTCAATGAACCATTTCTAATGGCCTAGATTCATTTTTCTAATGAATGATAAGTGCAAACTTAGATTGAGATAGTGAGTGTTACGTGGGCAGATTGATGTTGTCGACTACACTAAGATAAGGCTCTCAACGTGGAGGTGCAGTGAAGATATTCAGTTGTGTTTCAATTTTGGTGATGTGCATGGCCTTAGTGAGCGTGCATGCTTCGACATTGACTGCGGCTCAAAGTGTTTGGCCGCCCTTTATTCATGATGGAAAGCCACCTCATGGAGTGATTGTCGATATCGTAGAAGAGGCCTTTGAAAGCCAAGGTTACACAATGGAATTGCAAATCAAACCGTGGTCACGCGCGATGAAAGAAGTGATGCGAGCACGGACGGATGCGTTGATTGCGGTTTGGTACACCGATAAACGCGCTGAAAAGCTGCTTTTTAGTGACAGTTATTTAGACTCGAAGCAAGTGATCATAGCGGCCAAAGAAGATCAGTTGACTTATACCGGTTTGCCCAGTTTAAGTGGGTTATCGGTAGGTACGATCACCGATTATGCTTACGATCAGGCCTTTTTGATTTCGACTCAGTTTGAGCGAGTAGAAGGGGACAGTTTAGAGCAGAGTATTCGCCGATTACAGACAAAGCGGGTGGATGCGATTATCTCTAATGAGAGAGTTGCCAAATACACCTTGGGCAGTATGAAGATAGACAAAAACATGTATGACTTCTTTTCGCCGAGTGTTTCTGTGAACCCTTTGTACATCGCAATCGGCTTAGAAAACCCAAGAGCCTATGAGTTGATAGGAGCGTTCAACCAAGGTTTAGCCGAAATTAAAGCCAATGGTCGGTATCAGGAAATCTTAAGGCGTCATCAAGAATAAAGTCAGCAAAAATGCTGACTTTATTTATCTACAACTATCAGATAACCCAATCGTCATTTTATCTGAGATAACAGATGCTTACTGAAGTTTACTCACAAGGCGGTGCGATATGAATGACTGCTAATCCACCCAGTGATGTTTCGCGGTACTTTTTGTTCATATCTTTACCTGTTTGGTACATGGTCTCGATCACTTTATCTAAAGAGATAAGACACTTACTAGTACGCTTCAGAGCCATTCTAGATGCATTGATCGCCTTCATTGCACCCATAGCGTTACGCTCGATACACGGTACTTGTACTAGTCCACCAATTGGGTCACAAGTCATGCCCAGAGAGTGTTCCATCGCAATCTCTGCCGCAATACAAATCTGTTCGTTGCTACCGCCGCGAAGAGCGGTTAAGCCCGCCGCCGCCATTGAAGACGAAACGCCTACCTCACCTTGACAGCCAACCTCAGCGCCAGAGATAGATGCGTTAGTCTTGTATAAAATACCAATTGCGCCAGACACGGCTAAGAAGTCTTTTAGCTGTTTAGTGTCGAGCTCTTTGATGAATCTGTGGTAGTACATTAGCACAGCAGGGATAACACCAGCCGCACCGTTGGTCGGTGACGTCACCACTTGTCCGCCGGCGGCGTTTTCTTCACTAACCGCAAAAGCGAATAGGTTGATCCAATCCATAATTTCCATTGGATCGCTTTCTACAGCTGCGTTAGCTTCTAGTTTTTTCAGTAGAGCAGGCGCACGTCGGGTTACTTCTAGTCCACCTTCCAAGATACCTTCGGTGTCGAAGCCGCGTTGCATACACAGCGACATGACTTTCCAAATTTGTTCTGTTTTTTGATCAATGATATCCATGTCTTGGAAAGACACTTCATTACGCAATACCAAACCGCCTAAGCTTAGGCCATGCTTTTCCGCCGTTTCTAAAAATTGCTCAGCAGATGTGAATGGGAATTCCACGCTCACTTCTTCTGATTGCTTACCATTCTCTAACTCATCAGCCGTTGCAATGAAACCACCACCAATTGAGTAATACGTTTCAATGGCCAATTGGTTTCCAGCCGCGTCGAACGCGGAAATTGTCATTCCGTTTTCATGAAGTGGTAAATTGGTGTCGTGGAACAGCATGTCGGTATCTACATCGAATGTCACTTCGTGGACACCGCTGATCGCTAGGCGCTTTTCCTCTACCGCTTTTTTCATTGCGAGATTAGCGCTAGAAATCTTGATGGTGTCAGGGCGATTACCAAGCAGGCCTAAAATAGTGGCTCTATCAGTATGGTGACCTTTACCGGTCAGTGATAATGAACCATAGAGATCAATTTGGATTCGCGCGACGTCGCTTAATTGCGGTTGAATGATTTGAGTAAAGTTAAACCCCGCAATCATTGGCCCGTTCGTATGGGAACTGGATGGGCCGACGCCGATTTTGTAGATATCAAAGATAGACAGCATAATTACTTCCTGTGCAGGCATGCTTGCTGAGCAAGCTATTCAATAGTTATATAGTCGATCGAGGCAGTAAAACGGTGTGACCATCTCGATAGATTCGTTTATCGTCTGGCTCATCTATGTGAGTTTAAGACTGGCTACATACGTCAATTAAGTGATTTGTCGCTTAATGAGAGCGATAGTGCGACACACTTAAAAGGTACGAAGCCTAAAATACTTTCGATAATTTAAATTGTATACATAATTCACTTTATTCAATATTGAAAACGAGACTTGAGCATTAAATGAGCACAAATCACATCCTGATTGTTCTAGGAAAAAGGCTAAACAACAATTTATTGACCAAAGAAGGCTCAAGTCGAGTTGAAGCGTTACATCGATATTTGAAACGTCATGATAACCTTCAACAAACCGCGGTCGCATTTTGTGGTGGTGTTACTGCTGGTCAAAACGTGTCAGAAGCACAAATGATGCATGAGTATTTTCGTGAATTGGAATCCACGTTAGCTACGCCATTCGAGCTATCGGCAGTGATCTTAGAACAAGAATCTACGAATACCGTAGAAAACATTCAAAATGTGGCCAGAGCACTGATTGAAAGTCAGCTGTTTCAAAAAGGTCAGTCGATAACGGTGACCTTTGTTTCCAATGACTACCACTTACAACGAATCTTCGATATTCAGGATTTGATGGACGAGCAAGGGCTGTTGAGAGTATTGATTGAGAAGTGCAGCCTATTGGGTGTTGAATTAGACATTCAGCGAGAGGTGGCTCAGCATATAGCGGTGGCGTACCCTCATCAAACGGTGCAGGGGCAATTGTTTCTGCTTATGGATGAGCTAACTACTTACCGAGTGTATTTGGAAGGTGTTTCCGTAGGTGCTTTTGAGCGGGAGTTACATTCTGTTAGAGAAGTACCCGCGAGTACGTCGTTGCAAGCACTGAAACGAGTGGGTGAGCTTTTGGATTCAAGCAAGGGCGTGGATACGTCTTTTGCTCTCGTCACTCCTCTGTTACCCGTTCTCAAAGCTTGTATTGAACAAACCCCAGCAGGCACACCAATTGAAAAAGTCAGGGAGTATTTAGCTTTGCTAGATACCAACCTGACTTTTCTTAATCGATACTTAGATCCTGAGGTGAGCTTAGAGCACCGCTGGTGGCGCTAGTGAAACTAAGCTTTCTTTTTGGTTAAACCTAGTACGGTTTTAATAGCCGCAAATGCGATCAGACAGTAGCTAAGCAGTTCCGTCCCTTCTTCGGCTATGTTTTTAACATTGCGAATGTAGTGCTCGTCCATTACACCTTGCCAAAAACTTCCCATGCCAAATAAGCGTGAAAATACTAGCAGTAACATGACACCAGTAATCAGTAAGTTCATGTGCGGAGAAGCTAAAATTAATGCTAATTGGTCGAGTGTTTTCTTCCCATTTTTACACGCATAAAAAATAGCGGACCCTGCGATAAGAACAGCTGGATATACCCAAGCACCATGTACGATTTGGTCAAACCAATGGTCTAGTTCGCGGATAAATAACACTGCAAAGAAGGCACTAATTAGAGTGGCGGCGTGTTTTATCTCGCTTTTCTCTCGCGCTAGGTAGGCAAAAGATAAAGAGCTTACAGCCAATAAGAATTGCTGCAGCATCTCAGTGACAGACGTTTCACCGATCGAACCACTTAAAAGCACGAAGTCGATGCGGATCGCCAAATTCACGATAAGACCGATTGCCATCACAACTAAAGCTGTCTGACAGCGTTTGAAAATGACTTTAGAAGTAGATTGCGACAGCGTAAATTCAGGTAGCTCGATGGACATTTGGCTACGTGTTTCCGAGTTTGGTTGGCTCTTCATTATCAGTGTGACTTATAAATTAGTGTGATTTATGTCACATTCTATATTTGGTTTCGAGAGAAATGTCAGAGGAATGTCAGGAAAGGAACACTGTACAATTGAGTTCTCACTCTATATTCAGCATGAATCCTAGGTGCAGAATATAGAACGAGAAAAATATGATAAGAAATTTAACTAGTTAGACAAACTGGTTATGAGCTTGACTCTTCTTTGTGGTTGTTGCGGAAATATTCCCACTGTTCGATACGTTGGTCGTCTGAAAATACGCAGTAAGTGACACGTTGTTTGTTTTCAGTAACCGTCTCTAGTTCACCGTCTTGTTGTACGCAATATACTGCCGCAGGGTTGGCCATAGAAACGCGCTCTTTCTCACTGTATTCAGAGTATTCATTGGCACAGCCTGCTAAAACCATGCTTGCAGCCATCAGTAACCCGATTGATTTCATACTTTCTCCTAAGTGAATATTGGGTGACATATGAAATCAGTATATTTTAGATTTAACAAAATGGTGTGTGAACTTGGTCAAGAGATTGATTCAGACTATTATTTACACATGTTTAGGTAAATTTTGAGCTTTAGATCAAGCTTAAACATGAAGGTGCTTGAAGCCTGTGAATCATCTCTTGATTGCAAGTATTCTATGCGGTTATCTTTACTTAAAACGTTATATGGCAAAGGAATTAAAATGTCAGACCAAAAATACCGATTAGTAACGCGCAGCGATTTTGATGGACTAGTGTGTGCGGTGCTACTAAAGCAAAAGTTCGAAATTGACGATATTAAGTTTGTTCATCCAAAAGATATGCAAGATGGCAAGGTCGAGATTACTCCCAACGATATCGTAACGAACCTACCTTACGTGGCTGACTCTCATTTAACGTTTGATCACCACCTATCTGAAACCATTCGTAATAGCGGTGAGCGTCCAAATCACGTCATTGATCCTGATGCACCATCGGCAGCAAGAGTAGTTTGGGATTACTATGGTGGCACAGATACTTTCCCTGTTGAATGGGAAGAAATGATGGAAGCCGTCGACAAAGGTGACTCAGCACAATTTAACCGTGATGAAGTATTGGATTCTAAAGACTGGAACCTATTGAACTTTTTAATGGACGCAAGGACTGGTTTAGGCCGCTTCCGTGAATTCCGCATTTCTAACTATGCACTAATGATGGATCTTATCGATTACTGTAAGAACCACACGATCGAAGAAATTTTAGCGCTACCAGATGTAAAAGAACGAATCGACCTATACCGCGATCATGAAGCTAAATTTAAAGAACAAGTAAAACGTTGCGCAACCGTTCATAAGAACTTGGTTGTGCTAGATCTCGTGGAAGAGGACACCATCTACGCTGGCAACCGCTTTATGATCTATGCGTTGTTCCCTGAGTGTAATATTTCAATCCACAAAATGTGGGGCTTTCAAAAGCAGAACATTGTTTTCGCAACGGGCAAATCCATCTTTGATCGTGGCTCAAAAACGAATGTTGGTGAGCTAATGCTTAAATATGGTGGCGGCGGTCATAACGCCGCGGGAACGTGTCAAATTCCTACGCCAGATGCAGGTAAGGTTGAGCAAGAGCTTATTGAAGCCATCACCGCAGACGGTTAATGACTAATAGCCATTGATGATTGCCACTGGGAACTCTTTTGGAAAATAGTGTAAGCCCTGCGAATGAAGCGGGGCTTTTTGTTGCGCTCAATTCCCGTTTGAGTGTGTTACCATGCGCAAAAATTACAGATATTGATGCATTATGAGACACCTAAAAACCACTGTTCACCCAGATATTGATCATCTAGATGATAAGTCCGTGTACAAGCGTAACGCGGCGAGAGCGATCGTGCTTGATGGCGAAAATATCTTGATGCTTTATACGCAGCGTTATCATGATTACACTATCCCAGGTGGTGGTTTAGATGAGGGTGAAGATGTCATTGCTGGTATGGTGCGCGAACTTGAAGAAGAGACTGGTGCGCAGAATATTCACAGCATTAAGCCATTTGGTATCTTTGAAGAATTCCGCCCTTGGTACAAAGACGATGCAGACATTGTCCATATGATTTCGTACTGCTACACCTGTAAAATTGATCGCGAGCTAGGTGAAACCGCGTTTGAAGATTATGAAATTAAAAACGGCATGAAGCCGGTTTGGATTAATATTCACGATGCGATTGCACACAACGAGAAGACCATGGCCGAGAGCCCGAAAAAGGGTATGAGCATTGAGCGCGAAACGTTTTTATTGCATTTGATTGCTAAAGAGATGCTGTAGGTTAAAAACGTTTTAAAGACCTTTCAAACGCTAGATTACATCTTTTGCCGCTATTTTTCCGAACGGCTCAGAGTATGGCTGAAGGTTATTCATCACGAAAGAGTGGCCGCATTCTGGGTCACTACAACTACAATATAAGTCGTTATAACCCGCTGAAATATGGTTGGATTTTTGTATGCGGGCTTTCTAGCCACACTCAGGGCAAACTACTCTCATATGACACCGTGAACCTATCGAAAAGATAGGCTCATGGTACTAAATTATGGTGGGGATTTATACTGTTGTAGTTGCTTGATTCAATGTTAGGGCAGCTAAGGGTATTTCCTCATTTCCTGCAAAGTGATGGGTCAGCGGCATATTTTTTCGCATAGAGAGGGAGGTAACCTACTGGAGTACCAGAGCATGCTTTTAGTCCTGCTTTTTCATACTTTGACTCATAAATATAAGGTGTGGCAAGTGTTAATAGAATAGCTAAAGCAGCAAACCCTAAACTAGAAAGCGGTAATCTTGCGCTGTACCTATCTTCCCACCGCTCTTCTGTTATTATATAGCATATACCCAAGATGAGCATTATCAGCATAATTATGCCTATGGGAATAACTGCAAGGTCAAATCGAGAATATACCTCGACATCGCCAATAGGTTGTCCTAATTCAATGATATTGTTCCACCCCATATAAAATGAAGCGGTAGTCATAATAGCAAAAAGCAGTGTACCTGCTGCTATCTTGTATATTCTTTTAATTTTTTCTAATGCAGGTTTTAGCTTCATAATGATTTCAAAATCAATTCATTTAGTGATTTTTTTACGAACGCTTTAACTTCGGTTTCTATTACTTCCTTGCCTGTTTCGAGCGCCCCAGAGACTAACATCGCAGCTAAATCAACAATGCTATCGTGAGCACTTTACTCCTTTGCGCTGTTCAATGTTAGGACACCTGAAGATGTACATTCATTTCTTGCAAAGAAACGGGTCAATAACATATTTCTTTGCAAAGAGAGGTAGGTAACCTACATTGCACCAGAGCATACTTTGAGGCCAGATTTTTCGAAGCGTGACTCGTATATTGATAGTGTGATTAGTGTTACCAATGCACATAATATGAATGAATTATTATACTGTAGCTAACAGCATTCCCAGAAAAGTCATCGAGACGTGTTTCTTTTTTTACAAAGTAAAACGGCAGCCACGAGCAACGAAATCTAAGTACCATCCATCGGAATCACTGCTAAGCTAAATCGAGAATATACATCTATGTCAGATACTACATTTAAAAGAGATAGTAGCTTGTTAATCCCGATGTATAAGCTAACGACGGCTAGGAGTGCTATCAAAACAGCCACATTTGCAACCTAGAGTGAGTCATCATTTCCCGCAAAGTGATGGTTCAACAGCATATTTCTTTGCAAAGAGAGGGAGGTAACCTACCGGAGTACCCGAGCATGCTTTTAGCCCTGCCTTTTCATACTTTGACTCATAAATTGAAGGGGTTATTAGTGTTAAAATTAAGGCAATTCCGAAGAAGGCTAATGAAGACATCGGTAACGCCCCACCATATCTATCTTCCCAACGTTCCCCTGTAATGATATAGAATATGCTTATTATGGTCATTACAAGTGTAAAAATTCCCATAGGAATAAGGGAAAAATTGAATCGTGAGTATGTTTCTACTTCACCGATAGGCTGCCCAAACTCTAAGATGTTTAAGTATCCTATATAGAGCGCGTACACGGTAATTGCAGCAAAAATTAAGACTCCTGCTACGAGGGTGCAAATTCTTTTAAGTTTATTTACAAAGGATTTTATATTCATATTGGCTTTAAAATTAATTCGTTAATAGATCTTTTGATGAAACGCTTTAGCTCTGCCTCGATTACTTTTTTACCAGTCTCTAGAGTACCTTCTATAAGCATTTCCGTAGTGTCTAGTATTCCGTTATTTACTTCTCTTTGGAGCTCTCTACCTTTTTCTACTGCTTCTTGTTGAGCTTTTTCCAGCAACTCAATAACCCGTGGTGTTATTCCATAGTATTCATCTAATCCATTCAGTGCGAATGCTGCGAGAGTACCAACAACAACAACAGCTGCTAAATGAGCCGCAACGAAAGATGTTGCAGCTAATGCAATCGTTCCAGCTATACCTGCTACTAACGAAGCTATTCCAATTTTTACAATATCAGTAGCCAAGGAACCAATCAGGGTAGTCAAATAGACTTCATCATTGAGTATATAGTCAAGAATTCTGAAGCCAGCAGCGACATAAAATGTTAAGACGGTCCCTGATTTTATTGAATTGGCTAGGCCGTACTTTCCTATGCCTAATTGTACAATCTTAGGGTTGTCTAGTCTGTAGTTTGTTCCCGTAAGTATGCGTCTCAAGCCGGAGTATCCACTAAGTGAAATCATTTCATTACCTAAGTGATTTAGGGAAACTGCTGCCTTCATTCCTAAGGTTGCTTTTATACCTAACTTAGTAGCTTTTAGACCGTGGATGTTAAACTGTGCGATTATCATAGAAGTGCTGACAACATCTTTCCCATTGACACCATAATTTACCATCACTTGCCCTCCTGTAGAGGTAGTGATCGACTTCCATGTATCCTTAGTATCCATCCACCCCCAACTTTGTAGTACTTTAAACGCCTCTTCTAATGTTAAAAGCATCACTTCAGTGTGATTATGTTGTAATTGCGTCCTTAGCGTGTTGTCGGGTAGTACCTTAGTATTGATGTATTCCCCTTCAGTAAAATTGTATGGAGGCCAATACATATTTTCGGGGGCTATGTTAGCAGTTGGTGTAGGTGCACTATGCTGTGTAGTTGCTTGTTGGTAGCTCGATTTTTTTAAGGGAGGCAAAAAACCTTTCCCCATGCCAGGGGTTACTCGGCATGCTTGTACTTCATTTTGGTAAGCCATAGAAGTTTTCGGGAAGAATGTCTCTTCATCAGCATTGGAATTGGTCACTGATGTTGCTTTCATTTCCGCCTCTTTGGCCATGGACTTTTCAGGAAATATACTTTTTTTATCGCTCATTCGATTTACGCCAATATAATTTTTCACCATATTAAATGCGCTATATAAAAAAGTAGTCTGAACATCTAGTGATTTTTACTAAATAACCATGGGTGTGCAGAGGGTCACAAATTAAGAAAAGTTAGGTATTTTTACTCGCCCTGCAGCTAACGCCTTTGTAACTGAGTCCAAGGACAACGCATTTGTCTTTCTGTGACGTTATTTTGTTTGCTCATTGCTGTTTGGAATGTTGATGGACACCGATCGGAAACTACCCACGCCATAGCTTGAAAACATTTTTCTGTTTTAGTTGTTCTTCATCTTTTTTGCTCAAATTTGGCTCTTTCACATAGACAATTAAGCTTGCGTGTAACCGCCTTTGTAGTAACGGCATCGGAATGTGGTGGAGTTCTTATTAAGCGATATAGACTGAATACAGCCAAGATTGTCGGGGACACCAAAAACTTATGAACGGAGTCGTACTGCTTTACAAAATGATGCCCTCTTTCTTGTACTTCGGATCTTGCTCTCATGTCTTAGAAATACAACGTTACCATCATTACGTTTTCGTAAATACATGATAGGGATAGGCCATACGCCTAGAACTTGCTCGAAGTGATTGTGTAGTTTGAGAAGGGCAGTATTTCCGAATTCTAAGAAGCCGTGCTTATAGTTAGGACTGAAATTTTAAGATTGAACACGTGCAATCAACGAAAATACGTATGAATAGGCTGTCGAAATCGTCTTTACTGTATTCTTCACGAGATCATCAGCAATATTTATTGTGATTTGATGAAGAACGGCCCAAACGAGTAGTTTCGTCTGGGCCGTTTTTGTTAGCAGTCATTTCTTCCCCCAGAAAGTCACTGCATTAGAACGCAAGCAAAGGCGTTGTCTAGTTCTAAAGTACTAAGTTGCCTAGGCTATGTAAAATATCAACAGCTTCTCTAAGATGAACAAATTATGAACCTGAAGTTGAATGCGAGCTAGAGATCAGAATGATTGCAAATGCAACGTTTCTAAGTGTGTTTGCATGGAAGCAGTCTCACTAATTGCTCAACCTAGTAGCCCTTTTTGAGGGAATGGCTTTGAATGTCTGATGTTAAATAAATGTATGAATATACTTCTAGATTGTTATCAAAATCGCATATAAGGTATGAATAGAAAAAGATTTATTTAAAAGGACTTAGCGATGTTTCGAGTTGTCATCTTATGTTGTTTCCTGCTGTTTCCATCGTGGAATGTGTTGGCGGAAGATGTGAAATATTCAGAAAGGGAATACGTCGATAGGCCGTTGGTTGAACGCTATATTCTTGATGAGTTAAAAAGTTTAAGGATGGATCAACAGGATCTTGAGCGTCGCCTTACGGTTCAAATTACCGACCGAGAGCTGGAAGTTGCCGATAAGTCCTTGAATTATGTAAATGTTACTGTGACCTATTTCTTCTATATTATTGCAGGGGTCGCTTCATTGATCGCCCTTATTGGTTGGCAATCGCTGAAAGATATTAAACACAACACTAAGCAAATGGCTGACCAACGCTTGAATAAGATCGCTCAAGAATATGAAAAGAAGTTTTTGGATCTGGAACGAGATTTAAAGCGTAAGACTCGAATCATTTCGGAGAACAACCGAGAGATTGAAATCATCAATGAAATTCATAACTTATGGCTGCGTGCTCAGAGCGTACAAACTGCCGAGCAAAAAATTGAAGTGTACGATGAGATTCTTAAAGTGCGTCCTGGCGATTTAGAAGCTTTAACCTACAAAGCTGATGCAGCAATGGAAATCAGTGAATTCCACTGGGCTATGAGCTTGTGTAACCGTGTGCTAGAGGTGGACGACCAAAATGCTCATGCCTTATATCAACGAGCGTGTGCGTATGCACGGTTAGGTGCTGAAGGCCAAGCGATTGATGACTTGATCCGCTCGGTAGAAGCCAGCGGTTCGATGCGTGAATTGATAGCCGATGAGCCGGATTTTGAAATGCTTCGCGGGCTAGAAAGGTTCGAGGCGTTACTAGAGGAATAAACTTGGTCGTCAATCTCGGGTTGGTGTGAGTTAATAGAAAAAGCATGAGCCATGGCTCATGCGTTTTAGGTTTTAGGTTAATTGAAGTGATAAACCCTATTTAAACCCGTAGCGATTTAAGATCTGTTTGGCTTCTTCACTTTTTAAATAGGTGACAAAATCATTCGCGCTTTGCGATTCACTTACATTAGCAATCGGATAGGTGATGCTTGAGTGTAGTGATTCACTAAAGCTATGTACGATTCTGACTTTTTCACTCGCCAGCGCATCCGTTTTGTACACAACACCAAAGGGCGCTTCGCCTAGCTCTACCAAGACTAAGGCTACGCGAACGTTTTTGGTTGGTGCCAATTGACGGTTGATAGCATCCCAAACGCCTAATGCGCTGAGCGCTTCTTTAGCGTAGATTCCTGCCGGCACACTTTCAGGTTGCCCTATTGCTAAGCGCTCCCCTTTAAGGTTTGCTTCCCACGCCGCTTTATCCGTTACATCCAGTGCGCCTTCAGAATCTTTTGGGGCAATCAGAACCAAACTGTTACTGGCGAATGAAGATACAGCGTTAGGCTGGATAGAGTCTTTGTTGACGAGATGGTCGACCCACTTTTGGTTAGCTGATACAAAAATGTCGACTGGAGCTCCGCGCTCTATTTGTCTTGCCAGTGAAGAAGAACCACCAAAGACTGGAATGATTTTGACGTCTTCTTTCTTCATGTATGAGTCGGAGAGTTCTGTGATGGCATTCGTCATTGAAGACGCCGCATAGATTCGGATTGTTTCTTGTGCATTAGCAGCAAAAGCCAAGGAGGCTAATAATAGGGCAGAAAGCTTTTTCATTGGTTCCATTCACTCTAGGGAAGGTGGAGTTCTATTTTATCGTATCGGCTTTATTCAGTGCGTAAGCTCTTGTAAGGAGTATTGAATTCTTTGCGTAACCAATTTCTAAGTTGTAACACACTTTCAAGTTTAAGTTTGTCTGGAGGACACACAAAGTAAAAGTCTTGATAAGGGTTGGTTACGGCATCGCCTATTTCTTTGAGTAATCCATGATTAATGTCATCTCGTACAAACTGCCGATGAGTAATAAAAATACCCAGTTGCCGAATTGCCGCTTGTACCGCTTGAATTGAGACATTAAAAGACAAATTGTTTTGGCCCGTTGGTACCCCGACATTATGATGCTCACACCATACCGACCAATCATGTTTGCGTCGCTCATTGGTCACCGCGATTGCTGGGAATTTGTTAAGTAGCTCTACTGCAGACAATTCTTGACCATCAGGGATGAGCTGAGGGCTGCACACCATAATTAACTCATCGCCGCTCAACTTTTCACAATAGTAGTCTTGCCAGTCATTCGGCTGACCATGCACAAGTGCTACATCCACTCCCTGTTTTTCGAGTTGAAACGTACCAGCAAGGGTGGATATTCGAATATCCATTTTAGGGGCAAATTGTTGGAAACCTTGTACACGAGGGATCCACCAATGCATCGCTAAAGAGTTAATCATATTCAAAGTGAGCCGGTGTTGCTCTGGGGTTCTTGTTAGTTCTTCCGTCGCTTCGACGATAGTTTCGAGCGCTGGAGAGACTTTTTTGTAATATCGCTTTCCATCAGCATTAAGAATCACATTCCTGCCCACTCGTTGGAAAAGTGGCTTACCGACTTGTTGCTCTAGTGATTTAATGGCTTGGCTGACAGCAGAGTGGCTGACACATAACGCGTTTGCGGCGTTGGTCATACTTCCGGTTTCTGCAACGGCAATAAAAGAGTATATCGACTTGAGCGGCACGAGTTTTTTCATAAGTAAGTTTTCCTTACAGGTTTGGTCAATAATACTCGCTATTTTTAATGACGTCACCTTCTTAAAATACTCATATCAGGAGGTAGTCGATGTCTAAAAACTTTCAATCAACCACATTCATGTTGCTTTCAACATTCAGTCTTTCCTTTACCGGGTTACTTGCAAAATACTTGTCTCAAATGATGCCCGTCGAGCAATTGAGCTTTCTTAGGTTTGCAGTGCCAGCCTTGATTCTGTTCGTATTCTTGAGCTTTATTAAAATTCGTACCTTCTCCTATACCACTTATAAACCGCTTTTGGTTCGAGGGTTCTGTATTGCAGCTTGTCAGATTTGCTTTTTGCTATCGCTGCAGCGTTTAACATTAGTCGAAAGTATTGTTCTGTTTAGCTCGGGGCCACTGTTTATCCCAGTGTTAGAAAAGCTAATGTTTGGTACACGAATCAGCGTGATTACAGTTTTAGGCTTGGCGATGACATTTTTAGGGGTGATCCTGATGGCAGGGGATCTCAATCAGTTTGAATTTAAACCGGAACTGTTGCTTGGGTTAGCGGCAGGGGTATTTAATTCTGGCTCACAACTGAGCTTATACCGAGCGACCAAAGGTGAAATGACCCCCATAGAGCTCAATGCTTGGACGTTTACCATTGCGTCTGCACTGTCTATTCCTGTGGTGATATTCGCAAGCTCGCTAAGTGAGTTTGACGTCAGCTGGGTGATGGATGGCTCCACTAACTTTGTAGTGATAACGTCGGTGGTCGTCATGTCCTTTTTGATCATCAATACCCAAGTGTTTAGAGCGAAAGCTTATACGTTAGCAGAGAGTGGTTCTCAGCTCGCTCCACTGATCTTCACCAATCTGTTATTTACCGCCCTTTGGCAGTTCATGTTTTTTGACGATACGTTTTCGATTACACAAATCATAGGTATCTCTTTGATTGTGTCGGCGAGTGTGATGAATACTTTGTTGGTGAAAATGGTGAATCGTAAAAAGAGTAAGTCTACCGCAACGATAGTCGTTACAGCGAAATAGTGACTAGGGAAAACACAGGTTTATATAGCGATGAAGATAGCCAAAACCTTCTGCCCAAGATTTTGGCTATCTTTTTGAATGTTAGCTATCTAGTAAACGCTCAGAAAAGCGATTTGATGTAATCTTTTACGATTTGGATATGATGCTCACGATCGACTTCGGTCACTTGCTTATCGTCTAAGAACGCTTCGGCGTAGCGTTGGTCCACCTCGCCTTCTAAAAATAAGACGTATAGCTTAGGGTCGATATGACCGCTGGTGGCCATTTGGGTCATGATGTTTAGAGATTCAGTCAGCGTTTTGGCTTTTTTGTATGGTCTATCGCTAGAAGTGAGAGCTTCAAATACATCTGAAATTGCCATTACTCTGGCTGGAACCGAAAGCTGTTCTTGATTGAGCCCGCGAGGGTAGCCTTTACCGTCGACTCTTTCATGGTGACCGCCAGCAATGCTTGGGATATTTTTAAGGTGTTCGGGGTAGGGTAAACGTTCGAGCATGGATAAAGTTTGAATGATGTGATCGTTTATCATGAAGCGCTCTTCATCATTCAATGTCCCACGACGTATGGAAAGGTTGTGCAACTCTCCTCGGTTGTATTTCACCGCACCAGGGGTTAATACAAAGTCCTCTTTCCAAACATCCATTGGGCTAAACCCTTGCTGCCAAGGTATTCGATGGACGTCTCTATCCGCCAAAAGAGGCTCCATTTTAGGTAAGTACGCTTTGGTTTCATGACGTTGCTTTTCTATCCATGACACACCGAGTTGATCGTCTAATGTTCGTTTCCATGTGCGGCTGGCAATTTTATTCAATCTCTCTACTTTGCTGTCTTCCATGTCTTCACTACCAAGGTTGCACTCGGCAATGAAGGCAAATTCTTCATCCAATTCTGCCTGTGTTTGTTCCAATATGGCTTTTTGTTCTTGAGTGTCTTGACCTTGGCTAATGGCTTGCCAGTAATCGGATTCAGCTTGGACTTTGAGTAATTCAAAACGCATCCGCACTTCGTGAATTCGATCGTAGATGGTTTCCAACTTGGTGGCTTTGTCGACCACATATTCAGGCGTTGTGACTTTGCCGCAATCGTGTAGCCAAGAGGCTAAATTCAGTTCTTCCCATTGTTTGCTGTCGAGAGAAAAATGAGGGAAGTAACGTTGATCCTTTTCCGTCAACTCGGTTAACCACTTGGTTAATTCAGGCACGCGCTGACAGTGGCCGCCAGTGTAAGGCGACTTGGTATCAATTGCCGATGCAATTAACTCGATAAAGGCGTTCAGCATGTCTTTTTGCTGCTGCATTTGATCGATGTTGTCTTTAGCGATTTCAGCGAAGCTGAGTACTTCGCGAAGGAAGGCATGCTTGTCGGATTGGATTTGGGTAATCGCACGCTCATAGCCAATGACCACAATACCCACTAAGCGCTTTTCGCGGTTAAGCAGCGGGAACAAGTAGATGTCTGAATTGAAGATCGAGTTCTGGTGGCGTTTTAACGCGTTATCATCTCGGTTGATGTGAATGGTTTCGCCGGCTTTCAATTTAGACAAGAGCCAAGGTGTGTCTTTGATGAACTCATTGATGTCTGCTTTAAACGGGATGATGGCATGATTGGCAGCAACCTCGAATGTTCCGGTTTCCTCTGATTCGACAAATAGCACTATGGTTTCTGCTTTGGTAATCAAATAGCTTTGATGCGCCACTGTTTTGGCGAGAACGCTGAATTCTTGATTACTGGCGGTGTCTCGTAACAGGTTGAGCAAATCATGTAGGGTGTGCTCCATCAGTTCGATGGAAGTGGTTAGGTTAGATACTTCTTTGATCATGCTCTTTGGATAGTGAGTTCGCTTGAAATCAAAACGTGCGATGTTGTCGGTGAGCTCTACCAAATTTTGCAAAGGCATGGCAAGCCGTTTGGCGATTCCCCAAACGAAGATAAAACAGGTGAGAAGAAGTATGACTGCAACTGTGATCTGTTTGTCTCGCATTGAAAGTAAGTCAGCCAGTAGATCGCTTTGCGGTGTGGCTTCTGCGAGTAACAAGGTCACATTGTCGGTTAGGTTGACTGGCGTCATAGTGAGCGACCAATCGCTTAAATTGAAATTCACTTCTTTGAATACGGTTTGGTTGTAGTCCTCTTCACCAAGTAGTTTGGCCATGACACTGTTGTTCAGCGCCTCAAGCTGCTCTTCGTGCGACATGTTAATGTCGAGGTTGAGTTGATGCTGGCCGAGTAGATGAAAATTCATATCGAACAGTGCCAGTCGCGTTTGTGGTGAATAAGCCAATTTGCTTATCTGAGTTGATAAGCTTTCCAAAGTAAAGTCGGCGCCAATGACGTGTTTTCCATCAGCAGAGCGGCGTGACAAGGTAATGCCACTGGTTTTAAGGAAGTGAAATAAATAAGGCGAAGAAAGCCTGATCTCACCATCACTTTCTGCGTTGATAAACCAAGGTCTGGTTCGGGGATCAAAGGTATTGTCTTTGGTAAGCTTTCGGCCGATTTGCTTGTGGTTGCCGTCTAAATAAATGGTTTCATTTTTTCCTGTTAGATCAGCGCTGTTGATCATCATAGTTGCTTTGGGAGGAGCGCCTGCGGCTTGTCGGAGTTTGTTGGTGCCAAGAGGCCTGAAAATGGTAAAGGCACCGTCATTTGCGGTATAGAACAGAGCGACTAGATTAGGGTTCTGTTTGAATATGAGATCAATAGAAGCCAACCATGGCTTTTGTTCAAGGGATTTACCTTGGTGACGGATGAACGAACTCACCGCCATGAAATCTAGAGTGGTTAAGACAGGCGCGACCGCTTGCTTGAATACGGATTCAAGCTTATTACTGTGTTCTTTGCTCAGCTCCTGAGCAGTGCCTGTTAATAATTCTTGCGAGTGTCGATAGCTGATTGTGATAAGAACAATACCAACTATGGTCGTCAGAACTAAAAAGAGGCTTGTAATATGTATACTGAGCGGGTAACGGCGTTTCTTCATTGAAAATTCCAAGCGAACAAACTCGTTTAAGTATTGCTGATGTTTCCTATGTTGCAAAAAAATCGACGAAATTTAGTAGCTTGATAAACGTTATTTGTTGGGCTACTAACAAGACTGTCATCTAGGGTTTTGCGACTTAGAATGGCAAAAAATCAATCACTGAGGCCAGATTTAAGGCTTGATGAAAGGGTTAGAATTAACTTTTGGTGAATAGCTGCAATTTCCGCCGGTAGGCTGTTAGACTTGCATTATTAAAGGTTCATAAGAGCGACGTTCAATGAAATTGCAAGTTGATACTCACACCCATACCTACGCTAGTGGCCACGCCTACAGCACGCTAATCGAGAATGCTCAGCAAGCAAAACAAAATGGCCTAACTATGTTTTGCACGACTGATCATTCAGAATCAATGCCTGGGGCGCCGCATTACTGGTTCTTCAGCAATCAACGAGTTCTGCCGCGCTTCATTGAAGATATAGCGATTATTCGAGGAGTTGAGTCGAATCTAATGAACCGCGACGGGGAGATAGATATCCACCCAAGTGTCGATCGTAATTTAGATTTGGTTATCGCGAGCTTTCATGAACCTGTATTCCGGCCGGCTGATGTCGCGAGCCATACAGAAGCCCTGCTCAACGTCATTAAAGGTGGTAGGGTTGATGCGCTGGGGCATTTAGGAAACCCTAACTTCGATTTTGATTTTGAAAGCGTCATCAGCTGTGCTCAGGAGCACAACGTAGCGATTGAAATTAATAACACTACGCTGAAAGGCAACAGTCGAGTAGGCAGCGTTGATCGATGTTATGAAATCGCGGCGATAGCGAAAAAAGTCGGAGCATATATTACGACAGGCAGTGATGCGCATTTTTGCCAAGATGTTGGCCGATTGAATTTAGTATCTGACTTGTTGGATGAAGTCGGTATAGACAGCAGTAAAGTCATTACTCACACCCCGCAGCAGTTTTTATCGTTCCTTCAAGTGCGTGGCCGTGAACCGATTGCTGAATATAGTCACTGGTAACTAGCATCCCGTAGTCTTGGTGGCCAGTAACCTCTCTCAATTATCTGAAACAGACGAAACTTAGCCCGCTAGCGATTGGCCGTTGTTTAAAATTAAGCGCTGTCATTTGTTGGTGGCTATGACTGTGGCACGTGCTTTTGTATTTAGAAACACATATCCCTCTCTCTTGTCTGAAAAATTGTTTACAATAGCCGCATAATAACAATGCCAATTGGCAACCATTCATATTGGAGAAGTAATGAATACTCGCTCAATGCTACTCGCAGGCCTTTTAGCCTCGTCGCTTATGTCTACGTCTGTACTGGCTAACAGTGTTGACCTGAAGCAGAACATGAAAGAAATGAAGCTTGCATTTAAACAGGCTGCGGAAGCGGAAAGCATCGAACAGATGCAGCAACCAATCGCAGATTTAGACGCACTGATTGCGAATTCTAAGCTAGGTGATTACCCAACAGAAAAAGAAGCTTTGTACCTAGAAGGTTTTAAGAAACTCGCGACGGCTGTCGATAGCATCGAAGTGCAATTAGAGCAGGGTAATTTGGAGCAAGCTCAGCAAGAATTGAGAGAAATCGATTCACTGCGCATTGAATACCACGATAAGCGAAACCCAAGCATCTGGAGTAAGATCTTCGGTTAACTCTAGCGTATTGACGATATATGCTGATTAAAACTTGGTAGAAATACAGTAAAAAGCGTCCTATATGGGCGCTTTTTTGTATCTAAAACAATGGTAACTGAAGATTCGACGTGCGTTAGGTTCAATTCTTCACATTTTCTGCTCGGTGCTCTTTATTCAATTCCAGCCATGATCAACAATGTCGCAAATTTATAAACCTAGCGAATAATGCGCCGCACGTCATTTAACTACTCCATGTTGCTAGCCACAGCTCTAAGCTGGGTGTTGGTAACCTTAATGCCTGTTATCAATGCTCATGGTAATAGTGCGGGAGTGTGGGCGACACTATGTACCGTGAATGGTTTTGAACTTGTACAAGTCGAAGAAGGGCAGCCGGAAACTCATAGCGGGAAACCGTGTCCGTTCAGCCACTTTTCAACATTCCACCAAGACGAACTTCCAACCACACTACTTGCAACTCGACTGAGTTTTGTTGTTTCTGAACGTTATGCTTTTTTGGCTCTAAGCGAACGTTTTAAGAAACAAGTTCCACGTGCCCCTCCTGCACAGCTTGCTTAACTACCAATAAAATAAATAACAATAATTTTTAAGTAAAGTTAAAAGCTCACGTAACTCTTTGAATTATCAAAGGGTTGATTTGCGTGGGTAAAAGGAAATAACAATGTTGAGAAATGACTCTCAAGTAACACAATCATCAGAAGCATCGGATTCTAAATCGGCTATATCAGCACGCTCTAAATCACTCTACTTCCTCACTTGGCGTTGGCATTTTTACGCTGGCCTTTTTGTCATTCCGTTCATGTTAATGCTAAGTCTTACAGGCTTAGTGATGCTTTTTGATGACGAAATTGAGCTTGCTCGCTATCACGATATTCTTCAAGTTGAAGTCGGTAACGCTAAGGTTTCGCCATTAGAACAATTGCATGAAGTTGAGCGAATTTATCCTCAAGGGACGGTGACTCAATTCATTCCTGGGCCGACTCCTGAACTAGCCAACCGCTTCTCAGTCAAACTGGAAAGCGGAACCTCATTTTTTGCGACTGTAAATCCATATACAGGCGAGGTGTTAGGTGAAATCGATCGTAGCGATAGCTGGTATCAACTGGCGAATGATATTCATGGCACACTTTTAATTGGTGACTGGGGCGACTATTTGATTGAGGTTGCGGCAAGCTTGTCGATTCTATTGTTGGTCAGCGGCATTTACTTATGGCTACCACGCGATAATGCTAGTAAAGCGGGTTTTCTAAAGATTCGTTTAGAGTCAGGTTCGCGTATTTTCATGAGAGATCTACACGCCAATTTAGGCGGGACGCTCTCAGTGATTCTGTTGTTGTTTTTGCTCTCTGGGCTGGCTTGGGCTGGTATTTGGGGCGGGAAAATGGTTCAAGCATGGAGTTCATTTCCAGCTCAAAAGTGGGATGATGTTCCGCTATCGAGCGTCAACCACGCAAGCCTTAATCATGGTACCGAAGAAGAGATGCCTTGGAATTTGGAGCAAACCCCTCTTCCGGAATCTCATGATCACTCTACGATGGGTGAACATCAATCTCATAATATGGATTACCAAAAAGGATTGTCGATTGACTTCATGGTTCAAAAAGCTCAGTCGCTTGGGTTTGAACAGTATAAGCTGAGCTTTCCTCGCTCTGAGACGGGAGTCTATACACTTTCTGCCAATACAATGAGCGGTGATATTACCGACCCAACGCAAGATAGAACTACTCACATCGATCAATACTCTGGTGAAGTGTTAGCTGATGTGACATGGCAAGATTACAACCTTGTGGCTAAAGCGATGGCTGCGGGTATTGCTCTGCATCAAGGGGACATTAGCATCATTAATAAAGCGCTGAATACCTTGTTTTGTATCGCCTTTATTGCGATATCCATTACTGGAGGTGTGATGTGGTGGGTTAGACGCCCTTCAGGTAAAGGTAAGCTGGGTGTACCGCCTAAATTTTCAGATGATGGTGTTTGGAAAACGGGTGCAGTGACGGTGGTCGTCATTTCGATACTGTTTCCATTAGCGGGTTTAAGTATCGTTGTGGCAATGTTGTTTGACTGGCTATTATGCCGTCGAGTCAAAAAGTTAAAAGCGGTATTCAGTTAAATAAAGCAAACACTGGTTAATTATATTCACCTCTTTTTCATGGAAGGGGTGAATAATGAGACTTTGCACAAATAAGAACGCTGTACTTAATACAAGCATTGATTTCATTTAAGCGCTAGATAATATGCAGAATTACGTATTGATAAAGGCGTTAATATGGATTTTACCGCGCTAGAAGGCAACCGTGTTTTGCGTTCTAAAGTACTGACACGTATGTGCTTAATGATTGGGGCATTGGCCTTAATGCTGTCTATCAGCGATATTTTTCTATTGAGCAACTATACTTGCGCGGGCCTCGAACTTTCTTATTTCTTGTTCTCTGTTTACGTGTATCAGCGCGTTCAGAGAGGCAAATTTTCAAACCTCTATCTGTACCTCTACGTCTTCATTTTCTCGTTCTTAATTGTGGCCGGTTCGGTATTAAAACTGTTGTCGAGTGGCGTATTTGTTTGGTCACTCTGCTTACCCGTTATTCTGTATTTGGCTTTGGGGCGTCAGTGGGGCTCTATATGCACATTATGTTTATTCTTGGTGCAGCTAGCTATTATTGCTTTCAAACTAGAAGAGTTAAACTTCAACCCGACCACCATGCTACTGAACTTTTCGTTTAGCTATTTAAGTATTTGGACGGTGGCCCATACTTATGAATCTACCCGCGAATCGGGCCAACGTTCATTAAAAAATCTGGCTCTTAGAGATATGCTCACCGGTGCTAAAAATCGATTGGCGTTTAAGCGAGAGTTTAGTTCTGATCACACTAAAAATCGGCATAAGTACTTATTAGCGATAGACGTCGATCATTTCAAAAACATTAATGACAGTTTTGGACATAATGTTGGAGATGATGTTTTGATTCAGTTAGTAGATAGATTTAGTTCTATAGTGGGCGGTGAAAACGTTTATCGCCATGGCGGGGAGGAATTCTGCGTGACACTCAACCAATCGTCACAGCAAGAAGTGCTTGATATCGCCGAGCAGCTTAGATTGATTATCGCGACTAAGCCTTGTATCTGTTACGGGCACCCTATCAAAGTTACAATCAGCATTGGTGTGACAGAGTTATCGCCAGATGATTCCATCGATCAAGTGCTCAAAACCGCAGACAAGAATTTATACTTAGCTAAATCTGGTGGGCGCAATCAAGTGGTGTATAACTTCAGCTCTGTAACGGTAGACCCTGATTTGGTTACGGTATCTACCCCAATGTAACTCGATACCTACTATTCTCTAGGCTTGTTGGTAAAGCTCTAACGGCAGGCCATCCGGGTCGGAGAAAAAAGTGAAGGCTTTACCTGTGTATTCATCAATTCTGACGGCCTCTACTTCCACTCCGTTTTCTTCTAAATATTGCTTTACTTCGACCACGTCTTCCACGCAAAAAGCCAGGTGCCTTAATCCTTGTGCCTCTGGGTAACTAGGCCGAACGGGCGCATCAGGGAAACTGAACAGTTCTATCTGCGAGCCATCAGGTAACGCCAAATCGAGTTTGTAGGAATCCCGTTGCTCACGATAGTTTTCGGCGATGATGTCTAGTTTTAGTACCTTAGTGTAAAAGTGCTTCGATTGAGCGTAATCGGAGCAAATGATTGCAGCGTGATGAATCCCCTTAAGCATAACTTAGTCCTCGGATGCCAGCTTATTACTTAAGTGCTCTTGCGCATAATCAATGAATACGCGCAGCCTAGCTGGCATATACTTAGTTTGTGCGTATTGCATGGCGATCGCACCATGGTAGTTACTCTTGATTGTCCAATCCTCTAACACTTGCACAACTTTACCTTCGTTTAGCGCATCTTGAATGACGAAGTCATGGAAGATGCCAATGCCGAGCCCATCTTTGACGCCGTTTAAACGCATCTGTGAATGGTTGACGGCATAGCGACCTTTCACAGCGACGGTGTGGAATTCATCGTCTTTAAGAAAATCCCAAACATTGTCTTTGTCAGTTTCGGCAAGGTAAAGGCAATCATGCGCGATCAAATCAGTAGGGTGGTTTGGGGTGCCTTTTGTCGTAAGGTATTCGGGGCTGGCACATAAAACGAGGTTGGTCTTCCCAAGCTCTTTCAAAATTAAGCTTTCATCAGGCTTATCGGTTAGCTTAAATGCCACATCAATGCCTTGGCGGAAAATATCAATATCACCATCCGCTGCCCTCAACTTGAGCTGAATCTCAGGGTGCTTTTTGAGAAATGGCACGACAAAAGGTTGAAGGACAGAGTTAAGAAAAGCCTCTGGCGCCGCAACCGTGATAGAGCCGGATGCTTCGCTGTGGTTAGAACTGGAAACATCAATTGCTTGCTGCGCGGCATTCACCATTACAATACTTTGATCGTAAACTTGCTGCCCGGCTCGGGTAATGATCAAGGTTCGTGTCGTGCGTTCAAAGAGTTTGACTGAAAGCGCTTGCTCTAATCGGGTGATGAGCTTGCTCAAAGCTGACGGTGTGACCCCTAGCTGTTTGGCGGCTGCAGTAAAGCTACCTTCATTGACCACCAAAATGAATGAGGCCAGGTCAGGCAGTAACGAAATGAGTTTAGGATTTATCATAAAGCCAATCACCAAATGGGGTAGCAAGTCGAAACATTTAATAGTTATAGGCTTAAAATACAGGGATTTAATTAGAACAGCTATAAAAAGCAGTTATTCACTCGTAGATTGTGAATTTACTTCGGTCAACTTATGCCCTCGTATCATACACACTCAGTTTTAAAAGTGCGCCATTTTTAGGGGATTCTGCTTTAGAACTGGTGCGTAAAATACGTCCATTAGAACAATTAACTTGTTGAAACTCCTCACCTCAGCTCAAGTTAGTATTCCTTTTTATCGCTTTGGAATAAATTATTGCTCAAGTCTATCTTTATAAAATTTTAATCATATACTGGATGAATAATAACCAAACAATAAATGTTTAATTAGCGATGTCAGTTTGCAAGGAAGGAGACACTATGGAGAAAGCAGACAGTTTATTTCAACTGCAACGAATTCAACGATTTAACTTCTCAGTTTGGACGGTATTGACCGGAACGCTGCTCGCAAGGACCAGCTACTTTATGGCTTGGCCATTTCTGATCGTCTTTCTGTATCAAGACTATGGAGTATCTGCAGTAGAAGTAGGGGCGATGCTTGGGGCGTCTGCAATTATAGGTGCAGGAACGGGCTTATATTCAGGGTATTTGTCTGATAGGTTTGGTCGTAAGTGGGTGATGGTAGCGGGTAGCTGGATTGCCGCTGTTGCCTATACCGGAATTGGACTGGCCTCTGAAGTGTGGCAATTTTACGTTTTGATTATGTTAACTGGTTTAATGCGCCCTATGATAGAAGCTCCTGCTAAAGCAGTATTGGGCGACAACTTAGATGATCTAAAAGACCGTGAGCTGGCACTTAACATTCGTTACTTTTTGCTGAATCTTGGGGGCGCCTTAGGGCCATTAATCGGTATTACACTTGCGCTCGCTCAGCCTCAAAATTTGTTTTTCGTTGCTGGTGGTACTTACGTGGTGTATGGGTTTTGGCTTCTCTTCGGCATTGAAAGGAAGAATACCTTTTCAAAACCAGATTCCTCAACTTTGCCAAACTTCAGTGCGACACTAAAAGTGATTCGCCAAGACAACATTTTTGTAAAGTTAATGATCGCCAACTTCATTATGATGTTTGTATACGCGCAGGTTGAATCATCGATCCCTCAAGTAATCGTGCGCTCTTCTGTCTCTGACGCAGCGCAGATCATTGCTGGTTTGGTGCTGGTTAATACGCTAACTATTATCATCTTTCAGTTCCCAATGTTGAAGTGGTTAGAGCACATCCCCCTCTTTGTACGTACCCGCATCGGGATGGCACTAATGGCACTGGCTCAAGTTGGTTTTTTGCTTACGCCAGCTGACTGGCCAATCGGTTGGGGTATTGCCTGCTTTATTTTGAGCCTAGGTGAAGTGATCGCTTTCCCGACCCTAAACGTTCAAATAGACAGAATGGCTCCTCCTCATTTGAGAGGCTCTTATTTTGGTGCGGCTGCCTTGTATTCTTTGGGATTTGCCATTGCGCCTCTTGTCGGTGGAATCGTGATTGAGTCATTGAGTTCAAATTGGTTGTTTGTGGTGTGTTTCGCTCTGTGTTTGGTAATGATGTGGCTGTATTGGCTGGCAGAGCATGCAGAAGATAACGTTGAAAGAGCGCCCATCACTCAAGCTTAACTGGTAATAAAAAGGTCTGCTTGATCAGGTTAAATTGGTCTTCAATAAGCCGTGATGCTGTTTGTCAGTATCACGGCTTTTTTGTTTTGAGCGTATCCCGACTAGACGTTAGCGCGATGCCCCCCTACCTTTAATGATAGATATGTGATTTAAGCTTGGAAGTAGATCGGCCAAACGACAGTCATGGGTAATCAATACAGATAACACAAAGTGGTACTAGTATGAGCAACTCTAGCAGTACAATTTTGACGGAAAGTGGTACAAATGAGCTCGAGATTATTGAATTTCACTTAGTAAAACATTTGCCTGACGGCACGACTAAGACTTGTTACTACGGCATTAATGTCGCGAAAGTTCGCGAAGTGATTCAAGTGCCAGAGACTACCGATTACCCCAATGCTCAGCCGCACATGGTTGGCGTGTTTTCGTCACGAGATATTCTCACCCCGTTGGTAGATTTAGGCGGGTGGCTAGGCTTACCTACGAGTAAAGATCTTGCGAAAAAGTTTGTGATCGTTACCGATTTCAACAGAATGACCAATGGATTTTTGATTGACAGTATTAGCCGAATTCACCGTATTTCCTGGAACGATGTCGAGTCTCCGAGTCAGTTCTTAGAAGCTGGGGAGCAAGATTGCGTTGTGGCTGTGGTCCGTAAAGATAAAAACTTGATCATGATATTGGACTTCGAAAAAATCATAGCAGACATCAATCCAGAATTGAGCATGGAAAAATACGATGTCAAGGTAGACAAATCCGTCGATTTGAATCAACGCATGATCACTAAACGTAATGCTAAAACCATTATCGTCGTCGATGACTCGGCCTTTATCCGAAGCTTAATTCAAGACACATTAACGTCGGCAGGTTACAACGTGATCGCTTGTAAGGATGGGGGGGAAGGCCATGAGAAACTTATGGAAATCGCAGAAACCGCTAAAGCGGAAAACCTGCCGACTCACGAATTAGTGAACGCCGTGGTGACCGATGTGGAAATGCCGAGAATGGATGGCATGCACTTACTCAAACGCTTGCGAGAGAGTGAAGCCTATGCAAACACACCAATCGTCATGTTCTCTTCATTGATGAGTGATGATAACAGGGCAAAGGCTCTTGCGCTTGGTGCCAACGACACGATAACAAAACCGGAGATTGGCAAAATGGTGACCATGATGGATAAGTATATTTTTACCTAATCTTCTAGTTCAATTTTTAGCTTTATTGCTTGAATCTCTGACTCAGGAGCTCCCGTTTGTTTGAGTTCTGCGAGTTTGTTCATTAGCTGTATTTTTGTTGGCGTAAAACCTTGGTCACGTAGGTAACGGTTAACTGCTCTGCTTTCTTTCGGCGAACGGAAGTAGACAGTAAGGTCTATCGCTTTACCTTTGAACTTGTTCTCTTTGCTATTTTCTGCGTCGAGTTTTATCTGGTTGTTTACCATGATATCGATAGCGTTCATTCATATTTCTCCATAAATCCCCATCTTTCTATCGTAACTTTCTCACAATTTAAGAGTTATCTTTTTACGCCAACAGATAATTTAGCACTGCCTGTTCTCTAATTAGCACATTGAACTCAATGATTTATCGGTTCTTTATTTATGGAGCGATTATGCTTAAGGTGTAAATGCACCGTCATTGGAATGGGAACTGGTTAATGAACAAAGAGAACTTTTCAGATAAGTTGAAATTGTTACGTGAACAGTTAGGCGCTTCTCAAGAGGAGTTAGCTGACGTATTGGCTAAATCTCATCGAGCATTTAAAGGTGTTAACCAAGTTATGCTCAGCCAATGGGAGCGCGGAAAAACCCAACCTAGTTTTGTACGACGTTTAGGGATAGCGAGCTTCTTTCAGCAGGATTACGACTTTTCCATTGAAGAAATGGTCCAAGTGAAAGCGGCGACTAAGTTGATGGATAAGCCGTTTAACTTCGATATCGCCTACGATTACAAAATCGGTGCAGTGGAAACTTATAAGTTAGCCGACATACCTGATGAGCGATTACACCTTATTCGAAGCATGCACAGCAAATTGTATGGTCGAGACTTCATTGAAACGGCGAAACGTTTAGGAGTCCCGTCTAGCGATATGCTGGTCATGTGCTTTTTGTGTGAGAATTTGATGATCGGGCATGTGGTTTATGAGACCGGTGGGAATATGTTGTTCAGTGTAGGGGCAATGAGTGCGCCTATCAGGCGTCAGATATTCGATCATTTGGCGGCTGATATGCCAGAGACGGAATTTAGTTTTCCTACGATTGATCCAGCTATGAGCCAGTTTTTGTATGACCTGTATTTTGAACCTTGTTGTAATAAGTTGGGGTTAACCTTCTATCGAGCAAGTATCAAGAAAGTGGTCGAGAATCCCTTCTCTCAGATGATTCAAAACAAGCACGATGTCTATTTTAAGTACATTCGTTATTATGATCTTAAGATGAAAAAGAAGAGCGTTGAGTTCATTACAAATTGACTCTGATCGCTTCATACTCCGTTTTCAGCCTCACCAAGTTGCTGAATTGCCCTAAATCTTCATAGGATTGGCGTAAATAAGAGATACTGGATTCAATACTCAGCATTAGCTTTTTGGTTTTCTTTACCTTTCTTCGCTTCACTACATTGGCAAACTGAGACACTAGACCTTCGTGATACTCTTTGTTTAGCGGTGAGGTGTCGGCCATTGAAACTAAAGTCGTTAAGTCGGAATCTCTATTTAAATTGAAATACAGCTCTTTGCTATCACTTAACTGAGATAAATTTTCCAGTAACTTTCCAGCGATGATGGACAAGAAGTCATTTTCAACGAAGGTTAACTGCTGTTCGGCCAACATCTTGACTTTGGAATGAAGCCCTAGGTGATAGCAAGCAAGCGCCAGCAAAATAAGCACCAAGTTGTCTTTAGCGTAAATAGCTCTTTTTACGTAAGCATCGAACTTCTTGCTCATTTTGAACAGTTCACGTGAATCGTAATGTTTCAGCACGTAAAGGAACAGATAGTACAAGTGATGATGCGGGTTGTTGTCGATCACTAGTTTGTCGAATTCCTTACTGTGTGGAGCACTACCATTAAATACGTTATCTAAGGCTTTAATGCTTAACACAAACAGCGAGATCTTTTTGTCTAACAAAGGATTCGTTTGGTTATTCTTTACAAATGCACTTAAGGTTTCAGCGGTTGTCGCGTAGTCCAATTCATAAAGGTTGAGAACTGCTGACTTAATCGTTTTTTCCTGATCGCTTGTGAATTTTTTATAAGTACCGATAAGTTGTTGGTAGTTACTAGCCTTAAGTTCACTTTCCATTAATAGCCATTTCACTCTGGGGTGATCTTTAATCGTCGGCTTCTGTTCGAGCAGCGCTAATACGCGCCCACTGTCACCAAGCAAGCTATAGATCTCTATTAGCTGCACTACTGGCCATTCGCTATTCTGGCTAAGCTGTGCTGAACATAGAGTGATAGCTTCATCGAAGCGTTTTAAATGCACCAGTGACAAACACCGAACGCGAGTCAGTTCGTTATTAAAGGCTGCGTTGTCTTGTTCTATGTATTGGGTAAGCTCGATGACTTGTTCATAGTTACGTTGGAAATAAGCATTTTTTATCGGTTTTAAAGCTGTTCCTCTAATGATGACTTGGTTGAGCTTAGTCACGAACTGATTGTGATTAAATGGCTTGGCAATAAACCCATCGGGTAAATGCTGGTCTATTTCTCGGATGGTCTCTTGATCCATTGTGTTATCGGTCACGATTAAAGCCGTGAGCTTTTCGCGTATGTGCTCTTTTTCTATAAAGCGGAAGAATTCCCTGCCAACGGGTCGGTTCTTAAAAGTATACGAACAGATAATGATGTCATAATGGTTACCTGACTCAATGCTATCTCTCAGGTACCAGCAGGCGAGCTTAGTATCTAAAGCGTAATTAATGTTTTTTTCCGCTACTTTGATTTTGTTCATGATCTTGCGAATGCTATGGATAAACAAAGGGCTGTCATCAATGATCAAAACTTTGAATTTAGAGAATGCAGCCGCAGGTTGTGGCTGCTCGGGTGAATTTGTCCTGAGGCTCATAGAGTGAACCCTCGCAGTTCGCTTGGTCTCACTGGCTTAGAAAAGTGGAACCCTTGGTAGCTATCGAACCCCAATGAATCTACGTAAGAGCAAGTTTCAGCATCTTCGACGCCTTCTGCGACGGTTCTGATACCCACTTCCTTGCAAAAAATGACTAAATTCTTGATGAGCAATGTGAATTTTTCACCGCAGTTGTTGATGAGTGATTTATCGAATTTCACTTCATCCACATTTAGGCTCATGACTTTTTCGATGTTTGAGTGACCGACGCCAAAGTCATCAATGGAGAATTGAACCCCAAGCTGTTTGAACTGTTGGATGTGTAAATGCAGCATGTCGTCTATCTCATCGTTTTCGCTCAGTTCAAAAATGAGCTGATGAGCGGGAAAGGATGATTCCCATAGCAGGGCTTTAACACGTTGGGCGTTATAAGGTTTTTCTAATACATTTTTGCTGATGTTCACCGATAGATTAAGAGACGGAGACAGAGCTTTGATTTCATAGAGTGCTTGCTCCAGTACAACGAAAAAGATTTGCTCTTCATAACCAAGTTCAAACGCACGATCTAAAAACAGCGCAGGTGCGAAGATTCCATGTTCTGGGATGTGGATTCGAAACAATGCTTCTACTCCCGTCATCTTTTCATTGCTAGGCGCGACTTTTGGCTGGTAGAAGCAAGTGTGCCAGTGGTTAGCAAACGCTTCGTTGATTAAATGATCGGATAAATGCATGGGCTTGATTGGCTCAGTGGTTAAAATGGCCGCACATTGTGAAAGCTCAGCGTTGGACTCGCTATATCGTTTTACGATTAAAAATTTGGATTCAATATGAATTGAGATTTATGTGCAGTAGCTGAATTTGTGTGACTTGTATCATTAATAATCTTTATTTGTGATTTGAAGTCATTAATGTTTTTCCAGCCCGAGGGATAATCGTTTCTCAGTAGTTCAACTAAAATGTCAGTATCAGTTTTACAGTGTAAATGAGCCATCTGGCTTTCATTTAGGCTCCCTACATAAAGCAGCGTTCACGTTGCTCAATAATAACTAGGAAGGAATGAGACAATGTCTTCTGCATTTTACCAACAGATTCAAACTCAAATCGAAGAAGTTAAAGAAGAAGGTCTTTACAAGTCTGAACGCATTATCACTTCTGCTCAAAAAGCAGCAGTTTCTATCTCGACTGGTGAAGAAGTACTAAACTTTTGTGCAAACAACTACTTAGGTCTTGCTAACCACCCAGAGCTTATCGAAGCTGCAAAAGGTGGTATGGATCAGCACGGTTTTGGTATGGCTTCAGTTCGTTTCATCTGTGGTACTCAAGATTCTCATAAAGAACTAGAGCAAAAGCTGTCTACGTTCCTAGGTAAAGAAGACACAATCCTTTACACATCTTGTTTTGATGCTAACGCTGGCCTATTCGAAACAATTTTAGGCAAAGAAGACGCAATCATCTCTGACGCACTAAACCACGCTTCAATCATCGATGGTGTTCGTTTATGTAAAGCGATGCGCTTCCGTTACGCGAACAACAACATGGAAGAGCTAGAGCAGCAACTTATCGCAGCTAAAGAAGCTGGCGCTCGCCACACGCTAATCGTAACTGACGGCGTATTCTCAATGGACGGCGTAGTAGCGAACCTTCCTGCTATCTGTGACCTTGCTGACAAATACGATGCACTAGTTATGGTTGATGATTCTCACGCAGTGGGCTTCATGGGTGAAAACGGCGCTGGTACTCACGAGTTCCACAACGTTGTTGACCGTATCGACATCATCACAGGTACGCTAGGTAAAGCTATGGGTGGCGCTTCAGGTGGTTACACGTCTGGTAAGAAAGAAGTGATCGACTGGCTACGTCAGCGTTCTCGTCCATACCTATTCTCTAACTCTGTTGCACCAGCAATCGTATCGGCGTCTATCCGCGTTCTAGATCTTCTAGCTGAATCTGGCGACTTACGTACAACACTATGGGAAAACTCTGCACACTTCCGTACTCGCATGGAAGAAGCTGGTTTCACTATGGGTGGTGCTGACCACGCAATCATCCCAATCATGCTTGGTGATGCAAAAGTAGCGGCTGAATTTGCAGAGCGCGCTCTAGAGAAAGGCATCTACGTTGTAGGTTTCTCTTTCCCTGTAGTACCAAAAGGTCAAGCTCGTATCCGTACGCAAATGTCTGCAGCACACTCTCGTGAGCAACTAGACCGCGCAATCGATGCGTTTATCCAAGTTGGTAAAGACATGGGTATCATCTAATTTTATTGCAGGTTGTTAGCGTAACGCTAACGCTGTGATGATTAGATAAGAACAATAAGATTTTTGATTCTCGCCTTACAGTTAGGCGAGATGAACTAGGTAACATTATGAAAATTAAAGCACTTTCTAAACTTAAGCCTGAAGAAGGCATTTGGATGACCGAGGTTGAAAAACCTGAAATGGGTCATAATGATCTTCTTATCCGTATTAAGAAAACCGCAATCTGTGGTACAGACGTACACATCTACAACTGGGATGAGTGGTCACAAAACACAATTCCAGTACCTATGGTTGTCGGTCACGAATACGTAGGTGAAGTTGTTGGCATCGGCCAAGAAGTTCGTGGTTTTGAAATCGGCGATCGTGTATCTGGCGAAGGTCACATCACATGTGGTCACTGTCGTAACTGTCGTGGCGGCCGTACTCACCTTTGTCGTAACACTACGGGTGTTGGTGTTAACCGCACTGGTGCATTCTCTGAATACCTTGTGATCCCAGCGTTCAACGCGTTTAAGATCCCTGCAGAGATTTCAGATGATCTAGCATCAATCTTTGACCCGTTCGGTAACGCAGTACACACAGCGCTTTCTTTCGACCTAGTAGGTGAAGACGTGTTAATCACTGGTGCTGGTCCAATCGGTATCATGGCTGCTGCAGTTGCTAAGCACGTAGGTGCTCGTCACGTTGTAATTACTGACGTAAACGAATACCGCCTAGACCTTGCTAAGAAGATGGGTGTAACGCGCGCTGTAAACGTGATGGAAGAGAAGCTTGAAGACGTAATGGCTGATCTTGGTATGACGGAAGGCTTCGATGTAGGCCTAGAAATGTCTGGCGTACCATCAGCATTCAACAGCATGCTAACGAACATGAACCACGGCGGTAAGATCTCTCTACTAGGTATTCCACCATCAGACATGGCAGTAGACTGGAACCAAGTAATCTTCAAAGGCTTGGTTATCAAAGGTATCTACGGTCGTGAGATGTTCGAAACTTGGTACAAAATGGCTTCACTAATCCAGTCTGGCCTAGATCTAACACCAATTATCACTCACCACTACAAAGTGGACGACTTCCAAGCAGGCTTCGATATGATGCGCTCTGGTATGTCTGGTAAAGTAATCCTAGATTGGGAGTAGTCTTGAGTTAGCTAGAGCGACTTAAGAAAGTTTAATAGAAAGGCGACAGTAATTACTGTCGCCTTTTTTGTTTTTTTTAGAGGAAAGAAGAACCACTCAAGGCTAATTAAAAGTGGAATAAATCGACGCACAAGTGTTAATAAAATCGGGAAGTCACAAAGAAAAAACGCTAAATAACGTAATACTGACTGGCGGAGCCCCTACAAAGAAGAGTATTTATAATGCTTCCTATTATTAATAGGGCAATGTATTGAGATGGTGATTGCAAGTTCAACTTTTTAGTGAAATAGCCCTATCAAATAGTGAAATTGAAACGTGTGTCTTCTGTATGGTTGCTGCTCATTTCAATAAACATCAATACTTTAACTATGAATTTACGTTCAATTATTTTGGTCGGCTCGTTACTGAGTAGCTCCCAAGGTTTTGCTTCCGAGCCTGAAGTTGTTACCTGCGAGTCAAATAAACCAGGAACCGTGATGGTTCAAGAAGATGAGTTGTTTGTGGTCGTAAATGACACACTAATCCGCAATTCTGACTACTGGCAAAACTTTCTGGATGGCAACATCCAACTCTGCACCACTCACGTAACAGACATGAGTGACTTGTTTGCTAAAGACAAATACTTCAACCAAGACATCAGCCGTTGGGACACTTCTCGTGTCACCAATATGAATCGCATGTTCTTCGGCGCAAAGCGCTTTGACCAAGATTTGACTTATTGGGACGTCAAGCGCGTCTCTCGTCATGCTGATTTCGCTAAAGACAGTGGCCTATCTTCAGATAGCCTTCCAGCCTTTTCTGATTAACGTCTATTCAACCCTAGGAAAATACAATGAAAAAAACCATCACCTCACTTGTTGTGGGCGCAGCCGCGCTCGCTAGCCAAACCGCTTTTGCTATTGATATCTCAGTAAAATGCCCAGACCAGCCCGTCAACTCCGTGGTGCTCGAAAATGGTAAAGTATATGTAGTAGTGGATAATACACTCATCAAAGACAAGACGTTGCTGGATAACCTAGAACAAGGCAACATTGGTTTTTGTACCACGCAAGTAACCGATATGAGCGACGTATTTCATGAGCGCGAATCGTTTAATGCCGATATCAGTGATTGGGATACGTCTAATGTGACGGATATGAGCAACATGTTTATGAAGGCAAAAGCCTTTAACCAAGACATTGGGAATTGGATTACTTCTAGTATAACTGATATGTCGGGCATGTTTTGGTTTGCGGAGGCATTTGACCAAGATATAGGATACTGGGATACATCGAGCGTGATAAATATGAACGCAATGTTTAGTGAGGCCCACGCCTTTAACCAAGACATCGGGTATTGGGATGTATCTAGTGTTACTCAAATGGTAAATATGTTCCGTCGTGCTAAAGCATTTAATCAAGATATCGGCTACTGGAATACATCGAATGTAAAGGATATGGGCTCGATGTTTGCATCGACGAGTAGCTTTAATCAAGACATTGGTTACTGGGATACATCTAGTGTCACATCTATGTTTGGTATGTTTTCGAATGCCCATGCGTTTAACCAAGACATTGGTAAATGGGATACCTCTAGTGTGACAAATATGCTTGGAATGTTTGGGGACTCTTTACAATTTAACCAAGACATTGGTAAATGGGATACCTCTAATGTAACGAGAATGTGGAGAATGTTTGGTGGCGCTAGAGCTTTTAACCAAGATATTAGCCGTTGGGATACTTCAAATGTTTATGATATGGACCTTATGTTCTATAAGAATAAAGTATTTTCCCAAAATTTAACCAGCTGGAATGTCAGTAAAGTAACGAAGTATACTGATTTTGCAAAAGACAGTATTTTGACCGAAGAACAATTACCGTATTTTGTTAATTAACAGTATGTGAAGTGGCTAGTTGGTGGTTTTTACAATTTGTGTCCGATGATCATTCATTACTCATCGATCCAAAATGGACGAGCTCTAAGCTGGCTTCGACATGATGCGTTCTGGTATGTCTGGTAAGGTAATCCTAGATTGGGAATAAGCCTCTAAAAATTTAAATGAAAAGAGCTGAACTCTAGGGTTCAGCTTTTTTGTATCCGTTATATTGGAGCAAGAATGGCAAACTGCTAAACAAAGGTTAGATGTTGTGAAAGAGCACTTCTAATCTCAGTGTGATTTTAGCCTCGGTATAACGGTAAGGGAGTGGCTCGGTTTCCGAGTCTAAGTCTTTGTTCCAGTTATACTCAGGAATGACTTCGTAGAAAAACCATTTCCGGCCGTAGTTGTGGCGATAAGTGACCGACAGATTTGTATTTTCAATGTAATGATAAGGGCGGTTACTTCCTAGAATACTTGCTTGATAGCTTATCGCTTGTTCTTGTGAGATGTAGTGGTAAAACGTAGTACCGGTAGCGAATTCCCATCCCTTTATGTCGTCATCGTAATTCGCGTAGTTCGTCCACCTGAGTAAGTACTTTTTACTGAACGAGTGCTCTAGGTCGAGTTGGCTGGATTCGCCGGTAATTCGCTTTTTCTGATACACCCTCTGTGTGAATCGACCAATTGTGGACGTGGTAAAGGGATAAGTGTATTGATATCTCGCTTCAATGGATGGGTGAAAAGTCGCTTTTAAATTAAAGCTGCTTCGACCTTTTGCGTACCAGTCGTATCGAACACCGACTTGGCTTTCAAAATCTTCAGTTGTTTCTGGTAATAAATCGTGGGGGCCATCTTCCCCTTCGGACTCTAAAACCACTTTAAGTTTCTTTGTGACTTTCGGTAAATTAAAGCGCAGTTTAAATCTGGTCCGGTACTTAAAATGGTCTTCATCTGAATATGAAAAATCGTTGTACCAGCGGATCAAAGTGCCCGCTCTGGCATCATCTTCCACTCGCTCGTCTACAAAAAAGCTATCAAACCAGACCGCAGGCTGACAAAGCTTAGTGTTCACATAATCAAATGCTTTATCAATGGAATGAGTGTCATCGGATTGGCTTAGGCAAACCGATTCGGTTGGTGATGGAGCAGCCACAACTGAAGTATCTTCGCTATAGCTTAGCGAGGAGTAGGTAATGATACTAAAGGTAACAAACGTGCGTAGATACAACTTCAAGTACTTTCGTGGCTAGTGGAACTTTAATCATAACACTAGTTGATGGAACGGTTAGATTGAAAATATCGGTTTATCAATCGCTTCCGTTAACCATCACCTTAATAAATCTTTTCTAACAAAGTCTTTACTCGTCACATGAGTAATTTTTGGTATAGTCCCGCCCTTAAATTGGCTCATAGAAGTCGACTAAAAATTTGCTCAATAGGATTACCGTCAGACATGACAGAATTAGAAAAATCGGTAGACAAGCAATTAATGTCTCCAGGTTATAGAAGCCTTCAAGAACGCTTTTTTAGATTGCGTAACAATAAGATTTTCGAAGTATTTGTGATTTCCGTGATTGTATGTTCGGCGCTGATGATCGGTGTGAACACTTATGAAATTCCATCTAGCATTATGAACTTGTTGAAAGTGCTAGATTGGACGATCACGGTGATTTTCTTGGTAGAAATTGTGATTCGTTTTATTGGTGAGCCGAACAAAAAGCGTTTCTTCCATAACTTTTGGAATGTGTTTGACACACTAATTGTTGTGGTGAGTTTAGTGCCAATTCAAAGTGGCGATATGGCCGTACTTGGGCGCTTGGTGCGTATATTCCGCGTTCTAAGAATGGTTTCAATTATTCCAGAACTGCGTTTATTGATTAACTCGTTGGTTAAGGCTTTGCCTCAGTTGAGTTATGTCATGCTACTAATGTTTATCATTTTCTACATTTATGCGGCGGTGGGCTCAACGTTTTTTGCATCGATTAACCCAGTATTATGGGGTGACATTTCAATCAGTATGCTGACTCTGTTCCGCGTGATGACGTTTGAGAGCTGGACGAGCGTAATGTACGAAACCATGCAAGTGTACGCGCTATCTTGGATCTACTTCTTAACGTTTATATTTTTCACGGCGTTTGCATTTTTGAATATGGTGATAGGTATTGTGGTGAATGTTCTTGAACAAGAACGCCAAGCGATTGAAAAAGAAGAAACAGCCCAAGCCAATGAACCTACGATGGCGGAATTAAAACAAGAGCTGGACGAAATTAAGCAGCTATTGAAGCAGCAGAGTCAGTCATAACGTTTTACATGACCTTCAAATTAAAAACGGCTATCTAGTTTTAGATAGCCGTTTTTGGTTCGACGTTATTTGGTGATGGGTTCAAGTGGTTCTACATCATCACCGACGTGTTCTGCATAGCCTTTTGGTGGTGGAGTCCAACCCCGTTCAGATCGAGCGTGTTTGTCTGAACGATCTTTCTGCATGTCTGCTTTTATGCTTTCTTCTAAATGCATGAATAGTTTTCGGTAATTATTGTCGAAACGGTCACCTTCAGAATCATCGAGCCATGCTTGATAAAGCACATCGGATTTTCTATTTTCCACATTTTTGTAAGTGGATTTTTGTTGCTCAACGAAAAACGGGTGATAGCCCAAACTGCGTAGTGCTTCTGAACCGACTTCTAGCGCAGAGTGATAAGTTTCGGATTCAATGAAGTCTGCCCCCGCTGCTTTTAGACGGTAGCTATGGCCTCGGTCAAACGCTCGAACCAAGATTTTGACATGAGGGTAAGTGTGTTTTACATATTTCACCAGTTCTACACTGCTTTCTTGGTTGTCGATTGCCACGACCAAAAGTGCGGCTTCTTCAATCCCTGCGGTATGCAATAAGTCGGGGCGGGTGGCATCGCCAAAGTAAGCCTGAGTATTAATCTTACGCACGACATCGACTTGGTTCGCCTGATGGTCGAGCACGACGGTTTTGACGCCGTTTGAGACGAGTAAACGGTTAACTATCTGACCAAAACGGCCAATCCCCGCAATGACTACTGTGCCTTTTTCTTCAATGGTGTCTTCTTCACGATCGTTAGAGCTTTGCTGGTAGCGCGGTAAGATCACTTTATCGAACAAAATAAACAACCCAGGGGTTAGGAACATCGATAACGCAACAACTAGCGAGAGAGTTTGTGCTATTTCAGGCGGTAAGACATGGTTTTGCATTGAGAAACTCAGTAACACAAAACCGAACTCACCGGCTTGCGCAAGGCTCAAAGTGAATAGCCAGCGGTCGCTGTTCTTGATTTTGAAAATGAGTGCCAGAGTGAACAAGACGAACGCTTTAAGTAACATAACCCCGATCGTCAGGCCGATGATTAACGCGAAGTCACTGAATAGAATCCCAAAGTCAATTCCCGCTCCAACGGTGATGAAGAATAGCCCAAGGAGCAAGCCTTTGAATGGGTCGATATTGGATTCAAGCTCATGACGGAATTCACTGTTTGCGAGTACGACGCCTGCTAAGAATGTACCAAGAGCGGGCGACAAGCCGACTAGGCTCATCAAAGCGGCGATACCGATCACTAGCATCAAAGCGGTGGCAGTAAAGATCTCACGTAAGCCGGAACTGGCGACGAATCGAAATAGGGGGCGACTTAAGAAGTGGCCACCGACCACAACCATCGCAATGGATGCTGTGATCACTAAGCCATAGGCCCAACCGGGTAGTCCTGCGACTAGACTTAGCTCTTCATGGTGCTCAGCCGCTGCACTGGCTGCGTTTTGCGCTTGTTCCACCAATTCAGGCAGAGCCAATAATGGAATGAACGCGAGCATTGGAATAACGGCAATATCTTGAAAGAGCAATACGGAGAATGCATTTTGGCCGCCTTCGGTCTTGCTCAATCCTTTTTCGTTAAAGGTTTGTAGCACAATCGCCGTTGATGACAGCGCGAAAATGAGGCCGATGGTGAGCGCGATTGTCCAAGGCTGACCAAAAAACAGCGCAATCGCCATAACAATAACGGTTGTGCCTCCCACTTGTAAGCCACCTAAACCCATAAGTCGGTTACGCATCGACCATAGCATTTTCGGTTCTAGTTCTAGACCAACTAGAAACAACATCATGACTACGCCAAATTCTGCAAAGTGCTGAATAGTTGTGGTTTCTTCGCCAACTAAGCCAATGATAGGGCCGATAACCACACCAGCAATTAAGTAGCCGAGAACCGAGCCAAGTCCAAGTCGTTTTGCAATGGGAACTGCGATGACCGCAGCAACTAAGTAGATGAATGCTTGTAAAAAATACCCGGTCATACGTTAATCCTCGGCCGTCATTTCTTTCAGGTAGTGATTGAGTTTTTCAACTTGGTTCGCGCGTTTGATATCGATCTTGTCATCCACTAAAGCGGTGAGTAGGTCGCGATACAGCTCTATGTGTTGGTCGATCCGTTTTTCTTCTAGGGCGGTACGAGCACCAAACAGTGCGAATGGAGCTAGATAATGCATGCCACAAAGTGACGCTGTTTGCTCGATTGGGTGAAGTAGCTCTCTGATTTTGAAGTGGTTATACCCTTCGGATTGATAAGCATCTTCTCGGCCTCCAGCAGTAATGGCACAAAATAGGGTTTTGTCTTGTAGAGCGTGACCATCGCTGCCGTAAGCAAAGCCATATTCCAAAACTAGATCTTGCCATTCCTTTAAGATGGCAGGCGTCGAATACCAGTAAAGTGGAAACTGAAAAAGGATGACATCGTGGTCAACTAGTCGCTTCTGCTCTTTATCTATATTGATGTTGAAAGTGGGGTATTCTGCATACAAGTCGACAGTGGTGACCCCTTCTATTTTTTTAGCTTGTTCGAAAAGCGGTTTATTCACTTCAGATCGGTGAAGTGAAGGGTGGGCAAAGAGCACCAATACTCGTTTTTTAGACATAAGCCCTCTAACTGAAAATGTGTATGAATATGACTTTGGAAATGATTGTTTTCACCATAATCGAAGAATGATTTTATAACAATTAGTTAACTGTTCTCTTTGAATTGCTGCAGTAATTCTTCTAAATGCTCGACCACTATAGAGGCGTGTTGGTGAAAAGGTTTCTCTAGCTCGTTGGTGACAAGGCAAGAGGGCATAAGCGCGTTGTTTGCGGCTTCAAGATCGTAAAGGTAGTCGCCCACATACAGTATTTGATCGTTATTCAACTGCCACTCCTCTTTGAGGGCGAGTAGGGCATCTGGCGCGGGTTTTGGGGCAAACTCCTCACGTGAAACCACACGCTCAATTTTAATATCGCAATGTTCGAGTTTCATTTGTGTTGCGGTGGCGCTATTTCGCGTGATAATCCCTAGGTGGTAATTTTCACCCTTTAAGTACGACAAAAGATCTTTGCAGCCCTTCATCGGTATTGAGCTGGCAGCGTCGCTGAGTTCGTGATCTAAAATTAGTTGGTGAGCTTGCTGTTGCTCAGTAGGGCTTGGCAATTCATCTGCGTAAGTGAGTAAGTCTTGATCACAAGGGCAGCCGAGTTGCTCTCTTAGATGTTGAAAGTTTATTTGAGAGCTGACCAAGGTGTTATCCAAATCAAATACGACCGCTTCAATGATTTTTAGATCCAAGTTTACGGGCATTACGAGCCTCCAAAGTTAAGGTGCTTGCTTAAGTGTAGTCTCATTTTAAGTTGATGAACTTTACTATTTTCAATTAGATAGTTACCGTAATCTCAAAACTAGAATAACAAGGAAAGGATTCATGGCGATAGATTTACGAAGTCAGTGCCACACGACTATTTCAGGTAACGAAGAGTTATCTCCGGCCGAGCTCTTTAAGCAAATGGCGGATTGGTGCCAAGCAAATGATGTCCAACATGACATCTACGGCGAAGGTGAAGAGATTCAAGCTTTTGAGAGCAAAGTCGCTGAGTTATTAGGCTTTGAAGCTGGATTGTTTGTGATTTCTGGGACCATGACTCAGCCAACAGTCCTAGAACTAGTTTGTAAACAAAAGAATAATCCTTTGGTGGCGATGCATGAATCGAGTCATATTTATCGCCACGAACGTCAAGGTTATCAATTACAGAATCGCTTTAATATTTTGCCTATCGGTAACCCTTTTCGAACATGGACTGTTGACGACCTAACGGCGTGGCCAGACGATATTGCAGCCGTGTTGTATGAGCTTCCAATGAGAGAAATTGGTGGCCAGCTTCCAAAATGGGAAGACTTGCAATCGATCAAAGCCTACTGTGGCGAGCAAAATATTCATCTACATATGGATGGAGCTCGTTTGTGGGAGTGCGCGGCGTATTACCAAAAGAGTTATCAAGACATTGCTCAGGGTTTTGATACTGCTTATGTCTCTTTATACAAAGGCATAAATGGCTTGGGCGGTTCGATGCTACTGGGGGACAAGGATTTTATCGAAAAAGCGTCTATTTGGATGAAGAGACAAGGCGGGAATGTGTATCACCGTTCTCCGTATATTGTGTCTGCGGCTATGCAGTTTGACCAGCGCATTGAGGCGATGCCAGCGCTGTTTGAACGTACTCTGCAGTTGTACCAAATTCTACAAGACTACCCTCAATTTACCCTAAACCCCGCTCAGCCTAATGCCAACATGCTGCATTTGTACTTGCCGGTAAGCTACGAAAATGCCGTGGTATTAAGGGATAGGCTCGCTGAAGAAAAGGGAGTTTGGCTAGGCCACCCTCAGGTCACACCTTTGCCAGAACAATCGCAGATTGAATGGTATGTTGGAGATAGGCTATTGAACTTATCTGATACTGAATTTATCGCGATATTGGATTGGTTGGTGTCTGAAATGACCTAAGCGCGATTCTATTAAAAAAGGAGGGCCACTGGCTCTCCTTTTTAGTTGGGGCGTTATAAAGTGTTTTGGCGCGCTATAAAGTGTTACAACTGCTTAGCTGAAACCAAGTACTGACCTTTCATTTTCAAGGTGAAGTTAACCAACGCTATCAACACGGGTACCTCGATCAGTGGGCCAATCACACCAGCAAACGCTTGATCTGAGTTGATCCCGAATACTGCGATAGATACCGCGATGGCTAATTCAAAGTTATTCCCTGTTGCGGTATAAGCAATAGACGCATTTTTGTCATACGGAATCCCCATGCGTTTGCCGATATAAAAGCTGACAAAGAACATCAGTACAAAGTAGATAGCCAGTGGTAAGGCGATACGAACGACATCCATTGGAAGTTCTACGATCATTTCACCTTTCAGGCTGAACATCAGCACTATCGTGCCAAGCAAGGCAATTAACGTCATTGGTGAAATACGAGGAATAAACACTTCGTTATACCAAGCTTCACCTTTTAATTTCACAAGCACTTCACGGCTAACAAAACCAGCCATAAAAGGGATGCCGAGGTAAATCAGAACACTTTCTGCGATATCAGACATCGAAATATCAACGACCATGCTTTCATAGCCAAATACTGGCGGTAGCACTGTGATGAATAACCACGCCATAAAGCTATAAGTGACGATTTGGAAAGCGCTGTTTAAGGCAACAAGAGCTGCACCGTATTCTTTGTTTCCGCCCCCAATGTCGTTCCAGACGAGTACCATAGCGATACAGCGAGCGAGGCCGATTAAAATGATTCCGACCATGTATCCAGGGTGGTCACCAAGAAAAACCAGCGCTAATACGAACATCAGGATCGGTCCGACGATCCAGTTCATAACTAAAGACAGTGTGATAGCCTGTTTGTCTTTGGTTACTTGGCCTAACAGGTGATAGTTCACTTTGGCGAGCGGTGGATACATCATTAGTATCAGGCCAATTGCAAGTGGAACATTAGTGCTACCCACCGACATGGCTTCATTCCATTCAGAGACCTCTGGAAAAGCAAAGCCGATGGCAACGCCAACTAACATAGCCAAGAAAATCCATACGGTTAGATAACGGTCCAAAAAGCCTAGTTTAGGTTGAGCTACTTGTTCACTCATAGCGCACTCTCTTCGTTTATCGTCGAAAGACGATTTGTTAAGTTAAACCAACCAGCTGTAGGCCGATGGGCTAGTAATTGTATGTTTTAGCTTATTTAGCTTAGAAAGCTTAGATTTCAGTTTAATTAAATAGGTGACTGAAAAGATTGGAAACATCGTTCAAACGATCCCGATTCACTCGATAGCACATTTTCGGTGGGATAGGCTCGGCAGTGATAAACCCTGACTGCTTAAGAATGCGCAGATGTTCAGAAACCGTAGACTGGGCCAAATTTAATTCAGATACGAGATCGCTATTCAAACAGCCATCTGAATTATCCAAAGTGATGAGTATCTTCAAAATACGAACTCTCGCTGGATGAGACAGTGCTTTGGCAAGCGAGGCGAACTCGGCCTCTTGTGCTAATTGAGATTCAGTAGCAGAGAAATCGATACAATGGTCGGCTTTGCATGATGTTGTCATAGCGGTATCTATAGTTAATCGTCGAATTACGATTAACTATACTGCAAGATTATTTCTAGATCAATCGAACAATGCTGGTTTGTGTTAGGAGTAGGGAAGAAATGATTGCTGGGTTGAAATGCGCTAAAGGTAGGAACTGCGCCTAAGCTGAGTGGTTACAAGGCCTAAACGCATTCATCATTACATGTATTGATTGATATAGACGTCAATCAAAAACATGAATACAGGAATGGTACTTAGAATCCCGAACCCTAGGATAGGGATCCAATTACTCATTTTCTTTTTTGGTTTATTAGAGTCTTTCATGGTGCTCTCGGTATCTTTGCAGTGTTGTTTCAACTGAGGTGGAGTTTATCAGGATTACTGCAACGAATCCTAGATAATGAGCGCGAAATTTAAACTCAGCGCGTTGGAAATTGTAACGATGCTTGGTGGAGAGCGACTTTTCATTCAGCAGCTCATTCGTCGGGTATTTATACTGAACCTATATCGACCATTTTGTTAACAGTACGTTCATGTTCATTAGGCTACATTGGATGCCAGTTTAGAAACAATACTTGAGAGTATGTATTCATACCGCTAATCAATTCAATCTGTTAGGTTATTTGTCCGAAGAACTTTAGTACATTGTGATTAATCGCGACATGTAGAAACTGGAAGGGATTAGTTTGTTTGCCATAGAAACAGAACGTTTGATTTTACGAGACTTTTCTACCAAAGATGCCGATGACTATGTAAGTTTGACGCAAGATGCAAAGTATCAACGGTTTTATAGCGAAGAAGATTGTGAGGCGTCTAAATCCAGGATGTTGGTTGAATTGTTTAGCACTCAAGCTTTAGAACAGCCAAGAACTAAATTTCAACTGGCGATAGAATTGAAGACGACGAAGCAAATGATAGGTACTTGCGGTGTCCGTTTAGAAGAAAGCCAGCAAGCTTCGATGGGCTGTGGTGTTGGCCGAAAGTTTCAAGGGGCAGGTTATGCGCAAGAAGCGGCAGAAGCACTTATTGCTTATGGCTTCAAACATCTCAATATTCATCGATTGTATGCAGAAACCATAGGGGCAAACAAAGCAGCAATTATATTGTGCCAACAAATGGGAATGGCCCAAGAGGCGCACTTTGTTGAGCACAGATACTTTAAACAAAAATGGTGGGACACTGTGGTTTACGCAATTCGAAAAACACAGTGGGAAGAACGCCAAATTCGCTAATTATTAAAGGTCGATGAGCTTTAATAGAAAGTGTCAGTTAGAACCCAAACTCAGTGAGGAATTATGAGAACGATAGGTAATATTATTTGGTTTTTGTTTGGCGGTATTTTCATGGGGTTAGCATGGTGGTTCTTTGGCTTGCTTGCCTTTATCACGATCGTCGGTATTCCTTGGGGACGCGCTTGTTTTGTTATGGGTAATTTTTCATTCTTCCCATTTGGTCAAGAAGCCATTTCACGGGATGAACTCACGAATGAAACGGATATCGGCACCAGTGGCTTTGGTGTAATTGGTAATGTCATTTGGTTCTTGTTTGCGGGTATTTGGTTGGCTATTGGCCATATTGCATCGGCCGTGGCATGTTTTATTACTATTATCGGCATTCCTTTCGCGATTCAGCACTTGAAGTTAGCGCTTATCTCACTGGCTCCAATTGGTAAAACTGTTGTTGACCGCCGTGAAGCGGAAGCAGCGCGCGTAGCGAATTACAAACGTCACCAATAAATAGGTAATACATCGAACTAAATGGAAGAGAACGAATGGATTTTAGGCAATGCAGTGACGATGACCTATGGGCAATCGCGACGCCAATTATGGATAATTTGATGTCAGCTTCAACTGAGCTCGATCATGCACGACATTGCCGAGACTTTACTCAGCGAATGCGCTCTATTGTCACGCAAGCGCATTTCGCCAGCGTCTGCCAAGCTTATCAAAGCGAAAAGGGTTTGTTTACAGCGCGACAGCCAGTTGCGTTATTTCGAAGGCCTGAGTCGGTGGCTTTCGTGTGGAAGCAAATGTTCTCAATAGCAGAGGGCGAATTTGTTGCAGAAATGGTGTTAGTGGAACAAGACGGGCAATACTTGGTTGATCATGTCATGGTGTTTTAGTTTTACCTGATGCTGAATGCTGAATGCTGAATGCTGAATGCTGAATAAGGATATTGATGAAGAGTGATGAGCACGAAAAAAGTGCGGAGCTTGCGAGGCCGATTACGATAGAGCAAGGCACTGTGGTGAGGCCAAGCGGTGCGTATTCAAGGAGTGTGCATTTGTTTCTCGGCTTTCTAAACCAGAGCGGTTTGACGTGTGTGCCCGAGTTTTTAGGCTACGATGAAAACAATAAAGAGATATTAAGTTACGTTGAAGGCCAGACCTACAATTATCCGTTGAGTGGCGATATTGCTTCAGGCCAAGCGTTAGAATCTGCTGCGAAATTGCTGCGTTCGATACACGATGAGTCAGTGGAGTTTGTTCAAAGCCATGATGTCGTCAATCTGGAATGGATGCTACCTGCTCAGTTGCCAATTGAAGTGATGTGCCACGGAGATTTTACGCCGTACAATGTGGCGTTGCAGAAAGAGCAAGTGGTTGGGGTATTTGATTTTGATACCTGTCATCCAGGCTCAAGAGTGTGGGACGTCGCTTTTTCGGTATATTGCTGGGCACCTTTTAAAACTGATCCGGTTGATCGGTTAGGTAATTTAAAGCGGCAAATCGTGAGAGCTAAATTGTTCTGTGATGCATACGGAGCTAATGCAACACAGCGACAGCAGTTGGTTACTGTGATGATTCAGCGTGTGCAATCGCTGGTGGACTTCATGTTTACTCAAGCTGAGGCTGGTAATCAGGTGTTTCGTAGCCATATTGAAGCGGGTCATCATATGGCTTATCAAAAAGATGTTGAGTATTTGGAGTGTAATCGCGAAAAGATCACTCAAGGCTTATTCGATAATTAGGATTACGTATGGAACAATTCGAACTTCAGTTGCTGGCCTTCGTCGAAGAAAAAATGAAGACGGATGCTGCTCATGATATTAGCCATATACTGCGTGTTGTGAAAACGGCCAAACAGTTATGCTTGGCTGAGGGGGCGATCCATGAAGTTGTGGTTCCCGCGGCCTATTTGCATGATTGCTTTACCTTCCCTAAAGATCACCCCGAAAGGCAGCAAAGCTCACTCTATGCTGCCGACATGGCGATAGAGTTTTTGAAATCGATAGATTATCCAGAACAGCATTTTTCTGCTATTCACCATGCGATTGTTTCCCATAGCTTTAGTGCTAACGTTACTCCGGAAACCTTAGAAGCGAAAGTCGTTCAAGATGCTGATCGCCTTGATGCATTAGGTGCGGTAGGCGTGTCGCGTTGTGTGCAAGTTAGCACTGCACTAGGGCGAACGCTCTATTCAATTAATGACCCGTTTTGTACGGAACGGGAGCCTGATGATAAGACGTTCACCATAGATCACTTCTACATAAAATTGCTCCATTTGGCGCAGACAATGAATACTTTATCGGCAACCAATGAAGCGACTAAACGTACTCGTTTTATGCAAGCATATTTAGAACAGCTGCAGTCAGAAATCTAACGTTTACTGCGTCGGTTCAATTCGGTAGATATTGCCGTTGTCGGTACTGAAGTAGATTCTGTCATCTGGGCTGATGGTAATATCTCGAATCCGTTCATTGAGATCTTCAAACAATCGATCTACTTCTTTTAACTGCTGTTTGTTGGAAACCGACACCACATTAATGTGCGTGAGCTTTAACGCGCCCGCGAGCAATTTTCCATCCAGTTTTGGGTAACTTTCCCCTCGATATAGAACCAAACTGCTTGGGGCAATAGAAGGGATATACACTAATGAAGGGCTATCTATACCTTCTTTCTCTTTAGCTTCTCCAACTGAAATTGGCCCCCAATATTCTTTGCCGTGAGAAGTAATAGGCCATCCATAATTTTTTCCTTTATGAATGAGGTTGATCTCGTCACCACCCCTTGGGCCGTGTTCAATCGCCCATAACAGCTTTGATTGAGAATCGTAAACGATGCCTTGAGGGTTACGGTGTCCGTAGCTCCATATCGCGTTATCAACATCGTTTTCATTTGTGAATGGGTTGTCGCTTGGAATCGTGCCATCGAGATTGAGTCGCAAAATAGTGGCAGCTTGATTGTTAGTGTTTTGGCCGTTGTCTCTTTCACCTCGATCACCTAAGGACAAGAATAAGTGTCCGTTATCATCGAAGGTGATACGGCTACCAAAATGTCGCCCAGTATCGGACTGTGCACTGGTGACTAACATATCTTGCCAATTAGTGAGTTGGTTGGTGTTCAAAGTCGCACTCGCTAAAGTTGTAGCGCTGCCTGAATCCGTTTCTTTACTGTAGGTGAAATACAGTTGTTTAGGGTTAATCGGAGACTGAGCGACATCGAGTAAGCCTCCTTGTCCGCCATCATCTAGATTTGGAACTTCAAACAAAGCGGTACGTTGTTTGGATTTTAGGTCGAGTTGTGAAATAAGGCCGTTTTTCTCGGTAATGACAAGCGTGTCTTTGTCGATGAATTGTAGCCCCCATGGTATGTACCAACCTTCAGAAACTCGAGTCAGTTGGTATTCAGCACTGGCGCATTGGAATGTGGCAAAAAATAGAACGAAAGCGCTTTTTAATTTCATACTAACTACCTTAATTCTTTAGGTTATTGGATTAATAAATGGTGATTTGAGGGCTTGTATTGCTTTTTGGTATTCAGTTCAGTGTAAGTATAAATAGGAATATACACAGAAAATTGTGATAGACCTCGCTTCGTGTTCATTTACATTAGTCCATATGCAACTAATATTTTTACTAACTAAGTGATGGTAACTTCACTATAAGAATAGTAGTCAGGGGAACCTGATGCATAGGCTAGGGAGAGGCGGAATGAGCGCAGAGCGAACTGTGAGTCAATGGAATGATGATAGTAAACAAGCCACATTAGAACTTGAAGCTTACCAAGGTACCGGATGTATTCAAACGAAAGGCAGTATCGAGCGTCATGAAGCAATCTTTAGACGTATTGAATCTGACAAAAAACAGTCCTCAAAGGCTAAACCCTTAGTCTTTAATTTTTCCCTTGCGATTATTATTTGGTTTTACACAGTATTAGGCGCCAGTATTTGGCTTGTTCAATATCCGGCTATTATGTTGCTATTTTATGTGCTTGCGAGCGCGGTGACGTATTCAGTGTATGCCTTTGATAAAGAAGCGGTAAGGCACCAAACTCTCGGTGTGAATAGCGGTATTCTTCATTTGTTATCTCTAGCAGGTGGCTGGCCTGGCGCTTTATTTGCTCAGTGCGTTTTTAATCACAGGTATCAGGATAAATGGTTTGCGAGTGTATTTTGGTTAACCGTCGTTTTTAATTTCTTAGCTTTTGTTTGGACGTTTACTGATGTAGGGAATGGTTATTTGATGTCTGCGGTGCAGTATTTAAAAATGTTACTGAGATAAGAGATAAGAGATAAGAGATAAGAGATAAGAGATAAGAGATAAGAGATAAGAGATAAGAAAAGCCCCGCTTAGTGTTGCTATGCGGGGCTTGTAGGCTAGAGTTGAGCTATACGGTACGAGGATGAATGGTGTTTTCGACTTACATTGCCGCTTCAAAGATCGCTGAAATCTCTTCATGGGTTGCTTGTTTTGGGTTGGTAAAGCCGCAAGCATCTTTCAGTGCGTTGTCAGCCAAAATACTGATGTCTTCAGATTTCGCGCCTAAATCTTTAAGCCCTGCAGGGATTCCAACCGCTTGTGAAAGCTCAACGATAGCGGTTAATGCTGCTTCCGCGCCTTGTTCCGCGCTCATATTTTCAACGTCCACTCCCATTGCTTTTGCGACATCGCGAAGACGTTCAGGACATACTTGCGCGTTGTAACGTTGAACGTGTGGTAGTAATACTGCATTACAAACACCGTGTGGCAGATCATAGAAACCGCCTAGCTGGTGGGCCATTGCATGAACATAGCCTAGAGAAGCGTTGTTAAATGCCATTCCGGCCATGAATTGCGCATAAGCCATTTGCTCACGAGCTTCGATGTCATCACCGTTACTTACTGCCGTGCGTAAGTGTGCTTGGATCAGTTCAATCGCTTTAATGGCGACTGCGTCTGTAATTGGGGTTGCTGCGATAGACACATAAGCTTCAACGGCATGAGTCAGTGCATCCATACCTGTTGCTGCGGTGAGTGATGCTGGCTTCGCGAGCATTAACTCAGGATCATTGACTGAAATTAATGGTGTTGTGTGTTTGTCGACAATCGCCATTTTAATGTGGCGTTCTTCATCTGTGATGATACAGAAGCGCGTCATTTCTGAAGCGGTACCAGCGGTAGTGTTGATTGCGATAAGTGGCATCATTGGTTTTGCTGATTGGTCAACGCCTTCATAATCAGCAATCTTTCCGCCGTTAGCCGCAACCAAAGCAATGCCTTTTGCACAGTCGTGAGGCGAGCCGCCACCTAGTGAAACAACAAAATCACAGTCATTTTCTTGAAGTAGAGCTAAGCCATCGTTCACATTACTGATGGTTGGGTTTGGTTGAGTTCCATCAAAGACGACAGTATCGACGCTGCGGTCTGCTAGCAGGTATTGAACTTGTTTTACGACGCCAATTTGGTTCAGTACCTTGTCTGTAACAATAAGACCTTTCTTAAAGCCTTGAGAATGAATGCTATCTGCCGCATCCGTTAAACAGCCCGCACCCATTAGGTTAATCGTAGGGATAAAAAATGCACTCGCCATTGGAATACTCCGTTAAATTTATCATTTGAATTGCGTTTATCATCGCTACGGTGCGGGATGTTGATATTGATCTAAAACAAGAATATTTCCGAGAGTACTACTTTTGGGTTATCTGTGTGACGTCCAACAAAAGGCAATCGATTAGCTTAGATTACTAACAGAAATGACACTAAATGAATTCGATAACTCGATGCTTTACGGTGGAATGATTTGAGTCGTGATTGCTACAATAACACGTATGTAAGAGTGAATCCGAAGCTGAAAAAGAGTTTAGTGCTATTCGTTGAGTAGATTTACAGCACTAAACTCAGCCAAATTTACGCTTCGTTGTTTACGTCAATTTGATGTTGTTCTTTCGATGATTCTGACTCTGATATTTGTTGTTCTTCAATGCTTTCAAGCTCTTCCTCTTTGTCATAATTTTTGACTAAGAATGGAGTGAGCATGACAGAAGAGGGGAGAAAATGTTTCATCGGTATAGCCTCCATATGTTATTTCCCCCATCATATGCACACAGAAACGAGCAAAAGATGTGCTCGATCATAACGAGTGTCGAGTGCTGGCTTAACCCATATTTTAAGTTCGGATTTGTCTAGGCGATCACTTTTCGTTTTGGTAAACCTTATCCCAATACGGCACATCACTACCTAACTTTTCTTTCATGTAATCAATGAATACCCGGACTTTTAACGGAAGGTATTTTCTTTCCGGGAACACGGCGTAAATCGAATGCTCTGGCAATGGGTAACTTTCTAGTAAAGGCTTTAGCTTTTGCGCGGCGATGTCCTTACCGACTAAAAATGTCGGCAACTGTGCAATGCCCAAACCAGATAGCAGGGCTTGCCTGAGAGCTTCACTATTGTTGACCACTAAATTACCTTTCGGCAGCACTTTGATGGTGTTATTAGAACTACAAAACGACCATTCGGTCCCACCTTTAAAGTAGGCATACTGAAGGCAATTATGGTTGACTAAGTCCGAAGGCCTGATTGGTTCGCCGTGTCTATCTAAGTAATCTTGAGAGGCACATAACACGCTATAACAAGGTGCAATACGTTTAGCGACTAAATTAGAATCGGGTAGGTGACCTATGCGGATTGCCATGTCAAACCCACCGTCAATCAAGTCAACCATTTGATCTTCAAGCGATAGATTTATTTCAACTAACGGATAAGTCTCCAAGAACTCTGCGATAAATGGTGCGATGTGAAGTACACCAAATGACATGGGCGCTGTGATTCGCAACTTGCCTTGTGGGGAACCTTGCAATTCGCTGACTGCATCAATCCCTTCTTTCGCTAAACTATTGGCTTGGGACGCGTATTCATAAAAACGCTGACCGGCTTCGGTTAAGTTGATCCGACGAGTGGTTCGATTCAGTAACCGTGTACCGAGTTGCGCTTCAAGGTGATTAATGCGTTTGCTGACCGCTGATTTGGTCAGATTGAGTTTACTTGCGGCTTGAGAGAAGCTGCCACACTCCACTACGGCGACAAAAATCGGAATACAAGAGAAGTGATTCATGATGATCCTTTTGTTGAGGCTTTTTCAACAATCAGTTTCTTTTTGAAGGTATTATCATTCATTTTAAAACAAATTAAACTTACCCCCAATTAAATAAGGAACAAAGATGAAGTACGATTGGATTTTTTTTGATGCTGATGAAACCCTGTTTCACTTTGATGCTTTTAAAGGCATGCAGCTAATGTTCTCTCGATTTGGGGTAGAGTTTACTAAACAAGACTACGCGGTTTATCAAGAGACAAACTTGCCTTTGTGGGTGGATTACCAAAACGGAGTGATAGATGCGCAGCAGCTAAAACACACCCGATTTGAGCGTTGGGCTGAGAAACTCAACACCACGACCGCAGAGCTTAACAGTGCGTTCCTAAATGCTATGGCTGACATTTGTACTTTGTTGCCTGGTGCAAGGGAGCTAATGGAAGCGCTGCACGGAAAAGTGAATATGGGTATCATCACAAACGGTTTCACTGAGCTACAAGCGATTCGTTTGGAAAGAACGGGCATGACTGAATATTTCAAACATGTAGTGATTTCTGAGGAAGTTGGGATAGCGAAGCCAGACGCTGGCATATTTGAACATGCCCACCAAGTCAGTGGTATGCCAGACAAACAAAGAATGCTGATGGTTGGAGACAACCCTCATTCAGATATTTTGGGTGGCCTGAATTTTGGTATTGAAACCTGCTGGCTTAATAGCTCTGATGAGAGCACGCCAGAAGGCGTATCCCCGCATTACCAAGTGAGCTCGTTAAAGGAATTACAAGCTCTATTGCTTGGCTAGTGCGCAATAATGCTACTCGATAGAATATTCAATATTGGCGTGCTCAATGAGTGCGCCATTTCTTCCTTTGGCTTTCACTCTGTATAAGGCTTCATCGGCCTTTTGAATCATCTCTTCGTTGGCTAATGCATTAATATCATTCTGTTCGAACATAGCAACGCCTATCGATAAGGTAATGTGCTCACCACAATCCGATGCTTGATGACGAATGGCTAGTCCTTGAACTTGGTGCAGTAGTTCTTCAATTCGACTTTGCAGCTCTTGAGGAGCAAAGCATTCGCACAGAATAAGGAACTCGTCCCCTCCAAATCTAAATACTTTGCTTAGCGGAGTAGAAAAATTGCGTTGAAGTAATCTGGCCAAGGTCACCAGTACTTCATCTCCTTTGATATGACCGTAGTAATCGTTGAATTGTTTGTAGTAGTCGATGTCGATCAACATTACTGCGCGCTTGGAGCAATGAGACTTCGATGAGCGCCACGTATCTAAAGATGAAGTGAGGGATAGCCTGTTGTATAGCCCACTAAGCGGATCTATATGAACCAGTTTCTTAAGTTCTTTTTTCTGCAGTTCTAGCTGCTTTTTCTGCTGCTTGTTTTGAATATCGATCGCGATGTACGAACACAGATGTTTGACTAACGAAAAATGATAATCTTGATAAGCATGTTGTAAGTGTGTTTGTGCGGTAAGAATACCGAGCACTTTGCCTTCAAGAATCAGAGGGATCATGATGATCGATGGGTAGTCATCGTTGGTGACACCAACAAAAGCCTGATGAGTGGGAGGCTGTTCAAGCAATTGGTTTAATACAGCTGAAGAAAACTGGCCATGTATGAAGGCTTGTTTGTTTTGAATGCAATATGTGCTTAGCGTTGCCTCTTCACTGCATTGAATGGTGAAGGGTTCAAGTAACTCGCCGAGGTCGACGAAGTACTTGTATTCCAATTGGTCGCTCTTTTCGTCATATAAGCCGATGGCTAAACATTCGACAGGCATGACTTTATTTAGATCTTTGTATAATCGGAACACCATGTCTGTGACGCTTGAATGCGTGCTTAGGTATTCGCCAAATGAAGAGATCAGGTCAAGGTTCTCGGCGAGTGATTGCGCGTTTTCAAGCTCTGGTCTTTCCGAGTGGAGTCGATACAGCTGAGATATCGCTTCGTAGTTACTGTCTGAGTGGCGTTTCAATGCTTGAGATTGCAAATGGAAGGCACGTTTGACCATCTCTACTTGAGCACTTGATTCGTCTGCTTTGTCGCTAACCTTCATTAACAGATCGGCGAAAAATTGCAGTGATTTTGCGCTGCCAAATTCATTAGTTAGCTCAATGGCTTGGCTTAGATAAGGCTCAAGCAGGCTTTGGCGATCATGCGTGATCGCGCAGGCACAGTATTCTTTCAACGTATCGATAAGAAAGAAGTTATCGTTGAGCTTTTCACATGCTCTGATTGACCCTTTAAATGCTTCTAAGGCATCATTGATGCGCCCTAAAATCTCAAGGTGCGAGCCATAAGCACTGTAAAAGTAGTGTTCACCAATGGTGTTTGGGTAGGCGTTCAGTGCGGCCCGATAGTGCCTGAATTGTGCTTCTGCTTTTTCGACGTTACCAAGTTTGGAGTTGATGTAAGCAAGGTTACTCAAAACTGGAAAAGAGGAAATAAGCGCCTCGTCATTGTGTTTTGAATACGCCAGTTCACAGTAGTAATGTGCCTTGGAATAATCACCCGTTTCGAGAAAGATATAACCCAAATTATTATGAATTCTTGAAGAAAGTGCTTCGTTATTGATGGTTCTACATTCACTCGCTTTAGTTAAGGCCACGATCGATTCGGCGTAGTTTCCTAGCCTTAAAAACGCAATCCCAATGCCAAATTCAATACAGTATTTAAGCCCTGCGATATGCTGAGCCTCTTGGCACTTCGTCAAGCCATCGGAAAACTGCATTAATGCTTCTTTGATCTTTCCGAGTTTAAGCGCCCGGAAACCACAGCAGAAATACTTGACCGCAACTGGGGTAATTTGATCCAGTTGATGCGCTCTTGCTTCGAGTTGACGCTGAATGGTATGAACTTCCTGTTCGCTTGCGGCTTCAATAATGTCGTTGAGTCTTTGACTTAGATAATGATTAAAGTTCTGAACAGGTTTCATAGAGTGGCTGCCAAGGGATTGATGATTATATTGTACGAAGTATTGTTTAATGTTGAAAGTAAAAACTGCCAATTATTGAGTGAGCGAGTATGATGTCCGACGTTAGATAAGCACTTTGTTTTACTGCTCAGATAGTTAAGGATTTATCGTGTTCGCTCGCCATCGTTTTACTTTGTTTGGTTGTATTGCCATTTTACTTTGGAGCTGTTTAATGGCTCTATCTCGTAGTGTGTCAGAGCAATTAGGGCCAATTGGCGGCGCGGCGTCGATGTATACGGTCAGTTCAATCTTTCTTATCATTGTCATGGGTGTCCCGAACATTAAACGTTTCTCTAAAACGTATTTGCTCATCGGCGGAGCCATGTTCGTTTGCTATGAAATATTTTTGTCACTGGCGCTAGGAATGGCGAATAGCCGACACCAAGCGGTGGAGATGGCGGTCATCAATTATTTATGGCCCGCTATGACAGTGTTGGTCGCGGTGATGACAAGTAACAAAAAGACGAATTTGCTGGTTTACCCAAGTATTTGTGTCGCGTTCTTTGGCGTTGCGTGGAGTATTAGTGGGGATCAAGGACTATCGGTTGGTCAAATTGCGGCTAATGTTGCCACCAACCCTGCGACTTATTCGATGGCCTTTTTCGGAGCGATCATTTGGGCGATTTACTGTAACTTCACTCAAAAAGTAGCGAAAGGACAGAATGCCATTGTTTTGTTTTTTATTGCAACGGCAGTGACCTTGTGGATTCAATACGCTTTGAGTAACGAAACGGGGATGACTTTTACTCTAGGTGCAAGTATTGACTTGTTACTTGCCGGGTTAGTGATGGGAGCGGGTTACGCGCTGTGGAATGTGGCTATTCTAGGGGGCAATATGGTGTTGCTTGCGAGCCTTTCTTATTTCACCCCGATCTTTTCGACTTTCTTGTCTTCGATAATCTTAGGTATTTCGCTGACTAGTACCTTCTGGCAGGGCGTTGTGCTGGTTACCATTGGTTCTATCGCATGTTGGTGGGTAACACGCGACAATGACGAACCTTCGAAATTAGAGGAAAGCGAACTACCTAACTAACGCTGGTTTTGTGGGGAGGAACGCCTAGCTCGCAATATTCAGGTTAAGCTGCAGTTCATAAGGTAAAGTAGATAAGCGTCGTTTTAGTCGGCGGCGCGTACGTTCTAATTCATCCACCTCTATCGATTCAGAGTTTCGGCTATGGATATCAACATTGACTCGAAGCTCTTGACCTACTTTTGTCACCCCAATTAGCTCCAGATCTTGCTGGGCTTCTTTGTCTACTGCGACAACGTTTTGATCCACTTTGTCACACAGCTCTGGTGCTGCCGACATCATTAATAACTCGCGCATTGCTTCTTTGAGCATATCAAACGGTACTTTAATGAAGTAGAAAGACATTAGCACCATCATTAATGGATCGGCATACACTGCGTACTCGCTAAATGGCGATAGCGTTACACCCCAAGCAGCAACGAAACCTGCGGTTACAGCTACGCTCAGTAAAGTGTCCATTTGCCATTGTTTAGATTCAGCGCTGATGAGACCTGACGATAAGTGACGACTTTTACGAGCGATGTACCACCATGCATAGCCGCAACCCAGTACATTAACCACGCCAAACAGTGTGGCGATAGACGCATCAACTTCACGGCCGCCTGAAAATAGAGCCAGCACGGCTGAATAGAGTGAGTAACCAACAACCAGTAAGATGACTAATGCTTTAATGGCGATAACAATTGGCTCAATGATGGCACGGCCAAACGGAAAGTTAGAATCTGAAGGACGGTTGATGTAAGAAGAAGCTGCTAGTGACAATAAAGTTAACAGTAAACTGATCAAGGAATATACGCCGTCAAAAACGATGACCAGTGAACCAACTAAAAGCCCAAGTACTAATCCACCGACGGCAAAGCATGAAGCTAACAGGGCTGAGAAGGTTAATACTCGGTTTTCATTTTGGCTTTTCCTGTCACACATAGCGATTTCCTGAATTTGAACACACTCTAATTGTTCGCATATCAGGAATTTTTTACAAATGCTATCTGGATTTTGTGAAACTGAATATCAAGTGAATTTATCATAGTTAAATAAATTCAATGAGTTATGGTTGAATTGTAGTGTCATTATAATTGGCGCTGACTGATTTGTATTCAATAAGCCGATACACAAAGTTGCTTAAAAATCGAATAAATAGTCACTTAACTTATCGGCAAGCCAGTTCATTGCAGGGTGCTCGGTCATACCTGCTGGAGTAAACATGCAGTAGTCTTCTTGGGTTAGACCATAAGTATGCTTGATGACTGAAATCTCTTGCTGACGTAGCAAATGGCGGATCAGAGGTTCGGGTAATACGCCCCATGCATCTTCTTTCAAAATTGTATCCAGCATGTAGTCGAAACTGGAAAAACCAATATAGCGACGTGAGAACGGCTCTAGTTCAGGATTGTCTTTCTCATTTAGATAAACCATCGTAGCCTGCATTGCGTTTCGCAGCTCTTCGTCGGAAACACGCCGCATGGCACTTAAAGGATGCCCTTTTTTACATACCGACATCAGGCGGATCTTACCGAGTGGGTTATAGATGATCCTAGGGTCGTCAACTCGTTCATAATCTACACCGAAGGCGAAGTCGACTTGTTGTGTTTCAACTAAGTTAGCTAAGTCTCCACTAGAGGCTAACACAATATTAAAAGACGTTGACGGGTAGCGATTATTCAGGCGATGCGATAAATCTTGCCACATGTCATCGGGTAGGGAGTCGTCACGCGCTATCCAGATTTCAGCGTTAAACTCACCAGATACTTGAGCGCAGGTCTGCTTGATTCTGGCCGCGGTAACGAGCATGCTCTCACAGTCTTTGTAGACAGCTTTGCCCGCTTCAGAAAGTGTTAGGTGGTTTCCACTTCGCACAAATAGCTCGACATCCAACTCCTTTTCAAACGCTTTGATCGCCATACTGAGTTTGGTTCGGTTACATTCCAACTGGCGGGCGGCTTCGGATACTGACCCAAGGTCAGCCACTGAACAGAAAGCTTGGATTTGTGAAAGGTTCATTGAACGTCCATGGGAATAATACTAGGGCACGGGTATAATAATCGAATATTGTGCTAGTTATCTTAGAAATTATCCATCATTGAGTGATAACTCTATGACGGAAAGGACAATTTGGTTTACCCTGATAGGGTTCCTAATATACAAGAAGTAATGATGGAGGCCATGATGGCAAATGAATGGGACGAATACGCGCAAGATTGGGAAAAAGATCAGGCAACAGGTGTATTCGCGCAATCAGTATTCGAACAACTGCAAAAGCTTATTGAATTAGACGGAACTCGAGTATTGGATTTTGGATGTGGCACAGGATTGCTTAGCCAAAAACTATCTCCGTTGGTAAAAGAAATTGTCGCAATTGATGGCTCCGAAGCCATGATAGAAGAACTGGATAAAAAAGAGCTTCCGAATGTAGAACCAGTTGTAGACTTTCTGACTCGTGGTCTTGCCGCTCAACATCCAGCGTTCCGAAATCAGTTTGATGCGATTGTCGCTTCTTCAGTGTGTGGTTTCATTCCTAACCTACAAGACACCGTTAGCATTATTTATACATTACTAGAAGAAGATGGTTTGTTCGTTCACTGGGATTGGTATGTAGAAAGTGATAACGAAGAGTTTGGATTGACTCGCCAAAAATCTGAAATGGTATTAACCGCCGCAGGTTTTTCAAATGTAAGTGTGACCACCCCCTTTACAGTAGAAACCAAACAAGGGCCGCGCCAAGTGCTAATGGGTGTGGGCTATAAGTCGTCATTAAGTAGTACTGTTCATTACGAATAGGTCTACAAATAATGGCTCATTGATGTCACTGCTATGAATATTATTAAGCCCCTTTAAGGGGCTTTTTTATACTCTATAGATACTAATGTCTTGTTTCGTCTTGTTTCTAGAACCAGATTTTCTCGCTTGAACTTACCTTTTGGTGAACCCCTATCTTCTCTTCAATAGCCCTCTATTTTTGAGGCGCTGAGTCTCTCGACAGGCCGTGTCTAATCGGCCATTTATGTTGTGAATGCTAATTTTCGGATGTGGTAATAAGAGGAAGTGACAACTAAGTGACCACTATAGAGGTTACCGACTGATGGAATAGCTTTAGTGAAAACTATTGATGTTTTCCATAGTGGAAATAGGGTGTTTATAATATTTCATTAGTGGAAATGACTGCTGGTTATTAAGATAAGCCTATAAATTATAAAGGGTTTACTTATGAACCAAGACACACAGTTGCAACAACGTTTTCAAGACATCATCTCAGATGCAAACTTGTCTCCTAAGCAGAAATCGAGCTATTTAGCGCTAGAAGCAGAAGCCAGCTTGCCTTATGTGGATGTTTCTGAAGAAGTGAAAACTGCGCTTGAAACTGGCGTACTGTGTGACATGTTCGAAGGCCACGCTCCATTTAAGCCGCGTTATGTACTTCCAGATTATTCTAAATACTTACATCAAGGCTCAGAGTATTTAGAACTTAATGCGGCGTCCAATTTCGACGAAGCACTCAACATGTTGACTATTTTGTATCACCATGTGCCCTCAGTGACTTCTATTCCGGTGTATTTGGGTCAACTTGATGATGTGCTGATGCCATTTGTCGGCGAGTTAACAGAGCAGCAAATTTACCAGAAATTGAAGTTGTTTTGGATCATGCTAGATCGCACGCTACCAGACGCGTTTATGCATGTGAATATTGGCCCAGCAGACAATGTAATTTGTCGAACGATACTGCGTGTTGATGCCGAACTTAAGCAAATCGCTCCAAATCTGACCTTCATGTACGACCCACAAGTGACGCCTGATGACTTGTTACGACAGGCTGCGTCAAACATTTGTGAGTCCAGTAAACCTCACATCGCTAATTATCCAGCTCATGCCAATGCCTATGGTGACAAACGTTTTGGAATCGTAAGTTGTTACAACTCACTTCCTTTAGCTGGTGGTTCAAACACTTTGGTGCGAATGAACTTGAAAGAAGTCGCGCAACACTCTAAGAATAGCACTGAGTTCTTGCAGGAAACGCTGCCTCATTACAGCCAGTTAATGATTGAGTTGATGGATGCTCGTAGTCGTTTCTTACACGAGAAATCGAACTTCTTTGAAGGCTTCTTAACCCAAGAAGGCTTGATTGAAGAAAATCGTTTTGCGCCAATGTTCGGTATTTATGGAATGGCCGAAGCTGTTAATACCTTATTGGAGAAAGAAGGTAAATCAGGTCGCTATGGTCATGATGACCAGGCGAATGCATTGGGCCACACAATTTCTGCGAAACTGGCCGAAATCGTGGACTCTCAAACGGTGAAATACGGCTTAAATGGTAAGGCGTTATTGCATGCACAAGGTGGTATTAGCCTAGATAAAGACGTGACTCCGGGCGTGCGCATTCCTTACGGTACTGAGCCAGACCCCGTTTCATATGTGCAGGCCACGGCAGGTCACCATCAGTTTTACACGTCCGGTGTCAGCGATATTCTCACGATAGACGAGACCGTGAAATCTAACCCCGAAGCGATGTTCAACTTGTGCAAAGGGGCGATTCAAGCGGGTTATCGCGAGTTCACCGCTAATGTTGCATCAAACGATTTGGTGCGTGTTACCGGTTATATGATCAAACTGTCCGAAATCGCGAAATATGACGAACAAGGTTCTCGTACTAATACGACTTTCTTAGGGGCCGAAGCAGCAAAAAATACCGGAATTTTAGAACGTAAACCAAGAGTGGCAAGCCTAGAAATGTCACCGGTTTACGAGTAAAACATTTTTCTGATCTAACAACTCATGGCTAGGGTTAACATAAATAATAAGACGGAAAAACAAGCGAAGGTCAGCCGTGTGCTGACCTTTTCTTGTGTTGATGGCCCCGGAAATCGATTAGTCCTGTTTCTTCAAGGGTGTAACTTCGATTGCATAACTTGCCATAACCCTCACACGATTAATCACTGTAATCATTGTGGTGATTGCGCATCTTCTTGCCCCTCCAAGGCTTTACAGCTCACTTCGCAAGGAAAAGTGGCATGGGATTCAGAACTTTGTACTCACTGCGATAAGTGCATTGAAGTGTGCGAGCACAAATCGAGCCCTAAAATCACCTCGATGAGCGTGTCTGATGTGTTGGAGTTAGTCCGCAAGCATCAATTTTTCTTAAGTGGAATTACCATTTCTGGTGGAGAAGCAACTCTGCAGCTTCCTTTCATCATTGATTTATTTCAAGCGATAAAGTCGGACACCGATCTTGCACACTTAACGTGCTTCATTGACAGTAATGGAGCTTTATCGAAACAAGGCTGGCAAAGGGTTGAACCCTATTTAGATGGCGCGATGATCGATTTAAAGTCTTGGCAGGCCGAAACGCATCAGTGGTTGGTTGGGCGTGATAACCATCGCGTCATCGAGTCGATTAACTATTTGGCGAGCTTTGGTAAGCTGCATGAAGTGCGCTTATTGCACATTCCCGGTAAGAGCGATCTTGAGTCCGAAATTGATCTGGTAGGACAATACCTAAAAGGGTTGCCAAAGTCGGTACAAATCCGTTTAAACGCTTTTCAGCACCATGGTGTCCAAGGGCAAGCACTGGATTGGCCAAAGTGTACTGAGCAGCAGATGACCGCTTTTCACGATAGGTTATATCAACGAGTTCAGAGGCCTCTCCTCACTCCCACGGTTTATACCTAAAACACTATTGAGGTTGAACGAACTGCTCACATAGCCACTTCATCGCTTGGTCATTCATATTGGGCTTACTCCACACCAAACTGTACGCGACTTTACCGTAATCAAAGGGCAGAGGTTTGCTTATTAGCCCTTTGGCTTGTCTTGCTCGATTAGACCAGGCTTTTGAACATGTGAACAGTAGTTCAGTGTGGTGGCACATTACGGCTGCAGACCCAAAATCCGCAACTGAGAGAGCGATATCGCGAGCTTGATGCTGCTGGACTAAGTGCTGTTCGAAATATGGTTGAGCCAGCTCTTTGTCGAGGATCGCTACATGTTGATAGGCGAGGTAGTTGTCTATGGTTAATTCGTCGTTAGCCAGCGGGTGCTCTGGATCCATCAAACAAATCATTTCATCAGATAAAATGGTTTTCCAAACTAAGTCTTTGTTGTTCGTCGGCGGCTGACTGATATCGTGAGGAAGTAGAATAAAATCGACTTGCCCGCTTAACAAAGCATCAAAGCCTAGTTGCTCTTTTGAGTAAACACATAGTGAAGCTTTCGGTGCTGATTGGGTGGTTATCCGGCGAATTATTGGGGCAAACAACTCAAAAGTACTTTCTCGCATCGACAAACTAAAGCTGCCTTGGTAGTCCTCAGGAGTAAAGCTCTTCTGATGAAGTAGGCCGTTCATGCTGGATAAAATAGCGTGTACGGTTGGGGCGATTTTGACGGCAAATGGAGTCGGGATGAGCTTGGTTCCATCGCGATAGAAAAGCTCGTCGCGCAAGATTTCTCTAAGCTGAGTAAGGGTTTTACTGACACTAGAAGGACTTAAGCAAAGCTGTTCGGCAGTGAGCGTGACACTGTGCGTATTAAGCATGATGTGTAGTGCTGTAAGGTGCTTCAAACTCACACGCGATAAGTGCAGATAATCCATTGATAAAGCTCAGTAAACAAAAGAAGCGGCAAGTATAAACATTGCCACGCCTCTCTAGGCAAGTGATTTGTAAAATATATGATTGTTTGAGTGATAAACAGCCTAATGTTGTTATGAAAGCTTTTGAGTAGTAAGTCTATATACGCAGTGTTTAACCAAACAGCGCTTTGATTTCGTCTAACACTTCTGGGTTGGCGATGGCACCAATGTTTTTGACTTCTTGTCCATGCACAATTTGTTTGACCGCCAATTCCACCAACTTACCTGACTTGGTTTTAGGGATCTGACTAATTGCATAGATTGATTTTGGAACATGACGTGGCGAGCACTGAGTGCGAAGCAGTGTTCGAATCGATTGAGCAAGCTCCTCGTCGAGTTGGTGGCCGCTAGAAGTTTGAACGAACAAGACAATAGATTCATCGTTTTGCTCTTTACGGCCGACAGCAATTGAATCGGTAATTTGCGGCATCGTGTTGACTTGTTGGTAGATTTCACCGGTGCCAATGCGTACACCCCCAGGGTTGAGTGTGGTATCGCTTCGGCCATAAAACAGCATGCCTCCGCGGCTTGTTAGCATGACATCATCCCCGTGGTGCCAAATAGCTTCGAATTTATCCCAATAAGCGTGGTGGTATTTCTCGCCGTTATCGTTCCAGAACCCAATAGGTTGATTCGGAAAACTATTACTGCAGGCAAGTTCGCCCCGGCTATCAATAACCTTGGTTTGATCTTCAGCGATCACAGCGACATCTAGCCCTAGAGCGGCCCCTTGGCATTCTCCTCTGAATACTGGGCTAATCGGATTGCCAAGCACAAAACAGCCACAGATATCGGTTCCACCTGAAATTGACGCTAAGTGTAAATCGGTTTTGATGTTCTGGTACACGAAATCAAACTGCTCGGGGTAGAGTACTGAACCTGTCGAGCATAGCGTTTTTAGGCTTGATAAGTTGTGTTGGTGCATTGGTGAGTAACCCGACTTTTGTAACGCTTCCAAATATTTAGCTGAGGTACCAAATAGCGTAATTTGGTGAGCCTCTGCAAATTGCCACAAACTGCCTTCAGTGGGATACATTGGGCTGCCATCGTAGATTGCGAGCGTAGCGCCACCGGCGAGCGCAGAAACGTGCCAATTCCACATCATCCAACCGCAAGTGGTGTAATAAAACACACAATCATTGGGCTTGATATCGCAATGAAGTTGGTGCTCTTTCTGGTGATTGAGTAAGGTGCCACCGACTGCATGAACTATGCACTTAGGTTTTCCGGTCGTTCCTGAAGAATAAAGAATAAACAAAGGTTCGTTGAATCCGACTCGTGTAAACGACAGTGTTTGGTCTGGGTACTGGGTTAGTAGGTCACTCCAACTGAGCATATTGGATGCCTTGGGTACCGCCCGCGAGTAATCAATTTCACAGAGCGCCTGCAAGCTCGGTAGGCTGTTAGCAATAGATACGTTTTTGCTTTTCATGTCGAACGATTTGCCGTTAAATGTATAACCATTGCAACAGAAAAATGCTTTCGGCTTCACTTGGCTGAAGCGCTCGACTACGCTTTCGACTCCGAAATCTGGAGAGGTGGAAGTCCATACCGCCCCTAAGCTTGTAGTCGCCAGCATTGCAATGAGTGTTTCAGGGATATGAGGCAAATACCCGGCCACCACATCGCCTTTTTCAACGCCTTGATCCTGTAACCATTGTTGTACAGCGGATACTTGCTGACACAGTTGCGACCATGTTAGCGATCGTTCTTCCGATAATTCATTACTGAATATAACCGCTGTCTGATCTTTTAATTGAAGCGCATGTGACAGTAAATTCTCAGCGTAATTCACTTCGGCGTCCGGAAACCACAGCGTATCCCTAGCAGCGACATAATCTTGCCACTTTGATTGGCCTTCATCGCTTATTCGCCTCCCCTTGTCTCCAACAATATTGCAGAAATCCCACACCTCACTCCAAAAGGCGTCACTATTGCTCACCGACCAGTCGTGCAGTTGTTGATAGCTATCAAACGTATGTTGAGCTGGGCTAACTCGTTCGATAAATTGCTGCATATTTGATTGTTGGATTCGAGTTGGATCAGGTGACCAAATCGGTTGAGAGAGCGACATAGATCTTTCCTTGGGTTGTCGATGTTTGTATCAGTTTTGTTATAAAACTTCCTGTTGTCAAAAAATGAAGGCTATTTTATTTCTATGATAAATAAGAAAAAATAAATTAAATGTAAAATTATTGTTACGGTTGTTTTTGGGTTGATATACGTAAGGGCATTGGCAGAAGTATTAGGAGTGGATAGGCTTAAAGTAACCCAAAAGCAAAGGAGGGGGTGATGAGTAAATATCATTCCAAGCCAGTGAGTTCGGCAGGGATTGTCGACTGGAGTCACGAAGAAGATCAGATATGGCATGACCTTGTTTCACGTCAGCTCAAAGTGATTAAAAGCCGTGCAAGCAATGCTTATTTAGAAGGTTTGGAAATCTTAAATTTGTCGGAAGACAAAGTGCCACAATTACCTGATATCAATAAAATATTGATGGAGAAAACAGGGTGGCAAGTAGAGCCTGTGCCTGCATTGATCAATTTTGATCGGTTCTTTGGTTTGTTAGCAGAGAAAAAATTTCCAGTCGCAACGTTCCTACGTAGCCGAGAAGAATTCGATTACTTGCAAGAGCCGGACTTTTTCCATGAGATTTTTGGTCATTGTGCGATGCTAACGAATCCTGACTTCGCGGCCTTTACTCATAAATATGGACAACTTGGCGTGAATGCCAGCAGTAAAGAGAGGGTATATCTCGCGAGGTTGTATTGGTTTACTGTTGAGTTCGGGCTGGTTAAAGAAGGCGACGAGACCAAGATATACGGCGGCGGCATTTTATCTTCACCGGGTGAAACTGTGTACTCGTTAGACAGCGATACGCCGTCACGTCATGCTTTTGATATTAGTGACGTGCTAAGAACCCCTTATCGAATCGATATCATGCAGCCTATTTACTTTGTGCTGAATGATATTGCGGATCTTTACAATTTGAGCCAAATGGATTTGATGGAGATTGTCCACCAAGCGATGGCTCTCGAACTTTACCCACCATTATTTGAACCAAAGGAAATAACTCATGCTTGATGAACTACGTTGTGAGGCTTGCAGTGTTGATGCAATGGCATTATCAAAAGAAGAACGGAACTTGCTACTGACTGAACTGAATGGCTGGGAAATGCTCGAAAGAGATTCCATCCCACAACTGGAAAAAGTCTATAAATTTAAGAACTTTAAATTAGCTTGGGCATTTAGTAATCAAATTGCACAATTGGCTGAAGACGAATTTCATCACCCCTCTATTTTACTTGAGTGGGGGAAAGTGACGGTCACTTGGTGGAGCCACTCAATAAAAGGCTTACACAAAAATGATTTTATCTGTGCAGCGAAGTGCGACTCTTTGCTAGCTGAATAGCTGAATCTAATTACCTCTTAGCCTGATGATATTCCCCTTCAGATTTCATCAGGCTATTTTTTCTTCATAATAGCGCTCAATCGACGCGTTATTCTCACCATCATTGGCTTCTAAGGGGCGAACTTCTAATAGCTGATTGAGACCCTCTGCGCTGATTGGCTTGGATTTTAAATAGCCTTGAATGTAGTCGCAGCCAAAATCACTTAGGATGGATAACTGCGACTCGGTTTCCACACCTTCTGCGACGACAGGTAAAGAGATCGTGTGCGCCATATTGATAATGGCTTCGCACAACTTGCCTGATTTATGCAGTGGCTTGTCGATATGCTCAATGAAGGTTTTGTCCATTTTTAGAATATCGATAGGGTAATCGCATAACACTGATAGCGATGAATAGCCTGATCCGAAATCATCCAGATACACGACTACGCCTAACGCTTTAATTTCTTCTAATGCGCGGACAGTGCACTCAGAATTGCTAAGAAGTAAAGATTCGGTGATTTCTATCCCAACCAGGTGAGCGGGGAATTTGGCCTTATCCAACACATCTAGCAAAGTATGAAGGATATGGTTGGATTCAAATTGTTTCGCTGAGACATTGATATTAATTCTAGGAACTTCAATGATCAGTGGGTTAAGCCAAAGCTGCTCCAGTACTCGGCAGGCCTCTTTCAGTACCCAATCGCCTATCTTGATAATCAACCCAGTCTCTTCTGCGATAGGAATAAAATCTACCGGGGAGATGTTGCCGTAATCTTTGTGATCCCAACGCAGCAGCGCTTCCAACCCTTTGAAAGTTTGTGTTTCTTGGCAAAAAATGGGTTGGTACGCTAGGGAAAGCTGTTGTAACTCAGTGGCCTGGGTGAGCTCTTGTTCTAAAGTAAAACGTTGTTTGGCTTGAACGTACATCGTCTCATCGAAAAATACGACGCCTTCATTGCTAGAACGCTTTGCCTTGTACATAGCCGTGTCGGCTTCACGGAGGATTTGCGCCAATGTATAGCTACGTTCCGTGACCAATGAAACCCCAATGCTGGCCCCTAAATGACAGGTGCGGCCATTAATACTGTACGGTAGGGAAAGTAGTTCATTGTATCGTTGAGCGATGACACTCAGAGTACTCTGTTGGACGTGATTAGCGAGGCACACCACAAATTCATCACCACCAAATCGGTAGCATTTGTCACCTTCCCGGGTATTGTTTTTTAGCCGCGATGCCACTTGCTGCAACACCAAATCACCAATTAAATGTCCCATTGAATCATTAATGACTTTGAAGCGGTCTAAGTCGATAAATAACACGGCAAAACCGTCATTCTCTGGCTGTTTGATAAGCTTTATCTTTTCTGAAAGGTGCTGATTGAGAGCCTGACGATTGTATAGCCCAGTCAAATCATCTTGTATTGCTTGCTGTTCAATGGAACGGGTTTTGTCTTCCACGAGCTTATTCGATATAGCGAGGCGATTGGCATAGAATTTTGCGCCCCACGCCACGGTAAAGGTCAGCAGTAGGATTAAAGTGACGCAAGTGCCCCCATAAATTAGGGTGCTGTGGCTGTTGTCTAAGGTCGAGACTTCAATTCGCCAGTGGGTGTCTAAGATAGGAATGTAGAGGTCTTTGGTTCGGCTAACTTTGCGTTCTAACCCCGTTGTTCTAACTAAGTCGCTATTTAGATGTGATTGGAAAATCGGAGATGAGTCGGAAGAGTGGTATACCTTAATATTCAAAGATTGGGCGTTCACTTCGTCTTGCCAAGTGATCCCAAGAAACTCATAGAAAAGTATATTCGCGACGATGTAACCCTGAAGTTGGTCTTGCGTATCAATCACAGGAAGAAACAATTTACTGCCTAAGTAGCCTTCTTGCTCGGTTTCGGTGGCGACTAATGAACCTTTTTGCTGTGCACTTTTTAGTGCCGATAGATCCTTACAAGAAGAATCGATGCTAATACCAAGCGAGTCGCTACCTTCAAACTGAGGAGAGGCAAACAATACAGGGAAGATTCGATTAACGATATCGCGATTGCATCGCTCTGACACATAAGGGTTAAAAAGCACTCGGTAGCCAAGTAACCCTTGTTGTTGGGCTTGGGACTCAAGTTTTGATATGTCAGAAAGTGGGGTACTTGGCGCCCATAATACGGATTGAACCCCGGAGTCGATCCCTGTTTTTTGATCTAGATAAAGCTGAAATTGTTCTTGGCTGGGTGTATTGGCATTGAGCATGAATGCTCGGGTCGAACTCATTAAGTCACTAAGAGACTCAAAAGAAGCGTTGAGCGATTTGATTTTGTTGTTGAACTGAATATCGAGTTGGTCTTGAATTCGCCTTGTTTCGTAAAAGCTAATCGTTAGGAAGCTGGCCACGGCGGTGAGAATACCGATAAACCAAATGAAGCTGACGGCTCTGTGACTAAAAGAACGAAACAACGAATTAACCCAATGAATTATCACTGGAAGTTATAATAGTGATAAAGTGATTAATTGCAAATGATAATTGTTGCTGTTTGTGGTTTTATAGAATTGGTTCAATAAGGCAGCGTAATACACCGCCTTATTTGCAGAAGCGCAACCGGAATAAGCGTGGCTTCTGGCTGGTTACTAGCGTGCTAACTTGTGGTGAGCTCGTGAGAAATGGCCCGCACAGAATGCACCAACAATAGATAGCTCACCCGCTAAACATAAAGCCGCACATACTTCTGCTAGTGCTTGCGAATTGCCATTACCATGCAAACCCATCAGATCCAGACACGCTTTTTGGCTAGGTAAACCAGTGCCGCCGCCGACAGTACCCAGCATTAGATTAGGAAGGGTAACACTTGCGTAGAGATCGCCTTTTTTATTCAGCTCCATACGCGTCATACCAATGGCAGACTCTGCCACACATGCGGCGTCTTGCCCGCACGCAATATAAAGCGCCGCTAACGCATTAGCATAATGAGCGTTGATACCAATGGTGCCACTTAATGCTCCACCAACGGTCGTCATTTGACCGAACTGAACCATTTTTTCAGGTGTGGTATGCAGGTACTTTTTAACCAGCTCTGCAGGAATATGAACTTCAGCGGTCACTTTTTTTCCACGAACACTGCGTAGCGTCTGAGAGTTGGCTTTTTTGTCGCCGGATAGGTTTCCGTCTAAAAATGCGTATTCAGGCTGAACGGGAGTATGGTTAATGATGTATTCAAAAACAGCATTGGTCGCGATAGTTACCATGTTCTGACCAGAGGCGTCGCCAGTCAAAAACTCAAACACTAAATAAACATGGTTGCCTTCAATATTAATATTGATGTCGGTCAGCCTACCGTGAGAAGTGGTGGCTTCTGCGAGTTCCTTAAAGGTTTCGTATTGCGTGACCGCCCACGCGACAAACTGACCTGCTTCCACTAAACCGTAGAAAGCAAAACCAGGAGTGCGAGTTACCCCTTCATTGAGCAGCATTGCACTTGCGCCACCACATGCCGTTAATAGCTGGGAACCTCTGTTATAAGAAGCAACCAACGCCGCTTCGGTTGTCGCTAAAGGAACTAAATAATCCCCCTTGGCAAACAGGCCGTTTACACGTAATGGCCCTGCGATACCAACAGGAACATTTACTGTGCCAATAAAGTGCTCGATATTTTTTTCGTACACGTGGCACTGCTGTTGAGTATGTGGATCGAGCAGTTCAGCTTGAGCTTCAGAGTTGTCAATGGCAGACCATCTACGTCCAATGTTCTTTTCCGTTAGAAAAGGGCTCGGAGTCAGTTTATTGGTTGGCTTGTCAAAATGAGGTTCGAGTTTTAACTCTAATTCGTCTGCGGAGATGTCGCCCCCTAAGATGGATACATAGTCACGGCGGTGCAGATTCAGTTTAGGCATAGTGGTACAACGTAAATAATTTGCGCTGATTTTACCGAGGAAAATCTCAGAAACAAGCACTGGATATAAGGAGTTACAGTTTGAACAGGTTTTCGAGGTAAATCGCGGTATTTTCATACATATTTGGCTAATTTGTTAACCAAGTATTCGCGATATATAAAACGAAAAACGTTATATGTGAATGTCGAGAAGGCTACCAATCATTTCATTGTTTCGTTCTACCACACTGGCACCGATACGGTTATAACTCGAACTCTGGTTGAGTTTCATTAAAGCGTCGGTTTGGGATGCGGGGGGAGGCGATGACTTTTCTTCATTTTTCACTTCCTCTTTTTGAGGCTCGATTTTGTTGAAAGAAAGGTCGTTTCGTTCTTGCTCTTGTTGGGCTGCTTGGTTTGCTTCAAGCGCAGCTTCTTCAGCCATTTTTGATGACTGTTGAATGAGCTGATAACCAGATTGCACACCCGAAATTGGCATAAATACCTCTAAGCAATAACTTACCTAGTAAGTTTAGAACGGCGAAAAAATGTACGCAATGTTCTGAGCTGAAATATTCGTTTTTTGTATGGATTAATTGAACAGCGCTGAAATAACAGAGTGCTCTTCATCGGTCACTAAATCTGAAGGTTGTACATCTAATGATTGATGTATTTCACCTTGTAGCGACTTCAGCTGCTGAGGGGTCAGTAATTGTATTTGTTGTTTTAATGCTTCAAATTGTTGTGTATTCATCGCGCTCACCTTTTCTGCTCGATTGATAACGGCACCATCGAGAAAATTACTTCTTAGGGTATTGGTTTTTAAGCACTGAAAAATGTTGGATTGTGAGTGAGGTCCTTTCATAACAAAACTCATTTTCCAAATGATGAATCTACTATAAATTGCAGCGGTCGTTTTTTGTCCGAGAATTGTCAGGCAAGGTCAACAAAACGTCAACCTAACCGAATGTCAACATAAGTCTTTGAAAAGTGCGTATGACACGTGACTGAAGTTGAGTGATTGATGTCTCTAAATTGAAATCAATGTGCCTTCACGGCGAATTTAGTGGCCAGTTCATGTAATTCTGGCAGCATTCGATAAATGAGGTGGAGCTGTTGCAACACCATGCGCACTGATCCTTCATCTTCTTCACGCCATTCTGTGAGACGTTTATCTAGATCTGGGTCATAGATATCGCTGACATCACACTCTTCACAATGACTGTCGAGTTGGTGATGCAGTGCTTCTAAGTGTTGGTGGATAACTCGATGAGCGTCCAACACCAGTTTGTGCGTGCTTTCGTCATCAATGCGAGTTCGATGGGCGCCTAAAGCTGAAATGTAGCTGAGTAACGCATGGTTTAGAGTGAGGAATCGGAAGCTTTCATCAACAGCAGTTCGATATTTACCTGGCTCAACGAGCATATTACTAATCGCAGAAGTTAGGTTCGCATCGTTATTGTGGGCACTACGACGAGCAATGCGGTAATTCAAATTGTCTTTTTTGCCGATCCGATACTGTCCAATGATCTGACCCAAATAAAGCTTATTTGAGTTAATGGCGTCACCCATTACTCGGTGAAGGCGCTTGGATTGCCAATCTGGTAGTACAAATATTACCGCTAATACTGCGAGCAGACAGCCGATAAACGTATCTGCGAGCCTTGGTAATACTACTGCGTAGCCTTCCCCTAATTGGTTAAAGCAGAACAGGACCAATAAGGTGATGAAGCCAGTCGCAAAACCGTAGTTATTGATTCTGAAAGCGAAAAACATTACGCCACTAACCACAATGAACACCAATTGGCTTTCTTGGGATGGGAAGAAGGTCAGCAATGGCACACCAATTAACAAGCCTGCTACTGTACCAATCACACGCGCAGTCAGTTTTTGACGTGTTGCGCTGTAGTTGGGCTGGCAAACAAACAGCGTGGTTAACAGGATCCAGTAACCTTTTTCTATCTCTAACCCTTGAATGATCGCATAACCAGCAGTCAATGCTAACGACATACGAATCGCGTGGCGAAATAGCATGGAATCTTTATTGAGGTTAGCTTTGATTTTTAGCCACATCGCTTTGAGCGTGTGTGGGTTGGTATCATCAAGCGTGTCTTCTTCTAACTTTTCTGCGTCTGGGTTGTTGATGTTTGATAACTGTTTTTCAACCGTCGCAAGGTTGTTAAACAGATAGCCTAGCTGCCCGAGCAATCCTTTCCACTGCGGATTATTTTGCTGTTGAAGATGGTGCAGGGAGGATTGCAGTTCATCCAAAGCCATCATGGATTTATCGCTGTGCTGATACTCTGATCCAACTTTTAGGGAATGAGCGATATCACGACAGGCATTCGCTTGCGCTTCTAGCAAATACTTAAATCGGAACAATACATCGGAACGTTCAAAATGTTGTGCAAGCTCTTGATAGCGGTAGTGGCTTGAACTGACTCGCTCATGAATATCTTGTGCCATGAAATAGATGTTCAGAAAGCGGTCACTAGGCCCATCAATATGACCACGCTTTGAACGATTAAGCAGTGTGGTTTTGCATGTATTTAGCGCAAGGACGGTGCTGGCGTTTAACTTCGCTTCTGTAATACGAAAAGGCTGAGGAGTGAGATCTCGGACAGGGTGGAATAATTCGGATTTCGTGTCCATGTATGCGGCCACTTCGGAAAACACTTTAGCGAGGTTTTGTTGCACGGGCTGCATTGGCCAAAATATCTGCCAAATCATAGACATAAAGTAGTACCAAGCCGCTCCAGAAAGTAGCAATAAAGGCTGGAACCATAAGTTGTGGCTTTCGTGAGCACCAAGCATGGTATAGATCGCGATCAATAGCGATCCAAAAGCGATACTCGCATACTTGGGCCCAATGGCGCCTAACATGATGAAGGCGAAAGTCGAGATGAATAGCCCTGCGGCAAATAGCCAAGGAGTATCAAAGAGCAGCTCTATGGAAAAAGCAGCAATGGCAAAACAGATAAAGGTTAAAGTTAGTGCTTTGAGACGACCGGTAAAACTGTCATCACTTTCTGCTAGTGCCGCAGCGATCACGCCTAAAATCAACGGAGTGATCAGCGTATTTTGTTTGAAGTACCAAGCCGGAATCACCACACCAAGTAAAGTAATTAAAATGAGAATGCTGTAGTTGATGGTTTTATTGGCCCAATAGAGGCGTAAATTTGCAGATAATTTCACAGTGATGAACAGGCAATGGAAAACCACAATCCTAGCAGATATCAATAGCAAGATTATGATACAGGTCGATATTTTCCTTTAGATGCTCAGGAAATCACCAATAGGATGCTGACTATTATTATTTCCAGTGGCGGCATGATATAAATTGGGGATTCCCAAACTAAGAGCGTAGTACCAATGCAGCTAAGCGCGAATAAGACTGCACAGTTTTTTATTCAAAATGAATACCATCAAGTTGAACTCGACGATCAAAAGTTATTACTTTCTTCAATAGGCAGTGAAGAGCGCATTCCATTTACCGTGTGGAATGGGAAAGTGGCATTACGTCGTGGGATATTTTGGGGTTCGATTCAGTTTTTTGCTCACACTAATGACGGTGTTGAACGCAGCTGGTTGGTGCAAGGGCTACCCTGGGAAAAATGTCGTAAATTCGCGCGGGTCGCGATTGCTGCTTATCAGCAATGGCACAATACACAATGTGAACAGCTTGCTGTACATCTTCCGCAGTGGGAAGTTGAACTGAATCGCTTAGAACACCTTCCAGCCTTTCTATCTAATTCGAAAGTAAATACTTGGGTCGCTCAGGTCAAACAAGATCTCGAAGCGATGACAATGACATTGGACGAAGCACAGCAAAGATTACCTCATCGAGTTGAGAAGCTTGAACCTTGGTTGAACGACACTGCTGAGAGACTTCAGCGACGAAATCAGGAGTGGCTAGATACAGAGCGAGCAAATTGGGAGGTGCTCTTTTCGCAGTGTGAATCGTCTCCGCTTAACATTTCTCAGCAATATGCAGTTCTTCTAAACGATGATCATAACTTAGTTTTGGCGGGCGCTGGTTCTGGTAAAACAAGCGTTCTGACAGCGCGTGTCGCTTATTTATTACAGAGTCATCAAGCTCAAGCGCATGAACTACTGTTATTGGCGTTTGGCCGTGAAGCGGCAGACGAAATGAAACAGCGCTTAGATGACAAAGTGGGGATGTCTGCCGAACAAGTGCAGGTGAACACTTTCCACCAACTGGGATTAAAGATACTCAATCAAGTTGAGCCTGAACCCGTCGTGATTTCACCTATAGCTTTAGATAGTAACCAGAAGCAAGCTTGGTGCATTGATTGGTTGAAAAAGCACTGGATGACACCGACCAATTTTAAGCGCTGGCAAAAGCATTTATCTAAGTGGCCTATCGCCTACCTAACGGGTGATGATGAGTTAGGTAGCCATGCTTCAAACCCTAAGCTTATCAATTGGCTAGAAAATCAGTTAGATCAGTTATCGGCTTCTGGTCTAACAAAGAAAGAAGTTCAGCAACAGCTGGTGGATCATTCCGACTATACGCGTTTGAATAGCGAACTTGCATTATGTTGGCCATGTGTCACGGCATGGCAAAAAATGCTCAAAGAACAAAAGCATATCGACTTCTCAACCATGATCAGTCGAGCGACTCAGTACATCGAAAAAGGACGTTTTGTTTCACCTTGGAAATTCATCATGATTGATGAATACCAAGATATTTCGCCAGACCGTTTAGCATTGGTGGAAGCCTTGTGTGCTCAAAGCAAAGATGACCAACAAACCTCAATCTTTGCGGTAGGCGACGATTGGCAATCGATCTATCAGTTTGCAGGGGCAGATGTTGATCTAACCACCGGTTTTAAAGAGCGTTTTGAAAGCTCGACGATTCACCATTTAGATACAACTTATCGCTTTAATAATATGCTGGGTGAGGTGGCTAATCGCTTTATTCAGGAAAACCCCAAACAGCTGCCAAAAACACTCAATAGCTTCAAACAGCAGAAGCAAAAGGCGGTCTATACTGCACCGAGTAAGGATGTCGAAAAAATACTGGGGCAGATTGATCACCAAGCCAAGCAAAAGAAATCAGTGCTGTTACTTGGACGCAATCATTACCATAAGCCGGAGCTGCTAGAGGATTGGAAGCAGATCTACACCTCGGTCGATATTAGCTTTATGACATGCCATGCCAGCAAAGGTAAAGAGGCTGACTTCGTGATCATTTTGGCTGTGGATGAAGGTCAATTCCCAGCGAAGAAAAAACAGCTGCATATTGATGGCGCGTTGACGGCGTCATCAGATCTGTTCCCTTATGCGGAAGAGCGTCGCCTGTTTTATGTCGCAATGACCAGAGCCAAAGAAAAAGTGTGGATTACACACAGTGGTGACGGTTCCGGTTTTGTCCAAGAACTGCATGAATTTGATTATCCAGTGATTAAGAAAAAGTAAGGATACGAAATGGAATTAGAACATGGTTCGATTAACTACATAGAGTTTGCAGCAAAAGATATCCCCGCGACTAAAGTATTCTTCAAATCTGTTTTTGATTGGAGTTTTGAAGACTACGGCGAAGAATATGCAGCTTTTACCGCTAAGGGGCTAACAGGAGGTTTTTACCAAGCCGAATTAGCTTCAAGTGCGGAAAAAGGGGGAGCGCTGATGGTGTTCTATAGTGCGAACTTAGAAGAAACATTGGCTGCAGTTGAACAAGCTAATGGTAAAATTAATCGCGACATCTTCTCTTTCCCTGGCGGCCGACGTTTTCATTTCATTGAGCCAAGTGGCAATGAAATGGCGGTATGGAGCGATAAATAGTTCAAAAGAAAAGCCAGTCGAGAGACTGGCTTTTTAGTGTTTAGAGTAGGCTAGATTATGTACGCTCTGCTAAATAGGCTTCATAATCTGGGATTTCGATAGCCACTTCTTCTTCCAATAAGCTTGAACTGAATAGGAAGTTTGCCGTAGCGCGGTTAGCCGCCACTGGAATATTCCAAACGCTTGCGATTCGAAGCAGTGCTTTGACATCTGGGTCATGCGGTACCGCATTGAGCGGATCCCAGAAGAAAATAAGCATATCGATTTTGCCTTCAGAAATAAGTGCGCCTAATTGTTGGTCGCCACCCATTGGGCCACTGATCATGCTTTTAATGGCTAAGCCTGTTTCTTTGCTTAGCATTGAACCTGTTGTACCTGTCGCGTAGAGAAAGTGCTTTTGCAGCTTTTCTTTGTTTTCCGTTACCCATCTTAATAATTCTGGTTTGCAGTTGTCGTGAGCAACTAGAGCAACGTGTTTATGAGCTGGCATTGTTCTCGTTGTTTTTTGCATTATTGTCTACCTAATTATTGGAATTTTTATTTGTTATCGTCCGTTGAATCTACACGCGTTTCGACACTGAAAATAGGTCGATACTCCGAAGGAGACAAAGAGTCAGCAATGACTTTACCACCTAAAGTTGTTGGAGTAAGTGACTCGATAGTAGGTGTCGCTTTGGTATCATAAGATTGTCCACGCAGATAGCTTACCGCCTGCTGTACAGATAAGCGACCCTGTTCGACCATTTTATCAGTGGGAGCGTAAAGCACTTTGTTACGAAGTAACCCTCTGTACACTCCGTGACTTAAGTAGCTTGAGACTAAGCCGATCTCACCAGTTTTACCTGCTGCTCTTAACTCACTGATTGCAGCTTCAACGGCGACCGCACTGCCTACAATATACTGGATATTTGGCATATCAATGACACGCTGTACTAAATTGCGTTGCAGCTCTTTATCATTGTCCGCCCAGTAGCTTATCGCAATATTGATTTCACTGTTTTGGATTGCGTCATAAAAACCGAGAGCCACTGGTTTTGTTCCACCGCTAGATTGTGGTCCAAGTAGCAAGGCGATGTTTACCTTCTCGGAACCTTTAGGGTGCTTTTGTGCGAGGTACTGTCCGGCTTGGTAACCCATCTCCGTCCAATTTACGCCTACTGTGCCTTTAACTAACTCCGATTGCTTGTCATTGACCGATAACTTATTCACCGTTGCAAATACTGGAGTGGTGCCAACCCAATTACTTAGATTGTTGTAGAAAGCGTCAGGAGCAACGGTACCCAGAATAATCGCGTCGGCTCCCCATTCATTGCATACTTCCAGTTGCCTTTCTTGCTTAGTTTTATTTGGGTAGCCGCCAGACTCTAACACTCGTAAGTCGATGCCTAACTTTTCTGCCTCAGAAACCATTCCATAGTTAACGGAGAGCCAGTACGAGTCTTTTAAGTGTGGGTAAATGGCGCAGACTTTTTCAATAGGCTGGGTGTTTTTTTGATCGAAGCTTGAATTGGCTGAATAAGAAAGCGAAGAGAAGGATACTCCGCCTAGCGTGAGAAATAATGATAATGCAGCGCGTTTGATTGGCATGAATAAGCAGTTTATTGGCATTGAATAAGTAAACATTGCAAAATATAGCGTATTCTGGATGGGTAAAGAAGAACGATTTTAAGGTTTACGGAATATGTGGTTAGCAACGGCGAGTATAGGCCGAAAGTTATTGGTGTCTTTTTTAGCGATGGCGCTGTTGGTATTACTTTCCGCATTGATAGGGGTGTCAGGATTTAGCTTTGTTGCTAAGACAGAGCGTAACGTAGTGGACTCAGCTATCCCTGCCATGATTGAAGCTAGGCAAGTATCAGAGCTTAGTACTCGTATTATCTCTTCCGTACATACGCTTTCTAACGCTAAAAATGAGCAGGAGCGTAAAGCTGCTGGCACTGTACTTTTCGATCAGCTCGAATCCTTACTTCAGCATATTAAAGATCTAGGCGTGGACTCATTTGATTCTGAGCTACTGTCGAATTTGGAAACCAATGTCCAAAGTGTCATCGATACGCTCGGGGAGCTGGGTGTCTCTGTTGAACGTAAACTGTGGTTGGCGAAAGAGCTCACGTCACGCGTTGGAGAAATGCGTAAATTGGGTGAAGAGCTTGAGCAGCTAACCCGTACTCAAGTTCTCAATACCAGCACAATCGCGGTGGCAAATGTCACTCATATCTACGACTTATTAGAAACAGCCCAAACTGAAAAAGCGTACCAAGCATTAGATGCATTAGTTGAAGTCGATTTGGACTTGTCTGAACGCTTACATGAACTGCATTTACTGGCGTTTCGTATGCTTAATCAGATTGAAGAAACGCAAACTGTTACCAATGTCGAGCGTATCTATCAAATTCAATCTGATTTTGAATCCAACTTAACCATAATGAAACGACGGGTGAAAGCGGTCGAAGACCCGACTCGTTCTCAGCAAATGGCGGATCTGCTAACTGAGTTAGGAAAACGCAAAGTCGTGTTCGATATCTTGCTAAGGCAATACGAAAACGAGCAGCAATCTGAATATTTGATGCGTAATACCTTGGAATTGTTTGCTCAGTTAAACGCCACGGTCAATACCTTAGTAGACGATTCAAATCTTAGTACAACAGAAGCAGTAGAAGAACTCACAACGACGCTGAATTACGCGCAGTGGTCATTGTCCATTATCTCGATCATTGGTTTGATCATTGTGGCTTTCATTGTGTGGAGAGTAGTGTACGTTTCGGTTGTAAAACGCCTAACGGAATACTCTGCGGCGCTAATGTCTATCGCTCAAGGCCGGCTTAATATCGATATTCCGGTCAAAGGTAATGACGAGTTGGCTCATATTGGTGAAGCGATTATTACTGCGCGCAACACTGCGCAAGCATTACAAGTGGTTGCTGTTGGAGAAGCAAAAGCGAAGCGCGAGTTAGAAGACCATAAAGAGCACCTTGAAGAGCTGGTGACGGAACGTACTTATCAACTACAGCAGACTAATGAACGATTGAACGTAGAGGTAGTAAACCATGCCAAAGCGCGTTCAGCGGCCGAACAAGCAAGCCGTGCTAAATCGGCATTCTTAGCAACGATGAGTCATGAAATCCGTACACCAATGAACGGTGTGCTTGGTACTGCGAGGTTACTTAAAGATACGGGGCTAAATGCCTTACAACTTGGCTATGCCGATATTATTAACCGAAGCGGTAAAAACTTATTGGCGATTTTGAACGATGTTTTAGATTATTCGAAAATAGAAGCGGGTCATCTGGAAATCCGTATTGCGTCGTTCGATCTGCATCAAATGGTGCAAGATACTTACCAATTGATGGAAAGTCGGGCTGGAGAGAAGTCGATCGATTTCAGTTATTTTATTGAAAGCGATGTTGAAAAATATTGGCGAGGTGACGTGACTCGATTGAGCCAAATACTCAATAATCTTGTTGGTAACGCGATTAAATTTACCGACAGTGGCTCGGTCGATATTTATATCAGCCTAGATTTAGATGATTCGAAAAAGCTGCTTTTTGAAGTTTCTGATACTGGTGCCGGTATTGCTGAATCTGAATTGAACGGCTTGTTTGATGCGTTCACTCAGGCAAGTTCCGGCCATCACAAAGCGGGCGGTACAGGGCTTGGACTGGCGATCAGTAAGCGTATTATGGAAACCATGGGCGGTGAAATAGGTGTTGATTCGACAGAAGGAGAGGGCAGCCGTTTTTGGTTCTCACTGAAACTAGAGCCCGGTGAGGAAGTTCAACTTCCCGTTTTAACTGCGGATGAAGAGAGCGTCAGAGCCAAAGTTTTATTGATTGAAGATAATCCGGTGAACTGCATTGTCGCTGAAGGCTTCTTGAATAACCTTGGCCATGAGGTGGTGGTAGCGATGTCCGGGGTAGAGGCAAAAACGCAACTAGAACAACAAAGTTTTGATATTGCTTTGGTAGACATTAACTTGCCCGATTGCAACGGCACCGACTTATTGCAAGAACTTAAAACAATCGAACGGGCGAAAAGTAACGTTGAAGCTTCAGAATTAACGCCTATGATTGCAGTGTCTGCCCATGTGTTCAATGAAGAAGTTGAGAGCTATCTCGATGCAGGCTTTGACGGCTTTCTACCTAAGCCACTTGAAAAAGAAGCCTTGGCAGCATTGATAGCTGCGAAACTAGGAGGTAAGGCCTTGTTATTACCCCAAGAGATTGAAATAGAAAAGACAGCTAGGCAAGAAGCAGAGCTCACTGCGCAGTCGTTATCAAGTAAGATCATTAACTCAAAAGTGGTTGAGTCTGACCTGAAAATACTTGGGCAAGAGAAAATGAGTACCATTATTGGCTTATTTGAGTCGAGTAGCGATGACATCGTTAAACAACTTGAACAAAGCTTGCTTGATGAGAACCCAACGTTGATAAAGTCTTTGGCGCACAAACTCAAAGGTTCAGCGGGAAGCTTAGGGCTGAGTGCGCTGTTTTCTCTTTGTCGTGATATCGAAATTAGTGGCGATCCGCTGGATTGTTATCGAGCAAAACAAGGTGAGCTTAAATCTATGCTTGAGCAATCTAAACAAGCTTTGCAGGTTTATCGCTAGCCCGGTGAAACGCTGAATCGATGACAGTTTTCAGTACGAGATTTCCTTAAATAAAAATCCTCTACATGGTAGAGGATTTTTTAATTTGCTTGAGACTGATATTAGAGTGGGCATATCAAGACCAATCATTATCATTAAACATCTGTACATCTAAGGCATTAGCATCATCGTCAAATGGGTGCTCTGCACGCCCTCTGAGAAGTTCCAGCTGGTTCTCTAACATGTTCACGGTGTCGTAGTCACCTTCGGAGCATGCAATGTAAATTTGTTGCTCAAGAGCTTCGATATTGTCTCTAATCCTCATAGGAGCCTCCCAGTGAGTATATTACCGATTCTCACTGCGATTATAGTCCAGCAAATTGGATTCGATCGGTCGATTTTCTTTGCTTAGTGAGTCAATTGGTTAGCTTGATCACCCAAACTTACAGATGTAGATCCGAATTACAAAGCGATCCAATAACTTATTAGACTCTGCTCAGTTATGAGACAAATAAGTATTTCACGGTACTCTTCTATGCCGTTTTCTTCTAAGTCGATTTTGGGCAGGGAATTACATCGTGTAAGCCGCTTTGTACATACTTTTTCCATCGGGCTGTTTCGAACCGGTATGCGCATATCTGTCTAATAAGCGTATATCACATTGCATTAATCCGTATGGTGTATATAATTTACCCTGACAAAATACCATTCCATAAAGGTTGAAAAGTGAAAGTAATTCTAACGTTAATGATTGCAGCTCTTTCTTTTAATGCATTTGCACACAACGGTGCAGGCTCTGGTGTTGGTACTGGCGGGATGAAACTTGTTGAGTGCGTAGTGGATGGCAAAGCGGTGACGATGGAAATCAATGCTTGCCGTGAAGCGAAGAAGTAAAATATTCGCAGTTAGATTTGACCATTAATAGAACATTAAAAAGCCGTAAGTGATTGCACTTACGGCTTTTTTATTGGCTGATGCTTTACTCTGACTTGACTTATCTGTTCTCGAATCGGTTGTAATCTAACAGCCCAAACTCGATAGGTTGGTTTTGTTGGTACCACTTATGAACTCGATCGCTGAATGGCCAGAATTCACTTGAGCTACGTCGAATGGCAAAGCGATCCAGTAGCTTAATGTAGTCTTGTTCCGTTTTTAGGCTACCAAGTGTTTTGACTAATTCTTCGATGTCTTTCTCGTCCAGAGATAGGAACGCTGCAGGGTAGCTACCAATGACACCTCGGACAATGGTTAAGTCGTCATTGGCATAATCTCGATTACTTTCTTCATCAAATAAGCTTGAGATATTACTGTGTGCATTATTGTGCAATAAGGTAAATAGCTGATCCTCACCACTTTCACTCTTGATCATCAGCATCATGATTTGAGGAACGTGAATTAATCCTTCCCCTTTAATGTTGTTGATTGAATCAAGTAACTTTTGGTTGTTCTCACTGAAGCCTGTGTCGACGATCTTATAGCGATCACTGAGCACCGGTTCAAGTCGTTCAATTAGCTTGTCGTAAAGTTCAGATTTATAGTTTTCAGTTTCGTAAACGACGCTCGAAGGTTGATCAAATGGTGCAACATTTCGCTGTAAGAAGTCGCTTAGCTGTGTGCTTTGGTCTTTATACCAATCAGAGTGAATTTGGTGACGAACGTCTTTTGGCAAAAGGGTAATGAAGTTACTTTCACCTTCTAAGCGTAAGAAATCCATAAACATACGGGTTATTAGCTGGTGGCCAAAGTTTCCGTATACGTCAAAGCCTGCGACCAGCAGGTAGTGAATGCGTTCTAATAGTGTGTAGTCCATAATCCAAGCTGTTTTAGGCTTAGTGCCGACTAAACCTTGGACAACCGATGCACTATCGAAATGACGGAATACTGTGAGAGCAGCATTGGGGTTAACGCCACCACCTTGCCACACTACATCCGTAGATAAATACTCACCATTCTGGAACCATTGGTTACTGAACTTCGACTTGGCGTCTAGGTAACGAGCTTGCTGCGCTGCATATTTTACCCAGTTAGTGACAGGTAAAGTATTGCTGTCGAGCTCACTAGGTAGCTTCAAGTTATCTCGCTGGCTTGCATAAAACTCGTTGATTTCAGGAACGTTTGCTTTGTCTGGATCGACAAAGAATACCCAGAAACGGTCATTGATGACGTTGAGTGCTAGCTGACCACGACATACCGGACCTTTGATAAAGGCCATAATGGTGTTCTGTGAATTGTCGAGCATAAACTTAAAGCGTGAGTTTACTGGGATTGCTTCAAATGCCGTCATTGGGTTTGCGGCAACATCAATTTTGTAACTTGGTAGTTTTTCAACGAGGTAAGGCGTATCGATAAACCAAGTTTTCCAGTTTTCTAAACGTTCAGCATTTAAAGCGAATGGCATGTGTGTTTTGTCGACAATAGTGCCTTGTTCACGTACTAAGCGATAGAAAACACGATCAACTTTCGGATCATCGTATGGCCGCCTAGTGGATATTCTTTGAATTGGTTGGCCTGGCGGAGTTGCAGAGCGAACGAGTGAGAAAAAGGTTTTTGGGCCATCAAGCTCGGAAAAATATAGATGGGACAAGAATAGGTGCTCGTATATGTAACGAGCGGCTAGCTGATTTTTACGAGCACTCTTGTTCAGTAATTGCTCATATGCCGCCACCTGTTTTAGTTCTTCCTCGGAGAGAGGAAGCTTAGAGTTCATAATTGCCCCATTTTCTAGCCAACCCATAAGAGTGCGATATTCAGTCTTATCTAGGTTTGGCATCCCATAAGGCATCCCCCAAGTCGGGTGGTCTTGCTCGTATTTCGCGTATTCTTCTATTGTTGGGCAGGTTTGCTTCCTATCTACTGAAAAATCAAATCCTTCAAGTTGGACTTGATCTGGCAGTGGGTGATTTTCTTTTTGCAGTAACATTCTAGCCATCAAACCAGCATCAATGTTCGCTGCCGGGCTTTGTATACGCTCATTGAGAACTGGGTGAAAATCTGCATCACGCCATTCTTGTGTTGTGAGCGCATCTTCAAATAATCGAGTGGGTGCGGCCGCCGTAAGGCGAGTGCCTTCATAAACAAGGGCTTTGCTTGAACCACGATCTATTCCTTCTACAGAGGACATCTTTAGTTGACATGGCGCATCGTAACATGCATGACAAACCACACAGCGGTTATCAATGATAGGTTTGACTTCATTCAGAAAGTGTTGAGCTTGAGCAGAAACAACGGGAGCAGTACGTTCACGAACTTCTTGTTCACCAAAGAGCTCATCGTAGTTAAGGCCTGCGTAGACTGCACAACCAGAGAAGATACTGACCACTGCTAGTAGAAGGATTTTTTTTAGATTCATGCGCACATTTAGATTTTTGATTTTTTCTAAGTATATCGCAACCGATTGAAAATGCTCATAGTCGTGGCGTTTAGCATTCATCTAAACTGATATATGTCTCTAAAAAGACTCAACCAAGCATGGATTGGGGGTGTTGGTTGAGCCTTAGTTTTTATTGGAGGAACGTGCTAATGGTTCGTCATTTAGCAACAAATAACGGGGCCAATCATTGATTGACCAAACACAGTGAAAACGGGATGCCTAAACGTTTGAACTCGCTTATCCAACGCCATTGGTTATCTTGAAGTTTGTCACCAGGGCCTTTTACTTCGATCCACTCAAACTGTGAGTCTTTAAACGCGATGAGGTCGGGCATGCCATTTCGATAAAGCTTTAGATCACTTAACAGGATGTTAAACAGGGCTACTAATTGATGATTAGGAATCGCGGAAGATGCGTATCCAAGTAAAGGTAAGTCGATGCTATTCCAATGAACAAAAGGGTTCGCGGTATTGAGTTTTTGTTGGTATCGCTTGAAGCAAGGAGACAACCCTTCGCTCAGGATCTGCTGAGTTAAATTATCGACCAATGTTTTCCGTTTACCGACGAAATCTGAGTGGTAGAGATCCATGGGTTTATATTGATATTCATTGACGAAAGCACCATCAATGGGAGCAAAAATCGCATCCCAATACGCAAGTCCAAATAACCCATTGAGAAATTGGTTTTCAATAAAGTAAACCGTCCACCCTTGTTGCTCGTAGTGTTCTTTAACTGCGAGCTCTACTCGTTGCTGAGACAGGTCTAGCTCTAGCTCGATTGTATTTATTTCAGGATTCTTGATGCGAGAAACTTTCTTCCCTTCGATACGTGATAGTCGTTGTGATAGTTTGAGCGCTACTTCTCGTTCTGCGACATCATTAGGGGAGGATTGCATAGAAGTGACTATGTCACGCATACGGTCGTAATCAGCCAGTTTATCGTAGATACGTGCTTGTCGCTCTCGGCTTGGAGGCAAAGTCGTCATTGTGAACAGGTCGAGTGCGAAGGTGTACTCTTCTAAACGCTCAAAGTCCCGAGCGATATCATTGATTAAGCGATCCAACTTACGGTTCACATATGGGTGAGTTCCATGCACTGGGAGCGCTCGTTTAATGGCGCTGAGGCTATCTAAATTCTTTTTATCACTTTCCAGATATTCTTGTTTTAGTCTGCTGATAAACAGTAGTTGATCAACTTGTTCTCGACTATCAAAAAACCGCAGTTGCTTACTAAGCTGATAAGGTTCAAATTTGTTTAGGCCGAGGTCACTTAAGACGAACTGGCTAAGGTCTTGATGGGTGTTTGCAAAGAAAAGCGCGAGTAGAACATCAATGATTTCAGGTTGCAGTAGGCGTAGGTAAGTAAACTCAAGCTCGCCTGTAAATACTGCAGAAGAAAGTGCTTCAATAAATTGAGTCTTGCTGAGACTTTTCGAGACGCTGGGAAATAGCTTAACTAACTCTGGTTTGGTTAATAATTCACGTGCGAGTGTTTGCTCATCAATTGTGGGAGATAGAATAATAAAGTTTGCCGAAGCCAGTTGCTCTAACGCGATAGTTTGGTTTGGAATCTCTGAATAGTTGAGCTTATCGCTCCGAAACCAATATCCTTTTCTCGCCAGTACTCTGACCAACAGACATTGTGCTTGGCGATTTAACTCATTGAAGTTACTTAGCCAAAGGTGCTCGTCGCGTGAAAGCAAATCGTCATACCAAGTTAGAGCGTGTTTGGTGAGCTTTAAAAAATTATCCAGGTAATAGTCGTCAGCGAGTTGAACTTGGGATTCCATATCGTTACTACATACAAAAAGAGCTTAACCCTAAGGTTAAGCTCTTTCGTTTTGAAATCAATCTATTGTAGAGATTAAGCGTTAGCTGCTTTTAATTCTGCTGCTTTAGCTTCAGTAATTGGCTTAGTGATGAAAGCAAGTACGATACATACGCCCATCATAGCAGCTGATACTGTGTAAGCTAGGCCATAGCCACCGCCGTTAGTCATAGAGAAACCTACAACTGCTGCACCGATTGCGCCGCCAATACCCCATGATGTGTAAAGCACACCGTAGTTAGTACCGTAGTTCTTAAGGCCGTAGAACTCTGCAGTTAGAGATGGGAATACCGCTAGTAGAGTGCCGTAACCAACCGCTGCAATTGCAGTACCGATGATTAGCGTGAATTCAGTGTTGAACGTTGCGAAAAGTACCATGTTTGCACCTTGCAGGATGAATGCAAGAAGAAGAGTACGAACGCCGCCAATTTTATCTGAAAGGATACCTGCAGCAACACGGCCGCCAGAGTTAAAGATGGCTAGGATAGACGCAAGGTAAACTGCATTTGGCAGGTTTGCTTGAACGCTAGCAATGTTCGTGATGTTTCCAATGATCATTAGACCAACTGATGCAGCGAACGCGTACATTACCCATAGAGAGTAAAACTGAGGCGTTTTTAGCATTGCTTTCCAGCTGATGTCTGTTGCTTTCTTCACTTCAACTGGAGCTTGGCCAGCTTTTACTTTAGGCGCTTCTGGCGTGTAATCTGCTGGTGGGTTGTTGATTGTACAAGCAAGAGGTACTGCGATAGCAAGAACACCCACACCAAGAATCATAAACGCTGTGTTAATGCCCATTTCAGTGATCAGCATAGACGTTAACGGCGCTAGGTAGATAGCCGCAAGACCGAAGCCAGCTGCGATAAGGCCGTTAACCATACCTTTCTTAGAAGCATGGAACCATTTCATTGCAGACGGCGATAAACACGCGTAGCCGAAGCCGATACCAGCACCAGTGATTACACCGAATGTGATGTTTAGCATAAGTGGCGAGTTAACAAAGCCAGATGCAATCATACCTAAGCCTGTTAAAACAGTACCTAAGATAAGAATTTTACGTGGACCCATACGGTCTTGAAGGATACCAGCAACAAGAAGACAAACAGAGAAAGTGATAGTTGCGATAGCGTAAGGAGAAGAAGCTTCAGCTGCACTCCAGCCAAAATCGGTTACAAGTGCTTTGTTAAATACACTCCAAGCATACAGGATGCCTAGACACAGGTTGATACAGAAACCTGCTAGCAGGATGCGCATAGCTTTATCAATCTTGCTCATTTTCATTCTCGGTTTTGTCGATATTTGAATGATGGGATCAGTTCAATATGGACGGGTTAGTATTATATTTTCTCAAAATTAGTTTGCGTTTATCAACTGATAGCGCAAAAGAGCGCGGATTATAACCAATATAAATGTGATTGGAATCTCTTTTTGTGCTTTAAAGGCAATTAATTTCGGGGTGTTAAAGAATTGTTTTTATTGGGTTGTTTAAGTGTTTAATTTAAAGGGTGAGGCCGTTAATGGAAGGCGCTGCCTCTTCTTATATAAGGGATCGGGTGCGTAAATGATTATACTGGTAGGATCTGTGGTCACAGTTCACATTGTTTAAAAAATATTCATAATATTTTTAAGGTTAATAATCTGTAACAAAACCATACAAAATGCGACTTTTACTAATGAAAGCTAATAAGGACAGTATCTTTACAACTTCCAATTGTTAATACCATGTAAACGCTATTGTGCTGGTTAATGTTTGCACACATTTTGTTCTTTTTTACCTCTTGTATTGTTCAAAAAAACAAGGAAAATAGCCCGCAAAATGAGATTGCAAATATGAAAGGATGCATTTCTAGTTTTATTGTGAGGCGTTTATGATCAAGTTAATTCTAATTTTAGTGTTGTCAGTTTCTGGTGGTTTTGCCGCTGCCGACCATCTACATTCATTTCTTCTTGGTTTGTATATTTCGTCACTAGCTGTCGGTAGCTGTTACTGGTTGGCTTTCCGTAGTACTCGTTTCCCACAGTTAGCGCTTGTTTTATTGCTGTGTGGTTTCTTCGCTAAAATCGCTGTAACGGTGGCAGGTGTTAGCTGGGGAATTTCGAACGACTTAATCTCGTCACCATTTATTTTCTCATTGTCATACTTGTTCTTCTCAATTGTTGTTACTTACTTCTGGTTTGCATTCCGCGACCGAGTAGAAACGAAAAAGAAACAGAAGAAACAACAAGAGCTAAACGCTGCTGCAGCTTAAGTATTTAAAAGATTAATGAAAAGCCTTCTTCGGAAGGCTTTTTTGATCGTGCAATATAGAGCCTTCTATATCGAAGTTCCCACTCAAGGTGCTGAGAATATGAGATTGGAAGCCTAATAGACGATTCAAAGACGCTACATTAAAAAGCCCTCTAGAGAGGGCTTTGGTTTCTGTTTGTTCGATTAGCGGAATGAACGTCCTTTTATTGGTAATCTGATTTGTTTAAGGCAGTTAGCTTCGAGTTTGCGGTGGGTTCTCACATTCGATAGCTTCTTAAACATCTTTGGATCGAAGGCATCCTTCTGTTTAAGATCACAACATAGATCATCAATAAGCTCTCGCGTCACGCCCCACATTGTGAACAGATGGACATATTGACGAACCTGCCCGTCAATTTTGGCGGTTTCTTTAGCTAATGAGTAACGGAAGATAATTTCTTCGTTTGGCTGGCAGAAGATCAATGACAAAGATAGAGGCGTCCGCTGGAGCCAAAGCCCTTCAGGCAAAGCGTGGCCTTGATTTTCATGCCACTGCGCCACTTCTTTTAGCTTCTCATGAGCGTACTTCGCCATTTCTTGCCCATACATCGCTAACTCAACTTGTTTTTGATAACTGTTTCTCGCGAAGTACTCCCACAGTACCAAAGGCGAAAGCCCATTTCTGGAACCTGCGAATGTCGTGTCAGGTGAGCCTATATATTCAGGGTTGTCAGGTGGCGACACCATGAACTTTTGCTTGGTCATATACACACCGGTTGGCCAAGGTGCACCTGGCCATTTATGCCCACTTGTGACAATGGAGTGAATCATCGAATTATTGAAATCAAAGTCTGGCCCAGTGAAGCCTCCTTCTTCTTTGAAAAATTCTTCGTATTGCCCCGAGCTTTTTGCCATTTTAATAAAAGGAACATAGCTCGCACCAAGTGCGCCATCAACGTGAATCCAGTAGCCGGTTCGCTGTTCCACTCCTTTGCTGGGATCGGTCTTATCAATGGGGACGGTTCGATCTAGTAAGCCGTATTTTTCTAATGTGGTTTTCAGCCTGTCAGTGACTTGTGTAACGTCATCATAAGCGCCTTTAAAGGTTGTACCGCAATTGAGCACCACTAGTATCGGATAACCACGTTTTGCAAAAAACTCGACGTATTGGATCAGCTTATCAACATCGATCGCGCCAGAACCTGCTGGTAAAGCTTGAGTTGGCTGTTCCGAAGGTACTTCCGTGGGCCAAGGTTCATTAGGTGAGACGGGATTTTCGTTTGGATATAAACGGTTACCTAGCTCACCGAAGGTATCTATCTTTTCTACAGCCATCGCTTTAACGATGGAGTAGTGTGTATCTTCAGAGAAGAAGGCGACTGGGGTATAGGCATTTGGGTTGTGATCGGGAGGAGAAGGGTAGTGAGCGTAAAGTTGGCTGTTAGAAACTGTTGTACCGGATTCGTCCTCGCCACGTATTTCCTCTTCTAGCAACATTACTCCACTGAGGTAATCTCGGGCATTGAGCATGGCGTAGAGGTTTCCCTCGGTACTGCCCATGGTTAGCACATAGCCCCAGTAACTTTCAGGGTTGCCTGGCTGAAACTCGCCTTGTTCATCTAAATATGGCCCTTGCGATGGCCAGTTCGCATTCCAAAGTGAGGCATAGTAATCAAGAACTGAGCGTTCGACGCATTTCGTATTAATGGTGTAATTGCCATTCACAAATGGGTCGCCAACGTTGTTTAAGCTAACGTTCAAAAATGGTGCAAGTCGGTGTTTGTACTTGATCCTTTCTTCGGTTTGATAGCCTAAAAAGTGGCTCTTTTGCGTATCAACAAATGCCTGAATTTGCTGGTAGGCGTTATCTTGCTCAAGGGAGGTTTGCCCGGTTGCAGGGAGCTCTATATCGAACCCATTAATGGCATGTTCGGCATAGTCGAAGTCGTAATTTCTATCATCGTAAACTTGAATGGGGTCTGCACTCGGAGGAGAAACTTTTCCGATCGCATACTCGGGTATTTGTTCAATCCAGGGCGTTTGTTTCGGCCCATATTTTATCTCTTTTTTAGTCATATTTAGCTCCAAAAATTTAATATAGTTTTTATTCGGAACGAGGTGCGATTGCTAAATCGCTGCCTAGCCAATGCAGACAAGCTGCATAAAGTGACTATAGTTTGGGTGATTTTATAAATGTGACTTTGATTCCAAAGTGTAAGGTGGCTTGCAAAAATGGGCTGTTTTGATGAGTGGTTAATTAATAACCAAATAAATGCTCTAATTTATGGCTCGTTTCATTGCTTATTGACGTTCTATCCGCTAGTTGTTATGTGTGTTTACTTGCATATTTGCGATGTGAATGTATCAGTTGGCTGGGCGGCTTATCGGTTGAACTATCCGTGTGGGTTGATCTAAACCTAGGCGAGAATAATAAAAACAAACTGAACTTCGCTCTTAACTTCAGGTTGAATAACCAAGTAAGTGAGGGATCTGTTATGAATTTAGGCTTTAAATCAAGGATATATTTAGGTGTAGGGGCACTGGTCGCTGTATCACTCATTGTGCTCGGGACGCTCAACATGCTGTCTATGAAAGAAAAAATGGTGTCCGCGTTAGTTTCTAAAACGGAAGACAAGCTGAGCTTTCATGTTACTGAACTTGAACAGATGATGGACTTTAAGGTCAATGCGATAGAGAAAGGCGCAGCAACCTTTAATAACCAACTTTCGGAATCTGAAAACCAGAAATTAGTTAATTTACTGGCTAATAGCTCCGCGATCTCAAATGTAATCATGACTTATGAAGATGGTCGGACGTATATGTCGCTGAGTGGCGACAAGCCGGATTTTCGGACTCGCGATTGGTACAAAAACGCTCGAAGGGCTTCAGGTGTTGCTTTAACCGAGATCTATCAGGATCAAGTGACACAGCAAAAAGTGGTAAGTGTCACTATGCCTGTTACCCAACAAGGAAAGGTAATTGGCGTACTGCTGGGTGACATTCAATTAGGGGATATCATCACCGCCGTGAGTAACATGCGTTTTGCTGGAGGTGCTGCGACGCTCACAGACAAGAATGCAGTGTTCTTTGCCAGTGATGATCCAACTGATATAGGGCGAACGCCTTCTCAAATTAGTTCCAATTTCATTGAGATGGAAAAGGCTTTCTTTAACCAAAATAGTGGTCACTTACAATTCCCATATTTGGGCATTCAGTTTGATGGTTACTTCCAGCGCGTGAACTTGACCGGTGATATGTACTGGACATTGATGGTGTTCGTTGACCAAGACTCTGCGCTCACCGGCGTGTTCGCAGCGATGAACAGCTCTTTGATCACCGGTACGATCCTGTTACTTATTAGCCTTGGTTCGATCTCTCTTATTGTTCATTACGCGTATAAACCAGTGCTTAAACTTAAACATGCAGTGCTTGACCTTTCCCAAGGTGACGGTGACTTGACCCAAAGGTTAGAAGTTGATGGCGATGATGATTTGGCAAAAATTAGCTTAGGGTTCAACCGGTTTGTGGAAAACCTCCAGGACATGATGCTGCATATCTCCCAAGCTAGCCAAAATATTTCGGTGAGTATTAACCAACTCGGAAGCACCGCGAAAGACAATGAAACGCAATTAGTGACTCACTCAGCCGAAACTGAGCAAGTTGTTACCGCGATTACAGAAATGAGTGAAAGTGCCCGAACCGTTGCGGAAAATGTACATCAATCTAATCGGATTACTGCTGAGGCAAGCAAAGAAGCGCAATCGTCATTAAGTATCGTAAACAACGCCGTAACTACCGTGAGTGCGCTGGTATCTGAAGTTGATGATATGTCGAATAGCATCATCAGAATGAACCGAGACGCGAACAAAATCAGCAATGTTCTAACCGTCATCGGCGAAATCTCCGAGCAAACTAACTTACTTGCTCTTAATGCTGCGATTGAAGCGGCGCGTGCTGGAGAGCAAGGGCGAGGCTTTGCTGTAGTAGCAGATGAAGTAAGAGCCTTGGCAGCGAGAACTCAAAATAGCACCACCGAAATATCAGATATGTTGAGCCAGTTACTAGGAGGTACGGAAGGCGTAGTAAAAGCGATGGAAGCAACGAAACGTCAATGTCAGGAGACAGCGGAAAAAACCTCTGAAGTATCCGATAGCCTAACCTTGATGAGTGATTCTGTACGTGAGATTGATGACGTCAGCATTCAAATTTCGGCGGCAACCGAGCAACAAAGTACCGTTGCCGAAGAGTTGAGTCGGAACATGCTCTCTATTCGCGATATCGTGGAGTCATTAGTGAGCAGTGGTCAGCAAACCGTCGAAGCGGGTGAAATGCTACAAGAGTCGAACGAAGACTTAAAACGTCAGGTGGCTAACTTCAAACTAGGTTGATCTTGTGGGCTCAGGTGCTTAGCCTGTACCTGAGCCTAATTCTTTCGTTTATTAGCTCTTCCATATAGCTGCACGTGTTCTCAATACTTCCCTAGAAACTATTCCGATCGAATAAGCGTGACTTTAGAGCCTATATAATTTTCCACTTCAATAAAACCTCATCAGAAACCTAGACCATAGTCGTACAGATCAATCGTCGCTTTCTAAATAGAATGAAATGGTTCAAATGGCCAGAAGGGAATAGAAATGGAAGTCGGAATTTTTTGGGCAGAGAAAGGCATGCTGCTTCTAGGTGCACTATTTGTACTGACTAGTGTTATGCAATATGGAAAGCGTAGCCAGGACTGGAAAGGTGTTATCACCATGTTTTACAAACGAATTCCTATGAGTGTAGCTGAATATAAATGGTATCGCTTAGGCATTGCTTTACTTGTTTTCGCCGTTATTTTGCGTTTTGCTCTACTTATTTTATGGCCTTCTTATCAACTTTAATGGTTATTTTATTCGTTTGGTCGATACTCGAAATTAGTATTGGCCAAATGAAATCAATTGGTTACACAACTCCCTACTTTTAGTTTCTAATTTTACACTTCATTTACCTTAAAATAGCGGCTGCTGTTCTATATCTGGTTCTAAAACAATCTGTTACACTGATATTTATAAGTTAAATTATTAGTGGTGGATGAATGTCGTTTCCTGTTCTCATTTGTGATGATTCCGCGCTTGCTCGTAAGCAAATGGCGCGCTCTCTGCCAGCAACGCTTAACGCTGATATAACCTTCGCTGTTCATGGGCTTAATGCTTTAGAAGAGTTGAGTAAGAATCAGTTCAAATTGATGTTTCTCGATCTGACCATGCCAGAGCTTGATGGCTACGGCACATTAGAAGAGATGCAAAAGTTAGGCGATTCGACACCAGTGGTTGTTGTGTCTGGGGATATTCAGCCCAAAGCTCAAGAAAAAGTGATGTCGCTAGGGGCAAAAGCCTTTTTGCAAAAACCTATCGATAAAGAAAAGCTTAAAGCAGTCCTTAAAGAATTAGTCGAACCTCCTCAGCAACCTCAAATTGTTGCTCCTCAACCGCTCGATCTACCAATTCTACGTAGACGCGATATTTATATGGAAGTGGCAAACGTCGCGATTGGTCGAGCTGCCGATGCTTTGGCTCGTCACTTTGATGTATTCGTTCACTTACCATTGCCGAACGTCAATATATTCGAAGTTAGTGAACTTCATATGGCATTGCGAGACCTAGCGGAAAACGACCAAGTTTCGGGGGTTTGCCAAGGGTTTAGCGGAGAAGGCATCGCCGGTGAAGCGTTAGTGCTGTTGAGTGATTCCAGTGTGGCGGATCTTAAGAAGTTAATGAAAGTCCCAACCGACAGTGAAGAGCTTGAAGAGCTAGAGCTGTTGATGGACGTTTCTAATATCTTGGTTGGTTCATTCTTGAACGGATTAGGCGAACAGTCTGAGGTGAGGTTTTTCCAAAGCTCTCCGGTGTTACTCGGCCAGCATATTTCAATTGACTCTGTTATCGCCAATACCGCTGGTTCTTTCCAAAAAACCATGACGTTTGAGGTTAGTTACAATATTGATGGCACCTCGATCCGCTGCGATTTATTATTTATGTTTGTCGATGAGTCTTTGCCGTTACTAGACAACAAATTAGCGTATCTAATGGAGGAGTTCTAATTATGCTAAATCTCCCAGCAGAATTTGAGCAATTTCACTGGATGGTGGATATGGTACAAAACGTTGATATGGGACTTATCGTCATTGATAAGGACTACAATGTTCAAGTCTGGAATGGCTTCATGACGCACCATAGTGGAAAACAATCACACGATGCGATTGGAAAATCTTTGTTTGAGCTGTTTCCTGAAATTCCCGAAGATTGGTTCAGACTTAAAACTAAGCCTGTGTACAATTTAGGATGTCGAAGCTTCATTACCTGGCAACAACGTCCTTATTTGTTTAAATGCCGAAACGTACGACCTGTGACGCAGCAAGCGGATTTCATGTACCAGAACGTGACTTTGAATCCTATGCGGACACCTACCGGGCAAATCAACTCGCTATTTTTATCTATTCAAGATGCTACCGCTGAAGCTTTGATATCTCTGAATGGATAATGACTTAGCACTGTAATCCAACTATTGTTTAAGCCAAGGTAAATACCTTGGCTTTTTTGTAGGTAGAAGTTGGTGATAAAGGGATTTTTAATGGAGCAAACGCGAATAAAACTGTATACCGCAGAACAAGTAAGACGTGGTGAGATTTTGGCTGCGAAACGAGCTAGCGTGCCGATGTTTGAGTTAATGGAACGAGCAGGCGCGGCCATTTTTAATGTCTTAAAGCAGCAATACCCCAAATGTAAACATGTCTTAGTGTGTTGCGGAAATGGTAATAATGGCGGCGATGGCTTTGTTGTCGCAAGGCTCGCCAAGCTAAGTGGACTGAGGGTTAGTGTTTGGCACTTAGGCGCTGTTGATAAGCTCAAAGGGGATGCAAAAAGAGCTTATGAACAATGGTTAGAAGTTGGTGGTGAGATCCAGAGCGATCATACGTTAGAGCAAACGGTCGATCTCGTTGTCGACGCGCTACTTGGTACTGGCTTGAACGGTAAAGTGAGACCGAATTATCGAGTTGTCATCGAAGGTATTAAACAATCTGGCTTACCAGTTCTTTCTATTGATGTTCCTTCTGGCCTGAACTCTGATACAGGTGTAGCTCTTGGCTGCTGCATAAAGGCTTCTTACACCGTTACCTTTATAGGACGAAAATTGGGCTTATACACGGGCCAAGCTCGTGGCTACACGGGGGAGATAGTTTTTGATGGGTTAGGTGTGAAGAACAACTTTGAGCATCTGGCTTCGACTTCTTCTTTTTTAGTCAGCTTTGAGTCAATCAAATCCCTAATTCCAACTCGCAATCGCACAGCTCATAAAGGAAGTAATGGTAAGTTACTATGTGTGGGTGGGAGTGAAGGGATGGGCGGCGCAATACTGCTCACTACAGAAGCTGCACTTAAATTAGGGTGCGGTTTGGTATGCACTGCCACCTCACAAGCCAACCTAAATCCGTTACTTGTACGAACCCCTGAAGCGATGTCATGCAACTGGATTGATTTGGAACAGTTTGAGGGAAGAATGATTTGGTCAACAGCATTAGCGATTGGCCCGGGCTTATCCACTAACAAATATTCTCAAGAGCTTTATCAGTTAGTTGCCACTAGCAGATTACCTAAAGTGGTCGATGCAGACGCTCTTAATATACTGGCAGAGATACCCACTATTGATGATCAGCGTGTGCTAACTCCACACCCTGGAGAAGCCGCTAGGTTACTTGGTGTGTCAGTGTCCGAAATTGAAGAAGATCGAATTTCTAGCGTTAAGCATCTTCAGAAGCGGTATGGTGGTGTGGTTGTTTTAAAGGGAGCAGGAACGATCATATATAACGGAGATGAGCTGTATATTTGCGCGGAAGGGAACCCAGGAATGGCAACCGGTGGAATGGGGGATGTTCTTACGGGAGTGATCGGTTCTTTTCTCGCACAAGGGCTGAGTGTAGAAGATGCGTCATTACTCGGTGTAATGGCGCATAGCTGTGCAGCCGATGTGTGTGTAAAGAGTATTGGCGAACAAGGCTTGCTCGCCAGCGAGGTTATCAATTCAATTAGAGCTTTGATAAATCGGGTGTAATCGACCCAAGGTTAGGCTATTTGAGGCAATGACAAGGTTAAAAATTGTAATGGCCGCCAATCGATATGTAGCTAGCGGTATAATCTAATCCAAGGTCTTGATATGTGTAGTCCAAAGAAAAGGTAACGTTAGACCATGGGGAAGTCATGCTAACCCCTGCATTTATGTAAGGTTTGATGCTTGTTTCTTCATTCTCCGTCTTGGAAAATGTCGCATTATCATAAATGCTCTCGCTCAGCTTTACGTTACTGATACCACCAGAAGCATACAACGTAATCAACTTGTTTAACGGTTGGCGAGCTATTCCCCCGGCTGAAAGTGCAGTGTATGACACTGATGTGTTTGTATCTTCTACACTGTCAACAAAGTCATTTGGGCTTGTCACCATATCGGTATAACTGAATTCTAATCCGAAGAAATGGGAGAAGTAATAGTTGAATTTAGCTCGGCTGGTAAATCCGGACTTTGATACTTCCCCGTTGTCGACTTGCGAAACTCCAAGATCGTAGGCGAATTCATATTGATTCGATTTAGCGCTAGCATTAAAAGAGCAAGAAAGTGCTAGTGCACTTAGTAGGGGGAGCAAGCTGTTACTTTTCATATAGCCTCTTAATAGAAATACAAATATGGTACGAGAGACTGTATTCTATCAGGTTTTGGTATTGCGTTCCATAAAGGGGTTGTTGGCTTATATGTTAATTTATACAGCGACGATGCTACTTTTATTAAGCGTGCCGAGGAAAGACCATAGGCACTAGTTAGGTTGCCTCTCGCTCGCAGAATGCACTGCTTTAGCTGGCTAAAACATCAAATAGACCCCTGCAGAGACTGATGTTGCACTTTCTTTATTGGGAAGCATTTGGTAGGTCAACGACGCGTCGAGCAATAGTGGGGATCCCAGCGGTGCGAACTTTATTCCTGCAGTGGCGTAGGGCTTGACGCTGTCTTCACTAGTGGTTTCCGCAGCGTTCGTAGTTGTGTTCCAGCGAGTGGTTTCAGATGAGATGTAGCTTCCACCACCAGTCCCATAAATATTAAAGCCTCCCATTCCGCGTTCAACCTTTAGGCCTAAGCTGTAAGAGTCGTATTTAGATGAAAAGCTTGTGCTGTTTGCTGAAACGCTGCTATTGAGGGTTTCGGTATGTCTATAACTGATGTCGATGGCTAGTAGATCGTTTAGGTAATGGCTATAGCCTATTTGCCCGAAGTAGGCCGTTTCAGATTCAGAACCATCTGAGATTATGGTCGCACCGACATTGGTATTGATGACACCTGGCCCGGTTTGGGCGAGCGTACTGCCACTTAAGCCACTAAGGAACAGTCCCATTAGATATACATATTTTGATTTGCTCATGTCTTCAATTCCCTTTTTAAGCTTTGATATTTGCCTTAAACCCAATACAACCATTTATACGGCCGTTAGATCGGCGTTGCGGCAAGCGAATTCCTCTGTATGAAATACAAGCAAAATTCAATCCATAGTGATCAATAAGCTAAGAATAGTGAATATTGAGGTAAAAAAGTCGAAATTTTTTTGAAGTAGTTGGAGAAAAATTTAGGGAAAAGAGCGTGATTGTGTTCACGAAATGTTCGCTAATAGCGCGGTTGCTGATTTATTGTACTCGCAGTTCGTGGTTGCGATAGCAAAGGATTGCGCAAGCGTTTTACTTTAAGTTGATGATTTTTCAGGGGAGAGGGTAAATATATGGAAAGTTTAGGAATTGTAGGTATGTAATCTTCCGTATGGTATCACAAAAAAAATGAAAATATCAGACTTGCTGTTATTAAATCACAACCTATAATGCTGAAAACCGGAGCGTCTGCCAACGCTCCGGTTTTTTTGTGTCCGAAAGAAATGTAACTCCGTCTGCCAACGGTGTTACAACGCACATTGCGAGTGACACATATACTAATGAATCAAGGAAATACACCATGCGTATCGAACAAGAACTTAAGTTAGGTTTTAAAGATGTACTGTTTCGCCCTAAGCGTTCAACACTGAAAAGCCGTTCTCAAGTAAATTTAACCCGCGATTTTACATTCAAGCATAGTGGCCGTCAATGGTCTGGCACACCTGTTATTGCAGCCAATATGGATTCAGTAGGTAGCTTCGAAATGGCTACTGAGCTTGCGAAGCACGGTGTAATGACAGCAATGCACAAGCACTACACAATCGAGCAGTGGGCTGATTTTGTAAAAAATGCTGATAAAGAAACACTTAACAAAGTTTTCGTTTCAACTGGTACATCAGAACGCGACTTCGACAAAACTAAAGAAATCCTAGCGCTAAGCGAAGACCTTGAGTTTATTTGTATCGATATCGCGAACGGTTACTCAGAGCATCTAGTTGAATTCGTACAAAAAGTACGCGCTGAATTCCCAACAAAAACTATCTCTGCTGGTAACGTTGTAACTGGTGACATGTGTGAAGAGCTAATCTTAGCAGGTGCAGACATCGTTAAAGTTGGTATTGGCCCAGGCTCAGTATGTACAACTCGTGTTAAGACTGGTGTTGGTTACCCTCAACTTTCTGCAATCATTGAGTGTGCAGATGCGGCTCACGGTCTTGGCGGTATGATCATTGGTGACGGTGGTTGTGCATGTGCTGGTGACGTAGCGAAAGCATTCGGTGGCGGCGCTGATTTCGTAATGCTTGGCGGTATGCTAGCAGGTCACGAACAGTCTGGTGGTGAAGTGATTGAAAAAGACGGCGAGAAGTTCATGAAGTTCTACGGCATGTCTTCTGAGTCGGCAATGGCTAAGCACTCTGGTGGTGTGGCTAAGTACCGCGCTGCTGAAGGTAAAACTGTTTTACTTCCATTCCGTGGCGACGTAAATGACACTATCTCAGACATCCTTGGTGGTGTGCGTTCAACTTGTACATACGTAGGCGCAGCAAAGCTTAAAGAGCTAACTAAGCGTACTACTTTCATCCGCGTACAAGAGCAAGAGAACAACGTTTTCGGTAAAGAGTAATTTGATGACTCTTCGGAAAATACGAAATATTAAGAGCCGCTTTTAGCGGCTCTTTTTTTGCCTGAAAATCGTAAAGTGGCGACAAAGTGGCGACAAAGTGGCGACAGCCAGCGAAAAAATTTTTTGTGGCGACAACTACAAGTTAGCGAGTGGGTTGTGAGTGATAGCTTCTGATAGGTGATCTGGAGCGAAGTGAGCATAGCGCATTGTCATACTAATATCTGCATGGCCAAGGATATCTCGTAGGACAAGAATATTCCCCCCGTTCATCATAAAGTGGCTGGCGAATGAATGGCGAAGAACGTGAGAAGCTTGGCCAGAGGGAAGGGCAATACCGAGTTTATTCTTGAGGATGTAGCAAAAGGGTGTGTAGCACTCTTCGAACAACTTACCTGAGGTTGGCTTATAGATCTCGTGATAAAGCGCTTCAGAGATAGGTACAGAGCGATTCTTCTTAGTTTTAGTGTTGGTATAGGTGACTTTGTATTGAGTGAGCTGAGAGCCGTTAAGCTGCGCTGCCTCGTTCCAACGTGCACCAGTGGCAAGGCAAAGCTTAACTATCTTGAGCATATCCTCTCTAGTGTGCAAAGCGACTAATTCTAATAGCAAGGCAATTTGCTCTTTATGTAAGAAAGCCATACTGCGCTCATGATCTTTAAAGGGCTTAACTTCCTCAATAGGGTTGGGGAGTTTCCATTCTCCGAGTTCCTTCAGCTTACTGAAAACAGCTTTAAATCTAGCAAGCTCAGAATTCAGTGTAGCGATACTCGGTGCCCCTTTTTGCCATCGGCCATCAACAAAGCTAATTTGCCCATGCATGCGCTGACTGCGAAAATCTGAATACAGCTTAGCATTGAGAAGGGTAGCAATTGGGTTATCCATAGCATCACACATCTTTTGCAGCTTGCTATAAATAGGGGCTCCGTTAGCGAGAGTGGCGCCATAGCGAGTAAACCAAATGTCGATAAGCTCAGTTAACCTGCGATGGTCAGGTTTAGTACCTTCCCAAGGCTTTTCCTCAACTGCACGCATAACAAACCGCTCGTAGGCAGCCGCTTCACCTTTGGTCGCAAAACGCTTTCTTACTCGCTTACCTGAACGACCATTTGGATAGCATTCACATAACCAGGGCTTTTTAGAAGCGTTTTTTAAGTTGCGGGTAGACATAAACAAAATACACCAATACTGTGTTTATATACAGTTTAATGGGTCACTCGATATCAGGCAATGTTTGAATGTTTAAAAACGAACATGTGAGTGCAGTGTCGCTTAATAAGGGCTAAGTGCTATCCAATATGTTACTATGTGCACAATTGATAGAATGTCACAAGATTATGAAATATCAGGGTAATATCTAAAATGGAATGGGTGATTTACGTCGCAGAAGCAACAACAAATAACTTGCTTATTGGACTAGAAAGAGGCATCTGGGGACACAAAAAAATATATAAAACGGTTAACACAGATAAAGTACAAGAAGGCGATATCTTGTACTTTGTGCACCATTTGACGTTTATGAAGGATGAAAACGGGAGAGTGGTGAAAGGTGCTCCAAGAGTCGATGCTAAATTCTATAAAGGTTCGATCGCTACGTTAATAAAGGCACGCGTAACGAAAGCTTTTTATGAAGATGACTCTAAGGTATGGCCGGATGATACTTACCCATATAGGTATCATTTTGAAGCGCTAGAAAAACACGAGAATATTCCGTTTGGAGAGGAGTTTTTTTCTGAGGACTTTGTACAAGCGGTACAGGTTTCGACGATGAGAAAGGGTTTAGCGATTGAGTTAAATAACTCTCCTGGTCATATATATGCCCCAACTGACAATATTGATTTAGAGCACTTTGAAGGTACCCCTGTATATAAGAGTCATGTGGTAAGAGAACGGAGTCAAAAACTGGTTAACGCAAAGAAGCGGGCTGTTAAATCGGCGAACCAACGATTGCAATGTGAAGCGTGTAGCTTCGATTTCGAAAGGGTTTATGGTGACAGAGGTATAGACTTTATTGAATGCCATCACAAAAACCCATTGGCAGAGTCAAATGGCCAGAAAACTAAACTTGAGGATCTTGCATTGCTGTGCTCCAACTGTCACAGGATTATACACCGAAGCAGACCGTGGATCTCAGTGGATAGATTAAAGGAAATCATCAATGAAAGAGCTATCTAAACTTCAGAAGGAATTGGAGTTATTCGCAAAAGAGCGAGACTGGGATAAATATCATTCGCCTAAGAACTTGGCTATGGCGTTAAGTGGTGAAGTGGGTGAGTTGGTAGAACATTTTCAATGGCTAACCGAAGAGGAAAGCCAGAACTTAACTCAGGAACAAAAAGACGCTATTAGCGAAGAGATCGCAGATGTATTTTTGTACTTGCTGAGGCTGGCTGACAAAACTGGTATCGACCTTCAGGACGCGAGTACTAAAAAGCTGGCTATCAACGCGCAGAAATATCCAGTCGATAAAAGTTATGGTGTTTCAACAAAGTATACAAAACTCTAGTTAGCTTGATGTCTGTCATAATAAAACGCGTTATAACGTTATGAACAGCAATACATGATTGTAATCTGTTGATAGAATGTATGCGTGTTGATTCTTATATTTGGAGTATCCCTTGAGTGCAATTGAAATCCCTTTAGAACGTCGTTATTGGTTAATTAGAGCGGGTACAAATAGTGGTGAGTATTACCAGCAGTTTAGACTCAATGGCGTTGTCGCAATAGGTCATGCCAATAATGTCAAGTTTGATTTTGAAGATGGGCATATCCTGAGTGAAGCTGACAAAGAGCATATGATCGGTGCAGCATCCGCTCGACTTCTTGAAAGCTCAAGCCAAAAGAAAAGGGGGGAAGTCGCTCGGCTCAAGGGGCAATTGCGCCGATTTTTGTATGAGGTGAACGAAGGGGATACAGTAATTTCACTTCAAGAGTCGAACAAAGTGATTGTTGGTGTCGTTACGTCCAAGCCATACTACGCTGACAGTGTTTTACACGGTCGTACTGGAGATAAAAAAGTTTGCGATTACAACTTACGAATGAATGTCAGTTGGGGGAAACCAAGAAATCGTGAGCTTCTACCAATGAACCTTGATAGAACTCTTAGAATTCCTCATACAATTACGGAATTCAAAGAAGCCCACCAAGTCAGAACCTTGAACCACTGGCTTTACCCAATACATTTTGCTGAAGGCGAAGTGCGTTGCTCACTAAGAATTGCTTCAGAAGAAGACCTATCGAATCATCAGCTAACATTTCTATCACAAACGCTCGACCGTTTGGATGCCCTCTCCAGCTTCGTTGAATACGCAAGCCAAAATGAGATAGACTTTAACCTAGAGAAGTTTAATGAGTACCTTCGTTCAGAAGATGTTCAGTATGGCTTAAAAGCTCAGCATTTGTTTATGTCTCCTGGCTATCAGTTCATTCAGCTTTCAGGTTCAGAACTGAAGCGCTTAATGTTTGCCTCTTTGTTAGCCATAGCATTTGATAGTGCGGATGTTTCAGCTATGGATCTTCCTGAAGGTGTTTCCGAAGAACAAATTTTAGCATTGGCGAATCAAATAACTAGAGAAAATGGTATCGCGTCGGTTAAAAGCGATCTAAAAGTTTCTCTTCCTAAGAAAGAAAGCTCCGGTAGAGAAAGTGAGGAAGAAATGGGGATAAGCCTAGAGGACAATTCTGCTGATTCAGACCCTGTAGATGGTTCAATACTATAATGTTATTAGGTTTTTATGAGTTATTGGGTAAGCATATCTAGTATGTTTAGTGTTATTGCAAATTCATTTAGATGGATTTTAAGTAATTCAGAGAAATTGCATTATCTAATGCTTAGCATTGCATTGATATGTGGTGGTGTTTGGACGTTTTATACATTTGATGTTCTTCACCAAAGGGATAAAGCCGCAGCTGAACTAAAAGAGCTTCAAGATAGAATTAAAGGCACTAACGCCAGTAATATTCAGATAAGCCCATCCTCATTTGAATTAGATAATGGGAACTTTGGTTTAATAGTTAATGTAAATGTTCAAAATACAGGGACAAGAGACGTAATGATAGATTGGAGTGGTGAGGATACACCATTATCCGTCTACAAAATCAGAATTGAACATGGGGATAAGTTGTTTTTTGAGAAGCTATTTCTTCCTAAAATATATGCTCCATTTGACCCCGTAGAGCAGAAGAAAGAGCATTATAAAAGCTTATATCTGTTGGTTGGTGCAAAAAAAGAGCTATCGTTTTATGTCGAGCTTCCTGATAAGGGAATGTACTACATAACTTTTAATGCTAAAACTGATGACAAGTTAGCGGCCGAAATTAAAGATAAATCTGGTAGTACAGGAGAGTGGTTCTCATCTAAGTACATAAGTATTGAACCAGAGAAACAGCCAGCATTTGAAAACTACATAAAAGCAAAGCATGTATTTGCCAAATAATTTGAAAGCGGCTAGAGGCCGCTTTCTTTTTCTATGATACTTTTACTTAGCTTTACAGCTCTATTCTCGCGACCTTTCCCAAAGTGCAGCATCCTGTGGCAGTTAGGGCAGATACCAGCACAGTTTTCCACGGTGTCCGCACCGTCGTCTACTAGTGGGACGATGTGATGAACCTCTAAGAATGGCCTACCTTCTTCAGTCTCAAATGGTGCTTTTTGGTTACAGCACTCGCATATGCCGTTTGCACGGTTGAGTACCCAGGCTTTTACTTCTGGCGAGCGAGCATAACTGGTTGTGGTAGTTGTACTTGTCTTGGGCTTTGAATCACCTTTAGGCTTCTCTAGGTTTTGCTTTTTGGATGATTCCCTTACCTTAGCTTCAAAGGAGGCCTTACCTTCGAAGGGCTTACTTTCGATAGAAGCAATAAGATGTTCAATTTGTTCAACTTGGTCAGGAGTTATGTTTCTTCTTGGCTTTAAGCCAGTTACCCATGAACGTTCAAGTAGTTCGAAAACATACGAGATATTCTGCATTCGAAACTCATAAGCAGTCTCTTTTCGCTTATGTCTGCTGTTTAGATCACGGTATATTTGGGCTTTATTAAATTTTTCTCCCCTACGCTCGAGCTCCGACATACGCAGATATTCTCGAACAGAGTCTTCCATCTCGTAGTCAGACCATGGGCTGCCTTCTTTTAGCCTAATTTCGAACCCTAGTCGCTCCAAGGTTAAAAAGTTTGGACTGGTTAAGCCAGCGGAGAAGTATGAAGACTTAATTTCTACACCAAGCATTTCTCCCATTGCCATGCCAAAGATAGCCTTAGGTGGGTAGTGTTCTCCATCAACGATTAAATCGTATGTCGTTGAATCTTTATATGTTGGGGCGGTTTCATTGGCTTCTTTGTACTTTTGTATCGCATTCTGAACATGCTCATTGGTTAGCGAATCCGCCAAGCTTTTTAGGCGGGAAATTTGACCCGCTTTATTGAACGTAATACCTTCAGACAATTACTTCTTCTCCATCACCAACGCCACACGCCCAACAACCTTAACTTCATCTTCTTCAACCGTCAGGGTTGAACCATTAAAGCTGATCGCTAGCTTCTTGCCTGGTAAACGTTGTATTTCGTTGAGAGAGAGTAGGCCGTCCATATCAACTAGATATGTGCCGCTTACTGCCTGACTAGACTCTTTGTTTACGAGATAGATAACAGATTCGCCTTTTAATGCCAGTACATTTACAACACCAAGTTCCTCGAGCATCGCCTTATCTAAAGATAGTGTGCCTTGATTAACTAGTTTACCTTCCTCTATTTGAAAACAATCGGCATCAAAAATTTGCTTAGCTTCGTTTTTCTTTGAAATATGAGAGTGCTCATTTGGGCTTTCATATGGCTCGCCCTGACCGAGTGTAAGCCATTTTATAGAGATGCCTGTTTCCAAATGCAATCGAATTACAATTTCGTAAGGGACTAAGTTTCTATGTCGCCATGTGCCAACGGTTGATTTAGGTAAACCAAAGGCATCAGCCAATGCTTGGTTAGAACTGGTATTTGTGGCTTGCATCAACCTTTCGATAACTTCTTTCCCACCAACATACTCCGGCGGTCGAATTGGGAATTGACAAGATTCCATATGCGATCAATAATTCCAAATGAAATCGGGTGCGAGCTGCAACTCAATCACCCGAAATTAAACAATCAATAACTTACAAGGATAGCATTATGCTTTCATATCAAGTAGTCCTAAATACGCCTTTCATGACCTATGACCAATACTCGCAGTTCTCTGGTATGCCTAAGCGCACCATTATGGACTGGGTTTCTGACGGTCGCCTGCCTATCAAAGCCAAGTCTAAACCTAAAGAAACGCCGCTAATCAACATGGTTGCTTTGCTAGAAATGGCAACACGTGAAGCAATGCAAAACCTCGGCTAAATAACGGTTTCTAAACCTTGGTTGGTTTTTCATTTTCATCTCCTTGGTATGCAAATGAGTATTGGATATGAACGAAAGTGACTCAATGTGCGAATTTATTGGCACGAAACAAGTGGCATTTAACGAAGCGTGTTGTGCATTTGCGAAGTCTGAGAATATGACCAAGCTGGCAGAAGGCATAGGTATGAGCCCAACAATGCTTCGCAACAAGCTCAACCCAGAGCAACCTCATGTCTTAACGTGTGTAGAGCTAATCGCGATTACTAAAGCCAGTGGCAATCACACCATAGTAAACAGCCTGCTTCTTGGGTTGGGTGTTGTTACCGCTCACATACCGCTTGATGCAACTGAAGAAACCTTTATCAAACGTGCACTAGAGAACTCGATTCACTCGGGTGACCTGTCTCAAATGGCGTTAGACCAAGCCGGAAACGTACGCTTAAGCCGCACAACCAAACACAACATTATTCAGAAGGCTCAAGCCAGCATTGGCAACCTTGTGCTTTTGATTAGTGATCTCGAAGAACGCACTAAAGGCGTGTCTCCCTTTTTAGCTATGGGAGTGGATTTTGTTGCCAACGGTGCGCCGGTCCCCGGACTGAGTTAACTGAAGAAAACAGAAAGGAAGTTTCAACATGATTACGATTGAGCTCAACACTCTGGAAGAAGCTTTACACCTACAGAACGTCGCTGCACTAAACGTCACCAAGTACCAAGAGAACCCTGTCGAGGGGCAAGAGCGCCAGCAAAACTTGAACATTCGCCTGTGGCAAAACATTGGCCGTCAAGCAGGGCTAGCAATGAAGGCATTAGGCGCGCGTTCGGAGAGTGCCTCATGCAATACGTAGCTATCCGATTGTTTGGTGATGGTGCCATGAAGCGCCACGAACAAACTCAAGAGCCAGAAACAACGGCTATTGGTGATTTCGATTCATTAGACGATGCCGTAAGCCAAGCCTGCGAACAGCTCAAATGTAATCACGTTCGCCACGGAGTATTAAGCGAAGGTGAGGGGAAGGGCGGTTTTATCGTCGTAGACACACAGGAGTTTGCTGAGATATGAGTGTATCCCTAATTCATCCTAGTGAAAGGTGCCTACCTGCCAAAGACTTTTGCACGATAGCTAGAGCCTTAGACAGTGTGGTTCATCATCCTCCTTGTGTATTCATAAAGTTAGACGCTAAGGGCAACTTCTTAGGTTGGGCAATATCGGTATTTAGCCAAGCCCACCGAGAAGCCATCTACTTAGTTTCTCAAGGCAATGAGCTTGAACTATTTCCAGATGTTCATGAAGCCATGTTGTTTTTGAATGCAGAAGGCATCTTTACGTTCAATGTTAGCTCTGCTGGGTGAGGTGAGAATGAGTGAAGATATTGACTTCAGACCTGCGGTATCTATCTACGATGATGGCATTATTGCGACGTCACCTAGTCATTTGCCTTGCCCTGATATGCCGGCACTTGAAAGTTATGATCCGAGTAAAACGCAGCGGGCTCAATTTCTACTATCTAAGCTACGTGAAAAACACGGTATCAAAAAACGAACTAAACCTACTCAAAGACCCATGAACTACATGTGTACAGCTCAAGGTTGTATCGAGTCATGGGGATCGGTAAGTAATGCGAGCCGGGAGGAGGGGCATTGACCAATGAAAGAAAGTGAGTTGTTGTATGTTGCAGGGGCAGTAATGCCCCTGGACAGAATCAAGCAAAATGACGCCAGCCATCGAGCTGGTTTTTTAGGTTCCAAAATTCACTCAGACCAGGAGCAAGCGCTACTCGATAGTGGTTTAGTTAAGAAGATTCCTGTTTATGATCGAGTATCAAACCGATTATCCAAGCGCGAACGCGATGTAAATGTTCGAACTGATTTCTACAAAGCGAAGAATTATCGCTCAAAACACGACCGCGAAGCGGCGGCGAGAATCGCCGAAAGACTTAGTCTAGTCAAAGGCCGCAAAAGTCCGACAAAGAAATTTCGCGATCGGAAAGAGCGCCAAATTAAGAGAATCAGGACTCTGAACAAGTCTCTTAGAGCCAAGTCAGTGCTCAATTCTCCCGAGGCTTACTTCAACCATTCTGCACTGTATGAGACTACTGAGCGATCCAAACCAGCTGTGTTGAATGAGAATGGGCGGCGAGCGAGAGGAGAAACGAGCAGAATACCTATTTCAATGCAGTTGATGCATCGTGCTTGGAACGATACATACAAGTTTCAGGCAATAACAGAGACGCCCTCAAGTGCAGCGCCAACTGCCAATGTGGGCGAGCGGTTTTCAGAGAAGTTAACTTCTCGATCCGTGAGTAAGATTTTTGAAGCGGGTGCTTATACTGCTGCCTGTCACGGTGGCTTTTCCACGTTCCTGACCCTAACGTTTACTAAAGCTAAGCGTCTGGCCATGTTTGGAGGAATGCTCGATGAAGACGAGTGCCGTTCAATGGGAGCTAACCATCCAATTGCTTATAGGCGGAACATGGTGACTGCTCATCCGCGTGCTCTGGAGAAAAAAATCTGGCACCCAATAACGGATATCGGTGGTGAGTATTGGACGGTGCCAACCAAAGATAACCCCTTACCAAGAAAGATGAATCCAGATGGAGTAATCGCCGGAGCATACTGCGATTTGAAGCAGAAACCTGAGCAGGAATTTACCATGGAAAAAACTCTAGAGACGACGATTGGGCATGAGGTTTCAAGGTTTCTAGATGCAGCTAAGAAAATGTACCAAAGAGGTTGGCTTGCAGACCATACGGTTCGAACTGATCCTGAGTCAGGTCAGAAGTATTGCGATCTAACTAAAGAGAAAGTACCAAAGTACGTTCAACCTAATGACATGGGACCGATGAACACACCGGCAGACTTTCACTACATTTGGGTAGCTGAGTGTCCGGCCAATGAGGATGGCGAACCAAATCCTCACGTGCATTTGTTACTCCGGTGGACCGTACCAGAGCATCTGTTTAGTTCCTGGTCGAAACGACTTGAGAAAATATGGGGGCACGGATTCGCAAAGCTCGAGAGAATTAAAAAACCTAAAGCTGCAGGCTCATACATCATCAAGGCAGTTGGCTATGCAGCAAAAGGTGCCAATGAGAGCCAAGGGTTAATTAAAGGAAATCGGTATGCGATTGCTAAATGCTCGAGAGCTCCTGCTTGGGAAACGTTAGCAAGTTTTGAAGCCGACAACATGACAGCAATCATAAAAGAGTTGGGGTACAAGCTTGAGCAATGGAAGAAGCCGATTAAAAGACAAGTGCGGAAACTTCAGGCGGCCAAAGCTCAAACCATTAAAGCTAAGTCGATTGCTATTAAACAAAACAAACCTGAGGAGTACCAGAACCGCTTATACAATCGAATCATACGATTAGAAAAGCAAGCCGAGAAGCTTCACCAAGTAATTCAAGAGCGGGGAGTGCATGCCAGTTCAAACAATAGGTTCTGCATTACATTCGAAGGTAAGGATGCGAGACAAAAGGTAGATAAGTTTATGCTCTGGGCTGCTGGTGCTCGAGGTTGGCCGATGGAATGTCGCGATATTGATATTAGTGATATCAAAAGTAATGCCGACGGAAAATATCAATATGAATACCAGCGCTTTGTTGATAAAAAGTACTATTGGAAGAGTGTTCTGTCCTCGACAGTACCAATACCAGAATCAAGTGATAGAGAACGAGATTATTGGCTTAGTAAATATGCAGAGTATGCCGAGGGACAAGCCTTCCTCAAGGAATATACGTCAAAAAACAACGTAGTCATGGAGTGAATTTTTATGTTCAAAAAAAAAACAAGGTTTAAAAAGGGCAGTGGTTACTCATTTTCTGAAGCAAAAAAAGTAGAAGATAAGGCATCATCATTAAATCGTAGACTAATTGATTTCGCTGATTGGATTGACAACTTACACTTGGTTAGGATTTTCGCATCTCTCTCGAGCTTTTTGCTTTTGATCGCTTTGTTTACATTCGTAAATGATTTAGATGATAAGCAAATCAGTCAAATTAACTCAGCTTGGCAACTGTTACATAATGACAAACCTGGTTCTTCAGGTGAGCGCGAAGCGTTAGAGTATCTTAATAGTCAGAAGTGCTTCGGTCTGTGCTGGAAAGAAAGGGTCGACTTGACTTATGTTGACCTTGCATCCAAAGAAAACAAGGCATATTTAAAAGACATTAACTTAAAGAATGCTAACTTGTATCAGGCAAAACTAAATAGCGCTATTTTAGTTTCTGCTAACTTTCAAAATGCAAGTTTAATTTCGTCCGAATTCGATGATGCTGAACTGGTCCTTGCTAACTTCGACAATACAGTTTTATATGATAGTTCGTTCGTGAATTCTAAGTCAGCAGTCGCCACATTTCTGAATGCAAGGATTTATGAGACAAGTTTCAATGGGGCAATCCTTCCATATTCAGATTTTCGTGGTGCAACGATACTTGAGGACACTGACTTTTCCAATGCGAATTTATCTAGAGCAGATTTTACCAAGGTTACATTTCTACGTGTTGTTGATGAAAAAGCTTTTAAGAAGCTAATGTTTCAACTGATCATGTCTAGTGATTTAAGCGAGAGCGACCTGGAACAAAATCTCTTTGAGCCATTGCCGGTAGCTCAGGTTTGCAAAATGTTATCAAAGGCAGAGAATTGGGAAGAGTCTTACCGGGATTCCAAATATAGCTGTAATAAAGCTATCCCTGATTACTCTAACAAGGACTCTATGTCGGACATTGAAAAAGTTTTGGATTCGTTAGGTCTGATGATTGATCTAAACGCTGACCCTTCTGCACCTGTTTACTAGTTTTGGCTCAAAGGTTGTAATTCTAGGTTTGATTAAAGCAGTTCTAAATACTCATTACTAATTACATATGTCGGCTAGGCTACGTTCCAATAAATCTCATTTAAGGAGGGCAGGCAACTACCTAACAAAGTTGATCGAGGAATTTCACTGATACTACCAACTCCTTATTCAGTGACATAGACATCAAAACGCAGGTAGAAACCTGTATGAATATACAGTATATTTTGGGTGTCATTGGTAAGGATATTGATATGTCTAATAAAAAACAGCTTTTCCAGCAAGCACTGGAGCTAATTCTCGACGGGGTCGCATTGAGTACGAACGGTGAAAACCGCGCCCAAGCAGGTGCTTACTTAATGGGATTAGTTGTTGCTGACAATCAAGGTGAACTTGATAGCGAGAAAGTGGAAGCCATCAAGGCCATTATCGAAATGGCTGACGAAGTCGAAAGCCCGCAGTTTAGGCTATAGGCGCAATTACTGAAAAGGAGTTGCCATGTTAATCACTTGCCCCAAATGCGAAAGCAAAGCCCGCATTGCTACATCCAGAGCGATGAGTAAAGAAACTCGTGAAGCTTACTGCCAGTGCCTCAACCTAAATTGTGGCACAGTCTTTGTCACTTACACATCCGTTCACCGCATCATCGAACCTAGTGGTGATAAACCTGATCCAAAGCTCCAACCTGAACTTTGTAAGGGAGATTTGGATCAGCTGGAGATCTTTGGCTAATAAAATAATGTTCCTACTTGCTTCGGGCTTTAGCTGTTTGAACGTCCTATTTTACATTGACGGTTATGGTCGAGCCAAAGGATGGAGAGTATGAGGCATCTATAGCTGAAGCTCTTGTAAGTGTAACTTCACTAATATTTTTTAGTGCGGCTTTCATTACCGTTTCCTGATTATCGAAGTCACCCAATGCCTGTCTTACTTCTATGAACTCTTCATTAGAAATGTAATCATTTAGAACCGCCTTGAAGGTAGATTCATTGAGAGGATTGTTTTCTATCTTTTGAATTGCAGATTTTGTTTCGTCGACAATAAGTTGGTATTCAGCTGAGGCGTATGGGCTTTTTGAGTAGAGTCTCTTGATTTCTACTAGAGCGTCTATCGGTAGTGAATCCACCATTTCTTTCGCGTCACCTAACGCGTTGTTAACCACATGAAGATATTCTGTTTTCGTTGGTGATTCTTTTGCTTTCCAGTAGAGGCCAAAGTACTGCTTGTTTGATAAACCTGAACGGCCCAGAGCAACAGCGATTTCAGTCATAGTTTTATTAGCTTCTTCTCTGTTAGTGATAGATTCATTTGCAACAAATTCAGTACTCTTAATAGCATCACGAACCAACCTTCTAATTTGGCTGTCACTGCATAACCTTGAATAACTTTCAAGAAGCGTATACGCGTCTATGAAGTTTGTAGGGGCTCTATTGCTAATTTCTGACTCAGCAGTATTCATGGCGTTTTTTACAAGGTCTACAATTACGTCACTATCAGGTCCCAATAGATAGTGGTTTCGATATAGGTCAATGCTAGAGTTAACAGCAGCTGCTCCTAAAGCTAGTTTTGAGAAATTGTCTTGATCTACACCATTTAGCCCCATGATACCTGTAGCGAGAATAACTAGGACTCCGAGCTCATTCTGACCAAACGTAGTGTCGTTTTCACTAGCTACTAAATAATCTAAATGTTCGAAGCATACGCTTCTTGATAGAGCTACGCCTTTTTCTAGGTACTTCAATGCCATTGCGGTATTGTTTGGGTTGGAAGAAGATAGAGCATACTCCTCAAAATAGCCTGTAGTTTCTTCTGTGACATTATTGAGCAAGTGGTTCTTATTGGCGAACTCGGAAGAGGTAGACTTGCTAGTACATGCAATCAAAAAATTTGGAAGTAAAATTCCTAGTATTATAATTCTGAGTCTCATTATGTTTAGTCCTTCTGACGCTTACACTAAATATCAGCTAACTCTATTCCTATCTCGGCTGTTATTTTTAAATACGAAAGCCATGCCTCAGTAGAAAAAAGGCTTCCTTCAATATTTAGTACGTTGAAGGCTTCTTTTACTACGAGTTTCGTTTCAGGTCCCCAAACACCATCTCGACCAAGTTGAAAACCATGAATGTAGAACAATGAGTTTTGGAGATATTCGACCCTTGATTTGGACATTTTCTCAAACTTAACTTTTGAGCCTAGATCAATGTGGAAGTGATCTCTATGTGCGGTGTTGTAGCTATAGGATAGGACTGTTCCAAAGTATTGCCTTAGTACTGATTCAACAGCAAGATATAGGTGAGGTTTTTGTGGATATTGAATCGCAATAAGGGACGTGTTCTTCCAAAAAATTCCATCTAAGTCGAATGCCTCACCTTTGCCGTGGAATCCTGGTTTGCTGACATATGCTCCAGCAGAGGCGATTACTTGCGGTAGACCCAGTTTGCTGTGCGTTTGAGCGAAAATCTCTGTAAAACAAGCGTCAAGTAGCGCGATCATTTGATTGGTTGCTCTTGGTTTAAAAGGTTTCCCTCTGCTTCCATAACCAAGCCCACTACTTTCATCATACCTGTCATAATGTACTGGGACACCTCCCAAATGAGAAAATACCTGTAAATTCATATTATTTTCCTAATCTAGCCAACATCAATATCTATGTGATTTCTAATTGCTTTTTTACCTGTAAAAAATAGTACAAATTCTAAATTCGACAATTTGCATTCAAGTATATGTGGGTAGGCACAAAAACTTACTTGAAAGTTTTGGTATTGTTTTGATGAATATCTCAGCTGTAAACTATGTATGTTGACAGGAATGCTGGCTCTTAACTTTTATCGCTATGCTTTCAAAAAGCTCTAATCAAAAAAAATAACGCCACCGAACAAAAGCGATCTCCGAGGATCTCTAAATTCCCAATCTAAAACAGCCCTCGGTGTAGATATACCGGGAGCTGTGCTTAACTAACCCTACCGAAACGCGATCACTTTAAGGATCGCAAAATTACAGTGCGGAATTTTAGCGCGGGGGGAGGGGTGAGTCCGAATAAGGGCTGGAACCACACTTTCACCATCTAAATAATCTCTGCTCTTTAAACTCCAAACTTCTTCGATTGGTAGGCTATTGATGTGGGAACGACAACACGAGCACGCTAGATGGAATGGGCTGAAGCTCAACATCCTGTCTACCTCTTTTGATGGTGGTAAGCGTCTGCAAGTGAGAGAAATCCCATACGCTGACCTACCGCACATCAAAGTCATGGGCACTAAAGCCCGAACATTTACTATCGAATCTATATTCGTAGGTGCAAGCTCACTAGCTGACGCCAATGCACTTATCGAAAGCCTGGTCCAGCAACCAAGAGGAGAACTTGAACATCCCTGGTTAGGTGAGTTGGCGTTAGTGTTCGAAGAGCATTCCCTAAGCATTAACACTAAGAAAGGTGTAGTGACACTGAGCCTGAAGTTTGTCCGTGCCGGTACTTCAACTTCTATCACTGCACCGAGAACAGTACGCACCAAAGCACAAGCTGACATAGTAGAAAGCCTGTCTAAGCAATCATTTGTTGAAGAGGTGAAAGGGCTGGATGTTTCTCAAATCAACGAAGTACAAAACAACGCAACCAGTGCGCTTATTGTGTTGGTTGATGTTACTAACCGCCTGAACCTAGCTGATGATTCGTTGCAAGATATTAACCTAGCGATAAATGAGGCCTTCTCAGCTGTGAGCAGTTTGAACGCTAACCCTGCCGAGTTCGCTGATCTGTTTTCTAGCGCTGTCGATTCGGTGTCTGAAGGTGTTCAATCAGAGCCAGCTTCCGAGAGTGAAGCTGTCGATAACTCACGGAGTGCTCAAGCTCTGCTGCTTGGCGAAGTAAAAACCGACAGCCCAACCAAACACCACAATGTACAGATGGTGACGGGCGCGGTGAAGATGAGTAAAGACGTGACTGACCTAGAAGCCAATGACAGCTTTGAGATCACCCTAGCCCAAAAGCAACCAGAGATTATTCAAAGTGATCTCTCAACTCTGATTGTCAATCTTGATGAACGCATCAAGGAAACGACTCAAGTCTCTACGCAAGAAAGCATAGAGCTCTATGACGCACTCACTTCCTTGCAAAGTAATGTGCAGACTCAGCACGACAAAGTAGCAGAGGGAACCAAAGCACACAGAACAGTGCAATCACCTCATTTTAAATCAGCGCTGACCATTGCCCATGACGAGTACACCTATGAGAACATCATTACCAAAATGAATGCACTTCAGCATCCTTTATTTATCCGTGGTGATATCGCGGTTAGGGATGCACGATGAATCAACTTACGATGTACATTGACGGAAAGCCGCATACTTTCTACCAAGCCAATTTGAACTACTCAACAGAGCAATTGGCCCACACCTTCAACTGCTCGATTGAACCCATAAACATTGATCGCCCGTTGTCGGTAGAGTTTTTTCTAAATGACCAATCCATCTTAATCGGTCAGATAGATGAAGCAGAAAACGTGACAGGCGCAAGCGCTTTAACTATGCCAATAGTAGGACGTTCCAAGAGCGCCAACATGATTGACTCGCGCATCACTATGGATGCGCTTTACAACCTCAATGTTGAAGAGCTGCTTAGAAAACTGGCTAAGCCATTTGGCCTAGGTGTAAAGAGCCTAGTTAAAGGCATGCCAAAGATTGAAGAGTTTCAGATTAATGCTGAGTCTCCGGTTGAAAATGTTGCTCAGCTCATCCGCGAACAAGGCTACATGCTCATCGAGCGAAACGGTGTGCTGACTATAGAGAACACGGCGCATGCAACGATTAACAATGTGGGTTTTGAAACAGGCAATAACATAGACAGCTTAAAGGTAAAACGCTCCTTCAATAAGCAGTTTCATACCATTGATGTGCAGGGCCAGTGGGATGATGCCAGCGCCCAAATTACCAACCCAAACATTGATAGCTCGCGCACACTGGTAATCACCTGTGACCAACTGCAAAGCAGTGCGGCGTGTTTATCTCGAGCCAAATATGAACGCAACTTAGCGATAGCGGAAAGCCTGACCGCTTCAACATCTGTCGCAGATATCTTTCCTCAGCTTGCGATTGATGGATTAAATCGAGTAATTCGAGTGATCGACAAAGAGCAGAGCTTTAGCGAAATGCTGGTGATTAAGTCTATTGGCCTATCTGTGTCCGAAAGCTCCTCGAGCACTTCCGTGGAGTTGGTCAGGCCGTTTAAGGAGCAAAGCCATGTCTAGTCCTCAACGTCAGCAACAACAGCGATTAATGGCTCGCATCAAGAACGTGATTGGAACAGGCACGGTAACAGGTGCAACTACGGGTATCCTGCAAATTAGAACTGCAACAGGCCGCACTAATGACCGAATTAAGCGCGTCCACAACTACGGCTTTATGAGCCGACCACTACCAGAGGCCAAGGCTTACAACTTGTTTATCGGCGGTGTGACTGCACGTGGGATTACCGTCAATGTTGAAGATGAGCGCTTCCAAATCGACTTAAAGCCCGGTGAGGTCGCCATGCTCGATGACAAGGGCAACTTAATCCATCAAACCGAGGAAGGAATTAAGGTCTACGCAACCCAAGGTAAGGTCGATGTGGTAGCCGCGAATGAAGTCTCTATCAAAGCGCCACAGGTGAACGTGATCGCTGACAAAACCACGTTTTCTAATGATGTAGATATAGGCGGCAACCTGAGTGTGGCGAAGAATGCAGAAGTTGCAGGCTCTGTCGGTGGTCAGTCTGGTACGTTCGGCGGCGTTAAAGTCGAGACGCACGACCACGATTATGAAGACGACAGCGCAATCAAAACGACACGGGAACCTAACAAAGCATGAGCCATTTTAAACTGAACGCGCTTACCGATTCGGTGGACTCCAAAGAAGGCATGACTCATGCGGTGCTGCAAAGCGTCTACAACTACGCTGAGTCAACCAAAAATGACCGCGCCAGAATGGGCCACAATGAACGCGGCGGCACTTGGAGCAATGAACTGATAGAGTTTGTTGGCTCTCGTGATTGGACTCTCAAACGAGCCAAATTGACTGACGAAACCCTAAGGCTTGCTAAGCGCTTTTATGAAGAAGCTCTCGTCTGGTTAACTCAGCAAGGTCACGCCAAAGCCATTGAAGTGACCGTTTGGAGAGAGAAGCCAAACCAAATGGGCCGTAATGTCATGATAACCCTAACGGACGGCTCAACATTTGATGTTCCACTGTCGAAGGTAAATAAATGAGTACACAAGTGAGCCTTGAGAGCTTAATCGCTCGTGCTGAAGCCAACCTGACAGCAAAAACAGGGCAAAGTAATCCAGCCACCAAAGCCATAGCCTCTGCCATTGCTGGCGTCAGCTATGGGCAATATGGCTATCAAGATTTGCTTTTCAGACAATTGCACCCTGAAACCTGCTCTGAAGCATGGCTATACCTGCATGCAAATCGCCACAATATACCACGACTACTGCCTACTTTTGCAAAAGGTACAGTGCAGTTTACTGAGCTAGGTGGAACTGTAGTGATCGCCAAAGGTACTCGCCTAATCTACGGTGATAAAGAGTATGAAACCAATAAAGAGCAATACAGCAATGTGCCTGTAGACGTCATTGCACTTGAATCAGGGACAGCAAGCAATTTACCAAATGGCGCCAAACTCACTCTCACTGAAGGGCTAAGCGGTATCGACCCAAATAATATCTTATCGCTTGGTATTGAAGGTGGTGCAGATATCGAAGAGTTAGAGCACTGGCGAGCGCGAGTAATCGTGGCATTCGAGAAGAACGAGCTGATCGGCAAGTCAGAAGATTACGAAGTGTGGGCAGTGTCGGCTCACTCTGATGTTGATTTTGCTTGGGCACTCGATAACACGCCAGAGCGCGGCATGGTAGAGATCTACATTGGCGCCCGTGAAAACGACCCAACGCTAAGCAGTGAAGTGGTAAATCTTGTTCAAGAGACCTTTGAAACTAACCGACTCGCTGGTTGTCATCCATTTGCTCATCTCCCAGAAAAAGCGCCGCTCACTATAGAGATTCAAGGTATTGAAGACCTAGCGATTCGTGATGATGTGGTCACGGCCCTTGAAAACTTTGTAAAAGGGAAAATGGGCAAGATAGACCCAGAAACTAAAAAGCCTGAATCCATCACCAACACCGAAATTGTGTTAGTGATTTCAACGGTGACCAATAACTTTATTGTCAAATCGCCCGTAGGTGAAGTGGCTATCAACAATAACCAGATTCATGTACTAGGAGCCGTCACATGGACACCTCCGACTTAATCATTGAATACAGCGAAGGTGATTTTGCAGATGCGTACCGTGGGTTACTTCCTCAAGGTGAATACTGGCAAGACACCGAGAACGCAGAGCTGACCAATACCATTAACGGTATAGCGAAAGACTTTAAGAAAACCCATGACGATATTGAATTATCACTATTAACGGAGTTTGAAGAGCAAGGGTTTGGTTGGAAGGTTCGCGATTATCAAAGTCTGCTTGGGACGTTGGGCTCAAACGGATTGGTGTATGACGATGTGAAAAGGCCCAATCTGATTTTGATTGACCTATTCAGCTATGACAATGGTGCAGCCATCAACGCATTTGAAAATGTCCGATTACCTCATACCGAGTTTCACTGGCTTTACCCACTGGAAGCCGAAACCCAATTGGAACAGACCACCGCCTTAACGATAAAGTCAGAGTTGAGCTCACAGTTAGAAATAGACGCTGAAACTCAAATATTGTGCCGCACTGCCATTACTTGGCAACTTGAAATAGGAGACACCGAATGAGCACACTGCAAGCTATTCCGACTCAGCACGGGATAGACATTTTAAACAGTGAGCTGAAAAATACTGTAACCAAGTATCGGCTCATTGGCGCGTTAACTCATAACGCCCCAAGTGAATCACTGTATTCATTTTATGAAAACACCATTGAAACCAGTTACTACGATGAAAATGGCGTTTTAACCTTTATCTTGAATCTGCCTATAGAGCAGCACTTTGATGAGTACCTACATCAAATTCATGTGCTCGATAGCAGCAATCAATCCGTGATCGAGTGCTCAACACCGAAAGTTGCACTGCCGAAGGGAATTGGCGGTATGGTGAAACTCAAAGCCGCGATTTCAGGCGAGGCTGGGCAAGTCATTTTTAAACATAGTGAGTTTGTGACTGAGACTGAGTTGCTTGAGTTACATTTACCAAAATACGTAAGAAAAACAATTTTAAACCCGAGTGACGATCTAAACAAAAACTTTGGGGAAGGACATTTCTATTTCACCAATAGCCCTGCGCACAATCCGGACTGTTTGACGGACGGCTATCATTTTTTCTTAGACCGTAATATTACGCACTATGGCAATGCAAAAGATGTGCTGTTTTCGATTGAACCAGTCGGAACAAAGGTTAAGAAATTTGTTCGTTATCAAATATCAGGACAATGGCAACCATGGGAAAGAGTCGCCACGCTTTCCAATATAAACGAAAGCTTAGAGGACAAGCTTAATCATCTGCCCATTTATCCTGAAACATTAACCAGTGATAACAAAGCCGTATTAACCTTATCAGGAACAACATTGACGGTAGCGGAAAGCAATGTCATTGCGTTGCGAGGATGGAATCGAATTAAAGCGTCTGACTACGCTCTTGAGCAGCGTCAATTCACCATTGATTTAAGTAACACGTACCATTTGCGCTTTAACGTGTCCTCGGGGTTCTATTTGGAAGATTTAGCCAGCGCTTCCTATAACCCAACCAGTCAACCGCAAACGAACAGTGCGTTTGATTCAACGCTAGATAATGTGCTGATTGCTGCGATTGAAAGCGGCGTGGTGACGGCTTATCGCAATGTGACAGAGTTGCCTATTAACATTGCTCGTTTAGAAACCACGGCGGCGGTGATGTTGAATGCGCCTGCTCAGAATGTGGAATGCATGCGCCTTGAGACGGTCAATGATTATGCCCGAGGCTTTACCTGCAATGTTTCTATTGATGCGGTGCTAGGTGCGGCACTTGCGGGGGCGACGGGGTACGGCTATCTGACCGCTTATTGTGATGGAAAAAAAACCGTTAAGCAGCGTATGCACCTTGGAACCAGTGCAGGACTTATTGGTTACTATTACGATAAAAACGTCCCCATTTCCTGCCAGATGCCCTTTAATCGTGGCGCGCATGTAGTGTCATTGGATAACCATTTAGAATACGGTCAATACTGCTTTAACACTGACCCTGCAGTGAATGGTCATGTTGGTTGGCAAAAATCAGTGTCCACCATTGATATAGTGAGGGTGTAATGTACGCAATTATTCAAAACGATCTTATTTTGGGGCGTACAACTGAGCCTCAAAAACATGGTAAAAAGCTGGAGGGGGCTATCCCTTTTCACCATTTACGCTTTGATGGGGTAAATATTGTTAATGTGAACACGTTAACTAATGATGAGTTTTCCATCGATGAGTTAGGGCAGAAACATATCGTTAATTCAGATGAAAAATGGCAGGCTCTAGTCTGCAAAGTTACCGATGCATTAGTTAGCGAAAATGGCTCATGGCGTGTGAGAAATGCGAATGACGATTACTTAGAAGAGAAACGAAAAGTAGATCAATTTCGCCAATCAGAATACACACGGCGAGTTCGGCCTTATTTAGAAGAAGCCGAAATCAAAAAGCACATGGGAGAGCAATCAGAATACGACCGTTTAATGGACTTAGCCGTCCAAGAACGTGAGAAAGTTCAGACGGAGCACCCTTGGCCAACACCACCAACTAACTAACCGCCAAACCCAGCCTAGACGCTGGGTTTGTTGTTTCTGCCTTCCCAAACTTCTATATCTCCGCACTAGAAATGCCATAAGTACCCTTTAAACCTCAGCTCGATACACTGGTTTTGTGGGGCACTAATCACTAGTTACGAGAGAAAAATCAATGAATCAAACAGAGGTAAAAGCATTAGTGGTTTCTTTGCTAGACATTACTGGGCTAAAGAAAATTCTAACGTCTGTTAGTGCAACCCTAATCAGCTTTGGTGTGAATGATATTGCTCAGCTTATTGCAATCTTCGTAGGCATTGTTTCGGGCGTCATGGCGATTCGTCACTATGCCGTTGCCACCAAACTCAATCAAGCCAAGCTCGACAAGCTGAACTCGCAACAGGACGGCGCGGTATGAGCCTAAAAACCAAAGCAATACAGGCGGTGGTGTGCTCTGTTACTTCCGTTCTTGCCATTGTATTTACTATTGACTCAGAACTAACAACCAGTGAAAACGGCCTAAGCCATGTCGCCAATGAGGAAGGGTGCAGACTAAAGCCATACCAATGCAGTGCTGATGTGTGGACAGCTGGGCTAGGTCATACCCAAGGCGTAACGGAAGATACTGTACTCACTGAACAACAAGCCGCTGAGTTCTTCGTTAAAGATATTGCCGCCGCTGAGCGTGTAGTAAACAAATACATCACCCAACAGCCTAATCAAAGCGAGTACGACATGATGGTGAGCTTTGTTTATAACCTTGGTGCAGGTAACTTCGCTCGCTCTACGTTGCTGAAAAAATTTAACCGGGGTGATCGCACTGGTGCTTGTAATGAGTATCCGCAGTGGGTGTTTGTGAATGGTAAAGATTGCCGACTAGAAAAAAGCAACTGTGCCGGTATTCCTAAACGCCGAAATAAAGAGCAAGACGTTTGTCTAAACGGTTGGCAAGGAGAGTAACCATGTTAAGTAAGTATCTAACCCTGTTTAAAGCCGTTGCTTTTGCTGCCGTTCTTGGTAGTGTCGCTTACCTTTCATATGACTACGGCGTAACGACTACAGAAGCTAAGACCCTAAAAGCGCAAAACGCCTTATGGGACAAAGTAGAACGGAAGCAAGACGAGGCTTTCCAGCTAGCTGTAATACTCGCTAGCCAAAAACCTGATATTCGAATTGAGTTTCGAGAAATAGAGAAAGAGGTGATCAAGTATGCTCAAAAGAACAGTGATAAGCAGTGTGTTGTTAATGATCCTGACTGGATGCACATCCGCGCCGAATCAGTGCGAGCGCATAATCGAGCGATCGGTATTCAGCAACCCTCCACCGTCTCTGATGGTGTCACCAAAACCGCTACAAGTTACGAACGAGACGTCGAAGTACTAGCAGAAGACGTAGTTAATATCCAAATGTGTGCTGAAAATGCACAGCAATTAATGATGCTTCAAGCTTGGATAGAAAAACAATTGTGAACAAAAAGAACCCATTAATTACCCTGATAGTGAAACGTAGGGAACAAATCCGCTGAATCGTAAGGTTGGGGCCTCAAATGCTTTGAAAGAAGTATTTGAGGCAAGTGGAATAGACGCTTCTAATTAGGAAGTGCTTGGTAGGCTTGGCCATCTCCGATTACTTGTCTGCATATAGGACAAGTGCGTTGATTTCGATTTACAGGGGGGAATATAGCGTTGGGGTTAAAGTTTTGCCAAAACCATGCGGATATACATGCTCTGTGAAACTCGTGCCCACATGAGAGTATATATGTTGCATTATTCGCGTTCAGTTGATCGTCAAGACATATCGCACACATAATTAATCCCTTTTTGTGTTTATGTTAGGATTGGGTAGTATTATTTAATTTGGTGTATATGAGTATTCGTGCATATCACAAATCTTTATGAAATAAATGATATGCAACCATCTTGATTGAAGAACAACCTTTGTAAATGATGTGACTGATTTAGCAATAATTGTTGCGATATAAGGCCCACTAGTCTAGTTAGACTCAATTTGCTTATAGTTTTCTGAGGTAAGAATTTCTGATCGCACAAACTCATTCAGTTCCTTCAGCGCATCAATCATCGGCAGCAATTCATTCTTATGAAATAGCCAATCAACCTTATTGAGATCGAGAGAGGTAATACTCTCGCGGCGAACGCTCATCAGCTCGATAGGGACACGATGGAGAGCCAGCACATCATTCATAGTTTGGTTCTTCACTTCCTTAAATGAATCCTTTGCTTCTACTTGGCCAATCGGCTTAAGTTCTGGTGCCTTAGTGTCTTTGCCTCGCGCATTCACAAACATATTCTTAAACGCCATGCCTTCTTTTGCCTGAAGCTTGGTTTTAATTTCGTCTTCCTGCTTTTTCGTCATGCTAGGTTCATTCATATAAAGCAGGTAGCCCGCGTGTTGGCCGTTGCGGTAATACTGTCGGCGAAATAATGTGGCATCGTCATTAAGCCAGATGGAGGTGAGCCCACTTACGTGACCGGGTAACCCATAGATCTCTTGAGCAACGTCGTATTCAGACAGATGGAAGATTTGTCCCTCCTTAAAATCAACTCTGCCATCATCCTCATAAGTTTTTGGCTTGTAGGTATAACCCAAGTCCTCGCGGCGACGCATATACAAAGCGGGAATGTGTTTAACCTGAACGATAGGGCCTTTGCCCGCGTGTGAGCGAACAATTTGAAAATAGCCGTTGCCAAAGGTGAGATAGTCTTGGATAAACCGCTTAAGGTCGCGACGGGATAATACTGGCGAAACGTTCACAGCATAAGCGAGGGTATTGCGTTTAAATTCTATCGCGCTCGAGTGCATCGGGTTAACGCGCAGTGCTTTGGCCAAGGTGTCGAAAGGAATAGGTGGCTCATACAAGCCATCAACCAAAGCAATTTCAAGGTAACTTAGGATGTCGCTGTTCATTACACTGACAGGGTTAGAAAATTCAATCTCAATCACTTCGTTTCTCCGCTCTTTGGCTTAGAAGATTTCAACGGTGGTATCGTCGTCATTGTTAATATCAATTGGCTCCCAACACATAACATGCATTGAAGCCCAGGCGAGGTCAGCATGCGACCCTATCTTGCTGCGGTTAGAGACAAACGTAACCTGGTTACTGATGTTGGTGGTCTGCTGGCGAATCATCAGGAAGGAATGCACCAAGTCATCCCATTCAGCATCAAACTGCAGTCGACCGTTGCCGATGATCTCACGAGCTTTGTAGGCCATCATCCGCTTTACCTCTGGTGAGTAGTTCAGCTCGAGCAAAGACGGATAGAACTTTCTAACCAATTCAGCCACGGCAGAACCTACGCCACTGGTATCGATGGCGAGGTGCACTACATTATATTTTGCGGTGATCCCGCGAATGGCTTCAGCTTGCTGCTCATAGCTCGAACCTTTGAGTCTTAAGCGCTCGATGAAGCGGAAAACCCCGCCTTTCATTTTTGGCTTGAGTGAGACCACTAAACCCGCATCATCTGAGCCTTCTCCTTGACCACCACCTCTTGGGTCATAACCGACTAACACTTCCGCGTCACCGACGGGGCGTGGCTTGTTGTGATCAACTTCTTTCCATAGAGAGGAATCCGCTTTGCAGGCGAGAAGAGCTTTTAGTGAAAAGAACGAAGCACTGTCATCCAAGAATTTGCATCGCAGTAGGTTGTCGAAGATTTCCTTAACTGGATATTTACGCTTTAGTTTCTCCATGTTGAAGAAGGTCGCGCCTTTCTTCATCGCGTCATCAACGGTGATCATCTGCCTGAAGATAAAATCAGGACCTAACGCCCCGTCCTTAAGCGCGGTGTGGCTGATATTGATACTGTGCTCTTTCTTGCCTTCCCATTTCGGATAAGCTTCATGAGCCATCGTGGAAGGTGTCGAAATATACGTGGTGCGGAACTTCGCTTGTATCGACATGCCGCCTGCATAGTCATCCAGCTCAGCGAAGCGAGGTATCCAAAACACCTCATCCCAATACATGTGGCCGTTGAAGCCCTGAGAAGTGGAAACGTTGGTCGACATAAAGCCCAGCTTAGCGCCATTACTTAACTCGATGTCATCTTTGCCTTTGAGGTCGACTTCACCAATCTCCAGAGCAAACTTACGGATGTAGTTTTTAAAGATGTACGCCTGCTTTTTCGACGCAGAGATAAAGACTTGGTTATCACCATTCAGTACCGCATCTTCAAAGGCTTCATACGCAAAGTAGAAGGTGAGACCAATCTGGCGCGACTTCAGATAGAAACGTGTTTCGTTGATGTCATCATCGAGCTTGTGAGCATGTATCTCTTTCTGGTACTCAAAGAAAGTACGCTCGCGGTATTCATCAAGCATCTCTTTGGTGATCTGCGAAACGTCATTCTTAACTTTGTTAGATTTGCGACCTCTAGGGCTTTTGCCTTCGACGGATGTGCCTGGTCTGCTTCGCTTATTGTCTGCTTCAACACGTTTATAGTGCTGATCGAGTAGCATCTTCAGCTCGCGTTCCTGACACTCAAGTTTTTGGTCAACCCACATCAGATACGTGATCCTCTGACGCAGCATGAGCTCTACGGGCAAATCATCCCGCATTTTCTTCCAGCCAAATTTTGATACCCATTGCTGAACCGTTCGGGTGGCAACACCGATTTTATCCGCGATTTCAGCCGGCTTTTGCTGGCGTAAGAACAGACCAAACGCTTGAGTTTGCGCTGGTGTGTATAGCGGCTGGTTCAGATTGGTTACTGCATTCGTCTCCATGCCAGCATAGTGCTACAGAGCCCGCCATTACTCAGCTTGCGAGAGTTCTATATCGGGTATCTAGAATCAGGATGAATACAAAAAGAGGAAGGCTTTCGTTAGATTGAAATCAACGAATTCAGGAGAGTTTAGACATGTTTCAGTCAGAGCCGATTTGTATTTTGCAGGCAGGGACAACCGTTGATGGTCGCGTTATTGAACAGAAAATCATTGATGAAATCGCAGAGACCTACAACCCAGAGGTGTACACCGCGCGCATTAATGAAGAGCACTATGACTGGAGCTACAAATTCGGTTCGGTGTTGTCGGTAGAGAAGCGAGAAGACAAGCTGTTCGCGGTTATTAAACCTAACTCCCATTTGCTGCGCATGACTGAACAAGGCCAGTTGCTTCATACATCTTGTGAGTTCATTGAGAAGTTTTCTAACACTGAGAAAGCCTATTTAACCGGACTGGCTCTGACCGACAAACCCGCATCACTGGGTACAACTCAAATCCATCTCTCTAGCAAGGACGATGGCAAGGTTCACGTACTTTCAAAGTTTACCATCGAACCCCAAGCGCTTTCGCAAGAAGAACCGGAAAGTGATGCCTCCTTATTCCAGAAATTCAAAAGCTGGCTCAGCGGTGAAAAGTCTCCTGAGCAGTTCTCGCAACAAGAGGAAGAAAGCGAAATGAGTAAAGAAACTGAAGAGCTGCTCAAACAAAGCATCGAGCAGAACAAGGTACTCAGTACCAACTTAGGCCTGTTGGTCGAAAGCCTTTCCGCGCAGAAAAAGCCAGAGGTTGATCAAGAGGAGCCTGAAAGCAATCAGCTCGATGAACTCAAAGGTCAGGTGGAGCAGTTGTCGACTCAGATGTCAGAGATGACGACAACGCTTAGCCAAATCACTGACGAAACACCGCGCAAGCTAGCAGGTCAGGACAGCGAAGAAGAGCAGTACCTATAACGCCAGTCTGACGAAGAGAAACAGGTAAAACTATGCAGAAACAAACGCAAATCAAGCTCAATGCTTACGTGAAGAAAGTCGCTGAGCAAAATGAAGTGGATGACGCGACCCAGAAGTTTAACGTCACGCCGAACGGCACTCAGAAAATCATTGGCCAGATGCGAGAGAGCAACTGGTTCCTGAAGAAGATTAACATCATTCCGGTGAAGAACCAGAAAGGCGAGTCCATCGGTCTGGGTGTAACGGGCATGATTGCTAGTCGCACTGACACATCGGGTGAAGGTCGCCGTGTACCGAAAGACTACTCAGGTATGGGCGCGATGCCGTACATGTGTGAGCAGACTAACTTCGATACCGCTATTCGTTACGACAAACTTGATGCCTGGGCGCACGACAAGCGCTTCAACTCAATCATCTCAGCTCATACGCGTGAGCAGATTGACGCTAACAAAATCACCATTGGTTGGTACGGTGAACGCGTAGAGAAGAACACGAATGCTAGCTCGAATCCAAACGGCGAAGACGTCAACAAAGGTTGGTTTCAGGCGATGCGTGACCACAACGCCGAGCGCTACATCACCGAAATTGTGCCTAATTCCGGAGAGATCCGAATCGGTGAAGGTGGTGACTTCATTAATCTCGATTTAGCGGTGCTCAACACCAAGAACCTGCTTCACGATGCGTGCGAAAACGATTCAAACCTGATTGCGATTATCGGCTCTGACTTGCTGGCTTACGACAAAGCGAAGTTCTACGAAGCGCATGGCAATACACCAAGTGAGAAGAGCAAGATTCAGGAAGTGCAGGTCATTGGAACCTACGGCGGCCTGCCTGCGGTGAAGGTTCCGGGTTTCCCTTCAACCGGCATTATGGTGACCAGCTACGACAACGTGTCTATCTACATTCAGGAAGGTTCGATTCGTCGCTCAATGGGTAAGAAGAACGACGAGAAAGACCAGATCGAAAACTTCGAGTCGATGAACATGGCTTACGTCATTGAAGAAATCGGCAAAGCAGCCGCGATGGAATTCAAGAGCGTCAAACTGAAGATTGGCGAAAACTGGGTATAGCCCTTAAACGACCACCCCCTCAATGCGGGCTCTAACACTCAATCTGTGAAGCCTTGGCAGAAGCAGAGTTCAGTGTTTGTCTGCCCGCATTTCTCTCGAGGAACCAAGATGGAATTTATCGGCGATAAAAGCGAAACCTACGACTCAGAGTTACCAGCCACGGCAAAGTATCCAGCGATGAAGCTAGCAGAGTTTCAGGCTCTGTTTCATTTCATGAGCAATGAAACAGAGGCGGGCATTCTGCATCAAGCGAGCGTGTCGCGTATCAAAGTACACAAAGAGTTGGAGTGCGCCATGGCACTTTACGATGACCTAAACGCACTTTCAAAGGATAAGTTTGAAGATGAAGAAGCAGGTGCAACGCTCTACAAGCAGGCGGTATTTGCTTTAACAGCCAGTGAGTTGATCGGTATTCAGTTAAGTGGGGATGCAACAGCGGAAGCAGCGCAGCGACAAGAAGCGTTAACAGACAAAAAGCAGCATTGCGAAGTCCAGTATCGTCAGGCTATCGATTTGCTTGTTCATGGTCACGAAACCTACTGCTTTGAGGTGGTGTGATGCAAGCGCTACAAAGCCTGACTGAGCTGTTTAAAAGCCACATTACTGATTCGAAGAGCTTAGATATATGGGTGGAAGATGGTGCTCTGTTTTGTGGTCAAGGACCATTGGTCGACGGCTATGAGCTGGAATACACCGCCATTGTTTTTGTTCAGAACGCGAGAGTAAAACCGCACATTCTGTTTATGCATTTGGTGAACTGGCTCAACAATCATGATCCGGAACGAACAGAGAAAGGCTTACCAGCACCGACGTTTGCGACTCAGGTGCTCGATGGTGGCAAATGTGACATCAAGATAAAAATCGACCTGAGAGAAAGTTATTCACTGGCAGAGAGTGAGCAAGGAAACTGGAAGCAGCAAGGGACCCTATATGAGTGTATCAGCGAGTTTGAGGCGGCTGTGCAGGCGGATGAACTGAATGAGCTGGTTTACTTCGTTGGCCATACCAAGGACTTGCCATGAAGACCTTAGAAAGCCCAGAACAGCTGACCCAGTTGGTAGATGTTTTAGTTATGAAAGCGTCTGAAAAGCATGACTTAAACCGCCGAATGGCAAACCGAGCCCGGCAGTTTTTTAGGCAGAAAATCAGAGCGCAGCGAGACATTAACAACAACCCATATCAAAGCCGAAGGCCAAAGACTCAGTTTGATGATGGAGCAAACAACAAAGATATGCTGCTGGGTTTTGCTCAGGCACTACGAACACGAACCAGTGACAAAGGGTTTGAGGTTGGACTAAAGGGCTCTGCGGGTGTCATTGGCCGTGAGCACAATGAAGGTGCTCAGCTCTCTTTCACCACAAGGGTAAACGGCTTCTTCGATTCGAAGGTGGGACAGTGGCAGGGTGGAATACTCACTAAACGAAGTTATCACATGCCCAAACGTACGTTTATCGGCTGGACGCCACAGCTCGAAAAAGAGTTGTTGTCGATGGCTGCAGAACACTTTGCACTAGAGGATGCACCTAATGCGAACATTTAAGGTTAAGCCGAGCAGCAAAGGCTTACTGGTTCGAGACCCTGAAACCAGACAACCGCTGAAAGCTGCGGGAGAAGTGAAACCGCGCAATACCTACTGGCTACGCCGAATCAAGGATAAATCCGTTGTTGAGGTTAAGGCGAAACAACTAAAACAGGAGACTGAAGAATGAGTATCAGCTTCTCAGAAGTGCCGAGCAATGCTCGTGTTCCGGGCATGTATGTCGAGATTGATAACAGCCTGGCTAACAGTGCTGAAGATCAGCAACTTTGCCTTGTGATCGGCAATGCCGCCGATGGTGCCGCGGTAGGGGCAAACACAGTAAAGCTTTGCATGGATGATGCAAAAGCCGCCGAGCACTTTGGCAACTCAGATATCGTTAAGATGGTAAAGTTCTTCCGCAAGCAGGATGAAACTATGCCCGTGTATGCGGTGAGTGTGGCCAGAAATGACACTATGTCTGCGCTTGCTGCATTGGGCGATAAGCAGTATCACCACATCATTTGTTCATTGAATGACGAGACCACTATCCGTGACTTGGGCGAGTTCTTGGAAAAGCGCTACGACGCGCTCAATCAAATCCCTGGTCTGGCGTATTTACCAAAGAAAGGCACACACTCTGAGCTGGTGACATTTGGTTCGAAAAGCAATTGCCCGCTGATCAGCTTTATGTCGATTGATAGCTTGGGGGATTCATCGAATCAGGTGTTGTCGGATGCAGAAGCTGTTGCTGCTTGGGCAGGGCAAATTGCCCCTTCATTGGCCAACGACCCATGCCGACCCCTACAAACCCTCAAACTGAGTGGTGTGTACTCAACAGCGGAAACGGAATTTGACTGGGCAGAGCGTAACTTACTGCTTCATGAAGGAATGGGGACTTACACGGTCACGCCAAGCAAAGAAGTGCAGATTGAGCGCCCAGTAACTGCGTATACCGAGAATGCGTCAGGTATCGCCGACAACAGTTACCTCGACATCATGACACCGGCAACCGCAATGTATTTCCGCCAGAAGCAGCGTTCACGCATCCTGAGCAAATACGCGCGCCACAAAGTCGCAAAGGACGGTACCAAGTTTGCGCCCGGTCAGGTCATTGTTACGCCAAGCATGTTCAAAAGTGAATTGCTCGCATTGTATCGGGAGCTGGAATATCAGGGCATCGTGCAAGATTTTGATGGCTACAAAAAGTCTTTGATTGTCGAGCTCGACCAAACCAACAAGCAACGCATCAACTATCAGGATTCACCACAGTTCGTGAATGGACTGATCATCGTTGCAGGTAAGATTCAATTCAGGAAGTAAGCCATGGGAACAACAATTACCAGCCGTGCGGTACTTAACGCCGGTTCATTGGGGCGCTTGCCAATCAAAGAAGGCGCGGAAATCAACTTTGGCAACCTCAAGCGTGAACCAGTTATGGGTGACGATGGTGTGCTTGGCCACAGCGAGTCTTATGAAGAGGCGCCATCCATTAAGTGCGTCATCGCCCACGCCAGCAATACAGATGAAGATGCCATTAAAAAGTTCGTCGATGAAAACATCACGCTCGAGACGAACAGTGGCAAAACCTACACCTTAACCGATGCGTGGGTGGGTGACCCGCTCACGTTGGCCGTGAAAGAAGGGCAGCTGGAAGTCATGTTCTATGGTTACGAGCTGATCCCACAATAAGGAGCGAGCCATGTATTCAATACTAATGAAGCGTCAGGCGCTCACCAACAAGCCTAAAGTCGTGCAGGTAGAACAATCGAATCGACCATTGGCGTTGAGTAAGCCCTGGGAAGAAATCCAACTGATGCTCAAACAAGATTTGTCTTACGTTCGAACCTTAGCGGGCTCAAAGGAGAAAGACCCATTCAAAGAGTCTTTGATCGAGAAGTACCGCTCAACCGTCGAAACCCTGCTTGAAACGCATCAAGGCAATTACGCCAATCTTGATGTGCTGTGGTGGTTCTTCATATGGCATGTCGATTTGGGACTGCTGGAAACCATCCACGATGATTTTCGCAATGCCATTGGTGCTGGGCTGGAAGCACCACACAACTGGAAAATGAATGGCCAGACTGCCTATTGCGGCTATGTATTCAATTACTCGCTGGAAGCCCACAAAGCCAACAAAGAGTATGAACGTAGTTACTTGCTCAATGCTGTACAGGATTTGCAATCTGGTGAGCTGGCAACCAATGCACCACTGAAAGTGAAAATGTATCGCTTGGTCGGTGACTGGCATTACGAAGAAGGCGAACGCGAACTGGCGTGCCAACTCTATGAACAGGTAATGAAGCTTGACCCGGACAAAGGCGGTTGTAAAACCAAACTCAAAGAACTGAAGGAAGAACTGGGATATGGCGACACCGATTAAACACAGCAGTGAAGTGAAAAAGGTCAAGTTGGCAGTACCGCATGAGAAAGACGGCGAGATGATTGAAGAACTTGAAATCACCAAACCGCACTCGGGCAACCTGCGTGGTTTAAACCTCATCAAAGTGTGTGAAATGGATTTCGAAACAGGGCAGATTCTGGTGCCAAGAATCACCTGCTTGAGTGAGCGAGATATGCTCAACTTAGCGCCAGAGAACTGGGCGCCAGTACTGACTGAAATCGCCTCTTTTTTCGTCAACACGAAACAGTAATCGAATACGTTGAAGACTACTACGCAGATATAGCAGTAGTGCTGGGCTGGCAGCCAAGCGAATTGGATAAGCTTAGCTACGAAGACTTATTGCTGTTTCGGGAAAAAGCCAGAGTAAGACACGAACGGAAAGAGAGCGAATAAGTTCTCTTTTTTGTATCACCAATAAGGGATATCACCATGAAAATGAATCTGTCAGTTGTGATGGGGATGAAAGACAAGATATCCGCACCGCTTAAGGGCATTTCCGGCGAATCAGATCACTATGCAAAGGTCATCAAAAAGGTGCAAAAGGCGCAGGCAGATGACACCGCTGCACTAGGTATGATTGCTTCATTCAAAAGCTCGCAGAAAGCGATAAGTAAGAACGCCCTCGCGATTGCAGCCAGTAACGAAAAGCTCACCGAACTCAAAGCCAAAGCCGCATCGGCGAAGCGCCCAAGTGCAGCGCTGACAGAGAAGATCAGCAAACAGCAGGAGAAGCTAGACAAACTCAACTCAGAACAAACGAGCTACAAGAACAACCTAGTTCGGCTAGGTAAACAGCTTAGTCAGACAGGCGTGAAAATGTATGACCTAGAAGGCGAAAGCGATCGATTAAACCGAAGCTACAAGAAACACGGCAAAGAGATTGCGCGTCTTAGCAAGAAGTACTCGATCTTACAGGGTGCAATGAAGCCCATTCAAAAGCTCAATGGTGCAATACGTTTACCAAATGTTGCCTCCGCTACGGTAGGCAAGGGTGCCGCTTTATTGGGTGGCGTCAGCTTGGCTGGATTGGTCTCAGAGGTAAACAGCACTGCAGAAGAGATGGACAAGCTGGCGAAAGTCGCCGGTAACCTGAACCTGCCGATTGAAGAGCTGCAAGCTATGCAATCCCAAGCCAATCATGCAGGCGTTGAAAGCGATGCGTTGTCTGGTTCTATGCTCAGGTTTACGAAACGTTTAGGCGTATTGCAGAAGACAGGAACGGGAGCTCTGGGTTCATTCCTTAAGAAAAGCGGTAACTCACTTCATAAAGACTTACAGGGAGCAGAAGATACCCAGCAAGCCTACGAAATGCTGCTTGATGCGTTCTCAAAGCTAGAGTCACCTCAAGAGCAGATGGCATTTGCCGATGCTGCTTTCGGGCAGGATGGACGCAAAATGTTAATCATGCTTCGCGAAGGTACGCAGGGGCTAACTGCTGCACGTAAAGAGCTTAACGCTCTTGGCGGAGGTGCAACCGCTGAAGACGCTGCAAAGGCAGAAGCATACAACGACGCTCTGCAGAAAATTCAGGAAAGTGTTCGTTCAATGAAGTTTGCCGCACTTGCACCAGTGATGGAGAAAGTCACTAAAGTCTTTACTCGATTCTCGGACAAGTTTAAGAACGCGCAGTGGCGCACCGAGTTTATTGAAAAGCTCATCCAAACCGTCGACGGCCTGTATCGAGGTATTACGTTCCTGGGTAAAGGGCTTATCTGGGTAACGCAAAACTTCAAAGGCATTGTGGCGGTACTCGCTATCTTTAAAGTTGCGATGATTGGCCTTAACGCCGTCATCATGGCTAACCCGATTGGGATGATAGTGGCAGCGGTAGGCGCAGCGATTATCGCCATAACTTACTTAGTCGATAAGTTTGTTGGCTTAGATAAGGTTATCAAGTGGGTAGGAGAGAAAATAGGTTGGTTATGGGATAAGTTTAAAGCCCTGATCAACAAACTGCCAGATTCATTGATTCCTGACGGTTGGAAGATAGAAACTGAACAGGCAGGTAAACAAGTCGATAGCCTCGCCAGCAAGCTCGATGGCATTAAAGACCAAAACGCCAAACTCGGCATTACCACTGAAGAAACAACAAACCGCCGTGAAACAACCAGCCCACAATACCATGCGTATCAGTCAGGAAATCTGACTACGTCAAAGCCATATCAAGCCTACCAACCGTTAACAAGCCAGACATTGAAAAGTAAATCCGAAGTCGAACTCCGGATTAAGTCAGATAAGCCTGTCTCGGTCGACAAGGCCAAGAGTGAAAAGGGGACAGAGCTGAATTTGGATGTGGGTAGCATAGGATTGAATTTTTAGCGTTGGAAAGTTCCAAATGTGCATTTGTTATCACAAATAAAATTTGATAATTCTTTTTGGATTCATGCCTTGTGTGAGTCATGCTTAATATATGAAGTTATGCAATATGATTCATGTTGTATATGTAGTGATTGCTTCTACACTGATTCGGTCAGTTAGATAGTTGTACTGATAAATCGAATATTATTAGTTAAATATAAGGCTTAAAGCATGACTACAGAATACAAGATCAATATCGTAAATGAACAGTCTAAATCTCGTAAATTTTGGTTGTTCCTAAGTGAACCAGAAAAAGCGGCCGGAAAGGAGGTTTTCGCGAATTCCTCTGCATATATGACATTAGACAAGACAGGCCCTGGAGACCTAAGTAACTTTACCATTCCTTTACAGTACAAGTTGAAAGCCAGTGCATCAAACCACGCCGTAGGACTGCACACGAAAATAATGACTCGAGCTATGACAGATACAGATTTGGGGATGAGTTGGGATGCAGAGTTTTTCCCTGGAGAAGAGCATCGTAACCCTCATCTCATTGAAGCTGGTGATGAAGCCGATGTGAAGGAAGTCATGGTTAAGACAAATGCATTCGACCCAAATGATCAAGAGAGATTTAGTTGGTACAACTGCATGACTTTTGGTGTTGAAAGCGAGAGTGGGTTTATCGGTTACTCATGGGTGCCAGATCCAAGTGACGAGTACGATATTGTTCCTAAAGTAAGTTTTTACGTTAGTACTGGTTCGTTTGAAAGTAACGTGCTCGCAGACATGAACCAAATTTCTAAAGATGCAGCGAATGTAACTGAAAAGGATTTCGATATTCGCAATGAGTGCACCGTAACACTGCGTGTTGATGGAACATGGGATATAGAGCCAGGAGCACCGAGCTTAATGCTAAGCTCAAATGTCCTAAACAATTTAGTTGAATCACACTTAAACTTAACATCCTCTCATGCAACACTTGTTGATTTGATGACCAGAAAATCAGCAAAAGATTCTACTGGAAATCAACTAATGGCTCCGCCTTGGTTAAAATGGTTTGTAAAAGGATTTGCTAATCGCACTGCACAGACCTCAGCTGAAACACTTCAACAAATGATGAGGATCCACATAGTTAACTTTTTACGTCCTACTGGAGTTGAGCTAGAGACAATTAAAGTTAAAGAAGATGGTAAGATTGAAGCAGAGTTTAAACGACCAAACAATCATGGATTGGTGCAAGGTGCAGATAAATATGAGCAAATTTCACTAGATGCCACGAACTCCGCCCTTAAAGAAGCTAAGAAGAAAAAAATGGTTACAGATTATAAAGTAAGCCTGTCTAAGAATTTTGTTCAAGACATCTTAGAGCTGAGCAAGTAAACATTAAATTTGAAATATAGTTTCAGTTTAAGAGCCGCTTTTTAGCGGTTCTTTTTTTATCGATATTAAACGTTTGACACCGATCTTCCACATCGTTAACCTGTAACGGCACTGGCAAAATCCAGTGCCGGGATTGGTACCCCGTTTCTCTTTCCACAGGCGCATAGACGCCAGCTTTTTGCTGGTTTTTTTATGTGCGGCCTCGGCACACCTAAACATGGTGGCTTTGCTTATCTATTAGGCAAAATGCAACTGAATTATGGTGGGCTGGGCAGGGCAGCTTCGGCTGGCCGCGACCTGTGGAGCGGTAGTACCAACCTTGTTCAGTTCACCACCCGAAGATTGGTACCTTTGTGTGGTGATTCAAATTGAATCCACAGGAGGCCATCATGCCTAATACAACTTCCCTTACCCTGACTGTATCTGATCTTGTCTTTAATCAAGGCGAGAAAGTCCGTACTACTTCTCTTAAAGTGGCAGAAGCGTTTAATAAGCGGCACGACGATGTTTTGCGTAAGCTAAGAAGCCTTGAGTGTTCACAAGAATTCATTGACCGCAATTTTACGGGCAATGAATATCAAGACAGAAGAGGACGCTCTTTGCCTCTCTATGAAATGACTAAAGATGGCTTTATGTTCTTGGTCATGGGCTTTACAGGTAGGAAAGCAGCGCAGATAAAAGAAGCTTATATCAACGCATTCAACCAGATGGCCAATCAACTCCGCTGCGCTATGCCGACACTTCCTCCCGCTCAATACCAACTCCCCGAAACCTGTTTACCTAACTTCTACGACTCCGGTTGGTTACCCGCACTCTACAAACGTTGCCCAGCAGAAAGCCATTGGACATATCACATCAAGTTTCAGATAAGACCAAAAGGCGGGAAGTTCTGCGCGAAGTTTGAATTAGGAATAGGGGGCAAAGGTGAAGATAAGCCGTGGTTTGAATCCAGCGGCTCCGAGTTCATTGACAATGGTTTCTACCTAGAGTATCGAGACTTAAATGAGCTGTGGGAGAACATAAGAACGGTGCTATCAAAGTATCAGGCATCTAGCCCGTTCTAAAGAAATACGCCGAGCTTAGGCTCGGCGTGTTGACTAACGTTGGCTGAGTAAAAAGTGATTTCTACGATTTTTTGTTTTTTCTAAATTGTTAACAGTTCGTCTAACGCTTTGCCCAAAGGAAGCACATAACTCCCTTTAGAAGGAGGGTATATTGAAATAGCTGTTTTCTCTGCAAACTTCTTTGCCATGTCATAGGCAACGTATGCATCTAGAATGTCATCATTTTCGGTACATATTTCTGGGAATCCGAGTGTGTCTACAATCAATTTTCTAGAATCTTTTGTTTTCTTGTACACAGGAAATGGTTCTTTCACATCTTTCTCGTACCACATACACGCCATCGATACTGCTGGGTGTACTTCTAGTAAGTATTGACCTTTATGATTTTGAAACGTTTGATGCTCATACAGGCGAAGGGAGTTTAATCGTTCGCCGAATGGAAAACCTAATGCTTCACAAGATATCACCCAGTGAGACAAGCCGGAAAAGGGTAGAGCATTTACAGACTTCTTTTCAAAGCAACCGTCATGAACTTTTTGCTTAACCCATTTTCTCGTTATTTTGTCTACAACCCGGTCAGAATATGAAGAGTTACAAAAGGATAAGGGGGCGTCCCAAGCGATCAAGCAATTTGGTTCTTTTTCAAGGATTAAGTTTATGTAATGCCTAACATTTTGCGGTTTAATAAACTCATAGTCCTTACCAGTCCAAACACAGGTCTCTTTGCCTGAAGCCGGATCTATCCCAATATATTTCATAAGATTCCCTTACGACTTTACATGAGCTTTCTGGTGCCAGCGATAGTAAAGTTCGCTGCCAGCCCAATTTTGGACAGCCTTACCTGTTAGTTGGTTTATCAGTTCATTTAGCTTATTTGTAATTTGTTTCGATCTTGCTTGAACAATGATCCCATCAACAACAGTTACATAGCCTTTCTCGAAAAGATCGTCACATCCAGCTTTGCACATTAACGCTGCTACGTTGTCAAAATCGAGCTTTTCATCAGTGGTACAAGCTGACCTTTTTTTAATGTGTGCAGCTACCAAAAAATCAAAAGGAAAAGTTTCACCACATAAGGTGCATTCAGCAGTTTGACGTCCACGTAGCAAATGAGCTCTCAAGAAACTTTGCTCCTTTCGAACTTTGGCTACTGAGTCACCATCAAGATCTCTTTCTTCTACACTGTCAGACAAAAATTCTGCGGGCTCTAATGATAAGTCTTCTGACACCAAAATCTTGGAATGCGTAATGAAAGAAGGAGCATTTGGAATTTCATCATTGGACATTCTGGCACCATAACCAGCTTTCACGAGCGCAGCAAGCTCGTCTAATGAGTCAGTTCGAACGTAATCCTCTTCAAATCTAGTTAAGCTAGCAACGTACTTAGAATCCTTTTTGCCCTTATGAGGGTAAAGTAGTTTTCCTTTATATTTTCCTCTAGTAACTTTTGCTGTAAGCATACCCACCTTTACCTTTCTAGATAGCAGTTGAATTCAACACAAGAATTGTACTCAGCTCGTGCTGTGGTGTGAAAGAGAGCATAATAACCGAATGCTTAAGTGATAAAAAATCACTAGTATGGATGATCTCTTACTTACTTCCTTCCAAGCTAAATATATTGAAATAAATACTGAATTAGTGGCGACAAAAATGGCGACACTCATTGAGAAACTACGTTAAATAAGGGTCTAAATCGCCATTTTTAACTGTTTTTATATACATATAAAATTCTTTAAGATATTGAAATATAATGACTATGTGGCTTTTGTGTGAGGTTCTACGGCATGTCTTCAGAGTCGGCAATGGCTAAGCACTCTGGTGGTGTTGCTAAGTACCGCGCTGCTGAAGGTAAGACTGTTTTACTTCCATTCCGTGGCGACGTAAATGACACTATCTCAGACATCCTTGGTGGTGTGCGTTCAACTTGTACATACGTAGGCGCAGCAAAGCTTAAAGAGCTAACTAAGCGTACTACTTTCATCCGCGTACAAGAGCAAGAGAACAACGTTTTCGGTAAAGAGAAGTAATCTTACTATTTTAAACGATTGTTTTTATTCGAGAGAAAAGAGCCACTGTTTAGTGGCTCTTTTTTTGCTAAAAAATTGCTAAGTGGCAGCAGGTAACCAGCTTTTGAGTGCCCAAAGAACGCCTTAATATCATAGTTTGCTGACAGGGCTGTGTGATCGTTTGAGGTAGGTTTCCATCTCTAATTCCGGAACCATGCCACCGCCCGTCGCCCAGACTAGGTGTGTTGCGTTACTCATCACCGCATCATTAAAGTGCATTCGATCTCTATAGCAACGGTCATTAGTCAGCACGATAGGCCCTATCATTCCTGCTAAGGCTGATGGTTCTAGTCGGATATCTTCTGACTCGTTTAATTGCCCTAGCAAACGATACATACGTTCATCAGTAATGGTTAGGTAGCCTGCTAGCAGCCTTTCCATCGCGCGCCCGACAAAGCCTGAAGCTCGGCCAACGGCTAAACCATCGGCTGCGGTAATATTGTCAATACCAATGTCTTGAACACAGATCGCATCATGTAGCCCTGTATGGACGCCGAGTAACATGCATGGAGAATGTGTTGGTTCTGCGAATATGCAATGAACGTTATCTCCAAATGCCATTTTTAGACCGAATGCTACACCTCCCGGACCACCACCAACACCACACGGCAAATAAACAAAAAGTGGATGGTCGGCGCCTACCACTCGCCCTTGCTCTTCAAATTGCTCCTTTAGACGTTCACCCGCTACTGAGTAACCTAAAAAAAGCGACTGTGAATTTTCGTCATCGATAAAAAAGCAAGTAGGATCCTTTTCGGCTTCTTGTCGCCCTTGAGCGACTGCCACTCCGTAATCTTGTTCGTATTCGACAACGTTTACCCCGTGAGCACGCAGCTTCTCTTTTTTCCACTCTTTGGCGTCAGCAGACATGTGGACTGAAACGGAGAACCCCAGTTTGGCGCTCATGATGCCAATGGATAAGCCAAGGTTTCCGGTTGAACCAACAGCGATACTGTATTGCTGAAAGAATGTCTGAAACTCTTCTTGTGAGAGTTTACTGTAATCGTCTTGTTCGGTGAGCAGCCCGGCTTCAATGGCAAGCTTCTCCGCTAGTGTCAGAACTTCATAGATCCCACCTCGGGCTTTTATCGATCCTGAGATTGGCAAGTGACTGTCTTTTTTTAGAAGCAGCTGACCAGATATCTGGGTGTTGTATTCGTCTTCCAGCAGTTTCTTCATGCTTGAAATCTCGACGACTTCCGACTCAATAATACCGTTTGTTTTCGCCGTCTCTGGAAATACTTTTGCGAGATAGGGCGCGAATCTTTTTAGCCTATCACTCGCGTCTTGAATGTCCTTAGCGTCTAAACCGACGTGCGGTAGCCCCTCTTCAAGGCTCGTGGCAAAAGGGTTAAACCAAGAGGTTTCTTTAAGGGCGATTAAATCTTCAACCAGAGGGTATTGTTTAGTGAGCGAATCGATATTAATAGTCATAAATAAAACCTTGTTCTTCCAAGTAATTTCATGAGGCTCGCTGGTTGGCTACAACCGTGATGACGTTTCGCTATGTCGTACGTTAGTTCATACAAAGCCGGGTAAAAATCTTGCTAAGTGCCAATAGGGAACGCTTTTTAGAAATGAAGCACCCAGAGCGTGCGTTCTTGCGCACTTAGTTATTCAAGTCATTACACAATAGCTTTCTGTTGCTGACAAATGATGATTCATCACTTTCACATGAGCTAAATTCAAACAAAGGTGTGATATTGATTTGAATTAGACTGTTTATCGTATTTTGAAGGCAGTTTATTCATGTATCTGGTCTAGAATCGCTAGTCGCACTTACACTCAATTGGAAAGGCAATTATGTATACGAACGAGAACATTTTCACGAAACAGAATCGTATAAATAGCTTTCAGCTTTCTAAGCTTCATACCTTTGAAGTCGCAGCTCGGCATGGATCGTTTTCACTGGCTGCTGAGGAACTATCTCTTACCCCAAGTGCGATATCTCATCGAATTAATAAGCTTGAAGAAGAACTTGGTATTCAGCTTTTTTTTCGAACTCATAGAAAAATCAGCCTTACAGATGAAGGGGAACGAATTTATCAGTCTTTGAATAGAACGCTGAATGACCTTAATCAGGAAATTCTTGATGTGAAAAGCGGGGAGGTATCAGGAGTTCTGACGGTATATTCTCGCCCATCATTCGCTCAATGTTGGCTGGTTCCGCGTATCCACTCTTTTAAAGAACGTTACCCTTTAATTGAGCTAAAGCTACTAACGGGTAACGAAAACATTAACTTTCAAGGGTATGGTATTGACGTCGCGATATATTTCGACGAAAAAATGCCTGATAAGTTGAGCTGCGAAGAGATATTTTCTGAAGCTATCATTCCTGTCTGTACCGCCGAATACGCCCAAAAGTTTGACCTTTCACGTTCGATTCAAAATTTACATAAAGCGACATTACTTCATGATAATCAGGCATGGGATTACGACTCTAACGCAGATGAATGGAAAGCTTGGGCCGATGCTAACCAATTTGAAGGAATAGAGGAGATATCGAGCATTGGTTTCGACCGTTCAGACTTGGCTGTTGTGGCCGCTAGTCATAATGCTGGCGTCGCGATGGGGCGGTTTAGCTTGGTAAAAGAACAGTTGTTATCGGGAGAGTTGGTGACACCATATCCCGACACTCAAATGACCTGTAAGCAAAAGTATTACGTCGCTACTTTACCTAATAAGCGCTCTCAGAAAGTGAAGTTTTTTATCGATTGGTTAAGGGAACTGAGTTCTGATAGGTGAAAGTGGCCTAGCTATTCTGAGGTTAGGTAATAGAGAAATTTTCTATACGAATTAAGCTACAAGGAGATATAAAAACTAAATTATTAATAGGTGTGTTTGTTTTAGTTTTTTAATATTGAGGACGAAAGTTATGAAGGTGAGTCAGTATTAGGATGTCAGCGTGTGGTAATTGCAAAACAGCTACTTTATTTAGAGCTAAGTTTATGTTTAAAAGTGGAAAATGTTCTCAACTGGATCGAGTAATCGAAGCTGGATGCATAGAGTCACTAGAGTACGCAAAAGACATTTTGTCCATCGTTTTATCAAGTTGCTCACAAGCATTTCTTTCACGAGGAGCGAACTTTCTCTATTAAGTATCCAATGCCCAGTATCCGGTACATTACCCACTATAAACGATAAGATTATGCTAGTTGACGAGCTGCTAGCTATGTTTGCAGCTCGTATAGTGATTACACGGTAAATTGGTCGACGAGTACTTTTAGCCCTGCCGCTTTTTCGTCAAGCTCTTTTGCCGACGCAGCAGCAAGGCTCGCTTGCTCGTTTGCTTTTCTAGACACGCTAGAGACTGATTCGACATGCTGGCTCACTTCTGAACTGGCGAGCGATTGTTCTTCAGAAGCGGCAGCGATACTGTCGATCATTACCGCCACATCGTGTGCGCTCTGCACGATATCGTCTAGACTGGTCCCTGCTTGTTGAGCTAACCCTAGCCCTTCTTGAACATGGGTCATGCCAGCATCCATCTTATCAACCGCCGTTTTTGTATCGTGTTGGATTGCTTCAATGGAGACGGTGATCTCTTGGGTCGCGGAAGTGGTTCTATCTGCAAGCGCTCGTACCTCATCGGCAACCACGGCAAACCCACGACCCGCTTCACCCGCACGTGCTGCTTCAATTGCGGCATTGAGTGCTAGCAAGTTAGTTTGCTCGGCAATGTCGTTGATTACACCGATGATTTCTCCAATTTTTGCGCCACGTTTTCCAAGTTCAGCAACACTGGTTGATGATGCGGATACCGCTTCGTTTATGGAGGTCATCCCTTCAATAGTATTTTTGACCACGCTCCCTCCTGCATTCGCGCTCTCACCTGCACTTTGAGCGCTAGACGTTGCGTCAGAAGACTTTTGAGCCACTTCTTGGATACTGACTGCAATTTGCTCAATGGACTCTGAAATTTGAGCTACTTGTGCCGCTTGTTGCGATAAATCTTGTGCCATGAGTTCGTTGGCTTGGGTAATGGACTTCGCGCCGCTAGCAACTTCGTCCGTGGTGTTTAGTACTTCTTTAAGTGCGGTTTGGGTTTTGAGCACCGCTCGGTTGTAACTGCTTGCCATTTTTCCTAGCTCGTCGCTGGTTTCCACCTCAATGGTATGAGTGAGATTTCCGTCTGCTAACGTCGATAAACCTTGGGCGACTTGGCTTACGGGTTTAACGATGGAATTGAGAACGACCCAAGACACTGCTACGCCAAGCAGAATCGCTATCGCCAACCCAACCATAATGGTGGTATTGGTGTTACGGGCTGCGTTTTTAGCTGCCGCTTGGCGATCCTCCATGAGATCGCTTTCAATATCGATAAAGGTTTTGATCTGGCCGCGGAACTTATCGAAGTATACTTTTCCTTTTGCTTCTCCAATTAATGCGGCCATATCGTTCATTGTTTTTGCGTCACCAATATCGGTTCGCAGAGCGATATTTGGTTGAACCACATTGGTTTGCCATTCATCGATCGTGGCCTGCATTTCTCCTAATAAATCGACTTGAGCTGGGTTATCGGAAACGGTTCGTGTTTGGTCTGCAATGAGGTCATTAAAACGCTGTTTACCTTGCTCGTAGGGTTCCAAAAACTCACTTCTTCCTGCTAGTAAGTAGCCACGCATCCCGGTTTCCATATCAACAGCAGAAGCTAATATGTTCTGAGCGGTTCCGATGACTTGATAAGTGTGGTTCACCCAGTCGCTGGCGGTTTCTAATTCGTCCATAAAGCCAGACATACGAATCAGTTCGCGTTGGTTTATGTTGCCTTTCGCGCGAATCTTTTCTAGCAATATAACGCTATTGGAAAAGTTGACGCCATTTTCTGTTTGCCTTTGATTGAGCAGTAACTGTTCACGCTCGATAAAGAGAGATATTTGGTCACGAAATTTGTCGAAATAGACTTTGCCTCTCGCCTCTGCAATAAGGTCTGCGATATCGTCCATGGTTTTGGCGTTACCAATCTCTCGGCGAAGTTGTATTGCTGGTTCGGTAACGTTGGACAACCATTCATTGATATTGGCTTCTATCTCGTTTAGTCGCTGAACTTGTGGCGGGTTATCGCTTACTGTCTGTTTAAGCTTATTAATATGTGAGGAAAAAGACTCTTGCCCATTAGTGTAAGGGGCCAAAAACTCTTCTTTCCCAGCTAACAAGTACCCACGCATTCCGGTCTCCATGTCGACAGCAGCAGCTTCTATTTTCATCGCTTGCTGAATCACTTTATGAGTATGGTCTACCATGGCATTCGAACTCGATTGGGAGTTTGAGCTGGTGATAGCGATGAAGGAAAGGAAGACTAAAAGGACCAGAGGGATCCCGGTGCCTAGGGCAATTTTATATCGTATAGATAAATTATTTATAAACATAAGCTTACCTTTAAACTGAACGTTTATTGAAAGAGGTAAGGCTAAATAAGCCATTGTACTTGCCGTTAGTTGCGTTGGCTGTTATCGCTAATAGAGCGGATTTATAAGTATTGATGTTGTATTAGCCATCACTTTTATAGTTATAGGCAGCAATTGGAGAGAAATCGACTAACTTTCAAGTGTATCAATAAATAACCACTAAAGAAGTATGACTAATGGCCATGATTGCAGATAAACAACTTAGGGACACATATGATATTTAGGCCTGAAGAGTAAGTAATCGGCTCAAAATCAGAAACAGAGTCATGTTAGTTGGATTTAAAAGAACTTAGTGAAACAGTGACGATTTAATTGTTTCGGGTTCGTTCTTAATTAGCCATCAGCTAAAAGTGTTTCGTGACATTTATGTTGATTCAATGAGTGACGTCTTTTTAGTGTGACTCCTCCGATCTAGTGCCGACACGTACACGTATTTTTTCTGTTTAATACCACCAGCTTTTAGTTCCCAAGACATAATCATAACGATCAAAGACTTGCTTATGGGTAGTTAGTTTTTTCTCTGTATACTATAACTAGCGATAAAGTGAGAGTTAATGGATAGTAACGCAAAGGGTTTATATTTCATGTCTATGTTTCAACGCATCTGCACCACCGTATTTCTACTGGCTGTACTGGGTGGGTGCGCTTCATTACCAGAAGAAATTCAACATTCGCCTGCCCCGCAAACTGCTCAATCGAGAAGTACTTTATCTGAAATGAGAGATTCGGCTGCACAGAATGAACAATGGCAATCTTCGGGTACGAGTGCTGTTTTTGTTCAAGATACGGGGTGGGATGCATTGGCTCAAAGGCTGGCATTGATTGAGAGCGCAGAACACAGTATCGACATTCAATATTACATTTGGAATTCAGATGTTTCTGGGCATTATCTGGCGAGTCGGCTGCTTGAAGCGGCGAATCGTGGGGTTCAGATTCGCGTCATGCTCGATGACATAAACCTCAACGAACGTGAAGCGCTGCTAATTGCGTTAGACTCCCATCCTAATGTACAGATTCGTATATTTAACCCTATTCCTAGTAGGCGAGGAGCGATGAAGTGGTTAAATGTTCTAGGGGACTTTTCTCGCTTAAATCGTCGCATGCACAACAAATCATTTACAGTGGACGGCACTCTTTCGATTGTCGGTGGGCGAAACATTGGCGATGAATACTTTGATCTTTCTAGTGACATAAACTTTCGAGATCGTGATGTGATGGTCATGGGGGCAGTGGTTAGCGAAATCCAAGCTAGCTATAGAGAATATTGGGATAGCCGTTGGTCATATCCGGTAGAGCTACTTGGAGAAAGTAATGAAGCCGAGCCTGCTCTTGACGAAATTTCAGCACCTATCTACAAGAACTATCCAGAGCTCCCTCAAGGTCACCAAGCTGCTAAACACTATTTAGAAACAGTGATGGGAAAAATGACTTGGGTGAAGGCTGAATATTATTCTGATCAACCAGTGCCTGTTGACGAAAAAAACTCGGATGTCCCTAAAGCAACAGCACTTAAGTTATCGGAAATCGCGAGTCACGCTAAACAAGAAATATTGTTGGAATCTGCTTATCTAGTTTTCGATGATGGGCAATTACAAGAGTGGAATAACTTAACGACAAACGGGGTAGAGGTTAAGGCACTAACAAACTCGATGGCCTCAAATGATCTAGTAACGAATCATTCGGCTTATGCGGGAAGACGCCAAGATATATTGGAAAATGGCGTGCAGTTGTTTGAGTTGAAGCCGGACTCAAAGTTGTGTGAGATATCGACTAAGGACAAATCGAAGTGTGCGCCTGTTGCTGCGTATGGCTTACACACGAAATCTATCGTTTTTGACAGTGAAATATCAGTCATTGGTTCGTTTAATTTCAATTTGCGATCAACCTATTTGAACACCGAGTCGATATTAGTGATCGAAAGTGATGCTCTAGCAGAAAACCTTGCCAAAGACATGAGTCAGGCGATGAGTGAAGAAAATAGTTGGCGTTTGGATTTAGAAGGCGGGGATGTTCATTGGCATTCAGGCCCTAACACTTGGGACAGTGAACCGGAAACGGGCAAGTGGGAACGAGTCCAATCTGGTTTCTTACAGCTGTTGCCGATTGAAAAATATTTGTAGTGATTAGCTACGCGAGTAAACGGCTTAGGGGGAGCCGTTTACCATGATTTAAGTACTTATGCTTTATTCGTAATGATAGAGCTCCATCCGTTTATCTTCGCAATTAAATGAACGGTTCCATTTGCGATGGTGGCATATATTGCGCCACATACTCCGTGGATGAGAGCCTTATGTTGTTGGTATCCCCAATACTCGTGATTCTTTATTAAGGTGGTTCCCCAGTAGCTCAAGGCAAACATTAGGAAGCACAATAGGAGAAATTGACTTAGTTTATGCCACATTACATCTTATGGTTGATAATGAAAATCACTATCATTTTGTGTTTTACTTGAATATAAGTAAAGTGCTTTGCTTTAAATAATGTTTGAAGCCATGACCGAAACGCTATTTGGTCGAACACCTTACCTATGCTTGCGCTGACTATTGGAAACAAGTTTGCTCGCGTTTTATACGCTCGGCAAAGCCCTTTTACCTTGCGGGTATAATCACGCTTTGCCAAATGTTAGACTTCAGTACTAATTTAAGTTTGTAGTAAAAAGGTAGTGTGATGAATCCAATTCTAGCGATCTTGAAAGAGAACAATATCAGCGATGCTCAGATCAACGAGATCTTCAAAACGTTAACGGAAAACCCGTTGGCTGCAATGGCGACAATTAGCCAACTAGGCTTACCTCAAGAGAAGCTTCAGGCGTTAATGGCTCAGGTAATGCAGAACCCAGCACTTATTAAAGAAGCAGTAGAAGAACTTGGTTTGGACTTTTCAAAAGTTGAAGCTGCTAAAGAGCAACTGAAGAAGTAATTTCATGCTTTAATAACATAGAAAGCCGCTTAACGTATTGATAGTCATACGTTAAGCGGCTTTTTTCGTTTTGTCGTTTGGGGATTATTTACGACGGGTTCTACCAGGTTTTTCAATTCAATAACCTTTTCACCGATTTTGTTTAGCTGACTTTCGAGAAGTGTGAGATCAAAATTATTTACCGATTATCTGAAAATATTTTTTCGGAATTTTGATAGTGGATACTTACTAATCGAGTTGGCAGATTTGTAGCAAAATTGGAGAGTTAGCCGCGTGATTTTTTTGGTACGAGGAGTTAGGTTGCTGTAAGTGTCTCAGTACGTTGGTATGTAAATGAAATTACATCGTTAGTAGGAATGACTATTTGAAATTGGTGACTATTCTTAATACTCGAATGAAATTTCTTAGATGTATCTAGAGCCGTTCCAGTGGACGACGTAGGCTTGATTACGACCTATTTCACCAATCTGGAGTAGAGAAGTTATGTGTGCCCAAAATGGAGTAGGTTTGTTACTTACTGATTAATAAAATAAAAATATCAAGCGCTTTGATCAACGATGAAAAGGCGCGACTTTATATAGCAGAAGGTAGGAGAGGTTACTATGTATCGAGATTGCTCGAAGTATGAATTGATAGACAATCAAAATGTGCTGTTTCACCTAGACTTTGATTATAAAAATTACGACCTTGTTTTGAGTCGAGATGACCTACAAAGCTTAGAGAACTTGGACTTAAAAGATAAAGCCTGTTTTGTATCTAAGAAAGGGATTGAGTTTAAACAGTTGGTTGATTCTGTTTCTTTTAGTTACTCCGTACCAAACGGACAGCGGTTGGATATCTACCCAAGCCTCCCTAACTTTAGAGCTCTAGTTATTGGCGCATTGAGCCGAATGAGTAATTAGTGGCAAAGATCAAATGAGAATTAAATTTGTGTACAGAGAGAATCTGGACTGAGGCCTTACTCTGGTTCCAAGTTTCAATCGGTAAAAAGCTTCAATTGGCGACTTAAGAATCGTTGGGTGCATCTAAAATTGAGGGAATATTTGGAGTCTTAGAGAATCGGCCGGTCACCTAAACTCCGATACCAAAGCGCAACTAATATTAAAGAATTTGTATTGATATTGAAGGCGGTGTTGTTCCCACCATCTTCATAAACGCCGGTGGAAATGCTACGAAACTGCAAGCTGTTCGTTGTGACTTCTTCCGCTAGGGCGTGGCTAAATTCATCATCAAATAAAACACTAAAACCGTAGGCAACTTTGTGGCTGAGTTGTTGAGGGTTTTCAATCGTTTTGCCACTAGGGCTAACACTTGTCCACGGCTTCTTGTAATAGTAAATATTGTTGTAAGCGAACCACGGATTTTTATTCATCGCATCTTCACCGTAGCTAACCAATACCTTGTTTTCTAGCCAGAAATTCTTGTGTAAATCGTAGATGTCTTGTAACTGATTCCATTCTGGATCGATGCCGAACTCTATCGCTCCTAATACATATGGATCGCTGGTAAAGAAAGGGACATTCCTATTGTCCTTTATGACTTCGATGTTGTTAATTAAGACAGGATCTAAGAACGGCTCGGCTGCTGAATTATCAATGTTATACCCGAACAGCTGGTAGCCTTTGATTGCGTATTGCAAGTATCCATGCCTACCTTCTTGGCGATAGTATTCGCGTCCTTTATAAAGCTTAGTACCATATAAAGTGTTGTCTTTCACTGCACGCTCAAGTGCCCAGCTGTTTATGATTGCGTCGACATCTTCTTCGAGTGTAGGGTGTTTTACTTTCAGAATATCTAGCCAAATGAGCAAGCGGCCAATATCAAGTGCTGACCATCCATTCCCATTACTAGGGGTTTGGCTAAGCCTGCCTGAAGGTAAGCCGGTTTTGGTGCTGTATTCCCGATTAGGAAGCTGGTTCTGATACAGAGGTAACTTCTTTAGAGATTCTAGAGTTTGAGTTAGCTCATGAAGTGTGACTTCAGAACTTCTTAATCCTATGCCTTCAAGCGCTAACGTTGCTCCTATACCACTTGCGACATCCCACATTGTGGTGTGCGGGTAGCCTCTTACCGAGTCCCATAATCCGGTGTTCGCTTGTCGGCTCTGCTCAATATAAAATTGTGCCTTCTTCGCGAGCAAAAGTTCGTTTCTTGTAAGATCTCGGGCTTCTTGCTTATCTTTTTGAGCGTCGCTACTCACTTGAAGGAGTGACTCTGAAGCGACTTTGTGTTCTATGGCGTCGAGCTCAATGGTCTCGGTAGGGGTTATCGGTGGGGCGATGGCGCGTCTATGAAACTCGATTTTAGGTTCTGTAGTTTCACTCTTGAGTACAACGCCTCGTTGACCATAAAAGCTTACTTCTTCGGCATGAGAATAAGTCCCAACTAAAAAGGTTGAGCTTAGCGCCAAGTTAAGCAATGAACGAAAGGTATTAGAGGGGAATGCCATTAAAGCAACTGTACTCATATTGTTTTGACTAAGTTAATGATAATACATGAATTATCAAAAGCGAGTCTAACGATGTGAATTACTTGATAAGCATTCCGCAATAATTATCTGCTGATAATTAACACAATAATCTTGAACTTACTGTCGATTCGATATTAAATGAACGTATAACAACGAAAGTTTTGGCTTAATTTTTTACGGTTTTTTGCTGAGATTTTTTGTTATGCGCAACTTTTTAGATTTTCTTGATTCTTATGGGTTCTCTCATAGCCTTCCTTTAGAAGAGGCACCTTCCTTTTCAGACACTCAGTTCAACTATGCTTGTGCGTCTTACTCTTTGACTGAGCAATCAAAAACTTTAGTGAAACAGTATCTAGCGACTGAACCTTTATGTATCGAAGATTTTGGCAAACTTGATGATCTCGATGCGGTGATCGCTTTCTCTTTTGGAGATAGCTCGCTAGTGAACATTCGTTTGGCCGATACGCTAAGAAATATTCACCATCTTGCCCCCGATTTAAGTCTATTTGCTCAGCAGGAAATTGCTCAGCATATCGCTGATATTGACCATATAAGTATTGATAGTCAGCAATATCAAACCACTGCAGATGTGGCAGAGACGGTGGTGGACATCATCAGCGGCAATAAGGTGCTGGTGGTAGCGCAGTCTTGGCATGCTGCTCGCTGCATTCAAACTTGTGAAGAGTTGGGTCTCAACGTTAGAGCGTTGCGGTCGATCAACGAATTTCCTATTGATGACCCTCAACCTTGGGTCCGAAACCCAATCAACTGGGTAATTAAAGAAAGCCACCGCAAAATTGCTACAGGACAAAAAATTAGCCGCATGTATGACTTGTGCTAATTTTTTCGTATTACGTGCTGAACACTTTCGGTATTTTTTCGGACTGAATGACGTCTAGTATCACAGAAAAACTCTTGCTCATTTACATATAAATCATTAAGCAACATATTGCTTACTACTCAGCTACAATTAGTTGTATATTTATATGCAACTAAATTTGCTTGGTGGTGCTAGTGATAGAGCAAAAACAACACTTTAATGCGGTTAAAAAGGAAGTTTGGGCGGCTGTTTTATTCAGCTGTGGAATCAACGTGTTAGTGCTAGCTGTCCCCGTTTATAGCTTACAGCTTTTCGATAGAGTAATGAGTAGCGCCAGTCAAGACACCTTATTTGCTTTATTGGCGATCACAGTATTCCTAATTACCTCTCAGGCATTACTCGAACATATTCGTATCATGCTATTGCAGCGTTCAGCGTTAAAGCTTGATACCAGCTTAAGCGGTGACTTGCTTTCCCAAAGTATTACCAATTCATCACGTTCAAATAGAATCGAAAAGCAGCCTATGCAAGACCTTGCGGTGCTGCGGAATTTTTTAGTATCGCCGTCAACCTCCTCAATCTTAGACTTACCGTGGACGCCTGTATTCCTCATTTTATTGTTCTTTTTCCATCCTTATATCGGGTTGGTTGCACTTGCAGGTGTGGTGATCTTTTCAATCTTGGCGGCATTAATGACGTTGGGTGGCAAAGAGCTGAGCGAATCGGATAGGAAAACCAGCTTCCAACTTAGTATGGAACTCAATGATTTTCTAAGAAATGCACCCACGCTTAAAGCAATGGGGATGAGTGACGATATTGGTTCCACATGGCAGAAAAAGAATGCTCAAGTATTAGAGCTTCAATGGAAGGTGAACTCACGCACTGGATTACTCCTGACGATCAGCCGTTATGCTCGTACGTTACTGCAAATTTTAGTGTTAACGGTTGGTGTGTATTTGGCTCTTCAGCAGCAAGTTGGAACCGGAGCAGTGATCGCAAGCTCAATTCTAATGGGACGAGTGCTTAGTCCTTTTGAACAGGCAGTTAGTGGATGGAAGTCTTGGTACGCAGCATACAATGCATGGAGGCGTTTAAAGGCTTCTAGCGAAGTAACCACTTCACACCCTAAAACTTTGCTGCCTAAGCCCAAAGGGGAACTGAAGTTTAACAATGTCAGTTTGAAACTCAGTGGTAGGCAAACTCCAACGTTACAGGGCATTAATTTCAAATTAGGTGCAGGTAATGCTTTGGCGGTAATGGGTAATTCGGGCTCAGGAAAATCGACACTGGTTAGCATGATCATGGGGATCCACCAACCATCTATGGGTGAAATCATGATTGACGGAGCGACCATTGAAAAGTGGGATCTTAACCAGTTTGGTCAATATATCGGTTACCTGCCACAGCATGTTGGATTGCTGGCGGGAACAGTGAAACAGAACATATCTCGATTCACTGAGAATGATGATGAGAAGGTCGTTCATGCTGCAAAACTGGCTTGTATTCATGAATTGATCATGTCCTTACCTGAAGGTTATGAAACGTATATTGGCGAGGGTGGTGTTTTGTTGTCGGGAGGGCAAAAACAAAGGATTGGTTTAGCGCGGGCAATTTACTCAAATCCGCGTTTGCTTATTCTTGATGAGCCAAATTCTAATTTAGATCCAGAAGGAGAAACGGCGTTAGCGATTGTCCTTCAATACTGTAAAGAGAATAGTATTACCGTGGTCATGATAAGCCACCGCCCGGGCTTCTTAAGGCAAATGGATTGGGTCATTGAATTGAAAGATGGAAAGATCGAAAAAGCGGGTACATGTGAACAATTCTTGGGGTTACACGTCGAGAACCCTGCGCCTGTCCGTAAAACTGCTACCGCAGCAATGAAATAGGGAGGCAGCATGGAATCTGCATTTAGTACCAAAAGCCTGATTTTATTTGGCACTGGCGTATTTCTGACCTCCGTTGTTGGTTTTTTAGCGTGGTCTATGAATGTCTCTCTTAGCTCTGCTTCTATCGCTCCGGGTAGCGTGGTTGTGGAAAGTAAACGGAAGCAAATTCAACATTTACAAGGTGGATGGATCAAAGAGGTTTTCGTTAAGGAAGGGGACTTCGTTGAAGTCGGGCAGCCTCTTATGGAGTTAGCCGATAGCCGGGCAGAAGCCGACTATAAGCGATTTCTGTATCGTCATTATTCGCTCTTGGCTCAGCAAGCTCGCTTAGTGGCATTGCTGGACAAAAGTGAAGAAATTACCTGGGATAAGCAACTGAACAATGAACAAGACATTTTTACTATCAGACCTATGTTAGATAGTGAACGAGTTCAGTTCCAGCAAGCTCTACTTCAACACCAATTGGTTGATTCTCAATATCAACAACAAGTGTCTCTGTTTAAAGAAAAAATCAAAGGTAATGGGTTTCAGAAACGAGCGATCAGCTCACAGCTTGACTTGGTTAGACAAGAAATAGACATGACCGAAGGGTTAGTCGCCAAAGGTTATGTCTCTAAAACACGTATGCTGGAACTGAAGCGACATAACGCGAGAATCGAAGCTGAGTTAGCCGAGATCTCCGTCGCTATTGATGTTTCCAAACGTGAACTCCAAACACTACACCAAACGTATTTGAGTCAGGTATTAGATTTTGAGCGAGGCTACGCTCAGCAGTTAAAAAGCGTTGAAGAAGAATTACGTGATATTCATGAGCTGATGAAAGCTGCCGAGGATGTCCGCTCTCACATCCTAATGAAAAGTGAATACGCAGGTAAAGTGGTTGGTTTGAATGCATCGAGTGTGGGCGGGGTAGTTAGGCCTGGGCAAACTCTAATGGAAATTGTACCTATAGAGGATGAGCTAATCGTGGAAGCGATTGTTCCGCCGAAAGACATTGATATTGTTCGCCTTGGGCAAGATGCCCGAATTCGGTTAACAGCGTACAGCTCTCGACGTGTCCCTCCAGTTCTTGGACAAGTAACACACATATCTGCAGATAGAGTGACTCAAGGAAATAACGATCAATCTGATCAGGGGTATCTCGTGAAAATTAAGTTTGATCAAGAGGCGCTGACTTCACTGGAAGCCGTTGAATTATACCCTGGAATGCTGACTGAGGTCCTTATTTTAGTTGAAGAACGAACGCTTTGGGATTATTTGATAGGTCCTATTAGTGATGGGCTGTCACGCTCTATGAGGGAATCGTAATGGAATACTCGATGACGTTTTGGTTGGGGTTTTATGCCTTCTTTTTGGTTTTAAGTACGCTCGTAGGGATATGGAAGAAAAATATCGTCGCAGGCGTTTTACTGGGATATGTGTTTGGGCCCATTGGTTTTATCTTGTTGTTACTGAGCCACGATCGACGACATAAACAATGCCCTCATTGTGAAAAGAAGGTGGATAGCCGAGCGTATTTTTGCCCTCACTGCACTCATAAGTGCTATGGCTCTAAGGATAAAGTGATGAAGGAGTCCTATTAATGTTTGCCCGTGAAAGAAAAAATGGTCTGGTATACAGCGTGTTAGCGTTGTCTTTGATTGGCAGTGGGGCATTGGGTTACGTGGTCATTCAAACTCAGGAGCAACTTAATCTAGCCCAAGCCGAACTATTGCAAAATCAGGAAAAAAGCCAACAGACGATCAATCAGCTGAATAGTGAAATATTAGATAAGAATCAGCAGTATGAGACTTTACTTGTCGGTTATCAAAAAGAGATAGAGTTGAAGACCCACCAAGTTACTCAGCAACAGAAGACGATTTCGGATCTCACCAAACAGCTAAGGTACGCGCAAAGGTCCGAGAAAAAATATCGGACAGAATACATTGCTCAAAAGCAGGCTACTACGCAGGCGAGAGAAGAAGTCATCAGCCAAATGGAGCTAGAAAAACAACGCCTTGCTAAATTAAGTCAAGATGAGCTTGCCCAGCAAAAAAGTTTGCTAGAAGGAGAGTATTCAACCAACGCGCTTAAAGAACAAAACATCAAGAGAGTTGATGAGCTTATGTCGAGTTTCGCGTCCTTGAAAGTGAATTTAGATGTAGTCAATACCTGTGATAAAGCGTATCTGGAGCGCTATGGGCAGGCCAAGAGCATGTTAAGTCATATGAGGACTTACATTACTCAACATGACATGAATAAAGACTATTACCAATTTGTCATTTCTAATGATGCAATGATAAGTCGCAAAACTAGAGAGCTGTGTCTGGAAAACTAATTTGTCTTGAAAGCTCGCGCAGGTGAATGCCGCAACCCGCTGGTATTGCTTCTAGCTGATTAACTAAGAGACTTAGTTTGAACGGTTAAGGTTTGTTGAATAAGGTTCTTCACGTTGTTTAGTCGGTTCATGAACCTAAAAAGCCCGCATTACGCGGGCTTTTTGCTGGGTCAACGATATCTAAACATCGTTTGATTCTGGGAAGTTGATGCTACCGCTATCAAGCTCACTCCAGATAACGACTTCTTGCCCTGCATCGTTCTCGAAACGGTAGCCAAATAGCGCACCGGTATCGATGTTGCTCGCTTCGTAGATGTCTTGTAGTGAGCCATTCATCTGCATGTGGCTTTCCGTTAGGTTCCAACCCCAACCCGTAAGATCTAAGGTCGAAGCGCCAGTACAAACAAATTGACCAGAAGTTTCGCCCGAGGTGTTGTTAGCGGCAATTTTGTCTAATGCGATGGAAAGTTCAGTATCACTTGAACTGATCTTCACCCCTTCCAGCTCTTGGAACGCGGTTTGAGTCATATCGATCATTTGACCATCAGCATTGTCTCCGACAAGCAATACATCAAAGTCGGCACCACCACTGAAATGAACCATGTTATTCGAACCAGAATTTAGTTCGCTGGAATCAAATACAAGTTGGTCATTACCGGCACCGCCAAACAGTCTATCGACACCTTCGCCACCATCTAAAAGGTCGTTACCGGTTTGTCCATAGAGTGTGTCATCGCCTTTATCACCAGTTAAGTGGTCATTCCCGTGGCCGCCGTCTAAGGTGTCAGCATTATCATTACCAGAAAGCGTATCATCCCCTTTTCCGCCTGACAGGTAATCTTCGCCAGAGCCGCCAGATATAGTGTCGTCTCCATCTGCACCATAAAGCATATCGTTGCCTCCATTCCCAAATAATTTGTCTGCACCTTGTTCGCCGTATAGGACGTCTGAACCGCCTCCACCGTATAGTTTGTCGTCGCCTTCGCCACCCCATAGCGTGTCAGTGCCAGAATCACCTTTTAACGTGTCATTACCTTCATCACCTTTTAGTAGGTCATTACCAGAACCACCTGAAAGGTAATCGTTACCCGTGCCTCCAGAAAGCGTATCATCACCACTTTGCCCCCATGCTTGGTCGTTACCGGCTCCACCCTGTAGTTGGTCGTTACCGTCACCCGCATAAAGTTTATCGTTGGCTTCTCCGCCATCTAGAGTGTCATTACCAGAACCAGATTCTAGTCTGTCTGCACCTAAACCGCCTTGTAGCTGGTCATCACCGGAAGCTGTCTTAATAGTGTCATTGCCCTCGCCACCATCAACGACCGCCTGTCCAGCTGTCACTGTGATTGTGTCGTTACCTGCGCCGCCATTAATATCACTTGAAGTGTTTTGAACAGTGATGGTGTCGTTATCGTCACCCCCATCAATAGTCACTGAGCCTTGACCTGTCACAGTGATTTCGTCTTCACCAGCGCCGCCGAGAAGCGTGTTATTGTCGCCAGATGCGACGATCTTATCGTTACCTTCGCCACCGTCGATGGTGTTGGAATTAGAACTGTCTTCTAAATAGTCATTACCTTGCCCACCCAGTAGAGTGTCACTGCCGCTACCACCAAGTAATATGTCATCTCCAGCATCACCGGATAGGGTATTGGTGCCGCCTTCAGCGACAAGCTGATCGTTACCGAGTCCGCCAGCTAGTGAGTCATTACCTTTACCTGAGTAAAGTTGGTCGTCGTCTGCACCACCTGATATTGAGTCGTGCCCGTCGCCACCGAATAGAAGGTCGGCGCCTACGCCACCCGAGATGGTGTCAGAGCCTTCACCGCCGTCGATTAGGTCTACACCGGCATCTCCAGATAAGGTGTCATTGCCCGCACCACCATATAAGGTATCGTCCCCTTGGCCGCCGGAAGCAATGTCTGAACCTGCACCACCATAAAGAGTGTCTTTACCTTCTTCCAAGTTAATGGTGTTTTTGCCCGCTTCACCGTAAACAGTGTCGTCACCTGTACCACTATTGATAGTGTCTACGCCTGCACCTGCAAACAGTTGGTCGTTACCAGCTCCACCCGTAATGGTGTCGTCATCTGCACCGCCATAAAGCGTGTCGGCCGCGTCGCTACCAATTAGCGTATCGTTGCCTTCGCCACCATAAATTTGATGACTACCAGTGCTTGCGGCAATCAGTGTGTCGTTGCCTTGTTCACCAAGTATTGTATCTTTACCGTCATCTTGAATGAGGTCATCACCCGCACCACCGGCGATGAAGTCATAACCTTCGCCACCAATTAATTCATCGTTACCATCACCACCAAATAGTGCGTCATTTCCTAGTCCGCCTTGTACTAAATCGTTGCCGCTACCTGCATCAATATGGTCGTCACCGACACCACCATCAATTGTGTCGCTGCCATCACCTGAATACGCGACATCATTACCTGCACCTAATGTGATTGTGTCTTCGTGAGTACCACCATAAACCGTGTCATCGCCAGTGCCTGTATCTATGGTGTTATTGCCGGCTTCGCCAAATACAGTGTCATTGCCTTGGCCAGTCTGGACGTTATCTTGGCCAGCACCTGCGAATACAACATCGTCACCTAAACCAGCTTGGATTTGGTCATTTCCCGCACCACCAGACAGTTTGTCACCCTCGACTGAGCCAGTTAGAGTGTCATTCCCCGTTCCGCCGTATAGTTCACTGGCGTTTTCTCCAGCGACAAGGGTATCGTCACCACCTTCACCAAACAGTAAATTGTTGCCGCTAACGCCTTGTACAGTATCGTTGTTATCACCAGCATAGACTTGGTCGTTGCCTTCGCCCGCGATGATGGTGTCCACACCAGCGCCAGCAAACGCTTTGTCGTCTCCTTCGCCTAGAGTAATTTGGTCGTTACCTGAGCCTGAATAAGCGTGATCATTACCGTCGCTGGTTACGATAGTGTTATCTCCGTGGCCAGCATAAACCGTGTCATGTCCCTCACCGGAGGTGATGTGGTCACCTCCCGAGTCGGCATAAACGATATCGTCACCGCTGTAAGTATGAATTTCGTTTTCACCAGCGCCTGCGTATACGGTATCTGCGCCAGTACCAGTATGGATAACATCGTCACCTTCGTTGGAATAGATCGTGTCGTCACCAATACCGGAATTGATAGTGTTGTCGCCAGACTCACCAAAAATCGTATCGCTACCCCCGCCGGTAGTGATTGAGTCATTACCCGAACCTGCAAAAATGGTGTCGTCGCCAGCACCGGAATCAATGATGTCGTCACCTTCGTTAGCATGTATGACGTCGTTCCCTTCATTGCCTTCAATGACATCGCTACCCTGACCACCGAATAGCTGGTCGTCTCCAAAACCACCGATAAGCGTATCGTCTCCAGAGTCACCATAAAGAGTATCGTTACCTTCACCGCCATGTAGTTGGTCGTTACCGAGTTCACCCACCAACGTGTCGTGACCTTGGCCGCCTGAAAGTTGGTCTTGGCCATCACCACCAAGTAGCAAGTCGTTACCTTCGTCACCGGTTACAACGTCATCACCAGCACCACCTAGTACAAAGTCATTCCCTGCACCCGCCTCGATGTTGTCATTACCTTCTTCACCGTGAATCTCATCATCACCGACATGGCCTTTGATTAAGTCGTCACCTTTACCGCCGAATAACTTATCGTTACCTTCTCCACCATAGAGTGAGTCCTGACCATCATCACCAATCAAGGTGTCTGCACCTTTGCCACCATGGAGTTCGTCGTCACCTATTTCCCCCATTAGGAGATCGTCGCCTTCATTACCATAGAGAACGTCATCACCATCAGAGCCGAGTAGGGTATCTGCGCCCGTGTCTCCGTACAGGGCGTCGTCACCGTTTCCGCCAACGAGTACGTCATCACCGCTTCCCCCATGAAGGGTATCGTTATTGATGTCGCCGTCTAAGAAGTCGTTACCTTCGCCACCGTATATGGTGTCATCACCTTGTTGGCCTTTTAGAATATCGTCGCCAGTGCCGCCTTCGATGGTATCGTTGTAGATGTTTCTAACTTGTACATCTAAATTATCGAAAGCAGTAATGGTTTGGTCGTTGGCGTCGAACAATTCGATGATGACTGAGCCATCACTAGAAAGTTCAGATTCCGGAATGTCTAAATCAAGATTGATCTGACCGTTCACATCTACGGTTGCGGTTTGTGTTGAAATGATGTTGCCGGAGTTATCGGTAAGTTGGACTGTGACTATCGAATCACTCGCAAGCCCGCCCACAGTAGTAGTAGTTTGAACCATTTGGTTAACCGCATATCCACCAAGCTTAACACTATGTTCTACTTGCTCTGGGTTGGCGTTACAGTCAAATTCGTAAACGGTATAAGCGGAGCCCCAAGAATCATCAGTACTCGGCTCGGCAGGCGTTTCCGACTCAACAGGATATTCCACATCACCCAATACTGTGTCGTTACCTGCACCTGCAATAATGTGGTCGCTACCTTCACCAGCCGCAACAAAGTCATCGCCGGCTAGTGTTGAAATTTGGTCATTACCACTACGGCTGTTAATAGAGTCATCTTCAGATGTGCCGATAATGGTGTCATCGTGTTTAGTTCCATTCATACTATTTCTCCTAGCCATTGACGTTAAACGATTTGTGAAACTTGATATGCAAATTGCATTTATGATGCCAGTTTCATATTTTTTATTGTATCTATAGGTTAGACGTCTAGGAGATGTTTGTCATGAAAGTTGATTTCTATAACAAAATCAATGCTTAAAATGAGAAGCTGAACGCTAAAGTAATGGCCCCATCTTTGAACCTTCCGGTACCTTCACCACGTTGTGATTTGTTCCAGCGATTCCCAGAATAATTGTTATATTGCAAAGTGATGGTGCCCGGTCGCCAGTCGAAGTAGCCGAAACCGTAGGTGTAATCAGGGTTCCACGGCTGTTGCTGCGATTTGTCAAAATAGTAAAACGCGGTTCCGTTGATATACCAATTCCCAAAAATAGAATATTTGCAGCCCAAACTGACGGTTTGATGATTCTCTTTATAGGAAACGGAGTTTAAATCAAAGAACTCAGGGGTAAGGTTGTAGTCAACTTGACAGCCAATTGCACCATCTTCAGTAAAGCTTAACCAATCTTTTAAAGGAGACGTTATAGGAAATTTCCAGCCTAATGCCCACGTTCCTTGATTGAATTCGGTTCGATTTCCACCGGCTTCTGGCGAGAATCGGTTCCCACCATAATTGGAGTAAACCAAGCTAAATGTATAGGGGCGCCAGTCACTGTAGCCAAATACATAAGTGAAATCCGGGTTCCATGCTTGCTGTTGTTCATCATCTATATAGTGATAAAAACTTGTTGAGACAAACCAACTGCCTGCAATGGTGTACTTAAGAGATAGTGTGGCGGTTGTGTTGTAGTTAGTTGGCCCGCTCGTACTGCCGGGCGGTAGGTTCGCGGCTTCGCTTTGCGCAATTGGTAAATTAAACCCTACATTACCGCTTAAACCATCATACCAAGAGTCTCGTTCTTCTAATTCTTGAATAGGGAATGCAAAAGAGCTCGTTACTCCTTCCCAAATTAGATCGGCATCGGTCGGTTCCTCTTCTGTTTTTTTTGCTAATGAACTTGTGGTGATGCTGTTTGAGTTGGATTGGCTCGCATATTTTCCCGATTGTTCATGAAATTCATCGGGATAGACCGAAGAACTCCATGAAATCGAAGCGATAACAAGAGCTAAGCGGTGTTTAAATGTGAAATCTGACAATAAACAGAAGGTCATAATGTTAACTTGCGCACGATAGTAGAAGGAGCCATATTGAGTAGTTAAGAAACTATTTGCATTGCTACCGGATGAGTCTAATCTAATATTAAACAAATTGCTTTCATACGTCAGTGAAAACAAATAAAAAATAAAAGGTTAGGGATGAAAGAGATTCTTCTGGTTGATGACAACCGGACTATGCTCATCTATATGAGCTCGGTCCTAAAAAAGCGTGGCTACCAAGTTACGACGGCAACTAGTGGAGAAGAAGCCCTAACTGTTTTAGAAAAACACACTAGTATCCAGTTTGTATTAAGCGATTGGATCATGCCGGGCATGAATGGCGTGACACTCTGCAAAACGCTTAAAGCACCTTCCTACGGTAGAAACATATTTTTTGTATTGTTGTCAGCAAATAATGACAAAGAATCCATAGTTAATGGCATTGATGCAGGCGCTGACGATTTCGTTGATAAAGAGACTTCGGTTGATGAACTTGATGCAAGAATTCGAGCGGGTTTTCGAAACCTAGCGTTGCACAATGAATTGGAAGCGAAAAACAACGAGCTTGATAAAGCTTACGATACGATTAAAAAAGATCTTGATTCAGCCAGCGATCTTATTCATCACTTACTCCCAAAAAACAAAACCTTCTCTTGCGTTGAACTGAGCTATATCTCCATTCCTAGTGCCCAAATCGGTGGCGATATGCTGGGTTATATGCAGCTTGATCCAAATCACGTCGCCTTTTATTTACTAGATGTGGCAGGGCACGGGGTTTCTTCAGCACTGATGTCATTTTCCGTTCAGCAAAGCTTGTCTGTCGTGTCTGGCAGCGCGTCTATTGTGTCTAAACAAACACCGGATGGGATAGAAATATGTGCGCCAGAAGATGTCATCGCAAGGCTTAATGAAATTTATCTCAGTGGTGAAAACAATATGCTGTATTTCACCATGATCTATGCAGTGCTAAATACCCAAACCGGATTGATGTCCTACTGTTGTGCAGGTCATCCGCCTTTGGTTTGGTATCACAGCCAACACGGAAATGCAGAATTAATCGGTCATGATAACTTCGTTGTCGGCGCTTTTGATTTTGTTGAATACCAATCATCTATCGTCCAATTAGAGCCAGGTGACAAAATTTGGTTCTACTCAGACGGTATCACTGAAGCCGAAATGGGAACCAAACAGTTCTCTGAAGAAGGGCTTAAAAAAACAATCGAAGCCGTTAAACGTTACCCGACTCAGCAACAAACCGAACTTGTTGTTAAAACCGTTAGGGACTGGCAAAAATCTGAGTGTTTTGACGACGATGTCAGTGTACTCGTCGCCGAATGGAAAGGCTCAATAGAAGGAGATAATCAATGCGATATGAGATTAGTAAACAAGGCAACAGCACAATTTTTCAAATAAATGAAGAACGCTTTGATGCCAAGTTAGCCCCTGAGTTCCGCACTCAAATTGAAACTGTAATGAACGAAATTTCACCTAATCTAGTGTTGGATATTGGTAATGTGAAGTTTATGGATAGCAGTGGTCTTGGTGCTGTCATGGGCGTTTATAAACTTTTGAGAGATAAGCAAATTAGTGTTGCTAGTGCTCAAAAACCAGTACTCGATCTGCTCAAATTAACGCGAATGGATCGTTTGATTAAGACTTACGACAGCGTGGAAGATGCGTTAGCGACTGCAGTTTAGGAGAGCGGGTTATGAAAGGGATGATTCTAGCTGCGGGTAAAGGCACGCGCGTTAGGCCAATTACGCAATCTATTCCAAAACCAATGATTCCTATCTTGGGTAAGCCTGTGATGGAGTCCATGATTGAGTTGTTTGCCCATCACAACATTAACAAGATAGTGATTAACACGAGCCACCTAGCGGAAGTGATCGAAGGGTATTTCGGTGATGGCCACCACTTTGATGTACAGCTTTCATATTCTTTTGAAGGGAAAATGCAGGACGGTGAATACATTAGCCAAGCTCTTGGTTCTGCTGGTGGAATGCAAAAGGTTCAGCAATTTTCAGGTTTTTTCGATGAAACCTTCGTTGTTGTTTGTGGTGATGCTTGGGTCGATGTCGACTTAACAGAGGCAGTCAAACAGCATAAAAGGCTCGGTGGAATAGCGACTATTGTCACTAAGAAAGTCATTGAAGATGAAGTCGAAAAGTATGGCGTTGTCGTTACTGACGAAATCGGTCGAGTTACCAGTTTCCAAGAAAAGCCGAAGAAAGAAGATGCACTTTCTAATCAAATCAATACCGGTATCTATATCTTTGAGCCAGCTATTTTTGATTACATTCCAAAAGAAGGTGAGTTTGATATTGGGAGTGAACTATTCCCACTGCTCGTCGCGCTTCATATCCCTTTCTACGCTATTGATATGAAGTTCCAGTGGCTGGATGTGGGCCAAATTACCGATATTTGGGATGTGACGAAAGATATTCTCGACGGAAAGATTCCGGGATATCGCATTCCAGGTACGCAAGTACGTGCTGGAGTATGGGTGGGTATCAATACTGTAGTCGATCTCGATAAATGCGATATAGAACCCCCAGTAGTTATAGGTAGCGGCTGCAAAATTGAAGATGGAGCAGAAATTATTGGTCCGGCATTAATTGGTGCTAACTGTGTACTGGATTCGACGAGCACGGTGAAAGAGTCACTAATTTTCGACTATATCAGGCTACATGAGAATGCATTAGTGGAATATCAAACAATCTTTGGTAACTACTGTATCGACCACGATGGGCGAACACGCAATGACGTTAAATGGAGCAACTTAAGATGCAGTGCTTCGCAAAAGCGTGTTTCTGACATGTTAAACGCCATGTAACTAAATTCTGGAGCAATCAATGAATACACAAGTCCTATCTGAATTTAACAAGGAGTATGACAGTTCACTTGAAGCATCACGCTTGGCATCTGAAGACATCAATCAATATTGGTTAGATTTGGGGATGCCAGCTGGTCTTGTTACTCAGTTGGAGCTGTGTGTCGTAGAGATGGTGAATAACGCGTTTATTCACGCGTACCACTATCAGGAAGGCAAACCTATCGGCCTAAGTTGTGTTTTTAATCACTCGGGTGACAGAGGAATCATGACGATGCGTGTTTCTGATCAGGGAGACGCAATGAGCCAAGCGGATCTTGATAAAGAACTGTCGAGAGAGTTTGTCGAGGCCGACCCTGAAGATGAAAGTACTTGGGCTACTTCTGGGCGTGGGTTCTTAATTGTCTCTAGCTTGATGGACAAAATTGAACTGTCTTTGGAGTCGGAAAAGAACACCTTTTTACTAACTAAAGAGCTAGATTCGACGTCAATGCAGCAAATTATTTTATCGACTCAAACTGCTTAATTTTATCTACACAAGAGTATTACTTTTATTCTGATTTTGTCAGGATGACTAGGGAGAATAATTGATGGACCACTATTTTAAACAGTTTGAGCATCGTGTTCCGCCTGAACCTGTGCCTCACAGTATTCCAAGGGAATTACTTTACCAGTACTTCGCAACTTGTAACTTAACCCTTGGCATTTGGTACTTGTGGTGGCGTTGGAGTTTCGCACTGAATTACGACGCTTTGTGGTTCTCATTGCCTTTGGCATTTGCTGAGTCATGTGCTTTTATCGGTTCTATTTTGTTTACGGTTAATCTTTGGAAAGTCAAAGATGAACCAAAAAAAGCCCCCCCATTTAAAATTGCGGAATGCGTGGAGGAAACCGAAGAAGATCGACCGATAAATGTTGACGTCTTTTTTCCTAGTTACGACGAAGAGCCTGAACTCGTTAAACTAAGTATCTTAGATGCACAGAAAATCCGCTATCCACACGATATCAATATCAATATTTTCATCTTGGACGATGGCGATCGCCCAGAAATGAAAGCAATGGCCGATGAAATGGGAATTGGTTATATATCTCGTGATGGCAACATAGGTTTCAAAGCAGGTAACTTACGTAATGCGATGGAACAAACATACGGTGATTTCGTTGTTATTTGTGATGCAGATACTCGACCATTCCCAACTATTCTAGAAAACACATTAGGTTACTTTAGAGACCCAAAAGTAGCTTGGGTACAGACTCCACAATGGTTCTTTGACCTACCAGAGGGTGAGAGACTTCCCGAGTTCCTTACTCGAAAATTAGGCCGTTGGGCTGCACCATTTGGTAAAGGCGTCGAAAAGTTTTATGGGCCTGTGACATTAGGTGAAGATCCATTCGTTAATGACCCTCAGATGTTCTATGACGTGATCCAGCGGAGAAGAAACTGGGCTAACGCATCATTTTGTTGTGGTGCAGGCTCTATCCACAGGCGTGAAGCTGTAATGGAAGCGGCGCTGCGTGCTTACGCAGAACAGATCACAAACGAACAAGATGAAGTTGAAAGGCAGATCAGAAGATTAACTAAAGAGAAGAAAGTGGATGAATCGATTTCAGCTAGTTTAAGAAATGAGATCCTTTTCGATACCGAATTTACACCTTACAAATTTCATGTTTCTGAAGATCTATACACATCGATTGTTTTGCATTCTGACTCGGAACGAGGTTGGCGATCAGTTAGTCACCCGCAAGTTGAAAGTAAAATGTTATCTCCACAAGATCTTCAAACTTGGACCGTTCAAAGGTTTAAGTACTCTGGCGGCTCAATCGACATCTTTATGAATGACAACCCAATTTTCAGAAAAGGGTTAAACTTCAAGCAGAAACTGATGTACGGAGCGAGTTTTTGGTCCAACTTGTCGGCGATTTGGAATGTGATTTTCTTGGCTTGTCCTATCGTTTATTTCTTAACGTCGATAGCACCGGTTAGCGCCTATGACGTGACGTTTTACCTTCATTTCTTGCCATACGTTTTAACCGCAGAAATCGCGATGATGATCGGTACTTGGGGCGTTGCGGGCTATAAAGGGAAAACCAATTTCCTATCTTTCTTCCCTGTAAATATGCGGGCCCTTTGGACTGTTTTGCGAGGAAGAAAAATTTCATTTCCTACCACACCTAAAGAAAGGCAAACCGGCAATTTCTTCAAGCTGGTGATTCCACAAGCCTTAGTGTTCTTCGTCAGTTTGTTCAGTTTAGGTTACGCGTGGTTTGGGCATTCAACAGGAATGTGGGGCAACTATTCAATTGGTGGCTTAGTACTTAATACATTTTGGATTATTAACAACATGCTTGCAATGTGGGGAATGATTGCTGCGGCTTTCTGGACACCACCAGCATCAAAAGAAGACGCGGAAGAAGCAGTAGATTCGGAGGAGTTAAAATATGGAATTTAAGCAAGCAATGGTCAATGCCCGTCACCATATAGTATTCATTTTGGGCTTGGCAACGGCTTTAGTTATTGCGTTTTCTCTTGAGAACAATGAACCACAAAAGGTGCTTGGTAACCTCACGCTAGAGTCAGCAGATTCGATACCTGATAAAGGAAATCGAGTGCTATCCGCTCAAGAGTTTGAATGGGCGAATGTTGCTTGGCAGTACTTTGAAAATAACTACCAAGAAAACACAGGGCTTGTTAACTCAGTAGACGGTTATCCGTCGACAACGATGTGGGATACCGCTTCCTATCTAATGGGGTTGATTTCAGCTGAGAAGCTTAATGTGATTTCGAAGGACTTGTTTACTTTAAGAATGGAGAAAGCCCTTACCACGCTAGCTCGAATTGAATTGGTTGATGGAAAGTTACCAAATAAAGCGTACAACACTCAGACTCTGGCGATGGTGGATTACGAAAACAACCCAAAAGAAAACGGTATTGGCTGGTCTGCGATCGATGTAGGTCGAATCCTGGTTCCTATGAATATTCTAATTTGGCAGTATCCGCAATTTAACAAACAGGTAAACGATGTTCTCAATCACTGGAAAGTGAGTGAAATGATCGACCAAGGATACTTGTATGGAGCAAGACCTTCTGGCCATAAAGATGAAGTTGAGTTGGTTCAAGAGGGGCGTATTGGTTACGAGGAATACGCGTCTAAATCTTTGGCTTTAATGGGTAGAGATGTATTTAATTCAATGAAGTATATCGATTACCTAGAAATGATTGATGTGTATGGAGTGGATATTCCAACAGATAGACGTGACCCGGCTAAGTATCATGCGCATAACTACGTGGTTAGTGAATCCTACATCTTGGATGGCATCGAATTTGGTGCTGATAGTGTATCTAAAATCTTTGCTCATCGAATTTATCAAGCGCAAGAAGAACGATACAAAGAGACTGGCATCGTTACGGCAGTTAGTGAGGATAACGTTGATGAGGCACCTTACTTTGTTTACAACACGGTTTTCTCTGATGGTAAGCGTTGGAATACCATCTCTGATGATGGCAAAGATCAGTCGCATTTAAAAACCCTGTCAACGAAAGCTGCCTTTGGTTGGTATGCATTGTATGAAACGGAGTATACCGACTTACTCATTGAGCAAGCTTCTCAGCTTAGTTCAAAGGAAAAAGGTTGGTATTCAGGTCGTTATGAAGATGATGGAAGAACCAATACGGCCATTACTGCGAACACTAATGGGATCGTTCTAGAATCGCTCGCGTACATAGAAAATGGCCCTCTAGTGTCGGTAGGAAAATAATAATAAAAAGAAAAGGATTGTTATATGCGCTACTTAACTGTTGGTTTGTTAGGGGTAGTTTTAGTTGGATGCGGAAACAAATATGATCAATTTTCAGACGATATTGTAGAACGTAAGAACCATTGGGATGTACCCCAGCCACGTCACGGTAAGTTGACGGAAAAAGAAATGGACATGGCTCGAATCGCTTGGAAGTACTTTGAAAATAACTATCAAGAGTCGACGGGCTTAGTTAATGCGGTAAATAATTACCCATCGGTTACTTGGTGGGATGCTGCTTCTTACTTGGCCGGGATGGTGAGTGCCTATGAACTAGGAATCATCAAGAAGGAAGAGTTCGATCGTCGCCTCATTCGTTTTTTGACCAGTCTAAATACATTAGACTTATTCAAAGGCGAGTTACCCAATAAAGCGTACAACACGCAAACAGCCGCAAAAGTGGACTATGGTAACCAGCCAGGTGAAATCGGTTATTCTGCGCTTGATCTTGGGCGTTTAATGATCTGGTTATATATCGTGAAGCAACGTTACCCTGAGTTTGCGACAAGCATTGACTCTGCAGTATTACGCTGGAACTTCTGTAATGTCATTGATGAAAACGGCACTATGTTTGGTGCGTTGCTCGAAGAAGGTAAGCCGGTACAGTATCTTCAAGAGGGCCGTTTAGGCTACGAAGAATATGCAGCGAAAGGCTTTGCATTATGGGGTTTCAATACCAGACAAGCAGCTATGGCAGAGCCATTCTCTACAATCAACCTTTATGGATATGATGTTCCCTACGATACTCGTGACCCTAGAAAACTCAAAGCACACAGCTACGTAGTAACGGAAAGTTATGTTCTGGATGGCATTGAATTAGGCTGGGATCTTCCAGAGGATAGAACACCTCATGATGCTAACTACAGTAGTGGCTGGATAGCCGAATTTGCACTTCAAATTTACCGTGTACAAGAAGAGCGTTATAAACAAACGGGTATCATAACCGCCAGAACAGAGCACCAGCTTGCTGGTGCCCCATATTTCGTATACGACACCATTTATACCGATGGCTTCCCTTGGAACACCATTTCAGAATCAGGTGAATTTTTACCGCAATTTTCTGCGGTAGCGATCAAAGGTGCGATGGGAATGTGGGCGTTGTGGGACACGGAATATACCGATCTATTATTCGATCATGTTTCGACTGCATACGATAGAAATAAAGGTTTCTACGAGGGTATTTTCGAAAACGGAACAGGTTTAATTAATACATTCACATCTAATAACAACGGTATCACCTTGGAGATCTTGCTTTACAAGCAACAAGGTAAACTTTTGACATATAAGGACAAGCTGGCACCAAGTTTGTGGGAGAAAGCCTTGGAGTCGCCATTTGGCTATGAAGGCCAATGTTTACCTCGTAAAAAATATACGCCTGTACAGTAGCAAGGGGAGTTAAGTGCTAAAGAGTTCCGCTGTCTTAGCTTTGGCTTTACTTACAACTTCTTGTGGGGTGGTTTATCAGGGAGTCAATGATGGTATCTCTGCTATAAATCAGTCACAGGCTTTTAGACAAGGTCGCTACGGCGATCTGTCTGAAGATGAGTTGGCGTGGGCGTCAACCGCGTGGAAGTACATAGAGAATAACACTCAGCTCGCGACTGGCTTAGTGAATAATATTGATAACTACCCAACGACCAACATGTCTGGTATCGCCGACTATTTGATTGCGCTTATCGCTGCAAACGAGTTTGAGTTTATTACCAATAAAGAGTATGACGAGCGTTTATCTCTCGTGCTGAGCTTTTTAAACAAAATGGATTTAAGCTCGGTACAAGTTCCCAATAAGGTATATAGCACTCAGAATGGGGGAATGGTCAATTATGCCAATCAGTATCAGGACATTGGTTGGTCGTCGCTCGATGTAGGGCGTTTATTGATCGTGTTGTCGATTGTTAAACGCAACTCTCCCGAATTCTCGGAATATGTAGACAAAGCTGTATTGCGTTGGAATTTTTGTGAATTGGTTGGGAATGATGGGGAGCTTTACGGTGGGGCTGTCAATAATGGTCGAATTACTCGTTATAAAGAAGGTCGTTTAGGTATAGAAGAATACACCTCATACGGTTATTTGGATTGGCAATTGGTTCCAGAAAAGGCAATGAGCTTAGAGCCATATCAAGTCGTTACGATTAACGGAATCGATATTCTCTTTGATGGTAGAGACCCAAGAGTATTCAATGTTCTACGACCTGTGTATTCGACGCCGTATTTACAAATGGGCCTTGAGTTTAACTGGGACACAATCACCGATACGGAGTCTAGTGATTCCAAACATACTAACCAAACCATGTCTGCAATGGCGGATTCGATTTATCGAGTGCAGGAAAGCCGCTGGGACAAAGAACGTATTTATACAGCAAGAGGGGACCACTTAGTTTCGGGTGAACCTTACTTCGTTTATGACGCTATTTATGGTCTAGGCACACCTTGGATCACCCTCGCTGAAGATGGAAGTTCTCATGACGAGCTAGCGTTAGTGTCGTCTCGTACTGCATTTCAAATGTGGGCGTTATGGAAAACGGATTATACGGACAAGTTAATGACGTTAGTCAAAGAACTATATGACCCTCAACGCGGCTGGTATGAAGGACGCTATGAAGTCTCAGGAGCCTACGAGAAAAGTATCAGCTTAAAAACCAATGCAGGGATACTCGAAGCGTTGCTTTATAAGCAGCAAGGTAAGCTCTACAAAGCCAATAAAGATATTGAGTATCGAGATGTGAAATTTAATTCGCGCTTTGACCACCCGGGTCGTTGTTTAGTGGAGACCTTTGAATGAAATACTTTTGGTTAGTTCTGATCATATTGTTTCCACTTAATGCTTTCGCTCTGACTAAACAATCGGTCGATTTACTTACGAAACCTACTTTACTGTTGTCGCAGGGCAGGTATGCGCAATCTGCTGACAGTTTTCATCGCCAAAGTAACTTGATTCTATCGCAAGAACGTAAACTCGGTACTGAAAATATGTGGAAGAGTGCCGGGCTTGCCGCTGGCTTAGCGGCGATTTCTGCGGAAAAAAACAAGAATGCGATAGCTTATGAATATTGGGCTAACAGCGTTCGTTATTTTTTGCTTGGCGGGACGACTTGGGAGTCTTACCAGAAAGAAATTCGATATGAGTTTGAGCAAGCTAACACACGTTTGCAAGTGAGTATGCAACAGAGTGATTCAGGGGCAACTTTGGATGAAGCTTGGTTGCAAAAATTATCCATTATTGAGGTGTGGGAAGACAAGCTCGGATTCTTTTCGTTTAGATCGCCAGCCCTTGGGTTAAGTAGCGCTTCGGTTAAAGCTCAAATCATCGAAACCCAAGTAGAGTCTCCTCAATATCAAAAGTATAACCCACAATCGAAATTGAGTATTTCTCCATCCTATACGGCAAACCCAACGTTCATCGCTAAACCAGATAATTCGGTTCAAGAAAGTACCGTCTTGAGCTCAAAAGGTGATGTAGTGGAGCCGCTAGAAGAAAAAAGCACTCAAGTGGTGATAATTGCAACTCCGATAGAAGAGCCGATTGCAACAATTGATGAGCTTGAGGCTAAGGAAGTGGAACCAAAGATCGCAGAGGGGGAGGTTCCTGAAAATAAACAGATACATAGAGGGAATTTAGAGGCGGGAAGTACACAAGGAGTCAGTGCGGTACAACGTCGTTCTTTCGCTCCCGAAGCCCCTTAGCTTAATTAAATTGCCTTTTTATTGTGCAATTTATCAGTATTTGTATACGCTTATTAATAACTCTAATGCTAATAAGTACACACTTATGATTAAGTCATTTTTTGCACACATTTTTGTGCTAGCGCTTTGCGCAATAAGCCTACCGGTTCTCGCCATGAAATCTTTTTCTGATCCATTAATAGATCTTAACTCCAAACATTGGTGGCTTGCCGATGGATGGGGAAATGGGTTCCCATTTTTAAGTGTATGGAAGTCTGATGCCGTAACCTTTGACGGGAGTGGTATGTCGATAACACTTACTGGGCAGGAATCCACTGAACAAAGTAATGCTATCGAATTTGTTTCTGGGGAGCTGAGAAGCCAGCAGTTTTTTTCTTATGGGTGTTTTGAAATTGAAATGAAGCCCATTGCAGCACCTGGTGTGATTAGCTCTTTTTTCTTGTTTAGTGGCCCTTATGATAAGCCTAAAAATGGTAGTGGTATTCATAATGAGATAGATATTGAATTTTTAGGGATGAATACCAACATGGTTCAAATGAATTTTTGGACCGACGACGATGAATACCAAAATAGCCATGAAACCTTGGTATTTTTAGACTTTGATGCCTCTTTAGATTTTCACCATTATGCTATTTATTGGCATAAGGACGGTATCGAATGGTTTATTGATGGGGAGTCGGTATTAAAAGTCCTGAACAGTAAATATGATCCTACTCCTTCTAAACAAAGCTCAACACTTCGTGTAATGGCTAATGTTTGGGCGACAGACCCCGAAATTTCGAACTGGGCGGGTGAATTCGATACCTCTTCTACTAAACCATTAACTGCTTCTTATCGAAACTTCAAATATACAGCGGGCAAGCGATGTAGGTAGTTGATATTGTTCGGGATCACGAGAATAGAATAATTATGTGAAACTGAATTGTATTAAACTGGGTTCATACTAAGCTTTAACGATAATAAGCAAAAATTGTTATCGTCAAAGCTAGGGATAAAGTATGAACCAAGATAAATCTAAAGTCGTTGAACTACTGAGTTCATCGAACGAACATTTCGACCTCACAGATAATGCCCATCAGGAAAAGCTTTATTTACTCGCGGATAAGCTACTAGCCCTTAAAGGGATTGAAACCGCAGAGCTTAAGGAATTAGCATCTGAACCATCAACTCCGCTTGAATTCAGCTTGGCCGTAAAGTTAGTTGAGTCAAAAAGAAACCTACTTAAGTTGAAGAAAGCGTGCGATATCGCCGTGGTGTTTGCGATGTGGGGAGAACAAAACCGCCTACGCCCCAAGTCTTCCGCAAACCTCAATGGTGAAGACTCTCTACGCGCTAAAGTTCGCCAACTTAACTGGGTAACGGAAGGAACATTGGTTAACTGGCGTTTGTACCCAGTGGATGATGGTTGCCCTAACCAAAGTGCTGACGTTGCTAGAGAAATGGCAGCGACCTTACCAGATGATCAATTACAGAACATTTGCGTTCTTGAGCTAACTCAAGCCATTCCCACCGATATTGGCCCGCTTAAAAATCTCGCACATGCGGATGATTCTAGAAAAGGGGGAGCGATTATTCTTGGGTGCGAAGAAGCGTTGCAACAAGGCGCGGATGCCGTGGTATATACCGATGCAGATAATTCAGTTCACCTTGGGCAATTGGGCTTATTGGTCACGCCATTTGTTGAAGACAACCAACAAGTGGTGTTGGGGAACCGGAAACACAAAGACTCTATTTTGGTGAAGCAAGAAGAGCGTTGGGGTGTAGGAATAAAAACGTTACGTCACATGCAGAGAATGATCGGCGCACAAATATTTGATCAAGGTATTAAAGACACGCAAGCAGCCTTTAAACTGTATGGCAGAGAAGTACTCAAAGAAATTTTGCGCAAGCCTACTGTGTATGATTTTTCTTTCGATACCGATTGGATATTTGCAGCTATGGAAATTAACCAACCAATCACAACAGTACCATTTGCCTTTATTGATTCAGCTGCCGAATCTGCGTCTGTAGTTCAAGGGCCTATGACGACTTGGTATGTATTACTCGATGGTTTGGTGAAATCGGCAAAAGCCAGAAAAGCGGAATACAGTGAAGAGATGGCAGAGGTGTTTACAACCCAGATAAAGTCTCATCGTGATTTAGAGCTGATAATAGACGCGGTGCCGCCAGAGCTCGCGTTAGCGAATGATCATGAACTAGGGAAATCTGATGTGATGTCACCGCAGTCCGTCAATAACTGGATCATGACCGCTAAGTCTTTGGATGCGCAACAGCGCCCTGCGTAGAGTAGTCTATAAGGAAAAGTGAAGGGCCCAGCTGATAAATCAGCTGGGCCTTTTAGGTATTCAATGCTGCAGAAAAAGGCGCTGGAGGTGCTGCTTTCGTCCCTACTTTTTTGAGGTTTGTCACCCAACGACTCCAGTTAGGTGGTAGTTCGAGATCAGACAGCGTTGTGATAAGTGCGTGCGGGTTATGGTTAGGTATTTCTTGGCTAACCCTTACGGCATGCAGATATCGAATTTTGGCCTCAGTAGAGTATGGGTAGCGATGAATGATGGTTTCGTAGATAGCGATCGTTTCAAGATCAGTCGCTCTAGAGCCGCCTTCCGGCAAAATTTCATACAATTCTTTCAGGTGTTCGACATCAAATGGCAGAGTCGTCAGTAAATCTGTTGATGTTTTAGTCACGGAATTAAGCTGCTTGTGTAAAACTTTTGAAAGGTGGTTATGTAACCAAAGTTCGCCAAACAATTCGAGTATTGATAGCGCTTCGTGGGCGATCTCAGCAGGGCAATCCATCAAATTATCGTAATAGGGTGCAATACATTGCAGAATCTTTTTGTGAGAGCCTTCAAGTTTGTTTTCGTGTAGCAATAAGCGGCTTTGAAACATCAATCGGTATGAGATTAGATGGCCTTTTTTGTTACCTAAGAGCCTTTGTTCAGCCATTTTTAAAAAGTTATTGAAGTGCTGAAGCAGTTCTCGCTTTGAGCTAAATCGTTCGGTGTTGATGTAAACGGCTTCTAGGCTATGTCCATATTCAATAATGGCATGTAGCCAGTTTCCATCGGCGAGTGAAAGGTGATTAGCGAAGGTATAGCCAACTTTGATAACCGATTCACGCTTGTTCAGTTTTGCAGAAAGTTGGCTCGCTCGTATTGCTCTGTCGCTGACACTCGGCGTGAATTCAAAAGATTTAAGTGCCCAATGTAATGCTTCTTCAGTGTCACCTTGTTGTTCGTAAAGCACTGATAAATAATCCATGACATTTAACGATAATGGTTTTTGAACAATATAATCAGACAAATATTTGAGTGCTTCGTCAGTTCGACCTTCCATATCAAGGAGCGCAGCTTGTGCGTAAACCTTTGTAGGATGTTTTGATGATTGTGAGTGCGCTAAATATTCTGCAAGTGTGTCCCACAGTTCATGTTGAATGAGAAGGTCAATTAAACTCGACTCTAAGCTTATTTGGAAGTTTAACTGTTCTACTAACTCGATCAGTTTCCCTGTGAGCTGTGGAGTAGGGTGTTTTAATAGTGGCTCGATTTGGTTGAGAAGCTCTCGCTCGCGAACAATGGTTTTGACTTTGTTGTGTAAGTCTTGAGTCTTAATTGGTTTACTGATGAAGTGCTTAACCTTACCAGATAATGAAGTTAGTACGGTTTCCTGCCTAGAGTCTCCCGAGATAATCAGCACTCCAGTTGAGGAGTCGATCAGTCGATTCTTATACAAGAGTGTGGTGAGTTCGTGTCCATTTAAGGATTGCTCCAAGTGGTAGTCCATAATCAATAGGTCGTAATGACGTAACCCAACAGCCTTTATTGTTTCTTGGTAGGAAGTGACTGATTCGATTGCATCGTACTTCACACCCAAGCTAACAATCTGTTGCCTTATGAGCATTGAGGAGGTTTTGGAGTCATCAACAATGAGAATGTTTATCTCATCGAGATAATGTGGTTGATTTTCCACGGTTCATCCTTAACTAATCGAGGTTAAATTAAGGTTAAGCATTTAGTCTCATATCATCAAGAAATAAGATTAAATAATAGTACGTTCTGAGATTTAGGTATGATTCGTAGTGAACAATACAGAACGCGAATGCATTATTTGCCGTTAAGGGTATGAAAGTAATTGAGTTTATAAATTTATTTGGTGGGGGCTCAGACGATAATTTGTAAGAAAAAGAACCGTTAAAAAACGACTCTTTAATATATGGTTAGGCCATTTATCAGCCTAACCCGTTTACACTATTTATTCGGTTTACAACTCACTAGATTTTGATGCTCTTCACCATTCCAGCTTCAGCATGTCCTGGGATATTGCATGCGAATTCTATGTTGTTATCACCATGGAAATGCCAAAGTAGTTGCTTCGCCTTTCCTGGTTTAACTGTTACTGTGCTGCCGCTATCATGCGCGTGACCCGAGGTCATGGCTTTCATCATTTCTCGGTGTTTTAGTTGCTCAGACATTGAGCCAATGGAAAACTCATGGTCGATTTTACCAGTATTCATGACAACAAATTGTACGACATCGTTAGGTTCAATCTTCACCTCTTTTTTGAAAGTAATGCTCATGTCATCAGCTAACATTACGTGAACGACCTTATCAGGTTTAGCGCTCTTAGCTGGCATACCAACCTCCGACATGCCTTCCATATTCATCATAGAAGAATGGTCCATTTTCATTGAGCCATGATCCATTTTCTCCATCATTTTTTGATGATCTTCATCAGACATATTTTCCATCATCCCTTTCATCATCGATCCATTCATTTGGGAGTGCTCCATTTTTGAATGATCCATTTCATCTGCGATAGTAAAAGAAGAAGTCAGAGTAAGTGTTAATGCGAGTAGTGTTTTTTTCATCTTAAAATTCCTTTGTTTTTGTGGCTCGTCGAACGCCTTGTGGTTTTATACGTCGAACGAGCCATTAGTGTTTGATTGAGTGCTAGGAGTGGCTAGCTATTGGTTTTGGTTATTTCTTGGGATTTCCATAGTTTAAAGACGGCTGGAATCACAAGAAGCGTAAGGAGTAGCGCCGAAGCCATCCCACCGATCATCGGAGCAGCGATTCGCTGCATGACTTCTGAACCTGTCCCATCGCCATACATGATTGGAATGAGTCCGATGATGACAGTCAGAACCGTCATCATTACTGGCCGTACGCGTAATCCGGCACCTTCGCGAATCGCGTTGGTTAAGTCTTCTAATCTAAGTGGTTGTTTGTTTTCCTGAGCATCGAGCTTTTTGTAATGCCAAGCCTGATTGAGGTAGACCAACATGATCACACCGATCTCGACAGCGACGCCTGCTAGAGCGATAAAGCCGACGCCAACCGCGATAGAGAAGTTGAACCCGAGCACATGCATGAGCCATAACCCGCCCACCATCGCCAGTGGCAGAGTCGACATGATGATGAGCACTTCACCGACACGCCTAAAGCTGAAGTAAAGTAAGAGCATGATGATCGCCAGAGTGATCGGAACCACCATGCTTAAACGTTCTTTAGCCCGTTCCATGTATTCATATTGCCCAGACCATGCGATGGAATAACCAGCAGGAAGCACTAAGTTTTCCGCGACAACTTGTTGCGCCTCTTGAACATACGAGCCTAAGTCACGGCCTTCGATGTCGACGAATACCCAGCCGTTAGGGCGTGCGTTTTCAGTTTTAATCATCGGAGGGCCGTCTTCGTAACGAATATCTGCGACATCAGCCAAGGCGATACGAGCACCGTTTTGCGTCACTAGAGGCAGGTTTTGCAGTTTAACGACAGAATCGCGGTAGTCTTGCGGGTATCGAACGTTAATTGGGTAACGTTCTAATCCTTCAACGGTTTCACCGACATTCATACCACCAACAGCCGTGGAAATTACCAATTGAACATCTTTGATACTTAACCCATAACGGGCAGCAGCGCGGCGCTTAATGTCGATGGTGACATAACGTCCACCAGCGACACGTTCGGCGTACACAGAGGCTGTACCTGAAATGCCATTCAATATTGGTTCTAGGTCTGCGCCAATACCTTCAATAACTTTCAAGTCCGGGCCAGCGATTTTGATGCCGATCGGTGTCTTAATACCGGTTGCAAGCATGTCGATGCGAGTTTTGATTGGCATTACCCACGCGTTGGTTAAGCCTGGAAATTGCACCAGTTCATCGAACTCTTTACGCAGCGATTCGGAAGTGACACCTTCGCGCCATTGATCGCGAGGCTTCAATTGAATCACACTCTCGATCATTGTGAGAGGTGCAGGATCTGTAGCGGTTTCTGCCCGGCCGATTTTTCCCCATACCGTTTCGACTTCTGGAATAGTTTTAATGAGTTTATTGGTTTGTTGTAGCACCTCACGAGCTTTACCGATCGAAATACCAGGGTAGGTTGTTGGCATGTACATTAGGTCGCCTTCATCTAAAGGCGGGATGAATTCGCTACCTAATTTGCTCGTCGGATAGTAAGCCGAAGCCATTAAACCGAGCGCCAATACAATCATGGTCTTCGGGTAATTTAAGCTCAATGTTAGCAACGGGCGATACAGCGCAACCAAACCGCGGTTCACAGGGTTTTTATGCTCAGGTAATACTTTTCCTCGAATAAAATAGCCCATCAGCACTGGAACCAAAGTAATAGCTAGACCTGCAGAAGCGGCCATAGCATAGGTTTTGGTAAAGGCTAGCGGCGAGAACATTTTGCCTTCTTGCCCTTCAAGTGCGAATACAGGAACAAAACTCAGGGTGATGATAAGCAGAGAGAAGAATAGCGGTGCACCTACTTCCTCTGCCGCTTTGGTGATCACTTGCCACCGGTTTTTGTCGGTCAGTGGTGTTCGCTCGATATGCTTATGAACGTTTTCTATCATGACGATAGCGCCATCAACCATAGCGCCAATCGCAATCGCAATGCCGCCGAGAGACATTATGTTTGCGTTGATACCTTGCCAGTGCATGACGATAAACGCCGACAATATCCCTACAGGCAAACTCAACGCGATGACGAGTGAAGAACGAATGTGGAACAAGAACAGCGCACATACGATCGCCACAACGAAGAACTCTTCCGTTAATTTTTTCCATAAGTTTTCAACGGCTGAGTCGATCAAGGTCGAGCGGTCGTAAGTGGCGACAATTTCTACGCCTTCTGGTAAACCTCGTTGTAGCTCTGCGAGCTTAGTTTTCACATTAGCAATCACTTCACTGGCGTTCTCGCCAAATCGCATAACGATAACACCGCCAACGGCTTCTCCTTCCCCATTGAACTCAGAAATGCCACGACGCATTTGTGGGCCTAGGTTAATGTCTGCAATGTCACCAAGCAGAAGCGGTGTGCCTTTGTCTGTGACCTTTAACGGCAGTGATTGAATGTCTTCAATATTGGATAGGTATCCCGTCGTACGAACCATATGTTCAGCTTCGGCCACCTCTATTACAGAAGCACCAGTTTCTTGGTTGCCATTCTGGATAGCCATATTGACTTGCTGCAAGGTCAGGTCATAAGCGCGCAGTTTTGCAGGGTCGATTTGCACTTGGTATTGCTTGACCATGCCACCAACCGTTGCGACTTCCGATACGCCGTTAACGGTCTGAAGTTCGTACTTTAAAAACCAGTCTTGCAGGCTTCTTAGTTCTGCTAGATCGTGATCACCCGTTTTGTCTTGCAAAACGTAGCTGTATACCCAACCCACACCGGTAGCATCTGGGCCAAGTGTTGGCTTCGCGCTGTCTGGCAAGTTCGGGGCGACTTGGCTTAGGTACTCAAGCACACGAGATCGCGCCCAATACATATCGGTATTGTCATCGAAAATGATGTACACGTAGGAGTCGCCGAAGAAGGAATAACCTCGAACCGTTTCTGCTCCTGGAACCGCTAACATTGCGGTGGTAAGTGGGTAGGTAACTTGATCTTCGACTACCTGAGGTGCCTGCCCCGGATAGTTGGTCTTGATGATGACTTGCACGTCTGATAAATCAGGAATGGCATCGACAGGCGTGTTCTTAACACTGTAAAGGCCGCCTAAAGTCAAAAAGATAGAGGCAATCAGCACCAAAAATCGGTTGTTGATCGACCATCGGATAATCGCTCCAATCATTGCTCAGCTCCTTCTGCTTGCAGTTCACGAAGCGCAAAGTCACTTCCTTCTTTGGCAACTAGAAATCGCACCTTTTGGCCTTCAACGAATTGGCTAAGGTCCAATTCTTCACTGACTGAAAAGTTTATTTCGCCAGCTTGCCACTCCCATTCAGTAACAGGGGAGTGCTGTAGCGTAACCATGCCGAAATCGGGCATGACCATACTCACTTCCCCGGTAACCCAAACTTCACTTAAGGCTTTGGCTGTGTCGATTTTGAAATCAACGATCTCATATTGCCCTGATGACATTTGTACCATTTCAAAATCAATAACTTGGCCGTTCTCTAGTTCCGCTAAGTCTACATCTTCTGAAAAGTTGAAATTCATCACCATGCCCGGCCAATCCCACTCTGGCACAGGCTTATGATTGATGGTTGCCATGCGATGACCTTTCATTAAGTCAGTGATCTGACCTTGTGCCCAAACCGACTCGGCTTCTGGTTCGACACCATTGATGCGCGATAAGTCTGCTGACTGACTGGATTCCGAATCCAGCATAAAGTGGGCAGATGTAACGACGGTATCTTGCTCAGTTAGCCCTTGTAACACCTCGACATGATTTGCTGCTTCACGGCCTATTTCGATACGCGCTGAGCGATATCTGCCATCGCCTTCTGAAAGTACTACTCGGCTCATTCCTCCTGAACGAATGACCGAAGATTTAGGAATGGTTAACGCGAATTCGTCGGTAACAGGTTGCAGAGCAATATTGGCGAACATGTTCGGCTTTAGCGCACCATTCGGGTTGGCAAACTTTAATCGCATTCGAATAGTACGAGTCTTTGGATCTAGGATAGGGTAGACATAGTCCACTTTTCCCTGCCAAGTTTGGCCGGGAACCGCGTCTAATGTCATAGAGGCACTGCTTCCTGACTCGATCCAATGGGCTTGTCGTTCAAAGACTTCCGCATCTACCCATACTTCATCAAGTGGCCCTGCACTAATAACCGCTTGAGACGGAGACAGATACCCACCTTCTCGGATATTAAGACTAGCAATTACGCCATTATCAATTGCTTTGATATCAATGGTTTGAGATGCCTTTCCTCGTTTAACGATTTGCTTAATTTGGGCACGATCTACGCCCAAGGTCACCAAGCGCTCCGTTGCTCCGTTAATCAGCCCTTTGCGTTGTGTTCGATAGGCATTAAGGAGTTCTTCTTGGGCTTTGACGAGTTCCGGAGAATACAGAGTGAAAAGCACTTCGCCTTTCTTCACTTTTTCTCCAACGGCGTTGATGTAAAGCTTTTCTACCCACCCTGCGACGCGGACATTGGTTTGCCATAAGCGGCTTTCGTCAAAAGCGATATAGCCAACCGTTTCGATTCGAGGTGATAGTTTCTCTAAAGATACTTGTGCTGTTTTGACACCAAGATTATTTTCGACGGAAGCGTCTATTCTAATGGTTCCTGGTTTGTCATCGTCACCAGCCAAATCATCGGCATACACGGGTATCAAATCCATACCCATTGGCGATTTTCCTGGCTTGTCTCGCTGGTAGTTCGGGTCCATTGGGGCAACCCAATACAGAGGTTCGTTAGAGTCAGATACCATGCTCGAATCTGTAGACATGGTGTCGTGAGACATAGAACCGTTGGGAGTAAGGAAGTGATTCGCGCCAAAACCGATAGCACTGCCTACCAACAAAGCGATTGTTGCAACTTGCATTGTTTTCATTTTATTTTCCTGCCTTGCTGTTTGTATTCGTTGGTTGTTCGGTGTTCTTAGCTTGGTAATCGAAGCCACCAAGTAGTGATGCCAATTCGCTGTTCACTATGTTTAGGTCGGTGATAAGTCTTTCTCTTTCCAATTTGAGTGCGAGCTGATCATTTGTGGCCGCGATGACATCGTTAAATTGAGAAGTGTTGTTTTGATAACCGCGCTCAACCGCCTTAATACGAGCATCAGCTTGTTGCAGTAAGGTCGTGTTGTAGCGCTCAAGGCGTTGCTCTAAGTTACTTCTGTCGACAAGCAAGGCGTTGACCTTGGCGTTCATTTGCGAAAGCAACAGATCCTTTTGAGATTTGGCCGCGCCCACTTGATATTGAGCAGCCTCGTGGTTTTTATCTTGCCTATTACCGGTAAATAGAGGGATATCCATGGTGACGTAAGCGCTAACAAGATCAGAAGCCGGTTCGCCCATCATGTTGTTGGCCTGTCGGTTGGCATACATGACTTCTACCCCAAATTGAGGTTTGTAGGCTTGTTCGGCAATATTTACTTGTGTCTCGCTGGAAGCTATCGCGACATCTGCCATCTTCACCATTGGGTGCTGATTGAGTAGCGCATAATGTTGAGTTGAAGTGGGTTGCTCAGAGAGCCTTGAATTGAGCAAGTGCCAATCAAGCTGGTTGCTTGCGGTCAAACTGGTGGTGCTAGCCAACCAACCCGATCCTAGCCATTCGGAAAGTTGAGAAATCAATCGACGCTGAATTTGTTGATTTGCGAGGTACTTCTCTTCCAATTTACTGACTTGAAGCTGTGCATTTAACAAATCTTGCGCTTCATTTTTACCAATGGAGTAATTGGTTTGAATAAAGCTGGTTAATTCGTCCATTAAGCGCTGATTTTCAATCAGTACTAACTCTGCTTGCTGCTGATATCCAAGCTCTAGCCACAATTTGGTGAGCGCATTGGCTACTTCTCTCTCGCGAACATTGACTTGTAGGTCGACACCGTCAGCTTGTTGGTTCGCTTTCTTTTTCTGAAGCTCCAAGGTAGAACCTCGCTCGAACTGCTGCATTAAGCCGACAGAAACTGAGGTCATGGGATCGACGTCAAACTCAAAGCTGTCGACAGGCAAGCCCCCAAAACCGAGTTTGATCTTTGGGTCCATTAAGGTAGAGCTGGCGACACCTGTAGCGCGTATTGCCTGTGATTGAGCGGAAAACTGCTCGCGGCTGGCATCATTAATCAATGCGTATTCGATCAGGGTCGATAATTCGTTGGTATTGGTTATGCTCGTGATTTGTTGCGTTGAGTTAGGCTCAGCGAAACTAGGAAGCACGACCAATACAGAAGCACTTACAGTGAATGCTAATGCTGTTGGGATAAACTTCACAATAAAATCCAATCTTATTGTGCCGGAAAGGCACGGAAAAACCTTTCACACGCGTTATAGGCGGTGAAGTGAGAAAATTAAGATGGATCTATGCTATTGGGGGGCGGTATAGGGACTGGGGACGTTCTACGGCAGGAATGCCTTTCTCAAGGGGGATCAAGGCGAGTTGTACTTTTATTGGAGCTGGTTGGTTCACTATCGGTATGAAAGCTAAAGGGCTTAAACACATCGCAGCACAGCAGTTGTGTTGCTTTTCAGACTGACATTGGAGCATGTCGTCATGCGAAAACTCATCGCCATGGGACTGTCCGTCAGAATTAGGGACAGCGGTCATACAACTCATGGATGACATCATAGAGTGATCGTCCGACATCATCTTGATCATCATTAATGGTTCACTGGATGCAATGTTTGAAGACAGCATGGCGAACATACTGAAACATGTAATCCAAATTATGCGAAGTGAAGAAAAACGCATCGTGAGCCCATTAATAATAAATCTAAAGAAATCCTAAAGGTTACCCCTAGGGGAAGGTCAATGCTCAATTGATAAATTTTGCTGTATTAATCCAAGAGCTCGCGTAAGCGTTTTATATTTAAACAATTAGTACTTAAACCGTGATTGATGAATCACAATAATGTTATCGAGAGCAGGATGGTTAAGCTTTCTCTGCGATAGTTCTTGTTCAAGTGTTGGGCTGTCTGCTCGTAAATCGGTCCAAATATTCATTTCTATTTGTAAGGGCGTAAGAATCGGCTGGGTCAAGTGCTCGGTAACAAACGGCATTAATGAAGCATCGAAACTAATAGACCGCATTTTCTGCACGATGAGTTGCTTCTGCAGTTCGCCGATAAGTTGGTTGATCTCCTGGCCGTTTTCTACTTTTGACAAGGTCGTTAATTCCTTGGTTGGTAAATAATAACTGGTTCTCCAACCTGAATTGGAAAGGGCGGCAACAGAAGGGTTTCGCGATGACGTTTCAAGTAGTGTTCGTGATTTGAGGTTGAAGCGTGCGTCGAGCATTTCTAACTCATGCTGGACTGTTGGTTGGTTTTGTAGTGCGAGGTTTTTGAAGTCTATCCAGACTTGTTCAAATCGCCCCGACTCAAACTCTAAAAATTGCTCTAGTGACTGACCTGTAAGCGCATGTTGATCGTGCCCCATCACTATCCGGTTACTTTTATCATCGAACCATACATCGAATTCAATTCTCGAAAAACCTTGTTGAATGGCGTCCTCAAGTGCTCCGATGGTGTTTACTCTGTGAGCCATGAGTTTGGGAAGCTTTTCTAAATTAGATAGTGTTTTTTGAAAAGTTAAAGAGTTAACCGGTATTTGCCCGTGCATTGTGGACGCAACGTTATTTGGCATGTCGTAGCGATGATCGCTGATGTCATAGCGAGTGTTTTGCGCATCTGACGTGACCCCCGTAATCCCGAGTATGGTGTCGAATAAAAGATCATTAGTGAAAAGTGCGCTTTGATGTGACTTTAGATTAGCTAATCGAACGGGGTCAAACTTGTCACTCGGCCATATAACAAACGGGATTTCAGCCATGTACTCGTTAAACTTTTTTGCATTATGGCCAGAGCCTGAAAAGACGTCTTCACCGTGGTCTGAAACATAGGTAAGTGAAGTAAAAGGCTCATAACTCGATGCCAAGGTAATTATGTCTTTTAGGATACGATCGGTAAATGTAACGCTTTGGTCGTAACAATCGTCTTGTTTATCTAGGTAAACATAAAATGGCAAATGTTCCAGTGGGATCGATCTGTCTTTTGTTCGGTCACAATATCGAATATGGCTTCCCATCATGTGAAGTACGATAAATTGATTGCGCGACAAGTCAGCTCGTTGAAGGTATTCGGCAAGTTCATGGACCAAGGCGTCGTCGAGCTTTCGAGTGTGGTCGGATTTTCCAACATTGGAGTTTATGAAGCGAACATATTCACTTTCTTGTGCCAAAGCGGAGATCAAATTATCCCACACGCCCGCAGATATTTGGTTACTTATCCATGCGGTTTCAAATCCAGCTTGATTGAGCAATGATATGAGTGAAGCGCTTTGGAAGTAATCTAACTTGTTGTATTGATTACTTTGTGTCAATGCTAACGACAGCGTCTCCATTGTATGAGTATGACTTGAATACGCATTCTCAAATTGGATGGGGCCGCTGGTGCTAATAAAAGGGGTTGTGTCTCTTAGATATCCATAACTTGATAAATGCCTTTTAGAAAGCGACTCACCTATCACTAAAATGTGCATTCTTCCCTTTGTCGATGCAGTTGCGGTGTTGCTAGGTTCGTGAACACTGCGTTGTTCAATGATGGCTTGGAGTTGTCGTAATTCTTCACGGTAGGTTTCGGCGTATTGAGCCGACACTTTCACCCCATTAAATACTTGAGGAGAGGTGATTGAATAAATGATAAACACACAGCTAAGTAGGGTGAACAAAGGGGTATTAGTAAGTTGGACTTTGTTGCCAAGGCTGAAGTAGATAAAAATGAAAGCGACTGAGCAGAATAGGAAAAGGTATCCATAGAAAGCAGGGGCCATTACGGTTTGGCCTAAATATTCAGCCACCTCATCAAGGTTGGTTTGCATGATAGCGAACACAAATTCTTGGTTGATGGCTCCGTAATACTTATAGCTAATCAGGATAACGAAGGTGATTAGCCATACTAACAGCACGTAAAATTTGACTAATAGTACAAGGCTCGTGATTTGCTTATGGGAAGCATATGAGTGAAGCCATACTGCGAGCAGCGAAATGCTAGCTAGGGTAATCGATGTATCAGAGTCTAAACCAGAGACGAAAAACTTACTGTATGAGTAAGTGCAAACCGTCAGCATTAATAGGTTTATGGTAAGAAAGACTCTAGATTGTAGGTTTTGGGCGAGCCAATAAACGGCACTCCAAATACCACAGAGACTTATCATTATCGCGGTTTCAAATAGAAGCGCATTAGGCGCGTGGCGAAACCATTGAACGTTAGCCAATATAATCAGCGTGAAAAACAGGAGTGAAATGCATTTACTTAAGGTTACGTTGAATGTTGGCTGCATTTACTTCCTTTTAACGATTGATAAGTGTCCTTTTAAACGTAGTTATCAGGTGACTCTTAATCAATTAATACCGAAAAATCAGACAGCTAACGATGATGAGGGTAGTGGTTTAGGCGCTTCCACTGCTTCAGTGGAAAGTGAGTGGGTAATGAATTGAGTCATCAATAATTCGTTTGTATCAAGGGTGTTTTTCTGATGTAGTGGGTTGAATTCAAAAGCAAAGGATAGGCTATGAAAACAATAGGCATGATCGGCGGCATGAGCTGGGAATCAACAGCAAATTACTATCGTGAGATTAACCAGCAAGTAAGTGCTCGGCTCGGTGGTTATCATTCAGCAAAAATTGCCATGATGAGCGTTGATTTCGCAGAAATTGAAGCATTACAACGTTCAGGAGAGTGGCTGAAAACGGCTGAAATTTTATCAGCGTCGGCGCGTTCGCTTGAGAAAGCAGGGGCTGACTTTGTGATGATTTGCACGAATACAATGCACAAAGTCGCCGAACAAGTGGAAGAATGCACGGAACTGCCTTTACTGCATATCGCTGACGCCACCGCTGAAGTACTGAAAAAGGATGGCATCGAGAAAGTCGGCCTATTAGGTACAGCTTTCACAATGGAGCAGGATTTCTACAAAGGCCGCCTGCAAGATAAATACGGAATTGAAGTTGTTGTACCTAACGGAGTTCAGAGAAAGCTTGTTCATGATGTCATTTATCAAGAGCTAGTGCATGGTAAAGTGAATCAGCGGTCGAAGAATGATTTTTTAGTGGTCATCAGTGATTTGCGAGAAGCGGGAGCGCAGGCGGTGATTCTAGGGTGTACAGAGATAGCGATGTTAGTTGGGCAAGATGATACACGAGTACCGCTTTATGATACGACAGCACTTCATGCGCAAGCCGCTGTCGATACTGCTTTAGATTAATGGAAGTCCAAATCGAGCGTATTACTTGGCAACAAGCTATGCCTATTCGCCATAAAGTGTTGTGGCCGAGTAAACCAATAGAATTTTGTAAACTAGATAACGACGAGAGCGCGTGGCATTTTGGCGGTGTTTACGATGGCCAAATCGTGTCATGCGCGTCGATATTTATTGCAGGTAAAAAGGCACAACTTCGAAAATTTGCCACATTAGAACAGTATCAAGGTTTAGGTATTGGTCGCCAGCTAATTACTGCCGTTTTAGTCGATCTCAACCGAGCGGGAATCGAACATTTTTGGTGTGATGCCAGGGAGTCTGCGCTCAATTTTTATCATAGAATTGGCATGACAAAATCTGGAGAACGTTTTTACAAGTCTGACGTTCCCTATTTCAAGATGACAATGAACCTTAAGGGAAATGAATGAACAAAAACGTATGGATGCTGTCTTTATGCCAAGCGTTGTTGATGACTGGAAATATTTTGCTGATTTCAGTTATTGGTTTGATTGGTAAGCAGATCGCGCCAAGCCAAAGTATGATTACTTTACCAGTAGCTTTGCAATTTCTTGGGCTAATGGCTGCGACGATTCCTGCGTCTTTGATTTCGGGAAAGCTCGGACGAAAACGAGGATTTAGTATTGGTAATATGATTGGGATTACCGGTGCTTCTTTAGCAACGTTTGCGCTTTATAATCAAGCGTTTTTCCTATTCTGCTTTGCCACCTTTTTACTAGGTATTGGGATTGGATTCGGGACCCTCTATCGCTTTGCTGCGATAGAAGTGTGCAACGAAGATGCTAGGCATCGTGCCATTTCTATCTCGATGGCTGGTGGTGTTTTGGCTGCAGTCCTTGGCCCAAATCTAGCGATAGCCTCTCAACAGTGGTCGCAAGACGGGCTGTACATTGGGGCGTTCGCTTCACTGATTGTATTGAATTGTATAGCACTTTTATTACTACAAACTATTCAATTCCCGAAAGTAAGCCAAGCAAATAACAGCGCTAAGGCTGATCCACTTCGCCAGATAGTCAAGCAGCCTAACTTTGTTGTAGCCGTATTCGCAGCAATGGTCTCTTATGCTGTGATGAACATTCTCATGACCGCGACACCGCTTGCCATGATTGGGTGCGGCTTTGATTTCACTAAGGCGGCAGGAGTGATTGAATGGCACGTATTAGGGATGTTTGTGCCAGCGTTTTTTACAGGACGTCTGATTGAAAAGTTTGGCGCTCGCTTAATGATACTGATTGGTGGCTTGCTGTTTGTCGCTTGTGTTGCGGTTAATATTCATGGTCAATCAATTTGGCATTTCCGAGCAGCATTAGTGTTACTGGGGGTAGGGTGGAACTTCATGTTTATTGCTGCAACAGGGTTATTTAGTCAATCTTATCAGCCTCAGAACAAAGCGAAAGCGCAAGCCTTTAATGAATTTATCGTGTTTAGCTGCGTGACGGTTACCGCGCTACTTTCTGGTTGGTTGGAATCGACCGTTGGTTGGCGAAATCTGAATATTTACGTTTTACCGTTTGTTTTAGCGGTGATTGTTATTTTTGCCTTTGGTGCGAAAAAATCCCACTCACAAAAACAGCCAGCTTGATTTTGATTTCAAGATAGACTTTGAATTGAAGCCAAAGTGAATGCAAGTAGCTATTACTTTAGATGAAAGAAGCCCCACCGAACTTGGTGGGGCTTTTTATTGAACGTTATTTTTTAAGTAACGTTAAAGATCAACCGAGATGGTTTTGGTTACTACAGCACCTTGGTCATCCATTACTTTCAATGTGACTTCTTGCTTACCGTATTTCGGGAAAATTGAGGTGAACATACGTCCACGTTTCACTTTTCCGTTTGGTAGTGTCCATTCTGTATCTACGATTCGTCCGTCGCTGTCCGTGCTAGTAGACCACATCGTTACCCAACGACCTAAGTGGATGTAACGAGCGCTAGCTTCAGGAAGTGCATTAGGCTGCTCAACCGTTACAACAGATGAGAATGAACCGGTATCGCCTTTGTTATCAACGACGGTTAGGCTAACTTTGTATTCACCAGCTTGTTCATAAGACCAGCTTGGCGCCATCTCATTACTCGTTTGGCCGTTACCAAAATCCCAAAGGTAGCTCACAAGCTCGCCATCTTCGTCTGTGCTGTAATTGCTTGAAGAAACGTTTAGGCCATCGACGTTTAACTCAAAGTTTGCAGTTGGAGCGATGTTTGAGTCACTAATTTTCGAGAGGCGAACGACACCGTATTCGTTGCTTTCCCCTTGATTCAAGATATCAATGACTAAGCCAAACTCAGTGAGTTTTCGACCGGAGTCTGGTGCTTGAGGAGAAGTATAATCTTGGTTGTCTGCGAAGTTAGCATTACCAATCAAACTTGTGTCTTCAAGAACGTCATTGTCACCATTAATCAAACGCATAGGGTTATGATCATGCATCGAGAATGCGGCATCACGTACTTGGAAGCGAGTTTGTGCGACTTCACCTGAGTTTGCCCAAACCATAGCGTTTTGATCAGCATCTACAACCCCTAACCAACCTTCACCAGGGTGTTTCCCGACCCAGTTGTCTGTAAGCGATTCGTCGACATACCAGATGATAAGGCCTGGTTCAAAGGTGATTAGCTGCCCCATACGTTTGATGTTGGCTAAGCCTTCATCGACATCGGTATGGCTACGCCATTGAAGTAGATAGTAGTGCTGCGCTTGGTGGAAACCATTACTCAGTTGATAGCCATTTAATGCAAAGCTTGACGTTGATTCACCGTCATCTACAGATGTGATGGCACCATCAACGACTAGGTTGATGTTATCAAGATAGAAGCCTTCCATCGCTAAACCGCCATCAGTGATGTATTCAAATGACAGCTCTACCTGTTGCCCAGCCCATTGAGAAAGGTCAAATTCTGCATCGATCCAGCCGCTAGATGCGCCGCCAATTGCAGGAACAAGTCCTGTGTTGTATGGGTCATCCATAGAAGTAATGTTACCAGCTACAGCTTGACCGTTGATTAGGACACGCGCGAAGTCGTAGTCTTTCTCTATTTCGTACCAGGTTTTAAATGTGAGTAGTGCTGAGTCGCCCGCTGGAATATCCAGCTTGCGTGTCATGCTGTTTTTAAGATCGTCCCCCTTAGCAGAATGGAAAGAGAATTCGCCTTCAAAAGGTTTTAGCCCTTCAATTTCTTTCTCAGGTAGATCGATCTTGATCATGTTTGGTCGGCTATTATCCGTAGTTTGGAACAGCGTATAAACTTGTGGATTATCTTCTAAATCTTCAATCGAGATCTGATCATCATTAACCCAGCGACCGCCAATTGATTTTTGTAAGAAATGCTTAGCCCAAGAACTGAAAGCCGTTGGTTGTGTACCACCGATTTGACCAGCCCAACTGCCTGAAGACATGATTGACCAATAGGATACAGGTTCGCCTTTACCCGTGTATTGTGTGTCGTATTCGTCTGGTAGACCTAAATCGTGGCCATATTCGTGTGCACAGACCCCAGCCGCAGCATCGATAGGTTGGATTGTGTAATCAAATGCAGCGTATTGACCGCCAAAGCGATCTGGTAACGAGCTGGATGTGCCTTCTAAGACATGCGCTTGGCCTAAATTGAATCGGTGTGACCAGATTGCGTCAGCACCAAGTACGCCACCACCAGCTTCTTCACCAACAGAGGCATGGAACACCATTAGGTGGTCAATGACGCCATCAGGTTCCCTGAAATTACCATCGCTATCGTAGTCGTATCGATCTTCAATATCGTAATCTGCTAGATTGATATTAGGATCTTGAGCGAGCTGATTAAGTGCTTCGCGAACTAACTCTTGTGCATTAAGGTCATTATCGGTAGTCGGAGAGTTGCCACCATAAAATGAAGCTGGCTTCGCGGCTCGATACCAACCAGCAGCTTGTCCTGCTACGCTGTAACTGTCGCCGGATTCGCTCTCATAATACTGACGCATAGAGATAAGGTTTTCACCGTTTGGTCCTGTGTAGCCAGCATCGGAGAACAACAATTCTTGGTAGTGTTCTGGGTTGTAGCTTTCGTACAACATTTGCGTGTGTTCTTCGGTTAACTTATTGTCGTCCCAATTTAAGTCTGGGAAGTCAACCAACAAGGCGAGTACTTTATCCGTTCTCTTTTGGCTAATATCCAGAGCAAACACACTAGCTTTCTTTAGCCCGGATTCTTTCTCAATTGATTTTAGAATCTTAGCGCGCTGTTCAAGTGCTTTTTTGCCAAACTGCGCATCGCCCTTAAAGCCTGAATTTACTTTATTCGCAAGATAACGATCGAGTGCGTCGTGTTTCGCTGCATCTGATGCTTCTTGATCAACTAAGCCTTGTCTTACTAGCATTTCAATCAGTTTGTCTTCATTGACTACCCCTAAATCAACGGGAGTCTTGGCATAACTGTTGACGCTGAATAGAGTTAACATTGCTGAGGCCAGCAAGGTTTTTCTCATATTTATCATTATATTTCCTTAATTATATTTCCATGTTTACATCAAATTTATTTAAGCCATTCTTGTTTAACTGGAAGTGACTATTATTTTTTCGGTTGAATACACTCTTTTGGTGGATTTTCTTGTTTTTCAGGTATGACGGTTTTGTTTTTCAAATACGCCTTACTTTTTCTATTTAGATATATGCGTAATGCTTCTTGGTTCTCCTTGTAAGTTAGCCCCGAACAAACAACGCCACGATCGATTAATGATTGGAGTAGTGCTTCATCATTTTCTAAAGAGCTAGAAGCCTGTGACGGTGTAGAAATTAATAAAGCGGTGATAATCGAAATCTTAATGAGCATAACGTCTGTGTATATGTGTAAAAATTATGTAACAAAATATATTTATAAAATTAGTCAATCAAACGCATAATTTTTGTAAGTTACTGTTTGTTCAGGTTTCAACATAATGTGTAACTATAAAATAAGAGCCTTAATGAGAGGTTTGTGAGTTATTTAGTGGGATTTTTTGCATAACTTAATGATTGATTTAACAATGATATAAATCGTTGAAATTGGATTGTCCGCTCTATCCCTTTAAAAATAGGTGATATGTAACTTTTGAACTTATGCGTAGGTATGAAGTGACTAATGATGATGAATACAAATAAAGTTCTATGTTGATTTGGCTGTGTTCCTATAATTAGATCCCTTCCCCAAATGTAGTAAATAAAAAGATCAGAATATTCTTGTATAAGTGGCCATGTTTTTCGTAAGTCTTAATTGAATTAACGGAATAAACTGCTGGAAAAGTTTTTATTGGGAAGTAATAGGTGTTATTGAAGGGCAGGCTAATGTTGACTGAAAAAGAAAAAGGAGCCGAATTAGGCTCCTTTTGGGTACGGTTTATTGAACGACGCTCCGATAGAAATACCGCTCACAGGTGCGAACATCGATCCGTTTTATTGCTTGTGCAATGATAGCGACGATCAACACTGAGAAAACTAAGCGTCCCCAGAAAATGGTGTAGAAGTCGGCCCCTATGAGCAAAATAAGTAATGTATCTTCGATTAGGCTATGTAATAAATTCAACAGCATAATTGCAGTAAATACGTCTCTTGCTGCTATATGACCACGCTTAGCTTCGCTGATTAGTAACCCGCCTCCGAAAGAAAGCCCAAGTGTTATTCCAATAATAGTCAGGTTTGTGGCCTCTTTACTGATGCCAAGAACACGTAGGAAGGGCCTTAGCATTACCGCCATTAACTTTTCTACTCCTAGTAACTTTAGAACTTTAAGTAGGAAGAGTAGTGCGGATATCACCACAAATATCACGCCAAAGTTCTTTATCTGATCCATTGCCCAGCCTAGGTAGCTTGGGTCTGCAGATGCTTCAGGTTGCCACAAGACCACAGCGGGCTGATTGAGTACATCACCAAATTGGTAACTAATGTGTAGTAGCCAAGCGAGAAGTAAGCTTCCCCCTATACGTATCACTAAAGTCGCTAAAAGATTAACGCCGGCTTTTTTGGCGATGGCTGCTTCGATAGGTAATGAGTGTGCGAGAAGCATCATACTGCCAAGAATAGAGACTTGAGCGACTGTTAAAGGCATATCTAGATTGATGAAAACGATTAAGCCTGCATAAATGTTGGTTAGGATTGTGGTTGCCCACACAAGCCCTAGTTCTTTGGGAAGGCCTACGAACTCCATAATTGGGCTAAGCCATTCACTCAGTAATACGATGCCTCCGAGATCTTCCACTACTTTGATCACGATGATGATAGGAATCATTATCTTGAATAGTGTGAAGGTGACATCAAAGATGTCGCGAATGAGTTCCTTAAAGAAATGTTGGATTGCTTGCATTGTCTTAAATCCATTTTGCTAACTAATGGAATGATTCTAACCTTTGCTTAGGAAGTATGATTTCTTAGTGGTGTGGTTTTGTTTTCATAAATTTGTTATTTATTCATAAATGAGAAATTTTTGTTGTATTTTTTGGGTGGTAAGGAAATTATGAAAATCGACAGAATAGATAGGAAGATTTTAGTAGCGCTACAAAGGAATAACCGCTTATCCAACCTCGAACTGGCTGATCTCGTGGGGTTGTCGCCTCCAGCCTGCCTGAAGCGAGTGAAACGGTTAAGAGAAGAAAAAGTCATTATCGGCGATGTATCCATCATTAACCCTGAACTAGCGGGTAATACGATGACTTTGATCGTTTCGGTGGAAATGGAACGCGATCGAGCGGATATCTATCAAGTCTTTCGTAAGTCGATTCTAAAAGCACCTGAAGTCACGCAATGCTATCAAATATCCGGTAGTTATGACTTCATGCTGGTGGTCACAGTAAAAGACATTCAAGCGTATGAGTACTTTGTAGAACGTGTGTTACACACTGATTTGAACATCAGAAAGTTTCACACATCGGTGTCATTGAGAACCGTAAAGTTCAGTACAGAGATAGAACTAGAGTAAATCGACATTCATAACGGATAAAACTCTCAATCGGTAGTATTTAAGCCGATAAATACATTTCTTTCACATATCCATTTTCATAATGCCCCAGCCAACTTTAGAAGGGGTAATTATGAAAGTGGTGGAAAGTCCGGCATTTACGCTGGGTATGCTGGCACCTAAATATTGGTGTATATGGTTGAGTTTTGGGTTGTTGGCAATACTAGTCAATATCGTTCCTTACAGAGTGCTGATAAAGATAGGCTATGGGTTAGGGTCGATAGCGCAATGTGTGCTGAAGCGGCGGGCGAAAGTCGCTTATCGTAATTTCGAATTGAGTTTCCCCGAACTGAAGGAATCTGAAGTTAGCCAGTTAGTTAAGGATACATTCCGAAAAACAGGTCTTGCTGTTATCGAAACCGGTATGGCGTGGTTTTGGCCAGATTGGCGTGTGAAGAGACATGTTCATATTCAAGGCCAAATGGAGTTACTTGCACAAGAATATGCTCAACGTGGCGTGTTGGTGGTTTGTGGCCATTTCTTAAATTTAGAAATGACGGCCCGCATATTCGGCTTGTTTGCTCCGGGGTACGGAGTATATCGCGCTCACTCTAACCCTGTTTATGAGTTTATTCAGCACAGAGGAAGAACTCGTAAAGGGCACAAGATGATCGATCGTTCTGACATAAAAAGCATGATTCGCGTTTTGAAAACAGGAAAGCGGTTATGGTATTTGCCTGATCATGATTATGGTGCTAAAAGCTCGGTGTTTGTGCCATTTTTCGGTGTAGAACAAGCTGCGACAACCTCGGGAACAGGCTTTCTAATTGATATGAGCGGTTGCGCTGTGATGTCTGGCGTTAGCATACGTAAAGGACGTCATTACCATTTGGAAATAAGTGAAGATATAAGTTCTCAATTTTCGCGTAAGGAGCCTGTATTGGCGGCTAAGATCATGAATCAAGAAATAGAAAGAATGATCGAAAAAGACGTGAGTAGTTGGATGTGGCTCCATAAGCGATTCAAAACACGCCCTGAGCACAGCAAGGGAGCTTGTTACTATTCTTGTTAGTGCCCGTTTTTAATAAATACAGCACATATAAAAAGCCCCTGCATCAGGCATGCAGGGGCTTTTGATTTTCAGAGAAAAGCTATTGCTTAAATGATTAAGCTAGCAGCTCTTTTGCTGTATTTACTACGTTTTCAGTAGTGAAACCGAACATCTTGAATAGCTCACCTGCTGGTGCAGATTCGCCGAATGTTGTCATACCGATGATCTTGCCACCGAAGCCAACGTACTTGTACCAGAAGTCAGCGATGCCAGCTTCTACAGCGATACGAGCGGTTACGTCAGATGGAAGTACAGATTCACGGTACT
>NZ_RZIS01000020.1 GCF_005281835.1 Vibrio profundi
CATCAACTCGAAACTTCTTCGGGTTGTATGGTTAAGTGACTAAGCGTACACGGTGGATGCCTTGGCAGTCAGAGGCGATGAAGGACGTATTAACTTGCGATAAGCCCAGATTAGACAGTAAAAGTCTTTTGAGTCTGGGATTTCCGAATGGGGAAACCCACTAGCACAAGCTAGTATCCTGTTGTGAATACATAGCAACAGGAGGCAAACCGGGGGAACTGAAACATCTAAGTACCTCGAGGAAGAGAAATCAACCGAGATTCCGAAAGTAGCGGCGAGCGAAATTGGATTAGCCCTTAAGCTTTTAATGATGCAGGTGAAGAGTCTGGAAAGTCTCGCAATAAAGGGTGATAGCCCCGTAACCGACACATCATAATCAGTGAAATCGAGTAGGGCGGGACACGTGATATCCTGTCTGAATATGGGGGGACCATCCTCCAAGGCTAAATACTACTGACTGACCGATAGTGAACCAGTACCGTGAGGGAAAGGCGAAAAGAACCCCTGTGAGGGGAGTGAAATAGAACCTGAAACCGTGTACGTACAAGCAGTAGGAGCACCTTCGTGGTGTGACTGCGTACCTTTTGTATAATGGGTCAGCGACTTATATTCAGTGGCAAGGTTAACCGTTTAGGGGAGCCGTAGGGAAACCGAGTCTTAACTGGGCGTTCAGTCTCTGGATATAGACCCGAAACCAGGTGATCTAGCCATGGGCAGGTTGAAGGTTGAGTAACATCAACTGGAGGACCGAACCGACTAATGTTGAAAAATTAGCGGATGACTTGTGGCTAGGGGTGAAAGGCCAATCAAACCTGGAGATAGCTGGTTCTCCCCGAAAGCTATTTAGGTAGCGCCTCGGACGAATACTACTGGGGGTAGAGCACTGTTAAGGCTAGGGGGTCATCCCGACTTACCAACCCTTTGCAAACTCCGAATACCAGTAAGTACTATCCGGGAGACACACGGCGGGTGCTAACGTCCGTCGTGGAGAGGGAAACAACCCAGACCGCCAGCTAAGGTCCCAAAGTATAGCTAAGTGGGAAACGATGTGGGAAGGCTCAGACAGCCAGGATGTTGGCTTAGAAGCAGCCATCATTTAAAGAAAGCGTAATAGCTCACTGGTCGAGTCGGCCTGCGCGGAAGATGTAACGGGGCTAAGCTATACACCGAAGCTGCGGCTGCACACTTTAGTGTGCGGGGTAGGGGAGCGTTCTGTAAGCCGTTGAAGGTGGTCTGTAAGGGCTGCTGGAGGTATCAGAAGTGCGAATGCTGACATGAGTAACGATAAAGGGAGTGAAAAACTCCCTCGCCGGAAGACCAAGGGTTCCTGTCCAACGTTAATCGGGGCAGGGTAAGTCGACCCCTAAGGCGAGGCCGAAAGGCGTAGTCGATGGGAAACGGGTTAATATTCCCGTACTTCTTACAATTGCGATGGGGGGACGGAGAAGGCTAGGTGGGCCTGGCGACGGTTGTCCAGGTTCAAGTAAGTAGGCGGATGGTTTAGGTAAATCCGGACCGTCATAACGCTGAGATACGATGTCGAGCTACTACGGTAGTGAAGTCATTGATGCCATGCTTCCAGGAAAAGCCTCTAAGCTTCAGATTGTAAGGAATCGTACCCCAAACCGACACAGGTGGTCGGGTAGAGAATACCAAGGCGCTTGAGAGAACTCGGGTGAAGGAACTAGGCAAAATGGTACCGTAACTTCGGGAGAAGGTACGCTCTTATCGGTGAAGTCCCTTGCGGATGGAGCTGACGAGAGTCGCAGATACCAGGTGGCTGCAACTGTTTATTAAAAACACAGCACTGTGCAAAATCGTAAGATGACGTATACGGTGTGACGCCTGCCCGGTGCCGGAAGGTTAATTGATGGGGTTAGACTTCGGTCGAAGCTCTTGATCGAAGCCCCGGTAAACGGCGGCCGTAACTATAACGGTCCTAAGGTAGCGAAATTCCTTGTCGGGTAAGTTCCGACCTGCACGAATGGCGTAATGATGGCCACGCTGTCTCCACCCGAGACTCAGTGAAATTGAAATCGCTGTGAAGATGCAGTGTACCCGCGGCTAGACGGAAAGACCCCGTGAACCTTTACTACAGCTTGGCACTGAACATTGAACCTACATGTGTAGGATAGGTGGGAGACTTTGAAACCGCGTCGCTAGATGTGGTGGAGTCGTCCTTGAAATACCACCCTTGTAGCTTTGATGTTCTAACGTCGGTCCCTGAATCGGGATTACGGACAGTGCCTGGTGGGTAGTTTGACTGGGGCGGTCTCCTCCCAAAGAGTAACGGAGGAGCACGAAGGTGGGCTAATCACGGTTGGACATCGTGAGGTTAGTGCAATGGCATAAGCCCGCTTGACTGCGAGAATGACAATTCGAGCAGGTGCGAAAGCAGGTCATAGTGATCCGGTGGTTCTGAATGGAAGGGCCATCGCTCAACGGATAAAAGGTACTCCGGGGATAACAGGCTGATACCGCCCAAGAGTTCATATCGACGGCGGTGTTTGGCACCTCGATGTCGGCTCATCACATCCTGGGGCTGAAGTCGGTCCCAAGGGTATGGCTGTTCGCCATTTAAAGTGGTACGCGAGCTGGGTTTAGAACGTCGTGAGACAGTTCGGTCCCTATCTGCCGTGGGCGTTGGAAAATTGAAGGGGGCTGCTCCTAGTACGAGAGGACCGGAGTGGACGAACCTCTGGTGTTCGGGTTGTCATGCCAATGGCATTGCCCGGTAGCTAAGTTCGGAATCGATAACCGCTGAAAGCATCTAAGCGGGAAGCGAGCCCTGAGATGAGTTTTCCCTGACGCTTTAAGCGTCCTTAAGGGTTGTTCAAGACTAGAACGTTGATAGGCAGGGTGTGTAAGCGCTGTGAGGCGTTGAGCTAACCTGTACTAATTGCCCGTGAGGCTTAACCATACAACACCCAAGAGGTTTTGTAGGACTCAAGAATGAGACCTTGAATGAGTTTGAAGTAGACCTTTTAGATATAGCTTTCCGAATTTTAGAATTTGCTTGGCGACCATAGCGTTGTGGACCCACCTGA
>NZ_RZIS01000021.1 GCF_005281835.1 Vibrio profundi
ATCAATCTGTGTGGACACTTATCGTGAGTATCTTCGTATAAGGAGGTGATCCAGCCCCAGGTTCCCCTAGGGCTACCTTGTTACGACTTCACCCCAGTCATGAACCACAAAGTGGTGAGCGTCCTCCCCGAAAGGTTAAACTACCCACTTCTTTTGCAGCCCACTCCCATGGTGTGACGGGCGGTGTGTACAAGGCCCGGGAACGTATTCACCGTAGCATTCTGATCTACGATTACTAGCGATTCCGACTTCATGGAGTCGAGTTGCAGACTCCAATCCGGACTACGACGCACTTTTTGGGATTCGCTCACTCTCGCGAGTTGGCAGCCCTCTGTATGCGCCATTGTAGCACGTGTGTAGCCCTACTCGTAAGGGCCATGATGACTTGACGTCGTCCCCACCTTCCTCCGGTTTATCACCGGCAGTCTCCCTGGAGTTCCCGACATTACTCGCTGGCAAACAAGGATAAGGGTTGCGCTCGTTGCGGGACTTAACCCAACATTTCACAACACGAGCTGACGACAGCCATGCAGCACCTGTCTCAGAGTTCCCGAAGGCACACCTGCGTCTCCGCTGGCTTCTCTGGATGTCAAGAGTAGGTAAGGTTCTTCGCGTTGCATCGAATTAAACCACATGCTCCACCGCTTGTGCGGGCCCCCGTCAATTCATTTGAGTTTTAATCTTGCGACCGTACTCCCCAGGCGGTCTACTTAACGCGTTAGCTCCGAAAGCCACGGCTCAAGGCCACAACCTCCAAGTAGACATCGTTTACGGCGTGGACTACCAGGGTATCTAATCCTGTTTGCTCCCCACGCTTTCGCATCTGAGTGTCAGTATCTGTCCAGGGGGCCGCCTTCGCCACTGGTATTCCTTCAGATCTCTACGCATTTCACCGCTACACCTGAAATTCTACCCCCCTCTACAGTACTCTAGTCCAACAGTTTCAAATGCAGTTCCGAGGTTGAGCCCCGGGCTTTCACATCTGACTTGATGAACCACCTGCATGCGCTTTACGCCCAGTAATTCCGATTAACGCTCGCACCCTCCGTATTACCGCGGCTGCTGGCACGGAGTTAGCCGGTGCTTCTTCTGCAGCTAACGTCAAGATATGCACGTATTAAGTACACACCCTTCCTCACTGCTGAAAGTACTTTACAACCCGAAGGCCTTCTTCATACACGCGGCATGGCTGCATCAGGCTTTCGCCCATTGTGCAATATTCCCCACTGCTGCCTCCCGTAGGAGTCTGGACCGTGTCTCAGTTCCAGTGTGGCTGATCATCCTCTCAGACCAGCTAGGGATCGTCGCCTTGGTGAGCCTTTACCTCACCAACTAGCTAATCCCACCTAGGCGTATCCGGTAGCACAAGGCCCGAAGGTCCCCTGCTTTGCTCCGTAGAGATTATGCGGTATTAGCCATCGTTTCCAATGGTTATCCCCCTCTACCGGGCAACTTCCTAGGCATTACTCACCCGTCCGCCGCTCGACGCCCTTATCGTTCCCCGAAGGTTCAGATAAGTCGTTTCCGCTCGACTTGCATGTGTTAGGCCTGCCGCCAGCGTTCAATCTGAGCCATGATCAAACTCTTCAATTTAAGATTTTGTCGGCTCAATGAATACTGACTTCAAAACTACTAATGTAATT
>NZ_RZIS01000022.1 GCF_005281835.1 Vibrio profundi
GGTCCTCTAGGCCAAGGCATCACTAACGCAGTTGGTATGGCGATGGCAGAGAAAACTCTGGCTGCGCAATTCAACAAAGAAGGCCACGACATCGTTGACCACTTCACTTATGCATTCATGGGTGACGGCTGTCTGATGGAAGGTATCTCTCACGAAGCATGTTCTCTAGCGGGTACGCTAGGTCTTGGTAAGCTAGTTGCTTTCTGGGATGACAACGGTATTTCTATCGATGGTGAAGTTGAAGGCTGGTTCTCTGACGACACGCCAAAACGTTTTGAAGCGTACGGCTGGCACGTAATCCCAGCAGTAGACGGTCACGATCCAGAAGCAATCAACGCAGCTATCGAAGCGGCTAAAGCAGAAACTGGTCGTCCGACTCTAATCTGTACTAAGACTATCATTGGTTTCGGTTCTCCGAACAAATCAGGTTCGCACGACTGTCACGGTGCACCACTAGGCGCTGAAGAAATTGCAGCAACACGCAAAGAATTAGGTTGGGAGCACGGTCCTTTTGACATTCCGTCGGAAGTTTACTCAGAGTGGGATGCGAAAGAAGCAGGCGCAGCTAAGGAAGCAGCGTGGAACGAGAAACTTGCAGCTTATGAAGCAGCATACCCTGAGCTGGCAGCTGAATTCAAACGCCGCGTAAGTGGTGGCCTACCAGCTGAGTGGGAAGAAAAAGCAAACGCAATCATTGCTGATCTTCAAGCTAACCCAGCAAACATCGCTTCACGTAAAGCGTCTCAAAACGCTCTAGAAGCATTCGGTGCGATGCTACCTGAATTCCTAGGCGGTTCTGCTGACCTAGCACCTTCTAACCTGACTATGTGGTCTGGTTCTAAGTCTGTTTCAGCTGAAGACCCATCTGGTAACTACATCCACTACGGTGTACGTGAATTCGGTATGACAGCGATCATGAACGGTATCGCTCTGCACGGTGGTTTCGTACCATACGGCGCAACATTCCTAATGTTCATGGAATACGCACGTAACGCTATGCGTATGGCTGCTCTGATGAAAGTTCAGAACATCCAAGTTTACACGCACGACTCTATCGGTCTTGGCGAAGATGGCCCAACTCACCAACCAGTTGAGCAAATTGCATCTCTACGTCTAACACCAAACATGAGCACATGGCGTCCATGTGACCAAGTTGAATCTGCAGTGGCTTGGAAACTAGCAATCGAGCGTAAAGATGGTCCTACATCTCTAATCTTCTCTCGTCAGAACCTTGCACAGCAAGATCGTAACGCAGAGCAAGTTGCTAACATCGCTAAGGGTGGTTACATCCTGAAAGATTGTGAAGGTAAGCCTGAGCTTATTCTTATCGCGACAGGTTCTGAAGTTGAGCTAGCGGTTAACGCTGCTGCTGAGCTAACAGCTGAAGGCAAGAAAGTACGCGTAGTATCTATGCCTGCAACTGACGCATTCGACAAGCAAGACGCTGAGTACCGTGAATCTGTACTTCCATCTGACGTAACCGCTCGTATCGCTGTAGAAGCTGGCATCGCTGACTTCTGGTACAAGTACGTTGGCTTCGGTGGCAAGATCATCGGTATGACAACATTCGGCGA
>NZ_RZIS01000023.1 GCF_005281835.1 Vibrio profundi
GGTTTAGAAAGTAAAAGAGACGAAGAACTCCCAAGTTCTTCAATCCAGTGTCCCGTTCGTCTAGAGGCCTAGGACACCGCCCTTTCACGGCGGTAACAGGGGTTCGACTCCCCTACGGGATACCATTGGGTCGTTAGCTCAGTTGGTAGAGCAGTTGACTTTTAATCAATTGGTCGCAGGTTCGAATCCTGCACGACCCACCATTCTTTCTCCACGAAGGAATTAAAACTTTTAGTGGGCGATTAGCTCAGTTGGGAGAGCACCTGCCTTACAAGCAGGGGGTCACTGGTTCGAGCCCGGTATCGCCCACCATTCTCTAAATATTCTTGGAAGTTAAAACTCCAAACCACTTCTTATGTTGTTGGTTGGTTTTTTCGACGCCTGCGCGGCCCGTGCGAGAGTCTTTAGAAAATGCATTCTTCGGAATACATGCTCTTTAACAATTTGGAAAGCTGACTGATTACTTAATTGGTTTTCACTTTGAAAAGTGAAAGCAAACAGCTCAAGGCTGTGATTAAGCTAATCAAATTTAAAAGTTCTCAATGTTTATCTTTTAGATAAACACAACACAAACACATTCAAGTGTCTTGGCTCTTTGTCTTACTTTTTTAAAGTAAGGGATTGAGTAGTTCAAAATTGAGTCCGGCAAACACGTAATAAGAACTAACCCTTCTTGTTACAACCAAAAACCTTGGTTGCTAGTTTGTCTTCACTTTTTAAAGTGAAAGCAAATGAGACATCAACTCGAAACTTCTTCGGGTTGTATGGTTAAGTGACTAAGCGTACACGGTGGATGCCTTGGCAGTCAGAGGCGATGAAGGACGTATTAACTTGCGATAAGCCCAGATTAGACAGTAAAAGTCT
>NZ_RZIS01000024.1 GCF_005281835.1 Vibrio profundi
TTGAATATACAAGACACTTGAATGTGTTTGTGTTGTGTTTATCTAAAGATAAACATTGAGAACTTTTAAATTTGATTAATTACTCGTAAGTAATCAATCAGTCAGCTTTCCAAATTGTTAAAGAGCAAGAGTTTCTAAACATAAAGCTTTCGAAACCATTTTTAAATATTCTACTTTCTGTTTAAAGAAATAAGAACACTTAAAGATGGTGGGCGATACCGGGCTCGAACCAGTGACCCCCTGCTTGTAAGGCAGGTGCTCTCCCAACTGAGCTAATCGCCCACGAAAGTTTTAATTCCTTGTGGAAGGAATGGTGGAGCTATGCGGGATCGAACCGCAGACCTCCTGCGTGCAAGGCAGGCGCTCTCCCAGCTGAGCTATAGCCCCATATTTTTATTTCCTTGGGAGGAAATGGTGGGTCGTGCAGGATTCGAACCTGCGACCAATTGATTAAAAGTCAACTGCTCTACCAACTGAGCTAACGACCCAATGGTATCCCGTAGGGGAGTCGAACCCCTGTTACCGCCGTGAAAGGGCGGTGTCCTAGGCCTCTAGACGAACGGGACACTGGATTGAAGAACTTGGGAGTTCCTCGTCTCTTTTACTTTCTAAACCTAATCAATCTGTGTGGACACTTATCGTGAATATCTTCGTATAAGGAGGTGATCCAGCCCCAGGTTCCCCTAG
>NZ_RZIS01000025.1 GCF_005281835.1 Vibrio profundi
AACAAGGTAGCCCTAGGGGAACCTGGGGCTGGATCACCTCCTTATACGAAGATACTCACGATAAGTGTCCACACAGATTGATATGGTTTAGAAAGACAAAGAGACGATATTGGGTCTGTAGCTCAGCTGGTTAGAGCGCTCGCCTGATAAGCGGGAGGTCGGTGGTTCAAGTCCACTCAGACCCACCAATATCGACACCTACAGATGGGGCTATAGCTCAGCTGGGAGAGCGCCTGCCTTGCACGCAGGAGGTCTGCGGTTCGATCCCGCATAGCTCCACCATCTTTAAGTGTTCTTCCTTAAGAATCTTTAAAAATGGTTTCGAAAGAAATCTAGCTCTTTAACAATTTGGAAAGCTGACTGATTGATTACTTACGAGTAGTTAATCAAATTTAAAAGTTCTCAATGTTTATCTTTAGATAAACACAACACAAACACATTCAAGTGTCTTGTATTCAAAATTGAGTCCGGCAAACACGTAATAAGAACTAACCCTTCTTGTTACAACCAAAACCTTGGTGATTTATCATCAACTCGAAACTTCTTCGGGTTGTATGGTTAAGTGACTAAGCGTACACGGTGGA
>NZ_RZIS01000003.1 GCF_005281835.1 Vibrio profundi
CATGCCGAACTCAGAAGTGAAACACAATAGCGCCGATGGTAGTGTGGGGCTTCCCCATGTGAGAGTAGGACATCGCCAGGCTTTAAATATCGCTACTTGCTGAAAGCAACTAGCAACATCATTAGTGTACGAATCTATTGATGACAATTTGTGGAGGGATGGCTGAGTGGTCGAAAGCACCGGTCTTGAAAACCGGCAAGGGTTAATAGCTCTTCTAGGGTTCAAATCCCTATCCCTCCGCCACATTAAAAAGCCCGCTGATTTCTCAGCGGGCTTTTTTACGTCTGTAAGAAAGTAAATAAGTAGTTGGCTTCCCCTATTTCATTTAGATTAGTTAGAGCCTCAAGAACCGAATAGTCTGAAGTTATTGTCAATAATGATATTCTTCTGAAAATCTTTATATCATTTACCGAGCCCATAAGTTCTATGCGGCGCAGTTTGACTCATCCGTTTTGTATATAGAGTTCTGAGTTCAATTAGGGGATGTGACTTACCTGCCCAAAAGGTATTTCGGATACTAGTTTAAAAGCTTGGTTTAGTAGGAGTGAAAATGCGAGATGAGCTAATGGCATTCGATTGCTGTGTCGTTCGCCTTTGACTAAGTCTTACCGAGTCATTTCATACTTACTTCCTAAACATAGATCCAATAGTTGTTTCTAGGTGAAATGCACTTTGACGAGGTGACAAGGAGGCTAGCTTTAGAAATGAAAGCTCGAGATGATCTAATGGCATTCGACTGGTGTGTCGTTCGTTTTTGACTACGTCTTAGCGAGTCATTTCATACTCACTTTCTAAACATATATCCAATAGTTGTTTCTAGGTGAAATGCACTTTGACGAGGTGACAAGTAGACTAGCTATAGGTGCTTAGTACTTTTAACTAGCTGCATATCAGAAATCGAAAATGAGTTAGAAAGCCGTGTTTCTAATGTAATAAAGGGTGGCACTCGGCCACCCTTTAAATGAAGTTATGTGTTTATTGAGTGTTATTTAAGGTCGAAGCGATCTGCATTCATGACCTTAGTCCACGCTGCAATAAAGTCATTTACGAACTTCTCTTTTGCATCGTCACAGGCGTACAGCTCAGCTAGCGCTCTTAGTTGAGAGTTAGAACCAAACACTAAATCCACTCGTGTTGCAGTCCATTTTTTCTCTCCGGTCGCACGGTCTGTCCCTAGGTAAGCACTATTGTTTGGGCAAATTGGTTTCCACTCTGTGGCCATATCTACTAAGTTGATGAAGAAGTCGTTACTTAGGACTCCTACTTTGTCGGTTAACACACCATGAGCAGTATTGTCATGATTCGCGCCAAGTACGCGTAGCCCACCAATTAGTACTGTCATTTCCGGAGCTGTTAAGCCGAGTAATTGTGCTTTATCAAGTAGCATCTCTTCGGCTGGCATAGAGAAAAGTGTCTTAGCAAAATTACGGAAACCATCAGCTTCGGGTTCGAGTACCGCGAACGATTCTTCGTCTGTTTGCTCTGCTGTTGCGTCAACACGTCCACTTAAGAATGGGACATCAACGTCAAAACCACCGTCTTTCGCGGCTTTTTCAATAGCCACGTTACCAGCCAGTACAATTAAGTCGGCAATAGATATGCCACGCTCATTCGAATTAAAGCTACCTTGAATTCTTTCTAAAACCGCAAGTACTTTGCCTAACTGTTCAGGCTGGTTTGCTTCCCAATCTCTTTGAGGCGATAAACGGATACGAGCACCGTTTGCGCCGCCACGATAATCTGAACCGCGGTAAGTTGAAGCGCTAGACCAAGCCGTAAATACTAGTTCCGAAACACTCAATTCCGAGTCTAGTATTGCTTGTTTTAACTCAGTAATGTCGCTGTCAGAAAGCGCAGCGTAGGCTGTTTGTGGCAATGGATCTTGCCAGATCAAATCTTCTTGAGGTGACTCTTCGCCTATATAGCGGCTCTTTGGTCCCATATCACGGTGTGTTAACTTAAACCAAGCTCGCGCAAAGGCATCAGCGAATTGCTCTGGGTTTTCATGGAAGCGCTTAGAGATAGGGCCATAGATCGGATCCATACGCATTGCCATGTCCGCTGTCGTCATAATGGTTTTAACCTTCTGTGAGGCATCATGAGCTTTCGGCGCCAAGTGGTCTTCATCTACACCAATCGCTTGCCATTGCCATGCCCCTGCCGGGCTTTTCACTAGATCCCAGTCATAGCCAAACAACATATCGAAATATCCGTTGTCCCACTGGATTGGATTAGGTGTCCATGCGCCTTCAATACCGGAGGTCGTGGTGTCGTCCCCTTTACCTGTTCCAAAACTATTTTTCCAGCCGAAGCCCATTTCTTCGAGAGGAGCAGCTTCGGGCTCTGGCCCCATTTCTTCTTCTGAACCTGCGCCGTGTGTTTTGCCGAATGTGTGCCCACCTGCTACAAGTGCTACGGTTTCTTCATCGTTCATGCCCATACGAGCAAAGGTGTCTCGAATATCTCGACCTGAAGCCAGTATGCTTGGGTCTCCATTTGGGCCTTCAGGGTTGACGTATATTAAGCCCATTTGTACCGCTGCTAGTGGCTTTTCAAGCTCTCGCTCGCCAGAGTATCGCTCATCGCCGAGCCATTCACTTTCCGCGCCCCAGTAGATGTCTTCTTCTGGCTCCCAAATATCAGCACGGCCACCTGCGAAACCAAAGGTTGGTAGACCCATGGATTCAATGGCGACGTTACCTGCGAGGATAAATAGATCTGCCCAAGAAAGGCTATTGCCATATTTCTGTTTTACCGGCCACAGTAAGCGACGAGCTTTGTCTAGGTTGCCATTATCAGGCCAACTGTTAAGTGGAGCGAAGCGTTGGTTACCAGTGTTACCGCCCCCACGACCATCGGAAGTTCGATATGTCCCAGCAGCGTGCCATGCCATGCGGATCATGAATGGTCCGTAGTGGCCATAATCTGCAGGCCACCAATCTTGAGAGTCGGTCATGAGTGCTTCAAGATCGGCTTTTACTGCTTTTAGGTTTAGGGCTTTAAACGCTTCAGCGTAGTTAAAGTCTTCCCCGAGTGGGTTGGATTTTTTATCGTTTTGATGAAGAATTTTGAGGTTTAATTGGTTTGGCCACCAATCAACGCTCTTAGTTGCTTTTCCGCCTAGGGTTGTGTTCCCACCATGTATTACTGGGCATTTACCGCCTTGTTCACCGTGCATATGTATTTCCTCAGTGTAATTAAAATGGTTTTTGAGAAAGTAACCACCACTAACTAAGTCTTTGTAATATCGTTTAAATCTTTGCATTAGTGTGGTTTTTGGCTTTAGTTAAGAATGGCACTAAGCCATCAGAAATGCAGATTCTTTGTCCCTATTTATTTGATAGGTAGAACCGATGACTGTAGGGGATTATAGAATCACGGGGCAGTACTATCTGAGCTGCTAGGTGTAAATGGACTTCCGAGAGTGCACGACAGTTAAAATAAGGCGTAGGTGACGCGCTTTTCATTTGTTTTTAGTTCAATTCTCTACTTCACTTAATAACGGTATGAACCATCGAGATACTGATCGATGATTGCCTGGAGGCTACCATCTTGTGTTGTTTCGTTGATGATCGCGTTGATCTGAGGGATCAAATACTGGCATGGCGAGTGACGGGAAAGGGCAAAATAGACATTGGTTGTCGATATTGGGTGGTCTAAGGCGACGATTTTGTCTTGTAGACCATATCGATTGAGGTAGCTAGTACCGTCAATAAAGTCATGAACAAAGTAGTCTGCACGCCCGGTTAGCAGCATTCTTCCTTTCTGTTCTTTAGTTTCAACTGAGATTAATTTTAGATTGTTCTCAGCACTGAAATTATCAAATTCATCACCAAAACTTCCCCCTAACGGAATGACTCCGGTTAAGTCTTTTAAGTCTTCCAATTTGTTAAAGGGAAATTCGTTTCCTTTGGCTACAAACACCCTAGCTTGATTGACGTAGTAGGGCGCTGTAAAACGATACAGGCGCTCTCGTTCATGAGTCAGGTAAATCGCTGAGACCATATCAAGCGTTCCTTCTTCTACTTTATGCAGTAACCGTTTCCAGGGTGTTTCAGTGTCGATAATGATCGGTAGCGCTAAACGTTCACCGATTAGCTGGATGAGGTCGTGAGCAATACCTGATGGCAGGTTAGTTTGAGGGTCTACGTAGGTAACTGGATACCAGCCGTTAGTACTCCCCACTTTTATTTGTTGGCAGTGTTTTCCAAACGCGTAGGAGCAAATGAACATTGATAGCAACAATGTGAGTGGGCGGGCTAGTTTCACCAGAACCTCCGATTTAATTGAGTGGTGCTGTAGCGCGTTAGTTTAATCCTAGTCGATTAAGCAAAGTCGGGCTGATAATACGGGTTCTATATAGCGGATCTGCGAAATGATTTGAAAGGGAATGGTCTACGTATCGGCCTGAAACTGGCTCATACATATCGGGTGTGCCTAAACACTACTCCAGTTTTATCAATTATTTGAAATTAGCACTTTACCTCAACTTAACTTGAGGTATTAGCATGACCATGTTGAATTAATTTAAAGCTAAGGAGAGAGCTATGATCCAACTTGAACATGTAAATTTAGTCGTAAGAGACATTCCTGAAATGTTGAGCTTCTATAAGGCCGCTTTTCCACATTGGTCAGTTCGCGATGAAGGGCAAGGAGAGTGGTATGGTAAACCACGTAACTGGCTCCATTTTGGCGACGAATATCACTACATCGCTTTGAGTGATCACGGGGAAGGAAATAATCGGGATCTGTCTGGACATCAGATTGGGTTAGCTCATTTCGCCTATGTCACGCACAATATTGAGGCGGTCATTGATAGGCTCACTCAAGCAGGTTTTGAGATAGCCAAACCAGGCGCTAAAGAACCGTATCGTAAGAACGTTTACTTCGTTGACCCTGCGGGGTTTGAAGTAGAGTTTGTAGAGTACCTCAGTGACGACCCGAAACTACGTAATCGTTCAAGCTAATCACAGGCAATTGGGCAACGATATATGGCGGAATCGTTGCTGTGTAGGGAGAGTAGGTGAAGTATAAAAGTGGCTTCACCTTAATCCCGAGAATATCTTGTTCGGCAGTCATTGCTACTAATTAGTAGACACTAAAAAGGTAGGAGTGCGCCACTCTCTGAGTTAACAAGGTCTTTCAGTATTCCTAGGCCTTCTTGCAATCTCGTTTCCGTACTTATCGACATTAACGATAAGCGGATATGATGGGTTTCATTGCCTTCTACATCGAAGTAATTCCCGCTACTGACGAGCACCCCCTTATTTTTTGCTTCTAACGTAAGTTGATCTGATTTCCAGCTTTTCGTTAGTGGGAGCCAAATATGGTATCCCGTTGCACGGCACTGAATTGAAGGCATAACCTTTCTTGCCAATTCTTGACGTTCGAATGCGCTTTTTCGTTGGGCCTCTGCTATTTGAAAGGCTTCACCAGATTCAATTAATTGGGTCGCCGCTAGGTAATTGATTGGAGAAGACAGCCAAATATTGGCGCGAATATGGGCATTTAACATAGGAAGTTGACTATCTGGCGCTTTGATGTAGCCGCAACGCATCGCAGGGCTGATCGCTTTTGAAAGCGATGAGATATGGAACGCTTTCTCGGGAATAAAATTGCTAATGGCCGGAATGGCCGTCTCATCTAAAAAGCAGTAAATATCGTCTTCTAACAGCCAAGTTGAGTGTTTTTCGATGACTTTAGCGATACTTTGTCGGCGAGTTTCAGGCATCGTTATCCCTGTCGGATTTTGGTGTGAAGGCACAACGACCATTAACTTAGGTTTGTTAGCGCGAATGACTTTATCTAATTCGCTAGGGATCACGCCATGTTCATCCATTTCCACACCGACCACGTTACGGCCTGAAAGCCTCGCAACGGCCAGAATACCTGGATAGGTTAATGCTTCGACTGCAATTGTGTCACCGGGTTTGGTTAACAGGTTAATCAAAACTGAAAGCGCATGTTGAGCGCCATCAACTAGTACCGTGTTGCTGGTAGTTCCGCCTTTTAAACCAAAGTGCTGTGCCCACTTTACGCCTGCTTTTCGATGCGCTTCATGGCCAGAGTGTTCGGCGTACCCGATAAGGTCTGCACTAAGTTTATCCGCTGCCACTTGATAGGCGTTTTTTAGTGGGCCTACGTTTTTGTGAAGGCATGGCTGGAGGATTGAAAAGTTGTAATGCTCTTCTTCTTCTGGAGCTTGAATGGCAAGGTTCAGATCAGACTTTCCGCAAACGAACGTTCCACGGCCAACAAATGACTCTAACTTCCCCTCGTCTGCTAGCAACTTATAAGCTTTGGAAACGGTAGCGGGTGTTGTGTCTAATTCAGCTGCAAGTACTCGATGAGTAGGTAGCTTCGAACTTGGTGGATATTCACCTAACTCAATTCTTTCACGTATGACTTGCGCTATCTTGCTGAATTTAATGTCACTCACACTACTTCTCCTACCCTAAATCACGTTTGAGTATAAGCCATGACTTATTTCAATGCATTGGTCTGTATCTAATTAGTTCAATATTTTTAATTGACATATGTCAATGCGATCGATTAAGTTAACTCAAAGTGAAGTTTGAAAATATCGTGAGGGTTGAGCATGAAAAAGAAAAACGTAGCATTTATTGGGTTGGGAGTGATGGGCTACCCGATGGCAGGGCATTTGTCTAACGCTGGTTTTGACACCAAAGTTTACAATCGCACAGAAAGTAAAGCCGAAGCATGGGCGGCACAATTTTCTGGAGAGTATCGAGTAACACCGAAGCTGGCAGCCGAAGGTTCAGAGGTGGTAGCAATTTGTGTTGGCAACGATGATGACGTAAGAAGTGTGGTTTACGGCGATGATGGCGTGCTGATGGGTATGACATCTGGGTCTGTTTTGATTGATCACACCACCACATCAGCTGAATTAGCGGAAGAATTAGCGAGCGCATGTAAAGACCTTGGAATCCACTTCATTGATGCACCAGTGTCAGGTGGACAAGCGGGCGCAGAAAACGGAGCTTTAACCATTATGTGTGGCGGTGACGAGCAGGTGTTTGACTCTGTATCTGACGTGCTGAATAGCTATGCTAAACAGTCAACCTTACTAGGTGGGCACGGACAAGGTCAGCGCTGCAAAATGGTTAACCAAATTTGTATTTCAGGTGTCTTGAAAGGCTTAAGCGAAGCGCTACTGCTTGCTGAAAAATCGAATCTTGATGTTGAGCAGGTGGTTAATGTACTTAAACACGGTGCAGCAGGCTCTTGGCAGATGGAGAACCGTGCAGTGACCATGTCTGAAGATAAATTCGATTTTGGCTTCGCGATTGATTGGATGCGTAAAGATTTAGGGATTTGTTTAAGTGAAGCGGCTAAACATGGCTTGTCGCTGCCATTAACGCAAGAAGTGGACAGTCAATATGAAGCCTTACAAGCGAAAGGTTTAGGCAGAATGGACACATCGGTTCTTATCAAAGCTTATAAATAAGCCATTTGCTTTAAAACTTGATGAAGTCGGAGCTCGATAGCCGTGCTCGACCTTTTAAGCCTGCTTCAGTGAGCGCAGGCTTTGTTCTTTTTGTATGCTCTTTGCTTACTCGCTTCTTAGGCTCCCTTTCGTGGAAACATCTCTCAAACCTAAGTTATTTTATAGACTTATCAATCAAAATAGATGTAATTGTTAAATCTATAAACTAATATCGTTTACAAACGGTAAGGAATCAGCAATCAAAAATATGCTGAGTTTAGATGGAGTGACGACATGCCGACCACGGATGATATACAGATAACGAAAGAACAAGTTAGGAAAAACAAAGCGAAGGTTTTAGCGAAGATCAATCAGCAAGGCATTATGTCGCAAGGCTTCCGCTTGGTGAACGTAGAAGATTACAACCAAAGGTTGCAGGCACTAAAGCACAAAGTTGAAAACTTCGATTACCTCAACGATGCCAATAAGCAGCAAGATCAAACCATACTCGAAATCATGACTCAGAAAGAGCGTATTCATAATTACTTGGATGAGTCGGCAAGTAATAAGTTAGCTTCGGGTGATTTGGATTTTAATTCTCGTAACCAAGTGGCTAATGCGAGCTTAAAGAAGAAGCAGCTTTTTTTAATGTTCATGGAAACGATAGAAGCTCAGGAAGCACTGAAAGAATACGCGGTGCGTGTCGCTTCTGTGTGTAATGGTACTGTTAAACAGCCACCTGGCGCGTATTTCGGCGTAAAGGACTTCCACGGTGCACTAGACAAAATTACCAATCGTAAGCGCCACTACGATATCGGTGATTTGAAAGATGCAGCGCGTATGACCATAGTGTTTGAAAGCATGGAAGACATGGTTGCCGCGAAGTCGATGATTGCGTTGACTGAAGAGTTTGCCAAATTACAGCATCACCAAACGGCGATGAAAGACAGGTATGGCACCAGTAAGGGTGACAATGCCAAATTCAACTGTGGGGCGACGGAAGCCGGTTACAAAGATATTAAGTTCTTTTTGAAAATGGCGAATGGCCACATTGGTGAACTGCAATTGAACACCAAGAACATGATGGTTGCGAAGAAAAATGGGCACATTATCTACGATATTCTTCGTGATGGCGGTGCATTGAATAAGCCATTTACGATCACAAACTCAGAAGTGTTGGCTAAGGTAAGCCGTAATATGAGTGAGAAGTGGTTTAGCTTCATTAGTGCGAGAGTACCCAAAGCAAAAGCCGATATAGCGGAAGTGATGAAGCTCGTGGATCGTTTGAAAAGCAATATGGCTAACGGCAACAACAGCCTAGTTGTCAGCCTAAAAGAGATTAAGACCTTGTCGAGAATCAGCTTGTGTATTTACGAGCAGGGCGATAATGGTCGAGCGTTATTAGACTAGCGGTTATCTCGTATCAAAAAAGGCAGAGGTTACTCTGCCTTTTTAGTCTTAGCGCTACTCCATTTCTGGCTGCTTAACTCGCAGCTAAACTTACTCGTCGGCTGGGAATGTCACACCAACCTGTTTTCGCATTTCGGTAGTGATCTCTGATGTAATCAGAGCGCGCTCATCTCGGCTCAGATCTTGAGCATGGATCTTTTTCGCGAAGGCTTCTGCTTCGTAATACATAGAGTTTTCAACTTGAGGCACGGTGAGCTCTTCGGTTGTTCCATCTCGGTATTGAATGGTCACTTTGGTACATTCTGCTATGTGATCAATGATGATCGATCCTTCCTCACCTTGAATCTCACTTGGCGCATAAGAATCCGTGACCTTGGAGTGCGCAAGCGTTACGGTGAAGTCTGGGTAAGTGAACAAAGCATCCCCATGGCCATCGACACCTGACTCTAACAAAATCCCCGATGCTTGAACCTTGCTCGGTTTGCCAAATAGAGCGATGGCGGCAGACACACAATAAAAACCAATGTCCATCATCGAGCCGTTTGAAAACTGAGGGTTGAAAGTATTTGGGTTTTCACCGTTTAGATATTTTTGGTATCGAGATGAATACTGGCAGTAACTTAAATGCGCTTTATGTACGCGCCCAATCTTACTTAAACCAAGTTGAACTTGTTTGAAGTTAGGTAGGAATTCTGATTTATAAGCCTCAAATAGTACCACTTTGCTCTCTTCAGCAGCTTTCACAACTTGTCTTGCTTGCTCAATGTTTGAAGCGACGGGTTTTTCACAAATAACATGCTTGCCATGGCTCATCATGAGTATGGCTTGCTGAGCATGCAGTGAATTAGGAGAAGCAATATATACCGCGTCGACGTCATCTGACTGGGCCAAAGATGACAAGTCATCGAATAAGTGGGGGGCAGAGAATTCTTCAGCGAAAGCCTTCGCACTGTCGAGTGAGCGTGAATACACAGCCGATAGTGTGAATTGCTGAGTTTCTATCGCGGCTTGTACGAATTTTTGTGTAATCCAGTTGGTTCCAATAACAGCAAGTCTAATCATGAAAAAGTATTACCTTGGTCAAATGTTATGACGTATCTCTTGTAGTGAACAATTTAATCTTGCGACCAATATCATTCGCTATTTATTATAAATTCATCGAATCACTAAGAGTACTCCAATTTCGGGAGCCACTCACCAGAGAATAAGGAGGATTTGATATGTTTGTGTGCCGTTTTTTTAACGTGCGTCATTTTGCTATAGAGACTCGCTCAAGAGATTGCGATATCGCGCTGCGATAATCCGAGCTTGAGCGAAACTTAGAAAGCATACATCCCTAGCGGGATAATTTCTGCGAAAAGAGTTCTCTTCACTCGAGCTCTAGGATTGTTGTCAGCATCAGCTAGACAAGGGCCTTTTATGCCCGCAATTCTTGAGTTAATTATGAGTACTTTATTATCTGCACAATCTATTTCTATCGACCTTACTTCGGGCACTTTGTTTGAAGGGATTTCGTTTACCTTACAGAAAGGAAACCGAGTTGGCCTAATTGGGCATAATGGTTGTGGAAAGAGCACCTTACTAAAAGTTTTAAGCCAACAAATCAGTGACCATACTGGTCAAATATCCCAAGCCAACCATTGCGTGATTGCTCACATAGAGCAGCATTTACCAACACATTTAGCGTCGGTCAGTTTGCTAGATGCGTTGAGTGATCAGCTCCCTTCGGCGAGTAAGCTAGAGGAACAGTGGCGAGCGGAAGCGCTATTGGTTGAGATGGGCTTTAGTGAACACCAATGGAATCACGAGGCTGGGCAGCTTAGTGGTGGACAACATATGCGTTTACTACTGGCGCGAGCACTGATTAAACAGCCCGACTTATTGCTTTTGGATGAACCCAGTAACCACTTAGATCTGCCTACCTTGTTATGGTTAGAGAACTTTCTGCTGAATTGGAAAGGCAGTTTTGTGTTGGTGTCACATGATCAAAGGTTGTTGGATAAAGTGACCAACACCACTTGGGTCATGCGAGACAAGACGTTGTATCACTTCGATCTTGCTTGTTCTGAAGCCCGACAAGCGTTATCAGAAAAAGATAAGACCGATGAACAAAGGCGCAACGTCGAACAGAAAGAAATCGACCGTATTGCGAAAAGTGCCAAGCGTTTAGCGGAATGGGGCAAAGTCTACGACAATGAAGATCTTGCTCGAAAGGCTAAACACATGGAGAAGCGTAAAGAGCGTTTGCAGGAGAATCAAACCCAATTAGGGGAAGGTTCTCCATGGCGTTTAACGTTAAGCGGTGAAACCTTACCTGCGAATCGTTTGATGGACTTGCGAGATGTTGCTGTTACTCCTGCACTTGATGCACCAAGGTTGTTTCAGCTGGTGGATAAACAAATCAAAAGCGGCGAGCGTATCGCCATTTTGGGACAGAATGGCTGCGGTAAGTCTTCGTTATTACGTTTACTGTTTGCACGCTATCAGTTTAACCAGTCGCAAGAAAGTTCAGCCCTAGATACAGACTTTGTGTTTCATGCTCAATGCCGATTGGGTTATTACGATCAAAGCCTTGAGCAGTTACATGATCACGACTCTTTGTTAGAAGCGTTACGCCCATTCGCTCCGCTGACGGACGAAACCAGAAAAATGGCATTAATTAGCGCTGGTTTTGCTTATCAGCGACACTCGCAACCTGTTGTTGAGTTAAGTGGTGGCGAAAGGGCTAGGTTGTTGTTCATAGGGCTTAGCTTAGCTAAATACCACCTGTTGTTTCTTGATGAACCGACGAACCATCTAGACATGGAAGGTAAGCAGGAGCTGTTCGACACACTTAATCAGTTCCAAGGTGGCTTGATGGTCGTGAGTCATGATCGCGAGCTAATCGAAACATGCTGTAATCGATATTGGTTGATCGTGGACGGTGTATTTGAAGAGCATACCGATCTTGAACAAGTGTACCGTTTGTTGGGCAATAGCGGGTCGACGGCCAAAGAGCTTGGAGGCAATACGTCGGGTTCTGAACAGTCGGCAACGGCTGCGGGAGAAAGTGTTCCGCTATTTGATGAAGAAACGTTGCTTGAAAGCCTTTTTGAATTAGAACAACTGCTTGAAGATGATATGAACCGAAAGGCGAAGCATCAAAAGCCAGCACTTCAAGAAGAATGGAAAGCAAAAATTCGTCAAATCAACGAACAACTTGCGTTGGAGTAATCCTGATTTGAGTTAGGTGTAAATTTAAGAGAAGGCGACCATTATGGAAGCCTTCTCTTTTTTGTTCTATTTATTAATTTCTAAGACGTAGGCGAAGATATCTTGCACATCGCTTTCATTGAGGATACTGCCCCATGCTGGCATGCCTTCGTTGCCATTTAGCACTGTGTCAGTGAGTTCGCTCTCTGATTCCCAAAAAGAGGTAAGGCCGTCATAGATGTTCGATGGTTGCTCTGGGAGAGATTTTCCCGCAATGCCGTCGCCATGCCCTAAATCTCCGTGGCAAGAAACACATAGGGTTTTGAATTGGGTTTCACCGTTACTTAAGTTCGCGGCGTGTAGGCCTGTAGATGCGAAAAAAGTGCTACCGATAATGAGTGCAGTCAATAGTGGTTTCATGTCATATCCCTTCAAAAATTCTATGGGTAGAGAATGACATGCTCTATGTGAATAATTCGTGAATGATGTATTTACTGTATAGCAGATATTCTTATGGTTCTTTGCTATGGTTCGAGTATTGCTCAAGGGAATTTATTTATGCATATTCGTACTGCTCAGGTCAAAGACATTCAATCTATTCTCCGTTTAGCCAATCAAATTAATCAGCAGCACTTTCAAGGCGCGCCGAGCGTTTTCTCGGATCCTAATGAGTCTCAAAAGGGTAATGAAGAGTACTGGTTGGGGCTCATGCTAGAGCCTACTGGGGTATTTTTTGTCGCGGAAAACGATCACAACATTATTGGGTTTGTGGTGGCTCGAATCACCCAAAATCTTGATGTGAGTTTTATTCAAGGTCACAAAGTGTGTCGCGTCAATACCATTGTCGTGGACGATCAAATTCAATCTTCTGGCATCGGGAAGTCGCTTATGGCGAAAGTTACTCAGTGGGCCAAAGCCCAAGAGGCAGTAGAAATGCGTCTTGAAGTGATGGAGTTTAATGAGCAAGCCCTTGGCTTCTATGAAAAACTAGGGATGCATACTCAATCCCGAATTATGGCTATGCCAATCGAGTAGCGTTATGCGGATTTTTCACCTTGTGACGTTATCGGTGTTGGCGGCTAGCTCAAGTTTGTACGCCTCTGAATCCGATTCTAAGTTAGAAAACAGCGTAGTCCCTCAGCTGAAAGTCTCTTTAGTGAAAGTCGATAAATCGAAGCGAAGGATGTACTTGATGGATGGCACTACAGTGTTGAAAGAGTATCGAATTGCACTTGGTAAAGAGCCTAAAGGGCACAAATTACATGAAGGGGACAATCGTACCCCAGAGGGGCATTACCGCTTAGATTACGTGACTGAGGAATCGAGCTTTTATCGTTCGGTGCATATTAGCTATCCACATTTGCAAGATATTATTCGAGCGGGAGAGTTCAGGTTATCTCTGGGCGGAGATATCAAAATACACGGTTTAAAAAATGGTGAGTCGAAGTCCCCACAATTTATTCAAAGCTTCGACTGGACCAATGGTTGCATTGCACTAACTAACCAAGAAATGGATGAGTTTATAGAGCTGGTCGAGATGGGGACGCCAATCCATATCGAATGGTAGCGCCCTTTCATTTTGTTAAAGCAGAACACGGCCTGCACTGATGGCCGCGATCACGACTAGCAGTAAAATCGTTACTGGCTTAAATTTATCGCCACCAAAATGTTCAAATAGCTTGGTGCCAATGGACCCGCCTAACATGCTGGCAGGTAGAAGCGCAGCAGCTAGAATAACGATCTGTCCATTTACTAATCCACCAACACTTGCCGCAAGAAACGCGCTAAAGTCTGCCAATACAAAGAAAGCGATCAAGCAGGCGCGCGCAATATGTGGTGCGATTTGGCTCGCTAAAGCATGAGCCCCAACTGGTGGCCCAGACATAGAAGCCGCGCCGTTCATCAGCCCTGCAAGGCTTCCTAATAAGTAGGGAGCAAGCCTTGGTTCTCCCTGATACTGAAAACCTCGTTGGATGAGTAACGCCGACGCAAATATGAAGGCACTGATGATTAAGATAATCGTGTCTTGGTCGACGCTTTTGAGCAGCAGCAAGCCAATCGGGGTGAAGATTAAGCAAGGTATAAACACCTGACCAACCCATTTCCATTTCACGTAGTGGCGTACTTTAGGCAGTAGCTGCACATTGCCAAGTAAATCGATGAGCATAAATACGGGCACAATTTCGATGACAGGCATGAACAGCGCACTGAGTGGTAAAGCGACCAGTGTAAAGCCGAAACCAGAGAATCCACGTACGATTGCTGCGAATACAAAAATGGCGAATAGAATAGGGAAAGTGGTACTGAAGATAAGATCCATACGCTTAACTCAAAACTCAGAAATATTAGGCGCGAATGTACTCCTAATATTTCTGAATCGCTATAGATAATGCATTGAGTTTCTTAAAAATGTCGCAAATCTAACAAAAGCGACTAGGGTAGTCGGTGAACACTGCATTCACTTGATCAAGGTATTTAAATTGGTCGGGTTGATTGACCGTGTAGCACCAAGTTTGAAAGTTACTCTTAGCAAGCTTATCCAAATCGTTTTGACTTAAATGTGCATAATTTAAGTGGCAGCTGAATGCATTCACTTGCGTTAATAGTTGAAAGTCTTCCTCTGATAATTGCTCGCTGATCAAACCAATTCGATATTCAGGAAGCTTTGTCGCCAGCTGCTCGACTACTTGATGGCTGAAACTTGAAATCAGGATCTGATTTTGTTGAATAGGGGAGCGAGACAGCTCATCGCTGAGTAAGGTCACGACATGCGCAGCGTCATGACTATCAACTTTCACTTCAAGGTTAAGATTTAAATTTCTCTCCAGAGCAAGATCAAGTAGCTCTTGCAATGTGATGATCGGTTCACCGCTAAACTTGTCAGCCATCCAAGAACCAAAGTCCATTTGTTTAAGTTCGGCCAAGGTATGCTCATCAACACGCCCTTGGCCGTTACTGCACCTTTCTAAAGTATGGTCGTGACAGATGACGAGAACGTTATCTTTTGTAGGTTGAACATCGACTTCCACCCAATTTAAACCTAAAGAAACGGCGTGCTCGATACTGCTGCGGGTGTTTTCTGGGTGCGTACCTGCAACGCCACGATGACCCACAATAATTGGTGACATAGGCTTTCCTTCTAGAATAACTCTGGCTCAGCGACCACAAGTTCAATTTGGTTGTTCTGACACAATTGTTGAATATTATCCGTCGCTTCGTCTACAAACATTCTCTGCATTTCTGACAATTTCCCACTCACAACAGGTGCGTAGCGGCCTAACTTGGTTTTATCTGCGACTAACCAGCATTGTTGGCTTTGCTCAATGATCGCTCTGGTCAGATTGGCTTCTTCTGGTGTGAAGTCAAGAAGCTGACCATTGTCGTTTAGCCCACCGACGCCGAAGATGCCAATTTTGATATTAAATTGTCGATAAAAGGCTGTAGCCGATTCGCCAACCGTGTCTTCATCGGATGTACGGACTGCTCCACCGGCTAGGAATACCGAGATGTTTGGGTTACTGCTTAAGGTTAGCGCAGCGTTGATATTGTTGGTAACGACGGTGAGCCCTGGGTGATCCAGCAGCGCTTGCGCGACATGTTTAGGCGTCGTTCCAATACCTAAAAATATACTGCAACCTTCAGGTAGCGCCTGAACTACCTTATGCGCAATGCGCTGCTTAGCTGAAAGGTTCAGTAGTTCTCGATTGGTGAACGATAGATTATCGTTGGCACTGGGCAGAGAAATACCGCCGTGTACTCGCCTGACCAAGCCTTTATCGCTTAACTCATTCATATCTTTGCGTATGGTTTGTACAGAAACAGTAAAACGCTCAGACAATAGCGCGCTAGAAAGCACGCCATGCGACTGTTGCAAATAGGTCAGAATGTCTTTTTGTCGGGAAGATAAACTCACTGCAAAACCTACTATGCGAAAGCTGGTGAAAGCGTGTCAGCCTGAGATGACGACAGAGTTTCATTTGGTTTACTAGAAAACGCTTGATCGATGTTTGGGTACAGGCGCTTCCCGTGTTCGTCAAAAATGTGCAGATTATCTTTTGAGACAAAAAGCGATAAGTCGACCGATTCATCTAAGTACATTTCTGGTGTCACGGCAATGAACGAAAGTTGATCAACCTTGCCATGGACCAATTGATTCGGGCCAAGTGGCTCTACAACGCTAATTCCCAAGTTGATTTTTAATGCGCTAGGAATCGATTTAATGTCGGCGTGCTCTGGGCGAACCCCTAACGTGACTTTGGCATTTTTAATATGAGCGTAGTCTGCTAAGTACAGTTGTTGCCCGTTAATGGTGAGGTAGCCATCGGCCAGCTCAGCTGGAATAAAGTTCATAGCGGGGCTGCCGATAAAGCTTGCCACAAAGGTGCTTGCTGGCTGGTGGTACACTTCCGCTGGGGTTCCCACTTGCTCTATTTCCCCTTGGTTAAGCACCACAATGCGGTCGGCTAAAGTCATAGCCTCAACTTGATCGTGTGTCACGTAGACACTGGTCACGCCAAGCTCTCGTTGTAACTTTTTGATTTCCAGACGCATATGCGCGCGCAAAGCAGCATCAAGGTTAGAAAGTGGTTCATCGAAAAGGAACAGTTGTGGGTCTCTTACGATGGCGCGGCCCATCGCGACACGTTGACGTTGGCCGCCAGAAAGCTTGGCGGGTTTGCGATCCAGATACTCTTCGATTTTTAACGTTTTAGAGACTTTCATGATTTTTTTTCTAATGGTGTCTTTATCAACCCCTCGGTTTTTTAAGCCGTAAGCAAGGTTGTCATACACACTCATATGCGGATATAGCGCATAGTTTTGGAACACCATCGCAATATCGCGTAAAGCCGGTTTTTCAGTGTCCACTCGGCGGCCACCTAAATGAATTTCGCCACCTGTGATACTTTCAAGGCCCGCAATAGAACGTAAAATAGATGATTTACCGCAGCCAGAAGGGCCAACCAAAACCAGGAACTCACCTTGTTTGATGTCTAAGCTGACACCTTTCACAGCTTGGTGGCCGTTATCGTAGGTTTTAATCAGTTTTTTAATACCCAGCATGGTGTGATCCTTTACGTGACTATTGCGAATATTGTGTGTGTTCATGGCTTTAACTTTGGTTATGTCTGAGTTTATTTGATTGAAATTGCTATCACTTTTCACTTTCTACTAATCCTTTTACGAACCAACGCTGGAAGATCACTACAACCAAAATAGGCGGTAGCATCGCTAAAATGACCATGGCAAACACGTAGTCATAGCGAGGTAAGCTGGTCTCATTGATGTTGTTTAGTACTTGCTTTATGCCCATCACGATCGTGTTGTAACCTTCATCTGTGGTCATCATGATTGGCCATAAGTATTGGTTCCAACCCACCACAAACATGATGATGAAGATTGCAGCGATCATGGTTTTGGAAAGTGGCAGCAGAATGTCGACTAGAAAGCGAAACGGGCCTGCATTATCCAGTTGAGCGGCTTCTAATAGCTCGTCTGGAATGGTTTTGAAAAACTGTCGGAAGAAGAAAGTCGCCGTCGCAGAAGCGATAAGCGGCAAAATTAACCCTGTGTAGCTGTTAAGCATACCAAGGCCTGCAACCACCTCGTATGATGGGATGATTCGTACCTCTAATGGCAGTAGCAGTGTCACGAAGATTAGCCAGAACCACGCGGTGGCATAAGGTAACCGAAAGTACACCAAGGCAAATGCAGCCATCATAGAAATGATGATTTTGCCAATCGCAAAGCCTAACCCCATGATCATCGAGTTAATGATCATCGACTTAGCAGTAACATCGCCGCTGAAGCCTAAACTCTTGTTCCAGGCTTCGTCGTAAATCGCTTGGAAGTGATCCCCGGGTATCCATTGCAGCCCTTCACTGACGATCGTATTTGGGCTGTGTGTGGAACTGGCGAAGATCAACCAAATTGGAATGAGCATAAACAGCGCTCCTGTAATCAAAATCAGGTGATCGGTAATTTTGTTGCTTTTCATGTTTGAAATCCTTAATCGTGCTCATTACTAACGGCTAGTAGTGAACTCGCTTTTCAACGAATCGGAATTGAATAAAAGTCAGTGTGAGCACTAAGAGTAAAAGCACGACAGACTGAGCCGAGCTGCCTCCTAAATCGGCCCCGACAAACCCATCGCGATACACTTTGTAAACCAATGAGGTGGTGCTGCCTCCTGGGCCGCCGTTTGTCATGGTGTCGATAACGCCGAATGTTTCGAAGAAAGAGTAAGTAAGGTTAATGACCAATAGGAAAAATCCGGTTGGTGCGAGTAGTGGGAATGTGATGGTCCAAAAGCGTTTGGAATCACTGACACAATCAAGGGTTGCGGCTTCTTTCACGGCGTAGGAGATCGACTGTAGTCCCGCCAAGAAATAGATGAAATTGACCGATACTTGTTTCCACACTGATACCAGCACCAGCGCAAAGGTGGCGTCGACCGGATCGGTTTGGAAACTGAATTCCCAACCGATAATGGAAAACAGCTCAGTGAAAATACCAATATGTGGGTTGAACAAGAATCCGCCGATAACACCCGCAATTGCCGGAGCGACTGCGTAAACCCAAGTGAGAGTCACTTTGTATACCCCTTGGCCGTGAAGAATATTGTCGGCTTTAACCGCAAGCAATAACGCAAGGGCAAGGGATAAGAATGACACCACTACGGCGAACATTAACGTAAAGCCAATCGATTCAAGATATTCCGTCGATTCAAAAAGAATCTGGTAATTCTCGAACCAGACAAATATTGAAGAAGTGCCCCATGGGTCTTCAAGCATAAACGATAGGTAAACGGCTTTGGCCGCTGGGTAGACAAAGAAAATAGCGATAATCAGTATCTGTGGTGCCAAAAATAAATACGGCAAAGGAGAATGAAAAAACTGCTGACGACGTTCCACGAGATAATCCAAATAGTGAAAATGACGAATAAGACGATTCGGGGTACGCAGAAAAACACTGCTTCCCCCAACCGAGATGAAAGCCCCTCACTTGCATTTGGCCGTTTTTGGCTCACTTAAGTGAGGGGAAGCGTTTTACTAGTTCATAGTACGAGCGAATCGTTTCAGAAGTTTTCCACTTTCATTTTCTACTTTGTCTAGGCTGTTCTCTACGCTTGAACGACCGGCAAAAATATTGTCGAATTCACGGTGCATCACTTCGCGGATTTGTGGGTAGTAACCTAAGCGGTAGCCTTTCGTCCATTCACCCGATTGAAGGCTAAGTTGTTTTACCCCAACTTCGGCATCTGGTTGCTCTTTGTAGTAGCCAGATTGCTTTGCAAGATCGTAAGCTGCGTTAGTTACTGGTACATAGCCTGTGGTTTTGTGCCAGTACACTTGAGTTTCTGGTTTCGTTAGGTAGTCAAAGAAAGCCGCAACGCCTTGGTCTTGCGATTTTTCATGGCCATTAAGTGCAAACAAGGCGGCACCGCCAATGAAAGTTAGGCCTGCATTTGGATTAACTGATTCCCAGTATGGTAGGTAAGTCGTCCCTAGCTCGAAAGGTACGCGATTACGTAAGCCTCCAAATGAACCTGATGAGCCCATCCACATTGCGACTTCTTGGCGTTCGAATGGGGTTTGGTTCGCATCCCAATCACTGCCGTAATATTTGTAGTAACCTAAATCAGACCATTCTTTCATCTTGCTGACATGCATCATCATGTCTTTGGTGTTGAACATGATTTTTGTCGAAAGCCCATCGTAGCCATTGTTTTGATCGGCTACAGGTAAGTTATGGCGAGACTTGAAGTTTTCGAACATGATCCAAGGCGTTAAAGATTGCGAGAAAGTGACATAGCCTTTAGATTTCAATTTCTTAGCCGTTGCTTCGAGCTGTTCGTATGTTTTAGGTGCGTCGACACCCACTTCATTCAAAATATCTTTGTTGTAGTAGAGAACAGGCGTAGAGCTGTTGAAAGGCATACCGACCATTTTACCTTCGCTGTCGGCATAAAAATTACGAACACCAGCCAGGTAATCATTCGAATCGAAGTTGTAACCTGAATCAACAAGGATATCTTGAACCGGCTTAGCCACACCTTTCGCGTTCATAATCGTGGCTGCGCCCGCATCAAACACTTGAAGAATATTTGGCGCTTCTCCTGCACGGTAAGCCGCGATTCCAGCAGTCAGAGTCTCTGTGTAAGAACCTTTGTAGATAGGCGTGATTTTGTATTCGTCTTGAGAAGCATTGAAATCAGTTGCGATTTGATTAACGGTTTCGCCAAGCTGACCACCCATTGCGTGCCACCATGTTACTTCTGTTGCAGCTAAAGTTGGTACTGAAACGGTTGCAGAAAGTACGCCTGCTAGCCATAGCTTATTCATCATAGTTTCCTTTTGGATGAAGGTAGTTTTGGTTGTTTGCTTTACGTGAATCTAGGTCGATAGACCTTACGTTAACGAGCAATGCTTGCCGCGAGTTAGGTTTCGTTCGAGAGTTCGCATGTTTCGTTTGATGCTATCTTGGCGGAGATTTGTTTCAGACTAGTTGCTCTAAAATTTCAGATTGATGAAAGATTTATGGCGAGTGTTAACTATGTCACATCAATGTATTTCTAGTATGGAACAACTGTTGTGAATGTTTTTGAGGGGGGATAGGAGGTGTATTTATAGCGTAAAGTACAGTTGGTTTTTATTTAACTATCTGATTTTAAAGTAAATGAATTAATCCGATGATTGACTGTCAAAATGTTAGTAAATTCTGGACTGCTATAATCAGAACCATCAGCATCAAAATATGACTCTGGGGATGAATATGAAAATTGGTGTGGTCGGTGCGGGCGCTGTTGGGGTTGGGATCTGCAATTATCTTCTAATGATTGGCAGTGTCAGCGAGTTGGTACTCCTTGATCAAAATCTAGAACGTGCTGAAGGAGAAGTGTATGACTTTCGCCATACTGCCGCGTTAACTTTTTCTAAGAACACCCACATCGTACCAACGGATGACTACCTTGAATTGCAAGGTGCTGATATCGTCGTGATTACCGCTGGCGCTCAAATCAAGCAGGGACAAACGCGTTTAGACCTCGCAGAGATCAACGCCAAGATCGGTGTTGATATTGCACATCGTATCGAGCGAGTGGCTCCGAAAGCGGCCCTCATTGTGGTGAGCAACCCATGCGATATCGTTACTCACTTTATTACTGCCAATACTAGTTTTCCCTCGTCTAAAGTGATCAGCAGTGGCTGCGTGATTGATACGGCAAGGCTGATGTCGATTGTGGCGAATCGAGTGAACTTAGACCCGAAAAATGTATTTGGTTATGTGCTTGGTGAACATGGTAGTAACTGCTTCACACCGAAAAGCTTGATCAGTATTGCTGGCCAACCTGCCGATTATTATTGCGACACCAACCATTTTGATCGAATAGATGCTGATGAGCTTTTAGAATCAGTGAAGCTTGCAGGCTATGAAATCTTTAAGCGTAAACAAAATACCACCCATGGGATTGCTGCGAGCGTGTTTAGAATTATTCAGGCAATTAAGATTGATGAGCGTTCGGTTTTACCTATCGCAACCGTGTTAAATGGTGAATATGGCTTGGATAATGTCGTCCTCAGTTTACCGACGGTAGTGAGCAAGAAAGGCGCTGAATCAGTATTGATTCACCCCTTTACTGACGGTGAACTGGCAACATTGAACAGCATTGCTGCGAATGTGAAACAACAAGTAGAAGCGGTAGCGAAAATAACGGGCTTGAAGCGTTAGAAAATTGCCTGTTTGAGTGAAATAGAACCACGGTTAGCTGTCGTAAATGTATGACTAAACGTGGTCTTATTTTGAAGGAAATGGAGGCAGGGCAACGATGCATTAGTTTGCTATCGAGCGCTGGTTACCAATACCCATTACTTGTGCTGCTCGAACTCAATATAAATCGTGGTTCCTTCATCAGAGCAGGTTTTAAATGAAATGTTTCCCCCTTGTGCCTCTGCCGCTAATCGCGCCGAGTAAGTGCCAATGCCTGTCCCGCCTTTTTTTCCCGAAGTGACAAATTTTTCGAAAAACTTTTCTTGTATCGCGGGTGGTATCTCACCGTGGTTATGCACTGAGAAAATGATATTTTGTTTTTCGGCTTCTAACTGACTCGACACTTTTACGTTGCTTCCTGGAGGTGCGGCTTCAATCGCATTATTGATGAGGTTAGAAAACATAGTGTAACTGAGCAGTGAATCCCCTTGATATTGATGGGCAGCCGGCACGTTAAAGCGAATGAAAATATTGTTTTCTTCGCATTTGGACTTAAGCCCATTACATAGTTTTTTTATCAGTGAATTAGCATCAATGGTTTGAGGCTGAATTTGATAGTTCTTTTCCTCAAGCTCATTCAGTGATGATTGGCTAGACACCATTTTCTTGATCATCTCAGATGACTCTCTGATGAGGTCGATTTCATCAGAGCAATGTTTGGCTTTTTCTTCTAGTGACGGAAGCGAAGTCATGATTGCCGTTAATGGGTTATTGAGATCATGCTGTAGCATTCGGTCGGTTTCGTCTCGAATGCGTGTGTTTTCAATAAGCGTCTCTATTTGGGCGTTTAACGACTTCCGGTGATCGACGATCTTCATGTGGTTCTTCACCCGAGCGGCGACGATTTCTGGCGTCACAGGTTTGGTCACGTAATCGACTGCACCAAGCGCTAACCCTTTTAATACATCTTGAGTTTGCGATAACGCCGAGACAAAGATGATCGGAATGTGCTCGGTTAGCGGGTTCTTCTTGAGGGCTTCACATACCTCTAAGCCGCTCATTTCAGGCATCATAATGTCTAAAAGAATCAGATCGGGAGGGGTATCTTTGTCGCATATTTCTAGTGCTTTTTCACCGCTACGACAGGCTTTGATCTTATATTCACCTTTTAATAGCTCGCCAAGCACCATCAAGTTATTTGGTTCGTCGTCGACGATCAAAATATTGTTCTGAGCGGGTGGCTCTGCTGGCGCTTTATTCGCAGCAGTGGCTATCGGTGGATCGTTGATAATTTTAATCGGCTTCGATGGTGGTGCTTTAAATGCCTTATGGACGCGATCAATCAACATCGCTTTTGAGAAAGGCTTAACCATGTACTCGGTCACCCCATGCATAATGGCGGTGACCACATCATCTTGATCTGTGTTCCCTGTGACCATGATGAAAGGGATGTGGGCGGTTGTTTCGTTTTCTCTAATGTACTGGAGTAACTCAAAGCCATTCATGGTAGGCATATTCCAGTCCGAAATGACTAAGTCTATTTCGTATGTTTTGAGTTTAAGTAAAGCCTCTTTACCATCTTTGGCACGATGGATAGCCTTAAACTCTAAGGTTTCTAAGATGGAAGCCATGGTTCTGGTCATTGATTCAAAATCGTCAATAACAAGTACGCGCTTAGACTCGTAAGTTTTTTTAATGAAACGCTTGGTTGGAAGTATGTTCTGCATAGTTATAATTATTTTAGCATCCGTGTTAAAATTTTTAGAACGTCATACACTATAGTAAGTTAAGCTACTTATTCTGCTAGCGCAATAAAAAAGATTGCGTATAGATATCAATTGTTTTGTAACTATTACCTCACTCACAAAAACGCATTCTTATTCAAATCTATAACTCATTAATTCATTAGTTATACGTGAAACCTTCAAATCTTCTTAGATTGAAATACAATTAAATCATATATAGAACGATATATTATTTAGTGATAGTGTCATTATTCGCTTCTTATGGATGGGAATGCGGGTAATTGATAAGGAAGGGTTTTCTATGCAGCTAGTTATTAGAATCACATTCGTCATTATGTTGGTTTTCCAAATGTCTATACCACCTTCAATGGCGAATCCAACCAATGTTCTTAATCCAGATTCTCAGTCCGTTTTAAATAGCGAAACTCAACGTAACCCTAACTCAAACAACATTCTTGCCGCTTTTACCGATAAGGAGCAGCTGTGGATTCAGAGCCATCCACAAGTCACGTTAGCGGTAAATCCAGATCTTGCTCCGGTTGAATCCTTTGATCAAAATGGGAACTATGTGGGGTTGGTGGCCGATGTTATTGAACATATTTCCAAGGTGTCCAATTTAAGCTTTAAAGTTATTCGAACAGAGAGTTGGGACGAATCTGTCGCTTTATTGCAGGCCGGAGAAGTGAATATGTTGCCCTTAGCCTTTTCGGAAGGGCGAAATAGTAACCAAGCTTTATTTACTCGCAGTTATATGGATTATCCAAATGTAATCTTGGTTAATAATGATCAGAAAGAGGTGGCGACTTTAAATGATCTAAAAGGCAAAAAAGTCGTTGTTGTGAATGAATGGTCTTCTGAATATGAACTAAAAAACCATTACCCAACTATCGACACTTTACTTGAGCTGAACTCTAAAGACGCTTTAGACAAACTGTTGTTGGGGCAAGTTGATGCAATGGTGCACTACTTTCCTGCGGCATCTTATGAGCTATTAAAGCGTGGCATTGGTAGCGTTAGAGTCGCGGGAAGCGCTGGTGTAGCTAATGGTGTAATGGCAGTGCACAACACGCTTCCCTTACTTCATTCGATTGTTCAGAAGAGCTTAGATAGTCTTGATGAGAGCACACTGGATAAATTGGCTTCAAAGTGGCTAACAAACACTTCGACAACCTTAGAGCAAGACATTCCTTTTTCTGAACAAGAACGCCAATGGCTCAAAGATAACCCTGTTGTCGTCGCTGCCCATGCTTCAGATTGGAAGCCATTTAGTTATACGCAAGATGGCGAGTCACAAGGCTTTTCTGTCGAATACGCCAAGTTGCTTTTTAAGCGTATTGGCCATGAACTTGAGTTTGTATCAGGATCTTGGGACGAGATTTACAACAAAGCGTTGAACAATGAAGTTGATATGATTCTTAACCTAACGCGAACACCGGAACGCGAGAAGAATCATTTTTACTATACCCCCTCCTATGCACGTAATCCCAACGTTATTATCACCAGAAAATCGTCGAGCTATAAGAGTATCGATTCCTTACTTGGTAAAAAGGTGTCGTTTGTTGAAGACTCTTTTTTGCAAGACATATTAAGCCGTTACGAAGTGAATTTGTCCCCCCGAACGGACACCTTGCAAGCGCTAGAAGCTTTGCACCGAAAAGAAGTGGAAGCGGTATTCGCCCCAGCCGTTGTTGCTCGACATCTCATGCTAGAAAACGCTCTGTTCGATTTAGAAATAACCAGTGAATTCGTTGAAGCAAATAGTGAGCTCGACAAGATAAACATTGGCGTCCCTCAAGCAAAACCATTGTTTCATTCCATTTTAGTTAAGGCCATGAAGTACATCGACATGAGTAAAGTGGACGATCTTCGCCAGAATATTTTGGAAGTGGAAAGTACCCAAAACTTGTTTCTTAGCGAGCAAGAAATAGAGTCGGTGATGGAACGAACTAAGCTGTCTGTGTTGGTCGTCGACGATAATGGTGATTTTGGCTCCCCTCAAGGTAAGCTAAGTATTCCAAGTGATTTGTTGAATGCGGTAGGTAACAAAGTAGGAGTTGAGTTCGATTATCAAAGGAATCAAGGCTCAGAAAATAGGATTGAGTCGCTAACCAATCGCGAGCCAGAAGTGGTCATCGGCAATCAGGATTTGTTAATTGATAACCGAACTTACACCAACAAGAAGCCTCTGTATTCTTCTTATTATTCTGTCGCTATGCCAAACAGCGCTGGCCCAATTACATCGATTAGTGAATTAACACCTGAGAGTGTCATTGGTGTGGTGGGTTCTAATCTCTATATCGAGGAGCTCAACGCGACGTATCCAGATGTCTATTTTGCCAAAGTGTTAGATGAAAAAGCCGGGCTACAAGAATTGAAGCGAGGTGCGTTTGATGGGCTGATTGGCGATGGTATGAACCTCGAACATCACATCCATAGAAATGAATGGCTAGACATAGATATCGCTCTGGTGACCAATAAGAAGATTCAGTACCTAGTCGCGTTCAGCAATCAAGTGGATAAGAGCTTGATATCTGCGCTCGATAAAGCCAAAAAACGGCTAACTCTGGATGACTATTCAGCTATTTACACCGCAAATGATACTTGGCCTGTGACGCCGAATGAGGGGCGTCTCAAGCATCAAGAGATGTATTCTGAGTCTCCGATAGATAGCGAGTTAGTGATGAAAGTGGTCATCGGGATCACTGTGGTGTTTTTGGTCTTATTGTTTGCATCTCTTTTGCTCAGTAAATACTTGTCTAAGAGCGCCATTAGTAGCCTGTCACCTAAAAAGCTGATGTGGGTCGCGAGCATGTTTATCGCTGGTGTATTGTCGGTTGTTTCAATCGCGGCTTACGTAGTGATTGGAAAAGTAGAACAACAGACAAGACACAATGTGCAAATCTCTCTGTCAGGCATTACTGAAGCTCTGAACACCAGTATTGATATTTGGATCGACAACAAGAAATCTTATGTAAATACCTTAGCTCAAGACCCTTTGTTGCTGCCGATGGTTGAAAGGTTGCTTGAGGTAAAAGAAACGAAAGAAGAAATTAAATTCTCCACTGAATTGATCGACCTTCGCGCCTACTTTACTGCTCATCAAACCATGCACGATGAACAAGGCTTCTTCATTATCTCCAAAAATAGAATCAATATTGCGTCGATGCGCGACAGTAACTTAGTGCAGGTGAATGTCATTCAGCAGCAAAGGCCGGAGCTGCTTGATAGGGTGTTTTTGGGGGAGACGGTACTGGTTACTCCTATTGCTTCCGATATTGGGCGCAAGGGCAAAGACATTGATGCCACGATGTTTTTTGCTGCGCCCATTTATAATGAATCTCGTGAAGTGATAGCGGCAATGACGGTTCGCTACGACCCTACCTATGAGTTTAATCAGCTGTTTTCTTCGGGGCGAGTTGGGCATACCGGCGAGTCTTATGCATTCGACAGTAAAGGGTATTTTCTTTCTCAGAGCCGATTTGAGGATGAGTTAAAAGCAGCGAAGTTATTAGAACAAGAATCTAACTCAATATTAAATTTACGGATGGTCAAACCGACGGCCGAACTTGGCGGTGAGGTGAGTAATTATCTGTTCGAAGACGACAGCTTCACGAAAGCTTATTTTGGCGCGCTACGAGATACCAAAGGCAGCAGCGGCGAAGGTTATATCGATTACCGAGGCTACTCAGTGCTAGGCAGCTGGGCATGGCGGGAGGATGATCAATTTGGCTTCGTGACTGAAATTGATGAAGAAGAGGCGATGACGAGCTACATTTCAACTCGTAACCTGATTGTTTCTTTGCTGTCATTTACTGTGCTGCTTACCATCGGTCTAACGGGTTTAATTCTATGGTTGGGGCGCAAGACTCAAGCGATACTCATGGCGTCAAATGAAGAGTTAGAACGAAGCGTAAGGGAACGAACGCTAAGCCTGACCAGTATTATTGAAACAGCCATTGATGGAATTATTGTTATTAACCACCAAGGTGAGATTGTCGAGTTTAGTCCAGCGGCTGAGAAAATATTTGGCTATCAGAAAGGTGAGGTGGTTGGCACCGATATTAGGCTCTTACTAGAGTCGGTCGATGGAAGTGAGCTGCCAGACGAGCCTAGTGTCTGTAAAGAAATGGAATATCTAGCAAGGCACAAAAATGGTGGTTTAATTGCGATAGAGATTTCTGCGGCGGAAGCACATATCGGTCGTGAGCTGCTGTTCACGTGCATGGTGAGGGATATTACGCAGCGCAAAGCGATTCAAAATGACTTAGAACGAGCGAAGAACGAAGCTGAAGAAGCGACCAAATATAAAAGCGACTTCTTAGCCAATATGAGCCACGAAATCCGTACTCCAATGAACGCGATAATTGGTATGAGTTATTTAGTTCAGCAGACCGAGTTAACTCGTAAGCAGAGTGATTATGTGAGTAAAATCTTAGTGGCGTCTAAATCATTACTTGGATTGATTAACGATATTCTTGATTTCTCGAAGATCGAAGCAGGCAAACTGGACATTGAGTCGGTGCCTTTTTCTTTAGATAGCGTGATGGATAACCTATCGGATATTGTGACGGTGAAATCTCAAGAAAAGAACCTAGAGTTTCTGATTTCGATGGACCCGACGATTCCCGCCAGCTTAATCGGAGATCCGCTGCGTATCAGTCAAATTTTGCTTAACTTAGCTAATAATGCAGTGAAGTTTACGCATTACGGTGAGATCGTCGTGAAAGTTGAAGTTATCTCTCAATCCGATTCAAATGTGAAGCTTCTGTTCTGTGTACAAGACTCCGGCATAGGCATGACAGAGAAACAAATGACGCGCTTATTCCAAGCTTTCTCACAGGCGGACAGCTCGACAACCAGTCGCTATGGGGGCACTGGCTTAGGGCTGACAATTTCAAAGAATCTAGTTGAGCTAATGGATGGTAGGATCGGCTGCGACAGCACGTCAGGCGTAGGCAGCGTGTTCTACTTCGAAGTCGAACTAGGCATTGATCACGCAGTAGCAGTCAAAGCGCCACGTTTATCTAAAGATTACTCATCAATGAAAACTCTGATCGTTGATGATAGTGAAGAATCCCGTGACATCTTGATAAACCTCACCCGCCATTTGGGGCTTTCTGCTGATGCCGTGGATACGGGCATGATGGCACTTATCCAATTATCTGAAGCGGACAATCGCGGTGAACCTTACGATCTAGTATTAGTCGATTATAAAATGCCCAACATGAATGGGTTAGATACGGTTGAATCGCTACGTAAGCTTAACCTGTCAGTTGAGCCAAAGGTGGTGATGGTCACGGCTTATGGGCAAGAAGAGCTTCGAAAAAACGCGAAAAACATCGAACTCGATGGCTTTTTAGTTAAACCCGTCTCTTCATCAGTATTGTTTGATGCAATTTCTAATGCGTTTGATAGTAACGCAAGGCCAGAAACGATCAGCCAGTCTGCTCAGCCATTTAGTGTTGCGCTTGAAAAAGGAGTGCAAGACGCGGAAGTGTTACTGGTGGAAGATAATGAGGTAAACCAGCAAGTGGCCATTGAGCTTCTGAGTTTAGCTCAGGTTCGAGTGACGGTAGCCAATAATGGGCTAGAAGCCGTAGAGCGTGTTCAACAGCAAGAATTTGACTTGGTGCTTATGGATATTCAGATGCCAGAAATGGATGGCTATCTGGCCACTGAAATTATTCGTACTGAACTGAATATGACGGCTCTGCCTATTGTGGCGATGACGGCTAATGCAATGGCAAGTGACAAAGAGAAATGTTTGCAGGTTGGCATGAACGACCATGTTGCTAAACCTATTGATCCGAGCGCTTTGTTTTCCGTTCTGAATCAATGGATCGAACACAAAGCTCGGCCTATAGCATTGCCTGTTATGAGCGATCCTAACACTGTTCTTCCTGAGTTAGCGGGATTTGATGTGCAGGAGGCGGTGGCTCGGCTTGGCGGGCGAGTTCAATCTTATAATCGAGCTTTAAGTATGGTCGGGGATTCGCTACTTGAATCGCTGACTACCATCCAAAACGCTTTAGAGTCCAATGAGACAGAGCGCGCCATTCTCGCTTCTCATACCATTAAAGGTGTCTCTGGCAACATAGGCTGTCGAGAGCTCGCTGAAACGAGCGGGAATCTAGAGCGCTTTTTAAGAACGGAATCAATCAGAGAAACCGACACTTCTGAAGTCAGTACGTTAGTCGAGAAAGTGGAAGTTTCAGCACAGCAAGCGTTAAAGGTGATCAGCCAGTACTTGCAGACGCTGAGCCCTGAGAAGCCAGCAGCATCATTCGATTTGGACAAAGTTCAAGCGTTGATCATGCAGCTTGCGGCTGAAATAGAGGAATACGATACAAGTGCGGCCGATACTTGTGAATCGCTACTGGTGTATTTGAATGAACCTGACTTGCTGCCACTTGGTCAGCAGCTTGCGCGGTATGTATCGGGGTATGAGTTTGATGAAGCCTTAGAGCACTTACAGTTGATCGCACAGCAGGTCGAACTACGAGTATCTTGACGTTTAAATGAGTGGTGTAGAACACAAGGCGAGCCAATTGGTTCGCCTTTTTGTTATCTCTATCAATTTGCTCAATCACAATTGTTAACAAAATGATCGAAATAGGAAATTGTTTGCTATGGTATAGGTCTGACCAGTTACTGTTAGAGTAACCATTTGTACTGAATAACGGCTAAACAAGGATGAGTTTTGCAACTGCATACCATTAAAGGTTATATCCAAGATATGTACTTGGTGGAGTACCCCGATAAGCTATTGCTGCTGGATGGTGCGTCTCGTGCGGATATACCTCACTTAAAATCATTCATAGAAACCGACCTAGAGCGTAAGTTTAACGATTTGCACACAGTGGTGGTGACTCACATGCACCCAGACCACGCAGGAGCGGCGCATAAACTCAGAGCTTTGACCAATTGCAAACTGGTGGCCGCAGATCGAGCTCGTGATTGGTATCATGGCTGGGATGGTATTTTGATGCACCTAACTGATTTAGCGCTGGCGAGATGGATGGCAAATAGGCTAGGTAGGCCAAAAGCGAATTTGTGGTATTCAAGAAAGTTAAAGCCGGACTATAAGCTCTCTGATGGCGATACGATTCCTGATTTTGATGACTGGGTAGTACTCGAAACACCGGGCCATACTGACCGTGATTTATCGGTATATTGCCCCTCGCATAGCTTGGCGTATGTCGCGGATCTAATGGTGGAGGTAAAGCAGAAGCTGATCCCTCCGTTTCCTATTTTTCATCCAAACCAGTATCGAAAGTCAGTCGAGCGCATTTATCGGATGGAACTGGAAACGCTATTGGCTGCTCACGGTGGGCAAGTCGATTTTACGGAACAAGCTTTCGAACATTTACTAGAAAGCGCACCGCGCAGGCCTATTACTCATTGGCGAGTCACGAAAATTAAGCTGAAAAGCCTAGTTAGATCGATATGGCGCTTCGGATTACAGTCAAATAAATCCAAAAGCAAAAAATAGTACGGCCAATCGAACGACTGGCCGTGGAGTTTACTTTATGTGCCCTTTCTCTTCCCCTTACTTGCTAAGAGCTAAGAGCTAAGAGCTAAGAGCTAACCATTTAGTGAGTCTGCAAAAAAGACTCACTAGGGTCGACAATCACGCGATCACTCATCCCTTGCCGACCAAGTAACATCATGTAAGTCATATCTTGTCGGTTACTCAGAGTAATATCGATCATCCATTGTTTGTCGCCTAGCTTTAGCAAGGTTTCAATCACGCAGCGATGTTCTACTTCTCCATTCGAAGATTTAATCTTCCGGCATGCCTTTAGCTTGGCTTGGCTACGGACGGTATGTTCGAGATCGTAGGCGTCTGGGTGCAAATCGAACTCGACGTATTTTTCCCCGCCTTTCTTAAAGCAAATCAGGTTATCGACGTGCAGCGAAGACGTTTTCGCTCCAGTATCGACACGGGTTTGTAGCTGAGTAATCCCTAACTCTGGTAAGCACACGGCTTCCGTATTTCCAATGATCATTTTTGAATTCATGTTCATTTCCAATCAAATTCTATGACGAACTTTCGAGCCGTTAACCTTTGCCACGAGTGCGGTTAGCGTATGGCTTTGCGTTTTTCTCGATAAATTCGAAAATCATGTCTGCAACGTCTTTTCCGGTTGCCTTTTCAATGCCTTCTAAGCCTGGAGATGAATTCACTTCCATGACTACAGGGCCATTCTTAGATTGTAGAATATCTACGCCACAAAGATTCAAGCCCATGATTTTGGCTGCATTAATTGCTGTGGCGCGTTCCTCTTTGCTAAGTTTCACTAATTGCGCTGTGCCGCCTCGGTGTAAGTTTGAACGAAATTCACCTTCGCCCGCTTGGCGTTTCATTGCGGCAATGACTTTGTTACCCACTACGAAGCAACGAATATCGGCACCTTTGGCTTCTTCAATAAATTCTTGCACCAGAATATTTGCTTTTAAACCCATGAAAGCTTCAATCACGCTCTCTGCCGCTTTGTTGGTTTCAGCTAGCACAACGCCAATGCCTTGAGTGCCTTCTAGTAATTTGATCACTAAAGGTGCGCCGCCAACGTTCTTGATGAGATCTTGGATCTTATCTGGTCGGCTAGCAAAGCCTGTTTTTGGCAAACCAACGCCTTTACGAGATAACAATTGCAACGAACGCAATTTATCGCGTGAGCGGCTAATCGCGACGGACTCGTTAACACAGAAGGTGCCCATCATTTCAAACTGGCGAACCACTGCGGTTCCGTAGAAGGTAATGGAAGCGCCAATACGTGGGATCACAGCATCGTATTGAGGTAGCTCTGCACCCATGTAGCGAATCTTCGGATTGTTACTCGTAATGTCTATATCGCAATGCAGCGTATCGATGACATCGACTTGGTGCCCACGAGCTTCTCCAGCCTGCTTTAAACGAAGGGTAGAGTATAGATTTTCGTTACGAGAAAGAATTGCGATACGCATGGCGTTTCCTTAGTAAATACCGATGTGGTAACTGCGAATAAAATAGTTCTTTTACAAGCCAATCAAGGAGCTGATAAAGCGATTGGCTTGCTTCGGAGCGAACCTTAAGGTTTTTCTATTCGAGAAGAAAACGAATTAAATTTGTCGCGTCGACAACAAAAATTTATTGATGGATTGAGTTATTGGTACCAAAGGCTTATCAGGGAAAAAGGACAAGATTTATGAGCTAGTCTTGGAGAAGTTAATGATTTATCTAGGCTTCACTTGGGTTGAGTTAGCCCGTGATCTCTATGCGGTTACCTTCTGGGTCAAGAATCACGCTTTCGTAATAACCATCGCCGGTTCTTCTTGGGCCGTCTAAGACCTCATAACCTTGTAATAGAAGTTCATTGGTCAGTTCGTCGACTTTGTGCTGGCTACCCACATCAAATGCAAAGTGAATTAAGCCTTGAAATTGTGCGTACAAGTCATCCTTTGATTGAGGAATGGTGTCCATCTGCATTAACTCGAGGCGAGCGCCGGACTCAAAGCTTAAAAAATAGGAGCTGAATCCTTTGGCTGAATTCACGTATTTTGGGTTTGCTTGAGCGTTAAAGTACTTCTGGTAGAAGCTTTTCATTAACTCTAAGTTTTGTGTCCAAATCGCAATATGTTCAATTCTCACGGGGAGGATCCTTAATTTAGGGACGAAATAGAAAGGAAGTGGGTCGATAACAAATTTCGTACTTGGGGGTAGGAGCATAAACATGCTTTCAACCCACTTCACTAATGAGGAGCGCGAAGTCACTCGACGCCTTTCAGTGTTTCTCTATAGGTAAAACTGCAAAAATATACGAATGGCTTGTCGTTCTAACGCACTGTTAGAGCGAGCGATCTTCTGAATGTAGTAGTCAATCATTGAGGTATTAGCTGACATGACAATACTCCTTTCGTTTTGGGTGTGCTTGGTTGATGTGGTTATTATTTGTCAAAACGAGGAATGTAAAAACAGATGGCCTTTATGGTTCTTTGTTCCTATTATTGGATATAAACTGAAATTTAGAGTTTAACTGCTTGTTTATCTCTAAAAGCGGAACATAAATTTATCTTGGAGTTCTTCATTTGGCTGACCTAACTTTAATGCGTTACTACTTACGGTTGGAATCTTTAGGTAATGAAGGAGAAGTATCAGTTTCTCTACCTGAGATCGCAGAGCTGCTGTTTACGAGCTTGCGACACGCTCGTACCTTGCTAGGAAAAATGCACAAAGAAGGGTGGGTGGTATGGCAGCCTAAGCCAGGGCGAAACCAACGTTCAGCGATCACGTTGAATTACACTCCTGATGGCCTTAAACAACATATCGCCGCGGCATTGATTGAGTTAGGGCAATATGAAAAAGCGTTAACGATATTAGAGCATAACCGAGAAGTCTTTGGGGCATTGTTGCAGCGAACGTCTGGTGCAACATTACGTGAAGGACTTCTACATGTTCAGCTGACTTACAAACGTCGTTTTGAAGCGTTGTTCCCACATCATATTCAGCGCAGTAGCGAACGCTTTCTTCTACGCCAAGTGTTTAGCTGTTTAGTCGGGTGTTCTCCATCAGGTGGGTTAGAGCCTCAGCTTGCTCACCACTGGCATTATGATGAGCAAAACAATGTGTGGACGTTCTTCTTAAGGCCGGGACTCACCTTTCATGACAACCAGCCAATTGAAGCTAAAGAACTGGTGACTTTGTTCCAAATCTTGCAGACCTACCCGTTTTATCAGGCCGAGCTTGGTCACGTTGAAGAAGTTTATTCTCCCCAGCCTTTACGTTTGTGTTTTAAGTTGTCACAAGCCGATAAGGGGTTTGGCGGGTTGTTGGCTGGAGTGAAGTATTCCATTCAGCCAGTAAAACAATTGCGAAAGAAAGACACCAAACAGGTCATTGGCAGTGGCTCATTTAAGGTTGTTGAACATTCAGATGAGAAGCTAAAGCTTGTGTCGTTCGAGCGTTTCTATGGTTGTCGATCACTAACGGATGAGGTGACCATTTGGCAGTTTGAAGAGCCGATGACAGGGGCTGCACGCTTTGACGACAGCACTATGCAGATCACAGATAACGGTGAGAATGCTTGTTTTCACTACCTTGGCAAAGATGGGTCTAAAATGGTGGTTGAGAACAGTGATAAATTACATAGCCGAATCGAAGACGGCTGCTTATTTATCTTGTTTAACCAAGCCATATCGTCTGAAGCTTTGAGCGTTGAGCAAAGAAAATACCTTAGTCGTTTGTTAACACCAGAAAGTATCCAAGCTCAACTAGAGAAAAATGATGGCACCTTCAGTGTCGAGTTTGCTCGTAATATTTTGCCAAGCTGGCACGGTGTATACCGCCCTCCGATTGAAGAGGTGGCGCTGCCACGTAAACTCTCGATCGCGGTTTACGATTATTACGCTCTGTATCGCTGTGCGCTGAGTGTGGCTGATATTTTAAATCAATATGGTATCGAGGTTGAGGTGAACACCTACAGCTTCCGAGAGCTCACTACCTTTTCGGAGCAAGGCTCAATTCGAGAAGATTTGATATTGTGTAATACCAACTTAGACGACAATGCTCACTCTTCGATGTTTTCTTGGATGATGAATAATCCGGTGTTGCATTTAGGGCTGGGGGAGTCCAATAGCGAATGGCTTAAAACGCAGCTGAATCACCACAAAGCGACGGTCGAGCTAAGTGACTATTTCACAGCACTGGAGCCGCTCGCCAGTAGCTTAGTGTCCGAATACTGGTTGATTCCAATGTTTCACCACCTACAAACAGTACGCTTTCAAGGTATTTTGAAAGATGTCGCGATTACGAATTGGGGGTGGCCTGAGTTTCGCGATGTGTGGTCGGCTGACTAGTTTATTTAAAGTTACAATTTACCATTGATGAGCTCCCTCGTTGTTAGTGATTCGGGAGCTCACTTTGTCGGGCGTCACCTATTGATTATGCTACCTGCTGACTCTTGATTAAACTGAAACCTTCATCTATCCAGCCTGTCACTCCACCAATCATTTTTTTAACTGGTCGCCCTAACTTTGCGAGCCTAATCGCCGCTTTTTCAGTGCCATTACAATGTGGGCCTGCACAGTAGACAACGAATAAAGTATCTTCTGAGAAGTCGACTAAATTCTTTTGATTGATACGCGTGTGAGGCAGGTTGAGCGCTCCCTCAATATGGGACGCTTCGAAAAGCTCGCTTCCTCGTACATCAAGTAAAACGAAATCTTGAGTATTATTAGTGAGGGCGTGGTGAACATCCCAACAGTCGGTTTCAAACTCTAATAGAGCTTGGAAATGTGCAAGCGCACGTTCACTTGGTGCTGCGGGGATGCGAGATACAGCAGAAGACATAACAACTCCTTGTTGATTGGATTAACTAGGGAGAAGTATCGCAATAATGATCGGTTTTGAATGCTGGCTGTAACGACATTGTTCGTTAAATTTCAGCCAAATATACCTTTCTATAGGAAAAAGAAAAGCCGCGTGAGGCGGCTTTAACGATAAACGGTGGTAGTGAAGTTTAGAACTTAAACTGTGCCACTAGACTTGAAAGGTGCTGAGCTTTGATCCTTAACTGTTCACACTCTTCTGCTGTTCTTTCGACCATGGCATCACTCTCTCTCGCGATTTCAGAGATGCTGGTGACATGCGGAGAAATCTCATTGATCACATTCGATTGCTCGCTGGTGGCCGATGCGATTTGCATATTCATGGCATTCATTTCGTTCACGTTATTAGAAATTGTTGATAGCTGCTCTTCTGAATTAGACGCCTCTACCTGGCATTTCTTACCAAGTTCTGCACTTGTACTAATTGCATGAACCACTTCTTCTGTCCGCTGTTGAAGCTTCTCAATGATCGCTCTGATTTCTTCCGTTGATGCTTGGCTTCGAGAAGCTAAGGTTCGAACTTCATCAGCTACCACTGCAAATCCACGACCTTGCTCGCCTGCACGCGCGGCCTCTATCGCTGCGTTTAGTGCAAGTAGGTTAGTTTGCTCGGAAACGCCGCTAATTACGTCTAGAACGGTATCAATTGAGTTAGCATCTTGAGCCAGCTGAGTGACGACTGCAGAGGTATCACTTAATTGTTGGTTCATGTTATCAACGCTTTCTGATGTGACGGTTACGGATTTTTGGCCAATATCAATCGCATCGGAAGCTGATGATGCGCTGTCTGCAGCGCCATTGGCATTTTGAGCCACTTCATCTGAACTGGCTCCCATCTCATGAATGGCGGTCGCGACTTGTTCGATTTGGCTAGTTTGCTGTTTGATCTCTTGTTCCATTGAATGTGCCATTTGATCTACCGTTTGGATAGAGGCGGTAATTTCTTGGCCGGTATTCGAAACGTCTCTCAATAGTTCACTCAAATATTGGACGAATTGGTTGTAGCCTTTGGCAATTTGTCCAACTTCATCGTGACGCGAGTCATCTAAGCGTTGAGTCAGGTCACCACCACCTTTACCGATTTCTTCAAGAAGCTCGGCAACTTGTACAAATGGCGATAACAGTTTGTTGGTGGCCCACGCCGCGATTGGAATGTAGATAGCAGCGATCACCAATGCCATGATGATAACCGTTCGGCTAAAGCCGTCTAAGTCTGCCAATACTTCTTCGCGCGGAACTTGAGTGACAAGCGTCCAACCAATACGAGGCATGGATTTGGCGCCAACAACTTGGAATTGGTTGCTGATTTCGACTTCCTGAACCACTGGTTGTTCACTGCCAAGTAAGTTGCCATTGACCATGCCTAAAGAAGAAAGAGATTGTCCGATCATATTTTTTTGCGGGTGAACTTTTATGGTTCCAGAATCATCGACTAAAAACACGATGCCACTATCGCCAATACGATATTGGCTAATCAGTTCGGTAATGCTGTCTAGCGTTAAGCCAATACCAGCCACACCGACGCGTTTACCCCCACTAATGACAGCATAGTTTACAAACATTGTTGGGATGCCCGTTGCGCTATCCGTATCGAACGAGAGTTCAAAATCCTGGTTTGAGTTAATAAACCGATAGAACCATTGATCACCACTGTCACTTTCGCTGATGGTTTTTAGCAGACCATCATGGGTGTAGTAATTACCGTCTTCTCTAGACACAAAATAAGCAGTAATCGCATTAAACTCGCGCTTTACGTTTGCAAGGTAAGTATTGATGTCGGATTGCGTTTGGCTATTTTGATACTGAATGATCAGAGGAGATAGGGTCATCATTTTAGAGGCGATGATAGGTGATTCAAGCTGTGCATTTAGGTCGTTACTTACTTCACCAAGTACTGCTGGTAATTCACGTTGGAAGGTCTTTTCAATCAAGATTGTACGGCTGGATTGAAAAGAGTAGATACCCATTACGCTAATAATGGCCAATGCCGCGATTATTGTTGCCAATATCGCTTTTGTTCGAATAGTTAGTTTCACCTCAGAACTCCTTTCTAAAATCATTACTACCCAGTATAGATGTAAAAATAATGTTAATTAATAATTGACCTCTTGGTCAATAAATGAATTGTGGAAATGAGGGTTTGTACAGTATTTAGCCTTATATTGTGTACAATTTTCATTGCGGAGCTAAAGAGAATAGGTAAGCGACTTGCCAGCCGCTAATGAACGGCGTTAAACCGAATCAAAAAGCAGTTCTAATATAAATTACACTTATGGGTTTACTTTTTAGATTTTAAAAGTAAACTAGCCAGTGTAGTTTACTTTTGGTTCATTACTGTGTGTGCCTAAAGAAGATCACGAACAGAGAATTGAGAGTAATTATGAAGAAGTATCTATTGCCGATTGTAGGAGTCCTTGCCATGACCACAGCTGTAACCACTTGCTCTAGCCCTGCTCAAGAAGCTAATTCACTACCTAAAAAGTTCGTTAATAGTGAATTGGAATACAAATCGGGTATGTCTGATATTTTTTCAATCATCAAAGCGTACATGACGGTAAAGCGTGAAAATCCTACACCTACCTTTGAATTACCTGTACAGCCGCTGACGGCAGCTCAACTCGTTCAAGAAACAGAAGATGTTGTTTACCGTTTAGGTCACTCTAGTGTCGTGATGAAATTAGATGGCACACTAGTGATGGCTGATCCGGTATTCAGTGATCGCGCTTCGCCAGTGCAATGGATGGGTCCAAAACGCTTCCACCCAACGCCTATCAACTTGCAAGACTTACCGAATATCGATGTTGTGGTCATCAGTCATGACCATTATGACCACTTAGACAAAGCGTCGGTTAAAGCCTTGGCCGACAAAGTAGGTACCTTCATTGTTCCGTTAAAAGTGGGCGCATACTTGAAAAAGTGGGGAGCCCGTGACGAACAAGTGATCGAACTTGATTGGTGGCAGAGTGCAACGGTCAACGATATTGATTTTACACTGACACCGACTCAGCATTTCTCAGGAAGAGGGCTGATGGATCGCGATGCAACTTTGTGGGGCAGTTGGGTTATTACAAGTGAAGACTCGAATGTTTTCTTTAGCGGCGATTCCGGATATTTCAACGGGTTTAAAGAAATCGGCGAACGGTTCGGACCATTTGACCTCACTATGGTAGAAACAGGAGCGTATAACTCGCTGTGGGCAGACATCCATATGTTTCCAGAACAAAGCGTTCAAGCGCATATTGATTTGCAAGGTAAAGTGATGATGCCAATTCATAACAGCACTTTTGACTTGTCTATGCACGATTGGCAAGAGCCATTAGAAAAGGCGTATCAGATCAGCAAAGAGCGCGACGTAACCATGACAAGCCCGGTTATTGGCGAACGTTTGGTTATCGCTGAACCAGCTGCACCTCAAAAATGGTGGAATCAAGGATAGTGTTACCTTGTGTGGTTTAGTAAAGCCGAGTGAAAACTCGGCTTTTTTGCATCTATTGGCTAGAAGGTGATTCAAGGTGTTGAGTGATCAGGCTTTCAATCAACTCATAACGATTAGGTAATTGGCGATTTTTCTTGCGAACCAGATACAAGGTTTCTTGGACTGGGTTCTTGGGCTTAACGATATGTAATTCATGTTCACCCAGAAAACTCACCACAGCACTGGCAGGCAGAACGGTAAAGCCGAGCCCTTTGGCGACTGGAAGTAAGATTTGCCCTACTTGATTCACGTAACCTGATTTAGGAAATTCAGAAATGTCTGCTTTTTGCCATTGCTCATCACCGCAGCGCTCAAAGTACATTGATAAGTAATGCTCAGCATCAGGGTGGGCAATCAAACCACACTCTTTCAGTGTATCTAGCGTGATAGTTTGGTTTTGATATTGCTTAGGTAACACTAAACATAATGTTTCTTTACCCACTTCTTCGCTTTGAAATAACGCACTATTTGGCTGATGGGTAACTATGCCTAGGTCACTATTTCCCGCTTGAATGTCACTTAATATTTTTTGGTTTGGCGCCGCTTCAATGTTGATATTGAGCTCTGGGTAAGTACTTTGTAGTTCCAGCAGCTTCGGATAGAAAAACAGCGCCATGGAGCCAGAGCAAGATAGGGAGCAAACCCCAGAATGCGGATTATCAAACTTTAAACCTTCCATCAATGCGGCTTCGTCTTGAGCTATTTTCTTCGCGTATTGGTAAACCTGCCGCCCTTGCTCAGTTAGCTCAAAGCTTTTCTTTTCTCTGGTGATTAACTCGCAATCACAAGCAGCTTCGAGTTTCTTGATGTGCTGACTGACTCCGGGTTGGGTCATATACAACTTTTCAGCGGTTTGGGTAAAGTGACCAACGTCGACGAGAGTCTTGAAAGTATGAAGCCATGACAAATTCAGCATAAAGGATGCACTCTGGAAGCTTGAGCTAATTTGATAATGAAAAATTATTATAATTAGGATTATTGATAATTTCTATTGCAGTATGATCGAAGTGCTGAGTGGATGAGCTATACGCTGAAAAATGTTTGGTGAAATGGAAAGGAGCTTTTTCTAAGCCAAGGTTACGTGAAAAGTAACGATGAGCAATATAGGAATGAGAGCGAGCACGTTCAAATAAGCCTTCACTTGTTCAGGTTGAAATAGTGACGCGCACACAAAAATGCCCGACTTAGTAAGCCGGGCATTGATACGGTGAGCTACGCGAGCTGTGCTGCCAGCTCTCTGCCATTGCCACGTATCTTATCGATGGTATCTCTAAACGCAGCAGAAATATGCAGTACCCGAGCGTCAATGTGCTCTGCAAGGAATACAGATTTTTGTTTTTCTTCTTCTATGTCGTCCCAAGTGTCATGGATATCGCGGGCAAAGTGTATGGTTGAAGCGAGTTTGGTGGAGCCTTCCGCTTGCTCTGGCGAGTTAAAGAACTTAATCGCTTGCACCATATCGTCTGGGAATTTCCAAGCTTTCGCTAACTTAGCGCCTAGCCCTGGTGAACAACGGCCGATGACTTCTTGTTGCACAGCGTAGCGCTCTTCACCTGCTTCCACTCGTTTTTCAATTTCGGTGGCTTGCTCAGGTACGAGCGAGTGGATCATCAGCTCCCCAATGTTATGAAGTACTGCGGTGGTAAACACTTCATTGGCATCTAGCCCTGCTTCAGCGCCTAACTTGCTGGCAATTGTTGCTACTTCAAATGTGTTCGCCCAATACTCATTGAGATCCATGGTATCGAGTTTAGGAAATGCACCAGACAGCACCGAAGCGACAACTAAAGTTCGCACTGGTCCGCTACCAACACGGATGATTGCGTCGTTGATCGAAGATACTTTCTTGGTGCCTCCAAAGTGTGCAGAGTTCGCCATTCGAAGTAGGCGAGCACATAACACTTGGTCTTGTGCCATTTTTGCTGAAAGCGCTCCAAAATCGACATCATCTTGGTTAACCATCTCTAACAGTTCTTGCAGTACTTGTTGGATACGCGGAAGCTCGTTTAGTCGAGAAATAAGTGCTGATTCGCTCATGTATTAATCCTTTTGTTGAACCACAAATAAAATGTAGAACAAACAAATGGAATATCAAACTAGTTTCATTTATTTAAATATTAAAGAGTTAAACCTTGTCTATTGCGTCGGTTTACACCTGTCGTGTCAGCTTGATTTAGAGCCTAAATGAGTTTTCCAAGTAGAAGGTAGAATTGTTAAGAGGCGCTTTGAATCTGGTAGGAATACGGGGAAGTGGTAGTTTGGCAATTGCCAATAATTCAAATTTCACACCTCCGAACTGGAACTCAATCATGCCAGTCAGCCACCCAAATCAATCACCGAACTCTGTAATTTTTTATAAAGTTATTCGGTCTGTAGATAATATTGTAAATAATCCATTTACAATGCGAATGATAAGTTCGAAACTATCGGCAATTAGATATAACAATAACTAATAAGCAGAATTATTTTTCGGGGGATCGGATGCGCGTCAAAGTATTTAAACGCAAAGTGAAAGACAAGCTTTTTGGAAAAACGACTAATACCGCTATGGATGTACAGCTACTAGAAATGGCTGATGCACGTATGGGCGCTATGTACATGCTAGCAAATACAGAAGTAGAGAAAGTGTCGGCATTTTCTAATGGACACCTTTTTGAAAACTTTGTCATCGGAGCCGAGCCTCTCAGCGACCTAAAGTCAATTTCTATGGGCTTGCTGAATAAAACCGATGCCGCTGCGAAGTTCAAGCAAAGTAAAGTGGGCGGGAAAATCACTAAAGCTGTAACCGTGGCGGGTGAAGCGACTTCTGCTGTTGTACAGAAGATCAAAGCGATCATTTCAGAGTTTTTCCGAAAACTAGTAAGCAAAGTCAAAATGGTTTACGGCGATGCTTTATATGGTGCTGAGTGGTTTGCTGAATTTGGTACTTGGTTAACGGCAGAGTTCGCAGGCAACTTTTCTAGCTTCATTCCTGGTTGGGGCTATGTGCAAAGCGCGGCGGATATCTATTCTGGTGTGAAGCAAGCGGCGTTTAAATCGTATGATTTAGTAACGCAAATGTATGCTGGCCGTGGTGTTGAGCTGTTAGGTGGTCACCCGAGTATTATTGCTAACGCTTTGGCTCGTCATTCAGCTGTCGGTGTGGCTGGTGGTTTAAAAAGCGCTGCGATTGGGGCAACTAAAATTGGCCTAGAGGCGGCTGGAGATGCATTTGCAGGCGCTGGTGTACTAGTTAGCGTGATTAGCGGCTTGTTTGAGCGTGTGGTTAAGCTTGTTGACTATATGGTTCAACGCTCTTTAGTTGGCAAAGTACTGAAACGTGCTAAAAAAGAGTGGGGCAACCGCGATTCCAATGCAAGTTTAGTGAAAGATCATAAACGCTTCTCAGAATGGTTCCAAACGGCAGTTATTACTACACCGATTATAGCGGCGCTCGTTATGGGAAGTGGCTTTGTCGCGCACCCCTATAAGTTCATACAGCTTCTCACGCCAACCTTAGGTGTCATTTCTCAAGGCGATTACAACAAAGGTGTGGTCTATATCGAAAAGCTCAAGTCGTTGTCGACAGGCTATGTTCAAGAATATGTTGATGGTTACTCTGTAACCTTTACGAGTAACGACGGCATTGTGAAAGCACGCCTCAAAGAACTTATTGATGGAAAAGGTATTCTAGACGGGCATGAAGTGGCGGTTTCAAGTGTGACGCCGTAGTTATTTGCGACAATTGAACGGATTCAAGGCCTGTGACAAGTACATAGGCCTAGTTAACGAGTCCGTTCCTTTTTAATCCTCGTCTAACACTGCTGCAAAGTTTTCCGAATCGGCGAAGTTCTTCAAAGTTTGGTGCAATGCCGCGAGATAGGTTGTGTTCCCAATACATTAGTTCTGAGTCGACCAACTCTAATAGCTTTTTCGGACACCCAGTGCATTCTCCCTTAGGGCCGCAAACGAAGGTTTCTGGGTCTTCCAATGGGAACTGCTTTTTGACGTCTGCAATTAGTTCGATCATTGCATGCTCTAAGCTAGGTTTTGCCATCTCAATTACTTCATCAGAAAAAGAAGCGAATGCTAAAACAACAAAAGGGTAATAAACCATGATCTCGTACAGGAGAAGAGGCTTATTACCCTAAAGTAGGAGGCGCTTGATGGGCTATGGGTTTAAAAATCCGCTTCCACTTGGAAAGTTAACCACTCTTTAGTGACGGGATGCTCAACCTGCAGTTGTTCCGCATGCAGGTGCAATCGGTTTGCTTTCAAACCATATAAATCATCGCCTCGGATAGGCATGTGTAACCCGTCGGTATGAGAACAATGCACTCGCAGTTGGTGTGTGCGGCCTGTCTTCGGATATAAGTATATTTTGGTTGTGCTATCCGTTCGTTCAATTACTTCCCATTTGGTTTCAGCAGGTTTGCCGTGTTCGTGGCACACCATCTGTCTAGGGCGATCATTGATGTCTCCACGAAGTGGCAGAGTGATATAACCTTGCTCTTCTTCCAATACTCCCTCGACCAATGCTACGTAACGCTTTTTCACCTCTCGAGCCATAAATTGCTTCTGTAGGCTTTTGTTTGCGCGTTTAGTTAGTGCAAAGATCAAAATGCCTGATGTCGACATATCTAGGCGGTGGATAACGAAAGGGCCTTCTACGTCAGTAAACATCTGTTCAATACGATACGCGGCGGAGTCTTTAATTGTTCTACCCGGTACAGAAAGAAATTCAGCAGGCTTATTTACGACAACGATATGATCATCTTGGTACAAGATATCGAGTTCCTTTCCTTCTGCCGGGTTATCAAGCAGCGGGTTTGGATCCATTTCAATACCTTGTAGCATGTGGCCTAAAATAGGCTCGCACTTACTTTGGCAAGAGGCATAAAACTTCTTATGTTTTCGCACTTCAGATTTTGGTGACACTCCCCACCAAAACTCAGCCATACATAAAGGTTGTAGGTCGTTCAAAAATGCATATTGAAGGAGCTTAGGTGCTGCGCATTCTCCCGATCCTGCAGGTGGAATGTGATTTGGCGTGTCTTTGAAAATCTCGTTCAGATCTTTGGTGTGACCATGGGTGTTGAGAAACGCATAGTGTTCAAACAATTTATGTTGAAGTAGGTTTGATAGACGTGCGCGTTCACTTTTAAGTTGCTCAAGCTTGGTTGTAAATACATCGAGCTTACTTTGGATGTTTTGGAGGGTTTTATCCCACCCAAGCTTGAGGTATTTAAGTTGATTCTTTTCGGCAACGCTTTCTTTGCCTAAAGCGTCAATGAGCGCGTTAAGTTCTTGCTCATTTAAGTTAGATTCGCCCTCAGCACGTAGCGCCTTACGACGTTTCCGACCTTCGATAATACGTTGTCTTTGAGCTTCGATTTCATGCTCAGATTGTGCCGTTTGGCTGGCTAACTCAGCTTGTATTTCTGCTAAATCAGGGTTGGCAAGTAGCGCTTTGAATTGGTCGCTGACCTTGGTGACTTCAGCGAGCTCCCCTCGATAAAAGCTTCCTTCCGCCAGCATATCGAATACCGGAGGCACAAAGCCGGGCAGTAGGTTTTGGTCGGCTATTTTTCCAGAAAAACCAGACAAGAACCCAATCTTACCTTGGCGATTTTTGACCACTAATACGCCAAACATTTTTCCACGCTCTTTTGTCGCTTTGGAAGCGTATGGGTCGTTAGACTTCGGCGAACCTGTTGAGCGTGTGTTGTTGGTTACGTCATCTAAGCCAAAGTCGTGCACCCAGTCGGTTTGTGACTCTAGGTGTTCTTGTAATTGCTTTGCAGCAATTTCACACAATGGATGAGGTTCGTAATAGAACGGAAAAGTAAAGCGCTCTGGTGGCTCATATGCATCGATAGAGTGAGAGAAAGAAGTAAAGCAAGGGTCTGAAGAATGCATATAGAAGTCGACTTGTATTAGGTGCTCAAAGTGGCGTGATTCTACTGTTTTGTCTCTGATTCGTCATCTATCAATTGTGCTAGGCACTTTAGGTGTTTGGGATTAATCGCTTAACAAGGAAGCCCCTACCAAGCGTGATGAAGTTAGTGCTATCCAAGCCTACGATCGCTATTTAACTGTAATATGACAATGCTTGGGATTTAGAATCCTTATATTGTGATGTCTTCGTTTTGAAAAGCTAAAACTATGAAAACAGAAAAAGAGAAAATGTTGGCCGGCGAGCCTTATGACGCATGGGATGAAGAACTCTATCAAGCGCGTATTGCATGCCGAAAGTCGATGCAGAAACTTAACAATAGCATCCCCGATACCGATGAATGGCAAGCGGCGATGCGGGAGCTTGTCCCCAATGCGGATAGCGGCCTTTATCTAGAACCCCCATTTCGTTGTGACTACGGCTCGAATATTAGATGTGGCAAGAATTTTTACGCAAACTTCAACTGTGTGATTTTGGATGTAAATTCAGTAGAGATTGGCGACAACGTGATGTTTGCACCTAATGTGCAGATTTATACTGCAGGTCACCCAATTGAAGTGAAGGCCCGAGTGGAAGAAGGCGTCGAATTTGGTTATCCAATTACTATAGGCGACAACGTTTGGATTGGTGGCGGCGTGATAGTTTGCCCTGGCGTTAATATTGGTAAAAATACCGTGATTGGCGCTGGAAGTGTGGTAACCAAAGATATACCAGCCAATGTGGTCGCAGCGGGTAATCCATGTAAGGTGATTCGAGAGTTATAGTCTAATCTCTTCAAATCAGGCATTGAGATAACCTCAATGCCTACATCACTTATTTTACTTTGGGGTGTGATCAAGGTTACTTGAACGACGCTCTTGTTACTGTATATAATCTCGCCATCCTATCTTTCGGAGCTAACGCCATAATGAAGTACTAACGTCCTGACAGTCATTTATATCAATCATTTATAGACTCTCGGGGTTAGTGGGCGTTGCTTTTCGTCATACCTTTCTTTCGAACACACATACTATTGGTTCTTTGGTTTAAGCGCGGCTGATGCCGTTCGTTTATTTCAACTCAATACTGTATGGCTCAAGTTAGCGCTTAACGCTATTCAATGTATTTTGAATAGCCAGTAACCCCTTTTGCATTCATTCCGTAAAAGGAGGTATTCCCATGCCTACATTAAGTTCTCATCAATTGTCGTTTCAACTAGAAACTGGCGAATGGTTATTCAAAAACATCAATATAAACATCACTCAAGGGGTCACTGGACTTGTCGGGCGTAATGGCTCAGGCAAAACCGTGCTTTTAGAAATACTCAGAGGTGCACTACTACCGACATCGGGAAGCGTCACTTGCCACGAAAAGCTTGGTTATTATTCTCAACTGCCCTCTCACTTATTAAATGAAGCGGTTACTGTGTCTGATTTTCTAGGCCTTACTCAAAAGCGTTTCGCAGTGAAGTCGATTGAGCAAGGAAGCGTAGAACTGCAGTACTTTGAGTTAGTGGGAGAAGATTGGGATATTGAAGCTCAATCGCTCAACTTAATGAAAACTCTAGGCCTGCCCGCTGATCTTGATGCTCGGTGTGCATCTTTAAGTGGCGGGCAGCTAGCCCTGTTGCAGCTTCATCAATTGTTTGAATCGGATATTCAAATCTTGTTATTGGATGAACCATCAAACCACCTTGATCAAGCGGGGAAAGAGTGGCTAAAACGAAAAATAGCATGCTTTCAGGGCGCAATACTGCTAGTGAGTCATGACCGTTTATTGCTAAGGGATGTAGACGCTATTTATCATCTCACTAGCCTTGGAGTAAGTTACTTTAAAGGTAATTATGATGAGTTTAGTCTGTATAACCAACAACAGGAAAATGCCCTAACTAACAAGATCAACCAACTGAAATCTGAGCGGAAAAAGATTGAGCGACAAGCTCAAATCAATCAAGAGAAGGCTCAGCAGCGAGCAGCTCAAGGAAACCGAATTAGAAAGTCTGGTAGCCAACCTAAAATATTAATGGATGCAATGAAGGGGAAGGCTGAGAAAACACGTTCGGCGGCTTTAACGAACCAGAATAACCAATTGGAGCGGACTCAAAATAAGCTCAGTGAGTTAGAGAAACAAAAGGAGCGGCTTAAACCTCAAGCCATGTACTTGCAAAACTCTAGCGCAGTAAAGCGCCGAACTTTAGTAGCGTTGGAAGATTGCGTGTTAGATTTTGGTGCTAAGCGGCCGATTACTGCATCAATCGTGCATTCAGACCGAGTCTATTTGCAAGGGAGGAACGGAAGTGGCAAATCGACACTATTGAAAGCGGTATTCGGGGAGCATTGTCGATATCAAGGCGTGTTGAAAGTGAATACGAAAACCGTGTATTTGGATCAACATTTTGGTTTGCTTAAGCCAGATTTGTCCTTGCTAGAAAACCTCACTCAATATTGCACCGGGCTTACGGATAGTGAGGCAAGGACTCTGCTAGCTGGTATTGGGTTCCGACGTGATTCGGTTTACCGATATGTGAAGCATCTTAGTGGTGGTGAAAAGATGAAGCTGTCGATGCTGGTGGTGAGCCATATTGAAGGAGCACCGCTATTGTTGTTGGATGAACCGGACAATCACTTAGATATTGAATCAAAACAGTTATTGGCTTCTGCTTTAAAGCGTTACCAAGGTAGCTTTATTGTAGTGAGTCATGATCATGACTTTGTGCAGGACATTGGTGTAAATAGACATTTGTTCTTAGAAGACGAAAGCTAGAAAAAAATAGAGCCCCTTGTGTTTAGCAAGGGGCTCTATTTTATGGTCGTGATTACGCTAGTAAGTGACAATTAACTAGCAGCGTAAGTGGCTGAGGAACATATCAACACAGCTTTTCAAATAGGTGTCACGTTGAGCGTCGGTTTGTTCAATATCGACTCCCAGATAGCGCCAGTACACGGCCTTACCATGAAACATTAATAGCAGTTGAACGGCGCTATCATGGCTTGATAGCTGAAGTTTTATAGTGCCGTCGGCTACTTTTCTTTCCAAATACTCTTCAAGCAAGGTAGTGGTTTGCTCTGGGCCAAACCTTAAGTAGACCTGTGCAAATTCTGGGTGACTTTCAATATTACTCACTGCATTGCGATACGTATTTTGAGCGCCCGGTTTCAACAAGGTCTGATGCAAACCTAACCCGAATTGAAACAGTGCCTCTTCAATCGATGCATCAGGATCGAAGATCGCTTGGTCGGATTGGTTCTCCAGACATTTCATTTTCATGCTGGCTTCGAACAAAAGATCTTTGGTCTTGAAGTGCGAATAAACGGTCTGTTTTGAAACATCAGCCAGTTTAGCAATGCTATCCATACTGGCGTTATACCCATGAATTCCAAACAGTTCAGCTGCTGCTTCTAATATTCGATTTCTTTTTAACTCGCTAGAACTGCTCATAGTAGGGCTCTGGATCTGTGGCTGGTGAGCGCAACAATATCAAGATCAAACTGGACAGTCTAGTTTTGATCGTGTTTAATAAATTCAAACTAGACTGTCCAGTTTGATTGTAAATCATAAGTTACAAAAACAAGGTTGTTTGTATGCCGATCCAGAAATTGATAGTTAAAGGCGCCATAGTTTCTTGCGCGCTTGCTCTTACCGCTTGTTCCGATTCACTCGCGGTTGTCGAACAGCCCACGACATTGTTGAGTGTTGATGCTCAAGTCGTGACGCAAAGCGATGCTTATACCGTAGAAAGAGAATACGTGGGCGTGATTAATTCAGGGCAAAGGGCAAACCTTGGCTTTGAGCTGTCCGGGAAGGTGTCGAAGTTATGGGTTGATGCTGGTGACGCAGTTAAGAAGGGCCAACCTTTAGTCAGTTTAGATACCCAATTGCTAGACGCTGAACTTAATGAATTACAAGCTCAGCTCGATGAGATCAAATCGCAGCAGAAGCTGACCAAAGCTAACCTGAATCGTCAGTATACGCTTAAAAAGAAAGGCTTTAGCTCGGAATCGGAAATCGATACCTTGATTAGCCAAAAAGAGGCGTTGGCAGCGAACCACCTTCGAGTGAATGCTTCGATTGGTGCCAACCGATTAAAATTGAAAAAATCGACAATCACGGCCCCTTATTCTGGAATTGTCAGTAAGCGCTTTGTTTCGATTGGTGACGTTGTAGGGATTGGTACATCAACCCTGTCTTTACTTTCAACAGATGGTAAAGAAGCAATCATTGGTGTGAACAGTGGTGATTTACAAGGTATTGAAGCTCAAGCAATACATAAAGTTCGAGTAGGCAACCAAGAATATTCCGCTGAATTGATTTCTAAAGCGTCGAATGTGGACACGACCTCACGCAGCGTGAGTTTGCGTTTCCTATTGGAAGAAGATGCCGCAGTTCTGGATGGCGAATTAGCTTATTTAAGTTACCAAAAAACCTACCCAGAAACAGGCTTTTGGCTACCCACCACTGCGTTAATTGACGGGATCCGTGGAACGTGGAATGTCTACTCATTGGCTCCGGTTGATGATCATAAATCAGTGGAACGACGAGTGGTTCAAGTATTGTTCGCCAATAATGATTCGGTATACGTGAAAGGTGGTTTAGAAAGTGGCGACCAAGTGATCACAACTGGATTGCATAAAGTTGTACCAGGCCAACCAGTACAAGTTGCGGTGGAGTAATGACCATGAGCAAACTTGCTTCAATACTATCTAATACTCGATTAATGGCGTTGGTGATAGCGTTTTTGATTGTGAGCGGCTTGTCGGCGTTCAATACTTTACCTAGAGCAGAAGACCCAATTATTTCTAATCGTAATGCTAACATTACGACCATCTTTCCTGGCGCGAATGCAAAACGAGTGGAGTCGTTGGTCACCGAAGTGATTGAAAATAAGCTTCGCCAAGTGAATGAAATCAATCAAATAACCTCCACTTCTCGATTAGGTATTTCGGTTATCGGTGTAGAGCTTAGCGAATCGATAACGGACTCAGATCCTGTCTGGTCAAAAATTAGGGATAAGCTTGCTGATGTCGAACGAGAACTGCCAAGTGATGCATTATCACCGGAGCTTGATAGCGATCGCTCCTATGCTTTTACCACCATCATAACGTTAGGTTGGCAAGGTAAAGGCGAAGCCGATCTGTTAACTTTGGGCCGCTATGCGAAAGAACTTGGAACCCGTTTACGAACGTTGTCTGGCACAGAGTTTGTCGATGAATATGGCATTATGGATGAAGAAATAATTGTTAATTTCGACATCAATGATGCGGCAAGTTTAGGCTTGTCAGCGCAGCAGCTTTCAAGCGCGCTTGAAGGTGCAGATGCCAAAAACTCAGCAGGCGAACTGATCAATGATGAAACTCGATTTGGGCTAGAACTGACGTCGAGTCTAGATTCCATTGAGCGAGTAAGAAACGTTCCTGTTTTTGTTGACCAGAACGGACATACTGTTCGGGTTGGGGACGTGGCTCAAGTTCAGCGTGCACCGAAAACACCTTACGATGAATTAGCTTTAGTAAATGGTAAGCCGGGTGTGATTGTGGGAGCGCGAATGCAGTCGGAATTACGGGTCGATAAATGGACGCCGACGGCGATGGCGTTGCTTGATGACTTCCGCCAAGAATTACCCAATGAAATTAAAGCTGATGTGGTCTACAGCCAGCAAATCTATACAGAAAACCGGTTACTGGAACTGGGTGAAAGCTTAGTAATTGGCTTTAGTTTGGTTTTGATTGTGTTGCTGTTTACGTTAGGTATTCGAGCGGCACTGATCATCGCAATGGCTTTACCACTGACTATGTTACTGACTCTTTCCATGATGAAGTACTTTCATATCCCGATAAACCAAATGTCTTTGACCGGATTTATTGTAGCGCTAGGGATCATGGTTGACAACGCAGTAGTAATGGTGGATACCATTCAAAGCTATCGACTGAAAGGGATGAAAAAGCTTGAATCAGCGATCGTGGCTATTCAGCATTTGTGGGTGCCTCTATTAGGTTCGACATTAACCACAGTATTGGCGTTTGCGCCGATCTTTCTGATGCCGGGGGCAACCGGAGAGTTTGTCGGTGCAATCGCTCTTACCGTATCTTTTTCTCTCGTTGGCTCATATTTGATTTCACATACAGTGATCGCTGCTATATCAAGTGTGTACTTACCAAGTAAACATTCATCGACGGGCTGGTACCAAACTGGAATATCGATTCCTGCCCTTAGTCAGTGGTTCTCGCGCTCGGTTGCCTGGGCAATTCGCTACCCAGTGTTAGCCATTGTTTTGAGCATGTCATTACCGTTGATGGGTTTTTGGAGCACTTCGCAATTAACTGAACAGTTTTTCCCTGCGTCAGACCGAGATATGTTTGAAGTGCAAGTCTACCTTTCTCCACAAGCGAGCATTTATGCCACGAAAGAAACGACCGAGAAAATTCATCAGATCATTTTAGAAGATGATTCTGTAGAACAAGTGCAGTGGGTTGTGGGATCGTCATTCCCTTCGTTTTACTACAACATGGTCGCAGGGCAAGAAAAGGCTCCGTATTTCTCACAAGCCATGGTGAAAACGACAGACTTCACAGAGGCGAACCGCTTGATCCCAGAGCTGCAAGAGAAGCTAAATAAGCGAATTCCAGAAGCGCAGATTTTGGTTCGAAAACTAGAGCAAGGGCCTCCTTTCAATGCGCCAATCGAGTTAAGAATCTACGGCAACAATTTAGATACTTTAAAATCAATTGGGCAAGATGTTCGATTAATTTTATCGAAAATTCCACACGTTACTCATACTCGTGAAAGCTTATCTTCCGGTATTCCTCAGTTCCAACTCGCTGTCGACGAAGAAACTAGCCAAATGAATGGCATCAGCTTGAATCAGTTTGCTGGCCTGTTGCAATCGACATTAGTGGGGCGTGAGAGCGGGAGTATTATTGAGGGAACAGAATCGATTCCGGTTAGAGTCAGAGTGCGTGATGAAGAACGAGAAAGTTATAATGATTTGAATAATTTGCGCTTCCCAACGGCAAACTCGGAATCCAACATGGGAATTTCGGTTCTTAACTTATCTAACTTAGAAGTGACGCCTAGCAGCGGTGGTATTACGCGTCGTAACGGTGTGAGACTCAATACCATTGAAGGTTATATTGAAGCGGGTGTCCTGCCACAAACTGTGCTTAATGAATTTAAGACAGAGTTAGAGAACTACTCATTCCCTGCTGGGTATCGCATCGAGTTTGGTGGTGAATCAGCGGAAAGGGACGAGTCGGTGGGTCACTTAATTGGCAACATGTCGGTGGTGGTCGTCTTGATGATTCTGGTTGTGGTGTTGTCGTTTAACTCATTCCGTTTAAGCGGGGTTATTTTCTTAGTCGCTGGGTTAGCGGCTGGGCTCGGCATTCTATCGGTATGGATTTTTGATTATCCCTTTGGCTTTACCGTCATTATTGCGATGCTTGGTGTGATTGGCTTAGCGATTAATGCTGCAATCGTAATTCTAGCGGAGCTAAGAGCAAGCCCAGAGGCCAGAAACGGTGATTCTCAAGCAATATTGGAAGCGGTAATGAGCTGTACTCGCCATATCACCTCGACCACGATCACGACCATTGGTGGGTTTCTACCGCTAATTTTAGCGGGTGGGGGATTCTGGCCACCGTTTGCGGTCGCGATTGCTGGAGGCACAGCTTTGACAACGATTTTGTCTTTCTACTTTGTTCCGTCGATCTTTAAGTTGATCACCAAAATGCCAATGAAGCTCGCTATTCCAAAGCATCACTCGGAGCAAACGACGACGGCCTAACGGGCGAGAATAAAAACACTAATGGAATGGGTGCCTTATATAGGCATCCATTTTTGTTTGATAAGACAGTCTAAATTTATTCCAATTCGTTTGACCTACATCAAGCCTGATATTGGGAAGAATGAGAGCTAGTGAACACTATTTATTTCTGGTCGCACTATGCTGAGAACATAGCTTAAGCATGAGGGAATCGTTATGAAATACAAACACATCCTAGTCGCACTGGAGCTCGTTGAGGAAAGTCGAGTATTGATAGATAGAGCTGCTTCGATGGCGGAGTTAACCGGGGCGAAAGTTTCTTTTATTCATATAGACGGAACTCATGGCGAAATATACCCAGAGCTTATTGACCTCCAAAAAACACCAGATAGAAGACCACTGAATGAGCATTCCAACGAGTGGCTGTCAACCTTCCAGAAGTATCCTGATTTTCCTCTTGAGCGCTTTTTAGTTGGAACGGGAGATTTAGGTGATAAGCTTCATGAAACGATCAAGGACAATGGATTTGATTTGTTGATTTGCGGGCATCACCATGATTTCTGGAGCAGGATTGTTTCTTATTCACGCCATCTGATAAACAACTCCCCAATAGACATTTTGGTAGTACCGATTGAGTAAGTTGGGCAGAAAAAGCAGAAAAGCCAAGTGATGCTTGGCTTTTATTATTTTACTCAGTTTCTAGGTCCGCAGCCTTTGTGAAACTATTGTAGGTAATTAGCGCTCGCCTTGAACTTCAAACTCATCAAAGACTAATCGCGCTTTACCGTCTTCTTGAATCTTCCAATGCTCGCGGTGTACCACGCCAAATGCTTTGTTCATTGTCCAGCTTGCAGAAAGAATATAGCCATCTTCACCGTTTTCTTCCCACTTTACATCGGTGTAATCAACATCAGAGAAACCTTGATCAATGATACCTTGCCAGAAGGCTTGAATCTCTTCGCGTCCAGTAAAAGTACCGAATGGGCGAGCTTCCATTACCGTACCTTCAGCGTATTGAGCGGCACAGCCAGCTGCGTCTTGAGAGTTAAAGGCCGTTTGCCAAGCTGCGATTCCCGCTTTACATGCGTCTAATACTTGTTCGTTATTCATTGTTTGGTCCCCTATGTGGTGTATGTAGCCAACTTTAACGTTATTATTAATAATGAAAAACAAAGTAAAAAATAAAGACTGTTTAGGAAAATAGAACAATGAAAAAGCTCAGACAGATGATGGTATTCATGAAGGTGGTTGAAGCTGGCTCAATTACTAAAGCCGCAGAGAAATTGGAGTTGTCTAAATCTGTCGTGAGCCAACACATTAAGCAATTGGAAAACGAGCTGGCAGTAACCTTACTGAAACGCACCACGCGAAAGCAAAATTTAACGGCAGAAGGTGAGCGGTTCTACACGCATTGCTGCACCATCCACAAAGTGTCTGAACAAGCGTGGGAAGAAGTAACAGAGCAGCAAAATGTACCTCGCGGTAAGCTAAGAGTGACTGCGCCTCACGCGTTGATGGACTCGATTGTCGCTCCCGCACTCGTCAGGGCTTTCAAAAATTATACTGGTGTTGATTTAGATTTAGTTGGCCATGACGACCAGTTAGATCTTATGCAAGAGGATATCGATCTTGCGATCCGTTTTGGAGAATCGCCAGTTAGCAATTTAAAGCAACGCAGGATTGGCAATATTCAGGACGTGTTGTGTTGCAATGTGCACGAGAAAGGGGCAATTCAAGCGCTTGATGTATTGCCGTATGTGGCAAATAACTGGCAGCCAAAATATATCCAGCATGACTTAGTTCATAAGTCTGGAAGAAAATTGTTCAAATTTCAGGCTGATGTAAAGCATAGAGCTAATACAATTTACACTTGTATCTCATTGATTACGCAGGGGGCAGGAGTCGGGATGCTGCCCGATTTTGTCTTTTATAAATACCGTGATACATTGACTGAGTGGCTACCAGACTTTCAATTGGCACCAACTCCGGTATACGTTTTGCATCCTTATTCAGGAGCTGTACCGGCTAGCGTGAAATTAGCAATTGATGCCGTCAGTGAGAGCCTTACACAGTCAAAGGCTGTGTAAAGGGTGACAAAAGGATCATAAGAACGTCGCCTTTTTGCAATTGAACTGTCATATGCCAATCTTAGATTGGTGAGGTTACCAAGCAATAAATGTGTTACGAGCGTCATAAAAAAAGGTATATGGTATTCGAAACTCTTTATATTTTGTGATTGTTATCACTGATATGCTAGGTAAACATCGATAGATTCGAATGGTTGGCAAATAAAAAATATAGCTCAAGAAGAGCAAATTAAGTAAAAGGAATATCCCATGAAAAAAATGAGAAGAGCACAGCTTCATCGCGTTCGCATTCAATACTGGAAAGACACCGCGAAAGAAGCTTCAAAAAAATAATCGCTAACTGAGCGATCACCATCGAGCTGACATCACGTATTATATATACAGAAAAATGTCAGCTCACTATCTCCCTCTCTTGCTTCGACTCCCTTCTGCAACACCATCAATTTCCCTAACGTAAGAAATAAAAAACTCCCGACGAATCAGGAGCTTTGTTTTGTTCGGCTAGATCAATTCAAACCTTTAAACTATCGACCTATTAGGCTTTTCCAGCTGACTTCATCGGTTCGATACAGCTGTAAGCTAGCCCATAATGCCGCGCCACCAAGTACCAGATAGATTGCCCAATAAAGAAGGCTCATATTGAAGAAACCATCGAAAGGGTTTGATGCAAACAGAATGTTGACGGGTAGCGCTAACACTTCTGACATAAATTGCCCCACGCCATATAGCCCAAACAGCGCAATAGATAGCCACTTTGCTGCGTAACCAATTAATACAATGACTAAAATAGGCGAGTTGACTAACTGAGATACCATTAAAGCAAGGCATGCGATTGGTAATAAGGCAATGGCAACCAACACCATTCTGGCAAAGAAGCTAAGCCAGTTAGTCAGCACATATAACAGGGACTGCTGTTCTACTAGTAAGGCCAGTTGCTTGTTACTTCCAAGGTTTATCACCCATAGCAAAAAGTCAGCAGATAGAATCAGTAGTGAACATATCGCCGGAATGACGATTAAGCCAAAACCTAGTTTTACCGCGTGAGTTAAACCATTGGATACAGGCATACTGCGCCAAAACATCGAGCTGCCTTCTTGGCGTTCTTTACGCAAGGTTTTTGGCAAGTATAGGGTGGTTAAAACCAGGGAAATGAGCCCAACGCCAAATGCGATCACCATGTTTAAATCACGAGCGAACTCCATATGGGTTTCGCTAATATCACCGCGAAACTCCATTTGGAAAAAGATATCGTTTTGCACGGAGTCGCTTGAGAAAATACCCACGAACAGCAATAAACCACATAAGGCGACGAATAAAGGCAAACGCGTGACAAGCTTATGCTCTAAGAGTTCTTTTTCTAGCATAAAGATACTTGGGTGCATTATTGAATCTCCGTTTGGGTTGCTAGGAATAGATCGGCCAACCTGACAGGGTAAATGCTGCCAAACTTTTCTATGTGTGTTTTGTCTGAGCTATTCAGAAGCCATTTATTGCTGCCTAAACCTGCTTGTCGAGAAAGCGGGGACAGCGCTTCTATTTCTGCATCATGAGTATGTGGAGCATCGAGAATTACGTAGTTTTGCTCAATACTTTCCATGCTCTCTTGGAGTACGCATTGGCCTTGTTTGAGGATCAATACATCAGTAAGTAGGTGTTCAATTTCAGACACTTCGTGGCTTGCGATGATGAGTGCGCGTTCACCATCATGAAACCATTCAAGTAAATGACGATAAAAGGTCTCTCTGTATATAAGATCGAGCCCTAATGTTGGTTCGTCCAAAATGAGAACTTTTGTATCGGTCGCAATAATCAGGGCAAGGTGAAGCTGCACCTTCATTCCTTTGGAAAGGTTCTTAATTTTTGCGCCATCTTTTATGTCTGTTGCACGTAAGGTCTGTACGGCTTTGTCGATATCAAAACTAGGGTGAACGCCAGATGTATATTTGAGGAGTTGTCTGACGGTCATCCATTCAGGCAGTACATTAACGTCTGAGATGTAAGAAAGGTGCTGCATCATCTCTGTGTGATCGTTAATAGGGTGGCAACCATTGACTTCAATGCTGCCTTGAAAGTGGTGACCACCCAATAAGGCCTTGATTAACGTCGACTTTCCGGCGCCATTGTGACCCAGTAGGCCCAGCACTTGCCCTGCGTTCAATTCGAAAGTCACATTCTGAATTCCAACTTTATCTGAATACGCTTTAGTCACATCTTTTGCGGTGAGTAATGGTGTCATTATTGGCCTTTCATTTGTAGTTTTAGCTGTTTAATAAACTCTTCTACGTCCATATCGATATGACGCAAAGTGTCGGCTATTTGAGGAACTTGCTGTTGGATGAATTGAGCACGTTTACTAGTTTTTAGTTGTTCAATCGCGCCAAGGGCGACAAACATACCTTGCCCACGCTTCTTTTCGACAAGCCCTTCATCTACAAGTAATTGGTAGCTCTTCATTACCGTTAAGTGATTAATTTTTAGGTCAGTAGCGACCGTTCTAATAGAGGGGAGCGCTGCACCTTCTCGCCAGATCCCTTGAAGGATTTGCTGGCTTATTTGATCACTTAGCTGCCGAAAAATAGGCTGGTTATCGTTCCAATCAGTCATTACATGCGCTTTGTTGTTTGGTGTTATACATAACTATAACACCATAATTGAAGATGATGAAAGAGGAAGAATGAACTCAGTATCGCAATTTTCCATATAGGGATAGTCGTACCATTAAAAAAATGAGACTATATGGTACTACGTACTATTATTGTTTTGGTTAATTAGAGATGCTGCATTTTAACGATAGAAAATTGGTTTGGTTTATCAAGTACCTACCTATTTCGATCATTGTTGTTTCGGCGATCATTATTAATGCAGCCATGTTTTTTGGCATCAACCAGAAAGTAAAAGCTTTAGTTGAAGTAGTAAAAACCGACTACGTAGCTTCTCAAAAGCTATTGATTGAGACTCAAGTACTACAGGTATCTCAGCAAGTGGAACATATTCAACTTGCGGTGAACCATGAAATAAAGAAGAAGATAAAACTGAGAATGGATCGAGCTTATACGATGGCTCAGAATATTTACTCTTCTAATCAGCACCTGCCAGAAGACGACCTAAAACGAATGATCATCCGCGAGCTCCGAAAGCTCAGGTACGATGATGGTCGGGGCTATATCTATCTTTATGACATGGATGGAAATAGCGTCATGCACCCAATTATTCCTGAGATTGAAAGCACCAACCGTTTGCATGTTAAAGACGTGAATGGAGATGAAGTCATAAAGAGTCACATTGATTCTTTGCAGGGGAAACAAGGTGCTTACTCTAGGTATTGGTATATCAAACCGGGTCATGGTGATGTTGAGTTTGAGAAGATCAGTTATAACCGTCGATTCGAGCCTTTTAACTGGTACTTGGGGACGGGCGAGTATGTGGTGGATATCGAACAGCTAAGCCAAGAACGAATTCTCACCATATTGTCTCAGATTAAAATTGGCGATAATGGCTATATTTTTGTTTTTGAAAAGAGTGGAAAAAGTTTACTGACGTCAAATCGTATTACCAAACATACAAGCAGGAATGCTTACGATGTGTTTGGTGAAGCCTTTATGCACGACGTATTAAGTGTTGCAAAGCTGGGTGGTTTTGTTGATTACCAAACTTACGATAAATCGGGAACCTTTGGCCCGAAAAGCAGCTACATGAAAGAGTTGGATCGTTGGGGGTGGATCATCGGAACTGGGGTCTACTTAGATCAAGTCAATGAATCCATTGAATTACGCAAAGACGAACTGCTACTGGAATCGAGACAAGAGTACCGAGTCGTGTTGGCGATTAGTTTGATTGCTACATTGCTGTGTATCTTTTTAAGCGTGTTAGTCAGTCGAAAAGTGTCTGCGCGCTTCATTCAAATGGAAACGCGAATCGCCAACGACTTTAACCGTTTGCAGACGAGCCAACGTAGGTTACAGCATATGGCTAAGCATGATTCCTTGACCGCGTTACCGAATCGCTCTGAGCTGGAACTTAGAATCGCGAAAAGCATTGCTCACTCTAAGCTGGAAGACAAATTGTTGGCGGTTGTTTTCCTTGACCTTGATGATTTTAAGCGGATTAACGATCAATATGGTCACACTTATGGTGACGAACTGCTTAGGCAGATAGGTCAAAGGTTTGAATCGGTATTAGGTTCAAGTGATACCGTGTCGCGCTTTGGTGGCGATGAGTTCGTTTTTTGTTTGTCTGGGTTAAACGAGATTGCAGAAGCGGAAGAAAAAGTGATCAAAATTCGCAACACCTTCAAGCAAGAGTTCAACCTTGGCTCGGTATCGGTGAATGCGAAATGTTCGGCTGGCGTTGCTATGTATCCCTATGACGGGTGCAAAGTTGAAGAGTTGCTAACCAAAGCTGACATCGTATTGTACAAAGCGAAAGAGAGCCATAAAGGTGATGCGATTTTCTATGATGATGTCATCAACAAACAGGTTCAATTCGATTTTGCTGTAGAAGAGCACCTAGAGCATGCGATTACAAATCGAGAGTTGAATGTGGTGTATCAACCGCAAGTCGATTCAAAAACTCAGCAGCTTAAAGGTATAGAAGCCTTGTGTCGTTGGGAAAACCCTGAGCTTGGCTTCGTGTCTCCGCTCGATTTCATTCCCGCAGCGGAGCGCACAGGGCAGATCCACATGATAGGTGAATATGTCTTGAAACAAGCGTGTCGAGATACCTTAAGGCTCATGCCGAACGGTGAAGGAGCGGTTGGCGTGTCAGTGAACGTTTCTCCTAAGCAATTATTGGAGCCAGAGTTCGTTTATCGAGTGACCCGTTTGGTTGCGGAATCGGGGCTCGATGCAAAGCGTGTGACCTTGGAAATTACAGAGAATATTCTAATTAAAGAGCTTAATATCGTGGAGCCGATATTACTTCAATTGCGAGAATACGGCTTTGGCATTTCGCTTGACGATTTTGGTACTGGATTTTCGTCACTGAACTATTTGAATACACTACCGATCAGCGAGATCAAAATTGATCGCTCTTTCATTGGTAAATTGAATACCAGTCAGCACAGTGAAACCTTGGTGAAAGCCATTATTGAAATTGGCGCTTCCTGCCAAATGAAAGTCGTCGCGGAAGGGGTGGAAACTAACGAACAACTACAAACGCTTAAACAGTATCAGTGTGACTTATTACAAGGTTACTACTTTGACAAGCCGCTTAGCGCCAATGCATTGATTGAAAGCTACACCTCAGATAGCGAAGCGCTATGTTGTGAGCTTTAATCTGTTCATCTCAAGTTACTTTGCTTCAAAGACATAGGCGGAAGAGTGAAGTGTTTTGTTTGGTTCTTCACTTTTTAAAATATGGCACATGAAGCCAATCTGAGCCGTTCTCTGGTAATCGTCGACATTATGGTTAAACCCATAAGATGTGGCGGGGCATACTGTTTGTGGTACTTGATTCGCTAAGGTCAAGTCGAAATGGGCGTGAGCATGGCCGCTTAATACTGCAATAGTTTGAGGGTGTATTGCGTCCATCACTTTAAGGTTGTTTTCAATCCCAATTTCCTGAAACCACTGAGCGCCGACATTCAGTAAAGGATGGTGTATTACAACAATGCTTTGCTTTTTACGAGACTGCGATTTCAGTGCGGAGAGTCCGCGCTTAGCCAGTCTTCCTGAGCCAAGCGCCATCTCGGAAAAAGGCTTATCGCTAGAATCCAAACAAATAATTTGGCATCGATGATCCAACGGAATGCGGCTGCGTATTTGAATCCGACTGCCTTGAAAGGCGGTTTTCATGAGATCTCTGTCGTCATGATTGCCAGCAATCGCGTATATATGTGAAATAGAGGTGTGAGTTTCGACCGCGGCCTTGAATGCTTGGTATAGCGCAAGTGTCGGTTGGCATACTAAATCACCGGTCAGCAGCAGTATGTCTTGTTCGCCATTAAAAGTAAGGCGCGAACAAGTCGTACTGACGCGGTTCTGTTCTATTTGGTTGAGAATATAGATTAAGCGTTCGGTAGGCTGAGTTTCTTCCGCCGAAAGGTGGCAATCACTTAGTTGGTAGATTCTTCTTTCATTCACGTGAACTTCTCACCTATCTAATCACAAATAACACGGGATTTCGGGCGCAAAATTTACCTTGAATCGATAGGGATAGAAAGTAGATTCCCACGAAAGTCTTGATGGCGTGACTTTGCTAACATTTGGGGCTGCTAGAGTGTAAACAAATGTTTGATTTGGTCTGCCGTCCTTTAAAGCATAGACACAGATTACAGTGACTGGGTAATTTGAGAACAAAGGCTCCTATCGCGAGCTTGGAGCCTTTACTTTGTGACATTGAGTTTAGCAACCATCCTGCAAACGAATGATTTGCGGGGTACGATGAGGGCGGTATAACACTTGGCAAAAAGGGCCGTCTTCTTTAAAGGTATAGCTATCTTTATTAAAGGTAATGGCCGCAATTAGGTGCTCTTGTTCATTAGGGTTTTGATGATCCGCATCATCGGCTTTGTTTCTTACGTAAAGCTTTGCACTTTCGTCGTTGGTATCAATGTTCATTAAGCGTTCGACGGATTCAATAAAGGCAATCGGATAGCCCCGGCATACAAAGAAACCTTCTACTTCCACCTTAGTCCCGGCTGCGCAATCTCCTTCTACACCACTTATGGCTGACTTAGCATAGATCATGTCGATGCCTGTCCGAAGGTTGCCCGCTACGCCGTCGATCTTGCTAGAACGGGCATCACTTTGGACGCCCGCAAACTTCATCATGGCTATTGACGCGACAAACGCCATGATAACCACGCTCGCGATCAGCTCTAGAAGGGTGAAACCTTTTTGCTTAGCGATCACTCTTCAGGGCGCCAGCTCAATGCACTTGCAATCGTACCAATGACAAGTGTGTCTTTTTGGGACTCATTAAGCTCTGGCAACATCTGCAGTGTTAACATACCGTTGGTTTGCGCTGCGGCTACTTCTTGCGAACCTTGTTTGAAGCTATAACCTAGTGCGTTTTCCACCGACATCATTAAATCTTTACTCGAGTGCACAGTTTCGACGCTAAAGTTTGTATCACCAACACGCACGAATCCGGTTTCTTTCTTCTCTAGGCTCAGCTTGATCATGCCTGCTTGTGGCTCAAGTTCGAATTCTCCGACTTCTTGGCCGTCTTGAGTCACTGTGCATCGATAAGGCTGGTTTCCCCCGAAGTCTACACCCATGTAATTCACAGATGTACCACCACCAGAACAGACTAGTTGCCACTGATGGCCATTATCATTACGAGTGATCTCTGCTGCCAACTCTCCGTCTTTAAACGATACGGTATCAAACCATGTCGAGCTAGATGAATTGCGGCTGTATTTACCTTGGTACAAACCCGCTAGGTCAAAAGTCCCCTCTTGTCCTAGGCCCCAGAAATCACCGTCAGTCTTCATCATTAATTCTGGTTGCGCGCTAACGGCATCTGATTTTTCCATGATGGCAACACTGCCACACGCTGTTAATGCCAATGTAGGGATGAGAATAGAAAGACGCTTTTTCATGGTGGTATCTGCTCGCTAAATAGTAATGGGAGATGAATTTTCAAAGAGAATAATTGAAACCACAGATTGAAAATAGAGAGTGGAATGAGGGCTACTGACGAGAGTGATTATGTAAGCAAGGTTAAAGTATTAAAAGTGATAAATAACAGTTGTTTAGCTGGGTGTTTTACATTGTATTAGCTTTGTAAGGCCGTGTAAGAGCTAGCTAAACTAGCTCTGGTTAAGGATTAGGTCGACTTTAAAAGTTGCTGCGTAGTGTACTTTGAGAAGGAAGGCAGTCCTGTTTTTCGTTAGCTCTCTGATAGGTTGTGGCTTATAGGCTTATAAATTAAGCGAGCGAGTGATCTTTATAACTTTCCCGTCGCTAGTGGTTTCCGCTATGTAGCCCTTTTTGTCGTCAAAAAACTCGCCGTTAATAAATACCCAGCCATTTTCAACCTGCGTCAATTGTTTTGGGAATCGTTCATCAAACATAGATTCACTAGGGTAAACCGTTTCTATGGCTTCAAATAGCAACTGTGCTTGCTCGCTATCGCGTACGACAAAGTTTGGTTTGAGGCAGAAGGTGAGCTCTGGCAAAGGTTCGGTTGATGTTGGCATCGTCATTAAGCCAAGAGATTGTTCGTGAGAATAATATAGAAAACTCTCTGAACTCGATTCCCCACCGTCTGCTGACATTAGGTAAGGTGTCGCCTGATAGAAGTCGCAATCGAATACCATCTTTTGAATAATGCTTTTATTCTGGTTTACTTCAAATTTTATTCTTTTGGCGACTCGTTCTTTTATGCTTTGTTCGATTGAATTTTGTGAATTGTCCTGATTTGCGAACGCAAGTCCTGTTAGAACCATGGAAATGAGGCCGATTTTTAAAATTATTTTAAACATATTTTTCCCTAAAACGCTTACTTTAAATAAAATCTCAATATTGACACGAACACTAAAAATATAAATATCAATTGAAAACTTATGGTAGTCGAATAAAAACTATCGACCAAGTTGTGCCCACGTTCCGGTGATTAGTGGAAGGGGGGGATCTGCTAGAGAAAACGATTCAATGAGGAATTTGGCGACCAAGTTGGCTGTTTTTGATGCGTATTTGTTAATTATTCTTTAATAAATTAAAATAATTTGCGTTATTTCTTTATATTTTTCATTAATCTAAGATGTAAATAGGGTCGGTGTAAGTCATTGTAAGAATATAAATGCTTTGTAATTGCTTCGATTAAAGCGCGTAGCGCTAGCTATATTTTAATCAACTAGGTTCTTAATCAATTAGGTGTTTGATATTTCGGTAAATATCAAAATTTAAATATGTATATTTTAATATACAGTATTTAAAATCATGTTTTACGTACGGTAAAAATTCTGGTGAATAATTGAGGTTGAAGCCATAAATTCTCTATATATACTACGCGAAAATCTATAAAGAGCGTGTAGTTATGAACAAAGCCAAAATTCTTATTGTCGAAGATGATCCTGAAATCGCCCGCTTAACCACTCTTTATTTAGAGGCTGAAGGCTACACCTCTCATGTTGTGAATGATGGTTGCCATGCTCTTGATGCTATTCGTACTTTCAATCCTGATTTAATTCTATTGGATCTGATGCTTCCCGGGTTATGTGGAACGCAAATATGCCGCCAAGCACGAGAATTTTATACAGGAATGATTTTAGTGCTCACCGCAACCGACGATGAACTGAGTGAAGTGAGCCTATTCAAATTTGGGGCCGATGATTATGTAACAAAGCCCATTCGCGGCCATGTTCTCCTAGCAAGAATCGAAGCCTTATTACGCCGCTCGGTTGCTATTCAATCCGCTTCTAGCCAAACCAAAACCTCAAATATCAAAGGCATTGCTGTCGATCCTGTTACTCAAGTAGCGACCCTAGACGGTAAACCACTCAATCTTACTTCCGCAGAATTTGAAATCCTTAATTTGTTGGCCGAAAACGTCAGCGATGTCGTGACCCGTGAGCAATGCTGTCAGTTGTTCAGAGGAATTGATTATTCGTTTAATGACCGCTCAATAGACATGCGAGTCTCGGGGTTAAGACGAAAGCTTCGTGAACACGCTAAAGATAAGCAATTCATCCGTACTATACGTAATAAGGGGTACATGCTTGTTGCTTAAACGTTTTAAGCCGTCGATGTTTGTTCGGTTATACATAGGTAGCGTTGTTGGGTTGATATCGACGGTTTGGCTATTTCTGACATTGGGTGACGGTTACATGCGCCGGACTGAAATAGAGACGTTTCTTAACGATGGCAATTATTTTGTCGAGCAATACATACAGCAGCACAACAAGCCGCAATCCCTTTACGCTGAACTGGATTCTACCGGTCGGCAAACCTTCTATATTTTTGACCTAGCTTTAATCGATAATTGGGACGATACACTGCCTTGCCTTGACTGCGAGTTGTTATACACCTTGAGTGGTGTGCCCGTTTATTTGCGTGGTAACGACCTTTACACCGCCGTGTTTCCACTGCCAAACTCGTCGAAAAGTTTTGTATTCAATGAAAGTCGGGATTTCTTTAGCCCAGACATAGAATGGTATGAAGATTCAGAGCGTCACTTTTTAATTGCGCTGCTGCTATCGGTGTTCTTCGCTATTGGTGCTTGTATTTATTTGCCCGTATATCGATTGCAACGTCATATTCAAAACTTGGTGGATACGCAGAAGCGCTTTGGGCTTGGGAAGCTGGGCACCCGTGCAAACACCAATTTGCCCAAACCTATCTCTGAATTGGCGAATAGCTTTAACGAGATGGCCGAAGAAATCGAAAGCAAAGTCAAACAGAGCCATATTTTCTCTCAAGCGATTCCTCATGAAGTGCGTACACCGCTCAGCAGAATCCAATTGGCGGCCGATCTACTACGAAGGGAAGCCCCTAGTGATAACCAAGATCTGTTTGAAGACATTGATAGCTATATAGATGATATTAATGACTTAACGTCGCAAATCATGATGCTGTCGAAATTGAATGTGATGGACAATAGCTTTTTCGAACTCGTGAAAATTCATGTTGATATCGCTGAATACTGCCAAGATCGAATTCGTTATGCGCGCTTTAATCACGTGACCTTTACAAGCCACCTCCCAATTGGTGTTCAAAGTAAATTCGACTGTACGATGGCGCGTTTGGTAATTGATAACGTCATGAAAAATGCGAACAACTATACGAGCGATTCTGTGTGGGTGTCTTTGGATGAAAATGCCGAAAGCTGGTTGATGATCATTGAAGATAATGGCCCTGGTATTCCAGCAGAGAAAAGAGAAGAAGTACTCATGCCGTTTGCTCGCTTAGATGAGAGCCGTAGCGTACAAAACCAAAGTGGCTTTGGGTTAGGGCTGGCAATAGCAAAAGCGGCGGCGAAAAAATTGGGGTGGGGAATCTCGATTTTTGATAGTGACTACGGCGGCGCTAAGTTCACGATAGTGATACCCAAGAGCTAAAGCGCTTACTTAAAAATAAAACAAAAAGCCCAACCATCACGTATTTTGTGGTGGTTGGGCTTTGTCTTTTGGGGGCCTGATTGTCAGGCCCGATGTTTGTTACTTTACTCGTTTATCAGGTGCTAATTGTTGCTATGGGGGAATGTAGTTAGCGAACAATCAAGCCTAGTAGAATACCCACGACACCGAAGTCAGCGTCACTAAAGGTAGTGTTTGCAAAACCTAAGTCGCCCAGTACAGGTAGCAGGAATACAGGTAGGAAAGTAATCAGTAGACCCTGAGCAAATGCACCTAGAATCGCACCGCGACGTCCGCCTGTAGCATTACCGAATACACCAGCTGCCGCGCCCACGAAGAAGTGTGGAACAACACCAGGGATAATCACTGTTAGGCCCATGATGTATAGTAAGAACATACCGATTAAGCCTGCTGTAAAGCTTGAAAGGAAACCAACTAATACAGCGTTTGGCGCGTATGGGAATACAACAGGACAATCCAGTGCAGGTTTCGCGTTAGGGACAAGTTTGTCTGAAATGCCTTTAAATGCAGGAACGATTTCAGCGATAACCATGCGCACACCTTGTAAGATGACGTACACACCACCAGCAAACGAAATAGATTGCATCATAGCGAACATGAACCAGTGCTTACCGCCACTCACTTCGCGAACAAAGTCGCCGCCAGCGAATAGGCAAGTAATCATGAAGATAATACCCATAGTGAATGAAATCGCTACTGGTGTATCACGTAGGAAAAGCAGGCTTTTCGGTACGTTCATGTCTTCTGTTGAGTGCTCTTTGTTACCAAACTTGCTACCAATGAAACCAGCAAGGACGTAAGAAAGCGTAGAGAAGTGACCAATCGCTACGTCATCAGATCCAGTTACTTGTTTCATGTATTTGTGAGCGATTGCTGGGAATAGCACCATCACTGAGCCCACAACCACAGAGCCAAGAGCGATAAGTGGCACGCCAGTCATACCGTTTGACGATAGAATAGCGGCAACCATCATCGACATGAACAATGTGTGGTGACCCGTTAAGAAGATGAATTTCCAAGGTGTTAAACGAGCAATTACAATGTTCACTAGCATGGCGAAGAACATGATCATAGCCATTTCTTTACCGAAAGCTTCTTGTGCGATAGATACGATAGCTTCGTTATTTGGTACTACACCTTTGATGTTGAAAGCTTCTTGGAAAATGGTCGCGAAGTCACCCAGCGAGTTAACCACTAGGCCAGCACCGGCACCTAAGATAATGAAACCAAGAATGGTTTTCACCGTGCCTTTGATACATTCAGTGGCTGGTTTTTTCTGGGCAATTAAGCCGATAAGAGCGATGAGACCAACCAGAACCGCCGGCTCTGAGAGGACATCGTTCATTAAAAAATTAAAGAATTCCATGATAGATCCTTATAGTGCGCCAAGTTCTTTAAGAGCAACTGAAAGACGTTCTTTCATCGCTGCCTTGTCTACCATGTTGTCTAGGCTAACGATCTTTGGTTCAACATCCATTGATTTTAGTTGATCCGTAATATCGTTCGTACCGATGAAGATTTCACAGTCTGTACCTTTTGCAGAACCAAGATCGATGTGATCAACCGCAGCATTAACTTCTAGTTCTTTAACGATGCTTTTGATGCTCATTTCCATCATTAGGCTAGTACCAAGACCGTGACCGCAAACTACCATAATTTTCATATCTTCTACCTTTTGTATTTGTTATCAAAGGGTGCGCTTAGCACCTGAAATTGTTGTTATTGTGATTAGTACTGGCTGATGATGCTAAGCACATCGTCGGCCGATTTTGCATTACAGATTCGTTCAATGTGTTCGTCGTTCATGAACAAATCCGCTAATTTCTGAATAGCGCCAATGTGGCTGTCGCTGTCTGTTGCGGCTAGTGTTACCAGCATTTTCACTGGGTCATTGCCTTCTGAGTCAAACTTCACGCCGTTTTGAATTACGGTTAAAGAAAGTGATAAGCGGTTTACGCCATCTTCCGGGCGAGCATGAGGCATTGCCATGCCTGGTCCCACAACGTAATAAGGTCCAAGTTCTTCATGAGAGCGGAAAATCGCTTCAACGTAGCTTGGTTCAATCGAACCGTTATCAAGCAGCGGCTGACAAGCTTTACGGATCGCATCTTGCCAATTCTCTGATTCGCTGTGCACTCGAATCACGTCTTTAGTTAATAACTCACTGAGCATTTGTTCTGTCCATCATGTGTGGTTGATGGCGCTAATGTAACGATCTATTTGAAACAAAAAATCGACAATGATCACAAATGGTAGCGTTATCAGGTAGCGCTACCATAATGTGTGATAGCGCTATCATTTCTGAAATACACGCAATTTCATATGGATGTTCTGAGCCAGTTATGCGCTAATATCAGCAAAGGATTGAAAAGTTACTGCATCTTGTTGTAACGCATGATGATTATTGAGAAGTAAATGAGTGAACCTAGAAAGCGCCGCAGTTCGGGTAAAGTGACCATTTCAGATGTCGCGAAGCGAGCAGGCGTAGGTACCATGACAGTATCTCGGGCATTACGTACACCCGATTTAGTGTCTGATAAATTAAGAGAGAAAATTGAACAGGTTGTAGAAGAGCTTGGTTACATCCCCAACAAAGCTGCAGGTGCTTTGGCTTCGGGAGAAAGTCACTCTATTGCTGTGATACTGCCCTCGTTGGTGGAAAAGTCGTGCACTTTATTCTTGCCTAGCTTCCAGCAACACCTCAATAAGGCAGGTTATCAATTATTGTTGGGGTACTGTAATTATTCGATTGAACAAGAAGAAAAACTGCTTACTCAATTTTTAGAAAGTCGCCCCGCGGCGGTGGTGGTGTTTGGTATCGATCACACCACTAAAACTCATCAGCTGTTTGCGGCGTCTAAAGTGCCAGTGTTAGAAATCGCTGAATTTAGCCTTGCATCCAAGTATTTAAATATTGGTGTCGACCACTTTCATATTGGTAAAGCGGCGACTCAGCAATTGATCGATTCAGGTTACGAAAACATCGGTTTCATTGGGGCGAGAGGTAACCATTCGTTATTGCAGAGGCAATTACATGGTTGGCAAAGTGCCATGATAGCTAACTATAGAACCCCCGATCACTTCCTAACTACTCATGAAGCACCAAGCGCAGAACTCGGTGCAGAAGGGCTCGCGAAGCTGTTACTGCGTGAATCAACACTCGACGCCTTGGTGTGTAGTCACGAAGAAGTTGCGTTGGGGGCGCTGTTTGAGTGTCATCGCCGTGTGATTAAGATCCCGAGCGATATGGCCATTATTTGTCTAGATGGAGCGCAGTTAGTCGAGCACGCTTACCCAAGTATCACCTCTATTGATATCGATTATGACGCCATGGGACAAAAAGCTGCCGAGAGTGTTATGAATGCCGTGAAAACCAAAATGTTATTGGCAGAACCGATCAATATCGGCTTTAAACTGAATTCTCGATCCAGTACGTAGAGTGAAGCTGTTTCTTCGAATCATAATTTGCGGAAATGTTGAAGCTGCCGTGTTGTGTCACCGCAGCTTTTTTGATTCCTAGAGTTCAGCTGTTAGATATAAAACTATCAATAATCTCAACCTATCAATCTACATTGGTTCAATAACTTAATATCCATTTTGCTTAGGTCTATTCTTGGTTGATGCGGTTAATTTAAACTATCTTTATAGTGTTCACTCAACTAATTATGGTCTTTCCGATGCAACGAAAATTCATTTATGTTTACCTCATACTTGTTTTTTTACTTCCCTCAGCGAAGTCGTTCGCCCAGTATCAAATGCACTTTTTTTTGCCTGACTTTCCTCCCTACACAACGATAGATACCGATGGCAATCCAAGAGGCATTGGTTTAGATAAAATGAAACAAGTGCTCGATTCAATGGATATAGAGTACACAATTCAAGTGGGGTCGAATCACGGTAGGGCGTTATCTGAGCTGAAGGTAGGGCGATCCGATGGTTTCTTTATGGCATCTAAGAATGAACAACGTGACCGATATGCGGTGTTTTCAGAATCTGTAATGGTGAATCGCTGGGTGTGGGTTGTACTGAAACATAATAAAGACTCGTTTAATCCAAGCCCTGAAGCAGGTTACGAAATAGAAAGTTTGTTGAACACCAACACTCATTATTGGCTAAAGAAGTCCGGTTATGCCGCCGCAAAGCCCGCGTATGACATTACCTCATTGGTTGAAAAGTTAGACACTAAAGAAGCAGACGCCATTTTGGTAGCGGAAGAAGTGTTTAATAGCCGCTTTGGACAAGATGAGCGATACCAAGTGATTCTTCAGCAAGAAAAGAAATTTGGTGCTTATATTTCAAAGGCTTTTCTAAGCCAGAACCCCACCTTCATGACAGAATTAAACCAAGCCATACTGGCGAATCGTTAATATCACGCCAGCCCGATAAAACGCTCTAACCATGGTGTATCACCAGCTTGGTTAGAGCGACTTTAATTAGAACCTGACATACGTTATTTACGCTTTTTGAAGCCCATAGATGGCATGGTCAACAATTCGGCCATTCAGGTTTTCGGCTCGTGTAATTGTGCCTTCGTAAGTAAATCCTAAACGTTCACACAGTTTTCTGCTCGGCTGATTCTCGGTTGCAACGAAGGCTTCGACTTTTTTCATTTCCAGCTCACCGAAAGCGATCTCGATCAGCTTATTGACCACACGAGTCATGATCCCTTTTCCTTGCTCTTCTTTCGACAGCCAGTAACCAATGGTCACTTTTCCAAGATCGTGGTTAATGACGTTAAAGCTACAGTTACCGACCAATCGCTCTTGATACCAAATTGCGCACGTCATGCTTTTTCCTTCTGCGTAATCATGTAAGCAACGCTGAATGAAGATCCGAAAGTCCTGTTCGCTTTGGCAGTGGGGCGGCCAGGCGAGCCACTGGGCTAAATAATCTGTTTGAGTTTGCACAATTTCTGCATAATAAGGCGCAAAGCTTTCTTGCACTAAGGCTAATGACAGCTCTGAATCGATAACGGATTTAAACATCGAAGTCCTTTTTATATTAAATAAAGTGATGTTGAATCACACACATATGTGAGATGAATGCCTGTACTTTAAATGTTGCACTTTATTTGTGGCACGAAATTTACGTAGTTCGTTATAAAGCTCACGAAATTACATAAACCTTAATAATTATGTGTCTATAGATACTACTTTTGAATTAGAATTGACACAAATATATATAAGAATAATAACAAGCTAGGTTAATAATGACTTCTTATAGTGAAGACGTCACGGTCGATTTACGACGTGCGTTATTTGGCATCGCCAAAGCTCTAGACAATATTGGTGTAGAAACAAAAAATCACGGGCAACGTGTCGGGTATATCGCTTATCAATGTGCATTGAGTGTTGGTTGGGAAGAAGAGCAAGCCCAGCTCGCTTTTTATCTCGGGCTTATTCATGACTGTGGAGTGACACAAGGTGACGAGCTGGTCAACTTGATGTCTGACATGGTGCCAACAGGAACCCAGAATCATTGCTTGAAAGGCTATCAGATCTTAAAAGAATGCCCAGCCTTATCGATTTTTTCTAAGCCGGTTCTGTACCATCACACCCCGTGGAGTGAATTGAAAGATTTACCAGTAAGTTCACTAGAAAAAGAGCTTGCCGCTATCGTGATGTTGGCGGATAGGGTGGATTACTTATACGGTGAAACGGCCTCCGACAGGTTTGGAAACCTGAGTAATCAAAGTAAGGCTTACATTATCAGTTGCCTCACTGTATCTGCTGGAACTTTGTTTGAAAGCAATTTAGTTCAACATATGTGTGAGCTGGTGGATAACGATGACTTCTGGTTTTCGATGGACATCAGTTACATCGACATTATGAGCAGCAAGCTAGCGCCAATCCCTTTCTTTTCCCAGCATATGTCTTTGGATGAAACGATCGCGTTTGGTGAGTTTATTGCCAAAGTAGTGGATGCAAAGAGCTCGTTTACATTCCAGCATTCTCTGAAAGTCGGGCAGCTGTCGGAATATTTGGCGAAGCAACTGGGCTACTCCTATACCACGCAACGTAAATTGTATTTGGCTGGATTGGTTCACGATATTGGCAAATTGCAGACTCCAAGCGATGTTTTGCACAAACCTGGAGCGTTAACCGATGAAGAGTATTGTTGTATTAAAAAGCACGCCACCGATACCCGCTTTTCATTACAAGAATTGTTTTTATCGGATCAAATCTGCGATTGGGCATCGAACCATCACGAAAGATTAGATGGTTCGGGTTACCCGATGGGCAAAACCGCGGAGCAACTTGATCAACCAAGTCGTATCATCGCTGTCGTTGATGTGTTCCAAGCCCTAACACAGTATCGCCCTTATCGAGAAGGGATGAGCTTAGAGCAAGCAATATCAATTCTCGAAGAGTTAGTTGAAGACAATAAGTTGGATACGGAAGTGTTCAACTGCTTACGCAAAAACGCGCAATACTGTTTTGAGCTATCAACGGAAAGTTTGTCGCTAGAAGAAGCGGATAAGAATTAAAGGAAACTATCGGATACAAAAACGGCTTGATTGGATCAAGCCGTTTTTGTTGGTAGAAGCTAGCGTTTGATGTCGTTGGCTTGGAGAGTCTTCTAAGCCGTGTTGAGCAAATGCTAGTTGTAAACGCTTTATTGGTTGTTAAGAAAAGCTTTGAAACGCTCTTTTGTTTCGGCGTCTGCTTTTTCATACCAGAAATGAAGCATTTCCTCTGCGTTATTTTGAGCATCTTTCACATGGATTGCTGGTAGTGTTACTGGCATGACTTCTTTCTGAGTGAGCGCTGCTACACCCCCTGCACGGTTATAGTCGACAGATTCGCGCTCGTAATCACGGCCAATTTGCATTCCAGATTTGATTAACTGCTCTTGTGCTAACGCAACAGTTTTGCCTTCGCTATTGGTGAAAGCCCATTGGATAGAGTTAATGTCTTTCTCTGCTTCACGTGCGTTACGATAGTTTGGTAAGGCGAAATCTAACGTGGTGTCTTCGGCATTGAATTTGGCAATGATAGCGCGACTTGCGACAGAGGTTCTTTCGGTACTTTGGTCAAAGTTAACCGTGTAACGAAACACGATTTGGTTTTCACCGTTAGGTAAAGTTAGCGTTTTGCCTGATGAGAAAAATCCTGAGCTAGCAGGCTTGGCTTTGGCTTCATTTGCGACCATTACTTCAACTTCACTCGGAACGTTGATAGTGACGTCAGCGTAAGAAAATGCAGAAGCACCCATAGCCAAAATAAATGTTAATGGTTTGATTATATTCACAGTTTTAATCCTGATAGCTCAATACTTAAGATTCCTCAGATTGCCTGTTTTCGACCCTGCTGACAATCGCCTGTGGCATTTTCAGCCGAAATTTAATCGAAAATTAACACAAGCCAACGAGCCCTCACCGGAATTTCCGATGAGGGCTAGCACGTCATTCAGTGAGCTGCTGCTCACTCGTCTACTGAATAGTAGAGCGTCGCAGTCGCTAAATGGCAACGCTGATCAATCAGCTTACTTATTTTCAAGTGTCATTTTGCCAATCACTTGGCCGGATTGAAAATGAGCGTGCGCTTCTGCTGCTTGCCAAATACTAAAATCAGACTCGTCGATTAGGGGAGTGATCACACCTTGATCTACGAGTTCAGCAATGTGAGTCAGGATCTGCCCATGACGTTGGCGGTTAATGCCTTGAGTCATGGGAATGAGCATCAATACGCTGTGGAAGCTCAACCCTTTTAAGGCGATTTGTAGAGGATCTGCGATTGGCAGGATTGTTGCCACTTGGCCGTTGAATTTCGCGGCTTCAAAGCTGCGTTGAATGTTATCGCCAGCGATGGTGTCGAAAATCGCATCAAAGCCGTGACCGTCGGTATGCTTTGCTACGTATTCTTCGACACTCGTGTGATCAACGTTCACAACGTTGTCGGCATTGAACGAGCGCGCAATTTCTTCTGTTCTGGATAAAACCGTTGTCGTTACCTTAGCCCCCAAATGTTTACCCAGCTGAACGGCAATATGGCCAACGCCGCCGGTTGCGCCGTGTACCAGTAAGTTGTCGCCTGACTGAACGTTCATTTTCTCACATAGTGCTTCCCATGCTGTGATGGAAACTAAAGGCAGTGCAGCAGCTTGCTTCATGGTTAAGCGAGCAGGTTTAAGTGCCATCAGGTCGCAGTCAACGAGCATGAATTCTGCTAATGCGCCATTGATACCAGCGATACCCCCAGCACAACCGTAGACTTCATCTCCGACTTTAAAGTTGGAAGTCGATTCGTCGACTGCAACCACCACGCCTGCAACATCACCATGTAAGATTTTAGGTAGGTTTTCTGACCATGGTGTATCAACAGAGCGCAGCATAGTGTCGAGTGGGTTAACGCTTGTCGCCTTCACTTCAACGATCATGTGGCCTGGTTTTAGTTGTGGTACAGGCTGTTCAGTTTGTTCGAATACATCTACGTCGCCGATTTGAGTAATAGTCATTGCTTTCATAATTTGCCCTTTTTGCTTATCTGTTTGGCTGATGGCGGCTATTCTTATTTATTGTGATAAAAGCAACAATATGGCTAAATGCACTTCACTGTTGCTTTTTGAGCAATGGGGTAATGATGGATAACGATATTGGTGAAGAAATGAGTTCATTGAACAAACTGCAATATTTTAACTGCGTGGTAGAAACCGGAAGTATCGCCCAAGCAAGCCGAGTGTTCGATGTGCAGCCATCTTCAATTTCTCGTCAGTTAGCGGCGCTGGAAGCTGAGTTAGGGACGCGGCTACTAGAAAGAACCACTCGTAATGTCGGTTTAACGGAAGCTGGGCAAACCTACTATCAATATTCCAAGCGTATTGTTTCAGAACTAGAGGAAGCAAAACGGGCGGTTGGCGATCTACAGTTAAGCCCTGTGGGACGCTTGAAAATCAGCACTACAGTGGGGTTTGGAGAGAGCGTTTTACTGCCGCTGTTACCTGCATTTCGCCGTTTGTACCCGGATATTGATGTCAGTATTGAATTAACTGAGCGTGTTGTCGATTTGATTGAAGAAAACGTGGATATCGCAATTCGAAGTGGGCGTTTACCTGATTCTGAAATGGTTGCTAGAAAGCTGCTCGATAATCAGTTTATTTTGTGCACTAGCCCAGAATACATCAATGTACATGGGGCTCCAGAATCACCTGAAGATCTCCAACAGCACGATTGTATTGTATATGGCTATACAGGTTGGCGAGAGTGGTACTGGATGAGCGACAAAGAGCATGTTTTCCCTAAGCCTCCTAAATTGGCGATTCGTCGATTCATGACTGTTGATTCGGTAAACGGGCAAAAACAACTGATAGTAAATGCTGGTGGCATTGCCTTAATCCCTAAGTGGGCTGTGAAAGACGAACTCGAACAAGGAACGCTGCAGCAGGTGATGTCTGAGCATCAATTTAGCCCGTGTGATCATTTCAGTGCGACTTACGCCGTCTATCAAAGCAGAAAACTCGTAGCCGCTAAGATTCGTGTATTTTTGGATTACCTATTGCAGCAAGTGGTTTAGGGAATAGGCTTAGAGGTTAAATAACCCATAGTTGTGATTTATAAATCAAGTTTAAAAAGTGAGCTATCTTTCACATTCGTTATGCTTCTTGATGAATTATAATGTGCACTAATCGGTTATGGTGGTGAAATACACTATAATTTTTAGTAAGCCTAATAAGGGCACCATTATCAAGGAGGATAACGCTATGAGCCAGTTACACCAGCTCGACAGCACGTTAGTGTTGTCACCGTGGTATAACCTCGACTACTGCTTGTCGTTACTCAGCAAAGCAACTTCTCTTTAGTTTCCTAGGTGCGCTCTGCACCGACTGATGTGGCCTTGCCTCATCTCAATAAATCTTACTTATTTCCCTTAGGCTGATGCTTTCGCAACTTTTCAGCTGACGGGATAGATCTATTTAAAGGAAATTAAAATGAAACGTATCCCAGAACCTTTTCGCATCAAAATGGTAGAACCGATCAAAATGACCACGCTAGCCGACCGAGAAATCGCGCTGGCGGAAGCGGGCCTTAACCCGTTCTTGCTGCGCAGTGATGATGTTTATATCGACTTGCTGACCGACTCGGGCACAGGTGCTATGAGTGACAATCAGTGGGCTGGTATGATGATGGGGGACGAATCGTACGCAGGCAGTCGCAACTACTACAATTTGTGTGATGCGGTTAAGCATTTCTTTGGTTACAACCTTACTGTTCCTGCTCACCAAGGGCGCGGCGCTGAGCAAATTTTGTTCCCTTGTTTGATTGAGCGAATGAGAAATGTACGCGGAGGAGAGACACCAGTGTTCATCTCTAATTATCATTTCGATACCACCGCTGGCCATATTGAATTGAACGGCGGTAAAGCGCTTAACGTAGTGACACAAGAGGCGTTTGATACAACCACGCCGTATGATTGGAAAGGTAACTTCGACCTTGAAAAGCTAGAAGCGACCATCGAGGAGCACGGTTCTCATAATATCGCGGCTATCATCACGACAGTGACGTGTAATAGCTCTGGTGGACAGCCAGTGTCGATGGCTAATATGCGTGCTGTCTATGAGATTGCGACCAAGCATGATATTCCAGTCGTGATTGACTCGGCGCGTTACTGTGAGAACGCGTATTTCATTAAGCAGCGTGAAGCGGAATACAAGGACAGCTCGATCTTAGAGATCATTCGTGAGATGTACCAATATGGCGACATGCTAACGATGTCAGCTAAGAAAGACCCAATGGTGAACATCGGTGGTTTGTGTTGTATTCGAGATCATCAAGAGCTGTTTCAAGCGGTGCGTACTCGCTGCGTTCCTATGGAAGGGTTTGTTACCTATGGTGGTATGGCTGGGCGTGATATGGAAGCGTTAGCTCGTGGTTTGTATGAAGGGGCAGATGAGGACTTCCTTCATTACCGCATCAGTCAAGTTGAGTACTTAGGTGATCGGCTGCGTGATGCTGGCATTCCGATCCAATATCCGACAGGAGGCCATGCCGTGTTTGTCGATGCTGCTAAGATCTTGCCTCATATCCCAGCGGAGCAGTTCCCAGCGCAAGTTCTGTGTAACGCCTTGTATTTGGAAGCGGGGATTCGAGCTGTAGAGATTGGCTCCTTGTTACTTGGCCGCGATCCTGAAACGGGAGAGCAGAAAGCTTCGGAACTTGAGCTGATGAGACTAACGATTCCTCGCCGCGTTTATACTAATGATCATATGGACTACATTGCCGATGCGATCATAGAACTGAAAAACCGCGCCGATGAATTAGTTGGACTCTCGTTTGAGTATGAACCGGAAGTGTTACGCCATTTCACAGCTCGTTTTAAGTCTCTGTAGTGTAGAGTTTGTGTTAGCAAGTTAAGGAATACTTGCTGCCATTTACATGCGATAAATAAGCTTCGCCCCTGCATTGGGAGTCTCAATGCAAGGGGCGAATTTATTTGTGCTGCTGTCTAGCTTGGTGTTCCAATGAAGCCGCTATCTAGCTAGGTTTCTAATGTTTATAGGAATTCGATTCGTCGCTATTTGATTCCATATTTCATAAGAATTTTATCAAAGGTGCCATTTGCTTTGATTTCAGCGAGCCCTTTATTGAAGGCGTCAATGATCTCAGCATGTTTAGGATTGGCAAGGCCAGACGTTACATGAATCGGATTGACTGATAACGCGTTGTTAGTAAAATCAAAATCCGCTAGGTTCATGCCCGCGCCAGAGATGGTTGCTTTGGCAACTAATTCATCTTCCAACGTTAGGTCAATTCGTTTCGCTTTTAACTTTTTCACGTTCGCAATCAAGTCATTCGCTTCTGGCTTTTTAAAGTTAGTCGCGTTCAAGAATTCAGTACCATAGCCATAGTTTCGAATAATGCCGACGGATTTTCCGTTCAAGCTGTTGTAGTCGTTATATTCAAACCCGTCTCCCGCTCGTTTAATGAACTTAAGCGAGTTTTCCAAATAACTGTCGCTGTATTTCAAAAATGACGTGCGCTCATCGGTAAACCAAGTCGCCACTAATATATCGACTTTACCGTTTTTCACTTCGTTGAGTGCCCTTGTCCAAGGCATGATCTTAAATTGAACTTGGTGACCTTGCGAGGCAAGCGCTTCGGAGACGATTTCCACTGAAATACCTGCGTCACCTTTGCCTTTATTCACGAAAGGCGGCCATGGATCTTGCGCGGCAGTAATCGTCATACTGAATGCTGAAAACGAGAACAGCAGGGTCGTGAGTAACAATAGATAACGTTTCATAATGCTTCCTTGTTTATATGATGCGTACGGCGCTAGCCGACACTAAACCTAGTGATGTACAGGTAAAGCTGGGTAGGTTCTTATTGAACTAGGTTTTGAATTTGGTCATGTGTTGGGCAATGTTGTTACTTAACGTGAGCACTTCTTCGGTGCGTTTGGCATTGGTTGATGCGCCATCCGACACGTCATTAGAGGCTTCCGAAGCTTCCACAATGGCTTGGCTAATTTCTTCGACAGCCATTCTTTGTTCTTCAGTCGCCTGCGATATTTGGCCACTCTTATCGGAAATATGTGCAATGAGCTCTTCGACTTCTTTTACCGACAGCTGTGATTCCGCCACTTTTGCTGCTGTCGTTTCAAGCATGGTGGAAATGCGGGTAATCTCATCTTCAACAGACTTAGTCGCGTTATCCAAAGCAGTGATGTTGGTTTGAATTTGTTCGGTAGATTGGCTGGTTTTCACCGCGAGGTTTCGCACTTCATCTGCAACTACAGCGAAGCCGCGGCCTTGTTCTCCGGCGCGGGCAGCTTCAATCGCCGCATTTAATGCGAGCAAGTTGGTTTGCCCTGAAATATCGTTGATGACATTCAAAACAACGGTGATTTTTTCACCTTCTTCAATCAACTTGTGCATTTCGGCATTCACATGGTTCATTTCTTCACGCATGTTGATGATTTCGTTAGCAGAGCTTTCGATAGTTTGGTGAACATCTGTAGTCAATGAAGTGGCGCGACTGGCTTCTTCCGCTGTGTTTAGGGCGGTATCTGCAACCGTGACAACGGATTGATTAAGCTCGGTTGCGGCTGCAGCCACCGTAGTGAGCTGGTGCTTTTGAACATCGAGTTTTTCTGAGTTAGTACGCGCGGTTTCTCCATTGGCGTGCGCCATTTCTTGAAGATGCACGGAAGAAGAAGAAACATCCTGAACAATACTGCGCAATGAGCTTGTAAATACATTGATGCCTTCTGTAATGTCGTGGAACTCTTTCAGTTTGGCCTCTGGGATACGGTTAGTGAGGTCGCCTTCGCCCGATGCTAGATCTTTGATTCTTAAGGTGAGTTGCTCTAGCGGTTTGAGCACAGTAAATGCTAAAACGAAAATAATGGTGATCGTAATAATGATGTCGAGTATCAAAAGTTCATAGAAGGTATGCATCACCGATTCTTGCAGCTTTGAATCGAGTGCATGGGTGTCGTAGTAAATGGTCACTTGGCCGACATTGTGTTCTTCTTCATATTCGATGAAGGTCAAGTCTCTGAGCACAGTGTTTGCACTGAATTCTTCGCTCACGGATTCTATGGCAGCCGCTTCGTTACTGTTTGGATCAGGGTTCTTGCCTAAGAAAAGAAAGTTATTGCCTTCGCTGTCGAGAACTTGAATAGCCGCGATTTCAGGTGACTTTAATTCGGCTGAAGCAGCAAGCGTGGCAGTATTGATGTCGAAGTCCCAGATGGCACGGGGTAAGCTCACCTGCATTCGGTTTGCGGTATTTTGTACATTTAAATCCAAATCAGCATAAAGGTTATCTTTAAAATACTGATATTGGAAAAAGGCGGTCACCAGTAATACGAATGAAACGATTACTATGACTTGGACGACAAATATGGCACGTATACTTTTCACTTGAGCCTCTTTTATAAAAGAGTACATATAGTATTGTTAAAGGTAGTTATTGATTTAATTATTATCAAATAGTGCGAATATTGTGCTCTATGTCTCCTATATCTACCAGCGTATTTTATTAAGCCGCCTTGCCGAAAAGTCATATGAAAGTAGCCACAAATACCGCAGAGTAACGTTTTTTCTGGATCTGCTAATTTACCAACTACACTTAGCCTTATGCAGATGGTGGAGGTGATATGAAGTTTATATATGTATTACTGGCGTTAACTTTTGCGCCTTTGGTTGCTGCTAAGGAAATGGTATTCATACATAGCTATCACTTTGCTTATCCTTGGGTGCAGGAATATAGGGAAGGCTTTCTTGGAGAGATAGATGGCTTCAATATTCATGACTTCCAAATGGACACCAAAAGGCGTCCCGTAGAGGATTTTGAAGGCATCGCCGATGAAGCATGGGATTTCATCCAGATAAAAAAGCCAGACGTGGTGGTTGTTTCTGATGACAATGCGCTTAAATACCTAGGCCCGCGTTTAACTAAAAGTCGTATTCCCACCTTTTTTCTCGGTATTAATGCTAATCCCAGACAGTATGTGAGTATGACCGCCAATATTTCGGGAGTACTAGAGCGTCCGTTATTAAAACGTTCGGTTCACATGATCAGTAAATTGCAGCCAGATGCAAAAAAGGTCAAGGTGATGATGGATGGCGCGGCTACGTCTCATGCGATCTTGTCGACCTCCTTTACTAATAAACTTAAACAAGTAATCAATGGTGTAGAAGTCGACGCTTACCTTATCGATTCTATGGAAGGCTGGCGTGAACACACTAAAAATGCCAGTGAGGAAGGTTACGACGCCTTGATTATTGCTAACTATGCGGCTCTGAAGAACAATCAAGGTAAGCACTTTGCGATGGAAGATGTCAGCCGCTGGACCAGTTCAAATACACCTGTGCCCTTGTATGCGTTTTGGAATTATTCGGTTGGAGAAGGAAAAGCGATTGGTGGCTTAGCGATCAGCGCAGTAGAACAGGGGATAGAGGCTGCGAAACAAGTCCAGCGCTATGTGGATTCAGGCATCATGCCCGTGATCACGACGCCGAAGAAGGGCGCTTTAGTGTTCAGTGAGTCAGAACTTGATCGTTGGAAGATCAAAGTACCTCAGGAAATATTGATGCGTTCGGAACTTCGTGACTAACCGAACTAAAGAGTGAGTGAATGGGATGCCGGGAACGGGATTTAGGTAAAAGTATTCTCAGCCGCTCACTTTTATATTCTGCTATCGCAAACCACTGGATAGAAAATAACGCTTATTGATAGGATACGTTTATTCGCTTTTACGTTATGGAATCGTAATGAACGCAGCCTTACAGCCGAATACCGAAAGATCCGAGTGTGATTTTACGCACCTAGATTTACCTCAACAGTTTCAGACTCTCAAAGCGCTTTATCAGGCGGAGCCTGCCACACCTCTTAAGTCGCGCTTGACGCTACTCAGTAATTTGAAAGCGTTGCTTCTTACCAACCAAGACAGGTTAGCGGATGCGCTGTCGCGCGATTATGGTTTTCGTAGTGATTTCGATTCTGTTATTTGCGATTTATTGCCTGCAGTTCAACACATTAATTACACCTTAAAGAAGCTGCCTAAATGGGTGAAACCGAGTAAACGTCATGCTGGGTTGATGCTGTTTCCTTCAAAAGTATTTGTGCATTATCAGCCTTTGGGCGTTGTTGGGGTGATTGTGCCGTGGAATTTCCCAATCGTGCTTAGTATTGCGCCTGTTGTTACTGCGTTGGCGGCAGGTAACCGAGTGATGGTGAAGCTAAGCGAGCACACGCCAAATACTAATGGTGTTCTGAAATCGATTTTTGCTAATTTTTCAGACCATGTCGTGTGTATCGAAGGCGAGGCCGAAGTAGCGGCTGAATTCAGTGCGCTTCCCTTTGATCACCTGCTGTTTACGGGCTCTACGCCGGTAGGCAAGTTGGTGGCAAAAGCGGCAGCTCCAAACTTAACGCCTATTACACTTGAGCTTGGAGGGAAATCTCCAGTAATCATTGCTCCCGACGTTGATCTAGTGGCAGCAGCGGACGCGATAATGTTGGGTAAATCAATCAATGCCGGGCAGATTTGCGTTGCACCTGACTATGTGTTGCTCCCAAAAGGGAAAGAACGAGAGTTCATTGATATTTATCTGGGGCGTTTTAAGCGTGCTTATATGAAGAAGAACAAAGAGCCGCAGATAACCCACATTATCAATGAAACCCAGCGTCAGCGATTACAGCAATATATTGAAGACGCGAAGGAGAAAGGCGCGTTGGTCGATACTTTGCAAGACTGCGAAGCACAAGGTCGGGAGATGTTGCCTCATTTACTGAGTAATGTGAGTGAGGAGATGCTGGTGTGTCAGCATGAAATTTTTGGTCCTATTTTACCGGTTAAAACCTACGAGTCGCTCAACGAAGCAATCAATTATGTCAATAACAAACCAAGGCCCTTGGCTCTGTATTTAATGAGCAATGACAAAACGACGAAAGATAAAATTTTGGCTGAAACGCACAGTGGTACAACGGGAATTAACGAAACTTTACTGCAGATTGCGGCTGAAGATGCGCCCTTTGGTGGTGTGGGGCAGTCCGGGATGGGGCGTTATCATGGTATCGAGGGCTTTCAGACTTTCTCTCACGCCAAAACGGTATTGGACTCTCCTTCATGGCTGCCGCGTTCAAAGTGGGCACTGCGTTATAAGGCGTTGATGAGTAAAGCTCTATCTAGGTTGTTTTTGCGCTAAGCCAGAGCTAGCCCTTTTATATACCAGCAAAAAGATGGAAGAACGTTGGTCACGCTAACCTTTCACGACGATAAAAAATAAGCCTGTTAGCGTAAAAACTAACAGGCTTATTCGTTGTGGAGCTTGGGGGGGGGGTTACTAAATCTGTATCGGTGATTAAGCGACGTGTTCTACCGCTTCACGAACTAGGCGACCAATCTCGTCCCAGTTACCTTCCGCGATAAGTTTAGGTGCAACCATCCATGTACCGCCACAGCAAATCACGCGATCTAGACCTAGGTAATCAGATACGTTGCCTTTACCGATGCCACCCGTTGGCATGAGTGATACGTTTACGTATGGCGCAAGGAGTGATTTCACCATAGCGATACCGCCAGACGCTTCCGCTGGGAAGAACTTCATGAATGTAAGGCCAAGTTCTAGGCCTTGTTCAATTTGGCTAGGGCTGTTAACGCCAGGGACAATAGGCATGCCTACTTCTTGGCAGTATTTAACCGTAGTAGGGTTTAGGCCTGGTGCAACTACAAACTCAGCACCCGCGGCTTTCGCTTTATCAACTTGCTCGGCGTTTAATACTGTGCCTGCGCCGATGCACATTTCTGGGTACGCTTCGCGCATTAGGCGAATCGCTTCAGCGGCTGCTTCAGTGCGGAAAGTGACTTCTGCTACCGGTAGGCCGTTTTCTACAAGCGCTTTTGCTAGAGGCACTGCTTGAGCCGCATCGTCAATCTGAATGACTGGAATAACTTTGTAAGATTTTAGTGCTGAAATTAATTCTTGAGACATCTTATGCTCCTGAAATTTTAAATTGTTCTGTTTTTGTTTTAGGGATAATCGCCCCAGAATATTGGATCACGGTACCTGCTAAAGCATGGCCTAGTTTTGCACTTTGAGCGGGTGTGTTCCCACTCAAGTAACCTGCTAGGTAACCTGCGGCAAAGGAATCTCCGGCCGCGCAAGTATCGATAACTTTTTCGACTTTGGTTGCTGATACTTCAACTTGTTCAGCACTACCTTGTAAATTGTCGACCACAACACATGGCTCGCAACCTCGTTTGATGACCACTTGTTGGCAACCGAAGTGTTGGCAGCGATCAATAACATTCGCATTGCCCCAAACCAGTACATCGTCATCTTCAGTGATTAGTGCGACATCGGTGTAGCTCAATACTTGGCTGTACCAATGTTGCGCTTCTTCTGTTGACCACAATTGAGGACGGTAGTTGTTGTCGAAAAAGATTTGTTTGTTCTGTTTTTTCAATTGTTTGATGCAAAGTAGCAAACTTTCTTTCGCTTGCTCATCTAAGATAGCTAAGCTGATGCCACTGATGTATAGCGCATCAATGTCTTCTTTTTCTATGGCTTCTTCTAGAGGTGAAACTTGGTCAAAGTAGCGTTTTACCGCACTGTCGCTACGCCAGTAATGAAATGAACGCTCACCAGTATTATCCGTTTCAACCATGTACAGCCCTGGGTTTTTGCCTTCAATTCGTTTAACCAAATCACACGCAATGTTTTCTGCTTCCCAGTTATCCATCATTTCTTGGCTGAGTGAATCTTGGCCAAGACCAGTTGCATAACTGATTTCAAAAGGTTGATCTTGTAAGAGTCGAGCTAGGTATAACGCGGTATTGAGTGTGTCCCCACCGTAAGTTCTATTCAGTGGCGTGCCACTTAGTTCAATCATGCACTCGCCGAAAAAGGCGACCTTCTTATTTTCCATCAACTCGACTCCTACTACTTATATTTGATTCTTATCGTGGGAACTGTGGTTCTATTAAGCGCGGTCTGCGCGGAAACACGTTACGTCTACTTCCACTTTTACGTCTACTACTAGGTCACATACCATGCAGATACGAGCTGGTGGGTTTGCACCAAAGAACTCTTTGAATACTTTGTTAAATGACTGGAAGTAGCGAGAATCAGTCAGTACTACTTTTACGTGTACTACGTCTTCTAGGCCGTAACCCGCTTCTTCCATGATGTCTACACAGTTTTGAATCGCAAGACGAGATTGGTCGACGATGCCGCCTTCTACCACTTCGCCATCTGTCATTGGAGTTTGACCAGAAACGTATAGGAAACCACCTGCTTCAGTTGCACGTGCAAATGGAAGGTGTTGACCACCAGTACCTGTACCGCCTTCAACACCGTAACGTTTGATTGTCATAATATTTCTCCGTATTTCTAATTGGTTGCTCAAATCAAGCCTTGAGCACATAAATTTAATGGGTGATTGTGTATTACTTGGCGTTACGTGCGAGGAATCGACCTGCACGCTCAGTCACGCCTTGTTGTTCTTGATAAGCGACCTTGCCATTGACGATAACGGTATCAATGCCTTTAGCAGCAGCGATCGGTTTGTCGAAGTCAGCAACGTCTGTAATTTTGTCTCTATCGAAAATCACTAAATCAGCGAAGTTTCCGGTTTTGATTTCGCCGCGGCCACCCAGTTTGAAGCGCTTAGCCGATAGCCCCGTCATTTTGTGAACGGCAGTTTCTAGTGAAAAGATCCTACGCTCACGGCTGTAGTAACCGAGTACTCGTGGAAACGCGCCCCATAAACGTGGGTGCGGATGAGGATCGTTAGGTAAACCGTCGGAACCGATCATTGTTAGCTTGTACTTGAGCACGCGCTCAACGTCTGCTTCGTCCATACAGTGATAGACTGCGCCAGCAGGTTGAAGTGCTTTAGCGGCGTCCATCAGTGGCAGGTCTAAATCTGAGGCGATGTCTTTAAGCATCTTTCCTGCTTGATCGGGTAGTGCTTCTGACCAAGTGATGAAGATATCAATCTCATCGGTCACTTGTTTTAGGTCTAGCGTTGAAGAGCTAGCGGAATATGGGTAACAGTCACACGCCACATCTTGGTGCTGATGCGCGGTATCGAGTTTGTCGAGTACTTCAACAGTACGCCCCCAGTTACCAGCGCCGGCGCATTTCAAGTGAGAAATAATGACAGGTACTTTAGCTTTCTGACCAACGCGGAAAGATTCGTCCATAGCATCTAGAATGCCTTCGAACTCAGTTCGCATGTGTGTGGTATAAATACCGCCAAATTCTGATAGCTCTTGCGCAAGTTGTTGAACTTCTTCTTCTGGTGAAGATTTTGCGCTGGCGTAAGCTAGGCCGCTGCTCATGCCAAGCGCACCTTGTTCCATCGCTTGACGCAAAGTGGCACGCATTTGAGTTATTTGATCATCGGTCGCACCTGTGAACAAATCGTCCATCACGTTATTGCGCAGTGTGGTATGGCCTACGAGCGCCGCGACATTGACCGCAGGTTGCGCTTCGGTTACCGCTTGTGCATACGCAGCAAATGTCGGGTACTTAAAATCTTCTTGTTTACCAAGTAGGTTCATTGGATCGGGCGGGGCAGTGGTTAATGTTGCCGGAGACGCACTAATGCCGCAGTTACCAACGATGGTAGTGGTGATGCCTTGGCTGATTTTCGGCAGACATTCTGGCATACGAATTACGTTAGTATCATCGTGAGTGTGAACGTCGATGAAACCCGGTGCTACCACCTTACCTTGCGCATCCAGTTCTTGCTGCGCTTGGTATTGAGATAAGTCGCCAATGGCAGTGATCTTGTCACCAGTTACGCCAACATCAGCTAAGTATGAAGGCGTATTCGTTCCATCGATAACGTTCGCATTGCGAATGATTGTATCAAACTGCATAACTTTGCTGCTCCTTGCTAGTGAGCTAAATCTGTATATTGAGATACAGGGTTAGTCACCTAGCGGTTGTCTATCCATACCTCCTCGATGAGAATCCAGCGCTAGTTTTAGTCTACGTAAGCGGTCGCGAGAGCGGCGTTTATGGCTTACGGCTAATTCCATTGCGATAACATCCACCATGGCTAACATGGCGTATCGAGAAGCAGATGGTTTATAAATAAAATCTGTTTCTTGCGTAACTATTGGTAAAACCAAATCACTTACTTTAGCGAGAGGAGAATCAGCCGCGGTAATCGCGATGATTTTTACTCCGTATTGCTTAGCGATTTCCGCTGCTTCGATAATGGCAGGAGTAAAGCCAGTCACTGACATTACAACCAATACATCATTGGCGTCGGCCGTAGATGCTACCATTCTCGCTTGCAGGCCATCGTTGTATGAGACAACGGCATAGCCAAGGCGGAATGTTCGGTTTTGAAACTCTTGTGCGACCATCGTTGAGCCACCACCCATACCAATGCTGATGATTTGGCGAGCTCCATGAAGCCATTCGACTGCGGTTCTTATGTCGTCTTCATTAAGCAACTTACGGTTAAGATCCATAGATTGCTTGATGGATTCATAAATCCCTTGAACGCCCGTGTTATCGACTGGCTCATGAATAAAGCGCTGACCAACGGCCAGTGATTGAGCCAATTTGATTTTCAAATCTCGAACGTTCTTACAGCCTACTGCTTTTGCAAAGCGAGTAATGGTGGCTTCACTAACACCGGCTTGCTCAGCGAGCTGAGTAATACTGGCGTTGGCGGACATTGCTAAATCATCCATGATCAATTTAGCGACCTTTTTTTCAGCTTCTCTTAACGCATTAAAACGCTCTGAAATGCACGAAATGATGTCTATATCGATAGTCATATGGTTTACCTGTTCGCAGAGCAAATACTAAATACACACCGAATAAAAAAAAGTGAGAAAGTGCACATTTAGTGTTTGTTTGTTTGATACTTTCTAACGTAGTGAATATCTTAGCTCACAACAAGCCTAGATACTACAGGCTTTTCATGCCGTGTTAGGAGAATTTGAAGATGAATCAAGAAAAGCAAAGTTATGATAGTAATTTTCACACATGCAGCTCACAAAGCTTGCCAATTGGTACCAAAGGCCTACCGATTTGCCGTTCATCAAGTGGTGTTTTTTCGCTGACACAAGAGGAAATTAGCCTACCTTGCGCAGTAGTGCGTAAGTCCGCGATTGAAAATAACATCGACTGGATGCAGTCATTTGCGTCAAAAAACAATGTGAAGTTGTGTCCACATGGTAAAACCACCATGACTCCAGCTCTATTCAAGCAGCAACTTGATAATGGTGCGTGGGGGATCACGGTGGCTTCGGCAGTGCAAGCGGAAGTGGCAGTACTTGCAGGAGCGAAGAAGGTAATCATTGCTAATCAAGTAGTTGGCAAGGTTAATATGCAGATTGTGACGAATCTAATTAAGCAGCATAACGTGACTATCTATTCGTGTGTGGATAATAAGAGCAACGTACAAGCATGGAATAAGGTCGCAGCAGAAGCTGAAATTAACGTCCCTCTCTTTATCGAGCTAGGCGTTCAAGGGGGCCGCTGTGGCTGCCGCACTGCGGAAGATGTCCATTCTATCGCGAAAACAATCGTTGATGCTTCTCATGTTGAGCTATCAGGGATCGAGCTATACGAAGGTGTAATTGGTGGAGATAACGTTGAGCAAAACATTCGTGAGTTCTTAAAGTTTGCCATTGGCCTATTAAGAGAGCTAAAGGCTGAGCATCATTTAGCTCAAGCTATTATCTCTGGAGCCGGCTCTGCTTGGTACGACATTGTTGCTGATGAATTCAGCCAACTGGATGATTTAACGGGAATTATTCGCCCAGGTTGTTACGCGATTCATGATACTGGTATCTATCAAGATGCACAGAACCTAGTGCAAGATCGCGCACAAGCCGTGAACGGCATCGCATGTGATCTATCTGGTGACTTAGTCTCTTCGCTAGAAGTTTGGGCGTATGTTATCTCAGTTCCGGAGTCGGGAAAGGCTGTGGTTGGTTTGGGTAAGCGTGATGTGGCATTTGACGCTGGTTTACCGATCATTGAGCGAATTATTCGTGATGGTGAAGAAATCACGCCAGAAGCGCTGACATGCACTAATGTCATGGACCAACACATGTTCGTGGAAACTCCTAAAGATAATTTGAAAGTGGGTGATGTCTTAGTTATGTCGACTTCCCATCCTTGCCTTACTTTTGATAAATGGCGATACATCGGTGTAGTAGATGAGCAAGACAATGTGACACATTGGATGCCGACTTTCTTCTAATTGCCTTTTTGTAACTTGTTGATTTTACGTTAATTACTTGGATTGGCTTATAGGGTTTATGTCGAGCAATGAGTGTTGAAAACCGCCTTCGGGCGGTTTTTTTCGTTTAAAATATCCTTCTTTTGGTGACTGCTTGCCTCTCTTTCGTCTCTACACAATAAATCGCTAACCTTATTACCTTTTGCGTTTTTTCTTCGTTGCTTCCCTAGATCACTGCTCATTTTTCATGTGATTCACTTCAAAGATTTTCCTATCAGAAATTAGGTTACTTTCTCAGAATTTGCTTCCTCGCTTTTCGTAACTCATTGATAGTTACAATGATAACTGAATGTTACTTTCAAACCATTGATGAGCAGGTTCATGTAGGTTCTTAATGTTATTTTTATTATTTTTCAATGACTTAAAATGGTATTGGTGACTATATGTTTGAAACTATCATTCATTATGTATTTTGTGAGCTGAATCATTTTTAAATGAATGCTGAATATGTAAGGTGAAATGACTTGATGTAATTCACTTGTTAATTGTTGGTGACCTTTCCATGGAAAGCAGTCAAAAGGAAGGACGGAAGTTAATGACTTTACCAAACAACATAATTACGACGACTAAAAATCGTTTAAATAAAGCCAATCAGCTATGCGTAGGGATACTGACAGCATTGCTGATTTTGGATGTATGGCTTGGCGTGCTTGACCGCTATCTATTAAAGCTTCAGTTGGTATGGGTTGAGGAAATGGCTCGTTACATCATGATTTGGGCGATTTTGATGGCCGTTCCATGCTGTACCGCTGGGCGCGAACATATGGGACTAGAGTTTGTGACCAAGCGTTTCCCTATGATGACGCAGCGCATCATTAAGATTTTCGTTGGGGCGCTAACCACTGCCTTTTTCGCTTATATCGCTTATCTAGGTTATGCCTTTGCTGAAAAAGGCGCGAATCAACTTTCTACCGTATTTTCGATGCCAATGTCTTATGCCTATGCCGCGATTCCTGTCACATTCGCACTCTCTGCTTTCCAATCATTTTTGGTGTGGCTTGAAGATTTGTATGCCTTCAAATTGAGTTTTTCTAATACCTCTGTTTCGATTCAAGGAGAGCAATCATGATTGGTATTTTATTCGCAGCACTCATGTTACTCGGTGCGCCAATCGCTATCGCATTAGGTGTTGCTGGTTTGGTCGGTATGCATGATATCGGCGGTGCGCACTTTGCCTCGCTTGCGCCAAGTAAGATTTTTAACGGTTTGAATATTTTCCCATTTTTGGCGATGCCATTTTTCATCTTAGCGGGTGAAATCATGAACCATACTGGCATCACCAATCGTTTGGTGTATTTATCTGAAGCGCTGGTAGGGCATTTTCGTGGCGGCCTTGCTCATTCCAATATGGTGGCATCGGTATTCTTCTCGGGGATTACAGGTTCTGCGACTGCGGATGCAGCAGCTTTCGGACGTACATTAGTCCCTGCAATGGTTAAGCAGGGTTATAGCAAAGATTATGCATGTGCGGTAACCGCCGCTGGCTCTATCATTGGTCCAACGATTCCGCCTTCCGGTTTGATGGTGGTATATGGCTCGCTAATGGGCGTATCTATCGGTGGCTTATTTGCGACAGGTATTTTACCGGGCATTTTAGTTTGCCTAGTGTGTATGGCTATCATCGGTGCAATGGGTAAGCGTAAGAACTTACCTAAGATGAGCCAAAAAGCATCGTTGAAAGAAGTGTTGGATCACTTTAAGAATTCTGCGCTTGCGCTGTTGATGCCATTAATCATTCTTGGTGGGATCGTATTTGGTGTTGTGACACCAACAGAAGCGGCGTCGATTGCTGTCGCGTATGCCTTAATCATTGGTACATTTATTTACCGCAACCTGTCGATCAAAGCGCTGTACCAGATGATTGTTCGTACGTCGCAAATCTCGGCGGTTATCTACCTAATTATCGGTTCAGCTTCGATTTTAGGCTGGTGGTTGAGCTTCAATCAAATCCCTCAAATGATCGCAGACATGTTTATTTCATTGTCTGATAACCCGAACGTAATCTTGGCTCTGATCATCGTGCTACTGCTTACTGTCGGCATGATCATGGACATCAACGTAATGCTAGTGATTTTAGCGCCAATCTTAGTACCACTTACCGCCGAGATTGGAATGGACCCACTTCATGCTGGCATCGTGTTCATCTTAGCGTTGAATATCTCGCTGATGACACCTCCGATAGGCGCTTGCTTGTTTGTTCTCTCCTCCGTCACCGGAGCCAAAATCGAAGGTATTTCGAAAGAGCTCATGCCGTTCTTAATAGGACAACTGATTCTCTTGTTCGCGATAGCTTTCTTCCCAGACATCGTCTTATTCATTCCTAGGTTACTGGGCTATTAACCACACTGCGGTGAATACCTAATTGAGAATGAAGACACAAATACAAGGTGGGTAGAAAGAACAACGCCCACCTAATCAAAACGTAAAACTGAAACACCCTATATAACAAAGACAATTCATAGTAATGGAGTCAATATGAAAACTTTAACTAAAACTCTCGTTGCCGCTGCGCTTGCTGCAAGTTTTGTTACCGCCCCTTTTGCAATGGCAGAGAAAGTTCTACGCATTGGTCATGACAACAAAGCAGACATCATGGAAAACCCTGCTCATGCCTTTACTGGTGTATTTAAAAACATCGTAGAAACTGCAACGAATGGTGAGATCAAAGTTCAAGTATTCCCAAGCAATCAGCTGGGTAACGCGAAAGAGCATATTCAAATGGTTCGCGATGGTCAGCTACAAGGTACGTTATCACCTGTGGGCCCGCTAGCGGGTTACTACCCACGCATTGGTGTACTGGATGTGCCATTCGCGTTTAACAACAATGCGTCTACATATGAAGTACTAGATGGCAAGTTTGGTACTGCACTCGCTCGTGATATTGAAGCGGAAATGAAAGACGTTAAAGTACTGGGTTTCCCTGATACAGGCGGCTTTTTCTCGGTAACGAACTCAAAGCGTCCAATTGAAAATTTGGAAGATTTTAAAGGCTTGCGCATTCGTACTATGACATTGCCAACTCACCAAAAGATCATTCAATCACTTGGCGCTGAAGCGTACCCGCTATCTTGGGGCGAAGTATATTCTTCACTGCAAACTGGCGTGATCGACGGCCAAATGAACCCAGTACCTACGGTATCTTTCGCGAAATTTAACGAAGTACAAAAATACCTAACGCTGACAAATCACTTGTTCGCCCCGTATACATTCATGGTAAATAAAGACTTTTACGACGGCTTAACTGAGAGCGAAAAGAAAATCGTTGCCGATGCAGTAGAGATTGCTTTGAGTGCTAACCGTGGCTTGTCTCGTTTGATTGAAGCTTCGGATGATCGTGGCCTTGCGGGCTTGAAGAAAAAGATGAAGATTAACTCTCTAACGGATGAGCAACGCGAATCTATGCGTCAAGCGACTCAGCCTGGGGTTAAAAAATACGTTCGTGAAACTCACGGAGAAAAAGGTTCAGAGCTTCTTGATTTGTTCCTAAGTGAAGTAGATAAAGCGAATAGCTCTACCTACCTTCAATAATTCATAGCGTTCTGTTCATCGCATGAACAAGCCCTGACTTATGTCGGGGCTTGATTACGTTGAAAAGCCAACCATTTTAGGGAAAGGGCATTGGAAATAGCACAGTGGGTCGGGTTTGGGAGTTTTGCGTTAGGTGTTCTTTCTTTTTGGCAGAAGGATGATCACAAGCTCAAAATGTATATGTTGGCATTTTACGCCGTCCATACTTTGCATTTTTTACTCCTAGGTAGCATGACATCGGCATTTTCGACCAGCCTTTCTTTAGTCCGAACTTGCATCGCCATTAAATACTCTGGAAAGCTACTGTGTTGGATGACGATTGCAGTGTTAGTCGGAGTTGGCACCTATTTAGCCACCAGTTGGGTGCAAATCTTTGCGATTTTAGGTACTACGATCGGCACTTATTCAATCTTTAACTTGAGTGGTATTCGACTCAGATTTGGCATGATCATCGGCGCATTTTGTTGGCTGACTAATAACATTCTAATGGGGTCGATTGGCGGGATTATGCTCGAAAGTACCTTGATCATGATGAATCTACTCACTGCATTTCGTATCCATCGCAGCCAACAGCAAGCCTCTAAATCACCAGCCTGACGATTTAATTCGTATCAATATAGAACGATCGGCTGAATAATTGACCGCGCGAACGTTTGCCTAAATAAATGTGATGCATCTCTCATTTATTTATCTATACTTCTCTTCCGGTTTTAAGCCGGTGCTTAGCCAATACAAGCCGTCACATGGATATGTGAATGACCCCACGGACCGGACCAGCTGCGTTCCTATGCTTGTATAAGGTGATTTTTACATGAACAACTTGTTGTTATTGACTACTTCGCGCAGCGCTCTGCTCGCGGTTCTTTGTCCTGCTCCTTTAGCTGCATTTGCTTTGCTAATGCTGTCTCTATAAGGATTAATCGGACATATCATGAATATTTTATTTGGTTTAATCGGCGTTGTAGCGCTGATCGTTTGCGCGTACCTGCTATCTGAAAGCCGCTCTGCAATTCAATGGAAAACGGTACTAAGAGCATTACTTCTTCAAGTCTCTTTTGCTGCTCTGGTTTTGTATTTCCCTTGGGGTCAACTGGCGCTCACTAGCTTAAGTAATGGCGTTTCCAGCCTACTTGGTTTTGCTGATGCTGGTATTGCTTTCCTATTCGGTGACCTTGCTAACACTGGTTTCATTTTTGCTATTCGCGTTCTGCCGATCATTATCTTCTTTAGTGCGTTGATCTCGGCACTTTATTACTTGGGCATCATGCAGAAAGTTATCCAAGTATTGGGTGGCGCGGTACAAAAGTTATTGGGGACCAGCAAAGCTGAATCTCTGGTTGCGACGGGTAATATCTTTCTTTCTCAAGGCGAATCTCCGCTCTTGATTCGTCCATTCCTTGCGACGATGACTCGCTCTGAACTGTTCGCAGTGATGGCTGGTGGTATGGCTTCTGTTGCGGGTAGCGTATTGGGTGGCTACGCAGGGCTAGGTGTAGAACTCAAATACCTAATTGCAGCGAGTTTCATGGCTGCACCGGGTAGTTTGATGATGGCGAAAATTATCGTTCCTGAGCGTGGCGTACCAAGTGATTACGACAACATCGAATTAGATAAAGCAGACCAAAGTAACGTTATCGATGCACTCGCAAGTGGCGCAATGAACGGTATGAAAGTTGCGGTTGCTGTCGGTACTATGTTGATCGCATTCGTGAGTGTGATTGCTATGGTGAATACTGGCCTAGAAAACGCGGCTGAAATGTTTGGCATGACAGGCATTACGCTACAAGCGATTTTCGGTTACTTATTCTCACCACTGGCTTGGTTAATTGGTATTCCAAGTAATGAAGTGTTGATGGCTGGTTCTTACATCGGCCAGAAAGTGGTAATGAATGAGTTTGTCGCTTTCATCGACTTTGTTGAAAACAAAGCGTTATTGTCTGAGCACAGCCAAGTGATCATCACGTTCGCATTATGTGGTTTCGCCAATATTGGTTCGATTGCGATTCAGCTAGGTTCTATTGGTGTGATTGCGCCAGAGCGTCGTTCTGAAGTGGCAAACCTAGGCTTAAAAGCGGTTGCAGCGGGTACGTTAGCGAACCTAATGAGTGCGTGTTTAGCGGGTATCTTTATCTTGCTTTAACGCTTTAATGTTATGTCGGCTATTTCGTCGTATCGTTATAGTTACAATTAGCGTTATTATTCTTAAAAGAAATGCCCGCAACTAGCGGGCATTTTTGTCGGAAAATTTAATGACTTTGCGCTATAGCATCAACATTCTCGCGGTTTGGGCTGGAATAGTGAGTGAGTGGTAGCGGGAGTTCACCACTTCTTTGGCGTTGCTAAGTACATCTTTATATTCTTGGTACCAATTGAATTCGTGCTGATAGGTATCAATCGTGTAAGAGCGCTGTTCCCCGCACTTATTAATGCCGACAAGCCCTTCTTTTCCTCGTTTGAATATCAGCAAACATTGGTCGCTATAAAGAGTGGTCATTGTTTTACCTTGCATGCTGTTATGGAATTTGAGCATGTTGACCATAGAGGTTTCATTCCAAACGTCTGCCCAGCGTCCATTGTCTTGATCTTCTTCATCTGGCAGCTCATCGCTGTAAATCAGCGGCGTACCGCCATCTTTACCGAGTATATAGGCGTATGCCAACTCTTCACTTTTTTCATCCATGATCTGATAGCGGAAACCATCGTTTGTCGGAATATCGTGGGTGATGGTGAAAGTAATAGCGCGATGGTTATCTAACGCTTGGCCGTAAGCGAGTGGGTCGTGTAACTGATTGAGTCCACCGCTGTACGAAAATGCCGACCGAATCGACGCAAACAGTGGAAAGTCGTACGCTGAGTGATTGGTATTGTTTAAGTAAGGGGCAAGGAAAGATTCATAACTAGAATCGCCTTTACCTCCACTAGTAATGACTTCACCAAACACATGCATTCCTGACGTGATTTCTGGAGTGAATATTTGATCAATTTGATATTGACTCATGTGCTTGACGGCGTCGATTCTAAAGCCTTTGATACCCATTTCTTTCAACGCTTCTAGGTAGAGCTTTTGTTGGCTTACAACCCAGTTATTTGGGTCTAGGTCAGGAAGGCCAGTGTCACCATTTCCACCGCATAAACGCCAATATTGAACATGACCTGGATTCCCCCAATCTGTAATACAGCCAGCTGGATGAAAATCGTTACTGGAAAATGAACCCTGTGATAAGTCGCCAAATAACTTTTGATCGTTAAAGTAGCTCAAATTATTTTGGTAGCTCGTGAGAACCTCTTCTCCGGGGTAGTTAAGATCATCACGCTTCCAGCTCTCATTAGCCATATGATTGAGCACAACATCGGCATATACGTCGACGCCTTTCGCTTTTAATGCCGAGATCATTGCTTGTAAATTTTGCTTGTTACCAAGTGGGGAATCGATCACTCTAAAATCTTGAGGTTGATAGCGTGCCCACCATTGCGTTCCGCTTGATTTCATTGCCGGCGAAATTAACACTTTCTTGTAGCCCGCATCGGCGATGGCATTAGCTTTAGAGGTGACATCAGAGTATTGCCAGTTAAAAGCATGCAAAATGGCATCGGCATTGGCCATTCCGGAAAAGCTGGCAGCAGCAATAGTCGCTAATAATAGTTTGTTATTTTTCATTGTATGGTTCCACGTTATGTATAACGCTAAGAAATGTATCAATTCTATAAATAGAGCTAAGCTGCGTTTAAATCGCTCTTGAACCTGAATCACTTTTTGCGTGGGCTCATTTACGGTATTCGAGAGGTAGGTAAAAATTGGTATAGGTAGTGCGGCTTGACAGCTAAAAGCTATGTAGAACTACAAAGTGTGTTCTGTGTAAAACTTGAGCAATTTAGCATGTGCAAAAAAGTTCATGCATAAATCAGAACATCTTATTCAAGACTTCCCGTTATCAAACGATCTTCATGATTTGTATATTTCTGTTATCCCAAGACAACAGAGATAAACGAACATGAAATTAAAAACAGTATTGGTTAGCGCGTTACTTTTGACTTCTTTTACGGCCGCTGCCGAGTTAAAAATGTCGGTGAACCAACAATCGAACGGGGTGCTAGTGACCGTTACTCAGAATGGAAAAAGTGTCGCTAATGCGAAGGTGTCTTCCAATATAAGAGGACAGCAAACGGAAGTGACATCGGATAAGGGCCAAGCCTTTTTTCATAAAGGAAATATCGCTAGAGTTTATAAATTTGAAGCGGTAACCCCAGGAGGGGACAGTGTAAAGGCAAGCCGATTCATTGGTCGAGATAGGTAATCTTTCACCCAAGTTCAACCTTAGTGTTGAACTTGGGTGTACTAGCATCAGAGTTGATTCCAAATTTTTTCTAGCTTTTTTAATGCCAGAGTCTTCGCTTTCCCCATATTCCCGCGCTGCCACGCCAACACGATATCTACTGTTCGAGCGTGGCCAATCTCAATCAAGCTGCCTTGCTCCAGTGCGGGTGTCGCTAAGTGTTTGGGCACGGTTCCTATCCCCAAATTACGTTGAATCGCGATGAGTTTGTTACTCATCGAACTGACCGTGCAGGTTTTTTGGTTCGACAATATGTTTTTGGTCACCTTAGGGGAGGAGAAAGCGGTATCGGCGACGACAACTATCGTATGCTGGCAACGTGTCACTTCGCTGAGCGGCTCTGGCTCGTTTAATATTTGCGAGTTATTTGCGGCGACCCAAATCATATCCACATGACCAATCACTTTCGTGTTTACTGTATTGGGGAGCTCCATGGTTGGCGTTGACGATAGCAAGATGTCAGCTTTGCCGGAAATAAGAGATTCCCATCCCCCAGACAGAATATCCTCTTGTGTATGAAGCTGTGTTTCGCATTCGTTTGCCATATCGCTAATCAGAGTGAGAGCGGCGTCTTGACCGATAATCCCGTCATAGGAAAGATAAAGTTCGGTTTCCCATCCCTTTGAAAAACGTTGTATTTGGTGAACAAGTTCGTCGGAAGCGTTAAGTAAGTGCCGCCCTTGTTCAAGTAGTAGCTGGCCCACTTGAGTAAACACGGCGCGATGCCCCGATCTATCTAAAATCAGAATGCCTAACTCATCTTCAAGCTTTTGGATCTGATAGCTAAGTGCTGAAACGGAACGATTCAGATGAGCAGATGCTGCGGAAAAAGTCCCTTCACGATGCAATACATCTAAGATTTGTAAGGTATCAAGTGGCAGTGTTTTTTTGAGAGATTTCATGATTTTTATACAGCGTAGGCTAAACCCATAAAAAAGATGCCGTTAATCCTATCAGCAGTTGATGGTGTAGAAGAGCGGATAACCGTTAGAAAATTGTATGGGGATATGTCTACTAAATTTCAGAACAAGTCGTTTTATTTTTCGAGATATCCTCTTGTTGAGCCGACAGGTAACCTATTGAAAAATTTAACTTAAGGCTTTTTCAATGAAAATTACTTGGAACGATTCTTTACTAGTGGTCGCGCGCATTCTGCTGGCTTATCTATTTATTCAAGCTGGGTGGGGCAAACTGCTTAATTACGAACAAACGGCCAACTATATGGCGACACAAGGTGTTACTGGGGCTTTGTTACCGTTGGTTATATTACTCGAATTTTTTGGTGGTCTTGCAATTTTAGTGGGCTTTTTGACTCGTGTGACTGCGTTAACCATCACTGCGTTTTCTGTTATCTCTGGACTGATGTTTCACTTTGATTTGAGCCAGTCAGGACAGATGATTCACTTCTATAAAAACTTATCGCTAGCAGGTGGGTTTCTAGTGTTAGCGGTGCACGGGGGCGGAGGAATGAGTGTGGATCACTGGTTACAGAATAGATTTAGCTTTTATAAAGGTCGGTTTATTAATTCTCTATAGTTTTTAATGGTTTAGCGATATAACGGGTTTAGAGGATACCTCATCCAACTATTTTTAGAGTAATCAAGCGCCCCTTTTTAAGGACGCTAGACTAAATGAGTCAGCCTCATTGCAAAATTGTAATAGGCTGACTCGCTCTAGAGCTATTCTAAGTCGTCATCTTAAAGCTTAGATGTGCTTGGCGATAAATTTGATTATTGAATCCGCCACTTCTTACCCTTCTGGGCAGTGTCCGTCTGTGCCGTAAAATCCGCAATTCCTTAGCTTTAATGAGCCGCGGTTTTCTTCACTCTTATGCAGAGGCAATCATGCTTCCAGGTATTAATCACTAGAGGTATTAAGCACCAGCATTGACCTATTCACGAGGGGTGAAGTGGTTTTCAGATTAGTCTATTGGTAAAAGCTATTTAATGCTGTGACAAATGCATGCTTGTCATTAAGCGGTAGAGCATTGATTCCGGCTGCTGCTTTTCTGCCTCCTCCCGTGGCAAATTGCCCGCACACTTCATCTGCGCCGATACGGTTTTCTAATGGAGCCCGCACGCTTACCGTGTAATCTGATTTGTTTGAATTCAATGTGAGAACTGCGTGAGCTTTTTCTGGTTTTTGGTTGGCGAGTTGATTGCCAAAAACGCCGCTAATACGTCGAGCCCATGGCTGATTGGGTAACTCAAATACGCGGCAAGTTTCGTTTTCAAATATAGGGCTGATAGCAGAGAGCTCTTTGTAGTCGGCATTGTAGCCGCGCTTTAGCTGGTAATACGGAGAGCCTTTATCCCCTTTTAATAACAGCGGATCTTTGTAGTTCAGTAACTGGCGGAATAATTGATCGGGTGCAATATGCAGATCATCTAACGAAGCTCCGTATCCGTTGTAATTGATCAAAGTGCCAAGTTCTTTTAAAAACTCAATATCATCAGGCGTTAAGCTACTGGTTTTAGCCAAGTCTTGCGCGGTGGAAATTAGGTTGTCACCAAATGCCGCAGTGATTGCCCAGTTGAAGAATTGACCGTTAAGATATTCGTTGATCAGTAACCCAGTACAGACTTCAGAGTCTAAGTTAATGAGCGCAGTTAGGTGTGGAGAATTTGGGATGTCACCACAGCGGTGATGATCACAATAGAAAACACCGATGCTTTTTTTAAGCAATGCCTGTAACGCAGCCGTGTTCTTTTCCATTGAAATATCAAGAACGGTAACAGAGGTGGCATCGTTCGCATTATTTACTTGGTCGAGTAATTTGATATCGCGCTTAATTCCGGTGACGAGCTGGCTCTCTTTTGGTTCGGCTAGTCGTAGTTGGAGGAGCGCAATTATCCCATCGGCATCGCCATTAAAAACATCGTAATGCATATAACCCTTTCATACACCTGCATAAATCGTGCTTAGACTTTACCTGTATTGGTTCAATAAAGTAAACGAAAGCGTCCGATGAAAAGGTAATGGCTTATAATTAAAATGCGCTGAGTAGTTAGTGGTAGGTTATAAAAAATCCCCTTTGCCCAAGGCTTACAGCAAAGGGGGAGAGTTACCAAATGAAACGGTAAAATTAAAAACGTAGATTGAACCCAAGTTCGACACTGCCATCTGACCTAAATACGTCTCCTGGGCTTACCCGTTTTTGGCCAAACGTATATTTCAAATATGGCTCCACCCACTTTGGTTTAAGCGTAAAGGTGACGTCTTGGCTGTTGTAGTAGCCTTTGTCTCCGGTTAAGGAGCGGTCATGACTAAACGAATAGGAAAAGTTCATGTACTGAGAGGGTGAATAGCTAGTGCCAATGGTGTTTTTCCATTCTCGGTTTGTCATGTCGAAAATCGGAATTGATACCTTGCGCCATTCGTGTGATGTATTGGCAAAAACCATAATATTATCGGTAAGTGCTGCACCGCCAAAAAGGCCGATGTCATAAATATCCATCAGGTCTGCACGGCCATAACTGATAAACGCTTCGGTATAGTAATCACCAAGCATCAAACCGTAACCGGTGCCGAGTTCTAGATAACCTTCGGAGTCGATTTCTGCACTGATATTGATTTCTTCCGTCGCTTGAATCACTCCCGAAACAGTGCCAACCCAGCTGTCTCCAGCTTTAGCGGTTTGAAAGCTAAGGCTTGGCTCGTGGTAACTTAGAGTGGTAGAGGCTGGCTCGTTTGACAGCGCATAGCCACTCACCAAACCAAGTAAAATTAGTCGTTTCATAGGAATCTCGAAAACTCTCAAAAAAAAGGAGCCGCATATAAGCGACTCCTTTGCTTTTTATTTTATTATTTTATCTAGCTGCGGCTAGCGCGATCTTTGATCGCTTGTTTGATTTGCTGACGTTGCTCTTGAGATAGTGATTGAATTTGTGAGCGTAGTTCATGCTTTTGCTCTGCTGTTAATTCAGGTCGAGTTGGTAGCCACTCTGTGATCTTATCTTTTGCTGTATCTTTTAGCTCTTGTACTGTTTTTCTTTCACCAGTAAGCAAGTAGTAACCTAGAGAATTACCTTTTAAATCCATCTCTATGTTAGCAATCTTCAACATAGTAAGTTTATTATCTTGAGCCCACTGTGCAGTGATGTCTTTGGTCGTGTGCCAAGCCTTATCTCTCATCTCTTCACTAACAGCTCCTTTCCCTTCGTTTGCAACAAATGCAATAGCTAGGAACTTTTGCTCATTTGGAGTTAAGTGAGTCATAGCTTCTTTATATGCGTTCGCAGTCTTTACAGATACCGCTGTTTCGCCTTCTGAACCAGATACAATGATGCCAACAGGTGTATCTGTAATGGTCACTTCACTAGCCCCTAAACTAATTACGAGTTTGTTATCATCAACTAACTCAAACTCAAACCCAAGACCAAATTCTGGGTCGACTAGTCCCCATTCGTTATCAATATTCTCATCAATAGATACCGACTTCTCACCTGTAGCACTGTTCCATGTGTAGATCATCCCATCTTTTTTAACAGTTACGGTTGTGTGACCGTTAAGTTCGTCCGTTGTAAAGTTAACAGTTGAACCGTCGTAGAAATAGGCACTTCCGTTGTGTCTATCACCTTCAAATTCACCAATAGCTTTATCATCTTTAATGATGGTTCCTAACTCGTTGATTGTGCCAATGTGTTCTTCACCAATATAGATTAACTTGCTTTCACCTTCTTCAACGATTGAGATAGAAGTAGCGCCTTCATCTCCCCATTTCGGCGGAGTATCGACAATGGTGCCGTCTGCCATAAGGCGGCCATCGACAACCGTTAGGGTTACTTCAACTAATTCGCCTTTAATGACTCCTTGGTAAGTAATTGTGTCGCCTTGTGTAATAAGAGTTCCCATTACATTACCTTGACTATCGACAACTTGACCTTCTTCTACTGAGTATATGTTTCCGTCGATTAGTACGTGAGTTGAACCTTCACCGGTTTGATCTCGGACAATCAAAGCATTGTAGTCACCAGCGTCACCTGTAATCAGAGCAGCGTCAAACTCTTCGCCCTGAAGGTACTGAACATCAGCAATTCCATCTTGCGGTGCTGGGCCAGTACCCCCATTGTCACTTGAACCAGAAGAAGAACAACCAGCTAGGAAAGAGGCTGCGATTAGTGTGCTTAATAGTTTTAGTTTCATGATCTACTCTCAAAGTGTGTTAGGAACAAAAGGTTGCGTCTTGCAGTGTTGTGTGGCGTTCCTAGCCGATGAGAGAAGTATATGGAGAGCGTAAAAAAGCCTCTAATCGCTTGATGGAATAGAGGCTTTTACGCTTGGTTATTAATGAGCCCAGATAAACAGCGTGATAACTACTGGTTATCATTGAGGATAGAGTCGAGTACCTTTTTTAACCACAGTGTTGTTGGGCTGTTGCGGTTCTTGTGGTGGAAGTAAGCACAAACAGTAGGCATGATATCGGTACTATCGAAGCGGATTTGAATAGCCCTTAAAGAGGTTTTTTGTTCTATATCGAGAAACTTAGATGCTGGGAACATCATGTCTGAGTTTTTCACGACATCAAGGACAGCGGATGGTAGTTCTGAACGAAAGCCTACATTTGCTGAAAGCCCTTTTACTTTGAGGATTTTTTCCGCAAGTGGTTGGTGCGAGTTCCAATCAATTGCTATTACGGTCGCCAACTCAAAGTTCACACCATCCTTCACTTCAATAAAGTCACCTTTGTAAGGGTGATCATGGCGGACATACCCTTTGAAGCTGTCTTGTGCGATAGGCTGTTGAAGGAGCTCTTTAGGCGCGTGACCAATTTCGTAGTTAAGCCCAATATGTACTTCATCATTGATAATTTCGGTCATGGTGGCTTTCGACCAGTTCAATAAGTGAACTTCAACATTGGGCGCTTGGGCGCGAATTGCCTGGAATAGTTTGCTCGAAATCGAGCTAAGCAAAAATGGGGAGAGTGCTAGCTTGATCGGGCCTTGCAACTGTTTTGGGTCGAAATCATTACTGCTATTCAGGGCTAGACTAAGCTCATCCATTATTGGCGCAATACTTTCAGCCAGCATGTTTGCATGTTCGGTGGCACGTAGTCCATGGTGGGTTTTTACAAACAGCTCGTCATCGAAATGATCTCTTAAGCGTTGTAATGCTTTACTCACCGCTGGTTGAGATACGAATAGACGCTCGGAGGCTTTTCGCATGTTCCTTTCTTGGTGAAGAATAATGAAAGTGCGAAGTAAATTTAAATCGAGATTAGAGAAGAGATCTTTTGCCATCTTGAACGCCTTAATGCCTGAATATATTAATAATAAGGTCAGGTAGATAAGAGGACAAATGGATATTTGATATGGATGTGAGCCAAATAAAGAAAAACCCGCGCTCGGCGGGTTTATTCGTATGGTGGTAATTTCTACTTATTCAGTAACAGTTTGAACTGGTTTCGCTTGCCTTATCGCTAAGATGATTTGCGGCAGCAATGACATAACAATCATACCTATCATGAAGGAGTATTGCGTTGCGGTGAACGATTCACCCATCAATACCATGCCTGTCACGATGCCTGCGACTGGGTTAGCAATACCACCGAAGGTAAAGTCGACCACTGACATACGTTGTAGCAACCAAACGTACATGCCATAGCCAAGTGCTGTATTTAATCCGATGACCCAAAGTAAGCCCATCGCGTTGCGGCTGTCGAAGTTGTTAAGCGCATTGGCGTAGGGTTGGGGATCAATAAACGCGTGGACGATTGAAGCAAGTGACAAAATCATGCCGCCTAAAATCAGCTGCCAAGTAAGCACTTTCCACCAGTGCATTTTATTACCTAGTGACTTAGTAATACTGCTGCCAATGATGATACACATAATTGCGGCAAACATTGCGCCTAAACCCACAGGGTTTAGTGAGATCTGACTTGGGTTAAACAGCATCCACGCTAATGCGACGAGACCAGCCCCTGATGCCGCTTGAATAAAGTGCGGGCGCTGCTTTTTAACGATCCAATGAAAGATCATAGCAAACACAGGTACTGAAATCATACCTACACCGGATATCGCAGATGGCAAGGTTAACGCCATTACAAAGATCAAACCAAAGAAGGTCGCGATGTTAATGAGGCCAAGGCTGAAAATAATTTGCCATTCGCCTTTTTTTGGCAAAGTCGGTTTTACTGCAAGCAATAACAGACCAGCAGGCAAGGCGCGTAATGCACCCAATAACAATGGTGGCCACTCCTGTAGCGTAAATTGCGTCACTGCATAGGTTGTTCCCCAAAAGAAGGCAGGGATCATTGCCAGTAGTATATTCATTTGAAATATCTTTACGTTAAGATAACTATTTGTGTGAACTGTATACTTATAATTTATGATTGTAAAGTATCTTTATGTTAAACTAATTCGAAGTATCGAAATCAATTATGGAGCTAGGTTGCAAATGGATGCTATCGACCGCGTAGTAGAGCAGTGGGCTAAGGAAAAGCCTGAGCTAGAAACTGAACCAATGGCAATGATGGGTAGAATCATGCGTATTGCCAAGTACATGGAGACACAAGTTGCTGATCTTCATAAAAAATACGACATGAAATTAGGTGAGTTTGATGTTCTGGCGACACTGCGTCGTTCAGGGAAACCGTACCGCTTAACCCCGTCTGAATTGATTGAATCTATGATGCTGACATCTGGCGCGATGACGAATCGATTAGATAAGCTTGAAGCGAAAGGTTTGATTGTAAGAGCGCACAGTAAAGAAGACCGACGCAGTGTCACTGTTGAGTTAACCAAAGATGGTTTGGTGTTAATCGACCAAATGATGTCGGAACACGTAGAAACTCAAAAGTACCTAGTAAAATCGTTATCGGCGACTCAAAAAAAGAATACCAATCAGCTACTTAAAACTTGGCTTAGTGCTTACGAATAAACGGTAAACGGCTTATGGCTTGTGAATACATGAGTGTTTGCAAGCTGCTTTATCGAAGTTATATGCAGATGTGATGTGAGCTTACGAGAATAAAAAAACCGAAGTCAGTGACTTCGGTTTTTGTTTGTTTGAATGTTAACGTGAGTAAGAGTGCGGTTCACAATCTGATTGAAGTTACGCTTGTGCCATTTCATCACTGAAAAGGTCGGCGCAGCCAATCCCATTTATGGCGCAGCTTTCATCGATGTCAGAAACATCGCCACTTACGCCGATTGCTCCTAGCACGGTTTTGTCTGCATCACGGATTAATAGGCCACCCGGTACAGGGACCATATTGCCGTGAGCCAGTACGTTAACTGCGGAGATAAACGCAGGTCGGTTATCGGCATCTTGTGCCAGTTTTCTTGAGGAACAACCGAGTGCCAGTGCCCCCCAAGCTTTGGCTATCGCGATGTCTGGTCGCATCATGCTCGAGCCGTCTTGACGTTGCAATGAAATGAGTTTACCGCCACTGTCTAAGACGGCGACCGTCAAAGGTTCTGTGCGGATCTCTTTCCCTGCTTTAAAGGTACCATCAATGATGGTTAACGCTTGTTGTAGAGTCAAACTTCCCATGTTATCTCCTAGTTTTCAAAGGGTATGAATCGCCTTAACTTGGCTCTTGCAATAACCCATAGCTTGGTAAAGTTAGGAAGGCAGCAAACTCTTTAGCGGTAGAAAGTTGATAGAAAAGATCAGCTGTCTCTTCAAATCGACCTGCCGCGTAACGAGTATCACCGACTTCAAGTTTTATGGTATCTAGCTCTTGGTATAACCAAGAGTGGAATAATTTTGCTGTGAATTCTTGGCCGTCATCCAGTTGAACGCCATGGTGAATCCATTGCCAGATATTGGCACGCGAGATTTCTGCCGTAGCAGCGTCTTCCATCAAGCCGTAAATTGGCACACAACCAAAACCTTGAATCCATGCTTCGATGTAGTACAAAGCGATGCGAATATTCTTACGAACGCCAGCTTCGTCGCGAGTACCAGCACATGGCTTAAGTAGTAGGTCTGCGTCAATCGTGTGAGTTGGGCTTTGGTAATCCAATTGGTTTACTTTGCCGTCTAAGTGTTTGTCGAAAACAGACATCGCTAAATCAACGAGTGCAGGGTGTGCAACCCAAGTGCCATCGTGACCGTTTTGCGATTCACGTTGTTTGTCTTCAATTACCTTCGCAGTTACACGTTCCATTTCTTTTGGATCTTTCGCTGGAATGAAGGCTGACATGCCACCCATCGCTAATGCGCCACGAGCGTGACAAGTACGAACCAGCAATTGGCTGTAGGCGTTAAGGAATTCTTGATCCATGCCAATGCCGTGTCGGTCTGGCAAGATACGGTCTTGATGGTTTTTCAGTGTTTTGATGTAGCTGAAAATGTAGTCCCAGCGGCCACAGTTCATCGCAACGATGTGATCACGCATCGCATACAGCATTTCTTCCATTTGGAAAACCGCTGGTAGCGTTTCAATTAGAACGGTCGCGCGAATGGTGCCACGTGGTGCTTTGAAATAATCTTCAGTGAAGGTGAATACATCGTTCCACCACTGCGCTTCTTCCATACTTTCCAGTTTCGGAATGTAGTAATAAACACCTAGCCCCTTATCTGCTCGTGTTTGATAGTTGTGGAAGAAGTACAAAGCGAAATCCATCAAACAGCCCGCTATAGCTTGGCCGTTAAATTGAATCGATTGCTCTGGCAGGTGCAGGCCGCGTGGTCGAGCAATCAATAGAGATGGATCTTCGTTTAAAGAATATTGCTTACCTTTCTTTTCATCAAAGTAGCTAATGGTACCTAAGTTGGCATCACGTAAGTTAATTTGGCCGTCGACCATGTTCGCCCACGTTGGCGAAGAGGCATCTTCGAAACAGCACATAAATACTTTTGCGCCCGAGTTCAGCGCGTTAATCACCATCTTACGTTCGATAGGGCCAGTAATTTCTACTCGGCGGTCTAGCAGTTCAGGTGGTGGGGTAGCCACTTTCCAGCTTTTGTCTTGGCGAATAGCAAGAGTATCTTCACGGAAGTTAGGTAACTCACCGTTATCGAACTTAGCTTGTTTTTCATCGCGAGCGTCTAGAAGCGCATTTCTGCGATCGCCAAACTTATTTACTACTGCCTGTAAGAAGGATAAAGCATCATCGGACAAGATTTGCTTGTACTCGGGCTTGTCCATGTTACCGAGTACCTGAATACAAAGTGACTCTTCTCTTTCCTTTACATCATTCAAAATCATTGCCTGTCTCCTTTAAACAATATCATTCGATTTTGTGTACAAAACATTATTTTTAAAGATACTTATATTGCAAATTGTGTAAACAATCAAAGGGTATTTAACATTTATTTATCAAATTGAAAGTTGCGAAATTATTTTTACGTAAAGATATTTTATGTAAAGCAATGAATACTAAGGTTTAAGGGGTTAGTGATTACTTAATATCGCTTAGATTGTAAAAAAAATGTTTCATTTAGGGGTTGCTAAATCCTGAGGATGATTCATAGTACACAAAAGCGAATAAAATTGTATACAATCGAAACTGGAGGTTCGAATGGCAAGAATGAAAGCAATTGAAGCAGCTGTTGAAGTGCTTAAGCGTGAAGGAGTGGACATCGCATTTGGTGTACCTGGCGCAGCAATCAACCCTATGTATGCAGCAATGAAGAAACTAGGCGGTATTGATCATGTACTAGCTCGTCACGTTGAAGGTGCGTCTCACATGGCAGAGGGTTATACCCGTACTAATCAAGACAATATCGGTGTTTGTATCGGTACTTCTGGCCCTGCGGGCACAGACATGATTACTGGTCTTTATTCTGCTTCAGCGGATTCGATCCCAATCCTTTGTATTACAGGCCAAGCGCCGCGTGCTCGTCTTCATAAAGAAGACTTCCAAGCGGTAGACATTGAAAAAATCGCTGAACCAGTGACTAAGTGGGCAACTACGGTTCTAGAACCTGCACAGGTGCCACGTGCTTTCCAAAAAGCATTCCACCTAATGCGTTCAGGTCGTCCAGGTCCAATCCTGATTGATTTACCTATTGATGTTCAGCTTGCTGAAATCGAGTTCGACATCGATACGTACGAGCCGTTAGCACCGTACAAACCACAAGCAACACGTGAGCAAGTTGAAAAGGCCATGACAATGATGGCTGAATCTGCAAACCCTCTGATTGTGTCTGGTGGTGGTGTAATCAACGCAGGCGCTTCTGAGTTACTACAGCAATTTGCTGAAATCACTGGCGTACCAGTAATTCCAACGCTAATGGGCTGGGGCACAATCCCAGATGACCACGAGCTAATGGCAGGTATGGTAGGTCTACAGACTTCTCACCGTTACGGTAACGAAACCATGCTGAATTCAGACTTCGTATTCGGTGTTGGTAACCGCTGGGCAAACCGCCATACCGGTTCTGTAGATGTTTACACTGAAGGTCGTAAGTTCGTTCACGTTGATATCGAGCCAACTCAAATTGGCCGAGTGTTCTGTCCTGACCTAGGTATTGTCTCTGACGCGAAATCAGCACTTGAGCTAATGGTTGAAGTAGCAAAAGAGTGGCGTGATGCAGGCAAACTGCCAGACCGTAGTAAGTGGGTTGGCGAGTGTCAAGAACGCAAAGCAACCATGCTACGTAAGACTAACTTCGATGACGCACCAATGAAGCCGATGCGTGTATACGAAGAAATGAACAAAGCATTCGGTCGCGATACTTGTTACGTCAGTACGATTGGTCTATCGCAAATTGCGGCGGCTCAGTTCCTACACGTGTACAAGCCACGACATTGGATTAACTGTGGTCAAGCGGGCCCATTAGGTTGGACAACGCCTGCTGCTCTAGGTGTACGTGCTGCGGATCCAGATCGTGACATCGTTGCTATCTCTGGTGACTACGATTTCCAATTCATGATTGAAGAACTAGCCGTAGGTGCGCAATTTAACTTGCCTTACATCCACGTACTAGTGAACAACTCTTACCTAGGTTTGATTCGTCAGGCTCAACGTCAATTTGATATTGATTACTGTGTTCAGCTTGCCTTTGATAACCAAAATGCGCCTGAGCTTGACGGCTACGGTGTGGACCACGTCGCAGTGGTAGAAGGCCTAGGTTGTAAAGCGATCCGTGTACGTGAACCAGACCAAATCGCTGCTGCTTTCGAGCAAGCGAAAGAGCTGATGAACAAACACAAAGTTCCTGTAGTAGTAGAACTGATTCTTGAACGAGTTACGAACATTGCTATGGGTGTAGAAATCAATGCCATCAACGAATTTGAACCGCTTGCCGAAAGTCGCGCCGATGCCCCGACAGCGCTTGCGCACAAGTAGCTTTGTTTCAGTAGAGTCAAAAGCTGACTCTACTGGCTCACTCCAAACGGAGTCGGCCTCAAAACAAAATACTGGTTACGGTAAATCAAACAATAACGACGATACTGGCTCACGAGATATGAGCCACTATTGGAAAAAATTTGGGCTCACCATCGCGAGAATCAATATCGCGAAGCGCAGTGGGCTGTTTAGAAAGTAAGGACAGAGTAATGGCAAAATTTGCAGCAAACTTGTCAATGTTATTCACCGAAATCGATTTTATGGATCGTTTCGAAGCGGCAGCCGAAGCAGGCTTCCAAGGCGTTGAATACCTTTTCCCTTATGCATTTGATGCACAAGAGATCAAACAAAAGCTCGTCGCTAACAACCTAGAGCAAGTGCTTTTCAACTTGCCAGCTGGTGACTGGGATGCAGGCGACCGTGGTATCGCGGTAGACCCATCTCGAGTTGAAGAATTCCAAGCGGGTGTGCCAAAAGCGATTGAATACGCTAAAGCGCTCGGTTGTAAGCAAGTGAACTGCCTAGCGGGTATTGTTCCTGAAGGTGTGACACAGCAAGACGCACAAGCCGCTTTCGTGATTAACCTGCACTATGCTGCGAATGCACTGGCAGCAGAAGGCATTCACTTAGTGATCGAAGCCATCAACACTCGTGATATTCCAGGTTTCTTCTTGAATACCACAGAGCAAGCAAAAGCAATCATTAAAGAAGTGGGCAGCGATAATCTGTCTATTCAATACGATATCTACCACATGCAAATTATGGAAGGCGATCTCGCACCAACGATGCAAAACAACATTAAGCAAATTGCGCATGTTCAACTTGCGGACAACCCAGGTCGTCACGAGCCGGGAACGGGCGAAATCAACTATCCATTCGTACTTAAACACTTAGACGACATTGGTTATCAAGGTTGGGTAGGTTGTGAGTACAAACCTGAAACGACAACCTTAGAAGGCCTAGGTTGGCTAAACCAGTACCGCTAATCGCGACTGGCACTCAATAAAAAGTTAAGGAGAACAACATGTCTAAAATTGCATTTATCGGTACTGGCATCATGGGCAAGCCTATGGCTGAGAATCTTCAGAAAGCGGGCCACGATTTGATCTTTACCGATCACTTCAACGCAGCGCCAGCAGATCTAGTCGCGGCAGGCGCAACCGTTTGTCACTCTCCAGCAGAAGCGACAGAGCTTGCTGAAGTGATCATCCTAATGGTACCAAACACACCACAAGTTGAAGATGTGCTATTTGGCGAAAACGGCGTAGAACAAGGCCTAACGGCTGGTGGCGCTGCAGGCAAGCTAGTGATCGATATGAGCTCAATCTCACCTATCGCGACGAAAGCTATTGCTGCTCGTATTAACGAAGGTGGTGCTTCTTACCTAGATGCTCCGGTATCTGGTGGTGAAGTGGGTGCTATCAACGCAACACTGACAATCATGGTTGGTGGTGAGCAAGAAGCGTTTGATAAAGCGCGTCCACTGTTTGAAATCATGGGTAAAAACATCACGCTAGTTGGCGAAAATGGTGCTGGCCAAACATGTAAAGTGGCGAACCAAATCATCGTTGCACTAAACATTGAAGCAGTGTCAGAAGCGTTAGTATTTGCTTCGAAAGCAGGTGCGGATCCAGCTCGCGTTCGTCAAGCACTACTAGGTGGCTTTGCTAACTCTAAGATTCTTGAAGTACATGGTGAGCGTATGGTTGAAGGTACTTTCGACCCAGGTTTCCGTATCTCTCTACACCAGAAAGATCTAAATCTAGCGCTAACGGGTGCAGAAGAGCTTGGTGTTTCACTTCCAAACACTGCAACTGCTCAGGAGCTATTTGGCGAATGTGCAGAAATGGGCGGAGAAGGTTGGGATCACTCAGCACTTATCCAAGCCATTGAAAAACGTTCAGACCACTCAATCCGTTAATGTTGATTGGTGAGCAAGATTTGATGCTGACTAAGGATGTGAGCATCAAATAACAGTAAGACCCTATGGTTTCGTTTGGGGATAGGCAAAACCATAGGCTAGTAAACGGAGCTATACCTCTGAGTTCCGTTTGCTGAAAGTTTCATATAGTTCGTTAATAAATCGCGTAGTTTCGTCTCCTTTTATACGCGTTCCCGATACAAGGCTAGGAGTTGAAGTTGACCCTTTCCAACTTATCTTAGCAGGCACTTCTAGGCCTTGTATTGGGATTCTTTTTTTAATCTTTCTGTCAACTAAGGAGTAGCTGATGGACATTGATGCTAAACAGTTTTTGCAAACCCTTTTCTATAGTGCAGTCAATGAAGCACTGCCTAAAAATCATATCGAACCATATCTACCAGAAGATATTTTCTATCGCTCGGCCAATCAAGGTGGGCGTACGGTCGTTATCGGTGCCGGAAAAGCAGCAGCATCAATGGCAGCAGAACTCGAAGCCGTATGGCAGAAGAATGCTCGTAAAGACCTAGCTGTAAGAGATCTTGAAGGCTTAGTGGTGACTCGCTACGAGCACACTGCCCCATGTGAATTCATTGAAGTAATTGAAGCCGCGCACCCAGTACCAGATGCAATGGGCTTAGAAGTTGGCCAACGCATTCTTGATTTGGCGAGTAGCCTTAACGAAGACGACACTGTGATTTGTTTGTTATCTGGCGGTGGTTCAGCGCTATTAAGCTTACCGGGTGGTGAAATCACACTAGCCGAGAAACAAGCTATCAATAAAGCATTATTGAAGTCGGGCGCTGCTATCGATGAAATGAACTGTGTTCGCAAACACCTGTCAGCAATTAAAGGTGGTCGATTAGCAAAAGCGGCTTACCCAGCACAGATTTTGTCTTTAGCGATTTCAGATGTACCGGGCGATGATATTAGCGTTATCGCATCTGGCCCTACTGTTCCAGACAGCACTACTCGTTTTGATGCTCTAGCCATTTTAGAGCGTTACGAGATTGCGATTCCACCATCTGCATTTAAGTGGTTGAACAGCCCTGAATCTGAGACGGTGAAACCTGAAGACGAATGCTGGGCGAACAGTACACACCATATTATTGCGACTCCGCAATCGGCGTTAGAGTCAGCAGCTGCAGAGTCGGAAGGCCTTGGTATTCCAGCTTATATTCTCAGTGATTGTATTGAAGGCGAAGCCAGAGATGTGGCTAAAGTGCATGCTGCACTTGCCAAGCAAATTGCCGACAAGAACCAACCTTTTGAAACACCATGTGTGTTGTTATCGGGTGGAGAAACTACAGTAACCGTAAAAGGGAATGGCCGTGGTGGTCGTAACTGTGAATTCTTATTGAGCTTATACAATGAGCTTAAAGGCCATGAGAAAATTTTTGCACTGGCAGCGGATACCGATGGTATTGACGGTGTGGAAGACAATGCGGGAGCTTGGATCACGCCAGAAACATGGTTAGAAGGCAATAAACAAGCTTTGAAGGCAGAAGACTTCCTAGATGACAACAACAGTTATGATTTCTTTAAGAAAACCGGCGTATTACTCACAACAGGGCCAACTCTGACCAATGTGAATGATTTACGCGCGATACTCATTCTCTAGTTTTCGTAGAGAGCTTTTTGCGGTGGCCGCCTGTGTCTTCTCGTGCAGGTGGCCACTTTTTTAAGTCATATTTGCAACAGACAAAACAGTTAAGTGATTTATAAAACATATCTGCTGGACTAATGAAGCACGTTGATTACTATGGCTTATGTAATAGGTTGTAAAGGACGTAGTATGTCTAGGATCAGACAAAAGAATCAGGATTTAATCATTGAAGTAGCCTGTGAACAATTTGCTACTCATGGTTATGCCGCAACAAAGATGGTGGATATCGCCAAAGCTGCGGATATTCCCAAACCTAATGTATTTTATTACTTCAGTTCAAAGGACAAGCTCTATAACGCGGTGCTCGAAACGGTCACCGAACCGTTGCTAGAAGCTTCTCGCCCGATTGAAGAGCTCGATGACCCCGTCGAAGCGCTATCTCAATATATTCAAACTAAACTGATTATTTCCCGTGACCACCCGCATGCATCGAAAGTGTTTGCTAATGAAGTGATGTCTGGTGCCAAAGTATTACCTAAAGAAATTGGTGATGAGCTGTATAAACAGTCCCAGATGATCATTGATAAATTCTCAACGTGGTCGGCTCAAGGGTTAATGGACGAAGTGCCCGCTCACCATTTGATGTTTACTATCTGGGCAGCCACTCAAACTTATGCTGACTTTGGTTGGCAAATTTGTAGTGTGATGAAGAAAGAACAGCTCGACGATCAAGATTACGCCGATGCCGCTAAGTTTATTACTCAACTTGTGATTAAAGGTTGTGGTGTTAAAAGCTAGATACGATTGAGCCGCGCAACCGTCGAGCCAATGTAATTATTTAGCTTGTATGGAAAATCGTACTTCGATAAGATCTTTAAAAGGCCAGAGTGAGAGTTGATCTCATTCTGGCCTTTGTCTCTTAGGTCTGAGCCTAAGCTATTTCACAGATCTGTGGATTGCTTAAGACTTTAGATAGCTAAAAGCTAAAGTGAACAACTACGGCCATTTGGAATACCGCTGCCTAAGAATTCCACTCTAACTTGTTCGACGTCTTGCAAGTATTCGTTATTGGATGAGTTGGTTTCATCGAAGTTGTTGAGTGTCAGGTTCCAAGCACTGAAAGGCGTCGGCTGGAAATACGCGTACTCAAACTTGTTGGCCAAGGCGCCATCGGTAATGATACTGACATCATTGGTTGTTGGATCATCCAAGCGGTAGTAAAACGCGCGAGACAGTGGGTTAGAGCTGAACTGGAATGTTTCGTCTGCGTATCTGTCTTGGTAGTTTCCGGCGCTTGATATTCGCATGTTGAGCTGCTTACCGTAAGGAAGATTCTCTCCTTCTAAGTACACTCGGATGGTGGATAATCTAACGCGGTCAAAAGAACAAAATTGAGCCTGCTCTAAAGGAATCGAAAAGTTGAGCTGACCGGTTTCTAGTAGGCTTGTCAGCTGTTCCTCACCAGATATCACGTAATTATCTATCGTGAAGTCTTGAGGGGCAGGGTGGAAAGAAGACAGAGCATTGACGTATTCATTCTCGATAGACGCGAGATCGAATTTGTAATCGAGGTACGTTTTGTCGAGCGATGGTATTAGCTCACTTGGCTTGAGGGCCCAATATTCATACGCTTGAACGTAGTTGGAAAGCGCGACATACATAGGGCGTTTGAAGTGCATTAAAATTCGAGACAGTTCGCGTTCGATTGATGCAAAGCCTTCCGAATCGGATTGATATCCATCTATTGCGGTGGTCAGGCGCGCTTGCTGGTTTTTGGTCACGTTATTAGTGAGAAGCATATCGACTAACTTCGCTTGCTCTTGAGCAAAATTGAGTTGAGTGGTGTTAATGCTTTTGCCGAGTAAGATTTGTTTTTCGAGCTCTAATAAATAGTTACGCGCGCCTTTGATCCCCAAGCTGTCGGCGTACCTAAGATTGCTACGTACTTCAGTCAGCATGAGATCCCACGCTAAATTACTTTCGTTGATGGTAGGAATGTTAAAGTTAAATCCATCCATCGCTTCTGAGATTTTTTGTTGTTTGATGGTTGATTTCACATCGGCAGTTAATTGAGCGATCCCAGCAATGGTTTTTGTCACGCTATCAATGACGCCGGTAACCGACTTAATATTGGTCACTAAGTTTTTGGCTTTTTCGAGTGCTTCAGGCGTCTTGGCTAGTTGGTCGGTTAAGTCATTTACCCCAGATAGGTTACCTGTGAACACGCCGCTGACAGCGCTACCGATCTCTGCGATGGCTTTGAAAATCGCGAGCGCTGCATTTAGTTGTTGCTGGGTTTTCCAGTTTTCGACACCAACCAAATAGGTGGTTCTCGCGCTGAGTGTTACCAATTCTTGAGCTTTATACTGACTGTCAATTTCAGTCAGGCTATCACCTATTTTGTCGATGTTCCCTTCGGTTTGTTTAATGATAGATTGCTGTGCGTTTAGAACGTCTACCACGTTGGCAAGTGCTAACTTCGCTGACTCAACTTTGTCCGTAATAGCGGTGTTTCTGTCGGTGACGATATCCCATTGGCTTTGGTAAGCGACCATTGCATCAAGGTAAGCGGCATACTTGTCTTGATACAGTGACTTATCGAGGTAAGGGACATAATTATTTTCTGTGGTATTGAATTTAATGAACTGCTTAAACGCGACCGTTTGCAGGTAGAGATCTGACAGCAGTGTATCCTCTTCAACCACTGAACCTGCAAAGCGCATGTTCTTTTCAATCCAGTTGATCAGTTGAAGGCTGACTTCTGGCTGGGTATCAAACAGGCTTGCTGCCATGTCAAAGCTTCGGTTCAATATGTCCGCAAAAGGTGTTCTTGCTAACTTCATTTGACCCGCGATATTGCCTTCAATATCTGATTTTCGATAACGCTCACCTGCTAATACGACGGAAGCGCCATTGGTATCTCCGCCAGTTAAGGACTCCCTTGATACAGACCCATCAGATTGAAAAGCCAATACATTAATCGGGCTTTCTATTTCATCAGCAATTACGGTGACAGAAGCTGCAGAACCTTGTTGGCCAAGTACAAAAGTGGGAGTTCCAGAGCCGACAATTTTCCGAGCGAAGATAAGAATATTTTGGTTGTTGACCACAAGATTAAAGTTTTCTGATACCTCTATCGTATCGGCAAAGACAACAATTTTGGTCGGTTTAGTGACGTAAAGGTTTTGCTCTGCAATCCAATCGTTAAGGTTGATGTGTAAGTCAGATGTAGCGCGAGAAACTAGGCCTACGTCGTTATACGCATCGGTTTGCCAACTTGGGTATTCAATATTGTGAGGCAAGTTGTTTAGCTCTAGCCAATCACTGGAATAAGCGTATGGAGATAATGAGAGTGAAATAATAACTGGAAGTAATCTCATATTAAGTTCCTTGTTATAGCCCCTTAATAACACTGTTAATTAAGGGAATACTAAATTTTGGGTAGCCGAAACCATCACCTTAGTTTTTAACTAAGGTGAGGCTTTAAGGTCGTACTAATTAGATATAATTGGAGTGAAGAAAAGTTATTCCATTTCTTGGATATACGCGTTATTAGCAAATGCTTTTGCTTTTTCGCTGATGTTATTCCAATTCATCTCTGCAATGGCGGTATTAGCAAGTGCACCCGCAGCGCCTAGTAACGCGTCATCTTTTAAGATCTCGGTATTGGTTTCAGCTTCATCCAATGCTGCAATTAAAGAAGAAAAATCGGCATTCATCTTCTGCCAATTTAATTTTAGGTTATTAATATGCGGAATCGCATTTTCTATTTTCGTAGAAATAACATCGATACTTTCTGAAGAACGGTGGTACGAGTTATAGATCTTTTGCGTGTATGTCAGTTGGCTCTGAAGATCTTTGACTTCATTTTGTAGTTCATTACGAAGCTTACGCGCTTTCTCTGCTTTATCCCCATATACACCCATAATCGGAACTGCAACCATTGGGAACCAAGCGTAAGTGACGGCTGTAGCGGCAACCGTTACATAGTGGTTATAGTCATCGTTCAACTGTTTGATACGCGCATTTATGTCATTTACTTGTTGCTGAAGGGCACTGCCGTCATCGCTTAAGTAGCCGTTGTGCGTACCTTCTAATACATCAAGTTGGATTTTTTGGGTATCCAGTTTAGCGGAGAATTCTAGTAGGTTGTCGCCTACCGTTGACACTTCATTTTGATAGCGAGTCGAAAAGTTTTGTAGGCTTTTTAAATAAGCAATGGCGAGCTTTCGGTTACGTTCGACAGCGGCAATATCATCAGGGAGTGGAGAGAAAGCTTTGCTCAGCATTTCATTTAGAGCATTGCTAAGTGGTTGAATCATGTAATCTTTGATCTGTGTATAGTTCGCCAAGCTTAGCGACAAATTTACGATGCTAGGGTACAGATCCTTCTTCCAGTAAAACGCGTTGTCGTGGATCTTGGCGTATTGCTCAACTAAAGCTTGGAAGTTAGAAAAAGGAATATCGTTGGGAATACTTAACGTAGATTTCATGCTGGCTTCAGTAATCGGTAAAGCCAAAGCGCCTTCTACGTAGGCTTGAATTTGAAACCATTCTTTTTGATTTAGGATGAAATCATCCGTTTCTAAATCGATAAATGCACCGTTTTCACCCATGATCGTTTGATAGGTAATTGGTGAAATTTCTTGTTGCGTTGATGGAGATGCCTCAACGCCAGTAGGGTAAGTATTTGCGACAACAGAAGCAGAAATTAAGCTTAGAGAGATCGCCGATAAGGTGAGTGCCTGTTTGAGTTTTTTCATTGAATAGCCTTTCTATGTTTTTATTTTAAGCTTTTTTAGTTAAAAAGATCCCCTACCAGAAAACTGGCATCATTAATAATTATGAGGATTCTTTGAATAGCTTTTATTTATATTATTAGTGTGGTTATTGTTAGTTAGGTTTCGTTCCCCTTTAATATGTATTTTGATGTTTATTGAATTCGGCCAATTTATAGTAACTTTATAAAATAAAATTTTAACCCGATCACACATTTATGAGTGAATTGGTTGTTTGTTGATCTATTAAATTTAGTGATATTTAAATTAGAGTTTGGTTATTTTTATACAGGGCAGGAAAATAAAGGGATAGGTAACTTTTATTCTATGCAACTGTTATTTATTTGATAAAAACATTAATAGATAGGATTTTTACCTTTTAACTAAAAATGTTGAAAATAAATTAAGTTAAAGCCATTAAACATCCGTTTAAAATTTGAGCTGTGCCAAAGTTTGATTAATATTGGTCTGCTGAACTGAATGGGAAGGTGGGCTTAAACACTGAAATTTCAGTGAAGGGGTGTGCAATATGCGCGTAGGCTAGTATGCATTTGTATTGCTGTGGAGATGGCTTAGATAATGTGGGTATAGAGTGAGCGTGTTTGTGTGACTTGTTGTGCAATTACACATTTATTTCAGCTTTCCTAGTTTGAGTATGCCATTTTATTTAAAAATAGAGCTATAGTAGCGGCGAAAATTCGATGCCTCTTAATTGGCACTATATGAAACTCAATGTGGGTTTCTAGCAAGATTACAACACGCACAACATTAAGGTTTAGCAATGAAGCTCAAAAGCTTGGCATGCATTATTAGTACAGCCCTTATCGCAGGCTGTGGTTCGACGGTCGCCACTCAAACATATAACGCTGATTTGATCATCACCAACGGGCAAGTTCTGACCATCAACTCACAAATGGATGTGATTGAAGATGGAGTCGTGGTCGTGAGAGACGACGAGATCATCGCGATTGGTAACGAGGATTTGATCACTCAATATCACGCTGAAAAAGTAATTGATGCGCAAGATGGTATTGTGATGCCAGGTATGGTGAATGCTCATAACCACCTGCCTATGATTGCATTTCGTGGTTTAGGTGAAGAGGGCATTTCGAACCGTTTGTTCGCGTACTTCTTCCCGCTTGAAGCTGAAAAGTTAAGCCGAGAATTGATCTACAACGCAACGAAATTAGGCAGCATTGAACTGGCACAAAGCGGTGTGACGACGTATGCCGACATGTACTACCACATGGATGAAATGGCGAAAGCGACCAAAGAAGTTGGCCTTCGTGCCGTTCTTGGCGAAACCGTTATCAAATTCCCGGTTGTTGATGCGAAAGAACCTTACGGCGGAATTGATTACGCTAAGGGGTTTATCGAACAATTTAAAAACGATGAATTGATCACGCCTGCTTATGCCCCACATGCTGTGTACACCGTAAGCAAAGAGAAGCTGCAAGAAATTAACCAACTTTCTGCTCATTACGACGTTCCTGTGCTGATTCACGTGGCGGAATTTCCAAATGAAGAAAAGCGCATTAAAGATGAAACCCAAGCCACATCACCTGTAGGGTACATGGCGGAAATTGGCGTGCTAGATGAACGTGTGGTTATTGCACACGGTATCCATCTTTCAGAGGAAGACCAACAGCTATTGAAAGATGCTGATGCAGGTATTTCATATAACCCAATGGCAAACGCGAAAGGTGCCACGGGCATTGCCCCTGCTTGGGACATGTATCGTGCCGACATGCGAATTGGCTTGGGTACCGATGGACCAATGAGTTCAAATCAAGTCGACATCATGCGAACGTTAAGCTATGCCGCTAACATGCAGCGCCTTAAACACTCTGATCGTACTATTATGATCCCTGAACAAGTGATTGAAATGGCAACGTTAGGCGGTGCGAAAGCTTTGCATATGGAAGACCAAATTGGTTCTCTGGAAGTTGGCAAAAAAGCGGATATTGTGATTGTTGAAACTCAATCAGCGAATATGCTGCCAAGCTACGACCCATACGCAACTTTGGTGTATCAAGCTAACCCAAGCAATATCGATACTACCATTGTAAATGGCCAAATCGTGATGGAAAACCGAGTGATGCAAACCGTTCAGCTCGATGAAATTCGTAGCAGTGTTAATGAGTTTGAAGCTGATATTGCCGAGTTCGCGAAAGAGCTCTCTAAGAAGGCAATCAAGTCGAAAAGTTTGATGGATTAGTCTAGAAAATAAAGCTCACTATCGGTGAGTAATATGAAATAGAAAAGAGGCCGACGAATTCGTCGGCCTCTTTGTTTATGTCGCTTAGATGGTAAGTGTTAATTGTTCATCGCTAACTTACCTAGCTTCATTGCTGCCGCATGGTGGCGGTGCATTAGCTGTTCCATGTCGACGCCAATCACGGCGCCATCAGTGACTCGCCATTTACCAGCAATCATCACTTTATCTGCTTTCTGAGCACCGCAGAGGAGTAGAGCGGCTAATGGATCATGGCTTCCTGAGAAACGAATGTCGTCTAGCTTAAACATGGCAACATCGGCTTGTTTACCTACTTCTAAGGTCCCAATATCGGTGCGGCCCATCGCTCTTGCTGAACCTGAAGTTGCCCAGCGCAGCGCATCAAAATGCGACACATTGGCGGAGCCGTATTGTAGCCTTTGTAGATACATTGCCATGCGGACTTCAGCAATCATGTTAGAGCCATCATTAGAGGCACTGCCATCGACGCCTAAGCCAACTTTTACGCCTGCTGCTTCAAGTTCGTTATTCTTACAAATGCCAGAAGCCAGCATCATGTTTGAGGTTGGGCAGTGGCTAATACCAATGCCTGCTTTGCCTAGACGACGGATTTCTTCAGAGTTGAAGTGAATACCATGAGCCAGCCAAGTGCGCTCGTTTAGCCAGCCTACATCTTCCAAGTAATCCACCGGGCGAAGTCCAAATTTCTCGATACAGAAATCTTCTTCGTCTAACGTTTCACATAAGTGGGTATGTAGCATGACATTTTCACGTTCACTGATCTTAGCGGTTTCTTTCATTAAGTCTGTGGTAACAGAAAACGGCGAACATGGCGCCAGAGCGATTTGAATCATCGCACCGTCGTCTCGCTGGTGGTAGTCGCGAATCAAGCGTTGGCTATCATCAATGATCGTTTGTTCGGTTTGAATGGTGTGTCTTGGAGGTAACCCACCTTCATCTTCCCCTAGGCTCATTGAACCACGCGTGAATATTGCTCTTACGCCGAGTTTTTCAGCGGCTTCTACTTGGAGGTCGATTGCGTGTTCAAGCCCATTTGGTAGCAAATAGTGGTGATCAGAAGCGGTAGTACAACCAGACATCATCAGTTCAACGAGCGCTAATTCGGTCGCTAAGCTCATCATCTCTGAATCAAGATTTGCCCAAACAGGGTAGAGGCTTTTCAGCCAGTGGAAGAGTTCTTTATTTAACGCACCAGGGTAGGCACGAGTTAAAGTTTGGTAGAAGTGGTGGTGAGCATTGATCAAACCTGGTGTGACCACGTGTTTTGATGCATCAACGCTGTAATCAACGGGAGTGGTTGGCTCTTTATGTTTTCCAACTAGCTCGATGATTTGATTACCTTTAATCACAATACCGCCATCTGCATCAGCTGTGGTGCCTGTGTAGATCGCGAGCGGATTCTTAATCCATATTGTTTCCATTCATAATAGTCCTTAGCCATCTCAGCCTTCTCAGGGAAGAGGGTCTTTAAGTATTTTAGTTAATAAAAAAGGGTGTTTATATTGGCAGGGCGACCGGTTTCATTAAGCCTCCGTCCTGCAGCAATTATGTATCAATTTTGCTTAGCTTGCTTAGCTTGCTTTGATTTCTGTTGCTTCAGAATCTGTCTTTTGCTGAGTCAAAGCCAGTTCTTCTTCAGCTTGTTCTTTCATTTCTTGTTCTACTTGCGCTTGGCTTTCTGCTAGTGCTTCTTGCTCTTCAGCTTTAGACGATTTTGGTAATACTAGGTTTAGCAATACCGTCATGATAGTACCTGTAGTAATACCAGAATGAAGGAAGTTAGCGAGATCGTGAGGTAAATGCTGCAGTAAACGTGGTTCGAAAGTTACCGCTAAGCCAGATGCTAAACCGACACAAATAACTAGCGCATTACGCTTGGTGTCAGCGGCTTTAATTAACATACGAATACCTGCGTATGCGATCATACCGAACATGACGAAACCAACACCACCAAGTACTGGTTTAGGGATGGTCACAGCTACCGCGGCTAGTTTAGGGAAAAGACCACCTAAAATGAGTAAGCCACCGGTTACTGCCACGACGTATCGGCTTGCAACACCAGTAATACCGACGATACCAACGTTTTGACTGAATGATGCCAGAGGCATAGCAGTTAGGATTGAAGATAAAGTACTACCAATACCATCACCTAATAGGCCGCGTTTTAGATCGTTACCGCTTACTTTAGTTTGACAGTTGTTACCCAATGCCATGAAGTCACCGGTCGCTTCAGCGATTACTACTATGTATACCAAGCTCATACTAATGATGGCACTGATAGAAAAGGTAAAGCCGTATTTAAATGGTTCTGGACCACCGACCCATGCTGCCGAACTGATTTGCTCTAAATTCACCATACCAAGCGATAGCGCCACAATGTAACCGCCCGCTAAACCAATCACGATTGCAGAAGCGGCAACAGCACCTTTACAGTAAACCGATACGCCAACCACGATACCAAGTGAAACAAGTGCTAGGAAAAGCTTAGGTAATGTCGCAAATTCTTCACTGACGGCAGGCGAATCACCCACCCAGTTCATTGCGACGGGGAGTATGGTTAAACCGATTAAGGTGACCACTACGCCACTCACCACAGTCGGGAAGAGCTTGCGGACTTTGTCCATGTAGAAGCTGGCTAGGATAACCACAAATGAGCCGATCAGCGCCGAGCCCATGATGGCGCTAACGCCACCTTCGTTACCGATTGAAATGGCTACGCCTAGGAATGCGAAACTAGAACCCATAACAACGGGCAGTTTAATGCCGACAGGGCCTATACCAAGACACTGAGCGACAGTGACGACGCCAGAAGCCAGTAAGGCAGCATTGATTAAAGAAACAATCTCTTCGTTAGGTAGGCCGATAGAGGCTCCAACAATAAGAGGAACGGCAACAATACCGCCGATAGAGGCGAGCATATGTTGTAGAGCGAGTAATAAGGTTAAGCCGTGTGGTGGTCTTTCATTTAGGGTGTACAGAAGTTTCATTTGATATTCCTCTGCCTGTGTTTCCGTGCACAAGCGAATGACGGTCAAATAATGACTTCTACAAACTTCGTAGGGTCATAAAAAAGGTGCACTAGGACACAGAAAATCCCATCCTCTGTGATTAGTACAATTAGCTTTCTTAATTCTTGGGTGTGTCTGTATTTATTATTAGAGGTAGAGCCTGATTAGGTTGGCTCAAAGAGCCAACCTAAAAGTGCACTTGGTGATTAACCAATGAACACAAGTTTTGCAACGAAGATAACCGTCAATAAGTACATTGAGATTGATACATCTTTCGTTTTACCTGTTGCAACTTTAAGTACTGTGTAAGTGATGAAACCTAGAGCAATACCATTCGCGATAGAGAAAGTCAGTGGCATCATCAGCGCTGTAATAGCGGCAGGAGCACCGTTTGTGAAATCTTTCCAATCAACATGCTGCATGCTGCTCATCATTACGAAGGCTACGTAAATCAGTGCGCCAGAGGTTGCGTAAGCTGGGATCATACCTGCTAGTGGTGATAGGAAGATTGCTGCTAAGAACAACGCGCCTACTACGATAGCTGATAAACCTGTACGTGCACCCGCAGCAACACCTGCAGCACTTTCTACGTAACTTGTCACTGGAGGACAACCTACACAAGCACCTGCAACACTTGAGATACTGTCGGCTTTAAGCGCTTTGCTTAGGCCTTGAATCTTACCTGTTTCAGGGTTAGTTAGGTTTGCGCGTTCAGCAACGCCCATTAGGGTACCAGCAGTGTCGAACATGTTTACGAAAAGGAATGCTAAAATAACACTGATCATTGATACGTTAAGTGCACCAGCAATATCCATCGCCATAAACGTTGGCGCAATGCTAGGTGGTGCCGCGAAGAAACCGTTGTATTGTACGAGGCCAAGCATCATACCGATTAGCGTTACGCTAAGAATACCGATAAGTACTGCACCAAATACTTTACGCTCACTTAATACCGCAATGATTAGGAATGCGATAGCAGCAAGTAACGCTTCTGGCTTAGTGAAGTCACCAAGAGAAACTAGAGTTGCTGGGTTTTCGACAACGATGCCTGCTGTTTTAAGACCGATTAAGCCCAAAAACAAACCAACACCTGCGGTCATTGAGTAACGTAAACTTTCAGGGATACTCTCAATAATCCATTGGCGGACTTTGTAGAAACTCATCCCGACGAACAAGATACCGGAAATAAACACCGCACCGAGCGCGACTTCCCAGCTGTAACCCATTTCACTTACTACAGTGAAAGAGAAGAAAGCGTTCAAGCCCATGCCTGGTGCAAGGCCGACTGGCCAGTTTGCAAAAAGACCCATCAACAGACAACCGATCGCAGCACCGATACAAGTTGCAACGAACACAGCGCCAGCATCCATACCTGATGCCGCCATAATTTGCGGGTTGACGAATATAATGTAAGCCATGGTAGCGAAGGTTGTTACACCACCGACTAATTCATCCTTGATGCTACTTCCGTGTTCTTTGATCTTAAAAAGTTTTTCTAAGAATCCGTTATTAGCGTCTTGGTTGAGTATTTCTGTTTTACTCTCACTCATGTCAGCAAGTCCTTTTTGTTGTTTTCCGTTATTGAATACAACTAGATTTCAATTTTAAGTGTTTGAATATTTAGGGTTTAAGCCTTTATTTCCTAACCATTCATGTTATTAGCGTCCCAAATTTGGGCACAGCATTCCCCAATCGGCTGACATAGAGCCGAGGAGAAATGCGAATAAATTATTTATTCAAATTGCTGGAGGCTAGCTGCCTCGGTATGTTGAGAAACTGTACGGTGAAACCAGTAGTGGCACGTGGTAGTGAGCATCTTGGTCGTTAAGACCGAAACGAATTACGACGTCATCTAAAAATGGTACTTCATCGAGCGTTACACCTTTGCTTTGGTAGTAATCAGCGACATGGAAGACAAGTTGATATTTGCCTGAGCGGAAATCATTACCCGCTAAAATTGGCGCGTCTGTGCGGCCATCTGAGTTTGTCAGAACCGTTGCCAGCTTTTCTACTGAATCGTCGTTAACCTTGAAGAGTTCAACCTTGATTTCAGCACCTGGTAAGCCATGCATTGTATCCAAAACGTGTGTTGTTAATCTGCCCATAATTCCTTCTTAGCGCTCTCACGCCCCTCATTTTTCCTAGTTTTACAATCTATGCACATTTGGTTGTTGTGCTTTGTGTTAGTACAACTATGTACGCAATGTATACAATTAGTAAAGCCCTTTGTTATAAAAATGTTAACCTTGATGTCGCATTTTTTAAATATCAAAGGATTTAAGGGATCCCATTTCTGAACATTAACCGGTGCTTAAGTTACTGTTAAATATACATTTGCATAATTATTTTTAACTTAACTAACAAAATCTTTACATTGAGATAAATAATTGTATACAATAAATAGTACAAGGGCTTGGTGATGTAATCTTAAGGGATGCCATAGAGAGCCAATAATTTTTTGTTAGGAGTACTTGGATGAATAAGGATTATTCAAGAAACTTAGTCGGGTATGGCCCAAATCCACCACACCCTAAATGGCCAGGTAATGCGCGAGTCGCGGTTTCGTTTGTATTGAACTACGAAGAGGGCGGTGAGCGTTGTCTATTACATGGTGATGATGAATCAGAAGCGTTTCTGTCTGAAATTCCTTCTGCGCAGCCTATTAAAGGCGAACGTCACATCAGCATGGAATCAATTTACGAGTACGGCAGCCGAGCTGGTGTATGGCGCATACTTCGTTTGTTCGATGAATACGAGATCCCTCTAACTGTCTTTGCGGTTGCGATGGCAATTGAGCGTCACCCAGACGTAGCGCAAGCAATGGTAGAAGCGGGGCACGAAATCTGTAGTCACGGTTATCGCTGGATCGATTACCAATATATGGATGAGTCTGAAGAACGCGATCACATGACTAAAGCGATTGAGATCATCCAAGAAATTACAGGTCAACGCCCACAAGGTTGGTACACAGGCCGTACTGGTCCAAATACTCGCCGCTTGGTGGCTGAAGAAGGTGGTTTCCTTTACGACTCTGATGCGTATGACGATGATCTACCCTATTGGCACACCGAAACTGGTCAACCTCAATTGGTGATCCCATACACCCTAGATGTAAACGATATGCGTTTTTCAACGGTGCAAGGTTTTAACTCAGGTGAGCAATTCTTCCAATACCTAAAAGACACGTTCGATACCTTGTATTTAGAAGGTGAGACTGCGCCGAAAATGATGTCGGTTGGTTTGCACTGTCGTTTGATTGGTCGTCCTGGTCGTATCGCGGCACTAAGACGTTTCTTAGATTACGTAAAACAGCATGAAAGCGTATGGCTGTGTCGCCGAATTGATATCGCGAATCACTGGCACGAGCATCACCCGTACCAAGCAAATACAGATAAAAAATAACCATTAATAACCAGCAATACACTAGCAGCAAGGAGGCTTCACGTGACTGAATTTAGATCATGCCAACCAACTAAAATGGATCGCGATACCTTTGTCGCTCATTTCGCTGATGTTTACGAACATAGCCCATGGGTTGCCGAAGCTGTATTTGATCAAGGTTTGAATGCCGAAGATGATCATATTGAAAATCTTCACTTAAAAATGGCTTCAACGTTGATCAGCGCCGATCAAGAAAAGCAATTGGCATTGATCAATGCTCACCCGGATTTGGCAGGTAGAGCAGCGGTTAACGGCGAGCTAACCGAATCATCAACAAAAGAACAAGCGGGCGCAGGGATTGACCAGTGCAGCGCTGAAGAGTTCGCTAAATTTACTTCTTACAATAACAGCTACAAAAGTCGCTTCAACTTCCCTTTTATCATGGCAGTAAAGGGAGCCAATCGTTATCAAATTCTTGAGTCCTTCGAGATGCGATTAGGAAATGATAGTGAAACTGAGTTTGCTACGGCGATTCAAGAGATCAACAAGATCGCAATGTTTCGTCTCTGGGATATGTAAGTCGCCAAAGTCGACAACTATTTCAGGATTAGTCTTAATCCACTAATAGCTGCCGCACACAAAAGCCACGTATGGCCGAGTTGGTAGGTAAGCAAAGAGGGTTAAGTTCTCATTTTATTATTACTCGATTAATTGGCAGGGAATATATGGAAGTATTCCTAAATGTAATCAAAAGCTTGCTAGTTGAAATGACTAGGTTTTGGATAAACGAGCGCAGATCACAACCGGTTAATTGAATCAAATATATCGGAAGACTTAAGGAAGCATAATGAGCAATGGAATTCGAAAGCTGACGATTGAACCTTTAACTAAACAAGCATTTGCTGAGTTTGGTGATGTGATTGAAGTGGAAAATAGTGACTACTTCATGATCAATAACGGTTCAACTCGACGTTACCATAAATTGGCAGAAGCTGATGTGGAAGAGCAAGGTGGTAAAGCCATCATCAGTATCTTTCAAGCTACGCCATTAGAGTATCCGCTAACCATTAAGATGTTAGAAAGACATCCACTTGGTTCGCAAGCTTTCATCCCTATGCTTGGTCAACCGTATCTAATTGTTGTTGCTCCAAAAGGCGACAAGCCACAACTTAATCAAAGCCGTGCTTTTTACAGCAACGGTAAGCAGGGCGTGAACTATCACAAAGGTGTTTGGCACCATCCTGTATTAGCTCTAACCGAACAAGACAAGTTCTTGATTGTCGATCGCGCTGGCGAAGGCCACAACTGCGATGAAGAGCATTTTGAAACAGATTTAGTGAGCTTGTCTCTGGATGATTTACCAAGCCTTGAAGTAAACGCTGGTAACGAATCTAACGAGAGCATGAAGGATAACGCACAACTCGCGAATGCGTAGTTTGCTATACAGGAGTTTATTATGGATCCGCATATTACGGAATGGTTGAATTTAGCAATTCGCTGGATACACATGATTGTTGGTGTAGCATGGATTGGTGCATCATTTTATTTTGTTTGGTTGGAAAATAACCTTAACCGAGTGAACCCAAAAACGGGATTGTCTGGTGACTTATGGGCAATTCACGGTGGTGGTATCTACCACCTAGAGAAATACAAATTAGCACCGCCAGAAATGCCAGAACACCTGCATTGGTTTAAGTGGGAAGCGTACTTCACGTGGATCACAGGTGTGTGTCTACTGGGTGTGGTGTACTACCTAAATGCTGAAATCTACCTGATTGCTCCAGGCTCGGGTTTGGACTCAACTACTGCGATTGCAATCGGTATTGGTTCTCTTGTTGCGGGTTGGTTTATCTACGATCTACTGTGTGATTCACCGCTAGGTAAAACGCCAATGTTGCTTGGCTTGGTATTGTTCGTCGGTCTAGTGGGCGCGACTTACGGCCTATCTCAAGTGTTCAGTGGCCGTGGTGCATACATTCACGTTGGTGCGATTATTGGTACTATCATGGTGGGTAACGTATTCCGCGTCATCATGCCAGCACAACGTAACCTAGTGAAAGCGATTGAAGAAAAGCGCGAACCAGATCCAGCGTTACCAGCGAAAGGTCTGCTACGTTCTCGTCACAACAACTATCTAACGTTGCCAGTACTGTTCATTATGATCAGTAACCACTTCCCAAGCACATACGGCTCGGAGTACAACTGGTTAATTTTAGCGGGCTTAGCAATCTTCAGTATCTTGGTTCGTCACTACTTTAACACTCGTCACGGTAGTCAGAAGTACGCGTGGACGGTACCTGTAGCAGCTTTAGGTATGATTACATTGGCATTTGTTACATCGCCATATGCGAACCGACCAAGTGTTGCACCAGCGGCGCCGGCAGCAAGTGTTGAAACTAAAGCAACAACTGATGCAGATCCTGCAAAAGAAGTGCTTGAGCTAACAACAGAGAACCACGGTAATGGCGTAACGTTTGAAGAGATCAACAAAGTCATTCAAGAGCGTTGTTCAGTATGTCACTCAGCGACACCAACTCACGCTGCGTTTGCTGTCGCACCAGGTGGTGTGATCTTGGATACTGCTGAAGAGATCAAAACGAATGTACCAAGAATCATGGCGCAGTCGGTTCAAACTAAGGTCATGCCGCTAGGCAACTTGACTCAAATGACGGATGAAGAGCGTGCTCTTATCGGCACTTGGGTAGAGCAAGGCGCGATTATCCAGTAGTTTGAACACCAGTAAGTAAATGTTTGTTATTCCTTTGTCTAAGTTCATGAGTCTTAGATGAGGTTAGGGGGAGTTTGGCGTGAGCACGCGGCCAAACTCAATCCCACCCTGTTTCCCCGGTTCCTATAGCCGGGGCTTTTTGTTTTTAGCAATCATCATTTAGTTAGATGCTATTCTAGCTTACCCATAAATATGCGTGATTTGTTGGTCTGTGCATTATTTCAGCATTTCCGCAGTGGAGATTTCATTTTATTAGATAGATTTAGTGACTAACTTATTAAAAGGCACAGATTAAATATGGTCTTGTGGATATGAAACAATGAATATCATATTATCGGCGCAAGATTAATTTATAGAGTCCATGATGCAACAACTACTCGAACAGTTGATTGAATCACAATCGACCAGCGATTTATTTATAAAATCACTTCAGTTACTCCATGATAAATACCAACCCAATCATTGTTTTATCGCAGACACCAGTAACAAAGATTTAGTCGCTTACACGCAGTGTTACTTCCATGAAGGGAAGTTGGCTAAAAATTTCGCTTATCGTTTACATGGCACGCCCTGTGACATCGCGCTTAGTAGTCAAGATGAATACTGTTTCTTCCCGGCTGAAATTCAGTCTGCCTATCCACAAGACCAAGCACTTATCGACCTAGGCGCACAAGCGTACATAGGACTGCCGTTAACGGCGCGCAATGGCGAGCGTGTCGGGTTAATAGTGATGCTATACGATCAAGATATGTCGGGGTTGGCGCTTGATAAAAAGTGGTTGAAGCTGCTTGGTTATATTGTTGGTCAGGAGCTTTATCAGAATAAAATTAACCTAAAAAATGCGCAGTTAGTCAGGCAATTCAGACAAGTGGAAACTTTGTCTGATATGGGTTTTTTTGGTTGGGATCTTCAGAAAAAGGCGTTCGAGTTTAGCCCGAATTTCTGGCGAGTCATGGGTATTGAATCAGAAAGCATTGGGTCGTTAGAGGAATTGCTCTCTAAATATATCTTCAAGTCAGAGGATCAATTTCTCGACTACTGCTCACGTTTATTTGCTAACAACGATATGCCTGAAACGGAATTTATTAGTAAGCGTCAATCACCTATTAATAAGTATATTAAAATCACGTGCCATAACGTTAAAGATCAGCAGGGCACAGTAATTTATGTTGAAGGAACCGTTCAAAATATAACCGAGCATAAAGAGTTGGCGCATGAATTTAATATTGCGAGTGAAGCACTGAACCAAAGTAATGATGCGATATTAGTTACTGATAAATATAATAAAATCATTCAGGTGAATAAGCGTGTAGAGGAGTTTACCGGTTATACCAAAGCTGAACTAGTAGGTAAGACGCCTTCCATTCTTTCCTCTGGTCTACAAAGTCCTGATTTTTACAAAGAGATGTGGCAATCGATTGAAGATAGCGGCGCTTGGGAGGGGGAATTATGGAATCAGAACAAAAATGGCACCATTTATCCCGAACGCCTAGCGATATCAACACTTAAAGATGAGAGTCAGGACGTCTCTCATTACATCGCTGTTTTCCGTGACATTACCCGTCGAAAACACAACGAGCAACGCATAAAAGAGTTCGAAAAATATGAGTCGGTGACTGGGCTCACTAAAAGGCCAATATTCATCAAAGACGTTGAGAGCAGTTTATCGCAAGGTAAGCCGCTAGCTTTAGCTCTCTTCGATATTAAAGGTTTCTCATTGATCAACCAAAGCTACGGAGATGAGCTCGGCGACAAGCTATTGCTATCGGTGGCTAACCGTTTAGAAATGGTGCTTGGCGACAGATATATGGCATGCCGATACGGATCTGATGAATTTGCGGTTGCGCTAGATGTCACAACGAATGAAGAAGTGGTTGCTCGTTGTGAGGATATTCGCCGAGAGTTAATGATTGGCTATCAAGTGGCTGGCCACACCATCACCCTCGAATGGTCAGTGGGTATGTCTTCGTTTTTGACTTCAGCCAATGAAACGAACCCAATGATGCAAGCCAAGTTGGCGTTGGAGCAATCTAAAACAGTGCAAGGACGTCCGACTTTGTTTACCGCTGAATTAGAGAACCAAGTCGCGCGTCGTTTGAAACTGAAAGTAGCGTTAGAAGCTGCCATTCAATCTGATGCGCTCGAAGTACATTATCAACCTATCTATAACACTGAAACGGGACTCGCGACTAAGTTTGAAGCGCTAGCGAGATGGAAAACCGAGTCAGGTTATATATCGCCATTTGAGTTCATCAGTGTCGCTGAAGAATACAATTTAATTGTTCCGTTAGGTCGCTGCATACTTGAGCAAGCCTGCAGAGATCTAAAAACCTTGTATCAGCAAGGCCACACCGACGTTGTATTTTCGATTAACCGCTCCATCAAGGAGTTGAATGCCATTGAATTACAGCAAAACTCCATTGTCGCGATGCTTGAAAAGTACGGGCTTCCTACTAGCTCAATAGTAATTGAGATCACTGAATCCATTTCGCTTGATGACAATCCAATCGCTAAAGAAGTGCTGGATCAATTAAAGAATAGCGGCGTAAAACTGGCGATTGATGATTTCGGAACAGGTTACGCATCGTTTGCGAACTTGATTTCCCAAGAGCTGGATTATCTAAAAGTAGACCGCTCTTTTATCACTAATGTATCGACGGACAAAAGCTGCATGGTGCTTACTCAAACGGCTATCAGTTTGGCTGATAAGTTGGAATTGGATGTGATTGCCGAAGGTGTCGAAACTCAGTGTCAATTAGAGTTATTGAAGAGTCTAGGCTGTAAGTTCGTCCAAGGGTACTTCTTAGGGAAGCCGCAAGCATTTGAGCAGATTTATCGCCATTTAGCATGATAAATGGCGACTTAAGTAGGAATCTTTTCCTAGAGTGAAAGAGCGAACGTTAGAAGTATTGGTAGGGTGACGATACTCAAGAAGTTACCAAAGAGAATCATAGAGGCGACTTTAGTTGGTTCGATGTTAAACCGTTCTGCAAACAGATAGTTCATTACCGCTGGTGGCAGCATGGTGAACAGCACCATCATTTGTAAGTGTAAGGTCGGTAACGGAATAAAGAAGTAAATAATGGCAAAGGCAACTGCGCCTGTCGCTATGGATTGAATGGTGCTGAGTAAGCCGACTTTTAAGCCGCTAAGACGTAAGTTCACCATTTGTGAACCAAGCGATAACAGCATAATAGGTACTGCTGCTTGGCCTAGTAATGACGTCGCTTCGTAGATCGGGTTCCAGACAGAGACGCCACCCAAGTTTAGCCCCATAGCCAAAGTCGCGGCGAGGAAAACAGGCATCGACAGAATTTGTTTTATTGGGTTGCCGTTACTCAACACAGCTAAACCAAGGCTGATATGAGTACAAGCCGAAACCACAAATAGCAAAACGGCTGGCGCGAGAGCTGTGTCGCCAAATGTGTAGGTGAACAGTGGAATCGCTAAGTTGCCACTGTTACGAAACATGTGCGGTGGTGCCCATGCCTTAAAGTTCAGTTTGGTCAATTTGCAGATCGGAACCATAAGAATACCCGGCACGAGCACAGCGACTAACGAGGCATAAATCAAAGGGAGTTGTTCTGTATCCAGTGGCATGGTGGTGAGCGAGGCGAACACTAACGCAGGAATACACACGTCCATGTTGATGCGATTTATCGGTCTGAAATCGGGTTTTAGCCATTTCCCTATCGCGAAACCAACACTAGCAAGTGCGAATACTGGAAATAGAATACTGACCACTTGTTCGAACATTGAAATCCTTTCTTCGTTCTATCATGGAATTGTGTACTGAGGATATTAAGTTATCAGTATATAGAGGAAAGGTCACTGAACTTACTAGCGTTTTATCTGCTCGATGATGAGAAGATCACGAAAGTTTTTCTTAATAGATGGGTTACGAATGGAGATTTAAAACATGGTAGAGTTGATGAACGTTCGCCAATTTATAGAGAACAAGTAAATGCATTTATTAGATCGTTTGAAAGTTTATTTGTTCCACCGTCAGCGCATTAAAAACTCTGGTTATTCGCCATCTAAAAAACAAGGTTGGTCTAGCGAGCAAGCTCAGCAAAAGCGCTTCGAGGCGGTGCTAAAATCTGGGTCCTTTTCAGGTAAGCACATTGTCGACTTAGGGTGTGGTTATGGTGAATTGGCCAGTTACTTATCTAAGGCTGAAGCATTTGCGAAATATACAGGTGTTGATCAACAGCCGCATTTTTTGAGCCAAGCGAAGCAGCGAACTACTCAACCAAATTGTGTGTTTAAACGTGGAGATTTAAGCACAACAAGTGTGAGTGGGGCGGATATTGTTATCGCGAGTGGATCATTGAATTATAAATCTCGGGATCCTGAATATGTCACTAAGGTCATTCGTCATATGTACCAAATGGCGAATGAGCGTGTGGTGTTTAATTTGCTCGATTCAAGTGTGTTCCCCGAGCAAGCACTATTGATTGGTTACAACAAGCAGGGTATCTATCGCTACTGTAAATCCATGTGCGATGATGTCGAGTTGATCGACGATTATACCGATGAAGATTTTACTATCGTGATGCGAAAATCTTAGTGCTTGGATTCATGCCAGGAGCCACTTCTAAATACGCCTAACTTGCTCTTTTCTTCTGCTTAACTATCTTTGCCTCGTTGTTACCAAAAACAATGGAAGCTTATCTAATCGATATTAATATAAATTCAATTTATTGATCTGTTTGATAAATAGTCGAACGGACACTAATGCATCGTATTGTGTCCTATTCTTTGATATAGAGTCGCCCTGAGATTAGTAACGTCAAACCGACTATTGAGTTCGTATGATTTCTGAAAGCTTATCGGCCCATAAGAAGCTAGCGGTATGTTTTGTTTTTATGTTTACGCTATCTGCTGCGCTTATCGCGTATTACGCAGAAAGTGCGTTCATGGATACCAAACAAAGAGCAAAGGAAGGTATGGAGGACAATAGTTTACTGATTGCTGAATGGATTCGTGGGGGCTTTGAAAGTTCAGACTTTGTTTTACGTGATGTAATAGGGCATACCTCATCAGAGCTACACTCGGCCGCGCATCAAAACACTCACGGTAATCTGATTTATACCGATTTCTTAGAAAGAAAAAGAGCAACTTTACCCAACGTTAAACAGGTGAGTATGCTTGATGAACATTGTGATTTGCAGCATTCCAGTAGCGAGTTAGCGATCACTTTTAGTGAGTATGAATTTTGTCGACTGTTCCAAGCGAGAGAACAAAAAGACGCTTTCATTAGCCAAGCCTATCAACTGTCTGACGGCAGTTGGAACATCTCTCAAGCACGTCAGTACTCTCACCAAGATGCGAAAGGCGTGGCGTTTGTCTCTATTGATCTCGACTTCTTCGGCAATATGATCCGAAAGCTGAAGTACGGCAAAGAAAGTGTCATTGCGATTTACGACACCAATTATCGACTGCTTGCTCGCCAGCCAGAAATCCCCGGGCTTGAAGGTAAATTGGTCTCTTCCCAGTCTTTCTTAGGGCAATACTCCGAAACCGACGCTGTTAGGTTTTTTGATGCAGTATCGACACACGATGGTGTCTCACGACTGTTTTTGGTAAGAAAGGTTGAAGGCTTTCCATTCTTAGTTGTGATCGGTAAGTCAGACGAGGTGTGGCAATCACAGTGGTTCGAGCGTACTCGTATTCTCGCCAGCGCTGGTTTTGTGATCATTATTTTGATGTGGATGATGCTACGAGCCAACTTATTACTTCAACAACAAAGTGAATCTTTAAAGCGCCTGCATGAAGAAACAGCCAAATTGGCTCGAACTGACATGTTGACGCAAATCCCGAACCGCCGCGCCATCTTAGAATGCGGAGCGAAAACTTTTGAGCAGAGCACACGCTATTCTAAGGCTCTATCTGTGCTGATGATCGATATTGACCACTTCAAATCAGTGAATGATAAATATGGTCATGATGCTGGAGATTTAGTGCTCATTAATGTTGCCAAGTTACTGGAAGACGCACTACGAAGTTGCGATGTCGTTGGCAGATTGGGAGGGGAAGAGTTTGTGGTGATCTTGCCTGAAACTAGCCTTGAGTCGACCGTGATTTTAGCCGAAAGGTTGCGTGAGAGAGTGGAAAGGCTTGTGACCGAATATGAAGGGCTCAATATTACTTGCACGATTAGTCTAGGAGCCGCGTCTATTACAGACATCAACACTTCGTTCAAAGAGCTGATGACATTTGCTGATAAGGGTTTATATCAAGCAAAAGATCAAGGGCGAAATCGACTAGTGGTGTGGAAGCCTTAATCTGTGCACTTTTTTGTGGCTTTGAATGTCTAGTTGGCTGTGAACAGCCTGAGTTTATTTTAAATCAGTCCCTTATATTGGTGTTGCTACTTACGCATTATGTAGCATCAGTTCACGCACGCTCGCCCCCGTTGCTGGGAAAGAAAATCTAAAAAGGTTAACCCGTCTTAACCCTCCCTTAACCTCGCACTGAGTATCTTCATGTCCATTCTCACAGGAGACATGAAAGATGAACTCTACGCTTCCTATAAAACACACAATACTTTCGTTGGTGCTTGTCAGCTTGATAGGCTGCAGTACCACGGGTAAAACAGATTACGTTGATCTAGCCAATCAAACGAATGCGACCACCAATCAACAGCTGCTACTGAATTTGATTGATGACGCTCAATCCGTTGCTAAAGACAGTGCGCAAACGGATAAGTTTGTACAAGAACACCAAGTATACCTAACAGATCTCGTTGACTTACCAGAGCTAAATAGCTTCATTGAGCAAGCACTGCGCAATAGTCCTAGCCTTCAGCAGAATATCGTCGCACTTAATATCGCGTATGCGCAGCAAGGCGTGACTGCTGCTGATCGGCTGCCGACTGTGGATGCGAGCTTTAGTGGCAAAGCTGAAGAAGACAGTAACGACACTTACACGAACGAATTGACCGTAGGTTGGGAGCTGGATTTATGGCAAAGACTTGCGGATAGCGACAACGCAGCCTTGAAAGACATCGCGAGTTCTCAAGCGAGCTTACAAGGGGCACAAGACCTTGTCGTCGCAAATATTATGAGAACCTGGCTTGAAATCAGTTTGCGCCAACAGCTTATTTACATCGAACAGCAAAGGTTATCTGTTCTAGAAAATAACGAGACTTTAGTGCTCGATCGCTACCGTGCTGGGCTGGGTAGTTTGGAAGACTTAGACAATGCCAAGACCAACAGTTCGTCAACACGTTCAACCTTAGCGGATTATCAAGAGCAACTCGCGTCGAATAAACGAAGCTTGATGCTGTTATCAGGGCAATGGACGGGCGACGAATTGGCTCTGTTCATATCGGACTCTTTTCCTGAAGTTTTAAATCCGTTAGAAGCCATACCTGAACAGGATTTGGCGCGTCGCCCTGATTTACAAGCGGCTTTCCTAAATATTGAAGCGGAAGCGCTGCGCACTGATGCAGCGTACAAAGCTATGCTGCCATCCATCAGTTTATCAGCAAGCCTTTCTGATATGGCGGAATCGCCGAGCGAAGCGCTGTTAACCGGTCCACTATGGAGTGCACTTGGGCAAATTTCTGCACCTTTGTTCCAAGGAGGCAAGCTTAAAGCCCAAGCTGAAATTGCTGAACTTACCACAGAGCAAAATTATTGGGCTTACCAAGAAACCTTACTCAGTGCTGTGAATGAAGTTGAAAATGCCATGGGGCAAGAAAGCTCATTGCAAAAGCAGCAACTGCACTTAACTAACGCATTGCAAAGCGCTCAACGTAGCTTTGCGAGTTATGAAGAAAAATACCGTCAGGGTTTGGTCGACATTTTTGATCTACTCACCGTTCAGCAGCAAACCTATGACCTTGAAGCACAATTGACACAAACCATTTATAACCGCCTCGTTAACCGAATTGACTTAGGGCTAGCACTTGGCTTAGGAGCATCCTCATGAAACTGAACAAAATTACTCTCGCAGTTACTCTATTAGCCGGTTCGAGCATCTTTGCTACTGTTGCTTTTAACGGTGCGCAGATGGCTCCAGCTTCAACTTCCGCTTCTGAGAGTACCGCTAATGAGCAAATATCACCTGTTCAGGTTCAGCCTAAGGTGGATGAACAGTCTGTGATTTCTCAGTTGCAGCAGGTCGCGGTGATTAATACTCAACTTGGAGATTATCAAGCTGAAGTGGTTGGTTATGGTGAAGCCGCACCGCGCTATGAACTGATGTTAGCGACAGAAGTCAGCGGCCATGTAGAAACGATTAGCGGCAAGTTTGAATCCGGCCAAGTTGTGAAGAAAGGCGAAGTTATCGCAACGATTGACGCGACGAGCTATCAACAAGCGGTCACGCTAGCGAAAGCAAACTTGGCGCAAGCACAGTTAGACTTGTTGGAGGAGCAGAGACAAGGTGAACAAGCTAAATCTGAATGGCAACGTTCGGGGTTATCTGGCGAGCCAGACTCCCCATTAGTATTGAGAAAGCCGCAGCTAGCGCAAGTGACGGCTGCACTAGAAAACGCTCAGCTCGACCTGAAAAAAGCCCAACAAGATCTCGAAAAAACGCAAGTCACAGCGCCATTTGATGCGCTAGTGGTGACCCGTGATGTCCAGCCGGGTAGTTATGTTCAAACGGGGACCCAAGTTGCAACCTTGTATAGCATCGATGAAGTTGAAATCCTGATTCCACTTTCTGAAAGCCAGTGGAGCAGTTTACCAAGCTTTGATAACGAACAACTTAAAAACACGCCTTGGCCAGTGACGCTTAAAAGTTCGGACGGAACTCATCAATGGCAAGGTTATGTTGAACGTATCGAGCAACACTTATCACAAGAAACACGCCAGCGTTCGCTTGTCGTCGTGGTTGACCAACCTTTAGAGCAAAGTGTTGATCTTTATCCGGGGACCTTTGTCACTGCGTCGATATCTGGCAAGCAGTTAGAACAACTTTGGCAGTTGCCTTCTTCTGCGTTATCGCAGCAAGGTGAATTGTGGTTTGTAGATCAGCAGGGGCTTTTGACTAACACTAAAGCCGACACTGTGTTTGAAAAAGATGGCTATATCTACGTTTCGCCAAGCGTTGATGTCTCTCCAAATCAAACTATTTCATCCAACACGCTTGAAGGCCACTCTGCGCAAGTTGTGAAACGCCCACTAAGCAGTTTTCAATCAGGTATGAAAGTTTTGCCTAAGGTCGAGGGGTAATTATGTCTATGCACTCCAATACTCAATCGGGCGCGATCGCATGGTTTGCTCGAAACTCAGTGGCCGCTAATTTATTGTTACTCGGCATGATAGCGATAGGTCTAATGTCGCTGAACAACCTTCGCAAAGAGGCGTTTCCAAGCCTAGAACCTGATGTCGTCACCGTGTCCGTTAACTATGACAGTGGGGATCCGGTTCAAGCGGAAGAAGGGATTGCAATAAAGATAGAAGAAGCGTTAGAAACGGTATCAGGGATCAAGCGTATTACTTCGACGTCTGACGCTAATGGCAGCCACGTCTCAATTGAGAAAGAAAGCACGTATGAACTCGATACCTTATTAGCGGACGTTAAAACTAAGGTCGATGCGATCAATAATTTGCCAGCACAAGCTGACAACCCAGTGATTGATAAAGCTCGCATGCAAGATCATGCGCTTTGGGTACAGTTATACGGTGAAGCGGATAGGGCGACACTGCAAGATTTAGCAGACAAGCTCAAATCTGATTTATTGAGTCAGTCGGCGATTCGAGATTTGGAAATCAAGGCTAAAGCTGAGCCAATGATCTCGGTCGAGGTAGATGAAAACAAACTGCAAGCCTACGGCCTGACATTAAGTGATCTATCTGATGCGATTAACGCAGAATCGTCGACAGCGATGTCGACAAGTCTTCGTAACAATGACAAGACTGTGCGTTTGAAAGTGTCGGAACAAGCGTATGAGCTACAAGACTTTAATGCGATCCCAGTAGTCACAAGCAGTTCGGGTACTCAGATCACTTTAGGTGATATTGCTAAGGTCGAAGATACGTTTGCAGACGATACGTTTGTCCTCTCTCGTTACAACCAACAAAATGCTACCGCAATTCAAATTGTTATGGATGAATACAGCGATGTCGTGAGTATAGTCGAGCAAGCTGAGCAGGTGGTTGAGCGTTGGCAAACCAGCAATGTGTTACCTGAAAATGTAGAAATCGAAACTTGGTATGACAAAAGTACCATGATCAAAGACCGACTGAGCTTACTGGTTAAGAACGCTCTGACAGGCATTGGTTTGGTATTCATCGTGTTGGCATTGTTTCTTAATGTGCGTGTTGCTTTTTGGGTAGCAGCAGGACTGCCGTTTGTCTTCTTTGGCACCTTGTTCTTCATGACAGACTCCTTTGTCGGATTAACCATCAATGAGATGACCACGTTTGGTTTCATCATGGCGCTGGGGATTGTGGTCGATGATGCCGTTGTGGTTGGGGAAAGTATCTATTCCACTCGTAAAGATGATGGTGACACCATCGACAGCACCATACGTGGCACGATGAAAGTTGCGGCCCCGACTATTTTTGGTGTACTCACTACGGTAGTGGCATTTTTAGCGCTGGCTAACGTTGATGGCAAAATGGGTAAGGTCTACTCTCAATTTGGTACGGTAGTAACGATTTGTTTATTGCTTTCATTGGTCGAATCTAAGTTCATTCTTCCTTCGCACTTGGCGCACATCAATACTAAACGTAATGCAACAAAAGGAATTTGGAATCGAATTCAACGTGCAGCGGATGGTTCGCTACAGTGGTTTAACCGTCGAGTTTATAGCCAAGTCATTGAATGGGCATTGAAGCTACGTTATGCGGTGATCATGGTGTTTATTTCGCTGTTGATTTTGGTCGCTGGCCTGCCAATGACTGGCGGAGTGCGTGTTGCTTTCTTCCCTGATATGCCAGGGGATACAGTAACCGCAGATATGTCGATGCAAAACGACGCAAGCTTTGGCCAAACACAAGCTAACCTACTGGTATTGGAAGCGGCTGCGAAACAAGCGGATGCAGAGTTAAGATCGCAATACAGTGAGCCGAATTCGGATTCTGAACTAGAGTCAGAGCTACTCAGCCTTCAAGTTATCGCTGACAGTGACAATGAAGGACAAGTGCGTATCGAGCTCGACTCAAACAGCGTTTATTCGTCGAATGTATTCGCTGAACGCTGGACAGAGATTGCAGGCCAAATGGAAGGGGTTAAAAAACTGAAAATCTTGTCGAAAATGGAAATGATCGACAACTTTAAAGTGGAACTAAAGGCGTGGGACGATGAAACGGTTACGGCTGCGGGCAACCAACTTAAGGCTGAGTTAGAAAAAGTCGCCGGTGTTAGTGGAATCGATCACAACCTAGACCTAGGGGAACCTCAGTATCGATTCGAGCTTACCGAGCAAGGCAGAGCTTTAGGCTTCGATACGGCGAGTTTAGCGCAACAGGTACTGCAGTCTTTTGGGGGTGACATTGTTCAGCAATTCCAACGCGGCAAAGATGAAGTAAAAGTGCGTGTGCGCTATCCAGAGTCGGACCGTCAAACCATTGCAGATATTAAACAAGCGAATGTTCGAACTAACGATGGCACGGTTGTTCCGTTAAGTACGGTAGCGAACGTGATATCTGACTACCAAGTGTCTGAAATCACGCGTATTGATAGCCAACGAGCAGTGTACATTAGTGCAGTGTTAGATAAGAATCTGATTGCTCCTAGTGAACTGGTGAGTCAGCTTGAACAAACGGTGGTGGCTGACTTAACGGCTCAATACCCGAATCTAAGTGTCGATTTCGCGGGTGAGACAGAAGAGCAGCAAGAGACGGCAAGCTCGATGATGACAATGTTTGTGCTAGCCATGATTGCGATTTATGCGCTATTAGCCATTCCGCTGAAATCGTATGTGCAGCCATTGATTATTATGACAGCCATTCCATTTGGTATTGTGGGCGCGATTCTAGGGCATTGGTGGAATGATCTCACCATCAGTATCCTATCTTTAAATGGTATTCTGGCGCTTAGCGGCGTAGTGGTGAATGATAGCTTGCTGTTGGTCTCTCGTTTTAATGAGTTGATGAAGCAAGAGGGCATCAAGGTTCACGACGCGATTGTTCAAGCTTGTACAGGTCGATTAAGAGCGGTATTGCTTACTTCCGTAACCACGTTTGCAGGTTTAACCCCGTTACTTAGTGAAACATCATTGCAGGCGCAGTTCTTGATCCCAGCGGCAGCTGCATTAGGTTATGGCATTTTGTTTGCGACTTTCATCACTTTGATACTGACTCCATCACTATTGATGATTCAGTGTGAAATTAAGGCGTTGATCAATCGTTTACAAGTGAAGCTTTATCCGAAAAAGAGCGTCACAGCTGAGGTATAACTCAATCGTTGGCTGTAGCTTCTACAGCCAATATCTCCAACTGCTTTCAATAAGCATTGAATGAAACAATAAGAGGTAATTATGATCACCGATAAACTTCAATTATTACTTGTTGAAGATGACATGGACTTAGCCACCGCGGTGATCGATTACCTCGCCCTAGAGGACATTCAATGCGATCATGCGGCTAATGGCGTCGCTGGGCTTAATCTTATTCAAGAGAATGGCTACGACGCGGTGATTCTTGATTTGAATTTACCGAAAATGAATGGGTTACAGGTATGCGAGAAGCTACGTAGCCAAGGCATTGATGTGCCGATCCTGATGTTAACGGCGCGCGATACACTCGACGATAAGCTTGTCGGCTTTTCAAAAGGTGCAGATGACTATCTAATCAAACCTTTTGCGATGGAAGAGTTAATTGTTCGCGCGCAAGTACTCGCTAAAAGGCGCAGTGGACAAGTGACGAAGCTATCGGTGATGGATTTGGAATTGGATCTTCAGCAGCAGCAAGCGTTTCGAAACCAGCAGGCGCTAAAGCTTTCTCCAACGGCTTTTAAAATCCTTGAAATATTGATGCGAGAAAGCCCCAAAACGGTGTCACGTGAGAAAGTGATGCAATGGGTATGGGGAGAAGACCAACCTGATAGCAATAGCCTAAAAGTCCATATGTTCAACTTAAGAAAACAGGTGGATGCCAGCTACTCGTCAAAGCTTATTCAAACTGTTCCCGGTAAAGGTTTCGCTATCAAGGAATGTAACGACTAATGAAGATAAGACCGAGTTTACGCCTTTATGTACTGCTGGTGGTTCTGCTGACTGGCATCGTGACCATCCTTACCTTGTCGGTACTCAGTGTCCACTATTTTATCTCTGGAATGGATGTCGCTATGCGCGGTGCTATGTTTGCACAGGCACGTAGCGAAACTGTTGCGGATAACAAGCCGTACTCCTATCAGGAATTTACTGTCGCGACTCGTTGGCAAGACTTGCCTGCAGTGATCCAGCAGAGTTTAGTCGAAGAAGAAGTCGGGTTTCAAGAACTCACTAAGTCCATTCATGGAAAGTCCATCTTTACGCCTCCTGAGGCGGGTTACTTCGCTATGAAGGTGATGAAAGGAGACGATGTTCGTTTTGTGTCTGCGGTCTTTGAAAGAGACAAATCGACGTTCTTTCAAGTAGAAGGTGTCCCTCACTTCATTATCATTTTGGCCACCGCATTAGGGGCAATAGTGCTTTTTTCATCGGTACTTATCTTAGCGATGCGAAAGGTGGCGAGTCCCGTCGAACGTTTAAGAGAGTGGGCAAAATCGCTTGATAAAGACAAGCTCGCGGAGCCAGTACCTGATTTCCTTTTTAGTGAGTTAAATACGCTCGCGAATCTGGTTAGAAATAGCTTGAGTTCGGTACAAGAAGGGTTAGCGCGAGAACAAGAGTTTCTTGGTTATGCCAGTCATGAGTTAAGGACGCCAATCTCCGTAACTCGTACCAATACTGAACTGTTAGAGAAGATGATCCTCAAGGGATTGTCGCAAGAAAAACAATTGGAAGTCGTTGAGCGTATCAAGCGAGCGGGTTATACGATGACGGATCTTACGGAAACTTTGCTTTGGTTAACTCGCCAAGAAGGAAAGGAACTCCCGGAAGACAAAATGAGCGTTGGTTTAGTGGTTGAGCAGCTTGTGCACGACCTTGAATATTTAACCAAAGGTAAGTCGGTTGAAGTCACCGTTACGACCGATAGCGCTGAACAATTTTTACCTGAGAGTTTGTGTCGTATTGTGCTATCTAATTTGATTCGTAATGCTTTGCAGCATACGTCTGAAGGTTCTGTAGAAATAAATCAAATCGGTAATCAAGTCACTATTTTGAACCAAAACCTAAACGGCAGTATCGATGACAATAATTTAGGTTTTGGTCTTGGTTTGGAACTGACAAACAGGTTAGTGAGTCAATATGGTTGGCATTATCACAATCAAGAATTAGAGAACGGAAGAAGAGTCGTGGTCAAATTTCTAGCGGAGGACTGATCTATTTAGTTGCTGAAATAAAAAAGCCACGAACAAGGTTCGTGGCTATAGGTATATTAAGTTTGAAAACTCGATTAGCTCACGAGCTTCTTCTGTTCTTCAAAGTTAACATCGTAAGCTTTTTCACCGTAGATGTAGGTCTCCGCAACTGTGCGGTCATCACCTAGGCTCATCAATACGAACAGTTTTTCTTCTAGCTTAGTTGCCTGTTCCATTCTGAAACGCATTAGCTGAGTAGCGTGTAAATCTAGTACGACAAAGTCTGCTTCCTTACCAACTTCTAAGTTACCAATCTTGTCTTCTAAATGCAGAGAGCGTGCACCACCAAGGGTTGCCAAAAACAGTGATTTAGCTGGGTGAAGCTTTTCTTGTTGAAGTTGCATGATTTTGTATGCTTCGCTCATGGTTTGCAGAATCGAGAAGCTAGTACCTGCGCCGACATCAGTACCCATACCAACTCGGACACCGTGTTCTTCAAGTTTTGGTAATTTGAACAATCCAGACCCTAGGAACAGGTTAGAAGTTGGGCAGAAGGCGATCGCTGAATCGGTCTCTGCAAGGCGCTTACATTCGCAATCCGATAGGTGAATACCGTGAGCAAACACCGAACGCTTGTGTAATAGACCGTAGTGGTCGTAAGCGTCTAGGTAGCTTTCGCGTTCAGGGAATAACTCTAATACCCACTCGATTTCTTTCTTGTTTTCTGAAAGGTGAGTGTGCATGTAAACGTCTGGGTACTCTTCTAAAAGCTTACCTACAGTTTCAAGTTGCTCTGGTGTACTTGTCGGTGCAAAACGTGGCGTAACAGCGTAATGCAGACGGCCGCGATTGTGCCATTTTTCGATCAGTTCTTTGGAATCAGCATAACCAGATTCTGGTGTATCGGTTAGGTAATCTGGAGCGTTGCGATCCATTAATACCTTACCTGCGATCATACGTAGGTTACGCTTTTCTGCTTCTTCGAAGAATACGTCTACTGACTCTTTATGAACGGTACCAAATACCAGTGCTGTCGTGGTTCCGTTGCTTGCGAGTTCGTCTAGAAATAGCTTGGCAACTTTATGTGCATATACTGGATTTTTGAAACGCTTCTCTTCAGGGAACGTGTAGTTTTCAAGCCAGTCGAGCAACTGCTCACCGTAAGAAGCGATCATGCCAGTTTGTGGGTAGTGAATGTGAGTGTCGATAAAGCCTGAAGTGATCAGCTTATCTTTGTACTCTTTGACATCTAGAGTTTTAGGTTGACGAGCAAGCACTTCATCGGCATTGCCCAAATCAACGATGTGACCGTTTTCAACGACCATTACCCCGTCTTCAAAATATTCATACGATTCTTCGATACCGACATCCTTTGGGTCGGCTACGCTGTGAAGAATATTGGCGCGATAAGCTTTGCGTTGCGTTGTCATGTTTACTTCCTTTTGATTACTTCAATGACATTATGGCCTTTGAAGCGCAGCGACTGTTTTAGGCGAATAACGTTTGAGGTTATTGGCTTAGTTAAGCGATTTTCTCTTCTAATTGTGATTCGCTTATGTCGCTCTGTTTATTCGCTGATGTCGATTGATCGTAGTCAGCCGACTGATGTTCTTTGGTTGGGCGCTTTTGTTCAAGTTCCCGACCCTGATAGTGTGCGATCAGTTCACCCGCAACCGATACAGCTATCTCGGCAGGGTGTTTTCCATTGACCGCGCTTATGCCAATAGGGCAAAGCATTGTGTTGATTTGTTCTTGGCTATAACCACGTTGCTCTAAACGGAAATCGAATTTCTTGCGTTTAGTTAGCGAACCAATCATGCCGAAATAACAGCTGTCTTCGCGGTCAATAATCGCGCGTGTCAGGTCAAAATCGAGCTGGTGGTTGTGGGTCATGACGAGGTAATAACTGTTAGGTGGCATATGTTTGACTTCTGATACAGGATCGTCAGTCACTAACTTCTTCACACCTTGTGGGAGTTCTTCTGGAAAAACTTCATCACGCTCGTCAATCCAAGTCACGCGGAAAGGTAGGGTAGAAACAATATGCAGTAGCGCTTTGGCAACATGGCCGGCACCAAATAGCACCAAGTGGTTTTGTTGGGTGCCGATAGGTTCAAAGCTAAGAGTGGCCATTCCGCCACAACATTGACCTAAACGAGCGCCTAAGTTGAAGCGTTCTACTTTGAGGGCTTTTTCGCTAGCGATGAGCATTTCACGAGCCATTTTCGTAGCGACATGTTCAAGGTGACCACCACCAATGGTAGCGATAATGCGATCACGTGTGACCAACATTTTAGTACCAGCATCACGAGGTACTGAGCCTCGATCTTCTAGCACGGTTACCATCACACACGGCTCATAATTTTCTTCAAGCTTAGCCAGTTCGTGAATCCAATTATCCTTAAACATATTCCCTCCAAAAGCTCCGACTTAATGCTTCTTGTCGCCAACCTGTTTCGTGTTACTGAGTGAATCAGGTTGGCTTTACTTATTGCTTTTACCTTAATTTATTGCTTGTGCTTAAATGGCACATGTCATTTAAGCGGTCTCTGATTTTGCGTCTGCCGATGCAGTCTCGGTTTCAGTGACTTCTTGAATCGCCATAAGCACGCGTTCAGGTGTTGCTGGTGTGTTTAGCTTAGGAATCGCACCGTCTACAGCGACAGAAGCGATAGCATCTTTCAATGCGCTCCAAACCGACATACCAAGCATGAACGGCGGCTCACCCACGGCTTTCGAGTTGAATACCGTATCTTCAGGGTTACTGCGGTTTTCTAGAAGGTGTGTTCTGAAATCAATTGGCATATCTGCAATCGCTGGGATCTTGTAGCTTGCAGGGCCGTTAGTCATTAATCGACCTTGTTCGTTCCATACCAGTTCTTCCGTTGTTAACCAACCTGCACCCTGAACAAAGCCACCTTCAACTTGACCGATATCAATCGCTGGGTTCAGTGATGCGCCTACATCATGCAAGATGTCGACACGAAGGATCTTGTTCTCACCCGTTAACGTATCAACGATAACTTCTGAACATGACGCGCCGTACGCGTAGTAGTAGAACGGACGACCGCGTGCTTTCTCGTGATCGTAGAAGATCTTCGGCGTGCGGTAGAAACCAGTGCTCGATAGCGAAATTTGGTTGAACCAAGCCAGTTGAACAAAGGCGTCAAATGTCATGATTTCATCACGAATTTGAATCATACCGTTCTTGAACACGACTTCCTCTGGAGACACTTTGAAGTGTGCAGAAGCAAAATCAATCAAACGCTGCTTAATCGTTAACGCTGCGTTTTGCGCGGCCTTACCGTTGAGGTCGGCGCCCGATGAGGCTGCGGTTGGTGATGTGTTCGGAACTTTGTCTGTGTTTGTAGCGGTGATCTGGATACGTTCGACATCGACTTGGAACTCCTCTGCAACGATTTGTGCAACTTTGATGTTCAAGCCTTGACCCATCTCCGTACCACCGTGGTTCAAGTGGATACTACCATCGGTATAGATATGGATTAGCGCGCCAGCCTGGTTCAAGAAAGTCGCAGTAAATGAGATACCAAACTTCACAGGTGTGATTGCTAGGCCTTTCTTAAGAATTGGGCTTTGCTTGTTGAATTCAGCAATTTCTTTACGACGAGCGTGGTAGTCACTGCTTTTTTCAAGTTGTTCAGTAATCTCAGGAAGAAAGTTGTCTTCAACGGTTTGGTAGTAGTGGGTCACGTTGCGGCCTTCACCGCCGTAGTAGTTCGCCTTACGTACTTCCAAAGGATCTTTTTTCAGGTAACGTGCGATCTCATCCATGATGTGTTCAATCGTCATCATGCCTTGAGGGCCACCGAAACCACGGTAAGCAGTGTTAGACGCTGTGTTGGTCTTACAGCGATGGCCTGTTACCGTCGCATCACCTAGGTAATATGCGTTGTCTGAGTGAAACATTGCACGGTCGACAATCGAGCTGGATAGGTCAGGGGAGTAACCACAGTTACCTGCCACCATGATGTCGGCACCTTGAATCACGCCATTGTCATCAAAACCAACCGTATATTGGTTGTAGAATGGGTGACGCTTACCTGTCTGCTGCATATCTTCGTTACGTAGTAAACGCATTTTAGTTGGGCGACCAGTCAGGCGAGCCACGACTGCCGCCATACATGCTGGAGAAGCAGCCTGTGTTTCTTTACCACCGAAACCACCACCCATACGACGCATGTCAATGACCACTTTGTGCATTGGAACGCCGATAACTTCAGAAACTAACTTTTGTACTTCAGTCGGGTTTTGCGTTGAGGTGTATACGATCATGCCGCCGTCTTCCGTTGGCATAACGCTACTGGTTTGAGTTTCTAGGTAGAAGTGCTCTTGACCACCGATTTCTAGGTCACCGCTTAACACGTGTTTTGCATTGGCAAGCGCTTGTTTAGAGTCGCCACGTTGTTGAGTGTGACTTTCAGTAACGAAGTGTTCTTTCGCTAGGGCTTCTTTTACATCAAGAATCGCAGGAAGCTCTTCGTACTCAATCACAGCAGCGTGAGCGGCTTTGCGAGCGGTTTCTAAGTCGTTTGCTGCAACTGCTAACACTGGTTGGCCGTAGTATTCTACTTTGCCGTCAGCCAGAAGTGGATCGCCCGGTAAGATAGCACCGATGTCTAGTTGACCTGGTACATCTTCTGCTTGAATAACGATGGCAACGCCTTCGAATTCATAACAAGGAGACACATCAATTTTCGTGATTTTTGCGTGCGCTTGCGTGCTTAGACGTGCGTAAACGTGTAGCTGATTTGGGAATTCCAAACGGTCATCGATGTAGACGGCTTCACCAGTTACTTGTTTCGCAGCACTGTCGTGTTTAACACTTTTACCCACGCCAGTTTTTAGATCTTTCTTAGCAATGGCAACCATCTCTTCGTGGCTCATCGCATTGTGATTCGCGTTAGACATAAGACGTTACCCTTGTTTCAATTTGATTGTTCTTGTTTGATTGTTCAATGAAGTAGCGGCGTAGCATATTTGCTGCCGATAGCGAGCGATATTCTTGGCTGGCACGGAAGTCAGACAATGGTTCAAAGTCGCTGTAAAGCTCTTGCATTGCTTCTTTAATATTAGCTTCTGTCCACGCTTTACCTAGTAATACATTTTCACAGCGAGTCGCACGTTTTGGCGTTGCAGCCATACCACCGAAGGCAATGCGTGCGCTGACGACCTTGTTGTCTTCAACTTTGATATCAAATGCACCACAAACTGCTGAAATATCATCATCTAAACGCTTAGAAAGCTTGTAAGCACGGAAACTGTCTTGTGCTGGTTTTGGAATGATGATTTGCTCAATGAATTCGCTTTCTTTTTGAGCCGTTACTTTGTAGCTAATGAAGTAATCTTCAATTGGCATTGTACGAGACTCATCACCACAGCGAAGCTTGATGCTTGCGTTAAGCGCAATCAGTAGTGGAGGCGTGTCACCGATTGGCGAGGCGTTTGCAACGTTACCGCCGATAGTACCTTGGTTACGTACTTGCAGTGACGCAAAGCGGTGTAGTAATTCGCCAAAATCTGGGTAGTACTTTTTCAACAGTGAGTAAGAGTCACTGATTGGTAAGTTCGCACCAATGATTAAATCTGTGTCGGTTTCTTTGCAAACCTTCATATCTTCAACAAGGTTTACGCTGATCAATGTTTCGATTTCACGATGGAATTGCGTAACTTCAAGGGCCAAGTCTGTACCACCAGCCACTAATTTAGCGTTAGGGTGAGCCTTGAAAAGCTTGGCTAGCTCGTCAGTGCTCTTTGGAGAAAACGCTGTAAGGTGACCTTGGCGTAGGCTCGCTTCTGTGTCTTGAATGCTTTCTAGCTTCTCAATCGTGTTGCGTTCTAATTCCGCAAACTGATCCAGTAGTGGTTTTTCAGATGACAGTGACATTGCTGCATCAACAATTGGGCGGTAACCAGTACAACGACATAAGTTACCAGCCAGCGATTCCATGACGTCTTCTTTGCTTGCATCTGGCTTATTTTTGCCTAGTGCAAACATCGACATGATGAAGCCCGGAGTACAGTAACCACATTGTGAACCGTGAAAATCTACCACCGCTTTTTGCACAGGGTGCAAAGAACGATCTTTGTTTTGTAAATCTTCTACCGTGATCAGCTGCTTACCGTGAAGCGCTGAAACGAAAGTAAGACACGAGTTCACCGAGCGGTATTGAAGTTGACCATCAACGACTTCGCCCAATACCACAGTACATGCACCGCAATCGCCAGAACCACAACCTTCTTTCGTACCTGTTTTGTTTATTTGAGTACGAAGGTAATTCAGTACTGTCATGTTGGGTGACAGATTATCTTCATGTCTTATTTCTTGATTGAGTAAGAAAGTAATCAAGAGACCTCCTTGTATATCGACACATTGATTCAGTTATTATTAGCTGGTTAGAATTTTTCTGACCTTTGGGTCAATAATTAGTCATCTTGACCTTTAGGTCAACTAATTATTTACAATTGTGCAACATGGGTCGCCAGCTATCTTTTGTATGCAGATTAAAGTGTTGCTTAAGTGTTTGTTTTATATAGAGCTTTGTGGGTGGTGACAAATTGAAAAAAAATACGTAAAATTTTTAAAATTGAAAACAATATTGTATACAATTTATTTTGTGTGAGCTTTTCGAACTTGAAATCGTTATCTACTATAGATAAATGAGCTGAATCATTGGTTTGAGTCTATGCGAATTGTAAAGAAACTAGTTGCGTTTGGTGTGTTGGGGTTTTTGAGCAGCGGGTTGCTACAGAAGAGCTATGCGTTGGAGATTTCTGTGCATGATTTCCCTCCGTTTGTTCAAAAACTGCCAAATGGTGAGGTCGGTGGTCCTTTTCGAATCATTATCGATGATATATGCCGAGAGCTTAGCCAAACTTGCCACTTAAGCGTGGCACCTAATAGACGTTCAAAACTGCAAGTTGAAGGCGGTGAAGTGGACGCCGGGTTTCCCTATGGGTGGACACAAAAACGTTCTCAAGAATACCACTATTCTGTCCCATTCATGTTAAGCGAGTACGGGTTATTTGTGTCAGAGAATAACGAGATTGTGGTTAATGGAATCAATGACTTACAAGGATATCAAGTCGCAGCCTTCACGCCTTCAATGACCTTAATTTCTCTTGAAGGGCTAAGGAATGACATGCTTATTCAAGGGCTTAACCCATTGAGGATTTTTAAGAAAACCGACGCTAATGGGCAGCTAGTACAAATGCTCGCAGCAGACAGGATCAGCAGTTATTACAGCAACAAAGCATTGGTTGAGTTTCGAGCTGAGCAATTTGGGGTTACTGGAATTCGTTACGCATGGCGTCATAAACCTGTGATGTATTTTTTAGTGTTCCCGCGCGCTTATACTGATGTGAGCTTGGTGAAAAAGTTTAACCAAGCAGCGCTTAAAGTCTTCGCACAACCCAATTACCTACAAGGCGTACTTAGCCCTTGGAATATCGAAGTACCAGATCTTAGCGAAGCTACATTAAAACGCTACAAAATAGAGCGTTAAATTCGCAAGACCGATAACAAAAGCCCTGTGTTCTATGACTAGAACACAGGGCTTAATTGTTGTTATGTAATCAGATTTTATGATTTGCTTTTGAGTAGGTCTGAAAATACGACATGTAAATCGTTAGAGGCGGTGCTGCCATCCAAGTTCAACTTAGAACGAATATGGTCTAAGTGTTCTTGCATCAATTCAATGGCTTTCGCGGTGTCACCAGCTTCAATCGCATCCAATAAAATGGTGTGCTCATCTAACGAACAATTGGAGTTGTTGCCAGTTTCGTATTGGGCGATAAGCAAAGAGGTTTGGGATACTAGGCTGCGTTGAAAAGCTAACAGTGGTGCATTCTCGGCCATTTCAGCCAGTTTAATGTGGAACTCACCAGAGAGACGTAGGCCGCTTCCGTAGTCACCGTGGTCAAAGGCTTGGTTCTCTTTCACCACAAGCTTACGGCACTCGTCGATTTGCGCTTTAGTCGCATTCTGAACCGCTAACTCAGTGATGGCAATTTCCATGACTTCACGTGCTTTAAAAATCTGCTTCGCTTCATCGACAGTAGGCGCAGCAACCATTGCACCGCGGTTCGGGCGAATCACGACGACCTGTTCAAGTGATAGGCGTAGTAAGGCTCTACGAATAATGGTTCTGCTTACACCGAAGATTTCAGCAAGCGCTTCTTCACTCAGCTTGGTCGCTGGTGGTAGCCGTTGCTCTAGAATGGCATCAAAAATATGACAATATACGACGTCGTCTTGCGTCTGTCCTGCGACTTTCGTTTTGATATTTTTGCTGACTGAGTTTTTTAGATTCGCCATACAGCTCCGTGGCCTTGTACTAATTCAATTCATTGATGAAACAATCATACTTCACTTTGTATACATATATCTATACATCTATGAAAACAGGCGACATATATCGCCTTTTTGCTGTTTGAATTTGTGATTAAATCAGCATGGTGGTTATTTAATCGATTGCGACACTGATTTCTAATTTGTGTCGCTAATATCCGAAGCGTTTTACGTCATTTCTACGGAATATTTCGTCACCCAGTGATCACATCAGTTCGATATTGAGTTTACCATCACGACCAATCTATTCTATTTTCGCGGTAGAAAGCTCTCATGGCGTTGAGAGTGCGTATTACGGTCAGCCAATAATCATTGCGTGGCAATAAGTATATTGTTACTGAATTTGGTTGGGTAACGTGCATATCAGTTAACAATTGGCTTTTTTGGTATGCCTCTGCTGAACGGTGAAGTCGCCAAACCTCCAAGTACTTCCCCTTAGTAAAAGAATGGTTACCGTGATAACTATATGAATATGAGTGTTTATTTAAACATGAAAATAACGCTGTCATGAATAAGGTTATATTTCGTCACACATATCGCTAAGGCGATGATGTTCAATGACCTGCTCAGCAAATCATTTCTTGAAGAATTCCCCTTATTAATCGATAACTCATTATTAGTGGTCTAAAATGTGATCAAGCTATCAAAAGGAATTCATATGGCCTAGTTACTTTGGTGCGTGTTGCATCGCTTAGGTCGTAATAGAAAGGCTCAGTATTTACTGGGAGGGTTCAGATGAAGATTGCAACAAAAATAATATTAGCATGCACAGCCTTATGTGCGATTGGGGTAGTAGTAAGTGGTGGATTTGTTGGGTGGAAGGCTTCTGGGCTTTCGGAAAGTGCGCTGTACCAACGAGCTTCAGACCAACTTCTATCTGTTCGGGAAATTAAGAAAAACGAAATCGAGCGCTACTTCGATCTCATTCACTTCCAAGTTGAAACTTTGGCTGATGACCATGCCACAGAACAAGCCTTGATGTATTTCACTAAAGCCTTTAACGAATATCCTGTTAACCGAGTGAGCAGTGGTGATATTCGTCAACTAGAGAATTACTACTCTAGCCAGTTTGGTGCGACTTATCGTGAGCGAAATGGTAACGCGTCGGCGAATGAATCCGACCGATTGCGTCAGGTTTCTCCCATAGGGAAAGCCCTTCAAGCGCGCTATATCGGTGTGAACCAGAATCCTTTGGGCGAAAAACACCTTCTTGATTATGACAGCCTAAATACCGAATACGACGAGGTTCATAAGGAATATCATGGGCCTATTCGTCACTTCCTTGAAGCTTTCGGTTACTACGATATCTTTTTAGTAGATTTAGAAGGTAACGTGGTTTATTCCGTTTTCAAGGAGCTGGATTTTGGTACTAACCTAATGTCCGGCCCATACAGCTCAAGCGGTTTGGCAACGGCCTATAAACAGGCGCGAGGGCTAAGTAAAGACCAATATCACCTAGAAGATTTTTATCCTTATTATCCTTCCTATGAAGCGGCGGCATCGTTTATTGCTGCCCCAGTGTTTGATCACGGAACTAAGATTGGTGTTTTAGTTTTCCAAATGCCGGTGGACGCGATCAATAGCATTATGACCTTTGAAGAAAACTGGCAGGTCGCCGGGTTAGGGGAGAGCGGGGAAGCGTATCTTATTGGGCCCGATATGTTGATGCGAAGCCAATCTCGTTTCTTACTGGAAAATCAAGCTGACTATCTAACGGCGCTTCAAGGGGCTGGGATCCCAAATTCTGTACTCGACAACATTAAAGGTAAGGGCTCTTCAGTAGGCTTTCAACCGGTTAAATCAGTAACTGCTGAAAGAGCCATTTCGGGGCAAAGTGGTGTCCAGGTTGTGAATGACTATCGAGGCGTTCCTGTTCTATCAGCGTACGCTCCAATTGATGCCGCTGGCTTGAAATGGGCGATCTTGACTGAGATTGATGAAGCAGAAGCCTTGGCGGATATTGCGGTACTCAATCAATCGGTATTCACCACAGTGGTGATCAGTATTGTGGTGATCATGGCGGTTGCTGTGGTGTTCTCATACATAGTCGGGAGCAGTATTTCTCGGCCAATTCGCTTGGCATCAACCAAAGTTCAGGCGATCAGTGCAAATAATGATTTAACTTCAAGGTTGGACGTCCACGGGAAAGATGAGATGACAGACTTGTCTAATTCTTTGAATAACTTGTTTGAACAGTTACAAGGAATGATCACTGAGTTTGCTACCGCAACGGATACCTTGAATCAGAATACTCAATCGATGTCTGAGAATATGAACAGCACCCGTAATGCCGTTGCTGAACAAAGTCACCGAACGGATTCTGTTGCGACGGCCGTTAACGAAATGAGCGCGTCTATTTCGGAAGTGGCGCAGTTTGCGAACCGAGCGGCAGACTCGGTGAAAATGGCGAATGACACGGGTACTCAAAGTAAAGAAGTGGGCGAGTCTCTGGGGACAGAGATGTCAGAGATTAATGCACAAATGCAAATCGCGGTAGAAGCCATTGAACGCTTACACAGTGAAAGTAACTCTATTGCAGAAGTGCTGGACGTGATTCAGGGGATTGCTGAGCAAACTAACTTGCTCGCACTGAATGCCGCAATAGAAGCAGCCCGAGCTGGGGAGCAAGGCCGCGGGTTTGCTGTGGTAGCCGATGAAGTGCGATCACTTGCGAGCCGTACCCAAGATTCTACGGAAGAAATCCGAGCGAAGATCGAAGCGCTGCAAAAAGAAACGGCTAGTGTATCGAAAGGGATAGAAAATGCGAATAGCTCGGTGATCAAAGGGGTAGAAACTTGTGGTCAAAACACCGAAATGCTGTCTCAGATCGTAGGTATGCTGACAGAGCTAAATGAAATGAATGTTCAAATCGCGGCAGCGACTGAGGAGCAGAAAGCGGTAACCGATGAAATAAGCAGCAGTATTACTTCCATTGCCGATGCATCTTCTGAAGTGTCAGCGCAAGTGAATGATGTAGATGAAGTACTAGGTGGTTTATCTCGCCAAGCAGATAGCCTAAACACTGAAATCGAGAAATTTAGGTACTAAGTTTCGACATAGCAGCAGAATTTAGACTTTAGAATGATTTGAAAACATAAAGTAAAGCCCTTTGATATGCTGTGTATCAAAGGGCTTTTTATTAAACACGGTTAGTGAATCTGAGTCTAACCTTGATGGACTATTCGTCTTCGATTCTTGGAACCAAACCGTAAGGCAGATTTGAGAATACCTTAGGGTGCTGATCAAACGTTGGCGCTTCGTTCACTTCTTGCCAGTCAAGTAACATGATCGCCAATACGTTGCGGTGCTCACCGTAAGTAAGGTCGAAATCACCAGTTACCGATGGGATCATACCTTGTTCTTTATCGATTGATGCTTGAATCGCTTGACGGGTCTTCTGCACAACTGGATCATCTTCAAGTCCTGCAAGTAGGAACGTAATCCCGACTTCAGCAATGACATCTTCCTTTGCGCGTAGCAAAATAGTGTCGATGTTGGCGCGGAAGTAATCGTAGATCCACTGATGTTTTTCTTCGCTTACTTGATGTTGGTAGTATTCAGAGTCGCCAAAGATGATGTGAGTCATACCATAGAGCTTGTTACCAAATTGCTGCTTCGAAAGCTTTTTGTCTTCGCTATCTGGGTAAGCAGCTTTGAAAGCCTCAGTAAACTCAGACACTACATCTTGCTCACCTAGCTGTCTTAGCCAATAGACTTGGTTAGCCAGTTGAGCGGCCCACGCTTTGATCATTTCATGATCCGTCGCGTAGCGAGAAAAATCGTAGCGGCGAATGATTTCACGAAGCTGTTTATCATCTTGGTGCTTTAATTCGTATTCGTTCGCACGAGCCATTGAACCTAGCAGGTCAACACCAAGGTAAAGGTATTCTGGCATGTGCTTTGTAACGTTGTAGCGTCGTACACTTCGCTCGTCATCATCACCAATATAAGCTGACAATCTTTTTTCTGAATACAAGACGATCTGCTCTTGGGTGTTAATTTCTTCAGAGAAGCGATTTAAACGACTCGCGACACGAGCCATGTCGCTCCACACCGCTGCCGAATATTTTTCATCTTCGGTTTGGCGAAACATTCTTAGGCCGTAATGGCCTTCTTTGAAGGCAGGTAATGTAAAAAGTTGGCTTTCATAGGTTTGGCGAATGACGTCAGCCGACTGCTCGAAGCTAAAGGAAGAATTGGAATCATTTTTGGCGAACGAACCAAAAGAGGCGGTGGCGCCAAGTAAAAGGCACAGAGTTAGTTTTGTTAGTTTCATGTTATAGACACCGAACCAATGAATATGAGCGTTGCAAGTTATCACCCAAACCTGTCATTCGTGTAAGGCTAGCGTCAGAACCGCGTAAGAGTTAATAAATTAAGGGTAATATATTGAAGTAGCTTAAGCATTAAAAAAGGGCCAAACGGCCCTTTTTCTTGGTTTAAGTGAACGATTTTAGTGTTTGTGGTTATCACTATCTAGGTGGTAAAGGTGAGCATCCACTTCGTGACCTTTCATTGGGCGAGGCACGATTTCGAATGCGCTATCAAATTCAATAGAAGCCGCGGCCAGTTTTTCAAAGACACTTGCGTCGCCTTTAATGCCAGCTTGTTTGGTTTCTAACAAATCTTTTAGCGAAGTTTTGCCAAGCAGAATCTTTGTGACATCCGATTTGTTGATGTACAAGGTTGCCTCTGCGTCACGAATCTTATCGACTAAGCCATTGTTTAAGTTACCGTTAGACATTTCTACGAAATACGTTTCATCTAAATCTGGAATCACTACGTTTAAGGTAAACGGAGTATGTTGTGCAATGGTTGAATCTACTTTTACTGCCATGTAATCAAGCAAGTTAGTGATAGACATTTCAGCGAGTACATCAGGAGACGCCGTTTTTGGTGTGCCTGGTAACGTACCGACACGTAGCTCTTGCGCACCCGTTAGGTAGGTGTTTCTCCAGCCCATCGTTTCAGATTGATAGCCTAGTTGTTCATAAGTGTCGGCCAAAAGCTTACGAGCCTCGTCGTTTTCTGGTTCCGCATTTACGACTTTGTTAAGCACTGTTGCAACGAAACGATATTCGCCTTTTTCAAAGTCGGCTTGTGCTTTCTCAACAATCACTTCGCTACCCCCCATGTAATCAACAAATTTTGCGGCTTCTTGATCTGTTGGTAATGGGTTTAAGTTCGCGGGGTTCATATCAAAGTAACCTAGGTACATGTTGTATACCGCTTTCGCATTGTGGCTGTATGAACCGTGGTAGCCATTGGTATGCCAAGCTTGCTGGATAGAATCCGGCAGCGCTTCGACTACCGCATCGCCAATGTCTTGCAATACAACTCCGTTATTGGCTAAACGTAATGTTTGGTTATGAACGAAGCCATAGTTGTCGCGCTGCATCTTCATAAAGTCGGTAACTTCTTCATTCCCCCAGATTGGTGATGAGTGAGAACCAAACAAGACGTCGATATCGCTGCCCCATGCATTGATCATTTCGTTGATGTCTTTCGACCATTTCAACGCATCACGAACTTTTGCGCCGCGTAGTGTGTAGATATTGTGCATTCCGTGATACATCATTTCGCCAGTCCAAAGGGCGTTCATGGATGGAATGAATGTCGCCATACCTGAAGGCGCCTCAGTGCCTGCTGTGTCAATGAACACCATTTCTACGCCGTCTATGGTTAGCGTTTCGAACTTCTCTTTGGTATTCAACTTGATGTCTGGCTTGACGTAGGTGATGTCACCTTTAGAAATCGCTTTACCTAGCCCCGCGTCCACAATCCCGTGATCGTGCGCACCGAGTGTTGCGCCGTATTGGTAAGCCGTTCGACGAGACATAGCATTACCCGCTAATACGTTCTCATCGACCGTTTCTTTAGTCATGTTGTTTGGAGCGTAGACGGTTATCTCTGGGAACATCTCTTGAATGGCACGAGAGCCACCAAAGTGATCAGCATGGCTGTGCGAATAAATCATCGCAACTATTGGTAGATCTCCGCCTTCAGGGACATTTTCCAAGAAGAACTTGGTCGATGTTTCTGCCGCCTGTTTAGTCAGCAATACGTCGTAAACGATCCAGCCGGAGTCACTGCGAATGAAAGTGATATTGGATAAGTCAGTACCGCGAACTTGGTAAATTCCCTCACGAACTTCGTAGAGGCCTGAAGCGGTGTTGTTTACTTGAGCCTGACGGTATAAAGATGGGTTAACTGAATCTGCGATTTCATCTTGGCTGATGAAGTCGTAGTTTGAACGCATGATATCCAGAGACTCTTGGTTCAGTGGTTTGATTAACCCTTTGTTGTTGCGTTCAAAAGCGTCGCGGTCTTGCCAGTTTAGTGTTTGGCTAAACGCCTTGTTTGATTCGATGGTGTGTGAGGTGGCGGCTTTACCGTTGACTTCTAACTCTCCGTGTACATGGTCATGGTCGTGATTAGCGGCGGATACCGGGAATGCAAAAATTACTGCCAGTGCCAATGTCGCTTTTTGGTTTTTAAGTAGAGTGGTCATAGTTACCTCAGTTGGGTCTCTTGTTTCGTTGAGCCCACTTTAACCAAATGACACATAGCCAAAAATAAAGTAAGGTTTATATTAAACATAACTAATGGCTATGTGTTATGACTGAACAAACTCGAAATCGTCTAGACTTAAACTTACTCACCGTATTCTTAGAGGTCTTTCGTTTACGATCGATCACTCGCGCGGCCGAATCGCTAGAGATGACGCAACCTGGTGTCAGTGGTGCGCTTAAACGTTTGCAAGATCAACTGAAGGCCGAGTTGTTTGTCCGAGAAGGGCGTGGGATTTCACCAACACATGTGGCTACCCAATTGGCCAATGAAATAGGCCCAGCGTTTGGAGAGATTGATAGCGCTCTGGGCAATATCAAACAATTCGATCCATCTCGCCCTAAGGTATTTAAAGTGCTAGTAAACGAAATGGCCTTGGTTAACTATCAGCCCTTAGTGGAGGCGGATCTACATTTAGGGAATGTGACCATTCAGTTTGCTATCGCACCGAGTGATGAAGAGAAAATGCTGCAGCAATTGAGCATGCAAAAAGCGGATCTCGCAATCGACTTACAGCCCAACCTCGGGGCTGCCTACAAAACGCAATCTTTGTTTAGAGATGAAATCGTAGTCGTGGCACGTGAGGGGCATCCTCGGATAGTCAATGCGATTTCTCAATCAGAGTTTTACCAAGAAACCCATATTACTTTGCGTTTACGTCGATCTAATAAATATGCAGCGGATGTCTTTACCAAAGAATCATTGCTAGAGAGGAAAGTCGGTGCGGAATGCGACTCAATGATGTCGATGATGGCTTTAGTGTCAACATCTGATTGTATTGGAACCATTACTCGCAGCTTAGCCAATCGCTATGCCTCTCGGTTCGGCTTGAACGTCCTAGAATTGCCTTTTGAAACTTTTCCAGTAGAGCAGCATATGATTTGGCATTCTCGAACCCAATTTAGCCCGGCACACAAATGGTTACGAGAGAGAATCACTTCATATCAAATTTAATTGTAAACAGCGAAACTGCTTTCATTTGCGATGTCACATTTAGAGAAAGAATTAATCAAAACCATGAACAACGCAGGCTTATGGTTTATCCTTAATGATAAATAACTTGCTAAGCGCATAATAAGAAAAATATCGTTATTATTAGAGGATATTGAATGCTAAACCTATCGAGCAAACAATGGTCCATTAACCTATTGTTGTTAGTTTTTGTGTTGCTCGCCGGTGGAATGATCGAAGTTCTTCATCGAAATCAAATCGCTTTTCTTGAAAACCAGTCTGTATCCGTCGCCAAAAAACATTTATCTGTGATCCGATCTAAATTGGAAGCTGCGATTGTGGCTGACATTTATGTGATCAATAGCCTTTCGACCTTAGTGACTGTAAATCCTGATTCCAGCTTCAGTGAGTGGGAAAAGATCGCGGCTAGCGTTATTCGCGAAGGAACTCATGTGAAAGTGATTGGCTTAGCCAAAGACGACAAAATCAATTTTATCTATCCGCTGAGAGGCAATGAACGCGCGCTCGGCTTGGATTACCGTAAAGTGCCCGAACAGTGGGCGACGGTACAAATGGCCAAAAAGATTGAGCAAATTTTCATAGCTGGTCCGGTCAATCTAGTCCAAGGGGGACGAGGTCTCATTGCCCGTTTACCTATCTTTATCGATCCGCCTTTTAATCTCCAATATTGGGGGGTATGCAGTGCAGTGATAGATTTGGATTCGTTGTTTAATGAGGTTGGTGTTGGTGCCTTTGAACATAAGTATCTTTTAGGTATTCGAGGGCAAGACAGTTCTGGACAGAATGGCCCTATTTTCTATGGTTCAAAAAAGATCTTCGATAATGCGTTTGCGACAGAAAAAGTAAACTTCCCTTATGGTGGTTGGAGTTTAGCGGTGTCGATGGATAAGGACATTCTCGCTGACGTTGCTTGGTATCGTGTCTATATTGTTTATCTGATCGGCTATCCGGTGCTGTTGCTCCTTGTAGCCGCTTTCATGATGATATTCAGGCTCTATAGCATTGCCCATAGCCGTTCTCTGCATGACGCGTTGACGAAATTGCCTAACCGCCGTTATTTCATGTACAGCTTGAATCAATTGTTTGATCACGCCAAACGTTTCGGGACTGAGCGATTTGCTGTACTGAATATCGATCTCGATAAATTTAAAGTCATCAACGATACCTACGGACACGCAGCAGGGGACAAGGTGCTGATTGCGTGTGCGGAGCGGATTAAAAACGTGTTGAGAAGTTCAGACATTGTTGCACGGATTGGTGGCGATGAATTCCTCATTCTGTTGCCTAGGATCATCGATGACGATAACGTTTCGGTTATTAACCTAGAATTACAGAAAGCCATTTGTAGCACGCCAGTGATATATGAACAGCATTTGATTTACCTTGAAGTTAGCGTGGGATGGGCGACTTACAATTCGAATCTGCGAGATGTGGATTCGTTACTAAAGATGGCCGACGAGAAAATGTATGCTGAAAAACGTGGGGTAAGGGCGATTCAGCGCTAAGTGTAGAATTTGGTTGCTGTATCTGGGGAAAAGCCTCAGAATGTCGCGCTTCGCTCAAGAAAGCGAATGTTTGAAGCTGTGTTTTCTACTGAGTCATTTTTACAGCTTTACTTTATTGTTATTAAATTGAGAAATATATCTATGAGTTTTACCTCTTTGGGCCTTTCTGCTCCAATCCTTAAAGCAATTGAAGAGCAAGGTTACGACAAGCCATCGCCAATCCAAGAGAAAGCTATTCCAGCGGTTCTGCAAGGCAAAGATGTGATGGCTGCGGCCCAAACGGGTACAGGTAAAACGGCGGGCTTTACATTACCTATTCTGGAAATGTTGTCTAAAGGCCCACGTGTTCGCCAAAACCAGGTACGTGCTTTAGTTCTGACTCCAACTCGCGAATTAGCTGCACAAGTAAATGGCAGTGTTGTGAAGTATGGTTTGAACTTACCGCTGACATCTAGCGTAGTGTTTGGTGGTGTTAAGATTAACCCTCAAATGCAAAAATTGCGTAAAGGTAGCGACGTACTTGTGGCAACACCAGGCCGTTTATTGGATCTCTACAATCAAAACGCAGTACGTTTCGATCAACTCGAAATTCTAGTCTTAGATGAAGCCGATCGCATGCTAGACATGGGCTTTATTCGTGACATCCGTAAGATCTTAGCTTTCTTACCTAAGAAGCGTCAAAACCTACTATTCTCTGCAACGTTTTCTGATGATATTCGTAGCCTAGCAAAAGGGCTGGTGAACAACCCTGTTGAGATTTCAGTTAACCCAGCTAACTCAACTGCGAAAACGGTTGAACAGAGTATTTATCCTGCGGACAAAAAGAAAAAGGGCCCAATGCTGGCGAAGCTGATCAAAGATAACGATTGGCATCAAGTTTTGGTATTTAGTAAGACTAAACACGGTGCAAACCGTTTATCTCGCTACTTAGAAGATCAAGGTATTACTTCAGCTCCTATTCACGGCAACAAGAGCCAAGGCGCGAGAACCAAAGCGCTAGAAAATTTTAAAACGGGTCAGGTTCGTGTGTTAGTGGCTACCGATATTGCAGCGCGTGGTATTGATATCCCGCAGTTACCTCAAGTTGTTAACTTCGACTTACCGCATGTATCAGAAGATTATGTTCACCGTATTGGTCGTACAGGACGTGCGGGTGAAGCTGGCAAAGCCATTTCATTGGTGAGCGCTGACGAAGCTTCAGAGCTATTTGGTATTGAGCGCTTGATCCAGCAAGTGCTCGTTCGTCATGAACTTGAAGGTTTTACACCAACGAACAAGCTGCCTGAGTCACGTTTAGACACGCGTCCAATCAAACCTAAGAAACCTAAAAAGCCGAAGAAACCAAAGTCTGAGCATGCCGATGGTCAGCGTTCGGGTGATAATGCACGTGGTCATAAGCCAGCAGGTAAGAACAAGCGCCATGTGGCGGGGAATGGTTCAGCGCCTAAGCGTAAGCCAGCACCTAAAGGAAATAAAGACGGCGCGGTCGGTGGTGAAGAAGCAACTGTAAAGAACAATGGCCAAAACTTTAAACGTAGAAGTGGTGCTGGTAAGCCTAAATCTGGCAACCGCGCTGGTGGAGAGCGTCAACCTTCAGGTTATGGTTCAAAGAAGCCACGCTCAAGAAATCAATCTAGCTAGTTAGCGGATAGCTGCAGAGCCCTTAGGAGGCTGCTAGAGAGTTACTCACAAAAAAAGCGCATATCGTTATGATATGCGCTTTTTTTGTTGTGATGAAATGTCGGAATTTACCATTATGAAATGGATTTATAGGGTGTGCTATGGTGTCGTGCTTAAAGGATGATATAAGCGCATCCCTTTTTCTGTTTATATAGTGGCAGTGACAGGCGGATTTCGTATAGGGCTAGGATGAACACGAAAACAAATTTACTCGATGGCATCATTATTTTCTCAGAGGTGGTGAAAAGTGGCAGCTTCACCAAAGCGGCACACAACACCGGGCATTCCACTTCGTATATCAGTAAAGAAATAAACAAGCTGGAAGAGCGACTTGGCGTTCGCTTGCTACACCGTACAACGAGGACTTTAAGTTTAACCCCTGAAGGCGAAAGCTATTACGCGCAAAGCGTTCAGATAATAGATGATGCACTAAATGCTGAACTCTGCGTTACAGGCCAGCAGGGAGAGCCTCAAGGGATGTTACGTGTGAGCTGCCCGGTAAGTTTTGGCACAGCAAACTTAGCGCCTGTTTTAGCTAAGTTTACCCAGGCTTATCCTAAAATTGAACTCGAACTAGAGCTCAACGATCGCATGGTTGACGTGGTGTCAGAAGGTTTTGATATTGTTATTCGTGCCTCTAAAAAACTGGAGGACTCAAGTTTAGTTAGCCGTTTCATTATGGAGTCGTATGGTGTCACCGTTGCCACACCTGAGTACCTAAAGGCTTATGGACATCCAAGATCACCGTGCGAACTCACAGAGCATAAAGTGATTAATTACAGTTTGGCTAAGCAGCCTGATATTTGGGAATACATTAATTTAGATGGAGAGCCCATTTCAGTCCGCGTCAAAAGCTGCGTAAAAACCAACAGCCCGGAGCTTGAACGAGCTTTGTGTGTTGCTAGCCAAGGTATCACTCGCATCCCTATCTCTCATGTGGAAGGCGATTTGCAGAATGGTACTTTGGTTGAACTATTTGCAGATTACCCACGACTTCGTCTCGATTTGCACATGGTGTATCCAAGCCGAAAGCATGTATCGGCTAAGGTAAGGAGTTTTATTGATTTCGTGCTATCGGAGTTTGAAAACTAAGGGGATTGGACATCAAATAAAGTTAGATAATAACAACCTTCTCACTAGCAAATATCGGTTATGTTGCAAAATGCATTTGCATAATGCAAATTTGTTGGGGGGGATTTGGGTCAATAAGCGCCTGAATGCCTAATAAATGGTGGTTTTAAAGTTGGCACGCATAGTGCATTAATATAAATGACCCTTCTTAAGCCGAGGGTCACCTAGCCAACTGACGTTGTTAGTGAACCTGAATTGTTCACAAAAATATATAGCCAATCACCTAGTTCGTGATTGGTTTTTTTTTGCCAAAATTTCAGTAATGGTGTTTAAGTTTTCAAGTTATTGAGAGCAAATGTACCAGTAGTTTACCCAGTTACCTATAAAGCTAACCCAAGCCACCAGTTTAAAACGCGATATTAAAAACTGATGACTTGAAAGGGCACAGTGAGCTCTAGAAGGATGCTTGTGAGCTAGCCTTGGCATTTAGAGTAGCAACTAGGTTGTCTTGGACAGGCTGCGCCACGAGAACAAATGAGTCGGGCTTCTGTTTCAATTCCACGCTCGATCCAATTGATGTTTAGGATCTTGGCGATGGTGGTTAGATCCTTTTTGATGCTTCTTGGAATCGCGACTGAGCCACCATTACTTACACAAGAAGCTTTGAGCTCTTCAGCGATAGATCGAGCATTACCACCTTGCGCATCAATGGCTGGGTTTAAGTCGATACCAGCGCACAATACTCGGTTATTACCCGCAGGGTCTGTCATATTGATGGATTCACAACAATAGATTCGTGGTTCGTCACCAACATCGAGTATTGAGATCTGCGCTGAACTGCCCGCGACTGGTTCAGAAAGACGTCTTAGCACCGCCCAATGTTGACAAGGGTCCGCAACCGCTCGCATGTTGCCCCAAGGTAGGGGGATCCCATTCCCGCGATATACCGCCTTAAGTTTTCCTGGTCCGTAAGCATCGAAGTAGTGCCAATGCGGGTAAGGCGATACGACCGTCATTCTACGCATTGCTACGGACGGTGAAACGCCAGCTCGCTTATGTACGTCAATCTCGTAGCCGGTGCGGTCTAGCAGTTGTCTGAATGGCACTTTAGGGCATAGAAGGGCGCCGGCGAAGAAGCTAGATTCGAAGTCTCGCCAAGCTTGTAAAATGTCTTGAGAATTCAGTTGGGAAGATGGGTTCCCCGATTGACTATCATCCCAAGTATTATTATTGCCAACAGAAAGCACACTTTTTAGGCCTTCTTTGCTGTGCAAAATACAGTGGCCGATGTAGACAGACAGGTCATATTTAAGGCGAGTCGGGTACTCTTTTAGTATCTCGTTAAGGAAGATAGTACTAGGAGGTTCGAAGAACGAGGTGACTAGTTGCTTCGCTTTAATACCCAGCTCGTCGACCACATCTTGTGGTGTTCTTTTTACCCAGCGAATTTGTATACCAAGACTTTTAGCGATATCGATTAAGTCTTCGATACTCAAATTTAGACGCTTCAACCCAACTTCTTCAGCTGCTCGTTCTAAATCTGGGAAGTGATTTTGGTTACTTTCTTGGTGAGCACGAATCAACAAATGGGCAAACTGGCGGCCTGTCACACCGGTTTGAGAAAGCATCTCAGGAATAGCAATTTGTAGAATATCGTTGGAAAACAAGAAGCTTGGCTCGAGCGCCATACCACTTATTCCGCCGCGATTCCCTTTGTCTGGTGTGATTTCTTGTTGCTCAGGCTCATCGTCCAGAAACCAAGTTGGTTCTTTCTGAAATACTTCTGCAATCACTTCAAGCATATCGATACTTGGCACGCGCTTCCCCCGTTCAATCATCGAGAGGTAGGAAACCGATGGCGCGTATTCGGGGTTTATACGGATACAGCGGGCAGACAAATCCTCCATCGTGAGATGATTACGTTTCCTTAAGTTACGTATCTTTGTACCTAAGAAATGAGACTGACGAACTAAGCTTTTTGACAGGGCCATTTTGTAAAATTCACATTGTAAAATTTTTGTTGTGAAATTGTAGTCAAAAAAGCGCTAGTCTACATATTAAGCAATTCACAAAACGACGAACAAATTTAAAGTCAGTTTGGAATTATTGCTCTAGAACACAAAATTGGATGGCTAGCTGCAGAACATACAAGTAAAAATGGAACTTGGCCGCTGCAAAACTAGTGAATTAAACGGTGAATTGTCACCGAATTAGTCAAGAGGGAAAGACTATGAATATGCTTACTTTCGATAAAACAGAAATTGAACAACAAAACAAACCATTTATCGCTGAAGCAGTCTTTGCCGTAGAGACTATCAGCTCTAATCGACAAGATGAAAAGCAGATCAAAGCTAAACAGCTGCTTGATAGACTTTTCCCGCTAGAAAATGGTTCACACCAAGACGTAACCAGCTATGTTATTGATTACCGACATATTCTGGCTTACTTCAAAGACGGTCAGCATAGTGGCCTGAAGCACCCGAAACACTTTGTTGCTTACATGGGGGAGAAATCGGATCCTGATTCAATCCTATTTAAAGATGGAAGTGGTAGTCACCTTGAAGTGATGTTCGGTTGCCATAAAGGCACTGGCTGTGTAGAGCTGATTGATATTTCCGACATTCAATTAGAAACATGCACGACATTTAGTCAAATCCCTACTGAATCGAGCATGGCGGCAATGCGTCACTGGATCAGCTTAGTAAGAGGTGACGAGAAAGGTAAGCCAAAAGCGTGCAGTGAAGATAAAGAATTTACATCGAAATGTGGTGAAGACTACCGACTTGATTACAGCTTCAATATTTAAATTGAAAGTAAAAAGGCCGCTCAATAGAGCGGCCTTTTTGTATTGTGTTCAAATAGAGCGATGTAACTTTTGCTCTAATTTACTTTCATGCTTTAGGTAACTTCTCGCTTCTAATTTCTAATTTAGAGCGGCATTACTCGGTTTCGTCCAAGAGACTTCGCTTCATATAGGAGCTTATCGGCTTTGTCGATTAGCGACTCTGCAGTGTCACCAGGTTTGAATTCTGTTACGCCAAAGGAAGCGGTGATATTCGCAACTTGTTGTCCGCTTCTGCGATCTTTAATGGAAAGCTTTTCAATAGCGCGTCGGTTTGTCTCAGCGAATTGGCGGGCGATACGTAAGGATTTGTTTGGAACAATCAGTGCAAACTCTTCGCCACCAAAACGATACGCGGTGATGCCTTCACGACAACTTAGCTGTAGCTTTCTTGCTAAGCTTTTTATTACGGTATCCCCAAATAGGTGACCATAGGTATCGTTGAAGTTCTTGAAATAATCGATATCAAGTAAAATCAAACACATAGTTTGATTTGTTTCACAGAGAGTTCTTAAATCGTTATCAAAAGAGCGTCGATTGTATAAGCTTGATAAGCTGTCAAACATCGCATCTTTTTGAACTTCCATTAACTGACTTTTAAGCTTCGCAATTTCAGAGCTAGCGTTATTCAATTGAGAATTCAAAAACTGAGTTGAGTGGCGTATGTCGCGAGATTCAGAAACTAAGTGTCTAACTAGTCCCATTACCTCATCGATAGACATCCCCTCATTATCAAATTGGGAAAGTTCACCAAAGCTTTTATCAATCATTTCAGAAAAAGCTGAAGTATCAGCGATGGTATCGTTCATTGAACTGGCAACTTCAGTCACCAGAACTTCAATACTTGCACGGAGGTCGCGCATGTTGGTTTCGGCCTTGGCCGCAACGTAATTATTGTAGAGTTGTTCACCGGCTGAAGGAGGGCAGATACCATATTGCTCAAGAACATTGTCCATGTCTTGATTGAGCTGGGGGATCGCGTTGTCTACGTAGGTATACCACAAAGCATAATTCGCTGGTGTAGTTGATACGCGATTTTTCATCATTAGCGGGACTGCTTTTTTTAAGTTAGCGGTCGATTTTTGAAATTCGTCTTTATCCATTATTATTACTGCAAACTGAAACACCACTAGTTAACTTAGTACTAAGGTTAGCGGATTTTTTAATGATTTGCCTTAAATATTATAAGATTAATTACATGAAAACTTTATAAAACATCAAGTTTAGTGATAATTGAGTTACTAAGGGAAAGGGGAGGTTTAGTGAGAAAGGGAGAGGGAAATCGGACTATTAAATTGCAGATACAAAAAAGCGCCGATAAAAATCAGCGCCTTAAAATTCTTTATTAGCTAAATGCTAATTATTGAGCAACAACGTTTGCTGCTTGTAGGCCTTTTTGACCGTTTTCAACTTCGAAAGTAACCTTTTGGCCTTCTTTCAGAGTTTTGAAGCCTTCTGAAGCGATAGCGCGGAAGTGTACGAATACGTCAGCACCGCCGTTGTCTTGAGAAATGAAGCCGAAACCTTTCTCTTCGTTAAACCATTTTACAGTGCCAGTATTTGTGTTAGACATAATTTGTCCCTTATTCATAAATTTTCTAAATTGTTGTTTGCATTAACTGCAACGCGCTGTTACTTAAAATTATTTAATATTGCTAAGAAATAAGGAAAAACTACTTACAAATACGTGTTACGAATTTACTTGTCACTTTTACTTCACTCTAACTTAAATAACTCTGGCTAACAGAGCGAGTGAATCATAACACGTATACAGCGAATGTACATGGTTTGTTGTGAATTAAATGAAAATAATTTGGTATGAGCGTATATGAACAAAGGGAGCCGAAGCTCCCTTTTTATCAAACTGAAAAAAGCTTAACGTTTGAACGTAACTTCTTCGTTTGTCTCTAAGTTAATCTGGGTCTTCGCTGGTTGTGTTTCAGCAATGACTTTACCGTGTCTCACTGAGAAACGAACTGGAACTTGTCGACGTACTGCATCAAAGCCGTTCTCTGCTGGTAGGATTAATAAGCTACCAGGTTTACCTTCTTCAATACCAAAGGCGTCTTGGATATTTAAAGTGCGCGCTGAGTTCTTGCTGATTAGGTCTAGCGACTGATTGATTTGGTCGTAGCCCATTACTTGCGTCACGTGTAAGCCCATATGAAGAACTTGAAGCATGTTAGCTGTGCCAAGTGGATACCAAGGGTCGAACACGTCATCGTGGCCGAAACAAACATTAATGTTGGCCGCCAGCATTTCTTTAACGCGAGTTACACCTCGACGTTTCGGGTAGTCGTCGAAGCGTCCTTGTAGGTGAATATTTACCAGCGGGTTTGCAACAAAGTTGATGCCCGACATGCGTAATAAACGGAACAGGCGAGAAGCGTATGCGCCATTATAAGAGCCCATTGCCGTTGTGTGACTAGCGGTGACTTTATCGCCCATTTCGTATTTATGTGCCAATGCTGCAAGTGTTTCTACGAAACGAGATTGCTCATCGTCTATTTCATCACAGTGAACGTCGATTAGGCGATCGTACTTACGCGCTAATTCGAACACATAGTGTAAAGATTCCACCCCATATTCTCGTGTGAATTCAAAGTGAGGGATTGCACCGATGACATCTGCGCCTAACTGTACAGCTTCTTCTAATAACTCTTTACCGTTAGGGTAAGACAAAATGCCTTCTTGAGGGAACGCGACGATCTGAATGTCTACCCATTCTTTCATTTCTTCACGAACTTCAACCATTGCTTTCAAAGCAATAAGCGTTGGATCCGAAACATCTACGTGGGTACGTACGTGCTGGACACCATTAGCAATTTGCCATTTCAGTGTTTGCTTAGCACGTGACTTTACATCTTCTACTGATAGTAACTCTTTGCGTTCAGACCAACGTTCGATACCTTCAAATAAAGTACCCGAAATATTCCAATTCGGCTCACCAGCGGTTTGAGTAGTATCCAGATGAATGTGAGGTTCACAGAATGGGGTAACCGCTAAGCCACCCTCCGCATCTAGTATGTCGCCTTGGTGAGAAAGTTCTGCATCGTTATCAACGATTTTTGTAAATTGACCGTTTTCAATCAGAATTTGCTTCAAGCCTTCTTCCGCTTGAATTTTTGCATTCTTGATGAGTAGTGTCGTCATTGTGGTTCCTTACGCTGGCTGTTGAGCCAGAGTTTCTTTGTTCAAAATTGGGTTCAGGATTAGGTAACTAATAGCGCCACCAAGTACAGCGTTCAAAGGTACTACTCCAGGTAAGAAGTGTCCTGCTGCCACGCCAAGAGCTACAGCGATTATGCCTGCCCAGTTTACGGTTTGGAATTCTGCTTTTGCAAAATCTTTGTAACGTTTACGATTTGCCATAAAGTCAGCAATGATAACGCCACCAATTGGTGGAATAGCTAATGATAAGAACGTTAGCCAGCCTACGAAGTTGTTGTATAGCCAAAGCGCGAAGATCGTACCGATAACCCCGTTAATGATAGACATTGCAGTGCTTGAGCGGCCAGTAATGTTTGAGAAGCCTAAACCTGAAGCATAAAGTGCGTTTTCGTTTGTTGTCCAAATGTTTAAACCTAAAACGATGATTGCTGGAAGGAGCAAGCCTTGAGCAATCATAACGTCGGAGATATCAGCTTGGCCTGTCGCCGCTGCGCCTGCTGCGCCAAAGATAAACATCAGTGAGTTACCGATAAAGAAAGCAACCATGGTCACTAGTACTGCGCTAGCTGGTTTTTTACCAAATCGCACGAAATCAGCAGTCAGTGTACCTGCGCTAACAAACGAACCTACCACCATGGCTAATGCCACTGAGAAGTCCATTGGAGTATCAGGCTGAATAAGCTGTAGCTGTTCTAAGCCACCAACGCTATCGACAGCCGTTAATACTGAGTAACCACCTAAAATCGCGATAGCCGGTACTGCAATCGCAGACAACACCATCAGTGCTTTTATACCGAAGTATACGGTTGCGGTCATCAATAAGCCTGAAACGATGATCAGTGTGTTGGTATCAATCCCCGTTGCCTTTTGTACTGGGATTGCAAACATAGCCACGCCCACACCAAACCAACCAACTTGTGTACCGCCAAGTAGAGCAGAAGGAAGCCAAGAGCCTTTAGTACCGAAAGAGAAACGAGCAAGAAGGTGAGTCGAGAGACCAGTTGAAGCGCCGATGTAGCCAAGAAAAGAAGTGTAAATACCGAGGATTAAGTTGCCGATGAGAACAGCGAGGAAGAAATCATTAAAGGAGAGACCAGTGCCGAGTGAACCGCCAGTCCACATGCTTGCAGAGAAGAAAGTCAGTCCTAACATTACCATAGTTAATGCAGGAACCCCTTTCCTAGCCGATGATGGAACCGGCCCAAGACTGTAGTTATTATCCGCAGCCATTTATTACCTCCGCAACGTAAATTATTAAATTATCCATGCCATTTTTCAGGCAAACGTGCGCATTATGGTGATCTAATTCGTATAGTCAATGATAAGTTTGTTAATAAAGTGTTTTAAATTCAACTTATTTAAAAATAAGTGTTATTTTTCAAGTGGTTATATTTCTATAAAGTGAATTAAATATTTGGGTAAACGTTTACTAATTGATGGGGTTCTGTACGTGAAGGGGAGTATTGAATGAACTGCGTAATTGTTCGATATGAATAGATGTCTGTATAGATCCTTGAATCGAAAAAGCCTTTCACTGACATGATGTTAGCGAAAGGCTAGCGGTTAAATGATTGCCACACAAAAGCTTACATCGGACGTTTCAGTTTCCAAATCGTAATGGTGGTATAACTCAAAGCATGGTCTGTCATCTGTCTCAATGCCTTGATTGACTACTTGATTCATTAAGTCGTCCCAAGCGAGAGAATATTGAGATTTGTCTGAAATCTTCTGTCTTATGCAGGCGTATTTTCCACCTGCAAACTCTTTTACTTCAATTCCTTTAGGGGGACTTATGTTAGGTGCGATAAATAGACAAATATCTGTCCTACATTTTTCAGCTGCTGTGATTTCAGGGTTATCGTGGTAGATAAATATCGAAGTGTTGCCAGCTAAGCCCTCTGGTTCGGCCCAACTGTAGAGTTGATTAGAGGCTGGTATATAGTTTTCACCATATGGCCCTGTGACTCTGATATAGGCAAGTTTCGTTGGTTCGAACGTTTTGATTTCCATATTGTTACTCCTATTACTGAACTCGAGATCAGTATAAGAAGGCGCATTAAAGAAAACGTGTCCATTCTTGCGAAGCGAGTGTCCGATCTTGCTACTTCTTAGAAGGTTAGAGAACTCATCGATAGTTGAACACTCACGGACTTGGCTAGGTGTTAAGTGAAACCTTTGTTTAAAAGCTTTCGCCATGCTTTGGGAGCTAGAAAAACCATAATCTAGTGCGACTGAAGTGATCGTTGGCTTCACATAAAATAATTCGTTGGCGATTGCTTCTAAGCGAAGTCTGCGGACATATTCGTTGAGTGTTTCTCCCACCACTACCTTGAAAATTCGATGGAAATGATAATGCGATAGGTGAGCCAGCTCTGCCACTTGCGTCAAATTGATAGGGTGATTGTAATTTGATTCTAAATGACGAATCACAGGTCGAAGCTTATCGGGATAGTTTGTCTTCATTGCATCACTGCGGTTAGCAAGGTTGATTCAGTGTAGCGAATCGAATTTATAGCGTGGGCATTGAAGCAATTAAACGGGAGCTGACTCACATCAGTCTTGGGGGGAGCGACAAATAAAAAAAGAGCCAATTGCAATAACCGCAATTGGCTTATATATAGTGTGAACAAAAAATTATTCACTAACAACGTCAGTTGGCTAGGTGACCCTCGGCTTAAGAAGGGTCAATTAATATAATGCAGCATGCGTGCCAACTTTTAAATCAAGATAAATGCTGATATTCACAGCAATTCGATGCGTATTTATACGTAAATGAGGTTTTTCTTTGCAATTTGCAATTGCAGTTTGCAAAAGTATATTGATGTGCACTCTGATGCATTTGAGGTTGTTGAGAGTAAGAGCCCAAGCTTTTGATCTTAGGCTCTTGGTCAGGTTAGATGGAATAGAAGTAGTACAGCTGAGACTTCATTCGAATAATGATTCCACGAATCACATCCAAGAATGACATGAAGCTGATAGGCTTTTCTGCACTCACCCACGCTAGACCAACTGAGCCAACAGGGATGTCGTAGCCTTCCGTTTCGTTAATCTTTAAACGGACGAAGTGATGTTTGTTCTGGAGGTTTTTGCCAGTAGTGACTCGCACAGGGTCGTCCCAACCCAGTAATGATCCTTGTGCTTCACCTGTCGCCTCAACTACGCCTTCTACCGTTGCAGAGAATATATGCCCAGGGTAAACCGCGGAGGCAAATTCAGCGGCTTGTCCTACCTTTACATTTCTCATTGCTTGGTGATTCACTCGCATTAGCACGTATTTTTCGTCTGTATACATCTGCAACCTAGGCATCATCGAAATGCGTTGCCCTTCGCGCAGAATAAAGTTAGTTACAAAACCATCGGCAGGTGCACGAACATTGGTGCTTTCCAAATCCCATTCTGCTTGAGCAAGTGATGCTTTGGCGGAATCCACATCGCTTTGCTTAGTGGTGACATTGGTCAGTGCTTTGCTGATATTTAATTCAGCGTTTTGGGAATCAACTTTCTTTTTACTGAGCTCAGACCTTAAGGTTTCGACTTTGTGAACGGTCAGCTCTACATTGGTCGTCTGTTTGTCTATGTCGCTTTCAGTAATGGTGTTTTTCACCACTTTGTTTTGTTCGACGTAACGCTCTAACGTTCTTTGCTGCAGAGCTAAATTGGTCTCAGCCGCCTTGAGCTTACCTTCTGCCGCTTTGATATCTTCTGTACTGGATTGGAAGCTAACCTTTGCGATCTCAACCTCCTGCTCTGCGGTGTTTAGCGCAGCAAGTGCCGATCTGAGTTTCACTTGCTGTTGCTCTACCGCGTTTAAGTATTTGGTTTCGTCTATCTCATAGATAAGTTCGCCTTTCGACACAGACTGGTTCGGAGAAATATGTATTTTATCCACCTTACCAGTTACTGCTGTAGAGTCTGGCCTTAGTTGGATATGCGGAGATTGCACCACCGAGCCACCCGATAGATCCATCGGTGTATAGTTAATTAAGCCAACCCATACAAATAGAAGCCATGACGTACCGCCAAGGTAAGCAAAGCTCTTCGTCGCTTTGTTCCAAGGCATACCCACCATACGCAATAAGTAAATGAATAACGCCCATACCGCTAGACCCTCTAACATGATGGCTCCTCCTCAGTTTGTTCTTTTGGTGATGAAGGGGACTTCCATGTATCGCGCAGGTTAATGATTGCTTTTTCCATATCAACGAATGCTAGGATTACCGCGAGTACCCAAACCCAATGCCAAATAAAACCTATCCAGGTGAGGGCGGTAATCAATCCGATTTGATGATGATCTTTACTGTGCGCTTTATTGATAGGTAATTCATGTAAGCGCCAAAAGCCGTAGCCAGCCGCCGCGATAGTCGCGATTAAGACAATTCCTGCCACAACGTGCAATGCGGTATCGGCACCGGTGCCTACGAATGGAACACTAAGTAAACTCATTAATTTATCCTGTTCTTTGCAATGGTTCGCATTCTGACGAAGTTACAAATCAATGATTTTATTTTTACAGATTATCTCTATAGATAAGCATTTTTGATGTAATCTGTGTATTGCATTGGTCGGAGGGAACTATGAGTAAAAACGTTAACTTTATTCGAGCGTTAGGATTGGTCGGGGTTTATCAGTTAAGTCGTGCGCATTACGGGATTAATAACGAGCAGCTTGCATTGCCTGCCTCAGTTTTCAGTAACCCGATGACGTTGATTCCGACGAAAGAAATGTGTCGATGGTTAACCAGCTTGGAAGAGGCAACTAAAGATCCGGACGTCATGCTAAAAATGGCAATGAAAGTTGATTTAGATAGGATTGGCTCAATTAGCCATTGGTTCTTTTCTGGTCACGATCTCGCGTCCACGATACGTCGAATCAACATGGGGCTTCATTGTTTGCAGTCTGGTGCTTACCTAGCGGGAGCGCAAGTTGGGCCATTGATAAAGTGGACGTACCATAACCCAATGGTGGACGCTGACGTTAAGGTGCATGACAGCGTGCGAGTAGCGGTGTTAATGACTAAAATCTTACGTCGTTATTTGGGGGATGACTATTCTCCAACTCGTGTGATGCTCTCTGGTAAACGAGAAAACACCGCCATTTATGAACAGCATTTCGATTGTGAGGTAGAGTGGAATCACTCCCGGACTGAAGTTTGGCTAAAAGCCGATTTACGTTTAGCGATTAATCAACATTCTAATAACTCGCGCAAACAATTGGCGATGAGTTTCAGTGACTTGGATGATTTCCTTAATATGCCGGATCCCAGTGATGAATATAAAGTGATTTATGAAATGGTGAATTACAGTTGTCATTTTGGATTGCCCACGTTAGCCAAAGTGTCTCAGCTGCTGGGGCTTTCTGAGCAACAATTTCAAAGAAGGCTACAAAAACTTGGAATCAATTTCTCTACAGTGATGGGCTATGTGCTGAGCAACTCGGCTGTCGATCTTATGCAGCATTCGGTGCCACTTGAAGAAATATCAAAGCGATTGGGTTACACCAATAGCGCGAGCTTTAATCGTATGTTCAAGAAGCACCGTGGTTTAACGCCTAAACAATATTTAGAAAGGTTCAGGCTAAACGGGTAGAGGCGCTAAGCATGCCTATTTCGCTTCTGGGCTAGCGGATCACTTGCCCAGAAATCGCAGGGTGGAATAAGGGTTGCACCACGTTTCCTGCTGGATCTTGGCAATGGAAGCTGCGTGCGCCGTCACTATGATCATGAGGTGTATCGAGTAGCGGGACATTAATGGATTGCATGTACTCGAACCATTGCTGCAACTCTTCTTTGCTATCAACCACAAACCCGAAATGATCTAAGGTTTGCGCTGGGACATCTATACTGCTTCTGGCTCTACCGAGCGATAGATTGTCATTACCGCAAGTTAGATAAACTAAGTTGTCACTTGCGCGCCTTAGTACACTCATCCCCATGACTTCTGTGTAGAACTGCAGACATTCTTCAAATTCATGTACCACTAACGCCAAGTGTCTAAGGCCATTAAAGGGTTTTGGTTTCTCAGCCATTACAAATTCCTTTTGTACTATATGTGTCAACTTATTGTATACAATTCTTGCGTTAAATACGAATTCATGGTGTTCTAGGTGTTATCTACATCAAATTGCTATCAACAACAAAAAACAGGGAAAGTTATGTTTTCTATCATCGTGAAGAATGTCGTTAAACAAGGAAGTCGAGAACAATATTTGGCTGTCATGAAAGAGAATGCGTTAGCGTCTGTATCAAATGAGAGAGGCTGTTATGTTTTTGATGTTTTAGAAGCGCAAGAAGATGATCATGTATTTTATCTTTACGAAATTTATAGTGACGAAGCAGCGTTGGCAGAGCATAAACTGACTGATCATTATCTAGCGAGCAGGCAGCAACTTGCGGGGCTAGTCGTGGATCAATCTGTGATCCGTTGTGATGTGGTTGACCGTAATTCAAAGCTGATAAACGCTTAATGGTAAGGAGTAACGCATGAACGAAACAATCGGTTTTATTGGACTAGGGCTAATGGGCAACCCTATGGTTGCAAGGCTGCTGGATGCAGGTTACGACGTTAATGTTTGGGCAAGAACGCCCAGTAAGGCATCGTTCGTTGTCAGCAAAGGTGCAAACCTTAAACCAGACTTAGAGGAATTGGTTTGCTCTTCAGATATTCTGATGCTTTGCGTTTCAGATACCAACGCGGTTGAAGCCATAGTCCATGGTGACAATGGAATAATTTCAGCATTAACAAATTGTCCTAATGCTAAAGTAAAAATCATTATGGATTTCTCTAGTATTTCACCAACAGCAACCACAGCATTGGCTGAAACGCTATATAAAGAACATGACATTGAGTGGATCGATAACCCGGTTTCAGGTGGTGTCGCGGGGGCTGAAAATGGCTCACTAGCGATAATGTGTGGTGGCAGTGAATCCACCATCGAGAAGCTAAAACCCATTTATTTCGTCTTGGGTGAAAACGTCACCAGAATGGGTAACGCTGGTGCAGGGCAAGTGACCAAAATTGGTAATCAAATGCTGGTAAGCTGTAATGTTTTGGTGATGGCCGAAGTGTTTGCTCTTGCAGAAAAAGCGGGAGTTGATTCTACCAATATCGCTCAAGCGCTAAGCGGTGGTTTTGCCGATTCGCTCCCTTTACAAATTACGGGCCCAAGAATGGCAGAACGAGATTACGAACCTGTAAAATGGCATGTCAAAACTCTTCTTAAAGATTTAGACATGGCTAAGCAGTTAGCATTTGAAGAGCAAGCCTCTACACCAATGGCTGCACTGGCGGCTGAGTTGATGAGAGTTCATGGCAATCAAGGCTATTTGGATTCGGACCCATGTACATTAATGGAACAGTATTTACCGAGCGCACCAGAAAAATAAACCATTAGCCAAGCGCTCAAAATAAATGGGGCTGTAAGTGGAAGTAGTTGCAGCCCATGAAATACATAAGTAATCACGCAGCTTGTTATCCCACCTAATATCACTAAGCCCCAATGCACATTTTTATAGTGCAGTAAGGCAAGCGTAACCAATACCACGTTGTATCCATATAAGCCTCGGTCGACTAACGCCTGATCCACGCCCAAGTATGAATTCACTCCGGTTGTCACGAGTAATGCCCCAATAACCCAAAGCGCATGTATTGGCTTGTGCATGACCAGTGCCGCGAGAATAAGTAGACCAGAGAGTTCATTATTAATGAACGCCACCTGACTGATGCCTTTTAAAAGAATGGCAAGCTCGTTTGGAATGTGAAACCACAAATGCTGCTCGGTTGAAACGGGACTGATGTCCATATTAAGCATAGAAAGCAAGGTGAAGATCAACCATGTAGTTGCGATAAAGGCACTGGTATAGCTTTTATATCTTTTAAAGCTAAACACGAATTTTGCGATGGGCACCGTAAGCGCGGCGCCTCCAACAGTAACTAACCACAGCCAGAAGTTAAGTTCGTAGAAATTTCCGATGAAAAGCGCGATAAGTGCACCGTTCAGTGCATATAAACCTTGGTCGATATCTGTTTTAGGTTTATGCGTTAACTGAGCAATAAAATGGCTGGTGATAGCACCGCTTACCGTCAGGAAAAGCAATGTAATTGATTCAACGGCAATAGCGCACAAAATGAAAAACGCAGTGAGTAATGAAGGCGAAAAGTAGACTTGCCCGATACCATTGAGCAAGCCATAAACTTGTAAGGTGCGTTTTCCTAACATCATTTCATGTATCAATCCGTGTTTATTGTTATCTAGATTGTATACAACTTGATGGGTTTGAAAATAGCTAAATGTTAATTTTGATACCAGCGTTCACCATAAGCTTGCTGATAATCAGGCTCGTTCAGTGTATCGGATAGATCGGGCGTCGCTTCGAGTGGCCCTACAACCGTTCGATAGGGAAGAACCCCCGCCCATACTGGAATGTCGAGATCGGCTTGATCGTCATTTACGCCATGCTTACCAATCTTGACGGACGCTTCATTCAATGGAATAGCCAGCAGCTCTGTTGCTGTTAATTCTTTTTCATTGCTAAGTCTTACTTCACCCGTTCGCCCTGGTGCGATTTGTTCAATGAAGATATTTAAGAGTCGGTCTTTTTCAGCGTTGTCTTCGATGACCTCAAAGGAGCCAAATACCACTGCCGAACGATAATGTGCGCTATGGTGGAATGCCGATCTTGCGAGCACCCAGCCATCGAACAAAGTGAAGGTTAAACAGGTTTTCGCTCCATTTTTTAAGCTACGTAGCAATCGGCTATTCCGTGCTCCATGAATATAAACATGATCTTCAACACGCCATGCCAACATAGGTATTACCACAGGGCCTGATTCCTCGTTAATGGCAACATGGGCAATCAAGCTCTCGTCGATGATTTGGTGTAGCTTCTCGGTTTCGAATACCGCTTTTCTGCTGTTCTTCTTTATTTGTGTTCTTTGCGTACTTGATAACATATTGCTTCCTCTTTCCTTGCGCTATGTCGCCAATATACGAAGCAACTGGTATGTTATCTAGAACCAGTTCTAACAAGTGGATGGATCCAGTTTGCAGCCGATAGATGTAGGTGATTTGGTATTAGATGACACTAAGCCAAGCCGACAAAGTGCACTATTTCATGGGATTAGAGAGAAAATAATTGCAGGCTTGTGGCCGAAAGAGGGAAAGCTTCCTTCAACGCGAAAGCTGGCCATGGAATTAGGCTTAAGCCGAAACACGATCATTCTTGCCTACGAACAATTGGTTTCTGAAGGTTATATCAATAGTGTGAAAGGTTCGGGCTTTTTTGTGTGTTTGGAGCTGCCGGAACATTACTTAACTAGCAGTGAAACTGTTGCCAAACCAGCATCCGTTGCCATCAATGAAGAGTGCTTGAACAAAGCCTTTGCGCCGGGAGTTCCCGACTTGTCACTATTTCCATTTTCGACCTGGCAGAGGTTTTTGCAACGTCATAGCAACCGCATCTCATTGGCTGGGAGCCGCAGTATACAAGGTGACATGAATTTGAGAGCCGCGCTTAGTGACTATTTGTCTAGCTGCCGCTCGGTGCAGTGCAATCCTGATCGAATTGTTATCACTTCGGGGGCTCAACAAGCGCTGACAATAGCATTAATGGCGACGCTTCAGGCACAAGACGACATCTTGATGGAAGACCCTGGTTACTCGCAGATGCGTAAGTCGATTGATTTACTGACTCTCAACCTTAAACCTTTACCTATTCATGAGGGGGTAGGGCCGCGAATAGATGACATACTGAGTAGTAACGCTAAAGCGGTCTATTTAACGCCTAGTAACCAATATCCGATGGGAACAACACTCACCACCGAACAGAGATTAAAGTTAATTGACTGGGCCCATTCCAAGCAGCGATGGATTATTGAAGACGATTACGATAGTGAATTTCAGTTCGCGCACCGCCCATACACCAGTATGCAAGGGTTAGCGGGGAAGGTGGGCCAAGACGACCGAGTACTTTATGTAGGTTCGTTTAGTAAAGTGATGTTTAACGGCTTGAGGTTAGGCTACTTAGTGTTACCGGAACAGTTGGTGGAGCGATGTATAGCGATAAAAGATGCGCTTAGTGGTGATTCGCCGTCTCATACTCAAGCTGCATTGGCCGATTTCATTGTAGAGGGTGATTTACTTCGCCACATACGAAAGATGCGCAGGGTATACAAAGAAAAGCACTTGGCAATGACTCACGCTATTTCGGCAGAGTTTGGTGATAGGGTGCAGGTTATTTCACAAGCCGCGGGCTTGCATGTCACGTTGAAATGGGTGATTGGCCCAAGTGAGGATGAGTGGTGCGAACGAGCCAAAGAGGCGGGCATCATTGTTCGGCCGTTTCATTTCTATGAAAGTGGTTTGGGTAGTGAGCGTGAGTGGCAAGGTGCGGTGTTAGGTTTTGGTAATGTCGGCTTAAATGATATTGATAGCTTAATAAATAAGCTTGCGAGTGTTTTTTAATCATGATTTAGTAAGGTGAGTCGTTTAAATCATCAGGAGGGTGTATGTGCCGCTGGCTAGCGTATCAAGGGGATCCAATTTATATGGATCAACTGGTGTATGAACCTGAACATTCACTAGTACATCAAAGTTTGGAAGCAAGAAAAGCCGTTACACGAGTCAACGCCGATGGGTTTGGCTTAGGTTGGTATACAGAGCGCTCTACGCCAGGCCAGTTCCATGAAGTATTGCCCGCATGGGGAGATGAGAATCTGCGTTCTCTCACTCATCATATTCAATCTCACAGGTTTATGGCTCATGTCCGGTCGTCGACAGGCACTCAGGTTTCACGATCTAACTGTCACCCGTTTATCATCAGTAATTGGATGTTTTTGCATAATGGGCAAATCGGTGAATTCGATAAGATTAAGTTTGAATTAGAGCGCCGATTACCAGAAGCTTTATATCTTGAAAAACGTGGCTCTACCGATAGTGAGTTGATCTTCTTGCTAATGTTGAAGAACGGTTTGGAAACAGAGCCGGAACAAGCAATTCGAACGACATTGAAAGAAATATCCAGTTTGCTGGTTGATAAAGGAGTGCAAGAGCCTTTCAAAGCGTCTATCTGCATTTCTGATGGTGAGCAGTTCTGGGTAGTGAGATTTAGTACCGATGATGCACCGCCAACGGTCTTTTGTCAGGTCAAAGGGACGGATATTGCGTTAGCGTCGGAACCGTTAGAAACCAAAGCCGGGTGGAAATCTTTGCCCCCTCAAACGCTTTTGCACATAAAAGAGTCACAACTCTCTTATTCAGATTTGTAAAGAAAAGAGCCTAAAGTAAGGATACTTTGGGCTCTTTTTGTATCGTTATCTCGTCCGAAATGTGTTTACACATTGAGGACGAATTATGACTACTTACAAAACTAAAGATTATGAAGGGATAACCCGCGTTTATCGTGCTAACGATAGCTTATTACTAACTACTTACTGTTTCTCGCTAAAGCTCTTTAGATAAAGGGGCTTTCTTGTGCTTTTTGAACCAGCTATTCCAAGGTAGGCAAAGTAGAATGAAAATAGAGACGGCGTAAATCATCGACCAACCCAAACACATGAATACCAGTGTACAGAGAACGAGCGCTACAGCTGATAAGCCTTTTGCAAACCCTGACAGCAGTTTGTAGGCGGCTAGCATCGCAAGCAAATACACTAGGACAAAAATACCATTCGCAAGTTTAAGGAAAAACTCTAAATCCAACCCCGAAAACTCACCGAGGGCGCACGAAACTAATACCACTCCGCCAACCGCTAGCGTCGCATAGTGAGGCACCCCTTGTGACGATAGTTTAGCCATGAAGCTGCTTGGTCGGTGTTGGCGTGCTTGCGCCCAAACCATTCTAGAAAGGCTTTGTGTATATAAGTTTAAGCTGGCAAAGCAGGCAAAGAAACCAAGCACACTAATAATCACTTTAAAGCTGCTGCCAAACAGTTGCTCTGCGATCCACGGAATAGAGGCTGAATCGAATTGAGCTGAACCGTAAGCCTGCATCTTGAGGATGACCACTGAGCAAGCCCAATAGGTCGCGCCAGCTACAAAACAGCCCGCGATAATGGCGATGGGGAAATCGCGCTGTGGATTTTTAAACTCTTCTCCCATATGAGCGAAAGCTTCAATTCCGACGAAACACCAAAACATAACTCCAAGCGCTAGGCCTATCGACCAAAGGGAATCTGTAGTGAGAGCGGGCATGGCAAGGTCTGGTGTACCTATTTCGGCTTTCCAAAGAAATGCGCCGATAAGTGCGAAAATCGAAAGTGCGATGACACTTTGCAGTCGCCCTGAAGATTTACTCCCCATTAAGTTGACCGCAACTAATAGGAATACCGTAAATAATTGCGCGGCAAGAGGAGAGTTAAGCCCTTGAGGTAATAGCTGCTGAGCAAAACCTCCGGCGAGCGCGACGGCCGCTGGCACGCCGACTGGAATCACACTGACAAACAGCCACGCGACGCTGGTTTCAAGTCTTTCGCCGAATGCCTTACGAACAAAGTAAGCCGTTCCGCCTGCATTTGGGTAGCGCTTGCCCAATGAAGCAAAGGTCAAAGCTATTGGACAAATTGCGACAAATAATATGAGCCATGCCCATAGCGAAAATTGCCCGGCAATACCGGCGGCTATGGCTGGGATCATGAATAATCCTGTGCCTAACAACGTAGTGGAAAGCTGACCAATGCCCGACAGTAATGTGATTTCTTGCTTCAATTGCGCCATACGCTCTCCCTAGCATGGTTTTATTATTCTTTGATGATTTACGAGAATAACGCGTTGTTTGTATGATTACAGTAAGCAATATGTCTTAAGTGAGCGTCATTTTGACGGAATAACACATTTTCTGAGTGAATATGACGGCTTCGCACTGTATTTAGGGCATAGAAACACGCTAAGCAATGAGATAAACGGTTTAATACTAAGAATAAATATGTCAAATTGCGATTGAGAAGAATAAGACACAGTATTGGAAGTGGTTACAGTTGATGGATAAATTTGACGAACAAATATTGGATATATTGAAAACCAACGCTCGCTGCTCGGTGAGTGATATTGCTAGGGATGTTAACCTCTCGCGCTCTGCTGTAACGGCACGAATCAAAAAGTTGGAAACCGATAAAGTTATCCTTGGATACCACACTCAAATAGCGGCGAATGAAGAAGAAAGCAACGTGTGCGCCTATCTTGCTCTCAAATTTGATATGTCTAGTTCAACACACAACTGCGAATGCTATGCGAGTCAAATCTATAAGATTGACGGCGTGAAATGGTGTCACGCGATTAGCGGTGAAACTGACATGATGCTTTACGTTGAAGCTCCAAGCATGGCTCGGTTGAATCAGATTAGAGATGAGCTTCAAGCCTACCCTGATTTACGCCATTTAATGACCCACACCGTTTTAACTGAATTCTTTAATACAACACGAGCGAAATAATATGACAGCAAAAGAGGTGGTGTTGGCTTATTGGCAGGCAATGCAAAGTAATGATTTTTATAAGGCCGCCGAGTGGCTCACTTCAGAATGTGAAGTCTATTGGCCTCAGTCTAAAGAGCTAATTGTTGGTCGTGAAAACTTTGGACACGTTAACTCTGAATATCCAGCTAAAGGAAAGTGGACATTTGACGTGAATCGAGTGGTTGCTGAGGGTAATCAAGTCGTGACGGATGTGACCGTTTCTGATGGTGAACGTGTTGATACCGTTGTTACTTTTCACACGGTAGAGGGCCAACTGATAGCCAAGCAACATGAGTATTGGCCGGAAAGCTTTGAGGCCCCAGAGTGGCGTAAAACTTGGGTTAGCTATGCTGAATAACATAAACCTAAACTTGCTGCGTTCATTGCACGTTTTGCTTGAAGAGTGCCACGTGAGCAAGGCCGCTCAGCGCTTGCACATCACGCAATCGGCAGTGAGTCGTCAGTTGGCTCAGTTACGCGAATTATGTAGCGATCCTTTGTTAGTGAGAGACGGGAATCGTTTAATTCCAACGCCTAGAGCTCTGCTGTTAAAAACGAAATTGGACGACTTGCTGGGGGAGTTTGATCATTTTCTCGATGATAAACCGTTCGAGCCGAGTGATTGGAAAGGTGAGTTAATTCTGGCATCTAGTGATTACGTTGCTCAGTATATTTTGCCTGATATCGCGGCCAATATCGCAGCACAGGCCCCTGAATTGGATTTGGCTTATCGTCTTTGGCAGCCAAGTTTTCTAGACGAGATGAACGATACCGGTATTCACTTGGCATCGACCATGCTGCCAACCAAGCCCGAGCAAGTATCGAGTATCAAATTAGGGGAGGACAAATCGGTCTGCGTAATGCGCAAGAGCCATCCGCTCTCTTCGAAGCAAGAGATCAGTGTCGATGAGCTGGTGGCTTATGCTCACATCAAAGTTACAGGTGGTGGAGACAAAGACTCCCATGCCGATATCGCGCTAAAAGCGCTAGGTTATCAACGCAGAATAGCGTTAAAAGTGCCTTTCTTTTCCGCTGCTTGTAATGCGTTGTCCCGTAACGACCATTTAATGATTGTGCCAGAACATATTGCGATAAATTTAGCGCACCACGTTGAACTCGAATATCGCCATTTACCATTTGATACGCAAAGTCATCTCTATTGGTTAATGTGGCACCCTAAGTACGATAATGATTCCGCCCATCGTTGGGTGAGAGAGTTGGTTTCCAAGACCATGAAAGATTCATCGTACTCAATAGGTATGATTTTAAATCATATCCAAGATGATAATCTTTGATTTCAACTTATGATATGGACTTGTTACTGTCGCTTCATCAAGTAGTTAAAGAGATGCCGAATAACAGGAAGGCGCTTCTTAAGTTGAAAAAGGATTCAAAATGACGTTTACAGTTTGGTTGTCGTTATTGGCAATTTGTTTATTAGGAGCGATGTCTCCAGGCCCAAGTTTAGCCATGATTGCGAAGCACAGTTTAGCGGGTGGGCGAGTGAATGGCCTGATTGCAGCTTGGGCACATGCCGCGGGTATTGGGCTATATGCGTTCGTGACGATCATTGGTTTAGCGGTCGTGCTAGAACAATCTCCAATGCTATTTAAAGGCATTAGCTATGCGGGTGCAGGTTACTTGGCTTATTTGGGCTACAATGCGCTACGTTCGAAAGGTGGGGTAGCAGCTAAACTAGAGTCTGGTGAGCGCATGAGTTATGCCCAGTCGGCACGTGAAGCATTTCTGCTCTCGTTACTAAGCCCAAAGATCGCATTATTCTTCATCGCTTTGTTTAGCCAATTTGTGGCGCTAGGTAATGAGTTAAGTAATCAAATTATCATAGTGGCAACGCCTTTGGTGGTCGATGGCTTGTGGTACACCTTCATCACCTTGATTTTGTCGAGCCCACTGGTTGTTGAGAGAATCCGTTCAAAAGCGCAGCTTATCGATAGGCTTTCAGGTTTAGTCCTTATCTTACTAGCGATACGTGTTGTGGTGACGGTGTAACTTATTGAGTGCTTCAATTAGGGGTAAGCTAGATATCTAAGTCAGAACGCAAAAAGCGCGCTCAGTGTGAATATCACTGAGCGCGCTTTTTCGTGTGTGTCAGTTTTCACGTTATAAGTTCTAACACCGACGCTCTCATTAATTAGTGGCGATTTTCGCGGCGTCGGAACTCATTACTTTATCTAACATTTGCATGCTTTGTGCAAAGTAAGGGTTGTAAGTTAAGCGAGCGTGAATCTTTCCTGCTTCTTGATGGCCATATGCCGAGTACCAGATCTCTTCCCCCGCACTACATTTCGCTTCAGCTTCGGTCTCTTGACCGTTATTACAAATGCGCTCTGAGCCGTTAACGCCATAATTAGGATTGTCTGGCGAGAACAATAGCCCCATATGTGAGCCGTTAGAAATACGTTGCTGATCAAGCTGCATTGAAAATGTCTGACTACGGGGATCTGCCAATGACGTTTCTCCCTGCCAAATCAAAGCGTTATTTGGGTTGGAAAGTACGGCCGAGAATTGGTCGGCAACGTATTGAGTGTCGATAACGCTGTCACCTTCGCTCATCATGATAAACACAGGCTTGTTGTATTGCGCTTGTTCTAAATCTTCTCTTACTGCTTCTGATGTTTGGTAATACACCGCTGCGCCGTTCATCGGTAAGGAGTTGTACCTCAAGTAGTTATCTTCAGGATCTTGATCTGCCCACGTAATGAAATTACTGGCAAGACTTGCGTACTGTACTGCGGGTGAGTTTGGTTGAAACGCAGGAGAAAACAGCATCAACCCCGAAATACTAGGATCATGAATGGCTTGTGAGGTGACTAAGTTCGCACCTGTCGAATAGCCGCCAAGCCATACAGAATCGTAATCCTGTTGAAGAAGTTTAGTGTGGTGGGCTACCACTTGTTGCCAATCGTTTAAAGTCGGCAGCATAAGATCGCCAGCCTTACTTCCATGCCCTGGCAGTAAAACGGTACGTACTAGGTAGCCTTGCTCTTGCAAGTGCGTCGCAATATCGACAAATGAATAAGGCGAGTCACCTAAACCATGCACAAGAAGTACTGCTTTTCCGTTAGGTTCGAGAGGGCGATATTCAGTAGGCGCGTTGGCGTCCAATTCTTGCTGCTTGTTATCTGTCACGAATACTCGGTTTTCAGCCAGCCACGCTCTGGTTTCTTTTTGGTATTGCTCGAATGAATCTTGTTGATATTGCGGAAGCTGTGTAGAAGCTTGAAACGCAGGGTCGACAGGCTCGTTAGAGCAACCGAGCAGCGCTACGGAAAGTAGTGCTGCTGAAATAGTGGAGAGTGTGGCTATCTTTTTCATACCTTTAATTCGTATCTGTAGGTTGTTTGGTACTGTGGTTTAAACAGTCATTACTTCTTGTTGGATAGGTCTTCATATTCGCCTTCGATGGCGTCTGAATTAGCGTTATTCGTGTATTGCGTATTCGAGTATTGGCTACCAGCATAGCTAGTTGCGTAACCTTGTTGCTTCATTTTGTTTTGAATGCGCTTACCAGTGATCAATGCAGCGATGGCAAGTGGGATGGCTAAAACAAGGCTTGTTACCAAAGCCATAAAGCCAGCGATTAAAGCAAATACAGTCACAAAAATATTTTTCATGTTCTTTCCTCTTTCTATTTATCAGCACTATATCAAGCGCTATATGAATCAAACATGAACAATTACTTAAGATTAGTTAGTGTCGGAATGACCTAACTGAACTTTTATGACGTCCACTTTATAGGTCATATATACCTATATAAAATATGGTTAATTATAAATGTTTAATCTTTTCAATGATTTAAAAGTTGGCACGCTTGATGCTCTAGGGAGGTCGGATATAAATCACTGTAAGCAAAGCACTTACAGGCAAATAAAATTACTGGAGCCCGATATGTTCTGTATTCAATGTGAACAAACGATTCAAACCCCAACCGTAAAAGGTTGTTCTTTCTCGCAAGGCATGTGTGGAAAAACTTCCGAAGTTTCTGACTTACAAGACGTGTTGGTGCATTCTCTCCAAGGTGTTTCTTTTTGGGCCAGTTTAGGCCGAGCGTGTGGTGTCATCGATTCAGAAATTGATGAATGGGCGCCAAAAGCATTCTTCGCGACATTGACCAACGTTAACTTTGATCCTGCTCGAATCATTGAATTTGCGCAGCAATCACATCAGTACAAAGACAAATTAGAGCAACAAGTCCGTGCGGCATCGATTATTGCGGGCTTTGAAATCCCAGAACTTTCACCTGCTGCGAAGTTTGATTTACCGACCGATCCACAAGCGTTGATCGAGCTAGCACCTCAAGCGGCAGTGAACCGTGGTCATGATTCTCAACATGAAGATGTGATTGGTTTACGTTTGTTGTGTTTGTACGGCCTTAAAGGTGCTGCGGCTTACATGGAGCATGCTCGAGTACTGGGTCAAACGAATGAAGAGATTCAAGGGGAATACCACGAAATCATGGCGTTCTTAGGCACAGATCCTACCGATCTTAAACAACTGCTTGATACCTCAATGCAGATTGGCTTGATGAACTACAAAGTGATGGAAATGCTAGACAAAGGTGAGACGGATACATTCGGTCACCCAGAGCCAACGTCAGTAAACGTCAAAACGGTGAAAGGGCACTGTATTCTTGTATCTGGACATGATCTGCATGACTTAGAAAAAATCCTGCAGCAAACGGAAGGTAAGGGTATTAATGTTTACACCAATGGTGAAATGTTGCCTGCACATGGTTACCCAGAGCTGAAGAAGTACTCCCACCTTGTGGGTAACTACGGTAGCGCTTGGCAAAACCAGCAGAAGGAGTTCGCTAACTTCCCGGGTGCAATTGTCATGACGTCTAACTGTCTGCTTAACCCTGACATTGGCCAATACCGCGATCGTTTGTTTACTCGTAGCATCGTAGGCTGGCCAGGTGTTTCTCACGTTGAAGGGGATGACTTTAGCGAAGTGATTGATTGTGCACTAGCACAACCGGGCTTCCAGCATGATGAAATTGAGCAGATGATCACTGTCGGCTTTGGCCGCAACGCCTTAATGGCTGCAGCACCAGCCGTAATCGACCAAGTGAAAGAAGGTAACATTAAGCATTTCTTCTTAGTCGGTGGCTGTGATGGTGATAAAGCGGAACGTAGTTACTACACAGATTTTACTGCTCAGGCGCCTGACGACTCAGTTATTCTGACGCTAGCGTGTGGTAAATTCCGTTTTAATAAGAACCAATTTGGTGAAATTAATGGTATTCCACGTCTGTTAGATGTAGGTCAATGTAACGATGCTTACTCTGCGATTCAATTAGCTCTTGCACTGTCTCAAGAGTTTGATTGTGGTATTAATGAATTGCCACTGACTCTTGTACTTTCTTGGTTCGAGCAAAAAGCGATAGTTATCTTGTTAACACTGTTTGCATTAGGTGTGAAAGGTATTTATACCGGCCCAACTGCGCCAGCTTTCTTAACGGAGAACTTGCTGAATATCATCCAGCAAGAATTTGATATGCGCGCTATCTCGACTCCAGAGAAAGACTTGAAAGACATCTTAGCTGCCTAATAGTTGCAGTTATAAGCCTCAGTGCAAGCTGGGGCTTTCTCGTATCTATACCTATCACCCTAACAAGAGGTCACGTGGTTATGCACGCATGGTCGGAAAGTGATTCCATTGAACTTATCTGTCTAAAAAAATGGCATGAAACGCCAGATACCGTCAGCTTAGAGCTGGGTAGTGTTCATGAAGAACTTAAATTTGATTTTAAACCTGGTCAGTTCATTACATTAGGTTTGAACATGCCGCAAAAGCTGGACTATCGAGCGTACTCTATTAGTTCTGGGCCTAATGAGAATAGCCTTAAGTTAACGATAAAACGTGTAGAAGGCGGGTTGGTTTCTAATTTTATCGTCGATGAACTGGATGAAGGTGACGAACTCGATGTACTGAAACCAGCTGGTGGTTTTAATTGCGTTGATTGCCTACCGTCTCAATCGAACAAAGTTACTTTGGTGAGCGCTGGCTGCGGTATCACTCCTGTTATGGCCATGGTTAAGTACTGGCTGTCGTTTGATAGTGGAATTGAAATTGATTTCATTCATATGGCCCGTAATCGCCAGGAAACGATTTACTACCAAGAGTTGCTGGCACTAGATACTCAATTTGATAACTTTAACTTACGTTTGTTACTGAAAGACAATACCGATACAGATTGTCCTCAAGGCCGACTCGATAAAAACTGGTTGTTGAAATTAAGCCCTGATATTCAAGAAAGAACGGTGTATTTATGTGGCCCAGTGGGCTTCATGCAAGATGTCGAAAGCTACTTAAAAGAAATTGACTTCAATATGTCTAACTTTTATCAGGAAAGCTTTACGCCTGCAGTAAGCACATCTGAGGTAACCTCAACGCCTACCACACAGGAGGAAGCGAGCTCTGTGAGTGTTTTTGTTCCTGACTTTGGTGTAGAGCTGAATGCCGAGAAAGGGAGCCCGCTCATTGATAGTTTAGAAAAAGGTGGAGTACCTGTTATTGCTGCGTGCCGAAGTGGAATTTGTGGGTCGTGTAAATGTAAAGTGACCAAAGGATCGGTGACGTCGACCAGTACTGAAACCCTGACCGAAGCCGAGATAGAGCAAGGTTATGTACTTGCTTGTTCGTCTTCGATAGACTCGGACGTAGAGATCGCTATCAATTAATCCTTTCTAATAAACAGCCTTCATATTAGCCGCCTTGTTTTCTGGGCGGCTTTTTTGTTTGTGGATACCTCTAATTTTCTCTCTATCCGTAATCCCTACTTATTTATAGCGACCTAGATCTCAAATTTGGGTAGTTACTAACACGCTTTCGCCTATTTCTAACATCTGAAATCGAATCCTAACAAAGTTTATCTTATTGTTTTTATTGTGTTTATTCTTATTGTTACTTTATTTGTGTAGGAAAGTATCACACAAGTTCGGGGTAAATGTGTGTTTTATCACTGTATAAATTAAGGGGAATTGTAAGATGACTACATTGCTTGAGAGATCAAATATCGCTACTTCCTCCGCTGGTAAATTCCACCATGTGTGAGGCGCATTGGATGACATGTAGGGGTATCGAAGGACAACAAGCCAGCTTGCGAATAAGAGTGAGCGAGGCAGATATTCAGTTTTGTAATTAAAGATTTTAATTGGAGTACAAATAATGATTAAGCGTTACGGAGTAGAAGGCGGAACGGGTACTGGCGGTCAACATTTACCATTTGCACGTGCGACAGAGGCGGGTGGCTTCCTTTATGTTTCAGGGCAAACACCAATGACAGACGGTGAAGTGGTTGAAGGTGGAATCGTTGATCAGTCACGCTTAGCCATTCAAAACTGTGTCGATATTATGTCGGAAGCAGGTTACTCACTAGAAGATGTAGTACACGTAAAAGTGGTATTAACCGATTCTCGTTATTTCCAATCATTTAATAAAGTATTTAAAGAGTTTTTTGGTGAGCATCCACCTGCACGTATTTGCATGGTGTGTGATTTAGTAGTGGATGTAAAAGTTGAAGTAGACGTAACTTGTTACAAACAAGATCGCCGCTAAATATCACAGATATGAATTATTAAAGTATTGAGGGGTTATGCTCCCTGTTATTATCCCTCAATACTCTCTCCCTACAAATATAAATTAATTGAAATTAATAAAATAACATTCAATTAAATAAATATAGAAAATGAATTCAGGATTGAATTCTATATCTCACTGAGAGGTGTTTAATGAATAGTACGCTTTTTCTAACAGGCTTCGGCTTGTACGTTTGTTTCTTAATTTGGTTAGGGTGGTTTGTTTCCCGTAATCAAAAATCGGGTGAAGACTTTCTACTAGGTGGACGTGGCCTTCCTTTATTCCTTGTACTAGGTACTACTGTTGCCACTATGGTTGGTACTGGCTCTAGTATGGGCGCGGTTGGTTTTGGTTACGCGAACGGTTGGGCTGGCGCTTTATACGGTATCGGCGGCGCGATTGGTATTTTGCTACTTGCATTATGGTTCGCACCGGTAAGAAAGCTTAACTTCATGACGATGAGTGAAGAACTGGCGTACTATGTTGGCGCAAATCGTATCGTTAAGAACGTGGTCGGTTTACTGATCTTCATCGCTTCTATCGGTTGGTTAGGCGCGCACATTCTTGGTGGTGGTATGTACTTAGCGTGGATCGCTGACATCGACCTAAACCTAGCGAAAGTCATCATTGCAGCAGCCTTTACCATCTACGTAGTTATTGGCGGTTACACAGCTGTAGTATGGACTGACACAATTCAAGCGATCATCTTGTTCGCAGGCTTCATCCTAATGGCGGTTCTGTCTGTTGAGCACATTGGTGGCATGGATAACCTATACGCGGCGATGGACCCAGCAGCAACAAGCTTCCTAGCAATTGAAAAACTTGGTGTGATTCCAGCGATTTCACTAGCGGTTGTAATCGGTGTTGGTGTTCTGGCTACTCCATCTTTCCGTCAGCGTATTTACTCAGGTAAAGATGTATCGACTATCCGCCGCTCATTCGTAGCGTCTGGTGTGTTGTACCTGTTCTTCTCAATCATCCCGGCAATCATCGGTATGGCTGCTCATGCGATTGACCCAACGCTAGATAACCCGAACTTCTCATTCCCTTACATTGCTGCAACGGTTCTACCTGTTGGCATCGGTATGATTGTTCTTATTGCTGGACTATCTGCAACGATGTCGAGCGCAAGTTCTGATGCGATTGCAGGTGTATCTATCTTACTGCGTGACGTCTACGTAATGTTTACTGGCCGCGTACCAAACAAAGAGTCAATGCTGAACTACTCACGTTTAGCTCTGATTGTAGTTATCGGGTTCGCACTACTGTTCGCATTGACTTCAAACGACATTATTGGCTACATCACTAAGATGATTTCAACGGTTATGTCAGGTATGTTCGTCTGCGGTATGTTAGGTAAGTTCTGGAGCCGTTATAACTGGCAAGGTGCTATCGCAACTCTGGCAGGTGCATCAGTCGCTTCGTTTGCGGTAATGCTAAGCCCTGAGCTAACAGCATTCTGGGGTAACCCTGTAATCCCATCGTGTCTATTTGCCTTAATTGCTGGTGTTGTAGTGAGCTTAGTGACTCCTGCTAATGAAGTGACACCTGAAATGGCGCAAGCAATTCTTGATGATGAGCGTGCACTGATGGAAATGGAACTGTCTGACTCTGGTGTGCTGGAAGAAGATAAATCATCAAATCGCCCAGTAACTCAAACCAACTAATATATACCTCAATTTGCCTCCGCTAATTATATAGTGGAGGCAATACTAAAAATACATTTCAAAATAATAATAACTAACAAAGCCCAATCTATTTATTGGTGTTATGGATATTACTCACCAAGAATAAAATAAGAACAACAGGTTATCTAAGTATTTATTTAAACCGTGTGAATCATTCACGTGGGGTTGCTTTTTACTTCTAGGAAAAAGAAATAATGAAAAAATCACTTAGTGTAGCTTTATTAGCAGTATTACCAATGACGGCGGCGGCTGGCGGATATGTTGATCTACGTTCTGAGTATCGTAGTACAACCGATCAATTAAGAAGCCGGTTTATTGTAGGGAACCACTTTGATAATGGATACGGGTTAGAAACGCTAACTAATGTAAGGCATGCCGCTGGAGCGTATGACGAAACCAAAGTAATTAATACCGAGTTTACGCATTACTACACCCACTCAATTAACGACAATTTTATGCTAAACCCTGGTGTAGTCATGAACTTTCAAGGATCCAACACATTCTTGATGCCGTATTTAAAGCTGAATTACAACTTTGATAATGGCTTGTTTGTGCATGGTCGCTATCGCTACGACTTTTCTACGGAAGCTTTAGTGAATGATTACGATGAGGAAGAAACCGCGAAGCGCCATCGCTACGATATTTGGACAGGGTACAACACAGACCACTACACGATCTCTTATGCCTTTACTTATTTCGACCAAATTACTCATCACACAAATGAGTTAGCAACAGGAAAGCTGAACGCGCGTGAGCATACAGTGAAAGCGGTTTACAAATGGAAGCCGACCGTAAGACCTTATGCGGAAGTTGTCGATGCAGACAAAGTGGCATCGCATGACTATAAAACCGACTGGCGATTCCGTGTAGGCGTTAACTTTGCTTTCTAACGATTAGCAACTTGAAAGAAAAATATCACTTTGAATAAACCTTATTGATTGGAATGAACCCTACCGAGTTCAATTCACGGTGTTTATTCAAATCTGGAATCTATTTATCTCTATATCCGAGCGACGATTCGTTATGTGATAACGCTCGGACAAACAAATTTAGTATTTATATTAATAGGATTAAACAGAATGAAAAAAACTATATTGTCTCTATTGATTTCTAGCTCAATGGCAGCGCCAATGGCATTTGCAATGGCACCTAATACCGATTTGAATCTGATGCCTTACCCGCAAGAAGTGGAACTAAAATCGGGCAAAGTAAATATTGATAGCGACTTTAAAGTCTTCATTAAAGGTTACAACTCAGAGCGTGTAGATTTTACAGCGAAACGCTTTATCGACCGTCTTGAACGTCAAACTGGTGTCCCTACACTGAACTGGCGTACTGACAATGAAAAAGACGCGAATCTGATCATCGATGTTGATTCAGCGCCTAAAGCTAAAACCCAAAACATTGATTCGGTAGAAACGTATCAGATCACAACCAAAGGTCAGCAGATCGTTTTAAGTTCTGAGAGTCCTTACGGAGCTATCCGTGGTATCGAAACGCTGTTACAGCTCGTTCAGTCGACTTCTGAAGGTTACTACATCCCTCAAGTTGAGATTCAAGACGAACCAAGATTCCGTTGGCGTGGTATCTCTTACGACACCTCACGTCACTTCGTAGAGTTTGAAGTATTGCTTCGTCAGCTAGACGCTATGGCTTCTGCGAAAATGAACGTGTTCCACTGGCACTTCTGGGATGACCAAGGCATTCGAATTCAAACGGATAGCTGGACACGTTTATGGTCTGAAACTTCAGACGGTAATTACTACACCAAAGATCAAGTTCGCTATTTAGTTGAGTACGCACGTAACTTAGGTATTCGCGTTATTCCAGAAGTATCGCTTCCTGGTCACTCTTCGGGCGTCGCGCACGCCTATCCGCACTTAATGTCGGGCGGCGAAGGGCAAAGCTATGAGCAGCAGCGTGAGTGGGGCGTATTTGAACCACTGATGGATCCGTTGAACCCTGAGCTGTATGAGATGCTTGGTGACGTGTTTGATGAAATGGTTGAGCTTTTCCCTGATGAGTACTTCCATATCGGTGGTGATGAGCCAAATTACTCGCAGTGGAAAAACAGCGAGAAGCACCAACAATTTATCGCAGATAACAATATTGATGGCGAACGAGGCTTGCAGTCGTACCTCAACATTAAAGTTGAGAAGATGTTAGAAGAGCGCGGCAAGAAAATGACGGGCTGGGATGAGATCTGGCATAAAGATCTACCAACGTCGATTGTTATTCAAAGCTGGCAAGGGCACGACAGTATCGGCCGAGCAGCGAAAGAAGGCTACCAAGGGATCCTTTCGACAGGCTACTACTTAGATCAGCCTCAACCAACCAGTTACCACTACCGTAATGATCCTATTCCAACAGGTATCACGGTTGACGATAAAGTCCATGATGGCGAGAAGTTTGTAACATATCAGTGGGAAAAACCAAGAACGAAAGGTGGCCCACGTAAAGGAACATTATCGATTATCGAAGCGAAAGACGGCTCTTTCCGCGCTTTCTCAGATTACAACGGTAAGTCTCGTGAAGAAATCTTCATCAAAGAATACGTTCCGGGTGAGAAGTTCGTTGGCCATTTTGACAACTTTATGTCGTACACAGAGTTCAATTTGGACTTAAACGCGAAAGGTTTTGATGCTGGAAGCTATCAACTGATTGGTAATGTTCGCTGGCCTACCACGGGTAAAGTAATCGCAAGCAGTGATATCAAAGGTAGTGTGATTCCTGAGCCAAATGGTGGCTACCCTGCTGAACTGACGGAAAAAGAAAAAGAGCTGATTTTAGGTGGTGAAATCACTATGTGGCTTGAAAACAAAGACACGCATACTGTTGAGCAATACTTGTGGCCACGTAGCTACGCGATTGCAGAACGCTTGTGGTCGAATCAAGAGCTAACGGATGAGCGCAGCATGTATGAACGTATGCAGGTAATGGATACATGGTCTGAAGTGTCTGTTGGCCTACGTCACCATGCGAATGCTGACATGCTATTGAAGCGCCTTGCAAAAGGGCAAGACATTCGAGCATTGCAACAGTTAGCGAAGTACACGGAGCCAGCTCAGTACTATGCGCGAAACTGGGAGAAGTGGATTTCGACTGAAAACCACGGTGATTTGTATAACCAACATGAGCGTTTGAACCGTTTCGTTGACGCACTTGTTGTCGAAAGCTACGCAGTATACGAAATGGAAGATTTAGTATCAGCTTACGCTAAAGGTGATAAAGCAGCCTTACAAGCGTTGGGCGAGCACTTCAATACAGCGAAATCGGCAGCGGAGTCTGCTAAGCCGGTACTTGCTAACCACGTTGCCTCAGTCGATAGCGTGATCATCGCTGATAAAACGATTCAAGTAGCAGATCTTGCATTGACCTTAATTGGTAAAGCAGAAGCAGGTGAGAAGGTTCGTAAAGAAGATGCTAAAGCGTATCAAGAAATCTTAAGCGAAGCTGCGAAGATCTACGATGAAGCGATTGTGGCGACTGTACGCCCAGCAGAACAGCTATTGAAAACGTTAACTCAGTAATTGTCACTTCAATAATGATACCTCGACAACAACCAATACAAATGAACCAAAAAAGCCGCTCAGATCCCTGAGCGGCAAGATTGGGGGTGATTGTTCTAGTTCATCACAACTAGAACAATATCTTTATCATTATTATGTTGTGGAGTCTGTTCTTAGCCGCTGTCAAAGCGGCTAAGTTATATCTTCCGAAGCTGAATTAAGCGGCTGGGAAAGTCTTGTAACGAACGCCCATCATCTGCTCCATACAGTGAACAACTTGGCAGCTGTAGCCAAACTCGTTGTCATACCAAATGTACAGTACAGCACGGTTGTCTTGTGCAATTGTCGCAACACCATCAACCACACCCGCGTGGCGAGAGCCTACTAAATCGCTAGAAACGATTTCTGTAGAATCTGTGTAGTCAATTTGAGCAGAAAGCGAAGATGTCAGCGCCATCTCACGAAGGTATGCGTTTAGCTCTTCTTTGTCTGTACCTTTTTCAAGGTTCAAGTTTGCTACTGCCATAGAAACGTTCGGGGTAGGGACACGAATCGCGTTACCCGTTAGTTTTCCAGCCATTTCAGGCATTGCTTTCGCTACAGCTTTAGCAGCGCCAGTTGACGTAAGAACCATGTTTAGTGAAGCAGCACGGCCACGACGGTCACCAGAGTGGAAGTTGTCGATCAGGTTTTGGTCATTCGTGAATGAGTGAACCGTTTCGATGTGACCAGACAATACACCATATTTATCGTGTACCGCTTTCAGTACCGGAGTGATGGCATTGGTTGTACAACTTGCCGCAGAAATGATGGTATCTTCAGGTAGGATAACGTCTTCGTTAACACCGAATACGACGTTTTTGATGTCGCCTTTACCTGGAGCGGTTAGCAGTACTTTATCAGCACCGTTACACGCAACGTGTTGGCCTAGGCCTTCAGCATCACGCCATACACCTGTGTTATCAACAACAAGCGCGTTGTTAATGCCGTAAGTGGTGTAGTCGATATCTTCAGGTTTGTTCGCGTAGATAACTTGAATGTAGTTACCGTTAACGATAATCGCTTTGCGCTGCTCATCAACCACAATGCTGCCGTTGAATTGGCCGTGTACAGAGTCACGACGTAGCAAGCTTGCACGCTTTTCCAAGTCGCCTTGTTTGCCACCACGAACTACGATTGCACGAAGACGAAGTGGGTAGCCAGGGCCACTCTTTTCAATTAGCAGGCGAGTCAGTAGACGACCAATACGACCGAAGCCGTATAGCACTACGTCGCGAGGTTCTGTCATTACGTCGCCAGTTAAAGCGCCCATAAGAGCAGTTTGAAGGAAGTCACCTAAGCCTTCGGTGTCTTCACGATCTTGCCAGAATTCATGAGCCAAACGGCCGACATCAATGCGGCTTGGAGATAGTTCCATTGTCGCAAGGTGTTGGATGATAGGCATTGTTTGTTCAGGAGTAAGAGATGATCCGGTGTAGCGTCTAGCAACTCGGTGAGCTTTGATAATGTCGATAGTCGTTGCGTTGACTAGCGTTTTACCAAAGAGGATAACTTCTACGCCTTTTTGGCGATAAAGTTGACCTAATACAGGAGAAATGGATTCAGCAATCGTTTGGCTCGTTTGCCAGTCTTGAAGGTGCTTTTCAGGGCTCATCTTAACTCGGGACCTTTTCACGTTAGTTATGCATCACTTACGAGGTGTAGGGTGGTAAGTGTGCTGTGGGGATTTAATCATCAAGGAATGACAGTCTTAATCGCTGCTAGCAGCCTTGATATAGGGTGTACTTAAGTTGTAATTTTTATGTGGCAGGATTGTAAGGGCTAAACGCTTATTCTGCTAGGAAAAATAAAAGCAGTTGATTCGACTGGTTTTAACTTGTTAATAGGATGATAGTCACAGTTTTGTAGGGTGTTTCACCTATTGACTTTTTTAATGAATACCACTTAATTTGCGATGATAACGATCACCTTCAATCTATATTGATGTCTGTGTGCAATATTATGAATTTTACTGTGATATGTAGCACGTAAAATGCCTAGAATGTGAAAGATAGGCCGATCGAATACACGTTCACTTCTGTTTCAATTCCGTTGAGTGGATTTTGAGGTTCAGAGAAATGTCCACTATTCGGTTCTTCTCTTCCCCAGACATGTTGCCATTCAAGGTATGCGCTCAAATTCGCAATAATTGAGTACTTGGCACCGATAATCAAAGACTCATTGTCGTCTAATTTCCTACGTTGGCCATAAGTGATGTAAGGGGTCCACTCGTTAAATAGATAGTTCATGCTGAAATACCAATTGGAATGTAGCTCATTAGAAAACACAAACTCCGACATTAGGTTCACGTTACCCCATAAGTACTGCCCACCAATGCTGAACATATTGAGTTGATCGTTAACCTTTGGCCCGCCGTGTATGTCTTGAACGTAAGAGGAGTGAATATATGACATCCGAATCAACCCATGTTCATTGTTTAGATCAGCGGTAAAGCCTAAGGTTTTGTCTGCTTCAATATCAAAGGAAAACCCGTAGCGCTCATGAGTAGAAGTGCTGGGGGTGGCGAAAAATGGAGCGACACGCAGTGAAAGGCTTTCTCCAATCCAAGTGTTCCAATCCACTGATATACCATCAAAGTAAGTTAAGCCGAATATGCTGTCGTAAACATCTTGGGGCGGTCTAATCCAAGGGTAAGCCTCTGACACGTAGTAGTATTCGGAAACCATGAACAGAGGTAGCCTTAGTCGACCAATCTTCGTCGTTGTATCGGCGTATTGGTAAGCCACATACGCCCATTCTAAATCAGGATCTGAATAGGTGTTTTTGGGGCTCTTTACCACCTGGACAGAACTCCGAAAGTTTCCACCCATCATCCAATCAAGCTGAACGCCCAGCGTGGTGTCACAGTCGTAACACCATTCATCAGTAAAATTGGAGTGGTAGAACACGGGAATGCTTTGGTCGGTAACAACCGCGGTTTGTGTTCCGAACCCGCTAAGCCGTATGTCATCAGTGAGCTGGAATGCCGCTAATGAAACGGGGGAGATGGTAGCCAACAAGAGTAGAAAGTATTTTTTCATAACTCTTCCTTAATTTTTATTGTATAGAGTATTTTGACGTTGTTTGGTAAGTGTTGTAGCGGGTAATAGGCGATGCCCGTAGGTGTTTTTTTAAGCCAGTTGATGACACTGTTAAGGTCATTCTTTTTTAGTTCAAATGGGGCGGTGGCGCGGCCAGAGAAAGATTGCTTTGCCCAAATAGACTGCATTTGAGAAGGGCTTTTATTCAGAAGGGAAGAATAAAACCTTTTTCTTATATTTGAGTCAGATGGGAGATCAAGCAGTTTGGCACTGTTGCCATTGATAGAAGTGATATTCCCTTTATACAGCATTTTGACTTGAACCTTTTTTAAAGGTTTTAAGTCGTGATTTAGGGATATGACAGCGTATTCCTCTGCGTATGATTGAGAGAAGGCAAATATTGCTAGTGGAGCGACGAAATATGACCAAAATGACTTCATTGTCATAAATTATTATTTACCTTAAATCCATTTAGGCGGTTCAACATTTATTTATTGTCTATTATTACCATAGGCTAGGTGAAATTACTTTCAAGGAAGGGAGTGATTATTATAATGATAAATATATCAATAAAATTGCGTCTTATCTTACTTTCTATCGTTCCCGCAATTATAATAATTGGCTTTAGTATAAATGAGGTAATTAACAACAAAGAGAGAATGCAAAATTTTGAAGTGACTTTGATCAAGACAAAGGCACTCCACGGTTTTGGCTCTCTTACCAACAACATCTATAACGCTTTGATGATCAACCCCGAGCTACAGTCTCGTTCTTATTTTATAAATCAAAGTATTAGCAACCTGCAAGGGATTACTGAGCTTGAAAACAAGCTGACGCAATATCAAGGTTCGACTCAGCTATCGGCAGTGTTAGATGAATTGGCAGAAGTGCTAGCTGAGCTTGCGAAAACGGATGTTCAAGACCAAGTATTTGTGGGTGAATGGGCATTCGATGTGATGCAGGATTTGTTGTTAGAGCTAACTCGAATTGACTCTAATATTTCAGATAAAGAAATTGCGAGGACTGATCAGTTATTTCTAGACTTAAGTAACTTTACATTTTGGCTTCAACGTGAGGCATGGCTTAGTTATATCATCTACTTAGATCCTGCGAGTAAAAATGAAAAGATCAGTTATTTCTATCAAGCAGTCGAAAGGCAAACTCAATATTTAGAGAACTTTTTATCGTTAGGTGCGACTTCAGAACAAATCAATGAACTGCTGGCCATATTTTCACAAGAAGAATATCAACTTGGGCTGTCAATGCGAGAGAGTATTCTTCGCCAGACAACGTCTTCGAAGGTACTCTTAAACTATATTCAGAATCTGGAGCAGCGCCACAATCAACTTACCGAACTAATTGTTCTATATACCAACGGGTTAGATGAACAAATCCAAAATGGTATCAAGCAAGATCAGAGGCACAATACGTTGATTACTTCGATTGTGACTTTCTCGACGCTCTTCATGCTCATTATCGGCACCACTACCTCTCTGCGCTTGAACCGCAAGCTTTCACGTATCGTTGAAACAATGCGACAACACAACGGTGGTGAAGGGGAGCTGAAACAAATTCAAGTGGATGGAAGCGATGAACTGGCGGTATTCGCCCGTAAAGTGAACCAAATCATGGCTGCGGAGCAACAACATATCCATGAGATCATCGCAGCCAAAGAAGATGCGATTTCAGCAAACAAAGCCAAGAGTGCCTTTTTGGCGAATATGTCACATGAGATTAGAACGCCGCTCAATGGTATTATCGGTATGGCCGAAATCCTTTCCCAAAGTGATTTAAATGCCAATCAGAAAGAAGTTTTAGCGGACATCGATTCATCATCCCAGTCTCTACTGGTGCTACTGAATGACATTTTAGATTTGTCTAAGATCGAGTCAGGAAACCTTACCTTAACGCCTCATAATGCAGATCTGAAAGAAACCGTTTACGACTCTGTGAGTGTTATTCTTTCCAAGTCGATTAGCCAACATATTGAGCTAGAGATTAATCTAGATCCAATGTTGCCGCAGCAACTGCTGTTTGATGAGTATAGATTGCGCCAAGTGCTGACCAATTTATTGTCTAACTCCATCAAGTTCACCCCAGCAGGAACCATTACTACTTCAGTTCAGTATCTCCCTATTTCAGCCACGAAAGGTATTGTTGAATTCAGTGTTAAAGATAGCGGAGTAGGGATTGACGATGAGAAGCTAGAATCGATTTTCGAACCATTTACCCAAGAAGATGGCAGTATCACTCGCCAATTCGGTGGCACTGGGTTGGGGCTAGCGATTTGTCGTCAATTGGTAGATTTGATGGGAGGGACAATCGACGCTTCTTCGGTCAAAGGCGTTGGATCTACCTTCAAATTTGAAATCTTGGTTGATGTCGTTGAAACCTCTTTGGCGATGTACACCAACCTTAAGCAAGCATTGATCATTACGAACTCGTTTAATTATGTCGATCAGCTTAAACGGGAATGTAACAGCTACAGTATTGACGTTTCCTTAGCTCAATCAGTCCAAACTGCCCAGTTTGAAGGAACGGACTATGACTTGATCTTGTACTGTCACACATTGCATCACTCGCTTGAAGGGGACCTTGAGTTCTTAAGCCAACACCAAAGCTTGAGTAAAGTGATTGTTTGCCAACACCACTTGTTTAAGTCTGCGGCCAACATAGACAGTGTACATGCAACACACACATTGCCATTCCTAGGAAAGCGTTTCCAAACGAGCCTAGACCGTTTAGATCTTCTGCAACACGATAATGTTGAGCCAGTTCCTGAAGTGGAAATGAAGCGCTCAGCTAATCGACGTATTTTGATCGTGGAAGACAATTTGATGAATCAGAAAATTGCCAGTTTCTTCTTAGAAAAAGCGGGCTACGAGTATTTGATTACCAGTAATGGTCAAGAAGCCGTTGATGCAATAACTCAGGGAGGGGAGTTTGATGCAATATTGATGGATTGTATGATGCCAGTGATGGATGGTATAACAGCGACAAAAACGATTCGCCAATGGGAAAAAGAACAAGGTGTTGCGAAGCTACCGATCATCGCTTTAACAGCCAGTGTTCTCGATGAAGACATTCGTCATTGCTTTGAAGCTGGGATGGATGCTTATCTGCCAAAGCCTTACAAATCCCATCAACTGTACGATTTATTCGACAATCTACAGCTAGCTTAAGGAGGTAAACCGCAGTATGTGTCGGTTTACCTCATCAATTCGTTATCTCACTTCTAAGCCTAGATTGTATTGAGCTAGGCACCTCACTACATAGCTAACTTTCAATATTGCAGCAATCAGGATAGTACTGATGTGGGCGGCAATTTGGACTGGAATAGAAAACTGGTCGGCTAATGGGTAAGAGATAATGACGCTGACCACCATTAATAGAGCGGTTACAGCTAAAAGTGCGTTAGATGCTGAAAGTAGAGTTTTGAAGCGTTGAGTCATTTTGTTCATTTTGAACTCCAAATAGAATTGAATCTTATTTCAAGTACTGCGAGAACTGTGCCAGATTTTAATGTCTTTATTTATCAGTGGTTTAGTTGTGTTTTTCTGAAGTGTGTAGTCATATTTACATGTGTGGTTACGGTGTCATTATGACATAAAGGTGTCAATTGGTGCTTGGTGAGCGAAATGCCTGACTTGGATAATGACCAAGCACCGTGTGAGATATCTCTTACAAATGAGTGCGAGCATGACTAGAAATTACTAAGCAGATTGTTAGTGGATGCTTGTAATTTGCTGATTAATAAGGGTTATATATTTTATCTATTGTTTGGGCTCTCGATTGTTTGAGAAATTGACGATTGAGGGAAGGGGGAAATACCTTATTATTAAGTTGTCAGCAGGAAGCAGACACGGAACAGGAAAGACCCACGGATAGGTCATCTTCAGGACGAAGATTAGATGATTCAGGATGAATTATCTGCAAAGGATGCAACAGGACACCACTTAAGGATTAAGTGATGTGAGCTAACTAGGATAGTTGGCAGGCAGGATAGCCGAGGACACCGCTAGGATGGCGATGAAAAGGAATGCGCTGAAGGATACAGCACACTATCAAGGAATAGATGCAGGGAGCACCTATTAGTAGCTGGATTGCTGCGAGTAAGAACAGAAACCCACCAAGTGAAAACTTGGTGGGTTTTTCTTTATTTCAGTTTAATAATCGACAAGATTACCAGTGTCATTCCAGCGGCATGAAACATAGTGAAAGGTTCGCCTAAGATAGCGATTGCAAAAATAGCGGTAATGACAGGACCGATATTGCTGGTTAAGCTCAATAGCGAAGGTGTGAGTCGGGCCATTGCTGCTGCGACAAAATAAGAGGGCAGTACGGTACAAAAAATCCCTAAGGCCACGCCTAGAATAACTAGCTCTTGATTGAGTGAAGTCATGTCTAAACCTGATACCTGCAAGTGAATCAAGATAGTGACTCCAGCACTCCCCATTCCGATGCTTGTAAATAGCTGGCTGCCAATCGCAGTGATGATCCGTTTACTTAAGATTAAGTAACACGCAAAAATAAAAGCGGAACTTATCGCAAGGCCGCTACCAAACCATACTTGACTTCCTAGGTACGAAAAATCGTGCGCTACAATTAGGCTGATCCCTAGATAACCGATGATAATGGCTGAAACGGTTTTTCTGTTTGGCTTCTGTCCATAAAAACACCAGCTTAATAACACGACAAAAGTTGGAAATAAGAAGATCAGTAGCCTTTCTAATTGCGCAGAAATGGATGCTAGTGCGGTGATATCCAAGTAGCTCGCTAAGTAATAGCCAAGTATGCCAATAGCAGCAGCTTGCCATCCATAATTACGGATATGTTTTCGATTTTGTTCGCTTCTAAGGCTCCAAATCAGCATCACCAGATAGAGTGGCAGTGAGCTAAATGCCCTTAGTGACATGATTGACGTGGCATCGCCGCCATACTGATAAGCGAGCTTGATGAGAACAGGTTTAATTGAAAAGAGCGCAGCGCCGATAAGTGCGAAAATAAGCCCTTGTTTGTATTGGCTTGAGGTTGTTGCATTTTCAAAAGTGCTATCGACGGTTTTTTCTGACATGTGCTCGCTTCCTTGTTGAGGGCTACGAGCGAAAGCAAAAGAGGGGAAACCCTGGCTGTCTACTCGCAGCCAGGTATAACTAATCCTACCGGCTACGTGGTATAAGAAGTAACAGCCAAAGGTAAGAATAGTTAGTGTTCATAGAATCTCTCATTTGATGAAATTTCAGCCTACTAAGGTTTTGTAACATGCACAAGCTCTCATTTACTTATTTAGTCAGGTGAGCTTAAGGTTACCAGCGGCGAAACCCACACGTATCTATATGAAAACGTAATCCGGAATACAAACCTAACCCAACGTCATATTTCTGCCCGACTTTATTGTGTATGGCAATGAGCTTTTTATGAAGTTCTGCGCGGTCTATTTCTTGTGACGGAACTAAGTCTAATGCACAAAAGTTGAGATGTTTACTTCGTGCTGCGCCCCCTGCCTGTTTGTTGTAGATATCGGTTCTTTCGCCAGAGACAGGAATCACTATACCTATTTCGGGTTCAATATATTCTTGAATGAACTTAAGTGTATTGATCATTGTTGAAATATGATCGCGGTGCGGCAAAGTGAATAGGGCTGTGTTACTCATTACCCAGTCTGTACCTTGAAGTAAAATTAAGTGGAGCGGCATGCTCTGCTGGATTCCAGCATCACGAAGCTGATTGCCAATTTTCTTGATTTTGTCTTCCGCGTGATTGAGTAATACCCAACCTTGAAAAGCGGTGCGCGTTGGTACTTTATACCCATGAACATCGACAACCAAATCATCATAAGAAAGCTCCTCTTCAACACTATAGAGTTTGGAGAACTCTTCTGGCATCGGCTGTGAATTAATCACTAGAAGGCTCAACAATAGGCTTAAGCTCATAAACATAATCCATACGAATGAATGAACTCTGAGTATAGACGTCAATAACAAAAACGATGATATAGGGGGAGAGGAACGAATTAGGATGTGGTTACTGCAGATAAAAAGAAACCCACCAGAAGGTGGGTTTTAAGACTGTTCGCTCAGGTTATTTTTTACCTTGAGTTTGCTTGTCTTCTTCAGTTAGTTCGCGGATGCGACGGCTGATGTCACGGCGTGCTTTAGAGATTTCAGCACTCTTGATGATGTGATCATCAACGCGATCTTCGTAGTCCGCTTTCATGTTTTTGATAATACCTAAGATCTCGTCATGAGACATTTCTGGCTTGATGTAGTCCAGTAGGTTATCCAGTAGGTCAACACGCTTACGGTTGTCACGAACTTTCTTTTCGTTGTCTAGAAGTTCACGTTTCAGTTTGTTCTTACGACGTGCTTGGTTAACGATTTCAAATACGCTGCTCATAGATTCCTTTTCCTAATCTTGATAATACGTTGTCTGACGACGATTAAAGCACAACAAAACGTGATGTAACAGTCTTTAGATCAAAGCACACATGGAGTTGACTGAATAATCATCAATCTCGCCGAGCGGTGATTGTGTTTTGTTGATGTATCACGATATTATCCAAAGCAGAAAAACTATCTGAATGAAAATACTAATGGATCAGCAGAAATTGCACGACGAGTTTGATGATGAAGAGCAATACATTGACTTGTCACCAGATCAAGAAAGAATCAGAAGTGCTTACGTCAAAGAGCGTAAGCAGCTTGAAGTCATCGAAATCGAGTTAAACCGTTCTAAGATTATTATGATTGATGAACAAGGCCGAAAGAAGAAAGTCCCTATTTTGTCCGAGCATTAATGTTTTGCTCATCAGAAATGAGCAAAAGTTTGGATGGATTCGTAGACGAATAATAAGGAAAAGGTATGAATGTTGAGCTTTCCCCAGTAGAAGCACGTGTAATTGGTTGTCTGATTGAAAAAGAGGTGACGACCCCTGATCACTACCCTCTGACTTTGAATAGTTTAACTACTGCATGTAATCAAAAGAGCAACCGCGAACCAGTGTTAGCTTTGTCGGAAGCTGAAGTTTTAGATACGGTTGAAGGGCTTATTTCTCGCCGTTTAGTGAGCGATGAAAGCAGTTTTAACAGCCGCGTGAGTAAATACCAGCATCGCTTTTGTAATACCGAGTTTGGTGACCTGCAATTTACTGAGCAAGAGCGCGGTGTTATTTGTTGTATGTTGTTACGTGGCGCGCAAACCCCGGGTGAACTTAGAACGCGTACCAACCGTCTAGCGTCATTCTCAGATGTAAAAGAAGTGGAAGCGGTACTCGATGCGCTTGCTCAACGTGAAGCGGGTGCTTTAGTTGTGAAGTTACCGCGTGAAGCAGGCAAAAGGGAGTCTCGCTATCAACACCTACTTAGTGGAGAAGTTGACATTGAGGCGTTTGTTTCCTCTGCACCTGTTGCTTCGACATCTCCAGCTAATAATGATCGATTAACTGAACTCGAAAGTGAAGTATCGAGCCTTAAACAAGAACTCGCTGAATTAAAAGAGTTAGTGAACTCGCTTATCTGATGTCAGATAAATCAAAAAATACGGATTGGGTCGTTTACCTGATCCGTAATCGCCACAATGCGCTTTATTGTGGCATTACCAATGACCTACCAAGACGCTTCGAGCAACACCAGTCAGGAAAAGGTGCGAAAGCCTTAAAGGGGAAAGGCCCGTTAAGCTTAGTATGGCACCACACTACCGAGTCAAAAAGTGCAGCTTTGAAGATGGAGTACTCCATTAAGCAGCAACCCAAAGCTAAGAAAGAAAAGCTAGTGAGATCACAATTATCCATTGAACTAATCGATGGTACGGTAGTCTATAGCTAGATTTTATGTTCCTGTCTAATTTATAGACTAACCTTATGATGCTATTTAGAATTATAAGGTTGATATGGATATGAAACAGCTAAATAAAATGGCGCTAGCAGTGGGTTTTGCTTGTGCGTCGATGTCAGTTCAAGCTGCCAATCATGTTGCAGATGGCCGTGGCAATGCAATGGGTAATACCGGCGTAGCGTCGGCAGATTATCTTGTTGCTCCTTTCTATAACCCAGCTCTGGGTGCAAATTTTCGCGAACACGATGACTTTGGATTATTACTCCCAGCGGTTGGCGTGAACGCGAGAGATACTGATGAATCATTGGCGACACTCGATGACTTACAGGACTCGATTGAAGAATTTGAAAGTAACCCTTCTCCAGCTGTAGAAGCTGAATTGAACGGGTATTTAGATGATTTAACGGGTAATAAACCTGTTGTAGTAACCGCGGGGGCGGGTATCGCAATAGCATTACCTATTGAGGCTGTATCGACCAACCTGTTTACTCGAGGTTATGTGGAAGTCATAGCATCAGCCGATATAGACGACAACCCAAATACAACGTTGAGATATGAGAATTCGACGGTTGAAATGGCGGCTTTTGGGTATGCGGAAATTGGTATATCGTTTGCTAAAGAGTTTGTGATTCAAGAAGAGCGAGTATCATTTGGTATCTCTCCAAAATACCAAGAGCTTACAACCTATTCCGCAAGCTCTAAAGTTGAAGATTTCGATCTGGATGATTATGACCAATCTGAAATGTCAGAAACCGCATTTAACTTTGATATAGGTGCGGTCTGGTATAGAGAGAACTTCCGCGTCGGTTTCGCAATTAAAGATGTACTGGCACAAGAAGTGGCGTTTTCACAGGGGACAACTGGGGTATATGAGCTAAATCCGCAAGCAACACTTGGCTTTGCTTATGCTCATGAATATTTTACATTGGCGGCTGATGCTGACTTAACCAGTCAAGAGCGCTTTAAGAATGTAGATGATGACACCCAGTTTATTCGTTTCGGTATTGAAGGTGATGCATGGGGCTGGGCACAGCTCAGAGCGGGTTATGAAATTGATATCGAAGATACGTTAGATAACTCTCTAACAGCAGGTATTGGGATTAGCCCTTGGGATGTGGTTAGTTTAGATCTTGCAGGATCATATGCTGGTGACAACCAATTTGGTGCTTCTGGGAATCTTGCTTTCACATTCTAGAATCCAAGTTTGTTTACAATGATAAAGCCGCCTTCAAGGCGGCTTTTATGTATTTGCACTCAACAATAGTGACTGGTTATCGTTTATTCAGATAACGATAAAAATTATTGTGAACACCATACTAATTAGCGGCGAGAGCTATCATTTTGTTTATTTGTCCCCCATAATATATGCACGTCATCGCACGAATGGCGATTGGTTAGGTTACAAAAATGAGCCAAAGTAGCTCATCACATAATGAGAATTAAATGAAACGTTCACTGTTGTTAATGGGGCTGGCGTTTATTGCGTCTCCCGTGCTTTCGCACGGCACCCATGTATTGAATGGATATTGGGAATACAAGGACTACTTAAAGGCCTTCCCAGAACAAAATGCTTTAACGGAACAAATGAACGATGTCGTTCAAAATCACCCCGTTCCTCTCACTATCACTCAAAGTAAACCGATTACGATTTCTGTGGTATATCCGGGCCAGCAAATATCAGATTATTGGAGCCGGAATATTACAGCGTTTGAAAAGCGCCTTGATAAACTCAACATCAATTATCAAATCAATCAGGTGTTCACTCGCGTAAATGCTGACATTGCTCAGCAGAGCATCTCATTGCAAGAAGCGATAGAAAACAAAACCGATTACCTCATTTTTACCCTCGATACTACCCGTCATAGAAAATTCATAGAGCATGTTTTGAGCTCTACAGAAACAAAGTTGATTCTGCAAAATATTACTACACCAGTTAGAGCTTGGAAGGAACGTCAGCCTTTCATGTACGTCGGATTTGATCACGCAACAGGAAGTTTAAAGCTGGCTGAATACTTTAAAGAAGCCTCTAAAGAATCTAGCCAATATTCAGTGCTATACCGCTCAGAAGGCTATATCAGTGATGCGCGTGGTGACACTTTCATCCATGAACTCACAAAAAACAGCGATTTTAAACTTCGTTCGTCTTTTTACACCAAGGCTACGAAAGAAAGTGCATATAAAGCTGCTAAGCTTAGTATTGAAAAGAATGAAGACTTAGATTTTATCTATGCATGTTCTACAGATGTAGCTCTTGGAGCAGTTCAAGCTATTCGTGAGCTAGGTAGAACTGATATCATGGTCAATGGATGGGGCGGCGGTTCTGCTGAATTGGAAGCGATTCAGAACAATGAATTAGACGTGACTGTCATGCGTATGAACGACGACACCGGTATTGCCATGGCTGAAGCGATTAAATGGGATATTGAAGGTAAGCAAGTTCCAACGGTTTATTCAGGCGATTTTGCCATTGTTTCTAAGAACGATACACCAAAGCAAATCGCAAAATTAAAACAAAGAGCATTTAGGTATTCTGGTCAATAATGAGAAAACGGTACTCCGAACTGCAACGTCCAACCCTCGCTAAACTTATTACTCGAATCATTATTCTTGTAATAGGGATGATGGCAGTTGGAGTGCTGATTCAAAATTATCAAACCAGCAGTAAAATCATTCAGCAAGAAACCAGCAGAACAGTCAAACAAACATCGAGCTTGATTCAGAATATGTTCGATTACCGCTTGTCTGTTCTGCAACTTCATCAAGACAGCAGTTCTAATAGCCAAGCCCTCACAAACTTCTTTACAACGAAAGACCAAGAGTCATTAAGTTATTACTTCTTTGGCATCGATCAAAAAGAACCGGACCACGCGCCAGATCTACGTTTCGTCACTACTCATGATGGGATGGTGTGGAATGATGGTAATTCTCACTTCTATGGCCTCTCTCAAGACAATCTAGCGACGTTAGCCAATAAGGTTGCATTTAGCAGTAATTGGCATTTCATTAAAATCGATACTGACATTGGTGAACGCCATATTTTGGCTCGCCGTACCCCCGTTATCGCTCCGGAATCTGGAGAGGTTTTAGGCCAGCTTTATATTGCCATTATCTTGGATAATAACTTCTCGCTGGCTGAGTCGATTCAAAAAGGCAGCAACTGCGAAAACATCGTGATTGAAGCTCATGGCAAACCTGTCACATCGACGTTCTCCGGAAAAGAAGAGTATTCCGTTTCAGATGTTCTTAATTACACCACGCACGACGTCGACTCCCTAGGTCACTTTGTCACGATCACAACGATTCAGATTAATTCAGTAGAAACTCCCTTAATTATCCGAGCCGTTCAAAAAAACTCGAATGTTATTGAGCTTGAGAAGAACCATAGGCAAGCGCTATTGCTGGTGATTTTCGGTATTTTGATGTTGTCGATTCTAGCGCGAGCTTGGATTCAGAAACGAGTATCTGGCGAACTTGATAAATTGATGGATTACACGCGTTCGGCTAGTAACGCTGAAAAATTCAATGAATTCGATGGCTCGGCTATTTATGAATTCGACCATATTGGCCGTACACTTGAGGGGACTTTTGAACGGCTAGTGGAGCAAAACCAAAAACTCCAAGATTTGTTTAATTTTGCGCATTCACCAATCTTGGTGTGGTCAGACACTGGAAATCTGATTCAGATGAACCCGGCGGCGGAGCTAGAGCTATCTAAAGTTGATGCAAGTGATGATCAAGCTTCTCCAGACTTCTCTCCGGCTAAAACCTTTGAAAATGACATGCTGCAACACATTAATATGGTGGTGCAGGGCGCAACGCTCACGGGGATTAACGTTCCTATCGGTAACAAAGTCTTTAGATGGAATTTGTCACCGATTAAAGTGGAACATGGCATTTCTGGGGTGGTGGTTCAAGGACAAGATATCACTAAGCTGATTGATGCAGAAAAGCAGAGTAATTTGGCTCGTAAAGAAGCCGAGCAACTCGCCAGTGTTCGCGCGGACTTCCTAGCGAAAATGAGCCATGAAATTCGCACCCCGTTAAACGGCATTCTAGGTGTAGCCCAACTGCTTAAACGTTCTATTCACAATGAAGCCAATGTCGAGCAAGTGGATATTCTGTGTAATAGCGCGGAACATTTGTTGGCCGTGTTGAATGACATTTTAGATTTTTCAAAGATAGAACAAGGCCAGTTCCACATTCAACAGAAAGACTTCAAAGTGGTTGAGTTGGTCAACACTCTTGAAAAGATCTATCAGCCGTTATGTGTTGAAAAAGGGATCGAGCTTAAACTCGATAACCCTATAGCGAAAGAAACTGAAATTTATACCGATCAAGTTCGTTTGAATCAGATTTTGTTTAATTTATTGAGCAACGCTATCAAATTTACTCCGAGTGGAGAGATTTCAGTCGAGCTCAATTTGGAGACGGTACCTAACTCGACGAAGGGCGAATTCTCAATTGTAGTCAAAGATAGCGGCATTGGTATTCGCGAAGACAAATTGGATGCGGTATTCGAACCATTTGTTCAAGAAGAGCCGACGATCACTCGTGAGTACGGCGGAACAGGCTTAGGCTTGGCAATCGTTAAGAACTTAGTCGATATGCTTGAGGGTGACATCAAAGTCAAAAGTGAGAAAGGCAATGGCTCGACGTTTATTGTCGATATTCCAGTTGAGATTCGCTTTGCGCCAAAATTGAGTTCCGTTGCGGATAGTGAATCTGAGTCTACGGATCTGTTTGATGACGCACTCAAAGTTTTGCTGGTGGAAGATAATCACACCAATGCGTTTATCGCTCAAGCATTTTGTAAGAAATACGGCATGATTGTTACTTGGGCCAAAGATGGTCTGGAAGCGCTTACCTCACTAGAATCAGAATCCTACGATTTGATCCTAATGGATAATCAGTTACCAAACTTGGGCGGTATTGAAACCACTCAGCGTATTCGTGATGAGCTGAAATTGAATACGCCTGTATACGCCTGTACGGCGGACACACAGAAGTTAACTCGAGATAGCTTTATGTCGGCGGGGGCGGATTACGTGATCGTTAAACCTATAAAAGAAAACGACTTACACCAAGCGTTCGTCCACTACAAACAGTCATTTTTACGAGCCTAGATTGCAGCTCGCGCCTAGTTGGTTCTTATTACAATGTTCCAGCTAGGAAAGCTTGCTCTAACACTTCGCGTTTTAAGTCTTGGCTCATATCGATGCTGTTTTCATAGCGTATACCCACCAACCAGCCACCAGGCTTCTTAATTACGCGTACGACCTTATAGCTAATGTCCTTTGGAAGGAATTCATTCAACTTGGTTGAGATTTCAATGTTAGATTTTGAATTCAGGTCAGGATCTTCAGACAGCAAAATACCGCATCCAGAGATCGAAAAATCTACAAGTTTGCCTTCGTAAGTGACTGATTGAGAGACGAGTTGACACTCAAGATCGATCTTATACCTTTCATGCTCTCTAACGGGCTTAGTCGCAATGTTAACGGGAGGACGCAGGAACAGCATTCGAGCAGGTTTAGAGATGAGGCAAATGGTACTGGTTTTGAACGCAATAATATGCCCAAGCTCAGTGTCGGTGATTGCTCGTATAATGATATCAACGTTATCGAGCTTTCTAAGTACTAGGCTTTCGACTACATGTTTAGATAGATCAAGGACGAGATAACCCTCATGCTTAACACCAACATAAGTTGCCGAAATAGATACGGAATCATTTGGTCCGAAATTTAAAGCAGCGGATACTCTTGAACCAGGCTTTAAGTGGTTGATTAGTTGTTTGTTTTTTTCTGACTGCTGACTCATGTACTGCGAAAGGATATTTAATTGGAATGAAGTTCAATATACCTTCGACATGGTTTGTTGTCAGTTATTTATGATGAGTAATATGACACTACGCACTGTGTAGTGTCATATTTTGCAGCAGATTACTGATTAGCAGCGTGTGCTACTTGCGGGTAACCCTTTAGTGAGTTGAAGCAAGTTTCAATTTGAGCTTGGTCTGAAGCATTTAATAATAGGCCAAGCTTGGTACGGCGCCACAGAAGATCTTCGATGGTTACGACAAACTCATGCTCAATTAAGTAGCGGATTTCTTGCTCATAGCATTCGCCAAACTTCTCACCTAAATCTTGTTCAGATGACACACCAGACAATAGAGTTTGAGTACGGCTGCCGTAAGTCTTCAACCAGCGACGTAAGATTTCACCTTCAATGTAAGGGTGTTGCTGTTTCAACGCATCGAACAACGTTTGATAATCGTATTGCTCGCCGCCCGGTAAAGGAGCCTCTGCGGTCCAAGGCGACTGCATGTTCGATAGAAATGGATTCAGCTGTTTCATGGCTGATTCTGCAAGCTTACGATAAGTCGTTAACTTCCCGCCAAAGATTGAAAGTAGTGGCGCATCGCTGCCTTCTTGTTCTAGTGACAATGTATAATCACGCGTGATCGCTTGTGGCGAATCTGATTCATCGTCACATAGAGGTCGAACACCAGCGAAAGTCGATACCACATCGTCTTTGCTAAGTTGTTTAACGAAATGCTTGTTGACCACATCCAATAGATATTCGGTTTCTTTTTCGCTGATAGAGACTTTACGAGGATCGCCTTTGTATTCCACATCGGTAGTACCAATGATTGAAAACTTATCTAAATATGGAATAACGAACACGATTCGTTGATCTTCGTTTTGAAGGATGTACGCCTGCTCTTCGTCATGAAGTTTCGGAACAATAATGTGCGATCCTTGAATCAAACGGATTCCATAAGGCGACTTGCCTTTTAGTTTATCGTCAATGAAAGCTTTTACCCATGGGCCTGTTGCATTCACTAGAGCGCGGCATTGCCTTTCAACTCGAGTATTCGTTTGAGTATCTAGCAAAGTTACTTTCCAGATAGAGCCTTCGCGGACAGCGGACTCAACTTTGCAGTAGTTCCTAACTTCTGCACCTTTTTCTTTAGCTTGCATAGCATTCAATACAACCAATCGTGCATCGTCTACCCAGCAATCTGAGTACTCAAAACCGATCTTCATATCAGGTTTGGTGACGGTTCCTGCGTTTAGGTCGATCCTTTTACTGCCAGGTAGGGAAGTGCGTTTACCAAGGTTGTCGTATAAGAAGAGTCCAGCGCGGATCATCCAAGCAGGGCGTAGGAATGGGCGATGAGGCAAACGAAAACGCATTGGTTTAGCGATATGTGGCGCTTTGCCAAGCAACACTTCGCGCTCTGCTAAAGCTTCACCAACTAATCGGAATTCGTAGTGCTCTAAGTAGCGTAATCCACCGTGAATAAGTTTAGAGCTGGCTGAAGACGTTGCACTAGCAAAATCCTGTGAATCGTATAAGCCAACAGAAAGACCGCGTCCTGCTGCATCCGCTGCGATACCTGCACCATTAATCCCGCCACCAACGACAATAAGGTCGAGTATTTTGTTGTTTTCATTTTCGGTTAAGGGGCTCTGATTGCTCATTTGGTTGTTCCTTTGTTTTCGTTCGCTCATTTTGAGTTGAATATATACGAACTTTAGCTATTGGTGTTAGCTTTTTGTTGCTTTATTTGATTTTGATCTGTTTTTTCTGTTCGAAAGGTAGCTATATCAACATATAAGCGAGCATATCCTTTCGTTTGTTAGTGTTAATTGTAGAAGACGCTGGCTGAAAGTATAAAAAAAGCGAGCAAACCAGATAACTAGTTTGCTCGCTATTGTTCTATTTACTCGTTGTTGCTTTAAAGGCGGATACTTACAGGTTAATACGGTACACCGTGGTGGTTCCGCTTACTTCATTGCCAACAGCCAGTAAGTGTTGTTGATTACGCTGAAAGTATTTGATGGACTCTGGGCCCAGATCACCAGCTTTCGCATTGTACTCGCCGTTGGCACATTCACCATCTTCCACCTGAGTGCAGACATCTTGATCGTAGAAGCGGTTGTTGGTGTAGTTGACGAATAATGCTTGCGCCGGGTTAGTAATATCATAAGTCATGATACCGCCCTGTCGCTCTAATCCAATGAAAGCGTAGTGGCGTCCATTGATCGAAGCTACTTCAATAGCTTCAGGTTCTATGCCTTTGTCGTCGCTTCTGTCGTCTCCGCTCTGATTGCTGTCATTGGTGCTGTTGAAGTGTTCGGCTTGTGATAGCTGTGCAATATTGGCGAACTCGTCACCACTGTCATACACGCGTGTGCCGTTTTCATCCCATATAGAGAATGAACGGGAGCCAAACGCTTGAATAGTATCTGACGATGCCAGTGGCGTTTTGTCATCCACGACTTTTAGTCGACCAAGTTGGGACTTGTCTTTCAGGGCATTCGCAAGTGGGTGGGTGGCTTCAACTTGCAGTCCTTTCCCGCGAGTTTCGTCTGTGTGGGCAATACAGAAATCGACTTTGGAATTGTAGTCCGATGTTCCAGTGTAATCGTCACCGTCCCAAGCAAAGCTTTTTGCGTCACATTGGCTTTGGGTCGTTTCGATACCATATTCTCTGCCGTCACCCTCATTCGCTGTAACTATGTAGGTGTTGCCATTAACTGTGTAGCTCGCGATGCTGTCAGGCATATATAGACCTTCGAGCTTTGAGTAGGATTTGAACTTTCCTAAGGCCTTATCTTTATTTGATGCATCGAGTTGAGTGCTTTGCCAAGATTTACCGCCCAAGCCAAAGATTTCGTCTATCGAAGCAGACTCGACATCTATCGCCGCGATAGCATTGTTCTCTTGGAGTGAGACATACAGCTTGCCGTTCTCAGCAAATGTCAGATATTCGGGTTCCAAATCTTGAGCTACTGAAGCGTTTGGTCCTGAGATACGAACATTATCAGAAAGCTCTGGGTGTCTTTCTGATCCTTCGTTAAACGCTTCGAACCCAATCTGTGTGACTTTAGCGGTGAGAGGGTTTTCGCCTAGATCGACTAGTGTGATGCTACCTACCGGATCATTGGAATAGTCCGCATTGGGTTCACCTTCGTTTGCACTCGCGATGTAGCGTCCATCCTTAGAAAAACTCACCATATCTGGCAGGGAACCAGCAGCATATGTAGTCACAAGCTCTAATGTATCTGAGCGAAATAAGCCAATAATACCTGGCTGTTGCTTATCTTTGTTTTCAATCGCGACAGCGACTAGGCCTTGGTAAGTCGAGACACTGTTAGCGGCACCTATCTGGATATTGGCATGTTTACCAGCGGCTTGTAGATCAATAGTACCCGAGTGGTTTGGTTTAGATTGCTCGTCGAGTTCGAGAACATCCACTTTTTTGGCCTGAGCATTCACTACGTAGAGTTTGTCTGTGCATGAATCGTAACTCACGATTTCTGCAGCGGAGGTACCGAACTTTGCGTCAGCAATCGATGTACCTAATACCGTTAGGCTGCTAATAGAAGTCTCGCCCGCTTCGATATTACTTGTCGGTTGACATTGCACAGGGCTCAATAGTGATGACTCGGATGTGTTAGGCGATGTACAGCCAGCCAGTAATACGGCGCTTAGACTAATGGTGAGTAGTGATTTTGCAGGTAAAGACATAATTCCTCCTTGGATATTAGGAGAAAGAAACTAAAGAGGAATTATGACAAAGAGGTTTAACTTCTATGAATTAAATAAGGCGAGCTTATTTCGTGGAAGACATCTCTTGAATTGCTGCGTTAAGACGAATTGAAAGCAGTGCTTTTTGGTTTGAAGCGAAATCAAACATGACAATAGTCGCACTACCTGTAGTGGTGATCTGATTTTGTTTTTTGCTCACGATGGCGTACTCCATAGTGAACCTGTCTTCTTGAACATCGGTCACTTTAGAGCCAACTAGCAAGGTATCTGGATAAGTGACAGGCAAACGGTACTTACAGTAGGTGTCACCAAGTACTGGGCCAACTTTAGTAATGGCCATTTCTTCCATCAGTTCAACACGCTTGAAAAAATCGAGGCGGGCGGTTTCAAAGTAACGGAAATAGACGGCATTATTGACGTGGTTTAGTGCGTCCATTTCTCCCCAAGCAACAGGGATTTCTGTGATGACAGGGTAATCAGATAGTAGCGCTTCCATGCTTATTCTCTTGTTATTGTTGGAATAAAAACTCTACCCTGATTTTAACAATATCGCAACAATCTAAGCGTTACTCTGCTTTCGCTCTTTTGGTTTGTTTGTGTTGGTACATTTTTTTATCTGCTTCTTGCATCAATTCATCAAAAGAGAGTGGGCTATAACAATCAATAATACTTGTGCCATAGCTAACCGAAGTCAGTTCAAGTTGCACGTGCCCCTTCGTTGCAGCGTGATATTTATCTTCAATTCTTCCAGCCATTAATGTGAGCTCTCGCCGCGATCCTAAAAGCGATACAACGATAAATTCATCTCCTCCCATTCGCGCAATGATGTCGCTTTCTCTGCAATTTTCTTTGAGGATGTTTGCCAATGTCACTATGCATAGATCCCCCGCGGGGTGTCCAAAGGTATCGTTAACCACTTTCATGTTGTCGATATCGAGGTACACCACACCGATGGCATGTTGATATCGACGAGCGTCTTTGAATTTTTGTTCGCCTAATACTCGAAGGCCTCGACGGTTATTGACCCCAGTTAACTCGTCGCAAATGGCAAGGCTTTTGATCGTTTCGTAATCACTGAGCATTTGCAGATCTGCAGTGATTAATTGGCATAGTTGATAGAGAACAGACTGAAGGGTTTGATTGTAATGAGTTGCTTTCGTATCAATCACGCAGATGGTGCCAAAAATCTTTCCATTCGGCCAATAAATAGGAAGGCCGCAATAGGATCGAACAGGGCCGTCTTGTACTGCTGGTGCGTCTTTCCATAAGTCATCATCTTTGGCATTATGGACGTAGAGTTTCTCTTGGGACTCGGCGATTTTTCGACAGAAGCTATGCATTTCCCAAGGCCAAGAATCACCGCTTTTGAGAAAGTTGTCTTCATTGAGGCTTGCCACTACGACATTGAATTCGTTCTGCCTGAATTGGACGATGGTTCCGCAAGCAGAATTGTATAGTTCCGAAATGATATCCACGGTTTGCTGCCATTTAGCCAAATCAATTGAGTCTGGTTTGGCGCTGAGCAAACAAGTTTGTTCATCAAACATAGGGTTCTCCATCTAGGAAGCTATATAAATAGTATATACCCTTGTAAATACGTTGGAGTCGCTTGAAGCCGATATTTCAAGTGGTCTAGCAAATAAAATTATTTTATTTAGTAAGTGTTTGAAATGAAAAAGAACACTTGTGAAAAACAGGAGAAGTAAAAATGGATTTAAATGCATTTCTGATTGCATTAAAGAGTAAACCTGAAGCTGTAGAGTTTGAAGAGACCATGGCAGTGATAGATGGTCACTATGATTTTGAACCAACCGCGTTCAAAAATGGCGATACCGAAAACGAAGCAGGCCAGAACAACGGCTCTTGCAAAATCTTTGCATTTGGGCAATTAAATGATCTTACTGTAGAACAGACATTAGCGTGCTTTGGTAAGTTCTACCGTGTAGACGTTTTAGAGTTTCCAGAGAATACTGATCATCAGAATATTCGTAACTTTATTCAAAATGGTTGGTCTGGTATTCTGTTTTCACAACCTGCATTGGCATTGAAAGGTTAGCCCCAAATAAACAATTAAGGTGCGATATAGGTTATCGGGCCTTAATTTAGTTAAAACTCTTCTTACTAATTTCACATACACCCCGCGTCGACCCCCTCTTTGTGTATCTCGTTTCATCTTTATTGCTGATGATTAATAACGGATTCTTTCATTTTACTTAAGTAACAAATTGAATATTTGGCAGCTGAGTAGACACCTACTAGTCTTAATATGGACTAAGTTTGGTTAGTGGTGGTTAATATGAAAAGGATGGCGTTGGCTGCGGCAATATTAGCAACAACATTTAGTGTGGCAGCTTTGGCTCAAGAAGAGCGAAAAGAGAAGCACCCTAAAATGTTCTATTTAGGTGCAAGCTTAAGTATGGCGAACTTTGGCGACTCTCAGTATCAAGGTGACGATAAGCCTGATAGTACATTGTTGGGTGGCATTGTTGGCTTTCAGCCACTAAATTTTCTGGCGATTGAAGGCCGTGAATACGTACGTGTTTCCGATCGAGATGAACGAATAAAATGGTACGCGTCGGTCGTTTCGAAATGGCTTATTCCGATTGATTATCACTTCAATATTTTCGGTACAGCTGGCTATGCAGGTGTGAAAAAAGACATGGTCGGGGACGACGATGTTGTGTGGGCTCCGACATTTGGCGGTGGCTTACGCTTCAGAAACAACACTCCATTAATGCTGGATCTTGAAGCTGAATACTTACATGAAGATTCAGTCGCACCTGCGGGTGATGATGGTGTTATTTCCTTTAACATCAACGTTTATTACGCATTCTAAACATGAGCTAGTCTAAGTTGCCATTATAAAATTGGCAGCTTAGATAAGCAGTGTCTGCACATACAAGTTCCCGTTTGGGCGACTTGGCTCGTATCGCGCTTTTCTAACTCAAAACACCAGCAAGTTTCTTTCCCTGCACTAATATCGCATTGAGCCGGTTTATCGCATTGAGGGCATGTGTGCGTTGATGACGCTTCACCAAGTCGATTCATAATATCTTGACGCTCTGACTCATCTAAATCTTTCCAACCGACAATTTCGTTCATGGTTCGATAACAGCCACTACAAATTCCGCCGTTGTTCTTACATGCGGCGACACAAGGAGTCTTCATATTGATAATTCCAACGATTGATGAGCGGAGCAAGTTAACATTATTTGTTGGCAAAGTGTATATGGGAGCCTATATCTCGAATCGATGTTTACCTGTCTTAATAGGCAAAGCCGCGCTTAGTCGGCGCATTGTCTTTTATTTCACAATGTTGTCTCGTATTTGGTTGCGTAATCATGTAGCATTTCGCCCCTTTTGTTGAAGTTGAGGGTTATTATGTTTATAGGTTTTGATTATGGCACGGCGAATTGCTCAGTTGCCGCGATGTCTGATGGACAACCTCAATTACTTCCTGTTGAAGGAAGCAGCCATTACATTCCTTCGACTATCTGCGCTCCGACCCGTGAGAGCGTTTCCGAATATTTGTTTCGTCACTTAGACATTAAACCGAGCGACACAATTGGTGAGCAAGTGTTGCGTAGGGCGGTTGCTGCGAATCGAGAAGAGAGCATAGATTTAGTTGCCGAAGATATGGCTTTTGGTCAGGCAGCGTTAGATTTGTATTTAGAAGATCCGCGAGACGTATACTACGTAAAATCTCCAAAATCATTCTTGGGTGCCAGTGGTTTACATGACGTACAGATCAGCTTCTTTGAGGATCTAGTATGCGCCATGATGGCTAATATCAAGTCTCAAGCTGAGCACACCACCCAAAAAGTGATTTCTGAAGCTGTGATCGGTCGTCCAATCAACTTCCATGGACGTGGTGGTGAAGAGGCGAACCGACAAGCAGAGCGTATTCTGTCGCGAGCAGCCAAACGAGCAGGTTTCAACAATATTGAGTTCCAATTTGAGCCAGTAGCGGCAGGGTTAGAGTTTGAAAGCACCTTGCAAGCCGATCAAACAGTACTGGTTGTCGATATCGGTGGTGGTACGACAGACTGTTCATTACTGGATATGGGGCCGACGTGGGCTAATCGAAACGATAGAACACAAAGCCTGTTGGCGCATAGCGGCCAACGAGTAGGTGGTAACGATTTAGATATCTACTTAGCGTTCAAACAGCTAATGAATCCATTTGGAATGGGGAGTAAAAGTGCTGGTGGCATTGAAATGCCATTGACTCAGTTTTGGAATCCTATTGCCATTAATAACGTAGAAGCTCAGCGTGATTTTTATTCTCGTGAAAACTTACGATCATTGAAGTTGCTACGTAAGGAAGCTCAACAGCCTGAGAAACTAGACAGACTTCTTAAGGTGTACCAAGAAACGTTGGGATACAGCATAGTAAGACGTGCAGAGGAAGCCAAAATAGCATTGGCTGATGTCGCTCAATATAAAGCGGCAATGAATATTGCGTCTGAGCTAGTAGAAGTCGATATTAGCGTTGAGCAAATGGTGGAAGCAATTGAAACGCCGAAAGCCAAAATGGTCGAGTTAGTAAAAGAAGCGATTCAGCAAGGTGAGAAAAAGCCTGATGTTATCTTCATGACAGGCGGCTCGGCACGCTCGCCAATTCTTCGCCAAGCAGTAGAGCAAGCTGTACCGAATACTCAGATTGTGAGTGGGAATTACTTTGGCTCCGTTACCGCAGGGCTAGCCCGTTGGGCCGACGTGTGTTTTAGCTAGCTTGCTTTAGATGCCCAAAATTTTCGATTTATCAAAACTCATCCATTTAGGGTGAGTTTTTTTGTTTTAAGTTAGATCAATGCTAACCACTCTGCGCTCAATGTTTTATTCATAACTCATAATTCACAATAATTTCATTTACGGTTCGATATTCTATTTGTAGATGATTTAGAGCAGATAAAAGAATATGAATAGTGTGAAATTAGGGTTTGTTGTTAGCGTAGTGTTGTTATTGGTGGGGTGCGTAAGTGGTCCACGCCATCATGCGACTAAGTTTACCACTTATGAGGATTTTCAAGCTGGGCCAGTAGGGGGTGTTGATTTAGTGTGGGCGAGAATTGGCTTAAGAGATCCTGTCCGTCTACATAATAAGCTCATGAAATATGACTCAGTGGTTATCGACCAAATTTTTGTCGTCGCGGATGAAGACACTATTAACGAAGAGCAAATCGAAGAGCTGACAACCTATATGGTGCAGCAACTCACAGAGAAGATATCTCCACATAAACCGGTAGTAGACACGCCATCAGAACACTCATTACGTCTTAGTATTGCACTAAGCAATGTTGAAACACCTAATCCGATTTTGGCTGTCACGAGTAGTGTTTTGCCTTATGGTTTAGCGATTTCGACTATTTCTATGATCGCGACGGGTGAGCACACCAATGTAGGCAGTGCCACCATTGAATTGCTGGTGAGTGATGCATCGACTGGGCAGCCTTTGTTTGCGGCGATTGATCGTGAAGCGGGCAATAAAGACTTTTCCACTATGATTGATTCTCTAGATGATCCAAAAGACGCGATAAATTTTTGGGTTGATCGTTTAGGTGTTACCCTACAGGGATGGAAACAACCTGACTAAAAAGCAAGAATGTTAGAAAAAGAAAACTTAGTTAAATTGGCCCGCATGCAAATGCCTTTCGGTAAATATGCTGGAAGAGTATTGATCGATTTACCTGAAGAGTACTTATTGTGGTTCGATAAGAAGGGGCTCCCGAGCGGTGAGCTAGGCGATTTATTAAAGCTATGTTTAGCGCTAAAAATAGAAGGTTTAGACAGAGTCGTGAAGCCTTTAAAGCGAATATAACTTGTCGATGAAACTCTCCACTTTTAATTAAAAGACGTACTATGAATTTAGATATCAATGCACTGAAACACCACCAACTAGTAGAAGATGGTCAACTTGAAGGGTGCTACATCCATCAGCCAGCTCAGGGTAGCCAGCAAGACGACAAAGCGGTCATGGCAGAACGCCAAGCGTTAGAAAAATTGGGGTATCAGGTTATACAGGTTAAAGCTAAAGGCGGTTCAACGACGTTTGCTGAGGCAATGCAAAAGCTAGCGAAGAAGACGGGCCATCAGTTTAAATAATCAGTGACTGCAACCGACTATATCCCCTTAACTTTCTTAACAATACTATGTGTTTTCATAAAGAAGAGTCAGACCGTAAGGCTGACTCTTTTTTTCCCCATTGCAAGCTAGACCTTTTACTCATTTACACTCTGTTAATGTGTTTCTACCATATAAAAAGTTATCCGAACTTAGATTGTGATTGTATACGTATCAAATCAATTTTAGTTATTTCGCATAAGTAAACCAGCACAAGCACGGTCACTATTTAGCTATAATTGACCGATATTTACCTGCATTGGTCGAGTTGATGAGATATCAAAGTAAACCCGTAGATTCAATGCCACTGATGGCACCTGAAGATACATTTGAAGAGAAAACACAAACCACCCCCCCTAATCATCCTACATCAACGAATGATCCTCAAGAAGCTACCTTGGAATACAACGTGGCGTTAGCTTGTTCACTCGATGAAGTAAAAGCATTCAGTATTGATTCGTTTGTTATAGCTGAAACTGAAAAAGAAAAGAGCACTCTCAGCTCTTGGGTTAAATCAAGAGGCTCAGATGACATCAGCACCATCTTGAGTACGCCGATATTGGTTAATGAGCCTAAAACTCTGCTCTATCAGTTTGCAGGCTCTAAGAAAACAGCATTGAGCTATGACAACGTCCTTCCTGTCAAAAAAGGCAGTGCCGTTTATCGCGATGTCTTTATTCCGGTTAAGCCTTCAGTTCAAGTTGGTGAGCGTTTAGGTTGGCCTACCGAGGGGTATTTCTACCACTTTATTGATGATGTACTTAGCCATGAGTACAAAATCGCGGGCAATAACAAGTGGGGCTTCAATGTCACTGAGTCCACGAAAGAGGGGCTGAGCGATGAAATCATCGTTTCCAAACCACAATCTACGATTTTACTGCCCTATAAAATCGACAATCAGGTGATTGCAAGGCAACACCTTTTGTATAGAAAAGAGAAACTCTCACAAGACCTACTTTTAGATGACATTACGGGGGAGTGGCTCGATGAATACGCTTGTCCTCTTGATATGGATGTGGTGTTCTCCACTCGAACGGCATCGATTGTAGAAAAAGAGAAAGAGCAGGATGGTAAAGTCATTTACATCATTAAGAGTGGGGATAATCTGTCCAAAGTCGCGCGCAGACAGGGAATAACACTCGATGAATTATTGAGTTTAAACCCTAGGTTCAAGGACTCTCCAGACAGAGTGAATGTCGGTGACGAAATCATCATTGAAGTGACCGAATCTTATTCAGTTGAGCCTGAGTATCATACCTGTCAACGTGATATTAAGACGAACCAACGTGAAACATGGAGTAGTATTGCAGCTTTATATAATCTCTCGGCTAAGTCCCTATTGGTAATGAATCCGGATTATGAAGCAGACCCTTCTTCGTTATCTCTTGGTGACAAGCTTCAAGTGACATTATCTAAAGAATCGAGTGGTCCATCTTCTATACGTTCACCTTTGCCTGCAGAAGACGTGACAACATTAAAAACAGCGTTTGCTCATTCCAATATTCAGTGTGCCGTAAGCAGTAAAACCCACTGTCATGTGCAGCCAGTGGTTGATAGTGGAGACGGTGATCAAAACACACCTGTAATTAAAGTTAAGCAACTCATTCTGCGTTCAGAGCCGTTGTCAACATCTGATAAATTGGAGTTATTGGCTTCTGGTGATGGAGAAGCCCTTAGTAAGGGAAGTAAAGGAGGTGAGGTCAAAGCCATTCAAGAGGTATTGATCGACTTAGGTTTCGATTTAGGGGCTGACGGTGATTTTGGCCGCGTGATAGAAGGTGCAGTTAAACAGTTTCAAGCCCACTATATGCCAACACATACGATACATAAAAGCTACCAATTTGGTGATGTGGATGGGATTGTCGGCAAAAATACCATTATTGCTTTAGATGAGGCTGTTAAAGAAGGTTGGAAGTTTGTTGATGATGAGATGGACGAAAAGTGGCTAACAGTTCCCAAGGGAAAATTTACCTTTGACAGCGAAGGCGATGATAACCCATTATCTCCCTATTTTTCGAGACAAGCCCATGTTCCTAATAATAGTGGCGTGGTGGTCGGTCGATCTGGTATTACAATTGGCCGAGGTTTAGATATGGGTAATCCACCAACGGGTGCAACAGGACAATCCCCTTCAGCATTGAACTTAAAAGAGCTATTCCAAAAATCTGGATTGATGCCAGAGCTTTCAAACTGGTTACTAAACGTCGAAGGTATACAAAAAGAAGCAGCCCTTGAATCGTTGAATAATTCAGGGTTGGACAACAAAACGCTCACCCTAACCCGTAAACAACAACACCTAATGTTTAACCAAGTTTATGCTTATATGGAAGATAAGACCCGAATTTTGTTAACAAAACCTGATGTGAGAGAAAAATTTGGGGTAGTTGATTGGGACAACTTATCTCTCAATGTAAGGAATGTTTTAGTCGATTTAACTTATCGAGGAGACAATAGTCCTAGTACTAGAGAAGTATTTGTTCCTGCGTTAGTTAATTATAATGCCCAAACGTTTAAGGCAGTTATGTCGAATGTTAAAGCGTGGAGGAGATATGATATTCCACGTGGTAGGTTTATTGCGAGAAAGGAACATTTAGAATGAAATTTGAACGTATTTTAACGGTATGTTTGGTGTGGGTATCAGCTTATACAAGTGCTTCTGAATATAGATTATATGCTTCGGATTATTCAGTTAGAACGAAGAAAGAAAACTTTGCTGCCTATGTTTTGAAAGGTAATCCATGTATCACTGTATATGAATTTAAAACAGGGAAGTCAGTCCAATATTGTGACTTGGGAAATAAAGAGAAAAAAGCAGGCTCTGTCCATGGCGATATATCATTAACCCACTTACAGCGAGACTATCCTACTGTTTATGTCACGGATTTAAGTCTGTGGAGTGGTGACGTTACATTTACAGTAGCTACTCCTTGGTCTGATCTATCATGTACCATCGATGTTCAAACACAGGTAGTGAGTTGTGAGTAGCCAGAGTTAGCTATTTTACTCAAATTAGCTACCTCACTTTTATCTCAGACCTTGGTAGATTTTACATTTAACCATAACCACGTTTTTTATGGTCCTAAAATAAAAGTGGTTTTTCATCTAAGCAGTCAGAAAAGGGCTGCTTTAATCAATTCATTTAGATCTAGAAATAAGCAATGATAAACCGCTTGCCATGCTATTATCGGTTGTAATAAAGAAAATCCTGTGCGAGTTTGTGAAAATGCTCGGGGTCATGTCTTTTATTTTGCCCTAGCTAAATTTATTCGAACGTCCGACATTCATCAGAAATCGTAACTTGGAATGTCCAAAGGTGAGTTATAACAATGAGAGGCATGGCCGATCTTCTAAAGTTATGTTTAGCGCAAAAATCGATGGGCTAGACAGTGTCGTGAAATCATTAAGACGGATGTAATTATTCCCTCATAGTCCACATTATTGTATTTGAAGCCCACGTATCTACGTGGGCTTTTTTTGGGGGGCTTTGGCATAGGCAATCGGTTTTAGTGTGTCCAAGAAATACTGGTTTAATGTCACATATATAAATAAATGTCGGTTTCCATACATTTATAAATGAGATCTATATCTCTCTTAACATTTTGATTACTTTCTATGCTTAGTTGATTTTTATCCAATTAAACAGAAGGTTATATGATAAATAGAATAATAACACTAAGTGGTATAGCGCTATTGTGCTCTGTGAATGCGCAGGCACAAGTCCAAAATGGATCTTTTGAAACTTGGACAGGAAATACACCGGATGGATGGAGTGTAATCGACTCTGGTATTTCAGTTTCGTCAGTTTCAACCCCAGTTGATGAAGGTCAACTGGCTGCGCAAATAGTGGTTAATACCGGAACGCAAAGTAGTACCGATTTTTTGCAAAGCGTCTCGGTAGAGCAGGGTAAAACATATGAGTTTTCGGTACGTGTTTACCATACTGAAGGTAATGTTAAAGCCCGCTTGTATGTAGATGGTTATCAAGATTACTCAAATAATGGCGTAACGAATCAGTGGCAAGATCTAAGCTATTCGTATAATGCGGCCTCAACGAAATCTATCCAAGTAGGCCTACGATTCTACGACACAACAGGGTTTGATGGCTCTGAAACCGTATATATCGATAACTTCCAACCTACAGACACGATACCTGTTGAGGGCTGTAGTGATACCAGCGCGACACTGACTCTAGTTACTGATGAATACGCATCGGAAACGGCTTGGGCATTGAAGAATTCAAGTAATCAGGCTGTGTATTCAGGTGATAGTTACCAAAACAACACCACCAATAATGTAGAGATGTGCTTGGCTGATGGTGAATATACCTTCGAAATTACAGACTCTTATGGTGACGGGATCTGTTGTGGCAACGGTAACGGCTCATACAGCTTATCTGTGAACAGTGTAGTTGTGGCGTCTGGCGGCGAATTCCAATCTAGTCAAAGTACCGCTTTTACCGTTGGTGGAACAACGACTCCGACGGAGCCACCAGTATTAGGTGATTACTATAAGGATGCAGAAGGTAAAACTGGTTTTGCATTAAAAACAGCACTGCATCAAATTATTGATGGGCATAATAACCAAGGTTATAGCGCTATTTGGACACTGGTTAAAGATGCAGATCTAGATGCATACTACGAGACAGATGGTTCGATTCTAGATATGTATTCAGAGAACCCTGCGGGTTCTGATGCGATTCAATTTGTTAAAGTGACTGACCAATGTGGTAATTACAGTAAAGAAGGCGATTGTTACAACCGCGAACACTCTTTCCCGAAGAGTTGGTTTGGTGGCAAAATCGAGCCAATGAATTCAGACGGCCATCATTTATTTGCAACGGATGGTTACGTGAACTCAAAGCGTAGTAACTGGCCTTTTGGTGAAGTAGCAACTGCGACTTATACATCTAGTAACGGTTCAAAAGTAGGGGAAGCAGCAACGAGCTTAGGCTATTCGGGCACAGTGTTCGAGCCGATTGATGAGTTCAAAGGCGATTTTGCCCGTGCTTACTTCTATATGGCGACTCGCTACGAGAGTGAGATTGCAAACTGGGAAGGGAATTCGACTAGCTCTGACGCTGTTTTAGATGGCACTAACACCACGGTATTTGAACCATGGTTGCTTAGCATGCTGAAACGCTGGCATTCACAAGATCCTGTTAGTCAGAAGGAGCTGGACCGAAACCAAGCAGTCCAAGACTTCCAAGGAAACCGAAACCCGTTTATCGATCATCCTGAGTTTGTTTCCCAAATCTGGGGAAACTAGGCTTCGATATAGCCTTGATAATATTTGAATAAAAACAATAGCCTAACCGTTTGATTAGGCTATTTTATCGATCAATTTCTGACGGCACCTCTCTCTAAAGCGTCCTAAAGCATCGCTTAGTAAATGCACGTATTTGCGACGATCAATGCAATTCCATTCCTGTTTATCTGTTTTCTATCCTTAGATTAGTGTCAACGATTTATAGTTGATCACTTTGAACTACAGGGACAAGGGTATGAAACGAGTAAAAGGACTGATGCTATTGGTGCCGTTGTTGCTAACAGCATGTGAAGATAAAAATGAGGTGTATAGCAGCCCTCCTCAAGACATCGTTGCAAAAGTTGAGGCGTACCTACCTTTAGTCGAACAATACATTCATGATAATCAGAAGATTGCATTGGAGCTTGGCGAGCCTTTAAGTGACAAGCAACTTCAGATGGCCAGCCGAATTGGGCTTACATATCCAGATAAGGTTCGTATTCATTATGTCGAACGTCTCCCTCGCCCCGAGAATGAATCTTTATTATTTCAATTTCAGAGACTAGGAATGGATTCACCACACTTTGCTGGTATTACTTATGGTCATGGGATTTGGATCAAGAACCAGTACAGAGGGGATAAGCTTTTGCTCGCACATGAGCTTATTCATGTACGCCAGGTGGAAGAACAAGGGCTAACGGAACAGACAAGAAGCTATTTGTTACAGCTCATGATTTTTGGCTACAAGGAAGCACCCGATGAAGTAGAAGCGTATACTCTAGCTCCACAGTACCTAGAAAAATAAGTACGAGCTACATGTTTCTTAACCAAGGAAGGGATCGCCTTGTATCAACTTTACTATTACCCGAATAACGCCAGTCTAGCGCCACACTTTTTATTGCACTATATGCAGTTAGACTATGAACTGTTGTTGGTCGACAAAAAGTCGAATGCTCAGAAATCAGCAGATTATCTAAAACTGAACCCCGCTGGGCGCATTCCTACGCTAGTGGATCAAGGGAGGCCGTTATTTGAAAGTTCAGCGATTTGTATTCATTTGTGTGAGTCCCACCCTGAATATGAATTGATTCCTGAACTTGGTGATAGGGATAGACCGACTTTCTTTCAATGGTTAGCCTACTTAAACAACACTTTACAAGCGGAGCTCATGGTTCGCTATTATCCTCATCGCCATACTAAAGACGGTAGTACAATTCCGAGTGTTATTGAAGCGCAAGATGATCGTATTGCCGAAGCACTTTCGGTCATTAATGATCAACTGGCAACAAATCATTATTTGCTTGGCGACCAACTCACTGCCTGCGATTTCTTTTTGTTTATGTTAGCGGAATGGTCGTTGCCGATTACGCGATCGCCGCTGTCATTTCACCATTTAGCGGCTTATCTAAATCGGTTGAGCAGTCATCCAACGATAGAAGCCGTCTGCGAGATTGAATCAATCGATTTAACGCCTTTCAAAGCGTATGCACATTAAGTAATGACGAAAATGATAGGCACGCCTAACGCACTTTATGCCGCCAGTTGGATGATGGGAGCATTGGCGTCATTCTGTTTAATGGCCATTGGCGCGAGAGAGCTAAGCGGTTTAGTGGACACGTTCCAAATTCTGTTTTTTCGCAGTGTTATTGGGCTAGCTGTGATCACTCTGGTCATTATCTTTTCTGGAAAGCGAAATCTCATCACTACTCAACGTCTTGGCTTGCATACTTTCCGCAATGTATTTCACCTCGGCGGTCAATATGGCTGGATAGTTGGAATAGGAATATTGCCGTTGGCAGAAGTGTTCGCCATTGAGTTTACTGTCCCGGTTTGGACGGCCCTTATTGCTTGTGTCTTTCTTAAAGAGTCAATCACTCTAAAGAAAGTACTCTCAATAACGCTTGGGTTAATAGGCGTTATTGTAATCGTGAAACCGGGCATAGAAATCGTAGATGTGGCCTCACTTACCGTATTAGTGGCGGCTATTTGTTATGCGATTGCTCACACCTGTACTAAAGCGCTATCGGTCACTGAAGATCCTCTGACGATTTTGTTTCAGATGTGTTTGATTCAACTCCCGATTGCTTTTGCCTTGGCGTTAGGCAATTGGGCAATACCAAACGGTATTGAGTGGCTTTGGGTCAGTATTATCGGTGTTTCTTCCCTGACAGCGCATTACTGTATGGCTAAGGCAATGCAAAATGCAGAGGTCACACTGGTGGTAACGTTGGACTTTTTACGCTTACCTGTTATCGCGATTATTGGAGTGGTGTTTTACGCTGAAGGGTTTGAAATGAGTTTGCTTATAGGTGGGGCGATTATGTTATTAGGCAATTTGGTCAACATGTATCGCCCAAATAACCGAATTCAACTTTTGAACAATAATAAAGCCCGCTAACGAGCGGGCTTTTGACTATTTATGGCTTAGAGCCGTTTCGATTTTAGTGACGCTTAGGCCCGTTTCGAACAAGGTCTTTGCCCGTTTCGAATACTTCTTGGGTTACCCAACGAGCTAACAGTAATTTGTTGCTGCCGTCAAAAACCGCGACGAAGTGGCGTCCATCCGAGTTGTTTGTCGCCATACCAATACCTTCAACACCCTGTAGGCCGAATCCGCCATTTTCTACAGAAATTAGGAATTGTTCTAAGTCTTCTAGGTTATCAATTACGTCGTTTTCGTTGTTCATGTATTCAATACTCTTTGGTTTTACTTGTTACGCAGCTACAGCATGTCTCTCTATTAAGAATAGAGCACCGGAGAAAATGGTGGGGACCATTTCATTGATTGACTGTAGCTAGATGGTATTTCTCGCATTTTGCCGTTGGTATGGCTCAAAATAACGCCCAAAGCGTAAGCAATACCAAGGGAGAATGCGTACTAACAACCGTTATAAGGGGCGGTTAGCCTATTCAGTTTTAAGTTTTTGCGATGCTCTCAAGTTGCAGAACAGGTGCGGCATCAATGTCTTCTGCGTTCATCATAGAAGAGACTCGCTGCATTGAAGAAAGCAGTAAACTTTGCTCCCACGCTTCCAAATTCTGGAATTTGTTAACAAAGTTATCTTGAAGAGGGAGCGGCGCATTACTTAGAAGTTCTTGGCCTTTTTCCGTTAGGTTCGCGTGAACTTTACGGCGATCAGATTCACTACGGACACGTTTTACGTAACCATTTTGCTCTAAACGGTCGATGATCGTGGTCGTGGTGGCTTGACTAACATTGGTGTGGTTAGACAATTCTTTGATTGTGACATTATGCATTTCTTGGATTGCCCTCATCAGGATCAGTTGAGGACCAGTCAAACCATATTCTTTGCTTAGCTTTTTCGAATGTAAATCGATAGCTCGAATAATCTGTCGAATTGCGACGAGAACTTCTTCATGTTTTTCCAAGATGCAGACCTTCGTATAAATGCACTGTAGAGTGACTTTACAGCGCTTGAAGTAGGAGAGGCGCTGTAAATAGATAGATTACATATTTATTTTTTCCGCATTGTACTGATGTTCCTACTATTCTCAATCTTTTCTAATTCAGAAAACTCGATGGAACGAGTGAGATTGAACAATAGTTGCTCTTATTTGGGGTATATGGATATGTGTTACACCAAATATGATAAACGGGGTGTATGTGAAGCGCAGTGTAAATAGACGATTTTGCCAGGTCACCACCACTTCACATCCCTTGTGTATATTGGCCTTACGCCGCGTTAGTTAACTGAAAACCCCCAACAAGAGCGTTGTAAAATTCACTGTTATCTAAAATGCCGACCAATTGATTATTTTCTACTAACAAAATTGGGTGATTGCTTAATCGCTTCAACTTGATAGCGTCTCGCATACCAATTTCAGGACTGGCGATCACAAGCGTTGACTCGTCGATTGTGGCAAGGTCATCGGATTCTTGCCATTGCACGAGTGTGAGGCTTGGTTCGCCTTTTAGGCTAAGTGCACCGTTATCCTGATTAACCCACAAGTCTTTGGCTTCACAGATTTTCCAGCTCTTATTCTCTTCGGTGAGTGAAGCGACAGGTTGCATCAAAGAACGACCCTTCAACACGTTGAGCGGGTTGGTGTGAGCGACGAAATCTTTTACGTATTCGGTTTTTGGGGTTAAGACGATTTCTTCAGGCTTACCATGCTGAATGAGTTTTCCTGATTCCATGATGGCAATGTTGTTGCCAATTTTTAATGCTTCATCTAAGTCGTGGCTGACAAACAAAATCGTCTTGTTCAGCTTACTTTGTAGCGTTAGCAATTCATCTTGAAGCTGAGCTCGGATCAATGGATCTAGCGCTGAAAAAGGTTCGTCCATCAACAAGATATCAGTATCCATTGCAAATGCGCGCGCTAGCCCGACACGTTGCTGCATGCCGCCAGATAGTTCATGTGGGAATTTAGATTCCCATTCTGCGAGGCCAACCATTTCTAGCTGCTCTCGTGCTTTTGCGCGGCGAACACTTTTAGCCACGCCTTGCATTTCTAAGCCGAATGCCACGTTATCGAGAACAGAGAGCCAAGGCATGAGGGCGAACTTTTGGAATACCATAGACACTCGGTGCGTGCGCAAATGGCGCAAAGTCGCTTCGTCGCATTGTTCGCCTAAATCGACAAGTTTGTCGCCATCTTTGATTGCCAGTGTTCCACGGCTGATTTCGTTCAACCCGTTTACAGCGCGCAGTAAACTTGATTTCCCCGAGCCTGATAGGCCCATAAGTACGCATATTTCACCTTCTTGAACGGTAAGCGAAACGTTATCGACGCCAACTACTTGTCCGGTTTCATCAATGATTTCCTGACGCGTTTTCCCTTGATCCAATAGCACTAACGCTTGCTCTGTTTTATCACCAAATACAACATCGAGATCTTTTATGGTAATCGCATCCATGACTTTATTTTCATGTGACATAGTTAGACTTCCTTTTGATTTGGTGTTTTGCATAAGCGATCAAGAATAATTGCGACAAGAACGATAGCTAAGCCAGCCTCAAACCCTTGAGAGATGTTTACAGTGTTGAGCGCTCGAACAACGGGTTTGCCAAGGCCATCTGCACCCACCAAAGCCGCGATGACGACCATAGATAGCGATAGCATGATGCACTGGGTAACACCTGCCATGATGCTTGGTAATGCGGCTGGTAGTTCTACTTTTACTAGTAGTTTCATTCGGCTCGCACCGAAGGCTTTGCCAGCTTCAATTAACTCTTCTGGTACTTTAGTCACACCTAAGTACGTTAAGCGAATCGGTGCTGCAATCGCGAAAATAATGGTCGAGATGAGGCCTGGAACAATCCCTAAACCGAATAAGACGAGAGTCGGGATCAGGTATACAAACGTAGGGACGGTTTGCATTAAATCGAGAATTGGCCTTAACAGGGTGTAAAGCCAAGGGCGATGAGCCGCCATAATTCCTACTGGAACACCAATTAATACGGAAATCGTTGTCGCTGCAAAAACGAGGACAAAGGTTTCCAGCATTTCTTGCCAGTAGCCAAGGTTTAGAATGGTTAATAATGCAGCCACTACAAATACAACGAGTGACAGCTTGCGATGTAAGTACCATGCAAGGGCTGCCGTAATAACGATTGGTAATGCTGGTGGCATCCATTTAAATACATCGACTAAAAAGAGAATTACAGTTTCTAGAAAGATTGAAATGGCATCGAAAAAGCCTGCTGCATTGATCGTTAGCCAATCAACACCAGCTTCCATCCATTGACCTACAGGGATTTTGTTGTCCGTAATAAAATTCACAATTTTGCCTTTTATTAGTGGTGGGCCGTTATTGGCCCACCTTTATATTTTTAATTAAGCTTTTACTTGTTTCAGGTATTCAGTGATTGCTTGAGTCGCAGAATCACCTTGCAGGGTTTTTACGTTGTCTAACCATGCTTCTACTTGTTGTGGATTGTTGTTCATCCATTGCTGAGCAGCTTTTTCTGGAGTTACGTTCTGGTTAAGGATCGCTTCCATTAGCTCATTTTCCATTTCTAAGCTGAACTCTAGGTTCTGTAGAAGTTGGCCAACGTTTTGACATTCAGAAAGGTAGTTAGAGCGCACATTGGTGTAGACATTTGCACCGCCGTAGTTAGGGCCGAAGAAGTCGTCACCGCCTGATAGATATTCCATTTCAACGTTGCTGTTCATTGGGTGTGGAGCCCAGCCTAAGTAAACGATCCATTGGTTACGGCGTGCCGCGCGCGAGACTTGAGACACCATGCCAGCTTCACTAGACTCTACTAAGCTAAATTCTTTTAGACCAAATGCGTCAGAATCGATCATAGATTGGATCAAACGGTTACCATCGTTACCTGGTTCAATGCCGTAGATGCGGTCTTTAAATTTGTCGGCATGTTTCGCTAGATCTGCGAAGCTTTTTACACCAGCGTCGTAGACGTATTTTGGAACGGCTAGCGTGTATTTCGCGCCTTCTAAGTTAGCGCGTACCGTTTCAACTGTGCCTGCTTCACGGTATTTAGCGATGTCGCCTTCCATGGTTGGCATCCAGTTGCCTAGGAACACATCAATGTCGCCATTTGCCATTGAAGAGTATGTAACTGGCACAGAAAGTAGGTCTGTTTTGGTTTGGTATCCAAGGCCTTTTAGAAGCTCTGTTGTTACTGCAGTAGTCGCAGTAATATCTGTCCAACCTACATCAGCGAAACGTACATTCTCACATTGGTTTGCGTATGCGTTGAATGCTAATGAACTAATGGCTAGTGTCGCGAGCGTCTTTTTAGTGATAGTCATAATGGGTCCTTTTTATCTTTCCTTTAGCTGTTTCGTAACAGCGCTGCTGACTTTTATTTGTGCTGCTTCTATTTCTTGCTTAGTTAAATTTCTAATACAGACGACCGTGAGTAATCAGATCCACGGCCAATTGAGCTATTTGCTTAAGAGTCGCTAAGCGCTCTCACAGGTGTATTAATTCGTTGCTTTTCTTCCCACTCGGGCGCTATCCAAACAGGCACGTCCTGCTCTTTTAATAATGGTTTTCCTAAGATCAAATCCGAAGCGCGCTCAGCGACCATAATGGTAGGAGCGTTTAGGTTGCCATTTGGAATCGTTGGGAAAATCGATGAATCAACGACACGTAAGTTGTTGATACCTCGAACTCGGCATTGTTCGTCAAGTACTGCAAGTGAGTCATTGTCTGAGCCCATTTTGCAGCCGCAAGATGGGTGATAAGCACTTTCCACGTTTTCTTTAACCCACTGATCAATGGCTTCGTCTGAAGTGATATCCGCACCCGGTTGTATTTCTTCACCGCGATATTTATCCATCGCTGGTTGAGAAAGGATTTCACGAGTTAAGCGGATACAATCACGCCAATCTTGCTTATCTTGCTCGGTCGAGATGTAGTTGAATTGAATGTGTGGTTTTGCGTGTGGATCGCGCGAGGTGATCGCAACGGTACCGCGGCTTTCTGGTTTGTTCGGGCCAACATGAACCTGGAACCCGTGACCATCGAAAGCTGCTTGACCATCGTATCGCATCGCTGCTGGTAAGAAGTGATATTGAATGTTCGGCCATTTGAGGCCTTTACGTGAGCGAATAAATGCGCACGATTCGAAGTGGTTCGTTGCTCCGAGCCCTTTGCGAGTCAGAATCCACTCCGCGCCTATCAAGCCTTTGCTGACTAAGCCTAATTTGCTGTTAAGAGTGATCGGTTCTTTACAGTGGTACTGGAAATACACTTCAAGGTGGTCTTGTAGGTTTTTGCCCACGCCCGGTAAGTCATGCTTCACCTCGACACCTGCATTATCCAGTACCGATTTAGGGCCAATACCAGATAGTTGCAGTAATTGGACTGAACCAATAGATCCAGCTGAAGAAATCACTTCCTTATTAGCAAACGCACTTTGAATGTTGCCGGATTTTTCGAATTCGATGCCAGTCGCGGTATTGCCATTTAGCAGGACTTTACGCGCAACGATGCCTTTCATTAATGTCAGGTTGCTACGTTTTAATGCTCGGCGTAGGTACGCATTAGAAGTAGAAGCGCGAACGCCTTTTTCTACTGTCATATGCATTGCACCGAAGCCTTCTTGCTGATAACCGTTGTAGTCTTCTGTTTCGGGATAGCCTGCATCTTTACCTGCATCAATGAATGCTTGATAAAGTGGGTTAAGTGCCATGTCGTTACCACCACATGTACCTAATGGTCCAGTGCCGCCGCGATAGGTATTTTCACCTTGAGTCCAAGTTTCTGCCCGACGAAAGTAAGGCAAGCATGCTTGGTAGTTCCAACCTTGGGCGCCTTGTTCTTCCCATTCATCGAAATCACACGCATGGCCACGTACGTAAACCATGCCGTTGATTGATGAGCTACCGCCTAAAACTTTACCGCGAGGGCAGTGTAGCTGACGTCCGTCAAGGCCATCTTCTTGCTGAGTTTCAAACTGCCATGCGTATTTCTCGGTGTTCATCGGGTAAGAAAGGGCTGTCGGCATTTGAATAAAAATACTCTTATCCGAGCCGCCAGCTTCTAATAGCAATACGCTGTTTTCGCCACTTTCGGTTAGCCTATCCGCTAACACGCAGCCGGCCGAACCCGCGCCGACGATAATATAATCGTAGCGTTGTTCCATATCTGTCATCTCCGTGGGGTTTAGGCGTATGGGCTGGCGTAATCGCCTAGCTCAATCAAAATGCTCTTGGTTTGCGTGTAGTGAAGTAAAGTCTCAGGGCCATTCTCTCTGCCAATTCCTGAAAGCTTATAGCCGCCAACTGGCATTTCAGCAGGGGAGTCGCCCCAAGTGTTTATCCAGCAAATACCCGCCTGCATTTGGTGAATCACTCGATGAGCGCGCGATAAGTTTTGAGTGAATACGCCAGCTGCTAGGCCGTATTTGGTGTCGTTAGCGCGGCGAATTACATCGTTTTCATCAGTGAACTTCATTACTGACATGACAGGGCCAAAGATTTCTTGCTGAACGTGTGGCATCTCGTCGTCACAATCAACGAATACGGTTGGAACCACAAAGTTGCCGTTGGCTAAGCCTTTGTCGGTGACTTGGAAGCCGCCAGTAAGTAGGGTAGCGCCCGATTGCTTGGCCTGTTCAATGGCGTTTAACACCTTAGATAGGTGTTCCTTGGAAATAAGGGCACCAATTTGTGTGTCCATATCCATTGGGTTGCCAATAACAAGTTTTTCAGTGCGCGTTTTAAGTTGCTCGATGAAGTCGTTGTAGATGTTTTCATGAACGTAAACACGTGTGCCGTTGGTGCAAACTTCCCCTTGCGTGTAGAAGTTGGCAACCATTGAAGCAGAAACGGCGTCATCAAGTTTAGCGTCGTCAAAAATGATCATTGGCGATTTACCACCAAGCTCCATAGTGACGGATTTTAAGGTTTGCGCGCTATCAGCCATGACCGCTTTACCAGTGCCAGTTTCGCCAGTAAACGAGACTTTCGCGATGTCAGGGTGAGCGGTCAGCATTTGGCCTACGCGGTAATCCCCTTGAACGATGTTAAATACACCATCAGGTAGACCTGCTTCGGTAAAAATTTCTGCAAGTTTCAGTGCTGTTAGAGGGGTCTCTTCAGAAGGTTTGAAAATCATGACATTGCCAGCGGCTAATGCAGGCGCTGATTTCCACATTGCGATTTGAATTGGGTAGTTCCAAGCGCCTATACCAGCACAGATACCCAGAGGTTCACGACGAGTATAGAAAAACTGTGATTCGCTTAGTGGTTGTTGTTCACCTTGAAGAGTCGCTGCAAGGCCTGCAAAGTACTCTATAACGTCAGCCCCTGATGCAACATCGACTTCAATCGCTTCTTGAAGCGGCTTACCTGTATCAACAACCTCAAGAGCAGCAAGGTCATTGTTTCGTGCTCTAAGTATCTCGACCGCTTTAAGTAGAATTCGGCTGCGTTCAACGGCAGACATTGCTGACCAAACCGCGAATCCACGCTTAGCTGATTCAATGGCTTTCTCGACGTCAGCTTGTGAAGCTTGACCGAGAATAGCGATGGGCTCGCCATTCGCAGGGTTAAAACTAGTAAAGGTTTCTCCAGAGCTAGCTGGAAGGCTTTTTCCGTCGATGTATAGCGAGTTCATTTCCATTTGATGTTCTGACTTCATTATTGTTATGGAGGCCAACAGGCCTAAGTGAATGACTAATTTGAGTCTTGCTTAGCAAGGCATGAATAAAACGTAAGTTGTTTGTCTAGGTAATCATTAATGATGGCGCGTGCGTTTGCCGCGTTAATCCCGTCGGGGTTCAAAGTCCCTCTCAACCAGATCCCATCAATTAAAGAAGCGATACCATGTGCGACTAGCTCTGCTTGTTTTGGTTCTAATAGTGCTTTTAATTCAATACGTAAGTGAGAAAGCAGTCGCTTTTCATTGACGCGTTGCAAGCGCTTAAGCTGTGGGTCATGCATTGAATAAGACCAAAATGCTAACCACGTTTTTGCCACCTTATTTTCAGCTTGGTAACCCTCAAAGTTGCCTTTAATGATCGCATTGATCCTTTGGTGGTGAGCGTCTTCTGGGAGTGCTTTGAGTTGAGTGGTAATGGTGTTAGATAGCTGACGAAGGATTTCTCGCATGGTTTCTTCAAGCAGACCATGCTTTCCACCGAAGTAGTGATTAATGATCCCGGTTGATACACCCGCTTCTTTGCTGATCAAAGCAATGCTAGCGGCATGTAACCCCACTCGATCTATGACAGCCATAGTAGCTTGAACAAGCTGAGGTTTACGTATATCAGGCATCCCAACCTTGGGCATTTCATCATCCTTTTATTTTATATTGAACGTTCAGTTAATTATAAAATGACAGATTATTCATTAGAGTTCAAACTAATATTCTGGGTTTGTTGCAGATTTGTAGTGAGATGTTTTGGTTAATGGTCATTTAAAACAAGGGGTTAAGTATTGTTTAGGGGGCTAATTAAATTTTGTAAAGATTCGAGGTGTGATGTTTATGGGTCGAAAGTTTTATCTCTATATGCTGGTTATTTGAACGGTGAGTTGTGCTGTATTGAATGCGTGTTGCTTGCTTTAGCTGGTGGCTCGTGAAAAGAAAATTCGGAGTAAGTAGATATGGGAGGAAGGGACCAGTTTACCCGCAGAACGCGGGTAGGTATTGGAGTTTGTGTTTTTCACATATTGCCGTGTATCGGTGAGTTTAAAGTGATTGGAAAAACGGCTAATGTTTGATGCTATATGTGAGAATCTAAGGAAATTTGATAGCGTGCCACGTCAAAGTTAAATCGCTCTTTTCTATCAACCAGTTCAAAACCATAGCGTTCGTAAAATGCTCTTAAACGTGGGCGATCTCCATGACAATCACAGCGTAACCATTCAGACTTTTTTGCCGTCGCCAAATCCTGAATAGCCTTCAGTGCTTGGTGTCCTAGGCCTCGTGAATGATATTTATCACCAATGGCCAGTTTATGAAAAAACGTACTGTTACGAGTGTCTTCATCGGGCCAAAACGCATCGCTCCCAAAGCTGATGAAAACACTGCCTACGTGAACATTATTCGCCTGAAGTAGATATAGATCTTCAAAATCATAGGATTGCTTGAGTGATTCCGTTGTCACCTGCTCGTGCGTCCATAACGGGGTATTATTTCGATTGCATCTTTCGACAGTCTCTAATAAAAATGTCGAAGCGATATTCCAATGTTCTTCTGCTGTTGCTTGTACCAATTCCATTGGTTCTCCGTATTCTCTACGTTTGGTGATGCTAGGTTAGCAGTTAAACTTTTTCTCAAGCCACATCGAGCTAATGTATTGGCCATTCTTTTTAGCGTAGGCATCGAAAATGCCAACTTCATGAAAACCAAAGTGTTTATGTAATGTAACGGACGCTTGGTTGGGAAGGGCTATGCCAGAAAGGGCTCGATGAACACCTTGAGCTTTTATAGCACTGAACAAACGTGAATACAGTTTGGTTCCGTAACCTTTGCCTGCAGCTTCTGGCATCAAGTAAACGGTAACTTCTACTGTGTCATCGAATGCTGAACAAGCACGATAAGGTTGAGAACACGCAAATCCTATGAGTCGACTATGTTCCAATGCGACATAAATCTGATGTTTGGAACCTTCAGAGAATTGAGCAAACCATTGTTGCCGGTCTTGGTATGACAGCGGCTTCTCTTCGAACCGCGCGTTGGTGTGTTCAATGTAGTAATTGAATATGTCGGTGATACTTTCAATATCAGACATTGTTCCGGCTCTGATATCCACCTTATTCTCCATTTGTAGGCTCATGAGTGCGTTTAACGCTCTTTATATTAAGCTCTTCAGCATTGGTCGGGATTTCAAAATACTGGGTAACATGGTGGAAAACCTCTTCAGTATCGAAGTGGCTGCGTTCCGGTTGTTGTGTTCGGCGCAAAGCGATATGTGCCAAGCATTGTTCGTCGGTGAGATCCAAATAGAACATTTGGTGTTCACATGTAATATCAGCACACAATGATTTGAACCATGACCTTTGGTTTATCGTGTTTGCAGGGAAGTCCATGACTACGCTTGTTCCAGTAGACAGAATGTTTTGCACATGCGATTTAATGAAAGGCTTTATCGTGCGAGACAACTTCAAATAGTCATCAAATGTTTGGATCTGTTCGGGATAATGCTCTGCCAGCCATTCGTCTTCAGAAATACAAACCGCGTTATTCTGTTTAGCAATTTCTTTTGAAAGTGTTGATTTTCCCGCTCCCATTTTTCCACAAAAGAAAAATAGTTTCCCTTTTCGTTCCATACGATCCTTCACCTTTAATCATCCTATATAAGTGACTTGTCCGTTAAGGTGTTACTTGTCCAGCATTGCGCGCTATAAAGCGTTATAGCTGTGACTTTATCTCAAATTTTCCTGTTTCTAAAAATGCCTTTACTTGCTTAATGACGGCTTGATCATTCATCAAAAAAGTGTGCGTTACAGGCAAGACAATATGATCACTCATGCCTTTTACTTTGGTTCTTTCTACGGATACTTTTCCATCGTCAGGATTTGGCAGCATTAACGAAAGCAGAGGATTCATGGTGGAGCTGCCAGCGATGACTCCTACAGGATAACTAACAGGCCCTAAAGTGTTCGGTACGCTTTCATCCTCTGTACCTAGCTGCAATCCGGCAGGGCCGTTTATCCATTCAAATACGGGAATATCTCTTAGCGTATCCACGACTTCACTGCCTTGATTCGGAGGGGCGAGCATAACCACTCGGCCAAGGTTATCCAGCGTATGAGTACTAAGATACTGGCGAACGATAATTCCGCCAAGAGAGTGCGTGACAAAGTTGACCGTATCCGTGTTCTCACAGTGTGCTAGAGCCAGTGGGACATGAACGTTAGCTAATTCAGCGATCTCGAAGCTTGTTGATGGGTAGTCGTAATTCACGACCTGATAGCCTTCGGCCTCGAGCTCCTTTGCCATTGTTTTCATCGAATCTGCACTGCGCGCCATGCCATGTAAAAGCACGATGCACTCCTGTGCAAAAGCAGGAATACACCAAACTGATAATACCAAGTACAGAAGGACTTTATTCATTCACTGTCTCTCGAATAATTGCCGATGTGTTTGCTATCAAGTTTTATAGATTAGTCATTATGAAACCTCAGAAATGCCCCGGATTCCTTAATCAAAAGGTGACATCGACATTGTTACCTATATTCGATTGCTGTGGGTGATTATCTTCACAAGTTTCTGATGAATAGCCTCACGTTCAACGTTAGGCGCTTCTTGACAGACAAACGCCGCGCCTTCTTCTGCCAATATCGAGACAGCTTTCGGTTTACAGTCTTGCATGAAACTAAAATGAGAAGCGCCCTCTACTTCTTTGTATTGAAGATAGCCTGACTTTTGTTTTAGGTAAGGCGTAATCTGAAGTTGAGGCGGTATAGTTTTGTCAAATTCAGCGCCAACAATGACGGTTTTTGTAGAGAGCTCTTTTAGGCTCTGAGAGGTGACAGCTGGCATGTAACCGGGAGCGATCGCTATTGCTGTGGTGACTCGGTTATCTTTGTAACTGAGCGACATAGTGGAAAGGTCAGCCTTGGTTAAATCATCCAAAGTGTCTTTGAAATAGCGACAAGAGTTATCAGACATTCGTTTGCAATAATCTTGATAGCCTTTCATATCTAACTGCGCTCCAGCCATCGCTAATGCAGTGTACCCACCAAGCGAGTATCCAATAACAGTAATATTAGTTGGATCAACGAAGGGTGAATACGCATTTTTTAAGGTTTGATCGATAATAAATGAAACATCTTTGGGTTGATCCCACATGCGTATTACGTTTTCTGGGGTTGCTTGCCTGGTGGTGTAGCTAGGGTGGTTGGCCGATATTACCAAAGCGCCTTCTTCAGCCAATTGGCTTCCTAGCCACGACAGGTTTTTCCAGTTTCCCGAAGTGCCATGAACGAGAATATATAGGGGTAGGTTGCGTCCGGTGGGTGGCGCATCTTCTATCGCTTTAAATCCATAGAAGGCTGCATTTTCGGCAAAGGTCTGCATATTGGCTTTAGCGGCCGTGGGGTAGAATACCTTGGCTTCAATGATTCGGTTTCGAGTCCTATCTTCAAAGGTTTCGGTTGCAATACCGATACTACCCAATGCGGTAGGGCTAATTGCACACAATGTCCAAAACAAAACCTTTTTCATATATTTCCTTATCGCATGGATGACTTTAGCCAGATTCGAGGGAGCCTGTAGGTTTCAATCTGACTAAAAATCAATGAATTTCATTTTATCCAGTTGATTTACTTATAACTCAATGTACGAGTCAAGTTGTATATTGTGAGGTGATTGTAAATTCTTGGTAAAGGGAGAGAGCCCTGCCATTTATTCTGAGTCTGGTTACAGCGAAAATGATATGGCGGTTAAATGTGACGAAGAGAAAAGGCGCTGTACAATTGTAGGATCAAGTAGAACTCGATTATTGAGTCGTGCTTTGTAGACTATTTTTGAATTTAGCTTCGGCTTGGATTCGTTGTTTGTTTGGCTGGTGTTTAAGAGCGATTTCTTTGCGGCAAGAATCGTAATTAGTCTGAGACTCTACCCAGCACTGACTCCCTTTATTTTCCAAGCAACTTTTTAGCGTTGCAACGGCCATTTTGTCGCAAGTCATAAACTCATTGGATGTAGGCGAAGCAGCAGAAGTAAATGTCCAAATGGATACAATGAAAATGAGGAATCTGAGCTTCATTATGGGCGCTTGTTTAAATGTCTATGAAAGGAGTTATCTTGCCCTAGTTCTTAGGCTCATCCAAACGCACACACAAATTTTTGGAAATAGAGCTTACATTTGCCTAAGCGAGAAGTTTGCCTACAAGGAAGAAACCAAAGAAGGATACAATTTTGGTAAACACAACCACCCAAATGCAGTCGCCAATACTTGCATGTGTTGCCTTTGCTAGAAGATAAACAAAAAGAATTAGCCCTAAGATCCATCCCACAGTTGGAATCATTGATACTAACGCAACGCTCACCGCAATAATAAGAAGCGACTTAAACTCAGCCGCAACAAAAGACAGCTTGGACGCTAAATACATACAGCAGGTTGTGATAAATGCATCCATTCCAAACGCTAACGCTTCTAATCCCATTGTTATTACTCGTAATTTTTCTTTCAAGAAATTAGCTAACAATTTTAAGCTTTGCTTTGCTGACTCTGTCAACACATTGTCAAACTGAACTAATTTCGCTTATCGGCGTTTAAATTGCTAAGATGCCGCTTTTTTCAAGTCTAAGAAAATTATGTCTAAGTTTTTCTATCGCGGAACTCCCGATATTATGGGAAATTACGGTAAAAGTGGTTACAACCCTAAACCGACTGTAAAGCTGGGAACGGAAAGTGCACCGCTTACTCTAATTGTTGCCAATGAAGAGAGAAAGAGCGAAGTTCAAGCTCTTGTTGAACAACACAAATATTTCGCGAATATCGAAATCAATGCTGATGTTGAAGAAAATATCTCCGAGCTAGAAGTGTTGCTGAATAAGCCGAAAACGCAGCGCTTTGAAAAAACACCTGAACGAAATGATCCATGTTCGTGCGGAAGTGAAAAGAAATACAAGAAATGTTGTGGTAAGAACTAACTTCGAAATAGGGTTAAATTTTTCGCGTTAACCTAAGATTGAAACACACGTCTCGCTTATTGAAGCCCATTTAACGGACTAAGTTAAATGGGCTTTTTGTTGGCCTACAGCCGGGCGTTGTGAGGGTAGATATTGGCGTCAATAATCACTAACCTTTAATTAAAAAAGTGGTTAAAAGGGTAGGTAACCATCGAATGGAATGTATGGAGTTACGAAGAAGACGCCTCGAGAGTGTGCAGAACGTCTTTGCAGAGGAAATTGAAACTTTTGCTCACATTGGCGAAGGGTGGTCGAACGATTGTTACTTAGTCAACCAGCATTGGGTCGCACGCTTTCCTCATCTGGTAAACCACCCTCAATCTCATGTTGAGGCTCGGTTACTTGATCAACTGCGCAGTGGTGACAGTTATCAAATCCCTAAACTTCGTGTAAATCACCTAACGGAATATCAAGAAAACTGTTTTCAGCTTTATTCGAAAATTCGTGGGAGGACTTTGACCGCTGGAGATTTTGAAACCTTGGCGTCATCTGACGAACAGACTGCATTTTTTAAATCGATAGGCCAATTTCTGACTCAACTTCATTCAGTCGACAACAGCAAAGTTAACGCTTCATTAGAGCCATATGGTGGTGGAGATTTTTGGTTAGATTTATGGCTCGATACGAAAGTGCTCTTGCCGAAGGCGCAACAACAAGTAGCTTATCGCCGTTTTAAGCAGTTGGAGGCCATTCAAAGTCAGCAGTCATTCCCGCTTGTTATTAATCATGGGGACTTGAGTTTTAATAACTTACTTTGGGAAACAGGCAGTACCAAATTGAGCGGGATAATTGATTTTTCAGACGCAATTCTGGATGACTGTGCCTATGACTTCAACGCATTTTATCGTTACGGCGGTAAGGATTGGGTCTCCAAGATACTGTCCCATTACGATAGACCTTACGGTGAGCAGTTTAGTGAACGTGTAGAGTGGGCTGTTTATCGAAAGAGTCTCTTTGTGATCTATTTTGCGCGTAAGTATGGTTTTCAAGATTATATTCCAGCTCTAGTCCAGCAATTATCAGAACGAATCGTTCGGGAGTTAATCTAGCGCTAAGTACGGAAATTAGAAGCGGGTGTGGGGTAGTTCAACCTTGCATAGGCTAGATCTAGACTTATTGAACAAATACTGTTCAACTCAATGGTTCGATTGGAATTAATTCAACGCACGCATCAGTCTAAAGGTGACAATGTACCGTTGAGGAGTAAGCAAGGACAGCTATGTATTTTTGGAAGATTGATAGGCTTAAGCATGATTTACGGAATGAGTTGGTAACAGAACACGAGTTCCTAAAGTATTTGATTGCGTCGACGATTATTGTGGGCTTAGCATTAATGCCGCTTTCCGAAACAAACGATCTAGACATGCTGTCCGCCGGGATCAGTATCCCGATTGCAGTGTTTGGAACACTTGCTACTTTCCATGTCAGTAACAAACGTAACTTTGTCGCTCAGTTTATCGCAGTGACCTGGGTCGTCGGAATTCGCCTAATCCCAGCAGCAATTCTTCTTCTGATGCTTACTTTAGATTCCTCTTCCACAGAAACCACTCAGCTAGAAGTCGCTGCGTTTGCGTTGGTTGAGTTGATATTTTATTGGCGAGTTATTCACCATATAAAAGATATTGCCCAAAATAACTTAGCGGCATGATTTATGAGTCCCCTTTTTCCCCATTGTGCGTTCTTTAGTAAAGAGTGGCTTTTGAAGTCATAAGAAAAATTCTTTATATTCAGTTGATTACTCAATGGAATAGAGAAACCTATGGACGTTAGCATTCGAAAACTAGAACAAGCTGATATGGCAGCGGTGAGTGCAATCTACCAGTGCCGAGAGGTAGCAGAGAATACCTCTCAATTACCTTACTTGAGTTCATCTGAAATCAATCAAATCTTCTCTCAACCTGACTTTTACAATTTGGTTGCTGAGCTTGACGGTCAAGTTGTCGGGCAAGTGACGGTATTTTTAACTAATAAACCGAGGGCAAAGCATTCTGCGGCATTTGGTATTGCGGTTCATCCAGACTTTCATGGTAGAGGGGTGGGCAAATCGTTGATCGATGCAACGATCGAACAATGCGACAATTGGCTGAATATCGTTCGCTTAGAGCTTGAAGTGCATGGTGATAATAAGGTCGCTATTTCTGCTTATCAGAAAGCTGGTTTTGAGCTGGAAGGTGAAAAACGCATGGCAGTGTTCAAAAATGGTCGCTATGAAAGTTTATTAGTGATGGCTCGCATTAACCCAAGCTATTTGTAGTCATTTTGCATTTAACACGTTGTTATTAAATAAATTTAATAACCGATAGAGTGATTATGAGCCAATCAATTTCAGATTTTTCAGTACGTATTCCTATTACCCCTGAATTCTTTGAGCTCCAAAATCAGGTAAAGGAAAAACTCTACGACTTTAATCACTCTCGCCCCTTGGAGCATGATACTAGGCAAGCTATATTGTTAGAGCTATTAGGCCGACATGGCGGTGTGAATATCATTCCTCCTTTTTACTGTGATTTAGGAAGTAACATTTATTTTAAACAAGGTGGTTTCCTAAATACTGGCGTCAAAATCTTAGACCTCGCTCCGGTGAATATTGGCGAGTATGTACAGTTTGGGCCCAATGTTGTGATCAGCACAGCAGGGCATCCGCTGGATTTGTCACAGAGGGTTCGCCCGGTTGCGACAGGTAATCCAATAAACATTGGCAATAATGTGTGGATTGGAGCAGGAGCGATCATTTTGGATGGCGTGACTATAGGTGATAGATGTGTGATTGGGGCGGGTAGCGTTGTGACGAAAGACATTCCTGCCGATAGCGTTGCTGTAGGTAATCCATGTAAGGTGATTAAATCCATTAAGCAGAGCCCAATGCCTTCTGACGAGGAAATCAATGAAATGTGGAAGCCACTGATGGATGCCTAATCGACTTTGATAAATGCTCATTAGCAAGTCGCTAAAAGTAGCTTTGGTGTTATTCGATTTATTCAAGCGCGAGCCTAAGGTTCGCGCTTTTTGTTTCAAAAATGGCAACTCTTACGATCTTCGACAAGACTTATATCCAGAGCAATGTCTACTCAAGATAAAAATAAGAACGAAATTATTGATATATAAATCAATCGTGATGAACAGCGTATCCCTAATATTGAGTTTCGTTCGACTGACACTGGAATCAAAAGGACGATCATATGAGTAACCCCATTATCGCCAGTAATAAGCCGATCAAAGTTGAGTTGAAGGAAGGAGAAGAATACTACTTTTGTGCGTGCGGAAAGTCTCAACGGCAACCTTTTTGCGATGGCTCTCATGCTGGAACAAGCTTTAAACCAAAAAGCTTCGTTGCAGAAGAAAGTGGCGACGCATATTTATGCCAATGTAAGCACAGTGCTAATACTCCCTTTTGCGATGGCACCCATAAGCAGTTCTCTAGTGCTCAAGTGGGCAGCGAAGGGCCGGGTGTTCAAATACCAACGACCAATATTCCGGTAGCAACTGCCACTCAAGAAGAACCGACGGTGGAATTTATTCACCAACTCGCTCGTGATGGGCTATCTAAGCTGGGGCATCATGGTCCAATGACGTCTATGGGCGTTCCTAGGCACTTGCTGCCCCATTGGGATGACTTACAAGTAATGGTCGCACAAATGGCGAGTAAGCCTTTGCTAGAAGACGCTAAGGTCAGTACAGAGTTGGTGATAGGTCCTAATTCACGTAAGCCTCTTAAGTTAGACATCCCATTGTTTGTTTCTGATATGAGTTTTGGTGCGTTATCTGAAGAGGCAAAGGTTGCGTTGGCGACAGGAGCTGAACTGGCGGGAACAGGGATTTGTTCAGGCGAAGGAGGAATGTTGCCAGAGGAACAAGCAGCAAATTCACATTACTTCTATGAGCTCGCGAGCGCACAGTTCGGGTACGATGAAAAGCTATTAAAAAATGTGCAGGCGTTCCACTTTAAAGGAGGCCAGGGCGCGAAAACTGGGACGGGGGGTCACCTGCCGGGTAATAAGAACGTCGGTAAAATCTCCCAAGTACGTGGCATACCTGAAGGTGAGCCTGCCATTTCACCACCGACTTTTAAGGAACTCGTTACCGCTGACGACTTTAAAAAGTTTGCCGATCGCGTTCGAGATGTAACTGGCGGGATTCCTATTGGGTTTAAGTTGAGTGCTAATCATATAGAGCAAGACATTCAGTTCGCACTTGATGCAAGCGCAGACTATATCATTCTTGATGGTCGAGGTGGGGGTACGGGTGCTGCACCTGAAATGTTTAGAGATCATATTAGTGTGCCAACCATTCCCGCACTCGCAAGAGCAAGGCGTTATCTTGATGAGCAAGGCGCCAGCGGTCGAGTCACTTTGATCATTACCGGTGGCTTACGCGTGCCGATGGATTTTGTTAAAGCGATGGCGCTTGGCGCTGATGGCGTCGCCATTTCTAACAGTGCCATGCAGTCTATCGGGTGCGTGGCGGCGAGAATGTGTAACACCAACAATTGCCCTGCCGGAATCGCCACCCAAAAAGCCGACTTAAGGCAGAGGCTGAATGTTGAAAAATCGTCTTTGCAGCTGAAGAACTTCTTCGAAGCGTCGACTGAATTGATGCAAGTGATGGCGAGAGCTTGCGGGCATCATCATTTAAACCAGTTTAATCGAAATGATTTAGCGACTTGGCACCGAGAAATGGCATTGTTGTCTGGGGTTAAGTTTTCTGGTTATCACGACCCTAACCAGTAACCAGTAACCAGTAATCAGTAAATAAAACAGAGCCCGCGCTTAGGGGCTCTGTTATGTTTTAGGCCGTCAGGAAGTGAACAAACTAAACCGTGAGCCATGTTGTCGAAGCATTGGTTGCTAGATGCCTGCACCAACTTGAAAATATATTGCGCTGTCTTCTTCACTGACCGCAAAATCGATTCCAGATTTCAGCCCGTAGCGACGTGCAATTAAATAGCGAAAGCCCATGCCATAAGCATAATGACTGTCTTGATCAAATAAACTGTCTTCCTCTGAGGCGGCATAGCCGATCCCAGTGAACACATTCGTTGACCATCTCGGGGTAACTTGCCAAGTCAATTGAGATTCTACTGATAGCGTTTGATCACCCTGATATCGGTTACGGGCAATTCCTCTTAACTCAATGTCTGGGAAAACTGTAGGTGGGAGGAACTGATCATTGGAATACAGTTCTTTGTATAATCCTTTTAACGCAAACGACCAGTCCTTAGAGAGTTCCCAGTAGTTAATGCCTTTAACACTCAGGGACGAAAAGTCATAGTCACTGCCTATATCATCGTGATAGACGAGAAACTCAGCGGTGTAGTTGTAGCCTTGAGTCGGGTTAAGAAAACTGTTTCTAGAATCATATTCGGCAATCAACCCGACACCAGAGAGCGTGGGTGACGTGTTAGCGAGTTTTTGAAAAATCTCATCAGCTAAGCGATGGCTGTTGATTTGCATATCCGCTTTGTAGTATTTCTGCGAGAATCCCAAAAACACGTTACTGTCGTCAACGCGAAATTGTAGCTTTTGTATTCCACCACCACCTTGCATACCAAACTCAACACCTTGGCCATCAGCGACTGGCTCTAAAAGGTCTGGTGTACTTTTCGGATAAAAGTTCATGTTGATATCGCCGTAGCCTAAGCCACCTAAATAGCGGACAGAATCTTTGTCCCAGGTACGACGGTGCGCTAAAAATCCCATCCAGGTACCATTTTCGGTAGTAAAGCCGCCTACAGCCGTAATTGCTGGCGTCAGCAGCTGTGCACCTCCGTCTAGTGACTGCGAAGCGAGGGCCTTACGCTTTTCACGTTGTTCGTCTGATTCGTGAAGAAAAATGCCAGTAAAGCCAGCGCCGTACCCGACGGCTGGCTCTGTGATTACGATAGGAACAGGTAAGAATCCATAGGCGTTTTCTGCGAGGTATTCACCCATATCCAACGCGCCATCGATGGGGTCGAAAAATTCGATGGCGTAGCTAGGAGAAAAAGAGCTAAAAGAAAGCAGGATGGAACTCGCAAGAGTGCGTAATCGCATAAAGTTCCTCTATGGTTGTATAGCTTAAAAGTTGTAGGCCGCCATGATACGAACTGCGACATCATCATAATTATTATCGGAAACCAATTCGTGTTCCAAATCCACTTTGTAGAATTCAGAGATCACTCCCACTCTACCGATATCGATTTTTACGCCAAGGGTAGGTGAGAACTCATCTAAACTTTCTTCTCGAAGAATCTCACTGGTTTCAGGATCGGTTTGTTGCATAGTGATCGCGTTGTAAGTTAAGCCGACTCGTGGAGTAATGGCGAACGTTGGGGTGAGATTAAACTCGTAACCTATTGCTGTGTGCAGACCCCATGAATCGATTGTGGTTGGGTAGACACTGGCGAATTGCGAACCATCGTGTTCTTCAAAGGTCGTGCTGTAACCTAAAGACCAGTTAATATGAGGTGCAATTTCAGCGCCCACTTCCAACGTGTAAGTTTCAACATCTTCAATGAACCCAACCCCACCGGATACGAATGGATCTTGCTCTTGAGCTGCAAAGGCACTCGGTATAATCGCGAGTAAGAAAATGCTAATCGTGAGAATTGTGAAAGCCATGGCAACCCTTAGTTCAATGCATTATAGCCGCGCTCAGCCATACAATTTCTCATGACTTGAAGCTGCTCTTGGCTGCTATGAGTTTGTTGGGCGTTTTGCTCTGCATTTTTGCCAAGTCGACCACCAATGAGGCCGATAGCGGCTCCGACTTTTGCTCCATCGCTACCAGAATTTCCAGATATTGCACCAACCGCTGCGCCCGCGGCCGCTCCCTTAGCTGCTCCTTTTACTCCACTGCCATTTACGGGCTTGTCTTCATTTGCGGAGGGCTGAGCAACACTTTGGGCGAGGACTTGGCATTCTTGAATAGAGGCGTTGAGAGCTGTGCTATCGCCTTTAGGATCGGAAAATACAATGCCATAAATCTCATCTTTGACAGAAACGACACTGCTGTTGGCCATCGCTGAGTGGGAAAACAAGGCTGCGATAGAACATGAGATAACTAGGCAAGAAGAGAATATTTTCATAAGACACCATTGATGTGATTGTTAAAACACGTCGATGGTAAAGATTCTCAACAAACTAATTTGATAACGGCTAGGCTCAAATTTGAGCGAGGGGGAAAAAGACACAAGAAGGAGTGTCGAGTAACCGCTTAAGGCCGCTAGATTGCCGCCTTAAACTGGTTACTCGTGAAGCTAAAAGCCAGTATTTACGCTGGATTAACGAGCTGAATTTAAACTAGCCCTTGCTGCTTAGCCATATGGTTGGCGATTTTTGGAGCATGCCACAGGCAAGGCAATAGAATTAACGATACAGGAACAGCGGTGATCACAATGAAAGATTGTAATGCTGAAATTCCACCTGAGCCCATTGAGATGAGGGCAATCGCCACAACTCCCATGATTAGCCCCCAAAATGAGCGAACTAGCGCATTAGGTTCTGTTGATCCTGTAATGACGACACTGATGGTGTAGGTCATGGAGTCACCTGTGGTGACAATAAAGGTGGTGGTTAAAATCAGAAACAGCACTGAAATCAGCACAGGGAAAGGCAATTGAGATGTAATTGCCAGTAGCACTGCGGGCAGGTTAAAGCCCTCAAAGGCATTTGAGATACTGCCTGGGTTTGCCAGCTCGAATGCTAAACCGCTGCCACCAACAATACTGAACCAGAAACAAGTCACAAGCGGAGCGGCAATACTGATCGAAAGGATCATTTGGCGAATGGTGCGACCGCGTGAAATGCGAGCGATGAAGATTGCCATCATAGGCCCATAACCCAGGAACCACCCCCAGAAAAATACCGTCCAGCCACCTAACCAAGCTGTGTCTTGGCGGAAAAGAGCCATCGGGATGAAGTTATCAACCATACCGCCTAGGCCTTGTAAGTAACCATCAACGATAAAGCTTGTCGGCCCTACAAGTAGGATGTAACCAATGAGTGCCAACGACAAAATAATATTGTAGCGACTCACTATTTGAATGCCCTTGTTAACGCCACTTAACGCCGAAAGCGTATACATGGCGATGGCGAACAGAATAATGAGTGACTGCGTGAAGAAGGAGTTTTCAAAGCCAAATAGTTCGCTAAGCGCGTAGCTGATTTGTAGGCCAAGAAAGCCTATTGGGCCTATAGTGCCTGCCGCAACCGCAATGATGCTGCATGCATCCACTACATTTCCCAACCAGCCATGTATCGCTTTGTCACCGAATACTGGGTACAACAAAGTGCGTGGTTTGAGTGGCAAGCCTTTATCGTAATGCAAATGCATTAACACGATAGAGGAAAGCCCACCTAAAATGGCCCAAGCAAGAAAGCCCCAATGCATGAAGGATTGGGAGAGTGCATTCGTTGCCATTTGTTGCGGAGAGGCTTCTCCATATATTGGTGGTGCTGATACGAAGTGAGCTATCGGTTCTGCTGCTGCCCAAAAGACACCGCCGCCAGCAAGCAAAGTACATAAGACGATGGCCATCCATTTAAAGGTGTCCATCTCCGGTATAGAAATTCCCCCTAAACGAACGTACCCAGTACGACTAATCGCCAGTACTAATCCAATGATAAAGTTGAGCAGTAACAGTACTTGCCAAAAAGCACCAAACCACTTGGTCGATAAGCTGAAACCATGATTGACTAGTGCTGTAAGCGCGCTGCTATTAGTAATCGCGAATAGTACAAATAGGGTTAGAAAGCTACCACTAAGCCAGAAGACAGGGTTGCCGAGTTCTAACTTTTGAAAAAGAGAGCCGGCTTGAAAAGGGGTAGATGGCTTAGAGGAAGTAACGATGTGATCGCTGGCGACATGCGTCAAGTCAGACATTATAGTTTCACTATCTTTGGCTTAAATTAAGCCTATGTATTTACCTAACACGATTGCAATAAAAGTGTGAGGTTCGTCAAAAAGTCGGTGATACTAACACATTTGTTACTAGCTGGTGCGGAAATCACAAAAAGAATTATAGGGCGAGTGTAAACCTGACTTTCCTGAACAATATTCAAGCGGGTTTAGCGGTTTAAAAGCTTGATGAGTTAAAGTTTAACAACCTAAAAACTGACCGTGGGTGGTAAGCATTAGTCGAAGAACTGAAGAGCCTTATGACAATCTTGACTCATAAGGCTTTAGGCATAGGTGGTTAGGAGGGAGAGCATTTACAGGTATATGTGGATGCTCGCGTTACTTAAAATTCGGCATCAACTTCGAATTCGAGGGCTTCCCCTGTGACTGGGTGAGAGAACTTTAGGTAACCCGCATGTAAATGAAGCCTATCTCGTTTAAAGCCGTATAGGTCATCACCCGTAATTGGAATACCAAGTCCTTGCGGGTGTGCGCAGTGAACACGGAGTTGGTGCGTTCTACCTGTTTTGGGATAAAGGTGAACTAAGGTCTTACCTTCGTTACGGTTGATGACAGCCCACGTTGTTTCCGCGTGACGACCATCTTCAAAGCAAACCAACTGGCGTGGCCTGTCGTTTGTATCACCACGGAGGGGCAACTGAATAAGCCCTTCATCTTGCTCTACGACCCCATCAAGCAAAGCGGTATAACGCTTTTCTACCGTTCGATTAATAAATTGTTGCTGAACATGTTTGTTCGTTTCAGGCGTTAGCGCAAGTACGAGTAAACCAGAAGTCGACATATCGAGTCGGTGAACGATGAGTGGGCCTGTAGCGTCTGGAAACTGTGCCTTGATTCTTGAGTAAACCGAATCCTCAATGAATTTACCGGGTACTGATAAAAATTCAGCAGGCTTGTTAACCACCACGATGACATCGTCTTGATACACTATCTTAAAGTCTTTTCCGATAGCTGGATTGACGATCAACGGGTTATCTTCAAGTTCTATCTCTTGCAGCATGTGTTCAAGTATTTCAAAGCATTTACTCTGACAAACAGGGTATAAGTTTTTATGTTGTCGGATCTCTGCCGCGGGCGCTTTACCCCACCAAAACTCGGTCAAAGCTAACGGTTTTAAGTCATGGTTAAACGCAAAATTCAGTAGCTTTGGTGAGCAACATTCGCCGCTCGCTTGAAGCGCAGCCTGCCCATTAAGCAAGTCGAAAAGTGATCGAGTTTGTTTCGATGAGTTTAAAAAATGAAAATGCTTTAACCGCGTATCTTCGAGTTTTTGTTCAAGATGTTCTTTTGAATGGATAAGCTCGGCCAGTGTGTTTTCTTCACCTGACAAGGTTTGTTCAAGCGCATGACAGGCGTGTTGAGCTTCAAGCTTTAACGCTTTCAGTTCACGTTTCTCTCGGCTACTTTCGTTCCCAAGCTCAGCGACATATTGTGCTAACTGTTCTTCATTGAATTTCGTTTCAGCTTCTTTTCGTAGCTGTTTCCGACGTTGTTTACTAAGCTTCATCGCGTCTTGGAACTGAGCGATTTTCAATTCGAATTGTTCACGTGTCGACTGCAGTTTGTTTGCTGTATCTGATTCGAGTATTTTCGCGTTGGTTCGAGCCAGTTTTTCCATAACCTCGGTGAGGCTGAGCTGAATCGCTCTGGACGCGACGATGAAGTTGTTTTTATCAAATGCACTGGGTACAAAGTTGACCTTGATAGAAGAAACACAGGCCTGATTAAGATTGAGTTCGCCAGCATGCGCGGATAAATAGCCAAGTTGTCCTTTATTATCTGTAACCAAAAGCACCCCATACATCTGGCCGTTGGATTGCTCGTCTATTCCCGCGTCTAAAAGCTTACTTTGTAGTTCTCTCATCGCTATTTCGCAAAGTGGATGCGGAGAATAGTAATAGGGAAAGGTAAAGCGGGTCGGCTGTTTTATCCCAGCGACCTGTCGAGTGAAAGGATTGAAATGATCGATTGCTGGCGAACTAGGCATGAAGTCACTCTTAATGGGTGTGAGGCGCAGTAGTGATGTTGAACGCATGTAGTGAACGTTGCGCTTCAGGATGGCGAGATAGTAACGCTCAATGGCGGATTTTGAAAGCTCAATAGTATTGATACTGAGGTTAGTGTAGCTGGGCGATTTGATGTGATTATAGAGGAACAAATCGTCATAAAGCGAGAGGCCAACTGAGTCAGAAACGAATCGACTCATCGGAGGTTTCTATTAGTTTTTCTCATTGGTTGCGTACGCAGTTTTATAAGAGTAAGCTTTTGTAAAGTCTATAAATAATTGTAAATTATGTCCTGTCGATTTCTTGTCCGAATTCCCCAAATTAAACTCATTATTGCTTCTATAGGGGATAGCTATGTTTCTTGATCCTCTACTGATGGTTTGGCTGCCTCTATTAGCTTCAATTCTCTGTTTGTTCTTTAGTAAGGAACGGGCGGCATTTTGTTTACTGTTCATCACTTTAGTTGTCGCGATGGTATTCGGCCGACTAGAGCTACTGGGCGCTGTCAGTGTTATGGCTGGAATCGGCTTAGCTTATGGTATTCGCTTTTTACCGGAAAAAATTCGATTTATTGGCCATGGTTTAGTTCTGCTGTGGTGTATTGCGTTATTTCTTCATTTACCGCCAGGCTTTAACAACCTAAAAGTACTCGACCAAGTGCTCACGGGAGAAATGAGCATTCCATTCTCGATGCACATTAACCTTGATAAACCGTTGGCGCTATTTGCTTTGTTTATTGCTTATCCAGGTTTGTTAGGTAACAGAACAAACCTGGACCTACTTAAATTGGCTCTGGTGTCGCTAGCAACGCTAGCGCTTTTACCGATAGCGTGGCAATTGGGAGCGCTAAAGCCTGAGTGGTCTTTGCCGAGCTGGTGGTGGCTATTTGTGCTCAATAACCTGTTGCTCACTTGTGTCGCTGAAGAGGCGCTATTTCGTGGTTACATCCAACAAGGTTTGGCCAAACGTTTTGGCTGGGTGATCGGTTTAGGAGCCGCGAGCCTTTTGTTTGGCTTAGCCCATATGGCTGGTGGGGCAATGCTTGTGATATTCGCTTCATTAGCCGGAGTAGGCTACGGATTGGCGTTTTACTTTAGCTCACGCTTGTGGGTCGCGGTGGCTCTTCATTTCCTATTTAATTTATGCCACCTCCTGTTTTTTACTTATCCAATGTTATCGGCTTCACCTGCGCAGTAACAGAGTAGCGGTTTGTTCTATGGTCAGACCGCTGTCCTCCCATATATGTTATTAGAGGGTTAATATTTTAGTGACGGCGTCACTTTCGTGAGCCATCGGCACAAGTTATCAATTTAGATAGCTTTAGTTAAATTCGTAGGTAAAGGTAGCACCAAGTCGGCTGTTATCACCAAAGTCGTCTTCAGCCATCACGCCATATATGTTGATGAACTTAGATCTAGAGAATTGATGGCTCAACCCGACACCAATCCAAAAGCCAGTATAGTTATCTGAACCTTTAGATGCGCCGCCAAAACCAATGACTGACCAACGTTTTCTGATCTGTTGAAGCCCTAATATTCCAAGATAGCCACCGTTGCTAGATGCAGGCACAAGCATGTAGTCGCGCTCTAGATTACTGTCGTCAAAATGGTCGGTTTCACCTGTGTTATAGCTATAGCCAGCCATCGGAAAAAGCTGAATGCTAAAAGGTTCGATTCCAAAGTAGCGCAAGGGGATAAAGGTTCGGATGTTGTAGCTATCTCGCTTACCTGGGTCAAATTCAGTTTGAGTGAAGCTGAAATCCATGATGCCAAGTCGCATTAACCACGACCCTCCAATGCGCCATTCTTCACCGTCAGCATTCACACTTGCATCAAGCCGGCGCAAATCATCCAAACGTACCGAACCCGAAAATTTGACGGAATCTGTATAGGACAATCCTAGATGAGTGGCGATCTTGGTGGGATCTTCATGGTTCTTGTCGCGAGCTAATGCATTTAATGGGAAAAGACTAACTAGAATAAAGGTGATAATTGGTTTGATCATAGCGCTACTTAACCGTTAAGTGGACGGCGATGAAAGGGCGATATTCATCGAACGTGTTATATATGGTAGTCGTTTTATTGTGAGACTAATGGCATCGACCTAATTGGAGAACTCACCGAAAGTATAGTCGTTTGATTTCATGATTGCGTTTCAACCTCGAGTTGTGGATCTTTAGTGGGTATTCATTCTAGGCTTAAGAAGGAGCCAAGCTTATTTGGGTTAAATCCATTGGAAACATGAGATTATTTACGTTAGTTTGGCTAAAGATATGAACAAAAGTGAATGCTGATGAATGATTTAAATGCGCTTCATGTGTTTTTGGCATTAATGCAAACTCGCTCAACTCAACGTGCAGCCGTCAAGATTGGGCGTTCTCAGTCTTATGTTTCAAAGGTATTGGCGCAACTTCGGGAAGAGTTGAACGATCCACTGTTTCTGAGAGAGGCTTCAGGCCTTGCGCCTTCTGATTACGCACAGTCAATTGAACCGAAAGTTCGAGCGGCATTAGCGCAGTTAGACTTAGCCTTAGAACCCGAAAATTTTGATCCTATGTCGCTAGACAAGGTGACACTGCATATAGTTGAGCCATACCTAGTACAATTTGGTCGCGAAATCATTCGTACTATTCGTGCAGAAACCAACGCTGTTATTGAATTGAGGCAGTGGGGAGAACACAGTGAATCGTTGATTCAGAGTGAAGATGTGGACGTTGGCTTACACATTATCAATGATAAACCGCAAAGCTTTTATCAAAGACGTATTCATTCTGGCGCTGGATATTTTGAAGGGAATCGAGACGGAGAATACGTTAAGTTTATTATTTCTGGCGTTAATGAGCATGCAGACCACTTTAAAGCGCTCGACCCTGATGTTGAGGTTGGCGTCATAGTTGATAGCCACCATCTGATGAATCAATTGATGGATGATTGCTTCACGTTAAGGTACGAACCTTACCTGGATAAAGAACAACATCATAAACTTAATATTGATGTTGCCTTGATCACCAAAGCTTCACTTCGTCATGCCGCTATACAAAAATGGCTTTCGGAGTTACTGGTCGGCATTGTTGATAGCTTTGTACAGCAGTGGGTAAGCCTAAGTAATGTAAGCAAGAAGCCTAAGTAATGTATTTTGGTGAACTAGTGTTATACAAACAAAAAGGAAGCCGAGTGGCTTCCTTTTTTGGTAATAAGGCGAGGTAAAGAGACTTAGAGCGCAGATAGGTAAGATTTGTAGGCTTTGAGTCGCACGGTCGCCGCGCCGATAATGTCCATAAAGCCAAGTGCAGGATGCGGTTTGTTAGCCGAGACCCAACCTGAACCAGTTGCACCAATCGGAACGTTATAGCCTTCTGGTTCTTCGAATTCGATGACAATAGTACGGCCATGCGAGCCTGTATTGTTACCTACGTGCTGGCGAACATGTTGTGACCCATTCATCACGGAAACACGCGCTTCACCCGTGCCGGCCGTTAAGCTATGCACACGACCACGGAATATCTCACCCGGATACGCGTCGACATAGAATTCGGCAAATTGACCTACTTCAATTCCGCGATATGTTTGGTCGGCAATGCGCATCTCAACAAACTTCTTACTGGTGTCGTACAGATGCATGTTACCGATACGAGTACCATTCACTATGTTCGTGATAGACAACTGCCCATCAAATGGCGCTCGGATTTCACGACGTTCATTTTGCCAATTTGCGGTGGCCATTTGTGCCTCGATATTGAGGATTTGTGCATTAACCGCTGCTATTTTTGCTTCGGTCGATTCAATACGAGTTCTTAGATCGTCACGTTGGTATTCTTGAGCAAAATCTTCGAGCTTGTTAAGGCGTGCTAAGTTCTTCTTGTCGTTCTCTATCTGGTGTACTAACGCAAGTATTTCCGCTTGTGCTGCTTCTTTCTGTGCTTGCAGTCCGTGCATTTGAGATTCAGTGTCTTCGGTGCGCAGCGTGTAGATAAGGTCGCCTTTTTTGACTATCTGGTTGTGGTCGACAAATACTTGTTCAACTTCCTGCCCAAGGAGTGGGCTAAGCACAGCATGTGGCGCTTTAACTGTCGTGCTATCGGTTAAGTCGGCAGGCGACCAAAATCGGTGAGCGGTAAACAAAGCAAAAGCGAGAAGAATTCCAGTACTGACGATGATCACTGCGTTTTTCAGTGTCCATTGAATCACGCCAGCTTTGACTAGAATCCAGCAAATTAGCACGTATGGCAGCATAATTTCTTTCATGACTTAGTCCTCTACTCGTTTCGCTGGGGCGCGGCCGTTACGAATAATGTTCGACAGTTCTTGGGCAAGTACGTCCCAGCGAGCAAACGCGATGATGATGGCGAGTACCCACCACGCTTTATCGATGAATAAGCCACAAAGTGATAACGCAAACACTATCTGAGTGTGAGCACTAGACATTTCGGCCGCTCGATGAACCGCGACTTCATGCAATTGCCAAAATAGATAAGCAACATAGATTAAGATAGCGACGGTGACAAAGAAGACGAAGCCCATGAAAACTTCAGAATCAAGCAAGGCTAAAATGCTTGGGTAGCCGTTTGAGAAGTAATCTTCAGGTAGAGATTTGCCGTGAATCGTGCCTAGTTTAGATAATCCGACCGAGGCCCCGATAAGAACACCTAAGCCAATGATTAATTTAAGTAAATATGTAGCAGTTATGCTGGTGATCCGTTTGAGTTTATCCATCAGTCCTTTAGTTGGTATTGTGGGAGTCTTATTGATTGACATGATGCATTGAGCCTTAGTTATTGATCTGGAATCACCATACACACTACGGCACGTTTATATGGAATAAACGAAATTCCGAATAAATGTATTCGTGCGAAAAGCGCGCAATCATAAACTGAAAATAAATGCCAGCAGGGGAGTGCTGGCATTATAAAAAGGAGAGTGGTTGCTGTAGTTGGGCTGGCTACTGTTGCTCGTTTTTTTCTGCTCGGCTATACAGGTAACCTTGGTGTAGGTAGTAACCAAGTTGGCAAAGGATGTATTGCTGCCTACGTGTCTCAACACCTTCATAAATCATGGTCATGTTCGACAGCCTACCGATTTCTGAAATATTCAATAAAACCCCCTTATGGTGTTCGCCAGATTCGATATCCTTTACGAAGCAACGATCAAGCTTTAGGTAAGTCGGTGATATCGCGCTAATGATCTCGATATTGTTATTACCCGTTCCAAAATCATCCAGTGCAATGGTAATGCCTAAACTTTTAATTTCTTTAATATTATCAATGACCTCACAACCATATCCTATGTTGGAATATTCAGTGATCTCGACGATGAACTCATTGGCTTCCATTGCTGATAAATGATGTTTAATCTTGCTGAAATTGGCTCCAACTAAAGCGCTAGGGCAAACATTCACACCATAGATCGCGTGGCTGTTGTTCAATTTGGCATTCTTTACTGTTTCGATGAGTAAGATCGTATGAAACGTCAGTAGGTTGATTCCCCTCATTGAGTTGATGAAATCAAGAACGCCAACATTGCGAACTCGCGAAAGCAATTCGTAATATAGGATGCTGTTGTCTTCAGTATTAATGATTGGCTCTTCTTCGAAGCTAATATGCTGCCATTGAATTAGGTACTTCAAAAAGCCGATGATGTAAGTGCGATAAAAGAAAATCGTTAGAAAAAGAAACAACGCCACCCATAACGTGAGAATGTGCTGACTATAAAGTGTGAGAGTGGCACCGGAAGGTAAATCATAGCTGTAAAGTTTGATGCCTGGATCTCCAAGCGTGACGATGTAAAAGCCATTTTTCTCAATGGATACAGAATCGATGAACAGCGGTAAAAGTGAGTTTCGATAGCGCGCTTCTATCGAACGCTTAGAGATTCGTGCGACAAGGCTAGTGCCCGTATCCGGGTTATTAAATCGAGTGTAAGAGAAATCTAGACTGTTATAGAAGTCATCATTGTTGTCCGCATCTACTGGTTTGCTTTCGTTTCTAGAAATAAAACAAGCGTCATCTTGGGTTGTAAGGACAACGGAATCTAGATTGAGTGAGTGCCTTAATGCGTGTACAGAACCATCTCGATAGCAGCCGTAACTCATCACTTCCTCAGCGATTTCTTTGGTATTCTCGCTGTACTCGTTGGCTATTTTCGTTGTGTATAGAATCTGGAAAAAGTAGATAACAAAAAGAATAATAGATGAAATACTCACCATTTTTATCGACGATTTGATCAGCTCTTGGTGGTATGAAGTGAACATGAGTTTGATAACGTCAAGGGAAGAGGGCTTAAACTGGCTAATATCGACTTTGGTGCTTTTGCAGTCAGTCGGCCTCTTTTCTAAATCGATGAAATAGCCCACTTTATATAAGTTAGATATTAACTCGCTATTACTTTCTATATTTGCATCTTTACATAAACTTCGATATTTCTTTCGTATTGATGCAATAATGTTTTTTAATGCGTATAAACTGAATTCTTCGTTAAAGTGTGATTTAAAAGATTCTTCTACGTCACGTGCAGACTGTGGGTTTGAGATAGAGGAATTCTCGGCTAAATATTTTAGTACAAAACTTTCTTTACTATTAAGGTTCTCCTCTGATATTTTATTGCAGTTCCTTTTTATATAAATTTTTTCTTCATTATAGACCAATTGCAAGCTCTCATTATTGTTGTTTATATTGAAAGAACAGTGCATGACTTAACTCCTAAGCAGTATTTATAATTTTGTTATGATCATTATCTAGTGATTGGCATATTCATTTGTGCTGTAAAATGGCAAAAATACCAAGCGTATAGCACTTAACGATAACTTTAAAATGGTGATCTATATCACAGGTTATTGTTTATAATGAAAAAGTGTAGAGATGCTCATCCAAGACTGAATTTATAAATCAATGCAAGTGTATTACAAGAGGTAAAGCGGATTTATCCATGAATTTTGGTGTTTATCCAATTGGATTAGTAAAATTTAGGAGTTTTTAAGTGCTAGATTAGCGAGTGCTACATTAGCTTTTGATAAGGTTTTCGTTTGATAGGTTTTATCAGTCTTTAATCATTTTAGATATTTTCCGTTTTTTAAATCATCAGATAGATATTCACTTTGTTTTTAATTTTCCCTTTATAATTCTATTATATCTATTCAGACTATATGTAATTAACTGGATGGGGTTAATTAATTTAATCGACAGATTTTTTAATAAAGGTCTAATCAATATCTGATGGTAAGTATATAACCGTAAATAAACAAAAAAGCCATCAAGAATGAGCCTGATGGCGAAAGTGTTTTCAGTGAAAGGAGAACAACTGGAAACAATAATATGTGGCAACGAAAAGGCAGTGTTGCGTTAATTTTTGAAATTTGTGGCTATCAAAGGTTTAAACTAATTCAGCAAGCATTTCGTCAGAATATGCAACTAATTCATCACCAGCTTTCACTTTAGCGACATAATCTGGGTTGGCGATTAGTGGGCGACCGATAGCCAGTAAATCAAACTTATTCGACGCTATCGCTTCGCTACCTGATTGCGCAGTGTAACTTCCTACACCTACTAGTGTTTTGCTATAGTTCGCTCGTAGGTAAGCAGAAGCGCTGCCGTCTAAGTAGTCGAAGGTCATCGAGTCATCAAAAATACCAACGTGTAGATATGCTAGGTTTCGCTGGTCAAGCTCTGTAAGCAAGTAGTCGAAAACTTCGCGGTCACGTTTATCTTCTTCGATATTAAAGTAAGCCCCCGGAGATACACGCAGAGCGGTTCTGTCTTCACCAATACGATCCGAAATTGCATCAATTACTGACAACGGGAAACGCGCCATGTTTTCCGCACTGCCACCAAACTCATCTTCACGAACGTTACTAGAGTAGTGTAGGAATTGGTCGATAAGGTAGCCATTTGCACCGTGGATCTCTACACCATCAAACCCCGCATCAATCGCATTCGCGGCAGCTTGGCTGTAATCCTTCACTAGCTCTTCAATTTCATCTTTGGTTGCTGGCTTAGGAACAAGGTAAGTCAATTCGCGCATACGAGGCACAGTGCCTTCAACAGCACTCGCTGATGGTGCTAGTACGTGGTCACCGTTGTAAAAGTGTGGATGGGCTACACGGCCTGTATGCCAAAGTTGAGCAAATATTTTGCCACCATTCGCATGTACGGCGTCTGTCACGACTTTCCAGCCCTTAATTTGTTCAGGCGAGAACAACCCCGGTGTGTTTGGGTAGCCTTGGCCATCAGGGCGAATAATTACCGCCTCAGAAATGATCAGTCCCGTGTCAGCACGGCGCGCATAGTAGTCCGCCATAGCTTGAGTTGGAACTAAGTTTTCATCCGCCATGCAGCGAGTGAGAGGCGCCATTAGAATACGGTTTTGTAGTGTGATGGTTTCGTTTAGTGCGAGAGGTTGAAATAAGTTTTCCATGCTGAGCCTTTTGTATATTCGGTGATTTCTTGAATGCCCATTCAAATTAGAACAACTTGAACGATCATTCAAGAACTTTTTTGAATGAATGTTCAAAATCGGTTAGAATCTACGAATACCCACTTAATCTGAGAACCGATATGCGCAGTGCCGAGTTTGATCGAGAAAAAGTTTTACGATCTGCCATGGATGCTTTTATTAGCAAGGGCTACAGCAAAACCAGTATGCAAGATTTGAAGAAGGCTACGGGCTTACATCCGGGGTCAATTTACTGTGCATTTGAAAACAAACGAGGGCTGTTGGTTGCCGCTCTTGAACATTATCGCTCAGAGCGTAATGCTGAGTTTCAAGCCCTGTTTGATAGCAAGCCAACTGTTATTGATGGCTTAACGGCATATTTGGAAAATGTGGTTGAAGAGTGTGAAAGTGAACAGATTCAAGATTGCTTGCTTCAAAAAGCAATGAGTGAGCTGGCGCATCAAGACGATGAAGTTGAAGGCATTATCAGTACAATGTTGAACGAATGGCAGCATGCATTTACTGACAAGCTAAGACTCGCTCAAGAGAATAATGAAATTTCTGCAGAACGTTCGTCTGAAGAGCTCTCTCAATTTCTGGTAATGGGAATTTACGGAATCCGAACGTTTTCTCACACCAATCCTGAGCAAGGTTCATTAACCCGATTAAGCGAGCAATTATTGAATTACATTCGCGGCTAATGAGCCGCGCTTGCTAAATCAGTATGCCGTGAAAGCTGAACGAAGTTATGTACTCGTTCAGCTTTTTTGTTTGCGGAATGATGAGTAGCTTTGAGAGTACAACGAAGGATTCATATCTCGGCGAGTGCCATGTAGCTGTCGGGATAAAGAACTTAGATTTAGATACGTGGAAGCACGGATAATCAATTGCGAACTTGGCTAGCCCATAATGGCAATTTGTTTTCTAACTCGAAATGAGCGACGACTTGCTCTGAAATCTTCTCGCCACTGATTAGGCAGTTGGCTACGTAGACTGCGCAGGCCGCACCGAAGGGCTCTTTAATCAATTGCTCAGGGTCATTGTGGATCAGTATATGGTTGATGATTGAAGCTGGAAAACGCCAAAAGTAGAGTAAATAGGCGCCAAGTTGTTCCGATTTTGTGTTGAATAGGTATTTTTCTAAGTGCGATTTATCCATTCCTTTCGTTTTTGAACAAATATAAGCACTCATTAGATCTGGCGTGATTTTCATTCTTACGTATTCTCCTAGGTGGTGAAGCATACCCACCAAAAACACCTTATCTTTTTGTTCATCGTCGACAAAACCAGACGCGAGCATGGCGACTTTGTAACTGTTGGTTCGTAGGTCTTCGAGCGGTTTACTGGCATCGTTGAGTGAAACGGCCCCGACTTCTAAAAGCGACATAATGCTGATAATGATTTGACGCCCTAAGCGGTTAATCGCTTCAGGAATACTGCTAACTTCTAACTTATCCCTGAAAGTAGCGTTGTTAGCGATGTGCAAAATCTTGGCGCACATTGCAGGATCTTGGCTTATTAGCATCGAAATCTCATGCATTGATGCGCTGTTGTCTTGAAGTTTTCTTTGTACCTGAAAGAAGGACTTAGGGCTAATCGGGAGCGAAGTAATAGTACCGATGGCACTTTGAATGGTTCTGTCCGGAAAAAGGTCGAGTATTTCTGAAATTCGAGCCATCTCTTCTTTGAGTGTTTCAGGCTTACAGGGTTTAGTGAACGCTTGGTGGGCAAAAAAGCCGCCTTTTACGGTAATGATAGGATCTGAATAGCCTGATAGGGATGCGCGAATAATGCTGGGGTATTGTTTACTCACGATTTTAAGTAATTCAGCGCCATCCATACCTGGCATTAACATGTCTGAGATGATCACGTCTATCGGCTCATTTTCAAGTATCGTTAACGCTGCTTCACCGCCTTCTGCTGTATACAAATCCCAACCTGCGCCAAACAAGGCGCGTTTCAAACCGTTTAAGATCATCTTCTCATCATCAACCAGTAAGACTTTCACGATAGCCTCCTTCCGTAGAATCCGAAAGTTCTGATTCTTGATTGTTATCGATGCTTGATGGGTTCTCTTGTGCCATCTCAAGCGGCAGGATAATAGAGAAGGTAGTGCCTTCGCCTGGGGTACTTTCCGTTTTTATTTTTCCTTTGTGTAAATCCGTAATAACTGAGTAGGCGAGGTTTAATCCTTGACCTGTCCCTTTGCCTACATCTTTAGTGGTAAAGAAAGGGTCAAAAATTCGATTGATGATGTTTTCTGGAATGCCCACTCCGTTGTCTTCAATTTTGATGACCGCGTCGTTTCCACTGAGCTGAGTTGATATTTTGATGAGGCCTAAACAATCATCAATGTCGGCGTACCTTTCTTGTATTGCATGTGCCGCGTTAATAACAAAATTCAGTATGACTTGGTTAAACTCATCGCGATAACAAGGCACAGTCGGTAGGTTTTCATCGAAATCAGTTTCTACTTTGGCAACATAACGCCATTCACCACGAGCGATAGTGATCGTGGACTCTATCGCTTCGGCGATATCGACATTTTGTTTCTCGTAGTTACTCGAATGAGAAAAGGATTTCATTGCACGGACGATCTTGTTTATTCGTTGCAGTCCTTCAAGGGACTGATCTAATGCGAGCGGTATTTCCTCAGTCATGAAGCCAATGTCGTTTTGGCTAAGTTCATTCATGATTTGTTGAGGGTAATCTTCAATTGCTTGATTTTGATGACTTTCAGTAAGCGTTTTGACGCTGTTGATGGTATTTAAGCAGCTTTGAAAGGCGTCTTTGAGGAAAACAGTATTGTCAGACACATATTGGGTTGGCGTGTTAATTTCGTGTGCGATACCCGCAGCAAGTTGCCCCATGGATTCTAGTTTTTGCGCCTGCCTTAATTGCTGCTCTAATTCTAAGCGCGCTGAAATATCGCGAATTACGCAGTTGAATAAACGCATGTCGTCGTGGCGAGTCGACATGGCAGAAATACTCACTTCGACAGGAAACATTTGCCCGTTACTTCGCATCGCTTCCATTGCAATATTGGTTTGATGATCTAAAAGTGCGACATCTTCTGCGGGTAGGGTATTGCGATCAAACTTCGGCATCAGATCTTGGATATTCTTACCGGTAATTAGGCTTTCTTTGTAATCAAACATCTTCAAGCCCATGAAGTTGATGCTGTCTATTACGCCTGTTTCATTGACGATGATCAGGCCATCAGCAAGGTTATTCACGATGTCTTTTTCACGGGTTAGACTCGCTTCAACAGAAGATTCGGCAATTTGCAGTCGATTGTCGACAATCGAGCAAAAAGCGGTGGCCGCAACGATAACGATAGCGAAAAACGCCACCACAAGAGCGATCATGTGTGCATTACTCATGTGCATGCCAATGTTACTTGCCCCGTTTGCTGCATAAAAGCTAACTGAACCCATCGCCGTGTAGTGCATGCCAGCGACAGAAAGCCCCATAATGGTGGACACGAAGAACCGACGGTGTACCTCTTCGTTATAGCTTTGGTTTTGAAGCTTAATGAGGTAAATCGCAATGCATGCAAAAAGGTGTGCGACTACGATGGAGAGAACAAAAAGCGTGAAGTCGTATACCATAAGCACGTCCATTTTCATCGCTTCCATACCGATGAAATGCATGCTGCCAATGCCTAGTGCGAGATAAAGCGCACTCATCTGAATATTAATGGCCGAGAAATCTTGCTTAGACAGAATTTGAAATGCGAAAAAGGCTCCGAAAATAGGGGGCACTAACGAAAGTAAAGTTAATCCAGGATCATAAGACATAGGTACGGGGATCATAAATGCCAGCATACCCGTGAAGTGCATCGCCCATACGCCTAAGCCGAAAACGATGCTGCCGAATACACGCCAAAGCTTTACTGTTTTTGCGTTATTGGAAAACCACATCCGTTCGATAACGATTAAACATGAATAAGCCGCCAAGCTCGATATCGCCACCGAGAGAAGAATGAGATAAACATTAAACTGACCTTCCAGTAATAGGTAATTTTGTTCATTTACGGATTGAAATCGCCAAAACTCAAACATAGCCTTGTACCCCAATAGAAACTGACATTGTTATATTTATGCTCTTTATATTTGATGGTCCTGAAGCTTGGTTGGCTCTTTGACCTCAGCTTCTATTATGGAAACTTGCGCATCCCAAGACATAGCTCGATTACGTAAGCAATGTCGGATGATGTTGATCAACGCGTCAGTTACTTTCTGGCCTTTACTCGCCACTAACTGACCGCGGTCAGTCCGCAGCTCTTGATTTAACACCATTTCTGGAGCAAGGTCTGCGATACCTATGCTGGCTACGGGCCTTTCAAAAGTTAACGTTGTTTTAAATGCCGTGAACAGAGTAGGGTCGTAGAGCTCTTTTTGCTCACTCAAGGTCTCGATGGCTTGTAATGCTGGGACTTTGGCTTTTTCTAAGCGAGTGTAGTCACACACAATCTTTAGCATTCGCGCGCCAAGTGGTAGCTCTTTTCCTTTGAGCTCATCTTCGGGTAGCCCTTCACCATTAAAACCTTTGTCTTGATATTGAATGGCATTGGCTATGGTTCCCATTCTTGGGATACGTCGAATTAAGTCGGCTGCGAGCGTTGCGTGCTGGGTAAAGTATTGCTGGTCTTCTTCAGACAGTTGTTTGCCATCGTGAATGCTCTTTAATGTACTTTCAGGGAAAATGATGTAGCCCAGTTGCGAAAGCTGAACCATAGGCTCAAAGCTCCAATGGGGTTTGAGCTTTATCGTTTTGGCGAGCCGTCCCATATGGTATTGAATCCGAGAGTTATGTTCGCTGATTTCAGGGTTCACTAATGACAACACTTCATTTAGCACACTGATGACGCCTTTTAGCGTTTTGTTGAGTAAAACCTTCTCAGCCACGATTAAATCGTATTGATGGATCGCTGACTTTATATAGACGAGCAGTTCATCGGGTGAACAAGGTTTGTTGATAAACCGAAACACGTCGCCAATATTTACCGCGTCGACGGCTGTTTTTTGATCCGCGTTGCCAGTAAACATCATTCTGACGGTATCGGGCGACAACTCTTGTACGGCTTGGAGCAACTCAAGCCCGTTCATCTCTGGCATTTTCATATCAGAGATAACCACGGCGTATTGTTTTTTTGCGATTAGTTTGAGGGCTTCTTCACCTGAGTTAGCGAGATCGAGAGAGACGTGGTTACGAAGGGTTCTTCTAAATGAGTTAAGAATATTGATTTCATCATCAACTAATAAAATAGGCTTATCCATAAGCAAATACTCAACGTGTTGCATTTATATTTTGAGTATAGTGCAGATTATATTTTATGAAATTAAAGGCTTATAAAATGTAGGTTTAGTTTGATTAGGGTCAGGAATGAGTATGAAAAGCAAGTTGCGAGAAGTCGCTTATCGGTGATCAATAAGTCACATTCAATTTCTGACGATTATATTCTCCGCCTGATAGGGGCACTCATGGCGAAGCAATATGCCCATGCAGTCGCCGACGCTGACATTTCACATCTTAGTCATACGGACTTAAAGATAAACTCTAGTAACATCGATCTCCGATATCGTAGTGAGGGACAAAGGCTATGTATAAACGAACGCAACTTAATAAGACGTTGTTAGTGATTCTTGTGATCATCAGTGCTGCTGTCGTTCTAACTTCGGCCGACTACCTGAGCGTGTTAGTTGCGATAGCAATTAACCTAGTGCTCGCTGGGCTCTTTTGGTCGATGACAGTGGAAGTTAAAAATACACGTGTGAGTTGGTATTTCGGGTCCGGCTTTTTTCGAAAGGAATTAAGCGCGTTAGACATTGTAGAAACTTCAACGTATCAAACCAAATGGTATCAAGGTATTGGAATTAGGTTGTTGAAAGATGGTTGGTTATACAATGCCTCAGTGGGTAGTGCTCTCAAGCTAACGATGAAAAGTGGAAATAACGTTTACCTTGGTTGCCCTGACATCGAAAGGCTACAGAAAGAACTTGATAAAGTCGTTAAGTAACGTGTTCATTTAGAGTATGGTAAATGCCACGTGATAATCGCTATTGAATAGAAGAAAGGGACCTTAATGATTCGTCATATATTGCTGATCAAATTCAAACAAACCGCTTCATCCTCTGATATTGCTCATTTGAAAACACTCTTTGAGGGAATGCCAAACAAGGTCGAAGGCGTTGTAGCAGTTGAATGGGGAATCAACGACAGCCCAGAAAACAAGAACCAAGGATTTACGCATTCTGTGCTGATGACTTTTTCTGATGAAGCAGGGCGTCAGAACTATTTGCCACACCCAGAGCACGAAGTGTTAAAATCTGTATTCAGACCTCTGCTTGAAGATATCGTAGTGTTTGACTATCAAATGTAGCGACAGGTTTAAGCTCGCCCATATTGTTGAAATGAATCTCTTGAAATCGCCCAACGCTGATGTGTTGGGCGTTTTGCTTTTATCTCGATATTGGCGTAGTCAGCTTAAGTTCGTAATTTGTAGTTAGGGCTAGCAGACTAGGCGTGAATAACGATATCTTGGTCGTCGTCGGTCACAAGGCTCGCTTTATTCTGCTCGATGAGTTGTGCTGCATACGATGGCGTCACGGCTTGCATATTTCCTTTGGCTTTTATGGTGAGAGCTTCCCATGCCTGATCTCTGTATTTGCCTGCTTGTGTGTATCGAATAAGAACTTTCATCACTTTCTTTCCGGTGTAGTGGACGTGCTACTAACAGTAATCGGTTTGTGAGGGTTGCGCAGCTGTTAAATATGAAACATAAGATTAACCAAATGAACGCAATTTTTTCTAATTTAGTGCTATATAGCGAAATTAGTAACAAGTAGCGGTAGCGACCATTTCCTTTTAAATTGAATCACGATGCGTGGCATTTATCGGTGTTGTTACGGCAAGAGAATGTGATATAGATGTAACTATTAATTCGAAAATTCTCCTTTCCATTGATGGATAGTCTGAACGAGCAAAGGAATATGAAAGTACTAGTCGCAGGTGCAAGTGGGTACGTTGGACGCCATGTAGTAGAGGCATTTGGTCGTTGCGAGCACGATGTTTATATCTATTCTCGCGATTCAAAACAGCTTTTGAGTGAAGAAAGGTGTGTGACTACATCAAATACTGAAATGCATGGCATGTTTGATGTAGTGATTAATTGTGCCCGACCGCATTGGTCTCAGTTTAGTGCCGACCAGATTGTAAACATTGAGCAGGCTTTGTTAGCAGACCTGGAGCGATTTGCGTCTGATCGTGCCGTAAAGGTACATACCTCAGGCGTTTGGTTGTTTGGAAAAGCAGCAGGTGAAGACTTGCGACACTTTCATTTCAAACCGCTAGAAGCTGTAAAACAGGATGTCCGAACTGTAAAACGTGCTTTGGCGAATGGTTGGCACTTAGTGTATTGCCCAAGCTTAATTTATGGTGGTGAGCACTGCCAACTACGGCGTATTCTAGAAGAAAAATCTCACCGCACCATACAAGTCCCCATGCCCAGTGTGGGTTACAATCAGTATGTTCATGTAAAGGATGTCGCCAGCTTCTATATATTGTTGGCCACATGCAGTAAGCCGTTGAGTGAGAAGCAGCATTTTATCGCTGAAGAAGAAGGTTTTTCGCCTCTAGAGTTTGCAACATTGCTAACGGAAAATGGTGTTATGGAACGCATCGAAACGGTCGAGTGGGATTGGTTTGAACAAGAATATGGATCTGAGGCAGTTGAAGTCGAGAAGCTCGATTTGAAATTACCAATTAGTCGTCATTTCACTCCCAGATTTAAACTAAGAAGCTACATTTCACAATACAACAATAGTCAGTCGAACAGTCAAAGGAAAGACAACCAATGATCATTACCAATACTCTCGTCCCGGGTGATTTGGGGGATGTAGTTAGGCAGCATGGGCTCATTTATTCAAAAGAATACGGCTATGACGCAACGTTTGAGGCCTATGTGGCAGAGCCTCTTGCGCAGTTTGTGCAGAGACAAAACTCGCGTGAAAGAATCTGGGTAGCGAAAAGCGATAACACCTTGATTGGCTCCATCTGTATTTGTGAAGTTTCTCAATCTGAAGCGCAGTTGCGTTGGTTTTCAGTCTCTCCAGAGGCGCGTGGCAAAGGGTTAGGCAAAACATTGATTGATAATGCTCTTACCTTTTGTATTGCTACCGGTTATTCAAAGGTGGTCCTGTGGACCGTTGATGGGTTGGCTGCGTCTAAAGCCCTGTATGTAAAAAATGGTTTTGAGCTTGTGGTCGAACGCGAGCTTGAACTGTGGGGAAAAGTTCAACTTGAGCAGTGTTACGAAAAGGTTTTGTAAGCCAAGTGAGCTGAGAATGCTCGAAGTGCGCTTAAACATTGAAACAGGTTGATGCTTAAGTTGTGACGTAGCAACACATAGAGGTGATAAATGCAGTTGGTTCCTTTCGAAGATGAACATGCGTCGATAGTAAAAGATTGGTTTGAGAGCAAACAAGACGCACTCATGTGGGGAGGTCGTGTATTCGGTTGGCCTCTTTTATCTAAAGCCATCATTGAGCGCTCTTTAGCTAATGAAATCGAGTTTTTTGTGTTGATGAATCAAGACGAATTGGTGGGCTTCATCGAATTTCAAACCACATCTACGAATGAACTACGGTTTTGTCGAGTCGCCGTTGCTCCGTCTTCTCGAGGGAAGGGAGTTGGTAAAGTTTTGATTAGAGCGGCTATAGAAAAGGCGAAAACAAACAGCGACATAACGGTTGTGACATTAGCAGTATTTAAAAATAATGTGTCAGCCAAAAAGTGCTATGAATCGATAGGGTTTGAAGTTTTCGATAGGGAGCCCAAGTATAAAGTATTTGATGGGCAAGTTTGGCCTTTGTACCAAATGAGACGCTTCCTTTAACCATTCACAGCTTGAGAGCAGCATGTTCGTAGTTGAATGTTCACTATGCTTAAATGAAATGCTAAGTGAGTAAAGAAGATGGATATTGAGTTGGAATCGGAATTAGTTTGTCCTAATTGCGGGTTTAAAAGCTTAGAAGAAATGCCAGTCGACGCTTGTCTTTATTTTTATGAGTGCCGAGGTTGTGGTGTGATATTAAAACCGCTCGCTGGCGATTGTTGCGTGTTTTGTTCGTTTGGAAGTGTGCCTTGCCCACCAATTCAGAAGCATGGTAAATGCTGTTAACGGTTCAGAATGTTCACGCCAGCTTGATCATTAAATATTGATAGATTCAATAAAACTCTCTTGACCTAAACTTAACTTGAGGTTTTATCCTCTCCTTAACTTAAACAGGGAGAGAAAAGTATGCAAAACAATTACATCAAAGCACTGGCTGTTAAAACCTATCAAGAAGAACCCCAAAAAGAGCCTTACCGAAACACAAAACGCACCTTTCATTCACCTAGCTTTATTGCAGGCATACTCGTCTCGGTATTGATTGCTGGAGTATTGTGAATGGAAGGGACTAATCACAATAGTTAAGGTTAACGTTTCACTGATGAATACTGAGAAATTTCGGCACTAAGTTATTGATTAAAAACGACATCGCTTATTTTCCTAAACAATCAATGACTTCATTATTGCTGCGCTCAGCCTAATAAAAGGATCAACCATGAACATGAGAAGTTTTGCAGAGAGGGTAGGGTTGTCGCCTCATACTCTTCGATATTATGAAAAGATAGGCTTGCTTAGCAATGTGCAGCGTAATACAAGCGGCCACCGAGATTACTCGCAGAAAGACATAGATTGGATAACCTTTGTTAAGCGACTAAAAGAGACAGGAATGCCACTTTCTGAGATTCAGGGATACGCTCAGTTACGTGCATTAGGGGCGGATACAGCGCAACAACGCCAGCAGCTTTTAGAACGCCATAAAAAGAGTTTACAAGCACATATTGAATTGCAGCAAAGCCATCTAGCAGCGCTTGAAACTAAGATTAACTTATATAAGGACAACAAAGTCACTTGACTTAGAGTTAACTCTAACTTGTACGCTTTACTCCTACACAATAGAAGGAGTATCGAATGGAAAACACAAGATTTACCGCAGGCATGGAGCAGCTCACTAAAATTGATGGTGAGGCTGGGCACCGAGTAATCGAAAGTCTTGAGGGTATCTGCCCTGATTTAGCGCGCTTTACTATCGAGTATCCATTTGGCGATATCTATACGCGACCAGCGTTAGATCTAAAATCCAGAGAGATAGCGACGGTTGCAGCACTAACGGCATTAGGTAACTGCAAGCCTCAATTGCAAGTTCACCTAAACGCAGCGCTTAATGTGGGGTGTGCAGAGGAAGAGATTAAAGAAGTCCTATTACAAATGTCGGTTTATGCCGGTTTTCCTGCCGCTTTAAATGGTATGTTTGCGTTTAAAGAGGTACTAGACGAGAGAAGAAGATAGTTTAGGCAATGCTTTGTATCTTTCTGTACTTCTAATTCGGATTTGCTATTAGTAAATAATTAGAAAGATTTTCGAAGGTTTTGGATGAAAATACTCGTCACAGGCTCCGCAGGAAGGGTTGGCCGTGCAATATACATAAAGTTAATGCGAACCCATCAGGTTGTAGGATTGGATACCACGCCATGTTCGACCGTCGATATTGTTGGGGATATTCGAGACAAAGAAACAGTGAACAAAGCATTAGACGGGGTTAAAGTCGTGGTCCATACCGCGGCTTTGCATGCTCCACATGTTGGTATTGCAAGCGAAGAAGATTTCCAAAGTATTAATGTCGATGCGACTAAACAACTGGCATTGCAAGGGCTACAAAATGGTATTGAACATTTTGTATTTACCAGTACTACCGCATTATATGGTCATGCGTCTACTCCAAAGGGTACCGCAGGCTGGATTGACGAAAAAACAACGCCACAACCTAAGTCGATTTACCACCGAAGCAAAATTGCAGCAGAGAACGGCCTTAAAGAAATATCTGATTTGTTCAACTTGCCTGTCACCGTGCTTCAAATGTCGCGTTGCTTTCCTGAACCTGTCGACCTAATGGCGATCTATCGTTTAAACCGCGGAGTCGATGCGCGTGATGTGGCGAGTGCGCACTTATGCGCATTAGATAAACGCTTAAATGGTTTTCATCGCTTCATTATTTCAGGAAAAACACCTTTTGATGCATCCCATTGCCAACGGTTGTTTACAAGCGCTAATTCGCTCGTAAAAGAGTTACAACCTCAAGTCGCGGTTGCCTTTGAAGAGAGAGGTTGGGGCCTGCCAAAAACCTTAGACAGGGTGTATGACTCTTCAGCTGCGCAACAATATTTGGACTGGCAGCCGAAGTATGGTTTTGAATCGGTACTTGAAATGTACGATCAAGAGTTAGCAGAAGTATTACCGACCATTAAACGGTGTCCGTAAAGGGCGGTAAATAGCGGCTTCTTGATTTAGTAATCCATCCTATAGTTAAAACTGTTAATAATATGGGAGGCAGACTAATGAAGTTAGCTGATATCGTGCAACAAGGGTGGGAAGCCGTCGGGGCTGGAGATTTTGATAAATTGGTGATGGATTATGTTGAAGACATGACGTTCATCATGCCAGGGCAAAATGATGTCCTAAAAGGGCGTAGCCAATTTCGAAGTGCATTAGATGGAATAGGGGGCGCATTCCCTACAGGGTTTGAAATTACGGGATTGCGTCATATAGAAGGGGACAGCGAAGTGATTTCTATAGTGGAATGGAAATCTACAAAGGTTGAATCATCACAGCTTACCGTGTTGTTTAAGTTTGATGGCGACAAAATCTATGAGGAACGGTGGTTTGTCGATACCAAACAGTGGGACACTGCCCTTTAATGTCGATTCAACAGTGTGCAATCAAGTGCACTTTCAGTTTTGTGAGTGCCATTTTGCCATTTCAATAACACCATAACCATGAATTAAGTTAGAGTGCCCTAGTATTGGGCACTTTTTGTATGTCACTGTTTTAAAAGTAATCACGGAGGCTTAATGGCAACCCCAAGAGTGATAGAAGCGAAAATAGTGGATGTGGATTGCGGCGAGAACGTCACGATCATCCAACCATCAAATGTATATGGCTGTGAGTTAGACGATGATGTGTTTATCGGGCCATTTGTAGAGATTCAAAAGAATAGCCGCATAGGCGCGCGAACAAAAGTTCAGTCTCATACTTTTATCTGTGAGTTTGTGAACATCGGTCAGGATTGCTTCATTGGCCATGGCGTTATGTTTGCTAATGATTTGTTTAAAGAAGGGTATCCCGACCCTGATCCAAATAGTTGGGGAAGAACCAATATTGCTAACGGCGTTACAATAGGCTCAAACGCAACGGTATTGGCTGTGAGTATCTGCGAAGGCGTAGTGATTGGAGCAGGTAGCGTCGTCACAAAAGACATTACAGAAAAAGGGATTTACGCCGGAAACCCAGCCAGAAAGTTACGGGATTTACCATAGTGAATGATGTTATACGTGATGTGGCCTTAAGTGAGGTTTCCTCAGAAGAAGTGCCTTTGGAACTGTTGCTGGAAGCCGATCCATCTCAAGCCAGTATCAAATCTTATCTTGATGGATCGTGGTGCTTTGTCGCCACATATCAGGGAAAGGTCGTTGGCGCTTGTGTGGTCAATTGTTTGGATCAAAGTAAAAAGGATTCTTCACATACCGCCGAAGTATTTAACGTATCTGTGCTTTCAGAGTATCAGCAACATGGTGTCGGTTCTGCGCTGCTAAAGTTCTGCTTAATAGAACTGGCAGAAAAACAAATAGGCAGGGTTGAGCTAGGGACTGGCTCATTTGGCTACCAGCTAACTTACTATCAACGCCTCGGCTTTAGAGTGGAATCGGTAATCAAAGATTACTTTCTGGATAACTACTCGGAGCCAATTTTTGAAAATGGTATCCAGCACAAAGATATGCTGCGCTTGTATATTGATTTGAACCCTAACTACTAATGAATTCAAAGTGCAGGGTCACGTGAATAGAAAGGTAACGCGAACCCAATCGCGATACCTTGCTTAGGACAGGTACGATAACAATGGCTACTCGAACAAAAACTCTTCTTTAGTTTCTATCCACTGTGGGTATTGCTTCATTACTTTTGTGTATAGCGGACTTTCGTAATGTGCTTTTAACCATTTCCCTAAGTTGACGTATGAAGACTGCACAAACCACTTTTTGTCGACGCGAGCAAACTGGCTAATGAAAGGCATGAGGGCGAAATCTGCTTGGCTAGGGGTATCGCCAAACAAATAAGTGTGGTTTCTCAACTTTTCTTCTAACGGTCTAATAAAGGATTCGCATGCTTCACGGCGTTGAACTTGGTCATCGTTGTGGTAGCGCATTGATGCTCGGTACTGCTCTAAGTTTGGAATAAATTTCTGATCATTTAACGCGATCAATTGCTGTATCGAGCCCGCAAGCTCTGGCTGTTCACTGCGTAAAAGGTTTGCGGGATCGTTTAATTGCAGTGCCCATCTCATAATGTCTAAACTCTGTTCAATTACTTGCCCATTGCTGAGCACTAACACAGGCACCGTGCCTTTTGGTGAGGCGTCTAATAATTCTTGAGGCTTATTTCGAGTGACGATATCACGTAGCAATACCGGCTGTTTTGCGAGAATTAACCCCATACGAGCACGCATCGCGTAAGGGCAGCGGCGCAAAGAATATAAAATAGGTAATGACATAATGTTCTCGCTTGAAGTAAGTGACGGTTTTCTAACTCTATTTCTATAATTATTATTGTGATTCAGGTCAATAAAAGCTTGAGCTGTGGTAATGAATTAGTGATGTCGTTAGAATACGCGCTCAAAAAATATTATAAGTTTAGCAAGTGAGCGGTTTCAAAAATGAGCAGAAAAATTGAGTTATTGGCCCCTGGTGGTGATGTAGAAGCCATTAAAGCGGCTATCGTTGCCGGAGCGAATGCAGTTTATTGTGGCTTGGATACCTTCAACGCTCGTAACCGAGCATCCAATTTGTCCTTAGATGAACTGAATGGCGTTATTCGCCTAGCTCATGAGTACGGCTGTGAAGTGTTCTTAACTTTGAATGTTGTGCTATTAGAACACGAGATCAAAAACATCGTTAAACTTTTGAACCAGCTTGTGAACACCAAAGTAGATGGCATCATTGTGCAAGATCTTGGTTTGTTCGATTTGGTTAAAAAGCACTTCCCAACGTTAGATGTACACGCGTCTACACAGCTAACAACGCATAACGAAGGTCAAATCAAGTTCCTATCAAAGATTGGTGCATCACGCGTTAACTTATCGCGCGAGCTGAACCTTGAAGAAATCAAAACCTTGACGGAAGTGGCACATGATGTAGACGTGCTTACTGAAGTGTTCGTTCATGGTGCACTGTGTATTGCATTCTCTGGTCAGTGTTATTCAAGCTCTGTAAGTGTAGGTAACTCGGGTAACCGTGGCCGATGCAGCCAAGCGTGTCGTGATGAGTACGAAATTACAGAAGCTGGCAACCGCTTCCCGCTAAACTTAAAAGACAACTCTGCCTACTATGATCTACCTGAACTCGTGGACGCGAAAGTAGATTCCCTGAAAGTTGAAGGCCGTATCAAAGGTGCACACTATGTGTATACCGTGGTTGATACGTGGAGAAAGCAAATTGATAGCTTTGTAGAAAGTGGTTTGCTGCTTGAAGACGACTCGAACTTACACAAAGTATTCAACCGAGATTTCACGAATTCTTTCTTAAAAGGCAACTTAACGAAAGATATGTTTATCGATAATCCGCGCGATAACAGTATCAACTATGCAGTGGAACAAGCTTCAGAAAAAGCGTCTGAAAAAGCAGAGCAAATCTCTGTTGTGCAAATCCAAGAAGTGACAGAGCACCTGCATGCCGAGAAAGATGTGCTTGGGGATGAAATGCGCGAGAAAATCAAATTTCTCGATATCCGTAAAACACCAGTGACGATCGCTTTTGCTGCAAAAGCAGGAGAGCCATTAACAGTAACGGTGTTGTCTGATAAAGATCCAATCGTTGTTCAATCTAACTCACTACTGGTTGAAGACGAAGAAAAAGCACTGACTCAAGATCTGCTTAAGAAACGTTTTAAATCGGTTAAGAGCTCGGTACATAGCTTAGAAGGGCATAACTTCGATGCTATGGAAGATGGTTTGGCGCTTCCTTTACGAGAAGTATCGGATATCAAAGATGAGATTGATTTCATCTTGAATGGCTCGGTAAAAGTAATTAAGCATGTTGAAGTGCCTGCGCCGAAGCAACAGCCAAAAGTAAATGAAACGCCAACGCTTTCAATGCTTATTGCCGACGTGAAAGACCTTCACTTGTGTGACGTGACGGATGCAGATGTGTACTTCAAACTGCCAGAAAGCTTCAAGAAGCGTTGTAACAAGTACATTGATATCTTGTCTGAGAACCCTCGATTGATCCCTTGGTTCCCAGCGGTACTGATTGGCAAAGACTACGATGAAGCCGTGCGTATCCTTGAAGAAGTAAAACCACAGCGTATTGTGACCAACAACACGGGTATTGCTTATAAAGCGTATGAGATGGGTATTGAATGGGTTGCGGGTCCATTTATGAATACGACTAACTCACACGCGTTAGTGACACTTAAAGAAGAGCTAAACTGTGCTGGCGCGTTTATCTCAAACGAGATCAACAAAGGCCAAATTCGTCACATAAAACGCCCTGAAAACTTTAAGTTGTTCTACAGCATTTACCACCCGATCTTGATGATGACAAGCCGCCAGTGTTTCTTCCAAAGAACCGTGGGCTGTAACAAGCCGAGCATTGAAGCTGGCTGTATGCTTAAGTGTGAGAAAGCTACCACCATTACGAATGTGAAAGGCATCTCGTTTGCGGTTGATAAGCAGAAAGGTGGTTATCCAAGTATCTACAACCATGAGCAGTTCTTAAACTATGAAGCGGTTAATGATCTGTCCGGTTTATTTGATGAATTCTTCATTGATTTAACTAACATCGGTGCGGGTTCAAAAGAAGAACAAGATAAGGTCGAGTTGATTAAACACTTTGAAGGCCTACTGAATGGCGTTGAAGGTTCTCAGCAACAACTTGATCAGTTAGTGGAAATTCGTACTAACGCTCAGTACGTTCAAGGTTTGTAAGATTTCAGCATTAGCGATAATAAAAAGCCGACTCGATTGAGTCGGCTTTTTTTGTACGAGACAAGTAACGTTAGCTTTTCGCGGGAGTAGGCTTGGCTTTTCTTCCGCCAAACACATTGATGAGGGCGCCCGCAATGATCAAGCTACCACCAGCCAACGTCCAAGCGGATGGGATTTCACTGAACATTAGCCAACCAAGAATAATAGAGAACACCACCTGAATATAGGAGTAGGCGGTGGCTTTACTTGCGACTTCAGTTTGCATTGCTTTCGTCAGACCGACTTGGCCGATTTGCGTAAAAATGCCAACAAACAGCAGTAATACAAACGCTTCAAAGTTTGGCATTACGAAGTCGCTACCAAGCGCAATCAGCGAAATTGGCAGTGCGATCAGTGGGAAGTAGAAGATGATGACTGAGCTGTCTTCCGTGTTGCTTAATTTTTTGACGATCACGTATGCTACCGCACTACCAAACGCACCTAGCAAAGCTGCTGTCACACTAATAAAGGGTAGGTCATTTGCTCCGCCGAATGTGGTACCTGGGTTAACGATCAAATAAAGGCCGGATAAACAGAATGCAATGCAAATCATGGTTGAGAATTGAATGCGTTCGCGTAAGAAGACCAATGCCAATACAGCGGTAAAAACTGGGTGCAGATACTGCAAAATTGTCGCTTCGGCTAAAGGCAAAGTAGCAACGGCGTAGTAAACACACATTAGGGCGAGTGAGCCAGTAAAGCCTCTCGCGAATAATAGTTTTTTATTATTGCCCCAAATCGAAATACGTTTACGTTTCACATCGACATAGCTAATGATGAGCGACACTAATGCCCTGGCTGCAACAATTTCAAAAACGGGAATTCCGTGGGTGCTGACTAACTTTACAAAGCTCGACATAAGCGCAAAAGCAAGCGCAGAAATTAGCATGTATCTTAAGCCCACAGGGACAAGATTAAGGGTAGAAGAAGGCATCGACAATTAACTATGTTATCTATAAGAGCGGTGATCCTAGGGAACACAGCGCGGAAAAGAAAGCATTATTGAGAAAATCAGTAATGGTAAGCTGAGTTGAGGAGAATCGAGGTGAGATTGTTGGAAGCGTAAAGTCGTTAAAACTGAGGTTACGTATATTAAAAAGCCCTAGCTAAAGGGCTCCAAGATTTGTTGCGTATATGACCGAGGACCTTTAGAGGCCGCCAGTGACACTGTGCTAGTTGTGCATGTGTTTAAACTGAAGCTCGACTAAGCGCTGGTACAGTTCGCAGTTCTCCAAAAGTGATTGGTGATTACCAACTTCTACCAGACGGCCTTGATCCAGTACTGCTATTTGGTCGGCGTGTTTTATGGTCGATAAACGGTGCGCGATGATCAATGTGGTTCTTCCTTTCATTAACTCTTCTAGCGCTTGCTGTACGTGATGCTCACTTTCACTATCTAGCGCGCTGGTGGCTTCGTCTAACAATAGTATGTTGGGATCCTTTAAGATCGCTCGAGCGATCGCAATTCGTTGTCTCTGACCACCAGAAAGGCGAACGCCTCGCTCACCTAAGAAGCTGTTGTAGCCTTCAGGGAGGTTCAAAATAAACTCATGAGCATGCGCTTTTTTCGCGGCTTCAATCACTTGTTCGTCGGTCGCATCCGGTGTGCCATAGCGGATGTTATGGAAGACATCATTACTAAATAGCGCTGGCTGTTGAGGCACAAGTGCCATTTGTTGGCGTAACTCATTTGGATCAAATTTACGTAGGTCGATACCGCCTAATGTTACGCTACCTGATTGTGGGTCATAAAAACGTTGTAGCAGTTCGAATAAGGTTGTTTTACCCGCACCGGACGGCCCAACGAGCGCGAGTACTTTTCCTTCCTCGGCTGTTAACGCTAGATGCTCTGTGGCTGCTTGATCCGGCCTTGAAGGGTAGTGGAAAGTGACATCATTAAACGACACTTCAGCCGACAAGGATTTAGGCGAGATAGGGTTTTCTACTGGTGCGACGATGTGGCTTTCTACTTGTAGGATCTCAATCAATCTTTCAGTTGCACCCGCAGCGCGTTGTAGTTCGCCGAGCACTTCTGAAATGGTCCCTAATGAGGAAGCGACCATAATGGCGTAAAACACAAACGCACCAAGGTCACCCGCCGACATGGTGCCATTGATAACATCGCTACCTCCAACCCATAGCATTCCGGCAATCGCGCTGAACACGATCACAATGACGCCTGAAATTAAGATCGCACGTTGCTTAACGCGCTGGCGGCCAATCTCATAGGCTTTCTCTACTTCATTTGAGAACGAGAGACGCTCTTGTTCCTCATGGCTATAACTTTGAACAGTTTTAATGTGCTCAATTGCTTCACCTGCATAGCTGCCTACATCTGCCATAGAGTCTTGGCTTTTACGTGATAAGGCACGGACGCGTCGACCATACACAAGAATTGGCACCAGAATAAATGGAACGGAGGCAAGCACAATCAGCGTGAGTTTAATGTTAGTTGCGAACAGCATTATGACGGCGCCAATACACATGAGAGCGCTGCGCATCGCCATAGAAAAAGACGAGCCTATGATACTTTGCAGTAGCGTTGTATCGGTCGTGATACGAGACATGATGTCACCGCTACCATTGGTTTCAAAGTAGCTGGGGTGCAAAGTAATAACGTGATTGAACACGGCGAGCCTGATGTCTGCACTGACTCGTTCGCCAACAGAGGAAACCAAATAGAAGCGGAAGAAAGTACCGATCGCAATCATTACGGTAACGGCAAGGATGAACTGAATTGCACTGCCCAAGTCACTGAGTGATTGTTGCGAAAAGCCTTGGTCAATAAGGATACGAACGCCGTGGCCGACGGATAACGTCAGAGCTGCAGTGAAGATCAACGCCACTAATGCAGCGGCGACTTTCGCTTTGTAAGGACGAACAAACTGGAAGAGTTCAAACAAGATGGTCAGGTTCTTACCTTTCTTCTCCGGCACCGCGTTTAGGCTCTCGGAGTTGGGTTCTTGGGATGTACTTGCCTGCATATATCTGCCTTATGTTTGCCGAGAAAAAGATGAAAGTGTCGGCTCTGTTTGAGTTATTGGGGTGAGTTAAGCGAATAGCAAGCTAACCGAGTTAATTTATTTTCCAAATGTATAGTAAAAATTATTTTTCAATGGGTTTGGTTTAGGAATACACGTTGAATATTACTAATTATATTTTTGTTAATGGCCGATCTTTAACCGGATATCACCAATACTAGATAAAGCATGAGCGCAGTAAGTGCGGGAGAACAAGCAATCATGAGCAATATAATCATAGTACAAGGTGACATCACGACGGCGCGAGTCGATGCCATTGTTAATGCGGCGAACCCCAGAATGCTTGGTGGTGGCGGGGTTGATGGTGCTATTCATCGTGCAGCAGGACCTGAGCTTAAGCAATCATGTTTACAAGTCCCTGAAGTAAACGGTGAACGGTGCCCGACAGGAGAAGCAAGGCTGACTGTAGCAGGGGCGTTACAAGCGAGCTATGTGATTCATACTGTAGGTCCTGTATACGAGAATGTGCCTGAGCCAAAAGTCTTGTTGGAGTCGGCTTATGTGAACGCACTAGCGCTAGCGCTAAAAAACCAATGCGGCTCGATAGCGTTCCCCGCTATATCTTGTGGGGTTTACGGTTACCCGCATTTAGAAGCGGCTGAAGTGGCATTAGCGGTATGTAAACGAGAGGAATACTTGGGCTTGATTATCTATTTTTATCTGTTTGATGAAGCGATGGCGATGTTGTGGCGAGAAGTGGATTCCCAGTATTGAATCAAGGAAATGGAGTCAATACTGGGTATAGTTGTAACGGATAATACTTAGTTAGCGTATGCAGATTCTACTTCGTTTGCTTTGTGAAAAGCAGAGTGAGTTTCAAGCTGCTGAGCGTAGCGCTCAATATGTTCAAACGCGCTGATGGCTCCGTTGTTTTGCAGTATTTCCACAACGAACGACATCATAAAGTCAGCACCAGTGAGGCGCTCTTCAACTAAGTAAGTTTTACCTTTCAAAGATTCGTTTACGTAACCCATGACTTTCATCGTTTCTGAATCAGCGTAGCCACCCAAGAAATTGGTTTCGCAACCATCTTTAGCCACGAACATTTTCAGTAAAAGGGGAAGCATTGCTGAGCTTTCTGCAAAATGCAGCCACTGTGAATACTCAACATATTCAGGTGTGCCGCGCTTCGGTGCAAATTTGTCAGCCCCGTACTTTTCGATCAAATACTCAGTAATCGCGCCTGATTCAGTAATCACTAAACCTTGGTCTTCGATTACAGGTGATTTACCAAGTGGGTGAATCGATTTAAGCTCAGGCGGCGCGAGAAAAGTAACACTGTCACGTTGGTACGGCTTAATGTCATATTCTAGCCCTAGTTCTTCAAGTAGCCAGATAATGCGTTTTGAACGAGATTGATTTAAGTGATGCAAAGTAATCATGATTTGGTTCCTATTTCGCAAGGTTAGTTTGAATCACTAATTTGCCGAAGTTCTTGCCTTCTAGTAGCCCCATGAATGCTTCTGGTGCGTTTTCTAGGCCTTCAACTAAATGTTCGCGATATTTGATTTTGCCTTCAGCTAACCATTGGGTCATCTGTTGAGCGAATTCTGGGTAACGGTGCGCGTAATCGTCGAAGATAATAAAGCCTTGCATTTTGATGCGTTTAATTAGCAATGTAGCGACTAAGCTCGACATACGATCTGGGCCTTCTGGAAGGGAAGTCGCGTTGTATTGAGAAATCAAACCGCACACAGGGATACGTGCGCCTGTGTTAAGTAATGGCATGACTGCGTCGAAAACTTTACCGCCCACATTTTCGAAGTACACATCAATGCCTTGGTCGCAGGCTGCGGTTAACTGCTGTGCGAAGTCTTCTGCTTTGTGGTCGATACACTCGTCAAAGCCGAGTACTTCTTTTGCATAGCGACACTTCTCTTCACCGCCTGCTACGCCAATCACACGGCAGCCTTTTAGTTTACCAATTTGACCAACAGTCGCGCCTACAGGGCCAGTCGCGGCTGCCACAACAAGAGTGTCGCCTGCCTTTGGTTGACCAATGTCGAGTAAACCCATGTACGCCGTGAAGCCCGGCATGCCCATAATTCCGAGAGCGTATGATGCATGAGTCGGATTTTGACCAAGTTTGATCAGCCCTTCACCGTTCGATACGCCGTAATCTTGCCAACCTGTGTAAGCTAAAACCCATTCTCCCACCGGAAAATCAGCGTGGTTAGATTGCTCTACTTGGCACACTGTAGCGCCAACCATTACCTCGTCGATTTCCACAGGGTCAGCGTATGACGCTGCATCACTCATTCGTCCACGCATGTATGGGTCTAATGAAAGGTAGACACTGCGTAATAGCATTTCGCCTTCACCGATTTGCGGGATGTTCGCCTCTTCGATGCGGAAATTTTCTTGAGTAGGGGCTCCGACTGGGCGTGATGCAAGTACGACGCGGCGGTTTTGTAGGTTGGTCATTGGTGATTCCTCAATTTGTAATAGACTGATATTTATTATTAGACCAGTCGTCTAGTGTTTGTTTCTAAAAAACGCCAAGGTCGAGACATTGGCGGAATTTTAACTTTGTTAGTCGTAACAATACTTAGATTGGTAAAGAGTCCTAATCAGCTTGAACACATTTAAGCTGATAGATGTTCCCCACACAGAACCGCTGTACGGTTCTCTATCTATTATTCTTTAACGGATAAAAGGCCTTGAGTCGTTTCAAGGGCTAACTCTAAGCTAGAGACATCTTGAGCCAATTTGCTCAGTAAGCTTGCCCCAAGCCAAAGAGAATAAAGACTCTTAGCAGCGTTTTGTGTGTCTTGTTGCTTAATTGAACCGTCTTGAACCCCTTTGTAAATACACTCTGCAATGGCTGCCGTTACTTGGTTTGCACCTCTTAATAGCGCTTCACGCATTGGTTCTGAAAGGTCAGATACTTCCGCGCTAAGTTTTACTACTAGGCATTTATGAGCATTGCATTGACCATCATCGAAAACTAACCAGCGGCTAAAGTAGCCGACAAGCCTTTGGTAACCTGTACCTGCAGTTTGATTAAACGCTTCGTCTAGTCGAGCTAAGTATTGTTCAAAGTAATAGGCAATTAACGCTTCTCCAAATTGTTCTTTAGATTTGAAGTAGTGATAAAAAGATCCTTTAGGCACATCAGCCGCTTTCAATAGCTGTGAAAGCCCAACGCTCGTAAAGCCTTTGGCAACGATCAGTTGGTATCCCACATCTAAAATGTGCTGGCGAGTATCATGAGTTTTCGTATTCATGGCGCTACTATAATCTCCACTAGACCAGTCGTCTAGTAATTTCGCTGAATTAATGATTTTGGACTTTTGAGATTACTGGTGACGTTGATCGGGGAAAGCTGCTAGAGATTTATAAGTTTTTCGGTAGCAGCCTTAGATCCTCTGTAAGAAAACGCTAGGCTGCCAATACGGCTAGCCTAGCTATTTAGATGTTAGAACGGTTAGAAAGTCTTCACTTCAAATAGAAGGTTATGATTTAAAATTAAAAAGGTTAGGGCTTGTAGACGGTGATCTGCTCGCCTGAGTAAGATGATGTGAAAGTGACACTTGGCACACTGTTTCTAATTCTACGTAAAGTACATTCATTGGCACTACATCTCGCTCTACCAGAAGCAGACCATGTGCCGTCCAATTCGTCGAGGTTACTGGTCACGGTCGCTTTCCAGCGATTTTTGGTGACTTTGGAACTTCCAGATAAGACTTCCTCAACAACACCTTCTGTTACGGTGATATCTTGCATGATGCTGTCTTGGTTATTGTCAGCATCAGTGACAGTTAATGTTACAGAATAGGTTCCTGATTGGCTAAAGTTGTGAGCTACTTGCTCTCCGCTGCCCGTGTTGGCGTCCCCAAAATTCCATTCGTAGGAAACAATTCCCCCATCATCTTGAGAGGATGCTGCATCAAAAGAGCATTGTAGGTCGGTACAATTAAAGACGAAGCTAGCTTCAGGTGGTGTACCTACATTGGGCTCGACAAATGTTGGGATAAACACGGGAGCAGAAATATCTAATAAAGGCTCAGTTATTCCATCACCAGAATCGTCGACCCAATCATAGTTACCTGTGCTTAATAGAGTCTGAGTGATGTTGGAATCACCATTACTGGCGAGTAGAGCGGCGGCTCCAGCAACATGTGGTGCTGCCATAGAAGTACCACTAATGGTGGCGTAAGCGCCTTGTTCAATTGGGAAGGTAGAGTAGATACAGGCGCCGGGCGCTGTTATGTCTACAATTGAGCCCCAATTACTGAAATCTGCGAGAGTGTCATCAACATCGAGGCGACAGGTTGGTGAACCCAGGCCTCCAGCTAAACCGTCGAAGTCGGCGAGTGCAGATACCGTGATGGCACCGGGTGAATTGGCGGGAGTGAACCCCGATGAGTCTGAATTACTGTTGCCGGCTGCCACAACCACTGTCACACCATTCGCGACAGCATTGGCTATTGCGTCGTCCATAGCGCTGCTAGCTCCAGCACCGCCCAAGCTCATGTTAATAACTTCGATATTACCTTGTTCAACAACCCAATCGATACCTGCGATGATTCCCGCTAGGGAACCTGAACCGCTGGCATCAAGAACTTTGACTGCCCAAAGACGAGCGCCAGGAGCCACACCTACGACACCAAAATTATTATCTTTTGCTGCGATGGTACCGGCCACATGGGTACCGTGGTAATGATCATCATCCCCCCCTAAATCGCTGTCACAGTGATATACACGTCTGCGCGGGTTGTTGCCTGTGTAATACAAGCAGTTGGTTCCCGCGACTACGTTGAGATCAGGGTGATCGAAGTCGATACCGGTATCCAATACTGCGACATCCACATCGACGGGATTGTCTTCTGAACCATCAATATTCAAATTGGTTGGGTCGGCATAGATTCTTTGCAGCCCAAGCGGAATTGGCTGGGTATCCACTATGGACAACGTAATGTTCGGCTCAATATAGGCCACTCTAGGATCGTTACGTAGGCGACGCATTGCGCGTTCAGGGAGGTCGATTGAAAATCCTCTCAATACTTTCCGGTACATGTGCCTAACGCGGCCATTATTGTTTCTTTCTACGTCGTCAGCGGTGTTTTTAACATCGTTGGATTTCTTTAGAACGACAATATAGGATTTTTTGTCTGGGTCGGGTGCTGCGGGCAGCATTGTAGGTATCATTAACGCGAGGCTAATGACGATAGTGATGACTTTGCTAAACATGTTGGAATCCGTCCACTGATGAATCTATCCAAATAGTAGACGTGGGCAAATGGCCTCGCTAAGAGTAGCTATGCATATGTTTTGTTTCAGATAATTATCTCAGAAGCTAACCCTATGATATTCGCTGAACTAAAGTCTTTTGTGTTGGGTTTTCTATTCTCTGTGATTCGATCTGTTGATATATTCACCAGAACAATATATCATCACGCCAAATTTATAAGATGCACGTTACCCTTGTGAAGCTTCATTTCTGAAGTTATTGCCCTTGCCCTCGCGCTTTTGTGAAGAGGAGCAAACATGGACCTCGCAAATTTTACACGGAATGGCTAGCAGCCATCTTCAATAACAAATAACGCTAAAAAGCAGTATATACACAAGCTGTTTATTGAATCCATTATTTGACCTTATTGAGGTTTCGCATGCTTAACACTATCTCTACATCACCTCTGACATTGCCACTGAATACGATCAAGAAAGCATTTAGCGTGCTGATTGTTGCTTCGTGCCTTTCTGTGCCAAGCGTTTCGGCAAAGTTAACTAATGATAACTGGTTCCCGCGTTCGGATTTGATGCTACCTCGTCAAATGAGCACCTCGGTATTAAATAATGGATTCCGTTACGTGTTGATGCCAACGGAACAATCAGGCATCGAAATCCGTTTAGACAGCGGAGCGAAACTTACAGCTTTCAACGCTTCACCTGAAAGTGAAACCGAACTATTTCAAACGTTGGCGTTATTAAGTGATGAGCTTAAACGTGAAGCGAACTTAACGGAAATGGAAAGCTCATCGTTAGTTATCGTTGGTGACATTAACGTGTCTAAAGTTAAGCGTGAAGTGCTTAAGCAGTTCTCGACGTCTGAATTCATTGATTTAGACCGTGCAGCACAAGTATCAAACCTTGAGAAAAGCATTGATGTGGTGAGTGTAGCGCAGCAAGTAGAAGCACTACCGGAAGTCATTTCAATTTCAGTGTTGTCGACACAAGATACTGAAGACAGCAAAAAAGCGCGTCGCGAGAAGCTAACCAGAGACATTGCTCGTAGCGTTTTAGCGGAGCGACTTAATAAAGCGTTTGAGAGCAACCAGTTAATGGTTTCAGAAGTAAACACGTCAGAATCAGAATTGTTTGATCATCAGTTACTGACGTCGACAACAGTGACCATGGCGTCAGAGCAAGATGTGGAAGCTGGTTTTAAAGTATTAAAACAAACACTGACAAACCTTGTAAGCATGGGCGTATCTCGACAAGAGTTTGAAGCGCATGTTACGAAGCTTCGAGTGCAGATGGTAGAAAACCAACCTAGCATAGAGCAACAAGCTCAAGATATCGTCGAAGCAATTCAGCATCACAAAGTGTACTTACAGCCCTCTGATGAAGTTATGCTATTTGATTTCCATATCGCGCATATGAACGATAAAGATGTCACTTCAGCGTTGCAGTCGGTTTGGAATGAAAGTAATGGCGTTCGAGTTACAAAGGGTGGTACCAAGCTGGGTGAAACGGGTTTAGATGTGAGCGCGGTTAGATAACTCAGCCGACTGAAAACAATTAGGCACAATTAAAAACGGCCATGAGCAATTTGCTTATGGCCGTTTTGTATTTAGGACCTGAAAGGTCTTGAAGCGTAATGCTAACGAGTGATTATTGGATTTCGATTAATTCAACATCAAAAATTAGCGTGCTTGCTGGTGGAATAGGGCCTGTACCGCCTTTTCCGTAAGCTAAGTTACTTGGTACAAATAAACGAATCTTCTGACCTTCAACCATGTACTGAAGGCCTTCTTGCCAGCCTTTGATTACTTGTTTTACGCCAAATACGATAGGTTCGTTGCGATCAACAGAGCTATCGAAAACGGTGCCATCGATTAGCGTGCCGTGGTAGTGCACTTTTACGCGATCGCTTGCCGTTGGCTTAACTGTTCCCGTTCCTTCTTCCAATACTAGATATTGAAGACCACTGCCTGTGGTAATTACCCCTTCCTGTTGACCATTTTCAGCAAGGAATGCTTGGCCTTTTTCGTAGTTTTCATCGGCCGCTTTATGGTTATTCCATGTGCGGTAAATAAAGAAACCAGCAAGGATGAAGATGATAATTGGAAAAACAAATTTACTCATGAATGACACCTAAGTGATGAATGAAAAACTACCCAAACCGATTAAGGCTGTGATAGTAGGTAATTGATAGTGTTGGCAATGCCTTGAGCATCTTGATGGCCGGCCGTGAGTACTTGGTATTTACCATTGATGATAAATGTTGGTACAGAATTGATTTGACCTTGAACAGAAATCTCTTCAGCTTTTTTGATGTACTCAAATAGCTCCAGCTGTTGTTCTTTATTGATTTGATAAGGGCTGACTAAGCCGCGTGACTCGAATACTTCGTCTAATTCTTGTTGGCGTTGTTCTGGTGTTGCGTCTCCGCTCATTTGAACCGCAGCGAACAAGTCTTCCATAAACGCGTGATCTGGCGTGTCGTTCAACTGCATTACCGCAGTGTAGAAAATCATCGCGCTGATTTGTGCGCTTTCATTAAACGTAACGTGGACTTTGCCCATCTTCTGGTTCGTTAATGATTCGATCTCAGGAATCGAGCTTTCCATGCTACGACAGTGGCCGCAGTTGAGTGAAAAAATTTCCGTTACAGGAGCCAATCCAAACTCTGTTAAATCTACAGGAACACGTTGGTATTGCTTGCCTAATTGAGGCTCATTGCTTTCGCTGCACCCAGCAAGGATCAGAAGTGCGAATGCAGTCATTGCAAGTTTTGAAATCGTTTTAAACATCTTGATTACTCTATATTTAGAAGTCGAGTGATTCTAACCATTTCATCGATATTGGCAAAGTCTAATAAAGTAAATTAATGCAAATACCTAGGGCATTAAGCCGATGTTGGAATTGGGGATTCTAGAGTGTGATCTTGAACACTTTTTGTTTCGGAAGGCGTTAAATTAGCTAAAGTTATATAAATAATGCCGATAAAAATAATAGTCGAGCAGGATATCGAATACGTAACTTGGTGAATCAATGAAGTATGCAGTAATAATTTTGAGCTTAGCGTTGTCAGGGTGTCAGCTTTTACAGCCTGAAAACATGCTGGATACCGCTCCCAAATCTGATTTTGAAGTCGCTAACCCTGACTGGGGCGTTGTCGAACAGCCTAAGAATGTGGTGGCCGAACCCGTTATCGCGACCAATTTTGGTAAAACCATTCCAATGAACGATGCGCTAGAGGCATTTTTGCAGCAGCATCGTATCGATTATGAGCGTATTCCCGGCGAGCACGTTATGCTCAAGCTCACTGAACATGTGAACTTCAATACTGGCTCATCAAGCTTGTCTTCGATGTCGAATCGTTGGTTAGATCTTCTTGGCGATTACCTTTCTAAACGTAGTGACGTAGAAATAGTGGTGGAAGGGCATACCGATAGTACGGGTTCTTATGCCGTTAACGATGTGCTTTCTGAGAAAAGGGCGATGCGAATCAAAACGCACCTTGAAAGACAGCGTGTTGGTAGCAATACGATTTATACTCGTGGCTACGGCGAGTACGTCCCAGCTTGTGACAATATGACCAAACAAGGACGAGCCTGCAATCGTCGCGCTGAAGTGATTTTGATCGTGACACGTTAACTCGAAAGCCTGTCGCATCTTTACGTGCAAAAAGAATGGAGTCTTAAATGAAAAAATATAGCCTACTTGCGTTACTCGTTATGTCTTTGGCATCGGCTTTTCCAGTCACTCAATCTATTTCAGAACACGGCGCAGAATCACTATCTGAGCTTCAGTTAAGTGGAAAAGGGTATTTCTGGAGCCGAGGAGGCAAGCCGGCATAATCGATGATTAATTGGCTATCGTTAGTGTTTGTAGGCGATGGCTGCACACTATAGGAATAAAAAATCCCTCTAATTAGAGGGATTTTTACTAATTTGATATCGTAACCATGTTTAGCTGGTTGAGCTCGTCTTAGCTATATTACGATTTCCTTCACTTGCGCGGTGAACGTTTAAGCGAAGTTTTTTTCTAGGTAAGCAACGATGTCTGAAGATTCGTACATCCACTCAGTCTTACCGTCTTTCTCGATGCGTAGGCATGGCACTTTTACGCGGCCACCGCCAGCTTCAAGCTCGCTGCGGTGAGTCTGGTTTGTTTTTGCATCACGCAGCTCAAAGTTCACAGACTGACGCTTCATAGCGCGGCGTACTTTCACGCAAAATGGGCACGCTTCGAATTGGTATAGAGCGTGGCCTTCAGCAAGTTGGTTTACTTTAGTTTGCTCTTCTTGAGAACGCTTTACTCCGCGAGGAGAAAAAACGAAGTTCAGAAGTAAAATGATACGGCCTAGAAACCAGCGTACAAATTTCATAATTATCTCTACATCTTTAAAATAGGTTTAACAATTCGCGGCATTATATACACAAGTTGCCTAAGATGCTCGTAACACCGCAAATTGAATGTAACAGATTTGAAATTTATCCGGTCTATTGCGTAACTTGTTAGTTAAAGCCTTTCTACTTTATGTGTTTTTGATACGTTCAGCCCTAATCGTTTGGCTAAGCGGGTTAAGTTAGCTCGGTCGGTTTTTAGCACTCTTCCTGCCTGAGCCCAATTGTAATCCGCCTGTTCAAGTGCTTCTACGATGATGTTGCGTTGGAAATCCTCAGTAGCTTCTCGTAAACCGTGGCTTAGGTCGATATTCGGTTGAGCCACTTGGCTAACATCGTTAGTAAGCGTGATGCTCGGTTGATCTTGTTCTAATGGCCCACAGTCTTCTTTGGTAATCGTCACTAAGTCTTTGTTAGTGCTACGTGCCAAGGCTTTAAGTGCGGAGCGACTGATCACATGCTCCAATTCGCGCACATTACCCGGCCAGCCATATCGGTTTAAGAAAGAAAGCACATCAGAGCGGAACTTAACTTGGTTGATCCCGAGCTTTCTACGGGCTTGTTCAAGGAAGAAACCCGCTAATAAACTGATATCGTCTTCACGATCTTTGAGTGCGGGAACAGCGATAGGGTACACACTCAATCGGTGGTAAAGGTCGGCACGAAAACGCCCATCTTCTACTTCTTGTTTTAGGTCGCGGTTCGTCGCCGCAAGAACTCGTACATTGATCGTTTGAATATTATCTTGGCCTACAGGCTGAATTTCGTTGTTTTGCAAAGCGCGCAGTAATTTACTTTGTGCAGCTAATGGAAGTTCACCGATTTCATCGAGAAATAGTGTGCCTTCGTCGGCTAACGCGAATTTACCTAGGCGGTTTTTGTCTGCACCAGTAAAAGCGCCGCGCACGTGACCAAATAATTCACTTTCTACTAAGTTTTCAGGAATGGCTGCGCAGTTAACGTAGACGAGTGGCTTACGGCGTCGTTGCGATTGGTGGTGTAACGTACGTGCCACGAGCTCTTTACCAACTCCAGTTTCACCGTGAATTAGGATATTGAATTCGGAAGGCGCAACTACTTCAATATCGCTTTTTAGTGCCAACATGCTAGAGCTTTTGCCAATCAACTCACCGCCTTCACGCTCCCACGCTTCCTCATTTAACTCTTCAAGTAGGCGCTTGGATTGCTTTGCTTGGTGCTCAAGTTGAGAAAAGGTCAGCGCCATTTGCATGTTTGAAGCCGCGATCGCGGACAAAACTTCTAAGCTTCGTGCAGGGATTTGTGTGAAAACATCTGGAGTCAAACTATCGAGTGTAAGTACTCCAAGCAGTTTGTCGCCGAAGTAAAGCGGTAGCCCCATACAAGCATGCATTGGGAGGTCGCCATCATGGTCGATCAGTAAGCCATCAAAAGGGTCGGGTAGTGAACTGTCAGAGTCGAATCGAACTGGCGTGCGAGACTCACAGATTTCAGCAAAGCGAGGATGGTCAGCAATTACAAACCGGCGACCAAAGGTGTCGCGGCTTAGGCCTTGCATAGCGATGGGTACCAATGTGTCACCTTGTAAGCTCAAAAGAGCCACGCAATCGCACGTTATGGTTTTACGGATAGCATCGATAAGGCGATTGAAGCGGTCTTGGTCATTTAAGCCACTGGCTAATCCTATGGTCATTTCCATTAAAGTGGATGCTGAAATGTCTTGCATGCGAAACCCTTTCTCGTTTTTCTTACATGGTAGTGTCTTTATGACTTTAAATAAAGGTCGAAAAGACTTGTTTGATCTAAATCAATTTATAGTGAATCTAGGAATGACGGGCTTTTTAAAGTTGGCATCGTTCGTGCAATGTAGGTAATTGAATCAAAAGTAAACTTTGCTCATATATTAAGTTTGTCTATTGGTTTTATAACGAAAGGTTTTCATGCTCAATAATTGAATGGTCAAAGAATCATCGTTAGTGAAAATCTCGGCCAATTATCATAAGAGAATAAACATAAGGTCAAATTGACATCAAAAGTCAAATTAAGCCACTAGTGTTTGGAGTTATACATGCTTAACAATCAACATATCGACATCATCAAATCGACAATTCCACTACTTGAAAGTGCAGGCCCAGCGCTAACGGTTCACTTTTATCAGAGAATGTTTCAACATAACCCAGAGTTGAAAGATATCTTCAACATGACTCACCAAAAAACGGGTCGTCAAAGTGTCGCGTTGTTTGAAGCGATTGCCGCTTACGCGAAAAACATTGAAAACCTATCGGCGTTGACCGCTGCGGTTGAACGCATTGCCCATAAACATACCAGCTTTAATATCCAGCCTGAGCATTATCAAATCGTTGGTCATCACTTGATCGAAACGCTACGCGAGCTTGCTCCAGATGCGTTTACACAAGAAGTGGAAGAAGCGTGGACAGCGGCATATCTATTCTTAGCCAAAGTATTTATTGATCGTGAAGCGGAATTATACCTGCAACGCAAGCAAGCGATTGGCGGCTGGCAAGATGCTCGTACCTTCAAGTTAGTCGAAAAAACGAAAGAATCTGAGTTAGTGACGAGTTTTGTTTTCGAACCTGCGGATGGCGAAGCGGTATTGGATTATATTCCAGGCCAATACATTGGTATTGAAGTGACACCTCACGGTAGTAACTACAAAGAGATCCGTCAGTACTCGTTGTCTCAAGCGCCAAATGGTCGTAATTACCGTATTTCAGTGAAGCGTGAAGGTGTGAATACGGACCACCACGGCTTGGTGTCTAACTTCCTACATGATCATGTAAAAGTAGGGGCTGAAGTTGCACTTTATGCGCCTGCTGGAGACTTCTTCTATAAAGAGCGTAATAAGCCAGTAACGTTGATTTCTGCTGGTGTTGGTGTAACGCCAATGCAGTCGATGCTTGAGTTCTTGAATCAGCAAGGAAAATCAGAGCAAGTGTCTTACTTGCATGCGTGTGAGAATGAGCAACAACACTCTTTCTCTGAGACAGTGAATAGTATTTCCGAGGCGAATGGCTGGTTTGTAAAAACATGGTACAACGCACCAACCGAAGAGCAAGGCAGTGAATCTAAGGGGCTGATGAACTTAAGTGCGATTTCTGAGCATCATGATCTCGAAGAAAGTGACTTTTATATCTGTGGCCCAGTAGGCTTTATGAAGCACGTTGTCGATCAACTGGATGAAATGAAGGTTTCAAGAGATCGTGTTCATTACGAGGTATTTGGCCCTCACTCATCATTGTAATCTAGGCCCTTTAATTGACTAAGGCTTTGCTTCGGCAAGGCCTTTTTTGTAATTTGTGTTATATGGTATGTTATTCAATATGAGTTCAGAATATACTGCTCACGCTCGAATTACCGACTATGATTAATTGGATTCCTACTTTGAATAAAGACAGCGCAATGAAATGGCACCATTCGATAGAAAAGCGTCTTATTATTATCTTTTTAATGGCGATGACACTGACTTTTGGTGTAATGACAACCGTTTCTGTGATTGTTGGGAGCGAAGAACGTAAGTACAACGAAACGGTACAAGTTGAAAAGTATCTGCAAATCGCCTTGAACTTACTCAAATCGAAAATTGATGACGTTGCCGTTCTAGCAACAGATTATGGCGAGTGGGATGATACTTATCATTACATGAATGCCCCGACCAGAGAATTTGAACAATCTTCGATGGATATGGATTCACTTGAATCTGTCGGGTTAAGTGGGGTTATTCTGCATCAATTAGATGGCGAAGCGGCCTATAAGTTAAGTGTTTACGACTACTCAACGGATTCCGCGTTATGGTCTCTATTCAAAAACATGAATGCTTATCAAGCCAGTGAAACCTATCGCGGTGCAATCTTTTTACAAGGCCGGATATTGGTCTACGTTTCTCATCCGATTACTGATAATTCCGGTGAAGCGCCAACTAACGGTCGTATTACCTTGGTGCGAGAGCTAAACCAGCGCATACAGGAATCGATTAGTAAAGACTTGGGTGAATCGATGAATATCGTCAATATGGCTCAGCCAGATGCGGTCGAATTAATTCGCTTTACCGGTAAGTGGCGAGTCGATAAGTCAGAAATTGTCTATTCAGGTAATACCTTAACGGGCGTTTATCGGCTGTTTTTATCAGATGAACTGCCACTCCCTTTGTTGATTGAGCTTGAAGTTGAGCGCACTGAAAATCACTATCACAGTGTGTGGCGTTGGCTCATTCCTGAAGTCATTATGCTGGTATTGCTTACTGTCGGATTGGTGTTCATTCTGAGGGCAACCGTGACTAAGCCGATCAAACATCTGATTGAGTGGCTAAATCAGGTGGATGGTTCTCAGCTAGCCGAAGATCTTAAGCCGTTTCCTCATGCTCAGCACGGCGAAATTGGTATTCTCAGCAATAAATTCAGCGATATATACAACAACCTTTATCAGCAGCATCAGTTTAGCCAACTATTACTCTATTCAATCAGTGATTTTATTTTTACCGTCGATAGCCAAGGCAGAGTGGACTATTGCAACCCTGCAGCCGCCGAGTGGCTTAAAATCGACTCCCGACAGGTTTACAACCAAGATTTTGAGTTACTTTTAGTGAGTGTCGATGAGAACGCACCGAGTGTGTCTAACTGGCTGTACCGTGCTTTGGAGACTTCGAGTGAATACAGCGGTCAAGTATTAATAAGAAAGCTGAGTGAGCCAGACAAAACATATTTAGTAGAGGTTCAGGTGAGCCCGATTTTGAATAATGATAGCGACCATAAAGGCGCAATGATCATTCTTCGTCCTAAAGATTGATTCCACTACTGATAAAAAAGCCCCATCAAGTTGATGGGGCTTTTTTATAGCAATTTAGTTAGGTGACTACGTGCCAACTTTAGCGCCTGACACGGCTAACGATCTTTGCAGGAGTAAAGAATTCCGGCCAGTACATTTTAATGTAACCCCCTGACACCCAAATGACCAAAATAGTCGCGATGGTTAATTCAAAGAAGCCAAAGTTATGCAGCCAAAACCATTGAGGGTGCTCAGCTTCGAAAAAGTCGGTTAAGCGATGCATCGCAATTGCGCTGATGACGGAAGGGAAGGTAACCGCTGCAATTGAAGGTTGAAACTTGAGGCGCATTAAACGTATGTAACACAAGTAGATCATGAGCGTCATAGTGATAGCAATGCCTGCCAATGCACCTGTGAGTATTGGATCCGGCTCTTTAAAGTTAACGAGGTATGCGGCTAAAGAAAGGTTTACTGGCGCAGCCATGATTGCAAGCGTTGGTCGAGCTCTACGTGGAAGGTTGCCTTCAAAGACTAAACGGTAAAGCACCAGCGGTAACATAAAGAAGTAAATACCGATACAGATGGATGCGAGAGTCTCTGAAAACACGGTCAGCCCAAACTGAGAACCAGCTAGCGAGCTGCTGATTAAGCCAACCGGATATAAGAACCAGCTCGGCACAATATTCGACATTTTGAAATTCATGATCTGGAAGCTAAAAAATAGCACCATCATCGTAAAATGTAAGAGAAGCGCGGCAAACCATATCGGATAAGCAAATGTTGGAGAAATGGCAGCCAGATAATCGGATAGTACCAATAGCGCCATGCTCATCGGCGCCATTAAACTACCACTGAGTGGATGGCGAATATCATTAATGAAAGTGCGATAGCTCGTAAAATACTTGAGTAGAACGGGCAATAGTAAGATCGCGCCAATGGCGGCTAGAAATGGACGAACAGAATCACCTAATCCGGGAATATACAGTGCCCAAGCATGGCCAAGACCAATGACACCTAATGCTAACGAAGCCTGAGAAGGCGGAACGTTTTGCACCCTGATGAGACGTTTCCAGTTCAAAAAATTACTCCATTTAGATTGAAAGCTCTAACTGATACCTGTCTGAGCTGATTTCGCTACGGATGCTACAAATACTCGTATGTGAAGTAAAGGTAAGATTCGGGTTACAGGCCAACAGACAAGAAAACTGTGATGCGGATTTCCACGTGCTTCAAGGAAGCTTGGAATGGATTGTACACATGTGCGATTTTTAACCAAAGTGACAATTTCGCAACTTAGATTTTCAAAATTGAAACACATGAACTGCCCAAAGAATAAACTATGGAATATAGGTCACAATTTCGACTCTTCTATAAGGGCCAGCTTGTTTTTTCACAGATTTGAACCATAGTTAAATTGTAAAGCAACATAACGAGCCGCAAGGAGAATGAGGTTTTACACACAATTTGGATGGATTCAAAATACCAGTTCTAGTTCCTCGTAAATTGTTCAGGTCGCACCAATAGACTTCCTGATTCGCGAACTCACGATTGAGTAACGAGGGTGAGGCGTACTTTTATCGGTACGCCTTTTGTCTTTCTGCTTTCTAACTTTTGTCGATAAAATATTCGATTGTCACTTTCCTCTGTAAACTTTCCTATTTTCATTTACTTGCTGTACGCAGAGCTCTGGCGAAAGCCCAGATATTATGTATATACTCGTTAAAAAAGGAGTGCATCTATGATCCAAAAAGTCCCAACAAATATCATCACAGGTTTTCTTGGAGTCGGTAAAACGACCTCGATATTAAATTTACTGAAAAACAAGCCACAGGAAGAGAACTGGGCGGTATTAGTGAATGAGTTTGGTGAGATTGGCATTGATGGTGCATTGATGACAGATCAAGGGGCGATGATCAAAGAAGTGCCGGGCGGCTGTATGTGCTGCACCGCAGGCGTTCCTATGTCAGTGGGTATAAACGCGTTGCTTAGACAAAAGCCAGATCGTTTGCTGATCGAGCCGACTGGGCTAGGGCATCCAAAACAAGTAATTGCGACACTGACTTCTGAGCAATATAAGCCGTATGTCGATTTGAAAGCGACGTTAGGGTTAGTTGACCCGCGTAATCTGAGTGATGAAAAATACACATCAAACCAAAACTTTAACGATCAGTTAGACAGTGCAGATGTTGTTATCGGTACTAAGGTTGACCTGGTGCACTCTGAAGACATCGATGTATTTAATGATTGGGTCACTAATCAGTCGCCGCCGAAAGTGTTTAGTAAGTTGGTGCACCACGGGGATATTCCTTTAGAAGTGCTAGATATTGAACGTGTCTATGGCGGAGCGTCTTTTGGAATTGAAGCTCACCATCACGAACATGCGGAACAAGAACCACAATTTGAGCTACCGCCAGGCGAAGCCTTTATCCGCAAAGAAAACAAAGGGCAGGGCTACTTTAGCTGTGGCTGGCTGTTTGGCGCGGAGTACAAGTTCGATTTCGACGAGCTGTTTTCGATGTTATCCGCTTTAACGGCAGAGCGCGTAAAAGCGGTAGTGAACACCACGCAAGGTTGTTACGCCTTCAATGTGGCGAATCAAGTTGTCTCTGTGAATGAAATTGGCTTGGAAGGCTTTGAATCGCGTTTAGAAGTGATAGATTCGGAGTTAATGCCGTGGAGTGATCTCGAAACGATATTACTTAAGCTATGTGGTATAGAACAGACATAGATAGACACATTCAGTATGTCTTCTAGGTAGTATTTACTTTCATTCGAATAAGCGATGGGGTATGTATCATCGCTTTTTGGGTTATTTATCAATTCAATCCCAAACTCTTAGACTTATCTGCAATAAAGTTATTTCAACTAAGATATGGTGCTCATTTGGTATAGGAAATATAAATTTTACTGGCATATAAAAATATTTAGACCTTAAGTAAATTTCTTTATTTCAATTGGTTACGCATCAATAATGTAAAATACTCTTATTTGTCCTATTCATCGCTAGACAGCTTTTTACTCGTTCTTGATACTGCCCCGACATTATTGGAGGCGGTTCGATCAGAAGTTCTGCCCTATTTCTACAGAGATGAATTCACTAAGCATGTTAAAACAATCACTATTAGCCTCAATAACAATAGTTTTTCTTTCGGGTTGCTCGTTGGGCATTAATCATATCGGTGAGCCAAAGCAATATAACCCGAAAGGAGTTATGGTTGATGAATATTCTATTGATGATTACGGCATAGGTGTTCACGTACGAGCTGAATATTCAGAGTTTCAAGTTTGGAGAAGTTCGGCTAGTGGGTTCAGGGGGTGCACAAACATTCTCAATACTATTGCTCAAAAGCATGCTATTGAAAAAGGACAACGTGTCACGCGCATAAATTGGCAAGATATGAAATTGAATGGCTACTTAGACCATGGGAGAGATATGCTCACGGGTGTAATGAATGTTAACTGTGAGTATTACTTTGATTACGTTGTTAAGAGCTAAATATCTATAGGTGCAATGCAGTTAAAACCAACACGAGTGTTGATTTGACGATAGAAATGAATGATGAAGGGGATTTGATAAAATCTTACTGAAAGCTCGAAACTCTATGTGGCTTTAGAAAATTTAAACGTATGATAATTATCTTTGGAATATTGTTCTGTAATTGATGTAGACTAACTTTTTCGGTGTTTTGTACTGTATAATGGCGGCATTATGATTCATGTGGTGCATGAATTTCCGCTAATTTAACTACAGATGTTAATACCATGAAAAAGATATTATTCACTGCCGTTGCTTCAATTCTTCTGTCTGCGTGTTCGACTCAGGTTCACGTACAATCGAACAAGACGATTAAGTTAGAAGAAAGCATTGATCGACCTTTAATCCTAGCGAAAGCGGGTGTTGGTTTATATCAAAAGATTGGCGTAACAGGTGAGTATGAGCTGTATGAACCGGTTGCTGCTGAACGTCGAAACTTCACGGGGAATAAGCATCAGTACATTGGTGTCATTGGTGCAGGTACTCCTGATTCGTTAGTTTGCTTACCAGATAGCATGAATTTCTTCCACTGCTCTAAGAAAAAAACATCTGTAGTCGTTGAAGAAGGCGAACAGTAAACAATTGCTGAAAGAACTCCGAATAGCCCACCAACCTTTGGTGGGCTTTTTATTGGCTGGTAACTTAGTTAATGCCTATTTAGTGGTCTATAAAAGTAGGTTCTCACAGCGGTATAGGCCTAGGTTTGGCGGGAGGCTAGCGAATTCGTCGTTTCCCGTTGAGTTATGTGAGAAAATTTGCGTTATATCACGATAAATGTGAGATAAATCACTCTAATTCATTTATAGTGCTCGGCTAAAGTAAAGAAATATAGGCTGTCTGCTTAAGGAACCCGTAACAATGTCATTCTCCTCTCAAGGTTTTGCCCCAGAACTTGTAAAAGCTCTTACTGAATGTGGCTATGAGAAACTCACGCCAATTCAACAAAAAGCGATCCCAATGGCTCGTAAAGGGCATGATATTTTTGCCACTGCTCAAACAGGCACTGGTAAAACGGCGGCGTTCTCTTTGCCTGTTATTCAGCACCTTCTTGATAGCAACAAATCAGCATCGCGCGGTACTGCTCGTGGCCTTATTCTTGCTCCAACACGTGAGCTCGCCGCTCAAATTGCACAAAACATCAAAGATTACGTGAAGTACACGTCTTTGAGCGTGGCGGCGGTGTATGGCGGTAACAAAATGTCTTCTCAAGTACGCCAACTTGATTTAGGTGTCGACATTCTTGTGGCAACTCCTGGTCGTCTAGAAGAGCATTTGGAAGCTGGTAACGTTTCTATTTCAAACTTGGAATTTTTAGTGTTTGATGAAGCAGACCGTATCTTGGATATGGGTTTCATTAATGCTGTGCGTAAAATCATGTTGGACGTTGAGACTTCTCCGCAAATCATGATGTTTTCTGCAACAACGTCAACTCAACTAAACCAGTTGTCGGTTGATATTCTACGCAAGCCTAAGCGAATTAGCGTAGAGCGTGAGAACAGCACGGCAGCGACGGTTGGTCACGTGGTTTATCCAGTTGATCAGGAGCGTAAAACTGAGCTTCTATCAGAGTTGATTGGCCGTAAAAACTGGAAACAAGTACTGGTTTTTGTGAACTACAAAGAAACCGCAAACGAAATCGTTAAAGAATTGAAACTCGATGGCATTAAAGCAGTATTGTGTCACGGTGATAAAGCACAAAGTGCTCGCCGCCGTGCGCTAGACGATTTTAAAGAAGGTAAAGCGCGAGTAATGGTCGCAACGGATGTTGCAGCGCGTGGCTTGGATATCGAAGACTTGCCTCATGTAATCAACTACGATATGCCTTTCTTGGCAGAAGATTATGTTCACCGTATTGGTCGTACTGGCCGTGCAGGTAAACAAGGTCATGCGGTTTCGTTTGTAAACCGTGAAGAAGAGCTTACCGTGGTTCAAGTTGAGACGTTAATCCAGCAACGTATTCGTCGTATCGAACAGCCGGGTTATGAGCCTAAGAAGCGTGATGCTTACATTGAAAAGCTGAACACTAAGTCAGCGTATAAGAATCGTCAGGGCCGTAAAAATAACCCTAATGAGGAAAAGCCGGATCAAGCATCTGCTGAGCGTCGCCTAGCAATGATGAACCGCATTAAGAATCGTCGTAAATAATTAGCGGCTAACATACTATTTTGTAATAAAGAGCCACTTTATGTGGCTCTTTTCTTATCTCACAAGAGGCCGATATGGACAGCGCACTTCTCTGGGCTTTTATTCCAACATTTTTCTTTGTCTCGATCACTCCGGGAATGTGCATGACACTAGCACTGAGCCTAGGAATGAGCATTGGCTACAAGCGCACATTGTGGATGATGGCAGGTGAACTTGTCGGTGTGGCTGTGGTGTCGGTTGCGGCGGTGCTTGGCTTAGCGTCTGTAATGCTCAATTACCCATGGTTATTTACTGCGTTTAAATTCGTCGGTGCCGCGTATCTGGGCTACCTAGGTATCCAGATGTGGTGTTCGAAAGGCAAGCTTGCCATTAGTGCTGAAACACAGCAGGTACAAGCGGGTAAAGATTGGGATCTAGTGGTACAAGGCTTTGTTACTGCTATTGCTAACCCTAAAGGTTGGGCATTTATGATCTCGCTTTTGCCGCCGTTTATTAATAGCAATGCCGCATTGGCGCCTCAGCTGCTTATTCTGGTTTCTATTATTCTTGTGTCTGAGTTTGTGTGTATGACGCTTTACGCGACGGGCGGGAAAGGGCTTAAGCGAATGCTAGGGCAAGCAGATAATGTAAAAGTGATGAACCGTATCGCAGGTACTCTAATGATTGGCGTGGGTATTTGGCTATTCGTTAGTTAGTCAGTCAAATAAGCTCAATGTAATCTAACCGCTGCTTTTTCTTATCAATTTGGAAAAGCGGCGTACTTTCGTATTCGTACACTCTCACCAGTGTCATTCCAGTTCTCCTATCTAAAGCATCTTAGCTATAACCATTCGATACTTTGGCATTAATGTTCTCAAGCGCATATTGAACATGCGATTTACTAGAGGAGGACATTTATGGGTACATCAGTTTTTCTTAGCTATCCTAACGCGTACAAACAAAACCAAATTGAATTCATAGAAACATTGTCTGAATACCTAATGGACAGAGGTTACACACCGCGAACATTAGGCGTGACGGATTACGATATGGACGCTCCGCTTAAGTCGATTCGGCGGTTGATGTCTGAATCTAATGGCTTGATTACAGTGGCGTTTCGGCGCTATTACATTGAACGCGGAAAAGGAAAGCCTGGGTCTGAGTCTGAATTCAATATTGATAAGCAATGGTTTACGAGCCCCTATAGCCATATAGAACCCGCGATGGCGTTTCAAATTGGGCTACCTGTTCTCATACTCAGGGAAAGGAACGTTATCGCAGATGGGATCTTAGACAAAGGCGTACTTGGGACTTATATGCCAGAATTCAATCTAGATGACCCTTCCTACCAATATCTGAATTCAAAGGAGTTTAATCAGCTGATTAGAAAGTGGGAATCACAAGTGGAAAGAGTGGTGGAAAATCGGGGGAATCCACCAACTTTATATTAAGTGTGAGAGGGAGTTGGAACACAAATCTTAGCCGATGTACCTTTGGCATTGTGTAAGCGTCAATCGGGGCGTAGGTACTTATTCATCATTTGGCTAAAACTTTCGCGGTGGATCGGCTTAGATAAATACTCATCCATACCAGCTTCAGCACATTGTTTAATGTCTTGATCAAGCACGCTAGCAGTGAGAGCAACAATCGTGGTTCGGGGCAAATCGGTACTTGTTTCTAAAGCGCGAATCTCCATCGTCGCAGTAAAGCCGTCCATAATAGGCATCATGCAGTCCATTAGAATCAGCTCAAAACGCTCACCTGCCTTGATTTTGTTCACTGCCTCTAACCCATTGTTCGCAATATCATAATTGAAACCTAGTCTTTCAAGAGTCATGGTTGCAACTTTGAGGTTTACTGAATTATCTTCCACCACCAAAACTTGCGCTTTATAACCACTAGATGGGGAGGCTGTTGGTGATTGCGAACTTTGGTTAATTGGCACTTCAACACTGGTTAACGCATTTTCAAGAGTAGAGGTAAATCGCTGGCCGAGAATTGGTAGTTTGATGATGCCTTTGACAGAATTCGGAATATCATCGAAATGACTGAACATATCGTGTAGCACCACAATTGGTAGGCTAGGGTAACGAGATTCAACTGTGGTTAGGTCTTGTCGAGTCTGGTCATCGTTTTGATGATGATAAATGAGGATATCCGCTTTGTTGATGGTTTGAACGTCGGTTATTGCTTCGCGGTTATAAAGCCCATAAACGGTCATTTCATCAAGCAGCAGGTTACGTACATCAATGTTATTGGTTATTAATGAGATATTGGACTTACTCAAAATAGGACTTGGCGTGAAGGATTTTGCGCATACCGAAGTGGGCAATACGAAGTAAAAGTGGCTGCCTTCTCCTTTGGTCGATGTGACTTTAAGTTCGCTGTTCATTAGGCACACGAGCTTACTGCTAATGCTTAGGCCAAGCCCTGTACCACCAAATTGGCGTGTGATGTGTTCGTGCTCTTGAGTGAAAGGCGAAAAGATGTGAGCTTGCTTACTCTCATCTATTCCTATGCCGGTATCTATGACTGAAAACTTAATGAACGTTTGATTATCTTGATTGTTGGAATCGGCAGGTTCGGCGGAATCGACAACTTCAACTTTCAATTTAATGTCACCTTCAGAAGTAAACTTAATCGCATTCGCGGTGAGGTTCAGCAATATTTGGCTTAATCTGTGCTCATCCAAACTGACGCTAGCAGGAACGTTTGCGGCGACGTCAGTATTTATCTCTAACCCTTTCGCTTCGGCTTTCGCCAAACATATTGCGATAGTGTCGGTCACGACTTGTCGAATGTTGGTTTGGTGAGGGGTTATTTCAATATGTCCCGCTTCAATCTTAGATAAGTCCAGCACATCATTGATCAATAGAAGTAAGGTTTTAGACGAGGTTTCGATGGTCGCTAAGTATTCCCTCTGGTGAGGGTTGAGCGAAGTGTCTGCAAGGATGTCAGACATACCAATAATCCCGTTTAACGGAGTTCTTATCTCATGAGACATATTAGCAAGGAAGGTGCTTTTTGCTTTGTTAGCTGACAAGGCCTGTGAGCGCGAATGTTTAAGGTTTCGTTCTAATTTGATAATTGAAAAAGACAAGTAAGCCAATATTGAAACCAGCGCTAGGCTGAATACCGTTAGAGCAATACTAAGTTGACGCTCAATCTCGTCTAGGTGTTTTTGTATCAGTTTGGGTACTTCGTGGTGAAGCAATGAGAGTTCCTTTTCCACCACATGAATGACTTTTCTCAGCTCTCCATGGACACCCAAATTATGGTTGTAGCCAAGGCGCTGGTAGTTGCTTTGCAGTTGGTAAAAACTGTCACGGTATTGTTGTATTCGGTTTTGGAACTCGGAACCTTCTAAGTTCACGTAATCTGTTAACTGAGTAAGTTCGCTGTCGACGTAGCTCAATTCAGCCTGCGAAAACGAACGCAAAAAACGCGATATTGAATGTTGGCTGTTGAGCAGTAACGCGATCAGCTGTTTGTCTTGGGTGAGTGAGACGTTTTTGATCAATTCAAATCTAGCGCGATTGAACTTTTCAAGCTGTCCTCGTTTATCGGTACCGTTGATCAAAATAACGAGTTGAGTTAACTCATTGAAAGTTGATGAGTAACCGTCTATGGCAAGTTGGATTTTTTCTGGTGAATAGATGATCGGTAGACCAGATTCCTTCATATGGGTGTTGATTAGCTTTGTACTCGACGCTAATGCGCCAATTCTTTCTTCTACTAAATCAATGTATTTGGGATCGACCCTAGAGATGAAATCTTTTTCGGCTCTACGAACATAAAGCATATGTTGAGATGACGACTGGACTTCGTTGTAGAGGCTGATGAGCTTGGCTTCTTGAGTCTTGAAGTTGTTATTGATGACAACATATGTGATGAGTAAAAGCACAATCGCACCGCAAGCTAATGCTAATTGAAATTGAATAGAGCGTTTGAGCTTAGCTCTAGAAGCCTGCTTCATTGAGTTCCCCACGTTCATACTTTAACTATTCAAATTGTAGTTGAACAAAATTCAATCGGGACATTTAGACGACAAATAGAGAAGGCACGCTCAGGTTTTGGGTGAATTTTGCGGTACAGCTATCGAGTAGGGCATTTTTTATAACCACTTAGAGGTAGGTGGCAGGGAGTGTTTAGTCACAATATGTTCACTTTTGTTAAAGATCATGGTTGAAATGTTCGTTTGAGCGTAAGTGTTCGGTTTTGTTGCTAGTCGAAGATTTTAAAAATGTATAGTGACTCGAATAATTGAGTGGGTAAATGTCACGTTTGACTGGTGTTTTCGGCTGAAATTGGCTCGTAAATAGCCTGGATTAAGGTGTGTTTTTATGATGCTTTGTGAGCTCGTAGGCTATATATTTAAAGGGTTTGTAATTCTGGTCTGATGAGTTTGTTTGGTATTTGAACGATTTGAAAATATGTGAGAAGTCAGTCGATATCGCTAAACAGTGCGTGATTTAACAATTTATATTCACATCTGTTACAAAAGTGTGTTCGAACGCTCATTTTTGTTTCGTGTGGGTTTTCGTTGTTAACGGAATATGCAGAATGGTCACCGTGCACTGAGGTGTACGTTTATCAAAAGAACTTCTGAATCCCCCAATTCTTGAAGTCATTTGGATATTACAATAACGATCAAGGACCCTACGATGACAAATAAGAAACAACACACTCTTCTGGGCGAGTGTATAGCTGAGTTTATAGGAACAGGACTGCTTATATTTTTCGGTGTTGGCTGTGTAGCTGCGTTGGTATTGGCAGGTGCTCAATTCGGGCAATGGGAAATCAGTATTGTATGGGGCCTAGGTGTTACCATCGCGATTTACTGTACTGCTGGTGTGTCTGGCGCTCATATTAACCCGGCGGTTACTATCGCGTTAGCGGCATTCCATGGCTTCGATAAAGCGAAAGTATTGCCATACATTGTGGCTCAACTTGCAGGTGCGTTTTGTTCGGCAGCGTTAGTTTACAGTTTATACAGCAACCTTTTTGTCGACTACGAAATTGCACATAACTTTGCTCGCAGCAGCGAAGAGGCGTTAGCAACCGCTGGTATTTTCTCTACTTACCCACATGCTTCACTTTCTTTCTTTGGCGCTTTTGCTGTGGAATTCGTAATTACGGCAGTATTGATGTTTGCCATTCTTGCGTTAGGTGATGAAAACAACGGTGCATCTCGTGGTGCTATGAACCCACTTCTTATCGGTATTCTGATTGCAGTCATCGGTGGCTCTTTAGGTCCTCTAACTGGCTTTGCAATGAACCCAGCGCGTGACTTCGGCCCTAAACTGTTCGCTTACTTTGCAGGTTGGGAACACGCTTTAACAGGTGCACGAGACATCCCTTACTTCATCGTACCTGTGTTAGCTCCAATCGCTGGTGCATGTTTTGGTGGCTGGTTATATCCAAAAGCGATTGCTGCTTACCTACCAGTAGAAGGCCAAGGCTGCACAATCCCAAATCAATGTGAAGAAGAACAAGAAGTTAAGCAAGCAAACGCTTAAGCCTCTATTTCAATTTAACAAACGTTTTTAAGTAGAAGTAACGCCTCGATAAGTCGTCACTGAGGCGTTAGTAATCGACTAAAATTATAATGACAGAAACAAAAGGACACCACTATGACTGAGCAGAAGTACATCGTTGCCTTAGACCAAGGAACAACTAGCTCTCGTGCCGTAATTCTTGACCACGATGCAAACATCGTCAGTGTGTCACAACGTGAATTTACTCAAATCTATCCGCAAGCAGGTTGGGTAGAACATGATCCACTAGAGATTTACGCGACTCAATCTTCAACGCTGGTTGAAGTATTAGCGAAGTCAGGCATCCGTAGTGATGAAATCGCAGGTATCGGTATTACCAACCAACGTGAAACAACGGTAGTTTGGAACAAAGAAACAGGTAAACCGGTTTACAACGCAATTGTATGGCAGTGTCGCCGTACGGCTTCAATTTGTGAAGAGCTAAAAGAGCGCGGTCTAGAAGAGTACATTCGTGAAAACACAGGTTTAGTGCTAGACCCATACTTCTCAGGTACGAAAGTTAAATGGATTCTAGATAACGTTGAAGGCGCTCGTGAAGACGCTGAAGCTGGCAAACTTCTATTTGGTACCATTGATACTTGGTTAGTATGGAAGATGACTCAAGGTCGTGTTCACGTTACTGATTTCACTAACGCATCTCGTACTATGATGTTCAACATCAACGACATGTGCTGGGATGAGAAGATGCTGAAAGAACTTGGCATTCCTTCATCAATGCTTCCTGAAGTGAAACGCTCTTCAGAAGTTTACGGCCAGACAAACATTGGTGGTAAAGGCGGTACACGTATTCCAATCGCTGGTATTGCAGGCGACCAACAAGCAGCGCTTTACGGTCAAATGTGTGTAGAAGCTGGCCAAGCGAAAAACACTTACGGTACTGGTTGCTTCTTGTTAATGAATACTGGCCAAGAAAAAGTAACGTCTAAGAATGGCTTGCTGACGACCATCGCTTGTGGTCCAAATGGCGAACCTGCGTATGCACTTGAAGGCGCAGTATTCATGGGTGGTGCTTCTATCCAATGGCTACGTGACGAAATGAAACTACTAGCGGATGCAAAAGACTCTGAGTACTTTGCAACTAAAGTTGACTCTTCAAACGGCGTTTATGTAGTACCAGCATTTACTGGTTTAGGTGCACCATACTGGGATGCTTATGCTCGCGGTACGATTGTAGGCCTAACTCGTGGTGTTAACTCTAACCATATCATTCGTGCGACATTGGAAGGTATTGCTTACCAAACTCGTGACGTACTCGATGCGATGCAAGCGGATTCTGGAATCAAGCTATCTGCACTTCGCGTTGATGGCGGTGCAGTTGCGAATAACTTCTTGATGCAGTTCCAAGCGGATGTACTTGATACGCAAGTTCGTCGTCCTAAAGTAACGGAAGTAACGGCACTTGGTGCAGCTTACCTTGCAGGTTTAGCAGTTGGTTTCTGGGATGGTGTTGATGAACTAGCAGACAAAGCTGAGCTAGATCGTAGCTTTGAACCACATCACGATGAAGCGAAACGTAACCGTCGTTACAAAGGTTGGAAACGTGCTGTTCGCTGTGCTCAAACATGGGCTGAAATGCACGACGACGAAGACTAAGAATCATTCCCCTGATCAAATTCAGGGGCGTGAATGTACTTTCGATGAGTAGGTGTCGAAAGTACATGCTCAAACTCTTAGTTTCCTAGGGCTTGTTCCTTAGGTACTAAAAAGCCCAAACATTGCTGTTTGGGCTTTTTATATTGAATGGGGTAAGCGTTAAGCTTTAGCAGCCTTTAAAGATTCTGCTTTCTTCTCTTGCTGCATTTTCGCAAGGAAGTAGATGTTTACACATGCAATGAAACCATTTGTTGCCACTACTGGCCATGCATCAATCATGACACCGTATGCGGTGAACAAACCACAACCGATAAAGTTAAGTACGCGTAGACGAACGATATCCTTCATTGTCAGTGAGATAGCGACCATGATAGACGCTGCGTAACCTAAAATTTCAACCATATTGAATTCCATTGTTTGATCCTCTTAATTTGCCGATTGTCGGTCGGTACCAATTCTTCTCTCCATGAGATTAGTGAGGAAGCTCCATGCCTCGAATGGTCTGGTTATATTTAACTGTGGTGAACTATAACAAGCGTGAATTTGTGATGAAAGCCCCAAATTTGGCATAAGTGAAGGTTAGCGATTACGCAAACGTTTAATAGTGTTTCCTAACGATAAATTACTGTTTATGTTGAGTGATAGGCTTAATCGAAACAGAATTGACCAAGGATCGTTGCATATGAAACGGATGATACTCGCTGGAGTAATTACACTACTGACAGCATGCACAACACAGGTGCCTGTAATACAACATGATTATGGGATCGTGACCAGCGGTGATTTCAACTTTATGAAAAGTAATGTACGAACCTATTCATGGCACCCTAACTCAGAACGCAGCTATTTATCGGATGAAGTAGACAGCCCCGAAGTCACAGAGATGGTACGAAATGCCATCACTCACGAAATGGCACAACGTGGTTACCAGCTGCAACCTTCCAGCAAGGTAGGGGATGTGATCGTCGGGTTTGGTCTGGCATCAGAGTCAGTCTTACAAGATAAGACGATTTTCGAATACACCAACTTATCGACTGGTGTCCCTTTCTATGATGAAAATGGCAAACCAGCAGAGAAAGGTTCACTTTATTTGGTTTTCTATACTCCTAATGTCACACATCCTCAATGGCAAACATTAGCTCAGAGCGGGATAGAGCAAGGCTTAAGCGTTGAAAAAAGACAAGAGCGAGTAACGCATTACATCTCAATGATTCTTAGAGATGTTCCGGCACTAAAACCTTAGTAACCTTGTTGCTATTAAAATTGTTTATAGTTATATTTCGAAATCTTAATGATAATGAGTATCGAAATCATTATTTGTCGTAATATTTTTAGGAATCGCTATGAACCGCTTATATTCTTCAGCTTTAGTTTGTTTATTTTCTTCAACTGCAATGGCTGCTCCCGTCACAGTGGAGCACTCCTTGGGCACAACAACGCTGGAAAAAAGCCCTGAACGAGTGGTAGTGATTGGGGTTGGAGCACTGGATGCGCTTGATGCATTTGGGGTTAAACCTGTCGCGGTAGCTAAGGCCGGTACATTGCCAGGCTACTTAGCCAAATATTACTCAGATGACTATGCTGCCGCAGGTAGCTTGTTTGAACCAAACTTCGAAAATATATATATGCAGAAGCCTGATCTCATCATCATTGGCGGTCGAGCTGCAGACAAATACAAAGAGCTTTCTGATATTGCGCCAACGGTCTTATTTGCTGCGGATGCCAACAAAGGTTACTGGGCAAGCACTCAAGAGCAGTGGCGGATGCTGGCTGAGATTTTTGATAACTCAGAGAAAGTCGAACAGACGATTGATAAGCTTGATGCTCAATTCCAGCAGATCAAAGCGTATAACCAGAAGAATAACATCGACGCATTAACGGTTATGAGCTCGGGCAGCAATATTACGACATTCGGTGCCGAGTCGCGTTTTTCTTCAATTTATAAAGATTTCGGATTCGAAGAAACGATTAAAGGCATTAAACCAACACGTCACGGCGATCTTATTTCTTACGAATTTATCCGTGAAGCGAATCCTTCCACGCTGCTTGTCGTTGACCGTAATAAGCTGGTCAACAAGGGCGAGAGTAATACCGCGCAAAACTTTGAAAATGACTTGGTAAAAGCAACGGATGCTTACCAAAACGGTTCAATGACCTTCCTAGATGTTAATGCCTGGTATTTATCGATTGCTGGTGTGACCGCAACGGAGCAAATGGTCACCGACGTTAAACAGTCAATCGGCCTAAAATAAGCACTATTACAAGCAGAGGTTAACTTTGAAAAGGTTATTGCTTGTTCTATTGCTACTGAGTTTTACCTCACTGTTTGTTGGGGTTAGCGATGTTTCACTGGCGGCGATCGTCGCCGGTGATACTCAAGCGATAGAACTACTCTTCACTAGCCGATTCCCACGGCTACTTTCCATTCTTTTAGCGGGCGCTGGGTTAAGTATTGCTGGTTTGATCATGCAGCAAATTAGCCAAAACCGTTTTGCAGCCCCTTCAACTTCAGGAACCATCGAATGTGCGATGTTGGGCTATGTACTTAGCCTAGTGATTTTTGGTCATGGTGAAAACTTATGGCTCATTTTCGGTGTATCTATGCTTGGCACGTTGGTGTTCGTTCAATTCATTAGCCGTATTCAATTTAAAAACGCAGTTTTTGTGCCCTTAATCGGGATAGTTTTCGGTAATGTCGTTGACTCGATGGCCAATTTTATCGCGTTTAAATACGATGCGGTTCAGAACTTATCCGGATGGACTGTCGCGAACTTCGCCAATATTTTAAGTGGTGACTTCGAGTTACTGTTTATCGCTGTACCTGTTTCCATTCTCAGTTATCTGTACGCAACGCGAATCTCGGCAGTGGGTATGGGTAAAGATTTTGCAACTAACCTTGGCCTGAACTATCAGCAAGTGTTGATTATTGGCGTGGTGCTAGTGTCGGTAATGGCCGCAAGCGTTGTAATGATCGTTGGCGAATTACCTTTCTTAGGCCTGATAGTCCCAAACATTGTCAGTCGCTATTTTGGTGACAACTTACGTAAAAATATCCCAATCACCGCGATCGCAGGCGCCCTTATCGTCTTGGTATGCGATTTAATGGGTCGAACAATTATTTTCCCTTACGAAGTTCCGATTTCAATGATCATCAGTATGTTAGGCGGTGCGGTGTTTATTTACTTTGTGTTGCGAGGTGAGAAACGTGCGTGACTCTAGTCGTTTAATCATCTTGCTGGTGGTGTTGGTCGTCTTCTCGGGGCTATTTATTGGCATTGGCTTAAATGCAGATAACTATGAGTATTTTCTCTCAAGACGAGTACCAAAAGTTCTCGCCATGATCCTGGCCGCGGTCGCGATTGCCCAATCTTCAATGGTGTTTCAAACCATCACCCACAACCGGATTTTAACGCCAAGTATTATGGGCTTTGACTCATTGTATATTTTGACGCAAGTACTGATGGTTGTGATTTTTGGCAGCTTAAGTGCTTTTATTCTAAACCCGTTTTTGAACTTTATGTTTTCTACTGCGTTAATGCTGGTGTTTTCATTGGTTTTGTTCGGTTTCTATTTTCAAAAGAAGAAAGCCAACCTACTAGTGTTGCTGTTACTTGGGGTTATTTTTGGCCAGTTGTTCGCTAACATCGCGAGCTTTTTCATTATGTTGATGGACCCAAATGACTTTGCGACGGCGCTGGGGAATATGTTTGCAAGCTTTAACAATGTCAATGTGGATTTGGTGTATTGGTGCACGCCAGTGTTACTCGGGGTCAGTGCTTTGCTATTTCGATTGCACAGAACGCTCGACGTGTTTTGGTTAGATAATGACAACGCATTAAGTTTGGGAGTGGATGTAAAAAGTGTCACTCGCCAGTGTTTGGTGCTTTCTGCTGTTTTGATTGCGATCTCTACAGCGCTTGTCGGCCCAATCATGTTTTTTGGTCTACTTGTGACAAACTTGACCCGTGAATGGTTTAAATCTTATCAGCATAAGGTACTTCTGACCGGCTGTTCATTGTTATCAGCGGCGACTTTGCTTTCTGGGCAGTGGCTTGTTGAAAACGTTTTCCAATTTGAAACAACACTGAGCGTCGTAATTAACTTTGTCGGTGGTGTGTATTTCCTTTCAATGCTAGTGCGCAATAAAGTGGTGTAGAAAAACATGATTAAGTTAGAAAAGTTAACCAAGCACTTTGGCAAAAATGCGGTTGTAGAACAAGCGAGTGCCGAATTCGAAAAAGGGAAGGTCACTTCGATTATTGGCCCGAACGGGGCGGGGAAAAGTACCTTGCTTTCCATGGCAAGTCGCTTGATGGATAAAGACAGCGGTAGAGTATTGATTGAAAGTCGTGAACTGGTCGATTGGGATACCAAAGCGCTTGCTAAGAAGCTCGCGGTTTTGCGCCAAGCCAATACCATTTCGATGCGCTTTACTGTCAGAGAAATGGTGTCTTTTGGCCGTTTTCCTTATTCAAAAGGAAAGCTCACTGCAGGTGATAACCAAATTATCGATCAGGCGATCGAATATCTAGATTTGAAAACCATAGAAAATAAATACTTAGATGAGCTAAGTGGTGGCCAAAGGCAACTCGCTTTTATCGCCATGGTCATTGCGCAAGACACGGATTATGTATTTCTAGATGAGCCTTTGAATAACTTGGACATTAAGCATTCGCTACAGATCATGAAAAACATTCAGCGTTTGGCCCATGAAATGAACAAAGCCGTGGTGGTAGTGATCCACGATATCAACTTTGCTTCGTGCTACTCAGATATCATTATTGCGTTAAAGAAAGGCAAGGTAGTCGCGAGTGGTACGGTTGATGAGGTGATTGATGCAGATGTGTTAAGCGCAATCTACGAAACCCCGTTTAATGTGATGGAAGTAGAAGGCAAGCGCATGTGTACTTATCACTAGCGGATGCGTGAACTCGGTGAGCTGAACAATTCCAGTATATTCTTCAGTCGCTCCTAGGCTTATTCTTTCGCAAAGGTGTGGAGTACTGTGGATCGGCATAATTTGCAGGTTTGTCTACCCCCTTAGCTTTTATGGCTTCGTTTGCTGTTCAAGGAAGTGGGTGGGTGAAACTCCAAACGCTTTCTTGAACGCGTTTGAAAAGTTCGAAGGGTGGTAATAGCCTGCATCATACGCCGCTTCGGTAATGCTCATGGAGCCTCGCTCCAAATGCTGCTTTGCGATTTCTAAGCGTCTTTGACGTATATAACCTGCTACCGTCAGCCCTAACTCTTGCTTAAATCTGCGCTGTAAGTTGGAAATGCTCATCACCATGTTTGAAGCCAACATTTCTAAACTAATGTCTTGGTCTAAGTTCGATTCAATGTAGTGGATCGCTTGATTAATTTTCTCATCTTTATCCAGATTCACGGGCGCATTTTGTTGGGCGCTGGCTTGGACAAATTGACTCTGGCTTAGTTGCTGACAAACTTCAAAAATCAATTGATGGCTCAGCACCTCGGTATGAATGGATTGCAGCCAGTTAGGGTCATTTTTACCGTGAATGAGTTGCTGAGCTAACTGCACGATAGTGTCGTTGATGTGCAGACTTTGGTAAGTATCGGGGCAGTTTAGAAAGGGTATATTTGGGTTATCCCCTTGATTAAGTGAGGTAAGCCAGCTTGGTGACAGCATGATATTGAGTTTGGTGACTTGGTTCCCAGAGACAATTTTCCGTCTGAAGTTAGTGGGCTTGTCCAAATTGACGATCACGCCCTGTGCTTTCTCCGCGGCGTCTAACTTAAAGTTTAACTGGTTATAGCCAAACTCTAACTGCCCGTCGAGTAAGATAGTGATGATCACTGACGCGGGGGCTATTGAAACAACCTCGGAGTCGGTTAGCTCAAAGCTTTGCCCTCCGTGAAGTGAATAATGCTCGCCGCAGCGGTACGAGACAAACTTTCCTTCCACCAGTGGAGACTCCACTTTTCTATGTTGGCTAACAATGAGCTGCTTCTCTGAATCTTCTATTTTCTTAGTTAGCGCGACTTTTTGTAATGACTTTCGGTTAGCCTTAACTTGTTGCATAGCCATTTTATTGTTCCTCATGCCGACTTACGTTTTCTCATAACAATTGTGCGTTTTCGCATAAGTCATTCAGCTATCTATTAATGAAATTGAAACTTACCATGTTTGCGAATTATTATCATTTGTATTTAGGAAAAGTTTCATGGAAACGGTGAATATCAATCCCAAAAGAAAAACATTGTTGTGCTTTGCAATCGGTATGGCGCTTAGCAGTACGGCTGTTGCTCAAGAAGAGCAAACGAATTTTGAAGAAGTGGTCGTATGGGGAACAAAAGTATCAAGTAGCTCTGAGTCCGTGTATGCCGATGACATGTCATTGAAGCAGGCGGATCATATGTCGGACTTACTGCGTGATATCCCGGGTGTCGATGTTGGGGGAACACACTCCGTCAACCAGCGCATTAACATTCGTGGTATGGGCGAAACCGATCTAGATATTCGCCTAGACGGCGCGTCGCAACACGCAAACATGTTCCACCATATTGGAAACCTAACACTCAATCCTGACATCATTAAATCGGCCGATATTCAAGTGGGTAACAACTCGGTGACTCAGTCTGGTCTAGGTGGCGCAGTCTATTTTGAAACGAAGGATGCCAAAGACTTGTTACGCTATGACGAAACGTTCGGTGTTCGTGTTTTTGGTGGCGTGGCTTCAAATGATAGCGAGCAAGGTTCTATCACGCTTTACGGTAAATTGAGTGATAAAGTTGACGCCCTAATCTACGGTCACGGTGTGAGCCGAGATAACTTTGAAGATGGTGACGGTGTAGAAACACATGGTGCAGCGGGTGATGTGTATAACGTACTCGCGAAGGTTGGGTTTGAGCCGTCTGAACTGCATCGCTTCCAATTAAGCGCAGATATGTATCGAGATAGCGGAGATTATAATCCTCGACCTGATATGTCAGGTTCTGCCAATAACTCGCTGACGGGTGAAGATCTAGTCCCGACAGATTACGACCGCGATACATTGACCGCGACTTACGAGCTTCGTGGCAAGCAGCACACAGGTAAGGTGAATGTATACTCCAGCACCACTGAAATTGTTCGTGATGAGTCAGTAATCAATGGCTGGCGCCCGACACGTTTATCTGAGAACACAGCAGAAAACCAAAATGTTGGCGTAACGACAAAATTCCAATCTCAGTTCTCTTTGTCTGGTTTTGACAACACCGCGGTATACGGCGCTGACTATATTGATCGCACTACAAGCAGTTACTACGGTAGCGATAAGTTCATGGAAGAGTCGACGACCTCGATCGCAGTGTTTGTAGAAGACACGCTATATCTAACAGACGATTTATTCTTAACCGCAGGCTTGCGCTACGATGACTTCCAGCGTGACGCAACAACAAGCGATAAGAGCTTTAACGAAGTAACGTGGGCTTTGGCGGCAGATTGGCAGTTCGCACAAGACTGGGCTGTGTTTGCAAGTACGCGTTCTTTGTTTAAAGGACCTGAGCTACTAGAGACTTATATCCGCTATCAAGATGTCGCATACATGGATGAGGATATTAAAGCGGAAACAGGGCAAAACAGCCAAGCGGGTATTCGCTTTGATAAGCAAATTGATAATCATTATTTGGGTGCAACTTTTACAGCGTTCAAAACGAGCATTGATGATTACATCGCTGAAGCGTATCAAGGTGCGACGGCTTCTTACCGAATCTACAACTTGGGTGATGTGGAAATTCAAGGTTTTGAGTTAAGTGCGACATACGGCTATGAGATGTTCCAATCGAAAGTTTCTTACTCACGTTCTGATAATGAAGATAAAACCAATGGTGGGCCAATTATCGCGGATAACGGCAATAGCAGTGACATCGGTGATAGCATCGCCCTGACTTTTGATTATCAAGCCGACTCTATTGATACACTGTTTGGTTGGACTTCGATTGTGGTCTTAGAAGAAGACAACGTAGCCGATCTTTCTGAACCAAAAGAAGCTTACGATGTTCACAACCTTTACGCGCAATGGTTGCCGTCTGATGTGGAAAACCTAAGTGTTACGTTTGGCATTGATAACGTATTCGACGAGCTATATGTGTCTCACGCTTCGCGTAACGGCATGGCCAGAACGGCGGTAGCGGATGATTACGAACCTGGACGTAACTATAAGCTGTCACTGGCGTATCAGTTCTAAGCCGGAATCGAGAGAAGATTAGATGAACCAAATATTTCAATCTCGAGTGGAAATTCAGACAGAACATGCCAGTAAATATTTAACGGTAATGTGCCGTCATTTTGCGAGAAAAGTACCAGCGAAGTGGGATGAGTCCGAAGGAAGAGTCGATTTTCCCATCGGTGTCACTGAATTCGAAGCTGACAATGACGCTCAAAAGTTAACAATTCATTGCCGAACCGAAAGCGAAGAGTTGCTAACTAGGCTTAAATCTATCATTGAAGGGCATGTGGATTTGTTCTCACGGCGAGAAACCATAACGCTTGATTGGCAATAGTAAACTATAACTAAGGGTGACAGAGCGTCACCCTTTATCATTTGAGGTTGTCCATATTAACTGATGGATATACGAGCAGGGTCGTTACATTATTATTGAAAGAGATAATAGTCACAGCATATTTGCGAAATAGTTAACAATTAATTAACTCGTGATATATTGGCTCAAATTTTTTAAAGGAGCTTAAGGATGAAGCTTTCGATATCCAGTAAGTTGCAGCTAGGTTTTCTGTTACTTGTCGTACTATTTATCGCATCTGCTAGTTTTACTTATCGTAGCGTGAGCACTGTTGAGGAACACACTCACTCTTTGTTAACCACAGATTTACCTACTGTAGATACCAGTCGCGCTATTGGTCAGTCGGTACAAGCCAGCCTGTCTACTGTTCGCGCCTATATGTTGCTTGGCAACGATGAAGTTCTAGGGCAACAACAACTGGCCCATTTGGCGAGCATTTCAGAACAAACCACAAATACTATTCCTACTCTAGAGCAACATTTATCCGTTGATAGGTATGAGCAAATTCAAGCGCAATGGCAAGCGTTTAACCAGTCTCTTACAGAGCTCAGCGAACTGGCGCATAGCGATGAAAACCTTCCAGCTCATAACCTGTTCATTAATGAAGCTGCACCTATTGCTGAGGTAGCGCTTGATCAACTCCAAGGTTTGATTAACGACGAAGCCTCAAATAAAGATGGTGGCGAGCGTAAACGTTTATTCAGACTTTATGCCGACAGTTACACTTCTTTGGCCAATGCGCTGGCATCAATGCGCGATTTCTTGATCTATGGTCATGATGATTATCTAGAGAAGTATGGTGATTTCATTAAATCCCATGAAAAATCGGTAGCAGAAATCGACACTAAAGTAGAGTTGATGTCACGAAGTGATCAAGGCTTGTGGGACCTTTTCAAAGAAATGCAGCAGTTGTATTTCCCACTTGCAGACCAAGTCGTAGCGTTAAGAAAATCTCCAGATTGGAACAAAGCCAATGCATTCATGTCGAGTGTCGTGATCCCTAATGCAACGACACTGGAACAAAGCTTAGAAACCATCGTTACTGATCAACAAGCGTTAGCGGATCAGAGTGGGCAGGGCATTCAGAAGAATGTTCAGCAAGTCAGCACACTGTTGATTGCTGCGGCAATTGTGGTGTCTTTGATCGCCATTCTGATCGCTAGATACTTAGGCCGCAGTATTGGTTCGCGAGTCGCAAGAGTGGCGAAGCGAGCAGAACTTATTGCGCAAGGTGATGTTTCTCAGCCTGAGCTCAAAGTAGAAGGGCAAGATGAACTGACTACGCTGACGGTATCAATTAACCAAATGAACGCTGCACTTCGAGATATTGTTGATGGTGTAACGAGTAAGGCAAGCCAAGTTGATTCGAGCATGTCTGAGTTACTGCAATGTAACCGTGATACCTTGGATCAAGTCGAAAACCAAAAACTCAATATTGATCGAATGAGCCAAGAGATCGGAGAGGTTTCGCAATCGGCAAACAATACGGCGGTACTGGCTCAAGAATCGGTACAGTCATTAAGTGATTCTCAGCAAGAGCTATCTGAAGGCGCTTCAGCGCTAGATAGTAACCGAAACGTTGCCATCAAATTGGATGAGACTATCGACAAAGCAAATCGTTTAGTGAATGAGTTGAGCAAAGAAAGTGAAGCGATTGGCCGTGTAACGGAAGTAATTGAAGGGCTGGCGGAACAAACGAACTTGTTAGCACTAAATGCAGCGATTGAAGCGGCACGTGCGGGTGAGTACGGCAGAGGCTTTGCTGTGGTGGCGGATGAAGTTCGGATGTTGGCCACGCGTACTACGGAATCGACCACTGAAATCAATACTATTGTTAATGCAATTCAAAGTTCGACTTCTTCTGTTGTGAAAGAGATTGAGTTGAGCCAAGGTTTAGCGAAAGAAGGATCTTCGCACACCGAGCAAGCGGTGGCGAAATTGAATTCCACAACGGAACTTATTGCGAATCTGAATGAACAGATGCTGAATCTTGCATCAGCGGCAGATCAACAATCGAATGCGACGCAGGCTATTACCGAGCTGGTGGATGGTGTAACAAGCTCTGTCGAAGGGGTATCACTGATCAGCCAAAACTCTGACCAAACCACGCATCAGGTTAGGGATCGAGTGACGGAACTGAATCAAGAGATGGACAAATTTAAACTCTCTTAATCGGTTTAATATTACGGAGCTTAGTTATACTTTTCTTGTATGACTAAGCTCTGTTTTCTTGAGCTATTTCGCATAGTTACAGCGCAATGTGTAACTAATTTTAGATAAACGTAAATGTTAGTAAACTTCTCATCCTTTAGATAGAACCTTATATATACTGAGAAAAATGATTTTTCAGGATATCTCTCAAATGAAGTTTTCGTTCAAGTCTCCACTTGTAATTCTTAGTTCCTTATCATTCGCCGTTTCTGCTTTTGCCGCTCCTACTATCGTACCGGATCCGCCTTCACTCGGAGCGAAAGGTTACGTATTAATGGACTTCCATTCTGGTGAAGTTCTTGTCGAGAAGAATTCGAACACCCCTCTTAATCCAGCAAGCTTAACCAAGCTCATGACCGCCTATGTCGCAGGGCAAGAAATGTTGCGTGGGAATATATCCGCAGATGATCAAGTGACGATCAGTCGTAATGCGTGGGCGAAAAACTTCCCTGATTCGTCAAAGATGTTTATCGAGGTCAACACGGACGTCCAAATGATGGACTTGTACCGTGGTTTAATTGTTCAGTCTGGTAACGACGCTAGTGTTGCAATTGCAGAACACGTAGCAGGCTCGGAAGGCGCATTTGTAGGGCTGATGAACTCATGGGCAGCGACGCTTAACTTGACGAATACACAATTTGCCAATGCACACGGTTTAGACTCTGAGAATCTTTATTCAACGCCTTATGATATCGCGCTACTTGGCCAAGCCATTATTCGCGACCTACCAGATATTTATAGCCTGTATAGCGAGACATCATACACTTACAACGGCATCACCCAATATAACCGCAATGGCTTGCTTAGAGATCGCAGCCTGAATGTTGATGGTATGAAAACCGGTTTTACTTCTGGAGCGGGCTACAGCCTTGCTAGCTCTGCTACTCAAGGTGACATGCGTTTAATCGCTGTTGTTATGGGATCATCCAGCGCCAAGAGCAGAGAATCGGAAAGTAAGCAGCTGTTAAGTTATGGATTTCGTTTTTTCGACACGGTTAACCCACACAAACAAGGCGATGAAGTCACAGCCGAACGAGTCTGGTTTGGTGAACAGGACTCCATCAAGCTTGGTGTCGGAGAAGATACTTACGTGACATTGCCACGCAGCGATCGTAATAAACTCAGCGCATCAGTGGAGCTAAGTAGCGATCTAAAAGCACCGATTGAAAAAGGAGCTGTGCTTGGGCAAGTTCACTATACGGTGGATGGGGAAGACATTAAGTCACAGCCACTGATCGCGCTAGAATCGGTCGAACAAGGCAGCATGTTTAAGCGTTTATTGGATACGATTAAACTATTTTTCTCTGGGCTATTTTCATAATTAAAGTTCTGAGTTAAATATAAAAAGGCGAAGTCTCTAGACTTCGCCTTTTTATTTAGCATGCTGTGTAATGGTTAAACAGCGATTTCACCACCGTCTTTACGACGAATGACTACGGTTGAAGCTCGTGGGCGTACGTTAACGCCTGCTGGAGTGACTTGCGTAGCATCTTCACTGTATGGCCAGTTTCCAGGGTGCTGGATGTTAATAAACAGCGATTTGTAATCTGGGCTGATAGTAAAGCCTGTCACTTCACACCCATTCGGGCCTACAAAGAAGCGCTTAAGCTGAGCTTGGTTTTGTGAATTAATAACTTCACTTTCACCATTTTGATCTACTAGCGTTGATGGCACAACGGCAAGCATTTGGTCATTGGTGTAGCTGGTAACTTCTGATGCACCATTGTCGGTTTGGATCCACAAAATGCCGCGTCCATCGAATGCTAAGCCATCTGGGCTCGCAAACTGGTTTAGATCAGTTAGACCAGAGCGGTTAATCTGACTACCACCATTTTCTGGAGCGCCGAATACAAAGATATCCCAATCGAAATCTGTAGCGGAAGAGCCTTCGTCCCAACGAATCACGTGGCCGAACTTATTATTGATTCTAGGGTTAGCTGAGTTACCTTCTTTACGCTTAGTGTTGTTCGTTAGCGTTAGGTAGGCTGTACCAGTCATTGGGTCAACTGCACACCATTCAGGGCGATCCATCGGAGTTGCACCGACTAAATCCGCAGCGCCCGCTGTATTGATAATAATTTCAGCAAGAGAGTCAAAGGTGTCGCTTAATGTACCACCGTTGACGGTTTGGCTTACCATCGTCAAAGGAAGCCAGTTACCACTGCCATCATCGTTGAACTTAGCGACATACAGTGTGCCTTTGTCCATGTACTTATCGCCAGTGCTTAGACGATTTGAAGTGTTAGCATCTGCTGGATCCCACTTCGCTTCTGAAACAAATTTGTATAAGTACTCGAATCGAGAATCATGCCCAGAGTAGAAAACGACAGGTTCACCTTCGGTGAGTTTACCGAAAGTACAACCTTCGTGCCGGAATCGACCAAGAGCAGTACGCTTTTTCGCACGAGAGTGCTGTGTATAAGGGTCGATTTCAACAATATAGCCGTGTCCGTTTGCCTCGTTACGGTAATCATCTAACGCAGAAGCACCTGAAGGAGTCACATCAAAACGCGTAAATTCGTCTAGGCGTTCTTCGTTATTACCCGACAATGTATCCCAGCCGTAACGTGTTGTTGTGGTGGAAACTCCAATACGCTCTTGAGCTGGCGTAGTTTTGCCTTTATTGACGAAATAACCTGGCCAGTTTTCTTCACAAGTAAGGTAGGTCCCCCATGGTGTATAACCATTACCACAGTTGTTTAATGTGCCGCGAGCTTGGCTACCGTCTTGAGAGAAACGGGTTTTTACTGAATCGTGGTAAGCAAGTGGGCCAGATATGTCCATAACGGTCGCGCCAGTGTAGCGGCGGTTTAGTGGGTCAGTGTCTGCAAGCTCCCACGTGTTGTCGTTAAGGGTAATGCGCACTACGCTCACACCATGAGCATTAATTTCTTTACGAACTTCATCAACGATTGTTCGTACATCACTTTGTGAAGTTGGGCCATTCGGATGAAGTGCATCGACATCAATGTATTCGTGGTTAATAACAAGCAGGCCGTCCGTACCACTGGTATTTAGAGGGAAGAAGTGCATTCCGTCATGGTGCATTCCTAAAGCGTTAGCTTGATCTTGAGCTGTATTTGAACCGTCTTTTTTCCACTCGTTGCCCATAGCATTTAATGGCGTGCCCCAAGGAACCAATACTTGAGCAGTGTAGCCGTTAGGAACGACAACGCCATCTGTTAATGAGCCAGCTACAGAGTCAAAGTTTAATACCGCACTGCTCTGTTTTGCTTGTGATGACGCTCCAGTTAACGTGGTGGTTGAATTACAACCTGAAAGGCCAAATGCGCCAAACGCTGTCATCGCACTTAGACCTAGGCCACCCTTAAGTACTTTTCTTCTTGAAAGACTCGCTTCTAGTACATCTTCAAATGGTTTGTTTTTGCTCTTGTTAAATAAAGTACCGTCAAAGGTTTCCTTGCTCATCTGTGTATTTCCCAGTGGTTTTGTTATTGGAATTAATTTGAGAGCAATCCTGATTGAGAAACATGACGTTTTATCGCATGTTTCGTTAAGCTTTTGTTTCTAAATTATTTCATTGGCTTTTGTGGGCAAAATTGCCAAGGCGAACTCAAAGAATTGCGCCTTGGCTTTATGAATAGACAGCTAATGATTAGACGGCAATTTCGCCCCCATCGACACGGCGAATCGCTACTGTTGAAGCTCGCGGGCGAACAGGTTGACCTTCTGGAGTAACTTCAGTGGCATCATCGCTGTAAGGCCAGTTTGACGGGTGTTGAATATTGATAAACACTGACTTGTAGTCAGGGCTAATGGCAAAACCAGTCACTTCACAACCATTTGGACCTACAAAAAATCGCTTAAGCTCAGCTTGGTTGGATTCACTGATGGCTCGATCTTCTCCGTTGGCATCATCTAATCGAGTCGGGACGACTGCCAGCATTTGGTCATTAGTGTAACTCGTGACTTCTGAAGCTCCGTTGTCGGTTTGAATCCAGAGAATGCCACGGCCATCGAACGCCAACCCGTCAGGACTTGCAAATTGGTTCAAATCCGTTAAGCCTGAACGGTTTATTTCTTCAGAGTCTGCATTTGCTGGCGAGCCGAATACGAAAATGTCCCAATCAAAGCTTGTGACTGTATCTCCCTCATCCCAACGAATGATGTGGCCGAACTTGTTGTTGGCGCGAGGGTTTGCCGCATCAACTTGATCTTCAGCGCGTCGAGTGTTGTTGGTCAGCGTTAAATAGATCGCTCCTGTCATTGGGTCTACAGCGCACCATTCTGGGCGATCCATTGGGGTTGCTTCAACCAAATCAGCAGCGCCTGCGGTGTTTATAATAATGTCAGCAATACTATCGAAATCATCAGCTAATGTGCCGCCACCAGGCTTTTCGGTTTCTAACGTAAGCGCCAGCCAGTTGCCGCTTCCATCCTCGTTGAACTTGGCGACATAAAGCGTCCCTTCATCCATATATTTGTCACCGGTTGCTAAACGGTTATCAGGAGTCGCGTCGGCCTCTTCCCAATTCGCTTTTGAGACAAACTTATACAGATACTCGAACTGCGAATCATGGCCAGAATAGAATACAACAGGCTGACCCTCAGTGAGTTTGCCGAAAGTGCAACCTTCGTGACGGAATCGCCCTAGAGCTGTGCGTTTCTTAGCGATTGAGTCTTGTGTATACGGGTCAATTTCGACGATATAGCCATGACCATTGGCTTCATTTCGGTAGTCTTCACTTGCAGAAGCTTCTATTTCGGTAACATTAAATCGGGCAAATTCATCATCGTTTTCTTCATTGTTGCCAGCTAATGTGTCCCACCCGTAGCGGGTGCTAGTATCTGAAACACCAATGCGCTCTTGATCTGCTGTTAATGAACCTTCGTTAACAAAGTAACCTGGCCAGTTTTCTTCACAGGTCAGGTAAGTTCCCCAAGGTGTATAGCCATTCCCACAGTTGTTAAGTGTTCCTCGGGCTTGGGTTCCATCCTGAGAAAACTTGGTTACAAGAGAGTTATGCCCAGCAAGTGGCCCTGAAATATCCATTGTCGTCGCGCCTGTATATCGGCGGTTTAGTGGATCAGTGTCTATTGCTTTCCAGACGTCATTTTCAAGAGTTATACGGACAACAGATACACCATGAGCATTAATTTCTTTACGAACTTCGTCGATATCAAGGCGATCATTATTACTAGACGTTGGTCCATTTTGGTGGAGAGCATCCTGGTCAATGTATTCGTGGTTTATGACTAAAAGTCCGTCATTGCCATCTGCACTGATCGGGAAAAAGTGCATACCGTCGTGATGCATACCTAGTGCGTTTGCTTGGTCTTCTGCTGTGTTAGAGCCATCATCTTGCCAAAGGTTACCCGAGGCGTTTAGTGGTGTTCCCCAAGGCACAAGCACTTGAGCTGTGTAGCCATTAGGAACGACAACGCCATCAGTTAGTGATCCTGAAATCGAATCGAAATTCAACACGGCGTTGCTTTGTCCGCCTTGAGAGTCTCCGTTGGTGCCCGACGATGTTTCGTTACAGCCCGTGAGCCCGAATGCCCCAAATGCAGTCATTGCACTTAAGCCTAGGCCTCCTTTAAGTACTTTTCTTCTAGAAAGGTTAGCCTGAAGTACATCATCGAATGGTTTGTTTTTGCTTTTGTTATATAAAGTTGCGTCAAAAGTTGCTTTGCTCATCAGTTATTTACCAGTGTGTTTTTTGTAGGAGTTAATGTGGGAGTAATGCTGGTAGAAGAACATGACGTTTTGTGGTGTATTTCGTTAACCTTTTGTTCCTAAGTTATTCATTATTATAATTTTGGAACGAAGGCGTTGGAATTTGCAGAAAACCGTGTATAAATGCCGTACTAAACCTGAAAGTGAGAACATCATGAAACTAGATAAATTAGACAATAAAAATCGTCGTATCCGCAAAAAGCTGTATTTAGGTGAGTTTGCGATTCTAGGTTTTGAAGTAAGCTGCGTTACTTCGATCAAAGATTTCGATGCATACGATTCGTTCGTTGATGAGTTCATTGATTACATCGACAGCATTGAACTGTGTTTCGGTGGTGGAGGCCTTGAACTGTTTGAAGGCTTCTTATGTTCGACAGAGCGCTACCGCTCAGTAACTGAAGAAGAAAAAGCACTAGTGGTAGCCTGGTTAGAAAACCGCGCTGAAGTGACGAAAGTAGAAACAAGCGAATTAGTAGATGCGAACTACGCGTAATTAAAGCGAATTCGCTGGTAACAAAAAGCAGCCTAGTTGGCTGCTTTTTTAATGTCTGATTATTTATGATTTCTCTTCATTTACTTTAGCGTAGTAGTGAAGAAGCTCTGTCAGTTCTTTCACCCAACCAAAAGCGTCAGTCGGTGCTTTCTTTAAAATATCTTCGACTTTGGCACAGTGTGTTTCCAAATCGATGGCTTCTTCTAAATTGAAGGAAATGGAATAGAAGTGCCAAAGCAATAATCGAGTCATACGCTCTATGTTTTGCTGAGAGTTTTCAGATTCTGAGAAGGCTAGGTTGACTTCACCCAATGCAATGGCCGTCATTCGCAACATAGCGTCAAATTTCGCTGATTGCATGCGTTCTTCGCTCGTAATTTCTTCTTGCTCAAACGTAAACAGTTCGTTCATCGCTTCTTCTGGAACGAGGCGGTGAATCATACGTAGGCTGAATTCTTCAAGTTCATGGCGTGGCATAGTTAGTAAACTATTAAGCGTGTAATCGCGTTGCATTGCTGGTCTCTTTGCAAGGAAGAAAAGGGGCGCTAGTGTAATGGAGTTTTGGCCTAACTACAAAATAAGAGTCATCAGGCCAAATTCATACTAAGTATTGATAGCAGCTCTAGTGATATTTACGCATTTTTAGGCGGCTGATAATTCAGTGAGCTATCTTCTTTCATAAATATGTTGCTCGCAATTAAGCTACCTACACAAATGAAGAACAGCGCTGCCCAGGTCTCAAGGTCAGGAACTTCCCCAAAAATTGGTATGGCAAGCAGTGTTGCGATGGCAGGTGTCGCTGAGCCAAACGCAGCTGAACGCTCTGCACCAAGTTTGCCTACCGCATACAAATAGGTGAATGCAGCAATTAAGCCAGCGCCAACGCCTTGTAATGATATATGGACTAATAACTCATCAACTGGCCAAGCATTCACTGACGTTTTATAGAGGTGACTATCAAGCACACCAGTTAAGGTTAAAACAAATAAAACTAGGGTTGAAACCAGTGAGATAAACCCTGCACTCACTAGTGCGTGCAAATTCGCAACACGCGCTGAGATCGTAAATATCGCCCACATTAAACTGCCAAGCAAAAACAGCAAGTGACCTTGAGTTTGCTGCCAATCGTAACTGTTGATACTTGTCGCTAAGAAAATCCCAATTCCAATCACTATGAATACTAAGCCTGTAACGCGGTGACTGCTTAAGGGCTGATTAAACAGCAACACTGCAATACCCGTCACAAAAAGAGGTAGGGTACCTGGGACTAAAGCACTGCCGTGAGCAACGGGGACGAAGTTCATTGCAAAGCCAGCGACGAGTAGATAAGGAAGCCCGCAGCCAATGAACATGCCAATTAAATAGCGTAGAGGCACATTTAGTATGGCTTGTCGGCTTTTCCATACAAGAGGGAAGAGTAATAAAGCGGGAAGGGCGAAGCGGGTTAACGCAATATCTGCTGGGGTGAGATCCGAGTTTGCACCACCTTTTAGGGAAAGAAAAAATCCAGCCCAAAGAAGAAGGGTGACGCAGATTGCCATATATCCGTATTTCATCGACGTTATTAGTTTTAGTGGTAGATGCGAATATTATGATTTTGTTAGTGGGGTTTATGTTGGCAAATGTGATAATAATTTTAATTATTAGGGTGTAATCCACCAATTTTATGTTGTAAGTTGGTGGAAATAATCAAAGTGGAATTTTTATGGATAGAATAGATCTGCATTTACTGTCGTTGCTGCAAAAGGACGGAAGGCTCACTACAGCGCAACTGGCAGAGGAGGTTGGTCTTTCGGCTTCACCTTGTGCGCGACGGATAAAAAGGCTCGAAGAGCAAGGTATTATCAGCGGATATCGAGTAAGCCTATCAAGAGGCAAAGCTGGGATAGCGATGACGGTTTTTGTTGAAGTGAGTTTGAATAACCACCAAGTGACGTCAATTGAAAACTTTGAAAGTGCAATTGTACAGATGGAAGAAGTGATTAGTTGCCATGTTGTTTCCGGCGCCTATGATTACTTGCTAGAAGTGGTCAGTAAGGATCTTACTGGGTACGAAGAATTTACTCGAAAGCTCCAGCGTCTTGAAAACGTGAAAGATATCCATACACATCTTGCGATAAGGCAAGTGAAAGGTAACGCGCCGTTACCAATTTATCAGTAGTGTTGCTGCGGGTAACGTAATGAAAAAAGGAGCTCATAAAGAGCTCCTTTTTCGGTGTTTCTAGTGGTACTTGAATCTAGAAATTAAACAGTGACGTTTTTCTTCATCAATACGAAATGAAAACGCATGTGAATGGTAGTCCTTACCATCGTTCCAGATTACTTCTCCAAAGATTTTGCAAAGTTCTAGTTCACTTACCGAACCAAATTTTTCCATGTGCTGTACAACAGATAAAAGCTTAGCTTTTACGTCGACCGGGCACTCAATATCATTCAAGCGATTGAAAACTTTGTTTTTTTGCATACACCTAGCCAGATTAATATTTATTGTTAAGTTATATGAAATCTTATGATAACAAAATTCTTAGCCCTGTAAATCAATTTGTGATGTATATCGCAATTATTATTGGGTTTTGATGGGAACTTAAACAAGTTGTTGATAAATGAAACAATAATTACCGTCAAAGTTCCGTTTAGAACACATAGTTTAAAATTATATATAAACGCAAATTTAGTGATAGAAAACGGAGTTAATGTTTGGTTTGTTGGATGATTTTAGCTTCTTGGATGTAGCGGGCGCCAAGTACATCGTATTTATCTCTTAGGTTGGATAAATCGGATTGAAGCGATTCTGAACTGCGGATATTGCTTAAGCTGGTTTGATAGTTGACTGGGTAATTCGCCTTTAAGCAATGAATACTGATTTTTTTCCATGCCAAGGTTAGGCCTAAAACCTCGTCCATTTTTTCAGTGATCAAGAGCGAACGACTAGAGATAAGCTCCGACAAATAAATCGCACTTTGAATTTGATCATTTAGCTTTTTGTGGAATGCCCGTTTGTCTGGATGCCAAAAAGTCGCTAGTTCCTGCTCTGTGAACTCTTTGCTCATGAACACCTGCGCATCGTGTTGTGACAACAGTTCGTTAAAGCCCATTGAATTTTGGTTGTACCAATTCTCAACTTGGTGCTGTTTGTCCAGCAAATGGTTCCATGCTTGCTCATTACAGTGTTCAGCATAGGTGAACTGGCTAAACACAAAAGATAAAGAGGTTAGCCAAATCATAGGTATGTATTGAGCCAGTTTGTCCATTAGTTACCCAAGTGTCTTATTGAGCCATATCTCACTTATTTATTTCACTAGTTAGTATAGATGAGCAGTCGGATAAGTTGATGTACACTTAATTGATAAAGATAAACAAACGGTTAAGTGAATCATGAAGAAAATCATCATTGCAGTCGTAGTCCTTCTTTTGCTAGGAGGAGGGGGAGCTGGGTACTACTATTTCTTTATGAAAGAAGAGCCTATGGAAAGTTCTGAAGACGAATCTTCTATGATGACTGACGATCAAAAAGACGGGGCCATGGATGAAAAGCCTATTATGGATCTGTCTATGTCTGAGAATATGACTCAGTTTTTTGTCAAAGAAAGGAAATTACCTATTCTAAGTGATCCAAGTGAAGATGCTGTTATTGAAGGTTACTTGTATAAAGGCGAAGAAGTCGAGGTTCTTGAAAAGAGAGATAAATGGGCGAGAATTTCTGACTATATCGTTTTTGAAGAAGGTGGGATGGAAGTCGCAGAGTGGATCTCGTTAGAAGGCTTAAGTAATGAAGAAGTTGTTATATCCAAAGAAGAAGGCCTAGAGATTCTCGATTCTTACTTAGAGCAATCCGATGATCTTAAGGTATATCGACAGCAATTCAGAGATGCCACTCAAGAGCTACTCAATAAGGGAGATTGTTCACCTGAGGATTTCGAAGAGCTAGGTGGTTGGGTTAAATCTATAAAGTATGAAGGTAAAGAAGTTTATTTTATTTACTGCGGTGGGATGAAACTAGAGAATAAGATTTATCTCGATATCGTAAGTAAAGAAACATTCGTCCTTTAGGTTTAATGTTATATATGTAAAAGTAACCCTGTTGTAATTATTCTCACCCATAAATAGAAACCTATTACTCGTTTAGTAATAGGTTTTTTTTATGTTTTTAACTTGGTTATATACACGGCTAAATGGTTTTGATTTTTATCTTTACGAATTAAGTGCAGGCATAAACTATAAGATTGTAAATATGACTTTAGGCTAACAATAGATATTTGTTCTATTAATAGATAGTGACTGCAATATGACATTAATACTGCAACAAGCATACGCAACATGTTTAAATTGATTTGTTTCAATGAGTTACCTGGCTGTTGATGAAAATGTTTTTAAAATATACCTATTAAAATCAATACCTTAAATCTGTTTACAATTATACAACATTTCATATTAATGGGATCGAAGTCTTATTTTAGAATATCGTGAAAATTTGTTTTTGAATTGTAACAATAGTCCGTTAGTTTAATTAGTAGAAGTTGAACAGATTGATAATAATAAAAATTAATTCTGTTTAGTTAATAGGTTTTATTAATGAAAGTGTTATTAAACTGCTTGTAAGGGACGGAATCATAAATGAAAAAGCTTGCTTTAATTACTGGGTCAAAAGGTGGAATTGGTTCTGCTATTTCTTCAAAACTGGTTGAAGATGGATATAGAGTAATTGCAACTTACTTCACGGGTAATTACGAATGCGCATTGGAATGGTTTACAGAAAAGGGTTTTACTGAAGATCAGGTTAGGCTTTTCGAACTGGATGTAACTAATACTGAGCAATGTGCTGAGCGCTTAAGTCAGTTGCTGGAAGAAGAGGGCACTATCGATGTGCTTGTAAACAATGCCGGTATTACTCGTGATAGCGTGTTCAAGAAAATGGACGCTGAATCTTGGAGAGCGGTGATTGACACTAACTTAAACAGTGTATTTAACGTTACCCAGCCTTTATTTGCTGCAATGTGTGAAAAAGGCAATTGCCGTGTAATTAATATCTCCTCTGTGAATGGTTTGAAAGGTCAATTCGGGCAAGCGAACTATTCTGCGGCGAAAGCTGGAATGATTGGCTTTTCAAAGGCGCTTGCTGCTGAAGGCGCGAGAAGCGCAGTAACTGTTAACGTTATTGCACCAGGATATACCGCAACCCCAATGGTCGAACAAATGAAGCCTGAAGTGCTTGAATCGATCAAAGCACAAATTCCTATGAAACGTTTGGCTACACCTGAAGAGATCGGTAAAGCCGTTAGCTTTTTAGCTGGCGACTCTGGCGCATATATCACAGGTGAGACTCTGTCAGTAAACGGCGGCTTATACATGCACTAATAGTGCATCGCTTCATACAAGGAATTAAATCATGGAAAAAGTATTTATCGTTGCTGCAAAAAGAACGCCCCTCGGTTCATTTACAGGAACATTAAAAGACATTACAGCGGGTGATTTAGCCGGTGTTGCCATTAAAGGTGCAATGGATTCGGTGGACCTGCCAGCCGAGCTGATCGATGAAGTGATTGTTGGCAATGTTATTTCTGCTGGTCAAGGAATGGGCGTAGCAAGACAAGCTTCTTTAGCTGCAGGTATCTCTGAAGAAGTCCCTGCTTATGGCGTAAACATGATTTGTGGAAGCGGCATGAAATCTGTGATGGACGCTGCTTCTCATATCAAGAGCCAAGACGCAGAAGTTGTAGTAGCGGCTGGTGTCGAAGTGATGTCTCAAATTCCATTTATTGTTCCAGCGAGCATTCGTAATGGGCATAAGATGGGTGGTATTTCGATGACAGATCTGCTGATCAACGACGGACTTACAGACGCCTTTAACAACTACCACATGGGTGTTACTGCCGAAAATATCGCTAATTCTTTAGACATTTCTCGCCACGATCAAGACACCTACGCATTAGAAAGCCAACAAAAAGCAACTGCTGCTATTGAAGCTGGGAAGTTCGTTAGCCAAATCGTGCCTGTCGAAGTTAAACAGCGTAAGAAAACCATCACCTTTGACACTGATGAGTATCCGAAAGCCGATGCGACTTTTGAAGGTTTATCTAAGCTACGTCCTGCTTTTGACCGTGAAGGCAGTGTGACAGCTGGTAATGCCTCTGGTCTCAACGATGGCGCAAGCGCAATTATTCTGGCTTCAGAGTCGGCTGTTGAAAAATACGGGCTAACACCGCTCGTCGAACTGACTTCTTACGCTCAGTCTGGGTTAGACCCTAAGCTAATGGGACTAGGGCCTGTCGAAGCTGTGACTAAAGCCGTTGAGAAAGCGGATCTAGCTTTGAAAGATATCGACTTGTTTGAGTTAAACGAAGCATTCGCAGCACAAGCTTTGGGCGTAGTACGTCAGCTTGCAGAAAAGCATGACTTACCAATGGACAGCTTTAAACCAAAAGTGAATGTGAATGGTGGAGCAATCGCATTGGGCCATCCATTAGGCGCATCAGGAAACAGAATTATCGTTTCTCTAATCCATGAAATGATCAGCAACCAGACTCAATATGGTGTTGCTTCGCTTTGTGTTGGTGGAGGAATGGGGACGGCAGTAGTACTTAAAGGCGTGAATGCTTAAGTAAGACTGTTGAAATTGTAAGACAGAATTTAATTAACTTTATATGTAACTACCAGGAGTGACTTATGTACACGGACATTTTTAAAACTTTCACAGACCAAACTGAAAAGCAATTTGAACCGTACTTTAAGTTCAACAAGCTTGTAGCTAAGAACGTTCAAACAATCACTGAATTGCAAATGAACGCGATGAAAACATACACAGATATGGGCTTAGCGCAGATGAAAGCGGTAACGGATATCAAAGATGCGACGGGCCTGGCTGCGTTTAATAGCCAGCAGCTTGCTGTTCTTAGCCAGCTATCTCAGCAAATGATGAGCGATAGCACTAAGCTACAAGCAGTAGCTAAAGAGTTCAAAGAAGACGTTGAAACGCTAACAACAGAAAACTTGAAGACAGCTACACCAGCATAAATTTTAATCGCCATCAAGCCAGTACTTCTTGGTAAGTGCTGCTTGGTGGCGATTTTCCGATTATTGGAGTCATGTTATGTTTCAACACCTCTTTTCGGACTACCTTGTTAAACTTCAACAAACAAACCAGCAATGGTGGACCAATTTTGAGCAAAGCAAGGAAGCCGCCCAGTCGCCTCTCAACCAAGCAATGCAAGAATTAAACTTTGATGATGCATCAAAGATATTCGAACAAGCAATCAATCAACCTACCGACTTACTCAAACTGCAATCACAATGGTGGGAACAGCAACTACAAATTTGGCAAAATGCTGTACTGATGGGAAATACCGAAAGTGTCATTGCAGAAGATCGTAGTGACAAACGCTTCATCGACGAAGCATGGAAAAACGACCCTTTCTATAGTTTCATTAAGCAATCTTATCTCCTGTTTAGCAAAAGCTACTTAGAAACCATTAATTCGATTGAAGGCATCGATGAGAAAACGAAAGAGCGCGTTGCTTTTTTCTCTCGCCAAGCCATCAATGCCTTATCACCAAGTAATTTCATTGCTACCAATCCAGAGCTACTAAAACTAACTCTAGAACGAAATGGTGAAAACTTGCTAGACGGACTGGAGCAACTTCGAGCTGATGTAGAATCGAGTGCCGATATTCTTAAGATCCGAATGACTAACAGCAACGCATTTAAGCTTGGTCAAGATGTCGCAAATACCGAGGGCGACGTGGTATTTAAGAATGATCTATTCGAACTTATTCAGTATCACCCTAAAACATCTCAAGTTAACGCTACACCGCTTCTAATTGTCCCGCCATTCATCAATAAATATTACATCCTAGATCTTCGTGAGAAGAACTCTATGGTGCGCTGGTTACTAGAGCAGGGCCACAGTGTGTTTATGATGTCTTGGCGCAATCCAGGTCAACAACAGAAAGATGTTGAATTTGGTGATTACGTGACGGAAGGGGTGGTGAAAGCAGTATCTGCTATCGAAGACATTACCGGCAAAGAGCAGATCAATGCTGCTGGCTATTGTATTGGCGGGACAGTGCTGGCGTCTACTGTTGCCTACTATGCAGCGAAACGTATGAAGAAACGCATTAAGACCGCGACATTCTTTACAACGTTACTAGATTTCTCACAACCGGGAGAAGTCGGTGCTTACGTCAACGACACAATTATTAGTGCTATCGAAAAACAGAATACGTCGAAAGGTTTCATGGATGGGCGTTCACTGAGTGTTACTTTCAGCTTACTGCGAGAAAACAGCCTGTACTGGAACTACTATGTCGATAACTATTTGAAGGGCAGTAGTCCAATGGACTTCGACCTCTTGTACTGGAATAGTGATAGCACGAACGTTGCAGCGAAATGTCATAACTTCTTATTACGTGATTTGTACCTTGAGAACAAATTAGTTCAAGAGAAAGGCGTTAAGGTTGGCGGAGTGTGGATTGATCTGAATAAGATTAAAATCCCAAGCTACTTTATCTCTACGAAAGAAGATCATATTGCGCTTTGGCAAGGGACTTACCGTGGTGCACTCAATACAGGTGGCAATAAGACATTTGTTCTGGGGGAATCCGGTCATATTGCGGGTATTGTGAATCACCCTGATAAAAACAAATATGGCTATTGGTTGAACGATAATTTGGATGATTCTGCAGAGGAGTGGTTAACAAACGCTAGCCACAAAGAGGGGTCATGGTGGACACACTGGGATCAATGGTTACAGGGCTTTGAATCTAACGAGCCTGTAGAACCATTTAATCGAGGGTCTGAGCTAAATCCTGTGATAGGTCAAGCGCCTGGCAATTACGTAAAACAAGTGCTGCCAATTGTCGAATAAGCGTGTCTTTATAATATTCAGGTAATAAAAAAGCCACTGTATACAGTGGCTTTTTAGTGTCAGCATAATAGGCAAAAGTTGACTAATTTCTTTCTAGTCGATTTCTTTGTCTTTACCAAGAGAAAGAAGCCAAACAGAGAATCCAGCAACAACGGCAAAGCCTGTAAGGATAATTACTGGCATGGCGCTATAGCCAAGGAAATGCCAAATAAAACTCTCTAATGTACTCATTTCAAGGGCTCCTTATTGCCAGCCTTCTACACCGTGCATGTCGGGTAGTTTATGGGCGATACCTTTGTGACAATCCACACAGGTCTTCTCACCTGAAGCAAGTGCCGTAGAGTGCTGTTTAGCACTACGTGGGCTTTGTTCAGAGAAATCCATGTAATCAAACTGGTGACAGTTACGACATTCTAGAGAATCATTGTTTTTGAATCGAGCCCACTCCCTTTCGGCCAAATGTGCGCGACGCTCTTTAAACTTCTCTTCTGTACCAATAGTATCAAGCACAAAGTAAGCAAAAAGCTCTTTTGATGCTTGTACCTTACGTACAATTTTGTCTGTCCATTCGTGAGGTACGTGACAATCAGAACAGATAGCACGAACACCAGAACGGTTTGAGTAGTGAATCGTTTCTTGGATTTCTTGTACAATCGGAGCGTGACAGCCAGAACAGAACTCTTCCGAGTTTGTTGCTTCCATACCCGTGTTGAATGCACCCCAGAATAACAAACCACCGGCGAAGCCCATGAATAACACAACACCAACGGCTGCTTTACTCGGGGTTGCTAATCGTTTCCAAAACGCTTTAAGTAATTTCATATAATAGCCTCTCTACTATGCGGCTACGATTAGCGTAACGAATCAACAGGTTTGAATTCGTTCTCAACCAGAGGTTTAGCTGCTGCTTGAGGTACGTGACACTGAAGACAGAAGTAACGACGTGGTGATACGTCCGCCAGTACTGCATCTTCACGGTTCACATAGTGAGTTACACTAATTTTGGTTGCGCCCATCTCTTTAGCATTCTTCCAGCTATGACAAGCCAGACATTTGTTTGCGTTTAGAGATACTTCATAGCTACGAATAGTATGAGGCACTAGTGGTGGCTGATATACGTATTCGCTATCAAGCACTTGATCTCGTGGGAATTTTTTGAAGTCGTCAGCGGCACGAGTCGCTTCTAACTCTGATGCACCACGTAGTGATTCAACACCACCGATGCCGCCTGGGTTTTCAAGTTCAGCTTGAGCTACGCCTGTTAGTAACAAACCAACTGACAGTAGGGCAGTAATCAGTTTTTTCATATCAATTTCTCCGCCTAATGGCTAATTCTTTGATTGGGCTGCAATAGGAATCGGCAGCCCGAGCATTAATTCTTGCTTAACGAATAAGTGTTCAATTAAGAAACTTTAGTGATCTTCACAGGACACTTCTTGAAATCCGTCTGTTTAGACAGTGGATCCGTTGCATCCAAGATCAGTTTGTTAATTAGGATTCGTGCATCAAAGAATGGTACGAATACCAAGCCTTGCGGTGGACGGTTACGGCCGCGTGTTTCAACACGTACACGTACTTCACCACGTTTGTTCTCAATAAGAACTTCATCACCACGACGTAAGCCACGAGCTTTGGCGTCAGCAGGGTGGATGTAACACAGAGCATCCGGTACTGCTTTGTATAGCTCTGGTACACGACGTGTCATAGTACCTGTATGCCAGTGCTCAAGAACACGGCCAGTACATAGCCACATGTCGAACTCAGAATCCGGAGCTTCAGGTGGCGCTTCGTATGGAGCCGAGATAATCAGAGCTTTACCATCTGGCTTACCGTAGAAGTCCCAACCAGAACCTTTCTTAGCGTATGGATCTGAACCTTCTTTGTAACGCCAAAGTGTTTCTTTGCCATCAACTACAGGCCAACGTAAGCCACGTACAGTGTGGTAAACATCGTATGGTGCTAAATCGTGACCGTGGTCGCGACCAAATGCAGCGTATTCTTCGAATAGACCTTTCTGAACATAGAAACCTTGAGCGTGCGCATCATCGTTAAGTTCACGAGCCTCTTCGATAGGGAACTTGTCGACTTGACCGTTTTTGAACAGCATGTCGTACATAGTTTTACCGCGGTACTCAGGTGCTTTTGCAAGTAGGTCTTCGCCCCAAACTTCTTCAATTGTGAAGCGCTTAGAGAACTCCATAATCTGCCAAAGGTCAGACTTCGCGTTACCGACGGTTTTAACTTGTTGGTACCAAGCTTGAGTACGACGCTCTGCGTTACCGTAAGCGCCTTCTTTTTCGATCCACATTGCTGTAGGAAGAATCAAGTCAGCAGCTTGAGCGGTAGCTGTTGGGTATGGGTCTGAACACACGATGAAGTTTTCAGGGTTACGGTAACCTGGAAGACGTTCTTCGTTGATGTTTGGACCAGCTTGCATGTTGTTGTTACACATTACCCAGTAAGCGTTGATCTTACCGTCTTTAAGCATACGATCTTGAACAACAGCGTGAGCACCAGGCTTAGGTGGGATAGTGCCTTCTGGTAGTTTCCAGATATCTTCAGCAATTTTACGGTGCTTAGGATTAGCAACGACCATATCTGCTGGTAGACGGTGTGAGAATGTACCTACTTCACGCGCAGTACCACAAGCTGAAGGTTGACCTGTTAGTGAGAACGGGCTGTTACCTGGAGTCGCAATCTTACCTGTTAGAAGGTGGATGTTGTAAACAAGGCTGTTCATCCATACACCACGAGTATGTTGGTTCATACCCATAGTCCATAGAGACATCACTTTAATGTTTGGATCTGCGTATTGCTTAGCAAGCTCAATGAGCTTGTCTTCAGCAACACCTGACAACTCAGAAGCCTTTTCAACGGTGTAAGGCGCTACAGACTTCTTGTACTCATCGAATGAGATAGAAGACATTTTACCCGAGTTAGGGTTAGCAGCGGCTTGTTGTAGAGGATCGTCGTCACGCAGGCCGTAACCAATGTCGGTCGTCGCTTGCTTGAAGTTTGTGTGCTTGTTAACGAAGTCCCAGTTAACTGCATCGTTCTGGATGATGTAGTTAGCGATGAAGTTCGCAATTGCTAGGTCAGATTGTGGTTCGAAAATGTAACCTTTGTCAGCAAGCTCAAATGAACGGTGGTAGTAAGTAGACAGTACGTTTACTTTTACGTGTGGGTGGCTTAAACGTCGGTCAGTAATACGAGTCCATAATACTGGGTGCATTTCTGCCATGTTTGAACCCCACAGTACGAATGCATCTGCGTGTTCAAAATCGTCGTAACAACCCATTGGCTCATCGATACCGAAAGTACGCATGAATGCACCAACAGCTGAAGCCATACAGTGACGAGCGTTAGGATCGATGTTGTTTGAGCGGAAACCCGCTTTCATCATTTTAGCCGCAGCGTAACCTTCCATTACTGTCCACTGGCCAGAACCGAACATACCAACGCCTGTTGGACCTTTGTCTTTCAGAGCCTGTTTCCACTTTTCAGCCATTACGTCGAAAGCGGTGTCCCAATCTACTGGAGCGAAGTCGCCATCTTTATGGTACTTGCCATCTTTCATACGAAGCAGAGGCTGCTCAAGACGATCTTTGCCGTACATGATTTTTGAAAGGAAGTAACCTTTGATACAGTTAAGACCTTTGTTTACTGGCGCTTCAGGGTCACCCTGAGTTGCCACAACTTTACCATTTTGTGTACCAACAAGTACTGAACAACCTGTACCACAAAAACGACAAGGCGCTTTGTCCCAAGTAATCTTTGTTTGGTCAGAACTTGCTATCAGGTTGGTTGCTGTCGCTGGCAATGAAACGCCTGCTACTGCTGCCGCTGATGCTGCTGCATTTGCTTTCACAAATGCACGTCTTGTCATTTTCATACTTCACCCTCGATTTGAGAATTGTTACTTCCAGTGTCTGAATCTATATCGTCTAAGCCAGTTTCGATTTGGTGATAAACCAAAGCTGTACCCAGAACGTTCGTTAAATTATTTATCGCGTCGATGGTATCAGTGACAAAACCTTGGTTTTCCGTCTCCAGTACCACAATGATTTTGCCTTCAGGGCTATCACCGTAAATCTCTGCATTATCGAATTTTTCGATTTCCGCTTTGATTTCAGTGAGGTGCTCTGGGCTCACATGTACGACTAAACTTGAAATGTGCACTTCATTTAGTGCCATAAGTTGCTCTCGTTATTTTTAATTATTGCTCACAAGAATTGCTGAAGTAGGGCACACTGCAACGCACGCTCCACAACCACTACATTCATCTATTTCTATTTTGGGTAAAGCCACACCACCGGCTCTCAGTTGAAACTGTATGGCCATTGGCTCACACATGTCACCGCAGCTGCGGCATTCAACGTTTTTGTTTGCGAGACACTCATCGTTGATAGATGCCTTAGCAGGCCAAGGAGTCTCTTGCATGTCGGAAAAAATGGGTTCAGGACATACATCGGCACACTGATAACAAAACGTGCACTCATCTTTATTAAAGTCGACTGTAGGAAAACCGCCATCACCGATAACAATGATTTTTGTTTCACATACTTCAATGCACTTTCCGCATCGCGTACAATCATCTGTAAATGTACTGCGCTTTTTTATCCACGGCAGGCGAATCAGACTTTCGTCGACTTTCCTGCGGGAAAATAATCGTCTTCTTGTTAAGTCAACCACTTAACTCTTCCAATTTTTAAACATGGCCTTTATCAATATAGCGTACAAACATTATTTCGCTGGAGCATTGCTCAAAAAACGCGAATCGTTGTTAACGAAATGTGACGCTAAGCCATTAATAAGCTTTAATTAATTTTCACAGGTAGTGTAATTTTAGAAATAATTGTATAAATACCCCCTAAGGGTTAATGCCAGACAAGATTGTTTTAGATCAATAAATCATTAGGCCGTTGATCACATATTGAAAAGGTAGGGTGACGCTTACTCCTCATAATCTGTTGTTTTTCATCTAAATAAACCTAGGAATCTCTCCTAAATTATGAACCAAGTTTCATCAGTAACAAGCACGATAGCGAAGTCCCTTCTACTGATTTTGATGCTTTCTGTCGCTACGACAGGGTTTGCTATTTTTACGTTGGCGTCGAGTTTGAATGATGCTGAGGCGGTCAACGTTGCGGGCTCGATGCGAATGCAAAGTTACCGCTTAGCTCATGATATACAAATAAAATCAATGGATTACTCGTCTCATATTCGCCAGTTTGAGAGTTCACTTTATTCTCCGTCAATGAAGAACCTACAAGATTGGGACGTACCTTCTGATATTACTCAAGATTACTACCGAATTATTGTCCGTTGGCATGAGTTGAAAGCCGTCTTAGAAAGTGACCAAAGAGACTACTATTTGATTATTGTGGCCAATTTTGTGTCTGAAATTGATGGTTTTGTTTTTAAACTTCAGCAATTTTCTGAGCAAAAATTAATCAAATTAGCTTGGGTTGGCGGTCTAGGATTAGGTGGCATTCTTGTCATTTCTTTATTTGTTGTTCACTTTGTACGTAAACAGGTTGTTAAACCATTGCATGCTTTGGTTGGAGCGAGTCAGCGAATCAAGAATCAAGATTTTGATGTGCAGCTAGAGGTTACGAGCAGCAATGAAATGGGGATCTTGACCAAAACTTTTAACTCGATGGCCCAAGATTTAGGCATTCTTTACCGAGACTTGGAGCAAGCGGTAAATGAGAAAACCTTTAAACTTCAAAAGGCTAATCAGTCACTACAAGTACTTTATGACTCTTCACAAGAACTGACCGCAGCTAGAATTAACCCTGATAACTTCCGAGCGATTCTTCAGTATTTAGTCACTCTAGAGAGTATCGACTCTGTTCGATTAGAGATAGAGGATGTAGGCGGACGAGCCCTGATTCTAGATGAAGGTATTGATGTGAAAGATTATGAACAGAAATATACTTTGAAGCTCGATGATACTCATCTGGGTTACTTGTATTGTTCTTATAACGAGCAACCCGAAGAAAATGCGTTGATTGGTAACTTTATACAGATTTTATCGAGAGCTATTTACTATAATCATGCTCAGAAGAAAGCAGAGCAATTACTGTTGATGGAAGAGCGTGCCACGATCGCTCGCGAGCTGCATGATTCTCTTGCTCAGTCTTTGTCTTATTTGAAAATTCAGATCACTCTGCTTAAGCGTGTAATTGGAAAATTGCCCGAACATAAACACGTTCAGCAAACCGAGCAAATTGCTCTAGAAATCAATGATGGCCTTTCAGGCGCTTATACGCAGCTGCGAGAGCTATTAACTACGTTCAGGTTATCAATTAAAGAAGGAAGCTTTGGTGAAGCGCTGAGCGATATGTTAGAACAATTAAATGAAAGAACGGATGCAAAAATAACTCTAATAAATAATTTATCGTCAATTGAGCTAGACGCTCACAGGCAAGTACATTTACTTCAACTGATTCGAGAAGCAACTATGAATTCGATTAAACATGCGAATGCGAGTTCGATTGATGTTTGTTGTCTTGATGAAGAGGGTGATGTACTCGTAGAAATAAAAGATAACGGAGATGGATTTGACCCAAGTGATTCGAAATTGAACCACTACGGGATGAGTATCATGCAGGAACGTGCGGCAAGGCTTAATGGTGACCTAACAATTGATGCGGCTAAGGGTAAAGGCTGCAAAGTAATTTTGAAGTATAAAAGTTTGAAGGAAATCTAAGTTTGACGATATGTAAAGTAATGCTGGTGGATGATCACCCGTTAATGCGTCGTGGTATTAGCCAACTACTGAGTTTTGAAGATGAATTTGATGTGATAGCTGAAGCAAGCAACGGAAGCGAAGCTGTCGCTTTAGCGCACGAAGAAGATCCAGATTTAATTCTTCTGGATCTCAATATGAAAGGGATGTCTGGCCTTGATACTTTAAAAGCGCTACGTACAGACGGATCCAATGCAAACATAGTAATTTTGACGGTTTCTGATAGCCCTGCAGATATTGAAGCTATTGTAAAAGCTGGCGCGGATGGTTACTTGTTAAAAGATACCGAGCCAGATGAGCTAATCGATTTACTTAAACAGGCTCACAGTGGTGATAAAGCTTATAGCAGCGTAGTGGCGAAGTACTTAGCCGACAATGAAAACCGTGAAGATATCTTTGAGCAACTAACTGAGCGTGAAATGCAGATTCTGCAAGAAGTAGCGAAAGGTTACCGAAATAAGCAAATAGCTGATCACTTGTTCATTTCTGAATCTACGGTGAAAGTTCACATGAAGAGCTTATTGAAGAAGTTACAAGTACCATCACGTACTGCTGCAACAGTGCTTTATTTAGAACGCTACGGTGATTTGAAGTAACGATTTAGAAAATATAATAAAGATAGAAAAAGGGCGTTCGATTGAACGCCCTTTTTTATCATGTTTGATTAAGCTTCGTTAGCTTGCTCAACCATTGATAGCGCTAACGCTTCTGCTGCTTTGATCCCATCGATGCCTGCAGATAAGATTCCGCCCGCATAACCCGCGCCTTCACCTGCTGGGAAGAAGCCTTTTAAGTTGATGCTTTGGAAGTCTTTGCCACGTTTAATACATACTGGTGAAGACGTACGAGTCTCAACACCTGTTAGTAGGCCATCTGGTGTAGAGAAGCCTTTAATTTTCTTCTCAAACGCAGGGATCGCTTCACGGATTGCTTCAATCGCGAAATCTGGCAGCGCTTTTGAGATATCTGTTAAGTGGATGCCTGGTGTAAATGATGGTTTGACGTCGCCAACTTCACTTGGAGTGGCGCCTTTTAAGAAATCACCAATTTTTTGAGCTGGAGCGTCGTAGTTTTCACCACCAAGCTTGTAAGCACCAGTTTCAAGTTCACGTTGGAAGCGAATACCTGCTAGTGGGTCGCCTGGGTAATCACGGTCTGGGTCAATGCCGACAACGATAGCGCTGTTCGCATTACGCTCTGCACGCGAATATTGGCTCATACCATTGGTTACGACGCGGCCTTCTTCTGAAGTTGCGGCAACCACAGTACCACCCGGGCACATACAGAAGCTGTAAACAGTGCGGCCATTTTTACAGTGGTGAACCAGTTTGTAGTCTGCAGCACCTAAGATTGGGTTACCTGCGTTTGGGCCAAAGCGAGCGTCATCGATCATTGATTGCTTATGCTCGATACGGAAACCTACAGAGAAAGGCTTCGCTTCCATGTAAACACCACGATCATGCAGCATTTCGAACGTATCGCGAGCACTGTGACCAACGGCCAATACCACGTGACGAGTTTTGATTTCTTCACCGTTAGAAAGCGTTAAGCCAGTGATTTGACCATCATCCATGTGAATATCATCGACGCGAGTGCTAAAGCGGATCTCACCACCTAGCTCGATGATTTTCGCACGCATTTTCTCAATCATGGTTACAAGCTTGAAAGTACCGATGTGCGGCTTGCTAACATATAGAATTTCTTCAGGAGCGCCAGCAGCTACGAACTCTTCAATAACTTTACGGCCGTAGTGTTTTGGGTCTTTTACTTGGCTGTATAGCTTGCCGTCAGAGAATGTTCCTGCACCACCTTCACCAAACTGAACGTTAGATTCTGTGTTTAGTGTGCGTTTACGCCAGAAGCCAAATGTGTCTTTAGTACGCTCACGAACTTCTTTGCCACGCTCTACAATGATCGGATTGAAGCCCATTTGTGCTAGTACTAAACCTGCGAATAAACCACAAGGGCCAAAGCCGATAACAACTGGACGCTCGGTTTGCTTAGCTGGAGCTTGAGCAACGAACTTGTATTCCATATCTGGCGTTACTTTTACGTGCGGGTCACTGATGAATTCTTCAAGAAGAGCGGCTTCATTTTCTACTTCAACATCTAGTGTGTAGATAAGAAGAATTTTGGTTTTCTTACGAGCATCGTAGCCACGTTTGAACACATTGAAAGATAAAAGTTGTTCGGCGGTGATGCCTAACTTTTTGATAATTGCTGCTGAAATAGCGCCTTCTTCGTGATCGAGAGGAAGTTTGATTTCGGTTAAACGTATCATGCAGATGTCTCGTTTTAATAGGTGTCTTAGCCAAACGCCCCAAATAAAAGTTGAGGGTAGAGCTCACAATGGCGCGCATTTTACGAGAATTTGGTTTATCTGTCATACTAAATTGAAAACATAAGGCTATTTGGCTGAATATTCATCCGGGATAAAGTTGAATTTTGTTTTGGGATGAGTATTATCCCCATTCTTCAATTTTGACTAACTTAAGAGCTGAGTATCATGGCGTTTGTCGTAGGCGATAACTGTATACAATGTAAATACACTGACTGCGTGGCGGTATGCCCGGCGGATGCGTTTCATGAAGGCCCTAACTTCATGGTGATCAACCCGATTGAATGCATTGATTGCGGCTTATGTGTACCTGAATGTGACGCTCAAGCTATTTTCCAAGAAGACGAAGTTCCTGAAGATCAACAGTTATACATTGAGCTTAATGCAGAGTTAGCTGAAATTTGGCCTGTACAGACTGAAGTTAAGCCAGCGATGGAAGAAGCTGCTAAGTGGAATGGTGTGCCAGACAAGCTCGATATGCTGGAAAAGTAGTTGAAAAACTGAATTTAAAAAAGGCGTAATGAATTATTCATTACGCCTTTTTTGTTGAATCTGAATTTTGAGGGCTAGTTGGTTCTCAGCAGCGTTACTCTGAGCGATTAGCTATGTTGACGGCGTAAGTTATCAAGAATAATGCCTGTCGCCATTGCAACATTTAATGACTCAGCTCCGCCAAATGCAGGGATAGTGATCTTGTCAGTCACGTATTTTGCAGCTTCTGCTCTAACTCCATGAGATTCACTGCCCATTAGAAGAATGCCTTCAGCTGAAAAACTGGTTTTATGAACGCTTTCGCCTTCAAGAAAGGCTCCGTAAACCGGTAAGTCTGCGCTGTCTAAATAGCTTGGCAAATCTGTTTGGCTTACGTGAACGCGGCCAAAGCTACCCATAGTCGCACTGATTGTTTTTGGATTATACGGATCTGCGCAATCACTGCTTGCCACAATGTGCTTGATTCCGTACCAGTCGGCGACACGGATAATCGTACCTAAGTTGCCCGGGTCTGATACGCCATCCAAAGCGATCATTAATCCTTGAGCTGGAGGCAGCTCTACTTGTGGGATCTCAACGACTGCGATGGCGGCGTTGTTGCTCACTAATGTACTTGCCTTGGTTAGCTCGTCCAGCGACGCTTCAATGCACTCAAATTGCTTAAGATCATTGCTGTTTTCTTGAAGGAATTCACTGGTAGCGAAAATCTGTTTTACGTTCAGTTGGCTGGTTGCCAATTCGAGTACGTTTTTCTCACCTTGGACTAAAAACAAACCATGCGCTTTACGCTGTTTCTTTTGGCCGAGAGCACGAAGTAGTTTGAGTTGGTTTTTTGAAATCATGAAAGTATCCAAGGTATTGAGGGTTATCCCAGAAGAAAACGAGGGCATTATAGAGTAAACCTCATAAGACCAAAAGGGATGTAGAAGGAGTTTGGTTAAATATCGTAGAGGGTGGTTAAGCAACGCACAGCGCACGAGTGGTGCGCTGTGAATTCTTAGGTATGTGCTTAATAAGGCACTGGGTATTGTTTAAATACAGTGTTGATGTCGGTGATAATTTCATCGCTTAATGGCTTAGAGAAAGCAGCAATGTTTTCTTTCAGCTGATCCATGTTGGTAGCGCCAATAATCGTTGAAGTGACACCATCGACTTGGTCACACCATGCTAAGGCTAACTGACTTGGTGTATAACCGTGTGCGTGAGCCACATCAACATAGCCTTTAATCGCGAGGTTGGCGAGTGGTGTGTCGCGGAAAATACCTTTGCGCTGCATGTATGTCCAACGCGAGCCTTCAGGGCGAGCACCATTTAAGTATTTACCACTTAAACTGCCTGCCGCGAGTGGTGACCAAGGCAAGTAAGCGATGTCTTCATGGACACAATTCTCAATCAAGTAAGGCCAATCTTTTGCGTGGAGTAAGCTAAATTCATTTTGAATCGAAACCATACGAGGTAGATCGTGTTTTTCGCTTAGCTTTAAGTAAGTGTTGATTCCCCACGTCGTATCGTCAGATAAGCCACAGTGGCGGATCTTGCCTGCTTTTACGCAGGTTGCTAACCCTTGAAGAATATCAAGCATCTGAGCTTCGTGTTCTTGATTGTTGATCTCGCTGAACTTGAATTGGTTAGGGAAATGTTTACCAAAGTGAGGCGAGGTGCGATTTGGCCAATGAAGTTGGTAAAGGTCGATATAATCGGTTTGTAAGCGCTTTAAAGAAGCATCAACTGCTTCGATAACGGTTTGTCCGGTAATTGGGCCTCCGTCTCTCACCCATGGTAAACCGGCCCCTGCAATCTTAGTTGCGATAACGATATCTTTACGGCGAGAGGGGTTTCTTGCGAGCCAATTACCAATAATGGTTTCAGTCTTTCCGTAGGTATCCGGTGAAGGTGGAACCGCGTACATTTCCGCAGTGTCGATGAAATTAATGCCCTGACTGAGCGCGAATTCAATTTGCTCGTCAGCTTGTTGTTGGGTGTTCTGAAGCCCCCAAGTCATACTACCTAAACAGATGCGCGAAACAGAGACGTTGCTGCTTCCTAGGCGAGAGTATTCCATGTATGAGATCCCTTTGAGAGTGAAGTCATCATTGTCATGCCGGAGTGCATGAGTAACTTCTTGAGTTCGTTGGATTAGGAATACAAATTATTAACATAAATTGCCATCGCATGAAATCATTCCTTGATACAAATGAAAATAAACCCAGTGAGGATTGGCTGCTACTCGACTGGGTCTAGTGCGGGAAGGCTCATAGAAGGTTACTTATCGATACCGCCTTCGCTTTGCGCTTGTTTGACGGCTTGCTGCCGCTTCATTTCTTTATCGGTTTTAACTTCGTGGTTTTGGTTGGTTTGTTTGTCTAGTGCTTGGGGCTTAAAGACATAGTATTTATTGATAGTCATGATTCAACCCTATTTGAACGTTGGGGACATGTTGTATGAACATGAATAGGCGATCATCATCCACTTTCAATTTTTATTAGGTGGAATAGCAAGGGCGTAGAAAGTAACGAAACTTGATGATCTCATCCCCGATATAGAAGAAAAACTGACGTGAACCCTTAAAATAAGTATAGGCATCGAATTTCATTCATCACCAATAAAACTGATATAGCGCAAAATATTCATTTGCTATCGGCGTAGTCTGTTGGCAGTTCACCAATGAATCATCCCCAAATGATACAAAAGGAAGTTAATTCATTGGTTGTCTGTCTTCAAATTAAGTATGTGAGTTGTATATGAAAAATCTTGTCGACCGCTTTATTCGTTACGTTACCTTCGATACTCAATCTAATCCTTCTAACTCTCATTGCCCAAGTTCTTCAGGGCAATTGGTACTGGCCGAAGAACTAAAAAAAGAATTGTTGGAGCTTGGCCTTGAGAATGTATGTTTAGACGAAAATGGCTATTTGACTGCGCTACTGCCGAGCAATGTTGAGCACAGCGTACCAGCTATTGGATTTATAGCGCATATGGATACCGCGCCTGATGCTTCGGGGAAGAACGTGAAGCCACAGATCATCTCGGACTATCAAGGGCAGGTGATTCAGCTGGGTGACAGCGGAGAAGTACTCTCGCCTGAGCAATATTCAGATCTAAATAGCTTGTATGGTCATAGCCTGATTACGACAGATGGAACAACCTTATTGGGGGCGGATAACAAGGCGGGAATCGCAGAAATACTGACAGCCATCGACATTCTAATCGCGAATCCAGAAATTAAACATGGGGACATTTGTGTTGGGTTTACGCCTGATGAAGAGATTGGCCGAGGCGCTAATCTATTCGACGTAGACAAGTTTGGCGCTGAGTGGGCGTATACCATTGATGGTGGACCCATGGGTGAGCTTGAATACGAAAACTTTAATGCAACCAGCGCCGACGTTATTTGCCATGGTACTAACGTTCACCCGGGCACAGCGAAAGGGAAAATGGTCAATTCAATGAACATTGCGGCTAAATTTCAGCTGATGATGCCAGCTGAGCAAACACCGGAACGCACTGAAGGCTATGAAGGTTTCTATCATTTGAAGTCAGCGGAAATGGGTGTCGCTCGTTCTGAACTGGGCTATATCATTCGCGACTTTGAGCGTGAAGGTGTACAAGCACGTAAGGTATTCATGCAGCAAAAAGTGGATGAACTGAACGAACATCTCGAGAAAGGGCATGTGGAATTAGTACTTACTGATAGCTACTTCAATATGAAAGAAATGGTTGAGCCTCATCAGCACATTATTGAGTTAGCTAAGCAAGCTATGATCGAATGCGATGTACAGCCGCAAATTAAACCGATACGTGGTGGGACGGATGGCGCTAGATTGTCGTTTATGGGGTTACCATGCCCGAATATTTTTACCGGGGGCTATAATTTCCATGGCATTCACGAGTTTATTTCTATACAGGGCATGGAACAGGCTGTGAATGTTATTGTTAAGCTCAGTGAGAAAACGGCGCAACGCTATCAATAATATTTCTGTATAATTCATTGTATCCCTTTGTATTCTCGTTAGTATTCCGTAATACTGAGAAAAATAACAAAGGGATACCGTTATGAAAAAACTATTCTTACTTTTCACCCATTTGGGTACTGGCGCTATTGGTTTTGCGCTCGGCATTTACATGCTACCAATTCTTATCCAACCTAACTCTCCCTCGGTAAGCTCTGTTCAAGCCGTTGCAAATCAGGCGGTGTATTCTGGAACTTTCAGTCGCGATAGGGCAGACAGTGATTTTCTGCATTGGGGCGAAGGGCAAGTTTCAGTGAGTAACTCGTCTATCGTTTTTGAAGGTGAACTGGCACCAGGGCCTGACTACAAAGTTTATTTGTCTCCTAAGTTTATTGAAACTGAGGCCGCCTTTAATGAAAGCAAATCTTCAATGGTTCAAGTTGGCGATGTCAAAACGTTCGACAGATTCAGTGTGTCATTGCCGCAAAGTATCGATTTAAATCAATACAATACCGTTGTGATTTGGTGTGAAACTTTTGGTGAATTTATTACTTCAGCAAAAATTCGGTGATAAGGTAACACGCGTTTGGTAGTACAAGATTTTGGAGTAAGTATGGAACGTCTGTGGTTAGTGATTGATTTCTTACTTGAACATAAGTTTATCTTTAGTGCGCTGATCATCAGCGTGGTGCTGATGATAAGACGAGTCACGCTATCGCGTATTCGTGGCGACGAAGCATTTTTGACTGAAGATCAGCGTAAGTGGATGTCACGAACTAAAAATGGCGCATTTACGTTTATCGTCCTTATCTTATTCATTTTGTGGAAATCTGAGATAAGCGAGTTTGCACTTTCGGTAACGGCGATTGCGGTGGCGATTGTGGTGGCTTCAAAAGAGATTATTCTGTGTTTTACGGGGTCGATTCAGCGCGCTAGCTCTCGCTCATTCCGAATTGGTGACTGGATTGAAGTGGGGAAAATTAGTGGTGAAGTCATCGAACACAACATGATGGCGACGGTGATCCAAGAGATTGATTTGTATCATGGGCAATACCATTACACTGGTAAAACCGCGACTCTGCCCAACAGCATGTTCTTCACTTACCCGGTTAAAAACCTCAATTTTATGAAGCGCTATGTCTACCATAGCTTTTCGATTGTGGTGAAAGATTTTGTGAATCTTTATCCATTGTTACCTAATTTGGTCACCAAGATAGAAGAGCATAGTGAAGAATTTATTGAGGTCGCGAGACGTTATAATGCGGTAATAGAGAAACATGCGGGTGTAGATTTACCGGGTTCTGAGCCTCACATTCATGTGACAAGCGGAGCAACGGGAGAGCAGGTTGTTCACTATATGATCTTCTGTCCAACAGAGCAGGCTACGCATCTAGAGCAGGAAATTCGCAAGGATTTTATGGAAGCTTATGCAGAAGCTTTTCCTGCTGAAAGGGCAACAGAGCTAAGCTAATACTGACGCCATTCATCGTATGTGCAGTTGAATTTGCAAAACCAAAAAGCCGAAAGTGACTTACTTTCGGCTTTTTGGTTTTATAAGGGTTAGTCGAGTTCTGAAACTGGTAACCAATCTACTTGAACGCCAGCTTGCTCAAACATGCTTTGACTCACTTTAATTTTGTCTCCCCAGCGAGAAAGAAAATCCTCACTCTGTTCTGGGCAGTGAACCGATGAAATACCAGTTTGAATAATTTTTGCCGCGCAGTTTGGGCAAGGGAAATGAGTAACCCAAATTTCACAGCCATCCAAATCTCGCTTGGCAAACAAGATTGCGTTTTCTTCAGCATGTAAGGTTTTAAGGTATTTCATTTCACGATCATCAGTGTCAGCACTGTCAGAAACACCATGTGGGTAGCCGTTGAATCCAACCGATACGATTCGATTGTGCTTAGTGATGACGGCACCAACCTGCGTAGACGGGTCTTTACTCCAAGAGCCGACAAGTTCTGCCATTTGATAGAAACGTTTAGCCCATTTAGAAATCATGCTTGTTACCTTAGAAATCTTGATGTGAATGGTTTTGATTCATGATACCTCATGCCAAGCGATAACGTTAGCCGTGATTACTAAGATGCACATAATTTGGGAATTATTTGTTACTCGCTTGTAAGTGACTTAAATGCGTGAAGTTTCATGTTACACATTGAAACAATTGCCACGGAATAATTGATATTCCTCGGACAATAGTACACTTTCTGTTAAGTAGCTTTTACGCTGTTCTAATACTAATAAGCGACGGTACATACATGCGTAAAAAGCTAATCCTGACAGCGATTGCAAGCTCGATTATTCTTGTTGGCTGCGGCGAGGATGCCTCGAAAGCCAAGCAAGCGCCTTTACCACTTGTGGCAGTACAGGATGTGAATGTCATTCCTCATCAACAGAGTAAATCTTATATTGGCCGAACTGAAGCGGTTGAAGATACCGCGATTACCGCTCAGGTTTCTGGTTATCTTCAAGGGCGTCATTTTGAAGAAGGTCAAATGGTCGAAAAAGGCCAATTGCTTTACACCATTGAACCTTCATCGTTTGAAGCGCAAGTAGCAAGCGCAAGAGCGTCAGTCGCTCAAGCGAACGCTGCTCTGAAGAAAGCCGACCTAGATTTTAATCGTGGTAAAAACCTTCTTCCAAAAGGTAGTATTTCTCAGGCCGAATTTGATTCTTTAACCGCAACGTTACTTGGTGCAGAAGCTCAACTTGAAGCGGCCAAAGCACAATTGATTTCTGCTGAAGTCAACCTATCTCATACACGCATCCTTGCTCCATTTTCTGGCCGTATCAGTGATACTAAAGTCAGCCAAGGCGACTTGGTTTCTCCTTCTGCTGGTGTGTTAACGACTTTGGTTAGCCTAGATCCCATTCATACGTCATTTAGCATCAGTGAACGTGAACGTTTAGAGCTCGGGCTAGATGATATTCAAGGTAATGGCTCAAGTGAATCCAGTGCGGTTGAAGTTCAAATCATTTTAGAGAATGGTGAAGCATTCAGTCAGTTAGGGCAATTAGACTTTTTGGGCAACCGCATTGATTTGAATACTGGTACTTTAGCGATGCGCGCGATTGTTGAAAATCCAAATCAGCAGTTATTGCCGGGTCAGCACGTCCGTGTAAACCTACGTGAAAAGATGCCAATCGATGTAATGAAGATCCCGCGTCGTGCGGTACAAACTGACCTTGAAGGTGATTTTGTGATGGTGGTAACCGAAGGCAATGTAGCTGAACGCCGCAATGTTGAAATGGGACCACAAATCGATGGCGGCGTGATCATTAAATCTGGCATCTCGAAAGATGATGTTGTGATCACTCAAGGCTTACAGCGTATTAGAAATGGAATGCCAGTACGTTTACAAGAATCTTCTAGCGAATCAGCTGAATAAGAGGGCGTCATTTTATGCTAAGTCGTTTCTTTATCCAGCGGCCTAAATTCGCGCTGGTGATTTCAATAATTTTGACACTAGCAGGTGCGATTTCTTTAGCCGTACTGCCAGTAGCGGAATACCCTAAGATTAGTCCACCATCGGTGAGTGTTACTGCTTACTATACTGGTGCAAGTGCAGAAGTGGTTGAACAGGCCATAGCCGATCCGATAGAAACATCGGTCAACGGCGTAGAAAACATGCTGTATATGTCTTCTAAGAGCGCTAACGATGGTTCGTACAACTTGAACGTAACTTTTGACGTAGGTACCGATCCAGACATGGCTCAGGTCAACGTTCAAAACCGAGTGTCGCAGATCGAATCTAAGCTTCCTCAAGAAGTCAGGATGGTCGGTGTAACGGTGAAAAAGCGTTCACCAGATCTGCTGATGGTACTGAACTTCTACTCACCGAATGGCAAATACGATGACCAGTTCTTGATTAACTACGTTAACCTGAACATCAAAGATCAATTGGCTCGTGTTAGTGGTATCAGTGAAGTTAATGTTCTTGGCGGTGGTGAATACGCGATGCGTGTTTGGCTTGACCCTGAGAAAATGGCGAACCTACACTTAACGACCTCTGACGTTTATGCTGCGCTAGCTGAACAGAACGTTCAAGTTGCGGCTGGTCGTGTAGGCGCTGCACCTTATCACAACCCTCAAGAAGTCCAATTTAACCTAGTAACCAAAGGTCGTTTAGAAACAGCGGAAGAATTTGAAAATGTTGTGCTTAAAGCCAACAGCGATGGTTCTACTGTTTATCTAAAGGACGTGGCGAGAGTTGAACTGGGTAAGAAGTTCTACGATGGTAACGGTAAGTACCGTGGTCAAGATGCCTCGATCGTGACACTGTCACTCCAGTCGGATGCAAACGCGTTAGAAAGTGGTAAGGCGGTCATGGATCTGCTTGAGAACATGAGCGCTAACTTCCCAGAAGGGTTTGCCTACGAAACTAGTTATGACACCACTTTGTTTGTTGCTGAATCAATCAAAGGGGTAGTAAAAACACTCATCGAAGCAATTCTGTTAGTAATCGCAGTAACGTATCTATTCTTAGGTAGTGCTCGTGCCACTCTGATCCCTGTTGTTGCCATTCCGGTGTCTTTGATCGGTACATTTGCGATTATGCAAATGACAGGCTTCACCATTAATACTGTGACCTTATTTGGTTTGATATTGGCCATCGGTATCGTGGTTGATGATGCGATCTTGGTTATCGAAAACGTTGATACCACCATGGCGAAAGACCCAACGATATCTCCTCGCAAAGCAACACTGATAGCGATGAAAGAAGTAACCGGTCCGATCATCACGTCGACCTTAGTTCTACTTGCTGTATTCATTCCAGTTGCGATGCTTCCGGGTATTACCGGCATCATGTACCGCCAGTTCGCATTGACGATTTGTATTGCGGTTGTTATCTCTTCTATCAACGCTCTAACGCTTTCACCAGCGCTATGTTCATTGGTGCTAAAACAGGGTGGTGGTAATACTGCTCGTTGGTACCAAGCATTTAACCGCGGGCTTGATAAAGTGACTGGTAAGTACGGTCAGATTGCGGGCTTCTTAGTGAAGAAATCTGTATTACTGATTGCATTCTTCTTTGTAGCGTTGGCAGCGGTTACGTACTTTGCGAAAACCACATCAACGGCGTTTGTTCCTCAAGAAGATAAAGGTATCTTGTTGGTCAACGTTCAATTGCCTGATGCTGCGTCACTTTCTCGTACCGAAGAAGTGTCTGAGCAACTATTAGAAATGGTCGAGCAAGAACCGGGTGTTGATGGAGTAACACTAGTAAATGGCTATGCATTCATGACAGGCGCTTCAGCGTCTAATGGTGCATCTATGTTTATTAAGTTGCATGATTGGGAGACTCGTAATGCACTTGATGGTGAGCATTCTGCGCAAGCCATTTCGGCTCGTATCAATGGCCGTGCTGCTATGGAACTACCGCAAGCCGTAGTGTTTGCAATGGGGCCTCCGGCAGTTCCGGGAATGGGTGCTGCGTCGGGCTTTGAGTTCGTATTGGAAGATACTTTAGGTAGAAGCCGTACTGACTTAGCGATGGTGATGAATGATGTTATTCAAGAAGCCAACAAGCAGCCTGAAATCGCGTATACCTTCAGTACTTTTAGAGCGAACGTTCCACACTACTACGTAGATATCGATCGCGAAAAAGCGCAACAACTGGGTATCCCTTTATCATCGGTTTTCCAAACGCTTCAGGGCAACCTAGGTTCTTTATATGTGAATGACTTCACCATGTTTGGTAAGAATTTCCGTGTAACTATGCAAGCCGACAGTGAACACCGTAGCAGTATGGATGATTTAGAGCGATTCCACGTTCGTTCTTCTAGCGGGGAAATGATCCCGCTAAGTACTTTGGTCAGCTACGAGCAAATCTTCGAACCGGATGTTGCGTGGCGTTACAATATGTACCGAAGCACGATCATTCAGGGGCAACCTGCGCCGGGCTATTCAAGTGGTGACGCGATAGCCGCGATGGAAAGAGTGGCCGCAGAAATGCTACCGCAAGGTTATCAGTACGAATGGACGGGTATGGCTTACCAAGAGGTACTAGCAGGTAACCAAGCAATCTTTGCATTCGCTTTAGCACTGATATTTATCTACTTGTTTATGGTGGCTCAGTACGAAAGTTGGACGATCCCACTTGCTATTATCCTTGTGGTTCCTGTCGCGACACTCGGTTCGTTCTTGGCGCTTAATTTAACGGGTACGCCGTTGAACCTATACGCTCAGATAGGTCTCGTCTTACTCATAGCGCTCGCGGCGAAGAACGCGATCTTAATTGTGGAATTTGCCAAAGTAGAGCGTGAAGATAAAGATGTGGAGATTGATGATGCAGCGGTGAAAGGCGGTACGCTACGTTTCCGTGCCGTTAACATGACATCTTGGTCATTTATCTTAGGTATTTTCCCACTTATCTTTGCAGCAGGGGCAGGCCACGTAAGCCAAAACTCGTTAGGTATTTCCCTAATCGGTGGTTTGTTATGTGTGCTTCTGGCAGGTACATTCCTGATCCCAGGTTTCTACGCCTTCGTTCAAAGAAGACGTGAGAAAGCGCACGGTGGAAACACTAAGTTGGTGCCACTGGACGACGAATAACTCGCTGATTGAACACAAGTAAATAAGTCGTAAGGCCATACATTATGTATGGCCTTTTTTATTGTTATGAACAGTGTTTTTATAGCTAACTGTAATAAAAACGGTTGCATATATTGAATTTTCTTCTAAAAATTTGACCAAATGCTCAATTTATAAAGCGGTAATAAAATAGTGTTTTATTGTTAAGTGATTGTATTTATTTGGTTTAATTGGTTCAGCGAACGCCTGTATGCTCGAAAGTATTTGCAGAATACTGTGAAGTGCTTCAAAATTAACGAGTTAGGCAAAACAAACTAATGCATTGAGGTTCTTATGAAAGTCGTCGAATTATTTAAACACCGAGGTGATAGCTTATCTTCGCATCACTCAGAGTTTATGCAATGGATGTCTCCAACTCTAAAAGAGTATTGGGGAGACTTTCGTAATAGAACTCAAAATAGCCAGTTTTTTGCTTGGGTTCGCGATCACCACCAAACACCAGCTGTCAACGAAGAAGCGCCGATTGAAAAGCCAATTGAGCTTAAGCCAGCAGCGCAGGCTGTTTATAACGAGTTAGTCGAGCAAGTAGGTGAGGTGATCCATACTGGTGACTGGATCAATGTAAGCCAAGAGCGCATTAACCAGTTCGGTCAAGTGACTGAAGATATGCAGTGGATCCATACCAACCCTGAAAAGGCTGAAACAGAGTCACCGTTTAAAACCACGATTGCTCACGGCTTTTTAACTTTGTCTTTATTGCCAAAGCTTACCGATAGCGTTGATCCTGACAATTCCCAGTTTCCAACCGCGAAAATGGTTGTGAATATTGGTTTGAATCAAGTGCGTTTTCCTTACCCTGTAAAAGCAGGAAATAACGTACGAGCGAAGAGCACTTTATTAAAAGTGACGCCAATTAAAAAAGGTTTAGAGATTGAACGCGAAATTCGCGTAGAGATCGAAGGCGTACGCCGCCCTGGAGCTGTCGTTGTTTCTGTCATTCAGCTTCACTTCTAAATAGATAAAGCTTTGTAAAAAGAGAGCCTAATGGCTCTCTTTTTTTATTTAATACTTGTGTAACCGTATTCGTTGATAAGACTTTGTCCTTCCGCTGAAGTAACAAACTTGATGAAGCTTTCGCTATTTTCATCTAACTTATCTTTACGATGTAACAATAGGAATGGGCGTGATAGCTCGTAACTACGGTTCGCAATATTCTTTGAGTTAGGCGTTATCCCTTCAAAGTTAATCGCTTTTACTGAGCGGTCTACAGAACCTACTGAAATAAAGCCAATTGCATGTGGGTTATGACTGACAATAGTTTTCACCATGCTATTGCTATTGACCACTAAGTTGTTTGGGTTGATGTCTGAAACTAATCGATTGTTTACGATTTTTGTTAGACCTAATAAGCTTTCAAAGCTGTAACGTGAACCTGAAGACGCTTCGCGAGTTACCACTGCGATAGGTTGATCTACACCGCCAACATCTTTCCAATTGGTAACCTTACCCTTATAGATATTAAACAGTTGCTCACGAGTTACGTTTGCGACACCGTTAGTACGGTTAACGACAACAGCCAATCCATCGAAAGCGATAGGTAGCACAGCAAGGTTCTCGTCTTGCTCACGTTCGGTTAAGTAACGTGAACTCATACCTATGTCAGCCACCCCTTTGTTAACCATAGTAATACCAGCGGTAGAACCGATACCTTGGACCGCTACATAATTGTCTGGGTGTGTTTTATTGTATTCTTCGGCCAATACATCCATTACTCGAGCGACAGATGTAGAGCCTGAAATATTGGTTTCTTGAGCGAGTGCAGTTTGCGCCGAAAGCGCAAGAGAGAGTAGAGAAGCGAGAGCAACTCGTAACATAGATAACTCCATTGAAAGGTATGATTTGCGGATATGATATGACTTGTAGATGACACTTTTGTGAAAGTGTTAAATGGATTTATTTGTCAGAATATCCGCAGAGGGGAGTTTGATGCTGGAATTGTTGAGGAGTTACTTCTAAGCTCATTATGAATACTCCTACTTTCTATTCAAGCACCTTCACTAAGAATGCTCTGTGAGAACTTTATGTCAGTGATTCAAATGGAAACGAGTCGCTTGGTTTTCAACGCGAGGCGACTTTGCACAAATAGAAATACTAGCTTGCCTGTTGAGCTAGGAAAATCGCTGTGTGAACCCTGCCAGCAAGGAGTGACCTTCTCTAAAGCCCACTACCTACTTGATTCTAGCCATTCTGAATACATCAGTTACGTTGCAAAAGTGGTGTTTGAAGAGCAGGGGCATCAATGGTTGGTATACATACCGTCTGATGAACAAGAAGACGTGAATTGGATCCCTTATCCTTTCTTACCTAAGACCGAGAACCTTAATGCTATCTTGCGAGAGATAGAAAAAGATCCCCAATCTTATTTTTGGTCATAAAGCTCTTATAAACAAAGCCTCATGCTTAATTATAGGATGTTTGATCTATGATTCGACTGCGGAACTCTTTTGGGGTTAGGCCTTGAAAGCCTTTAAAAGCGGTACTGAAATGAGCTGCGCTTTTAAACCCGGACTCGTAAGCAATTTGAGTAATAGATTTGTTAGTTGCTCTCAGTTGAGTGGCTGCATGGTTGATGCGCTTGATTTTTAGAAGGTTAGAAAACGACAGGTTCTCAGAAGCTAAGCGGCGCTTCAAAGTTGCAGTCGACATACCCATATATATCGCAAGAGAGTCTAACGAGATATCGTTTTCAATATTATTCTCAATGTAATAAATCACTTTTTGCGTCGCGCTGAGCTGGGATGCTTTCGCTATTATGGCAAGTAAAGAAGGGTGCTGCTCTACCATGAGAGATAAAATGGAAATGCCAAGGTGCGAAAGTGCAAAGTGATTGGAATTGTCGCTCGCAATCAGATCCAGAATCAGATCCTTTAACTGACAAATATGAGTATCTGACTGATTGAATTTGATATAGCGCTTTGGTGGCTGGGGGATTTCAATATCGTCAAATTGATTGCGATATTCTTGGAAAATGGATAAATCAAAGTCGAGTGAAAGACCAGAAAACTCACCTTCACTAAGTTCAATTTCTACATCTTGGATTTCTCCGGAACTGTACAGTGAGAAATCTCCCTTTTTTAGGTGCCCTTTAACCCCAGATGGCTGAGTGAAAGAAATCGCACCGTTAGTCACCAAAAATATACCGTTTTTTGATGCAGGGTAACGTTCTTTTTTCCTATGGATGAAGTTTGAAAACTTCGTTACTTCTATCGACGACATGCTCATTCTTCTTTTTATTCACAGCAAGAAATAGCTGAATCTATTTATCATTATTATAAAAAAAGGCGCATAATGCGCCTTTTTCTTTAGTCAGCTGCTCGGTTAGCTTTCTGCTTGAACTTCTTCAACTTTTTCTGCAAAAACCTGAGTCGGTTTAGCCACTAAGCTGCGATTTTCAAGATTCACTTCCGCGAGTACGACTTCTAAAGCGTCACCTAGTCTGTATACCATTTCCTTATCAATAGAAACAGTACCTGCATCACCATTACATTCAATTCTTTCTTTATTATCAATAATGAGAGAGCCAGGGATAAACGCAGCTGCACCATTTTCAAGTAAGCGCACACGCATACCGGCACGGTTGATGTCGAAGATTTCCGCTTGGAAACGGGTCTCTTCAGCTGGAGCGTTCGCCAATGTGCGCGCGTACAACCAATCACCTACGTTACGTTCAGCCATACCGTGATGACGGCGGTGCAGAGCTAGCTCTTCGCCAATAGTGTCATCTGGTGTTTGAACTGGAGTCTTACCAAGAATATGAGCTTTAAGCATGCGGTGGTTGATCATGTCGCCGTATTTACGAATCGGTGAAGTCCACGTAGCGTAAATGTCTAAACCCATTGCGAAGTGAGGAAGCGGCTCGTTGCTGATTTCGCTGTACGCTTGGAATTTACGAATACGGTTGTCAAAGTAGCTTGTACCTAAAGTACCTAGCCAACGACGAAGTGAGGCAAACCCTTCTAAAGAAGAAATTTGCTCTTCAGTGAACGGAGTCTCTGTCTCAGGGTTCACAAGCTCTAATACGTCGGCAATTTTTTCTGACTTAAAGCCAGCATGGCTATTAAACACACCTTGGTTAAAAGTGGTTTTTAGTACGCGGCCAGCACAGATGTTTGCACTGATCATTGCTTCTTCAACTAACTTATTCGCACTGCGACGCATGTCTGCGTGGATAGCGACTACATCGTTATCTTCGCTTAGTTCGAAACGGTAATCAGGGCGGTCAGGGAACACGACAGCGTTCGCTTGACGCCATTCAGAGCGCGCTTGAGAAAATTCGAATAGGTCTTTTACTACAGACGCGATTTCTTCCGTTGGCTGCCAAGCATCAGATGAGCCAGTTTCAAGCCAATCTGATACGTGGTTATAGGCTAGACGCGCGTGTGATTTGATGTTGGCCGCGAAGAAGTTGATATCATCGCCAATTACGCCATCTTTAGATACGGTTACGGTACAACAAAGAGCAGGGCGCTGTTCGTTCTCGATCAATGAACATAGGTTGTCTGCTAAGTCGCGAGGTAACATCGGGATGTTACGGCCTGGCAAGTAAATAGTGAAACCACGTTCACGAGCGACTTTATCCATTTCATCATCTGGAGAGATGTAAGCGGTAGGATCAGCAATCGCGATAGTCAGTTCAAAATCACCATTGTCTTTCTTCTTAGCGTATAGCGCATCGTCCATATCTTTCGTACTTTCGCCATCGATCGTTACGAAAGGTACTTCTGTCATGTCGACACGTTCTAAGTCCGCATCGTCATTGATTGTCCAGTTATCGATGCCAGCCGGCTCACTGTTAGGAAGATCGTTTTGTGCGAGTGTTACCCACCAAGGTGCGATTTTGTCATCTGCGTCAGTAATCTTTTCAGAAATTTGCGCAAGGAATCCGTTGTCACCTTTTAATGGATGCTGGACGATGTGCGCAACCACCCAATCACCATCTTTTAGCGTTTCTGGGTTTAAACCTTTCTTCGCTTTCGCTTTTAATTGCAGTTTCTTTAGTTGAGGGTGATCAGGCACAACGTTTAAACGGCCTTTAAATAGCTTAACTCGAGCGATAAAACGAGTAAGACCTTGCTCGATAAGTTCCTCTGGCTCCGCAACTTCACGTTCTTTCTCTGTACGGATAATGGCAACTACTTTATCGCCGTGTACACATTTCTTCATATACGGTGGCGGGATGAAGTAGCTTGTCTTGCTGTCTACTTCTAAAAAGCCGAAGCCTTTCTCAGTTGCTTTAATCGTCCCTTCCTTTTTAGGCAGGGTTTCTTGGATTTGTTGCTTAAGTTGTGCGAGTAAAGGATTATCTTGAAACATCTTACTTCTATCTTACGAGAACAATTGCGCACACTATAATCATTGCTGGAGATGATTACTACCGAAAGCCATCTGAACTGAGCAGAAATAGTAAAGCGAAGAGCTCGAAAAATAGTCACTGATGAGATAACGATCAAAATGTGTCGATATGATGTGCACTTTAAGGTTAAATGAGAAAAAATTGTGATGTATTTCAATTTTTTCTGGCTTTTTTTATGCATTTAGGGAATAATCCGCCTCCCTTAGACGTCCCTAATGGCTTGATGCGTTTTATTACTGCTTCGCAACTGAACGGAATCAGTATCTGATTGAATCAGTATTGGAATTGGTAGAGCACCTGGGACCTTTTGTTTACTTATAAGATAGTGGGATCCCAATGTCCGAATCTGTAATTCAATTCAATGAATTAGCCCTTAACGAAAACATCCTTTCAGCACTTGATAGCATGGGTTTCGTTTCTCCTACACCAATCCAAGCAGCAGCTATTCCTCTTCTTCTAGAAGGTAAAGACGCACTAGGTAAAGCACAGACAGGTACTGGTAAAACAGCAGCTTTCTCTCTGCCTCTACTTAACAAAATCAACCTAAACCAACACAAACCACAAGCAATCATCATGGCTCCTACTCGTGAGCTAGCGATTCAAGTTGCTGCGGAAATCAAAAACCTAGGCCGTGACATCAAAGGTCTTAAAGTTATTGAAATCTACGGTGGTGCTTCAATCGTTGACCAAATGCGCGCTCTAAGCCGCGGTGCTCACATTGTTGTTGGTACTCCGGGTCGTGTTAAAGACTTATTAACTCGTGACCGTCTACACCTAGATGAAGCACACACATTTGTTCTTGATGAAGCAGATGAAATGCTAAAAATGGGCTTCGTAGATGACGTTACTTGGATCCTTGAGCAAGCGCCAGAATCTGCACAACGTGTACTTTTCTCTGCAACTATGCCTCCAATGGTTAAGACTATTGTTGACCGTTACCTACGTAACCCGGCTAAAGTTGACGTTGCAGGTACTAACCACACAGTTGACAAAGTAGCGCAGAACTTCTGGGTTGTTAAAGGCGTAGAAAAAGACGAAGCAATGTCTCGTCTTCTTGAAACTGAAGAAACTGACGCGTCAATCGTATTCGTACGTACTCGTCAAGACACTGAGCGTCTAGCTGATTGGCTATCTGCACGTGGCTTCAAAGCTGCAGCACTGCACGGTGACATTCCTCAGTCTCTACGTGAGCGCACTGTTGATCACATCAAACAAGGTGTTATCGATATCCTAGTTGCAACTGACGTTGTAGCGCGTGGTCTTGATGTTCCACGTATCACTCACGTATTCAACTACGACATCCCATTCGATGTTGAATCTTACATCCACCGTATTGGTCGTACTGGCCGTGCTGGACGTAAAGGTAAAGCGATCCTTCTAGTTCGCACTAACCAAATTCGTATGCTTCGCACTATCGAGCGTGTAACTAAGTCATCAATGGAAGAAATTCAACTTCCTCTACGTGACAAAGTTGCTGAAGCACGTGTTGCTAAGCTAGGTGCTGAGCTTGAAGCAGAGAAAGAGCACAAAGCTCTAGAAAACTTTGCTGAGCTAATCACTAAACTGCAAGATACTCTAGAAATCGATGCAACGACTCTAGCTGCAATGCTTCTTAAGCGTCAGCAAGGTAAGCGTCCATTATTCTACGTTGGCGAAGACCCAATGATCGCTGCTATCGAGCGCGATAAGAACCGTCGTAAAGAGCGTCGTGAAAACCGTGACAGCGGTGGTCGTGACTTCAATACGCAAGATTGGGATACTTACCAACTACAAGTTGGCCGTGAGCAAGGCGTTCAGGTTAAAGACATCGTTGGCGCACTAGCGAACGAACTTGGCCTAACTAAAGGTTCTATCGGTGCTATTAAACTTGACCAAGGTTCAACTTACGTTCAACTGCCAAAAGCAATGAACTCTGAAACTGCGGGTAAACTAAGCAAACTACGCATCCGTCAAAAAGAAGCTGGCGCTGTAGTTGTAGACTTCAACGATTTCCGTGAGCCACGTCGTGGTAACGGTGGCCGTGGCGGTCGTGATGGTGGTCGTGGTGGTTACCGCGGAAACCGTGATGGCAACCGCGATGGTAATCGTGAAGGCGGACGCGGTGGTTACCGTGGTAACCGTGACGGCAACCGCGATGGTAACCGTGAAGGTGGCCGCGATGGCGAGCGTCGTTTCGACCGCAACCGTGGTGGCGATCACCGTGGTAACTACCGTGGCGAACGTGGCCATGGTAACGGTAATGGCGGCCGTCCACGCCGCAGCGACCGTAACGAAGGTTAATCAATACGATTACCTGTCAAGCTAAAATAGAAAAGCCGAGCACTAAGCTCGGCTTTTTTGTGCCTGTCATTTAGGGTTGAAAGTCTGAATGGAAGTTGACCCCCGTAGGAAGCGAAGGTTAGGCTTTAACTCAATGTGTCTATGGACGGGACTATGAGTTCTTATATCGCGCCTAAGCCACCGTTAAAACCACCTATGTAGGTGAATTCTATTAAGCACTACGATTGGCTTGTTCCTGCGATGATAGGTTGCCGTAAGAACTCAAAGGGGCGTTCTATGAAACCGCACTTTTGAGGTGAAAGTTCTTTGTCCATAGCAGCGTGTCTTCGAGAGGAGAGGGCTCACAGTAATAAAAGCCTTGGATTAAATCGCAATTCAACGCAGTTAACGATTGCAGTATATCTTCGTCTTCTACACCTTCGGCCACAATTGAGTAACCAAGGCCATGAGCCAAGTTGACGGCAGTTTCGACGATCGTCCTATTCTTACGGTTTGACGTGATATTTTGTATGAAGTTACGGTCGATCTTTATTTGATCGATTGGTAAATCTCTCAATAAAGATAGCGACGAGTAACCTGTACCGAAATCATCTAGGCTAATTTTGTACCCCAAACGTTGGATGCGTTCTAACCGTTCATGGCAGTTCGGGATGCTACTTATCGCGGCAGTTTCTGTTATCTCTACGACAATGAGTTGAGTGAACAACGGGTTATCGGCAGCGATCGTTGCGAGTTCCTTGTATAGCTTGTTACCGATGACATCTTTTGCTGACAAATTGAAATGAATTGGAATCCGAACGTCTTGTTTAGCCAATTCGGTAAGATCTTTACATAAGCGATTCAGAACCCAAATAGTGACATCATTGATCTTGTTGCTTTGCTCCGCGATCGGGATAAATTTGGCTGGTGGTACGTAAGTTTCATCGTCCAGTTGCCAACGGATCAGTGCTTCAAGCTCAATCACGCGGTTAGTGGTAGGAGATACGATTGGCTGATAGTGAAGCTCAAATTCATCGTGGTCAATGGCATGCTGAATGCGGCTGGAGATAGACAGGTTGAATCTAGCAGATTTAGTCATGTCACTGTGGTAGTGGCTGAGCATTTGGCCACTGTTTTTGGCGTGATACATCCCCACATCGGCAAAGTCGATCAATTCGGATGTAGACGTGGCGTCTTCTGGGAATTGGCTCGAACCGAATACAACACTAGTCGACACCTCAAAATTATTGACGAAAAATTGTTCTTTTAATGTGAGCTCAATGAAGTTCACCAGTTGCTTTACTTGAAAGGTTGAGTGGCGATTGGTAATGATCACGAACTCATCACCACCGATACGAGCCAAAGTCTCATCTGATTTGATGACACGAGAAATTCGCTTTGAAATTTGTATCAATAGTTCATCACCACAACCATGCCCTAAAGCATCATTTACCTGCTTAAAGTTCACGACATCAAATAACAAGACAGAAAACCCATCCCCTTTACTGATGCGCTTATCGATCTCTTTTAAACAATATTTTCGATTTGGCAATTGGGTGAGTGAGTCATGCAAAGCGTTAAATTGCTCTTCCAGTGCGAAATTGTTCAGATCAGAGATCGAGATGAGGCTATACCTCACCACAATGATGACAAAGATACTGCCGCCAAACAGGATCAGCGACACACCGAGCATCAGACCGGTGAGTTTGGTCATCACGATTAATTCGCTAAGAAAATACCCATAACCGATGATGAACCCCACAATCAAAGTTGAGAGCAGTTTCCACCCATTATTCTGAGTGATCCGGCAAATATTATGAGCTTGGATTAACCCTAAGCTAAGTACGATGATTCCAATGCTGACGAGAGCTGAGGCAACTATAGGCAAAATACAATAAGTCCTTATCTGTGAGGGACGGGATAGTAAGGGTTTGCTGTACTGTAAATCTATAAGTACCACACAATTATGTGCTTTGAATCACTTATTGTGACATTTGTAAGTATAGGCGTTGCTAGGGTTGTTACACACAAATTGTGGTTATCGATTAATTTCGCGCTCGAATAAAATGAATCGTTGATAAAGATCAATCAAATTGTCATAGATTAACCAATTAGTTAAAACAAAAGTTGAAAGATTAAAAAATTATTGAATAATGGGGGTACTAAAAAAATGAAGCAGAAAGCTTCTTTATTCGTACTGAAATAGGACTCATATCCAATGTCTAATTCGTTTGTACTGGTTATCAACTCAGGTAGCTCTTCTCTAAAATTTGCTGTTATTGATTCAAAAACTGGCGACGCTGTGGTCAGTGGCTTAGGCGAGTGCTTTGGCATGCCAGAAGCAGTTATAAGCTGGAAATATAACGGTGAAAAAACAGAAGAAGCGATTGATGCACCAGACAATCATCATCAACATGCGATCAACCGCATTGTTAGATTAATGGATACACTAGGGTTTACGGATGAATTGGTGGCAGTCGGCCACCGTATTGTACATGGTGGTGAGAAGTTCACTTCTACTGTACGTATTGATAACGAAGTACTTGCTGAGATTGAAAACCTTTCTGATCTTGCTCCCCTACATAACCCAGCAGGTGCTAAAGGTATTGAAGCCGCTATGCAGGCTTTCCCGAGCCTTCCACAGTTTGCTGTATTTGACACTGCTTTCCACCAAACAATGCCTCAGAAAGCCTTCACAGGCGCAATTTCAAATGAATTGTATAAGGAATACGGCATTCGTCGTTACGGCTTCCACGGTACTAGCCATTACTTCGTAAGCCGTGAAGCCGCGAAGATGCTCAACAAGAATGTAGACGAAGCAAACTTCATCTCTGTTCACCTTGGTAACGGTGCTTCGGTATGTGCTATCGAAAACGGCAAGTCAGTTGATACTTCTATGGGCTTTACGCCACTTGCTGGTTTGATGATGGGTACGCGTTCTGGCGACCTTGACCCAGGTATCATCGAGTTCTTGATGAAGAAAGGCTGGAGCCAAGAGAAAGTATTCGAAACTCTGAACAAGAAGTCAGGTTTCCTTGGGGTTTCTGGCCTAACGTCTGACGCTCGCGGCATTCTAGAAGCGATGGAAAATGGTCACGAAGGTGCGAAGCTAGCATTTGAAGTGTTTACCTACCGCGTGGCTAAATACATTGGCTCTTACATGATCCCAATGGGCAGCTTAGATGCAATCATCTTCACCGGTGGTATTGGTGAAAACTCATTGCCAATTCGTAGTGAAATCTTGAAAAATCTTAAGCTGTTAGGTTTTGTTGAAGATGAGCAGGGTAATGAAGACGCACGATTCGGTAATTCAGGTATCATCGCTAAGTCAGAGCTACTAAACGCGGTAGCAATGGTTATCCCAACGAATGAAGAATTCGTGATTGCACAGCAATCGGTAGAGCTTCTGTAATAGAACCCAAATGTTGAGAGTGAAAAGCGAGCCTAACTGGCTCGCTTTTTTTGTTCTAAATGTTAGTTAATCGAGAATACGTTAACTCGTTTATGCCTTACTTCACGTTAAGGCTAAGACTCATCGATATATCGCCATGGTATGTTCACCAAACCAGAACTATCGAGTCTCTAGCCATTGGTATATGTGCTAGCTTTTTAGTAAATCTATACAGAATAATTCTATATCTTTGAGCTTAACAGCTGAGGCATGTTGATAACTCACTGTTTATAAATAAACATTTCCAGTAAAGTTGTGACAACAAAGAACTAGATAGAAAAATTCAGCATTTAAATATAGAAATTTTTAGTCTAATAGCTGTTATGTGAAAGAGGGTATATTTTGACAGTAGTGATTTCAAAAAACGAGGAAGATCAAGGTGGGCTTTTGATATGGGAAATATCAAGTCGGACTTATTTCATCTTATATCGCTCTTTCTTGCAGATGCCAAATATGCAGAAGCACTAGAAAATGAAAAAGATCCTCTTTGGTCACTTGCTTCACTAGGCGAACCTGAAATTACTAGGCTGCTCATCAGTACAACCGCTATCGGTCGAGTAATCGATGATAGGGAGTCATTTCTATTGTCGAAGACTTCGAATTACTGTGGGAGCATAGAGGTTGATGGGACCTCCAGTCCACTCAATCTTCGAGAGGCATTCAATAAGATTATTCATGCAGATTCTTTTAGCTTAGTTATTAGTGATAATAGCGCTCAGTTTGAACATCTCTCTCCAGAAATCATATTGCATGGGAAACAAAGAAGTAAGGAATGGAATGCTCATTTGGATATAGTTAAGTATGTTAGAGAGTATAGTAGGCACCTTATTGGTTTGAGTAAGGACGAAACATTCACATAACAAGTGCTTAAAGTCGGGCTGCCAACTTTTTGTGTTTTGGTTCGGCTTATGTGATTACGGTGGTCTGTTTAAATGTTGTGCATTGGCAGCCGCTTAAGCAGGCGTTAGGTGTCAGTTAATGGAGCACCAATTCAAGGAGATAATATGAAGTGTCCATATTGCGGTGTGAGAGTTAGCTACTTCAATGCATTGAAAATTAGTCGTTGGAAAAATTATGTCTGTCTAAATTGTGGTAGTGAATCTAGCGCAACGACAGGAAATGCCGTTTTGGTAGTAGCTTGTGTATTAGTGCCTCTATTCTCGATAGACATGTTGTTTTCGAGTCTGCAACAACCGTTACATTGGGGGCTGTATATAGCTTTGGCAACATTATTGACTTACATAGCCCATAGAGCTATTGGTAAGTTTCAAAAAAGTAAGCAACAAAGCACCCAATAATAAATTTAATCTGATTCGCAACGCATGGCATTTTTACTATACGTTGGCTTTGGTATTGCGTTACTCATGCTTTAAGGGAGCATGATGTGCTAATGAGTAGGAGTGGTTAAGTGCGTAGATTGTTGGTTTTAATCCTTTGTTGTTCATCGTTCTCATTGTCTGCGGAGAGTAACGCTGAAGATTGTCTATTATTTGGCCCTTTGTGCGAGCTTCAGGCGGATTTTGAGTCGGCAGATAAAGAGTTGAATGATGTTTATAGAAATATAATGAGTCGTATCAATTCAGGAGACTTGTCTGACGGAACCCTTGTGGATTCAGTTGACCTTAAGCAAAGCTTACTCAGCAGTCAGCGAAGTTGGCTCAAGTTCAAAGAGTCCAATTGTGATGCATTTTACGTACTCAATAGTGGGGGGAAACAGCGAAATGAGGCTCGAATGGAGTGTGAAATTGAAATGACCAAGGAGCGTACAAACTATCTGAGAAGTTGGTACTAACTAGGTTTGAGTGCGCACGTAACAATTTGTTCAAGAGTGATTCGGCACGCGTGGCATTTTTAGTATGCGTTGGTTTAAGTGGTTAAGGTGATATACGGAAGCTTCTGTATATCACCTTAACAAGGAATTAGGGCTTACACGATAGAAGGAACTGGTTATGAAAGCTGGAGATTTGATCTTTTCCCAAATAGGGAGTTCGACAAATGCTATATCTTCTGTAACAGAGGGGTACAAAGGTGCCCGAGTTAATCATGTCGGTGTTATTATCGAGAATCATTTTGGTATCTATGTTTTGGAAGCATATTACCCAGAAGTCAAACTGACCAATATCGATACACATATAAGGCGCTCGGCTGACAGTAATGGCAATGCTCGTTATATGCTTGGCAGGTTAAAAAGTGAGTTTATGCACCTTATTCCTAGTGCGCTCGATTATGGTTTGCGACAAAAAAATCTACCATATGACCATCTATATCTAACTGGTGAGTCTTCACTTTATTGTAGTGAGCTAGTTGTAGATATGTTCAAGCATGCAAATAGTGGTGTGGAGTTTTTTCCTGAAAGTCCTATGAGCTTTAGGGATCTTGAAACAGGAGAAGTACATGCTCAATGGATTTCGTACTATCGGTATTTTGGAATGGAGGTCCCTGAACATGAGCCTGGTTCGAACCCTGGGGACCTGAGTAAAGATAGTAAACTGCATGTATACGATGTCGTTGGGGACATTTCTGGATATACGCCCTAACTAGGTGCTTAACGGTGACCCCAAGCGCGTGTCATTATGGCCTAGCAAAAGTATATGCCACAGTTTGGGGTGCGTTATTTTGGCGTTATGACTCAAGGAGGGGTTATGAGAAAGATTATTTTATTTACTGTGGTGTTGCTTTTTGTTGGTTGTAGCAGCTTAGGGAAGCCAGACCAGACAGCGGCAACAGTACAACAATCACTCGAAGAGATATCGAGTCTATTGAGTAATATCAATAAGCAATTGTCAGGGGAAACAGAGCTGGAAATTGATGAAGCAACTATTACTCTGATAGCTCATGGAACGAAATCTGTTGGCGGCGGTTTTGAAGTGGTTAGTTCCGGTAACTTGAAAAGTAACTCATCTAATATAGTGAGGCTGGCTTTTACAGTTGAACCTACAACTAAGGTGCTTGGGGAAAAAAAGGTAGATGAAGATATTGTATATATTGTTTCGCACTTGGCTGAAGCGGTAAAAGTAATCTCCAAAAATCAAGATACTGACTTAAAATCGCTCGTAGTTGAAATGGGGATGAGCATTTCAACTGATAAATCAGGCGGAATTAACATCGAGTTCTTTGGGATTGGGTTAAATGCAGAAGCCAATGAATCTAACTCTTTAGGCAATAGTATCAAGATTAAGCTTGTACAAGTGAACAAAAAACAAGAAATTTAAAAGTGATTCGCAACGCTCGGTGCCTTAAACCCAAGTCAGTTTAGTGCTTATAGCATAATGGGTTAGGTAAGGTGTCAGCGTTGTTCACACTTGATTGGGCGTTATGTAGTTGGAGGAAATATGATCCGGGAAGCAAAAAAGGACGACTGCATGAAACTAGCAGCATTGTCTATAAAAGTCTGGTTGGACACGTATGCGACAGACGGAATTAAAGATGAATACGCTCAATATGTTTTGTCTACTTTTACCCAAGCCTATTTTGCCGAGTTATTAAATACTCCCCAATTCCGTTTGTTAGTAAGTGAAGAGAATCAAGCGCTTCAAGGTTATGTTTTGCTCAATTTAGAATCTTATTATGAGTCACCATTGAGTGGTTTTGAGATCGAAAAGCTCTATGTGGATCAAACTTTAAAGGGGCGGGGTTTAGGTCGAAAGCTTTTAGACGAAGTGGAGAGCCGGTTTGGTAAGAGGTATTGGCTTTACACTTGGGTTGAAAATGAATCCAACGGTTTTTATGAACATCTGGGTTTTAAGAAGGTTGGGCTTCTTAGCTTTGAATTTGCGGGGGCGAAAATAGACAATAATGTGTACCAGTCAGTACACACATGACAAATTGTTCAAGAGTGATTCGACACGAGTGGTATTTTTACTATGCGTTAGCTTTCTAAAGAATCACCATCGATTTTTTGCGATTGCTGATGCCGAGGAATTATAGGAAGCTGGGACTCTAGTCTCTGATTCTGTAAATTGGTGGAATAAATGCTTAAACCACCAATTTGTATGTGTCGGTTCATTTACGTAGCTTAGTTAAACGCTTTTCCACTTCTTTTTTCTCCCAGTCATTCCCTAAAAAGTTAAATATCTCAAATGCATTGATTGCATGTGAAACCACAAACATTCCCCAGCCTAAAGCTGGATAAATAGCCCAAACTTCCTCAGTGCCAGTTACGAAATTAATGACAAATAATAGGCATATTACCGATAGGTATTTGGTTAAGTGCGCGTAAAACTCTTTTATCTTTTGAACTTGAGCTATTACTTGTTCTTGCTGATTGGTCGTGTGCATTGTTTTATCCATTTTACGGTCCTTTTCTTTCATCTGATACAGAGAATAATAAATGTAGTTATGGGTGCCGGGGTTTCTTTGCGACGAAATGTTGTAAAGGGGGAGTGAAGTGTCGATAACTAGGATAAAGTGTTTAGGCCTGAGGAATACGAACCAAAAGTAGCGTTCTTGAGTTTGTCATTCCTCTGGGGCTACAAGCCCATAAATAGGGGCTTAAACTGCTTGGTGTCACAGTTTTCGTTAAGTGCGTATATCACAATAATTTGGTTCAAGGGGATGGCGTCTTTCGAGCCTTAATATGGTGTTAGCGTTTCAGGGAGGTTATCGTGACCAAATTGCTACTAGTTATTGATATGCAAGAGGACTTTTTCCAGCAAGGTAGACTCGCTGAAAAAAGAACGGAATTTACTCGCTCATTGAACGAGTTGGTACACGCATTTCGTCGAGAAAGTCAGAAGATTATTTGGGTGCGCCAAGTTTTTAAAGAGGACTTGTCAGATACCTATTTAGCGTTACGGCAATCGAGTGAAAAATGGACTATTGAAGGTACTACTGGCTGCGAACTATTAAGTGAATTGTCTCGACATCCGGAAGAGCATGAAGTTATCAAAAAGCGCTATAGCGCTTTCTTTGAAACAGACCTTGATAACATCATAAATGAAATATCACCTAATGAAATTGTAATTGCAGGTGTCAATACTCATGCCTGCGTGAGAGTCACCGCTATCGATGCATATCAACGCGACTACCATTTATTATTGGCTAAAGAGTGCATCGATTCATATGATCAAGGTTGTCATGATGAATCATTTGGATACATGGTAAATAGTGGCATCGGAATTCCATTATCCAACACTGAGATTATCGATAGATTGAAAAGCTAACAATAAAACTAAGAGTGATTCACAACGCGTGGCGCTTTGACTTCAAGTGAATATAGTATTTGACTTAGGTAGCGGTAGCGGTAGCGGTAGCGGTAGCGTTATCCACACTTTAATTTAGCGTTAAATTTTAATTGGTATAAGAGGAGTCAAAAATGGAACATTGGCCAAAACCAAGAGAAATCGTTAGAAGCGGAAACTTTCCGTATATATTCAAAATATCTGATGACTTTGACTATCAAACGGAATGGAAGCTTGAAGAACCTTTTGACTCCAAGTGGTTAAGAATTTCAATCGATGGGTTAGTGACGGTAAAGGCAAACGAAAATGGTTATAGTTGGGATGGTTGCACGCCCAAGGTGAGCGTTCTAAATTTATTTATTCTTGGTGTCCCAGACGGACACGTAAACTATAGAACAATGAAACCGTATACTTACGATGCGTCTTTAGTCCATGATGCCTTATATCAATATCTAGATACAGTACCAATATCTAAAGCCGAAATAGACTTGCTGTTTCTTGAGATGCTAGGTGATTTTAAGCTAAGAAAACTGTACTACTTCTTCGTCACTAAGTTTGGCGGGAAAAATGTTGTACAAAAGGGAATTTAGCAAAGCGTTCGAAACGCGCTTTCAGTACTGGCGTAGCAGCGAAAAATCAAAGTTCAGGTAATTTTGAGTTGTATTGTAGTGTTGCTAGCTCTTAAAACGGCGTCAGGGTGTATCGATAATAAGGGCATGTAGCTTGAAAGTTCAGCTTGGTATCGTTTTAGCCTTGGTTGTTGCTATAACCGCTTCTGCCGTTGCTGATGAGTTAGATTTTTCTCAGTTTAAAGGTAAATCCTACGATGCGGTGAAGCATGATTCTTTTTTAGCTAAAGGGTGGGAGATTGTGCCTAACGAAGAGGACGAAAGTTCTTTCAGTAGGCAATACCCCGAGGTTACATGTGGTTCAGGCTCAATGGAAATTTGTTCTGTAGGCTCTCGTCACGAACATCATTCAGTGGCTTTTGTTGTCATCGGTTTTAGTGATGAGCTAATTGTTTCTGAGGAATACTAAATCTGTCTTTAATAAACGGGTTAAAACAGGTTTCCAGCGATTGTTTTAATCGCTGGATTTTTCATGCCCAAAACTGCGTTTCGTAAAAACGAATGCTGAGCTGTTTAGGTGCCAACAGCGTTAATACGTAATTTAAGTTGATCTAATCAGTATTCTTAAGCGTAAGGACTTATGAAATAAAGCTGTAGTGACCGATTTGTTCGTACAGTAGTTTACCTGTCATCACGACCGTTACTGAGATGAATATTGGTCGGACTAAAGTATCGCCTTTTGAAATTACCATTTTGCTGCCAACCAAAGACCCAATGATTTGCCCCAGCCCCATGATTAATCCCACTGCATAATTCACATGGCCGACTGACATAAACAATAACAACGAAGCGATATTGCCCATTAGATTGAGTGGCTTCGTCATAATGGTGGCTTGTTTGGCTGTGTAGCCAAGTAAGGCGACAAATGCGACCATCCAGATAGATCCAGTACCAGGCCCGAAGAACCCATTGTAAAATCCGATACTTAACCCACCGAAAATCATGAACTGCTTAACAGACAGTGTGGCTTCTGATGCTGAGGTGCTTTTCAATCGTTTAGAGAATATTGAATATACCGTTATTGCCACCATCAAAATTGGTAACAAGACTTCCAGTACTTCTTTGTCGAGTAGGTTTACCGAGAAAGCACCGACAGAGGCGCCTATTGCAGTAAAAGCCAACCCAATAAGTAAACCTTGAGTATTCATCTGCTTGGTGAGGAAGAAGGTAATTGAAGTTGTAAGTTCACCAATCACGGCTTGCAGTCGGTTAGTACCTAGAACCGTCATAGGTGACATTCCCGATAGCATAAGGCTAGGGACGGTGATCAGCCCACCACCACCTGCAATCGCATCTACAGCGCCCGCAATGATCGAGATACAAAACAGCATGATTAATAACTCGCTACCTAATGCTGACCCAAACAAACTTTCCATTCTTGTATTCCTACTCAATAAAACAATTGAGCGTATTTGTAACATTGATGTGTATGTAGTTAAATTAACGGAAAGTTACTCTATCATTTAGGTAAAACTTAATGCTTACCTCTCAAGAGATTGAATTTTTCGTTAATGTTGCGTCGAGTAAGTCGTTAGCCGCCGCAGCGCGCAAAATGGATGTCACACCTCCTAGTGTTTCACAAAGGCTACAGTTAATTGAAAAGAAGCTAGAAACGACTTTGGTCGAGCGTAGTTCTAGGGCGATTTCTCTGACTGCTGAAGGGGAAACGTTAGCCAAACGTGGAAGAGTTTTACTCAATGAACTTATGTCTCTAGAAGAGGATATATCCGCCACTAAAGAATCAATATCGGGATTACTCCGTATTACCTCGCCGATAGGTTTGGCTATTCAGCATATCGGGCCGATTGTTTCTGAGTTCCAGTTGCAGTACCCGCATATAAAGGTAGAGCTTGAGGTGTCTGACGCGCCAAAATGGCAAACACATAACAGCCCAGATCTAATGCTCTATATTGGCCATCTACAAGATTCGAATTTGAAGCGAGTGAAACTCAGATCCAACAGAAGAATGTTGTTGGCCGCTCCAAAGTACTTAAAATCGGCGCCGCCACTTAACCATCCGAATGATTTGGTCAATCATCGTTGCATCGTGCTTCGGGAAAATGATGAAGATGCAACGATGTGGCGCTTCCTTGATGAACAGGCCAATCAAACGTGTAGCGTAAGAGTTAAAGCCGCGCTATCTAGCAATGTTGGGCAAGTAATTAAAGATTGGTGTATCGCAGGCGGAGGAGTGATGCGGCGCTCGCATTGGGACGTTGTAAAAGAGTTAGAGTCGGGTGAGCTGGTTCATCTATTGCCAGACTTTACTTTTCCGGAAGCTGATATGGTGGCGTTGCTTGCGACTGAAAGTAAAAGTCGTCCTAAAAAGGTTCAGGTATTTTTAGACTTTATGAAAGAACACTTAGGTCAGCGTTTAGATATCACAAGTATGAGTGGCGAATAGTTTGAGTGCCATTGTAGTTAATTGCCGCGCGTGGAATCTGGTTATCGTCGTATTCTGGTTTAGTCGGCAATACTCGACATGAGACTTGTGATAAAGCCTAAGCGTTTGGCTTAGGCTTTGAATGGTGGAATGTTTAGAAAGGGGATTCGCTATTTACTTGGGTAAACGCCTGGTAAAGCTCAGCCACTTCCAACGGATCGAATGCTTCTTTGTAGGTCAATTCACTTAGGCGGTGGGTGATCTCTTGTAGTTTGTGAGAGCGAGCCTGAGTGCGTTTTTGGTAACGTTTGAATGCATCTTGTGTGTGATTGAAGTTCGACGATAAACATTGCGCTAGCACATATGCGTTTTCAATGCCTAGGCTGAAGCCGATTCCCATCGTCGGTAATACTGCGCAGCATGAATCTCCCAGCAGTACTGCGTTGTCGCGATACCAATTATTGAATGGAGCAATATCAGTTAGCGGTGAAGGCATGATTTTCGATTCAGGGGTCTCTTTAATCATATCCAGTAAGAATGGTGAATAATGAGAGAACTTAGATAGTATCGTGTCTTTGTTGAGTGTTTCATTTGGTTCAACTGAGCATGCAGCAAACCAATATTTCCCCTGAGTTTCGCGATCATAGGTGTAAGTCACAATACGTGATTTGTCACCAGCAAACACATAGCATTCGTCGTCACTAATTTGGTCGGCTTGGTAATCAATAGTACCGCGACAGCAATATACGTTAGGTTGTCTTAGCGTTACATCCGGCGCGACAAACTTACGAACCTGTGAGAACACACCGTCAGCGCCTACAATTACATCCGCTTCGAGTGGTTCACCGTTGATCAGAATCGTCGCTTTCCCGTTGTCGCTGTTATTTTCAACGGTACAGTGCTGATTAGTCATGATAATATCGTCACCTAGCTCATCTAGTAACAATTGATACAAGCGGCTTCGATGAAACAACCCAATAGGTGCATTAGCGTGAGTAGGTGAGTCGCCCATATCTAGACGATTGATAAGCTGGCCGCTAGCGGTTTGTGTATTGATGAGGTGGACCTGATTACATGAAGCTTTCACCTTATTCACCCCGACGAGTGAGGCGAGAACTTGCATGCCTTCTGGCCACATTATGATGCCCGTGCCATCTGCACGAGGCTGTTCAGCCTTTTCGTAAATACGAGCTTGGATGCCAAATTTTTTAAGCGCTAACGCAAGTGCTAGGCCGTTTAAGCCTGCTCCAACAATAGCAACATTTAGACGTTGATTTTCCATGACTTTCTCCGAAGTGTAGCGCCAGATTATGGTTTCCAGCTGCGTGCGTACCATATGGTATTCGTAGTGAGAAAGAAACCCGATTAGTGGTTTTTACAGAGAACGTCAAAGTAATCGAAGATAGCTGCTTATTATTTGTTAGATTATGGGTGACTAATCGATCACACCACACCACTGGTATTGTTTCGCTAAGTGTCTCAGGGTGTTGATTTCTTGTTCCGTTTCTTGCTTTAACCATTCAATGAGATCGTCAATCACTTCTGAATGGGTGCGCTGGTGACCATAGTATGTCCATGCGCTGCGTTGAATTTTTGCGTGTTGAGGGCAGTATAAAAAGCCACGTTCCAGTTCTTGTAAGACCAACAATAGGTCGGTGACGGTCGCACCTTGGCCCGATAAGCATGCACTGAGCGCCAAATCTAGCGACAGGAAACTCGTATTTCGAACCCTTGTTGAAGGAGGAAATTCGACGTCGGCTAACCAAACTTTCCAGTCATGGTGGTCTAGTGTTGGGTGTAGCCTTGGCATAGTGAGGATAGAATCGAGGTCAGGCAGATCTGACGCGATATTTTTAGCGCAAACGGGCGCCATAAACTCTTCACGTAAATAGAAGACGTTTGGCTTGTTTTCATAGTGATTTTTCAATCGAGTATGGAAAATCAATAAGTCATAGTCTTTGCTTTCGAGTGCCTCGTCTTCTTCTATCACCGGAATGATGACGATCTCGTAGTCTGGGTAACGTTCGTTTAGCACCATTACTTTTGAAATGAGCACGCGCGTAGCAAAACTTAACGCCGCTTTAATCACGATTCTTTTCTGTTTCGGTGCTTTCCAAGAACCAATTAAAGACTCCAAAGAAGCGTAGTTGTCCCTTAATACTAGATAGAGCTCTTCACCTTGAGTCGTGAGTGAAATTGCTCGATGCTGCCGAACTACTAAGGATACGCTCAGCTCATCCTCAAGTTGTTTTACCTGACGACTGACGGCGCTCTGAGTGACATTAAGCTCATCGGCTGCTAGCGTAAAACTCATCAGCCTTGCAACAGATTCGAACGCTCTTAATCCGTTGTGTGAATAAGGTAAATTTGAATAAGGGGTCATAATGTGTTCGCATGAGTTTTTGGAATGTTAGATTGACAGATAAATCAATTGAGCACCATCATTATAAGTCGTATTTTTGAGCCAAATATACTGAGGCTCGTATGAACAAAATTCTTTCTCTTGCATTCCCATTGATCATTTCACAATTGATCTCCATGGCACTGGTGTTAACCGATGTATGGATGATGTCGCGCATTAGCGTTTCTGCGCTGGCCGCTGGTGGCTTAGGTGCGTCAATCTACTTCTTTATTTTTATCGTCGGCAGCTCGACAGTTGGTTGTGTCGCAAACCTAATTGCAATTGCGTATGGTCAGAGAGTCGCTAGGCCAGAACACGGCAACAAACAAATACGCTTAGCAGTTAAAGGGGCAGTGTTATTGTCGTTTGTCATGAGTGCTATTTTGATGGCGTGCTTCTGGATGGCGCCAATGGTGTTAGAAGCTGCGAAACAGCCCCAAGAAGTGATCACACTGGCAATGGAATATGTGCATGCGCTGAAGTGGGTAATGCTTCCATCTTTAATTTTGTTGGTTCTACGAGGCCTAACGAGCGCGTTTGGTAACGTACGCTCAATCCTTGTCATGTCAGTCATCACTGTGGTGCTAAACGTGCCAATTAGCTATGTGATGACGTTTGAATTCGATATGGGCTTAACGGGTTTAGGCTTAGGTACTGCGATTGCTGCGCTTATTGTGATGTTGGGTTACACCTGGTGGGTGTTCAAACAGGCAGAGTTTTCTTCTTTTGCTCCTTGGCTTAACTTAGAAGAGTATTCGTTCAAGCTGATGACACCATTATTGTTAATGGGTTTACCTATTGCGGTAGCGGCGCTGCTTGAGCACGGGCTTATTTACGGTGGCACTTTAATGGCCGGTACTATTAGTATCGCTTCGTTGGCATTGCACCAAATTTTGCTTCAATGCTTGAGCTTCACATGGAACTTCAATTTTGGCTTTTCTCAAGCAGCTGCAATCTTGGTTGGTCGAGATTACGGCCAGCAAAATTATGATGGTATTAAACGAACTTCGATTCAAAGCTTCGTGTTAGTAACGGCATTGAGCGTAGTGCTATCGGGTATATTCATCATTTGGCCTGAAGTGATTGCAGAGCTATTTAAGCTAGATGATGGCACTAATGGAATGTCTACGTTATTGACATCGGTGATTTGGGTCGTGGCATTGTGTTTTATTGTTGATGCGTGGCAGTTGCTTGCAATTAATTTACTACGTGGAATGAAGATCGTTTCTATGCCAACTGTGATGACGGCGATTGGCTATTGGTTGTTTGGTTTACCCGCAGCATGGTTGTTGATGGATGCATATCAATTAGCAGGTATCTGGGCTGGTATCGGAGTGGGATTAGGCGTGACAGGAGTCTTGCTATTGGTGCACTTAATGGTCGTCCTTCGCAAACACAAAGCGCCGACAGCTCCACAAACAGGCTTGTGTAGCGCTTCATAATGTCTTTCAGCCACTGATGTCGAATGGTATCAGTGGTTAATCATACTGAGTGCTTGCTCTTTGCTTCTATACTTTGAATTACTCGCGGCTTTAATTTATTGAAATAATGTAGCGAGCCAAGGTGTTGATAATAGAGAGGCAGCTAGGCGGCGGATTTTATATTGTCGTATTTATAGCCTCATAGTAACATCGCGGCAGCTATGAGTGTGAAGGGTACCTCGGTATGAGAAATGGCGTATTGCTGTCAGTATTGGTCGTTGGTTTTATCGCGTTGACTGCGGTTACAGTAGACACGGTATTACTCCAACCAGACAGCGCAGCTTCTTCAAGCATCGCACCGTTTGATCCAGAAGACGAACTCAATCTCTCACCGATAGGTCGAGAGTTAATATCGATTCACCGACTTGCTAAAACAGACTCCGTGCAGGCTTTAGAACTGCTTTCCTCGTTACAAGAACAATTCGAACAAACATTTACTCCTACTCAAAAAGCGTATTGGCTACTCACGCGAATGAACATTGCATATCGCCAGCAAGAGCTTGCGCTTGTACCTAGTTTAACGACTCAGCTAACGGACTTAGAACAAGCGAACCATTTAGATTGGCTTAAGGCGCAGTTACTGAGCAGTGAAGCGGTAAGGCAAGTCCAACACGGAGAACTGGAAGACGCGAACGAGTTAATTGAGCGGGCAATTAAAGTCGCAGAAGATATTAACGCGCTATTTCTATTGCCAAAAGCTTACAATGCCGCTGGGTATGTAAGTAACTCTATGAATCAGCTAATTGAAGCGCAACACTATTTTACTCGAGGCCTACGAGTGGCGAGAGAGCTTGGTGATGAGCAATATATTAGTACGATTCTCAATAATTTGGCGCTGTTATATTTGCACATAGAAAAATGGGATAAAGCTCTTGAGTATCTAAAGCAAGCTCATGACTTAGCTGTAAAGAATGGCGTTGACCAACCAGAAACTTTGCAAATAATCATGCTCAATACCTCTTATGTTTACAAAAAGCTGGGTAACGTTGAGCAAGCATTGCGTGCATACAAAGAGTCGCTGCAGTATTACGACGAAAATAACGCTGATGTTCGTCAGAAGATGATCAAGCTAAAAGGTGACGCAGAGATATCCTTATTGGTAGACGACTTTGCTACCGCGAACAGTGCTTCGTCTCAATGTATTAGTCTGCCGTTGGCGCAAAGCTATCCACTTGAATACGGGCAGTGCCATTTACTCAAGTCGAGAGCATTATTCGAAACTGGGGAATATGAGCAAGCTCTGGTTACCATCAATGCTGCAATTGTCACTTTCCAGTCAATAGACCATGATCGCTGGTTGATTCGAGCGTATGAGCATAAATCTAAGGTATTTGAACGCTTGGATGAACCTCAATTAGCGTTAGAGATGTATCGAACTTTTCATCATGAAGACAAACAGCAACTTTTGACTAAAGTGTACGATTTGGAGCGCGCGTTCGCCACTGAGCAAGTACAGCAAGAAAAGGAATTGCTGGATGTAGAAAAGAAATTGACCGAGCTGCAGTTAAGTAAGGAAAAGTTGAGATTGCAGTTGGCTTATGTATGGATAGGTTTGGTTGCTGCCGTGCTTGTATTGGTTTTACGTAAGGCCTTTTCTGTCGAAACTAAGAATAAAGAACTGGAAACGCTCTCCAATGTTGATCAACTGACCAAGTTAAACAACCGCCGTTTCTATCATAATCAATTGTCATCAAATGGGGTGCTGGATGCAGAGGTTTTGTATCGAGTCGTACTCTTGGATTTGGACCACTTCAAACAAGTTAACGATAAGCATGGTCATGACGTGGGCGACGAAGTTTTGATAGAGACCGCCAAACGTTTAAAGAACCTAGCCGCAGAGAGTGAATTATTGATCCGTTGGGGAGGGGAAGAATTCCTATTGCTAATTAAAGACGATGTGATAGTCGAGCAGCGCGTCCATCAGGTATTAGAAATCATAAACCAGTCACCGTATGTAACAGCTGTGGGTGAACTTGATATCACGACGTCCATTGGGGTGAGTTTGCCTGCATCGTCAGCTGAATTGTCCAATGATGACGGGTATTTCCGAAAGGCCGATCAGAACTTATATGAAGCAAAACGCTCGGGGCGGAATAGAGCCGTTTTTCCTTTATAATCTCTAGATTTACCTAATAAAAAACTAGTGTTGAATTTGTAATAAAAGTATTGTTTTATAATAACCTATACTGATAGATATAATACTTATAATGCCGTGTGATTTGGCACACGATATGCGCGTAATTCAGGGATGGAAGTAGTGGCTGCACAGGCATATTTTAGCAATATTGGCAAATTTAGAAGCAGCGTTGCTTCCGCTTTATTGCTGTTTTCAATTTTATTTAGTGTGCTCATTAGCACTCAGTCTAAAGCTCAAACACTCAAAATCGGTGTCGGTGAGTGGCCTCCGTACATTTCAGAAAGCATTGAAAAAAACGGATTCCTCACTGATTTGATTGTCGATATTCTAGCCGAGGCAGGTTACGACTCTGAGGTGATGTTTTTCCCGTGGAAACGAGCATACAGCAACGGGGTCAAAGGAAACATCAACCTAACTGCTGTATGGATGTATAAACCTGAGCGTGCGGCAGATTACTACTACAGTGATCCGATATTAACCGAGCAATTTGTCTTCTTTCATTTAAAAGACAAGCCATTCGATTGGAATCAGCTTGAGCAGTTGTGGGCCTACACAATAGGTGGCGATATCAAGTACAGCTATGGTGCTGAGTTCGATAGCTTGTTAGCAAGCGAAAAGCTCACCATGGTGCGTGAGCATTCCCCTGAACTTAATTTTAGAAAGCTTATCAAAGGCCGTACTGATTTATACATTCAAGAAGTGAACGTTGGCTACTCGACATTGATGACAGAGCTTGCTGACAAAAGGCCATTAGTTACCCACCATCCAAAGCCAGTGTTAAATAACTATAGCTACGTGCTTTTCCCTAAAAGCCTTGAAGGTAGTCCAGAGTTACTTAAAAACTTTAACGCGAAACTAAAAGAATTCCGTGAAAGCGGGAAATACCAAACTTATTTTGATGCGTTCAAAAGTGAGCAATACCCTTTGAAAAACACTCAGGCTGAACGAGCAGAGTAAGCTGTCTTTTGTGCGCCAACTAACCACTAAGTGATACCCCCTAAAAAGGGGCATACGAAATCCTTGTTTCGTTAACCACCCCTTCAAACGTAGCACAGGAGCCATAAGGCGTTTTCGTTCCAGAGTTAAGTTGCTACGTAAACGGCTTTGTTTATGTAATTACTTTCTTTAACTTGGCTAACTAAGAAATCAGCCAATGACTGGGTTGAAATAGTCCCACCTTGAAAACGACTATTACTGGTTTTAAGCGGGGCTTTCGCTGGGTCATCGTCCATTTTCGCGGCACGAGCGATGGTGTAGTAAATATCACTTTTCTGAAGAAGACAAAGTTCATTTTGTCTATCAACGGTCATTTCCCCAAGGATCTTGTGCGCGACACGGGTAAGCATGAAGTTCATGAACCAACTGTTGTTATCGTCAGGGTGCTGAAGGCTTGCGCCGCCACATAGAATAAACCTGTCGATACCGTGCTCTTTCATAATTGGGAGCAAAAGTTCGGTGCTTTTGGTCGAGGTATGTTCTTTGGCGGAAACTTTCGCAGCTTTTAGGCTTTGGTTCATGCCGGAAGGACCTAGTGTAGAGACTACAGCAATGGTCCCATGAACTAATGCCTCCAATGCTCCTTTATCAGTAGCACTGCCAGTAATAACTGTGATATGTGGATGATGAGGGACTTTTGATGGATCGCGAGCTAGTACATTGAGTGCATAGCCTTGTTCAATCGCCGTTTTAATCACTAATTTACCGACACGCCCTGTGCCACCAATGATTGCGAGTTTTTGCATGATTTTTACTCCTTACTCGAGATAGGAGTAGTGTATAGCGCTTCATTGTTGGTAATAAGTGGTCTTAAAGGTAACAGTTTGATACTGTTTTGGTATCAATGGTGGCGTGGTAGATGCAATGGTTAATTATTTAAAATCGATAGCTATTTTTTCGTGTGTGGTCGAAACAGGCAGTTTTACAGCAGCTGGAGAAAAGCTATCGATGCCTAGAGGAAAAGTCAGTGAACAAGTGGCGAGGCTTGAAGCGCACTTAGGTGTGAAGTTGTTACAACGTAGCACTCGAAAGGTGGTGGTAACAAAAGAAGGCGTCGCATTTCACCACAAAGTAAAATCAATACTGCCATCTGCGATTGAGGGGCTTGAAGAAGTCAAAAGCTTTGAAGATGACATCAAAGGGGCGATTAAAATCACCACAACGCAAGATCAGTACGAAACCTTGCTACTGCCGATCTTGAAAGAATTTACCCACCAATATCCGTTGGTCACGTTTGATTTTCTGATCACCGACCAAACCCAGTCAATCATCGACGACTCCATTGATTTAGCGATTCGATCAGGTGATCTTCCTGATTCCAACTTGATAGCAAAGCCTTTAGTGACGACTAAGTTAAAACTGTATGCTTCACCAAATATGGTTGCGATACCTCAGAGCATTGAAGAATTAGCTGAATGCGCATGGGTGAATGTGAAGATGGAGTCAGTGATGGCCTCGATTTCATTGGTTGATGAAAACGGCAATATTCACTCAATCACACCGAATTATGTACACCAAGCAAATAATATCGCCAGTTATGTTCCGTTAATCGAGCAAGGGTTTGGCGTTGGTTTCCTTGCAGAAATTACGGCCGAACGTTTAGTTGAAACGCAACAATTGGTTCCTGTGCTCACCGACTTCTACTTACAGGAATTACAGCTGTCGCTGGTGTATCCGGTTAGAAAGCAGATGGCCAAACGAACACGGCTATTGGTTGATTTTATCCATGAAAAGTTAGGTCAAGGTAGGCCTTAAGTTATTCTGTGATTTAAGTAAAAATTAGTGTGAACCTAGATCAGTGAAGCGTTACACTAAACGTAATAAATATAAGAAAGGAAATACTGATGTATCACGCACACGTATATTTTGCGTTAAGAAATGTTGAGCCTGCGGAGGCACTTCGTAAGCGAATAATCGCAGAAAGAAAAGACGTGCTAGAAACTTTCCCGCTGGTTCAAAGGCTGGTTGGGCCACATAAAATGCCAATGTTTGAAATGCACTTTCTAAATAATGATCACAAAATTATTGAGTGGTTAGACGAAGCTCGTGGCGACATGTCTGTTCTGATTCATCCGGTGACGGGAGGAGAAGAGACGCTAGACCATACTGAGCGTGCAATCTGGCTAGGCCGTGAACTCGGTGTCTTCGAAGAAACCTTATCGAGCTAATCATGCGTACCAAGCATTTTATCTGAGGTGCTTGGTTACGTTTCCCCTAAGGGTTGGAACTCTTCTCTTTACGTCCTTCAGCACAAAGCGAACGCATCTAAGGCCTCATTGGGAGTACCATTTAGTTTTATTCTCTAGTGAGAGTCTATTAATTTCGATTGCCAGCTTTTCTATATAGAAGATTTCTCATAGTCTCAAAAATGAGTCAACTCATTATTTATAAAATTGCCAAATATAAGTGATTGATAAATAAAATTAAAATATCACTATTGCATCGCAAAACCCTGAATGACATCTAACCCAGATACTTCTAAGCTTATGAAAGGTATGGACGTTAGGAGTATCCATGGGAAAGTTTCGTGACCCGCTAATGGTGATGGTGTTCTTTGCTGGTGTCATTTTTATCGGCTTACAAGGCCTTGCGATTATTGAAAAAGAGCATCGCTTGACGGTTGGAAAGTCGCTTAATGCGGTTATTCATACGATAGACGAAGCATTAACGTTGTGGTCGAACAACCACCGTGTCAAAGCCGAAACGATTGCTCGTCGACATGAAGTCGTTTCCCTTACTGAACAATTACTCACCTCCAGTAGTCGCGCTCATACTCAATACCTGCAGAAACAAATCAGAGAACTACTCAATCCCGAGATTATCGCTTTTGGTTATCAGGGCTTTTTCATTATTGCGCTTGATGCGGTCAATATGAGCTCAATGCGTGATGTTAATCTAGGTGAAACCAATCTTATAGCGCTACAGCGAGGGGACTTGTTCGATAAAGTCGTCGCTGGTCAGGCGCTAATTGTACCGCCGATATTGTCGGATGTGCCATTAATGAGCCGTGATAACCAAATGCGAACGCTTCCTCCCACCATGTTTGCCGCCGCCCCAATTCGAAATGCTAAAGGAGCGGTAATTGCTGTGCTCGCGATTCGGATAGACTCAATTAATAGTTTTAGCCGCATAATGCGTTTAGGAAGAATAGGGGATACTGGTGAAACTTATGCCTTTGATTCTCAGGGGATCATGCTGACTGAAAGCCGATTTGAAGACGAGCTCTTCTCACTGGGTATTATCAACCGAAAAGAAGGTTCAAGCCTTAACATTCAGTTATTGGATCCCCAAGCGGACCTAACGACTGGCGAGCAATCTTCTGTTCCGGTTTCTGAAAGGTCGTTTACTTACTCGGTAAAACAAGGTCTATTGAAAGCGAATGGGTTTAATGTTGAAGGTTACCGAGATTACCGAGGCGTTAAGGTGATGGGATCATGGAGTTGGCATAGTGAACTTAATATAGGCATTGCAACGGAAATTGACGTATCAGAAGCAATGAATTCTTTTGTCATCTCAAGAAATGCCATTCTTGGAAGCTTATGTTTGACCGCAATATTGGCGGCAGCGCTGTCGTTAATCATGGTTCGAAATCGTTCGAAAGCTCTTGAGTACATGTCGCAAAATCAAACTGCGCTTGAAACACAGGTGGCAGAACGTACGGAAAGCTTGATGAAGATGAATACCGATTTACAGAGCCAGATTATTGAACGAGTACGAACTGAAGAAAAGCTGAAACGCGTTCAACAAGATCTTGAAGGTAGCAATCGAAAACTCAAAACCTTGGCTTCGAGTGATGGCTTAACTGGGATTCCAAATCGACGTGCGTTTGACAATAAACTCAGTGAGCTATGGAAGAAAGCCTTAAAGCGAAATGCGCCAGTTTCGTTACTTATGATGGATGTCGATGATTTCAAGAAATACAACGATACCTATGGTCATCAAGCGGGAGATGTGTGCCTAAAAAGTATCGCCAAGATTCTTGAACTCGATAACGGGCGTGATGTTCCACAAGATATTGTGGCTCGATATGGGGGAGAAGAATTTGCGATGATTTTAAGTAATACAGATTTTGGGGAAGCCTTGAAAGTTGCAGAAATGGTGAGACGAAATCTAGCGTTTGCTGAAATCCCATTTTCAAATACCGGCGTGGAAGGACAAAAAATAGTCACCATGAGCATTGGAGTGGCAACGCTGACACCATCCGTTGGACAGGGCTATGAATCCCTGATTAAGCAAGCTGATGAAGCGCTATATCAAGCGAAAGCTCGGGGGAGAAATCGAGTTGAAGGTGCAAATAGCTGAATACAAGGTAATAAAAAGTACCTTCAGGGGCTCTGCTAAAGGCATAGACCGGAAAAGTGAGGGGGGCCTTTTCAAATTCTAAGTTAGTTTGTATGAGCGAATTAAGCTGTTGAGGCTTTCTTTTCGTTATTGTCTGACATCTTTTTAAATGTAGCGTAACCAAAGTCTGTTACCGCCGCAATCGCCTCAAGGTACATAAGAATTGGTGAGATAGCGCCCGGAATCAGTAGTACGAACAGACCCTCGTGTGCAGCTATTGATTAAGCAAGATAAAGCACTTTTTCATGCTCTTTCCTTGTTTTTCATTTTTCTTATCAAGGACAGTAAAGGAGCCAAGGTAAACAAAAGGTAACCGAGTTGCTTGTTTGGCGAGTCTGGTGCCTAATTTTCTAATACAGCAATCTGGGACACTTTTTCCCATGCCGAATTGGTAATACTGACGCCATATTCATTTATGGGCTCAATAATGCTATTCAAACATCCCATCTCTCTGCTAATGATTATTCGGCTTAACCCATTGAAGGTCGCTGCGACTTGGTTAATGGTCCTTGCTGAAAACGTGATGCTTATTCTGTTGCCGCTGTTTATTGGTTACGCCATCGACGGCGTGTTAAACCAAAGCTTCCAGCCTTTGATGATGCTGGCACTGATCCTCTTTGTGTTGGTCATTCTCAGCGTGGTTCGCCGTTTCTACGACACCCGTGTTTATGGGGCGATTCGTGTAAAACTGGCGAATATCGTGGAGCGAAACCTGCGTGGCTTATCTGTATCCACCAAAGACGCTCGTCTCACAATGTCGCGTGAGCTGGTTGATTTCTTAGAAGACGATTTACCCGCTTTGATGACGGCAGTAGTGCAGCTTGTTGCGACTGTGGTGATTCTCTCCACATTCCATTTCTCACTGGCGCTTTGCATGTTGTTTGCTGGGCTGTCGATGCTCGCCATCTATGGTTTGTTCCACCAGACCTTCACGCGGCTTAATGGCCAATTTAACGATCAAGTCGAACAGCAGGTTCAACTGTTGAGCGGTGTTCGCTTGTCTGCGCTTCGTTGGCACTTTGAGCGACTTAAACAGTGTGAAATCAAGCTTTCAGACACTGAGGCGATTGTTTACGGACTGATCTTTACCGTGCTGTTTGGCGCAGTCGTAGGCAATTTGTGGATGGTTAGCCAGCTTATTCAGCCGACTGCAGGACAAGTGTTCTCAATCGTTACCTATTCGCTAGAGTTTGTTGAAACCGCAGTGATGCTACCAATTACGCTGCAAACCCTTTCTCGTCTTACTGAAATCAGTCAGCGACTCAATCATACCTCTGTCCAAGAGGCTACCAAGGAGATGCCTTATGAAGTTTAAAAAGCCACTTTCGGTATTAGTCGGTTGTGCGGCTATCTTTGCTGCCTTGATTGTTGTCGATGAATTGGAACCTGATGCAGTAGAGCCCGTGAAGAGGCAAGCAGTACTGACACCCGCTTCTGTGTTGGAGGTGACCCCTTCGCAGCACGAATCGACGTTAACTGTACTAGGCCTAACCGCTGCTCGCTGGCCAATTCAACTTAAAGCGTCCAGTAGTGCTCAATTGAAATGGTTGAATGAAAGTATCGAACCGGGGAATTTAGTCAAAAAAGGCGATGTGTTAGCAAGGCTAGATACCAGCGCCGTCGATGCGAACTTGGCGCAAGCGTTAAGTGCGTTAAAGCAAGCGGAGTTGGAATTGAAACAGGCTAAGCATGAACAAACTGTCGCTCTCAAGATGCTCAACCCAAAAACAAGTTCGTCCTTTGCACGCAGAGAGCCTCAAGTGCTTGCAGCGAAAGCTAACCTGCAACAAGCTAAACAGGCGTATGTCAGTGCGCAGAAGTTGGTGGAAGAGTCAGTGATTACCGCGCCTTTTGATGCGGTTGTTATGAAGCGCCACATTAGCCCAAGAGAATGGGTAGAGGCGGGGCAAGTGACCTTTGAGTTGGCCGCCAGTGATTCGATTGATATCGAGCTTCCAATCTCTGAATTGCATTGGCAACAAGTACAAGCTGCCTTGGTTAAGCCAAGCATTCGTGTCGTGAGTCGTTCTGGGAATCAATGGCCGGCAAAGGTGCGCTATGTGTCGCCAGAAGTCGAGTCGGTGACTCGCCAAAGACAAATAGTTCTGTCGGTTGAAAATCCTTACCAACACAAGCCTAGGCTTTTCCCTAATCAACAGGTACAGGCTGTGGTTAACCTTGGTCTACAAGGAGACGTAGTCAGTGTGCCTTTGAGTGCGATGACGCGAGATGGGTATGTGTGGACGTTGGACACAGAAGATCGTTTACGAAAAGAGCCGGTAACGCTTATTGGGCAAGGCAGCCAAGAGCTTGATATTCGCTTCAATGATCGAAGTGATAAGGCTCGTCGCGTGGTGCAGTATCCGCTTTCTTCCATGCTTATCGGTAAACAAGTCACGCCTAGGTTCAATGGTAGCCATTCTGAAGCCATGCTCGCGGGTAAATCTGATGTCACACAGATCAAGGAATCAAACCAATGAGTTGGATGACAAAATGGTTCATTAATAACCCTGTCGCTGCCAATTTGTTGATGATGGCGATTGTTATCAGCGGTGTGTTGGCGTTTGGTCAGTTGCGTGTCGAGTCGTTCCCGCAAATCGCGCCATCATCAATCAGTATTACTGTGGCTTATCCTGGCGGTACTGCACAACAGATTGATGAGAGCGTGACGCAACGAATCGAAGAGTCGATCAGTGGCATTGCAGGCATCAAGCAGATTACCAGCCAATCGAGTGCTGGAATGTCACGGGTCGTGGTACGTAAAACCAGCAGTACAGATTTAGACAAATTGTTGGATGACATTCGTAACCAAGTTAACGCTATCAACGGCTTTCCCGTGCAAGCAGAAAGACCGCAAGTGGTGCGTAACGAATTTACCAATTTAGCAGCCTTTGTGGTGGTGTCTGGGCCAAGAACCGATGATGAATTACAACCTATTGCTAAGCAACTTGAACAAGCGCTGAAGAAGAACCCTCAAATTTCAAAGGTTTCAAACTGGGGAACACGAACGCCTCAGTTGGTGATCGAGCCAGACCCTGACCAACTCAAGGCGCTAGGGCTGAGCTTGGAAGATCTTGCAGGTTTAGTTGAGCAGCGTTCTCTAGAGTCTCGTAGCGGTGAGCTAATAAGTGACAAAGGCCGAATGGTAATTCGTGGTGACGGTTATGCCGATGATTTACAGAAGCTTAATCAGCTGGTTGTGATTTCGGGAAGTAACGGAAAAATACACTTGGGAGACATCGCCAAGATTAGCCGAGGCTACCAATACAGCGGCTCTATCGTGCGTAACAACGGCTCTAATGCCATCGCTTTACTAGTCAGTACTAGCCAAACCGATAACCTGCTTAAAATCAGTGAGGCGATCAGCGAAACACTGGATGCACAACGAGCGATTCTACCTTCGGATATTCAGCTGAATACCATGGCTGATATGGCGCCTTACATTGAAGAGCAGCTGTTTCGTTTGAGCGAAAACGCATGGCAAGGCTTGCTCATTGTACTGATTTTGCTTGGGATATTTCTTGAGATTAGGCTCGCTTTTTGGGTCGCGATGGGAATTCCGATTGCACTCGCTGGAACACTTGCCGCAATGCAGCTTTTTAACTACAGCATCAACGACATCACCTTGTTTGGTTTTATCTTGGTACTCGGTGTGCTGGTGGATGACGCTGTGGTTGTGGGTGAAGCGATATATGAAAAACGGACGCGTAGCACCGGCTATTCTTCTAATATAAATGGCAAGACAGCCGCTTGGCAGGGCGTGCATTCCGTTTCGGTGGCAACTGTATTTGGTGTGCTAACGACCATTGCTGCATTTTCTCCCATGTTATGGATTAACAATGAACTGGCTAAGGTGCTTGCTGGGTTTTCGGCCGTGGTGATCTTCGCTTTGATCTTCTCGCTGATTGAAAGCAAATTCATTCTACCGTCGCACTTGGCTCAGCTCTCTGTGAAAAAGCCATCGACCAGTATTTTTGCCACGGTTCAGAATGCGGCTCAAGGTGGGTTGCAGTGGTTCAATCTTAACGTTTACAAGCCAGTATTGGAGTTCACACTTGGCTACAAGGTGGCGTCTTTGCTTGGGTTTGTGGCGGTTATCTCACTGGCATATGGTATGTGGTCGAACGGGGCGATTCGAAGTGCACTGTTCCCTGAGATTCCGGGGCGTTATATCACGGCTGTTATTGAACTGGAAGATGGTGCGCCGTTGCCACTGCAGCGCCAAGCTTTGCTGCAAGTAGAGCAAGCGATGACTCAGGTGGAGAAAGGCTTAATGGACGATTATCCGTTACAAGAAAAGCCCGTGGTGAACCTGCTTGCTTGGTCTGATGGCTATGGCGAAATTGAAGTCACTGCCGAACTTACCAATGAATCTTTAAGCTTATTGCCGGGTAATTTACTGCTGAAACGATGGCGCGAAAGTACTGGGCAAGTTGAAGGGGCCTATTCGGTCAAATTCAGCGCAGCAGAGGAGCCTGCTGGCGGCACATTCCTGACGATTTCCTCCAACGATCGTGAGTTAGCGTCTCGTGTCAGTGAACAGCTAGCAGATACTTTAGCGTCCTTAAAAGGCGTTTCGGATGTTTACGATGATGGTCAGGATGGTTTACCACAAGTTCGCTTAGTGCTGAATCAATATGGTCAGCAGCTTGGCTTAACGCAAGCCACGCTAGCTCAACTTGCAGGCGAAGCATTTGGCGAGCGGGAAGTTCATCGTCTTTTAGAAAATGGGCAAGAGACCAATGTATTGCTGCAATACCCAAGGGATGAGCGCAGAACCTTAGCTCAGCTACAGCAAGCCATTATCATGTTGCCGAACGGTGGTAGCGTAATGATTGGCGATATTGCTGAGTTCCGTCACGAGCAAGAGCCGCAAGTGGTTTATCGTCGAGACCGAGAGCAAGTGATTAACCTCTATTGGAAGCAAAACCGTGACCTGCAATCACCAGAGAAAACACGTGAGCAACTTGAAGATACGATTGAGTCTCTGCACCTTCAATATCCAAGCGTCACCATCAGAGCGGGCGGTGAGTTTGAAGAGATAGGGGAAGTGTCGGATGGCTTTAAATCAGCGATGATTCTGACTCTGCTGATGATCTACATCTTGTTGGCGGTGCCTTTGAAGTCTTACTGGCAACCAATGATCATCATGGCAGTCATCCCGTTTGGATTCGCAGGCGCGATTTTTGGTCACTACTTGATGGACTTGCCGATCAGCATTCTTTCGATGTTCGGCATGATGGCCATGACGGGGATCGTGATTAACGATTCGTTGGTGCTGATCACGCGTTTTAATGCTGAATATCGCCAAGGTGTGCCACTACAGAAGGCGTTAGTAATTGCAGGCACCAGCCGTTTGAGAGCGATCTTCTTAACTACGATAACCACTGTGTGTGGCTTGCTGCCTTTACTAAGTGAAACGGCAGAACAAGCACAATATCTAAAGCCTGCAGCGGTATCCTTGGTATTTGGTGAACTGTTTGCCACTGCGGTAACGCTGATTCTGATACCTGTGTTGCTTGGTCTGTTTTGCCGAAAAGCGCCTCAAGCTGAAGATCTAATTGAAAAAGAGCCGGTCGAACAAGAACCACATGTACAGACACAGCTCACTTTGGAGCGCTCATGATTGATTTTATAAAGGACAAAGACGATAGTGAAGCCAAGCGATCGAATTCGATCAAGTGGAAAGAGACAAGAGCTTCTATGTCTGAGAACAAAGACCGTATGACGCAACAGAGCAAACCTGACTATCACTCAGTGCCTGGCTTTAAACTGGTGCCTGAGATTGCGTTGGTTGAATCTTTACCAGAACACCTTCAAAAACGCTTTAGCCATGCACTTAATTTAATGCATGAAGAGTGGGGTGAGCGTCGCACCTGGGAAGAAATAGCAACTGAGAGCGCGATCTCGCCATACCATTTTCATCGCCAGTTTACTGAGCTGTTTAATGAAACTCCGGGGCAATACTTAAGCCGAGTACGTCTACAGATTGCCGTTAGTTTGTTGATCAATGACGAGCCATGGAGCGTGATTGAGATTGCTCAGTATTGTGGGTTCTCGTCGTCACAATCGTTAGGCAAGGCGCTCAAGCGTGAGCTGGGCGTGACGGCAAAGCACATCCGAGAAATGGGTTACAACGCGACCCCAAAAGAGACGGCTGATTTTATTCAGAGATTGGCGCATCCGGGTGTGCAGTCTTCCATCGAAAAAGAGTTGGTTAAGTCGATGCCGACAGAGTTGGTTTGGTATCCGGAACGCGGTATGCAGAAGCTCAAACTAGACGACCCAGACTGGGATACCGCGTTTGAAATGTATGGTCTGAAATCAACACAACTTATGGGCACAACACCAATTAAGCAGATGAGAAACAAGTGGGACGACATAGACGCTGAAATCGGTAACTGGCAAGTGGCTAAAGAGCGGTACGATATGACCATTCCAGAAGGATACTACTTGTGCAGCGATGTTTATCTGGTTTCCGATGTCGCCTACAGCACGGCTTTAGAGGCGCTGTTTAACGCGGTTAAGCAACAAGGCTTACAGTTAGACGTAGACGGATATTTGGTGGAGATGATTCGCCATATAGATGATGACGATGTGGAAGGGGTGACTTTCTCTTTCCAGCTGCCGGTTTTAACCACACAAGATAGCGAATAATAAAAAGGCTCCTCATATGAGGAGCCTTTGTTTAATAATAAGCCGCTTTATAGAAGGAGCTTAACAGAGTAGGGGGATTAAGCCTCTGCCGTTACTTTAGAGCTGCTCATCTTTTTAAGTGCTGCGTAGCCAAAGCCTGTTACTAACGTACCTGCTGCAATTGCCACTAGGTACATAAGTACTGGAGAGATAGCGCCAGGAATCAGTAGCACGAATAGACCGCCGTGTGGAGCCATCAGCTGTGCACCAAACATCATTGATAGAGCACCCGTTAGTGCACCACCTGCCATACATGCTGGGATAACACGCATTGGGTCTTTCGCTGCGAATGGAATCGCACCTTCAGAGATGAAACATAGACCAAGAACGAATGATGCTTTACCCGCTTCACGCTCGCCTGCTTCAAACTTGTCTTTCACAAGGAAAGTTGCAAGGCCCATACCTAGAGCTGGAACCATACCTGCTGCCATGATAGCTGCCATTGGAGCGTAAGTTTGCGAAGCCAGTAGACCAACACCGAATGTGTAAGCGGCTTTGTTTACCGGCCCACCAAGGTCGAAACACATCATTGCGCCTAGAATCACACCCAGAAGAATCGCGTTAGACGTACCCATGTTGTTTAGGAAGTCTGTCATTGCGCTCATTACGCCAGAAACAGGACCACCTACGATGTAAACCATCACAAGGCCAGTGAACAAACTCGCGATAAACGGAATGATCAGGATTGGTTTAAGCGCTTCCATCGATTGTGGAAGTTGAACTTTGTCGGCAATGAACTTCGCAGAGTAACCCGCAATGAAACCAGCTGCGATACCACCTAGGAAGCCTGCGCCCGTTGAGCTAGCCAGCATACCGCCGATTAGACCAGGAGCAAGACCCGGACGGTCAGCAATCGAGAATGCAATGAAACCAGCAAGTACAGGAATCATCAGTGCGAATGCAGAACCACCACCGATAGTCATCAGTGCAGCTGCTAGTGTGCCTTCTTCTTTAAACGCTTCGATACCGAATACGAAAGAAAGAGCGATGATCAAACCACCCGCAACAACCACTGGAAGCATGTGAGATACACCTGTCATAAGGTGCTTGTACACGCCTTTCTTCTCATCAGCTGGTGCAGCTTGTGAAGAAGAAGCTGTGTGTTGGTATGGCTTAGCTTCAGCGAACGCTTTCTCAACTTCTTGTTGAGTCTTCTTAAGAGCTGGACTGGTTGTTGTTTTGTAAAGAGGCTTACCGTTGAAACGATCCAGTGGAACGTCGATGTCTGCTGCGATGATAACTAGGTCAGCGTCTGCGATTTCTTGGTCTGTTAGTTGGTTTTTCGCACCTACAGAGCCGCGAGTTTCTACTTTGATTTGGTGACCTAGGCGTTTGCCTTCTGCTTCAAGCGCTTCTGCTGCCATGAAGGTATGTGCAACACCCGTTGGACAAGCAGTAATCGCAACGATCTTTTTGCTGCCTGTGCTTGCTGTTGTAGAAGAGTTTACTGAAGTACCAGTCACTTCAACAGTGCTTTCAACTTGAGATGCGTCTAATACCGTTGCTTCTGCTACCGCTTTCTCTAGAAATGCTTTTGCATCTGCAGTGCACTCAGAGATAGCTGCTTGGTAAACCTTTTTGCCTACGAAACGTGTTTTATCAATGTTTGTGTTAGCTGCAATAACCACAACGTCGCTGCTGTCGATAGCGTCTTGTGATACTGGAGACTCAGGTAGTACGCTTGATTGGCATTCAATAGCGGCGTTCCAACCCAGTGCTTTTGTTGCTTGCTCTAACAAGCCTGCTGCGATGATGCTGTTTGCTACGCCACTTGGGCAAGCTGTGATAATGGTAATATTCATAATAAACCTTTTGTCCTATTTGCTTGTGTCTAACTGGTTAGTTGGAGCACCAAGCACCTGTAATTGGATATTTTGTAGTACTGAATCCAGCTCTTGTTGGCTGGTTACACCGACCCCTACCTGCGAAACGGCTAGAGCAGATAGGGCGGTTGCGAATTTGATAAGTTCTGGTTTTGGCATTTGCTGCATATGACCCCAACATAGACCAGCAACTAAGGTGTCGCCTGCGCCTACAGTGCTCACTACTTGCATACGCGGTGGTTGAGCATGTAACCATTCACCTTGGTTAAGCCACATCACGCCTTCAGCGCCAAGTGATACCACGATGTTGTCGATGCCTTTTTCGCTTAGGGCTTGGCCTGCGTGTTGGCATTGGTCACGTGTTGTCAGTTCAGCATTGAATAGCTGAGAAAGTTCTTCATCGTTCGGCTTTATCAACCAAGGCTGTGCATTGATACCAGCTTTAAGTGCATCACGGCTGCTGTCGAAAAGAACCTTTTTGCCTAGGTCACGTAAGCGTTGTACCCAAGAAGCGCATAGCTCTGGTGATACGCCTTGTGGCAAGCTGCCAGCAATCACGAAATAATCGTGTGTTTCAGCCAGTTCTAGCAAGGTTTCTTCAAACGCTTTAATTGCGTCAGCATTAACAGGAACACCAGGGAAGTTGATGTCGCTTACTTGACCAGAGTGCTCTACCAGTTTCACGTTGATGCGAGTCGCGCCGTCAACACGGATGAAGCGGTCAGTTGCACCCATCTGTTCGAACAGTTGGCAGAAGGCCTCTTCGTTATTGCGACCAAGGAAACCTGTTACGGTCACTTTCGTACCAAGCTCTGAAAGCACTTTTGCTACGTTTACGCCTTTGCCTGCGGCGTGCAGAGAACCTTGATTCACTAGGCTTACCGAGCCAACATTCAGTGCATCGATAGCGCCTGTTAGGTCTAGGGCAGGGTTTAGCGTAACGGTAACGGCTTTGATTTGTTTATCAGACATATCGATTCCTTAACCTTCGCCAAGACCTGAAGCGATAGCTTTACCGATCGATTCAAGTGCTTGTGCTGCATCATCACCTTCAGCAACGAACTGAAGCTGGTGGCCATGTTTCACGCCAAGAGCGATGACTTTCATTAAGCTCTTCGCGTTTACTTCTTTTCCGTCGCCATCTAGGTTTGAAACGCGGATAGAAGACTCGAATTTCTTCGCTTCAGCAACCAACATTGCACCAGGACGAGCATGTAGGCCGTGTGCGTTCTTAATTTTGAATACTGCGCAGTTGTCATCGCCTTCAGACGCTGTAGAAACTGCTTCACCTTTAAGAAGGCCAATCACTTGTGCAACGTCAGCAGTTAATAGTTGTTGCTGTTTACCTTCAAAAACCATTTTACTTAGGTTCGTTAGAATAGACTGGTGCGCGCTGTTACAAGCCGCGAATGCCACAAGAGCTTTTACTGGTGTGCCTTCGAATTCACAATCGTTCGCTGTAGAAACGAAAGACACGCCGGTGCGAGTTACGCCTTTATCGCTACCCAATAACCACAGGCCTTGGCCTAGGTGAGTTGGAGTTTTTGTTACTAGGTCAGCAACAAATGCGTTGTCTGTACAACCTGTGTTCTTCAGTAGACCGCCTGCAACAGCAGACATTTGAACCATGTCGCTTGCTGGGAACAGTAGCTGCACTAAAGAAGCGTCTAGATCAGCTTCTAGCTGAACTTCGCCATTAAGTAGGGCGATGATTTCGTCTTCTGATTTCGCTTGTTTGAGTTTCTCTTCAACACCGTCCGCCGCTAGAACCTTTGTTAGCTGCTTAAGGATGCCTAAGTGCTCGTCAGATTTCGCTGCAATACCAATTGCTACGTAAACACGGTTGCCGTCTGCCCAATCAATACCTTCAGGGAAGTGGTGTACTGCAACGCCTGTCTCTTTTACAAGGCCGCGAGTGTCTGTGGTGCCGTGAGGGATCGCGATGCCGTTACCAAGAAATGTAGAGTTTTGGTTTTCACGGTTCAGCATTCCTTCTACATAACCAGAGTCCACTAGGCCTTTCGCAGTTAGGTCGCCAGCAATGTTTTGAATAGCCTTGAATTTATCATCGGCCGTTTGACCAAGAGTGATGTCAGATTTTGATAATTTAAGCATGGTGCCTCTTTAGCGTATCGCTTGAGAATTTGTGTATCGCTACGATTCAGCTTAGAGCAAGTGATAATGAGCTTTACTCGTTGCTTTGCTCTTTGTGCTGAATCGGTTCAGCATTCGGTGTAAAAAAAATTCAGCAAAGCCAATTTTGATAACCAAAACAGTTTTGCTGCGTGTCGTTAGCTTGGTTTGTCTCGTTAGTAACGACAAATGACGTTCAATCCATTCAAAAGGATGATTGAAGTCACTTTTCAGATTTTGCTGAATCCTTTCAGCTTTTATACTGAATCGATTCAGCATATAATTCAACTAATCCAAGGATCAAAAGATTGGTTATATGATCCTACGCACAAAATACAGGTCACCCATATGACACTAGATGAGATTGCCAAACTAGCCGGTGTGTCGAAAACGACAGCCAGCTATGTGATTAACGGCAAGGCGCAAAAATACAGAATCAGTGAAAAGACTCAGCAGAAAGTAATGGCGGTGGTAGACGAGTATAACTACCGACCAGACCATGCCGCTTCGTCGCTGCGTGCTGGTAATAGCCGTTCATTTGGTTTAATCATTCCGGATCTAGAGAATACCAGTTACGCGCGTTTAGCTAAGTTGTTGGAGCAAAACTCACGTAAGGCTGGCTACCAAATTTTGATCGGTTGTTCAGACGATGAACCAGAGACAGAAATGAAAGTGGCAGAAGCCTTAGTCAGTCGTCGAATCGACGCTTTGTTTGTTGCAAGCGCGATGATTGACGCCAATGATTTTTATCTCAAACTTCAAAAATCTGGCACGCCGGTTATTGCGATTGACCGTCCATTGGATGATGAGCATTTCTCATGTGTAATCAGTGAAGACTTTGGTGCAGCATTTGAGTTAACTCAGTCTCTACTAGAAGAAGACATCGAGTCAGTGGGCCTCATTGGAGCATTATCTGAACTTAACATTTCTCGTGAGCGTCAGTTGGGCTTTGAGTCTGCGATAAAAGCCAAGCAGAAACTTTCCGTTATTGGATATGGCGAACACTTTAACCGAGAGTCGGGTAAAGCCGTGTTAGAGCAATGGTTACAGGAAGATAAGTTACCTGATGCAATAGTGACTACGTCTTATACTTTGCTTGAAGGGGTTCTAGATGTGTTATTGGAAAAGCCAGAATTAATGAGCACATTAAAATTGGCAACTTTTGGTGATAACCGCTTGCTTGATTTCCTGCCAACCAAAATCAATTCTTTGCCACAGCAATTTGAAGTGATAGCGGATAGTGCGTTGGCATTAGCGCTTAATGCGTCAGCAAAGCGTTATCAAGCTGGAATTGAGTTGGTGCCTCGTAAAATAGTCAAGCGCTAACTATATGTAGATGAATGAATGCCTCGCAACTTGCGAGGCATTTTTATATCAGTATTAAAAACTCCGCAATCGCTACGGTAGCAAACATGACAGCTAGGCACTTCCAGAAAAAAACTGGGTTACGTTGTAATACGGGTTGCTGTTTGAATTCTTTTTCTAGTTGTTGATTCGGGCGAGTAAGATCGGTGACAAATTCACCGAGCACTTGATAACGACATTTTGGATTTGGGTGGCAGGCTTTCTTGATAGTTAGATCTAACCAGTTTGGCAAATGCGACCGATCATGGAGCATTGAACGATATTGCCAAGATTGATGGCGTGCTTGAGATAGGGACTGAGTGTCTACTTCTTTGTAGGGTAAGTGGCCAGTGAGCATTTCGTAGCAAATGACTGCAACGGAAAACAAATCCGATTGGGTCGAAGCTGAGGACCCGTTCAAATATTCCGGTGCGATGTAATTAGCGGCGCCGAGTGGTGGGAGCGGGGAGTCGTCTTGCTGAATCTCTTCCAGTCCTTTAACGAGTACAGCACCAAGGTCGATTAGCTTAATATCGCCCGAGGGTAGAATCATTATGTTTTCGGGCTTGAGGTCGCGGTGCACCATCTCCGCCCTTTGTAGTACGCGTACCGCACTTATCACACCTTTAATGATGTTTCTTACTGTATCAACTTCAGGTTCTGGGTTGTCGTACATCCATTGTCGTAACGTTATCCCTTGGATCGGTTCGCATAACTGATACAAGAACTTCGAATCGAGTGGGCTTGGATAAACCTTCATGATTCGGGGATTGTCTAGCTGAGAACCTGCCCATTGCTCATTACAGAAACTTACAAGGGTTTGCCTATCATCGCTGTAGTGCAGAGACGGTGTTTTAAGAACGAATCTTTGGTGAGTTTCTATCTGTCTAACTTCGTATACATGGCTCCGAGCACCAGCATGAATCACTTTAGTGACTTCGAAGTTATCAATTCTATTTCCTAGAGTTAGTGCTGGCGGAATCGCTCGGCTTTGCAACTTGTGTTGAAACTCTATTGCGGAAGGTGCAGGCAGTTGTGTGACTTCGACAATCAGGCTTGTAATGTTGTCTTTACTACTTTGGCTAAGCGCTTTATGGCAAATAGATTGAGCTTGGTGCTCTAGGTTAGGGGCTGAGTTTTCAAGTTCAGTGACCAATTCTTGTGATGGTAGATATTCATGGACACCATCAGTGGTGAGAAGGAAAACGTCGCCTTGCTCTATGGTGAGGGTTTGATAGTCAATATCGAGTTTATTATCCATGCCTAATGCACGAGTGAGGAAGTGGTTATTGCCAAAGCTGTTACGTTGATGGTCACGAGTCAGCAAACGTAATTTTCCATTTCGGAACAGGTAAATACGGCTATCACCGACGTGGAAAATATGAGCGGTATTGGACTTGAATATCACGGTACTAAAAGTAGTGACTAAACCGTTATGGGCTAAATTTTGTTTTTCACTAGAGTTGAATAACCAAGAGTTAAGAGCAGTTAGAACTTTTTGGCCGGAGTGTTTTACTGTCCAACTATTTGGGGTCGCATAATAGTCCGTAACGAACTGTATCACGCTTGTGTGGCTTGCTTGTTGGCCGTGATCGCTGCAACTGACGCCATCGGCAATGCATGCAATGCTTCCTTTTAGCTCTCGTTCTGAAAGTGTAGAAGGGTGCTTTACTATTAATGCATCTTGGTTTTCATCTCTTAGACCTTGTAGCGAACAACCGCCATATCTGAGCTCTAGCTGTTTACTTAACTGCTTACTGTTTTGAGCTACATTGGGGCTGGTCGTAGCGCTATGTTGTGGGTTTTGAAAGGTCTGATCCATTCCAATTCCTTTGGCTAAAGTGAAACTCAGCGAAGAACAAAAGCCCTAACTGTACTTTTAATTTAAGATCTGCTCCTTGGGCTAAAGCGATCGATTAAGTTTAAAAGTGACAGTAGAGCCTTTGAACGACAACCTACAGTCTTATCTTCATCGGAGAATAAAGATAAGACTGAGGCTGACTCCCGATTTGATGAAAGACGAATTACATAGTTACGTTAATGCGAAACATCGATTAATGTGACGCTTCCATCGTCATTTACTTCGGCTATCTTTCCGTTTGGCTCTTCCATAAAGAGTAGCGTGATGAAGCCCAATACGGCCGTGCCAGCGATGACTAAGAAAAAGGTTTGGTAAGACACAAAAGACAACACAGTTAAATAAACCACAGCGCCAACGTTGCCATATGCGCCAGTCATACCTGCTATTTGCCCCGTCATTCGACGTTTAATGAGAGGTACTGTCGCGAATACCGCTCCTTCTCCCGCCTGAACAAAGAAAGAGCACCCCATTGCAGCAACAACCGCTAACCATACTGGCCATGTGTTCTCTACCTGACCCATTGCGAAGTAACCCACAGCTAAGCCTGCCGTTAGAATAAGTAGCGTTGGTTTACGACCAAACTTGTCAGAAATCCAACCGCCACCAGGGCGAGACATCAGGTTCATGAAGGCATAAGCTGAAGCGACCATACCCGCAAGAACTGGCGTTAATTCAAAGGTTTCAGAAAAGAACAGAGGCAACATTGAGATGACTGCGAGCTCTGAACCAAACGTTGCAAAGTAAAGTACATTTAAAACGGCGACTTGTTTGAACTTGTATCGATGAACCTCGGGTACTTCTTCTTTAAAAACGTTACGGTTTACTTTCCATACTTGAGAGACTTCATAGATGTACAGAACAACGAGTGCAGTATAAATCGCGTTTACTACAAGTGCTGATAGCATATTGATGCCCGATGGGGACAGCTTCCATGCGAGTAGTGCGAGAGCGGCATACATAGGGATCTTCATAATGAGTAGGAAGAAAAAGTCACCCTTTGATGTCACTTCCATAGCGGATACTTGCTTGGGTTTGAAATAAGTTGAGCCCTTTGGTGTGTCTGTCACGTTCTTATAGAAAATGAACGAAAATGCTAGGCTCATGACTCCAGTAATACCCACGGCATATCGCCAACCATCTTCGCCACCAAACATTAATGCTAAGGTCGGTAAAGTAAATGCTGCGGCAGCGGAACCAAAGTTACCCCAGCCACCATAAATGCCTTCAGCCGTGCCAAGCTCATTGTGAGGAAACCATTCAGAAACCAAGCGGATTCCAATAACAAAACCAGCACCAATGAAACCTAATAAGAATCTCGCGATAGCGGCCTGCATAAATGAGTCGGCAAACGCGAACATGAAACATGGGATTGAACAAACCGCAAGCAGGGTAGAATAAACCAACCTCGGCCCATATTTGTCTGTGAGCATGCCAATGATAACGCGCGCTGGAATCGTTAGCGCAACGTTCAGGATCAACAAGGTTTTGATTTCTTCTGTGCTTAGTCCTAGTTCTGTTTTAACCATTTGTAGTAGGGGAGCGAAGTTAAACCACACAACAAAGGTGATAAAAAATGCCATCCAACTGAGGTGTAATACTTTCATTTTTCCTGTAAATGACAGCAGCGAAAATTTTGTACTTTCCATTTAAAAGTCCTTTATATCAAGGTAATACCAAGTTATTTCTTCTGAGAGCTTGGTATTTTTCCCTAGCCTTTGGTTATGCTTGTCCGTGATGCCATTGGTTAGTTAATGGCATCAGTCGGAGTGTCATATTTATTCTTGGCGATGAAGCTATATTCTTGTTTAGCTAAACATCCAGCGAGCAAGTGTTTAACGACTCACAATGAAGTTATTGAGGCCGTTGGACTTGAATCTCATCACCATGTTTTCTGACTTCAAAGGTTTGCAATTGATGCTGTGGCTCTTCTAAACACTCTCCCGTTTCTAGGTGAAAGTGTTGCTTGTAGAGCGGAGAGGCCACATAGGGTTCACCACTGAGTGAGCCAATAATACCGCGAGACATAACATTTGCCTTACCAATTGGGTCGAAATTAGATAACCCATACAACTTGTCTTGGCGTTTGCAGTAGAAAATAGCTACTTGGGTGTCTTCAATGAGCGCACATATGCCCGTATTAGGGGTTAAATCATTCGTATTACAGACGGTAGTCCAATCTTTCATGACATTCTCCTTGTCAAAACTATCTAGAAATTATTCGTTTGATGGCGTTGCCGTTGATCCACCTAGTTACTGAACTTCTGTGATTTCTATTAGTTGTTCTTTGGAAGGTTTAGTAGGCTTCGGGAAACGTTGTTCACGTTCTTTGATGAACGACAAGCTGTTATCCATTTGTTCGCTATTGATAAAGTGCTGGAAGCGTTTAAGTTTCTCTGGGTTCTCAATAGTTGTTTTCCATTCACATTGGTACTTGGAAATATTCAGTTCAATATCTGCTTCTAGCTCTGCGGCGACGCCAAGTTTGTCTTCGATAACCACTTGCTTAAGATATTCAATGCCACCCTCTAAGTTTTCCATCCAAACGGAAGTTCGTTGCAGACGATCAGCCGTTCGTGTGTAGAACATCAGAATACGGTCAATGTATTGAAGCAATGTCGCTTCATCTAAATCCGACGCAAACAAATCAGCGTGGCGAGGGCGCATGCCACCGTTACCGCAGATGTATAAGTTCCAACCTTTATCGGTAGCGATAACACCAATATCTTTCGACTGCGCTTCTGCACATTCTCGCGTACAACCTGAGACGGCAAATTTGATCTTGTGGGGTGAACGCAAGCCTTTGTAACGATTTTCTAAGCGAATGGCTAAGCCAACACTGTCATCGACACCGTAACGACACCAAGTGCTACCCACACATGATTTAACGGTACGCACTGATTTTCCGTAAGCGTGTCCGGTTTCAAAGCCAGCATCTATCAGCTTTTTCCAGATGATAGGCAGCTCATTAAGCTGAGCGCCAAATAAGTCAACGCGTTGACCGCCAGTAATTTTGGTGTAGAGGTCAAACTCTTTTGCGACTTCGCCTAATACGATGAGTTTGTCTGGAGTAATTTCGCCACCTGCGATCCTAGGCACAACGGAGTACGTGCCGTCTTTTTGCATGTTTCCAAGGTAGATGTCGTTGGTGTCTTGCAGTTCCATATGCTTGTCTTCAAGAATGTAATCATTCCAGTAAGACGCGAGGATAGAACCAACAGCGGGTTTACAAACGGTACAACCAAGGCCTTCGCCGTGTGAATCGAGGAGCTCATCGAAGGTTTTGATTTTGTTGACACGGATGATGTCAGTTAGCTCTTGGCGTGAGTACGCGAAGTGCTCGCAAATGTCATTTGATACTTCTACACCAAGGTTACTCAGTTCACTGTCGAGAACCTGTTTTGCTAGAGCCGAGCAGCCGCCACAGCCTGTTGAAGCGTTAGTGGTTTCTTTTAATGCAGCCATGGTTGTACACCCAGAGGCAACCGCTTGCTTAATATCACCTTTAGTGACGTCAAAACATGAACAGATCATCGCGGTGTCAGGCAGCGCTTCGACCCCCACACCTGCCGAGCCAGAATCGTCAGCAACGTTTGGTAGAATTAGAACCGCTGGGTTTTCTGGTAGCGGCATGTCATTTTGCTTAGTTTGAAGAAGGGTGCCATACGCTTCAGCATCACCGACTAAGACTGCGCCAACAATTTTTTTGCCGTCAGCTGAAACGATTAGGCGTTTGTAAACTTGTTCGATTTCATCGTTGTAAGTGTATGACTGTGCGCCTTCAGTACGACCATGAACTTCGCCAATACTGGCTACATCGACACCGAGAAGCTTGAGCTTAGTACTCATGTCGGCACCAGTGAAACTGTTGTCATGAGTGCTGTTAGACAGGATATGAGAAGCCGCGACCTTAGCCATCGAATAACCGGGAGCAACTAACCCATAAATCATATTCTCGTATAGTGCACATTCACCAATCGCGTAAACGTTACTTAAGTTGGTTTGGCATTGGCTATTAATTACGATACCACCGCGTTCACCAATTTCGATATCAGAAGTACGAGCCAATTCATCTTGTGGGCGAATTCCCGCAGAGAAAACGATCATATCGGTTTCTAAGTGGGTACCGTCAGCAAAGTTCATACGGTAGCGTGAAGTTTCGCCCGCAACGATTTCCGTTGTCGCTTTTTCAGTGTGCACGCTAACTCCTAAGCCTTCGATTTTTCGGCGAAGTAACGCACCACCACCGTCATCAAGTTGAACGGCCATTAATCGTGGTGCGAACTCAACTACATGGGTTTCAAGGCCTAGGTTTTTGACCGCATTTGCTGCTTCTAACCCTAAGAGACCGCCGCCGATTACCACGCCAGATTTACTTTCTTTACTAGAGGCTTCAATCGCGTCGAGATCGTCTAGTGTTCGATATACATGACAGTGTTCTTGGTCGTTGCCAGGGATAGGTGGAACAAAAGGAAAAGAGCCTGTCGCGAGAACTAATTTGTCATACGACTGAACGTGTCCGTTGTCGGTAACCACTTGATTGTTTGCAGTATCAAGCTGAACGACTTTGGTATTTAGCAGGTAGTTAACGCCATTTTCTTGATAGTAGCCTTCGGTCGCCATTGCCAAATCGTTGGCCGTTTTTCCTTCAAAGTAGGAGGTAAGTTGAACACGATCGTACGCTAAACGAGACTCTTCACAAAAGGTAATGACTTCAAACTCTTCAGAGTTGGCTTGAACAATACCATCGATGAACTTATGCCCAACCATACCGTTTCCGACAACAACGATCTTTTGTTTAGTTTCAGCCTTCTTGCTCATAATAAATTCCTTTTTGCTTGCCCACTTGTAAGTTGGCTTAACGGCGCAATAAATTGGTTAGCTAACTTTTCTTGTTATTACCTATAAATAGATAATTTTATTTTTCAATCTGATTTCTCATGAGCAAAGAGGGTGCCAATAGGCCTGGCTAAACAAATAAATAAATTATAGTTGTTTATTATCAATAGCTTATGTTGTTTCTTTATGGGTGGTGGGATTTGCGTTGCTATAAAGTTATTACTCTAAGTTGGTAAAAGTGGGCGTTTGTGGTGCAAGTTTCTTTAAGTTGGTGCAAATAAGATGAAATAGAAACGGCTTTTTTACGATTGGGGACATTTGGATTCTAAGTGTTTACATAAGTTATTGATTTTATGTCTTAAAAAATCAATGTAACTGATTGTTGAAAAGTGGCGTATATATTGCTCTATAGATAAATATACAAAGAGGGAAAAATACGCGAGGGACGAATGACTAGTTCGCATCAAGAATGGACCAAATCAACATGTGCGTATTGTGGCGTTGGCTGCGGTATTGAAGCGCGCCCCACATTATCTGGAAAACTGGAAATCCGAGGCGACAAATCGCACCCGTCGAACTACGGAAAGCTGTGCACCAAAGGTATTGCTTTGGGCGAAACGGTTGCTCCGATAGGCCGGCTTACGCAACCTAAGCTTAAAACCAATGAGATGCACGAACCAATAGATTGGACAACGGCGACTCAATTAGTCGCTGATAAGTTTAAGCAAGCGATAGATGAGTATGGGCCTGATTCAGTGGCTTTTTATGTTTCAGGGCAATTACTCACCGAAGATTATTACGTCGCGAATAAGTTGATGAAAGGTTTTATCGGCAGCGCGAACATTGATAGCAATTCTCGCTTGTGCATGGCATCCAGTGTGGTTGGACATAAAAGAGCATTTGGGACTGATACCGTTCCTGTGTGCTATGAAGATCTAGAACATACTGATCTGGTCATCATCACGGGCTCGAATTTGGCTTGGTGCCACCCTGTCTTGTTTCAACGTTTGAGAGCAGCTAAGCAAGCGAACCCAAATTTAAAAGTCGTGGTGGTTGACCCGCGTAGAACAGACACTTGTGAAATTGCAGATCTACATTTGGCGGTTGAATCAGGCTCTGATGTGGCGTTGTTCAACGGATTATTGGCATTTCTATCTAGCCAAGGCCACCTAAATCAAGCGTTTATTGAGAAGCATACTGAGGGCTTTGAAAGTGCGTTGAATAGCGCCCATAGCCAATCCATCACACAGCAGGTGGTTGAAGATATTACAGGCTTATCTGGCGATGAACTTAATACGTTCTATCAGTGGTTTGCTGATAATGAAAAGGTCATTACGATTTATTCCCAAGGCGTTAATCAATCAAGCCAAGGCTGCGACAAGGTAAATGCGATCATCAATTGCCATTTAGCAACTGGGCGAATTGGCAAACAAGGCATGGGGCCATTTTCGGTGACAGGGCAGCCTAACGCAATGGGAGGCCGCGAAGTGGGTGGGTTAGCCAACACATTGGCAGCACACTTTGAATTTGGCGATGCTCAATCACACGAGCTTGTCAGTGAATTTTGGGGGACTCATGCTTTAGCGACGAAGGCAGGATTAAAGGCGGTTGACCTTTTTGATGCAATGAACGAAGGCAAAATCAAAGCCGTGTGGATCATGGCGACGAACCCTGTAGTGAGCCTGCCAGACAGCGAAAAAGTAAAATCGGCCCTTGAGAAGTGTCCATTCGTTGTCGTTTCAGATTGCATTGAAGACACCGAGACAACTCGTTTGGCCGATGTACTGCTACCTGCTCAAGGTTGGAGTGAAAAATCCGGTACGGTGACGAACTCTGAGCGCCGAATTTCAAGGCAACGCCGCATTTTACCAAGCCCTGGAGAAGCAAAGCCAGATTGGTGGATGATTAAGGAAGTAGCGCAGAAAATGGGGTTTGAAAAGTCATTCGATTACTTACACGAAGGGCAAATCTTTAATGAATATTGTCATATGACAGCACTTAGCAATGAAGATGGTAAGCAGCGAGATTTGTGTTTGATAGGGCTGACTAAACTTGATGACCAAGGCTACAGTAAGCTTATTCCTCAGCAGTGGCCTGTAATGGAACTTCAACAGAAAGTCGTGAATCAGCGAATGTTTTCCGAACACCAATTCTTTACCTCTTCAGGGAAAGCACAGTTTATTGCGGTCGATTATCAAGCGCCCATCGCTAAAGCCTCTAAGGAATATCCTCTCATTCTTAATACCGGCCGAATTCGAGACCAATGGCACACCATGACAAGAACCGGGCTTGCGGCTGATCTAGGCTGCCATACTCCTGAACCCTATGTTGCGATACACCCGAAAACGGCAGATTCGTTAGGGTTAGATACCAATGATACTAAGCAGCAAGTGGTGACGGTAAAAAGTAACCAGGGGCAGTGTCAGGCGCGTTTAGTCTTGTCTGAGGACATGCAAATGGGGCAAACTTTTATGCCAATTCACTGGAATGGAACCACTGCTAAAAATAGTAAGCCTTGCGATCTAATATCGCCTAATGTCGATTCGTTTTCGGGTCAACCTGAATTCAAACATACGCCTATTTGCGTGGAACCGTATGAACTGCACAGTGAAGCAGCACTAATCAGCGATAAAATCGTAGACTGTGGTGAGTTTGATTACTGGGCTAGGCAGAGGGTTGAAGGGGGATTTCTATATCGTATATGTTCGAAAGGAAATCCAATGGAGTTGGTCATTGCACTCGCGAATAAGTTGGAAACTTTGTCTAGTGATGTGCAGCAAGCGTCAAAAACGGTCAATTTTCATGGTAACGATCAAGTTATGAATTACGGTTCTGCTAAGCTTGATTCTTCAGGATTAAGGCAAGCGTTTGTGGTCAGTGAACGAATCAGCCAAGACAAAGTTGATTGGCTGGTTGAATATTTTGATAGGCCATTGAGCGACGATTTTGAATCAGAGTTTATGAAGGGACTGGCGTCGACAGGTTAGCAAAAGGGTCAAAATTTAGTGCGCGAAACATAAATAGAAAGGGCAGCTAAAATGCTGCCCTTTCTATTTTAAGCTTTACGTAACGCCTTGAAATTAGAGTGCTCGCACACTATTTCGTTCAACTAACGTAGGCTCTAATTCGACAACCTGAGGGTAAGCGTCCGGTGTTTCTAAGCGGCTTAACAATGTATCGACCGCGGCTTTACCTAAACGATGCTTAGGCTGGTGGACCGTTGTAAGTGACGGTGTCATGTATTTAGATAGGTGAATATCATCGTATCCGACAATCGACAGTTCGCTAGGAATGTTTAAGCCATCCTCGGATGCCGCATTAATTACGCCCATCGCCATCATGTCATTGCATACAAATAGGGCAGTCGGTAATTCACCTTTGGCTTTTAACGCTTGATACGATTCAAAACCACCGTCGCATTCAAAGTTCGATTCAACAATCCAATTTGGGTTGATCTCGATGTCTGCTTCCTTCATCGCCTGCTTGTAACCCTCGTAACGAGAAGAAGCTTGATTACGATGAAGAGGGCCAGTAATACAACCAATCTGGGTATGACCGTGTTGAATTAAGTGTTTAGTCGCGAGGTAGCCACCTTGGTGCGAATTGTCTTGGATTTTATCACTAGCGAACAACATTGGGCCCCAATCCATAACGACAACTGGCAGCTCAGGGTAGCGATCAAATACGTCTAAATGCTCGCCTTCCAACGTGGAGCACATTAGCATTAAGCCATCGACCCTCTTTTGAAGCAGAGTATCGACGGATGATTTCATACGTTCGCTGTCACCTTCCGTATTACACAGAATTAGGTTATAGCCCTTTTCATAGCAGCGACGCTCAACGCCTTTAACAACTTCGCCAAAGAATGGGTTAGTGGATGTAGTAACTAACATACCCACGGTGTTGGTTCGTTTCATTTTCAAGCTACGCGCGAGCGCAGAAGGAGCGTAATTAAGCTCTTTGGCCGCGTTGTTGACGCGTTCGGCAATTTCTTCACTGACAAAGCGTGATTTGTTGATCACGTGGCTAACGGTAGAGGTCGAAACCTTTGCCAATTTAGCGATGTCTTTCATTGTGGCCATATAAAATCCTTGTGGTGATACCTAATCCACGTTGCGCGATATTGTGCCTGAAAGCAGGCACTTATGCTTGATTAATTAGAGAGCTGCTTTGCCAAAAATGTATCGGTTTCTTCACGATTTGGAATCGACGTTTGTGCACCAAAACGGGTGACTGAGATAGCCGCTGCGGCGTGTGCAAATCGGATCGCATCTTCGATAGGCATGTCTTCCATTAAACCAGTCACGAAAGCGCCGTTAAAAGTGTCGCCAGCTGCGGTTGTGTCTGTCGCATCCACGCGGAAACCAGGAATCAGCTCACCACGGCCGTTTTGGCTTAACCAAACGCCTTTTGCGCCTAAGGTAATCATTACGATTTCAATACCTTTTAAGTGCAATTTATGGGCGGCTTGTTGCGCTGATTCGTTGTCCGTCACGGTAATGCCTGTCAGTACTTCAGCTTCAGTTTCATTTGGTGTAATGACATCAACACAAGACAATAGCGCGTCAGACAATGGCCTTGCTGGCGCTGGGTTTAGAATGACGTTAGTTTTGTTGTCTTTTGCTACTCGCGCAGCGTATTCGATGCCTTCAATCGGTGTTTCAAGCTGGGTCAGCAGGTATTTCGCATTGCGGATTTTCTCTAAATGCGGCTCAATTTGTGCGCTTGTCAGCTTGTCGTTGGCCTCTGCCGATAAACAAATGCTATTTTCGCCAGATGCCGAAACTTGGATCATCGCGATGCCTGTCGGAGTACCTTCAGCCACGATAACACCATCGATGTTAATGCCGTCTTTGGCGAAATCTTGTCGAATATTAATGCCAAACGGGTCGTCACCGACGCACGCAACGAAGCCAATGTCTGCATTCAAACGTGCTGCGGCAACGGCTTGGTTTGCGCCCTTACCACCAGGAATGACTTGATAATTACCACCAACGAGAGTTTCACCTGGACGAGGAAAAGAAGGAACTTGAAGTACATGGTCAGCGTTTACGCTACCTAAAACAATCAGTTGAGTCATGATACGAGCCTTATGATATATCGTATTTGAAAATGCATTGTGATTGTTCATTTATGATGAATAACGACAATGAACTTTCGAAAAATCAGGGGGTAGGGGGACCCCCTGAGGAATTACAGGAACCTAATTACTGAGAGATTACTTTCAGTGGAACAGGTACGTAAGCATCAACAGTTTGACCTTTCAGTACTTTGTCTGCCATTTCGATACCTAAAGAACCAATCATGTCAGGTTGTTGTGCAACAGTTGCAGCTAGCTTACCGCGGTTTACTGCAGCAATACCGTCTTCAGTGCCATCAAAGCCAACGATCATTACGTCTTTACCTGAAGCTTGTACCGCGCGTAGTGCACCAAGTGCCATCTCGTCATTCTGAGCGAATACTGCTTGAACATCTGGGTTAGCAGCTAGCAAGTTTTCCATTACGTTCAGACCTTTAGTACGGTCGAAATCAGCTGGTTGGCTAGCAAGTAGCTCTAGGCCGCTGCCGTCTACAGCGTTCATGAAACCTTCGCCACGCTCACGTGCAGCAGAAGTACCAGCGATACCTTCAAGTTGGATAACCTTCGCTTTCTCGCCTACTTTTTCCATGATGAAGTGACCCGCCATTTCACCACCGATAACGTTATCAGAAGCAATGTGGCTTACTACGTCGCCACGGCTTGCGCCACGGTCAAGTGTAAGTACTGGGATGTTTGAGCGGTTTGCCATGCGAATTGCATTAGACACAGCATCTGAATCAGTTGGGTTGATTAGGATAGCTTTCACACCACGAATAGTAAGATCTTCGATGTTTGATAGCTCTTTACTTGGATCGTTTTGAGAATCAAGAACGATAAGCTTGTAGCCTAGCTCTTCTGCTTTCGCTTCTGCACCGTCTTTCATCGTTACAAAGAAAGGGTTGTTAAGAGTTGATAGTACGATAGCCATTGTATCTTGCGCCTGTGCAGACACAGATACAGAAGTTGAAAGTACAGCAGCAGAAATTAAAGTTGCTAATTTTTTCATCGTTTTAGTCCTTTGTGTAGAGTGAGCTAGGGATGTTCCAACCCCAGCTCTAATTGTTATCTTGTTTACGTTAAGTAAGATTTTGCGTTAGTGAGCTTTGCTAAGCTTTTGAACGCTATTTATTTTTATTGTCTACCAATACCGCCAGAAGAATAACCACTGCTTTTGCAATCATCTGGTAGTAAGAAGATACGTCTAATAGGTTTAGTGCGTTGTTTAGGAAGCCGATGATAAGCGCGCCTATCAAAGTGCCCATGATTCGACCACGTCCACCTGCTAAGCTTGTACCACCAAGTACAACCGCTGCGATAGCATCTAGCTCATAGCCCATACCAGCTGTCGGCTGCGCAGATGAAAGGCGAGACGCGACGATAATGCCTGCAACAGCAGCAAGTAGGCCACAAATTGCGTACACACCGATTTTTACTTTGTCTACGTCGATACCAGATAGGCGAGTTGCAGATTCATTACCACCAAGTGCGTACACGTAGCGGCCGAAACGAGTGTGATTAAGTAGGTACCAAACCGCTGCGAATACCACAACCATGATCCATACTGGAACAGGAATACCCATTGCGTAACCTGTACCAAACCAAGCGAAAGCGTCAGCTGTATCTGTGAAACCTGTCGAGATTGGACGACCGTCTGTGTAAACCATGGTCACACCACGAAGTAGAGTCATGGTTACTAAGGTTGCAATGAAAGCTTGCACTTTACCCTTGGCGATAATGATACCGCTTATCGCACCCAAAGCAGCACCCGCAACTAATGCGGTTGGCACAGCAACGAGTACAGGGACTTCCATGGCGATTAAGCTGGCCGCGAAAGCGCCACAAAGTGCTAGGACTGAGCCAACACTTAAATCAATACCAGCGGTTAGGATAACTAGAGTCATACCCACTGCGATAATCGCGTTAACCGAGGTTTGGCGAAGAATGTTCAGAATGTTGTCGACTGTGAAAAAGTTCGGATTTAAGAAAGACACAACAACAATTAAGAAGATCAAAGCGATCAATGATTTCTGTTCAATTAGCCATTCTTTGCTGATTAGTGGCTTTTTAGCTGGTGCCAACTCTTTGTTCGCGTCTTTAGTTTTGCTCATGGTACTCATGCTGCGTCCTCGTTAATCTTTTTACCGACCGCACACGCCAGTAGTAATTCTTGGTTTGCTTCTTTTGCGTCAAATTCACCGCTGATACGGCCTTCATGCATCACTAAGATGCGGTCACTCATTCCTAAAACTTCTGGCATCTCTGATGAAACTAAGATGATGCTCATGCCATCGGCTTTGAACTTATTAATGAGTTGGTAAATCTCTTTTTTCGCACCGACATCGACACCACGGGTTGGTTCATCAAGAATCAGTACTTTTGGTTTCGTCATTAAGCCTTTGGCTATAGCAACTTTTTGCTGGTTACCACCTGAAAGGTTGCCAATGATTTGTTCGCGAGTTGGTGTTTTGATGTTGAATAGCTTGATAAAGTCGTCAACGGCAATCACTTCGTCGCTGTGCTGCAATTGACCGTTCTTGGTCAAGATATCCAGTGAGCAAAGTGACATGTTTTCTTTCACAGAAAGGCCTAACACTAAGCCATCACCTTTACGATCTTCAGAGATGTAAGCAATACCATTCGATAGGCCATCTTTCGGACTTACAGGGTTGATGGTTTTGTTTTCAAGGTTAATAACGCCGCGTTCACTTGGTAGGGCACCATAAATCACTTTCATCAGTTCGGTACGGCCAGCGCCCATAAGACCTGACACACCAAGGATTTCGCCACGTTTTAAGTTAAAGCTAACGTCATGGACACCTGAGCCCGTTAAGCCAATAACTTCAAGGCATGTTTCGCCATGGCTTTGTTCAATACGTGGATATTGTTCATCTAGCTTACGGCCAACCATCATTTCAATGAGGCCATCTTCGTTTATGTCTTTGACTTCGCATTGGCCGATGAATTTGCCGTCTCGCAGTACCGTGATGTCATCACAAATTTCAAAGATCTCTTTCAAACGGTGAGAGATATAAACAATGCCGCAGCCTGCATCACGCAGTTCGTTGATGACTTTAAACAACGATTCCGTTTCCGTATCTGTTAGCGCATCAGTAGGTTCATCCATGATGATCACTTTAGATTCGAAGGACAGTGCTTTGGCGATTTCAACCATTTGCTGTTCACCAAGACTTAGCTGACCAAGTGGTGTTTTCGAACTGTGTTTTACATTAAGGCGCTTTAATAGCTTGTCCGCTTCTTGGTACATTTCGTTCCAAAGAATACGCCCCATAGAACCAGTAATTTCGCGGCCTAAGAAGATATTTTCAGCAATGGTTAACTCAGGAATTAAGTTAAGTTCTTGGTGAATGATACTAATGCCAGCTTCTTGAGAATCACGAGGGCCTTTAAAAGCGGCCGGTTTGCCTTGGTAGGCAATCGAACCAGCGTCTAAGTGATAAATGCCGGTTAGCACTTTCATCAGAGTTGACTTTCCTGCTCCGTTTTCTCCCATCAACGCCATTACACGTCCCGGATAAACATTGAGGCTTGCCTTATCCAAAGCTTTAACACCTGGGAAGGCTTTCTCAATAGAGCTAAGTTCTAAAATGGCTTGAGTCATGTAGGTTCCTTACTCGGGGCCAGAATAAATAAAATGGGGCTAAAAAGTTACACCAGCTTGGAAGATCACGTTCGCGTATGGGGTGCATTCACCTGTGCGAATAACAGCACGACTATCGTTCGTACGCTGTTTAAAGTCTTCGTGGCTGACATAAGTAATCTTGATTTCTTTATCGCTGCGAGCTTGTTCCATCTTAAGTTGATCGATCAATACTTTGTGGTGTTCAGGGCTTACAGATTTGAATTCTTCAGCGATAACCACGCCTTCAATTTGAGACTCGTCTAGCATGGTTTTTACGGTTTGTTGAAAGCTTGGAACGCCATGAGTCAGCGCTAGGTCAATACGACGTACATGGTCAGGAATTGGCAGTCCTGCGTCACAGATAGTGATCTCATCGGTATGGCCTAACGTAGCCACTAAATAAGAGAGATCGGAATTTATTAGAGTACTTTTTTTCATAACACTACCTATTACTAATATCGTTTGATGGGATGAGAAAAAGCTCAAGAAAAGCCATCGAAACGTTTCGATAGTGATAATAGTGAGTTATTTATGAATTGCACAGTTAGATGTAAAAGAGTGTGACTACGATCATCGAAACGTTTCGATGGGCTGTTTTTTGGTGATCTTTGTCACTAAAAAAGCCATATTGAACAAATATGAGCCTGATTTAATAGGCTCGGTCAAGACTACATGTGAAACAAAGCAGGGGAACCGAGCATAAAAATGAACGTTATTATTTGTTGCTTAAACGTCAGGATCTAAGGGGGTGTAGATATTCCGTTTTATGTGATTTGGTTGAGTGAAAGGTTCTGATCAAATATTGACTTCTATCCCAAATTCATTGCCAGTAAGTTCTATATTTAACAATAGGTTAGTGTCAAATTTATGAATCGTGTTTTATACGTAATATTGAGCCGTGCCAATGTTCTTTAGTGAGATTGATTGATATTTGGAATCATTCTATGCAAATTCATATTATCAAATTGAATGGTTATGAATACGAATGCATTCTTTGTTCTGTCTATTACAAATGAGAGCAATAATATGAATACACGGCTAGGCAATAAATCAAAACTAACATTAGCAATGTTGGCATTAGGTATGTCTTCATTAGCAATTTCATCAGAAGGTAACGTGAATTATGGCGTTGTCTCCAGTCAAGAAGGGGCTTCAGCAAGCAGTTATGCTTGGCTATATACAGACAGCTTTAAACCGTACCCTGAAATGGCAGAGTTCGCGTTCGACAACATCCATCATGAACATTCTCAAGACCACGATTTGAATACGTATTGGCGCCCAGAGCATCAAGTCAATGAGTGGTTAATGCAAAGTTTGGATAAACCAGAAGTAGTCACGCGCTATTCGATTCAAGGCGAAAATAGTGACATGCACCCGGAACACTGGATTCTGCAAGGAAGTGTCGATGGGGAAACTTGGAAAACACTCGATGAGCGAGTGAACATGGAATTTGATTCCCGTGAGACCAAAACATTCGATGTGAATAAAGAAAACCAAGGTTCATATCTGTTTTATCGTTTCTTCTTTCCAAGCAATGTTAAACCGATTGCCATAACAGAAGCTAAGTTGATGGTGCAAACCAATGATGGGGGAGACATCCCAAAACCGGACGACAGCAGAATGGTGATCAGTGATTCCGATGATTATCTCACTATTAAGCTTACACCTGATGAATACCACCTATGGAATAGTACGAGTATTAATGTAAGTGATCATGCTAAAGAACTGACTAAAGAAATAATGGCGAAATTCAGTGATGACTTTGATTTCATTATCTACATTATGAACAACAAAACGCGCCCTCAAATCATGCCTTTTGGTGAATTTGCTTTTGTTAAGAACGATACACAGGGGGTTGGGTTACACCAGTTTGATAATAGCCAAGCATTTGGGACGGCAGGAAAGTTACAAGGGGTATTTGGATTATATGGTTCTATGAATGAAGCGGGTGTCATGAAAGCGCTCCACTTAGATGCTTCCCTTCACGAACTATTTCATCGTTGGGGGAATTGGATCGTAGATCAAACCTCTTATGGTCATTGGGACTATGTTAATGGTGTATTGAGAAACGCGAGTGTATTCGCTCCGATAGAACTGTATTTAATGGGCTTGATTGGAAACCCATATAGTGATGACTCAGACCTGTGGGATTTAGACAGCAAAATTGTGTACGACACGTGGAGCGAAGATCCGCAATTCGCAGTTCGCAATCCAGCTTTAGGGCAGGCTCAAACGTCTTTCAAAGGCTTGGTTGTATTACTTACAGAAGAAGGAAAGCCGTTGAGTAGAAGTATGGAGCATAGGTTCGCGGCTAATGTTTACAACTTCATGAGATCGGATGGTAATCATAAAACCTACAACAATGGTGAAGTTGTGAGCCGAAACTTTTGGAATGCTACAGGTGGTCGCGCCACTATTGAGCTTGATGGGTTGAACGCCTCACAAATTAAACCTTAGAAAATGAGCTGTAATCTAGGTTTATAGTGGATAACACGGAATAGGCACGTCATATGTTTAACTTTGGAAATGTTGATATCTGGCGCTGCCTAATTTGTATTTGAGGGAGGCAGCACCAGGTACGGGTTATTGGTTCGTGTGGGAATAAAGGTAGCTTTGTTATAAATGATGGTTGCATTTGTAATATCTATAGAATTACAGTGAAAGATAATTCATAACATTCAAGGATTGATCATGTTTCCCATCGAAGTTGTTGTAACTTATACCTTAGCTTGTTTGCTATTGGTGATTTCACCCGGCCCCGATAACTTATTGGCCATAGGTCGAGGATTAAGCCAAGGTAAATTGGCCGCAGTCGTTTCAGGGGCGTCATCTGGAATGGGAATCATCTTTCATGTGTTAGCGGCGACCTTCGGGCTTACTTTGCTCATTCAAACATCAGAAATGGCGTTTTATGTTGTGAAGTTTGTCGGGGCAGCTTATCTAATTTGGTTAGGCATTAAAGTGCTACGCTCAAAAAATTTGTTTTCATTAGAGCCTGCTAAGAAGCAATCATTGAAAACAATATTCACGACGGGCTTTTTATCAGCAGCGCTTAACCCTAAACCGGGAATGTTTGTACTCGCGTTTGTTCCGCAGTTTGTAAACCCTCAACTAGGCTCAGTGACAACTCAAATGGTCGGATATGGCGCATGGTTCGCTTTACTCACAGCGATTGGGTTTAGTTTGATGGGAGTTTTTTCTTCAAAGCTAGCTGGATGGTTACGCAGTAAACCTAAGCTTGTTTCTGGACTGAATATTGGCGCTGGAGTCACATTTGTATCGTCTGGATTAGCTGTTGCGTTTATGAAACAGCGATAAGCATTATCTTATATAGCAATAGCTTACAATCCGTTATTGCTATATAACCCTATCTACTAATGATAGATTGGTAAAGGGTTTATAAAAGTTAGCAGGGCGTACATATTGATGTCGACATACATCGCAGGCTTTTCACTAGGTTTATCTTTAATACTTGCGATCGGTTCGCAAAATGCTTTTGTACTCAAACAAGGGTTGAAGAAACAGCACGTATTTTTAGTCTGTTTTGTTTGTGCTCTATCAGATGCGATTTTAATTTCATTTGGTGTTGCAGGGTTTGGATCGATCGTTCAAACATTTCCAATCATTGAAGTGACGGCACGCTATGGCGGTGCGTTATTTTTAACGGCCTACGCGCTACTTAGTTTCCGCTCAGCGATTACTACTGATCACGCATTGAGAGCAAATGCAGAATCACAAAACTCAATAGTTAAAGTCATCTCAACTTGTCTTGCATTTACTTGGCTGAACCCTCATGTCTACTTAGATACCGTAGTGTTATTGGGTTCTATTTCCACCCAATATCAGCCGGAACATTGGAAGTTTGGTATTGGCGCTGTGTTCGGGTCATTTGTTTTCTTTTTTAGCTTGGGTTACGGAGCCCGCGTACTTGCACCTATATTTGCGAAACCTAAGGCTTGGAAAATCTTAGAGCTGCTGGTTGGGGTCATGATGTTAAGCATTGCAGTCTCATTAATATTAGTTTGAGAGCATAAAATGTAACGCGGTTTTAACCCGCGTTTATTTGGCGAGTCAGACACTAAATACATTGTTAAATAAGGGTTGGATACTATGATTTTTACTACTACCGATACTGTTCCTGGTAAGGATATTGATTCTGTGGTTGGAGTGGTGACGGGAAACGTTGTTCAATCGAAACACGTTGGTCGAGATATTATGGCTGGTTTAAAAAGCATCGTTGGTGGTGAACTAGCGGGATATACTGAAATGATGAGTGAAGCGCGTGATATTGCAATAGAAAGGTTGGTTAAAGACGCTCAAGATTTAGGTGCGGATGCAATTGTCGGTATACGTTTTACTACCAGTGCAGTCACTGATGGAGCATCGGAAATAATGGCGTTTGGCACAGCGGTTAAATTGAAGAAATAGAAATTGGGATATCAAGGACGATACGATGACGATAGCAGGAAGTTGTTTATGCGGGCAGGTTACTTTTGAGTCTAAGAATACTTTTAAGTACTTCCACTTATGCCACTGCAAACAATGTCAAAAAACAACGGGTTCGGCACATGCGTCGAATCTTTTTACATCGCCTGATTATGTCGTTTGGTTAACAGGGCAAGAACTTGTGAAACGCTTTGACGTTCCTGGACGAGCGATATCCAAAGCGTTCTGTACCGAATGTGGCTGTGGGGTTCCGTATTTGACGGCGTCAGGTAAATTAATGGTTGTTCCTGCTGGTAGTTTAGATGGTACGCCAAACTTACTTCCACAGGACAATATCTTTTGTTCGGAAAAAGCCAGTTGGTACGAACATGGAATTGAAGCAAAACAGTTTGATGCATTTCCTGAATAACGGTTTTGCAAATAGGGTTTCGTCATGGATTACGAGAAATTTAATGAGTTTTGTGCCCGTTTAACTGCCACGTCTTATGTCGTTCAGTGGGGAGGTGCTCATGTATGGAAAGTCGGTGGCAAAGTGTTTGCGATAGGAGGCTGGGGGCCTGATGACGAGCCCGCCTATACTTTTAAGACCTCGACATTAAATTTTGATTTTTTGAGTAACAATGAGGGGTATCGCCCAGCGCCTTATTTTGCTAATCGTGGTATGAAATGGATACAACAAGTAGACACGTCAAGCTCGCTCGATGAGGAGTTAGAGTATTACTTGGTAGAATCTCATCGTTTGGCCTCTCTGAACTTGTCTAAAGCCAAACAAAAAGAACTAGGCCTCAACCAATAGCGACGCAGAAACCAGTGTCGCTGCTTTGTCTCGAATTTTATTTAAACTAATCATTAAACTTCACGGTTAGAGGGCGTGTCGACGTATAGTGATAAAAAGTAAGTCTCTTTTGTTTTTAAATGCAATTCATTAATTGATGAAAATCAATTTGTGATCTCTGCCAAAATATATATTTCAACCGATTCGCTGTTTATCAAAATGTCACTAATGGCTCAATGTAATTATGCTGATGTGACTTGTTTGTTTTCATAATATCGGCAGATGTCACATTATTATAAATGAGTATATGAAAGGTCTTATTTATAGGGTGAAGTAATATCTCAAATTCTAAAATGAGATGGTGGTTATTTCGGCTTGGAATTGTTTTATATAGCGAGCTTCAGAACAGGCTTAATGTGGAAATATTAATTAACTGATATGTATCAGTTGCTTACATTGCCAGTCCCGAGTTTCTACGTGCTCTACCTCTCTTTCAGGAACCTTTTAATTATCCTTAAACGTACGAGCTAATTGTATTTTGTTCACTATGGTTGTAATCGATTGCCTTATTTTTATTCGATTACAAACTAAACTCAGTTGCTTAAAACTTCGTGATGTTAGCCGCATAAAATTATTTTTGAAAGTAATTTATAAGATAAAGCTTCGTTATAGCTGCTAACTTATTTTTAGATGATAATTTATAAAAACATTAACTGTCTAACCCTTATTAAAATGTGAAACAGGACATCACGATAATTAACTGAAAGGTAAAATTATGTTTAGGATGAACAAAATAGCAGCCTCATTGGCTTGTATTGTTTTAAGTGGCCACTTATTCGCGGCCGAACCATACGATTCAACTAAGACTTATTCTGGCGGTACTCAAGTAACGGTAGATGGTAATACTTATGAAGCAAAGTGGTGGGTAAACGCAGGGCAAAGTCCTACAGATAGCTATGCGAATGAATGGGATTCTCCATGGAAACTCGTTAGTGGTACAACTCCAACACCAGACCCTGATCCGACCCCAGATCCAGACCCAACGCCGGACCCAGATCCTACGCCAGATCCGGACCCAACACCGACACCAGATCCAGACCCGACACCGGATCCAACACCAGACCCAACCCCAGGTATTGGTGCATGTGCCGAGTTCAATGTTTACCCGAATTGGACGCAAGGTGACCATGCAACAGGCGGCGATATTATGGTTAACGATAATGTTGCTTACAAAGCGAACTGGTGGACATCATCCATTCCGGGAAGCGATAGCAGTTGGGGGCATCACCTAGACTGTGACAATTCCTCTTCTGGAGGCGGAACAACCGCACTTTCATTACCAAACCCATTAGACCCAGTACGTTTAGAAGTTAATGGATGGCCAAGCAACTTTGTTGTAGCAAGCCCTGCTAGTTTAGATGCACCTTCAACTGTTACTGTTAATGCGTTGAATAGCCAAGATCTTGCGGACGTTACTAAACTTACCGCTGCATTTGTCGCTTTGATCCAAGCGGCTGACGTAGCGGGTTCTACTTCTATCATTTTAAATAGTGATGTATTGGATGTGGCGACAGCCGATAAAGGCGCTGCATTAGGTACAGTTGCTGTTAAGCAAGCGCTAACTGCTGCAGTCGACTCAACGGGAACACATAGTCAATTCGATACAGCTACTATCAATAGCCTTACTGATGATGTTAAAGGCTGGGCACAAGCGCATAACCTAGTCATTTCGAATTTAGCTCCACAGGCAACCTTTGGTTGGGCACTAAGCATTGGTGACTTTGCTTACAATACTCATTCAGGTAAGCGAGCGGTTTGGAATGCAGCTTCCGGTGCATCTTCAGACCTACTGTCGACGTTCGAGCTGTACAAAGCCGGTGCTGCTAATAAAGCTGACTTTGTTGCATTCACTAAGTCCGCAACAACGACAGCACTTACTGAAGAGCAATGGCACTACGCGCTAGAATACGTTAAACAGGTTTCTGACCATATTAAAACTCCGGCTCTATTGTCTTCGGTTCCAACTTCTCAAGCGGCTAGCTACTTCTTAGGTAATACTTCAGGTGACCGTCATATCAGAAAAGCAGCGCATAGCAATATCTTCGCTATTTTGTTTGATTCGGATAGTGCAGATCTAAATGCTAAAATCGCTCGTTACCAGACTGAAACGGTTCCTTTGTATTATGTTGGAGAAAGTGTGCAAAATGGCCCTCTAACTCGTATCACATCATTAAACTCTGAGTTAGCAAGCGCTGAAAACGCAATGAACAACCAAGCCTTCCTATATGAAGTCGCTCAATCGCAATGGGCACCATCGACTGTATATAAATGGGCGGACTTCCTAGCTGGCTTGAACTCGATGCATAACGTAGGGGTAGCTGGCAATACGTTCTGGCTTCTGGATGAGACTGCAGACGATGCTACAAACACGCTTTACGCGAAAGTCGCTATCGCAGCTTTCTTATCTCAAAGTATGCAAGAAACCATTCGCTACAACGCTTGTGATGAGAACAACTGGTCTGAAGTTCGATACGGAGCGCCTGTTAACTATCCAATGACAGCTAGTTGTGGTCAATTAGGTCAGAAATACGCGGATTACGGCATGGATCCTAATACAGGTGTTGATCACCCATACTCTTGTCCTCGCGACCCGAAAATGGAAGTGAGCGCATTAACAAATGCGAAATGGTATGGCGCACCAGCTCCTATCTTTGCTGCACCTGACTCAGTACTCGCTGAAAAAGGTTTGTTGGTAAACGGTAATGTTGGCCGCTGGACCAATGATGGCCACTGTATGGAAGTTCCGACAAGTGTTGATACGTCTAAACAAGTTTGGGAGCGTGGTGAGTGTAAAATCTACGAAGGTCAAAAAGCAGGTAAATTCATCTGGGATGGTAGCGATACAACAGGCACGGTACAAGGCTGTGGCTGGTGGGGCCGTGGTGTTATTCAAACCACAGGTCGTCAAAACTTTGGTACGTTGAACCACTTTATGGGCCGCTCACATGTGAACCCAGAAACTATCGGAACAACGGTGAATGGCACGGTTGTGGAAGCGCCTCCTGCGAACCCACTTTATGCTGACTTAGATTTCTGTTCAAACCCAGGGCTAATTTGTAGCTCAGAAGAGAATAGAGAAATTAAGTGGATTGCTGGTTTATTCTATTGGGTATCATCCGTACAGACATACAACGATGAAGGTGGTCCATACGCACATTGGAATTACCACACTGAATTGAAGAAGTATGTAGATGGCGGCTTACAAGGAACTGAGTTTATCGACGCAGTCTCAGGTATCGTAAACCGTGGTTGTCCTGATAGCCACTGCCCAATCAGTGGTGAAGTACACGCAGTGAAAGAACGTCGTGACAACTTCGATCTTGTTTTGAAAACATTAGGTGTTACCAAGCCGTAACGCTATAACGTGAAACAATGAGATAAACAATTAAAGGCTCCCGATTATCGGGAGCCTTTTTGTTATGCGTTTATTCTCTGTGAAGGGGAGCGGATATTTAGCGAAGTCTTGATACGACTTTTCAAAGGGTTATATTTTCAACCAAGAAGTCCAAAAATGCTTTGGTACGTAGGTTGAGGTGCTGGCCTGTGTAAAACACGGCGTAAATTGGAATTCCTTCATTTTGCCATTCACTCTCCATTATCGGAACCAAGCGGCCAGCGCCAATATCTTGTTTGACGGTAAAACGAGAGAGACAAGCGATACCTAGATGGTTCAATGCCATTTGCTTTAATGACTCACCACTATTACTGGTAACAGATGCGTCATTGACGATGAACATTTCATTCTCGTCTGTTTTTAGTGGCCAACGATTTAAATGTTCGAATTGGTGAAAGCCCAACAGCTGATGGTCTGTAAAGTGAGAGTAATGAGTGGGTAATCCGTTCTGAGCGATGTATTTTGGAGATGCATAAAGCCCACGATGGGTTACCCCGAGCTTTCTTGCGCGCATTGTTGAGTCTTGCAGATCGCCAATTCGGATTGCGATATCCACGTTAGTGTTGAGCAGCTCTGTTTGTCCTTCACTGTTAATCAGGTTCACTTTTAACTCGGGGTAAATTGTTCGAAGTTTACGAAGCAATGGAACGATCGCATAAAGTGAAAAAGGCGTCGCTGCGTCAACCGTTATTGCGCCTTCGACCGTATGATTAAGATGTTGAAAGTGGGGCATGATAGTTTCATGCTCCTTTAGAATTGAATAAGCTCGTTCTAATAGCCATTCTCCCTCAACGGTCAAATGTACTTTTCTCGTTGTCCTTTTAAAAAGCGAGGCATGAAACCTTTCTTCTAGCTTTCGTATGGTTCGACTGACAACCGGTTGAGTGATGTCTTTAAGGTTCGCGGCGGAACTAAAGCTTTTGGTTTCGGCAACAGCTACAAAAATTTCAAGTTCATAAATCGATGGTTCGCTCATACTTATATCTATATGGCTATTAGTGTTATAGAAAAAGTAGCATTTAAGTTATAAAAGTGTCGAGCTATAGTTTCCTCATCGACTAGCAGATTGGAATGAAGTCGGCTCTCGGCTTCAGCTAATCAAAGTTAGCGGAATATGTTTTTCATTAACCGGAGTGATTTATGCGACTATCTAATATTCAAAACAAGTTTGGCGAAATCTATGGTGAGTTACTTTCAGCTTGCTCTAACCAAGCTGAAGCCGCTTACGTGGCACTAGAAGTGTCTAAACTTAATGGCTGTAGTTACTGTATACAAATGCACACAAGAGAGTTGGCGCAATTCTCTGAATTAGAGTTAGAGAAGCTTGAACATGGAAAAATGGCGGCAATCGTACAGGGGGTTGTTAAGTGCGAACCTGTTGCACGAGATCATTACGACATCGCACTCATTGAATATGCGATTCTAGTTAACTCATTTAACAGAGTCGGAAAACTGGCCTAATGCGTGAGCTAGCCACAAGGATAAAGTGCACTCAACTTACGGCTAGCGGTTCTTAGTTTTGCCAGATTAAGAGCAAAGTGAATTTGCTTCGTGGATCACCTTGTTAATCGATGGTATAGGGTCGAAACCCTCAAGGGGAATTTTGGAAAGCCTGATACTTTCATCAGTGCGGTCATTGAATATGATCGCATTCATGGTGAGTTTGTTTGCGTCACTATCATTAAAACGAAACAGCAATGAGGTTTGACATAAGCTTGAGTCGATTTGGTTCAAGCTTAAGCTTTTTTCTATAGTTGTTAACACTTGAAGAGAGCTAGAGTTATCGTCGATATATAAGGTTTGATTTATATTGTTGTACTTTCGATACTGCGTTGCGCTATTGAGCTTATTGGACGAGTCTGACTTTGTATAAGCATCCATCGCGAGTAAACATAGGGCAATCAAGAGTCCGAATATTGAGACGAAAATGGACTTGGTGCTGACTAACGTAAGCGAAGCACTACTTGGGAATAAGTGCGGTAAAACTTTGAATACTTGTTGTGTCGTGTTGCCTTCCTTTGCTAAACGAGTGTTAGCGTCGTCGAGATCGGTTTCTTTAACATTATAAGTATCAACGCTGTCTGCATTGGCTGAGTTTTCTGAAGGCTCAATGCACAGTTTGTAACCAATCTTACTGATGGTAATTAATTGTATTCCTTGAGCTTTTAACCGAAGAAATACATTGCGAATGTTTGAAATAACATTGGTTAGCGCTTGATCAGTAACAATAGCGCCGTTCCAGCATTGTTTAAAGAATTCATCCCGGCTAATGCAATGTCCAACGTTACTAATCAGTAAACTCAATACTTTAAAAGAAAGTGGCCTGAGCGAGATGCAATTACCGTTTGAGTTGGCGATGTCTCGGTCTTGAAGGTTAATGGTTAGATTTGCGAGTTGGAGAGTACGGTTCATGGGCATTTATCTAAATCTGATTAGCTTTCAATCAAAGTGGGTTATTTCTGCTGGTGGCTATTTTCCATATATTAGCGTTGAGGGTTGTAAGGCATTGTAAGACGAAGCGTTACATTTCACGACATAGCGAACTATTGTTGCATTTACTATTGAAAGGTTGATGCATAATGGAATTGTGGTTGGTTTTTATTTTATTTAAAAACAGTGACTTAGTTGGTGTTTGTGAGAGAACTACTTTATAAATTATAAAGCGATTATATTGTTGTGTGTTTTTTTGATTTTTTTACTTCTATCTTGTCGGCAACTCGAAGTGGTTCCGAATTGGAAGGAAATAATGAAAAAAACAATGCTAATGGCAGCGGTAGTTGCATCATCTTTTGTTGCGACAAACACATTTGCAAATGAAGTAGAAGGTTTCTACTTAGGTGGCGCGATCGGTACAACCGGTATCGATGACGGTGGTCTTTATAGCGGTACTCTTGCTCCAATTACTGTTAAAGCCGAAGATTCAACATTCAAGGTGATCGCTGGATATCAGTTTAACCGTATCGTTGCGATTGAAGCGCAGTATACAAACTACGGCGATATTGTTGCGAAAAACGCATTGAATCAATCTACATACACTTGGTCTCCAACTGCGTTTTCAGTTAGTGCCAACCTAGGTTACACATTTGAAAATGGTGTGCGTCCATTTGGTATCATCGGCTTAGCGTCCATTGATCTAGACCAGTCCCTACCTATGCTTCAAGATGATAGCGGTGAAGGCGTGCGTCTTGGCTTTGGTGTTGAGTACACGCCAGCTTCAATCGGCAACGTTAGCTTTAAACTGGGTTATGAAGCCGATGCATTTACGATTGAATCTGCATCTGTTTACGATAGCGATAAAGACATCGTGATTGATTCGTTCTACGCGGCAGTAGCGTACCGTTTCTAAGCTCGATTCTCTGAATTCTGATATAAAAAGCCGAAGCATTTGCTTCGGCTTTTTGTTCCGTAGGATGACTTATCCTTTAACGGCCCCGGCCGTAAGGCCTGCAATCAAGCGACGTGAGCTGATGACAAACATCACCATTAACGGGATAACAGCGATAGATACACCAGCAAAGATAGCGCCATAGGGGATTAAACCGGTGCTTCCTTGTAAGGCACGTAATGCGAGCGGAACGGTAAACATTTCCATATCATTCATTACAACTAATGGACCCATGAAGTTATTCCACTGGCCGATGAACGTCACTAAGCCTAAGGTGCCTAAAGCAGGTGAAATCAGCGGAAGTACAATGCGCCAGTAAATTGAAAATTCCCCACAGCCATCCATACGTGCGGCTTCAATCAACTCTTTTGGTATCGCACTTCCTATATATTGACGCATTAAGAAGATGCCCATAGCTGCAACCGCCATCGGAATATAGATCGCTTTTGGCGTGTTCATCCAGCCTAAGAACGACATAATCAATGCCGTTGGAATCATGCTCAAGAACGCAGGCAGCATCATGGTTCCCATAATAAATAGGAACAGGCCTTTCTTGTATTTGAAATCAAACATTGCAAAGGCATAGCCAGCTAGCGAACAAAACAGCAAGTTCAATAGGGTAGTGATTGCCGCAATGTAAAAACTCCAACCTAAGTTCTTCCAAAAGTGCGGTAAATACTCGATAAGTGCTGCCAAGTTATTCATTAACTCATTGCCAAACCACATTGGTGGTGGTACTGACAAAATCGCCATATTGTCATGAGTTGCGAAGATAAACATGAAGTAGAAGGGCGCAAGCATAACCAAAGCGCCAATTGCTACAAAAGCGTAAGCAGTAAGCTGAGCGAGGGTGATATTACTTTTCATCTTCTTGTACCTCAGTTTTGTCTGCAAACAACTTGTTATTGCCCCAAGTTAACGCGGCGATGATCATAAATAGTATCCAGGATATGGCAGACGCAGTACCAAAGTCGCCTTCTTGGAATGCAGTGATGTACATATGCATTGCTGCTGATTTACCGGCTTGGTCAATACCGCCTGTACCGTTAGTGATGATGAATGGTTCTTCAAAAATCTGAAGGCTACCTATGATGGATAACGTGACTGCGAAGAACATCATCGGCTTAAGCATCGGAACGGTAATGTAGAAGAATTGTTTGATCTTGGATGCACCATCAATCGTTGCAGCTTCATACAAATCCTTTGGAATGGTTTGCATAGCCGACAAATAAAGGACAGTGTTCCAGCCCACGTATCGCCAGAATACAACGAATGAAATCATGCCTTTCGTGTATTCAGGTTGGTTCCAGTCAATATTTTGAGTTGGGAATATCCATGCAAATGGTTCAATGCCACCAATCGAGATGGTGCCAATTGATGTGAGTATCATATTTACAAGGCCGTAATCTCGAGAGAAAAGGGTCGTGAAAATCATCGCGACCGCAACTGTCGACGTAATGTAGGGCAAAAAGTACATTCCGATGACAGTATTTCGCATGCGAGAGAAGCTAGTATGGATAAAGAACGCAAGAGGAATGGCGACTAAATGCTGAGGAATACCTGAAGCTGCAGCCATCCAAAAAGTATTGTAGAGCGATTTATGAAACCATTCGTCTTCAAGAGTAAAGGTGTAGTTTTCAAAGCAAACCCATTCCATTGCGGCTAAGCCGCCCGCGGGTTCCCAATAATGAAACGATAGGTAGAGAGAAAACAGCATTGGGAAGATGCCGAAAATAGAAAAGATAATAAAGAATGGGCTAATAAAAATGTAAGGTACCCATTTGTAACCCTTAGCACGCATCCTTTGGATTAGTGATTGTTGAGGGGTAGTGATTCCTACCGGTGTCGTGGTCGCATTACTGATTGACATAATTCCGTTTCCTTAACAACAGTAGGTTAGGCTGCTTGAACGACTTTACCTTCGCCGTCGAAGATATGAGTTCGGTTAAGATCGAAGAAAAGCTCGATTTCCTGGCCTTCAAATTTTTCAAGCGTGTCTGCGGAAACGATTTCTGCTAGCACCTTTTTGTCACCTAGCTTGCAATGCAAGTGATAAACAGAACCAAGCAGTTCAGCCATCGTCAGCTTTAGTTTCACACTCCCAATATTGTCAGATTCAATCGCTTGTCTATTGAGATGGAAATCACTTGGTCTAATCCCGTATTCGACATTTTGCTGGGCGATACTAAATTTGGTTGGCAATGCTACGTGCTGGTCAGCGAGAGTGATATGAGTAACGTCTTCATTTCGTGCTAGAGCCGGGATAATGTTCATCTCTGGAGCTCCGATGAAGGTTGCGACGAACTTACAACTTGGATTGTCGAAGATTTCTTTAGGCGTACCAACTTGCGCCACGTAACCGTCTTTAAGGATGACCACTCTGTCCGCTAGGCTCATTGCTTCGATTTGGTCGTGAGTCACATATAGCGTTGTGGTTTTAAGCTTTTGGTGCATGGCCTTAATTTCAGCACGCATAGTGCCACGCAATTTGGTATCTAGATTAGATAGCGGCTCGTCAAATAGGAAAACAGAAGGTACACGAACCATTGCTCGTCCCATTGCTACACGCTGACGTTGGCCACCAGAAAGAGCTTTCGGGTAACGTTTCAATAAAGGAGTCAGTTCCAGAGAGTTGGCGACTTCAGCGACATGAGTTTTTACGTCGGCTTTGGATACGCCAGCCATTTTTAGTGGGAAGCCGATGTTCTGCTCAACGGTCATATGTGGGTACAGTGCATAGCTTTGGAATACCATTGCTGTGTTTCTGTCGGTTGGATGCAAATCGTTAACGACTCGGTCACCGATAAAGATTTCGCCTTCAGAGATGTCCTCTAAACCTGCGAGCATTCTAAGAGTGGTCGACTTACCACAGCCTGAAGGCCCAAGGAAGACAACGAATTCTCCATCTTGAATATGAAGATCGAATTGTTTAACTACTTCGGTCTTTCCGTAGCGTTTTTTAATATCTTTAAAAGTTACTGAAGCCATAGTGTTTGCCTAATTATTATATTGACCTAGAAAGAAAAAGAAGCCGACTATTCCCCCCGAATAGTCAGCTAACGCGCATATTATCGGCGTGCGCGGCGCTTAATTAGCTTAGCGGCATCTGCTAACGCTTTATCGATAGAAACACCGCGGTTTAGTACTGACTCTAGTGCGTCATCGATGATCTGTTCGGCTACTGGATCATGTTTATGAGCTTTGATTGCCGGGATTTTAGACGCAGAGTTACGCCATTGGACGCGAGCCTGCTCACCGCCTAAGAATGCCATCGGTTGGTCCATCAATGGCGCGTGTTGAGCCTCAATCAATGATGGGAATGTACCAAAATCTAATGCTTGTACTTGTGTATCAACACGGTCTGCTAAGAACTTGATGAAGGTCCAAGCGGCTTCTTTGTTTTCCGCTTTCTTCGGTATAGTTAAGAAAGTACCGCCCCAGCTAGCGTATGTCTGTTCTGGTAGGTCGGCGGTGCGCCAATATGTGGTATCTGGTGAAACGAAATCGCGCAAATGACCAACAAACCAAGAGCCGAACATCTGAGTGGCAATATCACCTCGACGAAGGCCTTCGTTCCATTCTGTGCTCCACAAAGCGACTTGCGCATCAAGGCCTGCTTCGCGAACATCTTGGGCAACTTCGAAAGCTTTTTTAAAGCGATCGCTTTCAACCAATATTTCATTGTTAGGTCCAAAGTAAATGGACTCGCCGTCTTTTAGGCCTGTGCGGATAACAATGTCTTTCACTAGCTTAGTATTTGCGACCAAATAGCCACCAGTTTCAGCTTTGATTTTTTTCCCTGTCTCTACAAAGCTGTCCCAGTCTTTGAGAAGCTCTTCAGGTGTTACACCTGCTTTTTCAAGTACATCACTACGGTAGAAAATAGCGCCAGGGCCAATATCTACAGGGAGCCCAGCTTGTTCGCCTTTTGCGTTTTGGCCAAGTGGTACTGTGAATGGGGAAAACTTCTCGGTGAATTCACCAGCGTTATACGGCGCTTTGCTCAAGTCTTCCAGGCCACCAGCATTAGAGAAACGGCCGATGAATCCGACTTCGATCGCGGCAACGTCAGGTACATTTGAACCCGTAGAAAGTGACGTAGTTAGGGCGGTATGGTGATCGGCAAATGCCAAAGACTTTAGATTGATTTTGATATCAGGGTATTGTTTTTCAAACTCAGGAGTAACCAATCGAATGACTTGGTCATAGTTAGCAAATGCCGCTACATCTAGCTCGACTTTTTCAGCCATCGCTGCGGTAGAAAAAAGTGCAGCGCTGATTGCGCTCGCTAAGCAAGCTTTAGAAAGAGTATTTTTCATAGTAATCCTTTGTACTTGTATGTAGGGCAATTAAATTGCTTTTATCGTCATATTGGTAAAATGAACTGGGCCTAGTTGGTTATAGAAACCAGCCGCACCGCTAGCGAAGCTTTCAGGCATCTCCGTGTCTGTCGCTTCCAAAACTAGTTCGTTATTGATGTAGCAAAGGAACTGATTTCCCTTTACATGAACATCAAATTGGTAAGGTTTATGTGGCACCCATGGAAAATCGGCTTGTGCTATCACATTGGTTTGATCGTAGTGATTTAGTATTAATTGAATTTGGTCATCGGCAGTGAGTTGTACTCGATAGAAACGTGACAAGCCTTGGTAGCGCACTATCGGCCCGAAAGGTTGTTTGATCTGCGATGTCAGTGAAAGGTTTAGTGTGTAGTCGCGCCAATCTTTGTTTCCGTACACAAAAACACCAGGGTGATTGGCATCGTTGTTGACCAATCGATAGATATCTTGGTTGTCGAACTTAATGCACGTGTCCATAGTATTGATGAAACTGCTGTCCCAAATTTCATGAATTGGCTTCTCATCCACACCTATGGTCAGTGTTGGCGTGCCTTGCCAATCTAATTCGTGTAGTTGAACTGTTCCTTTTTGGGAGCGGGTTATTGTACTTTCAACTTGAATACCGACATTGGCAATCATGCGCTGATCCAAACTCGGGACGGTCCAATTTAGAACGCTAGTCATGTTTGGGGTTAACTCAACTGGTGAAGAATGAATGGTCTCGATATTCAGTTGTGAATCATACACTTCAACAAAGATACGCGCGCTCACCGCTGCGTTGGCGTCGTCAGATAAGCTTACTTTTGCACTGATTGTCTGAGTTGGGTAAAGAGTCGGGCTGCCTACGATGTGATAGGACGATTCGTTCACTTTAGAATCGCTAGGCGTATGAGTAGCCGTTTTAAATCTAAGTGGGACACCGTTAATTAGGTTTCTAAAATCGACGCTTAAAGCGTTCGAATCATTATACATTATGGCAGTGCGCAAATAGTCTGGGTTGGTATCGAGAGCAAAGCCTTGAACTGCCCCTGAAAAAGGGAAGTGAAACTTTGGCGTTGGCTCAGGTTTCATACCTGTGTGTAGGTAAGTTGCTATTGCAAACAATTTGTCGGTTTCCTGAACCGCATCAAAGATATGGTCTTGCACATTGGCACTTGGAAGTAGAATGCGATCTGCGATTGGGCCACGCCAATCATAGCCATCATCTAAAGCATTAAGCCCTAAGCGAATGCCATTTAAACACCCTACGTTTGCTGCGTTACAGTCAGTGTCCCAGCCGAGAGTATTGACGATTTTCATTGACTCGTGGAAGCTGTCTGCACCGTATAGCAAGGATAAGATGATCAGTCCATGGTTGGGCATGACATGACAAGTACCGTCAAATTTATCGTAGCCATAGTATTGTTTAAGCTGTGAGAATGCCCAATTCCAGTCGGTTGGGTTTTGGCTGTGCCACGCTCTAACGTCTGTGATAACTTTCGCAATGTCACTGTCTTTAGGGATGTAAGTTAACCCCAGATCAATCAATGCATTAAGATCTTTTTCGACAAATGCTTGTGATTCCATAACGGCTATCATGACGGCTGCATGAACCGCTTCGCCATCGTGGCTTGCCTTAGCAGCTTCACGTGCATACTGGGCCGCTTTATCTGGCATGGCTGGATTTATCAGTGCCCATCCATCAATAAAAATCTGCGCTCCGATTTGTTCTGCGACGGTCTTACCATTGGTTTCAATAGAGCCACTTGCGGGCGCTTCAATTCCGTTGCGCAGATTTAACCAAGCTGTGTGTTCTGTCGATTGCCCGTAGCCGCCCCACCATAAGATGGTTTTGCCTTCAATAAGGTTATCTAACCATGATTGACCAACATGTTTCGCTGAAAAATCTGTGCGAAATAGGTGATCTTCTAGTGCATGGGTAAACATAAATGTACCTGTAATGTCATCGTCACTACAGATAAGAGGGTGGTCGGCTTGTTCATTTACAAAACGATTAATTTCTCCAAATTGTTCAACTATTTGTTCGTTTTCCCAGCCTTCAAATGGTCGGCCCACGTAAACGCCAATTATTTTGCCTAAAATACCAGCGTATACTTTTTCGTAATAATTGAAGTCTAAATTCATTGGATACTCGTATTATAAATATTGAATATGGCTAAATTTATTTAAAGCAAATGTTATTTTCTTGGTTTATATAAATTTAGTGGTTTAACTGATAAATACTCAGCACGAGAATAGTACGAGTTTTTAGCAAGAAATTTTGTGACCTAAAGTCAGTTAATGATTGACCTGTCATCATGATGGTGAAATTAAATTTCATGTTAAGTTATTGTTTTTATGTGTTTATAAAATATATTCATTAATAACTTTCATGGCTTTTGTCCGATTTGTGCGTGTAGCCCCGAAACGAAACATCAGAATTGAGCTCAGCTACTTCGTGAGATTTCAATCACATAAACACCGCCTGTCTATGAATATTATGTGCAAAATCGATTATCAACTGAAAATGACAAATATCTATTAATACCAATATTAATTAGTGATTTTGTTGTGTTTAAAATTATATGAGGCAGTTATGTCATTTCGTGATGAGTTTATTTGGGGAGCAGCAGCAGCGAGCTATCAAATAGAAGGTAATACCCAAGGTGTTGATCAATGTGCTGATTCGGTTTGGGATATGTGTTCTCGAAAAAAAGACTTTGTTTTAGAAGGGAATACAGGGTTCATCGCTTGCGACCATTACAATCGCTATGAAGAAGATATCCAGTTAATGAAAGATATTTCGTTGCAAGCTTATAGACTGAGCATTATGTGGCCTCGGGTGCTACCTGAAGGGACCGGACAGGTGAACCAGAAAGGTTTGGATTTCTATGACCGTTTGATAGACGAACTATTAGCCAAGGGGATCGACCCTTGGGTAACACTTTTTCATTGGGACTACCCGATGGCTTTGTTCCACAAAGGTGGCTGGCTTAACGATGACTCCAGTGATTGGTTTGCAGAATACACGCGTGTTATCGTCGAGAAACTGTCTGACCGAGTACAAAACTGGTTTACGCTTAACGAACAAGCATGCTTTATCGGGTTAGGTCATCAAGTTGGTATGCATGCTCCAGGTATCCAACTGCCTACCAAAGAAGTCAATCGAGCGTGGCATAATGCGCTGCTAGCGCATGGTAAAGCCACAACCATTTTACGTGAAGAGTCGATACTAAATGCAAAAGTTGGTGCTGCTCCTTGTTTTAGAACCGCAGTTCCTATGCGCAATTGTCCGGCAGATATAGAAGCGGCAAGGCAGTACACGTTTAATGTCATCGATGATCAGATGTTTAATGCGACATGGTGGATGGATCCGGCTTTCAAAGGTGAATATCCTGAAGATGGATTGGCGTTACATGGGAAAAACGCGCCTAATGTAAAATCTGGAGACATGGAGATAATATGCCAGCCACTAGATTTTGTCGGGTTTAATGTTTATCAATCCGCGACCGTTAAAGCTGGACAAAACGGCCAACCAGAAGAAGTCCCTTACCCGAATGATTATCCAAAGACACATTTTCAATGGCCTGTGACACCCGAAGCATTACGCTGGGGCACACAATTTCTCTATGAACGTTATAAGAAGCCGATCATCGTGACCGAGAATGGTTTGAGTACCAACGATTGGGTTAGCTTGGACGGAAAAGTGCATGACTCTTCGCGAATCGATTTTCTAAACCGTTATTTACTTGGGTTAAAACAGGCAGCCGATAGTGGTGTAGGTATTATGGGGTACTTTCAATGGTCAATTTTAGATAATTTCGAATGGGCTGAAGGTTACCTTCAGAGGTTCGGCCTAATTCATGTTGATTATGCGACACAAAAACGAACGCTTAAAGATTCGGCGCTTTGGTATAAAGGGGTGATTGAATCTAACGGCAAAACTTTAGGTGACCACAATGCCATGCAGCATTGGCGTCTGCCTGAAGACTTTAACAAAAACATTTGTTAGCGTTGAGTCGGTTCAGTATTCAACAAACTGTATTGAAGGCGTGCGGAGCGCCTTGTATTTCTTTTGGTAGTAGTTATATGAGTAAGAAAGTCACCATCCACGATGTCGCGCAACGAGCGAATGTTTCACCAAGCACGATTTCGCGATATCTCAATCGAACCTCTTATATTGCAAAAGACAAAGTCGACAGTATTGAGAAAGCGATCTTCGATCTAGGCTTCAAAGCCAAAAAGAGAAAATCGCAACCCGAAACGAAACGTACCATGACGCTTGGCATTGTTACTGCTTCGTACGATAGCCCACACATTACGCGAATATTGATGGGTATGGATGAAATGATTCATCAACATAGCTATCAACTTATTGTAGAAACCACTCACTGGCAGCCCAATCGCGAAGAAGCGGTTCTTAAGCAATTCATCAACCAAAATGTTGATGGGATCATTGTGGTTGGGGGCTATCTAAGTGAACGAGCGGTCAAGGAAATTACCGGCAAGAAACCCGTACTCTTGTTTGGTAGCCCGGTGTTTTTGGCGAAAAAGACTTCGGAGAATTTGCTTCCCCAGTTGCAGGTTGATAACGAACTTGGCGGGTATTTAGCAACGAATCATTTATTGCAACTGGGACATCGACGAATATTGCACTTGCATGGAACAGTGGGGAACATTGATGCAGAGGAGCGATTACAAGGGTATAAGAGAAGCTTAGAAATGGCAGGTATTACCGTTGATGAGCAACTAATTTGTGCTGGTAATTTTGAGGCTAAAATCGCTTTCAAAGCAATGAATGAATTCCTCGACAAAGATATCAATTTTACAGCGATATTCTGTGCAAACGATGAAAGTGCATACGGAGCCATTCAAGCGATGCATCAAAGAGGAATTTCGGTACCAGATGATGTGTCAGTTATCGGTTTTGATGATTTACCGTTCTCGTCGTTCTTTATTCCGCGATTGACTACAGTTAAGCAGCCATTTGAAGAAATGGGGAAAATAGCCATCCGTCAGATGTTAGATTTGATTAGTGAAAATACTGGTGAATATTCAGTTCCGCCTGTTGAGCTTATTTCCAGAGACAGCACAAAACGTTTAGAAAACTAATGTGATCACCCCAATTTATAATGGTAAGGAATCAAGGTTGTGATTTGATATCATTACCATCTATACCTTGTCATTATTTATTTAAATAGAACATTTAAACTTCCGTCATTAAAATTGATAAAGAATTATTTCACAATAAGTTACTGTTACTTAAGGGTTCTTGTTATCTTTTTCTCATAATTTTCATGATGTAATTGAGATTCGTGTATCGACTCTTATAAATAAACATTGGTGACTTACCCCAGAATTATGTGTGAGTTTCTTCACGATTAATATTGTTCCATAAAGTTAATATTCGGGTCGTTATACAGCGAATCGATTTTAAAACTTATTACTTGAATGGAATGTCACATGACTAAAAAATTCACCACGCCTTACTTTTCCGATTGGCCAAAAATTACGTCTTCAATTGGCCGAGATGAAGTGATCGAAAAAGAAATTTCTCGAATTGTTAGTTTGATGACCGTTGAAGAAAAGCTAGGGCAGATGATTCAACCAGATTTACGTGGTGTGACTCCTGCAGAAGCGAAACAATATAAGCTAGGTTCGATCCTAAATGGTGGTGGTGCATGGCCAAATGAAAACAAGCACGCAAGTGCTCAAGACTGGGCAAACAAAGCAGACGAATACTGGTTTGCGATAGAAGAGTCTTTTGAAGACCGTCCGTTTAGAATTCCATTTATGTGGGCAACCGATGCCGTTCATGGCCATAACAATGTGTTTAGCGCGACGGTTTTTCCTCACAACATAGGTCTGGGTTGTGCTCGCGATCCAGAATTGATTCGTAAAATCGGTGAAGTAACGGCGTTAGAAGTGGCTTCTACCGGGTTAGATTGGACGTTTGCTCCGACAGTCGCGACACCGCGGGATTTACGCTGGGGTCGAGTTTACGAAGGGTATTCTGAAGATCCTGAAATCACGTATGCGTATGCCTCTGAGATGGTTACGGGGTTACAAGGCTCGGCTGAGCAGCTGAAAAGTGATGTCAAAGTCATATCGAACGTTAAGCATTGGGTCGGTGATGGCGGTACGCTAACAGGCGTGGATAGAGGCAAGAACCTCTATAGCGAAGATCTACTGCGTAATATTCATGCAATGGGTTATTTCAGCGGATTGACTGCTGGCGCACAAGTCGTGATGTCTTCTTTTAATACGTGGCAGTCGGAAGCGAACTATGATCACATGCCAGACTATGAGGGTGACTATAACTTCAAAATCCATGGCAGCAAATATCTGCTTAATGACGTGTTGAAAGAGAAAATGGGCTTTGATGGCCTGATTGTTACGGACTGGCATGGGCACGCTGAAGTAAGTAAGTGCAGCGATGGAAATGCGACTTACGCGATCAATGCTGGCAATGATGTTTTAATGGTTCCGGTTCATGAGCACTGGATTGATGTTTATCACCAATCGTTAGAGGACATTAAGACGGGCTTGATCTCAATGGCCAGAATTGATGATGCCGTCACTCGTATTTTGCGTGTGAAGATGCGTGCTGGGTTGTGGGATAAACCGCAGCCTTCTAAGCGACAGCTCGCTGGCGACCAAACTGTACTTGGCGCGAAGGCTCACAGAGAGCTAGCTCGTGAAGCGGTTAGGAAGTCTATGGTCTTACTAAAGAACGAATCCAATGTTTTACCGCTAGCTAAATCTCAAAAAGTCCTGTTAACGGGTAGTGCTGCTGATGATTTACAAAAGCAGTCAGGGGGCTGGAATTTAACGTGGCAAGGCGATGAAAACACACTCGATGATTTTCCGGGTGCTACAACCGTAAAAATGGCATTGGAGTCTGAATTGGGCTGTGACAATGTCACATATGACCCGCAGTTGAAGTCAGACTTGCAAGCCACAGAGGTAGCCGTCGTTGTTTTCGGTGAAGACCCTTATGCCGAAATGATGGGGGACATCAAAGCTTGGCAAACGCTCGAATTTGGCGCATTAAAACGATCATACTTGAAAGATGTGGAAAAAGTGCATCAGTTAAAAGCAGCTGGCGTTAAGGTTATCTCGGTATTCTTTTCGGGACGCCCGTTGTATTTGAACGCCGAAATTTCAGCATCGGATGCGTTTGTGGCTGCGTTCTTACCAGGCAGTGAAGGGCTGGGAATCACGGATGTAATCGTGGGAGATGAGAATAAGAAGCCCCGCTACGATTTTGTCGGAAAGCTTTCTTACAGCTGGCCGAATAAAAAGCGTTCAGCAACGGTCAATCGCATTCCTACGCATATTCCTGATTACGTTGTTCCGGAGCAAGAACAAGATCCAAACGGTGAGCATGCACCTTTGTTTCCATATGGCTATGGATTGAGCTATCAAGGTTCAACCTCACCGCTCGATCTAGATTTAAATGCAATAGCACTTGATGACCAAGGCAAAGTTAATTCTGAAAAGGCGAGCGACGATTTAGAGCTATATGGGGTACGTTCTAATATTGGCGATTATCAGTTAAGAGTCGGCGACCTACATCATTGGATTGGCTCTGATGTATCTAGAAATAATGCGGTGGCACTGCAAGGGATCAATACAGCACCGTTTAATTACCAGCAGCAGCAAGACGCGGTAAAAGTCACCTTTAAGAATGAATTTGCCGCTGTGTATATTCAAACCGGTGATGGTGGCGTCGAAAACTTACACCCATATGCGATATCTGGCGGCTATTTGAGCTTTGAAGTATTAGTGACTGAGCTCGCGACTCAGCCAGTTTATGTCGCCCTACAAAAATGGACGAAGAATGTGGTGCCTGCCAATATCGCTAGCGTAGAAGTGACGCAACCTATCAATACTAAGATAGGAGAATGGAATCAGATTCAAATCCCTCTATCTGAATTCGTTGAGCAAGGCGTCGATCTGGAATATTTAGATACACCGTTTATGTTTTTCACAGCGGGTGAATTAACCACTGTGATCGCCAATGTTCGTTGGGTGGTTGGGGATAACGCCTAATAGCATGCTCTTTTGAGCTTTGGTTGAGCCACTTCGAAATCGTTGAAGTGGCTCTTTTTTACTTTCGAAATGTGGGCTAACCAGTTCTCACATGAGCGGTGACTGATACGAGCGCATGATCGGTGCTGAAATGATCTCGTTCAAATTCTGGATTAATGATGTGTCTATCCACGACTTGATACTCCGTAATTTCCATTAAGCTCAGTGAGTGCTGACAATCAAACTCATTGGACATCAGAATGTAGTCGAGCGTTGAACCTTTCCCCCCAAAATAATGAGTCGCAGGGCGTTCTTCCAACAGATCTGACTCTTTGACTTGGTGGTATAAATCCCAGCTGTCTCTGAGTCTAAATTCGCTCAACCAATATTGACTTTCTTCATCTCGATTGAGCTGGTAACTCAACAGACCTTTAAATTCGTCGCTCGTGAGTGGCTTATTGAAGTCGCCCATCAATACAACGGGTTGGCGAGTCTTGCTGCGTTGAAGTGAAATGTATCTGTGCAGCAAATTAGCCTCATAGCCGCGTTGAACCGTCGATATCCAACTACCAAACTGTTGTTCGTGAAGTTGATTTAAAGTGGGGGACGGCGTGAAATCATCAGAGGTAAAAGCGTGGGGTGGGCCGCTATAATCTTTTTTTGTTTCGGTACCGCGCTGTGACTTGAAATGCACGACGTAAATGTCGGTGTCTTGCAAATGGGGAAGCGTAATCGTCGCGTGAATAGGCGTGCGATTAAAACTAAACTCGTCAGCAAGCTCAAAAGCTTGGAGTAGGTTTTGGTCGGCGGTAACAGGTTGGCACTGTTTAATAGGGTACTTGGAGGCAATCGCGACTACAGGCGCGAAGAATAAGTAGTCGGATTCGATTTTTGGAGCGTCGACTACCTCGAAAAAGTCGTACCCAAGTGAACTCACTAGTTGTCTAAGCGACTCAGGGCTAAATACTTCTTGGAACGCAATCACGTCACTATCAAGCGCTGTAATTGCGTGACTAAACCAATTTTGTTTTTTCTGCCATTCGTCTTGCGCATAGATATTTTCGAACTCATAGTACGCGTTAGGTGGTTCTAAGTAGTTCAATAAATTTATAGTGGTGAAAGTGATTGCGGATGAAGTAGTCAAAATAGCTCGATGTTTCAAAAGAGATAGTTCAATTATGGGCTAACCACTCGATAATTGAAACGTCGTAATTTGGATTCATAAATGAAAACAGTGTGATAGCTATTTAATTAACCGAACCACATTGTTCCTTTCTTCAGATCCGCTTAGGTTGAATTCATGGCTATCAGTAATGATAGAGCGTTCTTTAGCGTACTCAAGCTGAGCTTCTAATCGCGCTAGCAAAATTTCTGGTGTCATGGCTAAGTCAGATTGGAACGAATAGCCGCCAACGCGAATATTGATTGGGTACTGAGCGACCGCTTCGAATTTACTGACGATGCGTTCGCACACTGGGCGAATGTTTTCGATAGGTGTGTTGGGCAGCAAAATGAAAAATTCGTCGTCATCACGAGCGATCGTTTCCGTTTTTCTCAATTGTTCTATGCAGATCTCGGCGAATTGCTGCAATAGCTTATCACCCGCTTCGTAGCCAAACTTCTGATTGATCTTTTTCAGTTCATCAAAATCGACGTGGAGCAAGGTAAATGCTTTTTTGGAACGCTCAGCGATGGCGACAGCACGGTCTAGCTCTTCGGTAAACGCCCAAAGGTTGTAGGTATTGGTCAACTGATCTTTGAAACTAAATTTCTGCATGTCAGTTCTGATATCGCGAGCTTGCAATGCTTGGTTTATCTCATTGAGTAACTGGTTATCCAATGCAATGAACTTTTGTAACGCTGCAAGGGTCTGATGTGGGGAAAGGTTATCTTTCTTTAATTTGATTCTTAAATGATCGGAAAGCGTCTGATGGAAACTGTGCATACGCAGCAAGAAATCACTTAAATGAACATTGAGCTGAGCAAGAGCCATACACAGCTCTACGCGGCAGTATAAGTAATCCTCTTCCGCTTTCATAAAAGTATTCATGTACCTATGGATCTCTTGCTGAAGTTTGGTTTTGAAATTCAGCGAATCAACAGATGTGGAGGGAGTTTCATTCAGCGTTTGCTTAATGATAGACGAGAAGCTTTTCACATCGGGTATGTAATCAATGCATTTCACTAGTAGATCGTAATCTTGTTGTGAAAAATTGAGTAATGAATATCGTCGTTCTAATTCATCTTTGTTGAGGCCTAGCTCGCTAATCAAACTCTTCAAATTTGGCATCCCGGTAACGATAGTTATTTAAATAGAATAAAGTGCGGATAAGTTTTAGTAAAGTGAATTTCTAGCCGTCTTTTAGTCAAATAGATTTGTCTATAACTGGTTATCTAGCTCATAAATGACAATGACTATTTTATTAGTTATTACATGATGTTAGATTTTTCTCTATACTAGATTTTAGGTCGCGCTCACAATTGCATATAAATCCAGCGACTCAATAAATTTGAATGTGGCATTTGAAGGGAGAATCAAATGGGGACGATACGTCGAACAATTCTTAGCTCCAGCTTTACTCTGATCGGAGCGTTACTTGTACCTAACATCGCAAATGCTGCCAATGTTATAGAAACCACCCAACTGGTTGGTTTTGGAGAAGCGAAATACTCTCCGGATTTTACTCACTTCGACTATGTTAATCCCAACGCACCCAAAAAAGGTAAAGTGACCTACGGTGCAGTCGGCACATATGACAGCTTTAACCGATTTGGTTCTCGTGGTGTTGCGGCGGCGAATTCCGGAGAGCTGTATGACACCTTAATGTACTCTCCAAGCGACGAAATAGACGCTTATTACCCACTTATTGCATCCAAAGTACGTTACTCAGACGACTACACTTGGATGGAAATCGACATTAACCCTAACGCTAAATTTCACGACGGCAAGCCGATTACAGCGCATGATGTGGCATTCACATTTGATAAATTCAGCGCAGAAGGTGTTCCCCAATACCGTGTTTATTACAAAGACGTAAAATCTGTAACTGCAGTGAGCGACTTAAAGGTGCGTATTGAAATGTCGGTACCGAATCGTGAGAAGCTATTTAGTTTAGCGCAAAGTACTCGCGTTCTTCCGAAGCACTTTTGGCAAGATAAAAAACTTTCTGATCCACTGAATGAGCCACCGGTAGGAAGTGCGGCTTACAAGATCATTGATTACAAATCGGGTCAAAGCGTTACCTATGGGCTGGTGGAAGATTATTGGGCGGCAAATTTACCAGTTAATGTGGGCCGTAATAACTTTAAGCAAGTTCAATACGATTACTACCGTGACGACACAGTAATGTTAGAGGCCTTTAAAGCGGGCGAGTTTGATTTCCGCCAAGAGAATTCAGCTAAGTTCTGGGCAAATTCGTATACCGGAGCAAACTTCGATAAAGGTTATATCGTCAAAGAGGAAATTCCTCACCAAAAACCAGAGGCCACCCAAGCATTTGTTTTTAATACGAAAGCCACAGTGTTTTCAGAACCTCAAGTTCGTGAAGCATTAACCTATGCGATGGACTTTGAATGGATGAACAAGAACCTCTTTTATAGCCAATATTCGCGTACACGTAGCTATTTCCAAAATACGGACTACGAAGCGAAAGGCTTACCTTCTAAAGAAGAACTTGCCGTTCTTTCGCCATTTAAGGAACAAGTACCGGAACGTGTTTTCACTGAAGAGTATCAACCACCAGTTACGGATGGTAGTGGTCGCATTCGTAGCCAAATGCGTCACGCGTTCAAATTACTAAAAGGGGCTGGTTGGGAGCTTAAAGATAAAGTGATGACCAACGTAGAAACAGGTCAACCTTTGTCGTTTGAATTACTGATTTATAGCCCGACTGCGGAGCGTATTGCGATTCCTGTACAAAAGAACTTGAAGCGCATGGGGATTGAAATGAAAATCCGCACCGTGGATACCACGCAATACATTAAGCGACTACGTGACCGAGACTTCGACATGGTGTCCTCGTCTTATTCTCCAAACCCATACCCAAGTCCTAACCTAATGATTGTTTGGAACTCTAACTTCTTGGATTCCACGTACAACACCGCTGGCGTTACGGATCCTGTGGTTGATCAACTTACAGATGAGATATCTAGGAACCAACAAAACCCTGATAAATTATTAGTGTTAGGGCGCTCATTGGATCGCGTTCTACAGTGGAACTTCTACATTATTCCTCAATGGCATGTTGGCAAATATCGCATCGCCAGCTGGGACAAGTTTGAGCGCCCAGACGTATTACCTAAATACGACTTAGGTGTTGATACGTGGTGGATCTCCGACAAGAAATCTTCTTTGTTGCCTGAAAAACGTCGTTAGGAGTATTAATGGCAGCATATATTTTTCGTCGCCTACTGTTGGTCATTCCGACCTTGTGGGCGATCATCACCATCAATTTCTTCATTATTCAAATCGCCCCCGGTGGCCCTGTTGAACAAGCGGTTGCTCAACTAGAAGGGCATAACTCCGGAATCATGGAACGCTTTTCTGGTGGCGGCCAAGAAGTTGATTTAGGTGAGAGTGAGCAAGCCTCTGCTTCTGGCTATAAAGGGTCACGTGGTTTAGATCCGGAAGTAGTCGAAGAAATTAAAAAGCAGTTTGGTTTTGATAAACCAATTCATGAACGTTATTTCGATATGCTGAAGAACTACGCCATGTTTAACTTCGGCGAAAGTTTATTTAAAGGCGGAAACGTAATTGATTTGATCATAGATCGCTTACCTGTGTCTATTTCGCTTGGCTTGTGGAGCACCTTAATCATTTATTTGATTTCGATTCCCTTGGGCATACTCAAAGCGATTCATCATGGTTCACGTTTTGATATCTGGTCGAGTGCGGTGGTGATAATTGGTTATGCGATTCCAGGCTTCTTATTCGCGATAATTTTGATCATCTTATTCGCAAGTGGTAACTACTTTAGCTGGTTCCCGCTGCGTGGCTTGGTTTCGAGTAATTTTGAACAGCTTAATTGGTATCAACAAATTATCGATTACTTTTGGCATTTAGCCTTGCCGATCTTCGCCATGGTTATTGGTGGTTTTGCCACGTTGAGTATGTTGACCAAAAACTCATTCTTGGATGAGATCAATAAGCAATATGTGGTGACCGCTCGTGCCAAAGGTCTCGATGAAAATCGAATTTTGTATAAGCACGTATTTAGAAACGCGATGCTAATCATCATTGCTGGCTTCCCTAGTGCTTTTATCAGCATCTTTTTTACTGGTTCGATGCTGATAGAAGTGATGTTCTCTTTGGAAGGGATTGGGTTATTAGGGTTTGAATCGACGATTCAGCGTGACTACCCAGTTGTATTCAGCTCGTTGTACATCATGACTCTACTTGGCTTAGTGCTGAGTATTATCTCTGACCTGACTTATACATGGGTCGATCCTCGTATCGATTTTGAGGCCCGCTAATAGTGAAAAAAGTATTTGAATTCACGAATCCACTCGCGCAAGCCCGTTGGTTACGTTTTAAAGCGAACAAGCGTGGTTTCATTTCGATGTGGATCTTTCTTCTTTTGTTCGTGTTGAGCTTATTTGCCGAACTTATCGCTAATGACAAACCTTTGATTGTGTCGTATCAAGACTCGTTCTACTACCCAGTGGTGTCTGAATACGCAGAAACTGAATTTGGCGGAGAGTTCGAAACTGAGGCCGACTACACCGATCCTTATGTCATAGAGTTAATTGAAGAGCAGGGCTACATCGTATGGCCATTGATTCGTTTTAGCTATGACACTATTAACTTCGATATTTCGGGATCTGTTCCTTCTGCGCCGGATAGTGTGAACTGGTTAGGCACCGACGACAAAGGGCGTGATGTACTTGCTAGGATCATTTACGGCTTCCGGATCTCGGTCTTGTTTGGTTTTATTCTCACCATAGTTTCTAGCGTTATTGGCGTGTTTGTTGGCGCGACGCAAGGCTATTACGGTGGTTGGTTAGACTTACTTGGGCAGCGCTTTATTGAAGTGTGGTCAGGAATGCCAACTCTGTTTTTGTTGATCATTCTGTCAAGCTTCATTGAACCAAACTTTTGGTGGCTACTTGGCATTATGGTCCTGTTTAGTTGGATGAGTTTGGTAGGTATTGTCCGCGCAGAGTTTCTTCGTTGCCGCAACTTCGATTACGTTAAAGCCGCGCAAGCGATGGGCGTGGATGACAAGCGAATCATGCTTAGACATATGTTACCTAATGCGATGGTTGCTTCACTGACAATGATGCCGTTCATTTTATCGGGTTCGGTAACTACGCTTACCTCGTTGGATTTCTTAGGTTTTGGACTACCAGCAGGCTCTCCTTCGTTGGGCGAACTCCTGGCACAAGGTAAAGCGAACTTACAGGCTCCGTGGCTGGGTATTTCAGCCTTTGTGGTACTTTCGTTAATGCTGACTTTACTCGTATTCGTTGGCGAAGCGGTACGTGATGCATTCGATCCCCATCAACAGCGTTAAGGCTCAATTATGACGAATAAAACCGTTCTCACCATTGATGAGCTTTCCGTCGGTTTCGGGCGTGCGAAAGCGATACAACAGGTGACAAGTAACGTGTCTCTTTCGATTAACAAAGGTGAAACATTAGCCTTGGTAGGAGAAAGTGGCTCAGGTAAATCGGTCACCGCGAATTCAATTCTAAAATTATTGCCTAAAGGCTCTTCTCATTACATGAATGGGACGATCACTTTCGATGGCTTAGACATTCTTAGCTGCTCTGAACGCCAGTTACGCGGCATTCGAGGCGGAAAAATCGGCATGATTTTCCAAGAGCCGATGGTGTCGCTCAATCCGTTACATAAAATTGGTAAACAGTTAGTTGAAACGCTTGCAGTGCATAGAGGGATGCGCACCAATAAAGCGCAGCAATTGGCAATCGAGTGGTTAGAAAAGGTAGGTATTAGGCACCCAGCGCAAAAGATTACCGCTTATCCTCATGAGCTTTCAGGTGGTGAACGACAACGTGTGATGATCGCAATGGCGCTTATCAATAAACCAGAGTTATTGATTGCAGACGAGCCGACTACCGCATTGGATGTATCGGTTCAGGCTCAGATCTTAGATTTGCTCAAAGAGCTCCAGCAAGAGTTGGGAATGGCAATGCTGTTCATCACTCACGATTTGAGCATTGTTCGTCGAATCGCAGATCGCGTTGCCGTGATGAAAGCTGGCGAATTGGTCGAAACTGGAGATTGTCAGCAAGTTTTCTCACAACCTAGCCACCCATACACACGTAAGCTGATTGATTCTGATCCTAAGGGCTCGCCAGTTACGGTTGAATCTGACAGTGAGTGTTTGTTGGATGTTAACCAGCTTAAAGTGTGGTTTCCGATCACTGGTGGTTTGTTTAAACGTACCATAGCGCACGTTAAGGCCGTGACGGATATGAAGTTTAGCCTGCGAAAAGGCCATTCGATTGGGCTTGTGGGAGAGAGTGGTTCGGGTAAATCCACCACAGGTATGGCGATACTAAAGCTGGTTCAGAGCGAAGGTTCGATCAGTTATCAAGGTAACGAACTACAGGGCCTCGATCGAAAAGGGATGCTACCGTATCGCAGCAGAATGCAAGTGGTGTTTCAAGACCCATTCTCTGCACTGAACCCTCGAATGTCTGTGGCTCAAGTGATTGGAGAAGGGCTACGTGTACATCATGAGATCAGCGATAGTGAAATGGATAGCATGATTTGCGACGTGATGCGTGAAGTCGATCTAGACCCCGACACTCGTCACCGCTACCCGAATGAGTTCTCAGGAGGCCAGCGTCAACGTATTGCAGTTGCGCGTGCTTTGATTTTGAAACCCGAGTTTATCTTGCTGGATGAACCGACGTCTTCGTTAGACAGAACCGTCCAAGCGCAGGTACTCGATCTCTTGAAATCGCTACAAGAGAAGTATGGGCTAACGTACCTGTTTATCAGCCATGACTTAAATGTCGTGAAATCGCTTTGCCACTACACCATTGTCATGAAAGCGGGTGAGATTGTAGAGCAGGGCAACACTGACGAGTTATTCCAATCCCCATCTCATAGCTACACCAAACAGCTGATTGAATTATCAAGCTTTTAAGCTCAAATAGACACATAAGTCACGGTTCATTCATTTAACATCGTGGCTTGTGTGTTTAGCTCACAATTTTTCCGAACAAATTTCGAATCTTGCAAATATTGGGTCTAACTTTAGTCTGACTTAATATAGTTCAAGGAAATAGGATGAAACTGTTTGAATTTAAGCCTTCGCCAAGTAGTCGTCGCGTTGCAATCTTTCTTAATGAAATTGGTGTCGAGCTCGAAACAGTTCAAGTGAATGTACGAAAAGGTGAAAACCTTTCTCCCGCCTATCAAGCAATCAGTGTGAATGGAAAGGTTCCGGTTTTGGCGCTAGATAATGGCAGCTCAATCTGTGAAAGTGTGGCGATCTGCCGTTACTTAAACGATCTTCATCCTAATAATTTGCACTTGTTCGGGCATAGCCCAACGGAAAAAGCCAAGGTAGAGATGTGGCACCGTGTAGTGGAATTCCAAGGTTTGTACCCTGCATTCCAGGCGTTTCGTAATATAAGCGGTGTCTATAATGATCGTGAAGTCTGCATTACAGAGTGGGGCTATGAGTCTAAGCAGCGAGTGAAAGACTTTCTCCCGGTATTAGAAGATAGGTTAGGGGAATCAGACTTTATCGCGGGCGATCGCTATTCAATAGTCGATATTACCGCGTATGTGTTTATTCAGTTTATTGAGGGCGTACTGTTTATCGATATTGAGGACAAATTCCCGAATATCAGCCGCTGGCATCGGTGCCTAGTGAACAGGCCTGCTTATGGCTATTGATTTTCTTTTCGCTGGCTAATCAGTGTATTGCTTGATGATGTTTTCGATTTGCCCATTGTCACGCATCTCATTAATGATTTGATTAAACCTTTTAATAAAGTCGGCTTTATAGGGAAAGTTATCCACCTCTATACCGCTGAAAGCTAGGTAACCTTGTTCTTTGCTCACCCGAACTCCCAGGCGGAATTGAGTATTCTCCGGTATCGCTCCTTTTTTCTTAAGCTGTTTTACTTCCCACAAGATAGACAGTTTGTCGTTTATGTAGCAGTCGATACGTTTTGCTCTGAGCTTTAAAATATTCTCACGGTTATCGATTGCGGTTTCTACTGTGAGTTTACCTTGCCGACTGGCTTGCCAAAACAGGTCGCCACCTATGGCAAATGAATCATTAATTCCGATGGTTAACCCGAAGTAATCATCGGGCCAAACGGTACGTGGTTGACTGATCAATATAATGTCAGGATTACAGTAGACGACGACCTCTTCATTAAGGATCGGTACTGAATAAGGCTCAATGTACTTGCGTTGGTTTGGGTAGAAATAGGGAGGGTACAAAGCGAACCCTTTTCCTGTTTCTAGCATTCTTAGTCCGCGTTTAAAGGGAACAGGCGCAATAGACACGTCGTACATGGGCATCCTACTGAATGCCACGCGCAGAACGTCAGCATATATCCCTTTGGCGACACCGTCTGACGCATAACTGTATGGTGGATACGCGTCATCAGCGTAAACCGTTACCGGAGTTATCTGATAAGCGTATGAATGGGAGAAGCCTAGCCAAAGGGTTATTAGTAAAAGATTGCGCATACAATCCCTCATCAATAACACTTATAATTAACTGTAGACGATAGCCTTAGGCTACAACAGCGTACGAAAAGAAATATCCTTTATGGTTATTTGTTTGTTTTCGCATTACACTGCGCGCAAGATTTTTAGTTAGAGGTCACCATGGACCAAGAATATTACGAAGATGCTGATTACGTTGAATACAACGAGGGCGAAGAAGGCGAAGAAATTGAGATTGAAGCGATTGGAGTTGAAGTTTCAGCCCAGCCTATAGAGCTCTATAAAGTATTTAAAATAGCGAACTTAGTAAGCGGTGGCGGTGAAGCCAAGCATGTAATTTCTGAAGGTTATGTGGCGGTTAACGGTGAACTTGAAACGCGTAAGCGTCGTAAAATGTACGATGGTGATTTCTTCGAATTCAACCAAGAGTATTACGTTGTGGTTTGCGATGTGCCCGTTCAAGAGCCTCAAGAAAAACCGGTAAAAGCTGAGCCGAAGGCAAGCAAGAAGCCGGCAAAAAACAAAAACAGCTCAAATAAGAAAAATAAGTCGTCAAACAGTTCAAGACCTGAATTAAGCGCATCTGCAAAACCTAAGAAGCAGAAAGAAAAGTCTCAAGCGGCAAAGCAGGATAATAAACTTAAGCCGCAGCGTGATGAAAAGAGTGGAAGAAATTCGATCGACTTTTTCTAAGTGCATAGATTAAGAATTAAGCCTGAAAAGCTCACTATTTGATAGTGGGCTTTTTTATTACACTTCTTTGGGCGATCGACTCTGAATTTAGTGATAAAGTCTTGTTTAGTCGTCATTAACAGTTCTTAGCTGTTGAATTGTATCTAACTTAAAAGGAATACGTTACGTGCAAACCAGTTTTATAGATGGAAAGACTCTTTACCGTCAGCATTCATTTGATTTACCACTTAACTATAACGAGCCTGAAAAAGCCACAATCCAAGTATTCGCTAGGGAAGTGGTTGACCTTGCAAAAGATTCTCAAGAACTACCATGGTTGGTGTACTTTCAAGGCGGTCCTGGTTTTCCTTCGCCACGTGTAAGTGGTGAGTCTGGTTGGCTTAAACGCGCATTACAAGAATATCGAGTCTTATTACTGGATCAACGTGGAACAGGTAATAGCTCTGTCGTGAACAAAGACACTTTGGCACATTTATCTGCTGCGGAACAGGCTGAGTTTCTCTCTAATTTTAGGGCTGACAACATAGTAAGAGATGCAGAAGCGATTCGAACTAAACTTGGCGTTGAGAAATGGGCGACGCTGGGACAAAGTTTTGGTGGGTTCTGCACGTTAACTTACCTGTCTTTGTTTCCACATAGCTTATTACGTTGTTTTGTAACGGGTGGTATTCCTTCTATTTCTCGCCACGCTGACGACGTTTACCAAGCGACTTACCAACGCGTATCAGACAAGAACCAGGCGTTCTTTGCACAATTTCCGAAAGCGCAAAGCATGTGTCAGGAGATTGCGGATCACTTGATCGAGAACGAAGTCAAACTACCAAATGGACAAGTTTTTACTGTAGAGCAATTTCAGCTGATCGGTATTAACCTTGGGCGTGGTGGTGCGAACATGCCAATGTATTTTACGCTTGAAAGCGCGTTTGAAGTAGCAAATGGTAAAAAACAGCTGAGTTATGCTTTCCTAAACCAGATGCAGCAAGAACAGGGTTACTTAACAAACCCAATCTATGCAATTCTGCATGAAGCAATTTATTGCCAAGGTTACGCGTCAAACTGGTCTGCACATCGTGTTCGTGACGAACATCCAAGGTTTAATTATCACAAAGGTGGTGAGTTCTGGTTTACTGGTGAAATGGTCTATCCGTGGATGTTTGACCAACTAGAAACACTAAAGCCTTTAAAAGAAGCCGCTCAAATCTTGGCTGAAAAGCAAGATTGGTCGCCAGTATATGATGCAAGCGTGTTAGCCAATAACCCAGTACCTATGGCTTGTGCGGTATACGCTGATGATATGTATGTAGAATTGCGTTATAGCCAAGAGACACTGGCGAATATCCCTAACTCAAAGGCTTGGATCACAAACGAGTACGAGCATAACGGCATTAGTGTTGATGGTGAGAACATTCTAGGCCGTCTGATGGATATCAACAGCCAAATAGAAAACTTGCCGAAGTAAACTCACTGGATTCCCCATTAAATAGAAGCGCTACTGGATCGGTAGCGCTAATACATTACCCTGTAACTTAGTTTTGGCCAACCACTCACTTGGTATTGAACCTGAGCTGTCGAAATAACACGCGGCTAAAATCGCGCCGATGATTACTCCACGACCACAACTATCTCCACCACAAAAAATATTGTCTCGCATGGCTTGTTGGTAACTAGAAGCCGTTGCAACGATCCGCATAATTAAAGGGAAGGCGGCATCTAAACCGCAATGCAGTCCAAACCGCTCTGCAGCGACCGTGATGTGTTCGTCGGGCTCGCTTAACGCTAGGTTCACCTGTTCGAAGATGAACTCACTACATGTTTGCCTAACCATCTCCACTGACTGCATCGGTGTATTACCTTGCAAAGCAGCTTGAAGTAATAATGTAATTGCTTTCGCCCACTCGACTGATTGATCGTTGTTATTGGTGACTCTAACCGCACTCTCGACCATTTTAGGTAATTCAGACAATCCATGAAAACACGCAATCAAAGGGACTAATTTCGCTACAGCTGGAAGTTGAGTATCGTCTGCTCCACAGCGCGTAATGGGTAATTCTTGTTGTTCTAGCTGGTGGATGTTCACCAAGGTGATTCGAGTCGGTTTGTCTATGTAGCCAACCCATTGCCCACCAAAATCAAACCAATTTCGAAACTCACGAATGTAGTCTTCTTCTTGGTAAATTTTATTGGTTGCTAAACTGTCGACCATTGCAAGTACTTGAGCGCCATATTGGGAATGATCACCAACGCTTTTGCCTTCGTGAGCAAAGTAACCTTTGTCTTGATATTCATAGCGGTTAGAAGAATGGAACTCGGGCTTATCACCCGCTATTTTTCTGATTTGCTGCTGGTCATAGAGCCAATGGAATCCCATGCATGCGGCATCGCCAACCAATGCCCCAATGACCGAATGATATGCGCGTTCTTTATGATGATCCATAGAATGACTCAGTGAAGATATTTGAGTTAATTATAGTGACATCAAAAGGGTATGGATAAGAAACTAGAAAGTTATCGAATGAAACGAGAACTAGTTGTCAAAATGTGCGTTAAATTCTTCTAACCAATGGAAAATACTGGCTGGTTTACCCAGTTGATAGCCTTGGTAAAAATCGATTGGTAGCAGCTCTATTATGTCTAATTGCTGTTGGGTTTCTATGCCTTCAATTAACACTTTAGACTGGGTGGTCACTGCTAGCTCGATCGCTTTAAGTAATGGTTGCTTATTACCCGCTTCATAAGTGAGTAAAAGGCTGCGATCTATTTTGATCATGTCCGGCTCGATAAGGTGAACCCGATTTGTATCAGAGCTGCCTGCGCCAAAATCATCGATTGCCAGTAAATAACCACGATCTTTGATGCCAGAGATAAGCCGGGCAAGTTCCTCGTTCTCGTTGCAATCTTGCTCAACAATTTCTAGCACAACATCGTCTAATTTAATCCCTAACTCTTCGAGTCGGATTCGCATTAACTTGTGTGTTTCACTATTGGTAATTGAGTTGACGTACCTTTGATAGCTGATCAACGCGGCTGGAATAACGTTAAGAAAAATCTTGCATGGAAGGTGAGGATAAAACAACGAGAAATTTCGAAGGTGGATAGCTCGACTTAGCATTTCTGCACTTAAACGCGTTGCTTCATTAAAGTCGGGGTTAGACAAAAACAAATCTGGGCGAATCCAGTTACCTTGTGCGTCCTTAATTCGTAGGAGTGCTTCAAAACCATGTAGCTTAAGTTGTTGAGTATAAATGGGCTGGAAGACACTATAGAGAGTATATTCGCCAAGCACAGCGTAAGACTCTCCAACGGAAGAGCGTTTAATATGCCTTTCAAAATCTGCGCGTGTAATCGGAGCCATTAATCAACTTATGTGAGTGAGCAATCAAGTTATTGAGTTATTGAACGATATGAGTATACGTAAAAAAATGTTGCAGTACACCAAAGAGTGCAGTTAGCCGTTAACAGTTTGTCTTATGTAGTAACATAAGTTCGGATAGTTCGCGGTGTGTGGACGCTATATTTGATTTAGGTGGCGTCGGCTGCGGCGCTCTAATCGTTTGAATAAACGAGACAAGCTGAAGCAAATAACAAAATAGACGGCTCCAACTAAAAGCCAAATTTCAAAAATCAGACCAGAAGAATTGGCAATTTCAGTGCCTACAAAGGTCATTTCTTGAATTGAGATCAGCGATACAATTGAGGTGTCTTTGACAAGGGAAATCGCTTGTCCTGCCAGTGGAGGCGTTATTGCTGTTAGTACTTGCGGCCCAATAACGTAGCGGTATTTACTGAATGCAGATAAACCAAGAGAATCAGCCGCTTCCCATTGCCCTTTATCTATTCCTTCTAGCCCAGCGCGAATGACTTCAGCTATGTATGCCGATGATAGTAACCCGATACAGATGACACCGGACGCGAGGTTTTCCCATAGATTTGAAGGGCCAAACAAGAAACTTTGAAGCGCGTTCAACTCGCCTGAGTGTTCGCGTAGCAGTGGCTCTAAGCCTAGCAACGGAATTAGTTGGTTTGAGATAAAGAAGTAAAAAATAAACACGAAGACCAAAGGTGGAATATTTCGCACCAGTTGGATAAACATGGTTGCAGGTGTTCGGAAGATTGCAAAACGCGAGTGACGAGCAATGCCAAGTAAAGTGCCTAAGGATAGGGATAGAAAAAGGCTCCAGACGCTCAAGCGTAGCGTGGCGATCAAGCCTTGAAAGAAATAGGGCAAGCCACCATTTGATGGTGAGGTGAAAATAAGGCTGATAGCGTCAGCCCAGCGCCAATGATAATTGACACCAACTGATGAACGGTAGTAAAGCCAACCTGCACATAACACGACCCCAAGCAACAATCCGTAATCAAGGAAAGTTAACCTTTGAAACCAAGGTAGACTACTGGTTTTAGGTTTGTTGACTGCAGTTGTAACCGTATTGCTCACATCTTTACCTTATACATCGAGTTAGGACGACGCTGCACCGCGTATGAGCAGCGTCTTTATTAGTTAACTATCGCTAATTCTTATTAGCTTATTGGCCTTGAGCGATTTGGTCTTGCCAATCGAGAGTCGCGAACCAGTACTCATAGCGCTCTTGTAACCAACCGTCTTCGGTACGTGCTGTGATCCATTGGTTGAAGAACTCTGCTTTATCGGCTTCACCAAGACGAACGGCAAAGGCTTCGTTACCTTTAGATAAGCGCTGTTCAAATGGAATGAATAGAGCGTCTGAGTTTTTAATGCTTTCATGCTCTGGTTTAGGGCTTGAAGCGATAACGGCATGAGCGTTGCCGTTTAGCACTTCTTGGAATGCCTGAGCATCGTCATCGAACTGAAGTACTTTCGCTTTAGGGAAGGTCTCGCGAGCAACTTGCACCGTAAATGCGCCACGGCGTGCAGCAATTTTTACTCGGCGAGAGTTGAAGTCATCAATTTGGCTGAAACCTTTTGCCAGTTCAGTATTTGCCGCCAGTTGAACGCCTGAATGTGAATATGGAGCGGTGAACAAAACGCTTTTCGCCCTTGCTTCCGTAATCGACATTCCCCCGATGATGACGTCGAACTTATTGGATAACAAAGATGGAATAATGCCATCCCAAGCGGTAGGGACGAACTCTACTTTCCACCCCGAGTCTTTTGCGAGGCGCTTAGCAACGTCAATCTCGAACCCGACAAGTTCACCTTGGGTGTTACGCATCGCCCACGGCACAAAAGTAGACATACCCACACGCAGAGTTCCGCGATCATTGATTTTGTCTAAATTAGGCGTATTCGACGCAAGGGTTGGCAAACTGACCGCTAGGGTTAGTAATGCTGTAATAGCCGTTTTAAATAGCTTCATGCTGATTAATCCTTATTGTGTTCTCCAGCTTGCCCCAAGCTTGCGCTCAAGCATCACTGAAATGGCAGAAAGTGAAAGTGTTAATGCGAGATAGATAATAGCAACCGTAAACCAAATCTCGAATGGCATTGCGGTTTCAGAAACAATGTTTCTTGCTTCTGTTGTTAGGTCGAAAATCGCCATCACGCTGACGATAGAAGAGTTCTTAATGAGCGAGATAACTTCATTTGTCAAAGGAGGCAACGTACGTTGTAGTACTTGAGGGAGAATGATATCCCAGTAGGTATAAGGCTTGGATAATCCGAGAGATTGAGCTGCCTCAAACTGACCTTTATTGATGCTGTTCAAACCTGAACGGAAAATTTCCGCGGTGTACGCTCCTTGAAATAATGATAACGCTAATACCGCAGTACTAAAGCGGTCTAGCCCAATTACGGGGCCAAACACAAAATAGAGCAAGTAAATTTGAACCAGTAACGGTGTGTTACGAATAAGCTCAACGTAACCAGTGGCGATTGCTCGCCCGACGATCGAGTTAGAGTTGTTGAGCAAAGCGGTTACTAAACCAAGCCCCAAGGTCGCCACTAAACTTACTAACGAGATTTTAATGGTGACAAGAAGGCCTTCGATCAGTTCAGCTGGCCACCATTCTCCATCTTCATAAAAGGCGATATAGTCAGGAACACGATGCCATTGCCATGAATATCCCATAGCCTGTGCTCCGGAATCTAGGATCCAGCTGATTCCCACCAACAAGAACAGAATTTGGAAGAGAGCTGACAGGGTTGGCTTAATGACTTTGAATAACATCAGTAACTTAGGATCTGTTTTAAGAAGGCTTGAGTACGAGCGTGTTGAGGGTTATCAAATAATTGATTCGGCGTGTTGGATTCAATGATTTCACCTTGGTCCATAAAGATAACGCGGTCGGCTACTTTTTTGGCAAAGCCCATTTCATGAGTCACACACACCATGGTGATTCCTTCCTCCGCCAGTTCCACCATGACATCAAGTACTTCATTGATCATTTCCGGATCAAGAGCAGAAGTCGGCTCGTCGAATAACAGTAACTCTGGCTTCATACATAGTGAGCGAGCAATTGCGACGCGTTGTTGTTGACCACCAGAGAGTTGCACGGGGTATTTGTTGGCTTGCTCTGAGATATGAACGCGCTCCAAGTAGTGCATGGCGAGCTTTTCAGCTTCCTGCTTACTCATTTTTAGTGTTCGGATTGGCGCTAAGGTCAGGTTTTCTAACACGGTAAGGTGAGGGAAGAGGTGAAAATGCTGAAACACCATGCCAACTTTACCTGGGAAATTCAATTTAGCAGGGAGTGTTTGGTCTAGAACGGTAAGCTGACCTGACTCGAATCGCTCAAGTTGATTAATACAACGGATTAAGGTGGATTTGCCAGAGCCAGAAGGGCCACAAATGACAACAATCTCACCTTTTTGAATGTTCAAATCGATAGATTTTAGGGCGTGATAGTCGCCATACCACTTATTAAGTGCTTTAAATTCAACCATGTTATGGTGATTGTTCACAATTATTTCTATTTTTGCTGACGTTAAGATTTACCTTAACAATATAGAAAAATGAATGCACATAAAAAAGGGCAGTAACTTGATATGAAATGGTCAGTTGCTTAAAAAGTAACAAAGCAGCGAGCATGCTCGCTGCTTTTAGTTCTAACTAAGCTGCTACTTTCTGTTACTGCATCGCGCCTTCAAGAATCTCACGCGTACGTTCTAATGTAATTGCTTGGTTTTCGCCAAGTTGTACATAACCGTGTGATTCTAACTGCTCAACGACTTTGTCGATAGCGGTCGATTTGTCAGATTCATATCCAGAGAATTGAGTCTCAACCTCTAGGCTGTGGTAGAAGTTTTCAATCGCGATGATCGTACGCTCTGCTAAATCTTCGCTCTGCTCTAGTCCGAATACATTCTTACCCATTTGCTCAAGCTTGCCGCGTTTCGCTTCAATTTGATTGCGTAATAGCGAAGGCTGAACGATAGCTAGAGAGCGAGCGTGGTCTACGTGCCATAGTGCAGTAAATTCGTGACCAATCATGTGGGTTGCCCAGTCTTGTGGCACACCGGTACCAATCAAGCCATTTAATGCTTGGTTAGCTGTCCACATTAGGTTTGCGCGCCACGAGTCGTTATCACGCTCTGAGTACTGAGAACCTAGCACGAGTAAGTTTTTAAGTAAGGTTTCAGCGTAGCCTTCTTGAACCATTGCGTTTGTTGGTAGAGTAATGTATTGCTCACATACGTGAACCCATGCATCAACGATACCGTTGATCAACTGGCGCTCAGGCAAAGTTTTCATTACGTCTGGGTCCATTACAGCGAATTTTGGCTGTACAGCAGGCGCCATGAATGCAAGCTTGTCTTGAGTCTCTGAGCGAGTGATAACCGCGCCCATGTTAGATTCTGAACCTGTTGCCGGTAGCGTAAGAATAGCGCCAATCGGTGTCGCTTCGTTAACTTGATGCTTGCCTTCTAAAATATCCCAGCCATCACCATCGTGTTTAGCGGCTGCTGCAACATACTTAGAACCGTCAATAACTGAGCCACCACCGACAGCAAGAATAAAGTCGATATCCTGTTCTTTTACGATAGCGACTGCTTTATCTAGTGTTTCTTTAGTAGGGTTTGCTTCAACGCCAGAAAACTCAACCCAAGAGTGACCGTTTAGCGCTTCTTGAACTTGGTCGTAAACGCCGTTTTTCTTGATAGAACCGCCACCGTAGATAACTAATACTTTTTGAGAAGCGTTGATTGCTTGTGCAATCGTAGAAATTTGACCTTGGCCAAAATGAATAACAGTAGGGTTAACGTAAGTAAATTGCATTGCTGATTCCTCGTGTAGGAGCGATAACGTTTATCTGTTTATAGTTGGAATACTTGCATATTAGTGTGATTGTTTGCGCCTTTAAAGACCATATTCTCCAAATAAATTGCCTATTTCTACAAAGTTGTTATTCTGGCTGTTCTTGTATAGTCGGTGAACATATGGAAAATCTAGCTCAATTAATGCGTTCTTACGTTGCTCTTAAAGGTTGGGATGACTTAGAGGGTATTAGAGAAACCGCGATCGATAATGTATGGCTTTATCGCAGTAGCCAAGGCAATGGCCGTCAGCCTTTCACCTATCAGTCGGGGATCATCATGATGGGGCAAGGCCGTAAAAATATCCATATTGGAGATAGACCAGTTGCTTATGGCCCCGGGGATTACCTCGTTGTCGGTGTACCTATGCCTTTAGAGTGCGAAGCTTTTCCTGAAGACGATGAGCCATTACTAGGGTTGACGATCAATATCGACTCAAAGTTATTACATAAGTTAGTAAAGCGCTTGGAAGAAGAGTCGTTTTTAACCAGCCATTGCAATAAGCATACGACGAGTGGGTTAGAGTCTGCTTCAATGGAACCACAAATGCTCGAAAGCTGTATTCGAATATTACGGGCTCTCCATTGCGATATAGAGGCAAAGATCTTGGGTGAATCACTGGTGACTGAAATCGTCTACCGAGCGCTAACGGGATCGGAAGGGCGTGTATTGTTTGAGCTTGCTCAACATGATGGACACTATGCTCGTGTTGCAAAGGCGCTTGCTAAAGTGCATCAAGAATACTCTCAAGCACTGACGGTTCAATCATTAGCTGAAGAAGCCAACATGAGTGTCTCTGCGTTTCATACGGCATTTCGAAATGTCACCTTCGAGACTCCGTTGCAATATCTAAAAAAAGTCAGGTTGAACAAAGCGAAAGAGTTGATTCAGATTGAGGGTAAACGGATCAGTGAGGCTGCTGGCCTTGTTGGGTATACCAGCCCGTCACAGTTTAGCCGTGAATTTAAGCGTCACTTTAATACAACACCACGGGCAATATGAGTGAGTTGATTTTTACCAAGCTTGATAGCTAAGTTATTGATACTAGTTTGGTGAAGGAATGGTTAGTTTTAGTTGATTCCGTGACCATATTAAGTATGCAATGAAGAATTTGATTATAGGTAGCACCTTCGTTGAGGCGTGTTTTTAGATTAGTACTCTCTATCTAGGTTCTTACATGAGCTATGGTTTATCGATCCAAAAACGTCTGTTTAGCTTTCCGTTATAGTGACTGTTTCTGATTGGTGTGAGGCAGTTGCACTAGCGGAGAGGTCAGTTAGTTCAATCGCCGTAACCTATAATTTGAAATCAGCAAACTAAGAGCACCTTCGGGTGCTTTTTTTGTGCGCGCATAGATCTTCTCAGGGTTTCAAGCCGCTAAAGGCCTTGCAACGACTATACTCAATAGCATCGAACTCAAACGCTAAGATTGTTAATGACGAATTGAATGGTGAGTGATTGAAAATTAAATTGTTATACATTTCGCTATTTGGCTTTATCGCAGTGTTTTATTTGGCAGCGATAAGGTACATGGCAATTGTCGATAACGATTTTATGGCTATTTACCTCACTTGGTTAGTGGAAATAGGAAGCCGATCAGGTATCCATTTTACCTTCGACAGCTACTCGTTAATGTTTGAATTAATTTCACCGCTTATTACGCAAATAGGTGGTGAGCTTAATGTGGTTTATATATTCAGGCTGATAAATGCATTGATGTTAATTGTCATTTCATTGCAGCTTTATTTGCTGATGACCGTCTACGTAGAAAAGTACGTTGCACTTTGTTCCATTGCCATTTTATTGCTGACCACAGTGATGTACACGCGTGGCATTGATATACGGCCCGATATATTTGTCTTGCTGATTTGGTTGCAAATCATATTAATGATGTGCAAAGAAGAGTCTTTGGCGAACTGCGACAGAATGTTTATCGTCGGCTTTTTGTATGGCATGGGATTTCTGTTCAAAGCTAAGGCGTTGATTATAACGGTACCAATGCTGATCTTATTTTACGGTGGCTGTATTCATAGTGGTATGAACTTGTCTGTGGCGATACGGGCGTTGCTATCACTGCTTTTAGGTTGCTTTGTCGCGCTAGCGATCTTCTTTCTTAAAGCCAATATTAACGGGATGGACGAAATCTACAGTGCTGGTTTCACCTTGATATCCCATTCTTTTAACAACGATGACGAAGCAGGGCTGAAAAGCGTTGTGTTGTTTAATGCCATTAAAGCGGACTTTGGATACTGGCTGTTTTTCATTTTTGGCTGCTATTTAGTGGTAAGAAACTACGCAAGATACCATACTCGCCAATTACTACTGTTTATGGCGGTGGTATCTCTCATCATTCTTTCCGTCGTGATTAATCCGCATTACTACGCGTATAACTTGGTTTCCTTGTACGCGCTGATGCTGCTGATTTCAGCGGTGTATATAAAAATTCCTTTGGACAAAAGCTTTTTCTCTTCAAGAAAAGTGAGGATTATTTCCGGCTTAGCAATAACCTCGTATTTAATGATCAAATCGTTCGTGGGCCTTGTAGAAGTTTCGAAATATACCATTGACCATCAGCTCTCTCTTAATCAATTTATAGAAGAGAATTTGCATGGTTATCGTAACGTTTATACCAATGGCGAGATAAGTAGGATTACAGGCCCAAATGTTCACTGGGTAGCTTATCGGGACGGCTATAAAACCAATAATATTTGGCGAGATATCAAAAGTAGGAAACCGATCCTAATCATTATTGATTACAAATTTATGCATGAGTTAAAAGGCGAAGATAGGGTCAACTTGTTTGAGCACTACACATACTTAACACCGCAAATCCTGACTCCGGGCTTTGGTACCGAAAGTGAGGTGAAAGGTAAGCTACTTTTGTCTGGCAGGTATCGTCTTACTAACTCGGAAAATGAAGTTTGCAAATTGAACGGAACTCTATACTCGCCGAATTCGGTGATAAGGCTGAAAAGAGGTGTGCACCTTCTTCAGTCATTCGGCGGGAAGTGCACGCTAAAGTATTACTTTAATGAAAAGTCAGTAAATGAACTGATAAGAAGTAACCCTAACATGCTGCCATACTTGCTCGATGCTAACTAACTTTATGTAATATCGAACTATTTTCAATAAATTGACTATTAATGTCTTTGTTAATACCAATCTCCAACCACATCTCGTTAGCCAATTCATAGCTTTTATTTATATTACTTTGTTTGATCTCTCACTTTAGTGATGACTCAATGGTCAATGTTTGAACTAGTGCAAAAGCTCTCGTCGGATGAGTTGATCAAAGTGTAGCCAAAGACTAATCCTTTTTATCGAGCAAAGTAGTTTCGATGTTTGAATTTTGCTTATCGGTTTTATAACCAAAGACCAATTAAGGATAAAAAGGTTAATAACATCATGAAAATAATGACAAAAATAGCGTCCATCGCAGTGGTAACTGCGTTTTCTAGTTTCACACATGCTGCAATAGGGAACTATAAGGTTGTGCTAGTTCACGGGTTTCAGGCGGATCAACTTCAATCTAAACCGGATAAAGAACAGGTAACCAGCGAAGGTGCCGATTATTGGAAAGATTATTGGCTTCAATATGCAGATGCCCGAATTGACTGGCCATCTCAGGAAAGGGTAGAAGGTAAGATTTCAAGCGATTACGTTTGGCCGAAGTTACAAGAGCTATCGCAAAATGGAACTTGTAACACCGGATGTATTTTTGTCACGCATTCTACCGGGGATTTAGTGACAAGATACCTGCTAGATAACCAAGAAAACTGGCTGCAAAATGCTGGTCTTACGCCTTTGAATGTAGTTGCAACTTTTGATTTTGCAGGTGCTGGTGGTGGCTCAGAACTTGGTGATATTGTAGTTAACATTACAGAAGGCGGGGGCTGGACAGACAGTGCGATGCGCTATGCAATTTCGTTGTGGTTAGGGGAAATACCAACACAAGAAAATTCAGGCGTACTTAATGATTTAAAAGTATCTAATGCTCGTCAAATCGCGCGATTGTCTGAACATAGGATTCCGAGAATCCGTTTTGTAGGGAATGGAACCGATTATTTCAAGACAACATCAGGCTTCTTGCCGGGTAATGACGACGGAGTTGTAGCGGCGCATTCTGCTTGCGGTGCATCAAATTCAGGTAGCTTTGACAGTTGTTCTACAGGCTTGGCAATGAACGGTAAAATTGCTTCTCAAAGTAAGGGCGTGTCGAGTTTCATGCCTGAACATTACCCATTAATTATGGGAGATGGTTACAGCCACGGCGATGTGATTAGTTCAAGCCATCAAGGTGAAGTGACATCGAGTGTCACCAGTGTCGCTCTTACCAATGGTCAATCGGTGAGTGTGGATACATATACAGAGAACGGATGGTGGGGCACTAAGTACCTTTATGTTCAAGGTTCGAACAGAGACACCATGTCTGAAATCGCATTGAATCTGAACTAGTTAGGCTTGTGGGCTGGTGGATAAAACCAGCCCTATTAGGAGCGTTATATGAAAAGAAAATACTGGTTTTATTCTTGTACGGCCTTAGTTGGTATCGCAAGCGCAATATTATGGCCAACTGGTGTGCAAACTTCTGAATATTCCAAGCCGCTAACACATTCAAACACTAAACTACCTAAACAGGTGATCACTGATAGCGATACGCCTATAGTGCAAAACGTACTTCAAGAGCCCGAAATTGAGCTTGAAGTACTGAATGAGCCAGCGATGGTCTCCATTGATCTCACTAAAGTGGCTCAAAAGCATCAAGCGACGTTGCAATATCCCGCTTACTCTCAACCTATTACAGATTCGAACAGTCCATACCTCTCATGGAACAAGTTTGAAGAAGTCGCTATTCCCGTACTGGGTGGAGACTCGACCGCATCATTAAGCGTGAACAAGTACCGCCATTTTTTTCCAGATGATATTGAAGTTAAATTAAAATCAAGCGCGATGATACTAGGCGCTAACTTAGAGGTTATAGCGGTTGAAACAAAACAAGTTCTTGAGACGCTTCCTTCAGATGATTCACAGTGGGCTATTACACCAAGTGAGAGCTGGCCTGAAGAAATCCGGTTAGTGGCAAAAGTGGAATTTGAACAAGGGGAAGACGTAGTGAGCGCGGATATTCGCTTTTACCACTCGGTTGCAAATGTCATAAATGTAGAACACGGCTATGCGGATGGAGCGGATTTACGAATCCCAGTTGTGTTAGAAACAGAGCAAGACGGAATATACCGAGTACGGGCCAACCTGTTTGATAGCAATGGCGTGGCAATTGCGTCGTTAGTTACTAAAGAGCAGTTAACAACTGGCGAACAGACCATAGAGCTAAAAGCGTTTAAAAGCGTTTTGCCTGCGGGAAGTTCAGAGTTGTATTTAAAAAATGTTATGGTGGAGCGAATGTCTGGTTACCCTGGTGAAAAGGCGGGTTATGGTCAAAGTAATCTTGAAAGCTATTCTATTGGAAGCTTTGATTCCAATACACTGTCTGACGAAGATTATCAGATGTCGGAACAAGAGAAGCAGCAAGTCGCGTTCCTTAAACAAGTCTTCTAAAAAAGCGCGAGAAGTGACTAGATCTTGGGTGTAGCTATCTATACAATTGAACAGTGTTTTATTGTGGGTGGTACTAGGGATGCGTGGAAGTCGAATAATGGCTTTGATAAGCCTGCTGTTTCTTGCGGCGTGTACATCGACGCCAAAAACAGAACCAGAAGTGCAGATGGTAGTTGAGACACAAGATTCAGAATCACTAAAGGAGCAAGCCGTTCAAACGGAACTAGAACATGAGCCCGACACTAAAGGCATTGATGGGCATGTCATACTAGATAACGAGCCTGCAAAATTGATCCTCAATTCTATAGAAAGTGTCGCGGATACGTTAAACGTACTTAGCTTCGGAATATTTGCCGCTGGGCGAACACGATTTTAAAATCTAAGGCCGATTGCTTTGTTTGTGGGGCGTCCTTAAGTAGGGGGCTAGTTTGTTCCATTTAGAAAGTGTAAAACCTTCACCTTCATCATTTATTCAGGCTGAATCAAAAAAGCGCGTTTGTCCGAAATGGAAGTAACGCGCTTTTTTGTATCAGTTGGCTGTAGCTGTATTCGTCGGCAGCGAGTCGCGACTTTTGATCACGTATCTCAACCTAAACAACATCAACACTGCGGCCACGCTTAAACCCGTTAGAATGCCTACCCAAAAGCCTTTCTCACCCATCGCCGGAACGACATAATCGGTTAAGCCCAATATCATCCCCATCGGTAGAGCGATGCCCCAGTAAGAAATGATAGCTAAGAACATTGGTATTTTAGTGTCTTTATAACCCCGTAAAGCACCGCTAGCAGAGGTTTGCAGTGCATCGCTAAATTGATACATCGCCGTAAATACCAGCAAAGTGGCTGCGGTGGCACTGATAACGGGATCCGACGTGTAAAGTCTAATAATCCACTCTGGGAACAAAAGGAACATTGCTACTGAAAGCAATGAAATCAATGCAGCAACCAAAACGCCAACTTTACTACGTTCAATAGCGCCCAATTCGTTTCTTTCACCTAGCGCATGGCCAACACGGATCGTAATACCAAATGAGATACTCATAGGGATAACGTAAGTGAGGCTTGATATGTTAAGTGCTATCTGCGCGGCAGCGACGTTCTCGGCGCCGATACGCCCAATCATTAGCGCAATCACTGCGAAGATACTGCCACAAACTGCTATGTTCATCCCGATAGGTAGACCGAGTCTAAGAAGATGAAGCATCTCTCTTATTTTTGGCTTTGCATCTGAAAAACGGATGATAGTTTTATAGTGATGATGCCCTTTGATGTAGGAATACAACATTCCTGACATGAGCCAATACACCAAGCTTGTTGCCCAACCACAACCAACAGCGCCCATTTCTGGAAAGCCAAACTTACCGTAAATTAGAACGTAGTTGACCGGAATATTGATTAATAGACCAATCACCGAAATGATCATCGGTACTTTAGTGTTGTTCATTCCTTCACAGAAGCCATTTAAGGTATAGAACAGGGCAATACCCGGAACACCAAAGGCTAGAGCAAAAGCGTAATCACTTCCGATAGGGATTATCTCAGCGGCTACGCCAATCCATTCTAATATTGGTTTGGCACTGACTAAGTACGCAATCAGTAAAACACTAGCGATTAGTGCCAGCCATACCATTTGGAAGAATTCGACGGAGAGGCTTTTGAAATCACGCGCACCGCGATGGTATGCGACGACTGGCGTTAAAGCCATAATAATGCCGCGTAGTAATAATAGAACAGGGATCCAAAGGCTAGTACCAAGTGCAATAGCAGCGAGATCCGCAGGGCTGACTTGGCCAGCCATTGTCGTATCGACAAACCCCATCGCTTGGGTAGCAATTTGAGTCAAAATGATTGGAATCGAAAGATGCATAAGCGCACCTGATTCACGAGAAAAAGGACGAAGTTTAGTTAGCATGGAAATTCATAACACCAATATAAATACACGAATGATGGCAGGATGGCCGGTGTGCATTTTAGGATGTGCCCGTTAGGCGACGACAATATAAACACCTTACCGTATAGGGTCAAGCATTGGATTTATAGAGTTTCACTTGCTCCTAGGTACCGATAGCTTGTGATGGTGACAACACGGATTTAACGCGCGTAAGTTTATGATTTAGTGGGGTTCATGCGAGGCAGTTAAATTATATATTTGTAACGCTAATCACTAGGTTAGAGGTATGAGTTATTGTTATGAAAAGACAAAGGTTAGTACAATTGGTGGCATAAGGAACTAGATAGAAAATTCTGTATTTAAATGCAGAACCTTTTGGTCTAATAGCTGCTAAGTTTTTGGAGAATAATATGTCACGAGCAGTAACTGCTGATCATGTTTTGTTTGAGGAGTGTATTCGAGCTTTTCGCTCAGGTGATGAAAGGTGGGCTCCATTCGAAAAAGGACCGAGCTATTCTTTTCTATTAACCCCTTTTGAGATTTCAATTCCGTGGCAATTTAAAGAGTGTCATGTTGCTTCTTCAGTGCAAGTTAGACTTCCTGGTGCTAACTGTGCGTTCATAAGTAAAGTTTGCAACCCAGAGCATGTTGGAGGGCACAATAGCCATTTATTCGGTATTGCTCTATCAGCAATTGCTTCATTCTCATGGTTAAAGCCCTGTAAGTCTACAAGAAATGATTATTTATGCAGACGAGAGCATCTAACCGATTCGGATTACAGTGAGTTAGCACTAAATCATGCTGTGTTAGTTGCGGGGCCGGGTGCTAATCATTCTAAGGTATCAGACGCGAAGCTGCACGATATGTACAAAGAGCTAGAACAGCTAATGTCAAAGCTACTTAGCGTCGATATCAAAACGTACCGAATTGCAATGCAAAGCATAAGGTTAGTTCATTTATCTTTATTGGTTAAAAGGGATGACTTTGGGCTGGCGTACTTACTTGTTGTTTCAGCCATTGAAGCTGTTGCACAACATGCAGTAAAACGTAATAAGGTTAAACAGAAGCACCCGAAAGAAGCTGAATGGAAACTACATTCTAAAGAAGACAGTATGTTCAAAGAATTATTGGAATCATATTTGGAATCGAGAGGAAATAACCAGTATTTACGTGAGAGGTTTGTGTTATTTATTGAGAAGTTTGCACCTATTGAAAAATGGACTAATTATATTGAACATCCAATGAGTGATGTGGCAGATACCATTAGAGCTTATGGCTCTACGGGTAGCTTTGAACATCTTACGAGAAAAAGTTGGTTTGAGAAGTATCCGGAAGATTTAAGTCCAAAAGAAATTAGCTCAATTATATCTGATGCTTATGTTCATAGGTCATGCTTCATCCATCGCGGCGAACAACCACCACATACAGATCCTAGTCCATCACTCGATCGTTTTTTCCAAGATTATCGTTCGTATGATGGCAATGAGCTTACTGAGAAATTACTACCGAATTACGAACTTCTGATTGGCTTAGCAAAGCATTCAATAACCAATTGGCTGAATACGAAATTAAAAACTTAACAACGGCTATAAGACTGAATCGCAACACGTGGTATTCTTATCACGCGTTGAATTTAGTCATTTAAGTGATATGCGAAGCGTCTTATTGCGTTGCTCACCACTTAAACGGGCCTAATATACCAATACAAATAGGAAGTAAGAATGAACGCTGTATATGAATTTCTATATGTACTTTCATTATCCAAACGCACTCAATTTGCATTGATTCTTGGTGTCGTTTTTTACTTTGTAATATTGTTGGTTGGTAAATACTACATCGCTGAAATTGAGTTCCAAGGGGTAATGAAATCTTTGGAAGGTGCCATAGTTGGGAAGTTATTACATAGATACGACAAGCTAGCGTTGTTTGCCTTGGTATCTTTCTGGGTCTTGGCTTTTAAATGCTACCGTAAAGATCACAAAAGGTTTAATAGTTTCTAGTCCTTATTCTATCTCCCATTAAGGGATTTTCAAATCTGGCGCTGTATAAGCGTCCTACTGCCACAAAGCCAACAGAAACACAATTAACCCAATTCCAAGCGTAACTTTTAGAAGTAAGCCAAGAGGGGCACCACCTTTCGGCGCTTTATTACAACATTCCATAATTCTTTCCTCATTCATCATTGGATTCATTTCACCTTAAACCTTTCCCTTACGGTAAGGTCAATGCATTTGTTCTTCTCGAATTACAGAAAACAAAAAGGCGAACCGTTTGGTTCGCCTTTGTTATGTTTTGCTGTTTAGCAACGCTACAAATTAGTCTTCGTAGTTATCGATGCTAGGGCAAGAACAGATTAGGTTACGGTCGCCGTATACGTTATCTACACGGTTAACCGTTGGCCAGTACTTCGAGTTTTTAGCTGCTTGAGAAGGGAAGCAAGCTAGTTCACGAGAGTAAGGGCGATCCCACTCTGCTTCAGAAAGGTCAGCTTGAGTGTGAGGAGCGTTTACTAGAGGGTTGTTCTCTAGTGGCCATTCACCATTTTGTACTGCTGTCATTTCGTGACGGATAGCGATCATTGCTTCGCAGAAACGATCTAGCTCTTCCAAATCTTCTGATTCAGTAGGCTCTACCATTAACGTACCAGCAACTGGGAAAGACATAGTAGGCGCGTGGAAACCGTAGTCCATTAGACGCTTAGCGATGTCTTCTTCGCTGATGCCTGTCTCTTCTTTAAGTGGACGAATGTCGATAATACATTCGTGAGCAACACGGCCGTTAGTACCACGGTAAAGAACAGGGTAGTGAGGAAGTAGTTTTTCCATCACGTAGTTCGCGTTTAGAATCGCAACTTTAGTTGCTTCAGTAAGACCTGGTTCGCCCATCATTGCGATGTATGCCCAAGAAATAGGTAGAATTGAAGCACTACCTAGATCCGCAGCTGATACCGCGTAGTCACTGCCTTGTACACCGTTTTCGATGTGACCTGGTAGGAAAGGTGCTAGGTGAGACTTAACACCGATAGGACCCATACCCGGACCGCCACCACCGTGTGGGATACAGAACGTTTTATGAAGGTTCAAGTGAGATACGTCTGAACCGATGAAGCCTGGAGAAGTTAGACCAACTTGAGCGTTCATGTTCGCGCCGTCTAGGTAAACCTGACCGCCCGCTGCGTGAACTTGTTCACACACTTCTTTCACTTGCTCTTCGTATACGCCGTGCGTAGAAGGGTAAGTGATCATGATGCTTGATAGGTTGTCTTTGTGCTTCTCAATTTTCGCTGCTAGGTCTGTCATGTCGATGTTGCCATCTTCATCACATTTAACAACAACTACCTTCATTGAAACCATAGATGCTGTTGCAGGGTTAGTACCGTGCGCAGAGCTAGGGATCAAACAAACGTTACGGTGACCTTCACCGCGGCTTGCGTGGTAACGTTGAATCGCGATTAGACCCGCGTATTCGCCAGATGCACCAGAGTTAGGCTGTAGTGAGAAATCGTCGTAGCCGGTGATTTCACATAGCTTCTCTTTAAGATCTTTCGCTAGTGCTGTGTAACCGGCCGCTTGCTCTAGAGGTGCGAATGGGTGAATTGAACCAAACTCAGGCCATGTTACTGGGATCATCTCAGCAGCAGCGTTCAGCTTCATTGTACAGCTACCCAGAGGGATCATGCCGTGCGTTAGTGAGAAGTCTTTATTCTCTAGCTGTTTTAGGTAACGCATCATTTGCGTTTCGCTGTGGTGCGTGTTGAATACTGGGTGAGTTAAGAACTCAGACTCACGACGGCAAGACTCAGGAATTGCAGCAAATTCGTTTGAAGCGATTTCTGTTGATAGTGCGTTAACGTCTTGGTCTACATCGAAGATAGCGAATAGAGACGAGATGCAGTCTGTTGTTGTCGTTTCGTCAAAACTTACACCTAGTTTACCGTCTAGCTTACGTAGGTTGATGTCAGCTGCTTGTGCTTTAGCGTAAAGCGCTTCAGTTTTGTCACCTGTGTTTAGTGTAATTGTGTCGAAGAAGCTGTTATGAGCTAGCTCGTAACCCGCTTTAGTCAGGCCTGCGGCTAGAATTGCTGTCATGTGGTGCGTGCGACGAGCGATAGTGCGTAGGCCTTCAGCACCGTGGTAAACCGCGTAGAACGACGCCATGTTTGCCAGAAGTGCTTGAGCAGTACAGATGTTTGATGTCGCTTTCTCGCGGCGGATGTGTTGCTCACGAGTTTGCATAGCCATGCGTAGTGCTTGGTTGCCTTTAGTATCGATAGATACACCGATAACACGACCAGGCATTGTACGCTTGTGCTTTTCACGTGTCGCCATGAATGCTGCGTGTGGACCGCCGTAACCCATAGGGACACCGAAGCGTTGAGCTGAACCGATAACGACGTCTGCGCCCATTTCGCCTGCAGGCTTAAGTAGGGCAGATGCTAGTAGGTCAGTTGCAACGGTTACTAATGTTTTGTTCGCTTGAGCTTTCGCAATGATGTCTGTTAGGTCGCGTACTTCACCGGTTGTACCTGGGTATTGTACTAGTGCGCCAAACACGTCTTGCTCTGGTAAAGACTCTAATGAGCCAACCAGTACTTCGAAACCGATGTATTCAGCACGGGTTTTCACAACTTCTAGTGTCTGAGGGTGAACATCGTCTGCAACGAAGAATACTTTGCTCTTACTCTTACCTGCGCGCTTACAAAGTGTCATTGCTTCGCCAGCCGCTGTCGCTTCATCTAGAAGAGATGCGTTCGCGATTTCCATACCAGTTAGGTCCATAACCATCTGTTGGAAGTTCAATAGCGCTTCAAGACGACCTTGCGAGATCTCTGGTTGGTATGGCGTGTATGCCGTGTACCAGCCTGGATTCTCAAGCACGTTACGTAGGATAACGTTAGGCGTGAATGTGTTGTAATAACCTTGACCAATGAACGTGCGTTTCACTTGGTTTAGGTTAGCGATTTCTTTTAGAGAAGCCAGCATGTCCATTTCGCTCTGTGGAGCGGCAAGCGTCATTGGCTTTTCTAGGCGGATTTGAGATGGCACTGTTTCGTCAATCAGTGCTTCAAGGCTTGCAGCCTTGATAGTGTCCAACATTTTTTGCTGGTCAGCTTTATTTGGGCCGTTGTGGCGTGCAACGAACTCATTTTGAGTGCCCAAATCTTTAAGTAATTGGCTTTGAAGTAATTCAGTCATGATATCGTTCTACTTTCTCTAGTTAGGAAGCGTGAGCAAGCTCCTAAAATTAAGCTGCTCAAAAGAGCAGCTTTAGTTAATGCTTGGCCTAATTAATCTTCTTCGATTGAGTTTAGGTAGTCTTCTGCATTCTTGAGGTTGTCTAGTTCAGACGCGTCAGACATCTTAACTTTAACAATCCAGCCACCTTCATAAGGTTCTTCGTTGATTAGCTCAGGGCTATCTTCTAATTCTTCGTTGATTTCTACGATTTCACCAGTAATTGGCGCGTAGATATCTGAAGCAGCTTTAACTGACTCAACTAGAGAGAAGCTTTCACCCGCTTCAATTTCGTCTTCAGTTTCAGGTAGGTCAACAAACACAACGTCACCTAGCATCTCTTGAGCGTGCTCAGAAATACCGATAGTTACAGTACCGTCACCGTTGTCTTTTACCCACTCGTGGCTGTCTGCAAACTTTAGTGTATTGTCCATTGCTTATTCTCCAAAAAATTATGAGGTTTTAATTTAAATCTTTAAAAACGGTTTAGCGGTAAAGAGGGAAGCGCTTGCAAAGCTCTTTAACTTGCTTGCGAACACGTTGCTCAACTTCAGCGTTGCCTTCAGGGCTTTCTACAAGGCCGTCAAGAACATCACCGATCCATTCACCGATTAGTTTGAATTCTTCAGTGCCAAAACCACGGCTGGTTCCAGCTGGTGTACCTAAACGAATACCAGAAGTAATCATAGGCTTCTCTGAATCGAAAGGTATGCCATTTTTGTTACATGTGATCCCTGCACGCTCTAATGCTTCTTCTGTTACGTTACCTTTCAAGCCTTTAGGGCGAAGGTCAACCAGCATTAGGTGAGTGTCTGTCCCGCCAGTCACAATGTCACAACCGCGAGTTTGCAACACTTCAGCAAGAACTTTTGCGTTGTCGATCACTGAATCAATATAAGTATTGAATTCAGGGCCTAACGCTTCACCAAATGCGACTGCTTTTGCTGCGATAACGTGCATTAGTGGGCCGCCTTGAAGGCCAGGGAATACAGCAGAGTTAATCTTTTTGTTGATGTCTTCGTGGTTGGTAAGAATCATACCGCCACGAGGGCCACGTAGTGTTTTGTGTGTCGTTGTCGTTACTACATGCGCATGTGGAAGTGGGCTAGGGTGAGCACCTGTCGCGATTAGGCCAGCAATGTGCGCCATATCAACCATTAGGATAGCGCCAACTTCATCAGCAATTTCACGGAATTTAGCGAAATCGATAGTACGTGGTATTGCACTACCGCCTGCAATAATCATTTTAGGCTGGTGTTCTTTAGCCAGCTCTAGTACTGCATCGTAATCAATTTCAAGTGTGTCGCGATCTACACCGTATTGAACAGCGTTGAACCACTTACCAGAAAGCGCAGGGCGTGCACCGTGAGTTAGGTGACCACCAGCGTCTAGAGACATACCTAGAATAGTGTCGCCAGGCTGAAGCAGGGCTAGTTTAACCGCGCCGTTAGCTTGTGCGCCTGAGTGAGGTTGAACGTTTGCGTACTCGCACTTGAAAAGTTTTTTAGCGCGTTCGATAGCGATAGCTTCAACGGTATCAACGTGTTCACAACCACCGTAGTAACGGCGACCTGGGTAACCTTCAGCGTATTTGTTGGTAAGGCATGTGCCTTGTGCCTGCATTACCGCTTTAGAAACAATGTTCTCTGAAGCGATAAGCTCGATTTGTTCGTTTTGACGCGCGTTTTCAGCTTGGATTCCAGCAAAAACAGCGTCATCAGTAGCAGCAAGTGTCGTAGAGAAAAAGCTTTCTAGGCTATGGTTTTGGTAAGTGTTGTTCATTGTAGATGACCTTTCAAAATTACTAATGGTGAATTGTATTTTTTGTCCATTAGGTCTTGCGTTAATTTCTGCATTGCTTCTGAAGTAATCAAAACGCTTCAGAATATGTAGGATAAATGCAGTACGTATAATCCCGAAAAAGTGGGTAAAAAGCTGCTATGCAAATGTTAAATCTGTCATTTGCGCTAAGCAGAAGTAGCATCTCTTCAACTAACAAGTCGATAACATAGCGCTCCGAGCATGAACAATCAACCAAAAATTTCCTATAGGAAACAGATTTTCTCTTTTTGTTACCGAGAGCACGGTTTATTTTACTGTGCGCTCTTTAATCAACAAAGGTCTTCATGCAACAATGAATAAATAGACAGGAAGAAAGAAAAATCGAGGGATGTATGTCAGAGAAGATTTACGATGAGTACCCATCTTTAACGTTGGCTAAAGAGTCGCAAGACCAAAACATAGAGCCATTGAAATTGGGGCAGCGTATAAAAGATATTCGCAGTAAATTGGGCATAACCCTAGAAGAGGCCAGCCAACGAACAGGCTTGGCTCGCTCTACGTTGAGCAAGATTGAAAATGAACAGATCTCACCAACTTTCCAAGCGATGCAAAAGCTTGCGTTAGGCCTACAAATCGATATGCCTCAACTATTTGAGCCACCAAGGAAAAAGGTTGCTACAGGTAGAAGGGATATCACTAAATCTAATCAAGGTAAGCCGCACCCAACTCCTACCTATGAGCATGAACTGCTCGCGACCCAACTTTCCAATAAGAAAATGATGCCTTTCAAGAGCCGCATTCGTGCTCGAGCTTTCGAAGAGTATGGTGATTGGGTTAGACACGATGGCGAAGAGTTCCTGATGATTATCTCTGGGGAAGTGAAATTCTACTCAGAGTTTTATGAACCCGTCACAATGAGTGAAGGCGATAGCGTGTACTACGATGCTAATATGGGTCATATGCTTATCTCTACGAGTGAAGAAGATGCTCATATATTGTGGGTTACAGCAAAATAATTGGAATGAATTTAAATTTCCTATAATGAAAGCAACCGTTTGCTTTTGTGTTGAATGACTTTGAAAATGCGCCTTTTTGCTTCTAAAAACAGCAAAAAGGCGTTTTTGTATGGCAATGAATGTTGTTTATTAATTGTTAAATGTCACATTTTGAACTGTTTTGATCTTGTTAAAGGTATAAAAGTGGCTCAGGCTTGTTTACTATAGTGAACATAGTTTACTGAAGTGGATTTGTGATTATTTGAATTGAGTGAAAAATGCTCGTTGGTTTCAAATACTCAATTTCTTTACCCTTGCTGAAAAGCGAACTCTATATCAGAGAAATAAAGCTAAACGCTCGAAATGTTCATTTAACCGTGATTGAGCAGCTTAATGGAGAATAACAATGACTCAAGAACATACTACAGACCTGCTAAAAACACCTTTGCATGCGCTTCACGTTGAAGTTGGCGCGAAAATGGTTCCATTCGCTGGCTATGATATGCCAGTGCAATACCCGCTAGGTGTAAAGAAAGAGCACCTTCATACTCGTGATGCTGCAGGTTTATTCGATGTTTCTCACATGGGACAACTTCGCCTGCACGGTGCTGATGCAGCTAAAGTTCTTGAATCATTAGTTCCTGTAGACATCATCGATTTACCAGCCGGTAAGCAGCGTTATGCTTTCTTTACGAATGAAGAAGGCGGCATCATGGATGACTTGATGGTTGCTAACCTAGGCGATCATTTATTTGTAGTTGTGAACGCTGCTTGTAAAACACAAGATATCGACCACTTAACCGCTCACCTTCCATCAGATGTAGAGCTAGAAGTGATTCAAGACCGTGCACTGTTAGCCCTTCAAGGCCCTAAAGCGGCAGAAGTTTTAGCACGCTTCCAACCAGCAGTTTCTGACATGCTATTCATGGATGTTCAAAAATTGGATATCGACGGCGTAGAGTGCATTGTGAGCCGTAGTGGCTACACAGGTGAAGATGGCTACGAAATTTCTGTTCCAAACGATCACGCGGACGCATTAGCTCGCAAGCTAACGGGTGAAGCGGAAGTTGAGTGGATTGGCCTTGGTGCTCGTGATTCACTTCGTCTTGAGTGTGGTCTATGTCTATACGGTCACGATCTGGATACAACAACTACGCCAGTAGAAGCTAGCCTTCTATGGGGCATTCAAAAAGTTCGTCGTACTGATGGTGAACGTGCAGGTGGTTTCCCTGGTGCAGATATTATTCTTGAGCAAATCGCGACTAAAGATGTGCAACGTAAGCGTGTTGGCCTTGTTGGTCAAACTAAGGCACCAGTTCGTGAAGGCGCAGAGTTATTTGACGCTGAAGGCAATAAGATTGGTGTGGTAACAAGTGGTACAGCTGGCCCTAACGCAGGTAAGCCTGTATCTATGGCTTACGTTCGTACAGATCTTGCTGCAATCGGCACTGAAGTATTTGCAGAGGTTCGTGGTAAGAAATTAGCAATGACGGTAGAAAAAATGCCGTTCGTTCCACAACGCTACTACCGCGGCTAATCACCAAAAATTGCCACAAGTATTTAAAAACGCAGTCTTTTTAGGCTGCGTTTTTTTGTGTGGCAGAGGTCAGATAATTCAAGCATTCCAATGTCTTAATTCAAATAGCTTCTATACTTTAGTTACGTGGAAAGTATTCCAAAGTTCGAGAACGTAACAAGGAAGGTTAGGTTGGCTATTAAAGAACTCTGTGTTCCAGTAATTTTATTCACTTCATGCGTTAGCTATGCTGAAGTAGAGATATCACCATATATTGTAAACGGGTCAACGAGTTCGGTGGCTACGTTCCCCTCAATCGCGCATCTATTCATCGATAGCTTAGAATATGACAACGTGTACTATTCGCAGCCATACTGCGGCGCGACCATCTTGGACGAAGACCATATCCTGACGGCAGCGCACTGTATTTATGGTGACACCGTTGTACAACTATTTACGACGGTGGTGCCTCAGTTATTCAATGTTAACGATTACCCGTTTGGCAATATTCAACGGGTGCGCGTTTCGGAAATCTATTACCGCAATGACTTTTCTAATGATCTGAGTGATCTACTTGCTAATGACATTGCAATACTCAAACTTGAAAGCTCCCTGAATATCGACACTGTCAACGATGTGATCGAACGACCTACGTCAGAAAGTTATCGTAGTGACAATGTAAATACGACGTTTACAGCGGTAGGGCACGGGAATACCAGTTCGGGTAACGATACATCAGATGTGCTTAGGCAAGTGAACCTTACTCCGATTTCAAACTCTTCATGCGCAGCCATGTTTATTGAAGGAGCAAGCTTGACCAACAACCAAATCTGCTTTGATGGTGCTTACAGTTCTTCCACTGGTTTGTCCGGTGGTACTTGCCAAGGGGATTCTGGAGGTCCGGTTTATTGGTACGATGGCTCTCAATATGTACAGATAGGGCTGACGAGTTTTGGACCTTCTCAATGTGGCTATAATGGCGGTGTGACATCAGTATTTACTGAGATCTACGACTATTCGGCGTGGGTTGATAGTGTGTTAGCGGGAAATGAAACCCCTAAAGTCACATCAACTAATAGCCAAAGGCAGTCATATTTGAATAGTAATGGCCAAATTACGTATTCGGGTGGCGGAACTATCTCTGGCAACGGCAGTAGCTCCCAATCTGGTGGTTCAGTTCCGTTCTTGAGTATAACGCTATTATTGATTGCTGCCGCGACACGTAAATGGGCACGAAGTTGGCGTAGAGTTAGAACAGCGCTTTCGTACTAATACTTGTCGAGAACACCAAAATCTAGACAAAAGAAAAGCCCCATGAAGGGGCTTTTTTGCCGATAAAGAGTTGGTTTCTATCGATTGGTTTTGAACTCAGCTACGGCATTGTCCATGTCATTGGCTTGGAGTGAAACCGAGTTAACTTCGTTCAGACAATCTTGGGCTGATTGCATGTTGTTCTCTGAAATCGAATTTAGCTCTGTAATTGATTCGCTAACCTGGTTCATTACGATGCCTTGTTCTTCAATCGCTGAAGCAATTCGTTCAGAGTTCGCTTGGATTGAACCCATATCATTAATGATTTGACTTAAGCTAGCATCCAACTGCTCAGACGCATTCAACGTGTCTTGCCCCTGATGGTTACATTGATCGATATCGGTCACTACGGTCGACATTTGACTCTGAATCGCAGAAACAACTTTGGTGATTTCTTCGGTCGATTGGTGAGTTCGGCTTGCCAACGCTCGTACTTCATCAGCTACCACTGCAAAACCACGCCCTTGCTCTCCGGCACGTGCTGCCTCAATTGCAGCGTTAAGTGCGAGTAAGTTAGTTTGCTCTGCAATTTCTTGGATGATGTGCACCGCGCCGCCAATTTTATCAACGTGCTCGTTGAGCGAACTGATAGAGTTTTGGCTGTTCGCTAGGGTAGAGGAAAGCTCACCGATATTGTTCACGGTCGTTTTTACGACATTACGCCCGTTCTCAGCATTGTTGGCAGCTTGCTGAACACCTTCCACCGCAACCGTTGTGCTTTCAGAAATCTCGTTGATTGTTGAAACCATTTCCTGAACGGCAGTTGCCATTGTTGTAGTGTGGTCGGCTTGAACGTGGAATTGTTCGATTACGCCTTCTAGCTGATTATGCATGTTGCCAGTACTGCTAGTGAGTCTTTGTGACTTATCCTGAGAACCGCAGACTAAGTTTTCAAACTTCTCTAGTAGGTTATTGAAGTGATTACCTATTTGTACCAGCTCGTCTTTACCTTTGAGCTCAGCTCTCATTCCAACGTTGTTGTTTTCTGAAATCTTTCTGATCACTTCAGATAGATTACTCACTTGTAAGTTGATAGAACGCGATATTTGGAAAACTAAGCCAATGATAATGGCCAATACAATAATCGTTACCGACTGTTTAACGAAGGTAAGGTTCTCTTGCTGAATATTTTGTTCTTCAGTCAGCGCTGCAAAAAACGATTTGAACTGTTCTTCGACACTGTGAGATAGGCCGCGAGTATCACCAAGAATCCCTTCGTTGTATTTCAAACCGATGACTTGTTTCTGGTTAACTAAAGCGCTAGCGGCTTGGATAAGATCAGAAGCGCTGAGTGAAGAAAGGAGTGAGGCATCGAGCTTACCAGCATTCACGCTACTATTGAAACGAGTCAATTGTAAAAGCTGATCTGAACTAGCACGAGATTCAACCGCCTCAAGTTTGCTGAGATATTGCCCAAGCAGTCCGTCTTCGTTGTTAAGGCCGTGCACCTGGTAAGCACTAACGAGTTTTTCAAAACCGGCTTGGTATTTGACTAAATCTTGTCGTAAGAGGTCGCTTGATGGCAGGCCGTGAGTGGAAAGTATTGTCGATAGCTGTTTTTCTTTATCAAGAAATAGAGAAATATTGCCAGTGAATTTATCCAAATACTTCATGTTACTTCTGAGTAAGAAGTCTTTTTCATTTCTTCGTAGGTTGAGCAATCGTATTTCAAGCTGGGATACCAAGTTCATTGCTTGGTTTATTTCTGCAGATGTTCGAGCAAAGTGTGTAGCAGTGAATAACAGAGCCAGTACACCAAATACGGCGATAAAACCCAACGAATACAGCTTTTGCTTAATATTCATCTTAAACCCCTAAATAATCGTTGTGCACTTATAAATTTAGCATTGCATAGTTAAATGTATACTAAATAACTATCTAAATTATCAATAGATAGGTAATGGTATGGTAACCTGAAGTATAAGTAATTGATATATATGTAAGAGTTTGTAATTGAAACTATAAAGGTTTGCCTCGCAATTTTTTTGTTTGGCTGCGTTGATTTTTCTTATCTAGCCTACGTTTTTGCGAGCCTTTGGTCGGTTTGGTTGGCCTGCGGACTTTTTGAACTTTGGTAACGCTCAAGATTAATTCCTTTAAGCGCGCTAACGCATCTTCCCGATTTTGTTCTTGGGTTCGAAATTGCTGAGCTTTAATAATAATGACTCCTTCTTTGGTGATGCGACTGTCTTTGCATCTTAAAAGGCGTTCTTTATAAAAGTCGGGAAGAGTCGAGTGGTTTATATCAAAGCGAAGGTGAATCGCGCTCGATACTTTATTTACATTTTGACCACCAGCGCCTTGAGCTCTGATGGCAGTAAGCTGAATTTCCCAGCTTTGAATGGTGACAGTGTTTGATATTTGAAGCATGTAATACGTTTACTACTGAATAATTACGGCATAATACTCAATATTGAATTAGGTATCAGTATGTTTTTTTGTGGTAAGTAAAAGGGATCAAGAGAGTGAATCTAGACAAGTATGAAGGTTTGATTTTTGACATGGATGGGACGCTGCTCGATACGATGCCAGCGCATCTTAGTGCGTGGCAACAAACGGCGAACCATTTTGGATTTGAGTTCGATCAAACGTGGATTCATGGGTTAGGTGGAATGCCAAGCTATAAGATTGCAGCAGAGATAAATCGTTCTCAAGGTTTGAGCCTTGACCCAAACTTAGTGTCCAAGTTCAAGATGTCATCTTTCGCAAACCTTGAAAACAAAGGCGAAAAAATTGACGTCACTTGCGATGTATTGTTCAAGCATCATGGACAGAAAAAGCTTGCAGTAGGTACGGGCAGCCAAAGGTTAAGCGCGGTTGCTCTGTTAAAAGCGCATAAATTGGAAGGGTTGTTGGATTCTATCGTGACCGCGACTGATGTTGAAAATCATAAGCCCCATCCGGACACTTTTTTGAGGGCAGCGGATGAATTGGGGCTGATACCTTCACAATGTGTGGTATTTGAAGATACAGAACTTGGGAAACAAGCAGCGCATGCAGCTCAAATGGATTGCATAATGGTTATCGATGGAAATGAGCTAGCGTTTTACCCTTATATCACAGAGTAGTTAGGCAATTTCGTCAATTTCATCGCTTAAGAAGAGGCAGATAGTATTTCTGCCACTTGCTTTAGCGTCATACAACGCGACATCAGCGCATTTATAATTTTGGTTGGCGTCTGCAGTGATATTCGTGATACCACCGCTAATAGTGACTTCTTCTCCGAACTCTAAGCTAATCACTGTGCGTAGACGGTTCAAGACATAATTGGCTTCACTGGTTGTTGTGTGGGGGAGGATTAGCCCGAACTCTTCACCACCAATACGTGCAACAAAATCGGTTTCTCGGCTTTCTCGCTGCAGTACTTCAGCAACTGTTCTAATGACTTTGTCACCGTGATCATGGCCGTATTTATCATTGATGCGCTTAAAGTGGTCGATGTCGAGAATCGCAAGGCATGATGTTTCTTTGTCTGGGTAACGGCCACAGCGAGTAGAATGATCGCGCAGCTCATTATCGAATTTACGTCGGTTCCAACAACCTGCGAGGGCATCTTTTTCACTAAGGTCACGTAAGCGGTTTTCTAGCTCTTTACGTTGAGAAATATCGACAAACGAGGCGACATAAAACTGAATGACGCCTTCTTTATCCATAATGGTTTGGATACGAAGGATCTCGGTGATCAGTGAGCCATCTTTTCTTTTGTTGACGACTTCACCTTCCCATATACCTTTATCTTGAATCACTTTCCACATTTGAATGTAGAATTCTTCGTTGTAACGGCCGGAGGCAAAAATGGAAGGCTGCTTACCTTTTACATCGTCTAAGGTGTAGCCGCTGGCCCTTGTAAATTCTTGGTTTACTTGGATTATTCGGTTGTTTCTATCGGTAATGACTAAGGCCGACATGCCATTCATAGCGGCTTTAGCTAAGCGACTTTCGATACTATTTTTGTTGTGTCGATAGTTCCACCAGACGAATGCTCCGGAAATGTTCATAATGATGATGAGTAGGGCGGCAGCTTGTTCATAGATAGATCGCATCTCACTTTTGTAATGGCTTTGTAGGCGAGAATCCTTAATATTCAATACCATATACAGAGGCTCATTGAGCTGAGATATAGCCGAACTCACATCGCTATAGAAAAACCAAGATTCACCATCGAAGTAATTACCTTGATCGTTGGCAAGCATGGATTCCCAAAGTTTCGGCTGGGTTATCGCTAATGTTTCTTTGCTGCGCTCAGGGATGATGTGCCCATACGCTTTTTCTAGTGATTGAGACATGACAACGTAACCGCTTTTATTTATCAGTGTCGGTAAGCTTTTGTTGCCACGTTCGTACTTAAGTCGGCTGTAGATTTCATTCATATTTAGGTTCGCGATGAAATAGCCTAGTCGCTTACCATTTGATTCGACAGGGGTAATAACGCGCAATGCAGGAATGATTGGCGTGACGATTTGCCCTTTTTCTACTTCGAGATCGAGGCCATAAGAGATGACTTGATTAGGCTTCAGAGTTAGCGCTTCTGCAAAGTAATCACGATTAGACTTATCTTGTAACTGGCTAGGGGCAATAACGGTGGTAATGTTATTTTCATGATTGACACGGATACGTTCCATGCCGTCGTTATCAAGAAAGCGAAGTTGAGAGTAATACTTTTGGCCGCGCGCCAGCATTGTCCATAGATCTTGAACCGACTCTAGATGAACAGGGTCCGGTTGTTCAATTGCTCTGATCAGAGTCTTTGAACGCGCAATAGTAGGAACCGATGTGGAAATTTGGCGAATGATAGTTGCCAATTCATGGTAACTGTATTCGATTTGGTTAAAGTTAGCTTGCTGTACGCTTGAGTTGTATTGTTCGTCAATGCGGTCAAATTCAGCGATAACATAAAGAGCAGGAACGATACCTAGGGCAAATAAAGTGCACAAAAACTGTCCTGAAAGCTTTGCAATTTTAATGTTCATATTCCCCTCAAAGTACTAAGGGAATGGTACAGTTTCATATGATGTAATAATGTGATCCTCTCCTCAATAATATACTTAGTTTATTGAGTACAGAATGTTGGTGCTACGCGTGTTCTTATTAATATCAAGTATATATTCAGATAGTTTTCTCAATAAAGTAGAAAAATGCGTGTGTTTACAGTGTAAATAGTTAAAAAATAGGCCCTAGAATAATGACTAGAGCCTAATTAAAATGGGTGATAAACCTTCTAGCTTAAGCCAATAATTTCACCGTTTTCGTCAATATCTAGTGACATAAATGCAGGCTTGTCTGGTAGGCCTGGCATAGTCATAACATTGCCGCACAGTGCATAAATGAAACCCGCCCCGGCGCAAAGCTTCAGTTCTCGGATTGGAACCGTAAAGCCTTTTGGTGCCCCCTTAATGTGTGACTCGGTTGAAATGGATAGGGGAGTTTTGGCTAGACAGATTGCTAACTGGTTGAAACCATGGGCATTAAATTGCGATAGCTGTTCTTTGGCTTGCTCTGACAGTGTGATGTTTGCCGCGCCATAGCCTACCTCGGCAACGGCCATCAACTTTTCTTCAATGCTCTGCTCTAGCTGGTATAACGGAGTAAAGTTGGTGGTAATCTGACATGCTCTCACTACTTTATTTGCTAACTCCAATGCGCCTTTACCACCTTCAGAAAAAGAATCACTGATTGCGACTTCGACTGTACGATCGTATTCGGAAATCATTTGCTTTAACTGTTCGAGCTCTATTGTGGTGTCTTGTGGAAAGCGGTTGATAGCGACAACAGCAGGTACACCATATTTCTTGACGTTGTTTATATGCCACTTAAGGTTTTCAAAGCCAGCCGTGAGCGCTTGTTCATCTTGCCCGAACAAGTTGTCAGGCAGCGGAGTACCAGGTTTTAAGTCATATTGGCCTGAGTTCGCTTTTAAACCCCGTAATGTGGCGACAATAACCGCGCAACTTGGCGTTTGTTTGGAAACTTGTGCTTTGATGTTACACGCTTTTTCAAAGCCCATATCAGAACCGAACCCACCCTCGGTTACGACATAGTCACTGAGTTTTGAGGCAATTCTATCTGCGATGATAGACGAATTACCATGTGCGATATTGGCAAACGGACCTGCATGAATCAAGGTTGGCACACCTTCTAACGTTTGCATTAAAGTTGGTTGGATCGCGTCTTTCATGGTGACTGTCATGGCGCCAGCTACTTGGAGGTCTTCAGTTGTCACAGGTTTGCCTTCATCATTGTAACCAATAACAATTCGGCCGATTCTTCGACGTAGATCTTTCAAGTCGCTCGACAAAGCCAAGATAGCCATGAGTTCAGAAGCCGCTGAGATATCAAAGCCGTCGTTACGTTCAAAGCCGTTAATGCTTTTTCCTTCGTCATTTTTCCCAACAGTGACTTGACGTAGTGCTCGATCGTTGTGGTCTAGAACTCGTTTCCATGTCACGCTGTTTGGGTTGATCTTTAGCGCGGTTAACCCACTGCGCGCTTTAAAATCTTGATAGCCTAGACGCTGCTCATGATAGATTCGTGCGTCAATCGCAGCTGAAGCAAGGTTATGTGCGGCTGTGACTGAATGAATATCGCCAGTTAAATGAAGGTTGAGTTCATCCATTGGTGCCACTTGAGCATAACCACCACCAGCCGCTCCTCCTTTAACACCAAATACGGGGCCCATTGAAGGTTGTCGAATACACGCCATTACCGATTCATTGAGTTTTGCTAGCCCTTGCGCCAGGCCAATCGTCGTCACTGTTTTGCCTTCACCCAGTGGTGTCGGCGTTATTGCTGTGACAAGAACAAGCTTACCGTTTGGTTTACTTTGCAACCTATCTAAAGTCGATAATGACACTTTCGCTTTATGTTCGCCCAAGGCTTGAAACTCACTGGGCTCTAAGCCTGCGCTGTGCGCTATATGTGAAATGGGCATGAGTGAGGTAGAACGACAAATTTCAATATCAGACAACATGAATGCTCCTAAATAGGTGGGATTTTAGGTCAGTAAACGTTTGCGCTGTGATACTACTAATTAAATGTGCTTTGTAAAGTTGATGTGCTAGTGATTCTGACTAAACGATATCAGATGTCACGCTTCAATGCGCTAGATCAAGTCGCAAGAATAAAGATCGAATGGATAGAATTAAAAAAGGCTACCGTTGGTAGCCTTTTTTCTGTAATCGCTCGGGATTAGCGGTCCCAGTATGTCTCTTCTAAGCTGTCTTCACGCTCTGGTAGGGCGCGAGATAAGCGAGGGGAGTGTTGAGTCAGCACTTCATAGCTTACGCGGTTTGCATACTTACAAATTTGAGATAACGATGAATACGTCAGGCACGTTTGTTCATGTTTCTCTGAGTTTGGTACGTTAACTTGGTGGTAGCTGTTTGCGGCCATATCGTGCAGTAATGCAGATAACGCACCGTCGCCAGCACCATTCGTATTTTTAATCTCTAGTGGACCACCAAGGTATGGGCCAATGTGAGAGTATACTTTAATTGGCTTTTGGCAATCTTCTTTACGCATTGCACGGCTGAACTCGAATTTATTGAATTCGGCTATGTTACCCGGTAACAATGGAAGGGTGGTTTCACGCTTATGTGATTCCTCAGTGTAGCCAGCCATGTATAAGCCGATAGGGCCCGCTGTACATAGAACCAAATCTACCCACTCAAGTGCTTTATTCGACGCTAGAAGTGGATCTTTTTCGCCAGTTAGGGCTTCACCTTCTTCTTCGTTCATCGCTACGATGGTTACGTTTTCTTTTAGGTAGTTTTGCCACCATTCAGCGTTACCTTCGATGACGTATTTGGTACCAAGTGTAAGAACAACAGGGACATTATGTGCTTTTGCATACTCGATAGCTTTTTGAACGGCCTGAGGCATTGGATCTTCTGGCTTGCCGCGCATCAAGTAAGAAGAAACAACTAATGCAGACGCTTTCTCGAATACTTTTTCTGGAATGCTTTCAGGTTTTAGCTGATTCATGTGACCTTCGTTGATCGCGAACGTACGTTCACCATCTTCGGAGATCAATGTGTAACAACGACCAATAGGACCATCTACAGTTTGCAGGTGGTTTAAGTTCATGCGTGAAGAAGTACGGCAAAGGTAGCGATAACCGTAAGAACCAACTTCAATGTTCTTAGACATTACGCCAAGTAGTACTGATTTGCTGTCTGCTAATACAGAATAGTTGTGTAGCGTGTTGCCAATGGTGTCACCAGGGTATTGGTGCGTGATTAAGCCGCGCTCAACCAACTCGTCGTACAAGGCGTCGGCTTTGCTCTCTTCGAGTACTAAAGAGTGTCCTTTACTTAATTCATATTTTTCTAGGAATTCATTGTCCACACGCGCTTCAATATCAACGATTGTTTGACCTACACCTACGATTGTTGGTCGGTGGAGCTGAGGCGTTTGTTGAATTTGGTTGACCAATGGGTCACGGGCGTGTGTTGGAAAGTAGTGCTTAGATTTACGCTGTCCAGGAAATTTCATATGAAAAAAGATAGTGGGAAATTTTGCCGCATGATATCACAAAATTTGAGAGTTTCTTTCATTTTTATTACATTTGAGTTCACCTGAGCAGGGATTGAACAGGTGAACTCTTAAAATCAATTTACTGAGTAATTTCAGTCGTATTTGGCTCTACGTAAGCTTTTGTTCCCCATAAAGGCACTGTAGATAAGCTATGCTTAAAGCTACCGGACGTTTCTTTAGTCGAGTACGACAAGTACATCAGAGTTTGGTTAGCGGGATCGTAAATACGACGAATTTTCATGGCTTTAAAAAATACACTTTTCGATTTTTTGAATACCACTTCGCCAGATTTACTTCTATCGATTTGAGCGATCATTTCAGGTGTGATTTCGCCTGTTTGGCGGCATGAGATAGAGCTGTCACTAGGATCCGCTAAACTGAAATCTGCTTCGATACTTGCGACATGACAAGTAACGCCAGGAACTTCTGGGTCTACAAGCGTGTTCAATTTGATGTCTTTCATCGTAAACATGCCTAGAGACACATCGCCAACCTCGTTGTCTGAACAACCAGAAAGGAGGGTGATGAGGCCAACTGCTAATAAGGCTTTTTTCATGTGAAGTCCTTTTTGTAATAAGTTTTATTGATTGCAAAAGAGATTGTAAAAGGAAGTGACGAGTTTACCAAGGGGGATTCTAAGGATTCATGGAGCAAATGCTTATTAAATAAGGAAGTTAACGATGAAAAACTTAAAGTGCTTGTTGGTTATCTTGATGGTCTGTATGCTTTTTGGCTGCAGCTCGGCACCTAAGTCGAATGTTTGCCTCCCAAATAATTGTGATATTTGGGGATAAATTACTAAGGTAGTAAAAGAATGAATAATGAAATACCTGATATAGCCCATAAAAAGAATCTATGGCTCTTGAGTCAAATAGATGTCCAATTCCCCACCAAAGAAAGTTTAGCTGGTAGCAAACTTTATCAAGAATCTCTTTTCAATCGCCAAGTTCAACCTTTCACTCCCTCTCAACCTAGCCATTCTGTCGACGAAATTTGTTTGGTCGATTTCCATAAAATGACAGTGATGTTCTCTTTAAACCAAGCAAGTTCATGGAAATCTAAAGCTGATCAAGCCAACATGCTGGAGTTTTTCACGCAGATCATTTTGTCTGATGAACATAACCTATATCTAGGGTTAACTAATGGCGAAGTGGTCGCATCTGCGATTGTTACCGCGCAGTCTGATGAGTTGTTGATCTCAGACATTACGAACTTATCAGGTGATAAAGTGGAATTCGCATGCCAACTGGTTAACGTTTGGGAGCAAGATCATAGTTCCAGTGCAAAATATTGGGCTGAAGTATAAAACAGTAGGCACAACTACAGGTTGATCGAGTAAAATACGCCGTCTTATTTACCGAGTGTTTTGTCAATGAACAAGTTGTGCCGTATTATTTTTGCGATTGTACTGGCTACCGTTTTTAACGCTGCGTATGCAAATAGCGAGTCGCGGGGCTTAAAGCAAATTTTAGTGCTCCATTCCTATGAGCCCTCATACCAATGGACATCTGACTTTCAGAAGGGTATCGATTCAGCACTTGCGCTTGCAGACACTCCAACTAAAGTTTCAATTGAATACCTTGATACTAAGCGTGTTAACTCCGAGGAGTATCTATCTACGCTCCAAAGCTATTTGTCTTCTAAATACCAAGATTATGAATTTGATGGTGTAATTGTCACCGACGACAATGCACTTAAGTTTTTGCATCGTTTCGACCTAATCGCTGGCAAAAACATTCCAGTCGTGGCAGCCGGGATTAACGATCCAGCCGAAAATCTTTATGGCATTACACATCGCGGCACCGTTATTTATGAGAAAGACGACATTGAAAGCAATATCAAGCTTATCCTGAGTGTCCAACCAAGAATTAAAAACCTTTATTACCTTGCCGATCACAGCGTAACCTCTGAGCTGATTCGTAAGCGAGTGTTCAAAGCGGTAGAGCAATACCCAACGGTCAATATCATTGAAATCTCCGAATTAACGTTGGTCGAAGCAAGCCAAAAATTGTCAAAAGTTTCCCCTGATGATGCAGTGTTGTTAACTCACTACAATACTGAACTAGCGTCTAATATCTATTACAGTTACCAGCAGATCGCTCACACTATCGGCGAGGCCTGTGCCGCGCCAGTATTTGCGCTCTGGGAGTTTTATATTCAAGGGGGAGTTGTAGGTGGCTATGTTAATCGCTCGGAAAGCATGGGAATTGAAGCGGTAAAATCGCTCAATCAATATGTACCGTTGAACTTTACGCAGGATGTTATTCCAGGGGATAACAAGCGGGCGGTCTTTGATTACCAAACCGTAAAAACAATGAACATTAATAAGAATACCCTCCCAAGTGACAGTATATTCCTAAATACTCCATATTCGTTCTTTAAAGAAAACCTAAGGTTGGTAATTGGAGTAAGTATTCTCATTGTGTTTTTAAGCGCAATTATCGTGATGCAGTTTGCGACGTTAAGACAAAAGAAAGAGCTCGCAAACAAGAATAAAAAAATACTTTCTTTGCAAAAACGTACATTAAGCGTTCAAAAAGAAATGATTCATGTACTTGGTGAAGCGATTGAAACACGCTCTGGTGAAACGGGTAATCACGTAAAACGTGTTGCAAAGTTGTCAGCCTTTCTAGCGAAGTTAAAAGGCATGAGCCACCGAGAAGTGGAAATTCTTGAAATTATCAGCCCTATGCACGATGTAGGTAAAATATCTGTGCCTGAGTCTATTTTGGATAAACCGGGAAAGCTCACTGATGACGAATGGAAAATTATGCAGCAACACACCACTACCGGCTTCAAGCTATTGCAAACCAGTGACGGAGATATCACTAACCTTGCAGCGGTGATTGCTCATGAGCACCATGAACGTTGGGATGGAAAGGGGTACCCACAAGGGAAAGCAGGCAGTGATATTCATCTGTTCGCGAGAATTACTGCTATCGCAGATGTATTTGATGCACTACTAAGCGTACGCTGCTATAAGCAGGCGTGGCCAATCGAAAAAGTCATTAAGTTATTCAACGACGAGTCAGGGAAACAGTTTGATCCTGAACTTACTCGCTTGCTGCTAGAAAATATTGAAGACTTTATCGCTATCCGAAATACCTATCCAGATACAAGTTCTGTACACTAGTGATTAATCGTTACTCTGGGTTCTATAAACCCAGCGCTATAATCATTTATTATTTCTTCTCTTAATGTATGGCCATCCCTTTTATATATAAACGTTAATTATTAGCCTTACATTAGTGATCTTGTGCATATTTTGCGAAGATAAATAAGTGCCAATCCCGGAAGTGTTACCTCGTACATATCAATATAACATTAATCATTTAGTATAAATTACTAGATGGTTTTATTGAGAGTGCTTATGAGTTCTGGTCAAGTAAAATGCGTAATATTCGATTGTGACGGTACGCTCGTGGATAGCGAAAAGCTATGTTGCGAGGCGCTTGTACAGGTGTTCTCTCAATTCAACTGCACGCTCACCGCTGAAGAGTGTTTAAGTCATTTCAAGGGCGGTAAGCTCGCCGATATCCTCTTAGAAACGCAATCAAGACACGGCCTCTATATTTCACTCGATATACTTGAACCGCTTTATCGAGAGAACGTACAGAAACTTTTCCAAGCCCACCTAAAACCCATGCCGGGTGCGAAAGAACTCATTCATTTTCTTGAACAAGAAGGAATTGAGTTCTGTGTCGCGTCTAACGCACCAAAAGATAAGATCGAATTGTCATTAGAAATGACGGGCTTGTATCAAAGCTTTAAAGGTAAAGTGTTTTCAGCATTCGATGCCAACAGTTGGAAGCCAGAGCCTGATTTAATCATGTATACCGCTATGAATATGGGGTTCTTGCCACAAGACTGCATTTATATTGATGACACACCAAAAGGTGTGGAAGCGGGGGTTAGAGCAGGGATTCAGACATTTCGTCTATGCTTGGAAGGAAGAAAAACCGAAGACGTTGACGCTTCGGTTTTAAATATTAGTCGATTAGAAGAGCTTCAATTCTGGATTAATGACAGGCTCTACTTACCAAGTGCATCGCACTCTGCGGCTGTGGGTCTATAGGAACCACAAAACCACGAGTAATCGAAGTAAAGTGCTTGGTATGGAATCCACAAGAAGCGCATGTAAACTTCTCACCACTCTCTGAAATCATATATTCATCGTGTTGGCATAGTGGACAGGTAATATTGTTTGGTGCAGTTTTTGTATTTTTCATTATGTCACCTGGCAGCAATAAGATAGAGCGAAAATGTATAAGCCATTTAAGATTACCCCTAGGCTCTAAAGTTAGACAGTTTTCTTATTTATCATTCCACTTTTTGAGAGTGACTTCACTGTATGGCATTTTTATTAGTGCTTCAGTATACAGTTTGGTATATTGGAACGATGTACCATAAGTCTAGGTGTCGCTGTGAAACCTCTCTTTGCATTCCTTATCATTCTTGTTACCGCCGGTTGCGAAAAACAACCTGAAACTACAACATCTACTTCGCAAGAAACGGTGCGAAGCGTCAAATTCATTAAATCTGTCTTTGAATCTCATACTCAGTACCGGGAACTAACCGGTGTTGTGCGCAGTGCACAAACGTCTCCTATTAGCTTCAAAGTGAACGGCACAGTCAGTCACGTGCTTGTGACGAAAGGACAGCGAGTAGAGAAGGGGCAGGTGTTAGCACAGCTTGAAACCAGTGATTTACTACTAGCATTGAGAAAAGCTCAGGCGTCTCTTGGTGCAGCCAAGGCGGCTAGGCTACAAGCTGAAGACAAATACACACGTTCAGCAACACTCAACGAAAAAAGCTTTGTATCCGATTCAGAGCTTAGTGGAATAAAAGCGGACTTCGATGCTAAACAGCAACAAGAGAACTTAGCTCTTACCGATCTATCCAACGCGGAATTAAACCTTGAACGTGCGAAGTTGTTTGCCCCATTTTCCGGGCAAATTAGCCAAGTGTTCATCGACAATTACACCAAAGTAAACTCTGGGCAGAAGATCATCGAACTAGTGAATGACTTTGCTTACGAAGTTGATTTCTTAGTGCCTGAATCTTTAATTGGACAAGTTGAGTTCGGTGCTATGGTACAAGTGGTGATTCCAGCATTGAACAACACGGTTTTCATGGGGCAGATCTCAGAGATTGGCGCGGTCGTACAAAAGGGCAACGCCTATGCGGTGACTTTATTGCTACAAGAGCCAATCGAAACGCTACGTAATGGTATGTCAGCCAATATTCAATTCAATATAGGAAGCACTAGCCAAAATGTCGTGATGTTACCGTTGGAAGCGTTTGATTTTGGTGACAAAAGCCATAGTGGTTCTAAAGACAGCGCGGCTATCTATATCGTTTCGCCAGACGATATGACGCTAGAAAAACGTTACGTTCAAACTAAAAACAACATCAATAGTAAAGTCGTGGTGCTGAGTAACCTGGATGAAGGCGAAATTGTCGTTACAGCAGGCATTCCTTACTTGTACGAAGGGCAAAAAGTTGCTTTATGGGAAGGTCTATAAGGTAACTGGCTATGCATAAAATCACTGAACTAGCATTAAAATACGAAAGATTTACTCAAGTGTTTTTGGTTATGTTGCTACTGCTTGGTATTAGCACATTCAACAATGCACCTAGTAAAGAAGACCCTGAAATCTTGATTCGTAGCGCGGTTGTCGTGGCGCAATTTCCTGGTATGTCACCAGATAGGATTGAAAACTTCATAACAAAACCATTAGAGCGCGAAATAAAACAAATTCCTGAAGTAACCGAAATTAAGTCTTGGTCGCGAACGGGTACTGCGCAAATCACGGTCACCGTACACGACAAATATTTCGACTTGCAGCCTATTTGGGACACGCTTAGAAACCGAATGGACAGTATGAAGTCGCAATTGCCAGATGGGACGGTTGGCCCTATGGTTAATGATGAATTTGGCCGAGTGTATTCAGCGACCATAGCCTTAAGCGGTGAAGGCTTTAACGATAGGGAACTTCGTAAAACGGCGGAAAACCTACAAGACCGGTTGAGCAGCGTTGAAACGGTCTCGCAGGTAGAGCTTTATGGGGTAAACCAAGAACGTATTTGGATCAAAGCCAAGAATGGTGCGCTTGAAAACGAAAAGTTCCAGTTTCGCCAAGTCGTTAGTGCGCTACAAGCGAGAAATGTTGTATTACCTGGCGGTAACATTCAAAGCGACACACTTCAGATTGAAATTGAGCCTACCGGTAACTTTAATACCGTCGATGAGATTCTAAATCTCGATCTACAAGAAAGAGAGTCTGGAAATACGGTTTATTTGCGTGATCTGGCCGATGTAGAACGGGGCTACGAGGATCCTTTTAACACTCCGGTCTATTTCAATGGGAAGCGCAGTATTGTTATAGCGGCTTCAATGGCGTCAGGCAGTCAAAGTGATGTGTTTGGCGAAAAGGTTCTGGAATTTATCCAGCTAAACCAACAGCTTCTACCTGTCGGAATGAAGTTGGAACTTGCAACATTCCAACCAGAAAAAGTTAACGCTTCAGTTAGCTCTGCAACTTCAAACCTAATGCAAACCGTCGCGGTTGTACTTGCTGTAGTTATGCTCTTCCTTGGAGTAAGGATGGGCTTGATCGTTGGTAGCATTGTGCCGCTCACCATATTGCTGACGGTTGTCGGTATGTCTTTGTGGGGCGTTGAACTCCAACGGATGTCAATCGCCGCGATCATTATCTCTCTCGGGCTTTTAGTCGATAATGGCATCGTGATGGCTGAATTTATAAAAAGTAAAGTGTCTCAGGGTATTGACCGCACAGAAGCTGCAATTTTAGCTTCAAAGTCGATGGCAGTACCGTTGCTAACGTCTTCTTTGACCACCATTTTGGCATTCATGCCGTTGTTACTGGCTCAAGATGTCACTGGGGAATACCTGCGTTCATTGTCCCAAGTGATCACCGTAGCGCTTCTTTCTTCTTGGTTTCTATGTTTATTCGCGACGCCTGTTATGTGTGTGTGGTTTATCAAACCGCAAAAAGCGAGCACCGAGCAAAAAGTAGAATCTAAGTTTCATCAGGGCTATAGAAAGATCATTGGCAGTATTTTGAACATGCGTTTGATTACGCTCGCGTCTGTGCTGGTGGTGTTTGCCTTATCACTCTACGGATTTAAGTTTATTACCGTTCAATTTATGCCCGGTTCCGAACGAAATCAGTACTTGGTGTTTGTTGATTTACCCGCTGGGTCAAGAGTTGAAGAAACAGACCGAGTCACGACACGACTTAACGACTGGTTGCTGGATAAAGATCTTAACCCTGAAGTCACCAGTACCGTACGTTACGTAGGTGACGGTGGGCCACGCTTCTTCTTAGCATTATCTCCGGTGGATAAAGCGCCGAATCGAGCATTCATGGTTGTGAATACCACGGATTTTGAAGCAGCAGCGGAAATGGTTCAAAAAACGAATCAATTTATTACTACTCAATTGCCTGAAGCGAGCGGGCAAGCAAAGCGTATGTGGCTTGGTGGAACGGAACTTGGATTAGTCGAATATCAAGTCGTTGGTAAAGATATCGATGTGATAAAAGACATTGCCCAACAAATTGAAGTAGCGCTTCGTAAAGTTCCGGGTGCAGTGGGCGTGGCTAATGATTGGGAAAATAATGTCCCTAAATTGATACTTAACATTGATCAAGCGCAGGCACTTAGAGCCGGAGTGACTAGCCGCGATATTGCGACCAGCTTAGACAGCTATTTACGTGGTCATGAAGTCACTAGTTATCGCGACGATGAAGATGTAATACCAGTTGTAGTAGGGGCTTCTAATGACGAGAAAGTACTAGATAAATTATTTACTACCCAAATCATTGCATCAGGTAGTGGTGAAGCGCTACCTCTTATTCAGTTTGCTACGATTGAAGCGATCAGTGAACCTTCGGTAATTCGTCGATTCAACCTAGAGAGAACGGTTACGATCAGTGTCAAACATGAGAGTTTACAAGCCAGCCAATTGAATAAACTGATTCAACCAACCTTAGAGCAAATTAACTTGCCTTTGGGCTATCGCATTGACCTTGGTGGTGAGTTAAAAGGCGCGAGTAAGGCAAATGGCGCTTTATTTGGTTATTTACCGCAGTGTTTTGGTGTGATGATCTTGCTACTGTTGCTTCAGTTCAACTCCATTCGTAGACCGGCCATTATCTTGTTGACGATCCCGTTATCACTGATTGGTGCGGTGAGTGGCTTACTTATCATGGATGCGTTTTTCACCTTCCCCGCAATGCTTGGAATCTTCAGCCTAGCAGGGATCATTATAAATAATGGAATTGTTTTGATTGACTGTATAGAGCAAAACCGTGAGCGAGGCGTGTTGATCCGAGAAGCGATCACAGAGGCATGCGTGGCGCGATTTCGACCAATCGTAATGACAACTTTGACTACCATCTTTGGACTGATCCCACTAGCAGTATCTGGCGGAGAGTTTTGGTATTCGATGTCGATTGTAATGATATTTGGTATGGCGGTAGGCACGTTATTAACACTTGGGGTTGTACCTGTGCTTTATAGCTTATTCTTTAAAGATAAAGTTGCCGAACAAAAGCCAGCGATGGCATAGATGAAATACACCTAATAAAAAACAGGACTCAAATGAGTCCTGTTTTGCTATTTAGCTGGTTTTAAGTTGAGAACTAGGCTGTTCTATAGCGCTCAAGCGTCATCGATAAAGACTGAGAAGCTTTGGTTAAATTCGAGACACCAGTTGATGAATCTCTCGCGACGTCTCTAATGACATTTGATTGGCTGCGGATATCATTCAGTTCCGAGGCAATACTGTTGGCAACACTGCTTTGTTCATCTGCAGAAGTCGCAATTTGAATGCTCATGTCCATTAATGAGCGAGCAGAATCGGCGATAGATGTTACATCGTTACCAATATCAGAAATAAGCTGGCTACTCGTTTGTGCTTGTAGCACGGTGTCGTTAGTAATGTCTGCGATGGTCTTGCTTTCATTTTGAAGCTTTTCAATCATCGCTTGGATTTCGACAGTCGCAGATTGTGTACGGCTCGCCAATGTACGAACTTCGTCGGCTACGACAGCGAAACCACGACCTTGTTCACCAGCACGTGCCGCTTCGATAGCAGCGTTTAACGCAAGTAGATTGGTTTGCTCAGAAATGGCATTGATCGTGGTGATCACTTCGTTTATCTGGCTGGTGTTATCGTTCAAGCTGGTCACTGACGACGACGTTTTCTCGATGTAGCTTGTCAGGGTAGAAATTTCAGAAATCGCTTGCTGAACTTTCGCATGACTGCGGTCGATATGTTGAGTGTCTTGCTCGGTTTGATCCGTTGCACGCTGGGAAATACCTGATACTTCTTGCGCAGAGGCCGTCATTTGATCCATCGCGGTTGCTACTGAATCAAGTGAAGCATGTTGGCCAGAGATCTGCTGTTCGCTTAACTTCATTTCTTGTTCGAATGACGCTGAAGTTTCGCTAAGCGTATTTGCGTTCTCATTAACCGTGTTGATCAATTCGCTCAAGGTGTCCATTGATTTATCCAATGCACAGCCAATAGTACCGAATTCGTCACGGCCAGGATGGAAGCCTAAGCGAGACGTAAGGTCACCGCTACCAATCTTCTCAGTGGTGGTGTAGAGCACCCAAAGTGCACCGCCAAGGAAAGTCGCTACCCAATAAACGAAAACACCAAAAGGAATAGCCCAAAGGTAGCTTAGCAAGAATGAGTTTAAGGCAGCTTGCTTTTGTGATTCGTTGTTTGGTTGCGGGATGGTCAGAGAGTAAAAGTTACCGTCTTTAGCTCTAGCCGTGGCAGTAACGTTACCGTTGTTGATTTCGGCGGTGTTGCTTGAAGCGCGAGCAGGGGAAAGTGATGCATGCTGGCTAGGGTCTATCGAATCTACGCTTAGAATCCCTTTTAGCTGGTATTGTGCTAGCTGCTTAGATTGGAGGTCAATCTGTTCTAGAGTGGAAAAATAACGCGCACCAGAAAGGCCTGTAACAGCTGCTAAGAAAATTAAAAATATCACCCACATTTTATCGTTGATAGACATCTTTATAAACAAACGGTCTATCGTTCGAAACTGTACTTCTTTCATAGTCACCTCTTGGACATTCTTTATATCGAGAACTTTATATAACGATAATTGATAAAAATGAGATCAAGGGCGACTATTTATGAAATAGATATGATGGCTGATTTACATAGTGTGATCTTGATCTCTGTATTCGTTAGGGGTGAATAGAAATCAGCCTAAAGCAGGTAACGCACCAGCAGAGATCAATAATTGGCAGATAATGATAAGTGTGCCAATCATCCCAGTAATCATCAATGACGCATTACCACCGAACACTTGGTAAACCGTTTCATTTTGCGTATGCACTTTAGGGGCAGTTACTCGAACTTTGTAAGCCATAACAGCAGGCAGTACGACTGCTAGCACTGCTAATGCAATTGCCGCGTAGCCAAGAGCCATAATAAAGCCCTGAGGGTAAAATAATGCAAACCCTAAAGGTGGAACGAATGTGATTAACGCCGTTTTAGTACGACTAGCGTTGCCAACTTTCTTGCTTAATGAATCACCCATAAACTCGAATAAGCCTAGGCTCACACCGATAAAAGAAGTCAGTAGTGCTAAGTCGGCAAATACACCCACAATGTGGCTCAAATTAGATTGCTGAACGGTTTGAGACAGAGTAACAAGAAGGGCACCTAGGCTCGAATCTTGGAGTAATTGATCTTGGCTAACAACGCCAAGTGTTACTGATTGCCAGAAAATGTAGATAACCAAAGGCAGTGCAGAGCCAACAATCATCACTTTACGTAGCGAACGAACATCACCATCTAGGTAGTTAACAATAGAAGGGATACTGCCGTGAAAGCCAAACGAAGTGAATACAACCGGGATTGCTGCCACGATCAAGCCTTGTTGAAGCGGCATGCTCAATAAGTATTGTGATGAAATGTTTGGAGCAAGGAAGCTTAATACCACAACCATTGCAATCAGTTTACAAGCAAAAAGTACGCGATTCACTTTGTCGACACTGTGCGTACCGATAGTGACCACGGTCGCGACTAATAGCGTAAAAATTATCGTTGTAATAGTTGAATCAAGTTCAATGCCCGCCAAATCAATCAACCTTTGATTAAACTGAGCACCACCACCTGCAATGTAAGCCGCGCACAGTGCGTAGAATAGAAACATTACCGAAAAGCTCGCTATCCACTTTCCTTTTGTTCCAAGAATACTCTCAGCCAGAGTATGGAGTGTCGCTTTGCTGTCAGCGTATTGATGCAGTTCCACCATTAATAGCGCGGTGAATGCCATTAGCATCCAGAGTGCAAACATGATGAATAGAGAGGTAGTGAAACCAATTCCTGCTGAAGCTAGAGGGAGAGCGAGCATACCTGCACCAATAGTGGTGCCTGCAATGATCAAAGTACTGCCGAAAACCTTTGATTTAGTCATGTGTATATTATTCTTTACGTTAGTGGGTTGTTTTAGCGAATTAATCGTAGTTTTTGACTGTTATAATCACTCAAACTCTACTTTTTGGAGATTTTGCAGTATATAACTCCCAAGATCAACCTAATGTCCATATTATTTAACGATAGGTGTAATTAAAAATGTACATCATTTGGATTCTAGTGGGGAGAGTGATTAAGCAAACGATTAACCATGATGTGAGTCATAGATACATACTGATTTGCTTCTTTATGACACGAAACTGTCATATATATTGAGTAACAATGAGAGTGTATTACCGAGTTCACTCGAACTCACCGCATTGTCTTACAATAATGGAATAGAGAGGTCGATATGAGTGACCAATATGTAAATGAAGAAAGCTTGGAATTGCTTGATGCTATGGAAATTGGGATCAATTTAGCTGATTATCAGCAAGCAAATTCAAATCATTCCGAAGAAAGTTTTAACGACTAAAACATCTAATTAATACCGAAAAGGTATTTCTTATCTCATGCCTCGTTAAAGTAGATTATGATTACTCATGATTGATGACTTTAATGAGGTTTAATGAACTACTTAGCCCACCTCCATATCGCAGAACATTGTTCCAGTAGCCTCGCCGGTAACCTATTAGGCGATTTCGTAAAAGGCGATCCGAGCAAACAATTCAATTCTGAGTTTGCTACCGGCATTAAACTTCATCGCTTTGTTGACAGTTACACGGATTCTCACCCGATAGCGAAAGAATCAAAACAGCTATTCCCAACTTCAACTCGTCGGTTTGCTCCAATAGCGTTGGATGTATTTTGGGATCACTATTTGGCAAAGAATTGGTCACGTTACCACGATAAAGGGCTAGGCGATTTTTGCGGGTCTGCTCATCAGACAATAGACCAAGAATTGAAAGAAGATTGGCCGGAACGATTTAAACTGGTGCACCGAAGTATGTGGGAGCACAATTGGTTAGAATCGTACAAGAATGTGTCCTCCATTGAGCTAGTGCTAGAGCGTATGGCAAAGCGTAGACCGAGGCTCGCTCCGTTAGAGCAATGTTATTTAACCTTAGAGCGACACTATGATTTGTTACAGGGTAGCTTTACGGCCATTTATCCCGACATACTAGAAAAAGCGAGACAGTTTCAGCGACAAAATAGTGCCTGATTTCATGAGTTTTGCTACAATTCGCGGCTAATTTCTATTGAGCCTTATTTATTATGTCTGATGCTGTAAAACCTTTCGACCAACTTGGTTTGTCTTCTCACTTACTTGATACCTTGTCTGAGTTGAACTTTACGCAACCTACCAGCGTTCAAGAGCAGGCTATCCCTCTGGTATTACAAGGTCAGGATGTATTAGCAGGTGCGCAAACGGGTACTGGTAAAACTGCTGCCTTTGGTTTGCCAATTATTCAGCGCTTGATAGAAACAAAAAATAACGTTATTCCAAACCCGAAATTAGTTCGGGCGCTGGTTTTAGTGCCAACGCGTGAATTGGCACAGCAGGTGTATGATAATTTAGTGAGCTACTCGCAAGGTACAGATTTAAAAGTTGTTGTTGCTTATGGCGGCACTAGCATGAAAGTGCAGACCGACAATCTAAAAGCGGGTGCTGATATTCTAGTTGCTACACCTGGGCGATTGATTGATCACATGTTTACTAAGAACATTATGCTCAGCCAAACAGAAACTTTGGTTCTCGACGAAGCAGATCGAATGCTCGATATGGGCTTCATGCCGGACATCAAGCGTATCTTGAAGCGCATGAATGAAGAACGCCAAACACTGTTCTTCTCCGCTACCTTTGATAATAAGATCAAAGCCATTGCACATCGTATGATGGATAACCCATCAGAGATCCAAGTTACTCCAACCAACAGCACCGCTGAAACGGTCACTCAAATTGTTTATCCAGTAGACAAAAAGCGCAAAAGCGAGCTGTTGGCTTACTTGATCGGGTCTAAGAACTGGCAGCAAGTGTTAGTGTTTACCAAAACCAAACAAGGTACCGATGCGTTAGTTAAAGAGCTTAAGTTAGATGGCATTAAAGCGGCATCGATAAACGGTGATAAGAGCCAAGGTACGAGACAAAAAGCGTTGGATGATTTTAAATCAGGTAAGGTAAGAGCGCTTATCGCGACCGATGTTGCAGCTCGTGGGTTGGACATCCAGCAACTTGAGCAAGTGGTTAACTTCGATATGCCGTACAAGGCTGAAGATTACGTTCATAGAATTGGAAGAACGGGGCGCGCTGGAAATAGCGGGTTGGCCGTTTCGTTGATGAGCCGAGACGAAGAATATCTTTTGGAAGCCATCGAGACTTTACTTGATAAAAGACTGCCACAAGAATGGTTGCAAGGGTTTGAACCTAGCCTTATCGAAGAAATCGACACAGACCGCTCACCCAAACGTAAAGGTCGCTCTGCGGATAAACGCAAAATGAAAGCGAAACTTAAAATACATCAAGGTCGCGGCCAATCTCGTAGAAAGTAGAAACCACTAAAGGGAGTCAGGCTAGCAGTCTGACTCCTTATTACATTTCCATTCGCATTCAACGTCGTAGACGAGTTCTTCTAGCGTATTTGGCTTAAGGACCCACTCATCGCTGATGTTAAAAGTGTGGATCATTTGCTGATTGAACATTTCCCAGTGTTTCATTACACACACATCTAAGTCGTCCGTTTCTTCGCTCCACGTATCTTTCAAAAATGGCGTCATGCATACCGCAGCATTCGCGTACATGATCATTTGCCATTTAATCTCGTAAATCTTAATCGCCTTATCAGGGTATTCTTCGTTATAGCGTTCTGCGAGTTCGTTAATTAGCGCCTCAACGTCACCGACCTTGTCGATAAAGTAATCAAATAGCGCATCTTCTTGACGAACGGCGTCAGCGATCAATTGCATCGGACGCTTGGTGTAGATCATGTTTGAAATCAAACGCATCACAAATAGATACAGTGAGATATTTGGCGTGACGTCTTTTGGTAATTCTTTGACGATGTGAGCGATGTAATTCTGAAAATAGATGTGCAGATTGTCGCTAATGCTGTGCCAAATCTTCTCTTTGCTACCAAAGTGGTGGCGAATCAAGCTGTGCGACACGCCAGCCTTTTCACTGATGTTTCTTAGTGATACTCGCTCGTATCCAAGATCGCAAAACATACCGGCAGCAACTGAAAGTATTTGATACTTCGTCTCTTCTGCTGCCTTAGCACTTCTTCTGCCTTGTTTTTTTTCTGTCATATCAACAATTCATTCAAGTTCGGGACTTTTACCAGATTCTACACGCTTTTTGTCAAAATAAAAAATATTACACAGGTGGAAAGTAAAACTTGTGTAAAACAATATTTCCAATATACTGCCCGACTGTGTAGTAAATAATAATTACAAATTGGAGATTCAAAGATGAAGCCTTCGTTGTCTATAAAAGTCGCGGTCACAGCCGTAAGCGTACTATTGCTCAGTAGTTCGCTGGTGGGTTGCAATAAAGTGCAATCCGAAGAAAACGAACTGGTGATCAAGCCAGTAAAAACCATACAAGTTCCTGAAGTATCGAAAGTCAATTTCGATAGTTACATTGCAAACATCGATGCAACGGAAAGGGCGTCATTGTCATTCCAAGTGAGTGGTGAAATCGACCGTGTCCAAGTGCGTATGGGTGAAGTGGTCAAGAAAGGTCAGCTTTTAGCGTTGCTTGACCAAACTGACTATCAAGTTGCGGTTGAAGCGGCTCAAGCTCAATACGACTTAGCTAGTGCACAGTACGTTCGAGCAAAAGAGTTATTTGAGAAGAACCTGATCAGCGCCGACCTTTATGACCAGCGTCAAAACAACTTTGTTACTGCACAAGTTGAGCAGCAGCAAGCGAAAACCAACCTTGGATATACCAAGCTAATCGCACCTTATGATGGTGTGGTTTCAATGGTTTTTGGTAAGCAGGCGCAAGTAGTAGGTAGCTCACAGCCAATCTTGAATATCGTGGATGACGCTAATATGGATGCCACTTTCTCTATTCCAGTTTCCCAGTTAGAAAACCGCGATTTGTCTGAGTTTTTGACGTCTCCAATGTGGGTGGTCATGGACAGTCATCAAGCTATTCAAATTCCTGCGAAGTTCAAAGAGATCTCTACTCAACCAAATACAGACACCAATAGCTACCAAGCGACTGTTTCTATTTCTTCTAACGGAGAAATGAACTTGTTGCCGGGTATGACAGCGCAAGTAAAAGTCCTTAAGCCAAACAAAGACCTAGGCATTGATGTGTCTGAATCAGCATGGTTAGAAAAAGGCCAGGAGTTTGGCAAGCTTTGGCGTTATGAGCCTGAAACAAAAACGGTAGAAAAAGTAAAAGTTGCCTTGAATGAACAAGGTCAGATCATTTCTGGTGTCAGTGCCGGTGATCAACTTATCGCAGCTGGAGCCAATGCTCTAGTGGAAGGGCAGCAAGTGACGACATGGACTCGTGAGGGCGGTATCTAATGAAGTTTTCCCATATTGCATTGATGTTAAGTTCAGCGCTTGTCCTACAAGGTTGTAATAACGAAGTCGAACATCGTGAACTGAACCCATTAACGCTATCTACTTTTGAGGTGGGTGCACCGTTAGTTAGCCAAATTCGTAAATTCAATGGTCAAGTTATGCCTGCAGAACTAACGCCATTGGCTTTCAGAATTGAAGGAGAGTTGAGTGAGTTACTTGTCGAAAATGGTGACCACGTAACCAAAGGTCAAACACTAGCTACCTTGGTTGATACCAAGCATGCACAAGAATTAAAAGACGCACAGTCGCAGTTTGATTTAAGTGAAAAACAGCTAGCTCGTGGTAAAGAACTGTACGGCAACAAAATGGTATCTCAGTCCGAGTTGGATGAACTAACGGCAAACTTTAAGCTTGCTCAAGTGAACTTAAAGCGCGCGAAACTCAATATTAAGTACACCAAACTTACGGCACCTTTTAGTGGAACAGTTTCTGAAGTGTCTAAGAAGAACTTTGAAAATATTACACCTGGTGAAACGGTACTGAGCGTGTATCAAGATTCTCAAATTTACGTGCGCGTAAATGTCTCAGATTCTGTGCTCGCAATGTTCAACCCTGATATTAAATCTGAGCGATATAAACCTATGGCGACGTTTGGTGGTCACAGCGGTGAATTCGAACTTGAGTATCTAGAACACACCAACGAGTTGCACCCAGACTCTAAGACGTATGAATTCTGGTTGAAAATGCCACAAATTCAACCGGAAGTACTACCGGGAACAAGTGTGTCGGTATTGGTTGATATGGCCAAAGCGGGGTTAAGTGATGTGCGCGGTTTCCAAGTGCCAATGACTGTTCTGGAAGCTGGTAATGAAAATGGTCAGTTCCACGTTTGGAAGATCATAGATGGTGAAGCGAAGCAATCGCCTATCTCTGTAGACAAGATAGCAGGGCAAGGTGCATTGGTGTCTGCTGGGTTAGATCAAGGCGATATTTTGGCGAATTCAAACTTGAGAAAGCTACGTGATGGAATGGAAATTAATGGAGTAGCGAAATGAACATCGCTGAGTATTCAATAAAAAACAAAGTAATTAGTTGGTTATTCCTTGTCATCTTAACCGTAGGTGGCGTTACCTCTTTTGGAGAATTGTCTCGTTTAGAAGACCCAGCATTTACGATTAAAGACGCAATGATCATTTCTACTTACCCTGGCGCGTCGTCGACTGAAGTAGAAGAAGAGTTAACGTATCCGCTAGAAAAAGAGATTAGACAGCTACCGTATATCGATAAGATTACGTCGACTTCGTCTAATGGTATGTCTCAAATCATGGTGAGCATGGCGATGGACTATGGCCCTGATGAGCTGCCGCAAATTTGGGACGAGATGCGCCGAAAAATTAATGATCTACAGCCAACGCTGCCTTCTGGCGTTCAATCGGTTCAAATCATTGACGACTTTGGCGATGTATTCGGCGTAATGATCATGGTGACGGGCGATGGTTTCGATTATATCGAATTGAAACAATATGCCGATTACCTAACGCGTGAACTGGAACTAGTTGACGGTGTGGGCAAAGTGAGTATCGCTGGCGACCAAGAAGAGCAACTCTTCGTGGAAATGTCTTTAGAGCGCTTGGCGGCACTCAACCTAGACATGACGACGGTAACGAGCTTACTAGCACAACAAAATAACGTGGTGACGTCTGGTGAAGTATTGTTGAACGGGCAAAGTTTAGCGATCAAACCTAACGGCACACTAAGCTCTGTTGAAGAACTAGAAAATCTAATTATTCATGGCCGCGATACGGGTAATCTAATTCGTTTAAAAGACGTGGCAGAAGTGTCACGTGATATCAAAGAAAAGCCAAGCAACGTTATCACTTACAATGGTAAGCCTGCTATCAACTTAGCTTTAGCGTTCTCTTCAGGCGTAAACGTTGTTGAGATTGGTCATGCACTAGAAGCCGAGCTAGAACGTTTAGAGAGTATCAAACCTGCTGGCATTGAACTGAACTACTTTTACAATCAGGCACAGGAAGTTGATAAGTCCGTTGCCGATTTCATTGTGAGCTTAATTGAAGCGGTCGCGATTGTAATTGTCGTACTGCTATTCGCGATGGGTCTACGTAGCGGTCTAATTATCGGTATTGTTTTACTGCTGACTGTTTTTGGTACCTTCATTTTGATGGACTATAACGGCGTAGAACTGCATCGCATCTCGTTGGGCGCGCTTATCATCGCGCTGGGTATGCTGGTAGACAACGCGATAGTTGTCGTGGAAGGCATATTAGTCGGACTTAAGAAAGGTAAAACTAAGCTACAAGCGTCGATTGACATCGTTAAGCAAACTCAGTGGCCATTATTGGGTGCGACAATTATTGCTATCACTGCCTTTGCGCCAATTGGCTTGTCTAAAGATGCGACTGGCGAATTCATGGGCTCGCTATTCTGGGTATTGTGTTATTCACTATTTTTGAGCTGGGTGACGGCACTGACGTTAACGCCATTTTTAGCGAATGTATTACTTAAAGAAAACGACAAAGCCGTTGAAGACGAAGACCCTTACAAAGGCGTTCTATTCACAGTGTTTGGCGGGTTGCTTAAGTTCTGCCTACGTTTCCGTTGGTTAACCGTTGTCGCTATGGTGGGGTTGTTAGCCGTATCCGTTGTAGGTTTTGGTATGGTGAAGCAGCAGTTCTTCCCACCATCAAATACGCCAATGTTTTACGTCGATATGTGGATGCCTGAAGGCACTGATATTCGCGAAACAGTGAAGCAAACTAAGAAAGTCGAAGCCTATATTCGTGAACAAGAAAATGTAGAGTTTGTGACTACTTCAACAGGTCAGGGTATGCAGCGTTTTGCGCTAACTTACCAACCTGAAAAGAGTTACGAAGCGTACAGCCAACTACAGGTTCGTACCCACGATCGCAAAAGCATGTTTGAAACGCTTGAAAAACTAGACAGTGAATTGAGCATCAAGTTTGACCAACCTAGCTTTCAATTCAAGCTAATGGAATTCGGCCCTTCACCGGCATCTAAGATTGAAGCGCGCATCATTGGTGCTGATCCACAAGTGCTACGTGATATTGCGGTACAAGTAGAAGATATTCTTCTTGCTGACCCTGGTGCGCGAAATGTTCGACATGACTGGCGTGAAAGAACCAAAGAATTGGTTCCACAGTTTAATGAATCAAAAGCTCGTCGTTTAGGTATTTCCAAAACGGACCTGTCCAACACGCTACAAATGGCATTTGGTGGCAGCTCTATTGGTTTGTTACGCGATGGTACGCACATGTTACCGATCGTCGCTAGATTACCAGAAGACGAACGTTTTGATTTCGAATCTCTAAGTAATGTGAAAATCTGGAGCCCAACACTACAGACTTACATTCCAGTTGAGCAAGTGATCGACGGTGTAGAGCTTGAGTGGAGCGAGCCATTAATTCAGCGTAAAAACCGTAAGCGTACTCTAACCGTACTTGCAGACCATGATGTGCTGGGCGATGAAACTGCGGCGAGTTTGTTCAGCCGTATTCAGCCGCAAGTTGAAGCAATGCCATTGCCGACAGGGTATAGCATCGAATGGGGCGGGGAATACGAGTCGTCAAAAGACGCACAGGAAGCGCTATTTGGTTCACTACCAATGGGTTACTTGTTGATGTTCATCATCACTATGCTGCTGTTTAATTCGTTAAGAAAGCCTTTAGTGATCTGGTTTACCGTGCCACTTTCTATCATCGGTGTTTCAATTGGTCTGCTGGGCAGTAATATGCCATTTAGTTTCACAGCATTCCTAGGTTTACTAAGTTTAAGCGGAATGATTTTGAAAAACGGTATTGTATTGCTTGATCAAATCAACATTGAACTATCGAGCGGAAAAGACCCGTATTTAGCGGTGGTCGATAGCGCGATTAGCCGTGTAAGACCAGTGTCCATGGCGGCACTCACCACAATCCTCGGGATGATTCCTTTGGTATTCGATGCGTTTTTTGGCTCGATGGCAATCACAATAATGGCGGGTCTAGGCTTTGCTACGGTTCTGACTTTAATCGTTGTTCCTGTGATGTTCGCTATCTTTTATAGAATCAAACCATCCACTGCCGGATAAAAGGATTTTTAATCTCGTGATTCTTTAGCCAAGCTCAACCTTCGGGTTGAGCTTTTTTATGGTTGGGATTTGGGTATAGGTTTAGCAAGGGGCAGAAGTTAATTAGATGGCTATTTGCGTACTCAGTTCTATAGGGAGGGGCATCGCGAGGTGGTAGCCTTGATACATATCAAAGCCTAACTGCTGCATTGCTTCAAGTTGTTCCTGAGTTTCTATGCCTTCGATTACTGTTTTCGCACCAATTTGTTTAGCCAGTTTTAAAGCGAGTTGTATTTGCTCTGTTTGGCCCTGTGCGTAATCGAGCATTAGTGAGCGATCAACTTTCAATATATTAGGTGTAATGTGTTTTACGCGAGCTTCGGTGGAAGCATTGGAACCAAAGTCGTCTATGGCGATTTGGAACCCATTTCCTGAAAGTGAGCGAGCCGCCTGTTTGAGCTTTAGCTCGCAGTTGGCATCGAGTTCGACCAACTCCATAATGATTTGATTACTCGGTATATTCAATTCTTTAAGACGTTTAGTCAACAGACTATCGGAGACGCTTTCTATCGCAAATAGCTCTCCAACATTTGGTAGAACATTCAGAAATAGCTGGAGATGACGTATGTTAGATTGCGAGAAGTTTCGTATATGGATGACGCGGCTCAAGCGTTCAACATTTATCTTATCGCATGAATTGGTGCTATCAGAGTGAAAGAAGTGATCAGGGCGTATAACGTGGCCATTGGAGTTACTGATTCGAACTAAAGCTTCAACACCGATTTGATTCATTTCATGGTCGAATATCGGTTGATAAACACTTTTTAACGTCAGGTTTTTATATCTCGCGATGTATTGCATATCACTGTCGACGAATATGCAATTAAGAAACTCATTTCTATCAGATAGAATCATATTTAGCACGCTACTAGTAAAACATGACAATAGTGTTGTTCTACTATTGTCTAACCAAGTGTCACAATATTGGCACGTGTGGTTATTTTGTCAATCCATAAAAATATATAATCATTGGCTGTTTTTTACCCAAGAAAATATCCTCTTTATTCAGAGCGTATTACCTGCTTCGAATGATGGCTGGTAACATAATGATTTATCGAAACAAAATTTGCTTTAGAAGAATCAAATAACATTTCGCTCATATAATTGTTTATCAATTTAGTCGCTATTGAGTAAATACTAGGCTCGAAAAATATCATGAATTGTTGTGCTTTATAGACAAACCTCAAACTTCCATGTTTCATTCTTAATCTGTCACATTGAAAATATTACATTGATACCATAATTCACAAATGTTGAATTTTGATGCATATAAAAGTGATAGTACATGCTGTTTCATATTGGTGGCGGGGGCTATAGGTGAATAACTTTGCAGAAAGATTATAAGGGGAGCTATATAAATACCTACGCCTAAATTAAGGTCTTTACCACTGAAGAACCGCATATAATTGGATATATTTGCGGACAAGTTGTTTATTCGTTGAACGTTTTAGTGGGTGTCCAAACTTTATAAAACACGGACTTATATTAAAGCCATCAGATAATGAGTGGGCTAATTGAGAGTTACTCTTATATAATGTAATGCCTTGTTCACTATATTCATTAATTTGATCTGGCAAATCGCCCATCCACCAGTGTAATAGTTCTCTGCTATTTTTACTCCGGCCGATCCAATGGTCACTGATTAATATCAAGAGATCATTTGGTTGAATTGCATAACCATATTCAAGTTGCCACTCCCGAATATCACTTAATAGTTTTTTTCGACATGTTTTTCCTGCACTTACCATGTGGTGAGTGATTATCCATACTGTTCCAATATCAGACGTGACCCTGAAATTATGGGGTAGATCAGGAGATTCTAGGGTTTCAATGGGCTGTATAACGCAAGGGTGGTTAAAGCTAGTAAAGGTATTTTCCATCCTTCGCGCAAACGCTTTGCCGATATGGTGCTCACTGATGCCTTGGTTGTGAACGGTAGGGTAGTGCCTTTCACACAACTTTAAGCAGTCATCTTGGAATTGATTCACACTTTTTATGACGAGATCTAATAACAATGACAATCCTTATACATGGTTATTGAAGGCATACGAGATAAGCATGATAGGCAAGCCAACGGTAAAGTAATAGCGCTAACTACTGAGTTCTTGATCAGCGCATCAAAAATATATTTTTTCATTAAGTATTAGTGCGTTAACAGAAGTAATGCGTGAAAATGTAGACATGATATGCATTTGATTGAGAATAAACATGACCATAGAACTTGATAGTAGCCAGAAACAATCACTCACACAGGCTCTTCAAACGTATTTACAAGATGAGCTAGATGTAGACATTGGCCAGTTTGACGCCGAGTTCCTTTTGGATTTTATAAGCAAAAAGTTTGGAGCGGTCTACTATAACCAAGGTGTTGCCGACGCCCAACAGGTCATTGAAACCAAAATGATGAACATTGCCGACGAACTGTATGAGATTGAAAAGGTTGTAGAAATCTAGGGAAAGCGACTCGCCAGAGCACTTGTTCGAAAATTTTGAATGACTTGGTTAAGCTAGTCTGCTGTCCTAAATGTAAAGCTTGGTAAATAATGTATCTCAAGAACAAGGGCTAAGGTACATTGCAAATAACTAATTATTCTTATTTGCATTTAATACGCGGTTTAATGATGAATACAAATGTAAAGAACTATAACGCTGTTTCAAGAATGTTCCACTGGCTTTCAGCCTTGGCAATCTTCGGACTGTTTGGTGTTGGATTATGGATGGTTGATCTGACTTACTACAGTGAGTGGTATAAGACAGCTCCTCATTGGCATCGCTCGGTCGGAATTATTCTTGCTGTGGTCACCATCGCACGTTATGTGTGGAAGAGTGTGACGGCGTCACCAAAGGTGGAAGGTAAACCATACGAAGTCGTGGCTGCGAAAATCGTTCACGGCGTTATGTATCTAACAATGATTTTGATATTTGTATCTGGTTATCTGATTTCGACTTCTGATGGCAGAGGTATCGAAGTATTTGACTGGTTTACTGTACCAGGTGCTGGTGAGCTATTTGAAAATCAATCAGATCTCGCTGGTTCAATTCATTATTACGCAGCTTGGGGACTGATTATTATGGCTGTTACCCATGCTTTAGCTGCCATTAAACATCACATTATCGATAAAGACGATACGCTACGAAAAATGATAGGAGTTTCAAAATGAAAAAATCAATTATTGCTACTGGATTAGCTTTCGCAATGGCGATGCCTTTCGCAGCAAATGCAGCTGATTACGTAATTGATACAAAAGGTGCTCACGCATCAATTAACTTTAAAGTTAGCCACCTTGGTTACAGCTTCATTAAAGGCCGTTTCAATAAATTTGAGGGTGACTTCTCTTTTGACGAAAGTAATGTTGAAGCTTCAAAAGTTAACGTAACAGTCGATACTCGCAGCTTGGATTCAAACCATGCTGAACGTGATAAGCACATTCGCAGCGAAGACTTTATCAATGCGAGTAAGTTCTCTAACGCTACTTTCAACAGTACTAAAGTTGTTGATAAAGGCGACGGTAAACTAGACGTAATGGGTGACCTAACACTTCACGGTGTAACAAAGCCAATTACTATCGAAGCTGAATTCATCGGTGCTGGTCAAGACCCATGGGGCGGTGAACGTGCTGGCTTCAACGGAACAACTCGACTAGAACTAGCGGACTTCGATATCGCGGTGATGGGTGCATCAAGCTACGTAGACATGGAACTTCATGTTGAAGGCGTGAAGAAGTAATTCCCAACGCGATTGTTAGAGAAAATCTCTAGCATAAATAAAGGCGCAAATTCGTTTGCGCCTTTTTTGATCTGTTTAGCTGTGCATGTAGAAAACATGGGGCCTCCCAGCTCAACAAAGTCGATCAGAAGAAATGATAGCTAATATAAGTTTTTATCGAACTGATTGAGTATCCGTGACCAAATTGTTGGTATGAATACTCTGCGCCAAGCTCTAGTTCATGGCCCGAGTTAAATATTGGGATATATACGCTCGCGCCAACTCCTGCGTAAGGCCGTACACCATGGAATTTGTCTTGGGAAATAAATACACCATCGGTGCTAATATTTTCTTCCCCTTCATAATAGGTCCCACCTAGCTTGGCATATGGAAGTAGCCACAACCAAGGTTGCCGAACAACTAGTCCTAAATGAAAAGAGTTTAGCGTTACTTTTGATTTTGTGTTCCCGTCAAGGATATGGTCATACGCTAAGGAGTACTTTGCCTCCATTCCCCAAAATACATTGGGAAAGTAGCTGTAACCGATTAGGGTTGGGAATGGAATAGGGGTTGGTTCTTCTATATCTTCAAGCTTTCTTTGACCCTCAGCTCCATTCTTGTCTACTCGGGAGCGTTCAAATCCAATGTGGAATTGATGATGGCTGTCCATGCGGGCAGAACAAAGAGATGAAAAAAGAACTCCAAAGATAATAAGTAGAATGCGCACAGTATATCATAACGGAAATTATTGGTACATCGTATTCTATATTGTTGTATAGACTACCACAACGTAGTAACCGCACTTTATAGGGAAGAAACTTTGCCTATTTAGGTAGGTATGGGGGAATCTATCTAAAAGAAATGATAGCTGATTTTGGTGGATATCGAACTCACATAGTAGCCCCGAGTGTAAGGTTGATATGAATACTCGAAACCAAGTTCGAACTCATGTCCAGTATTAAATATAGGCATAAAAGCGCTCGCTCCTAAACCAACGTAAGGCTTGATACCGCGGTCACTTTCGTTTGTTGAACCTTGCGACGCTTTAAGCTGAAAAGAATTTACCCCTACTTCTATATAAGGTAACAACCATCTCCAAGGCTGCCTTACGACGCCGCCAAATTTAAGCGATTCAGATCGTACATCAATATAACCTTCATCGCCGTCAAGGCTGCCAAACGCTAAAGAATAGCTAGATTTGAATCCCCAAAAAATACTAGGGTAGTAACTGTAGCCTATGGCTGATGGGTAGAGTAGATGTTCCCATGAATCCACATAACTCTCTGAGAGTAAAGAGTCTCTCGGGATCCCTTCTTTGTGTATTTTTGTTATTTCATACGCTATGTGTAAGTTATGTCCGGTTTTGTCGATTGCGAACGACAAAGTAGGGAATAGGCTCAAAATAACAACAAATAGACGCACAGATACAATCTCATTAAATTACATATAGTATGTCGTACTTTAATTTTGTTCGGGTAACATTTCAAGTGATTTACAGTATTTAAGGGAGCGTCGTACTAATAAGGAAAGTGATGTGTGGTGATGATTACTCAAAGGTTATGCTACTCATTGCTTTTGAGTTATGTTTGAAAGACAGATTAGCTATGGCGTTTCACTAGTCTGTCTTTCGAAAAGAGGGGGAGTAGTCAAGTTTGAAACACTTTACGTGTCAGGAACACTAATTAGAAGTGGTACTGGAAACTTGTCGAGATAGAATTTATGGAATAGCCGTGGCTGTAAGGCTGAAAACTGTACTCAGCGCCTAACTCAAATTCATGCCCAGTATTAAAAATTGGTATATATACACTCGCACCTAAGCCAAAGTAAGGGCGAACTCCATAATAGTTATTGACTGACCAATCTGAACGATCAGAGTGGCTATCTACTCGCTCATTTGTTTCGAAGTAATTGATACCCGCTTTCGCGTATGGAAGTAACCAGTTCCAAGGTTGCCTGATGATACCGCCCAGTTTATAGGACTTAATTTTGACAGTGGTCATTGTTTCACCATCAGTAAATTGGCTTTGGGCTTTTGAATAACTGGTTTCTAACCCGAAAAATACTGATGGAAAATAGCTATAACCAAGAGTTGAAGGACGTAAGAAATCGGCAATAGTGTCATTATAGCTATCTGAAAATAGGCTACTTTTTTCAAAACCTTCTTTATCAATGCGTACGAAATCATACGCCACTGTAAATTGATGACCAACTGACGGGCCAGCTAGCACAGAATTTGAGGTGATTGCGACTAATACGCTTAGAAGACCTAACCTTCGCATAAACATTAATACCATAAATCAAAAATATTGCGAACGATATATGGTAATTAATTCGAGTTCAAGCGAGAAATCTATTCGCCATATGTAGAAAATGCGCGAACTAATTGTTCGCGCATCTTCTATTCTTTGTTGTTCAGCCACTAATGAATTATGCGGATTCTAATTCATTAGTCTTTACTGCATGTAAACGCTCGCCATAGATCGGTCTTAATGCTTTCATGATTAACTCACGAGAAATCACACCGACTAAGACACTATTTTCCAGTACAGGTAATACATGCGGTTGACTTACTTTCATCGCTTTTGCTCGCTCTTCTAGTGACAAGCTTGTTAGACGAGTAGCAATTCCCATGCTTGATGTTGGATATAACCGCTCATTGTCGATACAAAGGAATTCAGCGACATCAACTAGATTATCAGTCGCGCTAATAGCAATGACGTCACGGCTCATTAAATCCACAACCTTTTGGCCTTTTACTGGAATGTAGTCTTGGCACCACAAATCCACCATTACATCGTGAACAGAGTAAAAACCGACCAAACGCCCAACGACGTCACACACAGGTGCACCAGTGATATTAGCGTCAAGCAGAGTATCTATCGCGTCAGTTGTTGGCATTTCAGCGGTTAGTGTTACTGGCTTAGTGTTCATGATTTCTTTTATAAGAGTTTTAGCGTTCATAGGTGTTTCCTTAACCGACGTGGTATCTGCTGTCTGTGTAATAGATGTAATGTTTGTTGCTTTTAGTTGCGGGCGACGATAGATGCTCCAGTTAGCTAGCCCAACTAACACGGAGCCGCCAACGATATTCCCGAGCGTTACAGGTATAAGATTCGCCGTGACAAATTGATGTATGTTGAGGTCGCTGTATTGTGCTGCCGACATACCAATTTGCTCCCAGAAAGTATTAGGGGCAAAATTTTGAATCGTGATGCCGAGTGGAACCATGAACATGTTAGCTACACTGTGTTCGAAACCTGTGCTGACGAACATGGCTACGGGTAACACGATCATCGCGGCTTTAGTCATGGCATTTGCAGAACTGAACGTTAACCATATTGCTAGGCAAACCAAAAGGTTACACAAAACACCCAATGCAAAAGCCTGTACTGGGCTATGATGGAGTTTGTGCTGAGCAATATTAAGAGCGTTAAGGCCCCATTGGCCGTGATCCAGTTGATAAAGACCAGCTGCACTGACCAAAGCAAGCAAAAACATCGCGCCAATGAAATTGCCTAGGTATACCTTTCCCCAAATCGATAACATTTTAGAAAAAGATATCTGCTTATTAGCCCATGAAATGCTCGACAACACGGAGCTAGTAAAAAGCTCGCCACCGCATATCACAATGAGGATCAATCCCAAACTGAATGCGATGCCTCCGGCAAGTCGGCTAAGCCCCCAACCAGCATCGGCGCTTCCGGTTGTGACTGTGATATAGAATAAAAATGCGAGTCCAATAAAAGCGCCAGCCATGATCGCTAAACTAAATGTCATGCTACTGGTTTTATTCGCTTTACTTAGCGCGTATTTCTCAGCCTCCGCCATCATTTCTTTTGGTGAAAAAAGTTGATGATTTTCAGAAGTGTTTGTAGCCATAACCCCTCCTCAAATTACCTTTCATAACAAGTCCTCAAGTTATATTTCATAACCGTCCTAGTGGTGTGTTTAATATGAGTGCAGTGGAGTATTTCTCGCCTGCCAAACCAGATTAAGAGGAATGTAGGTAGAGGTAAAATTGATAATTTTGAGAATGCTCATCAAATTTATTGATATAGTTTTTGTGGCAAGTAAAATGAAATCAATTGCTCATAAATACAGTGGAATCAGAGCTGTAGAATTAAAAAATGTCAGGCTGGCTAGGGAAGAAAGATTGCGATATTCATTGAAACAACTCACCGTATTTGACGCTGTTGCCGATTCAGGAAGTGTTAGTCAAGCTGCGGATAAACTGGCGCTCACACAATCTGCGACCAGTATGTCATTAGCGCAGTTAGAAAAGATGCTCGGCAGGCCTTTGTTTGAAAGGCAAGGGAAGCAAATGGCATTAACACATTGGGGGATGTGGTTAAGGCCGAAAGCTAAGCGATTGTTACAAGATGCCCAACAGATAGAAATGGGCTTTTATGAACAGCATTTGTTGAGTGGAGAAATTCGCTTAGGTGCAAGCCAAACCCCAGCGGAACACTTAGTTCCAGACCTTATCAGTATCATTGATAACGACTTTCCGGAGATGCGTATCGACCTTGGCGTGAAAAGTACCCAAAGCGTAATCAATGGTGTGCTCGACTATAAATATGATCTTGGTGTGATTGAAGGGCGGTGCGATGACAATAGGATCCATCAGGAAGTCTGGTGCCAAGACCATTTAACTGTTGTTGCATCCGCGCACCATCCATTCGCCAAGCGTGATAAAGTGAGTTTGGCTCAGTTGGAGCAGGCAAAATGGGTGCTACGTGAACACGGCTCGGGAACTCGTAAAGTTTTTGATAGTTCAATACATCATTTAATCGCAGATCTTGATGTGTGGCGCGAATATGAACACGTTCCGGTGCTGCGTAGCCTCGTTGCGAACGGGCAATACCTAACATGTTTACCTTATCTAGATGTCGAACGATTTATTGAAGCGGGCTTATTGGTCGCGCTTAATGTTCCTGAGCTAGAAATGGATAGAACACTCTCATTCATTTGGCGTGCAGACATGGCCGAAAACCCACTAGCTGAATGCATAAAACGCGAAGGTAAGCGTATGATGAAAAGCAAACCAGCAATCTTCTAATTTTTACTGATAACTAAATCTGTTGTTTTAACGATTGCGTATAAATACTTATGAGAAGTACAACGTGCGATACATAGTTTATGTGATTTATATCACCTGATAATTTGTAAAGTTCACATAGTATATTCGCTTGATTTTATGTGAGGCTAAGTTCAGTAGTTCGCCTACGGCTTAGAAAAAGTATGAGTACATTAGTCGCTATATCGTTAACAACAGGTATTTTGTCCGGTCTTTGGGGATGGATAGCCATTTCATTTGGTTTATTATCTTGGGCTGGGTTTTTGGGCTGTACCAGTTATTTCGCTTCGCCTACGGGCGGCATAAAGGGATTAGCGGGTAGTTTGCTAACGAATATGACGGGTGTGTTCTGGGCTATGGTGATTATCCACGGCTCAACTTTCGCTAGTCTAGAAATTCTTGGATACGTGATTACTGCAGTTGTCGCATTTTTTATGTGTATACAAGCGAAACAAGCGTGGTTGGGATATATCCCTGGTACGTTTATTGGCTCTTGTGCAACATTTGCGGCCGGTGGTGATTGGCAATTAGTCGTTCCTTCATTATTGGTCGGCGGTGTCTTCGGGTATCTAATGAAAGCGAGTGGACTTTGGCTACACGAAAAATCAAATCAGTCTTCAAATGAAGATAAACAGACAATCAAACTGTCGACTAAGAAAGCACAAGCTTAGGCGATATCTGTTTATCCACCAGAAGATTACCCCCAATTAATTTGTATAAAGTATTTGTACAGGCACACCAAATGGTGTGCCTTTTTTTGTTGGGAGGGAAGTGTTTGGTGAACCTGCGTTAAGTGTTGCCGTTCGCCATGGTAATCACTCGTTTTAACGTCCACCTTAAAAGGATAGGGATGCACTCTTGCCCTTGGTTTTCGCAATGAGACACAATCGCCAGCGCTAAATCGGGTTTGGCGTGTTTCTTAAGCACTTTTGTGACCACTTTCTTCGGTGGGATAGGATGGTCATGAGGGATCTTAATCATATCTTTGAAGAAGTTTTCGAAACCATTGGCATACAGATAATGTTCGATATCCTTATCAGGTAACTCCGTTAAACGATGACGCGCTTGGTCATTTTCCAATTGAGACATCACAGTCGCAGCGTACTTTTTACCCGCGGCGTCGCCATCTGTCACAACATGCCAATCAATACCAAAGGCTTTAGCCACTTTTATCAAAGCTTTTAAACCAGATTGGGCAAATTCGATGATCTGAACGCCTTCCGCGGCAAGATTAAATCCGCATTGATTGGCAAGTTCATTAAACAGCCAGACTTCTGTTTCTCCTTCAACTAGCAACCAACACCTAGCGAATAACGCACCTGAACGATGAAAGCGAATATGAAATCCGATTCGGCGTAGCTCATCTTTACAGAACTTATTGGTATTAAGTTGAGTCGCTATGGTTCGATCTGATTGTCGTACTAAACGACGAATAGATTGCAGAGGGACAGCAGCCAATAATTCCCCGCTGTTGGTTGTGAGAATTTTTTGCATAGGGAGTTGCTGCAACAAACTCCACGCTCTGGCTAGGTGGGTCGGGTGCAATCGACCTTCCGGATCTTCTAAGATCAATAACGGTCGAGCACAACGTCTAAGTTCTGTTGGTCCTTTAGCTTGTAGATACGCGTTGAGTAATCCCATAAACAACAAGCGCGTCTGCTTGTTTTGTGTTTCTTCAACAATCTGGTGGACGCTTTTATCGTTTGGCGCAACAGAGTAGAGCAAGCCATCACGTGGCTTACGTGGATTTTTGCGGGACTGACTTTTAAATGAGAAATAATGTTCGACTAAACTTTGCATCGAATTGAGACTACTGCGCATTTCCCCTTTGTTTACGTGGCCAGGAATAGCGAGTAATCGTCGACAAGTATTATCGATTCGCTTTTCTACGCGAGCATTTTGCCCAACATGAGCAGAATTTGCGTTAAACGGACGATCAAAGTAGCGGGAGTCACGTAAGCGAATCACTGGGTGCAAGGTCATAAGTTCTTGCGCGAGCTTTTCTGAGTGATGAAGTTTGAGAGGGTTACCTTCAATATCAAGAAATGCATAGTGCGTGGTTGTTTCGTATTGTTCTCGAGTGGCACTAATTCGATAGTAAATCCGGAACACACCGTGTTCGTCTTCTATCCAAATAGGTTTTAACCTGCGGTATCGCCCCGCATTTAGCTCGCTTTTGTCGTTGGCCTTAAGTGAAAGAATGATTTGAAGATGTTGAGATTGAGGGTGAGAAATAGAGTAGTCAACGTGGAAATCTTGCATTTCGAATTGGTACGGCACGCCGTCGGCAGGCAATACTACAGACAAAGCGTCGAGTAAGGACGACTTGCCCCAAGTGTTTTCACCAATTAAAGTCGTTAGCTCATCGAAAGCCAAAGACATGCGCTTAATACCACGAAAACCAGAAATCTCTATTCTTTCTAGTTGCATAGGCAGCTCCTTACCGGATTCATCTGCTAATGTATTGAAAGCTAACAGATATCTTTAATCATAATAGATAAATTCCGGCAGCGTAGGCGGCGTTGTCACAATTGTGACGCAAATACCTAACCTTCTATTCCTCTATATAATGTGACCGTGTAAAAAGATAAGAAATTTCTTTGCAGTTAAGTTTCATAAAATTCACGATTCTGTCATGATTCTCCTCTTAGTATGGAAGGGAAAAAGAGAGAGAAAATATGACTAAAAAGAATAAGCCAGTCAAAATGGTACTGGCACATATTAACGACACCCATTCCTACTTTGAGCCAACGTCATTACAGCTATCATTAAAAGTGAACAACAGCATCATAGAACCTTATGTCAGTGCTGGTGGCTTCGCACGCATCGCTACTCGTTTCAAACAGATCAAATCTGAAGCAACTCGACAGGGCAAGGGGACTTTGTTCTTGCATGCCGGGGACTGCTTTCAAGGCACCTTGTATTTCTCGTTATTCAAAGGAAGAGCGAACGCCGATTTACTGAATTCTTTAGAGATCGATGCGATGACATTAGGTAACCATGAATTAGACATGGGAAACGAGCCAGTTGCCAAGTTTGCAAAAAAAATTGAGTTTCCTTTGCTAGCGGGCAACTGGGACTTATCTAATGAGGACAAAACCAAAGCCTTCACTTTATCTGACAATCCAAGTATCAAGCCTTACCAGCCCGAAACGCAAAGCGCGAGTTATATCACCAAAGACTTTAATGGAGAGCTTGTCGCCATTTTCGGATTATCACTCGATAAGATGGCCGATATAGCAAACCCTGACCCTGATACTCCGTTCACGAATGCAATAGAAACGGCGACTGAAACGATAAAGCAGATACACAGTGCCGGTATCAACAAAATCGTGTTGCTTAGCCACTTAGGTTACGAAGCTGATTTAGAACTAGCAAAACAGATACAAGGTATCAGTATTATTGTTGGTGGCCATAGTCACAGGTTACAGGGTGACTTTTCTGATATCGGTTTAGCTAAAGATGATGATTATGGAGTGAGGGTTGGCGATACCTATATTGTTCAGGCTGGGTTTCATGCCATGAGTTTAGGGCATTGCGAAATCGAGTTTTCCGCTGAAGGTCTGGTAACTCGATTTAGCGGAAAAAATGAGCTGCTCCTTGGCCGTCGATTGTTTCTAGATGCAAATTTGAGCGAAACTGGATCCGATTATGCGCATGAACTTGCTTGCAATTATTTGAATGCACATTCTAATGTAGTGGTTTGCAAGAAAGATCCTCAGATTCAGAGCCTACTTGTAGATAAATACATTCCAAGAGTAAGAAAGCTTCAACAGCAGATCATTGCGTCTACTTCAAGCAAGTTAAGACATGTTCGAATTCCAGATGAAAACGGACCGAGCCAATTAGCCCCGCTGGTCGCTCAATCCTTCGTGCATAGTATGAATAAAAAAGGCCACCCAACGCAGTTTGCCATCCATAATGCAGGAGGAGTTAGAAATTCACTTAATGTCGGCGATGTTTCGGTGGCAGATATTGCCGGGAAATTGCTCCCATTTGCCGTTCCTATTGGTGTTTATGAAATAAGCGGCAAGACTTTGCAACTTACGTTGGAAGGCGCCATAAACAACGCGTTAAACAATGGTGTGGTTGGTACTGGTTCTGGTAGTTTTCCTTATACTCATAATTTGAGTTATCGATACGATGCCCAGCGTCCAAAAGGGGATCGCATTGTTGACTTAAAAATCCACTTGGACGATGTAGGCTGGCAACCGGTTGAAAACAATAAGAAATACCGTGGTTCCTCTTCAGCTTACACGATGAAAGGGAAAGAAGGATATGACGCTATTCTCGATATGAACGGTGAAGGTACAGTGACCAACCTTTCGATGGCAGACTGTTTCATTGAATTTTTAACGGATAATAAAGACGCGCTTAACCAAGGTCACTCTTTCGACTGTTTAGCCTCCGCATTGGTATAATATTTGCTCATAACCTTTAACTACCTAGAAGACGATAGTGTTTAACTGGGTTAGGGAGAGGGTATGTGGAATAGGGACTGGGTTGATACCGCCGTAGTGGTTGGTTGGGTATCTGCATGGTCGGCATTGGTCTACTTTGTACCACTAGCTGGCGTGTGAGATTCTGAGTTAATTATTCATTTAATAAATGGTATTAACCGTTAAAAAACATAAAAGGAGCAGTGTGCTCCTTTTTGTTTTTTGAACGAAAATAAAGCTAGACGAGTCCGGTTTTCAGGAATACTATCCAATTGTTTGGGGAGTAGTTAGCGCAAGTTTACTTATCGTCATCTCGTTAAGCGAATAGCTTATCCGGTAAGTAAAGGTGGATAAATTCCACTTCAACGAGACCAACGCATTCAACGCTGAAGTACATATGGTATTTCGGCATGTTTTGTATGCGGAAGGTCTACTACACAGTTCTTCCGCCCGGAGGAATGATGAACTCAACACAATCCTTATCTGTTATAAACAATGCAGCGGAGCACGCTGTAGTATCTTCAAGCTCGATGACTTACATCGGATTTTTCCTACTGACGTTGGTGTTAGTGTCTATCGACATTTATCAAACTCGTGGTGGGAATATTGCGATCCGTAAAGCTGCGATTTGGAGCGTATTTTGGTTCTTACTCGCATTTGTTTTTGCGGCAAGTATTTATTTCTTTTGGGACGTTTATGCGCCGAGAAGTGACTACAGTGCAGAGAAAGCGGTTGTCTCTTTTATAACTGGCTATCTGCTTGAGAAATCGCTCAGTGTCGACAACCTGTTCGTCTTTGCCATCATATTCTCGCAATACCAAGTGCCGGAGCATTTGCGCCCGCGTGCGTTATTGTGGGGGGTTATCGGTGCATTGATCCTCAGGGCTGTAATGATAGCGGTCGGTGCGCAACTATTAGAACAGTACCACTGGGTGTTGTATGTGTTTGCGGCTTTCCTTATTTGGACGGGCTTTAAGTTAGCTTTCGATAAAGGTGAAGAAACAGTTAGCCCTTATCCGGAGAAACTGATCCGTAAGTTCGTTAACGTGAGTTCAAGCTACCACGGCAACTCGCTAATGGTAAAAGAAGCGGGTAAATGGGTGGTGACGCCAATGGTTTTAGTTATCGGTGTAATCGCAGTGATGGACGTAATGTTTGCATTAGACTCGATCCCTGCAATATTCGCTGTTACTCGTGAACCGTTCTTAGTATTAGCGGCTAATGTATTCGCATTGCTAGGGTTACGTTCATTGTACTTTGTTCTCCAAGGGATGATGGACAAGTTTATTTACCTAAAACCAGCGTTATCTTTCATCATGGTTTTCATTGGTGTGAAAATGCTACTTGTGGGCACTTCATGGGAAATCCCGACTGTAATATCGTTAACTGTACTTATTAGTGTGATGTCTGTAGCGGTAATTGCTTCGGTCTATAGTAAGAAATCAATGATTGATCAATCGAATTAATACCTAATAAAACTAATTTAAAAGTAGGGGAATTATGGTTGATTGGTGTCATCAATAAATTATTTATTGTTAATATATTGTGATGCCAATCATCTTATTGAGCGTAGTGTTTGTACGATATTCATCTAATTAGGTTTGTTATGAATATTTATGCGCCTGGTGTGAATTTGAATTTCTGGCAATTGTTAATTTGTTGTTTGATTAGATAAACTAATGCGAAGGTTCAATTTTTGTCATTTTTTAACCATAAAAAAAACGACTAATATTCATCTCAACAAAACGAAACACGTTAACAAATTTATAGAGAGGCAATCATGGCTCAAGCAATGCAAATGAATACTATCGCTGTTCCTAACTCTATGGATAAGAAGACCTACTCGGTTAACTTCAAAGGATTGATTGCACACATTCTAGATGTTCTTTTCGTAGACAACAGCGCACCACGCAGCTACTACGCGAACGACCTATCTGGTCACATGCAAAAAGATATCGGTTTATACCGTTAATCATAATAGCGCATCCGAATTCTAAAAAACGCCAGCAGTTATGCTGGCGTTTTTTTTAGAAATTTTTCAAGGTTTACTGCGGTCTCTTTAGTTACCCACGTTAAATAAAGGGCCTCTGATGAAATCGTTTAAAGCATTGTCATTTCTACTACCACTCGTTTCTTTGAGTTCGGTGGTTACTGCGCAGACTTGGTCGCACAGCGGTGCTCCTGCGCAAATCATTGAGCTCTACACCTCTGAAGGGTGTTCGAGTTGTCCTCCTGCTGATAAATACTTATCAAACTTGAATGGTGAATCAGAACTTTGGGTTGAAACGATTCCAATGGCGTTTCATGTCGACTATTGGGATTATCTCGGTTGGAAAGATCCATACGCTCAACCCTCGTTCACTTTGCGCCAACAACTCTATAGAAAGTATGGGGTGGTAAGCAGTGTATACACGCCAGGGTTTGTAGTAGATGGAAAAGAGTGGCGTGGTTTCTTCAATTGGCTTGATCAATCATTACCTCAAGCGAACCAAAGTGATTCGCTAAGGCTGACGATGTCACTAGAAGGAAATCAAGTAAAAGTCACGTACGAACAAGCTCATGAGCTCGACTTAACATTAGTAGCGATTGCCACAAGTCGAACGAGCAAAGTAAAAGCGGGTGAAAACCGAGGAAAACAGCTTGATCACAGCTTTGTGGTATTAGAACAACACCAGCAGCGTTCTTCCGATGGTAAATGGACTATCGACATAGCTGCGAAAAATTATGACGTGCTCGCAGCTTGGGTTACTACATCCCGCTCCTTCGTACCGCTTCAGACCGTAGCAGGAAAAGTAGAGCGCTAAGGTTAGTGTACCGAATATGCTATATATAAGCGCTATACTTAACCCTGTTAAAGACATTACCGCTCATATCTACAGTACGTTTTACTTTAGAGAGCCAAGGAGGGTCTATGACTATCTCAACAAGGTTGAATCAGTTCCTACAGACGCATGATATTGACTATAAAACAGTTGAACATGTACACAGTAACGGATCGCTAAGTTCGGCGGTTGCTTCAAGAATACCTTTGAAGCAAGTCGCTAAGGCCGTGGTATTGGAAGATCATGACGGACATAACATGATGGCTGTGCTACCAGCAGACAAAAAAATCAGTATGTCCGTGCTCAATGCGAAGTTTAACGCCAAGTTTCAACTGATGAAGGAAGAAGCTGTCTACAACATGTTCTCTGATTGTGACGAGGGTGCAATCCCGCCGGTTGGAGAAGCTTACAATATGATGGTCGTGTGCGATCAGTTACTCGACATATTGGATGAAGTGTACATAGAGGCTGGTGATCACCAGACCTTACTTAAACTTGATCAAGAAGCGTTCAAAAAAATCACATCGCATGCCAAACACACGCGGTTTGGTAAAGAGATGTACCATTGACGAGCTTCCACTGTGTAAACGAAAGGCGCTGTATGCGCCTTTTCTGCGTTTCAGTACTATACCTTTCAAACCATTAGCGTCATTCAAACTAAACTTAATAATAAAGCGTGTTATTCCATAGGTTAGTGAGCATCTATGAAAAAACTTATCCTCATGACTTGTCTATTTTCTATTTGTAGTTTTGCTAATGAGCCATTGAAGTTGGTAACTCTCGATTATCCGCCTTACATTGAAGTTCACGAAGATAAAATAGACGGAGTCGCAGTCCGTTTGGTCGAAGCCATTTTCTCTAAGTTGGATGTGGAAATATCCATTGAAGTTTTGCCATGGGGTAGAGCGATAAGCTATATCGAATCAGGTACTGCCGATGGCATTTTTACCGCATTCAAAACATTAGAACGTGAACGCTTCGCTGATTATAGCCAGCAAGTATTGTTCGAACAGAATATTACGATGGCGACTTTAAAGGTAAGTGACTTAGTTTGGGATTACACAAACCTAAGTGATTGGGAAATATGTGTCGTTAGCAATGTGAGTTACGGAAAGTGGCTAGATGGCGTAATTGACTCCAATCGTTTCAAAGCCGTTCACTACGTAACGGCGACTGAACAATGTGTATTGATGCTCTTATCAGGTAGAGTCGATTTATGGCCAAGTAACGAATACGGTGCAAGAAGCATTGCAGCTAAAATGGGCGTGAGTGAGCAGATCCATCTGATGGACCCACCAATAGAATCGACCCCAAGCTACATCGCGTTTTCAAAATTAAACCAGCATCGAGAGTTAATTAAAGCGTTCGATAATGAGCTGAAATCCATGAAAAGTGAAGGGCAGTATGACCACATCATTGAAACCTATTTTAGCGAGTTGGATAAGTTTTAATGGGGTAATCGACGCAGTTTAATCCGATCACATCATCTGAACTTAGCCTTTAACTCACCCTCTCGCGAATAGATTTCATCCACTCGATTACAATTAAGTTTCTGTTATCCAGTTTCTTTTTGCGCTTTAGCCTTTAATGGGATAATGAGTAGATCCATTGTCATGCCTGGCACTTGCGAAAGGTTTACAAATAACGCCTATACTAAAAACACTGTTTCATATGCGAGTTGGTTTACTATCTTGCATTAACCGATGCTCTAACTATATGAACCTTGGCTAGGTGCCTTTAATGTTCATCTAAGAGCAAAATAGACAACGGTGGAAGTATGGCTAATAAAATACTGCTTATTTCTAATCGAGGGGTGAGACCAAATCGAACCGGAGAAACCCTATTTAAAAATAAGCTAACTAAATCAGATCACAGGCTTAGATGCGCGGAAGTTAATCCAGGTAGTAAGCCTAAAAAGTATTCCCTTAGATTAGTGCCTAAAGGGCAAGAACAACAGTTTTTAAAAGATGAGATAAGTGACGCAAATGGTAAGCCTTGGGTATTTTTTGTTCACGGAAATAACCAGACGCTTAATAAGAACCTCAAAAAGTGTTTTGAACTTAGGAAGCTGTATGACGTGAATGTAATCGCATTTTCATGGCCATCGGTACACCATGGAAAAGTACGTTCTGTTTTGGGGTGGATTCCGATCCAACCGAACGTGGGGCGTTACTTAACAAGGCAGTTAAAACGTAAGTTAAAACAGTATGGGAAAGCTCGCGCTAATGCTAGTCATTCAGCTAAGGACCTAAGTGAAAGCCTCCAGATGTTTACAAACGCGCTCCCCGAAGGCGATATTCAGGCTAATTTCGTTTGTCATAGTTTGGGACATCGAGTGCTCAAACTTTCGAAAGAGCATCGTGAATTGAACCATGCGTTAATGCCTTTTGATAATGTTTTGTTGCATCAGGCAGACGAAGACAATGAAGGTCATCGAGCTTGGATAGATTCGATTGATAAAGGGGACAAGGTTGTAGTAACAACACATCAGAAAGATAAGATCCTTGAACTCTCTAATCTATACAACCATAAAACTTTCGTGAACAGGCGTTTAGGTAATGTGCCTAAGCCCAATGAGCCTAATCCACCCATCTATAAAGATTTTACTGGCGTGAAGAACCTTAGTTTTTCCCGGCATAGTATGTTCTTGACTCCTGAAAGTGAAAATCAAAATGTGTTTTCATTTTTTAAACCAATAATAGGTGAGTAGGTTAGTTCGGGATTTGATTTTCGTACATGAAAAAAGGCGCTCAGTGAGCGCCTTTCTATTTAACTGATACGTCTACTTCTTACGGCAGAACTCAGCGATAACGTACATAGATTGACCGCCGTTTGTTTTACCAGAAACTAGCTTAGGATCGTCGCCAACGCTGATGCCACGGATTACCGTGCCTTGCTTAATTACTTGGTTAGTCCCTTTTACTGGAAGGTCCTTGATAACTGTTACGTCGTCACCTTTTTTCAGTTCAACACCGTTAACATCTAGAGGTTTGTCGTCGTCAGACATACCAATTTGCGCCCATACTGATGTTTCTTCTTCAAGGTACATCATGTCTAACAGGTCTTGAGCCCAGCTTTCAGAGTTTAGACGAGTAAGCTGACGCCATGCTGTGACTTGAACAGGAGCTTCTTGGCTCCACATGCTGTCGTTAAGACAACGCCAGTGATTGATATCTTTAGGGTCGTCAATTTCGCTTAAACACTTTTCACATACCATGATACCGTGATCCACAGTGACGTGGCTGTGTGGTGGTACTGCGTATGCAGTTAAAGAAGAATCAGAACCACATAGTTCACATTTAGATTGGCAGCGTTCAAGCATAGTTGCTTCAGAAGACATAAAGAGCTCACATTTAATAGGTATTAATAACGGGGCTATTATCCACTTTATGAAAGAGAATGAAAGGGGTGAAACGGCATTCTGTCTCGAATAGCTTTTGCGGGCTAGTTACTGAAATGTCGTTGCTTGAAATCCAGATTAAATTGTCGCCATTTACGTAAAAAACGCGAGTATTTACTAGAAAATTATACTTGGAGCCTACCTTTACCCGATAATGTTGAATCGGCATAATATGCCTTTGTTTAGATGTAATTGAATTGGATTAAAGATTGGAATTACTTGCGATAGATTTTCTTGGTAGACCTTTGAGGCTAGAAGGCTCAATGGCTGGTTGGCAACAGCTGTTTTGGGATAACACTTTAGTTTCACAGCTCGATGCGAGTTCAGAAGCAGATGAAAATAGAAAGCATACGTTCAAGCTTGCGAATGGCACAGAGGAGCTTACTTGCGAAGTCACAACCAATGTTCAGTGGCAACCATTCGAAATGGATTATGTAGCAACGGTAAACAGTCAAGTTGTTGCAGAAGGCTCTCGAAACACTAAAGACATAGAACAACAAACTCCCGTAGTCGCGCCAAAGGCTGAAAAACGATTTAGCATTATCGGACTCGTATCGCTTGGGATGAAAGCGTTAAAAAGTGCCAAGCTTATCAAGGTAGTACTTGCGTCTGCGAGTCTCGCGGCTTATTCGTGGCTTTTTTCGATTCAATTTGCTTTAGCGCTTATCGCATGTCTAATGTTTCACGAGTACGGGCATATTCGTGCGATGAAATACTTTGGGATGAAAACTAAAGGTATTTACCTAATCCCATTTTTAGGTGGATTAGCATTATCGGATGAGAAAATTAACACCCGTTGGCAAGATGTCGTTATTTCAATCATGGGGCCTTTTTTTGGCCTAATTTTGTCGGTTATTTTTACGCTTCTTTATTGGGCGACGGGCGAGATGTTTTTCGCAGGGCTCGCGGTATTTAATGCTCTATTAAACCTATTTAACTTATTGCCAATTCTGCCGTTGGATGGTGGTCACGTTCTAAAGAGCATCAGCTTTTCAATGAACAGCATGCTTGGGATTGTGCTATGTGTGGCAGCCGCGATTGGTGGCGTTATTCTAAGTTACCAGCTGAATCTAACTTTGTTTGGCTTCTTACTGATTATGGGAAGTGTAGAGATCCTGTTTGAATGGAAAGGTCGACACCATAGTCATTTGTTGCCATTAGATCGATACGGCCAAATCGTTTCGTTTGCATGGTACGTCGGTTTAGTTTCTGGATTGATTGGCATCATTTGGTATTTTGCGTCAACTGGCGATCAATTACTAAGTTTACCGATGCAAATACTCGGTACCTAATATCAAAAAAGCCCAGTTATTAGTACTGGGCTTTTTATCAGGCTTTACAGTTTGGACGAGACGTACCGTAGTTTGGAAGTGTCTTGATTGTCGCTTGTAAATCTTTTATCCGTGTATTGTGCGATGGGTGAGTCGACAGCAATTCTGGAGGCGCGCTTCCGCCAGATGCCTTGGCCATATTTTTCCACAAATCCACGCTTTGTTTCGGATCAAATCCCGCTTTAGCCATATAGTCTAAACCAACAATATCAGCTTCAGATTCTTGAGTTCGACCATACGGCAAGATCACCCCATATTGAACGCCAAGCCCTAACGCAGCCATCGTTACGCCTTGATATTGATTATATTCAGAGGCACCAACGGCGATACTGGTGAGTTGTAAACCAGTATTGGCGATTTGGGATTGAGATAGGCGTTCGTTACTGTGATCCGCAAGAACGTGTGCGACCTCGTGGCCAATAACCGTCGCTAGCTGATCTTGATTTACTGCAACCTTAAGAAGGCCAGTGTATACACCGATTTTACCTCCCGGTAACGCAAATGCATTCACTTGGTCACTATCAAAAACCACGACTTCCCATTCACTAAATCCCTTTTGTTTCGGGATGTATTGGGTGATGCTGTTCGCTACACACTGGACGTAAGCGTTAGTTTTGGCATCTTTACTGATAGGTTGCTCTTTTTTCATCTGCTCAAAAGATGTTGCCCCAAGTTGCGACATGTCTTGATCTGAAAAAAGTAATAATTGGTTGCGTCCGGTAGGAGAGGCACTACAAGCTGTGAGACCGGCTACGACAAGCATCGTCGATGCTTTCATCCATGGCGTCATACAATATCCTCATGTAATACGATATTTAGCCATGTTAACATCAACTTGAGTGATAACTAAAACAACGATTAAGGAATATGCGTGAGTATTTGGAAAAAACCGATAGATTTAGAAGCACTTAACGCGACCTCTAAAAACACTTTAATTGACCATCTTGATATTGTTTATTCAGAGTTGAATGACAATTCTTTGAAGGCAACGATGCCTGTTTGTCATTTTACTCATCAGCCTTTAGGTATGCTGCACGGTGGCGCTTCAGTGGTCCTGGCCGAAACGTTAGGCTCTGTCGCGGCCAATTACTGTGTGTCCGACGATTATTACTGCGTTGGCCTCGATATTAATGCTAATCACGTTCGAGCGATGCGAGAAGGGCACGTGATAGGTGAAGCGACCCCAATCCACTTAGGTGCTTCGACACAAGTGTGGCAGATTAACATTACTGATGAACGACAACGATTAGTGTGTACAAGCCGCCTTACTATTGCTGTGAAAAAACATAAACGTCGTTAATGAATGAAAATAAGTTGAAGGTAAGCTTTGGTTATAAATTTTAAAAGCGGAAAAATTATCGCGACACCTCACGAAATTGTTGTGAGATTAGACGGGGAGCATCGTGTAACTATGCAAGCTCAAACCGATGCCATTCAATTGATAGGTAATGGTGCCAATGTTATTTCTGTCAATGGTGCTGAGTGCAAATGGTCAATTAAATTAGATACTGAGGCGCAACTAGACGCACTCGCCGCAGCGATTGGTATCGCGATTCTTTAACATTCCTTATTACAATTCTTCGTAACTAAACTTGCGAATCTCTCTAAAAATGAGGAAACTGTACTTATCTCCCCTAAAGTATGATTTCCTCTTTATGAGTAGCCCAAGACTCCGCGTTCAATTTGAAACCCTATTCGAACACTTCGATGGTAAAGACACTGGCATTCAGCTAGAAGATATTACTGATGTACTTTGTTGTACTCGTCGAAACGCTAGGATTGTGCTCAACAAGCTTGCAGAAGAAGGTTGGATTGAATGGCACCCGGCAGCGGGACGCGGAAAACTTTCACAACTCAATTTTAAACGAAATCGCAATGACGTTAGTGAAAACCTTGCCAGACGTTACCTCGAAGAAGGAAAAATAGGGCAAGCGCTTGCGGTTTTAGACCGCGACGCCGCTAAATTGACTCAGGTAATTCAAGGGTATTTAGGCGTTCAATATCAGGAAGGGGAACAAGTGGTTCGACTTCCGTATTACCGCCCACTTTCCATGTTAGACCCTTTGAAATCGATGCGACGTAGTGAGCAGCACATTGCAGGGCAAGTATTTAGCGGCTTAACCAAGCTTGATGATAACGATCAGTTACAACCAGATCTTGCTCATTCATGGCAATCCATCTCTGAAAAACATTGGCGTTTTTACCTGCGCCCTGGGGTACGTTTTCATAACGGCGAGCCATTATTAACTGAATACGTAGTTGATGGGTTGAGTAACCTAGAATCATTAAACATGTTTTCTCACATCAAAGAGGTTACTTCTCCGGCGCCTTGGGTAGTCGATGTCATGCTGACTCAGCCGGACAAATATTTCCCTCTTGCTCTTACTGAGACGCAGGCAAAAATCACACTGCCTGTGAGCTTGCGTAATGAGGATTACGATACAAAACCGATTGGTACCGGCCCATATAAAGTGGAAATAAATGACGAGAAACGACTTATTCTTCATGCTTTTGATGGCTATTTTGGATTTCGTCCTTTAATGGATCGTGTCGAAGTTTGGGTTGTGGATGAAGCTTATTCTTCCATGGTCTTTCCAAGCTTAACGAAGCCGACGATTGCTGACCGTAGTGCGACAGACGAAGTTGAACTCGATCCCGGTTGTACATATTTATTGCTTAATCGCCGAAGCGGTATCGCTCAAGATCCCGAGTGGGCGAGCTTTCTTGCCAATACGCTAAGCGCTTCCAATTTGTTCGCTCACATACCTCAATCTACCGTCATTGAACTAGGCGTGCTGCATGCATACGGACTAAAACCTGGTTGGTATGACGTAATGCCTAATCAAGAGGTTGAGCTTCCAGAAAGCCAGCAAACGCTGAGAGTCGCTTACCAACCACAACATCCAATGTTTCCGACGGTAGCTAAGGGCATTGCATCAATTCTTAAGGCTCACGATATTACAGTAGAATTCATTACTTATGACATCACTCATCCGGATCCCGAACAAGTCGATGTTTGGATCAAACCAATGGGGATTGCTAATAATCGCGACGATGCACTTGCAGGATGGCTACTTGATTACAGCGATATCGAAAACCTAAGTCCGCTGGATGATTTTGACCAATGGGCGCATTTAGTCGATCGATGGAGAGCAGGAGAGTTTGAAAAGTTTCCTGCGCGGAAAATTGGAAAGGAATTAGTTAACTCGAACCAAATAGTCCCTATGTTTCATTGTTGGCTCGGCGTGAATAAAGATCAGTGTGGCACACTTCAGAATGCAAAATGCAATGCTCTCGGTTGGTTCGATTTCAGTCAGGTTTGGGTTAAACCTGAATTAGGCGGCCAATGAAAAACACCGTAACGTTAACCTTACTTGCACTCATTGCTTTCGCTGCGAACTCGGTATTGTGCCGCTGGGCGTTAGCAGATTCTTCAATTGATGCATATAGCTTTACTGCCATTCGAATCATCTCTGGTGCGTCGACTTTGATGTTACTGGTGCTATTGCTAAAACCAGTCGAATTTTCAGCCGCAGAATTAAGACGTTTTGTAAGTGTGAAATCGACATTCGCATTATTGGTGTATATGTTCGGCTTCTCTTACGCATACATCGATTTAGGCGCAGGGCTTGGTGCTTTAGTCCTATTTGCTGCGGTTCAATTCACGATGATCGCAAGCCACGTAATCAAAGGCCATAAATTAAATACCCTAGAATGGGCTGGATGTTTAATCTCCATTAGTGGGCTAGTGTATTTATTGGCGCCAGGCTCTTCACAGTCAACAATGAATACTCTCTCAATCGCATTGATGCTGCTCGCTGGAATCGCTTGGGGATTCTATACGTTATTTGGCAAAGGCGGAGAACAACCCTTGGTGTCTACCGCTGTTAACTTCTCGCTGGCGGTCCCTTTCGCTTTAGTCGTAGGGCTGCTGTTAAGTGGGAACCTTCATGTCACACAAGATGGTATTATCTACGCGATTTTATCTGGAAGCCTTGCATCTGGCGCCGGGTACGCATTGTGGTATTCAGCACTTCGTCATATTTCCACAGTAACGGCTTCAGTATCACAATTATCTGTTCCTGTTATCGCGACAGCTGGTGGCGTGATATTACTGGCCGAACCATTGACGTTACATTTTATAGTGTCTTCTAGCATTATTTTATGTGGGATTGGATGTGTGTTGCTCGCACCGAAACTAAACTCTAATAACAGGAACAACGATACAAAGTAATGGCAAAACCAAACAAAAAACAGCCGAGCAAAACGGTAGAAATCTTCTGTGGAAAATGTCGAACTCAGCTATTTAAATATCGTAAAGGCGGCAAAGGTGCATTAGTGAAATGCTTCAAAGAGCGTATTGTGGAAGATTACACTGAGAAACCCTGTTACTGCCCGGGTTGTGGTATAGAGTTCGCCCGAGATACTTTAGTTCGTGGTACTCCTGCGTTCAAGATGATTGGTGGAAAAGTCACAATGAAATAGTAGTGATATAGAATTAAACTATATCATCATTGTATCCACCCCGATAAATTTCTAACAATTACCATAAAATCAATCCATTTGGCTATATCATTATAATTATCGTGATTTCGATGTCAGCGTTAGCTCATTAGAGGATTTCAAATGAAAAATAGCCCCAATGCCGAACAACCTGACGAGTTCTGTGTCGTACTGACGACAGTAAATAGCCCAGAACAAGAGAGCCTCATTATCCGCGCGTTACTAGAATCAAGCTTAGCAGCATGTATTCAAACTTTGCCGATAAGCAGCCATTACGTTTGGGAAGGGAAAGTGTGCAGCGACAAAGAAACTTTGCTCGTGATTAAGACGCAAAAAAAGTGTTATCAAGTGCTTGAGCAAACAATCTGCGCGCATCACGAATATGATGTTCCTCAGATTGTTCAACTAGAAATCAAAGAGGGGTTCAATCCCTATTTAAGCTGGATAGAACAAGTTACCGGCAATAAAGAGTAACGCTATCACTTAGGCTCAACATTATTCCCTGAATTCGCTGTACCCTTAACTATGTTTTGGTTGGGAATGTTACAAGGTAACTTAAATCTAAAACGACAGTAACAAATGTCCAAGGCCAAGAGTGAGTTACCGTTGTGATATATTTGGGGGATATTTGCCTTAGCGAAAACAGCAGCTTTCCAGCCGTATATTCTTTACGTTCGAGTCTTTCCGTAAATCAGTCATATTATCAGTACTCTTTCACCCGCCCTTGAAAACCAAGTAGAGCTAGAGATAAAACGGCTCCCATCGTGTCGCATAACATGTCCTTTTGCGCGTCCCAAATATCGCCTTGCGACCCTAAAAATGCGATGCCTTCATCACCGCCAGCGATCTCTGCGTACCACCACTCAATAATTTCGTATCCAGCAGCCACACTCACGATAGCGAACAATGAAAATAGACACGCCAGCAGAGGTCTGCATAACTTATTTTTCAGTAAATATTCAGCAAGGGGATAGGCATAGAGCCCAATTGAAAAGTGAGCAACTCGGTCAAAGTTGTTACGCTCTGAACCTATCATATTGTTAAACCAGTCAAATGGGACTTCTGAGAAAGTGTACTTAGCTCCGATGGTATGTAACGCCAGCCAAATGAACATCAGTACATAAGCGGTTTTACTGAAAGTGTATTTAGTCGATATCCACCAAATGCCGAGCAAAATTATGAGAGCAGGGACGATTTCAGCGATCCAAACCGCACGTGATGAAGGTTCATATGCTGAGAATAGAAAAATGGCGCTATATAACAGCGTCAAAATACCTAACGTGGAACTTTGACTTGTGCTTACTCGGAACATAGATAACTCCAATGAATTATTTTGACTATAATGACACTTAATTAAACACTGTACAATTGCGTTTTAAATTACGAAATCTGTTGGAAATCGAATTCATCGCCCACAATATCGTCTAACGAAACCTTACATTTCATTAAAGTTTGATTTACCTACTATGGCTCACTAAAATCACGGCACAATTACTACAAACAAGAAAGTAAAGTCATGAAACTGGAAACTGTCGATTATCTTGCTGACGATGCAGCGGAACAATTTGTAAACTCATTACGCGAAACTGGATTTGGTGTTCTTAAGAATCACCCAATCCCTAAAGAACTCGTAGAATCTATCTACGAAAATTGGTACCAATTCTTCATATCTGAACAAAAAAATGACTTTCACTTCAATGTAGAAACTCAAGATGGTTACTTCCCACCATCAGTATCTGAAGTGGCAAAGGGCCACTCTGTAAAAGATATTAAAGAGTACTTCCATGTTTACCCTTGGGGTCAGATCCCAGAGCAACTAAAAGAGCAGATCTTAGACTACTACGCGCGCGCTAATGCATTCGCTGAAGAACTATTAGGTTGGGTTGAAGCTCACGCTCCTAAAGACGTTCAAGAGAAATTCTCTATCGCATTGTCAGAAATGATTAATGGCAGTGAACAAACACTTCTACGTGTACTTCACTACCCACCAATGCAAGGTGATGAAGAGCCGGGCGCAATTCGCGCTGCAGCACATGAAGACATCAACTTACTGACTGTACTTCCGGCTGCAAACGAGCCTGGTCTACAAGTTAAGTCAAAAGAAGGTGATTGGTTAGACGTACCATGTGATTTTGGTAACCTAATCATTAACATCGGTGACATGCTTCAAGAAGCATCTGGTGGTTACTTCCCATCGACAACGCACCGTGTAATTAATCCAACAGGCGCACGCCAAGAGAAATCTCGTATTTCACTTCCTCTGTTCCTTCACCCGAAGCCAGATGTTGTTTTATCTGAGAAATACACGGCAAATGAATACTTGATGGAGCGTCTACGCGAACTAGGCGTTATCTAACTCTGGTAGCAGATTATCTAAAAGGTCAGCATTTGCTGGCCTTTTTTGTTGCTTGGTTCAAGAAACGCGCAGTCAAATGTAATCCTACTCGACAAATACTTACCAATGGATTTCAATTAAATAAGAGAGTCTTCAAGGTAGTAGGTATATGTCAGAAAATCATAATATCAGCGCAACTTTTCAAACCTATATGGAGAACCCGCTTTTGTGGCCCATATTGGAAGTGTTGAGAAAAAAGCCGAGTGGTTGGAAGGTTCATACCCTGTCTGCACACTTAAATGAGTTAGGGTTAGTGCCGATACTCGATGTGGTACCAGAAAAAGACTTATTCAAGCGCAACTTCTTGATTATGAATGCGCTTTACCAATTACAAGAAACTCTATATCCAGACAATTGGTTGCAAGTCTGCGCGATGGATATCGTGTTAATGCCAAGCCATCAAGCCTCGTCTCATGCGGTTGATCATGAGGATCCTCTCCGTGACTATTATGTTCACTGGCATAATTACGAAGCAGAAGAAGGCGAAGTTAAACGCTTACTTAACGAGTTTTGGAGCCGTTATAGAAAGTTTGTCGGCAGTACCAATGGGGCAGATATGGACAGAGCCAAAGCCCTCAGCTTATTCGAGCTGCCACACGATGCGACTCAGCCAGACATTCGTAAGCGTTGGCGAAAATTAGCACTCAAATGGCACCCAGACAGGGATAGCGGAAATACCGACAAGTTTAGAGTTCTATGTGAAGCTTGGAACGTTTTAAGACACTGATTGTTTTGACAGAATTACAAAGCCCTCGTAAAAACTATCCACTAGCAAGAGATAGAATACGAGGGCTTTGAGTTTTCATGAGCTTAATTCGGAATTCTTACGCTCTTTGTGCAGTGCTCAAGAATGATTCTTAGATAAATCTGCTTGATGTTCAAACGCATAGTCGAGCACTTTTCTTAAATAGGGTGCGCCAACTTTAGAACCGCCATTACCATGCTCAATAACAACAGTCGCCACATATTCTGGGTTGTCATATGGGGCAAAAGCAGTATACAAAGCGTGGTCGAGCAGATGACGAGCTAGCTTCTTCGAGTTATAAACTTGCCCTTCATCTAAGTCAAACACCTGAGCGGTACCCGATTTACCACCACTCGTATATTCCGCGTTCTTAAAAGCACGGCGGCCACTACCATGACTCCCGTGATTAACCAAACGCATCGCATTAATGGGGATATCCCACGCTTCATCACTAACGCCTGTAATTGAAGGTAATGGTTTCGGAGCCATCAAATGCTGCAGATCGAAATCAGTGCCATGATCAAGCGTTGCTCGCAATATATGTGGTGGCATAACCTTTCCGTGATTAATCAAAACCGATGTGGCTTTCGCTAGCTGCATCGGAGTGGCAGTCCAATAGCCTTGCCCGATCCCAATAGGAACAGTGTCGCCCTGATACCAAGGTGTGCGATAACGTGCCATTTTCCAATCTCGAGTTGGCATATTGGCATTACTTTCTTCATAGATATCAATGCCCGTGGGTTTTCCGAAACCGAATCGATTCATCCACGTTGAAATTCTATCCATTCCTAAGTCAAAAGCGGTTTGATAAAAAAATGAGTCAACCGATTCTTCAATTGCCTTGGTCACATCGACCGGTCCGTGCCCCCAACGTTTCCAATCTCGCCACGCTTTGGAGTTTGGCTTTGAACCCGGAATCCGCCATACGCCATGATCGTTTCGAGTGGTGTTTTTGGTAATCACATGTTCTTGTAAACCAGCAACCGCCATAAATGGTTTCACGGTAGATGCAGGAGGGTACACACCTAACGTAGTGCGATTAACTAACGGGCGAGCCGGATCATTCAATAGGCGCTGATAATTCTTACTTGAAATACCATCGACAAATAAATTGGGGTCATAGCTTGGGCTAGAAGCCATCGCCAGCACACTATTATCCTGTGGGTCTAAGATAACGGCACTGCCAGTTCTGTGGTCGAGTTGTTGGTACACGTACTTTTGAAGTTCAAGATCGATATTGAGCACGATATCTTTACCAGCAACAGGAGGAACATACTTAATAGTACGAACAACCCGACCTCGGCTGTTCACTTCAACTTCTTGATAGCCTTTCTGACCATGTAAAATATCTTCGTAGTACTTCTCGACACCAAGCTTCCCAATCACTTGTGTCGCCTGATAATTGGCGTCTTTACCGTTTTCCGCTAAACGCCTTAAATCGTTATCGTTAATATGTGCAACATAACCTAGAACATGTGTGAGTACTTCGCCGTTAGGGTAGTATCGCTTCAAGCTGGTTTCGATAGATAGGCTAGGAAACTGATATTGATGTACAGAAAACTTAGCAATCTCTACTTCATTTAAGTTATCTAAAATCATCACCGATTTAAAACGACGCGCTTTGTGAAAGCGCTTCCTAAACTTATTAACCTGTTTTGGTTCAAGAGGAATGATTTTATTGAGTTGCTCCAGCATCGACTCAACGTTTTCCGTTTGCTCGGGAATCATGGTCAGGGCATAAACAAGTTTGTTCTCAGCCAATAGCGCACCATTTCTGTCATATATCAGACCACGAGTTGGCGGAATAGGGAGAATTTTAATGCGATTGCCGTCAGAGCGAGTTTGGTAGTCATCAAAGTTCCTAACCTGCAAATGGTAGAGGTTGGCGATCAGTACCATAGTGAGCAAGAGGATTCCGGAAAACGCTACGATTACACGTCGTTGGAATAGTTTTACTTCGCCTTTATGATCACGAAACTTAACGCGCTTATGATTCATCGAAGTTGACCTTGTTACATTCAGTTACATCCAGAGAAAGGCGAACTTTATCTGAATTTAGTCTGCGTTTTGTAAATATTGTGTCAGTATCCTCATGCGGCCATATTTAGCGAATCCAGCAGATGAGTTCATCGAATATGGGGGGCATAAAAAAAGCCCAGCTTGAAAGCTAGGCCTTTTTCACGTGTAATGCAGAAATATTAATTTGATGCTTTAAATTGAGATTTTCGCATTCGGTTTAGAGCAGCCATTACATCTAGAGTACGAGGCTTCGCTAGATCACCGTAATTTGGCATATTTGCATGCCACTCTTCAGTAAGCAACGAGTCGAACTCTTTAGCTGGATTTGAAGACCAACCTGGTAACTGTGCAAACTGGAACCAAGCCCAACCAATCGCATTCACTTCTGACGCCGACTCTAATTGCTCAAGGGCACTTAAATCAGCGAACTCTTTACCAAAACGCAGTGAGTCTTTGCCTTTCGCTGAAACACGGAACTTACCATCGGTAAGAATATTCATTAGTGCGGCACGGTTAAATGAGCGTGGTACAAAAGACGCTAGTTCGCTTTCGCACTCATTAGAACGTTGAGTAGGGTGCTGTTTAATGACTTCTTTCGCTTTATCTGTTACGTCTACCGCTTGGTAATCGTGCATTTGGATAACGGTATCAGCCACATCTAGGTAATCACCAGAACCGCCCATAACAACTAATGTGGAGATTTCCATGGTGTCTCGTAATTGGCCAATGCGATCAACCAACGGAGTAATCGGCTCATCACCCTTAGAAACCAATGCTTGCATACGTTCATCACGAATCATAAAGTTTGTTGCTGAGGTATCTTCATCAATCAATAATGTCTGTGCGCCGGCTTCGATAGATTCTTGTAGCCAAGCCGCTTGAGAAGTAGAACCTGAAGCGTCTTGCGTCGTAAAGTCGCTAGTATCTTTACCCATAGGCAAGTGGTTAATGTAGTTAGACAGGTTTAAATGATGAACACAGCGGCCATCTTCTGCACGAATCTTCATTGCTTGCTGGTTAGTTACAATACCCTCACGGCCGTCACCAGGAATGTGATTGTAAATAGAGCGCTCAACGGCGTTTAGTAGTGTTGATTTACCGTGAAAGCCACCACCGACAATGAGAGTGATGCCTTTCGGAATACCCATACCTTTCACTTCACCTTGGTTTGGTGTTTTTAGTGCAACAGTTAAGGATTGTGGCGCTTCAAAAGGCACAGCGTCTTTCATTGGTAAATCACAGTTACCCGCAATACGTGGAAGTACACTGCCATTCGCAACGAATGCAGCTAAGTTATGCTCATCTAATTGCTTGCGTAGCGCTTCTTGGTCTTCAACCACCTGACAGTGTTGAACCAATGCATCAAAATCAAGTTCTCTTTCTAAAGTCGCACGACGGATAAACTTAGGAAGGTAGAAAGTAATAATGTTGATCGCTTTCTTCGCTAGGATATTGCGCCCATCAGCGGGTAAGTTAATACGAAAGCGAATTTCGATACCGTGCTCGGTGAATACGACTGCCGTATTATCTAATACAGTTTGGCCTGTAAGTGCGATAGAAACCGTTGCTTCTTGCTTGGCAAATTCTGCAAAGCTACGTGCAATAAAATCACGAGCAGCAACTTGGTAAGCCTGCGATTTCCCTTTTAGCCATTCCAATCCTGTTAACGACCAAGCGCGAGTCGCACGGAAACGAGAAGCTGAGGCGTATGGGTCACCTTGAATGTGATCGACATGCAATTCAAAATCACCGAAGTCGTATTGACCTTTAATTTGTTGATATGCGCGGTAGTTCTGTTTTTCTAGCTTCTTCAGCTTTGCAGTCAACTGATCCATAACGAAGTGTGCCTATTATAAAAGAGAAAGGCGGCGATTATAGAAACCGCCACCTATAGAGTAAAGAGAAACTAGTACTAATTTCTATGGGAAGGCATATTGTGCCGTTCCTAAGTAGTTTTGATTGATTAAGCTGTGCTCAAACTCTTGTCCTGGCATAGGTTTTCCATACAAATAGCCTTGTCCAACTTCGCAACCTTCTTCGATGATAAAGCGCTCTTGAAACTCAGATTCAATCCCCTCAATGACAACTTTAAGATCAAGCTTCTTAGCAATCTGAATAATGGAACGAACGATTTCTACGTCATCATCGGATTTATGCATTTGGTCTATGAAACTTTTATCCACTTTGATGAAATCGAACGGAAATTTTTTGAGATAACTAAATGAAGCGTAGCCAGTACCGAAGTCATCCAGTGACAATGTAACGCCAATTTCATGTAGTGACTCCAACGTATTCTTCGCCACCACTTCATCAGCAATCAAACCGCTCTCTGTAACTTCTAGTTCAAGGAAGTGCGGTGGTAAATGATAAGTTTCAAGCAAGTGGGTGACTTGCTCAGAAAACTGAGCGTTTTTAAGCTGAACGGCGGAAACATTCACCGCCATTTTGAAGTCTTCCACGTACTTCGACCATTCTTTGGCTTTTTCTATTGCAGCGCGAAGCACAAAGCTTCCCACTTCAAAGATTAAACCATTTTGCTCAGCCATATGAATGAGCGTTTCGTTTGAGATATCTCCCAAAACCGGGTGCCTCCAACGAAGCAGTGCTTCGGCACCAATCCATTTATGAGTTACCGGACACACCTTTGGTTGGAAGTAGAGCATTAAATCGTCGTTACGAACCGCTTGCAGTAAATAACTTTCTAGTTGGTTGATATGGCTTTGATTTTCCGTGTGAGACTGGGAATAGTAAGCGTACTTTTGCCCTGAATCTTTACATGCAATCATCGCTTCACTGGCGTTTTGAAGAAGTGATGCAGCTTCTTGCCCAACATGGCTTACTGCAATCCCAATAAACGCATGGAGATGAACCATGTCTTTACCAATGGTGAATTCTGAATGGCCGATTTCAACCAACCGATGGCATAATTCGTCTAAACGATGTTGAAGATCATTGGAACTAAAAGCGATCGCTAAATCAACGGAAGTTGGTCTACCTGTTACAACTTCAATATCATCAATGCAACCTAAGCGCTCTCTGTATTCTATAAGTACTTTATCAAGTGCTTGATAACCATAGCGTGATTGAATTCGTCTACCGTTAGTAAAGCCAATATGGATGACCGCAATATGTTGCTGGGATTTGGTTTGAGAAGGCAGCAACATGTGATTCAACTGGCTTTCAAATGCGTTTCGATTTAGGAACCCAGTGCCGAGGTCGTGGCTTTTTTGGTAAGAAATTTTTTGTTCTGCTGCTTTGCGTTTATCAATTTCTTGATTCAATGAATAGTTTAGGCTGGCGAGATCTTTGGTTCGAGTATGAACACGATTTTTCAGTTCGTTGTTAAGCTGAACTAATTTGGCGTGTTGAAACAAAGTAGTAAGCTGAGACTCAATTGAAACACGAAAGCTTTCGAGTAGTTTGATGTAGGTTGGTGTGTAGTGATTTTCTTTGTTATCTAGTATACAAATTGTGCCAAATGGTTCGCCATTTGGCCAAAGTAATGGGATTCCGCAATAAGACACCATCCCAAGTTTGATGTCTGGGTTGTGATCCCAATCCTTATCCGAAAGGGCGTCCGGTACAATGAGTCTACTTTTGTTTTCAATCACCGACTCACAATACAACCCATTCCCCAAACCTTCAGAATCACCTTCAGCGTATGGGTTAGAGTCAGACTGGCTACTAGAAAAAACCTCTATCGATTCGGTATGGATCCGCATCACTAGCGCTGCTGGGACCTCTGTTATTTGGGCAAGAAGATCGACAATATTTTGCCATCCTTCTTTCATATCCAGAGGGATTTCTAGTTCTATTGTATTAATTTTTGTCATATAAGCTCTCATTCCGTCACGCGATGAAAACACTTCCTGTGTTAATAGCTGCGTAAGATGTAATGACGACGTTGTTCAACCTAAATTTAGTATAAGAAAGGAAATCAAAAAAAGCCCTTGCAATTTAACAAGGGCTCTTAGAGTTTGACAGGGATCTCATTACTGAGACCGCTTCAACATCAAGGGGTTAACTTTATAAAATTATCAATATCTATTGGATCACTGTAATCTATGGTCGACAAGTCAAATCCATTTAGTTGCATAAACTCCTTTTTGAATCCGTCATAATCCCCAATCACAGTAAAATTGTCTGAATTCATCGCTTCTAACAGCTCAGAAACGTGGTGTTGAGTTTCAGGATCAAGTTCGTGTTCGTCCATTCTTAATAAGCGTTCACCATCCAAAGGTACTAATTTTTGACCATACAATTTAGTACTAAAGAGGCGCTGCATTTGCTCTATACATCCTTCGTGCGTGCCACTTTGCTTCATGATTTTATAGAGAGCTAAGATGTAGGGTGATAACGCAGGGATGAATACGCTCGCTTTTGTCACTAAAGCTTTACACACCGTTGCATAGGCGTTGCCATTGAAGTTGGCGAGTTTTAGATTAAGGGAATGACTCGTTTGATGTAGATCTATTTTTGCGCGGCCAAGGGTTCCATCGAGATAAATAGGGTGGGTGGCTTGTGGCCCAACATAAGAGAAAGCGATAGTCTTACAGCCATCAGCGATTGATTCAGCGTTGATTAGAGTATCGATCCAACTTTCCCAGTCTTCTCCTCCCATGACTTTTAGGGTTGCGAGCTCTTCATCGACAGTTGCTGGTTCAATGGTAGTTTCACACCAGCGATCGTGTTCAAGTGAAATAGTCGAACCAGAAACACTTTGCCCGATCGGCTTTATCGCCGATCGCCAAAATTCTTCAGAGCCTGGCTTTGGCCTAATCCCTGCAGCGAGGCTATAAATGACAAGATCAACTTCACCTTCAAAATATGTTTCGATAGCCTCGACAACTTGTTCTCTCGTTTGAGTAGAAAAAGCATCACCAACTATATTAATCGCTTGTCGTTGCTCTTTTTCAGCCTCTTGTTTGAAGAAAATATTGTTGTACCAGCCTGCGCTACCTATCGATTTTTCACTAGGTCCACGCTCAAAGGAAACTCCAATTGTATCGGCTTCTGCTCCACCAAATGTTAAAGCAATCCTCGCGGCGAGCCCGAATCCAGAAGAAGCACCAATAATGAGAACACGTTTTGGGCCTTGTTTAATAGGGTTGGCTGTCTTTACGTATTGGATTTGTTGTTTAACCGCTTCTTGGCAGCCTAGGGGATGGGCATTTTTTGCAACCACCCCTTTAATTACAGGTTCAATGAGCATAAATAACCTTACAAGTGTCGAGGATATGCACTCAGGTTAACGTAAAGCTTTGTAAACTTTATTGAGCTAGACACGCAAAATCTAAAGATATTGGTATAATTTTTCAGCCACGAAGTCAGCAATCCAAGGTTGGGCGGCCGGTTTCGGATGTAGACCATCTTTCATCATCCATTCCTCTTTTAAAATGATGTGTTCTAAAAAGAAAGGAATTATTGGCGTGTTTGTCTGGTCTGATGTTGAAGTAAAGACACTTTCAAACATCTGGTTATAGCGTTTTCCATAGTTTGGCGGTATACGTATTTGCATAAGTACTGCATTAGCACCGGATTCTTCCACCTGCTGAATGATTTGTTTTAGGTTGCCTTCGATCACATTAGGTGGGAAGCCTCTTAATCCGTCATTTGCACCTAGTTCAATGAGAACGACATCAGGTGTGTGCTCTTGGAGCAGTTGAGGAAGCCTAGCTAAGCCATTACCTGTGGTATCGCCAGAGATACTGCCATTGATAACTTTTACACTTTTTCCATGTTGTTCAAGTGATGATGGCAGTAGAGTTGGCCAACTTTGCTTGATATCCATGTTGTAGCCAGCGCTTAAGCTGTCGCCGAGGACTAACAAGGTAGAGCTTTGGGCAAAAACATTAGTAGAAATAACGAATATAAATAAAAAGGAAATCAGTCGCGTCATGCATACATCCATAATAAAAGCTGAATCTGTTACCAAACTAGTTTCTACTAATCAGGAACAATTAACAATCCTCGAAAACGTCGACCTCAACATTTTAGAAGGCGAGACAGTCGCAATTGTCGGTACATCAGGGGCAGGTAAGTCCACATTAATGACTTTGCTTGCAGGATTAGACGTTCCAACAAGCGGCGAAATTAGCCTACTTGGAAAAGCGCTTTCGCAGTTGGACGATGAAGACCGAGCCGCCATTCGAAGTGAATCTGTCGGTTTTGTATTCCAAAGCTTTCTGCTAATTCCGAGTTTGTCGGCTTTACAGAATGTTACTTTACCTTGCTTATTAAAGGGTGAAGATGAAGACATCGAGCGAGCCAAATCTCTGCTTGAATCGGTAGGGCTCAAGGATCGTGTTGACCACTTACCATCCCAACTCTCTGGGGGCGAACAGCAACGTGTCGCGCTAGCTCGCGCCTTTATGATCAAGCCAAAAATTCTGTTCGCTGACGAGCCAACAGGTAACTTAGATCAACAAACTGCGGCGAAAATTGTAGAGCTGCTTTTTGAATTGAATACTCAGCACGGTACAACGCTTGTTTTGGTCACTCATGACTCCAAATTGGCAGAACGATGCCAACGTACACTGACGATGCAGTCTGGTCACTTGAAGGAGTCGTAAATTGAAATCTACTAATGGACTAAATAAGCGACTGCTTTCCTGGAGTATCGAAGAAATTCGTCATGGTCAGCTGTGGCCAGTTTCGATCGCGCTAACTTTAATTATCGCTTGTGTTTTCGCATTATCAGCACTGGCAGAGCGAATGGAGCAGGTGATCGTTAAACAGGGTAAAGACGCTTTAACCGCAGATAGCGTTTTTATATCCGCTAACCCGTTGCCGGACACATTACTGAATCTAACCAATCAATCTAACTTAGCGCGTTCGGAGTTAACACGTTTTCAAACGATGGCGTTCAGTGACAAAAGCATGCAGCTAATTACTGTAAAGGCGGTAGATGATGCTTATCCTCTTCTAGGCGATATGGAGCTGACCAACGACGTTGAAAGCGTTCACCAGGTATCTTCTGGTCAGCTTTGGTTAGACGAACGTATCTTTTCTCAGTTGGAAGTGTCAATCGGTGACAATGTCACTATTGGAGACGCAGACTTTACCGTTTCAGGTCGTATTAGCCAAGAGCCAGGCTTGAGCTTCAACCCTTTCCAACAAATGCCATCGGTCTTAATTCATAAAAGCGACGTAGACAAAACCGGTGCCATTCAACTTGGTAGCCGCGTTCAGTTTAGGTTGTTTTTAGCGGGTAGTGACAGTGAAATCCAAACCATTAAAGACCAACTCGAATTAACACCGAGTGACCGCTGGCGTGATCAGGATTCAGCGAGCCGAACCAACGAAATGTTTGAGCGTACGACTCAATATTTATCACTGACTGTGGCTATCGTTGTGATCATGGCGGCAACAACACTTGTGCTTACTTGCCAGCATTATGTCGCTAGTCGTCGTAAAACCATTGCAATGCTTAAAAGCTTAGGCGCGAGCAAACGCTGGATAATTCGTTGGCTATCAGTACAAGTATTACTACTAGTAAGCATTGCGGCAGTGTTTGGTGTTGCGATTGGCATCGGTTTAGAGGTGTTGCTCCGTATACCTTTGGGCGAACTACTTCCTACGCCGTTACCTTCTTACGGTATACAGCCAGCGTTAATGTCGATTCTATCTAGTGTTTTAATCGGCATTCCGGCATTGGGTATCCCTCTTATAGGTTTAGTTCATACATCGGCCGCCAGTGTGATTCAAAGTGGCCACCAAAACCAAGAAAGTAAGGCGAAATACTTACTGCTCCTGGTACCGGTTATTCCAATGCTTTTAATGTACGGTGATAACCTACTGGTTTGGATTGTGATTGGAGGAATCGCATTACTGTTCGCCGTATTAGCCCTAGTCAGTATGCTTCTGCTTCGTGGTATCGCAAAACTACCAGTATCAACATCAATGCGACTTGCGCTAAGCCGTATTAATCGCTCTCCATTTGCAACTGGTATTCAGTTTGGTGCGTTATCGCTGTCTTTGATGCTGCTTTCAATCATTTGGTTAGTTCGAACTGATCTACTGACCGACTGGCAACAGACTCTGCCGGAAAATGCACCGAACGCTTTCGCCTTAAATATTGCGACGTATGAAAAAGACTCGTACTTACAAACGCTCGATACAGAAAACATCGAACGCTCACAAGCTTACCCGATCATAAGAGGGCGCTTATCATCTATCAATGGCGTGGAAGCGAATGAATATGCCAAAGATACCAGCAACACAGATGCTTTAAGGAGAGAGATCAACTTTACCTGGGGAGAAACACTTCCTGACTATAACGACGTACTTGAAGGTACATGGCAGCCTCAAAATGGCGTATCGGTTGAAGAAGAAGTGGCAACAGAGTTAGGGATAAGAATCGGTGATGAGCTGACTTTTACAATTAACAGCCAAACTGTCACGGCAACGGTTAATACCATTCGCCACGTAGAATGGCGTGACATGAAGCCGAACTTTTATTTCATATTTAGCCCAGATGTATTGAGCAGTATTCCATCCACTTGGCTTGTAAGCTTTAGAGTTGATGATCAGCATAATCAGTTGCTCAATGATTTGTCGCGTAACCATCCGACTGTCAGCTTAATGGATATTCGTAAAATGGGCGACAAAATCCAGCAATTGCTACAGCAAATCGTATGGTCGATTACGGTATTAGCGGCGCTAGGCGTTGTGGCTGGTTTACTGCTCATTTTCACACTGTTAAGACTAAGCCTATCTCAGCGCCAGCAAGAAATCCGTTTGTACCGAACATTGGGTGCAAGTAAAAAGCGCATACTAAATACGATTTGGAGCGAATACGGACTGATGGCGATCGTTGCGGGTTGTATAGCAAGCTTAGGTGCCGAAATCAGTGTCGCGGGTGTTATGAACTTTGGTTTCGAACTAGGCTCGACACTGCATCCAACACTGTGGATAGTGTTACCAATCCTAACTTTTGCGACTTTAGCGGCCGTTGTAAACAGCTTGCTGAAAAAGCTGTTAGTCCCTGTAAATAAAGACTTCGCGTAACCTATAACAAACGTTATCAACAGTTATCCACAAAAACGGTGGATAACTTTAGGGATAACTCATTAGTGAAATAAGGGGAGTTCCTCGCCAGGCTTTATTCGGCGTAACTTTGAACAAACTGGCGATGGTTTTCCCACTTTCAAAATTAAAATAGGCGTATTGAGTCAAGAAAAAAAATGAATTTTTTTTATCTGGTCTTAGCAGTAATAATCTAAGACCTTGAAAAAAATGTGATTTAAATCGTTGTGATTCAACAGTAGAATACTCACAGCTAAAGTTACTTCCATAGAAAGCAATGACAACTAAACAAACGGATAAAATTCAACCATCTATCGCAATTATCGGTGGAGGAATAGCCGGTTCAACCGCAGCCATTCACTTTAGTGAGCTCGGTTACCAAGTTACGCTCCTGGAAAAGGGGCCAAGTTTGGTTAATGGGCCACCAATTTGTCATTTACATGCTGGCGGTAACCTGTATCGTGATATTTCTGAGCAACAATGTTTAGAGCTTCTAAGGCAGTCAATCGATACTGTTCGTTTGTTCCCTCACTCATTGAATATCCGCCCAACTATCATTGCGGTTCCTCATTCAGATAGTGGTTCTCCACAGGAACTATTACCTAGACTGAAAATCATTACTGACGCATACCGACATTTGATCGCTCAAGATGCAAGAAACCAAGTTTTGGGTTCACCTGAAGAGTATTACAAACTGTACGATAAACTGGATTTGCTTAACTTAGCGACTAGATCACAGCCTAAGCAGCCTAAAACGCTTGATGATTGGTGTATTCCTTTTGCAAAGCATACAGACTTAGAAACACTCAAATATCCTGTTGTCATGGTTCAAGAATACGGACTGAGCGTATTTCGTCTGTCTGCTACCGCTCAACTCGCTTTAGAACAGTTACCTAATTGCCAAGTCTTAACGCACTCGAAATTGATATCGGTAAGCCAAGAGCGAGGGCAATGGCAACTCCAATACCGTAACCAACAGAATCAACTTGAAGAGCTCACGTGTGACTATTTAATTAATGCCAGCGGCTTCGAAACGGGCATTGTCGACGACATCGTAGGGTCACAGCAGCAGCGCTTAGTTGAATTTAAGGCTGCGTATGTCACCCAGTGGCCAGAAAACAATGACGAATGGCCTGAAGTCATCTTTCACGGTCCACGTGGCACACCACAGGGCATGGCACAATTGACTCCTTACGCAGATGGCTATTTCCAATTGCACGGTATGACCGAAGGCATCACGTTGTTTGAAGATGGCTTGGTTGCATCTTGTGATGTGTCGTCACAACCTAAACTACCTCAACGCTTAATAAAAAAGATCGTATCTGGCTGGACGACTGAACAGTTAGAGGAAAGAACTAATGCCGCTATTCAGCATATGGCTCAATTTGTTCCTCAATTTGAAATGGCGAAAGTAGGGGGGAAACCACTCTTTGGAGCGCAACAAATCCCCGGTTCTGATCCTAGCTTAAGAGCCGCCGATGTTTCCTTTTGCGGCGAACGATACGCTAGAATCGAAATGGTTAAGGCTTCGTCCGCATTAGAAGCGGCCAGTAAGATAAGACATCAATGGTTCGAGATGCCAGAAAAGCCCTCAGAGTATGACCTTGATGATATTGAAGTAACACATTCAGTGACAATGTCACTTGAATTATCCGAAGTCGAAGATCTCGCTATATCACTTACCGATGATAGAGGTTACCCGAACGCACTGGCTAAGGTTTCTGGTCAACCTCACTCTTTATAGCTCATAAATTAAAAAGCGAATTACTGCTAAGTAATTCGCTTTTCCCGTTTAGATAAACGAAACCACTAGGCCTAATAGCCGAAGAAGTTTGCCCACTGACACCACACATCTTGAAGACCTTGCCGATCACCTTTAACAAATCGAACCTTTTGGCCTGGTTTTGCTTGGGCTAATCTAGGTAAATCAATCCTAGCCACGCACCCCAGTTTTGGATAGCCGCCTATTGTTTGTCTGTCATTAAGCAAAATGATCGGCTGACCATCATCAGGAATTTGAATGGCTCCTAGGGCGATGCCTTCGGATAACATACTCTTCGAAGGTGGGGTGATTGAAGGCCCATTCAAGCGATAACCCATTCGATTCGCATGCTGATCAACGTTAAATTCAGAACCGTAAAACTGGGATTTATCGTCAGTTGAAAACTCCCCACATTGGTAAGACTCGATGACTCTTAATTTTAAAGGGAGGTTATAATCGGGTTTAAAGCGAAACGTCAGCCTGAGAGGTTTATGCGTTGCACCGATTGAATGTGCGTTAAATAATAGCTTTTGATCACTGGTTAGTGAACTGCCTTGGTTCGCACCACCTAACTCATCACGAACCACAGTCGAAGCGCTGCCTAGCGTTAGCGGTACATTAAAACCACCTTTTACTGCTAAATAAGCTCTTAAGCCATTCTTGGGTAACCCGAATGTCAAAATCTGATGCTTTTGGGCCGAAAAGGTACTCCAATTCGCAATTGGCACATCATCAAGTTTTGCGCCAAGATCTCCACCACAAATTGCCAGTTCGCACTGGTGGTCAATTCGTATCGCAACTTGACCTAAGGTAATTTCGATGACTGACTGATTAACGGAATTACCCAATAGATGATTTGCCCAGCTATAGGCGTAGTCATCGACTGGGCCGCCTTGTGTTATCCCTAAATGACTCAGTCCAAAACGTCCAAAGTCTTGAATTAAACTAAGTTGACCTGGCTTGATAACAGTGAGGCTGACATTGTTTGGATGAGTCATAACTCTTCGCCTCCCAACGCCAAATATGTGGGGTAATCTATCGCTTCAAACTTAACTGAATCTCCAATGGAGAAAACAGAGATCGAATCTGCTGAATGCTGGTTGGCTCTAGTCAAATCAAAAAGCGGAATAGGGCAATTACCTATGATATTCCAACCTGCAGGAGACTGTGATGGGTAAACTGCTGTTTTTGAATCTGCTATGCCTATACTGCCTTTTGGCACGGAAAGCCTTGGTGTGGTGAGTCGAGGCATTGAAATCTTGTCACTTACATCGGATAAAAAAGCAAAGCCAGGTGAAAAGCCAATTGCACTCACGCTGTAAGTTTGAGACGTGTGGATTTCAATCAGCTCATCTAGATTTATACCCTTAGTTTCAAAACGACTAAAATCAAGCGCAGTCTCGCGTGAGTAATATGCGGGTAACGTTGTTGTTTTTACTGAGTGCGATTGAGAGTTAAATGAAAATTCATGGGAAAGCTGACGTAGTTGAGATACAAAACTGCTTTCGTTAATTCTATATGGCAGGTAATCGACCAAAATAGAATTATAAGAAGGTGTGACATTCATTATCATCGCGCCAAATCGCTTACGAATATCCGTTGCTAACGCCCCGATCAGCATAGAATTCTCTGCGTTAACTTCGGCTAAAAACCGTAAAAGAATACTGCATTCCGCTATTGGTTCAATTGAGAATCTTTCTTTATTCATCGCGACTCCATTCGCCTTTTATTATTTAAGCAGATCACTAACTGTTATTAAGGGTTTGGCTGATCTTTTGGATCAACGCGATAGATTGTGGATTATCACCGTGAACACAAACCGTATCGGCTTCAATTTTTAATATAGTCCCGTCGATAGCAGTCACGCTTCCAAAGTTCGCTAGTTGCATCACTTGATTGTATATATCGTCTGCGTGGGTAAGAACCGAATTATCAAGATTTCTCGGAGCAAGTTTACCATTGCTTAAATAGGCTCTATCTGCAAACGCTTCAAATAACAGCGGGACATCGTAGTCATCAGCGATATCAAGATATTCTTGATTATCATTAGTCGCTAGGATCATCAGTGGAACATTAAACATGGCAACAGATTCGATGATCGCACGATAAATATTAATATCCGCCATCATGTCATTATATAAAGCTCCGTGGGGCTTAACGAAATCGACATAGGCGTTCTGATGGCGAGCCATTGCTTGCAACGCGCCAACTTGATAGGTCACCAACTCAGATATTTGTTGGGGAATATGCGGGATAGAGCGACGCCCAAAACCTTGCAAGTCTAGATAACCAGGGTGGGCACCGATTTTCGTATTGTAGTGCTTAGCCAATTGAATGGTTTTTGCCATAACGTGGGGGTCAGACGCGTGAAAACCACATGCTATATTGGCCATATCCACCCAGGGCATGACAAGCTCGTCTTCGCCCATCTTCCATTTACCAAAACTTTCACCCATGTCGCAGTTAAGCTGAATTCTTGTGCTCGTCACTTGCTATTTTTCCGTTAGCTTCTGTAAATTAAGACATTCTTATAAATATTAGTAATAAACAGTGATCGTTGTCTCTATTTAACTCATAAAAAATTAAAGGAATGCCATTTTGTTTATACTAGGCCGTTGATTAAATGGTCAATATCTCTGGCAAACTGAATACTTCATGAAACTACCTCCACTGTTAGTCGCGATGACTTGTTGCTCTTCAGCCTCACTCCAAGCCCATGACGCGACTGTAGATCTATTAATGTCGATGAGTTTGGAAGAACTTTCAATGCTCGATATTGAGATGAATACCGCGACAAAAACGACACAAAAACTGACCGATATTCCTTCCTCTGTTTATGTACTTTCCAATGAACGAATTCAACGTAGTGGCGTAAGAACGCTAGCTGAAGCGCTCATGCTCGTACCTGGGTTAAAAGTCACTAAGTTTAGTGAAACTGAATGGTTTGTTTCTACACGTGGTTTTCATGACGGTTTGTACAACAAAATGCTAGTAATGATGGATGGGCGCAGTTTGTTTAGCCCCGTGTACGGTGGTACCTATTGGACTAACGTCGACTACATCTTAGCGGACATAGAACGAATTGAGGTACTGAAAGGCCCTGGAGGAGCGATTTGGGGTGGTAATACTGTAAATGGTGTCATCAACATTATTACCAAGTCAGCTAAAGATACTCAAGGCACATACGTATCTGGCCTTACATCCGGCTCGGATAACTTTGAATTGAGCGTTCGTCACGGTGTTCATTTAAACGAAGATATATACGGCCGTGCTTACTATAAGCACAAGCAAGAACCAAGGTTCAACAATAGTGGCTCTACAGTATGGAGCAATGAATCCGCTGGGGTAGTCATTGAAAATGAACAACATAACTGGGTACTAAGGTTTGGTGGATTACGTACCTCTTACCACCAAGATTGGGGAACATTTGTCTATGATACGAACGGTGTCGCTACAGATTATGTGGAAGATAATTTTGATATAGAAAGCCAATCTACTTATGTACAGTTTAATAGCCGTCTTGATATTGATGAAAATACAACACTTGCATACTCCTTTTGGGCCGAGAATGCTGAAGATAACGCACCAGACGCTCCAGGAAATTACACCACCGTAGATTTAGACTCTACCGTTAATCATCGAATAAACGATAAACATCAACTTGTAGTCGGTGGTGGTATTCGATACATGGCACTTGATTTCAGTTCAAGCCAAATGAACGATATCGATTTACATCAAATGGAGTGGTATCGCCGTGCTTACGATATAAAAGAAGCCAATGATGTCATTGTTAACACTTATGTACAATCTCAGTACCAGTGGACCGAACAATTCAGCACAACACTTGGTGTAAAAGTTGAATATTTCGAACAGAATTCTTCGCTGGAACTATCACCTCAAGCGAGAGCAATGTATCAATTAGATGATCACCACTCATTTTGGACTGGTGTAAGTCGGTCTGTTGTATCACCTTCATACATGGACAGTAATTCGACATATTTTTCGACACATTACAGTGATGATTGGGGATATTTCTATACTACAACTTTAGGTTCCGATTCATTAGGCAATGAAAGTGTAATAACAGGAGAAGTGGGCTATCGCTTGGCTTCGGGAATAGGGTATGAGCTAGACGCAACAGTATTCATTAGTAAGTACTATAATGCTCGCTCCATTGAAGGCGGAGCCTATTCAAGTGAATCTCCTTATATGTGGGAATCGACCATCGATGATAATTACTCAGTAAAAACACAGGGGGTTGAAGTTGGAAGCCATTACCTGATATCAGAAACCATTACTGGCTATCTTTCATACGCTTACCTTGAATCAGAAGGCACCCAAGAAGAAAACCCGAATAATTTAAGCTCCGATAGCCAACTGTATGGCATTGACCAAGAACATGTTGGTACGATTCAACTTATGTGGAACGTAACAGATTCAATTCAGCTCGATATACTAGGCAAATACCATAACGTTACCTATTCAGATATGGCTTCCTATGAAGCGGTTTATGGCGACATCGATCCTAACCTTGCGTTTGATGCTCGCGTTGCTTGGAAAAAGAATGAATCCGCGCCGTTATTTGAAATGATAGTAGAGAACATAGGTCAACATGATGGTAACCAAACCGATTGGTCCACCAGCAAAAGTTCGAATGAAGAATCTGTTTATGTAAGGGTTTCGCATGAGTTTTAAGTCTAGCTCTCGCTGGGTCACTGCGATCTTTTCTGCCTTACTACTGTTTTCTCCGAACGTCGCTGGGGCGAACTTTAAACCTTTCCAAATTAAAGCGGTGTATATCTTCAGAATCGCAAATTTCGTACGTTGGGATAATGAAGACACTAAGCAAACTCTTACTTTCTGCGTAGAAGGTGCGCCAAAAATTAAGAAAGTACTTGGGTCAATTATTGAAGGAAAAACGATTCGAAGCATGCCACTTCAACTGGGCCAATTAAAGATATCTAAGAGCTGTGATATCGTTTTTATCGCACAAAAAGACGCTAAAGATATGATGACAGGAGACACTCTTCATCGGTTAACGATTAGCGATAAAAAAGAGTTTTCAAAATATGGTGGTGTTATTGAACTTCAAACTGTCTCTAATAAAATAAAACCAAAAATTAATTTAGAAAACGCACACTTAGGTAATTATACTATCGGCTCTAATTTGTTACGCATCGCTGTCGTGGAGGGTTACTAATGCAGTCACCACTTCGTCATTTATCCCTCAAGAACAAACTGTTGCTCCCAATACTTCTGTTTATTGGCCTTACATTTTTTGCAACCCAGTTTCTAAATTACACTGTCACGTATGAGCGAGAAAAACAGAACCTAGTTCAACGAGTTAAAGTATTAGCGAAAGGTGTGGCTTACAACCTTCAAGCGGCAATCCTATTTGATGATTCAGATTCAGCTAATGAAATTCTATCTGCATTTAGCGCAGATAAAGATATCGTCCGAGTTAAGCTGTATGACCTCGAACAACAATTATTTGCCATATATCGGCAAGAAGGCGTGAACCCTCCCGTTCCAAACCAAGTTGAACGTGAAGCCATTTTAGATAAGAAGTTTGCTATCGCAAGTGAACATATATTTCTACTTGTGCCGGTCACCTTAGAAGGTGAAAACATCGCTTATTTAAGAGTTACGATTTCAACGAAAAGCTTTAAAAACATCCTGTTTACCATCATTAAAAATGGCGCGATTTATTTAGGGCTATTGGTTGTCCTGGGTTCTCTTCTGTATAAATTAGTTCAACGATTCATCATAGAGCCTGTATTTTCACTCAATGAAGCAATGCAAGCATTTGTTGAAAGGCGAGGGAAAGTACCAACTCTTGCAGCTCGTTCGCACGATGAAATAGGCGATTTAGTTAATGCGTTTAACACCATGCTTCAACGTTTAGAACAGCGAGAAAAGCAGGTCTTTTTCACACTAGACAAACTAGAACAAGAAAAATCGTTTGCGAATGAAGTGGTGGAGACGGTACAACACGCATTGGTTGTTACCGATGATAAAGGCAATATCATTCACGCAAACGCGGCTACGCGCGAAATATTCCACTGTACCGCAGCCTATCTAGAAGGCTTAAAGATCCGGGTATTGCTCAATAGTACTGAAAACCCACAAATCCAATCCGCATTAGAGTCCAAGGTTGATCTAAATGATCATCTTCTTGAAACCCAAAACGTTTTTGGTAATAAACAGCAACTCCAAATCAGTACTCGTGGCCTGTCCAAACAGGGGCAAACCCTTTTTGCAATTCAGGATGTAACCGAAATCGAAGCCGCGATGAGTCGCCAAAAGCTAGCGGCTGGAGTATTTGAAAACAGCAAAGACGGTTTAATTGTCCTTAATTCAAAAAGCCGAATTACCATGGTTAACCCTGCAGTTAGCCAGTTACTCGGTTTTGATATCGATGAATTAGTTGGAAAAACACCTTTTGAAGTATTTGAATGGCGTCAGTTTGCGTCATTAATGCCAACTATCGTTGAATCCATTAAGAATTACGGGCAATGGCAAGGTGAAGTGTGGGAGCAACACAAAGCGGGGCACCTAATTCCTATGTTTGTCAAAGTAAACAGAATTGCTACCGATGAACACAAACACAAATTTGACATGGTGCTGATTCTATCTGACCTATCTAATGTGAAAGAAATGGAACGTTTAGAGCATATGGCTCACCATGATGCGCTCACTGGGTTGGCAAACAGAGCGCAACTCTATCGGTTCCTAGATGAGGTGCTCTCTTCGAGTCATTATTCAAGCAGTCCATTTGCTGTGATCTATTTAGATTTGGACGGCTTTAAAGCAGTTAATGATACTTATGGTCATGACGCTGGTGACGAAGTACTAAAACAGGTATCAAGTCGTTTATTAAATCAAGTAAGAGTAGGGGATTTAGTCGCTCGATTATCTGGGGATGAATTCGTCCTGGTGATTCAGCCAGCCGATAAGAATATGATTTCCGCGCTTGCCGCGCGTTTACTAGACTCAATCCAAAAAACGATAACGTATCGAGATCGAGAGCTTTACGTAGGGGCAAGTATTGGTATCAATTTTGTTGCTGATAGTGCACGAGATCTCGATACCATATTACAAGAAGCGGACGAAGCCATGTACCAGGCGAAAAAACAAGGTAAAGGCCAGTTCGTTTTTTTCAGGCATGCCAACAAGTTTGAAAATAATCACCCTGAAACTGTGTAAGTTATTGTATAGTCGCTATAGTTTAGTTAGTTATTGATTCAAAAGGCTTAAAAATGAACGTATTAGTTACAGGTGGTATGGGCTATATAGGCAGTCATACTTGTATTCAAATGATTCACGCGGGCATGACCCCTGTCATTTTTGACAACTTATATAACAGTAAATCAAGCGTTTTAGAGCGTATTGAAAAAGTCACATCAACTAAACCTAAGTTCATCCAAGGCGACATACGCAACCGTGAATTATTGATTCGTGTTCTACAAGAAAACGACATTAAGGCGGTAATACATTTCGCTGGGCTGAAAGCGGTCGGTGAGTCTGTACAAAAACCATTGGAATACTACGACAACAACGTGAACGGCACGCTAGTTTTAGTTGACGCGATGCGAGAGGCTGAAGTCAAGACTTTAGTCTTTAGCTCTTCGGCTACAGTTTACGGCGACCCAGCAAGCGTCCCTATCACTGAAGACTTTCCAACTAGTGCAACAAACCCCTACGGCCGTAGTAAATTAATGGTCGAAGAATGTTTGACTGACTTCCAGAATGCCAACCCTGATTGGAGTATTACGTTACTACGCTATTTTAACCCGGTAGGATCGCACCCAACTGGTGAGTTAGGCGAAGACCCGCAAGGCATTCCAAACAATTTGATGCCGTTTGTCTCACAAGTAGCCGTTGGCCGCAGAGAATTTCTTTCAGTATTTGGTGACAACTACCCAACGAAAGATGGTACTGGGGTTCGTGACTATATACATGTGATGGACTTATCTGATGGTCATGTTGCAGCTTTAAAGAAAGTAGGTCAAAAGTCTGGTTTACATATTTATAACCTCGGTACTGGTAACGGATACAGCGTACTAGAAATGGTTAATGCGTTTGAAAAAGCAAGCGGTAAACCGGTGCCTTACAAATTAGTAGAACGTAGACCTGGTGACATTGCAGAATGCTGGGCTGACCCGGCAAAAGCGCAGGAAGAACTAGGTTGGAAAGCCACTAGAACGCTAGAAGAAATGACAGAAGATACTTGGCGCTGGCAATCAATGAATCCGGATGGTTTCCCTGACTAATCTGGCCATTCTTTCGTATTAAACTTGATAAAAGGCACATTAAGGTGCCTTTTTTGATCTAAACCCAAAAAAAAGTAAAAAATTGGTTAAAAAGTATCATTTGAAATTAATCATGTTAGACTACGCATGTTTTTATTCATCCAAATGTTAACTTTCTTCGGGGTCGTCATGGAACTTGGTCTTATCATTGCTTTTATCGTAGCGTCTGCAGTTATGGTAAAGAAAGAAATGACAAACAAGTAATTTCACTTTTCCTTTTTTGTTCATTTTCAAAGTGAAATAAAAAGCCAGCGATTCGCTGGCTTTTCTTGTATTGAATGATATTAAAACTCGTACTTTGCAGTTACCGACCAGTTACGTCCTGGTTGCGTGTAATCTTTATTTTCTTCAGAGAAGCCTCGAACGTCATTCCATTCATAATACTCTTCATCAGTTACGTTAAAGATACCAGCGCGAAGTGTTAAATCTTTGATTGGCATATAGTAAGCAGTCAAATCAACAACTGTTGCAGCAGAATTTTCAAGAATCGGATCAGTTAGGCCACTACTATCAATATCGCTTGAACGCTTCTTCGCAGTATAATTCACATCAACAGACGTGCCCCAAGGCTTATTAGGTGAATCATAATTTAGACTAATCACGGCATTCCAAGGGTTAACTGTATTTAATGGGTTTCCTTTTCCGTCTTCACCTTCTGTATAAGCAGCAGCGAAGCGCGAGCTTACGCCCTGAATTGGCAAAAATCTGTTCCAAGATAAAGTATTCGATGCTTCGACACCTTTAATTACCGCTTCATCTATATTAATGCTTTGATTAATAGTTGGGTCAAGTGGGGTACCACTGCCTCCAACGGGCTGACTATCTATGAAGTTATTGTAGTCACTGTAGAAAACAGCAATTTCACTAGAAGATACCGTCGTATTGTGACGCCAACCTAACTCATACGAGATACTTTCTTCGGCTTCTAAATCCGGATTAGGAGCATTAACGTAACCGTGATTAGGGTTACCAAATGAATAATATAGCTCCTGGAAGTCAGGTGCGCGGAAACCTTGGCTGATCTGAGCAAAAATCTTGTTTTCATCGTTAATTGTATACGTGGTACCTAGACGACCAGTGACAGCAGAGTCGGAGTATTTCGCATAGTCACTAGCTGGATTACCACTTGGGTTTTGGCTTGTGTCTCCTGGATCTGTTTCAAATCCGTCAAAACGCACACCCGGAGTAATCATCCAATTACCAATCGTCATTTCGTTTTGAGCGAACACCCCGTACTTTCGTTCCGAAGCCGAAGGGATATAGAATATAACCTGGTCAGCACTTATTGAGTTGTACTCATTGTTGACATTTTTTATATCTTTATCTGAATATGCTGCGCCATAAATAAAGTAATGTTCAACATTACCAGTCGTAAAGAACTTATCCAATTGGATGTCTAATTGGTAGCCTTTATCTGAATATATGTAATCTTTACGCTGTACGTTACCGGCAGGGGGTAGGAACGCTCCCCCATTTGAAGTACGATTTGTAACTCCATTTTCTTCTTTCGCCAACCAGTCCGCTTGCCAAGTGATTGCGTCAGCGAATGACAGGTTTGCATCCCAAATATGCTTAATTCCGACTTGTTGCTGGCTAGTTGTATCTTCACCAGTATAATCGGTGTAGCTCGCACTTTCTAAGTTTGAATCGCCAGAATTCTCAATAAAGTTACCTGTAAATTCAAGGCGGTGTTGATCATTGAGTTGATACTGAAGCTTAACGAGCAAATTGTTATTTTGAGTATCTTGCTCTTCAGGGCTACCGAAGTTTTCTATATTTTCGCCGTCACGACGAGTGTATGTAACTAGCGTTTCCAGATCGCCGATACGATTTGCTAGTGCAACTGATTCGCTAAATGTATTGTCTGCAGATGAAAAGTTAAATTTAGCATGACCACCGAAATCTCGACCATCCAAAAAATCACTAGGATCTTTCGTTTCAAATGCAGCGATACCGCCAATAGCATCTGAGCCATATAAAGAGGAAGCCGCTCCTTTTACGATTTCAACAGACTTAAGTAGGTCAGTGTCAACATCTACACGAGAAGAGTTGATGAAGTTATATGATTGAGTTCCACTAGGTGTAAATTGGTTAGTTTGAGAAACACCATCAACTATAACTTTGACACGGTTACCTTCCATTCCACGGATATTTATTCCTTGGATGCCTTGTCTAGAGTTTGTCGTAACCGTGACGCCTGGCGTATATCTGAAGAGATCTTCGACGCTAGTCATCATTTTTGATTCGATATCTTTGTCGTTAATCACAGATACTGATGCCGCAACGTCTTCAAGTTGCTGGCTCGTACGAGTTGAAGAAACTACGACTTCATCAAATAACGCATATTCTTCAGCTATCGCTGGTGTAGTCATTGCTACAATGATAGATGCTGATAAAAGAGACTTCTTATACATTTTTATTTAACCTTAAAATCCATAGTAGGTAACTTGAGCGGATGCCATTCTATTGGATACAAATGATAATTACTATCGTTATCATTAGGTTTTATTTTTTATTATAGCTTCATGTTTCATGTCGCATTGATAAGAAATCTTATAAAAACAATTAGTTATATTTTCTAAATTAATTATAATTAGTTCAATGTTGAATTAATTATTGTGATAAAGATCTCATTAAATAACCGAGAGGGATATGGTTTGCAAAGTCCAATAACCTTAGAAGCGCTTCATATTTTAGATGCTATTGATCGCAGGGGGAGTTTTGCTTCAGCCGCAAATGAACTCGATCGAGCACCTTCCTCGTTGAGTTACCAAATACAAAAACTTGAGCAAGATCTTGATATCATGATCTTTGACCGTTCAGGCCACAAAGCAAACTTTACTGATGCCGGAAGACTAATTTTGGAACAAGGTAGAATGATTCTTGCGGCTTCGGAGCGCTTGGTCACTGAAGCTACGATTCTTGCTAATGGCTGGGAGCTCGACTTAACCATCGCATTTGATGGAATTATCCCAGTTGATAACTTTTTTCCACTCGTAGAAGAGCTTGGAAAAATCAGTAAAACTCGCGTTAGGCTACAAGAAGAGATCCTTGCAGGATGTTGGGAAGCGTTAGCAGCAGATCGAGCAGATTTATTAGTGTGTCCTAAACCTGAAACATTACCAAATGACGTTAAAAGTGACACAATAGGTCATATTACAATGACATGGGTCGCTGCAACGGATCATTATGTTCATAAGCGAACAGGGGACTTTGACCAGAAAGCCAGAGAAAGTTACAGGGTCATAGCGATTGCAGACACGGCGCGAGATCAGCCTGCAATCACAGTGAACATTTTGGAAAAACAACCAAGGCTAACAGTCACCAACTTCCATGCAAAAGTCGATGCGCTAATAAATGGGCTTGGTATTGGTACTTTACCAACAACGATTGCTGAACCTTTAATCGAATCAGGCAAACTGAAACAAATCACAGGCACCGAGCAGCAAAGTATCGATATTGTTCTGGTTTGGCGCCGAAACAAAATTGGAGACGCCAAATCTTGGTGTATTCAATATTTGAAAAAGAACTGGCTGATGCAGTAGCTAGGTTAGTCGGAGAACCATATCAGCGGTTCCATCCTCGAAGCTGACGTCGACTACAAAACCAAGTTTTTGTGCAAGCGTCAGCATCCCTCGGTTAGTCGGCATCGTCATACCAGATATCTGCTCGGTGTTTTTGTTACGACAGTAGTCAATAATTTTATTCATTAAAATCCTTCCCAAGCCTACACCTTTAAGATCAGAGCGAATCAAGATTGCGAATTCAGCATCGGTATTTTCGGGATTAATCAAAGCTCGAGAAACGCCAATGATCGCGTCTTCACCGAGCTCTTCACGTACCGCAACAAAAGCAATTTCTCTATCAAAATCGATCTGAGTAAAGTTAGCTAATGCTTCATGATTAAACTCTCCAACATCACTGAAAAAGCGCTTATAAAGATCTTCTTTCGAAACGTTTTGAATAAAATCGGAGTGTAATGGTTCATCCTCAGGAAGAATCGGACGCAACAATATCTCGCTACCATCTTTAATTTGATGGGTTTCTTCCAATTCAACAGGATAAGGTCTTATCGCGAGGCGTTCTTGAGCATCACCATGGTAGGACTTTAAAACAATATCGGCATCCAAAATGGTAAAACTGTTGCCATTAACGAGTAGTGGATGAATATCCAGTTCGTGTATTTGAGGGCAATCTACAACCATCTGTGATATTCGGACTAAGAACTCAGATAACCCGTCGATATCGATAGGGCTTGGCAACTTTTGTAAGCGAACTTTTTCACTCTTTATTGCTCGTATGACCAAGTAGCGAGCTAGCGTCGTGTTAAGTGGGGGAAGTGCGGCTGCAGCATCTCTACACTCATCCCATTCAGAACCACCTTGACCTAGGAGAATTACTGGCCCAAAAGTCGAATCGGTTGTCACCTTAATTCTTAACTCTTGGCCTCCTGCGAGTTTCGCCATTCCTTGAACTAACAAGCCATGGATATGCGCTGTAGGATAGGAGAGTTGTGAACGATCCAAAATTGCCTGGGCAGCACTGGCTACTTCTTGGCTATTACGCAGATTTAGCATCACACCTTGCACATCGGACTTATGCGCAATATCCGGAGAGCGCAACTTAACCGCAACTGGATATCCGATTTTCTCGGCAATATGAACGGCTTCGCTAGGGTCAGAGGCGATCCAAGTTGGTAGCAGCTCTAATCCAAAACTATTAAAAAGATGTCTCGTTTGGTGGGTATCTAGACTTACTGTGTTTTCGTCCAGTAATTGCTGGGCAATCCAATTCTTTGCGTCCACGAGGTCTTCTACGTGTACTTTTTCTGCTGTTGTCGGCGTTTCCATTAGCTGGCGTTGATTGCGTCGGTACTCCACTAAGTGCATGAAAGCGACGACCGAACTTTCAGGTGTTCGATAGGTTGGAATTCCCGCCTGTGTAAACAATTGACGAGCAGGTTTAGCGGTTAGTTCCCCAGACCAATTAGTGAGAATGTTAAAACGTTTTTGGCGAGGGTGTGCCTTAATAGTTTGTATTATTCGCTCAGCCGTTTCTTTTGACTGCGCGACAGCTGATGGGCTATGCATAATCAAAATGGCATCAGCTTCATCGCCATCTAGTAAGATATTTAGTACATCAACGTAGCGCTGTTGGCTAGCATCACCGACTATGTCAATCGGATTACTATGGGACCAACTTTCTGGTAGCACTCTGTTAAGTTTTGCGTATGTCTCATCAGATAAATCTGCAAGTTTTCCGCCACGCTCGAACAAGGTGTCGACAGCCATGATTGCCGGGCCACCGCCGTTTGTAATTATCGCTAATCGTTCTCCGCGTAGCGGCACAGAGTGGGTCAGTGTCTCAACCGCCGCAAACAATTCGTGCATATTTTTTACTCGCAACATCCCACTTCTTCGAATTGCCGAATCGTAAATTATATCAAGCGTATCATTGCCACCATTGTGAGCCATTGCCGCTGCTCTTCCACGAGCAGTTCGCCCACCTTTTAAAACCAAAATACGTTTGTTTCGCGATGCCGCTCGTGCTGCAGAAATAAATCGTCTCGCATCTTTTATAGTATCCACATAGAGAAGAATAGCTTCGGTGTGTGAGTCACGACTTAAGTAATCAAGTAGTTCAGAAAAGCCTATGTCACAGGCGTTTCCAATCGATATATACGCCGAAAAACCAATGCTTTTGTCGTTTGCCCAATCCAGGATAGTGGTACATACAGCCGCTGATTGAGACAAAAATGCGATTTTTCCTTTCAATGCGCCGACTGGTGAAAACGACGCATTGAGTCCAATCCAAGGTAAGATAATCCCTAAACTGTTTGGGCCAAGAATGCGGATATTGTGTGCCTTGGCAATCGCTTGGCACTCTTCGATTATCGGCAGGTCGTTATTCCCATATTGATGCATATCGGAAGACAAAATAACGACCGCTGAAATTCCTTTAGCCGCAATACTTTGGAAAATCTCGACATTTCTTGAAGCATGAGTACAGAGAATTGCCAAATCAGGAACAATAGGAAGGGCATCGACATTTTTGTAAGCCAACACACCAGATACAGAGGAGTATTTAGGGGTAACAGGCATAATAGCGCCAGTGAACTCACCGTGTAGAAGATTATTCATTACGATATAACCAGCACGAAACTCTTTTTGAGACGCGCCGACAACCGCGATTGATTTAGGCTTAAATAGAGAGTCCAAATAGTTCATAAGATTACCTTTTAATACTGATAGCCGTATCCTAACCTACAAAGTGGAATCAAATTGTAGGAGAAATCAGCAATTTGATTTTGAACTACACTTAGAGCGTTAAGTTTGTGAAATGAATCACTACCAATTGGTAGATATTGATAAAGTATGCTTGATTCTCTTTGTCTGTATCGGCATGATTTATAGTAGTTTATTATTAAGGACGTCTGAGCATTCCATGAAAAAAATTGCAATTGTGAGCCTGCCACTGCTCTTGGCTGCGTGTGCATCTGAAACCTACATCACGGATGTAACTTCTGAAAGCTACACGGAAGAATACAAAACAGCTAAAGTTGAAGCTCCTGTCGTCTCGCAAGCTCAAGAAGTAGCGACAGGCGTTAGTGAAGAAAATGTAGCCGTTAATGTTGTGAAGCTAGCTCCTGCAGAAGAAAAGAAAGTGGTTAAGCTTAGCCCTCAAAAAACGGCTAAAGTGGTACCACCAACTAAAAAACAAATGGATATGAACCAGCGTTTTGGTTACACCATCCAAGTTGTTGCTGTTGGAAGCCAAGCAAAAGTGGATTCGTTTGTGAGCAAACTTCCACGTTCAAGCCAGCCGGTTTGGGAAAACTACAAAGTAGTTAATGGCACTAAATGGTTCACGGTTTTATATGGTGACTATGCAACACGCTTAGAAGCAAAAAAGGCGATTTCAACACTATCTTCTGAATTCCAAGACTTGCAACCATTTGTAAAGAGTATTGATGATATTAAGAATTCAGACTATCCGACACTGAATAAGCTTAATTAGATTAGAACAAACATAGGTAAGGGGCTTCGGTCCCTTTCTTTTTGCCCAATAGTTAGTCATTTGGCAGCAAAGCGCGATTTTTTCTATTCAAAACACTGTACCTACGCGTCGATTTGTTTATGATGAAACTGTATTTTTACTTTGTCTCAAGGACTGATTTCACACATGAATAATACTAAAATTCTTTTACTTTGCGGCGGTGGCTCATCTGAGCACGAAGTATCACTAGTATCTGCTGGATTCCTCTTTGACCAGCTCAACACTATAGAAGAATTCGAAGTTATACGTGTAGAGATCAAACAAGATGCATGGGTAACGGACTCTGGAAAGCAAGTCTACCTAGACATCCACACGAAAGCACTTCGTGGCGATGACTACGTTGAAAATATTGACTTTATTGTTCCTTGTATTCATGGATTTCCTGGTGAGACAGGGGATATCCAATCACTTTTCGAACTCGCTAATATTCCATACCTAGGATGCGGTTCTGAAGCAAGCAACAATAGCTTCAACAAGATCACTTCAAAGCTCTGGTATGACGCTATCGATATTCCAAATACGCCATATTTATTCCTATCAGAAAACTCAAGTTCTTCTCACGCAAAAGCTGAAGAAGCTTTCGAGAAGTGGGGGAATGTATTCGTTAAGGCAGCAAGACAAGGCTCCTCTGTAGGTTGTTACAAGGTAACAGACATAAGCGAACTAAGTGCAGCTATCGACAAAGCATTTGGTTATTCCGACCAAGTATTGGTAGAACTAGCCGTAGTGCCGCGAGAGTTAGAAGTGGCAGCGTATGAAATGGACGGAGAGCTACACGTAAGCAAGCCAGGCGAAGTCATTGCTCCCAACGGTGCGTTCTATACATACGAAGAAAAGTATGGTGCGGACAGCCATTCCGTCACAGAAGTCGAAGCAACTAACCTCACTGACGAGCAATTAGCAACAATTGATGAAAGTGCTAAAAAAGTATTTATCCAAATGAAGTTAAGACATTTATCTAGAATTGATTTCTTTTTAACGGAGAAAGGGGATATTTATCTCAATGAAGTCAATACCTTCCCGGGTATGACGCCAATTTCAATGTTCCCGAAAATGGTAGAACATAATGGACACACATTCAGTGAGTTTCTTGAAAACTGCGTAAAAACGTCACTGCGTTAATCCCAAGGCTTAATCACTTTATATCTACTGAACTCACTTTCTGCGGTGCTTCTATATCCTACATATTGAGCAGGCATCGCAGGGCTTAACCACCTTCCATAGTCCTGTATTTCCTTTACTTTCATTCCTTGTCTTGAAAGCTCTTTAACCGCACCGACACGTAGCGATTGGCCAGAAAATTTAAGATGCTCTGGAAGATCAAGTAACGTTGAGGCGCTTCTTAAAATACGATAAATCGAAGAGTCATTAAGAACGTTATTGCTAATATTTCCATGCCTGTCTATCGACCGGAAAACAGGTCCTGTCTGTAATGCGATGAGTTCGATCCAGCGGTTAAGAAAGCTGCTTGTGTCTTCTGATAGTTGGTATTTATCACGGCCTATGTTTATCGAAACGCTAATACCATCAAATTCAAGGTCTTCAAAAACTAAGCCCTTTAATTCCGAACGTTTTAATACACATTCAAACATCACGTTATAAATAGCGATATCTCGTATATCTTTAGAGCTTTTCGAATTGGCGAGCAATCCGTTTAACTCCTTTAAATGTTTGAGTGTAAACGCATTCGTTTGTTTGGCATCGCCAGCCTTTTTGGCTTGCAGTTGGGACAACGTAAACTTAATCTGTCTGTGATTTATAGGGTTTGGTAAGCCCAAAACAGTATGCACCAGACTCAACGTTGCAGTGTAACGTTTAAGTGACGAGTACTTTCTTTGCGCTGACTCTAACTCGAGAAATCGACGAACAGCGGTAATAGAGGCGGGGAGTACGTTAATATGGTGATCGTGACAAAACGAAAGATATTGTCGCCAATCGGAACAAATTGCTAACAATGAGTTATGACTATATTGCGATTGAGTGAATTCATGCAATAACTCAAAATCAGATGACTGGCTAAGTCTAAACACAAAGTCTTTAATTATGTGATGATCGGACAATACTGGGATATTTTTTCGCATTCTAGTGCAACATAACCGGATTTAATCGCATTTTATCCTTGATATCATTGAAAGTACACTTATGATTAATATAGATAAAACAAAAAGATGAAACACATGTATGGCCAATTCAATATACCGAGGCGTACCGTTACAATCGACGGACGCAACTAATAAAGTCTGGCAAGCTAGGTTAAAAACACGAGTTATACAAGGCAATTTAAATGCCATCAAGAAAAGTATAGACTGGTGGCTTGATACCGCATCGATCATCGATCCGAAAGAGTTTAGTTCTTTAAATAAAGAGCGAGCAGCAGCCGGGCAAAAAGAAGATTTCAACGGTTTTACCATTAAGAATGACACTGGTGAGCCTAATGCATGGTATTGCATGTTTAATGGGAAGCTTATTAAAGGTTCCAAGACGGCAATACAAAAACATATCGAAGCTTATCTAATTGCAAAACAGAAAGCCGAACAACAAAAGAAGTAAATGTTAATGAGTTTAGTTTATTCAACTGAAACTGGTCGAATTAAGCCAGAAGAACAAAAAGTCGAACGTCCTAAAGGCGATGGTATTGTTAGAATTCAACGTGAAACCAAAGGTCGAAAAGGCAAAGGAGTTTCTGTCGTGTCTGGCTTAGATCTCGATGATGCACCATTGAAGCTTCTGGCTGCTGAATTGAAAAAAGTTTGTGGCTGTGGCGGCTCAATAAAAGATGGCAACATTGAAATTCAAGGCGACTCTAGAGATAAGATAAAAGCCCATCTTGAAAAGAAAGGTTTTAAAGTTAAGTTCGCAGGTGGTTGACACCACTAATAACTAGTTGAAAATCGCAGATTAGCAAAACTAGTTATTAGGTATTTTATGGTAAATACTGATTATCGTTAAATACATGAATAGAACGCCGTGAAAACCGAAAGTAGGCAAGAGGTTCACTCTTGCCTTTGTTATTACAACACAATTTAACATAAGATAGATAATACGCACTGAGATGGTTGTTGTAAGTATAGGGCTAGAGAACCGCAAGCCATTGAAATACTTGTTAAACCAAGCCCGTTATACTTTTTTGCAATGCTGTTCCACAGTGTCTGTGCTTCGTGCGTTTTGGCTTTATCTAACGCCAGTCCAACTAACGCCTTTTCTTTATCTTCACCAACCGCATCAGCAATCATAAGTATCTGATTTTCTTTTAGAAAAGCTCTGTCTTTTCTAATATCTGTCAGCATTTGAGTACTTATCCCCAAATCCGAAGCCACTTGCTTATATTGCACGTAATTCATGTGTTCTTTATAAGCATCTATGAGTTTCTTTGTGTACATTTTGAAAACCTCGCTTACTTCCTATGCTTCGATTCTAGCTTATAAACACGAAATTTATCGTATTGCCACTACGAGATTTATCATATTTACTATACGGAAATTCTCGTACTGAGAATTAACTGGTTAAGTTTGGGCTGTTTGCCCTTGACGCTTATAGCTCGCTTGGCCAGTCACTCTCAATCCAGTCAAGGTGGTTGCTATGTTTACAATTGAAGCTATTGAGTACGGCCAAATTTTAAAATCTGACAATGTTTGCTTCTATAACTACCCAGATTTCACACACGCGGCCGTTTCTATTCATAACTCACCATTGGAATTCTGTTTTGAGTTCTTGGCCAGTGAACTTGAGTTTAGCCAACGCACTATTGGCGAAGAACTTTTTCACACGGTTTCCTTTGCTAGTTCTCAAGCTTCTTGCAGCGACGCTTTTACTTTTACCTTTGATGACGACCAAGAACTTGAACAGTTCTGCGCGTTCTACGGTTTGGTGCGCTAGTCATGGATTCAATCTACTTCGACAACGAACCCAACCATGGCATCAACGCGTATTTCCCTTGGGGTCATAACTTCTTTAAGACGCAGCGCGACTTCTTCCAGTTCCTAGACGTTCACTACGGCATGGTCTCATTTCAGATCATTGAAATCACAGATGACAACTACCAAGAACTTTTGGTTAAGGGCGTGTTCCATGCCATCTAAAAAACCGCACAAGTTCCATGATGAAGTTCGTCCGGTTCAAGTGGATCACTTAGCGTTTTCATTTTCGTATGGTTCGCTTCGACACTTAGACAGTTCTAACGACCAAGACTTTATCAACTTGCAATTTCCTGAATTTAAAAAGGTTTCCGTCGACGGCAAGCAAGATTCACCCGAAGCCATCGAGAAATCTATAACGTTACATCGTAACAAATGCCGTAAGGTTTTATCCCATAGGTTTGATGAGTTCATGTCGAAAGTCTTTAACTTCCGTCTGTCTCCTATGCGTGGCCGTGGACTTCATGGTTATCAAGATTCGATGGTGATTCTGGACTCTACCGGAACGGTTGAATGTGGCTTAGTTGGGATTGGCGGCAACAATGACACCGTATTTGTTCAAGTAAACGGTACGGGTTGTAAGAAGCTGTTTGAGTTTACGACCCATGAAAAAATCCATTGGTGGTTGGCCTCTTGTCTGGGTATCACTCGCCTCGCCCGCTTGGATTTATGCGTCGATGATTACACGGGTAACTTTGACTGTAAGTACGCTGAGAAATGTTTTTATGAGGGAGCATTTCGCACTGCTTCTCGTGGTCGTGGTCCGACAATGGTTCCTCATAAGCGCGTTTCCCAAACAGGTGAATTGTCTGAAGAAGCGGTCTTGGTTGGCTCTCGTACGTCTTCTATCTACTGGCGTATCTACAACAAGAAATTCGAGCAGAAAATCACTGACCCTGAAGTGATTTGGTACCGCAATGAAGTGGAACTCAAAAAGTGTGACGTGTCATTGATGGCCTCTCCTGCTTCCGCGTTCGCTGGCCTTTGCGACTTCTCAGCCAGTATCGACCCAGCTGAACCAATGAAGATTGAACTCAACAAGAAGAAAGCCGGATTAGAGTTCATGGCTCGTATTGCTTGGGTTCGTCGCCAATGTGGAAAAGCGTTATCTGAAATCGTGGCCATGACTGATGGTGATTTAGGTGAAGCATTTGGAATGCTCATCCCTACGCATCATCGACGTGCCAATTTTGAAACCTCGTTGGGCGTTCCCGACGAATACACAAGACAAAAAGTCGAAATTTTGGAGTCAAGAATATGCCTACAATAACTGGAATCTCTATCAAACGTTTCCCTAAATCGGGAATGGAATTCGCTGAATTGTCAGTACTTCGCGCGGTAGAAGAAGTCGACAACGAAAAGTTTCAACAAACGGGCATCGGCTTCTCAACCGACATTCCTTACAACAAGCAAGCGCTGAAAATCGACGTGGATTATGCGCGTCAACTTATCCAGTCGCGTGCGTTCGTGGCCAACCGAGAATACCAACTGAGCTTTGGTGCTAATCCAAATGATCCTTTAGACATTTTGGTGAACAAGCTTGAGCCAGTGGACGACGAAATCAAAAAGCATTTCCAAGCGTCACTTAAGGCTTAATCCATGGCATTTGTTACAGGGTACTGCGCCAGTCTTCTCTCTTTTGATGGGGCTAACTCAACAATCATCTTGGAGTACAACACGAGCAATATCGTGAGTACCCACAAGAGCAATTGTGATTGGGCGGTATCGGTAACAACCGAGTTCTTGGAATCTCAAAACAATTATTACTTTTTAGAATCACAACCTGCGGCAGTAAGCAGTGATTACCAACTCAACATTGATTCGGAAATCTACACCACGGTTTCAGGTTGGATTCTATTTTCATTCGTTTCTGGTCACGCACTGGGACGAATACTCAAAGCGCTTGGCAGACGCTAAGCATTTAATCTTTATATACATTTTAGGAAATATAACTTATGAAACGTTTACTTTTGGCTGGTGCAACTCTTGGTGTTTCTTCTGCGGCTTTTGCTGAAGACAGTGCGGTGACTACAGCGCTTAATGCGGCTATCTCAGCGGGTCAAGCTAACTACGGTCT
>NZ_RZIS01000004.1 GCF_005281835.1 Vibrio profundi
TATCGAGTATTGGTGACTCAATATAACGTTGTAATAGTGGCTGGGCTACCTGGATTCGAACCAGGGAATGCCGGCATCAAAAGCCGGTGCCTTACCGCTTGGCGATAGCCCAACTGGATGTTTTAAAATCTCGATGAGATTTACAGTCATCAACTGCTCTTACTTACTCTAATCAAAGAGGGTAAAGAATAATGGTGCGGACGGAGAGACTTGAACTCTCACACCTTGCGGCGCCAGAACCTAAATCTGGTGCGTCTACCAATTCCGCCACGTCCGCAGCAAGTTTTTAGTCATAGTCGACGATTGGTGATCAACTAGACGTTGTATGGTGGCTACTGCGGGATTTGAACCTGCGACCCCATCATTATGAGTGATGTGCTCTAACCAACTGAGCTAAGTAGCCAAAATAATGTATTCACACTATTTTAATGTATGGTGCGGTCGGAGAGACTTGAACTCTCACACCTTGCGGCGCCAGAACCTAAATCTGGTGCGTCTACCAATTCCGCCACGACCGCGTTGCTTTTTATTTCAATTAAGAAATCTCTAAGCAAGAGTTTGTAGTCATAGTCGACGATTGATGAATCAACTAGACGTTGTATGGTGGCTACTGCGGGATTTGAACCTGCGACCCCATCATTATGAGTGATGTGCTCTAACCAACTGAGCTAAGTAGCCATCTTTTCGAGCGAGACAATATAATCAATCTCACTGCTAGTGTCATCATCTTTTTCAAGATAAATGCCACTTTTAATTAGTGGCTGGGCTACCTGGATTCGAACCAGGGAATGCCGGCATCAAAAGCCGGTGCCTTACCGCTTGGCGATAGCCCAACAATCGATATCATTAAGACATCTAAATATGGTGCGGACGGAGAGACTTGAACTCTCACACCTTGCGGCGCCAGAACCTAAATCTGGTGCGTCTACCAATTCCGCCACGTCCGCTTTATTTCCTAAAAACTCTTTTAATTCATATTGAATGAAGAAAGTGTTTAGGAAATGGTGGCTACTGCGGGATTTGAACCTGCGACCCCATCATTATGAGTGATGTGCTCTAACCAACTGAGCTAAGTAGCCATTTTCCAAATTTTTGCTCTCGTTGACTTGTTGCCTTATCGCTGAGAACGGGGCGCATTATGCGTAGTTGAGCGAAACCCGTCAACAGTTTTTTTAAATAAATTGCGATAAATCCGTTGTTCGGTTTCTTTTTAAACAAAGAGGCGTATTTGTGATCAAAAACTCACAAAAAATCCTGAATAGCTTCCAAGTTAATGACTTTACTCAGCCTTAATTGAAGGAGTAGCAACAAAAAAGCCAGCAATGAATGCTGGCTTTTATTATTTTAGACTGGTTGTAAATTAAACGTTGAAGCGGAAATGAACCACATCACCATCTTTTACAATGTAATCTTTACCTTCTAGACGCCATTTACCTGCGTCTTTCGCACCGCTTTCACCGTTAAATTCGATGAAGTGGTCGTAACCAACAACTTCAGCACGGATGAAACCTTTTTCGAAGTCCGTATGGATCTTACCTGCTGCTTGCGGCGCAGTTGCTCCAACCGGGATAGTCCAAGCGCGAACTTCTTTAACACCTGCTGTGAAGTAAGTTTGAAGCGTTAGTAGTTCGTAACCAGAACGGATAACACGGTTTAGGCCTGGTTCTTCGATGCCCATATCAGCAAGGAATTCTTCACGATCTTCGTCATCAAGCTCAGACAACTCTGATTCGATAGCGGCACATACTGCTACAACAACGTTGTTTTCTTTCTCTGCGTATTCACGAACCGCGTCTAGGTAAGGGTTATTTTCGAAGCCATCTTCACTAACGTTTGCAATGTACATTGTTGGTTTAAGCGTTAGGAAGTTTAGGTAGCCAATTGCTGCCAGTTCTTCTTTTGCTAGTTCAACGGTACGTGCCATGCCGCCTTCAGTTAATACTGGTAGTAGCTTTTCTAATACAGTGATTTCAAACTTAGCGTCTTTATCGCCGCCTTTTGCTTTTTTAGCATTACGCTGAAGTGCACGTTCACAGCTGTCTAAATCTGCTAGTGCTAGTTCTAGGTTGATCACTTCGATATCTTCAATCGGAGAAACCTTACCTGATACGTGAACGATGTTTTCGTTTTCAAAGCAGCGTACAACGTGACCGATTGCATCTGTTTCACGGATATTCGCTAGGAATTTGTTACCAAGACCTTCACCTTTCGATGCGCCTGCAACTAGACCTGCGATATCTACGAATTCCATTGTGGTTGGAAGGATCTTTTGTGGATTAACAATTTTAGCTAATGCATCTAAACGAAGATCTGGAACCGGAACGATACCTGTGTTTGGCTCGATCGTACAAAAAGGGAAGTTTGCTGCTTCGATGCCTGCTTTTGTCAGTGCGTTAAACAGAGTTGACTTACCAACGTTTGGTAGACCAACGATGCCACATTTAAAACCCATGATATAAACCTTATTCTGCTTTGAACGTATGTAAGCGATTTTGTGCTTTTGATAGGCCATCTTTTAATAAGATGTCTAGGCTACGTACTGATTCGTCTACGACGGCGTCAATACATTCTTGCTCTTTTGCGGGAGCTTTGCCTAATACATAACCTGCAACTTTATCTTTGTGTCCCGGATGGCCGATGCCTAATCTAAGACGATAGAATTCTTTATTGTTACCCTGTTTACTGATGATGTCTTTGAGGCCGTTATGCCCGCCGTGCCCACCACCTTTTTTGAACTTACCTATGCCAGGAGGTAGATCTAACTCGTCATGAGCGACCATGATCTCTTCTGGTTTAATTTGGTAAAACTTTGCAAGAGCTGCAACTGCTTTACCAGACAAATTCATGTATGTCGTGGGGATCAGTAAACGAAGATCTTCACCGTGAACCATTATACGGCCAGTTAAACCAAAGAACTTTGCTTCATTCTTTAGCGTTACATTGTGCACGCGTGCTAATTCTTCAACCACCCAAGCACCCGCATTATGACGAGTTTTGGCGTATTCTGGACCTGGATTTGCCAGTCCAACGAGAAGTTTTATTTGTTGGCTCAAGGTATGGATCTCTCTGGGATTTCAAAAAGCGCCGTATCATATCACATTTTATGAACGAGGTGCGAGACGGCTTAATTTATCCTCGCCAAGGATATTCCAGGTATAAAAAAAGCACTTCACAAAAATGAAGTGCTTAAATTCTGTCGTTAAGTTTAATTAAACTTAGTTGAACATCGCAGAGATAGACTCTTCGTTGCTGATACGACGAATCGCTTCAGCAAGCATGCGAGATAGGCTTAGCTCAGTTACTTTGCCTGTTGCTGCCATCTCTGGAGATAGAGAGATAGAGTCAGTTACGATAACTTGGTCTAGAACAGAGTTCTTGATGTTATCTGCAGCGCTGCCTGAGAATACTGCGTGAGTTGCGTAAGCGAATACACGCTTAGCACCGCGCTCTTTTAGAGCCTCAGCTGCTTTACATAGCGTGCCACCAGTATCGATCATGTCATCAACGATTACACAGTCACGACCTTCAACATCACCGATTAGGTTCATTACTTCAGAAACGTTAGCGCGTGGACGGCGCTTATCAACGATAGCGATGTCTACGTCACCTAGAGCTTTAGCTGTTGCACGAGCACGTACAACGCCACCTAGGTCTGGAGAAACCACTACTGGGTTTTCTAGGCCACGGTTCTGCATGTCTTCTAGAAGTACAGGAGTACCGAAGATGTTATCAACTGGTACGTCGAAGAAGCCTTGGATTTGCTCTGCGTGTAGGTCGATAGTAAGAACGCGGTCAACACCAACGTTAGAAAGGAAATCTGCAACAACTTTTGCAGTGATTGGCACACGTGCAGAACGTACACGACGATCTTGACGAGCGTAGCCAAAGTATGGGATTACCGCAGTAATACGGCCCGCTGAAGCACGGCGCATTGCGTCAATCATTACCACCAATTCCATAAGGTTGTCATTGGTTGGTGCACAAGTAGATTGAATTAGGAATACATCACTACCACGAACGTTTTCGTTGATTTGGACAGCGACTTCGCCGTCAGAAAAACGGTCTACAGTAGCATCGCCAAGAGAGATGTATAGACGGTCAGCAATACGTTGGGCTAGTTCAGGTGTTGCGTTACCAGCAAATAGCTTCATATCAGGCACGGTGGAAACCTCAGGGTTGCGTCCAGTTTTTAAATAGATTGTGGGTGGACTGATTGGTAATCAGTCAAAGTCTCTTTTAAGGGCGAAACATTCCGTCCTTTCGCGACAAATGCGGAGACTGTGTCTGGCAGTTTTTCTAGGATCGAATCGGCTTCTAATTTGCTGCTAAATTCAGCAAAAACGCACGAACCCGTCCCAGTCAATCTCGACGGCGCATATTGTAGCAGCCATGAAAGTTGCTTATCAACCTCTGGGTACAGCATTCGCACAATTTTTTCGCAATCGTTTACGTATTCTTGCTCTAGAAGCGTTGTCAGCGCTCGCTTTGGCGTATTTCGAGTTAATTCTGGGTGTGTGAATATGTCTACCGTTGCTATGCTCACTTGAGGTTTGACAACCAAATACCATTTTTCATCCGGATTAGCAGGGTGTAGCTGTTCACCAACGCCTTCAGCAAAGGCTGAATAGCCGCGGACGAATACGGGGACGTCAGCGCCGAGTTTAAGACCAATGCCAGCAAGCTCATCATCTGAAAGATTCAGTTGCCATAAAAAGTTTAATGCCACTAATACGGTTGCAGCATTCGAAGAGCCGCCGCCAATACCGCCCCCCATTGGTAGCACTTTCTTTAGCTCTATATCCGCCCCGAAAGAGGTTGAGGTATATTGCTGAAGCGCAGTGGCCGCTTTCCAAATTAAATTGTCTTCGGTTGCTACTCCGGGGATCGCGGGCGTGATCGTTATTTGATTGGAATGGCTATTCGCTGTGATCGATAATTGATCACCAAAGTCGACAAATTGAAAGAGCGTTTGTAGCTCGTGGTAGCCATTGTCGCGTCGTCCGGTGATATAAAGAAAGAGATTGAGTTTGGCGGGAGAAGGCCAATGGGTTGTATCTAAAATCATTTCGTCAGTGTCCACTTGGAAATAACAATGTTTATTCGGGTTTGATCTTGCTTAAACGTCAGCTTAGCTGGAAGCGGTAGCTTCAAAGGCGAGTTTGTATTGTCATTGCTTGAAGTCGAACTTGTTAGTTCGATATTTCGATAACTGGTGTAATCGAGTTGCCAAAATTGATGACCAACGACTTTACTGAGCGATGCTAACGTATTGGTGTCATCATTAAGTGTATAAGAGTCTGCTTGCTCTGGGTTACCTAGTAACCATTGGGGCATATGTTGAACAGGGATGCTTAGCCCTGTGAGTTGTTTTACAAGCACTGAGGCATCTTGGTGAGTAAAGACTTCGTCATCGTAAGTGACTACTTTCGCCCCTTGTGCGTCTATCGTTAAATTGAGGGCGGTTTGGCCGAGAAAAGTGGTCAATCTAAGTTGACTTTGTTGTGGGCTATGTTTCCAAATGAAGTTGAGGCTTTGGCGCTGTTCAGGAGAAATATACGCAAGCTTACCGGCTGCTTGATAGTGGGTAAGTTTCTCGAGTTGAATTTGATGGGATTGCCATTCAACACTGGTTGGCTGCTCAGGAATGCTGGAGCATCCAGCCATGACCATAGCAATAAACATAAGGTAGACGATTTTACTAAATCTGCTCATGGCTGCTCACAACTTACTCAAAATAATGAAAAAATCGAGCCAACTATAGCATTGAACTCACGAACTCAGGAAAACAAATCCTGCTTTCCCTTTAAATAGAGCCATGCATCAAGTAAAATTCGGCTCTTATTTCTAATCCCTGATCGAGAACTTCTGATACATGTCTTTGCTTGCCGTAGGTATCAATCACAATACAGCGTCGGTTGAATTGCGAGAAAAAGTCGCTTTTGGTCCAGATAAATTATCTTCTGCACTAGAGCAACTTAGCGCAAATATGCACGTTAATGGGAGTGTAATTCTTTCAACATGCAACCGAACCGAGATTTATTGCGATATTAAATCGGCTGCGAAAAGCAAGGTCATCGATTGGCTATCTGTGTTTCATCAAGTGAGCCCAGAAGAACTTAAACCTAGTTTATATATCCATGAAGAACAAGCGGCGATCAAACACTTGATGCGAGTGTCCTGTGGACTTGATTCTTTGGTGTTGGGTGAGCCACAGATTCTTGGTCAGGTAAAGCAAGCGTATTCAGACTCACGTGAACAGAAAGCCGTTGATGCTTCAATGGAGAAGTTGTTTCAAAAAACCTTCTCTGTGGCAAAGCGTGTTCGTACAGAAACTGAGATTGGCGGCAGCGCTGTTTCAGTTGCGTATGCAGCTTGTACTCTTGCCAAGCATATCTTTGAGTCAATTGAAGACTCAACGGTGTTGCTGGTAGGTGCGGGTGAAACAATAGAACTGGTGGCTAAGCACCTTTCTGCGAATGGTTGCCAAAAGATGATCGTGGCTAACCGTACTCGTGAACGTGCTCTAGGGCTAGCTGAAGAATTTGGTGCTGAAGTGATTAGTTTGAACGAAATCCCTGACCACTTACCGCGAGCCGACATTGTGATCAGTTCTACGGCAAGCCCATTACCGATTATTGGTAAGGGGATGGTGGAAACGGCGCTCAAACAAAGAAAGCATCAGCCAATGCTATTAGTGGATATTGCGGTTCCTCGTGACGTGGAAGCGCAAGTAGGCGACCTAAACGATGCCTATTTGTATACCGTTGATGATCTGCAATCAATCGTTGAAAGCAACATTGAACAGCGTAAGGTCGAAGCCATTCAAGCGGAAGCCATCGTTAGCGAAGAAAGTGCGGCATTCATGACTTGGATGCGTTCTTTACAAGCTGTCGATAGCATTCGTGAATACCGTAAATCGGCCAATGAGATTAGAGAAGATTTATTAAGTAAGAGCTTACAGTCACTTGCCGCTGGCGGTGATCCTGAAAGAGTTTTACTAGAGCTAAGTAATAAGCTCACCAACAAATTGATCCATGCTCCAACACGCGCGCTGCAAAGCGCAGCTGAGCAAGGAGAACCTGCAAAATTAACGGTCATTAGACAGAGTTTGGGTCTTGACGGCCCTCAATAATATTAGACCTCCAACAAGATAAGACATTATGAAAGCCTCGATTCTAGTAAAGCTTGAAACACTTGTTGAACGCTATGAAGAAGTTCAACACCTACTTGGTGATCCAGATGTGATCGGTAATCAAGATAAATTCCGTGCTCTTTCAAAAGAGTACTCTCAGCTAGAAGAAGTGACTGCGTGCTTCCAAGCGTACCAGCAAGCTCAAGAAGATTTAGAAGCTGCTGAAGATATGGCGAAAGAAGACGACGCAGAAATGCGTGAAATGGCGCAAGAAGAGATTAAAGACGCGAAAGAAACCATTGTTCGTCTAACCGATGAGCTTCAAATCTTGTTGCTTCCGAAAGATCCTAATGATGAGCGTAACTGTTTCCTAGAGATCCGTGCCGGTGCTGGTGGCGATGAAGCGGGTATCTTTGCGGGTAACTTATTCCGTATGTACTCAAAGTTTGCTGAGAAAAAGGGCTGGCGCATCGAAGTGATGAGCAGCAACGATTCTGAGCAAGGTGGCTATAAAGAAATGATCGCTAAGATTAGCGGTGATGGCGTTTATGGTGTGATGAAGTTTGAGTCAGGCGGTCACCGAGTTCAACGTGTACCGGAAACTGAATCTCAAGGTCGCGTACATACGTCGGCTTGTACTGTTGCAGTAATGCCTGAAATCCCTGAAGCGGATCTACCGGAAATCAAAGCAGCAGACCTGAAAATTGATACTTTCCGTGCATCGGGCGCGGGTGGTCAACACGTTAACACCACGGACTCTGCAATCCGTATTACTCACTTGCCAACAGGTACAGTGGTAGAGTGTCAGGACGAGCGTTCTCAACATAAGAACAAGGCTAAAGCGATGGCTGTTCTTGCTGCTCGTATTGTACAAGCTGAAGAAGAGCGTCGTGCTGCTGAAGTATCAGACACGCGTCGTAACCTACTAGGTTCAGGTGACCGTAGTGACCGTATCCGTACTTACAACTACCCACAAGGTCGTGTATCTGATCACCGTATCAACCTAACACTTTACCGTCTAAATGAAGTGTTAGAAGGTGATCTGCAAAGCTTGCTTGATCCTGTGCTTCAAGAGCACCAAGCCGATCAGCTTGCAGCATTGGCTGAACATAACTAATTTATGTCATCTAACTATACGGTTGAAGGTGCACTAAAATCAGCAATCGTACAGCTTCAAGAAGGCGATAATCCATCGCCTTCGATTGATGCTGCTGTTCTGCTGTGCCACGCCCTTGATAAACCACGATCCTACCTACTAACTTGGCCTGAAAAATTACTGACTTCAGAACAAGAGTCTACTTTCCATGCTTTACTGAAACGTCGCCTAACGGGTGAGCCCGTCGCTTATATCGTTGGTGAACGTGAGTTTTGGTCTCTGCCTTTGAAAGTGTCCCCATCCACGCTTATTCCGCGCCCTGATACCGAAAGGCTAGTAGAAGTTGCACTCGATAAAACTTTCGGTGCCCAGGGAGAGATTCTGGATTTAGGTACGGGTACGGGTGCTATTGCATTAGCATTAGCCTCTGAAATGCCAAACCGAAAGGTTACAGGGATCGACTTACGTCCTGAAGCTAAGTTATTGGCTGAAGAGAATGCGCAGCGGCTAAACATCGCTAACACGACGTTTTTTCATGGCAGTTGGTTTGAACCTTTAAATGACACTGGTACAAAGTTTGCTTTGATTGTGTCAAACCCTCCGTATATCGAGAAAGATGATCCGCACTTAAGCCAAGGTGATGTTCGATTTGAGCCGATTACCGCATTAGTCGCGGAAGAAAAAGGGCTAGCAGATATAAAGCATATCTCTACTCATGCCCTTGAATTTCTTGAGCAAGGTGGGTGGTTAGCGTTTGAACACGGCTATGACCAAGGGCTAGCGGTACGAGAAATCATGCAAGACCTTGGTTATCATAACGTCGTAACGGAACAAGATTATGGCGGCAACGACAGAGTAACCTTAGGGCAATATTTGCCTCTTAACACCTCTAGTACGCTAACAAGTAGTACAAAATAAGAGAGAGAACATGTACGACGTATTAAAACATTTTCACTTACTAACAGTTGGCTTAAGCGCATTACTGTTATCGGTCCGTTATGCATTGATGATGGCTAACTCACCAATGCTAAAGCACCCATTCCTACAACGCTTCCCGCACATTAATGATTCACTACTGTTACTGTCGGGTATTGGTTTAATCTTCATTACGGGTTTTATTCCATTTACTCCAGCAGCACCTTGGTTAACTGAAAAGTTAACGTGTGTTATGGCGTATATTGCTCTTGGCTTCTTTGCTTTGCGTTTTGGTAAAAACAAGTTATTGAGAACATTTTCATTTTTCGGTGCTCTAGGTTGGTTGGCAATGGCTGGCAAAATCGCGGTCACTAAAGTTCCAACCTTTTTCGGGTAAGCGATGATGTACGAGTTTTTTGATGAAGATTTTGACAAGTTAGAATTAGCCGAAGGAGCGATCATTCTAAATAAAGCTGTGAATCCAGAAACTCAAGATTCATGGGCAGAAAAAGAACTCGATCGACTTTTTAATGAAGCAGAACTGGCTTTAGTCAATGAAATGGACGAGCAGCAGAAGTTTGAGTCGTTTCTGCGTTTGTTCTTTTTTGAATGGGGCTTTAGTGGTGATAAAGAAGCGTACTTTTCATCTGAAAATGCCTTCATTGATAAAGTTCTAGAACGCCGGAAAGGAATTCCGGTGAGCTTAGGAGCTATCTTCCTTTATCTTGGTCGTCGATTAGGCTTCCCACTGGAAGGGGTTTCTTTCCCGACTCAGTTCTTGCTTAAGCTAAATTGGTACGGGCAAACGCCAGTTTATATCAACCCATACAATGGGGAATATGTTGGTGAGCAGACATTGCGAGCTTGGTTAATTGGTCACGATGGACCATTAGCCACGTTAAAGTCGGAGCATTTAGAATCGGCAGACAACCCAACAGTAATCGGCCGCTGGTTAGCACTATTGAAAAGCGCATTGCTACGTGAAGAGCGTTATACATTAGCTTTAAAATGTACCGATCTTGCACTAACGTTTGTACCAGATGACCCGTATGAAATTCGCGATCGTGGATTTATTTATCAACAGTTAGATTGTCATCAAATAGCGGCTTCAGACTATCAATACTTCATTGATCAGTGCCCTGATGATCCCGCGTCAGAATTATTGAAATCTCAAGTGAATGCGATGAGTGAAACGTCCGTCATCATTCACTAGTCCCAAATAAAATTAGAGAGAAAACGATGGAACAGAAAACAGTTCATATTGGCGATTTGCCAGTAGCAAACGACAAGCCATTTACCTTATTTGCTGGTATGAATGTTCTAGAGTCTCGTGACCTAGCCATGCAAATCTGTGAGCACTACGTAAAAGTGACAGAGAAACTAGGTATCCCATACGTATTTAAGGCTTCTTTCGACAAAGCAAACCGCAGCTCAGTACATTCTTACCGTGGCCCAGGCTTGGAAGAAGGTATGAAGATTTTCCAAGAGCTGAAAGATACATTTGGCGTAAAAATCATTACTGACGTACACACTGAAGCACAAGCTCAGCCTGTTGCAGACGTCGTTGATGTTATTCAATTACCAGCATTTCTTGCGCGTCAAACTGATCTGGTAGAAGCGATGGCGAAAACAGGCGCAGTGATTAACGTTAAGAAGCCTCAATTCATGAGCCCAGGCCAAGTTGGCAACATCGTTGATAAGTTTGCTGAGTGTGGCAACGAAAATATCATCTTATGTGAGCGTGGTTCTTGCCTAGGCTACGATAACTTAGTTGTAGATATGCTAGGTTTTGGCGTGATGAAAAAAGCGTCGAACGGTAGCCCAATCATTTTTGACGTGACTCACTCATTGCAAATGCGTGACCCTTCAGGTGCCGCATCTGGTGGCCGCCGTGAGCAAACGGTAGAGTTGGCTAAAGCTGGCTTGGCAACTGGTATTGCAGGCTTATTTATTGAAGCGCACCCGAACCCAGATCAAGCTCGCTGTGATGGCCCTTCAGCGTTACCGCTTGATAAGCTAGAACCGTTCTTAGCGCAAATGAAAGCGCTAGACGACGTGATCAAAGGCTTCGAGCATATCGATATTAAATAATCGTTAATGCAATGATTAAACAAAGGCTGACATTAAATGTCGGCCTTTTTTGTATCTAAATGCTGGCAAGTTAGCGACAAAGTGCCGCTGATGTTTTCGAAAATTGTAGGTTTATCGATGATGTTCTCGCCATTAGCTGTTTGTATTGATATCACAGTAAAACGATTGCTTGTGACCTATTGGATTGAGCAATGTAATCGAATGCAGTTGTTGCACTTTAATGAGTCTTTTATCGTGATCAATTCGACATAAATATGAAATCCTAATGTCACATGTGGTTTGTTAATTTAAACTAAGTCAAGTTTTATAGGTATTTCAGGCAGGTAGATTCTGCATGTCTTATTTTAGCTATAGACCCTATTAAGTAGTGGATATCCCCCCTAAAAGTTCAAAAGGTATGACAATGAAGCAACGCCTTATTCTAAAGACGGCACTTAGTGCTGCGATTCTAGCAACTCTTGCTGGCTGTGCATCTCAACCCACTCATGAGTGGAATCAGGATGAAACCTACAAGCTAACTGTTCTTCACACAAACGATAACCATGGTCGTTTTTGGCAGAATAAATACGGCGAGTACGGCATGTCTGCACGTAAGACGCTAGTCGATCAGCTACGTGCTGAAGTAAAAGCTGAAGGCGGCAGCGTGTTGCTTCTATCTGGTGGTGACATCAACACTGGTGTACCAGAATCTGATCTACAAGATGCTGAACCAGATTTCAAAGGCATGAACAAGATTGGTTACGATGCAATGGCATTGGGTAACCACGAGTTTGATAACTCTCTAGACGTGCTAAACAAGCAAATTGATTGGGCTAACTTCCCAATGCTATCTGCAAACATTTATGACAAAGAGTCTGGTGAGCGTAAATTCCAAGCTTACGAAATGTTCAACAAGCAAGGTATCAAAATTGCGGTTATCGGTCTTACTACTGAAGACACAGCAAAAATTGGTAACCCAGAATTTATCGGCAGCATTGACTTCCGTGATCCTAAAGAAGAAGCGAAAAAGCTAATCGCTGAGCTTCAAGAAACTGAGAAGCCAGATCTAATCTTCGCTGTTACTCACATGGGCCACTACGAAAATGGTCAACGTGGTGTTAACGCTCCTGGTGATGTAGCGCTAGCGCGTTACCTTGATGAAGGTTCTCTTGACATGATCGTTGGTGGTCACTCACAAGAGCCTGTATGTATGGAAGCGCCAAATGTAGTTAAGAAAAACTTCAAGCCTTCTGACGAGTGTCGTCCAGACGTACAAAACGGTACTTACATCGTGCAAGCACACGAGTGGGGCAAATACGTTGGTCGTGCTGATTACGAATTCCGTAACGGCGAACTAGAAATGGTGAGCTACGATCTGATTCCTGTAAACCTGAAGAAGAAAATCAAGGTTGATGGTAAGAAGAAACGTGTACTTATCGAAGATGAAATTGCACAAGATCCAGAACTACTAGAATTCCTACGCCCTTACCAAGAGCAAGGCCAAGCTCAGCTGAACGTTAAGATCGCTGAAACTAACGGTAAACTTGAAGGTGACCGTAACGTAGTTCGTTTCCAGCAGACTAACCTAGGTCGTCTAATCGCAACGTCTCACATGGAGCGTGCTAAAGCTGACTTCGCTGTGATGAACTCTGGTGGTGTTCGTGATTCTATCGAAGCGGGTGACGTAACTTACAAAGACGTTCTAACGGTACAACCGTTCGCAAACATCCTGACTTACACAGACATGTCTGGTAAAGAAGTTCTAGATTACCTAAACGTTGTTGCGACTAAGCCTGTAGATTCTGGTGCTTACGCTCAATTCGCGGGTATCTCGATGACTGTCGCTAACGGTGAAGTATCTAACGTATTCATCGGTGGCAAGCAGCTTCGCCTAGACGAAACTTACCGTTTCACAGTGCCAAGCTTCAACGCTTCAGGCGGTGACGGTTACCCTAAACTGTCTGACCACCCTGGTTTCGTGAACACTGGTTTCGTAGATGCTGAAGTACTAAAAGATTACCTAGAAGCTAACAGCCCAGTAGATGTAAACAAATACGCGCCATCAGGTGAAATGGTTTACAAGTAAGAATGAATCAAGGAGCTAGAAAGCATTTGACTCTAGTCCCATGATAAATTTAACTAAAGCGATGCTCCGGCATCGCTTTTTGTTTATCTGGCTTTTGGATTTGTTATGACCCCTGCTATCAATCTCGCTAAAAAGAAGAAAATTGCTCATACCATTCATCAATATCACCATGACTCTAATAATACTAACTATGGATTAGAGGCGGTGGAGGCTCTTGGTCAGGATCCTAAAACAGTATTCAAGACTTTGCTGTTTAGTCTTAATGGCGAGCCTAAAAACTTAGCGGTTGCGGTGATTCCTGTTGCCCACAAATTGAATTTAAAATTAGCGGCCAAAGCCGCGTCGGGTAAAAAAGCCGAAATGGCGAACCCAGATATCGCTCAGAAGACGACAGGCTATGTGGTCGGTGGCATTAGTCCTTTGGGTCAAAAAAAAGCCTTACCGACTTTTATCGATGAGAGTGCATGTGAGTTAGAAACGATATGCGTGAGTGCGGGAAAACGAGGTTTAGAGATTGAATTATCGCCGAAAGATTTGTCGGGCCTGACACGAGGAAGCTTTGCGAGTTTATGCATGGACTAATGTTAGCACATCAATAAAAACGCCCTTTATCAGCAATAAAGGGCGTTTTCGTTTATTAGAGGTCTATTTTTTTAGGCCAAGCGTACCAGGTGTTCTGCGAGCAGGTTTACCTGATGGCTTGCTTGAATCTGGTTTGTTATAAGAGCGACTAGGGCGCTTATTACCTTGAGAGTCATCGTTGGAGCGACCGCCACCGTTTTTACCACGCTTAGAGTTAGGCGCATGGCGGAACTCGTCTGCGTTATTACCTCTGAAGGTACGTGGTTTACGATCTTTTTGATTACGACGTGCCGTTGAATCTCGATTTTCATCACGACTATCAAATAATTTTGCATCAGTCGCTTTGCGAATACGTTTTCCTTTCGCATCTAATTTAGATGCTTCTTCCGTGCTACTTGAACCTTCGCACATCGCTAGAATTTCAGCGACTTCTTCATCGCTTAGGTAACGCCATTTTCCGTTAGGAATGCCATCAAGAGAAATGTTCATGATACGAACACGGCGCAGCTTAAACACTTCGTAGCCAAGTGCTTCACACATACGGCGAATCTGACGGTTAAGGCCTTGAGTCAACGTAATGCGGAATGAGAACTTCGTTTCTTTTTCTACCTGACAAGGTAAGGTCACCGTATCTAAAATAGGGACACCAGCAGCCATTTTCTTCAGGAACTCACCTGTGATTGGCTTGTCGACACGAACTACGTATTCTTTTTCGTGGTTGTTACCGGCACGCAAAATTTTATTTACGATGTCACCATCGTTGGTTAAGAAAATCAAACCGTCTGAAGGTTTATCTAAACGACCAATAGGGAAGATGCGCTTGTTGTGGCCAATAAAATCCACAATGTTACTTGGAATATCACGCTCGGTAGTACAAGTAATACCGGTTGGTTTGTTCAGAGCAATATAAACGGGTTTCTCTTTTGAGCGGACTGGTTTGTCATCAATACATACGTCATCACCAGGAAGTACTTTAGTGCCCATCTCTGGCACTTTTCCATTAATAGTGACACGGCCTGCATCGATAAGTTTATCGGCTTCACGGCGTGAGCAAAATCCAGTTTCACTGATGTATTTATTGAGGCGTTTAGCTTGGGAATCTTGTGACATGATCATCTCTTAGCGTTTCACAACGTTTCTAGGTAAAAGAAAAGCAACTAAGAATAGTTGCTTATTGATTCAATTTTATCACTAAGTGTGACAATGAGCACTAACTCATTCGCTTCTGATGACGCTCGCGGTTTTCGAGTTTCTTGTCGTTGCTTTTTCTTAGCATGACATAAACAGCGCCACTCCCACCATGGAAAGCTTGAGCAGAGTGAACACATTGCACATCGTTAATTTGACTTAGCCAGTTCGCGACATAGCTTTTCATCATGGCTGGTGGGTTAGAGCGTTCACCCTTGCCATGAACAATGATTACCGTTCGGACATCCATTCTTAAACATTGGCGTAAGAAAGAAAGGATTTCATTGCGTGCGTCTTTAAGTGTCTTTCTATGTAGGTCTAATTTAGCCTGAATCGGATATTTTCCTAAACGGAGCTTTTTATAGACTCCTTCTTGCACACCATCTTTTTTGTATTCAATGATGTCGTCAGGCTTGATCATTGGGCAATAATCTAAAGACAGATAATCCTCATCGTTATCCGATAGCCACATGGCGGCTTCACGCTTGGCGAGTTGAGATTCTGATACTCGATGGACTTTCTGGTGCTCAGCCGTATCGTGATCGATACGCTTTACGTCGTCCATCATCTGTTGGAATAAGTCTAAATCGTCGTCATGAGACATAAGGTTCATCTCAAGTATTCTTTGGGTGACTTGAGTATACCCAAGCTAAGAAAGGAAGTGTTTAAATTTAGTGAGTAGGATGAAAAAACCGGAGTGGACAAGAAGTCGACTCCGGTGCAAAGCGTATCACTATGTTAGTTATTGCTCGATAACTAAATAGGGCTTAGCGATTCTAGTGAGGAGATTTCGCATTCATAACTTTGTAGACGAAGTAGCCTCCATAAAACATCATAAGACCGATAGCGCCAAAGATTACTATCATCGAAGAAAGACCAACTGCATTACCGAATAGAAGATCAAGCCAAAAGTCCATGTGTTTTACCTCAAAATTAGAATACGTGATTCACGGTAAAATTTCCGAAGCAGCCTCACACTGATCTGGATCAATGTTGTTGCATAGGTTAAATATATGTACCTAACATTGAGTTTTTGGTCACATTTTAGCTTGCGCTGTCGGTTAATTGAGCGAACGAATGTTTATTTGAAAAAACTTCACTAAAAGCACTTGCGCAGAAATTCAGAATCCGTATTATACGCTCCATCGACAGGCAATGAGCCAGTTAGATATCTCGGTGAATAGCGCAGCTTGGTAGCGCATCTGGTTTGGGACCAGAGGGTCGGGGGTTCGAATCCCTCTTCACCGACCACTTTTAGAAAGCCTGCTCAATGAGCAGGCTTTCGTCGTTTCGGGACGTAGGAAATAGGATTAGAACCCAGGTAGGGTTCGTCTGATGTTCAGAATAAGCTCTTCACCGATTACATTGAAAAAAGCCGTAGCACTCTTTGCAATAGAAGGGGCTACGGCTTTTTTGCATCTGCACTTTTTATTTCGATTTTGTTTGGTACCCGTGGGTGGGGACTGGAAGCCTAGCCGCGTCGAATCCCTCTTCACCGACCACTTTTAGAAAGCTGGCTCAATGAGCAGGCTTTCGTCGTTTCAGAATGTAGGAAATAGGATTAGAACCTAGACGGGCTTCGTCTGATGTTTAAAATAAGCTCTTCACCGATTATATTGAAGAAAGCCGTAGCACTCTTTATAACGAAAGGGCTACGGCTTTTTTGCATTTGAGAGCAATTTAAACTTTCAGATGATTTGGGCTACAAGAAGTAAGAGGGCTAAATGCCAGCCCAATTCTTTTTCAGAGGCTGCATAAAGAAAAGACTCTGTAGAAGTGCAAAATCTCTGTAGAAGAGCAAAACCGTCTCCCGTCTTAGAACGATGAAGTAAGCCAAGAAGGATTGTCTAGCAATGCAACTGGCTTTTCATTGAACGTATTGAAAAGTCACGGTGCGTTAAATGTTTAGGTGAGCTCATGTGACTTTTTGAAGAAAAGTTCATCTTTTGAATCCCATTGGGTTATATGAAAGGGATGCGTTTTATCTAGGTTAAAATGTGCAGCTTGCTGCTTCACTTTTGGAGAGTTGAGCAACACTAAACCCTTGCTGCTTTAATAGGGCTAATAAGTTTTGCTCACCGACTAAATGCAGTGTACCAACCACAATAAGATGCTTGCTCTTTTCTGAAATTAATTGGTTTCCATCAAGAAGTTCTACCCACTTGTGGTTTCGTGAGTACACAAAACGCTCGTTGATCTCCGGGCTGATTTCACTGGTAATTCCTAAGTCTGCTAAGTTTTCTGTATCGCCTTTTTTCCAGCTTTCGATCATGCAGTTAGTCATATTCGGTGTGTCATCCCATTCATCCAGCCCACTTAGTAGTAAGTCTTTACCATCGTTCGGCAACTGTGTCAGTAAGTTGATTTGAAACTGTAAGCTCTCCAATCCTAGAACGGGAATGTGGTTTTGTTCTGCTTGAGCCATTAAGAAGCTATCTACACCATACTGACTCTTGTAGCCAAGTGACTCGAACTGCTTCATCTGTATAGTGAGCGCTGTAGCCCAAGGTGGTGATTTCAGTAATACGTGAGGGTTCAGGTTGAGTGATTTAGCTATCTCTAGGATCTGTTGTTTCTGTCCACTAGAGAGTAGCTGTTCACTTTGCACTTTAGGTTGAGGGTACTGAACATTCCCATCTTGGCGGATGTCTGCTTCAACAATTAACCCGTCGCTCGTTTTTAAAAAGTCGAGCACTGGCTTAGGGAGTGGGTACATACCTTCATTACCGACATGTACAGAACCAAAAATTAGTAGTTCTTTATCTTCTTTTACCGCACTCCAATATAAAGGTTCTGACATCACTGGTTTAGCGAGCAAGCCCACTAGGAAAAATAGAAAGGTAAGAAGGTAAGAGTGTCGACGCATAGTTGCGCTCCTTTATAGTTCCCTTGCTCGTCAAAACCAATTTAGCGTGATGTTTTTGACGTTTTGTTTTGGGATGCAATTCACAATGTGGTCGGTCAATTTATAACAAGAATAATCAACTTCAAAAAGGATTGTGATTTTTAGGCGGATAAACACGCAATTACTCAAATATATTGTGATGTTAGCCGCATAAATTCCGTCAAAATTAAAGTGACGGAATGTACGTGAGCTCTAAGTTATTAATTTAAAAATAAAATTTTTAGTCACCTAATTTGATGTTTGAACAAGATCACTTTCTTTTATCGATTAAATTCACGCAGAAAAATAACTCCATATAGTTTCTACATCTTCAGAAATGAGCCTTTCTCATTTCAATGTTTTTTGTTTTATAGGTATGTAGAGATGTTAAAGAGAAACTTAATTGCAGTATCAGTGCTCGTGGGGTTAGCGGGTTGTGCGGTGACACAATCTTCAGAGCAAAAGGTTGTTAACTCACTAGCAGATAACTTGGACATTCAATATCAGGTACTGACTAATCATGGGGCAAATCAAGGGTTAGCCTGTCAGGATCTGGGTGCTGAATGGGCGTCATGTAACAAAGTGAACATGACCATGGTTAATCAAGGTGCAGCCATTGATTCTAAGGATTGGGCGATTTACTTCCACAGCATTCGCTTGATTCTGGATGTCGACAACGAGCAGTTTAAGATTTCTCGTGTGACGGGAGACTTACACAAACTGGAACCAACCGAGAAGTTTGATGGTTTTGCGGCTGGCGAAGAAGTGGTGTTACCGCTAATTGGTGAATATTGGCAGTTATTCGAAACTGACTTTATGCCAGGAGCATTTGTGACAGCGCCAAACGCAGAACCAAGAATCATCGCGTCTCTTGATACCGAGGACGTCGCTTCCTTTGTGACGGGATTAGAGGGCGATAACCTTAAGCGTACTCCGGATGATAATAATGTGCTGGCGACAGCGGTTTCTCGCTTTGAAAACAATCAAGATATTGCTACGCAAGATGTCACAAGTACATTACTGCCAACTCCTATGTCGGTAGAAGTTGGTAAAGGTATTGTCGATATATCTAATGGTATTGACCTGCCTGAAGATGTCTTCGATGCAGCGCAGTACTCCGCAATTGAAAACCGTTCTGAAGTGGTAAATGTGAATATTAGCGGTGATCTCCCTGTGAGCGTCACTGTTGTTCCTGCTGATTTCACAGCTGACTTAGCAAAATCTGGTGCGTACGAATTAACTATCCAAAATAGCGGGATTGAAATTAAAGCGTTCGACAAAACGGGTGCGTTCTATGCCGTGCAGTCTATCTTTGGCCTGATAGACAGTCAGAATGCTGAGTCGTTACCACAACTTTCGATTCAAGATGCTCCGCGCTTTGATTATCGCGGTGTGATGGTAGATGTTGCGCGTAACTTCCATTCAAAGGACGCCATTTTGGCAACGCTGGACCAAATGGCCGCGTACAAAATGAATAAACTTCATCTTCACCTTACAGATGACGAAGGGTGGCGTATCGAGATCCCTGGATTACCAGAGCTGACAGACATCGGATCAAATCGTTGTTTTGATTTGGAAGAAAAAAGCTGTCTTTTCCCTCAACTAGGCTCTGGCCCAACTTCTGATAATTTTGGTTCTGGCTTCTTTAGTAAGACCGATTACGTAGAAATCTTAAAATACGCGAAAGCACGTGGTATTGAAGTCATCCCTGAAATCGATATGCCTGCTCACGCACGTTCGGCCGTTGTTTCGATGGAAGCGCGTTATCAAAGGTTGATGGAAGCAGGGAAAGAAGCACAAGCTAATGAATATCGTTTAATGGACCCTCAAGATACGTCTAATGTCACAACGGTTCAGTTCTACGATAAACAGAGTTTCATCAACCCATGTTTAGAGTCATCCACTCGCTTTGTCGATAAGGTGATTTCTGAAGTAGCGATGATGCACCAAGAAGCAGGGGCTCCTCTAACTACGTGGCACTTCGGTGGTGACGAAGCGAAAAATATTAAGTTTGGTGCAGGCTTCCAAGACGTTAATGCTAAAGACAAAGTGGCTTGGAAGGGGACCATAGATCAAAGTGAGCAAGATAAGCCTTTCGCACAATCTCCACAATGTCAGAACCTAATTGCTAGCGGCGCCGTGAGTGATTTTGGCCATTTACCAAGTTATTTCGCTGAGGAAGTTTCTAAGATAGTCGCAGACAAAGGGATCCCTCACTTCCAAGCGTGGCAAGATGGTTTGAAATATAGCGAAGGAGCAGCAGCTTACGCGACTGAAAGTACACGCGTTAACTTCTGGGACGTATTGTATTGGGGCGGTACGGCATCGGTCTACGATTGGTCTAAGAAAGGCTATGATGTAATTGTTTCTAACCCTGATTATGTCTACATGGATATGCCTTATGAGGTGGATCCGAAAGAGCGCGGTTATTACTGGGCAACTCGTGCAACGGACACGCGCAAGATGTTTGGGTTTGCACCAGAGAACATGCCACAGAATGCAGAAACCTCATTAGATCGTGACGGTAACGGATTTACAGGAAAAGGCGAAGTTGACGCAAAACCATTCTATGGCTTGTCGGCTCAACTATGGTCGGAAACCGTGCGTACCGATGAACAATACGAGTACATGGTTTTCCCACGCGTGCTAGCAGCCGCGGAGCGAGCATGGCACAAAGCAGAATGGGAAAACGACTACAAAGTGGGAGTGGAGTATTCACAAAACTCTAAGTTGGTGGACCAAGACGCATTGAACCGTGATTTCAATCGGTTTGCGAATATTTTAGGGCAACGTGAACTTGCTAAGTTGGAGCGCTCGGGTATTGACTACCGATTGCCTGTTCCAGGTGCAAAAATTGAAGAAGGGAAACTCGCGATGAATGTCCAGTTCCCTGGTGTGGAGCTTCAATACTCATTGAATGGTGAAGATTGGATTTCCTATTCTGAGGGTGACCGTCCAAGCGTTGAAGGGGAAGTGTTTGTTCGCTCCGTCTCTGCAACCGGTGAAAAAGTGAGTCGAGTTACCAGCGTGAAGTAACGCGATAATCAAGAGGCTCTCTGGGTATCAGGGAGCCTCGTATTTATATGAGTTATTAAACAGCCCGTCCATTGATAATGTTAGTGATATAGATCTCATTATTCTCGTCAAAAATTAAGTCACACCTAAAAACGTCTAAATCCAGCGTGACCAAGATATACAAATCTATCATTAAGCCTTATTTTTGTGTGATCTGGATCTTTCTTTGTTTGTTCTAAATTTCGTTGAGTTATTTTTATGTTTTTAACTCATTGATTATTAAGTTAAAAATATCTTTGTGGTTTTTGAGTGTGAAGGGGATCACTGATGAATTACTTTTATTTTTCAGGGCGAATTAAATGGAGCAATATGAGTGACATGCCAGGGAGGCAACCCCATTATTAGCGGTCAAGGTGAATGATATACCGACGAGGAACCGCAAAAATTTAAAATAAAGGCAGTTTATTATGAAAAAAGTTATCGCATTAAGTGCACTTTCTCTTGCTTTCGCTTCTAGCGCTTTTGCTGGTTCTTCTTACGTTACAGGTAACCTTCAGTTCCATACTGATAGCGATAAGATGCATGGCTCAGATGTGACTTCTACACTAGAAGCGGGTCATACATTTGACAATTCTTTAGGCGGCTTTACGGTTTACACTGAGTTTGACGGTATTCAACTGGGTAATATGGCTACTGAACCAACAGCAACGGATCGTGGTTCAATGGATTCTGTGTACACAACTGTAGGCGGTGAGCAATCATTCAGCATTAATGATAACTTATGGGTAGCTGCAGGTTACCAGCACGTGATTTATCAAGGCGACACTCTACAGTACCGCCCATTAGTGAAAATCGGCTACAACTTTGATAACGGTCTTCAACTAAGCAACCGTACTCGTGCTCACATGCACGAAGAAAGCGGTAACGACACAGATTTCCGCTTTGATACTCGCATTGCATACGCTTTGAATGACGACATTGCATTAAGCTACAACAACGTTTACGTAATGGCTGGCGACACAGATGCAAATGGTGACGCTAAAGATAGCTCAATGGACCATGAGCTTCGTGCTACTTGGACTCGTCAAGGCGTACAACCTTACTTTGAGTTCCGTAACCAAGGCGATAACACAAACAATGCATTCGTATTTGGTGCTTCTTACGGCTTCTAATGCGTAATCAATTCTTTACTTAACTTACTGTCCATATGTCTTAAGTAAAAACAAAGAGCCTCGCAATTGCGAGGCTCTTTTTGTATGTAAGACGGGAGATTAGTTGCCTTGGTAATGGCGGTATTCGAATACTTGGCCTTTGTCGTTAAAGGCGTAAACAGAGTACTCGTCTTTCTTATCTCCATATTCCATTCCCGGAGAACCCATCGGCATACCAGGTACAGCTAAGCCTTTTGCGTTACGTGGCGGGTTTTCTAGAAAGGCTTTTACGTCTTCAGCAGGCACGTGACCTTCAAAAACATAACCATTGATTTCAGCGGTATGGCAAGAAGCGAGCTCTTGAGTGACTCCTAACTTCTGTTTGATAGGGTTCATGTCTTCATGCAATTTTTCTTCAACATTGAACCCTGCTTCTTTCATGTGCTCTGTCCATTCAGTACAGCACCCACAGTAAGGAGATTTGTGGTTTAAAACATCGGTCGCTAAAGCTTGGCCTGAAATTAAAGTAAGAGCGGCGATAGCGATGGCTTTATTGATCATAGTTAACCTCGTTTATGACTATGTTGATTCTTTAAAGTGGAGTGTTGAGGCTCAAATAGCCTTAATCGGTTGGCATTACTTACAACGGTAATTGATGAGAGCGCCATTGCCGCACCTGCGACAACAGGGCTAAGTAAAAAGCCAAATATTGGATAAAGAACGCCAGCGGCGATCGGAATCCCGAGAGAGTTGTAAACAAAAGCACCAAATAAGTTTTGCTTCATATTCTTTACTGTTGCTTGCGATAATTTGATGGCATTGCTTACGGCTAAGGGAGAAGAGTTAAGCAAAGTCATCTGTGCACTTTCGATTGCGACATCACTGCCGCTCCCCATTGCTATTCCTATATCTGCTTGTGCTAATGCAGGCGCGTCATTAATGCCATCACCAACCATCGCAACGATGGTCGAGTTTTGTTGCAGTGCTTGAATATGCGCTGCTTTTTGGTCTGGCAATACTTCAGCTATGACTTCATCGATACCAAGCTGTCCAGCGATAAGGTGAGCGACTTGTTGATTGTCTCCGGTGAGCATCACCGTATGAATCCCTGCTTGTTTTAACTGTGATACAGCTAAAATACTGTCTTCTTTTATTGTGTCGGAGATACTCAGTGCACCTTGTAATTCGCCATTTATTGCGATGAGCACAGGCGTACAACCAGAGCGGGTACTTTGCTCTAGGAATTCATCGGCCATCTTAGTATCGATCTTCAAGTTCTGGATATAGGAATAAGAGCCAATTTGAATGAATTTACCATCGATTGTCGCTTCAATTCCTTGACCTCGGTGGTTATTGAAGGTGGTTACTGAGTAAGGTGTTAGCTGTTCTTGTTCTGCGAATAAACAAATCGCTTTGGCTAACGGATGCTCAGACTGCAACTCGGCAGAGTAGGCCAGTTTAAGTAACTCTGATGATTCCAGAGTTGGACTAAATATGTTTTGGAGAGTGGGTTTTCCTTGTGTAAGGGTACCCGTTTTATCAAATACGACGGTTTGCACTTTGCTTGCCGATTGAAGCACATCCGCATCTTTGATTAAGACGCCAAACTCAGCCGCTTTACCTACGCCAACAGTGATTGATAGTGGCGTTGCAAGGCCAAGCGCACATGGGCAAGCAATGATCAGAACCGTAGTCGAGACAACTAACATATAACTGGCGCTAGGCTGTGGACCAACCAAAAACCAAACTAATGCGGCAATTACGGCGATTATGACAACAACAGGCACGAACACGGCTGAAACTGAATCGGCTAGTTTGGCAATAGCCGGTTTGCTACTTTGAGCTTGTCGAACCATTTGAATGATGCGAGCCAGCATAGTGTCAGAGCCAATACCGGATGCTTCGATTAGAATACTTCCGTCACCGTTGATGGTTCCAGTCGCGACAGAGTCGCCCACATTTTTTAGGACAGGTAATGGCTCGCCCGTTAGCATTGACTCATCGATATAGGTGTTGCCTTGCCTGACGATACCATCGACGGGTACTTTCTCTCCTGGCTTGATTCTAATCATCATACCGAGCTCGATGGCTTCTACTGAGATAGAACGGTCTTTGCCTTCTACTACTAGCGTAGCGGTTTGGGGTTGAAGATTAATTAAAGCTTGCAGCGATTGAGTCGTTCTTGCCTTGGCTTTGGCTTCAATATAATGACCTAGTGATATTAGGCCGATGATCATAGCGCTGGCTTCAAAGTACACGTGACGAGATTCCAACGGGAACCAGTTTGGAGCTATCACAACAAGCATGGAATAGAACCACGCAGCACCAGTCCCTAAGGCGACAAGAGTATCCATGGTGGCGCGTTTATGTCGAATGGATTGCCATGCATTACTGAAAAAGCTACGTCCAGACGTCGCTAGTAATACAAAGCAAATAATACCGATGAGCCCCCAACCAATTTGATCGGCTTGAGTATTGATCATCATCGAGCCACCAACTACTCCCCACGCCATTAAAGGAATACCTAAAGCTAGAGCTAAGGCTGAGTTTCTTTGGTGTGAACGTTGAATGGCGTGCTGCTTTTGTTGCTGTTTCTGTTGTTGTTCTTTTGGATCGTCGACAAACTCGGCGTGATAGCCTGCAGATTCAACAAGGTGGGTGATCTCATCTGCTAATGCCTCTTTTAGAGAAGAGCTAAATAAGACGGCACTTTGTTCCGCAAGATTAATTTGAACCTTATCAACCAAGTCTGACTTTAAGATTGCTTGCTCTACAGAGGCCACGCAGCTTGCGCATGTCATGCCTTGGATGAGTATATGATAAGAGTACTGACTGTACGTTACCGGGCCAGCTGTAGGCTGTTGCTCTTCTATAGGAGTTGTCGAAGTCTGTTCTGAAAATGGAGCCGCTGAATACCCTAAAATATCCACCGCTTGAATGACATCAGTCTCACTTAAAGCGGTAAACAGTTTAAGATCGGTTTTAGTCACCTCGATAGATTCGACTTTCGGGTTAGCTTCAAAGTGGTCTTTCACTTTCGTTACGCATTTCCCACAGTTCAGGCCGCTTAAGTGCATGTGAAGATCGGCGCCTAATTGGTAGCCGACGTTTTCAATGTTTTTTTGAAGTTCTTGATAAGTTAGTGGTGTCGAGATATCCAGCTGAGTCGGTGAAATATGATTGATCTGGCTACGGTCATCAGCTAACAAGGCGCGTTTTAACTTATTCGCACACCCCATACAGCTTAATCCTGTTAGTGGCACCACATAATGATTCATTTCGACTCTCCATCTCTTATCTAACGCTAAAGATAAACCTTACCTTAAGGGGAAGGTCAATCATCATTTTGCTGATTGGTTGAAATCAACAAAACGTTAATTCTCTCGAATTCACATCGATTTTGACGTTTTTACTTGCGAGACACTTCAAAGTTCCTCCTCAATAAAAATAAAGTTCCCCTAAAGCCAAAATAAATAGAGTGATTTGGATCCTTGTTAGTGAGTTTTTGGGGCCATTTAATTTGCAGAAGGTCACACGTTAAAATGGTTTTAACGAAAGGTTTTTTTATATTTAGTTTATAACTTACTGTTTTTTATTGTTTTACTTGTTTTTATAAAACTGCGTTTTGATGCGCGTCTGATTTAATATCCGAATGTTTTTTTAAGAAAAAAAAGTTTGCCATATTTGCCTCGTCCATAAATAGAACGTTCGTTTAAAGCACTAGCTGACAACGGAATACACAAAAAATAATAGGGGTTAATCTTATGTCTACTTTTAAAAAGACATTGCTAGGAGCGGCTGTTTCTACATTGATGCTAAGCGGTGGTGCGTACGCAGAAGGTGCTAACAGTGATGCAGCAAAAAACTATTTAACTAAAGACTCTTTTGCATACGAAGTGTACGGCATTATAGCGATGCAAGCGGCTTATCGTGATTATGATTCAGGCAGCAGCGCGACAGATGACAATCTGGGTGGCACGCAATTAAATAACGAATCACGTATTGGTTTCCGTGGTAAGAAAGATTTTGCTAACTTCGGCCCAACGTTTATCTGGCAAATCGAAGGTGGTTATGTCGATCCAAGCTTCGGTGGTGAAGGCGCAGGGCTAGGTGAACGTGACACATTCGTAGGCTTTGAAAGTGAGTCACTCGGTCAAATTCGCCTAGGTCGCGTATTAACTCCTATGTATGAACTTGTCGATTGGCCAGCATCAAACCCTGGATTGGGTGATGTATATGACTGGGGTGGTGCTATTGGTGGCGCAAAATACCAAGATCGTCAATCAAACACTATCCGTTGGGATAGCCCTATGTACAACGATGCATTGTCTTTTGATGTTGCGGTTGGCGCAGGCGATAAAGCTGGCTTGGGTGAAGGTAATGACTACTGGAGTGGCCTAGCTGCACACTACAAACTGGGGCCAATTCAATTTGATGCCGCATATGAAGCAAACCGCAACGTCGAGTCTGAATCGATTAAAGACACAAATGGAAATGTAACGACCCAGCACCTTTGGGATAATGATACTTACTTAGTTGGTCTTCAAGGTTGGTTTGATAACGGTATTTCTTTCTATGCGCAGTATAAGATGATGGAAGCGAGTGCGAATAACGGCACTAAAGAGAAACAAAACGCAATGTCTTCGGCAATTATGTACACCACGGGTGATTGGCAGTACAAACTGGGCTACGCAGCTAACTTCGATTTAGAGCGTAACGGACAAACTATTGATAATACAGGTGATGACGTGTTGTCTGCTCAGGTGATGTACTTCGTCGACCCATCAGCAGTACTTTATGTGCGTGCTCGTACTCTAGATTTTGGTGATGGCGCGACGTCTATCGATACTTCTGGCGATGCACGCTGGAAATCAGCCGATTACGATGAGTTCTCTGTAGGTGTTGAATACTACTTCTAATCAGAATCTGACAAAAGTTATGTATCAACATCGTAGATTAATGTAATGCAAATCAAGGGTATGCGAGTCATACCCTTTCCTCGTTCAATATTGGTAATCGTTATGAAACTGAAAAACTCTTTAATGCTAGGCGCTATTCCACTGCTTTTTTCATCCCTTGCGTTGGCGAGTGGAACATTGACGCTTCAACAAGAAATTGTTCCTCAAGTCTTAAATGGTGAGGCGATCGCGTCTTCTCACTTTACGGCCCAAAACACACTGTTGTTAAAAGAAGGAGAAAACCAACTTGCTCTTACGGTTGGGCAAATTGTGTTTGAAGACGGTAAGCGCAGGAAGTACGACTCACAGCCAATTTTGTTGAACTTTGAAGCAGAACAAGATCAATCTTTGTCGATTCACTATAAGACATTCAGAACGATTGAAGACGCTAAAAAGTTTGAACGTTCTCCTGAACTTACGTTTACCAGCGACGATGGGGACGCGGTTGATTTTGAGTTAGTTCAGCTGAGCAAAGGGGGCTTACAAGGCTTCCGTGATTTTGAACGTGAAGTTGCTGATTACAACGCCAAAGCTGGCAATGATGTAGCCGGACATACTAAAACCGTGGTGCCTAAATCATCGGTAAAAAGCGTAGCGGTATTGCAAAGTGAGTTTGCTGAGTTGAATGCAGAACAGCAGCAAGAATTCATGCAATGGGCGATGCGCAATTTAAAGTAATTTCTAGCATTGTAGATTTACCTTAGGGTGGTAAAATGTCGCCACTTTTATCCTTGTATCCGCAGACGGCGCCGTTAAAGCCGCTGCACATCCATCTCTAAGGTATTTAAATGACGGTTAAAACTCGTTTTGCTCCTAGCCCAACTGGCTATCTTCACGTTGGTGGTGCACGTACAGCACTATACTCTTGGCTTTTCGCTAAAAACCAAGGCGGTGAATTCGTTCTACGTATCGAAGACACTGACTTAGAGCGTAACTCTCAAGAAGCGGTAGATGCGATCCTAGAAGGAATGCAGTGGATGGGTATGGAATGGGATGAAGGTCCTTACTTCCAGTCTAAGCGTTTTGACCGTTACAACGAAATGGTTGATAAGCTTCTTGCTGAAGACAAAGCATACAAATGTTATGCGTCTAAAGAGCTGCTTGATGAGATTCGTGCAGAGCAAGAAGCAAACAAAGAAATGGCTCGCTACGATGCTAACCACCCGAAAATTGTTGCAGCGAACGAAGCGGCACAAGAAGGTGATGCGTGCGTTATCCGTTTCCGCAATCCGAAAGAAGGTAGCGTAATTTTTGATGATCAAATCCGTGGCCGCATTGAAATTGCGAACAGCCAGCTTGATGATTTGATCATTCGTCGTACTGACGGTTCTCCAACATACAACTTCGTAGTAGTAGTGGATGACTGGGACATGGGTATCACACACGTTGTTCGTGGTGAAGACCACATCAACAACACACCTCGTCAAATTAACATCTATGAAGCACTAGGCGCGCCAGTACCAACTTTCGCTCACTGTGCGATGATCCTTGGTGATGACGGTGCGAAGTTATCTAAGCGTCACGGCGCAGTATCGGTAATGCAATACCGCGACGAAGGTTACCTACCAAATGCTCTAAACAACTACTTAGTACGTTTAGGCTGGTCTCACGGTGACCAAGAAATTTTCTCTCAAGAAGAAATGATTAACTTGTTCGCACTAGATGCTATCAGCAAGTCTGCTTCTGCATTCAACACTGAAAAGCTACTTTGGTTGAACAACCACTACATTAAAACGTCAGAGCCTGAATACGTTGCTGAATACCTACAATGGCACCTAGACGAGCAGAAGATCGATACCTCGAACGGCCCTGCAATCACTGAAGTGATTAAACTAGTGGGTGAGCGTTGTGACACGCTAATCGAACTTGCTGAGCAATCTCGTTACTTCTACGAAGATTTCTCTGAGTTTGAAGCGGGCGCGGCGAAGAAACACCTACGTGGTGTGGCTAAAGGCCCACTAGAGCTTGCACTTGCTAAAGCTGAAGCACTAGAAGACTTCACAACAGTGAACATCAAAGAAGGCATCATTGCTGCAGTATGTGAAGAGCTAGAAATTGGCATGGGTAAAATTGGTATGCCACTTCGCGTAGCAGTAACAGGCGGCGGTCAGTCTCCTTCAGTTGATGCTGTGATGGAACTTGTTGGTAAAGAGCGCGTAATCGCTCGTATCAAGATGGCACTAGAGTTCATCGCTGAGCGCGAAGCTAATGCTTAATTAAGCTTGTAATAAGCTTAATTAAAAAAGGGTCAGTAACTGAGTTACTGACCCTTTTTGTTGTTACGAACTCTGAGAACTACATCTTATCTTCTGCGATGAGCTGAGTTGCTTGCTCGGGAGTAGTTTTATCAAATAGGATATCCATCATGGCTTTGATTCGCGCCATATCGTCCCCAAATTTTGATAAATTAGCGCTATTTGGTGCTTTGAACTCGACGTTACCAATACGCTCTTGACCTTGATAGGCTGAGATTTTTGCATCGGCAACGAAAGTTTTTAAGTCCCAGCTCCAGCGAGATACATAATCCAGTGTTACTTCTTCTGGGTTATGTTCCGTGTGATCGGCCACCACCTTACATTTCATTTGGTTGTTCAAACACCAGTCGTTCATCGAATCTAAGAATACGGAACGGGTTTTTATGTCTTCGACAATCGTGACACTCGTTAGTACTTCACTATTCGGAATTGCACTTCCGGTATATTTGGGAGCACTACAACCAGCAAGAGTCAGTATCGATACGATGAGTAACCACTTTTTCATCACAGGTTATACCTTCTTGAAAATCAATGAAGTGTTAATGCCGCCGAATGCAAAGTTATTGCTCATCAAATATTCGACTTCTAATTCACGGCCAGAGCCGGTGATGTAATCTAAGTTTCCACAGCGCTCATCAATATTTTCTAAGTTCAATGTTGGGCTGAACCAGTTACTGTGCATCATTTCTAGGCTTAGCCAAGCTTCGATTGCACCACATGCGCCAAGCGTATGACCAAAATAGCTTTTCAAAGAGCTGATTGGCACGGAACCAAAGATGTTTGCCGTTGCATTGCTTTCGGCGATGTCGCCTTTATCTGTCGCCGTACCGTGTGCAGAGATATAACCGACTTTTTTAGGATCTAGCTGCGCATCATTTAGTGCCATTTCCATACAGATCTGCATGGTTTCCATTTGTGGTTGTGTGACATGGGCAGCGTCACAATTGCTCGCAAAGCCAATGATTTCAGCATAGATTTTTGCACCGCGTTCAACGGCGTGTTCGTACTCTTCTAGAATTAAGGTACCAGCGCCTTCACCTATCACTAAACCGTCGCGGTCTTTGTCGTAAGGGCTAGGTGAACCTTTTGGATTATCGTTTTTCAAGCTGGTGGCGAAAAGCGTGTCAAACACCGCTGACTCGGTTGGGCAAAGCTCTTCACCGCCACCTGCTACCATGACGGTTTGATAACCATGTTTAATGGCTTCGTAAGCGTAGCCAATTGCTTGGCTGCCAGAGGTACAGGCGCTACTGGTTGGAATCACTCGGCCTTTCAAACCGAAGAACAAACCTACGTTTACCGCTGCGGTATGCGGCATCATTTGTACGTAAGTGGTAGCGGTGATAGCACGGGTTGATTTTTCATTTAGCATCACACCGAATGCACCTACTGCATCGGTACTGCCTGTTGAAGAGCCGTAAGCGATGCCTGTTTGACCATTGGTCAATACATCGTGACCAATCAAGCCCGCCTGTTCTAGCGCGTTTTCAGTGGCAACAGTAGCAAGGCGTGAAACTCGCCCCATACCTCGTACTTGTTTGCGCTTGTAGTGCTTAGGCAGTTCGAAGTGGTCAATAGGAGCGGCCAGTTTGGTGTTGAGACCGTCATATTGCTCAAAGCTCGGCATATATTGCGTGGCATTTTCACATGTACGTAATTTAGGCTCGACACTGGCCCAATCGTTACCAAATGCAGTGACACCTGACATTCCGGTAACTACGACGCGACGGCTCATACTAAACCTCCATTTACTGAGATCACTTGGCGAGTGATATAAGCAGCAATATCAGACATGAGATAGCTCACTAGGCCTGCCACTTCTTCCGGTTCACCCATGCGACGCAGCGGTACTTGTGGAAGCGCGTGTTCTTTAACATGTTCATCGACCATACCTGTATCGATAAGCCCTGGCGCAACACAGTTTACGGTGATTTTGCGCTTAGCGAGTTCTAGGGCAAGAGACTTGGTTGCACCAATGACACCTGCTTTTGCTGCGCTGTAGTTAGTTTGGCCTCGGTTACCCATGATGCCTGAAACAGAGGCTAAGGTAACAATACGGCCGCCTTTACGTTTTTGCACCATAGGCATAACGCAAGGGTGTAAGACGTTGTAGAAACTGTCTAGGTTAGTGTGAATGACGCCATCCCATTCTTCTTCAGTCATCGCTGGAAATGCCGTATCTCGAGTAATACCAGCATTGTTCACTACACCATAATAGGCGCCATGTTCTGCGATATCGGCTTCTAATTGGCTTCGGCATTGCTCTCGGTTGCTAATATCAAATTGAATAATTCGACCTTGGCCGCCATCTTTATGAATCGCATCTAAGGTGTCCAATGCGCCTTGTTTGTCGCCCATATAATGGACAGCAATAGTGAATCCATCTTTTGCCAGTTGGATTGCAATGGCTCTACCAATGCCTTTACTGGCACCAGTGACTAAAACTTGACGAGTCATGACTGGCTCCTAATTTTCATTTCTTGTAATTTCTTTTCGGATGGAACGTAAACGTTCAACTGGCACTCAGCGACGGTTTTACCTTGGTGTTCTACTTTTGCCGTAAATACAGCCATGCCGTTGTCTTCCATGAGTTGTTCCGCGTAAATATCTAAGGTTTGCCCTTTGGTAAACTCATCGCACATTGCTTTGTAGCGTCGGCTACCTAGTAGAAACCCTATCGGAGGCTGTAAGCCTTTCTGCAGTGAATGATAGCCGGACCAAGCTGCGACCGATTGCGCCATAAATTCTATTCCTAAGTAGGCGGGCGCCGATTGCGATGTGGAATCAAAGAAAATACAGTGCTCGCCGATATCCACTTGGCAATGGATCGACTCATCTTCAATTGTGATTGCACGATCGATTAAGATCATCGGCTCATCATGGGGAAGCAATTGGTTAATAGACGGGATATCAGTCATTTACGATACCAAAAATAAGGCTAATATTATTGCCACCAAACGCGAAAGAGTTGCTCAGGATGGCCTTAGATTGTAATTTTTGCGTACAGTTTACCAAATCCACTTCAATATCCTCAGCTTTATCCTGAGTTTTTTGTAAGGGAAGCGTAAGGTCATCCTTTAAGATATTCCATGCTAGAGCTGCTTCCACAGCGCTAGCAGCACCGAGTGTGTGCCCCGTTAATGGCTTGGTTGAGCTTACTGGTGTCTTAGTACCAAAAACTCGATGAATGGCTTTGGCTTCCATACTGTCATTCAAAGGTGTCGCGGTACCATGTGCGTTTACATAGCCAATACTGGAGGGCTCTAGCCCTGCATCGTTAAGGGCATTCCGCATCGCTTGTTCTGCCCCATTTCCTTCAGGGTGAGGCGCAGATATGTGGTGTGCGTCTGAGCTGTCTCCTACACCAAGTAACGCAACGTTTGGTTGTTGAGTATTTATGGGCTTATCTCGACTTAGCAGCATGAAAGCAGCCGCTTCACCTATGTTGATTCCATCTCGGTACTGGCCAAAAGGCTGACACAGTGCGGAGGATAATGCTTCTAAACTATGGAAGCCATTTAATGTGAGCTTACATAAGCTATCGATACCACCCACCAAAACCGCGTCAACTATTCCTGATTTCAGCAGCCTTTTCGCTGTGAGATAGACTCGTCCACTCGATGAACACGCCGTCGAGATTGCGTAGTTAGGCCCAGTCGTTCCTAAGTATTGGCTAACAAATTCGCTGACATTGCCAAGCTCTTGTTTTGAATAATGGAAATCGGCAGGGAACTCTCCAGAATGCATCTTTTCTTTAAAGGCTATTTCTCCATCCGAAATACCTGAGGTGCTGGTGCCTAATACTACCGCGACACGCGAACGTCCATATTGCGCGATTGCGTGATGGATTTGCGGTTCAATACTGTATAAGGCCGACAAGGCTAAGCGGTTGTTGCGCGTGTCATAGGCGGCGAAATCGCTGGGTAAAGCAGAGAGGCTTTCTGACACGCGACCCACAACAGTGTGGCTACCGTCGTTCAGAATACTACTGTCTACTACCATGTTTGGATTTTCGCCAGATTGCAGCGCATTGCGGATATCTTCTTCGGGGCTCCCTAACGCTGAATGCAGACTGCAAGCCTGAATATAGATGGGATATTTAAATTGTTGATTCATAGCCTAGCCAGTCTTTATTGAGTAATGGTGTGATTCAGCGTTTGAATGGAGATCAAGTAGCTTAACTGTAAGTGTTGGAACGTCATACTTCCATTGAGCCTATCTTTCGCTGATGTTGAATCTTGATAGGTGATTTCTATTATTTTTTGGTCGTCACTATCAAACACGATACGTCGATTATCCGATTCAACCATTTGCCAGCCAATAGCACTGAGGGGCTGGTGCCACGCTTGCATAGGCCATAGTGTAAGCATCAGATTAAAAAGTACCTGCTCAGGCTGAGGAAGCTTCCCTTCTAACCCATTGAGTACGCTGGTTTCAATACGATTATCTTGGTACTTGAGAGTTAGAATACGCGTCCCCCAAGATGAGAATCCAGCTAAATTGATTTGTTCCGATGTGACTTCAAGTTGGACGGGCAGTTGTTGCGTGGTTTCATCCCATGTGGCAGAGACTAGCTGCGTCGCGGTCACTTGATAACCAAGTTCGCCTGGTGTTGGCAGGTGGAGTTGAATACCTTGACTGATCTCCACACTCGGGGTGGTCGAAGTAAGAGGCTGTAGGCTACAGGCCGTTAAACTAACAAGTGCAACGAAGATTAGAAGAAGTTTCATCGGTTATCCTTTTCTATCGTTTGTTGAATTGCCATGGGCGCCAATAACCAAGCAATGAAAATACCGGTAAGAACTGTTATACCAAAGCTATGAATCGCGTGGGTCTGGCTTAAGGCCAGCAGGCCAAACGACAGTAGCGTTGTCATTGCAGATAACGTGATGGCCAGCAAAGTACTCTGGCCTTGATTTTGTTCTGAGAAGAACAAGGTGTAGTCAATGCCGATGCCAAGAATGAGAATCAAACCTAACAAATTAAAAAGATTGAGTGACGAACCAAGTGCTGCCGTAATGGCTAGTGCAGCAATGCCTGCGATTAAAGAGGGCAAGATCATTTTTAGGCTCTGTTTCCAGCCATAACGCCAACTTAGTAAAGCGAAAATAGTGATGAGAGCGAGTGACAATAACTCTGCAATTTTGACGCGATACTCCCCAAATAAGTTTGAAATATCCTTGGCTTTATTTAGGTAAACGATCCCTAAATCTTTGGCTTTTGGAGAGGCTAGCCATTGTTGGAATTTGGCATCATCTTGAATGCGTTTAAGCATAACGACCGAAGAAAACTGGTGATCGTTAACATCTAACCACATGAATCGCATTGGCTTTGAAACAGGGGACTTCAAAAACTCATCTATCGTAATGGGAGCGAAAGCAGGGAGGTCGGGTATGTTACTCCATCCTAATGTTGATTGGAGGGTTGCGCCTTTCTGTTCGTAAAGTTGTTCGATGAGTTGGTAATGTTTCGCCTGTTGACTTTGGCTTGGCAGGTACTGGTCAATGCTTTGGTGGCCAGAGATAACTTGTTGTTTGGTGAGTATATCGAGCTCTACTGATGCTTGAGATAGTTTATTTAGTAACGATTCCGGTGATTCGGCAGTGACGAGTAACATTTGTTGAGAATTATTAATGCCTGCAAGATCGGCAATGACTTGCTCTTGATCTTGCAAGTGTTTAGGCATGGCTTGCAGTTGGCGAATATCATCATCGTAATGGATTTGTGAAAGTCCAATCAGGCTTAATAAGGTAATGGCACATGGTAGGCCATAAGCTAGCTTAGGGCGTTGCCATAAAGACAACCATTGAGTCAGAATACTTTGCCCAGGTAAAGTCCTAGTCGCTTGGCTCGGTGAGCGAGCGAGTAACGGATACCAACACACAACACTCGCATAGGCCGCAAATAAGCCTATCGCCGAGAACAGTGCGAGTTGTTGCAAGCCTGGAAACGGTGCTATCAATAGCCCGAGATAACCAATCAAACTGGTTATAAGCCCCAAGGTGATGGCGATGAAAATATGCTGTAAGCCTTTACGGCTATTCCATTGATTACCAGCAGCAAGGCGATCCGTTAAAAAGTGGAACGCATAGTCAATGGACACGCCGATTAGGCTTGCACCAAACACTAAACTGAAAAGATGTACCTGACCAAAAATCGCTATAGTCGATGCTAACGCAACCAGCAGTCCCGTTGAGATGGAGAGCAGGGCAAGGCTAAGAGGCAGTGCGCTACGAAATACCCATAGAACCAGAAATATCACACCGAGCAATGAGCCAAGACCAATGGTACTGATTTCCGATTTGGCACTTTGGGTTCCATAATCTGCGTAGAAAACCACCCCGGTATGGCGGGGCTCAACGTTATACTGCTCAGAAATCTGTTTTTCTAGAACAAATAATTCAGGTAATTGTTTTTGTACCGACAGTTGATAGGGCGAACCTGCAAGCTCTGCGCTGAGTAATACGTGGTATTGGTCATTTTTTTCGGCAGTAAGAAAACCATTACTTAATGAAAAGTTGCCTGATTTTACGCTAAGTTCGGTAATGTATTCGCGAAAAAGCAAGAATGGGTCTTGGCTTAGTTCGCTTGCGGTAACCCCAAGGAATGGGTTGTAGAGCGACTGTAATACAAATTGTACTCTGGAATCTGGCGCTGTACTGATAGTGTCGGCTTGGCTTTCTGTAAGCAGTTGCGCTCGATACTTGAAATAGAACTCTGCCCATTTTGATTGGTCGTCTTGACTGATTTGTCCCTGAACAGAGCGAAACAGGCTGAACTTTTGAAGCAGCTTTTCAAATGCTTGTGCCGCTCTTATGACATCTTGTTTAGAGTCGCTGCTGATTACCAGTACGACTTGGCTTCCCATGCTATCAGCAACTTGCTGGAAAGCATTTTCTGCAAGTGAGTTTTGCTGATTTTCTGGCAGTAGTTTTAATATATTGGTTTCTATCGGAGATTGTTCCGAGAGCGCGAATTGCTTGACCAATAAGGCGCCAAAAATCAATACAACAGCTAGCCAAATGACCGCTAGCTTAGAATTTGAATTGCGCTTGTTCTGCATCATTCAGAGTGTCTGGTTGGTGAGTGTGGTCTGAAAACTCTATTGAAGTACTGTCGCCTCTAACCTCTAGTAAAGTAATACTTTCAATGTCGGTATTACCATTAAGAACAATTTGTTTGAACACAGCGTTGAGTGGTGCTTGTTTCGGGCTAAGCTCAATCGCCCAGTGGTCAGCATTGGTTGTAAAAGTTAATTCGAACTGCTCCGCTAATTGCTTGGTATCACCATGGAATACAGATAAGAAAATATGGCTGAAGTAAAATGCCATTGGGTTTTCTTGGGCCGTAATGACTTGTGGCTCTTGATTAGCAAATCGCTGGCTGAGTTTATCTTGGGTAAGCACTAGCTCCACAGGAAAAGGCAGCGTTTGCTGCCATAGCAGACCATGAGTTTTATCGAGCAAGAAACTGCCGCTTGACACCAAAGGTTGAGCGAACATTTCCATGATACGAGTTTGGGTAAACTGACCACGTACTATGTTGTGGCTAGAAAGCGCCATTTGGACATCTTCTAAGGTATTGATTGAAGTAACCTCGTTGTGGGCTACTTGGTTTACTTCTTTCGTTGTCGGAACTGCTAATAGGCTTGTCGGTAACACGGCTAATAGCGCCCACAGTGTAAGTGATTTCATGGGCTTACCTATCATTGATACATTGATTGGATGGTAAGCAGCCATACTGATGCCAATGCTCAACTTTGTCTATGAAGACCTTTGGAGATACAAAACACATCTCTTCGTTTGACATTTCTACAGCAACCTGCATGGTGTGAGCTTTGCACATTCTTACGCCAGTTTGAGCATCGTGGATCTGGTAATCAACGCGTAAGCGGTTTTCCCATTCAGTTAGTCGGGCGGACACTTTGATCGCATGATTGAATGGGATGGCTTTTACGTACTTAACACGAGTATCGATAACTGGCCACATGTAGCCAGAGTCCTTCATTTCCACATAATTGTATTCAAGCTGTGCCATAAGAATTCGACGCGCCTCTTCAAAGAATCGGAAATAGTTTCCATGATAGATAACACCCATCGGGTCGGCATCTTGGAAAGAAGTCACCAGTTCAACTTGGGACTTGATTGGATAAAGGATTTCTGACATCTGTAGGCCCTAATTGGTTGGCTAATATAACGACCAGCGCTGCGCTCTTATTTGAGCTATAAAGTGGCGAAGATCAGCTTCAAGTGGACGATCTTCTACAACAAACTCAAATTCTTCCAATACCGCATCGCGGATCGATTTAAGATTGTCGCTCATATGGTGTTCATCCAGTTCTTTGTGACGCTTACGAAGTTCGATGGCTTGAGTACCAGCTAGCAATGAAGCGGCTGCTACTTGCTCGGTAAGCTCCAATACACGTAAACAGTCGCGAGCGGCTATTGTCCCCATGCTCACTTTGTCTTGGTTGTGGCATTCGGTAGAACGTGAGAAGACACTTGCAGGCATAGTGTGTTTCAAAGCTTCTGCCGTCCATGCTGAGATACCAATTTGTACGGCTTTGAAACCATGATTGATAGGCTTACGTTCGCCTTCGGCACCGGTTAGGTTAAATGGAAGCCCGTTATTGAATTTGTAATCCATCAACTGCGCCATTTGACGATCCAATAAATCAGCTAAATTCGCAACTGCGGTCTTTAGTGTGTCCATCGCCATCGCAATATGACCGCCGTAGAAGTGACCACCGTGCAGTACGCGTTCGTTGTCGCCATCGATGATTGGATTGTCGTTTGCACTATTAAGTTCATTTTCAATCATTTGGCGTAGCCACGGCAGGGAATCTTGAACCACGCCGATCACGTGTGGGGCACAACGTAATGAGTAACGATCTTGTAGTCGATCACTGTTTCTTGGTGGACGTTCGGCTTGTAAATCATCACGTAACCAAGCCGCTACTTGTTGCTGACCGGGGTGAGGTTTGACCGCGAATAAAGTCTCATCAAAATGGAAATCGTTACCATGCATGCCCACCGATACCATAGCGGTAATTTTGGTGGATAGCTGTGCTAAATATTCAGCTCGTTTGTAGGCAATGCACGCCAACGCCGTCATAACCGAGGTTCCATTCATCAACGCCAAACCTTCTTTTGGCTTGAGTTTGATTGGTTTAATACCTAGTTCTCCAAATACTTCAGAAGTTGGACGTACTTCACCTTTGTAGATCACCTCGCGCTCACCAATCAGAGCGGCAGCTAAATAAGACAAAGGTGTTAAATCTCCGCTCGCACCAACGGAGCCTTCTTGAGGAATGCGCGGTGAAATATCGTGGTTAATTAGGGTAACAATTTGATTCAATAAGTCGTGAGTGACGCCAGATACACCTTGTGAAAGTGAACACAAGCGTGTGGCTAATACGGCTCTAGCTTGCTGATGATCGAGAACTTCACCAAGGCCGCAGCCATGGAAGCGAGTCAGGTGTAATGGCAGTTCATCGACAAGTTCAGGTGGGATTGCCACAGTACATGAGTCACCGTAGCCCGTTGTTACGCCATATATAACGCCTTCTTCTTTCAGTAAACGTTCTAGAAAGGCTACGCCACGGTCAATTTTTCCGACAAATTCTGGGTCTGTGTTCATTTGCGCAGATGCGCCTTGAGCGATCTCGACTACATCTTCGATGGTAAGGCGCTCAGCACCAAATGTGATGTTACTTTGTTTGTTCGTTGTCATTGTGCTGGCTACTTAATTTCCAAAAATTAAAAAAGTTGTACCACTGAAGTGGAGCTTGCAAAGTGTAATGTTGGAGCCGATTTGCATATTGTTGAACTATGTTCTCAAGTGCTTGTTGGCGCTCCTTGCGAGGAAGCACGATCTTGTCGCTAAAGTGCTCGAAGTAGACATTAAAATGAGGCTCTTTCTTTTGATTGTCTCTGAGCCCAAATAGTAAAAATACTGGGGCTTTCAGCACTGATGCCAACATAAATGGCCCTTGTGGAAATGGTGCACTTTTTCCAAGAAAGTCAGCCCAAACAGAGCGACTTTCTTTGCTGGTGGAAGTGCGGTCACCGACAATTACGATCCACTCACCTTGTTCGAGTTTCTGCTGAAGTAAGATCGCAGTGTCGGGGCCCATTTTGTTTACTTGGATCAGGTTTAATTCAGACTTCGGGTTTACGGCTTTCATTACCGTGTTAAAACGTTCGGCATGCTCCGTAAACACTAACGCATTGATTTTGATATGGGAGTGACGGCGACTTAGCGCTCGGCATAACTCTATATTGCCTAAATGCGACCCTAAAATAACGACGCCTTGGTTACGTTCGATCATAGAATCAAAGTGTTCTTGGCCATGAATCGTTAGGTTTTTCACCGAGAAATCGCCTTTCCATGCGGCTAATTTATCGAGCATAGTATGGCCGAACGACAGCAAGTGATTGTAGGTCGTCAAATTGCTTGGCAGCGTGATAGAGCGCTGCTTACTGTATTCAGAGAGCTGAGCTAAGTATTGTTGTGAGGCCTGTCTTGCTTGGCTCCCCGTCAGGTGATAGTAATGCATAACAACTTTGAGGAAGGCGTTAAACACCTTGCGGCCAAGTAAGGAATAGACTGCAAGCAGAAGCTTGATACCAAGCACCGTTCCTTTTTCTTGAGTTCGAGACCAATGTGTTTCATTCGTCGATTTGGATTTTAGAGTGCGAGTGAGTAATTTAGGTGCTCGTGGTAGCATCCCGAAAAATAGTCGGGTGTGCATCCAACTGATTTTCACGTTATCCCAGAGTGCATCAAAATGAGAAATGCCACCTTCAGGGTAAATCACGCGAGTATCGACAAATCGAGTATCACAACCATCCCAATACATACGCACCATAATCTCAGTATCAAAATCCATTCGCGATCCAATAGAATATTGATTGATGGTGGCTAGTGTTTGTGTAATCGGATAAGCGCGAAAACCGCACATACTGTCACGTACTGACAATGATAGAGTCTCAATCCAAACCCAAACGTGTGTGATATATCGACCATACAATCGAGACTTTGGCACACTCTCATCGTAAATAGGTTTTCCTGAAATGAGATCTTCCGGATGTGCTTGAGACAGTGCAATGAGTTCTGGCAGGGCTGCTATGTCGTGCTGCCCATCCGCATCTATTTGAATCGCATGACTGTAGCCAGCTTGGTGAGCGTAGCGAATACCCGCTTTAACGGCTTCTCCTTTCCCCTGATTATGCGGCAAAGAGACTAATGACGTATTATCGGCTTCAGACGCCGATTCTAAGGCGCGCTGAGTTTGAGGTTGGCTACCATCGTCGACTAAAATAATAGGGAGATTAAACGGTCGCAGTGATTCCATCACCCTTGGAATGGTTGAACCATGGTTGTAGCAAGGGATGATAAAGCACGCTTGGTAACTGTCCATAAGATCGTTACTCACCTTTGTGTCCCAACTTCATTTTTCCCGAAGCGTGAGTGATCGAACCCTCTTCAGAGCTGTAACGAAAAGCGAGCTTTTGCTTGTTCTCGTCCCAATCAAGCGAAAGCGTGACGTTCGCATTCGGCAAAATGGGTTCTTGGAATTTGATGACTTCCATGCCTTTAAAGCTTTCAGGTACATTGAGATATTCTCTCGCGTAGTAAATAGCCCAATCGATTTGAGTGACACCTGGAAGAATAGGGAAACCTTTAAAATGGCCTTGGAAATCCAATATATCGTCGTCCACTTGCATTTGGATGGTAATAGATTGATCCGTTATTTGATGGGACAACAATGTAGGCTTTCTTTTTTTCATAATATCAACTAATAAAAAGTGGTGATGATATGTTGAGTAAGGTTCTGACGTACTGTTCGCTACACTGAAAGAAGCTTTTCAATATCCGAGATGAGGCGCTTCCCTTGGCTATTTAATGGGATTTCTCCACAAACACGATAACGTCTAGGGATGGCAATTGGTTCAAGCCATTGGCGTAATTCGCTGCGTAGCAGTAACCAAAACTTGCCTTTGCCTATTTGAGCTACCTTTTCTTGCCCAGCTTCTGAAAGCACCAACGCAGAGGCTAACGTTAAGCGTTGTCCTTGTTCAAAAGGGAGAACCACGCATTCTGAAATCCATGCTAGCTGCTCTAAACGTTTTTCGACTTCGACCAGAGATATACGCTTTTCCTCTATTTTGATAACACGATCAGTGCGACCTTTGAGAATAAACTGAGTGCCATTGATAAATTCACACTCGTCAGCAGTCTGATACCAATGATTGATGTCGATAAAAGGTGATTTAAGACCAAGGCAGTTTTCACTATTTAGCTTAGCCTGAATGCAGCTAAATAAGGTCCACGGAGATTGACTGCTGTGTTGCTGGCGAAAAGCGATGCCACCAGTTTCGGTGCTGCCAAAAACTTCAACAGGGTAAGTACCAAAGAGTGAGTGGGCGAGCTGGGCGGAATCGAAGCTTAACGGGCCACCAGAGGAAAAGACCATTCTCATTGGCTTGCTTGAAAAGTTAGTACTCATGCGTTTTAGCAGCGCAGGGCTGCTGATTAGAACGCTATCTTGGGCAGCAACGTTCATTACCTGCTCAGGAAATTCTATGTTCTGACAAGAAAATGGTCGTTGAGTGCAGAGCGGCCATAACAACCGAAACAAAAGGCCATAGATATGCTGCTGTGAAACCGTGCTATGTATGCGACAACTTGAAAGCGCGTCACCCCATTGTTGCTCTAATTGAACAAGTTCGGTGTCAATCTGGCGTAGCGACTTATGGATGGCTTTTGGTGTGCCACTTGAACCAGAGGTGAAGAGCGTTAATGAGAGTACATCAAGGTTTAAGTCATGGTGAAGACTTGGTTGAGCGGCTCCTCGCTTTTTAAGCTCCAACGCTAGATCGATATTGAGCTTGCCAGAGATCGCTTCGACCGCATCATCGTGCAGTAGGCCATCAAACTGTGCGGACAACTCATTTAATGCCGCGGGCTGGTAATTGCCCGGTAAAACAATGTGCTTTTGGCTATGCGCGCAAGCCATGAATGCAATCGCAAATTGATAGCTGTTTTGCGCACAGATAGCGAATTTAGTTTCAGGCAGTTCTGCTAGTTCTTCGGTTAGCTTTGCGACTGATTCGCTAAAGTGCTTCCATGAATACGTTTCAGCACCATCAAATGCAACGGGGCGTGATGCATCATGTGGGCTAGCCATTATTTGGCTTAGGGAACAAAATTGTGGAGATGATGTATTCATTGTTATTCGCTTTGACGTATTTTTTGCCTAACAAGCCATTCAATGACAAAGAGTGAACCAGCAAGTAAGTAACTAATTAATCCGTTAAAAAGAGTCCAAATCTCTAATGACTGAAAGCAGGTATAGAAAGCGATAGAGGCATTAATAATGAAAAATGCACACCATACTTTGGTGACTTTTCTTGTATAACGAACCCCGCTTTCGGGTAAGTCTGGTTCCTGTAAACGGGCTAAACGCTCGATGATGGTTTGTGGTTGTTTTAGGCTTAAAGCAAATACCGTCAACATGCACAGACTCACTACGACTGGGTAATACGTGAGCCAACCATGCTGTTTAAAGGTGACGCCAAGCAACAATAATAAGATGCCCGCGCTGCCACTAATCCAAGCTAATTGTTTAAGCTCTTTAATTTTGGCTTGTGACCCTGCAAAGATCCGCACTGCAAAAATCGCAGCCAACAATAATCCAACGGTTTGTAGCCCAAACCTATTGATACCGAAATAGACGGCAAGGGGATAGGCCACAAGGACTAGAGCTGACAATGCGGCCAGCAGACGTCGCATTAAGCGTCCTTCAATAATTCAACTACAGATTCGACCACGTCATCTACAGTGCGTACTGCTTTGAATTCGTCAGGTTTGATTTTCTTACCTGTTACATTTTGCAGGTGAACCACTAAGTCGACGGCATCAATACTGTCTAGATCTAAGTCTTGATAAAGATGCGCTTCTGGGGTGATGTCTTCTGCATCTAATTCAAACAATTCAACCAGAGCATCTTGTACTTGAGTGAATACTTCTTGTTTATTTACTGCGGTCATAACAATTCTTTCTATTTGCTGGTTTGCGAAGAGATGTAGTTAGCTAAATTTGCGACAGAGGCAAAATGCTCACGAGTATTTGAATCATCAGCATCAATGACAATGTTGTATTTCTTCTTGATCGCTAAACCTAACTCTAAAGCATCAATGGAATCTAACCCAAGGCCATCACCAAAAAGTGGTGCTTCAGTTTCAATTTCATCAATAGAGATATCTTCTAAATTTAATGCATCTATGATTAATTGTTTTAACTCGTTATGTAATGTGTCCACTATGACCTACTTATAATTTTATATTCCGGCAATCATTCTGAAAAAATAACCTGAGATAAATGACGATTTAAGCGCCTTGCTGCACTGGTTAAATTATTGGATTGCTCAATAAAGGGCTCAACCTCTATATTACCTTTCACTTCGATATGAAAAAAGGGTTTCGTTTTTGGTACTTGGTACCATTTTTTCTCTTTTGTGAGAAAACTGGGCGAAACGGTTATATTTACAACTCTTAAATCAGTAGAAGTTCGTGTGGCAATTTGTGCTGCACCTCGTTGAAGGCTTGGTTTAATACCGGGTGTTGTGCGGGTACCTTCAGGAAATACTAATAATACATTCCCTTTATTAAAGCGTTCTTCGCAGCGTGACATTAAATCGTCGGGATCATTATTTGGGATATATCCTGCCGCTTGAACAATTCTTTTCATAAAAGGATTCGACCAAATAGACGCTTTTACTAAGCAATCGCATTGCGGTAACTGAGAAGCAATTAACACGTAATCTATTAGGCTAGGGTGGTTCGCTACTATTAAACAACCTTTATTTTCACGTAATAGCCCTGCCCCCGTGATTTTGTAGTCAATCGCACCGGTAAACTTCATAATCTTGCAGAACCAGTCAAAGGTAATTTGAATTAAGCGCTGCACTTTAAGCTCAGTTTGCACTCCGGGCTTATTGGTCAGTGCGAGTAACGGAATTATGATGAAGCTTAATGTTAGGCCACCAAGCCCGAAGATACTGAAGCATAAACCTGTGGCAAAAATGCGCCAGTATTGGTTTAACTTAAGCATCATGGTGTTTGTTCCAGTGCCAAGTTTGGCCCAAGCCTTCGATAGACCACGCTGCATCATTATTGATGATGCGTTGTAAACACAGCAAACCTTGAGTCAATGAAGGGTTAGCTGCCTGAACATCTGGCGTGTTATCTTGGTGAGTAGAGCGAGCGAGTGAATACTGCTCTCCCTGAGATAGTACGATTGCTAGAGCGTAATCAGAAAAATCATTGGATTCATATTGTTGATAGACACTTGGCAGGGGCTGATCAAAGTCGACCAGTAAAACTTTTTTATTCGGGTTTTCATCAAGATACAACAAAGCGTCAAGTAGCGCGTTGTGGAATGTATCTTCACCGGCGGCAATAGATGTGAGAGGGATAGACTGTTTACTCGCAATCGTCGTTAACCCTGCAGCGGTATTGTGAACTGATTGTGCAAAAGCCATAGGTGAAGCATCTTCACCTTGTAATATCGATTCGATTAACGTGGCAGTGCGGTGCAGCTCACCGTGACGGCTAGAAAATACTAAGTAATCGATTTCTTGATTTTTAATCACACGTAAAGCAGCTTGCACAGATAATTTACTTTGCACACTCATACGGCGACGCATCATCGCAGGGAGCTCGCTCGCGTCAATTTTACCTTCGGTTGACCAAGTAATATGTTGCGCCCATTCTTTCCAATGTTGCGGTTCGGTTAAACCTAACGCACAGGCTGTCCAACTTTCGATATTGAAGGTGAATAAATGTGTGTGATTTGACATAGGATATTGATTTAATTTGAGTCTAACTAAATACTTACAGCGTTATACATAGTTCAAATTGAGGGATATATATGAAACACATTAAAGTAGCGATATCACTAGCGTTTATATTGCTTCTCGCGGGTTGTGGTCGAGTGCAACCTGTGATGAATATTGAGGATACTCCAGTTGCTTATAATCTTCAAAGTAAACAAGTGAAATCAGCAATATATGAAGCTGCAACAAATCGTGATTGGTTAGTGAGTGAAGTTAAACCTGGTTTACTTCGTGCTGAGTTATTTGTTAGGAGTCATCATGCGGTAATTGAGATTCCGTATTCTGACAAATTTTATTCAATACAATATGTTGAATCAGATAACTTAAAATATAGCGATGGAAATATTCACCGAAACTACAATCGCTGGATTAACAATTTAAATACTGATATTAAAAACAAACTAGCCAAACTTTCCGCTAGCCAATAAATAATTAACATATAGGTTATTTGTGTCTCAACATAATATTGATCCATTTAATGCTTTAGACGCGAAAACAGAGGCGCAAAAGTTATCTTTTGCGCCTATTGTTTTTCATACCGCGAGAACGTTACGTGATTTAAAAATCCTAGAGGCGCTTGATTGTGCTGGTGATACGGGGCTTGAAGCTAGTGACATTGCTCAACGCACTGGTGTATCGGAGTACGGCGTTAAAGTCCTGCTTGATATGGCCATTAGTGCCAATATCGTATTATGGAACCGTCCGAATTATCGCTTGGCTAACCTAGGGTATTTCTTACTTCATGACGGTATGACTAATGCCAATATGGATTTCACTGCGGACGTTTGCTACGCCGCAATGATGCATTTGACAGAATCCATTGAAAAAGGTGTGCCCGCGGGTTTAAAGGAGCTCGGTGAATGGGAAACCATTTATCAAGGGCTATCTCAACTTCCAGAGCAGGCCAAACAGAGTTGGTTTAAGTTTGATCATTTCTATTCAGATCGCTCTTTTCCCGTTCTACTGGAAACCATCTTTAAACATCAGCCGAAAACGATCGTTGATATTGGCGGTAATACCGGAAAGTGGGCGATGCAATGCTGTAAACATAACGCGGAGGTGGAAATCACGATTGTCGATTTGCCTCAGCAACTTGAGATGGCAATGAAGAATGCCTCAGAGCATGGTTTCGAGCATCGAGTTCATCCTTTCCCTGCAAACATGCTTGATAAACAGCAAGCACTCCCAATACAGGCGGATGTTTGGTGGATGAGCCAATTCTTAGACTGTTTTTCACCGATGGAAATTCTAAGTATTCTTAAGCGTGTTCGAGCTAATGTAACACCAGAAGATCGAGTGTACATATTAGAGCTATTTTGGGATGCGCAAAAATACGAAGCTGCAGAATATAGTTTAAATGCCACGTCTTTGTATTTTACTTGTTTAGCTAATGGCAACAGCCGTTTTTATCGTAGTGAAGACTTCCTCGAAATAGTGGCAGAAGCAGGCTTTGAAGTAACAACTCGTACCGACAATATTGGCCTAGGACACACTTTACTTGAGCTAAAAGCTGTCTAAAAACAGCTGGTTGAGTGGGTTATCTCAGTATTTAAGAAGAAAGTATGAAGACAATTTCAACACAAGTAGTGGTTATTGGTGCAGGCCCTTCAGGGTCGGTTGCCGCGGCTTTATTACACGCGCAAGGGATTAAAGTCCGAGTCATTGAGAAGAGCCTATTTCCCCGTTTTTCTATTGGTGAAAGCTTGCTACCTGCCTGCATGGAAGTGTTAGAAAAGGCTGGTATGACTCAGGCAGTGAATCAAGCTGAGTTCCAATATAAAGACGGTGCTACCTTTCGTAAACGAGGTGTGTATACCACCTTTGATTTTCAAGATAAATTCTCGATTGGCCCTGGCACGACTTTTCAGGTTCAGCGTGGATCGTTTGATAAAGTATTAGCCGATGAGGCAAGTCGACAAGGTGTCGATATTCGCTATCAACATGAACTGAAAGCGATCTCATTTTTAGATACTCATACCTTGTTGGACGTTAGTGTAGAAGGGGGCGAAGATTATCGTATCGAAGCGGAGTATGTACTGGATGCCAGTGGCTTTGCACGGGTATTACCACGAATGCTACAACTTGAAGAGCCTTCTTGCTTGCCACCAAGAAAAGCGCTTTTTACTCATGTAACGGATAACATTGATTGTGAAACCATTGATGTCCCGTATGACAGAGACAAGATCTTGATTTCTGTTCATCCTGATAACCCCAATGTTTGGTATTGGTTGATCCCGTTTAGCAACGGTACGGCATCTTTTGGCGCAGTTGGGGAACCTGAATATTTCGAACACTACCCTTTGGATAACTTAGAAGCGTTGAAACAGTTGGCGGCTGAAGAGCCAGGGCTTGCCGAAGTGTTGAAGAATGCGAAATACAATAACCCTGTCGGTGAGATTGGCGGCTATTCAGCGAATGTGAAACATCTCGCGACAAGGCGCTACGCCTTACTAGGCAATGCCGGGGAATTTTTAGACCCGGTTTTCTCTTCGGGGGTGACAATTGCAATGAAGTCGTCAGAGCTGGCTGTGAACTGTGTGGTGAAGCAGCTATCGGGCGACAATGTCGATTGGCAAGAAGAGTATGCTAAGCCTTTAATGGTTGGAGTGGATACATTCAGAACTTATGTTGAAGGATGGTATTCAGGGGAGCTACAAGACGTGATTTTTTACTCGGATCCTAATCCAAAAATTAAGCAGATGGTGTGCTCGATTCTGGCTGGTTATGCATGGGATCAAACCAACCCCTACGTGAAAGAATCGCGTCGCCGTTTAGCCACTTTGGCTGAAATTTGCCGCGCAGGATAAGAAAAAATAGCCGATGATTCGGCTATTTTTCGTTTTAGATGGGCTTGTATCTTCAGCTCAATAGTTACCTCAGAACAATCGCTATTTCAGATCAATACTATTTAATCGGCCCATAAATATAAGTAGGTCGATGCTGTCTTTGTATGCTTCAAGTAACGCGCGTTTAGTTTGAGAGTAAGCTGCCAGTTTGCCATGTTTTTTGATTGAACAGACTTTGGTTTTGTAGCGGTATTTCCCATCTTCAGTGAAGACACGCCACTTCGCGATGTAGCATTCGTCTCGATGCTCAGGATCGGTCAATGTTGGGTTAGGCTTAAAGACAACTTTTGGCTCTAAACTATGAGGAAGGCGAGTCATTAGGTATGGGTCTTTGAGTACCCGATTCCAAAATTTCCCCCACATCTCTTTCCCTAATTCATTCCGCATTTTGAGTGCTTTCTTCAGTGCTTTTTCTTCACCCATACGGACAAAGCCCACTGAGCGATGAAGTACGGTATCATCGGGGGTATGAATATGAATTTTGAAGGCGGTTTTGCCTTTAGAGATAAATCGGTGGCCAGTACTGCCGATCAAGTTGTTTTGGCTCATATCTTATTAACTAACAATTGTATTAATAGCAGGTTACGACAAATCATCAAAAACCGAAAGGACACTTATTGTGTTTATGATTATTAAGTATAGCTTTCACCTCCAAAATTGCTTTATAGCAAAGCCAGAGGAAGGTCAGTGCTTTGTCAACTGCGCTTTAATATCCCGCTAAATTCAGTTAGTTGAATGGAATATAAAATCCAAAAATAATGGCGTTTTCCCCTTTACCAAGTGGGTCATCATCGGTAGTTATTGTGGTCGCAAGGTAAGGTTCGAAAGTTGCTATATCGGTATATTTAAATTCCAACTCATATTCTTGCCAAGACTTGAAGCCTCCCTCTATAGGGTTCATGTTGGTCGAGGTTGCTGTTAGGGTGAACTCATCGCTGAGTGGGAGTCCTGTTATGAGATCAGTTCTGATTAAATCGAAGCCATTGTCACCAAGTTGATGGTCGAGTCGAACTTGGCCGGCAATATCGATGCTTTCAACCCCCAGATAAGCCCAGCCTACGCCAGCTTTTAACGCGTCACTCTTGTTGACCACGTAATTGTATTTGGCAGCAATGCCCATTAGCCAGTTCTCTGTTATCGGTACTAGATAGGTAAGTCCAGGGTGAATGTTTGTGGTGGTGCCCAATTTAGTCGTAGTGCCATTGAGCTCTAACGTTGTGTTTAATATGCCGCTCCCCACTTTACCCCAGGCGCTATGCAGTTCTGCGAAGTGTCGCTCGAAATTCTGTCCTCGTTTCTCAAATTTGAATTCAAGTAAATGATCGGTGGATTGAGCGGAAGTGGTGAACAGAGCCAAAGCTACGGCTAGGGTTTTCTTCATGTTGGGTCACTCTTTAAGGGGGAATTTCTCGACACGGAATATGGCATTGAATAATCTCATTTCTAAATCATTAATGTAGGGTTGAATCCTCACATGAACATCAGCTATGAACAGATAAGAACCTTTGTTGCGGTGGTAGAAGCGGGGTCTTTTAGCTCAGCTGCAAGAAAGCTGGATAGACACAGAACAACGCTTGGGCAGGTGATCAGCAATCTTGAAATTGAAGTGAACATGACGCTGTTTGATCGCAGCGGTAAATCCCCACGTTTGACTGAACATGGAAAGGCGCTTTATAAGCATGCCAAAAGCTTGTCTGATAGCACGATAGCTTTTAGTACTTTATGCCAAAGCATTGAGTCGGGCATCGAAAGTAATTTGACGGTTTATCACACCGATCTCATGCCTGTCGGGATGATTCGAGATGCTATGCGTGGCGTTCGTGCTCAATTCCCAAATGTGAATATCCACTGGTTGCATCGTAGTAACCAAGAAGTCAAAAATGCTTTAGAAAGTGGCGAGGCTGATATAGGTATCGTTTTACACCATCACAGTAATTCTATAAGCCCAAGAGATAATGTTTATTTGATTAACATGCCTTTTAAGGTGGTTGCTCATCCCAATTTTTTCAAAGATGAGGTAAGTAAGCTGCGTTTAAAGGACCTGAAAAGTTATAGACAGTTGTTCCTTGAAGATTATTTGTACGCCAACATTGAAGACATTATGACGGTGTCGCTTGATGTGCAGCGCATTGAAAACATGAATATTTTATTGGAACTATTGAAAATCGAAGAAGGCTGGGCTGTGGTGCCAGCGCATGCGGTGGAGAGGGAGCTGAAAAATGGTGAGCTAGTTGAAGTTGAGGTGGTTGAGCTTAATACGTTACCTAAGTTTCCGTTATCCATTTTATACATGAATCATGCTAATAGCGGCCCGGTTAGACGTTGCATGATTGATTTGCTGGCGGCTTCTTCCAGGGAATACGAACGCTAATCCTATTCTATTTCCCACCATCAACATGAGGATCTAATCCATCATATGTGATTTATTCTGTTTGAATCTTTGCTCTATATTATCGGTATAGCGAGTCAATCGTTCAGTATGTGTATTAGCACCGGGCGATCTCCGCACTTTCTCGGATCATTAGAATGAGGTTTATTTATGAAGAAATCACTTATTGCACTAGTTGTTTCTCTTGGTTTGTACAGCCATACAGGATTTACGGCAGAGCAATCTCTAATGGAATCAGTACAGCAAGATAGCCCGCGCTTGGTCGAAATATTTGAGGGGATCCACGCGAACCCTGAGATCGGTTTTATGGAGTTTAAAACTGCAGAGCTGGTTGCTAGTGAATTAACAGCGCTAGGATTTGAAGTTCATGAAGGCATTGCTCGAACCGGGGTGGCTGGTGTCATGAAAAATGGTGATGGTCCTGTTGTCATGTTTCGTGCAGACATGGATGCGTTACCCATAAAAGAGCAAACTGCTCTCGCGTACAGCCCTAAATCTCCAAGCAAAGACAGATTTGGCAATGATGTCTGGGCGATGCACGCTTGTGGTCATGACGCACACACCACTTGGTTGATTGGTATGGCAAAGCAGCTGGTGGATCGAAAAGATGAGTGGAAGGGCACTGTAGTATTAGTCGCACAGCCAGCAGAAGAGATGATCATGGGGGCGACGGCCATGGTTGATGATGGCTTGTACGATCGAGTTCCTGTGCCAGATATCTTGATTGCTGGTCATACGCACCCAGTAATACCTGAAGGGTCAGTTGCGATTAGTGATGGCCGTAGAATGGCAGGTACCGATCAAATCGATGTTACGATTCAAGGCGTGGGAGGGCATGGCTCAACGCCACACGCATCTAAAGACCCAGTGGTGATGGCGGCAATGTCGGTGATTGGTTATCAAACAGTGGTCTCTAGAATGACAGATCAAAGCCAGCCAGCAGTACTTACGGTAGGCGCAATTGAGACCGGCTCTGAGAACAATATTATTCCAGATTCAGCGACATTGAAGCTCAACTTACGTTGGTACCGAACGGAAGAGCGGGACGCGATGTTGCAAGGTATTAAACAGGTCACGGACAACGTTGCCCGCATGTATGGCATGCCAGAGAATCAAATGCCGAGCTACGAAATGAAAGGGTACTCTACTCCAGTGATTAACCCTGTAGCGGAAAGTGAAGTTGCTGAAAATGCAATGAAATCGGCGATTGGTGAAGGTAATGTAATGGCAGGGTTCCCACCCGTTATGGGCTCTGAAGATTTTCATATGTTGTCTCATCCATTCCCTGAAGTGCCAATTGTCTATGTTGAAGTGGGCGCGGCAAAGCAGCAAGTGTGGGATGATTTTATAAACGAAGGGGCTCTACCTGAATACATTAATCACAACCCTAAATTTGTGGTTGAGCAGGGGAGTATCCCAACTGGAACAGCAGCTTTAACCTCAGTGGTGTTAGAGTTTCTTGATTAGCAGCGTGATAATGCACTTGGCATAATTAGAACTGAATAAAAGAAAAGGCTTAGAGTGCGACTCTAAGCCTTTGTTGATTTGGCGCTCCCGACAGGATTCGAACCTGTGACCTGCCCCTTAGGAGGGGGCCGCGCTATCCAGCTGTGCCACGGGAGCATATTTTCATAATACTGAATTCATTAAGAAAATAAATACACCCGTTACATAATCTTATGCATCACATCACCAATCTGGATACTGCCTGCCAGGTTTGGTTTATCCACGGTTAATTCGGCTTCGTTTTCGTAGACACGAGAAACCGTAAGGATCATTTCACTCTGAGAGACTTTATTGCGTGGCAGGCCATTTTGATCGATGAATGAACCTGTGTGCCACAGTTGCAATTTGTCGCCTTCTTTTACGCCATGGGTGCGGCCAAGGCTCATCGTAATCGTATTACCGAATACAGCCGATACTTCTGGTAGTGTAATTTTACATGATACTTGAGATTCTAAATCGAGCATGATGTTACGGCTGACACGCAACATCATGCTGCCGTATGTGGATGCCCAGAAACGTGCACTACGAGTGTCGACTTCACTGGTTTTCGGAAATGGCCACTTCGCGACTTCTCGGTAAGCACGGTTATACACTTCGTGGCCAGTTTTGCCATCAAAGACCTGCATTTCCAACGCAAACTGGCGGTTTATGATGTCGTCTCGCAATAGTTTGCTTTCCACTGTAGCGGTTAAATCGGTGATGACACCACCGATAATGTATTGTGCGCCGGTGTCTTGAGCGATCATTTTCAAGATTTCAGGTTGGCGTTTGTTGATTTCATAATCGGTTGTACCAACAGAGACAAAGCTACGAGATTCTTGCGAAAGTTGACGGTTAACCACATGGCTAAAGTCGTCACCTAGCTTATAGATTCGACCCATGACCGCCTGTTGAGGAGAGGCAATATCGATGTTGCCGACTAAAAATGTCTTTTTGTATTGGTTCACATGGCAACCATTTGCCGAAGGGTAGATATCGATCCTTGCTTTGATCTGCATATTGCCGCCACGGGTTTTTTGTTCTTCTATCAATATGTAGCGAACTTCGTGGTTGGTGAATTGGTACTCTTCTCTCTCATCTTCAAGCAGCGGCATTATATTACTGATACTACCGATATCGGCGCCAGAAAATTGAACAGCCTTATATAACGCGTCTTCTAGAGCGTGCAATCGAGCGGTCTTTTCCGATGAAACAATAGCGGCAACTCCGGTAACCTCATACCAAGATGCTTTCACATTGAAGGATGCGAATGTCATTAAAGTGATTGAAAATAAAATAGAAAATATTTTTTTCATTAGTTGTTACCAGTTGGGTATAAATATTGCTTATGTTTTGTAAGCTGATTTTGGTGTTGTTTTTCTTTATATCGACAAGTAATGAAAAGCAAAGACCGTTCCAACATTGTAATCCACTAGAGACTCTAATGTAGAGAACAAGTTGGCACTGGGTTAGCACTAAATACTATCTGGAGATTAGTACAATGAAAAAATGGTTTGTTGTGGTGACCATGATGTTACTTACGTCATGCGCATACTCACCCATCTATAATGGTAAGTCTGAGTACTCGGGCAGCCAATTTATGTTAATGGACAGCCCTCGTCATACCATGGACTTCTTTGTGGAAAGCATGACGGAAGACCTGATTTTATCGAATACCAGCGTGTCGGCTCGTACTCCGATCGCGATCACCTCTTTTGTCGATCTACAAAACATGGATGCGACTAACTGGTTAGGGAATTCGGTTTCAGAAGGCTTTATCCATCAGTTTCAACGCCGTGGATTTAAAGTGGTCGACTTTAAAACGACAGGATCAATTCAAGTGACTAATCAAGGTGACTTTGCCTTGAGCCGTGATTGGAAAGATCTTGCACAAGAGCAAGATGTACAATACGTACTAACCGGTACTATGCTTCGTCAAGAAGGCGGTGTTTTGGTTAACGCTCGTGTTGTGGGTATGCAAACTCGGGTAGTGGTCGCAACCGCACAAGGTTTCCTACCAGCAGATCGTATAGGTCGAGATTTGGATACATTGAATAGCATTCGAACTCAAGATGGCGTTATTATTCGTTCAGACCCAACACTAACACAACCATACACAGTTATTCTTCGCCCTTAGGAGCTTGTCACATGAAGAAGGTAATATTTGTTTTAGCCGCCTTGTTATTAGTAGGCTGTCAGCCACTACAAAGTATGCGTTCGGATGACTTTTTAGTGGCGGTAGGCTATGCAAGTATTAGCGAGCAGTCTGGTCGAAATGATGAAGAAAAGCGTATTCGTGCAATGCGAGCTTCCAAGATTGATGCTTATAGAGAACTCGCTGAGCAAGTCTACGGTATGCGAGTCAGTGGGCGTGCTGCGCTTGAAGATCAACGCCTTGGAACAGAGCTGACTTCTGGAGCTGTTGATGGTGTGATTCGTGGTGCAGAAGTGGTGCGTAGCTACCCAGTTGGTGATAGTTATGTCACTGAGCTCCAGCTTGATATTAAGAAAATGGAAAAGCTGCGTGACTACGGTGAAGTACAGCAAGTGCCAGAGAAAAGGCAGCAAACTTTATTCTAATGCTTCCTACTGATTGGTTTAAGGTGTTTTCCAGATAGTGCCTTAAGCCTAGATATAAAAAAGCGGCAAAGTATCTACATACTTTGCCGTTTTTTTATGAGTTCATTTTTGTATTCAGGTTTAGAGCTTGGCTCTGGCACTTAAGCCTTGATGTTTGTACCTAATGTTGAAACCGTATGGGTTTGACCGCCTGCATTGTAGGTCATCCCAATTTTACCGTGGCTTTGCTGCATCATATTATTGAGCTTGTTAAAGCTTAATTGCGCGCGGCTTAGCGCTTCACCATTAACTAAGTTCGCTTGCTGGCAATCGTGCACAATCGATTGTATCTGTGCCACGATAGCTTTTAATTCTGGATTCTCGGATAGCTCTGCCACATTTGAATGTGCAGCAATCCGTTGGTCAGTTTGGTTGAGTTGGTTAACCAGTCCCATTTTTTCTTGGGCCAGTTTTTCAATGTCCGCTGAATTTCGGCTAGTGATCGCAAACTTCTCTGACTCTAATAGTTCAGCTAATGACTGAGCATTTTGAAGTTGGAAGTTAACTAAATCGACTAACGCGGCCATAACTAAACCTGCTTACTACTAATTTCTATGAGCCTTAAAGGCCTTTAAGCTCGTCTTCGAACTTGATCATGTTGTCAGCTAGCTTTTCTGGGTCAACGGTATATGAACCGTTTGCGATTGCTTCTTTGATAGCGGCAACTTTTGCGCTGTCAAAGCTTGGCTGCGAAGCCATATCTTGATGTAGCTGACCAATCGCTTTGCCCTGTTGACTTAGAGACACTGCATCTTTGTTACTTGGGGATTTGGCTGCGGTGTCCGAACTAGTGGTTTGTGTATTAGAGTCGGCACGTGAAGGACTTCGACTTGTAGTCGTTAGTGTTTGTCCTGAACGTATGTTATCAATGCCTGCCATATAAGAGCCTTTTCTACAAAAATGGGAACCTGTACAGTCGATATCGACTTAAGGTTCGAATACTTTAGTCTTTTTTTAGCTAAATATTCAACCAAAGAGCCTAATAAAACACCATTCAAATACAGTGGCGTATCCAGTAAAAACTCAATGTCACACAGAATATGGTTTAAAGGCTGACTAAAAATACACAGTAACTTCTGAAATCCCCGTTACTATTCCTTCAATTATACGCTGAGACTTGTCATTTTTCACTCTAACTTGGTCTCCGGCTGAACCATCGGTCAGAGCGGTCCCCTTAGTTGTGATAGTCATCCCACCTTTGACGGCTTGTATCACGACCTTTTCATTGCGGCACACGACGCAAACATCGCCTCTTTCAATGACGCTCCCAGGGCGAATATTCTTTTTCGCTTTGGCCCCGACCACTTGTTCAGGAAGCGAAAAGCCTTCACGGCGAAAACGTTTGAGTTCGATCATCGCCATAGAAACATCATGGGCCCCGATCATTTCTCCGCGCACGATGGAGCGGTTGGCGGTGACCAAAGGAACGGACATAGATAAGCGAACAGGGACGTATACACGCCACTCATCGGGTATGCATTGAACCAACACGGTTATGCTACTTCTTGAACCGTTGGTGCTGGATGCGCTGGTTTCGAGTGGGATAGGGCAGTCGGTCGCTTTAATTCGAGAATCAATATTTGCGGCAGTTATGGCTAATTCACCACCAACAGGTTGTTCTATAGTATTTAGAATATGTTCTTCAGCAGCGGCACGGATCACATCAACTTGCTCAGGCGTGGCCGCTTGAGCAAAAAAACTAAACAAAATTGCTAAAATGCCGATAGACTTAGCAAAAGTTTTATAGAAAGCTCTACACTTAGATATGGAAAAAAGATGTAGAGATGAATTATAATACATCGTTCTGTTTCTCTGGTGGTTCGTAGCCTGTAGTAGACTAACACTTTTTCTCATAAAAGTTTGATATGGAGATGAGCTTATGTCGGGTATTCTTGATTCAGTGAATCAGCGTACGCAACTCGTCGGTCAAAACCGATTAGAATTATTAACCTTTCGCCTAATGGGGCGTCAGCGCTACGGCATCAACGTTTTTAAAGTAAAAGAAGTATTACAGTGTCCTAAATTGACTCTAATGCCAAATTTGCACCACTTGGTAAAAGGGGTGGCTCATATCCGAGGACAGACAGTATCAGTCATTGATTTAAGTTTAGCTGTTGGTGGGCGTGCAACGACTGATATTGACAAATGTTTTGTTGTTATCGCTGAGTTCAACCGAACCATACAAGCTTTCTTAGTGAGTTCAGTAGACCGAATCGTCAATATGCACTGGGAAGCCATTCTGCCGCCACCTGATGGCTCTGGTAAAGAAAATTACTTAACGGCCGTCACGAACATCGATAATGAATTGGTCGAAATTCTAGATGTTGAAAAAATTCTTGCCGAAATTTCTCCAGTTGATGAAACGATGGATGCGTCGATCGGCGAATCTATTGCGGAAGTCGAAGCTGAAAAAGAGATTGTTCGTCGTATTCTTATAGCCGATGACTCGACAGTGGCGCGTAAGCAAGTTCAGCGAGCGATTGAATCCATTGGTTTTGAAGTCGTAGCCGTTAAAGACGGTAAAGAAGCGTATGAAAAGCTTATGGAGATGGCTTCTGAAGGCAGTATATATGAGCAAATATCCTTGGTTATTTCCGATATCGAAATGCCAGAAATGGATGGTTATACTTTAACTGCCGAAATTAGACGCCATGCTGAACTTAAAGATTTGTACGTAATTTTACACTCTTCACTCAGTGGTGTATTTAACCAAGCTATGGTTGAGCGTGTAGGAGCAAACTCTTTCATCGCGAAATTTAACCCAGATGAGCTTGGTGCAGCAGTGAAAGCTGCCTTAACTAACTAAAAGAGACATTAATGACTGCTATAACAATAAGTGATCAAGAATATCGCGATTTCAGCCGTTTTTTAGAATCTCAATGTGGCATCGTTTTAGGTGATAGTAAGCAATACCTTGTACGTAGCCGACTCAGCCCATTGGTTGCCAAGTTTAAATTGGCTTCTTTGTCAGACTTGCTGAGAGATGTGGTAACAGGAAGAAACCGCGAGTTGCGAGTTGCTGCCGTAGATGCAATGACAACGAATGAGACACTTTGGTTCCGAGACACTTACCCGTTTGCTGTGCTGGCGGATAAGCTATTACCGGAAATAGCGGCAAATAAGCGCCCAATCAAAATTTGGTCAGCGGCAAGTTCCTCGGGTCAAGAACCATATTCGATGGCAATGACCATTTTGGAAACTCAGTCTCGTAAGCCGGGAATGTTGCCTAACGTTTCTATTACCGCAACGGATATTTCTGCAAGTATGCTAGATATGTGTCGTGCTGGTGTGTATGACAACTTAGCCCTTGGTCGAGGTTTATCACCAGAGCGTCGTCGTACCTTCTTTGAAGATGCGGGTGATGGCCGAATGAAAGTGAAAGATAATGTAAAACGTATGGTCAACTTTAGACCGCAGAATTTGATGGATAGTTACGCGCTATTAGGAAAGTTCGACATTATCTTTTGCCGAAATGTATTGATTTACTTCTCTCCCGACATGAAGTCTCAAGTGTTAAACCAGATGGCGAATAGCCTAAACCCAGGTGGTTACCTTCTATTAGGGGCGTCTGAATCTTTGACTGGTTTAACCGACAGGTTTGAAATGGTGCGTTGTAATCCAGGTATCATCTACAAACTGAAATAAAAAATCGGACAACAATCTCAAAACCCAGCCTAGTGCTGGGTTTTCTTTTTTAGGCAATCCGATATATCTTTAAGCAAGAGCGACATTCCAAACGACTCTAATTCTTGGCTTGCAAATTGCAGGCTAGCATCTATGAAATTGAAGTGAATTTTGAATATCTACCGTAGTATTTAAAGTTGGTATGAAGATTGCTTTAATTATTTTATGAAAGTCAGTTCTTGAGTTGAGGTTTACATGGCTATTTCTTTTGACAATGCATTAGGCATTCACCAGCACACAGTTGGTGTACGTGAGCGCAACGCTGAGGTGATCTCCACCAATATCGCGCAAGCAAACACGCCTGGGTACAAATCGAAGGGAATGGACTTTAAGAAATCGCTGCAAGCGGCAAGTTCGGGGGCAAGCATTGGTCTTAGCCGTACGGATGGTCGGCACATTTCTGCCTCTACGAATGTGACTGGGGAAAGTATGTATCGTATCCCTACACAGCCTGATACTGGTGATGGCAATACGGTGGATTTGGATTTAGAAAGAAACCTTTTTATGCAAAACCAAATCAGACACCAAGCGTCGCTGGACTTCCTAGGAAGTAAATTTAAGAACTTAACGAAAGCAATTAAAGGGGAATAATTAGATGAGCTTATTTAATGTATTCAATGTAACTGGTTCTGCGATGAGTGCTGAGTCTGTTCGTCTAAATACGACCTCTTCAAACCTTGCAAATGCAGACAGCGTAAGTAGCTCAGCTGAAGATACTTACAAAGCTCGCCACGCAGTGTTTGGTGCTGAGTTAAATAAGGCGCGCTACAACGGTGACCACACGGTGCCAGTAAAAGTATTAGGAATTGTAGAAAGCGATAAGCCGCTCAGTGCGGAATATAACCCGGATCACCCATTAGCAAATGATGAAGGCTATATCTACAAGCCTAACGTTAATGTTATGGAAGAAATGGCGAATATGATTTCTGCTTCACGTGCGTATCAAACGAACGTACAGGTTGCAGACTCAAGCAAACAAATGCTGCTGCGTACGCTGCAGATGGGTCAATAAGGATAAGGAGGTAGCATATGGCCGGAATCAATAATGTTGGTCAAAGCGGCTTGTCCTATGTTGATCAGCTTAAAAGTCTTCAAGACAACAAGAAGCCCGATGAAACAACAGGTAAGCAGGATCTTAATCAAGAAGACTTCTTATCGTTGTTGACCAAGCAACTTGCTCAACAAGACCCTTTTAAGCCGGTCAGTAATGACCAGATGATTGCGCAAATGGCTTCATTTGCGACCGTAGACGGCATCGGAAAAATGAATACACAGTTTGAAAGCTTGAATTCATCGATGACTTCTAACCAAGCATTACAGGCATCTTCTTTGGTTGGCCGTGATGTATTGGTTCCTGGTGCAGCAGGTGTGAAACAGGCAAACGCCGGAATGGCGGCAATGGTCAAACTTCCTCAAGCGATGGATAACCTTATGGTCCGTGTTGAGAACGAAGTTGGCCAATTAGTACGAACTTTTGAAGTTGGTGCACAACCTGCCGGTGACACACGTGTTGAGTGGGACGGAAATGACGAAAACGGTAACCCATTGCCGGCCGGTAAATACAATGTGAAAGCAGCGGGTTTATTGGATGGTGAGAGTGCAGAGTTCCCAGTGTCGACTTATGCGAACGTGAACAGTGTGCTTCTTGGCAAAGGTGATGGCAACGTACTGCTCAATCTGGCTGGTTTTTCTTCGCCAGTTCGACTTGCTGAAGTACTAGAAGTTGGCAAAGCGTAACTCTTTATAGAGTCAATATGCTAGCTAGATTAGGAGAATTTTGGAATGTCTTATATTGCTTTAAGCGGATTATCCGCCGCTCAGTTAGATCTGAATACAACCAGTAATAACATTGCTAACGCAAACACTTTTGGCTTTAAAGAGTCTCGTGCTGAATTTGGTGATGTTTACTCTAGTTCTTTGTTTACTAATGCAAAAACCACTGCTGGTGGCGGTGCTCAAGCGAACAAAGTTGCTCAACAATTCCATGAAGGTTCAAGTATTTATACGAACAACCCGATGGACTTACGAGTGAGTGGTACTGGCTTTTTCGCGGTAGCGAAAGACCGTATGGTTCCAGAGATCAATGAACTGACTCGTAATGGTGCTTTCCACCTAAACAAAGATAACTACATGGTTACCAGTAACGATGAGTTTCTTTTAGGCTACGATGTGGATCCAAATAGTGGTGAAGTATTGTCTTACGCACCAAAGCCACTAGACATTCCAGCTGAATTTGGTAAACCAAAGCAGACTGAAAATATTGATGTTGGTGTAAACCTTCCTGCAAACGGCGATCTTAAAGATCCTGCGTTATTCAATTACCAAGATCCGGATACTTTCAACCGTGCGACTTCTTCTACGGTTTATGACTCTATGGGTCAATCGTACAAACTAACGACGTATTACTTGAAAGATTCAACGCAACCAAATACTTGGCAAACTTACTACACCATGACAGATGATGTAGGTGAGAAGCCGCTGAATATTGTTGGTGGTGATGCGGCAAACGCGACTGGTCACGTTGGCCACACCATGAAGTTTAACAACGATGGTACGTTGGCGAGTTTGAATAACGGCCTACCAATCACTTCAGAAGCCTTAGGAGCGGGTGCAAATCCTGTAAACCTTAACGGTGCTGATGTGACACAAACTCTGAACTTTGGTTTAGATTCTTCGACTCAATTTGCAGCCCCATTTGAACTAACTAAGTTCGATGAGGATGGTGCAACGGTTGGTTTCTTAACTAAAATCGATTTTGATGAATACGGTAGTGTTTTAGGTACCTACTCGAACGGTGAAAACGTGATTCTGGGTCGTGTTGGCTTGGTGCGTGTACCAAATGAGCAAGGTCTGGATAAGAAAGGTGGTACCCAATGGGATTCTACGAATTACTCTGGTGATAAGATCTGGGGTGAATCGAACAAGGGCTCATTCGGTAGCATTAACAACGGTTCATTAGAGCAATCGAACATCGATATGACTCAAGAGCTAGTCGATTTAATTTCTGCTCAGCGTAACTTCCAAGCGAACTCACGTTCTCTAGAAGTACATAACCAACTACAGCAAAATATTCTTCAAATTCGTTAATCGAATTCGGATTGTAATTATCTGTTTATACCGCTCTTGGCTGTTTACATAGCCAAGCGCGGTGTTATTTGTACTATGAATGATTTTGCCGCAAGTGTTTGCCGCTTGACATTGCCATAGGGCAAGCTTATTCCAATTTTTATCCTCCTTTCTCAGTAATAAACTCTAATTTCTATCCAACTATCTGATTACTAACGCTTTATATACATTGGCACACCTATTGCTTATCTAGCTTCTAGAAGATGATTTTTTGGAGCAAATTATGGATCGTGCACTGTTTCTTGCCATGAGTGGCGCAAAGCAAAATATGCAAGCTTTGCAGCTTCGTGCAAACAACTTAGCAAACGTAAGCACTACCGGTTTTCGTGCCGATTTAGCACAGGCTCGTTCAATGCAAGCATACGGTGAAGGCATGCCAACCCGCGTGTTTAGTATGACTGAACGTCCTGGCCATAATTTCTCACAGGGCAGTGTTGTTACCACTGGGCGCGATCTGGACGTAACGGTTGAAGGTGACGGTTGGATTTCCGTGATGGATAAAACCGGTCAAGAAGGCCTAACGCGTAACGGCAACCTCAAAATCGATCAAAACGGTCTATTGACGAATGGAAGTGGGCACTTAGTGCTAGGCGACAATGATGCTCCTATTACGCTTCCAATTCCACTGAGCAAAGTAGAAATCGGTACAGACGGTACGATTTCAGTACTGCCACAAGGTGCTCCAGCTGAAGAGTTGGAAATCGCTGGCAGAATTAAACTTGTTCGCCCAGATAACCAGACACTGTTTAAAGACACGAATGGTTTATTCCGTTCAAAAGATCCAAACCAGGCATACGAAGCAGATGCTGCTGTGAAACTGTTAACAGGTGCTATCGAAGGCAGTAACGTTAATGCCGTAGGCGAGATGACTAGCCTAATTGACTTACAACGTCAATTCGAGATGCAGGTCAAAATGATGAGCACAGCAGAAGAAATGGACAAATCGTCTGATTCTTTGCTTCGTATGAGCTAACTGATTTTTTAAGGGGATTGCTATGCATCCAGCATTATGGGTAAGTAAAACTGGTTTAGATGCCCAACAAACCAATATTTCAACGATTTCAAACAACTTAGCGAATGCTTCAACCATTGGCTTTAAGAAAAGCCGCGCAGTGTTTGAAGACCTGTTTTACCAAAATATCAATCAACCAGGTGGTCAGTCTTCTCAAAACACTGAGCTACCGAGTGGTTTAATGTTAGGTGCAGGTTCAAAGGTAGTCGCGACTCAAAAAGTCCACACTCATGGTAATGCTCAAACGACGACCAACAGCTTAGATATGATGATTGAAGGCGATGGCTTTTTCCAAGTCGAGATGCCAGATGGAAATATTGGTTATAGCCGTAACGGTCAGTTTACTCTAAATGGCGATGGTTCAATTGTAACGACAGGTCAAGGTTACCTATTACAACCTGAAATCGTTATTCCAGAAGATGCGATTTCGATTACTGTCGGTAACGATGGTGAAGTGTCGGTACGTATGCGTGGTGAACAAAACAACGTAGTGGTAGGGCAAATTACTATCACTGACTTTGTGAATCCTGGCGGCCTTGAACCTATTGGTCAGAACTTGTACTTGCCTACTGGCGCAAGTGGTGACCCTCAAGAGGGGGTTCCGGGCATTGATGGTTTGGGTGATATTCGTCAATCGATGCTAGAAACATCGAACGTGAATGTGACAGAAGAACTGGTAAACATGATTGAAGCGCAACGTGTTTATGAAATGAACTCAAAAGTGATTTCATCTGTCGACAAGATGATGAGCTTTGTTAACCAACAGCTATAACCGTTAGGCTTATTGTTTACTGAGAGTGTATCGCTATGAAACGATTATTTTGTTTTGCACTAATTGCATCTATGACTGGCTGTTCTATGTTAGAGCCGATCGAAACACCAGAAACCGAAAACGCGACAACGATTGTTGATGCGGTCGAAGGTGACAAGTCAGCAGAAGAAAGTTCTGGCATTGTTGATACATTACGAGGCCGTACGGATCCGATCTCCGGTGATCCGGCATGGGCACCAATTAACCCGAAACAAAAGCCTGAACATTACGCTGCTGCTACTGGTTCGTTATTTAATGTGAATTACATCGGTAGTATGTACGACGACTCTAAGCCTCGCGGTATTGGGGATATTATTACCGTTGCGTTAGATGAAAATACGCGTGCAACCAAAAAAGCGAATGCGGATATGTCGAAATCGAACGATTCTTCGATGGAGCCGCTGGCTGTTGGTGGGCAAGAGCTGACGATAGACAAATACAATTTCTCTTATGACTTGAGCAACACCAACACTTTTGCTGGTGACGCTTCAGCAAACCAAAGCAACAGCATTAGTGGTTACATCACGGTTGAAGTTATCGAAGTATTGGCGAACGGCAACTTAGTGGTACGTGGTGAGAAATGGATGACATTTAACACAGGTGACGAGTACATTCGCTTGAGCGGTACGATTCGACCAGACGACATTGATTTCGATAATACCATCGCTTCAAACCGTGTTTCTAACGCGCGAATCCAATATTCAGGTACTGGTGTACAACAAGATATGCAAGAGCCTGGATTCTTGGCACGATTCTTTAATGTAGCTTTATAAGTATAGTGTTGGCGTCGTTGAATTGACGTTAGCCTCAAGAAACATAAATTAGGTTACGACTATGAAAAAGCTTACTTTCTTACTACTGGGCATGATTTTTCTTGCCACTAGCGCCCAAGCCGCTCGAATTAAAGACGTGGCGAAAGTGGCAGGTGTACGTAGTAACCAATTAGTAGGCTATGGTCTCGTAACTGGTTTACCTGGCACTGGTGAGTCAACTCCGTTTACGGATCAAAGCTTTAACGCGATGCTGCAAAACTTTGGTATTCAGTTGCCGCCAGGTACTAAGCCAAAAACCAAGAACGTTGCGGCTGTTATTGTAACGGCAGAAATGCCAGCGTTTACCAAGCAAGGTCAGCAAGTGGACGTGACGGTTTCTTCAATTGGCTCAGCAAAAAGCTTACGTGGCGGCACCTTATTGCAAACCTTCCTCAAAGGTTTGGATGGGCAAGTTTATGCCGTAGCACAAGGTAACCTTGTAGTAAGTGGTTTTAGTGCTGAAGGTGCTGATGGCTCTAAGATTGTCGGCAACAACCCAAACGTTGGTTTAATCTCAAGCGGTGCGACAGTAGAACAAGAAATCCCGACACCATTTGGTCGCGGTGACTACATCACGTTTAACCTTATTCAATCTGATTTTACGACTGCCCAGCGTCTCGCTGATGCGGTAAACAATTTCCTTGGGCCTCAAATGGCATCTGCGGTAGACGCGACGTCGGTAAGAGTTCGTGCTCCTCGCGAAATCAGCCAGCGTGTAGCATTTTTATCTGCAGTAGAAAATGTTGAGTTCGACCCAGCTGAAGGCTCTGCCAAAATCATTGTAAACTCTCGTACAGGCACCATTGTCGTCGGTAAACACGTAAGGTTGAAAGCGGCAGCAGTAACCCATGGTGGTATGACAGTCGCGATTAAAGAAAACTTGAATGTTAGTCAGCCCAACGCGTTTGGCGGTGGTCAAACGGTAGTGGTTCCAGATACCGACATTGAAGTGACTGAAGGTGACGGCAAAATGTTCAAGTTTGAGCCGGGCCTAACGTTAGATGATTTGGTACGTGCGGTTAATGAAGTTGGCGCAGCCCCTTCGGACCTTATGGCAATTCTTCAAGCCCTCAAGCAAGCCGGTGCACTTGAAGGTCAGTTGATCATTATCTAGGGAGCGATGAAGATGATTAAAAATCAAAACGACATCGGATTTATCCACGATATTGGTAGCTTAGACCGTTTACGTCAGCAAGCCGTTAATGGTGAAGAAGGAAGTGAGCAAGAAGCGCTAAAAGCGGCAGCGAAACAGTTTGAATCTATTTTTACTTCCATGCTGTTTAAGTCGATGCGGGATGCTAATTCTAGTTTTAAATCTGACATGCTGAATAGCCAAAATGAACAGTTTTATCGCCAAATGCTGGATGACCAAATGTCGAGTGAGTTGAGTGCATCAGGCTCACTTGGCTTGGCTGATATGATAGTGGCGCAGCTGAGTGCTGGGCAAAGTGGCGATAGTTCAGAAGTTCAAATGCGAAATGAAGCGTTTAATACGACATTGCGTTTACCAACCGATGAAGAAAAAGCGCGTAATATTGCAGCGACTCTAGAGAAGCAGAATCAAGTTCGTAGTGCTACACCGTCTTCATTTGACTCACCTGAATCGTTTGTTTCTTCGATGCGACCTTATGCGGAAAAAGCGGCACAAGCTTTAGGTGTGGATTCCTCACTATTATTAGCTCAGGCGGCTTTAGAAACCGGTTGGGGTTCGAAAATGGTGAAAAACTCGTTGGGTAATAGTAACAACCTATTCAATATAAAAGCAGACCGCAGTTGGAAAGGTGATAAAGTAGCGACTCAAACTTTAGAGTTCCACGGTAAGACTCCGGTTAAAGAGTCTGCGTCTTTCCGTTCTTATTCTTCATTTGAAGATAGCTTCACGGATTATGTGAAATTCCTAAACGAAAACCCACGATACGAAACCGCTCTGCAAAACAACGGAAGCTCAGAATCCTTTATTAAAGGAATCCACCAAGCAGGTTATGCAACGGATCCAAATTACGCTGATAAAGTACTCCGAGTCAAAGCGAAAATTGACGAAATGAAATGATTAAACAAGGGCTTACGTAGGTAGGCCCTTCTTTATTTCCCCTTTTAAATCCCCGATACACATCTTATCTAACCTTTGGCACATATTTTGCTTTTATAACTAATGAGTTAATCGGTTAACGCTGATTTTATTTAGTTTTTGGGGGCATTATGGCGTCGGATCTTCTGAATGTAGGTACACAAAGTGTTCTTACTGCTCAGAGACAGTTAAATACAACTGGTCATAACATTTCGAATGTAAATACAGAGGGTTATAGTCGCCAGTCTGTCATTCAAGGTGTAAATGCCCCGCGCCAGTACGGCGGCCAAACCTATGGTATGGGCGTACATGTGGAAAATGTTCGCCGCTCGTGGGATCAGTTTGCCGTTAATGAACTGAATTTATCGACAACCAATGCCGCGAATAAAAGCGATGGTGAAGTGAACATCGATATGCTCTCTAGCATGCTTTCTTCTGTAGCATCCAAAAAAATTCCCGAGCATTTAAATGAATGGTTTGATGCGGTTAAGACTTTAGCGGATGCGCCGAATGATGTCGGTGCACGTAAAGTGGTGCTTGAAAAAGCAGGGCTTATCAGCCAGACCGTAAATGAATTTCACGAGACCATACGTAAGCAGTCCGATGTGACCAATAAAAAGTTGGAAATGGGTGTTGAGCGAATGAATCAACTCGCGGTTGAAATTCGAGATATTCACCGCTTAATGATGCGAACGCCTGGTCCACATAATGATCTACGAGATCAGCATGAAAAGCTGATTAATGAGTTATCTGAATACACCAAAGTCACCATAACACCACGCTCAAACGCTGAAGGTTATAATGTGCATATCGGCAACGGGCATACTTTGGTTTCTGGCTCTGAAGCGAGCCAATTAAAGTTGATTGATGGTGTACCGGATGCTCATCAAAAACGTCTTGCGATCGTCGAAGGTAAAGTGCTGAAGCCTATCACTAGTAAAGATATGGACGGCAAAATCGGCGCGATGCTTGATATGCGTGATGAGCTAATTCCAGGCGTGATGGATGAACTTGGGCGTATGGCTTTGTCTTTTTCTCACGAAGTGAATAGCTATCAAGCACAAGGTTTAGATCTACGCGGGGAAATTGGCGGTCTGATGTTTACCGATGTCAACTCAGAGCTTTCGGCTAAATCTCGTGTTATCTCCAGCGGTCAATCGCAAGCGGACCTTGCTGTGTATATCGCTGACACGTCACAACTTAAAGGTGGCGAATACGGTTTGAAATATGATGGCAGTGATTACTTCGTCACTAAGCCAACAGGCGAAACGGTTAAGGTGAGTACCGATTCGAGCGGCAAGGGTTTTTATATCGATGGCATGTTGGTAGAAATCCGCAATCCGCCAGCTTCCGGAGAGAAAGTGCTTCTTCGTCCAACTCGAAATTCTGCAGCAATGATGAAAATGGAAACCAATGATCCGAAAACCATTGCTGCGCAGAGTTATGAAGCCTCGACGACGTTCGCGCAGGGTAACGCCAAATTTAAAATCCTAGGTGCTGGGGAATTACGTGAATTTGAAGTGATCGTATCTCCTAAAGGTGACCAGTTTGCGGTAACCGATACAAAAGGGCGAGTGCTATTGCAGCCGCAGCCATATCCGCCGACTGGCCCTGTTACCGTTCAGGGGACAACGTTTGAGCTGACTCGCGGTGCGATTGCGAATGACAAGTTTACGGCAAACTTAGTCCCTTCAGAAGGTGATAACGGCAACTTACGTAAACTACAAAATATTCAGACCGATAAGAAGCTTGATAACAACGAGTCGACAGTTCTCGATATTTACCACAACTTGAATACCAATACCGGTTTGAAAGCATCGACAGCGACTCGACTCAGCGATATTGCCGAGTTAGAAAAAGAGGCCGCACAAGAGCGTATTGCTTCGATTTCAGGGGTTAACCTCGATGAAGAAGCGGCAAACATGATGAAGTTCCAACAAGCCTACATGGCATCGTCTCGAATCATGCAAGCGGCGAACGATACTTTTAATACTATTCTGGCGTTGAGATAAGGAGGGAGTTAAATGTTAAATCGAATTTCTAGCTTCCACAATTATCAGTCAGTACAGAATGATTTACGTCGTCAAGAGAACAAAGTTCACCATAACCAAGCTCAATTGGCGTCTGGTAAGAAGCTGATGTCACCCAGTGACGATCCGCTTGCGACTCACTACTTGCAAAATATAGGTCAGCAGTCTGAGCAATTAAAGCAGTATGTTGATGCCATTATTTTGGTGCGTAACCGTCTTGAACACCATGAAGTGATCATCGCGAACTCAGAAAGTTTTGCCGATGATGCGAAGCGTACCGTGATGGAAATGATTAACGGTGCGTTATCACCAGAAGACCGTTATGCGAAAAAGCGCGAGATCCAAGAAATCGCAAATAACTTTTTGAATCTAGCGAATACGCAAGACGAATCAGGTAACTACACATTTGCTGGGACAAAACCGAAAAGTCAGCCGTTCTTTAGAGATAACGAAGGCAACGTAACGTATGCCGGAGATGATTATCAACGAAAAATGCGTGTCGCAAGTAGCTTTGAAATGGCAATGAATGATCCGGGCAGCAAGTTATTTATGGAAATTGATAATCCATATGGTGACTTTGAACCCCAGTACGAATTGCAGGCTGCGTCTGAACTATTACTAGAGCGCGCCACCAGTAGCACTTTTGAAGACTCTTCGACTTACAAAGTGACGTTTGTCGACATGCAAAACGGCAAATACGGTTATCAGCTTGAAAAAGATGGCAGCGTAGTCGATGCCAAAGAGTTTGATCCTTCCACTGGTATTGAATACGAAGGGTTAAACATTCAGGTGAAAGGTCAAATTACCAAAGGTGACTCAATTACTCTTGAGCCAAGAGAAACGTTCACCATCTTTGACACTTTTCAGGATGCAATGAAATGGGCAGATTCTTCGGTGGCCGATGCCTCGGCAACGGCAAAGCTGCACCAGGCAACAGAAGAATTTCACGCAGCATTCATCCATTTGAATAAAGCAAGAACAGACGTTGGTGCTCGATTAAGCACGCTTGATATACAAGAGCAGCAACATGAGGATTTTAAGCTTTCGTTAGCGAAATCGAAAAGTAACTTCGAAGATTTGGATTACTCAAAGGCGATCATTGAATTCAATGAGAATTCTCGAGCGCTGCAAGCCTCTCAGCAGGCTTTTGGTAAAACCAAAGATTTAACCTTATTTAATTATATCTAATCAATTCTCTAAGTGTTCTCAATGCCTTATGTGCCATGCCTTAAGTGCGAGAAAAAGAGTGTTGAATGCTGTTTTAGTGCCTTAACGAAAATTTAGGTATGGAAGCGGCAAAAAGCGGCAACTGGAGTTGCAGTGTTTGCCTCCGCTTGTTTCTAAAAGAAGTTTTACCACTTTGATGTGGAAGTTATGAATCATAACTTGCTGAAATAATAGATTTTTAAGTTTTTAAAAGTCACTAGGTAAAACTTGGCATACTACTTGTATGTATATTAATCAGAAATGATTTACACAGTTTTTAAATTCCCCATCGGGGATTTAGCAAGTAATTTACGGTCAGTGCTTATCCAAATGAGAGTAAAGCTGGCCGCTTCGCAGAAAGCTTGCGAACTCAAAAGGAGAGCAAAATGGCTATTACCGTAAGTACCAACGTATCCGCTATGACAGCGCAACGTTACTTGAATAAAGCCTCTAGTGAACTAAACACTTCTATGGAGCGTTTGTCATCAGGGCATAAAATTAACAGTGCAAAAGATGATGCGGCAGGTCTGCAAATCTCGAACCGATTGACAGCGCAATCTCGTGGTCTTGATGTGGCGATGCGAAATGCTAACGACGGTATCTCTATTGCTCAAACCGCTGAAGGTGCGATGAATGAGTCAACCAGCGTATTGCAACGTATGCGTGACTTGGCAATTCAATCAGCTAACGGTACTAACTCACCAGCAGAACGTGAAGCACTAAACGAAGAGTCTATGGCGCTTCAAGATGAGCTTAACCGTATAGCAGAAACAACTTCATTCGGTGGTCGTCGACTTCTCAATGGATCGTTTGGTGAAGCTTCGTTCCAGATTGGTTCTAATTCTGGTGAAGCAATGATCATGGCGTTGACCAGTATTCGTGCTGATGATTTCCGCATGGGCGGTACGACGTTTGATTCTGAAAACGGCAAAGATAAAGATTGGCAAGTTCCTGCTAATGCGCGTGATTTGAAATTCGAATTCACCACTAAATCGGGCGAAGAAGTATCTCTAGATATTCAAACCAAAGCTGGTGACGATATTGAAGAATTAGCGACTTACATCAATGGTCAGTCTCATTTGGTGAACGCTTCGGTTACGGAAGATGGTCGTCTACAAGTATTCGTCGCGGAACCAGACCTGGAAGGACCAATGTCAATTTCTGGTGGATTAGCTTCAGAACTGGGTATTAGCAGCGAAGGTCGCGATACCACGGTTCAAGATGTTGATTTAACGAGCGTTGCAGGTTCACAAAATGCAATCAGCGTGTTGGATGCGGCATTAACGTATGTTGATTCACAACGTGCAGATTTAGGTGCGAAGCAAAACCGTTTAAGCCACAGTATTAACAACTTGGCTAACGTTCAAGAAAACGTAGATGCTTCAAACAGCCGAATTAAAGATACGGACTTTGCGAAAGAGACGACGCAAATGACGAAAGCTCAAATATTGCAGCAAGCAAGTACTTCAATACTTGCCCAAGCTAAACAGTTGCCAAACTCTGCGATGTCTTTACTGCAGTAGTTTATGGTTGACCTTGCTGTTGATGTTCAGACGTGAGCTAGACAGCAGGGGATACTTTGGCAAGCATACTTACTATTGGATGATTGGCTCTCTCATCTCTCACCGGCTTCTCGTTTTTACAGTAAGAATGCACTCGGTAAGAAGGGAATATGTTCATTTCTCGATGATCTCCTCATAGGCTCTGATTACCAACCAGCCCCAGTTCTCTCAAAGGAAAAGGGGCTTTTCTCTTTCTGGTGTACTGCTTTTTATTTAATGCATCTCTATTACTTAAGAGAGATGGTAATCTCCAGTATCACTTGCTTGTTCTAGCACTCCTCATTCGGTGTTTTTCTACTGACTTTCTCCACTCATCCGTTGTTTTTATCTGGCTGTTTTCTCACGTTTTTTAATTAAATGAATTTATTTTGATTTTTTTTCTAAAGGATTTGAAAACCGCGCCGTTAATAAAAGTAACTTTGAGAGAACTACTTGGTTTTCCGAGACGTCGGAAACCGTAATAACGGAAAATCAATTGGAGAAATCACCATGGCAGTGAATGTAAATACAAACGTATCAGCAATGACAGCGCAACGTTACCTAAACAATGCGAACAATGCTCAGCAAACATCAATGGAACGTCTGTCTTCAGGCTTCAAGATTAATAGCGCAAAGGATGACGCGGCAGGGCTACAAATCTCTAACCGTTTGAACGTTCAAAGTCGTGGTCTTGATGTTGCAGTACGTAACGCAAACGACGGTATCTCAATTGCACAAACGGCTGAAGGTGCAATGAATGAGACAACAAATATCCTGCAACGTATGCGTGACTTGTCACTACAATCTGCAAACGGTTCTAACTCAAAAGCAGAACGTGTTGCGATTCAAGAAGAAGTAACAGCACTGAATGACGAACTAAACCGTATCGCTGAAACAACTTCTTTCGGTGGTAACAAGCTACTAAACGGTACATACGGTACTCAATCATTCCAGATTGGTGCAGACAACGGTGAAGCCGTGATGCTAGGTCTGAAAGACATGCGTTCTGATAACGCTCAAATGGGTGGCATGAGCTACCAAGCGGAAGAAGGCAAAGATAAGAACTGGAACGTTCAATCTGGCTCAAGCGATTTAACCATTGCCCTTACAGATACTTACGGTAACGAGCAGGAAATTCAAATCAACGCGAAAGCAGGCGATGATATTGAAGAACTAGCGACTTACATCAACGGTCAACAAGACCTTGTAAAAGCGTCTGTAAATGAAGACGGTCAGCTGCAAATGTTTGCTGGCAACAACAAAGTTGACGGTGAAGTATCATTCTCTGGTGGCCTTGCAGGTGAGCTAGGCATGCAAGATGGTAAGCAAGTAACGGTTGACTCTATCAATGTTACTTCAGTGGGCGGCGCTCAAGAGTCAGTAGCAATTATCGATACTGCGCTTAAGTATGTAGATAGCCACCGTGCAGAGTTGGGTGCATTCCAGAACCGTTTCGACCACGCAATCAGCAACTTGGACAACATTAACGAGAACGTAAACGCGTCGAAGAGCCGTATCAAAGATACCGACTTCGCGAAAGAAACGACTCAAATGACCAAGTCACAAATCCTGTCTCAAGCGTCAAGCTCAATTCTTGCGCAAGCGAAACAGGCACCAAACTCAGCGCTAAGCCTACTAGGTTAATTACTGATTTAGGTAATAATCTAGCGATAAGCTTGCCACACAATTTGCTCGTGGTGAGAGATGAGCGTGAAACCCAGCTTCGGCTGGGTTTTTTCATGCCTGCAGGTTTTATACCTACACTATAAGTAGTAAGAGCAAGCGAGCCGTTTTGTCTTATCTTTAGAACGATATAAAGCAATAACTTAGATGGATATAGGTCACAGTTTTCATTGTGATGAAAAATAATACAGAAAAAAGCGATTAATTTACTAAAGCTTCTAATTAATAGGCCGTTAAAGGGATTGAGAGAAATGAGATGTATCAAAGTGAGGTGAGAGTCACCGAGATACATCAAGTAATGCCTAAAGGAGATCTATTATGGCAATAAATGTAAACACGAACGTGTCTGCAATGACCGCACAGCGTTACCTAAACAATGCTGCTGAAGGTACTCAAAAATCGATGGAGCGTTTGTCTTCAGGCTATAAAATTAATAGCGCAAAAGACGATGCTGCTGGTCTTCAAATCTCTAACCGCTTAACTTCGCAAAGCCGCGGCCTTGATATGGCTGTGAAAAATGCAAATGATGGTATTTCTATCGCTCAGACCGCTGAAGGTGCGATGAACGAGTCTACTAACATTCTGCAACGTATGCGTGACTTAGCACTTCAATCATCAAACGGCTCTAACAGTAAATCTGAACGTATCGCGATTCAGGAAGAAGTAACGGCGCTAAATACTGAATTAAACCGTATCGCAGAAACGACCTCTTTTGGTGGTAATAAACTGCTTAACGGTACTTACGGTAGCCAATCTTTCCAAATCGGTGCATCTTCTGGTGAAGCGGTAATGCTTTCTATCGGAAACATGCGTTCTGATACGTCTGACATGGGCGGTAAGAGCTATTCAGTGGAAGAAGGTAAAGATGCTTCATGGCGTGTAGGCGCTGGCGCAGACTTAACCATGACTTACACTAATAACTTTGGTGAAGAACAAGAGTTAACGATCAATGCGAAAGAAGGCAACGATCTAGAAGAACTTGCGACTTACATTAACGGTCAAAGCCAAGATGTGAAGGCATCGGTTGGTGAAGACGGTAAGTTCCAACTTTTTGCGACTAACCAGAAAGTGCAAGGCGACGTAGAGTTCGGTGGTAGCTTAGCTGGCGAATTGGGTATCGAAGATGGCAAGAACGTAACCGTTAATGACATCGACGTAACTTCAGTTGCAGGTTCAAACGAAGCAGTATCCATCATTGATGGCGCACTTAAAGCTGTAGATAGCCAACGTGCTTCTCTAGGTGCATTCCAAAACCGTTTTGACCACGCAATTAGTAACTTAGATAACATCAACGAGAACGTTAATGCTTCTCGAAGCCGTATCAAAGATACCGATTACGCTAAAGAAACAACTCAGATGACGAAGTCACAAATCCTACAACAGGCGAGTACTTCTATTCTGGCGCAGGCTAAGCAGACACCATCTGCAGCTCTAAGCTTATTGGGCTAAACTTATCGTATGATAGGTTAGGCAATAGGTTTCTATTGCTGGCTCATAAGGTGGAAGGGAGATTGTTATGGAAATACCATCCTACACATCGAACATCCAGCCTTACGGCTCGCCAAGTGGCATTAAAATTGCTTACGAAGAAAGTAGTAGCGCGCCTAGTATTTCGAAACCTAGGGAAGCAGTACCAGCCGAAAAGGTAGAGCAAAAGCAAGAAAGTTCTACTGAAACCGCGATAAAGTTAGCTCAAGAGCGTCAAGAGCTTAACAAAGAAGAGCGGGTTAGGATGGTAGAGAAAATGAATGAGTTTATTTCCTCTATCAATAAAGGGATTGCTTTCAAGGTGGATGAGGAGTCCGGAAGGGATGTTGTGACGATTTACGAAGCAACAACCGGGGATATTATCCGACAAATCCCGGATGAAGAAATGCTGGAGATTTTAAGGCGCCTAGCAGCCCATACCGCCAGTTCAGGTTTATTGGTGGAAAAGGTATAAGTCGTTTTATTGAGGTGATTGGATGAGTTTAGGCCCTATGGGGATGTCGTCTGGCATGGATATCAATTCTATGGTCAGCAAAATTGTTGATGCGGAGCGTGTGCCTAAACAGCAACGTATCGACAATGAGCGGGCACAGATTGATTCCAGTATCAGCGCCTATGGCCGACTCAGAGAATCGCTGGATTCGATGAAAAATCTGATGGCAATCTTTCGTCAGGAGAAAGCATTTGCGGTACGCACCGTAGAAAGTACTGACGAGGGTGTTGTCTCAGCGACTGCAACTACAGAAGCGATAGCAGGTAAATATGCCATCGATGTGTTGCAGCTTGCTCAGAGTCATAAAGTGGCTTCAGACGTATTATCTGAAGACATGAAGTTTGGCCCTGGTAAGCTGCAGGTTTCGCTTGGTGAAGACAGCTTTGACGTACAAGTCGATTCAAACTCAAAGTTAATCGACATTGTCAGAGGTATCAACGGCGCCGGATCGAATCCGGGCGTTCGTGCTTCCATTATTAATGACGTAGAAGGCCCTCGCCTGATTGTTGCTTCCAACTTATCAGGCAAAGAGCATCAAATAAGTATTCATGTGGATGCCGAATCAGGCAATCCGCTAAAGAAACTCGAATATAAAACTCTTGAAGAGCGCGTAAAAGCTTTGGAAGAAGCTCGACTTGCAGCTCAAGAGATCCTTTCCGAAACCCCACAGGGAAAAGCCATAGATGCGATTGATGATGCCCTTACTGGTGAAGAGGCTGTCGATGAGCAAGGCAACCCTATAGAAGATCCTGAAAAAGATGGTTTAGTCGATCCTTTATTCTCGGATGACGACGGCAGTTTATCGTTTGGCCAAAAAGCGGCACTTGCTGGCCAAGAAGCTTTAGATGCGGCCGCCGCGTCTGCGTCTGCTTTACCTGAAGATAATATCGGAGGTTGGACAGAAACGGCCTCAGGTACTCTATTGGATTCTTATCACACGCCTGAATTAGAGCTTGACGAAAAAGCGATTGAGAAGGCGCCAGATATTCCAGGGTGGTCTAATACAGCGTCAGGTACACTGACGGATTCTTATGTAACACCGAAAGAAGCGCAGCAAAAACTTGAAGCTGAGCAAGCTCGTATTGAAGAGCAATTGGCTAAAGAGAGTGAAGAGCTAGCGGCTAAAGTCGATCGCGGTGAATTGACAGCTGAGCAAGCGAAAGAGATCGAGCGGTCAAAACTGGCACCTGAAGAGCGCGCGCATTTAGAAAAAGTTGATAAAGCGAAAGAAGATCTTGACCGAGCACAGCGATCTTTTGATACCTATGATGGTATGACCGAGGTGCAAACCGGCCAAGACTCAATGGTGGTACTCGATGGTGTTGCCCAATTATCTAGCCACAACAACATCATAGAAGATGCGATTGAAGGCATTGATCTGACCGTTAAAGGAAAGACTCCAAAAGACAAAGCTCCTGCAGAAATTGGGGTTGAGTACGATAGACAAAGCGTACGTGATGACATTGAAAGCTTTGTCCAAGCCTATAACCAATTTTATCAAGTTTCGAAAAACTTAGCGGGTGTCGACCCTGCGACTGGCCAGAAAGGCCCACTTGCGGGGGATAGCACGGTTCGAAATGCTGACTCACGATTGAAGAGCGTGTTTTCGACCAATATTGAGAAAGCGCCCGAGAATTTGAAGTCGTTAACCGAGTTCGGTATTACGACTACTCGTCAAGGCACACTCGAAATTAACCATGACATGTTAGATCGTCAGCTAAACAATAACTTTGACAAGTTAGGTGATTTTTTTGGCGGCAATACGGGATTTGCTAAACGTGTTGAAGATGCTATTCAAGGAATTACAGGGGTAACAGGTTCGATTCGTACTCGAGAGAAAAGCCTTACTGAGCAAAATTATCGATTGGCAGATAACCAGGCGGCATTAGATCGCCGTATGGATAGCCTCGAAAGTCGTACGCATGCAAAATTTACCGCCATGCAGGACGCAACAGGCAAAATGCAGTCTCAACTTGGCAGCATGATGAGTGCATTAGGCTAACCGATGAAGAATGAACTCCAACAACTTTGTGAACTCGATCAACAAATCTTCGCAAAATTTGATAAAAGTGAAATTATTCCTGAAGAAATTCATGAACTAGTCGATAACAGGGAACAGTTATTGCAAAACATTCTGCAGTTACTTGAACAGTTTCCGGAAGTTAAACGTAGTTCAGAGTGGTTTGAAGCAATTAATCGAACCAAAAATTTAGTTGCATTGATGCAGTCTGAAACCGGTCGAGTTGGAAAAATGCTACATAAATATCGACACGGCAACAAATCAGTACAACAATATAAAAGATTTTTATAAAAGAGGGTTACTATGCGCGGTTCTTTACAGGCATACAAAAAGGTATCAGTGGATAGTCAGCTTAGCGCTGCCTCACCCCATAAAATAGTGCAAATGCTTATGGCAGGCGCTATTGAAAGGTTGATTCAAGGCAAAGCAGCAATGCAAGCGGGGAACATCCCAGTGAAGGGTGAACGCTTGGGCAAAGCTCTTGATATTATTATAAGTTTACGTAGCTGCCTCTCAATGGATGACGGCGGTGACATTGCCAAAAACTTAGATCAACTGTACGAATTTATGATCACTCAGATCTCTGCGGCCAATCATCAAAATGACCCTCAACCTATTGATGATGTGATTGAAATTATCCGTGAGATAAAAGGTGCTTGGGATCAAATCCCTAACGAGTATCACAACCTTACCGCTGCGGAAGTTGGTATCTAAAGAAATATTAAAGTTCCAACCAAGCTCACATCAGCTAATTGCTTGGTTGCCTTATTTTTTTATTCAAATAAAATAGAGTCATTAGTAAGCCTAATGGCTTTTTTTTGTGGTTAATTTCCGAAATTTGCTTCTCGTTTGCTCTAAAGTATAAATATCCATTTAATTTTAGCGCGACGCTGTTCTGGTTTTTCCCCGCATCGCACCAATGATTAAGGCTATAATTCCTAGTTATGCAAGGTTTGGCAAAACTGCTTGTAGTGGACGATGACTCTCATAACCGTCGTAACCTAAGCACAATATTAGAATTTGTTGGAGAGAGCTGTGAAGTGATCAGCTCTGAGCAAGCCAAAGAGATCGACTGGTCTCATGTTTGGGCTGGGTGCATTATTGGTTCTATCAAAGGAAATGGCTTTGCATCTTTGCTTAATCAGCATTTGGTTAATGCAAATCACATTCCTCTGCTTATCGTGGGTAAGAATCAATACCCGGTCGATGATCTTCCTAATTACGTAGGCGAGCTTGAGTTCCCGCTTAACTACCCTCAATTGAGTGATGCTTTACGTCATTGTAAAGATTTCCTAGGGCGTAAAGGCGTTCAGCTTGTCGCTTCTTCCCGTAAGAACACTCTATTTCGCAGCCTTGTTGGGCAAAGCTTAGGTATTCAAGAGGTTCGTCACCTTATTGAGCAAGTTTCAACAACTGAAGCGAATGTATTGATTCTTGGTGAGTCTGGTACTGGTAAAGAAGTGGTCGCACGTAACATTCATTATCACTCTAACCGCCGCACTGGCCCATTTGTACCGATTAACTGTGGTGCGATCCCACCAGATCTTCTTGAAAGTGAACTCTTCGGACACGAGAAAGGTGCATTTACTGGAGCCATTACTGCACGTAAAGGGCGCTTTGAGCTAGCGGAAGGCGGCACGCTGTTCCTTGATGAAATTGGTGATATGCCAATGGCAATGCAAGTGAAGTTGCTACGAGTTCTGCAAGAGCGTTGTTTTGAGCGTGTGGGTGGTAACACGACCATTAAAGTTGATGTTCGAGTTATTGCTGCGACTCACCGCGACTTGGAAAGCATGATCGACGATGAATCATTCCGTGAAGACCTCTTCTATCGTTTGAATGTATTCCCGATTGAAATGCCAGCGCTGCAAGACCGCAAAGAAGACATTCCTCTGCTTCTACAAGAATTGATGACTCGTATGGAAGCGGAAGGTAGCTTACCGATTTGCTTCACTCCGCGAGCAATTAATTCTTTAATGGAACATGATTGGCCAGGAAACGTTCGTGAATTGGCGAACCTGGTTGAGCGTATGGTGATCTTGTATCCAAATAGCTTGGTTGATGTCAATCATCTTCCAACTAAATACCGCTACAGTGATATTCCTGAATTCCAGCCAGAGCATGTGTCTTATGGTTCGGTTGAAGAACAAGAGCGCGACGCATTGGCTGATATTTTCTCTGAAGATTTCAGTTTTGATCAGCCTGATGAAATGACGGATAACGTCAACGCTCCCCAAGAGCTGCCTCCTGAGGGGGTAAACCTCAAGGAGTTACTTGCAGATCTTGAAGTGAATATGATCAGCCAAGCGTTAGAAGCGCAAGGCGGGGTTGTCGCGCGAGCTGCGGATATGCTTGGCATGCGTCGAACCACTTTGGTTGAGAAAATGCGTAAATATAACTTACAGCGTTAGGTGTTATTGAGTTGATGTAGGGTAGGTTTAGAGCCTAAAACCCTGAGTCAACTTCTTGTCGCTAACCTAACTATGTGATAAATATAAGAAATAGCCTGGCATGCCTTTTGCGTGACAGGCTATTCTAGTATTTGAGGCAAAATTCCGACATGCAAACACCGAACGAATCAGAAAATCAATCTCACTTAGACTCTGTAGAACAGCAAGTAGAGCGCTATAAGCAAGTGCTCGATGTTATGCCTGCCGGAGTTATTTTGCTCGATACACAAGGTGAGGTACGAGAAGCAAACCCGGAAGCGCATCGAATTCTAGGTGTTGAGCTGGTGGGCGAAAAATGGTTTTCGGTGATTCAAAGTGCGTTTGATCCTAAAGACGATGATGGACATGAAATCTCGCTCAAAAACGGCCGAAAAGTAAGATTGGCGATCTCCGCTTCGACGACAGGTCAATTGATCTTAATTACTGATTTAACGGAAACGCGTTTGTTGCAATCTCGAGTCAGTGATTTACAACGTTTGTCTTCACTTGGGCGCATGGTGGCTTCTCTAGCACACCAAGTTCGTACACCTTTATCGAGCGCAATGTTGTATGCTTCTAATTTAGCGGCACCAAATTTAGCTCCCGCTACTAAAAATCGTTTTCAATCCAAGTTGATGGACCGATTGCATGATCTAGAAAAGCAAGTTAACGATATGTTGTTATTTGCAAAAGGTGGCGATAACAAAGTGGTTAAGCCATTTACCATTGAAGAGCTGATCGGTGAGTTTCAGCCAATGGTAGAGACTTCTTTAAAGAACAATCAAATTGATTACTGCCAAGAAGTTGAAGAAGAGCAAACCCAAATGATGGGGAATGCTAATGCTATTGCTTCCGCATTAAGTAACTTGGTGCTTAATGCAATCCAGATAGCTGGTAAGGAATCACAAATCGATGTGTTTTTTAGGCCGGTTAATGGTGAATTACGGATATCTGTGCAAGATAGTGGACCAGGTGTTCCAAAAGAACTACAAAATAAAATCATGGAACCATTCTTCACAACACGTTCTCAAGGTACAGGCCTTGGTTTAGCAGTAGTGCAGATGGTATGTCGTGCACATGATGGCCGACTAGAGTTAATATCAGAAGAAGGGGATGGCGCGTGCTTTACCATGTGCTTGCCTCTTGAGAAACAAATGTAGCGACGACTATCGTCAATCTAAAAAAATCAACACTGGAGAATCACATGGCTCAAAGCAAAGTGTTAATCGTAGAAGACGATGAAGGCCTACGCGAGGCACTCGTTGATACGCTGGCTCTGGCAGGGTATGAATGGCTAGAAGCCGATTGCGCAGAAGATGCTCTGGTTAAACTAAAGTCAAATCAAGTTGATATTGTTGTCTCTGATGTCCAAATGGCGGGCATGGGAGGCTTAGCGCTACTACGAAATATTAAACAGCATTGGCCGAATTTACCTGTGCTGCTGATGACGGCATACGCCAATATCGAAGATGCGGTTGCTGCGATGAAAGAAGGTGCTATTGATTACATGGCGAAGCCATTCGCGCCTGAAGTGCTGCTGAATATGGTGAGCCGCTATGCACCTATCAAATCAGACGATAACGGTGATGCTGTTGTCGCGGATGAAAAGAGCCTGAAATTATTAGCTCTCGCCGATAAAGTCGCTAAAACTGATGCAAACGTTATGGTACTTGGCCCAAGTGGTTCAGGTAAAGAAGTGATGTCTCGTTATATTCATAATGCATCTAGCCGTAAAGACGGGCCTTTTGTAGCAATTAACTGTGCCGCAATTCCAGATAATATGCTTGAAGCGACGTTATTCGGCTATGAGAAAGGGGCTTTTACCGGGGCGATACAGGCTTGTCCGGGTAAGTTTGAACAAGCTCAAGGCGGCACTATCTTGCTTGATGAAATCAGTGAGATGGATCTAAATCTGCAAGCTAAATTGCTACGCGTCCTTCAGGAACGCGAGGTAGAGCGACTAGGTAGCCGTAAAAGTATTAAACTTGACGTTAGGGTACTAGCGACCAGTAACCGTGACCTTAAGTTATATGTGTCGGAAGGCAATTTCCGTGAAGATTTATATTACCGTTTGAATGTATTCCCAATCGTATGGCCCGCATTATGTGAGCGAAAGGGTGATATTGAGCCGTTAGCGAAACATCTAGTCGAGCGTAACTGTACTAAACTTGGTCTGCCGGTACCGTCAATTTCGGACGAAGCGATCGCTAAGCTAATTCATTACCCTTGGCCTGGTAACGTCCGTGAATTGGACAACGTCGTTCAGCGAGCTTTGATTCTAAGTGAGCAAACCAACATTACTGGTGAACATATATTACTAGAAGGGGTCGACTGGCAGGATGCGAGCAGTCTTCAACATGTCGTAGAAAGTGGTGAAGTGGCGACTCCGGCTATAAAGCCAGTTGCGGAAGTTGAAAGCCTAGTGAAGCAGCCTGCAGTTAGTGAAGGTTTAGGCAATGAACTGCGCGACCAAGAATACGCGATTATTCTTGAGACTTTGGTGGCGTGTAATGGGCGACGTAAAGAAATGGCAGAAAAATTGGGTATTAGCCCACGGACTCTGCGTTATAAGCTAGCGAAAATGCGTGATGCTGGAATCGATATTCCAAATTAGTTTTGAATTTTTTCGTGTATAGTGCGCAGACCCTGCGTTATACGATAAAGTTATTTATATCGCATGGCACATAAATTGCTCCGTCAATAATAATACATTAGCAATGGTCAGTTTTTTGACTTTTGAGGTACGAGATGAGAATAGAAGGTTTACAGGGCGAAATGCAGGCCATGATGGTCGAAGCAGCGAATGCGCGCCCTGCCGCAACGGGACAAGCGGTTGGTGCTGACTTCGGCGACATGCTAAGTAAAGCCATCAATAATGTGAATTCATTACAGAAAACTTCTGGTGATCTTCAAACTCGTTTTGACCGTGGAGACGAAGACGTATCATTGTCCGATGTAATGATCGCACGTAATAAATCTAGTGTAGCTTTTGAGGCCACCATCCAAATTAGAAATAAATTGGTTGAGTCCTATAAAGAGCTAATGAACATGCCAGTATAAGTTAGGTAGTAATTAGTGGCTGATGATAATCAATCAACGGATTTAGCGGTAGCAGATAACGACCACGCAATGGTTGCTAGCTCAGACCTCGATACTGAAGGTCAAAATCCAGATCTAGAAGAAAGAAGTACCTCCAAGTTTGACATGGCAGTAGGGGATTTAGACCTACTGCGTCAGGTTGTTTTGGTTTTATCTATTTCTATCTGTGTAGCCTTGATCGTAATGCTGTTTTTCTGGGTAAAAGAGCCAGAGATGCGGCCATTAGGCGCATACGAAACCGAAGAGTTGATTCCCGTTCTAGACTATCTCGATCAGCAAAAAATTGATTACTCTCTAGATGGCAATACCATTTCTGTTCCGGCTAGCGAATACAATAGTTTGAAGCTAGACATGGTACGTGCAGGTTTGAATCAGCAAAAAAATGCTGGTGATGACATCTTGATGCAGGATATGGGCTTTGGTGTTTCTCAGCGTTTAGAACAAGAGCGTTTAAAGCTAAGTCGCGAAAGGCAGCTTGCTAAAGCCATCGAGCAAATGAAGCAAGTACGGAAAGCTCAGGTGCTATTGGCGTTACCAAAACAAAGTGTATTTGTAAGACATAATCAAGAAGCATCAGCGTCTGTTTTCTTAACGTTGAAAACAGGAGCTAACCTTAAGCAGCAAGAAATAGATTCCGTTGTTGATATGGTGGCGAGTGCGGTTCCTGGAATGAAAACTTCCCGAATCACTGTTACGGATCAGCATGGTCGCTTACTAAGTTCTGGTTCGCAAGACCCGATGTCTGCTGCTCGTCGAAAAGAGCATGAATTAGAGCGTAACCAAGAACAAGCCCTTCGAGAAAAAATTGATTCAGTGCTGATCCCTATCCTAGGTTTTGGTAACTATACCGCTCAAGTGGATATCCAATTGGACTTCAGTGCTGTCGAACAAACGCGTAAACGTTTTGACCCAAGCACACCAGCTACTCGAAGTGAATATACTTTAGAAGATTACAATAACGGTAATGTAGTTGCTGGCGTACCCGGTGCGTTGAGTAACCAACCCCCAGCTGATGCTTCTATTCCTCAAGATGTCGCTCAAATGAAAGATGGCTCTATGATGGGGCAGGGTTCCGTTCATAAAGAAGCGACACGTAATTTTGAGCTAGATACTACAATTAGCCATGAACGCAAACAAAGTGGAATCGTTAACCGTCAGACGGTTTCTGTGGCGATTAAAGACCGACAATCCGTTAACCCTGACACGGGCGAAGTGACGCATACACCGCTTAGTGAAAGCGAAATTAATGCGATTCGCCAAGTGTTGATTGGTACCATCGGCTTTAGTGAGCCTCGCGGTGATTTACTGAATGTACTGAGTGTTCAGTTTGCACCTCAGGTCACAGACGTTGTGGCAGATGTACCAATTTGGGAACACCCTAACTTTAATGACTGGGTTCGTTGGTTTGCAAGTGCGCTCGTGATTATTGTTGTAGTACTCGTTTTAGTACGCCCAGCGATGAAGAAACTGCTCAACCCTGCTGAAGAAGAAGACGACCAAATGTATGGTCCTGATGGACTTCCTATCGGCGCTGATGGTGAGACGAGCCTTATTGGTGGTGATATTGAAGGAGGCGAATTGTTTGAATTCGGCTCTAGCATAGATTTACCAAACCTTCATAAAGATGAAGATGTACTGAAAGCGGTGAGAGCTTTGGTTGCAAATGAACCAGAGCTAGCGGCTCAAGTAGTGAAGAATTGGATGGCAGATGGCTAATGAAATTGTAGAGCAAACAGCGGGTGGTGAAGTCGCAGAAGTTGCCGATGTTGATATTTCAACGATATCCGGTGATGAGCGAGCTGCAATCTTGCTGTTGAGCTTAAATGAAGAAGATGCCGCTGGCATTATTCGTCATTTAGAACCGAAACAAGTACAACGTGTTGGTAGCGCTATGGCGCGTGCCAGTGATCTTTCTCAAGAAAAAGTGGGAGCAGTTCACCGCGCATTTTTGGATGATATTCAAAAATACACCAACATTGGTATGGGCAGTGAAGACTTCATGCGTAATGCGTTAGTAGCGGCGCTAGGTGAAGATAAAGCAAACAACCTTGTTGACCAAATCTTGCTTGGAACTGGCTCTAAGGGTCTAGATTCATTGAAGTGGATGGATCCAAGGCAGGTGGCAAGCATCATTATCAACGAGCACCCGCAGATTCAAACTATCGTATTGTCTTACTTAGAGGCCGATCAATCTGCTGAAATTTTGTCTCAATTCCCTGAACGTGTACGTTTAGATCTGATGATGCGTATTGCTAACCTAGAAGAAGTTCAACCATCCGCACTGGCAGAGTTGAACGAAATCATGGAGAAACAGTTTGCTGGTCAAGCTGGTGCTCAAGCCGCGAAAATTGGTGGCCTGAAAGCTGCTGCCGAAATCATGAACTACATGGATAACAATGTTGAAGGCTTGCTTATGGATCAAATCCGTGATCAAGACGAAGACATGGCGACGCAAATTCAAGATCTTATGTTTGTCTTTGAGAACCTTATCGAAGTGGACGACCAAGGTGTACAGAAGCTGCTGCGTGATGTTCCTCAAGATGTACTTCAAAAAGCGCTTAAAGGTGCGGATGAAGGTCTACGTGAGAAGATCTTCAAGAACATGTCTAAACGTGCTGCCGATATGATGCGTGATGACATAGAAGCAATGCCACCAGTGAAAGTTTCTGATGTTGAAGCGGCCCAAAAAGAAATTCTGGCCATTGCCAGGAAAATGGCCGACAGCGGAGAAATTATGCTGTCTGGCGGTGCCGACGAATTCCTATAATTTAGAAATCGTTAAGCCCCATTTATTGGGGCTTTTTGTTTTAAAGACCCCTTGTCGTTATTCACACTTTAGTAGGTATCAATATGTCCAGTGAACGAAAACGTGGCTTTCTAAGACCAGATGAAGACCAAACTATCGCTGAGCCTCAAAAGTGGGGGTTGCCAGATTACAGCTCTGAAGTTAATAAATCCGCGAAAGAAACCGCGTTTAACTATGATCCAAGCTGGATGCCCACGGTCGATGAAGCTATTGAAGACGAAGAGCTTGTTCTAACAGAAGAACAGATAGAACAAATTAAGCAAGGCGCTTATCAAGAAGGCCTACATCAAGGGCAAGAGGCAGGCTTTAAGCAAGGTTATGATAAAGGTAAAGAGGAAGGTATGGCGGCTGGCCATGCTGAAGGGCTTGAAGCGGGTAAGCTCGAAGGGGTCACCGCTGGGCAAGAGTACATTCAACAGCAAGTAGCCGTGTTTATGGGGCTTGCAAATCAATTCGCCCAACCGCTTGAGTTGATGAACGCCCAAGTTGAAAAACAATTGGTTGATATGGTGCTGACTTTGGTGAAAGAAGTGGTGCATATCGAAGTGCAAACGAATCCTCAGATTATATTAGATACCGTGAAAGAGTCGGTCGAGTCGTTGCCGATCTCTGGTCATGCAATCACATTAAAGCTGCACCCAGAAGACGCTGAGATCATTCGTTCTTCTTACGGTGAAAACGAACTCGATTGCCGCAACTGGACTTTGGTTTCAGAGCCTGCCCTTAATCGTGGTGATGTGCAGATTGAAGCTGGTGAGTCGAGTGTAAATTATCGCATGGAAGAACGCGTACGTAGTGTGATTCAAAGTTTTTGCGGCGCTAACCGCCATCAAGGGCACGACTGATGTTAGAGCTAGCAGAGCGCTTAGGCCAATATAAAACGCACGGCTTGAAATCACGTCCGATTGCTTCTGGTCGATTGGTTCGAGTGGTTGGTTTAACGTTGGAAGCGACTGGCTGTAAAGCACCTATCGGCAGTCTATGCCTTGTGGAAACCATGTCTGGAGAGATGGAAGCGGAAGTTGTCGGTTTCTCTGGCGATAACTTATTCTTGATGCCAAGTGAACAAATCACTGGAATCTTACCTGGTGCGAAAGTGACACCTATGACCGGTGAAAGCGGAATTCCTGTTGGAATGGAGTTATTAGGTCGTGTTATTGATGGCGTAGGTAACCCCATTGATGGCTTAGGCTCTCTTTACACTGAGCATCGTGCACCTTTTAACGCTGAACCAATTAACCCATTAGCTCGTAAACCGATTTCCGAGCCACTAGATGTTGGCTTAAAAGCCGTCAATGGGCTTTTAACTGTGGGTAAAGGCCAACGTATTGGTCTGTTTGCTGGTTCCGGTGTAGGTAAATCGGTCACGCTTGGCATGATGACTCGAGGCACCACGGCTCAGGTTGTGGTTGTAGGCTTGATTGGTGAGCGTGGACGAGAAGTTAAAGAGTTCATTGAGGAAATTCTTGGGGCTGATGGGCGTAAGAGATCCGTTGTGGTTGCAGCCCCGGCAGATGCGTCACCATTGATGCGCTTGAAAGGCTGTCAAACGGCATTAACCGTAGCGGAATATTTTCGCGATCAAGGGTTGGACGTTTTGCTCTTGATGGATTCCCTTACTCGTTTCGCGCAAGCACAGCGTGAAATTGCCCTTTCTGTGGGGGAGCCGCCAGCCACGAAAGGCTATCCACCCTCTGTATTTGCTAAGCTGCCAGCTTTGGTTGAAAGGGCCGGTAACGGAAGCGATGAACAAGGTTCGATAACGGCATTCTTTACTGTATTAACCGAAGGTGATGATCTTCAAGATCCTATTGCCGATGCATCACGGGCAATTCTTGATGGTCATATCGTACTATCTCGAGAAATGGCGGATGCTGGCCATTATCCTGCGATTGACGTAGAGAAATCGGTCAGCCGTGTCATGCCACAGATTACGACTGAAGAACACGTATTGATGTCGAAAGCCGTTCGACAAGTACTGTCGATTTGCCGTAAAAACCAAGATTTGGTGTCTATTGGTGCGTATAAGCCGGGCACGGACCCTGCTATTGATAGTGCGTTTACGCTTAAGCCTAAGCTTGATGAATACCTACAGCAAAAGATGAAAGAAACCGTTCCATATGATATGTGCGTAAACATGCTAAAACATGTTCTAGGTGGGTAATAGCGTATGGATAACGCACTTGAATTTTTGCTTGATCAGGCAAAAGATAAAGAGAATCAAGCGGTGTTAGCTTTGAATAAAGCGAATGCCGAACTCGAAGATTATTATCAACAAGTCTCTCAAATTGAGCAGTATCGATTAGATTACTGTCAGCAATTGGTCGATCGAGGTAAACAAGGGCTTACCGCGAGTCAATATGGTCATTTGAACCGATTCTTAACCCAGCTTGATGAAACATTGTCGAAACAAAGGGAAGCTGAACAACATTTCAAAACACAAGTAGATAATTGCCAAAACTATTGGATGGAATTACGTAAGCAAAGAAAATCCTACGAATGGCTGATGGAGAAAAAACAAAAAGAACATCAGCAGTTACAGGACAAGCGAGAACAAAAGCAGATGGATGAGTTTTCCACTTTGTTATACAGCCGTCGTAAAAATTAGGGCTTTATTCCAATCTTCCCTTTCCGTTCTAATTAAGTTTGTCTACGTTGGCCTTTGGCTTATTTCTTGCTTGTATCTAGGAATTATCACTTTGTACTGACGCCGCAAAGTGTTTTCTTTACCTTGCTTTCTTTCGCTTCGCCTTAAAGCAAATCAATATAGAGCTTGTAGATATGAATATTAGCCTTCCCACAACATCGACGAGTACTAAATCCGCACCTATTTTAGATGTAAGCAGTTCCGATTCTAAAGTGGAAGGGGACGGTGAATCTAAAGGTTTCTTGGAAACATTAACGGATGTGTTTTCAAGTAAAGAAGCTGAATCTTCGGAAAAGGTGACATCAGAAGATAAGAGTGATGTTGAGAAACAAGCCGACTCATCGACGGAAAATTCTGAGAAAGGTGGATCTAAAGAAGATAAGCAAGTTACTGAATCTAAAAATGAATCCTCACCGGAACAAATCAGCAAAGGAACTCAGAGTGAAAGTACAGATGCCGTTCTAGCATCGGATGTCGATGACTCTGAAGCCGATTTGAAAGTGGAAGCAGATAAAGCAGTCACTAACGAAAATAAGTTGTCTTCTGGGCAAGGTACAGAGCTCAAGAAAGCGCAAGACCTAGAGTCAGCCGCTAAGGCTTCGGTCGCAATGAGTGAAGGAAATAAGCTTCTAGGGCAGTTAGATGAAGCGAATCAAACCCTCAAAACGGCAGACGGCAAAACTTTGCCTCAGACGTCAGAGCAACTATCTAAGCTGACTCAAGACTCTTCACAACAGCCAATAGCTGAGCAAAGGAAGCGTGTTGATGAAGTGACAGCTTCTAATATGGCCGCAGGTGTCACTGCCACAAAAATCGAAGGTGAAGCCTCCGTCAATAATCAACAAGTTTCCCCAAAAGAAACCAACTCACTAGAGCGCTTTATCCAAAAGAACACGCCGCAAGCACAAGAATTATCTAATACTGTTCCTATAGCGGCTGGAAGCGCAGTAGCTTCAAACTCTTTGGTACAACAGAGCGGTGGAGCCACGGCTTTGAAAACGAGCAATATTCCAAACGTTAACGTGGATGAAGAGGGTGGACTACAAGCGAGCAACGCTGTCTTGAACGGGCAAACGCTCAATCCCCAGTCTACGGTAGTCAGTAACGCTCAATCGGTGGCAATAACTCCAGAACAAGCTGCTTTGGCAACAGCTGGAGTGTCTGGAGTAAACCTCGCAACGACTAATCAGCAAATTGCGCCAGAAGAGTTAGTTGTGGCGGTACAGCAAGTACAGGCTCAAATATCAGAGACTGAACAAGTCGCAAGTGCATTGTTAGTGAAACAAGCGAGCGGACAAGCTTTGTCTTCGCAAGAACAACAAGCTTTAGCTCAGGCGAACCAAGAACTAGACGTATTGAATACTCAATTAGAAGTGTTAGTTGCGTCAACTACGGGCACACAACCAGAGTTTATTACAGAAGCGGCGATAGCATGGGGAAGTGTCGCAGCTCCACAAGAGGTTAAATCTGCAGCTGTGTCTGAGAACACTGTTGCGACTCGAGCTGCTCAAACGGGCATTGCAGCTTCGGTACATCAGGCTCTGGCTCAAAATAGTGTAACGGCTACGCCTTCTGATAAAGCTCTAAGCTCGTCGATTCCTCAAGCTAACAACATTGATCCTAGTTTAATGGCGGCCACCACACCGACCGCGGTTTCAAGTGTTAATGTCGCCAAATCCAGCTCCGCGGACGCAATGCTAAAAGCTGGCGCAAGTGGTGCTGCACTCGCTGGGTTGAGTCGTTCTCAGTCAAAAGACGATGCTAAAGACAGTAATTTGGCTCAGCAAATTGCTGCAGCTTCTGGTCAGCAAGGCTTATCTAGCACCACTCCGACTCGCTCAGAAATTCAGGCTCAGCAACAAGCGCCATTGCAGCTGACGAAAGAGTTAGCCAATGAGCAAGTAGCGGAAAAAGTTCAAATGATGATGTCTAAGAACTTGAAGAATTTGGACATCCGTTTGGATCCGCCAGAGCTAGGTAGAATGCAGATTCGAATGACAATGAATAATGATGTAGCAAATGTACATTTCACGGTGACAAATCCGCAGGCTAGGGAAATTATCGAACAAACCATCCCTCGTTTAAGAGAGATGTTGGCTCAGCAAGGTATGCAACTTTCTGACTCTTCGGTTCAGCAGCAAGCATCAGGTCAACAACAAGGTGGTTACAATACCGCCGAAAGTAATGGCGATGAAGGAAGTAACCGCACAAATGGTGTGCAAGGTGATGAAAACCTTGATACCGACATCAATCTTGAATTGAATGTCGCGTCAAAGCGTGATGGAATTAGTTATTATGCCTAGAATTAGATACGCGTAAGTAATTAAAACTAAAAAAGTTAGAGAAGATTATGGCAGACGAACAACAACCAGAAGAAGCCCCAAAAGGCAAAAGTAAATTATTAATCATCATTATTGCTGTCGTTGTGTTATTGGCTGGTGGTGGCGGTGCGGCATTTTTTTTAATGGGCTCTGACGACTCTGCAGCGCAGGAAGAAGCGGCAGCTGAAGTCGCCGTTGTTGTTAATGAACCTGTTGCCTACGTGAATATCCCTCAACCATTTTTATTTAATGTGTCCGGCGACAAAAAAGATCGCTTAGTGCAAATCAAAGCTCAGTTGATGGTGCGTGGAACGGAAAATGAAGATTTGGCACGATACCACTCCCCATTAGTTGAGAGTACGTTACTTGCAACATTTGCCTCAGCGACGGTCGATCAATTGAGATCGCCAACCGGCCGAATTGAGTTGCGCGACAAAGCGACCGAAGATATTAAGGCAAGCCTGACTCAAGCGGTTGGGCAGCCAGTGATCGAAAAAGTATTGTTTACTGACTTTGTAATCCAATAGGTAACTCGTGACCGATTTATTAAGCCAAGACGAAATTGATGCGCTGTTACATGGTGTCGACGATGTAGAAGAAGTTGATGAGGTCGTAGAGGTCGAGTCCGAAAATGCGGTCAACTTCGACTTCTCATCTCAAGATCGCATCGTTCGTGGTCGAATGCCGACCCTTGAACTTATTAATGAGCGTTTCGCACGTCATATGCGAATTAGCTTGTTCAATATGCTGCGAAAAACAGCAGAGGTTTCGATCAACGGCGTACAAATGATGAAATTTGGTGAATACCAAAATACCTTGTACGTTCCTACGAGTTTGAACATGGTACGCTTCAGACCTTTGAAAGGTACTGCATTGATCACAATGGAGGCGCGTTTAGTCTTCATTCTGGTGGAGAACTTTTTCGGCGGAGATGGCCGCTTCCATGCGAAAATTGAAGGTCGTGAATTTACACCTACCGAAAGACGTATCATCCAGTTGCTTTTAAAAATTGTCTTCGAAGACTACAAAGAAGCATGGTCTCCTGTGATGGGCGTTGAGTTTGAATACCTAGACTCCGAAGTAAACCCGAGTATGGCGAACATTGTGAGCCCGACGGAAGTAATTGTCGTGAGTTCTTTCCACATCGAAGTTGATGGTGGTGGTGGTGATTTTCACGTAGTTATGCCGTATTCCATGGTAGAGCCCATCCGTGAATTGCTCGATGCAGGTGTTCAATCGGACAAAATGGAAACGGATGTACGTTGGAGCTCCGCACTTCGTGATGAGATCATGGATGTTCCAGTGAACTTTCGCGTTAACTTATTAGAAAGAGATATCTCACTCCGTGATTTGATGGAATTACGTCCTGGGGATGTGATCCCAATTGAAATGCCTGAAAATGCGACCATGTTTGTGGAAGAATTGCCGACATACCGTGTGAAAATGGGCCGCTCAGGCGACAAGTTAGCCGTTCAAGTGTCAGAAAAAATTGAACGACCTCATGTGGTGAAAACCGACCTCGCTTTCTTAGGGAAAGATATTATGTCTGACCTAGATGGTGATGAAGAAACCGAAGAATAATAGAAACGATTTATAGGATTTACTATGGAACCGAGTGAAGACCAAAAGCTGGCGGACGAATGGGCTGCCGCACTTGGCGAAGATCCAGATGCACCTGCCGTTGATGTTGACGATGTACTAGCGGCACCGCTTGATGAACTGACGGATTCTTCTACGCCGATTTCAGAAGATGAGCGTCGTAAACTGGATACCATCATGGATATTCCAGTGACGATATCGATGGAAGTTGGTCGTTCTCAGATAAGTATTCGTAACTTACTGCAATTAAACCAAGGTTCTGTTGTTGAGTTAGACAGAATCGCAGGTGAATCACTAGATGTGATGGTTAACGGTACCTTGATTGCGCATGGCGAAGTGGTCGTCGTGAACGATAAATTTGGTATCCGATTGACGGATGTTATTAGCCAAACAGAACGAATTAAGAAACTTCGTTAATGAAGATATTGGGATACGCTCTTGGTGCTGGGGTAACTTGGTTACTGACACCATCAATCGCTTTTGCAGCGGATGCAGCAACTTTAGATTTAGCGACCACATTTGGGTCGCTAATTTTGGTTATTGCTTTCATTTTATTTATCGCTTGGCTGTTAAAGCGCATGCAGGTGCCCTCATTAGCCAACCAAAATGGCTTGTCTGTCGTTAGACAAATCCCTGTGGGTACGAAAGAGCGGATAGCAATTGTCCAAGCGGGCGAAGAGCAGTTCTTGGTTGGGATCACTACTCAATCGATTCAATTGATTTCAAAGCTTGATAAGCCTTTGAGTCAAGAAGCGATGGAAAAAACGTCATTCTCGACTCAACTAACGCAGCTACTAAAAAATGATGCTAAAAAATAATCGATGGTTGGTTTTGTTTGCACCGTTAGTATTGGCACTGTCAGTACTTTTTTCTAATGGTACTTTTGCACAAGAAGAATTAGCGTCGACGATACCATCCTCTGCGTTAGGTGCTGAAAGCGTTACTGTCACCGCCATGGAAAAAGATCAAAGCGGCTCTCAGACGATGTCGACAGGTAGCGTGTCTGGTGGTGGGATCCCGGCGTTCACTATGACAACAAACGCAGACGGTAGCGAAGATTATTCAATCAACCTTCAGATCTTAGCGTTAATGACCATGCTGGGCTTTTTGCCTGCGATGGTTATTTTGATGACATCGTTTACTCGTATTGTGGTTGTGATGTCGATCCTTCGACAAGCAATGGGTTTACAACAAACGCCTTCAAACCAGGTCATCATTGGTATTGCGATATTTCTGACATTTTTCATCATGTCACCTGTAATAAACCAAGTTAATGAACAAGCGGTTCAGCCTTATCTTAACGAACAAATCACAGCGAGACAGGCGTTCGATGTGGCGCAAGAGCCGATGAAAGCCTTTATGCTTAAGCAGACGCGTATTAAGGACTTGGAAACGTTTGTCGAGATATCCGGTGCAGAAGTCACTAATCCTGAAGATGTTTCGATGGCAATTTTGATCCCAGCTTTCATCACATCAGAGTTAAAAACCGCTTTCCAAATTGGCTTTATGCTGTTCTTACCGTTTCTGATTATCGATTTAGTCGTTGCATCGGTATTGATGGCGATGGGTATGATGATGCTATCTCCAATGATCGTATCGCTACCGTTTAAATTGATGTTGTTCGTGCTAGTGGATGGGTGGAATTTGATTCTCTCGACGCTCGCCGGCAGTTTTGCCTTGTAGCTGGAGGAATAATGAATCCAGAGATATTCGTAGAACTGTTTCGAGACGCACTATGGATGGTATTGATTATGGTTTGTGCCATTATCATTCCAAGCCTGTTAATTGGTCTGGTTGTGGCGATCTTTCAAGCGGCAACATCGATTAACGAACAAACCCTAAGTTTTTTACCGCGTTTGATCGTGACTCTATTGGCATTGATGTTATTCGCTCACTGGATGACACAAATGATGATGGAGTTCTTTTTCGACATCATTGAGCGCTTACCTCAGGTTTTATATTAGCGCGCTATGGAGTATCCAACGGCGATTGTACTGGAGTGGCTAGCCAATTATTTTTGGCCGTACACTCGTATTTCCGCAATGCTGATGGTGATGACAGTAACAGGGGCGAGATTTGTTTCCCCTCGAATTCGTTTGTATCTAGGCTTAGCCATTACTTTTGCCGTGATGCCTGCCATTCCCGCAGTTCCGACCGACATTCAATTGCTCTCCTTTCAAGGTTTTTTGATCATCTTGGAACAAATCATCATCGGTGTAGCGATGGGGTTTGTAACCCAATTTATGATTCAAACCTTTGTAATGCTTGGTCAAATTTTAGGTATGCAATCGAGCTTAGGTTTCGCTTCAATGGTTGATCCCGCTAACGGGCAAAACACGCCTGTACTTGGTCAGCTATTTATGTTTTTAGCGACCATGTTCTTTCTGGCCACCGATGGCCATTTGAAAATGTTGCAGTTGGTTGTATTCAGCTTCAAGACGTTACCGATTGGTAGTGGCGCTTTAACGACAGTCGACTTTCGAGAGTTGGCGTTATGGCTTGGCATCATGTTCAAAACAGCGCTTGCGATGTCGCTATCGGGAATTATTGCGCTGTTAACGATAAACCTCTCGTTTGGTGTAATGACGCGTGCGGCGCCTCAGTTGAATATCTTCTCTTTAGGCTTTGCGTTTGCTCTGTTAGTGGGTTTACTGCTTTGTTGGTATATCCTAGGCGGCTTATACAGTCACTATGAGCTATTCTGGTTGGAGGGTGAGCAACAAATATGTCGCTTAATCCGCTTAAATTGTTAGGAGGCTGATTTGGCAGAGTCAGACGGTCAAGAACGCACAGAAGACGCCACGCCCAGACGCTTGCAACAGGCCAAAGAAAAAGGGCAGGTTGCAAGGTCAAAAGAGTTAGCTTCGGCTTCGGTACTTATTGTCGGCGCAATCGCGCTTATGTGGTTTGGTGAAGGCATGTCGAAAGCCATGTATGAAACCATGGAGCGTTTTTTTACGTTAAGCCGTGACGAGATCTTCGATCTTTCCAAACTATTTGATATCGCTGGCGGTGCGTTAGCTAATTTATTGTTTCCGTTATTTCTTATCTTGGTGACTCTGTTTGTTGCAGCTATGATTGGTGCGGCTGGTGTTGGTGGGATCAGTTTTTCAGCACAAGCTGCGATGCCGAAAGCATCAAAAATGAATCCGTTAAGTGGTATTAAGCGGATGTTTGGTCTGCAAAGTTGGGTTGAGCTAATCAAATCAATTTTGAAAGTGGCACTGGTGTCAGGAGTTGCGATATACCTGATACAAGCATCTCAAGCTGATTTGATGCAGCTGAGCATGGATGTTTACCCGCAAAACATCTTCCACGCGTTAGATATCTTATTGAACTTTGTCTTATTGATCAGTTGCTCATTGCTGGTAGTGGTAGCCATCGACATCCCATTTCAAATATGGCAACACGCTGACCAATTGAAAATGACCAAGCAAGAAGTTAAAGATGAATACAAGGACACGGAAGGTAAGCCTGAAGTTAAAGGACGTATTCGTATGTTGCAGCGTGAAGCTGCTCAGCGCCGAATGATGGCTGATGTCCCTCAAGCGGATGTCATCGTGACTAACCCAGAGCATTTTTCGGTTGCATTAAGGTATAAACAAGACACAGATAAAGCGCCTGTTGTGGTTGCCAAAGGTGTGGACCACATGGCGATGAAAATTCGAGAAATTGCGCGAGAGCATGATATTTACATTATTCCAGCGCCACCTTTAGCTCGTGCCTTGTATCATACCGCCGAATTAGAACAAGAAATCCCTGATGGATTATTTACGGCGGTCGCTCAAGTGCTAGCGTACGTCTTCCAATTAAAACAATATCGAAAACGCGGTGGGCAAAGGCCAAAGCTACAAGATGAAAATATGCCAATACCACCTGAGTTACGCCATTAAATAAATGGATAGGCTGTGATATCAGCTGCTTAACGTGACAGTATATTGACGAAAATGAGTGGTATAGAGCTTGCTTTAACCACCTGATGTCGCCAGAAATTAAACTTAAAAAATAGCCTGAATTTATGAAATTTTCTCTTCCGTTTGCGGATAAATTACCAGCGATACCTAATCGAGCTATGCCAGCCATTGGTGCGCCGATTATGGTACTTGCGACGCTGGCGATGGTGGTTTTGCCTATACCAGCGTTTCTACTGGATATGTTTTTCACCTTTAATATCGCTTTGGCTATGGTGGTGTTATTGGTAACAGTGTACACCCGTCGTCCCCTCGACTTTGCAGCTTTCCCAACCGTTCTATTAATCGCTACTTTACTACGTTTGGCTTTGAACGTTGCTTCAACACGTGTGGTATTGCTAAATGGTCATGAAGGCGGAGATGCGGCAGGTAACGTAATCGAAGCCTTTGGTAACGTGGTTATCGGTGGTAACTACGCGGTCGGTTTAGTGGTGTTCTTGATCTTAATGATCATTAACTTCATGGTTGTGACCAAAGGTGCTGGGCGTATTTCAGAAGTTAGCGCGCGTTTTACCTTGGATGCCTTACCGGGTAAACAAATGGCGATCGATGCCGATTTGAACGCGGGCTTGATTGATCAAGAACAAGCTAGAACGCGACGTTTTGAAGTGACCAAAGAAGCCGATTTCTATGGTTCAATGGACGGTGCTTCTAAATTCGTAAAAGGTGATGCAATCGCCGGTATTTTGATTCTCTTCATCAATATTATTGGTGGATTGAGTATCGGTATGGTCCAGTATGACCTCGAATTTGGCAACGCGATTGAAATCTATACCTTGCTAACCATTGGTGATGGCTTAGTCGCACAAATCCCATCTCTGTTACTTTCTATTGCTGCTGCAATGATGGTGACAAGACAAAACACCGATGAAGACATGGGGCAACAGCTGGTATTCCAGATGTTCGACAACCCTAAAGCGCTAATGATTACAGCGGGTATCCTTGGAGTTATGGGGATTGTCCCTGGCATGCCTCATTTCTCTTTTCTATCTTTAGCAATTATTGCTGGTGCTGCAGCTTATTACATCAATAAAAAGCAGAAAGACGCAGCGAAAGAACCAAGTGTTCCTGCCACTCAAGAAGCGGGTGGAGAAGCATCCTCTCAGAAAGAACTCTCTTGGGATGATGTACAGCCTGTCGACATTATTGGCCTTGAAGTCGGCTACCGCCTAATTCCGTTAGTTGACCGTGACCAAGGTGGTGAGCTCCTGGAACGAGTGAAAGGGGTTAGGAAAAAGCTTTCTCAAGACTTTGGCTTCCTCATTCCAGCGGTGCATATTCGCGATAACCTAGAGCTAACACCTAATAGCTACCGAATCACTTTAATGGGGGTAGCGGTAGGCGAAGCTGAAATTCGCCCCGACCAAGAGCTGGCAATTAACCCAGGACAAGTTTACGGTATGATCGAAGGTGAACCGACCATTGACCCGGCGTTTGGCTTGGAGGCGGTGTGGATCCGAGAGGAGCAACGAGAGCATGCTCAGGCACTAGGCTATACTGTAGTAGATTCTTCGACTGTACTCGCTACGCATTTGAGTCAGTTACTGACAAATAACGCATCACAACTTATTGGACATGAAGAAGTTCAGAACTTGTTAGAGATGCTAAGTCGTAGCACACCTAAATTGGTGGAAGGGTTTGTACCGGATCAATTGTCGCTGGGTGTGGTGGTTAAAGTTCTACAAAACTTGTTGAATGAAGCCATACCAATTCGAGATATTCGTACGATTGTTCAAACCTTGTCCGAGTATTCAGGGAAGAGTCAAGAACCTGACATATTGACCGCGGCGGTTCGTATATCGCTGAAACGATTAATTGTTCAGGAAATCAATGGTATAGAGCCAGAGCTGCCTGTGATAACATTGATTCCAGAGCTGGAACAAATCTTGCATCAGACCATGCAGGCTTCAGGTGGTGAATCTGCTGGTATTGAACCTGGATTAGCCGAGCGTTTGCAGACGTCATTGAGTCAAGCAACGCAAGAACAAGAACTGAAAGGCGAACCAGCTGTGTTACTGACTTCAGGTGTACTTCGCTCAACATTGGCGAAGTTTGTGAAAAACACAATACCGAGTCTAAGAGTGCTTTCTTATCAAGAAATACCGGATGAGAAACAAATTCGAATAGTACAAGCTGTTGGTAATTAGATCCCCTAGAAAATACGGATTATTGAATTGAAAATTAAACGATTTTTTGCCAAAGACATGCGAACGGCGCTGCTCCAAGTTAAAGAAGAACTTGGTTCAGAAGCTGTGATCATGTCTAACAAGAAAGTCGCTGGTGGGGTTGAAATTGTTGCAGCAATCGACGGCGAAACCGCCAATACCAATGCTGCTTCACGTGTTGCAAAACAGCAACAGCCTGCTCCTAGCCAATATTCTCAAATGGCGGCGCCAGCAGCTCCATCTCGTCGTCAATTAGATGATGACCGAGTGAGCTTGCAAGCAAGTTCTGAAGCAGGACGCTCAATGACGAAGCGCTTTGCTAACATGCTTAAGCAATATAGCGCGGGAGCAGAGCTAGAATCAGACCACAAAGCGGAAAATGAAGATTCGCTTTCGGCTTTGCTTAATCGTCAAGCGAAGAATGGTCAACGCCAACTAGGCGAAGATAGCCGACAAGCTCCTCAATCTGGTTTAGCCAAACTTATCGCTGAAGATCGTCGCGTGGAGCGACCAGCACCGCGTCTAGATCCAACCCGCTACGATAGAAACCGAGAATCAGCTCAGCAATCGACTTCTGATACTGAAATGGAAACCATGCGTGAAGAGATGACGTCTATCCGTCGTCTTCTGGAGCATCAAGTTTCCGGCCTAATGTGGCAGGAAGTTGAGCGAAGAGAACCGCTTAGGGCTATGCTGATAAAAAGGTTAGAACGCATGGGTGTATCTCAGGAGCTGGCTGACCAAATGGCTTGCTATATTCCAGAAGATACGAAACCGGCGAGAGCATGGAAAGCGTTACTCGCATTGGTTGCTGATCAAATTACGGTGACCAAGCAAGATATTTTAAAGCGTGGTGGTATCGTTGCATTGCTTGGCCCTACAGGGGTTGGTAAAACCACTACGGTAGCAAAGTTAGCTGCACGAGCAGCAATGGAATACGGTTCTGACAACGTTGCACTGGTGACAACAGATACTTACCGAATCGGTGCACATGAGCAACTATCGATTTATGGAAGAATTATGGGGTGTCCTGTAAGAGTTGCTAAAGATTCCAGTGAGTTAGCCGATGTAATATATCAGCTAAGGAATCGTCGCTTAATTTTGGTCGATACCGCAGGTATGGGTCAACGTGACGTTCGCTTGTCAGAACAGCTTGATACATTGATGCAAGAGAGTGGCTCGGTTATCCATAGCTACTTAGTTTTACCCGCTACTGCACAACGTAAAGTGTTACAAGAAACCATAGAGCACTTTAGACGCATTCCTCTTTCAGGGTGCATCATGACTAAACTGGACGAATCGTTAAGTTTAGGTGAATTCATCAGTGTAGTAATTCAAAACGCGTTGCCAGTTGCTTACATAGCAAATGGGCAACGGGTTCCTGAAGATATTGTTATAGCGCAGCCAAAGTACATGATTGCTAAGGCTAACGAGTTGCTAGAAAAGTCGACAGAGAATGAACCTCATTACTGGAACAGCGATTCCGAAGGACTCTAGGCGGCGGATAAATATGACTGAAAATATGATACATGATCAAGCTAGCGGCCTCCGTCGCTTAACGAAGCCTTCATTAACGAAAGTAATCGCGGTTACTGGCGGTAAAGGTGGGGTAGGTAAATCAAATGTAACGCTGGGACTAGCGATTTGCATGGCGCGTCAAGGCAAAAAGGTAATGGTACTTGATGCGGATTTAGGCTTAGCAAACGTTGATGTGATGTTAGGTATTCGCTCGAAGCGAAACTTAGGTCACGTACTCGCGGGTGAATGTGAATTAAAAGATGCGATTGTCGAAGGTCCGCACGGGATCAAAATTATACCGGCGACTTCAGGCACGCAGAGCATGACCGAACTGTCTCATGCTCAGCATATTGGTCTGATTCGAGCATTTGGCTCGCTTGAAGATGAAATGGACATCCTTTTAATCGACACCGCAGCGGGTATATCTGACATGGTAGTGAGTTTTTCACGTGCCGCGCAAGATGTTGTTGTAGTGGTTTGTGATGAGCCAACTTCTATCACTGATGCATATGCCTTGATTAAGTTACTGAGCCGGGAACATCAGGTTCAGCGCTTTAAAGTTGTTGCAAATATGGTCAGAAGCTACCGAGAAGGCCGAGAATTATTTGCAAAGTTGACCTTGGTCACAGAGCGCTTCTTGAATGTGAGCCTTGAACTCGTAGCATGTATTCCTTTAGATGATAAAGTGCGTCAATCAGTTAAAAAACAAAAGATTGTTGTGGATGCATTTCCTCGCTCACCAGCGGCACTAGCGATCAGCTCGTTAGCCAACAAAGCGTTAACTTGGCCAATTCCGAAAACGCCAAGTGGACACTTAGAGTTTTTTGTTGAGAGACTACTTAATCGAAGTGAATTCTTAGAGGAACCATTTGGTGAATAAAGCGCTTACTTATGACCAACATGCAAATCTCAATAGCCAGCAGGCATTTTTTGAGAAGTATTCGGTGCTGGTTAAACGTATCGCTCATCATTTATTGGGGCGATTACCGCCTAATGTTTTAGTTGATGATCTCATTCAAGCCGGAATGATAGGTTTGATTGAAGCTCAGCAGAACTACGATGGTTCAAAAGGCGCAAGTTTTGAAACTTACGCAGGAATACGGATCCGTGGCGCGATGTTAGATGACATTCGCCGTGGTGATTGGGTTCCGAGATCAGTGCATAAGAATAATCGTGAGATTAGTAATGCGATCTCAGAGCTTGAAAGTTTGTTAAATCGCGACCCAAGTGATGCCGAAGTGGCGAAGCATATGGGGCTGTCTTTAGAACAGTATCATAGCGCTTTAACAGATATTAATTGTTCAAGGCTGGTTGGAATTGAAGATTTGGGTGTTTCAGACGACGCCATTTCGCCAAATGAAGATTCACGAGATAATGCACCTTTTCAAGGAGTTGCAGACGAATCTTTCCGCCAAGCTTTGATCGATTCAATAAAACAGCTTCCAGAGCGTGAAGGCCTAGTACTTTCGCTCTATTATGATGAAGAACTAAACTTAAAGGAAATTGGAGAAGTATTAGGTGTCAGCGAATCTCGTGTCAGCCAAATATTGAGCCAATCGATGCAGCGTTTACGCACTAAACTTAGTGCATGGACACAGAACGACTAACAACACTGATTTCTAACTCAGTGGAGGCAATTTTGAACAAAAACATGAAAATTCTCATTGTTGATGATTTTTCAACGATGCGCCGTATTGTTAAAAACTTATTACGCGACTTGGGCTTTAACAATACTCAAGAAGCTGATGATGGTTTGACAGCGCTACCAATGCTTAAGAAAGGCGAATTTGACTTTGTAGTAACAGACTGGAACATGCCTGGTATGCAAGGTATCGATTTGCTTAAAAACATCCGTGCGGATGCAGAGCTAAAGCATTTACCAGTTCTGATGATCACAGCAGAAGCAAAGCGCGAACAAATCATCGAAGCCGCTCAGGCTGGCGTAAATGGCTACATTGTTAAGCCATTTACAGCTGCGACTCTAAAAGAAAAACTAGACAAGATTTTTGAGCGTTTATAAGCCCTAAATTACTTTGTCTTCAGGACGCTGCCTTAATTAGCTTTGGCTAGTTTGTTTGTAGGTAATGGCTTTCTCAATGTAAGTCATTACTTTCTTTAAGTAGCGTTGCATATATGCGGAGAAAGGCCAAATCAGGATGATTTCATTAGAACAAGCGAAACAATTGGTCCAATTGCTAGAGGCTGAAGAGCAACAAGAAGCCGATGCACTCGTTCGTAGCATTTATGAGGGAGCAACAAACCCTATGCTACAAGAGATTGGAGAATTAACACGCGACCTCCATGACTCTCTGACCCAATTTAACCTCGACGAGCGAATGAGTGTTATCGCTAATGACGAAATCCCAGATGCTCGGGATCGCCTTCAATATGTCATTGATAAAACCGAGGTTGCGGCGAACAAAACAATGGATGCCGTCGATCGTTGTTTACCAATTGCGGACAATCTTCATGAGTGCTTATTGCAGGTAAGACCGCAATGGAATGAACTGATGCATGGCCGAATCGAGCTTGCTCAATTTAAGGCTTTATGTCACCGCATAGACGGGTTACTTGTCCAAGTAGAAGGTGATAGCACCGAACTACGTGGACAGTTAACAGAAATCTTAATGGCACAAGACTTCCAAGATCTTACTGGGCAGATCATCAGCAAAGTCATCACTTTAGTTAATGAAGTTGAAGGGCGTTTGGTGGAGATCCTTACAGCATTTGGTGCTAGTCAGACAGAGCAAACCGCCGACAAAGAGAAGAAAGCATCCATCGAAGCAGAAGGGCCAATCTTGAACCCTGAAGAAAGAACGGACGCTGTTGCATCGCAAGATGAAGTGGACGATTTGTTGTCGAGTCTCGGATTTTAAAGGTAACGTATGAGCTACGAATTAGACGAAGATATTCTTCAGGACTTTTTAGTCGAAGCCGGAGAAATATTAGAACTTCTATCTGAGCAATTGGTAGAACTTGAAAACAACCCTGACGATAAAGATTTGCTTAATGCGATCTTCCGCGGGTTCCACACAGTAAAAGGTGGTGCAGGATTCTTGGCACTTACCGAGCTGGTGGATACTTGTCACGGTGCTGAGAACGTGTTCGACATTTTAAGAAATGGCCAGCGCAGCGTATCAGCGAGTTTAATGGATACAATGCTCCAAGCATTAGATACTGTTAACCACCAATTCCAAGCCGTACAAGATCGTGAGCCTTTAGTTCCAGCTGAGCAAGCTTTGCTGGATGAGCTTCACCGTCTTTGCCGACCTGAATCAGAAGACGAAGTTGCAGCTGCTCCTGTAGTTGAGGCTCCACCTGTCGTTGAGGAGCCTGTTGTCGAGCAGCCAGTTGTGGAAGCACCTGCATCTGTCAGTGCCTCTTCGGTTGATGAAATTTCTCAAGACGAATTTGAAAAACTTCTCGATGAGCTTCATGGTAAAGGAACAGCGCCATCTGCCGCTGCTGCCCCAGAGGCTCCAGCTCCAACACCTGCTCCGGCCGCATCACCTGCACCAGTGAGCGGTGATATTACCGATGATGAATTTGAGAAGTTATTGGATGAATTGCATGGTGCGGGTAACAGCCCGACCTCTGAAGGCGCTGCTGCAACGCCGCCTCCACCACCTCCTCCGGTAACTCCACCACCTGCTGCGGTATCTGCACCAGGAGGTGATGACTTGATGACAGATGAAGAATTCGAAAAACTTCTTGATCAGTTACATGGTTCGGGTAACGGCCCATCGCCTGAAGAGTTAGAAGCTGCAACAAAACCTGCTGCTGCAAACCCGCCTTCAGATAAGGCTCCAGAACCAGTAGCGGCGGCACCAGCCCCTGCGCCACAGGCTGCAGCCCCTAAAGCAGCCCCTGCGGTTAAAGCTGAACCTAAAGCTCCGGCACCAGCGAAAGCGGAAGCCAAAGCTCCTGCTGTTAAGAAACAGCAAGCTGAAGCGACAGTGCGTGTAGACACTTCTACGCTTGATACGATTATGAATATGGTCGGTGAGCTAGTATTGGTAAGGAACCGTCTGGTAAGCCTTGGCTTGAACAGCAATGATGAAGAAATGGCAAAGGCCGTCTCTAATCTAGATGTAGTAACGGCTGATTTACAAGGCGCGGTAATGAAAACGCGCATGCAGCCAATCAAAAAGGTATTTGGTCGTTTCCCTCGCGTTGTACGTGATTTGGCTCGTAGCTTGAAGAAAGACATCGTGCTAGAGATGCGCGGTGAAGAAACCGATCTTGATAAAAACTTAGTTGAAGCGCTTGCTGATCCACTGATTCACTTGGTTAGAAACTCCGTGGACCATGGTATTGAAATGCCGGAAGACCGTGTGCAAGCGGGCAAATCTCGCACAGGTAAAGTGATTCTTTCTGCTTCTCAAGAAGGTGACCATATTGAACTTGCCATCGTTGATGATGGTGGTGGTATGGACCCTGATAAGCTTCGTGGCATTGCTGTTAAGCGTGGAATCATGGACGAAGATGCGGCATCGCGCCTTTCTGATAAAGAGTGTTTCAATCTAATTTTTGCACCAGGCTTCTCGAGTAAAGAGCAAATCTCTGATATTTCCGGCCGTGGTGTAGGTATGGACGTTGTTAAAACAGCGATTAACACCTTGAACGGTTCTATCGATATTGATTCTGAAATGGGCAAGGGGACGAAGATTACGATCAAAGTTCCACTGACCCTAGCGATTCTACCGACTCTAATGGTAGGTGTAGCTGGTCACCCATTCGCGTTACCTTTGGCGTCAGTTAACGAAATCTTCCACTTAGATCTAAGCCGTACTAATGTCGTGGATGGGCAACTTACGATTATCGTTCGTGAAAAGTCGATTCCTTTATTCTATCTACAAAATTGGTTAGCTCCTCAAGCTGGTCACGTTGAATTACGTAAAGGCCATGGTCATGTCGTAATTGTTCAGTTGGGTAGTCAGCGAGTAGGCTTTGTCGTAGACGCGTTAATCGGACAAGAAGAAGTGGTCATTAAGCCACTAGATAACCTATTACAGGGTACGCCAGGCATGGCAGGTGCGACCATTACAAGTGATGGTCATATTGCACTAATTTTAGACGTGCCAGATTTGCTGAAGCAGTATGCAGCAGCTTCAAGAATTTAATTAAGGATAGATATGGCGATTAAAGTATTAGTCGTTGATGATTCAAGTTTTTTTCGCCGTCGTGTAAGCGAAATCATCAACTCAGAAGCTCGCCTAGAGGTGATGGACGTTGCCGTTAATGGTCGTGAAGCTGTTGAAAAAGCAAAACAACTGAAACCTGATGTAATAACAATGGACATCGAAATGCCTGTTATGGACGGTATCACTGCCGTCCGTGAAATTATGGCTGCTTGTCCAACTCCGATCTTAATGTTCTCTTCTCTAACGCATGATGGCGCAAAAGCGACTCTTGATGCGTTAGATGCTGGGGCGTTGGATTTTCTTCCTAAGAAATTTGAAGACATAGCGCGTAATCGAGATGATGCAGTGTCGCTTCTGCAACAACGAGTGATTCAGATTGCATCAAAACGCGGCATGATGAGAAGAGCTCCTGTTGCTCGAACTGCGCCAGCTGCGACATCAACTACACGTAGTGCAGCACCTGCTCCCCGTAGTGCGCCAGCAGCTCCTTCTGCGGCAGCTCGCTTTAAAGCTTCGGGTAAAAAATATCAGCTAACGGCGATTGGTACGTCTACCGGCGGGCCAGTTGCACTGCAGAAAATTCTGACGCGCTTACCTGCGAATTACCCACATCCTATAGTGTTGATTCAACATATGCCGGCGACCTTTACCGCTGCGTTCGCAAGCCGCTTGAATACTCTATGTAAGATTCAGGTGAAGGAAGCAGAAGATGGTGATGTACTGAAACCGGGTGTTGCGTATTTAGCTCCAGGCGGCAAGCAAATGATGATAGATGGTCGACCAGGTTCTGCACGCCTTAGAATTATCGATGGCGGCGAACGCATGAACTACAAGCCATGTGTTGATGTAACGTTTGGCTCAGCAGCTAAAATTTACAACGACAAAGTACTTTCTATGGTCTTGACCGGAATGGGTGCGGATGGTCGTGAAGGCGCACGTATGTTGAAATCAGCTGGCGCAACGATTTGGGCACAAGACGAAGATAGCTGCGTTGTATATGGCATGCCACAAGCAGTAGCTAAGGCGGGCATTTCAACTGAAGATCTGCCTCTTGATAGAATTGCCGAGCGAATGCTTGTTGAAGTCGGGCAGGCCTAGGGACTATTCATGATTGTTTGGAGTGTTGCAAACCAAAAAGGTGGAGTCGGTAAAACGACAACGACGGTTACGCTTGCTGGCTTACTGAGTCAAAAAGGGCATCGCGTTTTACTTGTCGATACTGATCCGCACGCATCACTAACAACTTACTTAGGCTTTGATTCGGATTCGGTTGAAGCCAGTTTGTTTGACTTGTTTCAATTAAAAGAATACTCCCCTCAGAGCGTTAAACCATTACTGCTAAAAACTGGGGTAGAAGGGATTGATATCATTCCTGCTCATATGTCTTTAGCTACGTTAGATCGTGTGATGGGTAATCGAAGTGGTATGGGGCTTATTCTAAAGCGTGCGTTGCATGCCCTTCAAAATGACTATGACTATGTGTTGATCGATTGCCCACCTATTTTAGGGGTCATGATGGTTAACGCGTTGGCAGCCAGTGATCGTATCTTGATTCCAGTTCAAACTGAATTCTTAGCGATGAAAGGCTTGGAGCGTATGGTCAGAACGCTGACTATAATGCAGAAGTCGCGTAAAGATCCTTTTAAAGTGACGATCGTACCGACTATGTACGACAAACGTACAAAGGCATCTTTACAGACGTTAACCCAGCTTAAAAATGATTACCCAGACCAAGTTTGGTCGTCTGCCGTTCCGATTGATACCAAGTTCAGAGACGCGAGTTTGAAGCGTTTACCCGCTTCTCATTTTGCTTCTGGGAGTCGTGGCGTGTTTGCTTACAAGCAGCTGCTTATTTATCTTGAGAGGCTGGCAATAGATGAGCAACTTTAACAGCCTTTCAAGCGAGCAAGCGCTCGACGACTATTTCACCGCTTTATTGGACGAAACTCCGGAAGCCGTTGAAGAATTGCTTGACGAGAATATTGTAGATATATCATCTGCAGAGCCAGAGCCAGAGCCAGAGCCAGAGCCAGAGCCAGAGCCAGAGCCAGAGCCAGAGCCTCAACCTCAGCCGAGTACTTTTAGCACTTATTCTGAGATCAAAGCAGAAGAGCTAGAAGTACCGAACCTTGATGATGTTCAAAAGTTATTGAGTCAGTTGGAATCAACCAATGTTGTCGCTGAGCTGAACCTCGAAGAGGTCATTGATCAAAATACTGAACAACTTGCTCAGGTCACAGCAGTAGAAGAAGTCGCTGAGCCTGTTGTTGAAGATGTAGAAACCGTTGAAGAAATTCAGGGCTGGGACATTGAAGAAGAGGTGGTCATTGAGCAGGAAGTAATTGAGCCTGTTGTTGACAACGCTGAACCAGAAATAGCTGTTGAACCGGAAACTCAAACTGGCGGCAGCGACAGCCTAACAACTTGGGAAAGTACCGTTAGGCAGGAAGACTTCCAAGTCCTGTATTTTGATGTTAACGGTGTGACTTTTGCTGTGCCTCTCGACGAGCTTGGTGGAATTCACAAACTGGCCGATTTAAGTAATTTAATAGGTCGACCTGCTTGGTATTTAGGTTTACAAACCAATCGCGACAATCAACTTGATGTTGTCGATACCGCTAAGTGGGTGATGCCTGAAAAATTAGTTGATGATTCTTATAAAGAAAATTATCAATATATTGTAATGTTAGGCGAAAGCCTATGGGGGCTCGCAAGTACTGAGCTTAAAGGTACAGAGTTACTCAATACTGAGAAAGTACGCTGGCGAGAGCAAGCGGGGAAACGCCCTTGGCTTGCCGGTATGGTCAAAGAAAAAATGTGTGCTTTGATTCATGTTGAAGCATTAATAGCTATGCTTAATGCAGGGCTAGATGTAAAAGCATTAGATTAATAATAGTGAGTCGGGAACGACATTAAGAGGATTAAATATGTCTCAAACGAACGAAGTAGAAGTAAGAAAAGATCAGGGTAATGATGAAGTACTTCAGTGGGTGACATTCCAACTAGAAGAAGAAACGTACGGCATTAACGTAATGCAAGTACGTGAAGTTCTTCGTTATAGTGAAATCGCTCCGGTACCAGGTGCTCCTGACTATGTATTAGGTATTATTAACCTACGTGGTAATGTTGTTACAGTTATCGATACTCGTTCACGTTTCGGCCTAATGCAAGGTGAGATCACGGATAATACTCGTATCATCGTAATCGAATCTGAGCGCCAAGTAATTGGTATCTTAGTTGATAGCGTGGCTGAAGTGGTTTACCTACGTTCTTCTGAAATTGATACCACACCAAGTGTAGGTACTGATGAAAGTGCTAAGTTCATCCAAGGTGTAAGTAACCGTGATGGTAAGCTTCTTATCCTTGTTGATTTGAACAAGCTACTTAGCGACGAAGAATGGGATGAAATGGCTCACCTATAATGGATGAGGCAATGCTTTCAAGCCCGATACTGCTTATAGGCGGTATTAGTATTATTGTACTGTTGTTTGCTGTCGTACTTATTCGTATCAAATCAGTATTGCAGCAGCAAGTGCAACAGTCTCGCCAACACGTGCGAGCGCTTGAGAAAGAACTACAAAAATCCAGTAAGCAACTTCTTGAAGTCCGTTCTGTTGTGGTTGGCTTGGGCCAGCGAGTTACTGAGCAGCAAGATATCATTCAGCACTTAAATGAAAGAGTTGTTGAACTAGAACACGCAGACACGGATGGTAGGCTTTATACACGAGCGACCAAAATGGTACAGCTCGGGGCTGGTATTAATGAACTGATTGAAGAGTGTGAACTTCCGAAAGCAGAAGCGGAGCTTATGATGTCTTTGCAAAATAAGCTTGCAGGAAAGGAAAAAGTGCCACCGTTGCGCAGTAATCCGACACACGCTCAGGAAGCAAATGAAGTTCCACCTCGTCGAAAACATCGGCGGTGATATTCGGAATATCAAACAGTTACATTTTAGAAAAGAAGCTTCGGCTTCTTTTTTTGTTTTCGGTATTCTATTTATAGAACGATGTATCTAAGTGATTGTTCCGGCGAGAAATAACGCGTAAGTCGGTAAATGTGTAAATTGTGATGACACATTAACAGTTTCTTACGGAGTTTGTTCATTCCTCAACCGCTAGTCCTATTTTGTGCCCTATTTGCTGTGCTACTATAGCAATCTCATTTTCATACCAATTGTACGCATGTTAGAAGTCTCAAACTTAACCGCTATTCGTGACGAAAGAGTCTTATTTGAATCTTTATCATTCCAGCTTCAAGCTGGGGATCTTGTGCAAGTCGAAGGTCGAAATGGTACTGGTAAAACGACCTTACTCAGGATTATCTCTGGGTTGGGAGACCGAGATGAGGGTTCAATTGCGTGGAAAGGTGAGTCGATTCAATCTAATCGTGATGCGTACCATCAAGATTTATTGTTTCTAGGTCACCAGACAGGCGTCAAAAGAGAGTTGAGTGCGTACGAAAACTTACATTTCTATCAGTCTATTCATAGCTCGACCTCAACCAAAGACGATATCTATTTTGCTCTGACCCAAGTCGGATTGGCAGGGCGAGAGGATGTACCTGCTGGCCAGCTATCGGCAGGTCAACAGCGACGAGTCGCGCTAGCCCGTTTGTGGTTAAGTAAGCAAAAACTTTGGATTCTAGATGAGCCTTTGACCGCAATTGATAAGCAAGGTGTGAAAGTTCTAGAGTCGTTATTCATGAAACATGCAGAAAGTGGTGGAATCGTTTTATTAACCACTCACCAAGACATGTTTGCTGATAGCCCGAAACTAAAAAAAATAAAACTGGGTGAGTAAAATGATTTCTTCAATGACAACGATCATTCGTCGTGAGCTATTGATTGCTTTTCGCCGTCAGGCCGACATTTTTAACCCTCTGTGGTTTTTTATCATAGTGATCACATTGTTTCCTTTGAGTATTGGGCCTGAGCCAAACCTCTTAGCTCGAATTGCGGCAGGTATTGTTTGGGTAGCTGCGCTCTTATCGGCTTTGTTGTCTTTAGAACGATTATTTAGGGATGATTTTCAAGACGGATCATTAGAACAAATGATGCTGATGCCCATCCCGTTGCAGTTGGTAGTATTGTCCAAGGTCATAGCGCACTGGTTATTGACTGGATTACCATTAATCCTCATCAGCCCATTATTGGCGGTTTTGTTATCTTTAAACTTCGATACTTGGCTCTCTGTCGTGCTTACTCTTCTTGTAGGCACTCCGGCACTGAGCTTTATTGGAGCGATAGGCGTGGCGTTGACCGTTGGGTTACAAAAGGGTGGGGTATTACTGAGTTTGTTAATACTGCCTTTGTACATACCAATCTTAATTTTTGCCACGTCAGCCATCGATGCGGCAGCTCTTGGTGTCGCGTATAACGGACAGCTTGCGATTTTGGGTGCGATGTTTGTTGGGGCTATGACTATGACCCCGTTTGCGATAAGTGCCGCTTTACGTGTGAGCGTGAACTAATTCGAAATATAAGACTCATAGAGTCGTCTTAAAAATATAATAATTGCAGTAAGAAATATGCTGTAAGCAATATGAAGTAAGAGTGAGAAAAAATATGTGGAAATGGCTACATCCCTACGCCAAAGCAGAAACTTCCTACCAGTTGGCAGGTAAGCTTCTACCTTGGTTCTCAGTATTGGCCTTATTGTGCTTATCGGTTGGCACAGTATGGGGGCTAGCTTTTGCTCCTTCTGATTACCAGCAGGGCGATAGTTTCCGAATCATCTACATTCACGTTCCTTCTGCTATCTGGTCGATGGGCGTATACATGTCGATGGCAATCGCTGCCTTTATCGGCTTAGTGTGGCAAGTAAGGTTGTCAGACATGGCCGCTCTCGCTATGGCGCCAATTGGTGCTGTGTTTACTTTTATCGCTCTATTGACGGGTGCGGTTTGGGGTAAACCTATGTGGGGTGCTTGGTGGGTATGGGATGCCCGTTTAACCTCTGAACTCATTCTTCTATTTTTGTATCTTGGTGTTATCGCGCTTTATCACGCATTCGACGACCAAAAGACTGCGGCGAAAGCAGCAGGTATTTTGGCCATTGTTGGCGTAATCAATCTACCGATCATTCACTTCTCTGTTGAGTGGTGGAATACACTTCACCAAGGTGCAACGATCACCAAATTCGCGAAGCCATCCATTTCTAGCGATATGTTATGGCCACTTCTATTAAATATTTTCGGTTTTGCGTTCTTCTTTGGCGCTTTGACTATGGTTCGTTTCAGAAATGAAATCATCAGTAAAGAAGGTCATCGCCCTTGGGTTCGTAAACTTGCAGCTGAAAAAGCTCAGTGAGGTAATTAAATATGTATTTTGAATCTCTGAGTGATTTCTTTGCTATGGGAGGTTATGCCTCTTATGTGTGGAGCGCATTTGGAATCACCTATTTGTCGATGTTTATTCTATACATCGTGAGCATTCGTCGTGGCAAAAAATTGCTAAATGAAGTACAGGCTAAAATTGATCGCCAAGCGCGAATCGATGCAGCAAAAAATATGGAGAACACTCTATGAATCCAAGACGTAAAAAGAGGCTAGGGATCGTATTAGCTATCTTTTTGGGTATTAGTGCCACTGTCGGTTTGATGGTTTATGCACTGAATCAGAATATGGACTTGTTCTATACCCCAACTGAATTAGTGAACGGTAAACCAGACGGTACTAAGCCTGAAGTCGGACAAAGACTCCGTATTGGTGGCATGGTAGTAGTTGGCTCTGTTAAGCGTGACCAAGAATCACTGCGTGTGAGTTTCGACCTGGCTGATGTAGGCCCGAAAGTCACTATTTACTACGATGGCATCCTTCCAGATTTGTTCCGTGAAGGTCAAGGCATCGTAGCTCAAGGCGTACTAAAAGATGCGACAACGATTGAAGCGTTCGAAGTACTTGCAAAACACGATGAAGAATACATGCCAACTGAAGTGGCAGAAGCAATGAAGAAGACTCATGAACCATTGCAATATTCTTCTGAGCAAAAAGAAGGAAGCGCGAAATGATCGCTGAGATTGGCCAATTTGCCATGATCCTTTCGCTAGGCTTAGCTTTGTTGTTGAGCGTGCTGCCGTTATACGGTGCAGCTAAAAACAACACTATGCTAATGAATAGCGCAAGACCACTATCTTGGGGGATGTTCTTATTCCTCGCTCTGTCGTTTGTTATTTTATGTTATGCATTCTATACCAACGACTTTACCGTCGAATATGTCGCGAATAACTCGAATACGCAGCTTCCTTGGTACTATCGTATTACCGCAGTTTGGGGCGCTCATGAAGGCTCACTATTGCTTTGGGTATTGATTCAAGCAGGTTGGACAGTAGCGGTTGCTACGTTTAGCCGTGGTATGCCTCAAGAATCTGTTGCACGTGTATTGGCTATCATGGGCCTAATCACTGTTGGCTTCTTGCTGTTCATTATCGTGACATCGAACCCGTTCATCCGAACACTACCTTTCTTCCCGGTAGATGGTCGTGACTTGAACCCATTGCTTCAAGATCCGGGTTTGATTATTCACCCGCCAATGCTTTACATGGGTTACGTTGGCTTCTCGGTTGCGTTCTCTTTTGCTATTGCATCTTTGATGTCAGGTCGATTAGATACTGCTTGGGCTCGTTGGTCTCGTCCGTGGACTACCGCTGCATGGTTATTCCTAACACTAGGTATCGCTCTAGGTTCATGGTGGGCTTACTATGAACTTGGCTGGGGCGGCTGGTGGTTCTGGGATCCAGTAGAAAACGCGTCATTCATGCCTTGGTTGGCAGGTACTGCTCTAATGCACTCTTTAGCTGTGACAGAAAAGCGCGGCACATTTAAGGCGTGGACTGTACTACTAGCAATCTCTGCATTCTCATTGAGCTTATTAGGTACCTTCCTAGTTCGTTCGGGCATTCTTGTATCTGTTCACGCATTTGCTTCAGATCCAGCGCGCGGCATGTTTATCTTAGGCTTCTTAGTCTTCGTAATCGGTGGTTCATTACTATTATTCGCAGTTAAAGGTGCGGCGGTCCGCGTACGCGGAAACTTCGACCTTGTTTCTCGTGAAAATGCATTGCTAGGTAACAATATCCTTCTTATCGCAGCACTTGTTGTGGTGTTGGTTGGTACGTTATTACCGCTAGTTCATAAACAGATTGGTTTAGGTTCAGTATCTATTGGTGCACCGTTCTTCGACATGCTGTTCGCATGGTTGATGATCCCGTTCTCGTTCTTGCTCGGTATCGGTCCACTGATCCGTTGGAAGCGTGACAACTTATCTAAGTTGATCAAGCCAATGTTGGTGTCCGGCGCTATTTCATTTGGCCTAGGCGCACTGTTTGTGGTTCTTTTGGCGGAACGCTTTAACACGATGGCGTTTATCGGTTGGGTAATGGCGCTATGGATCATTAGCATGCACGGTTTCGAATTGTACGAGCGTGCGACTCACCGTGACACTTTCTTTAAAGGTATTAAGAAACTACAGCGTAGCCATTGGGCGATGATGTGTGGTCACATCGGTTTAGCGGTAACGGTGATCGGTATTGCAATGGTTCAAAACTACAGTATCGAACGTGATGTACGTTTAGCGCCGGGCGAAAGCTTCCAGCTAAACGAATACAACTTCTACTTTGATGGTGTGCGTGACAAAGACGGTCCTAACTACGACGGTTACATTGCTGACTTCGAAATAACGAAAGACGGCAAGTACATTAACACGCTTCATGCAGAGAAGCGCTTCTACACAACGGCTAAGTCGATGATGACAGAAGCAGCAATTGATCGTGGTATCACTCGTGACCTATACATTGCGATGGGTGAGCGTTTAGACGACAACAAGTCTTGGGCTGTACGTATTTACTACAAACCGTTCGTACGTTGGATTTGGGCTGGTTCATTGATTATGTCGATTGGTGGTGGTTTAGCGATCACAGACCGTCGTTACCGTTTCCGTAAAACTGAAAAAAAGAAGCAGCAGCTTGAAGAGCAGGAGGCATAAATGAACAAAAAAATTCTATTTATTCCGCTGATTGCATTTATGGTGCTAGCAATGGTTTTCGCCACCCAACTGGTTCGTAACCAAGGTGGCGATGATCCGACTAAACTGGAATCTGTACTGATTGGTAAAACGGTACCAGAGTTTCGTTTAGAAGATTTAGCAGAGCCAGGAAAGTTATACGATCAGGCTATTTTTAAAGGTGAGCCTTTGCTACTTAACGTTTGGGCAACTTGGTGCCCAACGTGTTACGCAGAGCACTCATACCTAAATAAATTGGCTGCTGAAGGCGTAAAGATTATCGGCCTTAACTATAAAGATGATCGTAATAAAGCGGTTCAGTGGTTAAACGAGCTTGGTAATCCATACCTTATTAGCTTGTTTGATGGTGATGGTATGCTAGGGCTTGACCTAGGTGTGTACGGCGCGCCAGAAACGTTTCTTATCGATGCAAATGGTGTCGTTCGCTACCGTCATGTTGGCGATGTAAACGATAGCAATTGGAATGAAACGCTTGAGCCTATGTATCAAGAGCTGTTAGAGGAGGCGAAATAATGAAACGTTTCCTACTCGCTTTAGTCGCAACGTTCGCAGTGTCACTCACTGCGACGGCAGCAATTGAAGTGTATGAATTTGAAACCTTGGATCAAGAGCAGCAGTTCAAAGACCTAAGTAATACACTTCGTTGTCCTAAATGTCAGAACAACACTATTGGCGATTCAAATGCTGAGCTTGCTCAGGATCTTCGTCAAAAAGTGTATGAGATGACAAAACAAGGTCAGTCAGAGCAAGAAATCATTGATTACATGATTGCTCGTTACGGCAACTTTGTTACTTATAATCCGCCTCTGACGATTGCAACCGCCATTCTTTGGGTTGGCCCGTTTGCAGTCATAATCTTCGGTTTTGGCTTAATTGTATTACGTAGCCGCAAAGGTAAATCGAAAGTGGCTGAGTCTAAAAAAGATTGGGACGCAGACAAAGAAGCGCGCCTAAAAGAGTTACTTGAAGAAGAGAACAACGACGGAGACAAAAGATAATGACGCTATTTTGGGTATCTACCATTGTTCTTACTCTTTTAGCCTGTGCTCTCGTGGCATTGCCGCTTTTAAAACAGAAAGCGAACAATGACGAAGCGTTGCGTGACGAGTTAAATAAAGCGTTCTATAAAGACCGACTCACTGAGCTTGAAGAGGAAACCGCGGAAGGTTTGGTCGAAGATCAGCAAGAACTGATTGCTGACTTAAAACAGTCTTTATTAGATGATATTCCGACACAAGAAAAAGTTCAGCAAACTAAAATGTCGACGATGGGAGTGCTTGTTCCTTCAGTCGCTTTAGTGATAGTTGTGACTTACGGAATGTACGCGAAGTTTGGTGCTGCAGATAAGGTTCAGCATTGGCAAGAAGTTAGTGCTAACTTACCAGCGCTATCTAAAAAGCTAATGTCACCAGATGGAACAGCGCTTACTGAAGATGAAATGTCTGATCTAACCTTGGCACTTCGTACTCGTTTACATTACCAGCCGAAAGACTCTACAGGTTGGTTGCTGCTAGGTAGAATTGCGCTAGCAAACCGTGATGCTGATACGGCTATCGATGCGATGAAAAATGCCTATCGTTTAGAGCCGAAAAACGATGATGTTCAGTTAGGTTACGCTCAAGCACTCATGCTTTCACCAGATGAAGCAGATCAAAATGAAGCAAGACTGCAGCTTAGTCGCTTAATTCAGAATGATTACGTCGATCTAAGAGTGTTCTCGTTACTGGCATTTGATGCGTTTGAACGTCAAGACTACCCTGGTGCTGTTAAGTACTGGAGTATCATGCAGCAAATGATTGGGCCAGAAGATAGCCGCTATGAAATGCTGAGTCGTAGTATTGAAAGTGCAACCAAGAAGATGGGTAGCAATATCGCAACAGGTAAAAGTGTAGCGGTTACATTGGACCTGGCTGATACAGTAAATGCAGATCCAAATTCTGTATTGATTGTTTCAGTGCACGGTGCAGACGGTTCACCGATGCCAATCGCAGCGGCACGTTACCCATTAGGCAGTTTCCCTCGTACTGTAGTACTTGATGATGGAAATAGCATGATGGAAGGCCGTAATTTGTCTAGTCTTGAAAGCCTAATGGTGCGCGCAAGACTAGATAGTGACGGTAACGTTGCTACTCGTGATGGTGACTGGTATGGCGAAAGTGAAGTCGTTAAATTGGGTGAACCAGTGACGATCAATATCGAGAAACAATACTAGGGCATTCCGATTCTTACCATTTCGGTATAAACTTGTTACAACGATTGAGGCCAGCGATTGCTGGCCTTTCTTTTTATAAACACTTCTTATGGAAAAGGCCACATGTCGACACGTGTATTTAGACTGACCTATGTGTTATTGCTAGCAAGTTTTGTTGTAGGTTGTTCTAGTGTTCCAGAAAATGAATCTTCCGATGGCGATCTACAAACGTCATCTTCTGAAGTCGATGAATCTCACCCGAATGACCCGTTCGAGAGTTTTAACCGTGCGATGTGGACGATTAACTACGATTATCTCGATCCTTACTTTGTTCGCCCTGTTTCACTTGCTTATGTTGATTACACGCCTGTTCCAGTTCGTACCGGTATTTCCAATTTCTTATCTAACTTAGATGAACCTTCTAGTATGGTGAACAACTTGCTCATGGGCAATGGTGAAAAGGCTCTTGATCACTTTAATCGATTTTGGATGAACTCCACGTTTGGTTTGTTAGGCCTCATCGATATCGCTAGCGCCGCTGGGATCACTAAGTACGATGATAAGTCCTTCTCTGATGCATTAGGTCATTACGGAGTAGGGAACGGCCCTTACTTTATGGTCCCGGGCTATGGGCCTGTGACAACACGTGAAGTCACTGAAACGGTCGATGGTATGTATGTACCTTTATCTTTACTGAATTTCTGGGCAGGTCTTGGCAAGTGGGCATTAGAAGGAATGGAATCACGCGCGATGTTGGCTTCGCAAGAGGCGATACTGCATGATTCACCAGATCCATATGCTCTAACACGTGAAATCTACATACAAAGACGTGACTTCAAAGCTGAAATCGATACAAATGAAGTTGATGAAGCGGAAGAAGATTATTTAGACGAATACCTAGACGAAGACTTCTAGGTAATATTTATCGATGAAAGAGAAAAAGCTTGGTGCATAGCACCAAGCTTTTTTGTATATCTAAGATAAAGGTTAGAAGCGGTAGTTCGCTTGAATACCTACAAGCCAAATACTGCCTGTTACTTCGCCTTCAAAGTCGCCACCGAACGGTGCTGAACTTGTGTCGTCTTCTAGCATTTTTGCATCTTTAGCAATGATGTACGTAAAGCCCGCGTCTAACGTTAGCTGTTCTGACCATTGGTAACCAGCACCAATACTTAGCCAAGTACGATCAGTTTCTGGAATAGTCGCTGTACGGTGCTCTTCGCTTACAGCCGAAGTGTCGTATGCAATACCAGAGCGTAATGCTAGCTTAGGAGTCATCTGGTAAGTTGTACCAATGGCAAAGCGGTAGTTATCTTCCCAGTTTTCTTCTTTGATTAATACCGATGGGTCGCTAGGGAAGTCTGCTACTAGCTTTTCGAAACTACTCCAATCAGTCCAGTTAATACTTGCGTGAATTGCTAGTGTTTCTGTTAATTGGTGAAATGACGCAATTTCAGCGGTAGCTGGAAGAGCTAGCTCCATGGAGCCGTCTTTCCTTACGCCTTGAGGCAAAGTGAATCCTGCACCTTCTGCGTAACCTTCTAAAGTTAGATCAATTTCAGATTTGTAAGTGAAACCTAAACGATGCTCTTCACTAATTTGCCACGCTGTACCTACTTGCCAACCCCAAGCGGTATCATCGCCTTCCATATATTTCAGGGTGTCGCCTTTACTAATAGCAAGCGGAGCGAAATCTGCTGCAGCTTTAGCCCCGAAGCTACCTTCAGCGATAACGTAGCGGATACCGCCACCTATAGATAGGTTATCTTGTACTTGATATGCAGCGTTTAGATTGACTTCTTTACTGATAACGCTGGCTTCATTTCCGTGGTTCGCGCCACCGAAATCATCTCCTAAATCCGTTTCCATTCCATAGTTTGTGCCGACAGCTAGGCCTAGAGCAAATTTGTCAGAATATTTATGAGAAATGTAAAGGTTTGGAATCACAGCATCGTGCGCAAAATCTTCAGATTTAGTCGCACCTGTACCGGATGTGCCTTCGATATCAATATTCGGATCAACATAGATTGCACCGATAGAAACCTGAGTGCCTTCAAGGTAAGTCAGCATTGCAGGGTTACGCCATTGAGCGCCAGCATTGTCGGCCATTGCCGCTTCACCTGCGTACGCGCGGCCAAGGCCTGTTGCTGAATATTCTGCAAGTTGGAAACCAGCGGCATTGGTAGCCGTTGAAGTTGAAAGTAAACCGAAAGCCACTGCGGCTGATAGGAGAGTCTTATTTGTTTTCATTATATTGTTCGCTGAACTATTTAAATTTAGTAGCGAGATTCTACGTTTAGAGTTATTACTTTAAAAATCGAATTCGAATAAAACAGTGTTTTAACAATTAAATTGTTAAATACGATGCTTTTATAGGTAAATTAACTGATTGTTTCATACTTATTGCAAAGTTTCAGCGAACACTTGTGTTCGAAATTATGCGTTGCGGGCAACATGTGTGCGCCGGAATAGAGAGGTAAAGGGAATGTTTCTTGGATTTTACGTATAGAAAAGGGTCGCGAAAGCGACCCTTTAAACTGATTTTCAAAGCTTTTGTTAGAAGCTTTGGCTATATTGTAAACCAACCAAAATAGCGTCTGCTTGAGTGGTAGCATTCACACCAGTAGAAATCGACGGACTGATCTGCGTGCTTTCAGATACCTTCACTTCCTCACCCATTAAATAAGTAAAGCCGAAATCGATATTAGAATCAGAATCAATGTGGTACGTAAAGCCTGCAGATAGCCACTGACGATCTGAATCCGGTACAGATATTGATGTTAGGTCATCTTGTGCACTTGTGTCATACATGTAACCGGTACGAAGTGTCCACGTATCATTTAGGTAGTATGTACCACCAATAGCGTAGTGCCAACCATCTTGCCATTGATACTGTTTGTCGTAAACACCTGAAGCTCCACCTACTGGGGATGTAGCCGCATCAAGGTTTCTGAATTCAATTTGGTCAAAATCACCCCAACCTATCCATTGTACAGAGTAATGTACGGCGAACTTGGTATCTTCAATTTTATGATACCCTGAAAACTCTGCCATATCAGGTAGCGGTAATGTAATTTCTTGCCCTTTATCGTCTTCAGCGACCATTTCTGGGCTATAACGATAAGCTAGACCAAAACGGTTATTTTCATCAAGCTCGTAGACTGTCCCTAGGTTAAACCCGACAGCCCAACCATCAGCTTTATCAACATTTAGTAAGTCGTTGCCACCTAGATTTGCATTCGCTGTACGTTTCATTGTGCCTTGACCATAGATAAGGTCTAAGCCAGCACCAACGCTCCATTGTTCATTAAGGCGGTATGAGCCAGAAAGGCCAAAATTAATACTCATTACGTCGGTTAAGCCGCCATATTCGGTTGCAACGTAATCATCTGAAAATTCCGTTTTAGTCCCGAAGTTTGAGTAAGCGTTTATACCCCACGCAAACTTGTCATTAACAGGTACAATCAGGTGAATATTAGGAGCTATAGATGTATCACCAACATCGTCAGTGTCTTCAACGGGGAATGTTGCAGTGTTAATGTTGTATTCGGCATCTTTCACTTCAATCATTGAAGTGATGCTTTCAAAACCAAGAGAAAGCTCAGTTTTGTCAAATAGTGCCATCGCTGCAGGGTTACGAGCCATAACCGATGCGTTATCTGCGATTACTGCATCACCAGCAAAAGCACGGCCGATACCGGTTGCTGATTGTGCGTTAAGTTGGAAGCCTGCTGCCATTGCTTGCGAAGAGGCTAGTGTCATCGTTGTAATAGTTACTGCTAAAAGAGACTTTTTAAACAGACGCGTTTGGTTAGTCATTTATTTATTCCTTTTTATTCCGCCTCTAAGGGCGATTTATTTGAGCAAATACTCAATGGTGGCTGATCCTATTCGCTAGTATACGATATAGAAATCCGACCACATCCTATTTTGAGTGGAAAATTATGAAAATGACGCGTATCTGTCAGGAAAATGATAGGAAATGCTGTTTTTTAGAGTTTTAACTCTAGCGATATTGGCGTGGTGAATGTGAACTTAATGAGCTATAGCGTGTCCGAGGCTCAATCTGAATATTGAGCCTCGGTACGATTAACTTGCAGGTTTGATGATAGAACTTAACTTTTCAGCGATTTTAGCGACATCTTCGCCATCTTCGCCCACTAAGATCATACTGCTATTGTCGATTGGCGTGACCATTCCAGACATGCCTTGTTTGTCAAAGTCGACTGCCTTATCGCTTGGAATCCCCGTCAGGAATAGGGTTACCTTGCCTTTTTCACCTTGGAAAACCATGTGCATTGCGTTTGATTTTCCGAATCCGCAGTGATTTAAGTAGTAAACATGGTAAGGGAATGCTTCATCAAACTGGTAAGCGAAAGGGTGCATTTTTGCGTTAATTTGCTGAGAAGTTACTTCCTCATCCAAAACGCTCACAAAACCGCTTTCATCTATTACGTGTTTAATTGCGGTATCGGCTAAGCTCGCTTGTGCGGGAGTAACGATAACATTCCCCCAATTCACTTGACCAACAAGCAGGCCACAGGCAAATGCGACTGACGCTGCCATCGCCATTGCGCGTTTAGCGAAATTAGGGCGAACGACATTCGTTTCTTCAGTGGAAGTTTGATTGAACAAGATTCTATCGGCGAGATCATCAGGCACGTCAACATGCATTGCATTGGCAATTTGTTTATCTAGTGACAGCACGTCATCTAGAAATTTGCTGTTGGCTTCACTTTCTGCTGCCGCGGCGATCATATCTTCGCTACGTAGCTTAGGATCCGACAAAACGCGACGACGAAATTCTAAATCATCCATTATGTTGCCCCTTTAGTGTGTCATCAGAATCCAGCATTTCTTTTAGCTGGTTTCTCGCTCGGAATAATCGTGTCATAACCGTATTTTTGTTGAGCTCAAGGATCTCACCAATTTCTTCACCACTGAATCCCCCAATGACTTGGAGAAAAAGCGGTTCGCGGTATTCCACTTCTAATTTCATTATCTGGGCTTGCAACCATACTTGCTGATGATGCGGGTCATCGCTGACTTTAGCATCATTACCATGGTCATCTATATCAACCAGATCAAACTGCTTGCGTTCGAAGCGGCGTGCGTTTTCTCGTCTCAATATAGTGATGAGCCAAGACTTTGCGGCTTTTTCATCTTGTAAGCTATCTAGCGATTTCCATGCCCTTAGGCAGGTTTCTTGTACTAGATCTTCGGCAATGCTTTTGTCTTTACATAACCAATAGGCATAGCGAAATAAATCACGATGGTAAGCACGAACAAGCGCTTCGTATTTTCTTTGTTTGTCCATATCAGAGTTGACCGGACGTTTTGCAGTTTTCTTTCCAAACATGTTAATTATCGACACATGAGCCTCCATTATTGCTCTGCGGATAGTTTATTTTTATACGTTGTGACGCGCTGGAAATCGTAGAATCGTATTAAAAATTGATCTACTTCAAAATCTAAGACCTCGATCCAGTTATAGTACACCTTGTCGTCTAGTTAGTCATTTTTGATTAACATGTTGAGCAAGATGACACTTCCTTTTGAAGGCTGACTTTACTTTCTCCTAATCAGGAAACTGATTATTTCAATTGGCGCAAGTTAATTGCTTTATATACATTCCAACCACACAGTTCTGTGTGGTTTTTTTTTGCCTAATTTTGACCGTTTTGGTGTCGAACCTGTTTAGCCTGTAATTGTTATTGTCGTGTATCAGCATCACGTTTACTTAAACGCGCGTTTGATTTAATTAACAACTTCTTTACAATGCTTCAGGTCTGACCTCTTAACCTCAAGGAGAAACCATGGGCAAACAGGAACTCAAAACTCGTTCGGGAGAGCGTGTTGCCGTTGTCGCAGGATTACGAACCCCATTCGCTCGCCAGAGTACTGAATTTAGCCAAGTGCCCGCGGTGGACCTGGGTAAAATGGTTGTAAGCGATATGCTTGCACGAACGGATATTGACCCAGCTTTAATTGAACAAGTGGTATTTGGCCAAGTGGTACAAATGCCAGAAGCGCCAAATATTGCGCGTGAAATCGTATTAGGCACAGGAATGAACATCCACACTGATGCTTACAGTGTGACTCGTGCTTGTGCGACGAGTTTTCAAGCGGCAGTTAATGTAACCGAAAGTATTATGGCGGGCGCGATTGATATTGGTATCGCGGGTGGTGCTGATTCATCCTCAGTATTGCCTATCGGAGTATCGAAAAAGCTCGCTGCGAACTTATTGGCATTAAGCAAAACGAAAACGGTTGGTCAGAAACTTAAGATTCTAAAATCTTTATCTTTTAAAGATTTGATGCCTGTACCTCCTGCGGTTGCAGAATACTCAACTGGCCTTTCAATGGGTCAAACTGCTGAGCAAATGGCTAAAACACACGGCATTACACGTGCAGAACAAGATGCCCTTGCTCACCGCTCTCATACTCTAGCCTCGCAAGCTTGGAAAGATGGCAAGATTCAAGATGAAGTAATGACGGCGTTTCCACAACCTTATAAAAAGTGGATCAGCGAAGACAATAATATTCGCCACGACTCAACACTAGAAAGCTACGCCAAACTGCGTCCCGCTTTTGATCGCCAGTACGGTAGTGTAACGGCTGCCAACAGTACACCTCTAACCGATGGCGGTGCGGCTGTCATGTTAATGCGAGAAGGCAAAGCCAAAGAGTTAGGTTTAGATATCCTTGGCTATATTCGCGGTTATGCGTTCTCGGCTATCGGTGTTGAAACTGACATGTTGATGGGCCCGTCTTACGCAACGGCGAAGGTGCTTGCGAATACTGGTCTTGAATTATCGGATCTGGATTTAGTGGATATGCACGAAGCTTTTGCAGCGCAAGCACTATCGAATGTGAAGATGTTCGCAAGCGATAAGTTCGCTCAAGAAAATTTAGGCCGCTCTAAAGCCATTGGCGAAATCGATATGGATAAATTTAACGTGCTCGGCGGTTCTCTTGCTTACGGTCACCCATTTGCGGCAACTGGTGCGCGTATGATGACTCAAACGCTACGTGAACTGAAACGTAGAGGCGGTGGATTAGCATTGAATACAGCGTGTGCGGCTGGCGGACTAGGTGCGGCAATGATTTTGGAGGCGGAATAATGTCAACGACGAGCGATCAAACAAACAAGATTGAAAATACGAATTCAACAGCATTTTCGTTAACGATTGACGAGCAGAACTTGGCTTGGCTGGCAATCGATGTACCTAACGAAAAAATGAACACGCTACAAGCGGCATTTGCTGAAGAAATGAAAGTCATTTTTGAGCAATTGAAAGAGAAGCAAAGCACCATCAAAGGGCTGATTGTTCATTCCCTTAAGCCGGACAACTTTATTGCTGGTGCAGATGTAAGAATGCTTGATGCATGTAAAACATCGGATGAAGCGGAGTCGCTTGCGCGTCAAGGCCAGGAAATGTTCCAGGCACTTTCAGAGCTACCATACCCAGTTGTGGCTGCTATTCACGGGCCTTGTCTTGGCGGCGGTTTGGAACTCGCGCTTGCTTGTGACTTCCGAGTATGTAGCGACTCGGATAGCACTCGTTTAGGACTTCCAGAAGTACAACTTGGTTTGTTACCAGGCTCGGGCGGCACTCAGCGTTTGCCTCGCTTAATTGGTTTGCTGCCGTCACTGGATCTTATTCTGACTGGTAAGCAACTACGCGCGAAGAAAGCCAAAAAAATGGGCGTTGTGGACGCGTGTGTACCAAATACGGTGTTGTTGGATGTAGCGAAAAGCTTCGTAGAAAAAAATGCGGGTCAAAAACCAGCGAAGCGTCCAGCAGCAAAAAATAAAGCGACAACTAAAGAAAAGCTGATTTCACGTAACAGCCTTGGCCGTAAAGTGATTTTCGAACAAGCTTCTAAGAAAACGAATCAGAAAACACGCGGCAACTATCCGGCGGCTGATGCTATTTTGGAAGTCATTCGCTACGGCCTAGAAAACGGTTTTGAAAAAGGCCTACAGTTCGAAGCGAAGAAGTTCTCTCAATTGGTGATGACTTCTGAATCGAAAGCGTTGCGTTCTATTTTCTTCGCGACAACAGAAATGAAGAAAGAAAATGGCAGCGATGCGGACCCGAAAGCAATTCAAAGAGTCGGAGTGTTAGGTGGCGGTTTGATGGGTGCAGGTATTAGCCATGTGAGCGTCGCTAAAGCTAAAGTGCCTGTTCGTATCAAAGATGTATCTAATGATGGTGTGCTAAATGCACTGAACTACAACTACAAGCTATTTGAAAAGCAGCGTAAGCGTAAGATTATTTCTAAAGCGGGCTTACAAAGCAAAATGCTTCAGCTTTCTGGTGGTATCGACTTTACGAGCTTCAAGCAAATCGATGTAGTTGTTGAAGCGGTATTTGAAGATCTTGATTTGAAGCAGTCAATGGTTGCTGATATTGAGAAAAACGCTAAACCTGAAACGATTTTCGCAACTAATACCTCTTCACTACCAATCCATAAGATTGCAGAAAAGGCAGAGCGCCCAGAAAACGTGGTTGGCTTGCATTACTTTAGTCCAGTAGAGAAAATGCCGCTGGTAGAAGTTATCCCACATGAAACCACGTCTGATGAAACGATTTCTACGGTAGTTGCGCTTGCGAAGAAACAAGGTAAGACGCCGATCGTTGTGAAAGACTGTGCTGGCTTTTATGTGAACCGTATTCTTGCACCTTACATGAATGAAGCTGCGCACCTGTTACTTGCGGGTGAGCCGATTGAAAAGCTAGACAACACAGTTCTAGATTTTGGCTTCCCAGTTGGACCAATCACTCTATTGGATGAAGTGGGTGTCGATATTGGCGCGAAAATCATTCCAATCTTGGTCAATGAGCTAGGTGAACGCTTCCAAGGACCTGATGTATTTGACGTGCTGCTGAATGACGGCCGAAAAGGGCGTAAGAGTGGTAAAGGCTTCTATACCTACAAAGGTAAGAAGAAAGAAGTCGATAAATCAGTGTATAAGCTTTTGAAATTATCGCCTGAATCTAAACTGTCAGATAATGACATCGCAATGCGCTGCGTATTACCAATGTTGAATGAAGCTGTTCGTTGTCTTGACGAGGGCATCATTCGAAGTGCTCGCGATGGTGATATTGGTGCGATCTTCGGTATTGGTTTCCCTCCATTCCTTGGTGGTCCATTCCGTTACATGGATCAAATTGGCATCAAAGTACTTGTCGATATGATGAATGACTTCGCTGAAAAATACGGCGATCGATTCGCACCTTGTGATGGTTTACTGACGAGAGCTGGCTTGGACGAAAGCTTTTACTAAGCGATCGGTAAAAGATTGATCAGTTAAAAACAAAAAGCGCTTACCATTGGTAAGCGCTTTTTTATGTATGTCGATGGTAATTAACCTAGACCACAATCTTTGGGTCTGAGCTGAAATTCGTCGATTGAGCCAATTTCTACGCCAATATCTAATGGATCTTCCTCGTGGTGGGCGTTACCTTGAGTGTGCATGATTAATCGGTTAGCGGTACGAGGTTTTAACTCGTTCACGACAAATCGAATCATATCGGAGCGCGATAGCGTCTTTAACTCTTCAAGTACAATTTCTCGCTGGTTAAAGTCTAGATCTTTGTTACCTATGGCAACCCAAAGTCGTTGGGCTCTTCCTCTTAGTGTGGTGTCTGGCGTAGAAATTTGGTTCCATAATCCGCGCTTACTGCTGTGCCATTGGTACTCGTTTAATTCGAGCAACACCATGTAAAAAGCGTTTAGAAATTCGTCAATCGAACTAATTAGATCGATAGGTGCAGCGTTGGGTGATTGGACGTAGCACACGATACCCGGGTGGCGGTTTAGTGGCATATTTCCGGTACCGACCATGTAACCCAGCTGCTGCTTGGTTCGAATCTCGTGGAAAAAGGCTGATGACATTAGGTGGTTAGCCAGAGAATACAACGCGATGCTTCTTGGTGTTGTGTCTGGGCACTGGTAATACACAACAATGGCGGAGTCTTCTTGGTCGCAGTTCACTTCACGCTGGAAGCTGCCATTTTCTCCAAGCATGATGAGTGGACGAAGCGATTCTTCATATTCTTGCCCATGTACGCGCAGCGCGTCTTTTAGGGTTGTCGCCATATTATGAGCGTCGGCTTGTTGCCAATCTCCAAATACAAACATTTCTACATGCAATTCGGCCAAAATTGCTTCTACAAATGGGGCTAATTCATCGACTTCGATGGTTTCTAACGCTTCAGCTAGCACCGAATAAGGTGGGTTGTTTGGCTGGAGAATACCAGTCATAGCATTGAAAAGTTGAGAAATAGGGCGATCTTGCGTTGAATTTCGCCAGTTTCTTAGTAACTGTTGTTTGATAGTCGCAAAGCGAACAGGGCTGAAGTCACGAGTAGAGAAGCGTTTAAGAATCATCTCAAGTAACTGGGGTTGTTTTTGACTGAAACCAGATAAGGTTAATGTCACCCCGCCTTGGTGGGAATACATGTTGTAGCCCATGCCTGCAATTTCAGCTTGATAAGTCTCTTTAGCGAGCGAGTCTAAAAACATTTCAACGCATAAACGAGTTTTGACGATATTTCGAGGGCTAGAGACAGAGTGTGGACTGTCGATCGCGATGTAAAGCACGCCTTTTGGAACTTGAAATTGACTATCTTGTAAATGCCATAGCTTGAAACCGTCTAAGTCTTCAATTAGTTCTGGGTACTGTTTTTCTTTCTCGAGTGGCGTTGGATCTAACTCATAGCAAATGAATGGGTTTTTATTGGGTAATACGAACTGCCAACCGGGGTCGACGATGAGAAAGGCTTGTTTTTGGTGCTCTGAAAACGCTTCAACAGAATAGGGCGTAAAGTACCACTTTGCACTTCGGTCATGTTCAAACCCATGTGCGATTAGCGTAGAGCGTAAGTTGTCTACTTTGAAATACGCAAAGATCGATTGCAGTAAGTCTTCGTCGTAATGAGACATTTTGTAATCGCCATACACCACATCTTCTTCTGGGTAATGCTGCATGTTGATCACTAAATGGCTGACGATATCGAGTGGTCTCGCTGGTTCTTGAAAGCGGAATGCGGATTCCAATACGGCTTGCTTTTCCAAATAGCGCCATTCTTCCATCCCTTGCTGCTCAATGAGTTTGAGGTATTGGAATAACGCTTGAGTGATTTCATCCGTTTTTGATAAGCCCTCTGGCGTTAGATTACAACTGACGGAAAAATCGCGGTAGTTACTGCCGTTCGCCCCACCACCTGCAGATAAAGAAGTGATCCAACCTTTTTCTTTCAGTTGCATCATCAAGCTTCCTTCGCCTTCATAGCCGAGCAGGTGAGCAAAGAAGGATAATGGCTTGGTGCCGTAATGTTCATCCATTCCCGGCATCGGGAAGGTTAAGATGAGTTTTCGGATTTCTTTAACTGGGTCAACCTTGACTTGAATGCCCGTACTATTGCCCGAATTGATTGGCTCCGTAATGGACTTGTTGGCCAGCTGGTGGTTTTCGATGCTTGAAAATTTATCTTCAACCCATTGCTGCATTTCATCTAACGCTTGATTGCCGCTTAGGGTCAATGTCATTAAATCGGCGGAATATTGCTTCTGGTGGAATTCGAGAATTTCTTGGCGAATTGATTGGCCGTTTCTGTCACCAAGAGTTTCTAAATTGCCGACAGAAAACTTGGCAAAGGGGTGATTCGGGTTAACGACTTCTTTGTGAACTTGATAGAGACGCCTGGAGTCGTCATTGAGCTTCATTTTGTATTCTGACTCGACCGCTTGTCGCTCTTTATCGAGTGCCTCTTCGTTAAATAAAGGTGCGCTGAAAAATTGGCTGAATCTATCTAATGCGGGTTCAAATGCATTTGGATCAATATCAAAAAAGAAGCAAGTGTGCTCTGTACCTGTCCAAGCGTTATTGCTGCCACCATGTTGGCTAATATAGCTTTGAAATTCGCCCACTTTAGGGTATTTTTCTGTGCCCAAAAAGAGCATGTGCTCAAGATAATGGGCTAAACCTTCTCTGTCTTGTGGGTCATCAAAGTGCCCCACGTTGACCGCCAGTGCCGCTGCTGCCTTTTGCGCATCTTCGTCACGAATTAAAAGAACTCGTAAACCGTTACTTAGGGTTAGGTAGCGGTATTGATGTTCGTCATTTGGGCTTAAATGCACAGGGCGTCTCCAGAGGTGGTGATTTTTAAATTATGTACCGTATATAAATTGGTGCAAATCTTGCTCTTATATTTTGGGATATAAATGCATTTTATTGCTGATGCTAAGAGTATTTAATTCTTTTATCAGATTGTTAAGAAAGTCGAACTCTTTATCAAGCTACTTGATATAATTATTTATATTGAAACGAGATTTACCTCGTTTAAGAATCAAATACCTAGGTAGCCATTGCTTTTATAAAACCGCTACTACGCCGATAGGATTAAATATGAAGATATTCATTATGCGTCATGGTGAAGCTGAACACTTTGCCGCTTCAGATGCAGAAAGAGCATTAACAGAACGTGGTAGAAAACTGTCGGTAGCCGTTGCTCAAGCAGCAAAGGAACAAGGCTTTCATCAGTTTGATAAGGTACTAGTGAGCCCTTATTTGCGCGCTCAGCAGACTTGGCAAGAAATCTCGACGGTATTTTCCGGCACTAAAGTTGAAACGTGCGACGATATCACGCCATATGGAGAGTCGGATCAGGTGTTCGATTTTACGTTAGCGCTGGCGGAGGTGGAAAAGCTTGATAGTGTGCTATTTGTTTCGCATTTGCCTCTCGTGGGGTATCTTACTGCTGAGTTTGTCAAAGATATGATGCCGCCAATGTTTCCGACATCAGGTTTAGTATGTGTCGATTATGACCTAGAGCGTCAAACTGGCGAACTATTGTGGAACATTAACCCTTAATTAGGGGACAAGTGGCAACACGGCACATTATTGTTAATGCGCCGAGTGAACACTGAATGAGTCATTGAAAATTGTCAGCCTCGCCTAATTTGGGTGGGGCTTATTTTTCTGGGATAGACAGTAAAACGAGCAAAGCGCCGTTTCCGCCGAACTCTAAAGGGGCTTGGTGAAATGCCATGACATCCGGGTGTTGGGCGAGCCACAACGGCACTTTTTGTTTAAGGATGTGTTTGCCAATACCATGCTGTACACAGGCACACGCTACACTTTCTTTTACGCAGTGAGCAATCATTGCGCCTAGTTCTCGTTTGGCTTCTTGCTGAGTCATACCGTGCATATCTAAGTAAACATCGGGTACGTATACGCCGCGTCTCAGCCGTTTGACTTCGTATTTAGACACGTCGTCGCGAGCGTAGCGGGTTGGGCCGTCTTCATTTAAGTGTGGAATGAATTCGTCGGAGAAATAAAACTCACTGTCACTCGCTTGTCGTGCTGTGCGAGTAATTTCTTTTTGTTTGGTATTTCTTTTTGGTTGCTGGATTATGGTATCCTGTTGCAACTTTTTAACGCCCTTTACTGCATCGTTGAATAAGGCGAAATCGTCATCGAAGTCGGTGTCTTTTTTGCTCATCAGCTTATGAATTCTAATTTGAAACGTAATTAGCAGTATTGTAGCGCTTTTCGGAGACAATTTTGGATAAGATTTTTGTAGAAGAAGCGGTATCAGAACTACACACGCTTCAAGATGTGATTCGTTGGACTGTTAGTCGCTTTAACGCTGCTGGCCTATTTTATGGCCACGGAACGGATAATGCGTGGGATGAGGCGGTACAACTTATTTTACCTACTCTTTATCTGCCGATTGATGTTCCTTCGCATGTTTTAAATTCTCGCCTAACGAGCAGCGAGCGCCTGCGTATTGTTGAGCGTGTGATTAAGCGTATCAACGATCGTACGCCAACGGCTTACTTAACCAACAAAGCGTGGTTCTGCGGCCTTGAGTTCTTTGTCGATGAGCGCGTACTTGTGCCACGTTCACCTATCGGTGAATTGATTGAAGCACAATTCCAACCTTGGTTAACAGAAGAACCAGTTCGTATCATGGATCTATGTACGGGCAGTGGTTGTATTGCGATTGCGTGTGCGCATGCCTTCCCTGAGGCAGAAGTAGACGCGATTGATATTTCTACAGAAGCGCTGCAAGTTTCAGAGCAAAATGTTCAAGACCACGGTATGGAGCAGCAAGTATTCCCAATCCGTTCTGATTTGTTCCGTGATTTACCAAAAGAAAAGTACAATCTGATCGTATCGAACCCACCGTATGTGGACGAAGAAGATATGAACAGCTTGCCAGACGAGTTCACTCATGAGCCAGAGCTTGGCCTAGCAGCAGGTTCTGACGGCTTAAAGCTTGTACGTCGTATTCTTGCTAACGCGCCAGATTACCTAACAGACGATGGCATCCTAATTTGTGAAGTGGGTAACTCAATGGTTCACATGATGGATCAGTACCCAGAAATTCCGTTTACTTGGATCGAGTTCTCTAACGGTGGTCACGGCGTATTCATGATGACTCGTGAACAGTTAGTTGCTTGTGCAGATGAGTTCTCTATCTACAAAGACTAACGTAGTAAACAGAGTTATCGAGCAATAAAAATAAACGTCAGCGATATGCTGGCGTTTTTTATGCGTGTTAATTTTTTCTATACGGGTTAAATCGGCAAATTGCTCGTCTTTAGGGGTTTACATCAAACCGTAATAAAGACACTATGAAATAATGAAAAATTAAAGTGTAAAGCCCATTTTACAGGGCTGAATAGGTTGAGGAAGCAATGGCAGGAAACAGTATCGGACAACATTTCCGAGTAACGACATTCGGAGAAAGTCACGGTATCGCACTAGGATGTATCGTAGATGGATGCCCACCAGGACTAGAAATTTCAGAAGCAGATTTACAGAAAGATTTGGATCGCCGTCGTCCGGGTACGTCTCGCTATACGACTGCTCGTCGTGAAGCCGATGAAGTGAAGATTCTGTCTGGTGTATTTGAAGGCCAAACAACAGGTACATCTATCGGTCTGTTAATTGAAAATACCGATCAACGCTCTAAAGATTACTCTGAAATCAAAGACAAATTCCGTCCTGGTCACGCCGATTACACTTACCATCAAAAATATGGTGTACGTGATTACCGTGGCGGTGGTCGTTCTTCTGCTCGTGAAACGGCAATGCGTGTTGCGGCGGGTGCGATTGCTAAAAAGTACCTAAAACAAGAGTTTGGTGTAGAGATTCAAGCTTACCTTTCTCAAATGGGTGACGTTTCAATTGATAAAGTTGATTGGAACGAAATCGAAAACAACGCATTTTTCTGCCCAGACGCAGATAAAGTACCAGAGTTCGATCAAATGATTCGTGACCTTTTGAAAGAAGGCAACTCTATTGGTGCGAAGATTCAAGTGGTTGCAACCAAAGTACCGGTTGGCCTCGGTGAACCAATTTTTGATCGCTTAGATGCTGATATCGCACACGCTCTGATGAGCATTAACGCTGTAAAAGGCGTTGAGATTGGTGATGGCTTTGACGTTGTGAGCCAGAAGGGTAGTGAACATCGTGATCCACTGACACCTGAAGGCTTCACGAGCAATCACGCTGGTGGCATTCTTGGTGGTATCTCGACGGGTCAAGATATTGTGGCAAGCATTGCGCTGAAACCAACATCAAGTATTACCGTACCAGGCGATACGATTACTAAAGATGGCGAACCGACACAGCTAATCACTAAAGGTCGTCATGATCCATGTGTAGGGATTCGTGCGGTTCCAATCGCTGAAGCGATGCTAGCGATTGTACTGCTAGACCACCTATTGCGTCATCGTGGACAAAACTTTGGTGTGACAACAGAAACACCTAAGATTTAAGCTTCATTTCGATTTAAATAGCGCCTAACGGGCGCTATTTTTTTGCATGAAATGTGGCGGAAGTAATTTTGCTAACTCTTCCCAAATAACCTTACTGGCTTTCGTCCTAGTACTTTTCCCCAAGCACACCAATTGAATTGGTACAGTATCTTCAATGCAATAGTCGGGCAGTATTTTAACGAGTTCGCCAGATTTGATTTCGTGCTCGATAAAATTTGGGTCAATCATGGCAATGCCTAGACCATCTTTTAACATTTCGACCAGGGCTCTAGCATCATCGCTCGTTAGGGTTCTTTCAACTTGAACAGATTCAACTGTGTTAATTTCAGACTTAAATGGCCAACAGTCGTGTACGTGAGTCTTGTTTTTAAAGACTAAACATTGATGGTGAATGAATTCGCGAGGGTGTATAGGCATTGGAGCCGTATGTAGGTACTCAGGACTGGTCACAAAGCACCATGACTTATAGCCAATCGTCCTTGCCACCATTGGAGAGTCGGGTAGGTGGCCGATACGAATCGCGATATCGATTTTATCGTCTAACAAGTCGACATTGTTGTCATCGAAACTTAAATCCAACTGAACGTCAGGGAAGCGCTGAATAAGGGTTTTGATGTGTTGAAGTAGGTATCGATGGCCGATCAGGGTAGAACAGCTAATTTTTACAACGCCACTGGGTTCAATCTGCTGCTGAGAGATAAATTCGTCAACACTATTCATTAAACTAGGCAGTGTGTCAGTCACCCTTAAAAGGTTCTCGCCGCTTTCGGTCAAAGCTAACTTACGAGTCGTTCGCTGAATCAACCTCTGTCCCATCATATTTTCAAGTTGGGCTATTTTTTTACTTACAGAAGGACGAGGCAGTTGCAGTTGATTGGCTGCGGCTTGGAAACTCCCGAGCTTCGCGACTAATCGAAATACGACTAAATAGGGCAGAACTTTATGAGTTTCTAGGTTATTGGTATCCATTTGGAACTAAACTATTACCTAATTGGTGTCTTATTGAGCGTTTTACTTTCCATTATTCTTGTACAGAATTCAATCAAGGAGATGGACTAATGGGACTCAACACATATTTGATTACAGGTGGTACGGCAGGAATAGGTCTCGCTGCGGCGACGCGGTTCGTTGAGCAAGGGCATCATGTGGTGATTACTGGAAGGAGTGCTGAGAAGTTAGAAAGAGTGTCAGCGCTATTAAACGGTGATGTCACCGCAATCCTATGTGACAGTGAACAGCATGACGATACCGTCGCCTTAGGAAAGCAGCTACAGGAACAAGGGGTTCAGTTAGACGGTGTAGTGTTGAATGCAGGTGTGTACTTCCCCAACTCGTTCGGTGTAACCACTTTAGAGCAATTCGAGCATACGATGAACATCAACTTTAGAGCACCATTTTTCATATTACAATCGCTGCTCCCGGTCATCAATCATTCAAGCAGTGTTGTGATGGTTTCTAGTATTGTGGTGGATAAAGCCTTTGCCGACTCATCTATTTATACCGCAAGTAAAGCAGCGCTCGAAGGACTTGTTGCCACGTTAAATTTAGATTTAGCCGACAGAGGTATTCGAATCAATAGTGTGAGGCCTGGGGTAACGGCGACAGAAATTCAGAAGAAGGCGGGCATATCAGCAGAGGGCTTTGGTGAGCTACAAGAAGCGATGACTTCAACGCCACTTGGACGAATACTTGAAGCGTCAGATATCGTCCCTTCTATAGAGTTCCTTCTTTCAAAAGGATCCATTGGAATGCGTAATGCCGTACTTGAGATCGACGCTGGGTTAGGTTTGTAAGCGTGTAAGGTATTCTGGTGCAAGTTCATTGCACCAGAATATGAAGTTTAGTTAAAAGCTAGTGAATTGAGCCTTCACCTTCGAGATGGAAAGAAGGCAAGCGCCACTTGAAACGAACGGCTGCCATTCTTAATGTGTATCCGACCACCAGCGTGACGATGGTGCTGGTGACATCATTAATTCCAAACTCCAACAGCGTGAGGTAAAGACCAGACGCCAACAACGCAACGGATGCGTATAGCTCTTCATGCAGAACCAGTGGTGTTTGGCGACAGATCAAATCACGCAACAAGCCGCCAAAGACGCCTGTTACCAAAGCTGACACCATACAAATTCCTGGGTGCAATCCCATATTGATCGCGACTTTGGTACCAATGATGCTAAAGACGATCAAACCTAGCGCATCCAATCGAATGAATAGCCCTTTTAGTTTGATTACCCATTTTGCAAGCCCTGTGGTGATGACTCCCGCGACACAGGTGATGGCTAAAAACTCAGGGTTTTCCACCCAACCTAGTGGGTAGTGACCCAGTAATATATCTCTTACTGTTCCGCCACCAATGGCTGTCGCGCTTGCGACCAACATAACTCCAAACCAGTCCATTTTTTGTTTTCCAGCGCTGAGTGCGCCAGTCATCGCTTCTGCCGTGATGCCGATGATATACAAAACACTTAGTAGCATTGCATTATCTCTTGATAATAGGTCTATAAAACCGAACGGTATTAATTGCAGGATATAAAAAGAAGCGAGAGTGTAGTGGCAAAGCAGCTGGATGGCGAATGAAAATTAGTACTTCGAAGCTGCCTTTCAGATTAGCTTTAGTAATACTGAGGTGATAAGTAGGGCTTTACCTCGACAGCAAAAAAAAGCAGAATGCCTCGGTTATCCGTCACATCCTTTTTATAGTGCTATGACTCATCAATACCAAGACATTATCGAAATCTTTAACCGCACATTTTTTGATTCATTCAACACCAAGTTAGAGCTAGGTGGAGATGAGCCAATCTACTTGCCTGCCGATGAAAAAGTGCCTCACCACAGAATCATTTTTGCTCGTGGTTATTACGCGTCAGCGTTACACGAAATTGCTCATTGGTGTGTGGCAGGGCCAAAGCGTCGTTTGCTAGAAGATTTCGGCTATTGGTATGAGCCAGATGGTCGTACAGAACAAGTGCAAGCGGAGTTCGAAAAAGTTGAAGTTCGCCCTCAAGCCTATGAATGGATTATCGCGAAAAGCGCAGGCTTTCCTTTTAATGTTAGCTGTGACAATCTACACGGCGATTTTGAACCTGATCGCTTGGCCTTTATGAATAAGGTCCATAAAGAGGTAATAGGGATATTTGAACAAGGTATTCCTGTGAGAGTGAAGATGCTGTCTGATGCGCTTCGTCATCATTACCAAGTCGAGCCTTTATGTGTTAGCCAATTTATCGTGAAATAAGAGAATACAATGATTATAGAATTCGAAGAAAAGCTTCTAGAACTTATCGACGCACGTATTGAGTCGGCTTCTGATGATGAGTTATTTGCTGGTGGTTACTTACGTGGTCACATTTCTCTTTCAGTTGCATCATGTGAAGAAGAAGGCATTGAAGATTTAGCGGAAGTGAAAACTCGTATTGAACAAAGCTTAGAAGATGCGCGTTCTGAATTAACGCCAGCAGACCGTACTATCGTTAACGACCTATGGGTTGAATTGCAAAACCTTGCATAACGATGGTTCTAAATGTGATTCTAAACTCATTCAAAATATCTGAATGAGTCTGTAGGAATTTTCTGGTTGTTCGAATTTGGGGGTAAGTTATTCTGAACCTACTTAAAGAGAACGACCAAGAAGGGTACATCATGAAAGTTATCGCATTTGGAGCTAGCACAAGCTCAACATCAATTAATAAAGCACTAGCAACTTATACAGCAAACTTGATTGAAGGTGCTGAAGTTACAGTTCTAGACATTGCAAATTACAACGTGCCAATGTTCAGTGAAGATACTGAGAAAGAAATCGGCCAAGCTGAAGGTGCGCAAGCTTTCCTTCGTGACTTAGGCGAAGCTGACGCTTACGTTATTTCTTTTGCTGAGCACAATGGTCACTATCCTGCAGCTTACAAAAACTTATTTGATTGGGCTACACGTATTGAGCGTTCAGTATTCGCGGATAAACCAGCGGTATACCTAGCGACATCACCAGGCCCTGGCGGTGCTCAAACGGTACTAGGCGCGGCAGTAGGTTCTGCACCTTTCTTTGGCGGCAACGTTAAAGCATCGGTTTCTGTCCCTAGCTTCTACGATAACTTCAGTTTTGAGACTGGGTCTATCACAAATGATGAGATTGCCACTCAATTGAAAGAAGCTGTAGCGGCTTTGCGTTAATCTATTAGCCCGCTAATTCAAAAATAAACAATCTTGTAAAAAAGCCCGAAAGGTATTGTTACCTTTCGGGCTTTTTACGTTTTGAACAAGTAAAGCGTTTAATGTTACGACTGTCGTGATTGCTTGTCTGCAACCCAACCTGCCGTTAGCGCTTTACCTTTACGAAGCCGTCTTACCCACATTCGACTTGGATGGATCGCTTCTAGTACATCCGCAGGCAGTGGAAGTGGATCGCCACATATTTGCGACGCTAACACTTCTGCTAAAAGAGGCGCAGAGCTTAGGCCGCGAGAACCTAATCCAATAAAACTGTACAAGTTAGGGTAGCTGGCAACTGGAGTCACATCTGATTCATTGGTGGTATGCAGTTGCTCATACTCAGCGATAATACGTTCAAATTCTCCGACATTACCGACAAAAGGTAAATGGTCGCGACTAACACTACGAATACCTTGGCGTGAATGATTTCCGCTAGTGTCGACATCTTTTGCCCACGCTTGTTCCGGTAAGCAGGCCGCTAACCTTTCACCGTTATGCTGTTGCACCTCGGGATCAAATTCTTGATTGATATTACTTTTATCGTAGTTGGCGCCAATGCAGTGGTGGCCGTTATTCGGGTTATGAGGTGTTAGGTAGCCGTCAAAACACAGTACCGTTTTTAACTTGCTTAATTGTGATGTGGTTGGAATATGACTAACTTGGCCTTTAACAGGGGTCAGTGGAATGCGCGCTGTTGGCGCTAAATCGGCAAACTTATGGCCATTGGCCACGACCACTTGTGAGTGGTGAGCCGTAACAATGCCATCCGGTGTAGAAATGGTCAGCTGCCATTGCTGTCTTTCTTCTAACCATTCTAGAGAGTCGACATGGTGTTGGTAACGCACGTCTAATCGACCATGCTGTTGCAACGAATCGAGGATCCCTTGAGTTAACTGCAGTGGGCTGACCCAACCACCTAATGGGAAATGAACGCTCTCCATATTTGTGTCGAGTCCAACGGTTTGATTGGTTTGCTCTGCGTTTTGACGACAAATAAGAGATGGGTTGAAGTTACTTTCGAGCATGCGCTCTAACTTTTTACGTGAACTGTCATTCCACATCAAAATATTCACGCCACACCATTCGTGATCGAACGGGATAGATTGGGCTGCTTGGTCGATGAATTGTCTAGCGAATAGTAAACCTGGGCCAAAAACTCGTGATACGTTCGATTTGGCTTCACTTAATAGCGGATAGATAGCGCCTTGGTTATTACCTGATGCATTGCCCGCTGCGGAAGAGTGCTCGCTGTATAATGTCAGCGATTTACCCCGTCGAGAGAGAGTCTTGGCAAGAGCTGCACTGGCAATGCCTCCGCCTATGATGGCGATGTCTTCAGTGTCACTAGGCTCAGATAAACTAAACCAAGGTTTGATGTTAGTATGAGGAAGTTTGTGAGTTAACTGACCTGCAATCATCTCTCTTTTGGTGCCAAAGCCTTTAACCTTCTTCATTTCAAAGCCGGCTTCAATTAACCCTCGGCGCACAAAACCTGCCGCGGTGAAAGTCGCGCAGCTACAATCTTGCTTGGCGAGTTTAGCCATGCCATTAAATAGATTTTGGTTCCACATCTCTGGGTTTTTGCTGGGCGCGAAGCCGTCCAAGAACCAAGCGTCGACTAAGCCTTGTTTCGGCGTAGGAACGCTCGGCATGCAATCTTTGATATCACCAAACCACAAATCTAAAGTGATCGCTCCATCGCCAAGCACAATACGGTGGCATTCAGGCAATGCGATAGGGTAATGCTGTTGAAGCTGTTTGGCATAGTCAGCCAGTTCAGGCCAAGCTTGATGAGCTTTGATTAAGTCTTCTTTGTTTAAAGGGTATTTTTCAAAACTAATGAAGTGTAGTTCTTTTAAATCAGAACCTGGATTTTCTTTTCGAAAGGTTTCAAACCACTGCCATACAGCTAGAAAATTGAGCCCGGTTCCGAAGCCTGTTTCTGCAATTACAAAGCGACGCTGAGAGAACTCAGACCAACGTTCAGGAAGGTGATTTTGCTTTAGGAATACGTAGCGGGTTTCTTCTAAACCATTTACATTAGAGAAGTAAACATCGTCGAATTGGTCAGAAACCGGAGTGCCAGCATCATTCCAGCCGAGCTCCGCATTAGTAATTGAAGTCATAAAATCTATCATTTTGTGATTTGAGGCGATATGTTAGGGGGGATTGTACGAATTTCTAGGAAAGCTGACCACTTTTGTTATGCTTCTTAGTTATCATCTAGCTGAATTTTGAATTATAGGAATGTCACATGAAACGAGTCGTAATCACCGGTATGGGTATTGTTTCAAGTATCGGTAACAACGTCGAAGAAGTTTTAGCGTCTTTAAAAGCAGGTAAATCAGGTATCACAGCTTCAGAGCAGTTCAAGGAAAACGGCCTTCGCTCTCAAGTTTGGGGTAACCTAAAGATGAACCCTGCAGACCATATTGACCGCAAAAAAATGCGCTTTATGGGTGACGCGGCGGCGTTTGCATACCTTTCTATGGAGCAAGCGATTGCAGACTCAGGTCTAACTGAAGACCAAGTTTCAAATGACCGTACTGGTATTGTTGCTGGTTCTGGTGGCGCATCTTCACTAAACCAAGTGAATGCGGTTGATATTCTTCGTGAGAAAGGCGTTAAGCGTGTTGGTCCTTACATGGTTCCACGTACAATGGCGTCAACGGTTTCTGCTTGTCTAGCGACTCCTTTCAAAATCCGCGGTGTGAACTACTCAATGAGCTCTGCATGTGCGACTTCTGCACACTGTATTGGTCACGCTATGGAACTTATCCAACTGGGTAAGCAAGACGTAGTATTCGCTGGTGGTGGTGAAGAACTAGATTGGTCTCTGACTATGATGTTCGACGCAATGGGCGCACTTTCAACCAAGTACAATGACACTCCAGATCAAGCTTCTCGTACTTACGATGCTGATCGTGACGGTTTCGTAATCTCTGGTGGCGGCGGCATGCTAGTTATTGAAGAACTAGAGCACGCTAAAGCTCGTGGCGCGAAAATTTACGGCGAGATCGTAGGTTACGGTGCGACTTCTGATGGCTACGACATGGTGGCTCCATCTGGCGAAGGTGCGGTTCGTTGTATGAAGATGGCTATGCAAGACGTAGACGGCGTGGATTACGTGAATACTCACGGTACTTCTACTCCTGTAGGTGATGTGAAAGAGCTTGGTGCTATCCAAGAAGTGTTCGGTGGAAACAGCCCTGCAATCTCAGCAACTAAAGCGATGACAGGTCACGCACTTGGTGCTGCTGGTGTTCACGAAGCAATCTACTCAACGCTAATGCTAGACAATGGTTTCATTGCGCCAAGCATTAACGTTTCTAACCTTGACGAAGCTGCTGCTGGTCTTGATATCGTGACTGAAGCACGCGAGCAAGAGTTAACGACTGTAATGTCTAACAGCTTTGGTTTCGGTGGTACTAACGCGACTCTAGTGATCAAAAAGTACCAAGACTAAACCTCGATTAAATTTGAAGGTTTCCAGAGCTTGATCAGTACTGGTTTTTATTAACCGCTGATCGAACAGACGCAGACTCTGTCTCCTGGAGAGCGAGATAGGATCCTTTTGTTCTGGATATTTGCCCGGTTGTTTTTCAGCCGGGCATTTTTCTATCTGTTATTTGCTAAATTGCTCAGTTTAGCGCTCGACACTTAGATCCCTTTTCTGCACAATCATTTCAATCGCTAATATTAGCCTTTCTATTTAAAAGCATTATGAAAATTCTAATTGATGAAAACATGCCTTACGCTGAGCAGTTATTTAGCCAGTTGGGTGAGGTGGTATTAAAGTCTGGCCGTACATTGACAGCAGATGATTTGGTAGATGTGGATGCTCTGATGATTCGCTCTGTGACCAAAGTAAACGAAGCCCTGCTTACTAAAGCTAACAAGCTGAAGTTCGTTGGGACTGCGACAGCTGGTATGGATCACGTTGACCAAGCGTTACTGAAGCAGCGCGGGATATTCTTTACTGCAGCACCTGGTTGTAACAAGGTAGGCGTTGCTGAGTATGCGTTTAGCGCAATGATGATTTTGGCTCAGCAACACGGTTTCTCAGTATTTGATAAGACCGTTGGTATTATAGGCGCCGGTCAAGTAGGCAGTTACCTAGCAAAATGTTTAGAAGGCATTGGTATTAAGGTATTGCTGAATGACCCTCTAAAACAGGCTGAAGGGGATACTCGTGAATTCACTGAACTACCAGTACTGTTGAAAGAAGCTGACATCATCACGCTTCATACCCCGATCACCAAAGATGGTCAGTATCCTACTCATCATTTGATTAATGCAGATGTTTTAGCAAACTTGCGCTCTGACCAAATCCTGATTAATGCCGCTCGTGGTCCTATCGTTGATAATGAAGCCCTGAAGCAGCGTTTATTGAAAGCTGACGGCTTTATCGCCGCACTTGATGTTTTTGAATTTGAGCCAGAAGTGGACATGGAGCTGCTGCCATTACTTGCCTTTGCGACACCGCACGTTGCTGGCTATGGTCTTGAAGGCAAAGCTCGTGGCACCACCATGATTTTTAACAGCTATTGTGAATTTTTAGGTGACGACAAGCGTGCGCAAGCAAGTGAATTATTGCCTATCGCGCCTGTGCCTCAAGTGAAATTAGATAGAGCTTGGGATGAAGCAACACTGCACAATTTGACTCAGTTGATCTATGATGTGCGCAAAGACGATGCGTTGTTCCGCCGTAATATTGCGACTCCAGGTTCATTTGACAAAATGCGCAAAGAATATTGGGATCGCAGAGAGTACAGCGCTATTGAGTTATCAGGCGATGAAAGCTGCAATTTAGCCCCATTAGCTAAACTCGGTTTTATGGTAAAGCCAACTTTATAAAAGAGAGAAACAATGAGCCAAGAATTTAATATTGCTATTTTAGGTGCGACTGGAGCGGTTGGTGAAACCATCATAGAAGTACTTGAAGAGCGTAAATTCCCTGTCGGTGAACTGCACTTACTAGCAAGTGAACGTAGTGAAGGTAAAACATACCGCTTCAATGGTAAGACGGTAAAAGTGCAGAATGTTGAAGACTTCGATTGGTCTCAAGTACATATCGCTCTTTTCTCTGCTGGTGGCGACCTTTCAGAGCGTTGGGCACCAATCGCAGCTGATGAAGGTGTTGTTGTTATCGATAACACATCTAAATTCCGCTACGAGTACGATATTCCTTTGGTCGTGCCGGAAGTTAACCCTGAAGCGATTGCTGAATTCCGTAACCGTAACATCATTGCGAACCCGAATTGCTCAACGATTCAAATGCTTGTGGCACTTAAGCCTATTCATGATGAAGTTGGCCTTGAGCGTATTAACGTTTCAACGTACCAATCGGTTTCTGGTGCTGGTAAGTCAGGCATCGATGAGCTTGCTGGACAGACGGCTAAACTTTTGAATGGTACGCCTGCAGAACCTTCAGCGTTTTCTAAGCAAATCGCGTTTAACTGTATTCCTCAAATCGATGAGTTCGCAGAAAATGGTTACACACGTGAAGAAATGAAGATGGTTTGGGAAACTCAGAAAATTTTCAATGACTCTTCAATCACTGTGAACCCAACTTGCGTGCGCGTGCCTGTATTTTATGGCCATGCAGAATCTTTGCATGTTGAAACTCGTTCACCAATTGGTGCTGAGCAAGTTGCTCAATTACTAGAAAATACCGATGGTATTGAAGTTTTCCATGGACAAGACTTCCCGACTCAAGTGGGTGATGCTGGTGGTAAAGACCATGTGATGGTCGGTCGTATTCGTAACGATATTAGCCATCATAGCGGCATTAATATGTGGGTTGTTGCAGACAACGTACGTAAAGGTGCAGCGACAAACGCAGTCCAGATTGCAGAAGTGTTAATTCGCGATTACTTTTAATCGAAATTATATTTAAATTCAAAGCCTCACTTATCAGTGGGGCTTTTTTAATCATCCCGAAAAATTCTTGAGCAATATGGTGTGAGTTCTTTGTATTTATTGTTGCTGTGACACATTTTTTGTCTTCATTCCTATAGTTTTGCGTCATTTATCCGATATATTTAATAGATCGTAACTTTTATTCGTACCAAGCACTTAACTGAGCCTTATATGCGTCAAATTTTTAAGCGATTATTAATGCCTTTAGCATTAGTAGCTGCGACTCAGATTTCTATTGTTCGTGCAGATACCATTCGCGTTGTTGGACCGAATGGTCAGATTCAGACGTCTCCTACTTTTTCTGAACCTGTTCAAAGAACCAATCCATCTGCTACCAACACTCTTTCTCAACAAAACGAGCCTTCTCGCTTCTATGGCCCAACGGGTAGTAATGAGACACTTTGGTCAATTGCAAGCCGTTTGCGCCCATCTAATACTGTTTCGGTACAACAAACCTTGTTTGCGATTTATCGCTTAAACCCGCAGGCGTTTGAAAACCAAAATATTCACAGCTTACTGCCATCCAGCAATTTGCGTGTACCGTCGTTAGAACAAGTGCAAAGCACATCGACGCAGCAAGCTGTGGCGATTATGAACTCTCATCTTGCCAAGCTAAATGGTACAACGTCAGTCCAGCCCGCTCCGGTTGTACAGCCACGACCTGTTAGGCCACAGCCAGCTGTTGTTGAAACGGCTACCCCAGAAATGCCTAAGGTCGAGACGCCAACAATGGCGCCAAAACCGATGCCAAAGCCTAAAGCGGGCGAGGGTGTCAATGCGTTAGAGAAACAGTTAGAAGTATCAGAAACAGAGTTATTGGCGCTTGAAGAAAAGAATCATCAATTGCGCTTAATGCTGTCCAACGTTCAGTCGGAAGTAGACGTGCTTAAGGGTGAGCTCAGCGACGAAGACAGAATCCGTAGTGAAGTCGAAAAGTTACTAGCAGAAGAACGCCGTAAAGCAGCCGAAGCGCAGAAAATGGCGCCGAGTGCAATGGATGAATTTTTGTCTAATGGCTGGATGGTTGCAGCGTTAGCCATTATTCCAGGCTTGTTGATTGGCCTCATCATCGTGATGTTACTAGGCAGAAAATCGAACAAGGAAGAAGAAGCACCAGAGCAAACTCAGCAGCAACCACAGCCAGAAGCCTCTGATGATATGCCACCAATCGCGCTCGGCGACGATATGGACGATATTGATGATGATCTGTCGTTGGATGACGAGTTATTTGGTGACGATACTGGTTCTGAAGAACTATTTGGTGATGACACAGTTGAAGAAGAAGACGATGTCTTCGCTGGGCTCGATGATACCGACCTAGATTTCAACCTTGATGGCGACGATGGTGATGACCCATTCGCTGGTATTGGCGATGACGGCGATCTTGATGCTGGCTTTGAAGATTTAGATAGTGCGAATGGCATCAGTGTTAATGGCGATGACAAGGCACTTGGCCTTGAAGAAATGGAACGCGCACTTGATGAAACCGTTGGAGAGGTTCCTGAATCCGGGGAAAGTGATTTTGATTTGTCAGATGACAGCGGTATGTCAGCGGATGACATTGAAGCATTGCTTTCGGAAGACGCGCCAGCTGAAGATTTAGGTGCAGATGCACTCGATCAATCCTTCTTAGATGACTTACTTTCAGAAGCCGAAGACGATGATGGTAGCGATGAATTCGATATCGACTCGCTAATTTCTGATGAACAGAAACCATCAGATGAGCCAGCTGCGACTGATTCAGATGATATCGATGATATTTTCGCGCAAGTGGCGGAAAGCGCTGAAACTGGAGAAGAGGCGACGGACGCCTTAGATACTGATTTTGATTTAAGTAACGAGAGCTTTGATTCTGGCTTAGCATCGGATGACGACATTGATAGCATCTTGTCACAATTTGATGAACCTGCCGATGAAGAAGAAACGGATTATGTAGATGAAGCGCCAGCCCCAAGTGTCGCTCCTGAAAGTACGGATCTATTAGATGAGTTACTTGAAGATGAAAGCGTTGATTTAGCCGAGTCTACCGATCTTCTTGAAGACGTTTTAGATGAAACGAGTTCGGTTAGTGAAGAAGAGCAAGAAGAATTCGACCCATTTGCAGAGCTTGAAGAGTTATCTGGTCTCTCAACGGACGATGACGCGCCGGAGATTAAAGATGACAGTACGGCAACATTGGATGAATTGTTAGATTCTGATGGCGATGAAACGTTTGATTTAGATGATGGCAGCACTGAATTATTAGATGAGCTATTAGATGGTAGTTCTGATGTAGAAGATGATTTAGCCATTGCACCAGACAGTGATGCGACACTGGATGAATTACTGGATTCGGATTTAGCTGAGGATGAGCTCACGAGTTCTGAGAGCTTAGACCCGTTTGATGAGCTACTTACTGAAGGCATCGAAGAACCTGCTTTTGAAGAGCAGCTTGAGTCCGCAATGTTAGATGAAAGCGCTGCGCCAGTATCTGAAGCTGAACCATTGAACATTGATGATTCAGAGCAAACCTCCTCAGGTGATGAGCTAGAGGGAAGTGAAGCGGAAGAGAGCTTATTAAATCCAGAAGAAACACTTCAAGCTGAAGAAGAAACAGAATTCAACAGTGAAGAGTTTATTGACGATTTATTTGAAGCTGCGCCAGAAGCGGATGCTCTACTTGATGATGTACTTGAGTCTACAGATACTGCTACCGAAGATATTCCTGACGAGACGTCTACTGAGTTAGATGTGGAGCCAACATCAGAAGCTGGCTCTACAAGTCAAGATGTTGAATCACAAAGCTTAGAACGTGATTTTGCACCAGCTGAGACTACAGAGGAAGAAACCAGTTTTGTAGATGCTGAGGTCGGCGAACTTGATGCGGCAGAGATAAAAGAACCAGAAGAAGAGTCAGTCGAAGATTGGCTTTCAGAAGCAATCGATGATGTGGAATCTTCACCTGACTTTTCTGCAGACTTCGACTTCACACCCGAGATTCAGGGAAGTGAAGATCTAGAACTTGATAGTAGTGCCGACGACGAGAGCACTGAAACTCCTCTTGAAGAAACGTCGGTAGCTTCTGAGCCGGAGCAGCCTCAAGAAGCTCCAATAGAGCAAATTATTGAGGAACCGAAGCCTGAAGCCGTTGCAAATGAATTTGGTGTTCCTCAAGACGATGATTGGTTAGTAGACGAAGAACCGATTGCTGCAGAAGAAGCTCCTGTCGCTGACGAAGCACAAGAGTCAGAGCCAGCAGTAGAACGAGATGAAATTCCAACCGCAGAAGATACGTTGTCTGAGCTTGATGAAGCGTCAGCTATTGACGAAGTTCAAGAGTCAGAGTCTACAGCACAAGAAGAAACTCCAACTGCTGAAGAACTTCCTTCAGAAGACGGCTTGGCAATTGATGATCTAGAGTTGCCGGAATTCAACGAGGAAGATGCGTTAGCTGAGTTCGATGTGCAGCCTGAAGTTGAAGAACCAATTGCTGCTGAAGAAGAGCCAGTCGCTGACGAAGCTCAAGAGTCAGGGCTAGCGCCTACAGAACAAGAAGTCGAGCTATCAGCGGAGCAAGAAGAAACTCCAACAGCTGAAGAACTTCCTTCAGAAGAAGATATTTCAATTGATGAGCTTGAGCTGCCGGAATTCAACGAGGAAGATGGGTTAGCTGAGTTCGATGAACAGCCTGAAGTTGAAGAGCCATTAGCCGCTGATGAAGCTCCAGTCGCTGACGAGATTCAAGAGTCAGAGCTAGAGCCTACAACACAAGAAGCCGAGCTAACAGCGGAGCAAGAAGAATTTCCTTCAGAAGAAGACTTTTCAGTTGATGAGCTAGGGCTGCCGGAATTCAACGAGGAAGATGCGTTAGCGGAATTTGATGTAGAGCCTGAAGTTGAAGAACCAGTAGCCGCTGATGAAGAACCAGTCGCTGACGAGATTCAAGAGTCAGAGCTAGAGCCTACAACACAAGAAGCCGAGCCATCAGCGGAGCAAGAAGAAACTCCAACAACAGAAGAACTTCCTTCAGAAGAAGACTTTGCAATTGATGATCTAGAACTACCAGAGTTCAATGAAGAAGATGCGTTAGCAGAATTTGATGAGCAGCCTGAAGTTGAAGAGTCTGTAGCTGTTGATGAAGCGCCAGTTACTGACGAGATTCAAGAGTCAGAGCTAGAATCTACGACGCAAGAAGCAGAGCTATCAGTGGAGCAAGAAGAAGCTCCAACATTTGACGGACTTTCTTCAGAAGAAGACTTTTCAATTGATGATCCTGAGCTGCCGGAATTCAACGAGGAAGATGCGTTAGCTGAGTTTGATACGCAGCCTGAAGCTGAAGAGCCATTAGCTGTTGATGAAGCTCCAGTTGCTGACGAGATTCAAGAGTCAGAGCTAGAATCTACGACGCAAGAAGCCGAGCTATCAGCGGAGCAAGAAGAAGCTCCAACATCTGAAGGGCTTTCTTCAGAAGAAGACTTTGCAATTGATGATCTAGAACTACCAGAGTTCAATGAAGAAGATGCGTTAGCAGAGTTCGATACGCAGCTTGAAATTGAAGAGCCAGTAGCTGCAGATGAAACGCCAGTTACTGACGAAATTCAAGAGTCAGAGCTAGAATCTACGACGCAAGAAGCCGAGCTATCAGAGGAGCAAGAAGAAGCTCCAACATCTGAAGGGCTTACTTCAGAAGAAGACTTTGCAATTGATGAGCTTGAGCTACCGGAGTTCAACGAGGAAGATGCGTTAGCTGAGTTTGATACGCAGCCTGAAGTTGAAGAGCAAGTAGCCGATGATGAAACGTCAGTTACTGACGAGATTCAAGAGTCAGAGTCTACGACGCAAGAAGCCGAGCTATCAGCGGGGCAAGAAGAAACTACAACAGCAGAAGAGCTTCCTTCAGAAGAAGATTTTTCAATTGATGATCTAAAACTGCCAGAGTTCAATGAAGAAGATGCGTTAGCAGAGTTCGATACGCAGCCTGAAGTTGAAGATCCAGTAGCTGTTGATGAAGCGCCAGCTACTGACGAGATTCAAGAGTTAGGGCTAGAGCCTACGACACAAGAAGCCGAGCCATCAGCGGAGCAAGATGACACTCCAACGTCAGAAGAACCTTCAGCAGAAGAAGATTTTTCAATTGATGATCTAGAACTACCAGAGTTCAACGAAGAAGATGCGTTAGCTGAGTTTGATGTTCAGCCTGAAGTTGAAGAGCCAGCAGCTGTTGATGAAGCGCCAGTTACTGACGAGATTCAAGAGTCAGAGCTAGAGCCTACGACGCAAGAAGCCGAGCTATCAGCGGAGCAAGAAGAAACTCCAGCAGCAGAAGAAGGTTTTTCAATTGATGATCTAGAGCTACCAGAGTTCAACGAAGATGACGCGTTAATTGAAGTAGCATCAGAACCTGAACTTGATTCACTAGAACAAGATTTGCCTTCTGAATCTCTAAACAATGTTGTTGATGAATCTGAGCTACCGGAATATAACGAAGAAGATGCACTAGCGGATGCCGCTCAATTTGATATCGAACCGCAAGATACACCAGTTTCTCAAGAGCTGGGAGTGGAGCTAGATGAAGATGAATTACCTGAATATGGAGAAGATGAAGCGCTAACGGATGCATTCTCGGAAGCGCAAAGTTCGGGTGACTCTGAAGCGGTATCAGAAAATGATGAACTATCTGATCAAGATGCCCTTCATGATCTTTTTGCTAGCAGTGGTGACGAGCTTTTAGAATCAGTCGATACAGAGGAAATAGATACCTTCGATGAAGCTGCAATTGCCGACTTGTTATCTGAAGACGTGCAAGACAGTGTAGATTCGATGTTTGAGCAGCCATTAGATGCGACGTCTATTGATAGCGCTGGTTTAGATATTGAAGCCATGCTGGAAGTGGGTGGAGAAGATTGGAATGGTTTCAGTTTATCTCCAGATCAACAATCTAGTCTTTCTCATGACGTACCTGCTGAAGAAAAAGAAGTGTGGGAGTCTGCTAAGCAGCAAGTTGAGCCTGAAATCCAAGAAGAGAACTGGGGGCAGCAAGATAATTTGGCTGAACCTAGCTCTGCTGACAATAAGTTTATGACAATTGATGAACTGATGGCTCAAGTTGATGATGACGGTGACTTGCCTAATCTTGATGAAGAAGAGTTAAAACTCGATGTTGGCTTAAATGAATTCCCTGATGTTATTGGAGATATTGGTGACGTTGATGTGGATAGCAATGCTGAAGCTGCTGGGAAACTTGACTTAGCTAAGATTTACATCGAAATGAGTGATCCTCAAGGAGCAATAAAACTTCTTGAAGAAGCGATTGTTGATGGGGGCGATGAGATTCGACGAGAAGCGAAAAACTTAATCGACGCTCTTAATGGACGATAATGGGTAAAGCATTAAACAAAGGGTAGCATTGGCTACCCTTTATTTTTGACTCTGACTGGCTCAATAACGGCGTTTGAGTATATACTTCGAGCCCCATTTTCAAAGAGAACAGAAACATGAAAATTGCTTTAGGTATTGAATACAACGGTACCCACTATTTTGGTTGGCAGCGCCAACGTGACGTAAAAAGTGTCCAAGAAGAATTGGAAAAGGCTCTTTCGATTGTGGCTAATCACCCAGTAGAAGTTCAATGTGCTGGGCGTACGGATGCTGGTGTGCATGGTACGGGACAAGTTGTTCACTTTGAAACCAACGTGACGCGTAAAATGGTTGCGTGGACAATGGGGGCAAATGCGAATATGCCTAAGGACATTGCTGTTCGATGGGCTAAAGAAGTCCCTGAAGACTTTCATGCGAGATTCAGTGCTACCGCAAGGCGTTACCGCTATATCATTTTTAACCATGCGCTACGACCTGGCATTTTAAACTCTGGTGTCAGTCACTATCATGGTGATCTCGATGAAAACAAGATGCACGAAGCGGGTCAGTACTTACTTGGTGAAAAAGATTTTACATCTTTTAGAGCTGTGCACTGTCAATCTCGCAGCCCTTGGCGCAATATCATGCACTTGAATGTAACTCGTCATGGCCACTACATTGTGATTGATATAAAAGCGAATGCATTTGTACACCACATGGTGAGAAACATTACTGGAAGCTTGATTGCTGTAGGTAAAGGCGATCAGGAACCAAGTTGGATAGAGTGGCTACTAGAAGCGAAAGACAGAAAACTGGCTGGAGCCACTGCAAAAGCAGAAGGTTTGTACTTGGTTGATGTCGATTATCCAGAACATTTTGAGTTACCGCGTGAGCCAATTGGTCCTCTGTTTCTTCCAGATAATTTGAACTAAATGTGGGACTTAGGTTCAAAAAAATTACCAGTTAGGCAAGTAATATAGGTAAAGAAAATAGGTACAACCAGTTTTTTATCTACACTCGCTGTTTTATGTGGTTTAATCCCCACGCATAATTCCAAATTTTATCTTTCGCAATCAAGCGGAAGAGTATAGAGAAAAGGTCTTCCATGAGTTGGCTTGAAAAGATTTTAGAAAAAAGCAACATCGTAACTTCACGCAAAGCTTCTATCCCAGAAGGTGTTTGGACTAAATGTACTTCATGTGAGCAAGTGCTTTACCACGCTGAATTAGAGCGTAACCTAGAAGTATGTCCGAAATGTGACCATCACATGCGCATGAAAGCGCGTCGTCGTCTAGAAACTTTCTTAGATGAAGGTGAGCGCGTTGAATTAGGTTCGGATCTTGAACCAAAAGATAAACTGAAGTTTAAAGATTCTAAGCGTTACAAAGAGCGTATCTCTGCTGCTCAAAAGAACAGCGGTGAGACAGATGCATTAGTAGCAATGAAAGGTGAGCTTTTAGGCCTTCCTATCGTAGCGTGTGCATTTGAATTCTCATTCATGGGCGGTTCAATGGGCTCTGTTGTAGGTGCTCGTTTTGTACGTGCTGTAGACGCTGCAATTGAAAACAACTGCGGTTTGGTTTGTTTCTCTGCAAGTGGTGGTGCTCGTATGCAAGAGGCGCTTATGTCTCTTATGCAAATGGCGAAAACCAGTGCTGCACTAGAGCGTCTGTCAGCTAAAGGCTTACCATTTATTTCAGTAATGACTGACCCAACAATGGGTGGTGTTTCTGCAAGTTTGGCTATGCTAGGTGATATCAATATCGGTGAACCTAAAGCGCTTATCGGCTTTGCTGGTCGTCGTGTTATTGAACAAACTGTACGTGAAGATCTGCCAGAAGGCTTCCAGCGTAGTGAGTTCTTGCTTGACCACGGTGCAATCGACATGATCGTTGATCGTCGTGAAATGCGTCAGCGCGTTGCAAGTCTTGTAGCTAAAATGACGAATCAAAAATCTCCATTAGTAGTTTCTGTGAACGATTCACCGAATGAAGCTGCTTATGAAGTACCAGAAGCGCCAGAAAAAGGGTAAAGTACTCTCTAACAAACCAACTTAAACATGGTTATTAGTTAGATGAGTCAACAACCTATTCCACAAGCCACATCATCACTAGAGATGTGGCTTGATTATTTAACAAACATCCACACCAGTGCGATAGATCTCGGTTTAGACCGTGTTCAAGCTGTCGCCACTAAAGCAAACCTCACCAAACCTGCAAAACATATCATTACTGTCGCTGGTACGAATGGCAAAGGTTCAACATGTGCCCTAATGGAGGCCATTTTACTGGATGCTGGCTACTCGGTTGGCGTTTACAGTTCTCCCCATTTAATTCGCTATAACGAAAGAGTTCGCATCAACGGGCAAGATCTGCCTGATGAAAAACACGTTGAGTCGTTCGATTTTATTGAGAAGCAACGTGGTGAGGTTAGTCTTAGCTTTTTTGAGTATGCGACTCTAGGAGCACTGCGTTTATTCCAAACCGAGAAAGTTGATGTTGTACTACTTGAAGTCGGGCTAGGTGGTCGTTTGGATGCGACAAATGTCGTTGAACACGATGTTTCTGTCATTACTAGCCTCGCTGTTGATCACGTTGACTGGCTAGGCGATGACATCAACGTTATCGGTTTCGAGAAAGCGGGTATTTATCGTAGCGGTAAGCCTGCAATTTGTGGTCAGCCTAAACCTCCTGCAACTGTAGCTGCGCACGCAGATGATATCAAAGCGGAATTCTATCAAGTCGGTATTCAATATACTTACCAAGTGACGGATAGTTCGTGGGATTGGCAGAGCGGTGCATTCCAATTGACTGATTTACCTCTACCTAACTTGCCGTTACCAAATGCCGCGACAGCACTAATGGCGTTAGGTACATCGGAACTCGATATCAGTGACGTGAACGTAGTGAATGGCCTAAAGAATGCTTTCTTGCCAGGTCGTATGCAAAAGGTCAGTGATGAGCCAACGATCATATTGGATGTAGCGCATAATCCACATTCTGCCGAGTATTTTGTCGATCAAGTTAAGGCTCGATTCCCTAACAAAGTAATCCATATGGTCGTTGCGATGCTGCATGACAAGGATATCCCAGCTACATTGGATGTACTTGCACCGATTGCAACACATTGCTACCCAGCTTCGTTACAGGGGCCGAGAGCCGCTACGGCTGATGAATTAGTGAAAAGCCTTTCGCCTGATACACAAACATTCAGTAGCCCTGTGAAAGCCTTTGAAACTGCGCTAACAAACGCCAACTCTGAAGATGTCATCCTAGTTGTGGGCTCTTTCCACACAGTGGGAGAGGTGCTAGAGCATTGGGAACAAAAAGGAAAATAGATGGCGAGTAAATTTCAAAGTAGATTAGTTGGAACCATTATTCTTGTCGCGGTCGGTGTTATAGTTCTTCCTGATGTACTGGATGGAAAAAAACTTCACTACAAAGAAGAGTTCGCAAGTATTCCGATTAAACCTGAGTTGGATAGCGAAGTAGAAATCTTCGAAGTGCTGGAACCTGTTGAAGATGATATTGCGTTACCGGATGCGCCGGTAGAACAGATTATCGATAACGAGGTATCAACGGCGAGCGAAAGTTCGAACGATGATTCAGTCAAAGTAGCGATAAAAGAAGTGGAAGAGAAAAATCAGTATCAAGATAGTGCTTGGATCATTCAGTTGATGGCACTAAAAAATGCTGAGAATGCGAAGAACGTAGTAAAGGATTTACAGCAACGTGGATTCCAAGCTCATACGAAGCAAGAAAAGTCTTTCACTAGAGTAATTATTGGACCAGATGTATCTAAATCTAAACTTGAGCGACAGATTAAGGAATTAGAAAAAATTACAGGTTCAAAAGGTCAATTGCTCAAATTTAAACCACTAAACCCATAAGAAAACGTTTGCGTCAGCATTTTTTCTGTTAAAATGCGCGCCAACTTAAGATGTAGAATTCATGAATTGGTTAGATTTTGTCATTTTAGGTGTGATCGGCTTTTCAGCTGTGATCAGTTTAGTTCGCGGTTTTGCTAAGGAAGCATTGTCGTTAGTTATTTGGTTTGGGGCATTTTTTATTGCCAGTCAGTACTACGCTAAATTAGCGGTGTACTTTACCAATATCGAAGACGACATGTTCCGCAACGGAGCCGCCATTGCAGCATTATTTGTTGCAACTTTGGTTGTCGGTGCTTTAGTTAATTATGTCATCGGTCAACTCGTACAAAAAACAGGGTTGTCTGGTACAGACAGAATCCTTGGGGTCGTTTTCGGTGGCCTTCGAGGTGTGTTAATCGTATCAGCAGTGTTGTTTTTTATGGATGCGTTTACTGCATTCCCAAGTTCAGAGTGGTGGAAGAGCTCGCAGTTGGTTCCTGAATTCAGTCGAATCATTGCGCCGTTCTTCGAGCATTTACAAGCAACATCTAGTTTCTTATCTGGCGCACTTTAGCGCCAGTTATTGTCGCAAATCGAGGATTAGGACATGTGTGGTATTGTTGGAATCGTGGGTTCAACGCCTGTAAACCAGTCAATTTATGACGCCTTAACGGTATTACAGCATCGTGGCCAAGATGCCGCTGGTATTTGTACCATTGAAAGCAATCGTTTTCGTCTGCGTAAGGCGAATGGTTTAGTTAAAGATGTCTTTGAAGCAAAGCACATGCAACGCCTGCAAGGTAACGTTGGTATCGGACATGTTCGTTACCCAACAGCCGGCAGCTCTAGCGCTTCAGAAGCACAACCTTTTTACGTGAACTCACCTTTTGGTATCACACTCGCTCATAACGGTAACCTAACGAATGCGAACGAAGTTCGTCAGAAGTTATTTGAAAAAGATCGCCGTCATGTAAATACAACATCTGACTCAGAAGTATTGCTAAACGTATTGGCTCACGAAATTGATACGGTTAAAGGTAATGTGACCTCTGAAGATGTTTTCCGTGCAGTGGCTAATGTTCACCGTACCATTCGTGGCGCTTATGCTGTTGCTGCTATGATTATCGGCCATGGTATGATCGCGTTCCGTGACCCTTACGGTATTCGCCCACTTTGTCTTGGTAAGCGTGAAGAGAATGGCCGTACTGAGTATATGGTTGCCTCTGAGTCGGTTGCATTAGATGCTGTTGGCTTTGACTTTGTCCGCGACGTAGCACCGGGTGAAGCAATTTACGCGACATTTGATGGTGAGTTATTCACACAGCAATGTGCGGATAACCCTCAGCTTAATCCATGTATTTTTGAATTTGTTTACTTTGCTCGCCCTGATTCATTTATCGATAAAATCTCGGTATACAGTGCTCGTGTCGAAATGGGTAAAAAGCTAGGCGATAGAATCAAAGAAGAATATTCAGATCTCGATATCGATGTGGTTATTCCTATTCCTGAAACATCTTGTGATATTGCGCTGCAAATTGCTCAAGCGATTGATAAGCCATACCGTCAAGGTTTTGTGAAGAACCGTTATGTTGGCCGTACGTTTATCATGCCTGGTCAACAGCAGCGTAAGAAATCGGTTCGTCGTAAACTCAACGCTATTCGTTCTGAATTCAAAGATAAGAACGTATTGCTTGTAGATGACTCAATTGTTCGTGGTACTACATCAGAGCAGATCATTGAAATGGCACGCGATTCAGGGGCGAAAAAGGTATTCATGGTGTCAGCAGCACCTGAAGTACGTTTCCCGAATGTTTATGGTATCGATATGCCAAGTGCGACTGAGTTAATCGCTCATGGTCGTGATAACGATACAATTTGCAAGCAGATTGGCGCGGATGCTCTAATTTTCCAAACCTTGCCAGATTTGATTTCTGCAGTAGGTATGGGCAACCAAGATATCGCACGCTTTGATACTTCGGTATTTAACGGCGAATATGTCACGGGTGACATCGATCAGAAGTACTTAGATTTCCTTGATTCTCTGCGTAATGACGATTCGAAAGTGCAAAGAGAAATTGCGCAAGATCTAGCGAACCTAGAGCTTCATAACGAAGGCGCGTAATTCGCCTTTAATAAAAAAGCCAGGGCATTTGCTCTGGCTTTTTTGTTTTTGCTGGACTGATTCCAGCCAAATAAGAATTAGTGAATATGGTAAGCGATCACAAAATCGATAAATAGTCGTACTTTTTCTGGAAGGTGATCTTTGTGGTTGTAGAGCATGTAAATATCTCGCGGGTTCGCGCTCCAATCTTCTAATACTTGTACCAGGCTGCCGTCTTCAATGTATTCGCGCAGCATAACATCAGGCATCAACGTGATGCCCAATCCCTCCGAACATGCCTGCCTTACAACGTTCAAAGTGTTAGCGTTGAAGCGTCCTTTTTCGGTATTGATTACTGACTCATCATTCGAATTAGTAAGCTGCCACTTAATTAATGGAGCGCCTTTAAGCAAATGATGGTTGGCCAATTCCTCAGCATGACAAGGAGCAGGGTGCTTCGCTAAGTATTCAGGACTAGCTACGAGAATATCTTTCACACCACTAATTTTGCGTGCTATTAAGCTAGAATCTCGCTGAGGCCCAACTCGGAAAATGACATCCCATTCAGTGGGGTCGAGTTGATCCGCTAGGTTATTCATGGTTAGTTCAATGTTGATTTCAGGATATAACTTCATGAATTCGCTGAACATTGGCATCATCATGCGCTTGGTGAGGTTAGATGGCGCAGAGATTTTAATTTTCCCAGAAGCCCCTTTGCACTCGTCAGTCAGTTCTTCTGCTGTTGATGCTAACCTTTGGAGCAGCGGTGAGCATTCTTGGAAAAAGCGCTCACCTGCTTCGGTCAAAGAAAGTTTGCGGGCATGGCGGTTAAGCAGCCTTAGGTTCAATGAGTCCTCTAGAGCTTGGATGCGTCGGGTTATCGTTGCAACTGGAATCATCGTCTTACGTGAAGTTGCCGTGTAGCTCCCATTTTCAACAACCAATCGAAACAGGTTTAAATCATCTAATTTCATAATCTCGGACACATTCTCTTACTAATTTGGCTAATTTAAACGTAACTCTGCGATCAAAGCTTGCGTCACATCAACTTGTTGCATTATTTACAGCAATCCTACATGTAGTACGAAATGCCATTAACAACCGCATCATTTGTATAAATAGCATTTTATTACTAAGTTTTATATTAATGTCTTTAAATTGATAATAATAAAAATCCACCAAATGCTTTGTGAGGCGCAAGAAGCTTATGTATAAAACTCACAGTCAGCCAGTCACGACCTCGGCGCAAGAAATGTTGAATCAGAAGCTAATTATGCTTGTTGATGATGACCCTATCTTTCGACGAATCACTGGCGCTTACTTAGATGCTCAGGGCTACGATGTTATAGAAGCTGAAGATGGTTTGGATGCGCTACGTAAATTACGTACGTCAGAGCCAGATTTGGTGATATGTGATCTTTCAATGCCTGTACTCGATGGTATCGAACTCGTAGAAGAAGTGAGTTTAGAGTATCCATCACTGCCACTTATCGTTGTCTCAGGCACGGATGAGATGTCTGACGTCGCCAAAGCATTGCGTTTTGGGATCAAAGATTTTCTGCCTAAACCGATAGAAAATCACGGGCATTTATCGAGTGCTATCGAAAACACCCTTAAAGATTCTTTTGATCACTTAACCGACCAGCGGGATTTCTCTAGCCAGTGGTTCTGCGTAGATGGAGGAGGAGAGATCCCTGAAGACCAAGAGCTTCATTGGCATTTAGATTACTTACAAGAGAACCCGAGTGCGGCGAAAGACTTACTTCATGCTCTACTTCCCGACAAAGATACCGATCAAGGTAGCTGGAAATGTTCTTATCGGTTATTGCAATCAACAGACGTGATGCCACTGGTATTTGACTATGCGTGGCTAATGAACGGCCAGTTCGCATTCTATCTTGTGGATTCATCTTCAACAGACAATGGTGGCGTCGCGACCACTTTATTGGTTCGCGCCTTGTTCCATGATTACTTAAGGAATCTGAAAAACTACAGCGCTGACTTAAAAGACATGGCTGAAATTTTGGAAAAAGGTATTAAATGCTCGAAATGTGCAGCACCTGTCAACGCTTTGTTTGGTGTGGCAGACTTATCTGAAGGTACATTATCGATTTTACCAGCAGGTCTAGATGGCCAGTGGTCAAACGGCTATATCAATAAGCATATTGCGGCTGGCGAACAGCTTGGGGACAACTGCATTCGTAACTTTATTACTCAAGATTTAGAGGTGCGTTCTGGATGCCAACTGTCACTAAGTTGTTTAGGGGCTTCTAGTTTTAGCCTTGATATACATCAAGGTTCAAGCAATTAACCTTATTTTTCATCGGTTTTTGTTAATCTTTCTGTAAGGTATAGTTGCCGGAAAGCGGTGGCTATACCAATATTTTTACGCTTTGGTAACAAAGTGGGTTGGTAGCCAGCTAAATCGACTATCCAATAATGAGAAAGAGCACATGTCAGACAGTAAAGATTTCAAAGACCCATTCAATATCTTTTACCTATTAGGTTTTATTGGCGTATTATTAGCAGTGCCTTTGTTACCGGCAACCCTTACTGTGATTCGCGTATTGAATGGGTACGCTACTTTTTAAGATTTGGAGGCTACCATCAGTATTCGTCAACTTTGCCTGAATTTTGTTGGTGGCCTTAGTCTCGTTCTCGCCTTTTTAGGCATTGTTTTACCGCTTCTACCTACAACCCCTTTTCTTCTTCTCGCCAGTGCCTGCTTTATGCGCAGTAGCCCCCGTTTCCATCGTTGGATGCATGAACACCGAACTCTTGGTCCTTTACTTACGAATTGGCATGAATATGGTGCAGTCACAAAACAAGTAAAAAACCGTGGTTTGTTTTTTATCCTGTTGAGCTTTTCTTTCTCAATCTATTTTGCTCCGATCCTATGGGTAAAAGGCTTCTTAATCATAGTGCTAGTGATTTTGCTATCTTGGTTTCTTCGCTTGCCAACGCATGAGTTGGTTGCTGATGGCGAAGAAAATCACTAAAATTGGTACTTGTGTGCCTGCTTTTTAAGTGGGCGTTTATTTTTTCAGCAATGATGATGCTCAACCATTATCACTCTGAGCCAACAGCCCCTTTCCCTACTCACAACTAAAACCAATAGGGTAAGCTGCCAATTTAAGTAAATTGATATTATGACTACTGCAACTATTTCTCAGATCAAAGCAAGCATCAAAAGTATTCCTGATTACCCAAAGCCAGGTATTCTATTTCGTGACGTAACGAGTCTTATGGAAGATGCGGCAGCATACCAAGCAACTATTCGTGTATTAGTCGAAACCTATAAAGACATGGGCTTTACCAAAATCGTTGGTACTGAAGCTCGTGGCTTTTTATTTGGTGCGCCTTTAGCACTAGAGTTAGGGGTTGGTTTCGTTCCTGTTCGTAAGCCTGGTAAATTACCACGCAATACTATCGCTCAAAGCTATGACTTAGAGTACGGTACCGACACGCTAGAAATTCACACTGATGCGATTGTCGAAGGCGACAAAGTGCTGATGGTCGATGATTTATTAGCGACGGGGGGGACGATTGAGGCGACAACTAAGCTTATCCGCAAACTTGGCGGTACAGTTGAACACGCGGCGTTCGTTATCAACCTGCCAGAAATAGGTGGTGATAAGCGCTTAGAAGGTTTAGGCCTAGAAGTGTTCAGCATCTGCGAGTTCGACGGTCATTAATCCTTTACGGAATTTTTCATGAGTTATCTTGCGCTAGCGCGAAAATGGCGACCAACCAAATTTAAAGAAGTGGTGGGTCAGGCCCATGTCTTAACGGCCCTTGAAAATGCCTTAAGCCAAAACCGCCTGCATCACGCTTACCTATTTAGCGGCACCCGTGGTGTGGGTAAAACCACGATCGGGCGCTTATTCGCTAAAGGCTTAAACTGTGAAACGGGCATTACTTCTACACCCTGTGGGGAATGTTCAACATGTAAAGAAATCGATGAAGGTCGATTTGTTGATTTGTTGGAGATCGATGCTGCATCACGCACAAAGGTAGAAGACACCCGAGAACTATTGGATAACGTTCAATACAAACCCGCTCGTGGCCGTTTCAAAGTTTACCTAATCGATGAAGTTCACATGCTTTCTAGGCACAGCTTCAATGCGTTGCTGAAAACGCTTGAAGAGCCACCGGAATATGTGAAGTTTTTGCTTGCGACAACGGATCCACAAAAACTGCCTGTGACTATTTTGTCACGCTGTTTACAGTTCCACCTTAAGCCAATTAGTGTCGATAACATTCATGAGCAGCTGGATACCATTCTAGCGCAAGAGCAGGTTACCTCTGAGCCAAGAGCTTTGGGTATGATCTCTCATGCGGCAGATGGCAGTATGCGTGATGCCTTGAGCTTGACTGATCAGGCAATAGCACTAGGCAATGGCAGTATCGCGACTGACATGGTTGCGCATATGCTTGGTACGTTAGATACCGATCAAGCGATTCATCTATTGGAAGCGATCAGCCAAAAGCAGCCACAGGTTGCGATGGATGCTATCCAGAAGTTGGCTGAAAACGGTATCGAATGGGACGGTTTGCTTAATCAGCTTGCGACTCAACTGCACCGAATCGCGATGTACCAAGCGCTACCGGCTAGCTTAGATAAAGCCCAGCCAGATGCTGAAAAGATTGAATTGCTGAGCCAAGCGTTATCACCACAAGATATCCAACTTTACTACCAAATCGTTTTGAAAGGTCGTGAAGATTTACCACTATCCCCAGCAGCAAAAGTTGGTATCGAGATGGTGGTTTTACGTATGTTGGCGTTTAGACCAGCCTCTGAAGTGCAGCCAAGCGCGATAAGCACTCAAGCTGAACCAAAAGTGGTGTCTCACCCTGTTACTCCTGCTCAACCTGTTCAGAGTGCGACTCAACCAGCCATGCAACAAAATACAATGCAGTCATCGGCACCGCAGCAGCAGATGGCTCCTCCATCGTACAATGAGCAAAACTACGCGCCACCTCAATATGATGCTGCGCCGATGTACGATGAAAGACCAAGCTATGCGCCAGAACCTCAAGTAAACCAACCGGTTCAACAAGCGCAGGTTCAGCCTAATAATACTCAACCAGCAGCTCCACAAGCGCCTGCATCCCCAGTGAGTGGGCTACGTCATCAGTTACGTTCGCAGCGTCGTGGGAATCAGCCTGCTGAAAAAGGCGCTTCACCAAAAAAGACTAAAGCGGCACCGACTAAATCATCAGTTCTAGAACGTGTTGCCCAGCAACACGGTAGTGCTGAGTGGGTGTCGCCAGCTTCTCAAGCCCCAACTGAAAAAGAACCTGACAACGAACCTTATCGTTGGAAGCCTTCTAAACCAGTTGTTAAAGAGAAGACAACGGAATTAAGCCCAACTCAGATAAAGAAAGCTTTAGAGCACATCAAAACGCCAGAAATGGTAGAGAAGCTTTTGAATGAATCTATCGCTCAAGATGAATGGACAGCGACGATCCACAAACTTGAAACGGCAAAATTAGTGGAACAATTAGCGCTAAATTCTGTCTTTAAGCAGGATGGGTCGTCAATTTCGCTGACGTTACGAGCTAGTCAAGCGCATCTAAATACCGATCGCGCTCAGAGCGAGTTGTTACAGGCATTAAATACTGTTCTTGGTGAAGAGTGCCACTTGAACGTAGAAGTCGGCGAGGGTGGAGAAACTCCACTAGAGTTAAGAGAAAGGCTGTATCAGGCCAAATTAACGCAGGCATTTTCGAGTTTAGAAAATGACCCTCATGTGCAATTTATTGAAAGACGATTTGCTGCGGAACTCGACCGCGATAGTGTTCGTCCAATATAACAAGATTCATCCAATAAACGACGGATAGGGTTGAATAGTTGACTATTGACCCCATCTAAAACAGATAACCAATTAAACCAGAGAGACGAACATGTTTGGTAAAGGTGGTATGGGTAACCTAATGAAGCAAGCCCAGCAAATGCAAGATCGCATGCAAAAGCTTCAAGAAGAAATCGCAAATATGGAAATTACAGGTGAGTCTGGTGCTGGCCTTGTTAAAGTTACGATTACTGGTAGTCACAGTGTTCGTCGTGTTGAAATCGATGAAAGCCTAATGGAAGACGATAAAGAGATGCTTGAAGATCTTATCGCAGCAGCTTTCAACGATGCGGCACGTCGCGTTGAAGAAACACAAAAAGAAAAAATGGCGGGCGTAACTGGCGGTATGCAATTACCACCAGGTATGAAAATGCCATTCTAAATCGCAAGTGATTTAACAGTTAGAGCGATTTATTAATGCGTACCAGTCATATGCTGGAGCATTTGATGGAGGCCTTACGTTGTCTACCTGGGGTTGGCCCCAAGTCGGCGCAGCGTATGGCCTTTCATTTGTTACAGCGCGATAGAAAAGGTGGTCTGCAACTCGCAGAAGCACTGAGTCAGGCCATGACAGAAATAGGCCATTGTAACGAGTGTCGTACTTTTACCGAGGAAGACACCTGCCATATTTGTACTAACCCTAAGCGACAAGAAAACGGTCAGATTTGTGTGGTTGAAAGCCCTGCGGATATTGCTGCTGTTGAAGCTACCGGCCAGTACTCGGGTCGTTACTTTGTTCTAATGGGACATTTGTCACCACTAGATGGTATTGGCCCAAGCGATATTGGTTTGGATGTTCTTGATTATCGACTTCGACGTGGTGATATCACGGAAGTCATCCTTGCTACTAACCCAACAGTAGAAGGTGAAGCAACCGCGCATTATATTGCCGAGCTTTGCCATGCTCATGAAGTCAGTGCGAGTCGTATTGCTCATGGTGTACCAGTTGGCGGGGAGCTAGAGTTAGTCGATGGTACGACGTTGTCCCACTCTTTGTTAGGGCGACAGAAACTAAGCTAAAAGTAGCGAAGAATAAAAAGCGATGCCCTTATAATGCATCGCTTTTTTATTGAGTGCAGGTTTCTAAATCGGTAATGATAGTGATGGCTTCTGCAGAGCTAGTCCCACATACCCATTCTGCGGCTTTGAAGTCGTGACATACGGCAGGGCGCTCCGGTTTGCCAAATAATTTGCATAGATTTGCTGCGTTGAGTTGTTTACAGCGTTCGCCTGCTTGCTTGCCGTTTGGGTGCAAAGGGAAACTACTACTGATACTTGGCGCTATACAACAAGCACCGCAACCTAGACGACAATCCATCAAATTGACTCAATTATTAACAAAGGGGCGCGATAGTAGCAAAAAAAATTGAGGCTGACATTAGTAGCGAACAATTTTTATCCTTGAACTTTCTATGGGCTAGCGGTATAACACGCTCCCCGTTAAAAGATGAAGAAGTAATCCTATGAGCACACCATTTTGGCAATCCAAAACATTAGAGCAAATGACAGAGAGTGAGTGGGAATCTCTGTGTGATGGCTGCGGTAAATGTTGCCTACACAAACTCATGGATGAAGATTCAGATGAAGTGTATTACACCAATGTGGCGTGTAGTTGGTTGAACAGCAAAACGTGCTCTTGCAAAGATTACCCAAATCGTTTCACTTCTGGTGAAGAGTGCCTAAAGCTGACTCGCGATAAAATCGATGAATTTCACTGGTTACCAGATACTTGCGCTTACCGATTGTTATCTGAAGATAAGAATATCCCAGAGTGGCACCCATTGATCACGGGAAGTAAATCGGCAATGCACGCCGCAGGTGAGAGCGTTCGTAATAAAGTGGTGTATGAGATTGACGTGGTGGATTGGGAAGATCACATCATCAACCATCCAAACCGGTAAGAAAGACGTTAGGTTGTTCGAACAATTGTAAAGAATAAAATAAGGGCTCACAGTTGTGGGCCCTTAGTCGTAGTTGTGGAGTCGTTTAATTAAGTAAACGTGAGCGAATTATGATTAATTGGATACCAGCAGCGTTTGACTCACCGCTTGGTTGAATTCACTACGAGCTTGCTGCGCTTGTTCTGACAGAGCTTGTTTGCGTTCTTTCGCTTGCGAGATGGCTTCGAGAGAAAGGTTGAGCTCTTGTTGCAATGCGTCTGGAATGTGATGTTCGGTCAGATCCGAATCGACGCTATGTTCTAACGCATAAGCTCGAATTCTCTTTTTTACATCCAATAGCTGTGAAAATGCGGCGCGTTCTAACTCAGCTGCTTCTTGTGCGGCGTCTTTTATTTTTTCAAATTTGGCCAGCGCCATTCCTTCGGTAGACCATGGGTCCATTTCTGGTAACTCGTCAATATTGATTGTTGGTTCAACGTAATCTTCTTGATGGCGTAAATCTAGGCTGGTGGCTCGTACCGCAGAAATCATGAGCATGATGGAAATGCCTAGAAGTGGAAGCCCTCCCACAATGGCAGCGGTTTGGAGTGTGGAAAGCCCCCCTAAGAACATCAGTACCGTTGGCAGTAAAGACAAAGTGAATGCCCAAAACATTCTATTCCAACGCATCGGTTCTTCCGTCACATTGTTTTGCACAACAGAGGCAAGAATGTAAGAAATGGAATCGAAAGTTGTCGCGGTGAAAATCACGCATAGTAAAGTGAATACCGCTATGGCGAGGCTACTCATAGGCAGTTGACCTAGCATCGAGAAAATTGCTTTGGTTGCGCCTTGGGTGTTGAGGATATTTACCACGTCAAGTTGCCCTGAAAGCTGTAGAGACAAACCGTAGTTACCTAAGATCATAAAAAACAAAAAGCAGCCGAGTGAGCCAAAGAATATCGACCCTGAAACCATTTGTTTAATGGTTCTTCCACGAGAGATACGCGCGACAAATAGCCCCATACTGGGCGCAAAAACCAGCCACCATGCCCAATAAAAAATTGTCCAATCTTGTGGGAAATGCGTATTGTCAAAGGTTCCATAGCCACCAAAGGGCTCTGCCCATGTAGCCATTACGAAGAAGTTTGAGAGTAAGCGGCCAATGGAGTCTAAGCCTGTCTCCAACATGAATATCGTTGGGCCTGCCGCAAGTACGAATGCCAGTAGTCCCATCGCACCCCAGAAGTTAATGTTGCTGAGAATTTTGATCCCTTTTTCTAACCCGGCGTATGAGGAATACGCAAAAATCGCGGTGCAGATCAGCAAAACCGCAGTTTGAGTTGTTGTGTTTTTAGGTAAGCCAAACAGGTGGTTAAGACCTTCATTGATGAGTGGTGCTGCAAGTCCCAGCGTAGTCGCGGCGCCGCCGAGTAAACCAAATATGAAAAGCACATCTACGATTTTGCCTGCAGCGCCTTTGCTTCGCGCTTCTCCTAGCACAGGCATTAGTGCGCTGGATACTTTTAACACGGGTTGTTTACGTACGTAAAAGAAATAGGCAATAGGCAACGCCGGGATTAAATAAATAGACCATGCAATGGGACCCCAGTGAAACAGGCCATAAGTTGCCGCCCAGCGAACGGCTTCTTCGCTACCAGGTTCAAGTTGAAAGGGTGGTGATTGATAATAATACGCCCACTCAATACAGCCCCAGTAAAGAATGCTAGCGCCGATACCGCCACAAAATAGCATTGCCGCCCAAGATGCCGTTTTGAACTCTGGTTTTTCATCAGCATCACCAAGCTTGATCTGTCCCATATCGCTAAAAATCACGTAAATCATGAATGCGAATGCCGCAAGCCCTAACGCTAGATATAGGAAGCCGAGTTGATCGGTCATAAAAACTTTTGCTATCGAAATCCATTCTGCCCCTTGGAGCGGGAAAAGGATCAATGGGATGGTTATCGTGATGAGAAGCGCAATAGCGCCAAAAAAGGTTGGTTTATCAATAAGTGAAAAAGAGTTGTTCACGAGCGTGCTTCCATAATAATTGAATAACTATTATCGAATGTGCGGTGAACTTTGAACAAACAGAGTATTTTGTCTTAAAGACAAATATTTTTAGCGCAGGCTCTGTTGTAAGTAAATGAGCACAGCAAGAAGGTAGCGGTTAGATCAGAGCTAACAGGATGCCGCCTACTGTTGCCGCAGCGGAAAGATATTGCCCCGCCGAATAAGACCCATCTTCTTCATCTTTTATTTTATCTGGGTGATCGATCCCCAGTGCACCATGAGCAAAGGATTCAACTTTGTCTCCTACCGTTGCATTTTCGGCTGCTGCTTTTTTATTGTCTTTTTCAATTTCTTGTAATGCCGCTAGCAATGCTTTTCCTTCGTCAGACAGAGTGACTTTATTTTGTTCCATCTTCAGTGGTGCCGCGTTGTCCGCAGTGGTTGCAGGCTTGGCTTGAGGTTTCACCTGCTGAGCAGAATAGAGCTGAGCTCCGCTCGTTCCGACTGGTGTCATAATGCTCTCCTTAACATACCCTCAATTAAGAGTATCGGCAGTCATGTAAAAAACTTGTGTAAATAATCAACCTATTGTCTGATTTTTATACATAGCAATTCTTGTGCCTATGATTAAGGAGAGCGATAGCAAATGGTTAATCACATACCAAATCACGATTTCGGTTACTTAGAGAGTGGTAGGCCTGCATTCGATTTTCTTTTTTAATGTACCTAGCCGGAGGATCAAGCACCTCTAATTGGAAGTCAGAGCTATCCTGAGTGATTTCACTCGTAGGGGTAATAACCACAACATTAAGGTCAGGTGAGCGTCTTAGAATGGATTGTGCAGTGCCTAATGCGCCTTCAGTGTGGAACTTACCTGCAATATGTAAGATTTGGGCGTCAGGCTGCTTAGTTAGGTATTGGGTGATGGATTCAGCCATGGTTTCATCCCAAGTAACTTGCGCGGCAAACTGTTTTTTAGTTTGCTCAGGAGAACCGTGGTGCATGGAGGCCATAAACTTTTCTTTGTAAGGGCTATCACTGGTATCGATGTTTGATGCTACCCATTGGCGCTGCTCTTCATTTAAGCCCTCAAGGTAGTCCAAGCCTTTACGGCCGATACATCGAACAAGCTGTTTCGGCGCATTGGCCGCAATGACATCGATCTGATTGCTCTTTGCTACTTCGATCAGTGGGCGGTAATCACTTTCATAGTTGGGCCACGCTGTTGCTTGCTTCATTAAGAATTGCTCGCCAATTTCACCGGCAAGATATTGATTGAGGAGCTCTTGGTTATCACGCGTAAACTGCTCCATGGACAGCACGATAGGCTGGCCTGCTTGATAGAGCGATTGGAGTAGGTCGGTTTGAAAACGATGGATACCTGAATGGGTATGCCACTCTCCGACTAAAATCACGTCGGCATCCAACAGTGCCTGAGGCAGAGGGTTAAGAGTTAGCGCCTGGCCTTTTGGAGAATGTAATTGGTAATCGTAGAACGTGGAGACAGGTTGAGCCTCACTGATGCTCGCATGGTTTGAGCAAGCCGATAAAAGAGATACAAGGCTGATAAGTAATAATTTTTTCATAAGAATGCCTCCGAAAATGAACGCTGAATAATATAGGAGGCATGATTAACTTTCAATGCAAATGAGAATTAATAACAACTGGGGCGATTAGTTGTTCTTTCGGTATACTCTCAACATAAAGTCAGCTTCACACTGAAAAAGTTCAGCGGCTTGAAGTTCTTGTTTGAACTCTGCCGTAGCTTTCCATGCGAAAGGCGTCATTTGCAATAAGTCGTAGGCATCGCCACCTGTTAACTCCATTGTATAGTTTAGCTTTTCTTGATGCTCCAGCGAAAAGCCTTCAATCTCTTCCGGAGTTTCATCGTGCAGGCGGACACCATCATAAATACGGTCACGAAGTTGATATAAATGTCGTCCGGCAGGTGTCACAGTAATCACTACGCCGTCGTTTTTTACGGCTCTTTGCAGCTCTTCTGCTTTACAAGGGGCGTAAATACGAAGGACGGCGTCTAGGCTGCTATCGGCAAATGGTAAGCGATGGCTAGAGGCGACAGAGAAGTCACAGTTCGAGTAACGCTTTGCTGCATACTTAATGGCGATTTTAGAAATATCTAAACCAAATACTGTGGTACTCGCCGTTGCTTGAGACGCCACTTCATGAGTGTAATAACCCTCACCGCAACCTATATCCAATAACGTCGCAGACTGTTCTGGTAAATGAGATGTACACAGGCTCGCCACTGCTTGGCGCATAGGGTTGTAATGATTCTGTTCGAGAAAGCGTCTGCGCGCTTGCATCATTTCTTTGTTATCACCAGGATCTTTCGAGCGTTTATGATGCGCTGGCATCAAGTTGACATAACCTTCTTTCGCAAGGTCAAACTGATGGTTTTTGTCGCATTTAAACGTACGCTCAGTTAGCGATAAAGGTTGGTGACACAAAGGGCATTGATAAGTCATTACGAACTCAGGGTAAAAATTTGAGAACGAAAATTTTAACAGGAAGCGATGGGGCATGCTAGCGCTAAGCAAGCGGGCAGAATGAGTACAGGCTAGTCGTTTGATTAGCCTGTACTGGGTAGTGCGTCGAGGTTAGCTGAAGAAATCCACTTGTTTTTTCAAAGACTCAGCTTGTCTTTGAAGTTCGTCGGCACTTTGTGAAGTTTGTGCGCTGGTGGCTCGACTTTGCTGGTTCAAATCACTGATCGCATGTGCGTTAGCGGCAATTTCCTGAGACACTTGTGCTTGTTCCTCTGAAGTCGCAGCGATAGTTTCAGCTTGGGCTGCAATGGACTGAACTTGAGAAGCAATAGATTCAAGAGCGGTGCCCGCTTCTTGCGCCTTATCTAGAACTTGGTTAGCGTTTGTCTGGCTTTGAGCCATTAGACCTACAGCGTTACCTGTCGAAGATTTAAGCTTTTCAATGATATTCACGACATCTTGTACCGAAGTTTGAGTGCGGTGCGCTAGAGTTCTCACTTCATCAGCGACTACCGCAAAACCACGGCCTTGTTCGCCCGCGCGCGCTGCTTCAATAGCGGCATTAAGCGCTAGTAAATTCGTTTGCTCAGCGATGTCATCGATCATTTTAGTGACCGTTTGAATGCTTTCACTATCAGTGTTGACCTGTTCTATCGCGGCTGCGGATTTATCGAGTTGATCGTTTAGCTGGGCAACATCAATGCAAACTCCTTCAACCACTTCTAAACCTTGTTGGCTGTCATCATTGGCGAAGCGTACATTTTCCGCAATACTGCCGACTTGCTGGGCAACCGATTCAGCTGAAGTAGCCATTTCTTCGATTGCCGTAACGACTTGTTCGACTTGATCTTGTTGGCGATCAGACTGAGCAAGATTGTGGCTGGCATCTTGAGAAACACTGTTAGAGCGATTTTGCACTTCATCGCTGGTTAGGCGAATTTCGCCAACTAGGCTGTTGAGCTGGCTTGCCATTGCAGCAACGCCGTTATTTAGGTTGCTGATTTCATTCTTAGTTTGTTTACCTGAATGTGGAATATCTAAACTTACTTCGCCTTTCCCTAAACGAGCCATGTATTGGTTGAGCGTTGTTAGTGGCACTAGAGTGCGATTTAGAAAAACGGTAAGGACCAGAATCGTAGCACCAGCGACCAAGGTGGCGATGATGGCAATTAACTTAAGTAATTCATCACTGCCTTTGGTCACCTCTTTGATGAAGGTGCCACCTAACAGTTTCCAGTTCCACCCTGGAACCTCGGTATACACGAGATATTTTTCGCCAACGGTTTGTTGGTAAGAATAAGGGTAGCGAATTAGACCCGAAGCCTGTTCAAAGATCTTATAGAAAGGTTTATTACCTTCGTAATCCGCGACGTCGATGATTGAAGCGTCACCATCTGCCAGAGTTGGGTGTAATAAGTATTGGCCTTTACTTTCCTCTTCGTTGTTAACCACTATGGTGTAACCAGTATCACCCCAAGAAACCGAACGCAGTGAGTCAAACAGATTTTGCGTCGCATCTTCTACGGGTAATCCGATAAATGAGATGCCATTAACTTTACCGTCTGCGCCCATCAGTGGCGAATAGTAAGTGATGTAACGTTGGCCGAAGAGTTTCACCTGCGCGTAATAGGCTTGCCCAGATTTGAGCTTCTGGTATCCCAAGTGTGAACTATCCAGCATAGTGCCTACAACACGGTCACCTTTCGGATCTTTTAGCGATGTAGAGACTCGGATGAAGTTATCACCATAAGGAGCAAACAGCGTAGCCACCGCTCCGGTATCGCGCGTGAAGCTGTCGACGAGTTTAGTATCGTTAATCAGGCTCTCACCATACTGAGTCATATTGAGTACGCTTTTATTTTCGAATTCGACTTCGTAATCTTCGATATAGACGCCTGCTAGGTAGCCATTGCGAAAAGTTGACTCCAGCACTTTTGCAGTATGAAGATAGGCATCGAATTGCCCTGCGATGGTTTTGGCCATTGCCTCTACTTTTGATTGGTGCTCTCGTAGTGTGCTATCGAGCAAAACTTGTGAAGCATTGCGATAAACTAAAGTCCCGACCGAGCCAAACGAAATGAGTAAGCAAAGTAAAATAACCAACTTGAGTTGAAAGCCTACACTTTGATTTTTGTATTTTTCAAACATGAATTAACGATCCCTTTTTCAGAGCAAGTCACTGAAAGTAATTTATAAAGTGTATTTATTATTTTAAGTATCATACAGAATTATAAAATCACTTAAATTGATAATAATTAATGAATTACTTAATAAATGATATGAGTAAATAGATAAGAAAGCGGAAAGGGCTGAGAAATTTCAGTAACTCACGGATATTTTTTGCGTTCAATCGTGGGAAGAGGGCTTAAACGCGAGCGGAAATTCGATCCTAAAAAACACAATGCAGCCGAGTGGCTGCATTGTGTTGTATGGTGAAATTGGTTTAATTCCAGTCGATCTTGGATTATTTTACCGAAATGGTCGTTATTAGCTGGTGGCTCTCACCTGGTGTTAGTGTTTTACCTGCTTCTATGGTTGGTGCGTGCAAAGTAGACTCAACACACAGCATGGTTTGGTAACCGTCGTTTTGCATGTCGCCCATACCGGTTGCGCCTTCCGCCCAAGGGTTCCATAGTACCGCTGAGTTGTGGCCAGCGTTGACTACAGATAATGTGCGTTTGAGTTTGTCGTCAGCAACACAGATCTCTTGTTCAGGTTTAGTGTAAACGCGATCGATGGTATCGGTCAGTTTTAGCTCTTTACCACCCTTACAACACTTATTTTCAAGTAAGCTATCGACATACTCTGGCCCCATGCCTGTAGTGATTGTGCGCTCGATATCGCCTACGTTTAAATAGGTATGGAGCGCACCAGAGAAAGTCCAAGCTTGTTGGTCAGTGTTGGTTACGTCCAGTGTAACTTTGAGCGACTCACTGATTTCAAAATTGAGTACGGCAGAGAATTGGAAAGGCCAGATCGCCAATGTGGCATCCGATGGCTTAAGGCCCAAGCTGATAATGACACCTTGCTCATTTTCACGGTGTTCTAACAGAGTCCACTCACTTGAACGAGCAAAGCCATGAGCTGGAGCGGCAATGCGGCCAAACCAAGGCCAACATACGGGGATACCACCACGAAGTGCCGTCTTACCGTCAAAGATTGCTTGCTCACTCATCCAAATAAGATCTTCCTGACCATCGGGTTGGAAAGACACTAGGTGGCCACCGTTAAGTGCAATACCTGCTGTCGCCTTGTCATGAATGACACGTACGATTTTATTCTCGCCTTGTTGGACGATCGTGACATTGTCAGATAAAACGGTCAGTGCGGGTAGGGTAGATAAGTCCATAGCAGAATCCTTAGTGGATAAAATTAAATTCGAATAGTGCCTAGAAAGGATAAGGTAGTATTCGAATGGAATTTAGTTAGCTAGCGTGGTTGGCAAACCTCGAATTTTAGATATTAAAAAGGCGACTCAAGAGCCGCCTTTTTGTTTGTCTTTCAAAACAAACTTCGCTAATTGCTTAGTCTAAAAGTAATGATTACTTAGAGATGTGAGCGATTAGGTCTAGAACTTTGTTTGAGTAACCGATTTCGTTGTCGTACCAAGATACAACTTTAACGAATTTGTCAGTTAGAGCAACACCAGCTTTAGCATCGAATACTGAAGTTTGAACTTCGCCGATGAAGTCTTGAGAAACAACTTGGTCTTCAGTGTAACCTAGAACACCTTTTAGCTCGCCTTCAGAAGCTTCTTTCATTGCAGCACAGATTGCTTCGTAAGATGCAGCTTCTTTTAGGTTAACAGTTAGGTCAACTACAGAAACGTTAGCAGTTGGTACACGGAAAGCCATACCAGTTAGAAGGCCGTTTAGTTCTGGAAGAACAACGCCTACAGCTTTAGCAGCACCAGTTGAAGATGGGATGATGTTTTGAGAAGCACCACGGCCACCGCGCCAGTCTTTAGCAGAAGGACCATCAACAGTTTTTTGAGTTGCTGTAGTAGCGTGAACTGTAGTCATAAGACCAGATTCGATACCGAACTTGTCGTTAAGAACTTTAGCTACAGGCGCTAGACAGTTAGTAGTACAAGAAGCGTTAGAAACGATGTCTTGACCAGCGTAAGTTGAATCGTTTACGCCCATAACGAACATTGGAGTTGCGTCTTTAGAAGGACCTGTAAGAACAACTTTCTTAGCACCAGCAGTGATGTGCTTACGTGCAGTTTCGTCAGTTAGGAAAAGACCAGTTGCTTCAGCAACAACGTCTACGTCGATTGCATCCCATTTTAGGTCTTCTGGGTTACGCTCAGCAGTTACACGTACAGTTTTGCCGTTAACGATTAGGTTACCGCCTTCAACTTCAACAGTACCGTTGAAACGGCCGTGAGTTGAGTCGTACTTAAGCATGTAAGCCATGTATTCAACATCGATAAGGTCGTTGATACCAACAACTTCGATGTCATTGCGCTCTTGCGCTGCACGGAATACGAAACGGCCGATACGGCCAAAACCATTAATACCTACTTTGATAGTCATTGTAGTTGCTCCACAACTTAATTTCTGATTAAAGATAACTGGTAGTAAAATTACAGAATCCAGTAAATTTCTGCAATAGATAATCCGACTTAACTTGTTTAATGTCAAAAAAAAGCGACGCTTTTCTTAACAATTACACGTAAATGGTCGTTTTTTATACATTGCGAGTGATTCCGATCCCTTCCAGTTGGGGTAAAATAACTCGAAATGGCAAGTTACTTATGAATGTATATGTACAAAGTTTCTTGGTGAGAAAGTATGTGCTACAAAAGTGCGCAGATGCAAGTTTTTGTAGAAAAAAGTAAATATAATAAATGAGAATAAAGGAAAATATTAACGTGAAATCTAAGGGGGAAATGATGAAGAAACCTGATGAATACTGGCGTGAGCACTTGTCTGATGCTGAATATAAGGTGTGCCGTGAGCGTGGTACGGAAGCCCCTTTTACAGGGAAACTTCTTCATAATCGTGAAACCGGAATTTATCGCTGTACTTGCTGTGAAACGCCACTGTTTATTTCGGAAAATAAATATGATTCTGGGTGTGGTTGGCCGAGTTTTGATGCGCCGATCAACGACACCGCAATTCGCTATATAGAAGATCTAAGTCACGGAATGAAGCGAGTAGAGATACGTTGTTCAGCATGTGATAGCCACCTAGGTCACGTTTTTCCTGATGGACCTAAGACGACAGGCGAAAGATTCTGTGTAAATTCAGTGTCGTTAATTTTCAACAAAAATGAAAAAAGCGGTGATTAATTCACCGCTCTTGTTAAAACTTTTCATAAACGCAATTAAGAAGCTGGGCTGTACTGCGTCGGAATTAATGTCCGTTTGTACATGCCATCTTCGATTGCGTCTTCAATTTTAGCGGCAATGTCTTCTAATTGGTCGTACTTTTCGGCGCTGAACCCGTAGAGCAAGCTGAGTTCACTTTCGGAAGCGATAGGCACTTCAAACCGTTGTGCGACCATTGCCCAAATATACGCTTTCTCCTTTGAGCCTAATTGGTGGTTAATGCTCGCGAGAGATTTGAATATCTCTCGGTTTACGTTGGATGCATTGGATAGTTCAAGCGCATTGTTGAGTAACACGAGCGTTTTTTCTTGATCTCTAGTGGTGTAGAAAGTCGCTAGCGCGTACTGCATTTCTGCTGTTTGTAATGCTCTTGTTCCTTCCAGCTGTAAGAAGCTTCGTCTTGCGTCGTCGTTGCCAGTTTGAGACCAAAGGAAGTAGAGCGTTTCCGGCCTTTGTGAGGTGGAAAGTTCTTCAACGATACGATCGGTCTCTTCAATACTATGCATCAGTGCATTGAAACGTTGCTGTTTAAGTGCAGATTGGTCAATTGGCGCGATTTGGGAAGCCAGCTCTAAGCACTTTTTGTAAGCTGCAACTAGGGTATATTCGGTAATTTTGTTGGCGTCAGTCGGCTTTTTTAGCACTTCAAAACGGTGCCAAATTAAATCAGTGCGAGGCAGGCGGCATTGACCGTCATTCATGTTGAGTTCTTCGCAACGTAAGCCTTTATTGTCTGCACAAAGTTCGTCTGTATTTTTGTTGCCTTCTAAGCACCCAGTCAATAATAGTGGGAGAGAGGCGGCGATCAGCCATTTATTAATACTCATATTCCTTCACTTGTGATCAATTACACTTATTTCTTTTTCTATCCTTGACTCAAATCGTCAACGGGTTATTTTCTGGTAAAAATTGTTACGTAAAAGGTTCACCATGAATGCAGAACAACTTCTTAGTGCGATGACTCCAGATGTTTATGAGCGTCTTAGTTATGCCGTTGAAACAGGTAAATGGCCTGAGGGCACTCCGCTATCTAAGGAGCAACGAGATTCTTGTATGCAAGCCGTGATGCTTTACCAGTCTAAGCATAATGTAGATGCGCAACATATGACAGTGGCGGCAGGTGGAGAAATCAGCTTTAAATCAAAGTCTGAGCTGAAAAAACAATTCCAAGCAGGTCAAGAAGATATTGTTCGAGTGAATCCTAACAAGTAGAACTTATTTTTGTCGTAAATGTAGAACCCAATTAAAAAGGGTGGCCAACGTGGTCACCCCTTTTTGTTGTCGTCGCTGTAGTGAAAATTAGAGGCTCATTTCGCCGCGCAGTACTTTTTGCATTTCCTGCTTCACTTCTTCATAGCTCAGTTCTTGGCTTAGTAAATAGTGAAGTTTTGCCAAAGCCGCTTCAGGTGTCATGTCGAATCCACTGATCACACCCGCGTCAGCCAACGCACAACCTGTCGCGTAGCCGCCCATGTTTACTTTACCGGCTAAACATTGGGTTAAGTTAACTACGATCACACCACGTTCAGATGCTTCTTTTAGATGGCTGAGCAGTTCTGGGTTCTGTGGAGCATTACCTACACCAAAAGTCAGCAAGATCATTGCATTTACCGGCTGAAGCAGAGTATTTCGTATCACTTCGTGAGAAATCCCCGGATACATGGTAATCACACCGATCGGCTGAGGCGTAATGTTATGAACTTTAAATTCGCCTTCCGGTTTTTGGTCGACAACGATGTTGTTACCAACTTGAATGTTGATTCCCGCTTCTAATAGAGGCTGTAAGTTCGGCGAAGTGAATGCATTAAAGCCATCAGCATGAGATTTGGTACTACGGTTACCACGCATCAGTTTGTTATTGAAAAATAGCGTAACTTCATTAATTGGGTAGTTAGCGGCAATGTGCAACGCATTCAGCAGGTTTGCTTGACCGTCTGAACGAAGCTCAGCAAGTGGGATTTGAGAGCCCGTTACGATTACTGGCTTGCCTACATTTTCTAACATAAAAGAAAGCGCAGAAGCGGTATACGCCATGGTGTCGGTTCCGTGCAGAATTACAAAGCCATCGTATTTATCGTAGTTTGCGCGAATGTCATCAGCGATAATTTGCCAATCCATAGGCGTCATGTCTGAAGAATCCATTAACGGTGAGTATTCATGGATAGTGTATTCAGGCATTTCTGGACGATGGAATTCCGGCATGCTTGCCAGTTGTTTATCCATAAAGCCAGCGACAGGTACATAACCGTGATCATCTGACTTTTGCATACCAATGGTTCCGCCTGTGTAGGCGATATAGATATGTTTTCTTGGCATAGGAATAATTTCTTTGTGTCGTGTAGGGAACAGGTGGGCGATTATAACCAATTGCTAGCCAATAAAAAGAGGTGCGACTCACCTCTTTTCAGTGGTATTGACACTATGATCGGCTAAATACTGTTTTGAGGGTAAGTCGTATCCTATCGTCAAAACGTGTTTACCGTTCAGGCGAAGCCATTTCGCCTCTGTTCACTACATAATCTGGCTCGATTAGAGTACTTAAAGTTAAGTTCTGATTATCTGCTGTAATGGTAAAAAGCGCGATGAGTAGGTGAAAGTAGATCTGAATCATCATCGATAAAGTCATTCGTGATCATATTGCCAAACTTTTGTGATGAGCCTTGCTTCAGCGACGGCGACGTTACTCGAAGTTAGGTGTAGCTGGGAGAAGTAGCTTTCAGCTAGGCCAGCCATTGGATGGCCACTATTAAGGTGGGTGATATGTCACTGGCGAAGAGCCGTCTTCACACTCCCGTACCTACAATGCTGCTTGGAGAATATAACAACGCTGTCTTGGGGCGACACAAAGCTCGCCTTTAAGTCAGTTGATAAAGCGGCAGACAGGTTGGTTGTTCTAATTGTGTTTATCGAAGAGTGTTGGAAGTAATCGACTGAAGTGGAAATGTTTGTGAAGGAAGGCGGCGATATAGAGGTAATTAACCAAAATAAGTTAGCGGCCTTTATAACAAAGTAGAGCAGGTAAACATAATTTTACCTGCTCTGGTTCGAACTAATTATTGAACTTGGCAGTTTAAGCAGAAAGCATAACGGCCATGTGGGTCATTGAAGCTCGTCAGTAGCTCAGCGTCTTGGGTTAATTGCTGAGAAACTGGCTGTAATGCGCTCGGGATTAGTGATTGCACATCTAAGCCTAGCGACATCTGTACTTGATTCATAAAATCTTGGATGAACTGTTCAGTCGTCGACAATGGTTCTTCTACCCAGTAAACATTGTAATCTTCCAGCTCGGCGAGTGAAGCTGCAATTGAAATGGCATCATCAAAATCACCAATCTTATCTACTAAGCCATGTGCCATCGCATCTTGTCCGGTCCAAATGCGGCCTTGAGCAATTTTATCTACGTTAGCAACTGGAATTGCACGATTGTCACTGACTAAGCCAATGAAACGCTGGTAACCATGTTCAATTCCCATTTGGAAGGCATCTTTAGCGCCTTGCGAAAGCCCTGTGGTGACACCGATGCCAGAGAAAGGTGATGTGCCGACGCCATCGCTGTAGACACCAAACTTGTTGAGGCCTTTCTCGAAGGTGGTGATCACGCTAAAGATACCAATCGATCCGGTAAGGGACGTAGGCTGAGCCAGAATTTGGTCTGCACCCATCGAAATCCAGTAACCACCGGAAGCTGCAAGGCTAGACATGGAAACCACAACGGGTTTGCCTGCGGCTTTAATGGCATCGATTTCATTACGAATGACTTCAGAGGCGAAGGCGCTTCCTCCTGGGCTGTCGACGCGTAGTACCACAGCTTTAACCTTGTCGTCGTTACGCGCTTGGCGCAATAGCCCTGCAGTGGTGTCACCACCAACAGTACCTCGTGGCTGTTGGCCGTCCATGATCGCGCCACTCGCGACAATCACGGCTACGTCACTTTCCGCAAGTTGAGGTTTTGGTGTGATTTTAGAATGATATTCGTAGTAACCCACGGCGTTGTAACTGTCTTCGCCGTCGCTGCCAAACACTTCCGCAAGTTCAAGTCTTACTTGTTGGCGAGTGGCAAGCTCATCGATTAAGCCAAGTTTTTTAGATAGCGCAGCGATATCACCATTCACTGATTTAAGGTCCGCTAGGAAAGTGTCCATTTTCGGGTTCAGGACAGACGGATCGATTTGACGGTTGTTCGCTACGTCATCTACGTATGCACCCCATAATTGGCCTAGCCAACGAGCAGCAGACTCTTTGGCTTCACCTGACATATCGTCACGAACAAAAGGTTCGATCGCTGATTTGTACGTACCAACGCGGAATACATGAGTGTTGACGTCAAGCTTCTCTAATAGCGTTTTGTAGTATAGCGAATAAGCGCTGTAGCCTTTAATCATTACCCCGCCATCAGGTGCCATAAAGATTTTATTGGCGTAACTGGCTAGGTAATACTGACTTTGATTATAGAAGTCACCAATGGCATAGATTGGTTTCCCTGTTGCCTTAAACTCGTTAAGGGCCTTTGCAATATAACGTAGCTTGGTGAGATTCGTTTCTGGCATATCACGTAGCGCTAGAACGATACCGCTAACGTTCTCATCAGTTTTTGCGTGTCGGATCGTTTCAACAATATCAAACAGTACGTTTTCTTTTGGTAGATCCTTTCCAAACAATGAACCTGTAAACGAATCCATCGGATTGATATAGCGGCTTTGCTCAACGATAGGGCCGGACAAATTCAGCACAAGAGCTGATTGCTTTTGAACCGTTGGCTGAGGAGCTGTGGAATAGAAGTAAATAAAGTAGATAACCGCGATAGTGAGTAGAAATAGCAGGTTGGCGAGTGCTAAGCGTACGAAAGTGATGAGCTTCCAGATCCCTTTGAAGATCATGCCGATAAATTTGAATAGTTTCTTCATTCTGTCTCCACAGCGAAATACATGTAAGAGTGCGTGACTGTTACAGAGTAATCTCAATAATATTAACTGCTTAGTATCCTACGTTAATTAATCATCTCAGACCACAGTCGGAATTGTTAACTGATATAAATTCTCAATTACTCATCTATATCAGTGTAGACAGACTTCACTGATATCGGCGTGATTTTTCTCTCAGGTTGATCGGTGTTACAGAAATGTAAACGGTTGTTTGATTTTTTGCTTTTAGAGTAATAGTGTGGTCTGACCACAAGGATTAAATAATATAAGTGATGTCAGCCATGTACCCACATTTGCTCAAACCCTTAGATCTTGGATTTACTCAGCTTCGTAACCGCGTATTAATGGGCTCTATGCATACCGGTCTTGAAGAAAATAAAGAAGGTTTACATAAACTTGCCGCTTTCTATGAAGAAAGAGCGAAAGGCGGGGTTGGCCTGATTGTTACTGGTGGCTTTTCACCGAATTTACGTGGACGTTTGCATCCATTTAGCGCCGAATTCAGCAAAGTAAAACATGCGAAAGCGCATAAAGTTGTGACCGAAGCGGTGCATAAACACGGTGGTAAAATAGCGTTACAAATTCTGCATGCTGGCCGTTATGCCATGCACCCATTCGCGCAAAGTGCGTCTGGTATCAAAGCGCCAATCGCTAAGTTTGCGCCAAGCGAAATGAGCCCTCGTCAGATCAAAAAAACCATTAACTCATTTGCGAATAGTGCCGAACTTGCTCAACTGGCGGGTTACGACGGCGTCGAAATTATGGGATCCGAGGGCTACCTAATTAACCAATTCATTTGTAAACGTACCAATATGCGATACGACGAATGGGGTGGTAGCTACGAAAAACGCATGCGTTTCCCATTAGAAATTGTTCGCTCGATACGTGAAGCTGTGGGTAAAGATTTCATCATCATCTTTAGATTATCCATGCTGGATTTAGTCGAGCAGGGTAGTACCTTTGAAGATGTGGTGCTATTGGCTCAAAAGCTAGAAGAAGCAGGTGTCACTATCATTAATACAGGTATTGGCTGGCACGAAGCACGAGTTCCTACGATTGCGACTCAAGTACCACGCGGTGCGTTCACTTGGGTAACCGAAAAAGTGAAGCCGTACGTTAGTATCCCTGTTGTAACCTGTAACCGCATTAATACCCCAGAAGAAGCGGAAAAGATTCTGAGTTCAGGGCAGGCTGATATGGTTTCTATGGCAAGACCATTCCTTGCAGATCCTGAATTTGTCGTTAAAGCGGAAAAAGAACAATCTCAACTGATCAACACATGTATCGGTTGTAACCAAGCGTGTTTGGATAATGTATTTAAAGGCAAGCGTGCGAGTTGTTTGGTTAACCCAAGAGCGTGTCACGAAACCGAAATCGTTGTTCAGCCAGCAACGAAGAAAAAGAAAATTGCGGTGGTTGGAGCGGGGCCTGCGGGTTTAGCTTGTGCTACCACGCTTGCTCAGCGCGGTCACGATGTCGATTTACTTGAGAAAAATGACCGGATCGGTGGTCAATTCAGACTCGCGATGCAAATACCTGGTAAAGAAGAATTTAGAGAAACCATTCGTTATTTCGCGAATCAGATAGATGAAACGGGTGTGAATCTAAGATTAGATACCGAAGCATCTTTTGAAATGCTGCTTGATTACGATGAAGTAGTAATGGCTGCAGGCGTGGAACCAAGAAAGCTAAAAATCGATGGTATTGATAACGAAGAAAAAGTAGTGGATTACCAAACGCTTATTCGCGATAAAACCCCGGTTGGCGACAAAATTGCGATTGTGGGTGCTGGTGGTATTGGGGTTGATGTCGCAACTATGTTGACTGAACCCGCATCTCACAATCTTGATGATTGGCTACACGAATGGGGTATTGATAAGAACATCGAGCACCCGGGTGGTTTGTTCCCGTACCCAGACTCGTTGAGTGACAAGACCGTGTGGGTGATGCAGCGTAAGAATGGCCGTGTGGGTAAAGGGCCTGGAAAAACTACTGGCTGGATTCATAAACGTACGTTAGAAAAACGTGGTGTAAATCTAATGGGTGGCGTGAGCTACGACAAAATAGATGATCAAGGCTTACACATTCATGTTGGTGAGAAGGAGCAACTTCTTGATGCCGATAAAGTTATTATTTGCGCAGGCCAAGTTTCGGTGCGTCCGTTCGAAGATATGTGGCAAGAGTTTGGTGGTAAGCTGCATGTGATTGGTGGAGCGGATTACGCAGGCGAACTGGATGCAGTAAGAGCAATTCGCCAAGGGGTAAAACTGGCCGTTAAATTGTAGTGAAGTAACGGGTTGAGCTAGCTCTGAAAGGTCGTTGTTGCAACTTATTATCGTTTGTCTTCTGTGCTAAAGTTCAGAAATACAAATATAAAAAGAAAGATGTAATAAGGACTTTAAAATGGATGCGTTAGATTTATTGCTTAACCGTCGCTCAATTGCCAAATTATCAGCGCCTGCTCCTGAAGGGGTGGCGCTGGAAAATATTATTAAAGCAGGTCTTCGAGCACCTGATCACGCCGCGCTTACTCCGTGGCGTTTTGTTATTGCTCAAGGTGAAGGTTTGCAAAAGCTGTCTGACATTCTTGTAAAAGCAGCTGTGTCTGAAGACAGTGAAGAAGCGGTTGTTGAGAAAGTTAAAAAAGCTCCGTTTCGCGCACCAATGGTGATTACCGTTATTGCTAAAGTGACGGAACACGACAAAGTTCCTGCATTAGAGCAGCACATGTCGGCAGGCTGTGCGGTTCAAGCCATGCAAATGGCTGCGGTTGCGCAGGGTTTTCAAGGTTTTTGGCGTTCAGGTAAATGGATGTTTCATCCTGAAGTACACCAAGCGTTTGGCCTTGAAGGTGAAGACGAGATTGTAGGTTTCCTTTACTTAGGTACACCAGGGTGTACACCAATGAAAGTGCCAGAGCGTGATTTATCTAAGTTTGTTGAGTACTTGTAAGTCCTACATAGTCTTAACTGTACAAATAACCAGTTTTTCTTGATTTATTAGAGCCACATTAGAAAACGTTGCACCTGTTGCGACTTCTCTTGTGGCTTGAATAAATCGGATAACTTAACAAGTTTTACGGGTATGTTTTTTATTAGCCTGTATGCGTTCGTGTAGCCTATCCCTTTGTTTTTTAATACTTCTATCAACCCTGCGCTTTCAAAGGCTTTAAGGGTAGTCTGAACGCTTCTACGGCTACATTTGCAGTAATCAGCGATACGGTTGATGTGCTGCCAAAAATAGGGGTGTTCTACGGAACAAAAATGATTATCAAGCCACTGTAATTGCTTGTAGATCTTGTCTTGCGTGGGAGTGAGGTTAAATGTGTTCAAATTTACGCCTTAGTTGCACAACGACCTATACATAGATACAATCGCAGTACAGCATATTGGTTACTGCTGTCGCATCTTCAAGGGTTGCCGCCCTGTGAAGATACCATTAAAAGCCCTGCATTCGTGTAGGGCTTTGTCGTTTCTAATGTATACGATACCTCATACCGCCAAATGTGAGCAACTCATATTTCTACCGTTAAAAGTTATTAACTCCTAAGAACTTAAAGGTATATACATGATCTTTTGTGTTTAGATCTTTAAGGGGTGAAAAGTGGGTGAAATCGGGGTGATAAATGATGAACTTATAAATGGATAGGAACAGGATATTCACAGGTTGTTATCATTGTTGTTTGGTGGATTTTTAGTCACAGCGGGACTAAAACCATACTTTTCTAATACTGGTTATTTGGTAGTTTGTGTTGATGAAGATAAGACACGAACTGCAAGCAATTATTGCTTTTATTGAACACGAACAGCCTATCCTTTGTGGGTTCTTTAGTTTGATTACTAACGAATTAGAAAACGTAGAAGATGAACTGTTAGAGAATTACGTTGAAAATGATGTGGGTTCATGGGGAATTTTGACACTGTTAGCAATGAATTCTGTCGAACTCAATATGGAATACAGCACTGCGTATATTGATAACGTCTTACGATTCGCGAAGGAAGGGTTTGCAACTGGTGATAGAGAAACAGCCCACTAAGGGCTGTTTTACAAATCTATTCGTTCGTTAGGCTTGAAGATAGTTCTACGGCATTGAAATAGTCCTTTCTGGTATAAAACCCTTTGGAGCCGTTGACTTGAGAAGTTTGCATCAATTGGGTGAAGTATCTATAGAAACGTTCAAGAATTATGTCTTGAGCATCTTGCCTATAACTTGGACTCTGCATCCTCTGGTTTTGTCTCCTTCCCAAAGCCTTATGAGCATCTCTAAGAGTTATTTGGGTGCCTGTAGATTCATTAGAACAATCGTTCACGAATATCCAACTAAACTGATACTGGTTAATAAGGTGTGTAACTAGTTCTTTGTTTTGTGGATCTATACTTTGAATGTCATTTAGATGTTTACGTTGTATAGCGACCAGTGGGTCGTCAGAGTTAGAGCCTATTCTAGTTTTAAACTCTTGAGGAAGTCCTAAACTAATACCCAGTGCATTTTTCCTAGCATCGTAACACGCTCTAAACTCGACACTGTCGTATTCGGCGATTAGTTGCATTAGTAGCCTGTAGTCTAGATAACGATCTTCTGAGTCGAGTTCAAATAGTACACAGGACTCAAACTTTCTGAATACCTGCTCCATCCGTCTCAAAGATAGGTTATACATTACGCTGACTTCATGCAGCAATCGGCTAATAAAGTCAGGGGAATAACCTTCCTGACCAATGATCGTGATGTCCTTCTGTCTATCTTCTAGCAATGTATCTTTGACAAGCAACTTCGCGAACAACTCTTTATCGGGTTCCGGTAAGGCCGCACTTCTATTAAAGAATCTAGATAGGTACTCCGAACCATCGAATTCTGAACCATATACAGCCTTGATTGAATGACTTAGTTGGTTGGTATCGGTTGCGACAACAAAAATATAATTATCTAATGAGAAGAAGTGCTTAATAGTTTCTAGCATTTCAATTGCGTAAGTAGGGCGGCACCTATCTAATTCGTCAACTAATACAAACACTTTTCTTTTGTCTTCAGAAAAACCATCTACGTATTGTTTTAGGGCTGTTTTAGTGTCGTGAAGTGCGCTTAGTTGATTTTTGTAGTTATCAGTTAGGTTTCTGCCTATGATCACTTCTTCGTCGTCTTTGAATGTTGCTGTTTTGGCTAACTCAACTAGGGTGCCATTATCGAACTCTTTTGACGCATAACTTCCAACACCTATTGCTGCAACATTCCAAAGTTTCTTAGAATATTTTCCAAGCACTTTAAATAATTCTTTCTCTTTACCTTCAGCGTCAATTTTGGGGTCTAATTGTTTGAATTGGTCGATCATCTCACTAATCACAACGAGTAATGGGTCATTACTAAAATCTGATCTCCAAGCGTCGATGTAAATGACAGGGTACTCATGGTCATATCTTAGGTTTGAATACATCTGTTTTAAGAAAACAGTTTTACCTGTTCCCCATGCGCCATTTAGGTTTAGAACCAAAGGTTTTTTCTGACTTCTTAGGTATGAAGATAGGTAGTGACCATACTCTTTATTATCTAGTTCACATTCATCAAAAGAATACTTTTCTTTCCAACGTTCATATCTACTAGGTTCTTTAGCCATGAAATAGCCCTACACAATTCAAGTTGATCCATATTGTACAACGTTTCTCTGTGTTACACGTTGATAAATGACTGATTTATATAAACTCTGAGGTGAAACTTTCGTATACGACCAATAAAATGTATACTGTGTTTATATACAGTTATGGTTGCCGTAATAATGCCACAAGTTCGTATTAAACATAATTACAAGTACATCATTGTTGATCATAATGGGCGTGATGACAGGTCACAATCATGTGTTGTACAAGCGTTGTTAAAGAACGGGGATACACGCTCGTTAACTTTTGGTGGGTTCATCGAGAGTGATAGGTGTGATTTCATGCAGCGTGTGAAACTTGTAGGGGTGAGTTCCTTCACGCAGGAAGATCATGCTCTAACTGGTTGGATTGAATACCCTTCTTCACATTACGTGATAGGGGTCATGATGTGGGACTGCTATTACATGGTTCTGTTCGACGGTTTGCCACGTAGTATTGCTATGGATTTACCACCTCCTAGGAAGAAAGAAAATAATGTTTTTTACATAGAAAAAGCCCCGACACACAGGACGGGGCAAGCGTAATCACAATGATTTATTTCTTATTAAGGAAGTACCATTGTCTTTTCTGTTTTAAGTGTTTGCGCTTCATTTGAATAGCCTAAGCAGATCATCAAGTGCTTTGTTTTCAGTATCTAAAGCGGTCTTGTGTTCTTGATAGCCATTCATAAGAATGTAATCAGTAGCACGTTTGCTAAATCCCGCATTTCGTAGCCCTTTACGTGCATCATTCACGGTTAATTCTTCTAATGTCTTAACACTTACAATGTCTGCTTTTGGGTCTGCTGGAACTGCTACAAGTGATATTTCGTGCAATGCTACTTCAACCAAAACATTTACCTTTCGGTTGTTGTCGTAGTACTGTTCTTTAACCATGTAGCCGATACTTGTGGAAGTTATTGCACCTGATTCGATCATTTTCTTTGATAAATCACCGTCTGGTGTTCCAAGTGCTAATCTTGCACGCATCATCAAGTTAGATCCTTCGATCCAGAATTCTTCGATTGCCCCTACTGGACGTTCTAAATCATGGCTATAAAGGAATGCAATTTTGTTTGTGCCGTTTTCAAAATCTTCAATAGTATTTTTGAAAGCGTCTTTGTCGTATACATCACCAACACGGTCAGGTGTTACCCCGTCCAGTTCAGCAACTTTTACTACAAGTTCACCTTCAACTATTTCAGGTTTTGAAAGGGCAAATTTGGTTTTAATATCCATAAATGCCCCTTGTTTTATACTTCTTGAACCATTGCGACGATTGCGCTTGAATCCTTGGCTACTACTGCATACTTGTTCGTTTGCGTGATCTTCAATAGGTCAGGTGATGTTTGATTGTCTACAGTTTGATTACCCTGTAGTGCGACAACATCAAAAGCACTTTCCATATCACCGAAATACATTGTGCCGTCTGGTAATTGGTCACAAACTACGATTTCATAACGCCCTAGAATCATTCCGTTTTGCACTAACCAAACTTGATTTCCACCAAGTGCGCTTGTTTGTGTCAGGCTTGAGAAATCAATTAAATTGTTCTTACTACAAAACAGTTTGCTATTGCTGTCGTAAACGTCTGAAATGTTTTTTATTGCGTCTGAAATAAACGTATAAATGCTTAATGCATCTAAGCCCCAACTATCAGAAATACCGGATTTAAGTTTTAGAATGTCTTCACCGTATCCAACCTGTAACGGATCATTAATCGGTGTCAGGGTTTCACGTGTTTTAAGGTCTTCAACTGCAATCGTTGCGATTTCGTTTGCAGTAACATTGCCGACAAGCATTGCGGTGTTTGCTTCAATATCAAACTTACTGAAATCTAATACTTCGTTTGTAAACTCGATCTTTGATGCAATCTTAGTGAAATCACTATCGGTTGTGTGATACGTCTGTGCTGTGCTTGAAGGTATGGTGTCGCCTTCATTAACACGGCTAACACTTGGATGTCTTACAAATACATTTCTATAACTTGGGTTTTCAGCGATTTGCTGTCCCATGTTTGAAAGTAGGGTAGAAGTATTAAAAGCCTGTTCTGTTATCTGATCGCTTAGTTCTGGTGCAGACAATACAGGGTTGTAGTTGTACGATTTTGCGTATTGTTGGAAGTTCATAATTTAACCCCCCTTTACGCAGTGCAAACTAGAACGGCTAGTGCTTCATGGTCTGCGACTGTCGAACCAAAATACATATCTTGGTAAAATCCAACCGTGTCAGGGATAGTTACCTGATCAGTAACAAAGTGAGATCCGTTACCTGTAGTTAGAAGTTCATAACCTGCTTTAAAGTCACCAAAGATAATAGGGGCGTTACCTGCACCAATATCATCAATCGTTTCGTTCAGGATAATGTTTGCACCAAACAGATTAATGCGACGAACCCACACACCTTTTTCTTGAAGCAATTCCATTTGGATAAGTGAACGCCCTTGCGTGTCCTTTAAAGTCTGCATCAAGTAAGACAATGTATTTTGGTTCATCGCGAACATAGACGTTGCTTGGCTGCGTTCTGGAACGGTTAGCATTAGTGTGTAAAGGAATGCTTCTAGTTCTGATGAAGAAGTACCAATGTCTGCTGCATTTGCTTTAACTGCTGCGAACGTTTCACGATCACGTGTTGCGGCTGGCTTTAGTGCTTCAACGTATGCGTTTGCACGGTCAATTGCTGCGTTAGTAATACCTTTCAGGTGTTGGTTTTGATCAACGTCTCTTAGCCCGTCACCGTGTAGGATTTGTTCCTGCATTGTGATGCTGAATTGTTCAGATAACAGTTTTAAAAGGTTTCCTTCTACGTCTACATCACCTTGTTTCATTACTTCGTTTGTTAGGCGTGGAAATGCGAAAGCCTTTGTGTAAAGACCTGCAATACTTGCGTAATCTGCTGCGGTTGTTTCTGAAACTGCCGAAAATGTAATATTTTCTTTTGTAAGTTGTACTTCTGGGCGTTGTGTTAAAACCGTTCTGCGGTAATCAAGATTTTCGGTTGAACGTCGTCCAATAGCGTCAAGAATTGCATTGTTTACGATTGATTGCTCTAAAACCAGTATATTAAGGTCTGCTTCGTAAAGTGCTTCGTTACCATTTAGCGAAAGACCTTTTGTAAATGTTGAATAATCTTTTACACCGCTATCAACCCATTCTTTAATTTTAAAAGTCTTATTTTGTTTTTGTTGTTTACCATTAGTTAGGTTGATCGGTGAATTAGTATTATGACCTTTACGATGCATTTTAAATTCGACATCTGAAATATGATTTTTTAAATCATCGATCTGTTCTTCTAACTTATTAATTGATTTGGCGTTGTTATCAATGAAGTCTTTTTGTGCTTCTGCGATTTGGTTTAATTTATCCATTTTTAAACATCCTTGTTTGAATACATTTGTTTTTGTTTTGGTTGTATTCATTAACAAAGGTGTTTACGGAAACCGCTTAACAATCACCATCGGGATAATGTAGAAACTACTTTTACATCCAACAATGAATACTTTGTATTTATCAAATTCAAAGTTGGTGTTTTTATGGTTTCTAATTAAATCCCTGTTATAAGTTTTCTTGATTTACTAAGTAGGTAATTACATCTGTTTTCTTTAACTATTTGTTGGGCTGGTGATAGTTCATCATTGTTTAGTTCGTCTATGATTATGTTTGATTTATTCTGTAGGCGTTTTATCTCACGGTGTGTAAGTTCTATTTCTGTCTCAATACATATTGATTCATGAAATGATTTTGATTTTTCCAATTGACTTATTAGTAATGGTAACGGTCTATATATATTCATTTTCATCCTTTTTTTAGAAATACGTAAAGGTCGTTTTCTTCTTCATTGTTTTCTGCTTCAATCTTCAATGTTCTAGCAATAACGTTCAGTTGCTTTATCGATTTGTCACGTGTATTAACGGCTGGATTTTCTTTAGTAATAGTTTGCTTACGTGATCCTGTTTCAACCAATAACACACCATTTTCATTGATGTGTTTATTGCAGTCTTCAATAGTGGTGATAAGTGTCGCCATACTTGAAGCAAGTGCATCATTTACTGTGTTAGTGTCGTTCAATTCGTCTTTGATTTTATTGGCAATAGAACGTTGCCTTTGTGATAGGTTTTTCATGGTACTTCCTTGTTTTTCTTGTATTTACCACCTTGTAAAATAGTGCTGAAAGTTTTCTAAAAACGTGCAAACAGCCAAGCGTTGCAGTCTATGGCGATCGGACTTATCCTCCGGCCACATCCCCCCTTGGATCTTGTTTATGATTTTATTGTTGCTTCATTGCTTCTGTAGCAGCCTGTATTGGTTGGTAATTAATAATATTTAACTTTGTGCTGTATACAGGTAGGGGCGCACACTGGCTTATACAGTGGGCTTTAATGGGGTTTATACTTTGTGCATGTTGGGTAATGGGGTTGGTATCTCATATAGGGCAAAAAGTAAAAACCAAATTAGTTGTAAAAGACTAATCGTTGCAGTCTATATGGGCTATACAGTTGTCCGGCACAGCCCCAGTTAGGCATACATAACGTATTATTCACTAACTAATGATTTACATCGTATGTGGTGGTTAGGTTATGATATACATCGTATATCATGCTGTTATTAGTGGCGCACTCTGTATATGGATGAGGTGGCTCTAACATACAGTGTATGTTTTTAACGAGGGTTAGATTACGTTGTATACTTTATTAAGTACCAACCTTTATGCTAAGTCCTGTTCTATTATGTATTGCTGTTTCTAAATCTACAGGGTCTATTAATTCTTTGGTATATATAGCGTCATGTAGCAACAAACAGTTATTTTTGTCCGTTAGAACGTCACGCATTGCAAGCAACGCTTTAACTTCATAATGATTGTATAACCACACCATGTACTTACTTTTAAAACCTGCACCTTTTTTACCTTTATGTTGCTCGAAAAACTGAAACTTCAAAGGAAATAGAATATTTGTTTCTGTATGTTCCTTCTTCATTCCATCGTAATCCGAAACAAAGGACTTGTATAAAGGTGCATTCTTAATATCGTCTAGGCTATTGATACAACGGCCTGCACCAAATTTAGAGTTCAAAGGTGAACCGAAACTAAGCATCTGAAAGGTTAACTTCACTTCTTTAATTGTACAGTGTGCCTGCTTTGCAACGTTGTCCCTATATGTCTTCGTATCCTGCGTGTATTGCTGCATGTGGGGATAAAGAGATTGGTTTTTGGTTAGACCTAAAATGATACTGTGTGCGGCCGCATTCATGTCGAACTCGTTGTAGTCCTTCAATATCGCCTGACGTACTTCTTTCTTAGCGTTCTGTAATCCGTACTGTGTGAAAGTATAAAGTCGGTCTGTTTTATCTGAATCAGACCTATAGTACTGAGGAACTGAACCGCCTAATTGATTGCTTAGTTCGATAAAGATAAACAACCAGATAGCATGTATAGGCTCCAATATTCCAGATAGAAGTAAATCATTCATCGCTTGATGATTGGGTTCAATATGCGTGACTTCTACGTATTCCGTAGGTTTAGGCGGTGTAAACTTATACCTTCCTGTAAAGTTATAATCACTAGACAGGCTTAATGCCTTTTTTAGTTTTCCCTCGAACCAACCGGATAACCTCCAAGCATTTGCAGTACCAGTACTACCTTGATGAACTTGATCGAAGAAATTCAGTCTGTCATTCCAGAAAGTGAAACCCTTCTTACCTAGTACTTTAGGGATCAATTTATCCAGTTCATCGGTCTTGCCAAGATAGAAGCAACCGTCCATAGATGTATGGTTTCGCTGGAAGCAAATACATTCACTGATCAATCGTGCAAAGGTCTGTCTGTGCTTATTGTTGTACTTATTGACAGTCTTAGTGCTTAGTTCTTTGGTCTTTGATTCATGAAGGTCTGTTAGGTTTAACTTTGTTACTACTTCATCAAGTAAGTAGTTGGTCATAAGGTTAGTCATTGAAAGGTCAAGGCTATTCATTAAATGTACCTCCAAGCAGTCAGCGCACGCCAAAGGCTTGGCTTCCCTGCGTGTAAGCCATGGTAAGCACTGGTTGCTACGGGGAACACCCGTCCGCTTCGCTGTCGCAACAATAGTAAAGAACTATCTACCATATAGAAGGGTAAAAAGTCCTGTAGCCCTTGTCCTGTATGGGATTTAAGATTTTTTGTTTTTAGGTTTCGTATCATAATATGCCCCTTGGCTTTCTTCGTTGGCTTCTGCCGTTTTCATTGCTTCGCGTACTAGATCACGTATATAACGCTTATCTGAATAGTTACCTCTATTTTTATGGATAAAATCCATCTCTTTTCTACTGAATTCAATATTCATTGGTATGTCCCTGCCTTAAACTCTGTCTTCCATAGGTAAAACGGTAATAATCGGGGGAATATGTTTATTAGAAAATACCACCTATTGTTTAATAGCAATTGCTGTTCCACCAAGTGAATTTATTTAAGTTGAAAGTCAATTGGTTCTCTTTCATTTCTTATTAGTTCTTTATTATTGTATTTACTAATGTTATGACACGTTTATTTTGATTGACTGAAAAATAAATTAACGTATTGGTTTAGGGGTGGTTAGATATACACTGTATGTTATTAAATGGCACAAAAAAACCACCATATGGTGGTTTCTAAAATTGTATTATACCAATAACTTCATTGTGCTAATCTAATACGGGCTCTATACGCTCATTACTTTTAGATATGCTTTGTTGAAGACTGTCTTCAACTGTAGTTCTAGGTTCTTCCTTTCTTGTATTCTTTGCTGTTTCGATAGCGCAATATGCCATCCCTAGGAATAGTACTTTCATTAAATAAAACACAACGCCCAGTAGTATCGAACCTGCTGCAATATACAGGTTTAAGGTCGTTTGTTTATCATATGCATTCAAACAAAATATTCCGATGAATAAAAGAATTGCTATATTTGATAAGAGGTTGATGATGTCAACAGCATCATGGAACTTCTCAACTTTTCCTTTTATATCTTTCATTTTTTACCTTCGTTTAACTATCGTATGATTAACGGATTGAGTTAATTGTACGAAGTTCCATAAAATGAATCAAACCTCATTTTATAACTGTTGGGGCGTTTGGTAGCATGATATGAGGTTAGTTTCTTTTGAGCATTGTTTTAACCAATCATGTGGCTATCAATAGCAATACTATGATTAAGGTAAACTAGCCTAAACTCTTGACGATCATGCTTGTATTTGTTGAATGATAGTTTTGCGTAAGGGAGGAACGGGTTTTCAGAACCGTTACCATCGAGACCTTTTACAAACACTTCTATCTTGTCTATTAAAAACATTAGAGTTTTGTTCGCTTTCAATCGAGTCTCATTATCCGCAGACAATAACGTTTCTACGGCGAAAGAGTAACGTTCATGAACAGTTTGAAGCCCAAGCAAGTCGCGTTCTAACTGCTCTATTTGAACTACGATATTCTGTCGTCTTTCAAATGTTCGATGGTCAAATCGCTTATCTAGGGCATTGTCCATTATTGAAACGGCTTCGCGTAGTTCCGTTATTCTCGCTTCTAGCAAGGGCTTATTTTCCTGAGTTTCCTCATGCATGAATGACCAATCAAGGTCTTTTAGGAACGTTAGAACAACAGGGTCAAATGTCTTAGCCGCTAATGACTTTTTGGTGTTACACCGTTCAGCACTCGTACAGTAGTAACTGTACGAACCCGATTGGCTTTTGCTTCGCGTAAGGCTTCCACTGCAATAGCCACATTTTAGCAAGCCGTTAAAAAGGTTCGGGTAATCATCAGATTGCTTGCCTTTGCGTTTCCGCTTCATTGATTGAATGATCTCAAACTGGTCTTTAGTAATAAGAGCAGGAAATGCATTTTCGATCTGTACATTGTTGCGTTTGCTGTCGAATCTGCCGTATATCGCATGATTGTTGAACAATTTCTTTAGGTGGTCACTTGTCCAAACTTGAGGCTTTGTAGGTTTTTTCAGTTTGGTATAAAAGGGTGTTTTGGCTTCGTTAAGACGTTTGACTATAAGAGATCTACCTACACCATTTAGATAGTCGTTAAGTATTCCTTTGGCTATAGGGGCAAAGTCATTGAAATCGTAGCGCATGTGATTTTCATTAAACGTTATCCAGAAAGGATAAGACGTCATTTTTACGGCTTGACCTCTGGCTAGGAAATCATACTTTTCCAACCAAGTGTCTTTGAGTCGGCTTGATTTTTTTTCACTCTCTTCGTTGGATGTTCCAAATCCAATACTAGCGGTAATTATAGGAAATATTGATTTCTGGGTTTCGAATTTCTCGACTCCTTTGATACAAGTCCAAATGGAAACACCTTTGGCCAAGATACCCGTGAAGTAGTGCATGGCTTGAAAGGGTTCTTGTCTACTAAAGCGATCAAGACTGTACATCAAAAGCACTGTACCTGGCTTGTATGTGTCGTTCTGAATGTCTTCGTAGATTTCACGCAATGCACCTCCGTCAGCCATGTGCTCGCCCTTGTAAGCGGATTTACCAGCATCAAAGTATTCGTTCAACACATTCCCACTATGAGCCTTTATGGTATTGTTAATGGCTGATTGCTGGATGTTTCTACCCAACTTGCCATCGTTTAACTGTGTTTTGCTTGAAACACGTCCATAAACTATAAAGTCGGTCATATAGGTATCATTCCATCTAGATAATCAATAAAATCAGTGTCTAAGTAACCTAATTCATCTGCATTATTTTTACCGTGATCCGTGTTGTGTAACAGGGGTGACGTTTGATAATGTGGCTCTAATTGTTTGTAGTATCTGGAAAAACATGACTCGTCTGATTATTGCTGAAAAACCGAGCCTAGGGCGCGCGATAGCGGCTGCTTTACCAAATCCGCAAAAAAAGGACCAAGGGTTCATACGATGTGGAAATGGTGACGTCGTTACTTGGTGTATTGGTCATTTGTTAGAGCAAGTTGAACCAGATGCTTACGACGACCGTTATAAAAAATGGAACTTAATGGATTTACCCATTGTTCCAGAACAGTGGCAGCTAAAGCCTCGAAAAACTTCCAGTAAACAGCTCACCGTAATTCGAAAGCTACTTAAAGAAGCCACACAGATAGTGCATGCCGGAGACCCTGACAGGGAAGGGCAACTGCTTGTGGATGAAGTGATCGATTACTGCAAGGTTTCGAAAACAAAGAAAGAGTCGATGGAGCGACTGCTAATTAGTGACTTGAACTTACCTGCGGTAAAACGGGCATTTAAGCAAATGCGTAGTAACCGTGATTTCATTCCTTTGTCTATTTCGGCTTTAGCACGTTCCCGTGCTGACTGGCTGTACGGAATGAATATGACACGTGCGTATACTTTACTAGGGCAAAAAGCAGGTTATCAAGGTGTGTTGTCCGTTGGACGAGTACAAACTCCGGTTCTAGGATTGGTTGTCCGAAGAGATGAAGAAATAGAAAACTTCGTTCCTAAAGACTACTTTACTTTGCATGCTCTAATTCCTTACCAAAACGGAGCTCAGAGCTTTGATATTCGGGCAAGGTGGAAGCCAAGTGAAGCATGCAAACCTTGGCAAGATGAAGAAGGGCGGGTGCTTAACCGGAAGCTGGTAGAAAACGTTGCATGTCGTATTGCAAACCAACCAGCAAAGGTGACTGAATCAGAGCAAAAACAAACGAAGCAATCGGCGCCGCTACCTTATTCACTTTCAGCACTTCAGATTGATGCGGCTAAGCGATTTGGAATGAGTGCGCAACAAGTACTGGATACCTGCCAGTCGCTGTATGAAAAACACAAGTTGATCACTTACCCTCGTTCAGATAGCCGTTATTTGCCAAAAGATCATTACAATCAGCGTGAATCTGTCGTTGACGCAATTTCGAATAACGCCAACGAATTACAAAGTGGAGCTCAAGGCGCGGACTTATCTCTCAAATCTAAAGCGTGGAACGACAGCAAAGTCGATGCGCACCATGCGATCATCCCAACGCCCAAAAAAGCGTCGGTCAATGCACTGTCTGCCAATGAAATGAAAATATACCAGCAAATAGCACGACAATATTTGATGCAGTTTTACCCACCTGCAGTTTATGCTGATGCGAAGCTGGTGTTTGATATCGCTGGTGGCGAATTTATTGCTAAAGGGCGTCAGCTGCTTAGCCCTGGCTGGAAAGCGCTAATGGGGAAAGTCGAGGAAGAGGACAAAGGTGTGGACAGCGTTCCTCCACTAGAAAAAGGCACAGTGCTGACCTGCCGCGAAGGGGAAATCAAAGATAAAAAGACCGAGCCGCCAAAACATTTTACTGAGGCGACACTTTTACAAGCCATGACGGGTATCGCTCGCTTTGTAGCGGATAAAGAGTTGAAAAAGATTCTTAAAGAAACGGATGGACTAGGTACTGAAGCGACTCGTGCTGGGATACTTGATACGTTATTCAAGCGCCAGTTATTAACTCGGCAAGGGAAAAGTATTCTAAGTAGCCCTGCGGGACGAGGGTTGATTCATGCTTTGCCTAGCGATTCGACTTACCCAGATATGACAGCACATTGGGAGCATCAGCTACAAGGAATGGCTGAAAGAAATCAGGCTTATCAACCTTTTATGCACGCCTTAGAAACGAAAGTGGACGGGCTAATGGCTCAAATAAAATCGAGTGATGTACCTGAGTCATTAAGGCATTTACCCAAAGTAGAACGACCAAGTTTCAAACGTAGAAAAGGTGGGCCTCGTAAGAAAGCTGCAGCGAAAAAGAGTGCGAAAAGCTAACCTAACTTTCGACCACAGCGCTGGAATAGTTGTTTCCAGTAATCGACATGTTGAAAGGTTGCGAGCCTAAACGCTTTGTGGCTTTCCTCTAAAGGGAATACATACGGATGCAGCGTTGGTTGTGGTTTGAAGATAGATAGTCTTGATGAAACTTGCTGATAATAACCATCGAGCTGTGCCATGTAAGGTTGAACTCTTGCAATGAATTGTTGTTCAAATACATTATTCAGGTGGCGAAATCGAGTGAGGTCACGCTGTTTCCCGCACAATATTTTATGGTCATAACGTTCTAGCTGTTCGGTTATTTGGGTTAACTGAAAAGCGGCATTCGCGAGGGAGTAACGTAGGTCCCCAAGGACAGGTTGCTTCTCTAATACTTCTTGAATCTTTACTACAGGTATTGTGGATAAAGGTGCTTCCAATGAATGTTCAAGGTAGCGGAGCGCGTCGGCAACGTCGTTCACTTGTGCACTTGCACCTTTGGGTAGCCATTGTCTTGAACGCAACTGCGTTTGCATGGCTTGGCTAGCAAAAATCAAATTCCATTGGTGCTTAGGAAATTGTGCAATCTTTTGCTGTTCGATGGACTCAAGCAATTTATACACATCAACATTTAGATCAGAGCTAGCGAGGCATTTGCCAATACCTTCAAGCAAGGCTACTTGATAATCATAGTTACGAAACTCGTCGGCGACTTTACCGAGCACCGAATTCTTCTCGGCAATTAAGTTAAATAACCCACACTGACGAAGTTGGTAGCTGTCGAGAAGCCCAAGAGAAACGGAAGGAATAGTTAAAAACAGTTCGCGCTTACGAGGTAGGTTATCGAACTCAAACTCGCCGTTAAGAGGTTTTTCGTTTTGGACGCGAGCTACTCGGGTGAGGTAATCATCAAAAATGTCTGCTGGTGTTTCATCAGACCAACATCCTAGGGTGGAAATACTGAAGCAAACGACGAGCAGGCGCTTAAATACTGAGTTGAATATACGCATAAGCTAATTGTAGTTTAAAGCTCTTACCAGTGTTCAATGCACTGTGTTGGTACAGGGTAGTTACCAAGCTATTTCAGTACCATCGTAGTTGATAAATTTACCGCTTTCTTTTTGTGTCGCAGAGCTGATTACTTGCGATAACCCCGCTGCGGAGGTTTGTGTATCAATCAATGCATTCGGCCCGCCCATTTCCGTTTGAACCCAACCAGGGTGCAGAGCTAATACCGTGAAGCCTTTCTCGGTTAAATCGTTACTTAAGCTTTTTACCACAGAGTTGAGGGCGGCTTTAGAAGAACGATATATGTAACCACCTCCAGACGTGTTTTCTGTCATGCTCCCAACTTTTGACGATAAGCAGGCGACCTTTTTGATCGTACTCTCAGTGAATAAAGGAAGCATGGCTTCGACAAGTTTGAGGGGAGCGATGGTATTGATTTCGAAAACTTTGCGCCATTCCTCTACGTTAGTGTTTCCGAGCCCATAGCCTTTTGTCCCGTAATATCCCGCATTATTAATTAGGATATCAATGTTCTCGATTGTAGAAGCGAGTTCGTTAACGGCCGAATAATCGGTAACGTCGAGTAAGACACAGGTAAGATTTGGGTAATGATCAATAAGTGAGAGCAGATCTTGAGCATTACTTTTGCGGCGATAGGTCGCAATAACAGTATCGCCGGTTTCTAGGTAGTGTTTGGTTAAGCTAAGCCCTATTCCGCGGTTAGCGCCGGTAATAAAAATAATGCTCATAATTTCACTCTTCGGATTCAGATGGCTTTAGTGTGATTGTTTAAGACGACAATATCAATCAGCCACCAAGTAAAAAGAGTCAGGGAGATAAACATAGAGATTGCTGCTACAGATCCAACTGCAACTCCAAATAGTAAACATAGGTTCTTTTTCATTAATAATACCGATCTATAAATGTAATTGATAATTATTATCATTTATTACAGTTGTAGCCAACCCTTAAACTGATATCATTTCACATTGATACGTACGACCTTGATAAAGCCACCACTATGATCCCTTTAATTTACCATTCAATATATTCTGAGCTGCCGCTACCGGAAGGTCATCGATACCCAATTAGTAAGTATCGTCTTCTTAAGCAAGCGGTGTCTGATCTAATTATCCAGAGCGAAGAGTGGAAAAGTTGTTTTAATCTAGTTGCGCCTAGTGCAATAGAAATATCAGATGTGAAAGCGGTTCACTGCCCAAATTATGTTGATGCATTAACGAGTGGCTCATTAGCTGCAGCCAAAATGCGTCGGATAGGCTTTCCTTGGAGTGAAGAACTCATTGAACGTACGTTGCATTCAAGTGGAGGTACTTGTCTTACAGCAGAATTAGCGCTAGAAGCAGGCGTCGCGATCCATTTGAGTGGGGGTTACCACCATGCTCACTTTGATTTTGGTAGCGGATTCTGTTTGTTCAATGATTTGGTGTTGGCTGCCAATCATGCGCTTAAATTTGAGAATGTTGAAACGGTATTAATCGTCGATAGTGATGTTCATCATGGAGACGGCACAGCCACGCTATGCAGCCAAAACCCAGACATTATTACGGTGTCTTTCCATTGCGACAAAAACTTTCCTGCTCGTAAGCCGAGTTCAGATTATGACGTGCCACTTGCGCGAGAAACTGAAGACGAAGAGTTTTTACTATGTTTTGAACAAGTCGTTTCAATGGCTATTGCTCATCATCAGCCTGATCTGATTATTTATGATGCTGGCGTCGATATCCATATTGATGACGAACTAGGTTATTTGAATGTCACGACTGAAGGTATTTTTCGTAGGGATCTGAAAATGTTTGAAATCGCGACTGCCCAAGGTGTCCCTTTGGCTTGCGTAGTTGGCGGTGGGTATCGTAGCCAGCATTCAGATTTAGTGCCAGTACATATGCAGTTATTGCAAGCAGCATTAGAGAGCCAGCAAAGTAGTAAATAACGAATGTAATGATCGTGAGGAAGAGGCAAGCCGTTTATTTCTTCTAATAACGACAAAGGCCTCGCATTTCTGCGAGGCCTTCTAATGTGGCGGAGGGATAGGGATTTGAACCCTAGAAGAGCTATTAACCCTTGCCGGTTTTCAAGACCGGTGCTTTCGACCACTCAGCCATCCCTCCTGTTGGTGTGCATAATATGCGTAACCGTAGATGTTGTAAAGCCCTCTTTTCAATATTATTTTTCGTTTGATTTAAAAATAGTCATCTTGATGATGTTTAAGCCAAAGATACTGATTGGATGGAGCTAGAACAACACTGGGCGAGCATTTACGTCTTGTGTTGGGCGGTTATTTCCGGAATATAAAGTTCGGAATTTTTCGAGTTGAGCCTTGGAGATTGTGATTGGATTTTTCATTACCAGCCAAGTAACCCCTTCGCTACATGGTGGGGTGGTTAGTGAACCGTTAAAACGAAAATAGTCCGATTGTTTTGGCAGTAAACCTGTTAGGTTGATGGAATGTTGTAGATCTTGCTGGCCTTTATTTGCAGGCATTACGTCCCATACCTTTTCAAGTTCAGGGTTGGTAGCACCTTCTTCAAACATAACGCCGACAACGGCTAAATTTTTATTTTCATCGGCATGCACCAGATGCACCTCTAATGGATAAGAGTGGCCTTTAATTAGGTTCTCGCTTGGCGCGTGGAAGTGAAATTGCAGCAAAGAATACGATTTACCTTCAACTTCGATCGATTGGTCACCGTTAAAGTTAACTTGAATCGTGTGTCCATTATTTACGACGTTTTCGCCGGAAACATCGTAGTTGAACTTGATTGGCTCTAGTTCACTTTCAATCCCTTTACTGATATCGATAGGAGATTGGTTCTTACCTGTCTGGCATATGCCGTGCCAGTGCTCCGGACCTTGCTTACCGGAATAGCCCCATTCTGATGCATTGATTGTCATTGAAGTGGAAATAGCTGCCAACGCAGTCAGTGTTGTAATATAGGTTTTCATTGATGTTCTAGCCATGTTGTTGTTTGTTGGCTTACTAGGCTAATACATATGCGCCGATGGTCTTAAAGTATTGGTCAGAACTCTCTAGTTAATTCCAATTTTATGAAATTGACTGAGTACTTATTTTTCAGTTTTTCGCTTTTGATCTAAATACGATAGCCATTAAAAAAGGAAGCACATGTGCTTCCTTTTTGTTTTCAATTATTAGTCGCTCTTCGTATAGAACCGCTGAAGTTCGGTTAAACCTTGCATCAGCACAGGTAAGCGAGGGCTCGTATCCTTTAAGCGCTTATAATTTTCGTCATAGAGCTTATAGTTACCAAACTTATCGATTACTGTTGTTCGTTTTGCTGTAATAAGAGCTAATTCGCGAGAGTCTCCCGCTAATACCCACTTCCTCTTACGCTCATCGAACAAGTTTCTCCCGCTACTAAAGTCGCTAGGGTTAGAAGAGACGCCAAGCAGATCTTGTAATAGAGTTACAGATAAATCTAAATGACTAGAGCGATGAGTGTATTCCGCTGCGAGCTTACCCGGCCAATGGATAATCATTGGCACTTGCAGTTGATACTGGCTGTAGTTGGAGTTTGCTCCCCAGCTATTAGTTCGCGTTTCGTTAAACTCAGTTCCATGATTAGAGGTGATGACAACGACGGTATTTTGCGTCAGTTCTAGTTCTTCTAGTTGGCTAAATACTCTAGCTAACTTGTCATCAGCCACTTTCGCAGATTTGTTGTAACCCAATCTAAAGCGCTCACTCGGCGTCAGATCTTTGGTTTCGCCTTCGTAGTTTGTGAAATCATCTAGGGTAGTTAGTTCTAAATAGGTGAACCATGGTCCACTGGATGCGCTTTGTGATAGCCAGTTAGACCATGCAGATAGGGCATTGTCATCACCTGGCTTCGCGGATTCTGATTCATCACCTTGGAACTTCTGGCCTCGGAATATGATCTCTGAGTAAAGGTTGTCTTCGAAGCCATCGCCACTAAATGCGCTGAATTGGTATTTTTGACTTTCAAGAACATCTAAAAGAACGGCATTCGAACCTTGAGCTTTAATGCTGCTTGAGTAGCTACTTGGTAACCCATAAAACAGGCCAAAAATACCAAACATATCGTTACTAGAACTGTAATGATTGGTGAAGTTGATGTTGTCTTGAGAGTATTGGTAAGCGTTAGGCATTACCGTTTCGTTTAATGCATCGGAACGTAAGTTGTTAACGCTAACAATCAGAATATTTAGGTCATCGCCACGGCGGTTATACTGAATTTCTTCCAATGGATAGCGTACTAAATCGACTTCGCCTTGGTTCTCCTTTAGGCGCTGTAGATACTCTTCGCGGTCCAATAATCCATGTTTTTCCATAAAGCTTTTCGCTGTCATTGGGTAAGACAGAGGGAAGTTGGCTTTTTGGTTGGTTATTGGGCTGTAGAAATACGCATCCGCCCAAATATAAATTAGGTGGCTAGTAATAAAGCTTAAGAAGAAAACAGCGGCAAGTGGGCGGCCTATATGTTTATGCGATAGCTTTCTTTGTTTGCGCCATACCCATTCTGATAAACCTAGTTGTAAAAGGAAGATCAGCGGCAATACAATAAACAAATGTTGGAGGTCGGAACCAATTGCAGATTCTTCGTCACTGAAGAGTACTTCCCAAACCACAGGGGTTAGGTGAAGGTTAATGCTTTGATAGGCTTGAGTGTCGACCAACAGCACGGTTAAACCGACAGTAGCAAAACAAACTGCCGCTAAACGAAGCAGCTTTCTAGACGGTAAAATAAAAGTGAGTGGAAACAGCACTAATAGGTAGAGAGCGAAAACTAAGAAACCAAAATGACCCACCCAAGAAACAGCTAAATAAAACTGTCCAAGTAAGGTGTCAGGCCAAGCTGATTGAGTGATATAACGTGTACCGATCAACATCGCAGCAATGATGTTGAAAAATGCAAACCAGTGACCCCAGCCGACTAGGCGAGAAACTCGATCGCTATATGTGTTTGCGCTGTCTACCATTTATTATTCTTTTATATCCGTCAGTAAATCTTAGTGAGACTTTTTATCTTCGATTGAAGAGACTAATGCCTCGGCAAATTTTTCAGCAATTCCTTTGCGTTGTGAAGCAGCAACATTCTGATTTAAGACATTGGTTGCGATATTTCCAGCGATCATCAGTGAAAGTTCTGGAGAAGCATTGTGCTTGGATAGAACAGCGCCTACTTCTGCTAGGATGTTTTCAACTTGTTCATCTGTGTATTTAGATATAATCGGCATAAGGACTCTAATAATGATAGTAAAAGCGGCTTATGATAACCTACTATTCACGACAACTGAAACCTGAACGATAATATTTTCACTATGAGCCTTCACCTTTCCAACGTAATTTTACATCAGCTACGTAAGAACGATCAGGAAGAACTGATTGTTAACTATCGTGCTGAATCTTTAGCAAACGATTCCTCATCAGAAAGCCTAGTTGCAGAGCTTCACCGAGTATTTAACTCGAAAGCCGGCAAAGGCTTTGGTGCTTTTACATCAGACAGTGAATTTCAGCAATGGTTGCAAGAGCTGCGCCAAGGCGAGAGAAATTTTTACGACTTCTCACAACAGAGCGCTTTACGTCTGAAAGATGAACTTTCTAAGTACCCATTTGCAGATGAAGGCACGCTAGTTTTAGCAGAATATCAATCACTTGCTACTGATTACTTATTTATTGGTTTACTACCGTCTAATGAAAGCCTGAAAGTGACTGAAGGGCTGGATATTAGCGCAACTGACTACCTAGATATCTCGAAGATGGATATTGCGGCAAGAGTTGACCTTTCTACTTACGAAACAGACAAAGAATCCAACCGCTACCTGACTTACATAAAGGGGCGTGTTGGGCGTAAAGTGGCTGACTTCTTCTTGGATTTCCTACAAGCAGAGGTGGGTTTAGACGCTAAACTGCAGAACCAAGTGCTGATGCAAGCAGTAGAAGACTTTGTCTCAGATTCAAAGTTAGAGAAAGAAGAAGCGATTAGCTATAAGAAGCAAGTGGCTGACTATTGTAATGAGCAGTTAAAAGCGGGCGACGAAGTTCAAGTCCGTGAATTATCTGGAGAATTGCCAGCGAGCACAGATGGCACTAGCTTTTTGGACTATACTAGCGAGCAAGGCTATGAGTTAGAAGAAAGTTTTCCGGCAGACAGAGCGACAATGCGCAAGCTGACCAAGTTTGTTGGTGCTGGTGGCGGTCTGAATGTTAGCTTTGACAGTCTGCTATTGGGTGAGCGTGTGTTTTATGATCCAGAAACCGATACCTTAACCATCAAAGGTACGCCGCCGAACTTAAGAGACCAGCTAACTCGCAATAAATCATAACAATTAAGGTGGTAGTGACGGAGATGTCATTGCCACCTCATTTAGCCGGAACAACTCAGTGACTAGGAAAAAGGATAAATAAATGGAATTATCATTATCTAGGCTAGAGCCAGGCTCTAAAATTTCCAAGCCGATACTCTTTGTATTGCTGTTTTGGTTAGTGTGTTCGCTGGCTCTGTTAAACGCTAGTCGTTCATTAAATCAGGCACAGGAAAGTGTTGAAGAACTCGGCATTAGAATCAGTGAACTTAAAGAATCGCTGCATTTCTCAGAGCCTCTTCGAGTTATGAAGGTCGATGACTTAGCCCTAGATGCTCAGCTTATCTATTCCATTCGCTTACAAATCGAGTCGGAGTTTGATGGTGCACTTTTCCTTCCTGATGTCAGCCAGTTACTCTACGTTACCGACCAGTTCATCGAAAAATTTAACGAATTCACACCAATTGAAAGCAAGATTCAATTTTTAGTGACCAATATTCGCGACTATAAAGCATTACCTGAGAACTCCCCGCAGGTGAACCACTTATATAATGAGTTGAGCGCAGCGGTATTCGAGGCGATGTATACTGATACTCACTCTTCTCCTGTTACTTATCGTACTTTTGACCGCATTTTGAGTGAATCGCACGCTTTAATACCGAATGAGCGTAAATCGATTCAAAAGATGCTGGCGGACGCTTCAATATTGTTAGGCGACTATGCTCGTTTGAACTACTTGCTAGAAAAAATGAAGAAGAATTCGACCAATGAGCAGATTGTATTGGTTGAAGGGGATTTCCACAGTTACCAGTTTTATATTTTACTGATTTCGTTATTCATGAGCTTGTCTTCCATTGGTGCTGTGTTGCTCACGCTTTATCTAGGTCGCAAGCCAGCACTAGACGAAGAACATGAAAACATTGAAGGTGAAGCGGAAAATGTGGATGAAGTGGTTAGCTCTGTAATTAAACCCGCTACCACGTTCGCTAAGGTTGAAGCTAGTGAACCATTACCTATCGAGTCCGTTGAGCCTGTCACCTCTCAAGTAGAGTCTACCCCTCCTCAACAAGTTGTCGAACAGTCGGATCTGACCTCACCGCCGGAGCTTATTCCGGAAGTTGTGGAAGAGCCAGCACAAGACGCCGAAACCCAAAATGTTGCAGCTGATGCAGATGCCCGCCCGGCGATCGATCTTCAAGAAATGCTTGAGACGTTAGATGGCGATGAAGAGTCGGTTAAGCTTTTATTAGGTGTTTTCATTCAAGATCATGCGAATGATGATGAAAACTTCAGAGAACTACTGCAGTCCGATTTAGTGAAGGCAGCCCGGATCGTTCATAGCTTGAAAGGTGTCGCTGGAAGTATCAAAGCCGCGCCACTGGGAGAGATCTCGGCAAAACTGGAGTTAACTCTTAAAAATGAACAGCCAGTTGAAGATCACGATATTGAACATTTTTCCAAGCAACTAGCTGCTGCGATGGCTTTTGCAAATGCTTATGTTAATGATGAGAATCACTAATAATTTCTTAGACTTTTGACAATCCTCTGACTAATCGTCCATACAATCCGCGGCATTAAGATTAGTCAGAGGTTATTATGTTTCGTTTTTCCCCCCAACGCCTGTTGTTAGGGCTACTGGCTTTAATGCTAAGTGGCTGTTCGTTATTAGAAGTTAAGCTCGATAGCCAGACAACCCCACTAACGAAGCAAGAGTTGAATGCTCGTATTTTAACTCGTGAATACGCAAATACCTTCTTCACTCAAGTTGAAAGTGCTGCAGACCAAATTTCAGCTCAATATCCGCAATCCGATACGTTTCATCAATCTTATGTACTGCTATGGAAAATTCATGCAGAGCAAGGACTACAGCAAGCTGCCTATCAAACTTCACCTCTTGCTGCATTAGTGGATACTTGGGTATTTACAGCGCAGATGGAGCAATTTTACGCATCTGGTGCTGGGAAAGCGTTATTTGACTCTGATTATGCTTTGCAAGCTTCTGAAGCTCTAAATCAAGAAGTAGAGTCGCTCGTTAAAACTGTTATCGGTGTGAGCGAATTTAAGCGTAGCCAAGAGTTTGTCGCTCATTTTATAGAGACGAACTCGTTTTCCGATATTGCGTTTAAACGCACGCCCGCTTATCGATCATGGCTAAATTATTTAGGTAAAGATGAAGTTGAAGCGGTTCAAACATTAGGCACCATGCCGGAAGCCATGGGAGATGCATCGGATCGCTTGAGCCTAATGGCCGATCAGACTCCGAAGTTAATGTCTTGGAAAGCTGAATTGGTCGCGATGAACAGTTCGCTGACCGGGGAAGACTTGTCTAAGACGTTAGAAAGCCTGCGTCAAACCTCTGCAAGCATGCAAGATTTTATTGAAAACAACCCAGAGTACATGCAAACACTGGCTTCGATTATGTCGACAGAGATGCAGCCATTGCTTAATGATCTTAGTGACAAAACAGACTTAAAATTGGCTATGTTGAGCGATGAGCGTGTGGCGTTAGAAAAGATGGTGACACGCGAAAGGGAAGCCCTAATCAAAATGATAGAGAAGGAGCGTATTGAGATTGCTGGTATTGTGACATCAGAAAGAGAGTTGTTCGTCCAAGATTTAGACCGAGTTTCTCAAGAAGTAGTTGTGCTGGCGATTGATAAGTTGATGGATCTAATTAGAGGCGTGCTCATCTACTTTATTCTGTTTATCTTAGTGGTGTTCTTTGCGCCGTTGGGAATGGGTTATTGGCTGGGTAAACGAACCGCAAACAAATAAATAAAAAGAGCGCTCTAGGGCGCTCTTTTTGTATTTATACCATTAACGCTTTTGTGTTTACGTACTTACACTCGGGTGTATAAAGCTTATGCTTGTTGCTTAGTAAGCTCTGCCGCTTCTTCGGCTTCAACAGCAGGTGCGGTTGGCTCACATTTATCAACGAACCAGCCCATGTACGAGGTAATGATCGTCACTATGATACAAACGAAACTTAACCACATGAACGGCGCGTAAGAAAGCGTAGCGACACCAAGAATACTTGCCATATAAATACCGTTGTCACTCCATGGAACCATACCTGACGTTAATGTGCCGCCAAACTCAGCATTACGAGATAAGTTCTTACGTTTATAACCTAGACGGTCGTAGTTCTTCGCACAAATCTTAGGGGTCAAAATGAGTGAAACGTACATAGCGGAGCCGAATACGTTGCCCATGAAGGCAGTACCGATAGTGCTGGTTGCCAATGAGCTTGCGCTATTTACTCGACGCTCGAACAGTTTGGCAATGGTTTCTAGCACACCGACCTTATCCAGTAGACCACCAAAGCCCAAACCAAATACGATGACAGCGACAGAGCCCAGCATCGAAGACATACCACCACGATTCAGAATTGAATCAATAAAATCGACACCCGAGCTAATTGAGAACGGCGCCCATGCAGTGTTGAATGCAACTAAGAAGTCCACTTCTTGAATCATGACCGCCCAGATAATACCCAGCAGAGAACCAAAACTAATCACAGGGAAAGAAGGCATACGTAACGCCAGTAGACCAAGCACAATCAGTACAGGAACAAACGAGTAAGGCGTGATGTAAAACTGGTTTTCCATCGCTTTAATCACAGAATCAACTTGGCTCATGTCGACATTACCAGCGTAGTGGAAACCAAACGCTGTAAACATTACACCAGTAATGATGTAGCTAATAAGCGCTACAGGTAGCATGCCCTTAATGTGCTCAACCACTTCTACATTTGACATTGAAGAAGCCAGGATCACTGAGTCAGACAGTGGAGACATTTTGTCACCGAAGTAACAACCTGACAGAACCGCACCAGCTGTAATTGGAGCTGGAACACCAAGGCCTTGTCCTATACCCATCATTGCGATACCAGCGGTACCTGCTGCTCCCCAAGATGTACCGGTTGCAAGTGCGGTTAAGGAACAAATAATCATGGTTGCTAAAAGGAAGATAGAAGGGTGGATTGCTTGCAAACCGTAATAGATGATTGTTGGAACAATGCCACCAGAAATCCATGTACCCACTAGGGCGCCAACAGCCAAAAGTATTAAAACAGCCCCTAAGCCATTTGATATGCCTTTAAGTGCTGATTTTTCAAGATCTTTGTAACTGTGGCCTAAACGTATACCTAAAGTGATGATAATGAACCAGCCAATATAAAGGGCCAGTTGGATAGGTAAATCGAGTTGAGCAGTAAAAGAGAAAGCTAACGACAGGAATAGTCCCAGAGAGACGATGACCTGCAGCAGGCTAGGGAGACGAGTATTTCTTTGCTTCATAAAAAGCCTCTAGTCATTCGAGCATTTATAGTGCTTCGTTATAGTGTGGGGTACGAAAAAGACACTACATGATGAGGCTGATTATATCGAAAAATAAGCATAAAGTTGTGATATTTATCTGTTAAAACTATTAATAATAGCGTTATATTCTAATTGTTGTTAATTTTATGAATTCATTATGTTGTGTTATACGTTTTTATTGTGCTTCAAATGTAAAGTTTTCGTTTGAAAAATAACAATTAAATTTAATTAACTTAAAGTGATAACACCTTGTTAAAACGTAATGTTTATTCTTAAGGCATTGCGGCTACTGATTGTTCGAAAGAATACAAACTGTTCGATTTAATAACTGTCTAAATTAGGCGTTTCAAATAAGAAGAACGAAAAAGTTACAGTTTTTGGCAAAAATGACTTGAGTTCTAAAGCTGAAAAACTTATAGATGGAGAAAGCACTTTTTTAATTTATACACGGAGAGTAACAGATGAGAGTAGGTCTAGTTGGTTGGCGCGGTATGGTTGGTTCTGTACTGATGCAACGTATGGTTGAAGAAAAAGATTTTGACCTGATTGAACCTGTTTATTACAGCACATCTCAAATTGGTATTCCTGCACCAGTTCTAGGTGGTAAAGATGCAGGCCTACTGCAAGATGCATTTGATATCGATAGCCTAAAACAACTTGATGCGGTTATTACTTGTCAGGGTGGTGATTACACATCAAAAGTTTACCCAGCATTACGTCAAGCTGGCTGGAAAGGCTACTGGATTGATGCGGCGTCTACTTTACGTATGGATGCAGACTCAATTATTACTCTTGATCCAGTGAACTTAGCTCAAATCCAGCAAGGTATCCATGGTGGTACCAACACGTTTGTTGGCGGCAACTGTACGGTGAGCTTGATGCTGATGGCACTGGGTGGCCTTTATGAAAAAGGCATGGTTGAATGGATGAGTGCAATGACGTACCAAGCCGCTTCTGGTGCTGGTGCGAAGAACATGCGTGAGCTTATTTCACAAATGGGCGTGATCAACGACAGTGTAAGCTCTGAGTTAGCTAACCCAGCAAGCTCTATTCTTGATATCGACAAAAAAGTGGCGGATACCATCCGTTCAGAATCTTTCCCAACAGATCAATTTGGCGCGCCACTTGCGGGTTCACTTATCCCATGGATTGATGTGAAACGTGAAAACGGTCAGAGCAAAGAAGAATGGAAAGCTGGCGTTGAAGCGAACAAGATTCTTGGTTTAGATGGTCAGCCAATCCCAATCGATGGAACTTGTGTACGTATCGGTGCAATGCGTTGTCACGCACAAGCATTGACTATCAAGCTTAAGCAAGATGTTCCAATGGATGAGATCGAAGAGATCATCGCGACTCACAACGACTGGGTTAAAGTGATTCCAAATGAGCGTGATATTACAGCTCAAGAGTTAACGCCAGCGAAAGTCACGGGCACTATGTCAGTACCAGTAGGTCGTCTCCGTAAGATGTCTATGGGTAACGACTTCCTGAACGCGTTCACCGTTGGTGACCAACTGCTTTGGGGTGCTGCGGAACCACTACGTCGTACACTTCGTATTATTTTGGCTGAGAAGCAATAAGTTCTAGCAAATGCCGAAAATTAAAAAAGCGCCTCGATGGCGCTTTTTTTTGTGCACTGAATTCAGTGAGAGTTAGTCTTCAACGGGGATGACTCGTTTGTCTGGATCTGCTAATTCGCCACCGCAGTGTTTACAAAAATGTGCGTCTGAATCGTGTCCTGACTTCGAGCAATTTGGACAGCGAACTAAACTGCGGTGAGCGTTCATCTCCTGGTTTAATTCAGCTGTAATGATACCAGTCGGCACTGCAAGTATTGAATAACCAAGTAGCATGGTAAGTGACGCAATGGCCTGGCCAAATGGTGTCTTTGGAACTAAATCACCGTAGCCAACCGTTGTGATCGTGACAATCGCCCAGTAGATGCTTTGGGGTATTGAGGTGAATCCATGTTGAGGCCCCTCAATCACATAGATCACTGAACCTAGAATTATGACCAAAATACCCACAGTACTAAAGAAGATGAATATCTTCCTCTTAGCCATCAAAAGTGAGCGCAGTAAGATATTTGAATCTTGCAGGTACCTAACTAATTTAAGTATTCGGAAGATGCGCATAACACGTAGCATTCGAATTACACTGATATAAGACGCCGCTGGGAAGAAAATCGCAATATAAGTAGGAAGAATGGCAAGTAAATCAATGACGCCATAGAAACTGCGGGCATAGGCGGTAGGCTTTGGTGAGCAATACAGGCGCAGTAAATATTCGATTGTAAATAATGCAGTGAACCCGTATTCAAGGTACATGAATATCGTGGCCCATTTAGTATGTAGGGCTGGAATTGAATCTAAAACCAATACAATGAGTGACGCAATGATGGCGACGATCAAGCTGATATCAAAGGCACGCCCAGCTGGAGTATGGGTTCCAAAAATAATGACGTAAAGGTGATGTTTTAAAGCGTGGCGTGGCATGAATGGTCGCGTGAAATCTAATCAATGCACTTATAATACAATTTTCACTAAAGAGAGGCGAGCATGATGCATCGCCTCTTTTGGGTTACGCCAAACCTGGAAAGAGGTTTCTTAGTCCGTTAGCAATAAATTCAATGCCTAGAGCACCCAGAATAAGACCCATAATACGAGTGATCACATTAATTCCCGTTTGACCAAGGAAACGAACAATCACTGGCGCTGATCGAAATAGCAGCCAAGAGCATAAAGCGAATAGCGCGATGCTAATACCAATACCGAATGTGTCCATTGCATCTGGATAGCGAGAGCCATAAACAATAGTGGAACTGATCGCACCTGGGCCCGCCATTAGCGGCATCGCTAAAGGAACTACTCCTATCTGTTCTTTACTGACATATTCAGATTTCTCTTGTTTGTTCTGCTTATCTTCACCCAGCTTACCGCTCATCATCGAAAAAGCGATGCTTAACAGTAGCAACCCACCCGCTACACGGAATGAATCTAGTGAAATGCTAAACATGTCCAACAGCATTTGCCCGGCAACGAGAGAAACCATCAAGATCACTGCAACTGCTACATTGGCTTGAAGTGCCGTCTTGTTTCTCTCTTCGGGTTCCATATGGGCCGTTAGAGACACAAATATCGGCATAATTCCTATGGGGTTTACTGCAGCGACAAGCCCAAGGAAAAACTGAAGAAAAATGGCCAATTCTAAGCTATGCATAGTTCAAGTCTCCGAATGACTAGATGGGAAATGCGGCTAATGTAAATCACAAAGGTGGAAAGGGCGAATGAAAAAAACTAAGGATAACTAGGCGAATATTTTTAGAAAAACTAATTGAGCCTCATAAAGGTTACGTAGTGTTGTAACTAGGTGTTAAAAGTATCAATTTTGAGTTGAAATAAAGCTAAATGTTAATGCATGCACAGTTTTAATAAAAAATATGACAGTATCTAGCCAGGTGCAATTGGGTGGATATACTCTCAGTAGCACGAAAACAGATGTATACATGTAATTATGCTGACCAAAAATGAAACTTTTTTACAATATATGAACGTCTATTAAATTAATTGTTCTGTTTGCTTGTTTTTTATACGGCTAGAGATTGTGATTAATATCCTGATAAATCATTGCCTTAGGTTTGAAGTTGCGACGGGTGTACCACTTATTGGGTAATTAGTTTTTCATAACTGATCTGGGTCAATTTTTTTCATACCTTGAAATAATATACTCAGTCCTGAAAGCAATTTACTAAGAACACTGTTGAATGAGAGACCACTCAATAGGACGTTTACTAAAAAGTTTTTAATATTTATTATTTTAGGAGATCCACTATGCCTGTAACTAACTTAGCTGAGCTAGATGCCCTAGTAGCACGCGTTAAAGCAGCACAAGAAGAGTTCGCCACTTTCTCTCAAGAGAAAGTTGATGCAATCTTTCGCGCCGCTTCTCTAGCCGCTAACCACGCTCGTATTCCGCTAGCACAACAAGCGGTTGCCGAGTCTGGCATGGGTATTGTTGAAGATAAGGTTATCAAAAACCACTTTGCATCTGAATTTATCTACAACAAATACAAAGACGAAAAAACGTGTGGCATCCTTGAAGAAGATGACAACCTAGGCACAATGACTATTGCTGAGCCTGTAGGTATCATTTGTGGTATCGTTCCAACGACTAACCCAACTTCAACAGCAATCTTCAAATCTCTAATCTCACTTAAGACTCGTAACGGTATCATTTTCTCTCCACACCCACGTGCGAAGAACTCTACAAACGATGCAGCGAAACTGGTACTAGACGCAGCAGTAGCAGCGGGTGCGCCAAAAGACATCATCGGTTGGATCGACCAACCATCTGTAGAGCTATCGAATGGCTTGATGAAACATGATGGTATCGCGCTTATCCTAGCAACTGGTGGCCCTGGCATGGTTAAAGCTGCGTACTCTTCTGGTAAGCCAGCAATCGGTGTGGGCGCAGGTAACGTGCCTGTTGTTATCGATGAAACCGCTGACATCAAGCGTGCTGTCGCATCTATCCTAATGTCTAAGACTTTCGATAACGGTGTGGTATGTGCTTCTGAACAAGCAGCTATCGTAGTTAGTGAAGTTTACGACGAAGTAAAAGAGCGTTTCGCTTCTCACAAAGCTCACGTTCTATCTAAAGCTGACGCTGACAAAGTGCGTAAAGTGCTACTTATCGACGGTAACCTAAACGCGAAGATCGTAGGCCAACCGGCTCCAGCTATCGCTGAACTTGCTGGTGTTAAAGTCCCTGCTGACACGAAAGTTCTTGTTGGTGAAGGTCTAGGTAAAGTATCGATCGACGACGAATTCGCTCACGAGAAACTGTCTCCAACTCTAGGCCTATTCCGCGCAGACGATTTCGAAGACGCCGTTGCGCAAGCAGTAACTATGGTTGAGATCGGCGGTATCGGTCACACATCTGGCCTTTACACTAACCAAGACGTTAACGCAGACCGCATCCGTTACTTCGGTGACAAGATGAAGACTGCACGTATTCTTGTGAACATCCCAACTACTCACGGTGGTATCGGTGACCTTTACAACTTTAACGTAGCACCTTCTCTAACTCTAGGTTGTGGTTCTTGGGGTGGTAACTCTATCTCTGAGAACGTAGGTCCTAAGCACCTTATCAACAAGAAAACTGTAGCGAAGCGAGCTGAAAACATGTTGTGGCACAAACTACCTAAGTCTATCTACTTCCGTCGTGGTAGCCTTCCAATCGCAATGAGCGACCTAGAAGGTAAGAAACGCGCATTCCTAGTAACTGACCGTTTCCTATTCAACAACGGTTACGCTGACGAAGTAGTGAAACTGCTTAAAGAGCAAGGCATCGAAGTTCAAACATTCTTCGACGTAGAAGCGGATCCAACACTATCTGTTGTTGAGAAAGGCGCAGAAGCAATGAAGAGCTTCCAGCCAGACGTAATCCTAGCTCTAGGTGGTGGTTCACCAATGGATGCTGCGAAGATCATGTGGGTAATGTACGAGCACCCAGAAACTCACTTTGAAGAACTCGCAATGCGCTTTATGGACATCCGTAAACGTATCTACAAGTTCCCTAAAATGGGTAAGAAAGCTGAGCTTGTATGTATCACTACAACTTCAGGCACGGGTTCAGAAGTTACGCCATTCGCGGTTGTTACTGACGACAAGACTGGTGCTAAGTACCCACTAGCTGACTACGAAATCACGCCAAACATGGCTATCGTTGATGCTAACCTAGTAATGAACATGCCTAAGTCTCTAACAGCATTCGGTGGTTACGATGCAGTAACTCACGCTCTAGAAGCTTACGTATCTGTTCTTGCTAACGAATACTCTGATGGTCAAGCTCTACAAGCGCTTAAGATGCTTAAAGAGTACCTACCATCAAGCTACGCGAACGGTGCAAACGACCCAATCGCTCGTGAGAAAGTACATAACGCTGCGACTATCGCTGGTATCGCGTTTGCTAACGCATTCCTAGGTGTATGTCACTCTATGGCGCACAAGATTGGTGCTGAGTTCCACCTACCACACGGTCTGGCGAACGCATTACTTATCTCAAACGTGGTACGTTACAACGCGAACGACAACCCAACTAAGCAGACTGCATTCTCTCAGTACGACCGTCCACAAGCACGTCGTCGTTATGCTGAAGTTGCCGACCACTTAGGCCTGAGCCAAGCTGGTGACCGTACTGCTCAGAAGATTGAGCGTCTACTAGCATGGTTGGAAGAGCTGAAAGGCAACCTAGACATTCCACTGTCTATCCAAGCGGCTGGCGTGTCTGAAGCGGACTTCATCGCTAAACTAGAAGAACTTGCTGTTGAAGCATTCGATGACCAGTGTACAGGTGCTAACCCACGTTACCCTCTAATCACTGAGCTGAAAGAAGTTCTACTAGCGTCTTACTACGGTAAAGCGTTCGTTGAAGGTGAAACTTTCGAAGGTACGACCGTAATCAAGAAAAAAGCGGATCAAAAACCAGCTGATGAGAAAGCTGCACCAAAAGCTAAGAAAGAAAAAGCTGAAGCATAAGTAAGACTTTAGTTATGAGATAAGTTTTCGCTAGCACGATACTTATCTATCGGGAAAAGAACAAAGCCCCAGTCGAGAGACTGGGGCTTTTTTATACTCGCAATCTTGAGCGAACGTTCTTTTTTGCTAATAAAATATTTAAACTTCTGCAGCGACGACACGACCACTAAAGTAGTCATTGGCGACAATGTACTCGGTGTTTCGGGTAAGTTCGTCTTGTATTTGCGCCCAGTGGTATTCGTCTAGCTTAGCTTCTGAGTTATGGATTGCGGGAATTACGCCCCCTACACGAATCTTAAAAGGAGTCAGCTCTTTCGCCCAACTGTGGGTAAACCCTTCCACCATTGAATTGGCATTTTCTAACCCAGAGAAATCATGGAAATCGTCATGGGAGATAACGTTAACGATAACCCCTTCTTTATTTTCGCGGCGCATTCTATCGGCACTTGCTTGCCCAAATGAAAAAAGGGTAGAAGCCATGGAAGAAAATTGGTCAATAAACAACTTGGAAGGCTGGGTGCTCATCAAACTTGGCATTGGCGAGCTCGTCCAGTTATTGACCAACACATCAGGGGTAGTTTGAAATTTATCTTGAATGAAGTCGAACAGGTCATGAATGGTATTGCTTGAATAGTCGGCAATAGGGTAGCTGTATACCGACTTTGAGCGGGCGTAACATTGTGCGTAGGTACTTTGTAAGCTCTCGGGGTCATCATCACACAGTACGATTGTCGCACCCAGACTAATAAAGTGGTTGGCAATCGCGTTACCTAGCAACGAGCCTGCAGAGGTAACCAGTATGATAGAGCTTTTAATATCCATTCAATAACCTGATTTATCAAGTAAAGGTGGATTAAGAATGGGTGATAAATTAACCAGTCGATGTGAATTGCTTCAAACTAAGCTAAACATCTGCAATAGATTTTTTGAACTTTGTAGTAACTCACATTTATCGCGCAACTAATTAATCATTCTCATGATTTTTTAAGCTTGGATTTGAATTTGGTGTAAGCGATTCGCTGTTGAAAGTTCATTATAAAGAGTCGCTTGAGGCAACTCAGCGATTTTTGGTTGAGCGAGCTTGCGTCGGTCGTGGCCGGATAGGTTTTGATATACTTCTTCAGGTAAGTCGAAGGTATCTTCTGGCATATACGCAAGTGGTTCAGGTTTTAGGTAGTGACTGAGCTTTGCGCTGGCAAGACTTGCTTGGTGAAATTGCTCTGATTGATGAGCCGATATTTCATATGAAGATTGATCCGAGCGTAGCGGCTGAGGTTCAGAAACTCCGAATTGCTTACGCAGTTGCTGTTCGCTGGTATCAATTTCGTCAAGCGCATCAAGTGGTGTGCAATCGCGAACATCATTAGAAAACATAGACAGCAATAACGCGAAGTCAGCACGTCGGCCTTGCTCTACAGCATGGCTAATACCGGTGCCGAACTTAAGTTCGTTAATGATTCCAGCTTTGTCTAAAGTATGTATTTGCATGTTGCCTCTCGTTTGATACCTATATAACGGCACAAAGAGGGCTAACTTTAGGAATTAATTGATAAAAATATGGAACAAAAAAGCCCTTGCGTTAATGCAAGGGCTTAATAGAAATTCGTTCACATTAATATGAGACGGATTACTTGGCTAGGTTCTCTTCTACGAAAGACCAGTTTACTAGGTTCCAGAACGCAGCCATGTAGTCTGGACGAACGTTACGGAAATCGATGTAGTAAGCGTGTTCCCATAGGTCAACAGTTAGAAGCGGAGTAACGCCTTCTTCTGTTAGTGGAGTAGCAGCGTTAGAAGTGTTAACGATGTCTAGAGAACCGTCAGCTTTTTTCACTAACCAAGTCCAAGAAGAACCGAAGTTGTTGATTGCTGAATCAGTGAATTTTGCTTTGAACTCTTCGAAAGAACCGAAAGCAGCGTTGATAGCGTCAGCTACAGCGCCAGTTGGTTCGCCACCTGCTTTAGGCGCTAGACAGTGCCAGTAGAAAGTGTGGTTCCAGATTTGTGCAGCATTGTTGAATACGCCGCCAGTAGAAGTTTTGATGATCTCTTCTAGTGTTTTGCCTTCAAACTCAGTACCTGGGATAAGACCGTTTAGCTTAACAACGTAAGTGTTGTGGTGCTTACCGTGGTGGAAATCTAGAGTTTCTGCTGAGATGTGTGGTTCTAGCGCGTCTTTTGCGTAAGGAAGAGCTGGTAGTTCAAATGCCATTGCTCAATTCTCCATATAGATGAAAGTGTTAACTTTCGGTTGCTTCCAATGATTATTATTTTTAGTCAACTACAGACTGACTTGGGATTTATTTTAGCAAGTTTTTACTTTATTAAAAGCCAATTCATTCATTTTTGTGTGAATTGTTGGTTACTGTGATTAGCCCTAGTTTTTATATGCTTTATATTCTCGTTCATTGGGGTAGAATGAAGGTAATGAAAGCAGTAAATCCATTAAGAGGAAGCAATGGAAACTATCGATAAAATTAAGCAACAAATTGAAGAAAATGCCATTCTACTTTACATGAAAGGCTCTCCTAAGCTACCTAGTTGTGGTTTCTCTTCTCAGGCATCTCAAGCTCTAATGGCTTGCGGTGAGAAGTTTGCTTACGTAGATATTCTACAAAACCCAGACATCCGCGCTGAACTTCCAGCTTACGCGCAATGGCCAACTTTCCCACAACTGTGGGTTGAAGGTGAGCTAATTGGTGGTTGTGACATCATTCTTGAGATGTTCCAAAAAGGCGAACTTCAGCCAATCATCAAAGAAGCAGCGGCTAAAGTTGCTGATGATGCAGAGTAATTAGCGTTGAACGCAGTTTCTAAGGAGCCTATCTTGGCTCCTTTTTTATTGGTCAAATAGTAGAATTATTATGAATGTAAAACTTCATTATGTGCACGACCCAATGTGCAGCTGGTGCTGGGGATATAAGCCAACGTTGGAACAGCTTAAGCAACAACTACCCGCCAGCATCGAATTTAATTATGTGGTGGGTGGCTTAGCACCAGACTCGGAAGAACCAATGTCTGCAGACATGCAGCAAAAGCTACAAGCGATTTGGAAACGAATTGAGCAGCAACTCGGGACTGAGTTTAATCATGACTTCTGGACAGAGTGCAAGCCAGTTCGTAGTACTTATCCTGCTTGTCGTGCAGTGATCGCGGCTGGCTTTCAAGATCACTATGAAGCGATGTTGGAAGCGATTCAACATGCTTACTATTTAAGAGCGATGCTTCCGCATTCTACTGAAACGCACCAGCAACTTGCTGAAGAGTTAGGGCTGAATGTGCAGCAGTTCATGAATGATCTGTCAGGTAAGCTACTTGAAGGTGAACTAGAAGACCAATTAAGCTTTAAGCATGCGATGGGTGTGGCGTCATACCCAACCTTGATGCTTGAAGTGAATGGAATCTTCACTGAAGTAGAATTGAACTATCAATCGACAGAGCCAACGCTTCGTTCAATACGTTCCATTTTAGAAGCAAACGCTTAAAGTAAAATCAGTGGAATTAAAAAAGCCGTTAACTTGAGTTAACGGCTTTTTGTTTTGGAGCATACTTCTACGAGACCTATAGCTCTTGACTACAGAACCATGGCTGCAATCCAGCCAAAGATGATCAGTGGGATGTTGTAGTGAATGAATGTTGGTACTACTGTTTCCCAAATGTGTTCATGTTGTCCATCCGCATTTAGGCCAGATGTTGGGCCTAATGTAGAGTCTGAGGCAGGAGAGCCTGCATCACCGAGAGCAGCTGCGGTACCGACAAGTGCAATCGTTGCCATAGGAGAGAAGCCAAATGCTAGCGCTAGTGGAACGTAAATAGTCGCAAGAATAGGGATGGTAGAGAAAGAAGAACCAATACCCATCGTTACAAGCAAACCGACGATCAGCATAAGTAGTGCAGCCAGTGGTTTGTTGTCGCCAATGCTGGTGGATAGAGCTTCAACTAAAGACTCAACGCCACCAGTTTGCTTCATTACCGCAGCAAAGCCCGCCGCTGCAATCATGATGAAACCTATCATAGCCATCATGTGCACGCCTTTAGTGAATACATCGTGGGTTTCTTTCCACTTAATTACACCACCAAATGTAAACACCATAAAGCCCGCTAGCGCACCAATGATCATCGAACCTGTTGATAGCTGAACCGTTAGAGCGGCAACAATACCGGTAGCGGCAATAAGAATGTGTTTCTTGTTAATTACCGTTGCTTCGGTATGAACGGTTGTTAGTTCCGTTTCTTTGTACTGACGTGGCTTACGGTAAGTAAAGAATACCGCCGTTAACAAACCAAAAATCATACCAGCGGCAGGAAGTAACATAGCAGTGGGTACTTGGCTAGCAACCACACCTTCTAAGCCATTGTCATGCAGGTTCTTCAGTAGGATGTTGTTCAGGAAAATACCGCCAAATCCAATTGGAAGCACCATGTACGGTGTGATCAGACCAAAAGTAAGAACACAAGCTACTAGGCGGCGATCTAAATTTAGTTTCGCGAATACGCCGAGCAGAGGTGGGATCAAGATAGGTATGAAGGCGATATGTACAGGAATAATATTCTGTGAAGACATAGTCACAAGAATGAGTGTGAATAGTACAGCGTATTTTAGGCCAGTCGTCGCAGCAGCGCTGTCTTTACCGTGGATACGTTTAATCACATTTTGTGCAAGTAAGTCCGTGATACCAGATTTAGAGATGGCAACAGCGAAAGTACCTAGCATAGCGTAGCTTAGGGCGATGGTCGCACCACCACCTAAACCACTTTCAAAAGCGGATACAGCATCATTTAGGCTCATGCCAGATACTAAACCACCGATAATGGCGCTGAACGTCAGAGCGACGACAACGTTAACTCGCAGCAATGCTAAGGCAAGCATAATGCATACTGAAATAACAACAGGGTTCATAGTTTTCTCGGTTTGTTGTGTTTACTTATAGTTATTTTGGTTATCAAGCCTCAGGCTTAGGAGTCTTGATTTTCGTCGGCAAGTGGCCAGCCACCTAGGGCTTTCCATTTGTTTACGATGCCGCAGAAAAGATCAGCGGTCTTTTGGGTGTCATATAAAGCGGAGTGCGCTTCTTTGTTGTCAAAATCCATCCCCGCAGTTTTGCAGGCTTTGGCTAACACCGTTTGACCGTAAGCTAAACCACTTAAGGCGGCGGTATCAAAAGTTGCGAAAGGATGGAAAGGGACGCGTTTAAGCTTGCAACGTTCGCTCGCGGCATTGACAAAATTTAGGTCAAAAGTGGCGTTATGCGCGACCATGATAGCGCGGCTACAGTTGGCAGCTTTTTGCTCTTTTCTCACAAGCTTATAGATTTCTTTGAGGGCTTCGTCTTCAGAAACGGCACCACGAAGAGGGCTGAAAGGGTCTTTAATGCCATTGAAATCAAGTGCTTCTTGTTCTAGGTTTGCGCCTTCGAATGGCTGTACATGAAAGTGAAGTGTAGACGCTGGGTGCAGATCTCCGTTTTCATCCATTTTAAGCGTGATGGCACAAATTTCTAATAATGCATCTGTTTTAGCATTGAACCCTGCGGTTTCAACGTCGATAACTACTGGGAAATAGCCACGAAAGCGTTTTTTTAGGGTCAGAGCTTCGTTTTCTACAGTCATGTTGGCCCGAATAAGTGTGATTGGGGCTGCATTATTGCAGATAATAGCAGTGATAAAAACTAGAGAAATGGATAAATTAATAAATTCAATGCTAGGAGCTGGCGGGATTTTTGCATAAACTTTCAGGAAGAAATAATGCGGCAATTGGTCGCAATGTTAAACGATTTGCTTAAGAGATACTCAATCTTATGAATAAACGACTGATGATAGGCCCGATTTTGTTATCGCTCCTGTCAGCGCCAGCTTCGGCGTTGACGGATAAGCGTTATGCGGCAACACCTCAACAGTCTCAGTGGGAGATGGTTGCAAATTCTCCACTAGAGTGTCGCTTGGTACATCCTATCCCAAACTTTGGGGATGCTGAATTCTCATCACGAGCCAGCAAAAAGAACATCTTGGATTTCGAATTGAAGATGCGTAGACCTATGGGTGCCACCCGTAATGTCAGTTTGATTTCAATGCCACCGCCGTGGAGACCGGGTGAAAGTGCCGATCGGATGACCACGATTAAGTTTTTCCAACAATTTGATGGTTATGTTGGCGGGCAGACAGCATGGGGCATGTTAAGCGAACTTGAAAAAGGACGCTATCCAACGTTCAGTTACCAAGAATGGCAAAGTCGTGACCAACGCATAGAAGTCGCGTTGTCTTCGGTGTTGTTCCAAGCTAAGTACAATGTGTTTAGTGACTGTATTGCCAACTTATTACCGTATAGTTTTGAAGACATTTCATTCACGATTCTTCACTACGATAGAAACAGTGATCAACTAAATAAAGCATCGAGAAAGCGTTTGAGCCAAATCGCCGAGTATATTCGATACAACCAAGATATCGATCTTGTGCTGGTGGCGACTTATACAGACTCTGTAGATACGAAAAGTATTAGCCAAAACCTATCGGAAAGACGTGCTGACTCTTTACGAGAGTACTTTAAGTCGCTTGGTTTGGCCGAAGACCGAATTCAAGTCCAAGGTTACGGTAAGCGAAGGCCAATTGCCGATAATTCGTCCCCAATAGGAAAAGATAAAAACCGTCGCGTAGTTATTTCGCTAGGGCGAACACAAATTTAGATTTGATGATTAAAAAAGCCAGTCACTAGACTGGCTTTTTTAGCATTGAATAGGCTGAAGCAACCAGTGACTTATTAGTTGAGTCGAAATTTGGCAATGATCTCGCAGTTGGTTGCTGTGTCTATTTTCTCAACCATAGAAGCAATTTTAGGGTTTGGGTGACGCTTCATGAAATCAATAAGGGCTTTCTTACAGCAACCGATAGAATCAATAAAGCTCGCACATTGGGTATTTGGGCACTGAGGAATGAGGGTTAGTACCTTCTCAGATGCGAGCTGAAGGTATTTGAGTTCGTAATCGGTATCACCTGCCCAGCGCCAAAATTGCGCGAGGTTGTGACAGGAAATAACTGAGATTAACAGTCGCTCATCCGCTTCGATGTCTGTTTGTTGAGTGATCTCTTCGCTTAATGTTAGCGCTTGTTGATAGTGAAGGATACTTCTTACAGGATCGTCTAATTGTAGTGCTGTATCGGCAAGCAATGTGTGTTTTTCCCACTCACTAATCATGGTTACGCTCCGTTTTTCAAAACTGCGAACAATCTAAACGATAATCATTATCATGTAAAGTTTTGTGTTTATAAATAGGGAAGAGTTGTCGATTTGTAGGAATATTGAGACGAGTGGACTTAGAAAACAAAAAATGCGAGCACTTGGCTCGCATTTTATTCGTTACAACAGCTGATAATGTTTAGCCTTCTAGGCCCGCAGAAGCTGATTTGTTTTGGATTAACTCAATCATGTAGCCATCCGGGTCTTTTACGAAAGCAATTTCAGTTGAACCGCCTTTTACTGGGCCTGGCTCGCGTGTTACGTTACCGCCAACTGCTTTAATTGCATCGCACGTGCTGTAGATATCATCAACACCAATTGCGATGTGGCCGAAAGCACTACCTAGATCGTATTCGGTTGTGCCCCAGTTGTAAGTGAGTTCAATAACAGCACCTTGAGACTCATCGCCGTAACCCAAAAACGCCAGTGTGTACTCGTATTCGGTGTTTTCATTTTTGCGTAGTAATTCCATACCCATGACTTTGGTATAAAATTCGATAGACTTATCTAGATCGCCAACACGTAGCATAGTGTGAAGAATTCGACCGTTTGACATATTTTGCTCCTAGCTTTCTGCGTGATTGATTTATGTGTCGGTTTTTTCTTTGTATTCACATAAATCTTCAATGATACAACTTCCACATCTTGGCTTACGTGCTACACAGGTATAACGACCATGTAATATGAGCCAGTGGTGAACATCTAGTTTAAATTCTTTAGGGACAACTTTAAGCAGTTTTTGCTCAACGTCATCTACCGTTTTACCCATTGCGAATTTACTGCGGTTAGACACACGATAGATATGGGTATCGACGGCAATGGTTGGCCATCCGAAAGCTGTGTTAAGCACAACATTTGCGGTTTTACGACCAACACCAGGTAGCGCTTCCAGTGCGGCTCTGTCTTCGGGGACTTCACCACCGTGTAAGTCTAATAGCATACGACACGTTTTAATGGTGTTTTCTGCTTTAGAGTTAAATAAGCCGATGGTTTTGATGTACTCTTTTAAGCCATCAACGCCCAAATCGAAAATCGATTGCGGCGTATTCGCGACAGGATAAAGTTTATCGGTAGCCTTATTTACGCTCACATCGGTAGCTTGAGCTGAAAGTAATACAGCAATCAGCAATTCAAAGGGTGAACTCCAGTTCAGCTCAGTTTGCGGGTTTGGGTTGTTATCCCGCAAACGTTCTAAAATTTCGACACGTTTGGTGTTGTTCATAGCGACATTACTTCAAGTTTAATTATTTATTGTTAGTCTGATTTTCTGCGCAACGCTTTAGGCATTGGTTACGCGAGCTCGCTCTATGGCAGGCTTATCTTGTTTTGGTTGTTTCTGTTCAATTTGGTTGTCAATTAGGTTCTTCGCTGCGATCAGAAAGCCGACGCCAATGAAAGCACCTGGCGGTAGCAACGCTAATAAAAAGCTGTTATCGAACTGGAATACTTCGATACGCAACGCGATTGCCCATTCACCAAGCAGCAAATCAGCCCCATCAAATAGCGTTCCATTGCCGATCACTTCACGCATGGCTCCAAGTACCACTAGGACGGATGTCATGCCTAAGCCCATCCAAAAGCCATCTAACGCAGCCGGCACCACTTCATTTTTTGAGGCAAATGCTTCTGCACGGCCGATAATGATGCAATTCGTTACGATCAAAGGAATGAAAATGCCGAGTGATAGGTAAAGGCCATAAGCATAAGCGTTCATTAGTAACTCTACACAAGTCACTAAAGAGGCGATGATCATGACGAAAACAGGAATTCGAACTTCTTTTGGTACATGGTTACGGACCAGTGATACAACGACATTAGAGCCTACGAGTACCAATAGCGTGGCAATCCCTAGACCTAGGGCGTTAGTCACTGTCGATGAAACGGCTAACAATGGACATAGACCGAGCAGCTGAACTAGCGCTGGGTTATTGGCCCACATCCCATTTTTAATTAAAGTCTTATGTTCACTCATTATTGCCACCACAATTTAACGGCTGGTTGAAAAGTGTCTCTTTATTCTCATTAACAAATTGAACGGCATTTCTTACGGCTTTAACCACCGCTCTAGGGGTAATGGTTGCACCAGTGAATTGATCAAAATCGCCGCCATCTTTGCGAACCGCCCAGTTAGTGTAATTCGCTTCAGTGACCTGCATGCCAGTAAACTTGGTGATCCAGTCTGTTACGCGAAGATCAATTTTGTCGCCCAACCCTGGAGTTTCTTGGTGAGAAAGCACTCGTGTTCCAGAGACGGTTCCATCTTCTTTGATGCCAATGATCACTTTGATTGCACCGTTGTAGCCGTCTGGTGCTATTGCTTCTACAGCGATTGCACTTGGCTGATCGTTGAGCGTTGCGATATATGCTGGCATCGCTTTGTCGGTACCCAATTCAGGGCTAGCGATCAAGGTGCAAGAAGAGAATAGCTCATTATCATGCAACTCATGAGGTATGACTTGATTTAAAACCGACAGCAATTGGGCTTGTTCTTGGCGCTGGATCTGATCTTTAGTCAGATATTGAGTCACAGCGACCAAGCCTGTGGAAGCACAGGCAAAGAGTGCTAAGGTCAAACCATTTTTTTTGATTGCGTTTAACATACAGCTTCCTTAATACCCGTAAGTTCGTGGCTTCGTGTAGTAGTCTATGAGAGGTACGCACATATTGGCTAATAGCACGGCAAAGGCAACACCGTCAGGGAAACCACCCCAACTACGAATAATAAAGATCAATGCACCAATAAGCGCTCCAAACACTAATCTACCTTTGACGGTCGTAGAAGCGGATACTGGATCAGTCGCAATAAAAAATGCTCCGAGCATCGTCGCGCCAGAAAGCAAGTGTAGGATTGGGGAAGCGGTTTCACCTGGAGTGAACAGGTAAAATACTGAGCTAAATATAACTAAGCTCGATAGAACTGCTACGGGTATATGCCACTGGATAACGCGTTGCTTGATCAGGACAAGCCCGCCAATTAAATATGCTAGGTTTACCCATTCCCAACCAATGCCAGCTAAACCACCAAATTGAGGCTGTTGCATCGCTTCTGATGGTGTATTACCTGCATGAAGTGAAGTCTTAAAGGCATCTAACGGAGTCGCCATTGTTGTGCCGTCAATACCGATCCTTGCTTGTTGAAGCGAAAGGCCTTCCGCGTTGTAGCCCGTGAAAATCATTTGAAATGAGTCAGCAAAACTTGCAGCTTCAGCTGACAACGAAACCGGGGCATTCCAGCTGGTCATTTGCACTGGGAACGAGATAAGCAGCACAACATAAGCAACCATGGCTGGGTTAAATGGGTTTTGCCCAATTCCTCCATATAGATGCTTAGCGATAACGATGGCAAAGAATAAGCCAATGACTAATAGCCACCAAGGAGAATGAGGAGGTATCGCGATGGCAAGTAACCAACCAGTTACGACAGCGCTGTAATCGCGTAGCGCACGAATCGGCCTACGTTTCCTAAGTAGCATTACACCAGCTTCGAAGGACACAGCTAGTACTAGAGCGAGTACTAATTGAATGAGTGTTCCCCAACCGAAAAAGTACGTCTGAGCCATTAAACCTGGTAGTGCGCATATCGCAACCCACTTCATTAGATCTGGAGTGCTACGTTTGCTATGTGCATGCGGGGAGCTGGCAATAAAAAAGGCCACTACTCTTTCTCCTCAGTATTTTTCTTATCTTGTTCTAATTTGGCTTTGCGCGCTTTAGCGCGAGCAATCGCAGCAGCAACCGCAGCTTTCTTTGGATCGATTTCAGTCTCTGCTGGTTGAGCTATTTCTGAAGCTTGAGTGTCAGCTTCTTCACTTATCGATTCTTCAGCTTGCTCAGTCTGTTTTGCCTTTCGTGCTCTAGCGCGGGCGATTGCGGCAGCTACAGCAGCTTTCTTCGGATCGATTCCGGACTCTGCAAGTTGGGTTGTTTCTGAAGCTTGAATGTCAGCTTCTTCACTTACCGACTCTTGGGCTTGCTCGGTCTGCTTTGCCTTTCGTGCTTTAGCGCGGGCGATGGCAGCAGCCACAGCGGCTTTTTTAGGATCGATTTCGGCATCTGTAAGTGGAGTTGCTTCTGAAGCTTGAATATCAGCTTCTTCACTTATCGACTCTTGGGCTTGCTCGGTCTGCTTTGCCTTTCGTGCTTTAGCGCGGGCGATGGCAGCAGCCACAGCAGCTTTCTTCGGATCGATGTCAGCCTCAACAGGCTCAGCTACTTCTGAAGCTTTTTCGCTTATCGACTCTTGGGCTTGCTCGGTCTGCTTTGCCTTTCGTGCTTTAGCGCGGGCGATGGCAGCAGCTACAGCAGCTTTTTTTGGATCGATTTGAGTCTCTGGAGGTTGAGCTGTTTCTGAAGCTTGAGTGTCAGCTTCTTCACTTATCGATTCTTGTGTTTGCTCAGTCTGTTTTGCCTTTCGCGCTTTAGCGCGGGCGATGGCAGCAGCCACAGCGGCTTTCTTAGGATCGGCTTCAGTATCCGCAGTCTGCGAAGCTTCAGTAACTTGCTTGTTATCGTCTTCGCTTGTTTGCTGTGATGCTTTTTTAGCTTTAGCACGGGCAATAGCGGCTGCAACCGCAGCTTTCTTATCTTCAGGTTTCGAAGATTCTCCTGGCTCGCTAGACACATTTTGCTCGGCTTTTTTCGCTTTAGCTCGTGCGATAGCAGCGGCTACTGCGGATTTCTTATCAGATGTATCGTTTGGTACTTCTGAGTCTTGTTTTTGCGCTTTTCTTTCTCGTGCTAACTGTTTTCTTTCTTCACGAAGTTTCGCCATTTCTGAATTATCAGGTGCATCAGCGCTTTGCTGTTGGGCGGCTGCCTGTTTAGCCTTAGCTTTGGCAATCGCTGCTGCTACAGCTGGCTTAACCGTTGGTTCTTCAGCTTTGCTAGTATCTGTTTTCTGGGCTTTAACACGCGCGATGGCTGCTGCGATAGCATCATCACCGCCCGAAGATTTCATTTCTTTACGTCGGTTATCGGCAGCTTTCTTAAAGCGATTTTCGCGTTCCGCTTTGTCACGCTCCATACGAGCGTTCTTTTCTTCAAAGCGAACTTTAGCTCTTTCCGCGGCTTCAGCTTCATCTTTACGAGTTCGGATTTCCGCTTTAGCTTGGCGATAATACTGAACTAGCGGTATTTCACTTGGGCAAACAAAAGCGCAAGCACCGCACTCGATACAATCTTTGAGGTTAAGCTCTTCACATTTATCCAGTTCATTTGCTTTGGCGTGCCATTGAAGCTGCTGTGGGAGTAAAGAAGCAGGGCAAGCTTCAGCACATTGCCCACATCGAATACATTCCATCTCGTATTCACTTGGAGCGATCTCTTTGCGAGTTGGCGCAAGAATACAGTTTGATGTTTTCGTAATTGGTACGTTGGCATGTGGCAAGGTGAAACCCATCATCGGGCCACCTAAGATCAAACGTGGCAACTTTTTATCGGCTTTATAGCCAAATTCATCGAGCAGTGCTTGTACAGGGGTACCCAGTAACGCCCAAACATTACGCGGTTGTTTGAATGTTTTACCGGTAAGCGTAACCACGCGATTTATAACGGGTTCACCATCTAAAATCGCACGCTTGATAGAGTAAAGAGAGCCAACGTTCTGCACTAGTACACCGATATCGGCAGGAATACCTCCAGCTGGCACTTCTTTGTTGGTTAAAACTTTGATTAATTGTTTTTCACCGCCAGATGGGTACTTAGTAGGGATCACTCGGATCACAATGTCTTTATCGACAGAAGCTTTCTCTAACGCTTTGATTGCATCTGGTTTGTTATCTTCAATACCAATGACGGTGAGTTTCGGTTTTAAGATATGTTCGACAATCTCTATACCTTGGATTACTTGATCTGCGTGATCTTGCAGTAGCTTGTCGTCTGAGGTGATATACGGTTCACACTCGGCTGCATTGACGATCAGGATGTCGGTACGCCCAAGGCCTGACTGAATTTTCTTTGCAGTAGGGAAACCCGCCCCTCCCATGCCAGAGATTCCAGCTTGGCGAATGACATCGAGCAGTTCATCAGCGGTTTTGCTGGTGTAATTCTCGACGGGTGTTTTATCCGCCCATAGATCTAAGCCATCAGGTTTGATGACAAAACTGACTTCAGTTAAACCTGAAGGGTGAGCGGTAGTGCGAGGCTCGATAGCGGTTAACGTACCTGAAGTTGGTGCGTGAACAGGAAGCATGAAGCCGGTATTCGATCCGGTAAGTGGCTGGCCTTTTTTAACGTAATCCCCAACGGCAACTAATAAATTACCTGCTTTACCAATATGTTGCCTAATTGGCAGGACGATTTCGTCCGGGATTCGAGCATCGACCAGCTCATTTTGATTCGACTGCGTTTTGTTATCTGCAGGGTGTACGCCACCAGGAAAGCTCCAGATTGACCCACTGCGAATTTGTTCTATTAGAGAAATCATACCAACCCTTAGTGCTTAGATTCAGATGCAGTGGCATCGGAAACTTGGTTGGTAATATCAGTCACTGGAATCGTGTTAAGTTGCCATTTCCAGTTATCCGTAGTCGTTGCAAGTGGGATCATTTCAATACAGTCAGTCGGACACGGAGCGACACATAAGTCACAACCGGTACATTCATCTTTAATTACAGTGTGCAGCGCTTTCGTACCGCCAACGATGGCATCTACAGGACACGCTTGAATACATTTGGTACAACCAATACACATATCCTCATGGATATAGGCGACGGTTTTTACTTTGTCATTAAGATCATGAGCGGACTCTTCAACTTCTACGCCCATTAAATCTGCAAGCTTTTCTATGGTTGCTTGTCCGCCCGGAGGACACTTATTGATACTGTCACCGTTAGCGATCGCTTCCGCGTATGGTTTACAACCAGGGTAGCCACACTGGCCACATTGAGTCTGAGGAAGGATGGAGTCGATTTGATCAACGATAGGATCCGCTTCCACTTTAAAACGGATCGAGGCAAAACCAAGAATTGCGCCAAATACAGCCGCTAGTGCTACAAGAGCAAGGATAGCGATAAGGATCGTACTCATGATTATTTCACCAACCCAGTAAAGCCCATAAATGCCAAAGACATTAAGCCGGCTGTCACCATGGCGATAGATGCGCCTTTAAATGGGAGTGGGACATCTGCGGCGGCAATACGTTCGCGCATTGAAGCAAACAGAATAAGCACTAGTGAGAATCCAATAGCGGCACCAAACCCATAAACGATCGATTCAATGAAATTGTGGCTTTCATTTATATTAAGCAGTGCAACACCCAATACCGCACAGTTTGTCGTGATCAATGGCAAGAAGATACCAAGTAGACGGTATAGCGTGGGGCTCGTTTTGTGGACGACCATTTCTGTAAATTGTACGACGACGGCAATCACCAGAATGAAACTCATGGTTCTTAGGTACTCGATTCCAAGGGGAGTCAGCACATAAGTTTCAACAAGGTAAGAACATACTGAAGCAAGAGTCAGCACGAACGTTGTCGCAAGACCCATACCGATAGCTGTTTCTAATTTTTTAGAAACACCCATGAAAGGACAGAGGCCCAAAAACTTCACTAGCACAAAGTTATTGACTAGCACTGTGCCAATCAACAACAAAAGATATTCGGTCATAATTGATTATTTTTTAAAATTCCGATCCTATTATTATCCTGCTTTGTCCGCTTAATAACAACCAAGGATCAGTAAGGTTTTAAAGAGTTGGTGGAAAAATCGCCGTATATTTTACGAGTTTTAACGAGTTGTTATTGAAATGAAGCTGAAGCGCACTAATTTGAATGCTTGAAGCGGAGAATGGTCAGTCGAACAAATATCGACAAGAAACCCAAGTACAAGCTTTGCACGGGGTTGACTGTGGGTTCGCGTATAGTGGTTTAAGGAAATTATCCGGTCTAGAGAACTTGCCTAATTAACTGGTTTTGCTTGTTACCAGTTTGACGATGGAAAGTGCAAGTGGCTGTCTGCGCGGTTAGGGGCTCTGAATTAATGTTGCCTGCCTTAGAGGAGCATAGTGAACTTTATCTTAGGGGATGCTTTCAAGGTTGGCCGCTTACAAGCAATGTCACGTGCGATGTCGCTTCTCAAAAATATTGGCTCCCACGCGGGGCCCGAATGTGGCTGACTAGACATGAGATATTAGTTTGGTACCAATTAGCCGCTTAAACGCTAAAAGCCGCATCGAGTGATGCGGCTTCTTTATATTTGGTTTCCCCTGTCGGAACTAGAACGTGGCCGACCAGGCCTGAGACATTGGTTTATTAAACCAGTCGCTTTAAAACGCAAAAAGCCGCATCGAGTGATGCGGCTTCTCTGAATTTGGCTCCCCCTGCGGGACTCGAACCTGCGACATACGGATTAACAGTCCGCCGTTCTACCAACTGAACTAAGGGGGAATTGCTCGAAAGCGGGGCGAATATTAATGACTCGTTAGTTAGCTGTCAATAGTATAAATGCGAATTTTATGCTTAAAAAAAACTTTACTTTTTCGAAAGCCTTTTCGCTATTGCTTTAGTTTTAGTTATCCACCAAATTTGTGGATAAGTGTGTGTGTGAAACTTTAACAAATTCATTTTAATGTTTAATAGATTTTCAATGAACTATTGGTCTTTCTTCAAAGTTATGATTTTACAGGGTTTTTATGGATCATTTACTTTGTGAATAAATGCGTTCCAAGGATGGGTATGTTACGAAATCAAAGAATTCAAGGACATTTTGGGGAAAAGTCGTGGATTAAAAAAGAGAGGTTTTTAAAAAGTAAATCTTGCAGGGCGACGAATAATATCAACACTTGAAGTTAAATACTAGCGTTCATTAAATCAAATTATCATTTAATTATTGGTATTTGGGCTTGCATCATAATGCAGCATAGAGTGACAATAACCTGATTATAAATACAGTATGGGAATGACAACGATGAGCAAGTTATTTGATTTAGTTTCAGATTATAGTGCGGCAGGCGATCAGCCTACCGCCATCGCCAAATTGTTAGATGGTTTGGATTCAGGGCTTGCTCATCAAACGTTGTTAGGGGTAACCGGATCGGGCAAAACCTTTACTTTGGCGAACGTTATTGCTCAGGCTCAGCGTCCGGCAATTTTGTTAGCGCCTAATAAGACCCTTGCAGCTCAGCTGTATGGAGAGATGAAGTCTTTCTTCCCTAACAATGCGGTTGAGTATTTCGTGTCTTACTATGACTATTACCAACCGGAAGCTTATGTCCCGACTACGGACACTTTTATTGAGAAAGACGCTTCAGTTAACGCTCACATCGAGCAAATGCGTTTATCGGCAACAAAAGCATTATTAGAAAGAAAAGATGCGATTATTGTTGCTTCTGTTTCAGCTATCTATGGTCTTGGTGATCCTGAGTCTTATTTAAAGATGATGCTTCATGTACGACGCGGTGACGTTTTAGATCAACGAGACATTTTGCGACGACTTGCCGAATTACAATATAAGCGTAACGATGTGGCATTTGAGCGTGGCCAATTTAGGGTTCGTGGTGAAGTCATTGACGTGTTTCCGGCAGAATCGGACCAAGATGCCGTTAGAATTGAAATGTTCGATGACGAAATTGACAGCATCAGCATCTTTGACCCTTTAACTGGTGCAGTGAAGCAGCGTGATATCCCGAGATTTACGATTTATCCGAAAACGCACTATGTGACACCTCGAGAAAAAATCCTTGAAGCGATTGAACAAATTAAGGAAGAACTGCAAGAGCGTCAAACGTATCTGAAAGACAACAATAAACTGCTGGAAGAGCAGCGCATTTCGCAGCGAACTCAGTTTGATATTGAGATGATGAACGAATTGGGTTTCTGCTCAGGCATAGAAAACTATTCACGTTACTTAAGTGGACGAAATGAGGGAGAAGCGCCACCGACGTTATTTGATTACTTGCCTAACGATGGCTTGCTGATCATCGATGAGTCTCACGTAACGGTTCCACAAATTGGAGCGATGTACAAAGGTGACCGATCGCGTAAAGAAACGCTGGTGGAATTCGGCTTTCGCCTTCCTTCCGCTTTGGATAACCGTCCAATGCGATTTGAAGAATTTGAATCTATCGCCCCTCAAACTATTTTCGTGTCTGCCACTCCGGGTAATTACGAATTAGAAAAGTCTGAAGACGATATTGCAGATCAAGTCGTTAGACCGACGGGCTTACTTGACCCTGTCTTAGAAGTTCGCCCTGTAGCGACGCAAGTCGATGACTTGCTTTCCGAAATACGTATCCGCTCAGAGAAAGATGAGCGAGTGTTAGTGACCACGCTAACTAAGCGTATGGCTGAAGACTTAACTGAATACCTGAATGAACACGGTGTGAAAGTGCGTTACTTACACTCAGATATTGATACGGTGGAAAGGGTAGAGATTATTCGCGATTTACGCTTAGGTGAGTTTGATGTGTTAGTGGGCATTAACTTACTTCGAGAAGGTTTAGACATGCCTGAGGTGTCTTTGGTGGCGATCTTAGATGCTGATAAAGAAGGTTTCTTACGTTCTGAGCGCTCACTTATTCAAACGATAGGGCGTGCAGCTCGTAATATTAATGGTAAGGCGATTCTTTATGGTGACAAGATCACTAAGTCGATGAAAAAAGCCATCGATGAGACAGAGCGACGTCGTACCAAACAGCAACAATATAACGAAGAGCAGGGTATTACACCTCAATCGCTTAAACGTAATATCAAAGATATCATGGAGCTGGGCGACATCACCAAATCCAAACAGCAACGTGTATCTAAGCAGGTGCCTCTATCTAAGGTCGCGGAACCTTCTACTAGTTACGAAGTCTTAACTCCGCTGCAGCTGGATAAAGAGATTAGTAAACTAGAAGGGCAAATGTACCAACATGCCCAGAACTTGGAATTTGAGCTAGCCGCACAAAAACGCGATGAAATAGAAAAGCTACGGGCGCAATTTATTGCCAATAGTTAGTTGCAGATAGCAGGCAAAAAAATAGCCAGTAGAAATGAGTTCTACTGGCACATATTTGCGGATATACACATCCACTAACAACGTCAGTTGGCTAGGTGACCCGAAGGTCAATGTATATAAAGCATTTCATATGCCACTTGTAACTTACTGATTATTAGAGAGGTTAATAAGTCCACATCAAATTAATGGATGTTGGATTTGCATAATGCAAAGCGGAATGCGATTATTATAAAAAATGCAAATAATCATTGGCTAGGCTATGCAATCAAAAACATTAGACAATAAATCCAAGTATTTATTGATGGTAGAGGACACCGCATCCGTTGCGGCCTTATACCGTTCTTATCTAACGCCGCTCGAAATCGACATTAATATTGTGGGTACGGGGCGCGAGGCTATTGAAAGCCTGTCTCATCGAATTCCAGATCTTATCTTGCTCGATTTACGTCTACCTGATATGACAGGTATGGACGTATTGTTTGCTGTGAAACAAAAGTATCCAGAAGTACCTGTAATTTTCATGACAGCTCACGGCTCTATTGATACTGCGGTAGAAGCGATGCGTCATGGTTCACAGGATTTTTTGATCAAACCTTGTGAAGCGGACCGGCTACGTATTACGGTAAATAATGCGATTCGTAAAGCGACTAAGCTTAAGAATAGCTCTGAACATCCAGGAAACCAAAATTATCAAGGGTTTATTGGTAGTAGCCAGACCATGCAGCAAGTATATCGGACGATAGATTCCGCAGCCTCGAGTAAAGCGAGTATTTTCATTACCGGTGAAAGTGGAACTGGTAAAGAAGTGTGTGCTGAAGCGATTCATGCGGCGAGCAAACGTGGCGATAAACCATTCATTGCAATTAACTGTGCAGCCATTCCTAAAGATCTGATTGAAAGTGAGTTGTTTGGCCATGTGAAAGGGGCGTTTACCGGTGCTGCGACAGACAGGCAAGGCGCTGCTGAGTTGGCTGATGGCGGTACGTTGTTCCTTGATGAACTCTGTGAAATGGACTTAGATCTGCAAACTAAGCTGCTACGTTTTATTCAAACCGGTACATTCCAAAAAGTAGGCTCTTCCAAAATGAAGAGCGTGGATGTGCGTTTTGTGTGCGCGACTAACCGTGATCCGTGGAAGGAAGTACAAGAAGGTCGATTTAGAGAAGATTTGTACTATCGTTTATATGTAATCCCTTTGCATCTTCCACCATTGCGCGAGCGTGGCGAAGACGTGATTGAAATTGCTTATTCTTTATTAGGTTATATGTCTAATGAAGAAGGCAAAGCGTTTGTTAGGTTTTCACAGGAAGTGATTGACCGTTTTAACCAATACGAATGGCCGGGCAATGTGAGGCAATTGCAAAACGTGCTGCGTAATGTGGTGGTTTTGAACAACGGAAAAGAGATCGGCTTAAACATGTTGCCACCTCCGCTAAACCAGCCAATGGAAAATAGCATCCGACTTCAGGCCAAACTTGATGAAAAAGTGACCGTGAAAGACATTTTCCCACTATGGATTACAGAGAAAACTGCAATAGAACAAGCAATTAAGGCGTGTGATGGTAATATTCCTAGAGCTGCTGGCTTCTTGGACGTAAGCCCATCAACGATTTACCGAAAATTGCAGGCATGGAACGCAAAAGAACAATAGGGCAGATAATGAATATCTTGAACCAACAGAAAATCAATGAACTTGCAGGTGAGATCGGGGAAGAGAACGTTCCCGTCCTGTTAGAGATTTTTCTTGGTGAACTGAATACATATATTGAGAGTTTAACTTCTGGCGGATTAGGTGATGTGCCTAAGTACTTAGCCGAGATCAGTCATGCATTGAAAAGCAGTGCAGCAAGCTTCGGTGCTGATAAGCTCTGCAGGTTTGCAAACGATATTGACACTCGAGTTAAACACAGTGAAGTGATTGATGAAACTCAAGATACCGAGCTGATCTTAGGCTTACTAAAAGCAACGGAGAGTGAATACCATTCTCTGCTCAATCAGCTGAAAGTATAAAAAATAGGAGCCTCGGCTCCTATTTTTAGTTTCTTTCCATTAAGAAATTTGCGCTTCAATTGCTAACTGTAACTTAGCTCTATCATGACGCCAATCGCGGTTAGGCGAAGCTAAATCGACGGTTACGCAGTTCCACTCATCTTCAAGTTCTGGATGAGGGGTATCACCGAGCACTATGTCAATTTTTCTAGCCTGGCATGAACGTTCACACCACTCCAATTTTTCTTTCAGCGACATTCTGCCTGCAGGGCCATGTTCGGGAGAAAGGTTTTCCACAAAGATGAGGGTCGCATTGGTATTTTCCGCAATTGCTTTACCAATTTCAGGCAATAGCAGCGGTGGCATAATACTGGTTAAAAAGCTTCCAGGTCCTAATACAATGCAATCGGCTTCTTCTAGTGCTGAAACGGCTTCTTTAGTGGCGGGCACTTCTGGTGAAAGGTCTAGGCGGCGCAAGTTCTCTTGCATATCATCCACATTGGTTTCACCTGTGACCCAGCGGCCGTCCATCGAAAGGGCTGTGAGATCGGAAGGGTGTTCTGACATCGGTACGATATTCACTTCCACTTTGAGCATGTTTCTAATCAGGTTAATGGCATCAAGTGGACGAACGGAAAGGTTGTCTAGTGCTGTTAGCATCAAGTTACCAAGGTTGTGCCCGTTTAATTCGCCTTGGCCTTTGAATCGGTATTCAAACATCATTGAGCTAATAGAGGGCTCAGTGATCAATTGGTTAATACAATTTCGTGTATCTCCCCAAGCGATGCCACCTTGGCAATCCCTGATTCTTCCTGTTGAGCCACCATTATCCGTCGTGGCAACAATACCGGTTGCGTTGTTTCCAAAATCTTTTAGTGCAGCCAGCATACGTCCGAGACCATGACCGCCGCCAACCGCTACGACTTTCTTTGAGGAGTAGATACTCATTAATATTGTTCTTTATTGGTTAAATCCCACTACAATTTAGAGTAACTGGTTAACATCAGGTACTCAATAGGAGTTAAATTGAGGGCTTGGTATACTTTTTTTGCATTAAGGCTAGATTCACTTACAAATATTAAGTATTTTATCTGTAGCTACTATTGATACAAGATTGTGTACAATAGTTGCCATTAACTCCGAGCTCTGTGTGCTAAGTCAACCTAGATAAGCCTTCAGAGCCAGTGACATGTTGTCACAAGGGCTTAATTGGAAATGATTAAGCCTCCCGTGTTTGGAAAGGTGTTCCGTGGCGCAACAATTCGAAGATAGATTTCAACGTAAGTTTTATTACTTACGCTTGTCAGTTACAGACGTCTGTAACTTCAAATGCACATATTGTCTACCTGATGGTTATAAACCTTCGGGTCAGAAAAACTCGTCTTTTTTAACTGTTCCTGAAATTAAGCGTGTCGTAAAAGCGTTTGCCGATTGTGGTACCGATAAAATTCGGATTACCGGTGGTGAGCCGAGCTTGCGCAAAGACTTTCTGGAGATCATTGATACCGTTGCTAGTACAAGCGGCATTCACAAAGTGGCGACGACGACGAATGGCTACCGCATGCAGAAGCATGTAGCAGATTGGCGTGATGCAGGTTTAACCCATATCAATGTAAGCGTAGATAGCTTAGACCCTCGAATGTTCCATCAGATCACTGGTGAGAATAAGTATAAAGAGGTGATGGGCGGAATTGATCGTGCTTTTGAAGTAGGTTACGAGCAAGTAAAAGTGAATGTGGTATTGATGAAAGATCTCAATAGCCATGAGCTGCCAGCGTTTTTGAACTGGATTAAAGACCGACCGATTCAACTGCGTTTTATCGAGTTAATGCAAACTGGTGAAATGGACGAGCTGTTTAATAAGCATCATGTGTCTGGTGTCGCGATTCGCAATCAGTTGATTGCTAATGGTTGGCTTTTGAAAGTGAAAGCCGCCAATGATGGCCCTGCTCAGGTGTTTGTGCATCCAGATTACAAAGGCGAAATTGGCCTTATCATGCCCTACGAAAAAGACTTCTGTGAAAGTTGTAACCGCCTACGTATCTCTGCGAAAGGTAAACTCCACTTATGCTTGTTTGGCGAGCAAGGTGTAGAGCTTCGCGATTTACTTGAAAATGATGATCAAGAAGATCAATTGATCGAGCGTATTCAGGCCCAGTTACAGACTAAATCAGTCAGTCATTTCTTACATGAAGGCAATAGTGGTATGACACCACATTTGGCTTCGATCGGCGGCTAACTAACCCTCCAAGCATTTTTTGTCGTTTGAGTTCGCACACACCCGTGGATCTCTTACGAGTAATTTAACAAATACTAATATTGATAGGTGAACTAAATGGGTCACGCAGAAAGCAAATTCCAACCAGCAAATATCGCAGTCTTAACGGTTTCTGATACACGTACCGAAGAAAATGACACTTCTGGCGGCTACTTAGCTGAGCAATTACAAGAAGCCGGTCATGTGTTGGCAGATAAGAAAATCGTAATCGATGATATGTATAAGATCCGTGCCATTGTGTCTCAATGGATTGCAGATGAGAGCGTACAAGCGATCATGATCACTGGCGGTACTGGTTTTACGTCGCGTGATAGCACACCGGAAGCGCTTATCCCACTATTCGATAAGCAAGTGGAAGGCTTTGGTGAGTTGTTCCGTCATGTTTCTTATGAAGAGATCGGTACTTCGACGATTCAGTCGCGTGCGATTGCCGGCTTTGCTAACCACACTGTTATCTTTGCAATGCCAGGCTCGACTGGCGCTTGCCGCACTGGTTGGACAAAGATCATCAAGCAGCAAATGGATGCAAGTCATCGTCCATGTAACTTCATGCCACACCTTTCAGTATAAGGAAGGGATTAATGAGCCAATTTACTCATATTAATGCATCTGGCGAAGCAAACATGGTCGACGTTTCAGCAAAAAACGAGACCGTTCGTGAAGCCCGTGCCGAAGCGTTTGTACAAATGTCGGCAGAAACACTTCAGTTGATTGTGTCCGGCAGCCACCATAAAGGTGACGTGTTTGCGACTGCGCGTATCGCAGGTATTCAAGCGGCAAAGAAAACGTGGGATCTCATTCCACTTTGTCACCCTTTATTACTTTCTAAAGTAGAAGTGCAGCTAGAAGCGATCGAATCTGAAAACAAAGTGAGAATTGAATCAGTTTGTAAATTAGCAGGAAAAACTGGCGTGGAAATGGAAGCACTTACCGCTGCTTCAGTTGCAGCGTTGACGATTTACGACATGTGTAAAGCAGTACAGAAAGATATCGTAATTGAAAACGTTCGCTTGTTAGAAAAAACGGGCGGTAAATCAGGTCACTTTAAGGTGGAGTCATGATTACAGTCCTATTTTTTGCGCAAACAAGAGAGTTGGTCGGTGTTGACAGCGTTGAAGTTGATGCAGAGTTTCAAACCGTAGAGGCGATTCGTCAGCACTTAGTGTCTCAACCTGGTAAATGGGAACTAGCGTTAGAAGAGGGTAAGTTACTGGCTGCCGTTAATCAATCTATTGTCCCGTTGAATACTGAAGTAAAAGATGGCGATGAAGTCGCATTCTTCCCTCCGGTTACAGGTGGCTAATATGGACGTAAGAGTATCTGTTCAGCAGCAAGACTTTTCGATTAGTGACGAACATGACTATCTTTCTGAAGGTACCTCTGCAGGCGCAGTGGTTACCTTTACAGGTAAAGTAAGAGACATGAACCTCGGCGACAACGTTATAGGGCTGTCTTTAGAGCATTACCCGGGAATGACTGAGAAGTCGTTAGCCGATATTTGCGATCAAGCGGAAGCGCGTTGGCCTATTCAGCGTATTCGAGTCATTCATCGGGTAGGTGATTTGGATATAGGTGATCAGATCGTTTACGTGGGTGTAAGTAGTGCCCACCGTGGAGCTGCATTCGAAGCTTGCGAATTTGTGATGGACTTTCTTAAAACCAAGGCGCCATTTTGGAAGAAAGAACGCACGACAAATGAAACGCGATGGGTCGAATCAAGAGATTCAGATGCGGAGGCCGCTAAACGTTGGTCTAATTGATAAAAATAATTATAAAAACCGGCTTTTTAGCCGGTTTTTTTATATCTGAAAATTGAAACCACAGTATGGCTTCTTTTTAATCAAATATTCTGTACTAGTACGTATAGAATATTTATTTACAAAATACATAATAAAGAGCTTGATATAGGTGTGGGTGATTTACAGCTATTTGTCCTGTTTTACTTAGGGTGATTCTCCTCACAAATAAGCCAGAGGACTTAGTATATATGTGAGCCGTAATTAGATTTCATGTGTCAATAATGTTAATTTTCACTCCAACTTCTAGCATAAGATGCTAAAAATAAGTTACTTGCTAGAGGTATCAACACTTACGGCTACTATTCAATAATTGAGACTGGTCTAATAACTGGTTATTAATTGATTGATAGAATTATATGCTGACTCATTGAAGTTATCGGAGAATTATCCGATTTTCTGCCAGTTTTTTATGGCAAATTACTTCAATGATTGATAGTGTGTGCCGCAATCTTTGTAAGGTTTTAGGTTTTTGTGCTTAAGAATTGAGCTAAATAAATCTAAATCACTACCGTTCAGTGAACCGTACAAAGAAGTCATGGATGCAATACAAAAACTTGGAGTTTAATGCATGTACAAGAATAAAATCACTCAAGCCCTTCTTCTAGGCGCTGGTTTGGCAGTGGCTGCCACTTCTACTACTACTATCGCAGCTGATGTCCCAGCTGGTACTAAATTGGCAAAAGTTCAGGAACTCGTTCGTGGTAACGGTACTGAAGTTGCGACAATTGATCCTCACAAATCTCAAGGTGTACCAGAATCTCACGTAATTCGTGACCTACTTGAAGGTCTTGTGAACCAAGATGCGGACGGCAACACTATTCCTGGCGTAGCAAAAAGCTGGGAAACGACAGACAACAAAACATTCACTTTCCACCTACGCGAAGATGCGAAATGGTCTAACGGCGACCCTGTGACAGCTGAAGATTTTGTATTCAGCTTCCAACGTGCTGTTGATCCAGCAACGGCTTCTCCATATTCTTGGTACATGGAATACACTAAGATGGTGAACGCGAAAGACATCATCGCTGGTAAAAAAGACAAGAGCGAGCTAGGTGTTAAAGCACTTGACGCTCACACGCTTGTCGTTGAACTTGAAACAGCAGTTCCTTACTTCGTAATGATGACTGGCCACACAACAATGAAGCCTGTTCATAAAGCGACAGTTGAGAAGTTCGGTGACCAGTGGACTAAGCCTGGTAACTTCGTTGGTAACGGTGCATTCGTTGTTAACAACTGGGTTGTGAACGAGCGTCTTGAAATGGTTCGTAACGAGAACTACTGGGATAACGACAAAACAGTTCTAAACAAAGTTACTTTCCTACCGATCGAAAACCAAGTTGCGGAAATGAACCGTTTCTTATCTGGTGAAATCGACTTTACTTCTACTCTTCCAACAGAGCACTTTAAGCGCCTGAAGAAAGAGCATGCAGAATCAGTTTCTGTTGAAGGTAGCCTATGTACTTACTACTACTCATTCAACACAAACAAAAAACCATTTGATGATGTTCGTGTACGTAAAGCAATCTCTTACGCAATCGACCGTGACATCGTATCTGGTGCAATCCTTGGCCAAGGCCAGAAGCCAGCTTACTTCCTAACTCCGGAAATCACAGCTAACTTCAACCCTGAAATGTCTAAGTACGGTACGCTTTCTCAGAAAGAACGTAACGCAGAAGCAGCTCGTCTTCTTGAAGAAGCAGGCTACGGCAAAGGCAACCCTCTAGAATTCACTCTTCTTTACAACACGAACGAAAACCACAAGAAAATTGCGGTTGCACTAGGTTCTATGTGGAAGAAGACACTAGGTCTTAAAGTTACTCTAGAAAACCAAGAGTGGAAAACTTACCTAGATTCTAAAGATCAAGGTGATTTCGAAGTTGCACGTGCCGGCTGGTGTGGTGACTACAACGAAGCATCTTCTTTCCTAACTCTAATGGTTAGCAAAAACACAACTGGTGGCCAACACTGGGGTAACGCTGAGTACGATGCTCTTATCGAAAAAGCACTTAAGTCTACTTCAGAAGAAGAGCGTACAGCTATCTACCTAGAAGCTGAAAAAATGATGGCAGACGACATGCCAATCGCTCCTATCTACCAGTACGTGCGTTCACGTCTACTGTCTCCGCAAGTTGGTGGTTTCCCAGCAAACAACGCGGAAGAGAAGATCTTCTCGAAAGATCTTTATATCAAAGCTCAGTAATCAACTAAGCTTAGATACCAAAAGTTAATAAAAAAATAACTACTACTACAGACACTGCATGTGCTTTTTATAGGCACATGTAGCGTCTTTCTAATTTTAATTGTCACAGACTGAAAGAGTGAGTTTATGCTTAAATTCATTATGAAACGGATATTTGAAGCGATCCCAACCATGTTGGTTTTGATCACTATATCTTTCTTTCTTATGCGTTTCGCACCGGGTAACCCGTTTTCAAGCGAACGTCCATTACCGCCAGAAGTTATGGCTAACATCGAAGCAAAATACGGCTTAGATAAACCAGTATTTGAACAATACACCACTTACCTGACTAACATTTTACAAGGTGACTTTGGTCCGTCGTTCAAGTATCAAGATTACACAGTAAATGAGCTAATCGCTGTTGCACTACCTGTGTCTGCGAAAGTGGGTTTTATTGCTTTTATCTTCACTGTCATTATGGGGGTAGCGGTTGGAACCATTGCCGCCTTGAAGCATAACACCTGGGTTGACTACACCATTATGTCAACTGCAATGCTCGGGGTTGTTATGCCATCCTTTGTATTAGCTCCCGCGCTGATCTACCTGTTCTCACTACACTGGAATATTTTCCCTGCTGGTGGTTGGCATGGTGGTGGCTTTACTTACATCGTTCTACCAGTAATAGCAATGTCACTTCTATATGTAGCAACATTTGCTCGTATTACGCGTGGCTCAATGATCGAAACATTGAACAGTAACTTCATCCGTACTGCTCGTGCTAAAGGTCTTAGCTACCGTTACATCATTTTAAAGCATGCTCTTAAACCAGCTATGCTTCCTGTAGTTTCTTACATGGGTCCTGCTTTCGTAGGTATCATTACCGGTTCTGTTGTTGTTGAAACCATATTTGGTCTACCAGGTATTGGTAAGCTATTTGTTAACGCAGCATTCAACCGAGATTACTCGCTAGTAATGGGTGTAACCATTTTGATTGGTTTCCTATTCATCCTATTCAACGCCATTGTTGATATTTTACTTGCTGTAATTGACCCGAAAATTCGCTACTAACAGGGAAGTATGGTTATGTTGACGAAAAAAGAAAACTTAGAAGCAATCGAGAAGTTCTCCGAGAGCTTAGAAATTGAAGGTCGTAGTTTGTGGCAAGATGCGCGTATTCGTTTTATGCGCAACAAAGCAGCAATGATCAGCCTTTTCATTCTGACTATTATGGTATTGGCCGTTATCTTCCTACCTATGCTGGCTCAATACACTTACGACGATACTGACTGGTATGCAATGCACGTTGGTCCTAACGCTGACCACTGGTTTGGTACCGATAGTTTAGGGCGTGACTTGTATGTTCGTACCTTAGTTGGTGGCCGAATCTCACTGATGGTTGGTGTGATGGGCGCATTCGTTGCGGTTCTGATTGGTACACTTTACGGTGCAGCTTCGGGCTTCATCGGCGGCCGCACTGACCGAGTGATGATGAGTATCCTAGAAATTCTATACGCGGTTCCATTTATGTTCCTAGTAATCGTTCTAGTAACATTCTTCGGCCGTAATATCGTACTTATCTTCGTAGCGATTGGTGCAATTGCTTGGCTGGACATGGCTCGTATTGTACGTGGTCAAACGCTAAGCTTACGTAGTAAAGAGTTCATTGAAGCGGCGCACGTTTGTGGTGTGAGCAAGTGGAAGATCATTACTCGCCATATCGTTCCAAACGTACTAGGTATCGTAGCTGTTTACTCAACGCTATTGATTCCAAGCATGATTCTGACTGAATCATTCCTATCTTTCCTTGGTCTAGGTGTTCAAGAGCCGATGACTAGTTGGGGTGCATTGCTACAAGAAGGCTCGCAAACAATGGAAGTTGCTATTTGGCAACTGGCATTCCCTGCAGCGTTCATGGTAGTGACACTTTTCTGCTTCAACTATGTTGGTGACGGCCTGCGCGATGCGCTTGACCCTAAAGACAGATAATTATTAAAAGATTGAGGAAGCAATGATGAGCTTATTAGATGTCAAAGATCTGCGAGTCGAATTTACCACGCAAGATGGTATCGTAACCGCAGTAAACGATCTGAACTTCTCACTAAAACAAGGTGAAACCCTTGGTATTGTAGGTGAGTCTGGTTCAGGTAAATCTCAAACTGTATTTGCTTTAATGGGTCTACTGGCTAAGAACGGTATTATCTCAGGTAGCGCAAAGTTTGAAGGTAATGAAATCCTAAATCTGCCAGAGAAAGAACTGAACAAAGTTCGTGCTGAGCAGATCGCAATGATCTTCCAAGATCCGATGACTTCGCTTAACCCATATATGAAGGTGAGCGATCAGTTGATGGAAGTACTGATGCTGCATAAAGGCATGGGTAAAGCGGAAGCATTTGAAGAATCAGTACGTATGCTTGAAGCGGTGAAAATCCCTGAAGCACGTAAACGTATTACCATGTATCCACATGAATTCTCTGGCGGTATGCGTCAGCGTGTGATGATCGCGATGGCATTGTTATGTCGTCCTAAGCTGCTGATTGCCGATGAACCGACAACTGCACTTGATGTAACCATCCAAGCACAAATCATGGAATTGCTGAATGAGCTTAAAGATGAGTTCAACACAGCAATCATCATGATTACCCATGATTTGGGTGTGGTGGCAGGTTCATGTGACAAGGTACTGGTAATGTACGCTGGTCGTACAATGGAGTACGGCACTGTAGATGAAATTTTCTACAAGCCAAGCCACCCATACGCGGAAGGTTTGCTAAAAGCGATTCCACGTTTGGATACAGAAGGTGAAATCCTGCCGACGATTCCAGGCAATCCACCTAACTTACTTCGTCTACCAACAGGTTGCCCATACCAAGAGCGTTGCCACCGTGTTGTAGACCGTTGTAAGCAAGAAGCACCAATCCTACAGCCATTCGGTGATGGACGTCAGCGTGCATGTTTTTCTGATTGGGAGGCTTGGACAAAATGAGCGCAGTAGATAAATCACTTTTATTAGATATTAAAGATCTAAAAGTTCACTTCAGCATTGCGGCGAAATCTGCATGGCCTTGGTCTAAGCCTTCAAACCTTAAAGCGGTAGACGGCGTAGATGTTCACCTTTACGAAGGTGAAACTTTAGGTGTAGTAGGTGAGTCTGGTTGTGGTAAATCGACATTTGCACGTGCAATTATCGGTTTGGTAGAAGCAACAGAAGGCGAAGTTATGTGGTTGGGTCAAGACCTAACTAAGATGGAAGATATCCAACGTCGTGAAACTCGTAAAGAGATTCAGATGATTTTCCAAGATCCGCTTGCATCACTAAACCCACGTATGTCGGTAGGCGACATCATTGCTGAGCCTCTAGAAACTTTCTACCCAGAGCTTTCTAAGCAGGAAGTGAAAGATCGTGTTAAAGAGATGATGGCGAAGGTTGGTCTGCTTCCTAACGTTATCAACCGTTACCCACACGAATTCTCAGGTGGCCAGTGTCAGCGTATTGGTATCGCGCGTGCGCTTATCTTGCGTCCGAAGATGATCATCTGTGATGAGCCGGTATCAGCACTTGATGTATCGATTCAGGCTCAAGTTGTTAACTTATTGAAAGAGCTGCAAAAAGAACTTGGTCTTAGCCTGGTGTTTATTGCCCATGACCTTTCAGTCGTGAAACACATCTCTGATCGTGTATTAGTGATGTATTTAGGTAACGCGGTAGAACTAGGTGAAGCTGAAGCTCTATTCGCAGACCCTAAACACCCGTATACCAAAGCTCTGATGTCAGCGGTTCCGATTCCAGATCCGAACTTAGAGCGTAATAAAGAAATCCAGATGCTTGAAGGCGATCTTCCGTCACCGATCAAGCCGCCATCTGGCTGTGTATTCCGTACTCGTTGCCCACAAGCAACAGAAGCATGTGCACAGAATAAGCCTAAGATTCAAGGCAGTGACGTTCACGCAGTTTCTTGTTTGCACGTCGAAGTTTAAGTACTTCAATAATTCAGCCTGTGACGGGCTTAAGCGCGATTCCTTCTAGGGTCGCGCTTTTTTTGAATCTTATATCGGAGAATATTCTTCATTAACAGGTGCTTGGAGTGAATTGAGCAGGGTTGGTTGGTTTTTAATGTGATTAAAGTGAATTAATATGCAAAAATTCTTGTGTGTGAGGTTTTTATCGTTATAATCACCGCAAAAGCAAAGTTATTCACTATAAGTGGATTTTAAGTCATCTAGGGAGCAGTCAGATGAGCGAAACACTTCTTACACCAGAAAACCACAAAACAAGCCGGAATATTTTGGTATTTGCCATTCCGTCATTACTAGGTTTGTTTTTCTTCCTTGCGCCATTAAGCATTGATGGTAATTTCACTTTTCCTTTAGCGCTGTTGGCGAAAGGGTTTAAAAGTATTTTAGGCGAAGCTATTTTACCAACGGTTGCAGCTGTAATTTGCTTTTCTGCGGTAGCTTCTATTATTGCAACCGTTCTTAAGCCAGCATTCATTGTTAACTCCAAACTGTTAACAAGACTATTTGTTTTGACGCCAGTTTGGTTAGTGATTCGTGCATTAGGTGCGATCTTTACGTTAGTCGCACTGCATCAGATTGGTCCGGAAATGATCTGGAACGGTAACACTGGTGGCCTGGTACTAAATGATCTGCTTCCTTCTTTATTTGTGACTTTCTTCTTTGCCGGTCTATTACTACCATTATTACTTAACTTTGGTTTACTAGAGTTGCTAGGTACTATGCTGAGTAAATTCATGCGTCCAGTATTCCGCCTTCCTGGCCGTGCAGCAATTGATTGTATTTCTTCTTGGTTAGGTGATGGCACAGTAGGCGTAATTCTAACGAGCAAACAATACGAAGATAAAAAATACACTGCGCGTGAAGCAGCGGTAATTGCAACCATGTTCTCGCCAGTCGGTATCTCATTCTCACTGGTTGTATTGACTCAGGTTGGGCTACAAAACTACTTTGTTCCTTTCTACTTAGCGATTTGTTTGTCTGGCGTCTTAGCAGCAATGGTTATCCAGTTTTTGCCGCCACTTTCTTATAAGAAAGATCTCTACATCGACGGTACTAAGCCAAATCGTGATGATGAGCTAGTGCCAGAAGGCCAGTCTGTCGTTGGGTTCGGGTTTAATCTAGCGCTTCAAAGAGCAAACCAAGTTAAGAGCTTAGGCTCAGTTGCGAAGGAAGGTATTCACAACGCGTTAGACATGGTGTTATCGGTGCTGCCTGTAGTAATGGCTGTCGGTACTCTAGGCTTAGTTGTTGCTGAAACAACACCACTGTTTTCTTTACTAGGTGCGCCGTTTGTTCCGCTACTAGAAGCGTTAAATGTGCCTGATGCACAAGCGGCGGCCCAAACTATGCTGGTTGGTTTCACTGATATGTATGTGCCTTCAATCATCGCAGCATCGTCTATCGACGCAGACATGACGAAGTTTATTGTTGCGGCTCTGTCGGTGACACAGTTAATCTTTATGGCCGAAACAGGCTCAGTTATTTTAAGCAGCAAGGTGCCAATTAACTTCCTAGAGCTAGTTGCAATATTCTTACTGCGTACTCTTGTGACTTTACCTGTCATAGTAATGATTGCTCACTGGATTTTCTAAATTCCCACCGATTTTTGAAAGTTGAAAGCCCGCTGAAACAGCGGGCTTTTTTGTTTCTAAAGATAATGAGTACATCGTTCCTAAAACTAATGATATTCCTCTCAAAAACCTATAAAATCACCACAAATTTCATATAGGTATTCGTGGATTAATAATCATCTTCAATGACTGAACGTTTTCTCCCTCGCAATGGTTTCACAACTATTGAACTCATTATTACTATTTTGCTTCTTGCCATTGTTTCGGTAGTGGCCTATTCCCGTATGCCCGCGATCTCCGATTATGTGGTTGATTCCTATTGTGAAAGCTTAAAGTCAGGCGTACGAAGAGTTCAAACGCAAGCAATGTTTGATGTCGCTTCGAGTGGAGCCTACCGAGTAATTTCTTCTGAACACGAAGTGCGGTGGAGTAATGAAACCTTGGTCTTAAACAATAGCGAAGATTGTATTGGCCCTATGTGCGCCACACTAATTCGGATTACCCAAGAAGATATGAATCGGGGGCTTCAATTTAATACCGCAAGCCTTGAATTTGACAGCTTTGGAAGGTTGGTTAGCGCTGCAGAATCTTCTGTGTCATTTGTACTTTCGACACGGAATAACCAATCGAAGCAAGTCACGGTCTACTCAGAAGGGTATGTTGATGGTTGCGACTAAGTACTCAGGCTTTTCTCTGATCGAGAATGTTATTGCGATCTGTTTGATGGGGCTGTTAATGATTAGCTTCTCAAGTTTATTAGCTCCACAAGCCGTGCAAACGGCAGATACATTGACTCAGCAGCGTTATTCACAGATAGCTACCTTACTGCTGCAAGAAATGTACTCTCGACCTTTTGATGAGCAGAATATTGATAACGTCGACCGATGCGATGCTGGTAGTTGCTCAGCGACAGAAACTTTTGGTCAAGGCCAAGATGCTGGGGAGCAAGTGAACGATACTGGAATTCTTATTCGCGATGACTTTGACGATTACGCGACGAATAGTGCTTTTGAGCCGATCACCAGTTTTGGGCTAGGCTTTGCTGGCCCATATCAAGACTTTGAAGTGCGGATTGACGTTGAATATGTCGATGATAGTTGGGCATCGGTTGCTTCAGGAGCAACAGCCACCAAGCATGCCATCATCACTTTAAGAAAAGGTGCAACAACCGAAACCCAGTTTAATGCTTATAGGAGTAACTACTAAATGGCGCTATCGCGTGGGTTTACTCTTATCGAGATGATCGTCAGTTTGACACTACTTGGTATTTTATCTTTAGGTCTGATGAACTTTGGCGTGTCGAGCTCGACTCTATACGTCGAATCTAAGCACCGAATATCTGCGTTAGAAGAAGCTCGGTTTGTACTAACCAGATTTCAGCGGGAGCTAGCTAATTCTGTTCCACTAAGCGCTAGAACATTGAACGATGGCCGCTGCCTAGAGTACTTATCCCTAGAGTATGTGGCGGAATACAACCCTGACAGCATTGAATTGGATGTCGGAGTGCTAAACACATCGATTGGTCTAATGCACCCGATTAGCGATGAACTTGATGTATGTACAGCCCGTTCCGATTCGCCATGCCTCATCGCTATTTATCCAAGTAGCAGTGAGGATTTGTATCTAGGTAGTGATGTTAATAGCCAAATATATTCACTAAATAGAGTCGAAAGTGGCGCGATTATTATCAATGAGCCTATTCTCACGCGCCCATTTAGCCCTTCGAATCGCATGTTCGTTTATCTTCCTGAAGCCAATCAATTCTGTATTGAAGATAGTGAAGTGCAGTATTACCGAAATTATGCCTTAGATTCAGCTGGCGAAGGCCTGAATAACCAACAAGCATCTCATACATTTGCTAGCGGTGTCGTAGAAGAACAAAGCTTCTTCAATTTAGGTGTGGATAGCACCTATTCAAATACAGCGAGCATTCAATTTTCTTTAAGTGTTAACAACAGTTCTGAGTTTGTGGAGTTCATCCAAAATGCGCAAATCCTCAATAGCCACTAGTAAGCAAAGTGGCGCTGCGATTTTAATGATCTTGTTCACTACGATCATTGTCGCTCTATTTTCTGTTCGTCTTATGTCGATGAACGTCCAAGCAACTCACGCCAATACTTTTGAGACGATGAGTACCCGAGCCTATTGGGCGGCACGTTCGGTGTTGGAAAGCGCGGTGTACCAATACGTACCGTTAGAGGGTGAACCGACGCAAGTATGCCCAGCGGTATCAGCGGCGAATGCGTTTCCGCAATGTACATTTGTTCTTGGGTGTGAAGCAAATGGAGAAGCGACAATTATCAATGTGGTCGCGACGTGTGCTGATGACTCATACCGTGTTAGCCGCCGTATGGAAGTAGAGGTGAGAAGTGCTGCGATTAATTAGTATTCTGGCTTTATTGATAAGCGCCTGGTCAATGGCGTACGCCGAAAGCCACGTTCGCTTTTCTCAACTATTACAGCCAAACATCAGTAGCTTCGCATCCATTCAAGGATGGGATGAGCCACACGTGGATTATTTCAGCCAAGAAGGATTTAAAATCTGTCCATCATGGGCAAGCTATCAGATTGTATTACATCGAGACTATTGGAGTTCAGAAAGAGAATTCGAATTTGATTTTAATCTTCCGCAAGGGCTTTCCATTGAAAGCGTTGAAGAAGACTATGGTCTGGATTCATTGAATCAGAATGGCTCGGCAATATCCGGCTCCATTAGCTCAAGCTTTCTCTATGCGAGTATTACCGTCAATATTGATGATGCGTCGGCTGATATCAATGATTACGTCAGCATATCCGGTATCAATTCATATGTGAGTAAACATATTTACTTGAGAAAAGATTGTAGTGCAGCAAATGCGACAATTTCGGGAACGGTTTATGAAGATTACAATTATTCCGGTGGACTGAGTACCTACGACAGCAGTATGTATGAGCTGGACGATGTGCAGGTTGACCTTATTGAAGAGAACCTAGGCATTGTAGAGTCGAAGAAGACAGACAGGCACGGTTTCTATGAATTTACCAATGTAAAAGAAGGTCGTTATTACGTAAGAGCGAATAACATCGACTCGATTCCTTCGTACCGAGATAATCATCGTACTCAATGCAGTGATAATCGTTGTAAGGCTGTAATGGTGTCTCCTTGGGTGTCTAAAGTTCACCAAACTGCGTGGTTTGATGTCACTGGTTCTACAGTCATCAACCTTGGTGTTAACTACAACGCTGTGATTAATACCGAAGATGACGGTGCAGGTTCATTAAGGCAAGTACTGCAAAACCTAAGTTATTTGAGTAATGATGGCTGGTTGGATCAAACGTGTAAATATTGTGAGGACGGTAAAGATAACGTCATTTTTGCTTTGAATACGGTACCTCAGCGTGTCATTACACTGAGCTCTCCTTTAAACACTTCTCCGAACGTTAGTGGGCAGAACGAAACCTACATCGATGCGCGTGACCTGAATATTACAATTCAAAACGATGATGATGGTCATTCTAGCGATGATTACGGGTTTCATGTGATCCGTTCGTCTGATACACGGATTTCGGGCTTTGAGATCAACGGTTTTTACAACGGAATCTTGATTGAAGACTGCTCTGATTCAGATTGTGACATCGAGATTAGTCATAACACCATCACCGATTCCTATCACAGTGCAATCGTGCTTGATGACGCTGATGACAACGATATCTATGAAAATGTTATCGACAATGCATTCAAAGCTTCAAGTGATCACAATAATGCAGCTGCGATTCTTCTACAGGGGACGGGAGATTGCACGGCTCATGATTCGGATGACTGTGACTCTAGGAAAAATGGTTCTTCAGATAACGATATTGAAAGAAATACGATCAAAAATACAGCCAAAGGCAATACCAATCTTGCGTTCTTGGAGACTTACCCTCCATCTGGCATTCGTGTTTACCAAGGTTGGGAAAATGAGTTCACGGAAAACACGTATTTAAATAACATCGGTATTTCAATTGATTTGATGACCGGGACTTTATTTGGGGTTGTGGAGCCCAATGATGGCGAATATAGAAACGACCACCCCCATGATGGTATTGATCATCCTATAATCACTGACTATGTGATTAATGGCGATGTTCTTTCGGTAGAGGGTTTTATAGGGAAAGATGAGCCAAGTAATGCGTTTGATGATTTTGAAATAGAGCTCTATAAAGCCGCAACGAACCTTCTAGGGCAAACGCAAGGGGAGTATTTTCTTGGAGAGTGCGATGAAGATAACGACCTAACCCAAGATTTTGATAACGGTCGTTTTGCTTGCAGAATAGATATCAGTGATAGTGATTTTGAACATGGTGATGCGCTTACGGCGATTACGATCGATGATGAAGACAATACTTCTGAATTTGGTAGCGCTTATTGGGGCCCTGCAGAATATGACTATGGTGACGCGCCAAATGAAGATTTAGGAACAGGTTGGGAAACAACGATTTTCCCAGTCTTGCAATTGGATAATGGTGCGCGTCATGGGGTCGTCGATGGCGTAGCGCTGGTTCCTGAGTCATGGACATCTACAGTTTTCCACAACAGTGCCGAAAGTGATGGCCAGCCATCTCGCTATGCCGATGCGGATACTTCCGACGATGGTGTTGAGTTTAATTCAAGCAACTCAGAAGTGGGCCAGTCATCATTGCCAGTATTAGTGACGGGCTATATTGACGCGCAAGGTAGTGAGCAAAACTTTGATAATGAGATCTTAATCCGAGCGTCAGCGGATGGTTATGTATCTGTCTGGCTAGACCGGAATCAAGACGGTAGCTGGAGTGATTTTGAACGTAACCAAGCTTCAGTATCAGAGAAAGTTATCGATCGTGCCTATGTCTCTGCCGGGGAAAACCGTTTCACAGTTAACCTTTCAGCTTATGATGTTCACGGGGAGAGCTGGGTTCGAGTCCGTTACTCTACATTAGCAGGGGCGATTTATCAGCCAACGGGTCAAGCTCCTGATGGTGAAGTGGAAGACTACAGGGTATGGATTGCCGCTCCTTCTATGGGGATCGCTGGCTGTGAAGCTGGCTTACAAAATGGTTCATTTGAACACTTCTACATTGAAGAAAACCATAACGGTTGGGATACTCCTGAGAGCTCAGTTGCGGGCTGGTCTATCGTTCAACAAGATCCAAGCTTAAACCCTCACTCAGAACCGTACGGCCAGCGCCGAAATCATATCGAGTTCAACCGTTACGACCAATATGTATACGACCCTTCTTCCGACTCGAGCGAGAATGTGGCGGAAATGAACGTGTATCACCCGACGGTGATGTACCAAGATATAGTGACTAAGCCCGGTGACAAAATTCGCTGGAGTTTTGATTATTCAAACCGAACGTACCCAGACAGTGTTGAAGATGATCAAATTTCGTTGATGTTTGGTTCACCAGACGAAGACTTAGTGGAAGAAGCATTAATCAACGGGACCGATTCTTGGCAAAATCACACAGGGGTTTACCAAGTGCCCGAAGGCCAGCGAGTTACGAGAATAGCGTTTAGAGGTAACAAACCAGCCTCTTCTTCAGCGGGTAATATTCTAGATAATGCTAAATTTGGTTGCGAAGTCGGGGTAGATTTTGGCGATCTTCCTGCAAGTTATAATCAACAGACTTCTACGAGTAGAATTGTTTCTCCTGATTTATACATAGGGAATGAACCGGCCGATACTGAAACGGAGCACTTGGCATCTGATTTAGCAAAGGGCGATGATATCGATGGCTTTAATGATGAACTGACGTTTGATAGCCCGGTTATCGTAATGAAAGGTGAAACGATATCGATCTCTGGCATCCCAGTGATGAATAGTACGGGCGCCAGTGTACAGATGATGGGTTACTTAGATGTATTGCAGCCAAACGCGTCGGTATTTAGTCGAAGTGAAGAGTCTGCAGTATTGGTGGTACCGCACTCGGAAAGCATACAAAGTGCGACGCTCACTTGGACATTTACATCTAATGAGTTAAAGCAATGGACAACCGACAATCAAGTCTATTTGCGATTAGTGCTAGGCGGCTCTGATACAGGGATTGGCGAAGTAGAAGACCACTTAGTTTATAACTTAGATAAAGAGATGCCGCCGTCCCCAGGGCGCTGTGATGGTTTTATTCAAGTCAAAGAGCCTCAAGGCAGCAACGCTTACCAATATGCGAAATGGAAAGCAAAAGGTGGGCAGATTGATATAGAAGTCATCAACGCAAATTTGGATGTTGATAACTTAAAAGCGGTTGGGGTTAACCAAGCGGACGGGCTCACCTATGGGGTAGGAACTGGCGATGGAACTGAGCACAAGCTGTATATTGCGACTCAGGAAAACAACGCAGAGTTCACTGAGCTTGCGGAATTAAGAGCGGTGGCTGACGGCGTGTTCATACGTTCCAAAGATGGTGAGCAATTCACTTTTACGCAAGGTGAAGCGCTAAATTCTGATAAACGTCGTGATGGGATAAGTAATAAAAAACTCGGGAAAGCGAATTCTGGCGACGTGAGCCCTGACGGTAAGTTTATGATTATTGGGCGTTCAGCGTGGCATTCATTAGTGAGAGTTGATTTACTCACTGGCGCGTTTGATACGATTCAACTGACGCTTCCTAATGGCGAAGGAACGCCTTGGAGTGCTGACTTTGCTTTCGATTTATCAGGGGCGGATCAGTTTGTTTATGGGCTAAGTCGAGGGCTGGACAAGCTCTACAAAATTTCAATTGTTGATGGCACCTTCACTGAAATAGCGCTTACATTAAAGCTGTCTTCGGAAGTCGATGAAACACATCCGGAGTGGCCAAGAGAAGATGATAAAGGGAAGCTAGCGTCAGGTGGGTTTGGGATCAACAAAGGGGGCGTGTTATTCGCAATGACAAATGGTGGTATCCACGATCTTAACCAAGATGGTGTGATTTCTGACAGCGAGGATTTTGCGACCACAGCCCTCTATTCAATTGATATCAATCGCGCAGAAATACGCTTTGAAATGCAAGGAAAAGAGAGTCAAACCAGTAGCAATGATGCGGGTGGATGCGCTATTCATGCCGATTTTGGTGATGTTCCATTGCTGCTTGAAGGGAATAATCCGGCTCAGCATGTAGGTACGAATCTTTCTTTGAAGTTAGGTGATTCTTGGTCTGCCGATTTAGGGCCTGGTGATGACTCTGAGGCTGACGCCGATTTTTCGGATGATGGTGTGAGACTCGAGAACGGGCTTGGTGAGATCATTGACCTGAAGCAGCAACTGCTAATCCCAGGGCATGCTTATCGAATAGTCGTCACGTCTCATGGTGCGGGAATAGCGTCAAAATGGGTGAGTTGGGATGGCAGTACTTGGTCGAAGTTGCCGGGTAATATTTTAACGATTCCTCAGAAAGTTGAACGCGGTTATTTACGTGTTCGTTATAGCTCTGTTGCCCTAGGTTCACCTTATGGGGAAGCGATTGACGGTGAAGTGGAAGATTATGCGTTAAACATTGGCAACGAAGTTAAGGCTATTACCGTTTACGCACCAACTGCTCCTCTGACTTGTGAAGTAGCTGAATACGTTGTGACATTAGATGTAGAAGGCGGCAAGCTTTCTCATGACGTTGATGTAGAAGTGAGCTTTGATAAGGCTCCTTTGCAATGCTGGTTTGATGGTAAATCATTCGATCGCACTGAGCTAAGCGATACGGCCCGATGTGACTCAGAAACGAGAAAAATAACCTTTGAATCAGGCGGCGATCTTAGCCGGACGATTTGGGTTGCCACGGACTCTGAGCTTTCCCCTATCACGTTGGTCGCTAAAGAGCCGGACTTAGGTGAAGCAATTGGTGCAGCGATGTTTGAAAAGGAAGGCTTTACCATTAGCCCTGTCAATCCGCCCGAATATTATAAAGCGGGTCAGGAGTTCACGTTAGAAGTCGAAAGAAAGATAGCTTTAGAAAGTACTCGTTGTAGTGTTGACCCTGATTATGATGGCGTTCAAGAATTTGAGTTTAATTATGACCAAGGAGCTGAACACTATAAAGGTGAACTGTTCATTGGTGGTCAGCGTATTACATCCGATACACCTGTATCTGTGCGGTTTGAATCTGGAGTGAGTGAAAGCATTACCGCAAACTATTTTGAGTCAGGCTTTTTAAATATTTCCGCGAAGTATCTTCCCGAGCAAGGTCGAGAGAAGACCGCAGGACTGGCCACACCGATTCACTTTAAGCCTTACGGTCTTGTTATTGATAGCGTTTATCTAGAACAAGATTCGAATGTGATAGATGACGGAGATATTGATACATATTTTGTACCTGCAGAATCCGAATTTACGGTTGATGTATTAGCGGTAGCGAAAGGGCACAGTTACGCCGAGCCGAAAGTAACACGTAATTTCAATGCTGCTTTAACAGACGTTGCTGGCTATAGTGCTACGGTATTTACGCCAACTGCAAAGCAAGGTACTAACGCGTCAGACTTCTCCTCTACAAGCGCGCTGTATCAATTCAATGATGGGAAACTCTCGACCAATTATCAGTATGAAAATGTGGGTTCTATTGAGGCTCGCTGGGAAGTTGATACTTATGTTAATAGCAATCTTTCTGGTTTTCTTAATACCGATACAAGCGAGAAAAACGGTGGTCGTAGCGGCGTTATCGGCCATTTCTATCCTGATGCGTTTAAGGTGAACAGCTCTGGTTTCTCGACTGGCGTAACCAAAGCTGGTTCTGCTGAAGAGTGGACTTACTATGGTCAACCAAATGTAGATCTCAATCTAGCATTGGACGCAATTGGTGTGGGGGGGAATCAGCTTTCATTTTATGACTCGAACTTGTGGCTTGGAACGGATTTCGCAACGTTGGACGATTTAGTAACGCTTTCACAGGGTATTTGTAATGACGGTAAATTTTCAGCTAATGGTAAGAATGTGGGCATTGTTGGCGATGCTTGTGATTTTGAAAGTAGTTGGCTTAGCGGTGTGTTGAATATTAGCGTGAATGGGGCTCAGTTCGTACGAGATAATAATGAGCTGGGCAGAACCGCACTCACGGATGTTCAAGCGAGTTTAATCGATCAAGAATTCCGATACGTCGAAGCTGAATCCCCTGATACATATATATCCGAATCGCTAGACTTTGGTGAATTGGTCGATGTGCGATACGGACGATTGGTTTTGAATAATGTGTCTGGGCCTACAGAGCAGTATTTACCCATGCGAATTCAAGCTCAATATTGGGCGCAAAATGAGTTTGAAGTAAATGACTGGCATTCAGAAAGTTCATTGTCTGCGTTTGGTACATTCGAAACGCTCGAAAACCTGAAACCAGTGGCGAATAACCCAGATAACACGATTCCAGCTATTGGCGATGACTCGCTGACCGTGAGCAATGTGTCCCTTGGGCAATCAACGACTTCGATATCTGGCTCAGCTGCAGGCTACGTCGAAGTACCTTTTGGTTTTACTGGCGGAGTAGCAAACTGGCTTGGTTATTGTTGGAAAGTGGATGTGGATAGTAGTAGTGGTCTTCCAAGTAAATGTGGTAGTGAATCCAGCTATCAACAACCTCCATCAGCAATTGCGACATTTGGTACAAGTAAAGGCTCCGACAACATTATTTATATTATGGAGCGCTTTAACTAGCGTACTTCTTCAAATAATTTGAACAACTAAGCCAACTAATTCTAGTTAAGAATTCGTTGGCTTTTTTTTATATTGAGTTCCATAAATCAGTTCGTAACAGTTACTTTGGAGAGTGCTATGGGCAAGTTAGTTGAAGGTGTGTGGCAAGATGTTTGGTATGACACAAAGACGAGTGGCGGTAAATTCGTCCGAGAAGATGCAGGATTTCGTCATTGGGTTGAGAACGCACCAGGCGCACAGTTCCAGCCTGAGTCTGGTCGATACCATTTGTACGTCTCTCTCGCTTGCCCTTGGGCCCATCGAACATTAGTGTTCCGCGAGCTCAAAGAGTTGACCGAACACATCGATGTGACCGTAGTTTGCCCAGATATGATGAATGAAGGCTGGCAAATGGGTTTGCCTGAGCCTTTGTTCGGACATACTCGTATGCACCAAATCTATACCCAAGCGAAGCCGGATTACACAGGTAGAGTCACAGTGCCGGTTTTGTGGGATAAGAAAACCAATACCATAGTGAGTAACGAGTCTTCAGAAATCATTCGCATGTTTAACTCTGCGTTTAATGGATTAACGGGAAATACCGCTGATTACTACCCAGAAGCGTTGAGGCATCAGATTGATGAGTGGAATGACTTCATTTACCCGAACATCAACAATGGCGTATATCGATGCGGTTTTGCCACGACTCAAGACGCCTATGAAGAGGCATACGATGCGCTGTTTGACGCGCTTGATAAAGTTGATCGTCATTTGGCAACCAATCGTTATTTGGTAGGGGAGCATCTAACTGAGGCCGATTGGCGACTGTTTACCACACTGATTCGATTTGATGCCGTGTATGTAGGGCACTTCAAGTGTAATAAACAAAGAATCTCGGATTATGAAAATATTCAGGGTTACTTGAAAGAGCTATACCAAGTGAAGGGCATTAAAGAAACGACAGATTTTTATCACATTAAGCGCCATTACTACTACAGCCATACTGGAATAAACCCGACACAAGTTGTGCCAAAAGGGCCGGAATTAGATTTAGACTCGCCGCATGGCCGAGGTGCTTAGACTAACTCTGTTCTATTACGACCATTTGCCTTAGCGAGATACAGTGCTTTATCCGTGTGTTGAAGCGCTGTATCGATCGAATCTTGAGTCAAGTCGAGTGAAATCAGCCCTGCACTGATAGTGACGTTTAGAACGTTTGAATCAATTAAGATTGGGTTGCTTTCTACATTGGTTCTTATTAACTCACTTAGCTCAAATGCCGATTCTTGATCCGTTGCCTCAAAGATCGCACAAAACTCTTCCCCGCCAATTCGATACAAATATTTTGACCCAAGTGTTTGCCTTACGACGTCGCATGTCGATTTGAGTACTTCATCGCCACAGCTATGACCATAGGTGTCGTTGACTAATTTGAAGTGGTCAAGATCGAAATGTAGCAGAAAGCTGTTTTGTAATTCCGGCGCATGTTGTTTGGTGTCGTTCAGTAAACTTAATCGGTTTTTAGCTTGAGTTAAGGTATCGGTGAGAGCGAGCTCTTGTAAATTTATCTGAACACGTTCACGAACTTCTTCATAAGAAAACGAAATGATCCAAACCGTGACATAGGGAAGTGAAAAATTAATGATGGCGAGTGAGTTGACAGACGCTGCGCTAGAGCCGACTAAAGTGAGGCAAGTAATCAAGACCATCAAGGTTAAGAATGAGCCTAGGAACCGATTAAAGAACAGGTGATACAAAACCGGTAAGCAGAATGTCCATAGAATTAAGGCTGATGACACTTTGGTCACCGACAAACCATACATAATGATCAGGGTGAAAAACGCAGCTACACAAGGGTAGTGCCACCCACTGATTTGGTTTCTTCTGCCGCGCTCAACCACGTAAAAACAAAATAGCGAGAACGAAAGTTCGAGTGCTCCAAAGATTACAGCTTCCATATAAAACGCATTCAGAATCGCTAACCCCAGTGAAATAGTACCGAGAGTAAAACAAGCGACAGTGAGTATTTGTTCTTTTAATGTGGTGGCTGGTGGTAGCATAAATACGGAAGTTGGCTGTAAAAAATGGAATGTTAGCAAGAAACAGCAGCAAAAGCCCTAGGAAGGGTAAAGGTACTATCTGAGAATTAGAGTAATTGGATCATGGTCGGTGTTTAACCGAGCTCTATTCGATTACGACCGTTTGACTTCGCTTTGTAGAGCGCTTTGTCCGTTACACATAGCAAAGAGTCGACTCCGCGTTCATTCTTTGAGAAGCCCGTGAGTCCACCACTGATGGAGATAGAAAACTGCTGCGTGTCGAATTCAAATTGAATCTGTGAGACTTCGTTACGAATAGTGTTTGCCTGCTTTAACGCCATTTCTATATCGGTTGCTTCGAAAACCACACAAAACTCTTCACCTCCCACGCGATACAAAGTGCCTTCTCCAATCAACTCGCTCACGGTTTTGCAGGTATCTTTTAGCACCAAGTCACCCGTACTGTGGCCGTAAGTATCGTTCACTTGCTTAAAGTGATCGAGATCGAAGTGAAATAGATAATAGTTCGACGATTGTGTAAACAATGGTTGTGTGTCTTGAGTAAGAGCAAGTCGGTTGTATGCGTTTGTTAGCGTGTCTGTTTTTGCGAGTGCTTCTAAGCGCTCTTGGATCAATATCCGGATGGTTTCATGGTGATAGGCGATCACCCAAATCATGCAATAAGGCAGCGAAAAATTGAGGAACGCGTTCGGGTAGTGATCAGGCTCAAGGAGCTTAGGGAAGTAGATATAGGTGGTGGCAGCCAGCATAGAGAAAGTCGCGATAGAGCCAATAAATCGATTAAATAGCAACTGATATAATGCAGGAAGAGTAAACACCCACATCACGATGGCTGAGTTTTCCTTAGTGTGGATAAAGCCATAAAGCAAACCAATCGTGACCGTTGCAGCAACGGCGATAGGTTGCCATGTAAGTTTCTGACTACGATTAACTCGGAAATAAACATGAACGAAGAGCAATGAGATAATCACTTCCATCAAACCCAAAATGTAATTCTGAGTAATGAAAAGATTGGTCGCCGCAACGGCGAGAACGAACAGTGTGATGGTGATGCTGACGTTCTTAAGCACCTGATCTCGAATGGCCGTTTCGTTGGCAAACTGTGTATACATGATCCACTATGCGCATTAATACATATTAATAGTATGATATACTTTTTGTTGGGTAAAAAAAACCCTCACACATGGTGAGGGCTCAAATCTTTAAAAAGTAATTAGTTAATTACTTTTTCTTCAGCTTGCGCTGCTTGATCCGCTTGGATAGCCGTTAGAGCTACAGTGTAAACGATGTCGTCTACTAGAGCGCCACGAGACAAGTCATTTACTGGCTTGCGCATACCTTGAAGCATTGGACCGATAGATACTAGATCAGCTGAACGTTGTACCGCTTTGTAAGTCGTGTTACCCGTATTGAGGTCTGGGAATACGAATACAGTCGCTTTACCTGCTACTGGAGAGTTTGGTGCTTTAGAAGCAGCAACGTTTTCCATGATAGCTGCGTCGTACTGTAGCGGACCGTCTATTACTAGGTCAGGACGTTTCTCTTGAGCAATCTTAGTTGCTTCACGTACTTTATCTACGTCTGCACCCTTACCAGATTCACCAGTAGAGTATGAGATCATAGCAACACGTGGGTCGATACCGAATGCCGCAGCAGAATCTGCAGATTGGATAGCGATTTCAGCAAGCTGTTCAGCTGTTGGATCTGGGTTGATCGCACAGTCACCGTATACAAGTACTTGATCAGGCAGAAGCATGAAGAAGATTGAAGATACGATAGAAGCATCAGGAGCCGTCTTGATGATCTGGAACGGAGGAACGATAGTGTTCGCCGTAGTGTGAACAGCACCAGAAACTAGGCCGTCAACTTCACCAGCTTCAAGCATCATAGTACCTAGGAATACTGAATCTTCTAGCTTCTCACGAGCGACAACTTCAGTCATACCTTTAGCACCACGAAGTTCTACTAGACGAGCTACGTAGTTTTCGCGAACTGATGCCGAGTCGATGATCTCAACGCCAGCGCCTAGCTCAACACCTTGTTGTGCAGCAACGCGGCGGATTTCTTCTGGGTTACCTAGAAGTACACAAGTCGCGATACCGCGCTCAGCACAGATAGCCGCAGCTTTAACTGTACGTGGCTCATCACCTTCAGGAAGAACGATGCGCTTAGCCGCTTTACGAGCGAATTCAGTTAGCTGGTAACGGAATGCTGGTGGGCTTAGACGGCGAATGCCTTGAGTACCTTCAGATAGAGAGTCAATCCAAGGGCCATCAATGTGGCTTGCAACGTGATCGTTAACGAACTCGATACGCTCTTTATCGTCTGCAGGAACTTCTAGGTTGAAGCTCTGTAGGTTAAGAGAGGTTTGCCAAGTGTTACCTTGCGCTTTGAAGATCGGTAGACCTGAAGCGAATGCTGGTGCACAAAGGTTAGCAATGCTTTCTGGAATGTCGTAACCGCCAGTAAGTAGGATTGCGCCGATTTCAACACCGTTTTTCGCAGCAAGAGCAGCAGCAACGATAACGTCAGGACGGTCTGCAGAAGTTACTAGCAGTGAACCTGGTTTAAAGTGCTCAATCATGTGCGGTAGAGAACGTGCACAGAAAGTGATGCTCTTAATACGACGAGTAGCAATCTCACCTTCGTTAACGATTTCAGCGTTAAGGTGTTTAGCCATATCAACCGCACGAGTTGCGATTAGGTCGATGCTCCAAGGCACACAACCAAGAACACGGATAGGGCTAGAGTTGAAGATTTGCATTACTTCAAGGTTCGCTTGCTGAGCGGTATCTGCATCGTCGAAGATTTCAGATAGGTCAGGGCGAGTACGGCCAGCTTCATCAACAGGAGCGTTAAGCTTGTTGATGATAACGCCTTTGATGTTCTTGTTTTTAGTACCGCCGAAGTTAGAACATGCTACTTCGATACGCTCTTTAAGTTGCGTAGGGTTGTCAGTACCAGGAGTCGCAACGAATACGATCTCCGCGCCAAGTGTTTTTGCGATTTCCGCGTTCACTTGGTTAGCAAATGGGTGCTTACGAGTAGGAACTAGGCCTTCGATAAGCGTTACTTCTGCGTCTTTGTTGATCTTGTTGTATTGCTCAACAACAGACTCTAGAAGTACGTCCATCTTCTCGCTACCGATCAACGTTTCAGCTTGAGTCATTGCGATTGGCTCACCAATCTTAATGTCGCTGTTAGTACCGATGATAGTTGAAGTTAGATCTGGTTGGTTGCCGCCGCTGCGTGGTTGAGCGATTGGCTTGTAGAAAGAAACACTAACGCCTTTACGCTCCATAGCGCGAAGAACACCCATGCTAACACTAGTAAGACCAACACCAGCGCTAGTAGGGATAAGCATAATAGTACGGGACATGTACGGAGTACCTTTGACTATTTGATAAAAAAGCTCAACACCGTATTCCTGTCGGGCAATACCTTGGGAAAGGAATAGGAGTTGAGCCCCACTTCTAATTAAGAAACAGGCCAGCCTCTATGAAGCTAGCCTGTGAATCAATTAAAGACCTGCTAGACGTGCAGTGTCTTCAGCAATTACTAGCTCTTCGTTAGTAGAGATAACCATTGCAGGGATGCGGCTGTCCGCAGTAGTGATCACACCTTCGCCGCCGAAACGAGCTTTAAGGTTTGCTTCACCATCAACTTCGATACCGAAGATGCCTAGGCGGTTAAGAACCATTTCACGGATTGGAGCGCCGTTCTCACCGATGCCGCCAGTGAATACGATAGCGTCTAAACGGCCGTCTAGAGTCGCAGTGTAACCAGCGATGTATTTCGCTAGACGGTGACACATTACGTCCATTGCGCGTGTTGCTGCTTCTTCTTTACCGTAGTTGTCTTCAACGAAACGACAGTCAGGAGAAACTGCAGTTAGACCAGCAAGACCAGATTCTTTAGTTAGCATGTTGTTGATTTCTTCAACTGAGTAACCTAGAGAATCGTGTAGGTGGAAGATGATTGCTGGGTCGATATCACCACAACGAGTACCCATTACTAGACCTTCAAGAGGAGTAAGGCCCATAGAAGTATCTACAGATTGACCGTTCTTGATAGCACATACAGATGCGCCGTTACCTAGGTGACAGTTAATGATGTTAACTTCGTTCGCAGGCTTACCTAGTTGCTCAGCAACTTCACGAGCGATGAATAGGTGAGAAGTACCGTGCATGCCGTAACGACGGATACCGTGCTCTTTGTACAGGTTGTACGGTAGAGCGTATAGGTAAGATTCTTGAGGCATTGTTTGGTGGAATGCAGTATCGAATACAGCAGACATTGGTAGGCTTGGGAAAGCTTTTTGAGCAGCTTTAATACCAATGATTGCAGCTGGGTTGTGAAGTGGTGCTAGAGCAGCACAGTCTTCGATACCTTTAAGTACGTCATCAGTGATAAGTGCAGATTGAGTGAACTTCTCGCCGCCGTGTACAACACGGTGACCAACTGCTGCTAGGTTTTCTGCAAGTTCTGGCTTAGAAGCAAGAATAGTTTCTACCATGAACGCTAGAGCTTCTTCGTGAGCTGCGCCGTTACCTAGTTGAGCTTCGTGCTTACCATCAAGTTTCCACTTGATGCGAGCTTCAGGAAGGTGCAGACACTCTGCAAGACCTGTTAGGTGCTCGTCGCCGCTTTGTGCATCAACAACAGCAAATTTAAGAGAAGAACTACCGCAGTTTAAAACTAAAACTAGCTTAGACATGAATGACTACCTATGTATTTGTCTGATCATTATCAGTTAAGGGTGAAAATCAATCACAAGAATAGTAGAGCTTGGTCGCATTCGTACTAATCTTGGTCAAAAAAACATTAATTTCCATATAGTGAGAAGCATTTTTTTACACAAAAAAACGCTTATGCAATCCTTGCAGAGGTCTTCACAGTGTTGCGTTAATCGGAAATTACGGCAACAATGAGATTGAGGTCTGCAAATAATAGCGATATTGTGCAAATATAACAAAAAAATTTGAAAGAATATTATTTTTCGTCAATTTTTTGCGATTTTAGTTGATGTATTCAACTTTTTTTTAGTGAGAGAGTCGTATGAGTAATAAAGTAGGTTTAGCCGTTAGCTTAAAAGATGGTCAGAAGTACATGGACCTTTGGCCTGTGCGCAAAGAACTGAATGCGATATTTCCAGAGCAACGCATTATTAAAGCGACGCGCTTCGGTATTAAAGTGATGCCAGCGATCGCGGCGATCAGCGTCTTAACTCAAATGGCCTTCAATAACTACCAAGCAATGCCTCAAGCTGTGGTGATGGCGCTGTTTGCGATTAGCATGCCTTTACAAGGGATTTGGTGGTTGGGCAACCGTTCAAATACAGTACTACCTCCCGCTCTTGCTTCTTGGTATCGAGAGTTGTACCAAAAAATTGTTGAATCGGGCTTTGCTCTTGAGCCAATGAAAGCCAAACCAAGATATAAAGAACTTGCAGCGATTTTGAATCGCGCTTTCCGCCAATTAGACAAGTCTGCTATGGAACGTTGGTTCTAATTAATAAAGCCTCTCTACACTCTCTCTTCTAAACAAGCTGTGGTTGACATGGCTTGTTGTTAATTAATTATCTTCGCACTTCGCACTTCGCACTTCGCACTTCGCACTTCGCACGTCACCTTGATCTCCTTTTGTTACTTTAGTGTTAAATCTCACTTCCCTTACGTCTAAGTTACTGGTAATAATGTTGTTAGATGCGTAAAAAACGCACAGATTCTTATAGAACAGATAATAAACACAACACATACAACCAAATTGCTTAAATCAAGGAGTCAAGATGAAAGCAGGTAAAATTATCGCTACAGCCGTTTTAGCAAGTGCAGCATTACTCTCATCAACCAGCATTATGGCTAAGACTGCGAAGATTGCAGTATCACAGATTGTAGAGCACCCAGCGTTAGATGCCGCTCGCCAAGGTCTATTGGATGGGCTGAAAGCAAAAGGCTATGAAGAAGGTAAAAACCTAGAATTCGATTATAAGACGGCGCAAGGTAACCCTGCGATAGCGGTACAAATCGCTCGTCAGTTTGTTGGTGAAAGTCCAGATGTATTGGTTGGCATCGCGACGCCAACTGCTCAGGCATTAGTGTCTGCTACGCGTTCAATCCCAGTTGTGTTTACTGCAGTAACGGACCCTGTAGGTGCAAAGCTAGTTAAACAGTTAGAACAGCCGGGTAAAAACGTTACCGGCTTATCTGATTTATCACCGGTTAGTCAGCATGTTGAACTAATCAAAGAAATCTTACCAAACGCAAAATCTATTGGTGTAGTGTTTAACCCAGGCGAAGCGAATGCGGTAACCTTAGTAGAGCTTCTAAAGAAAGCAGCTAAAGAGCAAGGTCTAGAAGTAGTAGAAGCGACAGCACTGAAAAGTGCAGACGTAAAATCAGCGACGCAAGCCATTGCCGCTAAATCAGATGTGATTTATGCGCCAACAGATAACACGGTTGCCAGTGCGATTGAAGGCATGATTGTTGCCGCTAACCAATCGAAAACGCCAGTACTGGCTGGTGCAACATCATATGTAGAAAAAGGTGCGATTGCTGGCCTTGGCTTCGACTACTACCAAGTGGGTGTACAAACGGCCGATTACGTAGCCGCGATTCTAGATGGTGAAAAGCCAGGTACTCTGGATGTTAAAGTAGCGAAAGGTTCAGATCTTGTTGTGAACTCCGGTGCTGCGAAAAAGCTTGGCTTAACGATTCCACAATCAGTGATGGATCGCGCGACAAGCGTTAAATAACTCTCCTATATAAAGCCAATAAAGTGCATTGCTTTGTTGGCTTTTTTATATCAGCAGAAAAGGAGTAGTTATGTCTGCTTTTGCTTTTTTTGGGGCACTGGAAATAGGTCTGCTTTATGGCTTAGTGGCTCTTGGTGTTTACCTGACTTTCCGAGTTTTAGACTTTCCTGATCTCAGTGTAGACGGCAGCTTTCCGATGGGCGCTGCAGTAGCGGCAACTGCGATTGTTGCGGGTATTGATCCTTGGGTTGCGACGGGCATGGCTATTGCCGCTGGTGCAGTAACTGGTTGGGTAACGGCATTTCTAGCGGTTCGTTGTGGCATCCTTCATTTATTAGCTTCAATCTTAACGATGATCGCGGCTTTCTCTATCAACATCCGAATTATGGGACGCCCTAATATTGCGCTGTTAGGAGAGGAAACTATTCTGACTCCTTTCGAAGCGCTAGGCGATCCAATGCTCATTCGCCCGTTAGTCGTGGGCATATTGGTGTTGATCTCGGGTTGGTTTATCGTACGTTTACTAAATAGTGACTTTGGCCTTGGGCTACGAGCTACCGGTGTTAATGCACGTATGGTGTCGGCGCAGGGGGGAAGTACCTCTTTTTACACCTACTTTGGCCTCGCGTTATCGAATGGCTTTGTTGGGTTCGCCGGTGCGCTGTTCGCGCAAACGAATAGTTTCGCCGACGTGACGTCTGGTGTGGGTACGATCGTTGTCGGTTTAGCTGCTGTAATTCTTGGTCAAACTTTAATTCCTGGCCGTAAGATTTGGGTCGCGGTGACCGCAGTGATTGTCGGTTCAGTATTGTACCGATTGGCAGTCGCGTTCGCTTTAAGTTCTGGAATGTTTGGCTTGCAGGCATCGGACCTGAACTTAGTGACAGCTGTACTTGTTGCGGTTGCGTTGATTGCGCCAAAAATTAAAGGAAACCTTAAGGCAAAAAAGCGCCATAGCTCTGCTCAAGCAAGCGCTCAGTCCAATAAAACTGTTGTGAAGCAAGCAGAGAAGTCAGGAGAAGCAGTATGATTCGTCTAGAAGATATTCAAGTGACGTTCAATCCAGGAACTATTCTTGAGAATAGGGCGCTTAGAGAAGTGTGCTTAGAAGTTCCAGAGCATCAATTCCTTACCGTTATCGGCTCGAATGGTGCGGGTAAGTCGACACTACTTGGTGCCGTTACAGGTGAAACGCCAATGATCGGTGGTAAAGTCATCATCAATGATATGGATGTAACTCGTCAAACGGTTGATCAGCGTGCTTCACAGTGTGCTCGTGTGTTTCAAGATCCTTTAGCTGGAACCTGTGGTGATTTAACCATCGAAGAGAATATGGCTCTAGCATATATGCGTGGTAAACGCAGAGGTTGGAGTTTGTCGTTATCTTCAAAGCGTAGAAAGTTGTTCCAAGAGCGCATTAGCATTTTGGGGCTTGGCTTAGAGGATAGGCTCGGAGATAACATTGGTTTGCTTTCTGGGGGGCAACGTCAAGCGGTAAGCTTAGTTATGTCTACTTTGTCTGATAGTAAATTACTCCTGTTAGATGAACATACAGCTGCATTGGACCCGCGAATGGCAGCTTTCATTATCGACCTCACCAAAACAGTAGTGAAGGAATTTAATCTTACGGTGATGATGGTGACACACTCGATGAAAGATGCGTTAGCTTGCGGTGACCGCACAGTCATGCTCCACCAAGGTGAGATCGTATTAGATGTCGCGGGTGAACAACGAGCAAATATGAAGGTGCCTGATCTTCTTGAAATGTTCTCGAAAGTCCGTGGAGAAGAACTCGCAGATGACAGCTTATTGCTCAACTAATATAGGCTCTCAACATATACGCTAAACTTGAAGCCCTTTCCTTGCGAAAGGGCTTCGTGTATCTAAGCTTGATTGAAACAATGACTGGAAAATTATGGAACTAGATAGATACTTCAATAATAAATCACATTAAATTTACATCATTAATTGACTGTATTTGCAATAATATTAGTGGCGTAAATGTAATTCAAAAAGTTCTAAGGGCTACTAATACATGAAAGTAAATAGGCATTTCAGCCTAACCTTTGTCTTTATCTTCCCTGCCATTCTAGCGGCCTTGATGTTGGCGCTGACTGCAAAAAATTACTATGACTCGGTAAATCGTGATATCTCGAACGAGTATCAGCGAATTATCGAGGTATTGCAGAGAACCACAAAAGTCGTCACGGCTTTAGATTACAGCTTCTCGAATTACTATAAGTCTGGAAATCCACTTTATCTTGACCATAACATGCGTGAAGTTGATGGGTTATGCCAGATTTGGCCAATTGATGTGTTATTGCTTGCCGATGGTAAAACGACAGATATACCGACCGTCGATATTGATTACATGATTGTGGGAGATGAGTCCTTATGTAACCAAAATACCGCCTTGTACAAGAGCGCATCAAAAAAAGTCGCATTTGCACCAATTTTATCCTTTCTCTCAGATCTTGATGAATACCACCGAGGCGTGCACTTTATTGATAAAGAAGGTTACGTTATTTCGTCGCCAGAAGATTTCGCCCGCTCATTAACGAAAGAGCTGCTTTCAACCGTGAAAAGCCGACCATATTGGCAAAAAACGGCAAATAACCCAGACAAACTCACCTTGGCCGGACCTGCGCTTAGGGTTGATTCATTAGAACGTAGTTTAAGCATGTCTATCCCTGTTTTTCATCAAGGGCACCATCAAGGCATGTTAGCGGTGGATATTGATGCCGGAAAGTTACTGGCTACTTCGAATAGCGATTTAGCAGGTCGCATCAATATGATTGATCGTACCTATACGCCGTTAAAGGACAACGCGACTCGAGTTCGCAGTATTGAGCTAGAAGGCGTTGTAGCAAACCATGTCATGTATTACGAACTGGATTACGCTAATGAAATTAAGAATTTTGTGGTCTTTGAGCGCAACAGTCTTATCGTAACGTTAGTCGTTTACCTGTTCTCAATTACGATTCTTTTCTACGTTAACTCTAATATCGAAAGAGGATACTTTAGAGATCTGGCCGCTAAAGATCCGATGACAGGGTTACTTAATCGCCGCGGTTTAGAATCATTTTGGCGCAGCGTTGAACATGATCAATTGTTTGCATTAGCAGTATTCGACATTGATGATTTTAAACAGGTGAATGATACCTATGGTCATGACAAGGGCGATGATGTGATTCGTTTTATGTCGAGACAAATAAAGAATGGAATACGCAGCAGCGATGCCGCCGCACGTTTTGGTGGTGAGGAGTTTGTGGTTTATTTACGAGGTGATGATAGAGAGCGACTTGTTAACACGCTACTAAGAGTGAAAAAGGAAATTTGTGAAAATTCGCCTAACGTTTTACCAAGCGGTTTTACCGTTTCTGGTGGTGTGTGCATTGTTGAAAGTGACGGTAACCAACTAAGCTTTGACGAGATCTTTAAGTTTGCGGATGAAAAATTGTATGTGGCTAAAACGAGCGGTAAAGATAAAGTCGAATTTTAGCCACTATATTGGAAGACACTCAGTGTTATGCCAGTTCTGTTAAGTGCTTCTCTTGATAGCGCTGAATGTGTTCAACGATAGGTGCTGCTTTTTTGAAAGTACGAATTTCTCTAAATAACTCTTCAGCCTGAGGGTACTCTTTACGCAGGTAAACAAACCACTGCTTCACGCGGTTTGGATAATACATACCTTTGTCGCCTTTGATTTCAAACTCAGAATATCGAAGTAATAATTCGATGACTTTCATCCAAGGCATTGGCTGGTGGTTGTGCTTTACGACGTTACCTAAGTTAGGAACGTTGAATGCGCCTCGGCATACCATCAGTGAGTTGACACCAGTGGCTTGGATGCAGGCTTGGCCATCCTCATGGTTCCAGATTTCGCCATTGGCGATGAGTGGAAGTGATGTTTTTTGGCGAATCTGATTGATGTAATCCCACTTTATCTCACTAGCTTTATAGCCACCTGTTTTAGTGCGGGCATGAACTGTCAGTTCGTCTGCTTTGGCTTGCTCAATGGCATCGACGATTTCAAAACATTCTTCAGGGCTTTCCCAACCCAAACGAATTTTCGCTGAAACGGGAATGTGAGCAGGCACAGCCTCGCGGCACGCTTTAACGACTTGGTAAATAAGCTCTGGTTCTTTGAGTAAAGATGCGCCGCCATTACTTTTATTGACAGCTTTCGCAGGGCACCCGAAGTTCAGGTCTATTCCCTTTGCACCAAGACTTGCCGCTTGCACAGCATTTTCTGCCATCCATTGTGGATGTTGCCCTAGAAGTTGAACATGGACAGGTACGCCTGCCATAGTTTGGGAGCCTTGTTCTAACTCGGGGCAAAGTCGATGGAATACATGAGGTGGCAATAGCTGATCAACTACACGTACGAATTCTGTTACGCAAAGATCGTAATCGTTTATCTCAGTAAGAATCTCGCGCATCAAATGATCAAGCACGCCCTCCATTGGGCCTAAAATAACTCTCATGTATCACCACCATCATATAAAGTGGCGTGATTGTACGGTGGCAGGTTGCACTTGTCACTATGAGCGTGGTGTCTCGGTGGTGATTTAGATCTATCAAGTTACTAGAGAGTAACCGTGTTCTAAATGGTTGGAGCGGCTTCAAGCTAGAATCTTATTTGTTCCTGTAGTGCGTGATTTTTTGAAACCTATGAATTGCCGAGGATGGCGCTATAATGTGCCGACTTAAATTTACTGGCTATGAACGAACTATGAACTATCAATTATTGAGCCTACCAAGTTCAATTGAAGGCGTGACATCGCAATTTGTTGAAGGCGCCATCTTTGCATCAAATTTAGCGACTAAACCCTTGGAACCAGAAGCATGGCTACCAAGTGTGTTAGGTGACAAGTCTGATGAATGTACGTCCGTCGTGACTGAGCAGATTAATCGTCAACACAACTTAATACAGCGCAGTGAATATTCGATCTCTAGCTTGTTAGAAGAAGATAACTTTACTGAGCAGTTTGCAGATTTTGCAGAAGGCTTCATGACAGTTTGGCCTAAAGTTGAAGAGCAATGGCAAACGGTTTCAATGGCTGATGGTACATTACGTATGCTTCAGGCATTACTTACTACATTGATGCTGGCGATTGATGAAGAGCAGACTCAACAACAGATGAAAAAAGCCGGGTTAGATAATCCTCCTTCGTTAAGCGATCTAGTTGGTCAGGTTGACCTGATGGTAACGGAAGTGGCCCTAGCTGCTGATGAAGCTATGCTTGGCAACAAAGCACAAAATGTAAATCCATTCAAAGACATTGGTAGAAACGACCCTTGTCCGTGCGAGAGTGGGAAGAAGTTTAAGCAGTGCTGTGGTAAGAATAAGTAAACAGAGATAGATAGTAAAAAGTCGACCTAGGGTCGACTTTTTTGTTACCTAAATATGGCAATGATTAGCTCTTGGATTTAGCAAATTGAGCTAGAACAATCACGGCTAATGCTATCAAGTTACCTGCGAAAATAACGACTAACCATTGAGGCATAGATAAACTCAAGAATTGCCATACGACCTTGCTGCAATCGCCAAATGCTTCAAACATCCACGGGGCCCAATCGTTAAGTGGTGCCCAACTTGGGAAAGTAACGAATAAGTCGCAGGTCGCAAAAGGTGACGGATTAAATTGGTAATCAACATGTTGTAGAGATAGCGCGAGGCCTTTGTACGCACTAGCTCCCCACGCAGCAAGACCAAGCCAACGAATGATCGTATTGTTTGGGTTCACTAAGCCGATCATTGCTGCCACACCTACGCCCAGCATTGCAACGCGCTCATAAATACACATTACGCATGGAGATAGCATCATCACATGTTGGAAGAAAAGTGCACATGCCTCAAAGAAAATTACAAAAGCGAGAAGCAAGAACCAAGATAGTCGCCCCTTAGAGAAGTCTTTGAGTGTGGAGAGAAAATTCACGAGTTAAATCCTTTCTGAAAAATAAAAAAAGCCCTGAATACTCAGAGCTTTTTATCTTGGATAAGTTTCCCAATCAACAATTATTTTTTAATTGTTAGATTAGTGTCCACCGCTTACGGCTGAAGTCGCTTCACCAACGTGGTGAGATATCCAACCAGCATCATAGAACCATGCTGTCATTGGCTCAACGAAGTAGACAATGCCAACTAGGCCGACAATCGCCAGTACTATGGTATATGGCAGAGCCATAATAACCATGCGGCCGTAAGATAAGCGGATTAATGGAGCTAGAGCTGAAGTCAGCAGGAATAGGAAAGCTGCTTGACCGTTTGGCGTTGCAACTGAAGGTAGGTTAGTACCTGTGTTGATTGCTACAGCAAGTAAGTCAAATTGGTCGCGAGTGATGATGCCATCAACTAATGCAGTTTTTACTTCATTAATGTACACCGTGCCTACGAATACATTGTCTGACACCATTGAAAGCAAGCCGTTAGCAACATAGAACAGAGCAAGCTGTGTACCTTTATCTTCTACGTGTAATACCGCATCAATAACAGGCTTGAATAGAGACTGATCGATGATAACGGCAACGATAGAGAAGAAAACAGCAAGTAAGGCTGTGAAAGGCAATGCTTCTTCGAACGCTTTACCTAACGAGTGTTCTTCAATAACGCCTGTGAACGCTGTTGCAAGGATAATAACTGAAAGACCGATTAGACCAACTTCAGCCACGTGAAGAGCTAAGCCGATGATAAGCCAAACTGCGATTGCACCTTGAACCCAAAGTTTTGCGACATCTTGCTTAGTACGCCCCTGACGCTCTTTATTATCAAACTCAACAAGGATTTGACGAACATTGTTTGGAAGTTCAGCGCCGTAACCGAATACTTTTAGCTTTTCGACTACCGCACATGTGATCATGCCGCAGAAGAAAACTGGAAGAGTAACAGGCAACATACGGATGATGAATTCGCCGAATTCCCAGCCCGCTTGTTTTGCGATTACTAGGTTTTGTGGTTCACCCACCATTGTCATTACACCACCTAACGCAGTACCAACACCAGCATGCATCAGTAATGAACGTAGGAAAGCGCGGTAATTTTCAAGGTCGTCACGAGTTAGTTCAGAGATTTCACCATCGTGAGTGTGGTCGTGCGCTGAGTTTGAGCCTTTACCTGACGCTACTTTGTGGTAGATAGAGTAGAAGCCCACAGCTACGCTGATGACAACTGCAATTACAGTTAGCGCATCCAAGAATGCTGAAAGGAAAGCGGCTGCGAAACAGAAAGCAACAGAAAGCAGCATTTTAGAGCGTATACCAAGTAAGATCTTCGTGAAAATGAACAGAAGAAGTTCTTTCATGAAGTAGATCCCGGCAACCATGAATACCAATAGAAGTAGAACTGGGAGGTTGGCTTGTAGCTCATGGTATACGAGCTCAGGTTTTGTCATTCCAATGGCGATTGCTTCAATGGCAAGTAAACCACCAGGCTGAAGCGGGTAGCATTTTAATGCCATTGCTAAAGTGAAGATGAATTCGATGACTAGTAACCAACCTGCAACAAACGGGTCAACTAGGAAGAAAACAATTGGGTTGATGATGAGAAATGAAATGATGGCAATCTTATACCAATCAGGAGCCTTACCAAGAAAGTTCTTGATAAATGCATTTCCGAGAGACATCGGCATGTTAATACTCTTTTATGTTAATTATGAATAGATTCAGTAGTACAGCTTAAAGATTTCTAGTCATGGAGTATTAACTATTCCATTGTAAACAGTGACTTAGAAAAACAACAATCCGTGTATTGTTTTGTGGTCTTGCCAAGTCACTCCCTTAGAAACTTAAGCACTGCTCACTTTTGAGCGCAACTCTACTCTTAGATAACATTTAGTCAACAGGAAAAACACTGAAGCCCCAAAAATACCTATTTTTTGTCGAGAAACGCGATCAAAGTAGCGCTAGGGTAACATGAAAACTGTGAATAAATCGTGACTGCATCAATATTTGGTTGAAATGACTGAAAATTACAACTTATTGGGTATTTATGTGCAAATATGACAAGTTTATTTTGTAATTTATATATTGTGGGTGTAATTCATAACTCGTTGATTTATAGATTTATTTACCCTGTTAATGGATTGTTGAAATCATAGTTTGCGAGATGTATATCACAAGCGTAATACTGCAACATCGAGGGTGGTGTTAGAGTTGTTACTCTAAAGGTGTTTGGGCTATCACTAACTGTTAGTGAGGTTTCTTCTAGTAGAGAACTAGTGGTATGATGAGTCCCATTAACGCAGAATAATTAAAATTGGATTATAGTTTACATGGTCATTAAGGCGAAAAGCCCGGCAGGCTTTGCAGAGAAGTATATTATTGAAAGTATTTGGAATGGCCGTTTCCCACCAGGCTCAATCCTACCAGCAGAGCGTGAACTTTCTGAATTAATTGGTGTTACTCGTACAACTCTACGTGAAGTTTTGCAAAGATTAGCCCGCGATGGTTGGTTGACGATCCAGCATGGTAAGCCAACAAAAGTAAACGAGTTTATGGAAACTTCTGGTCTTCATATCCTTGATACTTTGATGACATTGGATGCAGACAACGCAACCAGTATTGTAGAAGATTTGCTTGCAGCACGTACAAACATCAGCCCTATCTTTATGCGTTATGCATTTAAGGCAAATAAAGAAAACTCTGAGCGAACTATCAGCGGCGTGATTGAATCTTGTGAAGCACTTATTTCTGCAGAATCATGGGATGAGTTCCTTGAGTCTTCTCCGTATGCAGAAAAGCTGAAGCAAACAATCAAAGATGACAACGAGAAAGATGAAGCGAAGCGCCAAGCTATCTTAGTTGCTAAGACTTTCAACTTTTACGACTACATGCTTTTCCAACGTTTGGCGTTCCATTCCGGTAACCAAATCTATGGTTTGATCTTTAACGGTCTAAAAAAGCTGTATGATCGTGTCGGTAGCTACTACTTCTCGAATGAAGAAGCTCGTCAATTGGCACTGAACTTCTACCGCGAACTACTAGAAGTTTGTCAAAATGGTGATCGCGAGAAGTTACCACTCGTCATTCGTCAGTACGGTTTAGCAAGTGCTCAAGTTTGGAATCAAATGAAGACTACATTGCCAACGAACTTTACTGAAGACGATAGCTAATCAATAGCTTAGATACTAAAAAGCCGCGATAGATGATTCGCGGCTTTTTTCGTTTTTTTGCCTGGTATCCTTAAGCAGAATACTCTTCTGAGTCAGGGCGGAATTGGAATTGAACACCATTTAAGAAATCACACAAAAGCTCGTCTTCACATTCTTTGTAGTTCTTGTTATTTGGTTTACGGAAGTATGCACCAATCTCATACTTGCTTAGGCTGATGCCAACCACTTCAAGCACGTTCAGCACGTCTTCAGCTTTCATATTCAGTGCGATTCTTAACTTCATGAAAATCATGTTGTTGGTAAGTGTGACTTCTGGTTTAGGCTGCTCACCTTCTTTCTTACCGCGCTTAAGGTTGATAAAGCCATTGAGGAAAACGGCCAGATCTTTATCTTTCATTTTTGAAAATGATTTTTCGTTGCTGTCTTTAAGCCAGTTGTTTAATTGGTCGTGATTCAATGCGACGTCTGCTTGTTCATAAGCTTTGATGATTTGGGCATTTTTTAGATTCAGCGTATGTTGAATACGGCGAAGAATTTCATTGTTCGTCACAGATAGTTCCTAAGGAGATCGGTCAGTGGTTCTGACAGAATTAATTAGCCGCGACTCTAACAGAGATTGAGGGCTTTCGATAGATATAAAAAAATCCCCAGCGTATCTCTACGCTAGGGATTGAGTACTTGCTCAGTACAAGTGTTACATTACACGCATACCAGGTTGTGCGCCTTCATGAGGCTCTAGAATCCATAGATCGCTGCCTCCAGGGCCCGCTGCTAGGATCATACCTTCAGACATACCAAACTTCATCTTACGAGGTTTTAGGTTTGCTACCATTACGGTTAGCTTACCTTCTAGCTCTTCAGGTTTGTACGCAGACTTAATGCCAGAGAATACCTGACGAGTTTCACCGCCAATATCTAGCTGGAATTTAAGCAGCTTGTTTGCTTTAGGTACTTCTTCACAAGAGACGATGCGAGCGATACGCATATCGACTGCTGCAAAAGCATCGAACTCAATCTCATCTGCGATTGGTTCTTTATCTAGCTCAGTTTGGCTTGCTTTCTCTTTTTCAGCTTCAGCTTTTGCTTTCGCTGCCATCTCTACTGCTGCATCTTCTTTAGATGCTTCAATCATAGCTTCAACTTTTTTAGGGTCGATACGATTGAATAGCGCTTTGAACTTAGTGATTTCGTGGTCTGTTAACGGGTTAGCAATACCTTCCCACGTTAACTCTTCGTTCAAGAAACCTTCAGTACGAGCTGCTAGTTCTGGCATTACTGGCTTCAAGTAGGTCAGTAGAACGCGGAATAAGTTGATACCAACAGAACAAATATCTTGAAGCTCTTGGTCTTTGCCTTCTTCTTTCGCTACAACCCACGGTGCTTTTTCATCAACGTATTGGTTAGCTTTGTCAGCTAGTGCTGTGATTTCACGGATTGCGCGGCCAAACTCACGAGTTTCGTATAGCTCAGCGATACGGTCAGCGGCAGCAACAAATTCGTTGTATAGCTCAGGTTCAGCGAATTCAGCGGATAGTTTGCCTTCAAAACGTTTAGTGATGAAACCAGCGTTACGCGATGCTAGGTTTACAATCTTGTTCACTACGTCTGCGTTTACACGCTGAGTGAAGTCTTCAAGGTTAAGATCTAGGTCATCAATACGGCTGTTTAGTTTAGCTGCGTAGTAGTAACGTAGACACTCTGGGTCTAGGTGGTTTAGGTAAGTGCTCGCTTTCACGAACGTACCTTTAGACTTAGACATTTTCGCGCCGTTTACCGTTACGTAGCCGTGAACGAATACGTTGTTTGGCTTGCGGAAACCAGAGCCTTCAAGCATAGCTGGCCAGAATAGGCTGTGGAAGTAAACGATGTCTTTACCGATGAAGTGGTAAAGCTCTGTTGAGCTGTCTTTCTTCCAGTATTCATCGAAGTCTAGGTCATCGCGCTTATCACATAGGTTTTTGAATGAGCCCATGTATCCAATTGGTGCGTCTAGCCAAACGTAGAAGAACTTGTCTTTTTCACCTGGGATCTCAAAGCCAAAGTAAGGCGCATCACGAGAGATATCCCATTGTTGTAGACCAGATTCAAACCATTCCTGCATCTTATTTGCAGTTTCGTTTTGAAGTGAACCAGAACGAGTCCATTCCTTTAGCATGCTTTCGAACTGAGGTAGGTCGAAGAAGAAGTGCTCAGAGTCTTTCATTACTGGAGTCGCGCCAGAAACCGCAGACTTAGGTTCAATCAGTTCTGTAGGAGAATAAGTTTCACCACAGTTATCACAGTTGTCGCCGTACTGGTCTTCAGACTTACACTTAGGGCATGTACCTTTTACGAAGCGATCTGGAAGGAACATTTCTTTTTCAGGATCGAACAATTGAGAAATAGTACGGCTAGAAATGAAGCCGTTCTTTTTAAGCTCAAGGTAGATGTGAGAAGCCAGTTCGCGGTTCTCTTCACTGTGCGTGCTGTGGTAGTTATCAAAGCTGATATCAAAACCTGCGAAGTCTTTTTGATGCTCTTCACTTACAGCAGCGATCATCTCTTCTGGCGTGATACCCATCTGTTGTGCTTTTAGCATGATTGGCGTGCCGTGAGCATCGTCAGCACAGATGAAGTTTACAGTGTTACCACGTAGGCGTTGGTAGCGAACCCAGATATCAGCTTGAATATGCTCAAGCATATGACCAAGGTGAATAGAGCCGTTAGCGTACGGAAGTGCACATGTTACCAAAAGTTTTCTTGGATCAGTTGCCATACTTAATATTTCGCTTTGTTAATAGGTATAAATTTGATTGCTAATACTACTTGATAACGCTTTCGACGCCAAGAAGTGAGCGCACTGAATACCCTAGTTTTTTTAGGGTTCAGTCAACAAGAGTTGGGTGGTAGCATTAACAAAAAAAGGAGTGCCTATGCGTACGTTTTCATCAAAGCAAGATTTCTGTGATTGGCTAAACCAATTTGAGCACCCAAACCTTATTCCTCAATGGGCGAATCAAGCCAATATTGTCAAAGTGACAGCCAATGGCGTGTTTGAAATTACGCTACCATTTGCTGCAAACCAGCTAGTTAAAGAACTTAACCTTTGGGTAGAGAGACAAATTGAAGCAGGCAAACTGGCTAACATTGATTTTACCGTTGGTATTAAACCTTCAGCGCTAGAAACCACAGTGACTTCTTCCATTAAAGGAGTGAAGAATATCGTGGCTGTGACATCTGGTAAGGGAGGAGTCGGCAAGTCTACAACTGCGGTTAACTTAGCCTTGGCTATCTCGAAATCTGGTGCAAAAGTTGGGCTTCTTGATGCGGATATTTATGGACCGTCGGTGCCGATGATGCTGGGTGAATTGGAATCGAAACCAGAAGTTGAAGACAACAAGTGGATGAAGCCAATCGTTGCGCATGGCATCTTTACACATTCCATAGGTTACTTGGTATCGCAAGATGAAGCTGCCGTGTGGCGTGGGCCTATGGCATCGAAAGCGTTAGGGCAGTTAGTAAATGAAACTTTGTGGCCTGAACTCGATTACCTAGTCATTGATATGCCGCCGGGAACCGGTGATATTCAACTGACATTGTCGCAACAAATTCCGGTAACCGGTGCGCTGGTGGTGACAACCCCACAAGACTTGGCGTTAGCGGATGCTCGCAAAGGCGTGGCGATGTTTGAAAAGATAGAAGTGCCAGTAACAGGTTTAGTTGAAAACATGAGCTACCACATTTGTAGCCACTGTGGCGGCAAAGAACATATCTTTGGTGAAGGTGGAGCTCAATCTATGTCGGCCGAGTATGGTTTGGACATTTTGGCTCAAGTTCCTTTGCATATCGATATGAGGCAAGATCTAGACTCAGGTATTCCGACCGTCATTAAACGTCCTGATAGTGAACACACAGCTACGTATCTTGCTCTTGCTGAAAAGGTATGCAGCAAGATGTATTGGCAGGGAAATGCCAAGCCTGAATCTATAAATTTTACGATGTTAGAATCGTAAAATAGTGACGCAAACGTTTGTCTTGGCTAAATATATTACTAATCTTCTGTTACGTGTAATTTACTACTTTGTTGACTAGTATCTAATATGTTTAGCCCCTATAATCAGGCGGTTTATCTAATCCCATCACCAAAACCATATCGGGTGCAAAATAATGTCTGATAATAATCAATGTGTCATCGTAGGTATCGCTGGCGCTTCTGCTTCAGGAAAGAGTCTAATCGCGAGCACAATTTACAATGAATTACGCGAGAAAGTAGGCGACCATCAAATTGGTGTTATCACGGAAGATTGCTACTACAATGATCAAAGTCATTTGAGCATGGAAGAGCGAGTAAAGACGAACTATGACCACCCGAGTGCACTAGACCACGATTTATTGTGTGAGCACTTACAGCAACTGACTAAAGGTGAAGCGGTAGAAGTTCCTGAGTACAGCTACTCTGAACATACGCGTACGTCGAATACAACTCCTTTGACACCTAAGAAGGTGATCATCCTTGAGGGCATTCTACTTCTTACAGATCCTCGTCTTCGTGATCTGATGCACGCGACGGTATTTATGGATACCCCGTTAGACATTTGTCTTTTGCGCCGTGTGAAACGTGACGTAGAAGAACGTGGTCGCACAATGGAATCGGTGTTGAAGCAATACCAAGAAACGGTTCGTCCTATGTTCATGCAGTTTATTGAACCTTCTAAACAATATGCCGACATTATCGTTCCACGTGGTGGTAAAAACCGTATAGCAATTGACGTGCTTAAGGCACACATCGCAAAATTGCTTAAGTCGTAACGGTTGATTAAGACTTTATTTTTTATGAGATAAGTGGCACTTTAGGTGCCACTTTCTTTTTGGATTTTATGCAAGGATTATGCAGATGAAGAAACTGTTCTTTTTCATTGCTATCCCAGTATTTGCTGTCATAGCTGCTGTGTTGGCTCTTGTCTTATTGGTTAACCCTAACCAATTTAAACCTCTCATTATTGAACAAGCCGCGAAAAATACAGGTTTAGAACTTGTGATCGATGGCGATATCAGCTGGAAGTTTTTTCCATCTCTAGGTTTTGAACTAGGTAAAACCGAATTGAGAAACCCACAAGGGTTCAGCCAGCCTAATCTGTTTAAAGTAGATACGGTGGGTGTTGATGTTTCGGTAATGCCATTATTGAGTAGCCAACTTGAGATAGGTAACGTTACATTAGATGGTGCAGAATTTTATTTAGAGACACTAAAGGATGGTTCTAAAAACATTGATGCATTAAGCCAAGGTTCTCAACAGCAAACTAACGCAGTTGAAGCGAACACGGCTCAGAACGAGTCGACTCCAGAGCAAACCACAACTGAGAAAACCCCTTCTGATTGGACGATTAACCTCGCAGGTGTAACGGTTTCTAACGCGGCATTGGAGATTCAGGATCATCAAGCCGGTACTTTTACTAAGTTGCATGATATTTCACTAAGTTTGTCTGAGTTTGCGATTGAAACGTGGACAACTGCTACTTTCTCGGTAAAAGGTGAAAATAATCAGCAGCGTTTTACTGCGGATGGCCAAGCTGATTTTAAATTGGCAAAAGGCTTTACTGCTTACGAATTGCGTAACATTAACTTTGACGCAACCTTTAACGATCCAGCCACACAAATCGATTCAGCCAAAATAGGCTTAGATTCATTTGCGTTTGGTAAGGTGAGTAAGCTTAGCTATTCAGTTAAAGGCATCGCGGCAGACCTAAAAATTGACATGAGTGGCGCTGGTGAATTAACGGTTGATGAAGCGATCTCGTTAGTCGAACTAAAAGCGTTAACACTGGATGCAACATTCGAAGGTAATGCTCTTCCTCAATCGCCAATGAAAGTCGATATGGCGTCTGACCTTAATTTCGATTTAACGAAAAGTCATTTGTCATTTGTACTGGAAAAGTTGACTGCTAACGCGTTGCAGTTTGACGGAAAAGCCGATGTGACCTTGTTAGAAATACCAAAGGTGCGCTTTGCGTTGCACAGTCCTAACATCGATTTAGATGAATTCTTAGGTTTAGGTCAATCTGCCCCTGCAAGTGCAGAAGGTTCTGATTCATCAACAGCTAAGTCGCCAGCAGCAACTAAGCCTGAGCAAGAAGTTGAGCCAGACTTAACCGCGCTTAAAGGCTTAGATGTTCAAGGCAAGATTACGATTGATAAGTTCAAAGCGAATAACGCTCATATGCAAAATGTGGTGACTGCTTTTTCCGTTAACCGAGGTGTTGCAGAGCTGACGTCATTTAGCTCCAAGTTATACGATGGTTCGATTACGGCTACAGCGCGTTTAGATGCTCGTCAAACACCAGCAACTTATACTGCGAAAAAACGTATTAAGGGTGTGAAGGTTCAACCGTTACTAAAAGATGTGGCCGGCAACGATAAGTTAGAAGGCACAGGTAACATAGATGTTGATATCAAAGGTAAAAGCTTAACGCCTACAGGTATTAAGAAGAACCTTGTCGGTACGGTCGTGATTAATTTTGCAGATGGTGCTGTAAATGGCATTAATGTCGCCCAATTGATCCGCGAAAATTATGCCAAGATCAAAGGTGAGAAAATCGATAACGTTGAAGGTGTCCAAAAGACTGACTTCAGTGCGATGACGTCGACCTTGAAATTTAACAAAGGTTGGGTAAGTACAGACGACTTATCGATGCAGTCTCCGTTATTAAGGATCACTGGCGCTGGCAAAGCTAACTACATCAATGAAACTGTCGATTTTCTTGTGAGAACCTCTATCGTTGGCTCGCTAGAAGGGCAGGGTGGTAAAAACATTGATGAGCTTAAAGATGTAACTATTCCAATCCAAATCACTGGTGATTGGGCGCGACCTAAATTTAAGTTGGTTTTTGACGATGTGCTAAAGCAAAAAGCCAACAAAGAAATAGACCGTGGTTTGAAGAAGCTTGATGAAAAACTTGGTGACAAAATCAAAGACGAAAAAACCAAGGAAGCAGTGAATAGCCTAATTAAAGGTTTATTTAACTAGAGCTTGTTTTAATCAGAATTAAAAATGCCCTCGTAATGAGGGCATTTTTGTTACTGCGTTTACCAATCAACGCCTTGTAGTGCTTTTACACCAGAGTCAAAGGCGTGTTTTACGTTTTTCACTTCAGATACCGTATCGGCCATCTCAATTAAAGTGCGGTGAGCTCCGCGTCCCGTAATCAGCACTGATTGCATCTTAGGGCGGTTACTGAGCGCTTCAACCACTTCATCGAGTTCAATGTATCCATAGCTGACCATATAGGTAAGCTCATCAAATAAAATGACGTCGATAGAGTCATCAGCCAGCATGCGTTTACATTCTTTCCAAATTTTTTGAGCGGCTTCGATGTCTGTCGCTTTGTTCTGAGTTTCCCACGTGAAACCAGTACCCATTACTTTGAATTCTACATCAAGCTTTTCAAGCAGATTGCGTTCACCATTGTCCCAGGTGCCTTTTACAAATTGAGCTACCGCACACTTTTTACCATGACCTACCGCGCGCGTGATGGTACCGAAACCAGAGGTTGATTTACCCTTACCGTTGCCAGTGATCACAATCAGTAAGCCTTTCACTTCTTGTGCGGCTGCGATTCGTTCATCGACCTTTTCTTTCACTTTTTGCTGTCGTGCTTTGTGGCGAGCTTCTTTGTTGTCTTCGATCGACATGAGAAATCCTTTTTAAATTGTAATGTTAGTCATGATAGCCTAAGTTGATACTAGCTAAAACCACCGATAAAACAGGTGATTAAATGAAGAAAATCTTGGTAGTTTGTATGGGAAACATTTGCCGTTCGCCGACTGGTGAGGCGGTGTTAAGAGCGAAAGCGAAGCAGCAGGGCGTTGAGGTTGTCGTCGAATCCGCAGGCACAATCGGTTTCCACCAAGGTAACCCGCCAGATCCACGCTCAAAAAGCGCAGGTGAGAATCGAGGCTATAGCTTTAAAGGAATCACTTCTAGGAAGGTGGTCCCTCAGGATTTTGAGGAGTTTGATCTAATTCTCGCTGCTGATAACGAAAACCTTTTAGATTTAACCCACCAATGTCCAAGTCATGCTAGGCATAAGCTGCATTTATTTCTTAGCTACGGCGGTTCAGGGTATGAAGAGATACCAGATCCGTATTACGGAGCGGGAGATGGTTTCGAGCTGGTATTGGATTTGATTGAAGACGCTAGTGATAAAATTCTCGCTTCGTTGTAATTCAGACAAAAAAAGACCGACATAGTAATGTCGGTCTTTTTATTAGGAAGTAATGCTCAGTGCTACTTAGACATCACTTTGTAGATTGGATCTTCAGCCACATTAGCTTCAACTAAGCTACCTGCTTTGTGAAGCATTGCAACACAGTCTTGGCTTAGGTGACGTAGGTGTAAAGTCTTGCCTAATGCTGCATAGCGGTCTGCGATAGTATCAATCGCTTCAATGGCAGAGTGGTCAGTTACACGAGAATCCGCGAAATCAACAATAACGTCTTGTGGATCGTTCTGTGCGTCGAATAGCTCTAGGAAGTTAGCTGTTGAACCAAAGAAGATAGGTCCGTGAACCTTGTATTCTTTTGAACCCTCAGCGTTTACTGACTTGTCTGCGTAAATGTGCTTAGCGTGTTGCCATGCGAACATAAGAGCAGAAGCGATAACACCCACAGCAACCGCTACTGCTAGGTCGGTCAGTACAGTAACCACTGTTACTAGAACGATAACAAAGAAGTCTTGTTTAGGTACGCGACGTGCAAGCTTGAAGGTTGCCCATTCGAATGTACCAATTACCACCATGAACATAACACCAACTAGTGCCGCAAGTGGGATCATTTCAATTAGTGCTGAACCGAACAAGATGAACATTAGAAGTGCAACTGCCGCAACGATACCTGATAGACGACCACGACCACCTGAGTTTACGTTGATCATCGACTGGCCAATCATCGCACAGCCACCCATTGCACCAAACACTGAACAAGTCACGTTAGCCATACCTTGACCGACACATTCGCGGTTAGATTGGCCACGAGTGTTCGTCATTTCGTCTAAAACGGTAAGTGTTAGTAGAGACTCAATTAGGCCAATAGCCGCTAGGATAATAGCGTAAGGCAAAATGATGTGTAGAGTTTCGAACGTGAATGGAACCATCGGGATCGAGAACGTCGGTAGAGAGCCTGCAAGTGTTGCCGCTTCGTCACCAGACATAGTGCGTAGGAAGTCGACAACTGTGCGCGTTTCAAGATCAAGACCAACAACTAGAGCCGTAACCGTTACGATAGCCACAAGAGACGATGGTACCGCCGTAGTGATTTTAGGCAAGAAGTGGATAATCGCCATAGTTAGGCCAACCAGACCTAGCATTAGCGCCATTTGGTCACCAGGTAACCAAGTCAGTGCGCCAGATAGGTCTGGAGCTTTAAACTGACCAAGTTGCGCTAGGAAGATTACGATAGCTAAGCCGTTCACAAAACCAATCATTACAGGGTGAGGCACAATTCGAATGAACTTACCAAGCTTAAATACACCTGCTGCAATCTGCAAAATACCCGCGAGCATAATGGCGGCGAATAAGTATTGAACGCCGTGAGTCGCGACTAGGCTCACCATTACTACGGCCATTGCACCAGTAGCACCAGAAATCATGCCTGGACGACCACCGAAGATAGAAGTAATTAAACCTACGATAAATGCTGCGTATAAACCTACCATTGGGTCTACGCCAGCAACGAATGCGAATGCAACGGCTTCAGGTACTAAAGCTAGCGCTACAGTAAGACCTGATAGCACATCATTCTTTACAGAGTGCTTTGAAAATTGTGGGAATTCGAACATGTTTGCTCAGCTATGCTATAGATGGATTGACCGACAAAGGCGTATTGCGTAACTAAACAGAATTGGAAAAGAGCGGCAATAGGATTTGTCGAAAACATAAGTTGGCGCATGCTACCCAAAAATGTGATTAAGTTCAAGATTGAACCACATTTTGAGCAATATATCTGTCATAAGCCATTGGAACGGCAGATATAAAAAGGGCTGCTTATTTAAGCAGCCCTTCACATTATAGTTAAGCTATTTAACTATTGTTAGCCAATTAGTAATTAGGCTTAGTCGTTACTGCGCCAGCAGAGCTAGTGGCCGTCTGGCTACCTGCTCCTTTAGAAACGTAACGCTCAGAGCGGAATGGAGCAGCAACTACTTCAATTTCCTTAAGCTCTTGAGGGCCAGGTGCACTTGTCATTGGCGCGCCCGCTTGTTTCTTAGCTGCAGCTGCTGGTTTAGTTTCAGTTGTTTCCACTTTGATTTCAGAAACTTCCTCTACTTTTTCTTCAGCCACAATAGCTGGCTCAGTTACTGCTTGAGCTTCATCAGCAACAGGAGCTTCAACAACAGTGTCCACTTCCTCTTGCGGTGCTACGACTGGTTCTGCAGCAACTTGCGGTTCAGCAACAATTTCAACGGTTGGAGCTTCTGCTACTTCAGCTTGAACAGCAGGAGCTTCAATAGACTCTTCACGGCGAATGATTACTTTACCCATTGCCATCTCTGGACAAGCGAAACCGCCCATAGGAGTTGCTGTTGCTTCTACCGCTACCACTTGCTCTGTAACATCAGCTTTCGCTGTTTTGTGATGAGGCTTAGGAATGAAACGCGGCATTACTTTACCCATAGCCATCTCAGGAGATGCTACACCACCTTTACGTAGGCGGAATGGGTTTGGCTTGCGATCACGGCCACGGCGACGACGTTGACCACTTGCACGTAGGTGACGTGGAGAACGACGATTGCGACGTTGTTTCGGCTCTTCTTGCTCTGCGTTATCAGCAGTAGCTTGCGTTGCTTCAACTTGGTCTGCCACTTTCTTTTCTTGAGTCGCTTGCGCTTCTTGCTCTTTAGCTGCGTTCTGATCTTTTACACGAACTTGCTTGTTAAGTTTACGGCGCTGACGACGTTCTTTAACTTTTTGAGCTTTAGCTTCAGATTTCTCTTTCGCTGCTTCAGGTTTATTCGCTTGTGCATCTGCCGCTAACTGTTGGCCTTGCTGAGCTAACTTAGACGGTGCTTCTTGCTCTTCGCGTTGCTCGTCGCGCTGTTTGTTACGACGATCTTGCTTAGGCTTGCGATTTTGTTGACGATTCTGCTGCTGACGACCTTGTTGAGGTGCGTTTTCACTCTGCTCGTCTGACTTTTCGTCACGTGCAGGTTTGCGGCGACGTTTGTTATCGCGGTTTTCGTTACGATCGCCACGCTGGTTGCGGCGACGGTTATCGTTACGATCGCGACGTTGACGATTACCTTGATTACGTTTCTCTTGAGGCTTCTCTTCAACTTTTTCTTCAGTCTTCTCTTCTTGAGTAGAGCCGAATAGGAAGCTGCCGATCGCTTTAAAGAAGCGTCCAATTAAACCTGGCTCTTGGCTAACAGCAGGTGCTGCTTCAGCTTTAGGCTCTTGAGCTTTTGGCGCAGGAGTCGGAGCAGATTGAGCTGGTGCTGCAAAACCTTTTAGAGCTGGCTCTTCAAGTTTCTTAGGCTTGATATCAACTTCAACAGGTTCTTTGCTTTCTGCTTCTTTCAGAGCGTCTAGCTTTTTAGGAAGTAAGTAAGACAGCAGATCGAACTCTTCGCCTTCACGAACACGGATAACTTCAAAATGAGGTGTTTCCATGTCTGAGTTAGGAACAACCGTGATCTTAACTTCTTGGTTCTTCTCGATATGGTTTACTGAACGACGTTTTTCGTTCAATAGGTAAGAAGCGATAGGAACAGGAACAACCGCAAGAACTTGCGCAGTATTGTCTTTTAATGCTTCTTCTTCGATAAGACGTAGAACAGATAGAGCCAGAGATTCGTTATCACGAACTACACCAGTACCTGTACAGCGAGGACAGATGTGGTGGCTTGCTTCTGCTAGAGAAGGGCTCAAACGTTGACGAGACATCTCTAATAGACCAAAGCGAGAAATACGGCCAATTTGAACACGCGCACGATCTAATCGAACGGCGTCACGTAGACGGCTTTCAACTTCACGTTGGTGACGAACTGGCGTCATATCGATAAAGTCGATAACCACTAGACCGCCGAGGTCACGTAGACGCAGCTGACGAGCAATTTCATCCGCAGCTTCTAAGTTAGTGTTTAGTGCGGTCTCTTCAATATCGCCACCTTTCGTTGCACGAGCGGAGTTGATATCGATTGAAGTTAGCGCTTCAGTTGGGTCGATTACAATTGAACCACCAGACGGAAGGCGAACTTCACGTTGGAAAGCAGATTCAATTTGGCTTTCGATTTGATAGTGGCTAAATAGTGGAACTTCGCCATCGTATTTCTTAACGCGGTTAAGGAAATCTGGACGTACAAGCTGGATATGAGCTTGAGCACGTTCAAAGATGGTGTTGCTATCAATTAGGATTTCACCAATATCACGACGTAGATAGTCACGGATTGCACGAACAATTACGTTGCTTTCTTGGTGAATAAGGAAAGGAGCTGCGTTTGAATCAGAAGCTTGCTTGATAGCGCCCCAGTGATTCAATAGTACGTTTAGATCCCACTCTAATTCTTCAGCACTTTTGCCTACGCCAGCTGTACGCACAATTAAGCCCATACCTTGAGGAAGCTCAAGAGTGCTTAATGCTGCTTTCAGTTGAGTACGCTCATCACCTTCGATACGGCGAGAAATACCGCCTGCACGAGGGTTGTTTGGCATAAGAACTAAGTAACTACCTGCAAGTGAAATGAAAGTCGTTAAAGCAGCGCCTTTGCTGCCACGTTCTTCTTTTTCAACTTGTACGATAACTTCCTGGCCTTCGTTTAGCACTTCTTTAATGCTTGGACGACCTTGGTATGTGTAACCTTCAGGAAAGTATTCGCGGGCAATTTCTTTAAGAGGGAGGAAACCGTGACGTTCTGCACCGTAGTCGACAAATGCCGCTTCCAGGCTTGGCTCAATTCGAGTGATACGTCCCTTGTAGATATTCGCTTTTTTCGATTCGTGACCTGGACTTTCGATATCAAGATCGAATAGTCGTTGGCCATCGACCAAAGCGACACGCAACTCTTCTTTTTGAGTTGCGTTGATTAACATTCTTTTCATTTAGAAATCTCGTTGTCTTTTCTTTTATTTTCATAATTGGCTTGTCGCTTCGATTCGTTTCTCGTGGTGCCAGATCCCATGGCTTTATCGGTGCAGCCTCCCGGCTGGAAGGGATGCTCGTGGGCACGTCAGTCATCATAGGTATACAAACCTATGATCCGCGATGTGGCGGTGAATACTCAACACGAGAGAACGTGAGTAGAGCGACAAGGTAACTTAATTCATGGTGTCTTACGCCGATTGCAGCACTCTGATATTAAGTAGTCTACTCATTTATCCGCTTAGAAATGATTGATTGTATAATATGTAATCAAATCACTTGTAGCAGCTGTGAACTATAGCAGTGGTGGCTATTCACAGCAATCTGCTTTATTAGAAAGGGCTAAAAAAAATGGTTTTTATGCTAGTTTTGCTAGGTCTAACTCACTGTCTCTAAAATAGTTAATCAGCTTAGACTTAAATTAGCCGGAAACTTGTTTCTTTTTTGGTCTAAGAATCAAACAAATACGGTTAATAGTAGCGCTTGATGGCGAATTCGTATGACTATTTTTGCAAGAACGGATGATTAGAATGAGTTGGCAGTGATACAATAGTCGGATGAGCGAAATTAGAACTAAAGTCCAATTTGTCGATATCGATGAAGATATGGCTGGTCAGCGTATTGATAATTTCTTACGCAACCAATTGAAAAATATTCCTAAGAGCATGATTTACCGAATCGTGCGTAAAGGCGAAGTTCGCGTAAACAAAAAGCGAATTAAAGCAGAATACAAATTAAAAGCAGGGGACTTGGTACGTATCCCTCCGGTGACGGTTCAAGAATCGACGGAAGACAAAGCGCCAAGCACTAAGCTAAATAAGGTATCTGAACTAGAGCATTGCATTATCTACGAAGATGATCATTTATTGATCCTTAATAAACCTTCGGGAACTGCAGTTCATGGCGGAAGTGGCCTAAAGTTCGGAGCAATTGAAGCACTACGTGCTTTGCGCCCTGACGCTCGTTTTCTAGAGCTCGTTCATCGCATTGACCGAGATACTTCAGGTATTTTACTCGTTGCGAAGAAACGTTCTGCATTGAGACATTTACAGGCTCAGTTCCGAGAGAAGACGGTGCAGAAATATTACTTTGCACTTGTTATGGGAGAATGGAAGAACAGTTGTCGTGTAGTGAATGCGCCGTTACTTAAAAATGAAGTTAACAGTATTGTTCGTGTGAACCCTAACGGTAAAGCCTCCGAAACTCGTTTTAAAGTGTTAGAAAAGTTCAAGGATGCAACCTTGGTTCAAGCGAGTCCTATAACCGGGCGTACACACCAGATCCGAGTTCATACTCAATACACAGGCCATCCAATTGCTTGGGATGATCGCTATGGCGATCGTCGATTTGATGCTTACACCGGTAAAGTTGGCTTGGATCGATTATTCCTTCATGCAGCTAACATTAAATTTGTTCATCCGGGTACAGAAGAGAAGATGGATATTTCAGCCCCAATGGAAAATAAGTTGGAAAAGGCGTTAAAAGGTTTACGCCAGTAAAAATTGAATCAAGGGTAGCCTAGCGCTACCCTTTTTCTTTCTTATAAAACCTTGAAATCAAACTTGGCCAATAAATCAATTAATTCAATCAAGGGTAGTCCAACCAACGAATTAGGGTCTTTCCCTTCAAGTTGACTAAATAAAGCGATTCCTAGCCCTTCGCTTTTGAAACTCCCCGCACATTGAAGAGGTTGTTCCTTTTCTACATAGGTTTCGATTTGAGTTTGGGTGAGATCTCGAAAGTGTACCTTGAACGTATCAACTATGGTTTCAGCTAAATTGGTCTCACTATTCCACACCGAAAGCCCCGTATAGAATGTGATAGTTTTGCCACTTTGGCGTTGCAATTGCTCGATCGCTTTATCAACGGAATGTGGTTTACCGACGATTTCTTCGTCTATCACACACACTTGATCTGAACCGACTACAAGGCTTGGTTGAGCAACGGAACACGATTTGGCTTTTTGTAGAGATAATCGAGACACGAGCTCTGTAGGTGTTTCATTGGGTAGCGGTGTTTCGTTGCAATTGGGTTTGGCTGCAATGAATTCAATTTGTAACTTTTTAAGCAATTCTTGTCTAAATGGCGATGTAGACGCTAAAACTAGTTGGTAATTTTTCATTTTAATTTACAATTCACATAAGCATTTGGAGCAGGATATCTTAAGTAACGTTGTTGCTCCTAATGCTCTGTATGGGAAAGGTAAAAAAGTATAACTTTTTTGCCATTTCCTTTGACTAAACTCGATTTGGAAGATAATATTCGCGCCCTATGCAAAAGGTAAAAATACCGCGAACGGTTGATCCCGCGAAAACCGCTCAGAAACGACTTGATATTAATGGCATCATTCAAATCAGTCTTTTCAAGCGTTTAAGCGAAGCAACTGAAGGCGTAAAACGTGACGCGCAAGTCTCATTGTCATTTGGGCTTGATGAACAACGACTAGTCGTTATCTCTGGTAAAGCTAACGTCGAAGTTGATTTAGAGTGTCAACGTTGTAATGAGGTTTTCGCACAAGAGTGCGATGTCGAATTTACTTATACTCCTGTTTACAGTGAGAAAAGTGAAGAAGAAGCACCGGAAGAGTACGATTTGGTAGATCTGAACGAGTACGGTGAATTAGACCTGATTCAACTTGTTGAAGACGAGTTCATCCTTGGATTGCCACAAGTAGCAATGCACGACGAAGCGAACTGTAGCGTTAACTCAAATAACTTGGTATTTGGTGAGCTTCCTGAAGAAATTGAGGAAGACAAAAAGCCGAATCCATTTGATGTTTTAAAAAGCTTAAAGAAGTAATTGCTTCTTTAAGAATTTACATAGGAGTAGGGTCAATGGCCGTACAAAAGAGCAAGAAATCACGTTCAATGCGTGGCATGCGTCGTTCACACGATGCGCTAACTACAGCTGCACTTTCTGTAGACGCAACTTCAGGTGAAACTCACCTACGTCACAACGTGACTGCTGAAGGTTACTACCGTGGCAAAAAGGTTATCAACAAGTAAGGTTGACCTTTGCAAAATATAACCGTTGCGCTTGATGCAATGGGCGGGGACTTCGGTCCTCGTGTTACAGTGCCTGCCGCCGTGCAGGCACTGTCGTATTTCCCAGAGCTAAAAGTTATTCTCATAGGTGATCAAAAAGCGATCACGTCTCAATTATCCTCATTAGGTCGAATGCCTGATTCTCGTTTGAGTATCCAGCATTGTGATCGAATTATTTCTAATTCAGAAAAACCTTCTTTAGCCTTGCGAAATAGCCAAGGTAGTTCGATGCGAGCCGCAATCGATCGAGTCGCCGATTCTACCGCTGATGCGTGCGTGAGCGGAGGTAATACCGGTGCTTTAATGGCACTGTCTCGTTTTCGTCTTAAGCTATTACCTGGCATCGATAGGCCCGCTTTAGTTTCAGCTTTGCCAACAGCATCCGCGAATAAAACCTGGATGTTGGATCTCGGCGCGAACGTATCGAGCGATGCGGATTCTCTGTTTCAATTTGCTGTGATGGGCAGTGCTCTAGCTGAGCAACACTTAGGCCGACCAGCGCGTGTCGCAATATTGAATATCGGTGCCGAAGAAATTAAAGGCAATGACCTTGTTAAGCGTTGTGCTGAAATGCTTTCTCAAACGCAGTCAGTCCATTTTATCGGCTATATTGAAGGTAATCAGTTATTACAAGATGCTGCCGATGTGGTGGTATGTGATGGCTTTGTAGGCAATATTTGTCTAAAAACTTGCGAAGGTACCGCTCAGCTCTTTATTGATAAGCTAAAAACAAGCATGATGGCTTCAACTATTAAGGGTTGGATTGCTAGAAAGTTGTTTTCTGAGCTATTTACCGAATTAAAAACATTGAACCCCGACCAGTATAACGGCGCAAGTTTGCTAGGATTGCGCGGCATTGTCATTAAAAGTCATGGAAGTGCTGATGTATCTGCGGTCGTCAACGCAATTGGCGAAGCAGTGCACGAGGTCAAACGACAAGTCCCCAGCCGTATTAGCGATCGTTTGGAAGCGGTTTTACTCGAGAGGCATTATTAGTCTTCATGTATAGCAAAATTTTAGGTACTGGCAGCTACTTGCCAACTCAAGTGCGTACAAACGCAGACTTAGAGAAAATGGTAGATACTAGTGACGAGTGGATCGTTGCTCGAACAGGAATTAAAGAGCGTCGTATCTCAGCTGAAAACGAAACAGTTGCAGATATGGCGTACTATGCTGCTGAAAATGCGATTGAAATGGCTGGAATTGATAAGAACGATATCGACCTTATCATTGTAGCAACCACGAGTAGTAGCCACACTTTTCCGTCTTCTGCATGTCAGGTACAAGGAAAGCTCGGGATTAAAGGCTGTCCGGCATTTGATTTAGCTGCAGCATGTTCTGGCTTTGTGTACGCATTATCAGTCGCTGACCAGCATATCAAATCAGGTATGTGTAAAAACGTGTTGGTTATCGGTGCAGACGCTTTATCAAAGACTTGTGACCCTACTGACCGCTCAACCATCATTCTATTTGGGGACGCTGCTGGTGCAGTAGTCGTTGGCGCAAGCGAAGAACCAGGTATTTTGTCTACTCATATTTATTCAGATGGACAGTTTGGTGAGCTACTAAGTTTAGAAGTCCCTGAGCGTGGCGGCGATGCTGACAAATGGTTACATATGGCAGGCAATGAAGTATTTAAAGTAGCTGTTACACAGCTTTCGAAGCTAGTTAAAGATACTTTGGCTGCGAACAATATGGATAAGACTGAGCTTGATTGGTTAGTCCCTCATCAAGCGAACTACCGTATTATCTCTGCAACAGCTAAGAAGCTGTCAATGTCTCTAGACCAAGTAGTCATTACTTTAGACAAACATGGTAATACGTCTGCTGCGACCGTTCCTACTGCGTTGGATGAAGCGGTTCGAGACGGGCGAATTAAGCGCGGTCAAACTCTGCTACTAGAGGCGTTTGGCGGCGGATTTACTTGGGGCTCGGCGCTAGTCAAGTTCTAAACAATAAAGAAAAATGTAAATGAAGGCACATCAATATGTGCCTTGTTCAATTATTTGCGTTGCTTAAAGGAAAATTACAATGAGCAAGTTTGCTATCGTATTCCCAGGCCAAGGTTCTCAAGCTATCGGTATGCTTGCTGACCTAGGCGAACAGTATGATGTTGTAAAACAGACATTCGCTGAAGCTTCAGAAGCACTTGGTTACGATCTATGGGCGTTAGTTCAAGATGGCCCTGTGGAAAATTTAAATGAAACTTTCCGTACTCAACCGGCTCTACTAACAGCGTCTGTTGCAATTTGGCGTGTATGGCAAGAACTTGGCCTAGAGCAGCCTGCAAACTTAGCGGGTCACAGCCTAGGTGAGTATTCTGCACTAGTATGTGCTGGCGTTATCGATTTTAAAGAAGCGATCAAGCTGGTTGAACTACGTGGTCAACTAATGCAAGAAGCGGTTCCTGCAGGTGTTGGTGCAATGTACGCGATCATCGGTCTAGACGATGAAGCGATTGCGAAAGCGTGTGAAGAAGCTGCGCAGAGCGAAGTTGTTTCTCCAGTGAACTTCAACTCTCCTGGTCAAGTTGTTATCGCGGGTAACAAAGCGGCAGTTGAGCGTGCTGGAGCACTATGTAAAGAAGCGGGCGCTAAGCGTGCTCTTCCTTTACCTGTTTCTGTGCCATCTCACTGCGCACTAATGAAACCTGCAGCAGATAAACTAGCGGTAGCTCTAGAAGCTCTAGAGTTCAACACACCAGCGCTACCTGTTATCAATAACGTTGATGTTGTTGCTGAAACAGACCCTGCAAAAATTAAAGATGCACTTGTTCGTCAACTTTATAGCCCAGTTCGTTGGACTGAAGGCGTGCAAGCGATGAACGAGCAAGGTGTTGAGAAGTTATTTGAATTAGGTCCTGGTAAAGTTCTTACTGGTCTAACAAAACGAATTGTGAAAACTATGACAGCTGCAGCGGTAAACGATACTGCTACTTTAGAAGCTGCTAAGTAAATAACCACTTAAAGAGAAGTTATGATGAATTTAGAAGGCAAAGTTGCGCTAGTTACTGGCGCGAGCCGTGGTATTGGTCGTGCTATCGCTGAACTTTTAGTTGAACGTGGCGCTAAAGTTATTGGTACTGCGACGTCAGAAGGCGGCGCTGCTGCAATCAGTGAGTACCTTGGCGAAAACGGTAAAGGTCTTGCGCTTAACGTGACAGATGTCGACTCAATTGCTGCAACATTGAAAACAATCAATGATGAGTTTGGCGCGATCGATATTCTGGTTAACAATGCAGGTATCACACGTGATAACTTACTTATGCGTATGAAAGATGACGAGTGGAACGATATCATCGATACGAACCTAACGCCTATCTACCGTATGTCTAAAGCGGTTTTGCGTGGCATGATGAAAAAACGCGAAGGCCGTATCATTAACGTTGGCTCTGTAGTTGGTACTATGGGTAACGCTGGTCAAGCAAACTACGCAGCAGCTAAAGCTGGCGTTATTGGCTTCACTAAGTCTATGGCACGTGAAGTGGCTTCTCGTGGTGTGACAGTGAACACTGTAGCTCCTGGTTTCATCGAAACTGACATGACTAAAGCACTAAATGATGACCAACGTGCAGCAACTTTGGCTAACGTTCCAGCAGGTCGTTTAGGTGACCCTCGCGAAATCGCTGAAGCTGTGGTATTTTTGGCGTCGCCTGCGGCAGCTTATATCACAGGTGAAACACTTCACGTCAATGGCGGTATGTACATGGTTTAAATTTTGTGCAACATTTGTGCATGATTTAAGTCAAAAATGTATGTAATTTCGGTTAAAATCGCTAAAATTGTGGTTTGACCAGAAAAGTTGGCCTTGCAACTTTTAATAGATTGAATAAACTACGGAAAACATCGCATAAAGCGAACTCTGTAAAGGAAAAGAAAAAATGAGCAACCTCGAAGAACGCGTAAAGAAAATCATTGTTGAACAACTAGGTGTTGATGAAGCAGAAGTTAAAAACGAAGCTTCTTTCGTTGATGACCTAGGTGCTGATTCTCTAGACACTGTTGAGCTAGTAATGGCTCTAGAAGAAGAATTCGACACTGAGATTCCAGATGAAGAAGCTGAGAAAATTACTACTGTTCAAGCTGCTATCGATTACGTAACTAGCGCTCAGTAATAATCTCTCCCAGGCGGTCACCTAGACCGCCTGTGTTTTATCTAGACTCATCTATCTCTCATCCAAATTATCTCAATCCCCGGAGTGTAAAATCGTGTCCAAGCGTCGTGTAGTTGTCACTGGCATGGGTATGTTGTCACCGGTAGGCAACACTGTAGAATCTTCTTGGAAAGCCCTGCTAGCTGGTCAAAGTGGTATCGTGAATATCGAGCACTTTGATGCAACCAATTTCTCAACTCGTTTTGCAGGTCTAGTTAAAGACTTTAACTGCGAAGAGTACATGTCTAAAAAAGATGCTCGTAAAATGGATCTATTTATCCAATATGGCGTCGCAGCAGGTGTTCAGGCACTTGATGATTCTGGTCTAACCGTTACTGATGAGAACGCACCACGTATTGGTGTGGCTATCGGTTCTGGTATCGGTGGTCTTGGTTTGATCGAAGCTGGTCACCAAGCACTTACTGAAAAAGGCCCTCGTAAAATCAGCCCATTCTTTGTTCCGTCAACGATCGTGAACATGATTGCTGGTCACATGTCTATTATGCGTGGCCTACGTGGTCCTAATATCGCTATTTCTACTGCATGTACGACTGGCCTTCATAACATTGGTCACGCAGCTCGTATGATAGCGTACGGCGATGCAGACGCGATGCTAGCGGGTGGTGCTGAGAAAGCATCTACACCTCTAGGTATGGGCGGTTTTGGTGCGGCTAAAGCACTTTCTACTCGTAACGATGAGCCTCAGAAAGCGTCTCGTCCATGGGATAAAGGGCGTGATGGCTTCGTTCTTGGCGATGGTGCTGGCATGATGGTTCTTGAAGAGTACGAACATGCTAAAGCACGTGGCGCTAAGATTTACTGTGAGCTAGTGGGCTTCGGTATGTCAGGCGATGCTTACCACATGACTTCTCCAAGTGAAGATGGTTCAGGTGGTGCATTGGCGATGGAAGCGGCGATGCGTGATGCAGGCGTAACTGGTGAGCAAATCGGTTACGTGAATGCACACGGTACCTCGACTCCTGCAGGTGATGTTGCAGAAGTTAAAGGCATCAAACGTGCTCTTGGCGAGGCTGGCTCTAAGCAAGTGCTGGTATCTTCTACTAAGTCGATGACTGGTCACCTTTTAGGTGCAGCAGGCTCTGCTGAAGCGATCATTACTGCTATGTCACTTGTTGACCAAATCGTTCCACCAACGATTAACCTTGATGACCCAGAAGACGATTTAGGTATTGATTTAGTTCCACACACAGCTCGTGAAGTTAGCAACATGGAATATGCTGCATGTAACTCATTTGGCTTCGGTGGCACTAACGGTTGTTTAATCTTCAAAAAGATTTAATCACCCGAGATAAGTCATAATTAGACTTGTTTTTGAACGGCTTGATGCTTAGCATTGAGCCGTTTTCTTTTTCTAGGGGCAAAAATGTATTGGGTAAACGGATTTCCTCAACAGGCAATAGATTTATCAGATCGTTCGTTTCAGTATGGTGATGGTTGTTTTACGACAATGCTGACCGTGCAAGGGGCGATTGAACATTTTGGTTACCATAAACAAAGAGTTGACGAATGCCTCGATGCTCTTGGTATTGAACGGCCTAATTGGCCCAAAATCGAGGTATGGCTGAAAGAGGCATCAATAAAAGTAGGTATCGCTGGACTAAAACTGCACATTAGCCGAGGTGAAGGTGGTCGCGGTTATAGTTCTACTCAGGTATCGTCATCAAACGTTACGATTAGCTCGTTTACATACCCTGCGCATTATCATCAAATACGAGCTAACGGGCTCAAGCTTGGCTCGTGCAAACAGCGTCTAGGCTTATCCCCAATGCTTGCAGGGCATAAGCATAACAACCGGTTAGAGCAGGTATTGCTAAAAGCAGAAATGGACCAAGCCGGCGAACTCGACGGATTGGCATTCGATATTAACGGTCACATCATTGAGACGACAATGGCTAACCTATTTTGGGTTAAGGATGGAGAATTATTTACTCCAGATTTATCTCTAAGTGGAGTGGCTGGTGTAATGCGTCGTTTAGTGCTTGATGTGACTAAGTTAGAGCATATTCCGGTACATATTGGTAACTTTACTGTAGAAGCGATTGAACAAGCGGACGAAGTGTTTATATCAAATTCAATTCTGGGGATAGCGCCCATTGTTTCAATACCTACTAAACAATACGCAGTTGGACCATTAACAAAGAGTCTTCAAGGAAAATTAAACTCGTGATCAAAAAAATTAGCATATTTGTTGTATTTAGCCTTTGTGTCGCTGCGGCCGGGGCGTATTACGCTTACACTCAAGCGCAGCAGTATTTGACACAGCAAATCAAAATCACTGAGCCTGAAGTGGTAACCGTCGCTTCTGGGACTAGCTTTCATCGCGTACTAAACCAATTGGTTGAAGCTGAGCTATTTGAAGCTTCACCCTATGCCAAATTAACCCGAAAGCTTCACCCTGAATTACTTGATGTGAAAGCTGGCACCTTTTTGCTTGAGTCAGGCTCATCGCTTAAAGATGTGTTAGAGCTATTAGTCGAAGGTAAAGAGCACCAATTTACGATTACTTTCGTGGAAGGTAGCCGCTTTGACGAATGGTTAGTGCAGTTGAAAGAGACCCAATATTTAACTCATACGTTAGATGGCTTGACTGAAAAACAGATCGCAGAAGAGTTAGGGATTGATCGCGATAAACTTGAAGGTTTATTCTTAGCCGAAACTTATCACTATACGTTTGGCACATCTGACATGGATCTGTTAAAGCGAGCTCATCGTAATTTGATGAATATAGTTAATGAGAAGTGGGAAGAAAAAGAACAAGGTTTACCGCTTAAAAACCCTTATGAAGCACTTATACTGGCATCAATTATTGAAAAAGAAACCGCAGTAGCCTCTGAAAGAGAGCGGGTTGCATCGGTATTCGTTAATCGCCTGAATAAGCGAATGCGTTTGCAAACTGACCCAACCGTTATTTATGGGATGGGTGACAAATATGACGGCAATATTCGCAAGAAAGATCTTCGCACGCCAACACCATACAATACCTACACGATAAATGGCCTACCACCGACGCCAATAGCCATGGCAGGTAAGGCTTCAATTGAAGCGGCTTTGAATCCAGAGAAGAGTAATTATCTATACTTCGTTGCAAGTGGTACTGGCGGGCACGTATTCTCGAAAAACTTAGCAGACCATAACCGCGCTGTTAGGGCCTACTTAAAACAACTTAGAAAGAACAAATAAGACCATAGAATGAATCAGTCAAAATTTATTGTCGTAGAAGGCCTAGAAGGTGCTGGTAAAAGCACTGCAATTAATGCAATTCTGGAAACTCTCCGTGAGTCAGGTGTAGAAAAGATTACTAACACTCGCGAGCCAGGCGGCACGGTACTAGCAGAAAAGATGCGTTCGTTAGTTAAAGAAGAGCATGAAGGTGAAAAGCTTCAAGACATGACCGAATTGCTTCTTATGTACGCAGCTCGAGTTCAATTGGTTGAGAACGTTATTAAACCAGCGCTTGCAGACGGTCATTGGGTCGTCGGCGATCGCCATGATATGTCATCTCAAGCGTATCAAGGGGGTGGACGTCAGCTTTCTCAAAGCACAATGTCTGCGCTTAAAACTACAACGTTAGGCGACTTCAAACCGGACTTAACTTTGTATTTGGATCTTGACCCTCGCGTTGGACTTGAGCGTGCTCGTGGCCGAGGAGAATTAGACCGAATCGAAAAAATGGATATCTCATTTTTCGACCGCACTCGTGAACGTTATCTAGAAATCGCTAATAGTGATGAATCCGTCGTTATTATTAATGCTCAGCAAGAAATCCAAAACGTTGCCGCTGATATTAAATCTGCGCTTTGTTCTTGGTTAGCGGCGCAACGGGCTTAATGATGCAGGACTTATATCCTTGGCTGGTACCGACATGGGATAGCTGGAAGCAACAGCTAGATAGTGAGCGAGTACCTAGGTCTATTTTGTTGTTATCACCTAGCGGTTTAGGTGTAGAGCAATTGTTAGATAGACTGGCCGCTGCTTTGATGTGCGTAAACTATGAAAGTGAAGCGTGTGGCTTTTGTCATAGTTGTGAACTGATGAAATCAGGTAGCCACCCTGATTTACATAAAATCACCCCAGAAAAAGAAGGCAAAGCGATTACTGTAGATCAAATTCGAGCAAGTAATCGCTGGGCGCAGGAGTCATCGCACTTAGATGGCTACCGACTGATTATTATTGATCCTGCTGAAGGCATGAACGAAGCGGCATCTAACGCGTTACTTAAAACCTTAGAAGAGCCTGCTGAGAAATGTATTTTCGTGTTGGTTTCTTCAAATAACAGTCGTCTTATGCCAACGATTGTCAGCCGTTGCCAGCAATGGAAAGTTTCTCAACCTGATACCAACACCGCTCAGACTTGGTTGGAAAGTAAAGCGGGTAAACCAGTTCCGAGTTTTCTTCTATCCTTGAATGACGGACTGCCGGTACATACATTAGCTATGATCGAAGATGGTAGTGTTGAGCAAGCCCAAAAGGTATTTGAAGGTTATGTGGAAGTGATCTCACGTCCAGGCTCTGATTTATTTGGTTATGTCAGCACACTGAATAAAGACCCTTCCAAGTTTTTAGGTTGGTTGTGGCATTTACTTATCGATACGCAGAAGCGTGCTTTTGCAGTCACAGGTGATGAGTTGATCCCGGAGAGTCTCGAACTTTCAAAGGTCATTACTTACCAACAGGCTTTTCAACGAACTCAATCTTTGCAGGCGTTGTTAGAACAGTTAAGGCTACACTCTGGGCTTAACTCAGAACTTTTAATTATGAATTGGCTGATTCAAGCTAGAGAGGAACCATGTTTGTAGACTCGCATTGCCATTTAGATAAGCTTGATTATCAAGAGCTACACACCAATGTTGATGACGTTATTCAAAAAGCACAGGCTGCAAATGTAAAGCAGCTATTGTCGGTTGGTGTAACGTTAGACTCGTTTCCTAATATGTTAGAAATGATCGCACCTTACGACAATGTACATGCTTCTTGTGGTGTACATCCGCTCGATGTTGAGAGTGATTTCGCTTTAGATCAGCTGCACCAATTTGCTCGTCATTCTAAGGTAGTAGCGATTGGTGAAACGGGTCTCGACTACCACTATCAACCAGAGACAGCAGAGCTACAAAAGTTACGTTTTGAACAGCAAGTAGAGCTAGCCGTTGATGTAAACAAGCCCCTAATTATCCATACGCGTAATGCTCGTGAAGACACGTTGTCTATTTTACGTAATGGTGGTGCAGATAAATGTGGTGGCGTTATACACTGTTTTACTGAAAATCAAGCGTTCGCCGAAGCCGCGATGGAACTGGGCTTTTATATCTCTATCTCGGGTATTGTTACATTCAGGCAAGCGACAGAGCTAAAAGAAGTGGTGAAGAACTTACCGCTAGAACGCTTGTTGATTGAAACGGATTCTCCATATTTGGCGCCGGTACCGCATCGAGGTAAACAGAATCAGCCTGCATATGTTGTCGAGGTTGCTGCGTATATTGCCCAGTTGAAAGGCGTATCACTTAGCGAGGTTGGGCAAAAAACGACCGAAAATTTCGAAAAACTTTTTTTGCGATAAAAATTGATTTTGGAATAAAAAAGGAGCGAAAGCTCCTTTTTTTGTGCGTGTCATCACTGATTGGATGCGGAAAAAGAATGTTTACTGAATATGTTGAAGTTGAGAGGGCGAATATTTAAATTTGTAATTTTGTTACTAAAAATAACATCCGCATCTATTTTATTTACCTGGTAAAATAAATAAGAGTTCAAATAATACCATTATAAATCAATGCTTTATATTGATGTAAAGGGTTGCATTACGTTTTTTTTCATGTGATCCAAGGCTACTTTTGAAACTAAATTTCGTAACTCTCTAGTAAGTCTAATCCACATCAATATATATTTAGCGGCAGAAAATATAATGCAATACATGGTTACATTTTCACTGGGTGCTAACATTTAGGCTACGGGGGTGTGCCGTTAGTACCCATATATTTATTATATCTTTATCAGGAGCATAAACATGTTTAAGAACCTTTTTGCTAGCCTGCAGAAAGTCGGTAAATCTTTGATGCTACCAGTATCAGTTTTACCAGTTGCGGGTATTTTGCTTGGTGTCGGCGCAGCAGACCTTTCATTTATTCCAGAAATTGTTTCTAACTTAATGGAACAAGCTGGTGGTTCGGTATTTGGTCAAATGGCACTACTGTTTGCAGTAGGTGTTGCACTTGGCTTTACTAACAACGATGGTGTTGCTGGCTTAGCAGCGATTGTTGGTTACGGTATTATGACAGCGACACTTGGTGTTATGGCTGGCGTGATGGGTGTTGAAAAAATCGATACTGGTGTACTAGGTGGTATCCTAGTCGGTGGTGTTGCTGCTTGGGCATTCAACCGTTTCTTCCGAATTCAACTTCCAGAATACTTAGGCTTCTTTGCTGGTAAACGTGCAGTGCCAATCATCACAGGTTTCTCTGCAATTGGCCTAGCTATTGTTCTTTCTATCGTATGGCCTCCAGTAGGTGGCGCGATTGCATCTTTCTCTGATTGGGCTGCTCACCAGAACCCACAGGTTGCATTCGGTATCTACGGTATCATTGAACGTTCTCTAATCCCATTTGGTCTTCACCACGTTTGGAACGTACCTTTCTTCTTCGAAGCTGGTACTTGTGTAAACGCTGCTGGCGAAACTCAAAATGGTGTTCTTACTTGTTACCTAGTTGCTGATGAAGCATCTCGTGCTGCAGGCAATGGCTTCGGTCAGCTAGCAGGCGGTTACATGTTCAAGATGTTTGGTCTACCAGCTGCTGCAATCGCAATTGCTCATTCTGCTAAACCAGAAAACCGCGCTAAAGTAATGGGTATCATGGCTTCTGCTGCGCTTACTTCATTCCTAACAGGTATCACAGAGCCAATCGAATTCTCATTCTTATTCGTTGCTCCAGTTCTTTACGGTATTCACGCTCTTCTAGCGGGTTCTGCATACGTACTATCTAACACACTAGGTTTTGTACACGGTACTTCTTTCTCGCACGGTTTGATTGACTTCTTAGTTCTATCTGGCAATGCGTCTAAGATGGGTCTGATGATTGTTTGTGGCCTTGCTTACGCAGCGATTTACTACATTGTATTCCGCACAGTAATCAAAGCACTAGACCTTAAAACTCCAGGTCGTGAAGACGAATCTGAAGCTGAAGTAACAGCAACGGGTTCTGAACTAGCGGGCGAGCTTGTATCTGCATTCGGCGGTAAAGCAAACATTACTGGTCTTGACGCGTGTATTACTCGTCTACGTGTTGCGGTTGCTGATACTGAGCAAGTCGACCAAGATCAACTTAAGAAACTAGGTGCAGCAGGTGTTGTTGTAGTAGCTGGTGGTGTTCAAGCTATCTTCGGTACTAAGTCTGATAACTTGAAAACTGACATGGATGAGTGGATTCGCAACAACGGCTAATCTATAAATTTCATCTAAAAAGGAGGCTATATGCCTCCTTTTTTAATACTTATGGTTTACGAAACTGACGTGCTTTTCATCACTGTCGTTCTTGTTTAAATGCTTACCTTTGTTTGACATTGGTGATTTTGAACTGTGTACAATTACGGTAGAAATTCATATTAAGTAAGGTTTCGAATGAATAAGTTTATTGCGCCAATTGCAGCTCTATCTCTTGTATCTCCCACTCTTTTCGCTGCAGATAATCCAGATCTTGAAGTTGGTATGGCAATCGACCAGCAGTTAAGTGTTGTCGTTGAATTAGATAATCAATACCGATTTACCGTTGGCAATGAAGGGGCTGCGTTTGATTACATTATTAAACGTGGTGACATAGAAGCAGATGTCCCAATTAGCTGGTATGTTGGCGTTGGTGGTTGGGGTGAGTGGGAAGATGACTTCGGTGCAAGAGTACCTCTTGGGGTGAAAGTGAATTTCCATGACGGTTGGAATGCGTATGCTCAAGTTCACCCAGAGTTAAATCTCTACACTGGCCCAGAGCTCCAAATTGGCGGGGCATTAGGTGTTACATACAAGTTCTAACGGTATGGTTGAAAATAGTCGTTTAGCAATAAAAAATGCCAGCATCATTTGCTGGCATTTTGCTTGATAGCTTAAGGATAATTACTGTTGTTTATCCATTGCTCGCTTGATACAGATAGCAGCGCCGCCCCAAGTAATCCCTAGGCCAAGTACCATCATAATAATTGCACTGGTAGTCATAATTAAGCTTCCTTCTTACTTGTAACATTGATGAGAACGCCAACCGCTAATAGACCAGCAATCATTACCCAACCAAGGGTTAGATCGTAGCCGCCGTATCCTTCTGTAAATAGTGCCTGTAACTTAGTCGCTAGAATAACCGCAAGCATTACTGGGGTTATGAAGCGTAGGCATACATTAAACCATGCACCAATAGTGAAATCAGAAATCTTGTTCACGTACTCGCGTACATCGCCGACTTTGTTCAATAGCCAAGCCATTAGAAGAATTTCAATGAAGCCACCAACCATGATACCCACGTTGTTTGCGAAGTGATCGACTAGATCAAGCAGTAATAAACCACCATTTGTTGCAAATGCCATAGACACCACAACACCTACACCAATAACTACGCTAGCTGCTTTTTTACGGCTCCAGTTTAGCTTGTCCATAATAGCCGAGGTGACTGCTTCCATAATTGAGATATGAGAGCTTAGACCTGCAACGACTAGCGCGAAGAAGAATAGAGGGCCAAGAATATATGGCGCTGGCAGTAGGTTTATTGCAGCAGGTAGAGTAACAAACGCTAGACCAACACCAGCAGTTACAACCTCAGTAAGTGGTTTTCCTTGCTCTTGAGCCATGTAACCCAACACAGAGAAAATCATGATACCAGCAAGAATAGAGAAGCCACAGTTGATCAATACCGTCATAAACGCGTTATTGGTAATGTCTGACTTTTCTGGCAAGTAGCTTGAATACGCTAACATGATTGCGAAACCAATACTTAGCGTGAAGAAAATTTGACCATATGCTGCAGCCCAAACTTTCACATCCCAGATTTTACTGAAATCAGGTTCGAACATGTAGTTCACACCGTCTAGCGCACCTGGTAGGAAAACCATGCGACCAATCAGGAGTACAACCATGATAAATAGTACAGGCATCATAACTTTAGATGCACGTTCGATACCGGCTTTCACACCTCCAACGATAGCAGCATAGGTAATAGCCCATGCTAGTAACATAGCGCCGGCAATGCCCCATTGAATGCTACCTAAATTAGTTGGTGAGTTGTCACCTAAACCTAAGTATTCGCTGAAGAAGAACGCATTGGTGTCTGTGCCCCAACTTTGGTTGAACGACATACCAAAGTAAGAAATAGCCCAACCAATTACCGCCACATAGTAAACGGCAATTACGGCAGCAACGCCAACTTGGAACCAGCCTAACCACTCAAACTTTGAGTTGATTCTAGCTAGAGTTGCCGGTGCAGAACCACGGTATTTTTGCCCCATGCTGAACTCAAGGATCATAAATGGGATACCAGCTGTTAGCATAGCAAATAGGTAAGGAATGAAGAATGCGCCGCCGCCATTCTCATAGGCCATATATGGAAAACGCCAAATGTTTCCTAGGCCAATAGCAGAACCAACCGCTGCAAGTATAAAACCCGCACGGGATCCCCACTGTTCTCGCTTCATAAGTAACTCCTTTACGACTTCTCTGAGGTATGAAGCTTTTCTATACGCGGTGCAATCAGAATGGGAGAGAAGCGAGACTGGAAATTGTCGTGATGCTTTACTCTATCATCCGTGATTAAGCAAAAGTGTAGTTTATTATTTTGTTTGCGCGTAGAAAACTCAGAGGAATATTCTTTAATTTTCGATGTGTGTTTGCAGGAACTGAAATATTCAGCTAATGCGTGGTGTTGAGACTACCGATTTCATAAAGTTAAAGCAATAGAATGGACATGTTGTGAATTTGATGCTGTCTAGTCGTTAAAGTGTTATTAATTGTAATTTTAGGAGGGATAGCTATGTTGCAGGTTGTTGGTTTGGTCTATATGTCTGGGTTGATAATATTTATCGGAATAATAAACTTTATTATAAAATAGAGTGTATGACTGAAAATCATACACTCTCTAGATAAAGTCCCCAATAATGTAAAGAATACTAATATCTATCGTCTGGTCTTATGTGTGGGATCAAAAATAGAAGTTGAGGCCTATACTGGCCTGGTATTGGTTCATCCAGTCGGTTTTAAACTTGATAACACAAGATTGTTGTGTTGTTGGGACGGTACAAGCACCCGATGTATCATTATCGACCACGGTTCCAAGCCAGCGCACTTGGCTGTTTAACGCGAAGTTATCCGTAAACTTATATTCAATCCCGCCGAATATTGAAGCCGAAAAGCCATATTTGTCCTTCGCCCAATCTACATCCACATAAGAACCACCAATACCTAGACCGAGATAAGTTGAGAATTTATCGTTTGCTGGGTAATAGATACTACTTTGAAAATGCAGGTATTGAATCGACGAGCTTAGTTTCAGCGTTTCTAATTCTGAACTTTGATTGGAATAGAATAAACCAATGCGACCTTTATCCATTGGCGTTTCAATAGCGAACGTAAAACTTTCAGAACCTTCCATATCATAGGTATTGAGTTCTTCATCTTGTACGCTACCTCCTCCCGTATAGCCAACTAGGGGAGTGAGTATTATCTGAGTGTCGGCGGACGCGTAAAACCCGGATGAGAGGCTTAGCAAAGTGAGTGTTTTTGCTATTTTTTTCATGGGGATATCCTTATCTAATCTCTGGCTAATTGTGATGCTTACATCAATATTGTGCGACTAATTTCGACGAATCTTGAAGATACTTCACACAGCTGATAATACTTTAGTAACAACTTGCAACACTTATAATAACGAAGAGGTGTCTATGGAACATGATCTAAAAAATGCTCTACAAATTACCGTATGTGTTTTCGCAGTTTTGCTGACATTCGGCATCATTGCGATCACTAGTTAGCCGTATCATAACCACTTGCTTATCACATGAGAGGCTTAGCTTATGATGAACAGTGGCTATGTAACGGAAAAAGAATCGGCAATAGACTTAGATTATTATTCGAAGTTTATTGTCGGTAAAACGGCGTTGGTCGCGCAAGGTGGTGGTCAGCGTGGTATTTTCACTTCTGGTGTTTTAGATGCTTTTCTGAAATCTAACTTTGATCCCTTCGACGAGTTTTACGGTACTTCTGCTGGCGCGTTAAATTTATGTGCCTATGTTTGCCGCGAGCCTGAATTGGGCAAATCTTTCATCCTCGATCTCACTACAGAGCCTGAGTTCTTCAACTTGTTCTCGTATATTCGCCACCGTAAAGGCCTTGGTCTAGAGTGGGCGTTTGAAAGGATCATGTCTTATCCCTATAAATTGGATCTTGATCTCGGGCGAAAGGTACTCGGTGATCGAAATATCTATGCAGCTGTGACAGATACTCAGCGACTCCATGATCACTATTTACCGCTGTTAGGTGAGGATTGGTACAAAGTTATGTTGGCCACTTGTGCCATTCCTAGGCTTTATACCGATGAAGTCGAAGTGGGTGGTCAATCGTATGTTGATGGCGGGGTGTCTGCTTGTATTCCTGTTCAAGAAGCATGGCGAAGAGCCGCACGTTCCATAGTTGTGATTCGAACAGAACCTTTGGTTGATGATCAGGATGAGGTAAACCCTGTGACGGATGCGCCTCCCGTAGAAGAGGTAGAGTGGTTCAAAGAATCTTTTAACAGCGTTCAAGATCAATGGCAGCAACGTGTCGAGCAATGGAAACTCGATTGGTCGTCGTTTTTCCAGCAACAAATTACTCGTTCTAAAGAACATAAGCGTGATCGTGAGCATTTGGATTTGCTTAATGGCGGGCGTTGGTTGTTCGGCGCAGATGATATTTATCGACTGAGCCATTTGGTTGGTGATAAGTTTGATTCCGGCTTAGCTGATATGTTGATGGTGCATTTTCAAACCTACTCTCTGACGCAGAATTTTTTGAATAATCCACCCGATGACACGTTTGTTATTCAAATTGCTCCGCAAGCCCCGCTTAAAGCCAGCTCATTGATGAGTACTAAAGAAGACCTTTTGCATGATTATCAGCAAGGGCTAGAGGCTGGTTATCAATTTATTGAAAACTACATAAAAGTAAAAAAGGCCAGATAATCTCATTTATCTAGCCTTTTAATTTCATTTGGTTTTTTTATTAAGTCACTGGCAAGATGCGCATGCAGTTTGTCGAACCTGCTACGTCCATAATGTCCCCTTGAGTAATGATCACAAGGTCACCAAATTTCAATAGCTTACGTTCTTTCAAAGATCTTAGTGTTTCTAACGCGATATCAAGGTCGTCTTCAATTTTAGTATCGAAATAGATAGGGGTCACACCACGATATAAAGCGCATCGGTTGAGTGTGCTTTCATTTCTCGACATCGCAAATATCGGAAGGTCTGAATTGAGGCGCGACATCATCAAGGCTGTGCGCCCAGATTCGGTCAGCGTAACCACTGCTTTGATTCCTTCCATGTGGTTGGCGGAATAGATAGTCGCCATCGAGATAGTTTCTTCGGCGGTAACAAAAGTCTTATTAATACGGTAAGTGGACTTGTTGACCTCTGCCATTTTTTCCGCGCCGACACATACTTCAGCCATCGACTTAACCGTTTCGATTGGGTATTGGCCTGCTGCCGTTTCTCCAGAAAGCATTACGGCATCGGTACCGTCCAATACGGCATTCGCGACATCCATCACTTCAGCACGAGTTGGCATTGGAGCCGTTATCATAGATTCCATCATTTGAGTCGCGGTGATAATGGTGCGATTCAAGGCTCTCGCACGACGTATCAACTGTTTTTGTACACCGACTAGTTCTGGGTCACCAATTTCTACTCCTAAGTCTCCACGGGCAACCATTACTACATCAGATGCCATGATGATGTCGTCCATGTTTTCGACAGAGGCTACGGTTTCAGCTCGTTCTACTTTGGCTACTAGGTGTGCTTCTAACCCGGCATCGCGCGCTAACCTGCGCGCATAATTCATGTCTTCCCCGTTACGAGGGAAGGATATTGCTAGGTAATCCACTTTTATTTGTGCTGCGGTGATAATGTCACGTTTGTCTTTGTCTGTGAGCGCTTCAGCGGATAATCCTCCGCCTTTTTTGTTGATGCCTTTGTTATTGGAGAGTGGGCCGCCAATCGTCACGCGAGTATGTACTTTGTTTGATTCGACATGAGTGACTTCAAGCTGAACACGTCCGTCATCAAGTAATAAGATGTCACCAGTCCCAACGTCATTGGGTAGTTCTTTGTAATCCAGGCCAACGGCGTCTTGATTACCTTCCCCTAAACCTAGATCACTATCTAGTGTGAATTTGTCACCGACGCTAAGTTGGATTTTTCCATCTCTAAAGGTGGAAACTCGAATTTTTGGGCCTTGTAAGTCCCCAAGTATGGCGACTTGTGTCCCCAGTTTTGCAGCAAGCATACGTACTTTTTCAGCACGCTTAATATGATCTTCACTGGTGCCGTGTGAAAAGTTCATACGTACCATATTGGCACCAGCTTTAATAATTTCTTCTAGGACATTATCTTTATCGGTAGATGGCCCTAAGGTTGTGACAATTTTCGTTTTTCTTAAATCAGCGGTCATTTGACTCTCCTTGACGGTAAGGCTGAATTAAGTATATGCATTAATTGAAATTTTTTTGGTGGGCAGTCGAAGTTATGAGGAATATTTCTTAGTGAAACGCGATCTAGAGATAATAAAAGATGTTTCATATCGAAAAAAAAGTAAAAAATAGTGTAGCTAACCAGTAACTTTCGATAAACAATTTGACTAGATACACAAACATTTACGTATATACGTGATGCCTGTCACGGCGATATACCAAAGCGCTTCACAATTACTTCGCAAAGTAAAAAAATTGCAGGGTTGATGATTTCTGGAGCGTAAAATGTACATGGCTCAACCGGGCCATATTGATCATATCAAACAGGTCAATGCTGGTCGTGTATACAAACTTATAGACCTTAAAGGTCCCATTTCTCGTATTGATCTTTCCAAACAGAGTGAGTTGGCTCCTGCGAGTATTACCAAAATTACTCGTGAACTCATCGAGGCACATTTAATTCATGAAACCACCGTTCAAGAGGCGACCAGTCGTGGGCGTCCTGCTGTTGGACTACAAACCAACAATGAAGGGTGGCAGTTTCTTTCGATGCGTCTTGGCCGTGGCTACTTAACTATTGCACTGCATGAGCTAGGTGGTGATGTACTAATCGATACTAAGATTGATATCCATGAGCGCGACCAAGAAGATGTATTGGCGCGTTTACTTCATGAAATTGATGAATTCTTCCAAACCTATTCTGAGCAACTGGATCGTGTTACGAGTATTGCAATTACTCTACCTGGCTTAGTGAATTCAGAGCAGGGTGTTGTGCTTCAAATGCCGCACTACAATGTCGAGAATTTAGCTTTAGGCCCAGAAATCTACAAAGAGACAGGGTTACCGGTTTTCATTGCGAATGACACACGAGCTTGGGCATTGGCCGAGAAGTTATTTGGTAATTCTCAAGATAACGATAACTCTGTACTGATTTCTATTCACCATGGCTTGGGCGCAGGTATTATTCTTGATGGCCGCGTGTTGCAAGGTCGTCACGGTAATATTGGCGAACTGGGTCACATTCAAATCGATAAAAACGGTAAGCAGTGTCATTGTGGCAACCGAGGTTGCCTTGAAACCGTAGCAAGTTCTCAGGCTATTCGTGAAGAAGTGATGGAGCGTATTGCTAACGGCGAAGCTTCTAGCTTAAGTGAATTGGAAGAGGTCACAATCGAAAGTGTGTGCTCAGCGGCTGCTGAAGGTGATGAGCTGGCGGTTGATGTGATTGAAAAGCTTGGTCAATATTTAGGCTCGGCGATTGCAATTGTCATTAACTTATTTAACCCAGAGAAAATCCTTATTGGCGGTGTCATTAACCAAGCTAAAGAGATTTTGTACCCTGCCATTCAGCAATGTATTGAAGAGCAAAGTTTACCGGTTTACCACCAGGATTTAGAGCTGGTTGAGTCTCGATTTTATAAACAAGCAACCATGCCAGGCGCGGCTCTGGTTAAGCAAGCATTGTATGACGGGCAGCTACTTATGAAAGTAATTGAGGGGTAATGTGTTTTAGATCTGATATTACACATACCAATTAGTTTATATATTCTCCTGCTCTCTTGTTTGCCCTACTATTTTTATCAGTATCTTCAAGAATATCTTTAATTACGACCTTTGCCTAAGCTGCATGACTTAGGCTATGGTAATTAGAGTTATTATTTTCACTAGGATGTTGTATGTCTGGAGTTTTGAACTCGGTTGACCAAAGAACAAAACTGGTCGGTGAAAACCGTCTAGAACTCTTGCTGTTTAGTTTAAATAGTATGCAATTATTTGCGATCAATGTATTTAAAGTAAAAGAAGTATTAAAGGTGCCGCCTTTAACTAAGTTGCCAGGCTCTCATCATCATATTACAGGTGTTGCTTCTTTAAGAGGTGAGTCTGTTCCTGTCATTGATTTACGTAGCGCTATCGGTTTTCCACCATCGCATGACGATTCTCTCGAGCACAACTTAATTATTACTGAATACAACCGAAGTGTTCAGGGCTTTCTTGTTGGGCAAGTTCGTAACATTGTGAACACCACATGGACAGAAATCCAGCCGCCACCGAAAACAACGGGTCGCTCAAATTACCTTACTGCTATTACGCAAATTGAAGACAGTAATAAGCAGAGCAAAATCGTCGAAATTATTGATGTCGAAAAAGTTTTAGCCCAGATTATTGATTATGATGTGTCGATTTCAGAAGGGGTGTTAGATGAGAATCTTGCACCGCAAATGATCGGACGTAATGTTCTGATTGTTGATGACTCTTCAACGGCTCGTAATCAGGTGAAAGGAACCTTGTCCCAACTTGGCTTGAATATTATTGAGTGTAGGGATGGCCTAGAGGCGCTGAATTTACTGAAATCTTGGTGTGATGATGGCAGAGATATCTATCAAGAATTGCTCCTTATGATCACCGATGCGGAAATGCCGGAAATGGATGGCTACAAGTTGACTCATGAGGTACGTAGCGATCCTAGAATGCAAGATTTGTTTATCACGCTGAATACGTCACTAAGTGGTAGCTTTAATGAAGCGATGGTCGAAAAAGTAGGCTGTAACCGCTTTATTTCAAAGTTCCAACCAGACTTGCTGGTAGAGGTGGTACAAGATCGGATGCGTCAAATTATTTAATGGGACTGCATTCCATTTATAAAGCGTGACGATAATACCTTCACTTGTTATATTTGGAATGTATGATTTCAAAAATCGTGCACAACTATCTAGCGTAACTTTTCATCAAATTTTAAGGTAGTTCCTAAAGAATGATATGGCTAACTTCGAAAGTCGTAATGACTTTGAGCTTGTTACTATATAGGGAATTTAAGAAAAGACGTACGGAAGCTGAAGCTGAGTAACTTCTCAGCGCATTGAATATAAAGGGAGGCTTGCCTCCCTTTTCGCTTTTTTGGCGTTTATGAATTAATGGAAATCTCGAGAGCGAGTTTTGAGGTTTTCTAAGTGCTCAGTCATGTTAATGAGCCTGCCCGCGATGACGTGCACGACTTGCCCCTCCCGTTCTAATATTCCTTTTACCTTTAGCACCTTTGCAGTGAGATAAGCTTGTTTCTGTGCTCGAGCTGTTGCCCCCCAAACCACAACATTAATGTTGCCTGTATCATCTTCTAAGGTGAAAAAGGTTACGCCAGCGGCTGTGCCTGGTGATTGTTTTCCTGTGACAATCCCAGCTACAGTCACTAATGATTTATGTGGCACGTTATTCAGCTGATTGAGGCGTAGGAACTGCCCAAGGCAGCCAGCCTCGTCCAATAATGTTATCGGATGTTTGTTTAAGGTCACTCCGGTGCTAGAAAAGTCTTCAATTAAGTTCTGCATTTCATTGGGTTGATGGTCGTAATGGTTAGCTTCTTCCTCTAGCTGCCTGAATAGCGGTAGATCATTGGCGGAATCCATCATATTCCAACGGGTCTTATAACGGTTTCCTGATAAAACCTGCATAGCGTTGGCCGAAGCCAGTAATTCGATATCTTTTCGGCTAATCGATAATTGTTTTACTTGGTTCAAATATGAATAGCCTTGCGGTGGTCTATTCACAAGCACGCTATCAATCGCTTGTTGGCTAAGTCCCTTAACCATACGAAAGCCTAACTGTATTGAGGCAGTGTTTTGCTGCATGACCACACAATGATCACTTTGTGACTGGTTGATACATACCGGGAGTATCTTCACACCATGCCGCTGAGCATCTTGAACGAGCTGTGAGGCGCTGTAGAAGCCCATAGGCAAGCTATTAAGTAGTGAGGTGTAGAAGCACTCCGGATAATAGAACTTTAGCCATGCAGAGCAGTAGGCGAGCACTGCGAAGGAAGCAGAGTGGCTTTCAGGAAACCCGTATTCACCAAAACCGCAGATTTGCTCAAAAATACGTTCAGCAAAAGATAACTCATAACCTCGGCTTTGCATGCCATCGATGAGCTTAGATTTAAATTTGAACAAATCTCCCGACTTCTTCCAAGCAGCCATAGCGCGTCTTAGCTTGTCTGCCTCACCACCAGTAAAGCCTGCGGCAACCATCGCAAGTTTGATGACTTGTTCTTGGAAGATGGGTACGCCCATAGTTCTCGAAAGGACGGATTTGACTTCTTCTGAAGGGTACTCAATAGGTTCGATACCATTTCTACGTTTGAGAAAAGGGTGAACCATATCGCCTTGAATTGGCCCCGGGCGAACAATCGCAATTTGTATGACCAAGTCATAATAGTTGGCGGGTTTGAGCCTTGGAAGCATGCTCATTTGTGCTCGGGACTCGATTTGGAATACGCCAATCGTATCGGCATTTTGGATCATGGCATAAACATTAGGATCGTCTTGTTGACGAGTAATATCAGCAATGGTTAGCTCTTGTTTGTATAAGCTTTTGACCAGTGAAAAGCATTTGCGGATTGCAGAGAGCATCCCTAGCGCGAGCACATCGACCTTCAATAAACCGAGTGCTTCTAAGTCATCTTTATCCCACTGGATGATGGTGCGATCAGGCATTGCCGCGTTTTCCACCGGTACCAGTTCATACAAAGGACCTGAAGAGATAACGAAGCCTCCGACGTGTTGGGATAAATGGCGGGGAAAACCCATTAGTTCGTTGACTAAATGGATAAACTGTTGCCCCTTTAAGGAGTCGGTTTCAAGCCCCAGTTGAACAATCTGAGCTTGCCATCCTTGGCTTCGATCTCGTCGGTTAATATTCTTAATAAAATAGTCCAACTGAGTTTCTTGAATACCTAGAGCTTTACCTACATCGCGCACTGCACTTTTGAATCGATACGAAATCACGGTAGCAGCCAATGCGGCTCTTTCTCTGCCGTATTTCTTATAGATGTATTGAATGACTTCTTCGCGTCTTTCATGCTCAAAGTCGACATCGATGTCTGGCGGTTCATTACGCTCTTTACTGATGAAGCGTTCAAATAGAACGGAAATCTGTCGAGGGTCGACGGACGTGATTTCTAAGCAGTAACACACCACAGAGTTGGCTGCCGAGCCTCGACCTTGATAGAGGATACCCTGCCGCTTGGCAAACATGACAATGTCATGAATGGTGAGAAAAAAGAAAGGGTAGTCGAGCTCTGCGATTAAAGAGAGCTCCTTTTCTATTGTTTGTGCAATAGAAACGGGAACGCCGTTTGGGAAGCGCAATGTTTTGCCATGTTCTACTAGCTTTGTTAAGTAGCTCATTGGCGTTTCCCCCCTAGGAATCAATTCACTAGGGTATTCATATTTGAGTGTCGCTAAGTCAAAGTCACATAACGTTGCTATGTGAATACTTTCTTCTAACCATTCTTCCTTAAATATGTGGGCGAGTTTGCTGGTGGCGCGTAAGCTACGCTCTGTATTAGAAATAAAATGTTCGCCAAGCTGGGCAATCTCGCAATGGTGTTTGATTGCCGTGAGTGTGTGTTGCAGTGGTAAACGGTTGGCGTTATGCATGACGACACCGCCGCACGCCGTGATAGGGATATGCAGTTGAGTTGCGATACTTGTACAGTGCTGAATGTATGCGTCATCTTGTTGCTTTAAATGACGTTGTAGCCCTAGCCATAACCTCTGCGAGTGGTGTTGCTGCAGCCAGTTTGCCCAATGATGGTCACTGGATTGATGTTGGGGAAGCCAAATCACCAAGCAATGCTTTATGGACATGATGTCCCATTCCGATAGCTGGTAAGCTCCTTTCTCGCTGCGGCGACGGGCATTGGTAATAATGCGGCAAAGCTCGGCATACGCTTGGCGGTTTGGGCAAAGCAATACGAATTGGCACTCATCGTTGAGCCAGAACATACTGCCGACAATAAGTTGAACGGATAACTCATGTTGCTGAATAGCAGCGTGCGCTTTAACGATACCCGCCACTGAGCATTCATCAGTTATAGCGATGGCTTTATAACGTAGAAAGTCGGCTTGTAATACTAGCTCCTCTGCATGAGAAGCTCCTTCGAGAAACGAGTAATTACTTTGGCAAAAGAGCTCGGCATATTTGGTAGTCATGAAGGCTCCTAAACAAATAATGGTATTGATGGCGAGTAATAGGTGAAGTCATGTAGCAGCGGCCTAACAAAATAAACCGTGTAAAAACCAATGCTTACTTGGAGTTCGATAAACCCATAACCAACGTCCTTGGGTACTACGTGCGATAAAGTAATCGCGTATCATTTTGTCACCATCCCACCATCCGGCAATAATTCGCTCCGGTCCTTGCGTGAGTTCTACTTCCTCTATGAGAACTTGAGGTTCTTCTAGCAAAATACTTGGTCTTAAACGTTGTTTATTTGGCTCTGCTTGTTTTAAGTCAGTAGGTGATGAATTGCTGCTATTGGTTGCTGGAGCGGTATATTGGTTGGCTTTCTCGGGTCTTGGGTCGTAAGTCAATTTGGGAGAGCTGATGGCACTATCCCCAAGTTTGGCTTGTAACAGAGAAAGCAGTTCTAACGAGCTTTGAGTGCCGATATCACCATCAAACAGGTCCCCATAGTTGGTATGCGGCTCCCCTTGACGAGTTAAAGATAGAGTCATGCCATGAACGGCGGAGTCTAACGTTAAAGACTCCAGTTTTAAGCTGGATAATGTCGCCCACTTTTCTGACAAGTAATCCCCTTGAGCGGAGGTAAATACGACGTTGCAGTCTGCGTGGTCACGCTGATGAAGCGTGAGAGTCAGATCGAAAGCCACTCGATCCCGTAAGCGTAGGAAGCTTTCGAGTTGTTTAAATAGTTTTACTAATGGCTTTTGTAACCACTGAACATTTTCGATATCGAAAAGCAGTTCAAGATATTGCTGGAACTTTTCTGGTGGGTGATAGAAATCAATAGGGTGTTTAAACTGCCCAGTTAAACGGCCAACGTAATTGACGAGATCGATGTCAAAGCGACGTGCAACTTCCGGCAAAGGTAGCGCTAGCAAGTCTTTGATATCTGTAATACCAACCCGGTTTAAACGTTCAATCTGTTTATTAGGAAGTTCGGTAGCCTGCACAGGTTGGCTAGCCAGTCTGTTTGTGATGACGGCTTTATCTGAGCTAATAAAGTTAGCACCGGACTTACCAAGCAGCATGGCAGAGTAAGGCGAGAACCCAGTTGCAAACTCAAAGTTGATATTAAGCGCTTCTAAGTGGTGATATAGCGCTTGCCAGTAATTGCTAAGTCCATCGTATAAAGAGAGCATATTGGAAGCCTTGATGAGCAAGCCATTAGGAGGCAGAACAACGATGTCCGAGGTGACTAAATACGCCCACTGTGCAACCTCGGTGAGCTTTGCCTGTTCTAGCTCTGCATTATAAGGGTGAACCTGAAGATCGCGGCAGAGTGCCGCTGCGGAGCCTAAGCCCATATCAGGTTGAATACCAGCGGTGCGCGCAACAGCATTACATTGTAATACGCTGTGATCGTTCTCACTTACAATGATCAGCGGCTGACAGCTTTCTTCTTGATAAAGAGCGTCAAGTTGCAGCTGTGGGAAGTGTATATAAATCCACAATAGCATGGTGGTTTACCCTTGTTTGGCCAAAGGAAAGTTAAGTACTGTTGCACTTTCTGATGCGTCAGTGTTTTGTTCATTTAAGGTTAAATCTGGCCATTGGCTTTCTAGCCCTAATACAAACGTTCCATATGACCAAGCACCTTTTCGCTTCACTATGGTGATCTCTAAACCTGTTTGATGCGGAGAAAGCTTCATACTCAAAGAAACGGGTAAGGAGATATGGTTCTGATTTGTGCTCTTGAAGATGAACTGCAAACATTTTCCAGTTTCACTGGCGACTTGTAAGCGCTTCGTTTGATGGATCTCAAGTTCAGAACCCCATAAAAAAACAGCATTACACGCGCCACTTTTTAGGCACTGTTCTGCAGTCCATAAAGCTTCGATCTCTGATTGAGTGTTGATGACCAAAATATTATGTAGAGGTATGTTTTGGCTAGAAAAAAACTCCGAACTAATAATCCCAGGAGGATTGATGAAAACAACCATTCGGTTAGCTTGGCTATACTTAATATGCGGCAGCATTAAGCGCAGTTCACCGATGCTATTTTGAGATTCAATCTCAATCACGCCATGTACAGGGAAGCCACCATCGAGTTTTTGATCGAGTAATGGAAACCCCGTCGAAATGGTTTGGTGCTGTTTCTGAGGCAGCTGACCTTGCCAGATTAGCTGGCGGTCTTTTAAATTTTCTATAAGTTCATGCATAATAAAATACCTGTATATATATACAGTATATTTGAGTGGGGATTTGCTGCAAGAAATTTTTGACTTTAAGAAAGGGGAACTTGGTTTGTCGTGGCCTAAAAAACAAAAAAGGCCGCAAAATGCGACCTTTCATTTACTTTAGAAACAGCATGTTAACGCTTTGGTTGAGCGTCAATACATTCGCCATTGGTCTCTGTCATGCTTGGATCCATCAAATGCAGATACAGAGGCATAATGTCTAGAGGAGTTTTCAGTGTATTTGCATCTTCACCTGGGTAGGCTTTAGCACGCATACGCGTTTGTGTTGCACCAGGGTTGATAGCGTTTACTCGAATTGGCGTATCGCTTAATTCGTCAGCGAGGATTTGCATCATGCCTTCAGTCGCAAATTTAGATATTGCGTAGCTACCCCAGAATGTGCGACCAGAGTGGCCAACAGTAGAAGATGTAAAGATTACACGGCCTGCTTCAGACTTTTTGAGCACTGGAAGCAATGCTTGAGTCATTAAGAACTGAGCTTTTACGTTGATTTGCATAACATCATCGAAAGTATCTTCTTCCACCTGATCGAACGGGCTTAGAGTACCAAGCACACCAGCGTTATGCAGCAATCCATCAAGGCGACCAAATTGACCTTCGATAGTTTCAGCCATATCTAGGTAGTTTTGTTTTGTCGCGCCTTTCAGATCTAGAGGGATGATGGCTGGTTGCGGGTAGCCAGCAGTTTCAATTTCATCGTAAATGAGTTCTAGGTTCTTAACGTTACGGCCAAGCAAAATCACAGTTGCGCCGCGCTCTGCAAAACTAAGCGCCGCTTGGCGACCAATACCAGCGCCAGCGCCGGTAACCAAAATGACTTTATCTTTGAGGGCATCTGGAGAGATTGAGTATTCCACCGTGCTAATCCTTCTTTTTCATTATGCAGTTCATTCCATTGGTGTTTTATCACACAGATAACGTTAGGAATGATTATAAATTCTTGGTAATCGTGACAAGATGGTTACAATACACTAATTCATACATTAGGGGATATGACATTGGAATTTTTGTTGGACTACGGCTTGTTTTTAGCCAAGATTGCGACTGTCGTTATCGCGATTATTGCTATTTTGGTTATCGCAAAGTCTGTGAATGGAAAATCAGGTGCGGCAAAAGGTGAGCTAGAAATTACTAACCTATCGGATCAACACAAAGAGACGATTGAACAGTTAGAGCATCATTTACACGATGGCGCTTTCATCAAGGCGCGTGATAAAGCTGAAAAGAAAGCAGAAAAAGAAAAAACAAAATCACGTGACAAAGAAGTAAAGAAAGCTGCGAAAGAAGGGGATCTCGACAGTAAGCGTGAGCCTCATCTGTTTGTTTTAGATTTCAATGGCAGCATTGATGCAAAAGAAGTGGCGTCATTACGTGAAGAAGTGACAGCCATTCTTGCGGTTGCACGTGAAGGTGATGAAGTGCTACTAAGACTTGAGTCTGGTGGCGGTATGGTTCATGGCTATGGTTTGGCTTCATCTCAATTAGACCGTATTAAGGCTTCTGGTTTACCGTTAACTATTTCAGTCGATAAAGTGGCGGCAAGTGGCGGTTACATGATGGCGTGTATTGCCGATAAAATTGTATCAGCGCCATTTGCGATTGTAGGGTCTATTGGCGTAATTGCTCAGTTACCTAACTTTAATAAACTATTGAAAAAGCACGATATTGAATTTGAACAGCTGACTGCTGGTGAATACAAACGAACTTTGACTATGTTTGGTGAGAACAGCGATAAAGCTCGTGAGAAGTTCAAAGAAGAGCTAGAAGAAACACATGGTTTATTCAAAGATTTCATTCGTGATCACCGACCAGAGTTAGACCTTGAAAAGGTAGCGACTGGTGAGCATTGGTTTGGCACTCAAGCTAAGGCGCTAGGGCTGGTGGATGAAATTCGTACATCAGACGATCTGGTTGTTGAAGCTTGTAAAGACAAAACTGTGCTAGCTATTCACTATGTTCAGAAGAAAAAGCTTTCAGATAAACTCGCTGGTGTAGCGGGCAAATCTGCAGACAGTGTGTTAATGAAGTTAATTGAACGTGGCCAGAAGCCAATTGTTTAATCAATGAATTGACCAATAAAAAGGGCGACACAAAAGTGTCGCCCTTTTTCATTTTCTCACGGTGAAAAGGTTATATCTTTGCATCATAGTCGTTGCGTTGAGGACAAGCTGAGAGGATCTCTCTGCGGCCAGTATCTTTAAGTTCTTCAAGAACGACATCAAACCCCCATAATCGGTAGAGATGCTTCATTACTTCTTCGTGCCCTTTATCAAGTGGGATTCGATCGTGTGGCACATACTGCAAAGTCATAGATCGATCGCCACGAACATCCACATTAAATACCTGAATATTCGGTTCTAAGTTACTTAAGTTATATTGGGCAGCCAGTTTTTCACGAATCATTCGATAACCAGACTCATCATGAATGGCACTGACTTCAATGAAATTCTTTCTGTCATCATCGACAATGGCAAACAGCTTAAAATCACGCATTAACTTGGGTGATAAATACTGGCTGATAAAGCTCTCGTCTTTGAAGTTTTTCATTGCAAAGTGAACCGCATCTAGCCAATCCGTACCCGCAAGATCTGGGAACCACTCGCGGTCTTCATCGGTAGGTTCTTCACAAATCCGTCTTATGTCCTTAAACATCGCGAAGCCGAGTGCATAAGGGTTTATGCCACTAAAGTAAGGGCTGTTGTAGGACGGCTGTGCCACAACGCTGGTATGACTGTGCAAAAACTCAAGAATGAATTTATCTGTCACTAGCCCTTCATCGTAAAGGTGATTCAAAATAGTGTAGTGCCAGAACGTTGCCCAACCTTCGTTCATCACTTGGGTTTGTTTTTGTGGGTAAAAATATTGACTGACTTTACGCACAATACGTACACATTCCCGTTGCCATGGTTCAAGTAGTGGTGCGTGTTTTTCAATGAAGTAAAGAATGTTTTCTTGAGGTTCACTTGGGAAGCGAACCTTGATGTCTTCTTCCTTGGTTTTGGACTTAGGAACGGTTCGCCATAATTCATTCACTTGTGATTGCAAATAGGCTTCGCGTTCTTCTTGGCGAGCTTTTTCCTCTGCGATGGATATTTTTTCAGGTCGCTTGTAGCGGTCGACGCCGAAATTCATTAATGCATGGCAAGAGTCGATAAGCTGTTCTACTTCAGCGACGCCGTATTTTTCTTCGCACTCGGTAATGTATTTTTTCGCAAAGAGTAAGTAGTCGATGATAGAGCTTGCATCGGTCCAAGTTTGGAATAAATAGTTGCCTTTGAAGAAAGAGTTATGGCCGTAACAAGCGTGAGCCATTACCAAAGCTTGCATGGTTACGGTGTTTTCTTCCATCAAATAAGCGATACAAGGGTCAGAGTTAATGACGATTTCATAAGCAAGCCCCATTTGCCCATGCTTGTAGTTTTGCTCGGTTTGAATGAACTTCTTACCGAATGACCAGTGGTTGTAATTAATGGGCATACCAATACTGGAGTAGGCATCCATCATTTGCTCTGACGTGATCACTTCGATTTGATTGGGGTAGGTGTCCAATCGATAATGCTTTGCGACTCGTTTAATCTCTACATGGTATTCTTCCAAAAGATTAAAGGTCCAATCTGGGCCATCAGGCAGTGTCTTCGTTTTGCCTTTTTCGGCAACGCTAGATTTCGTTGTCATGGCAAGCCTCCTTACGCTGTCTCTTTTTGAAACAACTCCCTAAATACAGGGAAGATGTCGTCGACGGTGCGAATATTCTTCATCGCAAAGTTATCAAATTCCGCTTCCAGCTTTTCATACTCGTGCCATAAGGTTTGGTGTGAGCGACGAGTGATTTCGATGTAGGAATAGTACTGACAGGTTGGCAGCAGTTTGTTGACGAGTAATTCCTTACAACGTGGAGAATCGTCAGCCCAGTTATCGCCATCAGAAGCTTGAGCGGCATAAATATTCCACTCGGCTACTGGGTAGCGGTCTGCAACAATTTCATTCATCAGTTTCAAGGCACTGGATACTATGGTTCCACCAGTTTCTTGAGAGTAGAAAAACTCGTGTTCATCTACTTCTTTGGCTTGTGTGTGGTGGCGGATGAAAACAACCTCGACGTTTTCATAAGTGCGATTAAGAAATAGGTAAAGCAATACGTAAAAACGTTTTGCGATATCTTTTGTGGCTTGGTCCATGGAGCCTGATACATCCATTAAGCAGAACATGACCGCTTGGCTGGATGGTATAGGTCGTCTTTCGTAATTTTTGAAGCGTAAGTCAAACGTGTCGATGAATGGAACGCTATCGATTTTTTGTCTTAACTCTTCGATTTCTTTTTTGATACGGCTTTCTTCAAATGGTTGAGCGGGCTCTTCCATTTTTATCTGGTCAAGTTGCTCCATTAATTCATTGAGCAGACGTTTTTTACCAGCCGTCATTGCAGTTCGGCGAGCAAGTGATTGCTGCAATGAGCGCACGATGGCGATGTTGGAAGGGATACCGGCAGTTTGGAACCCTGCACGGTGTGTCTTCCACTCGGTGATCTTGTTGATTTGGTTTTTTTCTAAGTTCGGTAACGCTAAGTCTTCGAACAAAATATCTAAGTATTCATCTTTGGATATTTGGAATACAAATTCATCTTGTCCTTCGCCATCTTGGCTAGCGTCGCCATCACCTGAACCACCACCTTGGCCACCACCTTTCGGGCGTTCAATTTTGTCGCCCGTGATGAATTGGTCATTACCAGGGTGAACGCGCTCGCGCATTCCCCCTTGGCCTTGGTGGAATGAAGGCTCTTTGATGTCTTTATGTGGAATAGAGACATCTTCACCCGTTTCAGTATTGGTGATCGAGCGTCGGTTTACTGCATCGGCTACAGATTCCTTTATTTGCTCTTTATGGCGTCTCAAGAAACGCTGTCTGTTAACAGCGCTCTTGTTCTTGCCATTGAGCCTCCGATCGATAAATTGCGCCATAAATTTCCCCTTTAAGTATCGCAACAACAATCCATCTTGTGTTTACGAGGATTTACGTACTCTTAGGTACCACTCAGACAGCAATCTAACTTGCTTCTCGGTGTAACCTTTTTCCATCATACGAGCGACAAAGTCGTCGTGTTTTTTCTGATCTTCAGAAGTGGTTTTAGCGTTAAAGGAAATAACAGGCAGTAGCTCTTCAGTATTGGAGAACATTTTCTTTTCTATTACTGTGCGAAGTTTTTCGTAACTGGTCCATACCGGGTTCTGGCCATTGTTGTTAGCTTTGGCACGAAGTACGAAGTTAACGATCTCGTTACGGAAATCTTTAGGATTACTAATCCCTGCGGTTTTTTCTATTTTCTCAAGCTCACCGTTTAGTGAAGCTCGATCGAATAGTTGGCCTGTTTCTGGATCGCGATATTCTTGATCTTGAATCCAGAAATCGGCGTAGGTGACATAGCGGTCGAAAATATTCTGACCGTATTCAGAGTAAGACTCCAAGTATGCGGTTTGAATTTCTTTACCAATGAACTCGACATAGCGTGGCACTAGGTAACCTTTCAAGAACTCAAGGTAGCGCTCAGATTGCTCTTGAGGGAACTGCTCACGTTCAATTTGCTGCTCAACTACATAGAAAAGGTGAACAGGGTTAGCAGCCACTTCGGTTTGGTCGAAGTTAAATACACGCGATAGGATTTTGAATGCGAAACGGGTAGATAGCCCGGACATGCCTTCATCTACACCCGCATAGTCGCGGTATTCCTGGTAGCTCTTCGCTTTTGGATCCGTATCTTTGAGGGTTTCTCCGTCGTAGACGCGCATTTTAGAGAAGAGTGAAGAGTTCTCAGGATCTTTTAGGCGCGACAAGATACTGAATTGCGATAGCAGTTCGAGTGTACTTGGCGAGCAAGGAGCCTGTGAAAGTTCACTATGATCCAGAAGTTTCTGGTAGATCTTTACTTCTTCAGAAACACGTAGACAGTAAGGTACTTTTACAATGTACACACGATCTAAGAAGGCTTCATTGTTCTTGTTATTGCGGAATGTTTGCCACTCAGATTCATTGGAGTGAGCTAAAATCATCCCGTCAAAAGGAAGAGCTGATAATCCTTCAGTACCGTTAAAGTTACCTTCTTGTGTTGCAGTCAATAGCGGGTGTAAGACCTTGATTGGCGCTTTAAACATCTCTACGAATTCCATCAAACCTTGGTTCGCTTTACATAGCGCACCTGAATAGCTGTAGGCATCTGGATCGTCTTGTGAAAAGTGCTCAAGTTGTCGAATATCAACTTTACCAACCAAAGATGAAATGTCTTGGTTGTTTTCATCGCCCGGCTCTGTTTTAGCAATTGCGACTTGATCAAGAATCGAAGGACGGACTTTTACGACTTTAAACTTGGAAATATCACCGCCAAAGTCATGCAAGCGTTTAGCTGCCCATGGAGACATGATAGAGCGGACATAGCGTTTCTCGATGCCGTATTCCTGTTTCAGTAGGTCGCCGTCTTCATTCACATCAAATAAGCAGAATGGGTGATCATTTACTGGGCTGCGCTCGCCATTAGCGGAGAGTACATAGATAGGCATCTTTTGCATTAGGGCTTTAAGTTTCTCTGCAAGAGAAGACTTACCACCACCCACTGGACCTAATAAATATAGGATTTGTTTACGTTCTTCTAAACCTTGTGCGGCATGTTTTAGGTAAGAAACAATTTGTTCTATGGCATCTTCCATTCCATAGAAATCTTCAAATTCTTTATAGCGCGAAATGACACGATTAGAGAAGATTCGGCTCAATCTCGGATCTTGAGCAGTATCGATAATTTCAGGTTCGCCTATCGCAAGTAGAAGACGTTCAGCGGCATTTGCATATGCGCTTTTGTCATCCTTACATAAGGCTAAAAAGTCCTGTAAAGACAGCTCTTCATCTTTGGCTGCTTCATAACGTGCTTGATAGTGGTCGAAAATACTCATAATCACATTCCCCTTGTAAACCAGTCAAACTGACGAGCATTCTAAATAATGGTGGCCCCATACAATTTAAGCCTAGACCTGGTTAGGCAATTTTGCTTAACAATTATGTGTTTATTTAATATCGAGCATTTAATTTTGAGAGGTGAGAACGTGCCTGGTGTAGTTATTGCTTGAGTAAATATAAATTCTAATTTGGCGAAAAAAAGCAGAGCTAAGCCGCTGTCATTTTGTCACTAAATAGTGCATTTTATATATTTTGAGGAATTTTTAGTGGTGTTCTTGCTACTTGGTACGGGGTTCCATATAATGTGCAAATTCTGTTCAGAATGTTCATTTCAAAGTAGGTAAATACAGTGAATAAAACTTGGTTAGTTGCAGCAACTCTCGGTGCATCATTGTCAATGACGGCAAATGTTAACGCAAAAGTGTCACAGTGGTCGTTGGGGGTAGCGGCATCCTATTCACCTGCTGTTTATCGAGATACTCCTTCTAATAAAACCGTTATTCCAATGATTGGTTATGAAGGCGAACATTTCTTTATGCGTGGTTTTAGTGCCGGTTACCGTTTGTACCCTGTAGGTAGCCCGCAAAATATCGTTTTTCGCGCGGTTTATGATCCAAGAACACTAAAACCAGAAGATTCTGATAACGCAGATATCCAACAGCTCGATGAGCGTAAAGCATCAGTCCTTGGAGGCGTGAGCTACCAATTGATCACGTTAGTGGGGATGTTTGAAGCAACGGTCGGATCTGATCTCGGTTTCCAACACAATGGTATCTACGCTGAAACGGCTTGGCGCTTACCTATTCGTCGTAAGGGGTGGGCGATTACTCCTTCGATTGGTTACTCATACAACAGTGAACGTTTGAACAATCACCTATATGGTGTGAGTGCGGAAGAAGCCGGAAGAACCGGTTTAAATGAATTTGACGCAGATTGGGATGGACAATACTTTATCGGCTTGAGTGCTTATGCCCACTTAACACCGAATATTCGAATTACAGGTGGTGTTCGTTACACTAACCTTGAAGGTGAGATTGAAAAAAGCCCAATTATTGAGAGCGGTGTAAACACAACTGCCAACATTGGCGTCGCTTACGTTTTCTAAGCAACACTCATCAAAATAACGAAGGGGTTGATACAAGTGTATCAACCCCTTTTCTTATGCATTTTATTTGTCGCCATACTAGCAATGGCTTGGTAATTTTACGCGTTAAAGATCTGGCTTAATTCAGTCGCACATAAGTGATATTGACGCGGGCAATTGCGCCAAGTCGTTAGCATACGACGATATTTCTCTAGCATTGGCATTTGGCTGTTGAAGTGGTGGTCTGCTTTATCGAACTGAGGGTATAAACCTTCAGAATCCACTAGGAAGCGTACGTAATTTACGGCTTGCGCTTCAGACGCAATATCGAAGCCCAAAAATTGCAGTCGACGTTGATCTACATCCACTCGTTCAGCATCAGCCAACATTTTGTTCGATTCTTGCATGGCATGGTACATTTCCATGATGTCGATAACTTCACGACATTCCACTTCTGTTAGGCAACCAAACTCTTTATTGAGTTCGCGCATTTGCAACTCATAGCCACGCTCTACAATCGTCTGAAGGCGTTGGTATTTTGCCGAATTCTCAGGATCCATTTGAGACATTAAGTGATATTGATTTGAAAGAATTAGACGCTGAGCATTGGTCATTTCCATTGGGAAACCTCACTAAAAAAACGAAACTTAATATTTGTTTGATGAAGTAAGATTACCAGTGTTTATATAGCTCGAAACATGATCTCAACACGGTTTTAATGTGATTTGTTGAAACTATAAACAAATGTTGTAAATAGTTTTTTCAGAAGTAAAAAGAGTAGGGGAGATACGAAAAAACGCCTCCAAAAAGGAAGCGTTTTTGAGTGTTGATTGGTTTAATTTTAGTACTTCACATTCGAGTGATATTCGCTAAGCACTTCAACAATTTGATCCATAGTTTCTTTGCTTGGAGGGTTTACGCCTTCCAATGGATATTCATTGCCTAGTGCTTCCCACTTATGGGCGCCAAGCTTATGGTAAGGCAATAGCTCAACCTTCTCGATATTATCCATATCTTTAATAAATTCACCGAGTAAGCGTGCGTCTTCAGGGTTGTCGGTGTAACCCGGGACGACCACATAGCGAATCCAAGTAGTTTGACCTATCTTGTGTAGGTAACGGGCAAAATCGAGCGTACGCTTATTAGAAACACCGATAAAGTCATGGTGAATTTCATCACGCATATGTTTTAAGTCAAGCATTACTAGGTCGGTGGCTTCTAGAACGTCATCAATCACTTCTGAGTGTTTGCGAATATAGCCATTTGTATCGAGGCAGGTGTGAATGCCTTCTGCTTGCGCAGCTTTAAAAAAGTCACGCACAAATTCTGGTTGAAGCATAGCTTCACCACCTGAGCAGGTAATGCCGCCGCCAGAAGCTTTCATAAAGTGACGATAGCTTTTGGCTTCATTGATGATTTCTTCCACGGTGACTTCTTTACCACCATGAACATCCCAAGTATCGCGGTTATGACAATACATACAACGCATTAAGCAACCCTGCAGAAAAACAATGAAGCGGATGCCAGGTCCATCGACAGTACCACAAGATTCAAATGAATGAATTCGACCAGTTGTAGACATAAGTGATTCTCGAATTGGGATAATAGTCGTTATTTTATTACAAAAAGTAGGGTTTAAATAGTGTTATTGGTTACTACCGCTGGTGAATTAAACCAATTAAGTCATGTTTTTACATTAGATGAAAATGGCATCGACTTATGTTGCTTATATGTTCAAATGTGTGATCAAAATGTACAAAAGCATGATTCTTCAATATGCAATTTGTGAGGATATAAACATCAAATGATACTATTGTTAGTAATATGGGTAGTGCTTTTATAAATTAGAAATTCAGGGACGTTACTATGATTTCGCTTGCGCTTTCACAAAAACAAAAAATAACAATATTTCTTGCCATCCTATCTTTGGGTTTCATCATTCTGGGAAGTTACACGGGAAATCGCTTATCAGAACTGACTCACCAATATCACCTTAGTAATGAAGTGACGGTAGGGGCTTCTAAAATTGTCGAGACCGAAGTTAAGTTATTAACGCTCGCGGGAAAACTTGATGGGCTAGAAAGCAGTCAAGTTGGGCAGATTAAGAGTGAGATCACCGCGATAGTTGATTTTGTTGCCTCGAATAATGCTTTTCTAAACGAAGTTGGGTTAAACCAGCAAGCGGCAAGTTTATCGGATGTGGTAAGTGAATTTGAGCGCTCGTTACTGCCTTGGCTCACTTTACGCTCTGAACTTGGTTTTAATGTCGATGACGGTAAGCTGGGTATGTTGAAGTCATTGGCAGCGACAATAGAGGCGAAAATTGCAGAAACAGGGATGGTAACTATTAACTCTGATTTTCAGGCAATGATTAAAGCGCAACAAAACTATTTACTACTACCTAGTGAGAAAAGCTTGAAGCTGTTTAATCGCGCGATGGCAGGGTTCGTAAACATGTCGAACACTTACGCGATGCTGGATTTGTATGAAAAAGAAATCGAGCAGTTTAAAGAAACCTTCATGCGAGTGAGTGAGTTATCTCAACAGCTTGGTGACATAGAAGATCAGCTTGCAAAGAGTGAAGCGGCGGCGATTACAGTTGTGAAAGATATCGATACGAGCTTGTCGACGATCAGTAAGCAATATCAAGTCACGGCACAAAAATCAGCGGATAACACCAAGTGGTCGGTGTTAATAGCGTGTGCTGTTCTGGCTTTGGTAACCATAGTGATATTCATTACCCTGAGCACCTCCGTATCTAAAGCAATTAAAAACATTACCAATATCATCAATAGCATTGCTGGTGGTGATCTTTCCAAGCGCCTTGTTGTAACAAGTAATCAGAATGATGAATTTAATCAACTTGCCATGTCGATTAACCAAAGTTGTGAAAACCTAGGGCAGCTAGTCGCAGGGGTTCAAGTTAGCAGCGAGGCGTTGTCTGGTGACGCAGCTGAATTGAATGCCAATTTAGACCGCTTAGTCGCCAACCAGTCGGAAGTACTGGGGCAAACTCAGTTACTTGCTTCGGCAACAGAAGAAGTCAGTGTAACGACGCAAGAGGTATCGAACTCTTTGGAATTTGTGGCGGATATTAGCCGTTCATCGAATCAAGCCGCCGAAGAAGGGGGCTTGGTGATCACTGAGGCGATTGGTTCTTTAGAAAGTGTTGGTCATATATTGAGTTCAGCGGCAGGTCATATTCAGCAACTTGAAGCGGCGTCGACAAAAGTGGACTCGGTTATGGACATCATCAATGGTATTGCTGAACAAACGAACTTACTGGCACTGAATGCAGCTATTGAAGCGGCAAGGGCTGGTGAGCAAGGCCGAGGTTTTGCCGTGGTTGCTGATGAAGTACGTAGCTTGGCAGTGAGAACCGTTGATGCTGTTGGAGAAATCTCAGATACAATTGAAACGATGAAGAAAGAAAGCTCAGAAGTGATTCAATACATTGGGCAGTCAGAAACTTCTATGCAAGCAGGGCAACAAAAAGGGTTAGAGGCAATGCAGGCGCTAGAGCGTATTACTGAAAAAGCCGATGAAGCAAACCATCAAACTGAAGTGATTTTTTCTTCAATTCGCGAATTGGCCACAACCAGTCAATCGATGGCTGATAGCATGATTCAAATATCAACGGCGATGAAAGAGCTGGAAGATAATAATGAAATGATTCGTGGTACTAGCCAAGTAGTGGACCAACGTTCCACTAAACTTAATAGTGATTGCCAGCGCTTTAGTTTGTAATCTTGTAAAAAAGCTAGAAAGAAAAAGAGCGCTCAATAGCGCTCTTTTTTGTAATAGTAAAAGGTATATAAGGCTAGAACGTAGCAAAGAAAGTAACGTTACCTACGCCGTATACGTCGCCGTCATCTTCTTTGTAATCCGGTGTTTTTGCGGCAGCGGAAAGTGCAGCGCCGAAGCTTTTTCCGTACCATACTGCACCAACAGTTGCCGTAGCCTGCCAGTTTTCAACATTAGTAGGATACACTTCATCAGGAACTGGGCCATCGATCGTAATATCATTGAAGCGATAACGACCTTCTACACCTGCGAAAATATGCGCGCCATGGGAGCCTTGCATCATTAACCCTGGGTTAAAAGAGTTTTCAATGGTCATTCTCGACGCGCCTACACTGCCATCAAGCCCTGAACCCCAACGCCACATCATGCCTGTCGCCACTTCAGATCGATAGTTACCAATCATGACACGCGAAACATTTTTGATTTCGTGCTCTAAGCCAGCAAATGAACGGCTTCTAACAAGAGCATTGTGAGTCTCGAAGTCGAAGTTATAGAGCATCTTATCTTGAACTTGGTACTCCCAACCTTCTGGTTCGGTTGAGTTGGTGATCCCGTGAATGAAATCTTGGGCAATATCTGCCAATGACCCCGGACCGGTGGCACCGATAAATAGCCCATATTTATCTACACGGTGGCTGGATATATTCGCAAAATCAAATTGGCCAAACAACACGCCTGCGTATGGTCTTTCATCGACTTCAGGTACGGTCGCATCAATGTTTTCGGGCGTATAAATGGTTTGCCCAAGCGTAAAGCCCCATCGATGGCCCGCACTACCTTGGAAAGTACCAAAAGAATTGGCAATCGGTGTCATTAAGTAATGAGGAGCAAATTCATTTGAATAATAGGAAAGGAATAAACCATTGGTATAGTCTTGGTCAACGCCAAACACCCCATCATTATCGAGGCTAAAAGTGAACGTTCCGGCAAAGGCTTGAGAAGCACATAATGCGGAAAGTGCTAATAATGTTGTTTTTTTTATAATCATATCTGTGGCAGCTAAACGTCTTATCCTGACATCGTAACGCAGAAACAAAAAAAACCCACTCAAAAGAGTGGGTTCTTGTTCAAAATTTTACATCTTCATGAGTAGAAGATTATAGAGACTCAGTAAACGTACGTGCGATTACGTCAGCTTGCTGCTCAGTTGTCAGAGAGTTAAAACGCACAGCGTAGCCCGATACACGGATAGTTAGCTGCGGGTATTTCTCTGGGTGCTTAACTGCGTCTTCTAGTGTGTCGCGGTTAAGAACGTTCACGTTAAGGTGTTGGCCACCTTCGATGCCAGCTTCATGGTGGAAGTAACCATCCATTAGGCCTGCAAGGTTAGAACGTTGGCTGTCTTCTTCTTTACCTAGTGCATTTGGCACGATAGAGAAAGTGTAAGAGATACCATCTTGAGCATCCGCAAACGGTAGTTTACCTACAGACGTTAGTGACGCTACAGCACCTTTCTCATCACGACCGTGCATTGGGTTAGCACCAGGAGCAAAAGGAGCACCAGCACGACGACCGTCAGGCGTGTTACCTGTCTTCTTACCGTATACCACGTTAGACGTGATAGTAAGAACTGACTGAGTAGGGATAGCATCACGGTAAGTCTTAAGCTTACGGATCTTGTTCATGAATGTTGAAACAAGTTCACATGCGATGTCATCTACGCGAGAGTCGTTGTTACCGTATTTAGGGTAATCACCTTCGATTTCGAAGTCAGTTGCAATACCGTCTTCGTCACGGATTGGCTTCACTGTTGCGTATTTGATTGCAGACAGAGAGTCAGCCGCAACAGAAAGACCAGCGATACCACAAGCCATTGTACGACGAACGTCACGGTCATGCAGAGCCATTAGAGAGGCTTCGTAGCTGTACTTATCGTGCATGAAGTGGATGCTGTTTAGTGCAGTCACGTATTGTTTAGCTAACCAATCCATGAAGCTGTCTAGACGACCCATTACGTCATCGTAGTTCAGTACTTCATCAGTGATTTTGTCGCCTACTGGGCCAACTTGCATTTTAAGCTTTTCATCAACGCCGCCGTTGATAGCGTAAAGCATAGTTTTCGCAAGGTTTGCACGAGCGCCGAAGAACTGCATTTGCTTACCAACGATCATTGGAGATACACAACAAGCGATAGCGTAATCATCAGACTCAAGGTCAGGGCGCATTAGGTCATCATTTTCGTACTGGATAGAAGAAGTATCGATAGATACCTTCGCACAGAAACGCTTGAAACCGTCCGGTAGTTGCTCAGACCAAAGAACAGTGATGTTTGGCTCTGGAGATGGACCCATAGTGTATAGAGAGTTTAGGAAACGGAAGTTCGAACGCGTTACTAGCGTACGACCATCGATGCCCATACCACCCATAGACTCAGTTGCCCAGATTGGGTCGCCAGAGAATAGCTCATCGTATTCTGGAGTACGTAGGAAACGAACCATACGCAGCTTCATTACGAAGTGGTCGATCATCTCTTGAGCTTCAACTTCTGTGATTTTACCAGCAGCGATATCGCGCTCGATGAAGATATCTAGGAAAGTTGAAGTACGACCTAGAGACATTGCCGCGCCATTTTGAGACTTAACAGCCGCTAGGTAAGCGAAGTAAGTCCACTGTACAGCTTCTTGAGCAGTTTGAGCTGGCTCAGAAATGTCGAAACCGTATTTAGCAGCCATTTGTTTGATTTGACCTAGAGCACGGTGCTGCTCTGAGATCTCTTCGCGAAGCTGCATTGTTGCAGAAAGGTCTTCACCGTTCTCAAAACGTTCTTGTAGAGAAGCAAACTGAGCTTGCTTGTCTTTCATAAGGAAGTCGATACCGTATAGAGCAACACGACGGTAGTCACCAATGATACGACCACGACCGTAAGCATCAGGAAGACCTGTTAGAACGCCAGACTTACGACATTTTAGGATGTCAGGTGTGTAGATATCGAAAACACCCGCGTTGTGCGTTTTACGGTACTCTGAGTAGATTTTAGAAACCATAGGATCAAGTTCGCGATCGTATGCTTTACAAGAACCTTCAACCATGCGAATACCACCGTTAGGGATGATCGCACGTTTAAGAGGCGCTTCAGTTTGAAGGCCAACGATAGTTTCTAGGTCTTTATTGATGTAGCCCGCATCATGTGAAGTGATGGTAGAAATAACGGAAGTATCGAAATCTACAGGTGCGTGAGTTGCGTTTTCCTGTTTGATGCCTTCCATTACTTTGTCCCAAAGCACGTTAGTTGCTTCAGTACCTTCAGAAACTAGGAAAGATTCGTCGCCTTCATATGGCGTGTAGTTCTTTTGAATGAAATCACGAACGTTTACTTCGTTTTGCCACTCACCTGCAGCAAAACCTTCCCAAGCTTTAGCAAATTGCTCTGCCATGACATACCTACCTTTTTAGTAGAAAAAATACGTACTTTCACTGTTGAGCCAGTGCCCCATGAGGGGGTAGTACACTCTTATTAATAACAATATGTATTATCACACAACGCTCATATGATCATATATATTGTCATTAGTTTCTATATTGTGTCTCAAGTTTATGTACTCACAATAAACTAAATTTTTTTGCAAAACTTAAACTAAATCAATAAAAGCTAAAAAAATTTGAGAAAAATAGGGTGGCAACACTTGCCACCCAAACTTTTTTTTAATCTTGTTGCTACTTTTGTGTAGTCACGAGCTTATAGCCAAGCTTTTAAGCCGTATTGGCTCTCCAGCATACCCACAGCAAGCATTGCGACTAGACAGATAACGAAAACACCAACAGGAATGACGATCTTGTCTAAGAAAGATAGACGTGATGCACGAGCTTTGTCACCAATCAAACCGTTGTTGTCTAGGAACATTGTGATTGCCCAGGCAAGAACAGGGTTAGCTACTAAAGATGCGAAGATACAGATACCGGCCGCTTGTGAGTCTTTAGTGTCTTTTACCATTTGCATACCAGCTTCAAGCAGAGGAAGGAATACGCCAACTAACAGTGCAACACGCATTACTGGTGGCCAAACTGCGACATCCATAGGGAAGCCAAGAATAGCAACAATGATACACAGCGAACCTAGCAAAATAGCACCAGCAGGGATTGGGCGTTTCGCAATAGCCGCTGGGATCATATAAGTACCCCAAGAAGAAGTAATATTACCGCCACCTACCGCTGTACCTACCATTTGACGGAAAGAACACATCGTCATAGTGTCATCCACGTCCATTAGTACTTTTTCAGAACGTTTAGGGTAGTTCAGTTCTTGGAAGATACGATGGCCAAGGAAATCTGGTGACCACATCGCTACTGCTAAGATTGCAAATGGTAGAGAAGCAATGAAGTGCTCTAGATTAGGCAAGCCAAGTTGCCAACCTTGTTCTGTACTACCCCACCAGTAAACAGGGTTTAGGTTAGGAAGGCCCATTTCGGTTTCGAACGTTAAGTTGAAACCAGCACCAAGTGCGAGTGCAACCAATAATCCAGTGAATGCACAAACTGGAATAGCTAACCAACGTTTATTGAATTTAGCTAACAAAGCATAGATGACAATGTTTACACCTAGTACAACTAAACCGATGTAGCCCAGGCTACCGGCTTCTGCGCCAGCTGGTTGTAGGCTAGTTGCCCAAGATTGAATTGAACCTATTTGGCTCATTGCACCGGTAAAACCAAGGAAGATTAATAATCCACCTGCTGTACCTTCGGATGTGAGGTTAACGAGTTTGGAACCGCCTTTGAAGTAGCTTAATAGAAGACCAAATACACCTAACAAAATGGCTAAAGCGAGAGGGTGAGCACCGGCAAGTGCAATACTACCGATAAGAGGAATCATTGGTCCGTGGTTACCAGCAAGGTTTGCACGAGGGTTAAAGAAGCCCGAAGCTAAAATACAAAATAGTAATGCAGGAATGAGCATCTCTACACGAGCAACTTCGATAGCAAATTCTTTGCCTAGGTTAACATGGTCCCATGCTTGAGTTAGCCCGTCTGCCCAAGACATCATTACCGCTGAATACATTGCAATAATGCCGATGGTACCTGCAAGTGCTGGTACTAGATCTTCAAGTTCAAAACGGAAGTCACGACCTGGCAAGTTCAAACCGAAGCGACGCGGCTTCATGATTTGTAGTTCGTGGTCTAGGTAATCTGAGCGGCTCTCAAATTCGGAAGCAGGGCGGTGAAGCTCTTTATAGCTTTTCTCTTCTACTTCAGAGTGCGCATTATTGACAACGTCTGACATAGATTCCTCATATTATTTGTTAGTAATTCTAAAACTGAATTCTATAAATCCGCATCCTGCGGTAATTCCTTTACATAGCTACATCGATAAATTGCTGTAATACGTCAACTACGTGCTCAACTATAGCTAAGTTGAAAGAAATATCTGGCATTTATTAATGCCTTATATTTGGTTGGAGTCTAACAAGCCTACCCTTTAGGGTGATTGATCTTGATCACTTTATGAGTCTATGTGAAAGAAAGCTACAGAAAGTAATTTAATTTATTGTTACTGAATGGGTTTTATGTAATTTGTTTTCATTAATTTTAAAACTATGAAGTTAACTATAATTAACTTTCAAATAACGTTGTGAATGCTTACGTGTAACTTCACGACTCACAGCACGGTTTTAGTGCATGTCTGGCTTTATTTTTGCATTATCTAGATGAGAGATGAATTTTTGGCGCAAAGTTGCCGCCCACAGGAAATAGAAGAATGAAAAAGATGAATAAATTGCCGCTAGTGGCAATGATCTCAGGGTTGATGATCGGTTGTGGGGGCGGTGGTGACAGCGGTGGTAGCTCTGGTGGTAGTGGTGGGGGACCTTCTTTGCCCACATACACTTGGGAGATCGTAGCATTGGAGTCAGTAGCTCGTTCCGGTCTTAGCTCAAGTTGCACTACTCTGGCCGACGATAATAATAATAGCGACAACGTAATCACGGCATACAAAGTTAGCGCGAATAATGATATTGGGATTTTATACCACTCATCTAACGGTGAAGTTGTTAAAACACAGGCGCTTGACAGTGATGGAACTTTTACTGTGAAGTCAGGAGAGGTGCCTGATGGCGGTTATGTATCTCTTGAAGTTGTGCAGGGAAGCGGTAATCCAGATATTCATATGCTGACAATACAAAAGCAATTTCTATCGAGTATGCTTTTAAACGTTGATGACCTATATAATTTAACTGATGAATGTTACCAGGGGGGGCAATACGTTCAGCCAGATTCGATAGATCCAGACAAATTAGTGGATATCAAACCTGTATCTGGTGTGTCTACCGCTTGGTACCATTCTAGCTATTCGGCTAACAATGAGAATGGCGGAGCTAATGCTACAGGAGTCCCAGTTTCCGCGCCTGCAAGTCCAAGTGATAGTGTTCTAGTGACCCTTTTCAATACATATAGCAGTGGACAAGCTACTGATTTGACGCATTACTCAATAATGGACTCTGGGTACTTGTATAACGCAGGGGGCTCGAACCCATTAAGTGGAATCCCGACTGACACCAACTTGACTACAGATTACACGCTTAACATGGGTGTATTTGATTTCTCCAGTGCGACAGCGTCAAGAATTGAAGTTAATATCAACGACGGTCTATATACATGGCAGCCTATTTATGGAACTGGGCAAGCATATAAAACCAGAGATACTAATGGTATTAGTGGTATTGATGGGTGGTCATTTAACTTTTCTGGGACAACAGACGTTGGCTCTGGAGCATGGGGAGCGACAATATACGCTGCGGTAGAAAATGAGAACGATACAACAGTTGTAATACCCGCGGCACTTACTACGTTTGATGCTTCTATCGTTAGTTCTGGTTGTAGCAGCTTGAGTGATAGCTGTTTGTCAGCATCAGGATATTCAGCAAGTGACTTCAATATTCAGAGAACTCATCTTCGTTCTAGTACATCAGGTGGAAAAAACTTCTATCAGACTATTTACGCCACACCCAATGCAGAGCAGCCTATAATGGAAAGCTCGTCGTCAATCGTGGCTAATATTGATAATAATAACGATCGACTAGAGGTTTCTTTAGGGAGCTTAACGGAATTAAATGAAACCACCATTAAACTGTTTATGTCGGAGAACTTTGTACCTCAAGGTGTTATTGACCCTACTTTAGACTCATTTGAAAATTTGAATGGCTTAGTTTCAATGCCATCTGACCATCTTACAAGACGTTTAGCATTAATGGGCACCGACTATATGTTTTTGCAAAACGGAGTTCATTAGAATTGATGTGTGACTTAACATAATCAAAACAAATAAAGCCCCTTAAATGGGGCTTTTTTATAAATGTTATTCAGTCAATTGAGAGGAAAACGCTATCTATTGCATAATCAATCAGAGTGAATTGCTATTTATTCTCTATTCTCAAGGTTAATAATTTGTTGCATGTTGATTCTTGGGGTGCTAGTTTGTATCGCATGAAAAGGTCGGAGTACCTTGCAGTCACATAAAATTAGGGAGTAAAAGCGCATGAAAGACGTACCAGCGCTCGATATAAAAGAACTGCATAAGACGTTTGGTCAAAATGAAGTATTAAAAGGGATTTCGCTTTCTGCGCATAAAGGAGATGTGGTTTCCATTATTGGCTCTTCCGGTTCCGGTAAGAGTACTTTCCTTAGATGTATCAACCTATTAGAAACACCAACTGCTGGCGAAATTTGGGTTAACGGTGAGTTAATTCAAATGAAAAACAACCGCCAAGGTGTGTCTGTTCCTGCCAATGAAAAACAAGTTCAGCGTATCCGTTCGCGCTTAGCGATGGTATTTCAAGGCTTCAACCTTTGGTCTCATATGACGGTTTTAGAAAACGTTATTGAAGCACCGATCCACGTCTTGGGCGTACCTAAGGCGCAAGCGATAGAAAATGCCGAATTGTTGCTAAAGAAAGTAGGACTTTACGAGCGTAAAGATTACTACCCGGGCCATTTATCTGGTGGTCAGCAACAACGAGCTGCGATTGCTCGTGCACTAGCGGTAGATCCTGAAGTAATGCTATTTGATGAACCAACATCTGCACTAGACCCTGAGTTAGTAGGCGAAGTATTAGGTGTAATGCGAGACCTTGCAGAAGAAGGCCGTACGATGTTAGTGGTTACGCATGAAATGGCTTTCGCACGCGACGTATCAAACCATGTAATGTTTTTGCATCAAGGTTTAGTTGAAGAGCAGGGTGACCCTGCAAAACTCTTTACAAACCCTGAGTCAGAGCGTCTTCAGCAATTTATCTCTTCGATTTATTAACGATTATCTGGGCTTCGTTTAATTGCCTAGAACATAAAACAAACACAACATTGAAAAACTAGAAAACTCAATCACGGGAGTATGGATATGAAAAAGTGGTTATTAGTAGCAGCACTTGCTGCAACGGCTGCAACTGGCGTAGCTCAAGCTAAGGAATGGAAAACAGTTCGCTTTGGTATTGAAGGTGCTTACCCTCCATTTAGTTGGACTGAAGCTGATGGTTCTTTAAAGGGCTTTGATGTAGACATGGCTAATGCACTTTGTACAGAAATGCAGGTGAAATGTAAGATTGTTGCTCAAGATTGGGACGGTATTATTCCTTCTCTACTTGCTCGTAAATATGATGCAATCATTGCGGCAATGTCTATCACTGAAGAACGTAAAAAGAAAATCGACTTCACTGGTAAATACGCACTTATTCCAAACAAATTCATTGCGAAAAAAGGCGCTGGCCTTAACTTTGATGATCTAAGTGGTCAGAAAATTGCGGTTCAACGCGCTACAACTCACGACAAATACCTAACTGATAACTACGGTGACACTGTAGATATCGTTCGTTACGGTTCTTTCGATGAAGCTTATCTTGACCTAGCAAACGGCCGTGTTGCTGCTGTACTAGGCGATGCTTCTGCGCTAGAAGAAGGCGTGCTTAACAAAGCGGGCGGCGAAGCATACGAATTCGTTGGTCCATCTCTAACAGATCCTAAGTGGTTTGGTGAAGGTTTTGGTATTGCGGTTCGTAAGCAAGACAAAGATCTTACTAAAAAGCTAGATGCAGCTATTCTTTCACTACGTGAGAAAGGCATTTACCAAGATATCGCGGCTAAATACTTCAACTACGACGTATACGGTCAATAATATCTAAATGCTAGATATTGGGGAGGGGCTTTCGTCTCTCCCTCATTCAATCTCTACCAACTTTTTTCGCTGTTCTGTTGGAATTCATTATGTTTGATTTACAAGGGTATGAAGCTTCTATATTTAAAGGAGCTGTGCTTACTATCGAAGTCGCACTTTTATCGCTATTTTTAGCCATGGTTCTTGGCATGCTAGGTGCACTGGCAAAGCTAGCGCCTTATCGTTGGGCTCGGGCAATTGCGACACTTTATACGACAGTCATTCGAGGTATCCCAGACCTTGTATTGATGATGTTGATCTTCTTTGGCGGCCAAATTCTTCTTAATAACAGTTTATATTCCGCTAACGAATGGTTAAACGAATGGTTTGCGTCTAGCGATCCTAACCACGAATGGACTTCCTATTTACCTGATTACATTGACGTTAGCCCATTTGTGGCGGGCGTACTGACTATCGGCTTTATTTTCGGAGCGTACATGGCGGAAACATTCCGCGGCGCGATTATGGCTGTAGATAGCGGTGAAATGGAAGCGGCAAAAGCTTACGGAATGGGCCCTGTATTGGCATTCAGACGTATTTTGCTACCGCAAATGATTCGACACGCTTTACCTGGCTTTGGTAACAACTGGTTAGTTTTACTTAAAACCACGGCATTGGTTTCAATCATTGGCTTAGAAGATATGGTTCGTGTTAGCTCACTGGCCGCTGGCTCAACCAAAATGCCGTTTACCTTTTATATGGCAGTCGCATTAATCTTCTTATTCTTTACTAGCGTATCAACGGGTGTTTTGAAGCTAGTAGAACGTAAATTCAGTATTCACGCGAGGTAGATATGGATTTTTCATTAATTATTGAAAGCTTCCCAATCTATCTAGATGGATTGTGGACTACAGCTTGGTTGGTTGGTGCGGCCCTGATTCTAGGTTTGATGCTTGCTATTCCAATGGCCGTTGCACGTAATAGCCGCAATTATTTGATTAATGGTCCGGCTTGGTCGTTCATTTACTTCTTCCGTGGCACACCACTTTTGGTTCAGCTATATCTTATTTACTACGGAATGGATCAGTTCTTCCCTGTAAAAGATACATTGTGGGAAAACGCATGGTTTTGTGCACTTGTTGCGTTTGTACTAAACACAGCCGCTTATACTGCTGAAATCATCCGTGGTGCGATTAATGGTTTACCGGCAGGTGAAGTAGAAGCGGCAAAAGCATACGGAATGAGCCCGGCAAAAACATATCGCCGTATCATTCTGCCTAGTGCTTTACGTCGTGCACTACCAGCGTACAGTAATGAAGTGATTTTTATGTTACATGGCTCAGCGGTGGCAGGTATCGTGACTATCATGGACCTAACAGGAGCAGCGCGCTTAGTTAACTCTCGTTACTACGCTCCATTTGAATCATTCTTAACGGCTGGTTTGTTCTATATGGCGTTGACGTTCCTAATCATCGCGGTATTCAAACAGGCAGAAAAACGTTTCTTAGCTTACTTAAGACCGTTAAGCTAAGAAAAAGAAAGAAAAAGGCTTCCATATGGAAGCCTTTTTAGTAAGAACTATATAGTGGTGACTATGAAAATGTAGACCAAATTGGAGCATGATCGGATGGCTTTTCGATACCACGTAATTCATAATCAATGCCAGCTTCAGTACACTTATCAGCAAGCTTAGACGTTGCCAAAACAACATCGATACGTAGGCCACGGTTGTCGACAAAACCTTTCGAGCGGTAATCAAACCATGAATATTGATCCGTTACTTCAGGGTGAAGCTTGCGGAATGTGTCTTCAAAGCCCCAATCCATTAACGTTTTCAACCATTCGCGCTCTTCCGGTTGGAAAGAGCACTTGCCTGTTTTCAGCCAACGTTTCGCGTTTGGCTCACCAATACCGATATCAGCATCAATAGGGCTGATGTTGATATCGCCCATAACAATCACTTGTTCATCGTTAGAGTGATGATCATTTAGGTACGTCATCAAGTCTTTGTAGAATTGACGCTTATAAGGGTATTTGGTTTCGTGCTTGATGTTGTCGCCTTGCGGGAAGTAACCATTAAGCACCGCCACCTTTTCACCGTTTGAGTCTTCAAACGTCGCAATGATCATGCGTTTTTGATGTTCTTCGTTATCGGTCGGGAAGCCTTTCTGTATTGAAATTGGCTCCTGCTTACAAAGCATAGCGACACCGTAATGCGCTTTTTGGCCATGAAAATAGACTTTGTAGCCCATCGCTTCGACATCTTCGATAGGGAAAGCTTCATCGTGTACTTTAATTTCTTGTAAACCGATAACATCTGGCTGATGCTTATCAATAATAGCTTGAAGTTGATGAAGGCGAGCTCTTAGACCATTGATATTAAAGCTGATAACTTTCATGGAGATCCTTAAATGGAAAGCGGTAATTTGACGTGAAATGTTAACACCTAAAAGAGTTGGGAAAAACCATCGTCGAGTAAGAAAAAGTGGATTGAACGAGTATCGACCTTTATTAACATTTTTGTAAACTTTCGATTGATATCTTAAATGAATATGGTGTAATCAACGTCTAAGCTATTCATAGGAATATGGAAGTCATTTGGCTTATTAAAAGGATTATTATAATGCGTTCTCTTTCTGTTCAGTGGAAAATAACACTGCTTGCCGGTTGTTGCCTGCTTATCACTTCTTTATCTCTTATTGGTTTTTCAATTTACAATGCCACTTCTAACCAGCAAGTGATCAAAACCCAAAGCTCAGAATCGGTTATCGATAAGTCTCAGCAACTACTTACATCAGTTTCTCAACTGAACGCAAAAGAAGTGCAACAGTATGTTGATGAAGCGATTTACCGCGCTGAAATGCTGGCCTCTACGGCATTGTTCTTAAAAACGAACGCAGAAGAAAACTTTACACCGAGCGAAGAGTTACGTACCGCATTGGATGAAATGGTGCGCCGCTCTGTTTTAGAGTTCGATTCTATTCAGGGAGCGTACTTAGTTTTTCGCCCGCATATGCTTGATAGCGAAGATGACAATTATATTGATGCTGATTACGTAGGCTCGAATGAGAAAGGTCGCTTCGCTCCCTATTGGAAAGTATCAGAAAACGGTGAAAGTGTTCTACCTAACGTTATTTCTGAAGAATTTTTAAACGCCAGCGAAAATAGTGAGCGATTCTTTTGCCCGTTATCTAGCGGCGAGACTTGCGTTAGTACTCCAAAGCTTATCGAAAGCGGCCATGGAAAGATCCTGACGACGTCAATCTCGGTACCTATTTTAATTGATGATGTAGCGATCGGCTTTTTAGGAATAGACTTACGTTTGGATGGTTTAGCTTCTATCGTCCAAGCAAGCGATGAAAGCCTATTCAATGGTAGCGGCGCAGTATATGTCGTGAGTCTGGATGGCTCGGTGATTGCTGCCGATAATCCATCAATTGCGGTCGGCAGTGGCTTCGCTAGCGAGCAAGTTTCTGGCGATCAAATGACAGATTTTCTGTTTGGCGAAGAAGCGGTGACCAATTGGAGTCAAGACAACAATTGGCTTCTCTCATTTGCACCTGTCAAAGCAGCAAACCAAAACTGGGGGGTATTGTTTGAAATGCCTCGCTCAAGTGTGATTGCTGATGCGGAAAAACTGGACAGTATGATCAGTGCTAAAGTCGGTGAAGGCATTAAAACCGAGATTCTCGCTGGGGTGATTTTTGTATTGTTAGGCTTGGCGATTATCGCGATTGCATCTCTTTCTATTGTAAAACCTATTCGCGAAGTGGTTTCTCGCCTAAATGACATTGCGTCTGGGGAAGGAGACCTGACTCAACGATTAGAAGTGAAATCTCAGGATGAAATTGGCCAACTAGCGCAAGGTTTCAATCTTTTCTTAGATAAGCTTCAACATACAATTAAACAAGTTGTCATTACCACTGAGAAAGTCGCGAATACAACCGGTAAAGCAAAGGAAACGGCTTCAGAGACTCGTAGTAGTAGTGAGTCTCAATTCAAAGAAGTAGATTTGGTGGCTACCGCTTCAGAAGAAATGACACAAACAGCAGGGTTAGTGGTTCAAAATGCCGAAATAGCGGTTGAAGCAGCAAACCAAGCGAACAGTTCAGCTAAGCAAGGACAGCAGGTGATTGAGCTGTCAGCTGAGGAAATGATCAAGCTGGTCGATAGAATGACAAGTGCTGTGCCTATCGTTGAAGAGCTGGCGAAGAATAATGGTAACATCACAGATATCTTAAGCGTTATTGAAGGTATTTCAGAGCAAACTAACTTACTTGCTCTGAATGCGGCGATTGAAGCGGCGCGTGCTGGTGAGCAAGGCCGAGGCTTTGCGGTAGTAGCGGACGAAGTTCGTAGCCTTGCAAGTAGAACTCAATCTTCGGTGAGTGAGATTCGTGAAGTGATCGGTAAGGTTCATGCAGGTACGCAAGACGTAGTAGAAGCGATTCAAGAAGGTAACATTCTTGCGAATGATACTGCGACACATGTTCAAAATGCTGTGCAAGACTTAAGCGCAATATTTGAATCAATTGCGGCAATCAGCGATATGAATAGCCAGATTGTGAAAGCAGCTGAGGAACAACAATCGGTGTCTGGTGAAGTAAATCAAAGTGTTGCGAATATTCGAGACTTAAGCGCTAAAATTCTAGAACATGCAGGCTCGTCAGAACAAGTAGGTAACGAGATAGACCAACTTTCAAAAGAGCAACAGAGTTTGGTGAATCAGTTTAAAGTCTAACTAAACGCACATTAGAATTGAAAAGGGCACTAATTGTAAAATTAGTGCCCTTTTTTGTTGGAAGTGATTGAGTTTGTTACTCTTCGATGAACCAATAACCTTTGTTCACCAACTCGGTGAGTAGCGCAATAGCAGAAGGCGTATAAGTTTTTGGTTCAACCACATTGCAATCACAAAGTGACTTCAAGAACGTCGAGTCCATATCTGCCACTTTGATCACTTCGCCATTGATATAGGCAACATTGCTATCGGTTTCGTGATAAAGCGCTTTTAGCCCAGAAACTCGATGGATAAAGCCTTCAGAAGCTAAGTGCTGAGACACTTCCTCCGCGGTCCATAATGGTTCAGGTGCGACGATATCAAGTTGATGACGCGACTGGCTAAGTAAACAGCCCATGAAATCGTTCACAGTACTGTTTTCTTCAAAGGCAGACTTAAGCATGCAGGTTAGGCTGGCTAGATCTTTACTGCGGATTTGTCCGTAGTTTTCCTGAGCTTGAAACTCTGGATTGTGTAAGTGTACATCGCCCATGTCATGAGCAAGGACAAAATCCGCAAAGTTACTGATCAGTTCTTGCTCTTTAGGCGAACGGTAACCGATAGAGTAGCTCATAGAAGGTTCTAAAGTTGTGCCTTCGTGCGGGAAGCCTGGCGGAATATATAAAATATCACCGGGTTCAAGTACTTCATCAATAATCGAATCGAAACTTTCAATCTGGCGTAAGGCGGATGCACGGCAAGTTTCTTGGTATTGACCTTCGTCTTTCGCACCCACTCGCCATTGACGTTTGCCGCTACCCTGAATGATGAAAACGTCGTATTGGTCGATATGTGGTCCGACACCACCACCGATGGCTGAGTAGCAAATCATAAGATCGTCAAACAACCAATTCGGTAGGCTAGTAAAAGCTTCAGTCAGCTGGTTACAACCGGAATGCCAATGGTTTGCTGCTTGTACGATAAGCTGCCAATGGGATTCTGGTAGTGAGCCAAATTTATCTTCAGAGAACGGACCATGTTCTGCAGACCATTGGTCGTTCTGGTTAGAAACGAATCGGGAGTCGACTTCTTCTTCCATCGACAAACCAGCAATTTCCTCTGGCGAAATTGGGTCAACAAAGTTCTTGAAACCACCCTTAATGACAGTGGGTTTTTTATGCCAGTAATTAGCAAGGAAGTCAGGCATAGAAAAGCTAAGTTGGTACATAGGTATCCTGTTATTTTGAGCTTGGGGCTAGTTTCGCTTCAAGGTCTTGTTGAACGATTTTTAGTGCTGCCAAAGCCGTGTTTGGGTCGACTTCGTTACTTTCTAATAGATAGATAAGATCGACAGCCAATTTGATCTCATCGGGAGCTGAGTCCAATGGGGATTTGTTTAGATCAGTCATGATTGTGGTTTGGGTTCTCTAAAGTGATTTTTTTATCAATTTTTTCCATAGCGTCAAGGCAGCGAGCCAGCCGTTGTTCCGCGGCATCAAGCGCTTGTTCCGCTTGGTTCTTTAAGCTTGCTGGAGCATGAAGGTAGGCGTCTTTCTTTATCGCGACGAGTTGTTGAAGTCGATGGCTCCAATCTTGGTGCTGCGCAAGATCGTTATACAACTGATTAATAGTTTTATCTGCTGTAGTGTAAATGGGTTTGTCGTCACGCAGGTCTTGAGAAACCAGTTCTCTTTGCAAAGCAGTGATCTGGTTTGTCAAATGTTCGGTAAGGTGTTGAGCCCTCGCCGCACTTAACTGATTACGTGTCTGTTCAGCGACAATAGTATTGTAGGTTTGCATGGCTTCCATCGCGCAAGGTAACAACTTTTTAGCTCGGCACTTAAACAAATTCCGGTCAAACAAAGCTTGATGATATGTACCTCGCATTTGATCCGCATGAGAGCATTGAGTTCTAATGTTCTCTAGTAAGTGCTTGAGTTCAGAGAACTGGCTCATAGATTAACGAACCACGCTTCGTAAGCGAGTTTTAATGCTAAAATGCTAACAACGGTGACGAATACTGGACGAATAAATTTAGCGCCAAAGCGGATTGCAGAGTGTGCACCAACAAATGCACCAGCCATCAAACAAACACCCATAGTTAATCCCAGTACCCAGTCGATGTGACCAAGAATGGCAAAGGTAACCAAAGAGGTGAAATTACTTGTGAAGTTCATTGCTTTCGCTAGCCCTGAAGCTAACAAAATATTTAATCGATAAAGTGCCATTGAGCTGACCGTCCAGAAGGCGCCGGTTCCCGGACCTGCAACACCGTCATAAAAACCTAAAATTAGGCCTTGGCCAATTTGCTTCTTTTTTAGTGTAGGGCAGGGCTTTGGAGACACATTTTGATTCGCATTTGGATTCTTCTGGAAGATCGTATAAATAGCCGCGGCCAAGATTACTAGCGGTAGAAGCTTCTCTAACCACACCGTGCTAATTGCATCAACCACCAATGTGCCGATAGTTGCGCCAATCAAAGTGCAAACGAAAGCGTTACGCCAGCATTCGGGTTTGAATAAGCGTTTACGGTAATAGGTAAATGCAGCTGTGGAAGAAGCAAACGTGGCGGCTAATTTGTTGGTGCCAAGTGCAATATGCGGTGGTAGCCCAATAGACAGCAAAGTAGGGACTGTAAGCATACCTCCACCTCCGGCAACGGCGTCGATGAAGCCGGCAACGAAAGCGACAAGCGCTAATCCGACCAACATGGTTGGTTCAATCATTTCCATAAATGGGTCAATTTCTCTTTATTATATAGTTTCATGCCGATTGGGTTGCCAAGCGATGCAAAATTCAATCGACACTAATATTTAATGGTTCTCTTGAAAGGGGGGAGAGAGTCCAATAATGATTGCCCGTAGCGCTTTGTGACGATGCGCCTATCGAGGATGATGACTTTACCAGAATCTCGTTCTTTACGCAGCAGTCGTCCAACAGATTGGATCAGCTTTTTACTCGCTTCAGGGACGGTAATCTGCATAAATGGATTACCACCTTTTGATTCGATGTATTCTGAATGTGCCCTTTCTACGGGGGAGGTAGGAACGCCAAACGGAATTTTAGTAATGATCAGGTTTTCGAGTAGTTCCCCCGGTAAATCTAGACCTTCAGAAAAGCTTCCTGTTCCAAAAAGAACGCTAGTTTTATTTTGCTCAACAAGCTTTTTATGTTTTTTTAGAATCTCGGTGCGTGAACTATCCCCTTGAACCTGCAACGCCCACCCTTTTTTGATGAAATCAGATGCTAACGCGTCGGACACTTGATTCATTTGCCAGTAAGACGAAAATAAAATTAAGTTCGCTTGTTTGTCTTCAATTAAATCTGGAAGTATTTCTATTAAATGCTCGGTGTATTGAGGCGCTTGCGGTTCATACTTCATAACAGGCACAAGCAATTCCGCCTGATTCTGGTAATCAAATGGTGAAGCAAGGGCCAAAAACTGAACGCCATTGTCTTCTTTTTGGCTGATCCCGGCTTGATGGCAAAAGAAGCTGAATGAATTGAGCGCACGCATAGTGGCAGAAACCAATACCGCTCCAACACATCGACTCCAAATCTGTTGATCCAGTTGCCAACCCACTTCTAGTGGTGAAACGTTAACGATAAAATCACCCTCTCGCTCTTTATTCAGTTCTAACCAGCGAGCGAGTGGGGCGCCTTTATCTCGTTTTGGCTCTGCCATTAGCTTCCAAACTTGCGCTAGGTTTTCTGTTCTCTGAATGTAGAACCCAAGTTCTGCTAGTGCGGGTTCGGCGAGCTTAGACGACAATTCTCCATCTTTAACTCGTTCGGCTATAAGGTCTGCAATTTTGGCCACGGCTTGACTCGCCTTTTGGCTCATCTTTTTCAAATCTTGCGATTCATTTTCTAACCACTGAGGTAGATCGCCATGCTCGAAACGATAAATGCATTCTTCAAATTGATTGGCGTCGAACTGTTTACTGAGTTGATTTAAGGAAGGAATCAACTGCTGTATTGAATCTTGAAGTTCATTTCTAAATCTTCCAACCCGTTTTTCGTCCGCTAACCCGGAAAACTTAGACACTGATTGGTTCAAGCGTTCCAGCCAAAGTGCGGCGCCCTTTAAGCTAGCCGCGGCAGAGGAATGATCTCGCGCGACATGTGGTAAGTGATGAGCTTCATCAAATATGTAAATGCTATTTTCTGGCTCTGGCAAAATTACGCCGCCACCTAAATCTGCATCTGCCATTACTAAACTGTGATTGGCGATGATTACATCGGCCTTATCTAACTCTGAACGAGCTTTTTGAAATGGGCAGTCTCGGTGAACGGGCATGCTGTTATTACAACTATGCTTATCGCTGACGATCATCTGCCAGATGGCATCGTCTATCGGTTTAGGCCACGAGTCTCTGTCACCATCCCACTTACCGTTTGCCAAGCTGGTATACATGGTTTGAAGCTGGTCTATGTCTTTTTTCTTCGGTTTAGATTCAAACATCGCCATTTGCCCGCCATCAGTACCACTTGCCGCAGCAAGCTTTTCGGCGCAGCAATAGCGTTGACGGCCTTTGGCCAAGATAAAAGAAAACTCGCGATCGGTGATCCTTCTATATAGAGGGAGGTCTTTATTGACTAATTGCTCCTGTAGCGCAACCGTTGCGGTAGAAATAACGATTTTACGGTTGTTTAAAACAGCTACAGGAATAGACGCCATAAGATAAGCAAGTGACTTTCCTATTCCAGTTCCCGCCTCCGCCACGATCATGCGGTTAGATTTGTGATATTGGCCACAAAGCGTCTTTGTGATTTCGGCAACGAGGTAATTCTGTGCACGGCGAGGTACAAAGTTTTCCAGTTGGGATTGCAAGTTTTGATAACTAGTGCGAATGGATTTTTGAATTTTAGTGGTGAGCATACTGTGACCTACATAACGGAGAAAGGATAGTAGCACATAACACTGGAGCTTTCCTTTTCTCTGAAATAGCTAGCTTTTAAAACAAAAACAGATCTTGTTCACAAAAAAAAACTGAACCATCAGGAACTTAACTATTTTTTTTAGAGTGAAATATATATCGCTTGTTATTCGTCTGTATCTTGGTGTTTTATGCTATTTGTTTGTGTTGTCATTGTGTATGTCAGGTTAAAGTTCTGAATATTTTTATTTTGATTCAATTAGGTTCTATTGTTTTTTTGGCGAGATATTAGCCGTAATTCGATGTAACGAAATGCAAGTTGTTGTTTTTTAAGGTTTTATAACTTTTTACTCATGTGTTTTATGTTATTTGACACGCAGAATAATCTTTTGCAATCTAGACCTCGAAATTTAGTGGCGGTGACCAATCAACAAAGAGTGATGGTTTCAGTCATACAAAATATAAAAGGGAACCGGGCAAGGATCTCCCATTCTTAGAAAAGGCAGTGGATTAATTATGAAAAAGTCTCTATTAGCTCTAGCTATCGCAGCAACAGCAGCAACTTCAGTTCAAGCAGCAGAAATTTACTCAAAAGACGACACTAAAGTGTCTCTTAAAGGTGAAGTTGATATTTACCTAACAACTTCAGAGAAGGATAAGCTTGCAGGTGGCGTTGATAAGAAAGAAGCTGACGTATCTACTTGGGCTAAAATCCAACTAGATGCAGAGCAGAAAATTAACGAAAGTGTAACTGCGTTTGCATCTTTCGAAATTGAATCTGACGGCAGCGCTGCTAAGTTTGATGACGTACTAGTAGGTTTCAAAACTGAAACTTGGGGTATGGCTTTCGGTGAAACTGGTGATTTAGCTGAGTCTATGGACGCAATCCAGAAAGACGACATCACTAACGAAGGTAACTACATGGGTTCTACTGGTGGACACCACAAAGAATCTTCAGGTAACGGTGTTGTATTCAAAGGTAAATTCGTAGAAAACCTAACAATCGTTGCTGATGTAAACACTGACGAAACTGAAAACGTAGACAACACTTACGGTATTTCTGCTGATTACTCATTCGGTGCAGTTTCAGTTGGTGCCTCTTACGTTACTGGCGATGCAGCTGAGAATGTAGATCACAGCGTAGCAGGTGTTTCTGTTTCTGCTGAGTTTGGTGCTCTTTACCTAGCAGCTACTTACGCTCAGTTTGAAGGTAACCAAGGCTACGGCTACTGGGAACTAACTGGTGCTAACTGGGGTAACGGTAACACTATGGGTGTTGCAGCTGCTTACCAACTTGAAGAAGTGCGTCTGTACACTACTTACTCTGTAGCAACTACTGATGAGCTTACTGTTGGTACTACTACAACATCTGTTTCTGACCAAGATTCAACTAACTTAGTCGTTGGCGCTGATTATGCATTCCGCGACAACATCTTGTTCTTCGCTGAATACCAAACTGCTGACTACGAAAACGGCACTACTACTCTAGATGCTGATGGCATCACAGCTGGTGTTTACTACACTTTCTAATTCATAGTTTAATATGATATACAAAGGCCAGCATTTAGCTGGCCTTTTTACTTTTAATAATAAGGAAATGTACATGAACAAGTGGTATATGAGTTTAGTTTTTCTTTTTGCTACACCGCAGGTGCTTGGCAGTATTGAGCTAGCAAAGGGGATTACGTTAAGTACTCTCAATGGAGAGCCTATAGATAAGGTCGAAGATGCCGCTTTAGTGGTTGGTCAGAACCAGCTCGTTTTGGATTTTACTGGTTATCTAAGTGATAGTGGCAAGCGAGAGTTTATAAGCACCCCTCCTTATGTATTGGTTGTTGATGTACCTAGTGATAGTGAAGTAGAGATTGACCTCGAGAGTAGAAAGTTTGGCAAGATTGAGAGTAAGTCGGATCGAGAGCAACCTATTTTCGAAGTGTCGATAAATGATAAAATTATTGAAACGCAACAAGAGATTCTTCCCGCTAGTGAAGGTGCATTACCTTATGGAGATATCCCCCTGCTAGTTAAACAATATAATCAAGAGCGTGGTTTGGTATTTGATTCAGGTAAGATCCGCTCATTGAAGAAAGAGCTAGCTGATCTTCAAGTCTCCAGCGAGCAGGGTGCTGTGGCATCTAAAGCTGATTTTTCAGAAACAGAGAACTCACTTCAGCTCAAATTATGGTATTCAAGAGCGACGAAGGAAGAGCGCGTTGAGTTCCGTAAGTGGATGATCGAACAAGAATAATATTCTAAGATTTCATTAAAAAAGCGAGGTTTCTTAAACCTCGCTTTTTTACGTTTGGTGGCCATGTATTAGATTTCTTTCCACTCACCGGGCTGAAGGTTTCCTAAATTCATATTTCCCATAGCAAACCGAATGAGCCTGAGAGTAGGGTAGCCTATGTTGGCTGTCATCCTGCGTACTTGGCGGTTACGGCCTTCAATTATGGTGATTGATAGCCAAGTTGTAGGAATCGCTGCTCTAAACCGAACGGGAGGCGTTCTTTCCCATACGTGAGGGGCTTCCATTATTTCCACTTTAGCGGGCAAAGTCATTCCGTCTTTTAGCTTCACACCTTCTCTCAATTTATCTAAATCTTCCTCAGATGGTGCTCCATCTACTTGAACCCAATAGGTTTTAGGGGATTTAGATTTTGGTTGAGTTAACTTGGCTTGAAATATCCCATCATTCGTTAACACCATCAACCCTTCGCTGTCTCGATCAAGCCTGCCGGCTGCATACACGTCTTTTACTGGAATATAGTCAGCTAGCGTTTTGCGCCCCTCTCCATCGGTAAATTGGCTTAAAGTGTCGTAAGGTTTATTAAAAAGAATAACCTTTCGGTCCCCCGGTGAGACTTTAGGTTTAGTGGCTTTGTTTGTTTTGTTGGAGTAATGCTTTTTTGCTGTTGAGGTATTACCGCGTCGCTTTGGTGCAGCTTGTTTAAATGAACCTTTTGAACGAGGTTTTGAATCGGGTTGATTTGCGCCGCGTGAGCGAGTGGACATGTTAACTACCTTGCAAAAATGTAAATGAAGTGTGCTGAAAAGTTTTACCAAGAACGGAATTGAGCTATCATTTGCGCGCCTAAATGACACAAAAGATTACAACTAGATGGACTCTTGCTCCGAATTTGTTTAATTATAACGTGTTTTATTATAACAGTGACTCACGGATTTCGTTCATGGTTTCATCTTAGAACCATGAAAAATAAGATAGAGTACGATTATCGACTGAGCCGAGATTTGGATTTTCGAGCTTATCGGTCAATTTATTCAGCCTCACTTTTAAGTGAGCTTGTCAGAACTATAGGGAAATTTCATGCCTACTGAAAAACCAACAATCATCTATACCATTACAGACGAAGCTCCAGCGCTTGCAACCTACTCATTGCTGCCAATCATTCAATCTTTTACCGCTTCGTCAGGTATTAACGTTGAAACTCGTGATATTTCATTAGCAGGGCGTATTATCTCTAGCTTCCCTGAACATTTGAAAGAAGAACAACGTATCGGTGATGCACTGGCCGAGCTAGGTGAACTAGCGAAAACTCCAGAAGCTAACATCATCAAATTACCAAACATTTCTGCTTCTGTACCTCAGTTGAATGCAGCAATCAAAGAACTTCAAGCGAAAGGCTACGACCTACCTAACTACCCTGAAGAAGCAAATACGTACGAAGAAAAAGCGATCAAAGCGACTTACGACAAAATTAAAGGTAGTGCGGTAAACCCAGTATTACGTGAAGGTAACTCAGACCGTCGTGCGCCACTGTCTGTTAAGAACTACGCGAAGAAAAATCCACATTCAATGGGTGCTTGGGCTGCAGACTCTAAGTCTCACGTCTCTAGCATGGAAGACAAAGACTTTTTTGGTAGCGAGAAGTCTCTAACTATTGAAGGCGCAACAGAAGTTAGTATCGAGTTTACTGCTGCCAATGGTAACACTAAAACATTGAAGTCAGCATTCCCACTACTAGACAAAGAAATTGTTGATACTTCAGTAATGAACAAGGCTGCGTTAGTTGCTTTCTTCGAGAAAGAAATCGCGTCAGCTAAAGAGCAAGATGTTCTGCTTTCTCTACATATGAAAGCAACAATGATGAAAGTATCTGATCCGGTAATATTTGGTCATGCTGTTAAGGTTTACTACAAAGACGTGTTCGCTAAGTACGGAGAGCTTTTCGAAAAGCTTGGCGTTGATGTGAATAACGGTATCGGTGATGTTTACGCGAAGATCGCTTCTTTACCTCAAGCTCAGAAAGAAGAAATCGAAGCTGCACTTCAAGCTGTGTACGAGACTCAACCAGCACTTGCGATGGTAGATTCAGACCGAGGTATTACTAACCTGCACGTACCAAGTGATATCATTGTAGATGCGTCTATGCCTGCAATGTTACGCTCTTCTGGCCAAATGTGGGGCCCAGATGGTAAGCAAAAAGATACTAAAGCGATGATTCCTGACCGCAGCTATGCAAGCATTTACCAAGCTGTGATTGATTTCTGTAAAGAGAATGGCGCATTTGATCCAACTACAATGGGCAGTGTTCCAAACGTTGGTTTGATGGCTCAAAAAGCTGAAGAATACGGTTCACACGATAAAACTTTCATTCTAGATTCTGCAGGTAAAGTGCAAGTCGTTGACGCTTCTGGTGCAGTGTTACTAGAACAAGAAGTCGGCGAAGGCGATATCTTCCGTATGTGTCAGGTGAAGGACGCGCCAATCCAAGATTGGGTTAAATTAGCGGTAACTCGCGCACGCGCTTCTAATACACCTGCTGTGTTCTGGCTAGATAGCTCACGTGCACACGATGCCGAGCTGATTAAGAAAGTAGAAGCTTACCTTCCTGAGCACAATACAGACGGCCTAGAGCTTAAAATTCTTGCACCGTTAGAAGCAACTAAGTTCTCGCTTGCGCGAATCAAAGAAGGTAAAGATACTATCTCAGTAACCGGTAACGTATTGCGTGATTACCTAACTGACTTATTCCCAATTCTAGAGCTTGGTACTTCAGCGAAAATGCTTTCAATCGTACCTCTTATGAACGGTGGCGGTTTATTTGAAACTGGCGCTGGCGGTTCAGCTCCTAAACATGTTCAGCAAGTTGAAAAAGAAAACCACTTACGTTGGGATTCTTTAGGTGAGTTTTTGGCATTAGCAGCATCTCTAGAGCATCTAAGTGTTGTATCTGGTAATGCGAAGGCTAAAGTACTTGCGGATGCGCTAGATAAAGCAACGGGCGAATTCCTAGACAACAACAAGTCGCCATCACGTAAAGTCGGTGAGCTTGATAACCGTGGCAGCCACTTCTACCTAGCTGCCTACTGGGCAAAAGCACTTGCCGAGCAATCAGTTGACGCTGAATTAGCTGGTGAGTTTGCAGATATTGCTGCGAAACTGGCTGAAAATGAAGAAGCGATTGTTTCTGAATTGAATAATGCTCAAGGTGTAGCAGGTGAATTGGGTGGTTACTACGCTCCAGTAGATTCGTTAGCATCTGCACTGATGCGCCCTAGTGCGACACTTAACGCATTCATTGATGCGTAAGTAAACAAACGATAATAAAAAACCCGCCATCTGGCGGGTTTTTTTGTGTTCTTACTGAAACAAAATCAATTAACTTCGTTTCTTATTTAGCTGCAACGGCTTCTATGGGTACAACTGAGCTTGCATGAGAGCCTTTCGGGCCTTTTTCTACTTCATAGTCGACTTGCTGCCCGGCTTTTAAAGTTCGGTATCCATCCATTTGAATCGTTGAATAGTGCGCAAAGATGTCGCCGTCTTCCCCTTCTGGACAAATAAAGCCGAACCCTTTAGCGTTGTTAAACCATTTTACTGTACCTGTAGCCATGCTATACATCCCTCATGCATTTGTTTACTGATGTTGTGTTATTACGTGTTTAGTCGGTATTCAATGACCTACTTAAACTTCCTACCAATTGTGCGAATCTGCGAGATATTGCATAAATATCCACTAAGGAATCCCATACGTATTACTCATCCGTAAGTACGTAAAAATTGGCGAATAAAAAACCACTAAGCTCCAATGTAGCTAATGATTCAGTACAGTCAATAGGAAATAGGTATAAATTCCTACAAATTTGATAACAAATCACCTTTGAGAATGATAACTTCTGATTAACCTAATGATAACTTCGGCATTGTTTCATTATTCGAGCTAATAGTAATGCTGTCTTTTTAATCAAACACATATGTTAATCTTGTTAATAGAGATCTTTTATTTGCAGCTAGTCAAATGGTGCATTAGGCTCAATGTATAGGAATGTTTTTTAGTGTGTGTTTCGTAGTACACCATGTCGCTGCGATGTGATAGATTTAAGTGATAGAAACTCGATATTTTCCTTGAAAGCAACCTTAGCAAACTCACAATGAGCAATAATTTTGAATGGGCAGCTCCAGGCTCAGATTTACTGGAGAAAGAGAAGACGAAAGTCAAACCGCCGGCCATGTATAACGTCGTACTTAATAATGATGACTACACACCGATGGACTTTGTTATTGAAATCCTTGAGCGTTTTTTCTCTCTTGATATTGATAAGGCAACCCAAGTTATGCTCAAGGTGCATTATGAAGGAAAGGCAATTTGTGGCACATATAGTGCAGAGATTGCGGAAACAAAAGTAGCGCAGGTGACGATGTACTCAAAAGAAAACGAGCATCCGCTACTATGTACAATGGAGCAAGCTTAACGATTTGCTCGAACAACCATGTTGTTCCCTTAGGAGGTACTTATGCTAAATAAAGAATTAGAGTCGAGTTTAAATGGCGCATTTGCTCGTGCGAGAGATAAGCGACATGAGTTTATGACTGTCGAACACCTCCTACTCGCATTATTAGAAAATGATGCCGCGAAGGAAACCCTTCAAGCCTGTCAGGCCGATCTAGAAGCTCTGCGCCATGAGTTAGATATTTTTATCGACCAAACGACTCCTCTTATCCCAGAAAACGATGACACTCGTGAAACTCAGCCAACGCTAAGCTTCCAACGTGTTTTACAGCGTGCAGTGTTTCATGTGCAATCTTCCGGTCGCAGCGAAGTAACTGGTGCTAACGTTCTGGTCGCTATCTTTAGTGAGCAAGAATCACATGCTGCTTATCTTCTGAAAAAGAATGATATTAGCCGTTTAGACATTGTTAACTTTATTTCCCACGGAATTACGAAAGCGAGTAGCGATAGTGACGATTCGTCTTCTTCGGACTCGTTTGGTACTGAAAGTTCGGAAGAAATCAATTCAGAAGAACGTCTAGAGAGTTTTGCAACCAACCTTAATGATGTAGCGAAACAAGGTAATATTGACCCTCTAATCGGCCGTGATAAAGAACTTGAGCGCACTATTCAAGTGCTATGTCGCCGCCGTAAAAATAACCCATTATTAGTGGGTGAAGCTGGGGTTGGTAAAACCGCTATCGCGGAAGGTTTAGCTTGGAGAATTGTTGAGGGTCAAGTACCTGATGTAATTCAAGATAGCGTAATTTATTCGCTTGATATTGGTTCGCTGCTCGCGGGCACTAAGTACCGAGGCGATTTTGAAAAACGCTTCAAAGCGATCTTAAAGCAGCTTGAAAAAGAAGACGATGCAATTCTATTTATCGATGAGATTCATACCATCATCGGTGCGGGTGCAGCGTCCGGTGGTCAAGTGGATGCTGCTAATTTAATCAAGCCGCTATTGAGCAGTGGTAAACTACGTTGTATCGGTTCTACAACTTACCAAGAGTACAGCAGCATTTTTGAAAAAGAACGTGCGCTGTCTCGTCGTTTCCAAAAGATTGATATCGTAGAACCTTCATTAGATGACACGACCAAAATTCTTATTGGTTTGAAGCCAAAATATGAAGCGCACCATGAAGTTCGTTACACCAATAAAGCACTTCGTGCCGCAGTTGAGCTTTCTGCTAAGTACATCAATGAACGTCACTTACCAGACAAAGCTATTGATGTTATCGACGAGGCGGGGGCACGTAGCCGTTTAGCTCCTGCAAGTCGCCGTAAGAAAACTGTAGGTGTCGCTGATATTGAATCTATGGTTGCCAAAATGGCTCGTATTCCAGAGAAATCTGTATCTTCGTCTGATAAAGACATTCTTCAGAATCTTGACGATAAGATGAAGATGCTTGTATTTGGACAAGATCCTGCCATTGATGTATTAAGCGAAGCGATTAAGTTAACTCGTGCGGGGTTGGGTGCGGATAACAAGCCAGTAGGTTCGTTCTTATTTGCTGGCCCAACTGGGGTTGGTAAAACAGAAGTGACGGTTCAACTTTCTAAGTTACTTGGCATTGAACTGTTAAGGTTTGATATGTCTGAGTATGGTGAGAGACACTCAGTTAGCCGCCTAATCGGGGCACCTCCTGGTTACGTTGGATACGATCAAGGTGGTCTTCTAACCGATGCGGTGATTAAACACCCACATTCTGTTGTTCTCCTCGATGAGATTGAAAAAGCGCACCCAGATATCTTCAATCTGCTTCTACAAGTTATGGATAATGGTACGCTAACTGATAATAACGGTCGTAAAGCTGACTTCCGTAATGTGATTTTGGTAATGACTACCAACGCTGGTGTCGCGGAAACAGAGAAGAAATCGATCGGCCTGATCCAGCAAGATCATGCTCCAGATGCAATGGCTGAAATTAAGAAAGTATTCACGCCTGAATTTAGAAACCGCTTGGATAATATTATTTGGTTCAACAGCCTAGACCAAACAGTGATCCATCAAGTGGTTGATAAATTCATTGTCGAGTTGCAAGTACAGCTGGATGCTCGCGGTGTCTCCTTAGAAGTCTCAGAGGACGCTCGTCATTGGTTAGCAGACAAAGGTTACGATAAAGCGATGGGAGCTCGTCCAATGGGGCGTGTTATCCAAGACCAGCTTAAGAAACCTCTGGCTAATGAGCTGCTGTTTGGTAGCTTAGTTGATGGCGGTACGGTGAAAGTGACGTTGAAAAAAGAACAGCTTCAATTTGAGTACTTAGGCGCCAAAGAAGAAGTACTACATTAATTCAGTAAGTATGAATTAGACAAAAGCGAGCATCTCTGTGCTCGCTTTTTTGTATATAGAGTTTGGTCGTAATGAGATATTGAAGACAATAAAAAACGGAGCCATAAGCTCCGTTTTTTATTGCAATCGATAATTAGAAATTAACGAGCGCGGAAGACGATGCGACCTTTAGAAAGATCGTACGGTGTCATCTCAACAGTTACTTTGTCACCAGTAAGAATACGGATGTAGTTCTTACGCATTTTACCAGAGATGTGAGCTGTCACAACGTGACCATTTTCAAGCTCAACACGGAACATTGTGTTTGGTAGAGTATCAAGGACAGTGCCTTGCATCTCAATTACGTCTTCTTTAGCCATTTAATCCTCTTTCGAAACTTGGCGGTTTTTAACGGGCTGATTGTGCCGTTAAAAGCTAAATATGTAAAGTTGTCGCGTATTCTACCCTTGCCACCGCTGATTTACTAGCCTTTGATGACGTTGAAATCGCACTTTATAGTTCATAGCTGGGCATTCATCGATCTGATAGCCCAAATATAGCCAGTGTTTGTTGGTATTTTGGCTATATTGGATCTGAAGGAGCACAGCGAGTGTACCTAGTGATAAATCAATGTCTGGGGCAAAGAAGGTATAGAATGCGCTAGTACTGTGTTCCATAATATCTGTGACGGCGATAGCTATCAGCCTAGTATCTTCATATATATGTAGAAATTGAGTCGACAACCAATCGTTTGTTGAGAACTGTTCAAATTCTTTTTTCTTTGGCGGGTACATAGTCCCGTTACGATGGCGTTCTGAAATATACTCGCTATATAAATCGAACCAATTAGAGTCCATCTCACTTTTCATTTCCCACCGGAACGATTTCGCTTTGTTTAAGACTCGTTTCTGGCTTTTTGAGAGTTTAAAGTCAGCTATTGATACTCTAATAGCATGGCAGGCTCGGCATTGGTCACAGTGAGGTTTGTAAATTGTTTCACCACTTCGACGAAATCCATTAGCAAGAAGTACTTCGTAGTTATCTGGTGTGTGCATACTTGTATCCAAAGCAACAGCAACACGCTCCTGACGTTCAGGCAAATAGCTACATGAGTGGTTATCAGTTAGTCCGATTTTGATTTGGTGTAAATCTTGATTCATTTAGATCAAACCTTTAGCCATTGTGGTTCAAAACAACCTTCAGTGAGTGCTTTTTCTTTAAAGGATAGCAACGAATCGAAAAACTCTTCGCGTTCAAGCTCATGAGCACCCAAAGATTCAAGGTGTGGGTTCATTACCTGACAGTCGATGAGTTGACCTTGGTGGGAAGTGAAGTGCTCGCAAAAGTACCACAGAGCGATTTTAGAAGCGTTTGTCTGTAAGCTAAACATCGACTCACCACAAAAAATTTGCCCGCGTTTTATGCCATAGAGTCCGCCAACAAGCTCTTGATTTTGCCAAACTTCTACAGAGTGGCAATGGCCTTGTCCCGCTAATTCAATATAGGCTTGCTGCATTTCATCATTAAGCCACGTTTCTTCTGCTGGTCGTAGTGAAGAGCATAATTGGATAACCTTGGATGTAGCTTTATTGATACTAACTGAATAACCTGTCTTTCTTTGAAACTTTTTGAGACTTTTTGATGGTTTAAAGGTCTTAGGATCAAAGACAGCCCTTGGTGATGGACTCCACCAAAGGATAGGCTCGCCTGGGCCATACCAAGGGAAAATACCATGACTGTATGCGTTGAGTATTCGCTCTGAAGACAAATCCCCACCAAATGCGAGTAAACCATTAGGGTCGTCTAATGCGTCGAAAGGGGAGGGGAATTCGATACTGTTAGCGTCTAGCTCTGTAAGGTATATAGTCATAGTAAACCAGCCTAAAAAGGCATTTGGAGAATCATTATGAAGAAATTGTTGTGGATTTTACTTGTTTTGCCTTTGTTCGCAAATGCAGCTTACAACAGAAACCAAGCAAGGCAAGTGAATGAAGTCGTCTACGGGAAAGTGGACTCTGTCAGATACATTACTCAGCAAGAAATCGTTCAATCTCAGGCAAGTGGCTGGGAAACATTACTTGGCGCAGCGGTTGGTGGCTTAATTGGCAATCAATTCGGTGGCGGTACAGGTAAAGAAGTCGCGACCGCTGTTGGTGCGGTTGCTGGCGCAGGTGTTGCGAGGAACAGAGCCAATACCCAATATAAAGTTGAGTATAAACTGGTAGAAATTCTCATCGCGACCGATAACGGTAAGCTTATCGATGTTATTCAGGACGCCGATAAACACATGCTTTTTAATCGTGGGGATGAAGTAAGAATCCTATATTTTAATGATGGCGTACGCGTTGATTTGGCTTATTAGAATAATCGCCAGTTTAGTTGCTTAAATATTCACCTTTTATCGTCGTATTAGCTCTGGAGTTCGAGTTTGATTTTAGATAGTCTGCTAGTACGAAGAATTATTCATCGCTTTATCACTTAGTCTAAATAAACAGTAAAACTGAGCTAGCGATGCAAGGACTATTACATTTAATGGAAAGCCTAACGTTACAACCAATTCAAAAAGTGAGTGGGGAAGTTAACCTTCCTGGCTCTAAGAGTGTTTCAAACCGTGCATTACTACTGGCTGCGTTGTCTAAAGGCACTACGCGATTAACCAATCTGCTGGATAGTGATGATATCCGCCATATGCTAAATGCGTTAACTAAGCTGGGTGTAAACTACAAACTGTCTGACAATAAAACGGTTTGTGAAGTTGAAGGTTTAGGTGGAGCATTTAAATCTGATGAAGCGCTAGAACTCTTTTTAGGTAACGCAGGTACCGCGATGCGCCCATTAGCTGCTGCATTGTGCCTTGGCAAAGGTGAGTACGTACTTACTGGTGAACCAAGAATGAAGGAGCGCCCTATTGGGCACCTAGTTGATGCATTACGTACCGCAGGCGCAGACGTCGAATACTTAGAAAACGAAAACTACCCACCGTTAAAGATTAAAGGCACTGGGTTAAAGAGTGGTTCGGTTTCTATTGATGGTTCTATTTCAAGCCAATTTTTAACCGCGTTTTTAATGTCGGCTCCTCTTGCTGAAGGCGAAGTGAGTATTAAGATAGAAGGTGAGTTAGTTTCAAAACCTTATATCGATATTACACTGCACATCATGAAGCAGTTTGGTGTGGAAGTTGTTAACAAGGACTACCAAGAGTTTGTTATCCCGGCAGGGCAAAGCTACGTAGCGCCAGGTGACTTTTTGGTGGAAGGTGACGCCTCATCTGCTTCTTACTTTTTGGCTGCTGCTGCAATCAAAGGTGGCGAGATAAAGGTAACGGGTATCGGCAAAAATAGTATCCAAGGTGACATTCAATTTGCAGATGCTTTAGAAAAAATGGGCGCTGAAATTGAGTGGGGTGATGATTATGTGATTTCTCGTTGTGGTGAGCTGCAAGGTATTGATATGGATTACAATCATATCCCAGACGCTGCGATGACAATTGCGACCACTGCTCTGTTTGCTAAAGGCACGACGGCTATTCGTAACGTATATAACTGGCGTGTAAAAGAAACCGATCGCTTAGCTGCAATGGCGACCGAACTTCGCAAGGTTGGTGCTGATGTAGAAGAAGGTGAGGACTACATCATTGTAAATCCGGTTGAGAAATTAACGCATGCGAAGATTGATACATATGATGACCATCGTATGGCAATGTGTTTCTCATTGGTTGCGTTGAGTGATACGCCAGTAACGATCAATGATCCAGGGTGTACCTCTAAAACGTTCCCTGATTACTTTGATAAGCTAAAGATGCTGAGTCAATAATAGAAAAGCTTGCCTTCTGGCAAGCTTTTTACTTTAGCTGGGCACTACTTTGTGAGCGTAAACTCTTTTGAAAGATGGTGTGCTAAGTACTTGAACATGTTGAATACAGCTGTGGTGTTAGCCGTTGGAAGGCCGTTTGCGTCTAGGAAATATTCCCCTTTAAATACGAGCACCTCATCTTTTTCTGAAACGCTGTCTGCACGCATACCTTCAATGTAATCGTCGTGCTCTTGAATTATCTGATTTGCGATTAATAGCAGATCGAATTCAGTTATCGCCTTCTTAGCAGTCATTTGTTTTTCTCACTGAGGAACAATTGCCTGATAGTGTATGAATTCAAGCGTAAGTTTCAATGATATGACAACACATAGCGTTGTCATTTTTGAATATACAGAAATTATTTTGTGATTTATGGCAAAAATCATTGAATGAAGTTCGCGTTTGAATCTATGACACGCATAGTATAGGCGCAACTTAATTGGGTGTTGCTGGGTTTTCAGTTCTACACTTCAATAATTATTGGGCGGTGAGCTACTGCCTTTTACCATGTTCCTTGCATTGGTAAGTCGTCGATTTGTCGAGCAATCAGATCCAATTTTGAAAAAAGCGGTTGATCTTCTTGTAATCTCGCACAATAGTAAAAAAAGAAGCAATAAATTAGAACATCGTGCGCAAAAACCCAAATGATATTCAGTTGGAGTTTAAGCGTCGTGATTAAGGACGTTAGAGTCAATTATGGGTAAATCGCTCGTTATAGTGGAGTCGCCAGCCAAGGCCAAAACTATTAATAAATATCTTGGTAAAGACTTTGTCGTTAAGTCGAGTGTAGGTCACGTCCGTGACTTACCAACGGCAGGTCAAAGCACTGGTAAGAAAGCCGCAGCAGTTTCAACAAAAGGTATGAGCCCAGAAGAGAAGGCTCGTATCAAGAAAGAAAAAGACCGCAAAGCGCTTATTAAAAAGATGGGCATTAACCCATATCAGGATTGGGATGCAAATTATCAAATCCTTCCGGGTAAAGAAAAAGTAGTAGCGGAACTACAAAAACTGGCCAAAGACGCTGACCATGTTTATCTCGCAACCGATTTGGACCGCGAAGGAGAAGCTATCGCATGGCACCTTCGTGAGATCATCGGTGGCGATGAAGCGCGATACAAACGAGTTGTTTTTAACGAAATTACAAAAAACGCTATCCAGCAAGCATTTGAAACTCCAGGTGAGTTGAATATGGATGGGGTTAACGCTCAACAAGCACGCCGCTTCATGGACCGTGTTGTGGGTTTCATGGTGTCTCCATTACTTTGGAAAAAAGTAGCTCGTGGCTTGTCTGCTGGCCGTGTTCAGTCGGTGGCAGTAAAGCTGCTAGTTGAACGTGAGCGCGAAATCAATGCGTTTATCCCAGAAGAGTTTTGGGATATTCATGCCGATACTAAAACGACGGATAAGTCTGACTTTAGGTTACAAGTCGCTCAGAAAGACGGAGTCGCTTTCAAGCCAGAAAATGAAGCGCAAACTAATTCGGCTCTTTCTGTACTAGAGAAAGCTAAGTATGAAGTGTGTAAACGTGAAGACCGCCCAACGAAAAGTAAGCCGTCTGCACCGTATATTACTTCGACGCTTCAACAGGCTGCGAGTACTCGTTTAGGCTACGGCGTAAAGAAAACAATGATGTTAGCTCAGCGTCTTTATGAAGCAGGTTACATCACATATATGCGTACTGATTCGACGAACTTAAGTTCAGAAGCAGTCGACGCGGCTCGTGAATACATTAACAGTGAATTCGGAGGTAAATATTTACCTGAGAAACCACTGGTTTATGGCAGTAAAGAAGGCGCACAAGAGGCTCACGAAGCGATTCGTCCATCAAGTGTAGACGTACTATCTGATGACCTTAAAGGCGTAGATGCAGACGCACACAAGCTTTATTCGCTTATTTGGAATCAGTTTGTTGCTTGTCAGATGACTCCAGCGCAATACGATTCAACAACAATTAGTGTGAAAGCTGAAGAGTACACTCTAAAAGCTAAAGGTCGAATTCTGAAATTTGACGGTTGGACTCGCGTTCAACGTCCAATGGGCAAGAATGAAGATACTATTCTTCCTTCAGTGCAAATTGGCGACAAGTTAGATTTGGTTACACTCGATCCTAAGCAGCACTTCACTAAGCCGCCAGCACGTTTCACGGAAGCGGCGCTGGTTAAAGAATTAGAAAAGCGTGGTATTGGACGCCCATCTACTTACGCATCGATCATTTCAACGATTCAAGATCGTGGTTATGTGAAAGTGGAACAGCGTCGCTTCTATGCTGAGAAAATGGGTGAGATTGTTACTGACCGTCTAGATGGCAGCTTCAATGACCTAATGAACTATGATTTCACCGCTCGAATGGAACAAAAGTTGGACCAAATCGCGGAAGGTGAAACAAGCTGGAAAGGCGTTCTAGATAACTTCTTTACAGATTTTACAGGCGACTTAGAGAAAGCAGACTTAGATGAAGAGTCTGGTGGTATGAAGCCTAACCATATTGTTGAGACAGATATCGAGTGTCCGACATGTAGCCGTCCAATGGGTATTAGAACAGCTTCAACAGGTGTTTTCTTGGGTTGTTCAGGCTATGCATTGCCACCGAAAGAGCGCTGTAAAACCACGATTAACCTAGGTGATGAAGAAGGCATTATTAACGTTCTGGAAGAAGACGTTGAAACGGCTGCACTTCGCGCTAAAAAGCGCTGTCCAATCTGTGAAACAGCGATGGATGCTTACTTAATCGATGACAAACGTAAAATGCACGTTTGTGGTAATAACCCTAACTGTGAAGGCTATGTAGTTGAGCATGGTGAATTCAAAGTGAAAGGTTATGACGGCCCTGTTGTTGAGTGTGACAAATGTAATTCCGACATGGTTCTGAAAAACGGTCGTTTTGGTAAGTACATGGATTGTACGAGTGAAGACTGTAAGAATACTCGTAAGATTCTTAAGAACGGTGAAGTTGCGCCGCCAAAAGAAGACCCGGTACATTTCCCTGAATTGCCTTGTGAAAACTCGGATGCGTATTTTGTATTGCGAGACGGCGCTTCTGGTTTATTCATGGCAGCGAGTAACTTCCCTAAATCGCGCGAGACTCGTGCTCCGTTAGTGGAAGAGTTGGTTCGATTTAAAGATAGAATTTCTCCTAAGTTCCAGTACTTAACGACAGCTCCAGTTGCAGACCCAGACGGTAAGCCGACAGTCGTTCGTTTTAGCCGTAAGTCTAAAGAGAATTACGTACGTACTGAGAGTGATGGTAAGCCATCGGGTTGGACAGCTCTTTACATAGACGGTAAGTGGGAAATCACGGACAAACGTAAAAAGCCAAAAGAAAAATAAAAACGAAAAGCAGCCGATTGGCTGCTTTTTTTTGTCTATATATTCATGGCTGAAATGTTGAATGATGACTCAGTGGTTTCGTGTATTTAGGTGACGAAACTGAATTAAAATTACATTAATCTCTGTAAATGTAGTTTCATATGTGTCACATTGCTGTAACGACTTTTAAATATCCTAATTCAGTTTCAAAATCGCCTTTGTATAGGGTTGTGTTTAGTTGCTGTTAATATCTTGTAAGCTAAGGCTTTTGTTGTGTGAGCTAGCTTAAGAGTTAGAAAAGCAATTGATACCAATAACACGGAATGGCGTATTTAAAATTGAATTCGGTAGAGAAATCGATAAATTATAAGAAACAAAGTGCAAAGAATAGTGCACATATTACAACGTTTGGCTTAGTTTTGTTTCACCTATCAAAATGAATATCTGCTAAGTACCGAAAACCATAGTTGGTGTTTACGTCCCCTGAGGCCTCCTCGTTGTAAACATCAATAACTGACAAGCTATAAATATATGGAGAATAAAATGGCTGGTGTATTGGGAATGATTCTTGCTGGCGGTGAAGGTTCACGTTTACGTCCTTTAACCGAATCCCGTAGTAAACCTTCAGTTCCTTTCGGTGGTAGCTACCGTCTAATTGATTTCGCTTTAAATAACTTTGTTAATGCCGATCTAATGAAGATCTACGTGTTAACTCAGTTCAAATCACAATCGCTATTCCACCATATGAAAAAAGGTTGGAATATCAGCGGAATTACAGACCGTTTCATCGACCCGATTCCTGCGCAAATGCGTACAGGCAAACGTTGGTATGAAGGAACTGCAGATGCGATTTACCAAAACCTCCGCTTTATGGAACTGGAAGAGCCAGAGCAGGTGTGTATTTTTGGTTCTGACCACATCTACAAAATGGACATTAAGCAGATGCTTGACTTCCACAAAGAAAAAGAAGCATCGTTAACGGTTTCAGCACTTCGCATGCCATTGGCTGAAGCGTCTGAGTTTGGTGTTATCGAAGTAGATGCCGAAGGGCGCATGATTGGCTTTGAAGAAAAGCCAGCGAACCCTAAGCCTATTCCAGGTGATCCTGAGTCTGCATTGGTATCAATGGGCAACTACGTTTTTGAAGCGAAAAACCTGTTTGCTGAATTGATTGAAGATGCTGATAAAGAAGGTTCGTCACACGATTTCGGTAAAGATATTATTCCAAACATGTTCCCTCGCGGAGATGTGTTTGTTTATGATTTCAGCACTAACCGCATTACAGGTGAGCGAGAAGAAGTGTACTGGCGCGATGTTGGTACAATCGACGCTTACTGGCAAGCGCATATGGATTTACTAGAGAAAGATGCTCCTTTCTCACTGTATAATCGTAAATGGCCACTTCATACTTACTATCCACCACTGCCACCAGCTACTTTCTCTGACTCGGACAACGGGCGTGTACAAATTATCGATAGCTTAGTCTGTAACGGTAGCTTGGTTCGTGGCTCTCGTATTGAAAAGTGTGTACTAGGTTTCCGTAGTAATATCGCATCAGCTTGTGATATCAGCCAAAGCATCTTGCTAGGCGATGTTAAAGTAGGCGAAGGTTGTGTGTTACGTCGTGTAATTATCGACAAAGATGCAGATATAGCACCAGGTACACAAATCGGTGTTAACCTTCAGGAAGACAAAAAGCATTACCATGTTTCAGAAGATGGTGTAGTTGTTATTCCTAAAGGAGCCCGTGTTGGTTACTAAGACGTTTTCGGTACTATTTGTAGCGTCAGAAGTAGAAGGTTTGATTAAAAGTGGAGGCTTGGCTGATGTTGCCAAGGCTCTGCCTAAAGCTCTACAGAACTTAGAACAAGATGTTCGCGTTACAATTCCTGCCTACAGTAAAATCTCAAATATTGAGTCAGCAGAAGTTATTCTTTCAACAGAGCTTACTCACTGGCCTCATACTGCTTATCAAGTAAAAAAACTCTATGTAGATGACGTTGAAGTTTTCGCTATTGATTGTGCGAAGTATTTCGATCGTCCAGAAATGTATGCGGAAAATAACCAAGCCTATACCGACAATGGGGAACGTTTCTCGTTTTTCAGTGCCGCAAGTTTAGATATGTTACCTAAACTAGGTTTCAAACCAGATGTCGTGCATGCGAACGATTGGCATACGGGGTTTGTCCCTTATCTACTAAAAGCTCGCTATAGCCAAGATGAGTTTTATCAAGGCATGCGCAGTGTTATCTCCATCCATAATGCCGTGTTTAAAGGTGTGTTTAGTTACGACGAAGTACAAAACTTACCTGAAATGCACAGCCGTAATGTTCCTGAGGCTGCGGTAAGCGACACGCATGTCACTATGCTTAGAGCGGGCGTTATGTGCGCGGATAAGATCAATGCGGTTAGTCCAACTTATGCTGAAGAGTTAAAAACAGAGCTCGGTAGTCATGGAATGGCTGGAGAGTTCCAACATCGAACAGACGATCTTTTTGGTATTCTAAATGGCTGTGACTACAGTGCTTGGAACCCTGAGACTGATAGTGCATTGCCTAAGAACTACAAAGCGACTCAGCAAAGTATGGTTCGTGGCAAAAACGCTTGTAAACAAGCTTTGCAAAGTAAGGTAGGGCTCCCAAGTAGAGATTGTGCTGTATATGGTATGGTTTGTAGACTGACTAACCAGAAAGGTGTGCATTACTTGCTTCCAATTATCGAGCAGTTCTTGAAAAATGATCTGCAGGTAGTGGTAGTAGGCACAGGCGATCCTGTTCTAGCGAGCCAGTTAAAAGAAGTCGCGGCAATGCATTCAGACAAGTTCGCCTTTATCGAAGCATACAACAATGATCTAGCGCACTTGGTAGAAGCCGGATCTGATTTCTTTTTGATGCCTTCTGAATTTGAACCTTGTGGGTTGAATCAAATCTATAGTATGGCTTACGGCACGCTACCTATCGTACGTGCAGTTGGTGGACTAAAAGATAGCGTTAATAACTACGATGAAACCCCAGAGGTAGCGACAGGCTTTTCATTCATTGAACCAACACCTGAAGCCTTGTTGATCGTGTTACTGCGCTCTTTACTGCTTTACGCTCAATCCCCGGCTGAAATTAAACGTTTACAATTGTACGCAATGCAACAAGATTTCAGTTGGGATGATGCAGCGAAGGAATACTTGTCTATGTATCAAACTGCATTTTAAAACGTATTTCTTGGAAACATTTAAAAAAAGACGCTGATACGCGTCTTTTTTTGTGGTCAGATGTCAGTCAATTATCGAAATTGGAACTAGGAATTACTGAAGAAGTAATGTACAAAATACACCACTACTATTCATCAAAGATATTGTTTGATTGACAGAGTTATCACTTTATACGTAAGGAATTGTGATAGTCTTCATCTTCAATTTTTTAGTATCGATTATAAAAATATTATTATGACTGAAGCTTTGTTATTCCATAAAACATTTCAACACCCAACGAGCGATGAGTGGGTGGTATTTGTTCACGGAGCTGGTGGCAGTTCATCCATTTGGTTCAAACAGATCAAAGCGTACAAGCAACATTTTAATCTGTTGTTAATTGACCTTCGTGGTCATGGGAAATCGAATCAATTTCTCAAAGAACTAATTAGTAATCGATACACTTTCAAAACAGTCACTTTAGACATATTAAAAGTCCTGGATCATTTAAAAATTCGCTCAGCGCATTTTGTGGGGATGTCACTCGGCACGATCATTGTGAGAAACGTTGCTGAGCTTGCAGCCGAACGAGTTCGCTCTATGGTCCTGGGAGGCGCTGTAACACGTTTAAATACCCGTTCTCAAGTCTTGGTCCAATTGGGCAACTTAAGTAAGCACATAATTCCTTATATGTGGCTTTACAGTCTTTTTGCGTACATTGTAATGCCGCAACGTAGCCAAAAAGAGTCAAGACACCTTTTCATTCGAGAAGCGAAGAAGCTTTGTCAAAAGGAGTTTAAGCGTTGGTTCATTTTAACAGCGGATGTGAACCCGTTGATGCGCTACTTTAAAGACAGAGAACTGCCTATTCCAACGTTGTATTTGATGGGAGAAAGAGACTACATGTTTATCCAACCAGTGAAAGAGATGGTGGCGGTACATGAGTCGAGTGAGCTACATGAAATCCCTGATTGTGGCCACGTGTGTAATGTAGAGCAGCCTGAAGAGTTCAACAAGCGCTCTATTGATTTCATCAAAAAGCAAATCGAAGCTTAGCTGCTATCACAAAGGCGATGAAGCTCCGCATTGCCAACAAGCCCCAAATTGGGGCTCATTTTCTTCATTACAACTTTCACAAATCCAAGATGTAGTGTTACTTGCTAGACTTTGAGTTCGGTAATCACTGACGATAGCTTCTGCTACCAGTTTGTGCTCTGGGTTTGCGAGCCAAACATATGGGTCAGTATCGTCAGAGAAGGGGATTTCCCCTTTTAATCCAAACAGCCCTTCACCACGAACCTCACATTGAATATTTTCCGTTTGCAGTAAGCCACAAACGATATGAGCTTCGGCTGGATTCTTAGCGACAAATATTTTCATTATTCAGCGACCGGTTGTGAGCGAAACTTTGACATAAGCCATTTGGCAATGATTGGGAATAGACCTAACAAAGCAAATGAAACTAAAACTGATGGTGAAACAATACCAGACAACGAGTCGATTTCTGCTAATTGAGTCCCCGCATTCAAATATACCGCGGTTCCTGGAAGCATGCCTAGTTGGCTAGTTAGGTAGTAGCGAGAAACTTTGATAGGAGTAAGACCCATCAGCAAGTTAATTAGGAAAAATGGGAATACCGGGATTAGACGTAACGAAAATAGATAAAACGCTCCATCTTTTTCAACGCCTTTATTGATAGTCTCTAGTTTATCTCCGAACTTATTCTGTACCCAATCTTTTAACAAGAATCGGCTGCTCAAAAACGCTAGAGTCGCGCCAATGGTACTTGCAAACGACACTAAAGCTAAACTGGTCCAAAATCCGAATAACGCAGCGCCTAGCAGGGTAACTACAGCAGCCCCGGGTATCGAAAAGGCAGTGATAAGTACGTAGGCAACGAAGTAAGTCACAGCCGCGACTAAGAAATTATTCTCAATGGATTCATTGAGTAATGCTTGCTGTGCTTTCGCATTCTCGAGAGTGAGGTATTGTCCAAAGTTGATTCCTAGAAAAACAATCACTGCAACCAATACAATTCCCAAAATCATTTTTTTACTCATTTATACATCCTCTCGTTTCTGAATGAGTGTTTCTAATATAGTGAGACAGGTAAACAGTCATTTATATTTCAAGCTTATATAAAAAAAGCCACAATGAACATTGTGGCTTTGAATCTTTAATATTGAAACTAATTGATATGGGTTATCAGTTCTTCCCGTCGTTGCTGAGGGATCACTGACCAATGGGTACCATTTATCGCACCTTCCAGTGCCCATAAAAGTTCTAGACTTACCGATGAAGAGTGAGACTGTCGGATTGCATCATACGCTTTGGCTGCTCCAGTTTCATAAAGCTGTTCGACAGAGTCGATGCCCGCTTTCTTCAACATGCGTTCTGTTGCTAAGCGTAAGTTAGGTAGATCTTTTAATCGAGTTGGTTTCGCGGATGATTGCTCGGCTTTCTCTTCTTTGGCATAACCTAAAGAGGTTTTCGCCATTGATAAGATAGTCTCTTGATTTACAGATACATCATCAGTTAAGGCAAAGTATTTTGTTACAACTGGGAAGCCACGTTTTTTGTAAACATAAGGCTGATAGCCCTGTTGTTCAAATTCTTTCGATGTGTGTTTATCTGCGCGAATATGAAGGTGATCGTTTACCACAAGGGCAAACATAGTTTCATCAGCGAATAGGCCGAATCCGCCAAACATCGAACGTGATTTTATTTTTCCAAGCGACTCAAATAGTTTCATCGAGTCCTTTAGTATTGGTTTATCCATGTTATTTATCTCGGTGTATTTGAATTACGCCACCAAATAATCAGGTCCGAGAGATTAGCAAAATGATGATGAAACTTTGTCAGTTAGGAGTAAATCTTGCATTTTGCCATCGGTAACCCCGCTACCATACCAAAAGCTATTATTGCTAAAAGCTAATTAGGTTAGGCCGGAAGCTTTGCGTCTTACTCTTTCAAGTAATTTGCCCTGTGCGTGACATTTATAGGATAAGTGCTTTTGTTGAACAAAGCTCACACTATGTATGTGAAAGTGTGATATTGCTTCGATAAATTGATTGCGATAAATGCAACTGGATGCATTTTCGTAATACGACCGAAGCGCATAAAATTATACGCTTCGACTTATTAAACAATTAGTTAAGTTTCTTAACTGTATTTCTTTCTACAATCTCTGGGTGCATTTCGAAAACGCGCTTCTCGTGATCCTTGTCTTTAATTCTTTCTAATAGAATTTCAAAGGCGTTTTTGCCCACACGACGTTTAGGTTGGTGAATAGTCGTAAGAGGTGGTGAGAAGTACTCGGCAAGCTCGATGTTGTCGTAGCCAATAACCGAAATATCGTCTGGAATATTGAGGCCTTTTTGCTGTAGTCGGCTCATTAAGCCAAGTGCCATAGTGTCGTTGAAGCAGAACACAGCCGTTGGACGCTTATCCATAGCAACGATCTTATCCGCTGCAATAACAGCGGTATCACATTCGAAGTTACCTTCAATGATCCAATCTTCGTTAACTGCAATATTGGCTTCATTTAGTGCACGATGGTAACCGGCTATACGTTCTTTACAAGCTGCTTTGTCTAGGTGACCGCTTAAACATGCAATATCAGTGTGACCTTTATCCAGAAGATACTTAGTTGCTAAATAGCCGCCTTCTTCCGAGTTGTCGATAATCTTATCGGCTTGTGAGCTTTCTGGGCCCCAATCCATGACCACTTTAGGGATGTCTGAATGACGATCCAGCATTTCTCGTAGTTCTTCTGTTAAGTCAGAACACATTACCAAAATGCCATCTACGCGTTTCTCTGCAAGCATGCGGATGTAGTCACGTTGTTTCTCGTAGATACCGCCAGTATTACACAAAATTAGTGTGTAGCCTTGGCGATAGCAGTAACTCTCTACGCCATCGATAACTTCAGAGAAGAATAGGTTGGTCGATTGAGTTACCAGCATACCGATCGTTCGAGTGGTATTACATTTTAAGCTTCGTGCTACCGCGCTTGGTGCGTAATTTAATTCATCTACCGCTTTGTTTACTTTTTCTTGTGTCGCTTCAGCAACGAAACGGGTTTTGTTAATTACGTGAGAAACCGTTGTAGTTGATACGCCCGCTAGTCGAGCGACATCTTTAATTGTGGCCATGGTGTTATCCTGTTAGTAGCTACTTCTTCCCATAACTGGGGGCAGCAAAGTAGCCGTAAAGCTACCAGATTAAGAAACTTATCTTGGTAAGCCTCTTTCGGTATAAAGTGTTAAAAAACAAAAAACCGCTGAATTGAGCGGCCTGTATTAACACCAAAATGCATGTTGAATTTATTCAATCTTGGCATTTTGAGTCTGTTTCATATTTTATCGTTTGCGATCACAATTTTAGACTGACTCACCACTAGTCGCAATACAACTCACCCAGTTTTCTGGGTGAATTGTGACAATTATTTGCTATTTTTCTTTCCGAAAGGAAACAAATTATTACTCGCCAGTTAGGTAATCGCAGTCTAACTCGCAGAATGCCACTAGCAGAGACGCCACGCTTGAATAGAATCCGAAGGTATCGAACTCGCTGCACTTAGCTTGGAATTGGGGTAACCAAGATTGAAGTTGCTCGACGATAAATGTTTTTTGCTCGATAAACGCATCTTCCATATGACGTTCTTGTTCGAGCTCGTTTGAGCGGATAATCAGATTACCAAGAAAGTCTAATTCGATCGCTAGATGATCGGCTGGCTCTTTTAAATCTTCATTCACCCCAACGCCATGTTGCGCCATGATCTTTTCCATCTCTTGAGCAGGCTTGCCATTCAAAAGCTTTGATTCGCCGATGTACATAGACGCGTATGGTAGAGCCCCGTGCTTATCTGATTTTAAGAATAGATCGCAAAAATCTGCTGCGAGCTCAAGTTGTGCATCTTCTCGAGTTTGTAGGCGGTTTAGAGCATCGACTAATGAATCAACAGAAGGCTTAAGCGTATCGTTCTCACCAAGCCCAGATAAGAATGAGCGAATTTCAACTGAGTGGTAGTTATCTAATTCTTCTTGAGTCAGCTCTTTGGCGAACAAACTTGAAAGCCACCAGTATATTTCAGCACGTTTCTCATTGAATGCTTTAGTTTCTTGCATCTATTTGCTCCTAATTAGATCTAGGCAAAGTTAAGCGAAGTATTTCGCAGAGTTGCTATAACAGTATATTGAATTGCTTAGTCAGCTAAATAGCAAGGTTTAAGCTTGTCTTGCATCAAAAAAGGTTCAGGTTTCTGGTTTTTATCATAGCTGCTACTAGAATTGTTACTAGTTATGAATAGAATAGTCAGTGAAACTATTAAATAAGAAAAGTGGTGTAGATGAGCTATCACGTATTAGTCGTTGAAGACGATGTGGTAACCCGTAGTAAACTTGTAGGTTACTTCCAAAATGAAGGGTACGCTGTAAGTGAAGCGGAAAGCGGAGCTCAAATGAGAGACGTATTGGACAACAATAATGTCGATCTAGTGATGTTAGATATCAACCTTCCAGGAGAAGATGGGTTGATGCTGACCAGAGAGCTACGTAGCCAATCAGATATTGGCATTATTTTGGTTACTGGACGCACGGATAGCATTGATAAGATTGTTGGCCTAGAAATGGGAGCCGATGATTATGTCACCAAACCATTTGAACTTCGTGAATTGCTGGTTCGAGTTAAAAACCTGTTGTGGAGAATTTCCGCTGCACGCAATGTCTCTGAGCAAACCGTAGAAGAAAGCACAAACGAAAACATTGTACGTTTTGGCGAATGGACGTTTGATATTCCACGCCGTGCGTTAAGTAAGAACGGTGAACCAGTTAAGCTAACTAAGGCCGAGTACGAGCTGTTAGTCGCGTTATCGTCGTATCCTAATCAGGTACTTAGTCGTGAGCGTATTTTGAATATGATCAGCCATCGAGTGGATGCGCCTAATGATCGCACTATTGATGTATTGATTCGTCGCATGCGCGCTAAGATGGAGTTTGACCCAAAGAATCCACAAATTTTTGTGACGGTTCATGGCGAAGGTTACATGTTCGCTGGCGATTAATATTTGTTAGCAAAAATAAAAAAGCCGAGGTAATCCTCGGCTTTTTTGTGTCTGCATATTGGTGAGCTATTCAGCGGTGGTAGGCTCCGCGACATCTATCCAATCACGTAACTGCTGCCACATTAGCCCCATTGTTTCGTGCCAGTAGCGTTCGGTTTGTTCTAAATTGACCGCTTTAGGCATATAGCTAGGGAATGAACCATTCGGATTCTTATGAGCTAAGAAGTTAGTCGGAGCTGGGAGAGGAGTGACCCCAGCTGATTGGAACTCATTTAGTGCTCTTTCCATATGGCTAGCGGAAGTAACGAGTACAATTTTCTTGTTTTGAACGAAAGCTGCCGCTTGACGTGCTTCTTCCCACGTATCTTTTGCTGTTTCTAGCAAAATAATGTCGGGCTTAGAGACACCTAGTGCCAGTGCGACTTTTGCCATCATTCGAGCGTTACTGACTTGGGTATCCCCGCCATAGCCGGAAAGAATTAACTTAGCGCCAGGATACATACGCATAATGCGAATGCCTTCGCTTAAGCGCATTAGCCCTGTGCGGCTAAGCTCTGATGTTGGCGGGATCTGGTCATCAACCACATGGCCGCTGCCAAGCACCATTACAAAGTCGATGGTCTTATCGACTGGTAAGAAAACAGAATATTGTCTTTCCATTGGCATAAGGAGACGAGAAGAAACGGGCTGGAAAGAAATAAGGAAAATACCGCATAGTGAAGTCAAGATTACAAGACATCCTGTCTTCCTACGAGTAGTAAACATAACTAGGGCTAAGCCTAGAAAAGCGAGAATTAACATTGCTGGTAGCGGCATCAATAAAGATGACACTACTTTTTTCAGCTCAAACATATGCGAATAGTCCGAAAAAACACCACTTGGTAGTAAAAAGAGGGTTCTCCTCTTTATTCCTGAAATTCCTGTGACAGAATAGCAGGCACGATTGGATATATTAACTCAAGTAACCGTGACTGAAGACCGTAATTTCGACGATATTGCCCACAAATTTGCAAAAAATATTTACGGCTCTGACAAAGGAGAGATTCGTCAGATCATTGTATGGGAAGATTTAGAGCTCGCATTAAGTGAGGTTCCTTCCGAAACAAGGCCATTAAATATTCTGGATGCTGGCGGCGGGTTGGCGCAAATGTCGCAAAAGATAGCGGCTCTTGGTCATCACGTGGCGTTGTGTGACCTATCTTCGGAAATGCTGAGTTTAGCTGAGCAGGACATTGAAAAGAACGGGTTGCTTGAGCAGTATCGGCTGATCCACTCCCCAGTACAAAACATTGCAGAGCACCTCGATGATAAGGTCGATATGGTGATGTTTCATGCCGTCATGGAGTGGCTAGCGGATCCCAAAGAAGCATTAGATATACTGCTGGAGCAAGTCAAACCAGGTGGCGTTGCGTCCATTATGTTCTATAACCATCACGGGCTTGTATTGAAAAATGTGATTTGTGGCAATATCCCGCATGTATTGAATGGCATGCCACATAGAAAAAGATTTAAGCTGCAGCCACAGAAAGGGTTGAAGCCAGAAGATGTTTACCAGTGGATCGAATCTGCTGGTTTTGATATTCAGGGAAAATCAGGAATTCGTTCGTTTAGTGACTACATAGGCAATATGGAGTATATGGGTGATTATGAATTTGAAGATGTATTAGCCCTTGAAAAGCAATTGTGCCGACAAGAGCCATACCTATCTTTAGGTCGATATATTCATGTTTGGGCAAAGAAACATGGATAAGGTTTTAAAGAGTACGGTATTAAAACAGCAACAGGAACAACAATGAGTGAAATGACTCAAACTGCCGAAGAGCAGCCGATTGATGAGTTGGTGGGCTGGGTCAAGCAACACGATTTCGCTTTAAACCTTTCGCCAGAACGACTGGCGTTTTTAATTGCAGTCGCTGTACTAAGCAATGAAAGGTTTGATGAAGAACTAGGTGAAGGTGAACTGCATGATGCGTTTACTATTGTCACTCGTATGTTTGAAGAAACTGGAGATGCATCTGCATTCCGAGCTAACAACGCTATTAATGAACTGGTAAAACAAAAGCTCATTAGCCGTTTTACCAGTGAAATTACCGATGGCGCCAGCATCTACCGCTTGTCTCCGCTTGCTATTGGGATAACAGATTACTACTTACGTCACCGCCAATTTTCTAAGCTTAAGCTGTCTATTCAGCTCACTATGGTTGCCGATGAAATGGCAAAAGCGATAGAAGCCGCTCAGAAAGGTGGGACGCCAGGGCATTGGAAGAAAAACGTATACGGAGTTCTTAAGTATTCGGTAGGCGAAATCTTTGACCAGATTGATTTAAACCAAAGGGTCATGGATGAACAGCAGCAAACAGTGAAACAGCAGATTGCTGATCTTTTAAATAAAGACTGGCGTGAAGCGATCAATAACTGTGAAGCCTTGTTATCTGAAACTTCAGCGACGCTGAAAGAACTACAAGATACATTGCAGGCAGCCGGTGACGAACTGCAAACGCAAATTTTAGATATTCAAGAGATCGTTTATGGCGACACCGAACTAGATTTTGTCGGGGAAACTCTGTTTGGACTACAGATGAAACTCGACCGCATTACTAGTTGGGGCCAGCAAGCTATTGATCTTTGGATCGGCTATGACCGTCACGTACATAAGTTTATCCGTACTGCGATCGATATGGATAAAAATCGCGCATTTAGTCAAAGACTACGTCAGTCTGTTACGGACTATTTTGATGCGCCTTGGTACCTAACATACGCAGACGCAGAAAGGCTAACCGATCTACGTGACGAAGCCTTAGTACTTCGCGATGACGAAGTGACAGGCCAAGCTCCATTAGAAGTGGAGTATGAAGAGTTTGAACAGGTGAACGATCAACTTTCTGAACGCATCGCTGCGATGTTAAAAGTTCACAAAGAGCAGGGCTCACCAATTGATCTTGGGTTAGTACTACGCGATTACCTCGCTGAACACCCACGAACTCACCATTTTGATTTAGCCAGAATTGTTGTCGACCAAGCTGTGCGCTTAGGTTATTCAGCGTCTGACTATCAGGCAATTCAGCCCGATTGGCAGGCTATTAACGATTTTGGTGCAAAGGTACAAGCAAATGTCATTAACAAATACTGACGATTACATGCCAGAAAAACTGGTTAAAGCGATCGCAAACCCTCTGTTTCCAGCACTTGATAGCATGCTTCGTGCGGGTAAACACGTATCAAGTGAAGACCTGGATAACCACGCGTTACTGTCTGACTTTGAAACAGAATTAGCGCATTTCTATCAACGCTACAACACAGAGCTAGTGAAAGCGCCTGAAGGCTTCTTTTATTTGCGCCCTCGTTCTACATCGCTGATCAGCCGTAGTGTCCTTTCCGAACTCGATATGCTGGTCGGTAAGGTACTGTGTTTCCTATATTTGAGCCCAGAGCGCTTAGCGCATGAAGGCATCTTCACTAATCAAGAATTGTACGAAGAAATGCTTGCACTGGCAGATGAGAAGAAGTTAATGAAGTTAGCGACAAATCGTGCTTCTGGTTCTGATCTAGATAAAGAAAAGCTGTTTGAAAAAGTACGTACTTCGCTTCGTCGTCTACGTCGTATCGGCATGATCATTTCGATTGGTGAAACCGGTAAATTTAGAATCAGTGAAGCGGTATTCCGTTTTGGTGCGGATGTACGTGTTGGCGACGATATGAAAGAAGCTCAACTGCGTCTTATCCGTGATGGTGAAGCAGTGGTACACACCCCTGAGCCGAACCAAGGAAGTTTGTTAAGTTCGGACGCTAGTGATGAACTGACGGATGAAAGCCAACAAGATATTTTTAATGAAGCAGATATGCTAAACGAGCAGAAAACCGCGGAAGGTGAAGCATGATTGAAAGAGGTAAGTATCAATCGCTAACCATGATCAACTGGAACGGCTTTTTTGCACGTACATTTGATATTGATGGTTTGGTAACAACATTATCAGGCGGTAATGGTGCGGGTAAATCAACGACCATGGCAGCATTCATTACAGCTTTGATCCCAGATCAAAGCTTGCTCCATTTCCGCAATACAACAGAAGCAGGTAGCTCGCAGTCGTCTCGTGATAAAGGGCTTTACGGTAAGTTACAGCCAGGCGCGTGTTATGCAGCATTAGATGTCGTGAACTCGCGTAATCAACGTCTGTTATTTGCGGTTAAGTTACAGCAAGTTGCGGGTCGTGATAAGAAAGTAGACATTAAGCCGTTTGTTATTCAAGGGCTTCCAAGCCATGTGAAACCAACAGACGTATTAATCGAAAACGTATCTGACAATCATGCTCGCGTATGCCAACTAAACGATGTTAAGGCTGCCGTTGCACAATACGAAGGCGCGCATTTCAAAGCGTTCTCATCTATCGTTGAATACCATTCTCAAATGTTTGAATTTGGTGTTGTGCCGAAGAAACTACGTAACAGCAGCGATCGTTCTAAGTTTTATCGCCTGATAGAAGCTTCACTTTACGGCGGTATTTCAAGTGCGATCACTCGTTCATTACGTGACTACCTATTGCCTCAAAACGGTGGCGTGAAGAAAGCGTTCCAAGATATGGAATCGGCGTTACGCGAAAACCGCATGACGCTAGAAGCGATTAAAACCACGCAAGCTGACCGTGATTTATTCAAGCATCTGATCACAGAATCGACGAATTACGTAGCGGCAGATTATATGCGCCATGCGAACGACCGTCGTAACAAGTTAGATCAAACCATGCAGTTGCGTGGCGAGCTATTTGGTTCTCGTACAACATTGCTAGAGCAAAACAGCCTGCTGAATCGTGTTCAAGAAGAGCTAGAGATCTTAGTTGATCAAGAATTTGCTTTGGAGCAAGACTACCAAGCGGCTTCAGATCACTTGCAACTCGTTCAAACTGCATTGCGTCAGCAAGAAAAGATCGCTCGATACAGTGATGATCTAGAAGAGCTAAGTGAGCGTTTAGAAGAACAGATGATGGTTGTTGAAGAAGCGCAGGAACGCGTGCTTCTTGCTGAAGAGCAAGCAACAATCACGGAAGAAGAAGTAGATAGCCTGAAAACTCAGCTAGCGGATTATCAGCAAGCGCTAGATGTTCAGCAAACTCGCGCTTTACAGTACCAACAAGCGGTACAAGCGTTGGAAAAAACCAAGTCACTGCTAGAAGACCCTTCAATTACGCCTGAAGGCGCTATTTCGTTGGTATCAGAGCTTAAAGCACAAGAAGAAGCTAACACTCAAACGTTGCTCGCACTGAAGCATAAGTTAGACATGTCTTCTGCGGCATCCGCACAATTTGAAAAAGCGTTAGCGTTAGTTAAAAGTATTGTTGGCGAAATCGCTCGTGGAGATGCAGCGCAATACGCAAAGGACGCTTTGAATAAAGCTCGCGAAGCTAAGCATCTTGTTCAAAATGAGCAACAATGGCGTGCGCAACATCGTGATATGGAACGCGATAGTGCACAGCAGCGCCAAGCCCAGCAACTGGCGACTGAGTATCAAAAGCAGCACAACGTTGCACTTACAGATGAAGTGGCGTTTGAAGAAGAACGTGAACGCCACGCGATGCAACTCGAAACTCTAGAGTTTGCTCAAGAAGAGCTACGTGAAGCGAAAAGCGAGCAGCGCCGACAAGAGCAAGAGTTCACTCAACAGATCCAAAAACTAGAAGCAGTCGCTCCTGCATGGATCACCGCGAACGATGCGCTTGAACAATTAAGAGAGCAGAGCGGTGCCGAGCTAGAAGATAGCCAAGCGGTGATGACTCAAATGCAGCAAGTTCTGCAAGACGAGAAAACACAATCTATCGCTAAAGATAAATTGTCTCAACGTCGTGGTGAACTAGAGCAAGAAATTGAACGTTTAGCATCACCGGGTGGCTCAAACGATCCACGTTTGAAAGGCTTGGCGGATACATTGGGTGGTGTACTGCTTTCTGAAATTTACGACGACATCACGATAGATGATGCGCCTTATTTCAGTGCTATGTACGGCCCTGCGCGTCATGCGATTGTCGTGTCGGATCTTGATGGTATTAAAGAGAAGCTGGTGGACTTAGATGACTGCCCAGAAGATCTTTATATTCTAGAGGGTGACGTTGATGCGTTTGATGACAGTTCATTCAATGCTGATGAACTTGAAGGCGCGGTATGCGTTCAACTTAATGATCGTCAAATGCGTTATTCGCGCTTCCCTGAAATTCCATTGTTTGGCCGTGCTGCACGTGAACAGCGTTTAGAACGCCTGCGTGAAGAACGTGAAATTGTGGTTGAGCAGCACGCTAAGGCCGCATTTGATTCACAAAAACTTCAGCGTTTGTATCAAGCATTCAATAACTTTGTTGCTAAGCACTTACAAGTCGCGTTCGATGCCGATCCAGAACAAGCATTGGCAAACGTACGTGAAAAACGCAATAACATTGGTCGTACCATTTCAGAGTTGAACGCTAAAGAGCAACAGCAACGAAGCCAGTTAGCAGCAAGTAAGCAAGCTCTATCTACGCTAGATAAGCTAGCACCACTGATGCGCATTATTGAAGACGAAACGTTAACTGAACGTTTGTCTGAACTTGAATCGCAATTAGAGCGCTTGTCAGAGGCGAAATCTTTCCTTACTAATCATTCTAAATCGTTAGAAATGTTAGAAGGTATTGTCTCTGCATTAGATGCTGATCCAGAGCAATTTGAAGCTCTGGAAACAGAATACCAGCAAGCTGATTCTGCGTTACAAGCGTTGAAAACTAAAATGTTTGCGTTGTCGGATTTGATCGAACGACGTCATTACTTCGCTTACCAAGATTCAGTGGATCTACTTAATAAGAGCAGTGAGCTAAGCGAGCAGCTAAAAGGCAAACTCGTTCAGGCAGAGCAAGCTCGTTCTAAAGGCCGTGATGGCTTGAAGCAAGCTCGTGAGCAAATGAACCAATACAACCAAGTATTGGCAGCATTGAAGAGTTCACACCAAGCGAAGCTAGAAACGGTTCAAGAGTTTAAGCAAGAGTTGCAAGAGTTTGGGGTTAATGCGGACGAAGGCTCAGAAGAGCGAGCTGTACGCCGTCGTGATGAGCTGCAAGAGCGTTTGCATGCATCACGTAACCGCAAGAGCGAATACGAGCGCACAATCACTTCGACAGAACTTGAAATGAAAGGTCTGGCTAAACGCTTGAAGAAAGTTCAGAAGGAGTACATTGAACTTCGTACCTTCGTCGTGGCGGCTAAAGCGGGTTGGTGCTCTGTACTTCGTTTAGCGCGTGAAAATGATGTTGAACGTCGTTTACACAAACGTGAGCTCGCATACCTGTCGGCAGGTGAGCTTCGCTCGATGTCAGATAAATCACTAGGTGCGCTACGTTTAGCGGTAGCGGATAACGATGATTTACGTGATTCATTACGTCTATCGGAAGATAACGCGCATCCAGAGCGTAAAGTACTGTTTTATATTGCTGTGTATCAGCACCTTCGTGAGCGAATTCGTCAGGATATTATCCATACAGATGATCCTGTTGAAGCTATCGAAGAAATGGAAGTGGAGCTAGCTCGTCTAACGGAAGAGCTAACGCAGCGTGAAAACCGCTTAGCGATCAGCTCTGAATCGGTTGCGAGCATCATCAAGAAGACGATTCAGCGTGAGCAAAACCGTATTCGCATGCTTAACCAAGGCCTGTCGAATATTTACTTCGGTCAAGTGAAAGGCGTTCGTTTGAACGTGAAGATCCGTGAAAGCCATGAGATCTTGCTTTCTGGCCTAGCAACGCAACAAGAACAGCATAAAGATTTGTTTGAGACTTCACGCTTTACCTTCTCGGAAGCGATGGCGAAGTTGTTCCAACGTGTGAATCCACATATCGACATGGGACAGCGTTCCCCTCAGGTGTTGGGTGAAGAGCTACTAGATTACCGTAACTACCTAGAACTAAGTGTTGAAGTGAACCGTGGTTCAGATGGTTGGCTGCAGGCAGAATCAGGTGCGTTATCGACGGGTGAAGCGATCGGTACTGGTCAATCGATTCTACTAATGGTAATCCAAAGCTGGGAAGAAGAATCTCGCCGCTTACGTAGCAAAGATATCGTGCCATGTCGTCTACTCTTCCTTGATGAAGCCGCACGACTTGATGCGAAATCTATCTCAACTTTATTCGAGCTATGTGACCGCTTAGGAATGCAGCTGTTAATTGCAGCACCTGAGAACATCAGCCCAGAAAAAGGCACGACTTATAAGCTTGTCCGTAAAGTCTTTAAAGACCATGAGCATGTACATGTAGTGGGCTTACGTGGCTTTGCGCAAAATGATAAGCCTAAGTCTCTAGCACAAGAGTTAGCTGAAGAAGTTTAGTTACTTCATTACATTCATAGCGTTAGAAATAGAGCCCCTGTTTATCAGGGGCTCTTTGTTTTTGTGGCACAGCACAAATTAATCATTCAATTATTTATCAGTATTGCATTCTGTTTGTTGTGGAGGTATGTTTAGCGTGTATTAACAGAATGGTGTTTTAATAATGAAAACTCGTTTGGCAATATTTAGTGTGTTGGTGTTCGGCTTATTTGCCGGCACATTCATGCTTTATGGGAAAATGGAGCAACGCGCTAAGGAAGATTTTCATCAAGTACAAGTTAACTTGTTCCCGGCATCGGAATTAGCGGTAAAGGTGAACGGGCTTTTCTCTCAGTATGATCAGCAGATGAATAACGCTGTCATGTTATCTGAAGAGGAAAACGTAGAAATCGCTTCTGGTCTATTCCGTGAAATTCAAACCGCGCTTGCTGAACTTGAAACGAAAGTGAGCGATGAACAACTGAGCACCGTGACTCAGCTGACCGCGGCTTTAAACACTTACAACCAAACCACTCAAGCAATTGTATACGACTTTATCGAAGGTGAAGTTGATATGAATGTTCTTGGCAGTCGAGCGTCAAATAACGCCAAAACGTTCGAGCAGCTATCTAAGAAAGTTGAACAGTTAAAGGTCACTCAGGCCGACAATTTACGTCAACTTATCGCACAGTCAGAGCAATTCTCCGATAGGCAGTATTTCAGATTTGTTTGGTTCAACATTATTGGGCTATCAGTACTGATGCTATGCGCAGTATACGCGTTAATTAACGCTTCACGTATGACAAAAAATATCGTGGCGGTGACTGAATCTTTACGTAGCTTTGCTTCAGGTGAAGGTGATCTTTCAACTCGTATCGAATTTGATGGTAAAGGCGACTTAGCGAGCTTAGTTGAGCAATTCAATATGTTTGTCGCAAGGCTTGAAACCACCATGATTTCGACATCTAAAAACGTTTCAAACCTGGTTGGCATTGCAGAAAGGCTAACTTCATTTAGCGACGAAAACCGCCAAGTGATCATGAGCCAACAGCAAATCCTGTCTGACACTACCGGTGATATCTCTGAGCTGATTTTGGGTGTGAACACCATTTCAGCGAGCGCAACAGATGCATCAAAAGAAGCGTCGCTAGCGAACCAAAGTGCCACTTCAAGCCAAGAAAACATCGAGAACACTATTGCGTCAATCACAGCATTAGCCAACGAGGTTGAACACTCCGCGTTGGTGGTAGAAGAGTTGGTGTCGTTCTCGAATAAGGTTGGCGGCGCTGTAAACACCATAGGTGAAATCGCCGAGCAAACTAACTTACTTGCACTAAACGCAGCAATAGAAGCCGCAAGAGCGGGAGAGCAAGGCCGCGGGTTTGCTGTCGTTGCCGATGAAGTTCGCCAGTTAGCGTCGAGAACTCAAGAGTCCACCTCCGATATTCGCAGCATGCTAAGCGAACTTAACAAGATTTCTGAGAGTGCTTCTAAGGCGATGAATGCGGGTGTTGAAAAGGCGCATGTTGGGGTAAGTGAATCGACTCAGGTGGTGAGCGTTTTAGAGTCTATTACTTCCAAGGTTGAAGTAATGACAGATTTAAACGGCCAGATCGCAACCGCTGCTGAGCAGCAGCACATCAGTTCGAAAAGTATTGACGGAAACCTGATGCTCATTGAGCAGACGGCTACGCAAGCAACAGAAAGTGTACAAAACCTAGTCCAACTTTCTGAAGAAATAGAGCGTGTAACCAATGAGCTACATGGTTTAACTCGCCAATTTAACGTTGATTAATAACAAACATAAAAATGGATTTTGTATGAAGTATTCAAAACTTGCTATAGGGGTATTGGCATCACTGGCGGTTAACTCAGTGATTGCTCAGGAAGTGACAGTAAATGGCTTTGCCAGTGTAGGGGTAAGCCAAGCAAATAATGAATCCGGCTATGCGGGGGCTACTGATACTGCTGAATTTGAATCAGAGTCTAAGCTAGGCATTCAAGGCACGTTTCGTCCAAACGATAACGTTGAAGCTATGGTTCAACTTGTTGCAAGCGCGCAAGATACCGATGGCGATATGAATCGCGAAGATTGGGAGCCTGAAGTGACTTGGGCATATCTTGGCTATGAGTTTGACAACGGTGCGAAAGTTCGTGGTGGTAAGCTTCGTCTGCCTCTGTTTATGCTTTCAGACTACCTAGATGTTACTTATGCAATGCCTTGGGTTCGTGGGCCTGAAGAAGTTTACGGAAAGGTAATCATCAACTCATTCACTGGTGCTGATGCGTCTTACGATATCGAGTTAGATGAGTCGAATATCACCCTGCAAGGCTTCTATGGTAATAAAAAAGATATTGTTGTGAATGGTACCGACGTTGATAAGCTACTTGGCGGTTCAATTTCATGGACAGACGATATTCTTACTTTAAGAGCGGGCTATACTCAGGCTTCGATCGAAATGCCTGAACAAACTTTACCTCCGGCTTTTGGAGGCGGAACTATCCCAGCGACTAGCGACAAGGCTCAATTCGCAAGCTTAGGGCTACGTTATGAAAATCATAACTATCAACTATTAACTGAAATCACTAAAACTGATATTGACGGCGTATTTTCTGACAACATGGCAGGTTATGTGAGCTTGGGTTATCAGTTTGGTGATATAACACCTTACGTAATGTATGCCAAAGCAAAAACGACAGATAACGATGAACACTCTCCACAAGGGGCTTCTTACATCCAAGCTTCGGCGCCAATGGATAGAGATGCATACAGCGTTGGTATGCGTTGGGATATTCAACCGGGCTTAGCGCTTAAAGGCGACGTAACGTATGCGGAAAATAACCTGTCTGACGCAGATCGCGCAGCCACTCCGCTTGAGCTTAACGGCGAAGAAGATACTTTTGTTTATACCATTAAAGTCGACGCGACATTCTAAGGAGAGAATTATGAAAGGATTCGTTACTGCTGCATTCGGAATGTTGTTGTCATTAAATGCAGTTGCTGCCCCAGTGGTTATAGGTTCACCTTCATTGCCTGATGGTTTATCGGCATCTGACGTGAAGAAAATTTACTTAGGTAAGAAAAGTAAGTTCAATGGTGGTGATTTTTCATTGCTAGAGCTTCCGGCTTCCGATCCGCTTAAGGCTGACTTTCACAATGCCGCGACAAAAAAATCGCTTTCTCAATTAGAAGCGTATTGGTCGAAGAAGCTGTTCACAGGGAAGGGGACACCGCCACCGGAGGCCAGCCAAAGCGATGTAAAAGCACAAGTCGCCTCTGGAGCGAATGTCATTGGTTATGTTGATGAAAGCATGGTGGATGGAAGCGTTAAAGTGCTACTCAAGCTGTAAAATGATTATCGATAGATAATAAAAAAGCCCTGTACATACAGGGCTTTTTTCGTTACTCAATTAAGCTAGGCATCAACACCAAATTGCTTTGCAGCGTAAGCGACGCGTTCAGCAGGTTTTGGATATTCTGCTGGCATTCCCAAGCTTTCGATGTGGTGCAGTCTTGGTAACAATCCACAGCCGTTGGCGATCTGGATTGCAAGACCAGGACGAGCGTTAAGTTCTAACACCATAGGGCCTTCTTCTTGGTCAAGTACCATATCGGTACCCATGTAGCCAAGACCTGTCATTTCCCAAGCGCTTGAAGCAAGCGTTAGCAATTTTTCCCAATGAGGGACTTGAAGCAAAGCAAGCTCTTTATCGGTATCTGGGTGGTGAGTGATAGGTTGATCGAACTGTACCGCACGTACCGCTTTACCGGTAGCGATATCAATGCCTACTCCAACCGCACCTTGGTGTAAGTTTGCTTTACCATCTGAGGCTGAAGTCGATAAACGCATCATTGCCATCACGGGGTAGCCTTTGAATACGATAATACGTACATCAGGTACGCCTTCGTAACTAAAGCCATCAAAACAGCTATCGAACTTAATCAGGTTTTCTACTACTGCTACGTCGTTTTTACCACCTAACGAGAATAGGCCTGCAAGCGCGTTACTGATATGACGTTCTACATCTTCTTCATTGATTGTAGAGCCTGATGGTTTGGTATATACGCCATCTTTGTGTGAAACAACCACTAAGATGCCTTTACCACCACTGCCTTGAGCGGGCTTTATCACGAACCCAGGCCAGTTTTTTACCATCTTATGGATGCTTTTCACTTCAGCTTGGTGTCCAATCACACCGATAAGCTTAGGTACAGTAGCACCTGCTTGTTCAGCTATGATTTTAGTTTTTAGCTTGTCATCCACCAATGGGTACTTTGAACGATCATTATATCGACCAATGTAGCTGTGGTTACGCTTATTCATGCCCATGATGCCTTTATCACGTAGCTTGAACGGCGAGGTTAGCTTATCAAACATAACTTAATCCTCCGCTAATGGCTTAAAGCGACGAAGCTCAGTTAAGCGGTAACCTGTGTAATTACCTAGCAATAGGATAGTCGCTAGAATCACCAGTTGTAGACCGATAAAGTTAAACGTTAGGTGCTGAATGAACGGGTTAGTCATGCCTAAGTAAACAAGGATTGCCGTGAATAGAGAGCCACCACCTTGAAGCATTACTTCTTTAGCGCCTTCTTCTTCCCATAGAATAGACATACGTTCAATTGTCCAAGACAGGATGATCATTGGGAAGAAGGTAATGGATAGACCTTCAGTCAGACCGATCTTGAATGCTACAACCGTAAATACCGAGATAATCATAATTACTGTGATGATTACCGCGGATATCCGGGCGACGAGCAGTAAGTTGAGCTTGGAGAGGTAGCTACGGATGATTAGGCCTGTACCCACAATAAGTAGGAAACCTACGATACCAGTGACTAGCTGAGTCTGTACAAACGCTACAGCGATAAGAACAGGCATGAACGTACCGGAAGTCTTAAGACCAATGATGACACGTAGGAATACTACGATCAGCGCGCCAATTGGGATCAGCATGATGGTCTTAAACATAGCTTGCTCTTCTAACGGCAAACTATGGATAGACAAGTTAAGCAGTTGGTCAGCAGATACCTTACTATTGGTCGCTTCTGTTGGAGAAACTTCCTGCGCAATCATAGAGAAATGCACTTTACTGTTTTGACCACCGATCACATCAAGCAATGAAACGTTTGATTCGTCCCAAATCAGAAGGTTGGCTTGAGATTGCTGTTGGCTAGACTCTGGAGAGAAAAGTACCCATTGCTCAGAGTCCCAAACTTGAATCATGTTTTGAATGCTTTGACGACGACGACCATCTTCTAGCTCAATAACACCAACCAGTTTGTTTTGAATGTCGGCAAAAGAAAGAAGCTTATGTGCCGCGGTTACTTTGCTCATATTGTTAAGAAGCAAAGCCGCGTTTTGGCTGTCAGGATCGTTGAGCGTTTTGATTAGCTCACGTGTAAAAGTGAGGTTATCTGCTGAACGCTTGGTCGCTCGGTCAATGAGTGCGATAGCTGCGGCTTCTTCTGGGCCGTTGAATGTTGGTTTTTCAACGTCACCTTCAGGGGCTTTGGCTTCTACTTTAGCTTGGTCATCTACAAGAAATTGGGTTTTGTAGTAAATGGTTTGAGGACCGTCAGCATAACGAATAGACCACTCAGCACGGCGACCAGCATCAGTATTCACGTAAGAAATACCGTAACCTGGAGAAGAGGCTGACTCACCGATCAAAGTGTAATTGGTTTGAGTGTGTGGCGCGGCAAGCGAAACTTTCGCTTCTTTGCCTGTTGCATTGAATTCAACTCGGGCTTCAATATCCCATACTTGGCGAGTTTCACCCGGAGTCCAAGGCACACCGTAAGTGGTATGCCGAAAAATACTCAGCGTAATACCCGCTACGATTAATAGCGCAATAGAAATGTAAAAAGGAATTCGTGACGTCATAGCTTACCCTACTATTTTATTTATCTTCCGTTTGAACGTATTTCTTACTAACGTCCACTAGTGCGATATCTTTGATGAATTCTCGCCCTAGTAATACAGGGTGACTCATTTGAGAGCGATCTGCCAACGTAAATTGCGCTTTTTCATGGATTTTTCCGACCTTAACCCACAATTCTATCACTGCGCGTCTCTCAGTCTCGTCGCTGGTAGACTGGCGAATTTTCACGTAACGAACCACAGGTGCTTCAATCCATTTTTGATCTGCAGTGTCTTTTGAGTGATCCGCTAAATGGAATTTGACCCAGTTGCTGCCGTTTCTTTCGAACTCTTCGATATCAATTGCATTCAAAGAAGACGTAGTTGCACCTGTATCAACACGTGCGTCGAAGCTTTGATTGATGGAATCAATACTTACTTTTTCTACAGCGCCAAGGATAGTTGCACGCTCTTGTGGGATAGGTGCGGGTAGGGTAACCGCTTTCGCCACTGGCTCATCTTCGTTTTGGATTTCTTGCTTTTCAAATTCACTTAAATGAACATCCATTTGTTCACTTAGCGCAATCACTTCGGTTTCCAAGCTTTCAATATAATCGCTCTGATTACTAAGCTGAAGCTCTAGGTTTTTCACGTGATTGGCAATGTTTGTTTCTGAATCTTGAATGGCTTTAAGAGTTTGCTGGTGGTATTGAGCACCATTGTTGAGAGTACATCCGGAAAGTAGACCAATAACGATTATTGGAGCAAAGCGTTTGTACATAAAAAACCTTATTTGTGATGGATTACTACTGACTATCCAAGAGTTTAGCGTACAAAAAAGGATGCGTGAAGCATCCTTATGTAAACGTCTTGTCATACTGGAATATGATCGTTAAATTCATGTCAATTATGGTTTATTTGCCACCAAAACTGCACGTCGTGGAGCAGGATGACCTTCAACGGTTTTGCTTGGGTCATTTGGGTCTAAGTAGTCCGGTAAAGAGTTGTGTGTCATCCACTCAGTCGTTCTTTGCTCACCAATAGTCGTTACATTTTCATCGACAATTCGAACTTTCTCAAAGCCAACCTGTTCCAACCAACGTTTTAAAGCTCGGGCAGAAGGGAAGAAGTATACATTTCGCATTTGCGCATAACGGTCAACTGGGACCAGCACTGCATTTTCATCACCTTCTATCACCAAAGTTTCGAGCACGAGCTCACCACCCGAGACGAGTTGATCTTTAAGCTGAATGAGGTGATCCAGTGGTGAACGGCGGTGGTACAAGACACCCATGCTAAATACCGTGTCATAAGCTTCTAACTTTGGAAGTTGTTCGATACCTAATGGTAGAAGGTGCGCACGTTGATCATCGCCCATTAGTTTACGAATCGCTTCAAATTGAATTAGGAATAAGTGAGAAGGATCTATCCCTACACACAAGCGCGCGCCTTCGCCCAACATGCGCCACATGTGGTAGCCATTGCCACAGCCCACATCTAATACTGAACGGTTTTTCAGCGGGGTGATGTGCGGAAGCACACGGTCCCATTTCCAATCACTGCGCCATTCTGTATCAATATGAATACCGTGGACGGTATAAGGGCCTTTACGCCATGGGTGGAAAGTTTTAAGTAGGTTCTCTAACTTCTTCAGTTCACCGCTATGGAATGGAGTGTCGTTAGTCAGTGTGACTGAATTTTTAAGATCAACCTGATCTGGAGAACCTTGTGGGATCTTGTTTAACGCACGCAACCAGCGGTCGAAATCACCATGCTCTGCATTTTGCCAATCAGTCAGCTGCTGAGGAAGAATATTGAGCCAAGGCTGCAAGCGAGTATCTTGGGCAATTAATTGATAAAAATTAGCAAAATTGAACATGGAATATCTTAACTGTTAAGTGAAAAATTATTATAGAGCTTAGAGCTTAGAGCTTAGAGCTTAGAGCTTAGAGCTTATTTTACGGCGAACATGGAGCCAAAATTAAAGCACTGGAACCAAACTTCGCTACTAGAAAAGCCGATTTTGTTAAAGCGCTCTTTGTGCATTTGAATGGAGTCTGGTCGCATGACGTTTTCGATAGCGCTACGTTTCTGACTAACCTCTAATTCGCTGTAACCATTGGCTCGTTTAAAGTCGTGGTGCAAATCGATCAGCAGTTCATTTGCGTTTTCGTCATCGAACACGTATTTCTCTGACAAAATCAAAATACCGCCTGGGCGTAAGCCTGCATGGATTTTTTCTAGTAAAGCGTAGCGGTCGTCAGGAGAGAGGAACTGCAGCGTGAAATTGAGTACGACTACCGAAGCGTCTTTGATCTCAATTTCTCGGATATCCGCTTCAATGACTTCTACCGGAGTGTCAGAACGATAGGCGTTCACGTGTAACTTACATCGTTCTACCATCGCGGCGGAATTGTCTACAGCGAAGATGGTGCAACCTTCTTGTTGAATATGACGACGCATAGAAAGCGTTGCCGCGCCTAGTGAGCAGCCCAAATCATAAATATTAGAGTGCGGTTTTACGAAACGCTCAGCGAGCATCCCAATCGCGGAAATGATGTTGCTATAACCAGGAACTGAGCGCTGAATCATGTCTGGAAAAACTTCCGCAACGCGTTCATCAAAGGTGAAATCACCGATCTTATCGATTGGAGCGGAAAAGATAGTGTCTTTGTTGCCCATAATGTTCTCTCATGGCTGTAAGCAATTGGGTTGGTCAACACCAGACCCATAAAAGGGGGCGTATTTTACGTAATTATCGGGTCCATGTCACTAAATCATCTAAGCCAACGTAACCGATCTTTCAGAAGCCACGACTCACGGGTACTTGCGTGTTAGAACATAGAGATTTGGCTGTCACCATGGCCTGCGGGGAAATCCGCTAAAGCAGGAAGCGTAATTCTGTTGGCTAACTCTTTATAAAGGCGCGAAGCCAGCTGAGGTGCTTCAACATTATCTGGTGTGTGAATCATCACATATGGCTGTTTACCTTGTTCAATCCACAAAGGCAATTTAGCTAGCCAAGGTTCGAAAAAGGTTAAGTTCGCGTCTTGGTCCGGATGCCCGATAAAGCGAATCATAGGATTATTAGCTGTTGCAATTGCATGAACTGGGACTCTTGGTTTTTTCTGATGTGCGTCAATCACAGCTTCGGTTGTGGGCGGAGCAGAAAACACAGGCCGACTGTCCATAATGATTCGGTTGATATCGTTTTCAATCAACCAATGATTGAAACGCTTTTCGGCATCACTTTTGTCAAAGAAACCTAAATGTCGTACTTCTACTCCAAGCTTCATCTCTTTGGGAAATAATGCACAAAACTTTTTAAGGGTATCCAGTGATTGTGGCTCAAATTGGTGTGGAAGCTGGATTGTCCATTGGCCAATACGTGAATGCAGTGGCGACATTATATTAAGGAAATCATTGAGTTCAGCTTGGCAATGACGTAATTGCTGCTGGTGAGTAATGAACTTTGGCAACTTGAAGGTGAAGTGGAAGTTGTCATGAGTCGCGCTACGCCAATTTTGAACAGTATTAATGGACGGCGTAGCGTAGAAGGTAGTATTCCCTTCCACACAATGAAAAACCGATGCATATTTTTCAAGGCGCTCGGCAGGTTTGGTTCCCTTACCGTAAAATTGAGATTGCCACTCAGAATGTGACCACATAGTTAAGCCAAGGCGTAAAGGTAAACTGTGCATGAATCCCCTAAAGTTCATTCCAACTATCAAACGAAAAAGTACTGTACGAGACTTTTGCCGATTAAGGTACTTTCGAGATATAATTATCGCAATTTTTTCGGTTTTGCTGAATATTTGCACGTTTGATGCGCTAAAAAGCAGCAAAGCCAGATAAAACACAATAAATTCGAGTGCGGAAGGTCGATTTTAAGCGAGTTTCCGCGTATAAATATTCCTTTGCTCTGTAGGTTAGAATTTATCACCTACAGCTTGGAAATTAGTAAATTATTAAGAGATTGGGAAATTCATTATGCGTACCCATTACTGTGGTAACCTGAACAAGTCCCTGGCGGGACAAACTGTAGAATTGTGCGGCTGGGTTAACCGTCGCCGTGATTTAGGCGGTCTTATCTTTATTGATATGCGTGATCGTGAAGGCATTGTTCAGGTAGTTGTTGACCCAGATATGAAAGATATCTTTGAAGTCGCTAGCCAACTGCGTAATGAATTCTGCATTAAGTTTACTGGTGAAGTCCGTGTTCGTCCTGATAGCCAAGTAAATAAAGACATGGCAACGGGTGAAGTTGAGCTACTTGCAACTGGCCTTGAAATCATCAACCGCTCTGACGCGCTACCGTTAGATTTCAACCAGACGAACTCTGAAGAGCAGCGTCTAAAGTACCGTTACATCGATCTTCGTCGTCCAGAAATGAGCGATCGCATCAAGCTTCGTGCACGTGCTTCTAGCTTCGTTCGTCGTTTCCTAGATGAGAACCTGTTCCTAGACATCGAAACACCAGTACTAACTAAAGCGACACCAGAAGGCGCTCGTGATTACCTAGTACCAAGCCGTGTTCACAAAGGTAGCTTCTACGCACTTCCTCAATCTCCTCAGCTGTTCAAGCAACTGCTGATGATGTCTGGTTTTGACCGTTACTACCAAATCGTTAAATGTTTCCGCGATGAAGATTTACGTGCTGACCGTCAGCCTGAATTTACTCAAATCGATATCGAAACATCGTTCATGTCTTCTCAAGAAGTACGCGACATCACTGAGAAGCTAGTTCACGATATGTGGAAAGAGCTTCTAGATGTTGAACTGGGTCAGTTCCCAGTAATGCCTTTCTCTGAAGCGATTCGTCGTTTCGGTTCTGATAAGCCAGATCTTCGTAACCCACTAGAGCTTGTAGACGTTGCTGACCTAGTTAAAGACGTTGAGTTCAAAGTATTCTCTGGTCCAGCTAACGACGAAAAAGGTCGTGTAGCGGTTATCCGTGTACCAGGCGGCGCTAAGCTGACTCGTAAGCAAATCGATACTTACGGTGAGTACGTAGGTATTTACGGTGCGAAAGGTCTTGCATGGATGAAGGTTAACGACCGTGCAGCAGGCATGGAAGGTATCCAATCTCCAGTGGCTAAATTCCTAAGCGAAGACGTAATCAACGGTATTCTTGACCGTACACAAGCTGAATCTGGTGACATCATTTTGTTCGGCGCAGACAAAGCGGGCATCGTTGCTGAAGCAATGGGCGCACTTCGTCTTAAACTAGGTACAGACCTAGAACTAACAGATACCTCTGCATGGGCTCCACTGTGGGTTGTTGACTTCCCAATGTTTGAAGAAGACGGCGAAGGTAACCTACACGCAATGCATCACCCATTCACATCGCCACTAGGTGTGACTGCGGAAGAGCTAAAAGCGAACCCTGCAGCAGCAAACTCTGATGCTTACGACATGGTTATCAACGGCTACGAAGTGGGTGGTGGTTCTGTACGTATCCACAACGCAGACATGCAAACAGCGGTATTCGGTATCCTAGGTATCGAAGAGAAAGAGCAACAAGAGAAGTTCGGCTTCCTACTAGATGCTCTTCAATACGGTACTCCACCACACGCCGGTTTGGCATTCGGTCTTGATCGTCTAGCAATGCTACTTTGTGGTACTGAGAACATCCGTGACGTTATCGCATTCCCGAAAACAACAGCTGCAGCATGTCTACTGACAGACGCTCCAAGCCTAGCGAACCCAGCTTCACTAGAAGAGCTTGCAATTGCTGTTAAAGCGGCGAAGAAAGACGAAGAGTAATTAACGACCATCGTTAGTTATTTGAAATAGATAAAGCGCTAATTGATGATTTCAATTGGCGCTTTGTTATTTCTACGGTTAAATAAAATAAAGGTCGCGCAGTTTGTACTGAGCAAGTCATAACAAAGAGTTTTTCATGTCCATCATTTTAGGAATCGATCCCGGTTCTCGCATTACAGGCTACGGAGTGATTCGTCAGCAAGGTCGCCACTTACATTATTTAGGGAGTGGTTGTATTCGTACATCCGAAAAGGAACTGCCTGGGCGGCTCAAACAAATTTACGCCGGTGTGAGTGAAATTATTACTCAGTTCCAACCTGATGTGTTTGCGATTGAGCAAGTGTTCATGGCCAAGAATGCGGATTCGGCACTTAAGCTAGGTCAGGCTCGCGGTAGCGCAATTGTGGCCGCTGTAAACGCTGATCTTCCAGTTCATGAGTACGCAGCAAGGTTAATTAAGCAGGCAGTAACGGGCAATGGCGGTGCGGATAAGACTATGGTTCAAAATATGGTAATGAGCATGCTGAAGTTACCAGCGAAACCACAAGCTGATGCGGCCGATGCGTTAGGTGTCGCAATTACTCATGCTAATACCAATAAGACATTAGTAGCGCTTGCTGGCAAAGCAACCAGTGCTAAGAAAGGGCGCTATCGTTAGATCTTACCGATAAATTGATAAATGAAATGAGATCCTATAAGCAGATATAGAACAAGGTTATTGCGCGAGATTTAACAAATAAATAACATTGGTCGGAGGTCTTACAAGTTAATCAAGGATGATCTCAGATGAACCCAATTGCGTTGTGGCGCTCAATGTTTCTCCCTAAATCGAATCAGTGGGGAAGCAATGAAACTAGGCAAGCCGACATACTTTTACTTTTCACTTTTATTGCGCTTTGTGTCGGTCTTTATAGCCTAATCAAATGGACAAAGAATGGTGAAGAAACGTTAATCGCGACCTCCATTTTCCTGATCATCTTTGAACTTCTTTCTGCTCTGCTTCTTAGAATGACTCGCTCACCGTTACTCGCACTCAATTTTGGTTTCGTCGGAATGGCCGTCCATGCGCTTAATATCATTTATCAGAGTGGCGGCGTTGTTAGTTCTACTCAAGCTTATTGGGTACCACTCCTCATTGTTGCTTTCTTTTTGTCAGGGACTCGCGTCATTGCACTTACGTGGAGCAGTGTTGTGATTGCGGCGTCGATTGGCATGACTTACGCCCACCTTGATGGTTTTCAATTTCCTCAGCTTGTTTTATCTGCTTCGGCTGTGAAAGTCGAAACATGGTCTGGCGTTGTGATGCCGCTGGTGGTGATCTGTATTGCGCAGGCATTCACTGCCAAGCAAAAAGAAGTTGCGATACAAGTGGCGGAAAAAGCGACGTTGGCAAGTCGTGAAGTGGCTGACAAAGCGATGCACGGTGAAAAACAGTTGTCGGCAGTACTGGATCAAGCAAACTCCAATTCACAAAGCTTACAGGGGGTATCGGTCCACTTAGATAAGCAGTCCCATGATTTGCACTCTCAGGTTGAAGCGTTGAACATGAACTGTGAGTCACAGGCCAGCGCAGCTGAGCAAATGAGCCAGCAACTCCACCAAATGACGGAAGGTGTCGCAGAATCGAACTCTTTTGTTACCGAACTGAAAAATCGTAGCGAAGCCGTTGGTGAGCAGGCCAAAAAGAGCTCAGAATCGCTACTCGCTTCTACAAGGGCAATTGGCAAAATCATCGAAAGTAATCAAGAGATCGTTAAAGTGGCGGACTTGATTACGTCTGTTGCCGAACAAACTAACTTGCTGGCTTTGAATGCAGCGATTGAGGCCGCACGTGCGGGAGAGCAAGGCAGAGGTTTTGCGGTTGTTGCCGATCAGGTGAGAGAACTATCGGCGAAGAGTAGCCATTCAGCCATCGAGATTCGCAGTTTGTTAGATCGTAGCGAACAGGAAGTTGAACAGGGGCGTAAAATCATCGAAACCAGTGGCGTTGAGATGAACAACATAATTGAAGAAGTTCAGACAATATCTTCTGATGTGAATCACCTAACCGACATCATGGCGCTTCAAATGGGTTCCCTTAAAGAATTGGATCTAGCAAGTAGCGATGTCGCGCGTAGTGTCGTGGAGACCAAATCTGTATCAGGTCTCGTTGCCAACTATGGTTCAGAGCTAAGTGGTCAAGTGGAATCGGTCAAAGAACTGGTCGAGAGCTTGAATCACGTCGTTTCGCAAGCCAAGCAATCCTAACTTATTCCTTCCACAATCAACAAAGAACTGGATAAGCATCCAGTTCTTTTATATTCTGTCTCCCAAATAATATTCCACCAAGAGAGTGAATTGTGATTGGACGTCTTCGCGGTACATTAATTGAAAAACAGCCCCCAGAATTATTGATTGAAGTCAGTGGGGTTGGCTATGAAGTACAAATGCCAATGAGCTGTTTTTATGAGCTACCAAATGTCGGTGAAGAAGCCATTATCTATACTCACTTTGTTGTGCGTGAAGATGCTCAACTACTTTATGGTTTTAATACCGTTAAAGAGCGCGCGTTGTTCCGTGAAGTGATCAAAGCCAACGGCGTGGGCCCTAAACTTGGTTTAGGCATTCTATCGGGCATGACAGCCAGTCAGTTCGTTACTAGTGTTGAGCGCGAAGATGTGTCGACTCTTGTGAAATTACCAGGTGTAGGCAAGAAAACCGCAGAGCGATTGGTTGTTGAAATGAAAGACCGCCTGAAAGGTTGGGGGACAGGAGACTTATTCACGCCTGCGACTGATGCAGCACCAATTGATTCCGCACCAATAGCAGAAAACGCTGAAGAAGAAGCGGTATCTGCACTGCTGGCGCTAGGCTATAAGCCAACTCAAGCATCGAAAGTCGTTTCACAAGTAGCGAAAGCGGACATGACAAGCGAACAGCTGATCAGAGAAGCATTGAAGTCGATGGTATAATTGTCATCATTGTAAAAACCTTATGTAAGTTGAATTAAGTCCTTTTCCTTAATGGTAAAGGCTAGGAAAGAACAGATATATGATTGAAGCTGATCGACTGATAGCCCCAGATAACCCAGTATTCAAAGATGAAGATGTCATTGATCGTGCAATACGTCCAAAAAAATTAGCGGACTATCGTGGTCAAGACCATGTGCGAGACCAGATGGAAATCTTCATTAAAGCAGCTCAATTACGTAATGAAGCGCTCGACCATTTGCTGATCTTCGGCCCTCCTGGTTTAGGTAAAACGACGTTAGCGAATATTGTAGCCAATGAAATGGATGTGAATATTCGTACTACGTCAGGCCCGGTTTTAGAGAAAGCAGGCGACTTGGCTGCTTTGTTGACTAACCTAGAAGAAAACGATGTGCTTTTCATTGATGAGATTCACCGCTTAAGCCCAGTGGTAGAAGAGGTGCTTTACCCAGCGATGGAAGATTATCAGCTCGATATCATGATAGGTGAAGGCCCGGCGGCTCGTTCGATTAAAATTGATTTGCCTCCGTTTACTTTGATTGGTGCAACGACTCGTGCAGGTTCGCTCACTTCTCCGCTGCGCGATCGTTTCGGTATTACTCAAAGGCTTGAGTACTACAAAATCCCCGATCTACAGCATATCGTTCAGCGTAGTGCTGATTGTTTAAATCTGTCTATGGAGTCGGAAGGTGCACTAGAAGTGGCGCGTCGTGCCCGTGGTACCCCTCGTATAGCGAACCGTCTACTACGCCGTGTCCGAGACTTTGCTGAAGTGAAAGGTAATGGCCATATTTGTGCTGATGTCGCAGACAAGGCTCTCAATATGTTAGATGTTGATGCAGAAGGTTTCGATTACATGGATAGAAAGCTTCTTCTTGCGATTATGGAGAAGTTTGGCGGTGGCCCAGTGGGGTTAGATAACATGGCTGCTGCAATCGGTGAAGAAAAAGACACCATTGAAGATGTTCTTGAACCATACTTGATTCAACAAGGATATTTGCAACGTACCCCAAGAGGGAGAATTGCGACTGATAGAGCTTATCTTCACTTTGGAATTGATAAGTAATATTGATAAATGATCGTTAAATAGCCTAGTTATATGTAACTAGGCTTTTTTATATCGGCTTAATATCTCGATAATGATAATTATTTTCAACTTTCAAAACTGAAAACTTTGATTTTGTTTGTCGAAATTAGCTTTGAAATTGAAACAAAATCCTACAAGCCTTGTTAACTTTTTGTGGTGTGCAGTGATGGTTATGTTATGTACGTGACAACGAGTTGTCGCCTATATCAACGGGTGTTATAAGGGAAGTTAAAATAGGGGTGATTTTGCTCATAATTGTACAAAAATACTCCTAATTAGACGCGTGTAAATTGATACAAATCAACGCAGTAATTTCCTATAAATCTTTTGAAACATACTGATTTTACCAGTAATATTAGCTCCAGCTATATTAGCTCATGCTTAACAATAATCTAACTATAACGGTACATTTTTGCTACAAGATTTCGATTTAAGATAACAACTCGTTCTGTTGTGTAACAATCGACTTTGGCGGCAAAAATACACAATAGTGTCATTCAGCCGGCACAAAGGAGTTACCATGATTGATGTTGTTGATCTGTCGCGATTGCAATTTGCATTGACTGCGATGTATCACTTCTTGTTCGTTCCATTGACTTTAGGTATGGCGTTTCTTCTTGCCATCATGGAGTCTCTTTATGTAATGACCGATAAGCAAATCTACAAGGACATGACAAAGTTCTGGGGTAAGCTTTTTGGTATTAACTTCGCTCTTGGTGTGGCTACCGGCCTTACCATGGAATTCCAGTTTGGTACTAACTGGTCCTACTATTCTCACTACGTTGGCGACATTTTCGGGGCTCCTTTAGCCATCGAAGCGCTTGTAGCATTCTTCCTAGAATCCACCTTTGTAGGCCTTTTCTTCTTTGGCTGGGATAGATTATCTAAGCGTCAGCACTTATGTGTTACTTGGTTAGTAGCGTTAGGTTCTAACTTCTCTGCGCTTTGGATTCTTGTCGCGAACGGCTGGATGCAAAACCCAGTGGGTGCGGAATTCAATTTCGAAACCATGCGTATGGAAATGGTGAGCTTCGCAGAAGTTGTACTAAACCCTGTGGCTCAAGTTAAATTTGTACACACAGTAGCGTCTGGTTATACAACGGGTGCGATGTTTGTTCTTGGTATCAGTTCTTACTACATCCTGAAAGGTCGTGATCTGGCGTTCGCTCGTCGTTCATTTGCTATCGCAGCATCTTTCGGTATGGCGGCAATCTTATCTGTAATCGTACTAGGTGATGAGTCTGGTTATGAGTTAGGTGAAGTTCAGAAAGTGAAGCTAGCGGCTGTAGAAGCTGAGTGGCACACTGAAGAAGCGCCTGCGGCATTTACTGTGTTTGGTGTTCCAAACCAAGAAACGATGCACACGGATTATGCGATTAAGATCCCTTACGTAATGGGTATTATTGCAACGCGTTCGATTGATAAAGAAGTAACAGGTCTACGTGACCTACGTGATGACCACGTAGAGCGTATCCGCACAGGTATGTACGCGTACGAGCTTCTTGAAAAACTTCGTGCGGGCGACCGTTCAGAAGAAAACAAAGCGGCGTTCGATGAAGTGAAGGGCGATCTAGGTTATGGCCTGCTTCTTAAGCGTTACACTGAGAACGTGGTAGACGCGACTGAAGAACAAATTCAAGCTGCTGCTGACGACTCAATCCCGACGGTTTGGCCTCTATTCTGGTCGTTCCGTATCATGGTTGCGTGTGGTTTCATCATGCTATTCATCTTTGGTGCTGCGTTTGTACAAACCTGTCGTCAGAAGATCGAACAAAAACCATGGGTTCTTAAAGCCGCGCTATTTGCTATCCCATTACCGTGGATTGCAATCGAAGCGGGTTGGTTTGTCGCTGAGTTTGGCCGTCAACCATGGGCAGTTGGTGAAATTCTGCCAACGCATGTTGCAGCCTCTGCTCTAACGATTGAGCAACTGTGGACATCCCTATTCGCAATTATTGCACTGTACACAGTGTTCCTAATTGCAGAAGTTTACCTAATGTTGAAATTCGCACGTAAGGGTCCAAGTAGTCTGAAGACTGGCCGTTACCACTTTGAACAAGAAGCTAACTCTGTTGAAGACAAAGTTGGTCGTCAAGTCGAAGTATAAGTGAGGGAATAACGAATGTTTGATTACGAAATCTTACGACTGATTTGGTGGGTTCTGATTGGTGTGTTGCTGGTTGGATTCGCCGTGACCGATGGCTTTGACATGGGCGTGGGTGCTCTTGTTCCTGTGATTGGTAAAAACGATACAGAACGTCGAGTGATGATCAATACCATTGCTCCTCACTGGGACGGCAACCAAGTTTGGTTAATCACTGCTGGTGGTGCATTGTTCGCTGCATGGCCACTAGTGTATGCAACGTCGTTCTCTGGTTTTTACCTAGCGATGTACGTGGCTCTTGCTGCACTTTGGTTACGTCCACTTGGCTTAGATTACCGTTCAAAAATTGAGAACCCAAAATGGCGTAACGCTTGGGATGGCGCTATCTGCTTTAGCGGCGCGGTTCCACCGATCATTTTCGGTGTGGCATTTGGTAACCTGCTACAAGGCGTTCCATTTGAATTGAACGATCTGCTGATGTCTCAGTACAAAGGTTCATTCTTTGGTTTGCTGAACCCGTTTGCTCTACTTTGTGGTGTATTGGCGCTAGCTTTGTTTATCCTCCAAGGTTCAACTTGGCTACAGATGAAAACCACGGATGATGTTAAATCTCGTGCTCGCAACACTGCTCAGTTATCAGGTGTTGCCATTGCTGCGCTATTTGTAGTTGGTGGATTCTGGGTTCAAAACATCGACGGCTATGTTATTACAAGTGTTATCGACACGATGGCTGATTCGAACCCACTGAATAAAGAAGTGGTTCGTGAAGCGGGTGCGTGGATGACTAACTTTGAAACTTACCCAGCATTATGGGCTGCTCCAGCGCTAGGTGTCATTATGCCGCTATTAGCTGTTATTGCATCTCGTATTGATCGCGGTGGCTTCGCATTCTTGTTCTCAAGCTTGACTAACGCAGGTGTGATCTTAACGGCTGGTTTTGCAATGTTCCCATTCGTAATGCCTTCTAGCCTGATCCCTAGCCATAGTTTAACTATGTGGGACTCTACAGCGAGTGAGCTGAGCTTGAACCTAATGACAGCCGTTGCTTTCGTTATGGTTCCAGTAATCTTGGGCTACACGACTTGGACTTACTACAAAATGTTTGGTCGTCTAGATAAGAAACACATCGAAGATAACGACGTTTCAGCTTACTAAGCTAGAAGTTAAATAACTTAGGAGAAATTGTATGTGGTATTTCGCATGGATTTTGGGTGTACTTCTAGCATGTGCATTCGGCATCATTAATGCTCTTTGGTTAGAGCATTCAGAAATGATGGATAAAGACAGTGAGTAACCTCGCTGAGCAGGTGAGTAAGCTGCATGCTCCCATGGATAAAGCGTTAATACGCGCTTTATCTCTTGTCTTAGGCTTTATGCATGTCGGCCTAGTGATGTGGGATCCAGAAGCTTACTCAGTAAGTATCGGCGGCTTTAACGCGATTATTGCCCCTATGCTGATTTGGGCTGTGTGCTCAAGTATGGTTTATGGGATTGGCTTTAAACCAAGAGCTTGGTTTTGGCAGTTACTGTTTAGCCCTTATTGTTCACTTACAATCTTGCTGTACCTGACAATCGTTTACTTTATCTAAAGAAGAGATTGTTCGGTTTGTAATCTATTTGAGGCTATCTTATCCAGATAGCCTCAATTTTCTCCACTCAACTCAAAAAATCAGTTTCCCTCTTGTACCAATCTTATTGACATGAGTTATAGTGATATCTTTGTTGATTTATCATAATGGTATCTGAATTTGCAGGGACTCGCTGAACCTTTCAAATGGCCTGTGACCGTCTATTACGAAGACACTGATGCAGGTGGGGTGGTGTACCATTCCAACTATATTAAATTTCTTGAGCGCGCTAGAACTGAGCTATTACGTTCTGTCGGCATATCACAGAAAACTTTGTTAGAACAAAATATTGGTGTTGTTGTCCGACACATTGATATTGATTTTATTCAAGGTGCCAAGCTGGACGACCAGTTGCAGGTTGTAACAACTATTTCTGAACTCAAACGTGCATCCATTATATTCTGTCAGGAAATCGTAAATCCTGGCGGCAAAGCATTGTGTAAAGCAATGGTTAAGGTAGCATGTATCGATAGTCAAAAAATGAAACCCAAGGCTATGCCGCAATCCATTATTTCGGAGCTAATCAACAGTGACAGCTGATATTTCAATCTTAGACCTTATTCTTGATGCAAGTTTACTTGTAAAACTGGTAATGCTTACGCTTATGGGTATGTCAGTCTTGTCTTGGGCAATGATCATCAAGCGCAGCAAAGTACTTTCTCAAGCTGCAAAAGATACCGAAGTATTTGAAGATAAATTCTGGTCAGGTGTCGACCTCGCGCAACTTTATCAAGAAAGCAATAAGCGCAAAGATGATCTTTCAGGCACAGAAGAAATTTTTTACGCAGGCTTTACTGAGTTTGCGCGTCTACGTAAATCGAATGCTGCATCACCGGATTTCATTATGGAAGGTACGGGTCGTGCGATGCGAGTATCGGTTGCTCGTGAAGTGGACGAACTTGAAACTAACTTGCCATTCTTAGCAACCGTTGGTTCTATTAGCCCTTATATTGGCCTGTTTGGTACAGTTTGGGGCATCATGCACTCATTCATCGCGTTAGGCCAAGTAAAGCAAGCCACACTTGCTATGGTTGCTCCGGGTATCGCAGAAGCGTTGATCGCAACCGCGATGGGCTTGTTTGCTGCAATCCCAGCAGTAATGGCTTATAACCGCTTTAGCAGCAGTGTTGGTAAGCTTGAACACAACTACGCGACATTCTCAGAAGAGTTCCATAGCATCCTTCACCGTCAAGCAATGGCGGGCAGGGAATAATCGATGGCAGGATACCAACCCAAAAAACGGAAGATGACCGCTGAGATCAACGTTGTACCTTACATCGATGTGATGCTGGTGTTGTTGATCATCTTTATGGTGACTTCACCTTTCGTGACTCAAGGCGTTGATGTCGAGTTACCTGAAGCGTCGACTGCTAAATCAGCACAAGATCTAATGGGAGACGATAATTCAAGCTTTATCATTGTAGAAGTGGATAAAGAGGGAGAGCTTGGTTTAAGCGTCAATAACGATGAAGTACAAAGAGGGTTATCCCTTGAAGATATAATCGTTAGGGTTAAAGCTGAGCTAACCATTAATCCTAACTCGCCAGTAGCGGTGGGTGGTGATGCAGCTACGCCATATGCAGAAGTCGTGTTACTACTAGATGAGCTTAGCCGAGCAGGTGTACCTAAAGTCGGCTTATTAACGGATATAAGGGAATAGTTCCGTAGCACTCATGAAAGATACTAAAAAAAATAGAAAGAGTAACTATGGTAAGCCTCTCGTTATTTCGTTTGGTCTACATATTGTTTTAGCCGTTGCCCTATTATGGGGAGCGGATTTTACTATGTCTAAACCTGAGCCTAGTGGGCAAATGGTTCAAGCGGTGGTGATTGACCCCCAATTAGTACGCGACCAAGCGAACCAGATTCGTCAACAGCGTGAGGCAGCTAGTAAAAAAGAGCAAGAGCGTTTAGACAAGCTTCGTCGCGAAAGCGAGCGTTTGGAACGTAATCGTAAAGCAGAAGAAGAGAACATTCGTAAGCTCAAAGAACAAAAAGCAAAAGAAGCCAAAGCGGCACGAGAAGCTGAGAAACGGCGAGCTGAAAAGCAGAAACAATTAAAAGCCGAAGAAGCTCGTGTAAAGAAAGAACAGCAACGCGCGGCAAAAGCTGAGGCGGATCGAAAAGCGAAAGAAGCCGCTTTGAAGAAAGCAGAGCAAGAGCGTGTGGCGAAACAAGCTGCGATTGCAAAGGCTGAAAAGGAACGAATAGAGAAAGAAAAAGCGGCACAAGCAGCGGCAGAGAAAGCTCGTAAAGAGAAAGAAGCCGCTGAGCGTGCTGAAAAAGAGCGTATCGCAAAAGAGAAAGCCGCAAAAGAAGCCGCAGAAAAAGCGCGTAAAGCGAAAGAAGCTGCTGCTAGAGCGGAACGTGAGCGTAAAGAGCAAGAAGCTGCACTTAACGATATCTTTGCAGGGCTAGAAACAGAGGCTTCTCAAAATACTTCAGCTAGGCAGCAATTTGTTACCTCGGAAGCAGATCGTTATGGAGCGATTTATACGCAACTTATTCAGCAGAATTTGTTACTTGAAGATAGCTTTCGTGGCAAAGCTTGCAAAGTGAACTTAAAGCTAATACCGACGGGCTCTACGGCAATCTTGGGTAGTTTAAGTATCTTGGAAGGTGATTCTCGCTTATGTGCTGCAACTAAACGTGCAGTCGCTCAGGTGAAGTCTTACCCATTACCGAAAGACCCTGATGTCGTCAATTCGTTGAAGAATATCAACTTAACTGTATTACCAGAGTAAAAGGATTAACCAGTGTTAAAGAAACTATTACTGAGTTTTGTTTGTGTAATAGCGATGAGCAGCCAAGCAGCCAATGCTGCATTGGAGTTGGTGATTACAGATGGCATTAACTCAGCTCGCCCAATCGCGATTGTTCCATTTAAGTGGGAAGGCAACAAAGCATTACCACACGATGTGTCTGCGGTTATAGCGTCTGATTTACAAAGAAGTGGTAAGTTCAGCCCAATCGCTACCAATAAAATGCCTCAAACGCCATACAGCGAAGCAGAAGTTAATTTTGATGCATGGACAACGTTAGGCGTTGACTCACTTTTAACCGGTACCATCAGCGAGAACGCTGAAGGTCAGTATGTTATTAATTACCAGCTAATTGATATTGTGCGTGGCCAGCTTACTAACGGCCAAAGCAAAGCGTTAAGTGATGAAGGTCAGCTCGTTCTCTCTAAAGATCATGTTCTTTTCAACAAGCGTGCGACTGTACCTGGCCCACGTTTACGCGAATACGCTCACCGCATTTCGGATTTGGTTTATGAAGAGCTTACTGGCGAAAAAGGCGCATTCTTAACACGTATTGCCTATGTCGTGGTCAGTGATAAAGATAAATACCCATACCAGCTTCGTGTAGCTGATTACGATGGTTTTAATGAAAGATTGGTGCTGCGATCAAAGCAACCTTTGATGTCGCCAGCATGGTCACCAGATGGCAAGAAACTAGCGTATGTAAGTTTTCAAAATGGCCAAGCTGAAATATTCCTAATGAATATTTACAGTGGCGAGCGAGAAAAGTTGACGTCATACCCTCGTCACAATGGTGCGCCAAGATTCTCGCCAGATGGCAAGAAGCTAGCACTAGTGCTTTCGAAAACCGGTAGTTTGCAAGTTTATACACTAGACTTGGCGACTCGAAAATTGACCCAAGTAACACGCGGTAGAGCGAATAATACTGAACCATTCTGGCATCCAGATGGTAAGTCTCTCATCTTTACATCTGATCGTGGTGGTAAACCTCAGATTTATAGGGTAAATTTGACAAACAATTCGACAACTCGTCTTACTTGGCAAGGCAGCCAAAACTTAGGTGGTCAAATAACACCTGATGGTCGATTCCTAATTATGGTTAATCGCAGTAATTCAGGGTTTAATCTGGCTAAACAAGATTTGGAAACGGGGGCAGTTCAAGTGTTAACTAAAACACTTCTGGACGAGTCACCAAGTATTGCTCCAAATGGTGGTATGGTTATTTATAGCTCCATTTATAACAAGACAAATGTACTTTCGATGGTTTCCATTGATGGTCGATTTAAAGCTAGATTACCGGCAACAAATGGGCGCGTAAGAGCTCCTGCATGGTCTCCGTTTTTATAGCAACTAAGTTTGATAACGTAAGGAAAAATAAGATGCAACTTAATAAAGTTCTTAAAGGACTGCTTATTGCTCTACCAGTAATGGCAGTAACTGCATGTAGCTCAAGTGATGACGCAACTTCAGCAACATCTGGCACTGAAACTAACCAGTCTACTTCTGGTTCTGAAGGCTCTGTAGATACTACAGTAGTAACGCCAATCGACGCGAATGCACAACTTTCTGAGCAAGAGCTAAAAGAGCAAGCACTACGCGAAACTCAAACAATTTACTTCGCATTCGATAACTCTACTATCGCTGGCGATTACGAAGCTATGCTTTCTGCGCACGCTGCTTACCTAAGCAAGAACGTAGATATGAGCGTAACTATCGAAGGTCACGCTGATGAGCGCGGTACTCCTGAGTACAACATCGCACTAGGCGAGCGTCGTGCACAAGCTGTAGCTAAATACCTACAAGCTCTAGGTGTTCAAGCTGACCAAATCTCTATCGTAAGCTACGGTGAAGAGAAGCCACTTCTTCTAGGTCAATCTGAAGAAGTGTACGCTAAGAACCGTCGCGCAGTACTAGTTTACTAATCTCAGTAAACTATCTAATTGAGGAATTGCCTCATGTTCAGTAACACTAAGCGAGTAGTTACGCTTACGTTACTGGCAAGTGCAGCGAACCTAGCGTTCGCTGCACCAGCTCCAGTATCAGACATCAGTAACTCATCCGCTACTTCTACCTCACCTTCGACTACGTCATCATCTGTTTCCAATGAAACGGACATTCAACGTTTAGAACGCTTATTACAGAACCGAAATCGTGTGCAGCTACAAATGCAGCAGCAAATCGATGATATGGCTTTGGAAATTAGCGAGCTGCGTGGTCAGCTTGAAAGAAACAGCTACGATATGCAGCAGATGCTTGAGCGTCAGCGCGAGCTATTCATTGAGCTTGATCGTGTTCGTAACGAAGTTAAGAATTCTTCAACGGCTGTTGCGCCAGTTTCTGGTGAAAATGTGCCGAGCGAGCCAACTGGAACGTTTAGTTCTGATGTTGATGAGCAAACCGCATATCAAAATGCGGTGGATATGATCTTAAAGCAAAGGGATTACACGGGTGCTATTGTTGCATTCCAGAAATTCCAGAAAGACTATCCTGACTCGACTTTTACGCCAAACTCTCATTATTGGTTAGGCCAGCTTTATTTTGCTAAGAAACAAGATAAAGAAGCAGTGAAGAGCTTTGCTGCCGTTGTGGCTTATAAAGATTCCAATAAGCGAGCAGACGCATTAGTCAAACTTGGTGATATTGCGGCTAGGAATAATAACCCTGAGCAAGCTAAGAAATATTACCAACAAGTTGTTGCCGAGCACCCAAATAGTGCTTCAGCCAAAGTGGCGAAAACCCACTTATAAAGCTTGAATGAAGAAGGGCGCTGCTAGCGCCCTTTTTTTCGTCTCTATAATTGTGAAACCTTTTTGATCCTTAGCCCTGTTCAGGTGTAGAATGCTCGGATTATCAGAAGTTGCGTAGAGCAAGAGCAATGAGTCACATTCTAGACAAAATCGACACTGTATACCCATTCCCACCAAAACCTGTGCCACTAACTGAAGACCAGAAAGCTGCACACGTTGCGAAAATCAAGACACTACTAAAAGAAAAAGATGCAGTCTTGATTGCCCATTACTATACCGATCCTGAGATCCAAGCATTAGCTGAAGAAACTGGCGGCTTTGTTGGTGACTCATTAGAAATGGCTAAATTTGGTAACCGCCATGACGCGAGTACGCTAATCATCGCGGGTGTTCGTTTCATGGGTGAATCTGCAAAAATTCTTACGCCTCAGAAACGTATTCTGATGCCAACCCTTGAAGCTGAATGCTCTCTTGACCTTGGTTGTCCAGCTGACAAATTCACTGAGTTTTGTGATGCACACCCAGACCACACGGTCGTTGTGTATGCGAATACTTCTGCCGCTGTAAAAGCGCGTGCTGACTGGGTGGTAACCTCGAGTATTGCTCTTGAAATCGTAGAAAGCTTAGATGCTGATGGTAAACCAATCATTTGGGGGCCAGACCGCCACTTAGGTTCTTACATTGCCAACCAAACCGGTGCAGATATGCTGCTTTGGCAAGGTGAGTGCATCGTACACGACGAATTTTCAGCTGACGCTTTGAAGAAAATGAAGTCTGTGTACCCAGAAGCGGCAATTTTAGTGCACCCTGAATCTCCAGCGAGTGTTGTAGAATTAGCGGATGCTGTTGGCTCTACGAGTCAGCTGATTAAAAAAGCGAAAGAACTACCTCATAAGCAGATGATTGTTGCGACTGATAAAGGTATTTTCTTCAAAATGCAGCAATTGGTTCCTGAAAAAGAGCTAATCGAAGCGCCAACTGCTGGTGCTGGGGCAACTTGTCGTAGCTGTGCTCATTGTCCTTGGATGGCAATGAACGGCCTTCAGGCAATTGAAACCGCACTAGAGCATGGCGGTGAAGATCACGAAATCTTTGTTTCTGAAGAGCTTCGCGTTAAATCACTTATTCCGCTAAATCGCATGTTGGATTTTGCTGAACAGCTAAATGTTCAGGTGAAAGGAAACGCGTAGGCGTTTTAGATACTAGATAATAAAAGCCAGCTTAGTTGCTGGCTTTTTTGTATCTACTGACAATAGATAGTTGTTAATTATTGATGTATAAGGTTTTATACCGCATTATTATTTTCATCTATATGGTAAGGGAACATCAATATGATGATTTGGTTGCAATTAAAGCGCTGGGTGCATGCGAACATTTTTGAGCTTAACGGCAAAAATCTTCTGTTTACCTTTATCGCATACGTTGCATTGTCTTGGTTGTTGTTAAGGTTTGCGAATGAAACGGATCTTACGGCTTCATTTACTACTTTTATTTATTATTTGGTCGTGACGGCATCGACGGTCGGTTATGGTGATATGTCACCGACGACAGAATTAGGCCGCTGGATCGTCATTTTATTTATTATTCCAGGTGGACTAAGTTTGTTTGCTGCCTTACTGGGCAAAGCGGCAAGCGAAGGCGTTTATTACTGGCGCGCTGGGTTGTTAGGGAAAAGGAGAGTACGTGTGGACAATCACATTTTGATGCTTGGGTGGAATGAGCAAAGAACCATACATTTGATTCGAATGCTTCAACATGAAGAAACAGGTAAACGACCAATCGTGCTGTGTACTCGCTCAGACATCGAAAATCCACTGCCAGGTGAAATTAGCTTTGTTCGTGTTAATAGCTACACCGATGGCAAAGAAATGGATAAAACTGAAATTGATAGCGCAAGTTGCATTTTGATTGATAGCCCTGAAGATGACGTCACGCTGTCTGCTGCGCTGTATTGTGCCAACCGCAATCCCGATGCCCATCTGCTGGTTTATTTCCAAGATGAGGCGCTTAGTGACTTACTGCATAAACATTGCCCTAACTCTGAGTGTATTCCAGCCGTTGGCGCTGAAATGCTCGCTAAGGCAGCGGTAGACCCTGGCTCTAGTGCCCTTCACCAAGAATTACTCAGTTCGACACGGGGTATGACCCAATACTCAACGTATTTCCCTAAGGAAGCCAATGCTTCAACCATTGCGCCTATCTTCACCATGTTTAAAGAGCAATACCAAGCTACTTTGATCGCGATAGATACAGGTGAGGGGATTGAACTCAACCCTGAGCTAAATTCTAGTGTTCCGCCATCCAGTAAGCTATTTTATATCGCAGATGAAAGAATTGATGACTTCGACTGGAAAGCTTTCTTATAAATACAACAAAGGCCTCTAAATGAGGCCTTTGTTTTTAAATGAAGCTGTATTACTGAGCTTCAGCTAAGCTGATACCGCGTTGAGTTAAGCCGCACAGCATTACGGGGATAGCGTTGAAGATTTCTTCAAATTGTTCAAGCCCTTCAATGCCTTGCTCCGCTAATGTAGCGATAGACGTTTCTGGGTCATACAGCATGCTTAAAGAAAGTAAGACACCGCCAAGTAGTGCATTGTCTTCGCTGTCTTCAGGCATTAGCGTTTCCCAGTCGTCACGAGCAAGCTGCCAACCTTGAAGTACTCCTTCACAGAAGTCGCGAGCTGCTTCGTTCACGATTTCTTCTTCGTTGAGTTTACAAGCTTCAGGCCATGTCCAAGTACCTTCAATGAGGGCAGGGCGGGCGTCGTTCCACATTGCGATAATCGCTTCGATGTAAAGTTCAAGCTGCTCGCCGTCGGTAAAAGGAGCGACTTCATCACCACCCCATAAGAATGGAAGCCACTCATGAGGCGTTAATACATTTGGCGCGGCAGCCATCGCTGTCACGAAGCCAAGGGTTTTGCTTTCATTTAAGAGCTTTTCCTCAAGTTCAGGAAGCGCAAGAATCTCTTGTAAAGTCAAAGTTCGGTACCAATAAAAGTATAAAAATGTATTCAGCGCACATCTTACCAATCTAGTTCGCATCTAAAAAGGTTTGATGTAGCAGTTTATTCCCGATAGATTAAACTAAAAAGAAAACAGCGATTTATTATGGATATACGTTCTTCATTGAAGAAAAAGAGCATGATAGCTCTAGGCTTATACCTTGCGATCTTTATTGCCATTATCGGTAGTATTACCTATTTCGTTGTCGAGCCTCCAGTCAGGGATAGGTTGCAACAAAACCTCGATCTCCGAACTCAGCTTCTTTCCTCTCTTATTCAAGAACCTCTTAACAGCTCTCATGGCCTTCTTAATGGTATCGTTGGTATTGCTCAATCAGAGCGTGATCACGATAGCCTGGCTAAACTTATTCAATCTTTGTTTTCGACCAGTAGCAGTATTGTTGTCAGTGGTGGCGTTTGGCCTGAACCTCGAATGCTCAGTCCAGACAGAGAACGCGATAGTCTGTTTTTTAATAAAGCAGCGGATGGGAAAATCGATAAAATCGAGTCGTACAATAACCCTGAAGCTTCAGCGTACCACGAAGAAAGTTGGTACACCTCAGTCGTCAATCTACCTGTCGGTGAGATCTCTTGGTCTGATGTATACATCGACCCTTTCACCCATGTCCAAATGATTACCGTTTCTGCGCCTTACTATTTAGAGGGTGAATTCGCAGGCGTTACGACCGTCGATCTCTCCCTTGAAGGGTTACTTGAGTTTATTAAAGATCACGCTGAAGAATACGATTTGGGTATTACACTCCGAGATACTCATGGGCATGTATTGGTTGCGCATAATTTTAAGTTAGTCGAAGGTATTTATATTAGTCACATTGAGTTCGGTGAATTCAACTGGAAGGTTGAAGTCGTTAACTCGAAACACTTAGTGGCGGATGAAGTGTTCAAACAAGTGATGAGTGTAGAGAGTGGGATTGTTCCGTTCCTTTTATTGTGTGTCATGGCGGGTTATTACTTACTTAATCGATACCTGATTTCACCAATCATCATTATCGCTAAGAAAGTAGATGATTCGAAAGCCGGCGGAATTATCGATATCACATACAATAGCCAAGATGAAATTGCTCACCTGATCAAAGCGTTTAACGAAAAAACGATTTTCCTTGAAGCTGAGAAAGTGAAAGCGCAGGCATCTACTAACGCTAAAACAGCATTCTTAGCAACACTCTCCCATGAGATCCGCACACCGATGAATGGCGTACTCGGAACCGCTCAGATCTTATTGAAAACCAAGCTAGATAAAGATCAAGAAAAGCATATGAAGAGCCTTTACGATTCCGGCGATCATATGATGACCTTACTGAATGAAATACTAGATTTCTCGAAAATCGAGCAAGGGCACCTCGACCTTGATTTTACTAGCTTCCCTCTAGATTCAATCATTGGCAGTATTAATAGTGTTTACCACACGTTGGCATCTGAAAAAGGGCTGCAATTTAAAGTGTATTCCGAAGTGCCATCTGGGCGTTGGTATTATTCCGACAAAGCCCGCTTAAGGCAGGTTCTTTTTAACTTGTTGAATAACGCTGTGAAATTTACCGCCAGAGGTTTCGTTGAGGTTTACTTAAAAGAAACCGAACGAGATGGAAAAACTTACCTTTCTATACGTGTAAGAGACACTGGCATAGGGATTTCTAAAGAAGCACAAGCCCGAATATTCAAACCGTTTGAGCAGGCTGAATCTTCCACTACACGTCGATTTGGTGGCACAGGGCTAGGTTTAGCCATTGTGAAAAAGATCTCAGCGTTAATGGGTGGCGATATTACTGTAACCAGTGAAGAAGGTATCGGAACCAGTTTTGACGTGCTGGTAGAAATGGAGCCATGTAAGCCCGGCTCGGTTGAAAATATCGCTCATCGAAAATTGAATTATTCTGGGCTCAAGGTCCTGATCGTCGAAGATAATCGTACAAATACTATCATTATTGAAACCTTTATGAAGAGTAAAGGCTTTGAATGCCACAGCGTAGAGAATGGTGAATTAGCGGTTCAAGCTATTGTGGCAGAGCGATTTGATTTGGTGTTGATGGATAACCATATGCCTGTCATGGATGGCGTTGAAGCGACCACCGCAATACGCTCCTTACGCGGTGATATGGACAGAGTCTTGATCTTTGGGTGCACCGCAGACGTATTCAAAGAAACCCGAGAAAGAATGTTAGGCGCCGGGGTCGATTATATTGTGGCTAAGCCTATCGATGAGCGCGAGCTTGATGATGCGTTATATCGATATGCCAAGAAACTTTATCAATATAACCCTGAGCAGCAGCCTACAGAAGCGACGTCTGGAAGTATTGAAGATACTTTAGTCTCTTTCTATATCGCGTTGGAAGATTCTAATTTCGAGGCGGGCAGTAAGGAACTTAAAAAACTTTTAGTTCTCATACAGCCTAATGGTTGCGACATGCTGAAGTCCGCCATTCAGAGCGCAATGCACGCGTTAGATAACGCAGAGCGCCCCAATCAAGATGATGTGAACTTAATTACGGTCAAGCTCTCAGACTTCTGATTTTGTTTTTAAATTACAGAAAATTACTTTCACTTTGATTGTTATTTAATCTATATCAAAAAAACCAGTGATTCTCACTGGTTTTTTCGTTGTTTTTGGTTGTAAATTTACCACTCAAAAACAAATGCGGAATGTATTACTGCAAATGTTGTGATTTAATAGCGTTATTGACTGGGTTGTGTGTAAAAGCCATCCTTTACGTGTTGTTAAATTGCAACTTTACTAGTGATATATTTTAGGTGTAGGTAAATGAAGTCTCGTGGCCCATTTTGTATTCGAAACGCAGCAGCGGATACTTTTGCAATGGTAGTATTTTGTTTTGTATCTGGAATGATTGTGGAAGTATTCATTTCTGGTATGACATTTGAGCAGTCATTGGCCTCTAGAACGCTATCTATCCCGGTAAATATTGCAATTGCATGGCCTTACGGAGTGTTTCGTGATTGGATGTTGCGTAATGGCGCCCGTATTTCTAATACTTCATTTATGAAGAATGTTTCAGACTTGGTTGCGTATGTACTCTTTCAATCGCCGGTCTACGCCGGAATTTTGTTAGCGGTAGGTGCCTCTACTGATCAAATCATTACGGCGGTTACCAGCAATGCAGTCATTTCATGCGGTATGGGCGTACTGTACGGTTACTTCTTAGACATGTGCCGTAAATGGTTCAAGGTTCCTGGTTACTACCAACAAGCGTAACTGCATTAAGTTTGATGGTTTTTGGTTTGTTTTTGATCTAATTAGTTATTTTGTAGACGAACGAATCAAATTCAGTGGTTTTTTTAATGAATGCCCTTGACCTAAGAGAGTAATATCATTAAATTAGCGCCTCGTCGAGCAGCATGCTTAGCAACAATTTGGTGAGGTGTCCGAGTGGCCGAAGGAGCACGCCTGGAAAGTGTGTATACGGAAACGTATCGAGGGTTCGAATCCCTCCCTCACCGCCATATTCCAGAAAAAGCCCGTTGATTATCAACGGGCTTTTTTGTATCTGATATCCGGTGAATTATGACTATTCTGATCACGTTTGCTTGCTTTGTTATCCCTGTGGCCTTGGTGATCGGTTTCCATCAGTTAATCGCTAGTGCGGTCATGCCCAGTGTACAAAGGTCGTATCTCGGAAAAGCTATTTATTACGTATCTGCAGCAGTTGGTACACCTATACATGAGCTCTCCCATGCTTTTATGGCGCTGTTGTTTCGGCATAAAATTCATAAGGTAAGCTTGTTTCAATTCGGTGCCGATGGGCGCCTAGGCTACGTTAGCCACACTTGGAACAAAACTTCACTTTATCAATCGATTGGAGTGTTTTTCATCGCGATAGCTCCCATCGCTGGTGCAGCCTTTATCCTATATCTATCCAGTGTGTTACTTGGGTTCTCGACACAATCGTTTTCATACATTTCGCATCGTGATGGAATCGTCGAAGTACTCGTGCATTTAGCTGATAACTTCATGGCGATTCTTGGGATTGCTTTTAACGACCTTCCGACATTACTTTGGTATTTGGTGATTTCATTAGTGTGTTTCCACTGTATTCCAAGCCGTAGTGACTTTAACAATGCACTAAAAGGTTCAATCATCGTGATCTTGGTTGTTAGTGTGATATTGATGGGTTTTGAATTCGCTAATTGGCAGTTTGGAATTTCGCTATTCTTTGAAGCATGGTCGGTGAGTATTACGTGGTTGAGTTTAGTCGTTATCTCTTCGCTACTTTGGTGGGTGATTTTGGCGATTACCTCTCTTATATAACACCAACCTCACTCATACCGACTTGAAAAAAAACGCAGCTCTTATTGCTGCGGTTTCTTTTTGAAAGCAAAACTCGTTTAGACGTGTATTCTCACGGCAAAAGACTCGTATGCTTGCAGTGTAATACTTTCAGTGAAGTGGGTTGGCCCAGAGTAATTGGCAATTAGGGGCAGGACCTTACGATTAGATAAATGCTCGGGCAGGTTCATCTGTATTTCATTACGGCTAAAGTTGTTTACCACGACAATATGCTGCTGCAGATCTTTTCTCTCGTAGGCAAAGACTTGAGGATGCGTTTCAAACAATGGGATGAAATCACCATACACAATTACTGGATTGGCTTTACGTAAAGCAATCAGTTTTTTATAGTGATAGAAAATAGAGCTTTCATCTTCTAGCGCGGCGTCAACATTGATTGAATCGTAGTTAGGGTTTACTTCTAGCCAAGGTGTACCTTTGGTAAATCCGCCATACACTTTCCCATTCCATTGCATCGGTGTTCTGGCATTGTCTCGACCATTTTCATTAATTGCTTTCATCATATGCTGGTGGCTCACACCGGATTCAGTTTTGACTTTGTAGAAGTTTAAGGTCTCGATATCTTGGTATTGTTCGATGGAATCAAACGCCACGTTTGTCATTCCGATTTCTTCGCCTTGGTAGATGTAAGGAGTGCCTTTCATGAAATGCAGTGTAGTCGCGAGCATTTTGGCCGACTGGACTCGGTGTTGATGCTCGCAGCCGTATTTGGATACCACACGGGGCAGATCATGGTTGTTCCAAAACAGAGAATTCCAGCCCTGATCACTTAACTCAATTTGCCATTTAGTAAGTACTTGCTTGAGTGCATTGAGATCGAGATCAATTGGTCGCCACTTGTCGCCGTTTTGCCACGTCAGAGTGATATGTTCGAATTGGAATACCATAGACAACTCATCACGCCTAGGGTCGCTATACAGTTTGGCAATTTCGGGCGTCGCTCCCCAAGTTTCCCCGACAGTCAGCAGATCTTTGTCACCAAAAGTGGCACGGTTCATAGTTTGAAGCAGCGGGTGTAAGCGGTCCCCGTTTCCTGTGATCCCTTTATCAATCTCTTTGCCAATCAAGTCTATAACGTCCAAACGGAATCCGCTTATGCCTTGGTCTATCCACCAATTCATCATCTCGAATATCTTGTCGTGCAGCTTAGGGTTTTCCCAGTTAAGGTCTGGTTGCTTTTGTGAGAAAAGGTGGAAGTAGTATTGTTGGTTTTGCTCATCCCATTGCCATGCGCTCCCGCCAAAAATTGAGTCTATATTGTTGGGAGGAGAACCATCGGCGCTCGCACTTCGCCAAATATAGAAATCTCGGTAGTCACTCTTAGGGTTTTGCTTAGCCTCTACGAACCACGGGTGCTCATCAGACGTATGGTTGACTACTAAATCAATAACGATTTTTAACCCGCGTTGCTTCGCTTCAGATAACAGCTCCCGCATATCATCCATGGTGCCAAATTCAGGTGCAATCGCTTGATAGTCTGAAATGTCGTAGCCATTATCGTCCATTGGGGATTGGTAGACTGGAGACAGCCAAATCACATCAACCCCTAAGGTGGCGAGGTAATCGAGTTTGCTGATGATTCCTTGTAAGTCGCCAATGCCATCGTTATTTGAATCACAGAAACTGCGTGGGTAAATTTGATATACCACGCTGTTGTGCCACCAACGCTTCTCCATAATATTGCCTTAATTATCAATGATGTTATTTGGCACTATATCTAAGCAATCAGAACAAAAATAATTGATTCTTTGAATCTGAATATAGATAAAATCAATACCAAAAGGTAACCTGCTGTGTACAGGTGCAAAGGTGATATAGACAGTGGATAAACAATACCGATATTTTCATGAAGTGGCTCGACAGGGCAGCATAAAAGCGGCAGCAGAGAAGCTGTTTATCAGCCAACCATCATTGACAACGGCGATAAAAAAATTGGAAGCCCAGCTCGGTACTGATTTGTTTACTCGTAAATCGAAAGGCGTTGAACTGACAGAATATGGCTGGGTGTACTTTCGCTATGTGCAAGAAGTACAAGAGCGGCATAACCAAATGATGCACCAAATGTCAGACATGAAACTGCGAAGCAGCGGTAAAGTGAAGCTGGGGATTGGTGAAGCGTGGTGGGAATGCTTTGGGGCTGAGGCGGTCGAAACTTTTACTAAGTCATTCCCGAACAGCTCTATGCATATTGAGTTTGGTAATGGCTTATCTATGCTGCACCATTTGGTGAATGACGATATAGATCTATTTGTTGGTCATGAAATTAATGGTATTAATAACCGTAACAGAGTCCGTTTTATTCCTCTATTTCGTGAAAGGGAAGCGTGGTACGTGGGGCCAAATCACCCTCTGTTAGGGCAAAGCGATATTGTCGAAAGTGCCCTTGATTACCCATTACTCAAAGTTACGCCAGATCATGCTCGGCATGGTGAAGTGTTAACTCAAGAGGTTGCGGAATCATTTACCGTCGCAGAACAAGAAACGCGTGTGATTTATGAATTGGACTCGCTGGCAGCCAGTATTGATATGGTGAGAATGACAAATGCCATCATGCCGTATACGTCGAAAATGGAACAACATTTTGAGGACAAAGGGTTGAAGCAGTTATGGCTGAACAAAAAACAGTTTGGTCAGATAGGTATTTATACCAAAGCTGGAACGCTGACCGAGCCTACCACGGCGCTGATTAAATTGATCACGAAAAAGGCCGAGGGTTAACCCTCGGCAAAAGAACATGAAACAATGGTAGTTAAGAATTCTATTTAGTGATTTGCTTAGCGGCGTTGTCTAGAGCCTCTTTGACACTTTGTTTGCCAAGCATGGCGTTATCTATTGCCGCGCCTTGAGCGAACCAGTAAGCGGTCATTTGTGGGATGTTCGGCATGATTTCGCCATTTTTCGCGTTGGTCATGGTTGCTTTGATACGTTCATCGCTCTCTAAGATTTTTTGAAATGTTTTGAGCGTTACTGCACCTAATGGCTTGTCATCGTTCATGGTTTTTAATGATTCATCGACAAACAAATAATTTTCAATGAACTCTTGAGCCAAGTATTCATTTGGACTGGCCGCGTTAATGCCTGCACTAAGTACGCCTACAAATGGATTACCTTTTCCACCATTTAGGGTGGGTAGTTCTGCCACCCCATAATTTAGCCCTAACTTGTCTAAGTTACCCCAAGACCAAGGCCCATTTATGGTCATAGCAACTTGCCCCTTGCTGAAGGCTGCTTCAGATACGGAATAATCCATATCAGGATTGATCACGCCTTGATTCACCATGTCGACGAGAAACTGCAAGCCTTTGATGCCAGCTTCATTATTTACCCCGGTCTTAGAGCCGTTATACCCTTCAGGTGTTTTTTCAAATGCATAGGCCCCACCAGAAGAAATCATTGGCCACGTAAAATAAGCGTTTTTCACGTCCCACATAATGGTGGTCTTTCCCTGCTTTTGCATATTTTGATGAATAGCGGTGAGCTCTTCCCATGTTTTGGGCGGTTCTGGAAGTAAGTCTTTGTTGTAAATAAGTGAAGGTGTCTCGATAGCAATCGGGTACCCCATGACTTTTCCATTCACGGTTACCGCGTCCCAACTGAAATCAACCAGTTTGTTTTTAAATTCCTGACTTGGCTTAAGCTCTTTTAGTAACCCTGCTTCAGCGTACCCACCAAAGCGATCGTGAGCCCAAATAATGATGTCTGGACCAAGTCCTTTGGCTGCAGCTTTTTCAAAACGATCTTCTAACGATTCTGGATGCTGAACAGAAATCTTGACCCCAGTATCTTGTTCAAATTGCTCACCAATTTTTGCCAATCCTTCGTAGCTTTTATCGCCATTGATCCAAATTGTGAGTTCGCCTTCTGTCATGGCGAAACTAGGGCTAGCCGAAACAATCGCAAACAGTGAAAGTGGAGCAAGGAGCTTTTTCATAGGTATCGTCCATGTCGTTAGATTGATTGGGAGTCTATGGAAAATAAGCGCTAATAAAAAATAGATTATTGTGCATTCGCTATAGGCTATAGCTATATCACTTGGTTGTTTTGTGCACACAATCAAAAAAGCAGCCCAAAATAGAATTTTGGGCTGCTTAGATGCGGTGAAGTTGTGTGACGTTAGGCTTTACTGGCTCTTAACAGACAAGAAGAAACAAGCCAGCGGAGTGAAATCGAGATTCAGACAACCTTGCTGGTCCTCAACAGCCAAAGTGTAGTCTTGATCATTGAGCTGGTCGGTGACGACGTAATGACCATCATCGAGTTGCCAATACTTGATGAGCTCAGTTGGAATGATGAGGTTAGAATTTCGACTCAGACTGTCACTGAAGTTTGCTGCAATGACGAGCTTTTCATCGCGACTCGAACGCGCAAACGCAAATACTGAGTCCTGCATATCTCCAAAGTTATCAAAATTGGCACCGTACAAATCGTGGTAGTTCCCTACGAGCGCAGCGCTATTTAGCGAGAGGTTGAGTAACTTTCGATAAAAGCTGCGAAGTTCAGATTCAGATTCTGATAGCTGGCCGCCATCAAATCTTCCGTTATTCATCCAACGTTGATGATGGGGTACGCCGATATAATCGAAAATCGAAGTACGCGAAGGTAACCCAAACCCTGCGTGTTCAGCTCCGGGTTCACCCACTTCTTGGCCAAAATAAATCATGGTGGGTGAAGATGACAAACACGCGGAAATAAGCATGGCTGGCTTCGCTTTTTCAGGTGAACCTGCGAATTCAGGAGATGCAATACGTTGTTCGTCGTGGTTATCAAGAAAGTGCAGCATGTGGTGTTCAATATCACGAAGTTCGTATTCTATACGCCCGATATCTCGTGTTGAGCCTTTACCTTGAATGATATCTTTCAAGCAGTCGTATAGATCCACTTTATCGTACAAGTAGTCCATTTTACCTAGCTGAATATAGTCTCGATAAAGGTCGGGTTGATACACTTCTGCCATCAGAAACGCATCTGGATTTACATGCTTTATCCATGAATTCATATAACTCCAGAACTCCACGGGCACCATTTCTGCCATATCATAGCGGAATCCATCAACTCCCTGGTTGAGCCAATAAAGTGCGATATCGCGAAACTTTATCCACGAGTCCGGGACAGCTTGATCCTGCCAGAAATCGAAGTGCGCTTGATGCCCTTTGTGTCGATAAGCTTCAGGAAGCTGCACGAAATCTTTTTCCCCGTTAGGCCTTACGCCATAATTGACCTTCACCGTTTCATACCAATCGTCCGCATTGGGTTGCGCTAAACGTGAGCCGTTACCCGTCCACTTTGCGGGTGTTTCTTGATAAGGGAAAGCTAAAGTTGGATGCGCTTCGCCGGCGAGTGGAGGCTCTGCCTGCAGTGAATCAGGCAGAGAAAATGACTGTTCGGTAAGGTAATAAAAGTTGTTGTTTTTATGGTATTCGACAGAATCGTCGTCGTTGCTGCCAAAATCTTCTACACCTTCTGGGTTATTAAGCCCTTTGTAAACTCTGGCCACGTGATTAGGCACTATATCGATAATGACTTTCATACCAGCAGCATGGGTTCGCGTTATCAGATCGAAAAACTCCTGATTGCGGTTAGCCGGATTGATCGCTAAATCAGGATTCACCGAGTAATAGTCTTTAACTGCGTAAGGGGAGCCTGCTCGGCCTTTCACAATGCTCGGGTGATCGTTATCTATACCGAACTTGGTGTAATCACGAATAACGGCGTGGTGAGGCACTCCGGTATACCACATGTGTGTAATGCCGAGTTTATGAATCTCACCAAGCGCTTTGTCGGTAAAATCAGCGAACTTGCCAACGCCATTTTGTTCTATGGTACCCCAAGCTTGATTCGTTGAGTTTGTGTTGCCAAACAGCCGTGTGAAGACTTGATAAATATTGCTTTTATTCATTGTGTAGGGTGATTTTTATTGTGTTGTTTTACATAGGCTAAATTAAGCATCGTCGTACTAACTCCTCCTTATATAAGAAACTAAGGGCGTAGAACATGCCGTTGGTCTCATACTTAGTGTTAACTTAAAAAGGTTTGCCTTTGGCTTAAATTCTCCGAGACTCGTTGAACGTTTACTCGTTGCGCTCTGGATGAAATTAGCTAAGTTGACCTTGAGTAGGGCTCTCCTATGCTCATAAGGTAGACGGAATAAGGATCTTCACATGAGTATTGTTAATCGTCTAGAAGCAGTATTGATGACGCTTCTGGTATTAATTTTTAGCTCAATGTCTGTGGCAAGCGAGCGATTTCCTTATCGAAGTGCATTCAGCGATGTGCCTGTGATTGAAGTCGAGCAGCTGAGAAAGCAATACGACGATGTTGTGATTATCGATGTTCGTTCCAAATTAGAGTATGACGTTATTCATATTTCTAAAGCGATTAATGTCACGATGTCGAATTTGGGCTTTGAAGAGAAAGCTAAAAATCTGGCTAAGAAAGGCAGCAAACTCGTGGTGTATTGTAATGGGCATGACTGCAAAAAGTCGTATCAAGCTGCGCGCCGTTTAATGAAAGATGGGTTGAATGACGTTTATGCTTTTGATGCTGGAGTATTGGACTGGGTTAACGCATACCCAGAAATGACGGTATTACTGGATGAAACCCCCGTTGACCTAAATAAACTGATCAGCGCTGACGAATTTAAGGCGAAATTGATCAATAAAGCCGTGTTTCTAGAAAAGGCAAAACAGAGTAATAGCATGCCAATTGACGTGCGGGAGAACTTCCAACGTGTGGAGTCGGGTAAACAAGTGGTCAATTTCCGTTCTGTACCTGTCGATAAATTTCATCAATGGCTACAGCGCGGTAACGGGAAAGATAATACCTTGTTGATAGTGGATGCCGTCGGAAAACAGGTGCGTTGGCTTCAGTACTACTTAATCAAATACGAGTATCAGAATTACTATTTCCTAGAAGGGGGAATAGGTAATTTGCAATAGCTAATAGCTAATAGCCAATAGCCAATAACCACGGCCACTCGACGTTATTAATCAGGCTTTCAAACAGGAATACGAAAGAAGTTAAATAGGAACAGATGAGGTTTGAACAAACCCTCATTTCGTTCCTAGATTGTGGGCTACACTCGAATCAAATTCTTATCGAGACATGACAATGACAACTTTCCCTAATGACTTTTTGTGGGGCGGCGCGATTGCAGCTAACCAAGTAGAAGGATCTTTCGATAAATCAGGTAAAGGGTTATCTACATCAGATATGTTACCTAATGGAATTCTTAGTCCTCATCAAACTCGTGATGAAAGAGGTTCTGGCATCAAAGACCTCGCGATTGATTTTTACAACCGCTACCCAGAAGACATTAGCCTGTTTAATGAAATGGGCTTCAACTGTTTACGTTTGTCGATTGCATGGAGCCGAATCTACCCAAATGGTGATGAGCTAGAGCCAAATGAAGAAGGTTTAGCGTACTACGATAGAATTTTCGACGAGCTTGCTCAGCATGGGATGCAACCATTCGTGACTTTGTCGCACTACGAAATGCCGTATGCACTGGTTGAAAACTATGGTGGGTGGGCGAGCCGTCAGCTCATCACGTTTTTCGAGCGATATGCAGAAACTGTTTTCAAACGCTATCAACATAAAGTCAAACTGTGGCTAACCTTCAATGAAATCAACATGTCACTCCATGCGCCGTTTACTGGTGTAGGGTTGCAAGAAGACGCATCTGAGCAGGCAATTTATCAAGCGATACATCACCAGTTAGTCGCGAACGCGCGTGCGGTGAATCTTTGTCATCAAATCATTCCTGACGCTAAGATTGGCAATATGCTGCTGGGAGCGATCAATTACGCGTATACCTGTAACCCAGACGATGTGATTGCAGCGATGCATGAAAACAATAAGTGGTTGTTCTTTGGAGATGTACAAACTCGCGGTAAATATCCGGGTTATATGCTGAGATATTTTAGAGAGCAAGGCATCGTCATTGATATGGAGGATGGCGATTTATCTGAACTGGCCAGCGCGAGTGTCGATTTCATCTCGTTTAGCTATTATGCGAGCGGCTGTGCGAGTGCGGATCCTAAACAGAAAGAAGTCGGAAATATCGTCGACAGTGTACCGAATCCTTATTTAGATAAAAGCCAATGGGGTTGGTTGATAGACCCGAAAGGGCTGAGGATCTTGTTGAACATGCTGTATGACCGTTACCAAAAACCTCTGTTCATTGTTGAGAATGGTTTAGGGGCCCGCGATGAGATAAATGAGGAAGGGGAGATCATCGATGACTACCGCATTTCTTATTTAAATGATCATTTAGTGCAAGCAAAAGAAGCGATATTGGATGGCGTGGAGTTAATGGGGTTCACCAGTTGGGGGCCGATCGATCTCGTAGCAAACTCGACAGCAGAAATGAGTAAACGCTATGGCTACATCTACGTTGATCGTCATGATGATGGAACTGGCAGCTTAGAGCGTAAACGTAAGAAGAGCTTTTACTGGTACCAACAAGTGATTCAATCTCAAGGAGCGTCTCTGGTCGAGTAATGTTTGAATAAAAGACAAAATAAGTAGACGCCAACAAAAACGCCCACAGTTCATTCTGTGGGCGTTTTCTTTAATTGAGTCAGCGAGTTAAGTGGCTCGTTTACTTCGAGTCAAATGAGTTCGCATAACTTATGCAAGCGTCTCTTTCAGAACACTTGCAAGGCGCGTAACGGCTTCGACCAACTCATCTGGTTTTGCGTTAGTGAAGTTTAGACGAACAGCCGCTGGCGTGTTTTCTGGGTTCGGGTAGAAAACCGGGCTAGGTACCACTGCTACCCCATTTGCTAGTAGCTTTTTCGCAAGATCGAAAGTGTCGCACTCAGGAAGAGATAACCAAACAAACATCCCGCCATCCACTGGCTTCAATACGCAATTTTCTGGTAACTGTTTTTCTAGTTCAGAAAACAGAACTTGGTAGCGCTCTTTGTACAAGGTTTGGATTTTTTCCATATGCTGTTCAAAGTTATCGTGTTTAAGCAAGCCTAGTAGTAACGCTTGCATCGGCACGCTCGAGTGTAGGTCGGCGCCTTGTTTTACCTTAATCAGTGGCTCTAGGTAACTTTGCTTACCAGTCACCACACCAATGCGTAAGCCAGGAGATGCGATCTTAGAAAATGAACGTAATACGATTGAATGCTGTGGACAGAAGTCAGACACCATAGGTAATGCTTCATTGGTGAATCGTAGTTCGCGGTAGGGTGCATCTTCGATGAAGGCGACTTGATACTTAACACAAAGCTCAGCGACCTTTTTACGTGTTTCTAGTGCCCAACATACACCTGTAGGGTTGTGGAAATCAGGTACCGCGTAAAACATTTTAGGTGAATGCTTGATAAAGCACTGTTCTAGTTCTTCAAGGTTTGGGCCAAACTCGGTTTGAGAAACCGTCTCAATATTCGCTTGAACTAAACCGAATACTTGCATCGCTCCTAGGTAACTTGGTGCTTCCATCACAACCGTGTCATTTGGGTCAATGTAAGCGCGAGCAATTAAATCTAAACCTTGTTGAGAGCCAGTACAAACCATCGCGCTATGGGTTTCTGGTAATTCAAAACGCTCATTTAAATGGTCAAGTAGTGGGCCATAACCCGCGGTAGAACCGTATTGGAATACTTCAGGCATATCTGAAAGTGATTCTAGCGTCGGTTTCATTAGATCAATTGGGAATGTTTTTTCATCAGGTAATCCACCCGCTAAAGAAATGACGTTCTTGTCAGAGGCCGCTGCCAGAATTTCACGAATATATGAAGATTGAATTTGTTGCAGCGATTGAGCGATTTCCATGTGTACACCTGTATTTTTGTATAACGGTTTTATGATTTTATAGTACAGGGCATTGCTCAATATGGTTTGTCCATTTATGCTTATGAATATGTCCATTTATGCTATTTGTGCTTGTGAACCGACAACATATTTCTCGAATCAATGACGTGCTTTTTCATATCCATAAAGATATCAGTAAAGAGCTTGCAGCCAAGGAGCTTGCGGATGTTGCTGCGTACTCCGAACAGCACTTTCATCGTATTTTTAAGCAAGTGGTTGGGGAATCGATTCATCAATATATTCGCCGGACGCGCATGGAGTATGCGGCAAACCAATTGATGTTTGATACTCAATCGACGGTACTCGATATTGCCAATAACTGTGGCTTTAGCTCTTTATCTTCATTTAGCCGGGCTTTCAAATCGACATTTGAGATGTCTCCGGGGGAGTGGCGTAAGCATGATTTACAAGTGTCCGACAAACCTTATTTAAAAGACCCCGAAGTGGCAGCAGGCTACCGACGCGTAGCGGATCGAGCTTTGCCACAGCCAAAAATTATAGAAATACCGGAGCGGCTAGCGGCGTATGTCCGTCACGATGGTTACAACCGTTCGATTAGAAATGCCTGGCTAGTGCTGAAAGCGTGGGCGAACTCTGAAAATCGAGACTTCTCTGCGCAGTTTGGCTTGCACCATTCAAACCCTGCATGGGTCGATTTAGATAAATGTCGCTATGTCGCCTGCATTGCGATAGATGAGCCTTTGAACTTTCGTGGTGTGGTTAATCAAATGGTGATCCCCGGTGGGTTACATGCAGTGTTCCGCCTTCAAGGGGTTTATGGCGAATTGCTCCCTCAAATCAGTAACGTACTAGAAACATGGTTACCAGAGTCGGGATTTAAATTGCGCTCGACACCAGCATATGTGCATTACCATAACAACCATTTCTTGAATGAGAATGAAGCGTTTGAGCTCGACTTTTATCTACCGATTCGTTTCTATTGATCCGCTTGAAGTGGCGAGAATAGATGTGGATTCAATCAGTGATGTAGGAGCACTTACTTGGAAGCTTTATTGCCATCAAGCATTGCTATTTTAGTAAGTATCCGTCTTTATTCTGTTAGAACTTTTACGGTGAAAGGGGCTTCACGGCCAAAGCGACTTTCGACGAAGGCTGGCGTTGGAGCTGGTGGCTGATCTGCCAACCGGCTTTCACTACTTTTTCTAAATCGATGCCAGTTTCAATTCCTAGTCCATGGCATAAATACAGCACATCTTCTGTCGCGACATTGCCGCTAGCACCTTTGGCGTAAGGGCATCCGCCTAGGCCAGCCACACTGCTGTCAATGACTTGGATCCCCATCGTCATGGCTTGATAGATGTTAGTGAGTGCTTGCCCCCATGTATCATGAAAGTGCACTGCGAGTTTATTTGCTGGCTGGTGGTTCATTACCGCTTCCAGCATTCTAGCGATACGCAGTGGAGTGCCTGTACCAATCGTATCGCCTAGGGAGACCTCATAGCAGCCGAGTTCGACCAAATCTTTTGCGACCGCCGCGACTTGCGAGGGTGCTGTAGGGCCGTCATATGGGCAATCAACCACGCAGGACAAATATCCTCGAACTGGAATTTGTTGTTGTCTTGCTTGTTCGATTAACGGGACAAAGCGTTCGAGGCTTTGCGCTATCGAACAGTTAATGTTTTTTTGACAGAAGCCTTCGGACGAAGAAGTAAAGATCGCAACTTGGTCTGCCCCTGCGTTAAGTGCATTTTCAAACCCCTTTAAATTCGGGGTTAACGCAGAGTAAGTCACATTCGGTTGGCGAGATAATTGCTGTATCACCTCCTCAGAGTCGGCCATTTGCGGCACCCACTTAGGAGAGACAAACGCACCCGCTTCAATATGAGTGAGGCCTGTAAGTGACAGTTGGTTGATCAAATCAACTTTTGCTTGAGTAGAAACAGTAGCTTCATTTTGGAGTCCATCGCGCGCCCCCATTTCGACAATGGTTACGGACTCCGGTAAGCGGCTACTCATCATCTTGCTCGTTTGAATTAGAAGCGTCGGGATGCAATACCCAGCTCGGTGGACGGCGCTCGAAATACGCTGCCAACCCTTCTTGCCCTTGAGGTGAGACGCGAATATCGGCGATAAGGTGACTAGTGTATTGAATGAGTTCGTCATCTATCGGTTGTTGATCGCATCGATGGCATAATAGCTTCGCTTGAGTTAAAGCTTCGGGACTATTGGCCAGTAGGGATTGCACCAGCATTTTTGTTTGAAGATCTAACGTAGCGGTTTCGACGACAAAATTGAGCAGCCCTAGCTGCTTAGCGGTTTGGGCATCGATTCTTTCTGCGGTCAGCATATAGCGGCGCGCTTGACGAATGCCCATAGCCCGACAAACATAAGGGCCAATGGTCGCAGGAACTAACCCCAACTTTACTTCGCTCAAACACAGTTGAGAATTGCTGTCGGAAATCGCTATGTCGCAACAACAAATCAGACCCAACGCACCACCAAAGGCGCAGCCCTGCACGACAGCGATAGTCGGATGGGGGAAACGGTCTAAAGTCGACATTAAAAGCGCAAGACGATCGGCGTCTTTTTGGTTTTTCTTGCGTGATTGAGTCGCCATTGACTGCATCCACTGCAAATCAGCACCCGCTGAAAAATGTTCGCCATTGGCTTTCAAAATTAAACAGCGAATACCTTCTTGTGACGCAAGACGATTAAGGTTACTAATCAAAGCTTCGATCATCGTATCGTTAAACGCATTGTTTTTCGAAGTACGATTTAGCGTTAAACAAGCCACACCAAGATCGCTGACCTCACACAAAATAGATTTTTCGTCGTTAGTCGATGAGCCGTTCACGGTGGCCTCCATTGATTATGTTTAACAAGGTGTCGATATGGGTTATTACATGCGGAAGATGCCAAACTGGCTTTCAGGTATCGGTGCTCGCAGCGATGCAATTAAGGCTTTTCCGATAACTTCTCGTGTATCTTTTGGGTCAATAATGCCGTCATCCCATAATCGAGCACTCGCGTAAAACGGGTGGCCTTGTTGCTCGTACATATCTTGAATGGGCTGCTTGAATTGTGCTTCTTCTTCGTCTGACCAAGGTTCACCTTTACGGTTTTTTACCTCTCGTTTCACTTGAGCCAACACACCAGCGGCTTGCTCACCACCCATGACGGAAATACGGGCGTTAGGCCACATCCACATCATGGTTGGGTCATAAGCGCGGCCGCACATTCCATAGTTACCAGCGCCATACGAACCGCCAATAATGACTGTGAATTTAGGTACGTCTGCACAGGCTACTGCCATCACGAGTTTTGCGCCGTGTTTAGCGATGCCTTGCTCTTCGTATTTTTTCCCGACCATAAATCCGGTGATGTTTTGCAGGAATAGCAATGGGATCTTGCGCTTGGCACACAGCTCAATAAAGTGCGCGCCTTTTTGAGCGGATTCTGAAAATAAGATGCCATTGTTGCCGATGATACCGATCGGGTGACCGAATAGATGGGCAAAACCGCAGATCAACGTTTTGCCATAACACGCTTTGAATTCATCGAAATCGGAGTCGTCGACCACGCGCGCGATCACTTCACGCACATCAAACAAATGGCGCAAGTCGGCATTGACGATGCCGTATATCTCTTCTGCGTTATAGCGTGGTGGGAGCGCCTTTTTGGAAGGCGCGAGAGTAGGTGGTTGATTAGTACTTGCGATCGATTGACGAGCGATTTGCAGCGCGTGTTGCTCATTTTGAGCGTAATAATCTGCTACACCAGACTTTTTACAGTGCACATCAGCGCCGCCCAGTTCTTCGGCGGTGACTACTTCCCCTGTTGCCGCTTGAACCAGAGGCGGCCCAGCCAAAAAAATAGTGCCCTGTTCTTTGACTATGATTGACACATCAGCCATTGCGGGAACATAAGCGCCTCCGGCTGTGCACAGGCCTAAAACAACAGCAATTTGTGGAATACCTTTGGCTGACATTCTCGCTTGATTGAAAAAGATGCGGCCAAAGTGCTCTTTATCGGGAAATACTTCCGCCTGGTGTGGGAGGTTGGCACCGCCTGAATCGACGAGGTAAATGCACGGAAGTTGGCAGCGTTCTGCTATTTCTTGTGCGCGAAGGTGTTTTTTGACCGTAAGGGGGTAATAGGTTCCCCCTTTGACTGACGGATCATTGGCGATGATCATGCACTCGATCCCTTCAACTTTTCCGATCCCTGCCACCACGCCAGCGCAGGGGATGGCTTCGTCATAGACGCGCCACGCAGCAAATTGTCCTATCTCAAGAAAGTCTTCAGGATCATCAAGCAATTCAGCGATACGTTCTCTTACTGGCAGTTTCCCTTTTGAACGCTGACGAGCGAGCGCTGCCTTCCCACCACCTTGCTTAATCACATCAAGGTTAGAGCGCAAGTTATCGATTTGGTCGACCATGATTCGTTGATTGGTAATGAAGTGTGGGTCGTTGGGCTTTGCCTTGCTTTGTAGAATCGCCATACATGCTCCTTAGTGACTTTCGCTATCGCGACTCTTCAAAGAGTTCACGGCCAATTAGCATTCGGCGAATTTCTGAAGTGCCGGCGCCAATCTCATACAGCTTGGCATCGCGTAATAAGCGCCCGGCGGGAAATTCATTGATATACCCGTTCCCGCCAAGTAATTGGATCGCATCTAACGCTATTTGAGTCGCCAATTCAGCGGCATACAGAATGACTCCAGCGGCATCTTTTCGGGTACTTTCACCGCGGTCGCAAGCCGCAGCGACCGTATAAACGTAAGCTCGGGCGGCGTTGGTACGGGTATACATATCAGCAACTTTTGCTTGGACTAACTGAAATTCCCCAATGGAGCGGCCGAACTGTTTTCGGTCGTGAACGTAGGGCATCACCAAGTCTAAGCAGGCTTGCATAATTCCTAGCGGCCCAGCGGCTAACACCACCCGTTCATAATCCAAGCCGCTCATTAGGACTTCAACGCCGTGGTTGACTTCACCGAGCACGTTTTCGAGAGGCACTTTGCAGTTGTCAAAGACCAGTTCACAGGTGTTTGAACCGCGCATCCCTAACTTATCGAGCTTTTGCGCATGGCTGAAACCTTCAAATTCTGACTCAATGATAAAGGCGGTAATACCGTGTGATTTGGCTTGCGGGTCTGTTTTAGCGTAAACCACTAGCGTATGAGCATCTGGCCCATTGGTGATCCACATTTTGGTGCCATTGAGAATGTAGTATTCACCGCTTAACTCCGCTTTTAGCTGCATGCTAACGACATCAGAGCCAGCATTGGGCTCACTCATGGCAAGTGCACCAATGTGGCTACCATCGATGAGCTTAGGTAAGTATTTATCGCGCTGTGCTTGTGTGCCGTTTCGGAAAATTTGGTTCACACAAAGGTTAGAGTGTGCGCCATAACTGAGTGCTACAGATGCGGAGGCTCGGCTGATTTCTTCCATGGCAATCACATGGGCTAAGTACCCCATGTTGGCACCGCCATACTCTTCATCAACCGTGACGCCGAGTAAACCCATGTCGCCAAGTAATGGCCAAAGGTGATTGGGAAATTGATTGTCTCTGTCGATATCGGCAGCAATAGGCGCGATGTGCTCGCTGGCAAAGGCATTAACTTGCTCACGCAGCATGTTGACGGTTTCATCTAGGCCGAAATTCAGTGGGATATAATCATTGTTCATGCTATTTCCTCATCTTCCTGTTCGATATGACGAGACGCTTGTTCGTCATTCCCATTAATTGGGTTTAGAGCGATTGAGGGCTTGGTGGCAGCGCTCTCGTGCGGTATTGAGCTCGGTCATGACCACATTGATGTCGTCGAGTTGTCTTTGTAGCAATAGCTGTTTTTCATCAATAATGTTGAGCATTTTTTCCAACTGCACATCACTTTGATTGGTGTCGTATAGCTCAAAAAGGTCACGAATTTCTGCTAACGAAAAGCCTAACCTTTTACCCCGTAAAATCAGCTTCAAACGGATTTTATCGCGTCGCTGATAGACCCTAGTATTGCCCTGACGGCTTGGGTGGATTAGCCCCATATCTTCGTAAAAGCGAATACTGCGTGTCGTAATTTCGAACTCTTTGGCCAGTTCGCTAATCTTGAACGTATCCATCATTGATGTCCCTCCAACGCCGTGTTGCTGAGGAAAACACAAGAATTAGTGGCTTAATGAATAGCGTGTTTACTGTCCATTAAGTTTGACATGTTGCTCATTTGTTTCTTTACGTTTACGTAAATGTTAGTGCTATGCTTACGTAAACGTCAAGAAATGGCAGTTCAAAAAATAACCACAACTTTTGCTCTTTTGATTTACCGATTCGGCATGTGGACCCGATAATCCGATTCGTTAAAAAGGGCGGTCATTGAACTCGGTTACGGTATGTTTTGGCTGCGAATGAGGGTAACGCAATGGATAAATCCGTTTGGATAGTTTCAGCTAAACGTACTCCGCTAGGCAGTTTTCAGGGCATGCTTCATGGTTTTTCTGCTCCTGAATTAGGGCAAATCGCCATACGCTCAGCGCTTGAGTCTGCCGATATTCCATCTCACATCATTAATGAAGTTTTTATGGGGTGCGTGCTCCCCGCCGGATGCGGCCAAGCCCCCGCACGTCAAGCCGCATTAGGCGCTGAACTTCCTCACTCTGTTGGCTGTACCACCATTAACAAAGTATGTGGTTCAGGTATGAAAGCCGTAATGCTTACCCATGATCTGATTCGTTCGGGCTCGATTCAAAGTGGCGTCGCTGGTGGGATGGAAAGCATGACTAACGCGCCTTATCTATTAAAAGAATCACGAGGCGGCATGCGTTTAGGCCATAAGTCCACTTATGACCACATGTTTTTGGACGGCCTTCAAGATGCCTATGAAGGCGAGCTAATGGGCGTGTATGCGCAGAAAGTAGCCGACCAATTACAATTTAGCCGCAAGCAAATGGATGATTGGGCCTCAATGTCCGCGCAACGAGCATTGCAAGCTCAACAGCAGAGCCTATTTGCTGATGAGCTCGCGACAGTGGAAGTCAAAAATCGCAAAACCAAACAAGTGGATGTGCTTGATTTTGATGAACACCCTCAAGAAATAGATTTAGAAAAAATTAGTCAGCTTCGCCCTGCGTTTGCGGAGCAAGGAACGGTGACGGCCGCCAACTCGAGTTCGATTTCAGATGGCGCAGCGGCACTGGTGTTGATGGATTCGGTGGTAGCGGAACAACACGGGTATACACCGTTAGCCATTATAAAAGGTCACTCGACACATGCGCGTAAGCCATCGGAATTTACATTGGCTCCGGTGTTCGCCATTGAGCAGTTATTGTCGCAGTTAGATTGGTCAATTGGCGAGGTCGACTTATGGGAAATCAACGAAGCGTTTGCAGTGGTCACTCAAATAGCGGTGCACCAACTTGGGCTGGATATTGAAAAAGTGAACATTAAAGGTGGCGCGTGCGCGCTTGGGCATCCGATCGGTGCCAGTGGTGCACGGATTTTGGTCACTTTGATTCATAGCTTAAAGCAAATGCAAGCCGCGACAGACAACCAGCATAAAAAGACCATGCGTGGTGTAGCGTCACTGTGTATTGGTGGCGGAGAAGCAACGGCCATAGGAATTGAAGTGCCTTTGTAGGCTGTAAATGGCCAAGTTGAGGCTACACATTGTAGCAAGCAGATTAGTTTGAAATTCGTCGACCCGTAAAGGTGTGGTGAGTAGGGTTGGCATAATCTAAAAGGAAGAATGCGATGAAGTCAGTTCCCTTATTAATTGGTGGTGAGTTTCGTCAATCAGAAACACGTGAATGGGTCGATGTCACCAACCCCGCGACGAATCAAGTGATTGCCAATCTACCTTGTGCAACTGAAAGTGAAATGGAGCAAGCGATAGAAAGCGCAGCGCAAACCTTTCAATCATGGAAGCAGGTTGCGGTGCCTGAACGAGCAAGACTGATGCTGCGATACCAGCATTTGTTGAAAGAGTATCATGATGATCTTGCCATTTTACTTTCTCATGAAACCGGAAAAACGATTGCTGATGCCAAAGGAGACGTTTGGCGTGGGATCGAGGTGGTGGAGCAAGCTGCCAATATCGCCAGCAATATGATGGGCGAAATGGTAGAAAATGTTGCGACTGATATCGATACTTACTCTATTACTCAACCGCTCGGTGTGTGTTGCGGTATTACGCCCTTTAATTTCCCTGCAATGATTCCGTTATGGATGTTTCCAATAGCAATAGCAAGTGGGAACACCTTTGTGCTTAAGCCTTCTGAGCAGGTACCGCTTACTTCTATTCGCATGGCCGAACTGTTTGAGCAAGCAGGCGCGCCGAAAGGTGTCTTGCAAATTGTTCACGGCCGAAAAGAGCAGGTCGACTATCTACTGTCACACCCTGATATTCGTACTATTTCTTTCGTCGGTTCAGTGCCTGTTGCTCAGTATATCTATCAGCAAGGCACTAAGAACTTCAAGCGGGTTCAAGCCTTTGCCGGAGCGAAAAACCATATGGTGATAATGCCCGATGCAAACAAAGAACAAGTGGTCAACAATCTTGTTGGAGCGTCCGTTGGTGCGGCGGGTCAGCGTTGTATGGCGATATCGGTGGCGGTATTCGTTGGGGGAACTAAGCAATGGATCCCTGACTTAAAAGCCGAAATGGCAAAAATTCAGCCTGGTGCCTGGGACGATGAGAGTGCGGGTTATGGGCCGTTAATCAGCAAGCAAGCTAAAGAGCGAGTATTGAAGTTAATCCAAGAAGGGAAAGACCAAGGAGCAGTGTGTGAATTAGATGGAAGTCAGTGCATGGTTGATGGGTTCCCGGATGGAAACTGGGTGGGGCCGACTTTATTTAGTGGCGTAACCACGGAAATGTCTATCTACCAGCAAGAAATTTTTGGACCAGTGCTTGTCTGTTTGGAAGTCGACACCCTAGAAGATGCAATTGCTTTAATTAACGAGAACCCTTACGGGAACGGTACATCCATATTTACGGCAAATGGCGCTGCGGCGCGTAAATATCAACATGAGATCCAAGTAGGGCAAGTCGGTATTAATGTCCCTATTCCAGTGCCATTACCCTTCTTCTCATTTACGGGCTGGCGAGGCAGTTTCTATGGTGACTTGCATGCTTATGGTAAGCAGGCGGTACGTTTTTATACTGAAACTAAGACGGTCACTTCACGTTGGTTTGATGATGATATTCCGTCTGGTCCCAACATGACTATCCAATTGAAATAAAGGGTTAAATGTTTGAGATAACTAGGTGGGCTGATTATGGATTTTGAATTGAATGAAGACCAACGCGCATTTTCTGAAACGGCTTATCAATTTGCTTTAGACAGATTGAGCCCGATGGCAGCGGAATGGGATGAAAAACAGATATTCCCCAAAGACGTATTAAAAGAAGCGGGGGAGCTTGGCTTCCTTAGTTTGTATACACCAGAAGAGCAAGGCGGGCTAGGTTTAAGCCGTTTAGATTCATCAATCATCTTTGAGCAGCTCGCGATGGGGTGCACATCAACAACGGCGTTTATGACGATTCACAATATGGTGACTTGGATGACCGCAAGCTTCGCTCGTGATTCGGTTAAGGCGCAATATTGTGATCGTTTGATCACAGGGGACTGGCTGGGATCGTACTGCCTAACTGAGCCTAATGCAGGATCGGACGCAGCGTCTTTAACGACTACTGCGGTGAAGCAAGGCGATCATTATCTGCTGAATGGTGGCAAAACCTTTATATCCGGTGCTGGCGAAACCGACTTGCTGGTGGTGATGGCGAGAACGGGTGAGCAGGGCGCAAAAGGGGTTTCTGCATTTGTGGTACCTGCGGATGCCGAAGGGATAAGCTACGGACGTAAAGAACCCAAAATGGGTTGGAACAGCCAGCCTACGCGAGCAATTACATTCGATAATGTTTCTATCCCAGCGGACCACTTGTTAGGTGAAGAAGGGCAAGGATTTGTTTTTGCGATGAAAGGTCTGGATGGCGGGCGGATTAATATCGCGACCTGTTCAATTGGTACTGCCCAGCAAGCTTTGAATCAAGCAACGCAATATATGCAAGAACGAAAACAGTTCGGTAAAAACTTAGCGCAGTTTCAAGGTCTACAATTCAAATTAGCAGACATGGCAACGGAGTTAGTAGCCGCTCGTCAATTAGTGCGTTATGCCGCGAGTAAGCTCGATAAACAAGACCCTGAAGCGACGGCTTATTGCGCAATGGCCAAGCGCTTTGCGACAGATGTAGGGTTTAGAGTTTGCGACCAAGCGCTTCAACTTTATGGCGGTTATGGCTACATCAAAGAATACCCAATGGAGCGCTATTTCAGAGATGTTCGTGTACATCAAATTTTAGAAGGCACCAATGAAATTATGCGTTTGATTGTTGCGCGTCGATTGCTCGCAGAGGGGGCTAATATCTTATAGGGCGAAGAAGGTTGCTGTTCATCTATCTACATTAAAAATCGATATTGGTCGCCATGTTTATCAACGGATTTAAGGAAGTGTGTTTATGTCTCACCATTTAGAGAACCCAAAAGAGTCGGCTATTCAATTGGACATTCAAGGGCACACCGCAGTGTTAACCATGAATAACCCTCCGGCTAATACGTGGACTGAAAGTAGCCTAGATGAGCTTAAACACACGATTCTAGCCTTAAACGAAGACAATAATGTCTACGCTTTAGTCATTACTGGCCAAGGCGAAAAGTTCTTTTCTGCGGGGGCAGATCTGAATTTGTTTGCCGACGGAGACAAAACGACCGCATTTGATATGGCGCGAGCGTTCTCTGAAGCGTTTGAAACTTTGTCTTGTTTTCGGGGCGTTTCTATCGCAGCGATTAATGGTTACGCGATGGGTGGCGGGCTGGAAGTGGCGCTGGCGTGCGATATTCGGATAGCAGAGGAGCAAGCGGTAATGGCGTTACCAGAAGCAAAAGTTGGCTTGCTACCTTGTGCGGGTGGGACGCAAAACCTAACGGCATTAGTCGGGGAGGGGTGGGCGAAACGCATCATATTGTGCGGAGAACAAGTGAAACCTGAACAAGCACTACAAATAAGATTGATTGAAGAAATTGTGCCGCAAGGGCAGTCGCTCGAAAGTGCGGTTGCATTGGCAAGCTCGGTCGCTAATCAGTCGCCTTCTTCTGTGACGGCTTGTAAATCTTTGATTCAAAACACGCGTTACTCACCGTTGAATCAAGGGCTAATGAAAGAGCGTGAATTGTTTGTGAAGTTGTTTGATACACAAGACCAAACGGAAGGGGTCAATGCCTTTTTACAAAAGCGTAAGCCCGAGTGGAAAAATCAATAACGAGAATCGCAGTGAAACGGCAAGCTAAGAGCTACTTAGTGCTACGCGATTTGGAATCCTTTGAAGATTTGTCGGAGGGAATATGGCAGGGAAAGTCAGGTTTGACAGGCTTAATTGTACTGACAGTTATCATCAAATTGGTGTCGCGACGTTAGATAACCCTGAATCATTAAACGCACTGACATTTGATATGTTAGCGCAATTGAATCAGCAACTGCTGGATTGGCAGGCCGATGAACACATCGTGTGTGTTCTCATCAATGGTGAAGGCTCAAAAGCCTTTTGTGCAGGGGGCGATGTTCGCACCATGCATACTGTGATGAGCAAGCAGTCTAAGTCCGATGCTGAGCAATTTTGTACTCGCTATTTTTCGTTGGAATACCAGTGTGACTATTTGATTCATACTTACCCTAAGCCAATTATCGCGTGGGGTGAAGGCATCGTAATGGGCGGTGGCATGGGTGTGTTTATGGGAGCGAGCCATAAAGTCGTGACACCAAAATCACGTTTGGCGATGCCTGAAGTGAGTATCGGTTTATTCCCAGATGTAGGCGGGACATGGTTTCTAAACCGCTTGGAAGTTGGCGTAGGTTTGTTCCTTGGCTTAACCGGGACTATGGTCAACTCCAGCGATGCTGTGGAGCTTCACCTTGGGGACTATCTATTGTTACCTGAACATCGAGATCAACTGTGTGATCAGCTTCAGTCGATCCAGTGGCTTAGTGCTAACGATCATTATTCAGTGATCAATGAGCTATTGGAAAGCCTAACCGTAGAGGCAGTGACGCATCAACCAGAGCACCAAATCGTCCCATTCTTATCACGGATCGAGTTTGCTTGTCGAAGTAATGATTTGGCCTTAATTCGTCAGAGCTTGCTTGATATTGAAATCTCGGGTGCAACACCGGATCAAGCGAAATGGCTTGAAACGGCGCAACGTTCCTTATTAGCGGGAAGTCCTATTACCTCACACATCGTATTTCGTCAGATCAAGCACTATCACGACCTCTCTCTGGCAGATTGCTTTCGGTTAGAACTGAACTTAGCGGTACGAAGTGGCATGTTAGGTGAGTTCCAAGAAGGGGTTAGAGCGCGGCTGATCGACAAATGTGGTGAACCAAACTGGATGTTCGAGACAGTTTACGATGTTGATAAAAAAGTGATGGATACATTGTTTACTCCTTTGTGGCGCGACGATGAGCACCCTTTGTCTCAGCTGGGCAAATAAGTTTTAGTTGAACGAACCATTCTAATTTCACTAACTACCTCACTTGAGGAGGCGTTTCATGAGTACCATTGCATTTATTGGACTAGGTAACATGGGTGGTCCTATGGCGGAAAACCTGTTGAAAGCCGGGTTTTCTGTACGAGTTTTTGATTTGAACGAGGCAGCAGCCAAGAAGCTGGAGCCATTAGGTGCGGTTGTTTCGCACTCTGTCAAAGAAGTGGTCACAGGGGCGACAACGGTGATCACTATGCTGCCAGCGGGTGCGCATGTACGAGCGGTTTACCTTGGCGAGGCTGAGCAAGATAACTCAAATAGTGTGGGTTTGTTGGATGTCGTGAGTCAGGACACCTTTCTGATTGACTCGTCTACTATTGATCCGGAAACCGCGAAGTTGGTGGCCAATGAAGCGGATAAGAAAGGACTGCAGTTTGTTGATGCACCTGTATCGGGCGGTGTAGCAGGCGCTAAAGCCGCCACTTTAACGTTTATTGTGGGTGGAACGGATGCTGCGTTCGAAAAAGCGGAAGCTGTGCTGAAGTTCGTTGGTAAGAATGTCTTCCATGCTGGTAATGCTGGCGATGGCCAAATGGCGAAAATTTGTAATAACTTGATGCTAGGAATTTTAATGTCTGGGACCTGCGAAGCGCTGAACTTAGGCATCGATAATGGACTCAACCCTAAGGTGCTTTCTGACATCATGTTACAAAGCTCTGGCCGAAATTGGGCTTTGGAGCTGTATAACCCTTGCCCAGGTGTTATGGAAAACTCGCCAGCCAGCAATCAATATAAGCCGGGCTTTATGAGTAAGCTTATGTTGAAAGATTTGGGCTTGGGAATGGACGCCGCTATTCAAAGCCAGTCTTCGATACCAATGGGGACGTTAGCGCGAAACCTTTATGCATTTCACAACGCCGACGGTAATGAAGAGCTAGACTTCTCGAGTTTGTTCGAGTTTTACCAACATCAAACCAAACAGTAAATGGGATGACCGCTAGGGCTTTTAGCCCGTAAAGGCCGTATCAAGGTTAGCCTGTAAATACAGCATTTAGGCGATAGATTTGCATGTCGCAAATGGAGAGTGATGATGAACTTAAAAGAAAGCGTGATAGCGATAACTGGGGCTGGTCAAGGGTTAGGGCAAATGATGGCGATTACACTTGCTCAATCTGGCGCCGAACTTGCCTTACTTGACGTTAACGAAGACGCGTTAAGAGAAACTCAAGATCAATGCCATATGCTTGGGGTTAAAGCGCTGACTTATAAAGTGAATGTGACCAATGAGCCGGAAGTGGAGCAGACGTTCTCTGATATTGTTGAAGATTTTGGACAATTAGACGGGCTCATTAATAACGCGGGAATCCTACGAGACGGTCTGTTGATAAAGGCTAAAGATGGCGAAATCAGTAAGATGTCGTTAGAGCAGTTTAATTCGGTGATTGATGTAAACCTAACAGGCACATTCCTATGCGGAAGAGAAGCGGCCGCTAAAATGATAGAAACCGAGCGCAAGGGCGTCATTATTAATATATCGAGTGTGGCTCGTGCGGGGAATATCGGTCAATCCAACTATTCGGCTTCCAAAGCGGCTGTCGCTTCACTGGCAACGTGCTGGGCTAAGGAGTTGGCCCGATACGGGATTCGCGCTGCTGCAATCGCTCCGGGAATCGTTCAAACGGCTATGGCGGCAAGTTTAAAACCAGAGGCAATAGAGCGATTGAACAAAATGGTTCCCGTTGGGCGAATTGGCGAAACCAGCGAAATTGCACATGCGGCCAAGTATATTTTTGAGAACGACTACTTTACCGGTCGAGTTTTAGAAGTGGATGGCGGTATGCGTATGTAAGGCGGAGACTCCTTTTACATTTGATTGAGAACAACTTCTATAGAAACAGTGGCTGTTTAGCATTGTGAATGTTATTGGTGCCGTATAGGATGTTGTTACTACGTTTACTTAATGAATTGTGAAATGGAGTTGTAATGAAAGTCAGACAAGCCGCCTTAGCGGATATCCCTCAGCTAGTTGAATTACAGCATCAGTGCCACATTACGAATCTTGATGAAGTGGAAAAAGCGGATGGATTTCTGAATACCGTTCTGAGTGATGCGTTATTAGAAACGGCAATACTCAACGAGCAGTGCGTTTATATTGCTGAAGTTGATGGTGTTGCGGCTGGGCTAGCGGTATGCGCTTCATGGCAATACTGGTCGATTTCACCAACGTTAAGCAAGCTTTCAGAGCAGCTGTCTACGATTAAAATTGAGTCACAATCTCTATCTCGTGAGAACAGTTATTTTTGGGGGCCTGTGTGTGTAAGTAAAGCATTTCGTGGCCAGGGAGTGTTTGAGGCACTGTTTACTCAAAGTCGTTCTGCGCTTTCATCTAAGTACAAGTTTGTATACACCTACGTTCATCAGGACAATCACCGCTCTTATATCGCTCACACAAAAAAAGCACAATTTACCAAAGTAAAAAGCATCACCTTGAATGAAGAGCCTTTTGATGAATTAGTCAGAGTCACCGCTTGAGCATACAATGCGTGGTTATTTCTGTCCTCTAGTGCAGGCTCTCAAGATAGGTTACTTGCGTTAGGTGGGACTGGTTCGCGATAATATCTTCTCCAAAGAGCCTGTATTTAAGTAGTGCGCCCCCGCGCAGTGTGGCTTTAGTTGACCCAAGAGATAAGCGATGAATGTCCTACATTTAAAAGCGTTACTGACCGCGATAGAAACGGGCTCTATTTCTGCCGCTGCCCGTAAATTAGGTAAGAAGCAGCCCCAAGTTAGCCAGTGGATTTCAGATCTAGAAATTGACCTCGGCGTGAGTTTTTTTGAACGTTCAGGGAATAAAACAAAACTCACAGAGGAAGGCGCGCTTCTTTTACCACACCTGTCGCATACGTTAAGTCAGCTAGATAACTTAGTGCAAAGTGCAGAGATTCTTGCGAACGAGGAACCAACAACGCTACATATTGCGATTGAAAGCTATGTACCAGATGCCGTTTTCATCGAACCTGTCTCAAAGCTTCTAGAAGACCCATTATTGAATGTTGTAGTACACCGCGGTACTCAAGAACAGATCCACAAGGACCTAGCTGAAGGTGACATAGATATTGCGATCACCCATGAATCTGGTGCGTTGCATCATCTCGGTTTTCAATACGCTCGACTTGGGCATTATGATGAAGTGCTTGTTTGCTCGCCTAGCCATCCGTTGGCGCAGCTTGCTATTATTACTAGCCAAGATCTAATACATCATAGAGAGCTGGTTTGGGGGGAAGGAGAGCAAGAAGAGGGTGATGGGCATACGTGCAGTCACGCTATGTTCGCTGACTTATCAATGTTAGTTAGTGTATTGAAGAAAGACGTGGGCTATGCATTCTTGCCAGAGGCGGCGGTTAAAACGTTACTTCAATCAGGGGAATTGTGTAAGCTTAATTGTGATTTTGAGCAAGTGTCGGCCAGTGATGCATACTCGAATATTTTACGCAAAGTGGAGCTGTGCTGGCGAAATGGTTTATTGCTATCAAGCGTTGGCACTCACGCCATTACTTTATTCAAAAGTAAGCACAACCTAGGATAGAGCCAATCGTAAATATCTTAATATGCGTATGAGCTGGATTAACACCCTCTGGCACTTGCGATGAGGGCGTCCCACCAGTCATAAAGATAAAGTGCGATGTATATTGGTAACAGCGCCCAAAGTAATGGGTCGTCCCAAACTGAAAAGGTGCTTCCAATGGCTGCAATGGCTAAAATCATCAATTGACTGACACCTGCGAATATCAACAGTTTAGTGAGGTGCGCCAGCCAGCGTTGGACTGGGTTTGTTAAATCTGTCTTTTGATAGGTCGCTTCAAATACACCGATGATGGCCGCAGCCATCAGTAAACCTATTACCGCTAAGATGGCCGATTGGTTCGACTTTTCCATGTCGTGCATGCTATCGAAAGTATTAAAAAATAGCGTAGGTACGACTAAAAATAGCAGGCAAATCTGCTTGATTCCGACTTCTAAATAAAGGCGATGTAAACGTGATGCAGGTTCGGCTTTAGTTGTCATTCTTTTCTCTTAATAAAATGAAATAGGCGCAGATTTAACTGCGCCTATTTTGGTTAATTCTCAGAGTCGTAGACGATTTTTCCTTGAAGAATAGTCATCAGTATTGGGGTTTCTGCTATTTCTTCGGCTCGCATCTGGGTGATATCTTGTTCAATAATCGCAAAATCGGCGGACTTGCCGACTTCAATAGAGCCAGTAATGTTTTCCAATCCTAAGCTGTACGCGGCATTGATGGTATAAGCATCTATCGCGCTTTCTACGTCTGGTAGCCCAGTTTTACCCATAATAACGCTGTTCGCGATACCGACCAGCGGGTTGATATCATGTACGTTCCAATCGCTGCTAAGCGTGACATTAGCCCCAGTACTAAAGATGGCTTGTAAGTTCATCATGGCGCGAGTACGTTTGGCGCCTAAAAACGCTTCAGCCCATTGGTGGTCGTGCATAGCCACGTAGTCAGAACCCACTTGAAAATCTGCAGTGACGTTTAACTTTTCGAACCTTGGTACGTCTTGATTATCGATGAGTTCGACATGAGTCAGAGTATACGGGAGTGTGGATCCACGCTTTCTCATGACTTCGATAGCATTCAGTGATTCCTGAACGGCACCGTCCCCAATGGCATGAATATGGGCGCTGTAGCCAATTTTACTAAGCGCTTTTAGCCAGGTTGCCATTTTTTGAGGCGGAATATAGTTAATGCCATAAGGCTCGTCAGGGATATAGGTATCGAGGTAGGGCGCTAATGTTTTGGCTGTGCCATTAATGAATATACCATCGCTATACATTTTGACTTGATCGACGTGCAGGAGACTCGAAGTATCGTTCGATTGTATCTTCTCTAAGAACGAGAGTTGTGGCTCCATTGAATCGGTCGGGTAGATCCAAGGCCTGAGTGACACGCGCGCGGTTAGGTCGCCTTGCTGTTCCGCTTCTTTCCATACTTCATACCAACCACGTTTCCAATATAAACGGCCGTCACCAATTGTGGTGATGCCATGTGCCGCTGCTTCTTCTAAACCAATCATTAAACCATCGTAACTTTGATCGAATTGGTTACTTAAGCTGTTCCACGCCATCTCCATAACGATGTCGCCTGCGTTGTCCATTAAGATGCCGTTGAGCTCTCCTGACTCTTCATCTTTAAGGATCTTGCCGCCTTGTGGCTCAGGTGAGTGTTTGGTTATCCCTGCTTGTTTTAAAGCGGCAGAGTTGACCCACATTGAATGCGAGGTCTGCTCCATCAATACGACAGGTTGATCTGGAAATATTTTGTCGATGACCTCAAGTGGTGTGTAGCGATTATCTTCGCTTAGCAAGGCTTCAATAGAAAAGCCGTATCCCATGACCCAACTGTTCGGCTCAGCCTGTTTGCGGCAAGTTTTTAAGTAAGGGATCTGTTCTTGTAATGAACCATCCATATTGAGTTCACAGCCACCGCCAACTTCAGAAGCGGCTTCGAACACGTGGTTATGGTTGTCGATAAACCCGGGTAAAACGAAAGCTTCTTCTAAATCGATCACTTGAGTGGACGACGAACGGTAGTTTTGAGCTTGTGAGGCAATGCCGACGAACACAATCTTTCCATCATCAATGACGATGGAATCAGCTTGCTCAACGCCATAAATTGACGCATTGGTAAGAATAGTATCGGCGTTTTGGGAAGCAATTGAATATGGGCTCATGCTGAGACTCGCGAGTAAGGCAAGTGGATACACTGGTTTCATCGTTCATTCCTTTCGGTCCCATGTGTTTATGAGTATAGGGACTGTTTCATCGTTTGGAAAAAGTCTACCGTAGCCAGCACTCGAAAGAAAAATACTCACTATCAGGATTTTGGGATAGCGCACTCAACAATCAAGAAATGTTGAATAACATCAAGTTAAGTGAGCGCTTTGAAGTGAATAGACGCTGCCGCTAGCAGCGTATTGGTTGAGTATTCGTATATTCCGCGTCTGACTCATATCATAACCAAAGGTTCTAATGAAAAAGGCTTGGGTGGGTTTTAACTTCAGTATTCGCCCCGATATTGTTTTAGGTAAGCCTCATTTTAGATAGCAATATTATTCTAAAAATAACCAGCACTTAGATAAGGAAACACGATGGCAAACGAATATACACCACCAGCGGTTTGGAAAATGGACGACGAAAATGGCGGCCAATGGGCTAGCATTAACCGACCAGATTCAGGCGCGCGCCATGAAAAGGAACTGCCGGTTGGCAATCACCCCATTCAGCTGCACTCATTGGCTACACCAAATGGCCAGAAAGTAACTATTATGCTTGAGGAGCTGTTAGCTCTGGGTGTGACAGAAGCAGAATACGATGCCTACATCATCAATATTGGGGAAGGCGATCAGTTCTCTTCAGGTTTTGTTGATGTGAATCCCAACTCTAAAATCCCTGCCTTGGTGGACCGCTCGGGCGAGACGCCGATCAATGTGTTTGAGTCTGGTGGGATCCTACTTTACCTTGCCGAAAAATTCGGTCATTTTCTGCCAAAAGATATTAAAGCACGCACAGAAGTCATGAACTGGTTGTTCTGGCTTCAAGGTTCAGCACCTTACCTAGGCGGTGGTTTTGGCCACTTTTTTGCTTACGCTCCAGAGAAGTTTGAGTACCCGATCAACCGATTCACGATGGAAGCAAAACGTCAGTTAGATGTTCTTGATAAACAGTTAGCGAAGAATAAATACATTGCGGGCGATGAATACAGTATTGCCGATATTGCGGTATGGCCTTGGTACGGTAACCTAGTGTTAGGTTTAGTATACAACGCAGCAGAATTCTTAGATGTGGATAGCTACACCAACTTAAAGCGTTGGGCTCAAGATATTTCCGAGCGTGAAGCGGTTCAGCGTGGCCGAATTGTTAACCGTTCATGGGGCGAAGAATGGGAGCAACTACCGGAGCGCCACAGTGCAGCGGATATTGATGAAGTGTTAAAACGCCGCCCTTAGCGCCTAAGGCCATCGGGGGAATGATAATGAAGAGCTGGAGCGATCCAGCTCTTTTTGTTTCAGGTCGCCGGTGTCGGCGGATACTAAAGTTTGAAACTCACTATTGGACAAAAGCTTATCAGTGCTTTTGCTAATTTAGTAATTTATGGATAATTATAGTTATGGCAAATTGAGTCGAGACAGCGAAAGTAAACGGCCTTATCCTCTATGACTACATGGTCAAATCCATGACCGATTTGGTGAAAGAGGGGCAAGATATCGATGCGCTGCTACCTTGGATCTTCAAACACTAGCAATGTAGCGTAATGGCTTTATGGGATGTTTACTTTTAACGACGTCCCATCCAAAAATACTCAGACTCACCATCCTGATAGAAATGTTCAACAGCCGCCCTCAAAGTTCCCGCTCGGATATGGCCTAATTCAACTAACCGATCACCATGAGCATAAATTATGTCCGCAGCTGACATAAAATAACCATCTGAAGCGTCAACCTCATAAAAAGTTCCCCCTCTACTTTCCGCAAACCTATGAGCGACATACACATTAGAAGTAAAGGACTGAACTTCTCCAGCACTCCCACTAAGCCTTGAAGTGTGCTTAATGATCGAACTCAGACGAGCATCAAGATCTGGATAAGAGTCTGGTAAACTTAAGGGAAACACATCACCTCGATAATATTTACTATTAGGCCCCTTAGGGATGGAAGACTTGAAGTCGTTACGTGTTTTTCCCAATAGATTAAGTACTTGATCAAGGCAAGATTTATGACTTTCTTTTTGTTGTGCTGCTTTTTTGCGCTCGGCGATAACCCGTTTTCTATTTTCAGCCCATCGTTCCTCATCATCTGAGGTAACTCTCAGCTCTTCCTGACGTTTTCGGCGTTCACATGCTTCACGTTCTGTTGCGGTTTTTTGTCTTTCTTCTGGGGCTATAGGAGCGGATTTAAATCTCATGAGAGTCTGCTTTGTTGGTTTAAAAAGATTAAAGCAATATTGCCAGTGGTCTATCACTCCAGCAAGGTGGCCTGACGTTTCGATTGTTAGAATAGGTGATTTGAAAAGCAAAACAATCGCAATGAAGGCTAAAATCGTGTTGAGCTGCATTCAATCGGATTAGTTTTTATATGGCAAAATAAACACGACAGATTTTGTAAAGTATTTAATCTAAGCGATCTTGGGGTACTTTAGAGTTAGAAAGCACCACGGATAAAAATGCTGGCAGTGAAGATTCTGGACGAAAGCTTGTCTTTATTGCTACGGATGAGATTTTAATGTTCGAAGACAAACGAAAGGAACTAACAAATCTGAACATGGCAATTGTGTTTGGCTGTTGCTCTTTGTGGTGTTTAGGTTATCGATGTGGCAGAGTGGAATTGGAAAAATTATTTGAAAACAAGTTATTAGACGAAGTGTTTTAAGACCGATTTCGTCAAGGAGCAAGCATGAGTGAGCAAGTGGGTACAGCTTTAAAATGGATAAAGGAGATATTGGAATCTGAACAGGTCCCATACCAAATTGTCGGTGGCTTAGCGGCTACCATTTATGGTGGTACGAGAGATGTAGCTGATATTGATTTATATGTACCCAAGCACGATGTCGAGAAACTCTTGCCATACGTTGATGAATTCATTTCTAAACCCCTTAAACACTATGTTGAAGAAGGATGGGACTTAGAATATTTCCAACTGATTTACCGTAATCAAAAAATTGAGATTGGTTTATCGCCAGGTACGAAAGTGTTTGATTCAGCTAACCAGAGTTGGGTTGCGCTCGAAATTGATTATGCCCATTCCGTTAGCGCAAATTACCTTGGCATTGAAGTGCCCACTATACCGATTCCTGAGTTAATCGAGTATAAAAGTGCGCTAGGGCGAGAAGTCGATCTTATCGATATTGCCGAGTTAAAGCCGCTCCTTTAATTCTGATTTAAGGCGTTGCGCCCATGTTTTTAATAGACTGAACATGGGCACCATTTGATATTTCTTCTAGTCGCTGTTTAACAGCTTATTGTTTGATCCAACGGTATTCCATTTGATGAGCTGTGGCTTGCGCCCAATGTTCTGATTCAAGCTGCGAAACCAAATATAAACTCATATCAATACCTGCTGATATTCCCCCGGACGTGATTGTATTTCCATCCACCACCCAACGTTTATCTTCAACGACATTGAGCTGTGGGTAATCATGCTTGAGGGCAGGAATGTCTTCCCAGTGAGTCGTGACTGATAATCCGTTTAATAGTTGTGCTTCTGCTAGAATAAACGCCCCGGTGCAAACAGAGGCGGTAATGCGAGCCTTTGAAGCTTGTTGGTGTACCCACTCGATTACCGCTTTATTCGTAACTTGATGGTGCTGCACACCGCCAACAACGATCAATACATCGATCTCAGGATGATGGCCGAACCCAAAATGGGGGATGACCTCAAAGCCGCCTCTCGCAGAAACAGAGCGTGCGTTTTCGGCAACGAAGAATACATTCCAATCATTGTTTGCGATGCGTTTCGCGGTGCTAAATACTTCAAATGGACCGGAGAAATCGAGCACCTCGGCATCGTCATAAATATAGATACCAATATTCATGTTTTTACCTCACTTCCACATCGTTTTTGCGCCATGAACTAGCTAAATCGATGGCTTGTTGTAATAGCGGCCATTCAAGTAGTGATTGTTGATATTGGCCTGCCTCGCCTGCAAGCGTGATGCCGTAACTACTAAGTCTGAATGCAAGGATGGAATAAAACGCATCGACCATGCTTGGTTCGTTGAACATAAATGGCCCTTGAGCTTGAGAAAAGATTTGTTCAATTCGCTCCAGTTCTTTCTGAAATGCGCTCGAAGGCTCGGTAACAGGCGCGGTTTTATCTAACGTAAATGGGCACTGTGACCGCACTTCAAAGAAGCCGGAATGCATTTCTGCGCAATAGCTTCTTGCCAGCGCTCGTTGCTCTGCCGATTCAGGGTATAAGCGCCCAGTTGATAGTTCATTGAAGTACTCACTGATCGCTAATGAATCGTGAATAGTGGTTGCTCCATGCTGCAGTGCAGGGACTAAGCCTGTCGGTGAATACGCGAGAATCTTATCCTTGTAGTCCTCTTTTGCTAAATCAATGACGATAATGTTGAGTTCCGAACCTGCTAATTGAGCACACATCCAAGCTCGTAAAGACCATGTTGAATCTGTCCCGACAATGAGCCTAGGCACGTGTAGTGGGGTGTTCTCTTGGTGCTGAGTACGTAAGTGAGTCATTACATTCCTTGTTTATTTAATCCGATACGATGAGGTCATTATTCCTTATTGGATGAAAAGTGACCATTGGCTTGAAAGTCAATCTTCGATAGTATCGAGCCAATTACGGTAGCTAGACAGGAATTAAGCTGGCTAATTTATGATGTTAAGGGAGTAGCAATGATTCAAGTGGCAATTTTAGCGCACACAGATGTCGCGCTATTTGAAATGGCTTGTGCGGTGGAATTGTTTGCTCTCCCGCGCCCCGAATTCGAAGATTGGTACACAGCAGAGGTTATCAACCTAGAAGACTGTACGATGCAAACAACCGGTAATGTGTTATTGCAAACCAAGTTTGTCGAAAATCTTGATGGTTACGATGTTTTGGTTGTACCAAGTTGGCCAACGGCAGAAGCGGTTATCCCAGATCGTATCCGCCAACAAGTTGTGCAGTTCTTTGATTCTGGTAAGCGGGTGTTGTCTTTTTGTTCTGGTGCCTTCCTTTTGGCTGAACTTGGGTTGTTGAATGGCAGAAAAGCTACAACCCATTGGCGTTACGAGAATGAATTTCGTCAACGTTTTCCTCATGTCGAGTACGAGCCAAATGTTCTGTATGTGTTTGACGGGCAAGTTGGTTGTTCAGCAGGCAGTGCAGCGGGACTGGATCTCGGTCTGGCGGTCATTCGCAATGATTTTGGATACTTGGTTGCCAATCAAGTGGCTAAGCGTCTTGTGGTATCGGCGCACCGTGCTGGTGGACAGTCCCAGTTTGTAGAATCCCCAATTTTAGAAGTCCCTAACCAGTTTTCTGATGCGGTGGAGTGGGCACAAACTCATTTGGATAAAGCGATACATATTGATGAGCTGGCAAGTAAAGCCAATATGTCACGACGTACATTTGACCGAAAGTTTCGAGCGAGCTTTAACTTGTCACCAAAAGAGTGGTTGATTCAGCAAAGAATCGAACGAGCAAAAGGCCTGCTAGAAACGCGCTCTCACAATATGGAGCAATTGGCGAACCTGGCGGGTTTTGATAATGCGATAACAATGCGTCATCATTTTCGCCGATTAGTTGGTGTTTCTCCAAAACTCTACCGCCAGCAATTTAGCCACGATTAAGGTGAAAGTTTATATGCTGTTACCGGGTGTATGAGCGAACTGTATTTTTCTCACAAGCTGCAATCAATCATGCTTAACTAAGCTAGGAAACGATTTAATTGTAATTAGCCCCACTACTTAAAGTAAGCAGTGGGGCTTTGGTTATTAATCTAACTTCAATGTAACGCCTGAATACGCCGTGTAGCCTTTGAGCATGACATGGTAAGTCACGCCTGGTTGAGCGGTCACAGAGCATTGTTCTGAGTTACCGCTAACGTATGGGCGGCAATCCCAAGAGCTGGTTGTTGGCTTGCTGCCAGCTTTTAGGTAGAGGTCGGCATCGCCTGAGCCCGATGAAATAGAAACGGTGACTCGTGAAGTTGAATCAACGCTGAACGAATAGAAATCTTCAGCTCCTCGACTGCCCGATAGGCCAGTCACAGGTACACCTTTCTCTAATGCGTTTCCACCAGATGGCGGTGTGCCACATGATGCGTCGACGCCTACACTAGTAAAAGCATCGACCACGTCATCAACGTTATAGTTAAGATCCGCAGCGGCTTTAGCTACGCCACATGCACCAGCATCAAAAGTACTGTTTGCCGTCCAATAAAGCTGATTCGCAACGGTAAAAACTTCAAAGCCTTTACGCACGTCCCAGTTCGCTTTGTTAGCTAACAGATAGTAAGCTCGGTTGAAAACACCACTTGAGTAGTGCACATTCAAACCACTCGTGTATTGAGAAGCATGGTCGATAGAGCGGCCATCGCGAGACGGCTGATCAAAATAGCGTAGGCCACCAGAGGCCTTCATGATGTCGCTGCCTACAATCCAATCCACGCTGCCTTTCATGTAGAACTCTGCAGCTTCACCAGCAATATCAGAGAAGGCTTCATTCATACCACCAGACATGTCAGCGTACACTAAGCCTGAGTTTTGCTCAGTAAAACCATGGCTGACTTCGTGAGCACTAACGTTGATATCGACTAGCGGATAAAAGGTGTTGAGTCCATCACCGAAGGTCATCGAACTACCATTCCAGAATGCATTCTCGTAGTTGGTGCTGTAATGCACGCGCATTTCCAACTGGAATGAAAGTGGAGAAGTATTCATCCAATCTTGATACATATCGAAAACGACTTTACCGAAGTAGTGAGCGTCATTCAGTGGTGAATAGGCACCGTTCACCGTTTTATGATCATTGTAATTGCTCGCGTCGGTACAGGGGTAGCTAAACGCAGTGCTGCCTGAGGTGCCATGGTTTAAATCCACTGTTTTGACTGATGAGGTGTTCATGGTACAGGTGGTACCGTTTTTCTCGACTTCAAAGTTAGGGTAGTCAGTACCATATTGATAAAGCCCAGTTTTACTGTTACCGCCAGGGCCACTGCCGTTAGCCACAGCGTGGTTTAAGCCATCCCAACTTTTTAGTATTTCACCGGTATTCGCATCAATGAAGAAAAATGGGCGCTGCGGTTTATCAGACGCTACAAAGAAGTCGACTAAATAGACAACTTGCGCTTGCTGATTGTCATCTAAACGCACCATTAATTCGGCGCGCTCGTTTTCAATATCTGGCGCGGCAAACGAAGAAGGGTGTTGCTGAAAATGAGCGTCTTTTGCTAAGGATATGGCCTGTTTTAGGTCAACGTTGGCAGTTAGAGTGGTGATATCGTCTGCTATGCCTTGTGCCATTTCCCCATATACATCACTCAGGCCTTGGCTTGATTCCGTGGCGACGACAGAGGTATTGAAAACAGGCAGTCCACCATGGGTTTGTTGGTAGCGCGTTTTCACTTTTCCGTTGGGCAGTTTGACGGTTTTTACCGCTTTGAACCCAGTTTGATTCATCACAACAGAATTAGATTGTGCGTTAAGCCCTTGAGCCAGTAATTCACTATCGGTAACGGTGACCATTTCTGCTGCAGATAATGGTAGCGCGGTTGCCAGTCCAGCGAGTAAAACCATGGCATTTTGACGTTGGTATTTTTTCATTTCTCAATCCTAGAGATGATTAGTTTTATTTTTCTCAATCGAATTGTGTCTCGATTGAAGTGTGCGAACGGTTCGCATTTTCAAGCTAGTCGCCTTCTGAGAAAGGAGCGAATGAATAATGAAATTAGATTTTCCCTAATGTTAATAAAGGCTTACATTCTATAAAATCAAGAGGGGTGGAACGATAGGGGGTATAATTTATCTATAAGATATTTCAATGATTTACGTGAAACTGATAAATCTATGTGCTACAAAACGTACATAAATTTATCAGTTAAAAATATTCCTAGTACTGATAAAAGAGTAAACGGGAACCGCCTCTATCAATGATTAGGTAAGGAATGTTTACAGCGGTTGCTACATGTTTTGGTAGCTTGGACCACCACCGCCCTCTGGAGGCTGCCATGTGATGTTTTGAGAGGGGTCTTTAATATCACACGTTTTACAGTGTAGGCAGTTAGCGGCATTGATTTGCAGCTGTTGAGTGTTGTCTATGGTCACCACTTCATATACACCTGCAGGGCAATACCTTTGGCTTGGTTCGTCGTAGTCAACAAGGTGGCATTGAATGGGAATGGCTTGATCTACTAACACTAAGTGGCAGGGTTGATTTTCTTCATGTTGCGTCCCTGAAAGGTAAACTGATGATGGTTTGTCGAAACTGAGTTCGCCGTCTGGCTTTGGGTAAACCAGAGGCTGGCATTGAGAGGTTTGCTTTAGCTGGCGATGATCTTGTTGGTTGTCGGTGATAGTCCAAGGCACGGTATGATCGAATATCTTTGGCCATAAGTTGTGTTCGAATGTAGCCAAAGCTCCACCCAATACTGCACCAAACTTGTGAACCTCTGCTCCAAAGTTACGTGAATCTTGCAGCTCTTCATATAACCAAGATTCTTCGAATAGTGTTTGATAACTTGGTTCTTTGATTGGAGTGCTGGCGGTCAGTTCATTGAATACCGCCTCAGCGGCAAGCATGCCGGATTTCATTGCAGTATGACTGCCTTTGATTTTAGCGACGTTTAGGGTTCCAGCGTCACAACCAACCAGTACGCCCCCAGGAAATTGTTGGCGTGGTAGGGAAGAGATACCGCCTTTGGTGATGGCGCGGGCCCCGTATGAAATTCTCTGTCCACCTTGCAAATATTGGCGAAAGCTTGGGTGGTGTTTGATTCGCTGAAATTCGTCAAATGGGCTCAAATACGGGTTAGTGTAATTGAGGTCTACGATTAGCCCGACAGCGATTTGATTCCCTTCTAAATGGTAGAGAAAAGCGCCACCATTTGAGCTAGATTCAGTGAGAGGCCAACCGGTCGTGTGGATAACGTGGCCTGCTTGGTGTAGCTCTGATTCAGGTACTTCCCAAATTTCTTTAATCCCCAAAGCGTAATGTTGAGGCTGCTTACCTGAGTCCAAATCAAATTGTCGAATGAGCTCCTTACCTAAATGCCCGCGAGCACCTTCAGCAAAGATAGTGTATTTGGCACGGAGTTCGATTCCAGCTTCAAATGTGTTTTTCTGAGCTCCTGTTTTATCTAACCCCATGTCGGATGTATTGATACCAATCACTGAGTCTGACTCGTCATAATTAATGGTTGATGCCGCGAATCCAGGGAAAATTTCCACGCCTAACGACTCGGCTTGCTCGGCTAACCAGCGACATAAGTTTGATAAGCTGATGATGTAATTTTGCTCGCTATTGAGCATGGGTTTCGGAGTCAAAATATGCGGCACCGCAATATGGTTGAGCGCTGTCGTGAGGTATAGAAATTGGTCTTGGCTAACGGGTGTTGTCAGCGGCGCTTGCATATCGCTCCAAGTCGGAAAGAGTTCATCTAAAGCCGTGGTTTCGAACAAAGCACCAGAGATAATGTGTGCGCCAACTTCAGCTCCTTTCTCGACAACGCAAATAGAGAGTTCTTTGGGCTCTTCTTGCGTTTGATTTAGTTGAGCGAGTTTACACGCAGCAGAGAGCCCTGCGGGGCCTGCGCCTACGATCACAACATCAAATTCCATGCATTCTCTGTCCATGCTGTACACCTGCTGATACGCCATATCACAAATATAGTCCAGTTGACGTAAACGTAAACTTTACTAAGCTCAGAAGTAAGATTCATTGCATTGGTGACGACCCTATGGGCACATCCCAAATCGCACTTCAGCTGTCGGGCTACAGCTGAAATAGAATCTATAAATCAAACTCTTAAAGCTTGCACGAAGAGCATCCAACAACAAAGGAAGGCATTGTGAAAGTATTAGTAGCGATTAAACGAGTCGTTGACCCTTACGTAAAGATCAGGGTGAAAAGCGATGGCACGGGCGTTGAAACCAACAACGTGAAAATGACCATGAATCCTTTCTGTGAAATAGCAGTGGAGGAGGCCATTAGGATAAAAGAAGCGGAGCACGCTGAAGAAGTTGTCGTGGTTTCTATTGGCGATGCTAGTTGCCAAGAACAGCTTAGAACCGCATTGGCGTTGGGAGCAGATCGAGCGATTCATGTTGAAACTGACAGCGATCTAGAGCCGCTCAATGTTGCTAAACTCCTAAAAGCAATTATGACGAATGAATCTCCGGGGCTAGTGCTACTGGGTAAACAGTCCATTGATACTGATAACAATCAAGTGGCTCAGATGTTGGCTGCGATCACTCAACTGCCTCAGGGCACATTTGCCTCTGAAGTGGACTTAAGTGAAAGCGGAATGGCTCGGGTGACTCGAGAAATTGATGGTGGCCTAGAGACCGTTAGTTTGACGCTTCCGGCGATTGTTAGCACAGATTTGCGACTTAATGAGCCCCGATATGCATCGTTGCCTAACATCATGAAAGCGAAGCGTAAGCCGCTTGATACCACTACACCCGACGCTTTGGGAGTGTCCGTTACCCAGCACCAACAAATTCTGGAAGTGCAGCCACCATCGCAGCGTCAAGCTGGCGTAATGGTCGGAAACGTTTCTGAGTTAGTCGATAAACTTAAAAATGAAGCAAAGGTTATTTAACTCAATAGTTAGGCTAAACGCATTAGCTAAGCCTAAATACATCGGTGATCTGGCGATTTTTGAAAAGGAGCGATTTCATGGCTGATTCAAATCTATCTACATTAGTGGTAGCGGAGCACGATAACCAAACCGTCTCGGTGGACACGCTTCGCACCTTGCAAGCAGCCACGCACCTTCAAGCTGTAGGCAGTATGTTGGAGGTCAGTGTGTTAGTGATTGGCTATCAGTGTCAGCCAGTCGTTGATCTACTCAGTAAACTCACGTGTGTGAGTAAAGTGCTGGTGGCAGACTCTCAAACCTATCAACATGCTTTGGCTGAAAATTATTCTGAATTGATAGCCAGTGTGGGGCGAGATTTTTCACACATTCTTGCTTCTTCGACGACTTTTGGAAAGAACATCATGCCCAGAGTCTCCGCTTTGTTAGATGTGGGGCAATTGTCGGATGTGACTAGTATCGAAGGTGTCGATGAGGTGATTCGACCTGTTTACGCTGGGAATGCGATGGCAAGAGTAAAATCGAATGATGCGATTAAAGTAATCACGGTGCGAAGTTCCGCTTTCGATGCGGTTGAAGTAAGCGAAGGTGAGCCTTGTTCGATTCAGTCTTTGGATACCGATATTCCGTCCGCTTCATCAACCTTCATTGAACAGCAAAAAGTAGAAAGCGAACGGCCAGAATTGCCTGCCGCACGGGTTGTGATTTCAGGAGGACGTGGGCTTGGCAGTAAAGAAAACTTTGCGATGATTGAGCAGTTGGCGGATAAGTTGGATGGCGCAATAGGGGCGTCGCGCGCTGCAGTTGATGCAGGTTATGTGTCTAACGATTTACAAGTCGGTCAAACCGGTAAAATCGTTGCTCCAGAGTTGTATATTGCGGTGGGCATTTCAGGGGCTATTCAGCATTTAGCTGGAATGAAAGATTCAAAGGTGATTGTGGCCATTAATAGTGATCCAGAAGCCCCGATTTTTCAGATAGCGGATTATGGTTTAGTAGGCGATTTATTTGACCTTATGCCAGAACTCATTCGCTCAGTGTAAAGATAGCTTTACCTCTTAAATGAAAAGGTGCTACTAACAGGCTTGGTTTATCTTGCCGCTGTGAATTTAAAATTACACACTCCTTACATGGACTTTACATGGCGGGAGTGTGGTCGCGTTAAGATTTCGACATATTTATCAATAATCGGTTATCACTTCTTACTTAATGAGCGCAAATAGCATGTCAGAACCAAAAATTGGGAAAAAATTCTTATGGATTACCTTCATTGTCCCATTGTTTGTTTTCGCTATTGGCGCATCTATTATTGCCAACATATTGATTTTTAAAGATCTAAAAAGTATCGCCAAACATTATGTGACCGAAGTGGATCAGATCATTGACGATCGTATTCGTGAAAATAAGCTCGCACTAAAGAATAAAAATCGATGTGAATTGATCCAGCAGGAATTGTTGTTCGAGAGTGTGGTCAGAGAGTTGAGGATCATCGAAAATCGAGTATCGATATGCTCTTCAAAACAAGGCGAGCAACATGAAAACTTAAGCCAATATGTGCCCTCAAGAGACATACGTTCAGGCGCGTATTTATTCGACCTAGAAGGTGATCCAGAGCAGCGGACTTTGGTGGTCGTGAATCGGTTGCCTGAAAATCCTAGAGTGGGTGCATTCGCTGTTGTTGATCGTAACTACATTGCTGCTCGTATGGCGAAATCGTTAAGCGACACCATAGATCAGGTATACGGCACGTTTGGCAAGCTGACTTACCCAGCAAATGTTGATGAGGTTGATGGCTACTTCAAAGTACTGGGGTCTGAACGGTTTAATTACAGCGTAACGGTAGAAGCGACAAACACCTATGTGGTTAGGCAATACGCATTATTGCTTCTTGGAAGTTTACCTTTATCGTTATTGATTTCTGGCGCATTCATTTATGCCTCTAGACGGTTTAAAAACCACAACTCTTTGGTAGACGATATTAAGCGTGGTTTGCACCGTGGTGAATTCTTTATGGTGTATCAACCGATAGTCAGCCATGACCAAGCGACGAACGATACTCAAGAAGGTAACCAGGTTCATGCAAATAGGGTGGCAGGGCTTGAAGCTTTGATTCGTTGGCAGCACCCTAAATTGGGCTTAGTGAGACCAGATTTATTTATTCCTTTAGCTGAGCAGCATGGCCTGATTAATAAATTGACAGATTATGTGTTTGGGCAAGTCATCAGTGATTTAAACGGCTTAGAATTGTGCAAGGGCAGCCAATATCACGTAGGGATTAATATTCCGCCTTCTTACTTGGCAAGCAAAAACTGTATGTTCAAACTTGAGCAGTATTACCACTGTTTTGATGACACACCTTGGAAGCCAACTATTGAAGTCACAGAGCGTCAGTTGCTTGATTCTGATTCTCAGCGGGTATTGCAAAAAGCGAGGGAAATGGGCTTTAAGGTGTCGATCGATGACTTTGGTACAGGGCACACATCGCTTGCGGTGTTACAAAAGATCCAATTTGATTATTTGAAAATCGATAAGTGCTTTGTCGATACGGTTGGGGTCGACGCGGTTAACTCACCCGTTTTACTGACTATTATCGAATTGGCTCATAAGCTGGGTGTTGAGATTGTCGCAGAAGGGGTAGAAACACAGGAGCAGCAAGCGTTTTTAGAATCGCACCGTTGCCAGCATTTACAAGGTTATTTGTTCTATAAGCCGTTAACGCTTTCTGAGGTGAGCAAAGTATTGGAAAAACAACCGCAATAGGAAGTAAAACTCAGAAGTTCGATACTACAAGCGGCCTAATACCTATCACTTGAAGTGTCAGGAGCTAACTGGCGATAGAATTTCACTCATACGAACGGTCCTAGATTTGGGCCGTTTTTTGTTAAGAGAATATAAGGCCTTACTCGCATTAGCTTTAGGGATGAAGCCCCGCAACACTATTGCACGCCACACTTGGATTATCGCAGTGCCACCATAAGACAAATCGTCGAGGCGAATGCCTAATTTGTTTGGTTGGACGTCTTGTCTCAACCTGAGTATAAATCGTCGTGTTGCCCCAAACTCCTTATTATCTCCTTACAGTGACTGGCGTCGAAGGGGAATTTATCTTGAAGGCTAACCTTTTTCATATCGCCATCACTGCTCTCTATTTTTCAGCGCCAAAAACAGACATCCACTAAGAACAGAAGGGCACTCCGACTATCGGTAAAACACGTCAGCACCTGTTGTCTGAAAATTCACAGCAGCCGGAATTACGCTTGGGGCACTTTGCTTTCCTAATAACCTATTTATTGTATTGATAGAAAGATGACAACTTATTATTACGTCCTGATGGAAAACGCATAATTCTCAAAGTGTAAATATATAGCCTAAGTTTTGGTGATTTTATAAAAACTCCATGGAGGAGATAATGAACTACACTAAAACGCTTTTGGCTATGGCACTTTCAACGGTTTTCATGAACGCACACGCAGAAGATAAAGTATGGATATCAATCGGTGCTGATGCATCTAAAACAGTGGCGAAGTCAGGAGCACAAGCTGTGCTTCCGAACTCACTGGCGAGCAGTGGCGATGTTTGGGTCGGGCAGGTCGATGAAACTGAATTGGCTGAGTTGTCTCACAATATGCATGAAGAGCATCACCGTTGTGGCGGCTACATGGTTCATCCCTCCGCTCAGAGTGCAATGGCGGCGAGCGCGATGCCATTGGCCCTCAATACTTTTTCAATCCCTGAAATTTCTCAGCAAACAACCGTTAATGCTTGGTTACCGCTAGTAAACTCGGCGCAGATCACCAGCACAATCACTTCGTTGACGAGCTTCAACAACCGTTTTTACACCACCACTTCTGGTGCGCAGGCGTCTGATTGGATTGCCAACGAATGGAGTTCTTTGGTTTCGGGATTGTCTAATATCAGCGTTGAACAGTTTTCCCACTCAGGTTACAACCAGAAATCTGTGATCTTGACGATTGAGGGTTCAGAAAGCCCCGATGAATGGGTTGTGATTGGTGGTCACTTAGATTCCACAATTGGCTCACGAACGGATGAACATACGATTGCACCCGGCGCTGACGATGACGCCTCGGGCATAGCAAGTGTAACGGAGATAATTCGTGTTCTGGCAGAGAACAATTTCAAGCCTAAACGCTCGATGGCCTTTATGGCCTACGCTGCAGAGGAAGTAGGGTTGCGTGGCTCTCAGGATATCGCCAACGCCTACAAATCTCAGGGTAAAAATGTGGTGTCAGCTCTTCAGTTGGATATGACGAACTATCAAGGTTCTGCACAAGATATTGTCTTTATCACCGATTATACCGATAGCAACTTGACTCAGTTTTTAGCCAACCTACTTGACGAATATCTACCAACGTTGAGTTATGGTTACGATCGTTGTGGCTATGCATGTTCAGATCACGCTTCTTGGCACAACGCAGGCTATTCTGCAGCGATGCCTTTTGAGTCAAAGTTCAATGACTACAATCCTAAAATCCACACCTCTCAAGATACTTTAGAGAATTCGGATCCCACCGGTGCTCATGCAACCAAGTTTACTAAGCTTGGCTTAGCTTACGCGGTTGAAATGGGCAGCGCCTTTGGCGGTACAACGCCTCCTCCTGCAGATAACGTCCTACTGGATGGAGTGCCTGTCACTGGCCTATCTGGGGCGACTGGCAGCGAAGTTGCTTATCGTTTTGAACTCACATCGACAAAAACACTCGACATCAATATATCGGGTGGTTCCGGTGATGCGGATCTTTACGTCAAGTTTGGTTCAGAAGCTGGTAAGCAGAACTGGGATTGTCGACCATACCGCTCTGGAAATAGCGAAACCTGTACATTCAGTAACGCTACAACGGGGACTTATCATGTGATGTTAAGTGGGTACTCTTCGTTTAATGGCGTCACGCTTGAAGCTTCTACACGCTAACAGCAAATTTAGATGGCTCCTTGTTGAGCCATCTAACCAGCTTTCATATTGCCTAATCACCATATTATGTGACGAGATTTAGTAAGGTGATTCGCCGTTTTTTCACTCTCTTGCTAATACCCCGAAGTGTTCCTAGCAGGTGGCTTGTTGTAGATGTTTGACTAGCGCCTTAATAAAGCGAGCGGCTTCACCACCGGTACAGGCGCGATGGTCAAAGGTCATCGAAAGGGGCATTGCTTTAACTTCCATTGGTTTACCATCTTTCATGATGACCTTATTAATGATGCGCCCAGCACCAACAATCGCGACCTGCGGTGGGGATACCACAGGCGTTGCGTAAATACCGGCTATGGCGCCAAAGTTAGATAGCGTAATAGTGCCGTGCTGTAGTTGCTCTCTGCCTATCTTGCGATCACGAATGCCTTGTACCGTGGTGTCTAGCCACTGACGAATGCCTTTAGGGTTGTAGTCGTCTGCGTGGCGCAGAACAGGCACATAAAGGCCGTGAGCACTGTCTACGGCAATGCCGATGTTCACGGTACTGTGAACGCATCTCGTCATGGTTTCGGCATCGAACCAAGCGTTAAGCGCTGGCTCTTTTTGGCATGCATCAACGACCGCCAGCACTAAACGAATCGAAATGTCTTCATTTTCCAGCCAGTCGGTTAGGAGTGCTTCTTCTGTGATGGTTACCGCAGCAACGTTGTGATGCGACTCGGCCATGGTATTGACCATGGTTCGACGTGCACCTTTTAGAACTTCGGTTCCCGGTAGCTGCTTATCGCATTCATTGTAAATATCGGCATCTGTAATTAACCCATCAGGGCCACTGCCTTTGACACCTTGTAAATTGACGCCTAATTGTTGAGCCAGTAAGCGAGCGGATGGCATCGCAGTGATTATGCCTTCGGGGGTTGAGCTTGGTTCACTCCCAACCCAGAAGTTATCAACATCTACATGATGATTTTGGTGCGAAACGTTGCCAACCACCGTTGCTGCATCTTCTTTTTTGGCTTGTTGGTCTTGGCCGATTTCAACTGTTTCTCCCACTTCTTCGATTTCCAAAAGTAGGCTACCAATATTGATGACGTCACCTTCATTGCCATAGCGGTTAATGATCTTTCCACTGTAAGGGGCGGGAACGTCGACAATGGCTTTCGCGGTCTCAATCGTCACTACTACCTGATCGACTTTTACGGTGTCGCCAGCTTTGATGTGCCATTCAACGATTTCAGATTCGGCTAGACCTTCGCCTAAATCGGGTAACATAAATGATTTCATTTCCAACCCTCCACCAACTCTCTGGCTGCCAGAACAATGTCATCTTCCTGAATCATAAAGAAATCCTCGTTACGATAGTAAGGCATCACGGTGTCCATGCCTGTGACTCGTTTAGGGGGTGCTTTCAACAAACACATGGCGTGCTCAGCCGTTCTTGCGAGTATTTCCGCGCCAACGCCGCAGGTTTTACTGGCTTCATGCACTACTAACAAGCGCCCCGTTTTTTCTAGTGATTTAAGTATGGTCGCCATATCAATCGGTTTGATACTGGCGAGATCAATCACTTCTACCTCAATTCCTTGAGCTGACAGTGTGCTAGCGGCCTGTAGAGATTCAACGACACAAGCCCCCCAAGTGACCAAAGTTAAATCTCGGCCTTTACGAAGGGTAAAGCAGGTGTCTAATGGTAGCGCTTGGCCGTTGTCTTCTACGTTCGATTTTACGGTTCGGTAGATACGTTTAGGTTCAAAGAACATTACGGGGTCGTTACTGCGAATTGATGCCAGCAATAAGCCATATGCGCGTTGAGGAGATGATGGGATCACCACTTTAAAACCTGGTATATGGGCAAACAAGGCTTCAACACTTTCTGAGTGATGCTCAGGGGCGTGAATGCCTCCGCCAAATGGTGCTCGGAACACAGCAGGGCAGGTGAGTCGGCCTCTTGTTCGGTTGCGCATTCTCGCTGCATGGCACATTAGGTGCTCCATCGCAGGGAAGACAAAGCCTTGAAATTGAAACTCAGCCACTGGGCGAAGCCCTTGCGATGCCATCCCTACCGACACACCAGCAATCAACGCTTCTGCTAGCGGTGAATCAATGACGCGCTTTAGCCCATATTTTTCTTTAAGCCCAACCGTTGCACGGAATACACCACCGTTGTCACCGACATCTTCGCCGATAACCACGACGTTAGAATCGACTTCCATCTCGTGATGCAAAGCGAGGTTAACGGCTTCAAGCAAAGTTATTTCAGCCATGTTTGCCCCCTTGCATGCGCATTGCTTTATTTATGATGTGGTCACGTTGTTTATTGAGTTCGGGCGTTGGTGATTCGTACAAAAAGTCGAACGCAGTCTCGGGTGCTTGAACAGGCAGATTTAGGTAATGCTCAACGGCTTTCTCGACTTCTTGCTTGCATTCTTCTTGCCAGTGCAGCTCTTGTTCATCCGACCAAATTCCTTGAGCCACCAAATAGGTTTTCAAGCGGGCGATCGGTTCGAATTCCCACGCTTGGTGGAGTTCGTCATCACTACGATAGCGGCTAGCGTCATCGGCAGTGGTATGGTCACTAAGGCGGTAGCTGATCGCTTCAATCAGTGTTGGTCCTTTGCCTTTACGAGCGTTGTCCAAAGCGGTTAACACGGCATCGTACATGGCGACAATATCATTCCCATCAACCGTGATTCCTTGGATTCCAGCGCCCTTCGCTTTTTCAGAAAGAAAGTCGGCAGCACACTGTAAGGCTCTAGGTACGGAAATGGCCCATTGATTGTTATTGACGATGAAGACCAGCGGGATATTCCAAGCACCAGCGCAGTTGATGGATTCTAAGAAGTCACCTTTTGACGTCGCACCATCGCCGCAGACAACGAGTGCTGCTTTATGATTACCTTCGATTTTTAGCGCTGAAGCGACGCCAACGGCATGCGTACATTGAGTGGCGATAGGGACACAAAAAGGTAAGTCGCGACAATGGACTTGGGTATTGCTATCAAATGATTCAAGTTTCGATGGGCAAAAGTCGCTGCCTCTTTCATCGCCTCCCCAATACTGAAGGTTCTTTTCCATTGGAATGCCGCGCGCCCACATTGCAGGCATATCTCGGTAATAAGGAATAAACACATCGTCAGCTCGGAGAGCACGCCCAATCGCTATGCCGATAGCTTCAGCGCCTAAGTGAGATGGATACGTACCGAGTTTTCCTGTTCGTTGCAGGGCAACGGCTTTGTTGTCGTAGGTTCGAGTCAATACCATATCTTGGTAAAACCCTTTTAATACAGATGCTTCAGCCCAATCGGGGAGTTGGCTGACGGAGTGACCATGGTGATCGATAAAACGATGCATGGGTAATGCCTGAACATTCATCTCAAGCTCCTTCTGATGCTGTACTCAACATGTATGAGTAAAGTTCAGTTCGTCACGAAAAAGTGGCAAGGGTGATACCGAGATCTGTGCATTGATGTTCGCCAATCAGAACTACAGCTTGAAAGATTGTTCTGGGAATGTGCCTAGCGATATTCAATATTACTAGTAACATCACTCTATTTAGTGATGGATCTTGATATAACCAGATACATTAAGTGTAACTAAGATGTTAAATCTTGCATGGGGTTATAAACTTTAGTGCGGTAAAAAGAGCACTTTAGATGTGAAAAACAGACGAAAATATGGGTTTCTAAAAGCAAGTTTGTTAAGGATTGAAGATATTCACTGCTACTAAACCCAAATTCGCAAGATTATTATGCTGATTACATTCAGCCTTACGGTTGATTTGTTGTATCAAGTAAGACGTGTTTTTTAACCAGTCGAAATCAAGATACTGATTATCCGATTAATGCGATGTTCGCAGTATCAATGGGTCAGAAGTCACTCGTCAAAAAGGGAAGGTGCGGTGCTCAAGTTTAATGTGTTTGGAAAAGTGATGTCGGTTCACCGTCGGCAAAATGAATGGCAATTGTTCTTAGAGTCAGATGTTGGAATGCGCTCGCGCGTTTACGATGTTGTGATACCCGTAGAGTTAACGGAATCAGAAATCGCTTCCTATCTCGATGATATCTATCATGAAATGGCAACGGAAAAATACCAACGTGTTATTCAAATTAGTGAATAAAGAAATGCTTATTGAGCCGTCATGCTAAAGGGAGAGGTTAGATTGAATTCAGATATCCAACGCAAACTGGATGGTTATCCGGAATTAGCAAGATCTCGCTTGATCGAGTTGCGAACATTGATCTTGTCAGTGATTGAACGTGAGCAATTTACTTTAAAGGAAGAGACGCTTAAATGGGGAGAGCCTAGTTTTCTAGTCGAAGGTGGCAGTGCTATTCGTATTGATTGGAAACTGAAAACTCCCCAGCAATATTATCTCTATTTTAATTGTCAGACTCGGCTCGTGGATACGTTTCGCGAGCTTTATTCTGATGAACTGAGTTTTCAAGGCAACCGAGCCATTGTGTTTAATGTATCGGAGCCTCTTCCTGTCACCACTGTAGAGCTATGCTTGAAGAAAGCATTTCAATACCAGCAACTTAAGAATACCCCCTTACTTGGCGGATGATCTCAATACGGAACTGTGGCTTGAGTACGCATTCTATCGGCTGTAAATGGTGTAAAGCGGCAGTTTCTGGAAGATAGGTTATTATTTTAGAAGGGCATTAAAGGATTAAATCATGTCAGAAACGTATACAGAGCTAGAGAAACAAACTATCGCTGTCGTCGACGCACAACTTGCCGCGTATAACGCGCGAGATATTGATGCTTTTATAGCGACTTACCACGACGATATCGAAATCAGTCTGTTTTCTGCTGGCCCGCAAATTCAAGGTAAGCAGGCACTGAAAGATAGGTACGGACAAAAGTTTAGCGACCTGAAGTATCTACATGCCACGTCATTGAAGCGGATAGTTCAAGGCAATTATCTTGTTGACCATGAACTCGCAGAATCCGCCAGTGAAGACCCGAATAAAATAGATAACAGCGTGAGAGTTATCGCAGCGTATGAAGTGTTAGATGGCCTCATTGTTCGAGTCAGCTTCATGGGTTGATGCTCTCTATTCAATGTAGAGCGCGTGTTCTTGCGAAGAATAACATCAAAAGTCGAAGTCTAAAGAACGAGTGTCTTTAGGCTTTTTTGTTTGAATAGTATCTTGAGAGTGAGCCTTTAAAGGCCGAATTAGATGATATCGATGTGGGCGCAGTCACAATCGTAGTAAAGGTTAGGGATTTTTCTCGTATGGTTCTCACAGAGTTATCAGGGAGTGTGTTCCACCCCACTTAGAGTTGTGGGAGTATGCAAGACGTAATATTAAAGCCTTAGGATGACATTAGTGCTGGCTCAGAGATAGGTATGGTACGACTTACCTCTAGCGAATTCGACTTCTGATATGGGTGCTTTATGGAAAAAGTGATTCAGCTCGTCAAACAAGACCCTTTAAGAGTACAAGCTCTTGATTGTGTTAAACAACTTGATTTACCCCAATGCTATCTGGCTGCTGGGTTTGTTCGAAATTTAGTGTGGGATAACCTGCATGATAAACGCATTCTCACCCCACTGAATGATATCGATGTCATCTACTTTGATAGTGATGAGGTTGATGACAACCGCTACCTAGATCTTGAATTGCATCTATCCCAAATCATGCCAGATGTTCGCTGGCAGGTACGCAATCAAGCGAGAATGCATATTCGAAATGGTGATCAGCCTTATCAAGACATTGTCGACGCGATGAGCTATTGGCCAGAGAAAGAAACGGCAGTCGCGATACGAAAACTTTCAGAGCACAGGTATCAATGTATTTCTGCTTTTGGGTTTGAATCTCTGTTTGAACTTGATGTGACTTACAACCCTAAAAGAAGAAGGCTGGAGTTTGAAGAAAGGTTAGAAGCAAAGGAGTGGCTGACGCATTGGCCCAAGTTGAACGTGGTGTATTGAAGCGTTTCCTTTTTGATTAAGGCTCGGTTTCTTCGATTGATACCACAATTGCAATAACCACTCTAACGTATTCCTCTGACTGGATGAGGATTGAAAATGACTAACATAAAAACAGGGAGAGTTTGATGTTAACGAAAGACAACACAGGTTTAATTATTGTCGACATTCAAGGGAAGTTGGCAACGCTGGTTGATGAAAGCGAGCAACTGATCGCTAATACGATTAAATTAATTAAAGGGGCACAAGCGCTTGATTTACCAATCATTTGGCTAGAACAAAACCCTGAAAGGCTTGGCCCAACAGTTGAAGGCATTCGAGAGTTACTGGATGACATTCAACCTATTCCTAAGTTTACTTTTAGCGGGTGTTCCGAAAGTGCTTTTAATGAAGCCGTAAGTGAAGCCAATGTAGACTCTTGGTTGATATGTGGCATTGAAACGCATATTTGTGTTTATCAAACCGCTAAGACATTAAAAATCGAAGGCTTTAATGTGGAGTTGGTTAGCGATTGCTGCTCATCTCGTAAGCCTGAAAACAAGCAATTGGCGCTTTCTAAACTACAAGCCGAGGGTGTCGGTATTACGGGTTTAGAGATGTGTCTCTATGAGCTGGTGGAAGACAGTCGTTCTCCGGCTTTTAAAGAAATTTTAGGCCTTATCAAGTAGGTATTAGACGATGTGTCGCAAGGGGATGAAGTGAAAGAAAAGCGTATTAGGGATCTAAAAGGTTTCGGACCGAAAAGTGAAGAGATCTTCGCTAAGGTGGGGATTGAATCCGTCGACGCTTTTATGGCGATAGATACCTACGAGCTTTACGCGTTGTTGAAGCAGAATGTCAAAGGCACGGGGCTCAATTCAATTTATGCGATTATCGGTGCTAAGGAAGATCTCCATTGGCAAGAAATCGCGAGAACGCGTAAGACCGAGATCTTGATGCGGTTAGATGAACTAGGTCTAGCCCCTAAATAATGGCCGTTTTAGTGAGCAGATTAAATATGAATTTATTAGAGAACATTCCGTCAGCTTTACCTGAAGAAATATTTGAAGATTTGGTCAAAACCCCGAATGTGCGAATAGAACGAATTCTTTCCCAAGGTCATAGCTCGCCTGAACAGGGTTGGTATGACCAAGATGAAAATGAATGGGTCATGGTGTTACAAGGTTCTGGGACGCTTGAATTTGAAGATGGACGTCGTGTCACTTTAGAAGCGGGAGACTTCATCAATATCCCGGCTCATCAGAAACATAAAGTAGCATCAACGATTGAAGACCAAGTGACGGTGTGGCTCGCAGTATTTTATTAAGGATTAGTATGATTAATTTAAGGAAGATGCGCCAAGAAGAATTTCCGGCTTACAGTGAATACTTCATTGATGATTACAGCCAGGAAATCGCGAAGAATTATGGTCACTCGATTGAACTATCGATTGAACTAGCTAGAAAAGACCTACAAAGTAGCTTTCCTAACGGGTATGAGTTAAATGAACATGACTTGTTATGTATAGAGCAACATGGTGAAAATGAGCCTAGTGTGGTTGGTTACCTTTGGCATTCAGTGAATACGAGTGATAATTCAACTTTCATATACGATTTTTACATCGCAGACTCTTTTCGCGGGCAGGGACTTGGAAAGAAAACTATTAAAGCGTTGGAAGAGCAGCTATTGGAAGTGGGTATAGAGCAAATTAAGCTACGTGTCGCTTATCAAAATACTCGTGCATTAAAGCTGTATCAAGATGCAGGCTTTACCATCACAGGGCTTAACATGTCCAAGAACATCAGTTTGAATGAATAATTTTTAATTCGAAACGAGGCAGATTTTAGTTCACACTCGTACGATAAAAATGTTCGATTGAATCTTAACTCATGGCATTTATTTGAAGTTGAATCTCAGTTATGGTGAAGGCTTCTCCTAGTAACTTTCACAAGTACACTATTCAATATTTGCATGAGATAAGGACACAACAGTAAACATGGAAAACAGCCTCGAAATTCGTTCTCAAAATCTTTCTATGAGGCCAATGGTGCAAAGCGATTGGCCACTTTTCTCTGAGCTTAACGCTCGTTCAGAAGTCATCGAAAAATGCTTCGATCCCTTACCTAAAGAAGAAGTTAAGCAAAAGTTTGAATCACGATTGGGTGAATGGAGTGTCAGTAGCGATAAATGGCTGACTTTGGTCATTACAGAGACGTTGAGTGAAAGTCCCATCGGCATTACAGGTTTCTTTGTGGATGAAGGTGTTGCCGAAGTCGGGTACTTGATACTGCCAGAGTTTTCGGGGCAGGGGTATGGTACTGAATCCCTTTATGCGGTAATTGAATGGGCGGAAAAGCATTGTGACCTAACGAAGTTTCGCGCGATCGTTACTAAAGGCAATGTTGCTTCTGAAAAAGTGCTCGTTAAGTGCGGTTTTCATTTAGATAAAGTGGAACCGTTGGCGTACGAAATCGGCGGCCAGTTATACGATGACCTTATTTACCTCAAAGGGTGATGAGTGTGGTTAAACACCACTTCGATAAGGGAGCTTGAAGTGCGAGGGTACCGAATCAGTACGGAACAAAGCGATTTTGATTTCGAGACGATTTACCGCTTTATCGCGAACAGTTATTGGGCGAAGGGTATTCCTAGAAATACTTTGCACAAGGCCATTACTCACTCATTTTGCTTCGGCGTATTGGATGCTGGAGGAAACCAAGTTGGCTTTGCTCGTGTGATCACTGATAAAGCGACATTTGCCTACTTGGCCGATGTGTTTGTTCTCGATGAGCACAGAGGAAAAGGGTTAAGTAAGTGGCTCATCAAAACCATTGTTGAGCATCCGGACTTACAGGGGTTAAGAAGAATGATGCTGGCGACCAAAGACGCTCACGGACTTTATGAGCAGTATGGTTTTCGAGATATTGAATTCCCTGAAATGCTGATGCAAATTTGGCAACCGGATGTATACCAACAGAAGAATAATTGAATAAAGGAAGAGAAATAATGAAGTTTATTTGGTTGAAAGTGCTAATTACTATTTTGGTATTTGCTGGCTTATTTGGAGTGGTTTATTACAAGGTGGCAAGTGGCACCATGTAAGTTTCAGATGAAGAGGAATCGTGATGGAGTACTTTCAGTATTACGGCATCGACTGGATCGCAATGGTCCTGACCTTCTTAGCTATCTGGCAGATAGGAAACAAAAACAAAATCGGCTTTATACTGATGATTTGTGGCAATACGAGCTGGATAGCTGTCGGATATTTGACTGGAAGCATCGCAATGATTATTGCCAACATCATTTTCTTATTGATGAATGTAAGAGCCATCATAAAGTGGTCTCAGCCTGAAGAAAGTCAAACCTAATTTGATAACAGAAAACTTCTGTCTGACTTCGTGCTTCTTTAAATACTTTTAATCGATTAGCTGTTTTAGGTGTTCTTCTAGCCAACTTAGAGCAGGCCCTTTGGCGCCACGTTTTGAGGTAACTAAGTCTATGGGTGGACACCAAGCTTTATGGTCAAACGTGATATCAATTTCAACTAATTTCTTGCTTTTTATATCCTCACAGACAAGGTGAGTCGGCAAGTAGGCCCAGCCAAGATTACTGTGCAGCAGCAGTTGTCTGATTGAACCAAAATTGTTCGACCACCACACTTTCCCTGCAATGATTGGGAATTGCTCTAACGACTCTTCACCGTAGCCTCGAAGCATCAGTTGACGATGCATCACTAGATCTTTTGCCCCCACTTTACCTGAGTTCGCTAATGGATGCTCTGGGTGACATACTGAACTAAAAGGTAAGTTGCCGATGAAGCAAGGTTCAATTTCTTTGCTAAATGCTAGGTTCGTGAACATTAAGCCAATGTCGGCGCGCTTATCGGTTATTAATGGAATCACATCGGTACTGGCAACAGCCATCAATTCAACTTCGGTTGCAGGAAAACGCTGGCTGAATGCATCTAAAATTTTTGGGAGAGTGGGCATTAATAGAGAGTCGTCAAATGCCAGCTTTATCATGTCTTCTTCATGGTTATTGATCGACTGAACAGACACGCTTAAATCTTCAACTTGCAGCACAATGGCTTTAGCTTGTTTGAAAATTTGTTGGCCTTCTTTGGTTAGCGTTGGCTTGCGTGTCGAGCGATCAAACAATTGAATGTCGAAATCTATTTCTAGGTTGCTTATGCCTTGGCTCACTGCTGATTGCACCTTACCTAGCTTTCTGGCGCTTGCTGAAAAGGACCCTAGTTCAACGGCTTCAACAAACATGCGAAGTTGCTCAATATTATACATATCACTTTTAATGATGGTTACTATCTTTCTTTAATCATAATTGAAGATAGTATTGTTCTCAAAGCAAAAGAGAGAGCAATAAAATGTCACACAAAGAACGAATTCTGCATATGGTACTTTTTGAGCTGGTGGCTCTAATCCTAATGGCATCCTTGGCGACTTTAATCACGGGTAACGATGCTTCGAAAATGGCAGGGTTAGCCTTAACCTTATCTTTGATAGCGATGGTTTGGAATTATGTTTACAACTATGGCTATGACAAAGCATTTGGAGCGGACAGAACAAAACGCAATGCTAAGACTCGCGTGCTGCATGGATTAGGATTCGAGTTAGGGATGATGCTACTTTCATTCCCTGTGTTGATGTGGGCACTACAATTAGATTTTTGGACTGTTCTTGTGATGGATATTGGTGTCGTGATTTTCTTCGTGCTGTATGCCATCGGTTTTAACTGGGTGTATGACGTAGTACGACTTAAGTTTTTTACTCAAAATCCAGTCAGTATCGGATAGAAAAAGTAGGTAATCTATAAACGAGAGGCATGGCCTCTCGTTTTTTGTTTGTCATTCGCCCTGAGGTCTTCGAAGAATACGTTAATGGCTTATGGAACATGACTTACAGAAAACGGTCTATGGGCGTAAAAATATTTCTTCGAGCGCTTCGTAAACCAATAAACCACCTACGGTTTTACTCTCCATAAGAGCGATGGAACGTATCGACATGTCAAATGGTGAAATCATTAGCTCACTGAGTGGATTCTGCATCACAACATTTCGGCCCACTGTAATATGGGGCGTGTACTTTCTTTTCTCTAGTTCAAACCCCGAGCGTGTGAGTAAAGTAAAAAGTTGTTTATGTAGAGCAAGCAACTCGGGCTCTTTCACGACGCTTAACCATACCATTTCACTGCCTTTTCGTTTGAAAGAACCAAAGTGTTCGACGGTAATATGGTTTGGCGTTTGTTTTAATGAAAACAGAGCCTCTGATAGAGCTGGTAGTTGAGCATGATGGCAATGCCCAATGAAGGCCAAAGTGATATGAAAATTTACCTCGCGTGAAAAATTACCTTTTATAGCATTGTCAGCCACAACATCTCGGTATTGGGAAATGGTTTGTTTCTGAGGTGTATCGAAAGTAAGGGCAAAAAATAGTCTCATAGGCGTACTCAATCAATATGGGTGGAATTGGTAAATGAAGATTGGGTGAGGAAGGGGTACTTTGTTAGACGCTACGAGCGTTAGGTTTACTCTAATGTTAGTAAGCACAAGAGGTATCGGCAAACGAATGAAGAGAGTTGTTGAAGCAAAGCCGCATTTGGGTATAAGTAACCAAGCGCGGCTATAGAGGAAGAGAAGTTAAACCTGAGCAGATTCTAGACTTTTCTTTTTGCTCTTTTTGCGTTTTTTCTTCTTAAATCCACCGCTGATATCCCCAAGGAATGAGCCGACGATAGGTTTGGCGGTAACCCTTGCCAGTCCAACGTATAAGAAGTCACTAGCGGGGGTTGCCCCTCCAAGCAGGATCTCGGACTCGTAGTCGTGCTTCCATTTTTTATCGTCTTTAGAGAAGGACATAACAATCTGTTCTTCATTGTACTTGTTCCATTGTTCAATCCCATCTTGGATGATCAATGGATACGATTCCGGTGTTACTCGAATCGCTAAGCCCATATTGTAAGAGACTTTATTGATATTACTGCCTGCCGAGCCACGTGAATATTCTACGGCGTAGTCTGGTTTACCACTGGTTGAATGGAACCCTGAAGTCGTCACACCTGGACCAGACTTATGTGCATTGGCCATTTTTAGCAGCATACAAACATCTAGATTGTTGTTCGGAACTCTTGGTAAATCCAACGCAAACCGACGTCTTAAATAGTTGGCTTGTCGATCATTTGGCATGTTCAAATTACACTTCGCTTTGTTCATTACCTCTTGATCGTAGAGATAACGTAACGGCACCAATCCGTTTATCAAAATAGAATTGACGACATTCTCTGGGACGGCTTTTAATCCCATAAACACTACTGGGTCTTGGCGTAAGTTTTGCCCCTTAATTTGAGACATCGTTATCGTTAAGTTGGTACGCGGGTGGTTCGCCATTTCCCGTTGGTTCGCTTCAAAAAGGTTCTTGAACGTGGCGACGGGTGTTCCTGCGGTTTGATTCGCTAGGATCTCGCCAGTGCGGCGTCTGTGGTATGCAAAATATTGCCTGACACTGTCGTTGTAAGGTGAGGTTAACGCGGTTTCGGCAGCCTGAATTTGGGTTAACAAATAGTGTCGACTGCGGCGCTTTATCTGCGGAAGAATGATGTTATGGCTTAAGTAAATGATGTTACTGCAGCTGTATAACGGACCGGGTTGCAAATCGGTGAGAGGTGGTCTGATTATTATTTCAGGCCGCATTACTGAAAGGATCTGTAGTACGAGAGCGACATATCTGACACGCCCTTCATGAGCATCGGTTGATAGATCACTGGTTTGAAACCTTGGAAACTGGCAGTTGGCGTATTCCACAGATGCTGCCGTTCGAGTAAAGCCATTACTTTTAAGCCATGTAATTGCTGACGATGGTGATTCCCACATGTTATCTCCTCGGGAAGTGAGAGAACTTCCGGTGTTACTGGTGAGTAACCCTGTTCTTTTTTATGTTTACTTGTGTATTTATCATTAAGCACCAAGGTGCTTATATGAAAAGTAGCAGAATCATTCATGTGACTAGCGCTAAATTTGTTTTGGTTATCAGTAAAATGGAATCGCTACGTGACTTATGTGTAATTTATAAAATTGATGATTTCAGTATGAAAACTCAGATATCGCGAGGTAGGGATGCTGGTATCAGGGAAGTGTTGTCTAGGATTAAGAAATTAAAATTTGAGAAGGCAGTTATATTGTTTCAAAACAAAGCGATGATGGTCTATGCGAAAGGCAACAATCAAAAGTTTAAATCAGTAACGACAAACTGCACTTTGATTACGGCCCCGCTCTTTCGCCAAATAAAGACCGCAGTCAGCTTTTTCAATTAAAGATTTAGGTGTGGTTTCAGCATTAGGGACAAGGGAAACGTAGCCGCAGCTGATGGTCACGGTACCAAGCTTTGATGCTGGGTGTGGGATGTTGAGGTGCGATACATCAAGCCTAATTTGCTCTGCTAATATCGATACTGCCTCTTCGTCACCGTAGGTGATTATCGCGAATTCTTCCCCTCCATATCGACAGATAACATCGGTAGTGCGGTTGCTCGTTTGCATTATTGAGTTAGCAATACTGATTAGACATTCGTCCCCAGCATAGTGACCTAAAGTATCGTTGTAGGGTTTGAAGTTATCGATGTCACAGAGAATCAAAGAAACGAAGCGTTGTTCTCGCCTAGCGAGATTAATTAGGAAGGTGAGTTGGCTGTCGAACTCTCTCCGGTTTTTTAGGCCAGTCAGTCCATCAGTAGATGCTTGTTTATAGAGCTCTTCCGAAGCGAGCTCAGGTTCAATTATGCCAAATAGCAGCGTTGCTTGGCCGTCTTCATTTCGTAACAACGCTTTTGCACGGCTAGAGAAGTACAACACTTTATCTTGCTGTTCGTCATAGTAAGGGAAGCGGTTGCAATACTCATCAAGGCTATTAAGCCGAAGCTCTCGATATTCATCAAAGATTTCCTGAGCTTTTTTACTATTGCTTACGGCGATGTATTTATTGTAATCGCCGGCAATCGGGCAGGTTTTACTAACGGAGTGCTGGGTTTGTTTTGGGTCAAGATGAAAGGTTGTACACATGGTGTCATTGCAGTAAAAAATATCTGAATTATCTTCTAGGTCAATGATCCACCAAGACAAGTTACTAAAACTCAATAGTTCTTGGCATTGCTGGTAATACCTTGCTACTCGAGCGTTTGGAAACATCCTCTTACACCTAAACAAACCTTTGTTATAAAAGGTTAAGACAAATATGAACAAAATGAAACAGCGATCGCTTTACTGACTTATAAGTGACAGGTTTAGTATTGTGTGTGGTAGGTTAATGGAAAATAAGTAAGCTCTATAGAGATGAAAAGTTGTAGAGCTTGCGCAATTTAATACTAATAATGCGAGGGAAGCGCGATGAAACCACAACTACATGGAAGCAAGGTAAAACTGAGATGTATCGAACATTCTGATGCTGGCGATTTGTTTGAGATCTATAGCAATGAAGCCACCATGGAGTTCGCTTCTGAGCCGGTATTGGAATCGGAAAGTGTGTTGAAGCAAAAGCTTACTGAAGGAAAAGAAGCTGAAGAATCTGGTGACTTGTACGAGTGGGCAATCGAATGTGCCACTCTTGGCAAAGTTGTGGGCACATGTGAACTACATAGCTTTAGTTTATGTGGCCGTGAATGTGAAATCGCCTGCTTGGTCAATTCGAGTTTTTGGCGCAAAGGGTATATGTCTGAAGCACTGCAGTTAGTGCTGGAATATGCTCAATCTCAAGGTATAAAAAAACTAATCGCAGATATCGACTCACAAAATTATCGCTCGATCGGCCTGTTTGCCAAGAATGGCTTTAAATCACGAGGTGATGGTAAGTATTATCTATGGCTAGAAGAAATGGCGGAATGCTAAGCGCCAGTGTTATTCAGTAAGGCACAGTAATGGATGAACAATTTGAAATACTTCAATCACTTGGAGCTGGAGATTTTCAGCATCTGAATGGCTCTTTAGTCGAACATTTAACGGGTACCGAACACGTTTTAAAAAGCTGGGGTGCAAGTGAGGTGCTCACAACAGCAGGGTTATTTCATGCGGCTTATGGTACCGCTGGGTTTGACGACAATATGGTGTCGTTATCTCAACGTGAAAAGATCGCTAGTTTGATTGGTGAACAAGCAGAAGCCCTGGTGTATTTGTATTGTTCATGTGACAGGGATTATGTGTTTTCACAGTTTGCGAAGTTTGCCAATCAGCAAGATGATCAACAAACGTTTTCTTCGAAAATTGTATTTCGTGACCGATTTACTGGCGCTGAGTTTCATTTAGCAAAAGAACAATGGGTATTATTTTGCGAACTGACAACGGCAAACGAGTTGGAGTTAGTCTACGCAAGCGATTGCTTTAAAGCACAGTACGGTAACGAGCTTTTTGAACTGTTTGAAAGTATTCAACTCTTCCTTACATTAGAAGCGAAGGTTGCCTATCAATTAGCGTTAGGCGACGTTGTGCCTACCAGTCAAATCATGAATCTGTATAACCGACATGAACGTCAGGCATTTACGGCGTTTGATGGTGATAAGGTGTCGACCCCAGAAGTTGTGAAGCTCGTGGCTAATGAAGCTTATGGGAGCTACATTTCATTTTTTGACTTGAATGAAAAAAATGCGAGTCAGCATATTCGCCAAGAAGTGGAATACTTTCGCCAGTTAGAGCGAAACTTCGAGTGGAAAATATACAGTTCAGACATGCCGAGCAATATCGGAGAACTGCTACTTGAGCACGGTTTCCAAGAGGCAGAAAGTGAATCCTTTATGATATTGGACTTATGTTCTGCTAACCCAATAATAGGTAATCAATCCTTTTCAGAGGTGTCGGACAGTATAGGCATAAGAGATGCGATACGAGTTCAAGAACAAGTGTGGGGTGGGGATTTTGAGTGGCAATATCAGTATTTACTAAATTTGAAAAAACAGTCTCCAGAATCCGTGTCTATTTATGTGGTTTACGCGAATGGTGTTCCCGTTACATCAGCTTGGATTACCTTCAATGGAGACAGCCCGTTCGCAGGGATTTGGGGTGGAAGCACGGTTAAAGAACACCGAGGGAATGGGTATTATTCGATGTTATTGAATCAGCGAATTCTGGATGCTAAATCTCGCGGTAAACGATACCTGATCATCGACGCCTCTGAGATGAGTCGACCTATTGTTGAAAAGCACGGCTTCAAGTTTGTTGCGACCACTATCGGTTATGAGTTCCAAGCCACATCCTAAGAGCCTATTCAAATTGCGTTATCCATGGAGGGGTAATGACTATCACGACTAGCATCGCTTTGTTTATCGCGATGCTCTTATCTGCAGCGATTCCTGGGCCAAGCGTGTTAGCCGTTGTGTCGCGCTCTTTATCTTTAGGTTTTAGGCAAGGTTTACTTGTTGTGTGTGGCGTTGTAATCGCCGACTACGTATTTATCTTTCTTGCTCTGTCTGGCTTATCTGCAATTTCTACGGCGATGGGGGAATATGCCTTCATTATTAAGTATTTAGGTGTTAGCTATCTGTTTTGGTTAGCGTACAACACTTGGCTATCATCAAACACCAAGCCCGTTCAGTGCCATTCGTCGAATCGTACTAAGGCTTCCAGTTTATTCGTGGGGCTTGTTATGACGTTAGCTAACCCTAAGGCCATTTTGTTTTATATGGGGTTCTTACCCGCGTTTATTGAGTTGAACAATGTAACGACGTATGACGTTGCTACGGTTCTCGTTGTTTCTACGTTGGCAGTTGGAGGTGTGTTGAGCGTTTATGCATACCTTGCCTCTCACTTAGGAACTTCCCTTATTGAAAAACAGCAATCTAAGAAGTGGTTGAATAAAGTGTCGGCTGGTTTTTTGGCGACTTGTGGTGTGTTGCTCGCTGGGAATAGCCAGTGAATGTACGTCAGTTATTATTTTTTGAGTTCATGGCTAGTGTGCCCAATTAAAGACTAAGGAAATAAAGTAAATGAGTAAAAATGTTCGTGTCGGCGTTGGAGTGGTTATTTTGAGAGATAACAAACTCTTACTGGGAAAGCGTATAGGCGCACATGGCGCTGAAACTTGGGCTACCCCTGGCGGCCATCTAGAACTCGGAGAAAGCATTGAAGAATGTGCGAAGCGTGAAGTGCTAGAAGAAACAGGGCTAGAAGTTTCTAACGTGCAGCATTTGGCTTTTACTAATGACATTTTTTCTCAGGAAGATAAGCATTATGTGACTCTATTTGTGGTTGCGAGCTATGACGAAGGCGAAGCAGAAATTAAAGAACCTAACAAATGCTTAGAATGGAAATGGTGTGATCTGGATTCGTTGCCTCAACCGCTGTTTTTGCCACTAGTGAATTTGCTCAAACAAGATAGCTCTGCGCTTAAGGGAATTAACTAGTGCTAGCGGCGTTGACAGGAAGTACACCCTCTGCAAGCTGAACGGGTATGGCGATCTAATCGGCTTCTTTGTACTTTGCAGTAAGCGTTTTTCAAAGCACGGCGCCCGGAAAACCAGTCGTCAGGTTTTTCGAGTAATAAATATCCCGCAAATCGTTTCATCAATTGGGCTCGGTTGTCTTCGATGAATTTGCTGTCGAACCCAATATCAAAATAATCAAGGGCTTGTTCTATTGAAGTAAAGCTTGCAATGGTTTGTTGAATATCAGTTGGTTTCATTGGTATAAATCATAATGGTGAAGGCATTACTTTAACTGAGTCGGGCCAGCATGCTTTTGATGTAAAGCAGGAAGTACCGCTATACAGAGCGCGAATCGACGTCGGTGACTTTTCGATAAAATACAAATACCGCGAATGAGGTGGATATGGAAATTCAGCAGGTACAGCTAGCAGATCTCGAATCAGTAACAGACTTGGTGAGAACGGTCTCAGCGGTGGATGTCTTACCGAATTTTAGTGAACAAGGAAAAGGTGAATATCGATTAAGGGTACTGCCGGATACAAAAACCACATTTAACACTGAACAATTTTATGCATTGAAAATTGTAAGTAAAAACAAGGTGGTTGGCTTTGGCGCATTAAGAGACGGTAACTACCTAACACACCTATTTATCTCAAAAGAGATTCAAGGAAGCGGTATGGGGAAACAGCTGTTAGCAGCGTTGCTAGCATCGACTCAGGAGGTACAAATCAACCTACGTTCTTCCGTGAACGCTGTATCGTTTTATCAATCTATTGGATTCGTTACGACGGATAAAGAACTAGAGTTCAATGGTATTCGCTTTGTACCAATGAGTTTAATGCGTCAGGTATCGTGATAAGTAATATTCGTTAGCTGTGAGCGTATTAAAGAGGTTAACTGACAAAAGTAAAATCTACTCGAAAATATAGAAGAGACCTTTTAATATGGAGGCACACTTAGTTAAAGAAGTAATTACTGTATGTCTTTTCCTCCATGTCCACACTGCCAATCTGAATACGTTTACCCTGATCAAAACCACCTAGTGTGCCCAGAATGCGCACATGAGTGGAACCCGTTAGAAGTCGAAGAGGAATTTACTGTTCATGATGTCAATGGTAAGCAATTAGAACAGGGCGATAAGGTCACCTTCGTTAAGGATCTAAAAGTGAAAGGCAGTTCTCTAGTCTTAAAAATTGGGACTAAGGCTGTGATCAGAAGAATTATTGAAGGGAAAGACCATCAGCTTGATTGTAAAGTGGATGGCACGGGTGAAATGCTGGTTACTGCAAAGTACGTGAAAAAAGCATAAGTCAGTTTATCACTACGGTAAAAGTTGATGCTTAAGCTATGGTATTTTTGATAGCTTTTGATTATGCCTACCATCGTTTCAGCGAATTCTGGTAGGCATAGTTCAGACTTAGAAAGCATCTGATTAAACAAGAAGTATCAACGCTCAGTCAACACTACCTAAATTAAGCAGACAGTTCTTGTCGAATAATGTCTGCCCCTGCACTTAAAGCACTTAATTTTCCTCGAGCGATATGGCGAGGAAGGGGAGCCAACCCACAATTCGTACTTGGATATAGCTTATCGGCATCTACATATTTAAGAGCTTCACGTAAAGTCGTTGCGACTTGTTCCGGTGTTTCGATTTCATGGGTTGCGACATCGATAGCGCCTACCATCACTTTTTTACCGCGTATCAGCTCCAGTAGCTCTATAGGAACGCGAGAGTTGTGGCACTCTAGTGAAATAATATCGATATTCGACTTTTGCAGTTTAGGGAACACTTCCTCATATTGTCTCCATTCAGAGCCTAGTGTTTTTTTCCAATCGGTATTGGCTTTAATGCCATAGCCATAACAAATGTGAACCGCGGTTTCACATTTAAGTCCCTCGATGGCTTTTTCTAAACAGGCGATACCCCATTCATTTACTTCATCAAAAAAGACATTAAATGCTGGCTCATCAAACTGTATGATATCGACGCCTGCCGCCTCTAGTTCTTTGGCTTCTTGGTTAAGAATCTTTGCAAATTCCCACGCTAGCTTTTCACGGCTTTTGTAGTGGTCATCATAAAGCGTATCGATCATTGTCATCGGCCCAGGTAGAGCCCATTTAATTGGTTGGTCAGTTTGTTGACGTAGAAATTTAGCATCCTCTACAAAAACCGACTTTTGACGAGATACTGCACCCACAACCGTTGGTACGCTTGCGTCATAGCGGTCACGAATTTTAACGGTTTTACGATTTTCGAAATCTACGCCATTTAAGTTTTCGATAAATGTCGTTACGAAGTGTTGGCGGGTTTGTTCGCCATCGCTGACAATATCGACGCCAGCGTGCTGTTGCTCTTGTAATGAAATACGCAATGCATCGTGCTTACCGTCGATGAGCTCGTCACCCTGTAATTTCCAAGGCGACCAAAGTGTCTCGGGTTGTGCAAGCCATGAAGGCTTAGGTAAGCTACCAGCCGTTGATGTAGGTAATAGTGTTTTCATAGTAAATGCCGCTATCTGTTCTCGTTAATTATTAAGCGTAACTTTCTGACCATTGCTTAAGCACGGTTTGGTATGGCTTGATGAAATGTTCTTCAGCAAATTTCCCTTGTTTAACGGCTAACTGACTGCGCTCTTCGCGGTCATAGACAATTTGAGTCAGTGAATGGTCTTGGTTTTTCAAATTAGGTTGATAACAATTACCTGCAACAGCATTGGCGTTGTAAATCTCTGGGCGATAGATCTTTTGGAACGTTTCCATCGTGCTGATGGTGCTGATCAGCTCTAGATTCGAATAATCATTAAGAAGATCGCCAAAGAAGTAAAATGCCAAAGGTGCGACACTATTTGGTGGCATAAAGTAGCGGACTTGTAAGCCCATTTTTTTAAAGTATTGCTCAGTCAAAGAAGACTCATTTGGCTGATATTCAAAACCTAACACAGGGTGCTGATTATCTGTTTTGCTATAGATTTTATTATCGGAAACGCTCAAGCAAATAACGGGAAGTTTATTAAAGTTCTGTTTATAGGTATTCGAATTGACGAAATACTGAAAGAGTTTTCCATGCAGCTCACCAAAATTTTCTGGGATGGAAAATTTCGATTGGCCTTTATTATGGTCTAGAAGTAATACACTAAAGTCGTAATCTCGAACATAAGACGAAAAATTATTTCCGACAATTCCTTCGATACGTTCGTTGGTCTTGTGGTCGATAATGTTTGTCTTCAATACTTCAATAGATGGGAAGGCTTGTTCGTTACCTTCAATGTCCATATCGACAGAAATAATTTCAAGCTCGACAGAGTAACGATCGCCTTTCGGGTTGTCCCAATGAGCTAAGGCATTGAAACTATTATCAATCATCGTTAATGCGTTGCGCAAGTTCGCTTGACGGCTTTCGCCTCTAGCCAAGTTTGCAAAATTAGTTGTGATACGAGTGCTGTCTGACGGATGGTAATTTTCATCGAGACTAAGGCTTTTGATCGTAAAGTTGAAGTCTGTATTCATAATATTTGGTTATCCTAATTCCTAAGATGAAAGCTGAATTTATTCCTTACTCTTACTGGGGTTTGTGGTTTTCTTTATTTCCAGTAACAACCTTCGTGGCGATTTATTCTTAATGACCCAAAGCGGTAGTAACGAGCTGAGAGTTATTTATAACGTTTATCGTTACTCAAATAACAATGGTTTTACTTCACTTTCATTATGAGAAATATTCATGTTTCATTATTTTTTAAATCGTTATATTAATGTTCTTAATTTAAAAATGACTAGTTTACATAGCATGTATATCCATAATTAACATGAGGTTAAATAAGTGAGTGAATTGCTGTTATTGATTTTTTACTGTGCATTACTAGGTAGTGGCGTCGGTTTTTTAGCTGGGCTGCTAGGCATCGGCGGGGGACTAGTGATTGTTCCAATACTAAGCAGTATTTTGCTTCACTTTGAAGTTTTACCAACAGAGCAAGTTGTCGTTGCGGCCATTGCTACGTCTTTGGCATCAATATTGTTCACTTCAACTTCCTCGGCTATCGCTCACCACAAAAATGGCAATGTACCTTGGGAGCTCGCTCCTTGGATCATGACTGGCGTTGCCTTTGGCGCACTTATCAGTGGATTTATGGCGGCACTTTTACCAGAGCAGATTGTGCGTATGGTCTTTGCTGTAAGTGTGGTACTTATTGCACTGAAAATGTTTCTAAGCAGCAAAAAGGATGCGCCGACAGATAGGGAAATGCCTAACAAAGGGGTATTAACCGTTTTCACCACCATTACAGGTGGCCTATCTGCGATGATAGGAATTGGGGGCGGTGCACTTTTGGTTCCTCTGTTAACCTTCTTCTCACTTGATATGAAAAAGGCCATTGGTTGCGCTTCTGCGTGTGGCATTGTCATCGCATTGTTTGGCTCGATAGGTTACATCAGCTCGGGGAGTGCACACTTTTCGTTATCTGACGGGTTCGCTGGGTTTGTCTATTTACCTGCTTTAGCTGGGATCGTGTGCACGTCTTGGTTTACCGCGCCGTTAGGTGCAAAATCAACGCAGACGTTACCTGTATCAACAATTAAAAAGATCTTTTCGATTTTGTTGTTAATCATGGCTGCGAAAATGGTTGTTAGTTAAGTGAGAGGCGTCGTTCTCGTTAAGAAAAATATGGTAACGCTCTATTTACTGTAGTGTAGTCAACTTGAGAACAGTGCTGATATCAGTTGAATGCAGCGTTATAAGAAACCATTGAAAAGTGTAGTGATAGGTAAGAAATACATCGATGGATGAGCTGCAAGTGAGCAATACTTTCTCACTTGCAGATTATTCCTATATGAAAGGGTTACTCTAGTTTGATTAGAGTTTGATGTAGGCGCGCTTCAATTGATATTACGTCGAGTACAGGAAGTGCGCTGGAACACGATTAACTAGATAGCCGCTTCCATTACCGCTTTCTTAGCACCTTTTTGTTCAATATTGATGTACGCCTGAGTGATAGCATCAATAACAGATTTCTGTTGAACAATGGATTGGTCGAAGATCGTTTCTTCACTCAAAAGAGCGTTAATCAATGGCTCAATCGAGTCGTGCTTTTTGCTGATTGACAGTAAATGCTCAGAGAGAGGGTCGACTACCTCAATCGGTTGATTGTTTTCATCAATACCTCTGATGTAGCGCATCCATGCCGCTGTGCCTAATGCTAAGGCTGTAAAATCTCGTTCGCCTTTGGCTAGAATGCCCATCGATTCAATAATACGTTGCGGGAGCTTTTGACTGCCATCCATAGCGATCTGATGCGTCTTATGCTTCAAATATGGATTTGAAAACCGATTTAAGAGCAGCTCGGAATACTCGATGAGATTGATATTATCGAGCTCTTGTAGGGTTGGTTTTTGCTCATTGAGCATAAGTCGACGAGTCATTTCTTTGAAACTAGGGTTTTCCATCGTATCTGAAATATATTCATATCCGGATAAGTACCCTGTGTAAGCGAGAAAAGAGTGGCTTCCATTGAGCATTCTTAGCTTCATTTCTTCATAAGGCTGCACATCTTTTACGAGTGATACACCATCAATTAGCTGCCATTCAGGGCGGCCAGAAACAAAGTCATCTTCAATAACCCATTGTAAAAATGGTTCTGTGATCAGTCCACAAGGATCAAACTTGCCAGTTAATGATTCGATAGTTTTCAATGATTCGTCGGTCATTGCGGGAACAATTCTATCAACCATTGTGCTGGGGAAGCTGGCATGGATTGAAATCCATTCAGATAAATCCGGATCTATCATGTTGGCGTAAGCAATAATGGCGGCTTTCGTTACCTCTCCATTATGGGGCATGTTGTCACAGGACATGACACTGAAGGCGGGTAGGTTTCGTTCTTTTCTCAAACTTAACGCAGCAACTATCACACCTAAGGCAGATTTTGGAGCTTTGGGATTAGCAATGTCTTGAGCAATTAACGGGTGTCCAGCGTGAAATTGGCGAGTGTTCGGGTCTACACAATAGCCTTTTTCAGTAATCGTTAATGAAACGATCGATACTTGGGGCTCCGCCATTCTCTCTATAATCGAGTCAATCCCATCTAGGCTAGGGTGCATACTATCTATCACTGATTCGATAGTGTGAACATTGGTGGTGGTATGATCTTGTTCAACGACAGTGTAGCGATGGTCTTGCTCTCTCAACTCTTGAATAAAGGGCTTTCCACTAAACAAGCTTACGGTCGTATAGCCCCAATCACTAGGCGTTATCTGGTTGAGTTTTTCTAATACCAAAGCCTGGTGAGCACGGAAAAATGCACCACAACCAATATGAACAATTCGGTTTTTAAGTGACGAACGATCATAGTTTGAATGTGATAATTGATCATATTCAGTTCGACTAGAAGCCATATAAATATCCTTAGATGTAAAGCGAATTTGGGAGAGCGAATGAGCTATCGAAGTCTCCAAATGGTATTGGAGACTTTATATGTTGAACAAAACGTATGCGGATGATTGCCAGTACGAACGGTTAGTGCATTTTTATCAATGCTTTACGTACTTTTTGTGGGTCGTTCTCAATAAGTGCAATAGCATCAGGAGCGGTATCGAGAGTGAACTCATGACTGATTAAAAACTCGGTGTCGAGTTTCCCTTGAGCCATCCAGTCAATTACTTTCGGGAACATCTTGTTATTTAGACGAGAGCCTACAATGGTCAGCTCTTTCTTGATCACTTCTACTTGTTGAAGAGGACTATCTTCACTAGAGAAACCGAGCAAACAAACAGTTCCCGCAGGAGCTGCCAACCTCATAATTTCAGGAATAAGAGCAGGAATACATGCTGCGTCTGCGATCAGTGGTACACCTTGCCCATTTGTCAGCTCCATGACTCGCTGCTCAGTGTTTTCTTGTTTAGGGTTAATGGTATGAGTTGCCCCTAATTGCTTGGCGGTCTCTAACTTTTCATCAAGAAGATCGACAATTATAGATGGAATACCTAAAACATTAGCAATTTGTACAATGGTTAACCCAATAACGCCTGCACCGTAGATCAATATTGTGTCATCCGAAGAGGCGTCTAATCGGTTAAACACATTAGCTGCGATACTGTAAGGCTCTATTAAGGTTGCATCTCTTAAGTTGATGCTGTCTGGTAGGGCAATGATATTGGCTGCAGGCACGGCTTGAAATTGTGTGAATCCGCCATCGGTGTGAACACCTATCACTTGAAGTTCAGTACACACATTCGAGCGGCCGATTTTGCAAGGTCGGCATCGGCCACAGCTGATCACTGGGTTCACGACCACTTTTGTTCCAACTTCCAGCCCAGTTACGCTGTTTCCAATCTTTTCGATAGTTCCTACAAACTCATGCCCAGTGATTCTAGGGTAGGTAGCAAACGGGTTTTGACCGTGAATGATATGCAGATCAGATCCACAAATCCCGGCGTACTCTACACGAACTAATACTTGGTCATCAGAGAAAGGGGGTACGTTTTGCTCGACGACTTGGTAGTCATTAATTCCATTTACAATAAATGATTTCATTTTTAGTTACTCAACTTATCTATCACGTTATCGATGTGCATGATCATTGCCGATTCAGCTTGCTCAGGATCTCCGGCTTTGATCGCGTTGAAGATCGCTTGATGATCGTCAACCCAAATTCCTTTTGCAGTCGGCTCGTTAGCAATGACTTCCATGCGATCCCACATTTTCCCTTTCATATGTAGCGACATCAGATCTTGGTGGAAAATGGTTAATAGTGGGTTCTGGCAAGCGCTAGCGATTGCACAGTGAAACTGTTGATCAGCATCATGAGATGTTTGATGCCTCAACTCGATACTTGAGAAAAATTGAGAGGCATTCATCATGTCAAGGCATTGCTGAAGCTCGTTGATCAGTTCAGGCGTATTGTTCAGCGCTGCTTGTTTAGCAAACTCACCTTCAATAACTTTTCTAGCCGACAAAATATCGTTTGGCGTAAATTCACTCAGTGCCGGGGAAGGCAGTTGAGGCTGACTTTGTAAGACGAAAACCCCAGCCCCTTTCTTGATTTCTGCAATGCCAGATAGCTCCAAATAAACCATAGCTTCACGTATGACGGTACGGCTCACATTGAGCTCTTCTGACAGCTTTCGTTCTGGTGGGATTTTGTCCCCTACGAGGTATTGCTTTGCATTAATTCGGTTAATGATCTGATTGGCGACGGTTATGTACAGCCGGTCAGTTTTTATTGTCATGCCTCTACCTTGTTCATAATCGATTCTTTATGCCGCTAATGATTAGTTGTGCGCCCATCTCTTTGCTCATTCCATTTAATGGTATTAACCGTGAAAAATACTTTGAGGAGATGTTGGTTCACTCTGCAGCGTTGTTATGTACCAATTAAACCATCATTTACCTGGAAGTTATGTGACCAAAGGCAAGTTAATGTAATGATATTGTCCAGACCAATTTTGTTTATGTTGGTTTTTTGGCGTGACCAAATCTATTTATACACGGCGTTATATAGCTTTAACAATAGAGTAAATAAGTTGCGCTGGGCGGTGTGATGTTGTTTTTATAGGTCGGAGAATGGTAAAAAAGACACTAGGTCAATGACTTACAGATTTTTAGTAAAAAATTATACTTTCCCGTCTTGGAATGTTGCGATCCGAATTGGGTTTAAGTCGTATTTTGATGAGAGAGAAAACAAAGCTAAGTCGTTGATTCGTTTTTGGTTACTTTGATTTATGGTGTTAAGCTATTGTTTTTTATGGATTGTCTTGTGTTTTTTACTTAGTGGTGGAAATGTGGCCAAGTAAGACTTTCTTAAAGTGATGCGGAGTTCTCATCGTGGGTTCTGCCCAAACTGAGAAAGGTAAAACAAGTGTAATAAATAGAGTGATTCGCATAAAAAATGACTATTTATTGATCGAGATGTGGAGTTCTCTGGTTGCGAAAGCTGAGACTTTGCGCATAAAAATGCCATGCTAAGTAGGGTCTTTCTGTCACATTTATCACACTTAACGTTTTTATCAATTGTGAAACGTTAATCCGATGTTAGATTAAATTGGTCTGTACAATAAAAGATAAAAATGGAGAACACGATGAAGCAAAAACTATTGAGCGTCGCTATATTAGCGTCTTCTCTTTTCACTGGAATTGCATCTGCTGCCGACTACACTTTGAAATTTGGCCATCTGGCAAACGATGACAATGTTTGGAACAAAGCTGCCCTACATTTCCAAAAAACGGTGGAAGAAAAATCTGAAGGACGAATTGAAGTTTTGGTGTATCCGAACTCTGAATTAGGGTCTGAGATGGATATCATTAACGGCATTCAACTAGGTACGGTCGACCTAACAATCTCGGGTGAATCATTGCAAAACTGGGCACCGAAAGCAGCACTGCTTGCAATCCCATATGCAATTCGTGATAGCGAGCACTTAGCGGCAGTTGCCGATGGTGAGGTTGGTAAAGAAATTGAAGAACAAATCACTCAACGTTCAGGCCTAGTGCCACTAACTTGGTTCGAACGTGGTGCGCGTAACCTAACTTCGAATAAACCAATTACAACGCCAGAAGATCTTAACGGTACGATTCTACGTGTTCCAAACGTTCCAATTTTTGTAAAGGTGTGGGAGCAACTTGGTGCTAAACCGACTCCAATGGCATTCTCGGAAGTGTTTACTTCTTTACAACAAGGCACGATCCATTCCCAAGAAAACCCGTTATCACTGATCAACAGCGCATCGTTCTTTGAAGTTCAAGGTTATGTGAACAAAACAGAGCACGTACGCAGCTGGATCTACGTTGTTATGGGTAAGCGTCAATTAGAAAAACTACCTAAAGACTTGCAAGCTGTGGTTAAAGAAGCCGCTGCCGAAACGCAGGCCTACGAGCGAGAATTATTCCTAGAAGATGAAAGAAAACTTGCTGAGCTATTGCAAGAAAGAGGGATGAAATTCGTCGATGTCGATCAAGAGGCATTCCGTGAAGCTGCGCTTCCGGCTGTTCGTAAAAGTTTGAATAAAGAGCAGTTACCGCTGTTTGAAGATATCCAAAAACTATAAGTAACCCTTGGGGAGGTGGAAGCCTCCCTATTTTCTCATGAGGGAAATTATGACGACAATCGTAAATGTGGCCGAAGAACCAAAAGAGTCACTCGTTTCGAGAGCCGTAAATCACATTGATCGACTTGCCACTCGCTTTTTTAGCTTTTTTACAATTTGTAGTTTAGTCGCTTTATGTGGCGTGGTTTTACTACAAGTATTTGCAAGAATGTTTTTAGAAAGTACTCCTGCTTGGACAGAAGAGCTTTCTCGCTACTTCTTTATTTATACCGTTGCTTTTGGTTCTGGATTAGCTTTTAAGTCAAAAGAACTAGTGAGTGTCGATATTATAGTTTCTAGACTAAGCGAAAAGTGGCAAAGCATATATCAACTAATTGTTAATATCGTTATTTCTATTTTTATCTTTATTGCTTTACCAAATGCATTTCAATTTATGAGTATCGGTGAATGGCAAACATCACCAGTACTTGCAGTTCAAATGGACTACATCTTTTTTGCAAGTGTTCTTATCTTTGCAAACTTACAATTATTTATAGCGCTAGACTCTATAAAAATAATTATTAAACATACAAGTCGGAGAGGATGATATGGAAGTCTATATATTATTTTCGGTTTTCTTTATTTTATTAATATTAGGCTTTCCTATTGCAATTACGCTTGGAATAGCATCAATGGCTTACTTATTGATAGCTGATATTTCATTAACTGTAATTCCACAAAAAATGTTTGCGGGCATTGATTCATTTGTACTTCTTTGTATCGGTGGTTTCATCCTCGCCGGAAATTTAATGAATCGGGGGAACATCACCGAACAGATCATCGGGTTAAGTAACGCGATGCTGGGGCATATTCGTGGCGGACTTGGGCTAGCGAATGTTAGTGGATCAATGTTGTTTGGTGGTGTGTCTGGTACTGCGGTCGCTGATACTGCATCGATTGGTTCGGTCATGATCCCTGGTATGGCAAAAAGTGGTTACGACAAACCATTTGCAGCCGCGGTGACTGCTGCCTCTTCAACCATCGGGCCAATTATTCCTCCTAGTGTACCTATGATCATTGTCGGCACATTGACCAGTATCTCAGTTGGAAAACTGTTTCTTGCTGGGGCTGTACCTGGCTTGTTACTGGGTGTAGGGATGATGGCAACGACTTATTTCCTATCGGTAAAACGAGGCTACCCGAAAGAAAAGCGTGCAACGTTATCTGAAATTATCCTTCACTTACGTACAAGTTGTTGGGCGATTTCACTGACATTCTTAATACTGATTGGCATTGTGGGTGGTTTCTTTACACCGACTGAAGCCTCTGTCGTCGCGGCGCTTTATGCAATGATTATCGGTATGTTCGTTTATAAGGGACTTTCGTTTAGAGATCTTCCAAAAATACTACTTTCGACTGCAGTAACCACTGCATCATTAATGCTACTGGTTGGTTTAGCGAATGTTTTTGGATGGATACTAACGTCAGAAAAAATCCCACAGATGATAGCGTCTGCGATACTAACGATCAGTGAAAATCCAATCATTGTATTACTAATCATCAACTTATTGTTGCTGTTGGTTGGCTCGTTCATGGAGACCATTGCGGCACTGATCATACTGTTTCCTACACTGTTAGGCGTAGCGACCGCTGTCGGTGTTGACCCAGTGCACTTTGGTATTATCGCCGTGCTTAACTTGATGATTGGTCTAACTACACCACCTGTTGGAGTTTGTTTGTTCGTTGCTGCGGGCATTGGTGGAATTCCGATGGAGAAAGTCGTGAAAGCAATCGTGCCTTTCCTATTGTGTAATCTAGCCGTGTTATTGATGGTCACATATATACCAGCTTTATCACTTTGGCTACCAAGCGTGTTCTTATAAACAATTAGAGTTGATGCAATGTTAGATGGTCGATACCCAGATTATTCTCGAATGAGAAAAAAAACAGAAAAGAATATCCCCAAGTTTATCTATGAATATTTGGAAGGAGGATGCTTTGATGATATTGGATTGGAGACAAACCGTTTAGCATTGCAGAAATCTAAGTTAGCCCCAAGGTATTTAGCGCCTTATTCAAAGTGCGATTTAAACACCACTATCCTTGGGAAAGAATATAGCGCGCCATTCGGCATCGCACCGATTGGTTTACAAGGTCTAATTTGGCCTAATTCACCGGTGATTTTGGCGAAAGCAGCAAAGAAATACAATATTCCATATGTTCTAAGCACCGTTTCATCTGAGTCGATAGAAGTAATCGCAGAGTTAGCAGAAGACAATGCATGGTTTCAGCTCTACAACCCAGTGGATGAAGCAATACAAGATTCAATATTGGGACGTTTGAAGAGCTGCGGCTATAAAAACTTGGTGGTCACGGTCGACATTCCGACGTTTGGGTTTAGGCCCAATGATATCGTGAATGGATTAACTATGCCGCCTAAGCACTCTGTTAAGAACTTCATTGATGTATGCAAAACGCCGCATTGGGCGACTCAAACTCTCAAGTATGGAATTCCAAAATTTAAAAACTTGGAACCATACATGAGAGAGCATCGTCTCGATTTGCCAGAAATGATGCGCTCGATGGCGATGGGGAAAGTGGATACGGAAGGCTTGAAAAGAATAAGAGACAAGTGGGAAGGGAATTTAATCGTAAAAGGCGTTTGTTCTAGTAGCGATCTCAAGTTACTTGAAGAGGTGAATGCTGATGGGGTTATTTTTTCTAATCATGGAGCTCGGCAGTTAGATGCTTGTGAATCCCCAATAGATCTTCTAAGGAAAATAGAGGGGGATTCACTGCCCTCAGGAATGACGATGATGATGGATAGCGGTATCCGATCGGGAGTGGATATCGCTACTTCCTTAGCATCCGGTGCTCAATTTACATTTTTGGGTCGCTTTTTCATGTACGCCGTGTCGTCATTGGGTAAGGAAGGTGGAGAGCATGCAATCGAAGTGCTAATGCAGCAACTGACTCAAGTAATGGAACAAATTAGGTGTGAGAAACCCGCTGATTTGTCAGAGTTCCTCGCAAACTAGATGTAAATAAACGCTCATTTAATTTTGGTAAATAGTTGCTCGTTATCGAATAACTAGGTTGGTACGTATCTGCAATAAAAATATTTATTGGACGGGCATATGGATTATGTCTATAGGGTTGGAACGATATTATCTCAATTAATATTGCATTAAGACTCTAAACTTTTATTCGTCCGATTTATTAAATAATTAAAATCTTTTTTGGGAGATAAATATGAAGATGTCATTTCGTTGGTATGGCGAAGGGAATGATGAGGTAAGTTTACCTTTTATTAAACAGATTCCGGGTGTAGAAGGTATTGTTTGGTCATTACATGATATGCCTGCTGGAGAAATTTGGAGTGAAGAACGCATTCTCGCTGAAAAAGAAATAATAGAGAAAGCAGGTTTTCATATTGATGTCGTTGAAAGTGTTAATGTTCATGAAGACATTAAACTCGGTCTGCCATCAAGAGATAAGTATATTGATAACTATATTGAAACCTTAAAAAGACTGGCTAAAGTCGGGGTAAAAGTTGTCTGCTATAACTTTATGCCAGTATTCGATTGGACCAGAACCGAGCTGTATAAAGAAATGGAAGACGGTTCTAACGCTCTATTTTTCGAAAAGAGTAAAATCAGTGACATTGAGCCTATTGAGCTTATCGAAAAATTATCAAAGAACGTATCTGTAACAATGCCAGGGTGGGAACCAGAACGACTATCCCAATTAAAAGAAACGTTTGAGAAATACAAAGGTTTTACAGCGGAAGACCTTTGGGGAAACCTCCAGTATTTCTTAGAAAAAGTTATCCCTGTGTGTGAAGAATACGATATTAAAATGGGGATTCACCCAGATGACCCAGCATTCCCTATCTTTGGTTTACCTCGAATTATTATTAATAAAGAGAATATTCTAAGGTTTTTAAACTTGGTCGATAGCCCATATAACGGCTTAAGTTTATGTACCGGATCACTTGGTTCGAGCAATAACGATATTCCAGACATTATCGACGAAGTTCATGAGCGAATTCATTTTATACATATACGTAATGTAAAAAGATTTGAGAACGGTGACTTTATCGAGTCTTCTCATCGAGCGTGTGATGGCTCCGTCGATACGATTAAAGTCATACAAACACTTCATAAGCACGGTTATCAAGGTTATGTACGACCAGATCATGGTCGTCATATTTGGGGTGAAGAAAAATGGGCTCGCCCTGGTTACGGCTTATATGACCGAGCTCTTGGAATTATGTACATCCTTGGTGCGTGGGATAATTTGCAGGCGCAGCAAGCTAGCAAGTAAATCTCGAGTTAGCTAGACCAATAAGTCGTGTGCTAATAGTAAGATTCAGCCCGGTTAAGTGATATTCGGACTTTTCTACAACCAGCACACAACTATTGATGACCATTAATTTCCCAGCGCTGCTGAGGCAAAGATGAAAAAAACAAAAATAGCCATTATTGGCGAATGCATGGTTGAGCTACAGCATAAAAATGGGGCGCTGCAGCAGTCATTCGGCGGAGACACGCTAAATACTGCGCTTTATCTCTCTCGCCTGTGCAAAGCTCAGGATATCGAAACCACCTATGTGACGGCATTGGGTGAAGACCCTTATAGTCAAGCAATGCTAGACGCTTGGGAAGAGGAGGGGATTGATACTTCTCTAATTCATAAAATTCCGGGCAAGCAACCGGGTATCTATCACATTGAAACCGATTCAACGGGTGAGCGTAGCTTCTACTATTGGCGTAATGACGCGTCTGCGAAGTTCATGTTTGACCAAGATAACGCGCATGAATTACTAGCTAAACTAGAGCGATTTGATGCGATTTACCTTAGCGGTATTACGCTCGCAATTTTGACCGAGAACAGCCGAGAAATACTATTTGAGCTTTTGAGTAGTTTTGCTGGTCAAGTTTTCTTCGATAACAACTATCGTCCCAAGTTATGGCAAGAACGTAATGAAGCGCAGACAGTGTATTTAAAGATGCTGTCATACACCGACACCGCCTTGCTGACCTTCGACGATGAAGAAGCGTTATATGGTGATGAAGACGTTGAGCAATGTATCGCACGAACAAAAGACGCTGGTGTCGCTGAAATTATTGTTAAACGAGGCAGTAAAGATTGCCTTGTTTATGATGGTGAAACTCGTGCTTCAGTTGCTGCGAATAAGGTCAAAAACGTGGTGGATACCACAGCTGCCGGTGATTCATTTAGTGCCGGTTTTCTCGCTAAACGTCTTAGTGGTGGTAGCGGAACACAATCAGCGGAAGCAGGGCACATTGTAGCCGGCACCGTTATTCAGCATAAAGGCGCGATCATCCCAAGAGATGTAATGCCAGATTTGTATTTATAACTTATTCAACGAAGAGAGAGTCCTAATGACTACGTTAAATGAACATTTAGCAAACCTTAAAGTTATTCCTGTTATTGCGATAAACAAAGTTGAAGATGCTATTCCACTAGGCCGTGCACTGGTTGAAAATGGTATGCCTTGTGCTGAAATCACTCTTCGTACCGAGTGCGCGATTGAAGCGATTCGTTTAATGCGTAAAGAGTTCCCTGATATGTTAATTGGTTCAGGAACTGTACTAACTAATGAGCAGGTAGATGCCTCTATCGACGCGGGCGTAGATTTTATCGTTAGCCCTGGTTTCAACCCTCGCACCGTGCAATATTGTATTGATAAAGGTGTCGCGATTGTTCCTGGTGTCAACAACCCAAGCCTAGTTGAGCAAGCGATGGACATGGGGCTGCGTACATTAAAGTTCTTTCCAGCAGAAGCCTCTGGTGGCGTTGGTATGCTAAAGGCACTTACTGCTGTTTATCCTGTTCACTTTATGCCAACTGGTGGTGTGAGCCTGAAGAATGTGGATGAGTACTTATCTCTACCACCAGTGCTGGCTTGCGGCGGCACTTGGATGGTTCCTACACAACTGATGGACGAAGGGAAATGGGATGAACTAGGCGCTTTAGTTCGAGATGCGGTTGCACACGTGAGTGAGACGTAACCATAAGTTAGTCGACACTTAATAGTGCATATCTAAGAGCGTATTCAGATATGCACTATTTTCCTGATTTTTGTTGAAGGTTGTAGTCAGTTTTCAACTTCCACCCTTAGTAATTATTTATTATTCCTAGCATGTCTATAAGAACAGTTTGCCATGTCCCCAAACTTACATTTGCGATATGTGTATTTTGAGGCTTACTTTTTAAATGCTTCTGATAATAGAATTCGTGAATTACCGCTTTCGACATTCCAAAATTCTGAGTCCGAACGCTCCTATCGCTATTCTATGAATATTTTCGATAATGGACTAACAACACCATTCGCCCCTCTATCAATGATGTGAGTATAGATCTGAGTCGTTTTTAAATCGGCGTGTCCCAGTTGCTCTTGAACTGTTCTTATATCAGCCCCGCTTTGAAGAAGGTGCGTAGCAAATGAGTGCCTTAGAGTATGGCAAGAAATATTTTTGTCTATATTTGCTTTTTGACCGGCTACCTTAATGTGTTTCTGTAGAGCGGTAGGGTGGATGTGATGCCTACGTAGTTCGCCTGTTTGCAAATCTGGTGATAAACGGCTAGAAGGAAAGAGATATTGCCAATTTAAACTCCTTTCTGCATTTGGGTATTTTCTAGCTAGGGCTTCGGGTAGATATACGCCAGAGAAAGCTTCATCATTCAAATCTTGCTGGTAGTAACTTGCGGACTTCTGTTGTTGCTGTTTGATTGCGGGGAAAAGCTCAGGAGCTATTGTAACTAAGCGGTTCTTGCCTCCCTTACCTTGCCACACGCGTACGGATTTATATTGGTAATCGATATCTTGTATACGTAGTCGCACACATTCCATTAAACGCAGGCCTGAGCCGTACATTAGCTGATAATGCAGTTTGTAATTAGGGGAGCAGTGCCTTAGTAGCCTTCCAATTTCTTCCGGAGTCATAACTGTGGGCAGTTTTCTGGACTTGTCTGAACGTCGAAACTGCATATCAAGATCTATGGGTTCTTGAATGATTTCTTTGTATAAAAACACTAAAGCATTGAGGGCGAGGCTCTGTGTTTTCTTGGCTGACTTTTTATTTACTACTAGGTGTGTCAAGAAATCCTCTACATGCCTTGTAGTTAATTCCTTTGGGTGCTTTTTTCTATGGTAGATAATGTATTGATGTATCCAATAAACATAGGCATCTGTCGTGCGAAGAGCATAGTGTCTCCCAAGCATATATTCGCGTATATATGCTAAAAAAGGTGATTTTCTCATTTTCTAATGACTGGTTACATATACATGAGTAGCAGTTTGGCATATAGATTCATGCTATATAGAAAAAGTCTGCATTTTGGAACGTGAAGTCTTAGAGTTAGTTCTTAAGTTACTGTAAGTTTTCATAAAAACTGGGTATGGTTAACTTGGTTTAGATACTAGACAGAAAAATTCAATATTTAAATGCAGAATTTTTCTGTCTAATAGCTGTTAGCTTTAAATATGATGATATTTTGACTTGAGTCTATTTCTTTTTATAATGCCCATTTATTATTCTAAATAAAATCAATTGGCTAGGGTTATTTTTACATGGAAAAGCTAAAATCATGGGTAGTTATCCCTTTACTTGGTTTAGTGAACTTGGTTGCGGGCTACTTTATGACAAAGTTGCTGGATTCATTGGTGGGGGATGAATTCAACTCACTGAATGATGTAACAGTATCATCGGTACATTGGATTCGATATGTACCAGCTATCTTAGCTAGTATTATTATCAGTATTTCACTTTTTTACTTATGCAAGAATTTAAGAGCAGCACTATATACAAAATGCTTAGTATATGTAGCGTCTTCTTTGGCAGTGATAGGCGTGTTTCTTTCTGGTAGCTGGTACAAAGATCCAATTTACACGCTTATATTAGAAGAGGATGATTACTATACAGCAGAAAAAACGAACTTCGAAAGTTCTAATGGAACAATCGTTGCTTGGTCTGATGGCTGTACCCAGTCAGGTCGGATAGTTTACTGCAACTTACATCTGAAAAACCTATCGGATAAAGATCAAAATGTATCTTTAAGTGTTTATGATACCTATCTTATGACCGGTGAAAAAGCCCGTGTTAAAGCTCAGAGAAAAGGTAAGTTTGGGAACTCATCTATGCGGGATATGCGGGATTCTGTTATCGCACCGACAAACATGACGATCATGTATGGTTTAAAGTTTGAGTTACCAGAGCCAACAAAGTACGAGATTATTCCTAACTTACGAGTGGTGATGAATATCGCTGGCTATCGGGACACCTTCTCCATGAGCAATCGTCCTATTAAGACAGTTTCTGGGCACTAAAAAGCTAACAAGAGACTATGGCGTCAATAGTTAATTTTTGGCGCTATCCTTATCCCACATAACACCATCTCTTAGCATTGAATTGAGTATCACAACCATCTTTCTCATGCAGGCAACGATTGCTACTTTTT
>NZ_RZIS01000005.1 GCF_005281835.1 Vibrio profundi
TCGTACTTGTTACCGGTCTCTCGATAGAGGAGCCATCATTTAATCGAACTACCAGATAGAAGAACTTTAGTTGCAGCTAAAGTCTGGGTCTCACCTTACCCGATTGGAGTGCTTATTATCCATACAAAGCATTTAAGAGTGATTCGCAACGCTTGGCGTTTTCGCTTCGCTCAAGTATAGCCAAGCGTCGCTCACACCTTAATGCGGCGTTATGTTTCAAGGAGGGTAAAGTGAACAAAATCATAAGGCTACACCTTAAAAAAGAGCTATTTAAGATCACGTATACATGGTTGTTATTTCCCGCGCTTGTGTGCATTTTTCTAGTTTCTTATGAAGTTGGTTATATCACTCTCGATAGTGCTATGCCGGCTTCGGTTGAGTGGTTCATATATAACGCACTAGTCGACATGGATGAAATGAACATGTGGTTCGTGTTATTTGCACCTTTGATTGCTTTCGTTTGGATTGTCGCAAAAGCATACAAATTCAAGCGTGTTGAACGTTCTAGGCTTCGTAAAATTTACATGTTTATTGTAAATCAACCACTCAATGTAATTCGAACAATCTCTGGTTTGCTGTTCGGATTATGGCTAATACAGTTTTATCCAGAATTTGGCTTGGTTGGATCTTATGAAAGACTATTTTCTAGCGTTTACTTTCTAGGTGTCGCCGCTATGCTTTCTATTTTTGCTAGGTACTCATTTGACTTATTCGTTGCAAATGAAACATAACAAAGCGCTTAAGACAGATTCCCAACGCTCGACATTTTCAGTTCAGGTCGAGTTTTGGTGTTTACGGTGCAATGGTTTGGTTAGGTGGTAGCGTTGCTCACTACTTAGCGCGGCGTTATGTGAATTGGAGAAATTGAGTATATGAAGAAGTTCTTCGCAATATTTATAGCAGCTTTTTGCTTAGTTTCAGTCGGTGCTCTAGCGAATGACTACAAGCTCGGGCAGGCGTTTGAAAATCATCAAAGTGACCTTCAAGTTCGTGGTTCAGGAACAGTAATTCGCCTATTGCCAGATGACAACAAAGGAAGTCGACATCAAAAATTCATACTCAAATTAGATAGTAAGCAGACTTTACTAGTTGCTCATAACATCGATTTGGCACCAAGAATTCCCAATCTAAAAGTCGGCGATCGAGTTCAGTTTTACGGTGAATACGAATGGAACAAAAAGGGTGGTGTAATGCACTGGACACACCACGATCCCAACAATAGACACCCGCATGGTTGGTTAAAGCACAACGGTAAAAAGTACGAGTAAAAATTCACATAACAAGAGACTATGGCGTCAATAGTTATTTTTTGGCGCTATCCTTATCCCACATAACACCATCTCTTAGCATCGAATTGAGTATCACAACCATCTTTTTCATACAGGCAACGATTGCTACTTTTTTGGGTTTACCTGCCGCAAGTAATCGTTCATAAGTCGCTTTAAAAACAGGGTTACATTGGATGGCAGACATCATCGCCATGTATAAAACTGTGCGAACTTGAGCACGACCACCTTGGATCATCCGCTTGCCTTTGAGACGTCCACTTTCTCTGGTTATTGGGGCAACACCGATAAGAGAAGAGGCTTGTTTATTGGTGATAAAACCGAGTTCAGGAACATTACTGATGATTGATGCTGACGCTATTTTTCCTATTCCAGGCATACTTTGTAGTATCTCATTTTTAGCTTGGTATTCAGGGCTGGTATCGATGAGCTTGGATATCTTTTCTTCTACTTTAACGATTTGATTTTTAAGGGCGGTTAAAATTGGTTTGATTGAAGAAGCGAGGCTCTGAGGCAAAATCTGTAGTCGGTTTTTCTCCATAGTCTGCATAGAAAGCAGCTGATTACGTCTTGTAACTAAGTCGCTCATTAATCTTATGTTTTCGCTCTTTAATTGTGTCAATTTAGGTTGTATAGCTTCACCAAAGTGTGCAATAAGGGCGGCATCTAGACGATCATTTTTAGCTCTTCGTCCAATGGCACCTGCGAACCTTTTAACGTGCAATGGGTTGGCAATAACATAGGGTAACTTTGCTTTATCGCAGGCAAATATGAAGGGCATTTCGAGTCGTCCAGTTGCTTCGATAACAACGCGATTAGGTCTGTGTTTGGCGATAGCTCTTATCGCTTCCTTGATACCTTTTTCGTTGTTAGGAACAGTGAAGTAAATATCGAGAGGGCGGATGTAAATGTCTAATTGTGACTTGCCCGTATCAACGCCAACATTAATGTTTTGAAGTGTGTTTGTATTCATAATAAGCTAACTCTTGCTTGCAAATGCGGGCTCGAGACCCAGAAGACTATTCGAGTGTGGTGCTTGGAGTTCTATCTGGCGTTCGTACTTGTTATCGGTCTCTCGATAGAGGAACCAGCGTTTAATCGAACTACCAGATAGAAGAACTTTAGTTGCAGCTAAAGTCTGGGTCTCACCTTACCCGATTGGAGTGCTTATTATCCATACAAACTGTTTAAGAGTGATTCGCAACGCGTGGCATTTTTATTATGCGTTGGTTTTAGTGTTTAAGGTGGTATGCGGGAGCTTCGGTATTGTGTTGCTCACACCTTAACAGGGCGTTATGCGCCAAATAGGCTTGACCGATATCAACTACCTAGCAAGTGAAATATGAGATCATTTAAATAGTCACCAGAAATAAGATTCTTAAATGAAACAATTAATTATGATTTTCAGTGCAGCTGCTATTTTGACTGGCTGCCAAACTACTATTGAAGCGAATCAATATACGGTCTTGGATCCAGATGTTAACTTTTACTCTGATGCTCCAATAGTTGTCGCAACTTTTGATGAAAATGACTTGAAATCAAAATTTTATGTCCGGTCTGTAATTGAAGCTATGAAAGCAAGAGGCTTTACCTCTGTTTACTCGGAAAGAGAACTGAATCAAAAAAATATTACACCTATTGGTGCTGCGTATATCTCTGTAAAGCAAGAGTATGACACTTATACTTATGAGTCGGCAGACTATGGCATGGTCGATAGTGGTTACTCAACGACAACTTGCTCTGGTTATGGGTACTCCGCAACCTGCAACACAACAAACCAGAAAACATTCGGTGTGACAGGAAGTTCGACAAAAACTGGCACATCAATTTATACGTCTTTCGCTCTGCACTATTATGACCTGACAACTAAGGAAAAAGTACTTTTCACCTTAGGCTCTAGCTTTGATAAATCATGTAATACAGACTTCTTATACAATTTTTTGATTGATGAAACTATTTCACGTACAGACTTCACCAAGCCGGTAGATTATAAGTACAGTGTCAAATTACCTGAAGGTGTTAGTTGTAAATAGGCGCATAACAAAGCCTTCAAGTCTGATTCGTAAACGTGTGCCGAACTCGCTTCGCTCAGACATGGCACACGTTCACTCACAGCTTAAGGCGGCGTTATACGCCTAATTAAGTCATTTATATCAATGACTAATATCAATATTCCAGTTCTTTTAGAAAACATTTTTCTTATTCTGCCAGCACCGTAAGCACAATTTGCAACTAAAGTTTGAATTTTGTTGTATGGATTCCGAGTAGGTCATAGTTTATGCATTAGAGTGAGTATGTTCTTGCTCTCTAGTTATTTAAATATGAGTGTATAGTTATGAATGAGCTAATTGTTCGTGCAATTCAAGAGAAGTTAAAACTTGAGTTTACTTACGACGGATACCCGAGAGAAGTTTTACCACATTGTTATGGCATGACTACTGCTAGTAATGATGCCGTTCGGTGTTATCAGATTTCTGGCGGCAGTGCTTCGGGTACAGTTCCGGGGTGGCATTTGATGACAGTAAACAAAATGGTTGGTCTAAAGGCTACCACGCACTTTGATTCAGCTGCCGAAGGCTATAAGCGCGGTGATCGTGGTATGAGCCGCATTTATTGTGAGCTTTAGCTTGCTTGATATACGCTTCAAATTAGATTGTGAGAAAAGCGTATAACAAACTGTTTAAGAGTGATTCGCAACGCGTGGCATTTTTACTATGCGTTGCGTTTTTGTGTTTAAGGTGTTCTGCGGAGGCTTTGGTATTGCGTTGCTCACACCTTAACAGGGCTACATGGATTCCCCCGGTTGTCAAACATCCGCTAAACTTATGTTGATGGGTTTTGGACTGCCGCTCTACATTCGGCCTACTTGTCGACGATTCGCATACGTCGTGGCCCTGATGACTTTGCGCGACTGCGGTGCCTTATTCGTTAGATGACATCTAGTGTGTCCGCCGCATTAACAGGCTCTCCGCAAGTGGTCTTAACCTATCTCCATCATTAGCGTCTGCAATGACCCGGTGGGTGTAACTTGTTATGCTGCTTAAGTGTTTACTTAAGCAGCATAGTTTTCATAGTCTGTTTGGTTGTGTAAAAGCGCCCATATTATTCGAGCGTTCTTCGCAGCAAGTGCCACTATCGCTCGATTCATTCCTCTTCGCTCCAGAACCCCTCGACACCACTGACTTAACCTATCTTGCTTGTCGCCAAGGTTGGTGATGACAGCTCTAGCACCATGAACTAAAAGCGTTCGGAGATACTTATCACCGTGCTTGGTTATTCGACCCAGTCGGGGTTTACCTCCAGTAGAATACTGTTTTGGCACTAAGCCTAACCATGCAGAGAAGTCTCGGCTTTTATCAAATTGAGAGCCATTGCCAATGGAAGCCAGTATCGCTGTGGCGGTTTGCGGGCTAATACCTCGAACCTTGATAACACGTTGGACATCGTTGCTGATTTTGGCAAAGGAGTCGAAAACTTGCTCTGTATCAGCAATACGTTGGTTCAACTCATCGAGATGATGGTAAGCGTCAGCAATAACCGTTTTGGCTAGTTGCGGCAGCTCATTTTTTGGGTCTTCTAGCATTAAAGGGACTTGTTTGAGTAGTGAAGATCGTCCAACAGGAATTATCAGCCCAAACTCAGAAAGGAGCGCACGCATGCGATTCATAAGTGCGGTACGTTCGCGAACCCAATGCTCTCTCATTCGGTGTACAGACAAGATGGCTTGCTGCTCGGGAGATTTTACAGGCACAAAGCGAGTGGAAGGACGTTGAACGGCTTCGCAGATAGCGACGGCATCATTGAGGTCATTCTTGCCTTTAGTGCGGTAAGGTGCGACATATTTTGCGGCCATAATGCGGGTATCGTGGCCAAGCTTATTGAGTGTTCTAGCCCAATAGTGTGCACCACCACACGCTTCCACACCTATACGCATGAGTGGCATATTTGCTATTGTAGTCAGTAGTTTAGAACGAGTGAGCGACTTGTGGAGTATGACCTTACCGTTTTGGTCTACTGCATGAAGACTGAAGTGGTTTTTAGCTAGGTCGATACCGCAGAAATAAGAATAATCAGACATGGTGCCTCCAGTGCATTTTAGTACCACATGAGTGTGGCAGATCCTCGGAAGGGGGAATCCATGTCATTCGTTATAACTTAAGGAGGAATGATTGGATCGTTCACTTATAGACAAAATTAATGAAAGTGAGATGTTTCACAAAAACCAAGTTTGGGCCCACTCAGGAATGGCTGCGCTTTCATATGCTTTTTTTCTAGCATATTTAAGTTCAATTTCTAATCTTGAACCTTTGGTGTCATTAAATATTGCCACTATTTTGTTTGCCTTGAGCTTAGGGTTAAACTCAGTTTTTATGGCGATAAATGTTGTTTTTGGTTTTGACCGTATTTTTCTTGCCAAACTTCGGAAAATTGAAGTATTTAACTATGTTACGTGGCTGGCATACTTGTCTTTTCTGCTCGCCACATCATCACTGGTTGCGGTTTTTTCTTGGTGGGCTGCTTTGGTATTTATTGTATCGTTACCATTCGGGATTTGGTTGTTCATCTACGTTAGAAATCTAGCAAGAAAAGTCAATTAAGCGAACAAAAATTCGGCAGTTATAACAAGTAGAAAATGATGTTTCTCAATGGGATGATGATATAGGCGTTTTGTATCATTTTCCGAAGAGGTACTTAAAGTATCTAGAGCAAGGAACTCAAGTTATTTACTACAAGACTACAAGGGACGTTTAAAGATAAAGCGTATCAAGTAAGTAGATTGTCAAACGAACCTCACTATTTTGGTATTGGAACGATAGGCAAAGTATTTCCCGATAGAAATAGTACTAAAAGTGACTACTTCGGCACTATCGATAGTTTTGAAACATTCTCTAAGCCAATCCTTGCCAAAATAGATGGTAAGTATTTAGAAAGTATTCCCTTTAACCTAATATCAAATTATTGGCGAAACGGTGTTAGGCCGATATCCAAAGAAAACTTCGACCTGATATTAGGGCACCTTACTAAAGATGCCTTGCAAACTGCCAAGCCTAAGTACGGAGTTGAAGAGAATAGTGACCAATCAAACATGTTGAGTCATTTTATGAGGGTAACTTCAATAAGAAGTACGTTACTACTTATGAGAGAAATCCAAAATTAAGGCGCCAAGCAATAGCAATTCATGGGGCTGTCTGCGCTGCGTGTGGTTTCGACTACGGTAAAGTTTATGGCAGCATCGGCGAGGGTTACATTCATATCCACCATAAAGTTCCAGTGTCGCAATTAGGTATTTCAACGTTAGTAGACCCAGAAAAAGATCTAGTCCCTTTATGCGCAAATTGTCACGCAATGGTTCATAGGAAAAAAGCTCAGACTCTATCAGTCGAAGAACTCAAAGTATTGCTGGGTTCAAATTCTTAACAATGAATTTAATCAGATTCGTAACACTTGGCATTTTTGCTTTGAATCAGCTTCAGTTTTTACGGCACAATGGTTTAGGTAGGGTGGTAGCGTTGCTCACCACTTAATGCGGCGTTAACTGGCAAGGAAAACAATGAGAGAACTTCTAGAAGAATTTATGGTTAAAGTAGCTCAAGAGGAAGTTGAAATTTATAACGAATTTAGTTTTCAACATGAGCTAGGTATTTTCTTGAGAGCTAAGTTCCCTGATAGAAAAGTTCAGTTTGAACGTAATGTATCTTTCTTCGGCTTGGATAAATCAAGCTTTGCAAAGCGTGAAATCGATATTTGCATTTATGATGAAAGTCAATGCTATGCTGCTATTGAGCTTAAGTTTCCAAGAAATGGGCAAGTTCCTGAACAAATGTTTTCCTTTTGCAAAGACATTCAGTTTCTTGAACAGCTTAAGTCATCCACATTTAATGAGACATACTTTTTAGTTTATTGCGAAGATAAAAGCTTCTATCAAGGCGAATCTAAAGGGATATATCGATACTTTCGTAATGAAGAGTTGCTAACTGGCAGTATAGTGAAGCCTACAGGCAAAAAAGACACTAGCGTGTATATCTCATCTCAATATAGGCCGAGGTGGACACAGGTGAAAGGTAGTGGAAAGTACTACTTAGAGAGCGTTGGAAAAGCAAGTGAACAAAGCATTTAAGAGTGATTCCCAACGCTTGGCATTTTTCATCCCATCGTTGTGTGTTGTGCTTACGGTACAATACGCTAAGTGTAATGGTAGTGTAGTTCACCACTTAACAAGGTGTTAGCAGTCAGAAGTAATAAGGAACTATAGATGGAATTAAAGTATCGTTCAGCTGGTTTTGAAGATTTGGAAAGCCTTGTTGCTTTGCTTTCAAATGACCCACTTGGTAGTAAAAGAGAAGATGCGTCTGTTCCGTTGAATAATGCGTATCTTGAAGCGTTCGAAGCAATTGTACGAGACCCAAACAACGAGTTACTTGTTGTTGAGCAGGAAAACTCTCTAGTAGGGATGCTTCAAATTACCTTTATTCCTTACCTGACGCATATTGGTAGTTGGCGTTGTCTTATTGAAGGTGTTCGAATCCATAGTGACCATCGTGGACAGGGTTTCGGTGAGCAAATGTTCGCACATGCTATCGAGCTGGCAAAAAATAAAGGCTGTACAATCGTTCAGTTAACAAGTGATAAGCAGCGCCCTGATGCAATCAGGTTCTATGAAAAACTTGGATTCAAAGCAACACATGAAGGCTTTAAACTCGCGTTGTAGGCTGTCTGCTAACAAACTGTTCAAGAGTGATTCGCAACACTTGGCATTTGTACTATGCGTTGTGGTTTAGTGTTTAAGATGGCTTCGGTATCGGCGTTATTCACCTCTTAGTAGTGGGGCGTGATGGTCTCAGAGGACATGATAGGTACGGCAAGAACTCAAATTGAAGTGAAGCTTCATAACGAGGATGTTGATTAGCTAACGTAGTCATTTTAGATCCAAAACCAAAAAACCGGAGATTAAATCTCCGGTAAAAATCAGACAAGGGGAATGAATTTATTTACTTGAAACCTGCATCATTCATCTTACGCACAACGATTTCTTTTTGTTCTGGTGTTAGTGGCAATAATGGTAAACGGGCATCGCCCGCATCAATATCATGAAGTGCCATCGCTGCTTTACCTGCTGATACGCCGCCAAATTCAACAAGTACTCGAATCAATGCAATAACGCTATCCATTTTGTTTATCACGACATCGTGCTGACCAGCTTCAAACGCTTCAATAATTGAATTAAAGTGCTTTGCAGCGTAATTATAAGTACTGCCTACCGCACTTTTTGCTCCAACAGCAAGCGCTCCAGGCAAGAATTCGTCAACACCCCATGGAATATCAAACTTACCATCGCATGCACGTAAACAGCGCTGATATTCATACAAATCACCACTATTGAATTTCAAGCCCGATAGGTTAGGGATGCGTTTATCAGCTGCGATCAGAAACTCTTCCATATTAACGCTTACGCCTGACATACCTGAGTGGTAATAGTAGAAACCTTTAGAAGGCGCAGCGGCTGCAACGGTCGCGCAATATTGAACAAGTTCATTTACGCTACCAGGTTTAAAGAAACAAGGGCCAATCGCAGATGTCGCTAAAATATCAAGCGTATCTGCATGCTTAGTTAACTCTAGCGTATCAACAATGCTTAATGCACCAGTGTGTACAATGATGTCCATTTTTCCATCAGTTGCAGACACCCAACGCTCAGCAATCATTTTTCGTTCTTCAACGCTACAGTGGATCCCTTCGCCTGTCGTTCCACAAATGTAGATACCTTTAACGCCATCCTGAATTAGATGCGCAGCAATCTTATCAATCTCTGCATAGTTAACTTGGTTGTCTGCGTTAAACGGTGTGTGCGGTGCTGCAATTAGACCCGATAATTTTTTCATGGTTGCCTCAGTTTGTACCAACGTACATGGTGCTTAAGTGAAGAATAACTTCATTATAGCGTAATTTGATGGAGTAATACTCATAGTATGGAGTGAAGTTTCACTATTCAATAAAAATCGTGATGAGAAAGACTGAAAGTGTGATATCGGTTTAGATTAATGTTTGAGTAACCCTTCTGAGCCTTTATCAAATAAAGGCTTAATTATCACAATAAATATTGGAGCTTAACTTCAAATCAAATACTTATTGTGTGAGAATGCATCTAATCAACGCTTAACGTCGAGTACACTCTATATGGCACAAATTCGAGCAGGCAATATCATAGATACTATGGGGAGCCTTTATAACAGCCTTACCCCATCAGCAAAGCGTATTGCAGACTATGTTGCATCTAACCCCGAGCAAATCAGTAAACTATCGATTGCGGAGCTCTCTGTTGAAGTCAATGCTGGAGACGCGACCATTATTCGCTTCTGTCGCACTCTCGGGTTTAGCGGATACCAAGACTTTAAATTGCAGTTGGCAATTGAAGTTTCAACGACTCAAGCCTCTGAACCAACGATACTCGATACTGACGTAACGGAAGATGACAGTGCGGAGATTATTGGCAAAAAGCTACAATCATCTATCGATCAGGTTCTATCAGAGACATTAAACTTGCTCAATTTCGAGCAATTGGAGAAAGCCTCAGAGGTAGTAAAGGAAGCAAAGGCCATCTATTTCTTTGGTGTGGGTTCTTCTGGCATCTCAGCGGAAAGTGCCAAATATAAGTTTATGCGTATCGGGCTCAATGTTGATGCTTATACCAACAATCACTTCATGTACATCAAAGCCTCTTTGCTACAGCCAGGAGATGTTGCGATTGGTATCAGTCATTCTGGTGATTCAGAGGAAACGACTAAGGCATTGAAACTAGCAAAAGAGAACGGAGCAACCACAATTGCTATTACGCACAACCCCCGTTCAGCTATTACTAAATACGCCGAAAACGTGTTGGTTAATGGTAACCGTCAAGGGCAGCTACAAGGTGACTCGATAGGTACTAAGATATCGCAGCTGTTTGTGCTTGATCTTATGTATGCTCTATTAGTTCAAAAGGACATGTCTGGTACTCACGACATCAAACTAAAGACCACCGAAGCGTTAGGGTAGGTTCCTTGTTTATTAGCAAACAATAAAGAAAGCCAATATCGATGATATTGGCTTGTTACCTTGGCATTAGACGCTCAAGCTTTATGGTAAGAGCGTCTATTCTATTTCTAGCTTGCTCGCCGGTACACTGACTCACCCATTTGAATAGTGCGAGTGACTCTTAGCTCTTCATCTAAAAAGACCAGGTTAGCTTTATAACCTTTCTCTAGTTTCCCATAGCTATCATCCACCCCAATCGACTCCGCAGGATATAGCGCTGCCATATTCAACGCTTCGGGCAGTGGCACATCCGCGTATTCAATCAAGTTACGAATACTCTGACTCATGGTGATCGCTGCGCCGGCAATGGTTCCATCCGCATAATGGCACTTTCCGTTAGTCACAAACGCTTGCATTCCTGCCATATCAAATTGAGTTAAGTCTGTACCCGCAGGTGTCACGGCATCCGTTATCAGAAAGAGTTTCTCGGCCAATAGCTCACGGGCTATTTTTAAGGATGTGTAATCAACATGAATCCCATCCGCAATAATACCCGCGTGTGGCTTTTTATTGAATACATAACCTACCGCACCTGGTTCTCGGTTGGTGAGTGGTGACATAGCGTTGTATAAATGCGTCGCCATCTTGATGCCGTCTTTCTCATTAAGTTGGCTATACGTGGCATCGGTATGTCCCATCGATATAGTAATCGATGATTCACTAAGTCTATCTAACACCTTTTGACTGACGTTTTCTGGAGCGACCGTTAGCACCGATATGTGTTTCTGGTTTTCAACAAGATAATTAGCAGTATCAATATCTAGTTCACGGATAAACTGCGGCTGGTGAGCGCCTTTTCTTTCAACACTGATAAACGGGCCTTCTAAGTGCAATCCTAAGACCCCCATTTTTTCAGCGTTTTCGATATTAGCCATTAGATCAACCGCCTGTTTAAGAGATTGCTCCTTGCTGGTGATCAGGGTGGGTAAAAATTGTGTTACGCCGTATTGAACGTTGGTCTCGTTCATGGTGTTCAAGGTGTCTCTCGATATGTCTGTATTAAACAACACGCCACCACACCCATTGAGTTGCAGATCGATAAATCCTGGGCTAACCAACTGGTTCTTTCCATCAATGATGTCAATCGGAAGTGAGTTTACTTCTCCCATGTCGCACACCTCAGTAATAGTGTCACCTTCAATCACAATTACCTGATTTTGCAATCGCTCACCATCTCGATAGAAACTCACATTTTTTATTGCATATATAGGAGATGAGTTGGTCGAAATTGTATTTTTGGACTCTATATCCATGCGGCACCTTACTTGTTTTGTGAAGTTATACTCCATTTAAGCTCTCATAGATTTTTTCTGTGAGCAAGCTGTATTCGCCGATTACAAGATGGTATTTGCTGGGTTGTCGGTAGTTACTGGATTTGTAAGCGATAAAGTGAGAGCAAGATCGCCATTTTAGATAAAGTTGTTTGAAGTATTACTCCAAAATAAAGATGATGGAGTAATACTAAGTTGCTAGGTTTAATTTTTGGAGTTTAACTCATATGGTTCACAACGATTCCCCTCTTCTTGATAAGCTAGCACACGGATTTGTGTCTTCATGCCAACCTGTTGATGGTGGCCCAATGGATAAACCCTCTATTGTCGCGGCTATGGCAGCTGCCAGCGTTGATGGTGGGGCGGTAGGTTTACGAATCGAGGGCATTGAAAACCTTAAAGCGGTTCGACCGCTCGTTACGGTACCAATCATTGGCATTGTTAAGCGCGACCTTCCGGATTCAGATGTTCGTATCACACCATTTATAGAAGATGTTATTGCGTTGAAAGAAGCTGGAGCCGATATCATTGCGATTGATGCGACCAACCGCGCAAGGCCAACTGAGGTGGTAGAGCTTGTTGAGAAGATCCACCAACTAGGCTGTTTAGTAATGGCCGACTGTTCTGACTATGATGAAGGTATGGCTGCATACAAATTAGGCGCCGAGATCATTGGCACAACTATGTCCGGTTATGTATCGGGCCCAGTCCCTAGCGAGCCGGATTTCCCATTCATTACTCGCTTGGCGGAACAAGGTTGTTTCGTGATGGCAGAAGGCCGTTTCAATTCGCCTGAGCTTGCTCATCAAGCTATTAAAGCTGGCGCGTCTTGTGTCACCGTTGGCTCTGCTATCACGCGTATTGAACACATTTGCCAATGGTTCGAACACGCAGTTCGCAGCGCAAAAAGCGATAAAGTGGAGGCTATCGCATGAACACCTGTCTAGCTATCGACATCGGCGGAACAAAGATTGCGGCTGCGCTTATTCAATCGGGCCACATCCTAAAGCTCGAGCAGCGCGAAACGCCATCGTCTAATGACCCTAAAAACATGACGCAGTCACTAAGGGAATTGGTTTCATCTTTCAAAGAGCAGGCTGACTTTGTCGCGGTCGCGTCTACCGGAATCATCAATCAAGGTGTACTGACCGCGCTTAACCCTGACAACCTTGGTGGTTTAGATCAATACCGCTTAGCGGACACTCTTGAGAATATCTACCAAAAGCCAGTCATGGTGATTAACGATGCTCAAGCAGCGGCTTGGGCTGAGTATAAAGCCCTTGAGTTAACCCCTAACGCGATGGGATTCATCACTGTTTCAACAGGTGTAGGTGCTGGGTTTGTAATTAATGGCTCATTACTGACTGGTCAGCATGGTATAGCAGGGCATGCGGGGCATACTCTAGCGGATCCTAATGGGCCTATGTGCGGCTGTGGTCGTCAGGGGTGCGTTGAAAGTATTGCATCTGGTACGGCTATAGGAAAAGCAGGCCAAGCTTTTTTCGGTAATGAATGCACAGGAAAAACGGTTTTTGAGCAATATCAGAATGGTCATTCTGAAGCGAAAGACATTGTGGAAAATGCGGCCAGAACCGTTGCCAATTTGATTGCGGATCTAAAAATTACCCTAGATCTTCAAGTGATATGCCTTGGGGGGAGTGTAGGGCTCGCATCCGGTTTCTTACCATTGGTTCGTCATTACATCAGTCTTTTACCTACAGCTCATCAGGTTGAAGTGATTCATGCTCATGGTGGGTCGAATGCTGGCCTACTAGGTGTTGCATCTTGGGCGGAGCATAAATACAACAATAAAGCTTTGCCAAGATAGAAACGCAATCACCATTAAAGAAGATGTAAAGCAGAAGCTCTTATATCGAGATAACAATATTTCTTTTATTAGACACAAGCGTGTCTATTTTAATCCTACAGAAAAGGTCTACCCTTATGGAAGCAAGTTCATTTGGCACACTAAACTATTTAGCTTTAATAGTCTATTTAGGTGCAATTATGGGAGTCGGCGTTTACTTCGCGAAGCGCCAAAAATCAGCGGATGATTATTTTAAAGCAGGAGGGAGGATTCCCGGGTGGGCTGCTGGCTTTAGTGTTTTTGCAACCACACTCAGCTCCATTACATTTATGTCGATTCCAGCTAAGGCTTATACTGACGACTGGACATTCTTAATCGGTCAATATATCGCGATCGCTATTCTACCTATTGTCTTTTGGTTCTATATTCCTTTCTTCAGAAAGCTGAATCTCACCTCTGTTTATGAATACCTAGAACGCCGTTTTGACGTGAAAATGCGTCTATTTGGTAGTATCTCCTTCATGTTGTTCCACGTTGGCCGAATAGCAATCGTTACCTATTTGACCGCCCTTGCTCTCATGCCGTTTATCGACATGAGCCCACTGATGATAGTGTTCCTGATTGGCGTGCTTTGTATTGTGTATACCTTCTTAGGGGGGATTGAAGGCGTAATTTGGACTGATGTTATTCAAGGCGTAATGCTGTCTGGTGCCGCGATCCTGATCTTCATTGTGATCTGTTTCAATGTTGATGGCGGTCTCAGCGAGATTTTCAGTATGTCAGCACGTGAGGATAAATACTTCCCGGCAGACCAATTCCGTTGGAGCTGGAGCGAAAGTACCATTCCTGTATTGATGATTGGGTTCTTCTTCGCCACTCTACAGCAGTTCACAGCTAGCCAAGACGTGGTGCAGCGCTATATTGTTACAGACAACATTGAAGAAACCAAAAAGGCCCTGATCACTAACGCTAAACTGGTTGCGTGTGTGCCTATCTTCTTCTTCGCTGTTGGTGCGGGTCTATACGCTTATTACTCGCAAAACCCTGCGTTGTTACCAGAAGACTTCAATACTGGTGGTATCTTACCGTTTTACGTCATCTCGCAAATGCCTGCTGGTGTTGCTGGCCTGATAATCGCCGCTATTTTTGCAGCATCGCAATCTAGTATCTCAAGTAGTTTGAATAGTATCGCCGCTTGCTTTACTTCTGATATCTACGAAAAAGTTAGCAATAACCCGTCTCCAGAGCAAAAACTAAAAGTAGGGCGTTTACTGACAGTGACAGCAGGTATCTTAGGAGTTGTCGCATCAACCTACCTCATCTTGTCTAACGAGAGTGAAATATGGGATGCGTTCAACAGCCTACTTGGCCTAATGGGCGGCCCAATGACAGGCCTATTCATGCTAGGTATCTTCGTACGTAAAGCTAACGCTACTAGTGCATTGCTTGGTGTAGTTTCAAGTATCTCGACAGTCGTGTGTGTTCGCTACTTCACTGACCTGAACTTCTTCTTCTACGGTGTGGTTGGCACATTAATGGTGGTCATTGTGGGGTACCTAACTGCGCCACTATTTAAAAACAAGTTGAGCGACGCAGATAAAGAGCAATTGACCGTGGGAAAGCTCGCTAAAGCGTAACTAATTGTACAAGGGCTCGTTACAGAGCCCTTTTAATCTGTTCTAGAATTTGGAGATCCCCATTGTGATTTACGGTCATATTCAACACCATAACGTTAACCAATACTTACCCCAAGCAATCTTACGTTGCTTAGACTACTTGCAAACCATCGACTTGATGGAACTAGAAGTGGGTCAACACATCATTGATGGCGACGATATCTTCGCTAACGTCTTGGAATTCAACACGGCTCCAGCAGGAGATAAACAAGCTGAAGTCCATCAAGACTATATTGATATTCAGTGTCTTATCTATGGTGAAGAACGCATTCAATTTTGTAACGAATCACCAAATAACCTTCCAGCGACCGACTACGATGCCGAGAACGACTTTTACTTAGTTGGCAACATGACCAACGCAAGCGAAGTGGTTCTACAACCTGGCATGTTTGCGGTGTTCTTCCCGGGAGAACCTCATAAACCAGGCTGCGAAATTACTCAGTCTAAAAAACTCAAGAAGGTGGTGGTAAAACTCCACAAGCGTTTACTCGTTAATTAATAATATACTGATACATCTAACTAAAATTAAATAGGGCACTTTTGAGCCCAAAAGTGCCACGTATAAAACATCGGCCTATTAAGATTTTTAACCGCTCTAAGTTGCATCTTATCTAACTTGGTAAAGAATGATTGATTAAGTGATTTTGCTAAATTAGAAAAAGATAGATTAATTCAAATATGGGAAACTCCGATAGCCGAAATATGAACTTGGAACACATTGGTTGGATATAGCACGAGGAGGATTCAGTGTGTTGTTCTAAGTAGTATTTTGAATATAAAATGAACTTTATGGCTTAGGAGTCCACTAAAACTTCGAGTTTTAGCTTTCATCTTAGTTTCAAGGTCTTGCAATGAGCTTAATTCGGATAACACTATTCACACCACTGTTCATTATTGGAGTAGCAAATGCTTCTTCCACTACTCACATTGTAGAGCGACAAGATGGCTCATCGCTAACCTATTACTTAACGCGTTCTTCGCAAAGTCAGAGTAACACCTTGTTAGTCATTATGCAGGGCTCCGATTGTAATAGCGTTTCACACAGTTCTTCAATTAATGACCAGTTTTCTCAAGTTTTTCCAGATGCTGACTTACTCACGGTAGAGAAGTACGGGCTAAACCAAGATATGAGTTGGAATCCGAACGGCGACAGCCCCGATTGCCCAACTGCGTATATTCAAAAGGACTCGCCAACGCAGCGAACTGCTGACTATCAACAAGTCATTGAGAGCCTTGATAGTAGTTACGAGAATATTATTGTGCTTGGCGGTAGTGAAGGGGGATTGGTCTCTTCGATGGTTGCTTCACAAGTTCCATCAGTTGATACCTTAGTGTCTTTGAACGCAGGTGGACGTTTCTTCGTTGATGACGTTCTCTACAATATGGAGCAAACCATGCCACCAGAAGCGTTTTCAGAAGCAAAAAACGGTTTCTTGGGCTTTCAGCAGGCTGTTATGAACGCTGAGTATATGGATATCAACATGAGCGGTCATGGCTTTGCTTGGTGGAAAGATATGTTCACGTTAGACCAGACTGAGATACTTGGTAAAGTAAGTGCGGACACGCTAATTTTGCAATCTGAGTTGGATGTTAATGTTTCCCCCGAGCTAGCTGAACGACAAGCAAAGCAACTGATGGGATCGCGATCGAACGTGTCTTTTGTGTTAATTGATGGCTTAAATCATTCGTTTGAAAACCAGCAAGGTGAAAGTGAGAAACAAACCGTTATCAAACAGATTCAAGAGTGGTTAGATTGAGTTTAGTAAGTTGAGCGCGGTTGATCTACGCTATTTTGTGCAACGTATTAGTAAAAAAGAACTTGTATCTTAATCCTTAAGAGTATGTTTTAAACCAACGTCAGAAGCTCCAGGATCTGAAAGCAAAGTAATTCAATTATGTGTGAATTAAAGGTCACCCTTTATCCACCTAAAAACATTGTGGGTAGGCAGGTTGTTTTCAGTGTATTGTGCGAGATTTACGACGTTTTTGAGAGTTCAAAAACGGTGAAACCCCGATGTTGGTAGCAAGCTTGGTGATGTGGTTATTATTTGTCTAAATTTCAGTTGCTTAGGTTTTATGTTCTGGAAGTCATAGACCTAAAAAATGCTCCAAAAGCCAAAATAAATAAGTGAACTAAATCAACCTATTAGCAGTTGCCTACTACTGTATTAGTCTACCCTATTTGGAACTAAGGTTTTTGGTGGTGAGGCTATTTTTTATCCATTGCTGCGCTAACAGACTACTGCTAAAAATTTCATGGACAGTTTCTCTTACTGAGATGGAAATCTTCATTCTCACTTTATGAGGAAGGTAAGGAGAACGACATGATAATGCGTAAAATCAGACCTAGACAATCTATTGACGAGTTTTACCCTGATTCTGGGATGTGCAATACCACCATTATAAACTGGATTAAACACGGCAAGCTTGAGGGGACAAGAACTCCAACAGGGCGATATTTAGTCTGTGTGATGACGAGATAGGTAACCCTGCAGAGAGGGTAAGTGAACTCCTAAGATTCTTGGAGTCATAAATGGTTGGTAGAGCTAGAAGTAAAGAAACGGCTTATTACCCTCTATTCTTGGTTAAAGTGAGCCATAGGGGGGCAAACTCGATTTCGGTTTACGACCGTGGATGGTGTGAAGAAACCATTCCCAATCGGGACTATCGAGCAAGAAGCGATACAGGCTGCACATGTTTACTACTTGCTTTAGAGAGCGGCAATCGACAATCTATGAATGACTTTTTGGAAGATTGAACTTCTATTGAGCTCACGTTAAAAACGTGCCACGATTTGCTTTATAGAATGAAGGAACAAGAATATTTGAAAGTATTTGACGAGATCAGGAGTAATGAGTTTGCCTTTGAAAGCATCATTGAAAGTATTCTAGATACTTAATTCAATGTTTGAAAGGGATGGGAAAGTCCTTACAAACATCCGATCAAAAGAAAACATGCAATAGAGGTGATTTCTATGCAGCGAGTGCTTACATGACGCAAAGCTGAATATGAAAGCGCTATTACTGGTGGTAAGTACCATCTAGTTAAACTACATAATTTATTTGGTAAATTCGGAGTCAGAATTTTAGTCTTATCTTTTATTTTGTCTGTTTCAATCAGGGGCCGAATTATATGTCTCAGGGAATACGACTTCGCGTCTTTCACCACAAGAACACGAAATAGTGTAAGTATTTTTATTCTTACTAACTTTGGTGGACTTAGATTGACATGTCTGGCAGCTAATACGCATAGAAGTATTGATCTTACAATCTGGGCAGTAGACGTAATATCCATATTTCCCAGATCTAGGTATGGTTTCAGCTCTTAGGCATTTCTTACAATTAAAGCCATACCTAGTTTTGTGCTCTTTACTTTCTTGAATTTCGGATACTGTAACCGGAGAGTTGGCTTGCTCTGGATTACTAAGCGTAGAGTCAAGCTCATTGGAAGTAGATGATTGAGTCGGTAAGTGCTGTTCGTTTAAAAAGTGAACTAGTCGATACAACTCATCACGATTAAATGTAGGGTTCGTATTTAAAATAGAACCTACGCGGTGCTGCTTGATTAGATTTTTAACGCTGCTTCCAACAGATTCCGCTTTAATAAGCTTTTTCGAGATGCTTTTAGGGATGAAATTTCGGTCAATTAACGCATCATTTGAAGTAGCACACAGTTGATCCCAACAACGCCCACCAAAGTACGCCTGTACAAATGCAATGCGGTCCAGTAATGACTTAGCATTGTCATTAAGTAGTCCTTTTAGAAGCTTCGTTTGTAATTTAGCTTGCTCGATGGGAGAGGGCATTCCTGTCCAATTTCCTCTGACGGTTCTGCTCCACTCTAGTTGACTATTTACTTTGACCTCGCCGCGAATTGACTTAGATTCTATGATGATAAACCCTTTGTTATACACGATTAAGTGATCGATCTGAGCTATCTCATTTTTGAAGTGTATACGTAGATCATTGATAATGAATACGTCACTCGCATCTCCAAACTCTCTACGTAAATAAAAGGCAACGTCTTGCTCTACTTTTACCCCAGTTCTTTGTTGAAGGCTGCTGTAAACTTTTGAATCTCTATCTTTGGTAATCATTTTTCTTCCTGCCTCTGCTATGAAATTAGTTTACCATTCACTCTGTATTATATTGATAGTGTGTATGTTTTTGAGAGCTCTGTTCTTTCTCAAATCAATCGCTAGGTAGAAATTGTGAATTGTCTCTTCTAGTGAATTCTATTAGGAAGCCACTCCTACCTGTATAGCCGCTCTATCGTATGGGCCATTGTTCTGTCCATGATTTCCTAAGAACGTAGAAAGGTCTGTGTCATTTGAATTCAAGTCGATATAACAATTCGGAGTTCGAATTGTTATATCGACCCTCGCTTACTCTAGTCCTGTCACTCCAATAAGGAGCTACGAATGAAAAACGAGAATTGGAAAAGAATGACGGCGAGAATCTATGGCGCTGAGAGCGCCCCGAAAGTTGCGAGCAGATTAAGTTGAGACAATAATAAAAGAGAACTAAAAAGCAGCCGTTGCTGCAAAGACTACTAGATGAAGAAAAACCTTTGATTACCAGCGTATTCTTATCTCAAACGCCTTACGGGCTTCTGGGAATTAGCAATTGCACATGGCTTACAGTCATTCAATTGTTCGGAATTTCTGAACCGCGCAGTAGTCTCGCTTCATTACCTATTCACTTGATTTAAGTGACAGGCGTTCATTCGAAATGAACGGAAGCAATAACACTAATCTAAACTCGCATTGATACGATTACAGCACCCATGAAATAAGAACCTTGAATGACTTAGATATGAGCCGACAAGATTGGCTCTTCTATTTTTCAGAACTAACATTTTAAGGTAGCAATATGGCAACGAACTTTTATTATCAAATCACACGTGTACTGCATCGCAACCCTGATGGATCTAAAGCAAGTCAAGCAGAGCGAAAAAAATACTCAAACTAGCCGATAAACAGTTAAGAGGGCTTAACGTTAAAAAGCTTGAGCTAAGGAGTTTGGGGCCAAAACACATAACATTGGCAATCTCAAGGCTTGGCTGCAGGCGCCATCAAGACTCATATGACTCATCTCCGTTGGCTCTCTGAAAAAATAGGCAAGCCAGGTCTAGTCCCTAAAAGTAACCCTTCCTTTGGGATATAAAACATTAGATATGTAACCAACCAGAACAAAGCCAGATTCCGATCAAACTCAAAATTGGCCGCACTTAATGATAAGTACCTTGATGCGAATTAATCGATGAAGTGAAAAAGTGGGTAGGGGATGGCTCACTGATCCCAGATAACGCTATGTACGTTACCCAAATGAAAAGGCATGAAAGAGAGTGTATTAAGATGGGTTTAGACCGAGCGAATGGCTTAAGGCATTCGCATCAGCGATACCTTGAATTGACGGCTTTTAACGCTTCTGCTGCGGACTGGCCGTCCACAAGAGGTCTAACGGGGGAAAGTAAGCTGTTCGATTATGAATGAAGCGAGGGTGATCATTAGCGAAGAGCTAAGGCATGGACAAGAAGAGGTGCCCGCCGTTTACCTAGGCCGATAAAGCCCTGTAAGTTTAGCTCGGGTTCCGAGTTAGGAATCGAATATTATCAGAAGTTAGTCCTATGATTTTTACATTAGAACGGGGTTTATTATTACTAAAACGGTACAGAATTACTAGAAACTCTTAACTTAGTAATGCCTCAAACCTTCTCAGACCCAAAGAACTGGCCACCCAGTTACTACAGCAGGGCGTTGTTGCCTATATCTGTGGAAACCTTTTTCACGTCCCGAGACCTAACCCTTTGTGATGCTTAGAATGGTGGTAATGAAATAAGCATTTTAACCTGTTAAAAATATGATTACTTTATATATTGAGCTGGTTTGAATCTATTTAGTAGTTATGTAGTCTGCATATATGCGCATCAACAATTATTTTATTAATAATGAATAAAGTTTTTAGGAAAAAATGGAGATGAATTAATGATAATTTTGAAATTTAATAATTGTCCATTTGTGTCGTAAATAAATTGTAATTTATAAAAATAACAATTAAAAAATCATGATCTTTCTCTAGGTAATTTTATATCTACCCATAAAATTTAAGTTTTTATTCGCTATTAATTACTATGAATGCATAATCATCACGCATCAGGCAAGGGAGAACTCGATAAAGAGAATGTTCAACAATTATTTAATATTAACCATCAGTTGTTTTTATTGAATCAATATAGGTGTTTTCATTCTTTTTCGATGACTCAATAATGCTGCTTTCTAATAGTTCATAGTGCGATTGAATAGGGATAGCTAAAAAGTGACGTCGAGTTGAAGATTAACGCTATCCATGCAAATTATCATTCGTTTTATTAGCGAAATTTATAAGGGAATAAAGATGGTTCTTGTAGTTAACAAAGAAAAACTTACTGAAATAAAACAAGCAGAGGTTGATGGTAAAATTCATGATATTGGTTCATTTATGCCATTTAATTCCTCAGACCTGCTCAAAGAAAAAATAGGAAAACAAAGTCCTATATCTTTTGCGTTTACTAAGCTCACAGGTAGTAACACTCACAATATTCACTCTCATTCAACAGACTCGATGGTAATAGTGACAAAGGGTAGTGCGAAGTTAATTGGTGATAAAGAAAAGAACGTCTGTGAAGGAGATGTAATTTTTATCCCTGAAGGCTGCAAGCACGGGTTTTCATGTGAGGCTGGGGAAGAAATTGAATGTATATCAATTCAGTTCGAAAGTGAATCGCTGTTTTCCGAAAAAAATGACATAAACTTCTTGAGTAACCAACTCTATCGCCCTGTAAACTCATTGTATGAGACGAATGAACAGTTAGCCCAAGACGCAGAAAATAGCAAAGTTTTCACAATGTTTAAAAGCGGACTGATGAAAGACAAAAAAACTTATCTGTATTTAAAAAATACCTTCACCAGTGGTCCTCTGCGTTTCAAACTATTATGTTTATGAGGCAGGCAACAACACAAAATAAAGAGTATAAAAATATATTTTTAGAACATTTTGAAGACGAGCTAGGTCATGACAAAATGTTAGAATCTGATGAGGTTGTTTGGGATCCACAGGTAGCTTCGTATAGCAGTTGGTTTATTCAACAAATGGTACAGGCAGACAACATAGAAAAGTTAGTGATAGTGCATTTAGTTTTGGAAAAATGTGCAGACATTTTCCACATAATGGCCATGAATCACTCCAGTAATGAAGACCAATATATTGGAGCGCACGCTGAACTAGATCATGATCATGCCGATTTAGGTAGTGAGTTGCTGGAAAACATAGATAATGCCACATGCCAAAATCTAGTATCTTTATCAAACCAAGCATGGGATATCATGACTCTACTACTCGATCGAATTACTGATCTAACCTTGAAAGAGATTGAGTCCAGAAAAGAATTAGAAGCAGTATAAACCAGAAATTTATATCTACTAAATTAATCATATAGAAAGTAAAAATTACCTCCTATTTAGGCATTAGACTAATTATGTTAGAGATAATAAATGGTATACCTGAACCATTCGCTTTTTACCCACATTGTCAGTATTCTCTCGTGGAAGCAATTGGTAAATATAAAGGCTACTTTAAAGATATTGATAGGAGTTATTTTAATCATACCATTGAATACCAAAATAATAACAATGGTGTGATTAAATATTCTGGAGTTCAATTAGATGTAAATCTTTATAGGAAGTTTGATGGACTGACAGATTTTATTGAAAATTCTGATAAAGGTAAAATAGCGAGTGAAATTTGTTACTTCTATGGAATTGGAATCAAGTGTTTAGAATTTAGAGATTTCACTTCTTATAAATCATATGTTGAAGAACAGTTGTCTAAGGGTGAACCTGTTCTTACAGAGTCTAGTTTAGGTTATATCAATACTAGAAGACATTATAAGAAGGTTTTTGGTCGGCATTTTACTATTATTAATGGTAAATCAAAAGAAGGTTATAGTTGTATTGAGCAAAGTCTTAAACCAAAGTATGTTTTGTCTATTTCGGATTTCAAAGAGTGTTTTGAATATTTGCTTGGTCAATACGGTGTTGTCAGAATCGTTTATATGGAAAAAAATGGTTTGCCAGCCAAGTTTGATATAGAAAGAGTCGTCAACAAACTTAACCGGTCATTGGCAAATCTAACTACAAATTCTGATCACCTGGGTCTTCGCGGCTTAAAATGTTTTGTAGACCAATTTGAGAACTTCTATAAGGATGGTAATTCTGTCTTTATACCTGGCAGCTGGGTTTTTTCTCATGAACGTATAGCTTCAATTAATTGGCTTGAAAAAGTCAAAGAAGACCTCTTCTTAGGTCAGAGAGTAAATGAAATTGATGAATATATAGAAACTCTCAATATTCTACATAATCGATGGTTCCAATTGGATATTAGATGTGAAATGAGCTTAGCTCTCGGAACTGGTAGGCTTAACGAGACGATCAATACACTTTTGAAAGAAATCTATGACTACGAAGAAAAAAGCACTGAGAAACTTCAGAATATCATAGAAAGAATAGGTTAAAAGGTTAGCTAAAATGAAATCTATTAATTTGACATTTATTCGTTCTGTATCAGTGATTCTTATACCAATATTTCTTCAGGGAATGGTGACAGTACTGCTGAGCTTTGTCGACGTATTTATGTTAGCAAAGCTAGGAGAAGCATCGTTAGCAGCTGCGTCCATTAACTTCCAGGTTTTCTTTGTCTACCTAATGGTGGTGTTCAGCGTATCGTCAGGTGTAGCAGTATTTGTAGCACAATCACATGGTGCGAAAGAACCAAACAAAATACACAGCTATCATGCACTTGGGTTACAGCTTGGATTCTTAATTTCAGTGATATTTATCGTTGTATTGAGTTCAATGCCAGAAAAAATTCTAGGTTTATATACAGATGATGCGCAGGTATTGGCTAAAGCACTGGAGTTTTTACAGGTAACATTGCCTATTTATGCGTTCTACTTTATCACTAATGTATACTTCCAAGTATTACGAAGTGTAACTAAGGTTAAACTTCCGCTTGTGGCATCTGTATTAGCATTGTCGCTTAATACCGTCCTTAACTATGGCATGATCTTCGGTAAACTGGGTTTTGAAGAATATGGTTTTATCGGGGCTGCATATGCAACGCTTATCTCACGAACGTTAGAGTTGTTAATCACAATAATACTGACTTATAAAGAGCGGAATCAAGCGGCATTGCCGATGAAAAAGCTTTTTGTTCTTAACGAGTCAATTTATCTAGTTCCAAAATTTATATCGGTATCGCGCCACATTCTTTCAAGCACTATTTTATGGGTGTTGGGTACGAATGTATATATGATCATGTATGCTCAAAAAGGAGTAGAATCATTTGCAGCCCTCAATATTGCATTGTCCTTTGAAAAGGTAGGCTTAGTGCTTATTTCATCCCTCGGACAGACGGCTGGAATAATTATAGGTAAAATGCTTGGAGAAAATGAATTTGCTAAAGCGAAAGATGTGTCTAAGATTTTTCTTATTACATCCATAGTATTTTCGTTAATCATTAGTCTTTTCATTATTGTTTCTGGTTCGATATTCGTTTCTCACTATGGATTTGAGCAAAGTACTATGGAATTTGTTCAAAGTATTCTTATAAGTATATGTATCATTATGCTTTTTAAGTCAATAAATATTGTTACGAATATGGGAGTACTAAGAAGCGGTGGAGATACTAAATTTATTATGTACTCAGATTTCTTTGGTGTGTGGTTGATAGGGGTACCAATCGCGATATTCCTTGTAAAATACACCACTTTATCACTCCCTATCATCATCATTATTGTTGGTTTGGAAGAATTAGTGAAAAACATCCTCTGTCTATCACGAATGAGAACCGATAAATGGTTAGTGAATGTTGTTAAATAATTTAAGATAGTAGTTCAACGAGTAAGTTTATGAATGTAATTAAAAATAAGTATGGCCAGAATGTAGGTAAGCAAGTCAATAATCCTCCTATTGTTCTAGGCACTCTAATACAAGATAAGTTTTTCGGTCACTATGTCGAACTTCATAGAATTGAACCTAGCTCAGTAATCGATGACCTTTATTTAATTTCTCATGGTCAGGGTGATAAAGAGTCTGTTTGGACTTATATGGGATATGGTCCTTTCGACTCAAAGTCGAGTATGCTTGCCTGGCTGAATTCCATTGAAGATTCATCCGAATATTATTATTACTCGATAAAAGATATTGAGACTGATAAATATGTTGGCATGATCAGTATTATGAGTATCGATCTAACCATGGGTAGATTTGAGTTGGGCAACATCTGGTACGGACGAGAGTACCATGGAAGTAACATAAATACCGATGTTATTTTTACTTTACTGGAGCATGGATTTAACACGTGCAAAGCTCGCAGAATTGAATGGAAATGCGATAGCTTAAACGATAAGTCAAAAAATGCAGCAGTACGCCTTGGATTCTCACCAGAAGGTGTTTTTAAGAATCATCTTGTTTACAAAGGTCGTACGAGAGATACAGCATGGTTTTCGATTATTGATGTTGAATGGCCAGTTATTCGCGAAAACTATTTAGCTTGGTATAAAGGCGGACAATCTTTAAAGGCGTTAAATGCGCAGTTGACCAGGAATAACGATTAAAATGGAAAAGATAATCAATATACACTCTCATATTGCGTCTTATCGTTCAATTCCAAAACAATTTTATGATGGTTGGGTTCGAACCATTTTAAGTAAAGCTAGGGTCGAGTATTCAGAGTTGGCGGCGAATTCTGTACATAATATCTTAAAGGCATCGGTTGATGATGACCCTCTTTGCGACAAACTTGTCGCTGAAATGGACAAATGCAACATATCTAAGACGGTACTATTAACTGTTGATTGGGGTATGGCAAAGGGTTATGACTTTCCAAACTTAGAAGATACGTATGCGCTACATAGAGATGTGCTAAGTCGACATCCTGATCGTTTTATTGTTTTTTCGACAATCGATAGGCGCAAAGGTCCCATAGGTTTAGAGTTGTTTGAAAAATCGATTAGAGAATATGGGTTCGGCGGTTTAAAACTTTACCCACCGTGCGGTTATTCTCCAAGCAGTGATGATTTTTTTGATTATTTTTCGATATGTTCTGATCACAAACTGCCAGTATTAACACATGTTGGTCCCTCGAGTAGTAATTTACCATTTGAATTTACCGCTCCAGGATACATCGATGGTGCATCACTCAACTTTCCTGATGTGAATTTTATTCTTGGGCATGCTGGATTCACTCAATATCAAGAGGCGGCTCTGATTGCTCAGTTCAGACCTAATGTGTATTTAGATGTTTCCGGATTCCAAGATGCTTACAGCAAAGGCACATTTAGGAAGATTATACATTGGCATAAAGAAAACCAAACATTAGACAAGTTGGTGTTTGGCACTGATTGGCCTATTCACAGAAGACACTCTTCTATGGAGCAAGATGTATCTGCCTTTAAACAATTGGTGGAGGAAGGTCTTATCACGGAAGATGAGCTTAAGTTAATAATGTATGACAACCCAGCAAAGTTACTCAACGTAAATTGAGATCAGTCAACAATTTAATTGACTACCAAACAACTCGAAAATTTAAATAAAAGGAACTTTTGGATATGGCCTATGTGGTAGGAGAGAATTGTATTAAGTGCAAGTACACAGATTGCGTTGCTGTATGTCCAGCCGATTGCTTTCACGAAGGTTCAAATTTTTTAGTTATCCATCCTGATAATTGTATTGATTGCGCATTGTGTGAAACCGAATGTCCAGCTGGAGCTATTTACTCAGAAAACGATTTGCCAAATGAACAAGAAATGTTTAAACAACTTAATTCGGAACTGTCTGACGTATGGCCGGTTATTACCGAGAGAAAAGACTCATTATCTGATGCAAATGAATGGGATGGTATTTCTAATAAAATACAGTACTTAGAAGTTTAGCTTAAGCGAATATTGTTATGTATTGTTCTGTCGTTTAACAAACCCCACAGATCAAGTTTATATTTTATATTTTATATTTTAATTGATTTATAGGTGTAAAAATGGAAGTTGAAATTATTAATTATCTAAAAAATGAAACGAAAGAGAAGGGTATCACTATTAATTTGGATACAAATTTGTTTGAAGAGGGATTAATTGACTCTCTGGGCTTTGTCAGGCTTGTGTTATTTGTAGAGGAATTACGCGGTAGTGCTATTGATGCCAATGACATGGATATTAGCAACTTCGAAACAATAAAGAGTATCTCAAATAAATTTTCATGATTTTATTTATTACAGGTGAATTCAATGAAAGAAACATACATAGGAGTAGATGCTGGCTCAACGTTTTGTAAAGTGGTTGTTTTGGACGATGGGAACTATGAATATAGAAAGTGGTCTTCCCTAGATCTTGAGGCCGTGTCTAATTACATTAATAAATTTGTGTTTGCCAGAATTGCTCTTACTGGAGGAGGAGCTAGAAATCTTAGTGAAATGCTATCTCATGAGTGTCTACTTGTTCCAGAAAGTTCTGCCTGGGGTATAGGTAGTCTTGAATTAGCGGCACTTTCTGGAAGTTGTGTAAAACAACCCTATATCGTCGCCTCTCTTGGTTCTGGCGTTCTAATTGTAAAAGTTGAAGATGATGTTTCTCAGCGTATTGGTGGTTCCAGTTTTGGTGGCTCGACACTCTCTGCACTTATTTCGCTTTCTACTGGCGTAGATGAATACTCAGAGTACTGTGAAATCGCTAACGAGGGGAATAGAGAAAATATTGATCTTTTTGTATCTGATGTTTATCCCCAAGGTGGCTTTGAAGTGCCGGGGAAAATAACCGCTCAGAGCTTAGGTAAGATTGTACCGAATAAAAGAACAGCAAAGCCATCAGATGCTGATGTTATTGCATCGCTATTGACTATGTTTTCTGAGAACGTTTCAACTCTTTGTACCGCCTTGGCACAAAATCATGGAGTCAATACTATTTGTTTTGGCGGTTCCATTCTGAAAAATAATAGCTATTTATGCTCAGAGATAAAAAAGAATATGTTTCTAAATGGCAAGCAGGCAGTATTCTTCGAAAATAGCGATTATATTGGCGCTATTGGTTCTTTAAAATCGTTGTAAATAATGGAAATAAATAAATGACAAAAGGGAATAATGGTCCGGTAATTATAGTTTCTTTACATAAGTCAGGTACAAACTTAGTTACAAAGCTTCTTGAAAATATGGGGTATGATTGTTTTGGTTCCGGGATTAAACATAGTTATGAAGGGATATATCAAGACCTAAAGGCGAACAAGCATCTAAGTATGTTTGATGCTTATCAGGAAGACCCTTCGAGTATTCTCGCTGAATCGGATAAGTTGTATGAGCTGACTAAATATCGTTTAGACAATAAAAAATGTTTAGTGCTTCATAGTCTTAATAAGGAAACATATGAAAGAATAGTGTCTGAACTTGATGTGGAAATTATATTTAATTATAGAGATCCTCGTGCAGTTTTAGTGTCTTTCGTTAATTATTTGTCTTCCAAGGCTAAAGAGGATTTCACTCAAGTTTCGGGTTACATTGAATTATCAAGCATATTGAAGCGTCTACCAACCATGGAGCAGCGTTTAAGTTTCGTGATCACAAAAATACCTAATTATATTACTGGTGTTTTCCAATCTAATGCATGGTTATTAGATCAACCTAATATTCTAAAAATCACATATGAAGATCTAGTTGGGGACCAAGGTGGTGGTTGTGAACAAAAACAGCATCTTACCATCAAGTCGATCATTAGCGTTTTGCAAGAAGAACACAGAGTAGATGACCTAGCAGAATCATTGTACAGCACGCAATCGAGAACATTCCAACGAGGAAAAGCCAATGCATGGGGCGGCGATTTCACTCCAGAATTGACAGCGTTGTTCAACAACAAGTATCTCCCTGTTTTAGAGCAATATGGCTATGAATAAAACAACATTCTTTGTTCTTCCCCATTTACCATGTGACAGAAACCTTAAGGGTTTATGTGGTGGAAGAACGCTCGAAGGAGTGTCTAAATTTGGGTACCTTTTTACCAAAAATATAGCTCTTAACTATGAGGTTCATGGAGATATAACTGCCATTGTCTCATCGGATCTTCCTCGTTGCATAGAGACCGTAAACCTATGTTTTTCTGACACAGGTTTACCTCTGTTAGTGGAGTCAGGGCTAACAGCTATAGATTACGGAGATTACGAAGATAAAACTTCAAAAGAGCTTCATGCGAATCAACTTGATTATATTGTTAAGCGCTACCCTAACGGTGAGAGCTTTCTGGATATGGTTCTTAGATATCAAGATACACTTGATAGATTGACTGAAATACACCCAAACAAAACGTTACTAATAGTTGGTCATAATGAAACCATACCAATTCTAAGACATTTATGTTCGGGGATACCAGTGGAGGAAGCACTCTGTGGTGATTACGAAGAACACGCGAATAATGATTCAAAAACATTCTATTCTACGTTTTCAGGCCCCTTCACTTACGCCAAGCAAGTCAATTAATCGAAAGGATTGTAAACATGATTGAGCACCCTCTAAAGGCGTTGTTCGGTGGGGTCGATAATGCCGTTGCATTGATCGATTCAATGACTGGTCAAGAAACGACATACAAAGAGTTCGAAAATAGATTGAAACGTTTTTCAACCTTTCTCACCGAAAAAAGCGTTACCCCAGGTGATGTTATTATGTTGTTAGCGGACAACAGTGTTGATATGGTCGTCAGTATTTTTGGTTCGATCTGCCATGGCTGCATAATCTTGCCGATTAGCCCAGCATACAGAAATGTCGAAGTAGCAAATATAAAGGATCATTCGGAACCAAAGCTAGTTATTGTTGATAGAAATTCCGATCCCTTTCCTTGTTTGAAGAATGTTCAAGACTCCTTCATAGACGACTATTTGGATTATTCACCTGCTGAAACCCTTGAAAACGAAAAACAAGGTGGGCTCTTGATATACACTTCCGGTAGTTCGGGATCCCCTAAGGGAGTTCTTCTTTCTTCGGAAAATATTATTTCTAATGCAGAGGCTGCTGCAGAAGTCTTAAATATACAAGACAACCATTTATCATTGTGTCTATTGCCTCTCTTCCATACATTCGGGATTATTAGTGATGTTTGTGTCACTCTGATCAAAGGCGGAACATGTGTTATTTCCCCACAATGTAAACTAGAGAACTTATTTAAGATAAGAACGATATTTAGTAAGTATCAATTCCATTCATTTAGTGCCGTACCAGTCGTAATTCAATTAATTATGAATGCAAAAATAACGTTGCCAAATAGCTTTGTTTATTGTGTGACTGGTGGGGCGCCTTTGCCTGAGTCATTGAGAGTAGATTTTAACGCCTACTCTAACGCAAAAACTATTCCTGCATATGGAATGTCAGAAGGAACTTGTTTCACAACTATATCGTGGAAGAAGGTAAAAGAAAAAAGTTGCGGTTTGCCAATATGTAACGAGCTAAAAATTGTTGACGATGGTGGTAGTGAATTACGTGCTGGCCAAGTCGGGAATATCGTGATTTGTGGACCGAGTGTCATCCGGGGTGGATACTATAAAGATAAAAGACAAGCATATCTAGAAAAATCAGATAATTGGCTCGACACAGGGGACGTTGGTTATTTAGATGATGACGGAATGTTATTTATATCAGGTAGAAAAAAGAACATGGTGATCAAGGGAGGTAACAAGATTTTCCTCGAAGACATCGACGAACTTTTGCAATCACACAAGAATATAGAAGATGCCTGCTCTGTTCAATTTACTGATCGAAATGACGAGTTTGATGAGAAAATAGCCTCATTTATTGTGTTAAAAGACGGGGTAGTGGATACATGGAAGAGCGAGTTAATCAAATACATATCAGAGGTTATCGGTAGTTCAAAATTGCCTAATCGATTTGAAGTTATAGACAATATACCAAGGACCGGTAGCGGTAAGGTCAATCGACCAAAATTAAAAGAGTTAATTTTATAAATATTATGGAGAATATTATGATGAGCGCCTCACCGATCGCTGACAATTACCCTTTAACACCCCTAATGTTCGAGAAAATTATAGAAGAACTCACACTTTTTAATTTGAATGACCTGACTTTACTCGAACTATCTGAGCTGGTGTTTACTTTCAATGGACGCCAGGACAGTTGGTATGGAGAGAAAGCTATATCTCAGCTCACCTCTATTATCATCAGCAAGTTTGGTAATACGCCGTTGGCAAAAAAACAGTCGATAGCTAATTCGAATACTACGTCGTTAAATATCTGTTTAACAAAGCTCGGCATCTTGAATATTGTTGAGTCGAATACTGATTTAGGCGATAACTTTTTATATTCCACGATATTTATATCAAACGATGAATTTGACGCCATAAAGGGGGAGTTGTCACTTATTGATGCAGTAAATGTCAATTATGCTCAAGAGGTGGATTCGTTTTATGCCAACAGTGACAAAAACGATATCGTTGACAAGGTTATCGATCTTATCGACCATACTGATCCAGCTATGTATATTTTTGATCAACAACTAATAGCAAATTACCCTCCTTACAATAACCTTTTTTCCCGTACAGGGAACAAAGATGAAAAGTACCTAATTGAGCTATTGCAGAACCAAACTACAGATGAATGGGCACAAACGCACAGAACTTTCATCTATTGTCTTTATTGTATAGCTAATAGTGGCTTTAAATGTGAGGAATTCAGCGGTATTCAGCTGACGCCTTCAACCTTAGCGCGTTGGTTAGATGAAAAAATCGCTTCCAGACTAGAGTTACTTGCTCTAACGGAAAGTACAAAACCAAACACTTTGCTAGAAAGAGCAAAGTACTTGTTTGAATTAAAACAACTATTGAGAAGCGACTACTTCTCGTATCGAATAGTCAACGGTCTTAATGTCAACAAGACAGAACATGTCATGCCACGAAACACGATAGATATTTCTATGCAACGATTACCAAAAGGGCTGACTGCTGCAATTTTACAAAAATACGGCTGCGACTATAAAGACGCTGATAGTGTGGACAGTTATTTCCGACAAGTTGTACACAATATTCACTCTGCAAATCCAGAGGTGGCTGCGAGTGAAACCTTAAACCTAATCCGAGACATTGTCTTGGAATGTGTTGACGAGCTCAATGCTGACTACGGTATGACACGCGCTCCAAGGGACTTGCACTCGTATTCTACTCTTCTCCACACTGGTGACTATGCGCAGCTTTGTGATTTACCCATCTCGGAATATTTTACTGCGGTGTTCTCTAGTAAAAAGTTTGAGGCTTACTTTCAAAAAAGCCCTAAGATTTTATCAAGAATCCTAAACGCCGTCGCGAGTCGAATGTGTTTTAATTCCTGGCACTACACGCCTGGACAGTGTCCTCAGGACAGAATACCTGAAGGTCGTCACTTTTATTATCCTCCCAAAATGGCAGATTTTGACTTTAGGGTTAGCCATCGGCAAAAAGGTCATCAAATGGCTTACGTCAATCATTCCATCAGGTCTCCCGCTGGTATCATAGTTAACGGCGTGAAGAGATACGGTATAATTGATATGAGAATTGTTCGAGTGGATGAGCAATTGTTCACACAACAAGATCTTGTGAGGGTTCGTGAGTACACAAGTTACGTTCGAGCTATTTATCAATCACTGCTTGATCTTGCAACTGACAAAGGCTGTAACATAAGAGTGAACGAGTATGACAAAGCTTGGTACGATAACTATTCACTAAACCTTCTTGGAACAAACTAGTCTAATTGATTTCGCGGAAAAAGTGTTATTGATCGGGGAAACAGCAGCGTCGTCCTTTGATGATTTGACTCGGTTCAATAACTCTTGAGTCCTTCTACCTAAAGCAAACTTAGCGAGTTCTTTATGGGGATAGTGCAATTTTCAGGTGATTCAATAATGCCTTGCTTGAGACGTAAACTCATTCTAGGATGAGTGGGATGGAAAGATAAATCTCGGACTTTCTCTGAGCTCTCTTTGTAGAGAGGGTTTCCTCCCGTGATGCTCGTAAGTTTGCGTGACATAGGTAACCCTAGTCCGGTGCCTATTTGATGCTGTGAAGATTATTTGGATAAGTTTAAAATTGGCGACAGCTATAGAAGTGTCCCAATACTGCTTGCTGATTCATTCGGTTTTTGAGGTAGCTTCCCTTCTTCTAGCTGGTTTACGATACTTTACCTAATTCACGTTCTACTAATTTTGCAAAAGCTATAACTCATTTTTGTCCAGAAACGACTTAGCCTCTCAGTTCAACATAAAAGGCAAGCAGCGGTGATTAATCGTATTCATGGCTGCCGTCTTCTTCGGCTTGATCCGAATCCCTTCTGTTGTAACTAGCTCCGGCAATTCTTCAGCATGTGCGGTATGAGCATCTAATCGTTCAAGTATACCTGTTCTGTAAAGAGCTTCTTATCCATTCATATAGCCTCATTTGTTAGCGATTTACTGGAAAGTATAACTTTGATGGGATAACTACTTGGAAGTTAGAGAGACTCTAGAGGGAATTTTCAGATGTGTTCTTGAGTCAAAGAATAGAGGAGGGAGGTAATAATTTATGTAGTGACGAAAATAGGTCTAAGATATTGAGAGGGAAATTAATGTATAAGTCCACCCTTAATCCACCCAGATAAAGTAGGGTAAAGTTTTTTTTGGGGAGGAAAGTTGATTGGTTTCAGTATATTGCGTGAGATTTTGGACGTTTTTGAGAGCTAAAAAACGGTGAAACCCCGATGTTGGTAGCATCGGGGTTTCGAATTTCTAGACTTCTCGATTGGTAAGGTCGATCATCTTTTTATGCAAAAGGTTGGATTTATCCAACTAGTTCCTTGGTAGGGAATTAGATGCGGATGAAGTCCATGTGCTCAACTTTTGGCTTGAACGCGTGACGTTGAACGTCTTGCGGCTTAACCTTAACTTCTGCGCCGTCGATCACTAGAGTGATTGCTTCGTAGAATTCAGGCTTATCCATCTGGTTGATCACGTCACCGTGAACAAGTTCGATAGATACTGGTGCTGCTTCACCACCGTAAACAACTGCTGGGAATTTGCCAGCGTGACGTAGGCGGCGGCTCGCACCTTTACCTAGTTCAGTACGTACTACTGCTTCGAATTTCATAGTTTTACTCTCAAATTAGTAAAAGTTTAATTTCACACGACAATGCGACCTTGTCAGTGTGCTAATGCTCAGACATAAACAAGTTCATGTTCAAGCGAGCGCGGATACTAACATCCTCTTATGTTTCGAGCAATAGTCACCTGCAGTTTTCACTCAATTATCAGGCTGATGAGTACTGTTTGATTGGATCTTATTCAATTGTCTCACCCATTGCCAGAATTCCTTGTCTATGGGCGCCTTCCGCCAGCGTTTACTATCAATTACTTCTTTGAATACTTAACGGATTGATATTGTGAATTGAAAATGAACGGTTGGCTAAGTAATGGTTAATAACACCTGGTTTATCTTTGTATTCAAGCTAATCAGATAACTAAGGTGAAGTCATGGAACCAGTCAGCATTGTCATTATTACATTGAATGAAGAGAAACGCGTTGGGCGTTTAATGGACGATTTAAGCAAGCAAACTCATCGTGAGTTTGAAGTCATTGTTGTCGACTCAAATAGCGACGATAACACTTGTGAAGTGGTACAAGCGTATCAAAGCTCGTTCCCGGAACTCACCGTTCATAAGATGGAAACTCGCGGTGTGAGTCTAGGCCGCAACACTGGAGCGAGTTTAGCAAAATACGAAAGAATCTTGTTCTTAGATGCAGATGTGCAACTAGCACCCAATTTCCTTGCCAATGCGTTGGGGCAATTGAAAGACAAAAGGCTAGAAGTTGCTGGTGTGTACATGGGGGCAAAAGATTTACCTTTGGCACACAAGCTAGGATACGGACTGTTCAATATTGGACTGTTTACCACTCAATTTGTGTTCCCAACTGCTGTCGGCGCTTGCATCTTTTCAACTAAAAGAGTGCACAAAGAAATAGCAGGTTTTGATGAAAGCATTACCCTATGTGAAGACTGTGATTATGTGAACCGTGCGAGCAAAACGTGGCGATTCCGATTCCTAAATCTAACCTTCGGTTTTGACCCTAGAAGGTTGGACCAAGACGGGATATTCAAAATGGGTTTCACCTACCTTAAAGCAAACGTTCGACGAGTGTTTTTTGGTGAAATGCGTAACAACGAAATGGAATATAAATTTGGTCATTATAACGAGCAACGATAGTAGGTAAGGGAATGTTTGAAGGAATAGGGTTGTTCTGGGGAGCGTTGCTGGATGCGTTAATCGGGCCTAATTTATTCGTACCAGGCGAGCCTTTCTTTATTGCGGCAGGATACCAACTACACAATGGGGTGTGGTTGGGAGTGGCTGCGGTATTGCTAGGCGGGTTATTGGGCGACCAACTAAGCTATCTGATCGGGTATAAAGTTGGCGCCAAAGCTCAAAGAAAATTGATGCACTATCAGCCGAAATCAAGAAGGGCGATAGCTCGTTGTCGATACTTAATGGCCAAAAAGGGCAATTACGTTATTGCGTTTGCACGTCTGTTAGGGCCTGTAGCTTGGGTTGTTCCGTTTATCGCGGGTACGAACAAAACACCTTGGGCTCGATTTAGTGTGCTTGCAAGTGTTGGGCTGATTATTGGCGGTAGTCAGTTTATCTTCTGGGGCTATTTATTGGCATATGGCGTTGAGCAAATTCCGTTGCTAAATGAAGCCCGTATTTTTGTTATTGAACATCAGTACACGCTGATCAGCTTATTGGTCACAATCGTATTCGCTTATGTGGGCTACAAGCAAAAATGGCGTTTACTGGCTGTTAAAGTCGCATCACTGTTTTTAGCGTTTCAATTGTGGACAAATTACGGACACTTCTTCTGGCTATCTGACGACTTCAAAAGCGGCGAATCGGTTGCAGCAGTAACGCCTAAAAAGCCAAGTATGCCTAATGAAAGCTACAAAGCGTATGCAGGGAAGTCCGCATTCTTTGACGCTCAAGCGATGAATGTAATGTATGTAGGTGACACCCCTTTAAACATGATGAAAAATCTTGGTTGGATAGAGAACCAAACATTTTCCAGAAATGAGATTGAGCTGAAAGATTATTTAAACTTGCTTAAAGATAAGACTCCGCCAGTCTCTGATTTATTTTGGCAGGAGCGCCCGCAAGACATGGCGTTTCAATTGCCGGGTAGCCTGATGAAGCGCAGTCATATTCGATGGTGGAAGTCTTCTTTAGTCCATGAATCTGGCCAGCCAGTGTGGATGGGGGCGATCAGTTATGACAATGGATTAAAAATCACCCCGTATTCCGGCATTATTACGGTACTTCACAGTATTAACCCTGATGTCGATGAAGAGCGCGATAGGCTGGCTAAGAATATCGAACAAACGTTTCCCGAACTATCTGTGACTATGGAGCCTTTAACCTTACCGGTGGCGCTAGACTCAGCTCATGATTATTACAGCGATGGTCGTGTGTTAGTCATTAACTCAGAAATCGACTTCTCACAAGAATTAGTCAATTTGTAAAAAATGGCAGCTCAATGAGCTGCCATTTTTGATTAGGGAGGTTACTGCTGAGAGACGTTCAGTGTAAGTGTTGCTTTTAAGCCTCCCATCGAGCTCTTCGATAAAGTCAGCCCGCCGCGATAGCTGTGGGCCATTTCACTCACAATATTCAGTCCTAATCCTGTGCCTGGAGTGGTTTCGTCTAAACGGACTCCACGCTTCGTTACCTGAGACAGCTTTTCTTCTGGGATACCCGGCCCATCGTCTTCAATCGTGAGCGCGACATTCCCATTTTCAACAGACTCAGCATGAACACGAATAATGCTGCCTGCCCATTTGTATCCGTTTTCTAATAAGTTACCCACCATTTCATCAAGGTCGGTTTGGTCGACAGCGACTTCTAGTTCTGAATCTAATTCGTTAATCAGAGTGATGTCATTGTGGGCATATACCTTGTCGAATGCCATCGATATTGCGTCTACTCGTTCACTTGGTGATGATTTTACCGAGAGAATATTCATCGAACCAGCCATACGTGCGCGGCCAAGATGATAATCAATTTGGCTTTGAATTTGATTGATTGGTTGCCTGAATTTGTCCGCATCTTGTAGTGGCAAAGCTTCGACTTCATTCTTAAGAACAGATAGCGGTGTTTTTAAAGCATGGGAAAGATTACCCGCGTGGTTTCTGGCACGTTCCAGCAGCTCCTGATAGTGGAACAACAACGCGTTTAGGTCGGATACTAACGGAGACACTTCTTTTGGATAATTATCGCCCAGTGATTGTTGTTCACCTTTACGAAGTAAGGCTAACTCACGTTGCATCCGGTTCAGAGGTAGTAATGACCAACTGACCTGAATTCCAATTAGTAGCAGAACACCGGCAAACAATAGGGAAAGAATCAGCCATATTTGGCCTGTAATTTGGTTGAGTGTGGACTCTAGTGGGTCTTCATCCAAACCAATAGTAATCGTAACCGGATTTTTTAAATCAGGTAGATACACCGATTGGCTAATGTAAATGAGCTTTTCGTTTTTGGCTCCGTAGATTTGAACTTTCAGCGGTTTTTTTTTCACCGTTAAGTTCTTGTCCCATAGCGAACGAGAGCGAAGCGTTTGCTCGCTAGTCATTGCGGTCCAATAAAGCCCACTATAAGGTTGATAAAACCTTGGATCAGACAAGCGACCCAGCATGACCAGCTCACCATTCTTATCAGTTTCGATATTGGCGGTTAACTCGTCCATGGCCAAGCTAAGTTGTTGTTTTACATCGTCAACCAAATAGTCGTGTACCAGTTTCGGTATTCCAAGCCCTGCGGCCAATATCATTGCACCAAGCCAAAAAGCCGCAGCGAGAAGCAAGCGGCTTTTAAGACTGATGTTCTTTAGATTCTTCTTAGAGAGGTGTACGTTTTTGGGCACAATAAACTCGCCTGTTAATCATCAATAAAAGAACAATACATTGAGAAAAGTACGCTGGGTACTTACTCCGAATTAAGTTGGTAACCTAAACCACGAACGGTTTTAATCACTTTCGGCGCGATTTTCTTACGGATACGACCAATGAAAACTTCTACTGTATTCGAGTCGCGATCAAAGTCTTGCTTATATATGTGTTCAACTAGCTCAGTTCGCGAGATGACCTTGTCGGAATTATGCATAAAGTACGCGACAACTTTGTATTCCAGCGCGGTTAGGCTGACAGCTTGGCCTTGCCACAAGACTTTCGAGCTACGAGTATCTAGGCTTAAGTCACCGATTTGTAGAATAGGAGAAGCGTTGCCCGATGCGCGTCTTAGTTGGGCACGGATGCGAGCAATTAATTCCACCATTTCAAATGGTTTAGTTAGGTAATCATCGGCCCCTGCATTTAAGCCTTCTACGCGTTGAGTCAAGGTATCACGAGCGCTGAGAATAACGACTGGAGTATTAATGTTTTCGTCTCGGATCCCTTTTAAAACGGTCAGCCCATCAAGTTTAGGTAAGCCTAAATCCAGTACGATAGCATCCCATTCTTCAGATGTTGCGCGATATAGTGCATCGATACCATCTTGTGAGAGTTCAGGTACCCAGCCAGCAGATTCAAGTGTTTCGATAATTTGTTCGCCAAGACGAGGGTCGTCTTCCACTACAAGTATTTTCATTTCATTACCACTGATAATTTTTGCTACTGATTATTATAGATTCTTAATTTTTTAGTTTGGCGTTACTTTTTAATCACGTCGTGAAGGTTACGGCCTTTAATCTCGATCATTTCGAGCGTGGTAGCGTTATATTCCACTTTGATGACGTTGTTATCGTGTACAAGCTTAAGCTCGTAAATCCACTCATCATCGTCTTCTTCGAGTTCGACTTTGATCACTCGGCCATTTAGTTGAGCTTCAATAGCGGCATACAATTCAGAAAATGGTTGGATTAACCCATCTTGAACCGCATCGAAGACTTCATCTTGGTCTTCATCAAATTCAATTCTAGTTCCTTCCCTGTGAACATCTTGTATAAGGTCGTGACCATTCGGATGATCGTCTGCGAGTGCAATATTGGGTAAAACAAGAGCACACAGTAAGGTGAGTTTAGTTATGAAAGCTTTACTTAACATAGCTGTTCCTAGATTCGATAGATATCGGACAGTATAAATGAGTGAATATGAATAGAAAGTGAACCCAATCGCCTTAACGATCTTGAAGCTCATCTTCAAAAATTTTGTCTCTCATTTTCCAAAAACGTCCAGATTTACGTGCAATGACAAACTGAGGGGGGCGGAACCTGTGTTGATTAGCAACAACTTTGGTTGGCGACGCTTCTTCAAACGGTCTGTGTCTGTCTGCTAAATGTGGCCTAACAAACTGATCTTTAAAGGTTTGCTTTTGTTTCTTTGTTGTTAAAGACCAAAACTCATGCACTTGCGCTTGATTCTCGCCGCGATAAGTTACTTTCAATTGTGATTTACCTTTGTCATCTTTAAGTACATTCAAATCCATTTCTAAGCACTCGAAGACTAATGCGTCTTTAAGATTCAGCGCTTCTTTGAGCTTTTTATCTGGGTCGACAAGCGTTGCATCGCACTCGTGACAAATGCGTGCTGCAATATCGTTATCTGCACCGCATTCGTTGCAATACTTGGCTCGAAAGCGATACCCGCAATGTTCGCGCTCACCTGTATCTTCATCGGTAAAATAGCCTTGGCATCGACGACCGAAGTGTTCCAATAAAAATCCGTTACTGTCTAGCTTTCCCCAAAAATTGTTATTAAAGCCGCACGCGGGGCAGGGGATGGTAATGATTTCGCTGTCCGAATCTGGTTTCGGATCACCGACTTCAGGTTGGTACAAGTCGTAGCTATTGCCCGCGTAATCAAGCACCAAGCACTCCGTTTTCCCTTCAGACAATCGTAAACCGCGCCCGACAATTTGCTGATATAAGCTAATGGATTCTGTTGGGCGTAAAATGGCTATCAAGTCTACGTGAGGTGCATCAAATCCGGTGGTCAAAACGGATACGTTGACTAAAAATTTGATTTTGCGTTGCTTGAAGTCGTTGATGATTTGGTCGCGCTCTAAAGTTGGCGTGTCACCAATAACAATTGACGCCTCTCCTGCTGGCAACAAACCAAGTATCTCTTGGGCGTGGCGAACGGTAGCTGCGAAGACCATAATACCTTGTTTATCTTGGGCTAAGTGGACAATCTGGTCGACAATTTGAGGGGTGGCGCGCTTCGATTGCTCGATCACCATATCGAGCTCTGCCTCTTTGTAACGACCTGTGTTTGCAGGCTTCAACTTCGAAAAGTCGTAGCTTAAGACTGGGGCGTCGATCATTCTTGCTGGTGTAAGGAAGCCTTCGTCGAGTAGGTAGCGAATCGGAAGCTCGAAGATACAATCGCGAAAGAATCTCGGTTCTTCTGAACGTACTTGTCCGCGAGTGTGGTATTGATAGATCCAGCCCATGCCTAATCGGTATGGGGTAGCCGTTAGCCCAAGTACTTTGATACCAGGGTTTATTTCTCGTAAATGGGAAATGACTTTCTGGTAGCTGCTGTTCTTTTCGTCTGGTACCCGGTGGCATTCATCAATGACAAGCAATGAAAACTGGTTGGCAAACAAATCCAAATTACGCACGACAGATTGCACAGAAGCGAATACGACTTGTTGGTCGGTTTCTTTACGTCCTAATCCGGCCGAAAAAATTGAGCCTTTTAAATCGTAGCCTTCATACTTGGCGTGGTTTTGCTCGACCAGTTCTTTTACATGAGCAAGCACCAGTACGCGCCCTTTTGCAAGTCGCGCGAGTTCGGCGATGACTAAGCTTTTTCCGGCTCCCGTCGGCAGTACCAATACGGCGGGTGTTTGGTGCTTTCTGAAGTAGTGAATAACGGACTTTACAGAGTCTGCTTGGTAAGGACGAAGTGAGTACATACAGTATCTTGTGTCATTGAAGGAGAAGCACGCAATAAATAGTGTGAAATAGCTCAACTAATTGTGCAAAGGTGACTATAATACCTGACTTAAATCAGATGAGGTATTCATGCGTTTAGATAAATTTTTGTGTGATGCACTTGGTGCAACACGTAAAGAAGCCACTCAAATATTAAAAACTAAAACGGTTACGGTTAACGACGTAATGGTGAAAAGCGGAGCAACGAAAATCACAGAAGATTGCGTTGTTGAATGGCAGGGAAATGAACTACGTGTTCAAGGGCCTCGTTATATCATGTTATACAAACCGGAAGGCTTTGTGTGTTCGCATGAAGATAGCTCAAACCAAACCGCATTTGATTTGCTAGACGAAATCAAGATGGACAAACTGCACTTTGCTGGTCGTCTTGATGTGGACACGACGGGCTTAGTTTTAATTACAGACGATGGCCAATGGTCACACCGTATTACTTCGCCAAAGCACAAGTGTCAAAAGACTTACCGCGTTTGGTTGGTTGAACCTGTTGAAGATGACTATGTCGAGAAATTCAAAGAAGGGATCCAGCTGAAGAGCGAAACTGGCCTAACGTTGCCTGCTCACTTAGAAGTACGTGCTGAAAAAGAAGTACTGCTGACCATTCACGAAGGTAAATACCACCAAGTGAAGCGCATGTTTGCGGCGCTAGGTAACAAAGTAGAAGCGTTACACCGTGAAAAGATTGGTGACATCGAAATGGATGAATCTTTGGAGCTCGGTGAATATCGTTATCTAACGCAAGAAGAAATCGATTCTATCTGGAAGTAATCACTTCCAACTCTGTATAGCCGACCAAGGATAGCGTCGGCTGAATTCTTTGACTGGTACTAGGAAAGTCTCAGCCATTGTTTCTGTTTGTTGCTTTTATCAGGCAGCAACATGACTAGTTCGGAGAATTATGAACACCACTACGACTCAACGTGTTGAAGCCCCCCAGTTGGGGTTATTGCTATTTTTGATATTGGGTGCCATTGGTGCTCTAACACCTTTAGCCATCGATATGTATTTACCTGCGATGCCAACGATCGCCAAAGATCTTGGTGTGACCGCAGGTGAAGTTCAAATTACGCTTACCGCTTATACCATGGGCTTTGCTTTAGGCCAGTTGCTGCATGGCCCGCTGGCCGATAGTTTTGGTCGTAGGCCCGTCTTGTTAATAGGTGTGTTTCTGTTTTCGGTAGCGGCAGTGGTAAGTGCTACGACCGACGGCATTCAAGCGTTAACTTACGTGCGTACCGCGCAGGGCTTTGCAGGTGCAGCGGCAGCCGTGGTTATTCAAGCTTTAGTGCGCGATATGTTCGATCGTGAAGATTTCGCTCGCACCATGTCGTTTGTGACCTTGGTGATGACAGTCGCGCCACTAGTAGCGCCGATGATTGGTGGTTATTTAGCGCTATGGTTTGGTTGGCGTTCGATCTTTTGGGTGTTGGCTATTTTTGGGGTACTCGTGATCGCAGCGGTTCTATGGAAAATCCCAGAAACGCTACCAGTTGAAAACCGACAACCATTAAGATTAAGAACCACATTACGAAACTATTTAAGACTATGTAAGAACCCCGTCGTAATGGGTTTGATATTCTCCGGGGCGTTTTCGTTTGCGGGCATGTTTGCATTTTTAACCGCAGGCGCATTTGTTTACATCGATATTTACGGTGTTAGGCCGGATCTATTTGGCTACCTATTTGGTTTGAACATCGTAGCCATGATCATCATGACCAGTATTAATGGTAGGTTGGTTAAGAAAGTTGGCTCGCACACTATGCTTAGGTTTGGACTAGCGGTTCAGCTATTAGCCGGCGTGGGGCTGTTCTTCGGTTGGTTGGCGGATGTTGGACTATGGGGAATCGTACCATTTGTGATGCTGTTTATCGGAACACTCTCCACAATTGGCAGTAACTCTATGGGTTTATTATTAAGTGGCTATCCGAACATGGCTGGCACTGCATCATCACTGGCTGGAACCCTAAGGTTTGGTACTGGTTCAGTGGTCGGGCTTATTGTTGCTATGTTACCAAGTGATACAGCGTGGCCTATGATTGTTGTTATGACGATATGCTCAGTGCTATCGGCATTATTATATTGGACATTAGGAAAGAAGGCATAATGTCAAACTACTACATTGAAATTCAGAAGCTGGTTAACACGGCTTTAGAAGAAATTACTGCATTGCACAAAACGAGAAAAGTGGTGGATGCGCCAGTTAGTAACAACCATTACTTAGTTCGTTGGGTAACAAAAGCGCTGAAATCTCAAGCGTACGACCGCAGTGTGGTCGCGGATTTGACTCGCTGGCAAAAGCAGGGGCGATCTAAAGGCAACAAAGCCGATTTGATGTTTACCTTCAAGCGTATTTCAGCCTTTTACGGAAAGTTCTTCCCACAAGGCGAAACGCCAAGAGAGCTAAAAGACAGCGATGTAGAAGCTTTCATGGAAGTGATGTACCAGAAAGGCTGGAGCGTATCGAGCGAAGACGAGCTAACCACTGGCGGAAAAATTCAATTTTTCACAGATGGTGACCATTCGTTTGCGTTATGCGCTAAGCAATGTGATGACTCATTCGAAGGTGAATTGATGACTCAGCCGATGAACTGGTTTGTGCGCGGAAATCACGCCGAGTTTGTCGAAGCTGCAATGGAAGCGGGTTTTATGCTTCATAAAGTAACGGATTACAAATCGGCGGTGAAGTATCACGGTGAGTACATTGTGTATCCGAGTAACCAAGGTAATCAGCTCGCTGAGATCCCGATTAGTTTTATCGCTGATTAGTCGCTTTTCGAAAAAACGGTCAGTAGTGAGTATCCCATTTTACTCATGGCTGTCCGTTTTTTTATTCGCTGCTTCTTTGGTGATGGCTTTCACCATCCCCTTAAATATAAAGAGGTGAGCTGGCATCATGGCGAACCAATACAGCAATCCAAGAAATCCTTTTGGGTGCCACCAAGCGGTGACATTTAGTTCTCTAGTGTCGCCATGATCGGTTATCGTAAATTCCAGTCGGCCTAATCCCGGCCCTTTCATCCCAAACAATAGCGAGAGAAAGTTTGGTTTCTCGCAGCGAATGACTTTCCAAGAATCAATAAAATCACCAACAGCCAATTCATTGCCTTGCGGACGACGTCTGGTTGGAAAGCCGCCTCCAAAGAATAGGTCGAGCCATTCTCTCGTACGCCACAACGCATTAGCAAAGAAATATCCTTTTTGTGGGCTACCAATTTGTTGGACTACTTGCCAAAGCTGTTCGGCTGAAGCGTGACTTGTGATACTCGCCCCTGTTTTTTTCGGATAATAGCCGAAACCGGCTTGCCAGCGTTTGAACGCGGCTTTATCAAATCCCCAGATGTTACTTTTTACGAAGTTCCCTTCTGTTTCGATGGTTGAGCGAACCATTTGTTCGTAACTGACTAACGGCTGTGGGTAACGTTTTTGGATGAGCTGCGATTGAGCAACGAAGTCGTGTTGCAAGCCAGCGAGTAAAGCACGCCCAATACTGGATGGTACGGATGTGACCACGCCTAACCAATATGATGCCATCTTAGGCGTTAATAGTGATGTTGCCCATAATCGAAGCGGGCGGTTGGCGATGGTGGCGATAAATTCAAATTGTTGGCGATAACTTATAATTTCTGGGCCGCCAACTTCGTAGATGCGATTTTCGTCGGGCGTTTCTTTTGCGATCGATATGAGGTAGTGGTTTAAGTTTTCTAGCGCAATTGGGTTGGCTTTGGAATCTACCCATTTCGGCGCAATCATAATGGGTAGGTTATAAACGAAATCTCTCATGATTTCGAAGGCAGCAGAGCCGGGACCAATGATGACACCTGCACGCAGCTCGGTGATTGGAACAGGGCTAGAACGTAGAATATCGCCTGTTTTTCGCCTTGCTTCTAAATGTTCAGAGTAGCCAGTTTGAGGCTGAAGCGAGCTGAGGTAAATAACGTGTTGATTCTTTGGAGTGAGAGCTGAGACAAAGTTGGTCGCGAGGCTGATTTCGTAATCGATAAAATCATGTCCATGCGCCATCCCGTGTACCAAGAAAAAGATCAAATCAAAATCGGGCAGTAATGCTTTTGTGGCTTCAGCATCTGCTAAATCTAAATAGGTTAACTGCAAATTTGGATGAGTGGACGTACGTGCTTTTAGGTAGTCGATATGGCGAGCGGCAGCGGTTACTTGGTAACCTTGCTCGAGTAATAATGGGAGTAGCTGGGAACCCACATAGCCAGATGCACCTAAAACCAATACTTTTTTCATTGATATGCCATTCCTGTATATGGTTAAAAATCAACCCCTGATATAATAGCGCGTAATTTTTCTTTATCCATCAATGTCTTCCAGTAAGGTGACGTGCCAGTGCTACTTTCAAATGTTTTGCACCATACCCGCGGTGATTTCCTTCGCCGTTTGATAGCCATAGCTTTGCCAATCACGCTACAGAGCATCATGTTCTCTAGTCGTGGGCTAGTTGATGTCTTGATGCTAGGGCAGTTGGGCGAAGCTGATATCGCTGCGGTGGGCGTCGCGAGCCGGGCTATGTTTGTGACGACCATAATGTTAGTTGGTGTGACAACAGGAGGTGCGTTACTGACTGCTCAATTCTGGGGGGCCGGTGATAAGCAGGGGGTAAGGGAAAGCACAGCATTAACCTGGTTAGTATCTATGTTCTTTGCGGCACTCACAGTAGTGGTGTTCGTTTCGTTCCCAAGCCAGATCATGTCTTTGACGACAGATTCGACGCTAGTTATCGAGCTAGGTGTGGAATACATAGTGATCACTTCACTTAGTATGTTCGCGGTAGCATGCGTGAGTAGTATGGCCGTTGGTTTACGCGCTATGCACAAGCCCGGACTCAGTACATTCTTTAGTGGTATCGGGATTCTCTCTAACGTGTTTTTGAATTGGGTATTAATTTTTGGTCACTTTGGATTTCCGGCGATGGGAATCAAAGGTGCGGCAATAGCAACGGTGTTGAGTGGTGCGATTGAGATCTTGACGCTCTTTGGCTACTTGTATGTCAAACAACACTTGTTGGCTTTCCGCTTTGCTGACATTACCGCTGCTGCTTCAATCGCGAAGATTTCTCGCTTTCTTAAATTGTCCATGCCAACAACTTTTAACTTTCTTGCTTGGGCTGGTGGTTTGTTCGCGTATCACGCCATCATGGGCCAGTCGGGTGTACAGGGGCTAGCGGCATTATCAGTGATGACGCCTGTTGAATCGATTTCATTAAGCTTACTCATTGGGATGTCGACAGCGGCGGCGGTACTTGTTGGGAATCAGCTCGGTGCCAAGGAAAATGAAGCGGTGTACTATCAAGCGATCGGGATAAGTATTGTTTGTTTTCTAGTGGGAATTGTAGTCGCAATCGCACTTTATTTTGTTCAAACTCCAATCTTAAATGCGTTCAGCGCCTTAACCAGTGAGACGCGAGAGTTAGCGGAAAAGTTCATTCTCGTTCTTAGTGTTGGAATCGTTCTTCGTTCCATTCCAATGACAGTCATTGTTGGCGTTTTAAGGGCGGGCGGTGACGTAAAATTCTGCCTCTATCAAGACTTAATTGCTCAATGGGTTATTGGCATTCCATTGGCAGCATTCGCTGCGATTTATTTAGGCTTGGAACCCGAGTGGATTTATCTACTGTTTTTAACAGAAGAAGCAGTGAAATGGGGTGGGTCAATTTATAGAATGAAGAGTAAAAAGTGGATCAATAACTTGATCGAAAGTTAGACATCAAACGTAGAAAGGGTGCAACTTTATGCGCATGCTGTGATCTATCTTTCAAAATGCTTCCTACTAACAGTGAATTAGTGTAGATTCTCATTCCAAATTCTAACTTTCGTGAGCTGTTTAATGTTAAAGCTGTCCGACCTATGTAAAGGCTATGTTGATGGGGGAGAATTCCACCCTGTTTTACAAGGAGCAGAACTAACATTAAATCAAGGTGATCAGTTAGCGTTAATGGGAGAAAGCGGTTCCGGAAAAAGCACATTGCTTAACCTGATTGCAGGTTTGGACCTTGCAGACTCAGGGGAAATCTCTTTCCCTAACTTCGAAATGCACAATTCTCCTGAGCTCAAGCGTACTGCTTATCGTCGCAATAATATCGGTCATATCTTCCAGCAGTTTAATTTGCTGCCGACGTTGAATATCGCCGACAACATCCGCTTTTGTAGACAACTGAAAGGTTTACCTGAAGACAAAGGCTTATGGCGCCAAATTCTATCTGCATTAGATCTTATGCCTTTATTAGGTCGTTACCCTGAAGAAGTGTCTGGTGGACAACAGCAACGTGCTGCGATTGCTCGCGCTCTTTATATGGAGCCTAAAGTTCTATTAGCCGATGAGCCTACTGGTAGTCTAGATGAGCGTAATGCAGAAGCAGTGATGCGTCTATTAACGTCATTGGCTCGCGAATTAGAATGTACGTTACTTCTAGTGACGCACAGTGAGAAAGTTGCTTTGCATATGGATGGCAGAATTCGACTACAAGGAGGGCAACTGCATGTTATGGCCCGTAGTTAAAGCGCTACTTGGTCACTACCGTCGTTACCCGCTACAAATTATCCTCGTTTGGCTTGGATTAACCCTTGGTGTTTCTCTGTTGGTTGGCGTAACTGCTATTAACCAGCATGCGAAACAAAGTTATACCAATGGTGAACGATTATTTTCGAATCCGCTTCCTTATCGTATTCGTCCTAAGCATAACGCTAATAAAATTCCGCAAGGTTTCTATATTCAGCTTAGGCGTGAAGGCTTTCAGCAGTGCGCTCCTTTTGATAATCACCGTGTAAACACTGATGAAGGCGATAGCCTAATGTTGGTGGGGCTTGATCCGGTTGCAATGCTACAACTTCAGCCTGGTGTCGCTTTAAAAGAGCTGACAACACTAGGTTTAATGCGCCCCCCATACCCGATACTCGTCAGCCAAGATCTTTCCCAACATATGGGATGGAGCAGTGGCGACTATATTCCGCTTGAAGACGGCTCCCAATTGGGGCCGATTGTTGTTGATGAGCGAGGCTTGATCAATGGCACGCGCTTAATGGCCGATATTTCTCTTCTTCGAATGTTAAAACGCAGTTCTGGTTTGTCAGTGATTGCCTGTGGCGACATGCCTCCAGAGAAATTCCAACGCTTAAAAAATATGCTTCCTAACGGAATGAGCATTTCGCGTAGTTCGAAAACAGAGTTGGAGTCGTTAACTAATGCATTCCACATGAATTTGAGCGCGATGGGCATGCTGTCGTTCGTAGTCGGTTTATTTATTTTCTATCAAGCAATGTCTTTGTCGTTTATTCAACGCCAGCCGTTGGTAGGTATCTTGCGACAAACGGGTGTGTCTGGTTGGCAGTTAACTAAAGCTCTGTGTTTTGAATTATTCCTACTGGTGATCATCAGTTGGTTATGCGGCAATGTTTTTGGTTTAGCTTTAGCCAATCAGTTATTGCCAGCAGTGTCGTCGAGTTTAGGCGATCTCTACGACGCCGATGTTGGTTTAACAATTGAGTGGAGCTGGAAGTGGAGTGGTTATAGCTTAGTCATGACATTAGCTGGTGCATTCTTAGCTTGTGCGTGGCCGTTGATTCGCTTACTAAAATCACAGCCGATTCGGTTATCTTCTCGTCTATCTCTTGTTCGATTTGCAGGTACTGAGTTCACGTGGCAAGCGCTGATCGGTTGTGCATTTTGCGTGGCGGCAGTGGCCGTTTATCAAGCACCGCAAACGCAAGAATCTGGTTTTGCCATCATCGCTTTAATGCTCGTGAGTGTGGCTCTGTTTACACCATTCGTGATGTGGAAGCTATTTAACAGCTTATCCTATTCGCTTAAATGGGTGCGCGCTCGTTGGTTCTTTGCTGATGCAGCTGCAAGTATGAGTTACCGCGGCGTTGCAACCATGGCATTTATGTTGGCATTAAGTGCCAACATTGGCGTGGAAACTATGGTCGGAAGCTTTAGGGATACTACGGATAAGTGGCTCACCCAAAGGCTTGCGGCCGATTTGTATATTTACCCAACCAACAATGCAGCTGCCCGAATGAGCAATTGGCTTTCAGAGCAGCCTGAAGTTGATTCGGTTTGGTGGCGCTGGGAAAAAGATATCGCGACGCCAAAGGGCAATATTCAAGTGGTCAGCACGGGGGCCTCTGAAGGTGAGTTAGATGCGCTTACCATTAAGCTTGGTATTCCAAATTATTGGTATCACTTACACCATTCAAAAGGCGTGATGATCAGCGAATCTATGTCCTTGAAGCTGGATTTACGCCCGGGTGATTACATCGATCTTTACGATAACTTAGGCTCTGGTTGGCAAGTCGTTGGTGTTTATTACGATTACGGTAATCCTTATCATCAAGTCATGATGTCTCACCGCAATTGGCTCTTTGGTTTTGCCGGTACGGGTAATGTTGGGCTTGGTGTGCTGCTGGAAGACAATGTAAATCCTCAAGGCTTAAGACAAAGGTTAGAAACCGTCTTTAGGTTAAATTCTGAACGTATTTTTGATAACAATAATATTCATAGCCAAGCGATGCGTGTGTTTGACCGTACGTTTGCGATAGCAGATACGTTAGGCAACATTACATTAGTGATTGCAGTGTTTGGTATTTTCTTCGCGACAGTCGCAGGCGAGGTCTCACGGCAGCGTCATATCTCCCTGCTGCGATGTTTGGGAATGTCCGGAAAAGAGTTGATATTGATTGGTAGCCTGCAGCTTTTTGTTTTTGGACTTATCTCATCATTAATTGCTATACCTTTAGGCTTAGCGCTAGCAAGCCTTATTGTAGATATCGTGATTAAGCAGTCATTCGGCTGGTCGTTAGGCTTACAAGTGATCCCTTGGGATTATTTGGTCACCTTCAGTTGGGCTATGGCGGCATTAATGTTGGCAGGTGCGCTACCAGTGCTAAGAATGATTCGAAACACACCAATGAAATCGTTAAGGGATGCTCTGTAAATGTCTAAGCGTTCACTGCTTCGAGTGGTTTCCTCATTATTTGCAATCGGCATTTTTGTCGCCTTAATTGCTACCGGAGTGTATTTTTCATTTTTGAAAGATGTCGGTGGTAAGGGCGTCAATGAAGTTAATGCCATTTTGGTGAGCGAGAATAAGAAGGTATTTGAACCTGTCCTGCCGGACCGCAATATCTCTTTACCTAATGATTTCCAATTCCACCCTGATTTTCAGCACGAGTGGTGGCATTACTTTGCTTCTGTAGAAAGTGAATCTGGCGAAAAGTACTTCATCCAATGGAGCTTTTTCCGTATCGCAACAGATGAAAGAGAAACCACTGGTTGGCAAAGCCCGCAATTGTATATTGCTAATGTTGTCATTACCTCCAAATCTAGAGTGTGGAAAGAGCAGCGTTTGGCTCGCGGTGGAATCGGCCAAGCGGGCATGAGTAATCGCCCATTTAGAATTTGGATTGATAACTGGAATTGGCGCTCTCTGAGCAGCACACCTTTCCCAGGGCAACTTAAAGCGAATACCGATACTTTCGGTTTAGCGCTTAATACAACGGCTAAAGGGCCTTACGTGCTTAATGGCGACAAAGGCTACCAGCAAAAACATGATTTATTGCCTGTGGCATCTTACAACTTTAGTGCGCCTTTCCTAGCGGTATCTGGGGTATTGAAGTTAGACGGTCGAACGATTCGAGTGAAAGGTAATGCTTGGCTTCACAAAGAGTGGGGAAGCGGGCTGTTAGGTGAGGGGCAACAAGGCTGGGATTGGTTTGTCTTTAATCTAGACGATGGTAAATCGTTGAGTATCAACCGCTACCGGCATAATCAGCAGTTACCTTATGTCTTCGGTACATTGGCAACTCGTTCTGGAAAAGTCATTCAGTTAACTGAAGATGATATAGAAATTACTCCATTGCAAAATTCGACCTTGATGAATGGTAGAAGATTGCCGTTACAGTGGATTATTAATGTCAAAGAGCACGATATTAACCTGACAACACGTATCGTTCGCCGAGATATGTGGTTACCATTTGTAATTCCTTACTGGGAAGGACCCATAACAGCAAGCGGAAGCCATGAAGCCAAAGGTTTTATGCAGCTCACCGGATACTAATGATATACAAGGCCTCAATTTGAGGCCTTTTTTTTATCTGTAGGTTTTATCTTTTTAAAACATATGCATACTAGATTTAACGATGTCTTCTATAATTAGAAAAGAACCCAGTTGACTAATGGAATATACGTCGTATTGTTTAGTATTTGTAGGAAAAACCGAAGTTAAACCTCCAAAGAAGTGATTACTGCTTAGTTTTGGTTAGCTATACACTCAGGGCTATTCTTTGTTGTTCGTTTATTTAAATAATAAATATAAGGGCGAAATCATGAACGATGTCATTCGTGACTTCTTTAAAATGGAATCTGCAGGCGGGATTATTCTTGTAATCGCAGCTGCGATTGCTATGACTGTTGCAAACTCTCCGCTAAACGGAATTTATCAGGATACTCTACATACCTACGTAGCAGGTATGTCTATCTCTCATTGGATCAACGACGGTCTAATGGTTATCTTCTTCTTGCTTATCGGCTTAGAAGTGAAACGCGAACTTTTGGAAGGTGCGCTCAAATCTAAAGAAACCGCTATCTTCCCAGCGATTGCCGCTGTTGGTGGTATGTTAGCGCCAGCATTGGTTTACGTGTTCTTCAACATGGACAACCCTGAAGCAATTCAAGGCTGGGCAATTCCAGCTGCGACAGATATTGCATTCGCATTAGGTATCATGGCGTTACTAGGCCCTCGTGTTCCGGTTAGTTTGAAAGTGTTCTTACTTGCACTAGCGATCATCGATGATTTAGGTGTTGTGGTTATTATTGCGCTGTTCTACTCAGGCGATCTATCTACGATGGCACTTACCGTTGGCTTTATCATGACAGGTGTCCTGTTTATGTTGAATGCCAAGAAAGTAACCAAACTTAGCGTTTATATCATCGCAGGTGTGATTCTTTGGTTTGCGGTTCTTAAGTCTGGCGTACACGCAACGTTAGCTGGTGTAGTACTAGGTTTTGCAATCCCGCTGAAAGGTAACAAAGGTGAGCATTCACCGCTGAAGCACTTAGAGCACGCATTGCACCCTTATGTAGCATTCGCAATACTACCTATCTTCGCATTTGCTAACGCGGGTATCTCTCTTGAAGGTATCTCTTTATCAAGCCTGACAGACATGCTACCGCTAGGTATTGCATTAGGCCTGTTGATTGGTAAGCCATTAGGTATCTTTAGCTTTAGCTGGGCTGCGGTTAAGTTAGGTGTGGCTAAGCTGCCAGAAGGGGTGAACTTCATCCATATCTTTGCAGTGTCGGTGTTGTGTGGTATCGGCTTTACGATGTCTATCTTCATTTCATCGCTAGCGTTTGGTTCTGCCAATGTAGAATTCGATACATTCGCTCGCTTAGGTATCTTAATGGGATCAACAACTGCAGCGATCATCGGTTACGCATTACTGCATTTCTCATTACCGAAGAAAACAAGCTAGATCTTAACGAAGTAAATAGAACAAAGCCCCTGCAGTTATCTGCATGGGCTTTTTAGTTTTGTTAAACGTTAATATCATTTCTCTAATGTAGTGAAAATAGTCCACTCTTCTAATACCTCTTCATTTAAGCCAACAACTGTCGCGGTGACTTTTCTGTTGACGGCATGAGCAATATCATCGTCGCCCTGATCTTCTAATCGGCTTTCCCCATACCCAACGATACGGACTCGGTTGGAAGATATATCATAAGATAAGAGTCTGTCTTCAACGGCGTGAGCTCGTTTTTTAGAGAGTTCTAAGTTGTATTCTGGTGCGCCGACTTTACTGGCATAGCCCTGAATCTCTATTGACGCAGAATTGTAGGTTTTCAAGAACTCGGACATGGTCTGAATTTGATCAGCAAAGATAGGGTTAATTTCATAGGAGTCATGTGCGAAAAGGACTTTAAGTTGCTTCACTTCTTCGGAACGTAATAACTCTCCGCAGCCATCATTATCTACTTGCGAGCTAGATGGGGTTCCGGGGCAAATGTCTCTAGCATTGACGACGCCGTCATTATCGTCATCCGTGAGGTCGGAGATTTGGTCTGCGACGGGTGTTTCAATATAAGCTACTTCATCGTAACCCAAAGCTGAGCCGCTGATAAGTAACGTGAGAATCATTGATTGTGCGATAAAGTATTTCATGTTCAGTACTCCACTCTTTCAGTCCACTCTTCTGGAATGTCGACCAGTAGGGCATCAAGTAAACTACCTGTGGCATTGAGCACTCTATATTTCGCGTATTGCTCAGAGTAGTGAGCATCCAAATAGTCTTTCCTCGCCTCAAAGAGCTCATTTTCAGTATTGAGTAAATCCAGTAATGTCCGTTGACCAATGCGATATTGTTTTTCATAAGCAATAACGGTTTCGGCTGCAGAATCTACATGGTCGGCTAAGAAGTTCTTTTGTTGTAGCGTGAGATCTAATGCACTCCATGAAAGGCGAAGCCCTTCTTCAACTTGACGGTAGGCTCTGTCTCGTAAGTCTTTTGCTTTGTTCAATTGGTAAGCCGCACTTTCACTACGAGCACTATCAGAACCACCGTTGTATAGGTTGTAGCGCATACGTAGCATAGCTAACGTTTCTTGACTCGAACCTTCGTCGCCAGCGGCGTCATCTCGCCAGGTTTGAGAAGCTTCGATGGAGATAGTTGGGTAGTTAACACCTTTAGATTGTTTATATTGATAATGTGCTGAATCCACATCAGCAGCAGAGATTTTAATGACTGGGTGATTATCAAATGCAAATACGACGGCGTCGGTCAAAGATAAAGGTAGTTTCGATATATCGGCTCTCGGATAGACTAAACCAAGAGGTTCTTGCCCAACAATACGGCGGAACTGAGTGTGGGTATCGACCAAGTTATTTTGAGCGGCCAGTAAATTACCATGCGCTTTTGCGATACGAGCTTCCACTTGCGACAAATCGGCTGTAGACCCTAATCCAGACTCTGCTCTACGTTGGATGTCTTTAAATATGCGTTTATGGACTGACAAGTTACTTTCAGATAGGGCAAGCACTTCGGATGCTTTGACCGCATCTAGATAGATTTGAGTGACTTCTAGTGCCTTATCTTCTGCATCTGCTAATAGTTGTAATCGTACCGATTCAGCATTTGCTGCAGCCCGATCAATGTCGTTGAATGTTGCAGATCCATCCCAAAGTAATTGGGTGAGCGTAACACTGGCTTCCTTTCTCGTAAGATCCGTATCATCCCCGTTTGCCGGTACAGGGCGAATGCCTTCGTAACCTATGCCCGCATCTAGATCTATGCTTGGGCGATAGGCGCCGCTTGCTGCTTCACTTTGTTTTTTGGTACTTACGAATTCATTAAAAATACTTTTGATTTGTGGGTTAGTCGCCAGAGTAATAGCCACTGACTGCTCAAGAGTTTGAGCCGACAATGAACTAGCACACGAAACTAAGTACCCAATCAACGTTAGTTTTATCAATTTCAAAGTAGTACTCCTTCCACTTACTACGCATCGATATGTTGCCAGCCTCACACTTATTGATAGGTTACATAAGTAAACTTTCACTAATCGAAGCTTAGTTTAAAAAAATAAAATTGAGAACCATATCAAATGTTTTTTATATAAATTGGTGTTTTATTTGACAAAATGACATTCACATTGATTTTTATTTTGCTAATGAGTTGATTGTCAGTAGGTGTGAGCTAGATTTAACAGATGCGACAAATGTAGTCAGCGCCTTGCGTGCGCCCTACAGAAAGGGGTTGTCGTATGGGTTATAGGGAAAAAGATTATGAAGCTCACAAACCTAACAATTCTTGCCCATGCAAATGGTGCAGTGGTTCTCGATTCACAAGGGAACATGCGACGACTTGAACCAGGTGAACAGCCTGGGCCAGGTGATCTATTGGTGGATCTTGGGGAAGGCGCGGCTGGTGAAACTGATATCAGCGCCCAACTATTTGATGATCAACAGCAATCGACAGACATCGTATTGGATGATGTGATTGGCCAGCTAATAGAACAAATAGAACAAGGTGTCGATCCTACTCAACAAGGTGAAGATTTCGCGACAGCTGCTGGTGGGCAAAACGGGTCTAGTCTAACTGGGTCTGGAGATATTGAAAGGACAGGAGCGGAAACGCAGGCATCAACAGATTTTGAAACACAAGGCTTGGAGTCTCAAGGGCTTTCAAGTACGCAAAGTCTAGCATTGGTCGCGATTATTGCTCAGGCATTGATTTCAGGGGTGACAATAGTCAGTGAAGATGAAACTGATGCGCCTATTGTTACTGGCGGGGTGCTAACGGTTGATGATCCCGATGTGACTTTTATTCCGATAATCGATGCACCAGGTGACAATGGTTTTGGTACTTTCTCAATTGATGCAGATGGTAACTGGACTTTCACCGCGAATGAAGCTTTTGACGAATTAAGGGTCGGAGATACCAATACGGATTCTATTGAAGTCACTACGTCGGATGGTACCACTCAAGTCATTACCGTTAACATTAATGGTACTGATGACGTGCCGACACTGCAGCCTGATTCTGGTGAAGTGCAAGAAGACTCTGATCTAAATGGTAATAACTTAATCATAAATGGAACGTTAGCTCCCGGAGTAGGCGGGGATGCCGGAGATGAGTTGTTTACTGCTGACGTTATCGAGGGAGAGTTCGGAACACTAACTGTTAACTCAACGGGCGACTGGGAGTACATTGCGGATAATCAACAGTCAGACATACAATCCCTCGATGATGGGGAATCCATTGACGATGTATTTACTGTTGTAAGTGCGGATGGAGTAACCGAAACCACGGTGACCATCACGATTAATGGGGCGGATGATCCTTCTGAAATCAGCGCTGGAGAAGGGGACAGCGATACTGGTAGCGTCACCGAAGATGTCGGTGTCGATGAAGAGTCCAATAACCTTGAGACCACAGGCTCACTCACCATCACCGATCCCGATACCAGCGACACGCCAGCGTTTAATCCAACGGGCGTCTTTAAAGCCGAGGGTTCAACCAATGGTAGTGCGCTGGGTGCGTTGACCATTACCGCCGATGGCGATTGGACGTACACAGTCGATAACGACTTGGTGCAATACCTAGACGACGATGAAACCGTCACTGAAATCTACACCGTGAGCGCCACTGATGGCACCACCAGTGAAGTGACCATCACGATTAACGGGACGGATGATCCTTCTGAAATCAGCGTTGGAGAAGGGGACAGCGATACTGGTAGCGTCACCGAAGATGTTGGAGTTGATGAAGAGTCCAATAACCTTGAAACCACAGGCTCGCTGACCATCACCGATCCCGATACCAGCGATACCCCGGCGTTTAATCCAACGGGCGTCTTTAAAGCCGATGGCTCAACCAATGGCAGCGCGCTGGGTGCGTTGACCATTACCGCCGATGGCGATTGGACGTACACAGTCGATAACGATTTGGTGCAATACCTGGATGACGATGAAACCGTCACTGAAATTTATACCGTGAGTGCCACCGATGGCACCACCAGTGAAGTGACCATCACGATCAACGGGGCGGATGATCCTTCGGAAATCAGCGTCGGAGAAGGAGACAGCGATACTGGTAGCGTCACTGAAGATGTGGGTGTCGATGAAGAGTCCAATAACCTTGAGGCCACTGGCTCACTCACCATCACTGATCCCGATACCAGCGATACGCCGGCGTTTAATCCAACAGGCGTCTTCAAAGCCGATGGATCAACCAATGGCAGCGCGTTGGGTGCCTTGACCATTACCGCGGATGGTGATTGGACGTACACAGTTGATAACGATGCAGTTCAATACCTAGATGACGATGAAACCGTCACTGAAATTTATACCGTGAGTGCTACCGATGGCACCACCAGTGAAGTGACGATCACGATAAATGGGGCTGACGATCCTTCTGAAATCAGCGTCGGGGAAGGGGACAGTGATACCGGTAGCGTGACCGAAGATGTCGGTGTCGATGAAGAGTCCAATAACCTTGAGACCACTGGCTCACTGACCATCACCGATCCCGATACCAGCGATACGCCTGCGTTTAATCCAACAGGCGTCTTTAAAGCCGATGGCTCAACCAATGGCAGCGCGCTGGGTGCGTTGACCATTACCGCCGATGGCGATTGGACGTACACAGTCGATAACGATTTGGTGCAATACCTAGATGACGATGAAACCGTTACTGAAATTTATACCGTGAGTGCCACCGATGGCACCACCAGTGAAGTGACCATCACGATCAACGGGGCGGATGATCCTTCGGAAATCAGCGTCGGAGAAGGAGACAGCGATACTGGTAGCGTCACTGAAGATGTGGGTGTCGATGAAGAGTCCAATAACCTTGAGACCACTGGCTCGCTCACCATCACAGATCCCGATACCAGCGATACCCCGGCGTTTAATCCAACGGGTGTCTTTAAAGTTGATGGTTCAACCAATGGTAGCGCGTTGGGTGCACTGACCATTACCGCCGATGGCGATTGGACGTACACAGTTGATAATGACTTGGTTCAATACCTGGATGACGATGAAACCGTCACTGAAATTTATACCGTAAGTGCCACCGATGGCACCACCAGTGAAGTGACCATCACGATTAACGGGGCTGACGATCCTTCGGAAATCAGCGTCGGAGAAGGGGACAGCGATACTGGTAGCGTCACCGAAGATGTCGGTGTCGATGAAGAGTCCAATAACCTTGAGACCACAGGCTCACTCACCATCACAGATCCCGATACCAGTGATACGCCAGCGTTTAATCCAACAGGCGTCTTTAAATCCGATGGCTCAACCAATGGTAGCGCGCTGGGTGCGTTGACCATTACCGCCGATGGCGATTGGACGTACACAGTCGATAACGATGCAGTTCAATACCTAGACGACGATGAAACCGTCACTGAAATCTACACCGTGAGTGCTACCGATGGCACCACTAGTGAAGTGACCATCACGATAAATGGGGCCGATGATCCTTCTGAAATCAGCGTCGGAGAAGGGGATAGCGATACCGGTAGCGTCACCGAAGATGTGGGTGTCGATGAAGAGTCCAATAACCTTGAAACCACAGGTTCACTGACCATCACCGATCCCGATACCAGCGATACGCCTGCGTTTAATCCAACAGGTGTCTTTAAAGCCGATGGCTCAACCAATGGCAGTGCGTTGGGTGCCTTGACCATTACCGCCGATGGCGATTGGACGTACACAGTTGATAACGATGCAGTTCAATACCTAGACGACGATGAAACCGTCACTGAAATTTATACCGTGAGTGCCACCGATGGCACCACCAGTGAAGTGACCATCACGATAAATGGGGCGGATGATCCTTCTGAAATCAGCGTCGGGGAAGGGGACAGCGATACTGGTAGCGTCACCGAAGATGTCGGTGTCGATGAAGAGTCCAATCACCTTGAGACCACAGGCTCACTCACCATCACCGATCCCGATACCAGCGATACGCCTGCGTTTAATCCAACGGGTGTCTTCAAAGCCGATGGATCAACCAATGGCAGCGCGTTGGGTGCCTTGACCATTACCGCCGATGGTGATTGGACGTACACAGTCGATAACGACTTGGTGCAATACCTAGACGACGATGAAACCGTCACTGAAATTTATACCGTGAGTGCCACCGATGGCACCACCAGTGAAGTGACGATTACGATTAACGGGGCGGATGATCCTTCTGAAATCAGCGTCGGAGAAGGGGACAGCGATACCGGTAGCGTCACCGAAGATGTGGGTGTCGATGAAGAGTCCAATAACCTTGAAACCACAGGTTCACTGACCATCACCGATCCCGATACCAGCGATACCCCGGCGTTTAATCCAACAGGCGTCTTTAAAGCCGATGGTTCAACCAATGGCAGTGCGTTGGGGGCGCTTTTGATCACGGCTAACGGTGCTTGGACATACACGGTCAACAACGATTTAGTACAACATCTTAATACTGGAGAAACAATTACTGAGTTGTTTACAGTGACTTCCACAGATGGCGTAGAGCACGTAATCGAAATTACGATAAACGGTACCAACGATGCTCCGGTTGCAACAAGCTTCAGCGTTGATGCATCGGGAGATACACATATTTGTGAGGATGAAGAAGATGATGTGATCGTAGACGCCTTAGACGACGATGACGACGACGATGACGACGATGACGACGACGATGACGACGACGACGACGACGACGATGACGACGACGATGACGACGACGATGACGACGACGATGACGACGACGATGACGACGACGATGACGACGACGATGACGACGACGACGATGACGACGACGACGACGATGACGATGACGATGACGATGACGACGACGATGACGATGACGATGACGATGACGATGACGATGACGATGACGATGACGATGACGATGACGATGACGATGACGATGACGACGATGACGACGACGACGACGACGACGAAAACATCCACTATTGTGGCGTTGAGACAGCCATTACGTTTAATTCTTCAATAGCAGCGCAAGACCGCATCTCAGATATTGAAGATGATCACAATGGATTAGACCTACATATTGTGATTAAGGAACTCCCTGCGACGGGTACATTACTATATACAAATAGTGACGGTGTCACGCGAGAGGTTGTGGAAAGTGACGTAACAGATGCAACGCAGTTTGACCACTCTGGTATTAGCTATGTAGCGGGAGCAGGGGACGAATTTGTATTAGGTATTAAAGAAGAGCCTAGTGAAGACACTCCAATGTCGGACGATGGTTTCTACAACTGGGGTGAAGCGGTATTAGGTACCGGTGGTATGAAGCGAGAAATTGAGCTGACAAATGGTAACTCGGTCTTTGTTGAAATTGAAAACTCCAATAGCAAACCTCTTAAACAATATGAAGGAGGTAAACCGCACGTTGGATACGGAATCGGGGATGCGGATGGCAATGGGATTAACGCCAAGGAAACTTTAATTGTTGATTTCGAAGAGAACCCTACCGCAGAGGTAAGATTCGGTTTAGATGGCGTTGGCGGTGCCTTTAATGCCAATAAAGCGAATGAGATTGTAGCGACGTTTTATTTCGTTGATGGAAGTTCTGAAGAGGTAGAGTATGAGAAACCAGTAGGAGATGTTGGTAATACTAATATTTTCTATGAGTTTACCTTTTCATCACCAGGGCAACTCATTGAAAAAGTGGAGTTTTCGAATTCTAAAGGAGGAAATTGGGAGCTCAGATACATCGCTGGTGATTTAGAAGTAACAGAAGATAGCTTTGATTATCAAGTCGTTGATTCTACGGGTGAAGTGAGTAGCGTCGAGACGGTGACCTTAGATGTAGAAGACGCTATCCCTTATCAAGTCATTAGCGATCCGGAATCGTCAGACTTTGAAGCGACGCTGGGTAACGACCTTCTTATAGGTAACGCAGAAGATAACATTTTTGAGTGGTTGGACTCTTCTATTGATAATAGCGTTGATGTTGTGAAGGAATTTTCAGTTGGCGAAGATCTTATTGATTTAACAGAAATTCTAGATTCAACCGATAGCGACTCGATAGATGACCTGATTCCTGAAATAGACGCTGAACTACAAGATGATAATTTAGTAATGAGCTTTGAGCATGATGGTGGTGAGCAAACCATAGTACTAGAAGACGTCAGAGATCAGCTTAGCGATCATATCGTTGACGATAGTTTGGATAACCTCGCGGCATTAAGTGAAATCTTGAAAAATGATGCCGCTTGATGGCATAGCAAGCTAAGGAAGAGCCTCCGTAGAAGGGGGCTTTCTGTTCAAAGGACTGGAGGAAAATATGGCCTTTTTGGACTAAGTTTGTATTAGGCTAATTTTTACTAAGCTGCTCTATGCAACCAAAGATATCGAATCAAAAGGGACTTATAAGCGTATTCTTTACCGTTGCCTTTCTGTTTTTAATTGGCATGGTTGGACTGGCGATTGATACAGGTCTGGCATTTTCAGGTGTACGCCAAGCGCAAACTGCTGCCGACTCAGCAGCGCTAGCTGGTGCGTTTGAACGCTACTATGGTCATACTGATGCAGATGTTCAAGGATACGCTTTGTATGAAGCCGAACAGCATGGCTTTGAAGATGGCGTCGACAACGTGAAAGTTTCGGTTAATTCTCCCCCCACTAGTGGCTACTACTCCGGTGATAGTGGTTTTGTTGAAGTCGTGATCACTCACGATATCTCTACCGTCTTTATTAAACTTCTCGGTCATAATCAAATCAATTATTCAGCACGTGCTGTTGCCAATGGGGTAATCCCGAGTAGTGCTTGTGTGTATGCACTGGGTAATAGTCATGAAAAAGCGCTTCACGTTTCCAGTGGCTCTGAACTTGTAGCAAATTGCGGTATCCACGCCAATTCCACTAACAATAGCGGATTGTATGTTGATAGTGGTTCCAAGGTTGAGGGTTCGAGTGTGGATGTGGTGGGCGGCGCTCATAAAAGTGGCAGTACGATTTCTCCTGAAGCCAACGAAGGAGCCGCCTCGGTTAGCGATCCGTTAGGCAGTTTGGCTGCACCAAGCTTCACCTATGGCGACTGCGACTATCATGGAAGTAGTAAAGGTGGTGGTATTTATGAGCCATATGAGGTTGACTCACAGAAAAAGACGATATACCCCGGAAATTATTGTGGAGGCATTTTCGTTAAAGGTGATGCTGAAGTCACAATGGAACCAGGCACCTATATATTACAAGGTGGAGGGTTGGTTGTTGATGGCAGTGATGCAGAGCTTACTGGTGATGGGATATTCATCTATAACACTTGTGCTAAAAAAGCATGCAGTAACTATGGAAGTAGCTATGACAAAGAAGAGTTTAACCCGTTGGAGGTGAAGTCCTCAGGGACTTTAGAACTAGCGGCATGTAGTCAAGCAAGCTCAACGAGCTGCGAAAGCTTAATCGAAGACGATTTTGAAGATATCTTTTGGTACACAGATCAAGATGCTCCAGAAACATCTAAGCCTCAAGATGACCCTGTCAATTCGATAAACAGTAGTGCAAGCGCTGAATTTTCAGGTGTATTTTATGCGCCGAGTCAGTACTTAGATATTTCCAGTAATACTGATGTTACAGCATCTAATGGCGTGTTTATTACCAAGTATTTGTTGGTGGCGAGTGATTCCTCATTGTCTGTGACACACGATTCGAACTCACCAGGTTTAAGTGGTTCATCACCATATAGCCGAATTAGTTTAGTCGAATAGAACAAAGGAGTTGTTATGGCTAGGAAGGCAAACAATCAATCAGGTTTTGCAGCGGTTGAGTTAACCGTTGTTACTCCAATTTTGCTTGTGCTCTCACTGCTCGCGGTTGATTTTGGGCGAGTAATGTACGAATCAATAGTGACGACGAGTGCCGCCGCATCATCTACGGGATATGGCTTCTTTTATGCCAGTGATGTGGAAAAAACAATGGATCAAACTGCTATGTCTACCATCGCTAAAAAAGATTCCGCCAGTTTGAATGTGAAGAGTGGGCAAACCGATGCAATTACAATCGTGACTGAAAGGCTGTGCCGTTGTTATGACTCCAGCGTGTTTAACGGCGGTGGTTCCTTAGGTGAACCAACGGCTGCAGTGTGTTCCCAGACATGCAGTGGAGAAAAAGAAGTTTATATCCAAACTTCCGTTACAAGGAATTTTTACAGTACCAGTAATTACTTACACATACCTGATCAAGTGACCATCACTAGGTTGGCGAGGTACCGTGCACAATGAAACCTTTTCATTTTGGCTTTAGGCAAAAGCGCTCAAAAAATCGTGGCTTAGCGATTGTTGAATTTACCATCGTGGCAACCGTCTTTTTATTTGTATTGTTTGCGATTGTAGAAGGTGCACGCTTTATCTATTCCAATGGCGTAGTGACTCATTATGCCCGAGAAGGCGCTCGATATGCTTCCGTCAGAGGGGCACAAGCGGCAACGGATACATTAAGAAAAAGCGATGCCCCGGCGACAGAGACCAGTGTGGGCAATTACGTGAATCAAAGCATACCGCTTCAAAGCGTGACAACAACGGTGACCTGGTCTCCAGACAACTCGTTAGGGAGTGAAGTGTCAGTCACGGTAAGCTATGAATTTCAATCGCTATTAACCATTTTTAATTCTGTGACCATTTCGAACAGCGCAACCAGCATCATTTACTTTTGAACAATCAGCACAAATTCGCTGTATTTAGTTCTCAGCTCTCTGTGTCAGTGTCGTGACATTGAGATACCTACGTTACCTTCGCTTCGGCTGCGAAGTGAAAGTTCATCACCAGACACTTTCCAATCCTTAATTCTCCAATGGGCAGTTTTTGCTAGTGAGCGTTTTCTTCAACGCTGGGCTAGCAGGTAACGTTTTTTTGTTGGCTAAAGCGATACGAGTGAAAGTCAAATTTTCGGGCTCGCAATCGAAGCCCCATTCATTGAATGAAAGTGGCAATACCTGTTTGAGTTAAGTATTCGAACTGAGGTGAGGCGGAATTAACCTTATGGGTCAGTCCTCTTTAGCTTGGGCTAGACAACTTAATTGTGTGTTCATGGAACATTCAATTCAGCATTCTCTAGTGTTTTAAAACATCTTTTCAATTGTTGATTAAATACACGTGTTAGCCCAAAAAGTGGCAAAAAAAAGCCCAAACCAAGTCGGTTTGGGCGGATACAAACATAGGAGTTAATTTAGAAAAAGCAGCGTTGGAGAGACAGATAGAAACAAGTTTGACGGCCTGTTAAACCTCTAAATGCTCTGCTCTCTACACTAAGTGAGACTTACGTTTATCCATTCAGTTCCATCGAAAATAAACTTTTTTCGTATTTAATTTCAAATTCATACAATTCAAATGTTTATGGCGTACAACTGTTAACTGGTACGACCAATGTTCAAAAGTGTGATGTTAATTGCTTGTTAATTAAATGTTCTATGCGTATATTTCAAACAGTTGTTTAATACGAGTGATTAAAATGGCACCAAGAAGTAGCACTAAGGAAAAGATTCTAGATGTCGCGGAAGGCTTGTTCGCAGAGCATGGCTTCAATGACACATCCTTAAGAACGATTACAAGCAAAGCGAATGTGAACCTTGCCTCTGTTAATTATCATTTCGGCGATAAAAAGACGTTGGTAAGAGCGGTACTTGATCGCTACCTAGAAGCGTTTATGCCAGCTCTTCAAGATGCGCTAGTCACACTCAATTTGAACGAAGACTATCAAATGGAAGACGTATTCGAATCGCTACGTGCACCGCTTCGCTCACTTAACGATGTGAGACCGAACGGAACGAGTCGTTTTATGTTGTTAATTGGCCGAGGGTATACCGATGTTCAAGGTCACTTACGCTGGTTCATAACGACTCGTTACAGTGATGTACTCAAGCTGTTTACGGATTCTGTTCTAAAGGCTAACCCTAAGCTGACGCCTGAGCTTCTATTCTGGAGGCTTCACTTCACCTTAGGAACTTGCGTTTTCACTATGGCTTCAAGCCAAGCATTAGCAGAAATCGCAGAAAATGATTATGGGAAAAAAGTAGACGCAAAAGCAGTGGTCGACCTACTCATCCCTTATTTGTCTGCCGGTGTATCAGCAGGCGACTAAACTTAAAAATATCAATAATAAATACAAAATTGTCACAACCAAAATAGTGAACAAAAGGATCTGAACTATGAGCTCTCTACGACAAAAATGGGTAAGCGACCCTGCTTTTAAATTCTTTAAAAAAGTATTACCACCGCTTTCTAGTACAGAAAAAGAAGCGATGGAAGCAGGTAGCGTATGGTGGGATGGTGAGCTTTTCTCAGGTAAACCAGATTTTACGAAGCTACACCAATATCCGGCTCCACAATTAACGGCAGAAGAACAGTCGTTTATGGATAATGAGCTGGAAACCTTACTGGCAATGTTAGACGATCATAAGATCGTGAAAGAAGACCGCGATCTTCCACCAGAGGTTTGGGAATATTTACGTAAAGAACGTTTCTTCTCGTTAATAATCTCAAAAGAGTACGGTGGTCGTAACTTCTCGTCTTTAGCTAACTCGACCATTGTAACTAAGATTGCAACTCGCAGTATCAGCACTGCAGTTTCGGTTATGGTTCCTAACTCTTTAGGCCCTGGTGAGCTTCTTTCTCACTACGGTACTCAAGAACAAAAAGATTACTGGCTGCCTCGCTTAGCTGACGGCACAGACATTCCATGTTTCGCACTAACGGGCCCAGAAGCGGGTTCAGATGCGGGTGGCATTCCTGACATCGGTACAGTTTGTCACGGTATGCACGAAGGCAAAGAAGTACTCGGTATCCGTCTAAACTGGAACAAGCGCTACATTACGTTGGCACCAGTCGCAACGGTTCTTGGTTTAGCATTCAAACTTCAAGATCCAGACAAGCTACTTGGGGATAAAGAAGACATCGGCATTACATGTGCGTTAATCCCAGCTGATCACGAAGGTGTGGTTATTGGAGAGCGTCATGACCCGCTAGGACTAGCATTCATGAATGGTCCGACACGTGGTAACGATGTATTCATTCCAATGGAATGGCTAATTGGTGGACAAGATTACGCAGGTAAAGGCTGGCGTATGCTAGTTGAATGTCTATCAGCAGGTCGTGGTATTTCATTACCAGCACTTGGCACTGCAATGGGGCATCTAACAGCGCGTACAACGGGCGCATATGCTTATGTTCGTAAGCAGTTTGGCATGTCGATTGGTAAGTTTGAAGGCGTGGCAGAAAGCTTAGGTCGTATTGGTGGTTTAACTTATCTACTTGAAGCGACTCGCACACTTACGACAACTTCACTGGATATGAAAGAGAAACCGGGCATCGTAACGGCAATCGCTAAATATCACATGACTGAAATGGCGCGTACCATTCTTAATGACTCGATGGATATCCACTCTGGTCGTGCGATTCAAGATGGACCTATGAACTACCTTGTGGCTCCTTACCTAGGTATTCCGGTAGCCATTACAGTAGAAGGCGCGAATATTCTTACTCGTAACCTGATGATCTTTGGTCAAGGTGCAACTCGTTGTCACCCGTACGTACTGAAAGAAATGGAAGCGGCAGCTAACCCTGATGAGAAAGAGGGCGCGAAAGAGTTCGATAAGCTGTTGTTCAAACATATCTCTCATGCAACGAAAAATACCTTCGGAGCATTTGGTGCGGCATTAACTGGTTCTCGCTTTATCAAAGCCGAAATGAGTGGGCCAACTCAACGCTACTACAAAGACCTTACTCGTTTAAGCCGTGCATTAGCCGTAAGTGCGGACTTTGCAATGCTTACACTTGGTGGTGAGTTGAAACGTAAAGAGCTTATCTCTGCGCGTTTAGGTGATGGCTTAAGCTACCTATACATGGCTTCTGCAGCGCTTAAGAAATACGAAGATGAAGGTCGTCAACAGTCTGACCTAGATTACGTACATTACGCTGTTCAACACTGTTTGCACCACGGAGCGAAATCGCTTCAAGAAGCGTACAGAAACTTCCCAAGCAAAGCGGTTGGCGGTCTATTGAAAGGCCTAATCTTCCCTGTTGGTAATCACTTCGAGAAACCAAGTGACAACCTAACGATGAAGATTGCAGAAAGCATTATGACTCCAGGTGCTCACCGTGAACGTCTGACTCACCTATGTTATGTAGGCCAAGAGGATGATGATAGCGTCGGCATTATGGAAAAAGCATTTGTGGCAATGTACGAGATTAAAGGCCTAGAAAGAAAGCTTATGCGCGCAGCTAAAGAAGGCAAAGTGGCGAGAAAAGGGCTTCTTGAAGACAAATTGGCTCAAGCATTAGAAGCAGGTGTACTGACTCAATCTGAAGTTGACCAAATTGTTGAAGCTGACAAGCTTCGCTACACCGCGATTCAGGTTGACCACTTTAGCCACGATTTCAGTGAAACTCTGACTCGTAAAGAGCTAAAGCCAAAGTTAGATAGTGTCGCTTAGCTCACTACGAACTAATCTAACTCTCAATGACAGACTAAAAAGGCACCGATAATCGGTGCCTTTTCTATTTTTTAGGCTTAGAAAAGTGACTTAACTAAAGTGAAAATGCAAAGAATGAAACTAAAAAGACGAATAGTGCTCCAACCACTTGCAAAAACACGACTATTTTGAAGAAATTAGATGCCATTTGTAGATGAAACTTTTATCCTACGAAAGATTTTTTAAGGAAGTTGAATATGATCATCAAACCTCGAATTCGCGGATTCATCTGTACTACAACACACCCTGTTGGTTGTGAAGCGAACGTAAAAGAACAAATTGCTTACACCAAAGCTCAAGGCCCAATTGCTAACGCACCAAAACGCGTGCTAGTGGTTGGTTCTTCAAGTGGCTATGGTTTGTCTTCTCGTATCGCGGCTGCATTTGGTGGCGGCGCTTCGACAATCGGTGTTTTCTTCGAGAAAGCTGGCACTGAGAAAAAACCAGGCACAGCTGGTTACTACAACTCAGCGGCTTTCGATAAGCTAGCAAAAGAAGAAGGCCTATATTCAAAGAGCTTGAATGGCGACGCTTTCTCTAACGAAGCTAAGCAAAAAACGATTGACCTTATCAAAGAAGACTTAGGTCAAATCGATATGGTGGTTTACTCACTGGCGTCTCCAGTTCGTAAAATGCCAGAGACAGGCGAAGTAATTCGTTCTTCTCTTAAGCCAATCGGCGAAACTTACACATCTACCGCTGTAGACACAAACAAAGATGCGATCATCGAAGCAAGCGTAGAGCCTGCGACAGAAGAAGAAATCAAAGACACTGTCACAGTTATGGGCGGTGAAGATTGGGAACTTTGGATCAACGCACTTTCTGAAGCTGGCGTACTTGCTGAAGGCTGTAAAACTGTAGCTTACAGCTACATCGGTACTGAGCTAACGTGGCCTATCTACTGGGATGGCGCGCTAGGTAAAGCTAAGATGGACTTAGACCGTGCAGCAGCAGCGTTGAACGAGAAGCTAGGCCAAACTGGCGGTACTGCTAACGTCGCTGTTCTTAAGTCTGTTGTTACTCAGGCGAGTTCTGCAATTCCTGTAATGCCGCTTTACATCGCAATGGTGTTCAAGAAAATGCGTGAAGAAGGCATCCACGAAGGTTGTATGGAACAAATCTACCGCATGTTCAGCCAACGTCTATACAAAGAAGACGGCAGCGCAGCAGAAGTAGATGATGTTAACCGTCTACGTCTTGATGATTTAGAGCTACGCGACGACATTCAAGAGCATTGTCGTAACCTATGGCCTCAAATTACTACTGAAAACCTGAAAGAACTGACTGACTACGTAGAGTACAAAGAAGAGTTCTTGAAGCTATTTGGTTTCGGTGTTGAAGGTGTGGATTACGAAGCAGACGTAAACCCAGCTGTTGAGTTTGATGTAGCAGACATCTAATACTAAACACAGACACTTGATACAAAATAGGCGCTCATTGAGCGCCTATTTTTTTATCTGAATTTCTATATTAATTGGCTTTAAGTTTGTCAGTTTAAAATAATGATGAAGGTACCCGCTAGGGTCATCAATATATTGGCTATCGCATAAGTCCCCGCGTAACCGAGAGCGGGAATGGTTGATTTCGCATAGTCGTTTACTATGTCCATAGCCGGAGCACAAGTACGTGCACCAATGATGGCGCCAAACAGTAACGCACGGTTCATTTTAAGCACGTAAGCGCCTACAAGATACGCAAACATTACAGGAAGCACACTGACCACTAATGCTATGCCCAGAACTTGAGGGCCGACTTGTGTGAGGTGCTCGAACATCTTGCCACCTGCACTTAAGCCGATACCAACCATAAAGAACATCAAGCCAAGATCCTTAACCATGTTGAGGGCACCTTGAGGGACGTAGCCAAATGTTGGGTGGTTCGCTCTTAAGAAGCCAAGGGTAATGCCAGACAGCAGCAGGCCGACAGCATTACCTAGACCAAATGATACTTGGCCAAAGGTCATGGTGATCAAACCAAAAAGAATACCTAAGATAAAGAAACTACAGAACGCCATTAAGTCGGCCATTTGACTGTGAATCGAAATGAAACCGATTTTTTCAGCAAGCCCGTGTACACGACTCTTCTCGCCACTTACCTGTAGTACATCACCTTTCGCCAATACAATGTTGAGATCCATCGGCATTTCAATTTGGGCTCGGACTACACGGTTTAGGAAACAGCCGTATTCAGATAGGTTTAGGTCTGAAAGGCGTTTGCCCGCAATGTTATCGCTCTTTACTACGATTTCTTCTTCAACGATACGCAAGTCGAGCAAATTACGGTCGAATACTTCTTTACCGTTTCTAAAGCTTGGATCTAGACGTGCGTGGCTATCTGGAAAGCCAACTAGCGCTATTTCGTCGCCTTCTTGAAGAATGGCATCCCCATCCGGATGGGCTAGGATACCGTTACGACGAATACGTTCAATATAACAACCTGTTTGACGATAAATGCCTAGTTCTCGAAGGTTTTTGCCATCAGTCCAGTCGATAAGCTCTTGCCCAACACGGTAAGCACGGATTATCGGCAAGTAGACTTTACGCTGACTAGATGTTCCTAAACCACGTTCTTGTGCAATTTGTTCGGCTGAATCATGCAGGTTTACCTTCTGCAGTTTAGGCAGTAAACGGGCGAACATAATCATGCTGATCAGGCCAACCAAATAAGCCATTGCGTAACCAACAGAAAGGTTTTCGATTACTAGGCTGATATCCATATTGCGTGGAACGCTTGCAAGCCCTGAGTTCAAAGCGTCTTGCGCACCAACTAAGATTGGCGTTGCGGTTAATGCTCCTGCCATCATCCCTGCGGATAAACCAAAGTCTAACCCTAAGTAGTGACTGCTGAAATACGTTAGCGCGATTGCAGTGGTGAGAACTACTAAGCTTAAGATGAGATAGTGCTTGCCATCGCGGAAAAAGATCCCGAAAAAGTTAGGGCCAGCTTCTATTCCGACACAATAAATGAACAGCATGAAGCCAATCGTCAGTGCATCTGCGTTGAACGAGAAACCTAAGTGCCCCATAACAAGAGAAGTGATTAAGACACCAATTGAATTTCCAAGTTGGAGGCTACCAAAGCGGATTTTACCGATAGCGAGGCCAATAGCGAGGACTACGAAAATAAGAAGAATAGGGTTTTGCTCAAGCAAAAATACAACGTCGATGTTCACAACTGTGGCTCAATATATTGTGCGAAGGACAGAAAGGATGAGTGGTGAATTGTATCGGAATCTTACAAAAAGATAAGCGTTATTTTGGCTTTTTACTAGGAATTGACTTTTATTTTTTGCGGCCCAAACAAAACGGCCTGCATTCAAAATGCAGGCCGTTAAATTTGCTATTTAATCGATAAATTAATCGAATAAACCTAGGTTTTCTTTCGCGTAAGCTTCGAAATCATCACAGCCGCCGATATGGTCTTGGTCTACGAAGATTTGAGGAACAGTTTCAACTGGCTTACCAACTGTTTTTTCTAGATCAGCTTTGCTGATGCCTTCAGCATGGATGTCTACGTAACGGTAGTTGAAATCATCACGCTTAGCTTTAAGAGTTTCAGCGTGTTCTTTTGCACGAACACAGAATGGGCAAGCAGGACGACCAAAGATAACTACAAACATTTTATTTCTCCAAAATACATGATGAGGGAACTCGATGTGGTATCACTTTATCAGCCCCAAACTTTCTTGAAACCAACTATGCCTCAATGAGTTTCGGAAATAAAGTAGGATTTGCCTCTTAATCCAATAGAGAAAACCTATCAGTTGAAATATTAAACATTTGGCTAAACGATAGAATGATTTCACGATGATTACAGAAGTTGTGACGCGACTTTCGACAAAAATGTGAATCAACACGTAGTATTAAAAGACTGTCAAATTAGTATGTTACAAGTTGCACTCTGTCGAAGTATTAAATCGTAGGATAGGGCAATTTGTTATTGAGTATTTTGATTTCAACCGAAGAGTCAGTTGTACCGTTTAGTTTAGACGGGTAAGGGAGGGGCTTTCATGTTTCAGTTTATGACTTCAACACGGATAGTGTTTGGTGAGGGTTCGCTAATACCATCGCTAACCGCACTTAACCAGTTTGGTTACAGTGTGTTGCTAGTGACAGGGCAAAACTTAGATAGAGCAACGAAAGTGATCGAGTTTTTAGAGGCTCAGTCAATGCGCTATCAACATATGGTGATAAGCGGTGAACCAAACATCAAAATTATCGAGGAAGCCGCCATTTCTGGTCGGCGTTTTAACCCGGATATGGTGGTCGCATTTGGAGGTGGGAGTGCCATAGACACGGGTAAAGCATTGGCCGCAATTATTCCGAATCAAGGCGATGTATATGATTACGTTGAAGTCGTTGGGCGTAATGTTCCGCTGAAAACTAAACCGCTTCCTTTTATCGCGATTCCGACCACGGCTAGCACAGGCGCAGAAGTGACAAAAAATGCGGTTCTGAAATCGGGGCAAGACCAAGTTAAAGTGAGTTTGCGTAGCCCAGAAATGTTGGCTGATTTAGCTATCGTTGACCCTGAATTGACTTACGCAACCGACGCAGCCACTTCTGGTAGAGGCGCTATGGATGCGTTTACCCATTTGATGGAAGCATATGTTTGCGGTGACCCGAACCCACTGACGGATATGATCTGTGAAGAAGGTTTGCGTCGACTCAGTCGTTCAGTCATCTCAGCATGTCTTGATGATGACCATCAAGCGAGAGCTGATTTATCATTTGCAGCGATGTTGGGCGGCATGGCAATCACAAATGCTAAATTAGGAGCTGCGCATGGTTTAGCGTCAGCGCTAGGGGGCAAACTGAATGCACCGCATAGTGTAATTACAGGCCGATTAGCACCTTATGTTATGCAGGAAAATATTAATGCAGCATCGGAAGCACAACAGAGCGAAATACTTGCGCGTTACCGAAAGGTGTCACAGATAGTAACCAATGACCTCAATGCATCCATTATGGATGGAGTTACTTGGATTATTAAAACACTCGATTGCTTATCGATACCTACTTTGACCAGTTATGGGTTAAATCATGCAATGTTTGATGAGGTGGCCGAAGACGCATTGAAGTCGGTAGCGATAAAAGGAAACCCGTTGCCGTTAACGTTTCAGAGATTGACGCATATATTAGAACAAGTGACGAGTGAGGTGGGCGAGCAAACGGAAGTTAAAGAGCCTTCAGAGTCTAAGCTTTCCGTCATCAATTCTTATGCGGCAGAGAATGTTGTCACCGAGAAAGGTAATAGTTGGACAATTTAGCGTTGTAATGAATCTTAAGCGTACAAAGAAAGACAATAAAAAACGGAGCTGAATAGCTCCGTTTTTTATTAGAATTGCGAGTACTTTTCGTATCGAGAATCTTTTAATGATTCCTTCACACGTTTCAAGTTTTCTCTGAAGCCAGAACCACGGCGAAGAGTAAAGCCTGTTGCCAGCACATCAATAACGGTCATCTGAACCACGCGGCTTGCCATCGGCATATACACATCAGTATCTTCAGGGACATCTAAAGAGATTGATAAGGAACTTGCTTTATCAAGAGGCGAATCTTTTGCAGTGATCGCGATAACCGTTGCACCGTTTTCACGGGCTAAGTTAGCCACTTCTACTTGGCTCTTTGTACGACCTGTATGAGAGATCAATACAATCACGTCGTTATCACTACAATTGATACAACTCATACGCTGCATCACGATATCTTCAAAACAAGTAATTGGAATATTAAATCGAATAAACTTATTCTGCGCATCTTTTGCGACAGCTGAAGATGCACCTAATCCGAAGAAAGAGATACGTTTTGCTTGTGTTAACAAATCAACAGCACGATTGATTTGCATTGCATCTAAGCTATTTTTAGCCACATCCAAACACGCCATTGTTGATTCGAAAATCTTGTGGGTGTACGCGTCTGGGCCATCGTCTTCTTCAACGTTACGGTTCACATAAGGTGTACCGTTGGCCAAGCTCTGTGCTAAGTGTAATTTAAAGTCTGGAAAACCTTTAGTATCCAAACGGCGGCAAAAGCGGTTAACAGTTGGCTCACTTACATCTGCCATTTTGGCTAGCGTAGCAATGCTAGAATGGATAGCAGTCTGAGGAGACGCCATAATCACTTCCGCGACTTTGCGCTCTGACTTACTAAAGTTTTCTAGGTTTTTTTGTATTTTTTCTAATGTATTCATAGTGTTCACGAGGGTATAGAGAACAACTTGCTAATTAATATCAAACCTACCGGGGGAGGGAGGAATAAAAATAGTAGAGAAAACTATCGATTCCCAAAAGATATAAGCTAATCAGCACCATAAGGTTAGTATAAACCTAACTAAAGGTTCGCTAATACTAAAAGCCTAGAAGAATGCGTGAGAATATGACAAGCCTCAACAAAATTTTAGAAAACTACAGAACTGAAGGTTAAAATCTAAACTATTGGTTAAAACTAGCGCAGGAATGACGGGTTAGTTACACCAAAACGAAATAAATTTTCAGTATGGTGCAACTAAATTTGAGTTATTTGGACGTGATATTGTCTACAAGTTGATGGATTTTCTTCATCAATTTTGGTGCCAGCTGAGCAACCTCTCTTTGCTCCGCAAGAACGGAATCCAAAATATCGTGGCCAGTAAGTGGGTTGGCAAGAACCACACGGAATACGATGATGTTTTGACGATTCCATCTATCAGGATTCAGGCGAGTACGGGAAACAAATGATTTACCAGTTTCACGCTGCTTCTTTTGAATAAACTTGGTTAGCTCGTTCAAAAGTTCGTTTAGCTCTTCTTTTTGTACTTTGTCCGCTTGGTTTAACGCTGCTTTTACCACTTCAGGAACATAGCGGTAAGTCAGTAAACAAAGTTCAGGCTCGCTTACTAACTCGAAATCTTGTTGTTGCTCGATTAAGTCGGCAAAGTAGCGCGCTTTATTAATGCTCTGGTCGATAAGAAGCTCGTAACCTGGACGGCTAATGATATGCATACTTGCGTAAACCAGCATTGCCATTCCAGAGCGCGAACCTTCAAGTGTATGACTACCAAGATCTTTCGAGCCTTTTCTCAAAATGTATTGTGCGTGGTGTTCAATAGCTGTCATGGCGTCTGGTTGCTTGAATAACACCATGCCTGCTCCCATAGGGATATACAGCTGTTTATGTGCATCGATAGTTACTGAGTCGGCAAGCTCGATCCCATCAAGTAAATGACGGTGATTGTTCGACATTAAAGTCGCACCACCCCATGCTGCATCGACATGGAAATGGCAATTGAATTCTTGGCAGATCTTAGCGATATCCGCTAGAGGGTCGATATTACCAGTTTCAGTTGTGCCAGCCACACCAATCACCGCAAACGGTTTGATGCGTTGCTCATTCAACTGTTGGATTTTTACTTTAAGATCGGCAGGGCAGATTCGGTTGTTACTATCGGTTTTAACCGACACCAAACCTTCTTGGCCAATTCCAAGTACGTCAGCTGCTTTTTTAAGTGAGTAATGCCCACGTTCAGACACAAGAATAGCTAGGCCTTCGTAGCCATAGTGCTTCATTGCTTTGAAGAGGCCTTCTTTTTCTACCCCTTTAAAGTCACCTTGTGCTTTCAGTGCGTTATTTCGAGCAACCCATAGTGCAGTGATGTTCGCAATGGTACCACCGGAACAAAACGCACCAAGTGAGTGGTTAGCGCTGTGCATCCATTTAGAGTAAAAGGTGTCGTCTTGTTGGTAGATTAAGCGATGAAGCATGCCGAGCACTTGGCGCTCAAGAGGAGTGAAAGCCTTTGAGGTTTCAATCTTTACTAAGTTCTGATTGAGGGCAATCATGATCTTAGATAATGGCATCAAGAAGTAAGGCAGAGCCGAGGTCATATGACCAATAAAACTCGGCGCTGACGTATGGACGGAGTGAGACACCAAAGAATCGAGGAGATGTTCTGTGTGTTCAGATACAAATTCAGGCTGCTCTGGGATTTGAGCATTTGAAAAGTCTTTTTCGATCTCTTTGAGAGGCTTTTCTTCAGCAACAATATGCTCGCGCAAAAACTGATTTAGGTTCTGCGAAAGTTTGTCTTCGATTTGGGTCAGTGTTGAGTCTGGGCCTTCCGGGACTGTGAAGATTTTTAGAAGGCTTTCGAAATTGACATCAGCTGTTTTTTGTTCCGTTACCATAGCAAGCGATTTATTTTTCTAATATTGACGCGAGCGGAACAATCTAAACGAAAACGGGAACAAAGTCCCGTCTTAATTATGAAATCCAAGTTCACGATATGAAAATTTGATATCGACTATTTGCAGTTAGTCGCTTCAACCTTTTTGATCGCTTGATTGTAGCGTTGAAGAGCGGTATCGATCTGTTTTGGGTGGCTTAGAAGTTCTGCAAATGCTGAACGTAGCTCGTAATTCTTCTCGTGAGGAACCGATTGACGATCATCAAATGTTGTTTTAGCAATCTTGCCCAACTCATCGTCGCGAGTAGCCAGCTGTTTGATGTCGTGTTGTTCTAGTTGAAGCCAACCTTCAATCGGTTGCTCTGTTGCGACTTTGCTTGCGTCGTTGTCTAAAAAGTAACGAACTGCTGCGCGATTTAGTTCGAAGTGATGTTTGCGACCTTCTAAAAACCAGTCGCTCACTTCAGTGAGTTCTGGGTATTGATCAGAAGTGAGTTGAACCAAGTCAGAATACCAATTTAATGAAGCATCGATGTATGCATCATATTTACCCGATAGGCATTGATTGTCAGCAGCTAGAGATACAGTAGAAGTTGAAGCTAGCAGTAAAGCGACACAAAGGCGTTTCATAACGGTTCCTTTTATAGGTTTATTCTTATAAATCAAATTACTAAATAGCAGATTATCGCGACTTCTTGTTGTTGAGCAATGACAGTTAGTCAGTTTTTATTGCGGTAATTGTATTTAGGGGGGCATTCTAATCTAAGTTAACGCTAATTCCTGCGATCTAGTTAGCAAGAGATACAAAGAAAAGCATCAAAATAGGTACTAGTAAGCTCAGAATGAAGCCACTAACAATTGCAATAGGAACACAGCGTACACCGCCAGTGGTTTGAATCACAGGTAGCGTGAAGTCCATAGCGGTAGCGCCAGCATAGCCAATGGACGTACAAGGCCTAGTCCGAATCAGTAAAGGGATCACGACCAATGCGACTAGCTCTCGTAAAAGCTCTAACATAAATGACGTACCGCCATATACTGGGCCAAATGCATCACCCATTAATATCCCAGCCAAAGAATACCAACCAAAACCAGATGCCATTGCCAACGCTCGGTATACCGGAATATTAAGAGCGAATGCTGCGAGTAAGCCGCCAATCATAGAGGTGACGATGATTGTAGACGCAATCACCATACCGTGTTTATTAAGTAATATTTGACGCAGTGTAAGGCCACTGTTTCTAAGCTGGATGCCAATAAAGAACAGTAGCAGGAAGAGTATCCATTCACTGGCTGTGTCGACCCAGCTCAAATCAAAAGGAAGCATTAAGCCAATAACTAGACCAGAGCCTACCACTAAGATCAATTTGGCGGATTCTAATGCCATAGAAGACAAAGGAAGCTTGTTTTGGCTACCTTCAGTTTTTAATGGCATAAACTTGTCAATTAGGGGGAGAGCTGCAAGGTTACAAACACTAAGACACACAAAGAAAGTGATGGTATAGAGCAGAATGGTTTGTAAGTTACTGCCTAGGTTATCTAACGCCGCTAAGCTCAGTCCCATTAAGGCAAGAATTACGTAAATTAGGTGTGAGGTCGATTTGTTAATCTGATCTAATATCTTCTTGTTAGAAATAGAGAATAAGTAGCCAACAATGAGGGGGGCGAAGATAAAGATCATTCCTGAAAACATAACAAAATCCCTTCAATCCATGAAAGCGCAGATGTGCGTACGATAGATAACAATTAAAACGGTAGAATTCATTCAGCCATGGAATATATGCGCAGCATTGAGATTATCCACTGGCCATATACGCCTGTTTATTAAGCGTATTGCAAACAACACTAAGTGATGTTCGGCAGGTAGATAGCATATAGAAAACAACAGCATAGAGCTATAGTTGTGAGCTAGAACAAGGAAATTAATTACAAGGTGTGGGTGCAGGCAGTCAGCTAGAAAGGTGAACGTTTAAAAGAGGATAGTGAAAGCTTAATCGAATTAAGCTTTCATAAGATGAGTCTGTTTATAAACCGCTGGCGTTTATCACGTCATTGACTTGATTGCTGAAGTCAAGTTCACTCAAATTGCTTAGTTTATATAAAACTTCAGCGCCAGTAGCATTGAATTCAACTTCATGTTCATCGATACGTTCATCTTGGTTTCGGAACATTAAAAGGTGATTAGCAATACGGGCGATATCTAGGTACGCGACTTCAACATCACTTTTCTTATTTTGTGTGTTTGAACATACGTCAATAAAGTCTGTATCAAACCCCCAGTGCCCAAGTACTAATTTACTAGTAGCAGAACATTGAGACTGGAAAATTTGCAATGCGATGTCGTGATCAAGGTAGTTACCTTTATCTAAATAAAGGTGGTATTCATTGACTAAACAAAACAGTCCAATATCAGCCAGTAAACCGACGAGAAGCGCTTTTTCATGCTCTAGATGTTTGTAATCCGTTGGGTTTAAGTTTTTGAACTCATTGGTTACTAGCACCATAGTCGCACCAAGTTCGCGTGAAACCGAAGCGCTTTGTACCAACAAGCTATTACATTGCTTATTTAAATTTACAGAATGTTTTAGTTGCTCAATGGCTTGCGCTGTCACGATGTCACGTACGCGAAGAATGCCTAAACGTGAAACGGCGGTAACTAAATCAGTACATGTGATGTTGCGGCGATTAAATACTACGGAGTTTGCAACTCGGATAACAATGGCTGCGAGGCCAGGATCTTCCAATAAACAATCAGCAACTTCAGGAATTCCGGTTGTTTCTAGAGTGCATAGTTGTTGAATCTTGAGGACGACGTCGGGAATAGGAGGTAAGGAAATTTTGCCTGTTGAAATTGAGTGCTCAACTAACTGAGCGAACTCTGTTTCTAAACCTTGGATAAGGAGTTCTTTATTATGGGGAAGCCAGAAAAACGATAAATGATTCATATAAATACTAAGTGGCATGCTTATCCTACCAGTTTACTAGTAGCCTACGTGACTAGCAATACACTGTAATGAAAAAAGATGTAACAAGAACGAGGGGCTGCCAAAAAACGGCATTTACAGTATTGCCAACGTCAAGAAAATAACATTTCAATTGTTTGTATGTGATATCAATCATGAAAATTGATGAGTCCGAATCAATTGATGTGATTTACATCCAGACTTAATTTTTAGAGTGAAGTATGATTATTTAAAAGGTCAACGAACAAAAAATAATATTACAGTTGGCTCGAAGTTCTCAATTTTTCGCATAAAACAAGCTGCTATCTGGTGATCAAACTAATCGGGGTTATAGATTAAGGATCAATGGATATGATAGAGCAAGCCTTTTACAACTATGTAGGTAAATTTGGAGAGTATCAGAAGCGTTCTATGTTTGGTGGTATAGGACTGTTTCAAAACGATGCAATGTTCGCCTTAGTAAGTGAGGAACACTTATTTATTCGCGGTGGTAATACACTAGACAAAAAATTGTCGGGTCTTAATTGCGAAAAATATCGCCATGTTAAGAAACAGACAACCGCTACCGTTAATTACTACGATATTACAGAGTTATTCCATAGCGAAAGTCCTGAACTGGATACGATTATTCGTTTGTCTATCGATAACTCGATTCAACAACGTAGCTTTCAAAAGTCGTCTGCGAGTCGTCGTTTGAGAGATCTTCCTAATATGCAGTTAACATTAGAACGAATGGTTAAAAAAGCTGGCGTTGAAGATGTGGCTACTTTCATGCAGCTTGGTGCTCCAGAAGTATTTAGTAAAGTAAGACAAGCGTATGGAAATGACGTTGATGTCAAACTGCTTTGGAAATTTGCAGGGGCTATCGATGGTATTCATTGGAAACTTCTTCAAGAGCCACGTAAGCAGCAATTGCTAGAAAGTTGTCAGTAAACATAAAGTTGTATTGAATGTTGAATAAAAAAACCGAGGCTTTCCCTCGGTTTTTTTGTATCTAGAGTATGTTGACTCAGCTTAGAACTTAAAGCGTGTAGTAAACATTACTTGATCACCGTAAGTGTCGTTAATACGAGCTTCAGCACCTAGAGAAAACAACTCAGTAGAGTGGAAGCGCGCGTATACAGAACCTGTCCAATCGTCGTTATCGTCAATTGAAACGTATGCACCTTTACCACCAACTTCTAGTTGTGGACCAAGCCATTGACGTACGCCAAGGTTTAGCTCCATACCAACGTCTGATGAACTGCTTGAGCCTTGGCCATCAACGATGCGCATTAGCATCTCACCAGTTAGGTCTGCCCAGTTATTAATAGGAGAGTGGAAACCAAGACCTACTGCAGAATCGAAGTCGCCTTCAAACTCAGAGTCAATGCGAGCGACAGCGTGCGCATTCGGGTGGATAGATTTACTCATTGCGGCACCAAAAGTCACAGGGCTAGCACCAATACGAGCTTCTATATAGTCGTAGCTAAAGTTACTCATTACTTGAGGCTGGTTTGGATCATCTGCTGCTAGTGCTTGGTTAGATGCAAGTAACATTGCTGCTGTTAGAAGTATTTTACGCATAATTACAGTAAACCTTAATTTATGTTAATCCCTTAGGTTTTAGCTCTTTAGGCTAAACCATTAACTTGGAGACAGTTTAATGTATCTACAGAAAAAGTAATCAATTAAAATGTCATTCCTTTGTCGTTTAGACAAAAAACAAGCAAATTAAGTGCCATACTCTAACGTATATTGAATGCTTGTCGTTCGTTTATTCGCCAAAATTATTCCGTTTTGCGGCCATTGCATCAAAAATCTTTTCTGTATCTAAAATTGAAGACCAAGACAGAATCTGGTTGTCATTCTGAATCATGTATTCAGTCAACTGGGAGCGCAGCGCACTTCTCAGCTCCTCTCCGTACCATGGTTTTGCGATATAAAAATCTAGAGCCGCGTTGTTCACCGCATTCACAGTGTCTTCTAACCCAGCTTGTCCGGTTAAAAGTACTTTTCGAGCCATAGAAGTTGAAGGGCTTTGATTCAGTTCAATCAAAAACTCTATGCCTGTTTGCTCTGGCATTATGTGATCGCAAAGAATCAGAGCTAATGGAACATTGTCCTCTGCTAATTCTTGGATGACTTGTTTGGCTTCTTGAACCGACTCTGCTCCTTCAACAATAAAATGGTCTTCAAAAGGAGCTAAATCTTGTAATACGCTTTCTAAAATTTCGATTTCATCATCGACACACAAAATCAGGTATTTATTCATTTGAGTTTCCTTTTGCTGTTAGGGGGAGCCACACTTGCATACGAGTATATTGACCGACTTTTGACTCAACGGTAATACGGCCTTGGTGTGATGTTACGATTTGCTGGCAAATGGATAAGCCTATACCCAATCCAAAATTGCCTTCCTTTTTTGTGGTAAAGTTAGGCGTAAAGATTGATGTAATCTTATCAGCTTCGATCCCATGCCCATCATCTTCAATTTGAACCACAACAAATTGGCAATCTTGGTGAGTTTGTAGGCTAGTCGAAAGGCATAACCTTCCATCGCTATTCATGGCGTCTAATGCGTTCGACAATAAGTTCGTCCACACTTGTTGCAATGCGAGTGGCTGACAACATAATTGAGGCAAGTTTGGGTCGTAGCATTTTTCGACGCGGTGGAGTTTAAGTCGATTTTCAAAAATGACTAAGGTGTCTTCAATACCTTCATGGATATCCACTATATGTAATTTTTCATCGTCCTCGCGGGCATAGCCTTTGAGGCTCTTCACCATGTCAGCAATGCGCTCCCCACAAACTGTAATAGAACGAATCGCATTGCCAGTGAGATAGTATCGCTCTAGTTGCTCGATTTCATTGTGGGTAGGACTCGAAGACGTTGAAAGGGTGCTTATCAACGGCTGGTCATCATCGAGTTTTAATTTGACCAGTTTTTTGGCGGTTGTGCGGTTATCAACGAGAGGCAGAAGCTTCTTAACGCGTTCCCGTTCAATAGATGTAGATAGAGGGTTAGACAGGCGCCCATTATTAAAAACCGATAAGCCTAGGTTAGCACTTAGCTGTGATTCAGGCTGTGTTAGCAGCTGTTCGAGAGCCGCTGATAGCGTATCAGCGCTACGCAGTATGGCTGCTATTGGGTTGTTTAACTCATGAGCAACTCCCGCGACCAATTGCCCAAGCATTGCCATTTTTTCTTTCTCGATAAGCTGTTGATGGGCGGACTCAAGTGACTCTAAGGTTTTTTGTAGTTGTAGCTTCGTATTAATACTTCTTTGTAATCGGCGATTAAAGTGGCGTAGCAGAAGGTTCGTAAATAGAGGCAGCAATCTGCTGTTGGAGTGCATGACTTGAGTGAACACCTCTCGGTCTAGCTTAATCACATCAGTTGGAGTGAGCGTGACAGCCGTGGAAAAAGATCGTTCTCCAGTGACAAAAGACATACCGCCCACAAGGTTTCCTTGAGAGTGACGCACCACTTCTCGCTGCTGGCCGATATCGTCTTTTTTGTAGAGCGCGACTTCGCCTTTGGTGATCAGCCATAGAAAACGATTAGGCTCTCCTTCTTGTGTTAGCAAGTGCTCCGCTGAGTAGTGTCTAATGGCCTTGGTTTCATCGGTATGGCTAAAAAACTCAAGTAATGCAGACGCTACGCTGTCGGCAAGCTCGCTGTCTGACATGTCGTGAAAGTCGTGAATGAAGCCGGATTGGTAAGAACGCATTTTGAATTCGATATGTGCTCTTAATAGGCGTTGCTGATCGAGAACGTGGCTGTACTTGAGAAGATCTTCGGATTCGTGTTGGATGATAAAAGTGGTGAGCTCTTTCATCGCTGATTTTAGTAGCACCTTATTTTGAAGCGGCTTGGTTAAGCAGTGATCGAGGCGTCCATCATTGACTGCGGTTAGGATTGCTTGAACATCAGAAGAGTGGCTGACGAGTATCGTACGAGCTTGTTTAGTGTGTGGCAGCTGGTCTAGCTCAACTAAAAATTGCACGCCATTGAAATGTGAATGGTGATGAGTAATAACCAAAGCCACGGTCTGGTTTTGGTTGCGAAGAAACTCTAATGCTTGATGCGCTTCATCTAAATCCTCCACTGTATGGATATCAAAGAGCGGAGCAAAAGAGGCTAATTCAGCACGGATCTGCTCAATGCTGATTGGGTTGTTGTCTAGACATATAACAGCGTATCGGTTCACTGCACCTTCTCATCAAAATGAATACCGAAGACAATCTATCAATAATTATGATGTTCCGATGAGAGCTGAGTATTAAATCAGTGAGTCAATAAACATATCAACCAATAGCCTGATTTATCTCAATGTTTCCTGTTGCTAAAGGATACGTTAGACTGTCTTAAAGACAATTCATTGCTAAAAGAGTATTCATGGAACAACTTAAAAAAATTGGCGCAATTGGTGGTGCGATTTCCTTGGCATTATGTTGGCCGCTAGCTGTTGGTCAGATTGGTCAAAACGTCGTAACTGATGGCGTAGCAAGCATCGATAATTCAAGCGTAAAAGCAGAATTAGTCGAGTTTGACCGTGGCTACTTGTCTTCAAGTGTTAAAACTCGCTTTACAGTAATGGACGAAACATTAAAAGAGCAGTTGGAAATAGATGGACTGCCGACGGAGTTCGTTGTTAATAGTGAAATCGGACATGGCCTAATTAGCTTGAATGCGGTATCCACGCTTGAAGGGCTAGAAGCGTTACCGTTAACTCTAACGACAAAAACTCAATTGAATGGTAATACCGACTTTAATTTTGAGTTGAGCCAACTTAATCACCAAAGCTTAAATGAAGAAGGCGTTTCGATTTCAGTAACAAAATCTTCGTTAACCGGGCACGCTACGGTGTTAGGCCAAATCAATTACGAACTGTCGATACCTTCTATTCAAGTAGATTTCGAATCTGGTGAAGAAGTAGTATTCACAAGTTTGAAGGGCAGTGGTGAAGGTAAACAAGCTAACGGGTATTGGTTAGGCAATCAGGTGTTTTCAATGGATTCATTTCTAGTAACGGATGCAATGACCGAACCTTACCTAGCGATTGACAATTCGACGTATAAGTTCGAGTCAGAATTAGATGAAACCACAAAGCGTTTACGTAGCAATATGATGCTAGATATAGCAACAATGAAGTCTACTGACGGCGAAGTAAATAACTTAAATGTGGATTTTGAGTTATCTAAGTTAGATAGTGAATCGTTTGAGAATATTTTTTCGGTTTACCAAGATGCTCCGGTTATGACTGAACAAGATATTGAGAGTATTGTTCCTTATATCGATATTCTATTTTCGAAAGGTTTTGACCTTTCAATGAACAACATGTCAATGAACCTTGGCGCTGGTGAGTTTGAATCGAAGTGGTTGGTTAGCGTTCCAGAAGGCACAGATAATGTAAGCCAAGATCCGGCGACGATTCTTCCTGCATTAGAAGGGAGCCTAGATACATACTTTTCAGATGAATTGGTGGATGAATACCCGTTTATCAAAGAAGGTATTGATGAGCTTCTTGTCATGGAAATGATCACTAAGACAACTAAGGGCTATGAAATCAAAGCACAATTGGAAAAAGGAAACTTGGTGTTTGAAAATGGCCAACAAGTTCCGCTTCTAGCTTTAATGATGCCAATGTTACTGCAATAGCTACGTCCTAGAGGGGAGCGTTTTAAAGATACTCCCTAATTAGATTGACGATTTCGCGTCGTACAACAGAAAAGAGGTCTTAAGACCTCTTTTCTTGCTTTTTATGAGTCGAAAAACATGGTATTACTTGCGTAGTTATTATTAAGCAGGAGCAATTACCACCATGGAACCGACCCTAGATAATGTATTTAATTTTAGTGCAGGCCCCGCTGCATTACCTAAACCAGTGATGAAGCAAGCTCAAGCCGATCTTATTGATTGGAATGGGTTAGGCACGTCGGTAATGGAGATTAGTCATCGCAGCAAAGAATTCTTAAAAGTTGCGGATGAAGCGGAGCAAGACCTACGCGAGCTATTAAATATTCCAGATAACTACAAAGTCCTTTTCTGCCAAGGTGGTGCGCGTGCTCAGTTTGCGGCAGTACCATTGAACTTGCTGGGCGATGCTAAGAAAGCAACATACATTAATGCTGGCTACTGGGCCGAAAGTGCTGTCGCTGAAGCGAAAAAATACTGTGAAATAGATTCATTTGAAGCGAAAACAACCATTGATGGCAAGTTAGCAGTGCTTCCGGCTTCTGAATGGAAGGTTGATTCAGAGTCTGCTTATGTCCATTTCTGCCCAAATGAAACCATCGATGGTGTAGAAATCAATGAGCTACCTGAAACGGATAAGCCTATTGTAGCGGATATGTCATCGAATATTCTGTCTAAAAAGATTGATGTGTCTAAGTACGGTGTTATTTACGCAGGCGCTCAAAAGAATATTGGCCCGGCGGGGATCTGTATTGCTATCGTACGTGATGACTTATTGGAGCTGGCAAATGAGGTGCTTCCAAGCGTCTTGAACTACAAAGTGTTAGCGGAAAAAGAATCAATGTTTAACACTCCGCCTACTTTCGCATGGTACTTGTCTGGTTTGGTTTTTAAATGGTTAAAGGAGCAGGGTGGCGTAGAAGCGGTAGAGCGTATTAATGCTGAAAAGGCGCAACTGCTATATAACCATATCGACCAATCAGATTTTTATAAGAACGAAGTCCACAGCGATAACCGTTCTCGCATGAATGTGCCTTTCCAATTGGCTAAACCTGACTTAGACGCCAAGTTCTTAGAGCTGGCAGATGAAGCTGGATTGAAATCGCTGAAAGGTCACCGAGCAGTAGGGGGCATGCGCGCTTCTATTTACAATGCAATGCCGTTAGAAGGTGTTCAAGCCTTAGTTAACTTCATGAAAGAGTTTGAAGAAGCCCACGCTTAATCTGGCTAAGAAACAAAATAAAAACGCCGCAAATATGCGGCGCTTTTTGTTTTATAGAGATTGGTTCAGTTGATAGTAGCGACCTTTCTGCGAGATAAGGTCAGCATGGCTGCCATATTCGACTATCTCACCTTGCTCAATCAAGCAAATGGAATCCATAGAGTCTAATTCGACCAAACGGTGTGTAATAAAGATAACCGTTTTATTGGCGAAGTGCTCTTGGAATAATGCCATGATGGTCTTTTCAGTTTGTTTATCTAAACCTTCAGTTGGCTCATCCAGTAGCAATATTGGCGCGTTGTGCAAGAGAGCACGAGCAATACCAATACGTCGTTTCTCACCACCAGATAAGTGTCTACCACCATCACCTAACCAAGTGTCTAGCCCGGTGTCTTCCAGTAACTTTTCTAGGCCAACTTTGGTAAGCGTTTCACCTAATAGTGAATCGGAAGCTTCAGGCGCTGCGATCAACAAGTTATCTCGTAACGAGCCGTTTAGAACATCGACACGTTGGCTAACGACACTGATTGAATCGCGTAATTGAGCCTCACTCCATTGAGTAATGTTCTTACCTGCGATGGAGATAGAGCCTTCATTCACATCCCAGTAGCGAGTAAGAAGCTGAATTAATGTCGATTTACCCGAACCAGTTTGCCCTACAACGGCAAGTTTGCTGTTAGCTGGGATATCAAGGTCGATATTGTTTACGACGTCTCGGTCACTGTCTGGATAACGGAAAGTAACGTTTTCGAACTTGATGTTTAGGCTATCTGGTAATTCGCTGTCTGCGCCATTAAACACTACATCAGGCTCTGCCAAGGTGATTTCATTCAAACGACGAGCAGAAGACAGAGTTTGCCCTAAGTACTGGAATGCGCCGGCGATTGGCATTAAGAGTTCGAAGCTTGCCATTGTGGCAAAGGCCATGAGTGCAATGAAAGGATCTGGGGCGTTGCCGCCAACACCATCAGCAGAAAGCCACAGGATCAGCACCAAAGTCCAACCGTTCAACAGCATTAAGATAGCCGATGCCATGCCTGTTAAGTTGGCATTGACGAACTGGTTAGCCATTAGCTTTTTCTGAGATTCTAAAATCGCATTGCGGTAACGATCTTCAGCACCGAATAAAGTGAGCTCGCTGTATCCTTCAAGCCAATCAAGAGTTGTTACCCTTAAGTCGGCTTTATTCTGAGTCAGTTCGCCGCCATTCTTTTTACCAAGCTTGTAAAATAGAATTGGCCATATCAACAGCATTACCGCCAAAATCCCACCAAGTAATAGGCCCAGCGAGCTGTCGAACCACATTAAGAAAGCAGTAAGACAAGCGATGCCGAGCACTCCCACGGTTACTGGGCTAATTAAACGCAAGTAGACATGGTCCATCGCGTCAACGTCAGCGACCAGTCGGTTAAGAAGGTCAGCATCGCGAAGACTAGAAATACGTCCTGGAATTAATGGAGCCAGTTTCTTGAAAAAGAAGATACGTAAATCAGTCAGTAATTTAAATGTTGCGTTGTGACTGACGACGCGTTCACCCCAGCGTCCAGCCGTTCTTGCCATTGCTAAGCCGCGTACACCACCGCCTGGCAGCATATAGTTAAAGGTTTCACGCGCGATCGTTAAGCCAGCTACCGCAGACGCTGAAATAAACCAACCAGATAGCGTAAGCAATCCGATTGATGCGGCAAGCGTTGCGAACGCCAGCAACATGCCTAGAGAAAGGCCGAACCAATGTTTTTTATAAAGCTTTAGGTAAGGGAGTAAATCACGCATCTAAGTTCCCCTTATCGTTGTGTTGCTGAGCTAGGTTAGCATTTAGCATTTCTTCGAATAACCCACCTGCATGCGCAAGTGTTTGGTAGTTTCCTTGCTCTTCTATCAAGCCAGCTTTCATTACTATGATATTGTCGACTGATTGGAGAGGAGCTAATTGGTGAGTGACTAATAGCGCAGTATTTGAAGCAATGTTGATATGAATACCTTTCATTACAAGTTTTTCGCTGCGAGCATCAAGGCTTGCCGTTGGTTCGTCGAGCAACCAAAATTTTCCGTTTTGGATCATCGCTCTTGCAAGCGCTAAGCGCTGAGATTGACCTACGGACAAGCCTCCAGAACGATCGGAAATCATATAATCTAAGCCATGTTCATTCACAAACTCATCGGCATAAGACTGAGCCAGTGCTTGGTTGATGGTCTCGTCGTTGATGTCTGATTTTCCTAAGGTAACATTGTCGCGAATGCTGCCGTGAAGCAGTAACGGGTTTTGGCCAACCCAACTGATCTGTTGGCGCCAAGACGCTAATTCTAATTCTCTAAGTTCAATACCGTTAACCTTGAGGCTTCCTTCATACGGCATGAATCCAAGAATAGCGTTGATCAAGCTGGTTTTACCCGCGCCACTCGGGCCGACTAAAGCCGCAGATTGGTTTGCTTGAATATCAAACGACACTGGGCCCACAAGCTTGGCACCTTCAGGGCTAAACACAGTGAGGTTGTCGGCCTGAATTGAAACTCCGGATCCAACTGAAAGTGGGGTATCACCCGATTGCACTTTCGTGATGTCGGTTTCCAAGAACTCTACGATGCTTTCTGCTGCGCCAACGGCTTGCTGCTTGGCATGATAAAAGGTGCCCAGATCACGAAGTGGTTGATAGAACTCAGGTGCCAATATCAGGATAAACAAACCAGCGAACAGGGTTACGCCTACACCGTAGTGACCGAAATTCAATTCGCCAATGTAACTGAAACCAAAGTAAACCGCGGTCATCGCGATAGAAAGGGACGTAAAGAACTCAAGCACGGCTGAAGAGAGGAAGGCTATCTTCAATACGTCCATCGTACGAGTTCTAAAGACTTCAGATGCTCCTTTTAATACTTCTGTTTCTGCGTCTGTGCGGTTAAACAAGCGAATCGTTGTCATTGACTGCAGACGATCGTAGAAATGACCGGATAAGCGCTGTAAAGCTTTAAAGTTTTTACGGTTTGCATCGGCCGCTTTCATTCCGACTAGTGCCATAAATATTGGAACTAATGGGGCAGTAATTAGGAAAATCAGACCAGCAGCCCAGTTAATCGGGAATACAACCACAAGAATAATGAAAGGAATCAATACTGAGAGAGACATTTGCGGAAGGTAACGCGAGAAGAAATCTTGCATGTCCTCTACTTGCTCGAGAAGTAGAGTAGCCCAGCTTCCCGCAGGCTTGCCTTTGATGTAGGCAGGCCCAAGCTCTCGGAGTTTATCTAAGATGAGCTGTCGGATATAAACCCGAATTTGTTCTCCGCAGCGATAGCCCGCGATCTCACGACCCCAAGTACACGCGGCACGACCAATCACAGAAGCTGCAAGGCCACCGAAATGCATTACAAGTTCAGACTTGTCTACATTTTCAATAATAAGCTGGTGGAGGATAGAGGCGAGAAGAGCGGCTTGTGCCAGCAAAAAAACACTTGAAAGTACGCCTAGGCCAATAGCAATCATGAGCCAGCGTTTTGCTAGGCTACTTTGTTGCTTAAGCCACTTATTCAAGCTGCGTTGTTTTTTCTTATCCATTATGAAGGCTTAATGAGAATTATTTTTGATTTGGAGGCGTGTAGTATACAAAAGAAAGCCCGGTGGATATACCGCCGGGCTTTAGGGATTTGAAACAAAAGTGAAAAATCACATTTTATTTATCATTTAAACTGTCAAGAAAACGTTCCGCATCCAGTGCTGCCATGCAACCAGTACCTGCAGAGGTGATTGCTTGACGGTAGTTATGATCCATTACATCACCCGCTGCGAACACACCTTCAATGCTGGTTTGAGTAGCATTTCCTTCAAGCCCTGACTGTACGATGATGTAGTCATCTTTCATGTCTACTTGGCCTTTAAAAATACCCGTATTTGGTTGGTGGCCAATCGCGATAAATGCACCCATTACGTCAATGTCTTCTGTCTTATCTGATTGCGTATCTTTAATGCGAACACCAGTTACGCCCATGTCGTCACCAAGAACTTCATCTAGCGTACGATCGGTATGTAAAACTATGTTGCCATTTTCTACTTTGTCCATCAGACGTTTAACAAGGATTTTTTCAGCGCGGAACGTATCACGACGGTGAATCAGGTGAACTTCTGAAGCGATGTTTGACAGGTAAAGCGCTTCTTCAACCGCTGTGTTACCGCCGCCTACAACCGCCACTTTCTGGTTACGGTAGAAGAACCCATCACAGGTTGCACATGCAGAAACTCCGCGGCCTTTAAATGCTTCCTCGGATTCAAGTCCAAGGTATTTAGCAGAAGCGCCAGTCGAAATAATGAGCGCGTCACATGTGTATTCGCCAGAATCGCCTTTAAGAGAAAACGGGCGTTTAGAAAGATCAACTTCATTGATGTGATCGAAAACGATTTCTGTTTCGAAACGCTCGGCGTGTTCTTTCATTCGTTCCATAAGAGCTGGACCAGTTAGACCTTCGGCGTCACCTGGCCAGTTTTCCACTTCAGTTGTGGTCGTAAGCTGACCACCTTGCTGCATGCCTGTGATCATTACAGGATTTAAGTTTGCACGAGCAGCATATACAGCTGCGGTATAGCCGGCAGGGCCTGAACCAAGAATTAATAAATTACAATGCTTTACGTCGCTCATTAGGACTCCGAGAATCGAATACTTTCTTATATTAGTTAGCTTCGATTGTATGGAAAATATTGTTTCAATAAAAGATTTAACGAGGCGTGAATTGTAATTAATGGTTATAGAATAGAAGAAAAAGCCCAAAAGTTACTTCATAGAGGGTGGTATTCTATTTAGTTATATATTCTAACTATTTGAATTTTAAAGCTATAAGATTCTTTTGTAGCGAACTATTCTAGTTTTTAAAGTTGCCTTACTTGTAATCTGGTCTCTTAAACTAACTTTTGTTAATTTTTAAGTTATATATTCTGTTTTTTGTATTCTGGTGGTTTTTGTTGCTATATATCGTTGAGTTTTTAGAGTTTATGCGTATTCTTGTTTGTGAAATAAATGTTAAATATTTACAAGTATTGCACATTCATTAAGGAGTCGATGTTGTTACATTCAAATGGAAATACCTTACAATTAACTAGCCTCAGCAATAACGCTATTTCTCAACTTTCTCCATCCTTCTTTGATTTACCGAGCACTGAACATGCGGATGGCAAGTTTCGGTTGCGTCGTTACTCTGTGATTCGCGTTCTAGATGGGAATATCGTTGAACAGGGGAAACATGAGTTTATGCAGTCCGATGATATTAATCATTTTCAAGGCAATGTTGTAAGGCAGTTTGAACCAATTGAGCCAGAAATACTGCAAAGTGAAGGCATGTTGGAGATGTGCAATGTCTTTACCCAAAGTAACCATTTACCGAATGGGCAAGAAATAGAAATTCACCAAATTCGCATTACTGCGATTTATGATGAAACTGAAGTCGCTCCTGAAGGCGTGCATCAAGATGGATTTGACCATATTGCGATAGTGGGGGTAGGCCGCCACAATATCGTTGGTGGTGACATTATGCTTTATGCCACGAATAAGGAAGCACCGTTTTTCACCAAAATTCTGCAAGACGGCGAAGTTGCCATGCTAGCTGATAGTAAGCTTTGGCATAACGCTCAACCAATCCGCAGCGTGCAGAACTCTGAGGAAGGGTACATGGACGTGTTTGTACTGACGGCAAAGGCGGGGTCACATGGCTTTCATTCTTAATCAAATTCGTGATCAGTTTACCGCGTTAAGCCAATACCATAATGGCAAGCCTGTTACTTTCTTTGATGGGCCGGGAGGATCGCAAGTCCCGATGTCAGTGCTGTCTTCAATGCAGGAATATTTAGGGCACTTTAATTCCAATTTGGGAGGGCACTACTTTTCTAGCCAGAAGACTACAAGTTTAATGCAAAGCGCACGTGAATCTGCTCAAGCATTAGTGAATGCAGAGTCTTCCGGAAATATGGTGTTTGGTGCCAATATGACTTCACTCACTTTCCAGCTGAGTCGAGCAATAAGCAGAGATTGGAAAGCTGGAGACGAGATCATTGTTACCGCACTGGATCATTACTCCAATGTCTCGAGCTGGCAGCAAGCAGCGGAAGATAAAGGGGTCATCGTTCATCAAGTCAGAGTTAATGAGGCGGACTGCAGCCTAGATATGGCGCATCTTGAGTCTTTGATTAATGAGAATACGCAGCTGGTCGCGACGACTTACGCATCTAACACGACCGGCTCTATCGTTGATGTACCTAAAGTCGTTGAGCTTGCACATAGTGTAGGCGCTCAAGTATATGTTGATGCCGTTCACTATGCCCCTCATCATTTGGTTGATGTGCAAGCATTGCAATGTGACTTCTTAGTTTGTTCAGCGTATAAGTTTTTTGGTCCACATGTAGGGATCGCCTATATAAGTTCCGAATGGCTGCATACTTTGAAACCATACAAAGTGGAACCAGCTACGAACATTGGCCCGGGAAGGTTTGAAACTGGAACACAAAGTTTTGAAGCACTGGCAGGCTTGATCGCTGCCGTGGAATATTTGGCGCAGTGTGGTGAATCGGGATTGCCGTTAAGAAGGCGACTAGAGCAAAGTTATCAACTATTCAATAAGCATGAAGCAGGTCTTAGTAAGTACTTCCTGAGTCGTTTGAATGAGTTGGAAGGTGTTCGTCTTTATGGGCGTACCGACTTTGATTCAGAATTGAGGACTCCGACGTTCGCTTTGACCTTTGATGATTTAGAGCCTGAACTGGTTGCGCGCACTTTAGGTGAGCATAACATCTGCGTTTGGAATGGACATTTCTATGCACTAGGTTTGGTGAAGCAATTAGGCATAGAAGAGAAAGGTGTGGTTAGAATTGGTTGTATGCATTACAACTCAATTGAAGAAATTGACTTGCTGTTTAATGTGATAGAAAGCTTGTTAAACCAAGGTTAACCTTTAATAGATAAACGAAAGGCTCTTTATTAAAAGAGCCTTTTTTGTAGAGCATTTTGGACGCTAAGCAGAGACTTCTACTTCGTAAGAGCTGAACTTGCGGATGTTGATCACACCAGTATCGAAAATTAGATATTGACCTTTGATCCCTTGAAGAACGCCAGTGACTTCAGGGTTTTTATCAAAGTTGTGCGAAGTGATCTTCGTTGGGTGCTGTTCAACAGGGTAACTTAGTGGAGTAATGTTTTCGTGTAAGACTTCTACCGCGTCGTCACCAAATTGTTCTTTCATTTTTTGGATGACAGGTTCAACTAAAGGCAACAGTTCGGATGCTCGTTGCACAAGATCCATGTCTTCACCGTCTTCTTTTAGAAGCGTTCGCCAGTTAGTCTTGTCTGAAATGTGTTTGGCGAGTTCTACTTCAATCAACCCGGAAATTTGACGGGTCTTTACTTTCAAAATAGGTAAGCCTTGTGTTGCGCCTTGGTCGATCCAACGAGTTGGGATTTGAGTATGGCGAGTGATACCGACTTTTAAGCTGGAAGTATTAGACAAATATACAAAGTGGTCGACCATGCAGTTTTCTTCGCCCCACTGCGGTTCGCGACAAGTGCCTTCTGCATAATGACAAGTTTCAGGCTTCATGATGCACATATCGCAACTCGCGAGCTTCTTCATGCAAACAAAGCAGTGACCTTGAGAGTAGCTTTTTTTCGTCTTTTTACCGCAAGCGCTACAAAAGATATTGCCTGTGTGCGTTAATTTGATTGTTTTACCAATAAGTGGATTTAACTCAACCAATTCATCTCCAACAGGTAAGCGATAACTTACGTTCCCATCCAATGAAGCACTCATTTTCTTAAGTGTTCCAGTTGCTAATACAGACATGACATTACTCTTTATATTTTTGTGTTCGACGGTTTAGTCGGAATGCGAAGGCGCACTCACACCGTACTTTGTGCACTTATAATAGCAAATCTCTCCAAGCCTTTGTCCCAAATTCTTTGTTTAAAGCAAGGCTGTATAAAGTAACGTTTATTTAATGAAATGTTATTTCAGGGATGTCTAATTTAGAACATGACTTTGCTATCAATCGTCGTTTAAAATTGTCCTATAATTGAGAAGGTTATCGATCATCATGCTAATGTCCGGATTGACTATAGTTAATGATGTGTCGAATTTTGAATAACCACGATTTTTACCCTCTGCATTCAACAGAGATTAAGCAGGAAGCTTCAAAGTGAAATGGATTCATAAGGCTATATTTGTCTTGATAATGCTAACGATCATTGTCGTTCAGGTATATCGAGTTAAAGGTGATCGGCGAATAGCGACAATATCTCCAGAACGATACACGTTTTTGGTGACCAACGATCAAGCGAGTGGTGGGCTTAGCACGTCAACGCTCGAATTGGTGGATGGAGAATACGTTCTAGATTGTGAGCTCATTGAATCTGAGTACCCTTGGCCATATTGTGGACTGTCTATTCATATTAGTGATGACCCAGCGGTTGGCCTCGACCTATCCAAGTTCCATACATTTCGTATTAATATCGATTATACGCAGCAAGGGCGTACTGACGCCCGTTTAAGAACCTACCTAAGAAATTTTAACCCCGCATACTCGACCATAGATAACGAATACACCCACAAATACAATGGGATGGAATTCGCACCTGGGGTCGGTAATGGCGTACTAGAAATTCCGATTGATAATCTGCAAGTGATGACCTGGTGGCTAGCAGACAATAAAATCGACGTTGAATACTCTGCACCTGAGTTCTCGAATGTGAATAAGATTGAGTTTGCAACGGGTTCGGCTTCCACACTAGGCAACCACCATATCGTTATTAAGAACATAGAGTTCGAAGGTTCTTATATTGAAGGCGAAAACCTATTTCTGCTGTTGTTAGCGATTTGGTTAATGATCGCCGTGATCTTTGTGATCACTGAACTACACAAATCGAGGCGTCAGATTGCGTTGTCCGATAAGCGTCACGCTCACTTAAAACATGTGAACCAAGCGCTTCGCGCACAAAATTTTGAGTTTGCTGAGCTGGCTCACCGAGATGCGTTGACAGGAGCGATGAATCGACATGCAATTCGAGATTGGCTCAAAGTTCAGTCGAAACACGTTCGTCTAGGAAAAGAAAAATTGACGATGCTATATATCGACATCGACTTTTTCAAAGCGGTGAATGACAAGTATGGACATCAAGTCGGTGACGACATACTTAGAGAGTTTTGTATGGTTGTTTCTAGCGTGATTGATGGAAAGGATCGACTGGTTCGCTGGGGTGGTGAAGAGTTTATCGTTTTCTGCCCAGGCAGCGATATCGAACAAGCTAGAAAACTAGGCGAAAGGATCCGTAGTCAAGTCTCTCAACATTTTTGGGTTCATGGTGATGCCATGACATGCAGTATTGGTATAGCTGAGTTGGGTAAAGAGCGCGTTACTGAGACTATAGTTCGTGCTGATGAAGCGTTGTATCAGGCGAAGCATTTAGGACGCAATCGGGTTGAAGTCAGTGTGGACGCTGAGACCTCTGAACCTGAAAACTAAAAAAGGTGGCGTAAAGCCACCAAAAGGGAAAAGCTGATGAAAGTTAGCGAGTTCAAGTTATCGGGGGATTACTTGCTAACCTTGACCAACTACGTAGTGCTAGGTTATGACGCCACTTTGAATAAGTGGCGTTTTTGTATTTGGATTACCAGAACAGCCATGCGAACAAGGTTAGAACTGAGATACATACCAAGTTCAATACCATACCAATACGCATCATTTCATTTTGTTTGATATGGCCTGAGGCAAATACGATGGCATTCGGTGGAGTAGCGACTGGTAACATAAAGGCACACGATGCCGCGACAGCGATAAGTGCAGAAAGAATAACTGGAGACATACCTAGCGCTTCTGCGATCGTTGCGAAAACAGGTACTAACAATGCTGCACTTGCAGTGTTACTTGCGAATTCAGTAAGGAATACTACGAACGCAACGACAGCCAAAATGGTCAGAAGTACGCCTGCTTGCTCTAGGAACCCGCTTAAAGAGTGAGCCAAAAATACGCTAGTGCCCGTTGTTTTTAGGACGTTACTCAGACAAATACCACCGCCGAATAAAATTAGCACACCCCAGTCAGTTGTTTTTTCTACATCTTTCCATTGAACGGCACGTGAAGCACCTAAAAGAACAATAGCTCCAATCGCAACTAGGCTATCAAACTTAGAGAACCCGCCGATCATGGCGTTGATTGGCTTACCGAAGATCCATAAGGTCACAGTCAGTAGAAAGATGCCTAAAGTGATCTTCTTACCGTTGGTCCACTCAACGGGTTTATGGTCAAGTTCGAATGTGTGGTTAAGATTTGGTTTGGTCATGACATATAGAATCAGCATCGCGATAGGCATGAGGATTAATGAGATAGGCAGACCAAGTGCCATCCATTCTGTAAAGCTCAACCCAACTTCTGCTGCTGCAATAGCGTTAGGTGGACTACCGACTAAGGTTGCAATACCACCAATCGATGCACAGTAAGCGATACCCAGCAGAACGAATACGTAGGTATTACGATTCTCTCGTTGGTCGACTTTGCTCATCACACCTAATACTAACGGCAACATCATAGCGGTTGTTGCAGTGTTCGAAATCCACATCGAAAGCCCAGCGCTCACACCAAACAGCATGAAGATAGCAACTGACATTTTGCCTTTTGCTAATAGTAATACTTTGTCAGCGATGGCTTTATCGAGTTCCTGCTTATTCAAAGCGGCTGCTAAGGCGAATCCACCAAGAAACAAGAAAATGATAGGGTTTGAGAAATTGCCCAAAGCGGTTTGGGTATTGAATACACCTAATAAAACCGCCAGAAGAGGCACTAATAAAGCGGTGATACTGACGTGAATTGCTTCCGTTAACCAAAGAATAGCGATAAAGACCAACATACTTAGGCCAGTGTTAACGCTGTTTTCAAAGGGTAGAGTGGATAAAAGTGTCGCGAAAAGAATAAAGTTTCCAATCAAGATCATGCTGTTTCGGGTAAACAGCCAATTTTTCATTGTTGCTACAAGTGCAGTCATAAGACGCTCCTTTTGCTTGGCCTCTTAAGTACCATTACTGGCCTATTGTTATGCGAGGCTTACCGTTATTGACTTAATGTCAGGCTTAGACTTTGTTGACGAGATGTTACTTAAGTTAATAACTGCGCGTGCGGCGGAATTAGAGCGGTATGAAGAAAGTGTGAGGAAACGAATTCAAAATGTGTAGAAATCTACACATTCGGATCCAAAATAGGTTCAGGCTGGAGAGGTTTAGTGCCGATTGGCTCCTTTGGGCCTAGGAATTTAGGCATAGTGCCTATGATGTATAAGTCCAAAAACGCTTTACTGCGAGCGAACACTTCACGCAGTCTAATTGTTATACCTGAATGGCGAGTTGGCCCAGATACCGCAAGACATTGCGCTTGAATATCAAATGAGCGGGCGATGAATAAAGCACGCTCACAATGGAATTTTTGAGTAATGATCAAAAAGTTATCAGTATCGAAAATCTCTTTAGCGCGAACGATGGAATCTAATGTACGAAAGCCTGCGTAATCGAGATTGATAGCTTCTTCAGGAACGCCAGAATTCAAGAGATCACGCTTCATCGTCCAAGGTTCATTGTAGGAGCGGTGAGCATTGTCTCCGCTTAACAAGAAGTGATGGATTCTATCGTGTTGGTAGAGCTCAATGGCGGCGTCAATGCGGTGCGTGTAATACTCGTTGAGGGTGCGCCCAAGGTATTTGCTAGTCCCTAGTACAACAGCGACATCAAATTCTGGTACATCATCGATGGAGGTGATGATTCTTTCTGTCGCCTGCCAAGAAACCCATCGGTCGATAACAATAACGCTGACAATGGTAGCAAGTAGCAAGATTCCAATTGCAGTAATTCCGGTACGCAAAGAATTGCGAACCTTATGAACAACGGAAAGATTGGTAATCTGCTTAAGTCTCACTGTCTCTTATTGCCTGCGTGGAATCGTTGAAGAGAAGAATGATAATAGCAAATCACACCGCCAAATAGCATCACCTGTTTGAAACTTGTTAACTTATTGCAAGGTGTGATCTTGATTCAATATTAATGAGTGGCTTGTTTGTTGAAGTGAGCATTAATTATGCGATAGATAGAAAAAAGCCCCTGCATTGCAGAGGCTTAGAATAACAACTTTATTAGAATGCAGTGCGCTTATAGCGACGGTACACAGGTTGCCAGAAGTGCTGATCGATCGCTTGTTGTAGCGCTTCGTCAGTAATTTCTAGTGCAACACCTTGTTCGATAGCTTTCTTCGCCACCGCGTATGCGATCTTTTTAGAAACTGAGTGGATTTCTTCCAAAGGTGGCAGTAGTGCACCAGTGCCATTAATCGCTAGCGGAGAGCAGGTTGCCAACGCTCGGCTTGATTCCATTAGCATTTCGTCAGTTACGCGTGATGCGTTAGCCGCTAATACACCTAAGCCAATACCTGGGAAGATGTAGCTGTTGTTACATTGTGCGATCGGGTACGTCTTACCGTTATGCACTACAGGCTCAAATGGGCTACCTGTTGCTACAAGAGCTTGGCCATCAGTCCAACGAAGGATATCGTTTGGCGTTGCTTCAACACGGCTAGTTGGGTTCGAAAGTGGGAATACAATCGGACGCTCACAGTGCTGATGCATCTCTTGAATTACTTCTTTACTAAACAGACCAGGAGCGCCAGATACACCAATTAGAACGGTTGGTTTTGCATTACGGACAACGTCGTGTAGTGAGAAACCAGTACCTTCACTTTGCCAATCTTTTGTGTTTGAGTTGCTTTGAACTAGGCGCTGTTGGAAGTCTAGAAGGTTTTGCATGCCTTCTTGTAGTAAGCCCCAACGGTCAACCATGTAAACTTGTGAACGAGCTTGTTCGTCGCTGATACCTTCCGATACCATTTGTGCAATGATAGCTTCAGCAATACCACAACCAGCAGAACCTGCGCCTAAGAAAGTCACACGTTGGTCAGAAAGTTGGCTACCCGCCGCTTTACAAGCTGCAATCAAAGAACCCACGGTTACTGCAGCAGTACCTTGGATGTCATCGTTGAAGCAGCAGATACGATCCTTGTAACGCTCAAGAAGTGGCATTGCGTTCTTCTGTGCGAAATCTTCAAATTGCACAAGAGCATTTGGCCAACGACGCTGAACAGCTTGGATAAACTCTTCTACAAATGCGTCATATTCAGCACCTGTAATTCGAGGGTGACGCCAGCCCATGTACATTGGATCAGCTAGACGTTGTGGGTTATTCGTACCGACATCTAAAACGATTGGAAGCATGTAAGCTGGGCTGATACCGCCACAAGCTGTGTACAGAGAAAGCTTACCAATTGGAATACCCATGCCACCGATACCTTGGTCACCTAGGCCCAAAATACGTTCGCCATCTGTTACAACGATAACTTTAACGTTGTGGTTAGTTGCGTTATTCAGTAGGTCATCAATACGGTCGCGGTTCGGGTAAGAGATGAATAGGCCACGGCCACGACGGTAGATATTAGAGAAGTTTTCACACGCAGCACCTACAGTCGGGGTGTAGATGATAGGCATCATTTCAGAAATATGATTCTGAACTAAACGATAAAATAACGTCTCATTAGTATCCTGAATGTTTCGCAGGTAGATATGTTTGTCCATATCGTTGTCGAAGTTACAATATTGCTTGTAAGCACGTTCGACTTGCTCTTGGATTGTCTCAGTCGTTTCTGGCAATAAGCCTTCTAGATTGAAAGAGCTACGCTCTTCAGCAGAGAATGCACTGCCTTTATTTAGAAGTGGAGTGGCAAGAAGGGCTGGACCCGCATATTGGATATAAAGAGGGCGTTTATCGTTGTTCATTGGTTGCCTATGTAGGGGTGAAAGAAGTCGCGAAAAATGATAACGGTTTAGTTATTCAATTGTAAACAATTTCTATGTCGATATGATGCAATAACGTGTGAAACTTTCGTTAATCTGAACGTTTACGCAATTTGACAGTAAATTTGGTTATAATCGGCGCTTCAATCTTAACGTATTTTATAAGTTCACTTCTTCGTTATGCTTTCACTTCCTATCGATTCTCTTAAAGCTCAGTTCGAGTCCCTCATTCAAAATGAACATTTAGTCGTTGAAGCAGAGACTGGCTCTGGTAAATCGACGCGATTGCCTGTGTGGGCCGCAAACTATGGCCGAGTACTGGTGATAGAGCCACGCAGAATTGCGTGTACTTCGCTTGCAGGATTTCTCGCTCAAGAGTCAGGGGAGCCACTTGGACAGGCTATCGGATATGCCATCAAGCTCGATTCTAAATTTAGCGACGATACGAACGTTGTGTTTGTTACTCCCGGAGTCGCCCTAAGATGGCTAGCTGAAGATGGCCTAGTGGGCTTCGATACCATCATTGTGGATGAGTTTCATGAAAGGCGCTGGGACATCGATGTGCTGGTGGCCTTACTAAAAAAGAAAGCTTCTCATCGATTGGTGATCACATCTGCAACGATTGAAGGTGACAAACTTGCTCGTTACATCAATGGTTCTCGCTTACAAAGTGAAGGTAGGAGATTCGATGTTGAGTTGCATTATCGCTGTCGTGATTCTAGAGACCTACCGGACAGCCGCGATATAGAACGAAAAGTTGCTCAGGAAGTTGAGTTGCAGCTAGCTCAATCCTCACATGACATTCTGGTGTTTTTACCAGGACGCAAAGAAATCACGTTATGCGCTCAAGCACTCAATAAGCTAGATGGTATTAAAGTCGTTAAATTGCACGGTTCGGTAACCGATGAAGAACGTCAATTAGCGTTAACGGTTCAATCGGAAAGAAAAGTGGTGCTTGCTACTAATGTTGCCGAAACGTCCTTAACTATCCCGAATATAGAGGTGGTGATAGACACGGGGTTAGAGCGACGAACGGTGCAGCGCAATGGTAGAACGGCATTAGCACTGAAAGCTATCTCGCTCGCAAGTGCCAAACAGCGCGCTGGTCGTGCTGGGCGAGTCATGGAAGGTAAGTGCGTGAGGCTATATGGCCAGCATGCGGCACTTGAGCTGGTTACGCCTCCAGAATTACAACGAGAAGAGCTAATCGAACCTATGTTAGCGAGTGCGAGCAGTGGTTATCCGATAGAGCAGCTGGAATTTCTTGATCTGCTACCTACTAAATCCTTAGATTCGGCTAAAGAAAAATTGTTGTTGATGGAAGCGATCGACCAAGACGGAATAATTACTGAACATGGCAAAGCTTTATATCCCTTACCAGTCGATGCTCTATACGCCGATTTGGTGACTCGAGTCCAACCTAAAGCATTGAAAGAAGCCATGATTGATTTGGCTGCTGCCTTGTCAGTGCCTGCTGCGTTATACCAACTTCCTAAATCATCGGAGTCGATAGAAGAGCTCGTAAAATCAATCCCAGAGCAATGTGATGCGACAATCCTAATTAAATTGGTGAGAGGCTATGAGTTACCGCATTTATCAATAGATATCGAGGCAATCAAAGAAGCTCAAGGTCTTGCTCGTCAAATGCGCGAGCTGTTTGAGTTGCCTATGTTGGAAGTTGCATCGCGCTATCAAAGAGATGATTTACTTACCGCTATGATGACTTTGCAACCGCAACTAGTGTTTGTGCGTCGAGTCAAACGTCGAGATGCTTTAAGTAATGGCAAATTAGAAGTGCAAGCTGGTAGGCAAAGTTTGTTGAATGAAAGGGCAGAGGCCGCACTTGTGCTGGATACCCATAGTTTGCCTGGTCGAGGAATCAAACAAACCTTGACGCTGGCTACCGTTAATATGCCGGTTCCACTGAGGCTACTCGTTGAGCTAGAGTTTGGTGAATGGCAACAGGGTGAAACAATAGCGGCTGAAGGTGAAGTTGCTACCCAGCTTCATCTTATGTATGCGGGAAGAGCCATTGCAGAAAAGTGTGTCACTCCTGAAGGGCAGCTCGCTTTGAAGCCGATTGTTGATATGGTACTCGATAATCACGTACTTCCGGGGCTAGTGAACGAAAGAAGCGCCGAAATAAAGCATTGGCAGATGCATGTGGCGTTAGGTTTATCGGAAACTTCCGTCGAAGGCTATGACACGATGACTTTTGAAAGCTGGTTTATTGAACAATTAGAAATGTTGGGCGTTGAAACGCTTGATGATTTAGTCATGTTTGCCAATGATGATTTTGAGTTTGAGGGTATTCCTTACTGGGAATATGATGATTTTGCGGAAAAGTACCCGTTCGAGTTAAATTTGGGTGATTTGCAACTTTCGGTTGAATACTACGCCAAGCGTAAGCTGATTTACGTTGTCCATCAAAGCGGTTTACGAAAGACAGTACCTAAGCGATGGGAGTTACCAACATGGCAAGGCTGGAAAATTCAGTATAAGAAAGCCAGCCGTATTGTTGATATTAAGTAGATTTTATTCAGTCTTTAAAATATTAATCAATTAAGCACATATATGTATTTTGAGTTCATAGTTTGTTACGACTTTGAATTTGATATTTCTTTTTGTGCTCATATTGGGGTATAAAAGACCGATCTCTTATATCCTATTGCTATATAGAACGAGTTCGTAGATATTTGGGACATTGTGTTGCCAATGTGTCGGGGGACATTATGGATAAGCAAGAGATGACTAGTGTAGAATTTGATTACACGACCTTTCTTGGAGCCTCATGTAGTAAAAAATGGACGTTTTTAGAAGCACTGACTACCTTTGCTCCGGTATTTGGTACAGTTTGGCGCGATAGTATTAAGGAGCTTTCTACTCCAGAAGACAGATTGTGGGAAATGGCCCTGAAATCAATGTCTTCACGTAAAAGTGATGAATCAAACATTGTCACTTTGCTTAAGTTAGCCAAGTTAGAAGGCATTCATGAATTAAAAGTCGTGATGCCGTATTCTCTTGAAGAAGAGCAAATCGAGTATATTGAATCGAAAAGCCATTTAGTTATCTCAGGTAACTCGCAGGAAGAATTTACGATTCGCTTATAATAGCTTCAGAATATCGAATAAAAAACGGCCTCTTCAAGAGGCCGTTTTTTATAGCAAAGATTTAGACTGTGGCTTAATCGATCAAATTATACTCAGAGCGAAGTACATCAATGATTTCTTGTTTCGGGTTAGCGCTTAGAGTGATTTTCTTGCCCGTGATCTTCTCTGCAATACCTGTGTACGTATGGGATACAGACATGAGCGCATCAAGAGGCAGTTCATTGTCTTTAGCCAAAGCTTCGCGCTCCGGCATACGTTCTTTATTTAAAAGAATATCTGGGTCAGGGAAGTGATTGAGTAAGAATTGGCGGAATCCCTCTTTAGAGTTCTCGACAATGTTTCCTGATTGGTATTCTTTTGTGTCCCAAATGCGTGAAGAGTCAGGAGTGCCAACTTCATCCATGTAGATGAGTTTTTCGTTGCCTTTCGCATCATGGACGTAACCAAATTCAAATTTAGTATCAACGAAGGTTTGGCCTACAGAATCAAGTGCTTGACTAATAACGTTAAAGCCTTCTTTGAGTAGCTTTTCGTAATGAGAAATATCAGACGCTTTGCTGAAATTGAACGATTGGAAATTATCTTCAATATTCTTACGAGTGATATTAACGTCGTCTGCTTCAGGTACTCCAGGAATACCGTTTAAGATGCCCTTTGTTGAAGGCGTGATCAGTAACTCAGGTAGCTTCTTATCTTTCTCAAGCCCTTCTGGCATTTCAATGCCACAGAACTCACGCTCGCCATTTGCGTATGCGCGCCACATTGAACCGGTAATGTATTGGCGACAGATTGCTTCGATCATAACTGGTTTAGCTTTTTGAACAATCCACACGAATGGGTGAGGGATATCTAGAATATGGCTGTCTGCGAGTCCATTTTCTTGGAAAAGCTTGAACCAATGGTTTGAAATTGCGTTAAGAGCAGCGCCTTTCCCCGGCACACCTTTCAGACCGCCTTCACCGCGCCAAATACAGTCGAAAGCTGAAATACGGTCACTAATAACCATGATTGCTAATGGTGCATCAGCAGCTACGTCGTATCCCTTTTCCTTGATCAGTCGTTGACTGTCTTCTTCTGTTAGCCAATAAACGGAGCGGACTTTACCACTATGAACGGGTTTATCGGTACGAATTGGTAGATCATCATTTACGGCAAGAACTTGATCAGCGAGGCTCATTTAGACATTCCTATCTTTTATCAAACGTCATACAGAGAGTGCACAGGTGCACGGTAGTTAGAGGGGCATCATACCAGAACTATTTTTTGTCGCCAGATAAAAAGCAAACGTTTGCTATGGTTTTTTAGATATAAAAAACCTCCAGAGAGGGACAACCTAACTGGAGGAGAATAGACAGTATTAGAATTTGAATTTAGTGCAGTTTACTTGTAGAAGCAGCGATGAAAAAAACTTCGCAGCGGTATTGTTTTGCTAGGCTCTTAAGCTGAATTTGGTTGAATTGGCTGATCGAATCGCTTGCGACGACTGCGCTAGCGTTCCCTGACTGGATAGCCTTCATTACGATCATTTCTTCAGTTTGGTTAGCCGAAGCTTTCATATGGATGACTCGATCGCAACATACAGCATGCGATTGTAGCTCTGCGGCCGATGGGCGAGGAGTCTGTGCCGTAAACAATACCCATTGGTTTTGATTCGATAAAGTGGCTAAGCGATTAATAACAGTTTGCGATTGTTGATACGTATTCACATTATGAGCAATAGAGCTATGGAATGGAGTATGTGTACCTTGAGGCTGAACTTGTGTATGAATCATCTTTGCTGTCCTTATATACATGCTGTATGTGTATACAGTAGTTTTCGTGGCTCAGAAATTCAAGAACTTTTTGATGGTTTTATGTGCGTCATTTGAATTGGAATGAGAGAAACCCATTTAAACTATTGAAATATAATGACTAATTGTATTGTCTGAAATTGGTGTGAATTTGAAGGTTTTGTGAGGAAGAGCAGGTTCATACAGTGTTTTTTATAATCTATACAGTACTTTCACTGTTCATACAGTAGTAAGTAAAATAGAGGAGACTCATAGAAGATGGCTAAATGGTAGCGCTATAAGTCAGAAAGCAAAAAAGCGCCATGGGCGCTTTTTCTAGTTTATACAAACTTGGTGTTGTGACTATCGCAGTGTCGCTTGAGATAATTTCGCTCTCATTTCCATTTCGCCAATATTGAATTGACGTACATCCAGTACTGCTAGGTCGTTACACTCTTTACATGCATGGTGGAATTTACCATCGACATAATCGTGCTTCATCACTAAGTTTGGTTGTTTGCACCAATCACATGTGCCTTCAATTGTGAACATTCTATTTCTCCCCACCTGTATGAATCAGGTGTTATTGTCGGCACAGATTATGACATAAATACGGGGTGGAAGTTAACTATTTGTTACGTGTTTTTGAGAGCGATATCGATTGCGAGCTTAATAACTACCGAACTTCAGTGATTTTTCATTCTTTTACTCAATCTCTTGTTTACTTAGTTGTAACATTTTGTGAAATCGTCTTCAACGCAGCGTTCAAGCGTTTCATTTCCTCGTCGCTACCATGAAGATCTGGGTGGTAAAGTTTCGATAGCTGCTTGTAACGAATTTTAATTTGTTTAGGTGCAGGGATAGAGCTGGGTGTATAGCCAAATAAAGCGCATGCCACTTTTAATTTTTGTGTTTTCGAGCTTGCTTGCTGCTTTTTGACTTCGCGAAACATGGCTTCTAATTGGCGTTTTTGCTGTTTTATGGTGAATTGACTACTTTTCAACTGTGCTTCAATTTGTTGCTGGTGAGCAAGCTTCTGAGTGGATTTCTTTCTACGAGTGCGTTTGACTACTACTATCAAAGCCGAGGTAAGTAGCACCAATACGGCGACTGAAAGGTAATCGCTGGTAGCAAATTGTGGCTTAGGCTCGGCAGGCTTGGGTGCAGCATCGTTCAGTTCTGGCTCATCGATTTCGGTAAAAGCGACATCCAGCTGTTCGATTGACGATATTTGTTTTGCACGCCTCGCATTGAACTTTGCCTCTAATACTCTGCTGTAGCCTTCTTCGGCGTCAGGATTTGATTGGTTAGCGATTTGATACCATATCTCTGCCATATCCAAAGGTTTGATGGAGCCTTGGTAGGTTTCATAAAGCCTAGCTAACTGAAGTGGGGCCTGGGTGTTTCCTTGAGCGGCGAGCTGAGAGTACCAACGAATAGCTTCGTCGATGTCTTTTTCGGTACCAATCCCTTTTGCCAAGAAATAGGCTAACTTACTCTGGGCGTTTAATTGGCCATTTTGCGCTGCCTGAGAATACCAATAAAACGCGTTCTCTTTATTTTCTTCAATATCGACACCCAAATCATAAGACTGGGCAAGCAGGTATTGGGATTCTGGATCCTGTTGTTGTGCTTGTTCTGTCAGGCTGGCAATAGTATCAGCATGAGCTAACGTTGCTGATATTAGAAACAGTGTCGATACGATGAATTTAAACAAAAGTTATCCCTAACGAAAAAGGCTCTGCCTTAATAGACAGAGCCTTAGCGTTTATTATTTCAGAGGAAGAATCTGAATTTCTACGCGGCGGTTACATGCGCGACCTTCAGATGTCTTGTTATCGCATATTGGGTAACGTTCGCCGTTACCACGTGCAATTGCGCGGCCCGCCGCAACATCTTGAGAAATCAAGAATGAACGAACAGACTCTGCGCGGCGCTCAGAAAGCACTTGGTTGCTTGACTCGCTACCTGTGCTGTCGGTGTGTCCATCAATAACCAAGCTTGTGTCTGGGTACTCTACTAAAATGCGTGCTACACCACGAAGTGTGTTGTGGATACTAGATTCCAATGCGTAAGAGCCTGACGCGAAGCCAATTCCATTTTCTAAACGAAGCAGAAGTTGGTTTTCACCAACACGTTCTACTTGCACACCAGAGTTTAGCAGCTCTTCGCGTAATGCTTTTTCTTGTTGGTCGAAGTAATAACCGATACCGCCACCTACAGCAGCGCCACCAGCGGCACCAATAAGTGCACGTTTACGGCGATCTTTTGAGTTATCACCTGTAGCTGCGCCAGCTACAGCACCTGCGATAGCACCAATCAGAGCGCCTTGTGTTGCAGAGTTAGTTTCAGATTCACCGGTAGTAGCATTTTGACGTTGTGTTGCCTGACAACCAGTTAAGGCGATAGTTAGAGCCAAGGCCAATGTAATTTTTTTCAAGTTGAATCTCCGTATATAACGTTACTACTGTGTTGAATAAGGAAGACAGATTCCTAATTAAATATATTGTTCTGTATAACAATAGAGTCGAATCTTGTAAAGATCAGGCATTACGCTTTTTGAATGCGTTTAGCTGCTTGAGCACCGGCAACAGGGCGGTTAACGGATAGCTTCCTGCCTTTCTTTAAGCCTACTTCATAATCCGCAGTTAGGTTTTTCATTGCTTCTTTAAGCTGTTGCTTAAAGGTTTCGCGATCTATGTTCTTAAACTCTTTATCAATGTAGTTATTGATCTTGTTATTTGACTCGTCGTCTGGAGTGATAACAGGCAGTTTTTCTAGTGCGCCTTCAACCCAGCCAGAAACAAAAGAATTTACTCGGCGAGTGACTTCTAATGAGCTAGTGCCTGAACCCGCAAAACTGTTACGGAATTGGCCAGTGTGCTCATTCATTTCACGGTAGATGATATCGAATGCGAATGCGGCAAAAATAGCGCGGTCGGCTTCACCAATAAATTCAACTCGTTTCAAACCTTTGTGATTTAGGAGAACCGCTTCCACACCAAATTTGGTGTTGATGCCACGAATAACACGCAGAAGCGTTGAACTGATATTTGCAGGAAGTAGGTGAGTCGATTGGGTTTTTCCCATTTTAATGAACTCGATATCGTCTTTCTCAAGACCATATTTGAGCATTAAATTATGAGCCATTTTTATTGCATTAGCGGCTTCATTTACGTTTGCTGAATTACCAAGTTCTAGACATTTGGCAATCTTCTTTAGGGCTTTTTTCTTATCCATCGACTAACTTGATATCTTCCGCAAATTTAGAAAAGTCCGACATTTTACCTGTTTTCATTGATAACAGAAAGGGGTAGTTATTCGAACAATTGATATGGCTATCGATAAAGTGCGTGTGGTAGTATATTCAGTATGTTGTTAAGTAAAGTTGATTTGCCGATGAGTGTAGAAGTCAACCAGATCTGTTTGAAGAAAATCACGCGAATCTATATGGATCGAACGCCCAATGCCGTCCTAGATTTAAAGGACGAAATTAGCGCGATTTACGAAACGCATTCGTTATCCGCGAATCAGATTTATCTTACCTTCTTAGATATCTATCATCGCTATCGTTCTCATCAATTCGAGCTCGCGGCCGTTGAGTTCCTCGATTTATTAGCGGTGTGTGAGCGCAATGATGAAAGTGTATTAGCGCAGTATCTAAGAGTACATCTTGGTACGTTATCTTCTTTGGTTGGCGACTATCACCAGGCGCTTGCTTATCTGCTTGATGCTCAATCTAAGCAAGAGATCGAAGATCTATACTTTGATTCGCTCTTGTATACCAACTTAGCTGCGATTTACAGCCAACTCGGTGATTACGAAACGTGTGCTGATATTGCCAAAACCGCAATCACGACACTTCATCAAACTCACGACCAATCTTCGTTAAGCCTGTGCTATTTGAATTACGGACGCTCGCAAAGGGAGCTAGGCCTGCTCGATGAAGCGGAAACTTGGCTTAACAAAAGCGTTGAACTCAATGTTAAATGCTCATTCTCGCGTAATTTAGGCTTTGCCCGTATGTACTTGGGGTTAGTTGAACAAGATCGTGGCAACTTGTCCCATGCTGATCATCTTTTCAGTTCGTCTTATCACAGCTTTGTAGAGCAATGTGATGCTTATGGTGTCGCAGAATCTGCTAGTTTATATGCGCAATTTTTGCATCAGAGCCATCGTTATCATGAAGCTATCGAACTTTGTGAACTTGTTATCGAACGCAATCAAATTAAAGATCATCCCAAACTGCTATTTGGTTTGTACGCAATATTAAAATCGTGTCACCGCAGTTTGAAAGAGTGGGATGATATTGAACGAGTCTACTGTGAACAAATCGATTACGCAGAAGGGGAGCTTACGCGATTTAAGAACCAAGAAAGCCAGTACTTTCAGTCAAATATAAAGCGGGTTCGTGAATATCGTGAGAAAGTGAATCATGAAGAGCTTTTAGGTCACTTGAGCGCCATTACATTACTGGGGCAGAAAATTGCTACCTCAACCGATTTAACGCGCGACATCGTCGAAATATTTGAAGACGTTCAGCAGCTGTTTCCCACTTCCTTTTTTAGTATAGGCCTATACGATGCAATTAATAATGAGCTTGATTACCGATTCACGGTAGATGAAGGGCAAGTAGTAGAGCCTAAGCGGGTTAAATGTGAAAGCAACAATGGTATTGGCGCTTATTGTTGTCGAACCCAAGAAACGGTGCTCATTAATACAGGGTCAGATGAAGAAGTTGCAGCTGCATTGAAAACCTCCATTACGCGAAAGTTCATATATCGAACAGATTCAAGCCGAAACACCAACTCAACGCTGTTTACGCCAATCGTACTCAAAGATGAATTACTTGGTGTCGTTACCGTTCAGCATTATGAAGCGTATAAATACAAAGCTTACCATCGCCAATTGTTAGAGCAGTTTGCTCAGTACATTGCCATTGCATTACAAAACCATCGTCAGCAGCAAGTATTATTGGAGCAACAAAAGCAGCTCCAGCGCAGCAACATCAAGCTTAATGAACTAGCGATGACGGATCCATTAACTGGGTTGTTGAATCGCCTTCAGCTTGAAGAGCTCGTCCAGCGCTTGGGTACATCGCCAAAGCGGGTTGGATTGATGATGATTGATGTGGATTATTATAAGGAATACAACGACACCTACGGGCACGATTCGGGCGATTACGTTCTTAAAGCGATCAGTGGTTTGCTTAAACATGTTTTTCCACAAGAGCAATCGCACTTATTTCGTTATGGTGGTGACGAGTTCTTTATTTTGTTAGAAGACTGTGCTGAAAGCGATTTAGTCGAACTCGCCGCTAAGTTGGTTCAGGGGATGCATGGCCTTGCTATCGAGCATAAAAAATCGAAAGCTTCTGATCGCGTGACACTAACGCTTGGTATGCACCACGCTCGGTTGGATATGGTAGACAAAGAGATACTCCAATCGCATGCCATTTCATTGGCTGATAGCAGTTTGTATATAGCAAAACGCCACCGAAGAGGTTCAGTGGCGTTTAAAGATAAGCTGCTAGCTTTAACGCATGTGTCCGATCTTAGCGAAGCTGAAGCGTTAGATACCTAACTCATCTAACAAGTCGGTTGCAGAGTCTGCGCCTTTCGCTTCAGGTGCGTTCTTAGGTGTTTGCATTTTTTGCTGGGTCGCCTCAAGAATTGAATCTGGACTCTCGTCTTCAGAAACCTCAAATTCTTCTAATTGAATGAACTCAGTTTTATCCATCGCAAGCTCTAAGTAGAAGATGTTGTTGCCTTCGGTTGAGAAGGTCACACGACGTGCTTGAGGGCGATCTAAATTGGTATCGACCGAAAGGTTAACTTGTTTGTTCAGTGCCAACATTTTTGGTTGGTTTTGAGTAATGTTGGTTTGAAGCTCTTTACGGATCTTGTTTGTGAAGTCACCAACTAGTTGGTTCATTAGCTCACCAAGTACATCACCCACTTCATCTGAGGTGTGCAATACCGCTAACTCTTCTTCAGGCATGCCCATATTACGCATGTAGTTTGTATATAGCTCTAGTGCAGCTTTAGAAGTAAAGTTGATCACTACAAGGCCAGAGAAGCCACCATCAAACAAAACAAAGCAACCAAAATCGGGCTTTAGGCTAGTCTTGTTGATCTTTTGAACCATTGCTGAATAGGTAACTTGAGAAGCTGTTGCTGATGTTAAAACACCTGATACCGATTGGCACAGCTTCAATAAAATATCTTCTGTTGTCACTGTTTTATTTTTTTTCATTGTCATGTGCTCTTGATGTATCCATTAAACGAATGTTATCCAATATATATTGAACAGAATTGAGGAAAAAGAAAGCGTTAGATTCATTTTCGCACTGAGATTCTTATTTGATCACCTTTTTATATGAAGTTATTAGTAGTAAAGTGACGAAATTCAAAAATATAATCAAAATTACCATTAACCCATTGCTGATTGGATCAGCGAAGTAGGGGCAGGAAGCAAATGTTACCAAGACTTCAACTCAATGCGGATGTCGATCCGGTGGTTGTTAGCTTTTTAAATGAACTAAAAGCTGCAGGTTTCACTGGCGACATCGAATCTCAATATTCAAGCCGTTTGGCAGTTGCGACTGACAACAGCGTATACCAGCAATTACCTCAAGCTGTTGTTCACCCTAGAACAACAAAAGACGTGTCCCTTATAGGAAAGGTTAGCTCAAAATCTGATTTTGAGAGAATTACCTTCTCCCCTCGTGGTGGCGGTACTGGTACAAACGGACAATCTCTAACCAAAGGCGTAGTGGTCGACTTATCTCGACACATGAACCAGGTTCTTGAAATTAATGAGAAAGAGGGTTGGGTTAGGGTTCAGTCTGGCATTGTTAAAGATCAGCTAAACGATGCTGTTCGTCCTTTTGGTTATTTTTTCTCTCCAGACCTTTCAACCAGTAATCGTGCGACCTTAGGTGGCATGATCAACACCGACGCTTCAGGTCAAGGTTCTCTTAAATACGGAAAAACGTCTGACCATGTGTTGTCGTTACAAGCTGTGTTTGCGGATGGTTCATGTTTAGAATCTGATTTGTCTCATGGCTTACCTGTAGAAGGTGAATATGCTGCGAAGGCATTGGAAGTGGCAGAAAGCGTGTGTCGTGAAAAACGTGCGCAGATTGTGGAAAAATTCCCACCGTTGAACCGATTTTTAACCGGTTATGATCTCAAGAATGCAATTAATGAAGAAGATGATGCTTTTGATTTAACACGTGTGTTGTGCGGCGCAGAAGGTTCATTGGCTTTCATTACTGAAGCTAAGTTGAACCTAACACCGATTCCGAAGGCTCGTACTTTGGTGAACGTGAAATACAACACCTTTGATTCAGCATTACGTAATGCACCTTTTATGGTGGAAGCAAGTGCATTATCTGTTGAGACCATCGATTCCCGCGTTCTCAATTTAGCTAAGCAAGACATTGTTTGGCATACCGTGAGCGATTTACTGGCCGATGTTCCAAATAAAGAAATGCTTGGCATTAACATGGTCGAGTTTGCCGGTCAAAATGAGCAGGAAGTAGAGCAGCAAGTACAAGCGCTGACAGATAAGCTCGCCACTATGGTTGAAACGGAAGAAGCTGGCGTTATCGGTTTCCAAGTTTGTAGTGATCTCGCGAGTATTGGCCGTATCTACAATATGCGTAAAAAGGCCGTGGGCTTATTAGGTGCAGCGAAAGGCCGCGCGAAGCCCGTTGCATTTGCAGAAGATACTTGTGTGCCGCCAGAGAATCTTGCTGATTTTATTGCTGAGTTCCGCGAGCTGCTTGATTCCAAAGAGCTCAATTACGGTATGTTTGGTCACGTTGATGCTGGGGTACTTCATGTTCGCCCTGCGTTAGATCTATGTGATCCGCAACAAGAAGCTTTGATGCACCAAGTCTCTGACGAAGTGGTTAAGTTGGTGGCAAAATATGGCGGCTTAATGTGGGGAGAGCATGGTAAAGGCTTCCGCTCAGAATACGGGCCAGACTTTTTCGGTGAAGAACTATTTACTGAACTACGAAGAATTAAATCTGCGTTCGATCCGCATAATAAAATGAACCCTGGCAAGATCTGTACGCCGTTAGAGAGCGATGCTGAGCTGGTTAAAGTCAGTGATACTAAGCGTGGTTACTACGATCGTCAGATTGATGTTCAAGTGCGTGATAGCTTCAAACAAGCGATGGAATGTAACGGCAACGGCTTGTGTTTCAATTACGATACAAGCTCACCGATGTGTCCATCCATGAAAGTGACCGCAGACCGCCGACATTCTCCAAAGGGGAGAGCTGGGTTAGTTCGTGAATGGTTACGTCAGCTTACTGAGCAAGGTGTCGATATCCTTGACCTAGAGCAACAAGCGCTAAAAGACAACACTCCAATTAAGACCATGATTGAACGTGTTCGTAACAGCTTAAATAAGCGTCACGAATATGATTTTTCACACGAAGTGTACGATGCTATGAACGGCTGTTTAGCGTGTAAAGCTTGTGCAAGCCAATGCCCAATTAAAGTTGATGTTCCAAGTTTCCGCTCTCGCTTCTTAAATATTTATTATTCTCGTTATCAGCGCCCGGCAAAAGATTATCTAGTCGCGAATATCGAGACAGTGCTGCCGTTAATGGCTAAAGCGCCGAAGGTGGTTAATGCTGCTATCTCTCAAAAATGGGTACAAAATTTAACGGCTTCAACGGTTGGCTATGTTGATACCCCATTGATGTCTGTCCCGACGTTAGAAAAAAGATTAAAAGATAATTCCGTGAAAGAGTTTGATCTGCAAGCGTTAGCGGGACTTTCTTTAGAAGACAGAAAACAACATGTCGTTATAGTTCAAGACCCATTTACCAGCTTTTATGATGCTGAGGTCGTCGAAGATTTTGCGACCTTAGCCACTAAGCTTGGGAAAACTCCGGTCATTCTTCCGTTTAAGCCAAACGGTAAAGCCCAGCATGTGAAAGGCTTTTTAAGTCGATTCGCTAAGAATGCTAAATCTACCGCTGACTTTTTATCTATGGTGGCAGAGCTTGAAATACCTTTAGTGGGGGTCGACCCAGCTTTAGTGCTTTGCTATCGCGATGAATACGCTGAAGTGTTAGGGGATAAGCGTGGTGAGTTTGAGGTTCTTACCGTGCATGAATGGATGAGTCCTCTACTGGCTGAATTCACACCGAAGCAAAGCGCATCCGACGAAGCGTGGTATCTATTTGCCCACTGTACTGAAAAAACCAAGATGCCGAATGCTGAAAAAGAGTGGGGTGCTATCTTCACGCATTTTGGTGCTAAGTTAAATACGGTTCCAGTGGGTTGCTGTGGCATGGCGGGAACATTTGGTCATGAAGTAGATAAACTTCAAACGTCCAAAGATATTTATGGTTTGAGTTGGAAGCCACAAATGGAATCTCTGCCGAAAGAGAGATGCTTGGCGACGGGGTATTCTTGCCGAAGCCAAGTGAAGCGCTTTGAGGGAGAGAAGCTCGCTCACCCATTACAAGCCCTAGTCAATTTAGTGTAATTCATAAAGCCCAGTATTTTACTGGGCTTTTTGTCATTAGTAATAGGATGAATGTTCCCCATGAAATACCTTGAGTTAAAAGTCCCGCCGGTAGCTCTTTTCGTTTTGATGTTTGTGTTGTCGTATTACATGAGTAAGCAGTTTGTCAATGTGTTGGTGGAATTCCCATTCCCTCTTCAAGTCTTCAGTGGCTTGGTGTTGATTAGCACTTATATTGGGCTAGCTGGTGTGTATGAGTTCAAGAAAAGAAAGACAACGGTTAACCCAATCAAACCAGAACAAGCATCGCTCGTCGTGGATTCAGGGATCTTCGCTTATACACGTAATCCAATGTACTTAGGGTTATTTTTGGTACTGTTTGGTTTTGGCTACTATCTGCAGAATTTTTTCAGTATCAGTTTAAGCTGTATGTTTGTTCTCTATATGAATCAATTTCAGATCAAACCAGAAGAGCGAGCACTAGAAGCTTTGTTCGGTGCTAGTTACGTGGATTATAAGCAACGTGTACGCAGGTGGGTTTAGCGATGAGATCAGTGTCTAAATGAAATAGGCTTCTCGATAACAAAAAGCCCCGATAACTTTCGTTGTCGGGGCTTTTTAATGTACGTTAGCTTACTTGGTTATGCTGCTGCGGCAAATTTGGCTAAGAACATGTCTTTGCGCTCGTTGAAGCGATTAACTAAGTCATCAACCGCTTCTTGGCTGTATGGCTTAAGGCCGCTAGCAACCATGCGCTTAATGCCTTTACCTACGACTTCACCGTCTTCTTTGAAATCGAAGTTTAGCGTCACAACGCCACGTTTACCTTCAACATCAAAAGTGGCACCTGAGAATGCTACTTCAGGGTGAGATAGGTCTAGACGAGTGAACTCTACTTCCATGCTTTCGTAGATAACCAATGGGCGTTGGCAGTTAATCATCATTTGCTGCTCTTCCATAAGAGGAACCATGATGTGTGGGAAGTTCATACCAGAGAATTGAACGTAGTTTGTTACTACGTGCTCAATGAATGCTTGATTGTGGCTGCGCTCACCTTCACATGTCATGTGTAGGTATTCTTTACCATTTGTGTCTACAAGTGCGCTTTCTTTATCACATTTGTTTTCGACATTAAGCGCGATACCGTCACTAACCATACCAGAGAAATCAAAACGCATTTTTTGGCTAATGCCTTCTTTTTGTAGAAGAACGGCAAACAATAAATCGCCAGGAACACAGAAGCGTTTGTTGTCTTCATCGTGAATTGGGTTGAAGTCACCAGCAACTTTTTTTGCGAAGTGGCTTGCTTGTTCACGAGTGAATTGAAATTGGTCTTGGTCAGTAGAAAAATACGGTGTCAGAAACATAATACGCTTTTAGTAATCAAATCTGGCCGCGATTATATCCAACTATGACGAAACTAATGGTCTATCCAGTTAAAATTGACAAAACTTTACAGAGCTTTACCGCTATTTGACGTTTTTTCGACTGCTCTATCGCTAGTATTGTCGCCACGACAATGAGAGGTAAGAACGAATGGCGTGGGTTAGGGAAACTAAGCCTTGGTTGGCGTTACTGGGACTTTTGCTGACTAGTAACGTGATGGCAAATAACGATGTTGATATAAAGAGCATTCCTCATTTCGAGTACTCATCGAATTTGAAGGGAGAGCCTGCAAAGGCGATGTTTCCTTCGGACTCTTACTTTAATGCTGCACTGGAAGGGGCGGATTTTATTCAAAGCAATGCTGATATTCGCTTGCACGAAACTGCTTATTTGGGCGCTTTAGGTTATTCAAGCATTGATAGTGGAAATAATGATTGGAGCAATATGGCGATTGCCTCTTTGGTAGCCGCGGGTATTCAGTCATTTTCTTCTAACGAGGCAAAGCAAGATAATGAGTTGTTGGTTTATCCAACCTTTACTGATGAAAGTGTTGGAATACAAGCGTCGTTTAGTTTTTAAAAAAGGGCTTACCTGAGTAAGCCCTATGTTGTTTCCTGCAATCAAACGTTGTTGATCGGTCTTATAGTTAGAAGCTTCGTAGCAGACCTTCTGGCATTAGGTGGTTGTGCACAGAAAGCTTGAGCAACAAGTTTGCTTGTTCGATATCTGGTGCGAAGTAGCGATCTTTGTCGTAGAAGGATACTTTCTCACGCAGGATTTGCTTAGCTTCTTCAACGCGTACTGAAGACTTGTGAGGTGCTCTAAAGTCGATACCTTGAGCGGCTGAAAGGTATTCTACTGCCAAGATACCACGAGTATTTTCGCCCATTTCACGTAAGCGTCTGCCCGCAAACGTTGCCATCGATACGTGATCTTCTTGGTTCGCTGAAGTTGGTAAACTATCTACTGAGGCTGGGTGCGCCAGTGTCTTGTTCTCACTCGCAAGTGCAGCTGAGGTTACTTGAGCAATCATAAAGCCAGAGTTTACACCGCCGTTATCGACAAGGAACGGAGGAAGCTTACTCAACGCGCTGTCGATCAGTAGCGCCATACGTCTTTCAGACAGGCTACCAATTTCAGCAATTGCTAGCGCCAAATTATCCGCGGCCATCGCTACTGGTTCTGCGTGGAAATTACCACCAGAAATGATGTCGCCATCATCAGCAAAGACCAGTGGGTTATCCGATACTGAATTCGCTTCTACTTGTAAAATGTCTGCGGAATTACGGATTTGTTGCAAGCATGCCCCCATGACTTGAGGCTGACAGCGTAATGAGTAAGGATCCTGTACCTTTTCGCATCCAGTATGGGAATCACCAATCTCACTACTTTGATCTAGCATATGACGGTACGCCATTGCTGCGTCCATTTGTGCCCTGTGGCCACGTACGCGGTGGATTCGAGGGTCAAATGGACGACGGCTACCTAGGGCAGCTTCCACTGACATTGCACCACATACGGTTGCTGATGCAAATAAGTCTTCTGCGACAAATAAACCTTCAAGAGCAAACGCAGTTGACGCTTGAGTGCCGTTTAGTAGGGCCAAACCTTCTTTCGGCGCAAGTGTGATTGGCTCTAAACCTGCAATTTGCATCGCTTCTAAGCCAGTAATGATTTTGCCGTTATGTCGCGCTTGGCCTTCACCTAATAATACAGTACTCATGTGAGCCAATGGCGCTAAGTCACCAGAAGCGCCTACCGAGCCTTTTTGAGGAACGCATGGGTAAACCTGAGCGTTTACTAGATCGATTAACGCGTTGATCACTTTAAGGCGAATACCTGAATAACCGCGCGCTAAGCTGTTGATTTTAAGTACCATCATGAGTCGAACGGTTTCGTCTGACATGAACTCGCCGATACCAGCAGCATGGGACAGTACAATACTCTTTTGTAGAACCTCTAAATCTTCTGGTGCAATCTTGGTGTTAGCTAACAAGCCAAAACCAGTATTGATACCATAAACCGTGCGATCCTCTGCGATCACTTGTTCTACAACTTGCATGCTCGCTTCAATGTCTGGAATGGCTTCAGGATCTAGCGATAGATTTACAGGGCTACGGCTGATCTTACGCAGTTCCGATAGGCCTAGTTGTCCAGGTTTTAGTAATAAATTCAGCATGTTTTCTCCAGACATTAAAGGTTTTTCAGTTCTTCGTTAAGCATAGGTAGATCGAGCTTTTGTTTTTTCGCAAATTGTTTTGCAATGTCATAACCTGCATCGGCGTGGCGCATAACACCTGTTGCTGGATCGTTATGAAGCACGCGAGCGATACGCTGTGACGCATCCTCACTACCATCGCAACAGATGACCATGCCAGAGTGCTGTGAGAAGCCCATTCCGACACCACCACCGTGGTGAAGTGAAACCCACGTTGCACCACCTGCAGTATTTAGCAGGGCATTGAGTAGTGGCCAATCTGAAACGGCATCTGAACCATCCATCATGCCTTCAGTTTCGCGGTTAGGGCTGGCTACAGAACCTGAATCTAGGTGATCGCGACCGATAACCACTGGTGCTTTTAGCTCGCCGTTTTTGACCATTTCATTGAAAGCTTGGCCTAGACGTTCGCGGTCTTTCAATCCAACCCAACAGATACGAGCAGGTAAACCTTGGAACTGAATACGCTCACGAGCCATGTCTAGCCAGTTGTGTAGGTGTGGGTTATCAGGGATCAGCTCTTTTACTTTCTGGTCTGTTTTATAGATATCTTCAGGATCGCCAGACAATGCAGCCCAGCGGAATGGCCCGATACCTTCACAGAATAATGGACGGATATATGCTGGAACAAAACCTGGGAAATCGAATGCGTTTTTTACGCCTTCTTCCAATGCCATTTGGCGGATGTTGTTGCCATAATCTACAGTCGCAGCACCGCGGTATTGTAGGTCTAGCATCGCTTGAACTTGGATTGCCATCGATTGTTTTGCCGCTTTTACAACTTTAGCTTCGTCGGTTAGGCGCTCTTGTGCGGCCTTTTCCATGCTCCAGCCTTGTGGCAAGTATCCATTCAGTGGATCGTGCGCAGAAGTTTGGTCAGTTACGACATCCGGAGTGATATTGCGTTCAACAAGCTCTGGGAATACGTCGGCTGCATTACCTAGTAGGCCAACGGAAATAGGCGTGTCAGATTCTTTAATGATCGCCATTGCTTCGTCTAAGCTGGTGGCTTTCTTATCTACGTAACCGGTGCGTAAACGGTAGTCGATTCGAGACTCATCACACTCAACGGCAATCATAGAGAAACCAGCCATGGTTGCTGCAAGAGGCTGAGCGCCACCCATGCCACCAAGACCGCCAGTTAGAACCCATTTGCCTTTCGCTTCACCTTGGAAGTGCTTTTTCGCGATAGCGACAAAGGTTTCATAAGTGCCTTGGACAATGCCTTGCGAGCCAATGTAAATCCAGCTGCCTGCTGTCATTTGGCCGTACATCATCAAGCCTTCTTTATCGAGCTCGTTAAAGTGTTCCCAGTTTGCCCAGTGTGGAACCAAGTTAGAGTTTGCAATCAGAACGCGAGGTGCATTTTTATGAGTCGGAAATACGCCTACAGGTTTGCCAGATTGCACCAGTAAGGTTTGGTCATCCTCAAGACGCTCAAGCACTTCAACAATCTTGTCGTAACACTTCCAATCGCGAGCGGCGCGGCCAATTCCACCGTAAACCACCAACGAGTGAGGATGCTCAGCAACGTCTGGGTCAAGGTTGTTCATTAACATGCGTAGTGGTGCTTCTGTTAACCAAGATTTAGCACGTAATGTTGTACCGTGTGGGGCACGAATTTCACGAGTGGTATCGAGACGAGGGTCACTTGAGTGATGATCCGTCATGTTGAGACTCCTTTAGTTCACGTAGGGTTATGTTTTTATCGTTGTTAGGAAATGTAAATTACTCTTTCACCATGGCATTGGCTATGTCCCAGCATAAACGAGCGGCTAACCGAGCGGTTTGGCCATCTACGTCGTAAGTAGGGTTATATTCGGCAATGTCTGCGATTAGCAATTTACTGTTGTAATGTAGAATTCTGTCTAAGAATAAAGCGAGTGAGTCATAGCTCACACCACGCGCTGCTGGTGCGCTTACACCGGGAGCGGTTGCGGCTGGGAATACATCTAAGTCAATCGTGAGATAGATGTAGTCGCAGTTGTCGATGAAGTGCTGCAGTTGCGTGAGGTGGTATATGTGATTGATATGCGAGAGTTCGTTGTCTTCTACATACCATACCCCCAACTCGTCGGCACGCTGGAATAGAGCGGCAGTATTACTGGCACGGCTAACGCCTAAACAGGCGTAATGGAACATCCATTCATTCTGTTCGCAATATTGGTGAATTTGGTTAAACGGTGTTCCCGAACTTGGTTTGACATCAGCGAGATGGCTGTCAAACGCTCTCAAATCGAAATGAGCATCGAAGTTGATGATGCCAATTTTAGGTTTGTAATCGGGGTCTTGCTGTTTGAAATACTTTGCTAGCCCTTGAAACGATGCCCAAGCGACTTCATGCCCCCCGCCAAGAGTAATGACTTTTGTGCAAGGTAGGGCATGACTAATCACATCTGAACATTGCGTTTGGCTGGCTTCTAGTAAATCATCTTCACAGGTAACGTTACCCAAATCAAAGATGGGTGTCGTTTGATGCCAAGCCATATTGGCTAACGCGCGCCTAATCAAATCTGGTGCTCTTTTAGCGCCAATACGTCCCTTATTACGTGCTACACCAGCATCCGAAGCGTAGCCTAAAATCGATACGCCTTTCTGTGTCGATTTTAATTCAGAAACTTGTTTGGACTTAATCGCGTGGTGAACTCTTTTACCGAATTCACCATCTTCAGCGTCGTGGCGACCTTGCCAATGAAAGTCGTGAGAAGTGTTTGGTAGAGTAAAATCAGTCATGGCAGATCTCTCCATTTACTATGCGGTTGGATAAACGTGGAACTCCTACCTGATAGCTTAGATCAGCAGGATGCTCTATGTTCCAAATTGCAAAGTCGGCGTCCATGCCCGTAGCAATCACACCTCTGCAGTGAGATTGACCAATAGCCTGAGCTGCATGAGAGGTTACGCCGCGAAGGGCTTCTTCTGGTGTTAGACCGAACAAGGTGCAACCCATATTCATCATTAACGTAAGGTCGGCAAATGGGGACGTACCTGGGTTTAAATCTGTCGCGATTGCCATCGGAACACCTGCGTCGCGCAGCATATGAATTGGTGGTACTTGTGTCTCTTTTAAGAAGTAAAAAGCGCCTGGTAACAAGGTCGCGACTGTATTGGACTTAGCGAGTTGTTTAACGCCTTCTGCATCCAAATATTCAATATGGTCGACAGATAGAGCACCATATTTAGCAGCAAGTGCACTGCCCCCCATATTAGACAGCTGTTCTGTGTGACCTTTGATCTGCAAGCCGTATTGCTGTGCGGTGGCAAATACTTGTTCAGTTTGCTTCAAATCAAAACCAATGGATTCGCAGAAGACATCTACCGCGTCTGCGAGGTTTTGCTCAGCTGCCGCTGGGATAATCTCTTGACATACAAAGTCAATGTAACTGTCAGCTTTGCCTGCGTATTCAGGGGGTAAAGCGTGCGCGGCCAGTAGGGTTGTCGATACCTTGATACGGCGGTGACTTTCGAGTGCTTTTGCTGCACGTAACATTTTTAGTTCGTCATCCAGTGTCAAGCCATAGCCAGATTTCACTTCGATGCTTGTAACGCCACTTTTAATCAAACCTTCAAGTCGTGGTAATGCCAGCTCAATCAGCTGCTCTTCGCTTGCCTGACGAGTAGAACCAACCGTCGATAAAATGCCGCCACCTTGCTTGGCAATATCTTGGTATGGCACGCCTTGAAGTCGCATTTCAAATTCGTTGGCTCGATTCCCAGCGTAAATAAGATGAGTGTGGCAGTCGATAAGGCCAGGAGATACCAATTTCCCTAAGCAGTCTAGAACAGCAGTATCTTGGTTAATTGGCTCGTTGGCATCAGTGATAGAAACGATTTTTCCCGCTCGAATCGCAACACTCTTAGGGGCGCTAGGTGTGTAACCTATTTCGCCAGTTTCCATGGTCACTAATCGAGCATTTGTCAGTACTAAATCCATTGTGTTCTCTACTTATTCGACAATTACATTTAAATGTATATACAAATAAATAGAGCATAAAATGGAAGTTAGCAAGTTGATGTTGCGAAAATGTGATCAGTAAATAGGATGAAATGCTCTATTAAAGCAAAACCTTAGAGCTTAATTTGTATTTAGAACCAGGGTGGTAGAGCAATGCGAAGCTGATCAGCTTATCTTGACTCCATGTTCGTCTATTTAGTAGCAAACAAGGCTCAGATTCTTTGAGTGAAAGGATTTTAGTTGTCTTAGCATCAGGCACAATTGCCTCTACCGTATGCTCAATTGCACTGAGCGGACAGCTTTCTGATAAGTATTGGTTTGGCGTGATTTTAGTAAAATCTTGGTTTAAGTAATTGGGTACGCTGAGGCTATTTACCCAGCGAACTTCACGCTGAATAGCATGGTTATCGGCGTAGTGAATAATCTCACTGTAAAAGACTTGTGCTCCCAGCATAATACCTAAGCGTGTCGCGACACTTTCATCGGCAAGTAACTTTTTTTGCTCAATAACTTTGCTTTTGTATTCTTGGCCTCGACCTTTTACTTCTTGAGCAATATTTCGTATATCGAGAAGAGGAGATTCAGCTTTGTCTTTAGTATTGGAAACAAATGTACCGAGTCGTGGTTTCCTCACCAACTTACCTTCAGAAACTAGATCTCGAATTGCTTTGTTAACGGTCATTCGGCTGACTTGAAATTGTTCTGTCAGTTCTAATTCAGTTGAAATTCGATGCCCTACAGGCCATAAGCCGCTCGTGATCTTATCATCAATATATTGCTTAATTTGGAGGTAAAGTGGAGAGCTAGGCATGACAAATCCTTAAATTGACTATACAAATAGCTTAACCTATTTGAAATCGAATTCAATATGTGACGTATTTTTCCTTCTTTCATGCCGATTTATTGATATTTGATTCGTATTTTATGGGTAAACGTGGATATTAGGCTGCTTAACACAAGTTGATTCGTTATATTGATTATGAAAATGACACATAAAGAATGTTCAAAGGGAAAGTTATGTTAAACAAACTAAAAGCGTCGTTAGGTATTGGAGCTGCGAAAGTCGATACTGTTTTGGATAATGTTGAAGTTTTTCAGGGCGAAGAAATAACGGGTCAAGTTCATATATTAGGCGGTGATGTTGAACAACAAATTGATGCCATCAATATCGTACTAAACACTGAAGTTAAAGTGGAATCAGAAGACAGCGTAAGTTATCAGAACTTTTCGCTTGGAAACATTCAAGCAGTTGAACCTTTCGTCATTCAGCCTGGGGAAGTTAAGCAAATCCCTTTTCGACTTAAACTGCACGATGAGACTCCGGTAACAGCACTTAATACCAAGAAAAATCAGTGTCATGTATGGCTAGAAACAACGCTGGATATAGACTTCGCGATTGATCCTAAAGACCGAGATTTTGTAATTATTAAGCCGTTACCAGTTGTTCAGAAGGTCATTCAAGGGATTGAAGATTCAGGCATGACTATGGTGAAAGCAGACGTAGAAAAGGGTTTTTTGAAAGGCAATAACTTCGCTTCGCGTTCGGGTTGTTACCAAGAGATAGAGTTTCGCAGCGGTGGCTTCATGAATAAAAAAGAGATTGAACTGTCATTTATCGTCGATGGCTCGATGATTCATTGTTTGGCTGAAATCGACCGTTCAATGAGCTTCCGCGGTGACCAATATATCTCATTCAGTTTACCTGCTAATGCCGCTGATTCAGACATCCGCAATGCAGTTTCAAGAATCATGAATGTGTAGTTAATGCTGTTATTAACAAGGCTAAGCTGAACTTTGGTTCAGCTTTTTTGTTTTCTACCATTGGTGTCGATAGGCTAATTGAAATGCGACGTCGGTAGAGTTGTCCATATTGAAAATATTCTCGAAGATTGATAGTTCGATGGCTGAACTTTCCATCTGGTAGCGGTAGCCTAACATTATTTCATTAGCCGCTTGTGAAAACTCGGTGTCACCAACTTCAGCGCCTTCATACCAACGGTATTCAATGTGCAACTCATGGTTTTCAATCAAGGTGAGTTGATAGCCGCCCATCCATGACCATGTTGTTTTCTTGTGTAGAAAGCCACTATCTACCTCTCGATTAGACTGATTCGCTAACCCTAAGCTTGTATAAAAGGTATTGATGTCGAGTTGGTATGCATAGTTGAATTGAGCGCTTTGTTCCGTGCTGCTTCCTTCAAATGCACCACTATTGACGTTGTTGTGATAAAGGGAAACACCGAAAGATAATCCGTGTTCCTCTAGGTCTATGAGCTGATATTGAGTATAGAGTGTGAAAGCGCTAGTCAGGGTGTCGCCAGCGAAGAATCTAATGTTGATGTCATGAGCAGGTGCATAGATGTCAAATTGGTGTCTGTCTTTAAGGTCTCGTCCTGCTTGGTCGATGTTGAATAGATCATGAAAGTTGATGGTGATTTTGTCGAGGTGATTGTTGGTGGCGTATAACCACCTGTAATTAAATTCTACTAACCAGGCTGTATCTAATTGCCATCGAAATCCTGTTTGGAGTTGGTTCTGATAATAATCCACGTGATAGTCGTGGGAATGGGCCCAGATACTTGCGGCGCTATAAGTGGTGAATAGCTCAATTTTATCTTCTTCGAGTGGAAAACCTGAACGGAGCGATGGTGTGAGGCGAATGGATTGTAATGGTGCTTGGGTATAGCTGATCAAAGGGCCGTAATCTTTATTGGCATACGAAGCTGGTGAAGAAACTAAAGTAGTTATGATAAACAGAAAAGCGGGTATGAATGATAGAAAAGTCCCTCGTTTCGCCATATGCACCTCGTTCAAATTCCATTACTTATCTATAGCTTAGCTCTAAATGACTAAATCGAAATAGCTATGTTGAATTTGTTCTCTAGAAAGGTGATTTGAGAGCCGATAAGTGCGAAGAAGACACGTAATAATTGTCAGATTCCCTTCATCATTGTTATTTCATACTAATTCGTTACAATGTGCCGGTACTTAATAAGGTGCATCTGTATTTGTACCCGAATTTGAGCAAAATCTTAGATATATCCCAATCGGTTCTCTAACCGATTGAACTTAATATATTAAATAATTTTCATGTGTTGCTTGGTATGCAACACCACTGTAAAGGACAAATAATGCCAATTATTACTCTTCCTGACGGCAGTCAGCGTCAATTTGACAACCCAGTTTCTACTCTAGACGTAGCTTTATCTATCGGTCCTGGTCTTGCAAAAGCAACCATCGCTGGCCGCGTTGATGGTAACCGTGTAGATGCATGTGACCTGATTGAAAATGATGCAAGCCTAGAAATCATCACAGCTAAAGATGAAGTTGATGGCCTTGAGATCGTTCGTCACTCATGTGCGCACTTACTTGGTCATGCGATTAAACAGCTTTACCCAGAAGCAAAAATGGCGATTGGCCCAACAATCGATAACGGTTTCTACTACGACATCGATCTAGAGCACTCTTTAACGCAAGAAGATATCGAAAAAATCGAAAAGCGTATGAAAGAGCTAGCGAAAACCAAATATCAGGTTGTTAAGAAGAAAGTTAGCTGGCAGGAAGCGCGCGACGCATTCGAAGCTCGTGGCGAAACATACAAAATGGAAATCCTAGACGAAAATGTTTCTAAAGACGATCGTCCAGGTCTTTACCACCATGAAGAATACATCGATATGTGTCGTGGCCCTCACGTACCTCATATGGGTTTCTGTCAGCACTTTACTCTACTAAACGTAGCAGGTGCTTACTGGCGTGGTAACAGCGACAATAAGATGCTTCAACGTATCTACGGTACAGCTTTCCATGATAAGAAAGCGCTTAAGGCTCACTTAACTCGTCTTGAAGAAGCGGCTAAGCGTGATCACCGTAAAATCGGTAAGCATTTAGATTTGTTCCACATGCAGCAAGAAGCTCCGGGCATGGTGTTCTGGCACCACAATGGCTGGACTATCTTCCGTGAACTTGAAGTATTCGTTCGTGAGAAACTTACTCAGTACGATTACCAAGAAGTAAAAGGCCCATTAATGATGGACCGCGTACTTTGGGAACGTTCTGGTCACTGGGACAAGTACGCTGAAGCGATGTTCACTACGTCTTCAGAGAACCGTGAATACGCGATTAAACCAATGAACTGCCCAGGTCACGTACAGATCTTCAACCAAGGTCTGAAATCTTACCGTGATTTACCACTACGTATGGCTGAGTTCGGCTCATGTCACCGTAACGAGCCATCAGGTGCACTTCACGGTATCATGCGTGTTCGTGGCTTCACTCAAGATGATGCTCACGTATTCTGTACTGAAGACCAAGTTCAGCAAGAAGTAAAAGCTTGTATTGAAATGGTTTACGATACTTACACAACATTCGGTTTCGAAAATATTGTTGTTAAGCTATCTACTCGTCCAGAGCAACGTGTTGGTTCTGATGAGATGTGGGATCGCGCTGAAGCTGACCTTAAGTTAGCGCTTGAATCTATGGACATCCCATATGAAGTTCAAGAAGGCGAGGGCGCATTCTACGGCCCTAAGATTGAGTTCACTCTACATGATTGCTTAGATCGTGCGTGGCAATGTGGTACAGTTCAGCTAGACTTTGCACTACCTGAGCGTTTAGGTGCTACTTATGTAGGCGAAAATAACGAGCGTCACACGCCAGTGATGATTCACCGTGCGATTTTAGGTTCATTAGAGCGCTTTATCGGCATTCTAATTGAAGAATATGCTGGCTTCTTCCCAACGTGGTTGGCGCCAGAACAAGCAGTTGTAATGGGCATTACCGACAAACAGTCTGAATATGTTCAAGAAATTACAAAAAAACTGCAAAAAAGTGGATTTAGAGTCAAAGCGGACTTGAGAAATGAGAAGATAGGCTTTAAAATCCGCGAACATACTTTGAAACGTGTACCGTTTATGCTCGTATGTGGTGACCAAGAAATGGAAGCCGGCGAAATTGCAGTACGTACACGTAAAGGTAAAGACCTTGGCAAGTTTAAAGTGGATGACTTTATCTCATACATCCAAGCTGAGGTTTCAAGCCGTAAGCTCAATCTGGAGGAATAGCTATTAAAGGCGGAAGACGTGGCCAACAACCGGCCAAACAAAACCAGCACCGTTTAAACGGTGATATTCGTGGCGTACGTGAAGTTCGTCTAACTGGCGCTGATGGTGAAGCTGTTGGTGTTGTTTCAATCAATGAAGCACTAGAAGCAGCTAATGAAGCTGGTATGGATCTTGTAGAGATCAGCCCTAACGCCGAGCCGCCAGTTTGTCGTGTGATGGACTACGGTAAGTTCCTCTTCGAGAAGAGCAAAGCTGCGAAAGAGCAGAAGAAGAAGCAAAAACAGGTTCAGATTAAGGAAATTAAATTCCGTCCTGGAACTGATATTGGTGACTATCAGGTAAAACTACGCAACCTGACAGGTTTCCTAGAAGACGGCAACAAAGTGAAGGTAACAATTCGCTTCCGTGGCCGCGAAATGGCCCACCAGAGCATCGGTGTTGACGTTCTAAATCGTTTGAAAGCGGATACTGAAGAATTTGCAGTAGTCGAATCTTTCCCAACGAGAATTGAAGGTCGCCAGATGATCATGGTATTGGCGCCGAAGAAGAAGTAATTAAAGGCTTTACAAGTAATAATAGCGCCTCTGCTGTTTTACAGCAGAGGCGTTTTATTCGCCCTAATTACTATGTTTATTAACAACTCAACAATGCGGAGTTATTCATCATGCCTAAGATGAAAACCAACAAAGGTGCTGCTAAGCGTTTCAAGAAAACTGCTGGTGGTATTAAGTTTAAGCACGCTGGTAAACGTCACATCCTGACTAAGCGTACTACTAAGAACAAGCGTCAACTACGTCCGAACGCGATCCTTCCTAAATGTGAAGTGGCTCAAGTTCTACGTATGATGCCATACGCTTAATTCTTTTTAGTTTAATAATCGTTTAGTTTAGGAGAAGCATAATGCCTCGCGTAAAACGTGGTGTACAAGCTCGTGCACGTCATAAGAAAGTTCTAAAACAAGCTAAAGGTTACTACGGAGCACGTTCACGTGTTTACCGCGTAGCTTTCCAAGCAGTTACCAAAGCTGGTCAATACGCTTACCGTGACCGTCGTAACAAGAAACGTCAATTCCGTCAACTTTGGATTGCACGTATCAACGCGGCATCTCGTCAAAATGGTCTATCTTACAGCCGTTTCATCAACGGTCTTAAGAAAGCATCTATCGAGATCGATCGTAAGATTCTTGCTGACATCGCAGTATTCGACAAGGCTGCATTCGCAGTTCTAGTTGAAAAAGCGAAAGCTGCTCTTTAATTAGAGATTCTCTTCGGAGATTAAAGCTTTACAAGGTTTAAGAAAAGGAGAGCTTCGGCTCTCCTTTTTTATATCCGAAATTTGTCCTACTAGTTGTTCGTAAGGACGGAAACTCTCAGAAAACTCTTTCACTTGATATCAATAGTTATATCTCAGCCTGATCACTTCATATCCCAGCGCTTTAAACTCAGCAACCTGCTCTACTGCAGACTTAGCAACATTTACGTGTCCTAAAAAGTCATCTTCAGTTTTGCCATACCAGGAAGCATGAGTTCCACAAACATGAACCTCAATATCGTTATTGGTTAATGACAAAGATTGCTCTACGGCTTGCTGATTTGGCTGTTCCTTTAATAGTGCGAACTGTTCACTTCCATGTGTTAATACCGCAGTTTTGATTTCTGGAAACTTTTCTTTGAGTTGTTGATTATACAACTCCACTTCTTTTAGTAGAGGCGCCAGAGTATCTTGTGAACCTTCCATGATTTCGAAAGCGACTCCGGCCGGGGCAGAATTTAGATCTAAGATTTTGTCAACTTGCTGCTGATTAGCTGCATAAGTGACAGCACTAAAAAGCGCTAGCGTGCTCAAAATTACTTGTTTTAGACGATACATAATGGATCCTTACGTTAACTTTGATTCGATTATTATTGAGAGATTAAGCTACGCCAATAGTGAATATGTATCTGAATATTCGACGATTTACAGAGATTGACATGATCAATGCGTTGCATGTTTTGACTCGTTAAGGTTATTTTATAAAGGATGAGCGGCACTCGCCCTAAACTGAAAATTAAGGATGTAATATGAATGAAACCAGAGTGGCTTTAGTTACTGGTGGAGGAAGAGGAATTGGAGCCGAGACTGTAAGACTATTGGCTCGCGAAGGTTACTCGATATGTATCAATTATGTCTCAGATAGGGCTTCAGCCGAGGCTTTAGAGCATGAAGTGGAATCTATCGGTACAAAGTGTATTGCTGTTCAAGCTGATGTTTCAGTTGAAGAAGATGTAGAGCGACTCTTTAACACGATTGATGAGAGTTTAGGGCGCATTAGCCTTTTGGTGAATAATGCAGGGATCCTGAAACAGCAATCACGAATGGTCGATATATCAGCAGAGCGCTTCTCAACTATTCTACAAGTGAACGTGATGAGCTGTTTCTTATGCAGTAAAGCCGCAGTGAAACGTATGTCGACTAAGTTGGGCGGTTTTGGCGGCACTATTGTCAATGTTTCTTCTGGTGCCGCTAAAAGTGGCTCTCCTAACGAATACGTAGATTATGCCGCGTCTAAGGGGGCAATGGACACACTTACACGTGGTTTAGCTTTAGAGGTCGCAGTAGAAGGGATCAGAGTTAATGGGGTTAGGCCTGCGCTTATATACACGGATATGCACGCGTCGGGTGGGGAAGCTGAGCGTGTTACGCGATTAAGCTCTAAAATCCCATTACAGAGAGGTGGTCAAGCAATCGAGGTGGCTGAAGCCATAGTTTGGCTCGCATCTGGTAAATCTTCATTTGTCACTGGCAGCTTTATCGATACAACTGGTGGTTTGTAATCAAAACGGCAAACTTGTTTTCTGTAATCTACTATGTAGGTACACCTAGACTCTAGTGCGTATAGCTTCTAGCCTTTTTATAGAGGTATTAAAAATGGATAGTCGCGATACTGAGTTTTCTGATATTGGATCTAAGTCAGTTCCTAATCCCTGTATTAGAAATTGCTGCTTGGATGATAACGATGTTTGTTTAGGGTGTTTTCGGACTTATGATGAAATTTTGGTCTGGAATGCCTCCACCATAGTAGAGAAAGAAAAAATACTTCAACGCTGCGCTGCTAGACGCGTTAGTGATGACAGATAAATTCAAATCGTTAACTCTTGCAACTATTAGAATCCTTTCTGCCGATAAATACGATATAGAACTACCTTAATTGAACCTCATCGAGATAAATGAAGCCTGAGTCCAAATCATAACGCCTGTTTGATGAAAGGGTTGAATCACAATGCTATAAGGAAAGTATACAGATTGAAGCGAAGGCTTTTCGTTTTTCCTTCTTATGTGAGTATTGATCGATAGGAGTAGAAAGCGGGTGAATAAAAACATCATGTTACAGCTTTACGTTAGAGAGAGCGGAAAACAACAGCTTGTTGAGATTGGAGACATTGATGCTTCTGTAGAGCTCAACGATGCTTATTTGATGTGGCGAGAATCAAAGCGATCACTTGTGAATTCGGATGTTGTTAATACAACTTGGCTCAAAACCTGTACTGGTGGCTACATTACTGAAGTGCATTTTGATGCGGGTGGTAGCCTAACGGAATTTCGATTGTTTGACAGGTTTGAAACAACCGGAAGTTGGGAACTTCAAAATGGGGTTTTAAAAGTCAGTATTGTGAAAGGCGACAATCAGTATCGCTTTAATGTTGTAGGCAATGCTGATCTAAATATTCACTCAGCCATCGAATACAAAAACGATGAATTGCACTCTTACTTAAAGTTAGCGCAAGTTAAGGCTTAGTTTCTTAGTAAAAATGCCTAGTAAAATGCTAGGCATTGATAGTGATGCTTGTACTTGAAACGGTAGGCCTAGTTAAACAGATAGCGCTTTTAACTTAAGGTACTGCTCGCTTTCAATATCACTTGGTTGGCATACCGATAATAGATCGTCGATGAAGTAGCGTAATGCACGAGCTTCAATCGCTTTTATCTTTTCTTGCTGTTGTGTCGGCAAGTAACCGTAAATAGACGCAGCGCCAAAATCTCCAAAAATCATATCGCTTTCGATATTCACCAGTACGTTGTGGGCGTACAAATCACCGTGACACACTTTGTGTGAATGTAAGTGTTCGAATACATCGATCATCTGGGTAACGATATTTTCAATTTCTTCAATGGATAAACTGAAGCCGTCTTTAAACGTATCGCGAGTACAGCTTTCCAATGTTGGCGGCAGGCCTAAGTTGAAATAGTGAGAGGGGATAAGCTCCATGACTAACGATAAATAGTCTGGTTCATCTACCTGAGCAATCGACTTTACAAGATTGTTGTGTAACCCGGCTTGCAGACACGCTTCCAACTCATCATGCGGGTAGCCGTCGCTCGTGACTTCACCTTTGAACACTTTTACCGCTACCTCATTAGGGAAAGAGTAATGGGTGTTATTCCAGTTTGCGTGAGAAATAACGCCAGATGCGCCTTGTCCGAGAACATGATTCAGCGAGTAATCAGTCGAAGATACTTTTGGTACACCATCTTCAGTCGTCGTGTGTTGGCAGAAAGGGTTCCCCGCAAAGGCTAACCATGCGAGTTTTGGGAGCTCTAACAACAGGCTTGGAAACTTGGTCAGTTGGTTTGCTGACAAGCGAATAAGCTCTAGATTACCGAGCTTTGCCATAGATTCTGGCAGCTCTTGTATTTTGTTGCCTGCTAGCGCTAATTTTTGCAGTCGCGGCCTTTCCCCTAATGAGTCCGGCAGTTTCACAATGTCGTTATCAGTCAGAATAAGCCAGCGTAATTGTTCTGGTAGTGAATCTTCCGCCACATCAACGATCTGATTACTTTTGAAGCCAACCATTTCGAGGTTTTTACATGCACCAATTGAGCGTGGTAGGTGAGTAAACTTGTTGCTTGAAGCAAAGAGGATTTTTAGGTTTGTAAGCTTGGTAATGTCACTTGGAATATCCGTTAGCAAGTTATTCGACAAGTCCAAAATTTCTAGTGACTCGGCTAAGTCCAAAATTTCCATTGGAAATTCAGTCAATTGCTCAGAAATTTGAACACGTTTAATGCCTTGGAGTTGACCAGAGCGAAGTTGTTCTAGAGTGTGCAAGCTTTTACCTTCCTAAAAATCGAATGACGAGCGCATTCTACGTTTACTTAGCGATAAAGGCGAGTAAATGGGGAGCGTTGGCCTTTTCGATAGCTTTTTCCTATTTGATAAAGAGATATAACCAATTTAAAACAGTTAGCCAAAGCCAGTATTCTCCTTCGTAACAGGAGAATAGTATGAATAATAGAAAAGCATTGGTGGTTGAAGGTGGTGCGATGCGTGGTGTGTTTGCAAGTGGCGTATTGGATGCATTTATAGAGAAAGACCACCAACCTTATCAAGCGGTATTTGGTGTATCAGCAGGAGCGAGCAATTTAATTGGCTATTTGGCTAAGCAACCAGGGCGAAGTATTGACGTGATCACTCAGATGGCTACGACTTCAGATTTCTTTAATATTAAGCGAGCGCTATCAGGTGGTAATCTAGCAGACGTAAAGTGGTTATGGGAAAAGTCTAAAGAGAAATACCCAATTGACTTTGATCAGCTATTTTCTTCAGTACCATTTTTTGTATCGATTACCAATATCACAAATGGTCAGGCTGAATACCATCAAGTGACACCAGAGAATATTGATAACGTCATTGAAGCAACGACGGCACTTCCATTGTTCTATAAAGATACGCCTTGCTTCGACAATAGTTGCTATACCGATGGTGGGGTTGCGGATTCGATCCCTGTTGCTGAAGCCTATCGACAAGGCTACCGAGATATCACTGTGGTACTTTCACGCCCACTGAGCTTTGAAATGAAATCGGTCAAATACCCTAGATTGGTCAAAGCGATATTTAAGAAAAATCCGAGGTTGGTTCAAGCTATGTTGCTAAGAGCAAAGATATACAACGCGTCTATTGAATTCATTCGTCATCCACCTAAAGATGCGACTATTCGAGTAATTGCGCCGCCTGAAAACTACTCAGTGAAAAGGCTTACCATGGACAAAAATAAACTGTTCACTGGTTATGATTTGGGTGTTGAAGCTGGTGAAAACCACTTACTTGCGTTGCGAAATTTGGCAGGACTAGACAGCGAAAACTGTCATTTCTGTTATTGAATACGACATAAGAGGTCACAGAGGGTGGCAAACTAAGCGCTACAGCTACCAGTTCTGTATCGGTGGTGTTGGACTACTCAATCTTCGGTTATTGCGAGTATCTGTTCTTGATTGTTCAGCGGTTTTTGTTCTTACCATCATTAAGGCTAAATGATACAAGTAAGCGAATATTTAAAGTAAGCTGTTGAACTTAATGTCGAATAAGTAGGTTTGCATGAATATTACGATTGTTCAGCTGAGCGTAGAGTACAAAAATAAAGCCCAAAATATAGCAGCAGTATCTGAGCTACTAGCGAAAGTCGATTGTGTTGGTGAAGTAACTATACTCCCTGAAATGTTCTCGACAGGTTACATTTTTGATGATCCTGACGAAATACACAGCTTGAGCGAAGAGTTTGATCAAAGTGAAACGGTTCGTGCACTTACAGAGCTCGCAACAACTTATAATACAGTGATTGTCGCAGGTATCGCGGAGCGAGACCAAGAGCAGTATTACAATAGTGTTGCTGTAATTGATGGTGATGGCGTTCGCCACCAATATCGTAAAATCAGCCAAAATAAAATTGATAAGCGTTATTTTTCAAGAGGTACACAACCTCTTATCTTTGAGCAAGGCGGCTTGAAGTTCGGCGTTGCTGTATGTTTCGATATTTGGTTCCCTGAATTGACTAGAGAATATCAAGGAGTTGACGTTTTGCTTCATCCTGCGAACTTTGGCGGGCAGCACAGTTTCAGCATAGCCCAAGCGCGGGCAATGGAGACTGGTTGCCATATCGTGACATGCAACCGTGTTGGTCAAGACGTGACCGAAGAGTTTACCGCTCAATATTGCGGCTTAAGTAAAGTGTTCACCCCCCAAGGCGAAGTGTTAGTAGAGCTTGATCAAACCCAGTGTGCTACAACGGTTTCCATTGATGACCTCACCATTGCGCCTCAATATAATGGGATTGACCTAGATGAAGAAATTAGAGTCATTCAAGGCTTAGTTAACGGTAATTAAGCTTAGTTTCAATCAATCACACATTAAACGAGCCGTTTGGCTTATAGAGTAAAATGCGTGGTTGGGCAATTAGCTCGGTATTGAGACTGCAACTCTGTAAACGGTACGATTCGTGATCGGCCGTTTTCTTTAGCAAAATACAGAGCTCGATCCGCTTGTTTTAGCAGCTCATCTAGTGGTTGGTGCTGAGTACCACTTTGCGTGAATCCAGCACTAAAAGAAAGCGTTAGGCTTGATTGGCAAGGCGTGCCAATCTCCAGTTTTTGAATTGAATTGAGCAGTTGGGTAAGTAACTCTGTAAAAACCTCGGAATTTGCATCAGGCTGCAATAAACAGAATTCCTCACCACCCAATCGAGCAAAAATACAAGCGTCAGGTAGACGGCTTTGAATCTCTTCACTGAATACTCTTAATACATCATCACCAAAACTGTGGCCGTAGTGGTCATTACACCGTTTAAAGTAATCGATGTCCAAAATGCTGACAGCCCAATTTCCATTGGGTTGTTTGATGCTTATCTCGTTAAATTGGCTGAAGAGTGAACGGCGGTTAGCGATTCCGGTTAGCTGGTCTAAATGCGCGAGTTCATGCATTTTTTGGCTGTATTTTTCTAGGTTGGAAGTTGAACTACGAAGAAGTTGCTGCGTCTTTCTTAGCTGCGTAATGTCTTGTCCATGAATCACTGCAATGTTCGCTTGCGTAGAGCTTTTCCACTTAAATTCATACAAATAACGGCGGTGGTCTAGTGCGATCTCAAGAACAAAAGTGGAGCTTGAAGCCTGATGCTTTTCGAAAGATGAAAAGAAATCTTGATAGTGTTTAGATACGTCATAAGGGCTGTAATCCAAACCGAATAATTCATTAAAGCTTTCATTAGAAAACAATAAGTTATTATCAGCAGATATTACCGCGATAGGTTCAGAGATTAGGTTGAATAGCTCGAAGTCTTTTTCCATGATTCTCACGCGACCTAGTCAAAAATTAACTGCTTTTTACTGGCGATGACATTCATCAAATATTCAATGTCTGTACTTTCCACATTAAATTCGTTCAATACTTCACTTAGGATGCGAACCACTTCGTTCCATGCATCTTGGTCAATAGATAGGTGTTGGTGAGCCGCGAGCAACAAATTGTCGTCATAGCAATTTGGGCCACCCATAATAGTGGTGACGAAATTCACTTGGTGATCCACTAAGGCGTCAAAGTTGATGCCAGAAAAGTAGGGCGCTAAAATTTTTGATTCTAAGACCTTGTCATGAAAACGTTCAACTATTTGATGTACGCATGCAAAGCCACCGTATTTAGAATAGAGTGAATTATCCAAACAGGCTCTCTTTAATCGTATGTTATCAAGTATTTTAACTATAGTGATAAGTTATCGGTATGGCTATGATTTAATTGTTTTTTTATTGAAGAAGTGATTCTGGTTTAATTTTTTCTTCGTGCTGTTAATACATAGGTCGATAACTTAAGTGCTAGCTAAACAGCACGAATAACCATTAATACAAGGAGTATTAGGATGGATATTCGCACTTAGTTTGCCTTAAACAAGACAAAATTCGACCGACTTTATTTCTAATATGCATTGGCAGCTTGGTCGACTTGATCAAGCATCTCTGTCATTGCAATCTTGCGATCATTAACTAAGAAGTTGGTATTCAATACCTCTTCAAAGTGCTTACAGGTATTAATAGCGTCTTTAACTTCTGCTTTCAGAAATGCTTTGATTGCCTCTTGGTGGTGGGAGCTGAATAGATCGCAATTGCCTGTGATCCCCAAGATTTTCTTAAAATCAGAGCTTTGACGGTTAACTAATTCTTCTACAACCCTGAGTGTAATTCGCACGTATTTTGCTGCTGATTCTTTGTCCAATAAAATCGACTCATGATGTTTGTCGTAGGCTTCTTCAAGCACACAAGCATCAAACTCACCAGCTAGATACTTCGAAACGGATGTCAGAAAATGGAACTTCTCTTGGTCGAATTGAAAGGAGGCTTCGAGCAAATACAAGGAGTGGTGTTGATTCGTCCATCCATTAATTGCGACACCGTAATTCACTAAATCCGCGACTGCCAATCGTAAGTTTTCAAAACAGTTATGATTGAGTAGCTGAACATTACTGTCTAGGATCGAATATTCATGTTCTAAGTTTCTTCTTAGAGACACTGCCCTTAGGTAATCGTTGAGTTGTTCATTCATAGAGTAAGCCTAGCCATTTATTATATATTTTATGAATTGTAGTGCATATTGTGTAATGTGCTTAATATTCGACGAAAAAGAGATGGGTTTAGGTGAGTAAATCGATAGAACTATCAGTATGCGTCTATAGTGATTAGATACGTTTGTTACTAAATGGTTTTATGATGAAGCTTCTTTGTTATGCATTGTTTATCTTCTTTTCTACCTTTACCTATAGCCAACAAGTTGTGATTGCTACCCACAATCTCTCACCTTATGGCAGCTTTCCTGTGGGATCACCCGTAAAGAAAATAGCCACTGAAGATTTTACTGGTTTTGCGGTAGACAGGGTTCGCTGCGCATTTAAAACGATGGAGGTCGGAGTACAAATATTGGTCGTTCCTTGGTCTAGAGCGCAAATCATGGCAGAAAGTGATGAGGTTGATGGCTTCTTTGCTGGTTCACAAAATAAGTACCGTGATACTTATGCCAGTAAAACGGATGTGATTGCAGAGCAAAAATGGCAATGGTACTGGCTAAAGTCGAACCCGCAGAATGTCGAAAATTTTGACTCTATGACTCGCATAGGTGCCTTTCAAGGTTCAAATATGTCTAAGTGGTTAGAAGACAATGGTTATCCTATCTATAGTCGACCAACTACAACAGAGCAGTTGCTTTTGCAGCTTAAAAACAACCGGATCGATGTCTTCATAGCCAACAATTTAGTTGCCGCCAAGCTGATTGAAACTCACGGGATGTCAGACATGATTGACTCTGCTTTAGTGAAAGACAAACCTTTGTATCTTTATCTGACGAAACGTTCGCTTGCAAAAATGCCGCAGCTGTTGCCTGAATTCAATCATGCTTTAAAACGCTGCTACGAATTGGAAAACCAGTAGTTATTGGATTCATCGCCCGCAATCCGAGTAGTATTGTGGGCGATGTGGACTTGCGCTCTATTAATTTTGGGCTGCAAGTGGTTTCCATATCAGCGTTTCTTGGCCTTCCATTAATCCCAGAATCGAATGGGGCGCAATAGTCTGGCTGGTGTATTGGTATGGGGTTGCCGAAAAATTAGCGATGATCTTGCTACCATCACTGAATTCTGTACGCTGCACTTCTCCCTTAGTATCAAGCCAAGTAAAGCCGACCAACTGCTTATCCCATAGTTGTTGGTGTATCGGTTTGTATCCTAATTCATAATGTTTCAGTTCTTTGATTCTTGGGCTATTTGGTGTTTCGGCCTCATCACGACTTAGGTGAACCATAGCCGGTACGTTGTAAAGCATTGCAGTCAAATCTCGCGCGACTTTTACGTCACTGAACTTAAGGCTATCGGAATGCCAATGGTGACTATTGATGACTTCATCGTGAAAAACGGTTTGATATAAAGGCACACGAAACTCTGGCGAAAAGAGTAAGGTTTTGTATGGCTCTTTGACCTGTGCTGATTTAAAGAAAAAGTCTGGTTTGTGGTCTGGATACCAACGACCTAAGAAATAAGGTGAAGAGGTATCTGATTTCATCTCTTTGTCGCTCCAACCAAAACCTATGGTTTCCAAACCGTGCGCGAAAGCGATACCAGCAGTGGTGAGCGAGTTTCCATCTTCAGAGCCAAGCACAATACCGTTGCTCGCTGCTGTTTTGTTCATTCGGTGATTAAAGCTAGCCAGCATTTGTGATTCATTACTGCCTAAATGGTAGTCTTCACGGGCCATTGCCGTTGCGTCAACATCAAGAAACAGGCTATCGAAACCACCGAATTTCACAATGTCTGCAATCCTTTCCTGTACGTAATCTTGGTGGCATTCAGGGTTTAGATAAAAGCCATTATTTCGAAACCCTTTTTTCTTGGAGCCATCGGCTTGCTCAATCGCGCAGCTCGTTCTTAGCTCTTCTGGTAATTGAGCGGTGAGCCAATTGTCATTAACGCCCACTGGGATAGCAGTATTGTATGAATCGTAGGTACCGACTAAGTAACCGGCTTGTTTTGCTTGCTTTACGGCATCAGGTTGATAGAAAGCGGGCATCCAGTTGTCCAACCCTAACCATAATCTACTAATCCCTGCAGATTGAAGGCTATCAATTAATGGTTTCGATATAGCCTGCCCCCACAATGAAGAATCGATGAGATAGGAGGAAGCTTGTTGCTCTAGCCAGTTTTTCTTGTTTTGAGCAGCCAGATATTGTGTTTCAATCCCGTTGTTGGCTAATGAAGGCGTAGGAGCGGGAAACTTACTATTTAGGGATTGGTTAATCGCATCAACAAGAACCTGTTTATGATACTTAGTTAGCCAATCTTCACCTTTTATTAAAGAGGCGAGTTCTTTTCGTGCTTGCTTGCTAATCGATAGACCTGAGTGATTGAAATACCAACGGTGTAACCCCCACCAATTACGCACGTCTTGAGGGCTAATACCATCAGAACCAAATAGATAGACCTGACTAGCACCTATTAATTTGGTGATATTCGGGTTGTGCTTCAACTTGGTCGTTAAAGGTGTCGCATAGCCATTATCGATTCGCCATTGGCGATACTGTTTTGCGCCATCAAGCATATCTTTCCCTAAGCTGATAGAGACTGAAAAGGGTTGTCTAGCATTTAACTGAGTGAACTGATGTGAGGCGAACATGTCTAGTTTGGAGTTAGATTCAGTGTAGCGCAGCGAATTGTTTGTTGGAGTAAGGAGTTGCCAACTAACAAACTTTTGGCCTTGTTTTGCGGTCCAGAAAGGCATTTTTAGATCTTGCGTTGTGTTGCTGTTATTACGACTTTCGATTAGGTAATCAATCCATTGAGGATGATCGGTAGGTACACGCATTCCTTCACTATACGGTAGATAAAGCTCTTGCGTGTTCTGCTCTTGCAGATTAAACCATGTCAGCGTCTTAGGTTGTGAACGGCTAACGCTACTTGGCTGAAGCAGGGTGAAATCTAGGACAAGAGCCCTGTCAAATGTTGCTTTAACTTGAATATTACTTGGTGTTAAGCGCCAAGTGATAGTGGATGGGGAGACGCGTTTAACATGACTTGTATGTTGAAGCTGGCCATCTACTTTTAAGGCGGCTTGATTGAACTCCATTTCATTCCAATGCATGTTAAGCGTTGAAAGGTCGATTTTTAGTTGGTGGTTATCATTGTTGCTTAATGAAACGGTTTCGGCACTTGCGGGGGAAGCTGCGATCGCGAGCGTTCCCAGTAAGGTAGACAGAGGTATTAAGGTTGATATTGGTCGAGCGGACATTGTACTTTCCTGATTTTTAACAATGTCCTAATTACAACTTTAAAGCTAACTGGGTTTGTCACCTATATGTCTCTATCGCTGTGGTTTATTTATTGGGGGAGAAGGGAATGGAGACCCGATGAATGTATTCCACTCGAATTTTTGCTTGATACTCAAAAATAGCGACGGAAGCGCTCAAAAACTCTGCATTTTTCGGTGGATTTAAAGTGCCTAAATGGATTGAATTACCGTTAGACGCGATCGCTTGTTTAGCTCCAATTTGTTGGTAGTCGCTATCAAACCATTGCAGACTGTAGTTTGGGAAACCACAAGTTTCAGTTAAATCTGGTAAGTCGGATTTCAGTTCGTTTATCGTAGTGCTTTTTCGTTGTAACCAACTTTTACTATTGTAATCCGACACCAAGATTGGCCATTCATTATCACCGATTTTTAAGGTGTAGAAGCCTGATTCAGGCTTAGAAAGTAACTCACTTAATTCCCATTCTTGGTAGGCTTTCCCTTCGCTTAATTTTCCCGTGAGCAAGACTTTATTATTCGGTGATAGAAGCGTCACGACACCTTGCAATTGACGTCGTTCAGTTGATAGCTTGAGTTGATAGCCACTATTTGAGAGACCAGTTCGGCTAATGATAGATAGCGTGAAAGGCGCTAAGCCTGTATCGGAGCCAATATCTAGGGCTTGTCCGCAGTCTAATGCCGACAATATTTCACTCTTAAGTGGTTGCCAATGCTGTGCAGAGATTGGTTGCTCACGCAAAGCCAGTTCTAGCTCTTGCCACGCCTGTTGAGGTTGTTCATTTATTAGAGCAGCTAGTGTTGCTTGTAAAGCTGTTTGAGGGAACCACGTTGAGCTAGTTGACGAATCAAGAGCCTGAACACTAAAGGACGTACTCGCGGCCAAAAGTATGAGTAGAGCGCGCATTAGTTATCCTCCAGAAGTCGATAGCCAATACCGCGGTGGGTTTCGATATTCAGGCAAGGTAATGCCTGTCGAAGCCTTAAGATATGGTTGTCTACGGTTCGGGTGGTTGGGAAAGCTTGGTAGCCCCAAATTTTATTGAGTAGCTCTTCGCGATGAAACACACGCCCTTGGTTTTGTATAAGGAGTAGCAGTAATTGAAACTCTTTGGGCTTCAAGGTTATGGCTTGGTCTTCGCTTTCAATAGTACGTTTAGACACGTCAATAGTGACAGATTTGTATTCAAGGCGATTGGAGCCAAGCGGTCTTAAGTGAGTAATGATGCGCGCAAGTAGCTCTTCTTGAGCGAACGGTTTTGTCATGTAGTCTTTTGCACCACACATCAAGCCTTCAACGCGCTGCTCGATATCGACTTTCGCGGTTAGAACAATCACAGGAATTGCTTTAAGTAATAGCCAATCTGGTAAAAATGTCAGGCTATCGTGCTCTTGAAGTTGGCGATCAAGCACTGCGAGGTCAGCGTTAAACCAATTCTTTTCAACCTCGTCGACTTTAGTGACCCAGTGGCATTTGTATCCACTTTCGGTTAGAAAGTTGTGTAGCCCTTGCCCAACGAGTTGGTCGTCTTCAATGATTAAGATCGAGTTCAAAGTGGTAGCTCCAGAGTTAAGCAAGTAGGGCGCTTTTGTATTTTTAATTTGCCACCAAGCTGGTGCATTAAATGTCTAACGATGTTTAATCCTATCCCCATATTATCGTGGTTAGGTGATGTCTTATCTTGTCTCCACCTTTGAATCAACGTCGGAAAGTGCCCATCGTCGTAAACTCGGATGATTAGAGCTTTCTTGGTGGTGACTTTGATATGAATGGGCTCAGCTCCGTGTCGTTTGGCGTTGATGATTAAATTGTTCACGCAAATAGACAACCAGTAGTAAGGCAGTTTTAGCTCTTGGTTTTGGTCTAATTCGAAACTTACATCATGTGGGGTGCAAATATGATCGAGCCAATCTTCTAGTTTTGCAGATTGGTATTGACGTCGTTGATCATTGTTCAAATATCCTTTGCTTGCCTCTGTGAGTCGAGTGAGACGCTGGTAGTCTTCTAGGAGTCGCCACATAGCGAGCTTTGAGTTTTCATTTAAGTGGTCAAACTCTGCTTTAAACTGTTCTACGGTTAAGCCAAGGCTAGCAATAGGCGTTCGAAGTTCATGAGTTAATAGCTGTAATACAAAGCGTTTAGATTGGCTTTGCTGGCGTTTTTGATATAGAGCTCTTGTGAACAAAAACAAGAGTGTCGTCGACAGTATTATGAGTGCGATGAATGCGATTTCTGTCCGTCTTGTTTGTTGTGCGATGCATAGGTTGCTGTAGCGAAAATCACATTGTTCGGCGTTTAGGTCGATTTCTAACTGCTTTGCAAGAGGCTGCCAAATGCCGTTAGAGACCCTTTTCCAACCCTGTTCACCGTTTAGCCATAAAGCGTCGGATGTTAACCAAGCTCGGTAGCCAGAAATCAAAGCGTCACGGCCAGTATTCGAAAGCTGACTAAATACATCAGATAAAGGGTGCTGGGAATGTCCTGCAGTGAGCCGGGCCAGAACTTCAGGTGAAACGTTAACCAGCTCGGATTGTTTGACGTAGCTTTCTGACAGATACCGTTCTACAAAGCTGCCACCAGCAGGATGGCGGTTGTCTTTGTTTAAAAACCACGAATCATTGATAGGTTGTTGCCGACACAGCTTGAGCTCGAACTCTATCGCATCTTTTAAATGGGCAATCGGCTCGCTAGGGAGAGCACATGCAATACGCACTTGATGCAACTGCTTGATGTCTTGCCAACTATAGCGCTCAAAACCTGGGAATTGCACATTAGATTGGATGAGCTCAGTAGGGTACTTGGATAACTCTTGCTGCGATAAAATGAGTGGAACGGCTTCCCAACTTTGTTGGTAGAGTTGCTGCCATTGGTCTTGCACTTGGGCTGCATATAAGTGCCAAGAGGTAACGCTTAACAGTAAAAAAATGAAGCGACGGAAATACATATAATGTGTCAGATAGAAATACGCGAGTTACTTTGAATAGTAGCGAGTTTTTCCTAAGGTTTGTAACCTATCTGTCAACAATGTTATTTGGTAGTAGGAAATAGTGGCGGGTAGCGATGTTACTCCAACGCTATGAAATCGAATGGAAAGAGAAATTGCGGTCGGAAAGGCATGAAGCCGACGTACGAATGTCGGCTGTTAAACAACACTGTATAGTGATACAAGCTTGGTGAAAAAAACGAACAGAACCAGTTAAGAGTGAGGGCTATAAGTCAGTTGCACGTGGTCCGTATTCGCTTTTTTTGTACCCATGTGTTTTTTATTACCTTGGGTTGCAGTGATTAACCATTTACTGGTTCACGATACATAGGAGTTACGAAGCTATCTTTTCCGAAATGGATTCTCCCTAGCGCTTTAAAGCCAAACGATTCGTATATGGTGACATTTTTAGGGTTAGAAGAGGTCAGGTAAGCTGCTTCGTTTTTGGCATCGATAATCTCTAAGCTATGCTTCATGAGATTACTCCCGATCCCTTGGTTTGAATGCGCTAGGTCGACACCAAACATTGGTAAGTACCAGCATGGAGTTTCTGGGAAGTATTTGGCCATTTGCTCGAATATTGTGGCTAGCTCATCCCTGATGCCTGGCTCGCAGTTAGTTAAACAATAATCCAGTAGTTCATCAGATTCGTGGGTTTCACCCGGAGCAACCCAAGTAATTATCCCTTTCATATCTTCGGTTCCCCAAGAAGTGCCGTTGGCAATTGCGTTTCCTTGGAACAAATCCGCGAACTTAGGGAAAAATCGCTGATACTCTTTTGAACAGGGCCACATAAAGCGCACTGTAGGATCAGCCACAAAGGCTAAGGTCATACAGGCGTTGTAAGATTCCATATCTTTTTCAGTTAATCTTTTCACGAATACCTCTTTGAGTTTTCTTGTTATCACTGTAAGCGCAAGCGAAGCTGACGCTCAACAACCTCTGGATAATATTGAAACTTGTTTCATATTTCATTGGTTATCTTACTGTATTTGTTAGCAGGTGTTTCGCGCTATCAATATGATGATTTCTTTTGTGGAATGACATAATAAATTTAAATAAATCAGCTGTTTATTGTGATTTTGCTGGGCTAATTAGGCTTGTTGGAGTGGCGGATAACTCGCTGAGTTTTAAGCGAGATAAGGTTTAACTAGAATTGTCGAATCATTAAGTTTAGGCCGATATATGATCAGAGAAGAGTGGTTTTGTATGGCCATGGTACGAAGGTGGGCGCTTTAAGAGGTGAGGATCGTGAGCTAACTTTTTACATTCTAATGTAGGCTGACGATGTTAATGCCGTACCGTCATCGAATCAGTGCCAAGTGAGTGCGGAGGGCGTTCACTTAGAACTGATATTTTTGCGTTGTTTGGACTGAACGGGTTTACCTATTTACTCATTACCGCTTTCTGCATTAAGTGACTGCGCAAGAAAATCAATGAACAGCCTAAGCTTGAGTGGCATTTGCTCTCTCTTTGGAAATAGAGCGTAGACGTTTTTTTCTGGCATTTGGTAGTCATCAAGTAAGGAAATTAGCTTACCCAAGCGAATTGGTTCGTTAGCGACAAAATCTGGCAATCTAGCGACACCAGCCCCTGCTACAGTTGCCGTCAATAAAGCTTCACTATTATTGACACGATAGTTCCCTTTCACTACTACGCTTGATAACTGATCGTGTTTGGCAAAAAACCATTCGCTACTTTCTGACATATGTCGATAAAGCAAAGCGTTGTAGCTTGCTAAGTCAAAGGGGGTGGTTGGCATTGGGAGCTGGTTGTCTTTGAAATAATCTGGTGAAGCACAAACTATGCTGCGCACGCTGGCCAGCCTTTTTGCGACTAAGCTGGAATCATTTAAATCTCCAGCACGAATCGCAACGTCGTATCCACCTTGAACAATATCGACATAGCTATCATCCATTGTCATATCAACATGAATATGAGGGTAGCGCTTAAGAAATTGTGGAATAAGTGGTGCTAAGACAATACGGCCAAACGACATTGGCGCGTTGACACGTAATGTGCCAATAGCTTCATTTTGCTGGCTGGTGGCTGCGTCTTCCGCTTTAGTTAACCAATAGTTGGCTTTGGTTAGGTGCTCATTAAATTGCTCACCTGGTTCAGTGAGTGATACTTGACGAGTGGTGCGGTGGAGTAGGCGAACGCCTAAGCTCGATTCCAACTGTATTACGCGTTTGTTTACTGCGGAACGTGACACGCCAAGCTCTCGCGCCGCTCCTGCAAAACTAGAGTGTTTCACTACCGCGAGGAAGTAAGGGATAGCATCTAAATGCTGCATGATTGTCGCCTAATTGGATACAGTGTGGTGAGTATAGAGTCTATTCTATAATCAATCGAGGTCACTTATGCTGTTTTACATCGAATTTATATGAGGTGGGACAGCAGATGAAAACACTTGTAAGCCCTAGTGTAGGCAAGGAAAGATGGAGCCGTTTAGGGGCACACCTCCAGTCACCTTTTTACGTTATCAGCATTGGTAGTTTAGTGGCTGTGAATTTCGCGCTTAGCAAACATGTGGTGTCGGGTGGGGCCTCACCAATTGATGCTGCAATCTTGCCAATGGTTGGTGCGGCTTTATTGCTAGTCGGCAAACTACTGTTTAGCGGACAGTTAAACCGAATTGTTTTTAAACATTATCGCTATTATTTTTGGGCTGGCTTATTGGGAGTCGCGTTGCCTAACTTAGCGTCTACTTACGCGCTTCAATATCTCACCGCGAGCACATTTAGTGTTTTAGTGACGCTGTCACCTATCTTTACGCTGATTTTTAATCGTCCCTTTCAAGGTGAACCGCTCAATGGGAGCAAAGTCCTCGGGATATTGATGGGAGTGGGGGCTGCCTTACTTGTTACCTTGTCTCCCGAACTCGATATCTCTTTCCCGCTTTTTTCGCTAATCATCGCGCTGCTGGTCCCAATATGCTTAGCTGCAGGTAATGTGTATCGGAGTCAGGCTTACCCATCAGGAGCGAACCCAGAAGTATTAGCAGCAGGTATGTTAACTCTTCAAAGCGTTATCTGGTTGCCACTTTCAATACAGGCTGGTGGGACGCTGACTGTGGATGCTTTAACGATATTTATCGGGATGGCCAGTTTATCCGCATTGAGTTATTTACTGACTTTTCGTTTTCAAAAAATGACGGATGGGGTTGGGTTTAGCCAAGTAGGTAATGTCGTCACTGTGGTCGGAGTCTCGATTGGTGTTGCTTGGTATGGGGATCCTGTAACTGGGCAATTAATGGGCGCCGTTTTTTTACTCTTAGTCAGCCTCTATTTGTTTAATCGTCGTCACTCTTAACTTTGTTAGCTTCAAACCAAAAGGAATCAAATCAATGTCATCATTAACTCAAACGACTAAACATTTGTATGAAATTGTTGATCGCAAGGATACATTCGCTTTAATGGAACTGCTTCACGATGAGGTATCGTTTCATTTTTCAAATGCTGAGCCGATCGTCGGTAAATCAGCGGTTGAAGCAGTGAATCAAAGCTTCTTTAATTCGATTGAATCTATGAAGCACAGCTTTTCTGGGATCTACGAACTTGGGCAAACCGTAGCGTGTGAAGGACAAGTGGATTACGTAAGGTTAAACGGCAGTACTTGCAATGCCAAATTTGCCACATTTCTAACGTTTAAAAGTGGTTTGATCCATCAATATAAAATCTTTGCCGACGTGTCAGAATTGTAGAAACCGATAAGTAATGAGCTTAGAAATTATCTAATCTTTAGATGCGGAAATGTGCACTATTGTGCTTATTGCAACGTAGGAAGAAACGCAAGAGAAGTACAACCTAGTTAGCGTGATCCGCGAAGTGAAATGCAGGTGACTAGGTTTGATTCTTTGATTGTGTTCATGTGAGACGTGGCGTGGTCTCTATCGCTATAGGATTGTGAAATGTCCTAATTTGCCACCGGTTTCCGATAAGATAATTCCAGAGTTTTCGCGTTCGCTAAATTCGAAGTCGATGAGATAGCTGGAATGTTGAAGCTTTGGCAAAATGTGGCGATGTAATATGTCGCTATTAAGCTGGCGTATTTCTGCGACCCATGAAAGGTCTTCTTTTAATAGATTTATTTCAATTTTAAGCATTTATTACCTTGTGTTTTGGTCAGTGTTTTTTCGCGTGATAATTGGTACCAGTGAATTTGTCGTGTTGTTCTACGTGACATAAATGTGCCTTAGTTTTATTACAGTTTGATTTAATTGCAGCGCTTATTGAGCCTATGTATAGAAATACAGAAACGCAGAGGCACTGATAGAATTGGCGATGATTGTGAAACTATTGAATGAACAGATTGAGGTAAAGCTAACGCAGAGAGGGTGTAACGAGGATATCGAGACTTTCTTTGTGGAACTTGGACTAAATGTAACATTAACAGCTCAATAATCGAGCCAGGAAGCGGACTATACGCCTAATTGCGCAAAATGCCAGCTTTATTTTAAACAATTTTATTTGGCAACCCATCAGCAAAGGTTTTTGAATGATAGGTGCTATCGATAGCCAGCCATGTGAGCTGGCCTTTTTGTTTATGGAGCGGTGGAAACGATTAAGTTTATTTGTGAGTTGAAATGTATTGGGCGATATCCGTTTTGATAGCTCAGCTGTTTTATGGCTCAACACTTCTGATTCAATTTGTGCCTATTAGCTTTATTGAGCAGCTTATCTTAATTCAAACAGTTTAGTTTCCGGTAGGACTCTACCCGCTCTATTCGTAGTGATGATATTCAAACATAGTCTCCTAAAGGAATACATTGAGATAATTTAAGTTCATGTTACTAAAGAACTAATTAGACTATTTCTCCTTGGTGTCAGTATCTCAATTTAACGCTTAAATGCTTTTATAAATAGAGGTGATTAATTAGGCTGACTATTAACGCAAACCATTCAGTCAGAGAATGTTCCATGAAGAACACGCAATTATTTAATCAAGATAGTCTTGCTGGTTTAGGTGCGACACTGATTGGTAATGGCATAGGGCGGTTTGCTTACATAGCTCTGATGCCCGCGCTCATTCAAAGTGGATGGTTTAGTGAAAGCGATGCATCGTATTTAGGGGTAGCCACTCTATTGGGCTATATATTGGGTGCACCAGCTGCAAATGTTTTATTACGTTATTTTAGTGCGGGCCAATTAATACGTGCAGCAATGTTGCTAAGCAGTTTTAGTTATCTGGGGTGCGCTTGGCAAGATGCGCCACTTATCTGGTTCTACACTTGGCGCACGCTTGCTGGCGCTGCGGGTGCGTTGCTAATGGTCGTCGCGCCTCCGGTGATTGTTCGTAAATATAGCGCCGATGTAAAAGCGAGGATCAGCGGGGTGATTTTCTCTGGAATAGGGCTGGGTGCTATGTTATCGGGCACTTTGATACCGGTTCTTATCTATTTTAGTGTGGTGTCTGCTTGGCTCGGTATGGGGGCTATCGCAATATTGACCACGATACTCACGTGGAATGCATGGGGTAGCGCTTCTCGTACGTCTCATGCTTCTTATATCAAGGCCTCCTTTTCTCAGTTATCTAAACTTCAATCTCGCAGTATGATTCTGATTTTATTGGCGTATACATTAGATGCTATTGGCTACTTACCACATACCTTATTTTGGGTGGATTACATAGTTCGTGAGCTTGGCATGTCACTTTCCAATGGTGGTCTATTTTGGGCGGTTTTTGGTATTGGTGCCGCGATCGGCCCTTTAATCACGGGTAGTTTAGGGGATAGGTTTGGGGTCAAGCGTTCACTTTGTATAGCGTTCAGTTTTAAAGCTATAGGAGTAGTTTTACCCCTTATAAGTTCTTCTATACCGGTCTTATTGATATCTTCCTTGTTGGTTGGCATTTTCACACCCGGAGTAGTGACGTTGGTATCGACATATACCTTAGAGTGTGTGGGGTATGAACTGCATACCAAGGCGTGGAGTGCGATGACTCTGTCTTTTGCTGTTTCCCAAGGAGCGATGGGCTTTCTGATGGCTTATGCTCTGAGCAGCTATGCTTCGTATAATTTTGTGTTTGCATTAAGTGCGTTGGCACTAATTCTCTCAGTGATTTGTATTGCATTGACATCGAATCATCAAGCTTCTGAACCTGTCTCTCAATCGGCCTAATAAAAGAAAGGAACACGACTATGCATTTGTACCTTAACGATACTTCTCCTTTTTCTCGGGTGGTGGTGGCGACGGCTTTGTTGTCTCGTTGCGCGCCACTGACATTGGTGTGGGTTGATCCTTGGAGCTCTCCTACAAACCTAAAGAAGGTGAATCCGTTTTGTTTGATTCCTACGATAGAGTTAGAAGATGGTAGTTCGTTGACCGAAAGCTTGTGTATTTGTCAGTATCTAATCGACACCTATCAACCTCAGGCCATATCTCAAGTTGCGAATAGTCGAACTAAAGAAACCCAGCAATTGGGGTTTGCTAAAACTCTTATGGAAATTGCATTTCGCAGCGCAGCGTTGGCGCGTTATACCGAAAAAGATAATGAGCTCATAAAAAGAGGCAAGGAAGGGATTATTGAAGCGTTACAGCAACTTAATCAACAGCTTAGAAACGATGGGATAGAAAGCTATCTGGCGGAAAATCTAGCGACTTTATATCTTCATGTTGCATTAGATTACGTTCAGTTTCGGCATGGTTCGTTATTTGACGAAGTGGAGCATAGCAAGATTGTCGACTTTTTAAATGAATCTCCGTTTAGTGAGCTATTGGCGCAGGTTAGTATCGAGCATTTAGCAAGTAAGCCAAAGTATGCCGCCTTATTGGCTGAGTGCTCTTATTGATCGTGATTGCTTTTGTATTTTTTTAGAAGATCCCATGGGATATGACACAAATGATGGTCTTCTGGGAAGCGAGAGAGGTGGTGTTGATGCTCGTCATCACTTGCGACAAAATTGGTTAACGGTAAAACCTCCAGCGCTATCTTGTCTGCATCAGGTCGAGCTGAAATGTATTGCTTTGCGGCGTTTAAGTGGGCGGGTATTTGGCTGTAGAGCCCAGTGCGATATTTAGTGCCAATATCCATCCCTTGTTGGTTGACGCTATACGGATCGATGATCTCAAATAAATGGTCAAGAAGTTTAGCCACCGACGCCAGCTCTGGATTGAATTCGATTCGAACACATTCTGCATAGCCATCATAATCACAAGCGGTTGTATTGGATGTTCCGTTGGCTCGCCCTGCCTCTGTGGACAATACACCCGGTACATATTTAATAAACTCTTGAACTCCCCATAGGCATCCGCCAGCAAGAAATAGCTCTTCAGTGTTGCTTGTTCTGTCCATGATATGCCTTATGTGAGTGCGAGTTTAATGAGGTGAGCGAAATTCAGGAAGTCACTGCGCCAGGTAAAGAAAACGGGCAAATCGTAAAGTTGCCCGTAGGATATCGTTTGGATCTAATGCGTAGCTGAAACACTCGATGGCGATTGGGGCTAACTAGATCTTAGATACGTCGTAGCCTGCTTCAAATAGGATCTGGCGTTCTTTCTTAATCAACTGAACTCTATCTTCAATCAACTCATCTAGTGCTTGAGAAGGCGTAGATGCTGAACCATGAAATTGCTCGAATGAGCCAGTGTCTACCTTGCTAAGCATTGTAGAAATAACGTTTCTTGCTTGGCACGGGTCGGCTTCGGTTTTGAAGTATTCAATTCCCTCAATAGCGCTGTTAATTTCAGGCAGCAATTCAACAGGGCTACCTGATTTCGCTACTAACATGTAGTTGTGAACGACTTTTTTAGCGAATAAAAGTTCTTTCAAAGGAATGTCGCGCCCACTAACGATCAGATCGTTGGAGAGAATGGTTGGTGAGTTCATGGAGTTTCCTTACATTTTTGTTTACCTATGAATTACTAATAACTACCGCTTGTGTCAAGGAATACCGTAGCCATTCCAAATATCTGTAACTCACACGCTTAGATAATGAACATGTCTGTCACTTTCATAGGAAACCATGAGCATTGTTCAGGTTAAAAGCAGAGTCGTTATCGATAAAAATTGCTTACCTACTGTTTAGCCCTTAATAGGGTGTTTTGTGTGATAAGGCCTTTGGTGATCAAAAACCAAAATGTTAGAAGTTAGTTGGGCGTAACGGCATCGTGGAAAACGTGCGTTATCAGAAACTCCACCTTATCTCATGTGCCTTTATTGGATTGAAGAACTTCTCAGAGTTTTGATTAATAGATCGTGAAGGTACTCTGCCGCTTTCGATGTTTTTGATTCAGAGCCTCGATAAACCGTTACTTCCATCGGTTCTAATGGCCCGAGTCCTTGTTCTCTGCCCAAAATCTCCAGTTGAGGCGGGACACTGCATTGAGTGAACACAGCGACAGCTAGACCGCTTTCAACAGCCGCTATTTGCCCTGCTAAGCTAGAGCTGTGATAAACAACCGTGTATGGCTTACCTTGTAGTGCTAATGATCGAATCGCCCCTTTACGCGCTAAGCTGCTGCTTTCATACACCGCTATTGGCAAGGTATCGCGTCGCCACACTTCAAACTGTGGTGTTCCAACCCAAACCATAGGTTCATGGAACAGAAACGTGCCTTGGTTTGGGTGATCTCTAGAAACTAAGGCTAAATCTAACTCGTTGTTTTCGACTTTGGGGATCAAAGAAGTGGACTGTTCGCAAGTTAGCTCGATTTTCACACCACTGAATCGAGAGGCGAAGTTCCTTAACACTGGCGTCAGGTACTTGGCTGCGTAATCTTCTGGAACGCCCAGCCTGATTTGCCCAGCTAATTCTTCTCCGTGAAACGCGGCTTGCGCCTCTGAATGTAAATCGAGTAAGCGACGTGCGTATCCCAGTAGGACTTGTCCTTCTGAAGTCAGCTCAAGATGTCGAGCGCCACGAACAAGCAGTTTATGCCCAATAGCGGACTCGAGCTTTTTCAAATGCATGCTGACAGCAGATTGCGAACGGTGAACCGATACCGTGGCATTGGAGAGCGAGCCACAATCGACGATAGCGACAAAGCTTTTTAGCCAATCAATTTGGAGATCTTGATAATTCATGTATTCGATTTTCGAATGGTGATTTATCAAATTATGCGCTTTTCGATTTGAACTTGCCAGTCTATTGTTTCGACATCTTTTGAATCTTAATCATGGTGTAGGAATGAGTACCAGTGATATGAAATTGGAACGCATAGCGCTAAAAGATGGCTTTACTAGCATTTTTCCATTAGCGCTATTTATTATCGCGTTTGGCGCAGCTTTTGGCCTGGCGGCTTTTGAACAAGGGCTTAACCAAACTTCAACGGTGTTAATGAGCGTGTTGGTGTTTGCTGGTGCTGCTCAGTTTGGTGCGTTGGATCTATGGGGAGCAGAAGTACCGATCTTACCTTTGGTGGTCACGGTATTTGCCATTAACGCGCGTCATTTACTTATTGGCGCAACGCTTTTTCCCCATATTCAGCACCTAAGTCCTGCTAAGCGTTACAGTATTATGCTGGTGGCATCTGATGCTAATTGGGCGTTATCCATGCGGGAGTTCAATGTAAGAGAGTCGTCGGTAAAAGGTGTAGGGCTGTTATTTGGTGGTGGAGTCGCTATTTGGTTGTTTTGGGGGATCGGAACTTGGATTGGTTTCAACTTCGCGAACGCTATTCATAACCCGAAGGAAGTCGGCTTAGATCTTGTGATGGGCTGCTTCTTACTCACTATGGTATTGGGAGGCAGTAAGGAAAATAACGTTGCGATTATTTGGGGATCGGCAGCGGTAGCCTCTCTGCTAGCTTATCAATTTCTGCCAGAAAATAGTCATGTGATTGTAGGGACGCTGGTGGGAGGAACCATGGGCGTGATTTTAGGGGAGGCTGATGATGAACATTAGTACCAGTGAATCCGGAACCCTAGTGCTGATTGCGATTATGGTCGCTGTTACCGTTATTACTCGTTGGGGAGGGATCTTTGTCATGTCTTACGTGCCACTGAATCCTCATGTTCGACGGTTTATTCAAGCTATGTCTGGTTCGGTGCTGATAGCGATGATAACGCCAATGTTCATTTGGGGGGATATTGGTGCAAAAGTCGCGCTTACCATTACCGCGTTTGGTGCTATTGTCATCAAGCGACCTTTCTTAGGAATAGTATGCGGGATAGCGATAGCGGTGTGGGTTAGAAATACAGGAGCAATAATGTAGGCTGGGGGAAGTTTTTTTGCCGTGTCATGAGTACTTTCAAAGGTGTACCCAAGTGGTTTAGGTTATTTCTAATCTATTGCGCCTATACCGCGGCGGCTAGACTAATGCCCGCAATTAGGAAAAAGAACAACCACGATAAATGTTTACCACGAGAAAAATACAATGAAGTGATCCCACTGAGTACAAATACGATGGCAATGGTGGTGAGTATCTCTGCTCTGATATTGGCGCTGGGTTGGTACAACACGTATAAAATGCCAGCAAACCCCCACCACGCTATGGTGGTTAAATGCCAAGCAAACCGTAAAACTCGTTTGGTAAACCAATCGCTCCCTAACAATTTCGGAAGGTTAGTTCGTTTGAATAAACGGATTAGGAGATATTTCTCTCCAAGGTAAGAATGGACTAAGCCTATAAATACTAATAGGAAGCTGCCGACCAATAGCATGAGACTTTCCTTACTGTTCAGTAAATAGCGTGAGCGCTTGACTATACACTTTTGAAAGTGGTGATGCCAAGCGCTCAACTTTTGCTTATGTAGGGTTGGTCGTTTTAGAAATTAGCGGCCAAGCATTCTACTTAAGGTTCGGTCTTTATCTATGATTTGGTGCTTGATTGCACCGGCAACGTGTAAAACTAATACAACGATAAGTACATCTGCCGCAATGCCGTGAATGTTACTACCTAGTGCGCTTAACCATTCAACTTTTTCACCAGCAGCGAATACTACTAAACCGAAAACCTCGATTGCTCTGCCACCACCAATGCTCATCATCAAACCAGATATTGGCATTAATAATGTTCCAACTAGAAGCAGGTGGTGGACACTCTTTGCCATGATTTCTTGAAGTCTTGTAAGCTTAGAAATACTTGATATTGCGCCTTCTTTGATGCGCCAAAACAGTCGAATGCAGGCTACAAATAAAATGATGAAACCAAAAGATTTGTGTAGGCCAATAAGTTCGGATTTTTCTGGCGATCTAGGTAACCCTTCTAGGTATAGCCCTAATACTAATACGCCAAGAAATAGCAGCCCTGTGACCCAGTGTAGAGCAATGGTTGGTTTCGATAGCTTGTTGTTCATTATTTTATAACCGTGCCGAATGAATGGTCATAATATAGCCAAGAAGAATGTTGTTTTCGATACGATGAATGGTAAAGCTGTGTAAAGGTGAATTGACAAATCTATGCGCTCTTTAGTGTGCTTCTAACATTTTTCAATAAAAACATTATATTAGAACGTAAAGATGCCAGTTAATTAGACAAGGTCTGGAGCTAACCAGACCTTAGATTCTTGAAGGTGTTAGGAGCAATTGGGATCGTTAACGTTATTTTTTTGTTGAGGGGACAAATTTAGATTCACCGTTTAGGTCTGAACTAATCCTCACTTACGAAAACATACATATCCCCACGACAGTGGTTGATGCTGTATTCAATCGGCACGCCTTTTTTGTCGTAAGCCGTTTGTTCGATCAACAGAACTGGCACAGTTTCGTCGATGTTGAGTTTCTCTAGAAACTCTTCTGTTGGCATCTTAGCGGACACTCGACTCTGGGTTTTTGTCGGCGAGATATCTTGGCTGCGGAAGTAGTCATAAAGGGACAGCTGAATTTCATCTGGGTCATGGATCAAATGCGCCGGGACGTAAGACTCTTCAATCGAAACGGCTTGCTCGTCGATGTATCGAACGCGCTTTAACAGAAAAACCTGATCGCTTTCTGCGATTTTGAGCATCTTGGCGATTTCTAAAGAACAAGCCACCACATCTTTCTTAATCCACAGTGTGTCGGGCTTTTTACCTTTTAGAACCACCTGTTGAGAGAAGCCTGTCGCCTCTTTACTTGAGTATTCTACCGTGTCACTGATCATTGTCCCTAAACCACGAGAACGTACAATCACTCCTTCTTTATCTAATATATCCAACGCCTTACGAACCGTAATGCGAGAGACGCCAAGCTTGTCACTGAATTCGCGCTCGGTAGGAATGAAATCCCCACCTTTGAGCATTTGTTGCTCGGTTGCTAACTTTACTGAATCAGCAATCTTGAGATATAGAGGTGATTTATCTTTCTGGTCGATTCGCTCTTGAATCAGAGTAAGCAGTGGTTGATAAGCGCTCATAAAGGTCTGTTTTAGCTTTTATATTTAACCGAAGTATACCCGAAGTCTAAGCCCACACTTAATAGAAATGTGAAATCTGAGGGTGAAACAAAGATTCCACCACTCAGATATTTCATTGAGCCAGTTTGAACGTTTTAACTGAGACCTTGAGGTTGTGCTGTGCTCTTGCTGCAGCATGGTTCTGTTGCTACGGGTTTAACTCGAAAGGTCAGTACAGTTGCTATGCTGACCAGTAAAGCACATATCCAATAGGCAATGGAGTAATTGCCATACCAATCGACCGATATTGCCGCAAGGATAGGGCCGATAAAGCCTCCAATGCCCCAAGCCGTGTAAAGCACGCCGTAGTTGGCTCCGAAGTTTTTGAGACCGTATAAGTCCGCCATGATAGAAGGAAACACGGCTAATAATGTGCCGTATCCAATACCAGCCAACGCCGCACCAACCATCAGAGTAGGGCTAGAAACGAACTGACTGAACAACAACATATTGATGGTTTGTAGCCCTAGGGAGATAGCTAACGTTTTTAAGGCACCAATCTTGTCACTCAATAACCCAGATACCAGTCGACCTGCGGAGTTAAATATCGATAAGGTCACGATCAAATAAGCCCCCTCTAGGATATTGGCTTGTTCAGCGGCAATTGAAGTGATGTTGGCGATGATCATCAAACCAGCGGCCGCACCAAAAGCGTATGTAAACCACAGCAAGTAGAACTGTTTGGTTGCAAGCATCTCTTTCCACATATAGTCGCGGATTGGCTTTGACACAGGCTTGGAGGAATCCGATTCTGATGAGCTAGCTTTAGGTTCATATCCTGCGGGTGGGTTTTTGATAGAACACGCTAATGGGAAAGCAATCAGTACTAATCCAGTCCCTAAAGCGCGTAAGCTTTGCTCCAGCCCAATAGCAGATATTAAATAGCTAGTAAGTGGGGCTAAGTAGATAGCAGCAAGACCGAATGCAGTGGCGAGTAAGCCATTCACCATCCCTTTTTGTGAAGAGTGAAACCATTTCATTGCGGTTGGATTTAAGCAGGCATAAGCGAATCCGATACCGGCGCCGGTGACTAAACCAAAGCTGACATTAAGATTCCAAGGGGTTAAGGAGAGGCTCGCTAGTATCATCCCTAAACCAGCCATCAAGGAGCCAACCATCAATACTTTTTGCGGGCCAATTTTGTCTTGTATACGGCCTGCAATAAGTAGCGCCAATGAAAGAGTGATAATGGTAATAGTGTAGGGCATTGAAGCCTGAGTATTGTTCCAGCCTATCTCTAGAAGCGCGTTTTTAAATACGCTCCAGGTATAGAGAACACCGATGCAGAGGTTGATGCCACAGCTCGCAAGCAGAATCTTGGTCGCTTTATTGTTTGAAGCAGAAAACCTGTTCACAGCAGAAGAATTATTCATAATCGAAAGGCCAAAAAGCTAGGTAAAAGAAAGATAGGCGTAACAAAAAGGCCCAGTAATACTGAGCCTAGTGTGTCCAAGATTGGTAAGGGTTAGTATTGGTTGAGGTAGTGAGTTATCTCATTAACATTCGGAGCGCAGTCGCCGCCTACATGGCTAACCACATAAGAAGCCACCGCATTGCCTAGCAAGATCGCATCAGGCAGTTCCCAGCCAGAAGCTAAGCCCGCTAATACACCGCCTGCGTGAGTATCACCAGCGCCAATAGTGTCAACCACAGTCGCTTTAAATGGTGCGATATTTCCGTAGCCATCTTGAGTCGCGAACAAGGCGCCATCGCTATCGATACGTAAAATAAGTGGACAGGCATAACGGTTATACCATTGCTCAACAAAGGTGTTGATGTCTTGCATGCCCAGCACTTCGGCTTCTTGACGATTTAAAGATACGATTGGCTTTAGCTTGATTAGGCGGTCAAACACTGGTTTGGGAATATCACCAATGCGAGGGCCAAAATCGATGAACAGTTCAATTCCAGTGGGTAGTGTTTCAAGCCAGCTGACGATCTGTTCTCCACAATTTGAAGACAATTGATATCCTGATAGGTAGATGATCGCATCGTCTTGAAGATCCAACTGCTCTAGTGCTTGTTGATTCCAATTGTTCTCTACACCGCTCACTGAAAGGAATGTGCGTTCGCCATCTGGTTCTACTAATGCTAAACACCAGCCATTATCGCCACTGGGATCTTTTAGGTTACTTGAAAGGCCTTTCTCAGCCATCGCAGCCGTGATGATGTCAGCCCATTTACCCTGACCAATTGGTAGGGCGTTAACAGATTCAACGCCGAGCCTTTTCAACGCAATAGCGATATTTAATGCACAGCCACCAACGTGAATACCTTTTTCGGTCAGCTCCACATCGGTACCACGCTTTGGTAGGGAGGGCGTTTCGGTCACAATATCAACCACAGCCGCACCAATTAGGCATAACTGTCGCTTGTTTTTCAGGCTTGGGATCAGTGTTATCAAAGAACTATGAGGCATGGCCTTGCTCCTTAATCTCTCTTAAGCGAAGGAAGGTTGCTGCATAACCAGCAAAGTCCAGTTGGTTTTCATCATCAAGCTGCTTTTTCAACTCAGAATCAATGGATTGAATGCCATTTAGCGCACCACAAATAGCCGTAGCCATAGCGCCAATTGTATCGGTATCTCCACCCAAGTTTGCGCACAAAATCGCGCAGCGGTTAGGGTCGGTCTGTGCCAGTTCTACCATTGCGATTGCAGCCGGAACCGACTCAATCGTACTTACGCCAGCACCTACTAAGTTGTAGATCTTTTCCATGCGCTCTTCAATGCCGCTGTTTTCCGATGCCACCATCAGTGCGAGCTCAATACGAGCTCCCATCGAAGCACTGAACGTCGTAATGTTCTTGGTTTGCGCGGCGTTAGCAATCGCAGGAAGTTGGTCTTTGATTGCGTTCCAGCTGTGTCCTTCAATCGCTTTGGACACCGACCATGCAATCGCAACGGCACCCGCGATCGCTACATCGGATTTGTGTGTAGGGCTAGAAGCCAGCGCGACTTGGTCGATGAACGTGTCTAGGTTGTTGGTTGGTACAAGGCAGCCCATTGGTGATACACGCATTGCAGCGCCATTAGTTACCCCGTTGTTTTCAAGCTCATCAATCGACGTGCCTTCTTTAATGGCGCGCATCGCGGCTTTTGAGCTTGGACCGAAAATATTTTTATTGAATGCATCAAAACCTTCAGCCCAACTTAATACGTTACGAGCGATGATCTTAGGCGAGATTTCACCGTCGCACTCAATGATAGCGTCTGCCAGAGCCAGTGCCATTGAGGTGTCATCCGTAAACTGGCAAGCATCGAAGTAACAAGCGGCGTTGTTTTCAGCAGGCCCTGGTAGGAAAGAGTCAATCCAACCGAAGTGTGCTTTCACTCGGCTTCTTGGCCAAAGCTCAGAAGGCATCCCCATTGAATCACCCAGTGCTTGACCATAAAACGTGCCTAAAATTCTGTCTTGTTTTGAAATGTTCATCTTACTTCACCAAAAATAGGTTATCTAAAAGCTGCTCAGTCAGAAATTAGGAGAAAGACTGAGCAGGTATAAAATTACGCTTGAGCTTTTTCTGCTTGAGTCTGCTCTGATGGGTTTCCATCGTGTTTGTTATCGATTTGAATCTCTTTAATCTCGCCGTCAGGCTCACGGAAGAAGTACATGAAAATCGCTAAGATGACGGCAATCATGATGGCGCCAAAGCCCCACATACCAGCCCAGTCAAATGTCAGGCCATTTTGTGGCTCGTCATAAGCGAACATCTTCTCCATTAACACACCACCTAAACGGTAACCCAGCAAGCTACCAATACCTTGACAACCCAGAGTGATCAGACCTTGCGCTGCGGTACGCATGTGTTTAGGGGCTTTTTTGTCTACGTAGATATATGCCGTTACGAAGTAGAAGTCGTAGCTCACACCGTGTAACAAGATACCTGCGAATAGTAGCGAGTATAGGTACCAAGTCTCAGCACTACCGTAGACGAAGAAACCGTAACGAACAGCTGCTGTAAACAGACCAAGTAGTAATACCTTCTTAATACCAAATCGTTTGGTAAAGAAAGGCAGTGCTAACATAAAGAAGATTTCAGAGAACTGACCCAGCGTCATCCAGCCTGTCGCATTGCTCATACCCACTTCGGTTAGGTAGCCGTTTGCAAAGATGTAGTAGAACGCCAATGGCATACTGAACATGAAAGAACACACGAAGAATGCTAAGAAGTTTTTGTCTTTCAATAACACGATAGCGTCTAGGCCAAGCATTACTTTTAAGCTTAATTTACCAGTGCTCTTTGGTGGTGTGTCTGGCAAAGTCAGTGCGAAGATACCTAATGCTGCTGATGCTAAAGCAGTTAGGATTAGTGGGATATTACTTGATGAAATATCGCCGTAGCCCAACCAACCTGGTAAGAAACCAATAGCAATACCTGAAGCAATCCAACCGATAGTGCCCATTACGCGGATACGTGGGAAGTCGCGTTCTACGTCTTCTACGTTCGAGAAAGCAATGCTGTTAGTCAGAGCGATCGTCGGCATGTAAGTCAGGCAGTAAAGTAACAGTAGAGGGAAAAAGGTCGAAAATTCGGTTTGCTGAGCCGCTAGGTACATTAAGCCTGCACCTGCTAAAAGTATTACAGAAAGTACCTTCTGCGCTGCAAAGAATCGGTCGGTAATGGATCCAACTAGGATCGGTGAAATGATCGCAGCAATAGCACTACATGCGTAAGACCAAGCGATCTCAGTGGGTGTAAAACCATTAGTATTGAGTATTTGCCACAAGGGAACGAACCAGGCTCCCCAGATAAACCATTCAATGAACATCATTGAAGACAGTTTGAAGTTATTCGATTTCATTATTATGTCCTTTAGTACTGTAGGGTACGCGAACGATGGTATTTCAAATGATAATACCAATACAATACCATTGAGGTTGTTTTGTGACACGTGCAGCGATCTGCACTTCCAAGATAGTTACAACGATCAACTTATATGAGCATAGTCTTTATACCAAAGTGAGTGATATCCGGACGAATGAGGGCTTGAGTCAAATAAGTTTATTGCTAAAGAGGGTAGGCATCGTTACCGAGTAGAACCTAGCGCGGATTGTGTTGGTTTGGGAATGTCGATTAAAAAAGGCCTAGTGTTACATAGGCCTTGTCATTACGAAGCCTTCTGGCGAATGGGCTTTGTCGTCTAATTGGTTACAAGGTAGTAAATGGTTCCGGAGGTGAAACATTACCAGTGAGAGATTTATGACGGTTCTGGATAGTCGGTAGCTTGGAATTGTGCCTTAGTACACTTAGTTCTTTTAGACTTGATCACTAACAATCATTCCCTCAAAGCCCGATTCTACCCACACTGCTTGCTTTTGCCTTGATACGCTAAAAAATCCATCTTTAAAGTAAATTTGGGGAGAGTTAAAAGCTAAATCAAAATGATCTGGAGTCGTCGAATCCAAATACTTAATTCCTTCTTCAGTTTGATATGCAATCAAAGTATGACCCACAAGGTCACGTTCTCCCTCTATTCTCAGTCCTCCAAATAAAAAGGCAATTGTTCCTACCGAAGAGGCACTAAACTTACTCTCAAACGCTTTAATGCTAAAGTATCCACTATTAATGATTTCCACTTTCTTATTATGTTTAGATAAAAAGTTGTCCTTGTTACAGTCGATAATGACCTCATTTGTACTTCGACCTTCTTTTTTTGAAAAAATGGGCAGTGATAGATATTTTGTTTTTCCAGATACAAGATATTTCATTGTTCTAACAGCGCACCGAGTACATTCTAGTTTTATTTTAGATGCCTGTAATTCGCGAATCTTCGAATAATTAATGGTGGGTTTGTTCTTTAACTCGCTAGTCTTAGGATCATTAGTAGCGGGGTTGTTTTCTAATTCGCTGTTCTTCGAATCATTAGCGGTGGGTTTGTTTGTTAATTCGCTAATTTGTGAATCATCAGTAGCCGGGTTATTTTCTAGCTGGCGATTTGCAACAGTACACTCTCGGTAGTAAGCCCACCGTTGCTCATCGGTTTCAGAGTACTTTAATTCTGTTCTACGTTCTTGGCGTTGACGTGCTGAACGCTCTCTTGCTGTTTCTTGTCTTTCTTCTGGACTAACTGGCGCTGATTTATATCTCATGAGTGTTCTGTTTCATATTAAAGGTGACGAGATGTTACCAATAGTTTAAGGAATTTGGCATGCCTAAACAGGAGTTTTAAAATATTATTTTATTAAGCAGTTACTATGACTATAGAAATATTCGAATGAAGATTTGATTTACTATGAATGCCGTTTATAGGTGAATTCTGGTAGTTAAAACGCATAGTAACAGGATGTAAATGGAGAAGATTCTAACCTAATAGCTATTAGTTATTTATTTGCCTGGCAAATAATGTGGATGGTGGTATTTGATTTATTTATGTGTGAAATCTAAGTGGTGTTCTATTTATTTTCGTGTGTTACTAAATAATATCACTTCAGTTCAGAGAAAGTTAAACGAGATATAATGTACCCTAGTTTGAGAGGGCTGCATTAAATAACGAAACATTTGGTCAAATTTGTAATCTGGAAAATGTATTTGTAATCGTAAGTAGCGATTAATTTAGCGAAGTGTGTGATTGCACCAATAGGTAGAGACGTATTCGTTTTTGGTGGATGATTTGGGGACTTCAAGCCACCTAAGTTGTAGGTGGCTTGTGGTATTTTGTGGCTTAGTTAATTTGTAATTATTGATTAGGTAGTTGATTGAGAAAATCTTGAAACTCAGCTTCCCTTACCCGGCTGAGAACCTTTCTTAATGCAAGGATAAGGTTCTCCTCAGCCCAATCGACTCGAATGTCTATGGGCGCTTGAGTAAGGCTTTCTACGCGTAAAGAAGCTGAGAATGTTCCTCTTTTGTCTCCGCCAGCATTCAAAGCTTCTTCCAGTGCATTGACCAATGTTTCGGGTAGCGTATTTTCATAGTCTTCTTTGTAGAGTGGCTTTTTGCCATCTAATAGAGACTCTGGGTTTAAGACGGTTTGTCTTATAAAGCTACTTGAAAATGCATCTAATACTTCATGACTTTCTAGCATGTTGCCTGTAACCGCAATCGTAGGGTATGCAATAGACCCGACAATCGGAATATTCTCATCGCCTTGAATAAACGCGCAGTCACCAAAGCGATCCATTACTACACATTGTCGTTTAGAGTAGTGCTCGTCGTTAAGTTCTAGGGATTCAACAGCTTGCGCTGCGGTCATCCCTTGTTCAAGGCTCAGCTTTGATTTTTCAGCATACCAAGGGTTAGTAAACAATCCTTGGGTTGCACATGCACCGATACCTCGCCAGCTGTGATTGACGTAGCCACCGACGGCTACGCCTCCAGTTGCCGAGATAGATGCTGATAATCCAGTTTCTGGATTAAAGTGAATAAGTGAAATCGTCATAGATTCTCAATGTAAAATCGAATTAGTAGCCGACCATTTGTCCAACGAACAACGCAAACCAGCATAGCGCGTAAACAAACAACATGAATGGCATGATAGCTTTTAACCATTGCTCGTAAGAGACTCGGCCAAGCGCTAACATCGCCAAAGTGCCACCAGACGTTGGGACAATTAGGTTGGTTAGGCCGTCACCGACTTGGAAAGCGGTAATCATAAGCTGTCGGCTCATTCCGACTAAATCTGCTACTGGAATTAAGATAGGCATGGTCACCATCGCTTGGCCAGAACCTGATGGTACAAATAGGTTGATCACGCCTTGAACTAAGCTGGCAACAATCGCAGAAATGGCAATTGGCATGTCTTGAATGAGTGCGCTGAGCGCATGAACGATGGTGTCGATGATTTGGGCTTGATCTAAAATTACTTGGATTGATGCTGCAACACCGATGATTAATGCTCCAGCGGTCACTCCAGAAGCGCCTTCCATCATCTGTTTTACGATGCCGTTGGCATTTAATCCATTTACTGCACCAATCACAATTGCCATCAATAAGAACAATCCGGCAATTTCATTGATGTACCAACCATTCGCAAACACGCCATAGAGCATTCCAACTAGGCCAGCTAAAAATACACCTAGTGTTAGTTTGTCCTTGCGATCTAGTTGATATTCAGACAAGTCTTTACTTAGGCCATCAGCTGAATCTGGCTCTTTAAATTCCATCTTGGTCACACGCGTACAAATGTAATAAGCAAGCAGTGCTAAAGAGGCGACCACCATAGCCGTACGTAGCCAGGCGCCAGAAAAGGTTGGCAGTTCAGCTATACCCTGTGCGACACCAACGGTATATGGGTTAATTGGTGACAAAGCAAAGCCAACACCGATTCCACCTACGGCCATTACCGTGCCAACTAGGCTGGAATAACCTACCGCAGCGGAGATAAGAACCGCAACAGGTACTAAAGCGATGTTATTTTCAAAGCCAACGGCTACCCCAAAAAATCCGTAAATAAATGTACCGACAGTAATGATAAGGTTTCGGTTTTTCACGCCAGCCTTGTTAACTGCAACACCGATAGCATTTTCCAGAGCGCCTGTACGCTGCAAAATGTGGAATAAACCTCCGGCTATGAATACGATAAACAAGTAGGGTGCGGCACTAATTAGGCCTTTAGGGATTGCTACGAAAATATCGAACATATGTACCGAAGGCACATCGTTTAGATAGGTAAACGAGTCAGCGACAACAGATGTACGCCCATTCGTCATCACACGCTCGAATTCCCCGGCAGGCACAATAAAAGTTAATACGTAGGTCGCAACCAAGATCATAAAGATCAATACCATTGGATCTGGCATGTTCTTGTACCATGGCCTTTTTTGGGCTGAATCCATTTTCTTTGTTATATCCATAATAACGTCTCTCCTTAGTATAGGGATGATGGTCAGCGAGTTGAGCATTCTTAATCACAAACTACGATCTAACCAATAACAGTGACGGGTTACTGTCAGTGTTGTTCTTTCATTAGCAAGCAGAAGTGGTTGAGCACCTCTACAACGGCAATCAAATCTTGTTGTAGGATGGCTTCATCTGGATGGTGACTGATACCATCGGTACAACGCATAAACAGCATGGCTATGTCAGTGAGCTTGCACATGGCGAGGCCATCATGTCCTGCACCACTAAAGATGTGTTTTGGTTCAATACCAGAACCATGAATTGCATTGCTTAAGACGGATGACAATTTATCTGAACATTGCACAGCCGACTGTTCATAGGTTTGTTCGTGGCGGTACGCTAAGTTGTATTCATTCATTATCTTTTGAATGCCCGCTAGCATTTCTTGGCGGGCTGCAATTCGCGATGCATCATTGGGTGAGCGCAATTCGATAGTAATATCTGTTTGCTGAGGAATGACGTTTACGCCATTTGGGTAGTTAGCAATTTTCCCTACAACGCCAACCAAATCCTCTTCGCGTTTACATAGCTGATCGAACATATGAATGATTTGAGCTGCTCCAACTAACGCATCTTGACGAGAGTTCATTGGTACAGTACCAGCGTGGCTTGCTTTACCTAGAATTGACAAACTATGACGCTCTATTCCTGTTATCGCAGTGACTACGCCAACAGGTAATTCGGCTTGCTCAAGCTGAGGGCCTTGTTCAATGTGCAATTCAACAAATCCAATCACATTGTCTTTGTTGTACGCGTCTTGGCTAATTAAATCTGGGTCACAACCAAAAGAGATTAAGGCTTCCCGCATACTAACGCCGTTTGCATCTTGGGCATTGAGCATTGTCGGATCAAAGGTGCCAGAAACCGATTTAGAGCCTAGTAGGGTAGATTGAAAGCGTGTTCCTTCTTCGTCACTAAAAGCAATGACATCAATATTGAATGGAAACTCTATTTGATTCTGATTGAAATAGTTAATCAGTGCGACGGGCAATATAACGCCCAAGATTCCATCGTATTTCCCACCGTTTGGAACCGTATCTTGATGTGAGCCAAAAATGAGGGTCGGCGCATCTGGTTTTCCGCTTTGGTAACGTCCAATCAGGTTTGCCGCATTGTCCATACGTACTTCCATACCAGACTCTGTCATCCAACCGCGTAATTTTTCGTTTGCCTGTGCGTGTTCTTTAGACGCGCATAAACGGGTGACTCCTTCTTTATCAGGGTCTGTTGTTTGGCTGCACTGAGCAATTGATTCAAGCCATTCCCAGGCTAGGCTGGCAGTTTCTGCAATTTTGTTCATCCTACATTAGCTCTATTTTGACCATGTGTTAAATCAATTTATCATGATAAATATAAAAATTAACCTATTTATCATGATAAATTGCCACTTATGTGAGCGCTATTTGATCGATAATCGGATGGTTTCATAACAAAATGGAATTGATCTTTGGATCTTCCGAGCACAAAAAATGAGTGACATTCGATAGAATTCCGTCAAAATTCAAAGGCTAGGGTAATGATGCAGCGAGGATAATGTGACAAAAAGCGCGAAAAGACGAAGAACTCAACAATTGGCGGAATCGATTAAGAACTGGATCGTCGAGCAAGCTCTTCAACCGGGGGATCGTTTACCAAATGAATTAGAAGTAATAGAGACGTTTGATGTTTCGAAAGGAACGGTTCGCGAGAGCATGCGTATTTTGGAAGCGCAAGGCATTCTTTCCACAAAGACAGGCCCCAACGGTGGTGTGTTTGTTAGTGAGATGAGTGAAAATAAAGCTCAATCATTGCTAAGTAATTATTTGTTCTTTAAAGATATTTCAATATCTGATCTGTACCAGATGCGTTTGTCGCTGGAGCCTGAGATTGCAGCGTCGTTGGCGGGCACATTAGATGAATCGCAGTTAGAAGCGCTTTCTCAGCAGATAGATAAATATCAGCAGCCCCCAGAAGATATTTATCAAGAGCGAGATCACCATATTGCTTCCTTAGAGTTTCATAGCTTGTTGGCGAGTTATTCTCAAAATCAGTTATTGAAGTTTGTCGTACGTTTTACTGCGCAAATGCTGACTGAATTGACTATCTATCGCAAACTTTATGAACCAGAGAATCATAAGCTATGGCATACCGGAATAGAAAGTCAGCGCAGCTTGATTGAAGCCTTAAGGCAAGGCGATGCCGTCAAGGCGAAACAGATTATGCAGCAGCACATGCTAACGGCTCATCAATTGATGATTAAGCAAGAAGCCCAAATCGCAAATTGCTTTATTTCTGAAGATTAAAGGGTTCGTAGAGGTTGGTTCATCCAGCCTACCGAAACGAACATTGAATCGAGAAGATGTTCGCTATGGCCTCAGTTCTTCTCTAAGTTTTTGGGAGACCGAGCAGGGGGATTTGAGGGATACGAACAAGTGGCGTCTAAGCTTAATTTATGTTGCTCATGACTTACCCCATAGCTCCGCGTAGGCCTATTAGATTTCCAAATGGGTCTTCCACCTGGCACATGTATAACTCATTTTCGATTTCCATTGGGCCTCGATAAAGAAATGCTCCAATGCTTTCAAAATGAGCTAACGCCATCGAAAGGCTACTGACAGACCAATAGATGACGGTCCCTTTCTTGCCTGTACCCACCTTTGTATCAGCCTGAACGATTTCTAACGAGAACCCATTTAGGTTTAGAACCGTAAAGTCGAACTCTGGATGATAGGTAGGAATAGCATCAGGAAAGGCCTTTTGATACCACTCTAAACCTTTTGCCATATCCGGGACATGAACAAGAACGGCTACAGGAGTCATCATTTTAGTTTCCTATCTAATTTGAATGTAGAGAAAAGGGGACTAACGGTTGTATTTGGCCTTGTTTAATATTTCTTTAAGCTCATGAGTTTTTTCTAAGTCCACGTTATGAATATTCGCTAAAGCACAAACATAGTAGAGAACGTCGTATAACTCCTCGGCGATAGAGCCTTTGAGTTCTTCTAAAGGTGGCTGGCCACTTTTTCCGTCTCGAATTGATTCAGATAGTTCACCAACCTCTTCAATTAATTTGAGAAAGTAGTGCTCTGGTAGTTCAGGAGCATAATCAAATTCTTTAATATGGTTTTGCAGCTCAGATATTTTCATAATTTCCTATTTGTGGCTTTTCCGTATTTATTTGTAGTAGGTACTCACAGGAAAACTGTCCTTTAACCCCTGAGCTATCTCCCCAGAATCTTGCTAGAGCTATCATCACTATTCTACTGTTTAATAACAAGTCTTTAGCCTTGGATTGTTGTAAAGCTTTGTAGTAAATGGTTAATCTCAATTTCATGATGCGAGTAGAGCTCAACACATCATGAGTGTTGAGCACCTCTCTACGCTGTAATTGATCCTACACTTCAAATGAGCACTACGAAAATCGTCACTCAATGATTCTGGGAAGAACCAAAACATTGAGCGCGACTGGGTTTTCAAGCTTATAAAAAAGATGCGTGAGTGGCGCTGCTGACTTATGACAACGGACTTAAATCTTAAACGAGAGGCGAAACTATGCTGAAGAGTAGGGTACATGTTCGCCGTTTGTTGCTTAGTTTATGTCTTTGCTTGATGCCTACATTCGTATCGGCTTATGAGAAATTGCATTTCGCGAGCATCGAAGGTTTACCCAACCAAACCGTAGGAGCGAGAATTCTTCGAGAAGTTTATTTCCGGGCGGAAATAGAAATTTCGATAGAGGACATGCCTGCATCTAGAGCGTCTTATAAAGCCGATCAAGGCCAACTGGATGGTGAATTAGTTCGGATTGAATCTTACGGAAAAATGCACCCGAACCTTGTTTTGATACCGATACCGATTGGCTATGTAGAATCGCAAATTTTTACCCAACCTGGGAGAGACTTATCTTTGGATAAGCTCGGGGACTATTCGATTGTCATCGGAAGGGGCATAAAAATATCTCATGATCTGACAAAAGGGAAAGGTTATCCACACGTAACGGAGCTAACCAATGCCAGCCAATTGCTTCATTTTGTTAGGTTAGGCCGAGCGGACACGGCAATTACCGATAGGGCGAGCGGGATGTATCTCATAAAAAGTGAAAACATTGAAAATGTGGTGCCGTTTGGCCAACCTTTGAGTAAAAAACTCCTCTATCACTACATTAATATAAAACACAAAGCATTGGTGCCTAAGTTAACGAAAGTGATGGAAACGATGCAAAAAGAAGGTGAGCTAGATGGTTTGTGGGAGCGCTATATGCTTGAGCTGATCAGAAGTAAATGATTTGTAGCGTTGATCTTCTATATACGAAATCTTGATTTCATCGTGGAAAGTGGAAAGTGGAAAGTGGAAAGTTGGATGTGTTGCCGCTAAATTCGCTTGCAGTGAGCGCTGTTTCCGAGATAAATCAGCCATTTGCACTCTCCCAAAAACAAAAACTCCCTAGCACTCAGTACTAGGGAGTTTGAATTTAGCGTTGCTCTTCTAGCTTACTATCGAGGTTGGCTAGTCGATACTTGTATTGTATTCACCTCAGTCAACAAGCCTTTAATTAAGCTCACGCAACCAAGTAGAAGAATAATGGTAAACGGCATTGCGGCAATAATAGTGATGGATTGCAGTGCTTGAATAGATTGGGTTCCGCCAATCCATAGCATCACCATTGCGATTGCACCTGAGATAACTGCCCAAACAACTTTCTGCTTCACTGGCACTTCAAGTTTACCGCCCGCTGTCATTCCATCGATTACGATAGAACCAGAATCCAATGTAGTCACGAAGAATACGATGATCAGTGCTACTGCAATAACAGACAGAATACTGCCAAATGAGTAAGCATCTAACATATGGAACAAGCTCAAAGAAACATCGGCAATGCCTTGGTCGAGGCCAAGCTGGCCAACCTTATCAATCACTTGTTCAATGGCTACGCCACCAAAGACAGACATCCATGCTGACGTTACTAGCGTCGGAATGATGAGCACGCAGAACAAAAACTCGCGAACCGTACGGCCTTTAGAAATACGCGCTACGAACATGCCGAAGAAAGGTGCATACGCTACCCACCATGCCCAGTAGAACACAGTCCAGCCATGCAACCATGTGGTGTCTTCACGACCAGAACTCTGGCTCAATGCTACGATGTTCTTTACATAACCCGTTGCTGCAGTCGCCACAGAATCAAGCACGGTTGTGAAGTTCAGCAGAGCAATCAGGCCAAGGAATACGAACGCAATAACCATGTTTAGGTTACTTAGGAACTTAACACCACCGTCCATACCACGAAGTACAGAGATGATCGCTAGGCCCATGATCAGAACAATAATAGATTGCTGAAGTAGGATATTGTTTTCCAAGCCAAACACGTGGCTAATACCACTTGCTGCTTGTGTACCACCTAAGCCTAACGAAGTTGCCAAACCAAACAAAGTCACCAGTACCGTTAGTACATCGATCACATCACCAGTTTTACCCCAAACGCGGTCGCCCAAGATTGGGTAAAACACTGAGCGCATAGATAGCGGTAGACCTTTGTTGTAAACAAAATACGCTAGGCAAAGTGCAGTCATGCCGTAGATAGCCCACGCATGGAAGCCCCAGTGGAATACGGTTGCACCCAGCGCTAACTCACGACCCGCTTCTGTAAAAGGTTCTGCGTTCAACGGAGTACCAAACCAGTTGGTAAAGAACGCGGTTGGCTCAGCAACACCCCAGAAAATAAGTCCAATACCCATACCCGCTGCGAATAACATCGCAATCCAAGATGCTTTTGAATAATCCGGTGTCGCTTGTTCACCGCCTAAACGAATTTTACCTAACGGCGAAAACGCTAGAGCAATAGCAAGAATTAGCATGATGTTGGCTCCCCACATAAACAGGAAGTCAAACTTTGATAAAACAGCACCTTTAATAGAATCAATTGCAGCTTTAGCGTCTGCGGGAGGAAGAACAAGAAGAGTGACGATGAAGAGAAGAGATAAGCCAACGGAGGCTAGAAAAACTGTGTTATGGACATCCATGCCCCATTTACTGACGTTATCTTGACCAACTTGATAATCAGTAGATTCAATACTGTACTTCTTTGATTTAAAACTCATAAATTATGATGTTCACATACTCGTACAAACGAGTATAAGGACCAACTCCATATCCATTGATAAATTGATTAGCGATTCGCAACATATAAACAAACCTGATAAAGGTATGAATAATGGCTTTTGCTCAATCCCAAGCGCGGCATTCTACCACAAAATACGGTGTTCTAATGAGCTAATAGCCAATAAGCTTGTCAGGGGTTGTAACTAGAATCAGTTTGACATGCTACAAGCCCAAGAGCACTAACGGCTTTTGTCATACTTCTTACGAGCACTATTAATTTCAACTTGGTGGTTATCCGCCCAACAAACGAGATCGTATAAAGGCTTAACCAGATCTGTCCCCAAGTTTGTCAAAGCATACTCGACGCGCACCGGAACCTCAGGGAATACAGTTCTATTAACGTAACCATCACGCTCTAGATCGCGCAGGGTTTGGGTTAACATTCGTTGTGAAATTCCCTCAATTCTTGATTTCAATGCATTAAATCGCTCTGGGCCATCGACAAGAGCGAAGAGGATAAGCATTGACCACTTGTCACCAATTTGTGCCACAACGTTGCGTACGGGACAATCTTCATTATTGTGAAAAGTACGTCTTTCTGATTTGGTTTCTACTGCCATTTAAGGGTTCCTTCTTAACTTAATATCGGCACTCTAGTTACCAAAAGGTGCCTAGCTAAGCATTTGGTGCCTTCTTGTGATGTAAGTTACTATTAATTACTATGGTTATCAATTGATACTTAATTGTTAAACGTAACTGAAAGGATTCCCTATGTTCAAAGCACTTACCGCGTTTGTTCTACTGTTAGCTAGCACTACGGTATTCGCACAATCTGACGATATACTTGTTATTAACTTAGACGCCCACAAAAAAGAAAACTGGACGGAACAAGAGCTAGATAATGTTGAGTTAATCACTGATTTTGTTCAAAATTTAATGAATAACCACAACTTTGACTATGTACTTGAACACTATAACGATAGTTCTTATATACAGCACAATCGTAACTTACCCGACAAAGTGTCGGGGTTGGTTGGTTTTCTCACGGAGTTTGTAGAGGACTACCCAGATTACACTTATGACGTAAAACATATTTATGCTGATGGTGATTATGTGATTTTTCATTCACACGCCACTTTAGATATATTGGATAGAGGGAATGACCAAAAAGGCATGAATATTATTGATACTTGGCGTATTGAAGATGGAAGGATTGTCGAGCATTGGGACTCAATTCAAGCGCTTGATTTTTCGATGAGAATGTACTCGTTGCTTACCGGTGGCGATATTGCAAATTCAAATGGTGTTTTCTAAAAGTTGAGGTATATGGTTAGAACCCAATGGGTTGAGGATAGCTTTTACATCACTAATATTGCAACGCGACGTAAACACAGTAGGGGATGTTCATCTTTCACGCTGAAAGATGAACATCATTTGAAATGATAGTTGAGTGTTACTTTCTTTTACCCTGTTGTACTAATTTCTCGTTCCATGCAGCATTGCCATCGCGCTTGGTAACTTCATATTCGGAACAAAACTGAGAGATAGTCATGTTGTTGTCGCCAGTGGCCAACTTCAGCGCCAACTGAACTTGCTGAAGTTTACTTTGCAGGCGCAGGATTTGACCAGCATTGGGGCTCTTTTCCTTCGCGTACTTTAAAGCGGCATGCTTGCGTTCAGCGGCTCCTGCACGGCGGTCGGCTTCACCCAGTAGAAATCTTAGTTGAGACATACTCTTTCCCTTTTTAAAAGCAGGGTTAAGCAGTTCAACGCATTCATCAAATGTTGGTTCTTCGAGGTATGGATCAATTTTACAAGCTTGTTGGCGCATCCACTCTAGCGCCAGTTCTTCATCTGACATATTAAGATCTTTACGGGTAACAGAGGTTATATAGTATCGTTCATTGGCAAACCCCTGCAATAACAGATTCAGTGGCTACTGGGATTTTCATGGGCGGTAGTAGATTCTGGGTGTAAAAGTCAGTTCAAACTCCAGCTACGAAAACGTCACGGGTTGGTAATGTGAAGCATTTGGTTAACCCTTAAGGTTATTCAAACTGTTTTAGTACCGCATCCAAACTGAAATCGTATGACTCTAGAGAAGGGTTGAGCGTTTTAGAGAACTGAGTAAAGTCGATAGCGTCCCACTCCATAGGGCCTAAGTTATTCATATATTGATCAATATTGTGACGGTCAATCGAGTACATTGCTGGTGTATATGAGTCATTATTGAAATCTTTACCATGGTGATAGTCATATAGCATGACGAGTGACCAAGCGCCGTCCATAAAGTGACCGCCGACGGTTGTTGCCAGCGTACCATCCTTAACCTTATTTATTCCTAGAGATGACCATCCGCATCCTGCGAATAGAATGTCTTTTCCTGGTATTTTCCCGATTTCTTGCGCGACTCTCATGGCACCAAATGCTGTGCTATCGTTCGCTCCCCAAATTGCTCCGAGATGCTCATAACGAGCGATTAATCCAAGAGATTTTTCATAGGCAGTTTGTTCAGACCAATCACCTGAAACAACTTGGATTAACGTGGCCTGGTCAGAATGTTCATTCACGGCTGCTTTTAAGCCTTCTACTCTGGCTGAGGAAGCGTGAGTATTAAAAGCACCGGCTATAGCTAAAATTTGCAAAGTTCCATCTGGTGCAGCCAGGCCTTTAGCTTTGCCTTGTTCTATTAAAACTTTTCCCATTTTGTAGCCAGCAGAAAAGTTATCGGGAAGGTATTGCCCTATCCACATAGGGTATGTGGTTCGAGGCTTTCCAAAATGCATAATGTCCTGATCATTAACGAACGCATTGTTGAACAAAAACACTTTTACACCTGCGTGTTGGGCGGCCTGAATGACGCCTCCTGCGCTGCCTTTTTCGTTTCCTGTCAGTATGTAATCTGGAGGGGTTTCACGACTGGTAACTTCCACTGCCTGACGTACGGTCAACATATGATTGCGGTTCGAGTAAAGAATCTCTAGTTCAATGTCTAAATCTTTGGCGGCAGAGTGCATAAAGTCTGTGGTCATTTCCCAAAACCAAGTATTAGGTTTATCAGGGTTTAACAGAACTACGTGTATTCTGTCGTCCTCCGCTGACGCAAATCCAGTTGATAGAACAACAGTGAAGACTAGCTGTACGAACTTAACGCCATTCCCCATCCAGTTCATAGAATGTCCTTTGTAAAACTTAAAAGGTTTAATTCACCATGACGTTAAGTGGCTTGTTCTGCCGGCTATCGTAATGTTGCTGAGCTTAGCAACATAGTGCGGGCTTTATAAACAACCAAATAAACCATAGTTCAAGGAACCGAGAATGGACAGGTCATACGAAGTGGTGAGCGAGTGTGGGAATACGCTAGAGAGTTCAAGCGGTCTAGGCTTAGGGCAGGTCTACGTTACTCTTGTTGCCATATTCGGCGAGGAGGGCTCGCCGAAAAATTCATTTATGCCAATCGACTAGCTAAATACGGCGACGCTTTGGCGGCTAATCGCGACCAGCTCACCTGCATCGTTCCAAATATCAGCTTCTAAGTGGGCGTAACCGTTACCGGCTTGTCGTGTAATGGCCTTGTAAGCGAACCAGCTTGTTGGGTCGACGGGTTTATGAGGGTGAATAAACTCGAGGTTCCACATCATAGTGCTTGCAGGAGCTGGACCTTTCATCATCTGTAATACGGCTGGTGGCCATGCGTCTACCAAACAAATAAGGTGCGCATCGGAAATGTGCGAGGGAGCCTCTTTAAATCGCATCCAACCATTTAAGTGGGATTGTGGCTGAGCAGTGTAGGGCATGGCGCCTTCTTCAATTGCCAAATCCATATTGCCAATAAAGCTCGGAGTTACAGAGGGAACGAACGGTACAAGTGGCAGTGCTTCAGGTTCACGCAGCCCGTGTTGATCTAAGTTAGTTACTTCGATATCTGAAAATCGATCGACGCCAAAGCTGGCTTGTTGGATAACCGCAACATCGCCGTTTTGGATGAGCCTCGCGGTTAACTGAGAGGCGTTTTTACCTTCGCGAAGAATCTCAACTTCAAAAGAAAAAGGGGTATCAGAGAGTAATGGGCCAACAAAATTAGTCGTCAGTGATCTCAGGGGGCGATTCGCGGCAACCTTGGCTTTCATCGCAGTGTACAGAAGCGCCGCCGAGATGCCGCCAAAAGCAGTGCGGCCTTGTGCCCAGCTTTCTGGGAATGTCATTGTCGTATCATTGTTGACGCATTCTTCTGCTTGTTTGAGGAGTTGATCAATATGCATAGTTGAAATTTGTTATCGAATTGTAAATTAACATTAACTGGTCAAACCAGATAAATCAATATGAGCGAACTCCTAGAATGGAAAAGTGTTAAGTCGATAAATGAGCGAAAGAAAGTGCTAAAGATCCAGAATGTAAACCGAACAGCAATACGGAAATATGCCAACCTTTGACTTAGCTAGCTGGTTTACGCCCAAACTCGATTGCGAGTTTCTATCCCAATGTCACTGACTCAACACGATTACGGCCTTGCTCTTTGGCTAGATATAGGGCTTCGTCAGCCGCTTCATAAAGCTGTTCCATTTTATACTTGGCCTTGTTGGTGGTGACTAACCCAAACGATGCGGTTAGAACGGGAGCGGCGAGGCTATATTTGTGCTCTAGTTGTAAGTCTTCAATGGCCTGCCTGAATTCTTCTACAAAGGCAGTGGCTTCGTCAGGAGACAAACCTGAAAAGATAATACCGAATTCTTCACCACCTAAACGGAAGCAGTAATCCGATGCTCGGTGACAATGTAACTTTAAGGTGTTGGCAAGAGAAATCAGTTGATGGTCGCCATTATGGTGGCCGTAATTGTCGTTATATTGTTTAAAGTAGTCGACGTCGAGAATAACGAAACTCAGCCAATCTTTGCTGCGTTGTGCTCGGCGCATTTCATTGGGCAGTACTTCATTGTAATGACGTCGATTAAATAACCCTGTGAGTGGATCTGTGATCGAGAGTTTTTCTATCTTATTTTTCTCTTGGCGTAACTCTTGTTCTATTTGTTTCCGCTCAGACACTTCATTGTTCAGCTTACCGTTTAGGTTCGATAGCTTGCGAGTCCAGTAGCTGAGTAACGCTAGCACTAGAAATGACACCAAGACGATTTTCCATACTAAGTTGTAGTCGACGCCATGTTCATAGCGCAGGGTAACCCAGCGAGAGTAGATCGCGTTCTTTTCTTCCTCGGTGAGTGAGTCTAGCGACTTTTGTAAGATGCTGTGGAATATAGGCCAATCGCTACGTACCGCCATACTCAGTTCAAAGCGATAAGGTGTGGCACCAGACACTTTCAAATTGGTTAACCCTTCGCGCGTCATAACATAGTTGGCAGTCGCAATATTGCCGACGTAAGCGGTCACTCTGCCAGATGATACGGCTTGCAACGCATCGGATACATTTTGTGCTTCAAATAGTTGTATTTTAGGGTGGTTAACAAGCAATAATTCGTGGGATGCGTAGCCCTTAACTACAGCGACTTCTTTACCGTTTAACGAATTGAGATCAGAAACATAGGGCAGTTCTTGATTGGTGATGATCATCATCGGGAAGCTTAGATAAGGGCGGGTAAAGTTGAGGTATTCTTTTCGGTTGGGAGTAATCGCTAAAGCAGGGTAGATATCCAGCTCTCGTCGCTTCGATGCTTCTACGACATCCGCCCAGCCCATATCAATACTCGGTATTAAATCTATCCCAAGGCGATTAGCGATCAGCTTTATGTAGTCTGCAGCAATGCCCTGGTAGATATCGTTATCGTCTACGTATTCGAAGGGCGGCCAGTCGATATCGATAGCAAGCTTGAGCGTTTGGTTTTGCTTGAGCCAATCTGCTTCTTCATCGGTTAACTGTATGGCCTTGGTATTTTGATAATAACTATCGAGTAGGTACTTGATGCTGAAATTGTAAAAATCTTCACTATTCTGAGCTTTGGAAAGCGCCTCGAAATCGATGCGTTGCCAATTGTCACCAATAAAGCTTTGAAACATCTTTATATTTTGATGGTTGATTGAATACATTTTGGAATGAAACTGCGTCGATTCCGCCGCGAAATCGTTACCCTTTATGTAGTCAGCCAACAAAATCAGTGCCCATGCGGCTTCAGTAAAATGACCGCCGATAGAGATATAAGGCTCATCGCTTTTGATAACTTGTAGGGCCTCAGGTAACCAATCTATCCCACCAACAATAATCGAGTCCATGGGTAATGAGAGCTCTTTCATTGCATCCCTTGCCCCTAAGGCGACAGAGTCAGAAGCGCCCCAAACCATATTGATATCCGGGTGTTGCTGGAATTGCGTTTTGAAAATTTCTTTTGCTTCGTCACGGCTCCAATGTACTCCGGAATCACCTTCTGCTACCACGGTTACATCGGGATGGTGTTTGATGAACTGATAGAGCCCTTCATTACGGTGCTGCGCAGATAGTTCTTTTATGTTGCCATTAATGACCAACATTTTTATGTCGTTGACTTGTCGCTTTTCAGCCTTTATCAACAGTTGTTCAGCCAGTAATGCGCCAGCTTTTTTATCGTTAGGGGTGATGCTGCCTATCCAGTATCGGAACTTAGAGCGGGGAAGCATGTCGCTTGCCACAAAACCAGTGTTGTACAAAATGCTCGGCGTTTTGTAGTGCTCCGCTATCGTTAAAACCTGTTCACCAATTTGTTCATAGTTCATGAAGACAATGCCATCTACTCCTTGTTTACAGGCCTTCTTGACTTGGCGAAGCATGGTTTTGGAGTTGTCATCCGCATCATAAATAGTAAGCGTAATCCCCAAATCATCTGCCGCTGCTTGGGCAAACTGTATTTGTGATTGCCATGCGGCTGTTTCACTACGCGGAACAAATAGCGCAATTTCAGTAGCAAAAACTTGGAATGATAAAAAAAAGCAAACAAACAGTCTTATGGGAGTCTTCATAGGCAAGGCTCAAATGCTGGTTTTTTTCAAGTATAGCAGCGGATACTCACTGTTATTGCAGTAGAGCGATGATACCTGTGACGTAAGTGTGTGTGGCACTTTGGAAATGTGGTCTATGGATCAGTTTGTTTGGCCAGTTCGTTATTACTGATGAACTGCTCAAACTCTACACCAAGGTAGCGTTTGTACGCTGCTTGCACGGTGCCATCTTCAAAAAGGGACTTTAGAGCGATCTCATATCTCTTTTGCTCCTCAGGTAGCGATTGATGGAAAGTCAGGTCTAGATATTCGATTTTCGCTGGGGGAAGCATAGGGGAAACAGAATAATCGTATTTCTTTCTTAAATACTGATTATTGACCAAATCGCCAAAGTAATAATCATAGCGCTTGTGGTGAAGCATTCTCAGCCCTTGTGTATCGTCAATAACGGCGTGAAATTTGATTCTTGGATTGTCGGTAAACTCCTTAGGGTAAGCAAACCCTCTGACGTGCCCTACGACTTCTCCCTCTAACTGACTGTAATGGGTAAACGTTTTATCGTTCGAAGGCTGATTGGTCCATATTGCGAGCACCCAAGGGATCGGTTTTAGCTGACTTACGATAGAGTTTTTAATGCTTTCATTCCCATCAACCGCGATGTCGTTAACTCCTTGCTCAAGGTTACGTAAACAGCGTTCCCATGGCATTTCTGTAAAGGTCGCTGTTAGCCCCGCACGTTTAAGCGCTTCTTTGTAAATATCAATCGAAAACCCTTGGGCGATGTTGTTGGTGTCGGCATAAGAATATGGCTCCCAGCGGGTAAAACACGCTTTCAACGCTTCAGCATAGCTGGGCCAAGAATAAGAGGTGATTAAGGCGAAACATACGCCAAGTATTGTGTTTCTCAAACCGAAAACTCTTTAATGATAATTGACTCAAAAAGGTTGTGGTTAAGTGTAGCAAACCGTTAATGATCGTGCGGTGGAGCAGGTGAGTAACTGGGTTGTATGGTTTCTCAATAAGGATTAATGAGGTTTATTTATTAACCATGCGTTTAGTGTGACTAATGTTCAACTCGTATGTAGAAACAGCGAAAGTATCACGATACTTTTTACTGGCGAAATGCCTGAGTTTTATAGTGGCGGCGAAGCGAAAGCTCCTGTCCTAATAAAATATAAAAAGGTAAAAAATGAAAAGCCAAGTTCTACTTTGTTCTACTCTTATTGCCCTTTCTTCTATGCCCACTTTTGCTGGAGAAACTAAGCTAGACGTGCGTTTTGGACATAACACGGCATCGGATATTCGTGATAGCCGAGTTAAGTTTATGCATACATTTGATACAGGTTTCTACTTTAGTGCCGAGGCCGCTCAGATTCACAACGATGGTTACTTTGCAGGTAACGATTCGAACGATGAAGACAAGAATGGCCTAAAAGCGGCAGCTCAAGAGTTTGAAGCCACGTACAAGTTCGACATCAATGAACAATGGTATTGGGCACCAGGTCTTGTGACGGTAACAGCTCCAAATTGGACGGAATACCGTCCTTATTTGAAACTTGGTACCAGCTTTGAAAATGGTGTATCTCTAACGGGTCGCTACCGTTATAACTGGTCTAACGATGCGAATGGAAAAGACTATTTAGACGGCAGTGGAACCACGCGTGGTGCCTCTAATCAATTTGATATTTGGTTATCGAAAAGCTTTGGTGATGTAGGTTTGATGTATAACCCGAGATACCGTTACCAAGATGGTGTCGATCAAGGTACAGGTCGTGACGACTACTGGGAACACACAGTGATGGTTAACTACAAGATTAATGAGACTTGGACGCCATACATGGAGCTCGTATCTGTCGATGAAACTTACGTGGACGCCAATGGCAATCGAGAAAACGATTATGCAGTGCGTTTAGGGTTCGTGATGAATCTTTAACGGTATGAATTCACTACGTATTACTTGTCCATAATATAGTAGCAAATAAAAGAGCAGCGTTATTCGCTGCTCTTTCTTATTTGTAGAACTGAAAAGAGGGGATTTAAAAGGTCAGCAGTTCTTTGCCAATTTGGTCGACGATTTGCAATGTGTGAATTTGAGATTCCCTGCCATACAAAGAGATACCATCCACTTGTTCTTCTAACGCGACGTTTAAGTGACAAACTTGATCGAGCGTCGAGCCTTTGTGGCTTATTCCGAGTACCTTGAGTCCTTTACGTTTCGCATTTTGTGCCATTTCAATGACAGCGTTGGTTTCACCTGATTTACTGATTAATAGCAGAGTACCGAGCTCAGCACGTGTGAGCTGGTGAATATCTGTGATCACTAAGTGAGGGACGTTAGCCAGTGATAAGAAACGAGATAGGTAGTTCACGCTCACGATGGATGCGCCGCGAGAGTACAAATACACCACAGGTGAAGACTTCAAAGTATTCGCGACACCAATGATTTGTTGCAGGTTCGTTTCGTTAGATGGGGCGCTAACTTGTTGTTTTAGCTCATTTGCTAATTTGTAGCGTAGCTCTGTATAGCTCGCATAGCCCATCTTTTTACAGACTCGGTTTACCGATGTCGTTGTTGTTAAAGCCTTATTTGCAATGGTCTTAGCGGAAATATCGTGAAGCTCACTGGCGTGGCCGATCAAATATTCGTAAATCGCGCGTTCTATACCTTGAAATGTGTTCATTGCTCTCAGCTATTATTGAAGAAACTATCAATATTACGCGCGAAAATGAGGCTAATTACCATGACCTCAATCACAGATGTACCGTGATACGTAAGTTGTACGATGAAACTGTGTCGGCACACATTCACGCTTCATATACTAGCCGCAGTTGATAATAACAAGGTACCAAACCATGAGTAAGAAAAAACTGGTTGCAGTGACCGCCTGCCCTACAGGCATTGCGCACACCTTCATGGCAGCTAAAAAAATTCAAAGCTGGGCTGAAAAGCAAGGCTATGAAGTTAAGGTTGAAACACAAGGTAGTGATGGTGTTAAGAATAAACTTACTGCGCACGATATCGCTACTGCAGACGGCGTCGTATTGGCCGTCGACGTACCAATTATGGACATGGAACGTTTTGACAACGCGAACCCACTGCAAGTTCGTACCCAAGAATTGATTAAACGAGTCGACGATTTGCTTCCGACGGTTTTTCTGCGCGGTAAAGAAAAGTCTGACTCTGATGTTGAAGTACATGACGAAAAGCGCTCCGCTTACCAAGTTGCGATCGGCCACATCATGACAGGTATCAGCTATATGCTGCCCGTGGTTGTTCTTGGTGGCTTGCTAATGGCGGTGGCAAAAATTACTGGCGAGTTTATTGATATTTCGGGCACGCCAATTGAAACCCTCGATAAGCTTGGTTTCATGACAATCAAGTTTATGTATCCAATCTTCGCCGGATACCTAGCTTATTCTATTGCGGGCAAACCTGCTCTAATTCCAGCCTTTATCGGCGGTTTGATGACAGACGAGCCGTACAAGAGGTTTTTCGATTTAGAAGGGTGGGCACCATCTGGGTTCTTCGGCGCTATCGCGATTGGTTTCCTCGTAGGTTACTTGGTTCGCTATCTCAACGATGTGATTCGTGTAAGAACCGATCTGACGACTCTAAAAACCATGTTGCTAGTACCAGCCGTAACCGGTGTGGTGATGGTACTGACCATGGAGTACGTGATTAACCCGTTCTTTGGCGCTTTGAACCTTGCGATGATCAACTTGTTCACTGAAGCAGGCGACGCAGGCCGAGGCATCTATTCGATGGTGATTGCTGCGGGTACCGCTTTTGACTTGGGTGGCCCAATTAACAAAGCAGCTGGCTCGGTAGCGTTGGGTCTTAACGGCATGAGCGAAGGCTTCGATCTTATTGCACGTGAACTGGGTATTGTTATTCCACCAATTGGTGTTGGTTTGGCGGCAATGTTAGACGGCAAATTCCGTAAGCGCGTATTTACACCAGAAGAGCAAACCGTAGGTAAAACTTCTTTGATGCTTGGCATGATTGGTATTTCAGAAGGTGCAATCCCGTTCATTCTAAAGAACCCTAAGATGATCCCAATTATGATCCTTGGTTCAATCATTGGTACTCAACTTGCGGTTGTCCTGAACGTTTTCCAAAGTCTACCGCTCCCAGCCGTTTGGGGTTGGTTCCTATCATCAGACCCAATTAGCTACACCTTATCTGTGTTCGTTGGTTCAGGGTTTATCGCAGTCGCACTACTGCTATGCACTAAACCTCAACCGAGCAATGCCTAATTAGGTTAGCGCTTTATTCGAAAATTATAGGGGGGAGTGATTACTTCCCCTTGATCAAAAAATTAAGACAAGTCGAGATAAATCAATGGCTAAAGTTCATGTAATTCCACATACACACTGGGATCGTGAGTGGTATTTTACCCAACAAGACAGTGACGTCTTAGCGACGTATAACTTCACCAAAGTTATCGAAACGTTGGAAACTCAACCAGAGTACAGCTGCTATCACCTAGATGGACAATCATCCATCGTTGAGGATTATCTCAAAGTCCTACCACATATGCGTGAACGTCTAGCAGCGCTGGTTTCTGATAAGAAGTTGTTTATTGGCCCTTGGTACACTCAAACCGATACTTACAATGTTGCGGGCGAGTCGATCATCCGAAACCTTAAGTACGGTATGCACATTGCTGAAGGTTTGGGCCACAGTATGAAAGTGGGTTACTTACCCGATACATTTGGTCATAACGCACAAATGCCAACTCTATTTAAAGGCATGGGGATCGACAACATCATCTTCTGGCGCGGGATTGATTACGACCAACAGGTAGAGCGATCTAACTTTAATTGGTGCTCGGCAGGCGGAGACGAGATTTACGCATATAACCTTGTTCACGGTTATGGCGCTGCTAAAAACATGGTAGCGACAGCGGCCCATTTGGATAAGAAAATCTTCCCTATGGTCGAGAAGATCAAAGCGCTTTCTGGCTTAGATGAGGTGCTTATTCCATCGGGTGGCGATCAAGTGAATATTGATCCCGAGCTTCCAAAAACACTCCAAACCGCAACCCAGCGTTCACCTGAACAAGACGTGTACGCCATTTCATCGATGGAAGCGTTTGTGGATGTATTGCGCGACAACAGCGATAGCTTTGAAACTTATCACGGTGAATTTAAAGCGCCGCGTTACGCACGAATTCATAAGACGATTGGCTCAGTCCGATACGACATCAAAAAGCTCAACTTCGATATAGAACAGTTCTTGATTAAGAAGCTTGAAGTGGTGATTGCAATTGCTAAAGCGCAAGGCATTACCGTGCACATCGAACTTATTGATATCGCTTGGAAGAAGATCCTTGAATGTCATGCTCACGATAGCATTGGTGGTTGTAATAGCGATGCCACTAACGCCGATATTATGCATCGTCTAAAGCAAGCCCAAGAAATCTGTCATGGTTTGTATAACCTTGTGATCAAAGAAATCGCGAGTAGCTGTCATGACGACGAGCTAATGTTGTTCAATGGTCAACTTCAACCTTACACCGGCCTAGTGAAGGCTGTGGTATTCAGTTCACATGAAAACATTACAATCTCAGATGGCAATGAACACTGCGCTATCGAAGTGATTACGCGTGAAACGTTAGATGGCGGTAAAGTCATTGAAGTCACGAAAGATGGTGAAAAAGAGGTTGCGGTTCCGCCGTACTACCGTTTTGAACTGAACATTTCAGTGAACGACTTACCTGCAATGGGCTATCAGGTATTTGAAGTGCAGCCAAGCGATGTGAGCAATCGTCAAATGGAAGTGCGTAAGCAAACCGCGATTGAAAACGAATCGCTTATGTTGACGTGCGAAGGCGGCCAGCTTCAGTTAGTTGATAAAAAGGCTAGCCGTATTATTCCTCAACTTCTTACGTTTGAAGAACAAGCAGATGATGGCGACTCGTATGATTTCTCACCGTTACAAGGTGACACTCCAGTATATAACCAATCTATCGAGCTTGTCGAAACTCAGGTTGGTGAAACAGAGCAAGTGATGACGGTACGTGCGACGCTCGATATTCCTGTCGATCTCAGCGCTCGTACAACAAACCAGAACGATCATCAGGCGGTATTTGAGGTAAGTCTAACGCTTAGCCAAGGTCGTGAGCAGCTAGTAGTGAACATCGCAACGATCAACCAAGCTAAAGATCACCGAGTGCGTGTTCTGGTTAACTCTGACGTTCAATCCAATACTTCAATCAGTACTCAGCCATTTGCATTGATGGAACGCCCAATTGAGCCGTCAATTGAAGGTTGGCAGCAGAAGTTCCGTGAATGTCCAATCGATATCGAAACCACTGAAGGGGCTGTAGCGCTAGCTGAGCCAAATAAAGCGTTAGTGATTAACGGTAGTGGCCTTAAAGAATTCCAAATCATCAAAGGTGAGCACTCAGATAAGGTGGCATTAACTCTATTCAAGTCAACCGGAGTGCTGGGTAAAGATGACTTAGAGTGGCGACCGGGCCGAGCTTCTGGCATTAACAATACCGTAGTACACACTCCAGATGCGCAGCTGCAAAAGTCTATGCAATTTAGCTTTGCTTTAGCGTTAACAGAGGATGCTAAGCACGACACAGTTCGTCAGCTAGAGCGAGAGTACCTCGATGCGCCGTTCAGTTACCAAAAGCAAACGCTAAATAGTTTTGAAAACCGATTAGAGCGCTTCCAAGTTCGATTTGATTTACGTGAGCGTTTGGCGTCATTCAGCCTGCTTTCGCTAGAGCAGCCGCTTGAGCTATCAAGTATCGGGCACTCTTTCTACAACAAAGACGCCGTGATCGTTCGATTGTTCAACCCAACGCTTTCAACTATCGAGCTCGATCTGGCTGCGTTCAAACAATTTTCTCAAGTCGAGCTGGTGGACTACAGAGAACAACCGAAAGTGTACGCCGAGTCAACAAATGATGAGAGCTCCGCTAACGCTGTGGTTAAGCCAAACAACAGCATCGATTTACGTGTAACGTTTTCCGTTGCTCAATAAGGACAGAGACATGATTGAAAAAACAATCTTCAATAAAGTTGCCGATATTTATGGCGAAGAGGATGCGCATTCGATTACTCAAGAAATCTTAGTCTTGATTGAGAAATGGAAGCCAAGTGCACCGCAGTATTCGCAGTGGGTCGATGAGACGACGTCATACTTGATCACTTACGGTGACAGCTTTTCTCGTAGTGGCGAAAAAACCTTGAGTAGCATGAAGTCGTTCGCGGATAAATACCTGAAAGACTCAATCAGCAATATTCATATTCTGCCAATGTTTCCCTATACCTCTGATGATGGGTTCAGCGTGGTGGATTACCGTAAAGTCGACGAAAAACTCGGTGATTGGGAGCATCTCAACGCCTTGTCTGAAAACTTCGATTTGATGTACGACTGCGTTATCAATCATATCTCTAAAAGCAGTGATTGGTTTCAAGCGTATTTAGCTGGGGATGAGCAATACCAAGATTACTTTGTTGAGTCTGACCCAAGCCTAGACTACTCGAGTGTTACGCGCCCCCGCGCATTACCGCTCCTGACACCGTTTAGTAAGGCTTCGGGTGAGACCACACATGTATGGACGACGTTCTCGGATGATCAAATTGATATCAATTTCCGTAGCCCTAAAGTGCTGTTGGAAAGTATTGATATCTTGCTGATGTACGCCGCAAACGGTGGTCGTTCAATTCGTTTGGATGCGATTGGCTTTATTTGGAAAGTGCTTAATAGCACTTGTATCCACCTTCCTGAAGCGCACCAAATTATTCAACTGTGGAGAATCATCTTTGATGAAACGATCCCAGGGGCGCTGCTGATCACTGAAACGAACGTGCCACACAAAGAAAATATTTCGTACTTTGGTCAGGGAAATGAAGCGCACATGGTGTATCAGTTCCCGCTACCGCCTTTAACTCTGCACGCTTTCATGAGCCAGAACAGCTCTGTACTAACCAAATGGGCGAAAGGTTTAACTGAAGAAGCTATGACGTCGTTAAATCAAGGAAGCAAGACGACCTACTTTAACTTCCTTGCCAGCCACGATGGCGTGGGGGTTCGCCCAACAGAAGGCATTCTTAGCAACGAAGATCGCCTATTGATGTGTGAGCAAGTTGAGCGAAAAGGCGGACGTGTAAATTACAAGAATAATGGTGACGGTACGCAATCGCCTTATGAATTGAACATCAATTACTTAAGTGCTCTAACTGATGCAGAAGACAGCGATGATTTTAAAGCGAAGAAGTTCTTAGCAGCGCAATCTATTTTGCTGTCGTTTATTGGCGTACCAGCGATTTATTATCACAGCCTATTGGGGAGTGAAAACTACATTCAGGGCATGCTGGAGTCGGGCATTAACCGCAGAATAAACCGCGAGAAGTTCGACCTAGATGAGTTGGAAGCTGAGCTGGCTGAGGCAGGTTCGTTACGTCAACAAGTGTATAGCCAGATGAATGAATTGGTGAAGCTGCGTAAGACTCAATCCGCGTTTTCACCGCTTTCTAGCCAAGCGATCTTAGATCTTGGCGATAAGGTATTTGCACTCCAGCGCGGCGAAGGCGCGGAGTCGATTCGATTTGCAGTGAACTTAAGTGAATCTTCGCAAACCGTGCGTCTAGAAGAGAGCGGACATGACCTGATCAGTAATGAGCCACTAGAGAACGTATTTACATTAAAACCGTATCAATTTGTTTGGCTGAAGCAGCAAGCTTGTTCTTCTCAAGAGCAAAGTCAGATCGCTAAAGCGCAATAAGGAATCACACATGAAATTATCTAACTTAACGTCTGAAAACTTAATCCTGTTAGATGCAGTGTTCGACGACCGATTTGCAGCAATTAATGCACTGACAGACAAGATCGACCAAGCAGGAAAATTGACCAATAAACAGCAGTTCTTAGATGCTGTATTACTGCGCGAAGAAGAGGGCCCGACGGCTTTAGGTGAATATTTAGCGGTACCTCATGGTAAATCTCCAGCGGTCATTGAGCCTGTGTTTGCTTGCGCTTTTGTAAAAGACGAACTGATGTGGCAAGGCATCGACGGAGATGAGCCCGTCAATATGATCTTCTTGATAGCGATCCCGCCAGCAGAAGCCGGTTCAACGCATATGGAAGTATTGACGACGCTCACGTCATCACTTGTTGACGATGATTTCCGTGATGAACTATTAGCCGCGAATTCGACTCAACAAATCATGACATTGTTTGGTGCGGACGACGACAGTGCTCAAAGTGCGAATGCCCAGCAAGCAGAGACCAATGAAGGTAACAATACGGAAAGCGACACGGCTTCAGATGCGAAACCACAGCAAGAAGAACCAGAAATGGCTAAAGACATCAGTCAAATAGCTTATCCAGTGGTACTTGGAGTCGGCTTACTTATTTCAGCGTTTTTGTTCTTACTGCTTTAGAGTGAATATCGTCGATGAAAATAGTGATTGCTCCTGATTCATTTAAAGAGTCGCTGACAGCCAAACAGGTTTGCGAGTGCATTGAGCAAGGCTTCTCTCAAGTTTTCCCCAACGCAGAATATGTGCATCTTCCTCTCGCCGATGGTGGCGAGGGAACCGTTGAGGTGCTGATGCAAGGGTTAGATGGTGAGATGCGAATCTCGCCTGTCACTGGCCCATTAGAGCGAATCGATGTCGATTCTAGGGCTAGTGCACAGTGGGCGCTGCTCGATAACGGGAATACCGCTCTGATTGAAGTGGCGGCAGCATCGGGCCTAGATTTGCTTGATTCTGGTGAGCGCGATCCTGCGGTGACGACCACCTATGGAACTGGCGAGTTGATCCGAGAAGCGTTAGATCTGGGCGTAAGTAAGATTCTTCTGGGTTTAGGTGGCAGTGCAACCAACGATGGCGGGGCAGGTATTGTCCAAGCTTTGGGAGGACGGTTGCTGGACCGAGAGGGTAATGAGCTGCCGAAAGGTGGAGCTGCACTTTCCTGCCTAGATCGTATCGACTTGTCACAAATTCACCCGCGTTGCATGCAAGTGGAGTTCATAGTAGCGTGCGATGTTGCGAATCCTTTGATTGGTGAAAACGGAGCAAGCGCGATTTTTGGACCTCAGAAAGGCGCGTCCCCAAGCTTAGTTACAGAGCTGGATCGCTGTTTAGCTCACTTTGCCAAGGTGGCTTGCTTAACCACAGGTTTCGACCGCAGCGAGAGCATTGGCTTTGGCGCGGCTGGCGGAACTCCGCTGGGACTATCGCTGTTATTTGATGTTCAAATTAAGCCGGGCATTGAGATGATTTTAGATGCGTTAGATGCCGACAAAGTCATTGAACAAGCGGATTTGGTGATCACAGGTGAAGGTCAAATGGACAATCAAACCTTGCAAGGCAAAACCCCATTTGGCATTGCAAAACGTGCCAAGGCGAAGTCGATTCCAGTCATTGGTATAGCAGGCTCGTTAGGGACGGAAGTTGAAGACTTGTACAACACAATTGATAGCACTTTTGCCACTGTTCGCTCCCCACAAAGCCTTGAACAGGTGCTGAGCGAAGCCAATAGCAACGTGACTCGAACCGCTAGAAACATCGCCGCGACCCTTAAGTTGGGTGCCACCATTAATACCAAGTAGCTGACCGCATCTGGTGGTTGCCGTGTCTGGTGATTACAGCGTTTAGTTACTTGTCAGTAATGCAAAGAAATATTATGTCGTTATTTAAATTAGATAATGTGATTCAACATTACCCATGGGGCAGCAAGCAGTCTATTTCTGAACTGTTTGGTATTCAAAACCCTGATGCTCAACCTCAAGCAGAAATTTGGATGGGCGCACACCCGAGAGGCTGCTCAAGAGTGGCGGAAACCGGGCAGTTGCTTTCTGACGTATTAAGTCAGAACAGCAAAGGAATGTTTGGGGAGTACACACAAGCAAGGTTTGGAGAATTGCCATACTTGTTTAAAGTGTTGGCTGCAGAAACTCCGCTATCGATACAAGTGCACCCTAGTAAGAAGAAAGCTCAACTTGGCTTTGAACGAGAAAACCAATTAGGCATTAGTCTTGATGCGTCTAATCGTAACTATAAAGATCCAAACCATAAGCCTGAGCTTGTTTACGCGCTTACTTTTTACAAAGCGATGAATGGCTTTCGTCCGGTATCTCAAATTGTTGAGCTGTTTAAAGAAGCCGAAATTACGGTTATAGATACAGAAATTTCAGCTTTGGAAAGCAACCCAAACCGCAAAGGCTTGAAAACGTTTTTTACCGCAGTAATGACTCTTGAAGGTGAACGTAAGCAGTTGGCCCTTGAGCAGTTGTATTCTGCTCATGAACGTAGGCCAAAAACCGCGATGGGGCGAGAAGCGTTGCAGTACAGCAAAGGTTTTAAACAGCACTACGCGGATGACATCGGTTTGTTTTCGCCACTGATGCTAAATACGGTCGAGCTTGCTCCGGGAGAAGCGATGTTTTTACACGCTGAAACGCCACATGCTTATATTGAGGGAACTGGACTGGAAATTATGGCGAATTCGGACAACGTATTACGCGCTGGCCTGACTCCAAAATTTATCGATGTCCCTGAGTTAATTGATAATACTCGTTTTGAAACCACGGATATAGAAGGCATTAAGCTCAAGCCCATCGTGAAAGAAGATAAACTGAGTTTCCCGATCCCGGTGGACGATTTCGGATTTGATATCTTGTCAGTTGATGAGTTCAGCAACCAGCAATATTTGCGCAGTGCAGAGATCTTGTTCTGTGTCGATGGTGAGGTAACGATCTCTACCAATGAGCGTGAGTTAGTACTTCGTTCTGGGGAGTCGGTATTTATTAGCAACGATGCTGGTATGTACAAATATCAAGGGAAGGGGATGCTCGCGAGGGCTTATAATTAACCTGATCGCGTAACGCATCATGTAAGAATATTCTTAATAAAATTTAAGGCTGATAACTTAACGAGTAGCTAAACAATATTCGCTAAGTGGTCAGCCTTAAATCTATGTGCTGCGACAGCCCATGCGTGGTGCCGTTATATCGCTAGCCCGTGGTGTCCTGCTTCAACTCATTAGAAAGAATCGTTTTCTCCTGACTTTCCCTGACTGAATTGCTCGCTTCATAACCGCCAAACTGTAGAAAATCGCTTTTCCACTTCACCCCGTCTTTACAAACCGTTTGAACTTCTTTAACCAACGCTGAATACGCAGTGTGAGTTGGGCGACTTAGTATTTCGACATCTCTATCGAATAGAGGGCATGCCGCGTCATTTCCTGGGTTGGCGATTGTCTTGATTAACGAGGGTGTTAGAAAACCGTCATAAAGGTAAGCATTAACCTCACACAGGTTTTCCGTTAGACAAGAACGATGAAAACCTAAAAGGGTTTTAGGTTCTACCACTTTATTTTCTCCAGCCGTCCAAATAATGGTACAAGCGGAGTAGCAATATTGCCCATAAGCGGTAGTCGTTAAGCCTTTATCTTGAAGTCGCCACTTTATGTAAGCGGCCGAAGTCGTGTTTCCTCCTGGGCCTGTTACCCGTACTTCGTCAATTGTTTGTGTCGCGAGTTGATATTCCATGGATACCACAGTGGTAAGCGTCACATAGCCATTGTCAAAGGTAAGTGTGCTACCAGTTGTGCTTGCAAGTTGACTACGATTTCCTTCTCCAAGCGCATGCCAGTGACTTGCCACAACCAGTATGGCTGACGCGCTAATGATCACTACGCCTGCTCCGATGGCAGAATTGAAATGCTTGGTCGGAATTGTGAATAGACATTTTGCATAAATTAGGGTCGTCACAACAACTGTCACTATCAGCAATAAACGAATACCGGTTTCGTGCCATGCTTCACCAGATATAGTCTCATGGATATTTGTAATTATGAGGAAAAGTAGTAGGGCGAAGAGTGCCAAAATGACAGCGGTGTAAAATATGCGAATAAGTATCGACTTCAAAATCATTCCTTTCTAAAAATGGCAATCATATCGATTGAGCCAAATGCCAAATCTAATGCGTCAATAAATATCTGTAAAGTATCATTCTAGCTTATTGGTGGGGCCTGGTTCTCCGTCTTCCTATCAACTAGCGTAATTACGTTTTCCAATTTAGCTTTGTCATGATTTATCGTGCTCTAGCATAGAGCAGACGCTGGAATGGTTCGTTTTGTTAGGCTTTTCCTTTCTTACTAAGTGGTTCACCAAAGTACTTTGTTATTTGAACCATAAACTATTTATCAGAAAGAGTGATCCATTTTTTATCTGTAGGCGTATTGGGCTATAAGTAATAAATATGGTTGGTTTGATATGCAGGTAAGCATGAATAATTTTGGGGATGGCAAGTGCGGCCCAATTCGAGTTGACCCACAAGTACCCTTAGAACTATCTGACTGGCTTTTCTTAGTTGCCAGTGATCGAGACAAACACGCTTTTACTCAGCTGTTTAAGTTTTTTGCTCCCAAAATCAGACGTTTTGGTGTGAAAAAACTGAATGATGAAGCGATGGCCAACGAGTTGGTTCAAGAAACCATGGCCAGCGTTTGGAAAAAGGCGCACCTTTATAACCCGAGCAAGGGAGCTGCCACGACTTGGGTTTATACCGTAATGAGAAATACTTGTTTTGACATGCTGAGAAAAAGTAGCTCAAACCCTACGCTACTAGCGGATGACATTTGGCCAGTGGAAGGCAGTTGTACAGAGGCAGCAATTCAAGATGAAGATTTTAAAGATCACCTGATGAATAAGGCTGTTTTACAGCATATTGAAAGGTTATCTAGGGCTCAACAAACGATCGTTAAAGGCATCTACTTTCAAGACCTATCTCAAGAACAGCTTGCTAAGCAGCTTAATATTCCAATAGGAACGGTTAAGTCTCGCCTTAGATTAGCCCTGAAACACTTACAGCAACAAATGGGAGGGCTACGTCATGATTAAATACCATCCTGATCCGGCTGTATTAAAAGACTTTGTAGACGGTGAATTAAGCCCATCCGTTTCGATTCTGGTGTCTAGCCATATTGAAATGTGTAGCGAATGTCAGAAAAGGGTTGAAGAGCTCACAGAGGTTGCTTCTACGCATTGCTTTAGTGAGGGTAATCAAATTGATGATCCAGATTGGTTTGAAAACACATATGACTATTCTAGCCAAGACTCGGATTTAGCCATGATTGATGCCATTACCTCACAGCCAAGCGAGCCAGAATTTGTGTCCCCACAAACGATTACTGAAATTGACTTGGGGGGAGAGAGGATCTCACTACCAAGGGCGATGAAATCTATATCGTTGAAAGAGTGGCAGCGCATGGGGAAAATCTCGCGATCGCGTCTCGATTTCCAAGATGAACAGCGAAAAATGAGTTTACTGCATATTGCTGAAGGGGGAAGTGTTCCTACTCATACCCATAAAGGCTTTGAAATTACCTTGTTGCTTCAAGGAAGCTTTGAAGACGAGTTAGGCCATTATTCAGCGGGCGACTTCTTGTGGCTGGATAACGAGCATACCCATCAACCTGTCAGCCATGAAGGTTGTGTTTGCCTTACGGTTTCTAGTGATGCGATGCAATTTACACAAGGCCTTACGCAAATACTTAACCCGTTGGGGAAGTTTATCTACTAATGGATGAGATTCGATTAGAAAGATGATGAGGAGTCCTCATGGAACAAAAACTAAAAATAGGGATTAGCGCATGTGTACTCGGACAAAAGGTTCGATTTGACGGGGGACACAAAAGGTCAGGGTTTTGTACTGAAGAACTTCAAGAGTTTGCTGATTTTAAACCAATTTGCCCTGAAGTTGGTGTTGGGTTGCCGGTACCAAGACCAACGATACGCCAAATAAAAACAGGCGATGTTATTACCGTATCAAGACCCGACGGAACAGGTGATGTAACCCAAGCATTAACGGATTTCGGCAAAAAGATATCCCAAACTGAAACTGACTTAAGTGGCTTTATCTTTTGTGCCATGAGCCCAAGTTGTGGAATGGAGCGAGTTAAAGTGCATTACGAGCATGGCAAAGGATCGATATCCAACGGTGTCGGTTTGTTCGCTAAGCAGATCATGGAAGGTAATCCGTGCCTACCCGTCGAAGAGAGCGGTCGGCTTAATGATCCCATTCTCAGGGAAAACTTTATTACGCGGGTATTTACGTACCATAAATGGCTGGTGTTAAAAGAAAAAGGATTAACAAAACACGCGCTAATTCAGTTTCACAGTGCCAATAAGTACCTCGTAATGAGCCATCATGTAGAAAGCTATAAAGCGTTAGGTAAATTATTAGGGGAAACTAACCAACTTACTATTGATGAGCTTGGTGAGCAGTACATTAACGGCTTAATGCAGGCTTTGCAGCACTTGGCGACGCGCCGTTCTCACACAAATACTCTGCAACATATCCAGGGCTATTTTAAGCGCAACCTGACTAAGAGTATGCGAGAGGAGCTAACCAGTGAGATATCCGCTTATCGTTCGGGGTTAACACCATTGCTCGTACCACTGACCCTTATTAACCATCATTTGAGAGAGTTTCCGAATGAATACTTAAATACTCAGGTGTATTTAAACCCTCATCCAAAATCACTTCGATTAAGGTACGGATATTGAAAACATTATTATGGCTAAGGCGCGATCTTAGAATTCATGATAATCCAGCCTTGGCAGAGGCAATGAAAGTTGGCGTTAAAGACGCCGTATATATTTCCACTCCACATCAGTGGAGTGAACATCATGTTTCGCCTTGGCAAGTGGATCTGTTAGAAAGACATTTATTTGCAATGAAACAATGGCTTGCAGAGTTAGGAATCCACTTAGAGCATGTGCGTTCAGAGCGGTTTTCTGATCAAATCGAAATCTTAAAGCGATATGACTGCAAGCATATATTTGCTAACAGCGAGCCCGAGCTGAATGAAATACGTCGCGACAAAGCTTTGATAGAGTCTGGGATCAATTTGCATCTGTTCCACGCTGATACGGTAGTGCCTAAAGGCGCGCTGCTCAATAAGCAGGGGTCGATGTTCCAAGTCTTCACGCCATTTAAGGCTAAGTGGCTAGATTATGTAAGACAGTTTGGGGTCGAGTGCTACGCCACCCCCAAACCTAGTGTTGAAAGCCATGCAAATCACCAGAACGATGAAAAGAGCGAAGCACAGTCACGGCAAGCGTTTAACTTTCACTACCCCAAATCTGACTCGTCCAAATGGCCTTTGAGCGATGAGGTAATGACTAACGTTATTCCTCATTTTTTGAATGAAAAAATCAACGATTACAGTGATTGCAGGGATATACCTTCAGTAAAAGGAACGTCGGGGCTCTCACCTTATTTGGCTATTGGTGCCATCAGTTCGCGGTGGTTGGCCACTCAGCTTATTCAGCAATACCCTAATGTGATTTTTGATATGACTCATCCGGCTTTTAGCTGGCTCAATGAATTGATATGGCGAGATTTCTATAAGCACCAATTGCATCATTTTCCTGAGCTTTCAAAAGGTGTTGATTATCATAAAAAATACCAGCGTTTACAGTGGTTCAATGATAAAGACAGCTTTCAAGCTTGGTGCAATGGAACAACAGGTTACCCAATTGTCGATGCTGCAATGAGACAGCTGAAAACAACAGGCTGGATGCACAATCGATTACGGATGATTGTAGCCAGTTTCTTAACCAAGCATTTATTGATTGACTGGAGATGGGGAGAACAGTTTTTTATGTCGCACCTGATCGATGGAGATTTGAGTGCCAATAACGGCGGGTGGCAGTGGGCATCTGGCACTGGTTGTGACGCTCAACCTTACTTTCGAATATTTAATCCCATCACTCAGAGTAAAAAGTTTGATCCAAATGGCGACTTCATACGTAGATATATACCAGAGCTTAAGAATGTGCCCGACAAAGATATTCACTTCCCTCATGACTATCTGGTTCAGCACCCCAGTACTGCGAGTTACTGGCCTCCGATAGTTGAGCACAAGTTCGCGCGTTTGAGGGCTCTAGATTTCTATAAATAGAGAGGAAAATATGAAAGATGCATTTTGGGTAGAGAGATTTGTTCAAGCCTACAGCCAGCTAGGAACAGATAATCTGCACTTACTAAAAGATGTCTATCACGCAAACGTCGTATTTTGCGATCCAATGCATCGAGTAGAGGGTATTTGGGCGCTTCTTGATTATTTCGACCATATGTATAGCCACGTTACACGTTGTGATTTTGATATTGAGCGTGTCTTTCATGATGGCGATCAAGCCGCTGTTTACTGGACAATGACCTATGAACATGAGCGATTAAATGGCAAGCAACCCATTGAGGTTCAGGGGCATTCTCACATCAGAATGAAAGATGACAGAGTAGTGTTTCATCGCGATTATCTTGATGTGGGCGCTATGTTATATGAACACATACCGCTTATTGGCTCCGTTGTTAAGACAATTAAACGAAGAGCGAGCCAAGTATGAAAGTGATGATTACTGGAGCAACTTCAGGGATTGGTAAGGAGCTTTCATTGCTCTATGCAGACAGCGGAGCCGAAGTTATTGCTTGTGGCAGAAATACGGAAAAATTGACCCAATTGGCCAGCCAAAGTAGCAAGATTTCTCCTCTCTGCTTCGAACTGACTGACTTCTCTCAATACCCCGAGGTTGACGATGACATTGACCTTCTGATTTTTAACGCCGGCGATTGCCAATATATCGATAACCCGGTTGAATTCGATGGCTCTCTGTTTGAAAAAATCATCAATATTAACCTTATCTCTATAGGGCATGGCCTTGAGCGTTGGCTTAAGAGCATAAGAAAAGGTGGAAGAGTGGTGTTTGTAAGTTCGAGTGCGAGCTTATTACCTCTCCCAAGAGCGGAAGCTTATGGCGCGTCAAAATCGGCCGTCACTTACCTAGCTAAAACGTTGTCGGTCACTTTACATCAATACGGAATTGGCGTGACAGTGGTGCACCCTGGCTTTGTCGATACGCCTTTAACTCAGCGCAATAATTTTCCGATGCCTATGCTCATCAGCGCAAAGCAAGCTGCAGAAAAGATGCAGAGAGGAATTGCTAAAGGTAAATCAGAGATAAGCTTTCCGATGTCGTTTGTCGCTGTGTTGAAATGTTTAAGCTGGTTACCAAATTCACTCTGGTTAAAAATCGCGACAAGGATGACCTCATAATGAAAAAAATAGCCATTATCGGTTCGGGGATTTCGGGGCTAACGTGTGCGCACCTTTTAGATCCCAAGCACGATGTGACGGTCTTTGAGAAAAATGATTATGTTGGCGGGCACACAGCAACCGTTGATGTCGAACATGATAACCAGTCGTGGGTCATAGACACGGGGTTTATTGTGTTCAACGACCGTACTTATCCCAATTTTATTAAGCTACTGTCCAAGCTCGGTATCGCACGTCAAAAAACAGAAATGAGTTTCAGTGTACATAACCGACTTACTGCGTTTGAGTACAACGGCCATGGCATCAATGCGCTCTTTGCCCAAAGAAGAAATCTATTAAGCGCAAGGTTTTGGCGACTCATCATCGAGATAGTCAAATTCAATCGCTTGTGTAAAACACTTTACCGCCAAGAACGGTTCGAAGAGCGCCACACGCTTGGCGAGTTCTTAGAAACTCACCGCTTTTCAGCATTTTTCCGTGAACACTACATTCTCCCAATGGGGGCGGCTATTTGGTCTACCAGTTTGGAAGACATGCAAGAGTTCGAACTTAAGTTTTTTATTCAGTTCTTTTACAACCATGGACTTTTGAACATCGTCGATAGGCCGCAATGGTATGTAGTCGAAAAAGGCTCGCGCAGCTACGTGAGAAAAATTACAGACACTCTGAAAAAGCCCGTTGTTACCAACTGCACAATTGAACAAGTGACGAGGAATAGTGAAGGCGCGACGATAGAACTAGCCAATGGAGAGTCGCATTGTTTTGATGAAGTTATATTTGCTTGCCATTCAGATCAGGCGCTTAAGCTCCTTGGTGATGCTACACAGGCTGAATCCGATGTACTTGGGAAAATACCATACAGTAGAAACGAAGTGGTGTTACATACCGATATCAGCCTTTTGCCAGACCGAAAGCTAGCATGGGCGAGTTGGAATTACAGGTTGGATGGAAATAACTCACGTCCAGCTTGCGTTACGTACAACATGAATATTCTACAAGGGCTAAACAGCCCGACAACTTTCTGCGTGACGCTGAATCAAAGCGGAGAAATCGATCCAAGCAAGATTCTAAGATCCTTCGTTTATCATCATCCTGTCTTAAATTCAGACAGCGTAGCGGCACAAAATTGTAGAACACTTATCTGCGGCAAGAATCATACTCATTTTGCAGGGGCATATTGGTACAACGGTTTTCATGAAGATGGAGTCAGAAGTGCCTTGGATGTCACTCGTCGATTTGGTGAAGATTTATGACGACCAACAGCGGAATATATCGAGGCGTAGTCCGGCACCGAAGATACGGTGACGTACCGCATCATTTTAGCTATGCCTTATTTATGATGGGGATAGACATCGATGAAGTTAACGATGTGACCGCCCGTAGCCTGCTATTTGGTCAGAAATGGTTTAACCCAATTCGCTTTTACGAAAAAGATTACATTAAAAGTGAACCAGGAACGCTGCGCGAACGTATAAGTAAGAAAGTAAAGACGTTGGGCGGTAGTTGGGATGAGACAGGTAAAGTCATGTTAGTTGCTCAGTGCCGTTGTTTAGGGGTTTATTTTAGTCCGGTTAATTTCTATTTTTGCTACGACCAAGCGCAAGAGTGCCAATACATGTTGGCGGAAGTGAGCAATACCCCTTGGCAAGAAAAGCATTATTACCTGATCACTATCGGCGACAAAATGGAAGTGAAAAAGGAGTTCCATGTGTCGCCTTTTATGAACATGGACATGATGTATAACTGGAAAATTTCGCCACCTGATACCTCATTAATGGTTCATATAGAAAACCACAATACGAGCAAAGTTTTTGACGCGACATTAGCGCTAAAAAAACACGTTATCGGGACTCGTCAACTCGCTAGAACGTTGACTTCTATTCCCATGATGACAGTTAAAATTGTCCTAGGGATTTATTGGGAGGCATTAAAACTATTTCTTAAACGAGTACCGTTTGTTGCTCATCCGGGATCCAATTCTAAAAACTTATAGGACGTAATACAGAGAGGTTTACATGGGACATATCGCCAAGGACATTCTGACCAATACCGAAAGCTATGATGCCATTACTTCAGTCACTAAGAGCTTCAGTCAATATCGTCATCTTACCTTCAATATCCTTTCACAAATTGAAGGAGGCGCTCTAGAGATAAAAGAAGGAAATCAGTCTACGTGGTTTGGTGACAAAGAAGCGGACCTCACGGGGCAGATTGTCGTTCACGATCAGAGTTTTTATAAGGACATCGTTTTAGAAGGCAGCATTGGAGCATCCGAGGCATTTATTGCGGGCAAGTGGGGAAGCCCTAATCTTACTTGTGTTATTCAAATTATGGCCAGAAATCAGTCTCAGCTGGATAAAATTGAACGTAAAACGCAGTGGTTATCCAAGTTAAAAAATGCCTTTATACGTAGATCAAACTTGAACACCGCCAAAGGGGCAAAGAAAAACATTCTGGCTCATTACGATATCGGCAACGAGTTGTATCAAAGGTTCCTTGACGATTCAATGCAGTATTCATCTGCGATTTATGGCTCAGATTCCCAAAGTCTTGCGCAAGCTCAGCAAAACAAAATGCGCACAATTTGTGAACGACTTAGTTTGTCTGAAGATGATCATGTTGTTGAAATCGGAACCGGTTGGGGTGGGTTAGCGATTTTTATGGCGCAGAATTATGGCTGTAAAGTGACCACCACAACCATTTCAGATGCTCAGTACGAATTTGCCCATAACCGAGTGTCTGAACTTGGATTACAAGATCAAATTACGTTGCTCAAAAAGGATTACCGAACGCTCACTGGAGAATATGACAAGCTCGTTTCAATCGAGATGATAGAGGCTGTCGGGCATGAATATTTGTCTACCTTCTTTACGGTTTGTTCAGGCTTGTTGAAGGAAGATGGCAAGATGTTGATACAGTCCATCACGATTGCTGACCAGCGCTATGAGCAGTACCGAAAAGGGACGGACTTTATCCAAAAGCATATTTTCCCAGGCGGCTGCCTACCTTCTATTGCTGAAATGTCTAAACATTTTTCGGCAAGTACAGACATGGTTGTTCATCAAGTTCATGATATTGGTCTTCATTACGCGCGAACACTGAAAGATTGGCGAGATGGTTTTGAAAACAATTGGAACAGTTTGAAAGCGCTCGGTTACAACGATGAGTTTAAACGACTATGGCTGTTTTACTTTTGCTACTGCGAAGGGGCGTTCCTAGAGCGAGTGATTAGCACTCATCATATTGTTGCAAGAAAACCTCGTTATAGAGGGCCAGAAGATGAAAGCGTTTTGGCTTATTAACCTAGTGCTGTTTCAGGCTAGCTGGTTTTGTGCAGCTTTTGCTACTGAATACGCCAGCCTTGTGATTGCATGTTTACTGGTTTTGCACTTTTACCTTTCGCCAAGCCGAAGTGAAGACTTAAAAATTATGCCGTTGGCGCTTATTGGAATTGTTGTCGACCAAACACACCTGTTGTTCGGAACTTTTTCGGCGGATTCAGGCGCTTTCCCATTGTGGTTAGTTCTATTGTGGTTGATGTTCGTTGTGAGCTTCAACCATAGCTTAAGCTGGTTCTATGAGAAGCACTTAATCGTATTAATTGGCTTTGGTGGTGTGGGTGGCACGTTAAGTTATTTGGGGGGAATAAAAGCTGGGGCGTTAGGCTCTGCGTTACCAACAAGTCAGCTTGTAATTAGCCTAGCGTTATCTTGGGCCATTCTTTTCCCTGTATTGATGTTCTGTTGCCGTTATATAAAGAGAACTTTTAACATGAGTTTATCGAGTTAGAAGATGTCTAAATATCTATTACTAGTTTTCCTCGGGTTTTCTGTTAATGCTGCCCCTATTGCTCACCTAACCAAAACTGGGGAAGGGGAGATGAATTACCTATTTTGGAATCTGTATTTAGCTGAGCTCTATCAGCTACCACAGGGCAACGTGGGTGATTTTCAACGGAATACGGCACTCAAGATAACTTATTATAAATCGATCTCCAGCCAAGCTTTAATTGAAGCGACTTCTGAGCAATGGCAACAGTTAGGGTATAACCCAGAAAACATTCAGCGCTGGCTACAGCCATTGCAAAAAATATGGCCCGATGTGGAATCAGGCGATCAGTTAACACTTTTGGTGACATCAGAAGCGAATAGCGAGTTCTACTATGGTGATGCACTTATAGGGAAAATCAAAGACCCGACGTTTGGGCCGGCGTTTTTGTCTATTTGGTTGTCTGAACAGACGTCAGAACCAGCGCTTCGCAACCAACTTCTAGGGCTAAAACAATGAAAATTTTCGCGGCTTTAATATTGGTATTGCTAACGGCATGTGGTTCAGCAAGCCTTGAACAACATAAAGGAACTTTGCCTGAGTTAAAACTGGAAACATTTTTCAACGGCGAATTGGTTGCTTATGGAATGGTTTTAGATCGTTCTGGAAATCTACTTCGTCGTTTTGAAGTCGACCTTGTTGCTTCTTGGCAAGGAGATCGTGGAGAGATCTCAGAATGGTTTCGGTTTAATGATGGGGAGAAATCGACTCGAATCTGGGCGCTAGAAAAGACCGGAGATAACCAATACCAAGGTCAAGCGGCTGATGTCATCGGGGTTGCTAAAGGGCGTACTGAAGGCTCAGCGCTTTATTGGCAGTATGAGCTGGAAATCGACGTTGATGGAACCCTCTATAACGTTACATTGGATGACTGGATGTATTTGCTGGACGAGAAACGCTTATTCAATAAAACCGAGATGTCGAAGTTTGGCTTTAAAGTTGGTGAGATAATCCTCTACATCGAAAAGAAATAAGGTTCATTGCTTTTACGACATGTTCTAAAGGTCATGTAGAAGTTCAGTACAGGAAGGGGGCTTAGGCTGTTTACTCGCTGGAAGAGTCTGTACAGTGTATCAATGTATTGCATAGACATTGGCTTTAAACGTTGCAGTGCGGCTGAAAAATCACACCGTTTGTGGGTGCTGACATCACTATGGTTGAATCTTTATGGTGATGCTCCTAGACCAGCTATCGTATACAAACCTCTTATAGACGCGCGGCACAGTTGGCAAAGAGACATACTGATTTTATCGATTAATACCTGACATAACCTCCTGAGAAACCCTAGCTACACGCGTTATGTAACACCGCATATTAGTATTCACTAGAGATTTCGCTCTTAAATTGTTATGTTATAACATTACTCTTTAGTCTACATATGTGAACATGAAATCTTTTAGACCTATCGTATTTGTAATTGCAGTCCTCGCTTTTACGTTAGCTATCCTAATTCCAACTGAACAAGCCTCTGATTTGTCGGCCAACAAAATTGAGTTAGAGCATCCGCCAAAAAGTCACATTGTTTTAAAACCACTTCCATCTGAGCCTTTACCGCAACCGGAACCATTAGTTACCCGAGTTGACTACATCGTTAAAGTTGGTGACACGCTAAGCGGGATTTTTTCATCTTTGGGGCTCTCATATAAAGCCTTGAATGAAATCCTGGGTGCAGACCAGATACCACTGCAGTTAGATACACTTAAGCCTGGCGACCATCTTGAACTGATGGTAGATCGTGATAGAGAACTGTTGAGCCTGACTTTCCATATCAGCTTGGTCGAGAAAGCGATTTATACGAAAGAAAGCGATGAGAAGTTTCACTATGAATTCAAAGAAGAGCAAGGGGAGTGGCGAGAAGAATTGTACTCCGGCACTATCAATGGCAGTTTTTCGATGTCGGCACATCAGTTGGGCTTATCTTCGAAACAGATCGCTCAAATCACTCGAATCTTACGAGACAAACTCGACTTCTCGCGTTCACTTAGGGCTGGTGACCGTTTTGATGTATTGGTTAATCACCAATTTCTCGGTGAACACGCGACAGGGAACAGTGAAATTCAAGGGATTTCGTTTAAATTAGTGACAGGAGAAGTTGCGGCTTTCTTGGCTAGTGATGGTCGGTTTTATGATCGAGATGGCAATAGCCTAGAGCGAGCATTTAATCGGTATCCAGTCGACGAGAAATATCGCCGCATTACTTCTCCGTTTAATCCAAAGCGAAAACATCCAGTTACAGGGAGAGTGACACCACATAACGGTACGGACTTCGCTACCCCTGTTGGAGCAGCCGTCTATTCGACTGGAGATGGCAAGGTTATCGGGGTAAGAAACCACCCTTATGCGGGGAAATACTTAGTCATAGAGCATAACAGCGTTTATAAAACACGCTATTTGCACTTAGATCGGTTCTTAGTTAAGAAAGGGGATTACGTTAAACGTGGTCAGAAAATTGCGATTTCTGGTGCAACGGGTAGGTTAACAGGGCCGCACTTGCACTTTGAGGTGCTAGTTAGAAACAGAGCGGTGGATGCGATGAAAGCAGACCTACCCTTAGCCACATCGATTCCGGAAGAGGATAAAGCGTCGTTTCTTACTCGGATTATTGAGTTTGATAGCATGATTTCGGGGCAGACAAATGTGTAGAGCAGTTGCCCGATACAAATTTGTTATTAAAAAATAAATGCTTCGTTCTATTAGACGAATATCGAGTTGACCACGCAAGGGCTATATCCACAAATAACGGGGTTATATGTGCGGTTTATATATAAACCTTTAATGTTAACCTAATTTTAATTAATGAATCTTTGTATGTTTAGTGTATTTATGAGGTGCCCGATAAACCTTGTATCTCCATTGCTTTTATAACCAAAAATTCAAATGAAAAAAAGGCCTGTAGTACTCTTGCTACAGGCACGAAAAAATCGATTCAAAAGGCAGTAGAGTGGGTGATAACGTTTAGAACGCGTATCGTATCGCTAGAGCTAGAATATCTTCTTCTGAATCGATATCAGTGAATTTATATTCCGCCAGTGTTTTGAAATTATCGTTTAGATTATATTCAACACCTAAAGAGTAAGAATCGACAACATCTACCTCAGACTGTTTGTCCTGCTCAAGATTGTTGTAACCTGCGAGTACGAGTAGGTTGTCAGTAAATTTGTAAGTTGCAACGGCTTCGATACCTACGTAATCCGTACCACTTTCAGTACCATCTGCTTTAACAAAGTTCTCACCTGTACTGTAAAGAGCTGCAGCGTAGAACTTTTCAAATTGGTAAGACAATGCAGTTGTCAGTAACTTAGCGTCGTCACCACCAGTCGCGCCTTCACCTTCGTTATAGCCAGCAGCAAGTTTGAATCCCATAGGGAATGCGTAATCCGCCGCGATACCGTAAGAACGAGCGTCCGTACTGACTTCTTCATTTTCGGCTTGATAGTTCGCGTGTACATTCAATTCACTGAATTTACTTGTTACTTTTAATACGCTGTCAGAACGGCCTGTTCCGAATAGATCTGCGCTTACACCTGCGGCTTCATTTCCGAATTCTGGAAAAATATCTGTGTAATCAGACACTAAGGTAACTGCGCCAAATTGACGCCCGTAACTTACTGTGCCCATGTCAGAACCAAGCCCTACATAGGCTTTACGCACGTCTAGGTCATCATCCTCACGGCCTGCTTCATCGCGGTGTGTGTTTGATTTTAGTTGTAATTCGTAGAGGCCGAAGGCGTATACATCGTCATTGATTTTAGACTCACCATCCAGGCCAACACGAAGGTAACTGTTATCGCCGTCTATTTCTTTGTCGTCTGATACGTAGTACATACCTTGTACTCGACCGTGAACGTTTAGTGTATTTTCACCATCATTAAAGACTTCCGCTGCGTTAGTTGTATTGACTAGAAGTGCAGAGAATATAGATAGAGCAATTGTGCTTTTTTTCATTTTTATTACCACTGTGTGTTGTTGAGGTGGTAAATATACAAATTTACAATGTGTTGAAAAAGTTGCTAATTACCCATTTATAAATGTTGTTTTTGCACGAGTGTTATTTGTTCTAACTTATAACTTTATGTGGTGTAAAATTATACTAGGGTAGTTGTTGTAATAATTTTCTGACTTGCTTTTCTTAAAAAAATAGTTGGTCAAACTACGTTAGGTTTACATTTCGTTATTTACTCTGTATTGGTCAGATTGTTTTTTAGACAATGAAATATAGCAAAGGTATGCAGAGGTGACTCACCGTTCCCTATAAGATTTAAAAATAGAAATTAATTGTATGGGGAAGTTTACAATCAGAAAGTCTTTGTAGAAGAGAGCCAATGCCTTGAATGAATCGCTCACGAATCATTAAGGCAAGGACAAATTGTAGGGGAAATTCAATTTTTATGGTTAGGCTATTTAGCGGGTAGTTTTCCCCAAGTTACTGATACAAAGAAAAGAAATCATCAATATAGCTTTCCCATACTGGTGGGGTACCTATGACTTGTTGAACGGTATCAATAAAGAATTTAGTTAACGGTGGTTGGTTACGATGAGAGTAAACTGCATATACACCGCCATGGCTCAGTGGAAGCATATGATCGGTTAGCAGCGGTACTAGTCCCATTTCTTTGATGTTTTTTGTCAACATGAACATGGCAACTTGAGCCCAGCCCAAGCCCTGTTGAACGCCATCTAAAATTAGTTCTGCTTCATTGACTTTATAGCGCCCCGAAGTGGACAGCGTTTTAATCTCATTATCTGCAGGTGAGGTGGCTATGTTTAGTTTGTTGGTAGTAAACGCGCCATTTGAGTAGATCACCGAAGGTAGCGCCGCAAGTTGCTCTGGTGTTTCCGGGTACCCATGCTGACTGATAAAGTCTTCAGACGCTAAAAGTGCAAAGTGATTGTCTGCTAGTTTTCGTGCAATCAGATTTGAGTCCTTTGGCGGGCCGATACGAAACACGACATCGAAACGCTCGCCAATAATGTCCACTTTGCGATCATCAAGCACTAGCTCGACGCTTACTTGTGGATACTTTTGCATGAAAACATTAATCGCTTTTTGAATGTAGTAGCGACCAAACATGGTAGAGCTAGATATTCTTAGGTGACCTTTAGGCTCATGGTGAAACGTATCGGCCAAACGGCGAGTTTGATCCAATACGTCACGTACTTTTTCAGCTTGCTTTACGATTTCATAGCCTGCGGTCGTTAGAGATAAAGAACGAGTGGATCGATTCAGGAGTCTAAGCCCTAATGTGTCTTCGAGGTTCTTTATTTGCTTCGACAACACTGAGCGATCGATATTTCTCGCATCTGCGGCTTTCGCAAAAGATCCGTGCTCAGATACCTCTAATAGAAGCTCAAGTCTTGTCGCGATATCCATCTCATTTTCCTTTGCTAATCATATATACACTTGGTGTATCTTTTCTTGAATATAGCGCAGTATAACGAATGTCATGGTTTTGAATCGTGCATTTTTGGCATTAATGAATTGATGTAAATCACGCTTTAAATGTAATGCTCGAAGTCATATATAGAGCTTCTAATTTGACAGCTGTAGGACTAAAGCCCCCTTAGTAGCGCGCATGCACTTAAGATACATCTGCCATGCAACTACTCCTGTAAGTGTATTAGCGATAAAGATAGCCGCGAATACGGCTTCAATATTGCCCACTTGAGCTCCAATCCATACTGCTGGTAAATACAGCACGAACAACCGACAGATTGATAGCAATAATGCGATCTTGGGCTGACCTAAAGCGTTGGACACTGAGACAATGATCATGCACACGCCTAATGCACCATAGCAAAAGGGCACGAACTGCAAGAAGGTTAGAAGGGTGAATTGTACTTGAACATCGTTAGACATCAGAGTGCTTAAAGGGGTGGCTAACATCAGTGATGCGAGTGCGATAAGCATTTGGAACCCTAGAACAAAGACTATTGCACTTTTAACTAAGCGATCAACTTTCTCCAGTTCTTTAGCGCCGAGGAAATGACCAATCATAGGAGGCATGGACATGGTTAAAGATAAAATGACCAGCAAGCTAAACATCTCAAATCTAGAGATTAGTGCCCATGATGCAACCGCTTCGGTACCAAACTTCGCCATCAGCATGGTTGTAAGTACAGCAACGACAGGTGGTAACAGTTGGTTGAGTGTCGCTGGAAGCATAATTTTCATGAGTGATTGAAAACTGTTGCGCCATTGCGCCCATGCTTTAGGTATCTCAAACCAATTTTCATTGTTGGTACAGTAACCCAACCAAAATAAGCAAATAGCGAAAGAGATTAATGTTGCTAGGGCGGCACCAACCAAACCTAAATCAAACGTGAAGATGAAAATAGGATCGAGCACGATGTTAATCAAACTGGAAAAAATTAATGCCAAACCAGGGTGTTTGGTGTTGCCATTTGCTCTGAATACGCTTGAAAGAAAATACAGAGTAGCCCCAAACCAGTTGCTTACTAGCCACATTGGCCAATAACTGTTTGCCATTTCTGCGACAGGCTCTGAAATATCGAAAAGTCCGAGAAGCGGGAACCGAAAAATCCACAGCAATACGCTTATCAACGCCATGCTCACCATACCTAACAACAGGGTAATAGTGGCCGTTTGTTTGGCGTGACGGTGTTGCTTCGCACCCAAGTTACGGGAAATCAAAGCCGTGCAAGCGATACCAAGCCCAACTTGGATGCCAATTGTCACCATAGTAAAAGGGATGGTGACTGCTTGTGCGGCAAGTGGCACGACGCCAAGCTGGCTGATGAAGGCGCTGTCGATAAGCTGAAAACTCATGATTGCTATCATGCCGCCAATCATAGGAACAGTTTTTCTGGCGAGTTCTTTAGTGATCAGGCAAGAGGTGTATTGTTTTAAAAAATTTATCATAGGTATCACAAAGAAAGTCGTCAGTTACCAGCTCCCGTTAATAATGGGATAACGAAGCAGGCGGGAGAACGTTAGCAAAGGAAAATTAGCAAGGATTGTAGGTCATCGCAGAAATAGAAAAAACATACGATATGTCATTTCATTATTGCGATTTAGACAACAATGAGATTGGATTGCGTTCTTTTGGCGGTGTCGGGCGAAATCGAGGTGAAGAAACCATACTAAAAAGCCAACAAACTATTGTTGGCTTAGATTCAAATATTCAAATTAGTCGTTACGCTTAGTACGTTCAACGAAGTGGTAATCAACATTAACGACTGCGCGATAAGCGATCTCGCCACGTGTTTTTGCAAACTCTTCGATAGTCACCTGAGTGTTGTCTACAGTGATTTTTGAAATTGGATTCGCAGATACTGGCAGCAGTTGAAAATTAAGCTGTGCATTTGTCGCGTTAGCGAGTGAGTCTACGTAGTTAAAGCCCGCATCATAAGCTTCTGCTTTAGTAGCAAATGTGCCTGTTGTTTGGCTTGTGCTGTTATAGCTAGTTTGGTTACCAGCGAATGCTGTTGAACTGATTAGTAAAGTAGCGGCAAGGATAGTTAATTTTTTCATAATAATTCTCTCAAAATACGTTTAAAAATGAATGTAGTCAGAGGAATCAACACTCCCTCATCATTCGACGAAGAGATTATCAACAAAATAAATGTGACCGTCATCACGTATAATTTCAAAACATAATAGACTATTTAGCATCAATGGGTGCTTTTGCTCGTTGGCGAAAAGTGGTACTTGGTTGATATTGTTTGTCGAGCGAGAGTTGTGCTAGAGGTTAGGTGCTGGTGTGAAACGTTTGTGTTGTGATGGGTAAGAATTACCTCACTCCTAATCGAGATTAGAAGTGAGGCCGCTAGCTAATTAAAGATAACGTTCGATTAGGTGCTTTTTGAAGTGCTCTGGGTTTAAGATGTCACCGGTTGCTTGTTTCACTAATTCATCAGTGGTCAATAAGCTACCTTTGCTCCAAATTTTATCACCAAGCCAGTTAAAGATTGGCGTTAGATCACCAGATTCGATCGCGCTATCCACATCTACTGTTTGCTTCATTGCAGCCATGAATTGCGCGGCGTACATCGCGCCGAGTGTATAGCTAGGGAAGTAGCCAAATGCGCCGTCCGTCCAGTGGATGTCTTGCATACAACCATTCTTGAAATTACCTTCAGTCCGTAGGCCAAGATACTGCTGCATTTTTTGATTCCAAAGCTCTGGAACGTCAGTATGTTTGATTTTTCCATTGATCAAATCACGTTCAATTTCGTAACGTAAGATAACGTGAGCAGGGTAGGTTAACTCATCGGCATCTACGCGAATGAACCCTTTTTCAACGCGAGTATAGATCTTCTGGAAATTGTCTTTCTCGAACTCTGGGCCAGTAAATTGCTGTCCAGCGAGACGAGCAAGGTGGCCAATAAATGGGTCGCTGCGGCCAACCTGCATTTCAAAGAAAAGAGATTGAGACTCATGAATACCCATTGAGCGGGCTTCGCCAGCTGGTAAGCCAGCTAATGACTTAGGCAAACCTTGTTCGTAACGGGCATGGCCTGTTTCATGAACGATCCCCATTAAGGATTGAACGAACTCATTTTCATCGTAGCGAGTGGTAATACGAACGTCAGAAGGCACACCCCCACAGAATGGGTGAACACTTTCATCTAGGCGACCATGCTCAAAATCAAACTGAAGTAACTTCATGACTTCAAGGCCAAGCGCTTTTTGCTTGTCGGTAGAGTAGGTGCCTGATGGTGCCGTAAAGCTTTCGCTTGATTGTTTTTCAATCGCGCTATTGATGAGATCTGGTAGCCAAGTTTTTACATCAGAAAATAGAGTATCTAGTGAAGCTGAACTGGTACCTGGTTCATAGATATCCAGCATGGCATCGTAGGGTGTTAAATTAGCGGCCTCGGCACGAATCTGCGCTTCTTCTTTAGATAGCTCTACTACCTCACGCCAGTTTTTTTCGAAGCCTTGCCAATCGTCGTTTCCGCGTTGAGTACGCCAAGCATGCTCACACTTAGATCCTGCCAAAGATTTTGCTTGAACAAGCTTTTCAGGTAGTAGGTTAGATTGCTGCCACTGACGTTTTAACTCACGTAGGCTAGATTGTTCGTCAACGGTTAACGATTCGTTTTCTGCGCTATCGAACCATTCGGCTAACTGTGGCTGAGTCATCAAATTATGGATATGAACAGATAATTCTGCCATTGCTTCGCTTCGAGCTTGGTTACCGCCCGCTGGCATCATTGAAGCTTGGTCCCAACCACAAATGGAGCCTAAGTGTTTAAAGTGGGAACACTTTTGAGAATGTTCGACTAGTTTTTTGAATGCGCTCATGCGACTTCCCTGATCGTAAAAGGTTAAGTCTAACAACCGATTAATGATTCAACAAACGTCTAATGTTGTTGCATAGGGCAAATATCTGAAAGTGTTATCAGATATGGAGTTTTAGTCGCATAATATTGCTAATTCTAATATTTAAAGTAACCACTCATTACTGAGCTAAGAGACTTTTACTGGCCACCCGTAGCCTTGGTACTCAGTGGCGAGTTGTTTAGCCACTTCAGGGCTAACTTGAGCTGAAATCCAATTACCAATGCCCATAATCTTGTATTCGATAGTTATAAATTTCATGCTTTAAATACTCAGGTGTTATAAGAGATGCAGAATTTATATTTTTTACTATGTAAATAATTTAGTTTGAGGCTCAAATCCTTTCTCATTTTATGAGAAAGTAGCTAGAGTGCGGTGGCTCGCAATTTTTACGAGTTTTCGACGTTAATTATAAAAATGGAGTTAGGAAAATATGGACATCCTAAATTTTGAAGCGTTTCTGGTGGCGATTGTGATCCTCACCCTGACACCTGGGCTCGATACTGCCTTGGTTATTCGTAACACCACCAGAGCTGGCGTTAAGGATGGTTACGTTACAAGTATCGGAGTGTGTTTAGGGCTGTTCGTCCATGCGACTTTCTCGGCGATTGGTATTTCTGCGTTGTTACTTCAATCTGCAGAGCTATTTCAATTCGTCAAAATGATCGGTGCAGCTTATCTAATTTGGCTTGGCGCTTCGAGCTTGTATGGATTGCTGAAAGGCCAGCAAGGAATTCAGTTAGAAGGAACGGTAACTGCCCAGTTTGATTCTAAGCGTTCGTTGAGAGAAGGCTTTTTATCGAATGTATTGAACCCTAAAACCGCTGTTTTCTATTTGGCTTTTCTTCCTCAATTTATTGATCCGAACGGTTCGCCGTTTTGGCAATCGATGTTTATGGCGAGCGTTCATTTTATTATTGCGATGGTATGGCAGTGTGGTATTGCTGGGGCGATTAACTCGGCTAAACAGCTATTTAAGAATTCTTCAGTGGTAAGCTGGATGGAAGGGGTTACCGGTGCGGTACTGATTTCACTTGGTATTAAGTTGTTACTGGAAGAACCACCGACAAGCGCTGCTTAAGACGTTGCGAGTACTCAAATTTACCTGAGTAATTGAGGACAACGAGTGTAGACATGCTAAAGCCGTTAGTAATGAAATTGCTAACGGCTTTTTTATTTCGCTCAACTTTCTTGGCTGTAGGTTTGATTGATCTGCAAAGCAACGTCAATGTTATCTAATAAAGTATCAACAATGTGCGCATCGAGATGAGTACCACTCGATTCTTTCATCAATTTAATCACATCTTCTAAAGGCCAAGCTGGTTTGTAGCAACGTTCATGAGTGAGCGCATCGAACACATCAGCCACTGCGATAATCCGAGCTTCTAAGCTAATTTCGTCCCCTTTAAGCCCTTGCGGGTATCCGGAACCGTCGACTTTTTCATGATGCTCATGCGCAATGGTGGCTGCGGTTTGCAAAATTTGGCGCTTGGAACCGGCCAAAATATTGTGACCGATTTCGGAGTGCTGCTTCATTACTTCCCATTCTTCGGCGTCGAGCTTTCCGGGCTTCAATAATACGGAGTCGGGGGTAGCGATTTTACCAATGTCATGCATAGGTGCTGCTTGTCGGATCAACTCTGCTTGCTCTTCTGAGTGCCCCATTAGAATACAAAGTTGATAGCTCAGTTCAGAGATTCGACGAACGTGGTTACCAGCTTCATGCGAACGTGACTCTACCACGTCGCCCAAGCGATAAATGAGTTCGCCTTGCGTATCAATGATCTCTTGGCTGAGAAATAGATTCTCGAAAGCTAAGCTGACACTGTAAGAAAATATGGTTAGGAGTTGGCTTTCCAGTTCGGTGATCTTTCTTACACCTTTTAAATACAAAAGGCTAACCGCCCCAGAACTGGTAGAAAAGTACCCAACGAAGATATCGTCTTCGATAATACTGGTCTTGGCATCAATGGCCTTTTGTAAATAGCGTTTTATGCTCTCATCGACTTCAGTTTTATCGCCAGTATCGCCAATTTGGGCGAGTACGCGATAATCGTTGTGGGGCTCTTGAAGCGTGGTTAATCCACGTACACTGACCAACATGCTTTGATCATTCATACGCAGTAGAGAAAGCACTTGCTGCAAAATACCGTCAGAAAAAGCATTCAAGGTGTGTTTTTGGAAAATGATGGATGTTGATTGAATAACCCGTTCTAACCCTTGGCGGTAGTTTTTCTCGATTTCACGGCTACTTTCAATGTTCATGATATCGCGATAAGAGCGGATTGCTGAATAAACGGTAGTGAACAATTTCTGGCTATTTAGTTCGGTTTTTTCTTTGTAGTCGTTGATGTCGTATTGGGTAATTACATCTTGTTCTGGGGCTTGCCCTGGCTGACCAGTTCTCAAGACGATACGCGAGTAGTGATTCCCCAGATCTTGCCTTACCCAGCGTGCGACCTCTAACCCTGCGTCATCGGTTTCCATTACGACATCAAGAAAAATCAGGGCGATATCTGGAATGGTGGAGAGTTTTTCTTTCGCTTCTGCACCCGAATGGGCATGAATAAATTCTAGCGAACGGTCATCGAGTTTGAAGCGCTTGAGTACGAGTACTGTGACTTGATGGACATCGGGTTCATCGTCAACGATCAGGATCTTCCAAGGTGGTGGCGCAGCTTCGTCTAATTCCCGAAGAAGTTTTAGCGGCATTAGAGTATCTCCCTATCGAAAAATTGGATCCTTAGCGACTGACGATTTTCATAGTTGTATATAGGGTATAGGTTCAAATGCTCAGCTATACAAGTTATTGCACATTCTGATTATGTGGACCTTAAAGGTTCACAAGTGCCTAATTAAGCCTGAACATTTGGTACTATGCTTCTTTCGGCTTGCTAGGGAAGGCGATGGTATACGTGAGCCCTTGCCCAACGGCGGTATCAATTTTTATCGTCCCCGCTAGGTTTTGCGTGACCAAATTATGAATAAGGTGCGCGCCTAAACCGCTCCCGCCTAGGTTTCGTTTGGTTGTATAAAAAGGGTCGAAAATGCACTTCGCACTCTCTTCATCCAATCCAACGCCGTCATCTTTATAAGTGATGATGATAGAGCCTCTATGTGATTCGACTTTGATGAGCATCTTTCCCTTCTGCTCGGGTTCAAATGCATGAATAAGGCTATTCATGATCAAGTTCGTTAGTATTTGAGAAAGCGATCCTGCATAACAGGTACAAGTCAGAGAGTCGTCACACTCAATTTCCACCTGATGCTGAACCCGTTTGAGCTCAGGGCGAAGTGATAACAGAATTTCATCAAGATATTCGCGAATATTGATTTGACGGAGGTCGTCAGATGTTTGATCGACGGCGATACGTTTGAAACTGCGAATCAAGCTAGAGGCTCGCTCATTATTTTTAAGTATGATTTGCGAAGACTCGTCACACAGGTCGAAAAACTCTTCTAAATCTTTTTCGCTTAATTTTTCAGTGTCATAAGCGTCACGCACGAACTTCACCTCATCTTTGAGGTTAGAGACAGCTGTCACACATACACCAATAGGTGTATTGATTTCATGCGCAACACCTGCGACGAGCTTACTTAATGAAGCTTGCTTCTCGGTTTCGATGAGTTGGTGCTGAGCGTTTTTAAGTTGCTCCATGGTTTCTTGAAGCTCTTGAGTACGGTTGTCGACTAAACCTTCTAATTGCTCACTGTATTGCTGCGCAAGGTTTTCTTTCTCTTTGGCGTAGTTAAGTTGTTTACGAAGTTGAGTAGGGCTAATTTTGAGTTGGCTGAGAATTTGACTATAGCTTTGTTCAAGCGCTTGCGTCTCCTCCTGAGTAAACAGCCCTGAATCCATGATGAGTACATGGGCCATTGCTGCTCCAGTCGCACCACTTAAACGCCTTTCCGCTGCTTTTTCGAGGTTGGCTAATTCTTGCGTATTGATATGTTCACGATCGGCAAGGTTGGTTTCTTTTAAGCATAAGTCGACTTTATCTTCGGTTTCTTTGGCGGAGAAATACGAATTAAAGAGGTCATGTAAGATTGGCAGTTTACTCGCAAGAACAATGTTACAAGGTAAGTCTAGTGAGCCTTCGTAATCTGATGAGGAGCTTTGAGTCATGATATCGATGAACTCAGCGTTATAGCGTGACTCGTTATCCGACTCTTTGGAAAATAAGCTACCTAAAACGATGCCAGATAAGTTCGCGATTAAAGACCAAAAAGCACCGTGGCTGACTTTATCCATGTTTGAGCCAAATAAGCGTTCAGGGTGTAACCACTCGATGGCCCAAGGTCCTGCAATTAGAATGCTGTCGTCAATCCAGCCACTTTTCATGATGGCAGGTAAGAATAAACAGTAAGCCCAAATAAAGAAGCCAAAGGAGATGCCTAAAATAGCGCCGCGTGCCGTTACGTTTTTCCAATACAAGCCTAAGACTACCAAAGGTAAAAACTGCAATACGGCGCAGAACGAAATCATCCCCATATTGACGAGCATATAGGAGTCGCCCAAAAACATGTAGAACGCTTGCCCCGCACCAAACACCAAGAAAATTGCAAGCCAGCGTATTTGTAGTAGGTGTTGACCAAAATTCTTATCAGGAATCACTTTCCTTAATACAGGCAGCGCTAAATGGTTACTGAACATCGTGGCGAGAGTCATCCCAGATACCATTAACATCGCCATCGAAGCAGAAAATCCTCCAATGAATACAAGCAATGTTAGTGAAAATTGTTCGGCACTTAGCGGCAACGTAAGCATGTAGGTGTCCGGTTTATCGGGGCCCATCACTAACACGCCAGCTGCAGAAATAGGCATAACAAACACCGTCATTAAAATGAGGTAAATGGGCAGTTGCCACTGAGCTTTTTTGATGTAGCTGGTTTGCGGGTTTTCAACTACCATCACGTGGAATTGACGAGGCAACATAAAAAAGGCAGAACCAGCTAGCAGTAGGAAGCTCACCCAAGTCATGACGTTTGGTGTTTTCGCCATTGTTTTGGCTGTATCAGGGAGTTTTTCAGTTAGTTCTTGCAATATGGCTTGCGGGCTATCGAACATAAAAAAGCATACGAAAATTCCCACACATAACATCGCCACTAACTTCACTACGCCTTCAACTGCGAGAGCGAGCATCATGCCAGGGTGGCGCTCAGTGGGATCAATATGCCGAATACCAAATGCAATGGTGAACATCGCAACACCAAACCAAATAACCCACGTGACCATATCGTTGGACGACTCGGCGCTCATGACCACTGCGAATGAATTGTTAATGGCTTTAAGCTGCAAGGCCAAATATGGAACGATGCCGATCATCGCCACAACGGAAGTGATGCCTGCTAAGTAAAGGCTTCGGTTATATCGTGCAGAAAGAAAATCAGCGATGCTGTTTACGTGATAGGTTTGCTTAACCAACAAGATCCGTTTCATCAACGGCCATAATACAAGCATCAATAATGTTGGCCCTAAGTAGATGGTGTAAACCAGTACGCCCGCCCGAGAAGCCAGCCCAACACTTCCATAAAATGTCCAACTCGTACAAAACACCGCCAGTGACAGAACGTACACCATTGAACTGGAGGAGATCTTTTTTGCCGTCGGGCTTTTGGATTCCGCCCAATTCGCAATGAAAAATAGCATCCCGATATAGGCGAGAATGAGGATGATGAGTGTGGTGGCACTGATCATGTGTGGTTACCGCGCCAGTATGACCAAGGCAATAATGACAACTAGCCAGATGGACAAAATCGTAAATGTGATCGTTGTAACCGTAAAGCTGGTGGCCATTACGGTAGGCCAAGACATCAATATAAAGGCAAGGAACAGCAAGAGCAGTCGAAGAGAAGTGTGCTCATGATTATTACTCGGCATGTCGTAATATCCTTGTAGCGGGGTCAAGTATTAGCATAGGACATTATTGATGGTTTTTTTATCTTTGGGACTCTAGGGCAGGCCAAAACGAAAATGCCCTCAGTTAAAAACTAAGGGCATGAATTGAAGATATTAAGTGAACTGAGCTTGATTCGCTAAGCAGTTAGCGCCTGTTCAAACGAAAACAGCTGAATATTCACGTTCACAGACTATTAAGCACTAACCGTGTCTTTCGAAGTGGTTTGAGTGGCGCTATTAAAGAAAAGCTTAGTTTCTTCAATAACGACGTGTCGCAACAAGATCAAACCGATGAGGTTAGGGAAAGCCATTAAGCCATTCACGATATCGGCAATTAGCCAAATCATGTCGAGTTTAAGGAAAGCGCCTGATGAAACCAACACTAAGAAAACGATTTTGTACGGCAGCACACCTTTTGTTCCAAATAGGAATACTACGCAGCGTTCGCCGTAATAGTTCCAGCCTAAAATCGTGGTAAATGCGAAGAAGATAAGCCCGATAGAAACGAGCATAGGGCCAAGCGTATCGGCATTTAGTCCAACTGCGAATGCGTGAGTCGTCATCGCTGCGCCCGCTAAATCGGTTTGCCATGCACCCGTTAGGATTAAGGCCAGACCCGTCATCGTACAAATGATGATGGTGTCAAAGAACGTGCCCGTCATCGAAACCAGACCTTGTTTAACGCACGAGTCCGTTTTTGCCGCGGCGGCTGCCATAGGCGCACTGCCTAAGCCAGACTCGTTAGAGAATACACCTCGGGCGATACCTGATTGGATCGCTAGCATCATGCTTGCACCTAAGAAGCCACCAGAAGCAGCAGTATTGGTGAAGGCTGAACTGATCACCAGTTCCAGCGCATTTACGAGTTGGTCTGCATTACTAATCAGCACACTTAAACAAGCAACAACATAGAATAAAGCCATGGTAGGGACGACTTTACCCGCAACTTTCGCGATAGATTGAATTCCACCTAAGGTCACGAAAGCGACTAAAGCTGTGAGTACTACTGCTGAGATCTCACGAGATACGCCGAACGAAATTTCGGTTGCATCAATGATGGCATTAACTTGCGGGAAGGTTCCGATACCAAAGCAAGCCACACCAAGTGCGAAGACAGCAAACACGACCGCGAGTACCTTGGAACCAACGCCATATTGCAGGTAGTACATCGGCCCACCTACCATTTGGCCATTGCTGTCGAGCTTTCGATACTTTACGGCAAGTAAGCATTCTGCGTATTTGGTTGCCATGCCAAACACGGCCGCTAACCACATCCAAAATAACGCACCTGGGCCACCCAGCTTTATAGCGGTTGCAACACCAACGATATTACCTGTACCGATAGTTGCAGATAGGGCTGTACACAACGCAGCAAAGCTCGACACATCACCTGCGCCTGACTTGTCTTTGCGAAATACCATTTTTAGTGCTGTCGGTAGGTGTCTAAACTGAGGTAGGCCTAAGCGAAAAGTGAAGTAGATACCTGTACCGACGAGTAAAATTAGGAGTGGTGGTCCCCAAACTAGGCTGTCGATGGCTTGTAATGTGGTGTATAGGTCAAACATTGATTTCCCCTTAATAAATAAAAAATTTAAGGAGAAGAGTGAAAGGGCAGTGCGATCATAAGATCGATAGCACTACTTAATACATACGGATTTCTAGATAGAACTCTTTTGGTAATTAAGGTTGTAGCTTTTCACTCCTCTGTCCTTTTGCCTGAGAGTTTCACTTAGCGGTTTGCGTATAGGTACGTAAAATTGACTAAGCTTGCTCCTTCGGCGGCCGCTTTCTACAACAAAGTAGTACGGCTCTCTCCAGAGGTTCCTCCAACAACAGTCCTCGCTTTTCTGATTTTCATCAGCATAAAGCACCTGAAAGATTTACTTCTTCGGCGGGTCAATCTAACCAAATGCTAATATTTGGTTAAAAACCACTCTCCTGCAGTCTTCATCGGAACAATTATCTAATTTATAGATAATCTGTATGTGTATCCTATAGAAATGAAAATGTGATGTCAGCCCCAAAAAAACTGTTTGTGTAAATCTTGTTCATGTAAACGATTAAACAACCAAACTCTGACGTAAATAACCGATTTAAATGGTATAAAATAGGAGTAACAAGGAGGATTTATGACTCGATTGATAGCAATTGTCTTTTTGATTGCGCTGGCTTTTTTTCTTTTTCGCTATAGGACTAATGAAAAAGTTCAAAAAGGGGTAGTGATTGCAGTAGTGGGGAGCTTTTTAGTTTATACCGCTAGCTTAATGATCTCTGAACTATCTCGGTAGCCTTTTGAATAAACCTAACTACATATTTGATGGGAGTTTCTTACAGTGAACCAAAACCCAGAACAGAGCGAGCAAGATGAAGTTGTCGTGATTGAAGAACGCGATAAGCGAAGTCAGCTTTACATTGGTATCGCCGCCGTAATCGGATTGGCGTTAGGTGGTTTGGTCGGCTCTACCGTAACTGCGAGCAAGTGGGAATCGTCTTACAATGTACTGGAACAGCGTTACCAAGAACTGAGTGATAGCAAAAAGCAATTGGTTACGCGTGTAGAAGAGAAGGTTGCCAAAGTCGATACCGAAATCGACGCTAAAATTGAAGAGGCTTTGAATAAACAGGCGGAAGTTCATAAACAAGAACTCGACGCGCTGCAAGATGCCTCAATAGAACTTGAGAAAGCGAATTTGTCACTTGAACATCAGTTGAGTGAACAAAAGAAAGTGCTCACTGAATCTCAACAAACTAACACTAAGTTGAATCGCCAGGCAGACATGCAAGCGACAATGTTTGAACGTTCTAGAGAGCTTTTCCGTAAAGAACTAGAGATTTCTCAAGCGCTAGAGAAATTAGAACAAGAACGTGACTCAATTTTGCCAAACTTAGAACCATTGAAAAAAGAGTGTGATGTGTTCTTAGAAGGCACGTCATGGGATGCGAAGTCAGACGCGTGTGACAAACATGATGCGGCTAATTCTCGACTCAGCGATATTCGACAAATGATTGCCGTTCATCGTATGGATCTAAAACAGATTAAAGCCTTGATCGAAGATATGGGGCTGTAGTTGATTCCATTCTCTTTGTAACGACGTTGTTCGTGTTTGAGAAAAAAGGCTCCTATTGGGAGCCTTTGTTGTATCTAATCGATGCGTTTTCTAAATACTAGCCAACAAACTCCGCTCCACAGCAAAACTTGCCCCCACATTAGACTCCATTTATCTGCTATATCTGCCCAGCCAGCCCCCATTTGATTGGTTGCAAGGAAAGCTTGAATAGCCGGTGTACTTGGAAAGAGCTTAGAAAGCATCACTAGAGGTTCAGGAATCATTTGTACTGGCCAAATAAATCCCGCTGAAAAGATCAGTGGCATTGAGCTGATCAGTACCACGACGGTGACTAGTTCTCTTCTCGGTAGAACTTGGCCCAATACAGCGCCGATCAACCCGCTTGTTAAAAGAAATGGCAACAGTAAGGTCAGTAAAGTACTGATGGATGCAAGGCGATTGATATCATGCATTTCAAAACTCGCACCGAAATAATACATCGACAACAAGTAATAAATCGCAATGAGAACGGAGAGCCTAACTAATAGCAGAGTCAAGGTTGGCGTATGCTCCCAATAGCCAGATGATTGTTTTTGCGTACCCCCAATCAGGCCTGCTGCCATAACGAGAGTTTGCTGCAAAATTAAAACAAAAACCGCTGGTACGACATAATCGACGTAGCCCATTCTGCTATTGAATGTCGGTTTCATGTTGGCAGTAAATGCGCTGTATTGGTTCGATGCCAAAGACAGTGGGCTGCCTTCCGTAAGTAAGTGCGTGATCTTAGCTTGTGCTGCGAGAGTTCCTCCAGCTTTTGCTAGCCCTTCAACAACTGTTCCGTAGACCAGAAAATAAGAGGCATCACCCGCATACGATAAGGTTGGGCTTTTCCCCAATAACAAATCTTTATAGAAATGTTCAGGTATGACCAAAAAGCCCCCGATGGTTTGCTTCAATAACGCATCTTTAGCTACTGCGATACTGTGATCTCGTTGAATCACACGTACTTGCGGTGTTGCATCCACCATTCGCTCTAGTTGATAGCTAGTTTTACTGTTATCTAAATTGACGATAGAGATAGGTAGCTCTTGCGAAACCTGATTAGCATAGGGTAATGGATAAAGGAACGAATAAAACAGCACGCCGCCAAACACAGTTAGGTTAACAACGGGGTTGGTAAGAACGGCAAGTAACTCGTGCTTGATCAAAGAAAGTAGCGAAGGAGTTTTCATATTTGCCCTCCTTGTTCAATTCGTAAGTGTTTCCGGGTTAAAAGCAGCACGACAAATACGGGAAACAGGTAGCCCAGCATAGGAATCATATGGTGCAGTGAATGAATAGCAGTTACGCCGTAACTTGATTGTTCGACCTGCACTTCAATGTAATGACTAATGGGCAGTAAACTTCGCCACATTTGAGCCAGTTCATTCATTTGGCTAACAGGGAAAGTGATCCCCATAAATGCGAAGCTAGGTGCGGTGAATGCTCCTGCGAAACTCATTGCTCTAGCTGGGTCTAAAGTAAGGAAAAAGAACAAGCTTCCCATAATGACACACGCGATAGCCGTAATAATTTGAGCTATGATCAACACCGTAAAACTACCATTCATTGGCCATTGCAGTGCGAGATAAAACCAAAGTAAAAAACTGGTACCTAACAGGCTAAACAGGCCGATATAGGGAAGCATTGTGCGACAAAGTGAAGTGAGAGGCTTGTGACCAAGCCAAAGGCTTAGGCCTAGTGATTTATGGTTGGCATTGAGCACTAGAATGGTGCTGACTACCATCATTATTTGCCAAAGTGCAGGGACGACTGCTGAAATTAAAAATTGAGCGTAATTGGTGTTCTTATTGAATAAAGGGGTAATTTGGCTTTGAACCGTCACTGCTTGCCCAAGTGCAGAAAGAGTTGTGGTATCACCATGGCTTAGCACTTTCATGACTTCTAACTCAGCGGCAAAGGTGCCTTGAACTTGAAGTACGGCTGAGTGGAAAAGCTTACCGATTAAAATAAATTGGCTGTTGTAAAAAGCGGACACCTGAGGGTTAAGCTTTTGATAGATAGCTTTATCAAACCCTGTAGGGATAATAACGTAACCGTAGATATCTTGTTTGATCATGGCACGCTTTGCTTCGCTGACATCACTGAATGTATTGACTACCGCAAGGGTGGGTGAGGCATCTAAGTTTTGCGTCAGTGTCCGAGAAAGCTGACTATGTTGTAGGTCTACCACGCCAATCGGTAGATCGCGCGCAATGCCTTGCGAAAAAATCCACCATATCGATAGTGCAAATATGACTGGCAACCAAGTGAGGCAAGACAATAACCACTTGTCATGCTTTATAAGTTGCCATTGTTGTTTATAGATTGAACTCATTAATGTGTCCTATAGTTCAACCACTAAACTCATGCCCATACGTAGCTTGTCAGTTTGTTGAGTTGGACGTGCTTCTACTTCAAATGTGCGTAAATCAAAGCCTTGAGCCGCATCGGTTGAACGCCACGTTGCAAAGTCTCCCATGACCGCAATATGGCTGACTTTGAATTCAACGCTTTTGTCTAATGCTGGAACGTAGGCTTTAAATACACTGCCTTTTTCAAAGTGGCTAAGCAGGTCTTCACGTACATTTAGAATCGCCCATGAGTCTTTGGTATCAACGACCGTAACAACAGGGAAGCCTTGTGGAGCAAGTTCGCCGCTGTTCAGTAAAACTTGTGCAACTTCTCCGTTAAACCAACTCTCGATTTGAGTATCTGCTGCATAAGCTTCCACTTCTGCTACAGCGCCTGCAGCCATTCTAGCTTTTTGGGCAGCTGCGAGTTTAGTTTCATCTCTTACGCCTTCTTTAGCCATTTGGTACATTTGAAATGCAGCGCTTTCTGTATATTTGGCCGCTTGCCACTGCGTGTTCGCTTCGTCGCGTTTCTGCTCGGCAACAACACCATCGTTGTAAAGGTTGTTCACACGTTTATACGTCTTTTCCATTAGATCAGCAGCAGCTTTTGCTTTTTGCCATTGGTCTTTGGCTGCTTGAATTTGCTGTACGCGTGCGCCTTTTTCGGCCTCTTGAGCTAATGCTCCAGCGGCAACTTGCCCAGCCATCGCTTGCTCTAACTTAGCGTCGATCTCTGGGCTATGTAGAGTGAAAATCAAATCACCTTTTTCAATCGTATCGCCTTTGCGGACCAATACTTGGTCAATTCGGCCCGGCACCTTGGATGAAATGCTGTACTGCTGTGCTTCAATTTGGCCTTGTAGCTTGATTGGTTGAGGTTGATAAGCTTGGTAAAAGCTGTAGCCCACCCAACCAATTGCGCTTATGGCTAAAGTCGAAAGTAAAATTGGTTTGATGGATTTCATGATGGATCCTTTTGCTGGTGTTGAACTGGCAGATTTTGAGCTGTGATGGCGTTGTTTTTGTAGCTTGGAAATGTGTCCATCTCGCTGCTTAGCGCTAGCAACTTGTTCAGTGAAATTAGATATTGGAAACGAGCGACTGACTGTTGGGTTTTGATACTCGCAAGATACAGTTCAGCGTCGACGACTTCTAACGAGTTTGATAAACCTTGGTTAAACGCCTTTTTACGAAGCGATAAGTTTTCTTGTGCCAGAGAAATACTGGAATCGAGACCGATCACTTCTTCCACAGATTGTTGGGCTTCTAAATAAGTTTTCTGTACTAAGACAGTAAGATCTTGTTTTGCTTGAGCCTTAAGGAATTGAACCTGTGAGACTGCGCTGTGCGCTGCAGATACTTTTTCCGATCTGCCTGATGTATCGACAAGCGGAATATTGACACCGATTCCTACTAGCCAATCTGGTTTCATTTGGCTCGCCAACGAATCGTCTTCATGTAGGCTGTAGTCGCCGTATAAATACACCTCTGGGTAGTATTTGCCTTTTTCCGCCTTTATCAGGCTACTTGCTTGCTTTTCCTTTGCGGTAAGCAGATCTAACCCTGGGTAGGTTGAGAGTGTTTGATCAATAAACGTCTGCATTTGTGGCAGGTTTTGATTAATAAACAAATGCTCTGATGGTTCAACACTGCTCGACTGACCCAAAATCTCGCTCAGGGCGAGTTGCGCGATATTGAGGTCGCGTTGTGCTTTGTTGCGCTCTACGCGCGCTTTATCTAAAGAGGCTTCAGCCTGTAGTCTTTCTACTTTTGCAATCTGCCCTTGTTGCTCAAGCTTTAAGGAAAAGTCGCGATGCTGAGTCAAGCCAGCTTCAACCGCTTGGCGAGTTTCTAATACGTCTTTAGCAAGTAATACCGAAAAGTAGTATTTGCTGAGGTCTTCATAGCGAGCTTGTCTTTCCATCGCAAATTGGCTTTTCGCTTCCTCGGTTTTCCCTTCAGCAGCAGTTTGTGCCGCGGTGATGCGTCCACCAGTAAATATTGGCCAAATTGCTCGAATTGAAGAAGAGAACACATCGCGCTCTGTGATGGTTGAGGTCGTAGAAAGCAATCCATCAACGATGCCCGCAAAGGCTGGTGGAACAGTAATCGAACTGCCAGTGCTTTCTACAAGCTGCTCTCCGCTAACTGTTACATCAGTATCTAAACGTGTGTAATTAGCTCCAATGGTTACCGCCGGTAAATTAAGACTGCTAGTGGCACTTTGTAAGTGTTGGTAGCGGTCCAGATTGGCTTGTTGAGCGGCCAATGAATTGTTGTTTTCTTGTAGTAGCTGCCACGCATCGTTAAATGAGATTGGCGCAGCAACACTAGAAAAGGCGCTGAAACCAGCAACTAGGCAAACCGCTATGTGTTTTGAGACAGTCGATCTTGAAAATTTCATGAGCACATAATTAACATTAGAGTATTAACTCTAATGTTAACGCATGCGAATACCCTTGTCTTTAATAGATTAGTGTTTGTTCAAAAATAAGACAGGTTGGAATGGTATCGAAGAAGTGTGAGCAAAATAAAAAGAGCGCCGAGGCGCTCTTTTATCAGTTAACTCTGTTTACTTTAGGCTAGGGCAATGATGGTCTGCACGCCAAACCAATTGACGAGAGCCTTGCATCGTTTGAAGTAAGTCCCTGCCAGACATTTGTGGAAAGGCGAGTAGCACTTTCAAGTCTGGTGTAGAGGCTTCACTTTTCTCGTATGCCCGAACATGAGTAAAGGTGGAGTGTAAGTTGTCAAACAGCATGGCCTTAGAAAGGCAGATTCCGAAAGCGTCGCGTTCCATTGTTGGTTTCCTTATTAACAATGTTAATACGTAAATTGAAGCAATTTGGTACGGAAACTTAGCTATGTATCATTACAAGAGATGGATTGTTATGTGGCTATTAGAGTTATGGAGTAACAGGCTTTAGATGCCTGCTCAGTTTATATAGAGCCTATTTTTATGCCTGACGTTGTTAGATAGCATTCGTAAGTTTTTCAAAGCAGTCTTGAAGCGAGGGTAGAGCTTTGTTGCCGTTAGCCTCGCTAACCACTGAAACACTAATTTCAAAGACTGAATTTAGTATAAAGTGAAATCAAAAAATTGGCCTAAATTTAACCTAAAAACGGAGTGATCTAGGTCAATAAATAGACAAATTATTATGCTTCAATACTCATAAACTCTAAAAGTCTAGTTGTCAGATCTTCCTGTTGTCTGCTACTCATTTGCTCACTTACCGCGCTAATTACATATCACTCAGTTATATTTCAATATAGGGTTCACAAATATCTAACGGGTTTAAGGTACGCCTGTTAACTAAGTGTTAATTTAAACGCGTTGATTCTAAGGGATATTTTTATGAGATGGCGCAATATCAGTTTTCGTAAGCGATTACTGATCATTATGACAGTGACCGGATTGGTCGAGTTGTTGATTCTGTCAGCTGCTGGTTTTGCGTATATAAAAGATTCTCAAGAAAAAGAAATGGGCTTGAAGGCACTTGGCGTTGCCGAGTTTTTAGCGTCTTCACCTGCTGTAATTAACATTATTGAAGGTAATGATACCGAAAATATACAAGTACGCTTTCGCAACTTAACCGAACTTATCGGCGCTGCCTTTATTGTGATCGGTGATGAAAACGGTATCCGTATCGTTCACCCGATTGATAAGCGCATTGGTAAACCGATGCGAGGTGGAGATAACCAAAAAGCCTTGGTTTATGGTGAGTCCTATGTGTCTGTGGCGCAGGGCTCACTGGGTATTTCTGTTCGAGGAAAAACCGCAGTTAAAAATGCTCAAGGTGAAATCATTGGCGTAGTTTCCGTTGGCTATCTACTGGAGCGCTTGCAAGATCGCATTGAACCTTATTTGGCGTTCTTGATTTTGATGGCATTGCTGGTGGTTGGCGTTAATGCGGTGATTTCCAATTATGCCTCGCGCCGATTTCAAAAAGCGATTTTGGGTTTTGAACCTGAAGAAATTGGCCGTTTGTACGTTGAGCTAGACGTCACCATGAGTACCATTAAAGAAGGGATACTCAGTATAGACTCGAACGGGTTACTTCGTTCAATCAATAAAAGTGCTTGCCAAATATTAGCCATAGACCGAGACAAAGCACTGAATAATCGCTTGGTGGATGTACTGCCTGGGAGTGATTTGGAAGAGCTACTGAGTAGTGGTGAATCCGATCATGATATTGAATTGTTCCTAAATAATAAGCGTTTAATTGCTAACCGAAGCCCGATCGTGGTCAATGGTGAAGTGGTTGGAGCGGTGTCGAGTTTTAGATTACGTGATGAGATCAATGATCTTACCGAGCAATTGTCTCAAACTCGTGAGTATGCAGACTTACTACGTTCTCAGACTCATGAGCACAGAAATAAGCTCAATACGATCAGTGGCTTGGTTCAAATGGGTGAATTGGAATCAGTACAACAGCTGATTGGACAAGAAACCGCGCACTATCAAGTACTGATTGAGTTCTTACGTGAAACCGTAAAAGATCCGTTGATTGCAGGCATGCTGTTGGGGAAAACAGAGCGCGCTCGTGAAATTGGACTGGAACTGAAAGTCGAAGAAGGCTCACGTTTAGAACCTTTGCCAGAGTGGCTAAACTCTGATGATGTAGTGACCATTTTAGGCAACCTTATTGATAATGCATTTGACGCGATTATGTCTTCGATTAAACAGGAAGGCCATATCGCTCAATCACGTCGTATTATTGAGGTTTCGGTGAGTGATTACGGGAACGAGATCATTCTGGAAGTTGACGATAAAGGCTGTGGTTTACCACAAAACTTGGCTATTGAGTCCCTGACGGAAAAAGGGGTGTCGAGCAAAGCTAAAGCTAACCGAGGAGTCGGGCTTTATCTGATTAAACAGCTTGCCGATCGCTACCATGGCCAATTAGAAATGGTTGGTAATAAGGACTATGGAACAAGAATGACGGTATACCTACCGAAGGAAGAGCTTGTATTAAAGGGAAAAGATGTGTTGAAGGATAAATCAGAATGAGCACGCTAACCCGAGTTATGATAATCGAAGATGATATTGCAATCGCAGAGCTTCATCATCGCTACTTAACTCAAATGGGCGGGTTTGAAGTAATAGGAATAGCCACGACGCAGAGCGAGGCTGAAATGCAATTAGATGTCCTCAAACCAGACTTGGTGCTGCTTGATGTCTATTTGCCGGATGGCTCCGGGCTGGATATTTTGACCAAAGTTCGTGGAAGCAATCAAGGTTGCGATGTGATTCTTATCACTGCCGCGCGAGATGTGGATACGCTACAGCAAGCCATGCGTGGCGGGGTAGTTGACTACCTGTTAAAGCCGGTGATGTTCCCTCGTTTAGAAACGGCACTGAAAAAGTATCAGTCACAACGAGAAGAAATCGATAATGTTTCGGATCTAGACCAGGGCTTGGTCGACAAAATGCTGCAAGCATCGAGCAACTCAGACACGCCAGCCTCAAATCGACTGCCTAAAGGGATTGATGGCGTAACCTTAGATAAGATTCGAGCCTTGTTTCAAGGTGATTTACGGATCACCGCTGATGAAGCGGGTGAGAAAATTGGCGCCAGTCGAACAACCGCGAGGCGCTATCTTGAGTACCTCATTACCGCTGGTGAATTAGAAGCGGATCTGAATTACGGCACGGTCGGTCGACCTGAACGCTGTTACGCTAAGCTGACCAGATAGTATACTTATTAGTGAGCAGCGAGTTCTGCTCACCTCCTTTCATAATCACTTCACTTTTTCTCTTAAAATATTCCCTTTTTAGTGAATAAATTAGTCAATATTTAATCGATTGCCTTCACAGTGGTTGATGTCAATCAAATTGTCATAGACAATACGCACCCGTATCGAAAGTGATATTGATCACTTTCATTTACCAAACACATTTCTAGAGTTATAGGGGTTAACTATTAATGTAATAGTTAAGACCTATTATCTATTTTTGTATCTCGCTGATACCGTTGGCGGATACTAAAGACCTTGTTTTTATAGGAAAGATGATGGTAATACCTGAAAACAGCAGCATCGTAATCTTCGGTGCATCGGGAGATTTAACCTACCGTAAGCTGATCCCTGCTTTATATCACCTATACGCGAACAATCAGATGCCAAAATCCTTCGCGATTTTGGGTGTGAGTCGTACTGATTACAGTGACGAGTCTTACCGCGAAAAATTAAAGCAATCACTTCAGGATATGGAAAAAACTGAACCTGAGATTCTGAATGCTTTTATTGACCACCTGCATTACCAGGCAATCAATACGTCTGATGTCGATGATTACGCTCGTTTAGCTACTCGTTTGGATAAAATTGAAAAAGATTATCAATTTGAAAACCACAACACGTTATTCTATCTAGCAACACCGCCGAGCCTATATGGCGTTATCCCGGCAAACCTTGCTGCCCATGGATTGAATGATGAATCAAACGGTTGGCGTCGCCTTATCATCGAAAAGCCGTTCGGCTACGATTTAGCTTCAGCTCAGCAGTTAGATGAAGAAATCCATCATCACTTCCAAGAACACCAAATCTACCGTATCGACCATTACCTAGGTAAAGAAACTGTACAAAACCTTCTTGTGCTTCGTTTCTCTAACGCGATGTTTGAACCACTGTGGAACCGTAACTTTATTGATTACGTTGAAATCACAGGTGCTGAATTCCTAGGCGTTGAAGAACGCGGCGGCTACTACGACGGTTCTGGCGCAGTGCGAGATATGTTCCAAAACCACTTGCTACAAGTATTGGCAATGGTTGGTATGGAGCCGCCTGCACAAATCAATGCGGATTCAATCCGTGATGAAGTGGTTAAAGTACTTCAATGTCTGAAGCCTCTTGAAGAAGATGACCTACGTAAAGACCTAGTGTTAGGTCAGTACACGGCGTCTGATGTTCGCGGTCAACATCTTTTAGGTTACCGTGAAGAGAACGGTGTAGCTGATGACTCTCGTACTGAAACTTACATTGGCTTAAAAGCGCACATCAATAACTGGCGTTGGAATGGCGTGCCGTTCTACGTACGTACTGGTAAGCGTTTGCCGACTCGCGTAACAGAAATTGTGATTCACTTTAAGAACACGCCTCATCCTGTTTTCGGCCAAGACGCGCCAGAAAATAAACTGATCATCCGTATCCAACCGGATGAAGGTATTCAGATGAGCTTTGGCCTTAAAGAGCCAGGTGCAGGCTTCAAAGCAAAAGAAGTGAAAATGAACTTCTCTTACTCTGACTTGCCAGAAACTCAAATGCTAACCGCTTATGAGCGTCTTCTTCTTGATGCACTAAACGGTGACGCAACTCTGTTTGCACGTACTGATGCAGTAGAAGCATGTTGGAAGTACGTCCAACCAATTTTAGATTTCAAACAAGATCCTCAAGCGCTGTTTGGTTATGCTTGTGGTACTTGGGGCCCACAAGAAGCGGACGAACTGCTTCAACGTGATGGCCGCGCATGGCGTTTCCCATGCAAAAACTTAACAGACACGGATTACTGCGAATTATGATCAACCACAAGATCTTTGAGACACCAGAGTTAGTTGTTGAAAACCTTGCTAACGAAATGAAAGCGTACAGTGAGCAGGGCAAACCCGTTCATATTTCATTGTCTGGTGGCAGCACGCCAAAAATGCTTTTCAAGCTACTAGCTCAGGCACCATATGCAGAAGGCATTCAATGGAACAACCTTCACTTTTGGTGGGGTGATGAGCGTTGTGTTGCACCGGATGATGCAGAAAGCAACTATGGTGAAGCAAACGCACTTCTTTTCAGCCAGGTAAACTTACCAGCAGAAAACATTCACCGTATTCGTGGTGAAGATGAGCCGAAAGCAGAAGCGGAGCGTTTCGCTAAAGAGATGGCTGACGTAATCCCATCTGAAAATGGCACGCCTGTTTTCGATTGGATCTTGCTTGGTGTTGGCGCTGATGGCCACACGGCTTCTCTATTCCCAGGTGCAACGAACTACCAAGATGAGAACCTATCAGTATTAGCTTCTCACCCTGAGTCAGGTCAGATCCGCGTTTCTAAAACAGCAAAAGTTTTAGAGGCAGCAAAACGAATCAGCTACCTAGTGCTAGGCGCGGGTAAAGTTGAAATCGTTAAAGAAATTCACACTACTCCTGCTTCAGAGTTGCCTTACCCGGCAGCGAAGATCCAGTCTAAAACTGGTGAAACAGAGTGGTTCCTAGATTCAAATGCAGCAAGTGCTATCGCATAAGTGCGAATAGCCGCAAGGAGATATAAATAATGAAAGGTGATATCGGTGTAATTGGCCTAGCAGTAATGGGTCAAAACCTTATCCTAAACATGAACGACAACGGCTTCAAAGTTGTTGCTCACAACCGTACTGCTGCAAAAGTAGACGAGTTCCTAGAAGGCCCAGCTAAAGGTACTAACATTGTTGGTGCTTACTCTCTAGAAGAGCTAGTTGAGAAGCTAGAAGCGCCACGTAAAGTGATGCTTATGGTTCGTGCTGGTGACGTTGTAGATACGTTCATCGACAACCTAATCCCACTTCTAGACGAAGGCGACATTATCATTGATGGTGGTAACACTAACTACCCAGATACTAACCGTCGTGTGGTACATTGCCGTGAAAAAGGCATCCACTTCATCGGTACTGGTGTATCTGGTGGTGAAGAAGGTGCTCGTTTCGGTCCTTCAATCATGCCAGGTGGCGCTCCAGAAGCTTGGGAAGCGGTTAAGCCAATATTCCAAGGTATCTCTGCAAAAACTGACGCTGGCGAACCTTGTTGTGACTGGGTTGGTAACGACGGTGCGGGTCACTTCGTTAAGATGGTACACAACGGCATCGAATACGGTGACATGCAGCTTATCACTGAAGCTTACCAGTTCATGAAAGATGGTCTTGGTATGTCTGCAGATGAGATGCAAGCAGTATTCGCTGATTGGAACAAGACAGAGCTAGACAGCTACCTTGTTGAAATCACTGCTGACATCCTTGGCTACAAAGATGAAGACGGTGAAGCGCTAGTTGAGAAAATCCTAGACACTGCAGGCCAAAAAGGTACTGGTAAGTGGACGGGTATCAACGCACTAGACCTAGGCATTCCTCTAACGCTTATCTCTGAGTCTGTATTCTCTCGTTGCTTGTCTGCACTTAAAGACCAACGTGTTGAAGCGGAAGCGTTGTTTGAGAAGACAATCACGCCAGTTGAAGGTGACAAGCAAGAGTGGGTTGACGCACTACGTCAAGCTCTACTAGCTTCTAAGATCATCTCTTACGCTCAAGGTTTCATGCTAATGCGTGAAGCGTCAAACGAAAACGGTTGGGATCTAAACTACGGTAACGTTGCTCTAATGTGGCGTGGCGGTTGTATCATCCGTTCTGCTTTCCTAGGCAACATCCGTGATGCATATGAAGCGAACCCTGAAATCGCATTCTTAGGTTCTGATGATTACTTCAAAAACATCCTACAAAGCAGCCTAGTAGCATGGCGTAAAGTAGCAGCGAAATCTCTAGAGTCTGGTATCCCAATGCCATGTACGATTTCTGCGCTATCTTTCCTAGACGGTTACACAACTGCTCGTCTACCAGCTAACCTGCTTCAAGCTCAGCGTGACTACTTCGGTGCTCATACTTATGAGCGTACTGACCGTCCACGTGGTGAATTCTTCCACACAAACTGGACTGGTACAGGCGGCGATACGGCTTCGACAACTTACGACGTATAATCGTTCGTTCGATTCAGTATTAAATATTAAAAAGGATGCCAATTGGCATCCTTTTTTTGTACCTGTGGTTAGTTCATCGAAATAGGGTAGTTTAGGCGTCTTTTTCTTTTGCGTTATTTTTCACTATGTCCATCACGTAGACTACAGCACTAACGATGAGAAACAGTACCGATACAGAAAAGAGCGCTGGCATGCTGAGTACCCACGCAAAGGTAGCGGCAAGAAAAGCGACAAAGCAGATGAGCCGACTTGATGACATAACATGACCTAATTTGGTGTTCATATTGCCCCCTAAACGGTGTCTTCCTTCAACGTTTTTAGTATCTCATTACGGGTTAAAAATTAACCTAAATTGATATCAAAAAAACTGATTCGGTGATCTTCATTACTCTTCTTTCGTGATTTAACGATAGTTTTAAAAGTTAATGTTTAAGCGATTCTTGAAGCGGAGAATTAGGGTTTTAACTAAGAAGTTTGAGGTTCTAGCGACTCTGTTGACTAGACAGAGCCACTAGATAGGGGAAGTGGTGGTGCCTTACTTTTTGATATCAGCGTTGGGTAAGTGTAAAAGGCTTGCTTGATAGTCGGACTCAAACTCTTGTTGGCATTGGTAGCCTAACGTTTTCCATAACCCAGCATAGTTAACGCCGTAGCCTTGGGTCATTAAAGCAACCCAATCGATTCGATTTCGGATAATAAGTTGTTTGATTGGTTTCGTTAGTGTTTTCATGACTTAACCCTCTTTGGCGACAGGGGTAGATTAAGTTTACTAGCCGGAGTTTTTAATACTGATTCGTCGACTTTTAGTACTTTCCCATCATTTTGTAGGACTTGTGCATATTTATAGTACTATCCTGTCAATTAATAATGCTTTTCAAGTTAGACACAGAACTTAGGGGAATGATGATTACGGCAACACTCGAAAAAGTTCCTCAGCGACTAGGCTCATCTTGGCGCTATTTAAAGGAATTGAATTGCACTGTTGAAGCGGATTGGCATTACCATCATGAATTTGAATTGGTGCTTCATCGTCATTACAGCGGCAAAGGATATATTGGCCACTATGAAGGTCCAGTCGAGCACAACACCCTTTGGTTAATTGCGCCAAATACCCCTCATGCTTTTGAAGTGGAAAAAGTTGCAGAAGGGGAGCAAGCCCAGCGTCATAGTATCTGGTTCAAAAAGGACTGGATTGCCAACATGATGTTTACCTGCATTGAGCTAAGGAAACTAGAAGAGCTTCTTAAAAAGGCTGAAAAAGGCGTTGCGTTCTCCTCTGAAACCGGAGAACAGCTTTTTACACTGATAAAACATATGTTTGGCGGCCAGTTCCAACATCAATCGTCGATTTTACACTTAGCGGATCTACTTAAGGCGTTTTCATTGGTGGCGATGGATAAAAACAGCCATACACTACAATCTTATGCTCGTCATAGTGGGGATGTGAATAATCGGGTTGAGGTGGAGAAGATCGATAAGCTGACTCATTATATTGAGTCCAATTATCACCTGCCGCTGACCTTAGCTGAACTGGCTCAAGAAATGTGCATCAGTGAAAGTTCGATCCACCGATTATTTGAGTTACATTTTAGTGAGAGTTTTAGCCAATACCTTAAAAAACTGAGGCTGAATCATGCGTCAGATTTACTGACCAATACAAGTTTACCCATCAATATAGTGGCAGAGAAAGTAGGCTACCGGAATCAGGCTAACTTCAATCGTCTGTTCAAAGATTATAAGCGTCAAACTCCGAGCCAGTATCGGAAGAAATTCAGTCGATTTAGTTAGCTTTAGGCAGTATGGAAATAAAAAACGCACCTTAAATACGCCGTAATGTGGGTATTGAAAGGTGCGCCTGAAAGGCTTCGCTATAAGACGTACTGACTTATTCGCGATGTCGCCTATTTATTGACAACGTAGCTTAGCAGCTCAACCACCTGCTGCGGTGTTTCTGCCCAAGCCATTGCTGCAGCATCGACTTCTTTAAGCGGGTGAATCAGGGTTTCATCGTGTAGAGAGATGAAAGGTTTATCCATAGCTGATAGAACACCGGCATCGAACGCAGCATTCCATTGGCGGTACTTCTCTCCGAAGCGTACCACCCCGATATCACACTGTTTAATCAGAGTTTTAGTGCGAATGGCATTCACTTTTGAAGATTGGTGATCTCGCCAAAAACTCTCACTGTTTTCACGCAATAAGTCACCAGCAGCATCACTTGATTCATGGTCGGTGTTAGCCGAGTAAAATTCAATATTCAAACCAAGGCGTTTAGAACCTTGAATAATTTGGTCGCGCCAATCTGTGTGAATCTCACCACTTAAATAAACTTTCCAGAGCATTGTGTATCCTTACTTATGATTGTTTTTACTATTGTATACAATCTTGATGTTAAAAGTCACTTTTAGTTTTAGTGCTGGAAAACTATCTTAATAGCTAGCACGCCATTGAGTTTGGTTTATCTTCCGCATCAAGGTATTGGCTACGAATATCTAAGAACATCGGTAAATTATCTTGTAATGCTTTCACGCAATCAGGGTCAAACAAAAGCCCTGAGTTTTCTTCCACGTAGTTCATTACTTTCGATGTAGGCCAAGCTTGCTTATAAGCCCGCTGGCTCAATAGGGCATCAAACACATCCGCTAGGGTAACAATCCGGGCTTCCAAAGGGATATTTTCATAACTGAGGGAGTCGGGTAGCCCTTTACCGTCGAAGCGCTCATGGTGATGGCGAATAATGTTTTTAATGAATTGGATTTCTTCTTCTGAAATGGCGTTGGAATCGGAGATAGAGACCACGTCGTTAATCATTTCTTCACCGTAGATGGTATGCATGTTCATGATATTGCGCTCACTCGGCGTGAACCGCTTGGTACTGAACAATACATCATCAGGAATTCGGTACTTACCAATGTCATGAAAAGGGGCGTATAAACGGATGCGATGGACAAATTGGTGAGTGATTTCTGATTTCTGTGCCGACAGCAGGCGTGCGAGCAGCTCGCTATATTTTCCCATTCTTACTAAGTGTTCAGCGGTCTCGGGATCTCTTGCGTGGCCCATGTTTAACGCCACGTTAAGCGAACTTTGAAAATGACGTTGGCTAGTGTGCTGTTGAATAAACAAGTTTGAGATAGTTTGCGTGAAGAATGCCATATCTCGTTGTACTTCCTGAGAGTGGAAAAATGCTGTTTGGGATGCGTTGAGAAACACAAATCCTAAATTCACGTCTTTGTATGAGATTGGGGATGTATAACTGCTTTTGTGGCCACGCTGTAATAAACGTTTAAGACGTTGAGTTGGGGTGATTAAGGCCAGATCATCAATCACGCGAACGCTTTGAGTGACAGAAATTCTAGCAAGTGCCGAGTGGCTTTGAAGCTCTTGCTCACTGTAGTCATAAACGGAGCAATCACTAAGCAGATCTGAAACGTAATAGTTGGACGCTTTGTTGTCGCCAACTAGGGCAACAGAAAAACGCGAGAGGCTAGGGTAAGTGGAGCGAGCGAGACTAAATAAATCGTCAAGAATAGAGGCGATACCTTTGTCTTGAGCCGCTAACGTATTGAGCTTGAGATAGTCAAACATGTTAGGTGCCAACCTTTATTGTTATATATGTATTTGTTTTAAATTGAATAAATGGTGTTCTCACAATTAAGAAAATAACCCTACCAATGATGTTGCTAAATTGTAACTCGAAAGTGTTATAAATTTTAATGTCATCACTAAATTTATGGATTTGTCGGTATTTATTACTTTTGAACGGATCAAAAACGCCATCTCAATCGATGGCGTTTTGTGTATAGAGAGGTAGGGCTCGCGCTACTGAACTTTAAATCGGCCAACTACGTCAGAGAGAGTGCTTGATGTTGCTCTAAGCTCATCACTTACTGATGTTGTTTCGGAAGCGTTGATGTTCAATTGTTGAATCATGTCTTGAATAGCAGACATATTCCGACTTACTTCACCTGTAACTTGGCTTTGCTGCTCTGCAGCGGTGGCCATCAACGTATTAAGGTCATTGATTTCTACCACTGAATCGGTAACAACATTTAAAGATGACATGACTTGGTTCGTCTTGTCAGCCGTTTCTTCGCAACTAGTTTGTGTCGTCGACATTTCCGCAACGACATTGTCTGTTGTGTGTCTCAGCTTAGATAACATCTCGTTAATTTGAGAGGTGCTTTGCTGCGTGCGTGCCGCAAGCGCGCGAACTTCGTCTGCCACAACAGCAAATCCTCGGCCTTGTTCCCCCGCACGAGCGGCTTCAATAGCAGCGTTCAGAGCAAGCAAGTTGGTTTGTTCTGCGATGTCACCAATGACTTGAAGAACACTACTAATTTGCTTGGTGTCTTCGTTCATCGTGCTAATTGTGCCTGACATTGAAGCGACTTGGTTCATTAGTTCAGAAACACTCGCTACAGCATTCGTAACGGTTTCTTTCGAGTCGCCGGCATTGATGCTGGTGACTTCGGTCAGTTTGGCTGCATCTGTTGAGCTCTGTGCGATGGAACCAGCCGTCGCACTCATTTCTTCAATAGCGGTAATCGCTTGTTCAGTCTCTACTGTATGGCTATTAAGTGTTGAGGCGTTGGATTTAGATTGCTGCGCGAGTTGAGTGATAGCCGCATCGATTTGCGCTGCAGAATCAAGAACTTCAACAAACATAGCTTGCAGTTTTTCGATGAATAAATTGATTGAAGTGGAGATTTCGCCAATTTCATCTTTAGAGCTAACGTCAAGCCTTTGAGTCAAGTCTCCGTTGCCTTGAGATAGATCGGCTACAACCGCTTTCAATCTTAATAGTGGCTTGAATGCAACATTTAACATGATGACACTCAGAGCGATGAAGATTAGGCCGCTGATGAGCAGAGCTAGGGTGATCATGTTATTTAGGCTGTCGGTATTACGCTCAATAAGAGAGGTATCGATGTAGCCATTCAACTGCCATGTGTGCCCAGAAAACTCGATGGTATGGTAAACCGGAATGACCTGTTCACTCTGCTTGTTGGAGAATATGGTGATGCCGTTGTCTGCAATTAGCTCAGCGTAGCTGCCTTCGATTGAATATTGGCTAATGGTGTCAGCGAATTCTTGTAAATCGACAACGAAAAAGTCTACGGAGTCATCAATTCGTTTGATCGAGATGGTTAGCGTCGGTTTTTGATTTACCAAACTTACAGGGCTTACCACAGTGCCATCTGTATGATTCTCGGCGAGGTCAATGAAAGCCTGTGAAGCCTCTTCTTCCATATTGCCCGAGTCATCGAATGCGTAACCATTAACTATTTTAATAATTTGGTAAAAACCAGAGCGCTCTTTGGTTTCAGTGATGTCCATCATACTGAAGTTCAGGCTTTCAGCGAGGGATACTTTACTTTGCAGTTCACCCGCGAGTTTTTGTTGCATCAGGTTAATGTTATGAGAAATGTTTTTGGTATCAGATTGGTAGATATAGCCGCTGATAAAATGATTAACGCTGAAGTAAGAAACAAGAATGGTAATTGATATTATCGAAACGATAAGAGCAATGATCTTATTTTTAAAAGAGAGGTTTTTCATGACACTTTACATCCTTAAAAGTGAACAAATTCAAAAATAACCAAGTTTTTGACGAAGTGTGTTTGTTCCTGCGTGAGAAAATACAGGGAATAAATGTGAGCGTAATAGTATGCCAGTCTTAATGAATTGATAAGAAAAATATAAATTATTGATGCAATTAAAGTGTTTTTGTTTGATGTCTGTACCAACTAGAGAATAAGGACATCATGTTGAATAAAGAGAAGAGCATTGAAATAGAAATCACCATGTCATGCGCTACTTCTTATACTCACCGTTGACGGATTCTCGGCGATACTTCTCAATTCGGCCATCGGCTTTAAGCTTACTCAGTCCGCGGTTAAAAGCCTCTATCAGTTCACGAGATCGTTTAGACTTACGAGAAATCATTAATGCGTAATCACGATTGTTGAGCTTTCTCGGATCGGCTTCTATCTCTCTTCCTAGATTAAGCCTATCAATAATGTCTAAACCGACGTCAGTGTCTTCTAGAACTATATCGATCCGATCTGAGGTTAATTTGTAGTAATTACCTGTGTCATTGGGGATTCGATCGATGTTGAGTATTCCTAGCTCCTCAAGTTCTTCCAAACCGTATACATAACCAATGACACCGCCTATGGTGTACTTTCTTAGATCTTCGGGCTTTTCCCACTCCAATGTTTCGCCTTGGCGGTGAAATAGGGACGTGGTGAGTGTGAGTACTGGGTCAGAAAAGTAAAAATGCTTTTCTCTTACTTCACTATGAGCCCAAATAAAGGTGCCATCGATTTCGCCCAACTTGGCTTTTTCTACGCCTCTCATCCACGGCAAGAATTCAAATTCGACGCTATACCCTTCTTCAGCAAAGGCTTCAGTTATAACTCGAGAGACAAACCCTGAATGATGGAGGTACTGTGATTGATACGGCGCCCATTCACCATTCGCTAGAATAACTTTCTCGGCATGAACAAGGGGAGAAAGTACAAATAGGGCGGATAAGATGAATAACCTAAGTCGTAAGCTGATCATAAACATTCACTCAGTACGAGAGCCGTACTAGTAGAATAGCCTAGGACTTAAGTTTGTTCGCGTGTGGTCTTAAAGATAAGTCGAATAAAAGAAGTAACAAGTGATGAGTACACTGGCAATAGTTACTGTGGTACGTATTGCTCGCTGAGAGATACCGCGCGATATTTTTGCCGAATAATAGCCCCCAACCAAAGTACCAAGAAGAACGGCTATACCAAGGTTCCAATTGATGGTGCCGTCCATTACGAATAATGCGATAGCCGTAATCGAAGCGCATGCCGAAACCAATAGCTTAATGCCGTTCATCACCGTGATATTGGTGTACCCCGCCAATGCAAGATAGCTTAGTGTGACTATGCCTAGCCCTGCGTTGAAGTAACCACCATAAATACACACCAATATAAGAAGTAATCCGAGGAAGAGCGCGCCAGCCGCACTCGCATGTTTATGCTTGGCCGTGGTCGCTTTAAGGAGTTTATTGAGGCTCTCGCCAAAGATAAAAAGTAATGTTGCGAAGAGCAGTAGCCAAGGGATAGATTGGGTAAATAGAGCTTCCGGTGTATGTAATAGTAAATAGGCTCCTAAACCACCGCCAATCACACTTAAGCCAACGGTTAGTTTGAGTTGCTTAGTGCCTGTCAGGATTTCTTTTCGTAGTGCGTAGGCCCCACTTAGGTAGCCAGCGCTGGATGCGAATGTGTTGGTGGCATTAGCAGCAACGGGTGGAACGCCCGCAAATAGCAAAGCGGGGAAGGTAATAAAACTTCCACCTCCGGCTATCGAATTTAATACGCCGCCAATCACGCCTGAAGCAAACAAAACGAACCAATCGAAAAGCATTACCATATCCATATGACAAATTAGATTGTATACAATACTCGATTGTCCGAATAAATATTACCGCTAAGTTCGGTTGGTAATCACAAGTTTTTAAATCAACGTTTAAGAAGCAAGCTGAGCGTAGAGGTGAAAGGTTTATAGACATGAAAAAGGAGCGTAAACGCTCCTTTTGGTGATATCAAACTTATGGACGATATATCCAAAATTCGGGGGGATATTAAGCCTCTACAGGTTTTGCTCTGAACTTTTTGAACATTTTCACGAAGATTGGGCTACCTAGTACTAGTACCGCCAGTACAGTGAATGACATTGTGATTGGACGTTCCCAAAGGAAGCTTAGCTCGCCATCGCTGATCATTAATGCTCTTCGTAAATTCTCTTCCATTAAACCACCTAGAATAAAGCCAAGCAGTAACGGAGCGAGAGGGAAGTTGGCGAGTCTCAATGCTATTGCACCCATTGCCACAAGAAGCATGATAAATACATCCATCGTGTTGAACGAAACTAAGTACACACCAGTAATCGAGAAGAACAGAATCATTGGAAGAAGAACCGTTCTTGGTACTGCCAATAGCTTCGAGATATACGGAATTAAAGGTAAGTTTAGGATCACCAGTACAATGTTACCGAAGTACATAGAGATGATAACTGACCAGAAAACATCTGGGTGCTCAACGAATAGGCGAGGGCCTGGTTGAATACCGTAGGCAATAAGTGCGCCTAGCATGATCGCTGTTGTACCGGAACCAGGAATACCCAGGGTTAGTAGTGGTACGAACGAGCCACTAGAAGCTGCATTATTCGCTGATTCTGGAGCAACTAGACCACGGATGCTGCCTTTACCAAACTCTTTCTGCTTGTCTTTTGGTGCTAGACTACGTTCCATACCGTAGCTTAAAAATGCCGCAATCGTTGCACCTGCACCAGGTAGGACACCAGTGAAAAAGCCAAGAATCGATGAACGAATTGAAACTGGTGCCACTTCTTTGATCTCTTCTTTGGTGACTTTCATGCTACCAATGTCAGACATTTTTTTGCTTTCTTCTGCACTAGTGTCTTTTTCAGGTTTAAGCACACCCATTAAAGTCTCACCAAGTGCGAATGTTGCCATTGCTAATAGTAAGAAACTGAAACCATCCATAAGGTCGGTTAGGCCGAAAGTGAAACGTTCAACGCCAACACCTTTGTCGATACCTACTGTCGAAAGCATCAAACCTAGAATAGTCATCATCCACGCCTTCACAACTTGGCCTGGGCCTGCAAACGCCGCAACTGCTGATAAACCAAGTAGCATTAGCGCGAAGTAATCAGAAGACTGAAAGCTGAGTGATACGCTGGCTAGAGCAGGAGCTGCGATAAGCAGCATGATTGCCGAAAGTGTACCACCAGTGAACGAAGAGTAAGCCGCTAGTGCTAGTGCTTTACCTGCTTGGCCTTTTTGTGCCATTGGGTAGCCATCAAAAGCGGTTACTACTGTAGATGAACAACCTGGAGCATTGATTAGAATCGATGACGTTGAGCCGCCAAATACCGCACCGTAATACACACCCGCCATTAGGATCAGACCTGAAGATGGGTCTAGGCCGTAAGTAATTGGAATCATCAAAGCAATTGCTGAAATAGGGCCTAGGCCTGGTAGCATGCCGATGAATGTACCCACAAAACAGCCAACGATTACCATCATGATATTCATTGGCATGACTGCGGTGGAAAGTCCTTGTAAAATTCCGTCTAACATAATGTTATCCCTACCAAAGTGTGAAAATTAGACCAGGCTCTAGGTAGATATCTAGACCTTGGGTTAACAGAAGGTAAAACGCGATAACGAATGGGAATGACGCTCCAAACAGTACCGGTTTACGACGCTCACCTAGTAGGTAAAAACCTGCAAGCAAGAAAAATCCAGTTGCTAATACAAAGCCAAGGTAAGTAAGACCTAGGCCATACAAAGCCATAAGCACTAGAAAGCTAATCAGTAGCTTCCAGTCGAAATCTGATGCTGAACTGCATTGTTTTTTGTCTTCTTGTCCAGTAACCAGAAGCAGTAGCGACAAGCCAATACCCGCAAAGGTCAATAGGGTTGGCAATGTGCGAGCCGTGAAGGGTTCGTATTCGTCGCCAGGGAATAGGGGAATGAGTGTGGTTTGGTAGCCATAACAAAGGCACACGAGTAAGAAAATCATTGCGCCGATTCGGTCACGAGACAGCAGATATTCTTTACTTAATAGTTTGGTTGGCAAGTCCGACATATCCAACTCCATTTGCGTGGTAAAGGGGAATAAAAAAAGCCGTACATAAGCGAGTTAATGAAGAAGATTCGGGATCATTAACGGAAAGTAAGAAGCTTGCTGCTAGTCAAACAACTTACGAATAAACAAAGGAGTTTTGGGGTTAAACTCATGTACGGCAAAACAGAATAGGGCCGTTGCCAGCCCTAGGTCATCAGGGTCTTACTTTAGGAAACCTAGCTCGCGCATTAGGTCACCCATTTGTTGCTCTTGGTCTTCTAGGAATGCGTAGAAGTCTTTGTCACCTTTGTAGTTGTCGATCCAACCATTGCGGTCACGAACAACTTGCCATTCATCAGTGGTGTACATTTTGTTAAGTGCTTGGTTCCATTCGTCGATTTTCGCTTGGCTAGTACCAGGAGCTGCGAAGAAACCACGCCAGTTAGCAAATACTGTTTCATTGCCGTATTCAGTTAGCGTAGGGATGTTTGGTGCTGCGTCTAGACGTTTAGGTGCAGTTACCGCAAGAACCTTAACTTGACCAGACTTAGACATTTCTAGCACTTCACCAAGGCCTGTTGATAGAAGTTGAGTCTCACCAGAAAGTAGGGCAGCCATTGCCTTACCGCCAGCATCGTAAGCGATGTAACGAACTTTCTTAGCGTCGAAGCCTTCGCCTTTAAACGCTGCTGCAACAACTAGGTGATCCATGCTGCCACGAGCAGATCCACCAGCGATTTTTACTTTACGAGGGTTAGATTCGAATTCTTTTACTACGTCTTCCCAAGTGTCGTACTTAGAGTCTGCTGAAGTAACAATTGCACCGTAGTCAGCGATAGTAGCCGCTACTGGCGTTAGGTCACGGAAAGATTGAGGGAACACACCAGTTAGTGAGCGAACAACGATAGGCGTAGAGTTCACCATTAGTGTGTCTTCTTGGCGCTTCGCTGTTTCAATAAGGTGAGCAATAGCTTTACCGCCGCCACCACCAGAAAGGTTTTGGAAAGATACGTTATCTACGATGTCAGATTTAACCAGTACATCACCAGTACCGCGAGCAGTCATATCCCAACCACCACCAGCACCGCCAGGGATTAGGAAATGGATTTTCTCAACATCGGCAGCAAAAGAGCTGAATGAAAATGTAGCTGCGATGATAGAAGCGGCTAGTGTTGGTTTTAGTGCCTTAAACATGATTCACGTTCCTTATGTGAGCGTATCAGTTCATTGCCTGATACTTATCTTGTATGTGGTCTACTTAACCAGTCATCGATGAGATGTTTCGTTGAGTAGATGGTTATAAAGTTAACGTGATGTTACAAGTTTGTCTTTAATGTGGTGATATTGAGAATAAAGAACATTTAGTGAGTTTTGTTCATAAAGTTCACGGGAGGTTTGGCGGCGACAATGCAAAGAAAAAGGAGCACTAGGCTCCTTTTAATTAGTTGATATTTATAGCTTAAACGTTATGAATATAGAGTGGAGCCTTGCATTATTTCTAATGCTCCATCGAAGTCGAACTCCTCAAGCGCGTTCTCCAAATGTTTAAAGTCGGGGTGAGACAACCCTAGAGTTGCCCCATCTTCAATCTCTAAAATGATAGAAAGTGCGTCTGTATCGTCGTTTTTAATCGCTTCTAGCAGTTTCAGATATAAATCGGAGTTGGCAGTCGCCTGAGAACTATCATCGCTTTCTATATCTTGCTTTGCAGAGAGTGATGTTTGCATTGCGCTCGCAATACGTGAGGTTAAATCTAAGGTGTTATCCTTCACCGTGTTCTGCAGTTCTTTGTTGTCTTCATTAGATTCTAACTCTTCGCAAAGCTTGTGCAGGTCGCTCGCCCCTAAGTTACCGGCGACACCTTTAAGGGTATGTAGATAACGTTTATGCTCTGTTCCATTCAGCCCTTCGTGTAACGCTTCTCTCTCTGAATAAGCATCGACGAAACGGTTCACGAGTTTTCGATAAAGTGTGTGGTTGTCGTTAGCTCTAAGTAATCCGAGTTTGATGTTTAAGCCGTCTATGCCGTCCAGATCATCGTTAAGTGTTGAGGGCTCTGTCTCTGGTGTATCTTCATCAAGGTTAACCACTAAAGTGGCTGGGTTAGCAGGAGAGACCCAGTTGGCAAGTGTCGCAAACATCGAACCGACATCAATTGGTTTAGCGATAATGTCGCTCATGCCACAAGCAAGCGCTTTCTCTTTGTCTCTTTCCATAACGTTGGCAGTCATGGCGATAATCGGCACATCTGTGTCTTTTATTTGCTGACGAATATACTCAGTTGCTTCATAACCATCCATCACCGGCATTTGGCAATCCATTAGAATACCATCGTACGCTTGTCCATCTTTAACCGCTTGTTGATACATATCTATCGCTTGCTGACCGTTTTCTGCGATGGTGACTTTGATCTGTTGTCCTTCGAGTAGTTCGGTCGCAAGTTCTTGGTTAATTTCATTATCTTCAACAAGGAGTATGTTGGCTCCCGCCAATTGTTGAACGTTCGCGAGTTGGGTTTGCTGTTCGAGTTCGCTTCGAGATACTCGACCATCTTCCAATCCATAAAGAGAAATAATGGAGTCAAACAGATGAGAAGAGGTGATAGGTTTATCCAAAATGCTCGGGATGTTTAACCCACGCTTAGTCAGAGCTTCTCCAAGTTCTTCGCGTCCATAAGCCGTTAGCATCATTAACTTAGGTTGTTTCTTAAACATACCTTCAGTGTTCAAAGCTTCGACTAAATCGACCCCGTCTTTCCTTGGCATCTTCCAGTCCGAAATAATCAGGTCGAATTGATCGTTCTGATCTTCAGCTTGATGTAGCTCGGCTAGTGCTTCATCGACCGAGGCTGTCAGCGTCGGGGTAAAATGTAATGATTCCAGTAAGTCACCAACGATTAGACGGGCACTGGCGTTATCATCCACAACCAACACTTTCAGCCTGTCTAGTGATGTCGGTACTACGACACGTGTTTGTGTCAAAGACTGGCTAACTTTAGTCGCGATAGAGAAAGAGAAAGTCGAGCCTTTGCCTAATTCCGTCGTGACTTTAATGTCTCCGCCCATTAATTGAGAAAGTTCTTTACTGATTGCTAGGCCCAGTCCAGTACCACCGTATTTACGTGTGGTAGAGGAGTCGGCTTGAGTAAACTTATTGAACAGCTTAGCCGCTTGCTCTTGCGTCATGCCTATACCGCTGTCCGATACCGCGAACTTCAGCTTAATATCGTCGCCATTTCTTTCATCCACTGATATTGAGATTTTTACTTCTCCTTTTTCAGTGAACTTAACCGCGTTATTACTTAGGTTAATTAGTATTTGGCCTAAACGTAAAGGGTCACCAATTAAGTTAGTAGGGACGTCACGGTCGACTTGAATTAGTAGCTCTAAGCCACGTTCAGAGGCACGCAAGCCAACCAAGTTAGTGATGTTGTCGAGAACATTCTCTAAGTGGAAATCGACGTTTTCGATGTCCAGTTTTCCAGCTTCGATTTTCGAAAAGTCGAGGATATCGTTGATGAGCCCAAGCAGTGAATCCGAAGACAGTTTTACTTTATGGATGTAGTTACGCTGTGCCTTGGTGAGATCGGTTTTTAACGCCAAGTAACTCATGCCTATGATGGCGTTCATTGGAGTTCGTATTTCATGGCTCATGTTGGCTAAGAAGTCTGACTTGGCGTGGTTCGCTGCATCTGCTTCATCACGAGCAAGCGCTAAGCTCTTGGCAAATTGTTCTAGTGCTGAATGTGATTTGTTAGCGAGAATGCCCATCAGCATTACGATGAAGAAGAAGATCACCCCACCAATTGCTAAGTGATAAGAGACACTAGAAGAATCTTTAACATTGTCACTTTCTGCTAGGTACACACTTGAAACCAACTTATGCAGGGTTTTGAAGTTTGTATTCATTTGCCCGAGGATTTTATGGCTATCGGATTGAGCTTCGGCAAGTGTTGTGAATTCAGACTCGTATAATTGGACATGGTTGTCGAAAGCGGTAATTTTCATTTCAGGCGCATACAAGGCTAAAAGTTCACGAGCTGAGATGGATATCGCCTGCATGTTGTTAATCAGGCCAAATACTTTTTCCGCGATAAGTAGTTGCTCAGAGTGGTCAGCCAACGAGAAATCACGGTTAAGTTGTTTAGACTGGCTGAGTAAAGTTTGTATTGTCAGCAGATTTTCACCGACTTCAAGCTGCGAGGACAAATGTGATTGCGCTTTAGCGACTTGATCATTGATTTGGTTTAACAGTTTTTGCTGTTGTTCAATCAGCTCGCCGGTTGCACGAGAAAGTTCTAGTCCACTACGTGAAACTTGCTTAATGATCGATTGTTTGAGCGTTGCTGCTGCGCTAGATAAGCCTTGGAGTTGTACTAAATTCGTGAGGTAGCGGTTTTTTGCTTGTTTAACGATTTGCAGTCTTTGTATGCCTTCTTCGTCTTTGATTTCCTTTTCCAAATTCGAGATCAATGAAGTGATTTTATTTAATTCAAGTTTGACCAGTGCAAAGCCTTTCGCCGTTTGATTCAAAAGGTACTCTTTTTCCAAGTTTTGGACATTAGCGCTAAGTGTTGAAAGCCAGTTGGCCTTCATTGCACGGTCACCTTGAGATTCAGACTCAGCCCTAAGGTCGCTCACTTGCTGGCTAACCTGGGTGATGGTGGCTTTGTGTGAAGATTGCATTTCACCTAACACAGCCGTCGCCGCTAAAGAGCGCTCATTCATGCGCTCTCGTGTTTGAACACTTAACCCGATAAGTTCGACGTAATGGTCGAACTCTTCCAAGTAATCAATCAGCAGTGAATTGGCTGCTGGATCGTTACTCTGTTTCGAAAAATCTTCTGAAAGAGAGAGAGTTTCCTCGGCTTCGCTTAATACCATTTCGGCCGCAGCACGAGTCGTATCGTTGCTGAAAGTCAGTTCGTAAACTCGAAGTTTATCGAGAGACGTCAGGAGTTGAGTACTTAACGCGTAGTCTTCAATGCCCTGAAAGCGGGTGTTTAGGTTGAACCATCCAGCTGCCGCCACGGAGAAGAGAACCAGCGTTGAAATAACGAAAGCAGATAGTATTTTTTTTGAATCAGAGGCAAAACGGGAAACAGTATTCATAGCGTACCTAAGAGCTTAGTGTTCGAGTTCGTCAGTGAAAGAGTCTTTGATAGAAAGCATTTCATCGAGTTGTTCAATAAAGATGGGCACTAATTCTGGATCAAAATGCTTTCCAGCTTCTTCTTGAATCAGATTAATGGCTTTCTCTATCGGCCATGCTGGTTTATAGGGGCGTTCGCTGGTTAAAGCGTCAAAGACATCGGCAATTGCTACAATACGAGCGCTTAGAGGAATGTCCGCTCCACTCAGTTTGTGAGGGTAGCCACTTCCGTCCCATTTCTCGTGGTGATAGAGCGCAATTTCTTGAGCCATTTGTAAAAGCTCTGATTCATTGTCGCCAATAATGTCACCGCCAATCGTGACGTGAGTTTGCATGATTGCCCATTCGTCCGCGTCTAACTTTCCAGGTTTTCCTAGTATGCTGTCGGGGATCCCTATTTTTCCTATGTCATGCATTGGTGCTGCTTGGAAAAGTAATTCAGTCCATCGCTCGCTAACGTCCAATTGCTTAGCGAGTATTTTCGAGTAGTAACTCATTCTTACTACGTGCATACCAGTTTCGTTATCTTTGTACTCTGCAGCACGTCCAAGTTTACGGATGATCTCTAAGCGGCTTAATTCTAGAGCTTCTGTACGCTGTTTTACTTTGGAAGATAACGCAAGGTTTTGGTCATAAAGCGATATATGAGTGGCGACTCGGGCTTTTACAATTGGAGGGCTGACTGGTTTAGTAATGTAATCTACCGCGCCAAGTGCAAATCCTTTTTGTTCATCGACGACGTCGGTTTTTGCAGTAACGAATATAACCGGAATGTCGGCGGTAACCGGGTTATCTTTTAAACGCTGGCATACTTCGTAGCCATCCATTTCAGGCATCATGATATCGAGAAGGATAAGGTGAGGCTTTGGTGAGGTAGAAGCGATCTTGAGGGCCTTTTCACCGGAAGTGGCTGCCTTGATCTTAAAATCATCGTTAAGAATGCCGGAAAGTGTATGAATATTGTCGGGGATGTCGTCAACAACCAGAATAATGGGCTTAGTTACAGTCTTGTGATCCATTTTTTGTCCCTAAAAAACTTAATCAGAGTATTCGGCTACTTGTTAAATAAGCGTAGTGTAAATTGATTGAATTGCATGATATCTCTTTGATTCATGGCGAAAGTTTGAACCAAAGAGCGAAAAAAACAATGCATACATTTTGCTGATGATTTTATATGTTAATCTTTAATTGATAAATGGTTAAGTAAAAGGTGCATTAACTAATACACTTATAACTACTCTTTAATATCTCGTTGAGGTTTTTGCGAGGCTGCCTGAAATAATTGGGAGATGCTATATGCCAAACGCAGGGTTAACTGTAATACAAAAAGATATGCTGGCATTGTTTGCCAATACTGACTTAGTCGGCGTCAGCAAAGTTGATAAGGTCAAAATTGCTGTAGAAGGTGCGCTGCAAGTTAATAGCTTGGCGGATACAATCTCTGAAGCGACAACAGGGAACAAGGCTGCAATATCAGCGTTCGTTGATAAAATTACCGAGCAAGTAAAAGAAAAATTCATGGAATACGCGAAAGGTATCACCACAGTTTTAATGGATGACATTAAAGCTAAGATACTCAGCATGATTCCAAGCTTAGTGAAGCGGATTTTTGCTGACTTAGCTCCGGCCATTGATGACATCAAAGAAGCCGCAAGCCGTGTTTATTCTGCGCTGGGCAAAGTGGTGAATAACCACAAAACTCGCCATTTAAGCTCAATGGCTTCAACCAAAATCGGTACCGATGTCATTGATAAAATCCGTGGTGAAATCAGAGCGGTAGCGGTAGAAGATTCATTGATCGCATTAGCTCATGGTGGCGTCATTGCGATAAACCTAGCGAGTTCAGGTATTGGCGCAACAGTTACTGGTATCGTTAAAGCGGTACTTTCTGTTTTCAACTTCTTCCGCGGCCTTTACGATAAATGGGTAATGGAAAGAAAATTCAAAAAGTTTAAAGAAGAATGCGTGCTTTTAAATCAAAAGAAACATGTGATTGGTGCAAATTTCTTCCGTGACTGGTTCAAAATGAAAATGGAAGAGATTCCAGTGATCGCTTCTTATATGGTGTGTATGCCTTGCTATAGCTCTCCATATAATTTCTTGAGTATTGCTGATGTTACTCCGCCGCCTCCTAGTATGAAAACGCGTTTGACGCGCAAGATTAAAGCTAAGTTAGGCCGTCCTGTGAGTACAGATCCGGCGTTGGTTAAACTCTCTTTCCAGAAGTCGACCTTGAAAGCTTATGCAGTGCTTCAAGAAGAAGCTCGTAGCTTTATTACTAATAGCGAGATAGCGCTAGAGAGTAATAAGCCGGGTGCCAAACAAGCGTTAAATGCTGCTAGAGGGGAAACCAACTTTATCCCTGGAACTGATGAAAAGGCATTTAAGAAAGCAGTCAGAAAGCAGCAAGTGAAAGACTTCTTCTCTGGTAAAACTTTGAAAGAAAGCGTTAAAGAGAGCCTAACGCCTACAGCGTTGGCGACCACTGTTGCTGGTGGTTTAGAATCACTACTGATACCGGAATAGCAGACGCTATTTAATGTAAAGCGGGTGAACTATCATCCGCTTTTTTGTATGCGATTCATAATTACCGAGTAGTGACTCGGTAACTGAAGGGGAGTTGGTGATGAGCTGTGGCCACTTTTGGCGGTTTGAACACTTTCTCTATGGGCAGTTATGCATTTATCTAGGGTGACACCTAGGCTAAACCAATCATCAATGGGGCTTGCAAGCCCTTTAGATTCGGAAATGTTCGGGCTGGCGAATGAAGGGCTGTAGCTAGCGAAACGAACACCACTAAGATTCTCGCCAATTTTGCGAATGGACCCGAAGTCGATGACTCTCGGTTCATTGCTGTTTGTTATTAAAATATTCGACGGTTTAATATCGGCGTGGATATAGCCAGTGTGATGCACGGCGCAAAGTGCTCGCTCGATAGACTTTACCCAACTGAATTGAAAATTTTGAATGCTCATAGCTGCTGACAAGGGAGCGCCTTCGATCTTCTTTACGACTAGGTAGTCGATTCCCTTATAAGTTAAGTAATCACAAAACTCAGGCCAATAGCCATTGGTGTAGGAATTGAGGAAGTCGGCTTCTTGCTTTAAACAAGTTCGGTGTTTGAGCTCGGCGGCGAGTTTGATAACCACCATTCCCCAATGAGAGTGCAGAGCGGTGAAGCTGCGATGCGAGAGTGGAGTGATGTTTAATAATCCCCACTTTTCCAAGACATTCAGCCCCCGATCTAGAGTAGGGAACTGAGTGTCTTTGAGGAGAGTAGAATTAGATACCACTTGGAAGAGAGAACCCTGAGAAGAACCCTGGAACAAATGGATTCGATTGTCCTTGAGTTTTGATGGTCAGCTTAACCTTGCTTTCTCCGTAACTGAACTCGACTTGAGTGTCCTGCGACGTTGAAAAGTTCACGTTTGGTCCAATTAACCTAAACCAACTCCACGTACCTTCTACATTCTCTTTACCCACTGTTGTTTCTTGAGCATTTAATTCAATACCAAGCTTCTCAATGAGCTTCGCATCGCCTTGCCAAGATTGCTGGCTCCATAATGTTGGGCCATGACGATAAGTGAAGATAGGCTTATCAGCGATGATAGAAAACTCGGTTAAATCAGAGCTCATGTCTACCGCTTTCACTTGGAAGTTAATTAAGATATTGGAAGGATCCGCAAGGAAAAGGGCATTCTTTATGTCCGTCGCTTTATCCATCATGGTCCATACATCAGGTGCAAGCATTAGCCCTGTACTCGGTAATAAACCTGGTAGATAAGGTGAGTCATCGTTGCTTGCGACAAAGCTGCTCAAGCGGTTTTGATAGAATTTATCTAAGATACCGTTGTTCACAAAGAAGGCTTTGACATCTGCAACACTTACGTCAGATTTAGACTGCTGATTAAATGGGTAGAAGGACGCGAGTCGTTGTTGATACGGCTGGTATACCTCTGTATTCCATGCATTGTTAATGTAGTCATGAGCAAGTGACATGATCATTTCGTTACTTTGGGTGACAACTTTCGTCGTAATGTCATTGGCCAAAGGAAGTTGATCATCGGCTAGCCCTGCTAACGTCGCGATTGGGTTCCCAGCTTGTAACGTTGCTGAAAGTGTATCAAACGCGACTTTTTGCGGCTCTTTAGTTTGGTAAAACTTGTCGCCCCATTTTTTCGCTTCAATAAACGACGCAAGCAAGCTATCAAGTGGCTTTTTACCTTGATCGTTTGGTGATATCTGCTTTTTGTAGTCTTGGAAGCTTAACGATATTTGACGAGCAGACTCCTTTTTATCTGGGTCTTGTACAGGTAAATCCGCGCTTGCATCTTTGGTTTTAGTGTCATCATTCGCTGTCGCCAATTCCACATAAGTGTACTTAGTTATAGTGGTATATAGGCTGGATAGCGGGTTATCAGATGCGCCGGACAAGGTTGTTAATACACGGTTTAAATCACTAGGGTTAGAGACACCGGTGACTTCGATATTACGAATAAAATCGCGCCAGTAATTTATGTAGTCATTTTGATAAGTCTGCTTTAACTCACGGCTGATCCTGTGTAGCTCTAGGGCGCTAGGGTAAGCACCTGCAACACCTTCATATGATTGCAGAGCTTCTTTAAGCACTTCGGAACTAACCGATAAATCAAGTTCGTTAAACCCAGTCGGCGTGTAGATATATGGAACTAGGTAGCCGACGTAGTTCGAAGAAAAGCTAAAGATCGACTTAAAGTTATCACCTAATTCATTTCGAATATCGACGCGGCTTGCATAGCGAGGGGAGCTCAAAATGTGCTCATAAAGCAAGGTTTCGATGCCCGTTTGAGTAATTACCTTTTTCGCTAAGCTTTCTAAGTCTTGATTGGACTTTTTAGGAATGAGGTTACGCTCAAAAATATCGTTAAGCAGCACTTTAAGTTGAGCGATACTTACACTGTCTGCTTCGCCTTGGTCCTGTAAGGTTTTCACGTAGTAAGCTTTAAGCTCTTCAATGTTGGTACGATCTTTACTAAAGAGTAGGCGATAGTTATTGAGCAAAGACAGAGTTCGAGATTGATCTTCCAAGTTGACGTAAACGAACAAATCTTTTTCTAGCGTTTTTTCCATAGACGGAACTAATACACGTTGTAGCTCAGAAAAGTAGGCTTGTTCGATTTCAGGCTTGATACTTGGGTTCGGCATAAACGGCAGCGTATACCAAGGCTCTGGTTGATTGTAGAGGCTGTAGATCCGTTGAAGAGAATACAGGTTAGGAATGTTGTCCGCCATATTTTCAATGTCGTATGGAGACGCAGAGATAGCCTCTTTGTAACGTTCTAACATGTTATCAGCGCGGTTCTCACGCTGGCTTTGAAAATCGAAATCGAATTTGATCACCAAAAGTGCAGTCGCTAACAAACCGACCCATGCAGTAGTAAATGCAATTTGGTTGAACAGAAGCGTGTTTTCTTTTCTTTTGTTAACGCCAACTAATTCGTGCTCGTTAAGGATCACGTGCGTCATTAAGTGTTGAGCAAATAAGGTTTGGCTTACTGGGATTTGTTCGTGTTGCTGATAGTACTCGTGACCAGCTGAGTAGGAGACGGTACTTGCAAGCAAATCAGACTGAGGAGAGTTTTGACCATCGTGCGTGAAGTAGAAGCCTCTAAATTGAAGTGCATCACTGAGTTGTTCGCCTCGGTATAAGCGATGTAAGAATAGCCATAGGCTTTGTTTTAACAAACCGAACTGAAATGGGGCACTAGCTATCGAGTTTCGATAATCTTGATTTAGTTGTCCCGCAAGAGCACTGCTCATATTAGCGATAAGCTGGCTAATTAAGTGATCGTACTCTTCATTGAACCAATCAGCATCAATACCACCGTGTTTGTTGTATGGAGAGGTTGCACCAAATACATCATCACGTTTTGATTCATCGAAAGCTGAAAAGAACTGGCAAAAATCGCTGATGCTTCCCATGTTCGAGATAATGTTATAAATCGGCAAGCTTACGCCAAACGCTTGATTAAAGGTCTTAATGGTTGACTTGAGTTCATCTGCAGCTTGAGTAATTTGCTCGTTATTCTTAAGCAAATTGGATACTTCTGTTGTAAGCAATAGGCCATTTGCTGCTTGGCGCGGACGCCATGAGTTTAGTGACTGACAAAGCGTTTTTAAGTACTCAGGGTGCTGGTCATCTCCCATGCTTATGGAGATTAAGATTGAGTGCTCGCATACCCAAAATAAGATAGGGAACTCAATGTCATTACCAAAATCATCTAGCTTGTAAGCTTCGTAACCCATTTGGGTAATGATACTCTTGTCTTTGCTCGGATCGTCACTTAGTAGTAGATAAATAGGTTGGTCGTAGCGACTACTCAAGCGAATTTTTCTTTTCTGCCCACTGATCATACGAAGAAAGTGAGACGCGAGTTGTTTCTTACGTTTTTCGATAAGCTCTTTATCGATAGCTTGTTCTTTTGATTTCGGTGTTCTTTTTATCAATACCCAATAGCAAATGACACCAATAAGTGTCGAAATAATCGCTGTGGTAGTCAAAGCTGCCACTAAATATGTGTTGAGAGGAGTTAACCAAACGATGCTCGTCACGATTGTGAAGAACATAACAGATGAGGCGAAGGCAATGCCTGCTGATTTCTTTTTGTTCGCTGGTTGTTTCTTTGCTTCAGGCATAATCAGTTAGACTCTTCCTTGTTTAAGTCTTGTACCGGATTGCGGACAATAATGGCGTTAATATCATCGTTTTCTACGTACCAAGCTTTAATTGTTCTGGCTTGTTCGGCTGAATCAGTACGCAGGATCACTCGATAATATTTTTTGTATGGGTCGATAGCGGGTTCATATACCGAAGGAGATAGCTTTTCAATGAATGCTTCGGCGTTCTTCTTACTAGAAAAAGTGGCGAGTTGAACCAACCAATTTGCAGTCATAGATGAAAACAGATCGGTTTTCGGGTTCTCGATTGCGTCGGCTTTACTAGCATGCCGTGGTGGCGCGACTAAATCGTCATCTTGGCTGATGAAAACGATATCTTGGGTTTCGCCTGAAAGAATATACCTTTGGCTAAAATCGGGAAGGAAACTAAAGTCGCGCGCCCGCTGAGGGTGAGTTTTAGTGTACCAGAATTCAGTCAGTCCTACGCTGGTGGCAATCAGACAGAAAAAAAACAAGCTGGTAATGAAGTAGCGCTTGCGGCGAGTAGGTTTACGTATTTCCGGTAACTTTACTTTTGTTCGGCAATGTACACCACTTACCGTGCGGTACTGGCTTATTGTTTGCTCTAATTGGTGGATAAAAGCTTTAAGTTGTTCTGCACCACCATCTCGATATTGACCTTTAAAACCAATATTTAAAAACAGATAAATGAGCTCGAGTAAATCGATGAGCTTATGAGGCTGTCGAGCTGCTTTTTCAGCAACTGAGAAGAAGAGTTCACCACCGTTACGCATACCGAAGAGTTCACTTAATAAAGTCTTATTCTCCCAGCCTCGCTTTTCTCCCCAATCGGTATAAATGATAAATTCATCGAGGACAACAGCGTATAAAAAGCACAGCTTATCAATGACAGCAATTGGGTAGGTGAGTTCAGTGGCTTGAGCCTTGATGTCATTAATGCTGTGGATCAGTTGTTCGCGAAAAACGGTTAAGTCTTCGGGCTCGGATAACGTCGATACTTTAAGAGTTTTGGTTAGTAGTTCGCTACTGATATTGATTAACTGATTTTCAGCCTTATCAAAATGGCGCAGAAACTCTTCTTGAGTACTGGTTGAGTGAACAGAGATGAGTTTAGAAAAACTGTGTTCATCAGCCGCTTTCGAAGCCTTGGGCTCCGCTCTATCAATAACTAACGTTTCTTCGTCTAAGTAATCCATGTTGCTATCTCAGCGCGTAAAGTATGACTTCAAGATCTGGAATACGCGCGTCAACATGAAGAGCTATCGCATCACGTGTGTCTAACATATCTAGCCAGTTTCTATCCTTAGTATCAATTTCGAAATACGCCACGCCTTGCATTGGTTTCAGTTCACTTGGTGCGATCGGCAGTGGAGAAAGAGGAATCCCTGACAATGAACTTCTTACCAGTTCAACAATCTTGTTGTTGCTGCTGAGCTTAGCCGAGATAGGGAATAGCTCATTGAGTTCTGTACTGCTGATGTCTGACTTCACACTAAGTACGAAGCGACGATTGTAGACGCTACTTGGATCTTTAATAAGCGTACGTAGCAAGCGGCGCTTTTCGAATAACGTTGTATCCCATTTAAACTCAATAACGGAGTCTTGCTGAACCAAAGTAAGTAAGCTTCTTAGGTTAGAAAATAACGGGTTAAAGTTATTGTATAAACTGTCGTATTTAAGTGGCGCGCAAGGCTCAGGAATGGCTGGAGTAAGTGCCATTACTTGAGCTTCAAATTGCTTAAGCTTTGAATACAGTTGATGTGTAGGATGCTTAACGTTGTTTATTGTTAAGTCGAACCATGGAAGCCAAGTGTTGAGAGTTTGTAGCCAAAGGAAATCTTGCATTAAAGATTGAGGGCTTTTCTGTCCTTGACCCGCTTCAATGCGCTTCAACAAGTTTTGCGCTCGGTTACTAACTAGCGCGTGTATTTCTTTTACTCGTTCGCTAAGAAAAGTAGAAGCGCCATAATGTAAACAAGCCGGGATAAAGGCTCTGTCTAGAATAACTTCTTCGGAATCACTGATCTCTAAGATCTTTGCCACTGGGATTAAAGTAAATCCTGATGTGTCTTCGTCTCCAAATTTTAAGCTGATGTTCAGGTGTGCAACGTCAATTTCAACGCTCGCGTTTTCTGAAGTAGAAGTATCAAACACATTGATAGATCGAGTTAGGTAACGACTTTGTTCTTGACCATCTTCACTGTAATCATTATTACCTTGCAAAGAGATAGGCAGTGCTAGGTACACTACGCTTTCGATAGTGCCTTGCGGAATGTCGATTGCTATTTCAGTTTTTAGATCGAACTGAGTGCCGTCCGGGAAAATACCCGCACAGCTTGGAATCGATAGCTTACCAATCTTAAGTAAATCGTGATTGATGACCAGTTCGGTGATACCGAAAAATGGGGCAAAGCCCGCTAAAGTTTCGATGTTTTGGCGAATGTAGTTTTGCACATAGCGATCTTGCTGTTGGAAGTGCTGAGGTGCGATAAACATCCCTTCTTGCCAAACTACTTTTTTGAAAGCGTCCACGTGGTGTCCCTATCTATTATTATTTTTCAATGTATGCAGAACTAAAAAAGTTGCCACCAACTTGAGTCGGGCGTGATCACCACAAGTTCAGCCTTGTTACCCGTTAAGCTAAGTTGTAGGTATTGTTCAGGATCACTAGGTAGCATTTGAACAGTTTTAGTTGTGCTGTTTTGATAATCGGCAAATTCGACAAGTGCTGCGACATACTGAGTGTTTTTGTTGATGTCGAGCGTAAGTTCTTGTGTAGAATTTGGTAATACAACGGGTAAAACCTGCTTGGAAACCAAGTTCGCAGCTAGCAGCTGTAGGTCGTTGTTGTACAAATCAATAAACGGCAATTGTTTGAATAACTGTTGATCGGTAAGTTGATACAGCCTTACAACAACCGGGTTAGCTTGGTCATCGTTGTATTGGTTGATCGTGGTATCAGCTTTAACTGTAAATGTATGCTGAGTGACCACTGCAACAGGATCAGACGAACATGCCGTTAGTAAGAAAGTGAAAGCTAGAAGAACGAGGCGTATCATTCTCGCTCCTCGCTATGTTTTTGCATATTTTCCATAAACAGAGCTTTAAACTGCCTTCTGAAGTCACCATTGTCTTGGCGATGTTGGAAATGTTTACGGTAGATCTTCCAGTACTTCTTTTCTTTGTTAGAAAACATTCCGCTAGATACATATTCACTGAATTGGTTTTCTAACTGGGTTGGAGCGAATTCATTTAAGAATTGATCAACGGTCTTCTCCAAAGCTTCAAACAACGCTTTTTGCTGCAGTTGTGGATTCTGCAAATATTGTTGGTTTTTCTCCGTTAGCGTTATCAGCTTATCGATGGACTCTTCGATACGAGTATTGTTATCGACATTAACGGGTAAGTACTCTAAGTCTGAAGGTGCGCTAATCGCTTCCGACGAGTGACTGATTTCGTCAATTTCGACGTTGGGCGCAACTTGAGCTTCTTCGAGATCTTCAAATGGATCAGAAGCAAACGGGTCGTCACTGAGTACATTATTTGACGAAAAAGTGGGTTTTGGCTTTTCAGGCGCGAGTTCAGGCATATCGTCCAAAAAATCTACATCACCGTCGTCTAGTTTTAGATCAAAACCGTCTAAGAACGAGTCGTCATCCGCAACTGTTTCAGTAACGGTGTTTTGTGGATTATTCAACATGCTGATTAGCAGGGTATAGCTGCCCACTTTGATGATGTCGCCATCGGTAACAGGGTACTCTTTGTCACGGATAAGCGCTTTATCATTAAGCGTCATACCATTATTACTGACGTCTTTAACTACATAGCCGCGATCCGTTAATGAAATTTGGCTATGCACACGAGAAATGTTTTTGCTTTGGTCGGGTAAAGCGATGTCGCAAGATGGAGAACGACCTAAACTACCCCCAGCCTCTGGTAGGTAGGTAACGCGTGAGGTAACAACCTCTTCAGCAGGTACAGAAATCATGTGAACACTGATGGACAATGTTTACTCCTCGCACTTTGATATGGCTGAATTAAAGCTTTCAAGAAAGCCTGAATAGGTATTAAGGAATCTATTTGAGAAATAAACGCCCATATCCTTAGTATCCAAAACTGTAGAGTTGAAGTAGTCAGACGGCAGAGACGCCTTTTTGATTTCAGTTTGGAATACCAATTCATCCTCTAAAACAATATCAATTTCCCTTTGTTTTAAAAGCTTTAGTAATACTTTAGCATCTCGCGGCTGCTTAACGACGTTAAATCCGTTACGTTTTAACCAAAACCATTTGTTGGAGCCAAATTTCGCTGAAAAGTTAAGGTTTAACTTTGACAATTCATCAATTTTCGGTTCAACACCTGGTCCGAAATACCAGCTAAGAGTTTGCTGTGCAATGGGGGCGGATAGGGTGGCATACTCGTCTCGTTCAGCGGTTTGCGTAGCAACGAAAAAGCCATGTTGGCTGCCACTGTGAACTCGAAGCTGAGCGTCGGACCAACTTGTCATTGTTAGTTGGTAAGGCTGGCCCATTTTTCCGAGCGCACATTTTACTTTGTCGAGCGCTATGCCTTGCATTTGAGCGTTCTCGTAGCTTTGATAAGGTGGCCAATCTTGCGTTGTTAATAGCAAGCGTGAAGGACCAATTTGTAGTTCCGCGCTAGCAGAAAAAGACCATGATGCTGTCAAAAGGCAAGCCACCAGCGGTACTCTCAAATTTTTTACTCTATCTAACATCATTAGAGTTTCCTATTACTTCGGAAATTTTCAAAATAGATACTGGAGGGTAGTAGTCGAGCTTCTTTGCAGCCTTTATGTTGACGATATAAGAATATTGGCTAAGTGATTCCATAGCGACGTCATTTGCTTTGCTTGTACCTTTCAATATTAGCTCGGCCTTATGGGCTGCAAATTGACCTACGTTGTAGTAACGGCTCACTATTCCAAATAGAGCTTCATGAGTTCTTATCGGACTTTCAGTGGCTGAAAATGTCGGTATATCCATATCGTGCAACGCAGTGACGACTTCACCACCTTTAGCGATGATGTAGGAATCTGGCGGCAAATAGGCTAGGTCGACACCATCACTTTTCATTTGGCTGACGGTCTTATTAATAAGGCTGCTGTTCGATTTATTTTTGTTTACTTCCAAAGGGTACAAAATAACACGCTTGTTATAACTTTCCGATAATTCCATCATCTTATTTGCTGTAAGAACTGAATTATTTTCATCAGGATTATAAATAACCCCAATTTTCGAAATGTTATTTAGCTTTTCAATGGCTTTAAACTGGATTTCGTGCGGAACAATATGGCTAACACCTGTGAAATTACGTGCATTAGAGTTGATATCTGGAATTAGTTTAGAGCCGATAGGATCAGTGACAATACTGAATACTACTGGCGTGGAGTTATTCAGGCGAAAATCACTAGGTGCTTCGTAAGTGCCGAGTAAATTAAGCGTGATAGTGGTTCCGAATGAGTATATTAAATCAGCATCTTTGTAGCGTAGGCTATCGATATATTCTGCGAGTTTTAGCTTATCTCTATTAGCATCGAGAATCGTAAAGCGAACATTTTCTCGCTGAGATAGGTAATTCATAAAGCCTTGTTCAGCATCTGTTATACCGCGCCATAACAACAATATTACATGCTTTTCTTGCGACTGTGTGGCCCAAGACAGAGGGGACAGAACGGCTAAGCTAATAATTAAGAGTAATAACCTCATGATTGTACTCCAAGTTTTTGCTTATCGAATTTCAAGAATACTGAGAAAAAGGCGATCAAGCTTAGGGAGCTTGCAAGTAACGCTGCGCCGAAAATAACAATGGTTTGATCATAACCAAATATACTCAAACATACGCCAGCCAGCATTGGTCCTGCGATATTACCTAAACGTTCGGTGAGTCTGAAAATGCCGATTATTTTTCCTTTTTCTATTCCTTGGCCTGAAAGTAGATCAATCACCAGCGGTATTTGTGGAGATACGCAAATTCCGTGAGCAATTCCGACAATAATAACGATCAGTAATAAGCCTAACGTTCCTTGGAAAAAATAGAAATTCAGTAGAGCGATAGAAGAAAGCATCCCTCCAATAAATATGAACGCCATTTTATTTTTTAGCCTATCGACAAGAATAGCGCTCAATGGTGAAATTAAAATGATCGCCAAACCATATGCCATGATGACTCGGCCGGACACAGAACTACTTTCTCCTAGAAATTGTAGATAGACAGGACAGATGTAATATAAAAAACCAGTTAAAACAATTTTTGCTGGAATGGCGCTAAATATCGTAATAAGTGCAAAGTATTTATTACTTAGCAGCAGCTTGAAGTCACTTAACTTGACTGGTTTACTGGTGTTGTTGGATGTGGACTTTTCAAAGAAAACCCTGACCAATACTACGCTAAGGCCGGCGAGTATCCCTGCGAATAAAAATGTGGCTGAGTAACCTAATTTCTCTGCCAATATCCCACCGATAGCCGCGCCACATAAAGAGCCGGAAAAGAACGACGAAAGGAAGGTTGCCATGCCTTTAGTACGGTTGCTGTCATTTGTGGTGTCAGACACGTAGCCTTGAGCCGAAATAAAAACAATGCCGTAGCCAACCGCGGTGAAAGCACGTGCTATTAAGAGGAGTTCGATTGTTGGCACAAAGGCTGTCGCAACCAAACCGACGCTGGTAATAATCCCCCCCGTCATCAAAGAACGGCGTCGACCAACTTTGTCAGACCAATATCCAGCAAAAGGCAGTGATACAGCCCAGCACAGCATAAACAGAGAAATGGGTAGGCTAGTAATCAAGCTCGCCGGAATCCAGCCATTGGAACTGTCCAGTGATAAAACGTAGGTTGGGAAGAACGCTAATGACGATGCTTCTGAGAAAACTAATAAGAATAAAGGTAAGCGTATGAAGCGAAAATCTTGTTTATCAATTGGTGAAGACTTCTGTTCTGGATGAAGCTGTTTTATTGAACGGTTCGCTAACTCAAGAAGTTTACCTATTTCGTCCTTTGACGATATCTTCGCTACGTGATTCACCACATCGCGATTCAGCATCATGAATACTTTCTTCACTTGGTTCCATGGCGAAATTATCATGAAATTGCACATGAAGAGGATGATCTCTGCCACGACTAAACAGGAAGCAACCAGTACGGTGATCATGTCCATGACGCTTTCTTTTAGAAGCTTGATAATTAGATTGTTATCTGTGGTCACGCTCAATTCGATATTCGCAGTGTTTTTGACGGAGAACTTGGCTTCTCGGATGGCCTCATGATGTACAGCATTATCCGGATAATGGTAAGCAAGCCCATTGTCACTCTGGAAGTTGATGGCTAAAATTTCTTCGTGTTTATCGACGTAAAATGCGAATTCATTTTCCAATCCGTTTAGCCGGTCTGCCGGGACACCTTGATCGAGCAGTCGCTGGATCATTTGATTTAATGAATCACCAATTAAGTTAGATTTCTGCTCAAGCTTGACCTCATAGATCTGCGAAAATTTTTCGAGCGACTGATACGAAACAGCAAGGTTTGCAATGATCGTTAGGATAATCGCTAGCGTGATAATAAGCAGAGGGAATTGTTTTGCCTTCAGTCTCGCAAACCAAGTAAGGTTCTTCGGAGACTGTAATGCTTTATGTGCTTCGTTTAGCGTTGGCAGTAACGCTTGGTTGTCAGTATTGTCGTTAAGAATGTCGCTCGCACGGTTGACTCGGCCAACAATACTTTTTAATAAATATTTGAGTGCAATAAACGCAACGAAACTTGAAATAATAATCCAGGTAACGGAATAGAGAACCTGAAGCTTTAGAATCCAAGATTTCTGTTTAGCGAGAGATTGTGTGGAGTAGTAGAGTCTAATCTCACCTTCAACCAATCCAAAAGAGTTAATGATTTCGACAGAAAGTAGTCGACTTGCGTTGTCTGTCGGATTACCAGAGCTGAATAGAACCTGGTTTTGATTAGACATGACCGCTAAAGACGTTATGCCATCGGCAAGTTGAACACGTCTATCCAGTAAGCTTTGGATATTGGAAATAGCAGAAAGTGGTAGGCCTAAGCTAAGGGCTTGTTTTATGTCGTTCTCAGTTTCATCGAGAACGATTTGATAAATGGAGTCTGAAGTGTCTGTGAGCCTCTTTTCGAAATTGAAATAGTTTAATGTGGCGTTCAATGTAATAGAGAACAGCAAAACCGCCATGATCGCCAACATCAACTTAACTCTAAGAGATAAGTTGATGATTGAATGTGTAACGATGTTGCTGCCGATTCTGCTGTTCATTCTATTTTACTAACTAATGGTTAAATCAAAGTCTTGGCTATTGTTCGTTGCGGTAACGCTTACTTGAGTGATTGGTTCACTTCGGCTTAATCGGCCAATACACTCTTCCGCAAGTCTAGGCATGAGAGAACGGTTAATGATTTGCTCTACTGCACGCCCGCCCGTTGTTGGATCCGTGTTTCTATCGACAACGAATTGCACGAAGTCAGCATCCCACGTAAATGTTGCTTGATACTGTTCAGCCAGTTTCTTCTTGATACGGTTGAGTGAAATCTCAGTGATCTTAGCGAGCTCTTCATCATTGAGAGGGTAGTAAGGCACGATAGTTGTGCGGCCTAAAAACGCTGGTTTGAAGTACTGCTGTAAGTCTGGGCGGATGGCTTCAAGTAGCTCATCATTATCAATTCTTTCAGACGACTCAGCGCATACATCACAAATAGCTTGGTCAGCAGCGTTTGAAGTCATGATGATGATGGTGTTTTTGAAGTCGACGGTGCGGCCTTCGCTGTCTTTGATATGGCCCTTATCGAAGATTTGATAGAACAAATCATGGACGCCCGGGTGTGCCTTCTCCATTTCGTCAAGTAGGAGAACGGAATATGGGTTACGACGAATGGCTTCGGTCAGAACGCCACCTTCACCAAAACCAACATAACCCGCAGGTGAGCCCAATAGCATCGAGATCTTATGCTCTTCCTTGAACTCTGTCATGTTGATAACGGTTAAATCGTTGCTACCACCGTACAATTGCTCCGCAAGTGCCATCGCGGTTTCAGTCTTACCCACACCACTTGGTCCACACATCAAAAATACGCCGATGGGTTTACGGTTATCAGTGAGGCCTGCTCTTGAAATACGAATTGCTTTAGCGAGTTCATTTTTAGCGACATCTTGACCAATAACGCGCTTATTTAACTCATCTTCTAGAGTCAGTAGCTTAGCGATTTCATCACTCATCATGTTGCCCACTGGAATACCTGTCCAGTTTGCAATAACTTGAGCGATGGTATTGTCGTCTACCATTGCATGAACCAAAGGTTCTTCGCCTTGTAGAGTTGATAGTGAAGATCGTAGTTGGTCTAACTGTTGTTGTTTCTCTTGTTCTACGTTGCCTTCTTCTTGCTGAGTTGTTATTTCTTGTTGTACCGTTTTAATTTGGTCAACAAGCTCTACTTCCTTCTCCCAACGGTCGTAGTACGCTTCGAGCGATTTCTGGTTTGACTCAATCTCAGCAGCTAGTTCTTTGATTTCTTCAGCGCTGTTAGAGAATAGGGCATCTTCTTTCTCTAGAGCTGATTTTTCGTTTTCTTGATAACGAATGGTTTGCTCAAGAGTTTCTAAAACTTCAGGTTTAGCGCCTTGCGTGAGAGCGATTCGGGCACTTGCTGTATCTAGCAAGCTTATTGCTTTATCTGGAAGCTGACGACTTGGTAAGTAACGAATGGATAGGTTTACCGCAGCTTCAATAGCCGATTCTGCAATGAAAGCACCGTGGTGAGATTGCAATGAAGCGGCAACACCGCGCAACATTTGCATTGCATCTTCCGCATTTGGCTCTTCAATGGTTACGACTTGGAAACGACGTGTTAATGCTGGATCTTTTTCGAAGTATTTTTTGTACTCAGCCCAAGTGGTCGCTGCTATTGTTTTGAACTCGCCACGTGCTAGGGCTGGTTTCAGTAGATTCGCTGCATCATTTTGACCTGCAGCGCCACCGGCACCAATCAGAGTATGGGCTTCATCGATAAATACGATAATCGGCACTTCTGAGCTCTTAACTTCATTGATCACATCTTTAAGGCGGTTTTCAAATTCGCCTTTTACGCTTGCGCCAGCTTGAAGAAGACCAAGGTCAAGAGAGTGAATCTGAACGCCTTGTAGTGCGCTAGGGACTTCATCTGCGGCGATGCGTAGCGCTAGGCCTTCAACTACCGCTGTTTTACCAACGCCAGGTTCACCGACCATAATTGGGTTGTTCTGGCGTTTACGGCAAAGAATATCGATTGCTTTACGTACTTCAGAATTGCGCCCGGAGATAGGGTCAATATTGCCATCCAAGGCTTGCTGAGTAAGGTTAACCGTATATTTGCTTAGAGCATCGTTTCCTGACGGTGTCGTATCTACGCCACCAGCGCCTGTGGTTGATGAGGCAGCGCTACGTGCGATCGGCGTTTTACGGATAAGACCTTGCAGTGATTCAAGTGAAACATTGCTTAGGCTTTCAAGTTGTAATGTAGTGACGCCCAGAACGTTTTGTTGCATGAGCGCTTGAACCAAATGCAAACTCACGATCTCACCGTGGCCATAGTTTACTGAGGCAATCATCCATGCATCTTTAATCACTTCAGTCAGACCATGACTTAACGTTGGTTGACCTTCACTGCCTTTTTGTAGCATAGAAATCTTTTTGGAAAGCTCATTCACTACGGTGTCGACACTGATTTTTTGCGTGTCAAACAACGAAGTCAGCTTGGCGTCTTTTTGCGAAATGAGCTGAAGAATCCAGTGCTCGATTTCGATGGCTCCTACGCCTTGATTCATAGCCGCCCCGGCGGAAACTTCTAGCGCCTGCTTAAGCTCAGGCGAGAGTTTTCCTACGAGGTTGGTGAGAGTTACTTGTGTCATATTAAATTCCTTGTATCTCTGTAATCTACATATGCCGTATTAGGGAACTACAAAAGCAAGATTTTTACGGTTTGGTTAGGGTTACGCTCAGGTGCAAGGCAATCGACTTCGCCTAAACGTGCAGCAACGTTTGCATTGCCAGATAAGGTCGGTCTCGATAGATAAGAGCGCATAACGCTGAGATATATCGAAACGGGAGTACTGTCTCTTAAATAGTGCTGGGTCAAATCCAACATAGACTGCGCTAGGTGACCGTCTTTCTGGATTTCATAAAACTCTTTTTGGCTCGTGGGCGTAACGAAAATATTGAGGTTATTAAAGTGCGCTAGACAAGTTTTGCCCAATAAAAAACCTTGTCCGAGCTTACTGTTGAATTGACGTTGAGTACCTAATCGAGTCAGTGAATCATTAGGTAACTGTCTGCGTTCACTAGTTTTGCACTCCACGCTGATCGAGTATGGAAAAAAGTCGTTCAGAATGTGAGCCAATGTAGTTAAGCTTCGACTTTGCTGATTAAGCAATAATGAATATTGAAGGTACTGGCTATGGCGGTTACCTAACGCTGCGAAGTGATTAAGTAATGCAGTTTTTTTTGGATTTTGTTCACTTTCTACGAGCAACCAACGCTGAACATGGGCGCGATAAGTGATTTCAAAGTGTCTTTGGTTGAAGACGTCTAAGAAATCTTTAAGGGCATGATCTTCATTGTGAAGGGCATTTAACAACTCTTCGTAGATGTAGTTAGGTATGACGCCTTTTACGCCAGACAGTGCTTGCTTTGCGAGCCTAAGTTTCGCGCGGTTGCCTTTAAATGAAAAGTATTGGATTTCCTGAGGGTTACCTGTTGGCATCGCTTCAGCTTTAAGCTCCATTTCAAATGGAACTTGACTGCGAGACTGCATACTTTCTAACAGCCTCATTGCCTGAACGAATTCATATCGCTCAGGTTGCTTTGCTAGATCTTGAACAAAGTGGCTCATTGTTCAGCCCTCGGTAGACAAAGGATACGAGTAGTTACAGGCATAATTGGCTACCGTGAATTTTAGGGTACTGCTTAGCAATACCATCTCTGCCATAAACACGAATTTTGACCTGAACGTAGCGGTCGAAACTACAAAACTGTTGAAAGAAACGGTTTAGTACGTCAGAAAAGGCTAGGTATGGACCTGTAGCATCGAGCGTGATTTCGATTTCAGTGCCGGGTGCAAACATGTTTTTTCCCAATACTCGAATCGCGGATACCTGAGAATGAAATTCTACGGTGTGAATCATTTGAATTTCAGAGGCAGACACTTGGCTTCGACTACACAAACTCAGCATTTGTTTCAAATCTGCTGCTGGCGTTTGCGATTGTAGTAACGACGAAAAGTTGGTGTTTAGTAAGCTAACAAACTCCCAGTGCATGTTTTGATCTACCTCGCGAGTAATCGGTGCAGAAGGTGGATAAATCGGAGAAAAATCACCAGGCAAATCGATGCTTTCTAAACACTCCAATGTACCTTCTACGCCGCAAGCTTGCCTGCCGTTTGTACACAGTAGATTCGTGCCCAATAACTTGGTGAACTCCATATCGGAAGGCTGAGATAGGGATAAAGCAATGCTCATATCACCAAATAAATCTTGCTTGGTTTGCCAATAATCAAATTGTTGGTTTTGTGAGTATTTTTCTCTAAATAGTGGTACGAGTGGGACTTCTCCATTAGGGGTTATCTCGTAAACGTTCTGAACTTCTACGATTTCGATATTGCTGTCACTGTGAGCATCCGCATTTACTGGGACTGACAACGTTCGATGATCGTATGAAATAGGTTCACCGGTTTGTTCAAATAGATTTACTGCAGGGATTACATTTAGCTTAAAGACGTCTTTATTGAAAAGACGAATGAATTCAGACGGCAATGAAGACATGAACAAGTTGATAACAATTTCAGATTCTTGGAAATGTTTAGCGTATTGGCCAAAGCCTTTTAGCCTGAAAAATTGGCGCTTTTCTTTAAAGAAAAAGAACTCATTAATCAGTTGGTAGCCAGTAAATTGGTTGCCATATTCTGGAAGAAATTTGAACTCTAAGTCACTAATGCGATTTTTCAGCTGGTGGCTGTCGAGCGTCATATGACGGTTGCATTCACTATCTGAAACTGAAATGGAAAGTGTGTTGCTAAGAAGAAGTTCTACCAGAGAGTCGGCATTATTCTCAAAGCCCTTAACGAAAAAGTCTAAGTCGTCCAAGTTGAGGTGATTGAAATGAACGTCAGGATCGCCAGTACTCAATGATAGCTGAATAACGGCTGTACTTTGGTTCGCTGTTCTTGGACGGTTAAAGTTGAAAGGTGCACTCAGTGCTTTAATGTTACTTAGATTAAAAGGTGCGACTTTTAACTCATCGACAGTACGAAATAAACATTCTTGCTGGGTGCTTGAGCCAGAGAATAGGGCACCTTTAGGCAAGACTGAAGCTTCAACGGGGCCGTCTTCAATTGCTAACTCTAAATATGCGACACTTGGTACCGTTTGAATATATGACGGATACAAAACACCAAGGATACCTTCTATTACTTCCGGTAATTGTTCAGAAAGGCGCTTTTCGACGTTAGCGTTTAATAATGCTACGCCGTCCAATAAACGCGCCATGCTAGGGTCTTCAATTTTACCTTGGTGGATATTGAGCTTTTCAGCATGCCCAGGATATTCTTGACCAAATTGGCCTAACGAGCGACGTACAAACGCTAGCTCTTGTTCAAAATAGCGCATAATGGGATCAGTCATAGCTATCCTCTTCTAATGATGTTGCTAGGTCGTTTAACGCAATTTTTGAATCAAAGATAAGCTCTTGCTCTCCGTGAAGGGTTTTAACCTTAGCTATGATGTTGAAAGACAGGGAGTTATCGCCTTCTTTTCTATCATTTAGCTCTATCATTATTTGGCTTAAACGCGGTTCAAAACTCTTAATCCAAGTTTCGATACGAACCGCAAGCTGTGTTCTTTCTAAAGTCGCGCTAAGTAGTTGAATATCTTCGATACCAAACTTAAGGTTAGAGCGATTTACTTCAACCAAACGATCGTCAATGTCTAATAGTGAGGCTTCAGCTTCTAGTAATTTGGTTAAGTGGAACTTAATGTCTTCGACCTCAGCATCTTGATAAGGTTTAGAGTCACTCACAAAGGTTTCCCAAAAACTCATTAGGCTACCTCATCCAAATCAGTGGTTAAGACAACTTCACCGCTGAAGTGGTCAAATTGGTATTGAGGCACGATTCTTAACGTGCAGGAAAAGCTCCCAGCTAGGGAAGTTGACTCTGTAACGCTGACTTTGGCGAAACTAAGAGGGTATTTGGAAAGCGTCTCTTCATTAGCGAATGATACGTTGCTCGCGAATTTCTCTATCCAGTGGGTGAGATACAATTCACACTCGGCTGCACTACTGAAACTTCCGATCATTTCACGAACTTGGACTTTCAAGTAGTGGGCAATTCGACAGGACATTAGTGTTGTTTGAATTTGGGTCAACACTTTGTCATTGTCACTATGACCACATTGCCAAATTGAGTTATTACCGTTGAAATAAAGCTTATTAGTTAACGGGCTTTTGGTCAGAGGGATAAAACCACTTTGGGCATAAAAATTAGAAATTTGACCAAACAAAGCGACGTCGATAACAGGCTTTTCTAGGTAGCTATCGAAATAGTAGTTATTCGGAAGATTAATCACAGCGCCTTGTAACTTGTCGTTCCAGCGAGACTTGAGGAAACCAAACCAATTAACACGCTGAAACTCTCTCATAATGGTGGACGCAAAGGCGACGTTGGCTAAGCCCCAAGTTCCTTGGCCTTGCTCATTATAAATGAAGCCGACTTTACGATTCTTATAGGCTTTGCGCACACGAACTTGGGGTAAGGCCATGCCAATAAAGCGAGAGCTTGGTTTGTTTCTGAGTTCTTGCCACGCTTGAAAGTCCGGACCAGTTAAAATCTTGTTGATGCGGTCAGTGTCAGAAAGCCAGTCAGCGCCATCCTCTCCGAAGAAAGTCGCCACCGGTGAGAAAAGCATAGGGCAGAGAGTTATTTCTCCAAGCTTACCGAGCAGTTCGAGTGTGAATAGATCGTCGTAGTCAGCATCAAAATCGATATCCATTGAGATAGGGTGGGTGAAAGTAATACAGCCGAATGGGTGTCCGCCTAGTGTATTAAGTTCGTTGTTACCGATTTTGTTGTATAAGTCGCTGGCTTTGGTTGAATAAGCCTGATTTACATCACTCGAGATCTCCGCCCAATTCATATCAAGCAACTTAACGTTTGTGCGTTGATAACTTACTGGAAGAGAGGATAGTTGTTTCAAGCCAAGCCAGTTACGTTCAAGCTTTTGAAAGTCATCGTCGTGGATAATTTCATCTAGCTGCAGACTTAACGTACTATCAATAGTCGCGATGAGTTTAGAAATGAGTGAGATGAGTGACGCTTTAGATCGAAGCGCCTGTTTGTCGAGTTCAGATAACAGAGATAAAGCTTCTACGAGAAAAGTATTATCTGTGTTATCTAGGGAGTTGAATTGTTCTTGCCACTCTGTATTTAACTTCATACAAAATTATGGCCGGATTGCTCCGGCCAATTCCTGATTAACCTGGGATCTTCGCAACCATTCGAACCGACGTAGTCAATTCTTCAAGTTGTAGCCAAGGTCTTAGGTGAGCTACAGCAGAGTACGCACCAGGTTTACCTGGTTGTTCTACTACTTCAATGCGCGACTCACATAGAGGAGTCTTAGCACGTTGTTCGTTACCAATTGCACCAGCGTTAGTGTATTGGTCGATCCACAATTGCAGTTCACGTTTAATATCAGGAGCTTCAAGGTTAGAACCTAGCTTGTCACGGCCCATTACTTTTAGGTAATGCGCGATGCGGCTACTCGCCATGATGTAAGGTAAACGTGCAGAAATTGCAGCATTTGCCGTTGCATCTGGGTCTGTAAAGGTTTTAGGTTTCTGAGTTGTTTGACCACCAATAAATACACCATAATTTGAGTTTTTATAGTGAACTAGCGGTAGGAAACCAAGATCAGAAAGCTCTTTTTCACGTTCATCAGTTAGGTTTACTTCAGTAGGACATTGCTGAAGTAGGTCACCAGCTTCAGATTTGAAAGTAAGGTTAGGTAGGTTTTCTACTTTACCACCGTTATCCAAGCCGCGAATAGAAGTACACCAACCTGATGCAGTGTAAGCTTGAGTCATTTTCAGACCAAGATCGTACGCTGCGTTAGACCATACTAGCTCGTCGTTGCTTGTCGGTTTAGGGTTACCGTCCATGTCTGTACCTAGTTCTTCATAGGCAAAAACATCAGTGCTAAGACCTTTGTCACCGTAAGGTAGGCGAGCAAGCGTACGAGGTAGTGTTAGTGTAACGTAGCGAGCGTCATCACTTTCACGGAATGCATTCCATGCTGCGTAAGCTGGAGAATCAAAACCAGCTGCGACAGGCTTACCTTCTGAGAATGTTTGGAAGTCGTTGAATTCAAACATTTCAGCATTAGCTGCTGCTACAAATGGAGCATGACACGCTGCCGCAACTTCGCCCATGTAGCGAAGTAGTGCTACGTCTTCATCTTTCGCACTAAACTCGTAGTCACCGATGAACGTACCGTAAGGTTCACCACCTGCAGTACCGAACTCATCTTGGTATACAGCATTGAAAAGCGGGCTACGATCGATAGCCGGAGCGTCTTCAAATTGGTCAAGCAGCTCTTCTTGAGTGAAATCGACCATCTTGATTTTTAGGTCGCGGCCAAGTTCGCTTTCTTTAACCAGTTTCTGTAAACCGCGCCAAGAGCCTTCAAGTTTCTGAAAGTCTTTTTGCTGCATAACTTGAGAAAGCTGCTTAGAAAGCTTTTTATCGATTTCAGAGATCGCATTCTCAATGGTTTTAGTAACGTTTTTGTCCCACGTTACGGTTCCAGATAGCGCTTGTTCAGTCAGTACTGAGAACAGCTCTTTAGTTGTATCTGCTGGAGTTTGAGTGGTTGCTTCAATCGCACGGTCCAAAAAGCTTAGGGAACCTTCCGCTGCTTCGGGTTGCGCTTGATTTTCAGTTTCTGTGCTCATTACTCAGCTCCTTCTTCTTTAATGCCTAGTTCATCAGAAAGGGCATTAATCGTATCTGCACTTTGTAAAACTTCTTTGAGTAATTTTTCTAAGTCGCGTGAGCGATCGGCTTTAGAAAGAAGTACCTTCAGTTGATTACGAGTTTCAACAAGTTTCTTGAGCGGTTCAACCTGATCGATGATCGCTTCTGGCTCAAAATCCTTCATTGAATCGAATTTAAGGCTAGCTTCAAACTGACTGTCGTCTTCAGCAAGAACGTTATCTACTTTAAGAGATAACTCAGGACCTACACGTTTCATAACAGTGTCGAAGTTGTCTTTATCAACGTTGTAGAAGGTACGATCTTCAACTTCTTCTTTGTCTTGCTTATGACCTGAGTAGTCACCAATCACCCCAACAACAAAAGGGAGCTCTTTGGTTTCTACAGCGCCATTAGTTTCAACGTCATAGGTAATACTTACGCGGTTCTTACTTACGCGTTTATGTTGGGAATTCAGTGCCACGGTAACTCTCCTTGATCAATTACTTAGCTGTAGAAGTAACTTTAGCTGTAGTTGCATCGAAACCAACTTCAGGACCTTTCTCGATCTTGCCGCCTTCAGCTTCAATGTAGTAAGCCTTAGAAATTTCTGTGTAGGTAAGGCTGAAAGATTCGTTAGGTAGCGAGCCATCAGTCGCAGCCATGTTGTAGCTAGACATGCGAGCAGCTTTCAATGTAACGATTAGGTATGGATCTGCACCAGAACCTTCACGGTTAGGTTTAGTCATTACGATTTCAACGGTTTTACCTTCACCACCTGGAGCGTAAAGGAAGGTCGTTAGGTAAGGTGTAGCACCATCACAACCACGAGTTAGGTTTACTTCACCAAGTGCGACCATACCTTGGTCCGCATTGTTAGCATTACCAACATCGATACCAACACCACGTACTGCACTCCAAGAAACGCTATCAAGTGCAAAGAAACCATCTTTGCCTCCGATCTTTTCTACAGTTGCTGCACCTTTAGGGGTAGTACCATCAATTCTCATAAAAATAGAAGCCATTACTTTCTCCTTGCTTAACGCATAAAATTATTTTTACCATTCAAAGTCTTGCAAACTGCTAGACGATTCACTGGATGTTGGTTCAGAGCTTTGAGTTGTATCGGTTGTGCTATTAACACTATCTTGAGTTGGCGATTGTGCCGGAGCCTCAGGAATAGTGATGTTGGCTGAAGGAGTAACCCCTTGAGCCTGAGTGGTAACTGGAACTGACTTCCCCGATAGATCTGTCTTTTCGGCTTGGTCCATTCCGGTCATTTGGTTAATCTGCTCGATGACATTTCGTTCGGCACCGATCATTTCTTGAAGGAGTTCAGGGAAACTCATATAGCCCCAGCGGATTGAACGTTCCAATAGGAAGGAGATAGGGCTATGCGGTTCTGTTTCTTTAAAATAATCCGCAATTTTGCGAATTTCTTGAAACGCATGGTCACGGCTGACAATGCCATTGATGCTTGAAGCCACGACTTGTGTAACGGCCTGCGTTGCGACACTTTGCACAGGCGCTGCGTCGGCAGGTTGAGCTTGCGGTTGTTCTACAGCAGATGACTGCGAACCTTCTGGCTGAGAAACATTCTCTGGAGCCGTAGGTGTTTGAGCCGCTTGCTGCTCAATTAGGTGGAACTTGTCATCGACAGGCCAGAAGTCAAACTTCTCACCAACCAGAAAGTGGATCGCGTTGATTAGATCGCGAGTGTTGGTTTTGACATAGTTGAAACTGATTACAGTAGCACCAACAGATTGGCATTTTTCTGCGAGAGTCTTCTCTGCTAACTCTAGCTCAGCGTGAATGGCGACTAAGTGCAATAATGTTTCTTTCGTGATTTGGTCGAACGATTGAAGAGCAGTCTCCTTGAGGCTTGCCATGTTTCCTTTTCGTTCAGCTAGCAAATAATCGCCGAAGGTAACGTCACCTACTAATCCAAGCATTTGGAAAGGGACGTAAAACGAAGTTGAATCGACAGATTCACCGACTAGTTGAAGTAAGGGCCTGGTTCGAAACTCTGCAATTTCTCGCGCTTTACCTGCGTCGTCTGTTGCTTTGATTTTTGCTTCCGGTGGGGTTGGGTTTAATGTGTCCCAAAATGTATTCACAAGAGCGCTAAGTGCTGGGATAGCGTCTGCCAAATTCTTATAAGGATCAGAAGTGAATAATTGGCTAGTGATATACCAGCCAAGAATTTCTAAATCTTTTGATTTGGTGGTTAACGTCTCTTCGGAAATCTCGCGTAATGCAGTCCAGTTTTGGGTATTGGTTTCAACCAAGACCGGATCCGCTGAAGCGTCAGGAGTTTCGACAAGTTGACGGAATGAAGATTGAGCGGCGTTATAACTGTTTCTTAAACCACGGTAAGCACTACGATCTAGCTTAAGATATGAACCTGATGGTTCTGATTCTGAGATTGGAACAATTAAACGATCGATATCTGTCATATACGTCCTGTATGCAATTTGTTGTTATTTTTAGGTACAGGTTAAGTGATAATTAATATATAGAGCATATATATTGTAAACACCTGTTAACATTTATTAATTCTAGAGCTTTTTTATGAAAAGTCTCATTCAAAATAAATATTTACCTAAAAGTTTGAACTACATCCAATAAACTGGACTGACATCACGTTTTTGTGAAACCTCATGAAAAGTAAGGAGTTTAACCTCCGACCAGTACAGTAGGCATCCCAAGAACTATGCTGCCACCGTGGCTAGTGGTATCGCCCATACGAGCAGCAGGCTTACTGTTAATGAGCACAGTTGCACTGCCTTTGATAATGCTGTCGGGTGGGCCAACACAGACACACATATCGCCCATAGTCGCAGCTGGCATATTGCCGATGAGTACGGTTGGTGCACCAGGCCCCGTAATTGGCCCACCTACATGGGGGATAGGAGGTACTGCTGGCGTTTGCATTGGGCAAACATGCATATCAGTCAATCTTGCTGCTAATGTCATTTAGCTCTCCTTAGCTCCACCGCCTTTGGCTAATTCCAGCGCAAAGTCTGTCGCTTGCCTATAAAACTCATCCATGCCTTCCCAATTTGGTAGCGCAGCCGCATGATTGATCGACCCTGCAACCGCTTTCGAATACAGAAATGGGTCGGGCATGACGTTCGGCAAATCTGGAGCAACAATACTGCCTGCGCCATTCCAAAAGACGGCTTGCGCAAGCCAAGATGGCCCACAGTTAAGGTTAAGGCGGTTGGCAAATAGCTCGCTTTTACGCCTAAGTTCTTCCGAGGGTGCTTTTACCCATTCTTTAGCTGTTGAAATACATTGTTTTTGAGTTGCTGACCAAACATCGCTTCTCATGTCCAAACAATAGGCCGACCACCAAATTGCTTCTCTTACAGGTAGGCCGTGTGCTAATAGCTGAACCAAATCAAAGTATAGGTTGTTCTCAGATAATATTTTTATTGTTTGCTCTACATCCAGATCTTCTCCGATAAGTGACTGAGCTTCCTCAGAACTTGAAAAGCGATCTAGTAATTGTCTTCCTGTCTGATAAGGAATCTTTTTATACATTTTTGTTCTCTATTCGTTAGTCGGGCTGTCATCAATTAACTTTGACAATAGCGCCTTTTAATTCACCCATTACGCCGCCATCAAAAGTACCTTTGAGGCCAGATTTAAACTCTGCACTTAATGATCCTTCTGCGGATAAAGTGGTATCGGCTTTGATAGCTACACTAAGGCCTTTGATGCTGTTTGAGCTCGTCGCTTCAAGCGCGGTAGTCGTGCCCGAAACTTTATTCGCGGAAGTCGCCTTGCTGGTTACGTTTGTCCCTTCTAGATTTAAAGCGCTGCTCGCTTTGATATCTATGTTGGTGGCTTCAATACTGATAGACGATGAAGACATAGTAATCTTGCTTGAGCCAACTTTGAGCTCAATGGTGTCATCTGCCTCTAGGGAAATAGATTTACCTTTTTCGCTAATGGCCTTAGAAGAGGTCAATGTGTAGTTGTCTTCCGTTGTGATAGCGACCTGTTTGGTGGTGGTTTGCGCTAACTCACCTTTAATGGTTTCAGTAACGTTATTTTCTACTTCTGTTGTGAAGTCTTTAGCGGCATGCATGTAGATTAATTCGTTGTCCTTTTTATCATCAAAGTACAACTCATTCGCTAAGCCTTCTAACTTAGTACTGATTCCCGTTTTTGTGGTGTTAGCTTCTTTGTAAGGCGGTGCATTTTTACTGTTGTAAACGCTACCAGTGATGATGGGTTGGTCTGGGTCGCCATCGATAAATGCCACTAACACTTCTTGTCCTGAACGAGGAATGAACTGTGTGCCATAACCGCTACCAGCCATCATCTGAGCCACTCGTACATAGCAACTTGTTTTATCGCCTGAAGCTTCGGTGTCCCAATGGAATTGGATTCTTACACGGCCTTGATCATCTTGGTTGATTTCACCGTCAGAAGTACCTGCGACGATGGCGCTTTGTAAACCGTGGACTTGTGCTTTTTCTATTGGAGTGGGGTAATTTGGCGTCGATGAATCGCAAAGGTTCATACGAGTAAAGCAAAGATTATCACCATTGTATGAAGTGTGAAGTTCTGTCACCAAATAGTCGCCAAGTTGTGACTTGTCTAAGTGACTTGCCAAAGAAAACCAGGTGCCGAGTTCGAATGCGTCGTGCTGAGCTTCTGCTTGGTAGGTTTGGAATTGCTGCTCTAACTGTTCGATACGTCGTTTAACTAGGTTACTTGCAAGATCTTCCATGCCGCCGGTGATCCCTAAGCTAGGATAGTAGCGCCGCGCGAGCTTGGTGTTGTTGGCAATAGAGTGGCTCGATTTTTTTTCTTTACTGCTCACCAACTTACTTTGTGAGTAGTCATAACTTGTAAGCTCAATACTTGCTCCATGAAACTCACCTTGTGGCATCCACTTATCGAGTAGCGGGTTACTACCGGATGGAACCTCAATCATGTCCAACTTACTAGTCGACGATTTTTCAAATGGGCTTTGCGCATCTTGCAGCATCATGGAGTGATCGGATTCGCTATGCTGGAAAAAGTAGTGAACACCTTCTTCCGCCAAAAGTCGGGTAACAAAATCAAAGTCACTTTCATTGTACTGAACACAATACTCACGTTTGCTGGACGGTAAAGTGCCAGTTTTAAACGAGCCACTGAAGCCTGCCTGAGTAAAAATATCTGAGACAATATCTTTGGTTGAAAGGTTTTGATACACGCGAAATGAGTGGGTGTGCTTCAATAACCAGAACCAAGGCCTAACGGTGACTTGATAACTGGAGTATTGAAGGTTGCTGTCCATCCCTAGTAGTTGAACTTGGGTCACAATACCGTTGAAGACACGCGATAGCGTTAAGTTGTCAGTATCATTGATGTAGCGCTTAATAGTGATTTTTTGACCGAGCTGAGCGTCAATCTCAAAGTTTTTAGAAATTAACGTAAATACTATTTTAAAAGGGCTCGAAAGGTACTCAGAAACATTTAAGTCGCTCACAGCATGTTCATTACTATTAGCATCTTTTGCGACAATAGTGCTTGTGGAAGGAGAAAAGGTATCCGTCATAAATTCGCCTAATAATACTCATGAATTGGCGAAAGCATTGAAGATCTACGCAATCGAATTCATCTTTTGTTAATGCTATATGTCTAACTTTATAGCATAAAGTGAAATTTATTATATATAACATATAAAAGGCGTGAGCTGTTTCTAGTTTAGTGAATTAATCGCCAGCTATGTGCAGTATTGGTGTAATAGAAGTCTAGTCTATAAATGGCGAATATAAATTCGACAATAAGATCGAATAATGAACAGTAATTCGCAGGTATGCGAGCTATATGGAATATTATGTTGATTTAAGGGGATCCCCATATTATTAATGATATTCTGTTTAGGGACGCACCAATGTCAATTGGCTAAAGTTTATTCAAGGATAGAATAACTATGAAACAAAAGAAGATATCGATCCGATTTACTGTCGGAGGGATGTTTTTAATTGCTACAATCCTAACGGCAATTGTGGCAGTGTCACTTCAATATTATTTTAGTAAGAAAATGGCGACAGAGCATACACTTTCAAAGCTGACTATGGCTTCTGAAGAGCTGAGTGCCTATGTCGGGAAGCTTGATTCAGACGCAGAAAATACCGCGAAACTGCTTGCTTCAGTTAGTCGCTCTATTGAAGGTAAGCTATCCAAAAAAGAAGTTCGCAGTATTCTTTCCGAAGCAGTTAAAGATAACCCTCTCTTTTATAGTATTTATATTGGTTCCGATAACGACGATTTCTTCCAAGTAATTAATTTGGAGTCATCACCCATTGTGCGAGAAAAAATTGTCGCAGCAGATACCGATCGTTGGGTGGTCATAGATATTAGGGGCGATAAAAATAATAGAATTCGTAGTACGCAATATTACGACGAAAACTTCGTGCTACGAGATAATGTAGTGACCGAAAGTAATTATTTTCCAACCTCTCGACCTTGGTTCACGTCCGCGACAGAAAATGAAGTGGAAAAGACTAAACCTTATTTATTTCAACATCTTAAGATTACAGGTCAAACATACTCATTAGTTGTGGAAGGACATGAGAGTAACCCTGCGCGTCATGTTATTGGTATCGACATCGTGTTGTCTTCCGTCGCAAATAAAATGTCGGCGACCGCGTTGGGGCTGAAAGCAGACAGCAGCGTAGAGTCTTTTCTATTTAGCAAAACCGGTAATTTAATTGCCTCTAACCGTAAGCCTGTAGATACCAGCCAGTTACCGCAGGTAAGCCCACTAATCTTAACAAGCGATCAGCGTGAGGCGGTGACTAAAGCTAAATCCTTATTGATATCTAATCAAAATGATTGGGCTCCTATGGATTTCGCCGTATCTGGTAGGCCTCAAGGTTATTCTGTAGATTTATTAACTCTTGTTGAGTCAATGACGGGTATTCATTTCGAGTTTGTGAATGGCTTTACTTGGGGCGAGCTAGTTAACAAGTATAAAAACGAATCTTTAGATGGCCTGCATTCACTTCAGAAGTGGGAAGGAAATGACATTCAAGGCAGCTACTCAGATTACCTATTCGATATACCGTTTTCAGTAGTGACTCGTAAAGGGCAGGCGACCATTAATAACTACTACGAGCTGAACGGTAAAAAAATAGCCTTGTTAGCTGGTTGGTCGATCTATCAAAAATTACAGAATGACTTCCCTAATGTCGAGCTTGTGGAATTTTCAAACATGGAAGATGCACTTGCCTCAGTAGCGAAAGGCGAGACGTTTGCCATGTTGGATTCCAAATCGGTGCTGGCAAGCAGCTTAGATCGATACTTTTTTACCGAGCTACAACTTCATGAACCTCTACAGGATCTTAAAAAGTTGTACCCTACTAAGTTCTATATGGTTCTTCAGCCTAGCCATGGCGATCTCATCCCTATAATCAACTTAGCGTTAAAAAATATTACAGTGGAGCAAAAAGCCTTTTTGAAAGAGAAGTGGCTTAACAATCGCTTGTCTCGTCAAGACACAATGGTGCCATATTCTGAATTGTTCGAGCTCTCGCACAATGATCAGCTTCAAGGCCAAATGATTCAGCGTGAAATTGACGGAGAAATTAAATATCTATACGTCAAACCGATAGCAACGGGTGGTGAAAGCCAAGAGTATTTTGCTGTAGTGATCGACCGACGTGAAATTTTCAGCACGGTGACTAAGCGTCTTAACACTTCTATCGGAGTGACTTTGTTACTGATGTGCTTAACGCTGCCAGTTGCTTGGATTTTTGGTGCACCAATCGTTCGTCCAATTAAGCAACTTAGATTGGAAACGGAGAAGATTAAAAATCGCGATTATGACAATGTGTTATTGGTGAATACTCCAATCAAAGAAGTATGGGAGTTATCTCAGGCTATTCAAGAGATGTCGCATGAGCTTCATCAGTATGAGGAGTCTCAAGAGGCTTTCGTTGAAGCCTTCATCAAGCTTATTGCTCAAGCGATCGATGACAAGTCACCGTATACAGCAGGTCACTGTAATCGTGTTCCAGAATTGGGGATGATGCTTGCTGAAGCTGCTGAAAAGTGCGATTCCGGTCAGTTTAAGTCGTTTAAATTTGAAAATGACGATGAACGTCGAGAGTTTAGAATCGCGGCTTGGCTACATGATTGCGGAAAAATCACTACGCCTGAGCACATAGTCGATAAGGGCACCAAGTTAGAAGCAAACTATAACCGTATTCATGAAGTTCGCACTCGTTTTGAAGTGCTATGGAGAGATGCTGAAATTCGTGCTTTGAAACGCCAAATTGCTGGAGAAGAACACAGCGAGATTGAGAGTGACTTGAAGCATGAACAGAATAACTTAACACGTGATTTTGAATTTATTGCACGCTCAAATGTTGGTGGCGAGTTCATGAGTGAAGATAAGGTGAAGCGAATTCTCGATATTGCAGAGAAAACTTGGCAGCGAAACTTTGATAACAGGTTGGGCTTGTCGCCAGTCGAAGAATTGAACTTTTGCAAAGAACAACCAAGTTTACCTGCAACTGAAAAGCTGCTGGCAAACAAGCCAGAGCACATAATTAAGCGCGACCGCCCGCTAGAGTTCGATCCTAAACACGGTATCAAGATGGATGTTCCAGATCATTTGTATGATATGGGTGAAGTGTATAACTTGAGTGTTGCCCGTGGCACATTAACCGCGGAAGACCGCTTTAAAATCAATGAACACATGATCAGTACGATCAAAATGCTAGAGAACCTGCCGTTTCCACAAGAGCTTAGCCGGGTTCCACGCTACGCTTCGACGCACCACGAAACACTTAATGGAACGGGCTACCCACGTAAACTCTCTGCTGAGGATTTGTCGATTCCGGAACGTATTTTAGTCATATCCGATATTTTTGAGGCGCTTACCGCAGCGGATAGACCCTACAAGAAAGCGAAGCCGATTAGTGTAGCCGTAGATATCATGCATAAAATGGCACTGGATGAGCACTTAGATATTGAGCTGTTTAAACTGTTCTTAACTAGTGGTACCCATATTCGCTATGCAGAGGAATATTTGAAACCAGAACAGATCGATCACGTCGACGTGAGCAAATACTTAGTCGAGCAAGAACAAGTCGCTTGATAGCAAACTCAAAGAAAAAGGCGTAGTTAAGTACGCCTTTTTTGTACCTAGCAGTTAAGAGAGGTTATTTTATAGGTTCTTCTGAATGATGTAGTGCGTGAACTTACCCATGAATGTCTCTGGCAATGAGAGCTCTTTTTAACTGAAGAGCAATTTCGTTCAATAACTCGCTGATGAGAACCGTTACTTTATTGGCTCGCTAAGGAGTTAATATGGAACAACTGATTATCGCAATGGTTTCTTTTGCATTGGTGGGTGCTATTTCACCTGGCCCGGTTAACCTTGTCGCAACCAGCACTTCAGCTAACTATGGGCTAAAGAGAGCACTTAGGTATGTGTTGGGTGCGAGTACTGCATATGCTGTCATTGTTTTCTCATCAGGTAATATCTTGAGTCTAGTCGCAAGTTGGATACCAGATATTGCTTGGATGATGAAGATTATTGGGAGCGTTTTTCTTATCTATCTGGCGAGCCAGATCGCTACTGCGCCTTATCAAACGATTGGCACGATTGAGCAGAACAAAGCGCCCAGTTTATGGCTGGGGGCTTTTATGCAATGTATAAACCCTAAAGCATGGTTAGTTGCGATGTCTGGAATTAGCTTATATGTTGTAGGTCAGCAATCATCGTCGGTGTTGCTTTTGAGCTTCACTGGGATCTCATTATTGGCGTGTTTGGTGGGAGTCTCTTCGTGGGCGATTCTTGGGCATGTGATTGGAAGGTATTTGCATTCTCCAACTAAACAAAAGTGCTTTAATCAAACCATGGCTGGGATGCTAGTGGTCTCCATTTCAAGTATTTGGTTCTAAGGACAGAGCTATGGCTAAAGATAAGAGCGTCGCTTTTAAACAAAGCACTTTATTACCTCAAATAGAAATACGTATTGCCGACCGTTCGAACGCTTGTTATGACGCGCACTCACACGATGAATTTTCATTCGGCATTATAGAAAGTGGTGTTGCCCAATATACCAACCTAGCCAGTAAACATCAGATAGGAAGGGGAGATATTGTTACCATTAATCCTGCCGATGTGCATTCTTGCAATCCAAAGCAAGGTGATTGGTCCTATAAGATGTTGTTTGTTGATAGCCTTTGGATGGGGGACATTCAACAGCAGGTATTGAACAGTGAGCAATATGACTACTTTTCATTTTCACATCATTTAGAGCGTAACCGTGCGCTTCAATCACGCTTTGTAGAGCTTTATTCGAGCTTAGTGGATGGCCATTCAGCATTAGAAGCCGAAACTCATTTGTATGAGTTTGTTCGAGCGTGCTTCAAACAAGATAACAATCGTGCCCCTAGAGCTGTTTCGTTACCTTATGTGCAGCGAGCTAAAGAGAAGCTTTTGGACAATGTTGGCGATAATCTTTCTTTAGCGGAACTTGCGCAGGAGGCTGGGGTGAGCCAGTATCATTTGATACGTAGCTTTAAGCAATACTATGGTTTGTCGCCTCATGCGTACTTGTTAGACGAGCGCATCAAACGTGCGAAAACAATGTTGAAAACAGGCAAAACAATTGTCGACACTTCATCTTTGCTTGGTTTTTCTGATCAAGCACACTTTCAGCGTAACTTTAAAAAGCGAACGGCAATAACACCAAGGGCTTATCAGTCCTTTTTCTGCTAAAACGGCTTCTCTTTTCATTTCTCGTCCAAATAATACCTTAGTCTAAATTGTCGACAATTTACTTGATTGTCGACACTTAGATAGTCTATTTTATATTCAAGTTAAGAAATTGTTGACACTTTCAAAGTCAATTTGATTAAGCGAGTAGCTTGAATATGAATACGATAAGCACTGAGACTAGGCCAAACCAAAGTACGAAAGCGCGTGTAGGTGATAAAGAAAATACAAAATCCGAAAGCCTTACCGAGTACTTGGTGGAAGCTATCGTTAATGGAGAGCTGGAGCCGGGCAGTAAAATCTCCGAGCCTGAATTAGCTAAGCGATTCGAAGTCAGTCGCGGGCCATTACGTGAAGCAATAATGCGAGTTGAAGGTCTAGGCCTAATTGAAAGAATTCCGCACGTTGGTGCTCGTGTGATTACTTTTTCCGCGGATAAACTCATCGAACTATATTCAGTAAGAGAAGCACTAGAAGGCATGGCGGCGCGATTGGCAGCGAGATACATCAGTGATGAAGAGCTTGTAGGCCTAGATGCGTTATTGTCGACACATTCCAAACATATCGATCAGGTCGAAGGTGCTTCCTACTTCCATCAGCATGGAGACTTCGATTTCCACTACCGAATAATTAAAGCCAGTCGCAACAGTAAGCTCGAGTCTTTGTTGTGTGACGAGCTTTACCATTTACTTCGTATGTATAGGTATCAATCACCGCGTGCTCAATCACGACCGACAGAAGCACTCGATGAGCATAAATACATTCTGCAAGCGATAAAGAACCGCGATGAAGAACTCGCCGAGATGTTGATGAGAAGACATATTTCGGGAAGCCGTTTGTTAATAGAGCAACAGATTCAGTTGAACAACAATGACGAAAAGTAACGTCATCACAGAAGATTAGACAACAGGGAGTTATCCATGAAGTTATCACCGGGGGCCAAGTTTCGACAGGCTGTAGAAAATAATGATCCATTACAGATTGTCGGTACGGTTAATCCATATTGCGCCATGATGGCCAAGAACTTAGGGCACCAAGCGATTTATTTGTCTGGTGGGGGGATCGCAAACGCATCGTACGGGTTACCTGATTTAGGTATCACCACGCTCAATGACGTAATGGTGGATGTAGACCGTATTACCAATGCGTGTGATCTGCCGTTATTAGTCGACATCGATACGGGCTTTGGTGGTGCGTTTAATATTGCTCGTACGATTAAGTCGATGGAAAAAGCCGGGGCAGCTGCGGTTCATATGGAAGATCAAGTGGCGCAAAAACGATGTGGTCACCGTCCAAACAAAGCAATCGTTAGCCAACAAGAAATGGTTGATCGTGTGAAAGCAGCGACAGATGCCAGAAATGATGAAAGCTTTGTCATCATGGCTCGTACCGATGCGTTGGCGGTAGAGGGAATCGATAGCGCGATAGAGCGAGCGATCGCTTGTGTAGAAGCGGGTGCGGATATGATTTTCCCTGAAGCGATGAACAAGCTAGAGCAATACGTTCAATTCTCGGCAGCTTTGAAGTCGGCAACGGGTAAGCATGTGCCTATTCTGGCTAATATTACTGAGTTTGGACAAACGCCTTTATACAACTGTGCGGACTTAGCAAAGTCGAGCGTGGATATGGTGCTTTACCCATTAAGTGCATTCCGTGCAATGAATAGAGCCGCAGAAAACGTCTATAAACATTTGTTAGCCGAGGGAAATCAAGAAGCGTTGATTGACTCTATGCAAACCAGAAAAGAATTATATGAACACTTAAATTACCACGATTACGAAGACAAGCTGGACCAACTGTTTTCTAGTGAAGGGTAATTTTAGTTAGAAAAAGACATCATTCATCGAACAGAAATTTGATGAATCAACCAAATCCAATAACGTGAAACTGTTATCTGCTACAAGCCGTCTATATCGGTAAAAGTACCAAAGAGTACAGGCAGTTAACACAGAAAAGGAGTTCAATATGCCTTCATCTTCAACTAAAAAAGAAGAGCTAGGTGGCGCAGGCCTACGTGGTCAAAGCGCTGGAAGTACCGCTTTATGCACTGTCGGTAAAACAGGAACGGGGTTAACGTATCGAGGTTATGACATCACAGATCTTGCGAATAATGCGCAGTTTGAAGAGGTTGCTCATTTGTTGCTTCGAGGTCATCTGCCTAATCAAAAAGAACTGGATGACTATAAAACCTTGCTGGTTAGCTTGCGTGGATTACCAGATGCGCTAAAACAAGCGCTAGAGCTGATTCCTGCCGACGCGCATCCGATGGATGTCATGCGCACTGGTTGCTCCATATTGGGCAACCTTGAACAAGAGCAAGACTTTTCTCAGCAGCTAACGGCAACGGAGCGCATGTTAGCTCTGTTTCCAGCGATGATTTGTTATTGGTATCGATTTAGCCATGATGGTGTAAGAATTGATACTCAAGATCAAAGTGAAGACTGTATCGGTGGCTATTTCTTAAAAATGCTAACAGACAAATCGCCAAGTGCGCTGCATAAGCAGGTAATGCATTGCTCACTAATTTTGTATGCCGAGCATGAATTTAACGCCTCTACTTTTGCTGCTCGTGTTTGCGCATCTACTTTGTCGGATATTCATTCTTGTGTTACTGCTGCGATTGGTACTTTACGTGGCCCATTGCATGGCGGGGCGAATGAAGCCGCAATGGAAATGATTCAAGACTGGAAAACACCGGATGAAGCCGAATCTAACATCATGCAAATGCTTGCCAATAAAGACAAAATTATGGGTTTTGGGCATGCGATCTACCGAGAGAGTGATCCTAGAAACGACTTGATCAAACGTTGGTCTAAAGAGCTATCGCAAGCGGTTGGTGACACCCAGTTATACGCCGTTTCAGAGCGCGTAGAAGCAGTGATGAAACGTGAGAAAGGCCTATTTTGTAACGCTGATTTCTTCCATGCATCTGCTTATCATTTCATGGACATTCCTACCAAATTGTTCACACCAATATTTGTGATGAGCCGACTTACAGGCTGGACGGCGCACGTATTTGAGCAGCGCGAAAACAACCGAATTATTCGACCTAGTGCCGATTATACGGGGCCTGAGCATCAAGACTGGTTGCCAATCAGTCAGCGATAGTCTTAAGGCTAGTTGTATGTAACCGGGGCCTGTAGGGGCTTTGGTTACAAGACTGTAATTCGTTCATGGATGGATCTATGTTGGATGTTAATGATAAATACCGGAAACCTCTTCCTGGCACTGAGCTCGATTTTTTTGATACACGTGAAGCGGTAAATACAATCGCTTCGGGTGCCTATGAGACTTTGCCTTATACATCAAGAGTATTGGCTGAGCAGTTGGTAAGGCGCTGCAACCCACAAGAGCTTGAAGCAAGCCTAAAACAAATTATTGACCGTAAGAAAGACTTGGACTTCCCTTGGTATCCTGCGCGAGTCGTGTGCCACGATATCTTAGGGCAAACTGCTTTGGTCGATTTGGCTGGTTTAAGAGACGCTATTGCAGAACAAGGTGGGGACCCAGCCAAGGTCAACCCTGTAGTGGAAACGCAATTGATTGTAGATCACTCATTAGCGGTGGAGCATGCCGGTTTCGATAAAGAAGCGTTTGATAAAAACCGCGCGATTGAAGAAAGAAGAAACGAAGACCGATTCCACTTCATTGAGTGGTGTAAAACAGCATTTGAAAACGTTAGTGTGATTCCTGCTGGTAACGGCATTATGCATCAGATTAACTTGGAGAAAATGTCTCCCGTAGTGCAAGTCAAAGATGGGATTGCTTACCCAGACACTTGTGTCGGAACAGATAGCCATACTCCTCACGTCGATGCATTAGGTGTTATTGCCATTGGAGTAGGAGGCCTAGAAGCTGAAACCGTCATGTTAGGTAGACCATCGATGATGAGGTTGCCTGATATAGTGGGGGTCGAGCTAACGGGTAAGCGTCCTGAAGGTATTACCGCAACGGACATTGTATTGGCGATTACCGAATTTTTGCGTAGTGAGCGTGTGGTGTCGAGCTATTTGGAGTTCTTTGGTGAGGGGGCGCGTGATTTGTCGATAGGCGATCGAGCAACCATTTCCAATATGACACCAGAATACGGTGCGACTGCAGGTATGTTTTATATCGATGAGCAAACCATCAACTACTTAAAACTGACAGGTCGAGATCCAGAACAGGTCGCTCTAGTTGAGCAGTACGCGAAACACACTGGTTTATGGGCGGACGATCTGACATCGGCACAATACGAACGTGTATTGAAATTTGATTTATCGAGTGTTCAGCGAAATTTAGCTGGGCCTTCAAACCCACATCGTCGTTTACCGACGGCTGAATTAGCACAACGTGGTATTGCTGGAAAGTGGCAAGAATCTGAAGGACTAATGCCAGATGGCGCGGTCATCATTGCGGCGATAACATCATGTACTAACACCAGTAACCCAAGAAATGTGGTTGCAGCTGGCTTGGTTGCAAAAAAGGCAAATCAGCTGGGGTTAGTGCGAAAACCTTGGGTCAAAACCTCATTTGCTCCGGGTTCAAAAGTCGCCAAATTATATTTGGAAGAAGCAGACTTACTGACTGAATTAGAAGCCTTAGGATTTGGGATCGTTGGTTATGCGTGTACCACTTGTAATGGTATGAGCGGTGCGTTGGACCCAGAAATCCAGAAAGAAATTATCGAACGCGATTTGTATTCAACGGCGGTGCTGTCCGGTAATCGAAACTTTGATGGGCGAATTCATCCATACGCTAAACAAGCATTTTTGGCATCTCCACCTTTGGTGGTGGCTTATGCGCTAGCGGGGACGATTCGCTTCGATATTGAAAAAGACGCCTTAGGATTTGATGTTCACGGAAATCCGATTTATCTCAGCGATTTATGGCCAACTGATCAAGAAATTGACGAGGTGGTTAACCGTCATGTTAAACCACAGCAATTTAATCAAATCTACATTCAAATGTTCAAGTTGGATGAGCAACAGTCAAATGATAATCCGCTATACGATTGGCGTCCTAAGAGTACTTACATTCGTCGACCTCCGTATTGGGAAGGCGCTCTTGCTGGCGAAAGGACGCTTTCTGCGATGAGACCACTTGCAATTCTTGGGGACAATATAACAACGGATCATTTATCGCCATCGAACGCTATTTTAGCGTCGAGTGCAGCAGGTGAGTACTTGGCAAAGATGGATGTACCGGAAGAAGATTTTAACTCTTATGCGACACACCGTGGGGATCACTTAACTGCACAGCGCGCGACGTTTGCTAACCCGAAATTGTTTAACGAAATGGTCAAGGAAAATGACGAAGTCGTGCAAGGGTCATTAGCCAGAGTGGAACCTGAAGGGAAAGTCACGCGTATGTGGGAAGCGATAGAAACCTACATGAACCGTAAACAGCCTCTGATTGTGGTTGCTGGTGCAGACTATGGGCAAGGTTCATCTCGAGACTGGGCCGCAAAAGGCGTTCGGTTGGCAGGGGTTGAAGTAATTGTTGCGGAAGGCTTTGAGCGTATACACCGAACTAACTTAGTCGGTATGGGTGTGTTGCCTCTGCAATTTCAATCGGGAGTTGACCGTAATACGCTGGCACTAGACGGAACTGAGCTATATGACGTGATCGGTGATATTGAGGCTGGAGCTGGACTGACCCTGCAAGTGACACGCAGTAATGGAGAAGTCACCTCGACGCCCGTGACATGCCGTTTAGATACTGCGGACGAAGTTAACGTGTATAACGCTGGAGGCGTATTACAGCGTTTTGCTAAAGATTTCTTAGCGCAGTAAGGAGGCAGCATGGATAATAAGCAAATAAAAGTGCCGGCGACTTATATGCGTGGTGGCACCAGCAAAGGCGTATTTTTCAAACTGACTGATTTACCTAGGGAAGCCCAGCTTCCAGGGGCAAAGCGAGATGAGTTGTTGCTAAGAGTCATCGGTAGTCCAGACCCATATGGGAAGCAGACTGATGGTATGGGCGGGGCAACTTCTAGCACAAGTAAGACGGTGATTGTCTCAAAGAGCACCCATGCAGATCACGACGTAGATTACCTATTTGGGCAAGTGGCAATAGATAGAGAGTTCGTCGATTGGAGCGGGAATTGTGGAAACTTGTCGGCAGCGGTTGGCCCGTTTGCGATTCATAGTGGCTTGATCGACCCTAGCCGAATCCCGGACAACGGAACGGTAGAAGTGAAAGTGTGGCAAGCCAATATAGGTAAAACTATTTTGGTTCATGTGCCAATCGTAGACGGTGAAGTCCAAGAGCTTGGTGATTTTGAACTGGATGGTGTGACTTTTCCAGCGGCTGAAATTCAGGTGGACTTTCTCGACCCTGCTGATGGGGGCGGCTCAATGTTCCCAACCGGTAATTTGGTGGATGAAATAGAGGTTCCTTCAATTGGGTGCTTGCAAGCTACCATGATCACAGCAGGTATTCCGACTATTTTCCTCAATGCGGAAGAGGTGGGTTATCGAGGGGTTGAGCTTCAAGAGGCAATTAACTCTGATGCCCAAGCCTTGGCAATGTTTGAGTCGATTCGAGCTCATGGCGCTTTGAAAATGGGGTTGATTAGTAGCCTAGAAGAAGCCGAAAGCCGCCAGCATACGCCGAAAGTGGCGTTTGTGTCGAAAGCCAGAAGTTATATCGCATCTAGTGGTAAGCAAGTTCAAGCTAATGAGACGGATTTGTTGGTGCGAGCTTTATCTATGGGTAAGTTGCACCACGCCATGATGGGAACCGCAGCGGTGGCCATCGCTTCAGCGTCTTGCGTTCCCGGTACTTTGGTAAATCAGGCGGCTGGTGGCGGAGAGAGAGAGTCTGTCACTTTTGGTCACCCGTCGGGGACGTTAAAGGTTGGGGCGAAAGCGCAGCAAACGACCCAAGGGTGGAAAGTAGAAAGGGCGATAATGAGTCGTAGTGCCCGCGTGATAATGGAAGGAAGTGTTCGAGTTCCTTTCAATATTTCGGATTAGCGAATATCTATCATGAAGGAGGCACTATGCCTGTAAATTCAAATTCAGCTTATGAAAGTGAGTATCAATGGGCCCAAACGGACCCAGAAGGATTTTGGAACACTCAATCTGAAAGCATTGACTGGTTCGAAAGCCCTAAAACGATCTTGGAATCGGATGTAAATGGAATAGAACGTTGGTTTCCTGATGGTGTGTTAAACACATGTTGGCTTGCATTAGATCATCACTGTGAAAGTGGCCGAGGAGAGAAAACAGCACTGATTTACGACTCTCCAGTAACCGGAGTTAAATCGAGCTTTACCTATTTAGAGCTACGCAATCAGGTTGCTAAGGTTGCAGGCATGCTTGCTGAGCAAGGGGTAGCTAAAGGTGATCGTGTGGTTATTTACATGCCTATGATCCCCGAGGCTGCAATGGCCATGCTGGCTTGTGCTCGATTAGGCGCGGTTCATTCCGTTGTATTTGGTGGGTTTGCTCCCAATGAACTTGCAGTTCGTATTGAAGACGCAGAGCCAAAAGTAGTCATGACTGCATCTTGCGGTATTGAAGTAAACAAGGTCTTACCTTACAAACCGCTTGTAGACAAAGCTATTTTAGAAAGTAGTTGGAAACCCCAGAGTGTCTTTGTGTTTCAAAGAGAGCAATGTCTCGCTGAGCTAGATCCATCACTTGATATTGAATGGAACAGTGCCGTTGACAGTGCGTTACCACATGCATGCGTTCCAGTTACTTCCACTGACCCACTTTATGTTCTTTATACATCTGGCACCACGGGTAAGCCAAAAGGTGTAGTGAGAGATAACGGAGGGCATGCCGTCGCGATGAAGTACTCGATGAGTACCATCTATAACATGCCACAAGATGGTGTATTTTGGGCGGCGTCTGATGTCGGTTGGGTGGTTGGCCATTCTTATATCGTGTATGCGCCTTTAATACATGGATGTACGACGGTTTTGTTTGAAGGAAAGCCGGTTCGTACGCCAGACCCTGGCGCGTTTTGGCGAGTGTGTGAAGAATATGCTGTCGATGTTCTCTTTTCGGCACCTACGGCTTTTCGAGCAATAAAGAAAGAAGATCCAAATGGTGAACTACTCGGACAATATGATTTATCTTCTCTGAATAGCATTTTTATGGCCGGTGAACGTTTAGACCCACCAACGTTGGATTGGGTTGTTTCAAACACCAAGAAACCGGTGATTGACCACTGGTGGCAAACGGAAACGGGCTGGGCGATTGCTGGCAATCCAACGGGGCTGGAGCACTTACCTGTAAAGTCAGGCTCGGCAACAAAACCTATACCGGGTTATCAAGTAGAAATACTCAGTGAATTGGGAGAAGCTGTGCCGTTCAACCAACAAGGGTTTGTTGCGCTGAAAAGGCCACTGCCTCCCGGGTGCCTACCGACTGTTTGGCGGAATCATGATCGTTTTGAATCCGGTTATTTGAGTCAGTTCCCTGGCTACTATGTATCGGGCGATGGAGGATACCTTGATGAAGAAGGGTATCTATTTATCATGGGACGCATTGATGATGTGATAAATGTAGCTGGGCATCGCTTATCGACGGGCGAAATGGAAGAAATTGTTGGTGCGCATCCCGCAATCGCTGAATGTGCAGTCGTCGGGGTTCATGACGAACTTAAGGGGCAGTTACCGCTTGGTTTAGTGGTTCTTAAAGACGGTGTGAAAGTGGATGGCGATGAACTTGAAGGTGAACTCGTTGGTAAAGTCAGAAGTGAAATTGGCGCTGTTGCCTGCTTTAAACATGCATTGGTCGTTGAACGCTTGCCAAAAACTCGGTCTGGAAAAATTCTTCGTAAAACTATTCGTCAGATAGCGGATGGACAAGAATATTCTGTGCCTTCAACAATTGATGACCCAGCGAGCCTGAATGAAATTGAAGAAGCGTTAAGTCGTTAACTTTTATTTCAAACTGAGTATCCCTATTGTTTACCTCACTATTAACAATTGCTTAATAGTGAGGTTTTTTATTGCCAATCCAATAAAACCCACACAAACTATACTTTTCGACTACGAATTTATGCCTGTGAAAACAATTCAATTACGCCACGCTAAAACAGAAGATCTCGAACAGTTGAATGAACTGATGTATCAACTGCACGATGAGCATCATCAAGCGCAGCCGGAACATTTTAAAACAGCTGAGGAAATTGAGCAGGAAAAAAGCATTGCTCGTTACCTTGATTCACCAGAATGCTTGGTTTATGTCGCTTGTGAGGGGGAATTGATTGTAGGGTTTGTTTCAGGGCATTTCTGTGAATTGACATCTAGTGTTAGTAAACCCGTTCAAATGGGCAGTATTGATGAGTTGTATGTACTGCCAAAGGCAAGGCAGCAAGGAATAGCGAAGGAACTGCTTAAATTCATAGAGTCAACATTTCGCGACTATGGCGTAAAACAAACTTTTGTAGAAGTTTGGGATTTTAACCAAGCGGCGATTCGTTTGTACCAAAACTCTGGCTTTGGTCATCATATCCATTGGCTACGAAAGCCATTAACTGAATAAACGGCTAATGCATCTTAAGGTACTTCCTTCTAGAAATTGATTTGTGACATTGTTCTTTCGTCTAAGTAATTGAGAGTTTTGAAGTTGTATAGATATTTATTATCTATCGCAGCATCTGCCATTAACCTAGCAAATCTTCTGCGGGATTTATAAAAGTCTGCTTGTTTTAATTGTGACATATACAAGGTGTCAGATTTTAAACAAGAGGACATGCAATTGAAATTAACAAGGACTTTTCCACTGTTTGGGCTACTGCTAGCGCCTACCTATGGCTTAACGGCAGCTGAGTTTACGAACAAGGCGGAAGTTACGCCAAGAATTGTTGGCGGTAAACCAGCAAATGCAGAAGAATGGAAGTTTTATACGCAGATTGTAAGTAGTAATAGTAATCGTTCATTTTGTGGTGCTAGCTATATCGGAGATGGTTACGTGCTGACCGCTGCGCATTGTGTCGACAGTGATTCCCCTTCTCAAATAGACGTTAAGATTGGTGGCTATAGATATAATGGTACCGATGGTGTAAGAGTGGACGTTAGCCAAATTTATATTCACCCTTCTTATAATAAACAGAACTTAAGCAATGATATTGCGTTACTGAAGTTAACTTCTATCCCTCAAGGCGTAGCCACGGTTGAAATCGCGAAAGGCTCATTATTTCAGTACGCCTCGGTAGGAGATAGCTTGACGGTTGCCGGGCTTGGACGTTTATCAGAAGGTGGAAGTTCTCCTTCCGTATTGCAGGCAGTCGACGTTCCACTGATTTCGGATGCGACGTGCCGTCAAGCTGGTGGCAGTTATTCATCCGTGGGCGATGTATCATTTTGTGCGGGAATTCCAGAGGGCGGCATAGACTCCTGCCAAGGTGATAGTGGCGGTCCAATTGTGATCAATCGTTCGGGGAATATTACTCAACTCGGGATTGTAAGTTGGGGTATAGGCTGCGCACGTCCGGGGAAGTATGGGGTATATAGCGATATTGCCGCATTGCAAAGCTTTGTTGAGAGTGTTGTAGGAACATCTCAGCCTCCGGCCAATAACGCTAATGTAGGTTATACCGCGACACAAAACCTATCTGATATGAAGCTTGGGGAATTGAAAAATCATCGCTTTGAAATTGTGAATCAAGGGGAGAGTGAATTTACCATTGAATCAGCCAAGGTTTCTCACAACACGATTGCAACGAAGCCTATTGTATATGCGGATTCTTGTAGTTCGAAAACATTGCAAGCGGGAGCATTGTGTAGTTTATCAGTAGAATTTGGCGGCCAAGCCTCTGGGGTAGCTAAAGTTCAATTAGAGTTTACTATCGATAAAACGGATATAACCTATCAATCCGAAGTCACTACAAGGGTACTGGATACGACAACCCCTCCAACGGGCTCGTGTGATACTTGGGATTCCTCTAGTATTTATAATTCAGGTGATTCAGTTAGTTGGAATAATCAAATTTGGGAAGCGCAGTGGTGGACACAGGGAAACGATCCTACGCAGTCTGGCCCATGGGGTGTTTGGCAGTTGACGACTAATGCAAGTTGTTCAAATGGAACACCTCCTGTTGAACCGCCAACATTGCCCGAGCCAACGCCTCCAACATCTGGTGACCAGTACTTAGCTGGTCAGAGTTATGCAGCAGGGGACGTTGTTAACCATAATGGCACTGCTTACCAATGTAAGCCGTGGCCATACAACTTATGGTGTGGAGCAACTCCAAGTGCTTATGAGCCAGGCGTAGGTTCAGCTTGGAAGGATGCGTGGACTGCACTATAAGTATCTTTAAAAAGTTATTATTCAATTAAGCCTCTCTAAAAGGGAGGCTTTTTTGATTTCAGCGAGTATAAAAATAGAAAATAGATTAGAATCACTAAAATTGACTTTATTTGCACAGTAAAAATACTCTGCAATGACATTGACTGGTAGTAATGCCAGTACCTAGCGTATTAAGGATGGTTTTAACGTGAATAGGCGACCATATTTACTGGTATTGTGGTTCATCAGTACATTATTTTCAGCTTTAGCCATGGCAACTGAGCTCCCAGATAATATTAAAGGGGCATTGTGTGTGGTTAGGGCGGACAACAAGATCGTCTTAGTTAATGAGATTTTAACGAAGCAGATATCGTTACCCGGAGGGACGATAGACAAAGGTGAACCGCCGCACCTTACCGCTGAACGAGAAACATGGGAAGAATCGGGGTTAGTCGTAACCGCCAAGAATATTTTGGGTTATACCGATACGGCTGTGTTGTATGACTGCGTATCAGACTCTGATGTTATTGCTTATGATTTCAATAACCAACTTGATGGGCATGAGTTACCCGTTTGGTTCGCACCTCACTATGGCGTTGAAGTGTCGAGTGCCATGTTACTCGACCCTGAAAACCTGAATGCTAGCCAATACCGTTACTCTGAGCAATGGCCTGCTATACGAGTGATGTATAAAGAAGCAACAAACCAACCTGTGACCTATGTAGACAACTTGGTTAAAGCTGCCCCTAAGTTCAATCAGGTAGAGCTAGGCTGGATGTTGTCCTTGCAACAAGCGATAGCTTCATTACCAAGTGCTTTTGAATCGGTATTTACAGGCTTAGCCTATGGTGCAGCGGTGTTAACCAGTCCATTAATGTTGCTGATTTTGTTTCCGTTAACATATTGGTATTTTGGAAAAGAGTTTGGCTATAAGCTGTTTTTTACAGTAACTGTCACATCGCTGATGTGTTTGGTAGCGCAGCAAGGCTTCTCCTTACCTAAGCCTCATGTTTATACTCCTGCATTAGAGCTTATCCCAAGTTATGGCTATAGTTTTCCTAGCTTACCGATAGCGGTTTGGTTCTGTGCGGTTACATTGATTTTGTACAAACTTGATAAGCTTAATGTGAACAAGTTATCTATGACCTTCCTTGCACTGATGTCTTTAGTTGCGTTCGCGAAATTCTATAGCGGCTCTGCATTCATTGTCGATATGTTAGTCGGGGCGGTGTTTGGAGCTTTAGCTTCGTGGAATATCATACGATTAGCAGGTCGTAGCGACATCGATATTCAGTCATTGATGTGTTCGAAAGGAGTGTGGTTTAGTTTAACGGCTATCACTATCATCATCACCACTCTATGGCCTTTACCAGTGTTTACGGCTTGGTTGGCGGTATTAATGACTACTTCTGCTCTTGTGTTGTCGATAGAGAAAAATCAGGAAATGGTGAGCTTTAGATACACAGCAGCGATTGTTCTAATCTTATTGTTCGTCAACGAAGTGATTTTATATGGCGCTACGTTTGTATCGTATAGTGGGATTTTGTCATTGATGGTTGAAACTATTCGCTATCCATTATTAATGTTGATATTTGTGTCTACCATTCGACAAGTTAGCTCAAAAAAACAAGCTTAAAACAGACAAAGGCCTCTCAATGAGGCCCTTTATATAGATGATTGATTAGGCGAATACAAACTTTTCAATGACGTGTGCGACGCCGTGATTGTCGTTACTTTCCGTTATGTAATCTGCAATCGCTTTTGTTTCTTCCATCGCGTTTTCCATTGCGACTCCTAAACCTGCAAACTTAATCATATGGTGATCATTCTCGGCGTCACCCATACAAATGACTTCTTCCGATTTTATGCCCAAATGCTGTGCGATAGCCGCAATACCAACACCTTTGTTGGATTTCGGGTTTAAGAATTCTAAAAAGAAAGGTGCACTCTGTACTACTGTAAACTGATCATGCAGTTCACTCGGTAATTGCTTGATGGCTTCGGTTAACTTCGAAGGCTCTGCGACCATCATGGTTTTAATGATCTGGTGATCATCTTCCAGTTGCTCAAAATCAAACTCAGTAATGGTAAGACCATTGATAGTTGCTTCAAGTTGAGTGTATTCGTTGTTCTGAGGAGTGATGAGGCCATGCTGTTCACTAAAAGCATGAACAAAGACACCAAGTTCTTTAGCGAGTTTAGCGATCCTCTTCGCTGAGCGACCATTGCTGATTTCGCTGTGGATCACTTCTTTTGTTGAAATGTTTTGAACTTTAGAACCGTTATAGAACAGAACAAAGTCATCTTGGCCGTCTATGCCTAATTCATCAAGCTTACTTTGCATACCTTCAAGTGGTCGACCTGAAGCGAGGACAACTTTGATGCCGGCTTCTCGAGCTTTGGTTATTGCCTGTTTGTTTTCGAGTGATATTTCTTTATTACTGTTGAGTAATGTGCCGTCCATGTCTAGAGCAACGAGCTTGTACATAACTTACCTAAAACGTGATTTATAATTCGTTACTGAGCATATTGAAAGTTGGTAACAGTAGCCAGTTATTTGATCAATTAGTAACTGAATTTTTCTATAATTTGACCTTCTAGCAAGAGTGTTTTAAGGTCTCGCCCTTGCGTATTTTTGATATTGGTATGAGCCGAGGCAAAGTTGTATAAAATTAACGAAATGTTTGAAACTATTCAGGGTGAAGGGTTTTTTACCGGAGTTCCTGCTGTATTTGTCCGCTTACAAGTTTGCCCTGTCGGCTGCTCTTGGTGTGACACCAAACAAACGTGGGAAGCTTTGCCAGAAGAGCAAGTTACATTAGGCGATATTATGGTTAAGACTGAGGATTCACCAACGTGGTCCCCAATCGACGCTGAAGGTATTGTCGCAGAGTACAAAAAGCAGGGTTACACCGCTAAGCATATCGTTATTACGGGTGGCGAGCCTTGTATTTACGACTTGAACCCTCTAACAGAGGCGTTTGAAGCCATTGATTGCCAGTGCCAAATTGAAACAAGCGGTACCTCAGAGGTTCTTGCTACTAAAAATACATGGGTGACAGTGTCACCAAAAGTGGCAATGAAAGGGAAATTACCCGTATTGAAATCGGCGCTTGAGCGAGCAAACGAAATTAAACACCCAGTAGGGACCACGAAAGATATCGAACATTTGGATCGTCTTCTTGAGAGTGCAGAGTTGCTAAAAGGTGTTGTCATTGCTCTTCAGCCAATTAGTCAAAAAGACCGCGCGACACAACTTTGTATCGATACTTGTGTGAAACGTAATTGGCGCCTTTCAATTCAGACACATAAATATCTTAGTATCGCTTAGATTTGCCAAGCTTATCGAGGAATAGAAATGAATAAAGCAGTTGTAGTGTTTAGTGGTGGACAAGATTCCACAACCTGTTTAGTGCAAGCGCTTAAAGAGTTTGATGAAGTACATGCAATCACATTCGATTATGGTCAACGCCACCGTTTAGAAATTGAAGTAGCGGAGACGCTTGCAAAAGAGCTAGGCGTAAAAGCGCATAAAGTGATGGATGTGACTCTATTAAATGAGCTAGCGATTAGCTCTTTGACTCGTGACGATATTCCTGTATCTCATGAGCTACAGGAAAATGGTTTACCTAACTCGTTTGTCCCAGGAAGAAACATTCTATTTCTAACATTAGCTGGTATTTATGCTTATCAGATAGGTGCAGACACGGTGATTACTGGTGTATGTGAGACAGATTTCTCTGGTTACCCAGATTGCCGTGATGAGTTTGTTAAAGCAATGAACTCTGCGTTAGTTCAAGGTATGGATAAGAAGCTAGAAATCAAAACCCCATTGATGTGGTTGAATAAGGCTGAAACATGGGCACTAGCCGATCAATACCAAGCGTTAGAGTTAGTCAGAAACAAGACACTAACTTGCTACAATGGGATCATTGGAGACGGTTGTGGTGATTGCCCTGCATGTGATTTACGTAAAGCTGGTTTAACGGATTACCTAGATAACCGTGAACAAGTTATGCAGTCTCTGGTGAATAAGCAGAAGTAGGAAGATCGATAGCTTCATTGTAGGCATCAATAATGCAATTTCGACCATTCTTCTTTGCTTGGTAAAGGGCTTGGTCGAGAATTGAATACAACTCATCAAAGTCTCTTAATGAACGTGATGTAGCCAAATAAGAAAAGCTTGCAGTGACATTCAATGGTGTGTGAGCTTCTGAAACAAACCTTGAGTTTGCGATGGTTTGATGAAGGTGGGCGACACGTAGGCTGATGTCTTGTTCTTCAACATCCGTAAGCAAAATTATAAACTCCTCTCCTCCAAGTCGGCCAATGAACTCATTGTCATTCAGTAGATCGCGGATACGTTGTGATATATGAACTAATGCTCGATCACCGGTAGGGTGCCCGTGCTCGTCATTAATCAGTTTGAAGTTATCTAAATCAAGCAATATCAATACGTGTTTATGCTCATGTTCGTTGATAGCTGGTGTCTGTTTTATTTTTTGAATTGCGGTTGCTCGATTCAAGCACTGTGTCATTAGATCTAGCTGGGATTTTAGCTTTGTTTTTCTGTTTGAAATAAAGGAAAGACTGGCGATACACAACAATAAGATCACCACCAAGTTATACATCAGTCTTTGGTTTTCCATTTGTTCAATTTGCATGCGATCTAAGCGTGACTTATTGAGTAAATTAGAGTTGCTCAACTCTTTCTCATATTGAGCTTTGGTAAGTTCCAATGCTTCGTACGCGAGCCTGTTGTTTGAATCACGAGTAGTGAGCTCTGCCTCTGCATATTGCTTGTAATACTGATAAGCACTTTGATAATCGTGGTTTAAGTTCGATAAGTCGGTTAGCTGGATCAACGTACGACTAAGATACTTGGTACGTTGGACTTTCTCTGAAAGGCTTTTGGCTAAGTTGGCATAATGAAACGCTTCATTAATTAATTCTTGATCTTCAAACATATCACTCAGCGCCAAATAGCTTTCAATTCGGATTCCGTCATGACCAAAGCTTGCTGCGCTGCTTAATGCTGTGACGAGGTAACCGTGAGCGACGTCATAATCACCTAAAGCGGTATATGCTTTACCTAAACCCAAGTTAGTCATGCCCAAGCCATATTCGTGACTAACATCGGTTAGCAATTGAAATGCAACCTTATAATGATGAATCGCTTTATCTATATAGCTTTGCACGATGTAAAGGCTGGCTAAACTATGATGAACTTGAGCTTGTTCTAACTTCGATGACGTTTGACGTAGCTTTAGGGCCTCGGTTAAGTATTCTTCTGATTGCTGGTATTGCTTTAGATCCCTCAATAGGTTGCCAATATCGTTGTAAATACCGGAGACATCGCGACCAGATGGAAATTGTTGAAGTAACTCTTGGTATGAATTCAAGGCTAGGTGGTAGTTGCCTCTAAAATAGTGATTATTGGCGATAACACGATACGCTAGGTAGCGAGGCATAGCTGGATCGTCAGCTGCTTTAATATGGTTTTCTAATGAAGAACAGTAGTAGTTGGCTTTGTGGTATTGAGCCTGTTCATTTAAAGAACGGCATAGTTGGTATTCTGTTAATATCTTTCCATCTAAATCCTGAGTAGCTTGCATACGTTCTAGAATGGATAAATAAGCTTGTTGTGCGTCGCTGTAATTACCTCGACCATCGTTAGCTAGCGCATTAATAAATTGCTCTTCTAGAGCGTTAAATTGAGCGTCTAATGAGTCACCACCAAAATAGGGCTGTTGGTTGTTTGTCATAAAGCTGTAGAGCAAAGAACTAATGTAAAGTTTTTCTCCAGAGGCCTCCAAACTAGAGTATCGGTCTTGAAGCATGTTTAGGGCGCTGTTTTTATCTGTATCAAGCTTATCTAGGTAAACTTCATGCCACTGTGCTTTTTTGCTTTGTACAGGAGGAGAGGCGAGCTCGTTACTTGCGTAAGAGAAACTCGGAAGCAGTGCGAAAATGAAACAAGTGATAGATAGCTGGAGAGTCGGCATATTTCTTATAATTATTTGATAAGGAATGCCATTCTAAGTTTAACAGATTGAGTTCGCAATTTTATGCGGGTAGAAATATGAAATGTGCGATAAAGTTCGCGGGCGGTAAGGGGATTGTAGGCCGCATTAGGTTATGCGGCCTCATACATACTAGATGTACAACTTGGCTAGATCTGAAGGCTCTAGTTCTTTACCTTCTAAACTTGCATTCCAGTTAGTACCAACTAAAACGCCATCTTCAGCTAGTGTCAGTAGCCAGTCTTCAACGAAGATATCTAGTGGGATTTCTAGAACTTCAAAGTCAGCCCATTCTTCTACGTTATGAGTTTCAGCATCTTCCTTGCTTGACCAAAATGGCATCACTTCGCTGTTTTCGAATTCAGTTGAGTCACATGCTAGCCAACCTTCTTCGTTACGAAGACCCCATACCAGCTTGTTCGCTGTAGTCTCTGAAACAAATAGTTCTAGGTTTGCTTGGATGTCAGCAGTTAGTTTACTCATTAGTTAGCTCTCTATAATTTGAACGCCGATAGAGTAACACTATAGATTTACAAGGTACATAATAAAACTATGCTCTTAGAGAAGAGGTATGCCCTTGGTCGTTAATAAAAGAAAAGGCTAGCAGATAGCTAGCCTCAATTGTTGTCATTTATCTATGGTAGTAAATATATGCCATTCTTCTTTCACGTTGCCTTTGAACCCGACGACACTCGCGACAACCTTTCGATTTTTTGCATGACTTAATTCATCAGTTCCTTTTTCAGACAAGTTTTCATCGCCATAACCAACAATTTTAATACGAGTGTGACTAATTCCGTTTCCTATGAGCGCTTGCTTAACGTTATTTGCACGTTCTTTAGATAGCATCAAATTGTGTGAAGCCTTGCCGGTTTTACTTGCATAACCCTGCAATTCAATCGAGGTGCTAGAATATTGCTTAAGAAACCCTGCCATTTCACGGATTTGTGTAAGAAATACGGGGTTAACCTCAGTTGAGTTATTAGCAAACAATACATGTAGTTGCATTTTTTGGGATGTTTTGACAAAAGTACCGCACCCATCATTGTCTAACTCTGCACGAGACGGTGTATCTGGACATAAGTCACGCGCGTTGATAACGCCATCATTGTCATCATCGAGTAAATCTGACGCCTGGTTTGCTATTGGAGTCGCGCGGTACTCAAACTCATCATCTTGTGATGCAAGTGCGTTAACAGAAATAGGCAATAGTAAAAGTGGCAATAATTGTTTAAGCATGATTAATATTCCACCTTCTCATTCCATTCTTCTGGCACATCAACACGAAGCGCTGTCAGTAAGTTGCCTGTCGCATTCATTACGCGGTACTTAGCGTATTGCTCATCATATTTCGCGTCTAGGTAACCTTTTCGAGCTTCGAATAACTCATTTTCAGTGTTTAATAAATCCAATAGAGTACGTTTACCTATACGGTATTGTTTCTCATAGGCGATAACCGTTTCTGATGCCGAATCGACATGATCTGACAAGAAGTCTTTTTGCTGTAAGGTTAGGTCTAATGCACTCCAAGATAGCCTTAAACTTTCTTCAACCGTGCGGTAAGTACGTTCTCTTAAATCTTTCGCTTTATTTAACTGGTACGCTGCACTTTCTGCACGATCTGAATCTGCGCCACCGTTATATAGATTGTATCTCAGACGCAGCATAGCCGAAAGTTCGTCACTGCTGCCTTCAGTACCACCTGCATCATCTCGCCAAGTTTGAGCGGCTTGAAAAGATAGGGTTGGATAGTTGGTGCTTTTGCTTTGTTTATATTGGAATTTCGCAGAGTCGACATCCACTTGAGCAATCTTAATCACTGGGTGATGTTCTAAAGCTTGTTTTAAAGCGCCATCTATCGTTAATGGGATAGCGGTTGAATCTGCGCGAGGGAATACTAAGCCTTGCGGTGATTGACCAACGATTCGCATGAACTGTGTGTGGGTATCAAACAGGTTATTTTGCGCTGCAAGCAAATTACCGTGGGCTTTCGCGATACGAGCTTCGACTTGAGTCATATCCGCAATTGACCCAATGCCGGAATCTACACGTTTTTTAATATCACGATAGATGTCTTTGTGGGTCGCGAGATTACTCTCAGACAAAGATAAAACTTCATATGCCTTAACAGCATCCAAATAAATCTTCGTAACTTCAAGTGCAATATCTTGGGCATCGGATAATAATTGGAAGCGCACAGACTCTGCGTCCGCAGCGGTACGGTCGATATCATTGAGTGTACCCGAACCGTCCCATATTAATTGAGTAAGAGTTAGCGTCGCTTCCTTACGAGTTAGCTCAGTACCTTCATTATTATTTGATGCTAAGTTGGTTTCTTCATAGCCGATACCAGCGTCCAAATCTATGCTTGGTCTATACGCTCCGCCAGAAGCATCATGAACATATCTTTTACTTATATATTCATTAAACGAGCTTTTAATCTCAGGGTTGTTTTGTAATGTGAGCGATACTGCTTGCTCTAAGGTTTGCCCTAAAGAAGGAAAGCTCAACGCGATAAGTGTGCTTAACGTACTTTTTTGAATCCAGTTCAACTTGCTTCTCCAAAAAGCATGCAATCAATGCGTGAATCTTATTAGAATCTTAGTCTCAAAATTGAGAAAGTGGAAATTTAGTGTCAATAAATTAACACATCATAATCACAAATGATAATTGTACAGGCTGTTGAATGTGAAAACATTGTTGCATAGCCCATAAGATAAACTTCTATCCTAAGTATTTGAAATTATATTTTTCAAAAGCATAAATAAACACAATTATGAGATCTTGGTTCTAATAAAATGTTGTGACCTAAATCTAGTCCTGGTTACTGGGATGTTATCAGTATGTCGTTTTGAAGTGTCTTATATACTTGTCAGTGTTATATTTAAAGTAATTATGATTATTTCAAGTCAGAAAATTGACGCTGCATGTTGATTTACGGGATTTAGAGGCTTTTATGGATTTATCGACTTTGATTGCTGGTGGTGCTCTTACTATTGGGCAACGTATCGTTTTAGATATAAACGGTAATATCAAACTGCTGGAACTTGGTGAGTCACCTCAGTTTGGTGATGTTGTGCTGGAGTCGTTCAGTGGCAACCCAGATGCTACTCCAAAGGTATCTAGAATATCTGAAGAAGGTGAAGTCGATATAACTAGCGAAATTGAAGATATTTTCGCAGCTCTTGAAGAAGGGCAAGATCCTACCCAATTAGATGATGAGTTCGCCACAGCAGCGGGTGCCGGAACAGGTTCGAGCTTGGTATCGGCAGGCAGCGTCGAACGTGACGGCGCTGAATCCATAGCTGAAACTGAATTCGATACCGCAGGTCTTGAATCATTAGGCCTTTCAACCACACAAAGTTTGGCTTTGCTTGAAGCCTTCAATAGCGAATCCGGTACATCAGCTTCTGATACGACAGCGGATGCGGACAGCAACTTTAGCGTGACCGTGGCTTCAAGCGACGAAATCACCAATGCTGAAGAAGCCGACGATGTGAGCGTGACGCTAGGTGGCGTGGACGCGGATGCCGTGAGCGTGAAAGTGACGTTCAGCGATGGCACAAACAGCGTGGTTGTGGACGCGACGGAAACAGGCGGCGTCTGGAGTGTGGCGGATGCCGATCTGACATCACTGACCGACGGAAACATCACCGTGACGGCGCTAGTAACCGATAGTTCAGGGAACGCCAAAGAAGTGACCGATACGCTGCTCTTGGATACCGAGCTGAGCAAACCAACCATCGACCTGGTTGACGGCAGCGATACTGGCGTCAGCAACAGCGACAACCTGACCAACGATACGACGCCAACGTTCGCACTGGGCAACATCGACAGCGATGCAGATACAGTCGAAGTGTTCGACGGCAGCACCAAGCTGGGCGATGCGGTGCAGGCGGGAGACGGCAGCTGGAGCTTCACGCCGAGCACGCCTCTGGCGGACGGCACGTACGACTTGAGCGTGAAAGTGACCGACGATGCGGGCAACGAGAGCAGCTCTGACGCACTGAGCGTTGAGGTGGACATCGAGCTGAGCAAACCAACCATCGACCTGGTTGACGGCAGCGATACTGGCGTCAGCAACAGCGACAACCTGACCAACGATACGACGCCAACGTTCGCACTGGGCAACATCGACAGCGATGCAGATACAGTCGAAGTGTTCGACGGCAGCACCAAGCTGGGCGATGCGGTGCAGGCGGGAGACGGCAGCTGGAGCTTCACGCCGAGCACGCCTCTGGCGGACGGCACGTACGACTTGAGCGTGAAAGTGACCGACGATGCGGGCAACGAGAGCAGCTCTGACGCACTGAGCGTAATGCTAGATACAGATGAACCAACAGTAGTTATAACAGCAACAGACACCAACCTATCGGCAGGCGAAGCAACCACCATCACGTTCCAGTTCAGTGAAGCGGTAGAAGGCTTCGCGGAAGAAGACATCACGGTAGCTGGCGGTACGCTGAGCGGGCTAACGCAAGTAGATGGCGACACCTGGACAGCGACGTTCACGCAAAGTGGCAACGAAACCCCGAGCGTGACCGTGACCGATGAAAGCTACACCGACGTGGCGGGCAACCAGGGTGCGGAAGGTACGCTGAGCTTAGATAGCATACAGGATAAGCCAGAAGCACAAGATTTCTCAGTTGGCCTGAACAGCCAGGGTGAAGCGTCATTTACATTTGATGGAGGTCAGTCTGGTTCACAAGATAATGTTTCGGACCAAGAGGACGACATTTCAGGTACTCCGGTACAAATCGTGATGTTGGAAGAGCCGTTGTTCGGTACGATTTATGACGTTTCATCGGGTACGCCTGTTCCAGTTAGTGCTAATACGGCGATTAGTAGTGAAGCTCAACTTGAGTATGTTGAAGACACCAATGCTGTTGACAACTTAGACTTTGTTGCTTCGCAGTTCTCATCTGAAGTTAATTCAGGTGCTAGCTCAGTCGATTTCTTGAATGGCTCCGTTTCTATTTCGTCCGGTAGTTACACCGGGAATGGACCAACACCAGGCAATGTATCTTCTTCAACTACTTATCTGTCTTATGTGAGTGGCTCACAGAAGGATGGGTTTGGTGTAAGCACTGCGCCTAGTTCAAACAGTGAGTTAGACGTTACTAGCAAAGAGTTCATTTCAATCGACTACAGCGACAGTGGTGCTGTTATTACTGAAGCGAACGTCGAATTTGGTAGTGTATATAGCCACTATAATGAAGGACATAGTGCGGAAGGTGAGATCAATATCGTTGCATTGGATGCTGATGGCAATGTGGTTGCTCAATTTAACTATGATGCTGACGAAGACAATGGTGATCTCCCACTCGTCATTGATAGTAACGGTGTAGCAACGGTTAACGTAAATGTACCAGGTGGTTTTACTGAACTAAGAGTCTATACCACTCAAGATGGCTCCGATTCACCAACTACCAACTCGAACATCACACTAAAAGGTGTTGATGTGGTAAGTGCGGAACTAAATGAGGTTATTGATTATAAATCTTTAGACTCTGATGGCTTGTTGAGTGACGAAACGGCTCAGTTAACTATTTCTGACAATACTGTAGAGTTAGCTCCTGTTGCTCAAGATGATACGGTATCTGTATTCGGTGGATTGTCAGGTTACTATTACGCCTCATCCGAAAGTGTAAACGGCAATTTGGAGTCAGTTCAAGATGCGCTTGACGTAATAGCGAGTAAAGATCCTGACCTAACGTTCGATGCCAAAGATATCAACTACACGTTGGATGGGAATGGAAATGGGCTGAGCTCTCAAACTCAGTTCGAAGACTTCTTAAATAATGATGCTTCGTCGGTAGAAGGTACGGTTGGCAGCCATACTGATGGCGTAGTACAAATGAGTGGTTCGGTCTATCTGGAACCTGGTGATTACGCGTTTAAAGTTACGGCAGATGACGGATATACAATAATTGTTGATGGCGTTGCTGTTGCAACTGTTGATGAAAATCAGTCTTCAACGACAACACTGCATGATTCATTCACTGTAGATAGTGCGGGTTATCATTCGATTGAAATTGTTTACTGGGATCAAGGTGGAGCGGCTAATTTAGACATTAATCTAGGTACTGTTGACGCAAATGGTAATTACGACAATGGCGAACATGATTTAAATGATTTCCCATTAATCGGTGACGTTCTTGCAACAGATGAAGGCCAACCACTGGTTGTTAATTCTAGTTTACTGTTGGCAAATGATTATGACTCGAACGAAGGAGATACATACTCTATAGTCTCTGATGGCTTTAGTTCTGATGATGGCCAAGTCGCTTATGATGCGGTTACTGGTGAAGTGACATTTACTCCTAACCCTGGCGTAACAGGTACTGCTAGTTTTACCTATACCATTGTCGACAGTACAGGCCTCACTGACACTGCTGTTGTTACAACATCAGTTAATCCTGCGAGTGACGGTTTAACTGTCACAGCAAATATTAGTACGCCAACCAACAACGTTTTTGATTCTATCATCACAAATATCGAAAATTCATTGAGTGGTAAAACAGTGGACTCTACCGGTGACAGCTCTGATAACCACTTGGAAACTACCGGGACTTGGGGTTCTTGGGTCGATGGCCTAGAAGGCGACGATACGATCGTCTACGGTAGTGGAATGCACATGCAGGCTCGTGGCGGCGATGATAATGACACTATCGTAGGTAGTGATGGATCGTCGACTGTCTTGACAGAGGACTTACAAGGTGGAGATGGGAGTGACACCCTTATTGGTGGTTCTGGTGTCTCATCGAGTATCAATCTTGTAGGGGATGATGTTAATGAGGTAGGTGATGACGTATTCATATCGAGGAGCCCAACAACAACGACGACTTATTATGGTGGTGCAGGAACCGATGCTGCTTATTTAACGGGCAGCAGCGCAGATTACCAATTTACTACAGTTGGCGCTTCGGACTTTACTTTAGTGCACTCCGGCACTGGAAACGCCAATCATGACTTTTATAGTGTTGAATCCCTTTACTTCTCAGACGGTAAGTATGAAGTTCAGGGTAATGAGTTAGTTCAAGTCGCTGAAGTATATGAACTAAATATTGATATTGACCTAAATGACAACGATGGCAGTGAAGTTATTACGTCGGTTGTAGTGAGTGACGTGCCTTCAGATGTAACACTGTCACTTGGAGATAAGCAGGCCGATGGAACGTGGGTTATTTCGCCTTCAGATCTTGATAGTGAAGGGAAAGTTACACTCGTCGTCGAAGCTCCTTTAGGTACAGTGCCGGTTCTTACTGTTACTGCAGGTGCTCAAGAGGTAAATAGTGCCAATGAAGCTGTCGACCTACCAGAGTATGCGCAAACACAAACTGGCACTATCGTTACTCCGAGTGGAGACGCCAATGGTGATGACACTATTATAGGGCTCGACGGTGATGACGTGTTACTTGGAGACAGTGGAGGTATTCAGGATAACTCTACAGCGCCAACTAACTATAACTTGGCTCTAGTTGTTGATACGTCCGGAAGTATGGGTAGTACACTAAATGCAAATTCTAACCAGTCAAGGCTTGACGTGGTTAGAGCGGCATTGATTTCTATGTTGGCGGACATAGCTGGCCATCCTGGTGTGATTAACCTAACGTTAATTGGATTTGAAAGTTCAGCTTCAGTCAAAATTGATATAGATGATCTTGATTCTAATGATCTTACTTCGACGGTGAATGATGCGATCAATGCACTTTCTGCTGACGGTGGTACGAACTATGAAGCGGCGTTCGATTCTGCGAAAGATTGGTTCGATGATCAGCCTTCAGGTTATGAGAATATGACTTTCTTTTTAACCGATGGCATTCCAACGGTATCAACTACAAGCGGTAGCAATAATGGTTCTACCACCGAATACAATGAATTTGTAGATTCAGTGTCGGCATTCCAAGAGCTGTCTACTGTATCTTCTGTTCGTGCGATTGGTATTGGAGATGGTATCAATTCTGATATTTTGGAGTACTTTGATAACACTGATAGTTCGGGCGCATCGTATTCAACAAGTACTGAAGTATTAGCTGACTTTACTAATAGTACCGGTGAAGCTTGGAGCTTAAGTAACTTCACCGTAGTCGGTGGCTCTGCTCAAGTCGTAAGTTCACGTGTTCATCTAGTTGATGAAGGTAGCGTTTCTGGTGCTACCGTTATGACTAGCCCTCAGTTCACAGTTGCAACTGACTCAGCATCTGTTATTACTTTCACGGCATCTCAAGGTGACGACTTCGGAGGAGGGGACACCTTTACGTGGGTTGTTCAGAAGTTTGATAGTCAATCACAAACTTGGGTTGATGTAACATCAGGTAACGGTACTGGCACGATTGAAACTGACCTGCTATATGAGGGCACTTACCAGTTAGTGCTATCCGTGTTCGAAGACCAATCTGGATACACTGCTGATGTGTACTTAGATGACTTCTCTATGCTGAGTGTTACAGCGCCTACGGGGAACGTTGAGATAGTGAATTCCGCTCAAGACCTACAAGCAGTACTAGATGAAGGTAGCCAAGAGATTACCTTATTACCAGTTGGTGATGATAACGTTAATGGTGGGGCAGGTAACGATATCTTGTTTGGTGATGCTATTAATACTGACAACTTACCGTGGAGTGAGAATGGTCTGACTCGCCCTGACTCATTGGCTGATGGTTCTGGGCTAGATGCGTTAACCACGTTCCTACAAATGTTAAATGGTATAGCGCCGTCAGATGTAGAAGTTTATGAGTATGTGAGAGAAAACCATCACCTGTTTAGTGTCGATGGAGATACTCGTGGCGGTAATGATACTGTTGATGGTGGCCTTGGTGACGATATTATTTACGCACAAGGTGGAAACGACATCCTCATCGGTGGCTTAGGTGACGATATTCTCACCGGGGGAGATGGAGATGATATCTTCAAATGGGTTGATGATACGTTAGCTAACCATGAAGACGTGATTACCGATTTCCATGTGAATGAAGATCATATTGATATTTCTCAGCTGTTACCTGAAGAAAACACCATGGGAGACTTACTTGCTCATATTTCTGTAAGTAAAGAAGGTGATGATGACCTTAAGATTACCATTTCAGAAAATCAGAAAGATGCTGATGATATCGGAGATACTCAAGTGATTTTATTGGAAAATGTCACAGGGCAAGAAGTAAATATCGGTGGCGTTACCACTACCTTAGGTGGTTTAGATGCGGATGGAAACGGTAGCTATACGGGGGATGAGTTGACCAACCTAGTTAACTCACTAATGACCAACCTACCTAACTCATAAAGGAAAAGGGCCGAAAGGCCCTTTTTTGTATTTTACTAAATCCAAATTTATGAAAGCTCGAAGGCTACCAGTGTATTTCTTGGATCCCTTTATACGCTTATAAAACCTTGCAGGCAAAACCTTTTAGGTAGAAGCCTTCTGGGTAAGCGGTATCCGTTAGATGGTCTGCCGCTTGCTCGAAACGTTCAACAAACTTAACGCTACGTTCTGCATCAAGCGCTGCATCTGCGATGATTTTCTGGAATAAGTCGGTTCCCATGAGGCCAGAGCAAGAGTAGGTCAGTAATGTACCACCAGGTTTTAATATTTGCATCGCTAACATATTAATATCTTTATAGCCGTTAGCACCTGAAGTCAGGTTGTTTTTGCTTGATACAAATTTTGGCGGATCCATGATGACGACATCGAATTTTGTACCTTGATCACGGTATTCTCTAAGTAGTTTAAACACGTCTGCGTTTAAGAAAACTGCGCGCTTTTTAGAAATATCGAAGCCATTGATTTCAGCATTGTGCTTTGCAGTGTCTAATGCTGTCTGGGAAACATCGGCATTAATAACACGCTTCGCGTCACCTTTTAGAGCATATAGCCCGAAGCCGCCAGTATATGAAAAGCAGTTAAGAACATCTTTATTCTTAACATATTTCATTGCTTCTTTACGGCTATCACGCTGATCTAAGTAGAAACCTGTTTTGTGCCCCTCTACGATATCAACACTAATCTTGACGCCATTTTCTTCAATGACGACGGATTTAGGTGGCTCTTCACCATGTAGAACACCTACCGTTTGCTCTAGTCCTTCCTTCTTACGTACTGCAACATCTGAACGTTCGTAGACGTGACAACCTGGGAAGCAATGCACAAGGGCTGCAACCAATTGTTTTTTATTGAATTCAGCGCCAGCACTTAATAATTGGCAAACCAAATAGTCTTGGTATTTATCAATAGTAACCCCAGGTAAACCGTCAGATTCTGCTGCGATTAAACGATAGCCAGTGAGCCCATCACGTTCGATGATATCCTCACGTAACAATTGTGCATTTTGGATTCGTTTTATGAAGAACTCTACATTGATTTCTTCTTTTTCAAAACTCCAGACTCGCGCTCTAATTTGGGAAGTAGGGGAATAAGCAGCTTTAGCTAGCCATTTGCCATTTTGAGCAAATACATCAACAGTTTCACCTTGCTGAGGTTCACCCTCTACTTTGTCGATACCACGAGAGAAAACCCAAGGGTGCTTACGGCGTAACGATTTGTCTCGGCCTTTCGCTAGATAAATTGCTGGAGTCATAGTTAGATCTTTTAGTTGTCTTTGAAGGGGCTGTATTGTCGTGGATGATTGTGTGAAAAGCAAATACGAAAAAGGGCCGCATTAGCAGCCCTAAGAGTTAGTATGGAAAGTCTATGCCTTCAAGCCAGTCAACAAGCTTTCCATTGAATCACTTTGTTTACGTAATTGGTCAACATTACTATTTGTCATACTGATCATTTCACACACATTGTTAGATTGGTTACGAATCTCTTCAACGCTGTGTGCGATGTTGTCTGCCACGACACCTTGCTCTTCTGCTGCTGTAGCAATCTGAGTGCTGCTGTCTGAAATAGATTGGTTCTTCTCAGCCAGTGAGCCGATTTCAACATTAACTTCCGCCATTAGGTTCTGGCCTTCGTTAGCATTGGTTACGGTTACGCCCATAAGGGTCGTAAGTGATTGGCTATTACGTTGTAGAGCTTCGATCATCGTTTGAATTTCTACTGTCGCTTGTTGTGTACGAGCAGCAAGCGCACGAACCTCATCGGCTACAACTGCAAATCCACGCCCTTGTTCACCGGCACGAGCAGCTTCGATGGCTGCATTAAGAGCTAACAGGTTGGTTTGTTCTGAAATAGCATTGATCGTTGTGACTACTTCATCGATTTGTGCGGCGTTAGCATCTAGCTCTTCTACTGCTTGCGATGCTGATTGTATTTCACTTGATAGGCTAGAAATAGAGCTCAGTGTATTGGACACTTTCACTTGGCCACTTTCTGCCACGCCACGAGCATCCATCGTTTGAGAGCTGGATTCGTGTGCAAGGTTTGCTACTTCGCGAATAGTCGCTGCCATTTGCTCTGTTGCACTTGCTAGGCCGTTTAAGTGTTCTTGCTGAGTGTTTGAAATGTCAGAACTCTGCTGAGTCGACTGATTTAAATCTGAGCTGATTTGCTGCATCAAAGCGACAGATTCTTGGATAGATAACACCATTTGTTGTTCGCGTTCTGCAACTTTGTCAATGGTGATAGCAATTTCACTGAACTCATCACGGACTGGGAAGTAATTCATTCGGCTAGTTAAATCACCACTTGCCAATGTCGTTAATGATTTATTCATAGCGAACATTGCGCCACCAATGAAAGTCATGATGTAGTATACGCCTAGTGCAATAAGTGACAATGTCACAGATATAATTATCACTTGAGTTGTAGTCAAAGAGGTCCACAAATCTTGGTCGTGGTTTGCTACTAAACTAAAAGCGCCATTCATTACCGAAATGGCTCCAGCACCGCTACCAATTGATATTGTGTCAGAGCTTCTTAATAAGCTGACGACTTGATCACGGGACAGATCTCCAGCCTCGATGAGATTTTTCATTAAAAGCAGTTCTTCTTGGTACAGGTGAGTGAGTAACGAATCTGCTGCGCTGTCGAGAACTAAGGTGAGGATGATTAAAGCAATAAGTGGGAGAACGAAAAGTAAGTAAAACTTTTCTTGGATTTTTAAGTGAATGAGATACTTGTCAATCCAGCGAAACGGCATTTCTTTCATAATTATTATTCTCAGTTTTCTTTCCACACGAAGTGTGTGCGTGAATAGATACTGGCAATCATATCATTTCTGTAAATTTAGAGGCAACGCTATGAAACACAAATACAAGATGTTCGTCGTGTCTGGCGTCGTTCAGGGAGTAGGGTTTAGATATTATACGAGTCAAAAAGGGCTTCAGCTTGGGTTAAAGGGCTATGCTAAAAACCTACCTGATGGGCGCGTAGAAGTGCTGGTATGTGGTGAACCCGAAGATGTAGAGCTAATGGGTAAGTGGCTTATCAAAGGACCAGTTACTGCTAGGGTGGATAGTTTAGACATGGAAGATATCGATAGTCGGGTAATATACCGTGGATTTGAAATACTGTAGGTCCCTCTACAGCATATACGAGTTGGTCTATAAGCATTTAGCAGGTTTTGGTAGCCCTGCCAGTTTTGTCGCTTGTTTTGCTGGGCCTTTTTTGAATAATTTAAATAAATACTTGCTGTTGCCTTTTTCTGGCCCATGAGCCTTTTCCATCGCTTTGACTAACATGCGAACCGCTGGTGAGGTGTTGAATTCTTCATAGAAGTCACGAACGAAATGAACCACTTCAAGGTGCGCATCTGTCAACTCAATGCCTTCATCGTCAGCTAGAATTTGGATCATGCCTTCTTCCCATTGAGTGTGGTCGAGTAGGTAGCCTTGTGCGTCAGTTTCTATTTGATTGCCTTGATATTCAAACATTTCATTATCCAGTAAATATTGTAACTCTTATAGTTAGGGTACATGAGCGTAAGCGCTTTTCCCAAGTAATATTGAGTTAGCAGGTACAAAAAAGCCCAAGAGATTAACTCTTGGGCTTTTGGTATTTGTAATAGACTAAATATTAGTCGTCGCTGTTCATAATACCTAAAATGCTAAGCAGGCTAATGAAGATGTTGTAGATTGAAACGTAAAGGCTAACAGTTGCAGAGATGTAGTTAGTCTCACCACCGCGAATGATGCTTTGAGTGGTTAGCAAGATTACACCTGTTGAAAACAGAATAAACATACCGCTCATTGCTAGTGATAGTAGTGGCATTTGCAAGAAGATATTTGCAACCATACCAACTAAAAGAACAACGAAACCAGCTAACAGCATGCCATTAAGGAATGATAAGTCACGCTTTGTTGTTAGTGCATAAGCAGAAGCACCCATAAACGCAAGGGCTGTACCACCAAGTGCAGTTAGGATTACGTCACCCATTCCTGCACCAATGTACATGTTCAGGATTGGACCGATTGTGTAACCTAGGAAACCAGTAAATAGGAATGTGAAAACCAGACCCATACCGTTATCGCGGTTCTTTTCAGTTAAGAATAGTAAGCCGTAGAAACCAACTAGCATGATAATCAGGCCAGGGCGAGGCAAGTTCATTGCCATAGATACGCCTGCAACCACAGCAGACCAAAGCAATGTCATAGAAAGTAGAGCATAAGTGTTACGCAATACTTTGTTTGTTTGCAAAGCACTTTCTTTAGTTGCTGTGCGGGTAAACATAGGGCTGTTCATAATCTTCCTCGTAAGGTGACTTCATAGTTATTAGTTCATTTATGGGGCTGAAAGTTCAGAAAATCAAGTCTTCCAATCCCTATGAGTAAATAAAATAATAATCAAAATAACTGGTTAAGTGTTTTTGAAGGTGTAACACAATGTTACTTGTTTCCACATTATAAACAAAAAGGCGACCTAAGCCGCCCTTTTAAGTAACATTTTACAACATATTAGTGATGTAAGATTTGGCTCAGGAAGTTTTGCGTACGATCTGACTGTGGATTTTCGAAGAAATCGACTGGATTATTTTCTTCAATAATTTCTCCAGCATCCATAAAGATCACCCTGTCGGCAACTTCCTTCGCGAAACCCATTTCGTGGGTTACGCAAAGCATAGTCATGCCTTCTTCCGCAAGCTCTACCATTACATCAAGTACTTCACGAACCATTTCTGGATCGAGTGCTGATGTAGGCTCATCAAACAACATCACCTGCGGGCTCATACAAAGAGAGCGAGCGATAGCTACACGTTGCTGTTGGCCCCCTGAAAGTTGGCCTGGGTATTTGTCTGCTTGATCTGGAATCTTAACCCTTTCAAGGTATTTCATCGCGATCGCTTCAGCTTCTTCTTTAGGCATTTTCTTCACCCAGATAGGAGCCAATGTGCAGTTTTCTAAAACAGTAAGGTGAGGGAATAGGTTGAAATGTTGGAAACACATACCTACTTCACGTCTTACCGCTTCGATATTTTTAAGATCTTCTGTTAGCTCATTTCCAGATACGAAAATATGGCCTTTTTGGTGTTCTTCTAGGCGGTTAATACAACGAATCATCGTTGATTTGCCTGAGCCTGAAGGGCCACAAATTACAATCTTTTCGCCTTTCTTTACTTCCAGGTTGATGTTTTTTAGTACGTGGAATTCACCGTACCATTTGTTCATGTCTTTCAATTCAATCATGAGTTGTTTTGAATCGTTGTCTAGTTGCTGCGTCATAATACGTCCTTGATCTTCCTAATTATCGTTTGTGACCGGTGTGAAGTTTGTTTTCTAGCCATATCGAGTATCTCGACATGCCGAAACAGAACACCCAGAACACTAACGCGACAAATACATAACTTTCTGTTGCAAAACCTAACCACTCTGGGTCGGTGTTCGCAGCTTGTCCAATACCTAATACATCGAACATACCGATGATGAGTACCAGACTGGTATCTTTGAACAAACCAATGAAGGTGTTCACGATTGAAGGGATAGTAATTTTCAGTGCTTGAGGAAGAATGATTAATCCCATTTTCTTCCAATAGCTTAGGCCTAGAGCGTCGGCTGCTTCGTATTGGCCCTTAGGGATCGCTTGTAAACCACCACGAACCACTTCCGCCATATAAGCTGCACTAAACAGCACCACACCGATCAGAGCGCGAATCAATTTATCGGTTTCAGAGCCTTCCGTTAGGAATAAAGGAAGCATTACTGACGCCATAAATAGAACAGTGATGAGTGGAACGCCACGCCAAATTTCAATGTAGACCGTACACATACTGCGTATGATTGGCATCTCAGAGCGTCGACCCAGTGCAAGCGCTACACCTATTGGTAGAGATACTACGATGCCGACAAGCGCGATGATCAGCGTCACCAGTAAGCCGCCCCATTTATGGGTTTCAACGACTTCAAGACCGAATACCCCACCATAGAGCAACCCAGCGATAATGAACGGGTAGATGTTTACAAAGAACAGCCAGATCCATGTACGCTTAGGCGTTCCTTCGTAAGCCAGTAAACCTACAAAAACAGCTAAGGTGAAGTAAAATAGGCGAGGGCGCCATAACTCAGCTTCAGGGTAGAAGCCATACATAAATTGTTCCCAGCGTACGCTGATGAATACCCAACAGGCGCCATCACTTGTACAAGCATCACGAGTCGTACCAATCCAATCCGCATTAATGATTGCCCAGTCAAAGATTGACCAGATCAAAGAAAATGCAAAGTATCCTAATACAACTGTCACGACACTGTTTACAGGGCCATTAAAAAGGTTTTTTCGTAACCACCCCACAAGGCCAACTGTGTTTGCCGGTGGTGGGAGGTCAGGTTGAAATTGATGTACGTTCATCTTATCTCTCCACCAATGCTACTTTACGGTTATACACATTCATCAATGCTGAAGTGAGAAGACTTAGTGTTAAGTAAACTCCCATCGTCATTGCGATGATTTCAATTGCTTGACCAGTTTGGTTAAGCGTTGTACCTGCAAATACAGAAACTAAATCCGGATAACCGATCGCCATTGCAAGCGAAGAGTTCTTGGTTAAGTTTAAGAATTGGCTCGTAAGCGGCGGAATAATGATTCTTAAAGCCTGAGGAATAATAACAAGCTTAAGTGTACGAGAACGAGGGATGCCTAGTGACATCGCAGCTTCAGTTTGGCCGTGGCTTACCGCATTAATACCAGAACGAACGATTTCTGCTATGAATGAAGCGGTATAGATACTCAATGCGAGCATCAGTGCTGCAAGCTCAGGGATAATGCTAATTCCCCCTTTAAAGTTGAACCCTTTCAGTTCAGGATACTCAGCAGAGATTGGCATTCCCATAATGAAGTAAGTCACCACTGGTAGACCGACGATTAATGCTAAAGCAATTCGTCCCATTGGTGTCTGTTGGCCTGTTAGCTTTTGTTTATTATTAGCCCAAATATTTATTACAAATGTAGCAATGATGCCGGCAACAAATGCCGCGATAACAAAACTACTGCCTTGTTCAAAAATAGGTGCTGGGAAATATAAACCACGCACATTTAAGAAAATAGCTTCGCCTAAGCTCATACTCTGACGAGCAGAAGGGAGTGCTTGTAGTACAGCGAAATACCAAAAGAAGATTTGTAGAAGAAGAGGGATGTTTCGGAAGATTTCAATGTACACGGCAGCAAAACGACTAACTAACCAGTTAGAAGAAAGTCTTGCAATACCCATTGTAAAGCCAACAACGGTGGCAAGGATAATACCTAGAACCGATACTAGCGCTGTGTTCAATAAGCCGATAACGAAAGTCCTTCCATATGAGAAGGTTTCATCGTATTCGACTAGGGTTAAACCGATACCAAAACCGGCTTCTTGTGTTAAAAAGTCGAAACCTGTGGCGATACCACGGGCGTCTAGGTTAGTGAGGGCGTTATTTACGATGGTGTAAATAAAAGCGCCAAGTGCGCCTACTGCAAGAAGTTGGAAAACAACTGAGCGAAAGGTAGGGTTGTAAAGAAGGTTGGCACTCTTAGCTTGCGGTTTTTCCTGAGATGGAGAAAGAGTTTCATTAGGTTTCATACTGCTATAACCTCAAATCCATTTAATAAATAGGGCGGAAAGCTCCGCCCTAATTGATACTGATTGCTTTATTAACGGATAGGTGGAGCGTACATAAAGCCGCCCGCATTCCATAGTGCGTTCACACCACGAGAAATTTGTAGTGGAGAGCCTGTACCAACAGTGCGCTCGAAGCTTTCGCCGTAGTTACCCACTTGTTTGATAACTTGGTAGCCCCAATCATCGCGGATACCTAAGCCTTTACCTTTAGGACCGTCTACACCAAGAATACGTTTGATGTTTGGATCTTTCGACTTAAGCATTTGGTCTGCATTTTTAGAGCTAATGCCGTATTCTTCAGCATTGATCATTGCAGATAATGTCCACTTAGCAACGTTGAACCATTTGTCATCATCTTGACGAACTACAGGGCCAAGAGGCTCTTTAGAGATGATTTCTGGTAAAACTTGTGCAGATGAAGGATCTTTCAGGTTCAAACGAAGCGCATAAAGGCCTGATTGGTCAGTTGTAAGTACGTCACAACGACCTGCGTCGAAACCTTTAGAAGTTTGAGCTGCAGTATCAAATACAACTGGCTTGTAAGACATGCCGCTGTTACGGAAGTAATCCGCAAGGTTAAGCTCTGTTGTTGTACCAGATTGAACACATACAGATGCGCCATCTAGCTCTTTAGCACTTTTAAGGCCAAGATCTTTCTTAACCATGAAGCCTTGACCATCGTAGTAGTTTACGCCTACGAAGTTCAGACCCAGAGCGGTATCACGGTGAAGAGTCCAAGTTGTGTTACGAGATAGCACGTCAATTTCACCAGACTGAAGTGCAGTAAAACGTTCTTTTGCTGTTAATGGTACGTATTTAACTTTTGATTTATCACCAAGTACTGCAGCAGCAAGAGCTTGACAATACTCAACATCAATTCCTTCCCATTCACCTTTTGAGTTAGGGTTAGAGAACCCTGGAAGACCCGTACTCACACCACAAGTTAGAAAGCCTTGAGATGTAACTTTGTCCAGAGTGCTTTCTGCTGCTGATGCAGATGTTGCCATCATTGCAGTTGATGCAGCTACTACTGAAGCAAGAAGTGTTAGTTTATTTGTCATTTGTATCCTTCCTGTATGATCAATGTTAAACCAGGTGACACCTGATACACGTGCTCAATTATTTGTATTAACTAATATCTAAGTGGCTGAAATTACGAATCCTGCAGTAATTTTGAACAACCGTTTATAAGATTAGGAAAGGATTCAGGGTTTCACAAACTTATAATTTAAAAAGAATTTTGAGTGAAATCACAAATCCGAACACAATTAGAATGACCAAATGTTAACTGAATGTAAATAGTGCAAAAGATCACATTGTTGGTGCAACAGGATTTAGATTTTAAATTTATCAATAGATCAGGTTATTAGTCTGTTTTATGAATAATTGGTTGAAGTTATGGTCTTCAATTAGTTTAAAATTTGGTCGTTAATTGTTTTAAATGGTCTTTGGGTGTTATTAATATGCTCCAAATTTGGTAGCATGAGTGAATAGTTATTTATCAGACTCAAGGAAGAAAATGCGTTATTTTCCACTGTTTTTAGATATTGAGAATAAACCAATATTAGTTGTAGGAGGCGGTGAGGTCGCATGTAGAAAGGTTGATGCTCTATTACGAGCTGGGGCTGCAGTAACTCTTGTTTCTCCAAAGGTTGAACCTTATTTACAGGCTCTAATCTCTGATAAAAAGTTAAATTGGATTCAGAATTTTTATTCATCTCAGCTTATATCGTCTGAGTACATACAAGTGTGGGCTACTACTGACAACCCAGAACTCAACCATCAGGTTCATAGAGATGCAAAAAAAATGGGTATTTTGGTCAATGTGGTTGATGACCTTCCATACTGTGATTTCATTACACCTTCTATGATCAATCGCGGTCGTATTCAAATAGCAATTTCAAGTGGAGGGGCTTCACCAGTATTGGTGCGAGGCATCCGTGAAAAGCTTGAGACGGCATTGCCACAGAACCTATCACTGTTAGCAGATTTTGGCGCATCGAAGCGCAATTCTATAAAAGAGTTCTTTTCTACCGTCGATGAACGAAGAAAATTTTGGGAAAGTTTTTTATCGTCTAGTGAGGTAGAAAAAGTAACAGAACGCGATGAGTTGGAAAGTTTATACCAAGAGGCGCTTAAGTCTGGAATTGAAGCTCAGGGCCGCGTAACTTGGGTCGAATTTGGTAAAGATGTCGAGCTGTTGTCTATAAAAGCACTACGGCTAATGCAAGAAGCTGAACTCGTGCTACATGCGGAGCTTTGCCCGTTTACTTTTGTTGATTTATGTCGCAGAGATGCTGAGCGTGATGTCTTCATCGATAGCGGTGAGCTTTCTACTAAACTGATGCTTGCGAAGAAGCAGCAACTACGAGTTGTGGTATTGATACCACCAGCAAGTTCGGCGTTCAATTTATTAATAGGTGATGACACGCGTTTGAGTTGTTCGACTGAAAACTAAAAAAAGGCCTCAATTTGAGGCCTTTTTCATTTAAGGGACTAACTAGAGATTAGTCACGGAAGTTTTCAAACTGGAAAGGTTGACCAAGTTCACCATTGCGAACTAGAGCCATTACAGCCTGTAGGTCATCACGCTTCTTACCTGTTACACGTACTTTTTCACCTTGAATCGCAGCTTGAACTTTAACCTTGTTGTCTTTGATTAGCTTTACGATTTTTTTAGCAACTGGCGTTTCGATACCTTGTTTAAAGATAACGTTTTGGTTCCAGAATTTACCTGTTTGATCTGCTTTTTGAGATTCCATAGCGCTAACGTCTACACCGCGTTTCGTTAGGTTACCACGTAGGATGTCACGTAGTTGGTTCAACTGAAAATCATGCTCTGCTGAAAGCTTTACGGTTTCATCTTTGTATTCAAAGCTTGCTTCTACACCACGGAAGTCGAAACGAGTCGCTAATTCACGGTTAGCGTTATCTACTGCGTTACGTACTTCAACAGTGTCGATTTCAGAGATAATGTCAAATGATGGCATTGTTCTATGTCCTTAAGCTAGGTTGCGTTCTTTAATGGCGTTGGCGAGGATATCTAACATCTTGGTGGTATCACCCCAGCTTAAACATGGATCGGTAATCGATTTTCCATATTCAAGGTTGTTGATGTCTGTCATTGGCTGGTTACCTTCTTCAATGAAGCTTTCTGCCATGATACCTGCGATCTGGTTTTTGCCAGATTTAATTTGAGTCGCGATATCTTGTGCGACATCGAGCTGCTTACGATGCTGTTTTTGACAGTTTGCATGGCTGAAGTCAACAACAAGACGCTGTGGTAAGTCAAATTGAGCTAACTGATTGCAAGCTTCTTCAACAGATGCCGCATCGAAATTAGGGCCTTTATCACCACCGCGTAAAATAACGTGTCCGTATGGGTTTCCTGAAGTGCGGTAAACCGTCATACGTCCATTTTTGTCGGGAGAATAGAAGTAGTGTGACGCTTGAGAAGCTCGGATCGCGTCGATGGCAATCTTCACATTACCGTTAGTCGCGTTTTTGAACCCTACTGGGCAAGATAGCGCAGATGCCATTTCGCGGTGAATTTGCGATTCAGTTGTACGAGCACCGATAGCGCCCCATGTGATCAAGTCAGCAATGTATTGCCCTGTGATCATATCTAGGAACTCAGTCGCTGTTGCCAAGCCGAGTTTGTTGATGTCTAGCAAAAGCTTACGAGCTTTGTTTAACCCTGCTTCAAGCGCGTAAGAGCCATCTAAATTTGGATCGGTAATTAGGCCTTTCCAGCCAACAACAGTACGAGGTTTTTCAAAGTAAGTACGCATAACTACAAAGAGCTCATCTTTGTATTGGTCTTGAACTTGACTTAAACGCTGAGCGTAATCGAGTGCGGCATCGGTATCATGAACAGAACACGGTCCAACAATCACTAAAAGGCGATTGTCTCGTCCGGTTAAAATATCTTCAATTTGTCTACGGGAATTTGCAATGCGTTCAGCAACATCGTCAGTAATGGGATGTGCAGAGCCGAGTTCGGCTGGAGTCGGCATTGGCCCTAGAGCTTGGGTTCTCAACTCATCAGTTTTTAATGGCATGTGATAGCTTTATTATTTCTATTGCGAAGCAGTAAAGATAACGGAATTGAACTGAGGAATAAACTCCTTAACGTCAATCTTATCTATCATTAATACAATAAAAGGATATTTCTCTAGGTCGTGAGGCTAAATGCTTGATTAACACTTGTATTCATGGATTGCTCTCGGTATTTTCGACCAAAACAACATCTATTCACTGGAGCTGCAATGACCCAAGAAAACAAAGGCATTCTTCATCCTGAGCTAGTGCTTGGTGATGTATTACCGTCTTATGGCAATAACCATAATTCTCACCATTTATACGTTTCTATTTCAGAGTTGGTAATGGAACGCATTTTCTATCATCCAAGCATTGAGAATAACTTGGCTGCTCTCTCTGACATAGAGCGTAGTTCGTTAGAAGTTATCCTTAATGGCCAAGCGGTATCTGAACATTTTGTTGATACCTTAGTTGCTGAAATTAAAGCGGCAATTCTACCGTCTCATCAATCGATTCGCGTTTGCCTAAGTGGAGCGGATAGCTATACGTACAATTCGCTTCTTGGTGGTATTCACGAGCAGCAAGAAGTTAATCCTGCGCTTGGCTTACGAGGCGTATCTCGTTTCGCGACAGAAGCGTACCAGCATGCTTTTGCATTAGAGTGTTTAGTGGTCAAAACTTTGCGCGAGCAGGGCATGAACATTGATATTGTTGTGCCATTTGTTCGTTCGCTAAGTGATGCGGCTAAGGTTATTGATTTACTCGCAGAGCAAGGGTTACCTAGAGGGTTAAATGGGCTTAAAGTCTTTTTTTCGTGTGACGTTCCTTCTTCTGTTCTGTTGGCTGAGCGCTTGCTGCATTACTTCGACGGGGTTGTTGTTAATGTAGATAATCTCGCGCAATTTGCTTTAGGTGTTGATAAATTAAATGAAGAGCAGAATTACCAATTTGATCCGCAAAACGAAGCGGTAATAGCACTTATAGATATAATGGTGAAAGCCACGATTGCTGTTAAAAAACCAACGCTTATCGTAACTCAGGCTTTGGCGGAATATCCGAAGCTACAGGAATACATTGTAGACCTAGAAGGTGTTGAACTTGTAGTTACCGTGTAACGATAAGCGCGCAAGTGAATAAGAAAGGGGGATGTTGAACTTGGTCAATATCTCCTTTTTTGTAACAATTCTTTGACAATTTGCGGTCTTAACTATTAACTGGTCTGACAACTATAACCATTAGGTCAGTTTCATGTTTAATCCACTTCAAAAAGCAAACTTATATTTGGCACTGTTCGGATTTTTTAAAGTCCCTTTTATTTGGTTATGCCGCCCGAAAATACTTCAGCTGGACGAGCAAAAGGTTGAAGTGAAAATTCCCTTAAAGCGTCGTACAAAAAACCATTTAAACAGTATGTATTTTGGAGTGTTAGCGGTTGGAGCCGATGTTGCAGGAGGTTTCCTTGCTATGCATAAAGCAGAGAAGCAAGGGGAGAAAATCTCTTTAGCATTTAAAGGAGTAACTGGTGAGTTTTTAAAAAGGCCTGAAGCCGACGTTCATTTTACCTGTCTAGATGGTGGTCTGATTGACGATATGCTTGAAACGACAATGAAAACTGGAGAGCGGATCAATCAGCCCGTCACTATTATTGCTACTTGCCCGAGTTTGCATGGGGATGAACCAATGGCAAAGTTTTCGTTAACTTTATCGATTAGAAAAATTGCCAGTAAAAGATAAAGTGCTTCACTAACCCGAGCCTTGAGCAAACCGCTAGTGAAACACATAATGCGGCTCAAATTTGACTAATCCAGCTTAATTTCTTCTATATCAACAATTTTCGAACGGCTCATGATAATTTTGTAACGGTAGTAGTTAGGTTCACTATCGTGGTTATTTTCTTTGATAACCAAGTTAAGCAAGTGGCGCTTTTCCACTGATTCTCGGCTGACTTGCCCTTCATTCAATCGATAGATCTTATTAGAGCCTTTATCCATTAAACGGGTTAAGGCTCTTAAACTGATTGAGAGTGTCTCTCTTGTTTCTTCGTAACCACTCATAAAGGTAGAAGTCGACATCTCTGCATGGGAGCGGTAATGCAGAATTTGTTCTTCTCTTTGGACGACACGTTTTTTACGTATGGCTTGAATTCTGTCGGCAAGCTTGGAAAAGCTCGTATAATCCAACCATTCCAATTTATGACCAACGGATTTATTAGTGCTTGGATCGTAGTAACGGCGTTTCCATTTAGGTTTTCCTTTGCGAATCCAGCGCCACAGAATATCACGTAAATCGTCTTTAAATATTTCACGTAATGCATAGATAAATGACATCGCAACGATGAAAGATGCGGTGATCTCACCTAAGAAGTCTCGCGCTAAAATAACTGTTGTGGTCACAAATACCATCACCAGACCTGTCGCAATCCCTTTAACGGCCCGCTTGATGTTTTTACCCATCGAAGTGGTCTTTTCCTTAAGAACGATAGGGTGCTCAATCAAACGCCTTAATAAGCGCATTTTGTTACTAAGGCGAGTAACGTCATCACGGACTTGTTTGGAATTGTAGTGATTGAGTTTACGGTGAGCGGTTTCTTTCTCACAAAGTGTCGTCAAGCGTTCTTTAATTGTGGAGTACTCTTTCTCGCGGGGAAGATGGGCTACTAGCGACAAGAATTTCTGTTCGGTGTACCAAGATAGGTAGTTGTCTATATTCGCATAATAACGTTTTAAATTTTCTTCATATGGAATACTACGTCTTAGGCGCTTTAGGATATCTAGCGCTAGTTCAATAACTTCATCCACTTCATCCGAGGTTACGCTGTCACCTGTTGTTTTGTTAAGGCTACTCACCGCTTTATCTAATGCGATCACATATTGATAGGCGAACAAACTCAAACTGACACGGTATTGCGTGATAGAGAGGCGGCCACGCTTTGCTAATCGGCTGTGTACTAAAGGTAAAAGTGTTTTATCACTGTAGTAAGCGCGTTTTTGCGTAATCGAGCTGTAATAGAATTCGCTTTCAGATAGTACTTCAGGGGATAAGCCCAGTTCACCGGGAATAAAAAGATATACATCCATGTCGAGCATTTTGGTTTTTGCCATTGCATGGTTTATTTTTAGAGTTATCGCATCTTGTTTATCTACCGTGATCAACTAAAGCTCCTAGAGAATGAAAAATATTAATTGAAACTAGCGAAAGCATAACAGAGATCACGTATAATCTCCGCCAAATTTAAAGAGAGACAATATAGATGATTAACATTGGTCAAATAAACAGCTTAGAAGTAGTAAAACTAGCAGACTTTGGTGTGTTCCTGGATGCAGGCGACTATGGAACTGTCATGCTGCCAAAACGATTTACTCCTGAAGGGGCTGAAATTGGTCATAAATTAGACGTATTTTTATATATTGATTCAGACAATCAAGTAGCTGCAACAACTGAAACACCTATCGCGAAAGTTGGCGAATGGGGATTGATGACCGTTGAAGGTGTGAACAGCATTGGCGCATTTGTTGGCTGGGGTGTTAAAGGTAAGGACCTTTTGATCCCATTCAGTGAGCAACGTGGCCGCTTACATGAAGGTCAAAGCATTTTAGTTTACGTATACACAGATAAGGCATCTGGTCGTATTGTGGGCACGACGAAGTTCAATAAATGGTTAGATAACACGCCAGCAGAATACAAACGAAACCAGCAAGTCGAGTTGATTATTGCTGAGCGTAGTCAGTTGGGCTACAAAGCGATCGTAAACGGCGAGCACTGGGGTATGATTTTCCCGTCTGATGTTATCGGTAAGCTGTTTATTGGTAAAACACTGAAAGGTTACATCAAGAACATTCGTGAAGATGGAAAAATTGATCTTTCTTTGCAGAAAGTCGGTGTAGCTAAGATGGACGATTTGAGCACCAAGATTATGGATCTGCTAGAGAAGAAAGGCGGCTATTTGCCACTTAATGATAAGTCGACTCCTGATGCGATCTTCTCGGCGTTCAGAACCAGTAAAGGTACGTTTAAGAAGACAATCGGTGGTTTGTACAAGCAAGGTAAAATCACGATTGAAAAAGAAGGCATTCGAATCGCCGAATAGACTTATTGGATGTATCGATTACATTCAATAAGAATAAAAAGAGGCCCGAAACGTCTATGTTTTGGGCCTAGGGGAAACGGCTCCTAACGAGCCTGCGCTAAAACTGTATTGAATTCATGACACGTAAAAATAGGCTTTAACCAAGGTTAAAGTGCTCGGTGAAACGCGCTGTTTCAATAAGTGTAGTACAGGTGTTAGCCATAGCCAGCCACAAAAAGTAAAACTTTCCAGAGCTGAACTAAGGTAGAGTTTCTAGAATAAGTTTTTGTCTTTTACTAGTTCTCTTGGTAACCCATTTTTGATTCGGGTACCGACCCATTTTCCTAAGCCGATCACATCATCATGAAGCTTAACTAGTACTTCGCCCTTACCGGAAACGCCTTCAGGGCGTACATCTCGACCCATGTACCATTCACGTGCATCATCTACAGTTAGCTGAACACTGTTCGACTCATCTCCTGTTGCCAATGCAGTCGCCACTTGATGTTGCCAGCGGTAGCCTTTCTTGTGTGCTTCAGCAATCTTAATCCCCATACGAGAAAAGCGGAGTTCGCCGATCATTGGCTCAAGGGCATTTGGGAATAGCCAAACGTCTTTGTCTCGTAGCCACACACTAGAGTCACTAGGCAGTGAGATATTCAAGCTTGTTTGAAGTTGCTCATTAATATCAGTTTGAACTTTCTTTGATGCTTTCTCGAATGGGAATTTCCCCATACGCTTTTTGACTTCTGGTGGGGTAACCGACGCTAATTTTTTAATTCGAGCGACAAAGAAGCCTTCGCAATCGAACACTTGAGGGTATATGTGTAAGAAACCGTCTTCGGTTAGGGCGGCTTCAGCGTTATCAAATAAGTTATCTAGGCGTTCGAATTCAACAGCGTCACCAAACGTCTCTTTTAGATGAAAACACACTTGTTGGTTCTCTTCTAAGTTTAGGGTGCAGGTTGAGTAAACTAGCGTGCCGTTAGGCTTTAAGGCGTGAAATGCACTCTCGATAAGATCTTTCTGTGTGTTCGCAATGTCGAATACGGACTCGCGGCTCCAGTTCTTCATCGCATCGGCATCTTTACGGATAATACCTTCGCCTGAGCATGGAGCATCTAAAAGTACTGCATCGAATTGTTCTGGTAACCAACCGCCGAAAACACGGCCGTCGAAATTGCTTAGTGCCGCATTTCGTACTCCACACCTTTCAATGTTGGCATGTAAAACTTTCACGCGGCTTGCCGCGTATTCGTTCGCAACGAGTATCCCTTGGTTATTCATTTTCGCGGCGATCTGGGTTGTTTTTGACCCTGGTGCGGCAGCGGTATCGAGTACCGATGAAAATGATTCTTCACCTATGAATAGCGCGGACACTGGCATCATAGAGCTGGCTTCTTGAATGTAAAAAAGGCCTGCCATGTGCTCAGCAGTATTACCCAATGGGATAACACTTTCATCTGCAGTGATCCAAAACCCGGTCTCGCACCAAGGGACGGGCTCTAATTCCCAACCTTTATCTTGTGCTCGCTCTAAAAAATCAGTCACTGAGATTTTTAGAGTATTCACGCGGATACTTTTTCTTAATGGCCTTTTACAAGCTGCGATGAATGATTCCATGTCCAAGTGCTTAGGCATGGTTTCTTCGATGTTTTTTAGGAATTCGTCAGGGATGTGAATATTAGCGTGCAAAGGTAGTACCCGAGTGTTGAATGCTTTTTGAATGTTGGATTCTAATCGAAAAGGGCAAGAGTCTAAACAAGAAAAATGCAGCACTATGGCTGCATTTTAGTTGTTGGGTTAATTTAAAGGCGAATAACGGCTAAGGTTTAGGTATTGCGGTTCGCCATTTTTTCCAGTCATCTTCAGCAGTCGGGTAAAGGTAGAAAGACTGGCCTTCATCTGCAACAGACTGGAGCGCATTTCTCTCTGGTGTGGAGAAAGTAATGCCACCTCTGACTAAGCTATCAAATGTACCGGCTTTGATATTTGCCCCAGAAAGACCAATTGATACGTCTACACCAGAGACATTCCAGAATACGCTGTTGGCGCGGATCAGGTACGCGTACTCCGGGTCAATTTCAATGGAACTAATGACTCGGTCAGCAAATTCGCCTAACTTAACATCGGTAACTACGCCAACCTCGATTTCACGATACAGAATTGGTGTACCAACTGTCACTGAACCTCGGCTTTCGCTTTGTAATGTGAACTGTTTTCCTTGAACCTTATTCGGACCATTTTGCAATTCAAATGCGAAATGTTGTTTGCCACTACCTGGTTGAACATTGATGTACTTAGAAAGTAATGCAGAAACGTTTTTCACGCCACCTAAACCAATTTCGGCTTCTGCAAGCCAAAAGTGACTACCATGCAGGGCAACATCATCAACGTATTCAGGTAACACGCGTGCAGTCACTTCAACATCACCACGTTCAAAGTTCGGTACCACTAAGGTTACTTCACCAACGCGAACCCCTTGATATTTAATCGGCATTCCTTTGGTTATTTCTTGTGTACCATTAGATGTAAGGGTGATCGCTCTGCCAAACTTTCTTGCTGAGTTATGATCTTTGTAGAGCTTCCATTCTTTACCCAGTTTGTTGTCTATACCCGGTAAGGAATCAAAAGCGATTCCACCTTGAACCAAGGTTTTAAGAGGGGCGGCTTTGATATTGATTCCCGACAGTGATGCATCGACTTCAACGCCAGAGCGGTTCCAAAACACGGTTTGGCTAGTGACTAAATGTTTGTAACGGTTTTCAATGGTCGCTTTAATTCTTACGCCACCGTCTGTCAGATAAAAATCAGAAACACTACCTACTTGAAGGTTACGGTAGAGCAGTGGGCTACCCTTAGAAATAGGAGGGAGCTCAGTAGCGAACAGTGAAATGGTTTGCGAACCGGATTGGTTATATTTAGCTAATTCCGCAAGAGATTGACTTTGGAACAGCTGATACTCATCTCGAACGCCGGCTTTACCTTCACTAACAAAGCTAATAGAGCCCGTTAATAGCTGTTTGGCGGGTGGAACGGTAACACTTAATCCGGATTCTGTAAGTTCTGCTGTCGCGCTACCTGTTACATAGAAGCGGTTATTGCTTTTAATTAGGTGAGCATATTGGTTGTCAATTAAGGCATCCATATATACTTCGCTGTGGCCATTGCTATTGCCTACTTCGTCAATTAAACCAACCTCAATGATTGAGCCAACTACGATACCTTTATAAAGCAGGTTTGCACCTACATCTAAGCCAAATGAATTATTAGATGCAAGCCTGATTGTAATCGACTTCTCTTGTTCTTGATTGTATTCGTGCTTTCTAATAGCGGTGAAACGTCGAGCCTTGTTTCCTTCACCTGGAACCAAAGTTAAGAAGTTGCCAGTCACTAAGTTGGCTATGTTCTCGACACCGGTTAACGAAACTTTCGCCTCTTCCAATACGAATTTACTGCCGGTATTAAGTAAATCACTGAATGCAGGTTGAATTGCGGCAGACGCAACGATTTTTTCGCGGCCTTCACTTAGAGATAGGTCGGTAATTTGGCCAATCTCGATACCCCTATACATGATAGGCGCACCTTTAGAACTAATTTTGTTGTCGTCAGGTACAGAAATCTTAACTGGGATACCACGTCCTGCAGTTTTAAGGTCGGGGTACAACCTGAAACGAGAGTCCTTATCAACAGGCTCACCACCATCGGGGGAGTCAACAGCGATCGAGCCACCTAAAAGAGCACTTAAGCTTTCCAATCGAACGTCGACGCCGGAGAAGCCAATACTTGCACCTAATCCACTTACGTTCCAAAAGCGGCTCTGGTTGGTGATGATGTGGCTATACTCGTCTTGAATTGAAGCTTGGATAGTAACGGATTTGGCGTCGTCGTTCAGCTGGTAGTTGTACACCTCACCAATTGGGATTTTCTTGTAGATGATTTGCGAACCAATGGATATACCGCCTAAGTCTTTGGCCTGCAGCATAATGTTCAAACCTTTAGAGGTATGAAGATCGGCAGGGGCTTTATCTAAAGCATGGAATTTAGTTTCTAAATCACCATCTTCTTCACTAGGTTGCAATGCAATATAGTTGCCTGACACGAGCGCATCTAAACCAGATATTCCAGAAAGGCTGGCTGTCGGTTTCACTAACCAAAAGCGCGTGTGTTCTGTAAGTAGCTTAGCGGCTTCTGGATAGATATCAGCATCGACATAGATATTGGTAAGGTCTTTCGACAAAGTGATATCGCGCACCATACCAACTTCTAAACCTTGATAGCGAATTGTCGTTCGACCTGCTACAAGGCCTGCCGCATCGGAGAAATAGATTTGTACCCGTTGGCCTGCATCATGGATGGACTTAACTACCAGCCACCCGGCTAACACTAGTGTGAGAATAGGTAAGATCCAAAGGGGCGAGACTCCCTTATTTTTCTTAATATCCGGTGTATAGGACTTTTGAGTTTGGTGCTTATCGTTCATTCACTGGCTCATCTTTAGATGTGTAATTATCCCAAATCAATCTAGGGTCAATACTGTCTGCGGCTAGCATCGTAAGTACTACAACAATGCCAAACGCTACGGCGCCATAGCCTGGGGTAAAGTTTAGAATTTGTCCTCGGTCAACCAAGGTCATCATGATAGAGATTACAAATAAGTCCATGACGGACCATTTTCCTACCCACTTAACAATGAAGTAGATTGTCATTCTTTGTCGGTGGTACACCGAACGTTTAAATTGGATACAAAGTAAGATGTAGCCAAGGCCAAGAATTTTGGCTACAGGTACAACAATACTAGCAACAAAAATGATGATAGCGATGCCATACATTTCGCTATTAATAAGAGAAGCAACCCCAGAAAAAATCGTGTCTTCCAAACGTTGACCATTGGTGATTAAAATTGAAATGGGAATGACGTTTGCTGGAATGACTGCGACGGAAGCGGCAATTAAGTATGCCCACGTTTTTTGAAGCGAGTAAGGTTTACGGTGATGCAGTGCCTTATGGCAGCGAACACATTTATGATTTTCTGGTTGGGATAGATGGCAGTTATGACAGTGGACGTCTTTGCTCTCGAACGTAAATTCGGTTTCTTGTTTCCATGCTTCCCAGTAACGACGCACACTGATTCTACTTACGAGTAATACACTAAACAGTTGCAGTAACAGCAACCCAAGTAGCCCAGGTCCAATAAAGATGTCGGAATAATCTTGAAGTTTGAAGCATGAAATAGCGATACTTACTAGAAATACATCAAGCATCATCCAGTGCTTTAAATCTTGAATGAGAATGAGCGCATAGCGAAAGGGTGTAAATAGACGTTTTGCTAACGAATAATGCGCGACTAATACAGATGAACAAACCAAAAATGGCGCGATCGAACTGCAAAATAGAATGAGGATAGCCAGCAACGTAAAGCCTTCGTCCATCAGTGTGAGCATTCCAGATGGCAATGTCGCTGGGATCATCACTCCAATCAGTCTGATACTAATAAAATCAAAGAAGTGGGATGGAATAAAAAGCAGTAAACAAGTAACTGCAATCGCTAAGTTCCCGGATAAGCTAGGAGAGCCCCCTCGATATAACTGAGTACCACACCTTGGGCAATATGCTGTTTTACCTTTTGGTACGTCAACGATATCTACTGGTAGCTCACAACCCTGACAAAGGCGAACATCTTGAGGAGAGTGTTGATGATCAACTAAGGAGGTCATGCGACCTCCTCGTCAAAGCGGACAAACAGTGGGTGAGTTTTGCTAGGCGTGAGATTGCACACTGCCATACAGTGTTTGATACAGTCCTTCTTGTTCAACCAATTCACCATGAGTCCCTGTCTGTGTCACTTGACCATCTTCTAAAACATAGATGAGGTCAGCCTGTTTTACCGCCGATAAACGGTGAGCAACAATTAAAGTTGTGCGACCTTTTAGGAATTCGCTCAGTGCTTTGTGTAATGCAGCTTCTGTTGCTGTGTCGAGCGCTGAGGTCGCTTCGTCAAGAATAACAAACTTAGGGTCGCTCAACACCATACGCGCGATCGCTAGCCTCTGTCTTTGGCCTCCTGATAGCCGAATCCCGTTGCGTCCAATTTGTGTCTCAAGACCGTCACTTAGTTGCGAAATAACGTCCTGCATTTGAGATACTTCTAACGCACGCCATAATGACAATTCATCGTAGTCTTCACCAAGGGTGAGATTATGCCTTAAGCTGTCGTTAAAAAGTATAGGTTGTTGTAATACAACCGCTATTTGGTTTCTTATTACCTCGAAACCGATGTCGTCGACGGCTTCTCCATTGAAGCGAATTGTCCCTTTATTCGAGCGATAAACGCCAATCAAAAGTTGAATTAACGTCGACTTCCCGCCACCGCTGGCCCCGACTAAAGCGACCTTCTTTCCTGCCGGAATAGAGAGCGAAATATTATTTAAAACAGTGTTTTCTTCATTGTAAGAGAATGTAACATTTTCAATCGAAACGTCAACTTCATGTCCTTCAATGAATGGGTTCACTTTACTTATTGGCCGGTGTTCTTCCTCTAGTTGCAGTAGGTTGTTAATTCTATTCAGCGCGGCCTTAGCGCTATACCAAGAGAATTGAATTCCTAACAATTCCTGTACAGGGCCGAGCATGAACCATAAGTAACCAAATACAGCAAAAATTTGACCTATGGTTAAGTCGCTAAAGAGAACCATTAACATTGCGACAGCACGGAACAGTTCAAAACCTAGTAGAAACAGTAGAAATGAAACACGGCCAGCGGCTTCCGATTGCCAAGCATATTTATCGGCGTCTTGACGTACTTGGTCTGCTTGCTGTTTTAGCTCGTCTAAGAAAATGCGTTCTTTGTTAGCCGCGCGAAGTTGGTAAATACCATCTAGGGTTTCCACTAAGCGGTTTTGAAAGCGTTCAAAAGATTGGTTTTCTCTTTTCTTAAGATGCTTGACCATCCCACCAAGCTTACGAGAAAAATAGATAACAATCGGGTTCACTAATAGAATAAACAACCCCAATCGCCATTCTAACCACAGCAATACACCGGCTGTGCCAATAACAGTAAGCAGGCTAATCACAAACTTTGCTAAGGTGGAGCCAATGAACTTATCTATGGTCTCAATGTCTGTAATTAGGTGGGCATTAATACCGCCACTACCTTTAGTTTCGTACTGGCGAATACTTATTCGGCCAAGTTTATCAATCATCTTACTTCTCATTTGATAAGTGATTGTCTTTGAAACTAACGTGAATTGTCGGCTTTGAAGGATATTAAAACCTTGGCTCAAACTTCTCATTAATATGACAAGTAATAAAGTCAGAGCAATGTAGCCAGTTGGAGTTTGAAAATACTCAGGTAAGAGATAGTTCATCATCTCTAACCCCGATCCCGGTTGGTTGAGTAAAACTTCATCTACCATTAGTGGCATTAATAGCGGAATAGGGACACTAAGAAGAGTGGCTACGACGGCGATTCCATTTGCAAACAACAGCTTGGACTTGTGTTTTTTTACTTGAGTTATTAACCAAGAACGGCTAATAGTGTCATTTGTATAAGTCATTATAATGAGAATAAGTCCTATTTAGGTTGATTGCGACGCATTCTACGTAGATCTCTTAATAATGGAAGTCTCAATTCGATCGGAAGTTAATATGAAAATAGAACATTATCAGCGCTTAACCAAACAGGCAGTTGCTTTAATTGAATCTGAATCAGACCTAATTGCGAATCTAGCAAATATTAGTGCTCTGCTGTTTATGGAACTAGAAGAATTAAACTGGGCTGGTTTCTATCTAATGAAAGAAGATGAGTTGGTTCTTGGTCCTTTCCAAGGAAAGCCGGCTTGTGTTCGTATTCCTGTAGGGCGCGGCGTTTGTGGTACTGCTGTTTCAACTAATACAGTGCAACGTATTTATGATGTTCATGAGTTTGAAGGACACATTGCATGCGATGCTGCGAGCAATTCTGAGATCGTAATTCCATTTTCTATCAACGGAAAAATAGCAGGGGTATTGGACATCGATAGCCCAAATATTGGCCGTTTCAATGAAATTGATGAGGAAGGTCTAACAAATTTCATGGTTGAAGTGGAAAAGCTGCTCAATTCACACGCGAACAAAGCATAATTTAACCTCTTAGTGTGGTTTTTCCTTTGCATGTCTCTATAATACGTAAAAAATATTTTCTTAATGCTCGCGGAAAGACCGCAACAACCAGGAACCCTCATGGAAAACACTGAAAAGTTAAAAAACAGCAAAGAAGTTATCGCATATATTGCTGAATGTTTCCCTAAATGCTTTACTTTAGAAGGTGAAGCAAAACCACTTAAAATTGGTATTTTTCAAGATCTTGCTGAACGTCTTAGTGAAGATGAAAAAGTAAGTAAGACTCAACTTCGCGCAGCGTTAAGACAGTACACATCATCATGGCGTTATCTTCACGGTGTTAAACTAGGTGCAGAGCGTGTAGATTTAGACGGTAATGCAAGTGGTGAACTTGAAGAAGAACACGTAGAGCACGCAAAAGCGACACTTGCAGAAAGTAAAGCTAAAGTACAAGCTCGTCGTAAAGAGCAAGCACAGAAAGCTCGTGAAGAAGGCAAAGCAAAACCTAAGGCGAAGAAAGCTCAACAGCCTCGTCGTCAAGCGCCTAAAACACAAAAAGCTCCAAGCAAGCCTGTAGAAACACGCGCTTTAGAAACCAATGAAATCGTCACTGGTAAAGAAGTAAATGTGAACATGGGTAAAGGAAACATGGCTGCGACCATTGTTGAAATCAATAAGGAAGATGTACGTGTTCAACTAGCAAACGGCCTACAAATGGTTGTTAAAGCGGAGCACTTGCGCGCATAAAGGAGATACTCCTACGCATGAAATGCCGTTCAAAATTGACACTGATTGCTGCTAGCTTATGGCTAGCAGCTTCAGCTCAGGCTTTAGAAGCCAAACTAAACAAAGACGACTTACCAGTCCTTGCTCCAGAAGTGCAACATGAAACTGCGAGCAAACGAGTCACTTCTCGCTTCACGCGATCTCACTATAAACACTTCAATCTCAACGACGACTTCTCTCAAGCGATATTCGACCGTTACGTTGAAATGCTTGATTACAATCGTAATATCTTCACGCAAGCAGACATCGATTCTTTCAATAAGCTCTCTGTTCAACTAGATGAGCAGTTGAAGTCGGGCAATAACCAAATTGCTTTCGATGTATATAACTTGTCTATGCAGAAGCGTTTTGAACGCTTTCAATATGCTTTGTCATTACTTGATGACGAAATCAAATTTGATGTCGACGAAAGTATCGAATTAGATCGAAGTGAAGCTGCTTGGCCTATTGATACTGCAGAAGTTAACGAATTGTGGCAAAAACGCGTTAAATACGATGCGTTAAACCTTAAGTTAACAGGCAAAGAGTGGCCTGAGATTCAAGAAGTGTTGGAAAAGCGCTACAACAATGCGATGAAGCGTATTACGCAGTCGCACAATGAAGATGCTTTCCAGCTTTATATGAATGCTTTCGCTCGTGAAGTGGATCCTCATACAAGTTACTTATCACCTCGTAATGCCGAACAATTCCAATCAGAGATGAATTTATCTCTAGAAGGAATTGGTGCCGTGTTACAAATGACGGACGATTACACCGTGATCCGCTCATTGGTTGCTGGTGGCCCAGCTTCTAACAGTAAGCAACTTGGTGAAGGTGATCGAATTGTTGGTGTAGGGCAAGATGGCGAAGAAATTGTTGATGTCATTGGATGGCGTTTAGATGATGTAGTGCAACTGATTAAAGGTCCAAAAGGAACTAAAGTTAAGCTACAAATCTTACCTGATGGGAAAGATGCCAAAAGTCACGTTGTCACAATTGTTCGAGATAAAATTCGTTTAGAAGACCGCGCTGTTAAGTCAGAAGTGATTGAGCAAGATGGCCGTAAGATAGGCGTTTTAGAAGTTCCGAGTTTTTACGTAGGTTTATCTAAAGATACAGATAAGCTAATTTCTGAATTAAAGCAGAAAGGCGTGGAAGGGATTATCGTTGATTTACGTAACAACGGTGGCGGTGCATTAACCGAGGCTACAGCGCTTTCAGGTTTGTTTATCGAAAAAGGGCCTGTTGTACAGGTTCGCGATAGCTACGGTCGAGTGAAAGTTAATAGTGATACCGATGGCGAAATCAGTTACCAAGGCCCATTAACGGTTTTAGTTAACCGCTATAGTGCTTCTGCTTCTGAAATTTTTGCCGCGGCAATGCAAGATTATGGTCGTGCGATTATTTTGGGTGAAAACTCATTTGGTAAAGGCACGGTTCAACAGCATCGTTCTTTGAATCATATCTATGACTTGTTCGATAAAGAATTAGGGTATGTTCAATATACTATTCAAAAATTCTACCGAATTAATGGCGGTAGTACGCAGAATAAAGGGGTAGTTCCTGATATTGCGTACCCAACACCAATTGATCCGGCAGATACTGGCGAAAGTGTAGAAGATAATGCATTGCCTTGGGATAGCATCGACAAAGCTAAGTATGATGTGTTACAAAGTAATGATGAAGAAATTGCAGCGCTTACCGCTAAGCACCAACAGCGCATAGCGAATGATATGGAATTCAATTTTATCGCTGAAGACATCGTTAAATACAAAGCTGATAAAGATGATAATCGCTTATCTTTAAGTGAAAAAATCCGTCAGCAAGAGTCAGATGACGCTGAAAAACTACGTCTAGAGCGCATCAATTTAAGACAAAAAGCATCGAAACAAGAACTTTATGCTTCTCTTGATGATGTGCCAAAAGACTACGAAGTACCAGATGCGTATTTAAATGAATCAGTCGCAATTATGATCGATATGATTTCAGCCGAAAAGTAGTTAACTATCTGATAAATAATAAAAAGTGAGCGTGTAGCTCGCTTTTTTTATTTTTATCAGCCGTAAAATTAAGTGATTTAGATCAAATATTTCGCGTTATCCAAATTCCGTGCCTAAGCTTAAAGAAAAAGCGAGGTGACGCTTATGAAATGGATGTTAATACTTCTCGCCTGTATCAGTTTAGGCGCAGCGAGCAATGAAAGCTCAGCACCAAATGACTTGTCTCATTTTGATCAACCTTTGTTATTAGGGGATTGGTATTTAGTCAATCAGAATCCTGACTCCGGTAATGAAAACTTCTTAGCGATAAAACTTAGTTTAGACTCCAATTACTCATTCAAAATTGATATTCAAAAGAAAGATTTTAGTGTCGATCATTGGGAAGGTTTGTACACAGCCAATGAAGACACCATAATATTAGGGTTAGACTCGTCCGAGCCACAAATTTATGCGTATACCAGCAACCATAATATGCTGAACCTTAATGGGGTGATGTTTACCAAGGCGCTTCCTAATGCTCTAGCCGGAATTTGGTCGAGTCAACATCTGGCAGGTGACGATCTTCTAGCAAGCAATGTTCAGAAAATGGATCTCATTTTGCAGCCTGATTTCGTATTCATGTTTCGGGTATCGGACAATATTGGCGGAGAGGCGATTCATCGTGGTGTGTACTATACCGAAGGAAACCACCTCGTGCTTTTATATGAAAATGGCGAGCATGACACAACCTATACGCTAAATAGTGATGTATTGACCCTAGAAGGTGAAGAAGGTGGCATGTACGCGGTACTAAATCGAATACGCTAGTAACAAAATATGTCGCAGAAGCGCATATAATCAGACTTTAATAAGTAGGTTGTGCATTAAACTAGCAAGTTTGCGAGGTATTTTTCAAAAATACCTCGTTTTTTTATTTTGGGTCTTGTGTTCTGTTGTCTCAACCCTTAGATATAGACAAGATAAATGTTTTTCACATGAATGCTCTAAAAGGACTAAGAAATGGCACATACCCCTCAAGCCAAATATCGTAAAGATTATCAATCTCCCTCTCATACTATTTCAGATATTGACCTGACTTTTGATTTATACGATAACGCTTCAATTATTACGGCAGTATCGAATGTTAATCAGTTGAAAGACAGCTCAACGTTGGTCCTCGATGGAGAAGGTTTGAAGCTTGTTTCTGTTTCAGTAAACGGAGAGGCATGGGGGCAGTATGAGCAGTCAGAAACGCAGTTGACTTTGAACTCGTTACCTGAAAAGTTTGAACTGACAATAATTACCGAAGTTGATCCAGAGGGTAACAGCGCACTAGAAGGGCTATACAAATCTGGTGGCGCGTTCTGCACCCAATGTGAAGCTGAAGGTTTCCGTCGTATTACGTACTACATGGATCGTCCCGATGTATTAGCAAAATTTACAACGACCGTTATCGCAGATAAAGCGGCCTACCCATTCTTATTGAGTAATGGTAATAGAATGGAGTCAGGTGATCTTGAATCTGGACGCCATTGGGTTAAGTGGCAAGACCCACATCCAAAACCAGCTTACCTTTTTGCTCTCGTAGCCGGTGACTTTGATGTACTTCGTGATGAGTACACGACTCAATCGGGCCGTAAAGTCGATTTAGAAATCTTCGTTGACAAAGGGAATTTGGATCGCGCAAATCACGCAATGGTTTCACTGATTAACTCAATGAAGTGGGATGAAGAGCGTTTCGATTTAGAGTATGACCTAGATATCTACATGATTGTAGCGGTAGACTTTTTCAACATGGGTGCGATGGAAAACAAAGGCCTAAACATTTTCAACTCTAAATTTGTACTTGCAAATGATCAGACTGCAACAGATACCGATTACCTAGGTATTGAAGCCGTAATTGGTCATGAGTATTTCCATAACTGGACTGGTAACCGTGTGACTTGTCGCGATTGGTTCCAACTAAGTTTGAAAGAGGGTTTAACCGTATTCCGCGATCAAGAATTTTCATCAGATTTGGGGTCTCGTGCGGTAAATCGTATCAACAATGTCCGTATAATTCGTGGTCCGCAATTTGCGGAAGATGCTAGTCCAATGTCTCACCCCATTCGCCCAGAAAAAGTTATAGAAATGAATAACTTCTATACTTTAACGGTTTATGAAAAGGGCAGTGAAGTTATTCGAATGATGCACACCTTGCTTGGTGAAGATGGTTTCCAAAAAGGGATGAAACTTTACTTTGAACGCCATGATGGCACAGCAGCAACTTGCGAAGATTTCGTTGCTGCGATGGAAGATGCGTCTGGTGCCGATCTGAAACAATTCCGTTTATGGTACAGCCAATCAGGTACGCCAACGGTTTCCGTTACTAGTGAGTATAATTCGGAAGCGAAAACATACTCTCTGACTGTGAACCAGAAAACTGAGCCAACACATGAGCAGCAAGAGAAACAGGCACTTCATATTCCATTTGATATTGAGTTATATAAAGCTAACGGTGAAGTTGTAGAGCTACAATGTAATGGCCAAGTGGTTAATAATGTATTGAATGTAACCAAGCAAGAACAAACATTTGTATTTGAAAATGTTTCAGAGCAACCAATCCCGTCTTTGCTGCGAGAGTTCTCGGCTCCTGTAAAACTTATTTATGATTACTCAGACGAAGAACTGATTTTCTTGATGGTGAATGCGCGTAATGATTTCGCTCGTTGGGATGCCGGCCAGATGTTGATGGCGAAGTACATTCGTTCGAATATTGAGAATGTTCAACAAGGCAAGGCTTTTGATTTATCTGACGACGTTATAGATGCATTCCGTGGGGTATTACTGAGCGATTCTCTTGAACCTGCTTTCATTGCAGAAATGCTAGCGTTACCAAATGCAAACGAAGTCGCGGGCTGGTTTGCGCAGGTTGATGTCGATGCGATTTCTTCTGTACTAAAACAAATGAAAGTAGCGCTAGCGACAGCCTTAGTAGATGAACTTGGAGCGGTTTACCACAGCCATGAACAAGCTGAGTACACTGTTGAACATGATGCGATTGGCAAACGTACATTGCGTAAAATCTGCTTGAGCTATTTAGCGTTTACGGAATTAGGTAATGATTTAGTAATCGCACAATATGAATCAGCGAATAACATGACAGATACTATTTCTGCGATGACTGCTGCAAATAGTGCCCAACTGGCGTGCCGTGAAGCTTTGATGTCTGACTACAGTGACAAGTGGAAGCACGATGGTTTGGTTATGGATAAGTGGTTTGCACTGCAAGGGTCAAATCCTGATGCTAATGTACTTGATGTGATTAAAACATCAATGGATCACCCTGCATTTAGCTTGAAAAATCCGAACCGTACCCGTAACCTAATTGGTTCATTCTTAACGCAAAACCCGGTTCAGTTCCACGATAAGTCGGGCAAAGGTTATGCTTTCGCTGGTGAAATATTACGTGAGCTAAACAGCAGTAACCCACAAGTTGCATCGCGTCTAATCGATCCGCTGTTAAAGTATCGTTTGTACGATGAAGAGCGCCAAGCACTGATGAGAAAAGAGCTTGAAGCTTTGAAAGCAATGGACGACTTAGCTAAAGACCTTTTTGAAAAGGTGACGAAAGCACTAGAAGCCTAATATTTACGTGATGCAAATTGCGTTCAAGGCAAAGTAACAAGGATGGTGCGCTGAGGTGCACCATTCATTTTTTGAGAAACTTTATGAACTACTATCGTTTCAGTCTTAACATTTCTTATCAACATTTCCTTTCTCATTATTCGGGAGCGGCAAGTAGCGTTCAGGTAGTCACTGACAACGGAATTCGTTTACAGTTGCCTGCAACTCGATTCAGACCATTTCTTACACAAATAGGCGTTAAAGGGCAGTTTAGACTAACAACTGACCAAAATAATAAGTTTATAAAGTTGGAAGCTCTGTGAAGCTAATGAAATCCAGAGACTTAAAAGGAATCTTAATCACATAATCAAACATTTCACCTCTCTCCCCCCTTAAAATTATTAACTATTTCTCAATAATGCTTTTACAATAAATAAATGCATTACCCATTGCTTAGTTAGCTTTAATAAAACCTGAATTTTTACAAGTTTTCTGAGTGAACCCCCTATAATAAAATACAATTCTAATTGTGGAGTGTGACTATGACCGCACGTGAAACTGTGGTACCGGTTTTACTTGAAAAAGTGTACAAACTAATTCAAGACAAACTTGACCTTGCTCATCGACCTCTAGTAACGCAACTTGCTCAACATATGTTTAGCAATGTTTCTCATGACGACCTATTCCAAAGGAACGAATCTGATTTATATGGTGCGGTAGTTAGCCTTTGGCACCATATTAACGAAAAGAAACCCGAAGATATTTCGGTTCGAGTGTTTAACCCAACGGTTAGCCGTCAGGGTTGGCAATCGACACACACCATCGTTGAAGTTGTAGTGCCTGATAGTCCATTCCTTGTGGATTCAGTAAAAATGGCACTGAACCGTCTAGACCTTTCTTCTCACCTTATGCTACACAACCCAACCCAAATTCAACGTTCAGATTCTGGCGAAGTAGTTGGCGTGAATAGTGACGCAGGTGTTTTCCAATCTCTGTTCCATATCGAAGTAGACCGTCTAAGCAGCAAAGCTGAAATGACGGCACTGAAAACAGAACTACTGGATATATTCACAGATGCTGGTCTAGTGGTAAATGATTGGCTGTTAATGGTCGAGCGATTAGAAGAAGTAACGAATCAAGTTGAAGCGCAAAAATCAAATATTCCAGTAGATGGCGAGCGCTTCGATGAAACTCTAGCCTTCTTACGTTGGTTAGGTGATCACAACTTCACTTTTATGGGTTACAAAGAGTATGACCTAGTGAATGTTGATGGTGATACTGAGCTACGTCCAACAGAAGAAAAGGGCTTAGGTCTGTTTGCTAAACCAGAACGAGTAAGAAGCGTGAAGCTTTCTGAATTCTCTGATTCAGCGCGACTAGAAGCGAAAAAGCCTTATGTTGTTATCGTAACTAAAGGCAACAAGGCGTGCCGTATTCACCGCCCAGCTTACACGGATTACATTGGTATCAAGAAGTTTGATTCAAAAGGCAAAGTAATCGGTGAGCACCGTTTCACAGGTCTTTATACGTCTGCTGTTTATAACCAAACTGTAGAAACTATTCCACTAGTTCGTGAAAAGGTTGAACGTATTCTTGATGCGAGCGGCTACCGTGACGGGTCATACTCGTACAAAGCGCTTCACAACATTCTAGAAAACTACCCTCGAGACGAGTTACTTCAAGCTCGTGAAGAAGAGCTACTAGAAGTAGGTACAGGCGTTGTACAAATGCAAGACCGTGACTTACTTCGTCTGTTTGTTCGTAAAGACCCGTTTGGTCGTTTCTTTAGCTGCATGGTTTACGTTACTAAAGATCGTTATAACACAGAACTGCGTCGTCAAACTCAGCGCATCCTTAAACAATATTTTGGCTGTGAGCAAGAAGTTGAATTCACGACTTACTTTTCAGAAAGCCCACTAGCAAGAACACATTACATCGTACGTGTTGATAACAACAACATGGACGTAGACGTTAAGACAATAGAGCAGAACTTAATGGAAGTATCTTCATCTTGGGATGATCGTTTATCTGAGTCAATCATTGCTAACTTTGGTGAGAGCAAAGGTTTACCACTTTCTAAAGAATACATGCGTGCATTCCCTCGCTCTTACAAAGAAGACATGATGCCAGGTTCTGCGGTTGCAGATATCGAGCGTCTAGAAGAGTTAAGTGAAGATAACAAGCTGGGTATGCTTTTCTACCGCCCACAAGAAGAAGCGGCAGATTCAAAAGCGGTTCGCTTAAAACTGTTCTACCACAGTGATGATCCAATTCACCTTTCAGACGTAATGCCAATGTTGGAAAACTTAGGCTTACGAGTTATTGGTGAATCTCCATACGAAGTTCGTAAAACAAACGGCTGTACGTATTGGATCCTCGATTTCTCTATGCTGCATAAGAGCGAAGAGACTGTTGATTTACGTGAAGCTCGTGATCTTTTCCAACAAGCATTTGCAGCAATTTGGGCTGGTGAATTAGAGAGTGATGGTTTTAACCGGTTAGTATTAGGTGCTGGCCTATCTGGTCGTGAGATTTCAATTCTACGTGCGTATGCTCGTTACATGCGTCAAGTAGGTTTCCCATTCAGCCAACACTACATTGAAGAAACACTTTCTCAGCATACCGATCTTGCAAAAGGGTTGGTGGCATTATTTGAGAAACGCTTTGATCCTAAGTTCAAAGGAAGTAAGAAAGGACAAGCCGACCTGATCAAGAAGATCACTGAACAACTGGATAAAGTAGAAAGCTTAGATGATGATCGTATTATCCGTCGTTACATGGAAATGATCACCGCAACGCTTCGTACTAACTATTACCAACTTGATTCTAATAAGCAGTTTAAGCCTTGGCTTGCTCTGAAAATGAAGCCAAGTGAAATCCCTGAGATTCCAGCTCCAGTTCCTGCATTTGAAATTTTCGTATACGCACCAGATATTGAAGGTGTGCACCTACGTGGCGGTAAAGTTGCTCGTGGTGGTCTACGTTGGTCTGACCGTCAAGAAGATTTCCGTACAGAAATTCTTGGTCTAGTGAAAGCACAACAAGTTAAGAACACAGTAATTGTTCCTGTTGGTGCTAAAGGTGGTTTCGTATGTAAACGCCAGCACACTATGACTGGCCGTGATGAAATCTTCGCAGAAGGTCAACGTTGTTACAAACGCTTCATCCGTGCACTATTGGATGTATCAGATAACATCATTGAAGGTGAAGTTATCCCACCTAAGAGTGTTGTGCGTCACGATGAAGACGACCCATATTTGGTTGTTGCTGCAGATAAAGGTACTGCAACATTCTCAGACTTAGCAAACTCTGTATCGGATGAATACAACTTCTGGTTAGGTGATGCATTTGCATCTGGTGGTTCAAACGGTTACGACCATAAAGCAATGGGTATCACAGCTAAAGGTGGCTGGGAATCTGTTAAGCGTCACTTCCGTGAGATGGGCATCAACTGCCAAACTACAGATTTCACTGCTATCGGTGTGGGTGATATGGCGGGTGATGTATTTGGTAACGGCATGTTGTTGTCGAAGCATATTCGTCTTCAAGCTGCGTTTAACCACTTACACATCTTTATTGATCCAAATCCAGAGTCTGCATCGAGCTGGGAAGAGCGTGATCGCTTGTTTAAACTTCCACGTTCAAGCTGGGAAGATTACAACAAAGAGCTAATTTCTAAAGGCGGTGGCATTTTCTCTCGTAGATCGAAATCAATCCCACTAAGCCCAGAAATTCAGAAAATGCTTGGTACTAAGAAGTCATCGCTAGCACCAAATGATTTGATCAAAATGATCCTATCAATGGAAGTGGATCTGCTTTGGAATGGTGGTATCGGTACTTATGTGAAAGCATCAACTGAAACGCACACTGATGTAGGTGATCGCGCGAATGATGTGCTTCGTATCGATGGTAACAACCTAAAAGCTAAGGTTGTTGGCGAAGGCGGTAACTTAGGTATGACGCAGCTAGGTCGTATTGAATACGCTCTGACTGGTGGCCGTGTTAACACTGACTTTGTAGATAACGTTGGTGGTGTGGATTGTTCGGATAACGAAGTTAACATTAAGATCTTCTTGAATGGCCTAGTGTCGAATGGTGATCTTACAGTTAAGCAACGTAACCAAATTCTTGAATCCATGGAAGAAGAAGTAGGCGAGATCGTATTGGATGATGCGTACTGCCAAGCAGAGTCTATTTCTGTTACTGAGCATCAAGGTGTTGGCTTAGTGAAAGAACAGATTCGCTTCATCCATACTATGGAGAAAGCGGGTTATCTAGATCGTGCACTTGAGTACATTCCAGATGATGAAACCTTACTAGAGCGTGAGAAGCAAGGCTTTGCATTAACTAGACCTGAACTATCTGTACTGGTTGCTTACGGTAAGATGGTACTGAAAGAAGATCTAGTGTGTGATGATATTGCTAATGATGAGTTCCACGCTCAGCAGCTAACGCAATACTTCCCAACTGAGTTACGCCGTAACTACTCTGAGCACATGGATAACCATCCACTACGAGCAGAGATTATCGCTACCGCACTTGCTAACCAAATGGTTAACGAGATGGGCTGTAACTTTATCACTCGTCTACAAGAAGAGACGGGCGCTGATATTGTTGATATCGCAAATGCGTATGCGGCTTCTCGCGAGATTTACGGGCTAGGGGAAATCCTTAAAGAAATCCGTGCACTAGATAACGTGGCAGGTTCTGATGCTCAATACGAATTGATCTTCCATGTTCGTCGTACTATGCGCCGCCTAACACGCTGGTTACTACGTAATCGCACTGGTAAACAGTCCGTGAAAGCACTGGTTGAACTTTACCAAGGTGATGTTCATGCGATTACCGAAACACTAGACGACATGCTAGTTCAGTCTGAAGTAGAAGAGCACAATATCATTGCTCAAGCTTGGATTGATAAAGGTGTTGGTGAGAAGCTGGCGAATTTTGTCGCTCGTTTGTCTAGCCTATACTCAGCACTGGATATATCCACAGTAGCCCGTGAAACGGGTAAAACTGTTCAACAAGCGTCAAAATTGTACTTTAACTTAGGTGATCGCCTATCACTTCATTGGTTCTTGAAACAGATCAACAGCCAAGCTGTCGATAACAACTGGCAAGCGTTGGCACGTGCGGCATTTAGAGAAGATCTGGATTGGCAGCAACGCCAACTAACGGGTCAAGTTCTTAACTGTGGCTGCACGACAGAAGAATTGGATGTGATTAAAGCGCTTGATGAGTGGATGGAAACAAATTCAATCTCTCTACATAGATGGGAAAGCATCTTGAATGAGTTTAAAGTTGGTTCAGTACATGAATTTGCAAAATTCTCAGTCGCTTTACGTGAGTTAATGTTGTTGAATCTAAACTGTATGTCTAACGACTAACGTTTAGGCAAAGACGAAAATATACGAGGGCAGGCCAGTTGGTCTGCCTTTTTCGTTTAGTACTTAGTGGTCGAGTTTTATCGGTCCTAGTTTTGGCAAAAAACGGTAACGTTTGCTTAATAAAGAACCTCATTCGTTATCAAACTCGACTATCTTCTCCTTACATACAGTAATAGATTGAATAGTTGCATAAATAAGTAAATAATATCGCCCCGTTTACACGGGGCTTTTTTCTACCGGAGGCACAATGCTTTACCGTCTAGCCAGAACTGGCTTTTTTCAACTTGATGCCGAAAAGGCACATGATCTTGCAATTCAAAATTTCAAGCGATTCACTGGTACTCCACTTGATCTTCTGTACCGCCAGCAATTACCAAACCGACCTGTAGAATGCATGGGTCTAACTTTCAAGAACCCAGTAGGCCTAGCTGCAGGTTTAGACAAAAATGGCGAATGTATTGATGCATTTGGCGCAATGGGTTTTGGTTTTGTCGAAGTAGGGACTGTGACACCTCGCCCTCAAGCTGGTAATGACAAACCTCGTTTGTTCCGTTTAGTCGAAGCGGAAGGCATTATTAACCGAATGGGTTTCAATAACCTTGGAGTGGACAACCTTGTCGAGAACGTCAAGAAGTCTAACTACGATGGCGTGCTGGGTATCAATATCGGTAAAAATAAAGATACACCGATAGAAAAGGGTGCTGAAGACTACTTGATCTGTATGGAAAAGGTATATCAGTACGCAGGATACATCGCGGTAAATATTTCTTCTCCAAATACTCCTGGTCTTCGCTCTCTTCAGTATGGTGAAGCTTTGGATGAACTTCTTGCTGAATTGAAGCTAAAGCAGAAAGAACTTGAAGAGAAACATAGCAAATATGTCCCTCTTGCTTTAAAGATCGCACCGGATCTAAGTGATGATGAAATCACCCAAATTTGTGAGTCATTGATCAAGAATAAGATCGATGGCGTGATCGCAACTAATACGACTTTAGATCGCAGTATCGTTGAAGGTATGAAACACGCTAATGAAGCTGGTGGTCTAAGTGGCCGCCCGGTTCAATCTCGCAGCACTGAAGTGGTTCGTCGTTTACATGAAGAGCTTGGCGATCAACTACCAATCATTGGGGTAGGTGGCATCGATTCTTATGTAGCAGCAAAAGAGAAGATGATGGCTGGCGCTAAGCTAGTTCAAGTTTACTCTGGTTTTATATATCAGGGCCCAGGCTTAGTTCGAGATATTGTAAAAAACCTATAGAAGCTACAGTGTAACTATTTGAAGTTACAAGTTTTAGGGGCAAAAAGAGGAATTCATTTCCTCTTTTTTTTTGTCTTTTCGTTAGTAGAATTACGTTTATTAGGAAGGTAATTAAGCGTTTTACCTAGAGAAACATATAATCAGTGTGAGACGATACAATGCTTAAACCCAGCGATACATGGAGTTGGTACTACGACGAGCAACACAGCTCGTTAATGCTGAATCTTGGGCAAGATATGTTGTTTAAAACTAATCTCGTCAAGAAAACGCTGGTGCAGTGTGCATTTCAAGATAACGAATTCACTGTAGATGATGCATCTTCCTATCAAACCTTTAAAGAAAAAATCAGTGGTTTGGACCTTTCTGAACCTAGACAGGCAGAATTGACGTTGTATTGCGTTGCCGCTAAGCGATTCCATAAGCCTGTTCAGCCAAAAAGCTGGTTTTTTGATACTCAATTTGATAGCCATGAAGAACCTCAAGAAGGTGATATCGTTCGTTTGAGTAATGACCTGAGTCAAGGGCATTTTATCGTCCTAGAGGTAGGGGACAGCTCCAGTTTGTGCGCCTTAATAGAGCTAGAAGAATTCAGTTTAACCAGCTCAAAATCATTGAGGTTTGGTGATTATATTAAAGTCATGCATGACCGAATGGTTTGCGCCAATTCACTTGTTAATAAAAATAATCCTCCGATGGCCTTAGTTGGCTAAGCATTCATCTCAAAATATTCATTCCTGTGTTATTTAATCAGCCTTTCGGCTGATTTTTTTTACCTAAAATTCAGGGTGATCATAGTACTTCTACTATTCATCGCTGATAAATGGGAGCAATAGCACGCTTTTTATCCATACATTTACGCGATTCTTAAGCCGCTATAGTTGGTATTTTCCTCATAAATTCCCGTTTTACCTTCATATGTAGCTAACTTACACCTCTATCTCGTTGCTGGTATATACCAATTTTGATTCGAATATTTATGCATTTGGTGGTTTTGTGGGTAAAGAAGTACTTACTTCAAAAGGGTTTGGTCCTTTTAGCCGTCTTGTTTATTTGCTGAGCGTTTACTGTCTATATCTGAGAAAAGAATACGTTAGTAGGATGATTGACAAGGAAAGTGAGGTATAATTGAGGTCATTTTTATCAATAAAAGAACACTATGAATCAATATCTAGCGGTTACCTCAAACGGCCTTGAGAATTTACTAGTTGAAGAACTAACCCAATTAGGGATTACGAACGCAAAACCAGTCCAAGCGGGCGTTAAATTCAAGGCGACCAATGAGCAGATCTACCGCTGTTGTTTGTGGAGTCGTCTAGCCTCTCGATTTGTGCGTGTTTTGTCTGAATTCACCTGTCAAGATGACATGGATCTTTACCTTTCTACGACAGCAGTTAACTGGGTAAACCAGTTTCATAGCAGTAAGCGTTTCGTCGTTGATTTCAATGGTACTAACCGGGAAATTCGCAATAGCCAGTATGGTGCGATGAAAGTTAAAGATGCGGTGGTCGATTGCTTCGAGAAAAAGAGCTTACCTCGTCCATCAATCAGTAAAGAAAACCCAGATGTACGTATTCATGTGCGCTTACATCGCGATAAGGCGATTTTAGGTGTGGATATGGTAGGTAGTGGTTTGCACCAGCGTGGTTACCGACCTGAATCGGGTAGAGCGCCATTAAGGGAAACCTTAGCTGCTGCTATTTTGCTTCGTAGTGGCTGGGATGAAACCAAGCCATTCTTAGATCCAATGTGTGGTTCTGGTACTTTGGTGATTGAAGCGGCGATGATGGCGGCAAACATGGCTCCAGGCGTAAAGCGTCAGAAATGGTGTTTTGAATCACTGGAAGACTTTGATGCAGAACTATGGGCTGAAGTGAAAGCAGAAGCGAACGTTCAAGCTCGTCGTGGTGTTAAGAAAGTTGAATGTAAGTTTTACGGATACGATAACGACAGTCGCGTTATTCAGGTAGCTCGAGATAACGCTCGACGCGCTGGTGTTGCAGATTTAATCGAATTTGAAGTTGGCGATGCCGCTTTGGTGAAACGTCCGGCTTCGTTTGAAAACGGCGTGATCGTTTCAAACCCACCATACGGCGAGCGTTTAGGTACAGAGCCTGGGTTGATTGCCTTGTACACCGCTTTTGGTGCTCAACTGAAAGCCGAATTTGGTGGCTGCAATGCATCAATCTTCTCTAGTTCTGATGAGCTACTAAGCTGTTTACGCATGCGCGCCGATAAGCAGTTCAAGTTGAATAATGGTGCGTTACCTTGTCACCAAAAGAACTATTCAATTTCAGACAGACCTCAAGAAGACCGCCCAAACAAGGATAGCGAATCTTTGATCGCACCAGACTTTGCTAATCGTCTCAAGAAGAACATTGGCAAAATAGGTAAGTGGGCTAAGAAAGAGCAGTTAGACTGTTACCGTATCTACGATGCAGACCTCCCTGAATACAACGTTGCTATTGATGTTTACCTGGATCATCTTGTTATCCAAGAATACGCAGCACCGAAAAATATCCCTGAAGAGAAAGCGAAGCGTCGTTTAACTGATATTATTCGTGCAGCTATCCAAGTGACTGGTGTAGAGGCGAACAACGTAGTGCTTAAGGTACGCCAAAAGCAAAAAGGACGTTCTCAGTATCAAAAGCTGTCTCAAGAGTCGTCTCAGATGGAAGTTAATGAATACGGCGTGAAACTTATCGTTAATCTTCATGACTATCTTGATACCGGGTTATTCTTAGACCATAAGATTACACGCCGACGTTTAGGCGAAATGGCGCAAGGTAAAGATTTCCTTAACCTGTTCGCATATACAGGTAGTGCAAGTGTGCATGCTGCAGTCGGTGGTGCTCGTTCTACAACGACTGTTGATATGTCTAATACCTACCTTGAGTGGGCTAAAGAAAACATGACATTAAATGGCCGCGTGGGACGACAGCATCAATTTGTACAGGCAGATTGCCTTCAATGGTTAGCGCAAGCGTCAGGCTTGTATGATCTGATTTTTATTGATCCTCCTACGTTCTCTAACTCAAAGCGTATGGAACAAACTTTTGATGTTCAGCGTGATCATATCCAGCTTATGGAAAACTTGAAGCGCATCTTAAGGGAAGAGGGTACGATTGTATTCTCAAACAATAAGCGTCATTTCAAAATGGATCTTGAAGCGTTAGAAGCTCTAGGCTTATCTGCTCAAAACATATCTTCTAAGACTTTGCCGCTGGATTTCTCTCGTAATAAGCACATTCATAACTGCTGGCTTATCACGCACAAATAGAAAAGGAATATCGAGTGCTGACTTTATACAGTACTGAAGGATGCCATCTTTGTGAGATGGCATTTGAACTTACGAAACAATTGAATATTAGTGAACAGGTTGAAGTTGTGGATATTGCGTTCGACGACGCATTGTTTTCTCGTTACGGCGTAACGATTCCTGTGCTGAAATATCAAGAGTCAGAATTAAATTGGCCTTTTGGCCTTCAAGAATTACAAAATTGGTTAGATGAAAATGGCATTACTTACCATTCATAATGGGCAATTAGCTTTTGGTGACCATCCTTTATTGGATAAAGCCGACTTTGCTTTGCAAGAAAATGAGCGTGTGTGTTTAGTAGGTCGTAACGGAGCGGGCAAATCAACCTTAATGAAGGTGCTTGCCGGCGAAATCGTTATGGATGACGGAAAAATGCAAATTACTCAAGATGTAGTCGTTTCGCGATTAGAACAAGATCCTCCTCGTAACGAAGAGGGAACGGTTTATGAGTACGTTGCTGGTGGATTGGCAGAAATTGGCAAACAGCTAAAGATCTATCACGATCTATTGGATCTTATTGCGGAAGATCCAAGCGAGAAGAACATTAATCGTTTATCTCGTGTTCAAGAACAACTTGATCATGCCAATGCTTGGCGTTTTGATGATCGTGTTAACAATGTGTTGGGTGCACTTAAGCTTTTACCAAATACTAAGCTGACTGATCTGTCAGGTGGTTGGCAACGTAAAGCGGCCCTTGCTCGCGCTCTTGTGTGCGACCCTGATGTATTACTCCTTGATGAACCTACCAACCACTTAGATGTAACGACAATTGAATGGTTAGAAGGATTCTTAAAGGATTTCCGTGGCTCGATTATCTTCATTTCTCACGATCGCGCATTCATTAAGTCAATGGCGACACGTATTGTCGATCTCGATCGTGGTCAGTTAAGTTCGTTCCCGGGTGATTACGAAAACTATCTTGTTGAGAAAGAAGAAGCGCTCCGTGTAGAAGAAATGCAAAATGCTGAGTTTGATAAGAAGCTCGCCCAAGAAGAAGTATGGATTCGCCAAGGAATCAAAGCTCGTCGTACGCGTAATGAAGGCCGCGTACGTGCGCTGAAGAAGCTACGTGAAGAGCGTTTAAACAGACGTGAAGTGCAGGGTAAGGCGAACATTCAAATCGATGAATCAAATCGTTCTGGCAAGATTGTATTCGAAGCTGAAAATATTAACTTTGGTTTTGAGGGCAAGGATATTGTTAAAGACTTTAGCTTTAACATTATGCGTGGTGACAGAATCGCTCTTATCGGACCTAACGGCTGTGGTAAGAGTACCGTTCTTAAATTGCTATTAGACCAGCTTAAGCCTGACTCTGGTCGTTTACACTGCGGTACCAAGTTAGAAGTTGCCTATTTTGACCAGTATCGTGAAATTCTAGACCCTGAAAAGTCGGTTATTGATAATTTAGCGGATGGTAAGCAAGAAGTAACCGTTGGCGGTCGTGAGCGTCATGCGTTGAGCTACCTGCAAGATTTCTTATTTTCTCCAAAACGCGCTCGTACTCCTGTTAAAGCCTTGTCTGGGGGGGAGAAAAACCGCCTGTTACTTGCTCGTATTTTCCTTAAATCAAACAATCTTTTGATTCTAGATGAACCGACTAACGATTTAGATATCGAAACATTGGAACTTTTAGAAGATTTGCTTGCCAACTATCAGGGGACGTTACTTCTAGTAAGCCATGATCGTCAGTTCGTAGATAACACGGTAATGACAAGTTGGATATTCGAAGGTGAAGGTGTAATTGAAGAGTTTGTTGGTGGTTATCACGACGCCCAGCAACAAAGAAAACAGGTATTACAGTCTCGCCAGGTCGAAAAGCCAGCTAAGCAGGTAAAAGTAGTTGAGGAAACTCCCAAAACTGCACCTGCGAAAGTTAAGACTAAGAAGTTATCTTATAAGCTACAGCGAGAACTAGAAGCGCTACCTATGCGTTTAGAGGAATTGGAAGCCGAAATTGAGTCGCTACAGGAACAGGTGAATAGCCCTGAGTTTTTCAGTAAGCCTGTAGACGACACCAAAGTGATATTAGATAAGCTTGCTGCTACTGAGCAGGAGCTTGAAGTTGCCTTTGAGCGTTGGGAAGAGCTCGAAGCACTACAACAGGAAAGTTAATCGTTGATGAGTTGTACTAAATTTAAATTAACCACAGTTGCTGCTTTAGTTTTGGCGGCAACTCAAGCACATGCAGCCCTTTATAAAGTTGTAGAGGTTACACCTCCCTCAACAATAGACGCACAGATAATATCGGAAGTGTACGGGGTTGCCATTCAACCTTCAGATGCTAGTACACTAGGAAATCTTGGGTGTTTTGATGCTAGCGCGACCAGTTCAGAATGTGAAGGATACAAATTAGCAGGTGAAACTCGAAACTCAGTTGAGGCTGTTAGTTATCGTGAAGAAGTTCCTTTTGCTATGGACGCAGCGTTCCAATACATCCAAGAATATAAAGACTTTGAAAGATACTGTGACTTAGAACTTAAGTATTCAACATGCGATAGCTGGGTATCAAAGCGCTGGGGCACATGGTCCCAAGAAATGAATAACTTAGCTCATGTTAATGCTCAGGCGTTTGTTGAGGGAGCAGTTACTAGTATCAGTGATTATAATTCGGTGATTAATGCACTTGACGATCTTGCGAATCCTGTTGGAGCCGCTTCTGATGGTAATAGTATTCGTCATGCTGCTTTTTCGGATGTTCCACCAACTTCAACAAGTGAATCACGAGCGTGGGGCGTTGTAAAAGTTGACGTTAAAGGCGACGGCAACATCATAACGCATAACGTTGGTAGTATTTCTACATCTAACCCTAATGGAAATGGAAGTTATTTTAATAGTAAAGCTGCTATTTGGAATGACACTAACACCGTATCCTTGGATTGGGTTAGTAGTTCTCCTAGCTCTGGAGACTATAGAGCCCAAGGTAGTATGCGATCTATAGTTGTGAATAACGGCCGGTTCTATGGTGTAGGCTATACCACTGAAGATGGTAACGGAGACTTGCAAGACATGAATGCAAGCATCTTCGTTAGTACAGGTATCGATTTAGCGCTTGATGCAACAACCAGTGATTGGAGCCCTCGTGTTATATCTGGTGCAAATGTTGACTCACGTGATGATTGGAAATATACGAATTCTGTTGCCACTGACATTAACAATAACTTGTTGGTTATTGGGCACGTCAAACGTCGAGGGGATGTTGCAGAAAATGGCGGAACTGGTTTTAAGGCATTTGCAGTTACTGATATAGATTCTCCAACGGCATCATTTCTTTCTGGCAGCTTATTTTTTTCAGGAGCCGGAAGTGAAGCAAAAGCAGTTAATAACTATAATGAAATAGTGGGGAAAGTTGATATTGAATCGGGAGATAAGGTAAGAAAGACTCGAGCCTTTATTTATCCTTATAACACCAATAACTATACCAGTCCAAGGAGTGATTCTGTTTTTTCTAATACAGCATGGCTATTGGATGATCTGACCAATGGCGGTATAGAATCTTCGTCCAACAATAAATTTCGAATCATCGATGCTTCTGACATCAATGATGCAGGGATCATTTCAGGCACTGCTGTGAAATGTGTTGTTAATGGGCAAGACAGTGAATACGACACTACATCTCACAATTCCCAATGTGCTTTTAATAATGGTGGAGAGGAGAAAGTCGTTGCTGTTAAGTTAGTTCCTATCGCAGATGCAACGAGTACTGATATTGTAGCTCGAGGTTCAGATACAGCGAAAGTCGAAAGGCAAGGCGCCGGTTTAGGTCTAATCGCTTTGACCATCCTTGGATTCTTAGGGTTCCGTAGAAAATAGTAAAAATTTCTAATCTAGAGCACAGGTTCACAGTTTTGAATCTGTGCTTTTTTTTGTCTTGAGAAAATAGGGAATGTAGTCGATTCTTAATAGTGGAGTAACACAAGCTCCATATAGGTTTAATAGTTGTACGTTAGTAAATAACACCCGTATGAGGACTGAACTATGAAGAGACAAAAGCGTGATCGCCTAGAACGAGCACAATCCCAAGGATATAAGGCAGGTTTGAATGGAAGATCCCAAGAAACATGCCCCTATAATCAAATGGATTCTCGGTCATATTGGCTAGGTGGTTGGCGTGATGCCAGAGATGATAAACAAGCTGGTCTCTATAAATAATCCCACATACTTGTCATAAGGAATTCGAAAAAGGCTCAATAATATGAGCCTTTTTTATGTCTAGACAATATAAAGCACTATAACTAACTTGCTTGGGAGAAAATAAAGCAGCCTGACAGGCTGCTTCGAATACGTACTTTTTAGAAAGAAGAAGTATCTTGGAAAAGACCAACTTTTAAGTCTTTCGCTACGTAGATTTCTTTTCCATCAACTAAAACACGACCATCTGCAAGGCCCATAACTAGGCGACGATTCACTACACGTTTCATATGAATTTCATACGTTACTTTCTTTGCAGTCGGAAGGATCTGACCTGTAAATTTCACTTCCCCAACACCGAGTGCGCGGCCTTTGCCTTCGCCACCAACCCAACCAAGGTAGAAGCCAACAAGTTGCCACATAGCGTCTAAGCCTAGGCAACCTGGCATTACAGGGTCACCAGGGAAGTGGCAATCGAAGAACCACAAGTCAGGAGTAATATCTAGCTCAGCAAGAATCAAACCTTTACCGAAATCACCTTCGGTTTCAGACATTTTAGTGATGCGATCCATCATCAGCATGTTTGGTGCTGGTAGTTGAGGGCCTTGTGGCCATAATTCGCCTTGGCTTGACGCTAGAAGCTCTTCGCGAGTGTAAGAATCACGTTTGTTTTGCATTATCAATTACTCCAATTTTTGATAGGTGCATCTTAGTGAACAGGTGTACGCTAAACAAGTCCGATCAGTACTAGACAAACCAGTTTTTGATGCGCTCCACAAATCCAGGGGGATGTTCATGTCTTTCAAAGTTTTCAATACGTTCCGCAATTTTGCTTAGAACGTTTTCTTCATTTTCGTCTCTAAATGGTTTGTTCATTATAAGTGGGATAGCTTCGTCCACATTAGAGACAGACCAGATATGAAATTGTTTATTTTTGATACTTTCAACAACAGATTTTTTAAGGGCTAAGTGTTTCAAGTTTGATTTTGGCAGAATCACGCCTTGCTGACCTGTTAAGCCTTTGTGTTCACACACATCATAGAAACCTTCAATTTTCTCATTTAGGCCGCCAACAGCTTGCACGCGGCCAAATTGATCTACGGCACCGGTAACCGCAATTTGCTGGTTAATCGGATATTCAGAGAGCGCGCTGACTAAAGAACATAGTTCGGCGAGTGATGCGCTATCGCCGTCAACTTCGCAATAAGATTGTTCGAAAACGACAGATGCAGAGTATGGTAACGGATCTTCTAAATTAAGTGAGCTGCTAACAAAAGCTTGCATGATCATCATGCCTTTTGCATGAAGGTTACCGCCAAGTTCTGCTTTTCTCTCTACATCTGATATGTCACCGTCGCCAAAATGGATCACACAAGAGATACGAGCAGGTTCACCATAGGATACAGGGTGACCGGGAACATCGATAACAGTTAGGCCATTAACTTGGCCAACTTGTTCGCCATCTGTCTCGATGATTACTTGTCCGTCTAATATGTCTTCTAGAGCACGCTCTGGTAAATAAGCTTCCCTTGAAGATTTATGCTCTATGGCGCTGTCGATATGCTCAGGAGCTATTGGATTAGAATCGGATTCAATGGCGGCTTCTGAAAGGAGCGCGTTATGCCACACTAAACAAAGAGGTACGTAATGCTGATCTTCTGTTTCTCTAGCACCTGCCGCTAAAATAGATTCAACCGATCTTGGGCTAAGTTGCGGTAGGTTAAATCGACGAATAAGCCACTTTATGTAACCTAAATACTCAGAAATCGATTTTTCCGATAATTTTAAATCAAGCTCAAGTTCACTGAATAGGCAGAAGCCGCTTTGAATATCTGTATCCAAGTAGTCAAGGTCTGCGAATTGTCCACGATCACCTACAACCACTAACTTTACGTTATAGGTTGAGGTCGATTGGTATTTTGGAAGCTTATTGTTATTAGTATTGAAGTCGTCTACTGCTTCACCGAGCAATGCAGATTTTAACAATAACCAGCAACCAGGGTTAGCAAGTATCAGGTTTGCTGATATAACTAGATAGCCGCCGTCAGCAGAAGAAAGTAAACCTTCTTTGCTAACTAATTTTTCTCCGTTCTTGACTTGAACTTGGTCAAATAGATTTTCAACTCTAAGCGATTCAGTTTTTATAACAGGCTTAGCACTATCTACTACCGCCTGAATAGACTCGACAACAAGCTGCCTGTATATAGGGTTGTCAGGGGAGTTTACCAATAAAACTCGCGACAAGCTTTTAAGTTGTTCGAAGCGCTGTAAACTTGATTTGAAGCGCGCTTGCATGTCAATAAAAGAGCGTGGTTGTAAGGAATGATATTGGTCTAACTGAGTATCAAACTGAGAATACTGAGGGGTGACTGAACGCCAATCTACTTGAGTCATCGAGAGTTCTGTTAATAGGAAAGTGCGTAGAGTATATAGAAAAACGTGTTTGCGTTATAGAAAATATGCGTTTGCTTTTGCTATATTTTTGAAGATGACTTGATCTAGGTCGATTTGTTACACACAAGAATTGTACGTTTAGAATATTTTGGGTTACGCTGTCACTATGGTTTAGTAATTTTTGGGGAAATCAATGAAATATCAGCAATTGGAAAACTTGGAATGTGGTTGGAAATGGCAATATCTGATGAAAAAGTGGAAAGATGGAGAAAGCATTACACGCCACATAGATTCCAGTGAAGTTGACGTTGCTGTGAACACTTTGAAGAGTTTAGAACACGAGCCAACTCAGGTCTTAGAGTGGATCGAGGATCACATGGCGTTGGAATTGGAAAATAAACTTAAGCAGGCGATACGCGCTAAAAGGAAAAGGCATTTTAATGCCGAACAGGTCCATACTAAGAAGAAATCTATCGACTTAGATTACCGGGTCTGGGAAAAACTGTCTCAACGCGCCAATGAACTTGGCTGTACCTTGTCTGATGCGATTGAGTATCTAGTAACGGAAGCGTCTCGTACTGAGAAAGCAGATAAAAAAGTAACCAGCATTAAAGAAGACTTAAGTAAGCTATTATCTGATTAAGGAGGCATTATGATTTATGTCATAGTGGCTGCGGCCATCATTATATTTTGGTTAGTTCTTGTAGATAGACCAGTCTTGAAAGTTGAATTCGAGATGGGAAACATCATCTCTATTAAAGGACACTTGCCACCTTCCTTTAAGCATAATCTCGTCGAAATTGGTGAAATAGTACCGTTCGAAGGCACGCTTAAGGTTTATAGTAAGCGCACTGGCTACAAACTGGTGTTTTCAAAAGAAGTGCCTAAAAACATTCAACAGCGTATTCGAAACGTATTTCCTCACCAAGGGTTGAAGTCGAAAGGGAACAAAAAAGCATAGGTGCATAGATTGGTCGCTGTTTATCATATCATTTGCACCTTTTTATCGACCCTATCTAAAATGCGTCATTAGTTCGCGCCAGCCCCTACATTTAAATGTGACTCTAGAGCTTTCATATCTTGGAGCTCAATATGTTACATAAGATTCTATTATTCTCGGTATCACTTCTTGTGGTGCCAAGTGCGTTGTCTGATGACGCACTCGTGAATCCTGTTGCTTTCCAAATCAAAAAGAAGGTCACTAAGCATTTAGATAAAAAAGCACCTGATCTAGACGGTTTCTGTGACCTGATGATTGAAATGCGCCACTCTAAATCTCACGCAAGAGTCCATAAAGTAACAACTTCAGGTGATAGTAAGATATGCAAGATCAGCAAAAAAGTAGTTATCAAAGGTGATAAATATCGCTTTTCCACTATAGAAAAATATATCCGTATTCACATCAGTCACAATTAATAAAACCTGATGCCCTATAACTAAATATCTTTTAGCTACATCACAATAACAAAGTGAATTTATTGTCCTATTCTATTAATATCCTGAATGGAAATCTCATAATTACATTATAAATTTAAGAGCACTATTGGAAGGTGACAGGTTGTTGTTAACGAATAAACACTACACGCCAGAAGCAGTCGAAATCGCTCGGAAAATAGCGAATAACGTAGAAGAGCGCCATGCTAAATGGCTTATTAGTATGAAGTTTCTTGTAGATCAAAGCGAAGTCGACACGTTGTTGAGCCTAGAAGGCCGATACTGTGAAGATGTCATTTTCAATGAAGAAGATCGGATTACTAACAATCAACGAATTTTATTAGGTTGTGAGCAAGAACGTGTCAAAGCTCATAAGCAAAAGCTAGAAGATAAACAAAAAACACTTAAAACCGTTGTGGACGCAGTAGCAATGGTCGCTGAAAAAATGATGTGTGATAAATTAGAGGAAACCGATATTGGGACTCTGTTTGGAGGCATTCCTGACTTTGGGCACTTTGCTTCTATCGCTTATTCACCATCTTTAAACTTCTCTAAGTTAAGCACGTTAACCACTTTAAGTCGTCAATTAAGCAGCAATATTCTTGATCTAGTATCTAACCCTAAGTTTAGTGAGCGATTTGGCAAAGCCCCCAAAGCAATTACAGACCCCAAAATAGCGATTGGTCAGATTGGAATAGAAAACTCAAGGTTTTTATTCCCAGTCTTAATGGCACGACCAACATTAAAATGGTCTGATGCCAATACAAAGCTTATAGCCCCAAAAATGTGGCAGCATTTAATTGTAACTTCAAACGTAACAAGAATGCGATTGAAGGAAACTAATGTTCGAGAGCCTGATGTTGGGATCTTGCTTGGCACCTTAAGAGTGATGCCATTGTTTCTCATCTGTAATCACTTCAGCCAAGTTTTTGAAGATGCGCTTGTATACACAATGACTAAATATCGTGAGGCTGACAAGCGTGAAGAATATTATGCGTGCTCGGAAGTCGCACCAAATTTAGTATTCCTACCAAATGTAATCAAGCGAGTTGAAAGACAGTTAGTGCGAAAACTAATAGAGCATATTGAATGGGATGTGAACTCATCATACATAAAACAAGCATTGCTAGAAGACATTGATGACATTTCAATTCTTGAGCGTAGTGAATACGGTGCTGCGTTAGGCCAGGCTAGGGCGTACTCAATCTTCGATGGTCTTAAGCGGAGCAATGCTTTCTTGGATAAACATAAGCCATACTGGTTTGCAAAAGTTCAAATGTCGGGAGCTGCGTTATCTGAGGTTAGGGAGCAGATGCCAGGTAAGTTAACCCTATCAATGTAAAATTGTTGCACTGTAACAAAATCTCCATAGAACAAGCCCGCCTACATTCGTCGGGCTATGAGGTTCTATCAATCGAGTTCCTTTATTTGAAAAGTGTACGTCTGTCGTTCACATATCGCTTTCTTTACCGGAATACCTAATTCTGAGCACGCCATTACCACCTTTAGAGCTCTATCAGCAGGTGCTAACTCTGATAGGATAACAGCTGTTATACACTCGCGATTTAGAAGCAGTTTATTATTAATTAGTGCGTTATCAGCCACACCACAACGAAATTCCTGCTCGTAGGCAAGACTAATGTGTTTTGTATTGTATGAATCATTTAAGTAACTATTTGAACAATAGTTGATCTCAAAGAAGCTAAGATCTGTACACTTCGAAAATTGGCTAAAATCATACTCAATACACATGCCTCGATAATTGTCGGCGTATCGTGACCAAAGTAGTGGGTGCGAATACGACTTAGAAAAGCATGCTAGTTGTAAGCTTTGTTCGGAAGTTTTTTTATTGTCAGTATCGACTAGAAACGAAGACTCGAACGGATCATTAAATGCTTTAGGGCAGTTGAACCACAATGCGCTTTCGGTTATGGCATGAACATTTCTATCATTTATTGACCTAAATTTGTAAAGTTTAGGAATCATATCAATTACTTAAGGTTCAAGATTTCCAAATACTACCATTCAAATGTTGTTTATGCATGTTAATGCATCTCGTTTTTGTAGGTTAATGTTACAGGCTCGTTTTAAATAGTTGAAAGCTATTAACTTGATGGCACTATGGCTAGTTTTTTTGCGATAACTTTATTTAATCAGCGTATTGAAGAGCGTAATAGGAGAGCGTAATAGGAGAGCAAACCGGTTATGTAAGCTTTCGATCGAAGTCTTTGACTGCTGAGCTACTAAAAGAAATGCTAGCCATGAGATGAGCGAGCCCAATAGTAATTACGTGAAAACTCTTGATACAGACTAAGTTCAATGTATGAAGCCAAATGTTGTCGCTTAAATTCCTAAGAACTAAATGAGCTTGCAGATGAGATATTCTCGGTAAGCGAGTGGTTCCTGTCAGGCGCAGACGTAAATCGCTATGAAAAATCAATGGGCTATATGAGACAGGTCAACACGCAATGGAACATGCACGTAAAAGTTTTGGCGTAACGACGTTCAGAACCGTTGAATGAAGCTAAGAACCCACCAAATAAAGCTCTAGCCCGGTGCGTATTATGTGCAGTTATGTTTAATGGTGTATATATTTATAAGATCATGCAACCTCTTGTATTTAGAGGTTTTATTGATGAAGTACCGCGAAATGAGTAAGAATTACATTTTTCGGGCTATGGAATGCCAAATGACTAAGGAGGAGGTCGCTAAACTCTGTTTCAAATCTGTGAGAACGGTCACGGAGTGGGATAAAGGAAAACCGATACCACCCGAATGTAAACGGCTTATGAGGATGATGAAAGGTCGAGAACTGAGTGCAAGTGACGACTGGGAGCAGTTCAAAATGCACTATGACAAGCTTGAACTACCAACAGGACAAATTGTTTCACCCCAACAAATTTTGGCAGGAATTGCCTTGCTTAGTATCCAATCAGAGTTAGAGATAAAAACGTCGAAGCAGTTAATCAAACTGGCGCGTTCGATAGCTCGAATTCTATAAACCACATGTCACTGGTCAGGTTTCTATATTTGATCGGTGCCTTTCTGCAATTCACGACCAGTGTTTTTGATCACACTCATAAAGAACTGTTATTACTTGATTAAAATAAATACAATTCATATCAATCAGTGTGCTATATAGAAAAGTTCTGTATTTAAGTGCAGAGTGATTCAGTCTAATAGCTGTTATATGCACCACCAACTCCAACCTTTAAGAATAGTAATCAGAGTAATGCTTCGTCAGCTCAGCATCCAATTTGATAATATCTTTTACTACGGAAATATTTGATTTTAAGTCTGTCCCTACGAAATCATTGTACGCAAAAATATTAAAAGTGCTTTCCATCGTTCCTAAACGGTTGAGTAACTCAAGCAAAGTATCGTCGGAGCTATTTACTACAGCAGAGGAGCTTCTTATCTTGTGGTTTAGTATTTCAAATGATATGCGAATGTAATCGCTTAAGTTAGGTTGCTGGTTAATGATATGTCGGTTGTGACTAGCATTAGTTATTAGCGATATTGGCGAGTTCTTCTTAATGTTTTCTAGAGCTACAATTAACTCTTCATCATTGAACGCCCGCATGGATTTGTACTCTGGGTTATTATTTTGAATTTGAAACTCACTAGAAATCACTTCAATTATGTCACCTAAAATAAATTTGGTTTCCGCTAAAAGGTTGTGAAGCATAGGTTTCATTTTCTTTGCATTTCGTTGCTCGACACGATAAACGACTAAATAGAAGAAAATGTAGCTGACAATGTAACCGATACATAAATTGAAAATTATTGCATTGTTTTGGATATACGCTCGAATGCATTTAAAAACCGAGTTACTATCGTGTATAGCCCAAGATGATGAATCGGAAAATACCAATAAAAATAAAGCTGGTAGCATAAGTGTAGATATTAAGCTGTTCTCAACGAAAAAGTGGAACTTTCCTCGCAGATATTTACATAAGCGTCGTTTGTAGTTGCTACACCAAAACCTGATGTAGCCACCTAAGTGCTTTATTGGGTGTTCTTCTTCTGCAAATATTTCTTTAATGTGCTTTATGTGGGCCTTTATCATAGCCTAGCTCCATTTTAATGGTATGTGATTCTACTGTGTGTCATATGCATATAACAAGGCGTTTAAGACAGATTCCCAACGCTTGGCATTTTCGGTTTGATTCTACTTTAGTGTTTACGGCACAATGGTTTAAGTATGGTGGTCTGCGTTGCTCACCACTTAACGCGCGTTAGCAATAGGGGCAGAGCACCTGCCCACAAGCGTATTATTTAAAGCGATATTTTTTCGGTCTGTCGCTATTGGATTCAAAGCGCTCATCATCGGCAGTTCGACAAAGAGTAGTGTTAATCGTACTGATAAACTCTCTTGTTGCAGTTTTTTCGTCACAATTTTTAGAGTTCATCATATGGGAATAGCTCCCATCAACTAGTTCTGGGTGCTTTTTCTTCAAGCCTTCAAAAATTGCGTGTTTGTCAAAGAAAACGCCTTTATTTTCAATCAAAAGGTCGTGTACTCGTTGCTTACTTACAAACGTGTTTGAGTTTCTTTTTCTATTTGTAGTTACTGGCTCAGGCACCGTTTCTAAAGGTAACTGGGCGGTTAAAGTTTGATCTTTGCCACTTAATGAGTCTTCTAATTCTGAAGCTTCAAGTGGACTAAGGTTGCCAAAATCGAGATTAAATAACGCCTTTAAAGCCTCACGACTACGAATAGTGCGCAGCATTGCCTCTTTAGGCAGGTTATAACCTTGAAGTTCATGTTTTATAAATTTAACTTTTAAGGTTTGCGCTGAATATGTATCACGGTCTAGTAGAGCATAAAGCAGGCTTAGGTCGTCTTCGTTACGCAACTCAAACGTTACGAATGGTTTTTCATCCATTCGATTTGGAGTTACAAAATCACTGAAAAGGCGGTATTCATTGCCATTTGTTAAAATTGCCAGCTTAACGAGCGAGGTATTTGAATTAAAGTAATCACGTAACTGATAGTAATACTCTTGCTTATCAAGTGATTCAGATAATCGTTTGGCTTCCAATATAAAATTCTGTTTTGGCTTGCCATCAACATCTCCCCAAAAAACGCAGTCGATTTTTGTACGGTTGCCTTCATTTAACTCATACCTAACGTGTGTGATATCAGTAAAATCATATTTAGCATTGCTAAGGACAGGGGCGATCAAGTAGTTGATAGTTTCAGTTTCATTAATGTTAAAATATCTACTGTCTTGTAACTTATCTATTACTGTCTTCATTGAATTTGCGCCTGTTACCATTTGTGATTTATATGTTTGTAATAGTACAACGTATATTGTACTGTATCAATAGCAATATTGCTAACAAACGATTTAAGAGTGGTTCCTAGCGCTTGGGAGTTTGGTTCAAAATTTGAGTGTGGTGTTTACGGTGGTCTGGTTAAGTGTCGTGGTAGCGTTGCTCACATCTTACTTTCGCTGTGGCAGAAGTTTAATAAGCATTACATAGATGAGTTTATCGCAACATAACAAGTCGTTAGCCTTCAAGGAGAGATATGAGCGTTCCTTTAGTTTACATTGATCAAAATATTATTGGCTTGCAGCTACAAGGGATTACGAACTTTTGTAAGAGAGAAGACCTGATTTGGATTTATTCAAAAGAGCACTTCGCTGAAATTAGGCGCTCTAATGAACCTGAGAAATATTTAGATGTACTCAACGATATTGATGCAAAGATGTTAGATCTTGTCCTTGACGAAAGTTGGAAAATTACAGGTGAAGCAAGGCTCATTGAGTATGGAACTCCATACCAACACTATGAAAAGTACATAGAGGCGATGGGCGATGTAGACTTTGATGACACAATATTTGACCCATTCCAAGTTTGGGTTAATGGCGGAGGTGATGAGGAGCCACTAAAAGAGTTATCAGAAAACCTGGCTAGACAAATTATACCATTAGTTTCTTATGTGCCTATTGACTCAACTGAACTGACAGATAAATTTGCATCGATAAGGCCTGAGTGTGATTCAATGGTTAGTGAGTTAGTATCGAATGGAAATGATATTAAGAAAACTAGAGCAGCGTTTGGTGATGAGAAAGGTGCTATTGGTAGCATCACAGGTGAACAGCAAGTTAAGCAGATTTGGGAATTGATATCTCCAGTCATGGCAGGGGCTGATATCAGTTGTGACCAATTTTTTGGTTTTGATCCTATTGATAAACAAGGTTATGCCGTGTGGCCGATGTACCTAGGAATTATTGGGTGCAATTCTGTTATGGATATTTTGGGCTTTCTAGCTGAAAAAAAGTGCAGAAAAATAAACAAAATTCACAATGTCAGAAGTGATGCTGGCCACATTGCAATGGGAGCATACTGCTCGGCAATTCTATCTGAGGACAAGCGTTTGGTAAAAAGAGCAAAAGCTATCTATGAATACAAAAATATAGGTACTTCACCTGTTTTAATCGAACGGTAGGCTAACAAACTGCTCAAGTTTCTCAGAGTTGGACTCGAAAATATGAAAATTCTAGTAATTATAGTGTTTGGTAAAGGATGTTTTTTATTATTCAATAAGTTACGATAATTGTAATTCAACAAATATTTACTCTAGGAATTATAAGAATGGTTGAAACAGCTACCAGTGTGTTTTGGGTAACTACAGTGATCTCGATGTTTCTCGGATGGGTGTTATCACATGCTATTGGGGAGCATGGATTTTTTCCTAAGCAAGGCCTTATCACTGACTTAACATCTGCTGCAGTCTTGTGGGGATTAAGTTACATAGTAGAGTTTGTAGCGAATGTGATAAAACTTGAATGCGGAACATATGGCGAATTGACAGATTTTGACCAGTCTGGCTGCGAAACCTATGCTGGTGAAGTCCATACGGTCTCTGATGTATTGAATAACACATTAGGTATAAATCCAGTGCTTTTCGCAGCAGGTTTGTTTGGATTGTTTGCAATTGTTATGCTTGTTGTCCGTAATAAAAAATAGTACATAAAGTCCCAACCTGCTCGTAATAGCAGTTTTGGGACTCAAACATTGCGCTTAGTTTACGCTATTTCTAAAGCCTCCGGCCAAATAAAATAGGGGCCAAAACGCTTACTGTACTTAGACTCTCCACCACTATCTTTTCCAGAATCAGTTAACTTAAGTTTACCATTATCAAGAGTAAGGTAGCCTTTGGCGACACAAGCACTAATGAAGTCATCAGTCTTTAGTTTGTGTTTCTTTGCTAGCTTCGATGAAGTTACTTTTAAAGCATCTTCGAGTGAATTTGAGGCGTCGTTGCTTTTCGACTCTGCAGCTTCAGGCGCTACCTTTTCTAATGAAATTCTTACTTCATCACTTATGCGTATGATGCGCTGAGCTTCTTCATAGGATTCCTTGTAGATTTCTTGGTCTTCTTCTCGGTCAATATGAATACCCATTTCATTATTATTTACTTGGCTAAACTCGTAGAGATTTAAGCTAGTAATGATGCAGGAGCTTTCATTCATGTAGCACTTGGCGTGCAGGTTCTTACAGAAGCTAGTTCGCACGAAAGACAGCCCCTTAAGCCAGTTAATCTCATCGGGTTGCAGTTCACTTTTTCCGTAGACAATTCGAATGTCGATTTTCATTCTGTCTTTGTCTTCGAGCAACTCCTTAATCCTATCGTTCAGTTTTAGGAAAGGGCTAATGAGTATTAGCCGTTCAGATGCATTTTTTATTAATTCTTCTAAGTAGTAATTGGTTGCACTAGTGTTTAAAAACTTAGCCATTTCATATCCTTGACATATAAAACCTAACTCATAAAAACTAAGGTTTATGAATCTGTTTATCAAGCAAACCAGTACAGACATCAAACACAGTGCAAAGTATTTGAACAAAAACTAAGAGAAAGTCTAGTAGGAGGCTGATAGTTTGGGGGAATTTACCCCCGTGATACACCACGGGGGTTTGACCCTCCGCCTCATTCTTCCTCCTCAGTCTTCGTCGTCATCACTCGTTGTCAGGTCAGCACCGCAAGAGATCCTTTTCGACACTCAAATGATCTTAAAACAGCCTCATACAAAAAAGCCTTGCGAACTTGGCAAGGCTTTAAAAGAGCGGTTCTGGCAGGAACGGGGAGGTGACAGACCTCAAGTTGCAGAGTTACTAACCGCGCCGATTGGCTACAGCTGTCATCATTGGCTTCTGTGGGCGGCTTGGTGCTTCGTTCGCGCTCCGCACTCTCTTTTCCCTGCGGGGCTAGTCTTTCACGACTTCGTGAAGACCTTTTAACGCATCAAGATAATCGTTCACGGCCACTTCGTTCTGATAAAGCTTACTGCGTAGCTTTTCATTCTTCGCACGTTCCTTCAGATATAGCTCTTGGTACTTGAGCGCATCGTAACCACCTTGAATAAGTGCTTTTGACATCGTTGATGTGTTGGTCAGCTGTTTTAGTTCGGATAGCATTTCGCTGTGCTTGTCAGTTTCTCGGATTGTAATCGCCATCATTTTTCCTAAATACCGGTTTAGCCTGGAACGATTATGATAGCACTTCTACTAGAGGATATAAGACGACTTTCTTGATTTTGATAGCATTATTATAGGTTAGCCATATGTGCCGGTTCGTGTTTTGATGGCACTCTAGAATCAAAACAAACTGACTTTTGCATTCACCGTTTCAGGCCGTTGAGCACGTTGCTCTAACGGCTTGCATGTGATCATCTTTCTTTGGCCGTTTCGTGTTAGCTCTAAAAGACATTGGTCAATCACTCGATAACTAATGTCGTAGTTATCGAGAAACTTCTCACTCAAACTGTAGATGCCATCGGCAGTGATGGCTTCTAAATTCACGTATCGGTTAATCTTGTTGTCCTTAATGGCGAACGTCACTGAAGTCACGAACGCTTTCTGGATACCCTCGAAAGGTAGAATCTTTCCTATATAAACACTCTTAACAACATCCCCATGATTAGCTTGATTGCTATCCCCACGAGTAGATACATCAGAATCACTTTGACCAGCCGTTTTAGTCGATGAGTCGTTTTGGCCAAGAACGGGAGACGAAGATTGCGACGTTTGCGGTTGCGTATCTTCCTCAGAAGAATCAATAAGGCGATTGGATATTTCATACACTAAGTAACCTAAGCAAAGGATGGACAGCAGCAGAGCTGCAATGGCTTTGGGGCTACGAAATAGGGTGTTCATAGCTCCGGCTTGTTTGGCAACCCCTGTACCTGTCGACTTGTACAGTAGGAACGCATCAAGAGGGATTTTCTTTTTAAACGTGTTCACGTCGAGCTTTTTGGGGATGACGGGTGTAGTGACTGACTTGTCATGTTTCCAAATCAGTGGCTTTCGTTTACACCAAAAGAACTGGTCACGGCCTTTATGGAAGAAGTTCTGCTCACCACACGCTTTGATGCCTGAATCGATTTGTTTCCAGTCCGGTGAAAGTAGCTCGATATCCCAGTTGTATTTCCGGTGACGCATGAACCCCTCGTTGAACGTGTGAGGATAGATAATGCGGCCGTTCTCATCGTATTGTGCGACACCTCTATCATCCGTTTCCGATTCTTCGAGTTCGTTCATATCGGCAGGAATATAGCGAGAGTTAAAGAAATCAACATAGGAATCTGGCAGTAGGCCGTCTTTGCCCTGGTCTTTAGTGATGAACGTATCGAGAGGCTGATACTTCACTTTCTTCATATCAAAGCCGATGTTCTTAGAGTAGATATCTTGGCATTCATCTATCACAATCAGCGCCCCAATCGGGCACCAACAAAAGAAGTGCGTCCACAGAAATACGCCAGCTTCATCCCTTGATGAGATGCGTAGCAATTTAGTGGTGGAGGGGAACTTACAATCAAAGCGTTTCTCTATCGAAGCAACGGTTTCCATACCTTCAATGTTGGTGACGACAACACGACCAGCTTTGAGCGCTTCATAAATTACAAAATAGGCGGTGTAGGCAGATTTATAGGAGCCGTTTGCACCCGTTCGAATGGTGATAGCCATTAGCGTGTCATCCTCATAACAAAGCCAGTGGTAAAGAAGTTAGCAAGAATGGACAGCCCTTGAGGGACACCAAACTTGAACGCGTAAAAACGTATTTCGGATGGCAACATATTGAACGCGGTTTTAAGCGCATCGTTAAAGCCAATCTCTTGGAGCAGGATTCGAGCGGAGTTGTAAGACAGCTTCATGAACTCGATTTGAGCCATGATGGTGAGCTTCAAAAAGAACAGCTGAACATACGAAAAGAGATCCATCATCATCTGTGGAATACCGACAAGGAAATCAGAGAAGAACTGGAACTGTTCGGCGCTCCAATTGAGAAAGGTCGTTAGTGCTTCCATTAGCTATTCCCCAACATTCGTAGACCTGCAATCACGCAGATAAAAATAATGACTGCATAGATAAGTTCGCTATTGTCCAAGAGCGCTTCAAGCACCCCTGATTTGAAAGAGTGGCTGCCACCGTTTAGCGTTAAGTCCAAACGGTGCTCAACGTATTCGCCTTGTTCAAAACCACTGACATCCACAGAGAGTAGGGACTTGAACTCATTGAGCTGGGCGGCGTATTCGGTTTTGAGTGTTTCAATATCGGTGTTGATTTCGGTGAATGCGCTTTCGCTAAAGAGAAAGTCTGATTGAAAGGTGTCGCCCGGTGTCGGTTTGGTGAAAGTCCCTTGGCCGAGCTTATCGATAGAGTCAGAAATGCCGCTGAGAGAATCCGCGATGATTTGAGAGCCGTTACCATCCGTTGGCGAACCACCAGAAGCAAGGCCGTCGAGCTTGGTGGCTAATCCCTCGATTTGAGCAGACAGGCTTTCATTAAGATCCTGTACCTCGTAAAACGTGTCATCAGATACCGCGTAAGCAAGGGAAGAATTGTTTTTAGCGATGCGAACATCTTCGGCCAGTGCGTCTAGCTTGTCAGAGTTACGATAATTACGGTTGAGTACATCCAGAGCTTCACTCATTTGGTTTTTGATGGTGTCGGTATTTTTCTTTGCACCATTAGAGCGGTTGGCCGCGTTCTTGAGTTGGGTTGCTTGGGTAGAAGTCAGGCCACCGCCACCAGAAATAGAAATGTCTTCAATCTTGTTCGCCAAATTCATTTCGATTTGGTTCAAGCGAGAGGAGTGTGTATTTTGAGTTGAAATGATTTGGTCGTTCTTTTGTTTGTTGGTGACTGAGTTGCGAACACTGTCTAAGAGCCAACTGTTTTGAGCCGTAGTCAAACCGCCGCCACTGACTTCAATACCGTTCATCGCACCGATAACGTTGTTTTCAGACTTAACGATTCGGTTATAAAGATTGGCCTCAACGCCATCGATTTGTTCAGTCGTCATCACCCTAGAGTTGTGAATGGTATTAACCGCAGTGTCAGAAGCATCTTCAATAGCACCGACAACCCCACGAGTCACCGCCCTTAAATCGTCTTTATCAACTAGGTCTATCGCTAACTTCTGGATGGACGTAGCTAAGCGGCTGTTCGTATCGGCCACCTTTACAGATGAATTAGCAAGAGTACGTATACCGTTACAATCAACACCACCTGAGCACTCAATGACATAGTTAACATCTTCAATGCGATTCAAAGTATTAACGTGAGGGTCTAATGCATCAGGAATATTATTCCCGCTGTTATCAGCATTATCGCTGTTGTTTACATTAGGAGCAGGGTCGACACCATTAGGGATACCGTCACCATCAAAATCTTCTTCAATATCAGGGATACCGTTCATGTTTAAATCTCCCTCATAAGGGAATGGTAAAGGCTCATCACCAAAGAAGCGTCCGCGTTCTGACCAAGCACATGTCGCACCTGTATGTTTAAATTGCCCCGTCCAGTATTGGTCGTTATTCGGTGCATCGACTTGAACTGCGCCCGTTAGAATCAATTCACACGCCACTTGACCCTCAGCAGAACCGCGACAATAACGATTAGGTTCATCCCCATAAACGTAGGCGTCCCATCTCACCGTTCGATTCAAATCTTTAAAAACCATACACGAAGAAACGCAGACACCGCCTTGGTCAACTTGACCAGCAGGACAATCAATCGCGTAGGATTGAGCCATAAAAACCAGGCATGAAACCATCAAAAAGAGCAGGGCAATAAAGGTATTAATTATCGATTTCATACTGAACCCAGATATAAAAAAGCCCCCGTTAGGAGGCGTTAATTCCGGTATAGATACCGTAGACAAAGGATGAAGCCATAACCACGCCAAGTAAGATGGTTACGACTTCAGAGACAAATTGCCCCATTAGTTACGCATTGCACCGACAATGGCGTACATACCAAAGCCAACCGCCGCCATGCCAATCACACCCACGACCACTAGACCGTAGTTAGCTTGACCCGCTGAGATAGCCGCATTAAGCGCTGTAGTCACCGCACTGTCTTCAGCAAAAGCCGCAGAAGAAACACCAAGAGTTGCACCAGCCAAAAGTAAACGTTTCATAAGTTTTATTTCCTAAAATGTATATAAAGATTAAATGCTTAGCGTCTGCCAAGCGCTTTGAGTATTCGCCCCAGTGCGTGACCAGAAACGAATGAAAATAGAATCCAACCTGAAACCGTGGTGTAGATTTCCGAATCAATGTTGAGTTGGTAATCACTGCTTACTGCCGCAGGTTGTGATTCTAAAAAGTAATAATTGTTTTGAGATTCCAAGAACTCGGTTGTTACCGATACCGCCCAATCACAATTGCTCTTGTGGGTACTCACGATATTGCTCGTGTTGTACTCCAAGATGATTGTTGAGTTAGCCCCATCAAAAGAGAGAAGACTGGCGCAGTACCCTGTAACAAATGCCATGGATTAAGCCTTAAGTGACGCTTGGAAATGCTTTTTGATTTCGTCGTCCACTGGCTCAAGCTTGTTCACCAAAATGTCTAAAGGATCATTTGGATTAGCACCAAAGCTCAGTTGGTATTCTCGGTTGGCCACGAACGCACGCGACTGGATAAGTTGACGCGCATAATCCACGTCGATTTTCAGCGCTTGCTTGTTGTAAGGAATGTCGGTTGAGAAGCCGATGCCCGTTTGTTGAAACTTTTCGTTGTCGACTTCTTCTACCGCGCGAAGTACTGACAATTCAGCGAATTCCATTCCCGATTTAGGGAAACGTTTGATAGAGATTCCAGTTATTGTAGGCATATTCTTGACTCCAAAATTTCGACTTTTTGTCTTGTGTATTCGTCGGGAACGCCCAACGAGGTTTCAAAATTGGCACGTCGATGATGTGTAGGGATGAGCATTCCAAATGCTTCACCTAAATCACCATCAGTCATGGCCACGATTTCAGATAACGCTTTTCCACATTGGCGACGAACCCAAGCAATACGAGCCATGAACTCTAATCCGGCTTTCTTCTTGTTGAGTTCAATCTTCAT
>NZ_RZIS01000006.1 GCF_005281835.1 Vibrio profundi
AGTCGTTTCCGCTCGACTTGCATGTGTTAGGCCTGCCGCCAGCGTTCAATCTGAGCCATGATCAAACTCTTCAATTTAAGATTTTGTCGGCTCAATGAATACTGACTTCAAAACTACTAATGTAATTTTAAAGCTTATTATCGTTCCAACAGAACGATAATGAATTGACTGTGCCAAGACCGAAGTCTTGATTGGTCACTCAGCTCATTGAAACCAAAGTGATACCTAAGTATCAATTTTTGATATTCATCAACGAGTGCCCACACAGATTGATAGGTTTAAATTGTTAAAGAGCTTACTTCATCAAATCGCTTAGGACTCTCGAAGTGGACGGCCATTCTAGCGAGATAACACTTAGTGTCAAACACTTTTTAGTTATTTCTCTGAGAGTTAACTTTCTAACTCACCGTCATGTTGTCTAACTCATAATAAGTTTGGTTTCCCGTGACAACGGTGGCGCATTATAGGCACTTACTTGTGGAGTACAACCTTTAATTAGTGCAAACCATCCCGTTCGAACAAGTATTAAACAAATAGACTAAAAAAGCGGTAAATGGAGCACTAATTACTCTATTTACCGCTTCATTTATTCAACCGCTATTGATGAGCAATAATTTTATCGTTACTAACTAGCAGTTTTACTTTTTTCTCGGGATTTATCTTTCCGGCAAGAATAGCTTTCGCTAACGGGTTCTCGACACTTTGCTGAATCGCTCGCTTCAGTGGGCGAGCACCAAATACAGGGTCAAAACCAACTTGAGCAATCAATTCGAGAGCTTTATCAGACACATCTAACTGATATCCATTTTCTTCCATTCGTTGACCTAATCGATCAAGCTGAATTGAAGCAATCGACTTAATGTGCTCGCGCCCTAATGGATGGAACACAACACTTTCATCCACTCGATTCAAAAATTCAGGCCTGAAGTGCTTACCCACGACATCCATAACTTCATCTTTTATTCCTTGATAATCTAACGTATTAAAGTTTTCCTGGATACGTGTTGACCCTAAGTTAGAAGTCATGATGAGTACTGTATTTCTAAAATCTACAGTTCGACCTTGACCATCTGTTAACCGACCATCATCAAGAACTTGAAGTAAGATGTTGAATACGTCAGGGTGCGCCTTTTCTACTTCATCCAACAAAATTACTGAATAAGGTTTACGGCGAACAGCTTCTGTTAGGTAGCCCCCTTCTTCATAGCCAACATAACCAGGAGGTGCGCCAACCAGCCTTGCCACTGAATGTTTTTCCATAAACTCAGACATATCCACACGAACCATCGCATCCTCACTGTCAAACATGAAGTTTGCCAATGTCTTACATAGCTCAGTTTTACCCACCCCAGTTGGCCCTAAAAATAGGAACGAACCAATCGGCTTATTTGGATCAGATAAACCTGCTCGGCTACGACGAATCGCATTAGACACAACTTCAACCGCTTCAACTTGGCCAATGACCCTCTTGTGTAAAGCCGACTCCATTTTTAGGAGCTTATCTTTTTCAGCTTCAAGCATCTTAGATACCGGAATACCTGTTTGCTTCGATAATACTTCGGCAATCTCAGCGTCCGTGACTTTATTACGTAGCAGAGTCATTTCTTGCATTTCCGCCTGAGTGGCTAAATCAAGTTGCTTCTCTAATTCCGGGATACGTCCATATTGAAGCTCAGACATGCGATTAAGATCTCCGGCACGCCGGGCAAAATCCATATCCATTCGAGCTTGCTCTAACTCAGCCTTAATATGTTGCGTACCAGACAATGACGCTTTCTCTGCATTCCATACTTCTTCAAGCTCGGCAAAATCGCGTTCTTTTTCCTGCAATTCTTCTTGCAAGGTTTTAAGCCGCTTTTCACTGGCTTCGTCAACTTCATTTGTTAAAGCTTGCTGCTCGATTTTTAGTTGGATGATTTTGCGTTCCAACTTATCAAGTGACTCTGGTTTAGAATCAATTTGCATGCGAATACTTGATGCCGCTTCATCGATTAAATCAATCGCTTTATCGGGTAATTGACGATCGGATACATAACGATGCGATAAGCTCGCCGCGGCCACAATGGCAGGATCGGTAATTTCAACATGATGGTGAAGCTCATAACGCTCTTTCAGGCCACGTAGAATAGCCACCGTGTCTTCAACCGTTGGTTCATCTACTAGAACTTTCTGAAAACGACGCTCCAATGCAGGATCTTTTTCAATATACTGGCGGAATTCATCTAATGTTGTAGCGCCCACGCAGTGAAGTTCACCGCGAGCAAGCGCAGGCTTTAGCATGTTACCCGCATCCATCGAGCCTTCACCTTTACCAGCACCAACCATAGTATGAAGCTCATCAATAAAAAGAATGACATTGCCTTCTTCTTTTGACAGTTCATTCAATACTGATTTCAAACGCTCTTCGAATTCACCTCGATATTTAGCACCTGCCACAAGTGCTCCCATATCAAGAGAAAGAACTCGGCGTCCTCTTAGGCCTTCAGGCACTTCATTATTGATAATTCGCTGCGCTAACCCTTCAACAATCGCGGTTTTACCCACACCTGGTTCACCAATGATTACAGGGTTGTTTTTGGTTCTACGTTGAAGAACTTGGATCGTTCGGCGGATTTCATCATCACGGCCAATGACCGGATCCAACTTCCCTTGTTCGGCTCGCTCAGTTAGATCGATCGTAAATTTTTCGAGTGCTTGACGTTTGTCTTCCGCATTTGGGTCGTCGACTTTCTGCCCGCCACGGATCTGTTCTATCGCGCTGGAGAGCTTTTCTTCGGTCAAGCCAAGCTCTTTGAGTAATTTACCCAGCGCACCTTTGTCTTCAACGGCTGCAAGGAGGAATATTTCTGACGAGATATACGTATCTTGACGCTTTTGAGCCACTTTATCGCATAAATTAAAAAGCGTCCCCATAGCACTAGAAAGCTGGACGTCACCACCAATACCACTGACTTTAGGTACACGGTCTAACATTTCGCTAAGCTTGGAGCGAAGTTGTACCACGTCGATATTTAACATGGTCAATAGTGGGCGAATGGCGCTGCCATCTTGGTTCAGTAATGACACCATTAGATGGACTGGTTCTATATATTGATGATCACGACCCAGTGCGAGTGACTGAGCATCAGAAATCGCAACTTGAAACTTACTAGTGAATCGATCGAGACGCATACCAACCTTCCTAAATCATAGATATTTATCTTATGGTTAGAAGATGGATACGGTATGACACATTTTCAAGGGGAGAAGCGTTAAGCTGGAGTTTACTTAACTGAAAAAGGACTATTCAATCCAAATAAATGACGCTTGGCGGCCAGTCACGCCATCGCGGCGATAAGAATAAAAGTTATCTGGTTCAGCAAAAGTGCAAAGGTTTGAGTCAAAGACTTGCGTGACCCCTACTTTTTGTAAGCGCTGTGTCGCCAATTGAGACATATTGGCAAGCCATTTACCTTGTTCCTGTTTTTTTTCAAAGGCTTGAATCGCATTGCTATCAAACGTTACAAACGCATCTAAAACATCGACGCCAACTTCAAACGCAGCTGGGCCAATTGCAGGGCCTAGCCATGCCAGAACTTCGCCATCAAACTTAGCAACAGCATTTTCAACAATACCACCAGCCAGTCCTCGCCAACCAGCATGCACCGCTGCAACCTGTGTCCCCTGAGTGTTAGTTAATAACACAGGTAAACAATCAGCCGTCATTGCAGAGCACACCACACCTGAAACTGTAGTAAATACACCATCAGCATCCAATATTTCTGAAGTAGGCGTTTTACAAGTCGCTATCGCTGTTGAATGGGTTTGGTTCAACCAAATTGGGGGGGTAGGCATAGAAGCTTGCTCAGCTAACCACTGCCTATTTCGCTCAACAAGAGAAAGCTCATCCCCAACATGCGCCCCAAGATTTAGACCTTGGTATTGGCGAGACGAATAGCCACCTTGACGCGTCGAAGCAAACGCTTTGACATTCTTTGGTGCATTCCAGTTAGGGATGATCATCTGCATTAGATGTCGTCTTCTTTATTTTCACGAGCATCAACTCGTAATGCTTCAGCCATAACGACCATATCGTTAGGAACCGGCGCATGAAACTCCATCTCTTCACCTGAGATAGGGTGAACAAACTTAAGCATCACGGCGTGCAAAGCTTGACGATCAAATGAACGGATCATGTGAGTCAGCTCTTCAGAAGCACCTTTAGGGATTCGAGCACGGCCGCCGTATGCAATATCCCCAAGAAGAGGGTGTTGTAGATATGACATGTGGACACGAATTTGGTGAGTACGGCCAGTTTCTAGACGTAAGCGAATACGCGTATGTTCACGGAAATGCTCCGCTACACGGTAGTGAGTGATCGCAGGTTTACCCAGCTCATTCACAGCCATTAAAGTACGTTTCGTTGAGTGACGACCAATCGCCTTCTCAATCATGCCACCAGCCGTCATTTTGCCAATTGCGATCGCTTCATACTCACGAGTAATACGACGCTTTGCGAGCGCACGAACCAAACGAGTTTGAGCAGGTACGGTTTTCGCTACCACCATTAAGCCTGTGGTGTCTTTATCAAGACGGTGCACAATACCTGCACGCGGAACTTCAGCGATCTGAGGGTAGTGATGCAGTAAGGCATTCAATACCGTACCGTCAGGAGTACCAGCACCAGGGTGAACAACAAAGTCACGTGGTTTGTTTATTACCAAAAGGTCGTCATCTTCATAGATAATATCTAGAGGAATGTCTTGTGCTTCCCAGCGTTCTTCATCTTCCAGTTCAGCTTGTAAGACGATTTCTTCACCGCCCATTACTTTAACGCGTGGTTTAGTGATAACTTCTCCATCCACTTGGATTTTGCCATCAAGAAGCCATTCTTTAATGCGAGAACGTGAAAAATCGGTAAAGAGTTCAGCGACAGCTTGGTCTAGACGTTGACCTAACTGGCTGCTTTTTACTGTGTCTGTTAATGTGATCTGCTGAGCCATATCGAACTTTTTTAAAAACCGTGAGACTAATACCCATTACTATGGATAAAATAGAATAATTGCATCATTGTATCTGTTACTGGTTAGAAAGTAACGGAAGCTTACGAAATATTTAAATTCAAGGAATCGACTCCTGACATGAAACACCTTACTTTATCGGGTCTATTAGCCGTAACACTCTTAGTTGGCTGTTCAAGCAGTGACGAAATTGTTCCTGATGTTCCACCTTCTGTGCTGTATTCAGAAGCGCAACTTTCTCTGCAAAGCGGCAGTTGGTTAACTGCAATTGAAAAGCTGGAAGCTCTGGACTCTCGCTACCCATTTGGTGCGTACTCGGAACAAGTACAGCTCGATCTGATTTACGCTTACTACAAAAATGACGACCTAGCTCTTGGCCTAGCAACCATTTCTCGTTTTATGCGCCTAAATCCAACTCATGAAAAACTGGATTGGGTACTGTACATGCGTGGATTAACGCACATGGCACAAGACCGTAATTTTATGCACGACATTTTCAACATTGATCGTAGCGACCGAGATCCTGAGCCAGTAAAACTCGCATTTGCTGATTTCAAAAAACTGTTAGAGCGCAGCCCTAACAGCCCATATGCCGAAGATGCGCAAAAACGCATGTTCGCCTTGAAAAACCGTTTAGCAAATTACGATTTAGCGACCGCTGATTTTTATCTGCGCCGTGAAGCATGGATTGCGGCTGTCAACCGAAGCCAAGAATTGCAACGAACTTTCCCAGACACGGTGGCAGCTCGAAAATCTTTAGAAATTCAATTAGAAGCGTATAAGCAGCTAGGCCTTGAAGATGCCGTAGCTAGAACGGAAAAGCTGATTGAATTGAACCCACTATAAACTCAATTTCGTAAAATCCTCAAAAGCGCCTTTATTTCGATAAATGGCGCTTTTTTAATAGCTTTTCCCAAATTTTAGAGCCATATCATATACCCTACAGCAACTTGCCACTCATCCATTATGTATATATGCTGAAAATAATATTAACAAAACATCAACATGGACGTGGGTGTGAAAAAGTTACTTATTATCTTAAGCATATTAATATGCGCTCCCTTTAAATTAGGGGCTTTGGAGCTCTCTCCTTTAAGCAAAGAACCCTACACTGGGGACTTAGACGAGCTCACAAAAAAGAACATTGTACGTGTTCTTGTTTCTGCCGATCTTGGGTTTTACTACATTGAAGGAGGCCGCCCCAAAGGGATCATCGCCGAGCTTCTTTATTACTTTGAAAAACAACTCAAACAAAAAAACCAATACATGAACATTCAGATCATCCCAGTACAACGAGATGATCTACTTCCCTCCTTATCACGCGGTTATGGTGATCTTGCTGTCGCCAACTTAACCATCACAGAGAAGCGCTTAAAAAACGTGGATTTTAGTAATCCCGTCATTAAAGACGTGCAAGAGTTGATCGTTACAGGGAAAAACCACCCACCTATTTCTTCCATCGAACAATTGAGCGGCAAAGAAATTTGGGTTCGTGCCAGTTCCAGCTATTTTGAAAGTATTCAGAACATCAACCAACAGCTCAATGAAAAAGGCTTACCACCGGTCTTTGTTCAGTTCATAGAAGAAACACTACAAGACTATGAGCTCGTTGAAATGATCAACCAAGGTTACATCGAAGCCACGGTCCTCGATAGCCATAAAACCGCTCTATGGCTCAATGTATTAGACAACATTCAAGTACACAGAGATTTTCCATTACGCGATTCGGGACAAATTGCTTGGGCGCTGCGTCACAACAGCCCAAAACTGAAAAGCGAAGTGAACCAGTATTTAAAGAAAGCAAAGACAGGCACCCTACTTGGAAATGTTATCTATGGGAAATACTTGGGGAATACAAAATGGCTTAGCCGCGCTTTAAACCCCAGCAAAATTGCAAAGCTTGAGCATTTATCTGCCTTATTCAGCCAATATTCAAATCAATATGAGTTCGATTCATTAATGATTTCAGCGCAAGCTTATCAAGAGTCAGGGCTTGATCAGAGTAAAGTCTCTCACCGTGGGGCGGTAGGCATAATGCAAGTTCTACCGAGCACAGCCAAAGACCCGAACGTTAACATCAAAAATATCTACGAAGTAGAAAACAACATCCACGCAGGCGTAAAGTACATGCGCTTCATAAAGGACAGGTACTTCGATAATGAAGAAATCTCCATTGATAACCAAATCTACTTTTCATTAGCCGCCTACAATGCTGGCCCTGCCAAGATTCGAAAAATGAGGCGCTTAGCCATTAAACATGGCTATAACCCTAATATTTGGTTTAAAAATGTGGAAGTCATTGCGAGAAGAAATATCGGCAGGGAACCAGTGCACTATGTAGCGAACATCAATCGTTACTATGTCATCTATAAACAACTCGATAAGATCCAGCAGATTCGCAAAGAAGGGAACGCCCAATTATTGCCGAAACAGCCTGTCTCACTGATGCACATTTCGCAGTGATCGCCACCATTAAAAATGCCGCTCTAAGAAGAGCGGCATTTTCTAATTCAGAGCTAGGCTAAGTATTTTCACTATGCATGAAGCAAAATCACATAACGATGATGATTACGAAATAATCAAACCTTTTTTAAGGTTGTCACAGGGCCCCAAAAATGAATAATTTCTAGCGCTTACCTTTCTCCCAATTTATCCCAAAACGCATTGATAACAAGATATTTTATCCAATAAAGAACAAACATTTGCGTAAGATCACATTTGATTTCATTCCCTTTAGCACCTCACACAAAGGTGATTTAGATCACATTTATTTTGTGCCTGATCAGTAATCTGGAGTTAACCCATGAGGGATACAACAGAGGAAAACTTCTATGAGAATGAACATCACTGGTAAAAATATCGACATCACCTCTGCAATCCGTGAGCACATAGAAAGCAAATTTAAAAAACTAGAAAAGTGGCAAGTAGACATCATTGGCTGCCAAGCAAGTTTTAGCGAAGAACCAAACAAGAAAAAGAAATTTGAAGCCGTAATCACAGTACCAAAAGGCAAACTTGTGGCTTCATCAGTTCATGACGACCTTTACGTAGCCGTCAACGAAGTTGAACAGAAACTAGAGCGACAGCTAAACAAACTTCGTCACAAACCAGAAGCACGCCGAGCAGAGAAACCTGAAATTGAAGAGCTCGAAGCCGAAGCTGAATAAGTAACAAGAAAGGATTTAAAAAATAGCGCCGTTGAGGCGCTATTTTTTTGCTTGACGCTCTACCCTAGCTTGCTTATTGTGTTTAAACATTCATAAAGTAATCACTTTTTATGCACACAACTCATCTGTTTATTTTTGACTTCTTTTTTCTTCCGTAAATCGGAGGCTAAGTCGTTTTAGAAAAACAAGTCAAAAACGAACAGAAAGCCTCCCAAAGAAGGGAGGCTTTTTTATAAGGACACATTCATGACTGACCGCCAAATTTCGCTTGATGAAATTCGCCTTCGCTTAAACGAATTAGATGATCAACTACTCAGTTTACTTTCAGAGCGACGCAAGCTCAGTATTGAAGTAGCCAAGAGCAAAGTAGAGACATCCAAACCGGTACGTGACGCAACACGTGAACAACAGCTTCTCGTAAAATTGATCAATAACGGTAAAGACAAATACGAACTGGATGCCCAGTACATCACTAAGTTGTTTCATACCATTATTGAAGACTCAGTATTACTTCAGCAATCTTACCTGCAAAACTTAGCCAACCCACAAAGCCGTAAACCACTGGCTCGCGTGGCATTTCTTGGCTCTAAAGGTTCATACTCACACCTGGCGAGCCGCGAATACTTTAGCCGCAAGAATACAGAGTTGATCGAGTTAAACTGCGAACACTTTAAAGAAGTGGCGAACACCGTAGAGTCTGGCCATGCCGATTACGGCGTGTTACCGATTGAAAATACAAGCTCAGGTTCAATCAATGAAGTTTATGACTTATTGCAGCACACCACGCTCTATATCGTCGGCGAGTTAACCCAACCGATTGAGCATTGTTTAGTCGCCAAAAATGACATCAAAATCGAAGATATTAAAACGCTGTATTCACACCCTCAACCGCACCAACAATGCAGCGAGTTTTTGAGTCGATTAAAAGGTGTGACGTTAGAATCATGCGCGAGTACCGCTGATGCCATGCTAAAAGTAAAAGAGTTAGGCACTGACGATGTAGCCGCTATTGGAAACTCGTCTAGCGGTAAGCTTTACGGTTTACAACCAATCCAAGGCAACATTGCTAACCAGACGGAAAACCATACTCGCTTCATCGTTGTCGCTCGTAAGCCAGTAGAAGTTTCACCTCAAATCCCAGCGAAAACAACGCTGATCATGTCCACCTCTCAAGAGGCTGGCTCATTGGTTGAAACACTACTAGTACTTCAGCGTCATAACATCAATATGACCAAATTAGAGTCACGTCCAATCATGGGCAACCCATGGGAAGAGATGTTCTACGTCGACCTGGAAGCACACTTAGACTCAGATAATATGCAGCGCACCATTTCTGAGCTCACTAAGATTACTCGCCACTTGAAAGTACTAGGCTGCTATCCAAGCGAGAACGTAAAAGCGACCCAAGTAAAACTTCAATAATTCGTGTAACACTCTCACAGTTCATCGCGAGCTGTGAGAGCAATTCACCATACAAATACACCAACCAAAATCCATAAAAAACCACTAAAAACACATCAATATTCAAGCCCTAACACCAGCCTCTAAAAATGAAACTGGGCTCACATCACACGTGCTCATTGAAATTATCAGTAAAAATAGTGAATTGGCTAAAACATCTATAAACTGACGCGCTTGTTTTGAATAATATAGTTAGGAATCATGAAGCTAAGTACTAAGATTCTACTTCTCATAGCACCGGTCATACTCTGTAGTGCTGCAGCGTCCAGCTATATTATTTACACCAACCAAAAAAGTGTTTTCATTAAGCGTGAAGACAATGCCTTGCAGCTCAACATGGAAAAGTTGGCAGGACACTTTCGACAAGCTCGAACCTTTCTCAATAGCTATTCTTATACTCTGACTAAAAGCGATATTGTCAGGCGCTACTTTTTACTCGAACAAAACCCTGACCGTGATTTAGAACTTGTCGATAGTCTGCACCAAACCATTAAACTACTCCAAGATGGTGACCGTAGTTTCACAGGTCTAGCACTATTGAACGGGCGACAAGAGCCCATCTATTACGCTGAAAATAACGATGAGTCATTAACCGAGATTGACCCAAAACTGCTCAAGCACATTCGTTCCCAATATCAAAAGACGCTCGATACTTCCAACATCAGCTTTACCAGAAATTCTCAAGGCGAAGGGATGCTCGTGCGTTACGAAGTTTTAGACCGACGCACTATCTCTGCTCCGCTCAATTATCAGCTAGATGACGTGTTTTTTCTGGTTATTGCCGTATCACTGGATAAATTCAACACACTGCGCAAACAAATCGAATACGACTACCAAACTAGCCTATTTTTCTCGGATAGCCCTATTCTTGTCGACAACGGTCTGACCCAATCCATTGAATTGGCTCCAAGCTTATACGCTACCGTTGATCCTGCTCAGTTCCTACTGGATAACCGACTCAACGATATCTGGAACAAGCTGAGTGCTTCGTTTGCGCTGTCTGCTTTACTGACCATGGCACTGTTGTTAGCGCTTTTATATAAAACGGTGATCAACCCCATCACTCGCTTGAATCAGCAACTACTTTTGGTTGAAAGGCGTAAACGAAAAAATATTGAAAAGCTCGGGAGTAATGATGAGATTGGTCACCTCTCTGAACGCTTTTACGATATGTATCAAGAGCTGGACAATACTTACCAACGAACCAAAAAACTGGCTGAGAATGACCACCTGACTCAACTGGCTAACCGTCACCAATTTCAAAATTACGTTGAACGTGTTTTAGTTGAACCACACCTCAGCAGCAATGTGTGGATCCTGTATTTAGACCTAGATAATTTTAAGTTTGTAAACGACAAGTACGGGCACCAAATTGGCGACTCCATACTCGTGAGCTTTGCTGAGCATATGGCGAAAGTCTGTGAAGATTTTCGAAGCCAGCATTTTGCTGTCAGCATGCCGTCTCGTCTTTCTGGGGATGAATTCGCCATTTATTTACATGCGCCGAAGCAGGCAAAAAAAGCCGCTGAGGAATTTTCTCAACGCGTGATTGAACCGCTGCAAAATGGCTTCTTAACGAAGATGGGCAGTTTCCCGATCACGGTAAGTATCGGTATCGCCACTTATCCGAATGATGGCGATAATATCGAAAAATTGCTTTCTAATGCCGATACAGCAATGTACCAAGCCAAACGAGCAGGCAAGAATCAATTCTCTTTCTACTCACTCGATTTAGACAAAGTGGTTCAACGCCGTGGAAACATCGAGCGCGCGTTACGAGAGCATAACTTCGATGATGAATTCCACCTAGTGTATATGCCGTACATGGATACTCCCGGGAAACAGGTCATCGGGGTGGAAGTGTTATTACGTTGGCATTCAAAGCAGCTTGGAATAGTCTCTCCTGATGAGTTCATTCCTATTGCCGAGCAAACCGGTTTGTTCCAGCTAGTCGATAAGTGGGTCATCAAAACCGCGTTTGAAAATTATCACAACGTGCAGGCTCAATTTGAACACGATATTCATTTATCAATTAACCTCTCTTCTGCTGAGTTGGAAACCACTCATTTGGCCGATTTCATTGATTATCATGCGACTAGAAATAACATTGAACCAAGTCTCATAGATTTTGAAATCACAGAAACCTTTGCCACAGAGTCTCAAGGTTTCCCGTTACTCAATGAGCTTTCACGTTTGGGGTACAAACTTGCTATCGATGACTTTGGTTCGGGGTATACTTCAATCACTCAATTAGTTCAGTATCCAGTGCAAAAAATAAAGTTAGACAAAGGCTTTTTGGAAACACTGATCCGTACTGATAACCAAAACATCATCAAACCTATTATTGGCTTGTGTCACGCTCAAAATAAATCGGTCACTGCTGAGGGGATTGAAACCCAAGAAATGCAGCAATGGCTATCTGATTATCAATGCGACTTCATGCAAGGTTACTACTTTGGAAAGCCTATGAAGGTGGAAGAACTCGCTAATTGGTACCAAGAATTAAAAGAGAAAACGAACTAAAATGAAATCCGTAATTATCGCATCCTTAAACCCGGCAAAAATCAATGCGGTAAAGAGTGCCTTTCAATCTGCATTTCCTGAACACACTTTTAACTTTCAAGGCGTAAGTGTAGCCAGTGAAGTGGCCGACCAACCAATGTCTAATGAGGAAACCCATCTAGGGGCGGTCAACCGTGTTAAGAATGCTCAGCAAGCGATTGCCAATGCTGACTTTTATGTAGGACTAGAAGCCGGCATTGAAGGTAACGTGACTTTTGCATGGATGGTGATTGAATCTGACGGGCAGCGTGGTGAATCACGTTCGGCCAGCCTAATGTTGCCACCAGCGGTTCTCGCAAAGCTTGAACATGCGAATGAATTAGGTGACGTGATGGATGAAGTATTTGGTACTGACAATATCAAGCAAAAAGGCGGCGCAATTGGATTACTCACTCACAATCAGCTGTCGCGTAGCTCGGTGTATCACCAAGCATTAATTCTTGCACTCATTCCGTTCGTAAACCCAGAGCACTTCGCAAAGTAACCCTCACCTTACTGAACCAACAACAACGCAGCTTCAACAAAAACGCTAGCCGAAGCTAGCGTTTTTATTCGATATTATTTCAGAAGTAAATTAGCAATTTCCGCTTTTTCTTGCTCGGATTTCGCTTTCAGTTCATTTGAACCTCGGGTGATCGTCGCTACACCGACACCAAGCATCTGGCTTACCTGTCGCTGGGATAAGTCCCCTTTCAGTAGCTCACACAAAATATTCACTCTAGCGACCAATGCATCCCGCTCATCTGGAGTCATCATCATCGTCAGTAACAATTCGTGTTGGTCATTTTCCGCTGCAGTTTTCACAAGATCCATTAACTGCTGCCAATCATTATATTCTGGTTGTGATGTCATGTTACCTACATTTACTGCTGAACTATTTGAGCATTGTATACCGAAAACCACCGTTAAGTGTCTAAATTAACACTAAGAACGTCCCACCAATACAAAGTGAGTTTGTATTGGTGAGTGACATGCTCGATTAATATTTAGTTTTCACTTCGTGTTCTTTTAAGAATGCCCCATCAATCCCTAGAATATCTCGGTAATAGGTTTCGAACATTAAAATGTTCTGCACATAACCACGGGTTTCTTTAAAAGGGATCGCTTCAATAAAAGCGTACGCATCCAACTTCCCCGCTGTCCTTTCACGCCACTGCTTCACTCGGTTTGGCCCTGCATTATAAGCAGCAAAAGCGAAGATACGGTTGTTATCGTATTGGTTAAGCAGTCCATCCAAATAGTGGCTACCAATTTCGATATTTTTACCTACTTGGTATAAATCTTCACTGCCTTGATAAGAAAGCTTGTATTTCTTAGCTGTGTATTTAGCCGTGGTTGGCATGATTTGCATAATACCACGGGCACCTACAGGAGAACGAGCCTCACTGTCTAGAGCACTTTCTTGCCTCGCCAATGACATCAATGTGATTGGGTCGATATCGTGTTTTTCAGCATAGAACTTAAACCACCACTCGTGAGCGACAGGGAAGCGCAACGTCAGGTTGTCCCACATTTTGGCTGTAATGCTGGCGGTCACCGTTAAGTGGTTCCAGCCTTTTTCTGCTGCGTAAGCCGCCAACATCGATTGTTCTTGTTTGCTCGTTCTCCGCAATAACCAACGCCACTCACTTTTCGCTGCCGCTATCTTATCGAGTGAGATAAGCTCTTCGATTCTCAATAAATCTACGAGATAAGGTTCAATAACGGCACGTTCAAAATTCAAGGTTGACGTTGAATACTGCACCGATTGTTTGAGCTCTTTAGCTGCCGCCACGCTGTAGAAATTACGTTCGCCTGTAAGAGAACGTAATCTTTGATAACCTTCTTTCGATTGACCTTGCGCGACCTCAGCTCGCCCTAACCAGTACTGCCAGCGCAATGAAGCTTGGTGTTTGTCATCAAGCTTACTAATCCAATGTTGCACACCAGACCAATCAGCGTACTGAATGGCAAGGCGTATACGTCGCTCTAACAACACTTGCCTTGAAGACTTATTCAGAACCTGATCTCGCCATTCCGCTAACCTCTCATCGTTCGTGTTAATCAAACGAAACGCGATGTACTCCGCGAGTTCTTGCTGTTTCTTAACCTCGAACTCTTGCGCTTCCATCACTGCGCTGTACTTCGACTGGGCCTGTGAAGCCGATTTTCGAGCCAGTTTTTCAAACGCGTATTCAGTTTGAGAGCGGTTAAAATCACTTGGGCTATGTTTCTTCGCAAAATTCAGTACAGACTCAGGGTTACGATATAGCGCTTTCATCGCCACAGCCTGTTTTTTCTTCTCTGAAGCATTGACTTGCTTAATCAAATAGCTCATTAACTTGCCATTACGATTATCAAACGCCAGTAACATGCGCTCTAAGATCCAGTCGTCAGTGCGTAATCCAGCTTTATCCCAACTTTCAAAAAGCGGATCACAGTAATCATTGATACCATTACCACTCAACCAAAGTTTACCCGCCCCTTCATACGCGAAATCTTGATTTCCTTGCTCTAAGTGGGCGCGGTAATAAATGCATTGGTACTGTTCACCAACAGGTTCCACTTTCTGAAAATCTACAATTAAATCCCAACGCTTTTGGTTCGCAAGTGTGGTCAGGTAAGGTGCTCGAATGCGATTAGAAAATGGAAAGTTTTGGTTATCTTCAATAAAAGCTTCAACTTCTTTCGGTTCTTTATCAGACAACCCTGCTAAAAACGCTCGATAATCGGTATAGGGTGTTAATGGATAGCTCGCAATATTTGGACGGATTTTCTGGTAAGCCGTTATATTTTTCTCGTCTAGCAAGTCTTGCGCTTTTTGATACGTCGCTCGCTGCATATCAAGCTCAGATGCAGGAGTCGCGGTAGCCGTTTGGCTGAAGAACAAAGTCGAGAAAACAGCAGAAGTAATTGCGGCGACTTTGGGCTTTAACAATTGAGAAAACATGCGCTCTATTCCTTAGTGCGTGTTTGAATGCGTATAGATAACTATTAACGACAAATCTAGACTCAAATGTAAAGGATTTGAATGTAAATATTATTAATTTAACAATTCTGATTCAGCCTTTGTTTTAAATTATGAACTTTGCACGATTATCGTAATTCCAATCTAGAACGCTCAACAATGATTTCCTAGTCAAGGAGTAACAAACTTGACGATATTGGTATAAAATAGTGGCTAATTTTGAACAATAATTAGGAACGATCGGCAAATGGCTGAATACGTATATACCATGTCTCGGGTGAGCAAAACTGTGCCACCTAAACGTCAAATTCTTAAAGACATTTCTCTTAGCTTTTTTCCTGGCGCTAAAATCGGTGTTTTAGGTCTAAATGGTTCAGGTAAATCTACCTTACTACGTATCATGGCAGGTATTGATACTGACATTGATGGCGAAGCTCGCGCACAGCAAGGCCTAAATGTAGGTTACCTACCACAAGAGCCTGTTCTTGATGAATCTAAAACGGTTCGTGAAATCGTTGAAGAAGCCGTGTCTGATGTTGCTGGCGCATTAACTCGCCTAGACGCAGTTTACGCAGCTTACGCGGAAGAAGGTGCAGATTTCGATGCACTAGCGAAAGAGCAAGGTGAACTGGAAGCGCTGATTCAAGCGAAAGACGGTCATAACCTAGAAAGCGCATTAGAGCGTGCTGCTGATGCACTTCGCCTTCCTGAATGGGACGCTAAAATTGAACACCTATCGGGTGGTGAGCGTCGCCGCGTGGCTATCTGTCGCCTGCTTCTAGAAAAGCCAGACATGCTGCTTCTAGATGAACCAACCAACCACCTGGATGCAGAATCTGTTGCGTGGCTTGAGCACTTCCTTGTGGATTACAGTGGTACTGTTGTGGCAATTACCCACGACCGTTATTTCCTAGATAACGCTGCTGGCTGGATTTTAGAACTTGACCGTGGTGAAGGTATCCCATGGGAAGGCAACTACACTTCTTGGCTAGAGCAAAAAGACGAACGTCTTAAGCAAGAAAAAGCGGGCGAAAGTGCTCGTCAGAAAACCATTGAAAAAGAACTTGAGTGGGTTCGTCAAAATCCGAAAGGCCGTCAAGCTAAGTCTAAAGCTCGTATGGCACGTTTCGAAGAGCTTACTACTGGCCAATACCAGAAGCGTAACGAAACCAACGAACTATTCATCCCACCAGGTGAGCGTTTAGGCGATAAAGTTCTGGAAGTGAAAAACCTGACTAAATCATTTGGTGATCGCGTTCTTATCGACGACCTATCGTTCAGCATGCCTAAAGGCGCTATCGTGGGTATCGTGGGTGCTAACGGCGCGGGTAAATCTACGCTATTCAAAATGCTAAGCGGCGCAGAACAACCAGATTCAGGTACTGTTGAGTTAGGTGAAACCGTTAAACTAGCGTCTGTTGATCAGTTCCGTGACAGCATGGACGACAAGAAAACAGTATTCCAAGAGATCTCTGAAGGCGCTGATATCATTAAGATCAACAACTTCGAAATCCCTGCTCGTGCTTACTGCTCTCGCTTCAATTTTAAAGGCAACGACCAGCAGAAGATCATCGGCGAGCTGTCTGGTGGTGAGCGTAACCGTGTTCACTTAGCTAAGCTGCTAAAAACAGGTGGTAACGTATTACTACTCGATGAGCCTACCAATGACCTAGACGTTGAAACACTACGTGCACTAGAAGAAGCACTGCTTGAATTCCCAGGCTGTGCAATGGTTATCTCGCACGACCGTTGGTTCTTAGACCGTATTGCGACACATATTCTAGATTACCGTGATGAAGGTCAGGTTAACTTCTACGAAGGTAACTATACTGAGTACAGTGAGTGGTTGAAAAAAACTCTTGGTGCTCAAGCGGCTGAACCTCACCGCATCAAATACAAGCGCATCGCAAAATAATATTGCTTGTATTTAAACCAAAGGCCGCTATGATCAGCGGCCTTATATAGTTTATGAGCCACCATACTTTAACTTATTGATAGATAAGAGAGAACTAATCATGGTAGAAAGAAGGCGTTTTTCACGCATCCTTTATCAGGTTCCAGCCAAAGTAGCTCAAGGCAATCTTGTGCTTGAAAGTTTCGTTCAAGACCTGTCTTTACATGGTGTGTTATTGCAATGTGATAGCAGCTCAAAGCTTAATGAATCTTTACCTATCACCGTGGGCTTTACGCTCAATGAAAGTGATATTGAAATTCAATTGGAAGCGTCCATTATTTCGACTAACAATACCTCAATGCGCTTGAGAATAGAGCATTTAGATATTGATAGTATTAGCCATTTAAAACGCTTGGTTGAACTCAATGTCGGTGACGATAGTCTTCTCCATCGTGAGCTAGAATATTTATCTGATTTAGGTGATGAATAATTTTGACTCTGTAGACAGCGGATCTGTCACACCAATTTATTAGTTAGTATGTCCCAAAAAGTTTCCATCACCATTCCCTCGAGCCAAGGGAAGCAAACCTTTCACCTTGGCCGAAAGTCCGTCTCTGCTATCGTCTTGACCTTAGTTTCAGCTCCCCTACTACTAGGCGGTGCGATTTACTTACATCTTGATAATAAGCAGCAAGCCGAACAAGCTATGTTGAAAACTCGAACCGAGTTTCAGCACACCTTAGCTCAGCTTAGTAGCAAAAATGGTGAGCTTGAGTCTCTGTACCAAGAGCAAGTCGACACCAACCACTCACTGTCTCAAGCCCTAGATGAAAAAGAAGGCAAAATTCAACTGCTAGGTAAGCGTGTCTACGATGTCGAATCTGTCTTAGGACTGGCGAGTGAGGACTTAGTCACTAACGATACCTCGTTAGAAGAGCGTATAAATACAGCCGCGATCGATTCGGCAGTACGAGCGACGATGTTTAGGTTAATCCCTAACGACAGTCCGATGACTTATCAGAGAATATCGTCCTCTTATGGTCGCCGTACGAACCCAATTACCGGTAAGCGCCATACCCATACCGGCATCGACTTAACTTGTAAACGTGGCGAGCAAATTCTCGCACCCGCGGATGGTGTTGTTGAAACCGTAAGGCCAAGTAAAAAAGGCTTCGGCAATTTCATGACTCTTCGCCATTCATTCGGCTTCATGAGCTCATACGCACACCTACAAAAATTTAAAGCTCGTAGCGGGCAGTTTGTTAGCAAAGGCGATGTAATTGCGACTTGTGGTAATTCAGGAAACTCTACCGGCCCTCACCTTCATTATGAAGTACGCTTTTTAGGACGCTCTTTGAATCCACAATATTTGATGGACTGGACACCTGACAATTTTAATTACGTGTTCGAAAAAGAGAAAAAGGTGAAATGGGGACCGCTCGTTCAATTGATTGATAATGTCGTTCGTCTACAAATCAATTTGACCAACGTGCCGTATAGAGATTCGAGTATTGAAACCGTCTCTAGTGAAGATACCAGTCAGGAACTTGAGACTAACTAGCAATCACGAATTAGAAACTTTTCTCGAAAGCACAAAAAAGAGCAGCCTTAGCTGCTCTTTTTTTAATTCTATGTTCGTTCAATTACCCACGGTGGATTGCGTCATTTGCTTGTTTCAAAAGGTTCTGACTTTCATCTAAGAACTGCTGCGAGTAGTCACCAAACCAGTGACTCACTTCATTGAAACTTTCAACAAATGTCGCTTTATCTTTGCCATCGAGAATCTTCAGCGCTTCTCCAAAGCAAGCGTGGAATCGGCGAATCATTTCAATATTCTCGTCTGACGATAAAATGATATCGCCGTACAAGTTAGGATCTTGAGCAAACAGCCTACCCACCATCGCAATTTCTAATCGGTAAATAGGGGAGCTCAGCTTAAGCAATTGATCGATATTCGGGTTTTCTTTACTTAGGTGCAAACCGTAAGCGAAAGAAGTGAAGTGGCGCAGGGCTTGAATCAACGTCATGCCTTGGTCATGGTCACTGGCATCCATTTGGCAAAGGCTTGCGCCCCAAATCCCAAACTGCTTCAACAACCATTGGTAACTTTCTTCACCACGGCCGTCACTGTAGACAATCACTTGTTTTGCAAGGCTTGGAACGTCTGGGCCAAACATAGGGTGAAGACCAACAACAGGACCTTGGTGAACGTCTAGCATAGCTTGTAATGGCTTAGACTTTATCGATGTTAAATCACATAAGATACAGTCTGATGGTAAGTTGCCTAGCTTTTCAATCACACTCTGCGTGAGATTAATTGGCACAGTCACGACAACCAAACCAGCATTATCTAAAATCTCATCGGCACGGTCCCAGTCTTGGCTACCCAACACTTTTACCTCGTAGCCAGACAGAGTAAACATACGCCCGAATAAACCACCAAGCTGGCCGTTACCACCAATAATGACCACTGAACGTAATTCAGGGTTTAAACACTTAAAACCCGAATCTTTTTCGCTTGCATAAGATTCACGCATTGTTCGACGTAAAATATCTTCAATCAGCTGAGGTGGGATACCTTTCTTCTCAGCTTCTTGGCGACGAGAAGCAAGCATAGCCGCTTCGCGATCTGGTGCGTAAATAGGTAAACCATGTTCACTTTTTACTTCACCGACTTTCTCTACTAACGCTAAGCGTTGAGAGAGTAAGTCCAACATTTGTTTATCGACTGCATCAATTTGGTCGCGTAATTCGTTCAGTTCAACGGCCATTTTTCTTCCTTACCAATCTTTAAGCTCTGACTATTATTTAAGCCAGTACTAGCCCTTTAGGCGATTTTCTAAAAACGGGACTAGTTCCGTGTGTGCATGCTTCAATAGTGCCTCAGTTGAGTCCCAATTGATACACGCGTCGGTAATTGAAACGCCGTATTTCATTTCATTCAATGGAATATCTGAAGATTGGTTACCTTCGTTCAAATGACTCTCAATCATTAAGCCAATAATTGACTTATTCCCTTCACGAATTTGATGAATCACATCTTCAGCAACCAATGGCTGACGACGGAAATCTTTACGAGAGTTAGCGTGGCTACAGTCCACCATTAGTGACGCATCTAAGCCTGTTTTTCCTAGCTCTTGCTCACATTCATGTACTGAAACTGAATCGTAGTTTGTTTGTTTACCACCACGTAAGATTACATGACCATTTGGGTTACCTTGCGTTGTCAGTAGTGCTACCTGACCTTCACGGCTGATACCCATAAAACGGTGGCTTGAAGAAGCTGCTTGCATCGCGTTAATCGCCGTGCCTAAGTTGCCATCCGTACCATTTTTAAAACCAATCGGCATTGAAAGGCCACTTGCCATTTCACGGTGCGTTTGTGATTCAGTAGTACGAGCACCAATTGCTGCCCAGCTAAACGTATCGGCTAAGTATTGAGGGCTAATTGGATCAAGAGCTTCAGTAGCCAGTGGAATTTCCATTTCAGCAAGTTCTACTAACAATTCACGTCCCACATGCAGGCCATGCTCAATATCGAATGAGCCGTCTAGATGTGGGTCATTGATTAAACCTTTCCAACCTACTGTTGTACGAGGTTTTTCGAAATAAACACGCATGACAATATACAGTTGGTCGCTAAGTTGCTCAGAAAGTGCCTTTAGACGCTTCGCGTACTCTTTAGCCGCTTCCACATCATGGATAGAACAAGGGCCACATACAACTAATAGGCGGTGATCCTTCTTATGAATAATGTTGGCAATAGTCTGACGAGACTCTTGAATAAAGCGACGAGCGTTATCGCTCAATGGTAATTTCGCTTTTAGCTCCTCAGGAGTAATCAGTACCTGTTCGTCGATAATATTGACATTGCTTAATTCACTTTTCTGCATAACTCAACCTGTATATTTATTTTTACACCCAATACTTCCATCTGGGCCAATCAATCTTTGAAACTAAAATAACAGCAATAAAAAGGATTGCAAGTGTAAACAAAGAAAAACATTTACTGTAAACAAAGATTTACATCAACGAAAATTAGAAAGCTGACACAGAAAAGCGATGTAAACATTCATATTCCACAATAAAAAAGAGCCAAATCAATGATTATGGCTCTTTAAAATAAATTATCGATGAAAAAACACGCGACGTTTAACTATCCAATAAACGCTTCATTGCTTCTGATGATTGTTTCCACTTCTCTGTGGTGTGCAGTTCAGAAAGAGAGAAAGATTGCTGCTTAATCAAAGTATCTGCGATTGGAACTTCCATGATTGGCAGATTATCCAACACTTCTACTTGTGCAGCTCGTTGGTTACATACCAATACCATGTCACAACCAGCTGCTAACGCAGTATGCGAACGCTCCGCTGGTCCGCCCATAATTGCTGCACCTTCCATAGTTAAATCATCTGAGAATATTAATCCCTTGAAACCAAGTTGTTTACGTAAAACATCTTGCAGCCAATACTGAGAGCCGCTTGCAGGGTGCTTATCATAATGTGAATACACCACGTGCGCTGGCATCATCGCATCTAAAACCCCAGATTCAATTTGTGCTTTAAATACCGCCATGTCGGTTTCAAAAATATCATCACGGTCATCAAATGGTGTTTCTAAGTGCGAATCTGCAATCACCCCGCCATGCCCTGGAAAGTGCTTACCTGTGGTCGCCATACCAACAGATTTCATGCCTTTCATATACGCAGAACTATGACGAATAATGGTAGAAACATCTTCTCCAAAGGAACGGCTACCTATCGCTTTACACTCGTGTCCTTTATCCAGCACAGGCGCAAAGCTCAAATCGATATCATGGGCAACAAGCTCAGCCGCCATCAGCCAGCCCGCTTGTTCCGCCAGTTGTTCGCCGTTATTGTGTTTGGCGAACTCCTGAGCTGCCGGGATGATAGAGAAACCTTCTCTAAAACGTTGAACTCGCCCACCTTCTTGATCCACACCGATCAATATAGGTCGCTTGGCTGCTTTTCTAATCGCTGTATTCAACGCCAGCAACTGCTTACTATCGTGATAATTACGAGCAAAAAGGATCACACCACCAACGGTAGGATGCTCAATAATTTCTTTATCTTCAGCGCTAAGTTCACACCCTTCTACATCAAGCCACAACGGTCCCATATTTATCCTTAACTCAAACCAAATTTCATAAGCTTACCGAGATTATTCCGTTTGAATTTGCATTACAATGTTTTTGACCCCATGGCAGAAGAGTTTAGAAATGGATCATAAAGAGCTTTATATCGGAGTGATGTCCGGTACCAGTATGGACGGCGTAGATACAGCGCTTGTCTCCATTGAAGACAATAACCTTCGCTTATTGGCTCATGACGAATTCCCTATGCCTGAAGCACTCAAACAAGCAGTACTTGATGTATGTATTGGCCAGCAAACCGACCTCAAGCAACTCGGTGAGTTAGACCATCAACTAGGTCACCTATTTGCTGATTCGATACTGCAGCTCCTACAAAAATCGCAAACTGACGCTTCAGACATCACCGCTATCGGTTGTCATGGGCAAACCGCCTTCCACCAGCCTGTGGGGGCTTATCCTTTCACCATGCAACTTGGTGATGCCAACATCATCGCCTCAAGAACTGGCATCACTACTGTGGCAGATTTCAGGCGCAAAGACATGGCGTTAGGAGGGCAAGGTGCACCGTTAGTGCCAGCGTTCCACAACACGATTTTTACCGCAGAGAACTCTAGCGTAGTTGTGCTAAATGTTGGTGGGATATCCAATATTTCAGTGCTCAGACCCAATCGAAAAGTACTGGGCTACGACACTGGCCCAGGCAACATGTTAATGGATGCATGGGTGCACAAGCACACCGGAGAAAAGTATGACTGCGATGGCCGTTTCGCGCAGCAAGGCGACGTTAATCAATCATTACTAACAGCCCTACGCAACGATACTTACTTCGATAAACTGCCTCCAAAAAGCACAGGAAGAGAGTTATTTAACCTACCTTGGCTTGAGCAAATCCTCTCGCACTACCCATCCCTTTCCGCTTACGATGTGCAACGTACATTGTGTGAGTTTACTGCACTCACTATTGCTCATGAGTTAGAGCAGTATCGCGAGGGAGAAACGCCGGAACTACTCGTTTGCGGTGGCGGTGCCCAAAACCCATTATTAATGTCTCGCCTAGCCTCACTACTGCCTAAGTGGCAAGTATGCTCGACATCAGATAAAGGCGTAGACAGCGATAACATGGAAGCCATGGCATTTGCGTGGTTAGCCCAAAGAAGAATACATAGCTTGCCTAGCAATTTACCGGAAGTGACAGGCGCCTCTAAGCCAGCTTCCCTTGGTGTTGTGTATTATGCCGATTAACCTTTATCACGAAGAAGAATCCTTCACGATAGAAAAATACAAAGGATACCTATGACCAACGACGCTCTTATTTCAGCTTTGTCTCACCTTGTCTCTGAAGGTCGTAACCCTGAAACCATGGACATCGATCTACTCTCATCACTAGAGATCGTTGAGCGTATGAATCAGCAAGATGCACAAGTCCCTTTAGCTGTTGAAAAAGTGCTCCCTGAAATCGCGCAAGCGGTAGATAAGATCACCGAAGCGTTTAAGCGCGGTGCGCGATTAATCTATATGGGGGCAGGGACTAGCGGACGCTTAGGGGTGTTAGACGCCTCTGAATGCCCACCGACCTTTGGTGTATCGGATCAAATGGTTATAGGCTTAATTGCTGGAGGGCCTGAGGCCATTTTGAAAGCTAAAGAAGGCGCAGAAGACTCCCGAGAGTTAGGAATAGAAGATCTAAAATCGATTAACTTTTCCAAAGACGACGTATTAGTCGGCATCGCTGCCAGCGGTCGAACACCTTATGTGATTGGGGCGTTAGAATATGCCAATGAACTTGGTGCCACCAGCGTAGCGCTTTCCTGTAATCCAGACTCACCGATTGCTGATGTCGCTAAAATTGCTATCAGCCCAGTTGTAGGTCCAGAAGCACTGACAGGCTCCACTCGTTTAAAGTCAGGAACGGCACAAAAGCTCGTACTGAATATGCTGACGACAGCCAGTATGATTCGTATTGGTAAAAGCTATCAGAATTTAATGGTCGACGTGAAAGCCACCAATAAAAAGCTCGTGGCAAGAGCCGCTCGTATTGTGATGCAAGCGACTGACTGTGGCAAAAACCAAGCGGTCTCAGTACTCAAACAAACGGATTATGATGTAAAGCTCGCGATCTTAATGATCTTGACCGATCTTGATCTCACAGCAGCCAAGCAGCAACTAAGCAAACAGTCTGGCTTCTTACGTAAAGCGGTTGAGAACAACCCATCATCATAGCTTTGTCCCAAATAAAATGAGCTTCTGACTCAGAAGCTCATTTTAATTTTAATCTTTAGTTACTGTGCTCATCCCAGCCTCGTTGCCATTCCATACGAAACTTTTGAGCATCCGCAAAACCAGAGCATACTCCTTCGTAATATTGACCCGACAAGCCAATCTGATAAGCGTGGTCTGGGTTACAGTATTCTTCAACGCCCTGCTGATAACCAGTATCGTAACTCGCCTGATCCACAGTGCCGAGCTCCATCATTTCGTTATAAGAACGCTGAGTGTGGCCTTTAATACCATCACGGTAGCCAATTTCTAGCCAATCTCCTTGCTGAGCAAGATCTTGGACGCTAGCACTACAGCCAGAAAGCGCCGCCAATACCAGAAAAGCCGATGTTATTCTTTTCATTTCAGTCCCTTAATTTATTAACTTGGATAGGTTGCCATTAAAACCATGAAATAACCACTAACCTTTCATCGCTCACCACTAACGCTCAACCAGATACCGCTAGCGATTGCTCAAAACCGCTTAAGCGAGAGCAGAACCACTTAACTCGCTATTCGACCACTCACCTGACAAGTGAATGAAGCTTCTCTAACTCTATTCTAGTATGCATCCTGACTTACTCATTTAATTCAGGGATAACAGGTTATGATGTGGTTTCTAACTTGCGTAGCAGCTCTTATTGGTGGCTACTTTCTTTACGGCGCGTTTATCGAAAAAGTATTCGGTATCAACGAAAAGCGCCAAACTCCAGCTATCACTAAGCAAGACGGCGTGGACTACGTTCCAATGTCGACACCAAAAGTATACTTGGTTCAGTTGCTAAACATCGCAGGTGTAGGCCCAATCTTTGGCCCAATCATGGGTGCCCTATACGGCCCGGCAGCAATGCTTTGGATTGTCCTAGGTTGTATCTTCGCGGGTGCGGTGCACGATTACTTCTCTGGAATGCTATCTGTTCGTAATGGCGGAGCATCAGTTCCTACGATTACGGGACGTTACCTAGGCAATGGCGCAAAACATTTTATGAACATCTTTGCCATTGTTCTGTTGCTTCTTGTTGGTGTGGTATTCGTATCAGCGCCTGCGGGCATGATCACTAACCTAGTGAACGATCAAACAGACTTCTCAATGTCTATGACCACTATGGTTGTGATCATCTTTGCTTACTACATCATCGCAACGGTTGTCCCTGTCGATAAAATCATTGGTCGCTTCTACCCGCTGTTCGGTGCCCTGCTTATCTTCATGTCGGTTGGCCTTATCACTGCGATTGGCTTCTCAGACGAGCACCAAATCATGGGCGGCTTTGAGATGAGCGACATGTTCACCAACATGAACCCAAATGACTTACCACTATGGCCTGCTCTATTCATCACTATCGCTTGTGGTGCAATCTCTGGCTTCCACGCTACTCAGTCTCCGCTGATGGCGCGTTGTATGGAAAATGAGAAGAACGGTCGCTTCGTATTTTACGGCGCAATGATTGGTGAAGGCATCATCGCTCTTATCTGGTGTGCACTTGCGCTATCGTTCTTTGGTTCTGTTGAATCTCTAGCGGATGCAGTAGCAAACGGTGGCCCAGGTAACGTGGTATACAGTGCTTCATTTGGCCTACTGGGTGTATTTGGCGGTATCCTTGCTTTCCTAGGTGTGGTTATCCTGCCAATCACTTCTGGTGACACTGCGTTCCGTTCAAGCCGTCTTATCCTTGCTGAATACTTCAACATGGAACAGAAGACACTGCGTAACCGCCTACTGATGGCTCTACCGCTATTCGTTATCGGTGGCATCTTAACTCAAGTGGATTTCGGAATTATCTGGCGCTACTTCGGTTTCGCTAACCAATCAACAGCAGTAATGATGCTGTGGACCGCTTCGGCTTACCTACTTCGTCACAACAAGCTGCACTGGGTAACAACAGTTCCAGCTATCTTTATGACGTCTGTATGTATCACCTTTATCCTGAATAACAGTCAGCTTGGTTTCGGCCTACCAATGCAGCTATCGACCATTATTGGTGTAGTAAGCTCACTGGCTATCGCAGCCTACGTTATCAAGATTTCTAAAGGCAAAGGCGACATCGATTTAGTTGACGGCGAATCAAAAGAAAAAGACACCAAAGCCGTGACAGAAACCGCTTAACTCTTTAACGAGAAAAGCACGCAAACACAACTTCGCTTGCTCCGTTACCGTTCATAACGAGTAATGGAAATACACTAAAGCCCATCCTTTGATGGGCTTTACTATTTGGGCTGGCTAAAGGTTTAGACAAAACGCCATTAAAAACGAGCAAAACTGTCACTCACTCTCAATGCGCTTTACACTAAGTAGACGTCTTTATAGGTGGATCTATGGAACTCATTCTTTCTCTGCTTCAACAAACCTGTGTCTACTTAGTCTTAGCGTACATGCTAAGTAAAACGCCCATTATTCTTCCTCTATTAAGTATTTCTTCGCGTTTAAGCCACAAAATTAGCTGCTACGTCCTGTTCTCTCTATTTTGTATTATGGGCACCTACTTCGGCTTACAGATCAATGACGCGATAGCAAATACACGTGCAATGGGCGCGGTAATGGGGGGCTTATTTGGTGGCCCTGTGGTTGGCTTTGCAGTCGGATTTACAGGCGGGATTCATCGCTATTCATTAGGCGGCTTTACCGATTTAGCGTGCGCAATTTCAACGACAGCCGAAGGTTTAATCGGTGGCTTGCTGCATGTCTACTTAGTGAGGAAGAATAAAGCGAGCCAACTCTTCAACCCATTGGTGGTGTTTTCAGTGACCTTATTTGCTGAAATCATCCAAATGATCATTCTTCTGCTGGTCGCAAAACCATTCGACCAAGCCTATGCGCTCGTCTCTGATATTGCTGCGCCAATGATCATCGCCAACTCTGTGGGTGCGGCATTGTTCATGAGTATCATCCAAGATCGAAAAACTATCTTTGAAAAATATTCAGCAACTTTTTCACGCCGAGCGCTGACGATTGCTGAACGTTCGGTTGGTATCCTTCATGGCGGATTTAATTCAAAAAACGCTCAAAAAATCGTGCGTATTATTTACGAAGAAACCAATGTCGGAGCGGTCGCGATCACTGACAGAGAAAAAATACTCGCCTTTGTCGGAATAGGCGCTGAACACCATATCCCTAACACGCCGATTTCATCGCAAAGCACACTCACTTCGATGGAAAAGAACGACATCATTTATCTCGACGGTAAAGAAAACCCTTATCAATGTTCGCTGTCGCCTGATTGCAAACTTGGCTCAGCGTTAATTATTCCACTGCGAGCGGGGAATGAAGTCGTCGGTACCATTAAACTCTACGAACCCAAACTTAAATTATTCTCGACCATCAATATGTCGATGGCAGAAGGTATTGCACAACTGCTATCCAGTCAGATCTTATTCAGTAACTATCAGCAACAGCAAACCTTACTCACCCAAGCAGAGATCAAGCTGCTGCATGCGCAAGTGAACCCACATTTCTTGTTTAATGCGCTCAATACTATCAGTGCGGTAACCCGTCGAGACCCAGACAAAGCGCGCTCTCTGATTCAACACTTATCGCACTTCTTCAGAAGTAACCTGAAACAGAACATCAACACCGTCAAACTGAAAGACGAACTGGCCCACGTCAATGCCTACCTCACTATAGAGAAAGCGAGATTCACCGATAGGTTAGAAATAGAATGGGACATCGACAATCAACTTTATGAAGCAGAGCTACCAAGCTTTACACTTCAGCCACTGGTAGAGAATGCGATTAAACACGGGATCTCCAACTTAATCGAAGGTGGCAAAGTCAAAATCTATAGTCGAATCGAAAAAGGCCAACACACCATCACAGTGGAAGACAACGCTGGCAGCTACCAAGAGCCAAACAAAGACCATGTAGGTCTAGGGATGGAAATTGTAAATAAGCGACTTACGAACTTTTTTGGCCAAGATTCAGCATTAAAAATAGAATCTCAACCGCAGCAATTTACACGAATGAGCTTTATCATTCCTATAGGGAAGCAACTATAGTGGAACAGAGACACAGCATGAATAACCAGCGTTGCAAGGTTGAACAATGTTAAAAGCATTAGTGGTAGACGACGAGTTATTTGCTCGCGAAGAGCTAATTGAACTGCTGACAGAAACTGGTGAAGTGGACGTCATCGGCCAAGCCAGTAACGCCATTGAAGGGCTAAAACAGATTAACCTTCTAAAGCCAGATGTCGTTTACCTAGACATTCAAATGCCACAAGTGACCGGTATTGAATTGCTGAGTATGCTCGACCCTGAAACCATGCCTTATGTTGTATTTGTAACGGCCTACGATCAATACGCTATCCAAGCCTTTGAAGACAATGCCTTCGACTACTTGCTTAAACCCGTAGAACCGTCTCGACTCAAGAAAAGTGTTTCAAGGCTGAATAAAGTCGTAGTGCAAAGCCAAGCAACACCCGTTCAAAATATCGATTCTATTGCCCCGAGTCACTTAGAACAAATCCCATGTATTGGGCATAATCGCATTGTGATCATGGCAAGCCAAACAGTCGAATGTGCTTATTCTGATATTAGTGGTGTCCACGTGCGTAGCCCTTCTCTTACCGCCAGTTCACAGCTTACGCTCAAAGTACTGGAAGAAAAAACCGATTTGATTCGATGCCATAGGCAGTACCTAATAAACATCAAATCGATACAGGAAATTAAGCTACTCGAAAACGGCTTAGCTGAAATCGTTACCTTAACGGGGTTTGAAGTCCCGGTAAGTAGGCGTTATCTCAAAACGCTAAAAGAACAACTTGGTATTCAATAGAGAATGACGTCCTTTCTGACGACTACTCAACTTTCACCATTGATCAAAAAAGCCAACCTCTCGGTTGGCTTTGATATTTAGTGCAATTGAACTTACTCAACCTGTTTAATCTGTAACTCACGTGGCACTTCAAAGAACATGTTTTCTTCACGGCCCTGAATTTCTTCAACGTCACTCGCACCTAACTCACGAATACGATCGAGAATCTGATTCACCAACTCTTCCGGAGCAGACGCACCAGCTGTAACGCCAATTTTCTTTTTGCCTTCAACCCAGGCACTTTGGATATCTTCAGGGCAATCCGTTAAATAACCTGGAGTACCAAGTTTCTCAGCTAGCTCTTTCAAACGTGTTGAGTTCGACGAGTTCTTAGAACCAACCACAATCACAACGTCAACGTCGTTTGCCATCTCACGCACCGCGTCTTGACGGTTTTGTGTCGCATAGCAAATGTCGTCTTTACGTGGACCTTGGATCTCAGGGAAAACACGGCGTAGCTCTTCAATTACATCTGCTGTTTCATCAACAGACAGCGTCGTTTGGCTCACATAGTGCAGGTTAGTTGGATCGTTCACCACTAAGTTTTGTACGTCTTCAGGCTTCTCAACCAAGTACATACCACCTGTTTGGCTCGCGTATTGACCCATAGTACCTTCAACTTCAGGGTGACCTGCGTGACCAATCAAGACCACTTCCATATTTTTACGGCTTGCACGAGCCACTTCCATATGAACTTTTGTCACCAACGGACAAGTCGCATCAAATACCGTTAGATCACGCTCTTTCGCTTCTTGTCGCACCGCTTGTGATACACCATGAGCCGAGAAGATCACGATGTTATCGTCTGGAACTTCATTTAGCTCTTCAACAAAGATAGCGCCTCGTTGCTTCAGACCTTCCACCACAAAACGATTATGCACGACTTCATGGCGCACATAGATTGGTGGTTGGTACATTTCTAATGCACGCTCAACGATGCTGATCGCGCGATCAACACCAGCACAAAAACCGCGAGGGTTTGCTAACAGTATTTTCATTTCGTTGCTCATGAGCCAAAAATAATTCTTATGGAGTTCCAATAACTCGTTTGTATTCTACCGTGAGGCTACTCTACCGCTAGAATATCTACATCAAATGTTACATCTTGCCCAGCAAGTGGGTGATTGAAATCAACGGTCACTGAGTCGCCCGCGATTTCTGTAATGATACCCGGAATTTCAGCGCCATCAGGGCCGCTAAATGCCATGATAGTACCCACTTCCACTTCTGCATCACCGACAAACTTCGCTCTATCCATATGATGGATATGATCTGGGTTTGGCATACCAAACGCATCTTGCGCTTTCAATTCAATCGACTTTTGAGTGCCTGCTTCAAGGCCTAATAGGCATTGCTCAAAGTTATCACTCAAGCTGCCATCACCCATGATGAACTTAGCAGGTTTACCCATATTTTGCGTGCTGTCAGCAACCGAACCATCTTTCATTTTAATTGTGAAATGTAGAGTCACAGCAGAATCGTTTTTTATTATTGTCACGTTATTGCTTCCATCAATAAGGGGATTAGGGTCTTTCTAACAAAAAGCGCTACCCGAATCAACGGACAGCGCTTAGGGTTATATATAATTTGTAGTGCGATTAGTTGCTTTCATCTTTCTTTCGGAAACCATCAAGAATGATCATTGCCGCGCCAATGCAAATAGCAGTATCTGCAAGATTGAAAGCTGGCCAATGATAGTCACCCCAAAAGAAATCAAGGTAATCAACAACAAAGCCGTGTACCACACGGTCAAACACATTGCCTACTGCACCACCAATGATGAGAGCATAAGCAATATTGTTCCACTTTTCTGTCGCAGGCAGTTTGCTCATCCAGTACGTCAACATACCGGTGACGACAAACGCAATACCCGAAAATAACCAACGCTGCCAACCAGCTTGATCACTTAAAAAGCTGAAAGCGGCTCCATAGTTATGAACATAAAGGAAATTGAAGAATGGCAACACCTCAATGCGGTTTGCCCAACCATATCCCATGTTATCCATGACAAAGAGCTTAATGCTAATGTCCGCAATAAAGATAAGGAACGCCAGCCATAGCCAGCGAACCCCAGATTGCTTAAGAGAAAATGTATTACTCATAGCAATCCTTTCTTATGCGAATTGACGAACTTCGCCTTCGCCATCAACGTTAGAAACACAACGGCCACACACTTTCTCGTGACCTTCAATTGTGCCTACGTCAGGCGTGTGGTGCCAACAACGGTCACATTTCTCAGCTTCTGTTGCTGCAACTTCAACGAATAGACCTTCAACGTCTGTCGCTTGAGCCGCATCAGACTTCTCGCTCAGTGGCTTAACAACCGCAGCAGAAGTGATCAGTACGAAACGTAGCTCATCTTCTAGCTTGTTGATCTTAGCCGCTAGTGCGTCGTCAGCGTATAGCGTAACTTCAGCTTGCAGTGCACCACCGATTGTTTTCTCTTTACGAGCGTCTTCAAGAAGCTTGTTCACAGCACCACGAACCGTTTGAATTTCAGCCCAGAATTCGTTGCTTAGCTCTTCGCCTTCAGCAAGACCGAATAGGCCTTCGAACCATTCGCCAGTAAACACAAACTTGTCACGAGCGCCAGGCATCTCGTTCCAGATTTCATCGGCAGTGAACGACATGATAGGTGCCATCCAACGAACTAGAGCTTCTACGATGTAGTAAAGCGCAGTCTGACAGCTACGTTGAGCATGGCTGCCCTGTTTTGCTGTGTACTGACGGTCTTTGATTACGTCTAGGTAGAAAGAACCCATTTCGATAGAACAGAACTGCATTAGACGCTGAGTTACACCGTGAGTGTTGTACTCGCCATATGCTTTCACGATCTCTTCTTGTGCAGCTTGAGCACGGCCAACAGCCCAGCGATCAAGTGCAACCATCTCTTCAGCAGGCACTAAATCAGTTTCAGGATTGAAACCACTTAGGTTCGCTAGGAAGAAACGAGCTGTGTTACGAATACGACGGTAAGCATCAGCAGAACGCTTCAGGATTTCATCAGAAACCGCTACTTCACCCGTGTAGTCGGTAGAAGCAACCCATAGACGTAGGATATCTGCGCCTAGTTTGTTGGTTACGTCTTTAGGAGCAACAACGTTACCGATAGATTTAGACATCTTACGGCCGTTACCATCTACTACGAAACCGTGCGTTAGCACTTGCTTGTATGGTGCTTCGTCTTTCATCGCGATAGATGAAATTAGCGAAGACTGGAACCAACCACGGTGTTGGTCAGAACCTTCAAGGTAAAGATCTGCACTGTTACCGTTGTACTCTTCACGAGAGTCAACAACAGAGAAGTGCGTAACGCCTGAATCGAACCATACATCTAGCGTATCTAGCACTTTTTCGTACTTGTCTGCGTCTTCAGCGCCCATTAGGTCTGCTGCGTCTACATCCCACCAAGCTTGAATGCCTTTCTCTTCAACTAGCTTCGCTACTTTTTCGATTAGCTCAGAGCTATCTGGGTGAAGTTCTGACGTTTCTTTATGAACGAACAGAGCAATTGGCACACCCCAAGTACGTTGACGAGAGATACACCACTCAGGACGACCTTCGATCATACCTTCGATACGGCTTTGACCCCACTCAGGCATCCACTCAACATTCTTTGTTGACTCTAGTGCTTTTGCACGTAGGCCTGCTTGATCCATAGAGATGAACCACTGTGGTGTTGCACGGAAGATGATTGGAGTTTTGTGTCTCCAACAGTGTGGGTAGCTGTGCTCGTAAGCGTGGTGATGCAGAAGCGCCCCTTTCTCTTTTAGAACTTCTAATACAGAGTCGTTCGCTTTAAATACGTGCTGACCAGCAAATAACTCGGTATCTGGCAGGTAAACGCCGTTAGAGCCTACTGGGTTAGCGATTTCTAGGTTGTATTTCTTACCAACCACGAAATCTTCTTGACCGTGACCAGGAGCAGTGTGAACTACACCAGTACCAGAATCAGTCGTAACATGGTCGCCAAGAACGGCAGGAACTGTAAAATCGTAGAACGGGTGGTTGAACTGAGAAAGCTCAAGATCAGCACCAGTTGCAAAACCTAGGTTGTGGAAGTGCTCGATACCAGCACGATCCATTACGTCTTTTGCTAGTTCAGAAGCAACAACGATACGTTGAGCAGGCTGATCGCCATTCGCTTCAACTTGGATAAGTACGTATTCAAGATCATCACGTAGACATACCGCGCGGTTAGCAGGCAGAGTCCATGGCGTTGTTGTCCAGATAACAATTGAAATATCACCTTCACCAGCATGACCGTCAGCTAGAGTAAACTTCTCTAGCAATGCTGCTTCATCAGCTGCAGTAAATTTCACATCGATAGATGGAGATACTTTATCTTTGTATTCAACTTCAGCTTCAGCCAGAGCAGAACCACAGTCAGTACACCAGTGAACTGGTTTAAAACCTTTAAGAAGGTGACCTTTGTCTGCGATTTTGCCTAGAGAACGAATGATGTTCGCTTCTGTGCCGAAATCCATAGTGCGGTAAGGTTTGTCCCACTCGCCCATGATACCAAGACGTTTGAAGCTCTCTTTTTGACCTTCAACTTGGCCCGCAGCGTACTTACGACACTCTTCGCGGAATTCAGCAGCCGAAATCTTCTGACCTGGCTTACCTTTCTTCTTCTCAACCATTAGCTCGATTGGAAGACCGTGACAGTCCCAACCTGGGATGTACGGTGCATCAAAACCAGAAAGGGTCTTAGATTTAATAATAATGTCTTTAAGAATCTTATTCAGCGCGTGGCCAATGTGAATGTCGCCGTTCGCGTATGGAGGGCCATCATGCAGTACGAAAGATTTTTTACCTTTCTTTGCCTTACGGATTTCGCCGTAAAGATCTTCTTTGTACCAACGCTTAAGCATTTCTGGCTCACGATTTGCCAGATTGCCGCGCATTGGAAACCCTGTTTCAGGTAAGTTCAGGGTATCTTTATAATCACTCATCGATTCTTAATTCCGTTATATTGGGCGAAGTTAGACATTATGTTAATCGGTGGAATCATCCGATTAATTCTTTAGCTGACGCAGCCACACCCTTGCTGCTTCAGCATCCAATTCTATTTGACTCTTAAGTGCATCGAACGATTCAAATTTCTTTTCGTCGCGCAGCTTATGTAAAAGTATCACTTCTAACTGTTTACCATATAAATTGGCTTTAAAGTCAAAAAAGTGCACTTCTAACTGTTGTCTGACACCATTTACCGTCGGGCGTTGGCCGATATTCGCCACACCGCCGACTTCACAACCGTCTAAATCCAACACTTGGACTACATAAACGCCTGAAACTGGTGAAACACAACGTTTTAAGGGGATATTCGCTGTAGGAAAACCTATCGTTCTACCTAATTTACGGCCATGGGAAACACGGCCGCTAATGCTGTAATCACGCCCTAACATTTTGGCACTAGATGCTAATTCATCTTTAGCTAGTGCATTTCGAATTTCAGTGCTGCTGACTCGTAACTGATTCAAGCAAAAGCTTTGCGTGCTGACCACTTCAAAACCATACTTTTTACCAGCTTGTTGAAGCATAGAAAAGTTACCTGTGCGACCCTTGCCAAAACAAAAATCATCGCCAACCACTAAGAACTTAACTCCTAGCTTGTTAACCAATAACTCTTCAATAAACGCTTCAGCGGTTAAGCTTGCAAAATGCGCATTGAAATTCACACACAATAAACGGTCGATATCCAGCTTGCTAAGTTGAACAAATTTATCACGCAAGCGTGTTAAACGAGCCGGAGCTTTATCTTTCGCAAATAATTCCATGGGTTGAGGTTCAAACGTCATCACCACAGAAGGCAAGTTTAATTGCTCTGCTTGATGGGACACTTGATTCAGCACTTCTTGGTGTCCTAAGTGAACGCCATCGAAGTTACCTATGGTCAATACACAGCCATTATGCTGCGCTTTTATATTGTGAATGCCTCGGATCAGTTCCATTGTTACCAGCTAAAACCTGTAATTTGCATCATTTATTGTGTGAAACCGACGGATTATATACTAATCAGTATTAATCTGTCGCTGCTTTTAAATGTTTTACACGGACACCCAATGCCAACACGGTAATGACATACGCAACCGCGCCTAAACCAATCAATCCAGTCAGCATGATAGCTCGATGGCTAAAGCTCCAAGTCAGCCACTGTTCCATATGTTCAAGTTGCCATAAAATTGCACCAACCATCACCCCACCAGCAATGATCAACTTAGCACTGAATAGTAAGGTAGTTTTCGTTAAGTGGTACACACCCGCAATATGTAAACCGCGATAAAGTAGCGCCATGTTTACAAAGGCCGACAAGGCTGTCGCTATCGCTAAACCAACGTAACCATAGAAATAAGCAAAGATAGCGTTAAACACCATGTTAGTGACCATCGCGATAATGCCGTACTTCACTGGAGTTTTCGTATCTTGACGAGAGTAGTAGCCAGGAGCCAATACTTTAATCAGCATAAAGTTAAGTAGGCCCGACGCATAAGCCACTAATGACATCGATGCCTGTTGTACATCGTGTGGAGAAAACTCACCGCGCATGAAGAGCACCATCAACATCGGTTTGGCCAATACAATCAAACCTAGCATTGCTGGAATGCCTAATAACAGCACCATACGAACGCCCCAATCCATGGTATGGGCAAACCCTTCACCTTGAGCATCGACGTGTTTACGAGATAAAGCTGGCAAGATAACGGTCGCGATGGCAATACCGAACAATCCCAGAGGAAACTCCAGCAATCGGTCTGAGTAATACAACCAGCTAATAGAGCCCGTTGCTAAGAAGCTAGCAATAAAGGTATCGAACAATAAGTTTATCTGACTAACCGACACACCAAATAAAGCAGGGATCATCAAAGTACGGATTTTTACGACGCCAGGATCTCTCCAGCCCCATTTAGGTTTAACCAATACCCCTTCTTTAATAAGGAAAGGTAATTGAAATAAGAATTGGACCAAGCCGCCAAGAAACACACCAATTGCCAAACCAATTTCGGGCTGTTCCAGATTAGGAGCAATAAACCAAGCAGAGCCGATGATCATCACGTTCAGAAATACCGGTGTGAATGAAGAGACCGCAAATTTGCCTAGCGTATTTAAAATGGCCCCTGAGAGCGCGACAAAAGTAATGAACCATAAATAAGGAAAGGTAATTTTGAGCATCAAACTGGCGAGCTCAAATTTACCTGCTGATGGACCATCATTTAACCAGTCAATGAACCAGCCTGCACCAAAAAGCGCAGTGATCACCCCAGAACCGATCACGCCGAACAAAGTAACAATCGAAACTAAGACGCCCAATGTACCCGACACTCGTGCGATTAACTCTCTGGTTTTATCTTTATCACCTTCTGCGTGATATTCAGTCAATACCGGAACGAATGCTTGAGAAAACGCCCCTTCCGCAAATAACCGACGAAGAAAATTAGGAATTTTATTGGCAAAGAAAAAAACATCGGCACTTGCCCCTGCCCCCATAAGATTAGCCACGACAACGTCGCGCACTAGCCCTAACACACGAGAAACAAAAGTCATTGCACTGACTATCATCCCTGACTTTAAGAGTCGCTTACTCACAAAAACCTCTGACGCTGGTTGATGAGTTACCAATAAGATCATACGATCCATCTTTGGCAATCATATTTATTAGCATTGGTCTAAAAATGCTGTTAGAATCCCCGCCATCTTAACCGTGATGACTCTCCAATCCAAAGTTTGTTTGGTTTAGGTGGGTTTTTGCACAAATCATTTGACAATTAAGCGCTAATGAGGGATAGTCCTCGCCCTTAAATTGTCACCGAACTAAGTTTTTGGGAGTTAGACCCTTGGCAAACAGTAAATCTGCTAAGAAGCGCGCTATCCAAGCTGAGAAACGTCGCCAGCACAACGCTAGCCGTCGTTCTATGATGCGCACTTACATGAAAAAAACTATTGCAGCTATCGAAGCTGGCAATAAAGAAGCTGCAACTGCTGCTCTTGTAGAAGTTACACCACTTCTAGACCGTATGGCGACTAAAGGCCTTATTCATAAGAATAAAGCTGCTCGTCATAAGTCTCGTTTCGCTGCAGCAATCAAAGCTCTTTAATAGAGTCGCGATTACACAGTGAACAAAAAAACCGGCCTTGGCCGGTTTTTTTATATCTAAAATTCGTTGCTGAATTAACTGCCCATCAATATGAGCAGTCTATTTAGTGATATCAAACACTGTTATTTGCAGTAAAGCCCGTGAAGTAGCTCTATCATGGCTTTCACTTCATCGCTACTCAATGTGTAATATACCGTTTGAGCTTCTTTACGAGTTTCAACCAGCCCATCACGACGTAGCCATGCCAAATGCTGAGATAAAGCAGACTGGCTCAATTCTAATTTTCCACACAACTCCCCGACTGATAACTCAGTATTGTGCAGTAAACATAAAATCTGCAAACGTCTCTCATTTGCCATTGCCTTTAATAAAACAACCGCTTGAGCAGAGTTCTGCTCCATTTCCTTTAAATTCATTTGTTGGCCCCCTTTATTACCACTCATTTCACCAACCGCAGCTTTATAGCAATGCTAAATAACTCTACTACTTAGGATTCTTTTTCCTGATAGTAATCGATTTGTTACCTTTGATAAAAGATCTCATTCAAACAATTGACTAAAGTCTGCATCACATACGTTTTTTACTGCTGGATGTTGAATCATCCGCTCAGCAAAAATTACATAATATTCTTCTTTTAGTTCATCGATATGACCGATAAGTTGTAGGGAGGTATCTTTCCCAACTTCTGACATATATAAAGTGGGAGCGAGGAAAATAACATCGGGGTGGTAGCGGGCGAACGCTTTCATCAGAGCAGCATCGTCAAACTCACCAAGAATATCCGGCTGTAGCCCTTGTCTATCAAACCATTGCAGTACTTTTCGTCCCATGGAGGTTCGACTGCCAGGGATAAGCAGTTTTCTTTCATTGAGTACCGCAGGGAAACTTACATCCTCAACACTACCTGAACAGAAGAAACTCATGCTGCTCTCACCCAACTTCTTACTGAATAAGCCGGGTATTTTCCCCGAATCTACTGGGCAGTCCGATAAGATCATATCAAGCTTATGTTGAGATAACTGCTCAAGTAACATTTCATGGGTCGATTCAAAACAGCGTAGGTGAATACTGTTATCTGGTGGCACAGTCGACATTAACACTTTACTGACCAAACGCTTAGACAACGCATCCGCCACCCCTACATCAAACAAAATATTGGAGTGCTGACTGTAATTCACGATATCGAGCATTTCATAACTCAGTCCGAACATGCGATCAGCATATTTAAAGACAAGTTGCCCCAACTCAGTTGGCTCTACACTACGGCCATTCCGCTTTGTCAGCTTGCCATCCATTCGCTCTTCAAGCGCTTTAATTTGCCCCGTTACCGTTTGAGGAGTCAGAAATAGAGCATCGGCCGCTTTAGTCACAGAGCCTTGTTTGCACACCATCCAGAAATAATAGAGGTGGTTATAATTTAAGTGGGACATGACAATCTTCAGGTTAAAGTTTTAAGGTTTGTTATAGCAAATATGTCACCCCGCCTCAAACACATCGGTAAATACTACATAAAACAACAAAAACATCGAAAATTACGAACATTTAATTTTCACAATGTCATATTAATAACGAAAAAAGTAAAAAAAGTAGAAAATTCTTTTTCCTAGCCCCGTTTAAAACACCCCTAAATAGCAAATTAAAACAATAACTTACACACTCACCATTTAATCTCCAGATAACTTAGCGTCGATTAATCACAAAAATATCAGAGCTACATGAAAATGTAATATTACTGAAATATTTCCCCTCTAACATCACGCTCAGATTAACTAACAGACCAAACTCAGACTTAAACGGTCCACGGAGAAAACATTATGAACCAAGCTACAACTGCAGCAGCGCCAATTTCGAGCACTACTCGTTGGCTACGCTGGGCTAACTTGGCATTCATGCTTTACCTACTACTTCTTGCAGTTTCTATGGTAGGTACAGGCTTTAAATGGGCAACAGGCGAACAAGCAAAAGTACTATTCGAATTTGCTTCTCATCCTGTAGCTGGCTTAATGATCGGCTTAGTGGCAACAGCACTTATCCAATCATCAAGTACAGTAACTTCTATTATCGTTGGCTTAGTGGCTGGTGGTTTACCGGTTGAAATGGCTATCCCTATGATTATGGGTGCTAACATCGGTACAACAGTAACCAACACTCTAGTAAGCCTTGGTCACGTACGTTGTAAAGATGAATTTAAGCGAGCGTTTGCAAGTGCCACGATTCACGACTTCTTCAACTTGTTAGCTGTAGCAATTTTCCTACCGCTAGAAATGATGTTTGGTATTTTAGAGAAGATTTCACACTGGTTAGTATCTCCAATGCTAGCAACAGGTGACATGAGCATTAAAGGCTTGAACTTCATTAAACCAATCACGAAACCAGTAGTAAGCGCAATTAAAGAGCCTCTAGCTACATTTGGCGACACCATGGGTGGTGTAATGCTTATCGTACTTGGTATCGCGACTATCTTCGTTGCTATCACTGTGATGGGTAAACTAATGAAGAGCCTAATGGTTGGCCGCGCACGTGAAATCCTAAAGAATGCAATTGGTCGTGGTCCACTTCACGGTATCGCTTCAGGTTCAATCGTAACGGTACTGGTTCAGTCTTCATCTACAACGACTAGCTTAATGGTTCCACTAGTAGGTTCAGGTGTTCTTAAAGTACGTGACGTTTACCCGTTCACTCTAGGTGCTAACATCGGTACGTGTATCACAGCACTACTAGCAGCGACAGCGGTATCAGGTGAGTTCGCGGTATTTGCCCTGCAAATTGCTCTAGTTCACCTAGTGTTCAACATCATGGCAACAGTATTCATCTTTGGTATTCCGTTCCTACGTGAACTACCAGTTAAAGCAGCTGACATGATTTCTGATATGGCTGTGAAGAATAAGTCTGTAGTAGCGGGTTACCTAATCGCAGTATTCCTAGTACTACCTGGCTCTATCCTAGCGCTAACTGCTTAAGACGAAGTCCACTAGATAACGAAAGCCCGCAACATGAGTTGCGGGCTTTTTTGTTATCCGAAGAAGTAAAATATCAGGCTCGCAGGCAACACGGCTTTCTTCTCTCACCGCATCTATCTCGTCACTCTACGTTTTCCTCACCTCACACCAACCATTCGACACATAAGCACTCAATAAGAGCTCTAGCGTACTTACTTTTCAGTTTAACGCTCTGAACTCACATACGAGAGTCATGTGTATGTGTAACTCAGGAACTAGTTTCTCTCAACGCACCTATCAAGCAGTGGGGTTTACGCTATTATCTAAAACTCAGGATGAAGACAAACTCGTACGACAAGCATCCCTCCTCGTTTAGCATCTATTCAAAGTAAATATTCAGATACAGGGAACTGGTAAACACTTAAAGATTTCTAAGCTCCAATGCCACGCACCACTTTGTTCTCTTAATGATTCGCCTCTCCCCTAAAAACAGATATAAAAAAGGCTGCACAATGGCAGCCTTTCAAATAACTTTTGAGATAACGTTTATACCGAGAATGGATACTTAATCGCTTCGTGGCATTCGTAACCTTCCACCCAAAAATCATCCAACGTTACCCATGTCTCTAAATCCTCAAGCGACTTGATCTCTGGATTCATATGGAAAGTCGCTGGCGCTAGAGGCTCACGCTTAAGCTGAATATCACGCATCGGAGCCAACTGGTCTTCATAGATATGAGCATTCACTAGTTTGTGATACGCAACGCCAGGCTTCCTGCCCGTAATCTGAGCCATGATCGCAAGGAACACATACACTTGAACCATATTGAAGTTTAAACCTAGCGGAACGTCGCATGAACGTTGCGTGCTATTCAAATACAGGGTATCGCCTAACAACGAGAAGTGGTGGCTATACATACACGGACGCAAGCACCCCATATGAAATTCACCAGGGTTGTAGAAATTTAAAATCTCGCCGCGATCATCTACACCACGAGTTAAATCATCTACAATTTTTTTCAATTGATCGATATGACCGCCATCAGGCTTCGCCCACGCTCGACCTTGAACCCCATAAACACGGCCCATATCATCTTCACCTTTACGGTAAGTGTTATTTAGCCATGCTTCGTTTAGGTTTGCATTTGCATCCCATGTTTTAGTGCCAAGCTTACGAAAATCTTCAGCATTATCATAACCGCGAATATAGCCCAGCAGCTCTGCTACTGCTGCTTTCCAGAAGCTTTTACGAGTCGTCACAAGTGGGAACTGGTTATTGCCAACGTCGTAGGTTAGGTCTGCATTGATCACCGTCAGGCAACGCTTGCCTGTGCGTTCGTTTTCAACCCACGTACCTTCATCAACAATACGCTGACAGAGTTCTAAATACTGCTTCACACCAATTCCTTACTTCGTTTGTTTTGGTAGTTCATCTTTGTAGTGACCGCGCTTATACGCCCAAACCACCATCAATGCGCCGATGATAACCATTGGCAGCGATAGGATTTGTCCCATAGAGATGAATCCGCCAAACAAGCCAAGGTGAGCATCAGGTTCACGCACGTATTCTACAAGGAAACGGAATGTTCCGTAACCCGCAAGGAACAAACCAGATACCGCACCAAGTGGACGTGGCTTCTTAATAAACCAGTTCAAAATGAAGAACAGCACTATACCTTCTAACGCCATCTCATAAAGTTGAGATGGGTGGCGTGGTAGAGGACCGCCATTTGGGAACACGATCCCCCAAGGCACATCTGTCACTCGTCCCCATAACTCACTGTTCATGAAGTTTCCTAGGCGGCCCATGCCTAAACCAAATGGAACTAAAGGGGCAATAAAATCAGCCACACCAAAAAACGTTCTGCCATTTTTCTTCGCATACCAGAACATAGCGGTAATTACGCCAAGCAGTCCGCCATGGAAAGACATTCCACCGGTCCATACTTTAAACAAGTACAGCGGATCGGCTAAGAACAAATCAAAGTTATAGAAAAGCACGTAACCGACGCGCCCACCAACAACTACGCCAAGAAAGCCCGCGAAAAGTAAATCTGACACTTGCTCACGTGTCCAGCCACTGTTTGCTTTATCTGCTCGGCGGTTCGCCAACCATAACGCAAACATAAATCCGACTAGATACATCAAACCGTACCAGCGAACAGAAATTGGTCCTAACTCGATTAGGACAGGATCAATATTGGGAAATTCAATCAAACCCGAAGACATAGTTTGCTCTCTATCAAAATAAACTTACAGCAGCATAGTGCCTGCAATAAAAACTAAAAATACAGCGAAGATTTTCTTCAATATAGGAGTGGGTAATTGGGTGGCTAACCTAGCACCAATTTTGGTCGTAAGAACTGACGCACAGGAAATGGCTAATAACGCAGGTAGATACACATAACCAACACTGTAATCTGGCAAGTGCCCTACTGAACTTCCGTGCCATATGAAGCCAATCATGCCAGATACGGCAATCACACTTCCGCAAACCGATGAAGATCCAACGGCTTTACGCATCTCAATGCCATGATGATTCAAAAACGGAACCGACAACGATCCGCCACCAATGCCAGCAAGGCTAGAAACAACGCCTATGCCACTGCCACATAGCATAGTCACTCCTGAGCTTGGCATATTTTTTTGCGAAACCTTTTTGATGGATAACAGCATCTGGACCGCCAATACCAGCACAATGGTGCCAAATACCTTTGGTAAATACTGAGCAGGAATCGCATCAGCGATAAACGAACCTAAAAATCCACCGACTACGACACCCGGCATTAGCCATTTAATGACAAACACATCGACATTTCCTAGCTTCAAGTGATTTAAGGCTGATGAACCAGAGGTCACTATGATGGTAGATAAAGAGGTCGCCAGCGCCATTTGCATTGCAATGTCAGCAGAAATACCCGCCTTAGGAAGTAAAAAGAGTAACGCCGGAACAATCAGTAAACCGCCCCCAATACCTAACAAACCCGCTAAAACGCCAATAACCGCGCCCAACATTACGAGTAGGCTAATTAGTTCAAAGTTCACATTGTTTCCTATTTTTTACCTGCACGTATAAACCCAGAGAAGCCTCGCTCATCAAGGTATTCCAGCATCATACTATAGATATCATTGCCGTAAGGTTGCGATAATGCCTTATGTGCAAGTTTTTGTAACTCTTCATGAGTGGATTGGCGAATCAAATATTTAATTCTCGCCACATTGGAGGTGTTCATACTCAACGTATCGTAACCCAAACCGACTAACAGTAATGCTCCAATGGGATCACCAGCAAGCTCACCACAAATACAGACAGGCAAAGAATATTGCTTACACGTATCAAAGATTTGCTTCAACGCCATGATCACCGCAGGGTGCATAGACTCATAGACATTCGCAACACGCGAATTGTTCCTGTCCACTGCTAATAAATATTGTGTTAAGTCATTAGTACCAACCGAAACAAAATCGACTTTGTCGGCAATGAGAGGTAGTAAGTACAACATTGACGGAACTTCGATCATAATACCGATTCTCGGCATTCTGACTCTATCATCAAGCAAGCTGACTTCAGCATAAGCTTGCTCAATCAACTGAATAGCATCATCTAACTCTTGAGCACCAGATATCATCGGTAGCAAAATACTCAAATTGTTATGCTCGCAGCTGGCCCTCAGCATGGCTCGAAGCTGAACAATAAAGATATCGGGGTGATCTAACGTAAAGCGGATCCCGCGCCAACCAAGGAATGGGTTATCTTCTTCAATTGGTAAATAAGGTAAAGCTTTGTCACCACCGACATCAAGAGTACGCATGACCACTTGCTTATTAGGGTAACTTTCAAGAACAGAGCGATACTGTTTCACTTGCTCATCTTCAGAAGGGAATCGATGCTGAAGCAAGAAAGAGATTTCGGTTCGATATAGCCCAACACCATCAACGCCTTGGTTAATCGCTATATTAGTGTCGGCACTTAAACCTGCATTGAGTAATACTTCTATATTGCGACCATCTTCAGTCACTGCGGGTTCAAACAAATCTTTGTTAACCATCAAAGAGAGTTCTGTCTCTTCAATCACTAACTCGCCATACTCACGCAACAAGTTGTCACTCGGTGCGATAAACACTTCGCCGCTGTAACCATCAACAATAGCTTGCTTACGGTTAATGTGCTCAAGGTTTAGATTGAGCCCCATTACCGCAGGAATACCAAGAGCACGAGATAGAATGGCAGCGTGAGAGTTCGCAGCCCCTTCCAACGAAATCACCGCTAATAGCTTTTCTTTGGGGATAGATGCTAAGACAGAAGCCGTCAGCTCTCGAACGACCAGAATGATCGGCTCTTCAATAGTACGAACTTCTTGTTCGGTATTATGGAGGAAATACAGCAAACGCTGACCTAACTCCCGAACGTCTTGTGCCCTTTCTCTTAAGTACACATCAGACATACGCGCAAAACGGTTCGAATAAGTTTCGACAACCTGTCTTAATGCCCAATCAGCACGGTCACCTTTTTGAATTTGAGCTTTTAGATCGTTACGTAGCATAGGATCATTCAGCAAGTGCGTGAATAAATCGAAAATCGCTAGCGCATCTTTATTAATATCACTGTCTAAACGCTTACGCATGCGTCGGAAGTCATTTAAAGCACTTTCGATAGCAACAGCCAATAACTCCTGCTCACGATCAACATTGACGGTAGAAGCCGGATAGACATCCGTTAGTTCAGGTTGAGTGTTATCCCACCACAGCTCACCAATTGCTACACCAGACGAAGCCGCAATGCCTTTAGTTGATGGAGTGTCCTGCTCTTCCAGCAGCCAATGACCTTGAGTTTGCGCATGTGCAATGATCACCGCAAGCTGAGCGGCAAGTGTTACTAAGAAAGATTCTTCCATCTCACTAAACAGTCGAGGCGATTTTTGTTGGATAACCAACACACCTAAAACTTGTTTACGATGGATAATGGGGGTGCCAAGAAAAGAGTGGTAAATTTCTTCCCCTAGTTCAGGAAAGAATTTGAAATTTGGGTGGTTAGAAACTTCTGCTAGATTGATAGGCTCAGCGCTACGTTTGACTAGACCAACCAAGCCTTCTTGGTAATCAATATGAATACTGTCGCCTTGAAAAGTCAGGCCTTGAGTTGCCATTAACTCAAGGCGCTGCATTTCATCATTGGCTAAATACACGGTGCAACATTCAGTCTGCATCGCGCCACATGTCTCTTTAACCAGAATGTCTAATGCCGAGTGAACATCTTCTACTCTAGATACGTGTTCAACTATTTCCCTTAGTTGACTGAGCATGTTTACCCTCTACGTTGTTTACGCTTTCCTTTTGCCTTTCGTTCTTTAAAAGGCATAGCCAAAGAAGCAAACTCTTTCATAGCACGACGATAAACGTCACGCTTAAAAGAAACGACTTGTCGAACTGGGTACCAGTAACTCACCCAGCGCCAACCATCAAATTCAGGCGTACTTCCACGCTGCATATTAATTCGCGATTCATCGCAGTCTAAGCGTAAAAGAAACCACTTCTGTTTTTGTCCAATACAGACAGGTTTGGAATCCCAACGAACCAACCGCTTAGGTAACTTATATCGTAACCAATGACGACTCGTCGCAACGATCTTCACATCCTTTTTTGTAAGGCCAACCTCTTCATATAACTCGCGGTACATAGCTTGTTCCGGAGTTTCACCTTCATCGATCCCCCCTTGCGGGAATTGCCATGAATGTTGCCCGTATCGTTTAGCCCAGAAGACCTGACCATGGTTGTTACAGATTACAATACCAACATTTAATCGGTAACCATCGCCATCTATCACTGGCCAACCTCTATTTAAATTTTTAATTACACTGATTTTTCCACATATCCCCAACCGGAGCAAACTTAGTGATGTGATTAAACCGAGATTTATCGTTTTTGCCGCAACTTTGGATAAGTTTTGCTCAGAAAATAGTTATCAACAAAAGAGTGAGACACAGCCCACATTTATTCACCTTTTCTGTGAATAACTATGTGCAGAATTCCATCTCAATTATCAAAGTTAACAATAGCAAGAGACTTACTCGATCTTAGAACAACAACACAAAAACACAAAACCATTAAAAAACAATAAATTAAAAGCAAAGGAATAGTGAAAATGTAGCTCACAACATTGCTTGATCATCACAAAACACAGATCGGTCAAAGATCAACCACAAGGTTCTTTATCCACACTAAAGTGGTCTTGTTTCATTTTTAGAGATTTTATTCAAGTATTTATTGGCCTGTATTATACTGTTTATTCATACATGAACATTTAAATACATTCAATTTCTACCGCTCCCTGTGGATAACCTCTTATTTGATCAATTTACCTCCAGCAAGATCATTTCTTCACCAGTCTCCTTTTCTCAGTAGTTCTGGTAAAATCGCCTTTTTCTCCCTGTAGATCTATATGAAACAAGAACCTCAATCTGAAGCCGAGCTGTTAGAACGCGCACATACTATTGCGGGTATGACCTTCAAAGAACTAGCGGATGAAGCGGGTATGGATGTCCCGCCAGACTTAAAACGTGACAAAGGTTGGGTTGGACAGCTGTTGGAGTGGCACCTTGGCGCGCCTGCTGGTAGCAAACCTGAACAAGACTTTGCAAACTTGGGGATTGAGCTAAAAAGTATTCCAATAAGCTATACAGGAAAACCTCTAGAAACGACGTTTGTATGCGTTGCGCCTTTAATTGGTGTACAAGGTCTTACGTGGGAAACCAGCCATGTCCGTAACAAGCTTTCAAAAGTGCTGTGGATTCCGGTTGAAGGCGAAAGAGAAATCCCATTAGCCGAAAGACATGTAGGATCTCCATTGCTATGGATCCCAAATCAAGAAGAAGAGCAGATTCTCAAAAATGATTGGGAAGAGTTAATGGAATTGATTGTTCTAGGCAACGTCGAACAAATCACTGCAAGACACGGAGAAGCACTGCACTTAAGGCCAAAAGCAGCGAATAGTCGAGTACTAACTGAAGCCTATGGCGCGAGTGGTAAGCCTATAAAAACCCTTCCAAGGGGCTTCTATTTAAGAACTCAATTCACAGGAAAGATCCTGACTCAGAATTACGCCTAGCTTTCTCAATTAGTGTGTGGTGAGCGAAAGTTCTATATCGCAATAAGGTTGTACTGGCGACTCACCAAATTCATCATACGCGTTATGTAATCGTAAGTACGCTTTCTTGATCCCAAGTCGAAGTAGCTCTTCTTTCACTTTATCCAGTGAGTTGTAATGAAGTGGCTCATCGTCTTCTTTTACGGGCTCCAACTTGTGCTTGTATTCCACTGCTAATAAATATTCAGATACGTCAGAGCAACCAATCACATAAACTTTAGGTGGGATGTATGAGTCTTTGTGGTGGCCATGTAACCACATATCAAGCTGATGTTTTTGCATATATGAACTCCAAATCTTGTCTTAAAGCTTAGTAAAAGTAGTTCAATTCGCTAGGAATTAACATCATATTAACATATATAATTCTGTTTGATAGCTTAATCTATTCAGAGTAAAGGCAGAAAGCGGGATGCTCTCTGCCTTTTACCTTAATCAATTCAAATTCCAATCTACGAAATCGACACCATAATTGATATCAGGCGTTGGTAAGGGGCCAAATGGTATTACAAGCCCCAAATATTACGTTGGTATTCGAGCGCTTAAAACACGGCGTAGATGACGAACTCGACGTTCGGCTTTAACGGCTTCAGGCTCTGAAAAACCAACTGGACGACCATCACTTTCTAAGCCGATATCTCTTAGTAAATGAGCATTGTTCCACGGTAAATCATAGGCGCTTCGGCGTAACTTTCGTTGCCATGCTTTTTCTTCACGACGTAAGTCGGCACGAACTAATACTGTAGCTAATTTTAGATAAATAGAATGACGCATAATGTTTCTCCAGTTAAAAAGATTACTGGGAAAAATGGCGTTTCATGTAAGGAATATAGAGAGGTGATTCTTCTCTTATTCGGCTGCCATTTTTCCGCAGCCAAATAAGGTTACGGATCAATTAGATAGGTTTATCTTGTGAGTTTCGATCGGCCATTACACTGGTGGTAGGCATAGCCGCTACCATATGAGTGCGAGATACGTTCGATGCGCAAATATGCTGAATAAAATCAAAAGTTTTCATTTTGCGCCTCCAAGCTAACTAATAAATCCAAAAATTGAGGGGTGTTTCCGCAGCGAGATTACTGCTTTCACGGTTAAATTCTATGCAAATGAGGATATTATTCAACCAGTAATTTCATAACATTATAAAAACAAACTATTTACCTAATAACCAATTGCATATGAAAGTAACTATAAGTTATTCGGCTAGGTTATATAAAAAGACAGCATTTTCCTCTACAAACATAAAGCCACGCATTAAGCGTGGCTTGAATAAATCTTTTGAATTATCAGATTAAACGGCATTTTCCGAAATCAGACTATGTTTATTGAGTAGTCGATACATGGTCGCTCTCGAAACCCCTAACTCTTTCGCAGCTAAAGAAACTTGTCCGCTATGAGACTCTAATACTAATAGCAGCGCATCACGCTCAGAGCGTTCCCGAATACTTTTCAAGCTCCGCCTACCATCACTACGTTTTGGTAAATCCAGCTGCTCTTCATCGATCATCACCGAATCAGACATCAGCACTACTCGCTTAATCTGATTCGTTAATTCTCTAACATTCCCTGGCCAGTGATAACGAGTCAACGCTTTAAGAGCATCCTCAGAAAAACTTCTGGCTTGCGCATTAAACTCTTTCGAATATTCCTGTAGGAAGTAACGAGACAATACTGCAATGTCTCCAGCTCGCTCTTTTAAGCTTGGGACATTGATTCTTAACACATTAATGTAATGGTAAAGCTCTTCATTAAACTCACCTTCTATCAATGCTTTTTCAATATCAGAAGAATTTGAAGCCAAAATACGAACATCAACGGCTTTAGTGCCTTCAGCCGTATCTATCGTGCCCTCTTGTAAAAACCTGAGAAGATTCATCTGCTGTGATTTCGGCATGGCCAAAATATCATTCAATAAAATCGTTCCGCCATCAGCTTGTTCCAACATACTTGGCTTCACTAATACGTCACTACTGATGCCAAACAACTCTGATTCGATTCTAGATTCAGACAATGCGCGGCAGTTAACCGTAAGAAAAAGCTTTTGAGATCGAGAAGACGTTTTATGGATAGCTTTAGCGACGGTCTCTTTACCAGAGCCGCTTTCGCCATAGATCAAGATGCTGACATCGGTCGGCCCTATTCGCTTAACTTGGTCACGGAGACGCTTTAAAGGAACAGAATCGCCAAATAAGCCCATATCACTACTGTGCCCATAATTCGGCCATACCTTCTTTTCGAGTTTGAGCATGCCTAACTGGTGACCAATGGTACTTAGGAGTTGAGCGTCTGGAATTGGTGCAGTAAAGAAATCAATACAGAAATTCACGATGAACTGGCAAATAGTGTCAGAACTCAATTGCGATTCACGAATAAATGCTATCCAGCGAACTTGCTTATGAGTGCTCACCAAATTGGCGATCCCATTCAAGCTAAATTCATCATGGCTTAAATCAACAACACCAATACAAGGGCCTGTTTCAGAAATAAGTGCATCGGCTTTACGTAAATCAGCGCATTGAGTGCAACGCCAACCTACTTGTTCTAAAACAGATAACCAAGGTTCATAAGCTCCACCGACAACGATAAGAGAACCCGGTACTGAGTCCATCTTAAATTGAGTCCCCATCCCTACTTCCTTACTCTATTTTGTTAAATACCAGCCAAAGTCGCTAAAACAACCCATTTATATGAGCTTTAGCACTGACGTTACAGTATTGAGACTATCTTAGATAATCCGTCTCAATAGTAAGACTACGTTAGAAATAATGATTTTTCGAATGAATAGGAGGCAATATCAGAAATGCTTGATGAATATATAAAACAAAAAAGCCACCTAACGAGGTGGCTTTTATCAAATCAGCTTAAAAAGAATTAAGCTTGAGGGCGCATTGCCGGGAACAAGATCACGTCACGGATTGTGTGCGTGTTTGTAAATAGCATAGCTAGACGGTCGATACCGATACCTTGACCTGCTGTAGGCGGTAGGCCGTGCTCAAGCGCTGTGATGTAGTCTGCATCGTAGTACATTGCTTCATCATCACCCGCGTCTTTCGCGTTCACTTGCGCTTTAAAACGCTCGTCTTGGTCTTGTGCATCGTTAAGCTCAGAGAAACCATTCGCAACTTCACGACCACCGATGAAGAACTCGAAACGGTCTGTGAAGAACGGGTTATCATCGCTACGACGAGCTAGAGGAGAGATATCCGCTGGGTAGCCAGTGATGAAGGTTGGTTGAATTAGCTGAGGCTCAGCCGTTTCACCAAAGATTTCTTCAAGTAGCTGACCACATGTCCAGAACGTTTCTACTTCAACGTGAACTGATTTAGCAATACCTACCATCTTGTCACGGTCTTGAAGATCAGCTTCTGTTAGAGCTTGAATCTCGGCGTGCTCAGGGTTGTAGTGCTTGATTGCATCAAACATGCTCATGCGAGCGTACTTACCACCAAACTCTACTGTTTCGTCACCGTAAGGCATAGAAGTCGAACCAAGAACGTCCATCGCTGCTGTACTTAGCATCTCTTCAGTCAGATCCATCAGATCTTTGTAATCCGAGTACGCTTGGTAGAATTCCATCATTGTGAATTCTGGGTTGTGACGTGGAGACAGACCTTCGTTTCGGAAGTTACGGTTGATCTCGAATACACGGTCAAAACCACCCACTACTAGACGCTTCAGGTAAAGCTCAGGGGCAACACGTAGGTACATGTCGATGTCTAGCGCGTTGTGATGAGTGATGAATGGACGTGCAGTCGCACCACCAGGGATCACGTGCATCATTGGCGTTTCAACTTCTAGGTAGCCTTTTGAGCTCATGAAGTTACGGATTGAAGATACAAGCTTAGAACGCACGATGAATGCGTTACGAGAATCTTCGTTCACGATTAGGTCAACGTAACGCTGACGGTAACGCATCTCTTGGTCAGTCAGACCGTGGAATTTCTCTGGTAGAGGGCGAAGTGCTTTAGTTAGCAATTCAAACTCTTCCATGTTCACGTAAAGGTCGCCTTTGCCTGACTTGTGAAGTGCGCCTTTAACACCGATGATGTCACCGATATCTAGACCTTGGTACTTCTCTTTTAGTACTTTCTGAACGTCTTTCGCAGCATAAGCTTGAATACGGCCAGATGTTTCTTGAATCGCTAAGAACGGACCACGCTTCGCCATAACACGACCAGCGATAGCAACGATGTGGTTTAATTCTTCTAGCTCTTCTTTGCTCTTTTCACCGAATTCAGCTTGAAGGTCGCCAGCTAAGTGCTCACGACGGAAATCATTAGGGTGGCCATTAGCTTTACAGCTTTGGCGGATATGATCCAGCTTGCTACGACGCTCTGCAATCAGTTTGTTTTCTTCTTGTACGTTGTCGTTTTGAACAGCATCAGTCATTTTCGATGTATCCTGTTTGTAGTCGGTGAAAATCTTACAGGCCTGATTTCAGGCTAGCTTCGATAAATTTGTCTAGGTCGCCATCGAGAACCGCTTGAGTATTGCGGTTTTCAATGCCAGTGCGTAAATCTTTAATACGAGAATCGTCTAATACGTAAGAGCGGATTTGGCTGCCCCAACCGATATCTGATTTCGTATCTTCATTCGCTTGCTTTTCAGCATTTTGCTTTTGAATTTCAAGTTCGAATAGCTTAGCTCGAAGCTGCTTCATCGCTTGATCTTTGTTTTTATGCTGCGAACGATCGTTCTGACACTGCACCACAGTATTCGTTGGTACGTGAGTAATACGTACCGCTGATTCTGTGGTGTTTACGTGCTGACCACCCGCGCCTGAAGCACGGTATACGTCGATACGTAAATCAGAAGGGTTAATGTCGATCGTAATGTTGTCATCAATCTCTGGGTAGATAAACGCAGATGCAAATGAAGTATGACGACGGCCACTTGAATCAAATGGTGATTTACGAACCAAGCGGTGTACACCTGTCTCAGTACGTAACCAACCGTACGCGTACTCACCAGAGATACGTACCGTTGCACCTTTAAGGCCAGCGACTTCGCCTTCAGACACTTCAATCACTTCTGTTTTGAAGCCCTTAGCTTCTGCCCAACGCAAGTACATGCGCAGCATCATAGAAGTCCAGTCTTGAGCTTCTGTACCACCAGAACCTGACTGTAAATCGATGTAGCAATCTGAAGCATCATGATCGCCAGAGAACATACGACGGAACTCTAGTTTACCTAGCTTAGCTTCAAGCTCTGCAAGTTCTGGTTCAATTTCGTCGAACGTTTCTTGGTCTTCTTCTTCAACCGCAAGCTCAAGTAGACCGTCTACATCCTCAACACCTTGGTCAAGCAAGTCGATGGTTTCTACTACCGCTTCCAGTGCAGAACGCTCTTTGCCTAGCGCTTGAGCACGCTCAGGTTCGTTCCATACATCCGGTTGTTCTAATTCTGCGTTTACTTCTTCTAGACGCTCTTTCTTAGCGTCATAGTCAAAGGTACCCCCTCAGGATATTTGTGCGCTCAGACACATCCTGCAGACGGTTTTTGATTGGATTGATTTCAAACATTTTAGCTCATCATTTATGAGTAGAATTTAACCGAAGAATTCTACTCAAAAATGTGACGGAGATACAGAAAAAAATACGTTTCCAGCCCATCAATTAGACAGGCTAGAAAGGATTGATTCTGAAAAGGGGAAGGATGCCTATTTTGCTTCTAAATGATCGATCATCAATTGCAAAGATTGATTGCCACGAAACTCATTAATATCTAATTTATACGCCAAACGAACCGTCTTCACGGATGCATCTGGCCAGCGACGTAGATCAACATTAAACGCAATACCATCAATCATGATATTTGTTGGGTGACCTTTAAATAGAGGCTCTAACATCAGCTTCAAATGTTTCTCACCCACCAATTTTTGATGCAGCACTTTAAACTCACCATCAAAAATTGGCTCAGGGAACGCTTGCCCCCAAGGTCCACCAGCACGCAATGTTTCCGCTGTATGCATTGAGAATTCTTCAGGTTTGAGCTCACCGTCCGACAAAATGATGCCTTTTAGCGCCGCTTCATCGAGCTCTTGCTTAACGATTTCATCAAACAATTTACTGAAACGGTTAAAGTCCGCTTCCTTGATAGTTAGACCAGCAGCCATCGCGTGACCACCAAACTTTAATATCAGACCTGGGTGCTGAGTATCAATTCTATCGAGCGCATCTCGCATGTGCAGCCCTGGTATCGAGCGACAAGAACCTTTGATATAGCCTTCACCGCCATCAGCAAACGCAATCACCGGGCGATGGAATTTATCTTTGATTCGAGAGGCAAGAATACCAATCACACCTTGGTGCCAATCCCGCTGGAATAACGCTAAACCATAAGGCAGTTCCGCATCTTCACCAAATTGCAGACGTTCACAAAAAGCCATCGCTTCTTGCTTCATGCCTTCTTCAATTTCTTTACGGGTTTGATTTAGGCCATCGAGTTCACTTGCCATTCGACGCGCTGCATGAATGTTGTTACTCATTAAGAGTTCAACACCAAAAGACATGTCGTCGAGACGGCCAGCAGCATTGATACGCGGGCCAAGTGCAAAGCCAAAATCAGAAGCAACCAAGCGACGTGCATCTCTTTTCGCAACTTCAATAAGCGCTTGAATACCCGGTCGAGCTTTACCTGCACGGATCCGCTGCAGGCCTTGATGTACCAAAATACGGTTATTATCATCCAGTGGGACAACATCCGCTACCGTACCCAACGCGACTAAATCAATAAGCTCCATTAACTTAGGCTCAGGCATGCCTTGCTGAGCAAACCAACCCGATTTACGCATATGTACACATAGAGCCATCATTAAATAGAAAGCCACCCCAACTCCAGCTAGCGCTTTAGAAGGAAACGCACAGCTTTCTAGGTTTGGGTTGACCATTGCATCCACCATCGGTAACTCGTGCCCAGGTAAGTGGTGATCGGTAACGAGAACTTCTAGCCCTTGTTCCTTAGCGAAGCGAACCCCTTCAATTGAAGAAACGCCATTATCAACCGTCATGATCACTTCAGCACCAATCTCGATCGCTTGCTCCACCACTTCAGGGCTTAAGCCGTAGCCATCTTCAAAACGGTTTGGTACCAAGTAATCAACGTTCGAACTGCCAAGCATACGCAGCGCCAATACTGAAAGCGCTGAGCTTGTCGCACCATCAGCATCAAAATCACCGACGATAATAATGCGTTTTTGCTGCTGAATCGCGTTGAATAACAACTCAACCGCCGCATCAATCCCGCCCAATTTCTGGTACGAGTGTAAGCCTTTGGCTGCCGTTTCTAATTGGCTAGCACTGGTAATTCCACGGCTGACATAAATGCGTTTAAGTAAGTCAGGTTGATTACCAGCTAAGACACTAGTATCGACTTCAGGGCGGCGTTGAATCTCTATCATATTGATTGAGGCCTAACTTGAATAATCAGGCCTGCTCCTTCATGTTTATAATCGGAATTACTGTTGCTCTAAGCGCTGCAGTAGTTGCGCTGGTGGTAAGTAGCCACTTACCAACTCACCGCTCGGTAGGAAGATTGCTGGCGTACCACTGATACCCAGTTCACGGCCTAACGCATATTGTTCTCGGATCTGTTGCTCAGACTTCGCGACATCGCCTACTGAGTCTGGAAACTTGCGATTCACTTTAGCATCATGCATCGCGGTTTGTGGATCTGCTGCTGCCCAAATCGTTGCCATTTGGCTCGCCACTTTTCCGCTAGCGCCTTGGCGTGGATACGCTAAGTAACGAACCGTGATTCCAAGCGCGTTGTAACCATCCATTTGGCTATGCAGCCTTACACAGTAACCACACGTAATATCGGTGAACACGGTTACCACGTATTTTTCATTTTCCGCTTTGTATTCAATCGACTGGTCTGCGAATGCCGCTATTTTCTCTGCGTTAATAGGCGCTTGGCGCTCTGCAAGAATATCGCTAAATTTTCCATTCTCATCCAAAGAGTACAAAGTCCCTGCGATAAAGTGCTCGCCTGTGAGTGATGAGAAGATCACGCCACTATTGGTTTGAATTTCTAGTAAACCTTCAATATCAGACGGCACAATATTAGACACTTTAATGCCAATCTTTTCAAAACGTGCAGTCAATGCTTTTGCGTCAAATTCGGTACTACCGGCCTGAACTGGTTCAGTTTGAGTCACTTTCGTCGCACTTTCTTGAGGTGCTTCCGTTTTATCGACAGACGCTGTGTCTTCTGCACCATTACAAGCGGCCAGAAGGATTGGAAGAGTTAATAATGGAAGACGGCGTAATACGCTCATGCATGTCACCTTAATTATTAGAATTCTGTTAAGCCCGTGGGTGGTGCTCAGTGTGGATCTGTTTGAGTCTTTCCGTTGCCACGTGAGTATAAATTTGAGTAGTTGATAAGTCACTATGCCCTAAAAGCATTTGTACGACTCTTAAATCCGCCCCATAGTTCAATAAGTGAGTCGCAAATGCATGGCGCAACACGTGAGGCGATAAAAGCTCAGTATCAATCCCAGCTAACACTGCGTAATGCTTAATTCGATACCAAAAAGTTTGCCTTGTCATTTGCCTTGCGCGTTTACTCGGGAAGACAACATCCGAAGTGTTTTCTCCTAGTAACGCAGGGCGACCTTGCTCCATAAAGGTTTCAATCCAATCTACGGCATTTTCTCCCATTGGCACCAAACGCTCTTTGCCACCTTTACCCGTCACTCGCACCACACCTTGGCGTAAGCTGATATTTTCCATTGTCAGGCTTACCAATTCAGTCACACGCAGACCAGTCGCGTACAGAAGTTCAAGCATGGCTTTGTCACGCAACTCTATTGGATCGTTAGGATCAGGGGCATCCAGCAAAGCGTCGACCTGCTCTTCACTCAGATCTTTAGGTAAACGTTGAGGTAGCTTTGGACTCACTAATAGTGCGCTCGGATCGTCGGCACGAATTTTTTCACGGTGAAGGTATTGAAACAGACGGCGAATGGCAGACAACATCCGCGCACGAGAAGTTTGCTTGAAATCTTGATCCACCAGCCAGCTTTGATAATCCTGAAGCCCAGATAAGCTGATGAAGTCTAATTTGTAGTTATGGTTTTCCATCCATAGAATAAGTTTGGTCAGATCGGTGCGATACGATGCCAGCGTATTTTCTGACAATCCGCGCTCCATCCACATCGTATCTAAAAATTGCTCGACCAATCCATAATCTAAGCTTTGCCCTTGAGACGGCGACTGCATTGCATTTACTCTCGATTTCCAAAACAGATTTGAGAGTATGCCAGCACACTATCGATTGCCATAAAAATTACGAGTTGCGCGTATAATCGCTGCAATCAAAAGCAATTTATGGTTAGAATTCGCCATCCCAAATAAAAACCGAACATATGCTATGAAAATTGGATTATTTTACGGCTCTACCACCTGCTATACCGAAATGGCAGCAGAAAAAATTCGCGCCATCATAGGTGAAGAACTTGTCGATATTCATAACGTAAAGGAAACGCCTTTATCGCTAATGGCTGATTACGACCTACTGCTCTTAGGCATTTCCACTTGGGATTTCGGAGAAATTCAAGAAGATTGGAACGAAGCGTGGGACAACATTGCAACCACACCTGTTAAAGGCAAAACCGTGGCTTTGTTTGGTCTGGGCGATCAAGAAGGCTATGGCGAATGGTTCTTGGACGCGATGGGTTTATTGCACGACGAGCTTAAAACTGCTGGCGCGGATTTTGTTGGCTACTGGCCTAACAATGAAAGCTACGAATTTGAAGCATCAAAGGCACTCACTGAAGATAAATCTCAGTTCGTGGGTTTAGCTCTTGATGAAGATTCTCAATATGAATTGAGCGACGAGCGTATCGAAGCTTGGGTTGAGCAAGTACTAGTTGAATATCACGATAAGCTTTAGCCATAAGCTTTACGTTCAGTCTTAGAACCAACCATTGGTTGAACACAAATGAAAAGGCCTCGTCACTATGACGAGGCCTTTATTATTTTAGTCAGCAATTATGCGGCTTCTTGAGAAAGCTCTTCTTGCGGTGCTTTTCCAATGAAAAACATGCAGATAATGGCTGCTGCTGTCGGCATTAACCAACCCATACCTATCTCAAACAGTGGCAACATGTTCAATGCTGAAACATTCACACCCGCCACTTTTGCTGCATCAATCAATGCAAACAATAACGATACAAGAATCACAACGCGGTATGCCACACGTGGGTTAGGTAGCTTCTTGCGGATGAAAGTTAACGCCACAAGTGCAATCGCCACAGGGTAAAGTGCGAACAATACCGGTACAGACAATGAAATTAGCTGAGCCAAACCAACGTTAGCAACCGTCGCACACGCTACGCCATTGATAATCACCCAAGTCTTGTAAGACAGTGGTGTCAACGAACTGAAGTAATCAGAACACGCCGAAATTAGGCCAATTGCCGTCGTTAAACACGCTAGTAAAACGATTACAGACAACACGATTTGACCTGACGGGCCAAACAGAGCTTGAACGTATTGGCTTAGTACTACGCCACCGTTGTCCACGCCAGCGGCCACTGTCGCACTCGTTGCACCTAGGTAGAACAACGAAATGTAAACAAATGCTAAACCCGCAGCGGCAATACAACCAGCGCTAATTAAGTACTTAGTCGTTGCAGCGCGGTCAGTGATGCCTTTGCTACGAATCGCATCGACAATCAACATACCGAACATCAATGAACCAAACGTATCCATCGTGTTGTAGCCTTCTAGGAAACCTTTTGTCAGAGGCTGAGTCAGGTAATCACCTTGCGCCGCTGCCATTGCACCTTGTGGGTTTACGAATACCGCGATAGCCAGAATTACTAAGCCAATGAAGAGTAAAGGCGTCAACACTTTACCAATCACATCAATCAACTTGCCTTGCGACCATGCAAAAAACATCGCAATGGCGAAAAACGCAATAGAGAAGATTGTCAGGTGAGCTTGCGCGGCATCAATGAAGAACGGCTTCACTGCCATTTCGTAAGCCACTAGACCAGTACGCGGAGCTGCAAATGCAGGGCCAATGATGATAAAAATCAGCACAGCCATAATAGTAGCCGCTTGCTTTGGAAGATCTTTGGTTAAGTGGCCCCAAGAACCACCCGCAACAGCAATAGCAACGATAGTAATTAGAGGAAGACCTACAGCTGTTAGCAAGAAACCAGACATCGCTGGGAATAAGTGTTCACCGGCCAATTGACCCGCTAAAGGTGGGAAGATGATGTTTCCGGCACCTAAGAAGAAAGCAAAAAGCATAAAGCCCAATGCGATTATATCTGTTAGTTTTAGACTCTGATTCACAGATAACCCTTAATTATATTTTTGGAATTTAAATTGTGTTTGCATGAATGCTCACGTTAAAAAATGTGCACTCAATCTATAAAATAGGCGCGCATAATGACGAAACACTCACCAGTTCGCAAGTAACAAGAAAAAAACACTATATTAATTTGCACATTGAACAACAAACCAGTTCAAATCACTGGATTAATAAAAATAACCAAAATTATACACCAAACATATTCATTAACAGATCAAACACAACTAGACAGTTAAACCAAACATACTGTTAACAATGGATATATAATCTTAAAAATAACGAGAAAACAGAATAAACATGAGAAGCGATAAATTGAAAACTAAAGGCTTTAATTTTAAGCAGTTCTCTATAGATGGCGGGCAAAGCGGCATGCCAGTCAGTACCGATGGCGTATTACTAGGAGCTTGGGCTCAATTTCCCCATGCTAACAACATCTTAGATATCGGCACCGGAACCGGGTTGCTGGCCTTGATGACTGCCCAAAGGTTTACTGGCGTTAACGTACAAGCTATTGATATAAACCAGCACGCGATAGAAGCAGCCTTATTCAATTTTAAACATTCTCCGTGGTCACCTCGGATCCAGTTAATACAAGGCGATGTGCTATCGCACCCTTTCACTGAGAAATTCGCAGGCATCATCTGTAACCCTCCGTATTTCAATAACGGCGAGCAAGCAAAGCAGCAACAAAGGGCCACCGCGAGGCATACCGATACATTGGCTCACCAAGCCCTGATTGATCGCTGCTCAGCTATCACTACCGAGGCTGTTACAGCAAGCTTCATTTTGCCCATCACCGAAGGAGAATCTTTCATCGCTCTCGCCTTACAATCAGGCTGGTACCTATCTCGACGATTAGATGTAAAACCTACTGACACCAAACCCGCAAGCCGTGTCCTGTTTGAATTAACTAAACACCCACAAGAAACTCAATATGATCACCTCACCATTCGTCATAAAGCCGACTATAGCGATGAGTTTATTGCGCTAACTAAAGATTTTTATCTGAAGATGTAGAAATACCATGTGATCCTAATCACTAATGCTTCTATAATGGCCGACTACTCTTTTTTATCTTCTGCTACTTGATGCAGAAAACATTTATTGCTTGTGGAGAAACAACAGTGATCAGAACCTTTGCAGAACTCGATCTAGAACAAGAGCTGCTAAAAGCAATTGACGAAATGGGCTACGAACGCCCAACACAGGTACAAGCTGAAGCAATCCCACAAGCGTTAGATGGAAGAGACGTTTTAGCTTCCGCGCCGACAGGTACAGGTAAAACCGCATCGTTCGTGCTACCAGCACTGCAATACTTACTGGACTTCCCACGTAAGAAAGCAGGCCCTGCACGTATGCTAATCCTTACGCCCACGCGTGAGCTAGCGATGCAGATCACCGACCAAGCCCGTGAGCTTGCTAAATACACCAGCTTAAACATCTTCACCATTACTGGTGGTGTGATGTATCAAGAGCACGCCGACATCCTAGGCACCACTCAAGATATCGTGGTTGCCACTCCTGGCCGTCTAATGGAATACATTGAAGCTGAACGCTTTGATTGCCGTGCGATTGAATGGCTTATCCTTGATGAAGCAGACCGCATGCTGGACATGGGTTTTGGCCCAGTGGTTGACCGATTGTCTGCCGAGTGTCGCTGGCGTAAACAGACTTTACTATTCTCAGCAACACTAGAAGGTAAAGGCGTAGAAGGCTTCACTGAAGATCTTCTTAAGAACCCAGCAGAAATCAACGCGCAGTCATCACTACGTGAACGTAAAAAGATCACTCAGTGGTATCACCGTGCGGATACAGCGGACCATAAACTGGACCTGCTTAAACACATTATCACCGAGCAAGCCGAGCGCACTATCGTGTTCCTAAAAACTCGTGAGCGTTTAGGTGAACTGCGTGCGCAACTGGAAAGTGCGCAAATCCCTTGTGCGTGGATCCAAGGCGAAATGCCTCAAGATCGTCGTAACAATGCGATTGCTCGTTTCCGTGACGGTACCGTTAATGTGCTATTGGCCACTGACGTCGCCGCTCGTGGTATCGACCTTCCAGACGTTAGCCACGTGATTAACTACGATATGCCGCGTACTGCGGATGTGTACCTACACCGTATCGGCCGTACGGCTCGTGCAGGTAAGAAAGGTAATGCCATCTCAATCATTGAAGCGCACGACCAACCAATGATTGAACGTGTTGCTCGCTACACGAAAGAAAGCATCAAAGAGCGCTTCATCGAAGGTATGCGCCCAACGCACAAAAAACCAGTCTTCAAGAAAAAGAAGAAAGTGAAAAAAGACGACAAAAAAGCCGGTGCGTCTAAAAAGAAAGCCGCGAAGAAAAAGAAGTAACTCCTTCTGAAGATCAAAAAAACCGATGCTAATGCATCGGTTTTTTATTGGTGTTTCGCTAAGTCTAAAATACGTCAGTACTTAAGCTTGTTCTTCTCGTTTGAAGACTAATTCTTTCGCATTCGACTCTTCTTCAACAAAGTAGTAACCCGCGGTATCAAACTTGGTTAAGGCTTCAATCGAATCAATCTTGTTTTCAATGATGTAACGAGCCATCATGCCGCGAGCTTTCTTAGCGTAGAAGCTAATCACCTTGTACTGACCGTTCTTACAATCTTTGAATACTGGCGTAATCACTTGCCCATCTAAGTTCTTTGGCTTCACCGCTTTAAAGTACTCATTAGACGCCAAATTAATCAGAACATTATCACCTTGAGCATTCAACGCTTCATTCAACTTATCTGTGATTAAGTTGCCCCAGAATTGGTATAAGTTTGTGCCACGCTCATTCGCTAAACGGGTCCCCATTTCTAGGCGGTACGGCTGCATCAAATCCAAAGGCTTCAATAAACCATAAAGGCCTGAAAGCATACGCAAATGGCTTTGTGCGTAATCGAAATCTTCTTCTGTCAGAGACTCTGCATCTAGCCCTGTGTATACGTCACCTTTAAAAGCTAGTATCGCTTGGCGAGCATTCTCTTGAGTGAAGGTTTCGCTCCACTGCTCAAAACGCGCCACATTCAACCCTGCGATTTTATCGCTCACTTTCATTAATGCCGAAACATCCGCTGGGGTTAGCTTACGGCACACTTCAATAAGTTCAGCTGAATGTTCAACAAACTCAGGCTGACTAAAGCGCTCTGTCGCTAAAGGAGATTCGTAATCTAATGTTTTTGCTGGAGAAACGACAACTAACATAACTTTTACCCTATTAGGTTAGATAAGTGAGTATTAATGATGATGCTAGAGTATAGAAAAAACACCAATTTGTCTTTATGACTCTTCCTATTACTTCAATAGGCGACCTTGGTATAACTCAAACACCCAATAAACAAAAAGGCCAAGGTATACACCTTGGCCTCTCATCGTTTTGGAATACGCTCTTCATCCGAGCATAAGATTATTTCTTAGTGTTATCCCAAATACCATCTTCTAGCTGAGACTTAAGCTCAGGGAAGTCGTTCGCATCGAACGTTGGTACTTTGCCCGCATCTAATTGGCGGTTGTAGTCTTTTGCTAGTTTAATCACGATACCAGATAGCAAGATAATCGCTACCAAGTTAACAATCGCCATTAGGCCCATTGATACGTCAGCCAATGCCCATACCGTTGGTAGCGTCGCTAGAGAACCAAACATCACCATACCAAGAACAACGATACGGAATAGCACTAGGCCTTTCTTGTTGTTGTGCTCTAGGAAGATTAAGTTCGTTTCAGCGTACGAGTAGTTTGCAATGATAGAAGTGAAAGCGAAGAAGAAAATCGCTACCGCAACAAAGATACCACCCCAGTCACCAACTTGTGCAGTTAGTGCACGTTGAGTCAGTTCGATACCCGTTACTTCTGTTGCTTGGCCTACGTACTCGCCAGACATCAGGATGATAGCAACCGTTGCAGAACAGATAACGATAGTATCAACGAATACACCTAGCATTTGAACATAACCTTGCGACGCTGGGTGCGGCGGATAAGGTGTTGCTGATGCCGCTGCGTTTGGCGCAGAACCCATACCAGCTTCGTTCGAGAATAAACCCCGTTTAATACCATTGATCATCGCTTGAGCGATTGCGTAGCCTAAGCCACCCGCAGCAGCTTCTTGTAGGCCGAATGCGCTCTTGAAGATAAGCGCTAATACATCTGGCACTTTCTCGATGTTCATGAACATTACGAAGATAGCAATCGCAAGGTAAGCAAGTGCCATAACAGGAACGATAAGTTCAGCTGTACGAGCGATCTTACGAATACCACCAAAAATAACGAATGCAGAGATAATAACGATAGCCACACCAACGTAGCTGCGCTCAAAATCAAATGCTGTGTTCATTGCACTTGCAATCGCATTTGCTTGAACCGCGTTAAATACTAGGCCGAATGCAATGATAAGGAAGATAGAGAATAGAACCCCCATCCAACGCATACCAAGGCCTTTCTCCATATAGTATGCAGGGCCACCACGGTAGTTACCGTCGTTATCACGCGTTTTGTATAGCTGTGCTAACGTACTTTCTGCGAAAGATGTTGCCATACCTAACATAGCGATTAGCCACATCCAGAAGATAGCACCAGGGCCACCAGCAGTCAGTGCAACTGCCACACCGGCCATGTTACCTGTACCTACACGAGCAGCAAGACTAGTACAAAGAGCTTGGAAAGAAGAGATACCAGCGTTGTCTGCTTTACGGCTGTTCTTTAAAACTGAGAACATGTGGCCAAAATGGCGGAATTGAATGAAGCCTAGTCGTACGGTGAAGTAAATACCCACACCAACCAGTAAGTAAACTAAGATTGATCCCCAAAGAAGATCATTCATTAAATTAATTAAATCTGTCACGTGAACCTCGTATTGAGTGTAAGCACTGATCCTGCGTCCAAGCCCTCCTCTAAATTGCCAATGCCAGTGTCAATGTTGTGTCGGCATTCGTTATATCGTGTTATTTGTGCAATTTAGATTGTAAATCGTCGCCTCATGCGTCCATTTTACGTATCAGTGTATTTTTTGACGGGCGGATAATGCAGCGAGTTCAAGCAAAAATCAATATGCAAACTACTTCTTACAATTGCAACTTTTCACTATTAAATCACCATCTATTAACATAAAAAGTAACAACACCCTCTATGAAAAGACACATAAACCAGACAATTCAACAACAACACTTTGTTGATTTATTTTATCTGAATATCGTCCTATAAAAACAGCTTAAACCTAGAGCGGGTAAGGTATGATGAACTTGATAGCATTTCCCCGAGTTGATTCTTTCTTCCGTCATTCCCATCGATTATGAGTATGATTACATTGTAACCAAAATGCTATTTTATATGTCGCTAGAATTAACATTCTCGCCCCTACAATTTAATCGTTTCCCTTTGTTCGTTTGCACAATAATTAACCACACCACATGCCAAATAACGTGATCTTTAGTAGAAAATACACACAAAACCTTCATGGGAATGAAACAAATGAGAAACAAATCAAAGTTATCGTTAAGCCAAATATGGTACTAAATGGTTCGAAAGGAACCGCAAACATGGAAAGAGGTAGCTTATGGAAGGCTTTCAATTCGATGAAATCGCAGAGCTAGATACACCAAGAGCACAGAGAAGTCGCTCAAAGCCGGTTAAACGTAAATGGCGTGAAATTGAAGAGATCAATGACCGTCGCCGCTTACAGAAGGAGCTCATGGATATGGACCTAGGCGTAGATTTTGGTATCGAGGATATAAAACTCTAACGTCCCTCCTCTCACAACGATAAAAGGCACTGTTTAAAGTGCCTTTTTATTTCAGATAGCTAAGCCGCGACAACCCGATTAAACGCACTCCCGCTCGTTTTCACGTACTCGTTGCGCCAACTGCTTATATTGATCAGCAATGGTTTCGCCAAACACAGGATCGTCTTCTGGTTGCATCCATTGCGATTCCACCTCTTGCCAATCTTCAATCGTGAACGACTCGATAATCAAAGGTAAAACGAAGCGTTCCTCTAATTCCAAGTGTTGTTTTTGCAATTGGATAAAACGCTCTAGCTTCTCGATGAAGACTTCTTGCGGCACCACAGCATCTTGCAAAATCATTTCAACAACCGCTAAGAACTGAGCCGTATGCTCCGCTAGCGTTTGATGCTCCAGCTCTAAGTTATCAATAGATTTGAGGTCACCATACTTCTTCAAGTAATGATGATAAATAATGTCCTCTTTTGGGTGATGTACCGTCTCAGAGTGGTTGGTCAAATAACTGACCACTTCCTTGACTAAGCTATAGTTGATGCTTTGTTCACTATTAAGCTGAGCTAACTTCTGTTTTAAGATCGCCAACAAACGAACCATATAGCCATGCTCTCGCCTGATCCTTTCAATCATCATAAAATCGACCTCCATTTCACCTACTTTTTATAAGTGTATAGGTGCATGGCTAATCAAGGATTGATCTTGGTCGAAAAACAATCAACTAGATATACTTAATGGCAGATTCCACTGAATTGGAGAATGTCCTAGCTGTTTAAGGTGCTGATTGGTTTTGGAAAAGTGCTGGCAACCGAAAAATCCACGCCTTGCTGACAGTGGAGATGGGTGTGGCGACTCAAGCACAATATGTTTGCTCTTATCGATGTTGTTCCCTTTTTTCTGTGCATGCGCCCCCCACAGTAAAAAGACTATTGGCTCCTCTCTACTGTTTAACTGTTCAATGACGGCATCGGTAAATAGCTCCCAACCACACTTAGCGTGCGAGTGTGCTTTGCCTTGCTCAACAGTCAAAACCGTATTCAACAATAGTACACCTTGCTCAGCCCACTCTTTTAAGTAGCCATGAGCTGGGATCTCAAAGCCTTCTATATCTTGCTCAAGTTCTTTGTACATATTGCGTAAAGAAGGTGGGACTTTCACGCCAGGTAGTACAGAAAACGCCAAGCCATGCGCTTGATCAGGGCCATGATAAGGATCTTGCCCAAGCACAACCACTTTAACCTGCTTGAACGGCGTCATCGAAAAGGCACTAAATACATGCTCATTTTCGGGGTAGACCGACTTCCCACTTTCACGCTCTTTCTCGACAAATTGAAGCGTCTGCTGAAAATACGCTTTCTGTTGTTCTTGATGAATGAATTCATCCCAAGTTTCGATGCAATGCATAAGGCCCCCTAAAAATGTTTGCCGCTAGTGTATACCGCTAGCGGCACTTTTTCAGGGAGAGAATGAATTATCCACTTTTTTGCGGAGTACGGTGATGTCCATGACTATGAATATGACGATTCGGTGCAGGTAACCGACTAGGAATAGAAACACGCGCGACTGGCGCACTAGAAATTAAGACAGAATACATAAGGCACCCTCCTGTTCATTGTTAGTGGTTTACATATTCAACAAAACTAATGAAAGAAAGATGCCAACAATGACATTACGCTGTGCTAGTCATTGATTCTTGGTGAAATTTTCTTAACTGCTGGATCTCTTGTTTCCATAGTTCAGGCTTTATTGTCTCTAAAATCAACGGGATACCATCAAACCTTGAATCTGAGGCTATATATTCGAAACAATCCCAACCTATCTCTCCCTCTCCAAGTGCGTGATGCCTATCTACTCTGCTTGCAAATTCTGCTTTAGAATCATTAATGTGCATTGCTCTTAGATAGTGCATACCGACAATTCTGTCGAACTCGGCAAATGTTGTTTCACACGCTTCTTTAGTACGTAAATCGTAACCTGCGGTAAACGTGTGGCAGGTATCGAGGCAAACGCCAACCCGCTCTTTATCTTCGACTTGCTCAATAATTTCCGCTAAATGTTCGAACTTCCATCCTAAATTGGTGCCCTGACCTGACGTATTCTCAATCACTGCGATCACATTCGGTACCGCTTGATGAGCAAGGTTGATGGACTCTGCGATGCGAGCCAAGCAATCCGCTTCTGAGATTTTCTTTAAATGACTCCCAGGATGAAAATTCAGCAATGTCAGCCCTAGTAAGTTACAACGCTCCATTTCATCAATGAATGCCGCGCGAGACTTCTCTAGTTTTTCCTCTTCTGGGGCTCCTAAATTGATCAAGTAAGAATCATGCGGAAGAATATGCTCGGCAGTAAAACCAAGCATTTTACAATTTGCTTTAAAGGCACTGATTGTCTTAGCTTCAAGCGGTTTAGCAGCCCATTGCCTTTGATTTTTCGTAAATAAAGCAAAGGCATTCGCTCCTATTTCACGAGCGCGCATTGGCGCTTGGTCAACACCGCCTGCAGCCGAGACATGAGCGCCGATGAATTTACGTTCTTGGGAAGAAATATTGTTCGTCATTAAATCACTTCGTACTTTCAGAATACGTATCAAATTGAGTATTGGAATACGCTCTAGTTCAATAAAAAATCATAATTTGTAGTAATTTTACAACAAATTAAACTGTTAAAATAATTTTATAGTTTCAAATAAATTGTAACCATATTGTTTTCAAAGGTTTTATTGATTTAACTCAATAAAAAAGCCACTTTAAAAATATGGTTTTTGGTTGTTTTTTGACTTAAATCAATATCATTCAAACTTCAATTCGGTATATATAAACCAGCTCAACCAAATTCGAAAGTTAACACCATAATCAACCCACGTCAGTGGACTAGGAGATAGTGATGATCCAAGGTATTCAAATTACAAAAGCTGCAAACGACGACCTACTTAACTCAATCTGGTTACTAGATAGCGAGAAAAATGAAGCTCGTTGCGTAGTGGCAACCGCTGGCTTTGAAGCAGACCAAGTAATCACCGCAAGCGATCTAGGTGAGTACGAAAGCCGTGAAGTGGCAATCGAAACAGCGCCTCGCATTGAAGGTGGCCAGCACCTTAACGTAAACGTGCTTAAGCGTGAAACTCTTGAAGATGCGGTAGCAAACCCAGAGAAATACCCGCAACTAACCATTCGTGTATCTGGCTACGCTGTACGTTTTAACTCACTAACGACAGAACAGCAACGTGACGTAATCGCGCGTACGTTCACTGAGTCTCTATAATAGCTTAGTGATACGCTAATTATTTAAAAGCTTGGTTAGAGATAACCAAGCTTTTTTGTTTTCACGACGAACTAAAATACAGTAGCTCTATCTATGGAGCATTTCTTTGAGAAGGGCTTTTATTAAACACCTCTGCAATAGAGGTAGGTTCAATAAACGCGCGTTGCGTCTTCGCTCCTTCCGCCCACCACATTAGCTGCGCCACGGTTCGATTTAAATAATCATCCCATTTACCTTGCTGTCCAGCATCGATAACCACACCATCTTCATCAAACACTTCATGTGCATGTGGCAAATGAATCATCGCGGATACCGGTAAGCAGCCCAGCTCAGACAAAAACGTACGCATCGATACTGCCGCTCTCGCTCCGCCCCATTGACCAGCGGAATAGGTAACAATTGCACTTGGTTTATAAGAAAACAGAGAACTACCGAAGTGGTTGAGCATGTGTGCTAGCGCTGGACTCATTGAGTGATTATATTCTGGACTCACCATTAAATAGCCATCGGCCTGCTTAATTTTCTCAGCCAACGCCTTTAAGTCTGTCGGCACAGCAGAGCGGCGATATGAAAATTCCGGTTTGAAAACATCACCAAAGTCATAATCTAGTGGATCGATGATCTCGACATCATGTTCACGATAAGCACTACGTAGTAATCGTTGGCACGCTTTACTGACTCGCATTCCCAATCTTGCAGGGCGAGGCGGAGTACTTTCTCTTACTGAACCTAAAAATATTAAGAACTTCATAACCACCTCCGATTCTTTTCAATAAAAAAGGTGAATGACAAGTCATTCACCTTTCGCTGTTACTTCTAAAGTGAGTCTATTTTTGAACGCGACGTAGTACTTCTTTTAAAGCATCAAAGTCGTTAGCAAGATTCTCAGACAATAAATCCATCGCTGCGTGCTTCGCTAACGGGCCTGGAAGATCGATGTCTGAACCAAGAATGTCATCAACCACTTCTTTAAACTTCGCAGGGTGAGCCGTACATAAGAATAAGCCAGTTTCACCATCTTGCAGTTGCTCGTCTAATAGACGGTAAGCGATCGCACCATGTGGCTCACATAGGTAACCTTGTGCTTTTAGGTCGCGTACTGATTCAGCGCTCTGTTCATCAGATACTTTACCCTTACCTAGCGTATCTAACCCCCACCCTTTCAGTTGGCAAAGTTCTTCAATACGTGGCCAGTTGTTTGGCTGACTTACGTCCATCGCATTTGAAGTCGTTGCAACGGTTGGTTTCGGATCCCACTTACCCGTTTCTAGGTAACGTGGCACCGTATCATTTTCATTGGTCGCAGCAATAAAGCGTTTAATTGGTAGGCCCAGTGCTTTTGCTAGCAGACCAGCGGTTAAGTTACCGAAGTTACCACTTGGCACTGAAATCACTAGGTTCTCACGCTGTTCTTTGCTTAGCTGAGAAGCCGCTTCAAAGTAATAACAGATCTGAGCCATTAAACGACTGATGTTGATTGAGTTTGCAGAGTTGAGACCAATCTCTTCACGCAATGCTGCGTCGTCAAAAGCCTGCTTCACTAATGCCTGACAGGCATCGAAATCGCCATCAATTGCGACCGTATGAATATTCTTACCTAGAGTACAGAACAACTTCTCTTGAAGAGGACTGATCTTGCCATTCGGGTAAAGGATCACTACGTTGATGTCTTCCATGCCGTAAAAAGCATGAGCGACGGCAGCACCAGTATCACCAGACGTTGCTGTAAGGATAGTGATCTTACCGCCATCAGAAACCGCAGCTAAAGATTGAGCCATAAAGCGGCCACCGAAATCTTTAAAGGCTAGCGTTGGGCCGTGGAATAGCTCTAGTGCATAAACGCCATCTTTTACTTTGTTGATTGGTGCTGGAAATTGAAATGCAGCATCAACCAATTGATTTACTTGCTCAGCTGGAAGTTCATCGCCAATTAAAGCCGAAAGAATTTTACCACTGCGCGTAACGAAGTCTTCTGCAAGTAGTGCATCGATATCGTCAAACTTAGGCAATTCTGATGGGAAAAATAAACCTTGGTTACGGCCTAACCCTTGGCGCACGGCTTGGCCAAAAGATACTTGTTCGTCATTTTCTTTGATGTTGTACAGCTTCATAGCTCACTTCCTGTAACGATCGATCCTTGCTTGTCTAAACGACAAACGTGAACGAATCCTTCTTCATTTTGTACGTAATTTTGTTCTAACCAGCGTGCAACACGCTCAGCGACATCTTGTTCTTTGCAAATGCTAAACAGAGTTGGACCACTACCAGAAATACCAGTAGCCAAAGCCCCGGCAGAAGCAGCGTATTTACGCGCATCTGCAAACCCTGGAAGCAGTTTCTCACGATATGGTTCTGCGATCACGTCTTTGATCATCTTAGCCGCTAGCTCAGGCTGGCCCGAGTGGCACGCGTGGATGAAGCCTGCTAGATGGCGCCCATGAGCAATCACATCTTGGCGGCGATACTGGGAAGGTAAAATCTCTCGAGCTTCAGCCGTTGAAACTTTAATCCCAGGGTAAGCCATCACCCAGTACCAATCATCAAAACAAGGCACTTCTTGGCTAATGATGCCTAATTCTTCCAGCATTAGCTGTAAGCCACCTAGGTAACATGGCGCCACATTATCATAGTGGATACCACCAGAAATCTGCCCTTCCATCTCGCCCATTAAGGCAAGCAGTTCCATTTCATTTAATGGCTGACCATGGAAGCGGTTTAACGCGTCTAGCGCCGCAACAATCGAGCAAGCACTTGAACCTAACCCAGAGCCGATTGGCATGTTTTTCTCGAGTGTCATTTCAAGCGGCTTTAGCTCGCCGCCTTTTTTCGCCAACTCGCGAGCGAATACTACCCAGCAATCATAAACAATGTTTTCTTTTGCTTCGGTAGGCAGCTTAGACACAAAGCTACCTGCTGTTTTTAATGTAAAAGCTTCACTGCCCGATTTTACTAGTACTCGGTCACCCAATAGCGTGCCATCAATTGGAGACACAGCAGCACCTAATACATCAAAACCTACGCTAACATTTCCGATTGAAGCAGGAGCGTAAACGACAACATCCATATCACTTGAACTCATTATTAAACCCCTAATTTCCAACCTAGAGTACGCATCACGTCAGAGAAAACACCTGCGGCAGTTACTTCAGTACCCGCACCGTAACCACGCAATACTAGTGGAATCGGCTGGTAGTAACGGCTGTAGAAGGCCAGAGCATTCTCACCATCTTTGATCTTAAACATTGGATCGTCGCCATCGACAGCCGCAATGCGAACCTTGCATTTACCGTCTGCGATTTCACCCACATAACGCAGTACTTTACCTTCTTCCGCAGCAATCGCAGATTGCTCTTGGAAGTATGCATCCGCTTCAGGTAGACGTGCCATAAACTCTTCAACGCTGCCTGAATCATCAAAGCCAGGTGGTAGAGCTTGGTCAACTTCAACATCTTCAAGTTCAAGTGCCATGCCAGCTTCACGAGCAAGGATAAGTAGCTTACGCGCCACATCCATACCAGATAGATCATCACGAGGATCTGGCTCAGTAAAGCCATTGTCTTTAGCAATGTTGGTTGCTTGGCTTAGTGTCATGCCTTCATCTAGCTTACCGAAGATGTAAGAAAGAGAGCCCGACAGAATGCCGTTGAATTTCTCAAGTTCATCACCAGCAGAGATTAGGTTCTGTAGGTTTTCGATAACGGGAAGACCCGCACCTACCGTTGTTTCGTACATCAGCTTACGGCGTGAATTACGTGCAACTCCACGAAGCTGATGGTAGTAAGCCATGCTTGCGGTATTGGCTTTCTTGTTTGGAGTAACCACGTGGAACCCAGCCGCAAGGAAGTCAGCGTATTGGTTCGCAATCGACTCACTAGACGTACAGTCAACTAATACCGGGTTAATGATGTGGTTGCGCTGTACTAAAGCCACAAGACGTGACAAGCTAAAGTCTTCGCTTGCATCGGACATGCGATCACGCCATTGCTCAAGTGGTAAACCTTCGCTATCAAGCAGTAAGCCCTTACTGTTTGCTAAACCACATACTCGAATCACAATGCCTTTTTCTGCTAGCTTAGTTTGCTGACGCTTAATTTGATCAACCAGCTCACCACCAACACCACCAACACCAACCACAAACACATCAAGGAAGTGCTTAGAGTTAAATAGGTTCTCATGACACGCTTTGATCGCTTCTGAAATTTTATCTTCAGGGATCACCGCAGAAATCGCACGCTCTGACGAGCCTTGTGCAATCGCCACAATATTTACGTTAACTTCCGCTAATGAAGCAAAAAACTGAGATGCAACGCCGCGAGAAGTGCGCATACCATCACCAACCAAAGTGACGATAGCAACGTCGTCCATAAACTCAACGGGCTCTAATAGACCATCTTTAAGCTCTAGTTCAAATGTGTCAGAAAGCACTTGCTGAGCTTGAGCTTTATCCGCTGATTCAATACAGAAACTGATACTGTATTCAGAAGAAGATTGAGTGATGAGTACAATCGAAACACCGGCTGATGACATAGCGCCAAATACGCGACTTGCCATTCCAACCATGCCTTTCATACCAGGACCAGACACGTTCACCATGGTCAAATCGCTGAGTGTCGTAATGCCTTTAATAGCTAAATTATCTTCGCCAGTATCTTGGCCAATTAACGTGCCCGCGCCTTGAGGGTTAAAGCTATTCTTGATTAGGCAAGGAATGTGGAACTGAGCAATCGGTGCAATCGTTTTAGGGTGCAGCACTGAAGCGCCGAAGTACGACAGCTCCATCGCTTCTTGGTAGCTTAACGATTTCAGTAAGCGAGCATCATCGACTAAACGAGGGTCACAGTTATATACACCATCTACGTCTGTCCAGATTTCACAACAGTCTGCACGTAAACATGCAGCTAGAACAGCAGCAGAATAGTCAGAACCGTTACGGCCTAGAGTGACGAGTTCACCTTTGTCATTACCAGCAGTAAAACCAGGCATGATATTTACGTGGCCAACAGGAAGTGGAGATTGGCGGAAGTTTTGCGTAGAAACCTCAACGTCGACCATAGCTTCAAGGTGATCACCTTGAGCATATAAATATTGAATAGGATCGATCAAGCTAGCGGGTTGCCCTTTCGCTTCTAATACCGCTTTCATTAACTGGATAGAAACGCGCTCACCTTTGCTGATAATACGAGCGTTCACATTATTAGGGCACATGCCTAATAAATTGATGCCATGTACAAATTGGCGAAGTTGAGAAAGTGACGTTTTTACTTGGTTGTCAAAAGCAGCACCCTCTAAGTTTGGCAATACTGCTTTAATACCTTCAAATAACTCTTTAAATGACGATTCAAGTTCACTGATTTGTAGCTCAGCTTCACCATTTTTTAACGCGCCATCAATGACAGCAACCAGTTTATTTGTGGTTTTACCCGGCGCTGATAATACAACAGCTACTTCTTCTTGCTGGGCATTATTAGCAATGATATCCGCTGCTCGTAAAAAGCGATCTGCATCGGCTAACGATGAGCCTCCAAATTTAAGAACTCGCATCCCTTCCTCCATAAATCATAAAAAATTGGTACAAAAAAAGGCCTGTATCTTGTGGGATACAGGCCTTTTCTTTTAAATCCGTTACTTAGCAGCCTGCCCCAACAATTGTAATGTCGGTAATAATAATGGTTGTGGTCATTACTAGGTGGCGAGTGTTCTGCATATTAATCTTCGTTTAATTCTCTGCGTTTGCTTAACTCTACGTGTATCAATTTTTGGTAGCCCACGTCAATGAAAAGTTGATTTTTTTTTACATTCAGGCTGTTTTTAGTCGAAAAGCGTCATTTCAATGAAAAAACTTCTACTTTTTAATCATTTTGTACAAACAATAAACTTCCACTTAGTTCAAGCAGTTACCAAATATGAACACGCTTGCACAATCGCTAATAACTAATTGCTATATAGATATTGCAGCAATACGCATATTTATATGCTTTAATTGATCACGCTATCGCATAATAAATAATAATTAAGACCAAGGAGTGGGTAATGAGAAAACTGCTATTTCTTTTGTCCTTGGTCGTGCCCGCAATATCTCACGCAACGTCCTTACCTGAACTACCTTCTCAATCGAATGAACCCGTCCATAAATTCTTTCTGTCTAGTCAATCACCTTCAAGTGAAAACTTCGATATTTGGAAAATAGATGGCGGCTACTCATACAATGTATTTAAGAGTATCGATTTGTATGTAGGCGCGAGAGTAAACAACTCAACGCTAGGTAACGAGAACGGCTTTCTGAGTGGTGTGAGCTACCAAATCTCTGACAAGATTTCACTCAATAGTACATTTCATACCTATGTGAATGAAGTGAATGACGAAAAGGAATCAGGGGTTGGGGCAGAAGTGTCTAGTCGTATGAAGTTATCCGAAAACCTAGATATACATGCCACTCTCGATTACGAAGAGTGGCAACAAGGTATAGAAGTTGGGCTAGGGTTTAGGTTCTAGTTAATGAGTTGATGCTCAGACAAAAGCACACCATTCCAATCTGCGTAAACGTAATCTCCCGGTTGTACCAACTGATTGTGAATCGTCAAAGTCACATTCACATCCCCTGCACCACGTTTCTCCGTCTTAAATGGGCAAGCACCGAGTGCTTGAACACCTAGATCCATTTGAGACATCATTCCAACATCACGAATCGCACCGTTCACAATGACGCCTTCCCAACCATTTTCAATCGCAAGAATTGCTAATTGATCACCAAGCAATGCTCTTTGACAAGATCCATGCCCATCGACAACAAGAACTTTCCCTTTACCGTCTGTTTCCAACATCTCACGCACCTTGGAGTTATCGTGATAACAACGTACCGTCACAATTTTTCCCCAGAACGCTCCTTTCTGCCCAAAATTCTGTAAAGGCATGTTTAACAGAGTAACCTGATCTTCAAACTGGTCACACAAATCCGGTGTAATGTCTTGCATATTTCCTCCATGAGATAAGAGCTGCCGGAAATCAACTTCTGGCTAAGTTCTTACTGCTCTCTCGTATAGTTATGAAATCTTATTGTTACTCTCGACATGCAATTTGCCGAGAATGAAAATCTCCTAGGCACTCGTGTTGCTTATCGCCAATACACGACTGCAAAAACAATTGTTTTTCTGACACATAGTAAATGGCATTTTGATGATATTTTTGAGCAAGTCGAATGGCGTGCTCTACTTCCATTACTACTGCGTAGCTTTCTTCAATCCATTCAAGCAGCTCATCACCTACCGCACCTTACGTATAACTGTGTTTCGATAAGCCTTTCTGAAGCTGTTGATTATTTCGTCTATTCTCTTCTATAGACAGTATGGCACTTCTTGGGTTCCAAGCTGTAATTATTATGAAACGGTCATCACAAGGTAGCTCAGAAAATTGAAAGTATGATGATGCATAAGCATGCCAAAGATTCGAGTCTATAATCAAATGAGCTCCTGTTATATTGGTATTTATACTATTAGAGTTTGTTACATTTCAGCAATTGATATAAATCAACAAAGTGAATGGAATTAACATTCTCGCATTGTTAGCAAGCTGTTAACATTATAGAATTCTCAGCAATTACTAACAGAATGACAAAAGGGCGTACTCGGAATTACGTTTTCAGGCAGAGCTTCAAGGATGGCGGATAGCTGAAGTAAGTGTTTTTTTGGAAAACTTTGGGTTATTATCAAAATTACATTACCTGTATGTTATGTTTTTGCCTAGAATTTATTCTATTAGCACAGTTTCGTCACAAATTTAGGTACCGCCAAATGCAAACCCCGCAGATTCTTATCGTAGAAGATGAGCAAGTAACTCGTAACACTCTTAAGAGTATTTTTGAAGCAGAGGGATATGCTGTTTTTGAGGCCAGCGATGGTGAAGAGATGCACCAAGTGCTATCTGACAACCAAGTGAACTTGGTGATTATGGATATCAACCTTCCTGGTAAGAATGGCCTATTGTTAGCTCGTGAATTACGTGAGCAAGCAAATGTAGCGCTAATGTTCTTAACTGGCCGTGATAATGAAGTTGATAAGATCCTTGGCCTAGAAATTGGTGCTGATGATTACATCACTAAACCATTTAACCCACGTGAACTGACTATTCGTGCACGTAACCTTCTTAACCGTTCTATGAGCACAAGTGCTGTAACGGAAGAAAAACGTAGCGTTGAGAAATACGAATTCAATGGTTGGATTTTAGATATCAACAGCCGTTCACTGGTTAGTCCTGATGGCGAAGGTTACAAACTGCCTCGTTCTGAGTTCCGTGCATTACTTCACTTCTGTGAAAACCCAGGCAAGATTCAGACTCGTGCTGACCTTCTGAAAAAGATGACAGGCCGTGAGCTTAAGCCACACGATCGTACAGTAGACGTAACTATCCGTCGTATCCGTAAGCACTTTGAATCAGTGTCAGGTACTCCGGAAATCATCGCGACAATTCACGGTGAAGGCTACCGTTTCTGCGGTGACTTAGAAGAGTAATCTTTTAAAACACCTCAAAATTAAAAAAGGGTGATGTGTTCGACACATCACCCTTTTTTATACTTGTTACTGGGTAAACCGCTCTAATATACAGAGTCAATGTTCACGGCAGATTCCACCAGCCATTGCGCGTTACCGCCATGTTCTAGCTCTAATGCCACGTCCACCGTTTTTGTATTGTCGATGGCCAGCTGCCATACAAAAGCCACTTCCCACTGAGTTTCATTGTGAGTACGCAACTCTAAAGCGTCTCCATCAATCATCCACGTGTTATCACCTTGCTTAATCGACACACTTTTTACTGCTAAATCAGCAGGAAGATCATTGTTAGCTTCTAAGTACAAAGCACCATGTAAATTTTTATCTTGCTCTTCACCAATCGTTGGCATCTTGTTTAGCCACAGATTACTTTTTAAGGTCACCGTCGATTGTGCAACCTCGATTTGATTATCTTGCTGCCAGCTTACCGCTGTTGTAGTACAGCCAGCTAACGCCAGTAAACCCACTAATGCAATTTTTTTCATTCTGTTACCTTTGGTTTAACCAACTTTTTAGAACATCGATATCATTTTGATATTCATTATTAATTTCATCAACCCAATCTGCCACATTTTCCCACCATGCAGGTAAATCAGGAGATTGAGCTTTTTGAGCGACTTGCTGAATGCGTTTCAAACCTATCGACCCTGCTGCACCTTTGATTTTATGAGCTTCAGAAACAATACTCGCTTGATCTTTTGCCACCATATTGGAATTTAGAATCGCCATGTAATCCGGCATCATATCTTCAAACATCTTGATGCTATCAAGCACTGGCTGTGGACCAACAATATCAATGTACGATTCCAACATGTCCATATCGAGCAAAGAAGTATCCACGGACATACTTGGCTTCGGCTTGGCAACTTCTACTGGCGCTTTTTCCACTTCACATTCAATAAACTCAGCAATCACATCTTGAATCGCTTTCACAGAGAGCGGCTTACTGATCGCTTCATCCATACCGTTTTCAATGTACTCTTGCTTATTACTCAGAACATTGGCCGTGAGCGCGACAAGCGGCGGTAATTCTGGGTACTTATCTCGATAATAATGTGCGACATCAAACCCAGTCATATCAGGCAGCTGAATATCCAATAGCACTAGATCATATTGTTCTGGGACAAACTCAATTTGAGCATCTTGACCTGTCATCGCTACCGTCACTTCATGTCCTAAACTTTCGAGCAACGAACGCGCTACTGTGACATTCAGCTCAATATCTTCCACCATAAAGATTTTCAGTTTAGGTTGCTTGCGAATCACTTTTTTAAGCACTTGAGTATCTTGAGTGACAGGCACGCGAATCGAAACCGTAAAGGTGCTGCCGAAGCCTTCTTCACTACTTACGTAGATATCACCATCCATCATATTTATAAGCTGTTTAGATACCGCTAAGCCAATCCCTGTGCCAACAGCATGCAAGTTGTCTTTTCCAGACTTCACTTGGTAATACATTGCAAAAATCTTCTCAACTTCGCTTTCAGGGATGCCGATACCAGTGTCTTCCACTTCCATGGTGATGTTCGCAAAACCATCTTCAACATCTGCACTGACTGTCATCACCACGCCACCGTCTTTGGTAAACTTCATCGCATTACTGATAAGGTTCCACAGTACTTGTCTTAAGCGAGTACCGTCGGCTTCTATGATTCCTGGTAACTCAGACAGCCTCTCTAAATCGAAACGAAGCCCTTTTTGCTCTGCCATCAACGCTGAAATGCTCTCCATCTCAGCGACAAAATCTTCAAAGTTAAGCGGGGTCGGGAAAAGTTCTAGTTTGTTTCGATCAAACTTATCCATATCGATAATATCGTTAAAAATATTACCTAGCGTCACAGCACTGACTTTGATCGTCTGCATATGTTTACGCTGCTCTTGCGTTAACTGGCTATCTAGCAACATACGACTCAAACCAATAATACCGTTCAACGGCGTTTTTAGTTCATGGCTGATCGTTGAGATAAATGTGGTTTTATCGCGGCTGGCTTTTTCTAACGATTCTTCATGTCGTTTACGTTCCGTAATATCACGCCCGAAACCGACTAATCCAAGGTGGCGGCCATCTTTACTGTAGAAAGGTACTTTACGCAGTTCGAAGTAATTCTTTCGACCATCTGGGTACTCTAGCCACTGTTCGTAGGTCAGCGCTTGGTTGTCTGCAAATACTTTTTGGTCGGTATCGACAATTTGCTGCGCCACTTCCTTGCTGTAAACTTCCCACGGAGTTAGACCGACCAACTGGCTTTCTTTCTTACCAGTCAGTTCTTCCATCGCTCGGTTACAACCCGAGAAAATGCCCTCTTCATTTCGGTAATAAATCAGATCTGGGGAAGCATCGATAAATGAACGTAACAGCGCGGTTCTCTCTGCGAGTTCTAATTGAGTTCGCTCACGCTGAAATACTTCATTTTCAAGATCTTTCATTGCTTCTTGGCGCGCTTCTTCCGCCTTTTCACGCTCTTCAATCTCTTGATTAAGCTTTTCAATATTAAGCTGAAGCTGACTATTCAGCTCTTGGTCACGAGAGCGCATGTCACCTAACTTAGAAACGAGTTTTGATAAACGCTGACGAGACTCTTCAAGTTGGTCCACGACTACGGATAAGAAATACACAGCCCAAGGCGTAATGACTAAACCAAAGAAGACAGAACGGACAATATCGATATCGTCAACGTTACCTTTTAATGCGAGAGTAATGCCGACTTGCACGACAACAGCCAATGCAACCAAAGCTAAGGCAAGAAGAATCGAAAAGCGGACAATCCCCAGTTTAACTAGTAAATCTACATAGTACTGGGCGAGATTTTTCATGGGTTTCATTTAGCGCTCCATGCGATAAGACTAGCGATATTCTAACCTGTTTAACTAAGTCAGGTAAGCGTCTCACTCACATGGAAGCGTTGATATAGCTTAATCTGTGGAGTATCTAACTAAATTAAAGAAGAAGGATGAAGGCATGTTTGATTTCGCCCGTTTGCTTTCGCTTGATAAAGAGCACTATCAGCTAACGCTACCGCTGAGTCCATAGAATCACCCGGTGATGGCGTATAGGAAATGATGCCAAGACTAACGGTGACAAATTCAGACACAGTCGACTTTTCATGTTCTAGTTTCAGGTCAGCAATTTCTTGGTGGATTCGCTTAGCCACCAGCTCTGCGCCAGTTCCCGTAGTATTAGGTAGCAAGAATGCGAACTCCTCACCACCGTAACGAGCGACGCAATCCGAGGAACGATTCAATACTTTCAAGAAAGCTTGTGATACTTGGACTAAAGCCTCATCGCCCCGTTGATGACCATAGAAATCGTTATAGCCTTTAAAGAAATCGATATCACACAGCATAACGGTAATAGGTAAGGTTTCTCGAACATGGTGGTGCCATAAAATCGATAGCTGTTCATCGAAACGACGACGGTTCGACACTTGAGTCAAACTATCCATAAAGCTTAAGCGTTCAAGTTCCAAGTTAGCTTCTTCAAGCTTTTGTTCTGCGAGGTAACGCTCTGATACATCACGGGCCATGATAAGTACGCCGTTGGTGCCAGAAGCAGGATCTCTAAATGGAGATTTCACGACATCGTACCAAGTCAGGCTGCCATCACTCGACACCGTTTTATCAAGATAACGCAGAGACTTATTCTGGTGCAGAACTTGGCTATCGGTATCAGAAAGCCTTGCGTACATTTCATCTGGCACAACATCTTGTAAGCGCTTGCCAATCAAATCGTTAACGTCACCGATACCCAAAGCGCTGACAAATGGCTTATTACATGCCTGATACACCATGTTCTCATTGAAGATACCAATGGAATCCGGGCTTGCTTCAAGAATGTTCTGTAAAATGGTGTCGCGCTGCGCCAAAGCCACTTCGGTATCTTTACGTCTTTCCATTTCATTGCGCAGTTGCTGCTGCATGTCATGCCAATCGGTCACATCGTGGCTGATCGATAGTAAGCCGAGGTTTTCACCTTGCTCAGAAAGAAGCACGTTTTGATAGGTCTCAAGTAAACAGCTACGCCCTTCATGGTCTGTCGTCCACGAACGTTGGCTGACTCTTCCTTTCATCAAGCTGCCCGTAATATCGACAAGTCCCTCATCATGACGGTCTTGCCAAAACTTTTTAAAGGCCCGGTTCGTTGCGATCAATTGACCTTCATTGTCTTTGACATAAATAAGCTCGGACAAAGAATCCAAAGCGGTTTTTGCTACGCCTAATACTTTCATTTCTGCATTGTGATCATTGTCTGTCACTTGCGCGGCACTGGCGTACAACAACCAAGTTCGGCGACCATGAAAAAACACTTTTCGACCAGTAAGGCTCAGCCTCAATACATCAAAGGTCGATAACTCCCATACATAGTTTTTGTTTGAAAAAGAAGGTTTAGGCTGGCGGTCTAAAAAGGCAAGAATAGAATCAGAAACGGTATTTTTAGGATAGCGAAAAGCGCTCCCAACCTTGCGAATACCTAATAGTTGCATTGCCTGTCGGTTAGCTTTTAATAGTTCACCGTTACGGGCATCAATCAGGCATACCGCAGCAGGGGAGTCTAACAACAAATGTTTTAAATGAGATTGATACCAAGAGTAAACTAAGCCGCAAATAAGAACGCATAAAACCACAACAACGATATCGAAACCGTAGCCATCCGTTGAGTTCCACAGCCAATCTAAAACCTGCTCCATTTACCCTCTTTTTATTATCATCAATCACCATTAATAAATATATCATTCTATGGTCATTTTATCTGCTGATAATACAGGTTTGATGTATTCGAAAGTACTCCCAGCTAGGCAGCCTTGTGCCCCACTACGATTCAACGAGCGACCAATTTCGGTCATCGCTAACCAACGATTTTCGCACCAAAGTGGCGCTAATAAAGTTGGGCGACGAGCTGCAGAAGAGACTCGGTGGTAGACGATGTGCTCAGGAGTGGCTTGAATCATTTCAGTGGCAATATCAACATACTCTTCAAGGCTAGGCACATCTAATCGCCCTGCTTTCCACGCTTTCGCCATGGTACTTCCTTCAACAATATGCAAACCGTGAAGCTTAATACCATCGGTACCCACGTTTAAAACTTGCTCTAACGTATTCAGATTATCGGCTTTTGTTTCTTTTGGAAGCCCGACAATTAAATGCGTACATACTTTGATTCCCAAGGCTCTAGCCCTTCGGGTAATGGATTCATATATAGCAAAGTCGTGACCACGATTAATTCGCTTAAGTGTTTGATTGTTGGCTGTCTGTAAGCCAAGCTCCAGCCAAATTTCGTAGCCTTGCTGCACATAATCAGAAAGTAATTCTAACACCGCATCAGGAACACAATCAGGCCTAGTTCCGACACATAACCCTACGATATCTGCCGCTTTCAATGCTTCTTCATACATATTTTTAAGCACTTGAACTTCTGCGTAAGTACTCGTGTACGCTTGAAAGTACGCTAAGTATTTCTTCGCGCGCGTAATTTCCCCCGCACGATCGGTCAGTTGCTCCACAATGCTTTTCACTTGGGTTTGTTCGTCAGCAAACGACGCCACGTTGCAAAAAGTACAACCACCTCTGCCTATTGTGCCATCTCGATTTGGACAACTGAAACCACCATGCAACGTCAGCTTGTGTACTTTCTCGCCGTAACGGCGCTGTAAATCTTGGCCAATTGTATTTACCAACTCATGTAACTGCATAATCAGGGTCAACCTAGTGGATAAGAATGAATCTCACTCCATTTTTGAAAATAAATTACATCCTTGCAAAATTAAGCCAGACACAATACTCAAAGTGATTTGCGAGCAACCTATCAAATATCAATAAACATTCAAAAAATAGGTACTATTTGCCTAATGTTGCGCATTTGTGACGCACTTTATTCATGCAAAGGCGAAAAAATTGGTCTACACGACGTAACTTTCATTGCAATTAACCAGTACAAAATTGTAGGATACTTACACATATCTGCATTTTTTGTGATTTTAGTTACAGAATCGCTTGCAGATAAATCGGTGATATCCCACTCCCACCGATATAAACCACTAGTTTGTGGCTAAAAATAAACGGATATCACCAAGGATTGTTTTTCTCGCAATACTTTTCCTGCGAGATACGGAAAGGATTCAAACCGCCAGCATAGGCAGGTTTAGACCCATAAATATAAAAGGACAAGGCTGACTTTATACAAATAAGTTGCGCCTAGATTTAACTGGAAGGATGTATCTATGGTAGATCAAGAGCAGAACTCACAGGGTCTGTATACTCCTGAATTGGAGCATGACGCTTGTGGTATCGGTTTTGTTGCACATCTAAAGAATCGCAAATCTCATGATGTAGTAACTCAAGCACTCGATATGCTTGCACGTATGGAACACCGTGGCGGCCAAGGCTGCGATCCGTGTTCTGGTGATGGTGCGGGTATCCTGCTACAGAAGCCGCACGAATTCTTACTAGAAGAAGCCGTAAAGCTTGGAATTAAGCTGCCATCTTTTGAAAAATATGGTGTTGGTGTTGTACTTTTCCCTAAAGATGAACACAAACGTGCACAGTGTCGTGACATTCTAGAACGCAATGCACAACGCCTTGAGTTAGAAGTAATCGGTTACCGTGAACTTCCAACTGACAATTCAATGATTGGTGCTGACCCACTAAGCACTGAACCTCAATTTGAACACGTATTTATCTCTGGCGGCCCTGGTATTACTCCAGAAGAGCTTGAGCGCAAACTGTACGTTCTACGTAACTACACCGTTCGCGTGTGTCTAGAAAGCGTTTCAAATATCGGTGATGACTTCTACATCAACTCTATGTCTTACAAGACATTGGTGTACAAAGGTCAGCTAACAACTGAACAAGTTCCTCAGTACTTCCTAGACCTGCAAAACCCAACCATGGTAACAGCTCTAGCACTAGTACACTCTCGCTTCTCTACCAATACATTCCCACGTTGGCGTCTAGCTCAGCCTTTCCGTTATATCGCGCATAATGGCGAAATCAATACGGTTCGCGGCAACCTGAACTGGATGAAAGCACGTGAAGCAATCCTAGAATCGGATCTGTTTACACAAGCTGAAATCGACATGCTGCTTCCTATCTGTCAGGAAGGTAGCTCGGATTCATCAAACTTCGATATGGCGCTTGAGCTACTTGTTCTTTCAGGTCGTACTCTGCCACACGCACTGATGATGATGATCCCGGAAGCATGGCAAGAAAACAAAAACATGGACCCAACTCGTCGCGCGTTCTACCAGTACCACGCGAACGTAATGGAACCATGGGATGGCCCAGCATCTGTATGTTTCACCGATGGTGTTCAAGTAGGTGCGACACTTGACCGTAACGGTCTACGTCCTTCTCGCTACACAGTAACGAAAGACGACTTCCTAGTGATGGCGTCTGAGTCTGGTGTTGTTGAGATTGCACCTGAAAACGTTGAGTACCGTGGTCGTCTACAGCCTGGTCGTATCTTCGTTGCTGACCTTGAGCAAGGCCGCATCATTTCTGATGAAGAAGTGAAAGATAGTATTGCTAAAGCACAACCTTATGAGAAATGGGTTGAAGAGAACCTTCTGAGCCTGAAAAAGCTACCAGATGCGAGCAACGAATTTAGCCAACCTTCTCCAGAGAAACTTCTCCACAAACAACAATCGTTTGGTGTGAGCTCTGAAGAAGTTAACGAAATCATTTTACCTCTTGCGAAAACGGGCTACGAGCCACTTTCTGCAATGGGTGCTGACTGGCCGCTAGCGATTCTTTCTCACCAATCGCAGCACCTTTCAAACTACTTCAAACAGTTGTTTGCACAAGTAACTAACCCGCCGATCGACCCGATTCGTGAGCGTATGGTTATGTCTCTGAACACTTACCTAGGTAAAGATCAGAACCTACTTACTGAAACACCTGAACACTGTCAAAAAGTAGAGCTTGAGTCTCCTGTACTTTCTAACTCAGAGCTAGAAAAACTGCGTGCAATCGATAACGAGCACCTTCAAGCGAAGACGCTGGATATCGTATTCCAAGCAAATGGCGACCAAGGTAAGTTAGAGCGTGCACTGAAGCGTATCTGCCAATACGCGGAAGACGCAGTGATTGATGGTTACTCTATCATCCTACTGACAGACCGTGCGGTTAACTCTAACCATGCCGCTATTCCAGCTATGCTGGCCGTTGGTGCGGTTCACCACCACCTAATCCGTAAAGGCCTACGTGCTAAGTGTGACATCGTTGTTGAAACGGGCGACGCTCGTGAGACACACCACTTTGCAACGCTTATCGGTTACGGTGCGAACGCAGTTAACCCATACCTAGTTATTGAAACGATTGTTGAACTACAACGTACGAAGAAACTAGATCCAAACGTACATCCACGTGAGCTATTCGATAACTACCGTAAAGGTGTTAACGGCGGCCTACTAAAGATTTTCTCTAAGATGGGAATCTCGACGCTGCAGTCTTACCACGGTGCACAAATCTTTGAAGCACTTGGTGTAAGCAAATCAGTGGTTGAAAAATATTTCACCGGTACTGTTTCTCGTATTCAAGGTCTAACGATCGACGACATCGCTCGTGAAGTACTGGTTCGTCACCGTGTTGGTTACCCAGCTCGTGAAATCCCAGCTCAGATCCTTGATGTTGGTGGTGTTTACCAGTGGAAACAACGTGGTGAGAAGCACCTATTCAACCCAGAAACGATTTCTCTACTTCAAGAATCGACGCGTAACAAAGACTACGGCCAGTTCAAGAAGTACGCAAAAGCAGTCGATGACCAAGGCGACAACGCAGCAACACTACGTAGCCAACTGGATTTCATCAAAAACCCTGCAGGCTCTATTCCTCTGGTAGAAGTAGAACCCATCGAGAACATTCTTAAGCGTTTCGCTACTGGCGCAATGAGCTTTGGTTCAATCTCGCACGAGGCTCACTCAACACTGGCTGTTGCAATGAACCGCATTGGCGCGAAATCAAACTCAGGTGAAGGTGGTGAAGATCCAGCACGTTTCGAACGTAAAGAAAACGGTGACTGGGAACGCTCTGCAATCAAACAAGTGGCTTCTGGTCGCTTTGGTGTAACGTCTTACTACCTATCTAACGCTGATGAGCTGCAGATCAAAATGGCTCAAGGTGCGAAACCAGGCGAAGGTGGTCAACTACCTGGTGATAAGGTTGATGATTGGATCGGTGCAACGCGTCACTCGACTCCTGGCGTAGGTCTTATCTCTCCACCGCCACACCACGATATCTACTCAATCGAAGATTTGGCTCAGCTGATCTACGATCTGAAAAATGCGAACCGTAATGGCCGTGTAAACGTGAAGCTAGTATCGGAAGCAGGCGTAGGTACGATTGCATCGGGTGTAGCGAAAGCGAAAGCTGACGTGGTACTTATCGCAGGTTTTGATGGTGGTACGGGTGCATCTCCGATGTCTTCTATCCGTCACACAGGTCTACCTTGGGAGCTGGGTCTAGCAGAAACTCACCAAACACTACTGAAAAACGGCCTACGTAACCGTATCGTTGTTCAGTCAGATGGTCAGATGAAAACACCACGTGACCTTGCAGTAGCTACGTTACTTGGCGCTGAAGAATGGGGCGTAGCAACAGCAGCATTGGTTGTTGAAGGCTGTATCATGATGCGTAAGTGTCACAAGAATACATGTCCTGTTGGTATCGCAACACAGAACAAGACTCTGCGTGAGCGTTTCGACGGCCGCGTAGAAGACGTAGTAACTTTCTTCCAATACATGGCTGAAGGCCTACGTGAAGTAATGGCTGAACTTGGCTTCCGTTCTATCGATGAGATGGTAGGTCAATCGCACAAACTTAAAGTTCGTGACGACATCGGCCACTGGAAGTACAAGAACCTAGATCTAACACCTGTACTGCACATTGAACAGGCGCGTGCTGAAGATGGTATCTACAACCAGACACAACAAAACCACAACCTAGAAGATGTTCTAGACCGCAAGTTGATCCAAGCTGCGATTCCTGCACTTGAGAAAGGTGAAGCTGTAAATGCGACCTTCCCAATCATCAACACGGACCGCTCTGCGGGTACCATGCTGTCGAACGAAATCTCGAAGGTTTACAAAGACCAAGGTTTACCACAACCAATGAACGTTAAGTTCCACGGTAGTGCTGGCCAATCTTTCGGTGCGTTCCTTGCGAAAGGCGTTAAGTTCGAAGTAGAAGGCGACGCGAACGATTACTGGGGTAAAGGTCTGTCTGGCGGTACTTTGGTACTGTACCCAGATGCGAAATCATCTATCGTTGCTGAAGATAACATCGTGGTTGGTAACGTATGTTTCTACGGTGCGACCTCAGGTGAATCTTTCATTCGCGGTATGGCTGGTGAACGTTTCTGTGTTCGTAACTCAGGTGCGAAGGTTGTTGTAGAGGGCGTTGGTGACCACGGTTGTGAATACATGACTGGTGGTGTTGCCGTTATCCTTGGCTCAACAGGTCGTAACTTTGCTGCGGGTATGAGTGGCGGTGTCGCTTATGTTTGGGATAGAGCGGGTGACTTCGAAACCAAGCTTAATCCTGAACTTGTAGACCTAGATCCAATTGAACAAGAAGATAAAGATCTTCTACTAGATATGCTAACCAAGCACGTTGAATTCACAGGAAGTGAAGTTGCTCAGTCTTTCCTAGACAACTTTGAAGCAAGTGTTGCATCACTAATTAAAGTTATGCCACGCGACTACAAAGCAGTTCTTGAGAAGCGTAAAGCTGAAGCACAACAGGCACAAACGGAAGAAGTGGAGGCAGTATAATGGGTAAGCCTACTGGATTTTTAGAACACGGTCGCGAGCTTCCAAAGAAGCTCGATCCATCGGTTCGTATTGAAGACAACAAAGAGTTCGTGCTTAACGAAGAGTTTGGCGACAAGATCAATACTCAAGCATCTCGTTGTATGGACTGTGGCGTACCTTTCTGTCACAGCGGTTGTCCAATTGGTAACATCATCCCAGAATTTAATGACGCGGTTTACCGTGACAGCTGGGAAGAGGCTTGGAACATCCTAAGCTCGACCAACAACTTCCCTGAGTTTACAGGTCGTGTGTGTCCTTCTCCTTGTGAGAGTGCTTGTGTACTAGGTATTAACCAAGACCCAATCACCATCTGTAATATCGAGAAAACGATTGTAGAAACTGCGTACCGTGAAGGGTACGCAAAACCAAAAACACCTCGCTCTCGTACAGGCAAAACCGTAGCGATTGTTGGCTCTGGCCCGGCAGGCCTAGCCGCAGCTGAACAGCTAAACAGCGCTGGCCACTCGGTGACGGTATTTGAACGTGACGAGAAAGTTGGTGGCCTACTGCGTTTCGGTATCCCAGATTTCAAACTGGGCATGGACGTGATTGATCGTAAGATCAACCTAATGGCTGAAGCTGGCGTTGAGTTTAAAGTTAACCAACACATTGGTGTTGATGTTAACGCTCAGCAGCTACGCCAAGAGTTTGATGTGGTATTGCTGACGGGTGGTTCTACGGTTCCACGTGACCTACCAATCCCAGGTCGTGAATTGAAAGGCGTTCACTTTGCCATGGAGTTCCTTGGCCAAAACAACCGCCGTGCTAACAACCTAGATCTGAAAACAGAAGAGATTCACGCTAAAGATAAGCATGTAGTGGTTATCGGTGGCGGTGATACTGGCTCTGACTGTGTAGGCACATCAAACCGTCATAAGGCAGCAAGCATTACTCAGGTTGAGATCATGCCGATCCCACCAGAGAAACGCCCAGCAAACATGCCTTGGCCTCAATACCCGATGATAATGAAGACCACGACTTCTCACGAAGAAGGCTGTGAACGTCACTGGAACATCTTGACTAAAGAGTTCATCGGTAACGATCAAGGCGAAGTGACTGGTCTGCGTATCGCCGATATCGTGTGGAAAGACGCAGCTCCAGGTGAGCGCCCTACATTTGATGAAGTAGCAAACTCAGAGCGTGTGATTCCATGTGACCAAGCATTCCTAGCGATGGGTTTCCTACACCCAGAGCCAACCGGTGTACTTGCTCAACTTGATATCAAACTGGACGAGCGCGGTAACGTTGCTTCTGAAGGTTACGCAACAAACCAGAAAGGTGTTTTTTCCGCTGGTGATATGCGTACAGGTCAGTCTCTAGTCGTTCGCTGCATTAACGAAGGTCGTGAATGTGCAATTGCCATTGATGACTTCCTAATGGGCAACTCAAACCTAGAAGCGAAAGCCGATTCACTAATGCTTTCCGCATAATATTTCTCGGGCTAACGTCAATGACGTTAGCCTAGAGGAAAAGCAACACCCTTCCTAACTTTTATATTTGGCTAGCACTCGATGCTAGCCTTTTTTGTTTTTGCGCTCAGCTCTTCCCCTTAAATAAATGTTGCAAAATTGTAACATTAAAAACCTTATCCCATTGATATATATAAACATAACCAGACAATTGCGTAGGTATTACAAAGGTTGCGTGATAAATAACCATAAACTTGACCTTTTGCACAATTAGCTATACGTTGTGAAATCGATGAAAATAAAACCAATAAATATTGTTAACAGATTCAGTAACGATTAATAAATAACTATGCAAATACAACGACTATAATGAATAGTTAGTCATTTACTGTCTGGATGACAGAGAAGCAAAGGGAGAATTGCAATGGCTCTATATGATCCTAGTCTTGAAAAAGACAACTGTGGATTTGGTTTAATAGCGCAAATGGAAGGCCAGCCCAGCCACAAACTCGTTCGAACCGCAATTTCAGCACTTGACCGCATGACCCACCGTGGCGGTATCGCAGCTGACGGAAAAACAGGGGATGGCTGTGGACTACTACTACAAAAGCCTGACTCTTACTTAAGATTAATCGCCGAAGAAAACGAGCTAAAGCTAGGAAAACAATATGCTATCGGCATGATTTTCTTCAGCCAAGATCCTATTAAAGCTCAAGCCGCAAAAGACATTATTAATAAAGAACTTGCACAAGAAACCCTAACGGTTGCAGGTTGGCGTCAAGTTCCAACTAACGATGAGGTCCTCGGCCCAATCGCCAAAGATTCAGTTCCAGACATCCAACAAGTCTTTATTTCAGCACCTGCAGGTTGGCGAGAACGAGATATCGAACGACGTTTATATATTGCTCGTCGCAGAATTGAAAAACAGATCACCGAAGATAAAGATTTCTATATTTGTAGCTTATCAACGCAAGTCATCGTCTATAAAGGCTTGTGTATGCCTGCCGATCTTCCGAGATTTTATCTCGATCTTGCAGACTTACGTATGGAATCAGCGATATGTCTGTTCCACCAGCGTTTTTCCACAAACACGCAACCGCGTTGGCCTCTTGCTCAGCCATTTCGCTATTTAGCGCACAATGGTGAAATTAATACCATTGAAGGTAACCGCCAATGGGCTCGAGCACGTGCATATAAATTTTCTTCGCCACTGCTGCCAGATTTGCAGACCGCAGCACCTTTTGTGAATGAAACGGGCTCGGATTCATCCAGCCTAGATAACATGCTCGACCTATTCTTAGCTGGTGGCATGGATGTATTCCGTGCAATGCGTATGCTTGTGCCGCCCGCTTGGCAGAACCACCCAGACATGGACCCAGATCTTCGTGCATTCTATGATTTCAACTCTAAGCACATGGAACCTTGGGATGGTCCGGCGGGGATTGTTTTATCCGATGGCCGCTACGCGGCATGTAACCTCGACAGAAATGGCCTGCGCCCTGCGCGTTATGTGATAACCAAAGATAACTTGATCACTTTAGCTTCAGAAGTCGGTATTTGGGACTACGCTCCAGATGAGGTCGCAGAAAAAGGCCGTGTAGGCCCCGGTGAGTTGCTCGTCGTCGATACTCGACGAGGCAAACTGTGGCAATCCAGTGAGATCGATAATGATCTAAAAGGACGCCATCCTTATAAAGAATGGATGGAAAACAATGTACATAAACTTACGCCATTTTCTGCTCTAGAAGGTGATCAAGTAGGTGAGCGAAGCTTCGACAAAGATCAGCTGACGACTTATCAAAAACAATTTGCGATGAGCAATGAAGAAGTCGATCAGGTGCTACGTGTGCTAGGTGACATGGGACAAGAAGCCGTAGGCTCCATGGGTGATGATACACCTATGGCGGTATTGTCTTCCAAAGAACGTCTAGTCACTGATTACTTCCGTCAGAAATTTGCACAAGTCACCAACCCACCGATAGATCCACTTCGTGAAAAGCACGTCATGTCTCTCGCCACCAGCGTTGGCCAAGAGATGAATGTCTTCTGCGAAACCGACGGGCATGCTTACCGAGTTACATTCGATTCTCCAATCTTACTCTACTCAGACATGCAACAACTCCTTGGGTTGAGTCAAAAGCATTATCGTCATTCGATTCTCGACATTAACTACAATCCAGACGACAAAGATCTCAAGCAAGCGATCATCGACCTTTGCGATCAAGCTGAAGAAGCAGTTAAAGCCGGCACTGTATTAGTTGTTCTTTCTGATAAGCAATTAGAAAAAGGGAAACTCCCAATCCCGGCGGCAATGGCGGTGGGTGCAGTACAAACTCGCTTAGCAGACACTAACCTTCGCTGTGACGCCAACATCATTGTTGAAACAGGCACGGCCAGAGATCCTCATCAATTTGCCGTTTTACTCGGATTTGGCGCAACAGCCGTCTACCCATATCTTGCGTATGAGTCCCTAGGTAAAATAATCGATGATGGAGCCCTAAACAAAGACTACCGTGAAGCAATGCAGAATTACCAAAACGGCATTAACAAAGGTCTATATAAGATCATGTCGAAGATGGGGATTTCAACCATTGCTTCTTACCGCTGTTCACAGCTTTTCGAAGCCGTTGGCTTACATAGCGATGTCGTTGAACTCTGTTTCAGAGGCGTAACGACTCGAATTCAAGGCGCAAGCTTTAGCGATTTCCAACAAGACATTTTCAATCTGTCTCGCAAAGCATGGGCGAAACGCAAACCCATTGAACATGGTGGACTACTTAAATATGTCCATGGTGGTGAATATCACGCCTATAACCCAGATGTAGTCGGCACTCTGCAAACCGCAGTAAAGACCGGCGAAGCGTCAGATTATCATTCTTTTGCTCAGCAAGTGAACTCACGTCCGGTCGCGATGCTTCGCGATCTTATGTCACTGAAGAAAACAGAAAATCCACTACCACTAGAAAAAGTCGAACCTAATAGCGAATTATTCAAACGTTTCGATTCCGCTGCGATGTCGATTGGTGCACTTAGTCCAGAAGCCCATGAAGCGTTGGCAACGGCAATGAACCGTTTGGGTGGTTACTCCAACTCAGGAGAGGGTGGTGAAGACCCTCGACGTTTTGGCACCGTTCGAAATTCACGCATCAAACAAATTGCGTCTGGTCGCTTTGGCGTGACGCCACATTACCTAACTAATGCGGATGTTCTGCAAATCAAGGTCGCGCAAGGTGCGAAGCCAGGTGAAGGCGGTCAGCTGCCTGGTCATAAGGTCACAGCAGAAATCGCTAAACTGAGATATTCGGTTCAGGGTGTCACTCTGATCTCCCCTCCTCCACATCATGATATTTACTCAATCGAAGATTTGGCTCAGCTAATTTTCGATCTTAAACAAGTAAACCCTAACGCATTGGTTTCAGTGAAGTTAGTGTCTGAACCAGGTGTTGGTACTATCGCGACAGGTGTAGCAAAGGCCTACGCCGACCTGATCACTATTTCAGGCTACGATGGAGGTACCGCTGCGAGCCCACTGACTTCAGTGAAATACGCTGGTTGTCCTTGGGAATTAGGGCTAGCCGAAACTCAGCAAGCACTGGTTGCTAACGGGCTTCGTCATAAGATCCGCCTGCAAGTTGATGGTGGTTTGAAAACAGGTCTCGATGTCATTAAAGGCGCGATTTTAGGTGCAGAAAGCTTTGGTTTTGGTACTGCACCTATGGTTGCTATGGGCTGTAAATTCTTGCGAATCTGTCACCTCAATAACTGTGCTACAGGCGTCGCGACTCAAGACGAAACATTGCGCCGCGAATACTTCAAAGGGCTACCAGACATGGTGGTGAACTACTTTACCGGACTAGCCGATGAAGTACGCCAGCACCTCGCTGAATTAGGGGTTGAAAAGCTAACCGACTTAATCGGCCGTACTGATCTGCTTGAAGCTCTCGACGGTTTGACCGCTAAGCAAAACAAACTCGATTTATCTGGCATTTTAGAAACGCCAGTATCACCTGCAGGTCACCCTGTTTATTGGACTGAGCCCAATGCTCCTTTTGATAAAGCAGAGCTCAACCAAAAGATTCTGGATGACGCACTGAGTGCAATTGAGAGTAAACAAGCCGCCAACCTTTATTACGATGTAATCAACACAGATCGCTCGATAGGAGCACGAATTTCTGGCGAGATAGCCAAGCGTTACGGTAACCAAGGCATGGCCGGCTCCCCAATTAAGCTGAATCTCAACGGAACCGCAGGCCAATCATTTGGTGTATGGAACGCTGGTGGTGTTGAACTGTATTTAACTGGTGACGCTAACGATTATGTCGGTAAAGGCATGGCCGGGGGTAAGATAGTTATCAAACCTCACTTAGGCACTGCATTTACTTGTAACGAAGCCACCATCATCGGCAACACCTGTTTGTATGGTGCCACTGGAGGAAAGTTGTTTGCTGCAGGTACCGCCGGAGAACGTTTTGGGGTACGTAATTCAGGGACTATTGCTGTCATCGAAGGCGCTGGCGACAACGCATGTGAATATATGACGGGTGGTATCGTCGCCATACTCGGTGCGACTGGTGTGAACTTTGGCGCCGGGATGACTGGAGGTTTCGCTTATGTGCTTGACCAAAATGACGACTTCCAAGGACGTGTAAATGGTGAATCTGTTGACGCGATATCTTTGTCAGAGCTGGTCATTCACCAAGAGCATCTTCGCGGCCTCATTGCTGAGCACCTTGAAGAAACAGGTTCAAGCCACGCTGAAGATATCTTAGCGAACTTTGATGAATGGATTCCGAAGTTCTACCTAGTTAAACCTCAATCTGCTGATCTGCGTACACTACTAGGCCATCAAAGCCGAAGTGCTGCAGAGCTACGTGTTCAAGCGCAATAATTGGAAGGAGCCAAAATATGAGCCAGAACGTATACCAATTTATTGACGTAAATCGCGTAGACCCAGCGAAGAAGCCCGTCAAAATCCGTAAAATTGAGTTTGTTGAAATTTATGAACCTTTCACCAAACAGCAAGCTAAAGCTCAAGCTGACCGCTGCTTAGATTGCGGTAACCCATACTGTGAATGGAAATGTCCGGTTCACAATTACATCCCTCAGTGGCTCAAACTCGCCAATGAAGGAAGAATTATTGAAGCAGCAGAGCTTTCTCACCAAACTAACAGCCTGCCTGAAGTGTGTGGCCGAGTATGCCCGCAGGATCGCCTATGTGAAGGTTCTTGTACTTTGAATGAAGACTTTGGTGCCGTCACCATCGGCAACATTGAAAAATACATTACCGATAAAGCGTTTGAGATGGGCTGGAAGCCAGACATGTCAAAGGTGGAGTGGACGGACAAAAAAGTCGCCATCATCGGTGCTGGTCCAGCAGGGTTAGCCGCTGCCGATGTACTCGTACGTAACGGAGTTAAACCCGTTGTATTTGACCGATACCCGGAAATTGGTGGATTACTAACATTTGGTATCCCTTCATTCAAACTCGAAAAAGGCGTAATGGAAAACCGTCGCCGCGTGTTTAGCGAAATGGGTGTCGAATTCCAAATGAATGTCGAGGTCGGTAAAGATATCGCCCTGCAAACGTTAGTCGACGACTACGACGCGGTTTTCCTGGGTGTGGGAACGTATAAAAACATGCGTGCAGGCTTAGACAACGAAAATGCACCAGGCGTGTACGATGCACTGCCATTTCTTGTTTCCAATACCTATAAAGTGATGGAATTGGAAAACCCAGCCCCGTTCGTCGATATGGCTGGAAAGAAAGTAGTGGTATTAGGCGGAGGTGATACCGCTATGGACTGTGTCCGAACGTCTATTCGACAAGGCGCAAGTAACGTCATCTGTGCATACCGCCGCGACGAGGCTAATATGCCTGGCTCCCGCCGTGAAGTTAAAAACGCAAAAGAGGAAGGAGTCAACTTTATGTTTAACCTTCAACCTCTTGGTTTAGAAGTTGACACTCAAGGTAAAGTTAATGGTGTTAAAGTCGTAAAAACAGCACTGGGTGAGCCAGATGAAGCTGGCCGTCGTCGCCCAGAACCTGTTGCAGGCAGTGAACATATTCTTGAAGCCGATGCGGTCATCATGGCATTTGGATTCCAGCCACATAAAATGGAATGGTTAGAACCGTTTGGAGTGGAACTTGATCAATGGGGAAGAATTAGAGCCCCCCAACAACAAGAGTTCCAATACCAAACGACTAATACCAAGATATTTGCTGGTGGTGATGCAGTGAGAGGATCCGACTTAGTTGTGACGGCTATTGATGAAGGCCGAAAAGCAGCAGAAGGGATCATGGATTATTTAGATATCTAAGCGTTCAGCAATTTTACATAAAAGGATCCTGTTCATGGATCCTTTTTCTTTTTGCGTCAATAATCTTTACCATCATAGTAGTGCTATTTGTTTACCCAGTAATAGGAAAAACAATGAAGAAAACGGCTTTATCTTTACTCTCAATATTCGCTCTATCAGCTTGCAGCCAAAGCGATATTTCAATCACTGACAGAACTGAGCAACCATGCGGCGACAAGCCGAATTGCGTCTCGACACAAGATATTCGTAATGATTTTCAACTCACAGAGTTTTGGTTAATAGAAGGCGTCACTCTCACTCAAATTGAAGAGGCAGCACTTGAACTTCCTGGCGCAGAAACAGCTGCGAAGCAAGACAACTATTTGCGAATAGAATGTACAACGAAGTTAATGCGATTTGTCGACGATTTAGAATTAAAACTAGCTGATAATCAGCTAGTTGTGCGCTCTGAATCTCGGTTGGGACATTCAGATTTTGGGGTGAACCGCGAGCGAGCAGAAATGCTCAGAAGCATACTGGCTCAAAAAGGGTTATTACTAACTAAGTAATCCCAATAGCACAAGCTGCTGTCGCTCACTAGATTGGTTCCTGCTACACTTAGCGACTATTCCTTTCGACTTTATTTAAAGAGATAACACATGAAAATCGGCATCATCGGAGCAATGGAGCAAGAAGTTGCGATCCTAAAAACAGCAATTACTGACATCCAAGAAGTAAACAAAGGCGGTTGTACCTTTTTCTCAGGTCAGTTAAACGGTGTTGATGTTGTATTGCTACAGTCAGGTATTGGTAAAGTTGCAGCAGCGGTTGGTACTTCAATTCTACTAAGCGAGTATCAACCAGATGTTGTGATCAATACAGGTTCTGCTGGCGGCTTCGATGCAAGTTTAAACCTCGGCGACGTGGTAATTTCTACAGAAGTTCGTCACCATGACGCAGATGTAACAGCATTTGGCTACGAAATTGGTCAAATGGCAGGTCAACCAGCAGCCTTTAAAGCAGACGAGAAATTAATGGCCGTGGCAGAGAAAGCGCTAACCGCAATGGAAGATAAGCACGCAGTGCGTGGCCTGATCTGTACTGGCGATACATTCGTTTGCACGGCAGAACGTCAAGAGTTCATCCGTAAACACTTCCCTTCAGTAATTGCCGTTGAAATGGAAGCATCAGCTATCGCTCAAGCTTGTCACCAATTCCAAGTCCCATTTGTAGTGGTTCGCGCAATTTCCGACGTAGCAGACAAAGAATCTCCAATGAGCTTCGATGAGTTCCTTCCTCTTGCAGCACAAAGCTCTTCTGAAATGGTGCTGAAGATGGTTGATTTACTGAAGTAACCCTCTGTTATGCAAGCAATGTTTGAACAAATATTTGCGAACGGTGTGCTCCTCGTCATGTGGGGCGCACTTTTATTCCATTTAATTCTTCCTATTCCTTACTCTGCGCACCCCACGACTCTTTGGCATAAATTTGCAGAGTTACTCGCAAGCAAAGTAAACAATAATCATAGTTACTCACAAAGTTTATTGTCGGGTACGCTAGCAAGCTTACTAATGTGTTTACCAGCACTTGCTGTTCTTTGGGCTCTCAAGCCTTTGGTCTGGCAGCCTCAGTTATTTGAGCTAGGGCTATTATTGTTGGCGATAGATTGGCGTAATAATGAAAAACTCGCGAATCAACTGATCAAAGCGTTAGGTAATGAAGATAAAAAACTTGCACGCCGATTACTTTCTCCAGTCGTAAACCGTCAAACCGAGACCCTTTCTATTCTAGGATTAGGTAAGGCAGGCGCCGAAACGATCATCATGGGCTACGGCAGAAACGTAATTTGCGTTTTATTCTGGTATGGCATTGGTGGTGGAATCGCCGCGTTAATGTACCGATTGGTTGCAGAGCTCGCCAGAGCATGGTCACCAAGCAGGAGTGAGTTTTCACCATTTGGTATAGCCGTCATTCGCATTGTTGCTGTTCTCGATTTCATACCCTTACGCTTGTTTGCACTCATGATTGTATTTGGCACCAAAGCCACTCACACCTTTCAGAACATGCTGCAACAAAGTAAGTCTTGGCCCTTGCCTGGCCCAGCTTGGTTAATCACTGCGGCAGGCCATAAACTAGAGCTATCGTTAGGCGGGCCTGCTATTTACAACGACAAAAAAGCCATTCGCGCCAAATTAGGCGGCCGAATTGCTCCATCGGCATTACACCTTTCTCAACTTCAAAAGATGCTCGCTTGGCGAATCATGGCTTGGATTCTTCTTCAAAGCGCCGTATTGCTCGCCATCCATCAAGGAATATAAATTGCTCTCTACTTGTTACTCCCGTTCATTGCTTATCAGTGCTGTTTTATTTACGTTTTCAGCACAGGCGAGTGATGACATTCAACGAGTCATCAGCCTTGCGCCACATGCGACAGAACTGGCATATGAAGCTGGTTTGGGCGACAAACTCGTTGCTGTCAGCGATCGCAGTGACTATCCCCCACAAGCTCAACAACTTGAGAAAGTTGCTAACTATCAGGGAATTAAAGTCGAGAAGATCATCGCTTTACAACCCGACCTTATCTTAGCGTGGCCAGCAGGAAACCCGCCTAGAGAATTAGAAAAGCTAGAACAATTTGGCTTTGAGATTTACTACTCAAAAACAAAAACCTTGGATAATATCGCGACAAATATAGAGCAGCTTAGTCAATACTCAGATGACCCAGAAGTCGGCCTGAAAAACGCCCAAGCCTACAAACAACGCTTAGCGGTTCTAAAAGATAAGTATAAAGACGCTTCTCCTGTACGCTACTTTTACCAGTTAAGTGAAAAGCCGATCATTTCGGTCGCACAAGGCCACTGGCCAAGTGAAGTGTTCGAGTTTTGTGGTGGTGAGAATATTTTTGCAAACAGTGCTTCCCCTTACCCTCAAGTCGGCATTGAGCAAGTCGTCCTTAATGCACCAGAGGTGATCTTCACATCTCAACATGCGATCGATAACGGTAACATGTGGCGCTCTTGGCAAGATGAAATTCCAGCCGTCTCCAAACAACAAGTTTGGTCACTCAATTCAGATTGGATTAACCGTCCAACACCGCGCACACTGAACGCTATACAGCAAGTGTGTAATTTCTTCGATAAAGCACGCCAAAATCGCTAACTATTTAGCAAGATTTTTCGTACAATTCGCGCACTAAACCCTGTTCCCTAACTTTATAAGAGCGCTAGTATCATGGATTCCATGCTGCTTTACTTTATTGACTTATTTGGCACCGCTATTTTTGCTATTTCAGGCGTGATTTTGGCTGGCCGTTTAAAAATGGACCCTTTTGGAGTTGCTGTTCTCGGCAGCGTTACGGCTATTGGTGGCGGTACAATCCGTGACATGGCTTTAGGTGCTACTCCAGTATTTTGGATCACCGATACCACTTACCTTTGGGTTATTTTACTTACCTGCTTATTTACAATGATCATCGTTCGACGCCCAAAAAGGCTAGCATGGTGGGTTCTTCCCGTTTGTGATGCTATCGGTTTAGCAGTCTTTGTCGGGATTGGCGTAGATAAAGCCATGGCTTACCAAGACTCAGCATTAGTCGCTGTCATCATGGGCGTCATTACTGGCTGTGGCGGAGGCATTATCCGTGACATGCTAGCCCGCGAGGTTCCTATGGTGTTACGAAGCGAGGTATATGCCACTGCTTGTATTGTAGGGGGGATCTTCCATACCACTGCGTTAGCCATGGGCCATGATAGCTCCAGCGCATTCCTAGCCGGGGTTTTCTCCACTCTCTTGATAAGGCTTGGCGCAATTCGTTGGCACCTTTCATTACCGACCTTTGCCATCAACAAGTAAATTCTTAGGGCTCTATTTAGAGCCCTTTTTAATACCCGAGAATCACTCTTCAACGCTCCATATTGTCTCAGCCACCACTCTCCCAAAACATTAGTAATGTTTTTTGTTTACTTAACTATCCAACAAGCTATATTGGTAAACAAATAACTTTATATAATTAAAGAAATGGATATCCAGAGCATGCTGATATCCATTCAGAGAGCTTCAATACAACTTGGCAGTAGGCCTTACTAGAAACTCTCTTCCATCCTAATTCCATAAAGTTCTAAGAATTAGTCACTATGGTTAGGAAATAGGTTAAGTGGTCGAATAAAAAACTCAATCAATACCTTTAAATAGACTCTCATAACGTAATCAATATAAGGCTTAATTATGAACGACAAAAAAATCGGGGTTGTGTACTTTTCCAAGACAGGTGCAACAAAGTTGGTTGCTCAAAATATAGTAGAGGGAATTGAACATCACCCTCAAGTAAGCAGCATCAGCATTGAAATTCTGCCTAGTGAAATTGTTGAAGGTCGATACATAAACCAAGAAAAAATTGAGCAACTCAATGACTGCGATGCCATCCTCTTTGGCTCCCCTACTTACATGGGCTCTCCATCAGCCCAATTCAAATCATTTATGGATGCAAGTAGCGAGCAATATTGTAGAAAAGCTTGGCGCAACAAACTTGCCGGCGGGTTTACGACAGGCGGTAGCATTAACGGAGAACAACAACAAACGTTGCTGAGTTTTTTTGCACTTGCTTGCCAGCATGGAATGCTTTGGGTGGGGTTGGATGCCTCTAAGCACACCGATGATTTGGGGCTCAACAGAACAGGTTCTAACATCGGCTTGGTCTCAAGCGCCGGAGAAGAGTCACTTATCCATGAAAACGATCTACAAACTGCTTTTTATTATGGAGACAGGTTCGCTCAACTTGTTTGCGCCAAATAGCGTTCCCCTCCAAGCCCGCCAGACAGCTAATACAAAAAAGCCCACTCTATTGAGTGGGCTTTCGATTACATATCGCTAAAGTTACGCTTTTGATGCATTAACTTGTGCGTGTAGCTCTTGAACAGAAGTTACTGTCGTCTTCGCGTCAGCTGTGTGAGCCATACACGTTGCAAACGCTGCGTTTAGCGTTGTTGTGTAGTTCACTTTCTCAGCAAGTGCACCACGACGAAGAACTTTAGAATCTTCGATCGCTTGGCGGCCAGCTGCAGTGTTCACGATGTAGGTGTACTCGTTGTTCTTGATACGGTCAAGAATATGAGGACGGCCTTCGTGTACCTTGTTTACTAGACGTGGGTTGATGCCCGCTTCGCCAAGAATAACTGCTGTACCGTGTGTTGCGTCTAGCTGGTAGCCAAGCTTAGATAGCTTAGATGCTAGGTCTACAACGCGCTCTTTGTCGCCTTCGCGAACAGAAAGAAGTGCACGACCGCCTTCTGGGTAGATGTTGCCACAACCCAATTCCGCTTTAGAGTAAGCTTCTGCGAACGTTGCACCAACACCCATAACTTCACCAGTAGAGCGCATTTCTGGGCCTAATAGTGGGTCAACACCTGGGAACTTGTTGAATGGAAGTACCACTTCCTTCACTGAGTAGTAAGGTGGGATGATTTCTTTGGTAAAGCCTTGAGACTCTAGCGATTGACCCGCCATTACACGAGCTGCAATCTTAGCAATTGGTGCGCCAGTTGCTTTAGATACGAACGGTACCGTACGTGCTGCACGAGGGTTAACCTCGATTAGGTAGACTTGGTTGTTCTTAACAGCAAACTGCGTGTTCATCAGACCACGAACACCCAACTCGAACGCCAGTTTTTCAACTTGCTCACGCATTACGTCTTGGATTTCTTGGCTTAGCGTGTATGCAGGAAGAGAACATGCTGAGTCACCTGAGTGAACACCCGCTTGTTCGATGTGCTCCATGATACCGCCGATAACTACGCGCTCACCGTCACAGATAGCATCGATATCCACTTCAACTGCGTCATCTAGGAAGCTATCAAGAAGAACTGGAGATTCGTTCGATACGCTTACAGCTTCGTTGAAGTAGCGACGTAAGTCTTGCTCGTCGTATACGATTTCCATCGCACGACCACCAAGTACGTAAGAAGGACGTACAACCAATGGGAAGCCGATTTCGCGAGATTTCTCTACCGCTTGTTCCATTGTTGTTACTGTCGCGTTCTCTGGTTGTAGAAGACCTAGACGGTCAACAGCAACTTGGAAACGCTCACGGTCTTCTGCACGGTCGATTGCGTCAGGGCTAGTACCGATGATTGGCACGCCAGCCGCTTCTAGTGCGCGAGCCAGTTTAAGTGGTGTTTGACCACCGTACTGAACGATAACGCCTTTTGGCTTCTCAACACGAGCGATTGCTAGTACGTCTTCCAGTGTTACTGGTTCGAAGTACAGACGGTCAGACGTGTCGTAGTCCGTTGAAACAGTCTCAGGGTTACAGTTAACCATGATAGTTTCATAGCCATCTTCACGTAGAGCTAGTGATGCGTGTACACAACAGTAGTCAAATTCGATACCTTGGCCGATACGGTTTGGACCGCCGCCTAGAATCATGATCTTGTCTTTGTCTGTTGGGTTAGCTTCACACTCGTCATCGTAAGATGAGTACATGTAAGCCGTATCTGAAGAGAACTCAGCCGCACACGTATCAACACGCTTGTAAACTGGGTGGATGTCGTATTGGTCACGTAGACGACGGATTTCGCTTTCTGCTACACCTAGAATCTTAGATAGGCGTGCATCAGCAAAGCCTTTACGCTTCAGCTTGTTTAGCTCGTCTTTGTTCAAGCCAGCAAAGCCTTTCGCTTTAAGTTCTTGCTCAAGCTTAACGATGTCTTCGATTTGAACTAGGAACCAACGGTCGATTTGCGTTAGGTTGAATACGCCATCTACAGACATACCCGCACGGAATGCATCCGCGATGTACCAAATACGCTCTGCGCCAGCTTCTTTTAGTTCGTGACGAATTGTTGTTAGTGCGTCAGGCGCGTCTAGGTCAACCATTTCGTCGAAGCCAGTCGCGCCAACTTCTAGGCCGCGAAGAGCTTTTTGTAGAGACTCTTGTTGGTTACGGCCGATAGCCATAACTTCACCAACAGACTTCATTTGCGTCGTTAGACGGTCGTTAGCACCTGCAAATTTCTCGAAGTTGAAACGAGGAATCTTAGTTACTACGTAGTCGATTGTTGGTTCGAATGATGCTGGTGTTGCGCCACCCGTGATATCATTTTGCAGTTCATCTAATGTGTAACCCACAGCCAGTTTCGCTGCAATCTTAGCGATTGGGAAACCTGTCGCTTTAGATGCTAGTGCAGAAGAACGAGATACACGTGGGTTCATCTCGATGATAACCATACGGCCATCTTTCGGGTTGATACCAAACTGTACGTTAGAGCCACCCGTTTCAACACCAATCTCACGCAGTACTGCTAGAGATGCGTTACGCATCAGTTGGTATTCTTTGTCTGTTAGCGTCTGTGCTGGTGCAACTGTGATTGAGTCACCCGTGTGGATACCCATTGGGTCAAAGTTTTCAATCGCACATACGATGATACAGTTGTCCGCTTTGTCACGAACCACTTCCATCTCGTACTCTTTCCAACCGATAAGAGATTCATCGATTAGAAGTTCGTTGGTTGGAGATAGGTCCAGACCACGACGACAGATTTCTTCGAACTCTTCTTTGTTGTATGCGATACCACCGCCTGTACCACCCATAGTGAATGATGGACGGATGATACATGGGAAGCCAACCATATCTAGAACGCCATAAGCTTCTTCCATGGTTTTAGCAGTATCCGCACGTGGACACTCAAGGCCGATAGACTTCATCGCTTTATCGAAACGAGAACGGTCTTCTGCTTTATCGATAGCGTCAGCCGTTGCACCAATCATCTCTACACCGAACTCTTCAAGAACACCGTGTTTCTCTAGATCTAGTGCACAGTTAAGTGCTGTTTGGCCACCCATTGTAGGTAGAACTGCATCTGGCTTCTCTTTCGCGATGATGTTGCGAACAACTTCCCATTGGATAGGCTCGATGTAAGTTGCATCAGCCATATCTGGGTCAGTCATGATGGTCGCTGGGTTCGAGTTTACAAGAATAACTCGGTAACCTTCTTCGCGAAGCGCTTTACAAGCTTGAGCACCAGAGTAATCGAACTCACATGCTTGGCCGATAACGATCGGGCCAGCACCTAGAATTAGAATACTTTTAATGTCAGTACGTTTTGGCATTGTCTACTACTCCGAATTACGCTGTGTGCTTTTTAATTAGTTCAATGAAGTGGTCGAATAACGGCGCTGCGTCTTCTGGACCAGGGCTTGCTTCTGGGTGACCTTGGAAGCTAAATGCTGGTTTGTCTGTACGGTGGATACCTTGCAGAGAACCATCAAATAGAGACTTGTGCGTTGCACGTAGGTTTTCAGGAAGTGTGTCTTCGTCAGCAGCAAAGCCGTGGTTTTGCGAAGTAATCATCACAACATCACGATCTAAATCTTTAACTGGGTGGTTTGCACCGTGGTGACCAAACTTCATCTTCACTGTCTTAGCGCCTGACGCAAGAGCAAGAATTTGGTGGCCTAGACAGATACCGAAGATTGGTAAGCCTTTTTCTAGGAACACTTTTGTCGCTTCAATTGCGTAAGTACATGGTTCTGGGTCACCAGGGCCATTTGAAAGGAATACACCGTCTGGATTTAGTGCAAGCACTTCTTCAGCAGAAGTTTCAGCTGGAACAACCGTTAGGCGGCAGCCGCGGTCAACGAGCATTCGTAGGATGTTTCGTTTTGCACCGAAGTCATAAGCAACAACGTGGTATGGCAATTCTGAGTCTGCTTTCGCTTCAGGAAGTCCACCCGTAAGCGTCCACGAACCTTGTTTCCATTGATACGCTTCTTTCGTTGTAACTTCTTTCGCAAGGTCCATACCTTTCAGGCCAGGGAATTCTTTTGCTTTAGCTAGAGCCAAAGCTTCGTCTAAGTTGTTACCCGCTACGATACAACCATTCTGTGCACCTTTTTCGCGAAGGATGCGCGTCAGCTTACGAGTATCGATATCAGCGATACCAACAACGTTTTGCGACTTAAGGTAATCAGAAAGGGATTGTTCATTACGGAAGTTAGAAGCGATAAGAGGGAGATCGCGAATCACAAGGCCTTGAGCGTGGATTGAAGAGGATTCTTCGTCTTCGGAATTGGTTCCGGTATTGCCAATGTGAGGATAAGTAAGGGTAACGATTTGTTGAGAATAGGAAGGATCAGTGAGGATTTCTTGGTACCCCGTCATCGAGGTATTAAAAACGACTTCACCAACTGCGGAACCTACAGCGCCAATGGCTTCACCGTGAAATACTGTCCCATCTTCTAGGACTAGTAGTGCTGACTTTTTCAAGACAACCTCCAGAAATAAATATGCATTAAAATTGATTTAATTTGCAAATCTACCTTCCTGTAACACCAGAAACTGCGTGTTTATGGAAATTAGACAAATTGGCGGTATTCTAGTGATGTGCGTGATTTGTGTCAACATTTACTATAAAAGAAATTCATAATTTAAAGCTACATACACAGATATCTATTTAGAAGCCTTAAAAGTTAAACTTTAAAGGATAAAAGCGCCCAATTTTATCAAATATATAATTTATGAAGATTCAAACAAGGAAAGTTAGAGAGGGATTTTGTGACGAGAAGGACGCAAACGATCAAGGTGACAAGTTTACACCAACTTATAAACACTTGGACCAACATTAGAGCCAAACTGCTATAAAAAGAAGTAAAGCACAGCTATTTCAGTGCTTATAAAAAAGATAAACTCAATAGAAAACACATAGAAAGATAAATGCGCCAGACAGTGCTGACGCATAATTATCTAATTACAGATCATTCAAACCTAGAACATCTGTCATGGTATAAAAGCCTGCTGGCTTACTGTCTAACCAAACTGCAGCTTTAATTGCACCATTTGCAAAGGTCATTCTATCGGTCGCTTTATGTGTAATTTCTACGCGCTCACCGATATCTGCAAACATAGCGGTATGTTCACCAATAATATCGCCAGCTCGAATCGTAGCGAAACCAATTTCATCTTTAGTGCGCTCACCAGTGATGCCTTCTCGAGCCCAAACTGCTACATCATTAAGCTCATTGCCCATCGCGCCTGCAATCGCTTCACCCATTCCAATGGCTGTTCCTGATGGTGCATCTACTTTATGACGGTGATGCGCTTCAACAATTTCGACATCACAGTAGTCACCCATAACCTTTGCAGCTTTCTCTAGCAATTTAAATACAAGGTTTACACCTACGCTGTAGTTTGGTGCCATAATGATTGGTATTTCTTTAGATGCCGCATCAATAACAAGCTTTTCTTCTTCTGAAAAACCAGTGGTACCAATTACTAACTTCTTGCTGTGCTTTTTGCATAGCTCAATGTTAGCGATTGTGCTTACTGGAGCTGTGAAATCTACAATCACATCAAAATCATCAATCGCTTTTTCTAGGTCGTCAACTAACGCAACGTTAAATTGACCTTCTCCACATAGCTCACCGATATCTACACCAACCAATGAGGATTCAGGGCGCTCTGATCCTGTGCCTACACTTGCTTGAGGGTTTTGATGTGTAGCTTTAACCAAATTACGGCCCATACGGCCCGCTGCTCCTGCAATCGCAACTCTAACCACTGCGTATCTCTCCATACTCTATCGTTACAGCTCAAAGCCGTTGACCTTAGCTGTATCACAAAATTTATAAGTCGTATTAAACTAACAACAATCTCAAATTCATGCTAGCGCTTAAGTAAACTCTTTTATTACACGTTCTAAGATTGGAACGTTCGCTTCCGGGAATGCATACCCAGATAAATCTTCGATTCGGACCCATTCACCTTGCTGGCCTTCTTTCCCATATGGATCTTTTTCAAACTCATGGATCACCATAAAATCAAACTTTAAGGATTTCTCCGGGTAATCATATTCTAAGTGCTCAAACAAGGATTGTTTGGTTACGGTGATGCCGATTTCTTCATCCAACTCTCGCGCCATTGCGCTCTCGGGCGTTTCCTCAGCTTCCACTTTACCGCCAGGAAATTCCCAAAATCCACCTTTATGGAGATTGTCAGGTCGTTTAGTAATAAATATTTTCGACTGCTCTGGGTTAAAAATAATACCCGCTACAATATGAATACGTTTCATAAAGACACTCACTTTTTCTGCGTACTTCTAATCTGTGACGCTATAAACTAGATACAAAAAGAGCCGCCTAAGCGACTCTTTATCAAAGGTTGTTAACGCTAAACTACAGCAAAGCGTTATTAGGCTTAAGCAATTTTACCGTGACACTGCTTGTACTTTTTACCGCTACCACATGGGCAAGGTTCATTACGGCCAACTTTGCGCTCTTCGCGAACAACAGGTTGGTGACCAGCAGCCTCTTCATCTTCAGAAGCTAGCTGGTTTTCAGCATTAGCATGTTGCGCTTGTGCACGACGCGCTGCTTCTTCAGCTTGAGCTTGACGCTGAGCTTCCATACGCTCAACTTCTTCTTGCTGCTGAACACGAACTTTAGACAGTATTGTGATCACATCTGATTTCAGAGCATCAAGTAAACCTTCAAACAGTTCGAACGACTCACGTTTGTATTCCTGTTTCGGGTTCTTTTGCGCATAGCCACGTAAGTGAATACCTTGGCGTAAGTGATCCATTGCCGCTAAGTGCTCTTTCCACAAAGTGTCGAGAGTTTGTAGCATCACTGATTTTTCGAAGTTACGCAGAACTTGCTCACCAACCACTTCTTCTTTCTGTTTATAGACTTCAACAGACGTTTCTAAGATTTTCTCACGTAGTGCTTCTTCGTACAGCTTGTCGTCTTCGTCTAGCCATGCCTGAATTGGCATTTCTAGATCAAAGTCATTTTTCAAGCGCTCTTCCAGTCCTTGAATATCCCACATGTCTTCCAGAGATTGTGGCGGGATGTACTCGTCCAAAACAGAAGTGAAAACATCAGCGCGGTTTTGCTCAATCATATCGCTGATATCGTCAGCACTCATGAGCTCATCACGTAATTCGTAAACGACTTTACGTTGATCATTCGCTACGTCATCGTACTCAAGAAGCTGCTTACGGATATCGAAGTTACGACCTTCGACTTTGCGCTGAGCTTTTTCAATAGAACGAGAAAGCATACGGCTTTCAATTGCTTCACCTTCATCCATACCACTTTGGATAAGACCAGCCATACGATCTGACGTAAAAATACGTAATAGCGAATCTTCCATTGATAAGTAGAAGCGAGATGAACCAGCATCACCTTGACGACCTGAACGACCACGTAACTGGTTATCGATACGGCGAGATTCATGACGCTCAGTACCAATAATGTGTAAACCGCCAGACTCTAGAACCTTATCATGAACCACTTTCCAATCAGCTTTGATCTTATCGATCTGCTCTTGAGTTGGGTTATCTAACTTGTCAACTTCAGCTTGCCAGCTACCACCAAGGACGATATCAGTACCACGACCAGCCATATTAGTCGCAATGGTCACCGCACCAGGAGTACCTGCTTGTGCAACGATCTCAGCTTCCATTTCGTGGAACTTTGCGTTCAAGACGTTGTGTTTGATCTTCGCTTTCTTCAGAGCATTAGAAAGTAGCTCGGATTTTTCAATCGATACCGTACCAACAAGGCTTGGTTGACCATTTGCCACACGCTCTTTGATATCTTCAATGATCGCGTTAAATTTATCAACTTCGGTACGGTACACCACGTCTGGCATATCATTACGCACCATCGGGCGGTTCGTTGGAATAACAACCGTTTCTAAACCATAGATAGATTGAAATTCAAATGCTTCAGTATCAGCTGTACCCGTCATACCAGACAGTTTGTCGTATAAGCGGAAAAAGTTTTGGAAAGTAATCGAAGCTAACGTTTGGTTTTCGTTTTGAATCTTCACACCTTCTTTTGCTTCAACAGCTTGGTGTAGACCTTCAGACCAACGGCGACCTGGCATTGTACGGCCAGTGTGCTCATCAACGATAACTACTTCGCCTTCTTCAGTAACAATGTAGTCAACGTCTTTTTCAAATAGAACATGTGCACGTAATGCTGCATTTACGTGATGTAAAAGGCTGATATTTGTTGGCGAGTAAAGCGTATCGCCTTCTTCCATCAAACCATTTTTCACCATCAACTCTTCAACAAATTCTTGACCAGTTTCTGTCAGATGAACCTGTTTAGATTTTTCATCCATGGTGTAGTGACCATCACCACGGTATTCCTCTGAATCTTCTTTTTCTTGAAGTTCAAGGTGAGGAATCAAAGTATTAATACGAGTATATAGCTCAGAGCTGTCTTCCGCAGGGCCAGAAATAATCAGTGGAGTTCGAGCTTCATCGATTAAGATAGAATCCACTTCATCGACTACAGCGAAGAAGCGTGCACGTTGGACACGATCTTCAGCGCGGAAAGCCATATTGTCACGTAGGTAGTCAAAGCCAAATTCGTTATTTGTTCCGTACAGAATATCTGCTAGGTAAGCTTCTTTCTTTTCCGGTGGCGGCATGTTTGGCACGTTAACGCCAACAGTCATGCCCAAAAATTCAAATAAAGGACGGTTAGTCTCAGCATCACGCTTCGCTAGGTAATCATTCACAGTAACAACGTGAACACCTTTACCAGGCAGTGCGTTTAAGTAAGCAGGAAGAGTCGCGGTTAAAGTTTTACCTTCACCGGTGCGCATTTCTGCGATTTGGCCAGCATTCAGTACCATGCCGCCAATTAATTGAACATCAAAGTGACGCATACCGTAGACACGCTTCGACGCTTCACGGACAGTAGCAAAAGCTTCTGGTAGTAGACTATCTAATTCTTCACCTTTTTCTAAGCGCTCACGGAACTCAACAGTTTTCGCTTTAAGCTCTTCATCAGAAAGAGCCTCAAAGGTTGGTTCGTAGTTATTTATTTCTTTTACAATTTTTCTAAGGCGGCGCAGTGTTCTGTCATTGCGACTGCCAATTACCTTTGTCAGCAGCTTAGTAATCATTAGCTATGGATCTCTTCTTTATCAGATCGCCTGCGATCTAGTTTTAATGCCGTCAGTCTCTACCTGTTTATTAACTATTATTTAGTTACGAACCAAGGATACTGAGATAAATCATATTACTCAGATATTGTATTGGAGAGTAGAGTTTTCAAGGCTTAAGTGAAAAATATTGCCGTCTAGTGTAAGTAATTTTCAGTTAGACGACCATCTTGAAGGCCATTTGTTTGATGTGCTTTGAACTTTTATGAGGGATTGGTGGTGGAATAAACAGGCGCAAGTATTTCTTAGCTCAAACTTAGATTGCGAAAACAAACAAGTAGGCGTCAATATACAGATAATTAACCTGCTCTAGTGCTAAGTAATATTAGCTTAGAAAGCGTTAGCGGTAATATTTTGCCGACCTCTGGACAAGGAGCTATCTTGTCGTTTTTACAGCTAAGTTTTAGACATAAAAAAACCAGGCCTAAGCCTGGTTTTCTAAATTCTATAATTCTTACGCAAGAACCATTGCAGGGTCAGCAAATGCTACTGGAGAACCCGCTTCTTCTTCGAAGGTAGCCCATTCCCAAGCTTCTGCATCAGCCAAAACAGCGCGTAGTAACTGGTTATTCAATCCATGCCCTGATTTATACGCACGGAACTCACCGATAATCGCATGTCCACACATGTACAAGTCACCAATGGCATCTAGTACTTTATGAGTAACAAACTCATTATCAAAACGAAGACCTTCTTCATTAAGAATGCGGTATTCATCAAGAACGATAGCGTTATCGAAACTACCACCAAGAACTAAGTTCTGAGACTGAAGATACTCAATATCGCGCATGAAGCCGAAAGTACGTGCACGAGAAATCTCTTTAACAAAGCCTTGTGAAGAAAAATCAAACAACAGGCGTTGCTCATCAGCTTCAATAGCAGGGTGATTAAAGTCGATTTCAAAATCCATTCTGAAGCCATTAAATGGAACAAATTCTGCCCACTTATCACCATCTTCAAAGCGAACTGGCTTTTTAATTCGAATAAAACGCTTAGGAGTGTTTAGTGTTTCTACACCAGCTTGCTGTAGTAAGTATACGAATGGACTTGCGCTACCATCCATAATAGGGATTTCAGGAGCATCCACTTCAACAATAATATTGTCGATACCCATACCCGCTAAAGCTGCGTTTAAGTGCTCGACTGTTGAGATACGTACACCTTCATCGTTCACTAACGCCGTACATAACATAGTGTCGCGAACTGATGCTGGATCAGCCGGAAAATCTACCGGAGGATTTACATCGGTTCTTCGGTAAACGATACCCGTGTTTGCCGCTGCAGGTCGAAGAGTAAGTGTGACTTTACGACCAGAGTGGAGACCCACACCGGTTGTTTTCACAATTTCTTTCAGAGTACGTTGTCTGATCATCTTCTTGCCTCTTGTCAGTGCTACAAATCACGGTCAGCTTTTTGACTGACCGAGAATTCTACCGTCTATTTTGAACAGTGTCAAATTAACGGTTATTTGTTAATCAGCCTGACGTCGTAAAAATGCAGGGATATCTAAATATCCACTTTCCTTTTCAGCTTTAGGAGCCGTGTTTTGGCTCGCATTTGCTGTCGAAGGTGCTGATGACGGTGTTGGCTGCGGTTTTACTTGAGGTTTAACCTCAGTTTTTTCCTGCAATGGCTGTGCCAGTTTCTCTTCAACTTTAGGTGCAGCTTGAGCTGATACCTGAGGTTGGGACACTGGTGCCACTTTAGCCTTTCCACCAGCAACTAAAGTAATGTCAGGCTTCTTCTCTGTCCCAATACCAGTTGCTACAACTGTTACACGGATTTCATCCGTCATATCTGGGTCTAAAGAAGTACCAATAACTACCGTTGCATTGTCAGAAGCAAATGCTTTAACTGTATTACCAACCGTCTCAAACTCATCTAAACGCATATCTAGACCAGCTGTGATGTTCACAAGAACGCCACGAGCTCCGGCTAGATCGATATCTTCTAGAAGTGGGCTTGAAATAGCTGTTTCAGCAGCTTCTTCTGCACGATCTTCACCTTTAGAGATACCGCTACCCATCATTGCATGACCCATTTCAGACATCACAGTGCGAACATCCGCAAAGTCGACGTTGATCATGCCAGGGCGAGTAATCAATTCAGCAATACCTTGAACCGCATTTTTTAATACGTCATTCGCGCTAGCAAATGCTTCAAGTAAAGTTACGCCACGACCAAGTACTTTAAGTAGTTTCTCATTCGGAATAGTGATTAGAGAATCTACATGCTTAGATAGCTCTTCAATACCTTGCTCAGCAAAAGCTAAACGTTTTTTCCCTTCGAAACTAAATGGCTTTGTTACCACAGCAACAGTTAGCACACCAAGCTCTTTCGCAACTTCAGCAATAACCGGAGCAGCACCTGTACCAGTACCACCGCCCATACCAGCTGCGATAAATACCATATCGGCACCAGTTAGAACTTCTTTAATTCTTTCTTTATCTTCGAGAGCTGCATCACGGCCAACTTGTGGGTTAGCACCAGCGCCCAAACCTTTAGTGATGTCACCACCGATTTGAATAACGCTGCTCACGCTAGTTTTACGAAGTGCTTGAGCATCAGTGTTTACACTAATGAATTCAACACCTTCAATAGACTCACGTACCATGTGCTCAACAGCGTTACCGCCGCCGCCACCAACTCCAACGACTTTGATTACTGCATCGTCAGACATTTCCATCATCGGTTCAAACATGTGTTATCTCCGTTTTTTCCTGCAACTCAGGTTAAAACTCTTTTTGTATCCAATTACGCAATTTACCAAATAATCCTGACATCGATGAGCTGCGCTTTGGCTCGCTGTACTCACCTTCATCATTCATTTGGCTATCTCTTGCATAATGAAGTAAACCAACTGCCGTAGAATGATACGGCTCTTTCACGTATTCAGTTAAACCACTAACTTCTAATGGTTTACCGACTCTAACTTGATTGCGGAACACTCGTTCCGCACATTCTACCAATCCGTCTATTTGTGCCGCTCCACCAGTAAGAACAACACCCGCTGCCAAATGATGTTTGATGCCATCTTCTCGCAGCTTAACTTGTACGGTATCGATAGTTTGATTAACCAGTCCCATAAGTTCAGTGTAACGTGGTTCAATCACTTCTGACAAAGTTTGTCTTTGTAAACTGCGTGATGGGCGACCACCTACACTAGGAACGTTAACCGTATCGTCTTTACTCACTAGCTCACTTAGAGCGCAACCATACTTAACTTTAATCTCTTCAGCATCACTAACAGGCGTGCCAAATGCGAAGGCGATGTCACTGGTTACTGCATTTCCTGCATAAGAAAATACTTCTGTGTGTCGCAATGCGCCGCCAGTCCAGATGGAAATATCCATTGTGCCAGCACCAATATCAACGACACACACTCCAAGCTCTCTTTCGTCTTCTGTGATGACCGCATTACTAGAAGCCAACCCAGAAAACACCAGATGATCGACGGTCAAACCACATCGCTCAACGGCTTTAATTATGTTTTTCGCCATATCACTATGACAAGAAATCAAGTGGACACTCACTTCCATTCGTACGCCTGATAAACCAAGTGGGTTCTTAATTCCCTCTTGATAATCAATCGTGAACTCTTGTGGTATCACATGCAAAATTTTCTGCTCTTCACCAATTTTAATTGATTTAGCAGTATGGATAGCACGCTCCATGTCTTCTTGGGACACCTCTTCATCAGAGATAGTCCCCATACCTTTCTCAATGCGGCTAGCAATGTGCTTGCCCGACAATGAAATAAATACTCGGCTGATCTGACACTCGGCCATTAATTCAGCTTGGTCTATTGCGCGTTGAACCGATTTCACTACCGACTCTAAATCGTTCACACCGCCTTTATCCATACCTCGAGATGGGCTGCTACCCGAACCGATAATATTGATCTGACCATCTGGCAGTACTTCTCCGACTAGAGCTGATATGGTTGCAGTGCCTATATCAAGACCAACAATAATGTTGTCATCTGCGGTCTTAGTCATCTGTATTCTCTTCTAACTCTTGTTCTGGAAACCAGCCTACGGCCGCTCCCGTGTCATACCGGAGGTCGATGTAGCTAACTTGATTCGCTTTATCACCCAATTCGGTATAAAGCGAAATAAAGCGCTCAACACGCTCATCTAAAGATTCTTTACCTAACTCTAAACGAATCCCATTATCTAAAATCATCTGCCATGCTCGGCGCTCATTTAGAACTAAAGATGTCACCGTTAGGCCTAATGAATTGAACATTGGACTGACTTTTCGCCACTGTTCAATCACACTTTGACTCGTTCCCTCAGGGCCATAAAGTTTGACTCTATCGCCTTGAAGAATGCCAATATCTCCGTTAAATACTTCGCCTTGCTCATTGAGTAGCATGTTGCCATTCCATATCGCAGACGCTTGATGCTCCGTTAAGAACACTTTAACTGTATCAGGCCATTGTTTACGAATAGAGACCTGGGATACCCATGGCAACCCCTCTAAGCTGTTTTGCAACGTATCGATATCCTGCGACATAAATGTGCCAATGTGGTCTAACTGACCAAATGCTTGTTGCACATCTTTAGCGGACACATAAGTGAGCTCACCTTGGAGTACAATTTTAGAAAGTGGAAGCCTTTGATCGTCCCACATCCAGCTTAGCGTGGTATAGAAGAGAAACCCAATAAAGAGCAGCACCACTACAAAAAAAGAGCCGCCTACGGCATGCCTTTTTAATAATGGGTAACTGGATACTTGGCGGTATTCATTGAAAGTACTCTCTACCAAAATCCGCCATCCCTGTCATTGGTTTGCAATTCTATTCCCTATTCATACTTAATAGAGGTAAAAGCACTTACTTTAACCTTTGGATTATACTGAGCTAACACAAACTATCAAACACTGATACATAGATTTTCAGACAATTCTAGGTCAATTACTAGAAGTGAGCAGTTAACCACAAACTGTTTGGCCTAAGTTTATGCGTTTTGCATTCTATTAATATTTATCTCAAGAGCCGCTAACTGTTTCGCGACCTTACCCACATCACCAGCGCCTTGAGTTAAAACAAGATCTCCACCTTGAATAACGTTAGCCAAAACTGATGGTAAAGATTCAATGTCCGGGACAAAGATAGGGTCTAATCGACCACGACTACGAATCGTTCGACATAATGACCGGCCATCAGCGCCAGCAATTGGCTGCTCGCCTGCTGAATAAACATCAAGCAAAATCAATACGTCGACTTGCTCTAGTACATTCGCAAAATCATCATATAAATCACGTGTGCGACTATAGCGGTGAGGCTGGAAAATCATCACTAAACGCTTATCTTCCCAACCACTACGAGCGGCTTGAATCGTTACATCCACTTCTGTTGGGTGATGACCATAATCATCAACTAGCATCGCTTGGCCTTTACCAGTTTCAAATTCACCTAAGTGGTCAAATCGTCTACCCGTGCCTTGTGTGCCGGCCATTGCTTTTAAGATTGCCTCATCACTCACATCATCTTCCGTTGCAACAGCAATTGCTGCAGAAGCATTGAGTGCATTATGACGACCAGGTATGTTCAAGGTGATATCAAGGTTTGCTTTGCCTTCACGAACAACTGTGAATTTACCTTGCTGACCTTCTTGACGGTAATTTTCAATACGAACATCTGCATCTTCAGAAAAACCATAAGTGATCACTTGGCGACTCACTTTTGGAATCAACTCACGTACAACAGGATCGTCCACGCACATAATCGCCTGACCGTAAAATGGCAAATTATGAAGGAAGTCGATAAAGGTTTGCTTCAGTGTTTCAAAGTCACCGCCATAGGTATCCATATGATCAGCTTCAATGTTAGTGACTATGCTAACCATAGGCTGAAGGTGCAAAAACGAAGCATCACTTTCGTCAGCTTCTGCGATAAGGATTCGGCTTGAGCCTAAGCGGGCATTTGTACCAACACTTTTCACTAAACCACCATTAACAAAAGTTGGATCAAGACCAGCTTCTGAATAGATTTGAGTGACTAACGCCGTGGTAGTGGTTTTACCGTGCGTACCAGCAACGGCAATACCATGTCGGAACCGCATCAGCTCTGCTAACATTTCTGCACGACGAACAATTGGAATACGCGCCTGACGGGCTGCGACAATCTCAGGGTTTTCTTCATTGATTGCCGTAGAAACCACCACTACACTCGCATTTACAACATTGCTTTCTTGGTGGCCAATAAATACGGTAGCGCCCTTTTCAGTTAAACGTTCCGTCACTGGGTTTTGCGCTAAGTCAGAGCCCGTAATCTGATAACCTTCATTTAGAAGGACTTCAGCAATACCACTCATTCCTGCACCACCAATACCAATAAAGTGGATAGACTTTACGCGGCGCATTTCTGGAACCATTGCTCTAATCTGAGCAAGGTCTTGAGTATGTTCAATCGTCATCAATTCTTTCTCGTTATTTTACTAGGGCTTCAATCGCCTTAGCGACGGTCACATCAGCATCAAGCTTAGCAGCCTGACGGGCATTCGTAGCCATCATTCGTAATTCTTTTCTGTCCAAGCGTGAAATCATTTCTGAAAGCTTTTCAACGGTTAACACTGGTTGTTCTAGCATCAATGCCGCACCACATTCAACCAAGTGATCAGCGTTCAGCGCTTGCTGTCTGTCTTTATGCATAAAGGGAACAAAAATAGCACCAACACCTGCCGCTGACACTTCCGACACCGTCAATGCACCAGAACGACAGACTAACAAATCAGCCCACTCATAAGCTTGTGCGACATCATCAATAAATTCACTAACTTGCGCTTTATTCACACCTGCGGTTTGATAAGCCTTAGTAACGATATCTGCATTATTTTTGCCCGCTTGATGGAGCACTTCAAAGTTGCTTCCCAGCTGACTTAATACTTGCGGCATCGTATCGTTAAGTATCTTTGCACCTTGGCTGCCACCCATAACCAGGATCCGAATGTCACCAGTGCGCTCTTGCATTCGTTCGTTAGGCTCTGCTAAAGAAACGACACCTTCACGAACAGGGTTCCCCACCACTTCGGCATTAGGGAAAGCACCAGGAAAAGCTTGGAATACTTTCTTCGCTATTTTAGATAACCACTGGTTAGTTAAACCCGCTACCGCATTTTGCTCGTGCAAAACAACAGGAATACCAGACAGCCATGCTGCAATTCCACCAGGACCACTCACATAGCCCCCCATACCCAACACCACATCCGGCTGCCAAGCTTTGATATGTTGGCGAGCTTGCATGATTGCATTCACTATCTGAAATGGCGCTTTAATTAACTTACTAAAACCCTGGCCTCGTAGGCCTTTTACTTTAATAAAATCTATTTCAATTCCGTGCTTGGGAACCAGTTCAGCTTCCATACGATCTGCCGTACCCAGCCAACGGATCTCCCAACCTTGTTGTTGCAGCTTTTTGGCAACCGCCAACCCTGGAAATACGTGACCACCGGTACCACCAGCCATAACGAGGAGTTTTTTATTTTTTGTCATTGGATTCTCGTGCACTAATCTGTTCTAAATCTTCCGAATGGTCAGTCTCGACAAGGCGACATTCATGATCAATTCTTAATAATATGGATACGGCTGTTGCCATCACAATTAAGCTCGAACCACCGTAACTAATAAGTGGCAAAGTTAACCCTTTGGTTGGCACCAAGCCAGCAGCAGCCCCTACATTGACCAAGGTTTGGAAAGCAAACCATATCCCAATACCAAACGCCAAATAGCCACCAAACTGTTGGTCTTTATCAAACGCTCGCTTGCCAATAAAAACCGCTTTTAGCACCAAACTAAAGATCAGCATCAACACGAGCGTTACACCAATAAAGCCCAGCTCTTCTGCCAATACAGCGAATACAAAATCCGTATGGGCTTCCGGTAAATATTCTAATTTTTGAATCGAGTTACCTAACCCTTGGCCAAACCAATCACCACGGCCAAACGCCATCAAAGACTGGGTTAACTGATAGCCACTACCAAAAGGATCATTCCACGGTTCCCAAAATGACGTCACCCTGCGAACCCGGTAAGGTTCTATTGCGATCAATCCGACTACCGCTGCAATACCAGCTACCATTAGCGCGATAAACTGCGACAATTTAGCTCCAGCTATAAATAGCATGCCAAACAAAGTCACCAACATCACGACTACGGTACCTAAGTCGGGTTGTCCCAGAAGCAAAACTGCTAATGCGCTAAACACCATAATCGGTTTCATAAAGCCACCGAAGAAAGTCGCACGCACTTCTTTTTGCTTCCTGACTAAATAGCCAGACATAAAAATAAACAATGAAAGCTTAGCGACTTCAGCAGGCTGCAAGTTAAACAGCCCTAAGGGAATCCAGCGAGATGCACCATTAACAGATTTACCGACAGCCAATACAATGATCAGCAATACAAACGACACTGCCAATAAGTAAGAACTGTATTGCAACCAACGCTTCATCGGGATTTGCAGAATTACACCTGACACGCCCAGAGCAAGGACTAAGAACATCGCGTGTCTGAACATAAAGTGGAATGGTTGGTCTGTTAAACGAGAGCTAATAGGGAAAGAAGCAGATGTAACCATGACCAGCCCAGTCAGCATCAACCCCAACGCAATCCACACCAATTGACGATCAAATAATGCGTCTGGTGCGGAACGGCTGAACCAGCCTATAAGGTTTTGATTTATCTGCCTAACTCTCTGCAAACTCTTAGCCTTTCTAAAGCTCTATGCGTATTGATGTGCAAGAGCGGTGAACGCATCACCTCTCGCCATAAAATTACTAAATTGATCAAAACTAGCACAAGCCGGCGAAAGCATCACCATATCACCAGCATTAAGGTTAGGTGATACGTGTTTAATGATCTCTTCAATGGTTTCAAACCTCTGTGCGGAAGAGTGCAAAGGCATGAACTCTTTAGCATCTGCGCCGAAACAGCACAACTTAACCGGTAAATGTTCGAGCACAGGGCTAAGCTCACTAAAGTCAGCGCCTTTACCCGTACCACCCACCAATAAATACAAGGTTCCTTGGCAGTCTAAGCCAGAAAGCGCTGCGAGTGTGCTTGCAACATTAGTCGCCTTTGAGTCATTCACCCACTTAACACCTTGATTATCTGCCACTACTTGGCAGCGATGCGTCAAGCCATTGTAAGATTTCAGTGCATTTAAGCTTAGCGTGTAATCGATGTTAACTTGCTTAAGTAAAGCAATTGCAACGAGTGCATTCGCGACATTGTGTCGACCAACTAACGTTAGCTCACTCGTTGCTAGGACCGGAGTACCATGATCGCACAGCCATTCTTGGCCTTCATGTTCCATCACACCAAACTCAGACGCATCAAGGCCGAATGTTTGCAATGCAATATCAGAGTTAGGATAACTGGCTGTATCTTCACGGTTCACGATAGCCAACTCAGTATTGTCAAAAATACGAAGTTTAGCAGCACGATAATCATCCATGCCGTGGTAGCGATCCATATGGTCTTCAGACAAATTTAAAAACGCCGCTGCCGCTAACTTGAGGTTTGAGGTTGTTTCAAGTTGAAAACTGGAAAGCTCGAGTACGTACAAGTCACACTCTTGCTCTAATAAATCAAGCGCAGGCACACCAATATTGCCACCAACTCCGACACTAAACCCTGCAGCCTTAGCCATCACACCGGTTAAGTCCGTTACCGTGCTTTTCCCATTGGAGCCAGTAATCGCCACCACAGGCTTTTTCACCGCCCATGCGAATAACTCAATATCTCCAATAACAGGAACACCGTGAGCAATAGCCTGTTGGATTTCGGGAGTCGCTAACGCAATTCCTGGGTTGGCGACCACTAAATCAGATTCTAACAACCACTGAACATTCCAACTTCCGGAATGTAGGCAAACCCCAACTGGCAGTTCATCTTTGCCTGGAGGCTGAACCCTAGTATCAATCACTTTCACACTACATTGAGGGTGATACTTAGTTATATGCTTAACGACAGAGAGCCCGGTAATACCGAGCCCTACAACCACAACACTCTGAATGTTTTGCCAATGTTCCATTTTTGCTTAACTGCTCTTCAGTGAGGGAGATTAACGAACTTTAAGTGTGGCTAAACCAATCAGTACTAATACGATCGAAATGATCCAAAAACGTACGATAACACGTGGTTCAGGCCAACCTTTGAGCTCATAGTGGTGATGAATCGGTGCCATACGGAAGATACGCTGGCCACGCAACTTATACGAACCGACTTGCAAGATAACCGACAAGGTTTCCATCACAAAAACCCCGCCCATAATCACCAATACTAGTTCTTGACGCACCAATACCGCGATCGTACCCAGAGCACCACCTAAAGCTAATGAACCAACATCGCCCATAAATACTTGCGCAGGGTACGTGTTAAACCATAAGAAGCCTAGACCAGCACCAACCATCGCAGTACACACAACAACCAGTTCTGACGTGTAAGGGATATAAGGAATATGCAGATAAGCGGCAAAATTGACGTTACCCGTCGCCCATGCAATAACAGCAAAACCAGCTGCGACTAACACCGTTGGCATGATCGCTAGGCCATCAAGTCCATCTGTTAAGTTAACCGCGTTACTGGTACCAACAATAACAAAATACGTCAGTACGATATACAGCAAACCTAATTGGGGCATGATATCTTTAAAGAAAGGAACAACTAACTGAGTTGCGGCAGTATCTTTACCGTGAGCATACAGAGCGAATGCCACTACCAATGCAATCGCTGATTGCCAAAAGTACTTCCAGCGAGCAATCAAACCGTCTGTATTTTTACGAACAACTTTACGGTAGTCATCCACAAAACCAACTGCACCATAGCCTGTCAGCACAGCCAAAACCGCCCATACGTAAGGGTTAGACAGATCAGCCCATAGCAAAACCGTAATCACAATCGAGGCAAGAATCATTACCCCGCCCATGGTCGGCGTACCACGCTTGCTAAAGTGGGACTCAGGCCCATCATTACGGACAACCTGACCGATTTGCAGCATTTGCAAACGTGCAATCAACTTTGGCCCCATCCACAACGATAAACAAAGCGCAGTTAAGATACTAACGATCGCTCGAAATGACAGGTATTCGAAAAGTCGAAAGAAAGAAAAGTATGGCTGTAATAACTCAGCAAGCCAAATAATCATGAAAGGTTCTCCTTTAAAGCAGCCGCAATTTTACTCATGCCTGCACTATTTGCCCCTTTAACCAACAAGGTGTGGGTAGCGTTCTTATGCAGAGACAACGTCTGCTCTATGTGTTCTATCATTGCTTGATGAGAAGTAAAGTGAGTACCGTGACACACTTCACTGATCACCTTGCTATCCTCACCATAAGTAAGGACGTGCTCAAATTTAAATGGGGCAGCATGTTCACCGACTTGGCGATGAAGTGCAAGGCTTTCATCACCCAATTCGGCCATATTGCCCACAATAAACCAGCGTTGCCCACTAAAACCCGCGAGTAAGTCGGCTGCCGCTTTCATAGCTGGCACACTGGCATTATAACTGTCATCGATAAGCTTAATTGAATCAGAGAGCTGCAGAGCTTCCACTCTCCCTTTCACTTTCATCAAATTCGCTAAGCCGAATTGCACATCTTGTAACGTTGCACCAAATTGCAGAGCCAGCGCTGCTGCAGCCAACGCATTAGCAACATTATGTTTACCAATAATGCCAAGCTGAACAATGATACTTCCCTTAGGGCTATGCAATTCAAACTGGGCTTCACCAACTGCGTTGATCTCAATATCCGTAGCAAAAAAGTCGGCGCTCGTGTCACGGTCTGAAAAAGTCAGTACACTCTTATCAGCGAGTATCGACTGCCACATCTCACCGCCATTACTGTCTACGTTGATAATTGCCGTATCGCCCGCACTCAGCCCCTGAAAGATCTCACCTTTGGCTTGTTTCACACCATCGATTGAACCAAAGCCTTCTAAATGCGCCGCTGCAACATTGTTAACCAGCGCGACTTTCGGTTTAACTAGGTTGGTAGTGTAGGCAATTTCGTCAATGTGATTAGCTCCTAGCTCAATGACGGCAAAGTCATGCTGAGGCGTACTGCGCAGTAATGTTAAGGGTGCACCAATGTCATTATTAAAGTTGCCAGCAGTAAAGAGAACCTCTCCTTTATGCTGCAAAATACTGGCAACCATCTCCTTAACCGTGGTTTTTCCACAACTGCCAGTAATAGCCATGGTTGGAATGGCACACTGTTCGTGGACCCACGCACCGACTTTACCTAACGCAACTTTAGTGTCCTCAACAACGATTTGAGCAACATCTAAATCCAATTCACGTTCAACCAATAATGCACTTGCGCCAGACTCAGCTGCTTGTTGACAAAAATCATGTGCGTCAAACCTCTCGCCAACCAAAGCAATAAATAGTGCTCCAGGCTCAACCGTTCTGGTATCAGTAGACACAGAGTGAATTAACACATCTTTACCTACTAACTTCCCATCAAGCACATGACAAATTTGCTGTAACGTAAAATCAATCATTGGCAATACCTAATAACTGGCAAGCCGATTCTCTATCCGAATAGTGAACCGTTCCTTCTTGCAACACTTGGTAGTCTTCATGGCCTTTGCCTGCCAATAAAATAATATCGCTGTTAGAAGCGTTTTCTAACGCGAACTTCGCGGCTTGATAGCGGTCATGTTCAACGAAAGCCTCATCTGGTTTTGACAGGCCAACCAACATATCTTGCACAATCAAACTTGCGTCTTCACTTCGTGGATTGTCATCAGACAAGATGATCTTATCCGCAAATTGTTCAGCAATCGCCGCCATCATCGGACGCTTACCTTTGTCTCGGTCACCACCACAGCCAAAGATAACCCACAGCTGACCAGCGCAATGCACACGTAACGCTGAAAGGGCTTTTTCTAAAGCATCAGGAGTGTGCGCATAATCAACGACTAGCTTCGCTTTATCTGGAGTTTGAAATAGCTCCATGCGCCCAATCACGGGCTGTAGTAATGGTGCGCTGTCAATTAACTGTTGCACCGAGAAGCCTTGGCTCAACAAAGTAGCAAATGCCAACATCAAGTTAGAGGCGTTAAACTCACCGATTAACGGCGCTTGTATTGTGCCTTCTCCCCAGCTTCCATCAAATTGGATAGTAATGCCGGTTTCAGCATAAGCCACGTCACAGGCCCACAAACTACGCTCAAATACAGGCTTGCCTTTCAAAGAGACAGCAATCGCATGAGGCAGTTGAGACATCCATTGCTCACCCACTTCATCATCAACATTTATAATCGCCTCTTTGCAACCATGCTGAGTAAAAAGGCTCAATTTTGCGAGGGCATATTCTTCCATCGTGCCGTGATAATCCAAATGGTCACGGCTCAAATTAGTGAAGACACCTACATCAAAATTCAAACTTTTCACACGCCCTTGCACTAAGCCATGCGATGAAATTTCCATTGCCGCATAATGAGCAGACTCTCCAGACAACTCGCTCAACGTACGTTGAATTTCAATGGCACTGCCAGTCGTATTGGCCGCTGGTTTCAAATCATCAAGAAACCCATTTCCCGTTGTACCCATTACCGCAGAGCGACATTTCACAAGGTCAAGCCATTGGGTAATTAGCTGAGTAATCGTTGTTTTGCCATTGGTGCCCGTTACACCAATCAACTTCATGTCACCAAATGAATAAAGCTGCCCTGCGAGTTGCGACAACTCTGAGTTTAGATTTTCGATATACACCACAGGGATTTGTTCAATGAAATCCACGCTCCCTGCAGGCTTAATCGCGCACGATTGTGCCACGACCGCAGACGCACCTTGAGCGATTGCCGTCGAAATAAACTCTCGCCCATCAATGGCATGACCGATAACGGCAACAAACACATCACCATGGCCAACCTTTCTGCTATCCAGCTCTAAATGAGTCACTTGCATGTCTTCGAAAGTGGGTTGCTGGAATTTCCCCCAAGGCGAAAGCAGCGTAGATAGAGAAATACTATTGCTCATATACATTCCTAATAAGCATTAATTTTGAAACTGATTTTCATCAGGCGCGACATTCAAAATTTGAAGCGCACCTTTCATAATTTCAGAGAATACCGGAGCTGCCACTGAGCCACCGTAATATTGGTCACCCTGAGGTTCATTCACAATAACCACTAACGACACTCGCGGGTCACTCACTGGCGCCACACCAGAGGTAATCGCGATATATTCATCACTATATCCACCAGCTGCCGCTTTACGTGATGTACCGGTTTTCGCTGCAACTCGATAGCCGGGTACCGCTGCTCTTGTCGCGGTACCGCCTTTCTGTGTCACGCCTTCAAGCATTTCCAACACCATTTGGGCATTTTCTGGAGAGATTATTTGCTTGGAAAATTCTTGCTGATTGCTTTCAATAATATGGATCGGCTCATATCGACCTGCGTTAGCTAATGTCGCATAGGCGTGAGCTAATTGAATTGGAGTGACCGAGATAGCGTAACCAAAAGATAAGGTCGCGATTTCAAACTTAGACCAACGGCGACGATTCGGGAAAATACCTGACGTTTCCCCCACCAGGTTTAGACCAGACATTTCACCCAGTCCAACCGAACTGTACATTCCGAGTAACGCTTCTAATGGCATGTCTAGCGCGAGCTTAGCGACACCAATGTTACTGGATTTTTTCAAGATGGTAGCGAGATCAGCTTTGCCAACTTTCGATGTATCACGTACACGGCTGCCACCGATTTGCATGATGCCATTGCCCGTATCGATCACAGTACTTGGATCAGCAGAACCATTTTCTAAAGCCGCCAAAACCACAAATGGTTTTACTGTGGAGCCTGGTTCCATCGCATCGGTTAACACGCGGTTACGCATTTTAAAGCTTTGTAGGTCGGAACGGTTATTTGGATTGTAAGAAGGCGCATTAACCATCGCCAACACCGCACCGGTTTTCACATCGAGGAGTACCGCAGAGCCTGAGGTAGCTCGATGATCGGCAACGGCTTGTTTGATCGCTCGGTAAGCGATCGCTTGAAGGCGCTGGTCTATGGTTAGCTCTAATGGCTTACCTTGCTCACGCTCTTCTAATGAAATATTTTCGACCACACGTCCATAGCGATCTTTACGTATGGTGCGTTTACCTGCTTCACCGGTCAGCCATTTATCGTAACTGCGTTCAACACCTTCCAAGCCATGACCATCGATACCTGTCACACCGATTAAGTGGGCACTAACTTCACCTGCAGGGTAATAACGACGAGATTCTGCTTTAAGCCCTACACCAGCAAGCTTTAGTTCACGAATGTACTTTGCCATTGCCGGGCTAACTTGACGCTGAAGGTAAATAAAACGACGGGATTTGTTCGCAGAAATTTTAGAGATCAGCCCTTGGCGTTCAAGCCCTAATACATCGGCCAGTGCATACCAACGATCTTTATCGTTCAGCCCATCGTTATCGAAAATAGTTTTAGGGTCGGCCCATACGGCCTCGACTGGGACACTGACCGCTAGCGGTTCACCATTACGATCAGAGATAATGCCTCGAGCGGACGGGAGCGCTTTCACACGAACAGAACGCAAATCACCTTGGCGAATCAAATTATCCGGTTCAACGATCTGGATATAGGCAACCCGCCCTACTAACGCTGCAAACGCCAAAAAGACAAACAGTAAAATGACATGAAAACGCCAGCGTATAAGTACTGGGCCGGTATCCTTTTCTTCGGTGCCGCGGGATTTCACCTGCACCTTATCCTTTTTGCCTATCATTTCAATGAAATCACTACTTCTTTATCTGAATCAGGACGCTTCATCTCTAGTTCTTTCTTAGCTAAGGCTTGCACTCGGCTATGCTCTGCTAAGGCAGTTTCTTCCAACATTAAGTTTCGCCATTCATCATCCAATTGCTCACGGGCAACTAGCGCTAGGTCCTTTTCGGTAATGGCTTGTCGTGACATATGAGTAGTTAACACAACCCCCATTGCACTCGCAAAAATGCAAATGAGCAGCATCAGTGGGACTCTGCCCACTGAAAACAGGTCAAGTACAATAATCTTGGCGAGGTTAGGTTTACTACTCATAAAGGCAACTTAAAGCTTCTCAGCAATACGTAGTACAGAGCTACGCGAGCGAGTGTTGTCATCGACTTCATTTTTGGAAGGTTTAATTGCTTTTCCTACAGGCTTAAGATCGGCACTGCCTAACGCCTTTATTTGTTCTTCGGTAAGAGGAATACCGTGAGGCACTTGTGGGCCTTGGCTTTCTTTACGAATAAAACGTTTCACCATACGATCTTCCAAAGAGTGGAAGCTGATCACTGATAGGCGACCTTCTGGAGCAAGAATACTTGCCGCCCCCTTGAGTGCAGTATCGATCTCTTCTAGCTCGCTGTTAATGTAGATACGAAACGCTTGGAACGCTCGAGTTGCAGGGTGTTTTTTCTCTTTGAAACTCTTTGGTGCTACATCAGAAATCAGCTTAGCCAACTGACCTGTACGTGTAAGAGGCTCGTTCTCTTCGTTTTCACGGTAAGCAACGATGCCTTTCGCAATACGACGCGCGTGTTTGTCTTCACCAAACTCACGAATCACCCAAGTGATATCATCCAAATCAGCTTCCGCTAACCACTGTGAAACTGGCATACCAGAAGTCGGATCCATGCGCATGTCCAATGGGCCATCTTTCATGAAACTAAAGCCGCGCTCAGCATCGTCTAGCTGCGGGGAAGACACACCAAGATCAAGCAATACACCATCAACTTGGCCTACAAGATCGTAACGTTCCGCGTATTCAGCCATTCCTGAAAACGGACCATGAATAATAGTGAAACGTGGATCATCAATCTTTTGTGCTTCGGCGATAGCCTGTGGATCACGGTCAATACTGAATAAGCGACCATTTTCACCCAACTTAGACAAAATTGTACGACTATGTCCACCACGCCCAAATGTGCCATCGATGTAGGTGCCATCAGGTTTGATCGCAAGTCCATCAATGGATTCGTTAAGCAATACTGAAATATGTTTGAATGCTTCTGTCATAGTCTTCTCGGTGAGTGAATTAAGCCATTTGAACGGCAATGGTTTTATTTCGATAACGTTTTAGTGTACTGATTTCGTACTTTATCTCCACTCTTTGCGTACAACTTCTCGTGATTTTGCACCAAGTTTAGTGGATCTAAGATTATTAACGTCAATATAAAGCAAAAAACCCATCACTACTGGTTAGTAATGATGGGTTCTTTAAATGGGTGGAGTTGACACATACGCCGGGTTCTGTTCCGCTTGCGCGGCGGTAACCATTCGTCTAGGCCTGCAATCGCTCACAGGCTCAAGCAATCTACCCGCCCCCAAACACGAGCAATGCTATGTGAGGGCCTATTTGATCTTGCTCCGGGTGGAGTTTACCTTGCTACGGACTGTTGCCAGCCGCACGGTGCGCTCTTACCGCACCCTTTCACCCTTACCTGTGCTTCTTCCGAAGAAATGAAGCCATCGGCGGTTTTCTCTCTGCTGCACTTGTCGTGGGCTCGCGCCCCCCAGACGTTATCTGGCACCCTGCTCTATGGAGCCCGGACGTTCCTCCCCTCCATCAGTCTCCCTAAGGACATCAATGAAGCAGCGATTACCCGTTCAACTCCGAGGGCGGATTGTATAGATAAACCTATAGGGTGTCTAGTCAACTCTCATTAACTGGTTATTAACTAAGCCAAGCGCAATTAAATAAACTCCAACTCAGTATATTTAGGCTTACTCTAGATTTTCTAAGCCCCATTTATATAAGGCATTTTTCTTCAGGTTATAGATCTCCGCCGCCATCGCCGCTGCTTTCTTCAACGGCAACTCTTTCGTCAGAATACTTAACGTGCGAGTGGCTTCATCCGGTAGCTCTGTTGACGCTTCTTCACGGTGCCCATGAACTAACAGCACCATTTCACCACGCTTGCGGTTCGCGTCTTCTTCAATCCACTCAATCAGCTTACCTAATGGCAGCCCTTGAATGGTTTCGAAGGTTTTCGTTAACTCGCGAGCCAAGACCACTTCACGCTCAGGCCCCAAGATTTCTAGCATATCTTGCAATGAGTCTGTAATACGATGAGGTGATTCATAAAAAATACAGGTTCGTTCAGCTTTCGCAATTTCCAAAAATTTATCTTTTCGGCCTTTGCTCTTTGGTGGCAAGAAACCTTCAAAGCTAAAACGATCAGAAGGTAACCCCGATGCACTGAGAGCTGTAATTACGGCGCACGCACCAGGTAATGGCACAACTCTTACGCCGGCTTGACGACACTGGGAAACTAAGTGATAACCTGGGTCACTGATTAAAGGTGTTCCCGCATCAGAGACTAATGCGATAGACTGGCCTTCTAATAATCTTTCGACAAGCACTTGCGCTTTGGTTTGCTCATTGTGATCATGTAAAGCAAACGTTCTAGTTGAAATATTGAAGTGTGCGAGAAGTTTGCCTGTATGGCGCGTATCTTCTGCAGCAATAACATCAACATTTGATAAGACCTCGATGGCTCTTTGAGTGATATCTCCCAAATTTCCGATTGGGGTTGGCACAATATAGAGAGTTGGGCTCTCTGTGAGCAAGGTTTTGTTGTCTGTCATTTGTTTACCATCACTTCAACGATTAATATAGATACAAATTTATACGGAATTATAAAGACTCATGGCAATGATGAACCATAAGAGACTCAGTGTACCACGCTTATTAACTCCAATTGCATTAGCAATTACATTGGCGGCTTGTTCTTCTAAGCCTGAAGCCCCTGTTAGCGTGGATATCACTCTCGATCCAACTCAAACGACTCAAAGCTACATGATGCGTGCCGATAGCAGCCAAGGTAGCTTACAAAATGATTGGTTGATCATGGCGTTAAAATCCGCCGTGCAGTCTGGCAGTACAGACCAAGCATCACTACTCGTTAAGCGTTTAGCGAAACAATCACTGTCTGAAGTTCAGCAAGCTGAATGGCAATTGTCACGCTCACAGCTCCTTTTCAATAACCACCAAGCAAAAGAAGCGTACACACAACTGAACTTCCAACCATGGTGGCAATTACCACAAGAACAGTGGAAGGACTACCACAGCCTGCGCGCGGATATGTTAGAAGTATTAAGCGATTACTTTGCCGCGAGCAGAGAGTTAGTTCTACTTACAGACTATAGTGATGGCTTAGACGACGAACGCTTAGCGGAGCGTATTTGGCAAAACCTGTACACTTACTCGCAATATGAGATCACTTCGTTGGTCACAAGCCAAAATGAAGAAATACTGGATGGCTGGCTGCAATTAGCTATTTATATGAAAACTATGGGTAACAACCTGCCCCAGCTTAAAAACACTCTAGAACATTGGTTTGCTGAAAATCCAACTCACCCAGCGTCTATCTATACTCCGCTTGCGATCACTGACATCTTAAACCTAGACATCAGCAAGCCAACTAGTACCGCACTTTTATTGCCGCTGACAGGTAAGTTTTCAAAGCAAGCTCAATTGGTTCGTGACGGTTTCATTTTCGCAATGATGAACGATAAAGAGCGAGAGCAAAATGCAACTTTGACGGTCATGGACACCAATACTCAAAGCGCAGAAGAAATTAAAGCTAAAATCATTGAAGATAAAGTCGATTTCATCGTTGGTCCTCTAATAAAGAGTAACATTGAGCGACTACAGCAAGCTCAAATGAACAGCGACAAACCAATCCCTGCGTTAGCCCTGAACATTCCTAATCAAGTTAGCGTAGATAGCAGCATGTGTTACCTGACGCTATCCCCGGAGCAAGAAGTCGCACAGGCTGCTAAACACTTGTTCTCTAAAGGTTACAAATATCCACTTATCTTAGCGCCAAAAGGGCGCTTAGGTGATCGAGTTAAAGAAGCTTTTGAAGAAGAGTGGATCAAGTACAGCAATAATAAAGTCGCAACGAGCTTTTTCTCAGATAAGCGCCAGCTACAAAGAAACGTTAATCAGGTCTTTGGTTTACAAGAGAGCCAACAGCGCATCGCTCAAATGGACGGCTTGTTAAAAATCGATTTAGAAACAGAACCACGCAGCCGCCGTGATATCGATTCAGTCTATATCGTTGCGAAAAACTCTGAGCTCACGCTTATTAAGCCGTTTATTGAAGTAGCCGTAAACCCTGATGCGAAACAACCAGAATTATTTTCTAATTCACGTAGCAACAGCGGCGACAAGCAGTATGAAGACCTAACTGGTGTGGTTTACAGCGACATTCCTTTACTAATTGAAGATAACACCAGCCTAAAATCTCAGTTGCAAAACCTATGGCCAAATAACTCAAATGCCGAGAAGCGTTTACAAGCTTTAGGCATGGATGCTTACTATTTGATGGAATCTCTCCCTCAAATGAAAGCCGTTGAGGGCCATAGCATTCAAGGGGAAACAGGTATACTGACAATCGATGATAATTGTGTCGTACAACGTCAAATTAGTTGGGCCGAACATGGGGCTATTTAGCCGCCGTAAAATAGGTTCCCACTATGAGTCCATGGCGAGCCAATACTTGACTCGTCATGGATTAACACTGATTGAAGAAAATTTCTCAGCCAAATGCGGTGAAATTGATCTTATAATGCGTGACCAATCAAGCATTGTGTTCGTGGAAGTTAAATACCGAAAACAAGCACAATATGGCCATGCGGCTGAGATGGTTACCACGCAGAAAATGCGTAAACTGGTCAATACAGCCAATGTATGGCTACAGAAACAAGGGCTCTCAGCTCACTCAACAGAATATCGATTTGATGTGATGGCAATAGAACAAAATGGCAAACACATTAACTGGATAAAAAATGCGATTACTCAAGGATAAGCAATGCTAGACAGCATTAAAGAAAGTTTCACAGAAAGTATTCAGATTCAAATTGCAGCAGCTGAAGCGCTGCCTGATGCCATCACCCACGCAGCACAAGCGATGGTTGCAACACTATTGAATGGTAATAAAATTCTTTGTTGTGGTAATGGCGGTTCCGCTTCCAATGCTCAGCAATTCGTATCATGTTTACTAAATCGATTTGAAACTGAACGCCCTAGCTTACCTGCGATGGCATTAACCGCAGATAACACAACCTTAACGGCTGTGGCGAATGACTATCACTACGAAGAGATCTTTTCAAAGCAAGTTCGTGCATTCGGCCAGACTGGCGATATCCTACTCGCGATTTCGACCAGCGGTAATAGCAAAAATATCATCAAGGCGATGGAAGCAGCCGTAACTCGTGATATGACGATTATCGCATTCACAGGTAAAGACGGCGGTGAAATGGCAGGGCTCCTTGGTGAGCACGATGTTGAAATCCGTATCCCGTCGCACCGTACCGCACGTATTCACGAAGTTCACATGGTGACACTACATTGCCTATGTGATCTCATCGATCAAGTTCTTTTCCCTGCCCACGAAGAGTAAAGGTAACATCAATGAAGCTAGTAAAACTTATCAGCGTTGGTCTATTAACTGTAAGCTTATCCGGCTGTGCTGGTTTGTTTATTGCTGGCGCTGCTACTACCGCTAATTTAGTCACGGATACACGCAGTACTCAACAAATTTGGAACGACAACAACATCGAGTTTGAAGTCGCAGCGATTGGAAACAAAGCCCCTTATCGTGGCAATGTAAGAATTACGGCAAGTTCTTATAAAGGTACCGTTATCCTAATGGGGCAAGCTACGACAGAACAAGAAAGACGCTCTTTTGAAAGCAAAGCTCGTGAAGTCGCTGGCGTTACCGAAATACACAACCAAGTACGAGTTCATCCACCACTCGCTGTCAGTGAAATCAGTAAAGACACTTGGATCACAACAAAAGTAAAATCCGCCTTACTCGCTAAATCAGAACTTAATGGTATTAAGGTGAAAGTAATCACTGAGAATCAAGAAGTGTTCTTGCTAGGATTGGTAAGTGAAGAGCAAGCAGAGATCGCGACTGAAGTAGCAAGAAATATATCAGGAGTGAAGCAAGTGATTAGAGCCTTCCAATACGGAACACCTGAAGCTTAAGCTCTTAAGTTTAGAAACTAAAAGCAATAGATACAAAAAAGCAGCGTTAGACGCTGCTTTTTTTATTTAATCACTCTCAGGCTTGGCTTGCCTTTAGGTTTAGTTGGTTCGGACTCTGGTTCCGCATCAACTGGCTCTGTTTCTGAACTCGCAACACTTAAAGGAGAAGCCGGCTTCGTTTCAAAAGGAACTTCTTCAATTCCCTCTTCCAACGCTTCCATATAGGCTTCTTCTGGTTCAAACATTGTTCCTGCCCCATTTTCACGGGCATAGATAGCTTGAACCGCATACAGCGGTACAATCACAGAATGAGGGCGACCACCGAAGCGAGCGCTAAACGTAATCGCTTCATTACCAAGTTCAAGTTGACCAACCGCTCGAGGAGCTACGTTTAAAATAATTTGGCCATCTTGGATGAATTCCTCAGGAACTCGAACACCAGGTAACATCGCCTCAACAACCAAATGAGGTGTTAACTCGTTATCCACTAGCCAATCGTAAAATGCTCTCAGCATATACGGACGGCGAGGTGTCATATTTGCAATATCCATAAACTTAGCGAGTCAGACGCATCTCACGCTCAGCTTCAGTTAGAGAAGCTAGGAATGAATCACGTTCAAATACACGGTTCATGTAAATTTTCAGTTCTTTCGAACCAGGGCCAATCAACTCGATACCTAACTCAGGCAAGCGCCATAGTAATGGAGCAAGGTAACAATCGATTAAGCTAAATTCTTCGCTCATGAAGTATTCATATTCAGCAAAGATAGGCGCTAGAGTAAGAAGGTCATTACGTAGTTTAATACGTGCTGCTTCTGATTCTTCAGCATTGCCTTTTACAATCTTCTCAGCAACTGAGTACCAGTTACGTTCGATACGATACATCATTAGACGGCTGTTACCACGAGCAACAGGGTAAACAGGCATCAACGGTGGATGAGGAAAACGCTCATCTAGGTACTCCATAATGATCTTTGAGTCGTATAACGCTAGCTCACGATCAACAAGAGTTGGTACTGACTTGTAAGGGTTCAGTTCTACAAGTTCTGCCGGCAAGTTTGCTTCGTCGACTAATTCAACTTCAACACTTACGCCTTTCTCTGCTAGAACAATACGAACCTGATGGCTATACATATCAGAAGCACTTGAGAAAAGAGTCATCACAGAACGTTTATTGGCAGCTACAGCCATGGAGCCCTCCAGTACACTTAAAATAAAAAAACAATGGAGGCTAAGCCTCCATTGTACATTCAACAAAATTTAGGAATTAGCACAGTATGATAGCACAATTAGTGCACATCACGCCAATACTCTTTCTTAAGCAGCACTACAATGATAGTGAAGATAACTAAGAAGCCCATTACCCACCAACCTAGTGCGTGACGCTCTAGCTGTACCGGGTCACCTGAATAAACTAGGAAGTTTACTAGGTCACGAACCGAATCATCGTATTCGCTTGAACTTAGTTCGCCAGAGCCATCAGTTTCAGTGCCAACAACCACGGTTACTTCCTCACCATCTACTACATGAGTGTCGTAGATTGGAGTTGGAATACCTTGTAGCTCTTCAAGCACATGTGGCATACCAACACTTGGGAAAACAATGTTATTCACGCCAAATGGACGAGATGGGTCTTCGTAGAAAGAACGAAGGTAAGTGTATAGCCAATCAGCACCACGTACACGAGCAACCAACGTTAGATCAGGTGGCGGAGCACCAAACCAGTTAGCCGCTTGCTTAGCAGGCATAGCATTTACCATCAAGTTACCGATTTTTGCTTCTGGGTCAAAAATCAGGTTTTCTTTCATTAGATCCACAGGGATCTCTAAATCCGTTGCTACTCGCTCATAACGCTGGTACTGCGTCGAGTGACAAGCAAAACAGTAGTTCATGAATAACTTAGCACCATTTTGTAATGACGCTTTGTCAGTTAAATCATTATTCGCTTTATCTAATGGTACGTTTGCACCCGCTGCCATCGCTAGAGATGGCAACATAGCAAATAAAATTACAATCCACTTTTTCATTTGAATGTCACCCTTTCTGGTAATGGTTTCGTTGCTTCATTCTTACTGTAGAACCACAGTAGTACGAAGAACATGAAGTAACCTAAGCTAAAGATTTGAGCTAGTAGCGTATAAGTTGGTGTTGCTGGAAGCGCACCAAGAATACCAAGCGCAATAAAGCTTATTGTGAATTGGATGATATTAAGCAAATGAAGCTTACTTCGGTAACGGTAAGAGCGAACTTTACAACGATCGAACCATGGTAGAAGGAATAGCACCACAATAGAGGCACCCATTGCTACTACACCTAGAAGCTTATCTGGAACTGCACGAAGAATCGCGTAGAACGGCGTGAAGTACCATACTGGAGCGATGTGCTCAGGCGTCTTCAGCGGGTTTGCAGCTTCAAAGTTAGGCGGCTCAAGGAAGTATCCACCCATTTCAGGGTTGAAGAACAGCACGTAACAGAAGAAGAATAGGAAACCAGCAACACCTACCATGTCTTTCACAGTCCCGTAAGGGTGGAAAGGAATAGAGTCGATGATGTCGTATTTCTTAGTGTAATCCTTGTGGAATGGGAATTGAGTTTTGTAGTCGTCGCCCATTGTGCCTTTAGGAAGCTTAGTCTCGATACCGTCAGGGTTGTTCGAACCCACTTCGTGTAGTGCTAGTACGTGAAGTACGATAAGCAGCAGAAGTACGATCGGTAGAGCGATAACGTGCAGTGCGAAGAAACGGTTTAGCGTAGCACCTGAGATGATGTAGTCACCACGGATCCAAAGCGTTAGGTCATCACCGATAACTGGGATTGCACCAAACAGTGAAATGATTACCTGAGCACCCCAGTAAGACATTTGTCCCCATGGAAGTAGGTAACCCATGAACGCTTCAGCCATCAATACTAGGAAGATGAGCATACCGAAGATCCACAGTAGTTCACGAGGCTTTTGGTATGAACCGTAGATTAAACCACGGAACATGTGCAGATACACAACCACGAAGAACGCCGAAGCGCCTGTAGAGTGCATGTAACGCAATAACCAACCGTATTCAACATCACGCATGATGTATTCAACAGAAGCAAACGCACCTTCGCCAGACGGTACGTAGTTCATTGTTAACCAGATACCCGTTAGGATTTGATTAACCAAAACAAGCATTGCTAAAGAACCAAAAAGATACCAAAAGTTAAAGTTCTTAGGCATTGGGTATTCAGATAAGTGCTTTTTGTAAGCATTCATCGCTGGTATACGTTTTTCAACCCAATCAAGTAGTCCTTGCATTACGCATCTCCCTCGTCAATACCGATAAGGATCTTAGTGTCGCTTAAGTACATATGCTTAGGCACAACTAAGTTCAAAGGAGCAGGAACACCTTGGAACACTCGGCCAGCCATATCGAACTTAGAACCATGACACGGACAGAAGAAGCCAGATTTCACACCTTGAACTTGTTCTGCAAATGAATCTGGAAGGTAAGTTGGAGAACAACCTAGGTGAGTACAGAAACCAACTGCAACAAAGAATTCAGGCTTAATAGAGCGGAATTCATTCTGAGCGTACTCAGGTTGCTGTTCAGCTTCAGATTGTGGGTCACGTAATTGACCACCGATAGACTTTAGGTTTTCCAATACCGACTCAGCACGGCGTACAACCCATACAGGTTTACCTTGCCATTCGACACGAACCATTTGACCGGCTTCTAATTTGCTGACTTCCACTTCCACCGGCGCACCCGCAGCTTTCGCTTTGGCACTCGGATTCCATGATTTAATAAAAGGCACGGCGACAGCTGCTGCTCCTAAACCACCAACAACAGCTGTTGTTGCGGTTAAGAAACGCCTGCGACCGTTATTTAAAGGCGCGTTGCTCATCCAAACATTCTCCCATTTGCTCCTTTTGGATTGTTATTATTCCGCTTATAGAGCATGGCTAACAAAATACGAATTTAGTTCTATTTATTGACGGGAAATGATAAATAAAACCCTACTTTTTGACAAGATAAAGCTACCTTTTTGTAACAATCATGAGGTAATTCGCACGCGGGGTCACAAAAGAAGTCAAATTATAAGAATGAGAAAGGAAATGTAACGATTCTGGGGGATTAGATAAGTCTTAAAAAACAAAAAGCCCGGCATATAGCCGAGCTTTGAACCACAATTCCAGTAGTAAAACTGGAGCGTGTATTTTTCTGTAAAAGAAAAATTAACGCTTAGAGAATTGAGGTTTACGACGTGCTTTACGTAGACCAACTTTCTTACGTTCAACGCAACGAGCGTCACGAGTAACGTAGCCAGCTGCACGTAGAGCAGGACGTAGAGTTTCATCGTACTCCATAAGAGCGCGAGTGATACCGTGGCGGATTGCGCCAGCTTGACCAGAAATACCACCACCAGAAACAGTGATGTATAGGTCTAGTTTCTCAGTTAGTTCAACTAGCTCAAGAGGTTGCTTAACAACCATGCGAGAAGTTGGACGACCGAAGTAAACATCAAGGCTACGCTTGTTGATTACGATCTCACCAGAGCCTGGTTTGATGAAAACACGAGCTGCTGAGCTTTTGCGACGACCAGTGCCGTAGTATTGATTCTCTGCCATTTTCATAATCCCCGATTAGATGTCTAGTACTGTTGGTTGTTGAGCAACATGGTTGTGCTCAGCACCAGCGTAAACTTTTAGCTTACGGTACATAGCACGGCCTAGAGGACCACGTGGTAACATACCTTTAACAGCTAGTTCAAGAGCCATCTCTGGCTTACGATCGATCAGCTTTTCAAAAGTGATTGATTTTAGACCACCTGGGAACTCAGAGTGACGGTAGTAAACCTTACCCTTAGCTTTGTTACCAGTAACAGTTACTTTCTCAGCGTTAACAACGATGATGTAATCACCAGTGTCTACGTGAGGAGTGTATTCTGCTTTGTGCTTACCGCGTAGGCGAGAAGCGATTTCACTTGCTAGACGACCAAGAGTTTTACCTTCAGCGTCTACAACGTACCAGTCGCGTTTTACAGTTTCTGGTTTAGCAACGAAAGTTTTCATGCTAATAATTACCTATTAAAAAAATTTACACTTAAGGAATACCTAGTATTCCCACTGTCTAAGAGCCCCATTCATCACCCCTTCGAGTGTTGGACAACTCTTGGCATAACGTGATTTAACTCATCGTTAGAGGCCCGCAGTAACGGTAGGTCGCAGGATTATAGAGAAGAGCGAAGAAAAAATCACCTCTTTTTGAACAAAATCACGATTTTTTTATTCACTTTTCTCAAGTCCGCAAGCAAATGCTATCCAAGGTGCTCTTTCGCCAAATAATCATGGCTTTGCATTTCCACTAATCGAGACTGGCAACGCTTAAATTCAAACTCTAGTTGCCCTTTTGTATAAAGGGATTCGAGTGCAACTTCGGCTGAAATAATAAGTTTCACGTTTCTTTCATAGAATTCATCGACTAACGCGATAAAACGCCTTGCTGCATCATCAAGAGTGGCGCCCATTTGCATGACATCTGCTAATAAAACGGTGTGATAGATTTTAGAGAGTTCAATGTAATCGTTTTGACTACGCGCTGATTGACAAAGTTGCTCAAACGTCGCGTGAAGCACCCCTTCACTTGCCTCTACTACATCAATTTGGCGGTGATTGATCTCAACTTGCTTTTGGATGAGCTTTCCTTCACCCACTAATTGTTGGTAATAAGTCTCTAAATTGACGTTTGCCTGGGCATCCAGAGGATAATGATAGATTTCTGCTTGTTCTAAGGTCCTTAATCGGTAATCCACACCACTATCGACATTAAGAATATGACAGTTATCTTGAATCAATTTTATTGCAGGTAAAAAGCGAGCGCGCTGTAATCCATTTCGATATAAATCGGCAGGTGGAATATTTGAAGTTGCGACTAAAACTACCTTTCTAGCAAACAACTCTTGGAACAAAGTGCCCAATATCATTGCATCAGTAATATCCGAAACGAAGAATTCATCAAAACAGATAATATCGGCTTCTTGTTTAAACTTGTCTGCGACCAAAGGAAGTGGGTCACTCACTTCACCCAGCGCTTTTAGTTCGTCATGAACTCGATACATAAAGCGATGAAAGTGAACACGCATTTTTTTGTTCGTCGGCAAGGCATCATAAAACGTATCCATTAGATAAGTTTTACCTCGCCCTACCCCGCCCCAAAAGTAAAGACCTTTAGGCGGTTGTGGTAGCTGAGGTTTTTTACCCATCAACTTTTGTAAACGGCTAAGTTGTGGGACCGGTGCCTGTAAATAATCTTGAAATTGGTAAAATAGCTCATCTAGGCTTTTCACCGCTTGCTCTTGAGCTGGATCTCTCTGAAATCCATGAGTTTCTATATCGAGTTCGTATTTTTTTATAGGGTTCATCACGACAGATCCACGAAGGAGGCAACACTAAACTGCTAAGCAGCGCACACGCATTTTTCTTTATACGTTAAGGTTCTCATAGTACCATGGAGTCGAAATACGTGTAACTAAGCAGTAACAAACATGTTAAAAAACAACTAAAAGGAGCTGTTATGCCTTGGATGTATGCGATTGTAGGTTTACTTGTCGGCGCTATTTTGGGTGTAGTGATCGCTCGCCTAACAAAACCAGAATATAAGAATCAAAAATCAGTGCAGAAAGAATTAGATTCTGCAAAGTTTGCCCTTGAGCAACAAAGACAAGAGCTAGCTGACCATTTCGCTCAAACAGCCGAAATGCTTGATACATTAGGAAAAGATTACACTAAGCTTTATCAGCACATGGAAAAAACCACGTCTGAACTACTTCCTAATTTGCCAGAGCAAGACAACCCATTTGTGAAGACTGCGGCTCAGCATTCAGAAAAAGCTGACGACACAGTTACCACAATAAGTCAGCCACCAAAAGACTACGCTAACGGGTCGACAGGGCTGTTCACAGAGAAAGAGAAAGAAATCATCGAAGCGCCAGAAGCGGTAACCGCCAAAGCGTCTTAACTTCATCTTTTGCTGAACTTTCAAAAGGTTTTTGAGTCATAACTTTCACTCAGGTCTATTGAACTCACACATATCGTACCTATATATGTGTTGAGAAGACCTTAAATCAGAGAGGAGTTTATGATGAAAAAACCTTTGCTTGCTTTATCGGTACTGACTTTAAGCTTAAGTTCAATCATCACGCCAATTCAGGCGACTGCAGCACTACCCCTAAGTGTTAATGGTGAGCAACTTCCTAGCCTTGCTCCAATGCTTGAGAAAGTGACCCCAGCGGTGGTAAGCATTGCTGTTGAAGGCAAACAAGTTCAACGCCAACGTATCCCTGAGCAATTCCAATTTTTCTTCGGTCCAGAACAACTTCAAGAACGCCCTTTCCGCGGACTTGGTTCAGGGGTCATCATTGACGCCGATAAAGGCCACATCGTTACCAACTATCACGTCATCAATGGTGCTGACAAAATAAAAGTAAAACTACACGATGGCCGCGAATATGATGCGGAACTTATCGGTGGGGACGAAATGTCAGATGTCGCTTTACTCAAGCTTGAGAAAGCGAAAAACTTAACTCAAATTAAGCTCGCTGACTCAGACAAACTACGAGTTGGTGACTTCTCTGTAGCAATTGGTAATCCTTTTGGTCTTGGCCAAACCGTCACTTCAGGCATTGTATCGGCACTCGGCCGAAGCGGTTTAAATCTGGAAAACTTTGAAAACTTCATCCAAACCGATGCCGCGATCAACAGTGGCAACTCTGGTGGGGCACTTGTTAACCTTAATGGCGAACTCATTGGTATTAACACCGCCATCCTTGGCCCTAACGGTGGTAATGTCGGTATTGGCTTTGCGATCCCATCTAATATGATGAAGAACCTCACAGAGCAAATCCTAGATTTCGGTGAAGTAAAACGTGGCATGCTTGGTGTGCAAGGCGGCGAGATCACTTCTGAACTAGCCGAAGCACTTGGCTATGAATCCAGTAAAGGTGCTTTTGTTAGTCAAGTGATGCCTGACAGTGCCGCAGATAAAGCTGGCATCGAAGCAGGCGATATCATCACCTCGCTCAACGGAAAGCGGATTGATACCTTCAGTGAACTTCGAGCAAAAGTCGCAACGTTAGGTGCAGGTAAAGAAATTGAGCTGGGTATTATCCGGGACGGTAAAAATAAATCATTCGATGTGACGCTCGGCGAATCTGTTAACAATAAGACCCAAGCAGAAAAACTCCATGAGGGCTTAGCTGGCGCAGAGCTAACTAACACCACGGATGCTTCACCAATCCAAGGGGTCAAAGTATCAAGTGTGGCCAAAGGTTCACCGGCAGAAGCATACCAGCTAATGAAAGATGACATCATCATAGGCATTAACCGCCAAAGAGTGAAAAACCTCGCTCAACTGCGAGATATCTTAGAAAAGAAACCTGATGTTTTGGCACTGAACATTCAACGAGGCGACCGTACGATTTACTTAGTGGTCCGCTAAACGAATCTACCACTCAAAGTTAGGGTGAGAAAATTTAGTAGATAGCTGTCTATTTGCTTATTTCTCACCCTTTTATTTAATTGAACCAAAGTGCTATGCTTCACAAGTCTTTCTACTGATTGTTCTCACTTTAATAATCTTGAGATCTTAAGAACTTGCTGAAGAGGAAAAAAATGCTGGGCTTCTTACTTCGTTCCATCGCTCTCGGGATTGCGTCTGCAGCGATTATCCTGATCGCATTTCCCAACCTAAGACCAGCGATTGTTCCCCAAGTTATCGAGGACCAAGTTAATGATATTGGTTCACTCCAAATATCTTTTAATAAAGCAGTACGAAAAGCAGCACCAGCTGTAGTAAACATCTATAGCCGAAAATATGTAGAAAGTGACCGCAACAAGCTTTCAACTCAAGGGTTAGGCTCTGGGGTGATTGTGAGCGAAAAAGGCTACATCATCACCAACTACCATGTTGTCGCTCAAGCGGATCAAATTGTCGTTGCCCTGCAAGATGGCCGCATCGCCGCAGCGCAACTTGTCGGTACCGATAAACGAACAGACATCGCAATTCTGCGAGTCGAAGGCGACAGCCTCCCAGTTATTCCTCTCAATCCAAATTACAAAGCAAATGTCGGTGATGTCGTTCTCGCGATTGGCAACCCGTACAACCTAGGTCAAACCACCACATTTGGCATTATTTCAGCAACAGGTCGTTCTTCAATTAGCTTAGACGGACACCAAGCCTTTATTCAGACTGATGCTGCGATCAATGAAGGGAACTCAGGTGGCGCTTTAGTGAATACTCAAGGCGAATTGGTTGGTATTAATACCGCTTCATTTCAACAAGCGACTGATTTAGAAACATACGGCATTTCTTTCGCGATCCCTTACCCACTTGCCAATAAAATCATGCAAAAGATCATCGCCGATGGGCGAGTCATTCGAGGCTATATTGGTATCGATGGCCAAGACATCAACTCAGTCACCTCACGCTTACTAGGTAACAAAAATATTGGTGGGATTGTGGTACTAGGCATAGACCCAAATGGACCTGCAGCTAGCGCCGGTTTCGAAGTTCAAGACATCATCCTCAATATCGATAATCAGACTATCAATGGTCGTCAAAGTGTCATGGATATAGTGACCGATTTAAGACCGGGAACAACTGTCGATGTCGGTATCCTACGAAATGGGGAAAATAAGACTCTACAAGTCACGATCACTGAAGACGTTCGTTAACTCATTTTGATAATAAAAAACCCAGCGAAAGCTGGGTTTTTTATTATCTTTATTTATTCAGAGACATCTTCGATAGGTGAGTCCACATCAATACGTGTCACTCGCTGTAGCCCTCTAGGCAACAACCCACCACGGCGACCACGTTCACCTCTAAAGTTATCTAAGTCCGCAGGCTTCAGACCAAGCTTACGTTTACCAGCATAAATCGTTAGCGTTGCATTCGCAGGTAACGCCATCAAGTGAGAAACGAACTCTTCGCGCTCTTTCGCTTTTGCCGCTGGAATATTAATGATCTTATTCCCTTTACCTTTACTCAATTGAGGCAGGTCTTTAATTGGGAACAACAACATTCGACCTTGATTAGTGATAGCAAGGATCTCATCGCTTTCTAAATCACCAATAGTGCTAGGCAGCAGAATCTCAGACGCTTGAGGTAAGTTAACCAACGCTTTACCGCTCTTATTTTTAGACAGTAAATCAACGCCTTTACAAACAAAGCCATAACCAGCATCAGAACCGACTAACCAAAGCTGTTCATCTTCACCCATGATCACTTGGCGAATTGAACTACCAACACTAATGTTCAAGCGACCTGTAATCGGTTCTCCTTGGCTACGAGCAGATGGCAAAGAATGAGACTCGAGTGAGTAACTTCGCCCATCACTGCCAAGGAATACTGCTTGTTGGTTACTCTTACCGCGAGCGCTGGCTAAGTATTTATCACCAGATTTGTAGTTAAGGCCTTCAGCATCGACTTCATGCCCTTTCGCATGACGAATCCAACCTTTTTCAGACAATACTACCGTGATTGGTTCACTTGGTACTAAATCACGTTCAGTCAGTGCTTTTGCTTCCGAACGAACCACTAGCGGAGAACGACGATCATCACCGTACTTATCCGCATCCGCTTGGATTTCTTTCTTGATTAGCGTGTTTAAGCGACGCTCAGAACCAAGTAGCTTCTCTAGCTTCTCACGTTCTTTTTCTAGTTCATCCTGCTCACCGCGAATCTTCATCTCTTCCAATTTCGCTAAGTGACGAAGTTTGGTATCTAGAATCGCATCGGCCTGAATTTCTGTAATACCGAAACGCTCCATCAATACTGCTTTTGGATCGTCTTCAGTACGAATGATTTCAATCACTTCATCTAGGTTTAGGTACGCAACAAGCAAACCTTCCAAGATGTGTAAGCGAGCCAGAACTTTGTCTAAGCGGTGCTGCAAACGACGGCGAACGGTCGTACGGCGGAACTCAATCCACTCAGCAAGAATTTGAACTAAGCCTTTCACTTGAGGGCGGTTATCTAAACCAATCATGTTCAAGTTAACACGGAAGTTTTTTTCCAAATCCGTCGATGCAAACAGATGGTTCATCAGTTGATCACAATCAATACGATTTGAACGAGGAACAATGACGATTCGAGTCGGGTTTTCATGATCCGATTCATCACGTAAATCATCAACCATTGGCAGCTTCTTCGCGCGCATTTGGTTAGCGATCTGTTCTAGCAGTTTTGCACCTGATACTTGATGTGGCAAAGCGGTGATAACAATATCGCTGCTTTCTTTGTGCCATACCGCACGCATCTTAATGCTACCTTTACCCGTTCGGTAGATTTTCTCGATGTCCGATTTAGGAGAAATAATCTCTGCTTCAGTCGGGTAATCAGGGCCTTGAACGTGCTCCATAACTTCTGGTAATTCAGACTTAGGATTGTCAATCAAATGGATAGCCGCATTCGCCACTTCACGTACGTTGTGTGGGGGAATGTCTGTCGCCATACCAACCGCAATACCAGTAATACCGTTCAATAGGATATGAGGCAGACGAGCTGGCAACATTTGTGGCTCTTTCATTGTGCCATCAAAGTTAGGCTGCCATTCAACGGTGCCTTGGCCTAATTCACCAAGTAAAACTTCCGCAAACTTAGAAAGTTTAGCTTCGGTATAACGCATCGCCGCAAATGATTTTGGATCGTCTGGAGCACCCCAGTTACCTTGACCATCAACTAGCGGGTAACGGTAAGAAAACGGTTGAGCCATAAGTACCATAGCTTCATAACACGCAGAATCACCGTGTGGGTGGTATTTACCTAACACGTCACCAACAGTACGCGCCGATTTCTTATATTTGGAAGCCGCAGATAAGCCCAGTTCAGACATCGCATAAATAATGCGGCGCTGTACTGGCTTGAGGCCATCACCGATATAAGGCAATGCACGATCCATGATTACGTACATTGAATAATTTAAGTAGGCATCTTCGGTGAACTTGCGCATTGGCAACTGTTCAACGCCATCAAATGTAATTTCGTTAGACATCAATTATACCTCGGCCATGTCACCGTTATTTTGCAACCAAGAACGGCGATCATCAGCTCGCTTCTTACCTAACAGCATGTCCATCATCTCGTTAGTCGCTTCAGTATCATCAATAGTCAACTGAACTAAACGGCGAGTGTTTGGATCCATGGTCGTTTCGCGTAGCTGAAGTGGGTTCATCTCACCCAGACCTTTGAATCGTTGAACGTTGATTTTGGCTTTCTTCTTAGAGAGACGTTCTAGCACCCCTTCTTTTTCATCGTCGTCAAGGGCATAGAATACTTCCTTACCACAGTCGATACGATAAAGAGGCGGCATCGCCACATAGATATGCCCAGCTTGCACTAGTGCACGGAAGTGACGAGTGAACAAAGCACACAACAAGGTTGCAATGTGAAGACCATCCGAGTCCGCATCGGCAAGAATACAGATTTTACCGTAACGTAAGCTTTCAAGATTATCGCTGTCAGGGTCAATACCAAGTGCAACTGAAATATCGTGTACTTCTTGAGATGCCAACACTTGATCAGCGGAGACTTCCCAAGTATTCAAAATCTTACCGCGAAGTGGCATTACCGCTTGGAATTCTCGGTCGCGGGCTTGCTTAGCAGAGCCCCCCGCCGAGTCCCCTTCCACGAAGAAGATTTCGGTGCGGCTTAAATCCTGAACTGAACAATCGGTTAATTTACCTGGAAGTGCTGGACCTGAAGCCACTTTCTTACGCACAACTTTCTTGCTAGCGCGCATTCGACGATGGGCATTTGCAATGCAGCTTTCTGCTAGAAGTTCTGCAAGCTGCGGTTTTTCATTCAACCAAAGGCTAAACGCATCTTTTACTACACCAGAAACAAAGGCTGCAGTTTGACGTGAAGATAAACGCTCTTTCGTTTGCCCCGCAAATTGAGGGTCTTGCATCTTCACAGAAAGAACATAAGAACAGCGGTCAAAAATATCGTCGCCCGTAAGCTTAACGCCACGCGGTAATAAGTTGCGGAATTCACAGAATTCACGCATTGCATCTAATAGCCCCTGACGCAGGCCATTGACGTGCGTTCCGCCTTGAGCAGTTGGGATCAAGTTAACGTAACTTTCGGTGATCATATCACCGCCCTCAGGCTGCCAAATCACCGCCCAAGTTGCCGCTTCTGTTTCAGCAGTAAACTCACCAGTAAATGGCGACTCTGGTAATACAGGGAAACCTTTTACGCCTTCTGCTAGGTAATCTTTCAGGCCATCTTCATAGAACCACTTGTGTTCTTTGTCATTCACTTTATCAGTGAAAGAGATCTCTAGACCTGGGCAAAGCACTGCTTTCGCACGTAGATTGTTGACTAGGCGGGTAACTGAGAAATTGCCAGAGTCAAAATAGCTCGCATCTGGCCAAAAATGTACGCTGGTGCCTTTATTACGGCGACCACAAGTACCAGTAACCGTCAGTTCTTCGACTTTATTACCATTTTCAAAGGCCATCTCATAAACTTGACCATCACGGCGAACTATCACTTCTACACGCTTAGAAAGTGCGTTTACTACTGAGATACCAACCCCGTGCAAACCACCTGAAAACTGGTAATTCTTATTCGAGAATTTACCACCAGCATGCAGCTTACAGAAAATAAGCTCAACGCCTGAAATTTTCTCTTCAGGGTGAATATCAACAGGCATACCACGACCATCATCAATAACCTCTAGGGATTGATCGGCGTGGAGAATAACTTGCACTTTTGAGGCATGTCCGGCTAGCGCTTCATCGACACTGTTATCGATAACTTCTTGGCCCAAGTGGTTTGGGCGCGCTGTATCCGTATACATCCCTGGTCGGCGACGTACTGGTTCTAAGCCATTAAGAACTTCAATGGCTCCAGCATTATATTGTTCAGTCATAATACGGAGTTTACTCAAAAAATTTGCATTGAATCGCGGAGGTTCAAATGACAGGGCGTTTGAACTCTTATGGTGAACCATCACCACAATGCGAAACGAGCGAAAGTATTGGGGAATATAGTCTGGAAGCTGACTGTTTATGTCAAGCCCGTTCAAAAACTATGGCGCCAAACTATGATATTTCCCCAACTGATAGGCGAATTATCATTCAAATTTGACGGTCTGAACTCAGAGTTCTAAAAAAGATAAGATTTGTTGGGGGTAACGCTCAAAATCAACAAAGCTATGATCACCGCCTTGTTCAATAGTCTGCTTGCTATTTTGGTATTTATCTACCGCCTGATGGTAGTCGAGAACTTCATCTTCCGTTTGTTGCAGTAACCAAAAGTCTTGTGGGTTCGAAAGCTGCTTTACCTCTAACGCTTTAAGCTCATCGATGTGTTTATGTTCTAGCGTATAAGTTTCTTGAGTATAAGGGTTGGTCTGCTCCCCTAAATAATCAGCCAATAGTTCAAAAGGCTTAACCGCAGGGTTCACAACCACTGCTTTAAAACCATATTGCTTATTTAGCCAAGTCGACAAATACCCACCTAATGAACTGCCAACCAAACCAATTTGGTAATCATCTTTGTATTGTTCAACGAGAGTTTTAAGGTGTTCAGCCGCCAACTGAGGAAAGCTCGGCAATTGAGGTTTCACCACTTTAATATCAGGGCGATGAGCCTGACAATAATCAAACATCACATTCGCTTTGTGCGATTGCGAAGAGCTGTTAAAGCCATGAATATATAAAAGTAATGAAGGTTTCGCCGACATATTAATAGCCTTCTGCGTTGAAGTCCGGTGAAAAGCAGCCATTCACAAGACGTTTAACTTGAGTATCAATAGTACCGTCAGCGTTAAGCTCCAACTCGCGCCATCCCGGAGACAAGGTATCTAGGGCGAAATCATCAGAGTTAGGTTTGAATTGAACACACGTTGATGGTGTCGCCATCACTTGAGCACCCATATGTAAACGGTTCATGTCTTGATGAACGTGACCACATAAGATGCCGCGAACATTCGAATGCTGGCCGACAACATCCCAAAATTGCTCTGAGTCTTTCAAGGTATGCTGATCGAGCCACGCGCTACCAACTAAAATCGGGTGGTGATGCAGCAAAACCAAAGTGTGTAAGTTTGGGTTTTCTTCAAGCTTATCAGCCAATAAAGATAATTGTTGGTCACTTAGACGACCATGAGGTACCCCTACCACTTGAGAATCCAGCATAATCATTTGCCAGTGCTCACCAAGAATCACATGCTCAACACATTGGATCTGCGGAGAAGGCAGTACACTGCTCATACTTGGCTTGTAATCATGATTACCAGGTAGCCAGTAGCAAGGCTTCTTTAAAGGCTTTATCCCTTCTTCGAATTTCTGATATGACTCTGGCGTGTGATCTTGAGAAATATCACCTGTCGCCAAAATTGCTTCATAATCAAAATCTTGCTTTAACACAGCATCCACAACAGCATGAAAGCTGTCTTGAGTATTAATGCTCAACAGACTGCCATTATCAGGCGCAAACAGATGAGTATCGGTAATCTGCAAAAGCTTGATACTGTCAAATTCAGATTTTGAAGTGTGTGATAATTTCAAAATAACAAACCTAAATACGTTCTCTGCCTAGACTTACCTAGTCATTTGAAAATGAGATTGGGGTACGGCTAATGCCATTTTTTAAACAAAAAGTTAACCACTCACCTAAAAACTTGTTTAGCTGGAACTTCTCATCTTTTTGCATAAGTTTTGCGTTTGGATAATCGTAGCGCGCTTTTACTCGCGAAATGTGCCCGCTGGCGCACACTTCTGCCACTCGAGCATCGTGATACAGCCTGACAGACATTTCTGGTAAAGGAAATACTGGTAGTGCATCACTCTGACATATGTCGATTAAAGTAGTGTATTTTGTGACTTCTTTCACTTTCAGCTGATACATCATATTAACGGCTTGATAACAGCGAACATCACCTACTTTATGTGCAGCCGGCAATAATGCATTCAATTTTGCATAATTGGTTTCATAAACACGCATTAATTCAGCTAAATCGACGTGATATGGTTTCTTAGCGGCTACATTTGGCATATTCGTTACTCTATCCAGTTCGATTGTAAATCTAAGTAGTTAAGCTCCAACCATTGCAACGCAATAATTGTGGCACCATTCTCGAACTTACCTTCTTTAACCAATTGGTAAGCTTGTTCGCGAGTCATGACACGTACTCGGATATCTTCATCCTCATAATCTAGACCATGAACGCCACCAGCCTGAGAAGAATCCACTCGACCAACGAACACATCTAGCTTCTCAGAGCACCCACCTGAAGAAGGGTAATATGAAGTAATAGGCAAGATTTGCTCCACTTCAATTCCAGCTTCTTCCATGGCTTCACGACGAACAACTTGCTCAGGTGATTCATCCGTATCAATAATCCCAGCGACAATCTCTAATTGCCAAGGTTGAGCGTGCTCTATCGCACCTACACGGATCTGCTCAATGATGACGACTTCATCTCGAATTGGGTCATAAGGAAGCAGCGCAGCAGCATGGCCTCGCTCAAACATTTCGCGTTCTACAGGCTGACTCCAACCTCCTTCAAAGCGTTTATGCTTAAAGCGATACTTAACCATTTTGAAAAAACCGCTAAAGAGTGTCTCTTTTGAGATTATTTCTACATCTTCGGGAGTAAACTCACGTTCGCTATTGTCATACTGTTGCATTCGTTACCTCACTGGGTGATCTTATAGTTTACTCATTGTGGCACTTAACTACCAAGGATATGGCTCAACTTTTCATATAAAACTTATCAAATAAGTTAAGTCGAGCAAAATAAATATTGCACAAGTGGACAGTTAAGTGTAAAAAAGTGCAAAGTTTCGAGTAAATTACCATCAACTTGAGTTAAACTCTTGAGAATAAACCTTCTTTTAAAGGCAGGAATAGGAAAATGAAAAAACTGCTTCCACTATTTATCAGTGCAGCAATTGGCAGCCTGAGTTCATCAGCATTCGCTGATACGCTAGCTGAAGTTTATGACCAAGCAAAACAGAACGATCCAACACTTCTTCGTTCAGCAGCGCAGCGTGACGCAGCGTTTGAAGCAGTCACCTCTAGCCGTAGTTCTTTATTACCGCAAATCAATTTAACGGCTAACTACGATATTAATCGTGGTGAACAAAATAGCTCTACTAACGACAGCAACCAATGGGGAGTTGGCGTTGGCTTCACACAAGAGCTATACCAGCGTTCTTCTTGGATCACACTAGACACAGCTGAGAAAACAGCACGCCAAGCGGATTCAGCGTATGCAGCAGAACAACAAGGTTTGATCCTTCGTGTTGCGCAAGCGTACTTCGAAGTGTTGCGCGCACAAGACAACTTAGAATTTGTTCGAGCTGAAAAAGCAGCCGTTGCTCGCCAGCTAGAGCAAACTAAGCAACGTTTTGAAGTAGGTTTGTCTGCGATTACCGATGTACATGATGCGCAAGCTCAGTACGATGGCGTACTTGCTGACGAAGTATTAGCAGAAAATACGTTAACCAATAATTACGAAGGTTTACGTGAAATCACAGGCCAAGAGCACTCTAACTTAAGCGTTTTAGATACAGCTCGTTTCTCTGCAAGCAAGTCTTCAGAATCTGCAGCTGCATTAGTTGAACAAGCTCAGCAGAAAAACTTAAGTCTATTAGCGTCTAGAATTTCTCAAGATATTGCGAAAGACAACATCTCATTGGCAAGCTCTGGCCACCTACCTAGCCTAACATTAGATGGTAGCTACGGTCTTACAGACCAATCAAATAGCAACAGTGATTACGATGCAGACAACCTAAACATTGGCTTAAACTTAGTTGTGCCTCTATATACAGGTGGTAATACGACTTCATTGACTAAGCAAGCTGAATACAACTATGTAGCAGCAAGTGAAGACCTAGAAGCAACCTACCGCAGCGTAGTAAAAGACGTTCGTGCATTTAATAACAACATCAGTGCATCAATTGGTGCTCTACGTGCTTACGAGCAATCTGTAGTGTCTGCTCAATCTGCACTTGAAGCAACAGAGGCTGGCTTCGATGTAGGTACTCGTACTATCGTTGATGTTCTAGATTCAACGCGCCGCCTATACGATGCGAACAAGAACCTATCTGATGCTCGTTACAACTACATCTTAAGTGTGCTTCAATTGCGTCAAGCGGTTGGTACACTAAGCGAACAAGACATTGTTGATGTAAACGCAGGTCTAAAAGTCGCAAGCAAGTAATTAGTATTACGCTAATAGCTACAGCTACAAAAATGCCGCTCATTGAGCGGCATTTTTATTGTCTGTTGGATCTTGGTTTTCGATTACTAAGGCTTAGCCTCGGCCACCTTTAATCGCTTCAATGATCTCAGTTGTCGAGCAACCGTCTTCAAAGTTCAGGACTTTAACTTCACCACCTGCAGCAATCACTTCTTTACCACCAGCAATATCTTCAGGCTTATAGTCACCGCCTTTCACCAGAATGCTTGGTAGTACTTCAGAGATCAGGCGCTGTGGCGTGTCTTCAGAAAATGGAACCACCCAGTCGACAGCACCAAGACCAGCAAGAACGGCCATACGACGGTCAGTTGGATTCACCGGGCGACCAGGCCCCTTCAAACGTTTTACCGACTCATCAGTGTTCACTGCGACGATTAGGCGATCGCCCAATTCAGCGGCATGGTTCATGTAAGACACATGGCCAGCATGCAGAATGTCGAAGCAGCCGTTAGTCATAACCACTTTCTCGCCTTTTTCACGAGCACGTTTTACCGCCTCAACTAAAGCGGCTTCAGAGATCACTCCGTAGTCAGTATCTTGGCTACCATGAATCGCTTCAGCGAGCTCAATCGTCGATAGCGTTGAAGTACCTAATTTACCTACCACCACACCGGCAGCAGCATTCGCCAATGCACATGCTTCATCAAGTGGCTTACCAGCAGCTACTGACGCAGCTAACACAGAGATAACCGTATCACCAGCACCAGTCACGTCGTATACTTCTTTGGCTTGCGTCGGCAAATGGAAAGGTTCCACTCCTTTACGCAGCAACGTCATGCCGTGCTCGCTACGAGTCACGAGTAGAGCTTCAAAATCAAATTCTTCAATCAGTGCTAAGCCTTTTTCAATCAAATCTTCTTCAGACTTAACTTTACCTGCCACCAACTCAAACTCAGCCATATTTGGCGTTAGTAAAGTCGCGCCGCGGTAACGCTCAAAATCAGCACCTTTAGGATCAATAAAGACTGGAACGTTTGCAGAACGTGCTTTCTGAATAAAGCGCTGAACATGCTCTAAAGCGCCTTTTGCATAGTCAGAAAGGATCACAGACTTCACGTTTGGTAGCGCTTGCTCCATACGATTAAGTACAAGCTCAGGATCCGTATTTTCAAACTTGTCTTCGAAGTCCAAACGAAGTAACTGTTGCCCACGACTCATGACACGTAGCTTAGTGATTGTTGGATATTCTGGTAACGCCACAAAATCACATTTCACTTTCAGAGCACTTAACGTTTCTGTCAGTACTTTGGCAGGTTCATCCATCCCTGTTAAACCGACGATATGAGCGTGTCCACCAAGTGAAGCAATATTCATTGCTACGTTCGCCGCACCACCTGGACGCTCTTCGTTATTTTCTACTTTAACAACTGGCACAGGCGCTTCTGGTGAGATGCGGCCTGTCGGACCGTACCAATAACGGTCTAGCATCACATCACCGACAATAAGAACGCCTGATTGGCTGTAGTCAGGTAGAATTGGTTTCATTATGGATCTCCAAAAATCGAATCTGGATAGAGTTTAGCACACTGATTACAGCGGCTAAACTATAGATAAAGTTGATAAAACAGCGAGCTGGCGAGTGAAACGTTAACTTCCCATCCACTGCTGCCAAGCGGTTTTTACTTGCTCACGTTCTTGAAGAAATTTGTCTTCGGCTACGTCAGCATCTAAATTCAGTAAGTTCCTATGATGAATTTCATCACGCAACGTTGTGTAGGCATGCGTTAGCGATTGAGCCTGTTCCTCTGAGATAATACCTTGCGACAACATCGACTCAAACACACGTACATTATCACACCAACGCGTAAGTTTCGGTTTTTCATGGCTATAACGTAATACAAGATACTGAGCTAAGAACTCGACATCGGTAATGCCGCCAGCGTCTTGCTTCAACATAAAGCGCCCTTCTTTTTTACTGCCCAGATGATCCCGCATTTTCACACGCATATCAGACACTTCTTTACGCAGTTTGGTTTCATCTCTTGCTAAACAAAGTACGTCATGGCGCGTTTTATTGAACGCACTTGCTAGAGCCTCATCCCCGTAAATCATACGCGCGCGAACCAACGCTTGGTGCTCCCATGTCCATGCATCGTTATGTTGATACTCATCGAACGCATCTGTTGGGCTGACCAATAATCCAGAGGCCCCCGACGGACGTAAGCGAGTATCAACTTCGTAAAGAATGCCCGAAGCGGTACGAGTAGAGAAAATATGGATGATCCGCTGCGCTAAGCGTAAATAGAACTGACGACCGTCAATTTCCTTTTTACCATCGGTATAAACATGCACCGGGCAATCATGCATAAAGACGATATCTAAGTCGGAATTGTAACCAAGCTCCCAGCCACCTACTTTTCCGTAACCGACCACGGCAAAACCACGCCCTTCACGATCTTTAATATGGGTAGGTTCCCCATACTTCGCCGCCACTTGTAGCCACGCTTGATTCACGCCCGCTTCCACTATGGCTTCGGCAAGATAGGTTAAGTGATCACTCACTTTCATGACAGGTAAAACCCCAGCAATATCAGCGGCTGCAATTCGCAGAATACAGGTTTGCTTAAACTGCCTTAATCCTTCCATCTGCTGTTCCATGTCATCTTCAGGAATTCGAGCTAAGTAGTCTCGTAACTCCGTTTTATACGATTCTAGGGGAACCGGGTTATACAGTTGCTGCGGGTCAATTAGTTCATCCAATAAAATTGGGTAGCGCCCAAGCTGCTCCGAAATCATCGGGCTTGCTGTACATAACCGGACGAGCTGAGTTAATGCCGCTGGGTGCTCATCAAGCAGCTCTAGATACGTAGTTCGTGTAACAATTCGATGTAATAGATGCAATACGCGCGCGAGGCCAAATTTTGCGTCTTTATTGCCATATATCGCTTGAAAGACTTTCGGCATTAAGCGGTTTAGTACTTCTCGCCCGCGAGGTCCTAGTGTTTTCTTTGCAAGATCCGTTTTAAATTGAATGATGGTTTTCACCACTTCGTCCGGATTCTCAGCTTGAATGTCATTTTCTAGCACATGCTGCAGAACATCAGGAGAATGTGCCATATCCCAAAGCTCGGAGAAATGGCTAGCAATTGGTGTAGCGTCTTCTTCATCGACGCCAATCAACTCTTCAAAGACGGCGTGTACTTTCGCCATATGTTCACGAGTATCGTCGATCAATAGTGTCCAATTTTGATACCCCATTGCGACTGCGAGTTGCAACTGCTCTTGTTCACCATCAGGCAAGGTTTGGGTCTGCTTATCCCCCATAGCCTGTAGCAAGTTTTCTAGTCGGCGCAGGAACAAGTACGCCGAGTGCAAATTCTCAACATCGCCTTCTTCTAACAACTTTAAGGTATCAATCGCAGCCAAGGTTTCGAGTAAACCTCGACCTCGCAAACTAGGCTCGCGCCCGCCACGAATCAATTGGAAAACTTGAGCAATAAACTCAACTTCACGGATGCCGCCAGGGCCTAACTTAATATTGTTAGATAAACCACGACGTCGAACTTCGCTGCTGATCATCGATTTCATACGACGCAGCGATTGAATGGCACTGAAATCGATATAGCGGCGGAATACAAAAGGACGCAGCATTTGACGTAGCTCTTGATATTCAGGGTACATTTCACTACCCATTACTCGCGCTTTTACCATGGCATAACGCTCCCAATCGCGCCCTTGCTCTTGGTAGTAATCTTCTAGTGCCGCATAGCTCATCACTAACGGGCCACTTTCACCGAATGGGCGTAACCTCATATCAACGCGATAGCAAAAGCCATCGAAAGTCTGTTGATCTAGCGCTTTGATTATTCGCTGACCCAAGCGCGTAAAAAATTGAGCATTGGCGATGCTGCGTCTCGCGCCTTGCGTTTCACCATTTTCTGGATAGGTAAAAATCAAATCGATGTCGGAGGAGAAGTTAAGCTCACCACCCCCTAACTTACCCATGCCAATAATAAGCATTGGTTGAGCGACTCCTTCACTATTACAAGGAGTGCCCCACTCTTTACAGCAAATATCGTATTGCCACTGATAGGTTTCAAATATCATCGCTTCAGCGAGCATTGAAAGGTGCGCTAAGCTTTGCTGGAGTGGCCACGATGCCGTGAAATCACGCCATGCTATGTAGGTCATTTCTCGGTTACGAAATTGTCGCAGTACACGCTGCCCACTCATTTCATCGCTGCAGCCTTGTAGCAATTCTGCCAATCGCTTGCGATAGTTTTCAGACCGACTGTCGTCAGACAACATTTCAGGAAGCGCCTGACACAATAGCGAGTCACGCTGCATACAATCACCAACAAAAGAACTCAAACCGAGTACATACTGAAGTTGGTCACGCATCGACGGCTCCCACGATTCAAGGTGTTCACCTTGGTGTTCAGTTAAATGTTCGAGAGCAGATTGAGAATAAGAAGTGAGTTCTGACGGCAATTGCATGATTCTTCCTTGTAGTAACCTTTGGTGCACCAAGCACCGAGTCACATTTATACCAAACTTAAGCTAATAAAAAACGCCCACAAGAAGAATTGTGGGCGTTAAGTATCTGTATATTTTCACTATGCCGATTAAGACAAAGGGTTACATTTAAACTTTGAATGACTTGATCTTACCGTCGAGCTCTTCCGCATTGCCTTGCATCATTTCTGAAGTTTCCAGAAGTTCACCCACCACTACGACTGAAGCTTCAACTAACTCACGAACATTGGTCAAATTCTGATTCATCTCTTCTGCAACACTACTTTGCTGACCCGCAGCAGTCGCAATTTGGAAATTCATGTCATTGATTTGATTTACTTGTTCAACGATACCATCTAATTCACTGCCAGCATTAGTCACCAGCTCAACACCTTCAGCCGCTTCAACCACACTTTTTTCCATCAGCTCTACGGCAGAGTTAGCACTGCTTTGCAGCTGACTGATCATGTCTTGAATTTCAATTGTGGCATTTTGGGTACGCTGCGCTAGGTTACGAACTTCATCCGCAACCACAGCAAAACCACGGCCCGCTTCACCCGCACGAGCGGCTTCAATAGCGGCGTTCAATGCCAGTAAGTTCGTCTGTTCTGAAATGCCTTGAATCGTACCGACTACGCTGCCAATAGAGTCCACTCGTTCTTCCACTTGGTTCACGGCTGCTGCAGACGCTGAAATGTCTGTCGATAGTTCACTCATCTTAGTCACGGTGCCTTGAACAAAGCGTTGGCCTGTACCCGCTTGAGTAGATGCTTGTTCTGTAAGAGCAGACGCATTTTGTGCATGGTCAGCCACCGTTTGAACGGTAGAAGTCATCTCGCTCATCGCTGTCGCCAATTGATCAATCTCTTGGAATTCTTCCTGAGCCGATTCTTTGGTTTCTGACATGCTCATCGTCATCACTTCGGTCAACGTGAACAACTCTGCTGATGATGTAACCTGCGTTTTAATTACATCATGCAGCTGAACGCGAGTCTTCTCTAGTTCACGAGCAACGTCGCCGTACTCATCTTTACAGTCCATACCAATTGGTACCGATAAATCTTTGCTCGCCATGCGCTTGATCGAATCGCTTAAATATTGCGTTTGACGCAGCATCACTTTCGCAGCTGCCAGCAACAACACTACAAACACGATAATCATGATTGCCGTTTGCCAAGCTACTTGTACTAAGTATGCTTCATAATGCTGCTGAGCCACTACCGCATCGTTAGTTGCCGATAATAAAGCTTTATGGAATGTACTTGCATCCCAGAGCTGCTTAGCGATGATCAAAATAGTACTGAACACCATTAACATGATCATCTTAGGAACAAGACGAATATCAGAGATAATCCTTTCCCACGGCTTAAATGCCAGCTTTGTCATTGTCAGTTCTCCACTAAGTCTTATATATTAATATTTTTACACTAGCCGCAATCTCACAAATAACGGGGTTCGCTATTTATTTTGAGCTTCGTATGAATTGTCATGATACCAAAGACGCCACTCGGCCAATGAGCTTAATGTCACTTATACTGTCTTTCTTGGCGTTATTTGTGATCTCCGGCTTATTGTTTGCTCCGATTGATCAAGAATCTCGACAAGTTCTTATCGGCCTCGACTTTATTATCTGTAGCGTTTTTCTTTTCCAGCTCACCATCGATCTTGTCAGATCGTCGGATCGATCGCAGTTTTTAAAAACTCACTGGATCGACTTCCTAGCAAGCATTCCTATGATCGAGCCGCTACGCTACGCACGCATCTTCCATATCTTGCGAGTAATCCTTGTTATTCGCTCTAGCCAAACCATCTTTACGCAGCTACTCAAAAGCCGAAAAGAAACCACCTTAGCTTCAATTATTTTGCTTTTGGTGGTGTTGCTGACACTCGGTGCTGGCACGGTTTTAGTTATCGAAGGGAAAGACCCAGGCGCCAACATCACAACAGGCCAAGATGCGCTGTGGTGGGCGTTCGTGACAATTTCAACGGTAGGCTACGGCGATCACTACCCAGTAACCATGGCAGGGAAGTTAGTCGCGTCATTGGTGATCATTTGCGGTGTAGGGATTTTCGGTATGATTTCTGGCTTAATTACTTCGTTAATTACGTCACCAACAGAGCAGCAAGACCAACGCTCGGAAAACAAAGAAAAGCTCCTGTTACAGATACTCGATCAGCAACAACAGATTATCGAACGGCTCGATAAGCTCGAAAAACAGGCAAAAAAATAGAGCTCACAGAGCTCTATTTTTATCATGTCATTGAAGCGCTAATCTTGCCAATATGGCTCAACTTCTACGCTAATCTGGCGGGTTTGCTCCATCGCATGCAAGATTGAAACTTCTTGGCGAGCCAACCAGCGTTCTAACTGATCTTTCTCATCGCCTTCAAGCTTTTCCGTCAACGGCGACAACGTACGCAACATCAACAAGTCATCAATACCTTGGATAAGATCTGCCCATGGTAAACGGAAGCTGTTACGCTCATCGGCATCATACAAACTCGCAAAGCCAACTCCAGAATACAGGTTACGCATCAAGCGATATTGCTGGTCGATATACGCCTGGCTAGACATCACTCGTTCAGGTGGGAAAGCTTCCATTAGCTCCGCCCAAGTTCTGTCTAATTGCTTGACCGAAAACCATTCAATACCACGAGACATCTGTTGACGCGCTTTATCATCCAAGAAAGGTTGCCAGCCACGAGACAAAATCCAGCGACTTAAATCAAGCAATAACCCGGTATAACGAGAAGAACTCAGCAACGTTAATAACTCTTCACGCTCAGGAAGTTGTTCTTGCATTTCTTTGAGCTCACCGACTAAGAATTTTCGCGCATCCAGTTTACGTAGGACATGGCCTTTATCTTCAAGCAGGTCTTCCAAGTAGTCATAGGTTTTCAACCACTTCAGCTCTTGTTCTAGCCACTTTAATTCTTGACGAAGGATCGCACTTGCACGCCTCGGAACTATGCCACCGTAAATCGTGAAGGTTTGACGGATAAAGCTGATCGAGTGACTGATTTCATGCAATGCTTCAATTGACTGGCGCTCAGTGTAAATCTGCTCGTGATAGTGCCAATGTGAAAGTGCGTGTTCTAAAGACTGAATAAAGCAAGACTCAACCGTATCGTTGTTGTCTGTTTTTACGAGCTCTAGCTCTTTCACTTCATCGCCTGCGTAACCTTGCGCTAAACGATAACCTTTAGCAGCTTTACTTAGGTTACCCAAACGCATGCCACCTTGTTCGCCAAACTGACGAGACAACGTGAATAGCGCATCTGTTTGCCCAGATTTAAGCTCTAACTCAACTTCACAGATGGGTTCTTTTTTATCACCCGAAATTACCCAACCTTGGTCAAAAGCGACTTCAATTTGGCTGCCATCAGGCATGCCAATCAGCCATTGCTCACGCGTAAAGTTAGTAGAGAATAGTGGGAATAATTCAGATTGCAGCGTGTCTGCATCTTTGCCCGTTGGCCAGATATCCGCAGGATGTAATGATAGCTTAGGATCATCACAGTCGTGTTCTGCGTTATACTCAGGTCGTTGATGTAAACCTGCAACCACTCGGCCTGCAGTTTTTACGGTTTGTACAAAAACGTCATCAAAACGTCGAATACGCAAGCCAATATCATGCTTACGCAACCAGTTATCTGGGGTGTCAAAGTAAGTGTTACCTAATTCACGACAACTGTGCTGAAGTACCTTCGTTTCAGAGATTTTTTCTCGCAAAACCTTTGAAAAGTTTGGAGAAACAAAAAACTTCAGTTCTATCTCGGTTTCCATAGCTATGCCTTTCTGGGAAGATAGGAACAGGATATTGCCAATTTTAAATGTGGGCAAGAAAGAAATATCGCGCTATTGATGATCTAAAACAGTTTTAATGCGGGATTGATTGGGTTAACATGCGCGACTTTGTAGCCATCGCTCAACATTTCACCGTGAATCACGGGATTTGTTTTTTCAAGGTTATTATTTATTAGGTTGGACGACCATGCCAGTAAATACAATTATGGGGTTATTTGCAAAGTCCCCAATTAAACCTTTGCAGCGCCACGTTGTGTGCGTGAATGAATGTTGCTCTCACCTAGTTAACTTTTTTGAAGTAAGTTCAAAAGGGGATTGGGAAAAAGCGGCTGAAATTCGTGCTCAAATTTCTCACCTAGAGAAAGAAGCCGACGTGCTTAAGCGCGAAATCCGTCTTAAACTTCCTCGCGGTTTGTTTATGCCAGTTGATCGCACCGACATGTTGGAGCTATTAACTCAGCAAGACAAATTAGCTAACCTTGCGAAAGACATTGCAGGCCGTGTTTACGGTCGTCAGCTTGTCATTCCAGCACCTCTACAAGAAAACTTCCTTGCTTACGTTAAACGTTGTCTTGATGCAGCTAACCAAGCTCAAAACGTAATTAACGAACTAGATGAACTACTAGAAACTGGCTTTAAAGGCCGTGAAGTGACTCTTGTGGCAGAGATGATTCATCAATTAGATGTAATTGAAGATGACACGGACGCGATGCAGATAGAACTGCGCCAACAACTAATGGCGATTGAAGGCGATCTGAATCCAGTTGATATCATGTTCTTATACAAAATTCTTGAATGGGTCGGCGGTATTGCAGATCAAGCTCAGCGTGTAGGCGCTCGTCTTGAAGTAATGCTTTCTCGATCTTAAAACATACGTTAACCATATAACGAAGAGCATTTTTTAAACAAACCACTTATGCGTTGAGTATTTCTCTCGCTGAGCGGTTTTTTGCGTCTAAATTTGCTCCGCTTGTTATCAAACAACTAGGTATTACGATGGATATCCTTGCTAACTACGGCACTGTCCTGATTATTGTTGCAGCAGCTTTCGGTTTCTTGATGGCTATTGGTATTGGTGCAAATGACGTTGCAAACGCAATGGGCACCTCAGTAGGCTCTAAAGCTCTAACCGTTAAACAAGCGATCATTATCGCAATGATCTTTGAATTCGCTGGTGCATATCTTGCCGGTGGCGAAGTTACCGATACGATCCGTAAAGGTGTTATCGAGACATCTCTATTCGCACATCAACCAGACGTACTTGTATTCGGTATGATGTCGGCACTTCTTGCTGCGGGTACATGGTTACTTCTAGCTTCGTACATGGGCTGGCCTGTATCTACTACTCACTCAATCATCGGTGCAATCATCGGTTTCGCTTGTATTTCTGTTGGTACAGAAGCAGTGGACTGGGGCAGTGTTCAAGGTATTGTTGGTAGCTGGATTGTTACCCCTCTTATCTCTGGCTTCTTTGCTTACGTCATATTCATCAGTGCACAACGTTTAATTTTCGACACTGAAAACCCACTGTTCAATGCAAAACGTTTTGTTCCGGTTTACATGTTCATCACTACCATGGTGATTGCACTGGTAACCATCAAGAAAGGTCTTAAGCACGTTGGACTACACCTGAGCAATACTGAAGCATGGGTTTGGTCAGCAGGCGTTTCTGCTATGGTCATGATTGGCGGCTACCTATACATCCAGAAGAAATTCGCTAACCGCGAAGACGACCACGGCTTTGCAGGTGTTGAAGGCATCTTCTCTGTTCTTATGGTTATCACGGCCTGTGCAATGGCATTTGCGCACGGTTCGAACGATGTAGCGAACGCAATTGGTCCACTGTCAGCGGTTGTTTCAACAGTTGAACATATGGGTGAAATCTCAGGTAAAAGCACTATCGCATGGTGGATTCTTCCACTAGGTGGTATTGGTATCGTTGTTGGCCTTGCAACAATGGGTCATAAAGTAATGGCAACCGTTGGTACTGGTATTACAGAACTAACACCAAGCCGTGGCTTTGCAGCGCAACTTGCAACAGCATGTACGGTTGTTCTTGCGTCTGGTACTGGTCTTCCAATCTCTACGACCCAAACACTAGTTGGTGCGGTTTTAGGTGTTGGTTTCGCTCGCGGTATCGCAGCACTAAACTTAGGCGTTGTACGTAACATCGTGGCATCTTGGATTGTAACGCTGCCAGCTGGCGCACTATTAGCGGTTGTATTCTTCTACATGATTCAAGCAATGTTCGCTCTGTAAGCACTTGCTACTAAGTCAAGAATATGTGAGTCCGAATAACGATATGTAAATACAATGTCATTATTGACTCAAACGCACAGAAAGGGAGGCTTAGCCTCCCTTCTTTGTTGCACCAGATAAAGAAACTAAATACTATTTGGTAATTAAGGCTGACTCTTCGCCTCCCAATTAGAATCGTTAAGGGATTTACTGTGAAAAAACTGATCTGCATGGTTTTGTTCGCAATGCTAGCGGCTCCTGCGGCATTTGCTCAAGACCGTTACATCGCCGATAAACTATTTACTTACATGCACTCTGGCCCGAACAATACATACCGTATTATTGGCAGTGTTGATGCAGGTGAAAAAATCAAACTTCTACAAGCGAACAAACAAACTGGCTACAGTGAAATCGTGGATAGTCGTGGCCGTAAAGGTTGGGTAGAAAGTAAGTTTGTTAGCCGTCAAGAAAGCATGGCGCTTCGTTTACCTAAACTTGAAAAAGAACTGGCTGAAGTGAAAGACAAGCTCGCTAACGCTCGCCAAAGTGCAGACAGTGAAAAAGCCGGCTTAATCAGCTCTCTTGACTCTCGTAACAAGCAAATCTCAGATCTTGAGCAGAACTACAGCGAAATCAGCCAACAACTAACGTCTTCTCAAACTGAGAACCGTGAGCTACGCGCAAAACTTGATACTCAAAAAGACGACCTACTACTGAAGTACTTCATGTACGGTGGTGGCGTGGCTGGCATCGGTCTGTTACTTGGACTGATCTTGCCGCATATTATTCCTCGCCGTAAGAAGTCTCCAAACGGTTGGGCATAATCTCTCTTCAATAAAAAAGGTCACCTCGGTGACCTTTTTTATTGCTTGTAATTCGAGAGGCAGAAGTAACCTTTAGCCCTGCCATTCGTACAGTGCTGGTACTCTAATATTCAAACGCTTAAATTGAATCATCACAAACTGCGGTTCGATATCAATGATCTGAATGCCTTCATCAACCCAATCACCCGAACTCGCTTCTTGGCCATTCACTTTTATCCAGCGCTTATTTTCATCGCTCGAATACATATGCGCTTGGAAGTTTAATTTAGGTAACCACCCTTCAAGCTGAGCAGCATCTTTCTCAATATCCAATGCATCACCGTATACCGAGCTTGTGGTCTCATCAGCAGAGTTAGAGTCGTTAGTACCATTGAGAATAGACTCAATCGTCAAAGCTAACTCAGGGGAGAATTCACTCATGTCTAAATTTTCTAGCGCCAAGTTCTCATTTGCTGTCGGCTGACCCTGGACGTTAGCAGCTTCAGTAGCTGGAACAGGGGCTTCAACGGGGCGCGGAGCTGATGAGTTACTTTCTACAGTTCTAAGCATTGGCTGCGCGGTGAGATAGCTTTCTTGGCGAAGCAAAGGCTTGAGTTCGGTAAGCTGAGGAGCAGGCCGCAGGTCTTTGATTTCGATTGCTGGCGCCTCAACTGGTATTGGCTCCACCTCAACCACAACAGGTACAGGAGTGGGTTCGTTGTTAACGTAATCTGGCAACACCTGAGACCCTACCACCGCTATAGATGGCAGTAAAACCACACAAGCAATGCCCGTAAGCGACCATTTTTTTGTGGACCTTACACCTTGAGGAGATGGATACATACCTGAATTAGACTGATTCAACGTCGCACGCTGCGTGCTTTCCAACGCTTTCATGACCTGAGACATTAGTACTCCTCCTCAGGTAAACGCTGTAATTTAGGCGCATCAAGTTGAGCTAGCCTTTGCAATCGCGCCAGTGTATTCCGCCCTGCGATACCGTCGACCGCCATGCCTTGCCAACTTTGGAATGCTTCCACCTTTTTCTCTAGCTCGGCATCATAGACATCACTGCCAGAAGTCGTTTCATTCAACACTTCGGATAATAGTAAGTCCAACATCATGACCGCATCGCCTTGGAAGTTTCGTTTTAAGGTTTGCCTTAACGGCTGCTGCCAAATTGCGAAATATTCACCTTGCCACAACTGAGTCAACTGCTGGTAAGAAATACGTAACAGTTGATCATTAGCAAGTAGCTCAACTTCATCGTCATCCACGCTATACAGCACCGCATAGGTAGGTGATTGTTGATATTCCAGAGAAAGTACTACTGGCATATCCCATTCAATGAGATCCGACAAACTTGCTGATGCTTGGCCGCACGTGAAAATGCTTTGCGGTTCAGATAGGCATAATCCATCTCGCATTGAGGGTTGATATCCCCACAGCTGGTATAAGTTTTGAATCGCAGCAGCGCGACTGGTCGCAGTAGTTAAGAAAGCTTGTGCTTGTTCTGAAAAGTCAGGTAATGCAGCGATCATCATTCGTTCAATTTGAGCGGGGGCTACTTTCTGTTTCTGAGTTTGCTCCACCTGAACTTGGTCTGGCTGCATTAGTTGAGGTAACCAAGTGTAGCTAGCCGCTGCTAGCCCTAAACCCATGACACCAGCAACCGCATAGGCGATCGCAGTACGAAACGCGCCATTCGTTGAAGAAGTTTCTTGCTGGTATATAGAAGCTTGAAAAGACATGACTTGCTGACACGCACGCTCTACCGTCGCGGTATCAGGTTTATCTAAGCCTGCATGAAAAGTAAGTTGCAGCGCTTTATCACAGACTAAATTGATTAGCCGTGGAATACCGTGAGTGTGTTGGGCGATCAACTTAATACTGCGGTTAGAAAACATAGCCACTTGCCCACCAGCCGTATCTAAACGGAAATCAATGTACTGACCAGTTTCTGCAATATTTAACGGGAGTAAGTGATAACGACCAGTAATTCGTTGAGCCAACTGGCGCAATTGTGTCGTTTGTAAGTGCTGCTGTAATTCGGGTTGTCCGACTAACAATACTTTCAATAGCTTACGGCTATCGGTTTCCAAGTTCGTCAGTAATCGTAACTGCTCTAATACATCGGCAGCTAAATGCTGCGCTTCATCAATAACCAATAAGGTTTGAATGCCCTGATCATTGTTATCGAGAAGGTAATCGTAAATGGCTTGGTTAAGCTCTTTTAAACTAGGCTGAGATGGGTACTCAATATCAAATTCATCACAGATCGCTTCTAGTAAATCTGTACTAGAGAAGGTTGGGTTAAGGATTAGGCCCGCAATAGTCTGCTCATCAAGTTCAGACAACATCGCTTTAGCAACGGTAGTTTTCCCAGTGCCTACTTCACCAGTTAACATGGCAAAGCCGCCACCTTCTCCTAATCCTGCCTGTAAGTTCTGCATCGCCTCTTGGTGGCGCTGACTTAAAAACAAATATCGAGAATTTGGTACAATCGAAAATGGCATTTCGACAAAGCCAAAATAATCCTTATACATGAGCAACCCTATAATGATGATTAAAGGAAAGTACCATTGCTCATGATAATGTCCAGTAGTGATAAGCCTACTGTTAGAAAAAGTTCGAGGTAACACATTGCAAATATTCTTAGTAGGTGGCGCTGTTCGCGATCGATTACTTCATATTGAAAGCTACGATAAAGATTGGGTGGTGGTTGGAAGTACGCCAGAACAAATGCAAGCACAAGGCTTTACCGCTGTAGGGAAAGACTTCCCGGTTTTTCTCCACCCTGAAACCAAACAAGAACACGCACTTGCTCGTACCGAAAGAAAATCAGGTTCTGGCTACACTGGCTTTGAATGCCACTTTGCACCAGACGTTACTCTCGAAGAAGACTTAATGCGTCGCGATCTTACCATCAATGCAATTGCACAAGATGAGAACGGCAAATTATATGACCCATATCGTGGCCAGCAAGATCTCGACGATAGAGTGCTACGCCATGTCTCTGATGCCTTTGTAGAAGACCCACTTCGCGTATTACGAGTAGCACGTTTTGCAGCCAAACTCGCGCATTTGGGCTTTTCTATTGCTCCTGAAACTAAAACGTTAATGTCTGACATTGTACAGTCAGGCGAGTTAAGCCACCTAACCGCAGAACGCGTGTGGCAAGAGTGGCACAAATCGCTAAGCACTCAAAGCCCTGAAGTTTTCCTGGCAACATTGCGTGATTGCGGAGCTCTCAAAGTAGTACTGCCAGAGCTAGACGCATTATTTGGTATCCCGCAACCAGAGAAATGGCACCCTGAAATTGATACAGGAATACATACATTAATGGTCGCTCAGCAGGCCGCTCTATTAAGTGACAGCCTACCCGTCCGCTTTGCTTCTCAAGTTCACGATTTAGGTAAAGCCGTCACGCCAGAAAATGAATGGCCAAGCCATAAGATGCATTGTCATACCGGGCTTAGCATCATCAAAGCTCTCTCCGAGCGAGTTCGAGTACCTAATGAATTTAGAGATCTAGCCCTACTTGTATGTGAACAGCATTCGAACGTCCATCGCGCTGCTGAGTTAAAACCTTCAACCTACTTGAAAGTGCTCAATAAAATGGACGTGTGGCGTAAACCAGAACGCTTGAACGATATCCTTCTTTGCTGCCAAGCCGATCATGCTGGCCGTAAAGGGTTAGAGCACAGCCCCTACCCTCAAAAACACCTATTTGAACAAGCCTTCCAAGCCGCACTCAGCGTAGAGGTGAAGCACATTATCGCGGATGGTTTCAAAGGGAAGGACATACGTGACGAACAAGACAAAAGACGTATCGCTGCAATAACCAAAGCGCTCGCTTCCCTCCGCCACTAATTGGTTCCTCAAATAAAAAGCCCGCTCAACTTTCATTGAACGGGCTTTTTCTATTAGGTGAACGGCTTACTGCAGCATCAAGAATGCAAACAATCCGAAACCAAGAATCAAACGATAAATCACAAATGGCGTCATTCCCATTCGAGAAATGAGCTTCAAGAAGAAGTGAATACAGATGTAAGCACTAATAAATGAAGTCACGATTCCTGTTAATAGGAAACCAACATGAATCGGCTCCCCACTGGTAACTAACTTTAACCCTAGGTAGCTACCCGCCAAGGTGATAATAGGGATTGACATTAAAAATGAAAAACGAGCCGCAGCTTCGCGAGTGAAGCCTAAATAGAGTGCAGCCGTAATCGTAGCGCCAGAACGAGAAGTCCCTGGAATCATGGCTAACGCTTGCGCCACACCAATAAATAGAGCCTGTTTCCAGCCAGCTTTGTATTCATCATTCGCAAGAGAGGAGTTCTTATCCACCCACCACAGTAACAAACCAAATATGATGGTTGTGGTTGCAATCACCCAAGCGCTGCGCAGGTACAGTTCAATGAAATCTTTCATCAGTAAACCAAATACACAAGCTGGGATCGTAGCGAGAATGATCATCCACGCTAGCTTAGCTTCTTTGCTGCGATCTCCTTTAAAGATCGAGGCGAAAAAAGCATTCAATAACGAGATCACTTCTTTGCGGAAATAAATCACAACTGCAGCAAGCGTACCTACATGCACTGCGACATCAAACGCTAACCCTTGATCTTCCCAGCCAAGAACAGCGGAAGGGAGAATCAAATGGGCAGAACTAGAAATTGGCAAAAACTCAGTTAACCCCTGAATTAATGCCAAAATAAATGCTTCAAAATAACTCATGACTTACCTAAAAATTACAAATGTAGATCCACAACTGACAACGAGTCTAATTGATCCATCTTCTGCCAGATTTCACTAACCGAACGGCCATCATCTGGAATCACCCTATTAGGGCAAAGATCATAGAGAGGCTGAATGACAAATGGGTATTTGAAAATATCGCTGCGGGGCAATTCTGGATCTTTTTCCGAAACCAAATCACCAAATAGCACAATATCAAGATCGAGGTTACGATCCTGAAACTTATGAGCATTTTCCGATCGTCCCCACTTTATCTCTATTTTACGGAGTGTCTGTGAAAATTCCGTTAAGGTCTGGGAAGTTTTCAGTTCAACCATAAAGTTATAGAAAGCACTGCTATCAAAACCGACAGGAGCACACTCATAAATTGGAGAGCATTTTAAGTCTTGGCCGATCTGCTTGAGTTCATCCCATGCCGCTTGGGCATGTTTATCGCGGTCTATGTTCGTGCCAACACCAACATAGACAGTCGTCATGCTTGACCTCTTTCGATGACCACTCCAACCGATTTCGCTTGTGGGACTGCGCCAGGTTTGGCTAAACGAATTTTGATCCAAGGCACTGAAAACTGAGTCATGATCAATTCCGCAATCTCTTCTGCCACTCGTTCAACGAGCAGAAAGCGGCCATTCTCAATATGATCTAATACTGCGGTGCTCACTTTTGAGTAATCAAGAGCATCAACCACATCATCACTTTTCCCCGCTGGGCGGTTGTCATGAGCCATTTCGATGTCTAATACTAACTTCTGCTTAATCTCTTGTTCCCAATCGTAAACACCAATGGTAGTGATCACTTCTAGTTGTTCAATAAAGACTTTATCCAGTGCCATGCCTTGTCCTTTTAGAGGTCGGATACCCAAAGTTGGGAAAAAAACGTATTATTTGCAAAATTCGAGATATGATATCAATTACTCTTGGATAGAGCATTACTTTCCCACCTTTAGGTTGAATACCGTGTAAGGATAGACATGACCCCTTTAGCACTAATCATGATCATTGCGGCCTATTTATTAGGTTCAATCTCTAGTGCTGTCTTAATTTGCCGGATCGCCCGATTGCCCGATCCCCGCTCCGTGGGATCAAACAACCCAGGTGCAACAAACGTACTGCGGATTGGCGGAAAATACGCAGCGGCCTCTGTGCTGCTTTGCGATATGCTCAAGGGCACAATTCCAGTGTGGCTTGGTTACTACCTAGAAATTGATTCGTTGATGTTAGGTGTGGTGGCGATTGCCGCTTGCCTTGGTCATATGTACCCGCTGTTTTTCCACTTTAAAGGCGGAAAAGGGGTGGCGACGGCTTTAGGTGCGATTGCGCCAATCGGATTAGATTTAACAGGAATGATTATGGCGACATGGCTATGTATCGCATTTTTGTTTCGTTACTCGTCGCTGGCTGCCATCATCACCGTTTTGCTCGCGCCTTTTTATACTTGGCTTGCCAAGCCTCAATATACTCTGCCGGTAGCTATGCTGTGCTGCTTAATTGTATTACGCCACCACCAAAACATCCGTCGACTTCTTGATGGCAGCGAACCTAAAATTGGCGAGAAGAAATCCGCTTGATCGCTTCTCACTCATTATATCTAGGCGTATACCTTATCTAAAAACGTAGATAGCATTTGATTGACGAATTCAGGCTGTTCTAAGTTGCTGATATGGCCAGCTTTTGGAATTTGCACTAACTCACTTCCTGTAATGCAGTCATGCATTAAATAAGACTCTAATACTGGACGAGGCTTATCTTCTTGGCCCGCAGCAATTAATACAGGTAACGCAAACTGTTCTACCGTCTCAATCAAGTCTCGACGACCAAACACCATGCGCCCTACTCGTGCCACTTCAACTGCTTGTTCACCTTGAATGCTTTCTAGGTGTTTAGTGAATGAAGAGACAAGGTCAGGCGAATCTATTTGCACATCGTTAGCAAAAAACAATGGCACAACCGCTTCTACAATTGGAGGCGGAACTAACTTTACTTGGCTGATGGTGTCTAGCATCCCGAAATACTTAGCATGCGCCACTTCAGGTTCAAGCCCAACAAAGGTATCCATCAATACCAAAGATTTTACTCGGCTTGGTGCGAGTGCCGCGAGTTCCGTCCCCCACATACCTCCAACGGATAAACCTATGATTGAAAACTCTTCGATCTTCAAATGATCCATTAAAACCAATATATGCTCTGCGTAATCTTTTAAATTACGAGTAGCTGAGGGAGCAAAATCAGACTGACCATGAGCCCATAAGTCAGGCACGATACAACGGTATGATTGGCTCAAGTGTTCAACTTGAGGTAACCACATATTGCTGTCCCACAAATAGCTATGGCCGAGCAGTAATACTGGGCCTTCCCCTTTATCGAGGTAGGTCATTGTCTGATTGTCTACAGTAAACTTTTCCATTTTTCTTCCCTAATAACAGGCGACATAAAAAAACGGCCGCATTTAAGCGACCATTTCTGGAATTCATCAAGCGCCAAAAGACGCTTAAGAGATATTATTCAATTGGCTCTAACTGATCGATTGGCCAACGTGGTGTTGCGTGTACCGATAAATCGGCAGTTTCACCATTTTTCAGACGCTGCATGCCAGCGTACGCGATCATAGCACCGTTATCTGTACAGAATTCAGTACGTGGGTAGTACACCTCACCACCGATTTTATCTGCTAACGCTTCTAGTTCAACGCGCAACTGCTTGTTCGCACTCACGCCACCCGCAATCACTATACGTTTCATGCCAGTTTGCGCCAAGGCGCGCTTACATTTAATGACTAATGTGCCACAGACTGCTTCTTGGAATGCATAAGCAATATCAGCGCGAGTTTGCTCATCGTCGTCATTATCACGAATGGTATTCGCTGCAAATGTTTTTAGACCAGAGAAGCTCATGTCCAAGCCAGGGCGATCTGTCATTGGTCGTGGGAATTTAAAGCGCCCCGGTGTGCCTTTTTCAGCAAGGCGTGACAGCAATGGGCCACCTGGGTAATCCAGTCCCATGAGCTTCGCGGTTTTATCAAACGCTTCGCCAGCAGCATCATCAATCGACTCACCAAGAATCTTGTATTCGCCAATACCTTTTACTTCCACCATCATGGTATGTCCGCCAGAAACCAGCAGAGCAACAAATGGGAAAGGCGGTGGGTTATCTTCAAGCATTGGTGCTAAAAGGTGGCCTTCCATATGGTGAACCGGCACAGCAGGTACATCCCATGCGTAAGCAATGCTGCGACCTATCGTAGCGCCCACAAGTAACGCCCCGACCAAACCAGGGCCAGCAGTGTAAGCAATGCCATCAATGTCTTTCGATGTTAGGTTAGCTTCTGCTAGCGCTGCTTTAATCAGCGGGATAGTCTTCTTAACATGGTCACGTGATGCTAGCTCTGGGACTACACCACCATAATCGGCATGCAGTTTTACTTGGCTATATAGCTGATGAGAAAGCAGGCCTTGCTCGTCGTCATAAATCGCTATACCTGTTTCATCACAAGAGGTTTCAATACCAATAATGCGCATAATTTTCTCGGCACGCTTTCGTTTAAAATGGGAAATTGGCGCAATATTACCTCGCCTTCGCTTCTCAAACAAATATTGTACAGACTATAATCGACAAAGTGCTTTACAAAGCCACTGTGATCGGATTAAAATTCCGCACCATTTTTGATCAAGCTGGTTATGACTGAAGAATATTGATTCAGTCCACTAAGTTACCAGCGTTAACGAATAACCCCTGAGGTGAAAGGCATATGCCAGTAGTTAAAGTACGTGAAAACGAACCGTTCGACGTTGCACTACGTCGTTTCAAGCGCTCTTGCGAAAAAGCAGGTATCCTTTCTGAAGTGCGTCGTCGTGAGCACTATGAAAAACCAACTACAGTTCGCAAACGCGCTAAAGCAGCAGCTCAAAAGCGTCACGCTAAGAAGCTAGCTCGCGAAAACGCACGTCGCGTTCGCCTGTACTAATAACTTAATCCATAAGGACTGAGTTATGGCTCTGATTGAACAACTCAAAGAAGAGCAAAAATTAGCGATGAAAGCCAAGGACAAACCGCGCCTTGGCACTATCCGTTTAGCCCTTTCAGCAATCAAGCAACGTGAAGTTGACGAACAGATCACTCTGAGCGATGACGACATTCTTGCTGTGCTGGTTAAAATGGTTAAACAGCGTCGCGATTCTGTTGCTCAATATGAATCTGCTGATCGTCAAGACCTAGCAGACGTGGAAAAAGCAGAAATTACTGTACTTGAAGGCTTTATGCCTCAACCGCTTACAGATGAAGAAGTAGCAGCACTAGTTGATAGCGCCGTTGCAGAGTCTAACCCAGCGGGCATGCAAGACATGGGTAAAGTAATGGCTATCTTGAAACCACAAATTCAAGGGCGTGCAGATATGGGTAAAGTTAGTGGTTTAGTTCGTTCTAAACTCGCTTAATCCCAGATCAAATTGCAACAAGCCGTGCAATCCTTTGGAACGCACGGCTTGTTTGTATCTAGAGCTTATTCATTTATTATCACCTTCTGGTTAGTGCATTTTTCTAAGGTTTTATGGCAGGACACATCCCTCGCAGTTTCATTGATGATCTCCTAGCGCGTCTTGATATAGTCGACATCGTTGACGCACGCGTGAAACTTAAGAAAAAAGGCAAAAACTACGGCGCTTGTTGCCCATTCCATAACGAAAAAACACCTTCATTCAGTGTTAGCCAAGAGAAACAGTTTTATCACTGCTTTGGCTGCGGCGTACATGGTAACGCCATCGACTTCATTATGGAGTTTGAACGCTTAGAGTTCGTTGAAGCGATTGAAGAGCTCGCCTCTTTTTTAGGGCTCGATGTTCCAAGAGAACAACGCAGCGGCGAAATATCGACAGCACCAAGAGCCAACACAGAACAAAAACGTAACCTGTATGATTTAATGGGCGGGATCAGCCAGTTTTACCGCTCTCAATTAAAGTTATCAGCCAATAAACCAGCGATTGAGTACCTCAAAAATCGAGGCCTATCCGGTGAGATAGTTCAAAAGTTCGGGATCGGTTTTGTTGCTGATGAATGGGACCTAGTTCGCAAGAATTTTGGTCAGCAAAAAGAAGCGCAAGACATGCTAGTAACTGGCGGCATGCTAATCGAAAACGATAAAGGCAATCGCTACGACCGATTCCGCGGCCGTGTTATGTTCCCGATTCGCGATCGCCGTGGCCGAGTGATTGGATTTGGTGGTCGAGTACTGGGTGACGGTACCCCTAAATATCTGAACTCACCAGAAACACCAATATTCCATAAAGGTAAAGAGCTCTACGGCCTTTATGAAGTACTGCAAGCCTATCGTGAACCGCCACAAATTTTAGTGGTTGAAGGCTATATGGACGTGGTCGCGCTGGCTCAATATGGCGTTGATTACTCTGTTGCGTCTTTGGGTACATCTACCACTGGCGATCACGTGCAAATGCTATTTCGCCAAACCAACACCGTTGTCTGTTGTTATGACGGTGACCGAGCGGGTAAAGAAGCCGCATGGCGCGCACTTGAAAACGCTCTGGAATACCTAAAGACAGGTAATACGCTCAAGTTTTTGTTCTTGCCTGATGGCGAAGACCCAGACAGCTTCATCCGTGAAAATGGAAAAGAAGCCTTTGAGCAATTAGTGAAAAATGCGACGCCACTTTCTACCTATTTATTTGAGAACCTTATCGAGCTTCATCAAATTAACTTAGGTACAAATGAAGGAAAGTCAGCTTTACGTGCACATGCGACAGCACTTATTAACAAAATCCCAGACAGCTATTTCCAAGAATTACTTGAGAAATTACTCGATGAGAGAACTGGATTTGATAACCAATTAAGGCGAGCACGCGTCCATACAAATAAAACGCAACCTCAACCGCATAAAGAGCTCAAGCGAACTCCAATGCGTGAGGTAATCGCTTTGCTTATTCAAAATCCGAGCTATGCTGATATGGTACCGGATATTTCAAGTGTGAGAGAACTCACTCTTCCTGGGCTAAGTTTATTAATCGAGGTCCTTGATAAATGCCGTGAGCATCCCCATATCAACACGGGCCAATTATTAGAACATTGGCGAAATAGTAAGAATGAGGCGCTTCTGTCTCGTCTCGCGAGCTGGGAAATCCCCCTCGATGAAGACAATCAAGAAGATATATTTTTAGACTCATTGGACAATATACTTGCCCAGTGCGTTGAAAAACAAATTGAAAACCTGCAGGCCAAAGCAAGAAGTATCGGCTTATCAGCCGACGAAAAAAGGGAGCTGCTAGCACTAATGCTAGATTTAAAAGCGTAACCCTGTTTGATTAGTCAGCAATAAATAAATTTGTTAACATTATTGGTTTGCATTTCGAATGCAACGTCCTTCACCAGACCTGAAGTTGGATATCATCTATGGATCAAAATCCGCAGTCACAGCTAAAATTACTTGTTATTAAAGGCAAGGAACAAGGCTATCTGACCTACGCCGAAGTAAACGACCACCTACCTGCAGAAATTGTTGACTCTGAACAGGTAGAAGACATCATTCAGATGATCAACGATATGGGTATCAAGGTTGTAGAAACCGCGCCTGATGCCGATGATCTTGCGTTAAATGATGACGATACCATTACAGATGAAGATGCAGCTGAAGCTGCTGCTGCTGCGCTTTCTAGCGTAGAAAACGAGATTGGCCGTACTACTGACCCAGTTCGCATGTACATGCGCGAAATGGGTACGGTTGAGCTACTGACTCGTGAAGGCGAAATCGACATTGCTAAACGCATTGAAGATGGTATTAACCAAGTTCAATTATCGGTTGCTGAATACCCAGGTACTATTCCATACATCTTGGAACAGTTCGATAAAGTTCAAGCTGAAGAAATCCGTCTAACGGATCTAATCAACGGCTTCGTTGACCCTGATGATGACGGTACAGCAGCACCAACAGCAACACACATCGGTTCAGAACTGGCTGAAACAGATCTAGAAGACGAAGACGCTGAAGATGCAGAAGACGCAGATTCAGAAGAAGAGGAAGAAGAAGATACAGGTATCGATCCTGAGCTTGCTCTTGAGAAATTCACAGCACTTCGTAACAGCTACCAAAACCGTCAGCTAGCGATCAACGAATACGGCCCAGAAAGCCCGAAAGCGGTTCTTGCAACGACTATGATGCAAGACGTATTCAAAGAGTTCCGCCTAACGCCGAAGCAATTTGATCACCTAGTAAACGAACTACGCACTTCTATGGATCGTGTTCGTACTCAAGAGCGCCTAATCATGCGCCAGACTGTTGAGTACGGCAAAATGCCTAAGAAATCTTTTATCGCGCTATTTACAGGCAATGAATCAAGCGAAGCTTGGTTAGATGAAGTGCTGGCTTCTGATAAGCCTTACGCTGAAAAGATTAAGCGTCACGAACAAGATATCCGTCGCTCAATTCAAAAACTAGACATCATTGAGCAAGAAACGTCTCTAACGGTTCAAAGCATCAAAGATATCAGCCGTCGTATGTCTATCGGTGAAGCAAAAGCTCGTCGTGCGAAAAAAGAGATGGTTGAAGCAAACTTACGTCTAGTAATTTCAATTGCTAAAAAGTACACCAACCGTGGCCTACAGTTCCTGGATCTAATCCAAGAAGGTAACATCGGCCTAATGAAAGCAGTTGATAAGTTTGAATACCGTCGTGGTTACAAGTTCTCTACTTACGCTACGTGGTGGATCCGTCAAGCAATCACTCGTTCGATTGCCGACCAAGCTCGTACTATCCGTATTCCGGTTCACATGATCGAAACGATCAACAAACTAAACCGTATCTCTCGTCAAATGCTACAAGAGATGGGTCGTGAGCCTCTTCCGGAAGAACTGGCTGAACGCATGCAAATGCCTGAAGACAAGATCCGTAAAGTACTGAAGATCGCTAAAGAGCCAATCTCAATGGAAACGCCAATCGGTGATGACGAAGATTCGCACCTAGGTGATTTCATCGAAGATACGACTCTAGAGCTGCCTTTAGACTCAGCAACAGCGACTAGTCTAAAAGGTGCGACGAAAGACGTACTAGCAGGTCTAACACCTCGTGAAGCGAAAGTACTTCGTATGCGTTTTGGTATCGACATGAACACTGACCACACTTTAGAAGAAGTAGGTAAGCAGTTCGACGTAACCCGTGAACGTATTCGTCAGATTGAAGCAAAAGCACTGCGTAAGCTTCGTCACCCTAGCCGTTCAGAAACTCTGCGCAGCTTCTTAGACGAGTAAACACAAACAGCTTTGTGATTAAAGTTTGAACAAAAAATCTAAAAGGTGAGCTTTGGCTCACCTTTTTTGTATCTAATTGATTTAAGTGGCTAAGATGTGAACGCAATTGACCTACTTAGTCTCTAGACACCGTAAAACGCATCCCCTATAATCTATGCCCTATCGGCCCCTTAGCTCAGTGGTTAGAGCGCACGACTCATAATCGTTCGGTCCCCAGTTCAAATCTGGGAGGGGCCACCAAATATAGAAAAGCCTGAGAGTATTTATACTTCTCAGGCTTTTTGCTTTTCTGACCAGCACTATTTCTTACCGCCCCAGCTCTCTATACCAACAGATCTACCTCAGCGCCTCTCTCGTAAATTACGTGATAAATGCATCACTTAAACAATAACGACAACGCACCTAATGAAACCTATTAATCAGCACCTTCATCTAATTCAGCCCCGTAAACCATTTATCATTCACTATAAATTGACATCTACAATAATATATAAGGCTAACCAATTCCTTTAGGTAGTGCTCATAACTTATTGACCTCATTTAAAGATCCCGTGAATCTGGTTTTATCGAACAGTAGATAAAACACTAACGAGAAATATAATAAATGAATATAAAGAACAAAGTCATGTTGCTCATCAAGACCACGTCGATCGCAGCACTTACCACCTTTGCAATGTCCGCTTCCGCCGCAGAAAAAGTTTATCGCCTAAAACTGGCTGAAACTTGGGGACCCAATACACCGATTCTTGGTGATGCGACAAAGAATATGGCCAAGCTTGCCAATGAGATGTCGAATGGTCGATTGCAAATTCGCATCGACTCAGCAAACAAGCACAAAGCTCCTCTAGGTGTTTTTGATATGGTGAAGTCTGGTCAATACGATCTTGGCCATTCAAGCTCTTATTACTGGAAGGGAAAAGTACCGAATACATTGTTCTTCTCTTCAATGCCTTTTGGAATGATGACTACCGAGCAATACGCATGGTTTTATCGTGGCGGCGGTATGGAGTTGATGCAAGAAGTGTATGCCCCTCATAACCTGCTCTCTTTCCCTGGTGGTAACTCTGACATTCAAATGGGTGGCTGGTTTAAAAACGAAATTAACTCGATAGAAGACCTTCAAGGCCTCAAAATGCGTATCCCAGGTTTCGCGGGTGAAGTTTTTGCCAAAGTAGGGGCAAAGCCGACCAATATCGCACCTGGAGAGCTATTTACATCTTTAGAACGTGGCACAATCGATGCGCTTGAATGGGTTGGGCCAGCTTTTGACTTGCGTATGGGCTTTCAGAAAATCGCACCTTATTACTACACTGCTTGGCATGAACCAGGCTCAGAAACTCAGTTCTTAGTGAATAAAAAGACGTGGGACAAGCTACCGAAAGATTTGCAACTTATCTTAGAGACCTCTTTCCGAGTCGCAGCATTTGATATGTACACACAAGCGATTGATGCCAATGCCAATAGCTGGGACACAATGCTAACTGAGTACCCAAATATCAAAGTACGTGACTTCCCACCTGAAGTATTAAAAACCATGCGAATTGCGACCAACGAATTACTTGAGCAACAAGCAAGTAAAGATCCATTAGCGAAAAAAATCATTGAATCGCAAGCCAGTTACTCCAAAAAGGTACGCGCATGGACCGACATCTCAACAAAAGCTTACTTGAATAACGATTAACCTTTCTAGATAAAGCCCACCAATCGGTGGGCTTTCATTATTCTTTGACAATAAACGCACTCGTCCAACCACATAAATATTCTCATTTTATGCTTGAACAAACAAACAGAACACAATACTGTTAGTTTATTCTATTCATTAAGGGAAATATTTACTTATGAAGAAATTACTTCTTTGCTCAGCGATCGCATTAATTACAACTGGTTGTGCTCAACAACCTCAATTTCCAGTATCTAGCTTATCTTCAGGTTTAGGTGAGGGTAACCAAGTTACTTTGGAAGAGAATTCTTTTGAACTATCAGGTCAAGCTATCCAAGTAGGCCAGAAGATGCCAGGCGCGATATTAAAAGATGGTGGCTTTGGTGATCACGACCCTTCACAGAGTAGCGATAGCGTTCGTATCTATAGCATTATGCCGTCTATCGATACGCCAGTATGTGAGCAGCAGGCACATGAGTTAAGTGAGTTCCTAGAAGAGAATGAAGCTTCTAACATCGCCTTCTATGCCGTATCAGCCGATACTCCATTTGCGCAAGCTAACTTCCAAAAAGAGGGAAAGATTAGCGAGAAAGTGACTTTCTTGAGTGATGCTCGTAGCCACCAATTTGGTGAACTAACAGGGACTCAAATTGAGCCACTTGGTCTACTCACACGTAGTATTATTGTTGTAGGCAAAGACAGCACAGTGTTACACATTCAGCGAGTACCAGAGCTAACCACAGTGCCTGATCTTGAAGAAGCAATCAAAGTCGCTCAAAACAATATCTAGATACAACAACGGGAGCCAAGGGCTCCCGTTTTATTCCAGTCAGCAAAACAAAGGTGGTATCGACTTTATGATTAGTTGATTACCCGCATTTATAAATTTAGCAGTCACAATTTGATTAGAATACAAAATCTGTATAAGTTGTGAGCTATAAATTATTTAGACTTATAAATGAATGCAATATTACATTAACTGCCATTGCATCCACTTATCGGCTTCCCACCCATTGCATATTCTGCTTATTCTACTGTTACCGCTTTCGCTAAGTTACGAGGTTGATCCACATCCGTGCCTTTGATTAAAGCCACGTGGTAAGACAACAACTGCATTGGAATGGTGTAGTAGATTGGCGCTGTGATATCACTGACATGCGGCATAGTGATGATCTTCATACTGTCATCAGCTTCAAAACCAGCGTCTTCGTCAGCAAACACATACAACAGCCCGCCACGTGCACGTACTTCTTCGATGTTGGACTTTAGTTTCTCAAGTAACTCATTGTTTGGAGCCACGACCACAACTGGCATATCTGCATCAATAAGAGCTAGCGGGCCATGCTTCAGCTCGCCTGCTGCGTATGCTTCTGCGTGAATGTAAGAGATCTCTTTCAGCTTAAGCGATGCTTCTACCGCAATTGGATAAAACTCACCACGACCAAGGAAAAGCGTGTGGTGCTTATCGGCAAAGTCTTCTGCAAGCGCTTCAATTTCTTTGTCATAAGCTAATGCGGCATTAATTTGTTTAGGTAACGCATGTAACGCTTCCACAATCTCAGCTTCTTTCTCAGTGCTGATCAGCTGCTTTTGCTTACCCAAAGCCGTCACTAACATCAGTAGCGCAGAAAGCTGAGTAGTGAAAGCTTTTGTTGAAGCTACACCAATCTCTGTGCCTGCACGAGTCATAAAGGCAAAATCAGATTCGCGAACCAAAGATGAACCCGCTACGTTACACACTGTCATCGCCGCCATGTAACCTTTCTCTTTTGCCAAGCGCAGCGCTGCAAGTGTATCAGCCGTTTCACCGGATTGAGACAGAGTAATCAATAGGCTATTTGGACGAGTCACAAATTTGCGGTAACGGAACTCAGAAGCGATCTCAACATCACAGCTAACACCAGCCAAAGACTCGAACCAGTAGCGCGCTGTCATACCTGCATTGTATGACGTACCACAGGCAATGATTTGTACATGCTCGACTTTATTGAGGATTTCAACCGCGTTAACACCAATGCTTTCAGTCACAACAGCGTTATCGGTGATACGGCCTTCCATCGTATTGATCAATGCTGTTGGCTGTTCAAAAATCTCTTTCTGCATGAAGTGGCGGTACTTACCTTTATCACCCGCATCATGCTCTGCGTTAGATTCAATCACTTCACGTTCAACACGAGTGCCATGCATATCGAATACTGAAACTTCACGACGAGTAATTTCGGCAACATCGCCTTCTTCTAAGTACATGAAGCGACGTGTGACGTTAAGAAGCGCCAGTTGGTCTGAAGCTAGGAAATTTTCGCCCACACCAAAACCGATAACAATTGGGCTACCAGAACGCGCAACGACAATGCGGCTCGGATCTTTACGGTCAAAGACAACTGTGCCGTAAGCGCCTTCCAATTGTTCCGCTGTTTTTTGTAAAGCTTCAACCAAAGTTTCTGAAGTACGGCGCTCCCATTCAACTAAGTGAGCGATAACTTCAGTATCAGTTTGAGACTGAAATTCGTAGCCGCGTTCTTTCAATAAAGTGCGCAGCTCTTCGTGGTTCTCAATGATGCCGTTATGCACAACAGAAATATCACCAGAAACGTGTGGGTGCGCATTGGCTTCAGATGGTTCACCATGCGTTGCCCAGCGCGTATGTGCGATACCAGTTCCACCGACAACATGCTCTTGCTCTACCGCTTCCGCCAGTTCATTTACTTTACCTAAACGACGAACACGCGTCAGGTTCTGTTCGCCATCAACCACAGCCACACCCGCAGAGTCGTAACCTCGATACTCTAAACGGCGTAGACCTTCGACTAAGATTTCAGCTACATCACGCTGTGCTACTGCACCAACAATTCCACACATGGTTAAACCCCTATTATAATTTTTGCGTTCCTACCGACTGCAAGCAATGTCGTTTCAACCTAAAGGTTAATTATAGGACCTTAGTTTCATATTTTATTAACTAATAATCACTCGTACATCGTGTGATTCAATTTTTTCTATCGTGTCTTTGTCTAGATTGCCATCGGTGATCAGTACGTCGATGTCTTGCCAAGCCAATTCTAAGTTAGGGATTCTTCGCCCAACCTTTTCAGACTCAACCATCACAATCACTTCTCTTGAGACTTCAGCCATCACCTTACTTAGGCCGACTAATTCATTAAATGTGGTGGTTCCGCGCTCTAGGTCGATGCCATCGGCTCCAATGAATAATTGGTCAAAGTCATAAGCGCGTAATACGGACTCGGCCACCTGCCCTTGGAAAGATTCGGAATGTGTGTCCCAAGTTCCACCTGTCATTAATAACGTCGGTTCACTTTCCAGTTCATTTAGCGCATTGGCTACATGCAACGAGTTGGTCATTACAACTAAGCCACTTTTATCATTGAGCTGCTGAATCAATGCACCTGTGGTGCTGCCACTATCAATCACGATGCGGTTATGGTCACGAATCAGTGAAGCTGCGGCTGATGCCAGCGAAACCTTTCGACTTGAAACTTTATAGCTCAACTCATCACTCACAACTTCTTTCGGTAGGGCAATTGCTCCACCATAGCGGCGTAAAAGTTGACCATTTTTCTCTAAAGAGGCGAGATCCTTTCTAATCGTGACTTCAGAGGTTTCAAATTTTATGGACAACTCTTCAACGCTCACCTCACCTTTTTCATTTACTAGGTTAGAGATTGAGTGTCTTCTGAGCTGAGTGTTTCGTTTCGACATTAAACAAAGACCATTAAGTTTCGATTTGAAAGCAAGTATAGTCAAACTGAAACTATTTCGTCCATTTATTTCGATCTAAAAAATTAATAAATTGCGCCAAAACCTTGTCCTAAGACAATTGTTAAGCAGTGATATTGAACTCATTAGGTGGTAGAATCCGCCCCCGAAAAGAAAAAAAATTACGAAATTACCCGTTATTTTTTTGCAACTTTCTCCTGATATGGTGGAGCAAGTCACAAAAACCTGACGTTGAATCGAAATGAGTTGGTCATAAAATGACTAAACTTGATGAAAGACTTACAGCTCTGAAGAGAAATGAAGAAGCTTTATCTTGAACAGCAGGCACAAAATGTTGCTCGATAAATGTATCTCCTTCAGGGAACAGACAAATTTCAAATTGTAACAATACTTACCGGAGAGTATCTTCCATGAAAAAGACCAAAATCGTATGTACGATTGGCCCTAAAACTGAATCTGTTGAGAAACTAACTGAACTTGTAAATGCAGGCATGAACGTAATGCGCCTGAACTTTTCTCACGGTGACTTTGAAGAGCACGGCACTCGTATTGCGAACTTCCGTACAGTAATGGAAGCAAAAGGTGAGCAACTAGCAATCCTTCTTGACACTAAAGGTCCTGAAATCCGCACAATCAAACTAGAGAACGGCGACGACGTTGATCTAGTAGCGGGTCAAGAATTCACATTCACAACTGACGCTTCAGTTGTAGGTAACAAAGACGTTGTTGCTGTAACTTACCCAGGCTTCGCTGCTGACCTTACAGCAGGTAACACTATCCTTGTGGATGACGGCCTAATTGAGATGGAAGTTATCGCAACAACTGAAACTGAAGTTAAGTGTAAAGTTCTTAACAACGGTGCTCTAGGCGAAAACAAAGGTGTTAACCTTCCTGGCGTTTCTGTTCAGCTTCCAGCGCTTTCTGAGAAAGACAAAGCAGACCTTAAATTTGGTTGTGAGCAAGGCGTAGATTTCGTTGCTGCTTCTTTCATCCGTAAAGAAGAAGACGTTAAAGAAATCCGTGAACTTCTAAACGCTAACGGCGGCGAGAACATCCACATCATTTCTAAGATTGAAAACCAAGAAGGTGTAGATAACTTCGATTCAATCCTTGAAGCTTCTGACGGCATCATGGTTGCTCGTGGTGACCTAGGTGTTGAAATCCCAGCGGAAGAAGTAATCTTCGCTCAGAAGATGATGATCGAAAAATGTAACCGTGCACGTAAGATGGTTATCACAGCAACTCAAATGCTTGATTCTATGATCAGCAACCCACGTCCAACTCGCGCAGAAGCGGGTGACGTTGCAAACGCAATCATGGATGGTACTGACGCGGTAATGCTTTCTGGCGAAACTGCGAAAGGTAAGTACCCAGTTGAAGCGGTAACTATCATGGCTCAAATCGCTGAGCGTACAGATAGCGCACTTAAAGCTGAGCTAGGTTCTCGTCTAGATAGCCCTCGTCTACGTATCACTGAAGCGGTATGTAAAGGCGCGGTAGACACAGCTGAGAAACTTGCTGCACCTCTAATCGTTGTTGCTACAGAAGGCGGTAAGTCTGCACGTTCAGTACGTAAGTACTTCCCAACAGCAAACATTCTTGCACTGACAACTAACCAGAAGACAGCTGCTCAGCTAGTTCTTACTAAAGGTGTAACACCTGTTCTTGTTGATTCAATCGCAAGCACGGATTCGTTCTACATCGAAGGTAAAGAAATTGCACTACAATCAGGCCTAGGTAACAAAGGCGATATCGTTGTAATGGTTTCTGGTGCTCTAGTTGCTTCATGCACGAACACGGCATCTGTTCAAGTTCTATAAGAAATGAATTCATTTGCATAGAATATAAAAAGAGGGCTAACGCCCTCTTTTTTTATGAAACAAAACTTGCTCGATTAATCAGTACGCTGTATTATCAACCTCATTAGAACTTCGTACCGTTAATTCTTCCCTACTTGTCCAAAAGAATTAGCCGTCGCAAATAAAGCAATGTGAGGAAATCCAGTGTCTAGCCCTACTCTAACCGACAAAGTGTCAAAAATGATCCGTCAAGACATTCTGAGCGGCGACTTACGTCCCGGCCAAAAATTGGTGGTTGCAGATCTGAAAGACAAATACCACGTAGGTGCATCGCCTATCCGTGAAGCGCTTGTTCAGCTTTCTTGGAGCAAGTACGTAAAACTTGAGCCACAAAAAGGCTGCTGGGTTGCTCCTGTATCAAAAGAAGAATTGAACGACCTATACGAAAGTCTACGCGTCGTGTCTTCTGTGCTTCTTAAGAAAGCGATTGAGTCAGGTGACGAAAGCTGGGAACTAGAAGTATTAACCTCTTACCACAAACTATCTCGCGTAAAGAACGTTGCAGAAGAGTTTAACTACAACGAGTGGGAAGAGCGTCATCAACAATTCCACGTAGCGTTACTAGAAGGTTCTGATTCAAAAAATATGTTTGAATTCTTTAGCGACCTCATCAATCAAGTGAAACGCTACCGTTACTTAGCGCTATCTTCTGACTCTTCTTCAGATGAACTATTTAATATCGACGAGCATGAAATGATCATGAAGTTAGTTCTGGCGAAAAACCCAGAGCAAGCGGCTGACTTACTGGACCAACACTTATTAGGTTCTATGAAGCGCATTGAAGAAATCATTGAAGCTGCATGAAAGTAAATAAAAAACCGGAGCCAATGCGCTCCGGTTTTACTTTGTTTAGCATGATATTACCATCCGAAAAACTCTTTATGGTGAGTGTTTAACAGCAATACCATTAACAAAAAATAGATCGCGCTTATCTTAAATCCTAAAATGACTAAGCACCCGATCGTTAATCTCACTAAGAAATCGACAAACATACCCTGCCCCACAAACCAGACTGCTCGTCCCCTTTATTTGTTAGCTTCACGCTCAAAGTAAAAAGCGCCTAATGCTAATCATCTTGTTATAAGCGTAGGGATTACAGCTCGATCTTTATTACCAATTAAGACACCACCAAATACAGAAGCGCAGCCATAGACGCACTATATTGAAGCGAACTTATTGTTCAGTGTAGTTCAAATTCAGACAGGTATTAGACTTTAGTCTAAGAAGAGGAAATTCGTGATTGCTAGCACAGTAAAGCTAGGCGATGTCATCATCACTTCGGCATAAGGAAACGAGATTTCGCCCTGAAGACTTCGACTCATAGAGCGCAATATCTGCACATTTATATGAACGTGTGGTATTGGCAGTGAGATCGGTGAAACCAATACTGACTGTAATTGGCGTACCTTCTTCCATAGAAATACATAAACGTAAGCGATTCAGTACCACTTCAGCTTCTTGGAGTGAAGTGTTTGGCATCAAGATAGCAAACTCTTCCCCGCCCACTCTGGAGACAAAGTCCGTCGTCCGTAAGCCTTTTACCAAGAAAGCGCCAACTTCTTTAATGACTCTATCACCTTCATCATGACCAAGTTCATCGTTAATCCGCTTAAAATGATCAATATCGACTAAAGCTAAGCATATATTTGAGTCTTCAGGGTAACGCTCGGTGATACGAGCATAATGCTCCAGCTGTTCTTCGAACTTACGCCTATTCCACAACTGAGTAAGAGAATCTTTTTCACTTAAGCGTCTTAGCTGATCTTCGAGTTCTTTACGCTCAGTAATGTCGACCAAAGAACTGATGTAGTAACTCACGCTACCAACAGAACTCTTCATCGCGTGCACTCTCATGATCACGGTAAAAGGAATGCCTAACTTAGTTTTACAGGTCACTTCGCCTTCCCAGACATCTTCCTCGACTAAATGCGACCAGATATTGATCATGGAACCCAATTCATGCTCATCGTTGAACAATAACTTTAACGCATTTTTTCCACGGACCTGGTTGATCCCATACCCAGTCATGCTTTCAAACTCATTGTTAACCATGATCGTTTGATGCGATTTATCTGAAATCATGACCGCAGACATACCATTCAAGGCAGCTCTAGCAAGCTTACTTTCAATATTGCGTCGACGGTAGTGAATGAAGATCAATGCAGCAGGCAGCGCAAATATCAGCATGACAAATAAGAAGATCAATGATTCTTGGCCAACATCGATCAAATCACGTTCAGCACGAGCGAGAAGCTGTTTCTCATTCAATTGGATCAACAGAATCAACTGCTGGTTTTTTGCTAAGTAGACAGTGTTGAAAGCGAACAGGTTATTATCTTCGAACACATACCCCATGCGTTCCGATTCCAAGGCCTTCCACACTTTAGGAGCCAACGTTTGTAGATTGAAGGTTTTCCTTTCTTGGATAAAATCGCCGTACAATTTACTTTGATTATGGCTCGATACGTAATAGCCTGAGTCGTTAACCACCTCAGCTCTAAAGTCATGATCGGGCGAGTAATTTAAGCGAGAAGCCAGTGACATGACATCGATATTAAGCACTAAATAACCTAGCTTTACCCCTTCATCTTGAACTGGCGTGACGACTCGTAAAATCGGCTTGTAGGGTGTGGCAACTTCACCAAATTCCAGCTCTAGGTCGATCCCCCAAGAACCAATCTCATCGATGTCTAGCCCTTGTGCGTACTTGAAATAGCTACGTTGTGATTTATCTTGCAGCTGCTTTGGGGTCGTAACTAAACCAGAAATAGACGAGTAATTGATCCTAACTTGCTCATGGCCCGTCAAATCGATCATGCGAATTTGGGTATACCATTTTTGGTTAACGGCAACCGACTTCCATACTTCTTCTAGTACTTTACGATTCTGATGCGAAGGAGTATGAGCAAAATCGATTAAGCTTTGGCTATGACTGAGGAGATCCATAATGGATACCAACTGATCGCGCATGTTACTGTATTCACGCTCGGTATAAGCCAGTTGATGTAAGGCATGTTTCGCCGTTTGCTCAAAGCTATCAAGTTTTACTTCTTTATAGCGCTGGGTGTAATACAGGCCAACGAGTACACAAAATAGTAAGCAAGTGACGAGAAGAGTCAGGAAGGTTGTTTTATTTCTCATCAGTAGCTCGATCAAGCGGGGGGTAATTGGTCGCTAAGTATACCCACTATCGATTTCGAACAAAATAAAAAGCCACTCATTAAGAGTGGCTTTCTAACAATATTATCAAATTAAGCTTTTAAAGCACGCTCACCACGAGCAATACCAACCACACCACTGCGTGCAACTTCAAGAACTTCAGTCACTTCAGACAGCGCTTGGATGAACGCATCGAGCTTTTCGCTGGTACCAGCCATTTGCACTGTGTACTGCGAGGCAGTGACATCAACAATCTGACCACGGAAGATATCCGCTGTGCGTTTTACTTCAGCACGAGCAAAGCCGCTAGCACGAACTTTAACCATCAGAAGCTCTCGTTCAATGTGCTCAAGCTCCGAGACTTCCTGTACTTTTAGTACATCAATCAGCTTATGAAGCTGCTTTTGGATCTGCTCTAGCTGCATTTCATCCGAGTTAGTCGTCACGTTAAGACGAGATAACGTTGGATCGTCAGTTGGTGATACGTTGAGTGATTCGATGTTGTAACCGCGCTGAGAAAACAGGCCAACAACTCGAGAAAGTGCACCCGGTTGGTTTTCCATTAATAGTGAAATGATATGTCTCATAATTATGTTCTCTCCGTCTTGCTTAGCCACATCTTATCCATACCCTCGCCTTTAATCTGCATTGGGTATACGTGCTCAGTATCATCAACACTAATGTCGACAAAGACTAAGCGATCTTTCATTGCGAGTGCTTTTTCCAAACCAGATTCCAATTCATCTGGGGAGGAAATACGCATACCTACGTGACCGTAAGCTTCCGCAATAGCGGCAAAATCTGGAACGGAGTCCATGTATGAGTTTGAGTGACGACCTTGATAAACAATGTCTTGCCACTGTTTTACCATTCCCAAGAAACGGTTATTCAAATTGATGATTTTTACTGGAATGTTGTATTGAAGCGCTGTCGATAGCTCTTGAATATTCATTTGAATACTGCCATCTCCAGTCACAACCACCACTTCTTCGTCTGGTTTCGCGAACTTAACTCCCATGCCAGCCGGCAGGCCAAAGCCCATCGTGCCTAGGCCACCAGAGTTAATCCAACGGCGTGGTTTGTTGAATGGGTAGTACAATGCTGCGAACATTTGGTGCTGACCAACATCCGACGCGACATACGCATCACCGTTAGTGACTTTATGTAGAGTTTCAATTACTTGCTGAGGCTTAATTCGCTCTGGCGATTTTTCGTAAGACAGGCAATTACGATCTTGCCAAACTTTAATCTCACTCCACCAGCTTTCAATCGCTGCAGCATCATTGGTTCCGCCTTGTTCAACCAATAAGTTCACCATGCTTTCAAGTACTTTCTCTGCAGAGCCAACAATTGGAAGATCGACTTTTACGTTCTTCGATATTGACGAAGGATCAATATCAATGTGCATGATTTTAGCGTCTGGGCAGTATTTCTCTAAGTTGTTGGTGGTACGGTCATCAAAACGCACACCAATACCAAAGATCAAATCAGCATTATGCATCGCCATATTGGCTTCATATAAACCGTGCATGCCAAGCATACCTAGCGAGTTTTTATGAGTACCAGGGAATGCACCTAGTCCCATTAGAGTGCTGACTACCGGTAAGTTTAGCGTTTCCGCTAACTTTAGAAGGTGCTCATCAGCTTCCGAGATAACCGCACCACCACCGACATAAAGTACTGGCTTCTTAGCTTCAAGAAGGGCTTTCAGTGCTTTCTTGATTTGTCCTTTGTGACCCGTTGTTGTTGGGTTGTAAGAACGCATCTTGATGGTTTCAGGGTATTCGTAAGGGAGTTTGATCTGCGGATTCATCGTATCTTTTGGCAGATCGATAACAACCGGTCCAGGACGACCTGTTGTTGAAATATGAAAAGCTTTTTTAACGGTTTCTGGGATGTCTTCCGCTTTCTTAACTAGGAAACTATGTTTAACAATTGGACGAGATACACCAACAATATCACACTCTTGGAACGCATCATTACCAATGAGGCTATTCGGTACGTTACCGGAAATTACGATCATTGGAATCGAATCCATATATGCTGTCGCGATACCCGTTACAGTATTAGTCGCGCCAGGGCCAGAACACACTAAAACGACACCAGGTTTACCGGTAGAACGTGTATAGCCATCCGCCATATGGGTTGCCGCTTGCTCGTGACGAACAAGTACGTGTTTGATTTGATCGGTTTTAGCGTGCAAGGCATCGTAGATATCGAGTACCGAACCGCCTGGGTAACCAAAAATTTGCTCTACACCCTCTTCAATAAGAGACTGCACAACCATCTCAGCACCGGATAACATTGCTGTTTCTGGTTTATTCGTCATATTGCTCTCCTTACCAGTTGCCAATGTGTTTGGTTAACGTATTGGCCTGGTTTTACATAGTCTAGGTCTTATTCGTAGCCTAATTCGAAATACTTCCACTTTTTCGGCTATGCCCGCTTGTTGTCATAACATCAAGTAGGGTTACGTAACAACTGTAACGCTTTCTTAGCATGCGGTCTAACCCCACATTTCGCACATAAATATCAATATGCTATTCAGTGGTCATTTATCAGGCTCAAACGCCTAACAACACCATAAATCAAGAACAACAAACCAAGAAAAGAACAAAAAAGAGAGATAAATAACAACAAAAACACATTCAATACGCAATATAACGGGGATTTCAGTGTGCGCTTTGGCACATTTCACTTTCTATAGATGTAAAAAATCCCTCTAATTATGAACAAAAGCTCTTAGAGGGATTTTTAAACAACTGAGAAATTAACTCGTCAGATATTACTTATCTTTCGGTTTTTCAGTGTACATTTCTTCGATTTCATCTTGATACTTGTCATTAATGACTTTACGACGCAGTTTCTGAGTTGGTGTCAGTTCGCCGTTATCCATAGAGAAAGCTTTTGGTAGCAGTTTAAACTTCTTCACTTGTTCAAACTTAGCCAGTTCATCTTGTAAGCCATTGACGCGCTTTTCAAACATCTCTACCACTTGGTTGTTCTTAATCAACTCTAAGCGATCGTGATACTTAATATTCAGCTCTTTGGCGTACTCTTCCAAAGTATCAAAACAAGGTACGATCAACGCAGAAACAAACTTACGTGTATCGGCAATCACCGCGATTTGTTCAATATAGTGATCTTTACCTATCGTACCCTCAATCATTTGCGGAGCAATGTACTTACCCCCTGACGTTTTCATCAATTCTTTAATACGATCGGTAATGAACAAATTGCCGTTTTCATCAAACTGACCAGCATCACCCGTCTTTAAGAAGCCATGCTCATCAAACGTTTTCTCAGTCTCTTCTGGCATCTTGTAGTAACCGCGCATAACCATCGGCCCGCGGACAAGAATTTCATTATTCTCACCAATTTTAACTTCTGCGCCAGGCATCGCCATACCGATAGAGTCAGGGTTGAAGCACTTATCATCCCAACAAGAAACCGTCGCAGTGGTTTCCGTCATTCCATAGCCCAACTTAACGTTTATGCCAATCGCATGGAAGAAACGACCAATAGTTTCGTCAAGCTTCGCGCCGCCACAAGGCATGAAGTTAATACGACCGCCGAGTAGTGCACGTAATTTCGACAGCACTAGCTTATCCGCTAGGTTGTAGCTTTTTTGAAGCATGAAAGATGGCTTGCGATTTTCTTGATGACACAGTACCATTTTCGCGCCCATGTTAACTGCCCAAGTAAACAGTACTTTGCGGATAACGGGAGCCTTAGAGACTTTCTCATGAATCGCCGAAAAGATTTTTTCGTAGAAGCGAGGTACAGCGCTCATCACGGTGGGGCGAACCTCACTCAGAGCATCACGCACTTGCATCGTGTCTTGTAAGTAGCAATTCGTTGCTCCTTTATACAAAACATAGAATGTCCAAGCGCGTTCAAATACGTGTGATAAAGGCAAGAAACATAATGACACGTCGTCATTAGTTAAGCTTAAGCGCTCGTCATGGCCTTCTAACTGAGAGCCAATGTTGGCGTAATCCAACATCACCCCTTTTGGCTGGCCAGTCGTGCCAGAGGTATAAATGAGCGTTAGCAAATCATCCATATTGGCATCGCCTAAGCGCGTATCTAGCTCTGATTGTTGTGAATCACAACCACGGGCTAAGAAATCTTGCCAGCCGATCGCAAACTCATGGCCTTGGGTATCAATGTCATCAGACATCGCCACGATCAGCTCTAGCTGTTCACACTCACCGAAAATATTAACCGCTGCGTCAAATTGAGGTTGCTCACCCACAAACAGCACCCTTACGTCGGCGTTTTGGATGATATAAGAAGATTGCGCAGCAGTGTTGGTCGGGTAGATAGGTACCGTAACAAGTCGAGCTTGAAGGGATGCAAAGTCAGCCACAGTCCATTGAGGCATGTTGTTTGAAAAGATACCTATCTTATCTTGAACTCTCAGTCCTTGAGCCAATAACGCTAATGAAAGCGCATCGATTTGTTGCCCAAATTGCTTCCAGCTAATGCCTTGCCAAGCATTGCTTACTTTATGTTTGAGCGCTGTACGATCACCGCCCTGAGCAATCTGGTCTCGAAGTCTTTTTACGATATGAAAATCTAAATTGGCCATGTCTTTACCTTTGGCTTACACCTGTAAGCTTTTTTGAGCGCACAAGTGTACCTTTGGGACTCAAAAAGGCAACTGATGAACGTCAAAGTTCTCTGTTTTAGTGAGTTTTTACTCAAATAATTACCAACAAAAAGCCCCAAGTTATGCAAGATAACTTGGGGCTCAATAACAGATGTAGCTTAAGGTTACGCTAGTGCAACCACTTCGCCACAGATCATCATTAGTTGATCTCGTAACCAAATGTGACCTTTGTCTTTTTCACTTGATTCGTGCCAGCTTAGGAAGCCTGAAATAGCAGCGTTATCAAATGGGAAATCTAGAACTTGAAGCTGGTCTTTATTCGCTGCATTTTCTACCATCCAACGAGGAGCGATAGTCACCAACTCAGATTGGCCTACAACATATAGAACGTTACTTAGGCTTGTGCCTTCGTAGTACGCTTGGCAATCGAGTTCACGATAAGCTTGCTCAGAGAAGCTACGCTGACCGTGGATCTTAGACAGTTTTGCATGCTTCTCGTTTAGTAGATCTGCTGCAGTTACGTCACCATCAATGCGAGGGTGAGACTTAGATGCCACAACCACTAGCTCATCTTGGAAGATTTCAGTGCTTGAGAAACCTTGCTCATCGAAACGAGCGTAGTCGATCACGAAATCAATTTCTTGATAACGCATGCGCTCTGAAAGCTGACGGTCAAATTCCGCGTCCATGTGCAATTGAACATTTGGCGCTTGAGTGTTGATCGTAGACATGATTTTTGGAGCAAAACGCATGTCACATGGGCTGCAAATCGCTAGTTTAAATAGACGAGATGAAGTCTCTGGTGAGAATACTGAGCTTGGAAGTTCGTTACGAACAAGCTGTAGTGCTTGGCGGATCGGGCCAAACAGTTGACGAGCGCGCTGCGTTGGTTGAATACCACGACCTTGACGCATAAATAGTTCGTCGTTAAACATCACTTTTAGGCGAGCAACAGCGTTACTAACTGCTGGCTGAGACATACCTAAGTTATGTGCTGCTCGAGTAATATTTTGCTCTTGCATTACCGCATCAAACACAGTTAATAGGTTTAAATCTACTCCACGTAATGTGCTTTCCATTCTGTAACTTGCAATCGCACTCATCGCATCTTTTTTATCTAACATTAGGTCGCCTCTTGTTGGTCTCGACAGCTTTAATTTGTAATTAGGTTGGAATAGATAACCGTTCTTTCTAATATTTATGTGCTCGATATGTTTGAGCTGGTATCTACTATTAACCAATCATTCGCCTGTCACCAACAAGATTGATAATTAATAATGTAATTTTACCTCATTTATTAATATCTAATTTAAAAACATACACTTATATAATTATAAAAAATCATAAAATGGATTATTTTATGATTTCAAAATCCCATATTATTACGCTAAATGTTTTGGTTACATTTGTTACAATTTATTGAATTGATGAATTAATGAAAGCCACAAAGCAAAAGCCTCATTGATACTTCATGAGATTGTTGCATAACTAGGGAAGTCCGCTTTGCCCCATAACTGCTTTCTCAATTCATCATGATCATGCCATTCTCCCGCCAAAACCCACTCAACAATCGCACTAGCAACATCAGGGTAAGTGACCATTTCAGCCTGTTGCTCGTCGAGCCATGAACGCAGTGCTGAAGGGTCTAAAAAGGCCATCATTTGCGCTAGCCCTAACGCCTCTAATGTTGCGACATTACTTTGTTGTTCAAACTGGCCATCGAGTGGTTTCAGTAACAATTTTTTGCCTAGTGTCAGCGCTTCAGACGGCAGTTCAAAACCTCCGTTCGCGACCACGCCTGAACATAGATGCAAATCGGTTTGAAAGCGTTCATGGCTTAAAGGTTTGAAGACAGTGTTTTCAACGGTGTGTTGCTCGATGATTTCGGGGTGGTAACAAATGAAGCGATGAGAAGTGAACTTCATCAATAGCTCACTGATTTCTTGCGTATCTTCAAAGGGTAAATACACTAAGGTGAAATCATTCGACATTGCCATTTGAGAATTCAGTTCATGGGATGCAATCGTGTGGACAATCGGCGGCAGTATTGGTTGATCAAAATGATACCAATGGAGCCCCAAACATTGCTCAGTCGGAGAAAAATAACGGATCACGCCATGATCAATCCAACTACAGCCTTTTTTAGGAACGGAATAACGGAAAGCACTTTGGTGACTGATACCAATGCAAGGTACATTTTGCTGTTTCGCCGCCCATGCACTCACTGGTTCGAAATCATTCAACACCAAGTCATACTCACTTAAGTCCAGTTGCTTTACTTCTTTATGGAACTGCCAAAGGCTATTGTTGAGTACAGTTTTGAGATAGTTAACCTGACCTTGCTCACTGTAAAAGGTTAAGCCGCGACGAGTTTGATAATCGCCAAACTCATCCATGGAAAAATACTTGCTTTGTTCACGCCCCGAGAATAAGAAATCAACATCGATGTTCTGCTTTCGAAACGCTACCGCCATCGCACGTGCTCTTGCAATGTGGCCATTTCCAGTCCCTTGTACGCCATACAAAATCTTCATCATCAATCCCTATAACACGCCATTAATTGCCAAGTTGGCGCACGCAACGCCAAGTGCTGCACCAATCAAAACATCCGTTAAAAAATGCACCCCTAATAAAATTCGTGCGCAGCCTATCGCACTCGCCCAAACCAAACAGAACGGATACAAACTTGGATAAAAATGGCCGATTAACGTCGCCATTAAAAACGCAGCAGCGGTATGCCCAGAAGGCAAACTGTATTTATCTGAAGGCGTAATATGAGAGTGAAGCAGAGTTGAAAACTCAGAAGGACGGCGCCTTTTGAGCGTATTTTTGGCTAACCAGTAGATTGGCAGTTCTAAAGCAAAAGCGGCCAGCCCTGCTAATAAAAATTGACCACCAGCTTGCTGGTCAATAAACAATGCAGCCACGGCCAACAAGACGTACAAATGCCCGTCACCAGTATGTGAAACCGCCTTACTAATCGCGGCGCTTTGCTGACTGTATCGGCTACGAAGACAAAATAGAGAGAATGCCACATCCCAGCGGACAATAGGCTCGATGGTACGCATACGACCTTCCTTAAAATTCCTTTATTAAGTTAGGCTCACGTTATGCGTCGTAAATGACAATTGAGTGACGATTGTGCGGAGGTAAAATGAACTTTGAATATGCCGCTTTTTACTCGTTGATAACAAAAGAAAAGCGACACAAGGTCGCTTTTCTTATCTTGCTGATATTGATTACGCCGTCAAAGGCTCATGCTTCTTCACCAACCCAAAGTCCGCCAATATGGCGTAGGCCGCTGGGATCATAAACAGCACTAAAAGTGTTGAAGCAAAAATACCAAACACAATTGATATCACCAACGGCTGAATGACTTGAGCCTGTAAACTGGTTTCAAGCAACAACGGTAATAAGCCCGCGGCAGTGGTCATCGAAGTTAAAAATACGGCGCGAAAACGCTCTCGGCTCGCTTTTACAACAGAGTCATGTACCGAATCACCTTCATCCACATGATGGCGAATGTATTGCACCAGCAAGATCGAGTCATTCACAACAATACCAGCCAGTGACACAAAGCCCATCATGCTTGGCATACTTAAAGAGTGGCCTAATAACCAGTGACCAAATACCACCCCGATAAAGGCCAGCGGTATTGCAAGCATCACTACTGCTGGCTCTAAATAGCTGCGGAACTGATAGCTTAAGATGGCAAACACTCCAAACAAACCAAGCAAGAAGCCTTTACCCATTGAAGCCCCAGTTTTCGCTGCATCTTTTGCTTCACCTTCAAAATCGAAGCGCAGGCCAGGGTATTTCTTGAGAAGCTCAGGCGCTTTTTCTTGTTGGAACTTAGCCAAGATCGCTGAAGAACTGACTTTGGTATTATCGGTATCTCCAAATACACTGATGGTTCTTAAACCATCGATACGCTGGATGCGCACGTAGTTACGCTGAAAATCTAAGGTAGCTAACGTCGCTAATGGAATTTGATATCCTTCTGGCGTAATAATTGGGAAGTTCGCCAGTTGTTGTAAATCCCCAGCCTGCACTTTATCTAGGCGAACTTCGATAGCAATGTTTTCAACACCCAACTGTATCTCATCGGCCGTTTGGCCAAAGAAAGCAGCACGAAGTTGAGACGCTATCATTTGCCCATTAACGCCATAGGTCTCAGCACCAGAGCGCAACTTCACTAAAACTTCTTCTTTACCCATTCGCATGTCATCGAGCACCCCATGAACACCTTCAAACTCATTGAGGTAGTTTTGAATGTCTATTGATGCTGATTTGAGTTCGTCGAGATCGTCGTGTTTAACCCTGATCTCAATTGCACGGCCACCCGGCCCTAAAGTCGGCTGCTTAAACACTAAGGAAATAGGATCGGCCAATTCACCAATGTCTTCTCGCCACGCATCAACGAACTCATCAATTAAGGTATTTCGTGATTCAGCGCCGAGTAAGTCCAAACGAACAGTGGCAAGGTGTGGCCCTGACTCGTTTGCATCCGCATTCACATTGAACTGACTGGTAATGTGTTGTACCAGTTCACGGCCACCTTCCACTTCCTCACTCCACTGCACATTCAGTTTTTGTGCAGACGCCACGATTTGCTCTACTACTTTTTCAGTTTGTGAAAGCGATGCACCCGGTGGAAGAATGATTCTTGCCTCTGCGATATCACCATCTAGCTCTGGGAAAGGTTGAAATTTCACAACGCCACCCGCGATCAAAGATACCGAGATAAGCAACAGCGCGATCACGCCTCCCATAAAGGCATAGCGAAAGCTTACGACTTTTTCGACCGCATTCATCAAAGTGGTGTTACGAAAGTTCTCAAATTTTTCCAGCAATACCACTTTAAAGCGCAGTGCCTGTTTTTCTTTTTTCTCTTTGTGTAGCGAATGTGCCAAGTGATTTGGCAATATCAAAAAGGCTTCAACCAAGCTCAGCGATAAGACTAAGATCAGCACCTGCGGTACTGCTTTTAATACCGCGCCCATTTCCCCATCGAGAAACAACAAGCTACCGAAGATACATACTGTGGTCAGAAACGACGACAATACACCGGGGAATACTTTGCGCACTCCGTTATACACCGCATCGTCTACGCTTTGCCCCCTATCCAAGTGAGAAGCGATGGATTCAGCGATCACGATCGCATCGTCCATCATGATACCAATCGCCATCAACAGGCCGACTAACGACATGATGTTGATCGATAGGCCAAGGTTCGCCATTAGGAACAGTCCGCCAAGGAAAGCGACGGGCAAACCAGCCGCCACCCAGAAGGAGTAACGTAAACTGAAGAACAGCCACATAGTAGCGAATACGAGGACAATCCCTTGCCAGCCATTACTTACCATCATAGTCAAACGATCCCACAGTACTGAGGACAGATCGTTGGTCAGTTGTAATGTCACGCCATCTGGTGCCACTTCTCGCTGATCTTCAACAAACTGGGTCACGCGTTCTTTGATACGCAGCGCATCGTCTTCTTTATTCTTACTGATCTTAAGTAAGGCTGAAGGCTTGCCGTCAAACAGTACCTTTTGTTCATCCAACTCAAAACGATCGGTAATTTTGGCAATATCACGTAAACGGATCACAGAGCCATTTGGCGCAGAGCCGACAACGATACTTTCGAGTTCAAGAGGAGTGACACGCCTTTCATCAAAACGAATTAAAAAGTTTTTGTCTGGCGTTTCGACATTACCACTGGGTAACTTTATGTTCTGACGACCAATTTGATCGGCTATGTCACCAACACTTAACCCCAATTGACGGATCGCTTGGCTATCTAATTCCACTCGGTATTGGTGATCAGAAAAGCCACTTACTTCAACCAGCGAGACTCCGTAATCGAGCTTCATGATCCGCTTGAGATCTTCTGCATAAGACTTTAGTTCTGGCCAAGTCGTATTCGCCGTGATCGCCACATCGACCACCGGCTCGTTCCAATCCAACTCTTGAACGATTGGAGATTCAATTTCTGATGGGAAATCATTAATAGAATTGATCTGAGTTTGAACATCCACCAGCATACGCCCGATGTCCGCTTTCTCATTCAACTTCAAGATCAGTCGTGCGCTGCCTTCAATGGCTTCACACTGTGTTTCTTCAATATTAGCTAACCCATCGACCGCATCTTCCATACGAATACATAAGCTTTCTTCCACCTCTTGAGGCGATGCTCCCGGGTATACCACGCCTGCCATAATGTACGGCGGATCGTATTCAGGAAAAGTTTCTCGCTTAATCGTTGGTAGCGAAACTAAACCCATGATCAGCAGCGCCAACATCAATAAATTGGCGGCTGTCGGATGCCTAGAGAAGAATTGGATCATGATGGATTCTCCTCTTTATCAGATTCACGCAGCAACATGCCTTCTATAGCTGGTAAAAGATCATTCAAAATCAGCTTATCGCCCTGTTCTAATTCACCATCAATGATCACTTGATTGTCTCGACGGTACAGCACAGTGACAGGTTTGATGAGCAAGCGGCTTTGATCATCGACTAGATAGATTTTGTCACCATGCAGCGCACGCTCTGGGATCACCCAACTTGGGTTAGCTTGACCTTCTATTTCAGCTTGAATAAACATACCGTTCACCAACGGCGGTACACTGCTAGGTTTGAGCTGAGCATAATCTTGGGCAATTTCAAGAATCACTCCAGCCGTCGCTTGGTTCTCATCCACAGTTTCACTAATGCGAGCAACTTTCGCAGACCAAGTGGCATGTAAAGTTCCGCTATTAAGCCCAATACTGGCTTTAATATTGGCCATATCTGGGCGAGGCATGCCCGAATCATCGCGTGTAAAATCACTTAAGCTCGACGCCAGCACTTGCATGTCGTGAATAGAAAGCTGAGCCTCAACTTCCATGACATCAATACCGTGCCCAACGAACATGGTCTGCTGTAGGTTTACAACTTGGTTTTGTTCAATATCCACTTGAGCGATACGCATTGCTTGCGGCAAGGTAATCGACGTTTTTTCCAAAGAGCGCTGCGCTTCTTGCACCTTAGAGACATTCACCTTGACTACGGCTTCCGCGACACGCTTTTCATCTGGCATCAAACCAATTTGGTTTTCTATATCTAAAACCAATTTCTGCTGAGACAAAGTGTTTTGCTGCTGTTGGTCGACATCCGACTGAGATGTCAGCCCTTTCTTGCGCAAGTTCAGCTTTCGCTCCAACTCTTTATTGCTGATTGATAAGCGATTTTTCTCAATTTTCAAAGTTTGCTTAAGATTGTGTTCTTCTTGAGTTAATTTCGCTAGCGAGGTTTGGCTCGATTTCAGGTCAGCCTGAGCTTGAACCAGCTTAAGTTCATAGTCGAGAGGGTCGATACGAAGCACTTCGGTACCCGCTGCAAGAATTTGGCCTTTGTTCAACGAAGGGTGTCGATAAACTACTTTGCCCGTGACTTCTGCAATGGCCTTCCATTCAACCTTAGGCGTTACTTTGCCAAAACCAATCGCTTTTGGTGCCATGGCTTTTAGCTCCAAAGGCATGACATCCACTAACCTAGCTCGGTCTCCAGCGGGTTTAGTCGGTAAGTCTGGACGTAAGTTAATCGCAGCCACTAAGCTCAACACTCCAACAGCCAATGCCGGAAAAAATAAGAGTTTTCGATTTAATTTCATTGTTCTATTTCCTGATGGGTCTCAGACGTTGGGACATTGACAAATCCTTCTGTCATTAGCTGAATATTGTGTTCGATTAATCGGTTTAAAAAAGCTTCGTTTAGTTCAATGCCATGTAGCGCCAATAATGGAGGAGGAGCAATAAATGGGAAAACCATCAGGCTCATGTAAGAGACACGACATAAGCGCGGATCCATACCTTGCTTAATCACGCCTTGGTCCATCAATTTTTCGAAAATCACATCCTGGGCAGGCTTAGTAACATCGATAAACACCTTTTCAAGTAGTTCTCTTTGCACTTCGGAAGGAGGCATATTCATGACTTGCGCAATCAAACGAGGAAACTTAGGAACTTTCACCATTTCTTTATAATAGGTTCGCATCAAATCGAGAAAGTTTTCATGGCTACTCTCTTGCACCAGCTTTTGCATTTGCAGCTGCATCGGCCGTAACGTTTCACGGAGCATTTCCTCAAACAATCCCGCTTTATTACCAAAGTAATAGCGAATCATCGCGATATTGACCCCTGCTCGCTCTGCGATTAAACGAGTAGAGACTTTGTCATACGGTTGCACAACAAAAAGATCTCGGGCGTTCTGGATCAATAACGCCCTGACATCTAAGCTTTGCTGAGGTCGCCCGGCTTTACGCGCTGTCATCCTGCGTACCTTACTTAAGAATTAATCATTTGATTAATTATAGAGGCAAATTCCGACAATCAGCAGAACATTAATTACTCACTATTTAATCATTTGATTAATTAATTTTTACTCGTACTGTTTTTACCCGTTATTCGTTCTATTAAAAAGAATTACTACAAAGTTTTAACCTAAACATACGATAGACGATAAACTTCCTCGCCACACAACAAGGAAAAACCAAAATATATAACCATAAAAACCAGAATTAACAGCATAAACAAAATGAATTTTCCTCCTCACAGCCTCTATATTGGATTTTCTTGTTTGACGGCCTAAATAAATTGCGGTAAATATGGTGTTAACAGTTTATTTACGGATATTTGTGCAATGACATTTTCTTCAACTCGACTTCTAAAGCTCCTCCTTATCGTGACCAGATCGCGTGGGTAGCTTGTGGGTGAAGAACCGCACAAATATTAAAACCCGCGCTTAGCGGGTTTTTTTGTAACTAGCACTAATTAAAGAACATCATTCTCAATAATATTTTGGAAGCAATCGATTAATAATCGACATAAGGAAGCACCTATGAACGATCAAGTGATAATTTTCGACACCACATTGCGTGATGGCGAGCAAGCGTTATCTGCAAGCCTAACGGTTAAGGAAAAATTGCAAATTGCGTATGCACTTGAGCGACTGGGTGTGGACGTAATCGAAGCGGGCTTTCCTGTTTCTTCTCCAGGTGATTTCGAATCCGTTCAAACTATCGCGAAACACATTAAGAACAGCCGTATTTGTGGCCTTTCTCGTGCCGTTGCGAAAGATATCGATGCTGCAGCAGAAGCGCTAAAAGTCGCAGAAGCGTTCCGTATCCACACCTTTATATCAACGTCTACCGTTCACGTACAAGATAAGCTTCGCCGTAGTTATGATGATGTTGTTGAGATGGGTGTAAAAGCGGTTAAACACGCTCGTAAATACACGGATGATGTTGAGTTCTCTTGCGAAGACGCAGGTCGTACACCTATCGATAACCTATGTCGCATGGTCGAATCCGCTATCGATGCGGGTGCGAAAACCATCAATATTCCAGACACGGTAGGCTACACAGTACCAAACGAGTTTGGTGGCATTATCCAAACACTATTCAACCGTGTTCCAAACATCGACAAAGCAATTATCTCAGTGCACTGCCATGATGACCTTGGTATGTCGGTAGCGAACTCTATCGCCGCTGTTCAAGCGGGTGCGCGTCAAATTGAAGGTACAATCAATGGTATTGGTGAGCGCGCGGGTAACTGTTCTTTAGAAGAAATCGCCATGATCATCAAAACTCGTCAAGAGTTACTTGGTGTTCATACTGGCCTTAAACACGAAGAAATTCACCGCACCAGTAAATTGGTTAGCCAGCTTTGTAATATGCCGATTCAAGACAACAAGGCAATTGTGGGCGCTAACGCATTTAGCCACTCTTCAGGCATTCACCAAGATGGCATGCTAAAGAACAAAAACACTTACGAGATCATGACTCCTGAGTCTATTGGCTTGAAAAACAAGGCATTGAACCTAACCAGTCGCTCTGGCCGTGCTGCTGTTAAGAGCCACATGGACGCGATGGGTTATAAAGAAGACGAGTACAGCCTAGATGCATTGTATGAAGATTTCTTGAAACTGGCTGACCGTAAAGGCCAAGTATTCGATTACGACCTAGAAGCGTTAATGCACTTCGCAAACCTACGCGAAGAAGACGACTTCTATAAACTTAACTACCTAAGCGTGCAATCTGGTAGTGTTATGTCTACTACTAGCATTAAGCTGCAATGTGGTGATGAAGAGCAATGTGAAGCCGCAGTCGGTAATGGCCCTGTAGACGCACTTTACCAATGTATTTATCGCCTAACTGGATACGAAATTGCGCTAGATAAATTCGACCTTACCGCAAAAGGCGAAGGTGAAGATGGTCTAGGTCAAGCAGATATCATTGCTAACTATAAAGGTCGTAAATACCACGGTACGGGCGTTTCAACCGACATCGTTGAAGCTTCAGGTCAGGCGCTATTGCACGTAATCAATAGCATTCACCGTGCAGACCAAATTGCAGAAATTAAGCAAAAGAAAGTCGCCACCGTTTAAGCAACCAATAACAGCGCCCTAGAGCCACGTTATTGGCTTTAGGGACAGAAAATTTAAACGAGCCAAAAGTGCTCAGTAACAAGAATTAAAGGATTAACATGACTGATAAATCATACAAAATTGCCGTACTACCTGGTGATGGCATTGGCCCAGAAGTAATGCAGCAAGCACATAAGGTGCTAGACGCGATCGAAAAGAAGCATGCGATTAGCTTCTCTCGCGAAGAGTATGATGTTGGTGGTATTGCAATTGATAACCACGGTTGCCCACTACCAGAGTCTACAGTGAAAGGTTGTGAAGAGTCTGACGCAGTACTTTTCGGCTCAGTTGGTGGTCCTAAGTGGGAACACCTTCCACCAAATGACCAACCTGAGCGTGGTGCCCTACTTCCTCTACGTAAACACTTCCAACTGTTCTGTAACCTACGTCCTGCGCAAATTCACAAGGGTTTAGAGTCTTTCTCTCCACTTCGTGCGGATATCTCTGAGCGCGGTTTTGACATTGTGGTAGTACGTGAGCTAACTGGCGGTATCTACTTCGGCCAACCTAAAGGTCGTGAAGGCGAAGGCGCAACGGAAAAAGCGTTTGATACCGAGGTTTACCACCGCTACGAAATAGAACGTATCGCAAAGATTGCTTTTGAATCTGCACGTCTACGTAACAAAAACGTTTACTCCATTGATAAAGCGAACGTTCTACAAAGTTCTATCTTATGGCGCGAAGTTGTCGAAGAGATCGCAAAAGACTACCCAGATGTCACGCTAAACCATATGTACATCGACAACGCGACCATGCAGCTAATCAAAGACCCATCTCAGTTTGACGTAATGCTATGTTCAAACATCTTCGGCGACATCATTTCTGATGAGTGCGCAATGATCACGGGCTCTATGGGTATGCTTCCTTCTGCAAGCTTGAACGAAAGCAACTTCGGCCTATACGAACCAGCAGGCGGCAGCGCACCAGACATCGCAGGTAAGAACATCGCAAACCCTGTTGCGCAGATTCTTTCTGCAGCGCTAATGCTTCGTTACAGCCTAGGCGAAGAAGCGGCAGCACAAGATATTGAAACAGCGGTATCTAAAGCACTTTCAGCAGGCGAGCTAACAGCTGACCTTGCAGGCGACAAACAAGCGCTAACCACCTCTGAAATGGGTGACAAGATTGCAGAGTACATCTTAGCTTCATAAGCATAACGCTCTAAAGCAAGTACATAAGAATAATATCCAGCCAAGTCATCCAAAGTGCGTGACTTGGCTAGAAACAAACACTGGGACTGATGCTCCCAAGGAAGAAAAGCTATGTCGACAAACCAGCAAGCCAAAACCTTATACGAAAAAGTTTACGACGCGCACGTTGCAGTAGCAGCGGAAGGCGAAAACCCGATTCTTTATATCGACCGTCACCTAGTTCACGAAGTAACCTCACCTCAAGCCTTTGATGGCCTGCGTGAAAAAGGCCGTAAAGTTCGCCAAGTAGGTAAGACTTTCGCGACCATGGATCACAACGTATCAACCCAAACCAAAGACATTAATGCTTCTGGCGAGATGGCGCGTATCCAAATGGAAACGCTATCAAAAAACTGTGAAGAGTTTGGTGTAACGCTTTACGACCTAAACCACAAATACCAAGGTATTGTGCACGTAATGGGCCCTGAACTAGGTATCACTCTGCCGGGTATGACTATCGTTTGTGGTGACTCGCACACTGCAACACACGGTGCATTTGGTTCTCTTGCATTCGGTATCGGTACTTCAGAAGTTGAGCACGTTCTAGCAACCCAAACGCTAAAACAGGCTCGTGCTAAAACCATGAAGATCGAAGTAAAAGGCAAGGTTGCTCCAGGCATCACTGCCAAAGATATCGTGCTGGCGATCATCGGTAAAACAACAGCAGCTGGCGGTACTGGCTACGTGGTTGAATTCTGTGGTGAGGCGATTACCGACCTTACTATGGAAGGCCGCATGACGGTATGTAACATGGCTATCGAGTTGGGCGCTAAAGCAGGTCTAATTGCACCGGATGAAACCACCTACGAATACATCAAAGGCCGTAAGTTCTCTCCAGAGGGTGAAGAGTTTGAAGCAGCCGTTGAATACTGGAACACACTAAAAACCGATGCTGACGCAGAGTTTGATGCTGTAGTCACTCTAGAAGCCGCAGACATCAAGCCACAAGTGACTTGGGGTACTAACCCTGGTCAGGTAATTTCTGTTGATGCACCTATCCCTGCACCAGAAAGCTTCGCAGACCCTGTTGAAAAAGCATCGGCTGAAAAAGCACTGGCATACATGGGCTTAGAAGCGGGTAAATCTCTATCAGATTACAACGTGGATAAAGTGTTTGTTGGTTCTTGTACTAACTCTCGTATCGAAGACATGCGTGCAGCCGCTGCAGTTGCGAAAGGTCGCCAAGTTGCAAAACATGTACAAGCGCTTATCGTTCCGGGCTCTGAGCAAGTAAAAGCGCAAGCTGAAGCTGAAGGCCTAGATGTTATCTTCAAAGAAGCCGGTTTTGAGTGGCGCCTACCGGGTTGTTCTATGTGTCTTGCAATGAACAACGACCGTCTTGGTCCACAAGAGCGCTGTGCGTCTACATCAAACCGTAACTTTGAAGGTCGCCAAGGCCGTGATGGCCGAACGCACCTAGTTAGCCCTGCAATGGCTGCAGCTGCAGCGATCGCTGGCCACTTTGTCGATATTCGTGAACTTTAATTAGAGGATTTAACATGTCAGGTTTTCAACAACACACCGGATTAGTCGTTCCTCTAGATACGGCCAACATCGATACTGATGCGATCATTCCAAAGCAGTTCTTACAGAAAGTGAACCGCATTGGTTTTGGTAAACACTTATTCCATGACTGGCGCTTCCTAGACGACGCGGGCGAACAACCAAACCCAGAATTCGTGATGAACGCACCACGTTACCAAGGCGCTTCAATCCTGCTTGCTCGTGAAAATTTTGGTTGTGGTTCATCTCGTGAGCACGCACCTTGGGCACTTGCTGATTACGGCATTCAAGTGATGATTGCGCCAAGCTTTGCAGACATCTTCTACGGTAACTCAATCAACAACCAAATGGTTCCTGTTCGCCTAACAGATCAAGAAGTGGATGAGATTTTCCAATTCGTAGAAGCAAACGAAGGCGCAGAAGTTACCGTTGATCTAGAAGCAATGAAAGTAAGCGCAAATGGTAAAGAGTACTCGTTTGAGATTGATGAGTTCCGTCGTCATTGCCTACTGAATGGTTTAGACAACATCGGCCTAACGCTGCAGCACGCTGATAAGATTTCTGCGTATGAAGAGAAGATTCCAAGCTTCTTGAAATAGGCACCTCTTCAATTAACTTCAAAGGCTGACACTATGTCAGCCTTTTTTATTTGAAAGATTCTTGCCCCTTATAAGGTCAATTAATGAAGAAGCATTTACGCTCTATTTTGAAGAAGGCTTTTCTATGAAATCATTCGTTTGGTTAACTCTGCTATTGCTACCTTTCAGTGCATTCTCAGCTCCTAAATCTGACTTATGGGCTTATTGGGACCAGCACTCATCTGATAGCACTCAAACTATTTCCCATATTGAATGGCAAAGTTTTTTAAACAAATACCTCATCTCCAAAGGGGAAAACACCTTAATTCGATATTCAAATGTATCTGAAAGCGACAAACAAGCACTCAAAAGCTACATAAAAACTAGTGCTCAGCTTGATCCTTTAGCCTATTCCAAAGCAGAGCAATACGCGTATTGGGTCAACCTTTATAATGCCCTTACTGTCGATTTGATTTTGGACGCCTACCCAATTAAATCAATCACTAAACTTGGCGGGCTATTCAGCTTCGGACCGTGGGGAGACGAGGTAATTAATATTAATGGCAAAGACCTAACGTTAAACGATATCGAACATCGAATTCTAAGGCCCATTTGGAATGACCCTCGTACACATTACGCAGTCAATTGCGCCAGCTTAGGTTGCCCAAACCTACAGTCTCAAGCCTTCACCGCAAATAACACCCAAGCTTTACTTGAACAAGCAGCGCAAGAATTTGTGAATAGTAAGAAAGGCGTCAATATCTCTAATGGAAGGTTAGAGCTCTCTTCTATTTATGAGTGGTTCATTGATGACTTCGGCTCCCAACCGCAACTTCTCCAACATTTGGAAAGTTACCGCAAAGAACCGATTACTTTTAAAGGTAAGATAAAATACGATTACGATTGGTCATTAAACCAAGCTCAATAACAATAAAGGAGGCCTTTGCCTCCTTTATTTTTCTTCAAACAGGGAGCTAAAAGCTCGATCCAGGTTCAGTTAAAAACGCCACTTCTTCTGGCGTCGACTCCCGTCCTAAAATCTCGTTTCTATGTGGATAGCGGCCAAACCGTTCAATAATGACTTTATGTTTAATTTCAAATTCGAGATTGCTTTCTACGCCATTTTCACTGAATAGCTGAACCGCTTGTTCATGAATAACAAGAGATTCACTGTGCATATACGGCATATACAAAAAGCTTCTTTGTTGTACGGATAACTCTTTGTCAAAGCCAGCAGCCACGGCTTCTTGAGCGAGCATAAGTGCCATGGGATCAGCTGAAAAGGCTTTGGGTGTGTTACGACCAATATTGCGAGAGAACTGGTCCAACACAATAATTTCCGCTAATCGACCTTGAGCACTTTTTCGCCATTCAAATAACTCACCTTGAACCGCCGAGTCTAGCAGTAACGAAAATCTATCGATTATCAGTTGATCAACACGCTCCCCTCCCATAAACCAGTCAGCAGGCGTTAACTCTTGAAACCAAAAATCCAAAACATCTTGATAGCCAATATTCATTACGCATTCCTTTTGCTAGGTATAATCGGAGCTACTTAAAACCTTTCACTTTTTTGATTAGGTCATAAGCATTTTGAATTTCCTGCGATTTTTCTTTCGCGACATTCATCATTTCTGGAGGTAAACCTTTTGCCATCAGCTTATCCGGATGGTGCTCGTTCATGAGTTTACGATAAGCACGTTTCACCTCTTTACCTTCTGCATTATCACTCACCCCAAGCACTTTGTATGCATCGGCAACTTGATCGACTTGTGAAGCTTGTTGCCAACCTGAAGATTGCTGCTGCCCTTGCTGTCCGCCAAAGCCACCGCCTTGTTGCTGAAAACGAAACGCCGCTTCTTGCATCTGTAAGCGTTGTTCTAATTGCTGAGAGGAGAACCCTAAGCCACGGGCGATTTTGTGTAGAACATTGCGCTCACTTGGATGTAAATCCCCGTCAGCAAATGCTGCTGATATTTGTAATTCTAAAAAAAACTGCATCAAGTCAAAACGGCCACCTGATGAGATTTTCACTCGCTCTAGCGTTTCTTCAAGCGGGAAGTCAGATTCTTTGCCTGCTCTGAACGCATCTTGCGCAGATTTGCGTAAATTACCATGCAGGCTCATGCGGTCCATCATAGTACTCGCCAATTGAATTTCTTCACGAGTCACTTGGCCTTTAGCCTTTGCCACATGCCCCATTACAGCAAATGCGGCTTTAAAAAACTCTTCTTGACGCTCTGCTTGGCTTGGGCCTCCACCAAATCCTGAACGTTTAAAACCCGCTTGATTCAAACGACGAGCTTTATCGAACTGGTGACCTAAAAACAATCCAAAGATTGAGCCCACAACGCCACCAAATAAGAAGCCAAAAAAGGCACCAAGGATTTTGCCAAATATCTGCATTATATCTTCTCTAGTAATGAATTTTTTCTGTGTTCAGCGGTCTTATAGTGCTGGATGCAATTATTTCCTTTATCATAAGGAAAACAGTTTATTTATTCGGATGATTTCACTCAGCCGATTCTTTCGTGACACAGGATAGTTCAACTTCATGCAATGTTTTTCCCGCACCTTGTTAGCCGCTTCTATTAGCACGGCGTTATACGTGTCGACAACTCAAGCTGAAACTACAAACGATAGTGTGCAGGAAATGCCCTCTATAGATCAATGTTTGATCGAACCTTCTTCAGATAATGAACTGAATGAGCCAGCATTAGTTGAGGCCGATCGATTAGAGGCTATTAACGGCGACAAAGCGAATTACTCTGGTGATGTTAAAGTCACGCAAGGCACTAAAACGATATTGGCTGATAATGTCACCCTGCATCAGCAAGAAAATATCGTCGTTGCAGAAGGTGGAGTGACATTTAATGACGGTCAAGTCAAAGCGGTCTCTGACAAAGTTACCAATAACTTAACCACCAATGAATTCACGCTGGAGAATACCAAGTATCAATTCCTTTGTGAGCCCGGCCGCGGAGATGCTAACTATATAGCGAAAACAGGCAAAGCCGTTTATGAACTTGAAGATGGCTCCATAACCTCTTGCCCTGAAGGTGATAAATCATGGAGGCTCGTAGCGTCGAGTATCACTGTCGATCAAGATGAGGAGCAAGCTACCTTCACTCACCCTCGATTTGAAATTCTTGAAGTCCCTGTATTTTACGTACCTTACCTAACGGTTCCTGTAGGTGATAAGCGTAAAACGGGTTTCCTGTACCCAACGGTTTCGTATGGTTCGAGTGATGGCTTTGAAGCTGAGATTCCTGTTTATTGGAACCTAGCACCAAATTACGACTTAAATACCACTCTCAAACACATGCAACAGCGTGGTAATCAACTCAACAGTGAATTCAGATACTTAACCGAATACGGGCAAGGCAGTATTAAGTCTGAATATTTGCACGAAGATAAAAAATACGAAGACCTCGACAGCCGTTGGGGTGGTCAACTGACATTCAATGGAATCTATCAGCAATCATGGAAGTTTGATATCGACTATTCACGAGTCAGTGATATTGATTACTTTACCGATATTGACTCGTCTATCGGTAGCCGTGAAGACGGACAATTACTCCAATCAGGTAAAGCCTCGTTCCGTTCAGCGAATTGGGATACTTCTATCGAAGTTCGTGATTTCCAAATTTTAACGACTGACGGCAACCAGCCCTATCAATTAATGCCTCAGGTCAAATTCAACTACTACGCACCAACAATACTCGAAGTCATTGAATTCGATATGGTTAGCCATGTTTCCCGCTTTGAAACAGAAGCGGAAGGCAAACCATCTGCTACTCGACTTCACGTTGAGCCTGGCATTACTGTTCCTTTAAGTAACACTTGGGGTACTTGGACTACCGAAGCTCGCTTACTCGGTACCTATTATCAACAAGATCTAACCAATACCAGCTCCGAGTTTAGTGAACTCGAAGAAACTGTTTATAGAACCATTCCTGAGTTTAGAACTCACGCTGGTATTGTACTAGAACGTGATACCACGCTTTTAGATAACTACACTCAGACCTTAGAGCCACAAGTCCAATACTTATATGTGCCAGAGCAAGATCAAAGTAATATAGGCTCATATGATACTACGCTATTGCAAACTGACTACTACGGTCTGTTTCGAAGTAGAAAGTTCAGTGGCGTAGATCAAGTCGCCGCCGCAAACCAAATCAGCTATGGTGCTTCGTCTCGTTTTTTCGATGACAATTATAAAGAGCGCCTAAACATCTCTTTCGGCCAAATTTTCTTTATCGACAAAGATACTAAATCCCCCAATATCGGGGCCAGTGATAGCGAATCGCAATCGAACTATTCGTCTTGGGCAGTAGAAGCTGACTTCAACTACGATGATTACCTTTTCTACCACGGTGGCGTTCAATACGATATCGACTCAGGCCAAATGCAGTTAGCCAACAGTACGCTGGAATACAAACTGAATAAAGGTTTTATCCAGGCGAACTACCGCTTCGTAACTAAGGAATACATTGAAGATACAGTTGGTGAAAGTATTGAGGATCTTGACTCCATTACACGTGATGGTATTTCCCAGGCAGGGCTATTAGGTGGCTATCAATTTTCACCGAAATGGGCAGCAAGTGCGCAATACTTCTATGACATGAATGAAGATATTCATATCGAATGGCAAACCAATGTTCGATACACCTCGGATTGTTGGTATTTCGGTGTGAGTTACAGCAATCAGCTACGTAACTGGACCGGAGATGGTTACAGCGACATCAACGCTGATCCTGTGTACGAAAACAACTTCAGCGTCAACTTTGGCATTGTAGGTTTTGGCACCAACTTAGGCTCAGGCTCTGATTCTGTTGATTTAGACAGCGGCGATAACTCGCTTGGTTATGGCCGCCCGTTCTTCTTAAATAACTAATTTTTATCATTTACTGATTCACTACCATCGGTAAATCTGAAAGGACTACAAATGAAATTGTGGAAAAAAACTTTAATCAGTTTAGCCGCGACTTGCAGCGTTTCAACTGTATTCGCAGCGCCTGTTGAACTTGATAAAGTGAGCGTGATCGTCAACGAAGGCGTAATACTGCAGAGTGATATCGATACCTCATTGAAAACGCTTCGTGCTAATGCGAAAAAGAATAATCAAACCTTACCTCCTCAAGATGTATTGATTGATCAAGTGCTTGAAAAGTTGATCGTCGATACAATTCAAACTCAAGAAGCAGAACGTATAGGTGTTCGTATTGATGACAACCGTCTAAATGAAGCTATCGCCGAGATTGCCAAAAACAATAATCAGTCGTTGGATGAACTAACAGCATCTGTTGCAGCGGAAGGTCTAACCTATAGTGCATTTCGTGAACAAGTACGTAAAGAGCTTGCAGCCAGTGAAGCTCGCAATGCCTTGGTTCGTCAGCGCATCAATATTCTTCCTGCTGAAGTGGATAACCTAGCCGATATTCTTGCTCAAGAAACCAATGCAACAGTTCAGTATAAGATTGGCCACATCCAACTACGCTTCAATGACGAACAAACGAAAGAAGAACTAGAAGCGCAAGCAACTGAGCTAGCAGCGAAGCTAAACGATGGTGCCGATTTCAGCACAATGGCATACACCTACTCCAAAGGCCCAAAAGCTCTCCAAGGCGGTGATTGGGGCTGGATGCGTAAAGAAGAAATGCCGACCATTTTTGCAGACCAAATCAAAATGCAAAACACAGGCAGTATCATCGGTCCATTCCGCAGTGGAGTTGGTTTCCATATCCTAAAAATTGAAGATGTGAAAGGCTTAGAGACCGTTGCAGTAACCGAGGTCAATGCTCGTCACATTCTACTAAAACCAACCGTTATCTTGAGTGATGAAGGCGCGCAGCAGCAACTAAAAGATTTCATACGCCGTATCAATGATGGTGAAACCACATTTGGTGATTTAGCTCAGCAATACAGCCAAGACCCAGGTTCCGCGGTTCAGAATGGCGAACTAGGCTACCAAACCCCAGATCTGTACGTACCGGAATTTAAGCACCAAGTTGAAACGCTGGAAAAAGGTAAAATCAGTGAGCCTTTTAAAACGGTACACGGTTGGCATATCGTTGAAGTATTGGATCGACGCGAAGTCGACAGAACAGACTCAGCTTTGAAAAATAAAGCCTACCGCATCTTATTCAACCGTAAGTTCAATGAAGAAGCAGGCGCTTGGCTTCAAGAAATCCGAGCAAGTGCATTTGTTGAAATGGTCGGGGAAGAACAAAATGACGATTAAGCGTATTGTAGTCACCGCTGGTGAACCCGCAGGCATTGGCCCAGACTTGGTTCTGGCTCTTTCTCAAGAAAGCTGGCCTCATCAAATTGTTGTGTCAGCTGATAAGCGTATGCTAGCTGAGCGAGCAGAGCTGCTAGGAATCACGGTTGAGTTATTGGATTATGATGCCTCTCAACCCGCTCAAGCACAAAGCGCGGGCACCTTAGTTGTACAGGATATTCCATTAGCAGAAGCAAGTGTTGCGGGAACCCTCAACGAAGCTAACGGCCATTATGTATTAAATACGCTAGAAAGCGCAGCAATAGGCTGTATGAATGATGAATTTGATGCTATTGTCACCGGCCCTGTTCATAAGGGGGTAATTAACCGAGCTGGCGTAGCGTTTAGCGGCCATACTGAGTTTTTTGCTGAAAAATCCGACACTCCCCTAGTGGTGATGATGTTGGCAACAGAAGGTCTAAGAGTTGCCTTAGTAACAACTCATATTCCTCTCGCTTACGTCTCTAAAGCTGTTACTGAAGACCGTTTGGAACAAATCATCCAAATCCTTCACAAAGACTTAGTCGAAAAGTTCGCTATAGAGAAACCAACCATCTACGTATGTGGCCTAAACCCACATGCCGGTGAAGATGGTTGTCTAGGGCATGAAGAAATCGAAACGCTCACACCAACCCTAGAAAAAATTCGACAACAAGATGGAATGAATCTAATAGGCCCATTGCCTGCAGATACCATCTTCAACGAAAAATATTTGCAAGAAGCAGACGCTGTTTTAGGTATGTATCACGACCAAGTATTACCTGTATTGAAATACAAAGGTTTTGGTCGTTCAGTGAACATTACACTCGGCCTACCATTTATTCGTACTTCGGTTGATCATGGTACCGCTCTAGACTTGGCAGGGACAGGCCAAGCCGATACAGGGAGCTTTAGAACAGCGCTCACGCACGCCATTGAATTAGTAGAGAAAAAGCAATGAGAAATGATGTCCACTTAGGACACAAAGCGCGTAAACGTTTTGGTCAAAACTTCCTGAACGATCCATACATTATCGATGGGATCGTATCTAGCATTAACCCTTTACCTGGCCAAAACTTGGTAGAGATTGGCCCAGGTCTTGGTGCTATTACAGAACCCGTTGGTAAGCTCGTTGATAAGTTTACTGTTATCGAGCTAGATAGAGACCTAGCAGAACGTCTGCGCAACCACCCAGATTTAGCCGACAAGTTAACGATTCACGAAGGCGATGCGATGAAGTTTGACTTCGAGCAACTTGTGAAGCCAAACAACAAACTGCGCATCTTTGGTAACTTGCCTTACAACATCTCGACACCGTTAATGTTCCACCTATTTGAGTTCCATAAAGACATTCAAGACATGCACTTTATGTTACAAAAAGAGGTAGTTAACCGCTTGGCAGCAGGCCCAGGTAGCAAAGCCTACGGTCGTCTAACGGTAATGGCTCAGTACTACTGTAAAGTAACACCAGTACTAGAAGTACCACCAACTGCTTTCGTTCCGCCGCCAAAAGTGGACTCTGCAGTGGTTCGTCTTCAACCTTACGAAGTGCTTCCATACCCAGCCAAGAACTTAAAATGGTTAGATCGAGTTTGCCGTGAAGGCTTCAACCAACGTCGTAAAACGGTTCGTAACTGTTACAAGAGCTTAATCAGCAAAGAAATCTTAGAAGAACTTGGTATCAACCCAAGTATGCGTCCTGAGAATCTGACCTTAGAACAGTTCGTCGATATGGCTAACTGGTTGGAAGACAACCACAACGCAGCGAATTAATAAAAAGGCTCCTAAACTTCAATTAGGAGCCTCTTTTTTATCTATGTCTTGTTCTAAATTGCATTTTCACATACCGTATTAAAATATTAGTCTGAGATAACAAAGGCCTAATTGGCTCAACCAAGGAGCGAATATGGATATATCAACGCCCTGTATCAAATGCCAAGTGCACACTAAATACGTCCCCGAGCAATCCGAGCCCGAACAAAACCGATACGTATTTGCCTACATTATTACGATTAAAAACCTCAGTAAAACACCCGTTCAATTGTTAACTCGTCGCTGGTTGATCACCGACGCTAACGGAAAGCAGCTAACCATTGAGGGTGATGGCGTCGTAGGTAAACAGCCCGTCATTGAAGCCAACGATGAATACACTTATACCAGCGGCACTGTGATTGAAACGCCAGTTGGAGTCATGCAAGGCCACTACGTGATGAATGATCATTTGGGTCAAGACTTCTTAGCACAAGTTGATCCATTCCGACTCGCTATCCCTAACATACTTAACTAAAAGAAGAATATTGTGTCGACTTATATCGTAGGTGATATACAAGGCTGCTTTGATGAACTCAAGCTGCTTCTTGATAACGTGGACTTTAATCGCGAACTCGATACCTTATGGGTGGCTGGCGATCTGGTCGCTCGCGGCCCAAAATCCCTTGAAACACTTAGGTTTATTAAAAGCTTAGGTACTCAAGCAAAAGTGGTGCTAGGTAATCACGATTTACATTTGCTGGCTGTTTCTCTAGGGCTATTTCCGATAAAGAAAAAAGATAAAACTCAGCCCATTTTAGATGCGGAAGATAAAAAAGCACTGCTCGACTGGCTACGTCAACAACCTTTGATGCAAGAGCATGATGAGTTTGTCATGTGTCATGCGGGCATCTCACCACAGTGGGATTTGGCTACGGCTCGCCTAGCTAACTCTGAAATTCAAGCTTTACTACAGTCTGAGCAATGGCAATGGCTCATTGAAAATATGTACAGTAATGAACCTGATACATGGAGTGAGAACTTAGAAGGGATTGAACGTTATCGCTATATTATTAATAGCTTTACCCGTATGCGCTATTGCTCCGAAGATTTCAAACTCGATATGGCCTGCAAACTGCCACCTAGTGATGTATCTGGGAATGGTTTGCTTCCCTGGTTTAAAGTTGAGAACAGTGAACCGATTGAAAAGACCGTCATTTTTGGTCATTGGGCAGCACTTGAAGGCTATTCAGGGGAAAAAGTCATTGGCTTAGACACTGGCTGTGTGTGGGGCGGTGAGCTCACGTTACTCAGGTGGGAAGACAAGCAATTCTTTACACAAAAAGCTCTGTGAGCCTTTAATCAGAAAATAATGGCCTAATCATTGATTAGGCCACATTAAACAAACTAGCGCTCTAGAACCACAAATTCCATGTCATGAGAATTCTTTTCATCCGCTTGATAATGTTCAGAAAAAGTCTGATTCCAATTCTTTCCCCAATCAGGGAATTGAGTATCACCATCGACCTCTAGCTCGATATAAGTAAGGTATAGTTTATCCGCCTTCGGTAAGCAGCTCGCATAAATTGAGCCGCCGCCGATGATCATGACTTCTTCAACATCACCTGCTGCTTCCAGCGCTTGCTCAATGGACGTTACCGTAGCCACACCTTCAATTTGTAGTGATTCATCACGGCTGATCACAATATTCTGACGTCCAGGGAGCGGTCGGCCAATCGAGTCATAAGTTTTTCGGCCCATTACGACTGGCTTACCCATAGTGCAGCGCTTAAACCACGCAAAATCTGCAGGTAAGTGCCAAGGCATTTGATTATCTTTGCCAATAACTCGATTGTTTGCCATCGCGGCAACCATACTAATGATCATTTCTGGGTCCTATCTGTGCTTGGTAACGTTCCGTTATCCCGAATACGCTCTAGACGATCGGGCGACGGCGATAGAATAGCAGTCCCGGCATGGCTAATCCAATCGCTAAGCCAGCAATAATAAACATCGCTTTCAAGAAATTTTCCATCAACGTTGCTAACAATTCTGGCGTATAACCAAGATTATTAATTTCCACCATTGCGATCATTGCTTTGAACGCGAATACCCCAGGCACCATAGGAATCAAAGCAGCAACGGTAAACACTTTAGGGTGAGCAAGTAATCGGTGCGACCAATGAACACCGATCATTCCGACAACCGTCGCAGCGAAAAATGTCGCCCATTCGATTGGTATGCCAAATTCCATCATCAAGTATCGGCTTCCGTGGCCAAGTGCCCCACCCAATGCGCAATAGATAAGTGCTCGTTGTGGAACGTTAAATACTAGAGCAAACCCCACCGCAGGGATCGCAGCAAAAAACATATCATTAGCTAGGCCTGTGAATAGTGCAGTTAGATCCATTATCTTATCCACCCCCATACACCAGTGATACTCATTGCCCCCACAATGCCCAGGCTGGTCGCAAGAGTAAGTAAACTCGCCATTGTAAATCGCGCTATTCCCATATTGATATGGCCTTTCAGCATATCGGCAACCGAGTTAATTAAAGGGAAACCGGGTACGAGCATGAGTACAGAAGACGCCATCGCGATGGTTGGTTGATTCCCAATACCATGCATCACAGCTTGAGCAGATACATAGGTCGTAACAAAAGCGGTTACGGCAAAATTTAAGAGTGGATTGAAGTGACGATGGCCGATTTCTTGGCGAACGATCATTCCAAGGGAGGACGCAAGAAAAGTCATAGCAAATACATGCCAATCACCTCCGGCCAAGCGACTAAAAGAAGCACACGATAGCCCGATCATAAAAACAACTAACCAGCGATTGTATCGCTCAGGGCTTATCGAATTCAGCTTACGCTGAGCAAGCGTAGCGTCTAGAATGCCTTTCTCCATCATGATACAAATGCGTTGAATCTGAGTAATAGCACGCATGTTAATACCACGATCAACACAACTTCGTGTGGTGGTGATGCAATGATCTCCGATACGAGTAGTAACCACTAAAGAGTTAGCCGAGAGCGCCACCTCCACTTCATCGACACCACTTGCGATACCTATTCTTCGCATAATATCACCGACCAAAGTACTTTCCGCTCCATGAGCCAACAGCGTTTGCCCGGACTGAGCTACAAGGCGAGAAATCGCCCTTTGTTTCGAAGTCATGATTCCTTCCATGTGATTAAAGTTCCTAGACAGAAGTTTGCATGACTTTCACTGACCCTGACATGATTTAGATACAAAAAAACCGCAATTTTCATTGCGGTTTTTATTAAGCATAGAGCTAATTAGTCTCGAACGTAGATAACATGTCCGTCATCTTCTTCGTCATCCCAATCATCCCAGTCATCTTCGGTCACGACGTTCTTACCACTCATTGCATCTTTGTGGTAGTCGTCCCACATGAAGTCGACTTTATCTTCTTCTTCAACTTCTTCGGCTTCGCGAGGTAGAGTTTCCATAAAATCAGCTAACTTGTAGCAAAGCTCTTTCGTGCCCTGCTTGTTCACTGCTGAAATCTGGAAGTACTCACCTTCCCAACCTAACGCGTCTAAGATCTCTTGGATCTTTTCTTGCGCTTCCTCTTCTGGCATTAGGTCAACTTTGTTGAACACTAGCCAACGAGGCTTAGCCGCTACTTTTTCGCTGTATTGTTCCAACTCATCAATGATCGTTAGAGCATTTTGAATTGGATCAGACTGATCAATTGGCATGATATCGATCATATGCAGCAGAACGCGACAACGTTCTAAGTGCTTCAAGAATCGAATCCCTAAGCCTGCGCCATCTGCAGCGCCTTCGATAAGACCTGGAATATCGGCTACAACAAAGCTTTTCTCTGGAACCACACTCACTACACCCAAACTTGGAATTAGAGTAGTAAATGGATAGTCAGCTACTTTAGGTTTAGCTGCTGATACAGAACGGATAAAGGTTGATTTACCTGCATTTGGTAAGCCAAGCATACCAACGTCAGCAAGTAGCAGAAGCTCTAAACGTAGTTCACGTACTTCACCTTTAGTACCCATCGTCTTCTGACGAGGAGCACGGTTTACCGAAGATTTGAAACGCGTGTTACCTAAGCCGTGCCAACCGCCTTTCGCGACCATCACTTTCTTACCATGCTCAGCAACTTCCGCCACAATTTCATTTGTGTGGATGTCTACAGCACGTGTACCAACTGGTACTTTCAAGGTAATGTCTTTACCACGTTTACCAGTACAGTTACCACCGCGGCCATTCTCACCACGGTCAGCGTTGTAAAAGCGTTGAAAACGGTAATCGATCAGCGTATTTAAGTTTTCATCCGCTTGGATATAAACGTCACCACCATCGCCACCGTCACCACCATCAGGGCCACCTTTAGCTACAAACTTCTCACGCCAAAAGCTAACGGTACCATTACCGCCATCACCGGCTTCAACTTTTACTACCGCTTCATCAACGAATTTCATCTTTCACTCCGCATGTTTGCGTTGCAATACCATCCTCAGGGGATGATATAAATTCTAGCAGATCCGAGTTTAGATCGATCACCTAAGATCTAGGGCCTTTCTGCAATCAGGAACAAAAAAGAAGCGACTCTCTGTACACGTTAAAAGAGTAACTGCTTTTTTGATCCCGCTATAAATAAAAAACCCCGCCGAATCGGCAGGGCTTTTGAATTCAGCTTAAAGCTAATTAAAGCTATTCAGCTAACATCTAATTACTCAGAATCGATGCTAACGAATTTACGGTTTTTAGGACCTTTAACTTCAAACTTCACTTTACCTTCAGTAAGAGCGAAAAGAGTGTGGTCTTTACCGATACCAACGTTAGTGCCAGCGTGGAACTTAGTACCACGTTGACGAACGATGATGTTACCTGCAAGAACAGATTCACCACCGAAACGCTTAACACCAAGACGTTTGCTTTCTGAATCGCGGCCGTTACGAGTAGAACCGCCAGCTTTTTTGTGTGCCATTGTTAAACTCTCCTATAACTTAAGCGTTGATGCCAGTGATTTTCACTTCAGTGAACCACTGACGGTGGCCAGCTTGCTTACGAGAGTGCTTACGACGACGGAACTTAACGATTTTTACTTTATCGCCACGACCGTGTTGTACTACTTCCGCAGTAATCTTACCACCTTCAACAAGAGGTGCACCAACAGTGATTTCTTCACCGTTAGCAACTAGAAGAACTTTATCAAATTCAACAGTTGCACCAGTTTCAACGTCTAATTTCTCTAAACGAAGAGTTTGACCTTCGCTTACACGGTGTTGTTTGCCACCAGATTGGAAAACAGCGTACATATTTTACTCCGCTTTTTCCGCACAGCCTATGGTTGTTATTTGTACAACTCGGGTGTGCGCTAAACTAATCAATAGGGCGCAGATTCTACGGGAATCATGCGGCTATGACAAGCCATATTTTTAAAAAATTGGCGAAAAGCTAATCGCCGAAGAAAAGTGCGGCAATCATGCCCTTAAGTGATGTATTAATCAACGTTTTTTAGTGTATCATTCGTCAATTAAATATAACGAATAAGCCTTACAGGTTCTAACCTCAGCCGGATGAATAATGGATTTTAAAGCTATCCAAGCGCTTACTGCCGATGATATGGCAAAAGTGAATGAAACAATTCAAGCTCAACTCAATTCTGACGTAAGTTTAATCAATCAGCTCGGTTTTTATATCGTAAGCGGTGGCGGTAAACGCCTTCGCCCTTTGCTTGCTATCTTGTCAGCTCGCGCACTGGGTTACCAAGGCGAAGCTCACACCACCTCTGCGGCCTTTATTGAATTCATTCATACCGCAACTTTGCTTCACGACGACGTTGTCGATGAATCGGATATGCGTCGCGGCAAAGCGACTGCAAATGCAGCTTTCGGAAATGCAGCAAGCGTCCTAGTTGGTGATTTCATTTACACACGCTCATTCCAAATGATGACAAAACTAGGATCTTTAAAGATCCTTGACCTGATGAGTGAAGCGGTGAATGTGATTGCAGAGGGTGAAGTTCAGCAATTGATGAACTGTAATAACCCTGACACGACCGAAGAAAGTTACATGCAGGTGATTTACTCAAAAACAGCTCGACTGTTTGAAGCAGCCACACAGATTGGCGCGATATTGACTGAATCATCTCCGGAAGTAGAAACAGCGATGCAGAACTACGGTAAGTATTTAGGCACTGCATTCCAGCTCATTGACGATGTCATGGATTACACTTCTGACGGTAAAGAAATGGGTAAAAACGTTGGTGACGACCTAGCAGAAGGAAAACCGACACTACCTCTTCTTTACGCTATGCATAATGGTACAGAAGCGCAATCTGCCATGATCCGTGAAGCAATTGAAAAAGCAAATGGCATGGAAAGGCTCGATGAGATTCTGGCTGCTATGAGTGATACAGGCTCTCTAGAGTACACAACCAATAAAGCTTATGAAGAAGCAGACAAAGCAATCAAAGAGCTTGATGTGCTGCCTGAGTCTGAATACAAACAAGCTTTGGTGACGCTCGCTCACCTAGCCGTTAAACGAACTAAGTAATCACTGAATGCTGGCGTCGCTAACGTCAGCAGTTCTTCAATATAAATAGTTATATTGCAGACACAAAAAAGCCGATCTTTTGATCGGCTTTCTTTTATCTAACGTCATTCACTACTTAGCGAATTCAACACCAATTTCGATGTCACCGTTTAGTGTATCAAGCATGCTGTCTAGTGCAGACTGCTCGTAATCACTTAGGTCGCCGTAGCTAAGGATCGCTTCTGCGCCCTCTTTGCCTAGTTTAACTGGTTGTGCGAAGAACGGTGCATGCTCACCTGCGCCTTCTACATATGCACACTCAATTACGTTCTCTTCACCTTGTAAAGCTTTCACAAGTGCTAAACCAAAGCGACATGCTGCTTGGCCCATAGATAGAGTTGCACTACCGCCACCCGCTTTTGCTTCAACAACTTCAGTACCAGCATTTTGAATACGCTTAGTTAGCGCTTCAACTTCTTCAGCAGTAAATTCAACGCCTTCAACTTGAGAAAGAAGAGGAAGAATCGTTACACCTGAGTGACCACCGATAACAGGAACACGGATATCACCTGGATCTTTATCTTTAAGTTCTGCAACGAAAGTTTCTGAGCGGATAACATCAAGAGTGGTTACACCGAATAGACGACGCTTATCGTAAACACCTGCTTTCTTAAGAACTTCAGCAGCGATTGGCACTGTTGTATTCACAGGGTTAGTGATGATACCTACACAAGCCGTTGGACAAACAACCGCAATTTTTTCTGCTAGAGATTTAACAATGCCAGCGTTTACATTAAAAAGATCCGCACGATCCATACCAGGCTTACGAGCAACGCCAGCAGAGATAAGTACTACATCAGCACCTTCAAGCGCAGGCGTTGGATCTTCGCCAGCGTAACCTTTGATCGAAACAGGTGTTGGGATGTGGCTTAGATCGGCAGCAACACCAGGTGTTACCGGTGCGATATCGTATAAAGCTAAATCAGATCCAGCAGGAAGACGGTTTTTCAGTAATAGAGCTAGGGCTTGACCGATGCCACCAGCGGCACCAATAACAGCTACTTTCATTGTTATTCTCCTTGAGAGTAATTCTCTTATAAGGTTTTTATAGGGTGTTTTCTAATCGAATTCGAGTAGAAAACTATAGTAATCACAAACTGATTACAATCAATTAACGTCATCTTTGCGACCTTGCGCAAGTCAATAAACACGTGCGATGCAAGGCAATAGCATTATGCGGATAAACACGATTTAGGACAAAAGCCAAACGCCCAAAAAGCATAATATTCCATATAGTTTTTACAGTGATGTGACTAACAAATTACTCGGATACTTTGGTTAATAGTGAATATGTATGCGAGAATATGCAGCAATGACTTTGTTAACAAAAAAGATTAAAACCATGCGCAATACAGAAAAACAAGACAACTTAGTTCGCGCTTTTAAAGCGTTACTAAAAGAAGAGCGTTTTGGCTCCCAAGGTGAAATTGTCGATGCTCTGAAACACGAAGGGTTTGAAAGCATCAACCAATCTAAAGTTTCACGCATGTTGACTAAGTTTGGCGCAGTGAGAACTCGCAATGCTAAAATGGAAATGGTTTACTGCCTACCTGCAGAGCTGGGTGTACCAACCGTGTCGAGCTCACTTAGAGAGTTGGTTCTAGATATCGACCACAACGCAGCGCTTGTCGTGATCCATACTGGCCCAGGTGCAGCACAACTTATCGCTCGCTTGCTGGATTCTTTAGGTAAGTCTGAAGGTATTTTAGGAGTCGTCGCAGGCGATGACACAATCTTCATCACACCGACTCTTTCTGTTACAACTAAACAGTTATTTGATTCTGTATGTGAGCTTTTCGAATACGCAGGTTAAGAAGCATACAAAAAATCCAGTAAAACATTCTAAAATTCGATGGATCACTAACAATCATTTCTTCCGTGATCCATCTCACATCCTAGAATATCCACCTCCCCTTCCAAATTTCGCAGCAAATCATTGATTTTTAAAAACATAATCTAACTAAAACTTCATTATTATTGCATCAAAATTTAGACTTTTTCGTTATATGTTTTAACAATTGGGTAATTTTCTGCCAATTTTTGTTATTATTCAGCCACTTTTTCATCGGACGGATTGAAAAAGATGCCGTTTCCACATAGGAAACTCCAGAAACAACTACAATTGTTTCAGGGTTAATAATGAATAAAGGAAGGGAAATTCATGGCATTTAACAAACTTGTTAAAGTCGGTGCAATTGCAGCTGCTGTAATGGGCGCTGGCGCGGTTAACGCTCAAGAGTTCATCACTATCGGTACTGGTTCTGTAACTGGTGTTTACTACCCTACTGGTGGTGCTATCTGTAAGCTAGTGAACAAGGGTCGTAAAGACCACAACATTCGTTGTTCAGTTGAATCAACTGGCGGTTCTATCTACAACGTAAACACTATGCGTGCAGGTGAGCTTGATTTTGGTGTTGTTCAGTCTGACTGGCAGTACCACGGCTACAACGGTACAAGTAAGTTTGCAGAGCAAGGCGAGTACAAGAAGCTACGTGCAATGTTCTCTCTACACACAGAACCATTCAACATCATTGCGCGCTCTGACGCGGGTATCGATAACGTTTCTGACCTAAAAGGTAAGCGTGTAAACATCGGTAACCCTGGTTCAGGTGACCGCGCAACTATGGGTGTTGTGATGGATGCTATGGGCTGGACTAACGACAGCTTCAAACTAGCATCTGAGCTTAAAGGTTCTGAGCGTTCTCAAGCACTATGTGATAACAAGATTGATGCATTCATCTACATGGTTGGCCACCCGAACGGTTCAATCAAAGAAGCAACAACATCTTGTGATGCTAAATTAGTATCAGCAACTGGTGCTCAAATCGATAAAATCGTTGCAGATAACCCATACTACGCATACAGCACAGTTCCAGCTGGCATGTACCGTGGTACTGATGCTGACGTAAACAGCTTTGGTGTTGCAGCAACTATGGTAACAACGACAGAAGTTTCTGAAGATGTTGCTTACAATGTTGCTAAAGCAGTATTCGAAAACTTCGATACATTCAAACGCCTACACCCAGCGTTTGCTAACCTGAAGAAAGAAGACATGGTGAAAGCTGGTCTTTCTATCCCTCTTCACCCAGGTGCAGCTAAATACTACAAAGAAGTAGGTCTTCTAAAGTAATCTGACTTTAGCCTACTGACCCAATAAGGAGGCCTGAGCCTCCTTATTGGTTTTTCGCACTTTATAAAATAAAACCAATTCAGTGCGATACGAGAAACACTTTTAAAGTCGTCTCATTTTTGATGACTAACCTTCGTAATAAGCCTGAGATAAATCGAAACTAAGAGCAATTTTCCATCTATTCACTACACTAATAGATGCTAAATATGGTTCTAATCAGTCATTGATAATGACTAGACCATCAATAATAAGGATAAAGTACATGACGCAGACAAATACACCGTCTTCAGATGTGCAAGAAATGGTGGCCCAAGCCGATACTGGGGCAAGAAGCCCTAAAGGTATTCAAGGACGAATTTTATGGTTTGTACCGCTGTGTTGGTCGCTATTCCAACTTTGGTATGCATCACCACTACCGTTTATATTTGATTTTGCTGTACTAAACGACACGCAAGCACGAGCAATTCACTTAACTTTTGCTATTTTCTTAGCATTCACAGCATATCCCGCTCTGAAAAATTCTCCACGTGACTACATTCCAGCAATGGATTGGGTACTCGCGCTGGCTGGTAGTTTTTCAGCGGCTTATATCTATGTCTTCTATACAGAGCTGGCCGGCCGTTCGGGCGCTCCTACCACGTTTGATATTGTGGCTGCAGTTACCGGTATGGTACTGCTGTTAGAAGCGACACGTCGTGCATTAGGTCCACCACTCATGGTTGTGGCAGCTGTATTCTTGCTGTACACCTTTGGCGGCCCTTACATGCCAGACGTTATTGCACATAAAGGTGCAAGCCTAAATAAAGCAATGTCACATCTATGGCTAACAACTGAAGGCGTATTCGGTGTTGCACTAGGTGTATCCACTTCTTTTGTATTCTTGTTTGTTTTATTTGGCGCGATGCTTGAGCGAGCAGGTGCAGGTGCATACTTCATTAAAGTAGCATTCTCACTGCTTGGTCATATGAAAGGTGGCCCAGCGAAAGCAGCCGTTGTAGCGTCAGGTCTTTCAGGCCTTGTATCTGGTTCATCTATCGCAAACGTAGTAACGACTGGTACCTTCACAATCCCGTTAATGAAACGTGTTGGTTTCCCGGGCACAAAAGCGGGTGCGGTAGAAGTTGCGGCTTCAACCAATGGCCAGTTGACTCCACCAATCATGGGTGCTGCCGCATTCTTGATGGTGGAATACGTGGGTATTTCTTACGTTGAAGTTATCAAAGCGGCTCTATTGCCAGCGCTAATTTCATACGTAGCGCTAATTTACATTGTTCACTTAGAAGCATGTAAAGCGGGCATGACTGGTTTACCTCGTCGCCATACTCCTACTATCATACAAAGCTTGCTGTCGTTCACCGGAACCATTTTAGGTTTATGCGTGATCAGCGCGCTAGTTTACTACGGTGTTGGTTGGACGAAAGATGTCTTTGGCGCTGCGGCAACTCCAATTGTCACCGTTGCTCTATTGATCTCATACTTAGCACTTGTTCGTGTATCTGCGAAGTACGCGAAAGAAGGCGGCATGGAAATCGATGCAGATCTGAAAGAAGTTCCAGATCCAGGCCCAACGATTAAGTCAGGCCTACACTTCCTATTGCCTATCGTTGTATTGGTATGGTGTTTAACAGTTGAACGTTTCTCTCCAGGTTTATCTGCATTCTGGGCAACGGTCTTCATGATCTTCATTTTGATCACTCAGCGCCCACTAATGGCGATGATGTCAAAAACTGATGATATTGCAGAACAAACTAAAGCGGGCTTTGTTGACCTAGCCGAGAGTTTAGTTTCTGGTGCTCGTAATATGATCGGTATCGGTGTGGCGACAGCTGCTGCTGGTACTGTGGTTGGTGTGGTAACACTGACTGGTATTGGCCTTGTGATGACCGACTTCGTTGAGTTTATCTCAGGCGGTAGCATCATCCTTATGTTGCTATTTACCGCAGTGATCAGCTTAATCTTAGGTATGGGCTTGCCAACAACGGCAAACTACATCGTTGTATCGACTCTAATGGCACCAGTAATTGTGACTTTAGGCGCGGCGCACGGCTTAATCATCCCTCTGATTGCGGTTCACTTATTCGTGTTCTACTTCGGTATTCTCGCAGATGATACTCCTCCTGTAGGCCTAGCGGCATTTGCAGCAGCGGCAATTGCGAAGTCAGATCCAATTCGAACTGGTATCCAAGGTTTCACCTACGATATTCGAACTGCGATATTGCCATTCATGTTCATCTTCAATACCCAACTACTGTTGATGGGCATTGATTCTTGGTGGCATTTAGCATTAACGATCTTCTCTTCCGTAACCGCAGTATTAATCTTTGCAGCTGCAACGCAAGGTTGGTGGTTTACTAAGAACAAGTGGTGGGAAACGGTACTGCTTATCGTACTAACGTTCTCTTTTTTCCGTCCAGGCTTCTGGTGGGACATGATTTACCCGGCGAAGGTTCTTTCTCCTGGAGTTGAGATTGCTCAAATCACAGAAGGTCTATCTGTGGGAGAATCGCTAGAGCTAAGAGTGGGTGGTGAAAACCTAGAAGGTGATTACTCAGAGAAAACCGTTCGTCTTCCATTTGAAGATTCTGCAACAACCGGTGAAGACCGCGTGGCGTCAATGGGTTTAATGCTAACGGAAACTGACGGCAAGATGATTGTCGACATGGTTGAGTTTGGTAGTCCAGCTGAAGCTTCAGGTATCGATTTCGATTGGGAAATCAAGTCGGTTATCCAAGATGCAGACCGTCCAATGAAAGAGTGGGTATTCTTACCATCTCTAATCATTTTGATTGGCTTAGCAATGAATCAAAGAAGACGCGCTCGTAAGGATGAAATCAGCGCGTAATACCTAGGGCTAGCTTCTGGCTAGCCCTAAGTAATGGAAAGGATAATGGCAGCACCTAGGTCATCACTAGGTGTTCATTAATAAGAGAGTAAAACATGTATAAACAGATCCTTGTTCCAGTAGATTTAAACGATAAAGGCTTTTCTGACAAAGCCGTTGAACTTGCAGTTTGGCATGCAAAACACAGTAATGCAGAAGTGCATCTACTGAATGTTTTACCTGGCATTCATATGTCTATGGTCGCGTCTTACTTCCCAAAAGATGCCGCTAATCAAATGAAGATCGACGTTAAGAACCAGCTTAAAGAATTCGCTGATCAACATATCGATGACGAAGTGATTTATAAGGTTCACGTAGCGGAAGGTAAAGCATACTCAACGATTCTAGAGCACGCAGAGAAGCTAGGCGCGGATCTTATCATCATGCCAAGCCATAAGCGCTCTAAGATCGACAAGGTGGTACTAGGCTCAGTTGCGAGCAAAGTCGTACAGAATTCACCAATCAACGTACTGGTTGTGAAACCGCAAGGTTAGACACGCAGCGTTGAATGGAATACAACGAAAAAGGGTGACGTAATGTCACCCTTTTTATTGGAATCGATATAAATATTTGAATCGATAGCCAAGTAGTTACACCACTCGGTTTTGCATCTCACCTCGAACAAATGCATTGAGATTGTCGATTAAGATATCAGACAACTTTTGAATTGAGGAGTCGCTTCCCCACGCTACATGCGGTGTAAGTAGCAAGTTAGGCATCGCCATGTTAGCAATTAACACATTACTCTCATCCGCAGGCTCTTGAGTGAACACATCCACTCCTGCCCCTGCGATCTTACTTTCTTTTAAAGCCGCAACGAGCGCTTGCTCATCGACTAGACCGCCTCGCCCAGCATTCACCAACACAGAGGAAGCCTTCATCATGTTCAGCTCTCGCTCACCAATAAGATTATGCGTGTCGTCTGTTAACGGGCAGTGCATTGTAATCGCATCGGCTAGCTGCAAGACCAACTCAAATGGAAGATACCCTTCACGACAATTTTGAACACCTTTGCGCTCTGCAAACATCACATTCATACCGAGAGATTTTGCTAATGCTGCCGTCGCTTGCCCTAAACCGCCACTGCCAATAATACCAAGCGTGCTCCCCGCGATATCTTGAATAGGATGAGTGAAAAAGCAAAATTGCTTATTACGTTGCCATTCACCAGCCGCTATATCTTGATGATAACCAACGAGATTGCGCTTTAACGCGAATAACATCGCCATCACATGTTCAGGCACGGATTGGGTGGCATAACCTTGAATATTTGTCACAGCAATATTCGCACTTGCGCAATAACTCAAATCAACGTTATTCACCCCAGTAGCAGACACTGCGATTAACCGTAATTTGGCAGCCTCTTTAAGAGACTCACTACTCAATATGACTTTATTCGTAATAACGATATCGGCATCAATGATTCGTTCAGCGACTTGCTCTGGCTTTGTAAAGTCATATTCAATCCACTCATGCTCGAAACTCGGAGTATTCAGTGTAATTTGAGTCGGTATCGTCGCCCTATCTAAAAAGACCACGGTTAACTTAGACATATGACTTCCTTGCAAAACGATAAATAGAACTCGATAGTCTACGCTTTCAACGTTTTATAATCTGGTAGTTCAGGCGCAATTTCGAAATGTGTTTTAACCTGTGGCGTCGCTTGTGGGTAGAAGTCACACGGCACGAACGCTGTGAACAACTGGTCATCAGCCGGATGATAAAAACTCAATTCGCAGGCGTGTAATTCAAGACGATCAGAGTACGCTAGCGCTTCCGGCGTTGCATAAAATTCATCTCCTACGATCGGGTGGCCAATTTCCATCGTGTGAACACGCAATTGATGAGACCTGCCTGTGATTGGCAGCAAACGTAGCAAGGTGGTTTGCTCTTCATGCTCTGCGATTTGATAACGCGTTTGCGAAGGTTTGCCATCTTCATTACACACTTTCTGTCTTGGTCGATTTGGCCAATCACAGATCAAAGGTAAGTCGATTAACCCTTCTTGTTCTTCGACTTTTCCCCAAACACGCGCATAGTAGATCTTATGTGTTAAACGATACTGAAACTGCTTTTTAAGATGACGCTCCGCTTCTTTATGCTTTGCTAATAGCATTAAGCCTGACGTCGACATATCCAAGCGATGTACAACTTGAATCTCAGGAAACTCGACAACCAAGCGACTCCACATACTGTCGTAGTGTTCTGCGAGTCGTCCAGGAACCGAAAGTAACCCTGAAGGTTTGTTCACCACCAAAATATCGTCATCTTGGTAAACAATGTCTATCCAAGGCTCCGTTGGCGGTGTGTACTCAAGCATTGCCATTTTATACCTCACAAAAAAGCCCGAGTTCACACTCGAGCTTTTGTTATCTTTTTCTAAATCAACAACTAACTAGTTGTGTGAAACCACGATCAAACGCAGCGAGTCTAGTTGAACTTGCGCTTTGGCAATATAGCCTGTCAGTTGCTCAATTTGAGACTCAATCGCTTCCAACTCTTCATCACGAATGTTCGGGTTGACGGCTTTCAAAGCCTGAAGGCGCTCTAACTCACCATTTAGATTCGCTTGCATATCTTTTTGAGCTTGCTCACGAACCGCTTCCACTTTCGGTAATACTTGCGCTTCACCGGCTTCAATCAGCTTGTGAACATCGGCTTGTACCGAATTCACTAGCTTACTCGCTAAGTGACGGTTCACAGGGCTCAACTGACGATTAAAGCTTTCGAACTCCACTTGAGCCGATAAATCATTACCGCGAGCATCCATCATCAAACGGATTGGCGTTTGTGGAAGGAATTGGCTAATGCCACTACGTTTAGGTGCTTGCGCATCTACAAGGTAAACCAACTCAAGCAAAATGGTACCTACTGGCAGCGCTTTGTTTTTCAACAATGATACAGCAGAAGCGCCAACGCCTTCACTCAGTAGTAAATCAATACCGCCTTGAATCATTGGGTGTTCCCAGCTGATGAAATTCATATCTTCGCGAGACAAAGCTGTTTCACGATCAAACGTGATTGTCGCACCTTCGTATGGCAAACCTGGGTAGCTTGGTACCATCATGTGCTCAGATGGCGTCACCACTAATGCGTTTTCACCTTTATCATCTTGGTTTAAGCCAATCGTATCGAACAGGCTTAGTGCAAATGTGACTAAGTTGGTATCGCCATCGGTTGCCGCAATTTTCTCTGCAATTTCGTGCGCCTTATCGCCGCCATTCGAATGCATTTCCAATAAACGATCACGGCCTTTCTCAAGATCCGCTTTCAACGCTTGATTTAATTTCGCAGATTCTTCAATCACTTCGTCTAGCTGTTCGGTGTTACCAGAAGCCAGCATATCAATCAGATCAGCCGAGAACTTATCGTAAACCGTGCGTCCCGTCGGGCAAGTTTCAGCAAAGGCATTCAAGCCTTCATCAAACCAACGTGCCAGAATCGCTTGTGATGTGCCTTTCAAATAAGGAACATGTACATCAATATCACGCTGCTGGCCAATACGGTCCAAACGGCCAATACGTTGCTCTAGCAAGTCTGGGTTAAATGGTAAATCAAACATCACCAATTGGTTCGCAAACTGGAAATTACGACCTTCAGAGCCGATTTCACTACAGATAAGGACCTGAGCACCGCCCTCTTCTTGAGCAAAGTAAGCCGCGGCTTTATCACGCTCTAGAATCGACATGCCTTCGTGGAATACCGTTGCACGCACGCCTTCACGCTCACGCAGTGCCTGCTCTAGTTGTAAAGCAGTGCTCGCACGAGACGCGATCACTAAGATCTTCTCGCTGCGCTTTTCTTGAATCTTATCAAGTAGCCAATTCACACGTGAATCAAACTGCCACCAGCTAGAATCTTCACCTTCAAACTCTTGGAAGATTTCTTCTGGGTAAAGCATTTTCATCGCACGCGCTTCAGGCGCCATCTTGCCACCAATCATGCCAGATACACGCATAGAGGTAGTGTACTGGCTCGGGATATCCATTGGCAGAAGGTGTACGTTACGTTTAGGGAACCCTTTGATCGCTGCGCGGGTGTTTCTAAACAGAACACGCCCGGTCCCATGGCGGTCCATCAGGTTATCAATCAGCTCCTGACGAGCCGCAGCTTTGTCTTCTTCAGAGCTAGCCCCTTCGATAATGCGGAATAGTGGCTCTACATCTTGCTCAGACAAGAGTTCGGTGATCTGGTTCTTGGCTTCATTTTCTAGCTTGATTCCTGAAAACAGTGCGGTCACCGCATCCGCCACTGGTGCGTACTGTTCTTCTTCTGCTACAAAGGCTTCGTAATCGTAGAAACGATCTGGATCAAGGAGACGCAGGCGAGCAAAGTGACTTTCACGGCCTAGCTGCTCTGGAGTTGCCGTTAGTAGCAGTACGCCAGGTGTATTTTCTGCAAGGCCTTCTACCACTTGGTACTGGCGGCTTGGCTTATCTTGACTCCACTCAAGGTGGTGCGCTTCATCGACAACCAATAGATCCCACTCGCCTTCCAACGCTTGTTCAAAGCGCTTACGGCTCTTACGTAGGAAATCAAGAGAGCATAATACGTATTGCTGAGTATCAAATGGATTGTCCGACTCTGCGAACGCTTCAATACAGCGCTCTTCATCAAAGATAGAAAAGTGCAGGTTAAAACGACGCATCATTTCCACTAACCATTGGTGCTGCAGTGTTTCAGGTACCACGATAAGAATACGTTCCGCTCGGCCCGCCAACACTTGTTGGTGGATGATCATGCCCGCTTCAATCGTTTTACCTAAGCCAACTTCATCGGCCAATAAAACACGAGGCGCATGACGACGGCCAACTTCATGGGCGATATAAAGTTGATGGGGAATTAAACCTGCACGCATGCCGCATAGGCCACGCATCGGGCTCTTATGCTGCTGATATTGATTGCTAAGCGCACGGTAACGCAGGACGAAATTGTCCATGCGATCAATTTGACCAGCGTACAGTTTGTCTTGAGGCTTGTTGAAACGAATTTGGTTGCTTAAGAAGATCTCACGTAACGCCACTTCAGCTTCTTCGGTATCTTCTCGCGTACCAAGATAGGTAAATAAACCTTGGTCTTCGATGACTTGCTCAACTTTTAGCGACCAGCCTTCTTGGGCTTCAATGACATCGCCAACGTTGAATGTTACTCGGGTTACGGGAGCATCGCTTCGTGCATACACACGGTTTTCTTCTGATGCTGCAAACATTAATGTGACGGTTCGAGCATCCATTGCTACAACGGTACCTAAACCTAAATCGCTTTCCGTATCGCTTATCCAGCGTTGCCCCAAAGCAAATGTCATGAATCGACTACCTCATCTTTTATATTGTTATGTGATCTTTTCTCAATTGGTCATTTTATCTTAGTCAAAAACGCTCAACTTTCCGCCACTAAAAATGCGACTCACGATAATAAAGCTTGTGAGTAAATGGCGCAGAAAAAGGTCGCTAATCTTACTTGAAGCTGTGATTTAGGTCACGCTTAAAGGGGCAGTTTCAACGGTTTTTTTTCCGTTTTCGATATTGAAATCAAACTGTCAAAAAATCATGACTAATCTATTGAAAACAGATTGCTATACTCATACTAACGATGCGTATTTTGATTCAACTTAAAATACGCATCTGGTATCAATTGGGTTTGCAAGTATGTAGCTGAGTAACCTACCGAAATACCAACCTAAGTAGAATGCTCCGCTACCTCTGCTGGCAATAAATCAATGCTAGGCAAGCCGCACCGCGGCAAGGAGATGCTATGGGCGATACCGATCGGAAACTGTTTGTACTGGATACCAATATCCTACTTCATGAACCTTTCGCCATTTACTCATTTCAAGAGCACGACGTCGTCATTCCCATGACAGTGCTTGAAGAACTAGACCGAATCAAAGACAGCAAGCGTGATGTTGCTCGTGATGCACGTGTCGCGATTCGAGCCTTAGAAGACCTTTTCCATGATGCTACCCCTGATAAGATCTCAGAAGGCATCCCATTTTCTAAAGACATTGATGCCTCCGGCACTATTTCCATACTTGCGGATTACGAACTGCAAGAAACGGTAAAAGCGTTTGCAGACAAAGCAGGCGACAACCGTATTCTCAACGGTGTACTCCACCTCCAAAATAAACGTGCTCCACGTGAAGTCATACTCATTACCAAAGACATCAATATGCGCCTTCGTGCCAAAGGTGCCGGTGTGCGTTTTGTTGAGGATTATCAAACCGATCAACTGATCGATGATGTTCAATATCTAACCAAAGGATTTCAGCAACGTGAAGGTGAGTTCTGGCAAGATGTAGAGCAAGTCGAAAGCAAGGTGCTCGGAGGAAAAACATTCCACACAATAGACCGCGCGCCTTTTGAACCAACTTTCATCAACCAGTACGTGATCGATCAAGACAGTGATTTCGCAGGGCGAGTCGAAGAAATCACGCAAGATACCGTCACCCTTCGCGACCTCAGCCGCGAGCGAATGATGCATCGCAGAGCGTGGGATATCACCCCAAAAAACATCTATCAAGGCATGGCAATGGATGCGCTGCTCGATCCTGATATCGACTTGGTGATCCTCACTGGTGCAGCGGGTAGTGGTAAAACTCTACTGGCGATGGCTGCGGCTCTTGAGCAAACCATAGAACGTAGCATGTTCGATAAGATCATTGTGACGCGTAATACGCCAGACATTGGGGAATCTATCGGCTTCTTGCCCGGCACCGAGGAAGAAAAAATGCTGCCGTGGTTAGCGGCCGTGACCGATACTCTGGAAGCCTTACACAAAAATGATCATTGCACTGAGGGATCCTTAAAATACATTTGTGACAAAGCCAACATTCAATTTAAATCGATCAACTTCATGCGTGGACGTTCCATTCAAAACGCCTTTGTGTTGCTCGACGAATGTCAGAACCTGACGGCTTCACAAATAAAAACCATCATCACTCGTTGTGGCGAAGGCACTAAGATTGTGTGTTCGGGTAACCTGGCGCAAATCGACTCTCCTTACCTCACACCTGTGACATCCGGCCTCACCTATATGGTTGAGCGTTTCAAAAACTTCGAAGGCAGTGCCAATATTCACCTCAATGGTGTGGTTCGTAGTCGATTGGCCGAATTCGCCGAAGAAAACATGTAACCTTTTTAGAAAACGCAATAAAAAAGCGCCTCCAGTTGGAAGCGCTTTTTACTATCAATTTAAAGCCAGAGTTACTCTGTGCCACCAACCGTTAGCGAATCCAGTTTAAGCGTTGGTTGACCAACACCTACAGGAACACTTTGTCCCGCTTTACCACATACGCCTACACCGCGATCAATGCTCAAGTCGTTACCGACCATCGATACTTGCTGCATCGCCTCAATACCCGAGCCGATCAGCGTCGCACCTTTAACCGGATGAGTAATCTTACCGTTTTCAATCATGTACGCTTCAGAGGCTGAGAATACAAACTTACCCGATGTGATATCTACCTGACCACCACCAAAGTTAGGCGCGTAGATACCCTTTTCAACGGTAGCAATGATCTCTTCAGGTGTGTGCTCGCCTGGAAGCATATAAGTATTCGTCATACGTGGCATCGGTAAGTGCGCGTAGGATTCACGACGGCCATTACCCGTTGGTGCAACGCCCATCAAGCGAGCGTTCAGCTTATCTTGCATGTAGCCCTTCAGCACACCATTTTCGATAAGTGTGTTGTATTGACCGTTCACACCTTCATCATCCACATTCAAAGAGCCGCGAAGATCTTTCAATGTACCGTCATCCACAATCGTACATAGGCTCGACGTCACTTGCTCGCCAACCTTGCCAGAAAATACCGACGACTCTTTACGGTTAAAGTCACCTTCTAGCCCGTGACCTACTGCTTCGTGCAATAGTACACCCGGCCAGCCAGAACCCAATACCACCGGCATAGCGCCAGCTGGAGCCGCTACCGCTTCTAGATTCACAAGCGCTTGACGAATCGCTTCATCGGCAAACTGATACGCGATCTGAGTACCGTTATCATCACTCAAAAAGAAGTCGTAGCCAAAACGGCCACCACCACCAGCGCTGCCGCGCTCACGACGATCACCTTTTTGTGCTAGAACACTGATCGACAAACGAACCAGCGGGCGAATATCGCCAGCATAAGTGCCATCTGTCGCAGCAACTAACATCTGTTCATGCACACCGCTGAGGCTAACTGACACTTCCTGAACCATTGGTTCTTTAGTGCGAATATAGGCATCCAACGCTTTAAGCAATTCAGTTTTCTGCTGTTTTTCCCAACTTGCAAGTGGGTTAACCGCATCATAATAAGCTTGATTTTGATTGCGTTTAAACGCTTGTACTTTACCGTTCTTACCTTGCTGAGCGATACCACGAGCAGCAATCGCACTTTGCTTCAAACCTTCTAACTGAATTTGGTCTGAGTATGCAAAACCGGTTTTCTCACCCGTTACTGCGCGAACGCCCACACCACAATCGATGTTAAATGAACCGTCTTTGATTATGCTGTCTTCTAGCACTAGCGATTCATGCCAACTAGATTGGAAATAGATATCAGCGTAATCAATTTGACGCGTAGCAATACTCGCTAAAGTATCAGCAATATCTTGCTCAGTTAACCCTGTCGGTTTTAGTAATGCATCTTCAATCTGATTAATGCTCATATCTAGCTCTTATAATTAATTTGAAAGTGATTATCGAAGCGAGTGTGTCGTTCGATTGGCATGTTTTGCCTAACTTGTTCGTTTACAGCCAGATCAACATCCGCAACCAAAGTGCCTGCTTGTTGATCTAGCTGAGTAATAATTCTTCCCCATGGATCAACCACCATAGAGTGGCCCCATGTTTCTCGACCACACGGATGTACTCCGGCTTGTCCTACGGCCACCACCCAAGATTGAGTTTCAATGGCTCGGCTTCGTAATAAGGTCTCCCAATGTGCTGCACCTGTCACCGCAGTAAATGCAGCCGGGACGAGCATCACTTGTGCGCCATCTCGCACCAATTGAGAATATAAATGCGGAAAACGCACATCATAACAAATACTCAGTCCAAGATGAGCAAAAGGCGTTTCAACAGTCACGACTTTATTGCCTGGCGTAAAAGTGTCCGATTCTCGGTAGCGTTTATGACCATCCGCGACGTCGACATCAAACATATGCAGCTTATCGTAATGCGCCACAAGAGAACCATAATCATCAAACACTAAACTTGTAGTCGTAACTCCCCGTTCCGTTTGAATAGGCATACTACCAATGATGAGCCATATTCGGTGATTTTTGGCGATAGCTGCCAGCTGTTTCTGGATCTCACCATTACCAAGCGCTTCAGCATATTGATGATAATCAGCTCGGCTACCAAACACGAGCGCGTTTTCTGGGGTAACCACCCATTGCACGCCTTGAGTAGCTAGCTCTTCTGCTCTTTGTGCTATCCAGGCCAGATTGATTTTCGGATCAGGCCCAGATGTCATCTGTATTATGCCAACACGTCCCATGTGCGTTGCTTCCCTTACGTTGTTTACTGAGCTTCTTTCCTTAGCTTCTCAGGTAACTTAAACTCTCCTCGGCTACGAGAAAGTTCTTTCACCGTCGGCGAATCCAGTGGGCCTTTCACCTCATAATTAACTTGAGTAAAGACTTCAACCACAGGTGAAATCACCGTCGTAATGGCCAGAACATACAAAGCAGTTTGAGGGGTAACCGCAAACGCTGTGAGTACCGGAATTCCCGAGGTAATATCTGGAGTAAAGTTAACTTCCGCATCCACTAATCGCGTATTCAAATCAGCTAAGCCGCTGATTTTCATTTCACCCGCTACGGCGTCCATATAAATATCATTGGTGACAAAGACGCCATCTGCAATTTCACCGCTGCCCGTTATCGAATTAAAAGCCATACCTTTATCGAAAACATCTGAGAAATCGAGCTGCATCTTACGAATGATGGAATCTAAACTGAATAAGCCAAGTAGACGCGCAGCACCGCTTACATCGGAAATGATTCCTTTGCCGAATTTGGTTTTTGCAGAACCATCTAGCGTTGTGGTATCAATTCCCCAAGGAGAACCATCCCATGTCGCCTGAGCTTGAAGCTCAAACGGCGCTTTTTGAATCCCCGATGTCACCCCAAAGCGCTCCATCAAATCAGTGTTATTGTCGCCCTTCACATCGATATCGAGTTTGGATTGGCTAACGTCACCATCCAGCTTCCACCAGCCGCTCATATCCAGCTCGGTACTACCACTACGAACTTGAATATTTTTCCATTCTAAACGATCACCTTGACGCTGAAGGTCAACGTTCACTTTACCCACTTTATAACCTTGTAGCCAAAAGTCATCGATCAACAAAGTAATGTTTGGTAACCCTTCATGGATAGAACGATCAAAATCCGAAATCAAAGGTGCACTCTGATCTTTAACCTTTAACAGTGGCTCTGGATCTTTCTGTTCACTCCATTCAGGGACAAAGATGTGCAGCCTTTCTAAAGATACGGTTAAGTCATAAGGGGCAAGATAATTGATGTCCCCTTCCACCTCTTGGCTAGAAACCTCCATTTGCCACGCAAGGTTCTTTTTACGCGCACTCAGGTCGACATCATTCCATTTGATTCCTGCCAAAGTAACTTCTTTACTTTGCAGCGTCACTCGACTTGGCATTGGAATTTCAGGCGTATTCATTTGGCTTAACACAGCATCCGACGTGTCTGCTGGCGCCTTAAAAAATTTAGCCCATTCATCCACATTAAAAGTATCGGTTCTAACTAAAGCATGGTGCCCTGCGACAGGACTGATTTTAAAACCGCCTCTTCCCAGTACTAAGTTAGTTGCCGTTAATACAGGCGTATCACCTGTAATATCAATTTCGGCTTGGTATTTCGTATTAGGCAGTTGAACTCGTGCGGTAATTGACTCTTGGTTCCCTGACGCTTGTAGCCTAGCGGAACCTTTTTCTTGGCTCTGCTTCGTTAAAGGGTAAGGATACTCACTCGCGATAAATTTCAGATCCGACTGTAGATCCAGTTGATAGGTAAAGCCTATGTCATTCAACTGTATGTCAATGCCAGCTTGCCAAGGTGCATGGCCTGAAACCGGATCGAGCCAGCGTTCACCGATGTACGGAACCAAAGGCTCAACATCCCAATCTCCAAGTACATCGATTCCAACAGCATAGCCTAAGCCGTCGTTTTCCCCTTTGAAATCAACGGAAATGGCTTGCTCTAATAACTCTGCGGCTAGACCATTCGCTGTCACTACATCGTTATCAAATTCAATGCGACCCGTAACGTTCTCCAGCGTCATCGGCGGCGCTTCAATTTCCACATGATTCCCAAGTAAATCAGCATAGCCCCACGCTCTTGGTTCAATGTCTGGATTAAATGGTATATTCAATTGAAATTGAGAATTCACAGTGCCGCTCACCTGCAGCGCAGTTAGTGCTGCACCGACAGAATCTACCAGCGGCGTCGAAGTCATGTAATCACGTACTGCATTACCAGAAGCAACCGCAGTCGCTTCAATTTCGATATGACCATCAGACGCAAGATCAGGAATGCGACCAGTAATACGTTTACCAGTCACATCCATCAACTGTGCCGAGCGAGAGTCGAGATGCATGGCTTCATTTTCAAAGAGTAAATCAAGCTGCAAATCGGTTATTGGTGGCCAAGCTGTATCAAAACTGAACTTCGCGTCTTCTAAACCAACCCACACTTGGAAAATACCGTCATTATTCTTATATGGGAATTGCGCAAGTTCACCATGCCACAGTAATTTTACCGTTTCGGCACGACCTGCTTGAATCGCCGTTGAAAGGTAGTCGGTTAAGTCTTGCCCTAATGCTAATGTGGGTAGGTAGCGCCATGTTTCACCAGCATTGTAGGCGTCCGCTTCGCCATAGAAAGACAAGAACGCATTTCCCTCTTTAGGAAAATCTAACCTAAAGGCACCTAGCACTTGCAAATCCGGTGTTGCCGCGGTGACTTTGTCTGACCATAAACGCCAGCCGTTTTCGTCACTTTGCCAAACGATGTCAACTAGACCTTGTTTGATGTTCAGCGGCGCTTGAAACACTTCACCATAAGGGAAGACATCGTCAATGACAGACACCGTCGCTTTTGCTTCGTTGACGGTGCCAGAAACCGAGCCAGAAACATGATGGAAACCAGGCAGTAAATCCCATTGCTGCATCGAAGCTTGCGAAATATCTGCGGAATATCTCAGGCTTTCAATCCCTTCCCCCATCGATACTCTAATATCTTCAATCAAACCGCCAGGATTCAAAGTAGTCAGCATATCGCTTGAACTTGCCGATTCTGGCAGTAACTTCACTAACGGAGTCAGTGCGTTAATATCAAGCTGAGAGACATTGAGTTGCCAAAAATCAGATTGCCAGTTGAAAGCGATGTCTAGTTCTGGCCATTCAATATCGTCAGTGCGCAAGTTAAGTGAGTGACCATTCACTTGCCATCCATTATCGACAGGAGAAAGCCTAAACACTCCCGACTCAACAATCAGATCGTGCTGCGTACCTTCTATCCAGGATAACTCTGATGGTAATAGTTCTACATACGCGTCAACCGGCTTACTATTTTGTAACGTAATCCAGCTATTTAAGCTTACATTTCCGGTTTCAATTCCCGACTCTGTTTGTATATAACGGGTTAACCAAGGCTTGACGGACACTTGTTCGGCGCTGATGTAGAACTCTCCTGTCACATCCGCTAATGAACCATTATCGACAAAGTTAGCACTTACTGACAAAGAGTTAAGGTCGGCATCCGCAACGCTCAACACCCCTTCAGCTAAATGATGGCGGCCTGAATTACGCCACTTTAAATGCTCAATATCCAATTCCCGCTCTTCTCCAGAGATCGCGGTATATATGATCTGCGAGTCTTTAAGAGTGAAATCAATAAGAGTTCTAAGTAGCAAATTGTCGAGCTCAGTGACTATGTTAGAAGCGGTTTTTTCTTCAGATTCCGAAGCTGGTTTAGGGTTGGCGCCTAAAATATCCACAGAGCGCACATCGAGATGTAACTGATTCATAGTGAGATCAGTGACGACAGGGCGCAGCGTGAGTATTGATTGAATCAAATCAAATTCAACCTCTAAGCGCTCGACAGCAAAATGAACATCTTGGTTACGAGGAAAGTTAGCTTTAACACCTTGAAGTGCTATTGAAGGATGAGTGTTACGCCAGAAGCCACTCACATCATTGATCGTAAACTCGAGACCTGAACGGTCATTAACCCAAGTTTCAATTTCCGATTGGTATTTATTTAGATTAGGTAAAGCAACGCGTAAGGTTGTTACCGCTACAGCTAAGATCACCAAAGCTGTAACGACTAACCATAAACACGCTCGCAGTAAGCGAATAACACTAGGGCTCACAAAACATCCATTACATCATGACAACGTCAAACTGTTCCTGAATATAAAGAGGCTCAGCTTGAATCTTCACTTGCTTACCAATGAAGACTTCTAGCTCTGCTAATGCGTGAGACTCATCACCTTCTAAAGTTTCAGCAACGGCAGGCGACGCGTAAACAACAAATTTATCAGCGTCATACGCACGATTTACTCGTGTGATCTCACGAAGTATTTCATAACAGACGGTTTCCACCGTTTTGACGCTACCGCGACCTTCACACGTAGGACAGCTTGAACACAAAATATGTTCAATACTTTCACGGGTACGCTTACGGGTCATCTCTACTAAGCCTAGCTGAGTAAAGCCGTTAATATTGGTTTTTACGCGATCTTTATCTAACGCAGCTTCTAATGAAGTGAGTACACGCTTACGATGTTCTTCTGAAATCATATCGATAAAATCGATAATGATGATCCCACCAAGATTGCGCAGACGAAGCTGGCGGGCAATCGCCTGAGTCGCTTCGACGTTGGTATTGAAAATCGTCTCTTCGAGATTACGACGGCCAACAAACGCCCCGGTGTTGATATCGACCGTTGTCATCGCTTCTGTCTGATCGATAATGAGATAGCCACCCGATTTGAGCTCAACTTTACGATCAAGAGAACGCTGAATCTCGTTCTCGGTGTCGTACATATCGAAAATAGGTTTATCGCCTTCATACAGCTCTAACTTGCTGGTTAGCTCTGGTACATATTCCGACGTAAATTCTTTTAAATTCTCAAATTCTTGGCGTGAGTCGACTTGAATCTTGCTAAGTTCGGTACCAACAAAGTCACGAAGAATGCGCTGCGCTAACCCTAGCTCTCCATACAAGCGAGAACGTGCTTTGTGCTTACCGCGGCGCTCTAATACTTTTAACCATAAGCGCTTCAAAAATGCAGCATCTTGAGAAAGTTCGTGCTCGTCAGCCCCTTCCGCGGCAGTTCGAATAATGAAGCCACCATGCTCATCACAGTAGTGAGACACTACTTTCTTTAGACGATTACGTTCCGATTCACTTTCGATTCGCTGTGATACGCCGACATGACTTGCACCAGGCATAAAGACTAGATAACGAGAAGGGAGGGTAATATCAGTCGTTAGACGTGCACCTTTAGTACCAAGCGGATCTTTCACCACCTGGACAACGATATCTTGGCCTTGACGCACCAACTCTGAAATATCGCGAACTTGGAATTGTTTCTTTTCGTTTTCGGCAACACATTCAGTATGAGGAACAATATCTGACGCGTGTAAAAAAGCCGCTTTTTCTAAGCCAATGTCGACAAATGCCGCCTGCATTCCTGGAAGCACTCGACTGACTCGACCTTTATATATATTTCCAACTAGACCACGTCGAGCATCACGCTCTATGTGTATTTCTTGAAGGACTCCACCTTCAATCATGGCCACACGAGTTTCACTCGGGGTCACGTTCAACAGCAACTCTGCACTCATTAGCGCACCTCAAAAATTAATCTATAAGAATTCGTGCAAGAGCTGGTCAGTTTCAAATAAAGGCAAACCTACTACAGAGTGAAAACTACCTTCGATTCGGGTGACGAAACGTCCCCCTAACCCTTGAATGCCATAACTACCAGCCTTGTCGCATGGTTCCCCTGATAACCAATATTGTTCTATTTCTTTTTCACTTAGGGGCTTAAACCATACATCAGTCGTTACTACGACTGTTCGCTGATTTTGTTCAGAGACTACCGACACTGCGGTCATCACTTGATGCTGTGCATCAGATAATTGATTCAGCATTCTTCTACAGTCTTGGTAATCTCTTGGTTTTTCCATGACTTGATCATCAATGACCACCACGGTATCAGAGCCAATTACAATCGAACCTTTTTCAGCCAATGCCAACCCCGCATTTGCTTTATCCAGAGCTAGTCGTTGAACATACTCTTGAGCAGGTTCTTGTTCTTGTTTTACCTCTTCCACATCCGTAACGATCACGGAAAACGAGTAGCCAAGTTGCTCAAGCAACTCTTTACGACGCGGAGAACCAGAGGCCAATACCAATTTTTTGTCAGTCATTTTTGTTACCTAACATGCCAATGTCGACGAACTCGTCTCATTAACAAAAACATCCACGGCCAAAGTATACAGTTAATCAAAGCACTCCAAAGAGATAATGGATTGAATACAACGTCCTGGATCAAATATTCACCAAAGAATATCAACACTTCAAACAATATAGTGAGAGCGGCAATGATCATCGCTTGCTGCCATAACGCCATATTTCGAATCACAAGGAAATTCAAAGCGATAATATAAATAACGATCGACATCATCATGCCACGGATGCCAAGCGTTGAGCCGATCAACAGATCCCACAACAAACCTAAAATCAATGCAGACCCCACGTTCACTCGATGCGGTAGTGCTAACACCCAATAACAGGTGACGAGTAACAACCATGATGGGCGCAGTAAATCTAAGCTGCCAGGCCATGGAATAGTTTGCAGAATCAAAGCAATTAGGAATGAGCAACCAATGGCTAACTTACTTCTCAAAACACTATTGGCCATCATTACCCTCGATTAATACTTGATTTACGTTTGCTTCATCTGCTTGCTTCTGGCGGTCTTCATTTGGCCAGATCAGCAGTAAATAACGTAGGCGATCAAACTCCACAACTGGTGTCGCTTTGATTGCCGCAAATTCACGTTGAGGGTCGTAATTCACCGACTTGACGTAAGCAACTGGGTAGCCTTCAGGATAAATGCCCCCTAAACCAGAGGTCACCAGTAAATCTTCTTCTTGGATATCAGTACTGGTCGGGATGTGCTCTAGCTGAATTTCGTCAACTTTACCGTTACCTGAAGCTATAACTCGAATATCATTACGGATCACTTGAACTGGAATGGCATTATTGGCATCGGTCAGTAGCAATACTCGGCTGTTATGCGCAGCAACAAAAGTCACTTGACCAACTATACCCTTCTCATTGATGACAGGTTGTCCTTCATACACTCCATCAATCTGACCTTTATCAATAACCACCTGATGGCGATAAGGCGACGTATCAACGGCCATTACTTCAGTTACGACCTTCTTCTCATCTCGGATAAATGGAGAGCCTAGTAATTTACGTAAGCGTTGGTTTTCTTCACGATACTGATCCAACAAAATCATGTCGCTTTTAAGACGCAACACTTCGCGCTTCAATACATAGTTAGAATCAATAAGACCTTTACGAGTGTTAAAGCGGTCATACACCCCATCAAACATGCTACGAGGCAAATTGGCAGCATATTGAATAGGCGCAACCATACTGTTGAGTAAGTAACGCACACTAGAGAAAGCATCTAAACGACTATCAGCCAGCATAAGGCTGGCTGATAATGTTACTGCAAAAAATAGGCGCAATTGTAGAGAAGGGCCTCTACCAAAAATTGGCTTCATTCTATATTTGGTCCTAGAAACTAGGTCCTAGGCCCTAGATTGTATCTAGAACCTAACCCTGGATTATTATTCTTCGCTAAATAGATCGCCACCGTGCATGTCGATCATTTCAAGAGCTTTACCACCACCCAGAGCTACACACGTTAGAGGCTCTTCGGCTACGACAACAGGGATACCTGTTTCTTCCGTAAGCAGGCGATCAAGATCTTTCAGTAATGCGCCACCACCAGTCAGCACCATACCGTTTTCTGAAATATCAGAAGCCAGCTCTGGCGGACACTGTTCAAGCGCGACCATTACAGCAGAAACAATGCCAGATAAAGGTTCTTGCAATGCTTCAAGAATTTCATTTGAGTTCAAGCTAAAGCTACGAGGAACACCTTCAGCAAGGTTACGACCACGTACTTCAATTTCTTCTACTTCATCACCAGGGTAAGCAGAACCAATTTCGTGTTTGATCTTCTCAGCTGTCGCTTCACCAATCAAGCTACCGTAATTACGACGTACATAGTTAATGATCGCTTCATCAAAACGGTCACCACCGATACGTACTGAAGATGAGTAAACCACACCATTGAGTGAGATAACCGCCACTTCCGTTGTACCACCACCGATATCAACAACCATAGAACCTGTTGGCTCTGAAACGCGTAAGCCTGCACCAATTGCCGCAGCCATTGGTTCATCAATTAGGTAAACCTCACGAGCACCCGCACCTAGTGCAGACTCACGAATTGCACGGCGTTCTACTTGTGTTGAGCCACAAGGAACACAAACCAAAACACGCGGGCTTGGTTTTAAAACGCTGTTGTCATGCACTTGCTTAATGAAGTGCTGAAGCATTTTTTCAGTTACGTAGAAATCTGCAATAACGCCGTCTTTCATTGGACGGATTGCTGAAATATTACCAGGTGTACGACCTAGCATTTGTTTAGCAGCATGACCGACAGCAGCTACGCTTTTAGCGGAACCTACACGATCTTGACGAATAGCGACAACAGAAGGCTCATCAAGAACGATGCCTTGGCCTTTAACATAAATAAGGGTATTGGCAGTACCTAAATCAATCGATAGGTCGTTTGAAAACATGCCACGAAGTTTTTTAAACATATTCTTCGCTCATCCTGCAAGAATTAGAAGACAAAAATTGCACTAAATGTACCAATGCCTTGCTGTAACGGCAAGGCATTGAAGTATAAACATGGACTGAAACCCGCATTTTCTTACAGATTCCTAACTTAAGACTCGTTATTTAAATTATCACTGACCCGTAAGGCGACTTTCCCCTCGATAAATCACACGATCATTTCCGCGATAAATGCCAAAAGTGACGACTGAAGAAGGATCTTGCTCGTTAGCAACATCAGTATCCCAAAAGTAACGCAGCCAAGGAGTGCTACTCATGTCTTGCCATAACTGAATCTGCTCTCTGATTTCAACGCCAGCAGCTTGCGCAGCCGTCAGTGCGGTAGACTCACCATCATTAACCGTAGCAGTTCCACCAAATGTCACGGTTGTTGTCGTACTATCTGGTGACCACAAAATATCACGTTGACTATGAGCGCCAGTGACCTCAGTTGCTGTATCATCAGTATTAGTGACAAAACCATTCCCACTCCAATATTCCGCTCTTAGTGGAATATTCAAAGTTGACCCGGCATTCCCTCCTACATCGTCAAGATCAATTCTCCCAAAGCGAACATCTGGTTGCTCCGTCAACCTTTGCCCATCAGCGGTGAATACAACTGGGTCTACATTCCCTGCAGCAACGACAAGAGAAATGTCTGACGGCGTAGTTAAAGCAGTATCTGCCGTACTGCCATTTAAATTGTATGGACCATCTTCATAGTCAATTGCCGCGTCTAGCTTTTCCCAACAAATACTTGTGACATCCCCGCAATCACCACTTGGAGTAAAGCTGAATTCACCTATACTGCCTGCCGCGATATTCCAATCACCGTCACCAAATTCAGGTGAGATGAACCGATCTGTAAAATCACCTAACTCTGATAAATTGAAACTAGCACGCAAAGCATTCGCATAGTTATCATGGGCATAATTTAAAATAGGATCTTCATTAGCGTCTAATGCTTCTACTTCAAATTCTACCATTTGAAAATTCTGTCCCATGTAGATGTAGCTTTGATTGTCTGGTTCAGTCCAAGTTTGATCCGAAAGTCTAAAAAAACCAGGAAAAAATCGGCCAACAGAGCGAGTACCACTATCAATCGTTTGAGAGAGATAGGTATTATTCGAGGTTGCAATCACAGCTAAGCTTCCCACCTCATTCACGGCCAATCCTGGATAAGGAATATGCTGCTCAGTACCCGTTCCTTCGCCATCAGTATTGGTTCTTGTTAAGGTTCCAGACAACTGTAATTGCACGCCACCGTCAGGTGTAAAAGTGCCATCAGACAATGTCATTGACGCGGAAGTGGCCCCTGTTAAGAAAAAGTTTTGAGTAATATCAGCATCGCAAAGGCTTAGACCACCATTAAGCGTATTTACCGGTGAAGACCCATCCCAATTTGACTGCCACACCACAGGCCTTAGGCGCAGCTCAAAGGTATCCCCGGCAGCCACGTAACCATTACCGTTTGTTGAAGTCCCTGAAATATCCGCACCGCTTTCTTCACAAATGGCAAATGTCCATGGTCTAACAAATACATTCACGACACCCTCTAACGCATCCCAGTCACCACCACTGTCATCTTCACAGTCATAACCAGCCGGGCACTCGAAATCAGGATCAGATAGAACGAAGCTTACCTCTCCAGATTCGACATAATTTACGCTACCGCTAGACTGCGCAGAATTGTCAAAAGTAAAAGTAGCTGAGCTGTTACTCCACGAAGTTCCGCCATCTCCCGATACTTGCAAGTTACCATCAATAGCACCTTGCGCTGATGTTGGTTGAACTAACGTGAAATCAGAAATAGTCAGCACTTTATCGCCGCTATAACCAGAGACCGGCGTGACTGAGTCATTTTTACAGGCTAAAACTTCTAGATCAAAGCTCGCATCTTGTGCGGCGATCGCGTAAACGTTGCTAGCTTCAAATTTGTATAAAGAGACTAGGAAATCACCTGAATCATTTTGGCTAGAATCCGAAGCCAATTCAGCGTCAATAGTATATGTTCCAATGGATGATGCATTAAGTGCAAGCGTCAAAACACCAGATGAATTTGTGGCATAAGAATTTCCACCATTACTTGAGCCTTCAATGACACTGGAGACGGATAAACCACTCGGTAAAGTCACATACACGTCAACTGACTGGGTTATCGCATTCCCCGAAGTATCGGTCACTGTCACGGTAACTTCAGGAGTTTCACATAGTAACGAGAAGTCTTTACTTGGGGTAAGCACCAATTGGTAATCTGTCGGAGGACTATAACAACTATTCTGCCCAAGAATCACAGTATTAGCGTCATGTATGGTGAGATCATTGGTAACAACAGAGCCGCCAATTGTCCCTCCATTATTAAACTGAATGGAATCAAACAAGAGGTGAGCATTGACCACGGCTCCTGATGCAATATTAAATACCGCATTAGCTTCTGGGCCATAAAAGATCAAATCATCGCTCACATGATCATTATTTACATCTGCAGGGTTATTAAACGTCAACTGATCTTTGATCAAAATTGCGGACTTAGAACTCACCTTAATATTATTATTCGTACTGCTAAAGGTTAAGGATTTGAAATAATGGTAGGTGTTAGCCCCCACAGCTAAAGTGACATTTTCACTGTTCGATGTAAAAGTGCCGATATAGACCTTTTTATTATCCGGGAAACGATATTCGACAGGGTAATCACTACCGCCATAGCTCAAGGTTAACGAGTTCAGATCTACATTAATGTTGATGATGCCATCACCTTGACCTGCAGGATGACATACGTCACCGACAAGCGCAGCATCACAAGTGCCACTACCGTTATCTTCGTCAGGTCTTGAGCTATAAAAAGCCACATCACCAGTTAATGCGGGGAAGTTTATAGGAGGAAGTTTATCGGCATCTACTTTTGTTCCTCCAGTCGTACAAGTTCCTGATTGGCAAGTATACTGATAGCTAGAGTAGTCAGTTAGGTTATCAAACCCCATTTCAATGTTCTGACAATCCGCCTCACTAGGTGAGCAGTGTTCCGCACTCCAACCGCCAATGAAATATTTCAAAGATTCGCCATCAGGGAAGCTAGGCGCATTATTAAATGTTATTTGTGAACCAGATTTCCAAGAACTTGCTGGAGCAGGGAATATTTCACAAAGATCAAACGATACCTCTTCAAAGGCAAAATAGCCCACTTCTTCTGGGATATGCGTTCTCACACGGAAGTCTTCATCAACGACAAAGCTAACTTGGCTATTGTTGATGTTACACCTACGCAGCCAACCACCATGCCCACCAGCTCGTTCTTGTTTATTCGCAATGATCCCATCAACACTACTCAACGCGGTTGTGGCGTATTTGTCTTCACAGCCATCAAGCATTGGGTCACTGCCATTTTGGCTAGGAGTATCGTACCCTCTCGCAAACTGCACCTTATAGCCATCAACTTCTAGCACCGAGCTGGTCGACAGAGCTGCTAAAAATGCAATTTTCTCATCTTCGTAATCTAAATTGCTGTTGTGAGATGCGCTCAACTCTAAAAATAAATCAACATATGAGCGCTCATCCGTTCTCCTGACTTTTCCTGAAGTCATCCATTTATCAGCGTTATTTCTTGTTTGTATCTGGTGTAAAACAACGGGATTTGATGAAAATGAAGTAATGCCGAAATCGTTATAAAGCACGCGCTCATTATTGTTAGAACCAGACTTAGCGCTCGCCGCATCCGTTTCTAAATAACCCGCAAGAACTTGATGCCCATTAAAGTCAGCGATCCCAGGTTCAATAGCGAGGTAGCTTATTTCTGTCATTGTTTGACTAGTGAGATCTGGGCCGCCCCCATTCTTAGGGGCTTTGATTTGCTCTAGCGTCGCTTCGGTTTTCGTCACATTTGTTACAGCCATCGTAGCCGGAGCATCCGCATCTGGACTACTTGGATCAATAGTTGGCATAACAAAAACAAGAGGGGTATTCGTGTAATCTTTAGTTAATGGGATCGTACACTCACCACCAGAACATTGAGCGATACCAAATTCATATTGAGCATCTTCAACATATGTTGGTGGCGGTAAACAACTTTCAGGCACACTACCAACAATTTTCGCATCGTCATGTAAATCAATTTTTAACGACGTTACGCCACCGTTAAGTGTCACATCATCATGTAATTTCACTTCGGTATTAGCTAGGATAAGTCCATTGAATTCAAAAGCGATATCAGATTCAAACTTTGCATCTTCATCATCATGTACGATAATCCAAAAATCTTCTGGATTACCTGTATGAGAAATACTGCCTGACTCCTTAACCTTAATACTATTAACATGCAGGTTAGTAGGTGCGGCTATGATAAGTGTACCTTCTTCACCGTCTTTATCTTTTCCCTTAACCTCTAGTTCATCTATAACGTAATCACCACCAGTAAAGGTGACGCTACCGTCTTCAATTGTTACCTTTCCATAATAACCCGCACTTAATTCAGTGACGGATCCAGCTGGTACATCAGGGTAGAATTCATTATCAAAATCAGTAAATGTTGGAGGTGAGACCAATAACGTAGAATTGCCGCTACAGTTCAGCCCATCACAACTACCATCTTTTGCATTTAAGTTATCAGATTCAGAGAAGCCAACTTGGCCGGGTAAAGTTAAGTTCTGAATTAGTGCATCGTCTTTGGTATGGAACTTAATATCTTTGTCATCAAAATCTCCACTCCAGCGCTGAGCCGGCCCAGAAAAAACTTCACAAACATCAGGTAAAATAGGAGCATCGGGGGGCTCAACAGCTTCAGGTAGCTCAGTTTCGACAGTAGCACTACTATCCATGGTAAGATCTTTAGAAACTAAGGTTCCTACAATAGTCGTATTAATAATCTTTAGTTCTTTATTATTAAAGATGTGTCCGTAGATTGTCCCAGCATCTTCAAAAGTGGCAACTTCAGATTTTCCCGATCCAGATACAAGTATAAAGTCATCAGGGTTCTTACTTTTAACATCAATTGAACCACCCGAAGTAACGGTAATTTTTTCCACGTACAGTGTAACAGGACCGGTAACTTCTAGCGTTGTACCATCGAGCTTAAGCTCAGAGCCAGTGTATTCATAAATCCCAGGCCCAATACCGCTACTAATATCCCCAGATCCAAATGAGATCACAGTTTGATCCGATGGAACATCAAAGTCAGGCTCATCTGATAAAGTAAAATCATCTTCAATTCCACAACGAGCGCTGCCACAAGACCCATTGTGATTATTGTCAATTTCCTTATAACCACCTAAAGAATCACTCGGAACATTAATAAAGCTGGCACTATTGTTCAAATCAACTTTGTTCTTACCCTCTTGCCATGTTTGTGCAGCAGTAACCGGTCTTATTGGATCCGGAAGAGGCCAGTATGCATCCGCAAATACCCTCGTTGGCATTACAATAGAAATTAACAAAGCATATTTAACTAGAAGGTCTTTCACAAAATCACTCCCTTACCCACACTTCTTGAACTCGTTGAACTTGATTGATACCACTTCCACATTCAACTGTCGCTTCGACTCTAAATGAACGCACGCCATCCAATTCTGGTAACTCTTCACATGTCAGCACTGCATCTTGGCATTGAGCCAAACCAAAATCTAATGAAGTACCGTTTACAGTTCCGGTACACGCAGCTACATCACTATCATCATCTAGTGGATATATTTGCGTTAATGCCCATTCATTAGCAGAATGAGCCGCTAGCCACGCTTGAGTTCCTAAGACATCACGAGTGTTTGCATCATTATTCGACCACTCAACTCGAGTGAGACTCATACTCAGCATTCCCATAACAACTAAGACAAAAATAGCCACAATGTATAGGCTGCCTTTTTGAAAGCGCCGACTCTGATACAAAGAATTATGGGACATTCAACACCTGCACTTCTTGCTGAAAATTCGTCGTTTCCTCAGACTGTTCAAACTCTAAGTTTAGCAGTACCGTGCCACCACGCTGAGCATTCGCGGAAGCGTAGTCAAAACTTCCTGTATTAATGCTATCCGCAACCGTTACTGAGTTTCGGAACAATGAGAGCGAATCTCCAGTTGGGATCAAACAATACGCAACTAAATCTGAGAAAATATACTGACGATTACCAACTGAATCGCTCGAAATACTCGCAGCTCCACCGCTTACTGTATATACACCGCCCGACACCGAGGTATTCAGGTTTGTTACCGAAAGAGCAGATGCAAACTCTTCAAACCTAGTCGGGTTGATAATCAGTTGATGGCCACCGTTGATGACATCGTTAGAATCGACATCATTATTACCAACGATGAAATCGATATTCGCACCAGATACAGCATAGAACCCAGAATAGCTAATCGGATAAAAAGAAATACAACTATTGGCTCCAGAAATTACGCCATCATCAAAACTGTTCGGCACGGCATGACGGATTTCTCGAGACATTTTTTCTAATATGAACTTCGCTTGAGTTTGCAATCGCTGCCTATCGATAGAGTCCGCATAACCTTTAGTGCCAAATTCAACAAAGCCAGCAATACCCAATACAATAATCCCACTGATTATCATAGTGACCACCATTTCAATTAAAGTGAAACCGTTTAATTTCATCAGTAATTTCCTCGAAAGGCAGTTAAAGTATAAGAACTTTGGTTACTGGCCGATATTGTCATATCAATACGCTTAAAAGAGTACTCATTGATAGGCGCTACCGCGTGATAACTTGCATCGTAGTCCACCGCTATCTCAATACGAAAGTTTTGATATGTATCAGCGTCATCACCAATAAGCTCGCTTAAATCATTGCAACCATTGGCACCATTTGGTTCCCAACAGCCTATATAATCATCAACATCGTTAAACAAGCTTATGGCTTCATCCGCGCCTAAAGTGTTTGCCGCCCCCGATATACCTGAACAAAATTCTTCTGTCGTCCCGGTTTCTCCTTCACCACAACGTATTCCAGTTCCGGTAAAATCTCCATTATGATCAAAGCCTCGAGATAAGATCTGACTCATTAAACTTTGGCCAAGCGCAATTGCTCTTGTTTGATAATGAGGGTCGCCCGAGCGGGCTATTTGAGGTGCAATAAAACTCGTTATGGTGATCATAGCAACGCCAATAATCACCATAACGACCACACTCTCAATTAATGTAAAGCCATAGCGCAATTTCATTAGCACCCTCCCACATAGCCTTGAGAATTGATGCAAATTGATGCTTGCTGACCTTCAGAAGTAAGAGTGATATCTACACCACCACTAGCATTACCCAACGGGTTTCCCAGCAGATCAAAATCAATACTTGTCACTGAAGGTTCTGTCGAAAAGGTTAAGTTATCACTACGTATAATATCGCTACGAATTTCATCATTACTTTCTGCCTCATCACAAGCCGAAGTCGAACCTAGACAGCTATTAGAAATGGTAAGTTGAAAATTTAAATTTGTTTCCAAAGGATCAAGATTGGATTGCATCCGGTTCACTTGAATTTGGCGAATAATAGAAATGACTTGTTCTTGAGCAGCAAAAGAAGAAAAGCTAGAAATACCGATATAGCGACTAGAGGCATAAACAGAAACGATACCTAACAAAATTATTACAATGATAAGTTCTACTAAGGTAAAACCTGTTTCGCGAATAAGTTTCACTATTACACCAACTAAATCATCAATAAGTATTTCATATTATATGAAATTTTTCAGAACCTCGACGTGAGAATGTAAAATGTTCTAATTTAGCTCTCTTACCAAACTGTAGCTAGAAAAAAGGCCAGCAAATGCTGGCCTTTAAACATTAGTTACAGTTTTGAAGCGTTATAATCGGCTCAGCCGCACTAGACGCTGCAGCTTGATACTCAACATAACAGTCTGTGTTACTATCTGTGAAACCAAAGCCAATTGCACTGTTCGCAGTAGCTCCGCTTACAATAGTCCAGTCTGCTTCTAGTCCAGAAACTGCAGAATGTAAAGCAGCAGATGTTTCATCAGGATAACCAAAAACAACTGCAATAGATTCACTACCGATAGTTACTGTTGCTGAAGACTGAGATTCAACTCCAGAAATAGCAGATTTACCATATACTATGCCAGCAGCACCTGCCATCGCGCCTTTCAAGCCTTGCGCAGCAGATTCTCTTGCATCATCTTGCAAGTTAAGGAAACGAGGTGCTGCAGTTACTGCAAGAATACCTAGAATAACAATTACCACCACTAGTTCGATAAGGGTGAAACCGCCTTGTTTTTTCATAGTCTTTCTCTCTATGTGTAAATTTAAAGCAGGATTACTGCAGTGTTACGGTCACACGACCAGTCTTAATCTCGTAAACGAATTGATGCTCTGTACCTCCTTCTAATTGAATATAGGTACAAAAAGCATTGGTGTTATCCGCTTGCGCTGAATATTTGTAATTAGAGCCATTTGCGACATCATCTAATGTTCCAACTTTCGGTGGGTTTTGTAGAAGATTTTCCATCATATCCACACAAGCTGAATCTGTGACATCAGTAGGTATTGAAGTTGAATCTTCATTAAGAGCCCAAGGGTAACCATCACGAAAGTCAGTATCAGTGCCAGTACTGTCTTTAGATCGAGTTAACCAAAAATCAACACCATCATAATTTACAGTATTGTATGTTTCACCGCCAATGTTTTCTGACGGCCTAGCTTCAGCTTCCCATTGTGCTCTTGCAGATAAGACCCCAGTTGCAAAGCCACCAGCTACTCCTTCAATACTCGCTTTTTTCGCTTCATCAGTTACATCCAAGAAACGAGGCAGTGCTGCTACGGCTAATAAACCAACCACAACAATGACCACGACTAATTCCACCAAGGAGAAACCTTTTTGATTTTTAAGCATTTTCTACCTACTTCCACAATTAGTATGACGTATTATACATGGTTCAATCGACAAGAACATTAGAGAAGTGTCAAAATAATCACAAAGCCAATATATTGGCTTTTACACTAAACCGTCCCTGAGAAAGCAATACATCTATTTGATACTTCTCAGTATATTGATATCGACAGTAAATCCCATCTTTATCGCTCATATCAATCACTTCTGGTTGCCCAATACCTAACACTCGACGCTCTGGATACAAGTAAGACAACCAAAATGAACAATCTCTCTTGGCATGACTCAAAGGTAACAACCAGCCCGATTTGCTGTAACTAAGTGGCTGACCAAATTCATCAATACCAGCAGAGCCATTTAACAACCTTTGCTGCTTATAATAGTTAGCACGTTCGAGAATACGTTTGCTTGCTACTACAACTGCCGTATTTGTCGCTTCTTCTTCAACGGAGCGCCATGCTCCCATAAACGCGAAGATAAGCACTAAGATAACCACAGCCCAAATTGCTGTTCTAGAACGGCGGATATTATCAGCCACAAGTTATCCTTTAATTGCGTCTAACATTCCCCACATCGGTAAGAAAATACCTAATGCAAGAATCAATACCATGCCAGCTACTATCACCAATAAAATCGGTTCTATACGAGCAGTAAGTGTTTTTAAATCATAGTCCACTTCGCGATCATAGAAGTCTGCTACTTCCAATAATAGCTCATCTATTCGGCCCGTTTCTTCACCTACCGAAATCATCTGTATAACCAAAGGAGTAAAAATCCCTGAGTTAATCGCCGTTGAAGAAACCGTACTACCAGCTTCGATAGCCGCTTTCATCTCTTGAATTCTTAGTTCTAAATAGCGATTTCCTAATGCCTCAGCCGATAATGCTAACGATTGATTCAAGGGAACACCGGCTTTTAGCATCAGGGCAAACGTTCTGGAAAAACGGGATAACTGAGCTCTGTTGATCACTCCACCCACTACAGGCATTTTTAATCGGAATTTATCCCATTTTTCCCGCCCATCAGCTGTGCCTATCCAAGCTTTAAAAGCAAACAACGCACCAACAATAACGCCAAGCATGAGCCCCCAATAATTGACAAAGAACTCAGACATACCAATCAAAATTCTGGTTGGTAACGGTAAATCGACCCCAAAGCGGCTAAACATACTCGAAAACTGTGGGATCACTTTTACATTTAATATAAACATCGCAATCATGATAAAGCTGATCACAAACGTCGGATAACGCATCGCGGTTTTAATGCGTTTACGCGTTTCTACCTCTTGTTCGTAATAGCCTGCCAACTGCAAAAGTGCCTGGTCTAATCGACCTGTATTTTCACCGACACTGATCATTGAAACGAATAATGGACTAAATACTTTTGGGTGTAGCTGCATAGACGCCGATAACCCTCGGCCATTCGTCAATTCAGCGACCACTTCTTCTAACGCTTCCTTTAACTGCTTATTTTCGCAATTTTGGGTTAACCCCTTCATTGAACGCAGCAAAGGTACACCCGCTTTCGTTAAGCTGTATAACTGACGACAGAATAAAACCAAGACCTCTAAAGGGACTGCAGGCGTAAACAGGCTCGAAACATCCATATTCAACGCAGATGTACTTTTTCCAGCAGTAATAGAAGTCGGAATGATCCCTTTCCCCATTAAGCTTTCCGCTGCGACATCCTCGCTCGCAGCTTCTAGTTGTCCGCTGGCTTTGCTTCCATCTGCATTTCGCCCTTGATATCGAAAAGTTGGCATCTTCTATAGCCCTCTAGAGCAAAATTGCATCAGTACTACCTGACGCATCCCCTTCGCCAAGGTTCATCACTTCATCTAGGCTCACTACACCTTTAAGAGCAAGCTCCATAGCTGAAGCAAGTAAAGGCTTATAATTTTCAGACTGTCTTGCTGCCTGCGAAAAGCCAACAGCATCATTAGAGCGCAATGCATCCATCATATTTTGTTCTAACTCGAGCATTTCGAACACGCCAATACGGCCTCGATAACCAGTTAAATTACAGTTCTGGCAGCCTCGCCCTTTAATAAACGAAGACGCAACTTGGTTAGGAAAACGTACGCTCAACCACTGTTTTCTAGCATCATCTAATTCATCGTCCACTTTACAGTCGGTACACACTTTCCGAACTAATCGCTGAGCGACGACCGCTCGAACAGCACTTGCAACTAAATAGCCAGGGGCGCCCATGTCCATCATCCGTAATGCACTATCAACAGCATCATTGGTATGCAAAGTACTTAATACTAAGTGACCGGTTAATGCCGCTCGCAAGCCAATCTCTACCGTTTCATGATCACGCATCTCACCGACAAGGATAATATCGGGATCCTGACGTAAGAAGGTTCTTAAAATTGTCGAAAAGTCCAAATTGATCTTTGGATTAACTTGCACTTGGTTAACACGAGGAAGGCGGTATTCCACAGGATCTTCCGCAGTAATGATTTTCTTCCCCGGTTCATTTAGTTCAGTCAATGCACCGTACAAGGTCGTTGTTTTACCAGAACCGGTTGGGCCGGTAACTAAGATCATTCCATGTGGGCGTCGTAGTTGCTTTCGTAAACGGACCAGTAGATCAGCGGGTAACCCCGATTCTTCTAATTTACGTAAACCAGCGGACTGGTTAAGCAAACGCATTACAACCGACTCACCATGCTGCACTGGCATTGTCGACATACGAATATCGACAGATTGCCCTTTTGCACGAATATTAAAGCGACCATCCTGAGGCAAGCGTTTTTCAGAAATATCCAAGTTGGCCATCAGTTTTAAACGTAGTACTAAAGCGGAAGCGATATTAACCTCGTTTAAAATTGTTTCGTGCAATACGCCATCAATACGTTGTCGCAAACGCAGTAGATTTGCATCCGGTTCAATGTGGATATCCGACGCTCCAACCTGAATCGCATCTTCAAACAAAGAATTGATAAGTTTTACAACCGTAACCTCATCACTATCTTCATCCGCGATATCAAAATCAAACGCTTCGGTTACTTGGTGCTCTGCCTGCAATTGCTCAGCAAAAGAGGCGATTTCTTTGGTTCGACGATAGTAACGGTCAAAGCCTTCGACTAGCTGCCTTTCTGGTGCAATTACGAACTCAAGCCCATATTGCCCTAGCTGCCCCAATAGTGACTCTTGAGCGAAAAGGTCAGCAGGATCACTCATTGCGACACGTAAGGTGTCACCTTGACGTCCTATCACTAACGCACGTAATCGGCGAGCATGGACCTCAGGTAAAACCTGAACTGCATCCACATCCACATTCGCGCGACTTAAGTCAATCAGTGGTAAATCCAGCTGCTGAGATAAGAAGGTGAGCATTTGTTGTTCAGATAGAAAGCCAAGTTCAATTAAGGTATCGCCTAACTTTCGCCCAGTACTTTTTTGAGCTGCCAGAGCTTGCTCAACCTGAGTTTCAGTAATGATCCCTTCTTCTACAAGTAAATCACCAAGTCGCTTTCTTAACTTAATTTGCACTCTCGGCTTCCTCTAAATCTTTAAGTATTTTTAATCGGTCACGTACGAAGGTCTGAGACTGGGAAGAAATCCCGACACGCGTTAACGCCTGTTGATAAGAATGCTTCGCTGACGAAAAGTCCAACTGACGCTCTTGCTGAATTCCAAGGCCTAGCCACCAGCGTGCATTACTACCATCAAGTTCCACGAGTTTTTGGTAGCTCTCTAAAGCGATCTCTTCATGCTGAGATTTCTGACTTAGTACCGCTCGCATTGCCAAATAATCTTTACTCGGCGAAGGCGGAAGGTGTACTAAGGGGCTCAAAGCCGCTTCAGATTGGTTTGCCTTTATTAACAGCTTAGATAAGCTGAGCCGAAGCGCTTCACTGTCATCATTCAATTGAATGCCCGTTTGTAACAACTCATACGCTTTACGCGTATCGCCTTTGCCAAAATATAAAACAGCAAGTTTTTTTCGAATATCTTCGTCACGGGGTGTGTAACGCAACGCCTCTGTGAACCCTGTTAACGCACCTAATAAATCATTACTATCTAACGCTTTCTGAGCTCGACCTCGGGCATTCGCCGCTAACTGTTCTGCGCTAAGTTCTACCTGTTTGATCACCATTTGATTCGCAGGCACTGCAGGCTCTGCACTTGTCTTCTTTAGTGCTGCTGAAGTAGTGCTCACTTCAGGTCCATTGGTATTTTTCGCAACAAGAACTGGTTTAGTCTCCGGCTCTACTTGGCTTTGCCCTAAAGTTGGACGTGGCGGTTCTGTCGCTACCTCAGAAATAGAGTTAGGCACAGCTTTCTCAACTGTTGTATTTGATGGTAGAGCGTCTTCCACAGTTACCGAGACTTGAGGTGCAACTTTGTTAGTTGGCGATGGCACCACACTATGTTGAGAATTAGACACAACGTTCGAACTTGCCTCTGCAACTTCAGGAGCCGACTGAGTGATTGCCCAACCGCCCACTGTTAAGCTCAAGGCAAAGCCAGCAATTAACCAAACCCAAGGGGAGCGCGTTTTAACAGTTGGAACCACTGCCGCTTCAATTGTTGTGTTGGACTGCTTTTTAGCAAGTTCGGATAGTGCGCTATTGATGGCACTCATGGTTGACTCCATCCCCAGATGTAAGGGGTTTTAAATATCGGTTTACGTACATCGTAAGTATCATGCATCGCAGAAAAAACGTGATGATTTTCTATTTTGCCTGTTTGTTGAGTAAAACAAAGTAACAGCGCTTTATGGCATATCTGATTAATTAAACGAGGAATACCCAACGATGAATGCCAAATCGCTTTCTTATGAGCGAGGGAAAACAGCTGAGTATCACCGCCCACTTTAGTCAATCGACTATCAATATAAGCAACCGTTTCATCCAGTTTCAAAGGACGCAATCGAGAGCTAAAGCTGATCCTCTGCCTAAATTGGCGTAAATGGTACGCTTCTAGTCGTGTGTCTAATTCAGGCTGACCAAATAGCACTAACTGCAGTAACTTTTTATCTTCTGTTTCCAGGTTGCCAAATAGTCGTAAGGCTTCTAAAGCTTCATCGCTCAAAGCTTGAGCTTCATCTAACACCGCAACCACAGTTTGATTCTGAGTATGAAGCTCTATCAGCTTATGCTGTATCTCATCAACGATTGACGCTTCATTTTCAACTTGTATGCCTAGCTCTTTTGCTACGGCATAACGTAGATCCATCCCACTTAAGACTGGGTTAGGTAAATAAATCAGAGCACACTCAGATTGCAGCTGATTGACTAACATTCGGCAAACCATGGTCTTGCCAGTGCCAACTTCACCAGTGACTTTGATGACACCTTCACCCATCGACAATGCTGATAAAACCGTTTGAATCGCTTCAAAATGAGGGGCTAATCCGTAAAAAAGCTCAGTGTTCGGCGTCAGTGAAAAAGGCTGCTGTTCAAATCCAAAATGAGCTTGATACATCTATTCTCCAGCCAGTTTATTCTTCATTAGGGAACCATTGTTGAAGAAGGTCACGTGAGCGCTCAAGCTCTTTTTGCCAAGTGTTAACCCCAACAATTGTCGGCTTCAGCAAGATAACCAACTCAGTTTTTTGCGTTAACTCTGATGTATTTCGGAATAAATGACCTAATGCAGGGATATCTCCAAAAAACGGAACTTTAGACACAAGCTCCGACGTATTAGACTTCATTAAGCCACCAATCACGACCACATCTCCATCTCTAGCTCGGATCACAGAGTCAGATTCACGAATAGAGCTTTTTGCCAAAGGTAATGACACCAAGCCAGTAGAGTCACCTAAATTAAGTTCTTTCGTTTCTTCTTCCACTTCAATAACAGCAGGGTGAACGTGCAAGAACACATTGCCTTTGTCATCAATTTGCGGCGTGACATCTAATGAAATACCGGAAAAGAATGGCGTTAATTCAACTTCAGGAGAAACATTCGCATTATCACCACTGCCAACGACACTCGATAAATCAGTCACATAGTATTCATCAGTGCCCACTTTAATCACAGCTTTCTGATTGTTCGATGCTGTTACTCTTGGGCTAGAAAGGACATTCAAATCTCCTTGCGTATCCATAAAGCTTAAAACAGCTTCAAAGCTACCGTCTGAAATCGTGACGTTTGTCTGACCGCCAAGTAATGAACTAATAGCATCAAGTGGCGGAAGTGTATTCGCAGGACGATCGATAACGACGCCACCACTACCTATTGACTTTGATAAGTTACTCCAACTGATCCCTTGTTGGTAACCATCACTTAGCGTCACTTCCAAAATCTTGGCTTCTAAAATCACTTGGCGCTGGAGGCGCTGCTGAGATATTCCCAAGAACTGACGCACCTCTCTAATTTCATCAGGGAAAGCTCGTACTGTGATCACGCTCGCTTGAGGAGTCACTACCACACTTTGGCCATCACCTGAGCCAATTAATTGGGCGACCGCTTTTTCTAACTGAGGCCAAAAATCACTTTCAGATGTCGTTTCAATTTCAGTACCACCATTAGTGCTCGTACTGGAATTCGAGGAAGAGTTAGATGAAGAAGAACTAGAAGAGCTCGACGAAGATGAAGATGATCCTGTGTCGCTATTACTGATGGTGCTCGTCGTAATTGTTGTCAAAGAGCGACCGATACGCTTCACCTGCAAATAGTCTACAGGAATTGTTACAGTGCGCAGGCCGGCAGGATAGATTTGAATGACCTTGCCTCGCTTCTCAATATCGTAGCCATACATATCTTGTACAACATTGAGCACTTCGTCCAAAGTAACATCCGTTAGGTTAACGGTCACCTTGCCCGACACGCTAGGGTGAATTGCTGCACTGTACTCGGTTCCTTTTACCAAGCTTGCAAAGAAGGCACGCGCATCGACACCATTCGCCTGAATTCTAAAGCGCTTAACGGCTTCTACGGGAGCTAATTGAGAATTTTCAAGCTCAGGCATCAAGTCATCCTGCACAGAAGACGGCAGTTCATGCAGGCTACGGCTATTAGCCTCATTAATAGACTCATTCAAAGTCTCTTTAATCTCAACGGGATCACGATGCCCCATTGAACAGCCGACTAATGATGAAACGATAATTGCCACTACGAGTTTACGCATGTCTTCACTCAAACCTTAATTATTCTTTATATCTAGAGAGAACAGTTCTAGTTTCCACTGCTTACCACCTCTCTGCAGAGAGACATATTCTGGATCTATGGTTTTAATTCGATAGCCTCGAATCGACTCTCCTTGTGCGAGAATCTGATCATTCAAAATTGCATAGCAAGGTAAGTCGCTTTTACACACAATACTTTGCAATGTAGGTAATCGATAATGCACCGCTTTTTTCTCAGCGGGCTGTGCGGCTTGCTCTTTCGGCACCATCCAGCCTAGTGGCGCAGTTGGGTCTTGCTCCGCATAAGCATTAGACGCAATCATTAGCGTTGCAAATAAAAATGCTCTAACCACCAATGAACTCCTGTCTTGTACCTAAGGTATATACTTCAAAAATCAGTCGAGCTTGAGGGTACTCTTCCACTTTGTACTGAAAACTGCGCCAGTAATATCTCACGGGAAGTTCCTCTAACGTCTTCAAATAGCTAGCGATATCAAAGTAGCTGCCTGTCAGCTCCATCCGTACTGGATGGACAAAATAACCTGAGTATTCGCTCGTGGTCTGTTTTTTAGAAATAGGCTCTGGCTTCATTGACTCTAAAGAGACGAGTTTCAAACCTTTTGCAGAGGTCAGCACACCTTCTAACAACTCTGTCATTTGAGTTGGAGATATAAGACTATCAACCACTTCTGACAATTCCATCGACAAGTCTTGGCTTTGAATCAGTAGCTTTTTGTATTGAACATCAATGTCTTTATCGGGATCTTTATTCAGTTTAGCTTGTAGAACCAACAGCTCACCTTGAGCCACTTGATTACTCTGCTTAGTGGCTCTTAGCTTGGATTCACTCGCGGCCAACGACTTATAGCTAGGCTCTAGTAGCAAAGTGAATAACAACATGAACAAGCCAACAGTGCCACATAACGCCACCAGCCATTTTTCTCGTTGTGATAATGCCGCAAACTTATCGTTTAACAACGCCCATTGTTGGTTCATTACTTTTTCTCCCGACGAGTACGTAGTTCGAAAGTAATGATGTCTTGTTCATTACGACCAATTTTTAGCTTTTCAAACGCGCGACCAACCAAGTTGAGCTCATTCTTAAATTGATTGACCCAATTCGGCACTACTCCAGCACTACGTGCATAACCGTTCAAGTCCAAAGTATCGTGATTCATATAAATATTAGACAATGAAATATCATTGCGTCCTAATTTCGCTAATGCCGTCATCACTCCAGAGTAGCCCACTTGCTGTGATTGGTCGTACTGGCCTACCGCCTGTAATGCATCACGTTTCGCTTTAATTTCTCTCTGTAAACGAGCCACCGCTGCAACCTTTTCCGGTGAAGGTTTATGTTTCGCTAGCTTATTTTTCAATTGACCAACTTGCTGGTTAAGCTGACGAGCTTCAATTTGGACCACAGATAATTCAGCATTCACGACACCTTGCTGATATGAGGTGTATCCATACAAGCCAAGTAAAACAGCGGATAAGACGAGCCAGCTCGCAACGATGTTTGTGAGCGTAAAGTATTCTTTCTTTGGCCTTAAGTGTTCAGGATAAAGATTGACACTAAACGTCGAAACTGAAGCTGCAACATCTGCCAACAATCGACCCGATTCTGCTCTGTCGCCTTCAACTAATCGAGAGACCTTAGAACTTAACCGTTCATTAAGCGCCTCTGCCAATTCATTTTCATCTTCATCGTCACAGCACACTTTTAGTTGATGAAGCTGTGTACCTTTTAATTGAGAAGAAAGGTAGTCAACTGAGCGTTGGAGTTCTAACGCTAACCCATCGAGCTGAAGTGCGCTCGAGGCGACACCAGTTAAAGGGGGAACAACACTACGGATTGTTCTTTGAAAGCAAACAGTATTCTCGACAAAAGCACCAACTTTGAAGCTGCCATGGCTACTGCGCTGCAGCAACATAAAGTTACTTAGTTCCCCAGCGGCATGCCCCCATACTTCATCTTCAGGTACAATTTGCCCAATTGACACTTGGCAAGATGCTGCGATTAAAAGCAGCTTATCCAATGTCTTCTTAGGAAAAACATAAACTTGTAGTTTATTACCTGTAGGCAGAATCACCGCGTCAGCTACGATTTCTGTTACTCGCTCAGTAATGAGGTCTTTGAGCAAAAATGGGAGCGCGACAGGCCATTCGTTTTCAGGAATGTCTGGTTTTTCAATTTGATAGGTTTGATAAAAGCTTGAGTCGAGTACAAGAGTCAGATTTTGACCGCTCAACTCATCGTTTTTTAATATTGTTTTAAGCGCGCCTTCCCAATCACCACCATTTATAGCAGTAACACTCGGCAAGGAAGACGTTTCAGTTAAAGACAAATACAGGGCATTTTGCTGAAGCATGACCGTTTGCGAATCGCTTTGCGCTTTCGCAGGTTTTAATTTGTCTAATATCGCTTTTAAATTCATTCGCTAATTACTACTTTTTCGCCATCGATTTCTGCGGCCAAGTTTGACGACAGATTCAGTTTTAGGCGCCGGAATAATTTGAGTCTCTGAAGCAAAGTATCGGCCTTGATAGCCTTGAACACCAAGTTCAAGTAAAGTGTTTTTTTCTTGCTTCGTCTCCACACCTACGGCAATAACTTGAGCATTAGAGTCGCCACATGCTCCAATGATACTGCTCACAAACAGCTGATTTTCATGTCGGCGATCGATACGTTTTATCAAGCTTCGATGTAACTTAATGAAATCAACTTTCAGATCTTTAATATAATGAGTGCTGACTATTGTTCTACCCGCTTGACCAACAATGACCTTACATCCAAGGCCAGAGATCATGCGGATAACAGGTCTCATATAATCTAGGTGAGTCACCAAGCGTCCCTCTGAAAACTCAAAGCTCAAATTTTGACGCGCTTTTATTGGGATCTGTAATAACTCATCCCTAAACCATTTAAAATACTGTTTATTGGAAAATGGTACAACATTCAAGTTAATAGAGTAGCATATTGGCTGTCGCTGTTCTTTGATAGATTGCATTAAAACCGTCAGCATGGATTTATCCATTTGCGATTCATAACCCACTTGCTCTATCGCCGACATAAAACGAGAAGCTTTAATAACCCCTTTTTCAGGGTCAGTAATTCTAACGAAAACCTCTTGATGTAGAAGTGCTTTATCTGTCTCATTTTTGAGAAAGTAGCAAGGCTGAGCAAAAATTAAGAGGTTTTCTGGAAGAAGGGCTTTATCTAAAAGTGTTCTCCACCGAACGCTGCCTCGTTCCATTTCATTACGAGTTTGTTTAGGAAAACGACTCCAGTTATTTGCGTGCTGTAACTGAGCGCTTTTCAGAGCCGTTTCGACTTCATCCATAATTTGACTGTGTCGATCGCCTTCCCCATACATAGTGACACCTATGTGGCACCAGTTATCAATATTGAGTGGTTCGGGAGGCGTGATCTTTTCGATTTGTCTAATACATTGCGAAGCAACCGTCGATATATCTTTCACTCCTTGATGAGGAATAAATACAGCGAAGTCAGCATCGTAGTAACGAGAGAAGATTACATCAGGGTAACGCTGCACTATATTCGACAGCACGCCACCCACTTCAATTATAAAGTTGTCGCATACCTGTTTATCATTACTTTCAACAACCTGTTCCCATTCTTCAATACGCACAAGCAAGATACCGCCACGAGCCCCGCTTTCATGAAGCGCCGACTCAAGCTTATTATCAAATAGAACACGGTTAGCTGTTCCGGTTAGCTTATCTAAAAAGGTCTGGGTTCGAATAAATGTATCAAAACGGCTTCTTTCTTGGCGAGCGTCTTGAAGCTCCTCAATCAAAACATCCAAAGCTTCACTAGCGGTGTATGGCCATTCACTGTGATCGCCCTTGGCATATTGCTCAACTTGCCCAGCTAAGATCATCCTGCCGCGCTCTTCTAACAGCTCAGAGCCCATAAGTTGTTCTTTCAGCCAGCGAACGCCCCGAACTAAACAAAATATGACCAAAGCAACAGCCAATGTAATTGACCATAATGCTTCAAGGGAATAGTTATAACCTATGTATGGAGGGAGTGCTTTAAACTCGATTTTATAGCCGTCATTTCGTTCTAAAACAAAAGTTTGTTCATATAGACGACTGGGATCAATCTGAGGAGAAGTATCTTTAAAGCGGTAAACCACACCTGCAGAATTAGATAACTGCATTTCAACAATATTGGAGGCTTGCAACATTTTCGGCATCCAACGCTGCATCGAATAAGCGGCGTCAGGATCTTCCATTTCTTTATCGACCACCTCCACAATACCGACCAAATAATGGTTTAAGTATTCTTGCCCAATGCGTTTAAAGGACAAGGTGCCACCTATAAAGAGAATGAACATCGCACTAATAACGATCACTGTGACAAACGCAACCAAACGAGTGCTAAGTTTTAAAGTAGGGGTATATCTCATGAATAACGAAATCCTTTTCAACTCACTTTATACCGTATCACTACTTATACTATATAATGCAATTGTAAACAAAGCGTTAACTGTTTCTGTTTTAATAAAAAAGCCGCGTTAAACGCGGCCTTCTTGAATCACTTTAGAATGGAATATCGTCATCGAAATCCATTGGTGGCTCATTGTATTGAGGCTGAGCTTGTTGCGGAGCCTGCTGCTGAGCGGGAGCGTTGTACTGCTGCGCTTGCTGTTGCGGTGCCTGTTGCACTGCTGGCTGTTGAGGTTGGCCCCAACCGCCTTGTTGCTGGTTCATACCGCCTTGAGCAGGAGCGCCGCCCTGAGCACGGCCACCTAGCATCTGCATTACGCCATTGAAGCCCTGAACAACCACTTCTGTTGTGTAACGGTCTTGACCGCTTTGGTCTTGCCACTTACGAGTTTGCAATTGACCTTCAATGTATACTTGAGAACCTTTACGCAGGTATTCTCCAGCCACTTCCGCTAGTTTGCCAAATAGTGCAACACGGTGCCATTCCGTTTTTTCACGCTGTTCGCCAGTCGCTTTGTCACGCCATGATTCTGACGTTGCAATCGTAATGTTCGCTACCGCACCACCGTTAGGCATGTAACGAATTTCAGGGTCGTTACCTAGGTTACCCACTAATATAACTTTGTTTATTCCACGGCTCGCCATGATTTGCTCCGTCTAAATACATAGGTGTCTTAAAAATTTAGCGCATAAGAATAGCACGCTTTGCTGCTGTGACAAATTGCAATCCTACTCTTCATTATGGCTAAAGAATAAAAGCGTAACAATTCATGACTTTCAGAGCAGTAATACTTTTTTCGCAACTTACAAACCACATATTTACGTTAAGAATTGATATCCAACGCAACCCATCAGGTTGCATATAGTGATGGTGTGTATTCAATGACAGAGTGAGGTTTCATTTCAACTAATCGGTGAGCTTATGAAAACATCCAGCTATAAAAGAACGCTTCACTTTCTTTGCTTAGATCCAAGCCTAAAGTATTTACACGTGGATAAATTACAACAACATACGGCTATCAATATCCACTACATCACGCCCGAAGAATTACTGTGTATCAATAAAAAGCATCGTAACCGAATTTTGCTTATCGACCACCGCCAATACCCAACTCTAATTGAGCACCACCCGAATCTACCCGTTGCTTGGAAAAATTATGAAGTTATTTTATTCAATGTCACACAGCGCCTCACCACTGATGAACTGATCAACTTTGGAATATTAAAAGGACTATTTTATCGTGATGAAAAACACGACAAAGTGATTGCCGGTATTGAGGCGGTGATTGACGGACAGAATTGGCTACCGAGAACTGTATCGGCCCAACTACTCTATTATTATCGAAACATCGTGGATACCAACACTACGCCAACCAATGTAGACCTCACGATTAGAGAGCTAGAAGTTCTAAGATGCTTACAGTCGGGTTCTTCAAACACACAAATGGCTGACGATTTGTTCATCAGTGAATTCACCATCAAATCCCATCTCTATCAAATTTTCAAAAAGCTGGCTGTGAAAAACAGAGTTCAAGCAATTGCGTGGGCCAATCAAAATTTGCTTTCTTAAACTTCATCCACAATTTGAGAATCAATTGGGGTTTCCTCTCATTCGATAATGATTTTTTCACATTGAGCATGATAAAGTTACGCCCATATACATAACTTAAAAAATAAATAGGTCTTATCATGATCAAAAAATGCCTTTTCCCGGCAGCTGGTTACGGTACACGTTTTTTACCTGCCACTAAATCAATGCCAAAGGAAATGATGCCGGTGGTTAATAAACCGCTAATCGAATACGGTGTCGAAGAAGCAATACAAGCTGGTATGGATGGTATGTGCATTGTGACTGGACGTGGCAAACACTCCATCATGGATCACTTTGATAAGAACTATGAACTCGAGCACCAAATTAACGGCACTAACAAAGAAGAGCTACTGGACGATATTCGTGAAATCATTGATTCGGCGAACTTTACCTATATTCGTCAACGCGAAATGAAAGGGTTAGGTCATGCTATCCTTACCGGTCGTGAGCTCGTCGGCGACGAACCTTTTGCTGTGGTACTGGCAGATGATCTTTGTGTGAACGAGCAACAAGGTGTACTCGCACAAATGGTGGCTTTATATAAACAGTTCCGTTGTTCAATAGTAGCAGTTCAAGAAGTACCAGAAGATGAAACCCATAAATATGGCGTAATCTCGGGTGAAATGATCAAAGATGATCTTTACCGTGTCGATGATATGGTCGAAAAACCAGAAGCAGGAACCGCTCCGAGTAATCTAGCAATCATTGGCCGATACATCTTAACGCCAGACATTTTTGAACTGATCGAACAAACGGAGCCAGGTAAAGGTGGAGAAATCCAAATTACCGACGCGCTATTGAAACAGGCTAAAGCAGGTTGTGTGCTGGCTTATAAATTCAAAGGGCAACGCTTCGATTGCGGTAGTGTTGAAGGCTATATTGAAGCGACAAACTACTGCTTTGAAAACCTATATAAAAAAGACGAGCAGAAAGTTGAGCTAGATAAGCATTCGACGAAGAAAGAAGCATAAGCTCGCTTTACTCTTGTTTAAAGGCGCTCATACAGAGCGCCTTTTTTATTACTGTTTTTTTATCCAGTAATTCTTTGCACAAATCTCACACTATGTAATACTTGTTGGACTGAAAATTACATGGTCAGCAGAGATGGATAAAATAGAAGTCAGAGGCGCTAGAACTCACAACCTAAAAGATATTAACCTCACCATTCCCCGCGATAAGCTTATCGTTATTACGGGACTTTCTGGTTCAGGGAAATCTTCACTCGCCTTTGACACCTTATACGCCGAAGGTCAACGCCGCTACGTTGAGTCTCTTTCTGCTTATGCTCGTCAATTTTTGTCTCTAATGGAGAAGCCTGACGTCGACCATATTGAGGGTCTGTCGCCAGCAATATCTATCGAGCAAAAGTCCACTTCGCATAACCCTCGCTCTACCGTTGGAACCATTACTGAAGTGTATGATTACTTGCGCTTATTGTATGCGCGAGTTGGTGAGCCTCGATGTCCAGATCACCACACACCTTTGGCCGCCCAAACCATTAGTCAGATGGTTGATAAAGTTCTTGAGCTACCAGAAGGCTCTAAAATGATGCTACTCGCACCAATCATTAAAGAACGTAAAGGTGAACATGTTAAGACGCTAGAAAACTTAGCTGCCCAAGGTTTTATTCGTGCACGCATCGATGGTGAAACTTGCGATCTCTCCGATCCACCAGCACTGGAACTACATAAGAAGCACACTATCGAAGTGGTCGTCGATCGTTTCAAAGTACGCCCCGATCTTCAACAACGTCTTGCTGAATCCTTTGAAACAACATTAGAGCTCTCAGGTGGTATTGCCGTGGTTAGCTGGATGGATGATTCTGACAAAGAAGAAATCATCTTCTCAGCTAATTTTGCCTGCAGCCACTGTGGCTACAGCATGCAAGAATTAGAGCCCCGCCTATTCTCTTTTAATAATCCAGCAGGCGCTTGTGGTACCTGTGATGGATTAGGCGTTCAGCAATACTTCGACCCTAGTCGAGTCATTTTGGACGAAAATTTAAGTATTGCCGAAGGCGCAATCAAAGGCTGGGACCAAAAGAACTATTATTATTTCCAAATGCTGACCTCTTTATCGGAGCATTATGGATTTGATTTATACGCACCATTCAAAGGTCTGCCAAAGAAAACCAAAGACATTATTTTAAAGGGTTCTGGCCGCACTGAAGTTGAGTTCAAATACATCAACGACCGTGGCGACATACGCGTAAAACGCCACCCTTTTGAAGGGATACTCAATACATTAGAGCGCCGCTACCGCGACACTGAATCCAATGCTGTTCGAGAAGATCTAGCCAAGTACATCTCTACTAAGTCTTGCTCTAGCTGTGATGGCACTCGATTAAGAGTTGAAGCGAGAAATGTCTTTATCGGCGATACGGCTCTCCCAAAAATAGTTGAACTCAGCATCGCGGATGCGCTGCAATTTTTCCAATCGCTACAATTAGAAGGTCAGCGCGCGCAAATTGCAGAAAAGGTCATGAAAGAGATCAATGATCGTCTGCACTTCTTAGTTAACGTAGGCCTAAATTACCTCAATTTATCACGCAGTGCTGAAACCTTATCAGGTGGAGAAGCGCAGCGTATCCGCCTCGCAAGTCAAATCGGAGCCGGTCTTGTTGGCGTAATGTATGTATTGGATGAACCTTCAATAGGTTTACACCAGCGCGATAATGAACGTCTACTAAAAACTCTGGTTCATCTAAGAGATTTAGGTAATACAGTACTCGTAGTTGAGCATGACGAAGATGCGATTCGCTGCGCCGATCATGTGATTGATATCGGCCCAGGTGCGGGAGTTCACGGTGGACAAGTTGTAGCTGAAGGTACAATAGATGACATTCTAGCTAATCCTAATTCACTTACGGGCCAGTACCTGAGTGGAAAAAAGGAAATCGCAATTCCTGAGCAAAGAACACCTATCGATAAAAAGAAAGTGGTCGAACTCATTGGGGCAACTGGTAACAACTTAAAGGAAGTCACTGCAACCATTCCCGTTGGCCTGTTCAGTTGTATTACAGGGGTGTCAGGTTCAGGTAAATCAACTCTCATCAATGACACTTTCTTTAAAATTGCTCATACCCAACTTAACGGTGCTACAACAGCACTGCCAGCTCCGTACCAGAAAATCAAAGGATTAGAACATTTCGATAAAGTTATCGACATTGACCAAAGCCCAATCGGACGCACACCTCGTTCCAACCCTGCGACTTACACTGGTATTTTCACGCCAATTCGAGAGTTGTTCTCTGGTACACAAGAGGCACGCTCTCGCGGTTATAAACCGGGACGCTTCAGCTTTAACGTTCGCGGTGGGCGCTGTGAAGCTTGTCAGGGTGACGGCGTTATAAAAGTCGAGATGCATTTCTTACCCGATGTGTACGTACCTTGTGATGTGTGTAAAGGAAAAAGATATAACCGAGAAACACTCGAAGTTCATTACAAAGGCAAAACCATAGATGAAGTACTCGAAATGACAGTAGAAGATGCTCGCGTATTTTTCGATCCTGTTCCGGTTATTGCCCGTAAATTACAAACCTTGATGGACGTGGGTTTGTCTTACATTCGTTTAGGCCAAGCCGCCACGACCCTGTCTGGAGGTGAAGCTCAACGCGTCAAACTTGCACGTGAACTTTCCAAACGTGATACAGGAAAAACGCTCTATATCTTAGACGAGCCAACTACCGGCCTGCACTTCCATGATATTCAACAGCTCTTAACGGTACTTCACCGATTGAGGGATCATGGCAATACTGTTGTCGTGATTGAACACAATTTGGATGTGATTAAAACCGCTGACTGGATTATTGATTTGGGTCCAGAAGGCGGCCAAGGAGGAGGCGAAATTATCGCTGCTGGTACACCTGAAGATGTGGCATTAGTCGAAGGTTCTCATACCGCCAGGTTCCTTAAGCCTATGTTAAAGTAATAAAAAACGCTAAAGTAATAGAGCTTGCCCAACATAAAGGCAAGCTCTTCTTCTTTCAGGAACCACTTTTTATGGCAACGATACATACTAGCGGTACACAGCTAGAGCCTCAGCTCAAGCGCTTACCGTTAAACAAACCATTTTTAGTCACTCTTGGCATAGTCTTCTTACTCGCCATGCATTTCTTTATGCCGAACCCAGGAGGAGCAGGCTTAGCTCTCTCATTTAATACAACAACATGGTTAGTATTAAGCTTTACTCTAGCCATCGGGTTTTATCAGTTGGCGAGTAACCGGTTCTTCCGCTACTCAAAACTGACAATCGGTTTGCTGATCAGCTGCATCATCTTAACACTTCCCGTTTTGTACCCCGACTCAGACTTATCAAACGCATCATCAAGACTGATTGGCTTATGGGCTGGCTTTTCTCTGTTTTTACTATTACAGCAATTTCATTTTACCAATAGTCAAAAGCAACGGTTACTGTGGTTTATCGCTTTAGCTGTCACCATTCAAGCTGCGTTTGGTTACATACAATTTCTCGCTCTAGAGCCTGGTAATTTTTTTGGTTATAACACCATAGCCAATCGCCCATATGGCATTTTCCAACAACCCAATGTTATGGCGAGTTTTCTAGCTACAGGGCTCGTCATTTCTGCCTACTTGCTTGCACGGCAACCTCACAAATACAACCAACGACTCAGTAAAGTTAGTCTGTTGTATGTTTTACCATTACTAACGATTCCATTATTGGTGACACTGGCATCACGAACAGGTTGGCTATCGGCCACTTTAGCTGGAGCTTTTGTGCTCCCTTATCTTTATAAGTATTCCACTCCAAAACGATTTATTGGATGGTGTGTCTCCGTCGTGCTCGGAGTTATCACTGGTATCATACTTTCAAGCTACAATGCAGGAGAAGGTGGCAGCTTAGCAGCTAAGAAAGCAGATTTAGATAGCCCAAGAGATTATATGTATGCACAATCTCTGGATATGATGATCGAGAAGCCTTTCACTGGGTATGGCTATGGAAAGTTCGAATCAGAATATATTCTTTACACCGCACGACAGCATCAACTCAACAGCAGCTACACGCCAGGGTTACCATCAATGGATCACCCGCATAATGAATTACTGTATTGGGGTGTTGAGGGAGGCATAGTCCCTATCATAGGTATTCTTCTTGCAGCATTGATGGTACTAACTCGGATAATAAGTGCGAATAAGGGCACGCGATTAGCAATGTTCGCGTTGTTTATCCCAATTACCTTACATTCTCAATTGGAATACCCGTTTTATCACTCGGCAATTCATTGGATCACTTTTATTATTTTACTGTATTGGGTGGATCAAAGAGTTTCTAGCTATTCAGAACAAAGCTTCAGCATTATCAGTAAAACGCTTTTCAGAGTGCTTAGTTTAGTGCTACCAATTGTCGTGACCTTTTATATGGTCAGCGCTTTGCATACCAACTACGTTCTCACTAAGTTCGAACAATCTAAACCTAAGAACCCTGATTTACTTAATGAAGTCACCAATCCCGTCGTTTGGAAAGACCGTTTCGACTGGGATGTATACAGCACCTATCTCAATATCGGTTTGTATACTGCAGACCCAACATTAATTCAGCCATATGTTGATTGGTCACTAGAGATAATCAAAAGTAAACCCCGGCCAGCCTTTTACAGTAACTTAATTCTTGCTTATCAGGGGTTAGGAGACACTAGTCGAGCAGAGCAAATTCGAACTGAAGCAATGTTTTTATTTCCAAACAAAGACTTCTCAAAAGTTCAATATAAAAAGCCTTCTGTGGCTCAGTCAGCGACAAAAAGTGAATAATAAAAAGGAGGCTTTAGCCTCCTTTCTGTTATTGCAGCGCTTCTTCTAAAGCTCTCAAACATAGAGAGACATTTTCACTACGAGCTCCATAGCCCATTAAACCGATACGCCAAGCTTTTCCTGCCAGAGCCCCTAAGCCGGCACCAATTTCAAGATTATATTCTTCCAATAAATGACTACGAACTTTTACTTCATCTATCCCATCTGGGATGTAAATAGCGTTCAACTGAGGTAAGCGACTCGCTTCCTCTACGACAAAACTGAAGCCAAGCTTTTCTAAGCCAACTTTCAGTTTATTGTGCATCGCCTTATGTCGTGCCCATGAGTTTTCTAAGCCTTCATTTTTTAGAAGAACCAATGACTCATGTAAAGCATACAAACTATTCACTGGCGCCGTGTGGTGATAACTACGTTTACCTTCCCCACTCCAATAACCAAGCACTAAACTTTGATCCAAGAACCAGCTTTGGATTGGTGCTTTACGTGCCTGAATCTTTTCCACAGCCTTTGGTGAAAAAGTGACAGGTGAGAGCCCAGGTACACAAGATAGGCACTTTTGGCTCCCCGAATACACGGCATCCAATTGCCATTCATCGACCAGTAGTGGCACACCTCCTAGTGAAGTTACCGCATCGACAATCGTCAACGCGTCATATTGTCTCGCTAACTCTGAAATCGCTTTGGCATCAGATAGGGCACCTGTAGATGTTTCGGCGTGAACAAAGGCCACAACGGCTACGTCAGGGTTGTCTTTAAGAGCTTGCTCTACTTTCTCAATCGAAACCGGAGCACCCCATTCATCATCGATAACAATGGCTTCTCCACCGCAACGAATGACATTTTCGCGCATTCGTTCACCAAAAACACCGTTACGACAAACTAATACTTTTTCTCCAGGTTCAATCAGGTTAACAAAACATGTTTCCATACCTGCGCTGCCAGGAGCTGATACCGCTATCGTGAACTCATTTTCAGTTTGAAAAGCGTATTTGAGTAGCTGCTTTAACTCATCCATCATGCCTATAAACAGTGGATCTAAGTGACCGATAGTTGGGCGACTTAATGCTTGAAGCACCTGTGGTGAAATATCTGATGGTCCTGGCCCCATAAGCGTACGATGAGGTGGAATAAAACTGGTAATCGACATGGGAGCTCCCTGCATACAATGATGTGAACAAATACATTAAAGCAATTTTCCACTTGCAGCAATTAGCCCAAGGTATACAGGTCAAACCACCATCACATTGTTGCTAAAATAATTTTACTTTTCTGTCACTTTACCAATTGACATTCAGGTCACAAAAACGTTCAATGAAATAGCTATCTAGCAGAAGAGGAGCATTGCCCAGGTAGATGTTTTGTGGAACCTCATTTCCAATACAAAACATTCAGGGGGAGCAATGCCGAGGTAATTAGAACATGTGGGTTCTAACTATCGGTTGTTTAGGCTGAATCCTATCAACTGTCGCCATTTCTATATGGTGAAGAGCTTCTGAGGTGACTATTCAAATAATTCCTCTCTTTTTGCTCTAAAACTCTCTTCAAACATTGGATGTTGGATTACCAACTGTAATTTATCTTAGGAAGTCGTGGGAGAAATGTCGTGAGCACATTTAATGTAGCTGGTTCTTTTAATGTCGCTAAATTTGGCGGAACAAGTGTTGCCAATTTTGAGGCGATGAGCCGTTGTGCTGCCATTATTGAAAATAATCCTAGCACTAAACTCGTAGTCAGCAGTGCCTGCTCTGGCGTAACCAATTTATTGGTTGAACTAGCCAATGGCGTACAAGAAAAAGAGCGCCGCCAAGCTCTACTGAATCAAATCGCAGAAATTCATCACGCGGTATTGGATCAATTAGCCGATCCAACACAAGCAGAAAAAGAAGTTCACCTAATCTTGGACAATATTGGGAGCGCTGCAGAAGCCGCTTCATTCCAATCAAGCAAAAAGCTCACCGACCACCTAGTTGCTTGTGGAGAACTAATGTCAACGCACCTCCTCACCCAACTTATGCGTGAGCGAGGCATTGCGGCGGTTCGTTTTGATATCCGAGAAGTACTTCGTACCAACAGTGTATTCGGTAAGGCAGAACCGCAGCTTGAAGAAATTGCGCGCCTAGCCCAAGAGAAGCTTATCCCTCTATGCCAAGAGTATGTGGTGATAACACAAGGTTTCATCGGCTCAGACAACGAAGGCAACACCACTACCTTAGGCCGTGGTGGCAGTGATTATTCGGCGGCACTGATTGCAGAATCAGTACAAGCGGCGGGATTAGAGATCTGGACTGACGTTCCAGGTATATACACCACAGACCCACGCATTGCGCCTAAAGCCTCTCCTATTCCAGAGATCAGTTTTAGTGAAGCTTCTGAAATGGCTAACTTTGGCGCGAAAATTTTACACCCTTCGACGCTAGTGCCCGCTCTTCGTCACCAAATCCCAGTGTTCGTTGGTTCATCAAAAGAGCCAGAAAAAGGCGGGACTTGGATTCGCCAGCAAGTGGAAAGCTCTCCTCTATTCAGAGCCCTTGCCCTACGTTGCAATCAAACCATGGTTACCCTTCGTAGCGCTAACATGTTCCATGCTTATGGCTTCTTAGCGAAAGTGTTTGAGATCCTTGCTAAGCACAAGATCTCAGTCGATCTCATCACGACATCCGAGATCAGTGTGTCATTGACTCTTGATCAAACCGATACCGCTGGCGGTGCTCCTGAATTACCTGAAGCAGTAAGAGTCGAACTTGAAGAGTTATGTACCGTAGAGGTAGAACACAATCTATGCTTAGTTGCGTTGATTGGTAACAACATGAGTGAAAGCAAAGGCTATGCTAAGCATGTCTTTGGCACCCTTGAAGATTTTAACCTAAGAATGATCTGCTACGGTGCTAGCCCACATAACCTGTGTTTCTTGCTTCATGAATCGGAATCCAGAGCGGCTATTCAAAAACTTCATAAAGAACTTTTTGAAAATTAAACAACATTAAAAAAGGGTTGCTCAACAGCAACCCTTTTTTGTGTTCAATGCACAGCTTAGAAGCACTAATTAATATTTGGTCCTAACCATTTCTCCGCTTCTAGCATATCCCAGCCTTTACGCTGAGCGTAGCTTTCCACTTGATCTTTCTGAATTTGGGCAATCGCAAAATAGCGAGAATCAGGGTGTGAGAAATACATCCCGGATACAGATGCACCCGGCCACATTGCATAGCTTGTGGTTAACGACATATCTATCGATTCTTCTACTTTCATTAACTCCCACAGAGTACCTTTTTCGGTGTGTTCTGGACATGCTGGGTAACCAGGAGCAGGGCGAATACCTTGATACTTCTCTCGAATCAAATCATCATTTGTTAGGTCTTCATCTGGAGCATAACCCCAAATATCTTTACGTACGACTTGGTGCAGATATTCAGCAAATGCTTCCGCTAAACGGTCGGCTACTGCTTGAATCATGATCGCATTATAGTCATCACCTTGCGCTTTATATTCATCCGCTAACTCACGCTCACCAATACCGCCAGTCACCGCAAAACCACCAATCCAATCAGCTTTGCCACTCGATTTCGGAGCAATATAGTCTGATAAACAGTAGTTATACCCTTTCGGTTTCTCAGTTTGCTGACGAAGATTATGTAAGACCTTTAGAACCTCTGTGCGAGATTCGTCAGTGTACACTTCGATATCATCACCCACACTATTAGCAGGGAACATTGCACACATACCACGAGCTTCTAGCAGCTTCTCTTGCTCAACACGATCCAACAAATCGTTCGCATCTTTAAACAGGCGCTGCGCTTCTTCACCTACCTCTTCATGGTCTAAAATTGCTGGGTACTTACCCACTAAAGACCAAGTCATAAAGAATGGGGTCCAATCAATGTATTGACGTAAAGTCGAGACATCGAAGTCATCAAAGATATGCACTCCAGGTTTCGCTGGCGCTGGAGGGGTATAGTTTTTCCAATCAATAGCGACTTTGTTATCACGCGCTTTCTGTAATGAGATTGGCTTAGTTCGAGGTGTTTTGCGATTATGTTGATCGCGAACGCGGTCATAATCTAAATCTAACTTCTCGACAAATGTCGGTTTCAATTCTTCAGAGAGCAGTGAAGTACACACACCTACAGCTCGAGAAGCATTGTTTACATACACAACCGGCTCTGAATAGTTTTGCTCAATTTTTACCGCGGTATGTGCTTTAGAAGTGGTCGCACCGCCAATTAATAAAGGAAGAGTGAACCCTTGACGTTCCATTTCTTTGGCAACGTGTACCATTTCATCTAATGATGGAGTGATCAAACCGGATAAACCGATAATATCAACGTTCTCTTCTTTGGCTACCTGTAGGATCTTTTCACACGGAACCATGACACCTAAATCAATGATCTCGTAGTTATTACATTGAAGTACAACCCCAACGATATTTTTACCGATATCGTGTACGTCACCTTTTACGGTTGCAAGCAAGATCTTACCATTAGACGTCCCAGCCGCTTTTGAGGCGTTGATGAACGGTTCCAAATGAGCCACCGCCTGCTTCATTACGCGAGCCGATTTCACAACTTGTGGGAGGAACATTTTGCCCTCACCAAATAAGTCGCCAACGACGTTCATGCCATCCATCAATGGCCCTTCAATCACCTCGATAGGCTTATCCGCATTAACACGGGCTTCCTCGGTGTCTTCAACGATAAACTCTGTAATACCTTTTACCAAAGAGTGCTCTAAACGCTTTTCTACTGGCCAAGTACGCCACTCTAAGGCAGAGGCATCATCTTCTTTGCCCACTGCTTTATCTAGATATTCCTGAGCGATGTCGAGTAGCCTTTCCGTACCATCATCGCGGCGGTTTAGAACCACATCTTCAACAGCTTCACGAAGCTTTTCTGGGACGTTATCGTAAATTTCTAGTTGGCCAGCATTCACAATCCCCATATCCATACCATTTCTAAAACAGTGATATAGGAATACCGCATGAATTGCTTCACGTACGTAGTTATTACCGCGGAAAGAGAAAGATACGTTAGATACCCCACCCGAAATCATCGCATGTGGTAAATCACGTTTGATATCGGCAACGGCGTCAATGAAATCAACCGCATAGTTATTGTGCTCATCGATACCCGTCGCAACAGCAAAGATGTTCGGGTCGAAGATAATATCTTCTGGTGGGAAGCCGACTTCATCAACCAAAATTCGGTAAGCATTAGTACAGATTTCCAATTTACGCTCACGCGTTTCCGCTTGCCCCACTTCATCGAATGCCATCACGATAACCGCGGCACCATAACGACGGATCAGCTTCGCTTGTTCGACGAACTTCTCTTTGCCTTCTTTCAAAGAAATAGAGTTAACGATACCTTTGCCTTGAACACACTTAAGACCGGCTTCGATAACCTCCCATTTAGAAGAATCGACCATGATCGGCACTTTGGAGATTTCAGGCTCAGACGCACATAAGTTCAAGAAGCGAGTCATACAAGCTTCAGCATCTAGCATCCCTTCATCCATATTAATATCGATGATTTGCGCGCCACTTTCGACCTGCTGACGAGCCACTTCTAGCGCTTCGTCATACAACTCTTCTTTGATCAATCGTTTAAAGCGAGCTGAACCGGTAACGTTAGTCCGTTCACCGACATTAACAAATAGAGTATCTTTCTCAATTGTAAGCGGCTCTAGTCCAGATAAGCGACAAGCAACTTTAATCTCAGGTAATGGACGAGGTTTAACACCTTCTACTACTTGAGCCATCTGACGAATATGCTCTGGTGTTGTACCACAACAACCACCAATGAGATTGAGGAAACCACTTTGAGCCCACTCTTGGACATGTTCAGCCATATCTTCAGGGGATAGGTCATACTCACCAAAAGCATTAGGCAAGCCCGCATTCGGGTGCGCAGATACGTTGCTTTCTGAAATTCGAGAGAGCTCTTCGACATAAGGACGCAACTCATCTGGGCCAAGAGCACAGTTCAGACCAAAAGAAATCGGTTTTACATGGCGCAATGCATTGTAGAATGCTTCCGTAGTTTGGCCTGACAACGTACGACCTGAAGCATCGGTAATGGTACCGGAGATCATGACTGGTAACGTGATACCCAGCTCTTCAAATACCGTGTCCACAGCAAAAGCACACGCTTTGGCATTCAGCGTATCAAAAATAGTTTCGATAAGAATTAGGTCAGATCCGCCTTTGATAAGCGCTTTAGTCGATTCAGAATAAGCTTCAACTAGCTCATCAAAACTCACGTTACGGTAGCCTGGATCATTTACATCAGGAGAAATCGAGCAAGTTCTGTTGGTAGGGCCTAATACACCAGCTACATAACGAGGGCGATCTGGCGTTTTCGCTGTCCATTCGTCAGCCGCTTCACGTGCAAGTTTCGCCGCAGCGAAGTTAATTTCTTCACTGAGACTCTCCATATCGTAATCCGCCATCGCAATGGTCGTGGCGTTAAAAGTATTAGTCTCTAGAATATCCGCGCCAGCTTCTAGGTACTGGTTATGGATCTCTTTGATCAGTTGAGGCTGAGATAAAACAAGTAAGTCGTTATTACCCTTAAGGTCACAATGCCAATCAGAGAAACGCTCACCGCGGTAATCATTTTCTTCAAGCTTATAATCTTGGATCATGGTGCCCATGCCACCATCAATCAGCAAGATACGTTCTTTTAATTGAGCTTCAATCTGTTGCTTTACATTACTTCCCACAGTACAGCCTCATTCCTTTAATTATCTAAACATCCTACCATATAAATTGTAGAAATCTAGACGTCTAAAATGGCTAATCTAGACAAAACACCAAGAATAAAGACTTACATAAGCATGACAGAAAATGGTTGCTATTTAAGCGCTGAGCCATGAAAATCCAGTGAAATATTTAGTTACATTCATGAGTCAACTATGTCCGTCTACTATACGCTTTGCTTTCTATCCGCGGCAGCAATGCTTATCGCCTTCGTCAACAGCAAAATAGGGAAAATGCAAACGACTATCGCCATTACTGCTGGCGCTATGATGCTTTCTCTATTGATATTAATCGCAGGTCAAAATGATTGGTTTCAATTAACTGAAATTGCCACTGAGACCATGACCAGCATTAACTTTGAAGACTTCCTTCTCAAGGGGATCCTCGGTTTTCTACTGTTTGCAGGCGGCTTAGGTATTAAACTGCCTAACCTAAAAGATCAGAAGTGGGAAATTACCATACTGGCATTAGGTGCCACCCTGTTTTCAACTTTCTTTATCGGTGGCGTGCTTTACTGGTTCTGTCAGCTCATTGGAATTCAATTCGACTTTGTTTACTGCTTACTGTTTGGCTCTTTAATATCTCCAACGGATCCAATCGCGGTACTGGCAATAGTGAAGAAGCTCGATGCACCAAGAAGAATCTCCACTCAAATCGAAGGAGAATCCCTATTTAATGATGGGTTTGGCTTGGTTATTTTTGTCACTCTGTTCACAATTGCATTTGGTACAGAGACACCAACGGTATCAAGTGTCGGCTTTCTATTTTTCCAAGAAGCAATTGGTGGAATCGCTTACGGGTTCGCTTTAGGGCTACTGTTTCACTACCTAATCAGCTCAACCAATGATCATTCAATGGAGCTTCTGCTTACTATTGGTGTGCCAACCGCTGGCTATGTATTCGCTGACGTTATTCACGTATCTGGACCACTAGCTATGGTTGTGTCAGGGATAATGATAGGTAATTGGACACGCTTTATCGGATTCTCAAAAGAGAGTGAAGAGCACTTAGACCACTTCTGGGAGTTAGTGGATGAGTTTTTAAATGGCGTGCTATTTCTGTTAATTGGTATGTCGATGCTACTCTTCAAATTCCATCAGGAAGACTGGATACTAATGGCGTTTGCTATTCCTTTAGTACTTGCGGCTCGTTACTTAAGTGTTTTCATTTCTTATATTGGATTCAAACGCTACCGTACCTACAACCCTTGGGCAATTAAGATCCTAACTTGGGGTGGTTTACGTGGGGGGTTAGCACTGGCAATGGCACTGTCAATACCATCAGGCATACTTGTTATTCCAGAAAAGCTAATCGACGTAAAAGAGATCATCTTGGTCATGACCTACGCTGTTGTCGTGTTCTCTATTTTGGTGCAAGGCTCAACAATTACACCAATGATTGAAAAAGCAAAGCTAGCCGAAAAAGAGTTAGAAAGCACGAACGAAGCAGAGGTTAAATAGCTGAATAAAGTACTCTACTAACGCAGTAACAAATGCCTTGTTTGTTACTGCCATTCATCCGTCTGCAACACCAGAGATCAAGCAATACTCAAACGTTATCAATACCGAATGATTTTTTGATTCTGATAAGCTCACTAGGCTTTAGCAACTGATACTTAGTATTTGTAATAAAGTCACAGGAGAGCACCCTTAGGGTAAAACACGCCCCTCTTACTAGCTAACACAAAGAGTTCTTAACGTATTAGGAGGATCACTTTAATAGTCTATCCGAAACTGCCTCTAACCAAACTGATAGCCCAACCTATATCCTATTATGACAAACAATTAGTCGAGCGATTAAAAGCGTGCGCACAACTCCAAAAGATAGAGGCCTACCGACCTAATTAACTAGACTTAATTTCTCTTACAATGTGGAACTGTTTGCTTTCATACATCAAAGTTAATCAACCCCATAAAAAATACTTACAGTAGACTTCTTCCCGAGCCCTACTCACTTCATCAAAAACCTTATTTGTAATATTGAACTACATTCATCGGTATCTTATAGAGTAGATCTATTGACGATAACCAGAAAGTCACAACAGTAATCCAACGAAGTTCTCTCGTAAATGCATTAAAGTCAGATACAAAATTATCTTATTAGATACATAACTGTTGTCATAACGCCACCACTCACCTGCGTCGTCATCACACTTTAATTATGTATAGGGGGGTAAGCTCGTCTAGCGGCATGAAAGTCTTCTCAATCTGCCCACGCCTTTTGGAGTACAAATCACTAAAAGATAAAGAAAGCTAATAGTAAGTTTGGCTTTGTATGATTGATAGCTCAGAGTATATTTTCGAGAAGAAGTCAGGAAAAATAATAATGAAAAGCGATTGAATAGGAGAGGAGCTCTCTCAAAGGTAGCTGAAAGGCTCGCAACAACTAAGCGGTTAAAGTAATAAGCTAGAAACGTAAAAAAGCCCGATACTCACGTATCGGGCTTTTTTAATAAGTGGCGGAGTGGACGGGACTCGAACCCGCGACCCCCGGCGTGACAGGCCGGTATTCTAACCAACTGAACTACCACTCCGCAGTGGACTACTTGTCACTATGGACAAGTCGTTCATAATTTAAAGCCTGGCGATGTCCTACTCTCACATGGGGAAGCCCCACACTACCATCGGCGCTATTGTGTTTCACTTCTGAGTTCGGCATGGAATCAGGTGGGTCCACAACGCTATGGTCGCCAAGCAAA
>NZ_RZIS01000007.1 GCF_005281835.1 Vibrio profundi
TAAATTATGAACGACTTGTCCATAGTGACAAGTAGTCCACTGCGGAGTGGTAGTTCAGTTGGTTAGAATACCGGCCTGTCACGCCGGGGGTCGCGGGTTCGAGTCCCGTCCACTCCGCCACTTATTAGAAGAGCCCGATACTCACGTATCGGGCTTTTTTACGTTTACAGCTTTCTATTGTTACTTTCAAAGCTTCTCTCAATTACTTCTGTTAACCGTCCCTTATTACGAAGCGTGTAAGCCCCATATTGTTTATGCCAACTTTGAAATGTAAGCACTTGAAAAGTTGGAGGGGGAAACCCCTATCGTTCTATGTATGCTTGCTACAAACATAAACAGTGCTGGGCTCTATTACCAAGCGTTAAACCATTGCAAGTTCACCTGGTCGTATCTGACCTGAATTATACTCACTTGTTTGCTCCTAGCTTCTAAGGAGGAGTGTAGTTCGTTAACAAATGTTAAGATACTACAATCAGGACCAATTTTTGGGGTGGAGGCTTTCTAGGCTCGCTATAGCATCATCTCCGTTCGTAGCTGAAATCGCTTGTTTGTAATGGAGCGATAATTGCCTTTCTAGAAGCTAATTGATGGGAATGAATTAATTTAAAGTTTCTTTAAAGCAAAGCAGCAAAGAAGAACTATGTAATATTCTGCTAGCCGAACTAAAGTTGAAAACTTTAGCACAGCGTGAGACCAACATTCACGGTAGTGATCTAGATGGTCACTTTTAGGTGAAGTAAAAAGAGTTCGTTGATGCTAGAAAGAAATAAGCGAGTAGGAAAAACTACATAGCGCTAAAAGAAAACGCTCAGCAAGTGCTGAGCGTTTAGTTATAGGATTTGCTTTAGAATACGGTCTGCTTTGACTCGTGTGATTTTCCTGATCAGTTTCTGTACCGCATCTGGATACGTTTCAATTTTATCTAGTTGTTTATAGGTACAGATAAGCTCTGTTTGTTCCAAGATATTATCAACTTCTTGCTGGAATTTATCTGCAAGGTGGTTGTAGTGATCTTGAACAAAAATCCCGTTTTCCAAGTCAAGTTTCCATGCTCTCGGATTTAGGTTATTACCTGTTAGCAGCATATAACGTTTATCGACCCAGATGCCTTTTAGGTGAAAGCTATTCGATTCATGTTTCCAAACATGAATTGATAGGTTTCTGCTCGCGATGTTAGCCTCGTTGGCTTTAGCAAAACGACGTAGGTTTAGTTCATATAGGTAAGGCAGCCCACCTATGGTTTTAAACTCTTCTTCAGGCGAAATAAAGAAATCGTTCGCGGTTTTATCTCCAACAACGATCGTTACTTTTACGCCACGCTTCAGTGCCTTCTTCACTTCCTTCGCTAAGCTTTTTGGAAAGTTGAAATATGGTGTGCAAATGAAGACTTCGTCTTTCGCCTGAGCGATAAGTTGATTGATGCCTTGATTTAACTGGTTACGACGTTTACCAATACCAACAAGTGGTGTTAACGCAACCTGCTCAGGAGTGACCTCTTGGCTATCGAAGCGATATTCAGATCGAGATAACGCTGCGCGAAGCTGTCTGATTGCTGGTTTTATTTCTTTAGTCGTCGGCTTGTGATTACCGCATAGGTCGTTTACAGCCGGATCTTCAATCATTTCGGAACGCACATACTCAAACATCGAGTTTGCTAGTTCTTTATTTTCGATGACGTGGTAGCGATCAAAGCGATAGCGGTCATGGTAATTCAAGTAGATATTATTAAGGCTGGCACCACTGTAGATAACCGTGTCATCAACGATGAAGCCTTTAAGATGTAATACACCAAATACTTCACGGCCACGTACAGGTACGCCAAATACCGGAACTTTGTGTTCATACTTAGACGCATAGGCCTTATACATGGCAGCATTGCCTTCAGAAGATTCTGCACCAATTAGCCCACGTTGAGCTCTATGCCAATCGACACAAACACTAATATCTAGCTCAGGGTTACGTTGTTTAGCTTCATATAGAGCCGTTAAAATTTCTCGGCCTGCTTCATCATCTTCTAGGTAAAGAGCAACCAAAGATATTCTGCTCGCAGCATGCTTTATTGAGTGCAATAAACGAGTTCTGAATTCTTCTGCAGAAAGTAGTACTTCAAACTTATCAGGATCTTGCGCTATGGTCGGCAACTGTTCGAATGGATTCCTACTGGCAATCATATTGGGTGTCTTACCTTAAAGTTTTGCAAAATTGCGAATCTGTAATTTTACCAAAGTAGCGTATCTCAATACTAGAAAATAGAGAGATTCTCTAACAATTTAGCTGAAAATGCATTGGAATGAGATCTTTACCGCTATTGGTATAGCGCTCATACAAAATTCGCAAACTGTTTGGAAGCTCTTTTGCATTGATTACTTGAAAATCGTGCCGTTTATAGAAGCTTTCTAAGTGAGCGTAGGCGAAGCAATAATCACTGTTATTGAGCACTTCTGCCTGGCAATGTTCCATAAGGGAGTGACCGAGCCCCAGTCCTCGTTTCTCAGTGCTAATAGCCATTCCGGTCAGTAGTCGATATTTATCTATCGTTCTAAATCGAACGACACCGTTTACCTGGGTGTCGATATAAAGAGCAATAATGAGTTCACTCTTGTTCGCCTTCCCGGATGGATAGTGCTCTTTATAAAAGCGTTTGATCAGAGGGAGTTTAATTGGGTCGAGTTGCTCGATCATGACATTGTTCATTCAGTCACTGCACTATAAGTAATATCTAGGATAGAATGCTGAGAGTTTAATTTAAGTAATCGTGACCATGCAATTTAATCCTCAAGCCAATTTACAACCGTTTCATACCTTTGGAATCAAACAGAACTGTGACTACCTCGTTGAAGTCTCTACGACCCAAGAGCTAGTCGATATATACCAAAATTCTGATTGGGCGGGCATCCCTAAACTTATCCTAGGGAAAGGCAGCAATATTTTGTTCACGGAACCATTTAAAGGCTTAGTTATTGTCAATCGAATTACCGGTAAAACGCTAACAGAAACGGACGAACACTATCAGATAAGGGTAAATGCGGGAGAAGATTGGCCTTGTTTAGTAGAGTGGAGTATTGAAAATTCTATTGGTGGATTAGAAAACTTAGCGATGATCCCTGGCTGTGCAGGATCGGCACCGATTCAAAATATAGGTGCTTATGGCAAGGAATTTAAAGATGTATGTGAGTATGTGGATTTTCTTTGTTTACAAAGCTTAGAGATAAAACGGTTATCACTTGAAGAATGTCAGTTTGGTTATCGGGATTCAATTTTTAAGAATGCTTTATACGAGAAGGGCATTGTTGTCGCTATTGGTTTGAAACTAATGAAGTGTTGGCAACCTTGTAACCATTATGGCCCTTTGCAATCGTTGACGGGGGCAGAACTTACACCGCGAGGTGTGTTTGAGGCAGTGTGCGATATTCGTACTAGTAAGTTACCTGATCCTAAACAGCAAGGAAATGCGGGCAGCTTTTTTAAGAACCCAGAGATCGATGTTGATCAGTTTGATCGATTGCAAACTCAGTTTCCTTCGATCGTAGGTTACCCAAGTAACGGAATGATCAAGGTGGCAGCCGGTTGGTTAATTGATCAATGTGAGTTTAAAGGCGTCACTGTTGGAGGTGCGCAAGTGCATCCAAAACAGGCGCTAGTTTTGGTGAATTACAAAGATGCGACTGCGGATGATGTTATCAAGCTTGCAAAATCAGTACGAGATGCTGTCTTTGAGCGTTATCAGATCACTCTCGAACATGAAGTGAGATTCATGGGAGCAACCGCAGAGACGAACCTAACCTGCATTACTGAGAAGATGTCATGAAAGAACACCACACAAAGTTAGCCGTGCTTCATCAATTGTCGGATGGGCAGTTCCACTCTGGAGAAGCACTAGGTGAATCGATAGGTATTTCTCGAGCAGCTATCAGTAAACATATCAAAGGTATACAAGAGTGGGGAATTGATGTCTACCGCGTGCAAGGTCGCGGATATCAATTGGCGCAATCACTTGAGCTACTGGATATTGAGAAACTTAGCGCACTGGAAAGTCATGGTAGCGTAGAGTTAATCCCAGTGATCGATTCAACAAACCAGTATTTGCTTGATAGAACTCATGCACTGGAATCTGGTGCAGTATGTATAGCCGAATATCAATCGCAAGGCCGAGGTCGAAGAGGGCGCCAGTGGGTGTCCCCATTTGGTGCAAACCTTTATCTTTCAATGTATTGGCGCTTAGATGCGGGTATGGCGGCGGCCATGGGGTTGAGCTTAGTGGTTGGAGTCGCGGTTGTTGAAGCATTAGAAAAGCTAGGTATCGATGGGGTAAAGCTTAAATGGCCAAATGACCTGTACCACAATGACAAAAAGCTTGCAGGTATTCTTGTTGAAATGTCAGGACAAGCAGGAGGCGCGGCTCACCTTGTTATTGGTATGGGGCTTAATATTGCGATGGAAACCGGAACTGAGAATATTGACCAACCATGGACCTCTTTGACCAGAGCAACACAGGGCAATTTACCGGAACGAAATGAGTTGGCCATATCCTTAATAGAAGCTTTACGCACTTCGCTTGTAGATTACGAGCAGTATGGAATGGCTGGTTTTGTTCCACGTTGGAACCGATTGGACAATTTCTTGGGACGAAACGTTAGACTTATCATCGGACCGAGAGAGATTGAAGGCGAAGTGATGGGGATCGACGAACAAGGTGCTGTAGTCCTTAGCACAGAACAAGGTATACAAAGTTATATTGGTGGGGAGATATCATTAAGGAAAAATGATTAGCAGGGGTGAGCCTCCTATTTCCTTAACAAGACTTCTTCTACAGTGTGATTCTCACCTTTCCTAAGAATAAGGTGAGCTCGCTCTCTTGTTGGTTGAATATTCTGCTCTAGGTTCAGGCCATTAATCGAGTGCCAGATACTAGAAGCTTTTTCGACTGCTGCGGGCTCGGTCAATTTTGTGTAGTGGCCAAAATATGAACCAGGCCTTGCAAAAGCACCCTGTCGGAATTTCATGAACCTTTCTACATACCACTTTTCAATTAATTGACTGTCTGCATCAACATATAAAGAGAAGTCTAAAAAATCCGAAATAAAGACACGATGTGGTTCGTGCGGATAGTTCATTCCCGTCTGTAGAACGTTTAGCCCTTCAATGATAAGCACATCGGGTAGGTCGACAACCTTTTCTTCGTCTGTGATGTTATAGGTGAGATGGGAGTAAACAGGCGCGGCGACATTACGCTTGCATGCTTTTACATCAGAGACAAACTGAACTAACCGCTTGATGTCGTATGACTCTGGAAAGCCCTTCTTAGACATCAGCCCTTTCTCTTCAAGAACTTCATTGGGATAAAGAAAGCCATCAGTAGTAATGAGTTCTACTTTAGGGTGGTTTTCCCAACGAGATAGCAGAGCCTTAAGTAAGCGAGCGGTTGTACTTTTTCCTACCGCAACACTGCCTGCAATACCAATGATAAACGGAGGCGCATGCTCAGATTTGCTAAGAAACTGATGAAGGACAGAGTTACGACTTTGCCTAGCTTCGACATATAAGTTCAGTAGACGAGAAAGCGGTAGGTAGATATCAACAGCTTCTTCCATCGTAAGATTTTCATTGATGCCTTGCAGCTCTTTTAAGTCTGACTCTGATAGCGTCATAGGTACAGAACTTCTTAGTTCAGACCAACTTGCACGGTCAAAGGACATAAATGGGCTCATACAATACTCTATGAAAATTAAATATAAGAGCATGGAAAATACAGCAAGTAACTAATAAATCAAATGACTAAACGGGTAGAACGCCGATTTTCACGACTTAAATTCGCCTATTTGTCGCTTCTGGCAACTAATTGCTGAGAATTTTAAATTTTTTTTAAATTAGGTATTGCAAGGTGGAAAATCATTCAATAAAATGCGCCCCACTTGTGCCGACTTAGCTCAGTAGGTAGAGCAACTGACTTGTAATCAGTAGGTCACCAGTTCGATTCCGGTAGTCGGCACCACTTTCTTCCCTTTCATTAGAAAGCGAGAAGGAAGCTTAAAAATTTGGAGGGGTTCCCGAGTGGCCAAAGGGAGCAGACTGTAAATCTGCCGGCACTGCCTTCGATGGTTCGAATCCGTCCCCCTCCACCATATTCTAAAGGTTAAATAGCTCAAAAGAGTTACGTGTTGCGTGCATCGTATAATGGCTATTACCTCAGCCTTCCAAGCTGATGATGCGGGTTCGATTCCCGCTGCACGCTCCAACTCATATTTGTGTGCTGATATAGCTCAGTCGGTAGAGCGCACCCTTGGTAAGGGTGAGGTCCCCAGTTCGACTCTGGGTATTAGCACCAGTCTAAAGCATACTTTTCCTTTTGATTTTAAATAACGCCATATTTTTTGGTTGCGTGGTCTTAAAAGCCACCTAAATCCGTACCTAGAGGGACACCCCATGTCTAAAGAAAAATTTGAACGTACGAAACCGCACGTAAACGTTGGTACTATCGGCCACGTTGACCACGGTAAAACAACTCTAACTGCTGCTATCTGTACTACACTTTCTAAAGTGTACGGTGGTGAAGCGAAAGACTTCGCATCTATCGATAACGCTCCAGAAGAGCGTGAGCGCGGTATCACAATCGCAACTTCTCACGTTGAGTACGACACTCCAACTCGTCACTACGCACACGTAGACTGCCCAGGACACGCGGATTATGTTAAAAACATGATCACTGGTGCTGCGCAAATGGACGGTGGTATCCTAGTTGTTGCTGCGACTGATGGCCCAATGCCTCAAACTCGTGAGCACATCCTACTTGGTCGTCAAGTTGGTATCCCTTACATCATCGTATTCATGAACAAATGTGACATGGTTGATGACGAAGAGCTACTTGAGCTAGTAGAAATGGAAGTTCGTGAACTTCTTTCTGAGTACGAATTCCCAGGTGATGACCTACCAGTAATCCAAGGTTCAGCTCTTGGTGCACTAAACGGCGAAAAGCAATGGGAAGACAAGATCGTTGAGCTTGCAGAAGCACTAGATTCTTACATCCCAGAGCCAGAGCGTGCAGTAGACCAACCGTTCCTACTACCGATTGAAGACGTATTCTCAATCCAAGGTCGTGGTACTGTTGTAACTGGTCGTATCGAGCGTGGTATCCTACGTGTAGGTGACGAAGTAGAAATCGTTGGTATCAAAGAGACTACTCTTACTACTTGTACTGGTGTTGAAATGTTCCGTAAGCTGCTTGACGAAGGTCGTGCAGGTGAGAACGTTGGTGCACTACTACGTGGTACTAAGCGTGACGAAGTTGAACGTGGCCAAGTACTATCTGCTAAAGGTTCTATCAACCCACACACTAAGTTCGAGTCTGAAGTATACGTACTTTCTAAAGACGAAGGCGGCCGTCACACTCCTTTCTTCAAAGGTTACCGTCCACAGTTCTACTTCCGTACAACTGACGTAACAGGCGACATCACTCTACCAGAAGGCGTAGAAATGGTAATGCCAGGTGACAACGTTCAAATGACTGTTGAGCTAATCGCTCCAATCGCAATGGACGAAGGTCTACGTTTCGCAATCCGCGAAGGTGGCCGTACAGTTGGTGCTGGTGTTGTAGCTAAAATCTTTGCATAAGATTTGACTAACCACTAGTAAAAAGGGCATCATTTGATGCCCTTTTTCTGCGCTAAAAAAAGTGTAACTTGATTTCATATCAAATGTACGCTTTCAGCAAAGAATTCGATGGCTAATATCATCGATATTTGGCTGTCAAATGTGTTGTATTGCAACGCAAAGGAATGTGCCCTGCAACAGCGGGGTTATTGTCGTCTATATTTAAGACTTATCACAGGTTGGTTTTATGAAAGCAAACGCTGAAACTCCTGATAGCTCAAGTGCAGCAGATACATTTAAGTGGGTAGTCGCTTTTGTTCTGCTAGCCGCCGCTGTTGTGGGTAATTACCTGTATGGTGAATTGTCTGTTGTAATTCGCGCTGCAGGTGTAGTTGTGCTGATTGCTGCCGCACTTGGCGTTGCAGCGACAACAACTAAAGGTAAAGCTGCGATCACGTTCGCTCAAGAGTCTCGAGTTGAAATTCGCAAAGTGGTTTGGCCTACTCGCCAAGAAACTATGCAAACTACGTTGATCGTTCTAGCTGTATGTATTGTTATGTCTCTAGTACTTTGGGGAATTGACGGCATTATGGTTCGTCTAGTTTCTTTTGCTACTGGGGTGTGAGGGTTCTGATTCATGAGTGAAGCTCCAAAAAAACGTTGGTATGTAGTTCAAGCCTTTTCTGGTTTTGAAGGTCGTGTAGCACAGTCTCTACGCGAGCATATTAAAATGCACAACATGGAAGAATTGTTTGGCGACGTACTAGTACCTACTGAAGAAGTAGTGGAAATGCGTGCGGGTCAACGCCGTAAGAGCGAACGTAAGTTCTTCCCTGGCTACGTATTAGTGCAAATGATCATGAATGATGAATCATGGCACTTAGTTCGTAGTATTCCTCGTGTAATGGGCTTCATTGGTGGTACCTCTGATCGTCCTGCACCTATCACTGATAAAGAAGCTGACGCTATTCTTAACCGTTTAGAGAAAGCAAGCGAAGCACCTCGTCCGAAGACGATGTTTGAAGCTGGTGAAGTGGTACGTGTTAACGATGGTCCATTTGCTGACTTCAACGGTACTGTTGAAGAAGTAGATTACGAGAAGAGCCGCATTAAGGTGTCTGTATCGATCTTTGGTCGTGCAACGCCAGTTGAGCTTGAATTTGGTCAGGTTGAAAAACTGGACTAAGACTCGATTGATTTGAGTAAGCTGTGGATAAATATTCAATAAGCTGTTCAAAATAAAAGAGTATAAAAAATCACCTTTTTAGGGTTGTTTAAGGCGCGAATTATGCTTATAATTTCGCGCCTTTTTGCAGGTATCACTGCAAAAAGATTTTAATGAAAATACGGGGAGCTTACCGAAAGGTTGGCGTATGAACCCAAAATTAGGAAATATCATGGCTAAGAAAGTTGAAGCTTATATCAAACTGCAAGTTGCAGCTGGTATGGCAAACCCGTCGCCACCGGTTGGTCCTGCTCTAGGTCAACACGGTGTGAACATCATGGAATTCTGTAAAGCGTTCAACGCAAAAACAGAATCTATTGAGAAAGGTCTTCCTACTCCAGTAGTAATTACTGTTTACAACGACCGCTCTTTCACGTTCCTAACTAAGACTCCACCTGCTGCTGTTCTTCTTAAGAAAGCTGCTGGCGTTAAGTCTGGTTCTGGTCGTCCAAACACTGAAAAAGTGGGTACAGTAACTGACGCTCAAATCCAAGAAATCGCAGAAACTAAAGCTGCTGATATGACTGGTGCTGACATCGAAGCAATGAAGCGTTCTATCGCTGGTACTGCTCGTTCAATGGGCCTAGTGGTAGAGGGATAAGATCATGGCAAAACTTACTAAGCGTATGCGCGTAATCCGCGAAAAAGTTGACGTAACTAAAGAGTACGAAATCAACGAAGCTGTTGCTCTTCTTAAAGAACTAGCTACTGCTAAATTCAATGAGTCTGTTGACGTTGCTGTTAACCTAGGCATTGATGCTCGTAAATCTGACCAAAACGTACGTGGCGCAACTGTGCTACCTCACGGTACTGGCCGTGAAATCCGCGTTGCTGTGTTCACTCAAGGTGCAAACGCAGAAGCAGCTAAAGAAGCTGGCGCTGATGTTGTAGGTATGGAAGATCTTGCTGAGCAAGTTAAGAAAGGCGAAATGAACTTCGACGTTGTTGTTGCTTCTCCAGATGCAATGCGTGTTGTTGGTCAACTAGGTACTATCTTAGGTCCACGCGGTCTTATGCCAAACCCTAAAGTTGGTACTGTAACTCCTAACGTTGCTGAAGCAGTTAAAAATGCTAAAGCTGGTCAGGTTCGTTACCGTAACGACAAGAACGGCATCATCCACACTACTATCGGTAAAGCATCTTTCGAAGCTAACCAGCTTCAAGAGAACCTAGAAGCACTTCTAGTTGCTCTTAAGAAAGCTAAGCCTTCTTCTGCGAAAGGTACTTTCCTGAAGAAAGTAAGCATCTCTACTACTATGGGTGCTGGTGTTGCTGTTGATCAGGCTAGCCTGAACACTCTAGCAAACTAATTTGCTTAGGTGCAGATTTATGTGTATACTTCTGCGCCTAATATTTGTGGTTGGGTGATTTTTGAAGCAATTCAAATCATCTATCCCAAGACCGTAGGCGCTGTACTCTTCGGAGATATGGCTTAATAAAACCTACGTAGGCGATGTTGTAGTTTAAAACGAATTTATTTGTTTTTAATAACATCGTAAACGCTCATTACATTTTGTAGTGAGTGCTGTAATCACAACCAGAGGTTAATCCAAATGGCTTTAAATCTTCAAGACAAAAAAGCAATTGTTGCTGAAGTCAACGAAGCTGCCAGTGGTGCACTTTCTGCAGTTGTAGCTGATTCTCGTGGCGTTGAAGTTGGCGCAATGACTTCTCTACGTAAGCAAGCTCGCGAAGCGGGTGTTTACGTGAAAGTTGTTCGTAACACACTAGCACGCCGTGCGGTTCAAGGTACAGACTACGAGTGTCTAGTAGACACTTTCACTGGTCCTACTCTGATCGCATTCTCTAACGAGCACCCAGGTGCTGCAGCGCGTCTTTTCAAAGACTTCGCTAAAGAGAATAAAGATTTCGAGATCAAAGCTGCTGCATTTGAAGGCGCAGTTACTGATGCTGAAGTACTAGCGACACTACCAACTTACGACGAAGCAATTGCACGCCTAATGATGTGCATGAAAGAAGCTTCTGCTGGCAAGCTGGTACGTACTATCGCTGCACTACGCGACCAAAAAGAAGAAGCTGCGGCTTAAGCCTTGCTTTTCACTGGTTGCTAAATAAACTTATTGTTGACTTAAAAGAGAATTGTTATGTCTATTACTAACGAGCAAATCCTAGACGCAGTTGCAGAAATGTCTGTAATGCAAGTTGTTGAACTAATCGAAGCTATGGAAGAGAAATTCGGTGTATCTGCTGCTGCTGCAGTAGTTGCAGGTGGCGCAGCTGGCGGCGAAGCTGCTGCTGAGCAAACTGAATTTGACGTAATCCTAACTGCTGCTGGCGGTAACAAAGTTTCTGTTATCAAAGCAGTACGTGGCGCAACAGGTCTAGGCCTTAAAGAAGCTAAAGGTCTTGTAGACTCAGCTCCAGCACCTCTAAAAGAAGGCGTTGACAAAGCTGAAGCTGAAGCTCTTAAAGCACAGCTAGAAGAAGCAGGCGCTTCTGTTGAAATCAAGTAATTATTATTTGATTTCTTAGCCGTAAGGCTAATGGCTGGTGGTTATTTAACCACCGGCCTTTTTGCGCTGTAGGGCTTTGATGAATTTTCCCGCTGTTTAAACATCATCGTCCGAGCAAAAAACCAATTCATGTTTTCGAAATGATTGGTCACTACAGTAAACAGCCGTTTGTCACTACCCCCTCTGTGAGAGTGTTTTGGGTAGTTTGGGTCACTTATCAGCGAGCTGAGGAACCCCATGGTTTACTCCTATACCGAGAAAAAGCGCATCCGTAAGGACTTTGGTACTCGTCCACAAGTTTTGGACATTCCATACCTGTTATCGATCCAGCTTGATTCTTTCGATAAATTTATTGAACAGGATCCTGAAGGTCAGTACGGTCTTGAAGCTGCTTTCCGTTCTGTATTTCCAATTCAGAGCTACAACGGCAATTCTGAGCTGCAATACGTTAGCTACCGTCTTGGTGAGCCAGTTTTTGACGTTAAAGAATGTCAAATCCGCGGTGTAACTTACTCAAAGCCACTACGCGTTAAATTACGTTTAGTTATCTTTGATCGAGACGCACCTGCAGGTACTGTAAAAGACATTAAAGAACAAGAAGTCTACATGGGCGAAATTCCGCTTATGACAGACAATGGTACTTTCGTAATTAATGGTACCGAGAGGGTTATCGTATCCCAGCTGCACCGAAGCCCAGGCGTGTTCTTCGACAGCGATAAGGGTAAGACTCACTCATCAGGTAAAGTTCTTTATAACGCACGTGTAATTCCTTACCGCGGCTCATGGCTAGACTTTGAGTTCGACCCTAAGGATAACTTATTCGTACGTATCGACCGTCGTCGTAAGCTACCTGCTTCAATCATCCTTCGTGCACTAGGTAAATCGACTGAAGAGATCCTTGATCTGTTCTTCGAGAAAGTGAACTTCGAAGTGAAAGACCAAACTCTACTTATGGAGTTGGTTCCTGATCGTCTACGTGGTGAAACTGCGTCATTCGACATTGAAGCGAACGGAAAAACTTACGTTGAGACTGGTCGTCGTGTTACTGCTCGTCACATCCGTCAACTTGAAAAAGATGGCGTTGAGCACATCGAAGTACCAGTAGAGTACATCGTTGGTAAAGTTGCATCGAAAGATTACATCAACGAAGCAACTGGCGAGATCATCGTTGGCGCGAACCAAGAAATCAGCCTAGAAGCACTTGCGAACTTGTCTCAAGCAGGTCACAAAGCTCTAGAAGTTCTGTTCACGAATGACCTAGACCATGGTCCATTCATGTCAGACACTCTACGTGCAGATAGCACTGTAGATCGCATCTCTGCATTGGTAGAAATCTACCGCATGATGCGCCCTGGCGAGCCACCAACAAAAGAAGCTGCAGAATCTCTATTCGAAAGCCTATTCTTCTCTGAAGAACGTTACGACCTATCAACTGTAGGCCGTATGAAGTTCAACAGCTCTATCGAGCGTGAAGAAGAAGAAGAGCGCGGTACGCTAGACGAATCAGACATCATCGAAGTGATGAAGAAGCTGATCGCTATCCGTAACGGTAAAGGTGAAGTTGATGATATCGACCACCTTGGTAACCGTCGTATCCGTTCAGTAGGTGAAATGGCAGAGAACCAATTCCGTGTTGGTCTAGTTCGTGTAGAACGTGCCGTTAAAGAGCGCCTAAGCCTTGGTGACCTTGATGCAATCATGCCTCAAGACCTTATCAACGCTAAGCCTATTTCTGCTGCTGTTAAAGAATTCTTTGGCTCTTCACAGCTTTCACAGTTCATGGACCAAAATAACCCATTGTCAGAAGTTACGCACAAACGTCGTATCTCTGCTTTAGGTCCTGGTGGTCTTACTCGTGAGCGCGCAGGCTTCGAAGTACGTGACGTTCACGTAACTCACTACGGTCGTCTATGTCCGATCGAAACGCCTGAAGGTCCAAACATCGGTCTAATTAACTCGCTATCTGCATTTGCACGTTGTAACGATTACGGTTTCCTAGAAACTCCGTACCGTCGCGTAGTAGATGGTGTGGTAACAGACGAAGTTGATTACCTGTCTGCAATCCAGGAAGGTCAATTTGTAATCGCGCAGGCGAACACCGTTCTTACTGAAGAAGGTACGTTCGCAGATGAGCTAATCACTGCTCGTCAAAAAGGTGAATCTGGTCTTCACCCTCGCGACCACGTTGACTACATGGACGTTGCAACAAACCAAGTAGTATCTATTGCTGCATCGCTTATCCCGTTCCTAGAACACGATGATGCGAACCGTGCATTGATGGGTGCGAACATGCAACGTCAAGCAGTTCCAACTCTAAAAGCTGATAAGCCTCTAGTTGGTACTGGTATTGAGCGTAACATCGCAGTTGACTCTGGTGTTACAGCTGTTGCTAAGCGTGGCGGTCAAGTTCAGTCTGTAGACGCTTCTCGTATCGTAGTTAAGGTTAACGAAGATGAGCTGGTACCTGGCGAAGCTGGTATCGACATCTACAACCTAACTAAGTACACGCGTTCGAACCAAAACACATGTATCAACCAACGTCCTACTGTGCTTCCAGGTGAACCTGTATCACGTGGCGATGTACTAGCTGACGGTCCTTCAACAGACCTTGGTGAACTAGCACTTGGTCAGAACATGCGTATCGCATTCATGCCTTGGAACGGTTACAACTTCGAAGACTCGATCTTAGTATCTGAGCGCGTAGTTCAAGAAGACCGTTTCACGACTATCCACATCCAAGAACTATCTTGTGTGGCTCGTGATACTAAGCTGGGCTCTGAAGAGATCACAGCGGATATTCCAAACGTAGGTGAGTCTGCTCTGTCTAAACTAGACGAGTCAGGTATCGTTTACATTGGTGCTGAAGTTAAGGGTGGCGACATCCTAGTTGGTAAAGTAACGCCTAAGGGTGAAACGCAACTGACTCCTGAAGAGAAGCTACTACGTGCAATCTTCGGTGAGAAAGCATCTGATGTTAAAGATACTTCTCTACGTGTACCAAACTCTGTTTCAGGTACGATCATTGATGTACAAGTCTTCACTCGCGATGGCGTAGAAAAAGACAAGCGTGCACTTGAAATCGAACAGATGCAGCTGAAAGAAGCTAAGAAAGACCTAACTGAAGAGTTCCAAATTCTTGAGGGTGGCCTTCTTAACCGTGTTAAAGCTGTTCTTCTGTCTGGTGGTTACTCTGAAGCTAAGCTTGATGCAATCGGCCGTAAGAAATGGCTAGAGCAAGCACTAGAAGACGACGCGCTACAATCACAGCTTGAGCAACTTGCTGAGCAGTGGGATGAGCTAAAAGCGGACTTCGATAAGAAGTTTGAAACTAAGCGTCGTAAGATCACTCAAGGTGATGATCTAGCGCCTGGTGTACTGAAGATTGTTAAGGTTTACCTAGCAGTTAAACGTCGCATCCAGCCTGGTGATAAGATGGCGGGTCGTCACGGTAACAAAGGTGTAATCTCTAAGATTAACCCTGTTGAAGACATGCCATACGATGAGAAAGGTCAACCTGTCGACATCGTACTAAACCCACTGGGTGTACCATCGCGTATGAACATCGGTCAGATCCTAGAAGTACACTTAGGTCTGGCTGCGAAAGGTATCGGTGACAAGATCAACCAAATGGTTAAGGAACAACAAGAACTGCATAAGTTCCGCGAGTTCCTACAGAAGGTTTACGATCTTGGTGATACTCGTCAGAAAGTTGACATTGCTGAACTGTCTGATGATCAAGTTCGTACTCTGATCAAGAACCTACGTGGCGGTCTACCGATTGCTACTCCTGTGTTCGATGGTGCTTCTGAAGCGTTAATCAAAGAACTACTTAAACTGGGTGACCTACCAGAATCTGGTCAGCTAACTCTGTTTGATGGTCGTACTGGTGATGCGTTTGAGCGTCCTGTAACTGTTGGTTACATGTACATGCTGAAACTGAACCACCTTGTTGATGACAAGATGCACGCTCGTTCAACTGGTTCTTACAGCCTAGTAACTCAGCAACCACTTGGTGGTAAAGCTCAGTTCGGTGGTCAGCGTTTCGGTGAGATGGAAGTATGGGCACTAGAAGCATACGGTGCTGCTTACACGCTTCAAGAAATGCTAACAGTTAAGTCGGATGACGTTAACGGCCGTACTAAGATGTATAAGAACATCGTAGATGGCAACCATAGCATGGAACCTGGCATGCCAGAATCGTTCAACGTATTGTTGAAAGAGATCCGCTCGCTAGGTATCAACATCGAGCTAGAAGACGAAGAGTAATCCCTCGGGATTATTTGGTAGAAGGGGGCTCACTTTAGCGGGTGGGCTCCTTTTAACTCCTTACAGGAGCTGAATGTGAAAGACTTATTAAACTTTCTAAAAGCACAGCATAAGACCGAAGAATTTGATGCTATCAAAATCGGTCTATCTTCACCTGACATGATCCGTTCATGGTCTTTTGGTGAAGTTAAAAAACCTGAGACGATCAACTATCGTACGTTCAAACCTGAGCGCGATGGTCTGTTCTGTGCGCGTATCTTTGGTCCAGTTAAAGACTACGAATGTCTTTGTGGCAAATACAAGCGTCTGAAACACCGTGGTGTTATCTGTGAGAAGTGTGGCGTTGAAGTTACACAAACTAAAGTTCGTCGTGACCGTATGGGCCACATCGAGCTTGCTTCACCAGTTGCTCACATCTGGTTCCTAAAATCACTACCGTCTCGTATCGGTCTACTAATGGATATCCCACTGCGTGATATCGAACGTGTTCTTTACTTCGAAATGTACGTAGTAACTGAACCAGGTATGACTGATCTAGAAAAATCTCAGATGCTTACTGAAGAAGAGTATCTGGATCGTCTAGAAGAGTGGGGTGACGAATTCACTGCTAAGATGGGTGCGGAAGCGATCAAAGATCTGCTTTCAACTATGGACCTTCATCAAGAAGCAGAAGAAATGCGCGAAGAGTTGGAAACAACTAACTCTGAAACTAAGCGTAAGAAAGTCACTAAGCGTTTGAAGCTAGTTGAAGCATTCATCCAGTCTGGTAACGATCCACAATGGATGATTCTGACTGTACTTCCTGTGCTTCCGCCAGATCTACGTCCTCTAGTACCTCTAGATGGCGGTCGTTTTGCGACTTCAGATCTGAACGACCTTTACCGTCGTGTGATCAACCGTAACAACCGTTTGAAGCGTCTTCTAGAGCTAGCGGCTCCGGACATCATCGTACGCAACGAAAAGCGTATGCTGCAAGAGTCTGTTGATGCACTTCTAGATAACGGTCGTCGTGGTCGTGCAATCACAGGTTCGAACAAGCGTCCTCTGAAATCTCTTGCTGATATGATCAAGGGTAAACAAGGTCGTTTCCGTCAGAACCTTCTAGGTAAGCGTGTAGACTACTCTGGCCGTTCTGTAATCACAGTAGGTCCATACCTTCGTCTGCACCAGTGTGGTCTTCCTAAGAAGATGGCACTTGAGCTATTTAAACCATTTATCTACAGCAAGTTAGAAACTCGTGGCATGGCTACGACAATCAAAGCTGCTAAGAAGATGGTAGAGCGCGAAGAAGCTATCGTTTGGGACATCCTAGACGAAGTAATCCGCGAACACCCAGTACTACTTAACCGTGCACCTACACTTCACCGTCTAGGTATCCAAGCGTTTGAACCAGTACTAATCGAAGGTAAAGCGATCCAGCTTCACCCACTAGTGTGTGCGGCATATAACGCCGACTTCGATGGTGACCAAATGGCGGTTCACGTGCCTCTAACTTTAGAAGCACAGCTTGAAGCTCGTACTCTGATGATGTCGACAAACAACATTCTGTCGCCAGCATCGGGTGATCCGATCATCGTACCTTCTCAGGACGTTGTATTGGGTCTTTACTACATGACACGTGAGAAAATCAACGTGAAAGGTGAAGGTATGTACCTTGCTGGCCCTGAAGAGGCTGAGAAGGCATACCGTACTAAGACTGCTGAGCTACACGCTCGCGTTAAAGTACGTATCACTGAAACAGTAGTAGACGAAGACGGCAATAGCACTACAGAGACTAAACTAGTTGATACAACCGTTGGTCGTGCAATGCTATGGCAAATCGTACCGAAAGGTCTTCCGTACAGCATCGTTAACCAAAAGCTAGGTAAGAAACAAATCTCTAACCTACTTAACGAAGCGTACCGTAAGCTTGGTCTTAAAGACACGGTAGTATTTGCTGACCAAATCATGTACGCAGGTTTTGCTTACGCAGCACTTTCTGGTGTTTCTGTAGGTATCAACGACATGGTTGTACCTCAAGCGAAGTACGACGAAATCGAATCTGCTGAAGAAGAAGTTCGTGAAATCCAAGAGCAATTCCAATCTGGTCTTGTTACTGCGGGTGAGCGTTACAACAAAGTTATCGATATCTGGGCGTCTACGAACGACCGCGTTGCGAAAGCGATGATGGATAACCTTTCTTCTGAAACGGTTGTTAACCGCGATGGTGAAGAAGAGCAGCAAGAATCGTTCAACAGCATCTACATGATGGCCGACTCGGGCGCACGTGGTTCTGCAGCTCAGATTCGTCAGCTAGCAGGTATGCGTGGTCTGATGGCGCGTCCAGATGGTTCAATCATCGAAACGCCGATCACTGCGAACTTTAAAGAAGGTCTAAACGTCCTTCAGTACTTTATCTCAACGCACGGTGCTCGTAAGGGTCTTGCGGATACAGCACTGAAAACAGCAAACTCGGGTTACCTAACTCGTCGTCTAGTAGACGTTGCTCAAGACGTTGTAGTTCACGAACATGACTGTGGCACACATGAAGGTGTCGACATGATGCCTCATATCGAAGGTGGTGACGTTAAAGTTGCACTTTCTGAGCTGGCTCTTGGTCGTGTAGTAGCTGAAGATGTTCTTAAGCCAGGTACTGAAGATGTACTGATCCCACGTAACACTCTGATTGATGAGAAGTGGTGTCAGATCATGGAAGACAACTCTGTAGATAGCATGAAAGTGCGTTCTGTTGTTACCTGTGATGCAGACTTCGGTTGTTGTTCACAGTGTTACGGTCGTGACCTAGCACGTGGCCACCTAGTGAACCAAGGTGAAGCAGTTGGTGTTATCGCTGCACAATCTATCGGTGAACCTGGTACACAGCTAACGATGCGTACGTTCCACATCGGTGGTGCAGCATCTACTGCAGCAGCAGAGAACAGCATCCAAGCGAAAACAACTGGTACTGTGAAACTTCACAACGCTAAGTTCGTTATCAACAAAGAGAAGAAACTGGTTATCACCTCTCGTGCATCTGAGATGACGATTGTTGATGAGTTCGGCCGTACTAAAGAGAAGCACAAACTTCCTTACGGTTCTATGCTGAACAAAGCAGACAACGACGCAGTAGAAGCTGGTGAAGTTGTAGCTAACTGGGAAGCGCACACCATGCCAATCATCACTGAAGTGGCAGGTCGCATTCAATTCGTTGATATGATCGATGGTGTTACTGTTTCTCGTCAGACAGATGACCTAACTGGTCTATCTTCTTCTGAAGTGACAGATGCAGCCGCTCGTCCAGCAGCAGGTAAAGATATGCGTCCAGCTATCAAACTTGTTGATGACCAAGGTAACGACGTAATGATCCCTGGTACTGATATGCCAGCTCACTACTTCCTACCAGGTAAAGCGATTGTTAACATCGAAGATGGCGCTGAAGTTGGCATCGGTGACACACTATCTCGTATCCCTCAGAAATCTGGCGGAAACAAAGATATCACCGGTGGTCTACCACGCGTAGCTGACCTATTCGAAGCTCGTAAGCCGAAAGAGCCTGCGATTCTTGCTGAGCACACAGGTACTGTGTCTTTCGGTAAAGAAACGAAAGGTAAGCGTCGTCTTGTGATCACTCGTGACGGTGGCGAAACTTATGAAGAAATGATTCCTAAGCATCGTCAACTGAACGTGTTCGAAGGTGAGAAGATCGAACGTGGTGATGTAATCGCTGATGGTCCAGAAACTCCACATGACATTCTACGTCTACGTGGTATTCACGCTGTGACTCAGTACATCGCTAACGAAGTACAAGAAGTTTACCGTCTACAAGGCGTAAAGATTAACGATAAGCACATCGAGACTATCGTTCGTCAAATGCTACGTAAGTGTACTATTACACACGCTGGTGACTCTGAGTTCCTACCTGGTGAGCAAGTTGAGTATTCTCAAGTTAAGATTGCTAACCGTGCTCTAGAAGCAGAAGGTAAAGAACTAGTACGCTTCGAACGTGAACTACTAGGTATCACTAAAGCATCTCTTGCTACTGAGTCATTTATCTCAGCGGCATCATTCCAAGAGACAACTCGCGTACTAACAGAAGCTGCGGTTTCTGGTAAGCGTGATGATCTACGTGGTCTGAAAGAGAACGTTATTGTTGGTCGTCTGATCCCAGCTGGTACTGGTTTCGCATACCACCAAGATCGTCAAAAGCAACGTGAAGAGCAAGAAGGCCCATCTGCTGAACAAGCAACGGATAACCTAGCTGCACTTCTAAACGCTGGTTTCTCTTCTGACGAGTAATCGTTAAGAGATACGAAAAAAGGCACCTTCGGGTGCCTTTTTTGTAGGTGTTACTTTAGAGCCTGATGACGAGATAAATTTAACCGAAAAGATTTACGGCTCGTAACGATGCACTTGAACTGCTTAACAGCTCAAGCGCAGATTTGGATTAATCGAGCTTACGCGCCTGGTGGCACTGCTAAGCTATCAGCAATCTGTTGGATCAGTTGATCTTCTACTTCAAATCTTGCCTCAATGATTTCGCCAATAAGCGATAAATCACTATCAAACGATTCAAGTTCATCATTATTTGATATGGCGGCGTACCTGTCAGTGAAATTGAGCAGAGGCTCAGTGGTGAGTACGATATGCCCATAAGTCTGATTGATTTCTTCTGTGACTTTAAAGCCGGTTGCCTGCCACTTATCCATGACCATGTCATAGATCTTGAAGTGTCCTTCAGAAATATAGTCGACTAAGTGTTGGCAAAAAGATTGGAGTTCATCAGAAGAGGGGAGTTCAGCGATAGTAGAGTTTTTAGTGGTACAAGGTTGAAGTGCAGCAAGTTTACAATATTCGACAATCAGTGATTGACGAGTCTCTAGCCAATGATCGATGACCTCGTGTGAGCCACCCCATTGTTCTTGTGTTTGTTTGAATTTATTTAGCATGACCATGTCCTCATGATCTGATCACAGCCGTGTGATCAAAGTAAATTGCCGAAGCAGGGAATCCATTTCATATTATTGTTAATACTAAAAGTAATAGCCGGAATAATTCTTTGCAACAACTCTAGTATGAAATTAGATTGCCAGTAAAATGAACGAACTGCAAGCGGTGAGAGGCAAGGATGTTAAAAAAAAGTGACAAGATAATGACTGAGCCAGCGTATTGGTGTGTTGTTGCGGGAAGTGAAATTTGGACGCTAAATGGTGCGCTTCCTTTTGGAAGTGCCGCTGAGTTTGAGATCCCAGTTGATCAAGCCATTTGTATTGGGCGACATTTAGATAAGCCAGTATATTGGGTGAATGAGTCAGAGCTCTCGCAAGCATTAGAACTCACATCCCTTCGTTCGTTATTAGATTGGGATGAGGCGGCTTTTTTGTTAGCCAGTAAAGCGGTGCAATATGGGCACATGACTCAAACGATACGTTTTTGTCCACAATGTGGCGGGCGAACATTTTTAAACCATAATCAAATCGCCATGCAGTGTAGCGATTGCCGAACTTTACATTATCCTAGGATCTTTCCCTGTATTATTGTCGCTGTCCGCAATCAATCCCAAATTCTGTTAGCGCAGCACCCTCGTCATCGCACGGGTATGTATACTGTGATTGCGGGTTTCCTTGAGGTTGGGGAAACATTAGAGCAGTGTGTTGCGAGAGAAGTGAAAGAAGAAACGGGTGTTGATGTAAAAAACATCGAATACTTTGGCAGTCAGCCATGGGCTTTCCCTTCTAGTATGATGATGGGGTTCATTGCTGAATACGCTGGTGGTGCGTTGAAACCGGACTACAGTGAGCTGTCTGATGCTCAGTGGTTTTCACCGAATGATATGCCTGAAATTGCCCCAAAAGGCACCATCGCTCGAGCATTGATCGAACATACGCTTTTGCAAATAGAAAATGCCAAAGATATTGAAAAATAAGTAAAAAAAACCCTCCACAAGTGGAGGGGGTAAGTAAGATGTCGTTATGAGATGCTGAGTACTGTGTACTCAGTTTATAATTGTTATTTTCGCTAGCGAACAAATTTTTAACATGCTCCCCTAAGGGGTGCAAACTAAGCATTGATTTAAAAGTTAATAACTTGATCTAGGTTGCAAAGCACACAGCTTTTATAGGTGAATCAGTGTTAGAATACCTGCCATCAAAACTAGACAAGATTGAATTGGAATTTAACGGAATGACCGAACTAAAAAATGATCGCTATTTACGCGCACTGTTAAAGCAACCTGTAGACCACACGCCAGTATGGATGATGCGTCAAGCAGGCCGCTATCTTCCTGAATATAAAGCGACTCGTGCTGAAGCTGGTGATTTCATGTCTCTGTGTAAAAACGCAGAACTGGCATCAGAAGTGACGCTTCAGCCTTTACGTCGTTTCCCATTAGATGCGGCAATCTTGTTCTCTGATATTCTGACTATCCCAGACGCGATGGGCTTAGGCTTATACTTCGAAACTGGTGAAGGCCCTAAATTTGAGCGCCCTATCACGTGTAAAGCTGACGTAGAAAAAATTGGCCTACCGGATCCAGAAGGTGAACTGCAATACGTAATGAATGCAGTTCGTCAGATCCGTAAAGATTTGAACGGCGACGTTCCATTGATTGGCTTCTCTGGCAGCCCGTGGACGTTGGCTACTTACATGGTTGAAGGTGGCAGCTCTAAAGCGTTCACTAAGATCAAAAAGATGATGTACGCAGAACCTCAAACGCTGCATCTGCTTCTAGATAAGCTGGCCGACAGCGTGATCGAATACTTAAACGCGCAAATCAAAGCGGGTGCTCAATCGGTAATGGTATTTGATACATGGGGTGGTGTACTGACTCCTCGTGACTACAACCTATTCTCACTGCAATACATGCACAAAATCGTTGATGGCTTGATCCGTGAAAACGATGGTCGTCGTGTACCAGTAACACTATTCACTAAGAATGGTGGCATGTGGTTAGAGTCTATTGCTGCTACAGGTTGTGATGCGGTTGGTCTAGATTGGACGATTAACATTGCTGACGCGAAAGCACGAATCGGCGATAAGGTTGCTCTACAAGGTAATATGGATCCATCGATCCTTTATGCTCAGCCAGAGCGTATTTGTCAAGAAGTGGCATCTATCTTAGAAGGCTTCGGCGATGCGGGTACCGGTCACGTATTTAACCTAGGCCACGGTATCCATTTGGATGTGCCGCCAGAAAACGCAGGTGTATTTGTAGACGCGGTACACGAGCTTTCTAAGCCTTACCACAAGTAAGCCAAGCTTATTGTTATAAAAACGCCGATTCAGTGAAGTCGGCGTTTTTTATTGCGTGATGGCTGGGGCTAGTTGTTTGCGTATGAATGGCAGAACATCACGCTCAAACCACGGGTTCTTTTTAAGCCAGATGTTGTTGCGTGGCGACGGATGAGGTAAAGGAATATATTGTGGAGCCCAACGTTTCCATTGTTCTACAGTCTCAGTCAGCGTTTTAGGCTTGTCCGCTAAATAATAGTTCTGAGCGTATTGGCCAATCAGTAGCGTCATTTCTACATTCGGGAGTAGTGCCCGTACTCGTTTGTGCCACAGCGGAGCACATTCTTTCCGCGGAGGTAAATCCCCACTTTTCCCTTTGCCTGGATAGCACAGCCCCATCGGCATAATGGCTATTTTCTTGGGATCGTAGAAGTCATCCACTTTGATGCCTAACCAGTCCCTTAGCCGCTCCCCACTTGCATCGTCCCAAGGGGTGGAACTCCTGTGAACTTTAATCCCAGGTGCTTGGCCTATGATCAGAAGTTTCGCTTCCACAGATGCTTGAATCACAGGGTTTGCCCCATGCGTTAGACTTGCGGCGCATACCTGGCATTGGCGAATTTCACTGAGAAGGTTATCGAGCATTAATAGCCTTTTTCGAAATCAATCGTGTTATCCAATTGGAAACCGTCACGCCATAACTGGTAATTACGTGCGAATATATTCACCACTTGCCTCGGTTCACTTAACGCGGCGATATGGGGCGTGACCGTGATTTGCGGTAAGCTCCAATATGGGTGGTTTTGTGGTAACGGTTCCTGCGTAAAGACGTCTAAGAAAGCGTGTTCAACCCAATGATTCTTGAGTGCGAGCAGCAGTGCTTTATTATCCAATGTTTCCCCTCGTCCTACATTGAAGAGTAATACACGTTTACAGTAACTGAGTGTATCTTCGTTAAGCAGTGCTCGGGTTTCGTCGGTTGCGGGCAAAGTATTGACTACGATGTCGGCTTGTTCGAGCGCGGCTTTGATCTCGTTAATGTGGAATGTATCTTTAAAACTTAAGCTTTTAGAAGGAATACCGGTACGGTTAATGCCGACGGTGTGAAGCCCCAAAGCGGCTGCTGCATGAGCAAGGTGGCTACCAATTGAGCCTGTACCCAAGATAACCATGACTTTCCCTGACAGCGACGAGTATAGGTGTGGTTGCCATTGGTTTTGAGATTGTTGCTGGTGGTATAGCTGAAAGTGACGATAGTGATGAATACTATAGCCTAATACGTACTCTGCGATGGCTGGACCAAATATGCCTTTAACGTTGGTCAGAGTGTAGTCTTGGCGCAAATGATCATTAATGAGTGTATTGATTCCCGCGTAGGTAGACTGTAGCCAGTCTAACTGAGTAAAGCGATCGAGTTGGTCTACAATCAAAGGGGGAGAGGCGAGCACTATCTCGGCGTCTTCTGGTGATTCACAAATTTCCAGCTCAGGTAAAGACTGATTGATGATGAGCTGTTTATAGGTGTCGTTGTGCTCAGTGAGGATATAAAGCTTATTCGTGAAATTGTTCATAGGCTTGCCTTTTTTCCCTTGTATTTATCAAGTACACTTCCGCTGTCTTTTTCTGCAATTATTGAGTGACTATGCTACAGAATCCACTTCAGGTTCGTCTTGAAAAGTTAGAACCTTGGCAACAAATTACCTTCATGGCGTGCTTATGTGAGCGTATGTACCCTAACTATGCCATGTTTTGTGAAAATACAGAATTTGCCGAGGCACGTATTTATCGCGATGTACTTGATAGTGTTTGGGAAATTCTGACAGTCAAAACGGCAAAAGTGAACTTTGAGCGTCAATTAGAAAAGCTGGAAGAGTTATTTCCTAGTGCAGACGATTTCAATTTTTACGGCGTATACCCTGCGATGGATGCGTGCCAAGGTTTATCGACGTTACTTCACGGCTTGTTAGATCGCGAGCATCTGTTTGAAGCAATGTTAAAATTGAGCCAGCAATCGGTACAAACAGTCGTTGATTTAGAGCAGGCGCAAGGTAGTGAAGAAATCACTAACGATAATCAGAAAGAAAATGAAGCAGTATGTGAAGAGTGGGACGTGCAATGGGCTATTTTCCGCCCTCTACGTGAAACTCAAGAGCGTGACATTGAATTGATTAAAGACTTACGCTTGGAGCTGCGAGAAGACGCGGTGAGCAACATAGGCGTAACGCTAGAACATTAATAAACAAAGGCTCCTAATGGAGCCTTTGTTTTATGTGAGGTTTAAAGCCGAGTTAGCTTTCTTTCTTCTCTTGCGGTTCGGCTTCTTCATCGTCATCACGATTCTCAATTACCCCATGCTTTTCCTTCCAGCTTTCCCAGCGCTGAAATGCTAGCTCTTGCATGTCAGTATTTTTATCCGCTTCATCAACAATTTCTTCACCCAGTAAGTGCTCGAAAATATCTTCTAATGTCAGTAGGCCTTGAATTGTGCCGTATTCATCGACCACTAGCGCCAGTTGCAAGCGGTTAGACATCATCTGGTCAAAAGCTTTTGCTAAGCCAAGGTTGTTGAGTAACACGTGAATTGGACGCATCACATCACCCAGTGATTTATCACCACAGCCTGCTTGTTGCAGCCTAAATAGCTCTAACCTGTGTACAAAGCCGATGATGTTGTCCGATTGCTCTGAATAGACCAAAGGGCGCGAGAACGGCGTGTCTTTGTGTTCTTCAAGGAAAGCATTAATTGTCATTTCGGCATCAACGCGAAATACCACAGGGCGAGGCGTCATAACTTGCGTGATAGCGACATCTTGAATACCCAGTAGGTTGCTCAAGATTTTAGATTCACCTTCTGCAAATTCACCACTTTCTTTGGCTAGAATCGCCATCGCAGACAGCTCATCACGCATTTTTGGTGCTTGATGGCCGCTAGCCAGTCGTTTGGTGATTTGCTCTGAGAACCATACGAATGGTGTTAAGAAGAATACCATCCAGCGCAATACAGTGGCTGATGCAGGAGCCAGTTGACGCCAGTACGTCGCACCAATGGTTTTTGGTACGATTTCAGACAAGACCAAAATACCCAGTGTCAGAACCGCGGAGAATGCACCTAGCCATTGGCTACCGAATACGACCGCAGCTTGAGCACCTGCTGTCGCAGCACCAATCGTGTGGGCAATAGTATTCAGCGTAAGAATGGATGCCAGTGGGCGATCGATGTCTGTTTTCAGCTTATCTAAAGACGCCGCTGCAGGGTGATCTTGTTGCTTCAGTTGAGCGATGTAGCTCGGGCTAATACTCAAAAGCACGGCTTCTAAAACAGAACAGATGAATGAAATTCCGATAGCAACGGAAACGTATAAGGTTAGCAGCAGCATAATTGACCTTGCATAAATGTAATTTAGGTATCCAGAAATCGTTCGTACTCTAACAAATACGCTTGCTCTGGTACCTTATAAATTGGCCCGAAACCTTTATAAAACAAGGTTTCAATACGATGAAGAAGTAACAAATTGTGAGTTATTACTCATATTATGGCTAAAAGTGCGGCATTAGAGCTAAAGATCGTCGACAAACCTTTGCCAGATAGGGCATTTATGTTTTAGAGTGAATCCGAATTCAAAATTACAAAGAAGGGAAACCTAATGAACAAGACCCAATTAATCGACTTTATTGCTGAAAAAGCGGACCTTTCTAAAGCTCAAGCAAAAGCAGCACTAGAAGCGACTCTTGGCGGTGTAACTGATGCTCTTAAAGACGGCGACCAAGTTCAACTAATTGGTTTTGGTACTTTCAAAGTAAACCACCGTGCAGCTCGCACTGGTCGTAACCCTAAGACTGGCGATGAAATCCAAATCGCAGCAGCAAATGTTCCAGCATTTGTAGCGGGTAAAGCACTGAAAGATTCAGTGAAATAATCTAAACTGTACCGAGGTAGTTTCACCTCACCTCGGTACAGGTTTTTATGAACAAAGCATTTCTAATCGTTCCACTTTTATCTTCTCTCATTATCGGATGTTCCTCATCCAACCCTCGTTCAAATTTAGATCAATTTGTAGAATCCTCTGGCGGCCAAGTCATGGGAGATGCCACAAGCTTTTACTGGGTGACCAATAAACTGACGACGCCTGACACGGCTTCTGATTATGTTACGGTTGGGGATTACGGCTGGTACAAAAGCGAATATCGTTGGCAAGATGGCAACTTAAGAGAGTTTGTTCGCCAAGGTGAACAGCGCAATTCTGTTAACGATTTGGTTCCATACCGTATTCATGTTCGTTTTAATAAAGAAAACGAAGCAATCTATCAGCAATATCGCATTGATAACCGTGTATTGCCTATTCAAGCTGAACAACTACAACGCTACCAAAAAGAAGCTAACTCTGTTCTAGAGCGCACTCAGGAGCAGAAAAGCGATGGTTTGGAGTTGATTCAAGGTTATTGGGACGGCAGTACTTTCGAAACATGTTCTGGCAAAGAATATGAAGATTTGGAGTTCAACCAAACTCTTCCAAGCTTTGTGATCAACCGATTAGCAAGCGTCGATAGTTATGCTGCATTCCTTGGGAGTCAGTCGCTAGGAAAGGTTTCAGTAGAAGAATTGTTGATGTTGGCGGAAGATAGCCAAGATTGCATCGAGCGAACTGCGCTTTTAGAAGAGTAAGCGGTCGTTATATCTTAGAAAACGAAAAAGGCGCAATTAAGCGCCTTTTTGTATTTTTGCAGTGATTATTACTGCTCTTGCTCGCGCGCAATCGCACGGTAACCAATGTCATTGCGGTGGAACATACCATTCCAGCTCACTTGTTTAGTTAGCGCGTAAGCACGCTCCTGAGCTTCAGAAACCGTGTTACCTAGTGCTGTAGCACAAAGTACACGACCACCGTTTGTCACAACATCGCCAGCTTCGTTATTTGCAGTACCTGCGTGGAAAATCTTTTGACCTTCAACTTCGCTTGTCGGTAATGAAATTACGTCACCTTTTGCGTAGTCAGCAGGGTAGCCGCCAGCTGCAAGAACAACACCAATTGAAGCTCGTGGATCCCACTTAGATTCAGCTTCGTCCAGCTTCTCGTCGATAGCCATTAGGCAAAGTTCAACAAGGTCTGACTCCATACGCATCATGATAGGTTGCGTTTCTGGATCGCCGAAGCGGCAGTTGTATTCAATAACTTTAGGAGTACCGTCAGCGTCAATCATTAGGCCAGCGTAAAGGAAACCAGTGTAAGGTGCACCTTCTGCATCCATGCCACGTACTGTTGGGTAGATAACTTCTTCAAGGATACGGTTGTGGATTTCAGGCGTTACCACTGGAGCTGGAGAGTAAGCACCCATGCCGCCCGTGTTAGGACCAGTGTCTTTGTCGCCAACACGTTTGTGGTCTTGGCTGGTGGCCATAGGCAGAACGCTAGAGCCGTCAACCATCACGATGAAGCTCGCTTCTTCGCCTTCAAGGAACTCTTCGATAACTACGCGGCTGCCAGCTTCGCCAAATGCGTTGCCTGCTAGCATATCTTTGATTGCGTCTTCCGCTTCTTCAAGAGTCATCGCAACGATAACGCCTTTACCTGCCGCAAGGCCATCAGCTTTAACTACGATTGGTGCACCTTGTTCACGAACGTAAGCGATAGCTGGCTCAATCTCAGTGAAGTTCGCGTAAGAACCGGTTGGGATGTCGTGACGAGCTAGGAAGTCTTTAGTGAATGCTTTAGAGCCTTCTAGCTGTGCTGCCGCTTGGGTTGGACCAAAGATAGGCAGACCCACTTCGCGGAATGCGTCAACCACACCAATGACGAGTGGTGCTTCTGGACCAACGATAGTCAGTTCGATTTTTTTCTCTTGAGCAAACGCCACTAGACCGGCGATGTCTTCAACGCCGATGTTTACGTTTTCTAGTTTTGGCTCAAGTGCAGTACCTGCGTTACCTGGAGCAACGAAGACTGTTTCAACGTTTGGGTTTTGTGCTGCTTTCCAACCTAAAGCGTGCTCACGACCGCCGGCACCAATAATAAGTACATTCATTTTATTTTACCTTTGATAGCTTCATCAGATTGCCGATTTCGTCGTCAAACATGCTCACTTATTGTCATAAGCTCCGCGTGTTTTCCTTGAACTAGGCAATCTGATTTTGCTCTAAAAATTAAAATTTCTCTTAATGTTGATGATAAAAACGCCAACATTAATGAGCGGTTAAACGAATAAAAAAGGCTCTAGGAAAACCTAGAGCTTTGTTTTGATTAGTGGCGGAAGTGACGCATGCCCGTAAAGATCATCGCCATGCCGTGCTCATCTGCTGCAGCAATAACTTCGTCATCACGCATAGAGCCACCCGGTTGGATAACACACTTGATGCCCGCTTCAGCCGCCGCGTCGATACCGTCACGGAATGGGAAGAATGCATCTGATGCCATTACACAACCTTCAACCTGTAGACCTTCGTCTGCAGCTTTGATGCCTGCGATTTTCGCAGAGTAAACGCGGCTCATTTGGCCTGCGCCTACACCGATAGTCATGTCACCTTTCGAGTAAACGATCGCGTTAGATTTCACGTACTTCGCTACTTTCCAGCAGAATAGGGCATCTTTTAGCTCTTCAGCGGTTGGTTGACGCTTAGAAACGACTTTAAGGTCATCTTCAGACACCATGCCTTGGTCGCGGTCTTGAACCAGTAGGCCGCCGTTAACGCGCTTCACGTCAAAGCCAGTTGTCTTAGTTGTCCATTCGCCACACTCAAGTAGGCGAAGGTTTTTCTTAGCCGCAACGATTTCTACCGCTTCAGCAGAAACAGAAGGAGCAATGATAACTTCAACGAATTGGCGCTCTGTGATAGCCGTAGCTGTTGCTGCGTCTAGTTCGCGGTTGAATGCGATGATGCCGCCAAATGCAGACGTTGGGTCTGTTTTGAATGCACGGTCGTAAGCTTTTAGGATATCTTCACCTAGAGCTACACCACATGGGTTAGCGTGCTTAACGATCACACATGCTGGCTCGTCGAACTCTTTCACACATTCAAGTGCTGCATCTGTGTCAGCGATGTTGTTGTAAGAAAGGGCTTTACCTTGGATTTGGCGAGCAGTAGAAACGGATGCTTCTTCAGGGTTTGCTTCAACGTAGAATGCTGCTGCTTGGTGGCTGTTCTCACCGTAGCGCATGTCTTGTTTCTTCTCGAACTGTTGGTTGAATGTGCGAGGGAATTTGCTCTCTTCATCACCTTCTTTGTTCTCTCCATAAGAAGGAACCATAGTGCCGAAGTAGTTAGCGATCATGCCGTCGTAAGATGCTGTATGCTCGAATGCTGCGATAGCAAGGTCGAAGCGTGTCTCTAGTGTTAGAGACTTCTCGTTCGCGTCCATTTCAGTGATAACACGGTCGTAGTCGTGAGCGTTAACAACGATAGTGACGTCTTTGTGGTTTTTCGCTGCAGAGCGAACCATTGTTGGACCACCGATGTCGATGTTCTCAACGGCATCAGCAAGGGTACAGCCTTCTTTAGCTACGGTTTCTGCGAATGGGTATAGGTTTACAACAACCATATCGATAGGGTTGATACCGTGAGTTTCCATCACGTCATCGTCTTGGCCGCGACGGCCTAGAACACCACCATGAACTTTTGGATGCAGAGTCTTAACACGGCCGTCCATCATTTCTGGGAAACCAGTGTAGTCAGATACTTCTGTAACAGAGATGCCTTTTTCAGCAAGCAGGCGAGCAGTGCCACCAGTAGATAGAATATCTACACCACGGTTAGCAAGAGCTTGTGCAAATTCAACGATACCAGTTTTGTCTGATACGCTGATTAGAGCGCGGCGAATTGGACGAGCGTTATTCATGCTTCCATCTTCCTCAAATTCATGGAGTTAAAAATAAAGATATTTGCCAAAAAAGAACTTGTTTCTATCTCTATCGATTGCGAGATAAAATATTGGCCAGTTTTGGTAAAGACCTTTTTGGTTAGACTACTGTATAACCAACTCCAAATTTGATGGCGCACATTCTAACTAATTTATTACAAAAAAGCTCGCGCAATCGTTTGGCATCTCAAAATTAATTATGAAAATCTCAATTTCAGCTTTAAAAGTAACGAGATGGTTAAATAAAGGCATTGACGAAAAATAGGGAAAATTATGTTTCAAATCGGTGAATTAGCCAAACGTTGTGGTGTGACGACGGATACCTTACGTTTTTATGAAAAAAATGCGCTGATCTCGCCAGCGGGAAGAAGTGAGTCTGGTTACCGTTTATATAGTGAAGAAAACCAGAAACAGGTCAGTTTTATTCTTAAATCTAAAGAGCTGGGCTTAAGCTTAGATGAAATTCGAGAGTTACTAGAAATCAAGTTAGAAGCGACCGAGCATAGCTGTGCGGAAGTTAAAGCGATAACCACGGCAAAACTGACGGTTATCGATCAAAAAATCAATGAGCTCGGCAGAATAAGAACGGCACTTAAAAAGATTAATGATGCGTGTTGTGGGCATGTTGACGATAACGCCAGCCATTGTTCTATCTTAGGAGCATTAGCAAGTGAAGAACATCCAGATTCTTGCTGCTCTAGTGAAACGAAATCAAGCTAAGAGGCTCTGAGAATTTTAGCTTTTAGCTGTGCTTCCGTTTTGATATCAGGAAGGTTAGGGTAGTAAATCGTAACCTGATTTCGTCCAGTTTGTTTTGAATAATACATGGCTTTATCAGCTTGGATTAATAGTTCTTTGACTGACGTAACTTGTGGGTTGGTCTCCGCGATACCAATGCTCACGGTAGGGTAAATCACATGGCCGTCGAAAGTGCACGGTGACGCCTCAATGGCCTCACGAATTTGTTCGGCGACGTCATAAGCTTGAATAGCACTGGTATGAGTGAGTACGACACCAAATTCTTCGCCTCCAAGACGCCCAATATAATCACACGCCTTAATGGCAGTTTGGCAAGTGTTTGCGACTTGGGTAATTACTTCATCACCAGATAAATGACCCACTTGATCGTTAATTTCTTTGAAATGGTCAATATCAATCATCAAGCACGTAAAATGCTGCTCTGAAGCTTGCTTAAATTGGTGCTCTAACCCCAACATAAAAGCGCGTCGGTTGAGTACGCCCGTTAACTCATCTGTTTCCGACAAGCGTTTGAGTTCTGCTTCACGAAGGTAGTCACGCGTAATATCTCGTTCTTGCCAAAGCGTGTAGGTATGCCCATCACGAGGTGCTAATGGCTTGAAGGTTGATTCAAACCACCTTAGCTCGGTATCTGCCTGTGCATCCAGTTGTTCGATGGAAAGCTGCAATTGCTGGTGAGGCGAAATGCAATATTTTACTTTCTGGACACTTTGGTTAGTAATCGCTTGGTCTAACTGCTGCTGAAGTTGAGCTGCAATGGCTGGTGGCAATAGGTCGTTGAGGGTTTGATTTTTGCATGTGCTTTGGGCATCGCCAAAGCTGTCGACGACACGTCCGTTTTTATCGAGAACAAGTAGACGTTCAGGAAGTTCGCTTAGCATTAGGCTTAGCCATTCTTCCCTTTGCATATCAAACATGTAGCCTTTCCGGACGTTAGAGTAATTAATCATTATATCGGTAGTGATGAGGTTATCAATCGTAACGGATCACAGAATGATGAATATTTGTCCAAAGGGGTAGGCATGGCGCAGTAGAAAACGCTCCTTTAAAGAAAGGAAGAGCATGAAAGCTGCGAAGGCTCTCATGCTCTTGGAATCGCTTTCTTATACTTTGAAGATGCTAAGGTTGCTTTGTAGTTGCTCTCCGCTTTCTAATAAATTGTTGCTCGCTTGTGCGACTTGGTCGGCTTGTGATGTGGTTTGGACGCTGTGATCGGCGATATGGGTTAAGTTCTGGCTGATTTCTTCGGTGGCGGTGGTTTGTTGAGAGCTGGCTTCGGCAATTTGCTCATTCAGCGCCAGAATAATGTTTACTTGCTCTTCGATAGCGCCTAGCGCACTTTTCGCGAGCTCGGCTTGCTCTTGTGTCGCAGAGGATTGAACTTGGGTTTGTGCCATAGAGTCCGAGACCTCTTTCGCTCGGTTTTGCAGGCTCACGACGATTTGCTCTATTTCATCGGTACTGGCTTGAGTTCGAGTGGCTAAGGTTCGAACTTCATCGGCCACCACTGCAAATCCTCGGCCTTGTTCACCAGCACGCGCAGCCTCGATAGCAGCATTGAGCGCCAGTAAGTTAGTTTGTTCGGCAATCCCACGGATCACATCCAGCACAGTGCCAACGTTTTGCGAGTCTTGAGCCAGTTTATTGGTATTTTCTTCTGTTTGGCTAAGTAAGGCGGATAACGAATCAATTTGCCCAGAAGCTTTGTCGATGACTATGGTGCCTTGGGTACCTTTTTCACTCGCTTCTTGCGCCGCGGTGGCTGCATTATGCGCAGCGTTCGCGACTTCTTGGTTGCTTGCGTGCAACTCATTCATCGCAGAGGCAACGGTGTCTACCGCTTGATGTTGTTGGTTGGCTTTGTTGGAGCTGTCTTGTGCGACGTTATTAAGTTCGACTGCCGCAGAAGAAATATTATTACCGATCGGAGTCATGTCGAGGACGATCGAGCGAATTTTGCCTGTGAATTGATTAAAGGCTGTCGCAATTTGGGTTAGCTCATCATTGCCTTTCTGTGAAAGCTGCTTGGTTAAGTCGCCTTCACCGCTGGCGATATCGTTAAGCGCATCTAGCGTCTCTTTACATGGCAAACTGATACTACGGCTAATCCATATGGCTAGCATCGCCATGACGGCCAGAGAAAACACCAGAGTAAAGATAACCAGTCGGATTCTATCCCACACCAATGCTTCGATATCGTCGACGTACACGCCCGTCCCTATGATCCAGCCCCAAGGTTTAAAGAGCTTGATATAAGAAATTTTCTCAACGTCGGTTTCAGAGCCTGGCTTTGGCCACATGTAACTCACGAACCCTTGTCCATCGGCACGGGCCACTTGCACAAACTCAACGAATAACGCTTTACCTGTCGGGTCTTTCACGCCAGAAACGTCTTTACCATTGAGTGCGGGCTTGATTGGGTGCATCACCACCATTGGCTGCATATCGTTGATCCAGAAGTAATCTTTGGTTTCGTAACGTAACGCTTCGACGGCGTCTTTGGCTTGTTGTTGTGCCTGTTCAGAGGTTAAATCTCCAGAAGCCTGTTGCTGATAAAAGTGATTGACCAGCGTATGTGCTGATTCAACTAAGTGACGAGTTTTTAGTTTTTTTGCTGTCATTAGATCGTCTTGGTATTGATTAATGACATATAGAAGTGGGATCAAAAGCATGATGGTGATTAGGGTTGTTAATAAAATTAGACGCTTCTGAATGGTAAGTTTACGTAGGCCAAAAATATCCATAGCACAGTCCTTTTGCACAAACTTTTCTTGGTTGGGGGATATCGTTTTTATATTGATACATTTAACTGTAGTGGACAGGGTCTAGATTGGTAGTTTTCCTTATCAGGAAAAGGGTTATTAGAGAAAGTCGGCGGTGAAATACAAGCGTGCAGGCACAAAAAAAGCCAAGCTAAACAAGTTAACTTGGCTTTAAATTCAATAAATTACGAAAGAACGATTAGTTCATGCCGTATTTTTTAAGCTTCTTGCGAAGAGTACCGCGGTTGATACCCATCATAGTTGCTGCGCGAGTTTGGTTACCGCGAGTGTACTGCATGATGGTGTCTAGTAGTGGCTGTTCAACTTCAGCTAATACTAGTTCGTATAACTCGCTGACTTCTTGACCGTTTAATTGAGCAAGGTAATTTTTCAATGATGCTTTAACTGAGTCACGTAGTGGCTTCTGCGTGATTTGGTCTTGTGATGTAACTGTCGTTACTGTCAATGCTTCTGAAGTCAGATTTTGTTCGAACATATTCGGTCTAGCTCTTCTCGTAATTATGGTGCAACGTTATCAAAAAAACCTTCTAGCGCCTCAAGCTGCAGATCACCTGCTTCGAGTGCGTTGAAGGTACGGCGAAACTCACTAGCTTGCTCATGCTCTTTTAGATACCAACCCACATGCTTACGAGCGATGCGAGGGCCTAAAAACTCACCATAAAACTTATGGAGAGCGTCAACATGGCCAAGCATGATGTCTTTCACTTCCGCAGTTGGAAGTTCATCCATCGTGGTGCCGTTTTCCAAATAGTGTTGGATTTCTTGAAAAATCCACGGACGTCCTTGGGCAGGACGACCAATCATTAAAGCGTCAGCGCCGGTGTACTCCAGCACAAACTTTGCTTTCTCAGGGCTATCGATATCACCGTTAGCGATAACCGGTATAGAGACAGCGTGTTTTGCCGCTTTAATGTGTTCATATTCGGCCTCACCTTTGTACATACAAGCGCGAGTTCTCCCGTGAAGGGCAAGTGCCTGTATGCCGCAGTCTTCGGCTAATTTAGCGATTTGGACACAGTTTCTATTTTCTGTATCCCAGCCAGTACGGGTTTTCAACGTTACGGGAACGTCTACTGCATCTACCACCGCTTTCAAGATCTCTTCGATGAGAGCTGGATGCTGTAGCAGCGCAGAGCCGGCTAGCTTCTTATTCACTTTCTTTGCTGGGCAACCCATATTGATATCGATGATTTGCGCACCGTTCTCAACATTAAACTGAGCTGCCTCTGCCATGAGCTGTGGATCTGCACCAGCGATTTGTACTGAGCGAATGCCCGATTCGCCTTCATGTACCATACGCTGCTGAGACTTCGACGTTTTCCAAACCTTAGGATTGGAGGACATCATTTCACTGACGGCCATTCCGGCACCATAGCGAAGACACAACTCACGGAATGGTCTATCCGTTACGCCAGCCATAGGAGCGACGATTAGATTATTCTTAAGTTGATAGTTTCCGATTTTCAAAACGTCATCACAGTTCTGTACTAGCAAGGGCGCGCATTTTACGCATTTTTTTGCCGCGTGAAAAGACTAATATTTGAGCATTTACAATTTGTTTTTGTAATCTGCTTAAATTTCAATCAATTAGGCCGCAAAGTCTTACCTAGCCTTGCTTGCGACCAGAGATACGACACCACTCTTGTTGCTCGGCAATCGGATCAATGTGAAGTTCATCACGGTAATATGTGGCTACGTCTTCCGCTTGTGTATCTAAAACACCCGACATCGCAAGCACGCCGTCTGCTTTTACTAGACCTTTAATGATGCCAGAAAGTTCACGAAGTGGACCCGCAAGGATGTTCGCAACAACCACATCCGCAATCAGGCCTTCTGGTTGATCTTGTGGTAGGTAAACTTCTAGCTGGTCAGCGACGCCGTTACGTTCAGCATTGTCTTTAGATGCAAGCAATGCTTGAGGATCAATGTCGATCCCGACCACTTTTGCAGCGCCAAGTTTGATCGCAGCGATCGCCAAAATGCCTGAACCACAGCCAAAATCGATTACGGTTTTGCCAGTTAGATCTAAGCCTTCAAGCCATTCTAGACATAAAGCGGTAGTTGGGTGGGTACCGGTACCAAATGCAAGGCCAGGGTCTAGCATTACGTTTACGGCATCTGGCTCTGGGATATCGCGCCAGCTTGGGCAAATCCATAGGCGTTCGCCGAATTTCATTGGGTGGAAGTTATCCATCCACTCACGTTCCCAATCTTTATCTTCAATCTGCTCTACTTTATGTGCAAAGTCAGCAGGGAACATGTTGCTCGCTTTGATTTGCGCTAGAACGACGCTAGTGTCAATTTCCGCATCATAAAGCGCTAGGATGTCAGTATCACCCCAAAGGCGCGTTTCACCCGGCAGAGGCTCAAATACAGGGGTATCCTGTGCATCAAGAAAAGTTACAGAAAGAGCACCTGTCTCCTCCATTAACATATCGCCAATTTGTTCGGCATTTTCATTAGTTGCATTGAGCTTGATTTGAATCCAAGGCATGGCTGCGTCTTCTATCTGATAAAAAATGGATGGCGAGTCTAGCAGAAATTATGAACAAATTCACGAAAAGCCCGCGCTTTGATTGGGAGTGATAGCGTAAGAATTTTGAGGCTATAAAAACAAAAAATGCCCACCGAGGTGAGCATTTTAAATTCTTCAATTAACTATTCGTTATTTGTTACTGAAGACCAAGCTTCTTCTCAAGGTAGTGGATGTTTGCACCACCGTGTTGGAAGTTTTCGTCGTTCATAATAGATTCTTGAAGAGACACGTTTACTTTGATGCCTTCAACAATCATTTCACCCAGAGCGTTCTTCATTCGAGAAATCGCTACATCACGGTTTTCACCGTAAGTGATCAGTTTACCAATCATTGAATCGTAATGAGGTGGCACTGTGTAACCCGTGTAGATGTGAGAATCCCAACGAACACCCATACCGCCTGGTGCGTGGAAACGCTCAATCTTACCTGGTGAAGGTAGGAACTTCTCTGGATCTTCCGCGTTGATACGACACTCGATAGCGTGGCCGCTGATCTTGATGTCATCTTGCGTGAAAGATAGAGGCTGACCAGCAGCAACGCGCAGTTGCTCTTTGATTAGGTCAACGCCCGTTACCATTTCAGTTACCGGGTGTTCTACTTGAATACGCGTGTTCATTTCGATGAAGTAGAATTCGCCATTTTCGTATAGGAACTCAAACGTACCTGCACCACGGTAGCCAATCTCAAGACATGCACGAGTACAACGTTCACCGATGTACTTACGCATTTCAGCTGTGATACCTGGAGCTGGCGCTTCTTCCACAACTTTCTGGTGACGACGTTGCATTGAACAGTCACGCTCACCTAGGTGGATTGCGCCACCTTGGCCATCAGCAATTACTTGAACTTCAACGTGACGTGGGTTTTCTAGGAACTTCTCCATGTAAACCATGTCGTTGTTGAAACATGCTTTTGCTTCCGCACGAGTCATTGCGATTGCTTCAGTTAGCTCGCCTTCAGAGCGAACAACACGCATGCCACGACCGCCGCCGCCGCCAGATGCTTTGATGATTACTGGGTAACCAATACGCTTAGCGTGTGCTTTGTTCTTTGATTCGTCATCATCAAGTGGGCCATCAGAACCTGGTACACAAGGTACGCCAGCTTTTTTCATTGCTGTGATTGCTGATACTTTGTCGCCCATAATGCGGATAGTTTCCGCTTTAGGACCAACAAAGATGAAGCCACTGCGCTCAACTTGCTCAGCGAAGTCTGCGTTTTCAGATAGGAAGCCGTAACCAGGGTGGATAGCCACCGCACCAGTTACTTCTGCTGCACTGATAATACGAGGAATGTTTAGGTAGCTGTCGATACCACGAGCAGGACCGATACAAATAGTTTCGTCTGCTAGTAGTACGTGCTTAAGATCGCGGTCAGCTGTTGAGTGAACAGCAACGGTCTTAATGCCAAGCTCTTTACATGCACGCAAAATACGTAGTGCAATTTCACCACGGTTCGCGATTACTAATTTATCTAACATAATGAGGGCTCTCTATTATTCGATAATTACTAGAGCTTGATCGAACTCAACAGGTTGGCCGTCTTCAACTAGGATAGCGGTAACAACACCAGACTTGTCAGCTTCGATTTGGTTCATCATTTTCATTGCTTCAACGATACATAAAGTTTCGCCAGCAGTTACAGATTGGCCAACTTTAACGAATGGTTTTGCATCAGGGCTTGGAGCGCTGTAGAAAGTACCAACCATTGGAGAAAGAACTTGATGACCCGCAGGAACTGCTGCTTCTGCCGGTGCTGCTGCAGGAGCCGCTGCCGCTGGAGCAGGTGCCGCCGCTGGAGCAGGTGCTGCTACTGGCGCAGGCGCTGCTGCGTATTGAACTGGCGCTACAGGTGCAGTGCTGTTACGGCTGATTCGTACTGACTCTTCACCTTCAGAAATTTCTAGCTCAGCAATGCCAGACTCTTCAACCAATTCGATCAGCTTTTTGATTTTGCGAATATCCATCGTATCTTTCTCTTTTATCTGTTAATTGACCTTACTCTATGACTGAGTAGGAAAGTATTAGTTCTATCTATGTGTGATTACATCACGATATTTATAGTTACTTCGATTTCAGAGCGTTAATCGCTGCCGTCAAAGCAAATTGATAACCTTGCGCACCTAGTCCGCAGATAACGCCTTCGGCTTTATCTGAAAGGTATGAGTGATGGCGGAAAGCTTCTCGCGCATGCACGTTGGACAGGTGAACTTCAATAAATGGAATAGCAACACCTAATAGAGCGTCACGCAATGCAACACTGGTATGCGTGAATGCCGCTGGGTTGATAATAATAAAATCAACCTTCTGATAAGCTGCGTGGATCGCCTCTATCAGTTCATATTCACGGTTCGATTGTAAATGAGACAGCTCGACATCTTGGCTATTGGCTTGCTCTGTTAGTGACGCAATGATCTGATCAAGCGTTTGAGAACCATAATGAGCAGGCTCTCTAAGTCCCAAAAGGTTAAGGTTTGGGCCATTAAGAACTAGAATGCTTAACTTTGTAGACATCTTGGGGCTATCTTCCTTTATCGTGAATACGAATGTGAATGTTGCCATTTTATTGAAAATTTGGAGTCAATTTCTAGTAAGAAAAGCCCAAATTTAAAAATTAGAACCAGATTATAGCTAATTCAGCGCAAATCGCAGCAATTTACTGGTCTAATCTCCTGATTTAATGGCATGAAACTGTTATCAAGTTAACAAAATATAGCGGTAACCTTTACATGGATGTGGATATTTGGGAGCCCGATCAGGCATAAAAAAACCGCCACATAGTGACGGTTTGCTTTGTTGAGCTGTTTTAAACGTGAGTGACGATTATGCTAATTCCGCTTTTTCAGCGATAAGCTTATCAACCACACTTGGGTCAGCCAGCGTTGAAGTATCACCTAAGTTGCTGGTATCGCCCGTAGCGATCTTGCGTAGAATACGACGCATGATCTTGCCTGAACGAGTTTTCGGTAGTGAATCTGTCCAGTGCAGTACATCAGGAGTGGCGATTGGGCCAATTTCTTTACGAACCCAGTTCTTCACTTCTTTGTGCAGTTCAGCGGTAGGGAACTCACCATCATTTAACGTAATGTAAGCGTAAATCGCTTGGCCTTTAATATCATGTGGAATACCGACAATCGCTGCTTCTGCAATCTTATCGAACGCAACTAATGCTGATTCAATTTCCGCGGTACCCATACGGTGGCCAGATACGTTTAGTACGTCATCCACACGGCCAGTGATCCAGTAGTAACCATCTTCATCGCGACGTGCGCCATCACTGGTGAAGTACATGCCTTTAAAGGTGGAGAAGTAAGTTTGCTCGAAACGTTCATGGTCACCGTAAACGGTACGCATTTGCCCAGGCCATGAATCTAGAATAACGAGGTTACCATCAGTAGCCCCTTCAATAATGTTACCCATGTTGTCGACAAGCGCTGGCTGTACACCGAAGAATGGGCGAGTCGCAGAACCTGGTTTCAGGTCGGTTGCGCCTGGAAGTGGGGCAATCAAGATGCCGCCAGTTTCAGTTTGCCACCATGTATCAACGATTGGTGATTGCTCGTTACCTATGGTTTTGTAGTACCACTCCCATGCTTCTGGGTTAATAGGTTCACCTACCGAGCCCATGATACGTAGACTGTCACGTGAAGTGCCTTCGACGGCTTCATTACCTTTTGCCATCAGAGCACGAATTGCGGTTGGCGCAGTATAAAGAATATTCACTTGGTGCTTATCAACGACTTCACTCATACGGCTAGTATTCGGGTAGTTTGGCACGCCCTCAAATAGGATTGTTTTCGCGCCGTTAGCCAGTGGGCCGTAGATTAGGTAAGTGTGGCCGGTAATCCAACCCACATCAGCCGTACACCAGAAGGTTTCACCTTCTTGGTAGTCAAATACGTATTTGAACGTCATGGCTGCATAAACTAGGTAGCCACCAGTGGTATGTAGAACACCTTTAGGTTTACCAGTAGAGCCAGAGGTATAAAGAATGAATAGTGGGTCTTCAGCATTCATTTCTTCAGGAGGACATTCAGAAGAGACATTCGCTGTCGCTTCGTGCCACCACACATCACGATGTTCATGCCATTCGATATCGCCACCAGTACGTTTCATTACGATGACTTTTTCAATCGTTTTCACTTCTGGGTTAGTCAGCGCTTCATCGACATTTTTCTTAAGCGGGACTGCACGGCCGCCGCGCACGCCTTCATCGGCAGTGATCACGACTTTTGAATCTGAATCGATAATACGACCAGAAAGAGCTTCAGGGGAGAAACCACCAAATACGACAGTATGAACCGCACCGATTCGAGTACACGCCAGCATTGCAACCGCAGCTTCAGGAACCATCGGCATATATAGACAAACGACATCGCCTTTACGAACGCCTTGCTCTTTTAATGCGTTTGAAAACTCACATACTTCTTTGTGCAATTCATTAAATGTCAGTGTTTTATCGTCAGCTGGGTCATCGCCTTCCCAAATAATAGCGACTTCGTCACCACGATCGGCAAGATGGCGGTCAATACAGTTAGCCGATACGTTGAGTGTACCGTCTTCGAACCAGCGAATATCAACGTGGCCTGTATCAAACGAGGTGTTTTTTACTTCTGTGAATGGTTTGATCCAATCGACAATTTTACCGTGCTCGCCCCAGAAAGCGACTGGGTCAGAAACGGACTGCTGGTACATGGCTAGGTAAGTGTCATTATCCGCGTGTGTCGTTGATTTAATATTTTCTTTTACCGGATAAACGTGGGCTTCACTCATTGCTTCTCTCCTTGTGCCTAAATTCCTTGTGAACTGGGCAAATTTCCGTGGTGTGCTCCAACCGAGCGTTGTTGGCCATATAGTATGATTCGGCCATTAATTCTTTAGATAAACTGTATGCTCTTCACTTTCTGCTAGGTGACGAATTTCTACAATTAGACTTTAGGATGAGAAGGGGCTATCCACTTAAAAAATAGCCAGTTAAGTTAAGAATTGCGAAGTTGATCTAGCGGCTGTAAGAAGATTTAAAGTTTGGGATGTTGCCATGTTTTAAACGGATGAAAACTAACGCTGCTGAAATCGCATCTTGTAAGGCATCGTGTTTATTGGTCTGTTGAGGGAGTCCGAGTTGTTTGCATATGGCATCCAAACTGAGGTCGAAATACGCATTGGGTAAACTCTGTACTAACTTGTCGTGATAAAGCTGGCTAACTTCCACTAACGAATTGGGAAGCGGAAAGCCAAGCTGCTTACGGCAAGCTCGGTCTAAAATTTTCTTATCGTAGCGGATGTGGTAGCCCACAAGAGGACGGTTACCGATGAATTCTAGGAGCTTCAATAGTGCCTGTTTTTCATCGATGCCATTGGCGAGGTCTTGATGCCGAATACGATGAATCTTTACCGAACCTGAATCGAGTGATTGCGGGGCTCGAAGGCGTACTTCAAAAGGTTGACTCGTGATGATCCGGTTACCAATAATTTTGGTTGCGGCTATTGTGACAAGTTCTGCACGGTTTGGATCTAAACTCGTGGTTTCACAATCTAAAGACACGTATTCACTTTGATGAGGAGAACGAAACAGCGGCCGAAAAGGGGAACCTTTCAGCTTGTTGTGCCAATATCGTCGTACTAACCAATTCACGGTATTTCCTTAGATGAGTGCTCATCACGGCTTTCAAAGGTATGGATCAATGGGTGCGATTTAGTCGCGGATTTGATAGTGGTAGCCAAGCCATTGTTTAAACTTTTTCACGACATGCAAACTGTGTCGTAATAAATCGCGCTCAGAGCGGTCCATCAATTTGATGTCGAGGTTGTTGCTACTCGACTGCTGAGCGAGCCTTTGCGCTAAACGCCACTTAAAAAACTCTTTGAGCGCTTCACTGAGATTATCTGCGGTGCTGTGCTCCAATACTTTCTTATCAACCAACGCCTGAATACGATCAAAGGTGTTCTTTTCGGTGACTGCATATTCCAAGCTTAATGCGCGAATCCCGTGGACAATCGGAAAAATGCCGCCTCGTTTTATGTCTAACCCCGACTTAGAGCTCTTCACTTTGCCAAACAAAGTGAGTGGGACAGAGAAGTTAATCGCAGGACGGCAAAACTCAGTCAGAATCAGTTCTTGGCCAGCCATTAACTGACTTAAGTGCTCTTGAATTTCTGGCAATAATTCGCGATTGCCCGCTACGGCATGAGCATCGGCCATTATCGCAATGTCCATTACCTTTTCCGGTGTTGCCGATTTGACCCAATGAGATAACTCTTGTTTCCATTCGTGCTGAGTTTTGACCCATTTAGGATTGCTGACCATGACATTGCCGGGGCACAGCGGATAACCGAGTTGCTGTAGAGTATGAGTTAAGGCATTCATCACCTCAGAACATTGTTGCCAATCTAAACCGTCTTCAATGATGAGCGCGTTGTCCTGGTCTGTTTTAAGAATCTGCTCGCCACGCCCCTCGGAGCCTAAAACGATAAGGCAGCAGTGGTCATGCAAGGCTGGAGGGACGACAAGCTCAAAGGCTTTTTCGATGATCTGTTCATTTACTGCGGAAATCAGTTCCATGATAAAGCGAGTACGTATGCCATTGCTTAATAAACTTTCCACCAAGTTACGTTGCTTATTAGAGGCTAAAGCCAGCTCCTCTACGCTGGTGGCTCGTGCAATGCTTAAGGTTAAAACGTGCGAATGAGTAGAAAAGGCGCTGAGGATTTGGGTCATGTCGAGCATGCCAATCGCTTGATTACCATCGCAAACCATGACTCGCTTCATTCGGTTACGTGTCATGGTGATCATGGCATTAAATAAAAAGTCGCCCTCTTCGACGTAATAAACAGGGAATGTAGCGATTTCAGACACTGGAGTATCTAGTTTGCGATTTTCCAGCATTACGGCATGCAGCATATTTGTGCGTGTCACTATCGCATAAGGGTGAGCATTAGGGTTTTGTCGAAGGCGTTGGTCGTCTGGAGCCAGTGCCACTAACGCCGAGTCGAGTCCATTATCTTTTAACTGCTGCGTCACTTGATTAATTGGTGTGCTGGGTTCGAGTAACATTGGCGGGTGGTAAATACTGCGATCGACTTTCGTCAGAATAAATTCTGCGAGGTTCTTCTGTTCTTTTGCAGCTTCGATAAGTGCTTGGCGACGGGCCAAATTACTGTCGAAGTAGGCAGCGAATTGGCCGTTCTCTTGATACAGTTCGAGAAATACCTGCTTGGGGAGTAAATAACTAAGCGTGTCTTCCAGCGCTACATAGTGGTGTTTCACTATGCCTTCTAGTTGGCCTCGCACATCAAAAATATCGTCATTAGCGTAGTGCGCATAGATCTCTTGGCTGTTTTCATCACGTTCTTCTACTGCGCCTTTGATGAGGATATGTAAGTGATGGCAAGCCTTTCCGGCTTCTAGGATGGTTTCTCGGTCGCGATAATATGCGACATCTAACGAAGATCTGAGCCTGAGTTGCTGGCTTTCGGACAAGCGGTCGAAAGGGGGAGACTGCATATTGAATTTGTCAGGCATGATCGTGTCACTAGCTAGAAGGAGGTAGGTCCAGTCTGACAAATCCTGCTTGAAGCTCCAGACGACTTTAGTCTAATCAGTCTAAATTCAGGGAGTGGGGGGGATTTAAGCGGTTATTTCTAATAAGGAAACAGAGCGTCGCCAATTATTCCCTTTTTTAGAGAAAGGAAGGTGGGCATAATTCATTCGGCTTTTTCCGTTTTACATTTTAGCAGGTTAATCGATGCGTCATCCTTCTCCACATGGCTGGATATCTCAATACTTTATAGGTTTCTTTTTTGCCTACGGTGTTTATTTGCCGTTTTGGGCGTTGTGGTTTGAAGACCAAGGGGTGACACCAAGTGATATCGGTCTGCTGATCGGTATTGGATTTGCCACGCGTTGTGTCGCGAATATGGTGTTGACGCCACGCATCCATAAAGTGGAACACTTAATGCCTGCGCTGCGCTGGTTAAGTGCAGCCGCTCTTATTTTTATTGGCTTCCACTTTTTTACTGGGGGTGACTTCTGGCTGATGGCATTGGCCACGGTACTATTCAATCTATGTTGTGGGCCGATTGTGCCGCTCTCCGATGCCATGGCGAATTACTACAGCCGCTTAAAGCTGCTTGATTATGGGCGTACACGTTTATGGGGCTCGATAGCGTTTATCGCTGGTTCCACCGTTGTGGGGTTCCTGGTGGCTGAATTCGGTACCAGTATGATCTTGTACACCGCATTGGCTGGCGTGTTGTTCTCATTATTGGTGGGTTTACGAAATCCAAATGTGATGCCGGAAACCAAGTCTGAAGAAGTGGCTGAAAGACCGAAGCTATCGCAACTGCTACGAGAACCGTCAGTGGTGAAGTTTTTAACCTTAGTGGCGCTTATTCAAGGTAGCCACGCGGCGTATTACAGCTTCAGTGCGATCTACTGGAAAGAGGCGGGGCATTCAGAGGCAATTATTGGCTACTTGTGGAGTCTAGGCGTGGTCGCAGAAGTCGCGATATTCGCTTTTAGTAAGCGTTTGTTCTCTGGTTGGACATTGAGAGCTCTGTTTGTTGCGGCTTCAATTGGCGTGATGATGCGCTGGGGAATTACGGCGTCGACGACGACGATTTTTGCTCTGGTTGCTGTTCAGTTATTACACGGTGTGACCTTCGCGATGGCGCATATTGCTGCAATCCAATACATTCAATCGGAAGAGGCCAGCAAAATGGTGGCGTTACAAGCTTTGTATAATGCGATTCCACTAGGTGCGTTTATTGCTTTGATGACCACCTTAAGTGGTTGGGGTTATGAGCAGTGGGGCGCGAATGTTTTCTGGGGAATGGCTGCTATGGGTGTGCTGGCCTTATTCGTTAAAGTCGACAGCAGAAGTAATGTCACGGAATTAGAGCCTAAAGCACAGAATTAGCCCGTACTGATTGTGTTCAATATCCATCCTTAGTTAAATGAAACCAAGCATAATGAAAGCCTGCGTATTGCAGGCTTTTTCATAAGGATTTGGTGAATGCAAGGTTGGATCGTAGTACCAGTATCCCTCGCGTATTTAGGGGTACTGTTTCTTATTGCTTGGTATGGAGACAGACAAACGCGTTGGTTGTCGCGCTGGCGACCTTGGATCTACAGTTTGTCGATTGCTGTGTATTGTACGTCGTGGACTTTCTACGGCACGGTAGGGCAGGCGAGCAATAACCCTTGGTCCTTTTTACCCATCTATATCGCTCCGATTTTAGTCTTCACTTTTGGTTGGCGGATACTCGCCCGGTTGATCCTTATCGCTAAGCGCGAACACATCACGTCTATTGCCGATTTCATCGCGGCCCGTTATGGAAAATCTCAAGGGCTGGCGGTCGTGGTAACCCTTATTGCCGTGGCTGGGATATTGCCTTACATCGCATTGCAGCTTCGTGGTATCACCATGGGCTTGGACATTGTCGCACCGAATTTGGCGGCTGACTTTGGCTATCAGGATTATCACGTGTCTTGGTTTGTGGTGGGAGCGTTAGCTATTTTCACCATGCTATTTGGTACGCGACATATTGATAATACGGAACATCACCGCGGTATGATGATGGCGGTTGCCTTTGAGTCAATCGTTAAACTGGTGGCGTTCTTATGTGTGGGTATTTTCATTATTTACTTGGCGTGGAATCACGACACCGTCAACTTACTTGAAGTAGCCTCTGCGACTTACGAATCTCCTAATCTTCCCACCCTAGCCATTCATACCGTGTTGACGATGTTGGCGATTGTCTGTTTACCGCGCCAATTCCATACCATGGTGGTGGAAAATGAACGCCCGCAAGATCTGCATACTGCGCGCTGGTTGTTCCCGGTTTACCTGATCCTCATGGGGCTGTTTGTTCTGCCAATTGCATGGGCTGGTCAAGGATTATTGAGCGGCTCATCAGCCGATACTTATGTGATTAGTGTACCGATGGAAGTGGGGGCGAATCATATCGCATTGCTTGCCTTTTTAGGTGGTACATCGGCGGCGAGCGGGATGGTAATTGTATCCACCATTGCACTGGCGATCATGGTGTCTAACGACTTAGTTATGCCTTTGCTATTACGCCGAATGCGTTTAACGCAGCGTAATCATCGCCACTTCTCCGGGCTACTTTTGGTTATTCGTCGTGGATTGATCTTGTTGCTTTTGCTCGGCGCTTGGGGCTTTTACCAAGCATTAGATAGCATCCACTCACTGTCGGCGATTGGCTTCTTGTCATTTGCAGCGATTACTCAGTTTGCCCCGGCATTAATTGGCGGTATGTATTGGCGCACGGGTAACCGAAAAGGGGTCTACGTTGGCCTGATGTTCGGTTTCCTAATTTGGCTGATCACATTGATGAGCCAAACTGACATGCTGGCCGGGGATGGTGAAACCAACCCATTGCTGTGGATAGTGACGCCACCGGACTTTTTGAGTAGCTGGGATATTCGAAGCTCAGACTGGGGGATCGTGCTGAGTGTCAGCGTCAATACACTTTGCTATGTATTGGTTTCTTTAGTGACCCGCTCAAGCCTAAGTGAACGCTTACAATCGGCGTCATTTGTCGGCACTCCTTTGCCAGAAAGCGAAAATATCAGTTTGTACCAAAGCCGAGTAACGGTGGCTGAATTAGAAATGCTTGCATCTCGATTTGTTGGTCGCACAAGGGCTAAAAGTGCATTTAGTACCTATTGGCAGCAGCAAGAGGAAGTACTGTTGCCCAATCAGCAGGCCCCTGCAAGTCTGATCCGCCATGCAGAAAGAGTATTGGCTGGGGTGTTTGGTGCATCGTCAGCTAAGTTAGTGCTTACTTCTGCATTGCAGGGCAGAAATATGCAGCTTGAAGAAGTGGCAACGATCGTTGATGAAGCGTCTGAGCTGTATGATTTTAGTCGTGGGTTACTGCAAGGCGCGATTGAACATATTGGTCAAGGCATAGCGGTAATTGATAAACAAATGCGGCTGGTGGCTTGGAACCAACGTTATTTGGAACTGTTTGAATTCCCTCCTGGTTTAATTCAGGTAGGTCGCCCGATTGCAGATGTGATTCGCCACAATGCGGAGCAAGGTCTCTGTGGCCCAGGAGATCCAGAAGACCATGTTCGTCGCCGTGTATTCCACTTAGAGCAAGGCACGCGCCATACCTCTTCTCGTATCCGCCCTGATGGCCGAGTGATAGAAGTGCAAGGAAACCCAATGCCGGGGGGCGGGTTTGTGATGAGCTTTACCGATATCACGGTCTTTAGGGAAGCGGAGCAAGCGCTGAAAGAAACCAATGAAAGTTTGGAGTTTCGAGTGCATGAACGTACCCAAGAACTGGAAAAGCTGAATCATAGGTTAGTACGAGCCACGCAAAAGTCTGAACACGAGTCTCAGTCAAAAACTCGCTTCTTAGCTGCGGTGAGTCATGACTTAATGCAGCCTTTGAATGCAGCTCGGTTGTTCGCTTCTTCGTTATCCGAAGTGGCGAAAGAGCAAGAAGTGAAACAGTTGTCTTCGCATATCGAAAGCGCACTAGGAGCAGCAGAGGACTTGATTGGCGACTTGCTTGATATTTCTCGATTGGAGTCTGGCAAGCTGGAAGTCAATGTACACGGCTTCGCCATTAATGATGTGTTTTCTAATCTCAATGCCGAATTCAGTGCGCTGGCGAAACAACAGAAAATCGACTTTGAGATGATTCCATCGACACTGTTTGTGAAGTCCGATCCGAAGCTGTTACGCCGAGTGATTCAAAACTTCTTAACGAATGCGTTTCGCTATAACCCGCAAGGTAAGGTGATATTGGGTGCTCGACGCGTTAATGGACAAGTACGGTTGGATGTGTGGGATAACGGTACCGGGATAGACGAAGATAAGCAGCAGGAAATCTTTGAAGAATTCACCCGAGGCAGCCAAGTTCGTTCAGACCAAGGGTTAGGGCTAGGACTCGCGATTTCAAAAGGCATCGCTCACGTACTTGGCCACCAGATATCGATGCGCTCATGGCCGGGGCAAGGTAGTGTATTTTCACTCACTTTGAATCGTGCCGATAAAGTGGTTGCTTCGCCTCAAGCAGTGGTTGCTGCGCCAAGCGGTGAGCTTGATCATTTGAAAGTACTTTGTGTCGATAACGAAAGCGATATTTTAGTCGGGATGGAAAACTTGATTGGCCGCTGGGGCTGCGAAGTAAAAACGGCTCTAGACTTAGTTGATAGCCTAAAAGCACTGGAAGATGATTGGGTGCCCGATGTGATTTTCTCTGATTACCGACTCGATAACGGTCGTACGGGGTTAGAAGTTTTACAGCAATGTAGGCTTCGCTTAGGCGATAAATTTGAAGGGGTGATCATCAGTGCCGATAGGACCGATGAAATGATGTCGGCGATTAAAGGCAATGGTTTTGGCTTTATTCCTAAGCCAGTCAAACCATTGAAATTGCGTTCAATCTTGAATCGAGTAGCTTAATTTTAGATACGCTGCTGTTATCGAAAATTTAAAGGCCTCATACGAGGCCTTTGTTCTTTTGAACTTAGTCAGCGATGCCGCCTTGCGTGAGTTTTGCAGGATCGAGTAAACGGGCTAATTCGTCACGGTTTAGATCGGTTTCTTGCTCTGCTACATCGAGAATTGGTCGACCTTCTTTATAGGCTTTCTTGGCGATATCCGCCGCTTTTAAATAACCAATCACGGGATTAAGTGCAGTCACTAAGATCGGGTTCTTAGACAAAGCGAGATCTAGATTATCTTGACGGACTTTAAAGGTGGTGATGGCTTTGTCTGCCAAGGCAGTAGAGCTGTTCGCTAATAATTGAATACTTTCTAGTACGTTGTGGGCAATGACTGGCAGCATCACGTTGAGCTGGAAGTTGCCCGATTGACCGGCGACTGTGATTGTGGCGTCATTACCAATCACTTGCGCAGCGGCCATAGCGGCTGCTTCCGGGATCACTGGGTTTACTTTACCCGGCATGATGGATGAACCTGGTTGAAGCGCTTGCAGTTCAATTTCACCTAAGCCAGCTAATGGGCCTGAGTTCATCCAGCGAAGATCGTTGGCGATCTTCATGATCGCTACCGCGGTAGTTTTAAGTTGGCCGGATAGGGCGACGATCGCATCTTGGCTGCTTAGATTAAAGAAGAAATTTTCACTGGCTGTGAAGCTAAGTTTGGTGGCTTGCGACAAGCTATCGGCAAATTTAGCAGTAAAACGTGGATCGGCGTTGATCCCTGTTCCTACCGCTGTGCCACCTTGAGCGAGCGCTTTGACAGACTTCAGGCTACCTTCAATACCTTGCTTAGCATGTTCAACTTGGAACTGCCAACCGCCAAGCTCTTGCGCGAAGGTGACTGGCATCGCATCCATCAAATGTGTACGGCCTGTTTTCACTACATCGGCTAGCTCTTGCTGTTTGTTTGCTAAGGCGGCAGATAAATGAGTAAGCGCAGGAAGCAACTGCTTCTCGATGGTTAAGGCGACACTTACCTGGATGGCAGTGGGCACGACATCGTTACTGCTTTGACCCATGTTAACGTGGTCATTTGGGTTCACTTGTCCGCCAAGTTGTAAAGAGGCCAGAGTGGCAATCACTTCATTGGCGTTCATATTTGAACTTGTACCTGAACCGGTTTGGTAGACATCAATGGGAAAGTGCTCTAAATGCTCGCCATCAATGATTTCTTGGCTGGCGTCGATGATTGCGCCTGCGATATCGCCTTCTAGTAACCCGAGCTCAGCATTGGTGGCGGCAGCGGCTTGTTTCACATAAGCCAGTGCTTGGATGAAGCTGTGTGGCATGGTGTGATTGCTAAACGCGAAATTGTCGACTGCACGTTGGGTTTGAGCTTGGTAAAGCGCATTAGCGGGAACTTTCACTTCCCCCATGCTGTCTTTTTCAATTCGGTATTCTTGGGTCATGTTCTATCCTTGTTAGCCAAGTGGTGCTTGGACTTGTTTTAATGTGGTTTGTAGAGTTAAGTATCGTTGATCGCCGTCGATTTGCTGGCAGTAATGGCGTTTCAAACTGAATAGCGGTGAGTGGATTGAATCGAGGCACATTTGGCGGAAAGCCAGGCTGTGATGAGGAGACTCAATAGCATCAATTAAATGGAAGAAGACTTGGCGCAGGAAAAGTTCGCATAACAATAGGTTTTCGTGCTCGGCATGCTTCTCATAATAGGATGCGAGCGTTAACCCCCAGTGAATGTACTCCTGAATAATATCGGGTTCAAAACCCACAGGTGTTATAGGCTGAGTAAAACGATCTTGCGCTTTGTAAAACATTGAATAGAGAATTTGTTGTTCTTCCATAAAAACCTCTCGATAATGTAATGATAATTATTATCAATTGGATTTTTAAAAACAACCTCTTTTTAGAAAAGAAAAAGCCGATGCATTGGGCATCGGCTTTTGAGCTTGGTTTCAGTTTAAACCCCTACAATCTAAACTGAATTTTTGAGCAGTATGATGTGGCTTGGTTACCGATCGGTTTAGTGATCGTGCGCTTCGCCAGCACCTTTAGGGTATCGAATTGACTCAACCATTTCTTGTACATCTTCAGGAACTTCAGCTGTTACTTTGTTAACTGCGATAGACACTACAAAGTTTAGACACATACCTAGTGTACCGATGCCTTCTGGGCTGATACCAAACCACCAGTTCTCAGGTGTACTTGCGGCTGGGTTCACGAACTTGAAGTAAATGATGTAAGTTGCTGTGAACACGATACCTGCCAACATACCTGCAATCGCACCTTCTTTGTTCATCTTCTTGTAGAAGATACCTAGGATGATTGCTGGGAAGAAGGACGCTGCAGCTAAGCCGAACGCAAAGGCAACTACCTGCGCTACAAAGCCTGGTGGGTTAATACCCAAGTAACCTGCACCGATAATCGCGACCATTGCTGCCAAACGTGCGGCTAACAGTTCTTGTTTGTCGGTCATGTTTGGTCTGAAGCCTTTCTTCAACAAGTCATGTGAAATCGACGTTGAGATTACTAGCAGTAGACCTGCGGCTGTTGATAGAGCGGCTGCTAGGCCACCGGCTGCTAATAGTGCTACAACCCAGTTTGGTAGTTTCGCCAGTTCTGGAGAAGCCAGTACGATGATGTCACGGTTAATCTTCATCTCGTTGCGCTCATCGCCCGAGTAGAACATCTTGCCATCGCCGTTCTTATCATCCCAACCTACTAGGCCAGTGCTTTCCCAGTTTTTATACCAGCTTGGTGCTTCTGCTGCTGGTACACCTTGCATGTCAGGACCATTGATAGTTTCGATCATGTTTACACGAGCGAATGCTGCAACACCTGGTGCTGTTGTGTATAGCAAAGAGATGAACAGTAGTGCCCAACCTGCAGAGATACGAGCATCACGTACACGAGGTACCGTGAAGAAACGAATGATTACGTGTGGAAGACCGGCAGTACCTACCATTAGAGCTGCACAGATGAAGAATACATCCACCATGCTCTTGTTACCTTCGGTATAGGCGGTGAACCCGAGTTCTTCGGTTAGTCCGTCCAGTTTGTCTAATAGGTAAACATCAGTTCCCGAGATAGTTGAACCCATACCAACTTGTGGAAGCGGGTTACCTGTCATCATGATTGATGTAAAGATTGCTGGTACAAGGAAGGCGAAAATGAGGACACAGAATTGAGCTACCTGCGTATAAGTGATGCCTTTCATGCCACCAAGCACTGCGTAGAAGAACACAATACCCATACCAATGATGATACCTAGGTTAATGTCGACCTCTAAGAAACGAGAGAATACAACACCAACACCACGCATTTGGCCTGCAACGTACGTGAATGATACGAAGATTGCACAGAATACCGCTACCATACGTGCTGTTTTTGAGTAGTAACGTTCACCGATGAAATCAGGAACTGTAAACTGCCCGAACTTACGTAGGTAAGGTGCTAAACATAGCGCAAGCAGTACGTAACCACCTGTCCAACCCATTAGGTAAACGGCGCCGTCGTAACCTACGAATGAAATAATACCCGCCATAGAAATGAACGACGCTGCCGACATCCAGTCAGCGGCTGTTGCCATACCATTCGCAACAGGGTGTACACCACCGCCTGCTACGTAGAATTCACTGGTTGAGCCCGCGCGAGCCCAAATTGCAATGCCGATATACAGTGCGAATGTAATACCGACGAGAATAAACGTCCAAGTTTGAATATCCATGTTCTAAACCTCTAGTCTTCCTGTACGTTGTATTTTTTGTCTAGCTTGTTCATGCGAGACACGTAAACAAAGATTAGGGCGACGAAGGTGTAGATCGAACCTTGCTGTGCGAACCAAAATCCTAGCTTAAAGCCACCAAATTGAATGGTATTGAGGGCATCAACGAATAAGATGCCTGCGCCGTAAGAAACAACAAACCAAACGGCTAGCAGTGTTCCCATTATTCCCAAGTTTTCCTTCCAGTAGGCTTGAGCATGTTCTGTAGATTCGAACGCCATGGCCTTCTCCTTTATTTCATTCCGTAGAAAGATGTTGTGTTAACGTAATGTTACGATTTGAAATGTAGCAAGGATAAGTCAAGGGATCTGTGCAACTTTAGTCGGGGCAAAAAAATCGGAAAATGTCCGTGGAATGGGCATTTATATAAAATATGAATGTAAAGTGTGATGTTAATATGTTGTTAAATTAGCCAAAGGTCTAAGGTGATGCAGTGATTCTTATACGACTTTGAGTAAAAAGTCGTTTTAAACCGAGAGGTCGTAGGGAAGGGGGATGGTGCTTAGCTTGATGAGAAAGGGTTAAACGCCCAAGCAAATATGAAATGACTTGGGCGGTTCGATTATAGGTAAAAGTCTTTGATGCCGAGCAGCAAATTGTTGACCGCTACTGCCGCAAGTATGAGCCCCATGACACGGCTAATGATGGCTGCGCCGACATTTCCAATCACCTTCTGAATGGTTGTTGCGCCTAGAAGTAATAATAACGTAATGATCAGTACTGCCAGCATCACGCCTGCGGTAATGCTTTGGTCAACCAACGAGTAACGATGGTTGTCTGTCAGCATAACAATAGCCATCATTGCGCCCGGTGACGCTATCGAAGGGATAGCAAGTGGGTAAACCGCTAAATCGGCCAATTGGGAATGGCTCACTTCTTCAGAGAGTTTTTGCTCTTGTTCTGGTTTGCTCTCACCAAAAATCATGGTTAATGCAAACAACAATAAGACCAACCCACCGGCTGCTTGGAATGCGGGTAAAGGTATTTGCATGGCTTCTAGCAGTAGTTGGCCTGCTACAAGAAAAAAGAGTAAGACACCAGCTGAAATTGCGACTGCTTTTAATGCGACCAAGCGTCTTTGTTTTGGAGTTAAGCGCTGCGTTTGAGAAAGATAAACCGGTACCGAGCCGATAGGGTCAATCACGGCCCACAGAACAACGAATTGAGTAATGATGATGCTAAGCAAAAGTTTTGCCTCCCAGAGTTGGTTACAGAGGGATTAAAGGCCGCCTGTTGGCAGCCTTTGTATTATAGCGTTTGCTATTCTTTTTAAGTCATTGCTGTGTGAAGACTTAAAATAATTAGCTTTCAGGTTCCATTTGTTGCAGCAAGATAACCGCTTGAGTGCGATTTTTGACATCCAGTTTTCGGAAGATCGCTGTCATATGTGCTTTGATGGTTGCTTCCGATACATTGAGTTCGTAAGCGATTTGTTTATTGAGTAGGCCATCAGAGAGCATGCCGAGTACTTTATATTGTTGCGGCGTCAAGGTCGCTATTTTTTCCGCTAAGTCGGTGCAGGCGGCGCTGTTCGTAATCAAGCCCTCTGGGAAGAAAGGGTCGCCATCTAACACTTGGTTTAAAGCGCTGACCAATTCACGCATGTCACTGGATTTCGGGATGAAACCAAATGCGCCATGGCTTTTCACTTGTGTGACTACGCTGGCATCTTCGCTAGCAGAGATCACAACAATAGGGAGATCGGGATATTCGGCTCTTAATTGAATCAAACCTGACATACCATTCGCGCCAGGCATTTTAAGATCCAATAGTAATAGATCCGGCTCATCTTCTTTTTTTAATAAGCTCAGAAGGGCATCAAGCGAGTCTGCTTCGAGTAAGTTGGCCCCGCTGATCGCCATGTGCACAGACTGGAACAATGCGTTGCGAAAAAGAGGGTGATCATCGGCAATGATGATGGTGTAGGTCGAATCCATGACGGTATACACTTCTAGCAATTAAATTCCATTTATTATTGTCTCGATTGCGTATCTGAACAATCTCTAAGCACTAAAAGTCTGAACTCAATCGACTTTTGATAGGATGTCACGAGGTGGCTTTCATTAGTGTCATAAAAAAGCCGCACAATGTCGTGCGGCGTTTTTATTAGAGCTGGTGGCCATTAATGTGGGCTAAGAATTTCTCGGCATTCATAAAGCCAGTGACCCGAGCACTTGGAATGTGGTTGCCTTCTCCATCCCAGAATTCGATCGTTGGTAAGCCAAGGACTTTGAGCTGGGAAAGAAGCTCGATATCTTGAGGTTGGTTACGTGTGACATCCGCTTGTAGCAGGACAAAACCTTGCAGCTTGGCTTCAACATCGGCTTGATGGAAAGTGTATTTTTCAAACTCTTTACACGCAACGCACCAGTCAGCATAGAAATCTAACATCACAGGTTTGCCAAGCTTCTGTGCTAGCGCGAGCTGCTCTTCGAGTTCTTGCACATTGTTCACACGAGTAAACTGCACTTGTTGCTGAACAGTTTGCTGAGCTTGACTTGTAAACCAGTAATTTAGTGCCGGTTGAGCAGAAGCAAATAACCCTAGCATCGCGATAATACCAACCGCGCTCTGCTTCCAGCCGCCAAATGGCAATGCGTTCTTACTGTGGTAAAGCCAGCCAAATGCGATGAAGCCAAGCAGGGACCATAAAGCGGTAGACCAAAGTTCTGGCAAGATCCGCTCAAGTAAGAAGATCGGTGCTGCCAATAGAATGAAACCGAAGACGATTTTGACTTTATCCATCCAGCTGCCTGCTTTTGGCAGAAGTTTATTACCAAAGACCGCCACTAAGATAAGTGGAATCCCCATTCCCATCGCTAGGGCGTAAAGCGCAATACCGCCCGTTACTAAGTCGCCGCTTTGAGCGACGTACAATAGCGCGCCAGATAATGGGGCTGTGGTACAAGGTGAACATACCAAACCTGAGATTGCGCCCATCGCAAATACGCCAGCACCATTGCCGCCTTTTTGTTTATTCGAGAGATTGTTTAGCCAAGTTTGCGCACTACTAGGTAACTGCAGGCTGTAAAGGCCAAACATTGACATTGCCAGTGCAACGAAGAGTAGGCTCAAGCCGATCAATACATAGGGGTGTTGCATGGCCGCTTGAAATTGCATGCCTGCAGAAGCGACAACTAAACCTAGTAAGGTATAGGTGAGCGCCATGCCCTGAACATAAATGAACGATAGCCCTAATGCACGGCGTTGGTTGAGCTTACCGCCTCCAAGCACTATCCCGGTCAGGATCGGGTACATAGGCAATACACAAGGGGTGAAAGCTAAGCCGACTCCAAGCGCTAAAAATAGGAATGGTGTCCACCAACTGTCACCAAGTTTATCCGCTAAGTTAGTTTCTTGAGTGACAGGTGCCGCTGATTGAGTAGGAGCAGGCTGAACTGTGTTTTCATGAACTTTCTTTTCAAGATCTTTGTTTTCAGGTGCCTTGGTGGTTTGAATCGAAGGTGTCGCAGAAGCGTTATTAGTATCAAACGGTTGTAAGTCTATAACGCGTGTTTCTGGCGGATAACAAAAGCCGGCTTTCGCACAACCTTGGTATTGCACAATCAGTTTCGCGCCATCTTGATAGTCAGAAAGAGGAACTTCTACAAACAGTGGCTGAGTGTAAATGTTCACCTTACCGAAAAACTCATCTTGGTAAGGCTGACCTTCTTCCATCACCACATCGCCGACCACCGCATTTTCTGCGCTAAAAGACATCCGGCTTTGATAAAGGTAGTAATCTTCTTTTACTTGCCAATCGAGTAGGACTTTATTGTCCTGCTGATAGAAATTAAATGGAAATGCTTGATCGACAGGGACAAAAGTATTGTTACTGTTGCCTAGGGTTAAGCCTTGGTCGTTCTTGCCAAACAAAGCAAGAGCAGGGTTGGACAAAGTTAAAAGCCCAATAAAGATAAATGAGATGACAGCGCGCATAGAGAAATTCGTCATTATTAAGTTGAATGTATCTTAACGTAATCAGACAGGCTAGGCGCTTAATAAGTTTCACATTTACATCATCAAGTTGAAGAAAACTTCGAATAGATAAAGAAAAAGGAAGCCGAAGCTTCCTTTTTTCGATGAGGTTCAAAGGCTAGATAAGTAAGCCGCCGAAGCCAAAGCCAAGTGCAACTGCAGTCGCGATGGTTACCACACCTGGGATAAAGAACGGGTGGTTAAAAACGTAATTACCGATACGTGTTGAGCCAGTGTCATCCATTTCTACCGCGGCAAGTAATGTAGGGTAAGTCGGCAGAACGAACAACGCACTTACTGCAGCGAATGAAGCAACCGCTGTAAGTGGTGCCACACCAATTGCTAATGCAGCTGGCATCAGCGCTACCGTCGTTGCACCTTGAGAGTAAAGCAGCATAGACGCAAAAAAGAGTACTAGAGCGAGCATCCAAGGGTAGTCAGACAATAGAGCGCCCGCTACATCTTTGATTGCATCTACGTGAGCGTTCACGAACGTCGAGCCTAGCCATGCCACACCTAGTACACATACACATGCCGTCATACCTGAACGGAAAGTTGGTGCAGAAGCGATTTTCGATGCATCAATTTTAGTGAACAGTACGATACCGGCCGCAGCCGCAAGCATCACGCTCATGATCGCTTCATTACGACCGAGTGCTGGATTTTCAATTAAGCCAACCGAGCTAGAAATCGCCGCCGCGTAACACACCACAAAGCCGATCGCAGCGAGGAAAATGAACGTCGCTTTCTTTGCCGTAGGCAAAATTTCACGCTGTTTTTCAGTCGCCAGTTTGATTAAGCCTTTTTCTAGGCGTTCCTGATACACAGGGTCATCTTTAAGATCGCTGCCCATGAAGTTCGCAACAAAAGCTCCCACCATACAAGCGATAAACGTGGTTGGGATGCACACCGCTAATAGTGTTAAGTAATCGACGCCAAAAGGTGCCAGCATTGCCGCAAACGCGACGACAGCAGCAGAAATTGGTGAAGCGGTAATCGCGATTTGAGAAGCAACCACAGCAATCGATAATGGACGAGAAGGACGTACACCTTGGCCTTTTGCTACTTCTGCAATAACAGGCAGCGTAGAGAATGCTGTGTGACCCGTACCCGCCATTAACGTCATTAAGAAAGTCACAACAGGTGCGTAGAAGGTGATGCGTTCAGGGTGTTTTCGGAGAAAGTTCTCAGCAATTTGTACTAACCAATCCATACCACCTGCGACTTGCATAGCGGCAATGGCAGTAATCACCGACATGATGATTAAAATTACGTCTACCGGAATGAAAGCTTGGCTGGTCGGTACGCCAAGGATGAGTGAAAGTGCAATAACACCAGCGCCGCCCGCAAAGCCGATTCCGATGCCACCGATTCTGGCCCCCAAGAAAATAAAGAGCAGTACAACAAAGAGTTCAACCGCAATCATAGTGATACCTCATTTTTTAGATTTTAATTATCTGAAAACTCAAGGATTGAATGTTCAGATAATTGTTCTCAACAGCGTTCGCAAAATAACCATGAATAAAATAAGGTTAACCGTATTCAAGCCGAAAAAAGGGCTCCGAGAGGAGCCCTATTTCTGCGATTATTCGTAGCGTTTCGCTTTATATTGAGGATTCATGAGGTTGTCAACAGAGAAGATGTCATCAAGCTCTTCTTCGGTTAATAAACCGCGCTCAAGGACGACTTCACGTACACTCTTACCGGTTTCCGCACAAATCTTACCAACAATGTCACCTTCGTGGTGGCCAATGTATGGGTTTAGGTAAGTCACGATGCCGATAGAGTTAAATACGTGCGCTTCACATACTTCTTTGTTTACTGTGATGCCATCAACACACTTGTCACGTAGGTTCACACACGCGTTAGTTAGAATATCTAGTGATTCAAACATGCTTTGTGCGATCACTGGTTCCATTACGTTCAACTGTAGCTGTCCGCCTTCCGCTGCGAAAGAAACCGTGTTGTCGTTACCTAGTACTTTAAAGCAGACTTGGTTAACCACTTCAGGTACCACCGGGTTTACTTTAGCTGGCATGATTGAAGAACCCGCTTGCAGTTCAGGCAAGTTTAGTTCGTTTAGACCCGCACGAGGGCCAGAAGATAGCAGACGTAGGTCGTTACAAATCTTAGACAGTTTCACAGCCAGACGCTTAAGTGCGCCGTGCGTCATTACGTAAGCGCCACAGTCTGACGTTGCTTCAATCAAATCTTCCGCTGGTACACACTCAAGGCCTGTGACTTCAGCTAGGTGTTTCACTGCTAGCTCTTGGTAGCCTTTTGCTGCGTTTAAGCCAGTACCGATTGCCGTCGCACCAATGTTCACTTCAAGTAGTAGCTTAGACGTGTATTCTAGGTTTTTGATTTCTTCGTTTAACGTTACTGCCCAAGCATGGAACTCTTGACCAACCGTCATTGGCACAGCGTCTTGTAGCTGAGTACGGCCCATTTTTAGAATGGTGTTGAATTCTTGGCTCTTAAGCTCGAATGCGCCTTTTAGGTATTCGATAGAATCAATTAGCTTACGCACGCTGTTGTAAACAGAAATACGGAAACCAGTCGGGTAAGCACAGTTAGTTGATTGGCTCTTGTTTACATGGTCATTCGGGTTAATGAATTCGTACTGACCTTTTTCTTTACCCATCAATTCAAGTGCAACGTTCGCGACCACTTCGTTCGCGTTCATGTTCACTGAAGTACCGGCACCACCTTGGAAAACATCCGATGGGAACTGATCCATGCACTTGCCTGTATCTAAGATAACGTCACACGCTTGGATGATGTATTTCGCGACTTCGCTAGGTATTACGCCTAACTCTTTGTTTGCTAAGGCCGCCGCTTTCTTTGTCATGACCATGCCACGTACGAATTCTGGTACGTCAGAAATCGTTACGCTAGAAATGTTGAAGTTCTCAATTGCGCGTAAAGTGTGAATGCCGTAGTACGCGTCTGCAGGAACATGACGTTGACCAAGTAGGTCTTCTTCGATACGAGTTGCTTGATTTGCGGTTTGAGGCGCTTGGGATAGGGTAGTCATAACAGGATCCTTAGAGAATTATTCTGACAATATAGTAAATTATTAGCCATTTCTGTGCGCTAAGAGTCCGTTCGCTAGAATTTTTGGCTGATAAATCCGTCCTGACTTATGTGGCACATAATACTGTACCTAGCGCATAAAAATAGTAACTGGATCACCTTTTTTACTTTTCTTAAGTCAATATTTTGCAAGGTTAAAATTCGGCTTCAAACATGGATTTTTACACGATAAATTTGAGCTCTTAGTCCCTTTACGCGTACACTGAGGGCAACAAAGGAGGGCGTGTGTTTCCTATCTTATTATTACTCTTTATTTTTGTTCCTATCATTGAGATCGGACTCTTTATTCAAGTTGGTGGATTTTTAGGTCTGTGGCCGACGATTGGATTGGTATTAGTGACCGCATTTGTGGGGGCGTCATTAGTGCGTAGCCAAGGTATTCAGACGTTAATGTCGGTACAAGGGCGATTACAGCAAGGTGAATTACCTGCTCAACAGATTCTTGAAGGCGTAATGCTAGCGGTAGCGGGTGTACTGCTGTTAACTCCAGGCTTTATGACGGATGCGCTAGGTATGTTAGTGCTACTACCGGCACCGCGCGCGATTATTGCGAAAAAGCTGATGGAAAAAATGGTCGTGAAGAATATGTCGGGTGGTGGTTTTCAAGCTGGCTTTGGACAAAGCCCATTTGAGCAAGACCCGTTTCATCGTGACCCGTTCAACCATTCGAAGGATAACAATACCTTTGAAGGGGAGTATGAACGCAAAGATGACGATGACCGAAATAAACTGAATTAATAAAAAAGGCTCTAGATTGTTCTAGAGCCTTTTTTGATCGAGCTGAGTGTCTGATGGTGTAGAGAAAACCAGCGCAGATTCGTTGGCGTTTATACCGCGCCTTCAAACCCCATTTGACGCCATGCTTCAAACGCAATAATTGCGACGGCATTCGATAGGTTCAAGCTACGAGCATCTGGCATCATTGGAATACGAATACGTTGATCCATTGGCATGCTTTCAATGAAATCTGCAGGCAGGCCTCGAGTTTCTGGGCCAAACATCAGCACATCACCTTGCTGGAATTTAGCATCGACATGGTGGCCTGTCGTTTTGGTGGTGCAGGCAAAAATTCGAAAATCGCCTTCACGTTCATTTTCTAAGTACTCAATGAAAGCTTCTAAATTCTTATGGCGCTTTACTCGAGCTAAATCGTGGTAGTCCAGACCCGCGCGACGCACCTTCTTTTCTTCTAAATCAAAACCCAGTGGTTCAATTAAATGTAGGTTTGCACCGCAATTCGCGCATAAGCGAATAATGTTACCAGTGTTTGGGGCGATTTCAGGTTCATACAGAGCAATATCAAACATGCTAATTCACTATTAATAGAAGAAAAGTCGCTAGAGTATAAGGCGGCTTATTGTTGCAATACAAGCCACCTCTTGGCGAGTGTATGTGTTGATGGATTATTCTTGGAAGAGCGCGACTTCGTAGTTTTCGGCGACGGCGTCCCAGTTCACCACATTCCACCATGCTTCAATGTATTCAGGGCGGCGGTTTTGATAACTGATGTAGTACGCGTGTTCCCAAACGTCCAACGCTAGAATCGGCTCACCTTGCTCGGCTGCAGCGTCCATGAGTGGGTTATCTTGATTGGGGGTTGAAGTGATGTGTAGCTGTTTATCTTTCACGATTAGCCATACAAAGCCTGAGCCAAACGTATTGACCGCCGCTTGAGAGAAGGCTTCTTTGAATACATCAAACCCGCCAAAGGTTTCACGAATGGCATCGCCCAGCGCACCTTGTGGTTCACCGCCTCCATGAGGAGACATGCAGTACCAATACAATACGTGGTTGTAATAACCACCCCCATTATTTCTGATGGCCGGAGCATGGCTAGAGATATTGGCAAAAATGTCTCGGAGGGTAGCACTTTCTAAGCTGCTGCCATTTATCGCAGTCATGAATTTGTCGTAGTAAGTTTTATGATGCTTACTGTAGTGGACTTCCATGGTTTTCGCGTCGATATAAGGTTCTAACGCGTCATAAGCGTACGGAAGTTCGGGAAAAGAGTGTGACATGGTAAATCCTCCATAATTAGAGGACTTACCATAATGATAATAACAATCATTATCAACTGTGATCTTTGTAAGGTTATTTTCCTAGGAGTAGTGGCAAGGTGATTTCTATCTGCAATCCACCGAGTTGGCTGCGAGTGGCGACAATACAGCCACTGTGTTGGCGTATCGCACTTTCAGTAATCGCTAGTCCTAACCCTGTGCCACCTGAATGACGATCGCGAGCGGTCGATACTCGATAGAAGGGGCGGAAAATCGATTCCAATTCATCATCGGGTACGCCATCACCATTGTCTTCTACTCGTACTGTCAGTTGATCTTGCTCGACAGCGAAGTTAACAACCACCTGATCTTTACCGTAGTAAATGGCGTTGCGTGTAATGTTGTCGAGCGCACTCATTAGCAGTTTCGGGTTACCTGCAATCGAATGATCTGGAATCGCTGAAAAGGTCAACTGCTTGCCCATTTGTTCAGCTTCAAATTGCGCGTCTTTGAGGATTTCCTCCCACAAACTTGATAGCGGTTGTACTTCTCGAGTCAGGTGGCTATCGACTTGCATGCGAGACAATGTCAGCAACTCTCCGATCATTTGTTCCAATCGCTGCGCTTCGGTATCAATGCGTTCGTGCTCTTGGCTTTCTCCCTGTTTGCGTATGGCTAAGGCGTTTGCCATGCGTAAGCGAGTCAGTGGTGATCTTAGCTCGTGCGAAATATCAGACAGCAATCGTTGCTGACCAGAAATCATTTGGTTTACCGCTTCGACCATTTGGTTGAAGCTTGCTCCCGCTTGCCTAAATTCCGACGTGCCTTTTTCTAGTTCAGCATCAACTTCAAATTCACCGTTGGCCACACGTTTTGCCGCGCGCTCAAGTTTGCGTGCGGGTTGGCTCAATGCCCAAGCTAACCACAGCAGTAAAGGTGTACTGACGAGCATCACGGCCAATAAGAGCTGTAAGGGTTTATCGAACAGTCGCAGTAGGAAAGGCGAAGGCTGATTCCATTTAACACCGATGTAAAGCAACAGATCTTGCTGAGCAAGTTTTACTGGCAGTGGACCGGCAATCATATAGTGGCCATAGAGCTTTTGTTTTGGCTCTGCGGGAGTATCTATGGTGGTCACGAAGTTTTTGATCGCTTTGAGCTTAAAATCTACGTGCTTTTTGGTGGTTAAGACATTGCCTTCCAGATCGGTGACAAAAAATCTTGGACGCATGTCTTTACGGCTCATGGGTGCGTCTAGTTTAAATAAAATTCGCCCAAGGTTATCTTCGCCTTTAAAACGCTTTTCGACCTTTTTGGTCATTTGAATCAGGCTTTCGTAATGATCCGTCGGAATATCACGCGCTTTACGTGGATCTAAATGCGGCAGCGACAATACCGCCAATAGCACCAGTAACATGGTGAACCAAAAGATGGAAAAGATGCGCCCGTATAAGCTAGTGATCTTAGGGAAACGCATCAGTCTTCCTCAATTAACAAATAGCCGCGGCCACGCAACGTTTTAATGCGTGACTTGCCATCTTCACGCTCAGGCAGCTTTTTACGTAGGTTGGAAATGTGCATGTCAATAGCGCGGTCAAACGCAGCCAAGCGCTTACCTAGTACATCAAGGCTTAAGCTTTCTTTGGTGATCACTGTTCCTGGATGTTGAATGAGGTGGCTGAGTAAAGCGAATTCGGTGGTCGTGAGGTCGACCAATTGATCGTTGCAATACGCTTCTTGTTTACCCGGATACACTTTGATGTCTTGGTACTCGATTACATCGCTGTTGGGTTTAGCCCCCGTGGTTTGAGTGCGGCGTAAAATGGCGCGGATTCGGGCTAATAGTTCTCTGTCGCTGAATGGTTTCGGTAGGTAATCGTCAGCACCAAGCTCAAGACCAATGACGCGATCGATCTCTTCTCCCTTAGCGGTCAGCATCAGCACGGGTGTTTGCCAGTTTTCTCTGAGCTTTTTGAGGGTTTCCATGCCATTCAACTTCGGCATCATTACATCTAATAAGATGAGATCGATGTCATCAGAGATTGCTTCTAGGCCTGCATAGCCATCGTTCGCTTCCGAAATGGTGAATCCTTCGAAGCTCAAAATGTCTTTTAGTAAGCTTGTCAGTTCAGTGTCGTCATCAATAAGAAGAATATGTGCCATGGTTACCTTACCTCGTTGTGTACCATTTAATCTTACTGCGATTTTGCTATCGAATAATAGTCTTTACGATTCTTTACGATTTCTCAACGTTGCTTTACGACCAGCGGCCTATTCTACACTCAAGCGCTGACTACACAGCCACAACACATAGTGAACGAATAGACCCCACACCAGATATTGAATCGAGGCAAATATTATGAAAATGACGAAAAAACTTGTTCTAGCGGCAGCAGCTCTTCCTCTTGTTTTTGGTACCGCGAGTGCTTACGCATTTGGTGGTGGTAAAGGTGACCACAAAGACATGCGCGGTAAATGCGGCGGTTTTGATAAAAGCATGATGCGCCAGTTAGACCTAACTGAAGATCAGAAGCAGCAGCTTAAAGATATGCGTGAAGCAAGCCGTGATGAAATGAAAGGTAAGCACGGCGAGAAATTTGCTGGGATGCAAGCGAACCACGCAAAAGTTCAAGAACTCGTACTTGCGGACACGTTCGACGAAGCTGCCGCTAATGAACTGGCGACTCAAATGGTAGAGAAGCAAGCTGAGCGCCGCGTTGCAATGTTAAAGAAACAGCACCAAATGATGAGCGTATTAACGGCTGAGCAGAAAGACCAGCTGAAAGAGCTTCAACAAGAGCGCATGCAAAAGTGTTCTGACAAAATGGAAAAGCGCTTCGCGAAGCACGATAGTTAATCGAACTTCTCTCATGCAGAGCTAATAGCGTACAAAAAGCGGCCAATGGCCGCTTTTTTATTGTCATATTCAAGTGTTAGATTGCACGTTATACTTTTGCTATCTGTGCTTTGAATAGTTGAATTATGAAACAAGAATACGCACGTTTAGTCACGCTCGCTGCTTGGGCGGCAACCTCTATCGCGACGATTTTGCTGGTGGTGAAAGTTGCTGCCTGGTGGGTCACTGGATCAGTGAGTCTATTGGCGTCGGTGGTCGATTCATTATTGGATATTGCTGCATCGGTCGTGAATCTTCTTGTGGTGCGTTATGCGCTTCAACCTGCTGATAAAGAACATACTTTTGGTCATGGTAAAGCCGAATCTTTAGCCGCATTGGCTCAAGCTATGTTTATTTCGGGCTCTGCCTGCTTCCTTATCTTAAATGGTGTTGAACGTTTCTTCAGGCCTCACGAACTTAACTCCCCTGAAATCGGTATTTACGTCAGCTTATTTGCGATGATGATGACCTTTGGTTTGGTACGATTCCAACAACATGTTGTGAAGAAGACCGGAAGCCAAGCCATCGCGGCAGACTCCCTCCATTATCAGTCCGATTTGTACATGAATGCCGCGATTATGTTGGCGTTAGCACTGAGTTGGTTTGGCTTAGGGCAGGCGGATCCAGTATTTGCTATTGGTATCGGGTTCTACATTTTGTACAGCGCTTATCAAATGGCGATGGAAGCGATTCAATCTTTACTGGATAGGCAGCTTCCAGATGAAGAACTTGAGCAAATTAAACAAGAATCTTTGAGTGTGGAAGGCGTATTAGGGGTGCATCAGCTACGCACTCGAATGTCTGGTCCCGTTCGCTTTATTCAATTGCATTTAGAGCTAGACGATCAAATCCCACTAATTGAAGCGCATCGCATTTCTGATGAAGTGGAAGCTAAGCTTATAACGGCTTTCCCTGCAGCTGATGTATTAATTCATCAGGATCCTTATTCGGTGGTCTTTGGACCAGAAAAGCAGCAAAAGTCTGAGCAGTGGTGAGGTAAATAGGGGACTTGGTAAGGCCTCTGAATATGAACTACATTGAGTGGACGAAGAGAAAAGTTGGTGCTTTGAACGATTGATAGTAACAAGTTCTGTTGATTCTGATGTGAATCAACAAAGTGATCTGGCAAATCTGTAATACTCTTACATAAGTAGAAAAGTTACAGAAATTAGTGCGATTTGAGTGGCATTCTTGTTGAGGAAATGTAACATAGCGCACAAAATATAGAATTAATGTTTTGTTGATATACAATCAGCAAGAACGAAAAAATCAATAATAGATTCCCAAAAATCGAGGGTGAGCATGATTAAGAAGATCGGTGTTTTGACAAGTGGCGGTGACGCACCAGGCATGAACGCTGCTGTGCGTGGCGTAGTTCGTACTGCACTATCGGCTGGCATTGAGGTTTACGGTATTTACGATGGTTACCTTGGCCTAGTTGAAAACCGCATTGAGAAGCTAGATCGTTCAAGCGTTTCGGATGTAATCAACCGCGGTGGTACTTTCTTAGGTTCTGCACGTTTCCCTGAATTCAAAGATGTGAAAGTGCGTGAAAAAGGTATCGAAAACCTAAAAGAACACGGCATTGAAGCGCTAGTGGTTGTTGGTGGTGACGGCTCTTACATGGGTGCGAAAAAACTGACAGAAATGGGTTACCCATGTATTGGTCTTCCAGGCACTATCGATAACGATATTGCAGGTACAGATTACACAATTGGTTTCCTGACAGCGTTGAACACTGTTATCGATAACATTGACCGTCTACGTGATACTTCTTCTTCTCACCAACGTATTTCTATCGTAGAAATCATGGGCCGTCACTGTGGTGACTTGACTCTGATGTCTGCAATTGCTGGTGGTTGTGAATACATCATTACTCCAGAGACTGGCCTTGATAAAGAGCAGCTTATCAAGAACATTCAAGATGGCATCGCGAAAGGTAAGAAGCACGCAATCATTGCTCTGACTGAGCTGATGATGGATGCGAACGAACTTGCGAAAGAGATCGAAGCCGCGACTGGTCGTGAGACTCGCGCAACGGTTCTTGGCCACATTCAACGTGGTGGTCGTCCAACTGCATTTGACCGTGTTCTTGCATCTCGCATGGGTAACTACGCAGTTCACCTTCTTCAAGAAGGTCACGGTGGTCGCTGTGTTGGTATCGAAAAAGAGCAGCTAGTACACCACGATATCATTGATTGTATCGAGAACATGGAAAACCCATGTCGTGGTGACCTGTTTAAGGTTGCTGAAGAGTTGTTCTAAACCTTTATTGGTTACAGAATTAGAAAAGCCGCTGAGAAATCAGCGGCTTTTTTGTATCTGGTGATTGTGCTTCATCATCATAGAGTGCTAACCCAATGCTCATGTTGAGCGCGAAAATGGCGCCAACGAAGTGAAATTAATCAACCGTTACAAAAAAGGTCAGCATACGCTGACCTTTAACTTACCGAGCCTTACGGCTAAGCAATCAATTAAGCTTTAGCTTCTGCTGCTGCTTTTGCGATAGCTGCGAAGCTTTTCGCGTCTAGCGCTGCACCGCCAACTAGAGCACCGTCGATGTCTGGTTGTGCGAAGTAAGCTGCTGCGTTTTCTGGCTTAACAGAACCGCCGTATTGGATTACTACGTTTTTCGCTACTTCTTCAGATTTCTCTGCGATGTGAGCACGGATTTGAGCGTGGATGCGTTGTGCATCTTCAGCTGTTGCTGCTTTACCAGTACCGATAGCCCAGATTGGTTCGTAAGCGATGATTGCGCCTTCAAGAGCTTCAACACCTTGAGTATTGATTACTGCGTCGATTTGACGAGCACATACTGCAACAGTTTCGCCCGCTTCGTTTTGTGCTTCAGATTCACCGATACAAAGAACTGGAGTTAGGCCGTTCTCTTTTAGGAATGCGAATTTCTTAGCAACGAACTCATCTGATTCGTTGTGGTATTCACGACGCTCAGAGTGACCGATGATGATGTGAGAAGCGCCGAACTCTTTAAGCATTGCTGGAGACATGTCGCCAGTGAATGCGCCGCTGTTGTTTAGGTCAGTGTTTTGTGCACCTAGGATTACTGCGCTACCAGCTTCTGTAAGCGTACGCTCAGCTAGGTCAACGAAAAGTGCAGGTGGAGCAACTGCTACGTCTACGCCTTTAACGCCTTCAAGTTCAGCGTTAAGACCGTTAAGTAGTTCAACAACCATTTCTTTGCTGCCGTTTAGTTTCCAGTTACCCATAACTACAGGATGACGCATAGGAATATCTCCAAGTATTTAAAATATATAGAATGTAAAAAATAAACTTAATTACGAAATAATATAACAGATTAATATCAACAGATCATGACTGTGGTCATGTCTTTCTAGGATCTTATTGAATGGTCAGAGTAGATTTTGAAGACTTATCAGTGATCCAGCAGACAGAATAATAGTGAAGCTCTCGGATTTTTCACGGTTAATTGTTATTAAAGGACAAACGATTGCGTGAAAGTATAGGAATTGAGAATGCCCAACCTAGTTTTAGAGTATTCAAACTCAGTGGACGAACGAGTGAACCTTCAAGGCTTATTAGAAGATTTGCATGATGTAACGATGAATTGTGGTTTGTTCGATGCAAGCTCGGTGAAATCACGCGCACTGCGTTGCCATAACTGGTTGGTGGGTGAAGAAGGCGATAATGTGGATTTCATTCACATCAGCTTTGAGCTTCTTGAGGGAAGAACCGAGGAGCAAAAGCGTGAATTGTCGAGGCAGCTAATGGAAGTTTTACAGCAACAGGCTAGCCATGTTCGTAGTCTAACCGTTAATATGAGAGACATGGATAAGAGCTGTTTTCAAAAAGTGATTAACTAGTTTGCTGCCTCGCTTTGGCGGCTTTTTATATTGAGTGTGTAAGATGTCGATGAAAGAATTACTGTTCTCATTCAAGGGTCGGATTGGTCGTAAGACATTCTGGACTTGGAATATTGTTTACTACGTATCTATTTTTGGCTTCGCTTCGGGCATCAGTGTTCTGTTCCCAGCGTATGCCTACATTCTGCTACCTGTTTTCCTGCTGTTTTTATTGATCCCAGATTTAGCCGTCACGGCTAAGCGTTGGCACGACAGAGATAAATCGAATCTATGGTTGTTGTTAAACATTCCTTTGGTCTTAGGTCGATTAGCGACTCCAATGGCTGCGCCATCAGCAGAAGGAACGAGCACTATGCAGATGGTGGCGACCACGGCGGCATTAGCATGTGGATTATGGATTTTGGTTGAATGTGGCTTTTTGAAAGGCACTGATGGTAAAAACCAATACGGTTCTGACCCTGTAGCGTAATCAATGATGTTCAATAAAAAGGAGGCTTAATGCCTCCTTTTTTAATCACTTAGCTTAAACGGGATAATGTCTGCGGTTGTCTCTTCATGCCCGTAGCTGTCTCCCTCTAAAACTTCTTGAAACTTAAACATCTGGCAGCGCAGCTCTTGCATCAGCACTACGTTAGTATGGTCTGGATTTTTACAGCGACTGACGACGAGGTCGATGTGGCTTTGTTGAGCTCTAAGCCTATCTTGCATCCCTGTAGAAGCGGAACATATCATTTCTTCACACATCTCATGCTTGAACTGATTGAAGGCATCTGGATTTTTTGCCAGTTCAACGAGTTCATCAAAAGGCGGCAGGGGCTGATCAATTTGTGGGTATCCCATAAAAACGTCCTCAGTGCTTACTGATAACAAACACACTACTTAAAGCATAAGAGAGGATAGTGATTATATCTTGGCCAAATTGTCATGTTCTCAAAAGTGAGACTGAAAGGTGAGGTTAGCTTTGAAGTGGGGTTATGGTGTAGGTGCAGCGGCGCTCGCCGGCAATTATGTGTTCAGCTCGAGCGATGTCGCATTCATCTTTTAATAACTCTTTGAATACGTTGAGCTCCGACTGACATAGGCTAGGGCAGCGAGTTGCAGCTTTGCAAATCGGACAGTGATTCTCGATCAAGACGAAGTGGTCAGTTTCATGGATAAGCTCGGCCATGTAGCCTTCATCTTCGCGAAGCTGAGTTAAAGTTTGTAGCTTGGATTTCAGATCTAAACTGTTTTCTAGTGCAGAGCGATATTGCTGAAGTGTGGTGGCTTCACGCTCGGCTGTGACCTTGGCTAAGCCTTCTTTACCGAATAAATTTTGAACCGCATCGATGACTTGAATCGTCAGTTCACCATGACGATCCGCAAATTGAGCGTGGCCATGAGGCGTGAGAGACCAATGACGAGTAGGGCGACCGACTTTGACTTTGACATCATGAAACGCAAGCACGCCGTCATCTTCTAAGCTTTGTAAGTGCTGGCGTGCCCCCATAGTTGTCATACCGAATTCTTCTGACAATTGCTTAGCCGTGACTGCACCATGGCGTTTAATCGTATTTAAGATGCGATCGCTTGTTTTCATGTTATCCCTACCTTGATTATCTTATCTATTATGAGGCAAGGCGTTTATAAAGCAAACCATTTACTATATGAAAGCGTTATCCTTGCAGAGGTGAGATACAAAAAAGGCTGATATCACTATCAGCCTGTTGATGTCTAATTATGTCACTTTAAAGAATGTGTCCGATCACTTCTGGATCTTTACGCTCTAAGTAGTGAATCGACTTGATACGACGAATGGTGCGGCAACGTCCACGGATCAACAGAGTTTCCGTAGTTGCGATATTGCCTTGACGAGTGATACCTTCTAGTAGGTCACCTTTGGTAATCCCTGTCGCAGAGAACACAACGTTGTCGCTGCGTGCCATGTCTTCCATCTTCAATACGATGCCTGCAGTTACGCCCATTTCAGCGCAGCGTTCTAGCTCAAGTTCGCCGTGCTTACGGTTTTCTTCGGTATCACCTTTTACTTCATGGCGAGGTAATAAGCGCCCGTGCATGTCACCATCAAGTGCGCGAATAACTGCAGCAGACACAACACCTTCAGGAGCGCCACCAATGCAGTACATGACATCTACTTCGCTGTCAGGCATACAAGTGAGAATGGAAGCTGCGACATCTCCATCTGGCACTGCGAATACACGCACGCCCATCGATTGCATTTGAGCAATCACTTGGTCGTGACGAGGCTTCGCTAACGTAGTGACAACTAAGGTATCCAGTGTTTTCCCTAGTGCCTTCGCGATGTTTTCTAGGTTTTCTTTCAGTGGCAGTGCTAAGTCGATCGCCCCTTTTGCGCCTGGGCCTACCACTAGCTTTTCCATGTACATGTCAGGTGCTTTAAGGAAGCTGCCTTTTTCACCAGCGGCTAATACAGCAAGCGCATTGGATTGGCCCATTGCTGTCATGCGAGTCCCTTCAATTGGATCAACGGCAATGTCTACGGCATCGCCGCCAACACCGACATTTTCACCGATGTATAGCATAGGTGCATCATCGATTTCGCCTTCACCAATAACAATCTCTCCGCTGATTTCTGTTTTGTTTAACAGGCTACGCATCACTTCAACTGCAGCGCCATCGGCTGCGTTTTTATCACCACGGCCAAGCCATTTATAACCGGCCAGTGCTGCACCTTCAGTGACACGAGAAAATGCCATTGCTAAATCGCGTTTCATGCGGACTCCAAAATATTCAAAAGGGGAATAGAAATTTCGCGCGGATTTTACCATATCACAAAGGAAACGTTTGCTTTTTTACATGGGCGCTATTGTGGCGGATCAATGTGGTGGCCGATTTGCTAAATATTCACCCGACTAATTAATAAGCGTGAGATTTGACCTTAACGAAAGTCAATCTTAGGTCAATTGCGATGTTTTTTTAGCCGAATGACGCAAAATATACAATATAGAGAGTGTTTATCCGCGCCGTGCTGAGTAGAATGGGGAAATATAGTGGAGTAACCTTCAACTCAACCGGACAATTAAAGGTAGGCTAAGATGTCTTTTGAAGTACTAGAGCAACTAGAAGCAAAAATTCAAACAGCAGTAGATACAATTGCACTTCTTCAAATGGAAGTGGAAGAGCTTAAAGAAGAAAAAGAACAACTTGCGTCTGAAGCGAACGAGCTAAAAGCAAACCGCGAAGAGCTTGAGCAAAAAGCACAACAAATGCAGCAAGAGCACGCAGCATGGCAAGATCGCATCCGTAACCTTCTAGGTAAAATGGATGAAGTAGAGTAAGTCTACGCCCAGGATTTAAAAAGCCCGCTCATTGATAGCGGGCTTTTTTATTGATGCGAAATCTGAGTCGGTTACTCGACGTTAAATGTCGTCTTCTTCCTCGAGCTCTAAATCGATATCGAGTGGCTCTTGAGATAAAATAATGCCGGTATTGTCGGCATACAGGTAATCTTCGGGCAGAAAAGTAACGCCACCAAAATTAACAGGAACGTCTTTTTCGCCGACACCACTTTGGCTCGCCCCGACAGGAATAGAGGCAAGGGCTTGAATGCCGATGCTCATGTCTTCTAAATCGTCCACTTCACGCACACAGCCGTAAACGACAATGCCTTCCCATTCGTTTTCTTCGGCGATCGCGGCAATTTCAGCATCGATCAGCGCTTTACGTAACGAACCACCTCCGTCGATCAACAATACGCGGCCAAGACCATCTTGTTCGACGACTGAGCGGATAAGCGCGTTATCTTCAAAACACTTAAGCGTCGTGACTTGGCCAGCAAAGGATGCGCTGCCCCCAAAGTTACTAAACATCGGTTCTACGACATCTACTTGATCTAAATAAATATCACACAGTGCTGAGGTGTTGTATTCCATGACGTACCTTTTGGGCTAGGAGCTTAATATTGAGTATATCGGTGGTTAAAACCAATGCAATACTATCCCAGAATTAACTGAGTAGAGTTTGAGCTACGACAACCCCAGCAAACAATACGTTAGTGATCAAAGAACATTTCACAATCACGGGCATCATAGGGGCAATCTGCGCAGGTTTCACAGTCTCCCAGACATCTTTACCGTGCTTTGAGACGACGATGATACTGAGCAAGAAAGGCAAACTAATCCATAGTGGTTTACCTTGGATAATCAGGTAAGCAGCAAAAGAAGCGATGGCAAATCCAAGTAATAAAAAGTGATAGTGCTTGGCTTTACGTTGCCCTAATCGAACTGCCACAGTGCGCTTGCCACATTCGCTGTCGTTTTCGATGTCGCGCATGTTGTTGATATTGAGCACGGCAACCGCCATTAGCCCACAGCCTAAAGCTGGTAGAAATAGGCTGGCTTCTACATTGCCAGTATGTAAGAAGTAGGTTCCTGAGACTCCCAGTAGTCCAAAGAAAATAAAGACCGACAAATCTCCCAGCCCAATGTAGCCATATGGTTTATTACCGACGGTATAGGCGATAGCCGCAATAATCGCGAGCACTCCTAAGCCAATGAAAGCCAAAATACTTTCTATGCTGGTCAGGGCATGAAACACCAAAGTCAGCCCTGCGATCATGGTGAAGACTATATTTAGCACAATGGCTTGTTTCATTGTTTTGGCATCGACCGCGCCGGATTGCATTGCACGGACAGGCCCCAAACGTTTGTCGTTGTCTGTACCTTTAACAGCGTCGCCATAATCATTGGCAAGGTTAGATAGGATCTGTAATAGCGTGGCTGTAATGAATGCCAGTAGGGCAACCGACAGTGAGAAGTGCCCGGTGGAGAAGGCTAGGCTACTTCCGGTTAAAATGGATACTAGCGCAAGAGGCAAAGTTTTTGGTCGCGCGGCATCGAGCCAAATAAGCAGGGATTGTTTCATCGGCACACACTGATTCATAAAGTCGGTTTCATAAAGTAAAATCAGTATACGCCCATTTTTTGGCGAATAAAAAGCCCACTGAACAGTGGGCTTTAATTTGGTTAATTAGCTGCAATTTCCTTGAGATAGAGCAACTAGTGTTGATTTTCTGTGCTACAGAATGAAGCGGCTTAGGTCTTCGTCTTCAACGAATTCACCCAGTTTCGACTTCACGTAACCTGCATCGATGGTCAGCTTGCTGCCGGCTTTATCTGTCGCATCAAATGAAATCTCATCCATTAGACGCTCCATAACAGTGTGTAAACGACGAGCACCAATGTTCTCTGTGGTTTCATTGACCTGCCATGCCGCTTCAGCAATTTGAGTGATGCCATCTTCAGTAAACTCAACATCAACATCTTCGGTTTTCATTAGAGCGATGTATTGTTCAGTTAAAGAGGCTTTCGGCTCTGTAAGGATACGCTTAAAGTCGTGGCTGGAAAGCGCTTCAAGTTCTACGCGAATTGGTAAACGACCTTGAAGTTCTGGAATAAGATCAGAAGGCTTAGCAACTTGGAAAGCGCCTGATGTCACGAACAAGATGTGATCGGTTTTCACCATGCCGTGCTTAGTCGATACTGTGCTACCTTCGATCAGTGGCAGCAGGTCGCGTTGAACCCCTTCACGAGAAACATCTGGGCCTGAGCTGTCGCCACGCTTACAAATCTTATCGATCTCATCAATGAAGACGATACCGTTGTTTTCAACGTTGTAGATCGCGCTTTCTTTTAGCTCTTCTTGGTTCACAAGCTTAGCCGCTTCTTCTTCAGTTAGGGCTTTGAATGCATCTTTGATTTTTAGCTTACGCTTTTTCTTTGTATCACCCGCAAGGTTTTGGAACATGCCCTGCAGCTGGTTAGTCATCTCTTCCATGCCCGGAGGTGCCATGATCTCTACACCCATTTGTGGTGCAGCAACATCCACTTCGATTTCTTTGTCGTCTAGCTTGCCTTCACGCAGCTTCTTACGGAAAATTTGGCGAGTGTTAGAAGAAGATTCGTCGGCTTGTTCGTTCTGACCCCAAGCATCACGCGCTGGTGGCAGTAGCGCATCAAGAATGCGCTCTTCAGCTTGTTCTTCTGCGCGGAATTGTACTTTTTCCATTGCTTGCTGATGAGTCATCTTGATCGCTACGTCAGTCAGATCGCGAATGATGGTCTCAACTTCTTTACCTACGTAACCAACTTCGGTGAATTTTGTTGCTTCAACTTTAATGAAAGGTGCATTAGCCAGCTTCGCTAGGCGACGTGCGATTTCAGTTTTACCTACACCTGTAGGACCAATCATTAGGATGTTCTTTGGTGATACTTCTACGCGCAGGCTTTCGTCAAGCTGCATACGACGCCAGCGGTTACGCAGTGCAATGGCAACAGAACGTTTAGCGTTTTCTTGGCCGATAATGTGACGATTGAGTTCGTGAACAATTTCGCGAGGAGTCATTTCAGACATGGTATTTCCTTAATTCTTTTAACTTACGGTTGATAGCGCTGTTTGTGGAGTGCGGCTGATTATTCAGGCTTAGGCAGTTCAACAGTGCTTTCGAGTTCTTCAACCGTATGATGATGGTTCGTGAAGACACAGATATCACCAGCAATGGTTAGGGCTTTTTCTGCGATGTCACGAGCGTCTAAATCTGTGTTGTCTAATAATGCAGTTGCAGCGGCTTGAGCGAAGTTACCACCAGAGCCAATTGCGATAAGGTCGTTTTCTGGCTGAACCACATCGCCGTTACCAGTGATGATAAGAGAAGCGGTTTCATCTGCGACTGCTAGCAGAGCTTCTAACTTACGTAGCGCGCGATCGCTGCGCCAATCTTTTGCGAGTTCAACCGCTGCTTTGGTTAAATGACCTTGGTGCATTTGCAGTTTGCTTTCAAATTTTTCGAATAGCGTGAAAGCATCTGCTGTACCGCCAGCGAAACCTGCCAGTACTTTGTTGTTATATAGGCGGCGAACTTTACGGGCGTTGCCTTTCATTACCGTGTTGCCTAGAGATACTTGTCCATCACCCGCGATGACGACTTTATTATTACGGCGTACAGATACAATGGTAGTCACGAGTAGGGCCTCTTAATGCTTTTTATATTTGGGTATAGGAAGTATATGAGGATAACGCTGGGTAATTTCAAGGGAGCTAAAGCGCAGAAAGCCTTCATTGCTGAAGGCTTTCTGGTAAATATTTATTGCGATTCTTTCCAAATTGCACACGGCTCAATTTTCGCACGCTGCAGTTTATGACGATCGCGTTCAGCATCACGCTTAAACTTGTATGGGCCAAGAACGACTCGGTACCAACTGCTGTTTTCTTTTTTACGAACTTTGCTGTTGATGCCTTGGAAGGCGATGTCTAATTTACGCGCTTCTGCTTGGCTCAGTTTTTTATACGCGCCGCACTGCATGATGTAAGGAATTTCCGAAACTTGTTGTTCCTTCGCTTTCACTTCTACTTGACGATTCGGCAATGTTTCCACGTAATCCCATTTTTCTTCAGGGGGCGGTGGAATTGGCTTACTTGGTTTCGGCTTAGGTTTTGGCTTGGTCACTGTGGTTGGCGGTGGCGGCTCAGGATCGTTGCTGAGCAGATACAGGCCGTAGCCAAATCCGCTTAATAGGAAGACTGCTAAAAGGCCACTACGCCAAGGTTTACGGCGAGGGGCTTGTTTACTGGTTGTTTTTTTTGTCGGCTTCTTAGGAGCACGACCTCGTCTCACATAATCTCTATTGGCCACAAGACAGTTTCACAATTACGAATACTGTTCTCATGGTAATCCAGATTGTTCAGATATGACAGTGTAGAAATGGAAGCGGCACATCAAAATGTGCCGCGACAAATAGCGAGTATCGTTATTGCATTCGTGGTGGAGCGGTACTGCCACGGACAACCAGTTCCGTTTCAAGGAGTCGGGAACCTGCTTGAACTTCATTACCTTTTAGCACGTCTAGCATCATCAGCATGGCTTGGCGGCCAATCTCGTAACGAGGCTGAGAGATAGTCGTTAACGGAGGATCGCAGTATTGAGCAAATTGAATATCATCAAAGCCAACCACCGATAAATCTTGAGGAACGCGCAGGCCGAGCTTCTTCGCTTCTTGGATTGCACCAATCGCCATCGTGTCATTATGACAGAACACTGCGGTCGGTTGCTCTGGTAAGGCTAACAGCTGGCGAATCGCTTTAGCGCCCGCTTCGAAAGTGAAGTCACCGCCAGTGCAATAGGTAGGGTTCATAGCGATCCCTGCGCGGCGTAAGGCTTGTTGGTAGCCTTGCTGACGGAACTGACACAGCGCTGCAGTCTTTGGCCCAGAAATCTGGCCGATGCGTTTATGGCCGAGCTGGGTTAAGTAATTCACCGCTTCAAACGCTGAAGTCAGGTTATCGATATGAACGGTTGGTAGCTCTAACTCTGGTGCAAACTCACACGCCATTACCATAGGCGGTAAGTTTTTTTGTTCTGGTTTGCTGACATCAAATGGGTGGTCGGTACCCAAAAGCAACATGCCGTCGGCTTGTTTAGTGAAGACTAAGTTCACAAACGAGCTCTCGCGTTTTTTCTGTTGGCCGCTGTCGCCAAGCAACACTAAGTAGCCATGCTCGACCGCTGCATCTTCAATACCGCGAATGATTTCAGTGAAGTAAGGATCACAAATGTCGGGAACAATAGTGACAATGGTTTTGGATTCGTTGCGGCGTAGATTTCTCGCTAACGAGTTTGGTGAGTAGCCAGCTTCGAGTACAGCATCTTCGACACGCTTACGTGTAGATGAAGATACTTTTTCTGGATTCATAAGCGCGCGTGAAACTGTCGCTGTCGAAACCCCTGCGAGCTGGGCAACATCCTTCATTGTCGCCATAAATTGACCTCTTAATTTCCTTGTTATGCCATCGACTGAGGCATTTAATTGTTGTTCTTATTGATAAAACTATGTGAAAACGCGGTTAACACTTTACGCCAGAAACAGTTTATTCATTTACAGACAGAAAGTTACGGCTAGATTAACAAAAATTGCATTGCTAGTGTGAACTCACTCACGATAAATATGAAATATCGATTCAATGTGAACAACTTAGCTGAGATCTTGTGGCTCAATGTCTAATGACCAACGCACTTTTTTCGCTGTCGGCAGTAAGTTGATGGCCGGTTTTGCACTGGTTAATAATCTTTGCATTTGCGAGCGAGTTTGAGTTTGTAAAATCAACTGCCAGCGTGATTTCCCCGCTCTTTTCGCGAGTGGAGCTGGTGTAGGACCAAGTACCATGCAATAGCCATCAAATAGTGGGTGAGCTTCTAGCGTATGGCGAACTTGGCGTAAAAAATCTTCGACCAACTGCGAATTATTTGCTTCGGCGCGAAACATGGTCATAAACGTATAAGGTGGCAGCATCGCTTGTTTACGCTCGGCTAGCGCGGTTTGAGCAAAGTGATTGTAGTCCTTATGCAGCAGAGCTTGCAGCAACCCGTGTTCAGGGTGATGCGTTTGCAAGATGACTTCTCCGGGTTTACTCGCACGCCCCGCACGTCCCGCCACTTGAATGAATAACTGGGCTAAACGCTCTGACGCTCGAAAGTCACTGCTATAAAGGGAACCATCCACGTCGAGTAGCGCCACCATAGTCACATCAGGAAAGTGGTGACCTTTTGCGAGCATTTGGGTTCCGATGAGAATTTGGTACTCGCCGTTACGAATCGACTCCAGTGCAGCCTCTAAGCTGCCTTTACGACGCGTGCTGTCACGGTCGATACGAATAGTTTTGTAATCAGGGAATAACTGGCCCAATTGCGTTTCTAGTTGTTCTGTACCGACGCCTAATGTGACAAGCTGATGGGAACCACACCCTTGGCACTGGTGAATAACCGGCTGTTGCGAACCACAGTGGTGGCAACGGATTTCATTGCTGTTCTGATGGTAGGTGTAGTAAGCGTCACAGCGTTTGCATTCTGCGGTCCATCCGCATTCGTGACACATTAAAGCTGGCGAGAACCCACGGCGGTTCAAAAAGAGCATCACTTGGTTGCCCGCTTGCAAATGGCGCTGCATTTCAGCAATGAGTGGTGCCGATAAGCCACTTTCCAAATATAAGCCTTTTACATCGAGCACTTTATTGGTTGTTGGAACGGCAGCCCCTGCACGCTGAGTTAAGGTTAAGTGCGCGTATTTCCCGACTTGTGCATTGTGTATGGTTTCGAACGCTGGCGTGGCAGAACCGAGCACGACTGGGATCTTGGCTTTATGTGCGCGCATGATGGCGACATCACGGGCGTGGTAGCGCAGGCTATCTTGTTGCTTATACGAAGAGTCGTGTTCTTCGTCGACAATAATAATCCCAAGATCGGCAAATGGCGTGAATAACGCCGAGCGAGTGCCAATCACGATGCCAGCTATCTTATCTCGAGCAGAAAGCCAGGCATTGAGGCGCTCAGTATCGTTCAATCCAGAGTGGATGACTTCGACCGGAACATTGAAACGTTTTTTGAAGCGATTGATAGTTTGTGGAGTCAACCCAATTTCAGGTACCAGAACTAAGGCTTGTTTACCTTGTTCAAGTACCGGCTTGATCATATTAAGGTAAACCTCAGTCTTGCCTGAACCCGTGACCCCTTCTAATAAAAAGCAGGCAAAATCATTCTGGCTATTCACGGTGGCGATAGCGATGGCTTGCTCTTCATTGAGTTTAGGTTTGAACTGGTCGCTTTCTATTTCGGTCGGCCATTGAATGCGTGTGGGCTTTTTCTCTACCGATTCGATCCAGTCTTTTTCTTGCAATGTTTTTAATACTGCGCTGCCAACTTCTTGGTCGATAAACTCTTGATGTGGCACTGGGCCGCTTTCAAGCATGTGCATGACTTTGGCTTGCTTGACCGCTCGGCCAAAGCCCTGCATCAATTGATTTTTACCCAGTGGTGTTAACTGCCATTCTACTAGTGTCGCGAAGTCTGCTGCTTTACCTTTGCGTAGCGCACTTGGCAGCGCATTGGCGAGCGTTTCCCCAAGTGGGTATTGATAAAATTGGCTACACCACGTTAATAGTGAATAGACGGAATCTGGCCACACCGGTTGATTGTCTAGTATCGCCTTTATCGGTTTCAGTTTATCGATGCTGAACTCTGATTCGTTGACTAGCGAGGTGACAATACCAACAAGCGTTTGTCGTCCAAATGGAACGGAAACACGGCCACCGATGATCGGAAACAGATGATTAGGGATGGTATAATCAAACTGCTTGTCCAGAGGGACGGGCAGTGCCACACGGGCGATAGTTGGACGCATACTAAGAGAGCTTTACCTGGGGGAAATCGAATCCACAGTCTAAAGGATTCACCTATTAAATTCGAGGTGCAGTTGCGCTTTGAAAGCGTCTCAGCTTCAAGCTGAACGACTGAATGGTGGCTAATAATATAGAGGCAATAAAAGATTGGTGAAAAATGTATCAAATGAGTTGATCCCACTTCACAGATTCATTACTATACTGCGCCTTGAAGGTATGGCTTCGTCTCCTTGTGTTTCGATGCGGTGTCTTTAATTATTATTTTTTAACTACGTGTGGTGTCCGGCTTAGAATCGGATGGCGACACGGCCTAATTGAGGTTATCCCATGAAAGTTGGTATCCACCCAGAATACAAAGCTGTAAAAGCTACTTGTTCTTGCGGCAACACATTTGAATTCAACTCTACTCTAGGTAAAGAAGGTATTCACCTAGACGTATGTGACAAATGTCACCCATTCTACACTGGTAAGCAACGTATCGTTGATACAGGCGGCCGTGTAGATCGCTTCAACAAGCGTTTCGGTGCTCTTTCTAGCAAGAAGTAATTCTCGCTATTTAGACATAAAAAAGGACACTTCGGTGTCCTTTTTTATTGCCTGTCGTTTAGGGATTTCAACTGCTCACTGGTCTTATTAGTAGTCAAATCTCGTTTTTTAATGAGACAGGGGGCTTTCCTATCTAGGAACTTTGAAGTACATCCATTAAAATCAAACTTCTTACCCAATCATTATAATATCTTTAGGAAACCTACACCTATGTCAGACGACACTCGCCAAGAACTTTCTCCACAAGAACAATTCCGCCAACAAGCGCTTGATTACCATGAATTTCCAATCCCAGGTAAGATTGCCGTAGAGCTGACTAAGCCTGCAAACTCAGCAGAAGACTTAGCCCTTGCCTACAGCCCAGGTGTAGCAGAACCAGTACGTGAAATTGCTCAGAATGTAGATAACGTTTACAAGTACACAGGAAAAGGCAACATGGTTGCTGTTATTTCTAATGGTACGGCGATTCTTGGCCTAGGTAACCTTGGTCCTATCGCGTCTAAGCCTGTAATGGAAGGTAAAGCGTTACTATTCAAACGCTTTGCTGGCTTAGACTCTATCGATATTGAAGTTAAGCACCGTACAATCGATGAGTTTGTCGATACTGTAGCAAACATTGCAGACACGTTTGGTGGTATCAACTTAGAAGATATTAAAGCACCAGACTGTTTTGAGATTGAACGCCGCCTAATTGAGCGCTGTGATGTTCCTGTTTTCCACGATGACCAACACGGTACAGCAATCGTAACGGCAGCTGGCATGTTGAACGCAATTGAGCTGCAAGGCAAAAAATTAGAAGAGTCTAAGATCGTATGTCTAGGTGCAGGCGCAGCTGCGGTGGCATGTATGGAACTACTGATCAAATGTGGTGCTCAACGTGAGAAGATTTACATGTTGGACCGTAAAGGCGTAATCCACACTCGCCGTGATGATCTGAATGAATACAAGCAGTTATTTGCGAACAACACAGATAAGCGTACGCTTGAAGATGTGATTGATGGCGCAGACCTTTTCCTTGGTGTATCTGGCCCGAACCTACTTCCAGCAGAAGCGTTGAAGCTTATGGCGGACAAGCCAATCGTCTTTGCATGTTCAAACCCAGATCCAGAAATCAAACCTGAACTGGCTCACGAAGTGCGTGAAGACTTGATCATGGGTACTGGCCGTAGTGATTACCCGAACCAAGTGAACAACGTATTGTGTTTCCCATTCATCTTCCGTGGCGCACTGGATGTTCGTGCAAGCGAAATCAATGATGAAATGAAGCTAGCGGCAGTAAATGCAATTCGTGAGTTGGCGAAAGAAGAAGTACCAGCGGAAGTATTGGCAGCTGCGGGTGCGACTTCTCTTGAGTTTGGTAAAGGTTACATCATTCCTAAGCCAATGGATCCACGTCTATTACCGCGTGTTGCTAAAGCAGTTGCACAAGCAGCGGTTGATTCTGGTGTGGCTCGTATCGAAATGCCAGAAAACTATATGGCGTAATATATGGCATAGAGCGATTAACATAGAGAGCTGTGCTGCGTGCATTGGCTCTCATGCTCTGGCTACTAGATTGATAAAGAAAAAGCCGACTTACGTGAGTAAGTCGGCTTTTTTGCATTTTGATGTCTAGTTTAATAACCAGACAAAATGATGATTCAGTATTGGCCGCAGGCGAATAAGAAGATGCTGACGTGTGACTGGTGTTATTTTTATTCTTCGTCAAACGCTTCGAATTCGATACCCATCTCTGTCATCAGCTTTTTCACTTCAGCAGGAATATCGTCTGGGCGGTCTTTACGTAAGTCTTCGTCCGTTGGTAGTGGCTGGCCTGTATAGGCGTGAAGGAATGCTTCACATAGCAACTCACTATTAGTGGCGTGGCGTAGGTTGTTAATTTGACGGCGTGTACGCTCGTCAGTTAGCACCTTTAATACTTTTAGAGGGATAGAAACTGTGATCTTTTTTACTTGTTCGCTTTTCTTTCCATGCTCTGCATATGGGCTTATGTATTCACCATTCCAGTCGGCCATTGCGCACCTTCATCATTTTTGTTGTTTGATTAAAATTTAGAATGGTGATTTTAGCGGGATTTACCGCCATAAGCAAAGACATATAGACGTCTAGAAGTGTTGACGGCTTAATGTAATGGAAGTAAAGTGAATAACATATATCTAACACAGCAGCCTATACGCGACAAGCTACTGTGAATTTCAAGCATCCAAATTGAAAGGAAACACCTATGAGCAGCCGGAAGCCAGCCACCATTGCAGTTCGTACTGGTATCGAGTCAGACACTCAACACCACGCCGTTGTTCCACCTATTTATCTGTCCACGAACTATGGATTTCCTGCATTTGGTGAAGTGCCAAAGTATGATTATACCCGTTCAGGCAACCCAAACCGTGGCTTGCTAGAAACTGCGCTGTTTGAATTGGAGTCCGGTAAGGGCGCTGTAGTGACTAACTGTGGCACTTCAGCATTAAACCTTTGGGTATCGGCTTTTTTAAGTGGTGATGACTTAATCGTCGCGCCACACGATTGCTACGGCGGTACATATCGTCTATTCAACACTCGCTCTCAAAAGGGTGACTTCAAAGTGTTGTTTGTTGACCAATCTGATCAAGCCGCTTTGGATGCAGCAATCGCACTTAAACCTAAATTAATTTTGCTTGAGACTCCATCTAACCCTCTTGTTCGCGTTGTGGATATTGCAGAAACCTGCCGCAAAGCCAAAGAAGTGGGTGCACTTGTCGCAGTCGACAATACCTTTTTGACACCTGTGTTCCAAAAGCCATTAGAACTTGGAGCAGATTTTGTTATTCACTCAACCACTAAGTACATCAACGGCCACTCGGACGTTATCGGTGGTGTTGTGATCACGAAAACAGAAGAGCATGCAGAAGAACTAGCATGGTGGGGCAACTGTATTGGCGCAACGGGCACTCCGTTTGATAGCTACATGACGCTGCGCGGCATTCGTACTTTAGGCGCTCGTATGCGCGTTCACGAAGAAAGCTCGCGTGATATTTTAGTGGCACTGCAAGAGCAAGATCTTGTCGGTACGATTTACCATCCAAGCCTACCGGATCACCCGGGGCATGAGATTGCGAAGAAACAGCAGTCAGGTTTTGGCTCGATGCTGAGCTTTGAGTTTGCAGGCTCTTTCGAAGCGCTTAAGTACTTTGTTGGCGAGCTTGAGCTGTTCTCTCTCGCTGAGTCGCTAGGTGGAGTAGAAAGCTTGATTTGTCACCCGGCTTCAATGACGCACCGTGCAATGGGTGAAGCTGCTCTAGAAGAAGCTGGCGTTTCACAACAACTGCTACGTTTATCTGTCGGTTTGGAAGATGCAGAAGATTTAATTGCAGACCTTAAGCAAGCGCTCGCCAAAGCACAGGCTTTCATTGAAAATGGGGAGAAGCGTTAATGACGGTTTTACGCCAACTGCACAAATTTGGTGGCAGTAGCCTAGCTGATCCAGAATGTTACCAACGCGTGGTGAACATTCTTAAAGAATACTCTAAGCCTAATGATTTGGTGGTGGTGTCGGCGGCTGGCAAAACCACGAATCGACTCATTGAATTTCTAGAAGCGCTGGATAAAGATGGCCGACTTGCTCATGAATGTCTGCAGTCTTTACGTCAGTTCCAGTTGGAACTGATTGAAGGTTTATTAACAGGTGAGCAGGCGGAAAAGCTCACTGTTCAGTTGCAAAGTGAGTTTACCGCGCTTGGTGAGCTGGTTGCTCCGTTGAGCGAAGCACAAAAAGCACAGGTGCTCGGCCATGGTGAAGTATGGTCATCTCGTTTACTGGCTGCGCTTTTGGGTCAGCATGATCTTCAAGCTGTCGCGCAAGACGCACGTGAGTTTTTACGTGCAGAAGCGGGCACTCAACCAGAAGTGGATCGCTCTCGCTCGTACGCTTTGATTAAAGAAGTACTTGCACAGCATACTCATTGCCGTGTGGTCATTACTGGCTTCATGGCGCAAAACTGCCAAGGCGAAACCGTATTACTAGGGCGTAATGGCTCCGATTACTCGGCAACGGTCATCGGCGCGCTGGCGGAAGTCGATCGTGTCACGATTTGGAGTGACGTGGCAGGTGTTTACAGCGCAGACCCGCGCTTAGTGTCTGATGCGTGTCTATTGCCGTTATTGCGTTTAGATGAAGCAAGTGAGCTGGCACGTCTGGCAGCTCCTGTATTACACAGCCGTACATTACAACCTGTCGCGCAAAGTGCGATGGACTTAAGCTTACGTTGCAGCTACCAGCCAGAGTCTGGTTCGACCCAAATTGAACGCGTTTTGGCTTCTGGTCGCGGCGCTAAGATTATTACCTCACTCGATGAAGTGTTACTGGTCCAGCTTAATTTTGGGCATGGTCATGACTTTGAACGCCTAGAGATTGATGTATTAGAGGGGCTGAAGCGTGCTCAACTGGAGCCTCTAGCTTACGAACTTCAACCAGATCAAAACTGCTTACGCCTTGCATACACTGCGGAAATCGCTGGTGGTGCGTTGGAGTACTTACAAGATCACGCAGTCGAAGCCGAAATCAAGTTGAAAGAAGGTTACTCCTTAGTTGCCGCTGTGGGTGCAGGTGTAACTAAGAACCCTAACCATTGTTATGGTTTTTATCAGCAGCTAAAGAATTCTCCAGTGGAGTTCATTTCTGAAGCTGCTTCAGGCTTGAGCTTAGTGGCGGTGATGCGCAAGTGCGAAACGCCAGTATTGGTGAAAGGTGTGCATTCTCAGCTGTTCCAAGCCCAGAAGCGTGTGGCGATTGCTCTCTGTGGTAAAGGTAATATTGGTTCAAGCTGGCTGAAGCTGTTTGCAGAGCAGAAGTCGGATCTAGAAAAACGCCGCGGCATGAGCTTTGATCTTGTTGCGGTCGTAGATAGTCAAACATATTGGTATAACGAAAACGGCATCGATGCGGATAGTGTGTTTGATCATTTCGATGACGAAGCCGTAAAAAACAACGACGGTGAGTGGCTTGAACGATTAGGCTCCATCCAAGGCTACGATGAAGTGGTTGTGCTAGACGTCACTGCTAGCCAAGTGTTGGCAGAAAAGTACTTGGATATTGCTCAGCAAGGCATTCATCTAATCTCGGCAAACAAGGTGGCGGGTAGCGCTTCTAGTGAGTACTACCATCAAGTACAAGATGCCTTCGCTAAGATCAGCCGCCACTGGTTATATAACGCAACGGTTGGCGCAGGGTTACCAATAAACCATACCGTGCGCGACCTACGTGAAAGCGGTGACGATATTATCGCTCTGTCTGGTATCTTCTCAGGTACGCTTTCTTGGTTGTTCCAACAGTTTGATGGCAGTGTGCCATTTAGTGAACTTGTGGATTTAGCATGGCAGCAAGGCCTAACTGAACCGGACCCTCGCGCCGACTTAGACGGCTCAGACGTGATGCGTAAACTGGTCATCCTTGCCCGTGAGTCTGGTTTAGATATTGAGCCGGAAAATGTAAAAGTAGAGTCACTGGTTCCAGCTGAGTTACAAGATCTATCGGTTGATGATTTCTTCGATAAAGCTTCACTACTGAGTGAGGAGTTAGCGGAGCGCTTACAAAAAGCGCAATCAGAACATAAGGTGCTGCGCTATGTTGCTCGTTTAGAGAAAAATGGTAAAGCAACGGTAGGCGTTGAAGCACTTGCTAAAGAGCATGCGTTGGCAAACTTACTTCCTTGCGACAATATCTTTGCTATTGAGAGTAAATGGTATAAAGACAATCCGCTTGTTATCCGTGGTCCAGGTGCTGGGCGTGAGGTAACGGCAGGAGCGATTCAGTCTGATTTAAACCGAATGTCTAGTTTGTTTTAATGCGTTAAAACTTCCTTTTAGACATATATAAAACAATAGAGGCTGAAGGCAGCATAGCGCGCTTTCAGCCTTTTTATTCTCTGCTTGTTCTCATCTTTCTTCTTGAACTTTGTTCACGATCTACTTGAAAATAATTCATAATGGATCTGTTGACATTAAATCGTATTCAATACATTCTGTAGACATATAGACGTCTAAACGTCGTTTTAAGGATAAGAATTTTTTCGTGGTTGAGTTGGCCACATGGAGAGTAAGATGGGATACACACACGCTAGTCATATTGACGCTTTAAATCAGAATATCGCTGAACTTTCTGACAACATTAACGTATCTTTCGAGTTTTTCCCGCCGAGTAGCGAGAAAATGGAGGAGACATTGTGGAACTCTGTACACCGTCTAAAAACTCTTCAACCTAAGTTTGTTTCTGTTACTTACGGGGCTAACTCAGGTGAGCGTGACCGTACTCACTCAATCATTAAAGAAATTAAAGATCAAACGGGTTTAGTTGCGGCTCCGCACTTAACTTGTATCGATGCTAGCCGTGAAGAATTAATTCAAATCGCTGATGACTACTGGGCGAATGGTATTCAGAGCATCGTTGCACTACGTGGTGACATTCCTGCTGGTGGCGGCGTCCCTGAAATGTACGCATCTGATCTTGTTAAACTGCTTAAGGCGCGCCATGACTTTGATATCTCAGTCGCGGCTTTCCCAGAAGTCCACCCTGAAGCGAAAAGTGCACAATCAGACTTACTGAACCTAAAGCGTAAAGTAGATGCGGGTGCGAACCGCGCGATTACTCAGTTCTTCTTTGATGTAGAAAGCTACTTACGTTTCCGTGACCGCTGCGTAGCCGCTGGCATTGATGTAGAGATTGTACCGGGCATCCTGCCTGTTTCTAACTTCAAACAAGCTTCTCGCTTTGCTGAAATGAATAACGTGAAAGTCCCGGGCTGGATGGCTCAGCAATTTGAAGGCTTGGATGATGACCCAACGACTCGTCAGTTAGTAGGCGCAAGTCAGGCGATTGATATGGTGCGTACACTAAGCCGTGAAGGGGTGAAAGACTTCCACTTCTACACACTAAACCGTGCTGAAATGACTTACGCACTATGCCACACACTGGGTGTTCGCCCACAAGTGATTGCTCAGTAACTTCCCAGCCACAGATAAACAAAAAGGCTTGCACTCATAGAGTGCAAGCCTTTTGATTTTTAGCGCGTTAAAAAATGCGTTGGCTTAAGCCATTGCACCTAGTTCTTGTAGAACTTCTTCAGCCCAAAGAATCCAAGCTTCACGAATCACAAGGTTGCGGCGTAAAGTTAGACGCTCTAGACGAGCTTGCTTGTCTAAAGTTGCTGGTGTTGCGTAGTAAGCTGATTCGATCTCTTTGTAGTGAGCCACAAGCTTACGAGACTCTTCTACTAGTTCAGCAAGTTGAGTGCGGTATGCATCAGACGGTTGAACTGCACAAGCCATTAGCTTAGCAGAGAACTCATCACGTACAGTTGGGTGTGCTGTTGGCTGTTCAAACCATTCACCAAGAGCGCTACGGCCAGCGTCGGTAATAGAATAAACTTTACGATCAGGCTTACCTTCTTGAGGCTCTAGCACACAAGTCACTTGCTCGTTCTGAGCCATTTTATTTAGTTCACGGTAAACTTGTTGATGGCTAGCTTTCCAGAAGTAACCAATACTTGCTGAAAATTCTTTTGTGATATCGTAACCAGTAGCATCGCGCGTACTTAAAACAGTTAGGATTACGTGTGGTAATGACATGTCTTCAATCCAAATGGTCAATAAACAGTAAACAATGCTTAAACATCAAGTGTGCTTCTAATGGCACGTTATGTTGGAATTCGTTTAAGCAGCACCAACTAAGATCGTTGGTAATGTCACCTTACAAAGCCGTTTATCACCTAGATTGGCCTGTTATACAAACCAATATGCTGTGGAATATTTTATTATTAGCTCTCACAGCGGAGCAGTAGTATATCTAAATAATAAGCATAAAGTGGAATACATGGACAAAATAACCCAAAAAGCTGATAAAAAACTCAATAGCGATAATTTAACAAAATAAAAGGCCGCTTAATGCGACCTTTTGTCTTTTTGGTAGTTCTATAAACTGCTTATCCGGTATTGCGCATACCAGCAGCTATACCTGCAATCGTCACCATTAGTGCTTCTTCAAGCTCTGCAGGTGGTGTTTCACACTTACGAGTACGATATAGAAGTTCAGCTTGTAGCATGTTCAATGGCTCTACGTAGATGTTACGTAGGCGAATTGATTCAAGGCCCCATGGGTCACTTTGCATCAAGTTTTCGTTATTTTCTACGTTCAGTACTGTTTTGATATCTTGCTGTAGCTGTTCACGCAGTCGCTCACCTAGTGGTAGCAGCGGCTCATCAACAAGACGTTGATCGTAGTACTGAGCGATTTCCATATTACATTTCGAGTACACCATTTCCAGCATACCTAAACGTGTAGAGAAGAATGGCCATTCACGGCACATCTCTTCCAGTAAAGCTTGGTGACCTTTATCAACAGAATATTGAATTGCTTCACCAGCACCTAACCACGCAGGAAGAACTAAGCGGTTCTGACTCCAAGAGAAAATCCATGGTATCGCACGTAGGCTTTCTACACCACCGTTCGGGTTCCGTTTTGCTGGGCGAGAACCTAAAGGCAGCTTGCCTAGCTCTAGCTCCGGTGTTGCTTGGCGGAAGTAAGGAACAAACTTTTCTTCACCACGAACTACGCTGCGGTACGCTTCACAAGATACTTGAGATAGCACTTCCATTAGGTCGCGCCATTCTTGCTTCGGCTCTGGTGGTGGCAGAAGGTTCGCTTCTAGGATCGCGCTCGCGTACATGTTGAAGCTATTCACCGCTACTTCTGGTAGACCAAGCTTGAAGCGGATCATCTCGCCTTGTTCTGTTACGCGCAAGCCGCCTTTAAGGCTTTTCGGTGGTTGAGAAAGTAGTGCAGCATGTGCTGGTGCGCCACCACGACCAACAGTACCGCCACGGCCGTGGAATAATGTTAGCTCTACACCTTCTTCTTCTGAAACTTTAACTAGCTTATCCATGGCATCGTATTGAGCCCAGCCTGCTGCCATTACACCGGCATCTTTCGCAGAGTCAGAGTAACCAATCATTACCATTTGGTGATTTTGGATAAAGCCACGGTACAAGTCGATGCCCATCAACTGTTTAATGACATCTTCTGAGTTGTTCAAATCGTCCAGCGTTTCAAACAATGGACAAACATCCATACGATACGGGCAACCAGATTCTTGCAATAGCAGGTGAACAGCCAGAACATCAGAGGCTGTGCGTGCCATTGAAATGACATAAGCGCCAAAGGCTTCGCGTGGTTGGGCTGCAATTATCTTACAGGTGTCCAAAACCTCTTTAACCTGTTCTGACGGTTCCCAATCGCGAGGAAGTAGCGGGCGCTTGGAGCTTAATTCATTGGTTAGGAAAGCAATTTTGTCTTGCTCGCTCCACTGGTCGTAATCACCAATGCCCAGGTAACGCGTCAGTTCTGAAAGGACATCCGAGTGGCGAGTACTTTCTTGGCGAACATCGAGGCGAACTAAGTGGACACCGAATGCTTTAATACGACGAAGTGTATCGAGTAGTGAACCGTCTGCGATCACGCCCATGCCACATTCATGCAGCGATTGGTAACACGCGTACAGCGGTGCCCAAAGTTGGTCGATGTTCTGAAGCGTGGTCTTCTTCGGCACGTCCGCTTCGTGAATTTCAGCGTCTAATACTTCTAAGGTATCGTTCAGTAACGTGCGTAACCCTTTCAGGATTGCACGGTAAGCTTCGTGTTCTTCACCCGCTAGCTCACGTACTGCATCGTTGCACTTAGTCATCGATAGTTCAGTGATGAGCTCGTTAACGTCGTTCAGATACAAATCAGCCGCTTTCCAGCGAGATAAGCGTAATACTTCTTTGGTAATGGTATGAGTTACGAATGGGTTACCGTCGCGGTCACCGCCCATCCAAGATGAGAAATGCACAGGACGAGCGTCAATTGGTAGGCCTTCACCAAGGTAACCTTTTAGTCGGCCATCCATTTCACGTAGGAAATCAGGTACCGCCTCCCATAGTGAGTTTTCTACAACCGCAAAGCCCCATTTCGCTTCGTCTAGTGGCGTAGGGCGCTGTTGACGAATGACATCTGAGTGCCAGCCTTGAGCAATCAACTGCTCTAAGCGACGTTCTGTTTTTACGCGCTCTTTGTTTGATAGGTCACTCAGCTCTAATTTTGAGAGACACTCATTAATCTTAACCAGCTTATTGATCATAGTGCGACGAGTGATTTCCGTCGGGTGAGCAGTCAATACGAGTTCAATGTTCAGATCGCGTACTGCTTGAGCAGCATCGAGTTTGCTTACGTCGTTTTGGCTAAGCTTAGAAAATAGAGCTTGGAGTGCGTCTGGCTCGCAGACATGTTCCTCACAGTGGCGAGAGATCGTATGGTACTGCTCTGCCATGTTAGTGAGGTTTAAGAATTGGTTAAATGCGCGAGCAACAGGAGTCAATTGCTCATTTGGCAGGTTTTTAATTTCTTCAACTAAGCTGTCACGGTCAGCTTGATTGCCTGCGCGGGCGGACTTGGAAAGTTTACGGATAGTTTCCACTTTCTCTAAGATAACGTCACCATGTGCGTCTTGGATAGTGTTGCCGAGCAAGCGTCCTAGCATGCTTACGTTACTCTTGAGAGCGGCGTATTTCTCGTTCATTGTCATCCTGCCTCGTAAAAAAATTACATCCATTGTTCCTTGTTAAGTACACAATCTAGCGAAAAGTGCTGTCTATAGTCAAATAAAGCATTCTAAGATTGCATTTATTAGTTTTCTTCATGACGTAAGACAAAAATTTGCTTTGCATCGCATATAGAGTGAAATTTAATTACAACTAAATGAAAGCAAATAAAATTACAGCATAAAAGCGAAGTGAAGAAACTCGCTCTCATGCTAAGGCTGATAATTGATAATAATTAGAAACAATATTTACGAATGGATTTACCTAAGATATCGATCGTTGGGTCGATAAAATCGAAGCTTAAGAACTCATCAGGCTGGTGAGCTTGGTCAATTGAGCCCGGGCCGAGCACTAATGTAGGGCATAGCTGCTGTAAGAAAGGGGCTTCTGTGCAGTAGTTTACAGTTTCTGAAGGCGTGCCGCATACCGATTCCATTCCGCCAATGAAAGGGTGATCGTGTTGACACTCATAGCCTGGAATAGGCTCGTGCAATGGATTAATTTCAATTCTGCCCGGCCATTTTGTTTCGACATCTTTTAGCGCACCACGCAGCATGTTATTTAACCCATCTAAGCTGATCCCTGGGAGAGGGCGCACATCGTAATGCAATTCACAACAGCCACAGATACGGTTCGCGCTGTCTCCACCGTGAATATGGCCTAAGTTCAATGTTGGGCTAGGGATGGCGAAACCTGGGTGGTGATATTCTTTGATCAGTTTGTCACGCAGCCGCATCAGAGCAAACAGTACTTCGTGCATAATTTCGATCGCATTAACCCCTAATGCAGGATCGGATGAGTGGCCAGATTTACCGGTTACGCGAACGGCATTTGCTACATGCCCTTTATGGCCACGAATCGGAACTAAGCTAGTTGGTTCGCCAATGATGCAGTAATCAGGCTTAAACGGGGCGTTTTCAGTGAAGTGACGTGCACCAAGCATGGTCGTTTCTTCGTCACAGGTCGCCAATACATAAAGTGGCTTGGTTTGCTTGCTCCAGTCGATTTTTTTGACTGCTTCATAAATAAAAGCAAAGAAGCCTTTCATGTCGGCAGTACCTAATCCATAGAATCGATTGTTTGATTCAGTCAAAGCGTGAGGATTGAAGTTCCAGCGTCCCTCGTCAAATGGCACTGTATCACTGTGGCCCGCTAGTAGTAGGCCACCTTCTCCAGCCCCTTTTTTAGCAATCATATTGTGTTTACCCGGTTCGACTTCGATCACTTCGACGCTAAATCCAAGATCTTTAAACCATGTCGCCATCTTTTCGATGACCTTTTCATTGCCGTGATCCCAAGTTGGATCGGTAGAACTAATGGATGCGGTGGAAATCAGGCCTTCATAGACCTCAAGAAAACTCGGTAATTGCATAATATCTTCACTTCTACTATTGACAGAAAAACCATAAGACGGTAAAACACATATTAAATCATATTTAATGAATAAAAAATCAAATAAAGCTAAAAATTAAGTATGAATAGTCAAATTCTAAATATGAACAACCTCAAAAAATTGGATGTGTTGAGATGTTAAAAACCACAATCATTGGCGCAAGCGGCTACACAGGAGCGGAACTGGCTCTGATGGTAAATAAACACCCTGAACTTACGCTATCAGGTTTATATGTATCCGCCAATAGTGTCGATGCTGGCAAATCAATCGCTAAACTGCACGGTAAGTTAGCGGGCTTAATTGATATGCCGGTTCAACCATTGGTTGATCCAGAAGCGGTTGCGAAAGCTTCTGATGTGATTTTTTTAGCAACGGCCCATGAAGTGAGCCACGACCTAGCGCCTATATTCCTTGAAAACGATTGTCAGGTTTTTGATTTATCTGGTGCGTTTAGGGTGAAAGGCGAAAACTTCTACCAAGAGTTTTACGGTTTTGAACATCAACACGAACAGTGGTTAGACAAAGCGGCTTACGGCCTAGCTGAGTGGAACGAACAAGAAATAAAAGAAGCTCAGCTGGTTGCCGTAGCGGGTTGTTACCCAACGGCGTCTCAGCTAGCGATTAAACCACTAGTAGAAAATAAGCTGATCGACGAAAACCAATGGCCAGTGATTAATGCAACCAGCGGTGTGACGGGAGCAGGTCGTAAAGCGAGCATGACCAATAGCTTTTGTGAAGTGAGCTTACAGCCTTATGGCGTTTTTAATCACCGTCACCAACCAGAAATCGCCTCCCATTTAGGGTGTGATGTGATTTTCACTCCGCATTTAGGAAACTTTAAGCGTGGCATTCTAGCGACCATCACAATGAAGCTGGCTGAAGGCGTAACAGAGCAACATATACAAGATGCTTTCGAGCAAGCTTACCAAGGCAAGCCTGCGGTGAGATTACTCGAAGAGACATTACCAAGAATCCAAGATGTAGAAAACACGCCTTTCTGCGATTTAGGTTGGAAGGTTCAAGGCCAGCACATCATTGTGGTATCGGCGATAGACAATTTGTTAAAAGGTGCATCCAGCCAAGCGATGCAGTGTTTAAATTTACGGTATGGCTTTCAGCCATTAACTGCGCTAGTGTAAGGAGCCCTGAAAATGAGCCTGAATAAGCAACCTTTAGTCGTAAAATTAGGTGGAGCTGCATTGTCTTGTGGTGAAACGCTCAGCAAACTTTTCGGCGCGATCTCTAGCTATCAGCAACAAGCTCAACGTCCAATCGTCATTGTTCATGGCGGTGGCTATTTAGTTGATGACTTAATGAACCAGCTAAATCTAGAAACGGTGAAGAAAGACGGCCTACGCGTGACTCCTTACGACCAAATCCCAGTGATCGCAGGGGCATTAGCAGGCACCGCGAACAAACTGCTGCAAGGCCAAGCGATTAAAGATGGATTAAAAGCTGTGGGTTTAAGCCTAGCGGATGGCGGTTTATGCCAAGTGGAAGAGCTTAATCCAGAACTAGGCGCTGTAGGCAAAGCGGCTCCCGGTGATGCTTCTGTATTACAAGCCATTCTCTCAACCAACGCACTACCAATTATCAGTTCTATCGGGTTAACCGAAGAAGGACAATTAATGAATGTGAATGCCGATCAAGCGGCAGTTGCAGTGGCAGGAGCATTGGACGCGGAATTGGTTCTACTGTCTGACGTGAGCGGCGTACTCGACGGTAAAGGTCACTTAATTTCCAGTTTGAATCAGCAAGAAGCAGACGATTTGATCGCAGGCAAAGTGATTACCGATGGCATGATAGTCAAGGTTCAAGCGGCTCTGGAAGCGGCGAACGATTTAGGACGTCCAATTGAAGTCGCTACGTGGCGCTACCCAGAAAAACTCACAAAATTATTTTCAGGTGAAAGCATAGGCACACAGTTTTTACCTCAGTAACTTATTTGACTTAAGAAAGTTAAGTTTAAGAATTTTTAATGTAAATGGATAAACCCCGAGGAACTGACCGCCAAGCGCAGGCCCGGGTATTTAGGAGAACTCAAATGAGCAAGGTTAAAGTAAATAAAGTAGTTGTAGCCTATTCTGGCGGTCTAGACACTTCGGTAATCATCCCGTGGTTGAAAGAAAACTATGATTGTGAAGTCGTTGCGTTTGTAGCGGATGTAGGCCAAGGTGATGAAGAGCTGATTGGCATTGAAGAGAAAGCGAAAGCGTCTGGCGCGTCTGAGTGTTACATCGCTGACCTAAAAGAAGAGATGGTGGCAGATTACATCTACCCAACGCTAAAAACGGGTGCTTACTACGAAGGCAAATACCTACTAGGTACTTCTATGGCTCGTCCAATCATTGCTAAAGCGCAGGTTGAAGTCGCACGTAAAGTAGGTGCAGACGCACTGTGTCACGGCTGTACAGGTAAAGGTAACGACCAAGTTCGTTTTGAAGGCGCATTCGCTGCACTAGCACCAGACCTACACGTGATCGCACCATGGCGTGAGTGGGATCTAGTGAGCCGTGAAGAATGTCTAGATTACCTAGCTGAGCGTAACATTCCTTGTACTGCTTCTCTGACTAAGATCTACTCACGTGACGCAAACGCATGGCACATCTCAACGGAAGGTGGTGTTCTAGAAGATACATGGAACGCGCCAAACGATGATTGCTGGGCATGGACTGTTGACCCAGAGCAAGCGCCAAACGAATCTGAATCAGTAACGCTGAAAGTAGAAAAAGGCGAAGTGGTAGCTGTTGACGGCGAAAACATGACGCCATATAACGCATTGGTTTACCTGAACGAGAAGGGTGCTAAACACGGTGTTGGCCGTATCGATATCGTAGAAAACCGTTTGGTTGGCATGAAGTCTCGTGGTTGTTACGAAACTCCTGGTGGCACTATCATGATGGAAGCGCTACGTGCAGTTGAGCAATTAGTGCTAGACAAAGCGGCGTTCGAATTCCGTGAAGAGCTAGGCGTTAAAGCTTCTCATCTTGTCTACGATGGTCGTTGGTTCACTCCATTATGTAAGTCAATCCTTGCGGCAACGGAAGAACTAGCGCAAGACGTAAACGGTGAAGTGGTGATCAAACTTTACAAAGGCCACGCAACGGTGACTCAGAAGCGTTCTGATAACAGCTTGTACTCAGAAGAATTCGCGACCTTTGGTGAAGATGAAGTTTACGACCAAAGCCATGCAGAAGGCTTCATCCGCCTTTACTCGCTATCAAGCCGTATCCGCGCACTGAACAGCCAAAAGTAATGACAAAGGTTCACGGCTAGGCTCAGAATTACCTGCCGTGAATACTTGTAAAAAGAAGCCCGTTAGAGACTAATTGAAGTCACTAACGGGCTTCTTTTTTGTATTTATTGGTTATTATGCGCACTGTGAACTGTATAATGAGCACGTAACAAAGAACTTTTGAATAAATATGTAGAAATAATGAATTAATTCTTTATTTTTGAATGGAATTACCGTAAGTTTGAATCATCAGAAAAATACTGATTCATAATCAGAATTAAGACTTGCACTAGACAGTAGCACTGAGCATTTAGGAGATACACAATGGCATTATGGGGCGGAAGATTTACCCAAGCAGCAGACACGCGGTTCAAAGATTTCAACGATTCACTTCGCTTTGATTACCGATTGGCTGAGCAAGACATTGTTGGCTCGATTGCCTGGTCTAAAGCTCTGTTGTCAGTCAACGTATTGTCTGAAGAAGAACAGCAAAAACTTGAGCTTGCATTGAACGAGCTTAAGTTAGAAGTGATGGAAAACCCGGAGCAAATTCTGCGCTCTGATGCCGAAGACATTCATAGCTGGGTTGAACAACAACTTATCGGCAAAGTCGGTGATCTGGGTAAAAAACTTCACACAGGCCGTTCTCGTAATGACCAAGTGGCGACAGACCTGAAACTATGGTGTCGTCAGCAAGGCAACCAACTGCTGCTCGCGCTTGATCGTCTGCAGAGTCAAATGGTTAACGTTGCTTCTCAGCATCAAGAAACGGTGCTTCCTGGCTATACTCACTTGCAACGTGCTCAGCCAGTAACGTTTGCTCACTGGTGCTTGGCTTACGTTGAAATGTTCGAGCGTGATTACTCTCGTTTGAATGATGCAATCAAACGCCTAGATACTTGTCCATTAGGCTCTGGTGCTCTTGCGGGAACCGCTTACCCAATGGATCGTGAAGCGCTTGCTCACAACTTAGGTTTCCGTCGTGCAACTCGTAACTCGTTAGATTCAGTATCTGACCGTGACCATGTGATGGAATTGATGTCGATTGCTTCTATCTCTATGCTTCACCTTTCTCGTCTTGCTGAAGATATGATTTTCTACAACTCTGGTGAATCAAACTTCATTGAGTTAGCCGATACCGTGACATCAGGTTCATCTCTGATGCCACAGAAGAAAAACCCGGATGCGCTAGAACTTATCCGTGGCAAAACAGGCCGTGTATACGGTTCACTTGCTGGCATGATGATGACAGTGAAAGCGCTTCCGCTTGCTTACAACAAAGATATGCAAGAAGACAAAGAAGGTCTATTCGACGCTTTGGACACGTGGAATGATTGTATGGAAATGGCCGCGCTATGTTTTGACGGCATCAAAGTCAACGGTGTACGTACGCTAGAAGCGGCAAAACAAGGCTACGCAAACTCTACGGAATTGGCTGATTACCTAGTAGCGAAAGGCATTCCTTTCCGTGAAGCTCACCATATCGTAGGCGTGACAGTAGTGGCGGCGATTTCTAAAGGTTGTGCACTGGAAGAATTGACCATTGAAGAGATGAAAGAGTTCTCTGACGTCATTGAAGATGATGTATACGACATCCTGACGATTGAATCGTGTCTTGAAAAACGTAGTGCGCTGGGCGGTGTATCACCGAAGCAAGTAGCGTATGCGGTTGACCAAGCTGAGAAGCGCTTAGCACAGCGTGATACCTCTATCGTTAAGGTTCGTCCTGCTCGTTTGACTGACATCGAAGCTCTTGAAGGTATGGTCGCTTACTGGGCGAACATGGGTGAAAACTTACCTCGCTCTCGCAATGAACTGGTGCGTGATATCGGCTCGTTTGCTGTCGCAGAACACCATGGTGAAGTAACAGGTTGTGCGTCTTTGTATGTGTATGACTCTGGTTTAGCGGAAATTCGTTCGTTAGGTGTGGAAGCTGGCTGGCAAGGACAAGGGCAGGGCACCGCGATTGTTCAGCACCTAGTTGAAAAAGCACGCCAGATGGCAATTAAGAAAGTGTTTGTATTAACACGTACGCCTGAATTCTTTATGAAGCATGACTTCTTGCCAACATCGAAATCTCTGCTGCCTGAGAAGGTACTGAAAGATTGTGACCAGTGTCCTCGCCAACATGCATGCGATGAAGTGGCTCTAGAAGTGAACCTAGTTGAGCAAGTTATTACTAAAGTAAACGTCGCGTAACTGACTGATTTTAATATTCGAAATAGTTATTCAAAAAAAGATCAAAAAAGATCGATATTTTGAGGAACTAATAGGAAAGAGCTAGGTCTATTAAAGTACCACTGCTTTTTCTTAGAATTATATCTAGGAGAGCCCCAAAACCGATTGGTCTTGGGGCTTTTTTCTATCTGCGATTTGAGGAAGGTTTACCTCGAGTGCGTAGAGGTAGAAAAATAAATTTCATTAATAAGTGGATCGTTAGTAAACCATTGAAAGCGAGGTTCGCCATTATCAAAGCAATCGAATTGATGCTTTTGGGAGAATCTCTGAATACTGCCCACCATATTCCCCAGCCTACGATAGATAACACGGTCAACTGAATCATGCATCGATGGCATCGACCAAGTTTTTGGCTAAGTTTGTTCTCTTTATTGCAATGAGGGCATGTCATCTTAGGCTCTATTCGCGTTATCCTTATCTATTCAACTATAACATGTCGAATGCCGAGGACGGCATCCTAACTGAATAAGAGAATTAGCATGATTGTTCGTCAAGAAACTAAACAGCGTATGAGCCGTATCGTGAAGCATAACGGTACTATTTACCTATGTGGCCAAGTTTGTGCCGATGCGACTAAAGGCATTACAGAGCAAACTCAGACGATGCTAGATAAAGTGGAAGCATTGCTAGAACAAGCAGGCAGTGACAAAGAGCACATGCTTTCAGCGACAATCTACCTTAAGTCGATGGATGATTTCCAAGAGATGAATGCAGTATGGGACGCGTGGGTACCAGAAGGCCACGCTCCAGCTCGCGCATGTGTTACTGGCGACATGGCTCGCGAAGCGCTACTTGTTGAGATCTCTGTGATTGCTGCTGAGAAGAACAGCAGCTGCTGTTAAGTTCTGAGAACTTGGAGTGACAAAAAGGAAAGCCGATGGCTTTCCTTTTTAGTATCTAATCTCTGTTAACAGACCAAACCGCGATCTGCCCCAATGAGCTGAGGTTAACAACCAGGGCCACAATCTAGACAGTGTTTCACCATCTCAGGGCCTAAGTGTAGTTTCGCATTCAGGTCACGCAGTGCAGTTCGTACACCTTCTTCAATTACTGGGTGATAGAACGGCATGTCTAGCATTTCAGAAACCGTCATCTTGTTTTGGTGTGCCCATGCTAACAAGTGCGCCAAGTGTTCTGCGTTTGGTCCCATCATTTCAGCACCAAGGAAGCGACCTGTACCTTGTTCGCCGTAAACGTGCAGAATACCTTTGTTGCGTAGCATCACTCGTGAGCGGCCTTGGTTCTCGAAAGATACTTCACCTGTTGCGAAACAACCACATGTACCTAAGCGGGTGGTGATCTCTTTGTAAGTTTCACCAACCATCGCGATTTGCGGGTCAGAGAAAACCGCTGAGATTTTAGAGCGGCGTAGGCCTGCACGAATCTCAGGGAAGCGACCTGCGTTGTCGCCAGCAATGCGAGCTTGGTCTGCTGCTTCATGTAATAGAGGTAGTTGGTTGCTAGCATCGCCTGCAATAAAGATTGATGGTAACGAAGTTTGCAGTGTGTAGTGGTCTGCAACTGGCACACCACGCTCATCAAGCTCAAGAGAAGTATTCTCTAAACCAAGTTTATCCGTGTTAGGACGACGACCTGTTGCGGCCAGCACGTATTCAACGATGTTGGTTTCTAGCTCACCTTGTTTATTGATGAACTGGATTTCAACACGTGGCTCACCCGATTCAGTGGTAATACGCTTCATACTTTCGATTTTTACGTCGGCATCTAGGTAAAACTCTTCATTGAAGGCTTTATCTGCGTAAGCCATGATCTCTGGGTCTGTTACTGGGCCAACTTGACCACCCAGACCGAACAGTTTGGTCTTCACACCTAAGCGATGTAGCGACTGACCAAGCTCAAGGCCAATTACACCAGGGCCAAATACGGCCACTGATTCTGGTAAATCATCCCAGCTGAACACGTCATCGTTGATGATGAGGCGGTCGCCAAGTTCATTCCAAACAGCAGGGTATGCAGGGCGAGAGCCGGTTGCGATAACAATACGCTTAGCAGTCACAACTATGTGGTCATCAACTTGAAGTGTGTTGTCGTCTAAGAATTTTGCGTAGCCAGAGATTTTATCTTGCTCTGGGATTTCATCGACGCCTTCTAAAACAAAACCAACAAAACGGTCACGTTCAAACTTCACTCGGTCCATGACTTCACGACCGTTAATTACGATATCGCCTTGTGGGTGAACGCCAAAAACCGGAGCTTTCTCGATTTGGTGAACGCTTTCCGCGGCTGCAATAAGCAGTTTAGATGGCATACAACCAACACGAGCACAGGTTGTACCGTAAGGGCCGCCTTCAATCATCACGACACTGTCAGTGTGTGCTTTTGCAGCGCGGTATGATCCTAGACCTGCCGTACCGCCCCCGATAACTGCTACATCTACATTGACTTGTTTCATAATAATTTTCTCGCAATGGCTAAATTTAGTTTGAACGACCCCCTCCAACTCATGTGATATTTTTAGTGAGTCAGGATAGCGGGTCAGTTTTGTGGTTCTGTTTTATTAGGTTTAGCTTGTGACTCTGCTTTTTGTTACTAACTATAGGTTAGTTAAAGACGGGCGAGCCACAAGCTATGTTCTTTTTCCAAAGCTCACATGAGAGTGGTTTGGAATAGCTAACCCACAAGAGGGTGGGTTAGCAGATGTTAGCTTCGAAGTAATTAACCTAGGAACGTTTCTAGTTCTTCGCTGCCACCGATGTGCTTACCACCGATGAATACTTGAGGAACCGTTGTGCGACCTGAGATAGCACGTAGGCTTACAGTAGTCGCGTCTTTACCTAGCACTACTTCTTCGTAGTTTAGACCTTTGTCGATTAGGTTCTGTTTCGCTTTCATACAGAAAGGACAGCCTGGCTTAGTGAATACTGTGATTGACTCTTGCTCTTTGTGCTCTGGAGCAATGTAGTTCAGCATAGTGTCTGCATCAGAAACCTTGAACGGGTCGCCTGGTACGTCTTCTTCGATGAACATTTTCTCTACCACGCCGTTCTTAACCAGCATGCTGTAGCGCCATGAACGTTTGCCGAAGCCGATGTCGTTTTTCTCAACTAGCATACCCATGCCGTCTGTGAAATCACCGTTACCATCTGGGATGAATGTGATGTTTTCTGCTTCTTGGTCTGCTTTCCATGCGTTCATTACGAACGTATCGTTTACAGAAACACAAAGGATGTCATCAACACCGTTTTCTTTGAACACTGAATGTAGTTCGTTGTAGCGAGGAAGGTGGCTTGACGAACAAGTTGGCGTAAACGCGCCTGGTAGGCTGAATACGATCACGGTTTTGTCTTTGAATAGCTCTTCAGTCGTTACGTTAACCCATGTATCACCTTGGCGAGTTGGAAATGTTACTTGAGGGATTGATTGACCTTCTTTAGATGCAAACATAATGGTTTTCCTTATGGATAATTTTAGTAATTCGTATAGAGCTTAGCTGGTTTCTTTTGTGCTGCCCGTTTTGTTGAAGCTATTATTGAAGATTCTCTTTGATAGATCTAATCGTTTAATGTTATGGTTTTGATAGGTATTTTCTATCAAAAATAAAAGGGTTAGGCTGAAACTATGAACATTCGTGACTTTGAATACTTGGTGGCATTAGCTGAGCATAAGCACTTTCGAAAAGCGGCGGAAGCTTGCTTTGTGAGCCAGCCAACCTTGAGTGGTCAAATTCGTAAGCTAGAAGACGAAATTGGCTTGCAGCTGACAGAGCGTAGCCCAAGAAAAGTGATTTTTACTGAATCTGGTTTGCAGCTGGTGGAGCAAGCGAAGCGTATTTTGGCAGAGGTGAAGACTTTTAAAGAAATGGCGAGTGGCCATGGCGGTGCGATGACTGGCCCTATGCATATTGGCTTTATCCCTACGGTTGGGCCATACATTTTGCCACGCATTATTCCTCACTTGAAAGAAAGCTTTCCTGAACTTGAGTTGTATTTACATGAGGCACAAACGCATCAGTTGGTGAGTCAATTGGAAGACGGAAAACTGGATTGTCTGGTATTGGCAGCAGTTGATGAAACGTCGGTGTTTAAAGAAATTGATGTTTACGATGAGCCGTTAAGTGTCGCGGTGCCATGTGGTCATGAGTGGGCGAATCAAGATGCCGTTGATATGCTGCAACTTAGTGGCAAGACTGTACTCGCGTTGGGAGATGGTCACTGTTTAAGAGATCAAGCTTTAGGTTTCTGTTTTGCAGCTGGTGCAAAAGATGATGAACGCTTCAAAGCTACCAGCTTAGAAACGTTGCGTAACATGGTTGCGGCAGGCGCAGGGATTACGTTGCTTCCAGAATTATCTTTACCTGCGGAAAAGGAAAAAGATGGCGTGTGCTATGTACCCGCTGTTAACCCTACACCATCGCGTCGTATTGTGGTGGCGTATCGACCTGGTTCACCACTGAAAGCGCGTTTTGAGCAGCTGGCTTCTGCGATTAAGCAGCAGCTTGAAGGGTGTCAGTAGGGCTATTTGGGGTAGCTAGACAATAAAAAAGGTTGATGCTTTCACATCAACCTTTTTGCTTTCTAGCGCTTGAAATTAGAACAGCTCTTCACTTTCACCAGTCGTTGAAGTGGAGTAGATGTCGTCATTCAAGGTTTCTGTTACATACTCTGTTGGTTCTGTACCTTTTAGGAAGAACTCAAACATTGAAGTGCCATCGAACTTATTGGTCAGTAGACCTGTATCGCGGTCGATACGAACACGCACAATGTTTTCCGGCAGTTGCTTTCTTTGAGTTGGTACGTCTGAAAGTGCTGTGCCCATGAAGTCAACCCAAGCTGGTTGCGCTGTTTTTGCACCCGCTTCCGCACCTGTAATTTGGTTCTTACCTAGGTTGCTGTTGGTTTTAGTGCGGCCTAGTTTGCGGTTGTGGTTATCAAAGCCAACCCAAACCGTAGCAACAATGCCAGGACCGTAACCACTGTACCATGTGTCTTTTGAATCGTTGGTTGTACCGGTTTTACCTCCGATATCTCGACGTTTCAGTGGTTGAGCACGCCAACCTGTACCGTTCCAGCCTGTACCTTCACGCCAGTTACCACCGCCCCAGATGTTGCTGTACATCATTTCACGCACTAGGAACGCAGTCTGCTCTGAGATAACTTGCGGTGCATACTGTGTTTCTGCATCGACATCTTGCTCTGCAAATTCGTCAGCAATCGGATTTGCTTCTAGGTTCGTTTCACAGTCTTGGTGACAAACGACTTTTGGTGATGCCTCAAACTCTATATCACCAAATGGGCTTTCAACACGGCTAATGTAGAAAGGTTCAACATAGTAACCGCCATTAGCAAACACTGAGTAACCCTGTGCCACTTTCATTGGTGTTAAGCTACCAGCACCAAGTGCGATGGTTTCAGAGCGAGGCACTTCATCAATATCAAAACCAAAGCGAGTCAGGTAGTTACGCGTATCATCGAGGCCAACTTCACGCAGTACACGCACTGCCATTACGTTCTTCGATTGCGCTAAGCCAATGCGAAGGCGAGTTGGGCCTACATACGTCGGTGGCGAGTTCTTTGGACGCCACGCAGTACCTTGGCTCTTATCCCATTGGTTAATTGGTGCATCGTTAATTAGCGATGCCAGTGTTAAGCCTTTGTCGATAGCCGCTGAGTAGATAAAAGGTTTGATACCTGAACCCACTTGACGAATTGACTGGGTCGCACGATTGAATTTGTTGTGAACAAAGTTAAAACCACCCACCATAGAAAGCACTGCACCATTATCCGGATTCATCGCAACAAAAGCGGTGTTCGCATTCGGTACCTGGCTTAAACGCCAGTTAGTGGGTGCTGCATTAGCGAGTTCTGTTAACTCTTCACTTTCTTCGGTTGTTGCTTCGTTGCCTGAGGTCACTTCATTGCGAACCCAGATCTGTTCACCGACCGTTACTATTTCTTGTGCGTTTGATGGAGCAGGACCTTGGCGGTCGTCAGTTAGGAACTTACGCGCCCAGCTCATGCCTTGCCATTTAATAACGCCTTCACCTTGATTTTTAACCCAAACTTGTGCGCTTTGAGCATCTACTTTTGTCACGACCGCAGGCGTTAAGTCACCATAGGTTGGCTGTGATCTTAGATGTTTGATGATTTGTTCTTGATCCCAAGCCGATTGCTCGGTTTGCCACAGTACTTTTTCAGCACCACGATAGCCGTGTCGCTCATCGTAGTTAAGAAGGTTAGTGATAGCTGCACGGTTTGCTGCATCTTGCAGAGTTGAATCAACAGTAGTGTAGACCTTCATGCCTGATGTATAGGCATCTTCACCATAGCGCTCTACCATCCATGCGCGAGCGACTTCTGCCACATACGGTGCGCTTAGTTCGATTTCAGCGCCGTGGTATTTCGATACTAATGTTTCACTACGCGCATCATCAAACTCTTCTTGTGTGATGTACTTTTCGTCTAGCATACGACGCAATACAACGTTACGACGATTTGTAGCGCGCTCAACTGAGTATATCGGGTTCATTGTCGATGGTGCTTTTGGCATACCAGCGAGCGTGGCTAACTCACTTAACGTTAAATCTGGTAAGTCTTTACCGAAATATACACGTGCCGCAGCGCCAAAGCCGTATGAACGGTGACCTAGGAAGATCTTATTAACGTAAAGTTCCATGATCTCTTCTTTGCTAAGCAGTTGCTCGATATGGATAGCAATGAAGATCTCTTTAATCTTACGCATGATCTTCTTTTCGTTAGATAAGAAGAAGTTTCGGGCGAGCTGCTGAGTGATGGTACTCGCACCTTGCTTAGCGGAACCTGACATCGCAACGACAATTGCCGCTCGAGTGATACCAATCGGGTCGATCCCTGGATGATCGTAGAAACGACTGTCTTCTGTCGCTATTAGAGCTTCAATAAGATGGCGAGGGATTTCGTCATATTTCACTGGGTTACGGCGCTTTTCACCGAACTGTGAAATGAGCTTTCCGTCTTGGCTGTACACCTGCATTGGCGTCTGAAGCTCGACATCGCGGAGGGTCGCAACATCGGGTAATTCTGGTTTTACGTAATAATAAAATCCAAAGATTGTACTGACTCCAAGAATCATGCAAATCAATGAAAATATGAACAATCGCTTTATGAACTTCACCGGATAATCCCTGATTAGTTAAGGCTGTTAAGCTGTAAACCCTTGTACTCTAGGCTAAAAAAATAGCTTTCGTTTATTAACGCTTATTTAACCAATAATCACAACCTTTTCGAACTAAGCAAACGAGAAAGCTATGCATTTCAGGAGCTAGGTTACATGGGGTCATCATTAATAACAGGTATAGATATTGGCAGTCACAGTATTAAAGCTGTGGTTTTGAAGCCGGTCGGAGAGCTGTATGCGTTAGTCGGCTACAAGGAGCTAGCCATTTCGGACGACATTTTCACTGATAACCATACCTTGGAGTATCAGAAAATTGTAAAGAAACTCAAAGAACTAAGAAAGACTTTACCCCTATTTAGTCGCAAAGTGGCGATGTCTGTCCCCGATAATGCGGTAATTAGTAAGGTTTTACAGATAGATAGTGACTTAGAGCATCGAGAAAAAGAGTTCGCTATTTATCAAACCTTCGCACACCAGTCCCCATTTCCTATCGAAGAGCTCATCTTAGATTTTGTTGAAATTGAAGAAAAACGCGTCGGAAAAACAGCGACGACGAGCTATCAAGTTTACGCTACCCGTAAGGAAGTCGTAGACAGCCGGATTGAAGCAAGTAAGAAAGCGGGATTTCAGCCTGTGGTTGTCGATATTCAAGCGCACAGCTTATTAAATATTTGGCAACTGGCCTCACGCATGAACCCAGATAAACAGCGCTGGCTATTGATAGATGTAGGTGTCAATCACACGTCGTTAGGTATTATTCCTTTTGGTCGCTCTCCTTTTTACAAAGATATGGCGTATGGCACTAAGTATCTTAAACAAGATAGTGATGGTGGTTTACCAGACATACTAGGGACTGGCCCTGAAACACAACTCTTCATTAATGAATTGATCGACCGCCTTAAGCGTCAATTACAGTTATATACGTCAGTCAATGCTTCAGAACCCATTGCTGGAGTTTGGTTGATGGGCGATGGGGCAAATACCCCAATGTTAGCTGAAGAAATCGAACGTCAGCTGAAACTGGATTGTGAGTTGCTTAATCCTCTTAGTCTGTTTGAAAACAAACTGGCGAAAAAGCGTCGATATAACGTGGATTGGCAAGCGTTTGGTTTGGCTGCTGGGTTAGCGATCTGTGGATTGCAATGGGAGGCGACTAAGCATGTTGCATCAAATTAATTTACTCCCTTGGCGTGATGAAATCAGAGCTCAGCATCGACGACGCTTTGTCGGTCTGTTGGCTGTAGGCACGATTATCGCGGTGATTGCTCAATGGAGCATCGGTCATTATTTCAAGCAGCAACAGAATGAGCAACAGGCTCGTTTAAGCTATCTCAATCAATACATTTCGCAGTTGGACCAACGGATCCGCTCGCTGAAAATCGCGGAGCAAGAACATCAAGCGATTCTCACGCGTTTAGATGTTGTCGAGTCATTACAAAGTGGCCGGAATAAAACCACTGAGTTCATGAACTTAATGCCAAAGATGATCCCTGAAGGGGTATACGTCGACAAGATCAAAATGAACGGTCAAGATCTTGAGATCTCGGGGATCAGTGACAGTACTGCTCGGCTTGCCACCATGCTCGACAACCTAGAGCGCTCTCAATACCTCAAGAATGTGGAAATGCATTCGATCATTCATAACCGAAAGCGCTTCAGTAAAGAGTTTCAGACTTTCAAAGTATCGTTCACTTTAAAGCCTAGTGTTTTGCAAGATAAAACGCCTCTGGAACCCATCAAAGGAGCGCGTAATGGCTAGCCTGCAAGATTTGGATATTGATGAAATAACCGAGTGGCCAATATTGCCTCAGATTTTGGTCGTTGTTCTATTGATGCTCGTAATTCAAGGTTTTGGAGTATGGTTTTACATTATGCCGCAGCAAGAAACTTTAGATCGGTTAAAGCTAAAGGAGCAGACGCTGAAAGCAACGTTACAGATAAAAGCCAATAAAGTGGCGACCTTGCCAAAGCTGCAAAGCCAAGTGGATGAACTCACCAGCCGTTACGACTATTTATTGCAACAACTCCCGGTTCAGAAAGAGCTGGCAAGTATGTTGGCAGCTGTAAATGAGTTAGGGATAGACAATGCATTGACCTTTACTCGCATAGATTGGGGAGAGAAACAAAATAAACAGTTCTTGTTTCGTTTACCTCTCAACATTGAACTGACTGGTGACTATCACGATATTGGCGATTTCTCGGCCGCTATTGCTAAGCTCCCTCGAATCATCAGTTTTGATGACGTGAGCTGGCAACGAGTGAGCCAAGAGAGTAGCACTCTGCATTTTCGAGTTCGCGCTTATACCTACCAATTTAAACCGGAGGTAAAAGATGAAGCGAACTAGATTTTGGTTCACTTTACTGAGTTTCATGACGTTAATCGGCTGCAAAGCCAATCAAGAGCCTCTCAGTGATTTCGTGTCTCAAGTTGAAGCCAAAGCTCGAAAAGATGTTGAGCAACTTACCCCTTCTCTTGATTTTGTTGCAGCCAAATATCAACAACGTCAGTTGAGGGCTCCATTTGTGCTTCCAGAAGCTGCGATTGTGCAAGACCAACCCGTCGCGAAGAAAAATTGTTGGCAGCCAACAGCGAGAGCGAAAACGGGCAAGCTCGCAAAGTACCCACTAAGTAAGTTACGTCTAAAAGGCGTAATGGGCAGTGGTGGTTCAGTATCTGGCTTGGTGCAAACGCCTTCAGGTAACGTTATCAAAGTAAAAAATGGTCAGTTTATCGGTTTGAATAACGGCAAAGTGACTAAGGTCACCAGTCAATATGTATTAATCAATGAAACCCTCCCTGATGGCTTAGGTTGCTGGCAAAAGCGCAACGTAAAGCTTGCTCTGAAATAACCCAATGATGTCCCTTTTGTGGATATGAGATGTAATTATGATTAAAGGAATAACAGTACCCATGAATAAGGTATTTCAGAGTGTTTTACTCTTGGTCGCCTTGGTTTGTTCCGTTGCGATTCAGGCTGAACCTGATTCAAGCAATGAGCTGAAAAGTATTGATTTTAGGCTGAATAAAGAGAAAAACGCAGTCATCATCATTGAACTAGCAAGCACTTCGGCCGTTGTAGATGTGCAAAGGGCTCAAGAAGGACTCAGTATTGAACTGCTTAATACTCGCGTGGCAGATGAGAAATTGTATTTATTGGACGTGAAAGATTTTTCAACGTTAGTGGAAAACATAGAAGTATTTCGAAAAGAGCCAAGTACGCGGCTATTAGCATCGATCAGTGATGATTACCATTACGAATACACGTTGAAAGATCGATTTATCGAAGTGGTCATTAGCAAGCCTGAGCAAGATGTCCCTGTTGCTGAAAAAAGTATTTTGGAAAAAGAAGGCAAACTCATCTCGATTAATTTCCAAGATATTCCGGTACGAAATGTTTTACAGCTTATCGCAGATTACAACAGCTTCAATTTGGTGGTGTCGGATTCGGTTTCAGGGAATTTAACGCTGCGTTTGGATGGGGTGCCATGGCAGCAAGTACTAGACATTATTTTACAGGTGAAAGGGTTAGATAAACGTGTAGATGGCAATGTCATACTTGTTGCACCAAAAGCAGAACTTGATTTACGTGAACAGCAGGCGTTAGAAAAATCCCGACTCGAAGAGGAGCTCGGTGAGCTTAAATCGGAAATCATCAAGATCAACTTTGCTAAAGCATCCGACATTGCGGATATGATTGGCGGTGAAGGAACGGTGAGCATGCTGTCTGATCGTGGTTCAATCACTATCGATGAAAGAACCAACTCGCTGTTGTTAAGAGAACTTCCTGAGAACATTGAGGTAATTCGAGAAATTGTTCAATCGCTCGATATCCCAGTAAAGCAAGTGCAAATTGAAGCACGTATCGTGACGGTGAATGAAGGTAATTTGGATGAGCTGGGGGTTCGATGGGGATTCTCTTCAACCAACGGTAATAATACCGTTGGTGGCTCTATTGAAAGTAATCTCGCGACCATTGGGCTTTATGATGGAGGCGGAGAAGACGGTGAAGGCAGCAGTGCCAGCATTGATGATTTTCTTAACGTGAATTTGGCAGCGACATCCCCCAATGCTTCAAGTATAGCGTTTCAAGTGGCGAAATTAGGCTCAGATACACTCTTAGACCTTGAGCTTTCAGCATTGCAGCGTGAATCGAAGGCAGAAATTATCTCCAGCCCCCGTTTAATAACCACTAACAAAAAGCCGGCTTATATCGAGCAAGGCACGGAAATCCCTTATCTAGAATCTTCTTCGAGTGGTGCGACGTCTGTTGCATTTAAGAAGGCAGTCTTGAGCCTTAAGGTGACCCCGCAAATCACGCCAGACAACCGGTTAGTTCTTGATTTAAGTGTGACTCAAGATAGGCCAGGGCAAGTGGTTAAAACTGGAACTGGAGAGGCGATAGCGATCGATACGCAGCGAATAGGTACGCAAGTTCTGGTGAATAACGGTGAAACAGTGGTATTAGGGGGAATTTTTCAGCACAGCATTACCAATAGTATCGACAAAGTTCCGCTGCTAGGTGATCTCCCATTGCTAGGGGCTTTGTTCCGCCGAAGCTACGAAAATGTAGGTAAAAGTGAGCTGCTTATCTTCGTTACACCGAAAGTTGTGATTCAGTAAGGTACAATTAGATCGAAAATAAAGTTGCATTAGTGGCACCTAACCTTGATAATTTCGGGTCTTATCACGAATTATCTGTGAGGAATCGGTGCCACAGGCCTTTAAATTTCAGTATTACTACTGACCTACCTTGTGGCGATGTCATTGAATTAACGTTGTAAATTACTGCTAAACATGGCTGAGAAACGCAATATTTTTCTTGTTGGCCCAATGGGCGCCGGCAAAAGTACAATTGGTAGACACCTAGCTTCCCAACTTCATATGGAGTTTTTGGACTCTGACACTGTGATTGAAGAGCGCACTGGCGCTGATATCGCGTGGGTATTTGATGTTGAGGGTGAAGAAGGTTTCCGTAAACGTGAAGAATCTGTAATCAATGATCTGACAGAAGAACAGGGTATCGTTCTTGCGACAGGTGGTGGTTCAGTGATGAGCAAGGAAAACCGTAACCGTCTATCTGCACGAGGTATCGTTGTTTACTTAGAAACAACGATTGAAAAGCAACTTGCTCGCACAAACCGCGACAAGAAGCGACCTTTACTTCAAACAGACAATCCTCGCGAAGTTTTAGAAGACTTAGCGACATCACGTAATGCACTATACGAAGAAGTGTCGGATTACACAGTTCGAACTGACGACCAAAGTGCAAAAGTGGTAGCCAACCAGATCGTAAAAATGCTAGAAGAACGTTAAGTTCATTTTTTCGGAGAGCAAACCATGGAACGGATTACGGTCAATCTAGCTGAGCGTAGCTACCCAATCTCTATCGGCGCCGGGTTATTTGAAGACCCGGCGTACCTTTCTTTCTTATCTGCAAAGCAAAAAGTAGTGGTCATCAGTAATGTGACAGTTGCTCCTTTGTACTCAGATAAGATTTTGTCTTTATTAGATAAAGTAGGTTGCCAAGCTTCATTGTTGGAGTTGCCTGATGGCGAGCAGTACAAAACCTTAGAAACGTTTGATTCAGTGATGAGCTATTTGCTTGAAGGGAATTACAGCCGCGATGTGGTTGTGATTGCTTTAGGTGGTGGCGTTATTGGTGATTTAGTAGGTTTTGCAGCGGCTTGTTATCAGCGTGGTATCGACTTCGTACAAATTCCTACGACTTTATTGTCACAGGTAGACTCTTCTGTTGGTGGTAAAACCGCAGTCAATCATCCTCTGGGTAAGAATATGATTGGTGCTTTTTATCAGCCGAAATCCGTGATCATCGATACTAATTGCTTATCAACGTTACCTGAACGTGAGTTTGCAGCGGGTATTGCTGAAGTAATCAAATACGGAATCATCTATGACGCAGAGTTTTTCTCTTGGTTAGAAACTAACTTAGAAAAGCTTTATCAACTGGATGAACGAGCACTGATGACTGCTATTGCACGCTGTTGTGCGATTAAGGCTGAAGTGGTTGCTTTAGATGAAAAAGAGTCGGGAATCAGAGCGTTATTGAACCTAGGTCATACATTTGGTCATGCGATTGAAGCTGAACTAGGCTATGGTAATTGGTTACATGGTGAGGCTGTGTCATCGGGTACAGTGATGGCTGCTAAAACCGCTCAATTACAAGGGTTGATTTCCGAGCAGCAACTTGAGCAGATTATTTCTATACTCAAGAATGCGAAGTTACCAGTGCACACTCCTGAAAGCATGTCTTTTGAAGACTTCATGAAACACATGATGCGCGACAAGAAAGTGCTATCTGGCCAGTTACGTCTAGTACTGCCAACTGGTATTGGAACTGCTGAAGTGGTTGCTGATGTGCCTCAAGACATTATCAAGCAAGCGATTGATTTCGGCCGTACCCTTTAAATAGGTTCTTAGGCTACTCAGCTCCAAAAGCTGAGTAGCCGACTTAGTGTACTGATGCCACGTCAGTAGGGATGTCGAATGAGTTTGGCTCATGAGTTAAGAGTATTAGAGTTAGAGTCTCAGATAGAGTTGCTAGAACGTTTGCAGCTCCTGACGAACTTTGGTTCGAATTTAGTCACAGTCGGCGGGAAAGCGGGCTCGGGTAAATCATGGCTTGCTCAGCGCTATCTTGAAGCATGGGTTCCTGAAAAGAATCAATGCTTACTCTTGTGTCACCCTAGTCAAGACGACCTTCAGCGTCGCTCAATGATTCTAAGTCAAATTGTTCCAGACCCTCTATTCAATCAACAAGACTCATTATCCGATAGCCTAGACCGGCTGCTCGATGGTGAAGCTTGTGATGTCGTTATTGTTATTGATGGTGCCCATCAACTTACCGAAGTATTAGTCTCTGAATTGTGGATGTTAGTGCTTGAAGCGCAGACGAATCCTCAGTGGACGATTAACGTGGTGCTCTTTTCAGAGTCGGGCAATCTAGATTCCTTATTGACTCGCTTAAGCTATGGCCAAGACCATAAGCCTGTCGACTTAGAAATCGACGATCTCACTTCAATTGAAGCACTGCAATTCTTTGAATCATTAGTGATTCGCTACGTCGATGATGATGCAGAAAAACGAGTACGTTCAGCATTCAAAAAAACCAACCCAATTCCTGGTGAATTGATGGCTCTCGGAGAGTTAAAAGTGGAAAAAAGGATTATTATTCGTTCAATTATTGGTTCACCAGCGACAATTGCATTGTTGGTCGCACTATTACTGGTTGTCATTGGCGGCGGGTACTGGTGGATGATGAGTCAACCTTCGCCACAAGATAAAGTGGAAGCGTTGACGACCTCTATTGAACAAACAGCCATTCCGACTTTTGAACCTTCAGTCAGTGATGCTCAAACTACTTCCATGATGAATCAAAACGATGATGCATCAGTGATGGCAGAAACGATGGATCCAAGTTACCAAGGTGCTGATGACGATTCTTCGTCCCTTCCTCCTGCGGTTGTGGGTGATACGGCGAGTGTGGGTAACGTCGAGCAAGACCAACAGCGCGTAGTGATCACTTCAGATGTGGTTGATGCGTTACTGGAAGATAAGCCACAAACGGTGGACACCAGTACTATTGAAGCGGCAGTAGAAGAAAATACGACCATTGCAGCCAGTTCAGAGATTCCAAAAGCAGAAGAAAGTGTCGCAGTTGAAACGGCTGTTGAAGATGACGTCTTAGCACCGACTCTTACTGAACAGGAAACCGCTGAAAAACCGGCAACGAAGATTACGTTCTCCTTCGCTCGTGATGAGCTCAAAGCCTTGTCACCTCGTGGCTATACATTGCAACTTGGTGCGATGACTTCCTTAGAAGATGTGCAGTCATTCATCGAAAAATACAATGTTGAAAATGATGTTCGTATCTACCCTACATTACGTAACGGCACGGAATGGTTCATCATCACATATCAAGATTATCCAACGATCCAAGTAGCGCGAGATGCTGTAGAAAGCCTGCCAGCAGCGCTGAGAAACTTAGGTCCATGGGCAAAATCATTGAATCAAGTTCATCGAGAGATAGATCGTGCGAAATAACGCTGAGCTTCGCTTAAAAATGTGTTACATTCCGCACCCTTATTTTTCGGTTGATAGATAGAGCAGTAAATGAAGAAGCAGCGTGCCTTTCTAAAATGGGCTGGTGGTAAATATGGCCTCGTTGAAGATATCCAACGCCACCTGCCACCTGCTCGTAAGTTAGTCGAACCATTTGTTGGTGCAGGTTCAGTATTTCTCAATACTGACTATGACCAATATCTACTTGCTGATATCAACCCTGATCTTATCAACTTATATAACTTGTTGAAGACTGACCCGGAAACTTACATTTCAGAGTCAAAACGTTGGTTCTGCCCGGAAAATAATCGTAAAGAAGCTTATCTAGACATTCGTGCGCAGTTTAATGCGACTGATAACGTGATGTACCGTTCTTTGGCGTTCTTGTATATGAACCGCTTCGGTTTCAACGGTTTATGTCGTTACAACAAGAAGGGGGGCTTTAACGTTCCATTTGGTTCGTACAAAAAGCCATACTTCCCGGAAGCTGAGCTCGAATTCTTTGCTGAGAAAGCGCAGAAAGCGACATTTGTATGTGAAGGCTACGTAGAAACTTTCCGCCGCGCGCGTAAAGGTTGCGTTGTGTATTGCGACCCTCCGTATGCGCCCTTATCGAATACCGCCAATTTCACTTCGTACGCTGGTAATGGATTCAGCTTGGACGATCAGGCTGCTCTAGCTGATGTAGCTGAAAAAGCAGCAACTGAGCGTGATATCCCTGTTCTGATTTCCAATCACGATACTACGCTTACGCGTCGCTTGTATCATGGTGCAGATCTAAATGTGGTAAAAGTGAAACGCACCATTAGCCGTAACGGTGCAGGGCGCAATAAAGTTGATGAACTGCTGGCTTTATTCCACTCGGAAAAAAATACTCAATCCTAAGGAAATCGGGCAGTGGAGTTGGTGTCATTTATTCAGATACGACACACAAAATGGATAGCCCGTTTTCACTTCTTTTGATCTACCATTTCCCACTAAGCTCTTTCGACGCTTAGCTAACATTTCTTCAACTTATCTTTCGTAGCCCTAGGATCTCTGAGGTGGCTTAGGTAGAATTGCGCCCATATAAGTTCATTGTGTTTTTTATATACAGTGGATGAGAGCTTTGTCGCTATTTACTCACTCTTAAGAGGTCAGGTATGAAAGATTTTCTAATCGCCCCATCTATTTTGTCTGCAGATTTTGCTCGTCTTGGTGAAGACGTCGAAAGAGTATTGGCAGATGGTGCCGATGTTGTGCACTTCGATGTTATGGACAACCATTACGTGCCAAACCTGACTTTTGGTGCTCCTATTTGTAAAGCTCTGCGTGATTACGGTATTACAGCGCCAATCGATGTTCACCTAATGGTGAAGCCAGTGGACAACATTGTGCCTGAGTTTGCGAAAGCGGGCGCTTCAATGATCACTTTCCACGTGGAAGCATCTGAGCACATCGATCGCACTCTACAACTGATTAAAGAGCACGGCTGTAAAGCAGGCGTGGTGCTAAACCCTGCAACACCACTATCTTGCCTAGACTACATCATGGATAAAGTCGATATGATTCTATTGATGTCTGTGAACCCTGGTTTTGGCGGCCAATCATTTATTCCAAATACGCTAGATAAGCTACGTGCAGTTCGCAAAATGATTGATGAGTCTGGTCGTGATATCCGCTTGGAAATTGATGGCGGCGTAAAAGTAGAAAACATTCGTGAAATTGCGGAAGCTGGCGCAGATATGTTTGTGGCGGGTTCAGCTATTTTTAACCAACCAAACTACAAAGAAGTTATCGACGAAATGCGTGCAGAGCTTGCAAAAGTAAACGCATAATCGTAGAACTACAGATAGATTTGATTTTAAGGGGCGTATTGCCCCTTTTTTAATACGTAATTTAGTAGGAAGAAAGATGTCGTTAAGCTCAATAAAACTGATTGCCTTCGATTTGGATGGAACCTTGTTAGACAGTGTGCCTGATTTGGCGGTCGCTGCGGATCAAGCATGTCAGGAACTTGGCTTCCCTTCAGTGACTGAAGCGCAAGTGCGTGACTATGTAGGCAATGGCGCTGATGTATTAATTGGCCGTTCACTGAGTCGTAGCCTTACGGTTGACTCAAGCCTTGAACCTGAATTGTTGCAAAAAGCACGTATTCTGTTTGATGATTTTTATGAACAGGGCGGTCACAAGCTGAGCCACTTATATCCATCGGTAAAAGAAACATTAGCAGAACTTGATAAAGCCGGTTTTACAATGGCGCTCGTAACCAACAAGCCTTCGAAGTTTGTACCTGATGTTTTGGCTCAGCATGGTATTGCTAAATACTTTGTTGACGTGATTGGTGGTGATTCATTCCCAGAGAAAAAACCTAATCCAATGGCGTTAAATTGGTTGCTTGAAAAACACAACGTTAAAGCTGATGAGATGCTAATGGTCGGCGATTCAAGCAACGATATTAAAGCGGCTAAAAATGCTGGCTGTTACTCATTTGGTCTAACTTATGGTTACAACCATGGTGAGTTAATTTCTGTATCTAATCCTGACTATGTTGCCGATGACATTGCGCAATTGCTAGAAGTTGTCCTAGTTTCAGCATAAAGCACAGAAAACTTAGCCAAACCCTCTAGTAATATACTCGCCAATGAGTACACTGCTTAAACCGTGTTGATAAAATCGACACGGTTTTTTTAATCAAATTTTTATGAAGTCAAAGGAATCATAAGCATGAGCAAACCCATCGTATTGAGTGGTGTTCAACCATCTGGTGAACTAAGTATCGGTAACTACTTGGGTGCTCTACGTCAATGGCAACAGATGCAAGATGACTACGATTGCCAATACTGTGTTGTAGACCTTCACGCAATTACGGTTCGTCAAGATCCGAAAGCGCTGCATGAAGCGACTCTAGATGCATTAGCAATCTGTCTAGCTGTAGGTGTTGATCCAAAGAAGAGCACGCTATTTGTTCAGTCACACGTACCAGAGCATGCTCAGCTTGGTTGGCTTCTTAACTGTTATACCCAAATGGGTGAACTGAGCCGTATGACTCAGTTTAAAGATAAATCTGCACGTTACGCGAACGATGTAAATGCCGGTTTGTTTGGTTATCCAGTACTGATGGCTGCAGACATTCTGCTTTATGGTGCGCATCAAGTTCCTGTTGGTAATGACCAAAAGCAACACCTAGAGCTTGCTCGCGACATTGCGACTCGCTTTAACAATGTTTACAGCACACCAGAACAACCAATCTTCCAGATTCCAGAGCCGTACATCCCAACGGTAAATGCTCGCGTAATGAGCTTGCAAGATGCGAAGAAGAAGATGTCTAAATCAGATGATAACCGTAAGAATGTTATTACTCTGCTAGAAGAGCCTAAGTCGATTCTGAAGAAAATCAACAAAGCGCAAACAGATACTGAAACGCCACCACGTATTGCCAATGATTGGGAAAACAAAGCGGGTATCTCTAACCTAATGGGCCTTTACTCGGCAGCAACAGGTAAATCTTTTGAAGAGATTGAAGCGCAATACCAAGGCGTTGAAATGTACGGCCCTTTCAAGAAAGACGTGGGTGAAGCCGTGGTTGCTATGTTAGAGCCAATTCAGTCGGAATACCGTCGTATTCGTGAAGATCGCGCTTACATGGACAGTGTAATGAAAGCAGGCGCCGAAAAAGCATCGGAGCGTGCAGCCGTAACACTGAAAAAAGCATACGAAGCAGTAGGTTTTGTTACTCGCCCGTAGGATAAATTAAATACGCTTCATTAAGATGCTAGCCCAAAGTGAGCTTTTGTTTACTTTGGGCTTTTTTGTGCTTATCAATTATGAGTTTGGAAATAAGTACTTGTTTAAATCGAAAATTTACCAAGCAAGTGGTTAGCATAATAGTGAAGTTGTTTTTGAGGGTGAGCTCTAATTAACTGATAAAATCATTTTATAAATAATGGGTGATTTCAGTTTTTGTTGGAAACCTAAAACGTGCCAAACATTTGATTATTCTAAGGTGATAGATTCCTCATTTTCTTGCCATCTGACTTATTCCTTTCATAAATAAACCTGATAGTTAACGCAAATTACATGCTTACTCATAGAAAGTAGCGAACATACATAACGAACTCAGGTGAAATCATGGATCTTTTTCATAAACCCTCATTGCTGGCTGTAGCAATTGGCAGCCTCCTTTCAACAAGTGCAAATGCGGAACTTTTTATCTCGCAGTATGTAGAAGGCGGTAGCTACAATAAAGCGGTCGAAATTGCGAACAGTGGCGATAGTGCTATTAACTTAGATGGTTATTCATTAGCAAAGTCGGCGAATGGTAACGATTCATGGGGCACCACTTTACCTTTAGATGGACACGTTTTGGCTCCCGGTGAAGTTCTTGTCGTTGCGCACACGAGTGCGAGTGATGAGATTAAAGCTGTTGCAGATATCTTAAATGCTTCAATCGCTAACCATAATGGTGATGATCCACTCGCAATACTCAACTCTGATTCCAGCGTTCACGATATGGTTGGATTAATGGGAGATATAGATTGGGGTAAGGATGTGACATTAGTTAGAGCTGTGCAAACGCCTTCAGCGACTTTTGATGCATCTCAATGGGTATCTTTGCCAAAAGACAGTATTGATGGACTTGGGTCGTTAGATTCTGTGGAACTACCTGAAGCGTTTGAATGTTCACAGGACGGTGCTGAGCCAGTATTTACTACTATTCAGGAAATCCAAGGTGAAGGCGCAACATCACCATATATTGATGGCTACCCGTACATAACTGACGATGAATACTTTGTGAAAGGAGTGGTAAGTGCGGTCACTACTGGATTGACAAAAGGGTTCTATTTACAAGCGTTAGAAGACGATTTTAACTCGAGCACATCTGAAGGATTATTTGTTCATACCAACCAGTCGAGCTCAGAGCTTAAAGCGGGTGACGTAGTTTGTGTGAAAGGTAAAGTTCAAGAGTACTATGATCATACTCAACTCAAAGCGGAAAATAGCCAGTGGGTTAAACAAGGTGAGCAACAAGCGCCACAAGCTACAGAGATAGAGATCCTAGAAAGCGACGAGAACTTCAAAGCTACGCTTGAACGTTATGAAGGTATGCTCGTAAAAACAACTGAAGCATTGGATATGCGTGTAACACGCACTTTTGGTTATGATTATGCTGGCCGTAGAAACAACATGGTACTGGCACATGAGCGTATTAACATGCAGCCAAACCAATTGTTTGCAGCGGGGTCAGAAGATGCGATTGCTCAAACTGAGCAAAATGCAGATCGCCGTTTGTTTGTGGAATCTGACCAGTCTGCTGCAGATGGTCAAGTATCATTCTACCCAGACTTTGGCCGTACTGATGCAGACCAAAATGGTTCGACGGAAGATTACATCCGCGTGGATGACACTATTGTCGGATTAGAAGGGTTACTGACTTATAGCTATGGTGAGTACCGCTTGATTGCGACTAACCAGCTTTCAGCAGAGAATTTCGTTCGTAATGATCCTCGTACTGAGAAGCCAGAAATGGATGAAGGTGACTTGCGTATTGCAACATTTAACGTATTGAATTATTTCAACTCTCCATTTGGTGGTGATGCAAACTTACATGGTGATAGCCGTGGTGCAGATACGTTGACTGAGTTTGAAGTCCAGCAAGAAAAAATTGTTAACGCTATCTTACGTTTAGATGCCGATATCATTGGATTAATGGAAATTGAAAATAACGGTTTTGGCGACGGCTCAGCTATTCAACAGTTAGTGAACCAGTTGAATGACCGTATTGACGCTAAAAAAGACCGTTATGAATTTGTCTCTGTAGATTCAAACGAAGATGGTATGACCGATGAACTAGATTCCATTGGTACTGATGTCATCACAACGGGTGTTATTTACCGTAATAAAGTTGTGAAATTGAAAGAAAGCCGAGTGATCGCGATGCCAAGCCAACAAGCTCCTGAAGTGTTGGATGATGATGGTAAAGTTATCGAGGATGGTAAAAACTATCAACGTGATTCATTGGCGCCGACCTTTAAAGTGAAAGGTACTAATGAAAAAATTACCGTTGCAATTAACCACTTTAAATCGAAAGGCTCAAAGTGTTGGGAAGATGCTGCACCTGTTGAGCAAGGTGGGCAAGGTGGTATAGATGCGGATAAGCAAGGTTCTTGTGAGAACTTCCGTGTCGCTGCTGCTGTTGCTTTGGGTGAGGCATTGGATGGTATTAAGGGTCATAAGGTTATCTTGGGTGATATGAACTCTTATGGCATGGAAGATCCTATGTTGGTTCTTACGGATTACACTGCTGAGAAGTACGGTAAGGAAATCAAAGCGGCTCGTAATACGTTTATTGCAGGTGTTGAACAGTTTGGCGATGAAGGTGCTGTGATCACTAAAAATTACGGTTACGTGAATGCTGTAGCTCAAAAACATCCAAATAGCTGGAGCTATTCATACAATGATGAAGTTGGTGCATTGGATCACTTGCTGATCAGCGACAGCTTGAAAGACATGGTTGTTGATGCAACGGATTGGCACATCAATGGTGGTGAGTCTACCCTATTTGATTATAACGAAGAGTACAAAGGCGATTTACCTAAGTACCAAGATCATTTCCGTTCTTCAGATCATGACCCAGCTGTACTTGAACTGCAAATGGGTGGCTCTTTTGGTTTAGGCGCATTGGCATCGTTATTCGGTATCGCAGCATGGCGTCGCCGTAAGTAACAGACCGTAACCTGTAAACAATTAAGGTCAACTTAGGTTGGCCTTAATTTTTAGCCAATTGCAGTTTCCACTTGCCTTTCCCTATGGGTATTGCACAATACCGCCCCTATATCTCCAATCACTTAGTATTTAGCAAACGATTTCGACCCATGTTACTTATCATCGATAATTACGACTCTTTTACCTATAACTTGTATCAGTACTTCTGCGAGTTAGGGGCAACTGTGAAAGTTGTTCGTAATGATGAAATTGATATTGCAGGCATTGAAGCGCTAAATCCTTCTCACTTAGTGATTTCGCCTGGGCCATGTACCCCGGATGATGCCGGTATTTCCCTGGCGGTAATTGAACACTTCTCTGGCAAGTTGCCAATCATGGGGGTGTGTTTAGGGCATCAAGCGATCGCTCAAGTATTTGGTGGTGAAGTCGTGCGAGCTAGGCAAGTTATGCATGGTAAAACGTCGCCAATTCGCCACAATGGTAGAAGCGTATTCCAAGAATTGAATAATCCACTTACGGTGACTCGCTACCACTCATTAGTGGTTAAAAACGGAACATTACCTGATTGCTTTGAGCTGACGGCGTGGACAGAGTTTGCAGATGGTTCTATGGATGAAATCATGGGCTACCAACATAAAACTTTGCCAATTGATGCGGTGCAATTCCACCCTGAATCAATTAAAACAGAGCAAGGACACCAGTTACTGGCTAACTTTCTAGCGCGTTAAGCGTTTAAGCTTGTCTGACCGCGATCACTTTTTATAACATTTCTTTCATTCATTTTCACAATTACCTTCTTTGCAAACTTATTCGCCGTATTTAGTGCGGATAGGTCGCTTCTGCTGTGCGCGCTAAGCTTAATTACTGTTTGCTATACCATTAGTAAAAAAAAGCTTCATAAAATAGATTACTTGATGCATAAATAGTCATAAGTAGTGATGTTTGCTCAGTTGATTTGCAGAGTGAAAGAATAATCTACTATTGAAATGGTTAATTAAATGTAAATACAATGCTGCAGCAGGATAAAAGCGGAACAAAATATTTTTGGCTCGCTTATGAATCATTACGCTTATTTGCAAAGCATGCGGTATCGAGAAGGAATGTGCGATGACAGTGGAAAATAAAGTAGAACGTAGTCTTTTTAACGAGGTGATGGTGCCTTGTTATAACCCAATGGAAATGATCCCTGTAAAAGGGGAAGGCGCACGAGTATGGGACCAAGAAGGTCGTGAATATATCGACTTTGCTGGTGGTATTGCTGTGAGCTGTTTGGGTCACTGTCACCCTGCAATGGTTAACGCAGTGACAGAGCAAGCAAATAAGTTATGGCACCTAAGTAATGTGATGACTAACGAGCCAGCACTTCGTCTAGCTAAAAAGCTAACGGACGTAAGTTTCGCGGATAAAGTCTTTTTCTCTAATTCAGGCGCAGAAGCGAATGAAGCAGCATTGAAGTTAGCTCGTCGCTGGGCAGCGGATGTTCATGGTGAAGAAAAGTCAGAAATCATCGCATTCCAACAAGGCTTCCACGGTCGTACTTTCTTTACCGTAACAGTAGGTGGCCAAGCGGCTTACTCTGATGGTTTTGGTCCTAAGCCTGGTGATGTAACGCATCTACCTTACAACGATGTAGCTGCACTAGAAGCTCAAATCTCTGATCGCACTTGTGCAATCATGATGGAGCCACTGCAAGGTGAGGGCGGGATTATTTCTCCAACACCTGAATTCGTTAAAGCGGTACGTGAACTATGTGACAAGCATAATGCACTATTGATCTTTGATGAAGTTCAGACGGGTAATGGCCGTACTGGTGATTTCTACGCTTACCAAGGTCTAGGCATTAAGCCAGACATTTTAAGCACTGCAAAATCTTTAGGCGGCGGTTTCCCTATCGGCGCTATGCTAACGACAAACGAACTAGCACCACACCTGAAAGTGGGTACTCATGGTTCAACGTACGGTGGTAACCCACTAGCGTGTGCAGTCGCTGAAGCGGTAGTTGATGTTGTCAGCCAACCAGACACGCTATCAGGCGTTAAAGAGCGTGAAGCGCTATTCCGTGAAGGTTTGACTAAGATTAATGATAAGTACCAAATCTTCAGTGAAGTTCGTGGTAAAGGTTTATTACTTGGTGCAGCGCTGAACGAAGAATGGCAAGGCCGTGCTCGTGACGTACTAGTTGCAGCAGGTAAAGAAGGTTTGATGGTATTAGTTGCGGGCGCAAACGTTGTACGTTTCACACCGTCACTGGTTATCACACCACAAGAAATAGAAGAAGGTTTAGCTAAACTGGATAAAGCGATTGCTTCTCTAGTTTAGTCACAGGTGACGCCATATCAGGAGTCGATATGGCGTAAACCACAGGGCCCCCGGCTATTAGTCTTGGGCCTGTTTTGCATCTGGAGGGAGTATTGATGCTAGTTGTTCGCCCTATAAAATTATCTGATTACGATGCGTTGCACACATGTGCCGTTGAATCAGGACATGGATTCACATCTCTTCCGGTTAACGAAGAACTGTTAACCAATCGAATTACCCACTCTGAATATAGCTTCGCTAAACCCAATGTGACTGAACCGGGTGACGAAGGCTACCTAATGGTTGGCTTTGACAGCGAAACAGGTGAGGTAGCAGGTACGACCGGCATAGAAGCATCGATTGGCTGGGACGTTCCATTTTATTCTTACCACATCAGTAAAGTTGTCCACTCTTCTCAAAAGCTTGGCGTGAATAACGTCGTGAAGCTACTGACATTTGGTAATAACTACACAGGTTGTAGCGAGATCTGCACCTTGTTTTTACGCCCTGATTTTCGTGGTGGATTGAACGGTCGCTTAATGTCTAAGTGTCGCTTTTTGATCATGGCAGAGCACCCAGAGCGTTTTTCTGAAACCATCTTCGCTGAAATGCGCGGCGTTTCTGATACTGAAGGTAACTCTCCATTCTGGCAATGGCTACAAGAGCACTTCTTCTCGATTGATTTCACGTTAGCGGATTACCTAACGGGCATTGGTAAGAAAGGCTTCATCGCGGACTTAATGCCGAAGCTGCCAATTTACATCAATCTATTGAGCCAAGAAGCACAAGATGTAATCGGCCAAGTTCATGACAACACACGTCCAGCATTGAAGCTGCTTGAGCGTGAAGGTTTTACCAACCGTGGTTATGTAGACATCTTTGATGCTGGGCCGACAGTGGAATGTGACCTACGCAATATTGAATCAGTAAGACACTCAATTCGTGCGCAAGTGACGGTAGCGGAGCATTCAAGCTCTCAAGACTTTTTGATCGGTAATACCTCATTTGAAAACTTCCGAGCGACAGCAGCAAAAGGTGCATACGACCAGGCTAGCGGGAAAGTAATTTTGTCACCAGAAGTGGCAAACGCATTGGAAGTGAAAGAAGGCGACTTTGTTCGCATGTTAGCTCAGTAAGAGCGCATTTATCTCTGTGATAAATTGAATTTAAGGAAAGTAGTATGACTCAGTGGATAGCAGGGCAATGGGTAGCTGGCCAAGGCGAAGCAATGGCTTCGGTAAGCCCTTTCAACAATGAAGTGATTTGGAAAGGCGATAGCGCGACTCCAGAGCAAGTTAACGCAGCAGTGAAAGCCGCGCGCGACGCTTTTGTTGATTGGAAAAAACTTAGCTTTGAACAGCGTGAAGCTATCGTGTTGGCTTTCGCTGAAAAAGTGAAAGAAAACAGCGAAGAAATTGCACAAATTATTGCTAAAGAAACGGGTAAACCAATTTGGGAAACTCGTACTGAAGCGGGCGCAATGGCAGGTAAGATTGCTATCTCGATCCGTGCTTACCACGATCGTACTGGTGAAGCTTCTCGTGAGGCTGCAGGTAATCAAATCGTACTTCGTCACCGTCCTCTAGGCGTGATGGGGGTATTTGGGCCGTATAACTTCCCTGGCCATTTACCAAATGGTCATATCGTGCCAGCACTGCTTGCTGGTAATACGGTGGTATTCAAACCGTCTGAACAAACGCCATGGACGGGTGAATTCGCCATGAAGCTGTGGCAAGAAGCGGGTCTTCCTGCTGGCGTGATTAACCTTGTACAAGGTGCGAAGGAAACCGGTATTGCACTGGCCGATGCTAAAGGCCTTGATGGCGTGCTATTCACTGGTAGTGCGAATACTGGTCATGTACTGCACCGTCAATTTGCAGGTCAACCTGGCAAGATGCTGGCGCTAGAAATGGGTGGTAATAACCCAATGGTGATCACTGACCAATACGGTGATGTCGATGCGACGGTTTACACCATTATTCAATCGGCATTCATCAGTGCAGGTCAACGTTGTACTTGTGCGCGCCGTTTGTACGTACCAGTCGGTGAAAAAGGCGATGTGCTACTAAGCAAGCTTATCTCGGCAACGCAAAAGATTCGTGTCGACCAACCTTTCGCAGAGCCTGCACCTTTCATGGGGCCTCAAATCTCTGAAGCAGCTGCGAAATTCATTCTTGATGCTCAAGCTAATTTGCAGTCTTTAGGTGGCGTGAGCTTGGTTGAAGCGAAAGCTGGCGAAGCGGCATTTGTTACGCCAGGCATCATCGACGCTACCAATATTGCTGAACTTCCAGACGAAGAGTACTTCGGCCCGCTACTACAAGTCGTGCGTTACGAAACGTTAGAGCAAGCCGTTGAATTGGCTAATGATACGCGCTTTGGTTTGTCTGCAGGTTTAGTTTCGACAGATGATTCAGAATGGGAATACTTCGTTGATCATATTCGTGCGGGTATCGTTAACCGTAACCGTCAACTAACGGGCGCAAGCGGTGATGCACCATTTGGCGGTCCAGGGGCATCTGGTAACTTACGTCCAAGTGCTTACTATGCGGCGGACTACTGTGCGTACCCAATGGCATCGATGGAAGGTGGAGAAACACTACTTCCAGCAACATTTAGCCCAGGTATCGAACTGTAATACTTTTTACACCGCTCTCAATGTAGAGCGGTGAATTATTGCTAAAAATACGAAAACTACAGTCATTATAATAACAAGAATACATACGTCACAGGTTGATGGCTCAACCCGCATGGGGCGAGCCTTTCACCTTTAAATCCAATTATTCTAGCTTGCTAGACACCCCCGACAAGGAGTCATCATGACGCCAGATGTATTATTCACTGCTTTATGGAACGATTACATTCAACGCCTTTGCCCTTCTGCTGATAAAGTTCACCAGTTGTTGCAAGAAGACGAAGTGCTAATTAACGACCATATTGCCTTGAGAACCTTCAATTCAGCACCACTTGGCATCGCAACACTAGCTCAACCATTTTTGGACGCAGGCTACAAAGCTTGCGGTGATTACGTGTTTGAAAGTAAAAAGCTGGTCGCGAAACACTATGAGCACCCTGATAGCACTCAACCTAAAGTGTTCATTAGCGAGTTGAAAGTTGAAGAGTGCTCTAGCGAGCTACAAGCGATTGTGGCGAAGTTGGTCGCACAAGTGGATACATCAAAACTGTCGAGTCATGAATTTTTGTCATCGGGGCGGCTATGGGATCTAAGCTTCGAAGATTATCAAACATTGGCTAAAGAGAGTGAGTATGCTTCTTGGCTTGCGGCGCATGGCTATGGTGCGAACCACTTTACCGTGAGCGTGAACCAGCTAAACGCTTTTGAGGAAGTGAAAGGGGTGAATGATCATTTACGCCAGTCAGGGTTTACGATCAATGAATCCGGTGGTGAAGTAAAAGGCACGCCAGAAGTGCTACTTGAGCAATCTTCAACGATGGCGGATAAAGTCCCGGTTACTTTCACGGAAGGCTCTGAGATTGTTCCTGGAGGCTTCTACGAGTTTGCTAAGCGCTACCCAATGGCCAATGGCGAGCTATATACAGGCTTTGTTGCAGCATCTGCCGATAAAATCTTCGAAAGCACTAACGGCTAATTAGCGTTTTTTAAATTAAGCTACCCTGCGATTGATACTTGCTCGGTAGCTTTTTTGATCCTGAAAGGTCTAATGATGGTGCATTGCACTGACTTAATGCTTTTGTGTTGAGGGGAGATATTGAAGCTTTCACGCGAAGTGAAAGTGAGGATTTGAGTATGGAAGGTTTGGTGAGATTTCCTGAATAGGGAGCAGAAATTTAAGCACTTTCTGACTTAGTTTGTTATTTCCCAGTGGTAATCAGATAAGGCTCTTCAATATGATTGAGAGATCGCTAGAAAACAAAAAGCCTAGCGAGTGCTAGGCTTTATCATTCTTAATAACATAAGCGATGTTCGCTGAGTTATTATCGAGTACCGTAAACAACGATAGTCTTACCGTGAGCAGAAATCAGGTTTTGCTCTTCTAGCATCTTCAAGATACGACCTACCGTTTCACGAGAACAACCAACAATTTGGCCAATCTCTTGACGAGTGATCTTGATTTGCATGCCGTCTGGGTGAGTCATTGCATCTGGCTGTTTAGCTAGGTTTAGTAGCGTTTGAGCGATACGACCAGTTACGTCTAGGAAAGCTAAGTCACCTACTTTTTGGCTAGTCACTTGTAGGCGGCTTGCCATTTGAGCTGATAGACGCATCAGGATATCTGGGTTCACTTGGATAAGTTGACGGAATTTCTTGAAAGAAATCTCAGCCACTTCACAAGGAGATTTTGCACGAACCCAAGCAGTACGCTCTTGGTCTTCTTCAAATAGACCAAGCTCACCGATAAAGTCGCCTTGGTTTAGGTAAGAAAGAATCATTTCCTTACCTTCTTCGTCTTTGATAAGAACCGCAACAGAACCTTTAACGATGTAGTACAAGGTTTCCGCTTTTTCACCAGCGTGAATTAGCGTGCTTTTTGAAGGGTACTTATGAATATGACAATGTGAAAGAAACCACTCTAATGTTGGATCGGTTTGAGGTTTACCTAGAACCATAATATCTCACTTCCTCTGCAGGGTATGCTTGCTGCTTTCCATAATATTAGCTAAGCCTAAATTTGACTTACTAGGATAAGAGCACTTTCTCAGTGCTGCAAGCTATCTTGTGTTTCGGTTTAAAATAGTATCCTTTTTCGGATGCGATTTCTTGATTTTAATCGTGACAAGGCTACGTTTTTTTACGCAAAATTGTGCACATGATCACGGTATGAAAAGTAACCGTGAAGAACAGCGGACGGTTAACCGATTTTACCGGTTTCAATCAGCTGCTGTAGGATCGGTCTAACGATAAGCTCCATTGCGAAACTCATCTTGCCACCGGGCACGACGAGAGTGTTATGACGTGACATAAATGAGCCGTCTATCATTGCGAGCAGGTACGGGAAATCGACGTTTTTTATACCGCGCAAACGAATAACTACGAAACTTTCGTCAAGGCTTGGAATGCCTTTTGCGTTTAGCGGATTGGATGTGTCGACCGTTGGAACACGCTGAAAGTTGATGTGAGTACGAGAGAATTGTGGGGTAATGTAGTTTAGATAATCGTCCATCGAGCGGACAATCGAATCCATTACGGCTTCTCTAGAATGACCGCGATCTCGGGTATCTCGAACAAACTTTTGTATCCATTCCAGGTTTACAATTGGCACCATACCGATCAGTAAATCGACATGTTGTGAAACGTTGATGTCACCATCGACGACGCCACCATGTAACCCTTCATAAAACAGCACATCGGAATTATCGGGAATGTCTTGCCATGGGGTAAATGTACCAGGCATTTGATTATATGGCACCGCTTCATCGAAGGTGTGTAAGTAGCGACGAACTTGCCCTAGACCTTCGTTACCGTATTTACGGAAAAACTCTTCAAGCGCTCCAAAGTCGTTAGCTTGTGGACCAAAGTAACTGATGTGTTTTCCTTGCTCACGTGCCTTACGAATTTCGACATCCATTTCTGGGCGAGTAAAACGGTGAAAGCTATCTCCTTCCACCCACGCCGCTTTGACGTCCATCATATTGAACATCTTACGGAACGCTTCTGAGGTGGTAGTGGTACCGGCTCCTGAGGAACCTGTTACGGCAATAATTGGATGTTTTGCGGACATGACAACCCTTGTCTGTGTAGTAACTTACTTGTTAGCAATCGTTTTCTACTATAACACGACTGATTTATTAGGACAGTAAGACGTATGGTTACATTCGTTTACGCAGTTGAATGTCGACAGTCTCATGCAGTTCAGAGAACACAATAACCGCTTCGCCGCTTGCAAGCTGTTGTCGTACTTGGTCGATTTTATTTTGCAGGGAGATTTCCATTTCGCCGTAATCGGTACCTTCACGCAGTACGAATTCTTTGATTAAGTTGTCGAGCGTATCGGCTGCAATGTCTTGCCAAGGGATGATCATAAATACCTCATGATTTTATGTTCGGTGTTGTGTGCGCGCTATTATGCCGAATCTTGGATGCTTTCATAGTAGGCCGGCAATGCTTCTTCTAACCAAAAGCGTGGTTTGAGTGCACTGCCGGTAATAAACCCAACGTGGCCACCATGTTGGAACAAGCGATAATCTATATTGTCAGGCAGGATAAACTTTGGGATCACCGCTTCTGTCATAAATGGATCGTCTTTGGCGTGAATGATCTGAGTGGGTAAGGTGATCTTTTTGAGTTTATGTATCCCAGAGCACTGCGCGTAATAATCTTGGGCATTTTTAAAGCCATGGAGTGGTGCCGTGATCAGATCATCAAACTCATACAAACGTTTAATGTCTTTGATCGTTTGGTCGGAGATCCCTAACTCTTCCATCAGTAAGTGGTGCTTCTTGAGGGCATTCTCTTTGAGTGAATCAAGTAAGTACTTACGATAGACCCGTGAGAAACCTTGCTCGATACGAAATGAACAAGAGGCTAGATCGAGCGGCGCTGAAATGATGGTCGCGGCGGTGAGTAGTGGATCTTCGGCGTAGTCAGCCAAGTAGTTGGCTAGCATGTTCCCGCCAAGTGAAATCCCAACGGCGACCTTTGGTTGATCGGGAAACAATTCATGTACATGCTGTAAGAAGAAGCGAGCGTCTTCCACCTCTCCTGAGTGATAGGCTCTCGCGAGTCGATTCGGTTTACCGCTACATCCCCGAAAATGCATCATGACGGACAACCAGCCATCTTTGGCAAAAGCATTCATCAACCCGTTCGCATACGGGCTTTCAAAACTGCCTTCTAAGCCATGGAATAAGATGAAAATAGGCTTCTTCTTTTCATCTACAGACTTCGGATCTTCACTCCATGCTAGATCGAGAAAGTCTCCATCATCGGTTTCGAGGGTTTGCCAAGTTGGGTGAAACAAAGCCTGTTTTCTAATAAATCTAGGAACTAACGTTTGTAAATGCGGGTTGGCTAAGCCAGTTGCCGCGGTAAATATGGTCATAAAGCAAACTCAGTTAATGGGTCTGTATTAAGTAATGTTTGGAGCTTGGTAAGCCCATGTATTAACTGAGCTTGGTCTATAGGCGAGCTGAGTGCAAGTCTCACATGTGGGCTGATGCTGCCTGCTGGTGGCGAAAATAGCTCGCCTGACTTTACAGTAACCCCTTGTTTTTCTGCGGCTACCACAAAATCACTCATTCGCCATTGTTCCGGGATTGGTAGCCAAATATGGAAGCAATCTTTCTTAAAAATGGGCTCGAATGGTGCCAAGTACTCTAGTGAAGTTTCAAGTCTCTGGCTGATTTGTTGGCGGATATCCATCAGCACTTCGTCAGCGGCTCCATTTTCGGTGAGCTCACAAACCAATGCGGTTAATAAGGGGCTGATCATCCAACTGTGATTTTGCAATGTCGCCACAAGAGGTTGGTAAAGTGGTGTAGGGGCATGGACATATCCCACACGTAATCCAGGAGCTAATATTTTCGAGAAAGCACCAATATGTATTACTTGCTCCGGAGCTAAATTAACAAGTGGTGGATTTACGTTTTCAGCGAGCAGCCCATTGATATCGTCTTCGATGATCAGCAAATCATGTCGCTTACAGACCTCTATGATAGCTTGGCGCCTTTCGAGCGACATGATGGCAGTGGTTGGGTTTTGAAACGTTGGCGTAAGGTAGATGAACCTAGCTTGGTTTTGTTTGCATGCCGACACTAGACTCTCAGGAATAACGCCCTCTTCATCCATCTCAATGCCTTTGACTGATAACTGCTTTTGCCTTGCTAGGCTCAACAGGCCAGGGTAGGTGTACTTCTCGACAAATAGAGTGTCACCAGCACGAGTAAAGGTATCGATTACCATTTGAATACCATGTTGCGCACCGGAGCTAAAGAGCAGCTGATCGCTGTTCAAATGTACCGATTTAGATGCCAGCCATGAACAGACTTGTTGCCGGTGCGACTCAATGCCATTGGGGCTTTGGTACATCATCAATTGATTTAGCACTGATGGTGATTGTGAAAGCTTAGCCATGGCCTGTGTCAGCATATCACTACGCTCGATCTGTGGAGGGATGTTATAGCCAAAGTTGCATTCATCTCGCGAAGCAACGCTTTCTTCAAATACCCAGCTGGTTTTTTGCTTGTCGGTGACAAAGGTACCTGAACCAACTCGAGCTTCAATTAAACCACGACGTTCAGCTTCTGCATAAGCACGGGTAATAGTACCTACCGTCACACCGAGCTGATCAGCAAGCTTACGGTGTGTAGGTAACTTCTGATTAGCTTTTAGATCACCATGATCTATTTGCTTGGAAAGCTGATCAGCGATTTGTTTATACAGTGGAGCGTTGGATTGCTTACAAAGCGACATATCTTGAATTGTCATGGTGACAATAAACCTTTTGATTAATCAAATAGCGATTGTTATGGTTATTTTGTCGACAAAAACAGTATAGATCAAACAAATTACGCAAATTGTATCGGTACAATTTGACGTGTACGACATAAGGATATCGTATGGAGTGGCAATTTTTCTTTTCAGTGACAGTTTTTGCACTTGTAATGACAGGTACACCTGGGCCAAACAACGTGATGCTCACGGCTTCTGGAGCCAATTTTGGTTATCGCCGTTCTATCCCACATTTCATTGGAATCGGCTTAGGCCTAGTGAGCTTGATCATTTTGAATGGGGTTGGGCTGGGTGTGTTATTTCAAACTTATCCTATGATCCAACAGGTTCTTAAAGTATTGGGTAGCTCTTACTTACTGTACTTAGCATGGAAGATAGCGGCTTCACAATCAAACCCAAGTGATAGCCAAATAACAGGTAAACCAATGACTTGCTTTGAAGCGATGCTCTTTCAATACTTGAACCCAAAAGCCTGGATGATGTCGATTACGGCCGTAGGTTCGTTCGCTTATAGTGATGAAGGGTATTGGGGCTCCGTATTGGCGATTTCTGCAATCTTCATCTTAGTTCAAATACACACATCGTCAGTTTGGGTTGGGTTTGGCACTTTGATACGCCGATGGCTTTCTAGCCCGCAAGCTTGGCGACGTTTTAACGTTGGCATGGGCGCACTCACCGCAAGCTGCGTCGTGTTTATCTGGTAGGCGTAGGTGAGCGGTTTGTTGGTTGTAGGATATTGATTATTGGTTAGCGATTTTTGAGGCGGGCTCAGCGAAGGATTCATACAAATCTTCACCACCTAATAATCTGCAATAACGTAAAGTAAGCGGTTCATGGTGGTTAATGATGAGTGGGAGAGAATTGATGCAGTCGACTAAGTCAGATTGTTGCTGCTTCTCTAGCTGTAGCTCAAACTGTAACGCTTCTCGATAAAGAGAGTCGACCACATGATGCTTGAGTCGTTTTCTAAGTTCCCGGTAACTGTGAAGTAAAGCTTCTGAGCGGCCCAAGCATTCCTGTACTTTATGCCAATCTTCTTCGTGAAAAGATACTTGCTGCTCATCTAACCATTTTAGGAGTAGCAGCAAGTTCACATTACCATTGTGATTGTTTTGCAGAGATAAGCACGCATCTTTCACCTCTCGTACACTGTAGTACTGAAGGCTAAACTGCCAAAGTCTTTCTAAGGTCAGAGATATTTGTGCGTGCTCTAGGCTCATAGGCTGTCCATTTCCTGCTGCATTTGCTCAAGTTCTTCCTGAGCTGACATCCAATCCATTTCAACGTCTTCAAGTTCAGATTTACTGGAGGCTTGTAATGCCAATACTTGGTTAAGTTTAGCTTTATTTTCGGCTTCATAAAGAGAAGTGTCTGACAATTGTTGCTCAGCCTCCTCTAAAGCAGCACTGAGCTTATCCATTTGTTTCTCTAGCTGTGTCAATTTCTTGCGAATTGGTGCCGTTAGTTTTCTGAACTCGGCTTCTTTACGCTTTTGATCTTTTTTCGCTGCGGCACTGTTGGTGCTTTCTTTTACTGGCGTTAATGCCTGAGCCTCTTTGCGCTCGACTTTTTGTTGTTCAGTCAGCCACTTATAGTAATCAGCAAGATCACCATCAAATGGTGCGACTTGGCGGTCATGAACGAGATAAAGGTCATCAGTCGTTGCGCGCAGTAAGTATCTATCGTGGCTGACGATAACCATTGCACCTTCGAAGGTCTGTAAAGCGAAGGTCAGTGCCTGACGCATATCCAAATCAAGGTGGTTGGTTGGTTCATCGAGCAGTAATAGGTTGGGTTTTTGCCAAACCAGTAGCGCTAATACTAATCGTGCTTTCTCACCGCCAGAAAAAGGAGCGACTTTATCCAGTGCTTTTTCTCCTTGGAAGCCAAAGCTGCCTAAGTAATCACGCAGTTGTTGCTCTGTGTGTTTCGGAGCTATTTGCATCATGTGCTGTAGCGGTGTTTCTTCTGGATGCAAGGTTTCGAGTTGGTGCTGTGCAAAGTAGCCAATTTTAACCCCTTGCGAGTAAGTTAAATCCCCACCTTGCTGTTTCAACTCACCTGACAGCAACTTGATTAGAGTCGACTTACCCGCACCGTTGCGGCCTAGCAGACCAATACGACTACCAGGAACGAGATTTAAGCGAATCTTTTCAAGAATTAAGTTATCACCGTAACCAGCAGACACCTCATCCATCATCATTATTGGATTGGGTAGCGCTTCTGGCTCTCGAAATTCGAAACTGAATGGGTTGTCGAATTGAGCTGGCAGTACTTGTTCCATTTTTTCTAATGCTTTAATACGGCTTTGTGCTTGGCGGGCTTTAGATGCTTTGTAACGGAAGCGGTCAATGTAGCTCTGCATATGCGCCATTTGCTTTTGCTGCTTTTGGTACATAGCTTGCTGTAGGACCAGCTTTTGGGCACGCTGCGTTTCGAATGAAGAATAATTACCCGTGTATTCGTTAAGTAGTTGGTTCTCTACGTGAATAATTCGGTTAACAATTGGATCTAAAAAGTCCCTATCGTGCGAGATAAGGATTAGGGTGCCAGGGTAATTTTGTAGCCAGCGTTCTAACCACATGACGGCATCTAAATCCAAGTGGTTGGTTGGTTCATCGAGCAGCAACAGATCGCTTCGGCATAACAGGGCTTGGGCCAAGTTCAAACGCATACGCCAACCACCCGAAAATTGAGTTAAGTTCCAACTCATTTGTTCTTGGCTGAATCCTAAACCGTCTAATAGCTCTGCGGCACGAGCACGAATGCTGTATCCACCGATTGTCTCAATTTTGCCGTGGATCTCAGCCACTAAGGTTCCGTTGTCTGCTTGCTCCGCTTTGGCTAAATCGTCTTCTAACCCTCGGTATTCTCTATCTCCATCAATCACGTATTCAATGGCTGTTCGTTCTAATGCGGGGGTTTCCTGTGCAACCCAAGCCAACTCCCAATGGGCGGGCTGGCTAAAGTTACCAGCGTCAATGGACAGTTCATCTTTGATCAACGCAAAGAGGGTGGATTTACCACAACCGTTTTTCCCGACTAGGCCGACCTTGTCACCCGGATGAATCGTAGCAGAGGCTTGATCAAGTAATGGCTTTCCGCCACGAAGAAGTTGAATATCTGAGAAAGTAATCATAGAGAATGCATTGAGATTTGAGGTAATTAGACGCCTGCATAGTAGGCTGAAACCAGATAAAAGTCGATCATTAACCAATTTGGGTTATGATGCATATTGGATAACATATTGATAACCTTTGTTTTGAAAATTTTGTGGCGTTGCCACCGCTTTGTTTTGTTAAGGAAACTCTCCAAGGAATGAATAATAGTCCGTCTACTGATGCCGCCGTACCTAAAGTATTGGTGATTTACGCTCATCCTGAACCGCAGAACTCGATTGCCAATCAAGTCATGATTAAAAAGATCGAGGCGCTGCCGCACGTCAAAATCCATGACCTCTACGGCACCTATCCAGATTTCTTTATTGATGTTGCCTATGAACATCAATTACTCAGTGAGCATGATGTGATCGTTTTCCAGCACCCTCTTTATATGTACTCGTGTCCAGCTTTGCTAAAAGAATGGTTTGATCGAGTATTAGGCAAAGGGTTTGCGTTTGGGGAGCAAAGCGCACTAGAAGGCAAACATTGGCGCAGCATTATTACCACAGGTGGTAAAGCGGAAGCCTTTGGTGAAGGGGGCTATAACAAGTATCCGCTGCAGCAAATCTTACAGCCATTTGAATTGATGGCAGCTCTATGCCAAATGCATTGGATGGAGCCCTTAGTATTGCATTGGGCTCGTAATGTAACTGATATGGATCGTTATCAACACGCAGAGAAATACCGACATTGGTTGCTAAACCCCTTGCAACAAGTAGGAGTCGAAGATGGCACTGACTAATGATTTCCTGCAGAGCAGCGTAATATTTTTATCGGCGGCTGTGGTCGCGGTACCTTTGGCTCAACGTGCTGGTTTAGGGTCAGTACTTGGCTACTTGTTAGCGGGCGTCGCGATTGGCCCATGGGGCTTTGGACTAATCAGTGATGTAGAAGAGATTCTGCATTTTTCTGAATTCGGGGTCGTACTGCTCTTATTTTTAATTGGTTTAGAACTGAACCCGAAAAAACTGTGGCAAATGCGAGGGCCAATTCTTGGTTTGGGCGGCGCTCAAGTGATGATCACGACTGCACTTATTGCGGCAGCGGCAAGCTTGTTTGTGGATAGTTGGCAAACCAGTTTGGTTATCGGCATGGGCTTAGCTCTCTCCTCAACAGCAATCGCATTACGTGTGATTGAAGAGAAGGGGCTCGCAGGTAAAGAAGCCGGCCATTCTGGATTCGCGGTATTGCTATTCCAAGATATTGCCGTTATCCCTATGTTGGCGATATTACCTTTATTAGCAGGCAGTACTGGTGGCGGATGGCAAGATGCCGCTTGGATGGTTGGCGGAGTGGTTGGCTTATTTATCGGAGGCCACTATTTAGTTCGACCATTATTCCGATACGTTGTGATGAGTGGTGTTCGTGAGCTATTCACGGTCGCAGCGTTACTACTGGTGATCGGTATTGCAGTGTTGATGCAGAAGATCGGCTTATCTATGGCATTAGGTACTTTCCTGGCCGGCGTACTACTGGCAGAAAGTGAATATCGACACGAACTAGAAATCGCGATCGAACCTTTTAAAGGATTGCTGCTAGGCCTGTTCTTTATCTCGGTTGGTATGGCGGTTAACCTTGGCTTGTTAGGTTTAGAGCCGTTTAAAGTTTTGATTGCCGTCGCGGCTTTAGTGGTAGCGAAAGGTATGGTGCTGTACTTATTGGCTAGAATTTTTCGGATTAGTGCCAAAGCCAGAAGCCGAATGGCGATGATTTTGAGCCAAGGTGGTGAATTTGCTTTTGTTATCTTTACTGCAGCCAGTGCGCAAGGGATCTTAACGGCAGAGCAGTCTTCGTTCTTACTGGTTGTTGTGAGTCTTTCAATGGTAACCACACCAATCATGCTGAAGCTTCAAGATAAGTGGTTCGCGAAAAAACTGAATCAATTTGGTGAAGGCTCGATGTCTTCCGATGTTATTGATCGTAGCCCGAAAGTGATCATCGCTGGTTTTGGACGCTTCGGGCAAATCATTGGTCGATTAATGTATGCCAATAAGATCCGGATTACGGTTTTAGAAAGTGATGCCAGCCAAATTCACTTATTACGTAAATTTGGCTACAAAGTTTTTTATGGTGACGCTACACAGCTCGACTTATTGCGCGCAGCTGGTGCGGATAAAGCTGAAGCGATAGTGATCTGTACCGACTCGCCAGATGAAATAATGAAGATTGTCGATTTGTGTAAGCATCACTTCCCACGTTTGAAGATTTTGGCGCGAGCTCGAAGCCGAGTAGAAGCGTACCAACTGTTGAACCACGGCGTAGATAATTACTCGCGTGAGACTTTCTTAGGTGCACTAGACTTGGGACGCCAAGTGTTGACTGAACTTGGCATGCATCCATATCAAGCGAAGCGAGCTGAAGCGCATTTTAAGAAGTTAGATAATGCTATGCTCAAAGAGCTGTTACCACAGCACAATGAAGACAAAGAATTAGCCTTAAGAGCTAAAGAAGCCCGTAAAGAGTTGGAAGAAATTTTTGGTCATGAGATGGAAAATGATCGCCAATCTCGTAATTACTGGCAGTAGTAACCTGATTTATCGATAAATACTTTATCGAGAGGATGTAGAACGTGAAACAGAAGAAACGCTTTATTGCTGGTGCAAGTTGCCCAAGCTGTAAAACTCAAGACACTTTACGCTGGTGGATTGAAAACAATATCGAGTTAGTCGAATGCGTCGAGTGTGAATTTTCAGAGCAGCGTAAGCCGAAAGCTGTAGAAAAAAATGAACATGCTAAGCAAGAAATGATCGGCATTTTTAAGCCGGAATGATTGAGTTTCGATAATTTGTCCCCATAATATTCGGGAACAAAATTTATTCCTAGGGCCTAGCGTATTGAGCCTAGGACCTAACCTCCTTGGAGCCCCCATGAAAATTGAAAAGAACGTAGTAGTTAGCGTAGCGTACCAAGTAAAATTGGAAGATGGCGTAGTTGTTGATCAATCTACTGCTGAAGCACCGCTAGATTACCTTCACGGTCACAACAACCTAATCACTGGCCTTGAAAAAGAGCTAGACGGTAAAGTGGCTGGCGACAAATTCTCTGCGACGGTTGCTCCAGAAGAAGCATACGGTGAGCACAACGACGCTCTAGTTCAACGTGTACCTGCTAATGTTTTCCAAGGTGTGGAAGAAATCGAAGTTGGCATGCGCTTCCTTGCGGATACTGACCAAGGCCCTATCCCAGTAGAAGTAACTGAAGTCGACGGCGACGAAGTTGTTGTTGACGGTAACCACATGCTTGCTGGCCAGACGCTAACGTTTGACGTTGAAGTAGTCGCGGTACGTGAAGCAACTGAAGAAGAAATTCAACACGGTCACGTTCACCAAGAAGGCGGTTGTGGTCATGACCACGATCACGAAGGTGGCTGTTGTGGTGGCGAAGGTCACGATCACGCTGAAGAGAAAAAAGACGGCTGCTGCGGTGGCGGTAGCTGTGGTTCTCACTAAGAACGATATTGTTTTTAGTTGAATGAACGCACTGATTAGCCCCCTTCATTGGGGGCTTTTTTATGCCTATCGAAAAATATGATTGAACAAGTAGCGGTTATATTGATACTGGAAGGTAATGATTAAAAAGGAGAGCAGTAATGACACAACCTTTCTCAATAGCGATTCATGGTGGGGCTGGCACCATTTTACGTTCCCAAATGAGTGACGAATTAAAATCGGAAATCACCTCGGCGTTAGAGCAATCGGTACTGGCTGGCCATCAAGTGCTTAAAACGGGTGGTGATGCGGTTGATGCGGTGGTTGAAGCCGTGAAAGTCATGGAAGATTGCCCTCACTTTAATGCTGGTAAAGGTTCAGTGCTGACTCACGATGAAATTGTCGAAATGGACGCTTCTGTCATGCATGGTCGTGAGATGGATGCGGGTGCAGTAGCAGGTGTTCGTCATATTAAAAATCCGGTGGAACTAGCTCGTGATGTGATGAACAAAAGCGATCATGTGTTGTTAATTGGCGAAGGTGCTGAGAAGTTTGCTTTTGAACATGATTACGATTACACCGAGCAAGATTATTTCCACACTGAGCGTCGTTATGAACAGCTACAATCGATGAAAGAAAAAGGTTTGTTTGCTTTATCTGAATCTAAGTTTCCCGAAAGTGCCTCCCCGGATGAAAAGCCGCAATATCCGGATGACAAGAAGTACGGAACGGTCGGGGCAGTGGCACTGGACCAGCAAGGTAACTTGGCCGCTGCAACCAGCACTGGTGGCGTGACGAATAAGAAGTATGGCCGTGTAGGTGATTCCCCTGTAATAGGCGCAGGCACCATTGCTGAGAATGGCAATGTTGCGGTGTCAACGACAGGAATGGGAGAGTTCTTTTTACGTAAAATGGTCGCTGGTGATGTTGCTGCTCGTATGCGCTATCTAAAAGAAGATGTACATGTCGCGTGTGAGCATATTATTCAAGGTGATTTAAAAGCGATGGGTGGCGAGGGCGGCTTGATAGCGGTTGATCATCTAGGGGATATTCATTTTGGTATGAATAGCTCTGGTATGTACCGGGCGAGTGTTGATGTGTCTGGTAATGTCGAAGTAAAAATCTATGCGGATGAATAGCGATTGCTAAAGGTAACAGTAAAGCCTGTTACCTTCGTTTCACTAGCGCACATTGAAGATTAATAATGTGGTGGTGGCGTTTCTTCAGAAGCGTCAGCCAAATTAGAGCTGTCCATATTCTTTACTTTACCGACAACATACTTCATTTGATCTTGCATTTTAGTGATCAAAAGTTGCTGTTGAGTGAGAGCTTCGTTGAGGTCATCGATAGTTTGTTCTTGAAACGCTAGTTTGCATTCCAGATCATCAATTCGATTGAGCAAAGGTTGAATGTCTTTATCTGTCATCTTAATCGTCGATAGTCCAAGCTTGTGCTATACCTGCCGAAGTGGCAGTAATCACTCGCTGCTGTGAATCAAAGGCAGCATCATACACTACCGCGCGAGGAGGGCGAGCATCTTTTAATGGCTCGACTTCATAGTTAGATATCTTGTCACCTGTCTGAGTATCCCACACTGACACTCGCCCTGAGGGCGTGCCAGTAATTAGCTGAGAGCCATCATCTGAAAAACGAGCACTCGAAAAGATTAGCTGGCGAGACCAACTGCTTAATTGCGCTAGCTCTTCTCCAGAATCTAAATCCCACACAACGGCTTGGTTACCGCCATCTGATGTGAATGCTAGTTTCCCATCACGCTGTAAAGCGACTCGATTGACGCGTTGTTCGTGTTCGAATGTACGTAATACTAGCCCTGATTGCGTATCCCATAAGTAGGCTTTGTAATCATTTCCGCCTGAAAGTGCAAAGCGGCCATTTGGTGATAGTGCAACAGAATTCACTTTTTCTCGGTGAGCAAGGAACTCTAAGCGACGGCCGCTGACTAAGTCCACATAGATAGCTTTCCCGTTGGATAAGCCAAGGAGTACTTGCTCACCATTACTGGAAATATCGACATCGCGAATGAGGCCATCTGAAATAGACCATAGCCCCTCAGCTTGAGTCCATGAAAGGTCCCAAACAGCGAAATTAATTTGGCTAGCGGTAATCGCGAAGCGGCCATTGTCTGATATGCGGATTCGATTGACTGAATTGGCGTCGGGATCTTGTTGGCCAAGTTGAGCTAGCTCTTTATTTTGGGCGAGGTCCCACAGCAATAAGTGCTTTTGTTTGGAATATAAAAGTGCAAAACGGCCTTCTCGACTTAACGCGAAGCTGGTGGTGCCATTGGGCTCAATATCCCAACGTTCTACGTCTTTGGCAGAGAAAAAGCAGCCATTTAACATAGCGATGACAAAGGCACATAGTAATGAGTGAGAAATTATTCGCATTACATCTAATAATCCGGTTTGTGTCGACAGACATATAACTAGTATATTGGTATAACTAACATATTCACACCAATCTAAACACTAGATTTGTGCACAATAACCAATGGCTTGGCCATTAATTGGAGAATTTAATGAAATCAGTTTTAAAAGTATCACTGCTTGCCGCAACGGTTATGCTAGCAGTTGGTTGTCAGAAAGAAGAACCAAAGGCAGAAGCTCCTCAAGTAGAAGAAGTTAAAGTAGAAGCAGTAAACTTTAAAACCGAAGATGACAAAGCGGCATATGCAATCGGTGTATCTTTCGCAAACTACCTGAGCACAAGCATTGATAAGCCAAGCGAGCTAGGCATTAACCTAGACAAAGACATGGTTCTTCAAGGTATTGAGGATGTCTTCGCAGAGAAAACTGCACTTAACGAAGAAGAAACTCGCGCGGCATTAGAAGCACTAGACAAGCGTGTTGCTGAAACTATGCAAGCTCAAGCTGCTGAAAAGTCAGCTGCAGCTAAACAAGCTGGCGATGACTACCGCACTGAGTTTGCGAAAGAAGAAGGTGTAACTAAGACGGATACTGGTCTTCTTTACCAAGTAGTAACGGCAGCTGAAGGTGAGTCTCCAAAAGACACTGATACCGTTCAAGTACACTACAAAGGCACACTGATCGACGGTACACAGTTCGACAGCTCTTACGACCGCGGCGAACCTGCAACGTTCCCTCTAAACCGTGTAATCCCGGGTTGGACGGAAGGCGTACAGCTGATGCAAGTAGGTTCTAAGTACAAGTTTGTTATCCCGCCAGAGCTAGCGTACGGTGAGCAAGATACTCCGACAATTCCGGCGAATTCAACGCTAGTATTCGAAGTTGAGCTACTAAAAATCGATAACGGTGACGAAACCGCTACTCAGTAATTCGCTCTCATATTGAATCCAAAGGCCTAACTTAGTTAGGCCTTTATTGTTTCTAGCTCTCTGAAATGTAGGGCTTTTAAATTTATTATTTGTTCTAAATCACTAGTTGTTATGTTAGCTAGGTGTGCAATTAAAATTTTCTGATAAACTTACATAAATTTGTTGATTTTTCACACGAAGGTAAGGAATAAGTGACAACTACAGAAACGATCAACGCTGATATGTTACTTGAGATGGAATCTGTCAATGTAATGCCATTCAGTGAACACGATAAAATTATTCTTAGATCTTACGAAGCGGTTGTCGACGGCATTGCGAGCTTAATTGGCCCGTTCTGTGAGATCGTTTTACACTCATTGGAAGATCTGAATACATCAGCGATTAAGATTGCCAACGGTGAAAATACGGGTCGACAAGTAGGTTCTCCAATCACCGATTTAGCGCTGAAAATGCTAAAAGACATTGAAGGCTCGGAACGCAATTTCTCTCGTTCGTATTTCACTCGTGCTAAAGGTGGTGTCTTAATGAAGTCGATCACCATTGCTATCCGCAATGGTGAAAATCGAGTCATTGGTTTGCTATGTATCAATGTCAATCTAGACGCACCATTCTCGCAAGTCCTGCAATCTTTCATGCCAACTCAAGAAGCAAAAGAAGCAGCCTCTTCAGTAAACTTTGCTAGTGATGTTGAAGAACTTGTTGATCAGACTGTTGAGCGCACGATTGAAGAAATCAACGCAGATAAATCAGTGTCGAATAATACCAAGAACCGTCAAATCGTGATGGAACTGTACGACAAAGGTATTTTCGATATTAAAGATGCGATTAACCGTGTTGCTGATAGATTGAACATATCTAAGCACACTGTCTATCTTTACATCCGCCAACGTAAAACTGAGGACGAAGAAAGTTGAGTTCACGCTTAACCTATACCCTGTTAGTTAATGGTGCTGTCTATGGGTCTCAATCTGCACGTAATGCCTACTTGTTTGCCAGGGAAGTAGTAGCACAAGGGCATCAACTGAAAAGTGTGTTCTTTTATCAAGATGGCGTAACCAATGGTTCAGGTTTAACGGCACCTGCTAATGATGAGTTTGATCTCGTTAAAGGGTGGCAAGAGCTGGCGCAGGAACATAACGTCAGCCTAGAAACTTGTGTAGCGGCAGCATTGCGACGTGGCATCATCAGTGAGGCGGAAGCGAAGCAGCATCAATTAGATTCATCAAACTTAGCGCAGGGCTTTGAACAAACTGGGTTAGGCAGCTTAGCAGAAGCGTTACTCACACAAGATAGGGTCGTTCAATTTTGAAAAAATTAGCCTTTGTTTTTCAAAGCTTACCGCATTCCAATTCTGCAGGCCGAGAAGGGCTAGATGCGCTTTTGGCGGCATCAGCCTATAGCGAAGATATTCATGTTTTCTTTCTTGGTGATGGCGTGACTCAGTTGGTGGGCGAACAGAAACCACAAGAGGTGCTTAGTCGTGATTACATTAGTGCATATAAGCTAATGGATTTATACGATATCGAGAATATTTATGCTTGTGAGCAAAGCATAAATAATTTTGGTCTGCTGAATGTGGATAAGGTAATCGATGTTGATGTGCTACCGACTGAACAAATTTGTCAGCGTTTAGCTGAATGCGATCAAGTTTTAACCTTCTAGGCTAGAATATGCTTCATATTATTAAATCTCTCGATAAACTACCTTTGGTCTTTAACTACATAGCTAGTGAAGATCACGTGTTGTTGGTGGAAAATGCCGTCTATGCTGCTAACCCAAACCATCAAATGCACTCTGCGTTAATCGATTTAAATCGTATCTCTGTGTTAGAGGAAGATTGCTCGGCTCGAGGCCTAGTATCAGTGCTATCAAAAACGATTTCTATGGTCAGCTTTTCAGGCTTTGTAGAACTTACGGTTTTGCATAACAAATCAATGACTTGGTGATTGTTATCAATTGCATTTTCTAGAGCTAAAACTTCCTGAGCTCTAGATGGCTAAAAAAGATCTGTATATTTCTTGACACACCTCCCACTGCTGAATAGAATTTTGCGTCCCTATTTATACTATGTGTAAGTAGGGCTAGATTTTTCACAAGCTTACTTTTAAGTAAATCAGGAGCTAGTTAATGGCAACTATTAACCAGTTGGTTCGCAAACCTCGTGTAAAGCAAGTTGTTAAAAGCAACGTGCCTGCACTAGAAGCGTGCCCACAAAAACGTGGTGTATGTACTCGTGTTTACACTACTACACCTAAAAAACCTAACTCAGCACTTCGTAAAGTATGTCGTGTTCGTCTAACGAACGGCTTCGAAGTAACATCGTACATCGGTGGTGAAGGTCACAACCTACAAGAGCACAGTGTTGTTCTAATCCGTGGCGGTCGTGTAAAAGACCTTCCGGGTGTACGTTACCACACTGTACGTGGCGCACTTGACTGTGCTGGCGTAAATGACCGTAAACAAGGTCGTTCTAAGTACGGTGTTAAACGTCCTAAGTCTTAATGGATTCCGTTAAGTAAGGCCAAACACTAAATTAATTTAAATTCTTAATTTTTGAAAAAACTGTAAAGTTTTGGATAACCTGAAGAAGACAACGGAGAATATCCATGCCACGTCGTCGCGTAATAGGTCAGCGTAAGATCCTTCCAGATCCTAAGTTCAAATCTGAATTGCTGGCAAAATTCGTTAACATCCTAATGGTTGACGGAAAGAAATCTACTGCAGAGAAGATCGTTTACACTGCACTAGAAACTATGGCTGAGAAATCTGGTAAAGATCACTTAGCTGTATTTGAAGAAGCTCTTGAAAATGTTCGCCCAGCGGTAGAAGTTAAATCTCGCCGTGTAGGTGGTTCAACTTACCAAGTACCTGTAGAAGTACGTCCGGTTCGCCGTAACGCACTTGCTATGCGTTGGGTAGTTGAAGCTGCGCGTAAGCGTGGTGAAAAATCTATGGCTCAACGCCTAGCTGCTGAAATGCTAGACGCGTCTGAGAACAAAGGTACTGCGGTTAAGAAACGTGAAGACGTTCACCGCATGGCTGACGCAAACAAAGCGTTCGCACATTACCGTTGGTAATACCTTTTCAGTGCTGCAAGGTTCCTTGCAGCACTTCTTTAGTTCCTATGCGTATGCTAGGAACTATTGCTATTTCTAGGGCAAGCAATTTTAAATCCTAGGCATAGCAATAGTCCCTAAGTCTCTAATAAGAGGATTCAACCGTGGCTCGTAAAACTCCTATTGAGCGCTACCGTAATATTGGTATCGTTGCTCACGTAGATGCAGGTAAAACAACCACAAGTGAACGTATTCTGTTCTATACCGGTCTTTCTCACAAAATCGGCGAAGTTCACGATGGTGCAGCAACCATGGACTGGATGGAGCAAGAGCAAGAGCGCGGTATTACGATCACTTCAGCAGCAACTACTACGTTCTGGCGTGGTATGGAAGCGCAATTCCCAGATCACCGTATCAACATCATCGACACTCCTGGACACGTTGACTTCACTATCGAAGTTGAACGTTCTCTACGTGTACTTGATGGTGCGGTTGTTGTGTTCTGTGGTTCATCTGGTGTTGAACCTCAATCAGAGACAGTTTGGCGTCAAGCTGATAAGTACCAAGTTCCACGTATGGTTTTCGTTAACAAAATGGACCGTACTGGCGCAGACTTCCTGCGTGTTATTGAACAGATCCAGGATCGTTTAGGCGCAACTCCTGTTCCGATTCAACTGAACATTGGTGCTGAAGAAAACTTCCAAGGTGTTGTCGATCTTATCAAGATGAAGGCAATCAACTGGAACGAAGCTGACCAGGGTATGACTTTCACGTACGAAGACATTCCAGCAGACATGCAAGAAATGGCTGAAGAATATCGTACAGAACTTGTTGAAGCAGCGGCAGAAGCCTCTGAAGAGCTAATGGATAAGTACCTTGAAGAAGGTGAACTAACAGAAGCTGAAATTAAACAAGGTCTTCGTACTCGTACCCTTAATAATGAAATCGTACTAGCAACTTGTGGTAGTGCTTTCAAAAACAAAGGCGTACAAGCTGTTCTAGATGCAGTCGTTGATTTCCTTCCTTCTCCAGTTGATGTACCTGCAATCAAAGGTATCGATGAAGACGAGAATGAAGCAGAGCGTCATGCTGACGATAATGAACCATTCTCAGCGCTAGCATTCAAAATTGCTACAGACCCGTTTGTTGGTACTTTGACTTTCGTTCGTGTTTACTCTGGTGTTGTTGAAAGCGGAAAAACAGCTTACAACTCAGTGAAGAAACAACGTGAACGTTTAGGTCGCATTGTTCAAATGCACTCAAACAAGCGCGAAGAAGTAAAAGAAGTTCGTGCGGGTGACATCGCGGCTATTATTGGCCTAAAAGATGTGACCACAGGTGAAACTCTGTGTGACCAGAACCATAAGATTGTTCTTGAGCGCATGGAGTTCCCAGATCCAGTTATCCAGATCGTTGTAGAGCCGAGCTCACAAGCTGATCAAGATAAAATGACTATTGCGCTAAGTAAATTAGCAGCAGAAGACCCATCGTTCCGCGTCGATATGGATGACGAAACAGGCCAGACACTAATTTCTGGTATGGGTGAACTACACTTAGATATCATCGTTGACCGTATGAAGCGCGAATTCAGCGTGAACTGCAACGTTGGTAACCCGCAAGTGGCTTACCGTGAAACCATTCGTGGTACAGCGAAAGCGGAAGGCAAATTTATCCGTGAGCATGGTGGTAAAGGTCAGTACGGTCACGTATGGCTGAAACTGGAACCATCAGAAGTTGGCGAAGGCTTTGTCTTCGTGGATGAAATTGCCGATGGTACAGTACCTAAAGAGTTTATCGCTTCAGTGGCTAAAGGCGTTGAAGAGCAGATGAACAATGGTGTGCTTGCTGGCTATCCAGTTTTGGATATCAAAGCTACACTATACGATGGTTCTTACCATGAAACAGATTCAAGTGAGATGGCGTTTACAATCGCTGCCTCTATGGCTTTCAGAACGGGTGCACTTGAAGCGCAACCTGTTCTGCTTGAGCCTATGATGAAAGTTGAAGTGACTACTCCAGAAGACTGGATGGGTGACGTTGTTGGCGATATTAACCGTCGTCGCGGCATCATCGAAGGTATGGACGAGGGGACAGCTGGCCTGAAGATAATTCGTGCACAAGTTCCGTTGTCTGTCATGTTCGGTTACTCAACTGATTTACGTTCTGCGACACAAGGTCGTGCTTCTTACTCTATGGAGTTTAGTGAGTACGCTGAAGTGCCTAACAATGTTGCAAAAGCAATCATTGCAGAGCGTGGTTAAACAAAAGGAACGCATTTTTTTCATTTTTTGAAAGATCTAATGCGTCCAAATATTGCGCTAGCGAGAGTTGGCGCATAAAATAGCAATTTCTGGCGCGTCTCGATCAATAAGGATCGTGGCGAATCATAACTAGGAAGGAACACGCTCGTGTCTAAAGAAAAATTTGAACGTACGAAACCGCACGTAAACGTTGGTACTATCGGCCACGTTGACCACGGTAAAACAACTCTAACTGCTGCTATCTGTACTACACTTTCTAAAGTGTACGGTGGTGAAGCGAAAGACTTCGCATCTATCGATAACGCTCCAGAAGAGCGTGAGCGCGGTATCACAATCGCAACTTCTCACGTTGAGTACGACACTCCAACTCGTCACTACGCACACGTAGACTGCCCAGGACACGCGGATTATGTTAAAAACATGATCACTGGTGCTGCGCAAATGGACGGTGGTATCCTAGTTGTTGCTGCGACTGATGGCCCAATGCCTCAAACTCGTGAGCACATCCTACTTGGTCGTCAAGTTGGTATCCCTTACATCATCGTATTCATGAACAAATGTGACATGGTTGATGACGAAGAGCTACTTGAGCTAGTAGAAATGGAAGTTCGTGAACTTCTTTCTGAGTACGAATTCCCAGGTGATGACCTACCAGTAATCCAAGGTTCAGCTCTTGGTGCACTAAACGGCGAAAAGCAATGGGAAGACAAGATCGTTGAGCTTGCAGAAGCACTAGATTCTTACATCCCAGAGCCAGAGCGTGCAGTAGACCAACCGTTCCTACTACCGATTGAAGACGTATTCTCAATCCAAGGTCGTGGTACTGTTGTAACTGGTCGTATCGAGCGTGGTATCCTACGTGTAGGTGACGAAGTAGAAATCGTTGGTATCAAAGAGACTACTCTTACTACTTGTACTGGTGTTGAAATGTTCCGTAAGCTGCTTGACGAAGGTCGTGCAGGTGAGAACGTTGGTGCACTACTACGTGGTACTAAGCGTGACGAAGTTGAACGTGGCCAAGTACTATCTGCTAAAGGTTCTATCAACCCACACACTAAGTTCGAGTCTGAAGTATACGTACTTTCTAAAGACGAAGGCGGCCGTCACACTCCTTTCTTCAAAGGTTACCGTCCACAGTTCTACTTCCGTACAACTGACGTAACAGGCGACATCACTCTACCAGAAGGCGTAGAAATGGTAATGCCAGGTGACAACGTTCAAATGACTGTTGAGCTAATCGCTCCAATCGCAATGGACGAAGGTCTACGTTTCGCAATCCGCGAAGGTGGCCGTACAGTTGGTGCTGGTGTTGTAGCTAAAATCTTCGCTTAATAGCGAATTGATTTTGCGATAAACGCACATCATAAAAAAGGAAGCTTCGGCTTCCTTTTTTTATACGTAGAGTTTGTGGCTTTCAGTAAAGTTCAAACGGATCTTGTGGGTATAACGCTTATTACAAATCGATCTAAAGGCAATGTGTTCAACACTAGAAATGCTAACTATTATCGTTTATATTTTCTTTAATTAGAAAAGGTAGTAAATATGTTCGTTTGTCTTTGTAACGCTGTATCCGATAAAACCATACGTAAGCTAGTTAGAGAGGAAGGTATTACGGATGTCAAAGGCATCAAAAAGTGTACTGCGTTGGGCTCACAATGTGGTAAATGCATTAAACAAGCGAAGGTGATTATCGAAGAAAATACTATCGAATGTTTAAAACTCGCAAGTTAGTCTGACTTTTTTTTGACTACTCTTCATTTGCTTCTACATTTAAAGGAGCCAAAGAGGAGGGCTTGTCATGAAAGGCGATCCAATCATAATCCAGCACCTAAACAAAGTACTTGGCAACGAACTCGTTGCTATCAATCAATATTTCCTTCATGCACGTATGTACAAAGACTGGGGTTTAAAGCACCTAGCGGATAAGGAATATCACGAATCTATCGATGAAATGAAGCATGCCGATCACCTAATAGAACGTATTCTATTTTTGGAAGGTTTACCTAACCTCCAAGACCTAGGTAAACTAAATATTGGTGAAGACACGAAAGAAATGTTGGAAAGTGATCTCGACGTAGAGATGAAGGCTATTCCTGATTTAAAAAGTGCGATAGCTTATGCAGAAGATACTCACGATTATGTATCACGCGATTTGTTCCAAGATATACTTGAAGATGAAGAAGAACATGTCGATTGGCTCGAAACTCAACTCGGACTAATCAAAATGACCGGCATTGAAAACTACCTACAAGCCCAATATGTCGATGACGACGAAGACTAGCTGCAGTAAGCCAACAAGTTGAGTTTACTTGTTGGCTTCCATCAAAATCTCCTCAATTAAATCATATTCGATTAATTTCCCAACAGCACTTGCAAGATAAAATGTGATCTGTATAATGCACCGCACTGGCTTAAGCTGGTTGTGAACCAATGAGCACTGAGGAGTAGGCCTTGCCTAGTAATGTATACTCAGCTTATGTTCGCGGTTAATAAAAATAGTAAGTTTCGTACTTACTTCAAAAGTTAACTGACAATGCGTCCTAATTTTGGATGCTACGGTTTCACATAAATCAATCGGCATTCTCTCGTTTTATCGAGTTTGAGTGGCGATATTGTTTGTGTAATTTTTAATAATTGGAGCTCTGTCTCATGCAGAACCAACGTATTCGTATCCGCCTTAAAGCTTTCGATTACAAACTAATCGATGCTTCAACTGCGGAAATCGTTGAAACAGCAAAACGTACTGGCGCACAGGTTCGTGGTCCTATCCCACTTCCTACTCGTAAAGAGCGTTTCACTGTTCTTATCTCTCCACACGTCAACAAAGATGCACGTGACCAGTACGAAATTCGTACTCACAAGCGTTTGATCGACATCGTTGAGCCAACAGACAAAACTGTTGACGCTCTAATGCGTCTTGATCTTGCTGCTGGCGTTGATGTTCAAATCAGCCTAGGTTAAGGGAGATAAGAATAATGATTGGTCTAGTCGGACGTAAAGTGGGTATGACCCGCGTATTTACTGAAGAAGGCGTTTCTATCCCAGTAACTGTTGTTGAGGTTGAAGCGAACCGTATTTCTCAAGTTAAAACTCTAGAGAACGACGGCTACGCAGCAATCCAAGTAACTACTGGTGCTAAGAAAGCTAACCGTGTAACTAAGCCTGAAGCTGGTCACTTTGCGAAAGCAGGTGTTGAAGCAGGCCGCGGTCTTTGGGAATTCCGTTTAGAAAACGGTGAAGAGTTTGAAGTTGGCGCTGAGCTAAACGTAGAACTTTTCAATGAAATTAAAAAAGTAGACGTTACTGGTACATCTAAAGGTAAAGGCTTCCAAGGCGCTGTTAAGCGTTGGAACTTCTCTACTCAAGATATGACTCACGGTAACTCTTTGTCTCACCGTGCACCGGGTTCAATTGGCCAATGTCAAACTCCAGGTCGCGTGTTTAAAGGCAAGAAAATGGCAGGTCACATGGGTGCTGAGCGTGTAACGACTCAAAACCTAGAGATCGTACGTGTTGACGCTGAGCGCAATCTGCTTCTTATTAAAGGTGCAGTACCAGGCTCAACAGGCGGCAACGTGATCGTAAAACCTGCTGTTAAAGCATAACGTCTAGGAGTAAGTAATGGAATTGATGGTTAAAGGTGCTGATGCACTAACTGTTTCCGAGACTACTTTCGGACGTGACTTTAACGAAGCTCTTGTACACCAAGTAGTTGTTGCATACGCAGCAGGTGCTCGTCAAGGTACTCGTGCTCAAAAGACTCGTTCTGAAGTATCAGGCGGCGGTGCTAAGCCATGGCGCCAAAAAGGTACTGGCCGTGCACGTGCTGGTACAATTCGTAGCCCAATCTGGCGTACAGGTGGTGTTACTTTTGCTGCGAAACCACAAGATCACAGCCAAAAAGTAAACAAAAAAATGTACCGCGGTGCTATGAAGAGCATTCTTTCTGAGTTGATTCGTCAAGAGCGTCTAATCGTTGTTGATAACTTCTCTGTAGAAGCACCAAAAACAAAAGAACTTGTAGCTAAGCTTAAAGAGCTTGAGCTAAGCGACGTTCTGATTGTAACTGGCGAAGTAGATGAAAATCTATTCTTAGCTGCTCGTAACCTATACAAAGTTGATGCACGTGATGTTGCTGGTGTTGATCCAGTTTCTCTAATCGCATTCGACAAGGTTCTAATGACTGCTGACGCAGTTAAGCAAGTTGAGGAGATGCTAGCATGATCACTGAAGAACGTATCTTAAAAGTTCTACGTGCTCCGCACATCTCTGAAAAAGCAACTATGGCAGCTGAGAAAGCGAACACTATCGTTTTCAAAGTAGCTAAAGATGCAACTAAGAAAGAGATCAAAGCAGCTGTAGAAAAGCTATTTGAAGTTGAAGTTAAGTCTGTAAATACTCTTGTTCAAAAGGGTAAGACCAAGCGTCAAGGTATGCGTGAAGGCCGTCGTTCAGACGTTAAGAAAGCCTACGTTACTTTGAAAGAAGGTCAAGATCTTGACTTCGTTGGCGGCGCGGAATAACAGGAGTAGTTAAAAATGGCTATTGTTAAATGTAAGCCGACTTCCCCTGGTCGTCGTCACGTCGTTAAAGTTGTTAACGCTGACCTACACAAGGGTAAGCCATACGCACCACTTCTAGAGAAAAACTCTAAGAACGGTGGTCGTAACAACAACGGTCGTATCACAGTACGTCACATCGGCGGTGGTCACAAGCACCACTACCGTGTAATTGACTTCAAACGTACTAAAGATGGCATCCCAGCGAAAGTTGAGCGTCTAGAATACGATCCAAACCGTAGCGCAAACATCGCTCTAGTTCTGTACGCAGACGGTGAGCGTCGTTACATCATTGCACCAAAAGGTGTTCAAGCAGGTGACCAGATTCAATCTGGTGCGGATGCGCCAATCAAAGCAGGTAACACTCTGCCGATGCGTAACATCCCAGTAGGTTCTACTGTACACTGTGTTGAACTTAAGCCTGGTAAAGGTGCTCAACTAGCTCGTTCGGCTGGTGCTTATGCTCAAATCGTTGCTCGCGACGGTGCATACGTAACAATCCGTCTACGTTCTGGTGAGATGCGCAAAGTACTTTCTGAAGGTCGTGCAACGATCGGTGAAGTTGGTAACTCTGAGCATATGCTACGTGAACTTGGTAAAGCTGGTGCTTCACGCTGGCGCGGCGTACGTCCAACCGTACGTGGTGTAGTAATGAACCCGGTGGATCACCCACACGGTGGTGGTGAAGGCCGCACATCTGGTGGTCGTCACCCAGTTTCTCCTTGGGGCGTTCCTACTAAGGGCTTCAAGACTCGTAAGAACAAGCGCACTGACAAGTACATCGTACGTCGTCGTAACAAATAATCTATAAAGAGGAATCGCCATGCCACGTTCTCTCAAGAAAGGTCCTTTTATTGACCTACACTTGCTGAAGAAGGTAGAGAAAGCGGTGGAAAGCGGAGACAAAAAGCCTATTAAGACTTGGTCCCGTCGCTCAATGATCATCCCAACAATGATTGGTTTGACCATCGCTGTCCATAATGGTCGTCAGCACGTACCAGTATTCGTTACCGAAGAAATGATCGGTCACAAACTGGGCGAATTTGCACCAACTCGTACTTATCGCGGTCATGCTGCAGATAAGAAAGCTAAGAAGAAGTAAGGAGTAGATGATGGAAGCTTTAGCTAAACATAACTTTGCTCGTATTTCTCCACAGAAAGCTCGCTTAGTTGCAGACCAAATTCGCGGTAAGTCGGTAGACCAAGCTCTAGAAATCCTAACTTTCAGCAACAAAAAAGCTGCTGTTTTAGTTAAGAAGGTTCTTGAGTCAGCTATCGCTAACGCGGAACATAACGAAGGTGCAGATATCGACGATCTAAATGTCGCTAAAATCTTCGTAGATGAGGGCCCTATCATGAAGCGTATTATGCCTCGTGCTAAAGGTCGTGCGGATCGTATCTTGAAGCGTTCAAGCCACATCACTATTGTTGTAGCAGATCGCTAAAGACTAGGAGAGTAAGCAATGGGTCAGAAAGTACATCCTAATGGTATTCGTCTTGGCATCGTTAAGCCTTGGAATGCTACATGGTTTGCTAATACCAAAGATTTCGCTGACAACCTAGACGGCGACTTCAAGGTACGTCAGTTCCTTACAAAGGAACTACAAAAAGCATCACTATCTCGTATCGTTATCGAGCGTCCAGCTAAGAGCATCCGTGTGACTATTCACACTGCTCGTCCTGGCGTTGTTATCGGTAAGAAAGGTGAAGACGTTGAGAAGCTACGCGCAGCTGTAGCTAAAATCGCAGGTGTACCAGCGCAGATTAACATCGCTGAAGTACGTAAGCCTGAGTTAGATGGTCAGCTTGTAGCTGATAGCATCGCGTCTCAACTAGAGCGTCGTGTTATGTTCCGTCGTGCTATGAAGCGCGCAGTACAAAACGCAATGCGTCTAGGCGCTAAAGGTATCAAAGTGGAAGTAAGTGGTCGTCTAGGCGGCGCTGAAATCGCACGTTCTGAGTGGTACCGTGAAGGCCGTGTGCCTCTACACACTCTACGTGCAGACATTGATTACGCAACTTCTTCGGCTCACACTCAATACGGTGTGATCGGCATTAAAGTTTGGATCTTCAAAGGTGAGATTCTAGGCGGTATGCCAGCTGCTAACGCAGTAGAGCCTAAAGGCGATAAGCCTAAGAAGCAGCGTAAAGGCCGTAAGTAAGGAGTCGAACGATGCTACAACCAAAACGTACTAAGTTCCGCAAGGTTCAGACTGGTCGTAACCGTGGTCTAGCTAAAGGTACTGAAGTGAGCTTCGGCGAATTCGGTCTTAAAGCTGTAGGCCGTGGCCGTATCACTGCTCGTCAAATCGAAGCGGCACGTCGTGCTATGACGCGTCACATCAAGCGTCAAGGTCAAATCTGGATTCGTATTTTCCCAGACAAACCGATTACTGAAAAACCTCTTGAAGTTCGTCAAGGTAAAGGTAAAGGTAACGTTGAGTACTGGGTAGCACAAATCCAACCTGGTAAGGTTATGTACGAAATGAATGGCGTACCTGAAGAGTTGGCACGTGAAGCGTTCCGCCTAGCGGCACGTAAACTGCCTGTTAAAACTACTTTTGTAACTAAGCAGGTGATGTGATGAAAGCACAAGATCTACGCGAAAAGAACGTTGAAGAGCTTAACGCTGAGCTTTTGAATTTGCTACGTGAACAGTTCAACTTGCGCATGCAAGCTGCAACTGGTCAACTACAGCAAACTCATACTCTAAAAGCTGTACGCCGTGATATCGCACGTGTGAAAACTGTTTTGACTGAAAAGGCAGGCGCATAATGAGCGAAACTAACCGCATCCAGCAAGGTCGTGTTGTAAGTGACAAGATGGACAAGTCTATCGTTGTTGCTATCGAACGTACTGTAAAACACCCAATTTACGGTAAATACGTTAAGCGCACGACTAAAGTACACGCACACGATGAAGACAACGTTTGTGGCCTAGGCGACAAAGTTGAAATCGCAGAGTGTCGTCCTCTGTCTAAGACTAAGTCTTGGACATTGGTTAAAGTTATAGCAAAAGCGAAGATTTAATCTTTGTAATTCTATAGCTTTCAAGCGGCTCCAAAATTTTTTTTGGGGCCGCTTGTTTTTTGTCTACCCAATTTAAAAAAAGGGTGGTACAATTCGCGTCCCTTTTAAAGAGGCAGCCCGACCCGAGAGGGTCTAGTTTTAATATTTAGCGGAGCACTAACAATGATCCAGATGCAAAGTACACTTGACGCAGCAGATAACTCTGGCGCGCGCAAGGTAATGTGTATTAAGGTTCTGGGTGGCTCTCACCGCCGTTATGCACATATCGGTGACATCATCAAAGTTACAGTTAAGGAAGCAATTCCTCGCGGTAAAGTAAAAAAAGGTGATGTTCTGAAGGCGGTAGTAGTGCGCACCCGTAAAGGCGTTCGTCGCCCAGACGGTTCTGTCATTCGCTTCGACAGTAATGCTTGTGTATTGTTAAACGACACTACTGAGCAACCAGTCGGCACACGTATCTTTGGTCCTGTGACTCGTGAACTTCGTAACGCGAAATTCATGAAAATTGTGTCACTAGCACCTGAAGTTCTGTAAGGAGCGGCAACATGGCAGCTAAAATCCGTCGTAATGACGAAGTAATCATTCTTGCTGGTAAAGATAAAGGCAAGAAAGGTAAGGTAACTAAGGTTCTGACAACTGGTAAAGTTATCGTTGAAGGTATCAACCTTGTTAAGAAACACCAAAAGCCGGTTCCGGCTCTAGGTCAACAGGGTGGCATCGTTGAACAAGAAGCAGCTATTGATGCTTCTAACGTTGCAATCTTTAACGCGGCTACTGGTAAAGCAGACCGCATCGGTTTCCGTATTGAAGATGGTAAGAAAGTTCGTTTCTTTAAATCTAACGGCGAAATCGTTTCTAACTAATTAGAAGTAATTTGGAGTTCTACTATGGCGAAACTGCATGATTACTACAAGTCGTCTGTAGTCGCTGAGCTTACCAAAGAGTTCAGCTACACAAGCGTCATGCAAGTCCCTAGGATTGAGAAAATCACCCTAAACATGGGCGTTGGTGAAGCAATCAACGATAAGAAACTGCTAGAAAACGCAGCAGCTGATATGGCAACGATCTCTGGTCAAAAGCCTCTTATCACTAAAGCGCGTAAATCTGTAGCTGGTTTCAAAATTCGTGAAGGCTACCCAATTGGTTGTAAAGTAACCTTGCGTGGTGAGCGCATGTGGGAATTTTTAGAGCGTTTAATCTCTATCGCACTTCCACGTGTACGTGATTTCCGTGGTGTTAGCGCTAAGTCTTTTGACGGTCGCGGTAACTACAGCATGGGCGTTCGCGAGCAAATCATCTTTCCGGAAATCGACTACGATAAAGTCGATCGTGTCCGCGGTCTTGATATCACTATCACGACGACTGCTGGTTCCGATGAGGAAGGCCGTGCTCTGCTGGCTGCCTTTAACTTCCCATTCCGTAAGTAAGGTGTAGGGTTACTGTTATGGCTAAACAATCAATGAAAGCACGTGAAGCTAAACGTGCGAAACTAGTAGCTAAGTTCGCTGAAAAGCGTGCTGCGCTAAAAGTTATCATTAGCGATGTAAACGCATCTGAAGAAGATCGTTGGAATGCGGTTCTTAAACTGCAATCTCTTCCACGTGATTCAAGTGCATCACGTCAGCGCAACCGTTGCAACCAAACTGGTCGTCCACACGGTTACCTACGTAAGTTCGGTCTAAGCCGTATTAAGGTTCGTGAAGCTTGCATGAAAGGCGAGATTCCGGGTCTTCGTAAGGCTAGCTGGTAATTGCCACTTAATCATTTGGAGTAAATCTTATGAGCATGCAAGATCCGATTTCGGATATGCTGACCCGCGTTCGTAACGGTCAGGCAGCAAACAAAGTTGCTGTAAAAATGCCTTCTTCAAAGCTTAAAGTTGCAATTGCTGCATTGCTTAAAGCTGAAGGTTACATCGTTGACTTCGCTGTTGAAGGCGAAGCAAAACCTGAGCTAGAAGTTACTCTTAAGTACTTCCAAGCTAAACCTGTAATCGAGCAAATCAAACGTGTATCACGTCCTGGTCTAAGAGTTTATAAAAATAAAGACTCTTTACCAACTGTGATGGGCGGTCTTGGTATTGCTGTTGTTTCCACTTCCAAAGGTCTTATGTCTGACCGTGCTGCTCGCAAAGCAGGTCTTGGTGGTGAAATCATCTGTTACGTAGCTTAATAAGGAGTAGACTATGTCTCGTGTTGCTAAAGCACCTGTCGCTATTCCAGCTGGCGTAGAGGTGAAACTAAACGGCCAAGAAATCACTGTAAAAGGTGGTAAAGGTGAGCTAACTCGCGTTCTTAACGGCGCAGTAGTGATTGCACAGGAAGAAAACAACCTAACTTTCGGTCCGAAAGAAGGTGTTGCTAACGCATGGGCACAAGCTGGTACAGCTCGCGCACTAGTTAACAACATGGTTGTTGGTGTTACTCAGGGCTTCACTAAGAAATTAGTGCTTAAAGGTGTAGGTTACCGTGCTGCTATGAAAGGCAACGCTGTAGGTCTAACACTTGGCTTTTCTCACCCAGTAGAGCACGCTCTACCTGAAGGTATTAAAGCTGAATGCCCTAGCCAAACTGAGATCATTATTACTGGTTGTGATAAGCAACTAGTTGGTCAAGTTGCGGCTGACATTCGTTCTTACCGCGAACCTGAGCCTTACAAAGGTAAAGGTGTTCGTTACGCAGATGAAAATGTGCGTACTAAAGAAGCTAAGAAGAAGTAAGGTATCACTATGGATAAGAAAGCATCTCGCATCCGTCGTGCTACACGTGCACGTCGTAAGATTGCAGAACTTGGTGCAACTCGCCTGGTAGTACACCGTACTCCTCGCCACGTTTACGCACAAGTTATCGCGGCAAACGGCTCTGAGGTTATCGCAGCTGCTTCTACTGTAGAAAAAGCGATCCGTGAGCAAGTTAAGAATACTGGTAACGTTGACGCTGCTAAAGCTGTAGGTAAAGCTATTGCTGAGCGCGCTATCGAAAAAGGCATCTCTGATGTAGCTTTCGATCGTTCTGGTTTCCAATACCACGGTCGAGTAGCGGCACTAGCAGATTCTGCTCGTGAAGCTGGTCTGAAATTCTAAGGTAGGGTTGGAAGATGGCTAAAGAACAACAACAAGCTAATGATTTGCAAGAAAAGCTGATCGCAGTTAACCGTGTATCTAAGACGGTTAAAGGTGGTCGAATCATGAGCTTCACTGCACTAACAGTAGTTGGTGACGGTAATGGTCGCGTAGGTTTCGGTTACGGCAAAGCTCGTGAAGTACCTGCAGCGATTCAAAAAGCAATGGAAAAAGCGCGCCGTAACATGGTTACAGTTGCGCTAAACGAAGGCACTCTTCACCACCCGGTGAAAGGTCGTCATTCGGGCTCTAAAGTTTACATGCAGCCAGCTGCAGAAGGTACAGGTGTAATTGCCGGTGGTGCAATGCGTGCTGTACTTGAAGTTGCAGGTGTACACAACGTACTATCTAAAGCATACGGTTCTACGAACCCTATCAACATCGTTCGTGCAACGATTGATGCTCTAGCTAGCATGAAGTCACCAGAAATGGTTGCTGCTAAACGTGGTCTAACTGTTGAATCTATTTCGGAGTAAGCACACGATGGCAACTATTAAAGTAACTCAAACTAAAAGCTCAATTGGTCGCCTACCTAAGCACAAAGCGTGCTTGAAAGGTCTAGGCCTTCGTCGCATCAACCATACAGTAGAACTTGAAGATACTCCGTGCGTACGCGGTATGATCAACAAGGTTTACTACATGGTTAAGATTGAGGAGTAATCAGAATGCGTTTGAATACTCTATCACCGGCTGCTGGCTCTAAACCTTCTAAGAAGCGTGTAGGTCGTGGTATCGGTTCTGGCCTTGGTAAAACAGGTGGCCGCGGTCACAAAGGTCAAAAGTCACGTTCTGGCGGCTCTGTTCGTCCAGGTTTCGAAGGCGGTCAAATGCCTCTGAAACAACGTCTACCTAAATTCGGTTTCACTTCTCGTAAGAGCCTAGTGTCTGCTGAAGTTCGTCTAGCTGAGCTAGCGAAGGTAACAGGTGACGTAGTTGACCTAAACAGCCTTAAAGCTGCTAACGTAATCACTAAGAACATCGAGTTCGTAAAAGTTGTTCTTTCTGGTGAACTTAGCAAAGCTGTGACTGTTAAAGGTCTACGCGTGACTAAAGGCGCTAAAGCTGCAATCGAAGCTGCAGGCGGTAAAATCGAGGAATAATCTCGAGGAACGAGGTACAGATGGCTAAGAAACCAGGACAAGATTTTCGTAGTGCTCAGAGCGGCTTAAGTGAACTAAAGTCGCGCTTATTATTCGTAGTGGGTGCTCTTTTAGTATTCCGAGCCGGCTCTTTTGTGCCGATTCCTGGTATTGACGCAGCTGTACTTGCCGATTTGTTCGAACAGCAAAAAGGTACCATCGTAGAAATGTTTAACATGTTCTCCGGTGGTGCTCTTGAGCGTGCATCTATATTAGCATTGGGCATCATGCCGTATATTTCGGCATCTATTGTTGTCCAATTGCTAACTGTAGTTCATCCAGCGTTAGCGGAACTCAAGAAAGAGGGTGAAGCAGGCCGTCGTAAGATCAGCCAATATACACGCTACGGCACGCTTGTACTTGCAACATTCCAAGCTATTGGTATTGCAACTGGCTTACCAAACATGGTCGATAATCTGGTTGTTATCAACCAAACCATGTTTACGCTAATTGCTACCGTGAGTTTAGTAACTGGTACCATGTTCTTAATGTGGTTAGGTGAACAAATCACTGAGCGAGGAATCGGTAATGGTATTTCCATTCTGATTTTTGCAGGTATTGTTGCTGGATTGCCTTCGGCAATCGGTCAAACAATCGAGCAAGCGCGTCAAGGTGAATTGCATGTGCTTCTTCTGCTGTTAATTGCGGTTTTATCTTTTGCTGTAATTTACTTCGTAGTTTTCATGGAACGTGGTCAACGTCGTATCGTCGTTAACTACGCGAAGCGTCAACAAGGTCGTAAAGTTTTTGCAGCACAAAGTTCTCACTTGCCTCTTAAGATTAATATGGCAGGTGTTATACCAGCGATTTTTGCATCAAGTATTATCCTGTTCCCAGGAACATTGGCTCAGTGGTTCGGTCAGAACGGTGAGAGCAGCGCATTCGGTTGGTTAACTGATGTGTCTTTGGCTCTTAGCCCAGGTCAGCCTCTGTACGTAATGCTTTATGCTGCAGCTATTATCTTCTTCTGTTTCTTCTATACAGCGTTGGTGTTTAACCCGCGTGAAACAGCTGATAACTTGAAGAAGTCTGGTGCATTCGTACCCGGTATCCGCCCAGGTGAGCAGACAGCGAAATATATCGATAAAGTGATGACAAGATTGACCCTAGCGGGCGCTCTATACATTACTTTTATCTGTCTGATTCCTGAATTCATGATGGTCGCGTGGAACGTTCGTTTCTACTTCGGCGGTACATCACTACTTATCGTAGTAGTTGTAATCATGGATTTCATGGCACAGGTACAGACTCATCTGATGTCACAACAGTATGATTCTGTGTTAAAGAAAGCGAATCTGAAAGGTTACGGCCGTTAATCGGCGGTAACAGTTTCAGTTCCATTTACGGAGTTTAGCAATGAAAGTTCGTGCTTCCGTTAAAAAAATCTGCCGTAACTGTAAAGTTATCAAGCGTAACGGTGTCGTTCGCGTGATTTGCAGTGAGCCAAAGCATAAGCAACGCCAAGGCTAATTAGCAGAAATTTTTACTTGAAATATAAGGTAGTGTCGAGTATATTCCTCGGCCTACCTTTTGCGTGCAAAAGAAGTAGTATGCCGCAGCGTATCCATAACGGGCTTTGCTGCGGATAATTCTTTTATGAACCCCTTAGGAGTGAATAATGGCCCGTATAGCAGGCATTAACATTCCTGATCACAAGCATTCTGTGATTGCATTAACTGCAATTTACGGCATCGGTAAAACTCGCTCTCAAGCTATCCTAGCTGAAGTGGGTATTGCTGAAAATGCTAAGATCAGTGAACTAACTGAAGAGCAGATCGATCAACTGCGTGATGGTGTAGCTAAGTACACTGTAGAAGGTGATCTACGTCGTGAAGTATCGATGAACATCAAGCGTCTTATGGACCTTGGCTGTTACCGCGGTCTTCGTCATCGTCGCAGTCTACCACTACGTGGACAGCGTACTAAAACCAACGCTCGCACCCGTAAGGGTCCGCGCAAGCCGATCAAGAAATAATCGGATAAGGTAGAGTACAATGGCAAAACAACCAACTCGCGCGCGTAAGCGCGTACGCAAGCAAGTAGCTGATGGCGTAGCGCACATTCATGCTTCTTTCAACAACACAATCGTAACTATCACTGACCGCCAAGGCAACGCTCTTGCATGGGCTACAGCAGGTGGTTCAGGTTTCCGTGGTTCTCGTAAATCTACTCCGTTCGCAGCACAAGTTGCAGCTGAGCGTTGTGGTGAAATGGCTAAAGAATATGGCCTAAAGAACTTGGAAGTTATGGTTAAGGGTCCAGGTCCAGGTCGCGAATCTACTGTTCGTGCACTGAACGCTGCTGGTTTCCGTATCACTAACATTGTTGATGCGACACCAATCCCTCATAACGGTTGTCGTCCACCTAAGAAACGTCGCGTTTAAGTTTCGTTTCTAGGAATATTGGAGAAAGATCATGGCAAGATATTTGGGTCCTAAGCTGAAGCTTAGCCGTCGCGAAGGTACAGACTTATTCCTTAAGTCAGGTGTACGCGCGATCGATACCAAGTGTAAAATTGATAACGCACCAGGTGTACACGGCGCTCGTCGCGGTCGTCTATCTGAGTATGGCGTTCAGCTTCGTGAGAAGCAAAAAGTTCGTCGTATCTACGGCGTTCTAGAAAAACAATTCCGTAACTACTACAAAGAAGCTGCACGTCTTAAAGGCAACACAGGTGCAAACCTACTTCAGCTTCTTGAAGGTCGTCTTGATAACGTAGTTTACCGCATGGGCTTTGGTGCAACTCGCGCTGAATCTCGTCAGCTAGTTAGCCACAAAGCTATCCTAGTTAACGGTAAAGTTGTAAACGTTCCTTCTTTCAAAGTAGCGGCTAATGACGTTGTTTCTATCCGCGAGAAAGCTAAACAGCAATCTCGTATCAAAGCTGCTCTAGAAGTTGCTGAACAACGTGAAAAACCAACTTGGATTGAAGTAGATGCTGGCAAAATGGAAGGTACATTCAAGCGTATGCCTGAGCGTTCTGACCTATCAGCTGACATCAACGAACACTTGATCGTCGAACTTTACTCTAAGTAAGGTTAAAAAAAGAGAGGACACAATGCAGGGTTCTGTAACAGAATTTCTTAAGCCGCGTCTTGTTGACATTGAACAGATCAATACGACACACGCAAAAGTAACTCTTGAGCCATTAGAGCGCGGTTTCGGCCACACTCTAGGTAATGCTCTTCGCCGCATTCTTCTATCTTCTATGCCGGGTTGTGCCGTAACAGAAGTTGAAATTGAAGGTGTGCTACACGAATACAGCACTAAAGAAGGCGTTCAGGAAGATATCCTAGAAATCCTTCTAAACCTTAAAGGTTTGGCTGTACGCGTTGCTGAAGGCAAAGATGAAGTGTTTATTACACTGAACAAATCAGGCTCAGGCCCTGTTGTTGCAGGTGACATCACCCACGATGGTGATGTAGAGATCGCTAACCCTGAGCACGTAATTTGTCACCTAACGGATGACAACGCTGAGATCGCTATGCGTATCAAAGTTGAACGTGGTCGTGGTTACGTTCCAGCTTCAGCTCGTATCCATACTGAAGAAGATGAGCGTCCAATCGGTCGTCTACTTGTTGACGCTACATACAGCCCGGTTGATAAAATCGCTTACGCTGTTGAAGCGGCACGTGTAGAGCAACGTACTGATTTAGACAAGCTTGTTATCGATATGGAAACGAACGGTACTCTTGAACCTGAGGAAGCTATCCGTCGTGCAGCTACAATTCTAGCTGAACAATTGGATGCGTTCGTAGATCTTCGTGATGTACGTGTACCTGAGGAGAAGGAAGAGAAGCCAGAATTCGATCCAATCCTACTGCGTCCTGTAGACGATCTTGAACTAACAGTTCGCTCTGCTAACTGTTTGAAAGCAGAAGCGATTCACTACATCGGTGATCTTGTACAGCGCACTGAGGTTGAGCTACTTAAAACGCCAAACCTTGGTAAGAAATCTCTTACAGAGATTAAAGATGTGCTTGCTTCACGTGGTCTTTCTCTAGGCATGCGTCTAGAAAACTGGCCACCAGCGTCAATCGCTGAAGATTAATCGAAAAGTTAGAAGGATTAGGTCATGCGCCATCGTAAAAGTGGTCGTCAACTCAACCGCAACAGCAGTCATCGTAAAGCGATGTTCAGCAATATGGCTAGCTCTCTTGTTCGTCACGAAGTTATCAAAACTACCGTGCCAAAAGCAAAAGAACTACGTCGCGTAATTGAGCCGTTGATTACCCTAGCTAAGACAGACAGTGTTGCTAACCGTCGTCTTGCATTTGCACGCACTCGTGATAACGAAGTTGTTGCAAAACTATTTAATGAACTAGGCCCGCGTTTTGCGGCTCGTCAAGGCGGTTACACTCGCATTCTTAAATGTGGTTTCCGTACTGGTGATAAAGCTCCAATGGCTTACATTGAGCTTGTAGACCGCCCAGCTGCTGAAGAAGCTGCTGAGTAATCTATACTAGATTGTTAATACAAAAAGCCGAGCATTAGCTCGGCTTTTTTGTATCTGTCGCATTTTCCACTTATAAAACCACTGTTCGTTTTAAATACACTTTCGTTGTACGTTAGGTTACTTCAACCCACCTTAGCGTTTGTCTTATTGCCAAATATTCCCAAGTGAACTTAACAGCGAAGAGCTTGCTCCTTGAGATTGAAGCACTTGCAGAATAATTGGAGCAAAGGTGCTAATCAAAGATGGATCCATACCTAAGCTTGAGAATGCACTCGCAACAGTACTGTTGTCACTGAGTAGGCTAGTCAGCCCTGTTTGTTGTAGTGTAGACATTCCTGGAATCAGACCGCTTAGCTCATTATTTTCTGCTGAGCTTAATGAGCCTTGGGCTAATGCTAACAAAGAACCAATACCACCAGCAGCTTGTTCAGTAGTCACTGAAGCTTGCTTGGCGACTGTATCTGTTAGTTCTGAACTTTGGCTTTGTTGGTTCCACATTGAAAGCGCAGTCGATAACGCAGATTGGGAGAGCTGAGAGTAGTTAGTTGAAGAAGTGTTATCTGACGAATCAGAAGTACTTGCGCATGAAATAACAGCCAAGCTGCTTAGAGCCACTACGATTGCTTTTTTCATTATTCGTCCTTAAGTAATAAAGCAAAAAGTACTATCACTATAAACGAAAAACGGCGATGTTACATCGCCGTGAATATCTATTAAGCTTATATTTACTTAAAGAATAGCTAGTAGCTCAACTTCGAATACTAGTGCTGCGAATGGTGGGATTGATGCACCAGCGCCACGCTCACCGTAAGCAAGATCTTGAGGGATGTATAGTTTCCACTTAGAACCAACAGGCATTAGTTGAAGAGCTTCAACCCAACCTTTGATTACGCCAGTTACAGGGAACTCAGCTGGTTGACCACGAGATACAGAGCTGTCGAATACAGTACCGTCTGTAAGTTCACCGTGGTAGTGAACGCGTACTTGTTTGTCTGAAGTTGGGATTTCGCCAGTACCTTCAGTTAGTACTTCGTATTGAAGACCAGACTCTAGAACCGTTACTTCTGAACGAAGAGCGTTGTCTTTTAGGAATACTTCACCATCTGCAGCAGCAGCTTTTGCAGCTTCTTGACGAATCGCTTCTGCACGAGTGTGTAGTTCTTGAAGAGCGTTGTTGATCTCATCAATTTCGATAGCTGGCATGTCGCCAGTTAGAGCTGTTGCGATACCAGCAGCGATAGCGTCAACGTTTAGGCCTTCAAGACCAGAACCTGCAAGTTGTTGGCCCATTTGTAGACCGATACCGTAGCTAGCTTTTTGCTCAACGGTTTCAAATTTTACTTCAGACATGAATGTCACTCTTATTTGTGTAGAGAAAGGGAAAGGATACCAGTTCTGACTTATTGAAGAAATCCCTTGCCCTACGGATATCCGCAAAGCATCGTACTTAGCTCTCAAAAATGTTTGAATTCTGTCATTTCCGGTAAGGAAGCTTTGAAAAACCTATACTCAACGGCATTTGCTTTTTATACTCATACTAGTTTTATTCTCAGGCTAGGATCTATGAATCGTCGTCATAAAAAAAAGCAACAAGTGGATTATGTTGAGTTAATCAAGACTCGGCTTAATAGCATTGATGTGTCACAGCTAAAGACGAAGGTCAGCTCCGCTTGGCTTACATTACCGGCTTTGCATCGCAAGCTGCTGATGGTCATTGTGCCAATTGTCGCGATTCTTCTTGTACTACCTGCTCCAAAACCTTCAGAACCCGAAGTGTCTCCAACTACGCGCGTTGAGCTTGAAATTAGTACGGTAGGCTTGAGTGAACAAAAAAGCACAGAACAGAAAGAGCTAAAGTCGACTCAGTGGAAGGAATACAGCGTTAAAAAAGGCGACACTCTGGCACAAGTTTTCCGTAATAATCAATTACCGCTCGCAGACCTCAACGCCCTGGTTAAAATTGAAGGACAAGACAAGCCGTTGAGCCGTATTCGACAAGGGCAATTGGTGCGTTTCAAATTAGCGGAAAGCGGTAAGCTTGATATTTTGCAGCTAGAAAAAGACGGGACGTCGGTTATGTTTTTCAGGCTTTCCGATGGCGGTTTTGGGCGAAGCAAGTAAGGGGTCTTGCCCCTTAATATTCACTAAAACTCTGTCGCTTTACACGGACTCTTTTTACGCTTAGCTCTTTTAAGTGGCATCAGCGGCAGAATAATCAGCAAAATTCCAGCGGCAGTAAGCCAATCTGGTACTTCACTGAACCACCATATCCCAAATAACGTAACAAATATGAGCCCCGAATATTCCGCGAGGGCGATCTGTCCTGCCGGTGCTTTACGATAAGCAGCAACAGCCAGCCCGTTATAACTCAAAATACATATAGCGCTTAATGCCACATACCCAAGAGCTTCCCAGCTTACAGGCTGCCAATATAACAAGCATAACCCTAATGACACTGGAATAGAGAATAACGTTGTCCACCAGAGTGTTGTGATTACAGTTTGCTCGCTAGGCAGTTTCCTTACCAACACATTGAATAGAGCGAGTGTACAAGCGGTACCTAGCGCAAAGAATGCAGCCCAATGGAATTGCGATGGTCGTAATACAATCATCACACCAATGAAGCCAATCACTGTCGCGATGACTTTGGTCAATGGCGGTGTTTCTTTCAGTAGAACAATTGATAGTGGGAGCATAAGCAAAGGAGCGGCATAGAACACCGCATTAGCCGTAGCTAAGGGAAGGTAGGTGACTGCCACAACCATACAGCCACTTCCGATGAGAATTAAATGAGCTCTCAAGAAAGTGACTTTAGACTGCTTTAATGTTCGTTGTGCTTTATTTTGAAGTATCCACAAAGGAAAAATGAAAATGAGCGACAGCAGTTGGCGAGCGAACATATATTGATAAGGAGAGACTGCTCCATCCAATACTTTTACAGAGACGTCAGAAAGCGCAGCTAACAAGTTGCCTAAAACCAGCAAAAGAACTGCTACGCTTTGGCTCGACATTATTTAGATAATCTCATATCAATATGAGGGATATCATCTTCAAGGTACATCTCAGAAATTTGTTCAAAGCCATGAAGCTGATAAAAAGCTTTTAGGTGCTCTTGAGCGCCGATGTCTATTGTGTTGTCTGGCCATAATTGCTGGCAACGTTGCAGTGATTGCGTCAGTAATTGGTGCCCTAAGCCATTTCCACGAGCAGACTGCTTGGTGGCGATTCGGCCAATGCTCACGTTATCGTAGGTCGTGCCTGCTGGTAGCAAGCGAGCGCAAGCGACGAGCTCGCCTTTTATGAACCCCATTAAGTGCTGAACCCCTGTTTGATGGTCTTTATCATCCAACTCTGGATAAGGACAGGTTTGTTCAACGACAAAAACATCAACTCGTAGTTTGAGTAGTTGATACAGCTGAGACGTTGATAATTCAGAGAATGGAATGCACTGCCAAGTAATCATGATGGGGTCCTGAAGTAAAAAGGATCATGACTGTAGCAGCGCCGGTTTAATTCAGCATTAACAATTGTTAAGGCGTGCTTTAATTCTACTTAAACTTATTGCAGTAATGCCTAGGTAGGCCGCTATTTGATTATCGTTGAGCCTTTCTTCAAGGTCAGGATAGTGTTCACAGAACAACTGATAACGCTGCTCTGGGGTGTACAGCAACATAAAGCGTTCTTTGTTCTCTTTATGCATGAGTTGCGTTTCCAACAGCTTGATGTATAGCGGATTGGATTCCGTTCTCCATTCCGCTAAGGCGCTCATTGGTAGTTGCAAAAGAACGATCGGTGTTAATGTTTCAAGTAGGTAAGGCGAGGCTTGTTGCTTGATTAGGCCCTCAAAGCCCATTACCCAATCTTGCTCCCAGTAAAACTCTTTACTGAATTGCTTACCTTCCTCTGTGAGGTAACAAGCATGACACAGCCCTTCAATAATAAAATAGAACGACTCTGCGACTTCACCTTGGTTGATCAAGATATGACGGGTAGGCAATTCAAGCGGTTTGGCGATATCAACCAGTGAATCAATTTCACTGTCGGTAAAGTTAAACGCTTTTAATTGTTGAATGAAAGTCGAGTGCATAATAGAAAATAAGCCAAGAATGATAACGAAATAATGTCATCATTCTTGGCCTACGTACAGTCTTAGCCGACGTGACTAGTATTACTGATCCAAGTAGGTTTTCGCTTCGTCTTTACCCATGTATTTCCCAAGCGTTTTCAGCGGCACCTTTTTAAGGTTCACAACAATCAGCCCATCGAGTGCATTGTTAAAGGCTGGGTCAACGTTAAAGCACACCAATTTCCCATTCATGCCTAGATATTGACGTAATAAGACGGGCAGTCCTTTTCCTTGTTCCATACGCGCTAGTACTTTCGATAACAAAGGGACACTCGCCAAAGAGCTCAATAAATGCGTTTGCCAGAACACATTGTTGTTGGATCTCAGTGGGGAGGAAGCTGATACAAGCGTCGCCTTTTCTTGATCGTAGTGATGTATCGAAAGCGTTGCCGCCATAAGTTGGCGTGCAGTGTGACTGTAGTCGTTACTGATACTGACAGGACCGAAAAGGTGCGTATATTTCGGGTTTCGCGCCACAAAAGTCGCGATACCTTTCCACAGCAGTAATAGAGAATTGAGACTACGTTGATAATTTTTACTGACGACAGAGCGGCCGAGTTCAATACTATTGTCGAGTTTAGTAATGAAACTTTCGTCGTAGTTGAACAAGCTTCGAGAATAGAGCCCTTGCAAGCCATGTTCTGCAATCAGTTCATCGACTAGCCCCATTCGATAGGCCCCAACGAGTTCGCGATTACCATTGTGCCAGACGAATAGTTGGTTGTAGTAAAGGTCGTATTCATCGACATCACAAGCGAGCCCGCTGCCTTCTCCTACCTCTCGAAAACTTTCTTCTCTGATTCTCCCTATTTCTTGCATGAGTTTGGGAATGTGATGGCTCGGTGAGTAGTAAACGGAAAACTCACCTTGTTCAAGGAGCAACAAAGAGCTGGGTAAAGCATCGATTTCTCGTTGTAGCTCTATCGCGTTAACCGGTTCAATGATCGGTGTATTAAAGTGAGGGGCGGAGTCGGTATCAAGATTTACTTCATCGCTTTTGCTCATTAGATAAGTATTGAGGCGTAAATAGCTGACAATATCGACGTCTTTTTCAAACCCCTTTACTTCCGAAAAGGGAATCGCTGATCCAATAGAAATTGAAATGGTTTTTGCTTGTTTGTTTAAAAGTTCTCGACCTAATAGCGCGGTGCGTAGGAGAGGGTGAACTCGACCGGCTTGATAGAAAAGCTCGCTGTTTTTTCCACTAATGAAAATTGGCACCGTTGTGGCTTGATTACGCTTGACGAATTTCGCGACCGATTTACTCCATTCAATATCGGTGAGTTTCTTCTCTCCTTTCGGGTAGGCGGATACTTCCCCTGCTGGGAACACAATCAATAATCCGCCATCGGCCAAATGACGATGTGCATCGCGTACCGCTTTGGAGTTGGTGTGCTGAGAGCCTTTACCATTGAATACGTCAATGCCGATAAAAAGATCATCGAGTTCGGGTAAGCGTTTGAGGAGCTGATTCGCTAGAACTTTTACATCCTGCCTGACGGATCCAATGAGATCGGCAAGGATCACACCTTCAATAGCACCTAGTGGGTGATTTGCCACAATGACGACAGGCCCTTCACTCGGGATATGATCGATAGTGCCGCTTTCCACATCGTACGCAATGTTAAGTGCATCGAGTGTATGATTCATAAATTCGAAGCTGGATAGCTTTTCAGGGCGTTGCTGATAAAGATGATCCAGTTTAGATAGTCCTGTTGCCCACTCGACAACGGATTCACCTAAACCAAAAGGTGTGTAACGAGGTAAACGAAACGGACTACTAATCATAATTATGCTGCCTTATTAACAAGTTGATATAAGAAACCGTTTTGATCTTTTAAATCTTTAATGCTCAAGAAAGCGCCACATAGCCACACGAGACACGCCATACCAAACAATAAGCCACCGTCATGTCCGACAATCTCACCGGCCGCGTTAAACTCTGGCATTTGAATACCGAGTGGTGTGAACAAGTGGAAAAAAATCGCACCAGTCATGATTCCGGTGCTCATTACCGCGCCCAACCCATGAAGTTTGCTGAATAGTAAAATGGCCGCAAACAGTTCAGCGAAGCCAATCATGTAGCCACCAAATACGCCAAACCATGTAAGGCCTGACCATTCGGCAAGCGTGCCAAAAATATGCTCTGTTTCGTATGAGCCTGTGAACTTGAAGAACAGAGATTGAACAAACACAAATGCGATGAAAGCCGATGGAATGTGTTTAGTTGCTTGAAATGTCATAAGTGATCCTTGTTATTTAATTAGCTCAGGCCAGTTTTTGTCTGCTTGTGTAATGTGCTGTGGACGGTCGGCATCCCAGCGCTGTTTAATTTCTTTGTCGTAGTTGAGGTACAACTTGTCATCCACAATGGCCCAATACATAGGATCACCAGGGGCAAAATCATTTTTCGCAGATACTGCCCATGCACAATATCCACCATACTGAGGAGCATATTTTTCAGGATTATGAACAAAGGCATCTAAATTCGACTGAGAAGCGAAGTACCACGTTGCACCTTTGTATTCAGTCGTGAATTCTTTACTGCCTTTAACTGGTTGGCTTTCGGTGAAATACGCTACGGTGTCGTAGCCCTCTAGCGCTTTACTGCTGAAAAATCCTGTGTAAATTTCGTCCGCGGCAAAAGCCATTTGGCTGATGGAAAACAGCAATAGCGCAAATATTTTTTTCATGACAATTCCTTATCTGTCCCTGTGTTAGGCGATCAGAGATTCTAGTTGGGTAAAGGTATAACGATGTTGATTGAGTGATTGGGCATTGAGCCCATGACATGGAGAGCCCGGTATGTAACTCATGGCTAGCTGGCGATCAGTTACGTTTAAATGTGTGAAGCTAACGGTATGAGCGTCTTCTCTGTGCATGCAAGCCGACAAATAGCCATGCTCTGGGTGGTGATGAGCGTGGAAGGTGAGCAAGGTTTGCTGGGTTTTATTATCAAATGTTAGCGTGTTGTAGAGCTCTCTACGGTAATGCTGTACTTCTTCGAGCGCTATACCTGACGAAAACAGAGGTGAATCAGTTTGCTTAATATCAATGTTGGTTCCATCCCAGGCGAAAGCAAAGACTTCCGGATTGACGAGAGAAAGCGTAGGGCGAAAAACCAATAATGTGAATGGAGCAAAGCGCTGAATGTCTAGCTGATTGAAATGTTCTGTTACTTGCTCAAGGCTGGTGCTAGAAGACAGTAGTTTTAATAATAAACCGCGGCTTAATAGAGGGCCTTCGGGCATTTTTCCTTGATAATTATTGAGTAAACAAAGAGATAATCCATGCTCGTTTAAGCTGATCCAACTGCCTTTGCCAACCGGGTCGATTGGCATCAATACCTTAGTACCATTGTGTGTGAGTTGTTGAGGTGGTGTGGCTAATGCGCGAGATTTTTGTTCATCTCGATTAAAGAATACTTGGTAGCCTTCTTCGTTCAGTAGCCAAGTGACAGAACACATATCATTGCCCTCTCAAATAGCTGGTTGTGGTTGGTGCGAAACCAAAAGTATTCGTCACCTGAACTTGTAGGAAAGTGGCGATCACTTTCATCATGGCGTAGTGGTGGTTCGCGTGTAAGGCGGCAAAAGTGATCTCGCGCTCTAAGCTTGACGTCATGGATTGGCAAACCTGGTTATTAAGCGACACTTCCGTTTCTATCGTTACTGGGTTGGTCAGTGCGGTCGGGTTTAATTGCTCTAACCAATCGGAAATGTATTTTATTTCTTCTAATGCGATAGCTCTGCTGGTTTCAATATCATGCCCACGACGGCGCGTGTTGTAATTAATCTGTTGGTTTTCTTGCAGAATCAACGCATGGAACAGATCTAGCGTATGACGAAAGTGCTCCCCGATAGAGCTGTCGACATGAGGTTTGGCTTTGTAGGTATAGTCCTCATCACTGATATCCGAAAGAAAGTGAAGTCCCTGACGAAGAATATCCACGGCCCCTTGAATCGTAGAAGGAACAGAGATTTGAGATGAGGTATTACTGGCTAAACTCATAATATTTCCTTATTCAGACGAACTAGTCCGTCGTTGGATATTGTTCGGTCAGGCGTTTCTCTTCACGCCAAGCGAGAATTAATTCTTTGAATGCAGGTGTTTTATGACCTCGTTGCTGCTGCTTAGCGCCAATGTCGAAAAGAATGCGGTATTGGCTAAGTAGAGTGCTGAATATTTCTTTGAGAGGAGTGCGACGATCCCAGATATGAGCAGCCTCGCTGCTGGCGCCATTGATCTCAAGAATCGTGAACGCTTCACCTGCCATCAAGCTATGAATATCTTTAAATTTGATGTCGAGGCGACCATAGTGAAAACCTTCAAAGTCATCGAAGATCTCATCCAAACGTTGAGCAAGTGCATCGGAGATATATTGGTTACCGTTGCGAAAAATTGAGCCCCGGCTGTGACTACCAGCGAAGGCGAGTTGAAATTCAGTTCCCAAATCTGGAACCCAGTCCAGTTTGTCCTGATGGCGCGGTAAATAGAGGTGACTTAATTGCCCCGCACGTGGGCATTGCTCTATTAACTGCTGAAGTGTACTCACACCATCTCCAACCACTGAAGGGGCATATTTGAGGGTGATAGAGATGATTTTTCCGCGCTTTTTCCCTGGGTAACGCACGTAAAATACCCCTGCTTCAGCTTGGTATGGGGCTTTTTCTTGGATTAAGAAACGCGCACCTTCGGGAAAGCCAGCAATGTAGCTAGTTAGTTGCTCTTGAGACTTAACCAACTTCACTCCCGCCCCACGACAGCCTAGATCTGGTTTTGCAACGACAGGAAATGAAATCTTGGCGCTGTGCATAGATTCCAACGCCTGAGCGGTTTGGCTTGAGATTCCAACATCGGATTTAGTGATGGTCACGAAGGGGGAAATCCACTCTAAAGAGCGCTTACCTGCCAAGCTTAAAATGTCGTGTTTAGACTCGCCAACCATGCCACTTAATTTGATGCTTGGGTTAGCGATTAAAGGCAGTTTCCAGTTTCCATATCTCAGCCCTTGAGCCAAACTTTGAATGACTACGGGGGTATAAAAAAACCAGCTAGGGAGAAATTCATAAGGCGATACGCTTTGCTTAGTGTCTACTTCTAGCAAGGGCATGCCGGCATTAATTTTTTCAGGTGCAATGCATTGGATTTCTGGTTGGGAACTCATGACAACCCTCTTGAGTAGGTGTGATTAAGAAGCTTATTGGTAGAGAAAAGCAATAAAATCGCCGCAGGAATTAACATCCATTGATACTCAGAGGCTTGAACCCAAGCTGACGTCCCTAAGTAATAAATAGTTGAGAAAACTAAACATGTCCAAAGTGCTGTGGCGAGAATGACTGCGCTCATAAACAGCTTCAGTGGGATAGAGAAGAAGCCACTGAGCGTGAATCCTACAGTCCTTAGCCCTGGTATAAATCGGATAATGAATAGGTTAAGGAAAGCCTGCTGGTGGAGTTTTCTACGGATAGATTTGAAATGTCGGTTGGTGAGCGCTCGATAGCGTATGCCACGAAAATGCTGGCAATATTTACCTAAATAGTACAGACCAAGGTCACCAGTTGCGATCCCGACAAAGATTGCCAGCAAGGCTAGGCTTGGCGGCATTAATTCTTGGCTGGCAAGCCCAGCCGCAGAAACAATGGCTAAATCTTCTAGTAGGTAAGACAGCAAGATCACACCGACAAACAGAATAGGAACTGATTGCGAGCTTGTTGTGAGTAATGTTTGTAAGGATTCAACCAATAACACATCGCTTCCTGAATTTAACTGTATGATATTTTGTTGGCAATTAGCTGCTGTATTAGCAATGAATTGGCTTTAACAAATAATCAAGGTAAATGGTTCATGTTTTAAGAGACCGAGCATAGGATGGAAAAATTACATTTTTGGTGAGTGATTTTTATAACAATAGTCTGTTTGGCGGTTTTTTAGCGGCTTTGCTCGGTTTTCCGAGTGTACGAAATCGTTCTTTTTTCGCTTTTATTGCCTAGGGGAGCATTATTGTGTGGGTGTTAGTCGCACTGGCGAAAGCTCAGTCGAGAATGTACGTTTTAGTGTTCAGTATTAGCTTAATACTGTAGGGCTCGTTTGCTTTAATGAATATACGGTGGTTTAAATATGAGCTCGCAACTGTATTCATGGTAACCAGTGGAGGTGAACTTTCTGAAGAAGTAGGGGGTATATTCAGAGGGACTGGCTTTGGTGAATATAGCTGTGGGGAGTGTAGCGGCGAACGCTACGGTCTGATGGATTTGTGTAGCAAGTAAATATAAAAAAACGCGGCTAATACGCCGCGTTTTTTAGTTAAGCAAAAGGGATTACTTGCTTAAGTCAATTTGGTATACACCGAAACCAACATCGTCTGTTGCGACACGTTTCATCGGGTATTGACCTTTATCTTTGATGAACTGTGCAGCTTTATCACTTGGCGAAGTTTCAAAGCGGATATCTAGCGCTTTGTCTGACTTAATTGGCGCGAATGACCAGTTGTTGTCCGCTGTTGGGCTCACTTGGCCTTGCTCTTTGCTCACGCGAGAGATGTAGTTAGCAAGAACAGTACGGTTTTCATCTGGTGCATCGAATGCGATGAAGTCTTCACCTGTGCCTGGGAACTTGTTGCTGTATGCGCGGTAGTTGTTGGTCGCGATAATGAAGTATTGCTTCATATCGATTGGCTTACCTTGGTAAGTTAGGCCAACGATACGCTCAGAACCTTCATTGATTAATTTACAGTTTCCATCGTACTTAGCAGGTTGTGTTACATCGATCTGGTAGTTAACACCGTCAATAACATCGAAGTTGTAGGTGCGGAAACCATCCCAATCGATTAATTGCTGAGGAGCTGTACTATTTACATCAATCTGTTTGAATTGACCCGCAGAACACTCAAGCCATTCTTTTACTTCGTGACCGGTTACCTTCATTGCAACTAGCGTGTTCGGGTAAAGATATAAGTCAGCCGCGTTGCGGAAAGTCAGTTGGCCAGATTCAACTTCAGTAAAGTTAGCTGGGTCATTCTTACGACCGCCCGCTTTAAATGGTGCTGCTGCTGAAAGTACTGGAGTACCGTCTAGGTCTGGGTCACCTTGAATAAAGCGCTCAACGTAATCTTTCTGTGCAAGGTTAACAATTTGTACCGTTGGATCGTCTTGTACTAGCGATAGGAAGCTGTACATTACGTCGTCTGCTTTACCAATTGGTTGGTTTACAAATTCACGAGTACCAGCGTGGTCTTTTTCTAGCGCAGTTACGATGCCTTTATCGGCATCCGCTAGAGATTTCTTCTCGATTTTGTCGTAAATAGGGCGTGCTTCTGATTGGCCTTTAACCACTTCCCATTTACCGTCTTTTTGCGCCAGTGTTAGATCCATAACACCCACGTGGCTACCCCAACGACCTGGCATAACTGCCGCAACACCGTTCATGGTGCCGTTTTCGTTGTCGATGCCTTGAATATCGTCAAAGCCTTTGCCTGGGAACACAGCGTGAGAGTGACCAAATGCAATTGCATCGATACCTTCAACTTCTGATAAGTAGAACGTTGAGTTCTCTTCGCCAGTTTTGTATGGGTCTGTTGATACGCCAGAGTGTGGAATAGCAACGATTACTTCAGCGCCTTCTGCTTTCATTTGAGGCACTAACTCGTTAGCGGTCTCAATGATGTCGCGAGCGATCACTTTGCCTTCAAGGTTCTTCTTATCCCACGTCATGATTTGCGGTGGAACAAAACCAATGTAACCAACTTTTACTTCGTGTTCAACGCCAGCAGTATCTGCGAATGTATGCGTTTTGATGATGTATGGCGTGAAGTAGTGTTCTTTGGTTTCTGCGTCGTAAACGTTCGCACTGATGTATGGGAAATCAGCGTCGTTGATTGACTCTTCTAGGAACTCAAGGCCGTAGTTAAACTCGTGGTTACCTAGGTTGGCAGCGTCGTAGCTTAGTTGATTCATTGCTTTGTATGCAGGGTGAACTTCGCCTACTTCGATGCCTTTGTCTGCCATGTAGTCACCCATTGGGCTACCTTGCAGTAAGTCACCGTTATCAACCAATACGCTATTCGTTACTTCGCTTTGAGCTTCTTTTACTAAAGTTGCAGTACGTGCTAAGCCGATTTTTTTCGATGGCTTGTCTTTGTAGTAATCGTAGTCCATTAGGTTGGTATGGATGTCCGTCGTTTCTACGACACGCAGTTTAATCACTTCATCGGTATCTGGTGTTGTTGTGCAGCCTGCTAGAGTCAGACCAAGACCTGCAAGTACAGCCAATGATAAAGGTTTCATTGCAACTTTCATTTTGTAGCTCCAAAGTGGATAGTAGAAAATTTCGTTGCGTAATGTAACAAAACAGAATGAAACAATGATTACAGCGAATGTTAATTCGTGACTTAGATCGATTACTTTATGGTGTTCTGCAAGATGCCTCCCAAAGCTGCTCAATCAACGTACAAATCTTATCAATGAGAATGCTCAATTTATTCCACCTAATTATCTAATAACTTCATCCCTTATCAGCTTTTCGAATAAAAAATGAAATTTTAGAATTTCCGGTAATATAACAAGCTAGTCATAATGCCAACATCAAGGACGTATTAGGAGGCAATTATGACTCGCTTAACCAGCCAGTTCACTGCTTCACAAGCGCAACAGTCTCGATACTCCCATTAACTGTTTCACCAGTTAGCCAGATACCCAATTCGGTAGTTTCATTATCGAGTGAAGAAATGCTCGTTAGCCCGAGCCTTAAAGGAAGCACAGAAATGGACCAACAACGTTTAACCCACTTAAAACAGCTAGAGGCGGAAAGTATTCATATTATCCGTGAAGTCGCTGCTGAGTTCGACAATCCGGTGATGATGTATTCAATCGGTAAAGATTCTTCAGTAATGCTGCATTTAGCTCGTAAAGCTTTTTACCCAGGTAAAATCCCGTTCCCACTTTTGCATGTTGATACCGACTGGAAATTCCGTGAAATGATTGAATTCCGCGATCGTACTGCAGAGAAATACGGTTTTGACCTATTGGTGCATAAAAACCCTGAAGGTCTAGAAATGGGGTGTAGCCCATTTGTCCATGGTTCTTCTAAGCACACCGATATCATGAAAACTCAAGGGCTAAAGCAGGCGTTAAACAAGTATGGCTTCGATGCGGCTTTTGGTGGTGCTCGTCGTGACGAAGAGAAATCTCGTGCAAAAGAACGTGTGTATTCATTCCGTGATAAGAACCATACATGGGATCCAAAAAACCAACGCCCTGAGCTTTGGAAAACATACAACGGTCAAGTAAACAAAGGTGAAAGCATTCGTGTGTTCCCATTATCAAACTGGACCGAGCTAGATATTTGGCAATACATCTACCTAGAAAATATTGAAATCGTTCCACTATATCTTTCAGACAAACGTCCAGTTGTTGAACGTGATGGCATGCTGATCATGGTTGATGATGACCGTATGGAACTGAAAGAAGGCGAGAAGATAGAAGAGAAAAGCGTTCGCTTCCGTACGCTTGGCTGCTACCCGCTAACGGGGGCGATTGAGTCTGAAGCAAATACGTTAACAGGGATCATCGAAGAAATGCTGGTAGCCACCTCTAGTGAACGTCAAGGTCGAGCGATTGACCATGACCAGTCTGGTTCGATGGAGCTCAAGAAGCGCCAAGGTTATTTCTAAGAAATCTAAGGAAAGAAAAATGAATAGTGCAGTAGAAGCCGAACTAGCCGAGCTAGGAATTGAAGGCTACCTGAGTCAACACCAACATAAGTCGATGCTTAGATTTTTAACGTGTGGTTCTGTAGATGACGGGAAAAGTACGCTAATTGGTCGCTTGCTCCACGATACCAAGCAAATTTATGAAGATCAGCTAGCTGCGGTTCACTCTGATAGCCAACGTGTTGGTACTACTGGTGAGAAACCAGATTTAGCCCTTCTAGTGGATGGGTTACAAGCAGAGCGTGAACAGGGCATTACTATCGATGTGGCTTATCGCTATTTCTCTACGCAGAAACGTAAGTTCATTATTGCAGATACTCCAGGACATGAGCAGTACACACGTAACATGGCAACCGGCGCATCGACGTGTGATCTTGCCGTGATCTTGATTGATGCTCGTAAAGGGGTGTTGGATCAAACGCGCCGTCACTCGTTTATTTCTAACCTGCTTGGCTTGAAACATTTCATCGTAGCAGTGAATAAAATGGATCTCGTGGAATACTCTCAAGATCGTTTTGAAGAGATTCGCGATCAGTATTTAGAGTTTGCTGAGAACCTTGAAGGCGATACCAATATTCAGATCTTACCGGTATCTGCATTGGAAGGAGCAAACGTTGCTGCCGCAAGCCCTGAAATGGCTTGGTTTAAAGGCCCTTCACTATTAGAAGTGCTTGAGAATGTGGATATTGACCAGACGCGATCCGCTGGTGAGTTCCGTTTCCCTGTGCAATATGTGAATCGTCCTAACTTAGATTTCCGCGGTTTCGCAGGTACGGTTGCATCAGGCTGCGTCAAAGTTGGCGATGAAATCAAAGCGCTACCTTCTGGTAAGAAATCAAAAGTCGCTCGTATCGTAACCTTTGATGGTGATTTGGAGTCGGCTCAAGCTGGCCTGGCGGTGACGCTAACGCTGGAAGATGAAATTGATATCAGCCGTGGTGACTTAATTGTTCTAGAAAATGCGGAAATTGAATCAACGAATCACATTCTTGCGGACGTGGTGTGGATGACAGAGCAACCACTTCAATCAGGTAAAGCTTACGACATTAAGATCGCAGGCAAGAAAACCGTTGGTCAAGTGGAAGCGATTCGTCACCAGTACGACATCAACAACCTATCAAGCTATGAAGCACAAGAGCTACCTCTTAATGGTATCGGTTTGTGTGAGTGGTCACTGAATGAATCGGTAGCACTGGATAAATACTTAGATAGTGCGGACACCGGTGGTTTCATCGTGATTGATCGCCTAACTAACGTCACTGTTGGCGCAGGTTTGATTCGAGACAGACTTGATTCTGTTGAGCTGCAAACTGGTGATTTCTCTGCGTTTGAAGTAGAGCTCAACGCTCTGATTCGTAAGCACTTCCCACACTGGGATGCGAAAGACTTAAGTCAGCTATTGAAGTAATTCGTTACTGAACGACTGACAATCATAGGTGGAAGCACCTGCTTCCACCTTTAAAGGACGAGTTATGTGGGAACAAGGATTTGTATTAGCGATACTGCTTGGCATTATTACTTGCCTGCTTGTAACTCGAATTAAACCTAGCTTTATTTTTGCTGGCGCTGCGTTTTTGGCGTTTATCGGTGGATTGATTGATCTGTCGAGTTTAGCGACAAACTTTACCAATTCATCTTTACTGACATTAGTTCTTCTTATACTTGCCTCTAGTGCATTGGAGAAAACTCGCTTGATCAGCTGGGTTAGCCGAAATATATCTGAAGGTCGGCTAGGCACAGTGGTTGCAAAGTTGGGTATTTCCACAGCGTTACTTTCTTCCTTTACTAATAATACAGCGGTTGTCGTGTCGTTGATCGGTGCGATCAAACGTAATCAACAGCATGCGCCCTCAAAATTATTGATCCCGCTTTCTTACGCTGCGATCTTAGGCGGCACATTGACATTGATCGGTACTTCCACAAACTTGATCATTAATAGTTTTGTTGAAGACGCTGGCTTGCCAAGTTTAGGCTTTTTTGCACCCACGTTGATCGGTCTAGCTGTGCTTGTTGGTGGGGTGTTGATCTTGATCCCGCTGAGTTACCTGTTACCAAGTTATGACGAGCATTCTCAAGATGATTTACCGTACTTTTTAGAAGCGCGAGTGGAGCCAGGGTCACCATTAGTTGGCCGTAGTGTGAGTGAAAACAATCTACGAGCATTAAGAAAGCTGTTTCTAGCTGAAGTGATTCGAGATGGTGAAACTACGGCTTCGATTGATCCCGACTTTGTATTGCAAGCGCGTGATAGGTTGCTGTTTTGTGGTGACATTGAAAGTGTTGCTACCTTACAAGAGATTCAAGGGCTGACTTTATTTGGTCAGCATCATTTAAACGGGCAAAGTTTTGTTGAAGTGGTCGTTAGTTCATCGGCCAGCTTCTGTAATAAGACATTAAAAACTAGCCAATTTAGAGACAAGTTTGATGCGGTTGTTGTGGCGATTCGTCGTGGCCATGAACGTTTAGAAGGTGGCCTTGGCAATATCGTATTAACTGCAGGGGACACCTTGGTTCTGGTTCCTGGTAAGCGATTTGAACAGCAACGCCAAGAACACGCTAAAGAGTTCGTGTTGATGAATGATCTTGATTCTAGTGCTAAGTTGGATGGAGATAAGTCAGCCTATGTTTTGCTTGGTTTTGCGGCAGTAATTGGTTTCGCATTGACGGGCTATGTACCGATCATTAAAGGGTTAGCGGTCTTTATCTTATTGCTTATTGGCTTTGGGATTGTCCAACTGTCAGAGCTTCGTCGCCGTTTCCCTGTAGATATTGTTGTGATTGTTGGTTCTGCCTTGTCGATTGCCCAGCTGATGTTGTCTTCCGGCTTGTCGGTGCGGATGGGCGATATGTTTATCGAAGCATTTAATGGGTGGGGCGTGTTTGGCGCGTTGATTGCAACTTACTTTATGACGCTTATCCTTACGGAGCTGGTGACCAATAATGCAGCCGCAGCGCTGTCATTTCCTATTGGCTATAGCATGGCGGTGGGTTATGGCGTCGACCCGATGCCATTTATCATGGCGGTTTTGTTTGGAGCGAGTGCGAGTTTTATTTCTCCCTATGGTTACCAAACCAACTTACTGGTGTATAGCGTAGGCAATTATCACCTGACCGATTACCTGAGAATAGGGATACCTATTTCAATCGTGTACTCAGTATTAGTGCTGAGCCTAATCCCTTACTTTTTCCCATTTTAGCGTTGTGATGCAAGTTTATTTTAAGGATTATTTATGACTACTTCCCCTCAGCCAAAAGACGAAAACATCGTATGGCACCAGCATTCTGTTGATAAAGATTTTCGTGCCAACTTAAAATCGCAAAAACCGGCTGTGCTTTGGTTTACTGGCTTGTCTGGCTCAGGAAAATCGACGGTGGCAGGGGCGCTGGAAACGCGTTTGGCTGAAATGGGTTACCACACGTACTTGTTGGATGGTGACAATGTTCGCCACGGCTTGTGTAGCGATTTAGGATTTTCTGAGCAAGACCGCCGTGAGAATATTCGCCGTATTGGTGAGTTGGCGAAATTGATGGCCGATGCTGGCTTGATTGTGCTGTCTGCTTTTATTTCACCACATCAAGCGGAACGTCAATTAGTACGAGACTTAGTGCCAGATGGAGAGTTCTTAGAAGTATTTGTGAATACGCCGCTCGAGATATGCGAGCAACGCGATCCTAAAGGGTTGTACAAGAAAGCGCGGGCTGGTGAGATCCCTAACTTCACCGGAATAAGCTCGGTATATGAAGCGCCAACTGATCCTGAAATCGACCTGCCAGCGGGCGATAAATCTCTGGACGAGTTGGTTGAGCAATGTGTCGCCGCGCTAACTGAGCGTAATATTCTAGCTAAACGCTAAACGCTAAACGCTAAACGCTAAACGGTGTGGTGGATGTTACTTTTAACTTCTGTTTGCACCGTGAACTTTTGACTGAGTAGGGCGATCAATTGATCGTAATACTGCATGTTAGGTTTGTTGCCAAGTAACTGACACAGTTCATTGCCTGTTGGGCTGAAGCGGTAATACACGAGCTTCACTCCTTTTGAGATTGGCAACAAACTCATATTCTTTCCTTGATAGCTCAGATTGAGTGCTGGGTCGAAATCAATCTCCCCCGACTCCAATTCAGTACCAAGTAATAACCCCAGTTCAATCAAATGAAGCAAACTGGAGTAAGGCAGCTTGAAGGTGCCTAAGTTGACTGTGCTGGTGGTATCGCGCTTACCAAAACTAAAAATCCCGCCATGTGCTTTATAGCCGAGTAGTAATTTACGGCTGTTATCGCTACCAAAGCTACACGCTAAAGATGCGGCTCGCTGCAGGTTTTGTGCTTCTTTTGGAGTCATATCTTGCAGAACTTGGAGCGCTTTCATCGACGTTGAACCTGGGTTGGTTACTTCACGTTTGAGTACCTGCGCCCATAGCCTTTGCATAGAGGTGTTATGGATGTTCTGTGCCATATCAAAGAAGCGATACAACCAATCTTGATCTGGGTCGCCAGCTGTCTCATCTTTGCAGGATACATGAGCCAGTTTCAGAATTTGCTCTAAGTTTTTTTGACACTGCTCTTTGTGTTTTTTCTCACGCAATAAAGCGCGTTCTAGCAGGCTTTTTTCTGCCTCATCCGTACCCTTTGAAGTTTTGAGTAAGGAATCTAATCCAAACTTTTGCGCAATATCGAGTACGCGACTCGCGCTGTCTTTTATGTAGGCTTTCTTCTCATGATGAGCAGAGCTTTGTGCACCACTATCATGATCAATAACAACTGGCTGCTTGCTATCTGACATATGTTTACCATTGCAAAAATAAGACCTTAACGGTTTAAAATGTAACTCTTTATGCGTTGAGTTGCTAGATAAACCCGCTCTACAAAGTAGGGTAAAGAATTTTGACTTTAGCTAATGATAAAAAAATGTTAAATTTGTTGAGATTTTAATGGAGGGTCTATGCGGCAACTAAATGAGAATAAGCTGAAAAAGCAGTTGTCTGTTGTGTTTTTACTGGTGGGCTATGTCGCAGTGCTAGCTTATCTATCTAAATATATCATTTAAAACAGACAAGCTAGCTCGTTATCAAACTGTTAATGACATCTACATGTCATCGTAAGCTTCTATTTCCATTCCTTCGATCAAATACCCTGTCTCAGCCAAATCGTGGCTCATACTTTCCGTTTTTAGCGTTCCTATTACGTAAATGACATCCCATAGCTCTTGCACTGGTGCACCTTTTGGAAACTTAACGTAAATGATTTGGTTCGGCGGTGGCGGTGGTACGTGAATACATGCACCAAAATAAGGGACCAGTAGAAATTCAGTCACTTTATCTGCGTCACCTTCCAATGGAATAACAAACCCAGGAATCTTAACGGTACTACCATTAAGCTCACTACGAACCGCGCCGATTTTAGACTGCTGAGCTTGAGGGTTGGAGTGATCCACCGTTGGCATGCCAAATGGGTCAAGCTGTGCTCGCTCATTTTCAGGGATCAAATCAATCCAATCTAGCGTCAGCATTGAATCGCTGTCGCTCGCTAAGCTATAAGTTGGCATTAGCATTAAGCCAACCATAAGTAACAATATTTTTTTCATCGATAACTCCGATACTAAATTCTGATTGTCATGCCATCGGCAAGAGATTGACGATAAGCACGTAAAGCTGGAATGAATCCGATTAAAATGCCCGAGCCTTGAACCAGCGCTAGAAGCTTCCATTCGTATGCGGTAAGCGCAGAAACGGAGACATTGATGCCATAGGCTTGCTGGATGATTGGCGCGGCAATACTGATGAGTGCGAAGAGTCCCCCGACGCCTAACAAGATGCCTAAGCTCGTCAGCGCACTAGCTTCACTTATTAATAAGCTGAAGACATGTCGTGGCCTTGCGCCCATTGCTCTTAAGATCGCCATTTCTCTGCGTCGTTCTTGCAGGCTGGTTAACAAACTACTTAGCATCCCTAGTAGGCCGGCAACAACCACAAACCCGGACACAACCAGCAAAGCTTGTTCTGCAACTTCCATCATGCCCCATAATTCATGTAAGGCGATGCCCGGCATAATGGCGCTTAATGGCTCTTGACGGTAGGTATTTATCTCTCTTTGCAGCGCAAAAGTCTGAATTTTTGAATTGAGCCCCAAGAGCATCGCAGTGATTTGCTTTGGCTCAAATTGATGTTGTTTGAGTTGTTCTATATCTGGAGTGTGTCCAAGGTTCGCTCCCGACTCCCAACCAACGTGGATCGCTTCAATCGCTTGTAAGGAAACATGCACGGTTTTATCAACGGGCGTCCCTGTAGGAGCAATGATTCCGACAATTTTGAATGGTAAGTTGTCATGGCGGCTAAAGGCGACATCGCTAATTCCATGCGCCAAAATGATCTCATCACCCAGCTTATAACCTAGCTTTTTGGCTACTTCAGAGCCGAGAACCGCTTCGAATGTACTTTCAAACTCACGCCCTTGCTGCAAGGTTAGTAATTGCTTACTTCCGTAACGGTAATGTTCAAAGTAACTTTGGTCGGTACCCATGACTCTAAAGCCCTTGTGGGAATCGCCTAAAGAAATGGGTACTGCCCATTTGACCGATTTGTGTTGGCTAAACTCTTGGTAGCTTTTCCAGTCGATATTATTGGTGGCATTGCCGATTCTAAACACAGAATAGAGCAGTAAGTTCACTTGACCAGAGCGTCCGCCGACAATCAAATCGGTGCCAGAAATCGTGTTCGCAAAGCTGCTTTTAGCTTGAGTTCGAACGCGCTCTACACCTAGTAATAACACAACAGAAACGGCGACCGTCAGAATGGTGAGAATTGCGGTCGCTTTGCGGTTGAGTACACTTTTGAGTGCTAAGTGAGTAATTACTTTCATACAGCCACCTTAGCGTTATTGAGTTGTTTGAGATCGATCGTACGGCTAAATAGTTTTTCTAACGTCGGATCGTGGCTGACGAAGACCAAAGTTGATTCAGCTTGATTAGCTTGTTCCATTAGCAGCTCAATAAATAGCTCACGGTTGTCGTGGTCAAGTGCAGAGGTTGGTTCATCTGCAATAATCAGCTTAGGCTTACCAATCAATGCACGCGCGGCGGCGACACGCTGCTGTTGTCCAATACTCAATTCAGTCACCGGCTTTTCCATTAAGCTCTGTGGCAAGTGAAGACGTTCGAGTAAGTGGATGGCCGTTTGTTTTAGGTCTTTATCGACTTTTTCTTTTCGAGGCTTAGAAAACTGGCACGGTAAGATGACATTCTCTAACACAGATAAATACGGCAATAAGTTAAATTGCTGGAAAATATAGCCAATGTGTTCAGCGCGAAATTTGTCTCTTTGGCTTGGGCTCAGTTGGGTGATGTCTTGCCCTAAAATCCTAACTTGGCCTTGCTGTGCTTGATTGATGCCTGTTAATAAGCCGAGTAGTGTCGACTTACCACAGCCACTTGGCCCTTTAATAAATAGGTGCTCTTGAGGCGAGATATGGAGTGAGGCGATTTCTAATGTTGGGGCGAGTTCAGGCTTCCAGCTAAAACTCACGTTGTTTAGCTCAACAACCAGTGTTGGTTTTTCATGTTCACGAGACATGGTAGCTCCTGCAAGCTAATAGCGAATCTGGTAACGGTGAAGTAAGTAGACACTTACTTCACCGTGGAGTTTCAATTTAGAAGCGGAAACCAGAGTTTTCTGCGGTTAACTTCTGCTGAGTTTGAACTTTATCGGTCAGTAGGTTAACTGTGATCGACTCAGTATCAGTAAACTTAGCAAACCATTCTGTATCAACAGAGTTTAAATCTTCGATTGAGCTACAGTTGTAATGGTACTCAACGGTAAATTCACCGTGACCTGAATGCTCGTGCTCATCGTGATCGTGACCTTCATGATCGTCATGATGTTTGTGTTCATCGTGGTCGTGACCTTTATGGTCGTCATGATGTTCGTGCTTATCGTGGTCGTGGCCTTCATGATCGTCATGATGTTCGTGTTCATCGTGGTCATGACCTTCACGGTCGTCATGATGCTCGTGTTCATCATGGTCATGCTTATGTTCGCCACTGTGATCATGGCCTTCATGATCATCGTCTTTTGATAAGGTGTTAGTCACGGATTTGAAAGTAAGCTCACATTGCGCTTTGCTTGCAAATTGGAACATTACTTCTGGTTGATTTAGCAATGTGGTTGCTTGTTGGATAGCCGTTTTTTCTTGCTCGGTTTTTGGAGCATATTCAAAGCCAACGACATCAGAACCAGGGGCGGTGACTTCTAGTAATAGCTCATTACCATCTTGAGCAATGTTCACTTCTACATGGCCATGTACGTGTGCATCGTGAGAACGGTAAGAATCTTCCGCGATAACTGGCGCTGAAAGAGCAAGGCTAACTAACATAGCGATTGAAGAGTGTTTCATCTGTGTAATTCCTAAATATTTAATAAGTGAGTAAAAAGTGTTCAGCTTATTAACTTAGGAGGAGAGCGTGCTAGAAAGGCAAAGTAGAGGCGTTCTACATCTCTTTCTTCCAGTGCATTGAAAACATAGCGATGACTATCAACATCGGGCACGACTGGTGATGAGTGAGCTAAGCCTTGCTGGGCAATAGAAAACAGCTCACACTGGTGATGGAGGTGATGAGTCGGGTCGTCATCGAAGGCATGCGCAACGGCGGCCACGTTGAGCATCAGTACAAAGACCAGTGCTACGCAGGAAACTAGTTTTAGTTTTGCCGAAAAATATTGCCACATTGCCGATAAGTCAGAATAAAAAATGGATATTGTTACAATATAACAATATCCATCGGGGATTTCTTTAAAAAGAAGTAATAAGTTATCAGATGTTTGCCGCGATAAGTTTAATTACTTGATTCACTTCATCTTCAGATAATGAGCCTTCTTTGACAAATAGAACTTTACCCTGTTTGTCTTGAACGATAATCGCAGAGCTTTCTTCTTGAAGATCCCACGCTTTAGCGACTTCACCTTCTTCGTCAACGACCATGGAAGACCAAGGAAACTCTTGTTTGCTGCTTTCTGCAGAAGACTTAACGAATGACCCCGTTCCCCAAATAGAATCGTCTTGGTTGATCACGGTAGTGGTCTGGTAGTTCTCTGCATCAAACTTAGACGCTGTGATCGCAGCCATTAGCGGTGCGTTCATTTCTTTCGAGCTACTACGGCCCGCAATCGCTTGAATTACGCGAACTTTACCTAGCAGTTGCTCGGTTGCCCAAGCTTGGTAAGCCGTGTCATTGTCGTTCAGTACGATTTCACCGTGAGCACTTACTTTTACAGCGGGTACTGTTTGACCTACCGTAAGGTTGTGCGCGTTAGCAAGCAGTGGGGAAGTCGCGAGTAGGAGAGCGAGAAGTTTCTTTTTATTCATTGTTTTATGTTCCGTTTGTTGGTTTGCTGTCGAAGTATAATATGCTTTGCATAAAATACAGCATTGTTAGTTTAACGTACGGCGTGGAAAAATGTTGCAGTCTTGTTTCACAAAAGTATAATGTATTGCATTCGCTAATACAGTGTTGAATTGTATTGGTTTAGCCATAGGACTTGGCTGATAAGTAAAGCAATAACTGGATAAGTTGGTGCTTAATACTGTTGTACCGCAAATGGATGTTGAGGTTGTATATGCTACGTGAATTTTCTACCTACCGACCACGTCAAGTGGCGCGTTTCGTTAAAATCCTTTTTAAAGGCCAATTTACTATTGAAGGTGTTGGTAAGTTCCAATTCGATCAAGGTAAAGTGCTTCTTCCTGAAGTCGCCAATAAACAAAAGCTCTCAATATTTAAAGAAGTGAACGGCACAATTGCCGCTCTACCTCTATAGCTTTTTGTTACTAATGACTTCGTTTGCTTTCACTAAGATTCAGGTGGAAAGCAAACACCTGTACCACCTAAACCGCAATACCCATTTGGGTTTTTAGCTAAGTATTGTTGGTGATACGTTTCTGCAAAGTAGTAACGTCCTGCCGGTAATACTTCGGTTGTGATCGTTTGTGCGAGCGATTGGGTGATAGCGGCTTGGTAATCTTGTTTAGATTGCACAGCTTGGTTGTGTTGCTCTTCACTAAAGGTGTAGATAGCAGAGCGATATTGAGTTCCAAGATCGTTGCCTTGCTTCATGCCTTGAGTGGGATCGTGACGTTCCCAAAATGTTTGCAACAATTGGTTCAGTGAGATCTGCTGCGGATCAAAGATGACTCGTACGACTTCGGTGTGGCCGGTTTGTCCGGTACATACTTGTTCGTAAGTTGGATTGACGGTGAATCCACCCGCGTATCCGACTGACGTTGAAATTACGCCGTCAAGTTGCCAGAACAAACGTTCGGCTCCCCAGAAGCATCCCATTCCCAACAATACTTGTTGTTGAACTGAGCTAGGTTCAGCGTTGAGATCGGTTTGGTTAACGGAGTGAGGTTCAGTTACTTCAATGGGGTTGGGTTGGCCAGGCAGAGCGGTATCTGCCGTTACCATCAGTTGTTTGTTAAGCATTTTTCTATTCCTTTATCACATACGACCGACTCGTAACGTTGTTCGAGTTAGTTCACTAAGTTAATCAATGAGACCCTTTGAATGCCTTATTTCTTACAGACTTAGTGATCTTTTAGCGGTATTATTTCTGTAATTCTTAACGTATTGATCACCTACTCGCCCAATTAAGCATGATAAGAAAAACATTGCCAGTGCTGATTAGCACATTACTTTCTTCGACGGTGGCTTTCGCTGATGTCTCCCTTGAATTTGAAGGGCTAGACGGCGCATTGAAAGACAATGTGGACGCTTACCTGCTCGCGATTCCTGAAGAAGAATACGCGACCACCTTACGATTTCAATCTCGCTTAGAGAAGCTGATCAATGAAGCGTTAAATGCGTTGGGTTACTACCACGCGGAGGTGACGTTTACGCCTTCGGAAGATGGTAGTGAACTGCAAGTTATGGTTAAGCAAGGTGAGCCAGTCCGTATTTATCAGTCAGACATACAGTTGAGTGGCGAAGCTGAAAAAGATCCTGATTTTTTAGCGTTACTGGCGTCTGCGAATCTCAAAGAAGGCAGCATTCTTAATCATAGTGCTTATGATTCACTCAAGTCTTCCATTCGTAATTTAGCCTTACAAAAAGGGTACTTTGACGGTGAGTATCTGGTGAATCGTTTGGAAGTGGTGCCAGAGCTGAATCGCGCGTACGTGCGTTTGCATTATCAAAGTGGTATGCGTTACCACTTTGGTGAAACTCAAATCAATGGCAGCCAAATTGAAGAAACCAAAGTGGATTCCTTAAAGTCGTATGAGTTGGGTGACCCATACTTAGTTTCAAAAGTTGGTGAATATAACCAGAATTTGTCGAATACGGATTGGTTCTCATCGGTGTTTGTCGAACCAGATTTGGCTCATTTGGGCAAAGGGCGTCAGATCCCGATGAAAGTCTCGCTTGCTCCACAATCTAAAAATCAACTGGAAACGGGTATTGGCTTCTCGACGGATGTGGGCGTTAAAGGCTCTCTTAAATGGAAAAAGCCTTGGGTTAATGAACAAGGGCATAGCTTCAATACTAGTTTATCTATTTCTAAGCCTGAACAGACTATTACCGCCAGCTATAAGATCCCTTTGGAAGATGTTTTAAATGATTATTATCAAATCCAATATGGGATGAAAAACGTCGACAACCGAGACACCAAAAGTTTGGAGTCTAACCTAGCTGTTGAAAGGCATTGGCGTCTCGATAGTGGGTGGCACCGTACGGTGTTTGTCCGTTACCTCATTGAAAACTATGAGCAAGGTATTCAAGACGATGTTGGTCAGTTCGTATTACCGGGTATTTCGTTTTCGCGCAGTCGTACCAAAGGTGGTGCGATGCCAACCTGGGGTGACAAGCAAAGCATCATGGTGGAAGCGGGTGACGATTCTTTGTTGTCTGAAACTCGTGTGGTGCGCTTATTAGGCCGCAGTTCGTGGATTCGCAGCTTAGGCGAGAATCATCGTGGTTTGGCTCGTGTCGAAGTGGGCGCTAACTTTGCGGATGACTTTGACTCTCTTTCTCCTTCCTTACGTTTCTTCGCGGGTGGTGATAACAATTTACGTGGTTATGGCTATGAGTCGATCTCTCCAACTGATGAAAGTGGTGCATTAAGTGGTGCAAAATATATTGCGACCAGTACATTGGAGTACCAATATCGCCTAGTCGGTGACTGGTGGATCGCTGCTTTTGCGGATGTTGGTGATGCCTTCAATGAAACCGCTGAATGGAAAACCGGTACCGGAATGGGGGTGCGTTGGGCATCTCCTGTTGGGCCTATTCGTCTTGATTTTGCTTGGGGGCTAGACGCTAACCCAGGCGATGAATTCCAAGTGCACTTCACTTTAGGACCTGAGTTATGATTAAAGTGATCTTCAAATGGACTAAATGGTGTTCTATTAGTCTGGTGGTATTGCTGCTACTGATCACCACTGCATTAGCGGGTGTGCTGTTCACTAACCCAGGGTTGAATTTAGTCTTATGGGGAGCTGAAAAAGCATTGCCCCAGCTAAAAGTCGCTAGCTCTCAAGGCTCTATATTTCCAAAATTCAGCCTTAATCAGGTGCAGTTTACAGACCCTAACTTGAATATAGACACTAAAGTTGATCAGCTAACGTTAGCCGTTAATCCTCGTTGTCTTGTGGATCCTATGCTGTGTGTTGACGAAGTTGCGATTCAAGGTTTGGATTTTGCGCTGACTTCACTTCCTGAGAGCGACCCTCTAGCTGAAACTGAACCTTCCCCTCCTGTGACTTCCGTAGCGATGCCGCTTCCGATACGGGTAGGCAAAATTAGTTTGTCTGACATTCAATTGGATATTCTTGGCAACAAGATCGATTGGACTCTATTTTCTACCGCATTGAAGATGAACGGTGATCGCCTGACGATCGCCCCTACGTTATTGAATAATCTTACTGTTGAATTAGCACAAACCACAGATAGTGAAGAGGTTGCAGAAACCAATGCCCAAGAACCGGCAACAAAGCAAGCGATTCAACTTCCGGAAGTGTGGATTCCGTTAAATATTGATTGGCGTCGCTTCGATTTGAATCGATTTACTTTGGTGCAAGAAACTCCGGTTGTTGTCAATCATTTAGGGTTAGAAGCCAAAGCTGGTGGCAATAGCGTTGATATCAAAACGCTAGAGGTTGATGTACCACAAGCAACGGCGAAGCTTTCGACTCAGGTTGAGCTTAAAGATGACTACCCGTTGGAATTATCACTCAGCACTAATGTGAAGCAAACGGAACTCTCTGGGCAAAAGTTAACGTTAACAGCGAGTGGTAGCGTTGCCGATTTAAGTTTTGATTCGAATTTTTCTGGTGTCGTAGAAGCCGCGTTATCGGGAAGTATTCAACCGTTAGAGCCGACATTGCCTTTTGATTTAAAGCTAACGGATGGTATTGCTCAGTGGCCTTTGAAAGGGAAAAGCGATTATCAGGTCGATATTTCTAAGCTCAATACTAGTGGTTCTTTAGATGGGTACATCCTTGACCTTACAACCAAAATAGTAGGGAAGCAGATCCCTCCACTGCAAGTTGACGTTGCAGGTAAAGGCACCTTGCAACAAATCGATTTGGAGTCGATCAAATTGGGTACGCTTGGCGGTGAAGTGAGCGGTAAAGTCATGGCTAATTGGCAAGCCCCGATCAATTGGCAAGCTGACATCGCGCTCGATAACATTCAGCCTGGTCTACAGTGGCCAGAAGCCGAAGGCAATATTAGCGGTACGTTGCAGACGTCTGGTCAGTTAACGGAAGCTGGCGGATGGCAAGTTGAACTACCGGTATTGAATATTAATGGTGTACTACGCGAATACCCTCTGAATATCGCTGGCCAGCTCAATGCTTCTGATGTTAAAGCTGATGGGAACATCAAACTCGACACTCAAGGTTTAGCCTTATCTCATGGGCCGAATGCGCTACGAGCAAAAGGCGCATTAGATCAAGAATGGAAAATGGACGTGGCTGTCGATTTCCCTGATTTGGCCAAAAGTGTGCCTGACTTAAAGGGAACTATCTTAGGTGATATTCACCTGAAAGGGGCCATGAAAGAGCCAAACGTTCAGCTAGCACTCAACGTCAATCAACTTAATTGGCAAAATGAAGCCAAAGTTGAAAAGCTATCCTTAAAGGGGAATGTGACCCCACTTCCGCACCCTCAAGCCGATTTGAACTTAGCCGTAACGAACGCACAATATCAGGACAATACAATTGATAGCGTCGCTTTGCAGTTGGAAGGTGGTGAAAAAGAACATCGCCTAACACTAGATGTCGTATCCAACATAGTGTCGACTAGCTTAGCGATATCGGGCAGTTTTACTCAGTCCCCTGAAATGATATGGGATGGTCAGTTAGAGCGCGTTAAAGTCACGTCGCAACAAGGTCCGTGGGAATTACAGTCTCCGACGGCGCTGAAAGTCGAAATCGATAAGCAACAAGCAAATGTCCAAGCTCACTGCTGGCAGCAAGCAAAATCCAGCGTGTGTTTAACGGAAGATGTTGTTGCAGGGAAGTCGGGAGAGGCACATCTCGCCGTTAACCAGTTCGACTTTGAACAGGTAAAGTCATTTTTACCAAAGGCGACCCAAGTGCAAGGATCTGTTGATGCTGTAGCGTATGCAAAATGGCAAGAAAATACAGCACCGGAAGTGAAGGTGCAGGTGACGTTACCAAAAGGTCAAGTGGGACAAAAACTAGAAGCACCACTGCAAGTCGGCTGGGAAAGCATTGCGGTTAATGCGCATATTAAAGACAACCAGCTACAGGCAGATTGGTTATTAGATGTCACAGATAATGGTGATCTGTCTGGGCGAGTCATGTTGCCGGATGTACAGGCGCAAGATAAGCAAATAGACGCTCAGGTTTCTTTATCGACGTTCAATTTAGATTTTCTTAAACCTTTGATCGGTGACTACAGCTTGCTTGAAGCTTTATTGCAAACGGATCTTGAGGTGAAAGGTCCGTTAATGCACCCACAAGTCTTTGGTCAATTCTCGATTAATGAGATGAAAGTGAAAGGGGACGTCACTCCAATCGACGTTAACGGCGGTAAAGTTGAGTTAGACTTCAATGGTTATAGCGCCGACCTTAATGCTGGCATTCAAACACCGGATGGTGAACTTAAAGTGTCGGGTAAAGGTGAGTGGCAAGATTTAAAAGATTGGAGCACGAACGTTCGAGTCTTTGCCGAAGAGCTGAAAGTTGATTTACCTCCAATGGTGAAGATCAAATTGGTACCGGATATGACCATAGATGTTTCACCTAAGTTGGCTAAAATTAGCGGTGATATTGCCTTGCCTTGGGGACGCATCGTTGTCGAAGAATTGCCACCTAGTGCGGTTGGGGTATCCAAAGATCAAGTGATTTTGAATGAGGATCTTGAACCAGTTGAAGGGGCGAACACCATTCCTTTCGAGGTGGAAACCAATGTAAATATTTCAATTGGTGATGACTTCTTACTATCGGCATTTGGTCTAGAAGGCGGGTTGATAGGTAAACTGAATGTGGCGCAGAAAGACAAAGGCCCATTCATCACTGGTGAAGTGAATATCGAAAACGGTACTTATCGTTCGTTTGGTCAGGACCTTATCATTAATGAAGGTAAGATTTTGATGAATGGACCAGCTGATCAGCCATACGTTGCGATCAGTGCGATTCGAAACCCTGATAACACACAAGATGATGTGACGGCCGGGGTGCGAGTGACGGGGCCTGCGTCAGAACCTGCGGTGGAGATTTATTCAGAGCCTGCGATGCCACAAGCCAATGCGCTTTCTTATTTATTACGTGGACAAGATATCGATGGTGAGTCAGGGGGTAACTCCATGACGACGACACTCATCGGCTTGAGCTTGGCTAAGAGTGGTCAAGTGGTGGGAGAGCTTGGCGAAGCCTTTGGTGTTCAAGATTTGCAGCTAGATACCGCTGGATCGGGTGACGATTCTCAAGTTACGGTGAGTGGTTATGTATTGCCTGGCTTACAAGTGAAATATGGAGTTGGTATCTTTAACTCATTGGGTGAATTCACCGTGCGTTATCGCTTAATGCAAGATTTGTATGTGGAAGCGGTCTCTGGTTTGGATAGTGCTGTGGATTTGCTTTACCAGTTTGAATTTGACTAAATAGGTTAAATGGAGAATTGAACGATGCAACACTTAGTTTTCGTATACGGTACCTTGAGATGTGGTGAGTCGAACCATCACTACCTCAGTGATAGTGAGCTGCTGGGCAGCTTTCAATCAGAGCCTCATTTCTCACTCTTTGACTTAGGCGCTTATCCGGCTGTTGTGGAAGGAAAGAAAAGCGTGCTTGGCGAGGTCTACTTAATTAACGACGATGTGTTAGCTGAGCTGGATAAGTTAGAAGATGTGCCTGTTGAATATCGACGCGAGCAAATAAAGACGCCTTTTGGTCTTGCTTGGATCTACTTGTATCAAGATTCAAACCTTACCCAGGAAATACACAGCGGAGATTGGTGCCAGAGAATATAGTGCGTGAACAGGTGAGGCGCTGACGAGTTGCTCGGTATGTTTACGAGGTTCACGTTGTCATACGGTGTTTATTTTTCACGTGGAGGAAAATATGAAACCCTTATGGTTGTGTAGCGTATTGTTATTGCTTGGCTGTGTTCAGACTTCATTGCCCACAAGCTTTACAAAAGAGGCTTGGCAAGATTACGGCACGCAACGTGCGATGAATGGCAGCTTAAAACAGTCCCATGAATCATTATCTACGTTACTTGCACCTGAAGCCGTTACAGAAGCGCAGTTTGCTGCGTATGCAGCGGGGTATGAAATCGGACTTGAACGGTATTGCGAGCAAAACGCTTACATTTTAGGTGTGAAAGGTCAGCAGTATTTAGGTATTTGTGATGAGATGAATATTTGGTTTAAGGACGACTATATCTCGGGCCGAAAATCGACGGCCAGTTTTGGTCTCTAGGTGTTTTAATGCTTTTGTAATTTGGTCGTTCGTTACACCGTTTAAATAAAAAGAGAGCCGATGATAGGGCTCTCTTTTTTATGACTCTTTTTATTTGTTGGCGCGTTGATAAGAGGTCAGAATCTCTTCTCGAGCAGCTTCAGCATTATCCCAGCCATCAACTTTTACCCATTTACCTGCTTCTAGCTCTTTATAGCGTTCGAAGAATTGGGTGATTTGCGCTTTGAGTAATGCTGGGATGTCATCCACATCTTGAATGTGATCGTATTCTTTTGACAGTTTAGTGTGAGGCACTGCAAAGACTTTTGCATCTTCACCAGATTCATCCGTCATTTTCAGAACCCCAACAGGTCGGCAGCGGATCACTGAACCTGGCATTAATGGGTATGGAGTAGGGACCAGTACATCAACTGGATCACCATCTAAAGATAGGGTGTTATTCACGTATCCGTAGTTACATGGGTAGAACATTGGTGCAGACATAAAGCGATCGACAAATACCGCTCCAGTATCCTTATCTACTTCATATTTGATCGGATCGGCATTCGCTGGGATCTCAATCACTACGTAAAGATCGTCTGGTAGGGATAAACCAGCGGGCACGTTGTTCAAACTCATTCACGACTCCTTTCTGTCTCTAATCATTTATTCCGAAATTAACTATTCAATATAACTATCAGCATCATGTGGCAATTTGTCTATATTTAAAAAGAATCAATCAGACAGGGATCGCCAATAAAATGAGATGGATCTTAATATTGAGTTGTATGCTACTAAGTTCATGCGAGCAATATACAAAAAAGACAGTGCGAATCGCGATTAATCCGTGGCCTGGATACGAGTTTTTATACCTAGCGGATCAAAAGGGAATATTCGAAGATGTCGGTCTTGATATTGAGTTAGTTGAGTTGGCTTCTTTGGCAGATGTGCAGCGTATTTATGTGCAAGGTCGAGTCGATGGTATGGCGAGTACTATGATTGAAGTGGTGCATGTTGTCGGTGAGTCTCAGGAGCCCTTAACTATAGTACTGTTACCTGACTATTCGAATGGTGGCGATGTCATCGTGACGCGCTCTGATATTAAAAATCTAGCCGATCTGCGTGGCAAAGTGGTGATGGCTGAGCTCGGCTCGTTAGGTATGTTTATGCTGCATCTAGGGCTAGAAAAGGCGCAACTTAGTTTGAATGATGTGCAGCTTAATAACTCAGAGCAACTTGAAGTCCAATCGTTATTTTCTAGCCAAGCGATTGATGCGGCTGTGACTTATCCTCCTTTTTCTACGCAAGTATTACGTGACTCCAACTACCACATTATTTTTGATAGTTCAGAAATTCCGAAGCAAGTGATCGATGTTGTTTCGGTCAAGTCTGAAATCGTCAATCAGGATCCGACTTGGGTACCGCGTTTTCATCAAGCTTGGGGGAAAGCGCTAGCATTCGCGCGTGAAAATCCGCAGGAAGCGTACTCGATAATGGCGGAACGTGAAGGGATTTCAGTTGACGAATTTGAGGATGCATTGAGTGGGCTGCGCTTGGTTGATGAGGGGCAGCAAGCCAGCGCACTAGCGGATAAATATTTGCAACTCAATGCCCAGGCTGTGTGTCAGGTACTGGTTAGCAATCAACCGATGAATTTTGAATGTTCGGACATTAAAAACAAAGTTCAGGTGCCTGATTTATGAGTCGCCCGCAAAGAAAAATTGCCCGTAAGTTAGTATTGCCGCTAACGATAAGCTTAGTCTTGCTGTGCGCGATAGTCGTGGCGATACTTATGTTCAGTTATGAAATTGTCTTGAAAGAACAGCTAAGAGGGCGAGCGGTCGAATTATCGGAATCATTCGTGATTGCCGCTGAAACCAAAGTTAGCAGCGCTAATTTGATTCGTATTACTAATTCAACCGGCAGTTTTTATGATGTCCAGTTCGTTGCGCTACTTAAAGATGATGATTCAAAGATCATCGCTTCGAACCGTAATAAGTACACCAACCACTTTATTGATCAAGTGACGGACTTAGATATCCGCCAAGATCTAAAAAACGCGGTCGCCGCTGACCGAACCGATCAACTCGTTCAGTTTGGCGATTACTACCGTTTTGATTACAAGTTCTCATTGTTCTTTGATCCTAATACGCCTCCACAAGCGCTCACCTTATTCCTGTTACTGGATCCTAAAGCTGAACAACAAAAAGTAACGTACTTTATGTCCATTTTGGTGGCGGGTTTGTTGATCGGTTTGATCATTGTCGGGGTCGGTCTTTATCTCTCTATAGCAAAAGTCGTACTTAAACCGATCAAGCTATTGGTGAATGCGGTGTCGTTATCTGTACCTTTACCCCAATCTTCGCGAGAGTCGTTGGATAAAAATGATGAATTTGGCCGTTTGGCTTTTGCCTACGACTCACTCATGCGCAGGTTGGCCATTGAGCATGAAACCTTAATGCTTGAGAAGAAAAAAAGTGAAGCAGCAGTTGTTGCCAAAAATGAGTTTCTAGCAGTAATGACTCATGAAATTCGCACCCCGCTCAACGGTATTATTGGTTGCGGAGAGCTGATTAAAAGCACTCAACTTGATGAGGAACAGCTGCAATACGTGAAGTTGATGACTCACTCAGGAGAACAGCTGCTAACCATAGTTAACGATATTCTCGATCTTTCGAAGATAGAGGCGAGTAAGCTGCAATTAGAGCTGCGCTCGGTTGATATTATCGAGTTGTTGAATGAAGTCGTGTCGCTGTTTCGTTTTCGGACTCAAGATAAGGCGATTCAATTTTCGTTTTTCAATCACACTCAAGACCCTTTGTACGTTGGGGTAGACAGTACGCGTCTAAAACAGGTGCTGATTAATCTAGTGGATAACGCATTCAAGTTCACTGAAGAAGGGCGGATAGATTTAGTGCTCAGCGCTAAACCTATTGATGAGCATCATATGAAGCTTAAAATCGAGGTTAACGATACTGGGATAGGCTTGTCTGAACAGCAGATTGAAAAGGTCTTTGATAAGTTCTCGCAAGCGGACTCAAGCACCACCCGAAAATATGGTGGGACCGGTTTAGGGCTCAGTATTACTTTTCAGTTAATTGAGTTGATGGGCGGGCGTTTACACGTTTCTTCTCAACCAGATGTTGGTTCAAGCTTCTATTTTGAGTTTGATGTCGTCACCTACAATCCACACTCTAATATTGCCGTTGATACTCCTTCCGTGGAACCTGCGTTCCATGGTGAGTTGTCGATGCTGATTGTCGACGACACTAAAATTAATACTCTAGTTGCGAGTAAAATGTTGCGCCACGAAGGATTAGAGATCGATATTGCTTTGAGCGGTATTGAAGCGTTGAACAAATGCCGTCAGCGTTTCTATGATGTGATCATTATGGACTGCTTGATGCCGAATATGGATGGTTTTGAAACAACACGCCAAATCAGACAGCTTCAATCCGGTAAGCAAAGTTATATTTTTGCGTTAACGGCAAGTGCATTGAAAGAAACAGAGCAACGTTGTTATGACTCGGGGATGAATGAGTTCTTGATGAAGCCGTTAACCAAAGAAGGGGTGCAGGAAATCCATCAATACTTAATGAATATAAAACGAAACGGGCAAGCTGAAGTGATTAATCACTAGCTTGCCCGTGAATTAGCGTAGAGGAATGTTGGGTTAGTCTCTGTTTAGCTCAAGAAACTCTTCCACTTTTTCCACCATTTTTGGTGAACCAACAAAGAAAGGTACACGTTGGTGTAACTCAGTTGGTTTCAAGTCCATAATGCGATTTACACCGTCAGACGCTAGGCCGCCAGCTTGCTCCATAATGAATGCGATAGGGTTGCACTCATAAAGCAGACGCAGTTTACCGGTTGGGTGGCTTTCAGTACTTGGGTACAAGTAGATGCCGCCTTTAAGCAGGTTACGGTGGAAATCTGCAACCAATGAACCGATGTAGCGAGATGTATACGGGCGGTTATCTTCAGGCTCGCTTTCCTGGCAGTACTTGATGTATTTCTTCACGCCAGTTGGGAAGCGAATGTAGTTACCTTCATTGATTGAGTAGATCTTGCCTTCTTCTGGAATCATCATGTTTTCATGAGACAGACAGAAAGTGCCTAGAGAAGGATCGTATGTGAAGCCATTTACGCCTTTACCAGTGGTGTAAACCAACATAGTTGAAGAACCGTAGATGACGTAGCCCGCTGCAACTTGCTTGTTGCCTGGCTGTAAGAAGTCTTCTTCCGTTGGTGGTGTTCCGATTGGCGAAACACGACGGTAGATAGAGAAAATCGTACCAACAGATACGTTCACATCGATATTCGAAGAACCATCAAGAGGATCCATCAGTACAACGTACTTAGCATTCTTGTTCAGCTCTTTATTGAAAGCGACAGCTTCGTCTTCTTCTTCACTCGCAACACCACAAACTTGGTCACGAGCTTCTAAAGCAGCCTTAAACTTGTCATTCGCGTATAAGTCGAGTTTTTGCTGTTCTTCACCTTGAACGTTATCAACGCCAACAGCACCAGTAATATCGGCTAGACCCGCTTTGTTGATTTCACGGTTTACGATTTTTGCAGCAAGACGAATTGATGACAAAAGGGATGAAAGATCACCGCTTGCGTGGGGGAAGTCACTTTGTTTTTCAACAATGAACTCGCCAAGGGTGCGCATCTCAGACATGTTATTTCCTTAAACTTCTCTGAATAATAGGGGATTTTGGGCTTTGGACTGAGTAGGCCTCTTCGTGGGCTTTATTCATCTATGCACCTAATTTGATTTTAAGGGTTAGATCTTTTTAATGGTAATGAAGTAAGCGACCTAGATCTCACTTACTATGTCGACTGAATTTGTTTTGCATTGCGACTCGCTTTTCGGCGTGAATTCATGGTAATAAGTGCAATAGTCTTAATTCGCATCTATTTGGAAGCCATTTATGCATATTCACATCTTAGGAATCTGTGGCACTTTCATGGGCGGCGCCGCGGTTTTAGCGCGTCAACTTGGCCATAAAGTGACGGGCAGTGATGCCAATGTTTACCCCCCAATGAGTACTTTATTAGAGTCTCAAGGCATCGAGATTATTGAAGGCTTTGACCCTCAACAATTAGAGCCGAGACCTGACTTGGTGGTGATTGGTAACGCGATGAGCCGTGGCAACCCTTGTGTCGAATATGTATTGAATAATAATTTGAAGTACACGTCTGGCCCACAGTGGTTGCAAGAGTTCTTATTGCATGACAGATGGGTACTGGCGGTATCAGGAACACACGGTAAAACGACCACATCTAGTATGCTGGCTTGGGTGCTAGAAGATTGCGGTTATACGCCCGGTTTCTTGGTCGGAGGCGTGCTAGGTAACTTTGGGGTTTCAGCTCGACTTGGCGAGAGTATGTTTTTTGTCGTGGAAGCCGACGAATATGACAGCGCTTTTTTCGATAAGCGTTCTAAGTTCGTTCATTACCATCCAAGAACCTTGGTCATGAATAATCTGGAATTCGACCATGCGGACATTTTTGATGATTTAGAGGCCATTAAGCGCCAATTCCATCATTTAGTTCGTACGGTTCCTGGTAATGGCCGTATTTTTGCGCCGAAGCAAGACCAAGCTATTGAAGATGTATTGTCACGTGGCTGCTGGAGTGAAACTGAATTCAGTGGCAATGACGGGCAGTGGCAGGCAGAAAAGATCGAGAAAGACGGCTCAAAATTCACTGTGATTTTTGAAGGTGAAGCGGTTGGTGTCGTAGATTGGGACTTAGTCGGTGATCATAATGTCGATAATGCCTTGATGGCGATTGCTGCGGCTCGACATGTGGGGGTGACTCCGGATTTAGCGTGTGAGTCTCTTGCCAAGTTCATTAACACCAAGCGTCGCTTAGAGCTGAAAGGCGAAATTGGTGGTGTGACGGTTTACGATGACTTTGCGCATCACCCGACGGCTATCGAGTTAACGTTGGGTGGGCTACGCAACAAAGTGGGCGACCAGAAAATTATCGCTGTGCTTGAGCCTCGCTCGGCAACAATGAAACGCGGCGTGCATAAAGAAACGTTAGCGGATTCATTAAAGCAGGCAGATTCGACGTATTTATACCAACCCGCTAATATTGAGTGGTCTGTGCAAGATATTGCTGACCAATGCCATCAACCTGCTCATGTTGATGACGACATGTCTGCTTTTGTGGCGAAGATCGTAGCAGAAGCTCAGCCACAAGATCAGATTCTAGTGATGAGTAACGGCGGTTTTGAAGGGATACACCAAAAGCTATTGGATGGATTGACTGCAAAGTTTAATTAAAAGTCGCGAGGGGTGCCTCGCTGCTTAAGATATAGAAGATAATGACCAAGAAAAACAAAGCGATTACGCTCGCATTTACAGGGGCGTCTGGCGCGCCTTATGGCCTTCGATTACTTGAATGCTTATTAGCAGCCGACTACCAAGTGTATTTACTGATTTCATCGGCTGCGCGCGTTGTCATGGCGACTGAACACGATTTGAAGTTACCTAGTGGCCCAGGTGCCGCAAAAGCCGCTTTGGTAGAGCACTTGAATTGCAATCCTGACAACCTCATCGTGTGTGGCAAAGAAGATTGGTTTTCTCCTGTTGCTTCTGGTTCTGCCGCACCAAAGCAAATGGTCGTGTGCCCATGTTCTGCGGGTAGTGTTGCTTCGATAGCACATGGTATGTCTGACAACTTAATTGAACGCGCTGCTGATGTTGTTATGAAAGAACGCGGCCAATTGCTGCTGGTGGTGCGTGAAACGCCATTTTCGACGCTGCATTTAGAAAACATGCATAAGCTTTCGACGATGGGCGTCACTATCATGCCTGCCTCGCCTGGTTTCTATCATCAGCCACAATCAATTGAAGACTTAGTTGATTTTATGGTGGCTCGAATACTCGATCATTTAGGTGTTGAGCAAGGTCTAGTTCCACGTTGGGGGTACGATCAGCGCTCATAAACTGCGATCTAGTTGGCTAATTGAGTGAAATCGCATTACAATCCAAACCACTCATCGGGGAGCTAAGCATTCAGTTACTGAATGTGCGCTGAGATCAAGTGTCGACTTGGGACCCGTAAACCTGAACCAGATAATGCTGGCGTAGGAATTGAGTTAGGAACCTTTTCTATTTTCCTCCCTCAAACCTGTGCCGCTCAGACCAAGGAGAGCGTCCAGTGAAATTCGCATTAACGACTTTAGCTTTAGCAACATCATTTTCGGCCATTGCCGCAGACAATACTTTAACCGTTTACACATACGATTCATTTGCAGCGGATTGGGGACCAGGTCCTACCGTTGAAAAAGCATTTGAAGAGAAATGTGGCTGTGACGTTAACTTTGTGGCGCTTGAAGATGGCGTATCAATCTTGAACCGTCTTCGCTTAGAAGGTGGTAACAGCAAAGCTGATGTCATCCTAGGGTTAGACAACAACCTAATGGCCGAAGCGAAGCAAACTGGGTTGCTAGCCACTCACAGTGTCGATACTTCATCGGTCGCATTGCCTAACGGTTGGGCTGACGATACTTTCGTGCCATACGACTACGGTTACTTCGCGTTTGTTTACAACAAAGAAAAGTTAGCGAACCCACCAAAAAGCTTAAAAGAGTTGGTTGAGCAGCGCGACGACTTAAAAGTGATTTACCAAGACCCACGTACCTCTACACCTGGCCAAGGCCTAATGTTGTGGATGAAGTCGGTATACGGCGATGAGACCACACAAGCATGGAAACAGTTGGCTAAGAAGACGGTAACGGTGACTAAAGGTTGGTCTGAAGCGTATTCTATGTTCCTTGAAGGTGAGTCAGACATGGTGTTGTCTTACACGACTTCTCCGGCGTACCATTTAATTGCGGAAAACGATGCGAAGTTCGCATCAGCAGCGTTCTCTGAAGGTCACTACACTCAAGTTGAAGTTGCGGCTAAAGTGAAAGGCGCGAAGAACGAAAAGCTAGCGGATGAGTTCATGGCGTTTATCTTAAGTGATGAGTTCCAATCTGCGATGCCAACTGGCAACTGGATGTACCCAGTAACGAATGTAACGTTGCCTAAAGGTTTTGAAACGTTAACGGTTCCACAACAAGCGTTGAGCTTCTCTTCAGAAGAGATCGCTGAAAATCGTAAGCCATGGATCCGTGAATGGCAAAACGCACTAACTTTCTAATCTGTTTGGTTTTCTATGCAGAATAAGATTCCTAAAGTGGGCATCGGTGTTGCGATACTGATTGCCACTTTTGTTGTTTCCTCCGTCGGGGCATTGCTTAGCAATGCCCCTTCTCTTGATATCAGCCAAGTATGGTCAGATCCTTACTATTGGCACGTCACCAAGTTCAGTTTCTATCAAGCGTTTCTTTCAACATTACTCAGTGTTGGGTTAGCGATCCCAGTGGCTCATGCTTTGTCTCGTCGTCAGTTTTTTGGGCGAAGTCTGTTGTTGAAATTGTTTGCTTCTACATTGGTTTTGCCCGTGCTGGTTGGTGTATTTGGCTTATTAGCTATTTATGGCAACAGTGGTTGGTTGGCTAAAGGCCTTGCCCTGATTGACACAAAGCTGCCTTTCTCTATCTATGGCTTGAATGGTATTTTGCTGGCTCACGTATTTTTTAATCTGCCTTATGCCAGCCGCTTATTGTTGCAAGCTTTGGATACCGTACCAGCGGAACAACATAAGTTATGCGCGCATTTAGGCATGAGCCACTGGAATAAATTTAAGTGGATAGAGTGGCCGCGAGTTCGTCAGCAATTGCCTCACGTGTGTGGTTTGGTGTTTATGTTGTGTTTTACCAGCTTTGCCGCTGTGATGGCATTGGGGGGCGGACCTAAATCGACCACAATCGAACTGGCTATCTACCAGGCGATCAAATTCGATTTTGATTTACAGGCTGGGGCGTTATTGGGGATTTGGCAAATGCTGCTGTGTGGCATTTTGGCTATCAGTATCCAAAAGCTATCGAAGCCACTTTCCGTGGCATCCTGCCAACTATCACAAGATAAATTTTTGGTTAAAGACAGCCTTTGGTCGAAAGCGTGGGACAGCTTTTGGATCATAGGTGTCTCATTCCTTGTTTTGCCTCCGCTGTTGATGGTGTTGATGAGTGGGGTGAATGGCCAAGCGTTGCAAGTGCTTTCCAGTGAAGCTTTTTGGCAAGCGCTCGCTGCGTCGTTTAAGGTCGCGGTGTTAGCCAGCTTAATCGCGGTGTGTGCAGGAATTGCTATTTTGATGACCAGTCGTGCATGGCGCTTAAAGCATCAGAACTTCAAAGCAGACAAGATTGAATTGATCGGAACCATCATATTGGTGACACCAGGCTTGGTGATAAGTACCGGGTTGTTTCTTTTACTTCGCAGTATTACTGATGTATTCAGCTTAGCGTTTTTTGTGGTTGTGGCCGTGAATAGTTTAATGGCATTACCTTATGTTATTAAGACCTTAGCCCAGCCGTTATTACACCTTGCTCAGCAGTATCAGTATCTATGCCCTAGCTTAGGTATGACAGGGTTTAATCGATTTAAATTGGTTGAGTGGCGCGCATTGCGTAAGCCGATTGCTCAAGCTTTTTCTATTAGTTTTATGTTGTCGATAGGCGATTTGAGTGCGATTGCTTTGTTTGGCAGCCAAGAGTTTAGAACGCTACCGCTTTATCTTTTCCAGCTGTTAGGTAGTTATCAAATGGAAGCTGCTGCGGTTGTTTCTGTGAGTCTGCTGCTGCTAAGTGTGGGCAGTTTTACTGTGATTGAACGCTTACTGACCTCGAAACCAAGGAAGCCATCATGTTAACTATGAGCAATGTTCATTACCATTATCAGCAAGAGCTATTCACTTTCGATTTTGAAGCTCAGCAAGGCGATATTGTCGCTGTTATGGGGCCGAGCGGCGCGGGTAAGTCGACCTTATTAGCGCTGGTGGCGGGATTTATTGAACCGACCCAAGGCTCGATTACGGCTGATGGTACCCAATTAGTAGGACTAGAAGCGCATCAACGCCCATTGGCGATGTTATTCCAAGAGCATAACCTGTTTGCGCATTTAACTGTACGTGAAAACATTGGTCTGGGCTTACACCCTGGCTTGAAGCTTAATCAAGAGCAAAAGCTGCGGGTAGTAGATGCTGCAACGCAGGTTGGCGTGGAAGATTATTTAGACCGGTTACCTGAACAGCTCTCTGGCGGGCAGAGACAACGTGTGGCGTTGGCACGGTGCTTTGTACAGCCTCATGATATTTGGTTACTCGATGAGCCTTTCTCGGCGTTAGATCCGCTGCTCAGAGAAGAGATGCTCGCCTTAGTGAAGCAGTTAGCGGCTGAACGAAATATTACCGTCTTAATGGTGACCCATCATATTGGCGATGCTAGAAGCATTGCGAACAAGTTCGCTTTTGTTGCCCAAGGTAAAGTCTTAGTTGCTGAAGGCATTCAAGGGCTAACCAGTGATCACAACGAGCCTATTTTGAGTGGGTTTGTACGCGCTGGCGAATAGTGCTGTATGAAAGCGATAGATGCAGATACAAAAAGACCTAGCGAATGTGCTAGGTCTTTTTTATTGATACGCGAGATTAAGCGTCTTCGTTAAGTTCTTTCAGAAGTTGGAAGATCTCACGGAAAGCTTTTGCTGGCTTGTTTGCCTTTTTCTCTTTGTTCGCTTGGCGAGCAAGTTGGCGTAAGCGCTGGCGATCTACACTTGGGTGAGCTTCAACTACCTCTGAAATCGCGGTATCACCTTCAGAGATAATACGATCACGCATTTGTTCTAGTTTGTGCAGCTCAGCCGTTGCTTGAGAGTGCTTGTTACGTACTTTATCGAGAGCGGCTTGGATTGGCTCTGGATCGATATTACGCATTAGCTTACCGATGTATTGCAGCTGACGACGCTTCGCTTCATTTTTAAAACGTTGCGCGTCTTTGATTGCTTCAGCTAGCTCTTCTGACAGTGGAAACTTTTCCAACACAGAAGGCTTTAATGTTACTAATTCTTCACCTAATACTTGAAGTGCTTCCATGTCTTCTTTCATTTCGGTACGGCTTACCCAAATGATTTCTTCTTCAGGTTCCCAAGGGGCTTTCTGATTTTTGCGGGCCATCTTTTCTGCCTATATCACTATCTCATACGAATATATGGCTATTTTAGCAAGAATCGTGGGGAGAATGCGAAATTCTTGTTATCCTACGTAATATTGATATTAAAAATTAGATTAGATATGGATGTGAAACAGCAAGTCGCTCAGCAACGTGTTGAGCTAGAAGCAGCCGTTGCGAAAGCATTAGACATTGCCGCGGTTGGTGCAGACGCTGCAGAAGTGGCAATTACAAAGTCTACCGGCTTGAGCGTTTCTACTCGCATGTGTGAAGTGGAAAACGTTGAATTTAATAGTGATGGTGCACTTGGTATTACGGTTTACCGTGGTCAGAAAAAGGGTAGCGCATCTACATCTGATTTAAGCGAAAAAGCGATTGCCCAAACTGTGGCTGCCGCTTTGGATATTGCTCAGTATACCTCTGAAGATAAATATGCGGGTCCAGCGCCAAAAGAACTGATGGTTCAGGATATCCCCGATTTAGACCTTTTTCACCCTGATGAACCAAACCCTGATGCAGCCGCAGAAATAGCCATTGCAGCTGAGAGACAAGCATTATCATACAGCGATAAAATCAAGCAAAGTGATGGCGCGAGCTACGACAGTCACTATGGTTTGAAAGTGTACGGTAACAGCCACGGTTTGCTAGCTAGCTATGCTTCTAGCCGTCACAGCACCAGTTGTTGTGTGATTGGTGAAGGCAAAAACGGTGAAATGGAACGTGACTATAGCTACACATTAGCGCGTCACCGCGACGACTTGTGGACTCCAGAGAAAGTTGGCCAAGAAGCGGCGGAAAAAACGGTAAGTCGTTTAGATGCTCGTAAGTTAGCGACGGGGCAGTATCCAATTATGTTTGCCGCCGATGTAGCGACAGGCTTAATGGGTCACCTAGTGATGGCGATTAGCGGTGGAAACCTTTACCGAAAATCTTCGTTCCTATTGGACCACTTAGGCAAGCAAATCCTTCCTGAATGGTTCAACATTTCAGAGCGCCCGCATGTGTTACGTGGTTTGGCTTCTAGCCCGTTCGATAGTGAAGGCGTATTCACCCAAGACCGCGAAATTATCACTGATGGCGTATTGGCTACTTACTTGTTAACTAGCTACGCAGCTCGCAAGATGGATATGACGCCAACAGGCCATGCTGGTGGTATTCATAACTGGTTTGTTAAATCTACCGGTCAAAACCACGAACAAATGCTTAAAGAGTTAGGTACTGGCTTCCTAGTCACGGAAGTGATGGGGCAGGGTGTTAATACAGTAACTGGCGACTATTCACGCGGTGCTGCGGGCTTCTGGGTCGAAAATGGTGAAATCCAATTTCCAGTGTCTGAAGTAACGATTGCAGGTAACCTAAAAGATATGTTCAACCAGATTGTTGCTGTAGGTAATGATGTGGAAACGCGCTCTCAAATCCAAACGGGTTCTATTTTACTTGAGTCAATGAAGGTTGCGGGCGAGTAACTGAACTAGTCTTCAAATAAAAGAAAAGGGCTTGATAATCATCAAGCCCTTTTTGTTTATCTGTTTGATAGTTAGATCAAGATGGTGGCTAGTCCAAGGAATACGGATAAGCCAATTACATCGGTCACTGTGGTAAGCGCCATACCGCCTGCGAGGGCTGGGTCGATATTCATTTTCTTAAGCATTACAGGGATGGTTACACCTGCTATACCTGCAACAATTAAGTTAGTCATCATTGCTGCTGAGATGATCCCACCTAAAATCCAGTTTCCTTTCCACGCCACCACAATACCGCCAATGATGCATGCCCAAAGAATCCCGTTAAGGAAGCCAATCGCGGCTTCTTTGAGTAGAAGTTCGCGTTTGTTACTGTCACCGATATGACCAAGAGCCAAACCACGAATCACCAATGCAACAGTTTGGTTTCCGGCAACCCCACCCATCGAAGGAACAATCGTCATAAGTACCGCGATCGCAGCCATTTGATCTAAGGTCGCTTCGAACATGTTGGATACTGATGCTGCTGCAAGTGCCGCGAGCACGTTAGCACCGAGCCACACACTACGACGGCGCGCTGATTTTACGACCGGAGCGAAGGTGTCTTCATCGTCGTCCATACCCGCCATACTCATCATTGAGTGTTCGGCATCTTCACGGATCACATCTACCACGTCATCGATGGTAATACGGCCGACCAGATGTTGGTTTTCATCAACAACAGGAGCAGAGACCCAGTTACGCCTTTCAAATAGGCTAGCAATGTCTGAAGCACTGGTTTCAACGGCGATAGCTTCGTCTGCGTTTTCCATCACTTCTGACACTGGGACATCAGGTTGAGTGGTGATCAACGCCGTAATGGAGAGATTACCAATAAGACGGTTATCTTCATCAATGACATAAAGCGCATCTGTAGCTTCAGGCAGTTCGCCACGCATTCGCATATAGCGAAGAACGACATCGATGTCGACGTCACCACGAATGGTCACAACATCGGTGTTCATCAGTGCACCGGCGGAATCTTCTGGGTACGAAAGCGCGGTTTCTACTAAAGCACGATCAGCGGAGTCCATTTGAGATAAGACTTCACGCGAAACGTCATCAGGTAAGCTTCGAAGTACGTAGGCAACATCATCGGTTTCCATGCCTTCTGTTGCTTCTGCTAGAGTCTCTGGTGCCATTTTGGACACCAAAGCATCTTTTACGTCTTCGTTTAACTCATCAAGGATTTCACCGTAATCTTCGGGATCGGTGAGTTGCCAAAGCACTTCACGACTTTTTCGTGGGGAGGCTTCAAGCAGGTGCGCGATATCTTCAGGTTCCATGTCCTGAAGTTGGCGGCGTACATGAACAAAGCGGCCATTTTCTAAGGCTTCGCTGACTTCTTGGAGGGTTTGGTGAGCTTGGTCGAATTCTAATTGCTCTGCCATGTTTCCCCCTACCTCGTTATTCTCACAATGCTTTGAATAGTAACTTAATTCTAGGCCTTATTTAATAATAACTTGTGGGGGAAGCAGATTTAGTTGGCTGGTTGTACCAAAGGAGGAGAGGTTGGTGGGTTATTCGCCTTCATCAAACTTGTCTTCAATGAGATGACAGACGGCTTCAAGCGCCTCCCCTGCATCTGAACCATTCGCTTGAATAGTAATGTGCTGCCCTTGAGCGGATTCAAGCATCAGTAGCCCCATCACGCTATCTGCGGTTGCACATTTATCTTCTTCACTGAGAATGGTGATGGTGGCTTGATAGCTTTGGGCCAGTTCAACAAGTTTGACGGCCGCACGAGCATGCAGACCAAGCTTATTCTGAATCAAAACGGTTCTGCTTAGTTCCACAATATTTCCTATTTATTCTTTTCCAATGATGCGTGTCGAATTTGAACTTGGTGGCCAGATTCAGCAAAGTACTCACCAATTTTTTGCGTTAAGTACACAGAACGATGCTTGCCGCCAGTACAACCAATAGCAACGGTTAGATAGCTGCGGTTGTTCTTTTCTAGCATTGGCAGCCACTGCTCAACAAAGCTTTGGATTTGGTGTTTTAGCTCAATCACTTCTTGGTGCTGTTCCAAATATGAATGGATTGGCGCATCTAAGCCGGTGAGTGGGCGTAAATCGGGTTCCCAGTGAGGGTTGGGTAAGAAGCGTACATCAAAGACGTAATCGGCGTCGTTAGGTAGGCCGTATTTAAATCCAAATGATTGGAACACCATGATTAATTCTTGTTTCTCACGGCCTTCAATTTTCAGCCGCACCATTTCACTGAGTTCGTAAAGTGTTTGATTGCTGCTGTCTAAGATTAGATTAGCTTGCTCAATCAGAGGAGAAAGCAGCGTTTTCTCTAGCTCTATCGCTTGGTCTAAGGAAAGCTTCTCGGCGCTGAGTGATAGAGGGTGGATACGTCTCGTTTCACTGTAGCGTTTTAATAATGTTTCTTTGTTGGCATCGAGGAATAGGACATCGACGTCAATATTGTTTGACGCTTTGAGTTTATCTAAAGCATCAGATACCAACGTTGGCTCTTTAGGTAGGTTGCGAATATCAATGCTGACGGCAACGTTTTGGTTGCTATCTTTAATTGAAGAGACGAAGTCGCCTAATAGGTTAACTGGCAAATTATCAACACAGTAATAACCTAAATCTTCTAGCACTCGAAGTGCCACACTTTTTCCAGCTCCAGATTGGCCGCTGACAACGATTAATCGCATTTTATTCATGTGTAAAGTTTAGGCCGTGGTCATGATGTCGTACAGCTCTTGATCGGATTGAGCCCCGCGTAGCTGTTTTAGCGTTTTCTTATCGTTAAGTCGCTCTGCCATACAAGAAAGGGTTTTAAGATGCTCTTTACATTGTTCACTTGGTACCAGAAGAGCAAACAGTAGGTCAACAGGGCGATTATCGATAGAGTCGAATTCGATTGGATCTTGGCATTGGAGTAGCACAGCAATGGCTTTATCGCTTGAATGCATACGAGCGTGAGGAATGGCGATGCCGTTACCAATCCCAGTACTGCCCATTTTTTCGCGGCTGAGCATACATTCGAATAGCTCGGTAGAGTCTTGCCCCGTATTCTCAGCGACAATCTGGCTGATCAGTTCTAGGGCTCTTTTTTTGCTTGTGCATTGGACTGCACTTTTAGTGCAGTCCAATGAAAGTACTTCGCTTAATTGCATGTTAGTGACTACTTAGCTTTTCTTTGTGCTTATTGAGTTGACGGACAAGTTTATCGACGAGTGCATCGATTGCTGCATACATATTTTCATCGTCTGCCGTAGCGTGGATATCGCCTTGGTTTACATGAAGCGTGGCTTCTGCGATTTGATGAATTTTCTCTACGCGCAATACCACTTGAACGTTATTAATATGGTCGAAAAAGCGCTCTAGCTTTTCAAATTTTGAGTGAACATAGTCTTGCATTGAATCGGTAAGATCAACGTGATGGCCTTGAATATTGATTTGCATAGACGTTCCTTTTCAGTTAGTTGTCTGATATCTATAACTAAACTAGCTTATAGCAGGCGTTTACGCTGACTCGATGGGGCAATGCCCAGAGATTCACGGTATTTCGCTATTGTCCGTCTAGCAACCTGAATTCCTTGGTCAGCCAGTAAGGCAGCAATTTTGCTATCACTCAGTGGTTTGGCGATATTTTCCGCCGCTACCAACTTTTTAATCAGTGCACGTATTGCTGTTGATGAACACTCTCCGCCATTGTCGGTGTTGACGTGACTAGAGAAGAAGTATTTCAGTTCAAATATCCCACGAGGGGTGTGCATAAATTTCTGTGTTGTAACACGAGAAATTGTGGATTCATGCATGTCTACATCCAGTGCTACATCGTTTAGCACCATAGGTTTCATTGCTTCTTCGCCATGTTCGAAGAAATCGTGCTGATGTTCAACTATACATCTTGCAACTTTGAGCAGCGTCTCGTTTCGACTTTCTAGGCTTTTTATTAACCACTTTGCTTCTTGCAAATTCGAGCGAATGTACTGGCTATCAGCACTGTTGCCTTTACCTAACTGAGCGTACTGCTGGTTAACTTTTAATTTAGGCACGCTATCTGGGTTGATAGTGACAAGCCATTTGCCACGGTCTTTGAATACGGAAACGTCAGGCACTACATACTCGGTCTCATCTGGAGTGATTTTACTTCCTGGACGAGGGTCGAGTTGCTGTATGAGCTGCAGTACTTCTCGCAGTTCTGCTTCTTTCAACTTGGTTTCTTTGATGACCAGTTTGTAGTCACGATTACCCAGTTGATCAATATGATTAGACAGCACGAGTTTTGCTTCATTTAACCAAGGCGTGTCTTCCGGGAAAGTAGCAAGTTGCAGTAATAGGCAATCTTGTAGGTTGTTTGATGCAACGCCTAACGGGTCGAATTGCTGGACACGCTTACGCACGGCTTCAACTTCGTCTAACTCAATCTCTTCGTTATCAAAGCTTTCTAAGATATCTTCAACGGAGGTGGTGAGGTAACCGTAATCGTCAATGGCATCAATGATGGCAAAAGCGATTGTACGGTCGGTTTCGCTAAACGGAGTTAAATCGAGTTGCCATAATAAGTAGTCTTGAAGACTTTGCGTAGTTTCACCTTGGTAGACGGGCATGTCGTCATCGACAGCAATACCTGTACTGCCTGTATTGGCGCTGTAGACATCTTCCCAAGTGGTATCGATTTCAAGGTCGTTGCTGATTTCTGACTTTTCAATGAGGTCAGAACTGTCTGGTAGGTCGGCCTCTGTTGAAGCTTCTGAAGTCACTTCTGCTGAGGCTTCTTTTTCCTCATTACTTTGCTTTTCGTCTATTGCAGGTGTTTCTTCCCCTTCTTCTACGTCAAGTAGTGGGTTAGATTCGAGAGCTTCTTGAATTTCTTGCTGTAAATCCAATGTCGACAGTTGCAACAAGCGGATCGCTTGCTGTAACTGAGGCGTCATTGCTAACTGTTGACCTAGCTTAAGTTGTAATGAGGGTTTCATTCAGTATTACTTACCTTATTATTATTTTTAGACTTAGCGATGCTCTCTATCTAATCATAGACGGAATTGTTCACCTAGATAAACTTGTTTTACTTGTTCGTTATTGAGAACGTCTTCAGGTGTTCCTTCAGCAATCAGATGGCCTTGGCTTACGATATAAGCTTTCTCACACACATCTAAGGTTTCACGTACGTTATGATCGGTGATCAGTACGCCTAAGCCTCTATCACGTAGGTGTTCGATGATTTTTTTGATATCGATAACCGAGATTGGGTCCACGCCTGCGAATGGTTCGTCGAGTAGGATGAACTGTGGGTTAGCAGCTAACGCACGGGCAATTTCAACACGACGGCGCTCACCACCAGATAGCGCCATACCAGCGCTGTGTCGAATATGTTGAATATGAAACTCTTCTAGAAGATCTTCCAACTTATCTTGGCGTTGTTCATTAGTCAGTTCTTCACGCGTTTGCAGAACCGCCATGATGTTGTCTTCAACCGATAGCTTACGGAATATGGATGCTTCTTGCGGTAAGTAGCCGATACCTAAGCGTGAACGGTTGTGCATTGGCAGAATGCTGATGTCTTTATCGTCAATGCTGATGGTGCCTTCATCGCGTGCGACGAGGCCGACAATCATGTAAAAAGACGTGGTTTTACCCGCTCCGTTTGGCCCAAGTAGACCGACAATTTGTCCTGATTCCACCTGCAGACTTACGTCAGTTACTACTTTCCGTTTGCTATAGGTTTTCGCTAGGTTCTGCGCTTTCAATACTGCCATAGTTATTTATTCGCTTGAGCTGGTTGTAAGACGGTAGAAACACGTTCGTTTTCATTACTATCAGCGACTAGCTTCTGTGACGTGATTTGATAAGTGATCTTTGAACCGCGAATGGTGCTGCCATCTTGAGAGAGCATTGCATCATTGGTCATGATTAGCTTATCAGTGACGAGTTCATAGTTAAGTTCGTTCGCTTGGCCATTCAATGTTTTTCCGTCATCAGTCAGCTGAGAAAACGTAGCTGGTTTTCCAAAGGCTCTAATTGATTGGATTTCACTGGTCTTAGCATCTTGTGAAACAATGATCTTGTCGGCATCGATATTGATGCTGCCTTGTTTTAGCTGTACATCACCAACAAAAGTCACTTGACTGCTTTTCATATCAAGTTGCTGGGTGTCTGAATCGATGTAAACAGGCTGCTCAGTATCTGAAGACAGCGCTAGGGCGTTTGGAGCGGCAAACGCGAAAGCCAGTAAGCTAAGGTGTAAGAGTTTCATATCTACCTTGAACATTATTAAAGAGGGTTGCGGTATTGCTATCAAAATTGCCTTTCATAGCTTGCCCCTCTGTTTCAAATTGGGGACCGATCATATGTACTGGAGTATCAGACCGGAAATCACGGCTAACGAGTTCAATAATAAATTTATCCGTCGTCATCGTGTCAAAACTTGCATCGGGCAGTAGGTTTTTGACTACTACATTGTCGTATAGGGTAAGCTCTTGATCTTCGCTCATCACTGCGCGGCGAGCTGTGACTTGCCACTCAATCGTATGCCCATCTCGAAATACCGATAGAATAGGGTTCTCAAAAATAGTATCGCCACTTTTCGCGTAGTGATCTAAGTGAGTCGATTCGATTTGGTGACTGCGAATACCATCTGGATTATAGGTAATATTATCGAGCTTTTTTCCACTGAACATTGGTAGCTCTAAGTTAGGTGCTACTTGAACGGTGTGGCTGCTTTCTTTGTCGTACAGGTAATACGCCGACCAAGTGCAGATAAAAATTAGTATCAAATAAAGGATACGAGACAAACTCATATACTTAGGCCTTTATGACTATCAAGTTCATTACGTGCTTCGAGGATCAAGTCGCAAACTTCACGAACAGCACCATGGCCGCCTTTAATCGTGGTGATGTAGTTAGCACGTTGGGCAAGCAAAGGGTGTCCATCGGCCACACAAACTTTCAGAGCCACCTTTTCCATCACTGGCCAGTCTATTAGGTCATCCCCAATGTAACCAGTGTGCTCGGGTGCGATGTTGAGCTTTTCGCAGATGTCGTAATACGCCTTCACTTTGTCATCTTGGCCTTGGTAGATGAGTGATACACCTAAAGCGGTCATGCGATTTTCAACAATTTGGGATTTTCGGCCTGTAATGATGGCAATTTCAATGCCAGCATTCATCAGTGACTTTACGCCGTAGCCATCTCGCGTATGAAAAGTTTTAAGTTCTTCGCCATTATTGCCCATGTAAATTCGGCCATCAGAGAAGACGCCATCGACATCACAAATTAACAGCTTAATGTCTTTCGCTATATCTAAAATATTTTGGTCTACTTCGCCATATAATGTTTGAACGAGTTGTGACATTACATTACTCCAGCTTTTAGTAGGTCATGCATATTCAAAGCACCAACAAGAGTGCCGTTTTCGCATAGCATTAAGCCGTTGATACTTTTTGCCTGCATTAAGTTTAGCCCTTCGACAGCGAGCATGTTTGGCTCTGCCACGGTTGGGCTAACGGTCATCACTTCACCTATTGGGGTAGAGTGGATATCAATTCGTTTATCTAAGATTCGACGTAAATCGCCATCAGTGAAGATGCCAAGCATTTGGTTGTTATCATCGACAACCGCGGTCATGCCTAAACCTTTTTGAGAGATTTCTAGAAGCGCATCTCGGACAAGTGCATTTGGATGAACGATAGGCAATGCACTGCCTGTATGCATGATGTCTTCTAGTTTGAGTAACAATTTACGACCTAATGCACCACCTGGGTGGGATAACGCAAAATCTTCAGCGGTAAATCCTCTTGCTTGCAATAACGCCATAGCTAATGCGTCACCCATGACTAAGGTGGCTGTTGTGCTAGTCGTAGGGGCTAAGGCTAGCGGGCATGCCTCTTTAGGAATGGTGATTTGCAAGTGTAAATCAGCAAGCTTCGCCATGTTCGATTGTGGCTTGCCGGTCATACTGATGATGCAAATATTAAGGCGTTTGAGTACTGGAAATAAACTGAGTATTTCCGATGATTCTCCAGAGTTTGATATCGCAATTACGATATCCCCTGGCTCTATCATACCTAAGTCACCGTGAGCGGCTTCACCCGGGTGAACAAAGAAAGCAGATGTCCCTGTGCTGGCTAGTGTCGCGGCAATTTTATTACCAATATGGCCTGACTTACCCATACCCATCACAACAACCTTGCCTTTGTTGTTAAGGATACGGTCACAAGCTTGGCAAAAATCGTCGTTAAAATATTGGTCTAACTGAGCTAATCCTGCGATTTCAGTATCTAATACTTGCTTGGCAACACTACGATAATCAAATGATTGAGACATCTAATACTCCAGAGTTAATACACTGCACTCTAACTAAATCTATGGTTTGTTATGCGGCCATATTCATGAATAAGTAGGCTTGGTAAGCAAAGAAGCTCACCATGAGAATGCCACCTTCGATACGATTGACACTGCGAGATTTACCAAGCGCCATCACAACTAATAGTAGAGATACGCCAAGCATTACCCAAAAATCACGACCCATCGCAAACTCACTTAGAATCGATGGGTTAAGGATGCCTGGGATCCCCATAACGGCAAGAATGTTAAAGACGTTTGAGCCGATAATGTTACCTACTGCCATATCATCTTCACCCTTCATTACGCCCGCTAATGAAGCAGCTAGTTCTGGAAGGCTAGTACCGATAGCAATAATGGTTAGGCCGATCACAAGGTCACTCATGCCGAAGTATTTAGCTATGACAACTGCATTGTCGACAAGCATATCGGCGGCTAATGGTAAAATGATAAGACCGATTACCACCCACATTGCTGCTTTAGCATTGCTCACGCCTTCAGGGATTTCTGATTCTTGCTCTTCTAAAAATGCATCGCCTTTGTTTTTTTCTTTGCGGCTAATTTGCAGCATCGTAAATAAGAAAACACCAAAAAGAACAAACAGTAATACACCTTCGTAAAAACCTAAGTGGCTATCCCAAAGTAACGCACCTGCTAGTAAGGTGACACCAATCATCAATGGGAGTTCACGGCGAATAACGCCAGAGCTAATAGAAAGCGGCTTAATCAGTGCGGTAATACCAAGGATTAATGCAATGTTCGCGATGTTAGAGCCCAGAACATTACCTACTGCAGTATCCGTTTTACCATCTAATGCAGCGGTCGCAGAAACCATCATTTCCGGAGCGGATGATCCCATTGCAAGGATAGTCATACCGATCACTAGTGGAGAAATACCGACATTACGAGCAAGTGCTGCCGCGCCGAAAACCAGTTTATCAGCACTCCAAACTAAAAATACGAGACCTACAATAAGAAACGCAACGGCTTCAAGCATGATGATTCCTAAAAAAAATATAAAAAGAGACAATTAACCGCTAATTTTGACGTGTTGCTGGATAAAAGGGAAGCCACTGTTTCAATTAATTCTTAGTTAACTGTAAAGAAAGCGTGAAATACAGCAATTTACCCGACACTTTCCGTATTATTTGATGCGCTTATGGTTTTCCTTCCATAAATCGAACAGTGCTTTTAATTCCGTACTATAGTGCTTATGATAACGGCTATCATTAGTGCTTTCAGAGCAAGGATTAAAGCTAAATTATGCCTACTACTGAACTCGTGAAGGTGAATAACCTCAGCTTTTCACGAGGGAACAGACCCATTTTTGATAATGTCACCTTACAAGTCCCTAAAGGTAAAATTACCGCAATTATGGGGCCATCAGGGATTGGTAAAACGACATTGTTACGCCTCATTGGCGGTCAAATCCTTCCTGAGTCTGGGGAGATTTGGTTCGATGGTGAAAATATCCCATCTTTATCTCGACGTAAGCTTTATCGTGCTCGTAAAAAAATGAGCATGCTGTTTCAATCAGGCGCTTTATTCACAGATCTAAATGTATTCGACAATGTAGCGTTTCCATTGAGGGAGCATACTGAACTCAGTGAAGAGTTGATCCGGACTATTGTGTTATTGAAGCTTGAAGCGGTGGGGCTACGCGGTGCAGCGCAGTTGATGCCAAGTGAACTCTCCGGTGGTATGGCTAGACGTGCGGCGTTAGCTAGAGCAATAGCGCTGGACCCTGAACTCATTATGTATGATGAGCCATTTGTCGGTCAGGACCCAATCACCATGGGCGTACTGGTTGAACTTATTCGAAACTTGAACCAAGCACTAGGCCTGACGTCTATCGTGGTTTCTCATGATGTACCAGAAGTCATGAGTATTGCTGATTGGGTGTATTTATTGGCTGATGGCAAAATTATCGCCAGTGGATCTCCTGAAGAGTTACGCGCAAACTCAGACCCGCGAGTTCAGCAGTTTTTGCAAGGAGAAGCCGATGGACCTGTTCCATTTCGTTTTCCTGCGCAAAGTATAGAAAGGGATTTATTTTAGTATGATATTAAATTCTATCGCAGGTTTTGGTCGGCGAGCGCTGTCTATTTGTGAAGCTTTTGGCCGGGCAAGCTTAATGTTGTTTGGCGCGCTGGCGAGTCTACCTAGGCTGAAAAATTTTCCGCTTCTCGTTAAGCAGTTGTACAGCGTTGGCGTTCAGTCTTTAGCAATCATCATTGTGTCTGGTTTGTTTATCGGCATGGTGTTGAGCTTGCAGGGCTACGTAATTTTGATTGATTATGGCGCTGAAGGCAGCCTAGGTCAGATGGTGGCGTTGTCGTTGTTACGCGAGCTGGGCCCTGTGGTGACAGCATTACTATTTGCAGGCCGAGCCGGTTCCGCCTTAACGGCTGAAATTGGTTTAATGAAGGCCACTGAGCAACTATCGAGCTTAGAAATGATGGCGGTCGACCCTTTGAAAAGAGTCATAGCTCCTCGTTTATGGGCCGGACTGATCTCGATGCCTTTACTCGCAATGATCTTCATGGCTGTCGGCATTTGGGGCGGGCAATTAGTTGGAGTTGACTGGAAAGGTATCGACCACGGAAGCTTTTGGTCAGCGATGCAGTCCTCAGTCGAGTTAGGACGTGATATTGGCAACAGCATGATCAAGTGTATGGCGTTTGCAATTACGGTCACTTGGATTGCTTTATTTAATGGTTACGATGCAATACCAACCTCGGAAGGTATTAGCCGCGCAACAACACGTACCGTTGTGCACTCTTCTCTAGCTGTATTGGGGCTAGACTTTGTACTTACCGCATTGATGTTTGGGAATTAATCATGCAGCAAACACGAAAATTAGAATTATGGGTCGGCAGCTTTGTACTTGCTGGAATTTGCGCAATCTTGGTAATGATTTTTCAAGTTGCTGACGTAAAAGGCCTGGGCTCGAACAATACTTATACTCTGAAAGCAACGTTCGACAATATTGGTAGCTTGAAAGTACGTTCTCCAGTCAAAGTTGGTGGAGTAGTGGTTGGGCGAGTTAATAGTATCGAACTGGATCCAGAAAGTTATCTGCCTGTGGTATCGCTGTCGATTGACGGTCAATATTCGCAGTTCCCAGATACTTCTAGCGCTCAGATATTAACCTCGGGTTTGATTGGCGAACAGTATATTAGTTTAGTGCCGGGCTTCATCTTCGAAGACGAAGAGATGCTGGTAGATGGGGACTTTATTGAAGACACCAAGTCGGCTTTGGTACTTGAAGACTTAATCGGCCAAGTGCTTTACAGCGTTGGCGGCTCTGACGAGAAAACAGAATAGAGGCAACAATGAAAAAACTATTTGTAATCGCGATGGCATTTCTTTTTTCATCGCAAGTGTTGGCTCAAAAAGTTGATAGCACTCAACCGTACCAAATGATGAGGCAAGTGGCGGAAGTGTCGTTTGAACGTTTGAAGAGTGAACAAGCGAACATTCAGCAAGACCCTGAGTTATTAAAGGTGATTGTTGAAGAAGAATTGATGCCATATATCAATGCCAAATATGCCGCATTGAAGTTGTTAGGTCCTAATTTAAAAGGGGCAGACAGAGCAGATGTAGGTGTGTTTATTGATGCATTTAGAAGCTACTTAGTAACGTCTTACGCTCAAGTGTTAACTCAATATACTAACCAAACGATCGAGTTTGGGCCAGAGCCAGTCATCAAACCTGATAGTCGCATTGCTAGCGTTAAAGTGGATATCGTTGACTCGCCTCGACCAAACATCAAACTGGAATTCAAGCTTCGCAAGAATAAGAAAACCGGGGAATGGAAAGCTTTTGATATGGTAGCGGAAGGCATTAGTTTATTGTCGAGTAAACAGTCTGAGTGGAACAGTAAAATTCGTCAGCAGGGCATTTTGTCAGTAGCGGAAGAACTGGAAAAACTGGCGCAACAACCAATTCGCTTTGAGAGTAAGTAGTAATGAGTCATTCTCAGTGGAAGCAGATAAGTAACAGCGAATTCTCGCTGAGCGGCGACCTGGATAGGGACTGTGTTCCTAGTTTGTGGAAGTCACTATCCCGTTTAAAAATCAATCAATCTCGCGCTGAGATTGATTTAAAAAGTGTCAATCGTATCGATTCAGCGGGAATGGTGATGCTAATTCACTTAATAGAGCATGCAAAAAATCAAAACTGTCATATAATGCTCAGTTTCGTGCCAGAACAATTACGAACGTTGTTCCAATTGAGCAATATCCAGCCATTGATGGCAGAACACATAAAAGATTAGGCAGGGGTAATTTGTGGACAGCACAAAAGTACAAGAATTATTAGCAGAGGCACTGAACCTTCAAGAACTTATCGTGAAGGGCGAAGGCAGCCACTATGAAGTTATCGCAGTAGATCCATGTTTCGACGGTATGAACCGCGTTAAGAAACAGCAACTGATTTACGGTCCGTTGATGGAGTACATTCAACGTAACGATATCCACGCTCTTTCGATTAAGGCTTTCACGCCTGAAGAGTGGGAACGCGATAAGAAACTGATGTCTCTGTAAGGTTTAAAATGGAAAAGTTTCGAGTTATTGGATCGGATGCTCCACTGAAAGGTGAAGTGACGATTTCAGGTGCAAAAAATGCTGCACTTCCAATTTTATTTGCTTCAATCCTTGCTGAAGAACCAGTAGAAGTAAGTAATGTTCCTCATTTGCGTGATATCGATACTACGATGGAATTGCTGAAGCGCCTTGGTGCTAAAGTAAGTCGTAATGGTAGCGTGCATGTGGATGGCAGCGGCATCAATGAATATTGCGCGCCGTATGATTTAGTAAAAACCATGCGTGCATCAATTTGGGCATTAGGCCCGTTGGTGGCTCGTTTTGGTCATGGCCAAGTGTCATTGCCTGGTGGTTGTGCGATTGGTGCTCGCCCTGTGGATCTGCATATTCACGGTTTAGAGCAGCTTGGTGCAACAATCGTTTTAGAAGACGGTTACGTAAAAGCAACGGTTGATGGTCGCTTGAAAGGCGCTCATATCGTGATGGATAAAGTGAGCGTTGGCGCTACTATCACCATCATGTGTGCTGCGACATTAGCTGAAGGTAAAACTGTACTAGATAATGCAGCACGTGAACCTGAAATTGTCGATACAGCTGAGTTCTTAAATAAGCTAGGCGCTAAAATTTCTGGTGCAGGTACTGATACTATTACTATCGAAGGTGTTGAACGCCTTGGTGGTGGTCAACATTCTGTAGTTGCAGACCGAATTGAAACCGGCACTTTCCTGGTTGCAGCAGCGGTATCTGGCGGTAAAGTGGTTTGTCGTAATACCAGTGCTCACCTTCTTGAAGCGGCATTAGCTAAGCTGGAAGAAGCGGGTGCTAAAGTTGAAACCGGTGAAAACTGGATCAGCTTAGACATGACGGATCGCGAACTGAAAGCGGTTAAGATTGTGACCGCACCTCATCCAGGTTTCCCGACTGATATGCAAGCGCAGTTTACGCTTCTGAATATGATGGCGAAAGGCAGCGGTGTGATTACAGAAACGATTTTTGAAAACCGTTTCATGCATATTCCTGAGTTACAACGTATGGGCGCAAAAGCGGAAATTGAAGGTAACACAGCGATTTGTGGTGAAACTGAGCACCTGAGCGGTGCGCAAGTGATGGCTACCGATCTACGTGCTTCAGCAAGCTTAGTAATTGCGGGTTGTATTGCGCAAGGCGAAACGATTGTCGACCGTATTTATCATATCGACCGTGGTTACGATAAGATTGAAGACAAACTGTCTGCTCTTGGCGCAAATATTGAGCGTTTTCGCGAGTCAGGGTAAACTAGCCGCCAGTTTGGAAAATAGTTAGAGCTAAACCGAAACTTAGGTTTCGGTTTTTTTATAAGTTGTACTTGGTTAGTAAGCCTAGCCTTGTTCGTGGAGAACAAAAATGATTGCACTGTTACGTGTATTAGCACTCGCAGTATTTGCGGTAGTGATGTTTGTATTTGGCTGTGGTTACTGCTTATTTAGCCCTCGTAACCCAAAGCACGTATTTACTTTCGGTCGTTACTTTGGCCGTATGTCTAAAGTATTTGGTATCACATTAGAATTGCGTATCCCTGAAGATGCGTACTCTCGTGGCCAGCATGTGTATATTGCCAACCACCAAAACAACTGGGATTTATTCACCGTATCATCAGCTGTGACGCCTAAAGTAGTAACTGTTGGTAAGAAAAGCCTAGCGTGGATGCCGTTGTTTGGTCAGCTTTACTGGTTGACGGGTAATATCTTAATTGATCGTGCAAACCGTTCAAAAGCAGTGGGTACGATCGATCAGGTAGTAAATAGCTTAAAAGGCAGTGATGTATCAGTATGGATGTTCCCAGAGGGGACACGTTCACGTGGTCGTGGCTTACTGCCATTTAAAACAGGTGCTTTCCATGCTGCAGTAGGTGCTGAACTACCAATTATTCCTATCGTATGTAGCTCTACTGACGGCATTAAGCTGAACCGCTGGAATAACGGACATGTGATTGTTGAAATGCTACCTCCAGTGAGTATTGAAGGTTACGACAAGTCTAACATCCGTGAGCTGGCGAATACTTGTCGTGAGCAAATGAAAGAGAAGCTTGAGTCTCTAGACCAAGAAGTTGAAATGCGAAACCAGAAGAAAGTCGCGTCAAACTAATTGTTATTGCTTGGATATATTTCTTCTAGGAAATAAAAAAGGTTGCCAAATTGGGCAACCTTTTTTGTATCTTGAATTCGCTTATTTGCGAACAGCGATAGCTTCAATCTCGATACCAACATCTTTAGGCAGACGTGCTACTTCAACGCAAGAGCGCGCTGGGTAGTTAGCTACACCGTGCTCGTCGAAGAATTTGCCGTACACTTCGTTCACAGTACCAAAGTCGTTTAGATCTTTAACAAATACGGTTAGTTTTACGATGTCTTTCACTGTTAGGCCAGACGCTTCTACAACAGCTTGTACATTCTCAAGAGATTGGCGAGCTTGTTCTGCGATATCTGCAGATACTTCACCTGTTGTTGGGTTTACTGGGATTTGACCAGAAGTCAGAACCATATTTCCTAGGTCAACACCTTGTACGTATGGGCCGATTGCTGCTGGAGCTGATTCTGTGTGAAGTACTTTAGTCATTGGTTATTCCATCATTTGTGAGATAAAAATCGTGATTCAGTGTGCCTAGAAAATAGGGTGAGGTAAAGCGCAAAATACCCCGCACAGGCGAGGTATTTCATAGTTTTGATAATGCGTTTTAGATTATCTTTCTGTCACGATCTCTCGTGAGAATACTTTTTCACAGTATTTGCACTTGAGTCGTACATCATCATTCTTTTCGAAGATCTTAAAGCTACTTTCAACTGGCTCATTATGAGTAATGCAGTTGGTGTTTGGGCACTCAAATACATCATTGATTTTTTCTGGCAGCTCTAACGCCAGTTTCTTAACGACTTCGTAGTCTTCGATTTGGTTCACGGTCGCATGTGGAGCATACAAAGCCAGCTTGTTGGCTTGCTCTTCAGTTACAAATACGTTCTCAATTTTGAGCAGATCTTTACCACCTAGTGCAGAAGAAGGCAGGTTTAAACCGATCGTGACACGTTGGTTGGAATTGTGCATATCAAAAAGCTTCAAAACCTTGATACCAATGTTTGCAGGGATATGATCGATAACCGTACCGTTTTTAATTGCTTCTACTTGCAATTGAGTTTCTTTAGTCATGATTTATCTCCTTGATTACAGGGTTTCGTTCAGCACAAGAGCAAGTAATGCTTCACGCGCGTACACGCCGTTTTCGGCTTGCTCGAAGTAATAAGCATGTGGCGTTTTGTCTACATCAGTCGTGATCTCATCAACACGCGGTAGCGGGTGTAGAACTTTTAGGTTCTCACGAGCGCCTTCAAGTAGTGCGGCTGTTAAGATATAGGCTGATTTAATGTGCGCGTATTCAGATTCATCGAAACGTTCTTTTTGCACTCGTGTCATGTAGAGAATATCTAGCTCAGGAATCACACTTTCCATATCGGTATGTAAGCTGTATTCGATACCCGCTTCATCCAATTCTTCACAGATGTAGTCTGGCATTGCGAGTGCATCAGGAGCGACGAAGTAAAAGCGAACGTTGGTAAATTTAGCCAACGCTTGGGTCAGAGAGTGCACCGTACGGCCATACTTTAAGTCACCGACGAAGGCTACATTTAAGTTATCTAGGCGACCTTGTGTTTCAGCAATTGAAAATAAGTCCAACAGGGTTTGCGTTGGGTGTTGGTTTGCACCGTCACCTGCGTTTATCACTGGTACGCCGTTAGAGAACTCAGACGCCAATCGCGCAGCGCCTTCTTGAGGGTGACGCATCACATAGGCATCAACGTATGAAGAGATAACCTGAACAGAATCTGCAAGCGTTTCCCCTTTTTTGGCTAAAGAGGTATTACCGCCGCTGTCAAAACCAATCACATCGCCACCAATGCGTTGGATTGCGGTTTCGAAAGATAAGCGAGTACGCGTAGAAGGCTCGAAGAAACAGCTCGCTATCACTTTGTTTTTAATCAGCTCAGGATTTGGTTCAGCTTTTAATTGACCTGCTGTCTGAACAATCAATTCAAGCTCTTCACGAGAAAGCTCTGGAATTGAGATAATGTGCTTTTGATAGAGCGAATTTGCCATGATCTTCTTCCCTACAATTAAGTAATAGCCATAAAAAAGCCCCCCAATAAGGGAGGCTCTAAAAACGTTCTGAAAAGCGGAAAAGACCGTTAAGTAAGCGCTTAGGCTTACTCGCAACGTTGAATGTATTGGCAACATTGATTGGTGTCATTTTCACTACTCTCAGACAAATTGCCGAGAATTATACGCTGAAGATTTGTGATCGCAAGCGATTACATCAAGCTTTTGATTACGCCATTTCGTGTTTACTGACCGAGAGTCGCGACCATGACTGCTTTGATGGTGTGCATACGGTTTTCTGCTTCATCAAATACAATGGAGTAATCAGACTCAAATACTTCGTCAGTGACTTCCAAACCATTCATGCCGTATTTTTCAGCGACTTGTTTGCCTATAACTGTTTCATCGTTATGAAATGCTGGGAGGCAGTGCATGAACTTCACGTTCGGGTTCTGTGTTTTCTCAATTACATCCATGTTGACTTGGTAAGGCTTCATTTTGGCGACACGTTCATCCCAAGCTTCTGGTGCTTCGCCCATTGAAACCCAAACATCGGTATACAAGAAGTCACAGCCATTAACCCCTTCTTCCACGCTTTCAGTTAAAGTGATTTTGGCTCCCGTTGACTGGGCAATTGCTTGGCACTGGTCGATTAACCCTTGCTCTGGCCAAAATTCTTGCGGGGCCACAAGGCGAATGTCCATGCCCATTTTTGCTGCGCCAACCAGTAGTGAGTTACCCATATTGTTGCGAGCATCACCAAGGTAAGCGAAAGTCATTTGATGGAGTAGCTTTCCACGGCCGTGCTCTAGCATGGTGAGGAAATCAGCTAAGATCTGAGTTGGGTGGAATTCGTCAGTTAAGCCATTCCATACAGGTACTCCTGCGTGTTCTCCAAGTACTTCTACGATGTCTTGGCCAAAACCACGATATTCGATGCCATCATACATTCTGCCGAGTACGCGAGCGGTGTCTTTCATTGATTCTTTCTGGCCAATCTGTGAGCCTGACGGGCCAATATAAGAAACCTGTGCACCTTGATCAAAAGCGGCCACTTCAAAAGCGCAACGCGTACGAGTAGATGCTTTCTCAAAGATAAGAGCGATATTTTTACCCGATAGCCTTTTTTGTTCCGTACCTGCATATTTAGCTTTTTTTAAGTCAGCAGAAAGATCAAGCAAGAACTGGATCTCTTTTGGAGTAAAGTCGAGTAGTTTTAAAAAGTTACGGTTGCGAAGATTAAACGCCATATCTCGCTCCTTGAGCTTAGAGAATCATATAGGAGCCTAGTTAAACATATAAATGCTACTTTTGTGAATAATTATTTGATCTTGAGTTTAAAAAAAGGCTGATGGATAACACATCAGCCTTTTTAGATTTCTGGGAGGTTTTAACTTCGAAGATTAGCTAGATACCATCACGCTCGATTGGGCAGCTCATACAGCGAGCACCACCACGGCCGCGGCCAAGTTCATTACCTGGGATCGTTAGGACTTCAATGCCCGCTTTGTCGTATTTCTCGTTCGTATAAACGTTACGCTCGTAGCCGATCACGACACCTGGTTTAACCGTTAGGACGTTGTTTGCATCATTCCATTGTTCACGCTCAGCTTCGTAGTTGTCACCACCAGTGGTGATGATCTTCAGCTGATCGATACCTAACGCGCCTTCAATTGCACTTAGGTAGTTGTCGGCTTTCTGAACTCGCATTTCGCCGTTTTCTTTTGGAGTTAGGCGCCATGTGTCGAGGTCTTTACGTACGATCTCTGGGTATACCGAGAAAGTATCGATATCCATATGAGTCATAACCGTATCTAAGTGCATGCACGAACGGTGTTTTGGTAAATCAATGGCGATCACTTCGGTTGCTTGACCTGACTTGAACAAGCTTGCCGCTAAGTTCTCAACGCCTTGCGGCTTAGTACGCTCAGAGATACCGATTAGTACCGCGCCCTTACCGATAACTAATACGTCACCGCCTTCAATGTTAGCGTTGTCGTAATGCAGATCTTCATCACCAAAGTACTTAATGAAATCTTGGCCAGCAAAGACAGGGTGCCAACGATAGATAGCACGCAGGTGGTTGGTTTCGCGTTGGCGAGCCGGTTTCATCATTGGGTTCAGTGAAACGCCGCCGTAAACCCAGCATGACGTGTCACGGGTAAATAGGTGGTTTGGTAGAGGCTCAATAACGAAATCGAGAGGGCGATGCATTTTTGGCAGCATCGACGATGATTTGATCGGTAGCTCAGAGTAAGCCAATCCACCAAGCAAGATAGTTGCAAGGTGCTCGTTATCCATTTGAGCTAAGTAGTTACGCAGGTCATGTGCGAAAGTCGGGCCGTAACGGAAATCAGAGATCTGCGTGTTGAGTAGCCACTCACGAGCTTCAGATACTGCTAACGTTTCTACGAGTAGATCATGCAGCAAAAGTACTTCAACACCTTGGTTGCTAAGTGTTTTTGCAAAAGCATCGTGCTCTTCACCCGCGGCTTCTACCGCAAGTACATCATCAAACAACAGTTCATGACAGTTAGAAGGGGTGAGGTGGGTGAGTGCTCGTTCTGGTCGATTTAATAATACTCGTCTTAATTGACCGACTTCAGAGCCAACGTACAGCTTACTCATTTTGCATCCTTACTTTTAATCCAGCCTCTATTTATGACAAGCTTCACACTAAGATGCAAGTAACGATATTGGTCATTCATTGTATGTTTTTTGGATAAATATGGTTTTTAATTCTTAATCTTATGGATTGTGTAGTTTATTTGGCTATTTTGTGGTTATTGAAACTGAAGGTGAAAAGTGATTTGTTATGCGTTAATGAATTCCTCTTTTGCAGAAGGCACTCCTGAATAATGTGAATGAATATTCACAAGTTAGATTAAATTGAAGAACCAATGGAATTTTATTCATTTTAACCAGCATGATTCTATGCAGATAACCCTAATAAAAAGGCAAATATCAGGCAGTGAAGAGGTTAAATAGAACAAAGACGATATTCTAAATTTATTGTTGGTTAATTATTTGTTAGAAAGTTGTTTCTGTGATTGTGGTTTTATTTTTCATAGGGCAACTATCAATAAACGACATAAGAAAGATCGCGATCTTCCCCTAATCTAGGTGGCTTTTAACCTCGATCCATGCCATATTTCGTGGCAATCAAATTTGATCCTTTCATAGTCAACACTCTGGAGCAGAAACATGTCTCACGAAGATGAATATCTATCAGTAGCGGAATTAATTGAATTTCAAAAGGAAGAGACTCGCGACATCATTGAAGCATTGATCGAAGATGGTAGCGATCCTGATGCTTTATACGATATTGAGCACCACCTATTTGCTGAAGATTTCGAAGTACTAGAGAAAGCCGTTGTTGAAGCATTCAAAATGGGTTTTGAAGTACTAGAAGCGGAAGAGACAGAAGACGAAGATGGCAACAAGCTACTTTGTTGTGATGCGACTATGCAATCTGCACTGAGTGCAGAAGCGATCGATGAGCAAGTTGAAAAGCTGGTAAACCTAGCGGAAAAATTCGACATCATCTACGACGGCTGGGGTACTTACTATGAAGGTGAGGATGCGATCTACCCAGAAGAAGATGATGAAGGCGAAGAGTAAAAACTTACTTCGTTCACTTTTTATAATGCCAGCTTAATCGCTGGTATTTTTTTGCCCATAGAAAAAGGCATGTCTTTATGTGTATGTATTCATTATAATGCTGCCAAATTTGATCTAGCGCAATTTATGACATGATGTTATCCCTAGCAGGCTTATGGCAAGTATCTCCGTTGACCGATCTTTCTATCCCTCAGGATGACATTACCTTTCCTGCGCCTTTGAGTTCTGTCCTACCTGACTCGTTAACAGAGCCCGAGATTGCTGCTCAAGAGTGGCATTTAATGCATGACATTGAAGTGGATGATTCCATGATGGCGTTTCCTGCTGTCGAGCTGGTGATGGCTGGAGTCGATTACTTTGCCGAAGTCAGGCTTAATGGGGTAGCGGTATTTGATTGTGATGGGACTCAGGCTGTTTACCGAAAGGACATTCGTCCGTATATGCAGCTTGGCCGAAATCGATTTGAAGTGCTGTTTCTTGAAGAAGAAGAGAGCTTGTTGCTAGAAGAAGATCTTCAAGATCTTTGCTTGTTACAAGAAGCGTTACCAGAGAAAACCGATGAAAGAATGGGAGTTTGGCAAGTGCCGTATCTCCAATTTATTCGGAACGTTAAGCTAGAGCAGGTGATCACCGAGCAGATCTGGCACCACGGTGGTGGGTGTGAATTTAAAGTCGATTTGCTTTATAAAACGCTTTCCCCTGGGTTGGTTTCGGCCTCGGTCAGATTTAATGGCATGAAGTATGTACTGCCAATTGATGTTAGAGCGGAGCATACCAGTGCAATCTTTCAAGTAGAAGCTCCTAAGTATGCTGAGCTAAATACGCCTAGCTCGAAAGATTTGTATTCGTTAGAGGTTGAGCTCGATGGACAGAGTGAGCAGGCGGAAATTGCGCTAAACCCTGCCGCGTGTATGAGTCATTTTTTAAGATAATCCCCTCTAGCATTTACTGTAACGATTTTACCATGACAACTTCGCACGCGTCATGGCCCGTATCTCCCCAAGCCGAATCGAGATGCTCAAAGCCTAATTTTTCATATAGCGCTACTGCTGCCCCTAAGCATTCCGTTGTTTCTAAATACATTGATTGATAGCCGAGTGTTCTGGCGTGCTTGATTGACATATTGACCAACTTTTTCGCTAGTCCTTTACCTCGTGTCTCTTCTAGAAAGTACATTTTTTGTAATTCACAAACTTCAGGCTTACCCGCTAATGGAGCAAAACCACCGCCACCGACAACTTTGCCATTCAACTCAATGACCCAATATTTGGACTTATCGTTGTCATAGACGCTGAACATATCCTCTAGTGTTGGATCTGCTACGCCGTAGCCTTTGTCTTCGGTGAGCCCATGCTCGTAAGAGACGGTTCTAATTACCTCAGCTACTGCAAGATTATCTTCAGCTTTGAGAGGGCGCACTACAAATGAGTCGGCTTCTTGGCTCTGTTTTAATGCTTTCAAATATTGTTGGAGGCTAGCGGATATTTGTACGCTTTCTTGTTCAGATAATCTCTCCAGTACGGAATCATAAAATTGGTTTTGTTGTTGATGCAGCGCTTCTAGTGTTTCAGAACCTGAAGGGGTTAATGAAGCAATAACGCTTCGTTTATCGTCGGGGTGAGGAAAAGTAGAAACCAGCCCGTGATTGAGTAAGTTGGTGAGTGCTCGGCTTGCATTGGATTTATCGATATTCAGGTTTTTAGCCAGTTGGTTAACAGTAAGCGGAACCGCTTCTAACTCGATAAGTGTGTGAGCTTGTATAGGGGACAAGGCAACGTCACCGCATTCTTTGTTGAGCATCCCTAGTTGTCTAACGAGTTGGCGAGAAAGTTCTCTAAGTTGTTCGGCTTCCATAATTCTTCTCATATAGTTGCGAGTTACAACTTTAAGTTAATTGCGTGTCGCAACTATGTCAAATGTTTTCAACTCAATTGGATAACACTTTATGGGTATTCATAAACATTATGATAACCGCCTTTGATTTATTAAGACTATCAATTGAACAATATGATGTATTTCTATAGCGTTCGACTTCCAATGTGCACTTAGATGTACATGGATTAATAATTAACGTCAGATGGAGTAAAAAATGGAAACCAAAGAGTTGGAAACTAGGGTTAGTTTTACAGGGAAAGGTAAAGAATATTTTGGGATATGGATTGTTAACATTTTATTGTCAGTCATCACGCTAGGTATTTATTCGGCGTGGGCAAAAGTGCGTAATAAACGTTATTTCTATGGAAAAACATCTTTGGCTGGGGATAGTTTTGAATATCACGGCCAACCTATTCAGATCCTTAAAGGGCGTATCGTCGCAATGGTGTGTGTATTAGCTTGGGCTGTGACTAACCAGTTTGCACCTCAAATCGCGCTAGTTCTACTACTGGCGTTTATACTTTTATTGCCATTACTTTCTCGTAGTAACGCTCGTTTTGATTCTGCAATGACCAGCTTTCGTAATGTTCACTTTTCATTTGAAGGAACGATTGCCGGAGCATATTGGGCAATCTTAGGACGTGGTGTTCTGGCGAGCCTAGGTTTTGTGCTGGCAACTACTGCCGTAGTCTTCGCTATGAAATTTGATGTTATTGCTGGCGTAGTGGCGTTGTTAGTACTGGTTCCTGCTAGTGTTTATCTACAGGCTTGGTCATTCGCGGGAATTGCTAATTATTTTTCTAATGGTTACCGATATGGTGAGCGCCAATTTACAGCGGACTATCAAAACTCGTTTTATTTTAAAACTTACTTAGTAGCGACAGTCGCCTGGATCATCATGGCTGCTTTACTCGTGGTGAGCTTTGTAGCGATTGCGGGAGTGAGCCTAATGAGTAACCCTGAATCGTTTACTGAAATCATGAGTCGTGGTGATTTAGCACCGATTATGGTCGGATATTACTTTGGATTTATTGCAATCGGCCTTGCGATAGCGGCTTACACTAAGGTTCGAATTCGTAACTACACTTTTGCGCGATTAATTCTTGAAGGCAAAGCTGAGGAGAAGGCTTCTGAATTTAATTTTGCTTCTACATTATCCATCAAAGGTTATGTAAGTTTGGTTGTGACGAACTTCTTGCTTCAACTTATGACATTGGGTATTGCGCGTCCTTGGGTCATGGTCAGAACCATGAATTATTTAGCAGAGAATACTTACGTTAAAGGTGATCTAGATTCGCTAGTCGTGAGCGATCAAGGTTCTGATGTGAAATCAGCGGTTGCTGACGAAGTGGCGCAAGCCTTTAATGTCGACCTTGGTATTGGTTAATGTTATCGGGTGTTGCGCATCCGCCTCGTAGCTCTATGCGCTGCGAGGCTACATTGGACACCTCCCAAACAGGGAAGTTGGTGCTAAATGTGAGTGGAGAGCTCTTTAGTGCTTATGCTGAACGAGTAGAAGTATCTGTTGGTGTGGGAAGCGCTCCAACTAAAATGCGTTTTCCTAACGGCTGGCTTTTTGTCGCAAGTCCAAGCGAAGAACTTGCTAGTTATCTGAAGCTACAGGGCAAAAACGATTTACTTGGTAAGCTTGAAAGAAATGCAGTCGCCATTTTAGTTAGCTGCGCAGCAGTACTGGTTTTGACGATCGCAACCTTTACTCATGGTATACCTTGGCTCACTGAGCGAGTGGTTGCTTACTTACCTGAATCTGTACCAAGAGTGGTAGAGGATCAGGTATTAGCCTCTCTAGACAAGCAGTTTTTTGAAGTGTCGACTTTGCCGCTCGCTCGCCAAGAGGTTATTCGTCAGCGCTTTGAACAGCATCTTTCAAGGCTAGATATTAAGCAAGATGTCCAACTGTTGTTTCGTTCGTCTGAACTCGGTGCGAATGCTTTTGCCTTAAGTAACGGCACTATTATCGTGTTAGACGATCTCGTCCGATTAACGAATACTGACCAGCAGCTGGATAGTATTTTACTGCACGAATTGGGGCACGTTGAGCATCAGCATGTAATGAAAACAATTGTTCGTTCAAGCTTGATATCTTTATCTGTTGCGCTGTTAACTGGCGAAAGTTCTGGAGTGATTGATAATTTGGCAGGGCTTGGAGTCTTTATTGCGAATAACGGTCAGTCGCAAGATGCTGAACGAGAAGCCGATGTATTTGCGTCTGATTCTATGTTGCAAATATATGGTACTAATCAACCAATGGTGGAAATGTTTGAATTACTCAAGAGCGACCTTGGGAGTCATACAGAGCCTCCGGCTTGGTTAAACTCACACCCTGAATTGGATGAAAGGATTGAATCATTACAGCAGGTTCAATAAGCGTTGAGATAGATACTAAAAAGGGCAGAATAATCTGCCCTTTTTTATTGGTTTATAATAGTTAGCGGACTAACACATTATAAAGCAGCGATAGTCGCTTTTTGCTCTTCAAGCTTCACAAGAGTCTCTTGGTAGCCTTCAAGTTTTTCACGCTCTTTTGCGATAACCGCTTCAGGTGCTTTAGCAACGAAACCTTCGTTACCTAGCTTGCCTTCGATACGCTTGATTTCGCCGTGCGTTTTCTTCACTTCTTTATCAAGACGAGCAAGCTCAGCGTCTTTGTCGATTAGACCCGCCATTGGGATCATCAGCTCAGACTGACCCACTAGCTTAGTCGCACATGCTGGCGTCTCAGCGTCGTCTGCAAGAACCGTTAGGCTATCTAGTTTAGCAAGAGAGTTTAGAACGACCTTGTTTGCTTCGATACGTGCCGCGTCTTTCTCACTAGCAACTTTGATCATTACTTCTAGACCTTTGCTAGGTGCAATGTCGTATTCCGCACGTAGGTTACGGATAGCAGTGATGAAAGTCTTAACCCATTCGATGTCTTCTACGATCTCAGCGTCGAAGTTATCTTCGTTAAATTGAGGAAGCGCTTGAGTCATGATTGTCTCGCCTTCAACACCGTCTACTAGTGGCTTAACGCTCTGCCAGATAGATTCAGTGATGTAAGGAAGCACTGGGTGAGCAAGACGTAGCGTCTTCTCTAGAACAGTGATCAGCATGTAGCGAGTCGCTTGTTGCTGAGCTTCTGTACCTTTCCATAGAACCGGCTTAGTTAGCTCTAGGTACCAGTCACAGAATTGGTTCCAGATGAATTCGTAAAGCGTGTTTGCTGCCATGTCTAGACGGTAGTTGTCTAGGTGAGCGTTAAACTCTTTCGCTGCTAGCTCAAACTGAGATTCAATCCACTTATCTGCTAGAGAGAATTCCATGTTTGCACGGTCTTCAGCTGATAGTGACATGCCACAATCGTGCTCTTCTGTGTTCATCAGTACGTAACGGCTTGCGTTCCATAGCTTATTACAGAAGTTACGGTAACCTTCAAGACGCTTCATATCCCAGTTGATGTCACGGCCAGTAGAAGCCATAGCAGCAAGAGTGAAACGCAGTGCGTCAGTACCATAGGGTTCGATACCGTTTTCGAAGGTCTTACGCGTGTTCTTCTCGATCTTCTTCGCTAGCTGAGGTTGCATCATGTTGCCACAACGCTTCTCTACTAGAGACTCAAGATCGATACCATCGATCATGTCGATAGGGTCAAGAACGTTACCTTTAGACTTAGACATCTTGTCGCCGTTTTCGTCACGGATTAGACCCGTTACGTAAACTGTCTTGAATGGTACTTGTGCTTTACCATTTTCGTCTTTGTTGAAGTGCATGGTCATCATGATCATACGCGCAACCCAGAAGAAGATGATGTCGAAGCCCGTTACTAGAACGTCTGAAGGGTGGAATGTCTTCAGGTCTTCAGTTTGCTCAGGCCAGCCTTGAGTACCGAACGTCCATAATGCAGAAGAGAACCATGTATCTAGTACGTCGTCGTCTTGGCGAAGAACTACAACTGGTGCAAGGTTGTTGTTTGCACGTACTTCTTCTTCAGTACGGCCTACGTATACGTTGCCATCGTTGTCGTACCATGCAGGGATACGGTGACCCCACCAAAGTTGACGAGAGATACACCAGTCTTGAATGTCACGCATCCAAGAGAAGTACATGTTTTCGTATTGCTTAGGAACGAACTGGATATCACCATCTTCAACCGCTTTAACAGCAGGCTCTGCAAGAGGTGCAGCACGTACGTACCATTGGTCAGTTAGCATTGGTTCGATAACCACGCCACCACGGTCGCCGTAAGGAACCGTTAGGTCGTGATCTTTGATTTCATCAAGAAGACCAAGCTCTTCAAACTCAGCAACGATCGCTTTACGAGCAGCGAAACGCTCCATACCGTGGTATTTAGCTGGTAGCTCAGTAGAGTAAACATCGCTAGCTTCACCGTTAGTAGTGAATACTTCAGCTGCATCACGGATATCAGCGTTGAACGTTAGGATGTTGATCATTGGTAGGTTGTTACGCTTACCAACTTCGTAGTCATTGAAATCGTGCGCAGGCGTGATTTTCACACAACCTGTGCCTTTTTCCATATCTGCGTGCTCATCGCCTACGATAGGGATCAGACGGTTAACGATAGGAAGTAGGATTTCTTTACCGATAAGATCTTTGTAACGTGGATCTTCTGGGTTTACAGCAACACCAGTATCACCAAGCATGGTTTCTGGACGAGTTGTCGCAACAACAATGTAGTCTTTACCTTCAGCGGTTTTCACACCGTTTGCTAGCGGGTAGCGGAAATGCCACATGTGGCCTTTTTTGTCTTTGTTTTCAACTTCAAGATCAGAAATTGCTGTGTGCAGTTTAGGATCCCAGTTTACTAGACGCTTACCACGGTAGATTAGGTCATCTTCGTATAGGCGAACAAACACTTCTTGAACAGCGTTAGACAGCCCATCATCCATAGTGAAACGCTCACGGTCCCAGTCTACCGATGCGCCTAGACGACGAAGTTGCTTAGTGATTGTGCCACCAGATTCGTTTTTCCATTCCCAGATCTTGTCGATGAAAGCGTCACGACCGTAATCGTGCTTAGTTTTACCTTCTTCTGCCGCGATCTTACGCTCAACAACCATTTGAGTTGCGATACCAGCGTGGTCAGTACCCACTTGCCAAAGCGTATTTTTACCTTTCATACGTTCAGCACGGATAAGAGTATCCATGATAGTGTCTTGGAACGCGTGACCCATGTGTAGGCTACCAGTGACGTTCGGTGGCGGGATCATGATGCTGTACGCTTCTTTTGATGTGTCACCGTGTGGCTTAAAGTAGCCTTTCTCTTCCCAAGTCTGATACAGATCTTGTTCGATTGATGTTGGGTTGTATGTCTTTTCCATAGTGCTCTTAAACGGATACTGTGAATAGTTAATCGTGGTCAAACTTCATAAGTGAAGCTTCTTGAGTAAGACTCAAAGAGAGCTTTAACTATGAGGTTTGACTATGGATGTTGAATCTCGATAGTTTGTAGCTGATATCCAGCTTGACGGTAAATTTTATACCTTTCTCGAGCCAGTTGCTTAGCTTTTTCTTCGCAAGGGACGAAGTCTACCACTTGAGCAAAGGCGTTCGCAAAGGTTGTATTATTATCCGCCAGATTTATTACTAGTTGCCGATTCCAATTGTGTTTGACTCCTTGGTAGCCAATTTCAATGTTAGTGGAATATTTAGGGCCTTCCCCTACTAAATTATGCGCGATGAAATGGTCGGGCTCGACTTGCCAAAAACATTCCGCGATGGATTCCGCGTGTGTTTTATCTTCGCAATGTAGATACACTTTAGCACCTTGCTTAGCAAAGTGGCTGGCCAGAAATAGCACATAACGATTAAACCCATCGGTTGTTGCTTGAGGGCTGTCATCATTAACAATGTAGAAGGTGGCTGTTTGCATGCAAGAATCTCAAACCGTAATACTAAAAAAGGGCCCGTAGGCCCTTTTTTGAATTATGAGGATTTTTCCTCAGTCTCTTGGCCGCTGCGGTTCAGTAGGAATTGGACAAGCATAGAGACAGGGCGACCTGTCGAACCTTTTGCTTTGCCAGATTTCCAAGCTGTACCTGCGCTATCAATGTGCGCCCAGTTGTATTTCTTCGTAAACTTAGACAAGAAACAACCAGCAGTGATAGTGCCACCAGGGCGACCACCGATGTTCGCCATGTCGGCGAATGGGCTTGCGATCTGTTCGTGGTATTCGTCAGCCATTGGTAGACGCCACGCTCGGTCGCTCGCTTGCTCTGAAGCGTTCACTAGCTCGTGAGACAGTGGATTGTGGTTAGATAGAACACCACTGATGTGGTGACCTAAAGCAATCACACATGCGCCAGTTAGCGTTGCAACATCGATAACACAATCAGGTTCGAAGCGCTCAACGTAAGTTAGCGCATCACAAAGAACTAGACGACCTTCTGCATCCGTATTTAATACTTCTACAGTTTGGCCCGACATTGTTGTTAGGATGTCACCAGGACGGTAAGCATTACTACCTGGCATGTTTTCACAACCCGCTAGAATACCCACAACGTTGATCGGTAGGTTCAACTTAGCCAGAGCTTTCATTGTACCGAATACCGATGCTGCACCACACATGTCGTACTTCATCTCATCCATGCCTTCACCTGGCTTAAGTGAAATACCACCTGAATCGAATGTTAGGCCTTTACCGACTAATACAATTGGTTTTGTATCTGCGTCTGGTGCGCCTTTGTACTCCATGATAGACATCATAGATTCATTCTTAGAACCACGGCCTACTGCTAGGTAAGACGTCATGCCTAGCTTTTCCATCTCTTCTTCGCCAATGATCTTCGTCGTGACGGTTTCGTAATCGTCAGCAAGACGACGAGCTTGAGAAGCAAGGTATGCAGGGTTAGCAATATTTGGTGGCATGTTGCCAAGATCTTTCGATGCTTTAACGCCAGATGCAATCGCTAGACCGTGTGAAATCGCTTTTTCACCAAGGTTTAGTTCACGACGAGTTGGTACGTTGAATACCAATTTACGTAGTGGACGGCGAGTCTCTGGCTTGTTGCTCTTGAATTGATCGAACGTGTAAAGGCCATCTTTTGTTGCTTCAACCGCTTGACGTACTTTCCAGTAAGTGTCGCGACCTTTAACGTGTAACTCTGTTAGGAAACAAACCGCTTCCATAGAGCCAGTTTCGTTTAGCGTGCTGATGGTCTTTTGAATAATTTCTTTGTATTGACGTTCACCAAGCTCACGCTCTTTACCACAACCAACCAGTAAAACGCGCTCTGATAAAACACCAGGTACTTGATGCAGCAGTAGCATCTGGCCAGGTTTTCCTTCTAGATCACCACGGCGAAGTAGTGAACTAATGTAGCCATCGCTGATTTTATCTAGCTGCTCGGCTACTGGAGAAAGGCGACGTGGTTCGAACACCCCAACAACGATACATGCGCTACGTTGTTTCTCTGGACTGCCACTTTTTACACTGAACTCCATGCGTACTCCTACATCCTGAAGACAAATAGAACTAAATGTTAGATAATGCGCGCTTACTTGTTGGATCCTACAATGGAACTAACCTTTAAATAAGCGTGCTAACACTTAGCCAAAAATTTAAAAATAAAAGGTTCAACGGGAAATTATAGTGATTCAATTAAAAAAACAAGTTTTGTATAGGTAATTTCAGCGTGATTATTGTTAGATATTTGATCCGCGAGACACTCAAGAGCCAATTTGCGATTTTTTTCGTACTCTTTCTTGTGTTTCTTAGCCAAAAATTCATTAGCGTTTTGGCCGAAGCGTCGGATGGTGAAATCCCCGCCAGTTTGATTCTGTCTATTGTTGGTTTGAACATGCCAGCGATGGGGCTATTGATGCTCCCGTTAAGTATTTATATCGGTATTTTGCTCACTTTCGGTCGCCTATACGCTGAAAGTGAAATTGTTGTAATGAATGCCACGGGGATCGGGAATAAGTTTCTTATTCAAGCGGCTCTGTATCTAGCAATCATAACCGCCAGTGTTGCCGCGTTTAATTCACTATGGTTATCACCGTGGGCTCAAGACAAAGAAGCGCAATTAACCGAGCAGTTAGCAGCAGAGAACAGTGTTGATTTACTAAGAACAGGTCGTTTTGAGCCGACTCCAGATCGTTCATCGGTAGTGTTCATTGATTCGATTAGTGACAGTAAGCTATCCAACGTCTTTATCGCACAAATCCGCCCAAGAGATTCTATTTTACCAAGTGTTATGTTTTCGAAGTCGGGCGATGTCAGTGAGCTTAGTGATGGCCGCCAGGTGATTACTATGTATGACGGTACTCGTTATGAAGGGGTGCCAACGCGCGTTGATTACATGGTCACACATTTTGAAGAGTACGAAGGTCTCATTGGTCAGCGTGATGTGAAGAAAAAAGGGCGTGATTGGGAAGCGCTGCCAACTATGGACCTCATTAACCACCCAGATGTACGGGCTAAGGCTGAACTGCAATGGCGCATATCATTAGTATTGTGTATTCCTTTATTAACCATGCTGGTGGTTCCGTTATCAGCGGTGAACCCTCGTCAGGGGCGTTTTGCGAAAATGGGCCCTGCGATACTAATTTATTTAACTTACTTCCTGGCGATAAGTGCGACTAAGTCATCGATCGAAGATGGCAGCATTCCGGCCGTTGTAGGAATGTGGCCAATCAATGCCTTACTGCTGGTGGTAGCGATAATGGCTAACTTTATGGACAGCGTGCCAGTTCGACGCTTTAAAGAAAAATTTAGAAAAAAGAGGTTCGCTTAAGCCGTGTTTAAAATTCTTGATCTCTATATAGGCAGAACCATCATCGCGACAACGTCTTTGGTATTAGTGACGTTTGTTGGGCTTTCTGGAATCATCAAATACGTAGAGCAATTACGAAAAGTAGGGCGCGGTACTTACGACTTATTACAGGCTCTGTATTTTGTGATTTTAAGTATTCCGCGTGATATCGAAATGTTCTTTCCAATGGCTGCCTTACTAGGAGCTTTGATTGGGTTGGGGATGTTAGCGGCAAGCTCTGAACTGGTTGTGATGCAGGCCGCAGGCTTTTCGAAACTAGACATTGGCCTCTCCGTTTTGAAAACAGCGGTGCCGCTAATGATCATTGTGACACTACTTGGTCAATGGGGTGCTCCTCAGGCTCAGAAAATGGCACGTGATTTAAGAGCCATGTCGATTTCGGGTGGTAGCATTGTTTCAATTCGAAGTGGAGTTTGGGCGCGAGATGCTAATGATTTCATCTTTATCGGTAAAGTCGATGGCGAGCAGTTATACGGTCTAAACATGTGGCGATTTGATGAAAATAAAGAGTTGAAGAATGTTGTCTTTGCAGAAGAGGTGAATTACTTAAGTGATAACACTTGGGAAATGAGCGACGTACAAATCACTACATTAGAAAATGAAGTTGAGATCTCCAAAGAGTCCTTACCTGAATACCGCTGGAAAACCTCTTTAGCACCAGACAAGTTGGCGGTGGTAACGGTTAAGCCTGAGGAATTGTCGCTGAGTGGATTGTATAGCTATGTCTCTTTCTTAAAAGAATCGGAACAAGACTCGTCTCGTTATGAATTGGCATTTTGGCGTAAGATCACTCAGCCGATATCGATTGGTGTCATGATGCTGATGGCATTATCGTTTATCTTTGGTCCGCTACGAAGTGTAACCATGGGCGCGAGAATTCTGTCTGGTGTGATTGCTGGCTTCACCTTCTATATTTCAAGCGAATTTTTTGGGCCGCTGAGCTTGGTGTACCAGGTGCCGCCTGCTTTTGGTGCAGTCGCACCAAGCGTAGTTTTCCTCGCGATAGCGGTATTGCTCTTGAGGCGAAAACTTTAAAACTACATAAAAAAATGGAAGGCTTTGCCTTCCATTTTTGTATTCAACTCTTGATTAATTTGCTTTTGGTAGGACGACCACTTCGGTCTTAGCCCACATGTCATGGAAGCCACGCTTCTGTGGATCAAAAGGAACCGTTAAATTTGCCAGCCCAAAGCCAGAAGTGCCTAACCGAATTAAAGCTTGAGTCACTGATATTGCAGTTCCATTAGGGTTTTGGAGACGAAGCTTCCAAGCTCGCATTCCCAAAGTTTGTCCTGCTCTAGTCCAGAAGAAGACAAAGAAGTAAACCCATACCGCAACTAGATAGAAGGTGTACACGTAACTCCATATTGGATGCTTTGATAGCATGTCGCTGACGTCTATGTATGGGCCATAAGTCATTAAACCTGCGGCCACAAGTGCTTCAAGTATTGCAATGATGACACCAGCAGCCATCATTTCGATCGCTAATACAATCAGAGCGTCGTAAAAAAGGGCACCAAAACGTCGCATTACGCCCGCTGGTGGAAGTGTCGTAGATGAAGTCATAACTAAAACTTACTCTTAAAATTTGGCGTCAGAATATAGGCTTGAGCGTCTTCTGAAAAGAGACATGACGCACAGCTTACTACTTAATGGCGAAATTATCGGCAAACAATTGGCTTTTCAAGCTTTTATGCTTGCACCGAGTCTTCGCATACGTATAATGCCAAACATCAAAAGGGCCTAGCCCAAAGATGCCGGTATGGTGAAATTGGTATACACGACGGATTCAAAATCCGTTGCCTTCGGGCGTGGCGGTTCAAGTCCGCCTACCGGTACCATATTTTAAGACAGAGCCTCAACGAAAGTTGGGGCTTTGTTGTATCTGAAGATCGGAAAGCGTTGCCTTCGCGGTGGCGGCAGGAATGCCTGTCCAATCAGCCCGCCTAACCGGTACCATATATAGAAAGGTCGCTTTTATAGCGACCTTTCGTCGTTTTGGCTTATGTGAATTTGAAATCCAGTGTGTCGGCTTGGATGCAAGCCCAGCCAAGTCGCCTACCGGTACTATATTTTAACAACAAAGCCTCGACTTTTGTCGGGTCTTTGTTGTATCTGGAGAGCGGAAAGCGTTGCCTTCGGGGTGGCGGCATGAATGCCTGTCCAATCAGTCCACCTAAACCGATACCATATATAGCGACCTTTCGTCGTTTTGGCTTATGTGAATTTGAAATCCAACGTGTCAGCTTGGGTGCAAGCCCTGTAAAGTGGCCTACTGGTGCTGTATTTAAAGAGAGAGCCTCAACGAAAATTGGGGCTTTGTTGTAATTGGAGTATGGAAAGTGTTGCCTTCGCGGTGGTGGCATAAATACCGGTCCAATCAGCCCGTTTTAAACTAACTAGCATTTGCACATGAGCTAGTCAGTTGCTCACCAAGTTGGCTAATTGAATATTTGGTTGAGTAATGACGAAACTATAGGGGCTCCGTCACTTTAGGATTATCACGAACAGGCCTGCTTTATGTAGAGCCTATATCCGTACTCACCGATCTGCTGACAGCGTATATGGGAACTCTATCTATTTAGGGAAAACTAATTCATGTTCTTGTCGCTGTTATAGGAGATGGAAACACGATCACATTGTTTAAATTCATTAGCCCTTTCTATCTCTATGCCCTTACATTTAGATTGTGCGTTGTGTCATTAAAAGCTAATAAACTCACAGTGTTAGCTTTCAATTTGTTTCCTCTCGACTATGTTTAAATTATCTATATAGGAGGAATCTATGTTCAAACTGACCCCTTACCTTTTTTTCGGCGGACGCTGTGAAGAAGCACTGGCGTATTACCAGAAGTGTTTCGGTGGCGTCGTTGTAAGTAAGCAATATTTCAGAGATGCCCCTCAAACAGTAGAAGGCGTTGAGCCTGAATGGATCATGCATGCTGAATTTGAAGCATTTGGAATGAAGCTAATGATGTCTGATGGGATGAAAGCAAAAGAACTATGCGGGAATAATGTAGCCATGTCTTTAGTGTTAGATGACACAAATATTCAAAGTAAGTTGTTCGATACGCTCGCTGAGAGTGGTCGTGTCATGATGCCTTTGGCTGATACATTTTGGGGAGCAAGGTTTGGTAAGGTGGAAGACAAGTTTGGAATCCGTTGGATGTTACATAGTGACATACTTTAGTCGTTGTTGCGTGTGAATGTGCATAATGATCTCGATAGATAAATCTATTAAGATTATAAATTAGCTTTTACCAATTGTGTTGTATATAAAACGTGGCCAGCATTAAAATTACAGTGGATCGTATTCAACCTGGATTACATATTCGACTTCCGGTGAAGTGGAACGAACACCCTTTTCTATTCAATAGCTTTAAAGTTAAGAACGAAGAACAGATACAAATGATCCGTCATTTAGGGATCAAGTATGTCTACATTAACTTAGGGCAAAGTGATACTCAGCCTTTACCTGCCAACCAAGAACCTAAGGCGAATAGTGCTCAAGATGAAGAAATCGATCTAGAAGCGCAAAAAATGTGGCAAGAAAAGCAGAAAAGAATAGAAAAGCTTAGTTCATATAGAAGACGGGTGATTAATTGCGAAAAAGAGTTTGAACGTTCTTTAGCAAGAATGCGCTCTGTGATGCTTAAAATCCGTAACCGTCCTGCCGATGCAGTAGAAGAAGCAGCGCTATTAATAGAAGATATCGTTGACAAACTGCTAAGTGATGACAATGTTACTTTGCACCTTATGAACGGTAAAAGTGAATTCGAAGATATCTACTTTCATGCATTGAATGTATCAGTGATTGCTATGATGGTAGGTAAAGCGAAAGGGTATGATGCAGCAAAGTTAAAGGAACTCTCTTTCGCTGCTTTGTTTCATGACATCGGTAAAATCAAGATCCCTTCCGCTATATTAAGAAAGCAGACTCCATTAACAGGCCCAGAAAGCAATTACCTCAAGCTACATACTAAATATGGCTTAGACATGGCTAATGCTATTCAGGATTTTCCAGAAAGTACAAAAAGAGTCATCGCCCAGCACCATGAATTGAATGATGGCTCTGGCTATCCTGATGGGCTAAAAGAAGCGGAAATAGATGAGCTTGCTCAAGTGATAGCTGTAGCGAACGCGTTTGATAATCTTTGCCACCATAATATTCCTTCTGAGCAAAAGATTCCTTATGTAGCTCTCTCTCATTTATACAAGAACTGCAAGCACCTATATAGTAATGACAACCTCAACATACTTATCAAGTTCATGGGGGTATTTCCTCCAGGGACAGTGGTGCAGCTATCAAATGAAACGATAGGGCTAGTCATTTCCGTTAACTCCAAGAATATCCTCTATCCGAACGTTTTGATTTACGATCCAAACGTACCACGTACACAGGCTCCCATAATTGACCTGGGTGATAAAGAAATAAAGATAGTAAATGCTATTCACCCTGGGAAGTTACCTGAGAAAGTAAGAGAGTATTTAAATCCTCGTTCAAGGATCTCTTATTTCTTTGATAGTGATGACTGATTTATCCACAGGTATGTGTGAGTAAGTTGTAAGAAAATTGGGCTTAAAAGCGTATAAATATACGGTCGAATGAATAGTGTTCATTCGGCCGTTTTTTTTAAGAAAAATGCGTTTTAATGCTTGCCTAAAAAATCGAACTACCTATAATGCGCATCCACTGACACGGCAGTGCCAATAAGGCTTCGGCAGTGATTAGTAAGACGAAGCGATAAACGAAATAAACTTTCAAAAAGTGTTTGACACTGAAGCTTATCTCGCTAGAATGCACGTCCACTTCGAGAGTCCTAAGCGACTTGATGAAGTAAGCTCTTTAACAATTTAAACCTATCAATCTGTGTGGGCACTCGTTGATGAATATCAAAAATTGATTCTTAGGAATCACTTTGGTTTCAATGAACTGAGTGACCAATCAAGACTTCGGTCTTGGCACAGTCAATTCATTATCGTTCTGTTGGAACGATAATAAGCTTTAGAATTACATTAGTAGTTTTGAAGTCAGTATTCATTGAGCCGACAAAATCTTAAATTGAAGAGTTTGATCATGGCTCAGATTGAACGCTGGCGGCAGGCCTAACACATGCAAGTCGAGCGGAAACGACT
>NZ_RZIS01000008.1:0-36709 GCF_005281835.1 Vibrio profundi
GTGCCAAGACCGAAGTCTTGATTGGTCACTCAGTTCATTGAAACCAAAGTGATTCCTAAGAATCAATTTTTGATATTCATCAACGAGTGCCCACACAGATTGATAGGTTTAAATTGTTAAAGAGCTTTCACTTGGTAGCCTGCGCTCCCTTGTGAAGAGGCGGCCATTCTAGCGAGATAATTCAAAGTGTCAAACACTTTATTTAAATTAATTTTCACTTTTAAAAAGTAGAAGTTAATTATCTTGCTAACCTAGTTGCCTAACTAACATTCTTCGCTGAAGCCTTATGGCGTCTGCCGTGTCAGTGAGGCGGCATTATAGAGAACTCGATCATATTGGCAAGGTTTATTTCAATAAAAATGCAAAAAATAACGATTAAATGATGAAATAGCACCCAACCTGCTATTTTTTAATATTTAGCCCCAATGACTATACAAGTTATCCACAGAGTTATTAAATTGAGTCGCTATTTTTCTTCTTCAACAAAAAGAAAAGCTGCCGAAGCAGCTTAATTTCTTAATGAAAAACCTTAAAGACTAGATGCCTGAACCAAATTGTTCAGTATCGTCATCTTCATGTAGTCCACATTCTCTTTTCAAACCGAAGAATCGAGTTTCTTCTTCATTCATACCTGGTTCCCATTTCTTGGTTGTATGAGTATCACCCACAGAAAGGTAACCTTCATCCCAAAGTGGGTGATATGACAGACCATGTTCTTCTAAATAATAGTGAACGTCTTTGTTTGTCCAATCGACGATAGGCAAGAACTTAAAGACTCCATTTTGAATCGACAAAATTGGTAGCCCAGACCTGGATTTGGATTGCTCTCTGCGCAACCCTGAAAACCACGTTCCTGCGTCTAACTCATCTAGCGCACGGCGCATTGGTTCGACTTTGTTGAGCTTATTGTACTTTTCTATACCTTCAATGCCCTGTTCCCATAATTTGCCATAACGAGCTTCTTGCCAATTTGGGCTTTCGTGGGAACGAAACACTTTCAAGTTTAAAGTAAGCTTCTCACTTAATTCATCGATGAAACGATATGTCTCTGGGAACAAGTACCCCGTATCCGTCAGTATTACTGGAATGTCAGGCTGTGCTTTTGTCACGAGGTGCAACATTAACGCTGCCTGAACTCCAAAACTGGATGAAACGACATGCGTTCCTTCCAAGTTCTCTAACGCCCACTGAACTCGTTGTTGTGCCGTTAGCTGTTCTAACTCCACATTGATTTCTGCAAGACGAATTGTTTGCACCGTCTTAGTTAATGTGAGCAGCTCTGCTAACTGTGGCTTTGACGCTACAGTATTAAGCATGCAAATCCCTCTTTGAAACGAATACTTCTTCTATGATGCCGGCACGAATAGTAAAGTCACCAAAACCTTCACCTTCTTCTCGTTCTTTTGCCCAGCGCCCAACAAGCCCATCAATTTCTTCTAGGATTTGTTTGTCGGTAATATTCTCTCTGTACATTTTAGGGATACGCGTTCCCGCTCGGTTACCACCTAAATGCAGGTTATAACGGCCCGGCGCTTTACCCACTAATCCAATTTCCGCCAACATTGCACGGCCACAGCCATTAGGGCAACCAGTGATACGTAAAATGATATTGTCGTCTTTTGGTAATTCATGCTTACTCAAGATGCCTTCTACATCTGTTACAAACTCAGGAAGGAATCGCTCGGCTTCAGCCATTGCCAGTGGGCACGTTGGAAATGCAACACACGCCATTGAGTTTTTGCGCTGCTCACTTACCGCATCATCCATCAAACCATACTCACGAGCTAGCTTCTCAATTTTAGCTTTCTGGCTTTTAGGTACACCCGCTACGATTAAGTTTTGGTTTGCTGTCATGCGGAAGTCACCTTTATGAACCTTCGCAATTTCAGCGACACCTGTTTTGAGTGCCTTACCAGGGAAATCAAGTAATCGACCATTTTCGATAAACAAAGCTAAGTGATGCTTCCCATCAATCCCCTCAGCCCAACCAATTCGGTCTCCACGACCAGTAAATTCATAATGGCGACTTTCTGTAAACGCTACACCTGCACGCTTTTCTACTTCTGCTTTAAATACATCGATACCCACGCGGTCTAAAGTGTACTTAGTTTTTGCATTTTTACGGTTTGAGCGGTTACCCCAATCACGTTGTGTGGTTACCACTGCTGCCGCTACATCTAGCGTTTTCTCAAGAGGAACGAAACCAAAATCATCAGCTCGGCGAGCATAGGTCGATGTATCGCCGTGGGTCATTGCAAGACCGCCACCGACTAATACGTTAAAACCCACCAGCTTGCCGTTTTCGGCAATCGCAACAAAGTTCAAATCGTTAGCATGCACGTCCACATCATTTTGTGGCGGTATTACGACTGTGGTTTTGAATTTACGAGGTAGGTAGTTACTTCCTAGGATCGGCTCTTCATCTGTTGTTTCTAATTTTTCACCATCTAACCAAATCTCAGCATAAGCACGAGTCTTAGGTAATAGATGCTCACTGATCTTTTTCGCCCATTCGTACGCCTCTTGATGCAATTCAGACTCAACCGGGTTCGTAGTACATAACACGTTTCGGTTAACATCACCTGCTGTAGCAATTGAATCAATACCAATGCTGTTTAGCGTTTGGTGCATGAGCTTAATATTAGGCTTTAGTACACCATGAAATTGAAAGGTTTGACGCGTAGTTAAACGGATACTGCCGTAAGAGGTATGTTCATCTGCAAACTTATCGATAGCCAACCACTGCTTTGGAGTGATGATGCCACCAGGCATACGAGCACGAAGCATTACATTATGTAGAGGCTCCAGCTTTTGCTTCGCTCGCTCATTGCGAATGTCACGGTCATCTTGTTGGTACATGCCGTGAAAACGAATCAGCTGGAAGTTATCTTTGGTAAAGCCACCTGTGATTCTGTCTTGCAAGTCTGCTTCAATCGTTCCGCGAAGATGGTTACTTTCTCTCTTTAAACGTTCATTATCAGCAAGTGGACCTAATACTTGTCCTAACACTTCTTGTTTGCTCATTAGTACACATCCCTTTGGTAACGCTTCGCTTTGCGTAAATCATTAATATATTGTTCTGCTTGTTCACGCCCTAGTTGACCTTGCTCTTGAGCAATGGTCACCAATGCGTCATGAACGTCTTTTGCCATGCGCGTTGCATCACCACACACATACAGGTATGCGCCATCTTGTAACCACTGCCAAACTTGTTCAGCTTGCTCTAACAAACGGTGTTGAACGTATACTTTTTCGTTTTGATCTCGGCTAAAGGCCACATCCAAACGCGTCAACACGCCAGATTTAAGGTATTTTTGCCATTCCACTTGGTATAGGAAATCTTGAGTGAAAGTTCGATCACCAAATAACAACCAGTTTTTGCCTTCTGCATCGCGGTTTTCACGTTCTTGAACGAAACTGCGGAAAGGAGCAATACCAGTACCAGGGCCAATCATAATAATTGGGGTGTTATCATCTTGAGGTAGTTTGAAATTATTGTTGTTTTCGACAAACACTTTCAGTTCGCCACCTTCTTCAAGGCGCTGAGCTAAGAAGCTTGATGCTCCACCAAATCGAGACTCTTCACCTTTCTGATATTCAACAAGACCAACCGTTAAGTGTACTTCTTCATCCACCTCAGCTTGGCTTGAAGCAATCGAATACAAACGTGGCGTTAATTTACGTAATAGACCCACCAGTTCTTCTGCCGCAAGCTTGGTTTTTTTCTCGGCAAGCACATCGACTACTTGTGTGTTACCTGCGTAGTCACGCAGTTTGTCTTTATCAGCCACCAGCTTTTCTAGTTTCTTACTACCAGATAGCTCAGCAAACTTAGTGACTAATTGAGGATTTGCAGCCGTGATTTCGTATTTACTCACTAGTGCACTATGAATCGATAAGCTTTCACCATCAACTTCTACACTTTCCACACCTGATAAGCCGACTTTAGCAAGAATGTCGTTTGCAAGATCAGAGCTGTTTTCATACCACACACCCAATGCATCGCCTGGTTGATACGTAATACCAGAGCCATCCAGATCGATCTCGATATGGCGAACGTCTTTACCTGAATCTCGGCCAGTAATTTTCTGACTTGTCAGTAACGTGGCGGTGTATGGGTTCTGCTTAGTGTACTGAGAGTGACTAGCAGCAGCTTGTCCTACTGGAAGTTGGACTACTTCGGCTTCACTACCTGATGATAACGCTTCTTTTACTTGCTCAAGCGCTTTTGCCGTCCACTCACTCGCTGGTGCTTCATAATCCACATCGCAATCGATGCGTTCAATAAATGCCGTCGCACCTAGCTTAGATAAGTAGCTATCGAAATCTTTACCTGTTTGGCAGAAGAACTCATAGCTGGAGTCACCCAAACCAATCACACCGTATTGCAAGTTAGGTAATTTAGGCGCTTTCTTTGATTGAAGGAATTCGTGTAACTCGATCGCGTTATCTGGTGCTTCACCTTCACCATTAGTAGAAGCTACAACGATAACGTGAGTTTCTTTCGCAAGGTTCTTGCCTTTGTAGTCGCTCGCATCAAATAGTTGAACCGCGATGCCCGACGCTTTTGCCTCTGCTTCAAGCGCTTCTGCCACACCTTTTGCATTCCCAGTTTGAGAAGCGAAGATAATAGATAACTTTCCTGCCGGCTTGGCAGCTACTGCCGCAGCAGCATGGGCAATAGGAGCCGCAGCACCTACAGGTTGAGATTGGCTTAAACCCCAGAAATAACCACTTACCCAAGCAAGTTGCTGTGGTGACAATTCTGAAACCGTTTGTTGAAGTTGACCTAATTGTTGGTCATTAAGTGGAGCGGCTATTCCAGGTAGGCCCGCTGGAGCGGTGTTTTCTGGTGCCACTTTCTTTTGTGAAGACATAGTCACGACATCCCTAATCATTGCGTGACGATAGATTAACCACTCCTTTTAATAACAAGAAAGAATAGATAAGTATGTTTTATAACTTTTTGGAAGTAAGAAAGAGTAGATAGAGCATCGGCACTATTTATTTTCAATTCGAACTTGTTGAAAACCTACCGCCATTGCTGACTTAGACGCTAAGTCCAAATCCAAATAGTGGCACTCTTCACCATGTACATCGGTTAACAGTACGAACCCACCTCGTCTGTGGCGAAACTCCACAACCCATGAGCCCTCTTGCGTCGAAGGCTCTATAATGGCTTCGACTAACATCTTCTCTCGATACAAATTTCTTAGTTCAGGGAGAGTCATGTTTCCTTCCTTGAGTCAGCATTAATCAAATAAATTTCAACCGCATTAGTAATGATGGTTCAAAGTGGCAAATGTGCTAACTAATTCCAGAACGATATAATTAAAAGATATAAAAAAACGCCGCTTAATAAAGCGACGTTCTTTAAACTAAATAACAATGTTAGAAGCTCACTTCGGCTCCAGCAAACCAACCATCGACAAAGATGAAAGGCTTGCCCAATGTCGAGTCAAAAACATCAGGCGCTTCTAGATCGATCACTCGGTAGCCACCACGTAAAGCGATATCGGCACTCTCCAGTGGGATACGGTATTGCACGCCAGCCATTAGGTCTGTGCTCTTAATGCCACTGCTATCACCAAACTCCATAGAACCTATGATATCGACCTTCGTATTCGGTACGTTAATCTCACCAAAACCGTAGAAACTCCACGTCAACTCATCGAAAGTTGCAGTTCTGTTGTTATCAGCGACATCAACATATTTAGTATTAGAGTACTGGCTGAATGTCACACCAGCATCAAAGTGCAATAAATCATGTTCAAGTACGTTGTAGTAAAACGTGTAGTCGTACTTATCAAATGCCATGTAATCCGCGTCTACCGTTGTGTATCGGATACTAGCATTCGGGAGCATTGGCAATTTGTGTTCGAAAGCAAAGTACATTGACGGCGAACTGCTATCGTCGCGTCTTACTTCGTTTACTTTCGTTCCACCCCACCACATGTCAGCACCGACTTTTGCAGAATAGAAATCATCGGAATCTGCAGACACAGCTGCTGCTGAAAACATCATGCCCATTACAGCAATCAATGGTGTTTTGCTCATTTCAGATAGCTCCCAATTAGTCTCTTATGTTCAGTATTGAACACAAGGGTAAAATTTTATGGTGAAAATTCTACCACACATTTTTCCGAGGCAACGACAAACATATGCATACTCACGAAAACTTAACGAGGACTGTGAACAAAGTTTTTGAAGAACCAAACGCCTAAAGCAATCACAATCAACCAAGGTAACAGCTTGAATACGATGCTCACCATGCCAAGTAACATCATTACTACTAACGCAACACCGGTTGCAGCAAATACCGTGAAAGCCGTGATTCCTGTAACCAGCAGTATCGTGACAAAAATTAAGACAAAGATTAGCTCAAACATACTCGATTCCTTATTTCTCTTTATTAACTCGACACTTAGCTTATTGCAGCAACCGTACCAAGAACAAAATTTAAGAAATATCTTTGTTTATCAATAAAATAAAAACCACGCTTTATTTAGCGTGGTTTTTATAGATTACGTAAATTGGTAAAATTTACCAACAATGGCGAGATTTACACATTTAACTCTTTAGGGATCTTTGCTAAAGCGGTTTGAATCACTTCAATACCAGAGCCTTTCTTATGCGCGTTTTCACTGATATAACGGCGCCATTGTCTCGCACCAGGCATGCTTTGGAATAAACCCAGCATATGACGAGAAATATGCCCTAAGCTTGCGCCATTCGATAACTCTTGCTCAATGTACGGGTACATCTCTTCTACGACTTGTGAACGCTTTTTCACAGGTGTGTCTAAACCAAAGATTTGTTGGTCGACTTGCGCCAGTATGTAAGGACTGTGATACGCCTCGCGCCCAATCATCACACCGTCTAAGTGCTTAAGGTGCTCCTTCGAATCTTCTAAGGTAGTAATACCGCCATTAAGCGCAATCACTAACTCCGGGAAGTCCTTCTTAATTTGATAAGCACGCTCGTAGTCGAGCGGGGGAATTTCACGGTTTTCTTTCGGGCTTAAACCACTTAGCCAAGCTTTACGAGCATGGATAGTAAATTGCTCACAGCCACCTTTCTCTGACACTGTTGAAATGAATTTCGTTAGAAACTCATACGAATCTAGATCATCGATCCCGATACGTGTTTTCACAGTAACAGGAATATCGGTCACTTCCTTCATGGCACTGACACAATCAGCCACTAACTCAGGCTCTGCCATTAAGCATGCACCGAAGCGACCATTTTGAACTCGATCAGATGGGCAACCAACATTTAGGTTCACTTCATCATAGCCACGCTCTGCAGCTAACTTCGCGCAAGCGGCTAAATCAACAGGGTTTGAGCCACCTAATTGCAACGCTAATGGGTGTTCTTGCTCGCTATACTTAAGAAAATCACCTTTACCATGCAATATCGCACCAGTTGTCACCATCTCTGTATAAAGAAGAGTCTGCTGAGACAATAAACGGTGGAAGTAGCGACAGTGGCGGTCGGTCCAATCGAGCATTGGAGCAACTGAAAGCCTACATGAATGAGTCATGGTTAAAGTACCCTAGTAACGAGTCGAAAATATCCGCTGGGCAAGCCCAACAAAAGCAAAGTGCGCTATTGTAAAGGCTCCGCTGCCTTTGCGCTATATGAACTTCGCATCACACATTTTAATTAAACCCTAGCTTAGAGCATCTAATTCTAATACAACAATCACTTATGGCTTGAGTAGGATTAGTATTTTGAGTTACCTTGTCTAATCCGAACGAGTGGTCCACAATTTGCTTTGTGGCTTGCTTTAATCGGAAAATTATTGGTTCCTCAACGAAAATCGGCTAGAAATAGTTTATGATTAAAGAAGTCCAATTGTGATGGTGAAGAATTTGGACCTAACATTGATAGAGCAAATAGAAGGGATATGTGCAGCGAGAGGAGTTCGCTTAACTACGCAGAGAAAGCGAGTTTTTGAACTTATTCTATCTAACAAGAAAGCCTCAAGCGCTTACGAGTTACTAGAACAGTTAAAGCTCAGCGAACCACAAGCAAAACCTCCAACTGTCTATCGCGCTTTAGATTTTTTATTGGAACAAGGCTTCATTCATCGGGTGGAATCCACCAATAGCTTTATTTGTTGTTGCTCATGTAATGCCAACAAACATTTCTCTCACTTATTAATTTGTGATAAATGTGGCACTGTTATTGAGCTACAAGATGAAACATTGATAGCTCTACTCGCTAAGAATGCAGAGCAACACGGTTTTCAGCTTACCAATCATGTCATTGAGTCACATGGTGTTTGCGAACCTTGTTCCTCCAGTATGACAGAATAAGATAATAGAAGAACATTATGCGCGCTGAATTTGTAAACCCGTTTTTAGCCTCTTTAATGAATGTACTAAAGACGATGGCCTCATTAGAACTGAAGCCACAAAAGCCTAGAGTAAAGAAAGACGAAATTGCTCGTGGTGATGTATCCGGCTTGATCGGTATGGTTGGCCAACAATCTCGTGGTTCAATGTCTATTACCTTCGACGAAGGATTGGCGCTTGAAATCATGCAGAACATGCTGGGCGAAAGGCCGAATGGCTTAAATGAAGAAGTAACAGATATGGTTGGTGAAATCACCAACATGGTTACGGGTGGCGCTAAACGAATTCTTGCAGAAAGCGGGTTCGACTTCGATATGGCAACACCGGTTGTGGTATCAGGCAAAGGCCATACTATTCGCCATAAGTGTGAAGGCTCTATCATTATCATGCCATTCTCATCTCAATGGGGTAATGCCTTCATTGAAATCTGTTTCGAGTAAGTCTCTACTTACCCAAACAAAAAAGGTTGATGCAAAGCATCAACCTTTTTTATTGCTCACAACTTATTGTGCTTAGGCTTTAAACGCTTTAAACGCTTTAAATGCGTTGATCAAACCATTTGTCGAACTGTCATGAGAATCAATTTTTGCGTCATCTGCCAATTCAGGAAGAATTTGGTTCGCCAGTTGCTTACCTAACTCTACACCCCACTGGTCAAAGCTAAAGATATTCCAAATCACACCTTGTACAAAGATCTTATGCTCGTACATTGCGATTAAGTTACCGAGCGTGCGAGGCGTAATTTGCTTCACAAGAATTGAGTTCGTTGGGCGGTTACCTTCAAAGACTTTGAATGGTACCAGCTCTGCAACTTCTTCCGCAGTTTTACCTGCCGCTTGGAATTCAGCTTCTACTGCTTCTTTCGTTTTACCAAATGCCAATGCTTCCGTTTGAGCAAAGAAGTTCGACATCAGTTTCTGGTGATGATCACCTGCTGGGTTATGACTTAATGCTGGTGCAATGAAATCAGAAGGGATTAACTTCGTACCTTGGTGAATCAACTGGTAGAAAGCATGCTGGCCGTTAGTACCTGGTTCACCCCAGATAATTGGACCAGTTTGGTATTCCACAGGGTTACCATCGCGATCTACAAACTTACCGTTTGACTCCATGTTACCTTGCTGGAAGTAAGCAGCAAAACGATGTAGATATTGATCGTAAGGAAGGATAGCTTCTGATTCTGCACCGTGGAAGTTGTTATACCAAACACCAATTAGCGCAAGAATCACTGGAACGTTCTTCTCAAACTCAGTTTCGGCGAAATGGTTATCCATATCATGGGCACCTTCCAATAGCTCCACGAAGTTATCGAAGCCAACAGACAGTGAAATTGATAGGCCAATTGCAGACCACAGTGAGTAACGACCACCTACCCAATCCCAGAATTCAAACATGTTGTCTGTATCAATGCCGAATTCCGCAACCGACTTAGCATTCGTCGACAACGCCGCAAAATGCTTCGCTACGTGTGCTTCATCTCCGGCTTCTGCAAGGAACCAATCACGAGCAGAATGCGCGTTGGTCATGGTCTCTTGAGTGGTGAACGTTTTAGACGCAACTAAGAATAATGTTGTTTCTGGGTTTACTTTTTTCAGTGTTTCAACGATGTGAGTACCATCAACGTTAGACACGAAGTGCATGTTCAGGTGCGTCTTATATGGGGCTAATGCCTCTGTCACCATGTAAGGGCCCAAATCAGAGCCGCCGATACCAATGTTCACCACATCTGTAATCGCTTTACCTGTGTAACCTTTCCACTCACCAGAAACGATACGATGCGTAAACAGCTCCATTTTCGCTAGTACAGCGTTTACTGCAGGCATCACATCTTTGCCATCGACCATAACTGGCTTATCACTGCGATTACGTAGTGCAGTATGAAGCACTGCGCGCTCTTCGGTTTTGTTGATCGCATCGCCTTTAAACATAGCGTCGATTGCTGATTTCAATTTTGTTTCATCAGCTAATGAAAAAAGGTGCTTCATGGTTTCTTCATTGATTAAGTTCTTAGAGTAATCAACAAGAATGTCTGAGCCAAAATGAGTAGAGAAACGATCAAAGCGCTGAGCATCTTGAGCAAACAGATCTTTAAGATCCATATCTTGCGCAGATTCGAAGTGAGCCGTTAGTGATTTCCACGCTTGTGTTTGCGTTGGGTTGATATTTTTCAACATGGTATCTATCCCGATGTTACATTAGGTTTAATTCTAGTCGCAGTAAGCACGTTAACGACTTAGAACCCCCGATTTAGCAAAAGTATAAGTTGTTAAAATGAAAGATAAATAACATCTCTCATTTCTTTAATCTTTGTAATTTTTTTTCAAGACGCATTATGGTGAACTCTTAAGTTATCCGCATTGAGATAAATCACTTAAAATTTGGTGATTCAAAAATAAACGCTTAATCTCGTTCTCCATGACTAAATCTTGTGTCAAACCTTGTAAATTCAAGTGCAAAAGATAGCGTCTATCCTCTTTTTTGCCAAATACATTATAAAGGATGCCGTATGTGGATTCAGAAGACTATTCACCTAAGTGCACAAAAGCGTGGGTTCCATCTCATTACTGATGAAATTGAACAACAATTGAATTCCATTGATTCAATATCTGTTGGTTTATTACATCTCTTCATTCAGCACACATCTGCCAGCCTCACCATTAATGAAAATGCTGATCCAACGGTGAGGATCGACATGGAATCACACTTTAATAAGTTTGTGCCTGAGCGCGCGCCATACTACCTTCATACTTACGAAGGCGACGATGATATGCCCGCACACATTAAGGCATCGATGTTGGGGAATAGCATCACCGTTCCGATCCAGAACGGCAGATTAGCTTTAGGTACATGGCAGGGCATTTACCTTGGAGAGCATCGAGACTTTGGAGGAAGCCGCACAATAATTGCGACGATACAAGGTGAGTAAATGAAATCGTTACTAGCTTAGAATGGCTGATTAATCATGACACGGAAGGTGCCTTCATCGGCGCCTTTTGCCATTTCAGCTCTAACCACTATCCCTTCCACTTGGAAACGTACCGCACCACCCAAGCTCCACTTCATATCAGTATGTAAGGTTTTTGCGTCGTATTCATCTGCCACACGGCCCACTTCAGCGAAAGCGACCCACTGCCACCATGGCAAATCGTAGTAATTAATGATAGGAATATCTTCCAATGGCTGCCAATCCGGTAATACTCGATATTCTGCTGAGTAATGCACTGCTGAACGACCATGATAACGGCCACCTGTGTAGCTACGTAAGCGATATAAACCGCCTAATTTGGCTTGCTCGATTTCCGGAGGCCTACCACAACTGTTATCGTTACAGTCTCCCCATGTCGGGGTATCGGCAGTATAGAAATCAAATGCAAGGACTTGTTGATCAAACCACCCCCCCAAAGGGCCAAGAGCATAATATTGGCTGTTTTGAAATTCCCACTTTACCCAAGTGTCATCCGTAGTCCAGTTGTCAGCGCCTACCGTTAACTCCAGCGTGGTATGGGAACCTTTTGTTGTGTTACGTGTATTGTCTCGGTTATCCCAGTCTAGCTCTACTCTGAAACCCGTCGCCTTTTCCTCTTCAGGGTTTATATCTAAGTCTCGAGCGCTATAAAAAGGAGTAAAGATGATAGAGCTAACCCCAGACTCTAACGGAGAAGCAAAACTCACATCTCGATTGGGTTGAAATGCACCGAGTAAACCTTTGTCAGCTACATTCCCCCAAGGCAACAGATATCGAAATTCAAACTCATAATAGTTTTCTAAACCATTAGTAATGGTTTTATCGTCGATATCAGAATCATTCTTACCTTGATGTCCAAGATAATAAGGGCTGTCGTTTAACTGAGCTTGGTACATCTGAGTACTAAATAACAAGCTGTCAGAAAGCGCATAGTTAAACGCTGATAGGAACCCGACGTAGCTATTTTTATCCGAGTATAGAGCCATTCCGAATAAGGCGGCTTGAGGTTGCCCTACTCCTTTGGCCACACCTGCGACCCCCACAGTATTCCCAAGGGTTTCTGTACTAAAAAGGAAAGGAACAAAAGCGCTGTCTTTCTCTTCCGCGAGCGTGGAAACAGGTAATCCAACGCTAAACGCGGCTAAGAGTGAAAGGGTAAGTTTTTTCAACATAACTTACTTTGAATATTCCATCTCAACACGAGAAGTCAGCTTGGTCACTAACTCATACGCGATGGTACCAATATGCTGAGCAACTTCTTCTGAAGGTAAGTTTTTTCCCCATAGTGTCGCTTCATCGCCAACTTTATCCAGCGCATTCGGCCCAAGGTCTACAGTTAGCATATCCATAGAAACTCGACCGGCTATCGGTACTTTTCTGCCATTGACAAAAACAGGTGTACCACTTGGCGCTGTTCTTGGGTAACCGTCACCATAACCAATCGCGATAACGCCAATCTTAGTATCGCGCTCGCTGGTCCAATTGGCGCCATAACCGACACTTTCGCCCGCTTTTAAATCACGCACTGCAATCAAATGCGAAGTGAGTGTCATGACAGGCAGAAAGCCGAGCTCTTGTGCTGATTTTTCAACAAATGGCGACACACCATAAGAAATAATCCCAGGTCGAACCCAATCTAAATGGCTATTTGGCCACGCTAGCAAACCCGCAGAGTTCGCTAAGGAACGCTCACCTTCACAACCATTGGTTAATGAAAGGAACAGTTCGGTTTGCTCGGTGGTCGACGCTTTATCTAACTCGTCAGCACACCCAAAGTGACTCATATAACGCAGCGGTTTCGCTACATTCGGACATTGATGTAAGCGGTCAACGAAGTCTTGATACTGCTCTGGCCGAACACCTAAACGGTGCATCCCACTGTCGACTTTCAGCCAAACCACCACAGGGCTTTCTAGCTGAGCATTTTCGAGAGCGGTTAGCTGCTCTTCGCAATGCACCACGGTCTGAATGTTGTTGGTAACCAAAATCGGTAAATCACCTGACGAATAGAACCCTTCAAGCAATAAAATCGGTTGAACAATACCACCAGCTCTCAGTTGTAGAGCCTCTTCAATACGAGCAACGCCAAATGCATCTGAATTTTTCGAATGCTTTGCGATATGCAGTAAGCCATGACCATAGCCATTGGCTTTCACTACCGACATCACTTTGCATTCAGGCGCTTTCGATTTAATCAGATTGAGGTTATGTTCTAGCGCATTGAGATCAATGCTGGCCGTCGCCGCTTTCATGTAAGTCATTAACGGTTACTCATCATCAAATGCAGGGCCTGCATAATTATCAAAGCGAGAGTGCTGACCTTGGAAGGTTAAGCGTACCGAACCGATAGGACCGTTACGCTGCTTACCGATGATGATTTCAGCGATGCCTTTTAACGAGCTGTCCGGGTTGTACACCTCATCACGGTAGATAAACATGATCAAATCGGCATCTTGCTCAATCGAACCTGATTCACGCAAATCTGAGTTAACTGGGCGCTTATCAGCACGTTGCTCTAGGGAACGGTTCAGCTGCGACAGTGCCACAACTGGAACGTTCAACTCTTTCGCTAGCGCTTTAAGGGAACGTGAAATCTCGGCGATCTCAAGAGTACGGTTATCAGACAGTGAAGGCACACGCATCAGTTGAAGGTAGTCGATCATGATCATTGAAAGACCATCATGTTCACGAGCAATACGACGCGCTCGTGAACGCACCTCGGTTGGCGTTAGACCTGAGCTGTCATCGATGTACATGTTCTTCTTGTCCATGAGGATACCCATGGTCGAAGAGATACGAGCCCAGTCTTCGTCATCAAGTTGACCGGTACGAATTTTGGTTTGGTCTACACGAGAAAGAGACGCCAACATACGCATCATCAACTGTTCGCCCGGCATCTCTAACGAGAAGATAAGCACAGGTTTGTCTTGCTTCATTGCTGCGTTTTCACACAAGTTCATCGCAAACGTGGTTTTACCCATCGACGGACGCGCCGCAACAATAATTAAGTCGGAGCCCTGTAAACCCGCAGTTTTCTTATTAAGATCGTTAAAGCCTGTATCGACCCCCGTGACACCATCTTGTGGCGTCTTATACAAGATTTCGATACGTTCTAACGTTTTCTCTAGAATGTTATCAACATTTTGTGGACCTTCGTTTTCACTGGCTCGCCCTTCAGCGATGGCGAAGACTTTACTCTCCGCTAAATCGAGCAAGTCTTCAGAGCTACGCCCCTGCGGATCGTAACCTGAATCAGCGATTTCATTCGCCACTCCAATGAGGTTACGAACTAAAGCTCGCTGAGCGACAATATCGGCATATGCGTTGATATTAGCAGCACTTGGCGTATTCTTAGCTAAGTCTGCTAAGTAGGCAAAGCCACCGACATCTTCTAGCTGTTCGCGTTGCTCTAAAAATTCAGAAAGTGTAATCAAATCCAGAGGATGGCTATCGTCTAAAATGGCTTTAACTGCTTCAAAGATCAGACGGTGTGGACGGCTATAGAAATCTTTCGCGACCACTTTTTCAGCCACGGTGTCCCAGCGTTCATTGTCCAAGAGCAAACCACCGATAACGGATTGCTCGGCTTCAAGTGAATGCGGCGGTACTTTGATAGCATCGACTTGAGCACTGGCTGATTTCTGATTTCTGGTATCCACTATGACTACACTCAATAACTAATAATGACCGCTCATTATACCCAAGAACAATAATTTGTAATCTAATCCGCTCACTTTGTTTTACTCTTAGATAAGAATTTACTTACTGCTGACTCAAGGGAAAAGGTTAAACATTACGATCACACTATTCATCCCACCTATAAATGAGGTTTGCGTGTCCAAATTGTTCATTCTCGGCATCGGGCTCTTAAGTGCGCCTTTGCTATATGCTGAAGAATCCACGGATCTGGATATTGCACCTGTTTCGACGGAAGCCCCTAACCCACTCTCTGCCGAGGTGGAATTCGGCTATCAATCTCATACTGGTAATTCAGATTCTCGCTCATTGAATACCCGCCTAAGTGGTGAGTATACGTCTGGCCGTCACCGTACCAATGGTGAATGGAAATATTACAACCTGTATAAAGATGGCGAAGAAGACAAAAGACAGTCGACTTATTCAGCGCAGAGTGACTACAAGTTAGGCCCTAAAACCTATTTGTACGGTAGTTTTAAAGGGGTTGATTCTCGATACAGTGCGTACTTCAAAGACTACACACTTTCTAGCGGTCTTGGTTACCAGTTTGCTAATACTGAAAAGTTCTTATTGGAACTCGAAGTCGGGCCTGGTTTTCGTTACCAAGAGCCAAACTTAGACGAACTCGATGACGATGACCTGATTTTTCCAGAGATTGTCGAAGAAGGCATTTTTCGAGGCAATATCAATACGTCGTGGCAAGCACTACCTAACTTGAAGTTCAATGCGGATATGACGCTCGTATCTGGTAAGAGCAACTTAAGAATGGATACAGACGTTGAAGCCGTTAACGATATTACCGAGAACATTGCACTGAAGATTGCGTTTTCTCGCCAATATCACGACAAAGTTCCTGAAGGATTAGAAAAAGCCGACAGCATTCTATCAATGAATATACTGGTTCAATTTTAGACTCACCCGCCAAGCTTCCCTACTTTTCAGACATAAAAAAACACCAGCCGAAGCTGGTGTTTAAAACTTTCTAAACGAAAGAATTCGTCTTAGTACTGAAATTACTCAGCAGCAACGATAGATACGTTCGCAGTAGCAAAAACTTCAGAGTGAAGTTGGATGCTTACTTCGAATTCACCTACGTTACGTAGAGCGCCTTCAGGTAGGCGTACTTCGCTCTTAGCTACTGCAACACCTGCCGCTGTGATAGCGTCAGCGATGTCACGAGTACCGATAGAACCGAATAGTTTACCTTCGTCACCAGCTTTAGAAGCGATAACAACAGCTTCAAGAGCGTTAACTGTCTCAGCGCGAGCTTCTGCAGCAGCTAGTTGCTCAGCAACTTTAGCTTCTAGTTCAGCACGACGAGCTTCGAACATTTCAACGTTGCCCTTAGTTGCCATAACTGCTTTACCTTGTGGGATAAGGAAGTTACGAGCGTAGCCAGATTTAACGTTTACTTGGTCGCCAAGGCCACCTAGGTTACCGATTTTATCAAGTAGAATAACTTGCATTATCTTAGTCCTCTTAAACTTTTATTAACTATTACCGATTACTGATGCTTGTCAGTGTACGGTAGTAGAGCTAGGTAACGAGAACGCTTGATAGCGCGAGCTAGTTGACGCTGATACTTAGCGCTTGTACCAGTGATACGGCTAGGTACGATTTTACCAGCTTCAGTGATGTAGTTTTTAAGAGTTGCTACGTCTTTGTAGTCAATCTCTTGTACGCCTTCTGCAGTGAAACGGCAGAATTTACGACGACGGAAGAAACGAGCCATGGGCTATCTCCTGATCTTAAATTTAATAATGCGGCCTTTCACAATTACTTATGTAGTTGTCAACGACCTAAAACAAGTTGAGAATTTTTTAAGGCGTTAAGCCAAAAAAGAATTACTCAGCAGCTGCTTCTGGCTTAGCTTCTGTACGCTCTTCGCGACGAGGAGCACGCTCAGCACGCTCTTCTTTTTGCTTAAGCATGATAGATTGCTCAGTCACAGCGCCTTTAGTGCGCATGATCATGTTACGTAGAACTGCATCGTTGAAACGGAAAGCAGTTTCTAGCTCGTCAATCACTTCTTGACCAGCTTCAACGTTCATAAGAACGTAGTGAGCTTTGTGAAGCTTGTTGATTGGGTAAGCCATTTGACGACGACCCCAGTCTTCTAGACGGTGGATAGTACCGCCAGCTTCAGTGATAGAACCAGTGTAACGCTCGATCATGCCAGCAACTTGCTCGCTTTGATCAGGGTGAACCATGAATACGATTTCGTAATGACGCATTTGGTTGCTCCTTACGGATTATTAGCTTCCACGAATGGCTCGGTCGTCCAGAGGAAGCAAGGAACTAAAGAAAAATGACCGAGTTTTAAGGACGGCAAATATTATAGAAAGAGCTGGGTATTAGCAAGATCTATTTGGCGAATAATGAAACAGTTTTTATTTCGCCATCTAGCCGTCTTTTGGTAAGTATTTTATTAGGATGATGCCGTAGAAAAGCAAATGCTCATCAACCAGTGATGAGCGTTAGAAGATGAAGTAATTTCAATCAATTACTGAGCGAGGCGCTGTCTCACGGCTTCAAATAGGCAAATACCAGACGCAACTGAAACGTTTAGGCTTGAAACAGTACCAGCCATTGGAATCTTAATCAGATCATCACAGGTTTCACGCGTTAAGCGACGCATTCCATCACCTTCAGCCCCCATAACGATCGCCAGTGGCCCAGTCATTTTCGCTTGATAGATATCGTGGGTGGCTTCGCCAGCCGTGCCAACAAACCATACCCCTTGCTCTTGTAACGCACGCATAGTACGAGCTAGGTTAGTCACACGCACTAGTGGAACGGTTTCCGCAGCCCCACACGCAACCTTACTCACCGTTGCGGTTAATGGAGAAGAACGATCTTTTGGGACAATCACAGCCGCTACACCCGCAGCGTCCGCATTACGTAGACAAGCGCCTAAGTTATGCGGATCTGTGACACCATCTAACACTAGCAAAAGTGGCTGCTCATGCTGAGCCAAAATGCCGTCTAAATCATTTTCATTCAACTGCTTGGCAGGCTTCACCTTGGCAATAATGCCTTGGTGATTAGCACCTTGCGCTTTTTCATCTAAAGGCTTACGCCCCATTTGCTGAATAGAAATGCCGTATTGTTGAAGTTGATTCAGTAAAGGTAGAAGGCGCTCATCTTGGCGACCTTTCAATACATAAGCTTCAATAAATCGTGCTGGGTCTTTTTCCAACACCGCTTTCACTGCGTGAATGCCGTATAAAAATTCGTTACTCATCATTTACCCTGTCAGGTTATTTCTTTTTTGCTCTAGCTTTATTAGCACCCGCACGAGATTTCTTCTTGCGAGCTTTTTCAGCTGGAGACTTTTTGCGTGCCGGCTTTTTAGACGTTGGCTTTTCTTCACTGCCATCTGGTCTTTTCGTCGGCTCTACCAAAGGCTTCGCTGCCGTGCCTGGCTTACGACTTTTCACAGCTGCACGCTTTTTGTTTTTCGCTTTTTTCTGCGCTTCAGCAACACGCTTCTTCGCAGTTTTACCTTTGCCGCGTAGCTTACGGTTAGTTTCCGTTAATTCAAAGTCAATTTGACGATCATCTAGATTAACCGCCTTCACTTTTACTTTCACAGAATCACCAAGGCGATAAATCATGCCACCACTTTCACCGATAAGCCTTTGACCTAACGGATCAAATTGATAGTAATCATTGGCCAGTGACGAAATATGGACTAAACCATCAATGTGTAGCTCTGTTAGGCGAACGAAAAAACCAAAACCGGTAACGTTGGCAATAACGCCATCCATTTCTTCACCGACATGGTCTTGCATGTATTCGCACTTCAACCAATCGTTCACTTCACGAGTGGCATCATCGGCACGACGCTCTGTCATTGAACATTGCTCACCGTAGAAATCCATGTCATCAAATGAGTAATGGTAGCCACCAGTCGGTGTCCAACGATCGGTATTACGCCCTTCACCTTTAGCAATTAGATATTTGATTGCACGGTGAAGCAATAAATCTGGGTAGCGACGAATAGGCGACGTAAAGTGAGCATAACGTTTTAGTGCTAAGCCGAAGTGCCCAGCATTATCTGCGTTGTATACCGCTTGCTTCATTGAACGAAGCAGCATGGTTTGGATCAGCTCTTTGTCTTCTCGCTCGCCAATTTGACGCATCAGGTGTGCGTAATCGGTCGGAGAAGGTTCTAAACCACCGCCCAGGTTTAAACCTAGTTCACCAAGGAAGTCTCTGAAGCCAGTTAAGCGTTCTTCCCCAGGGGTTTCATGAATACGGTACAGCGCCGCTTCTTTTGCTTTCTCAACTAATGATGCTGAAGCGATGTTCGCCAAAATCATACATTCTTCGATGATCTTGTGTGCATCATTACGAATCACAGGTTCGATACGGTCAATCTTGCGATCAGAGTTGAAGATGAACTTAGTTTCTACGGTTTCAAATTCAATCGCACCACGCTCATCACGAGTCTGCTTCAGTACTTTGTACATTTTATGCAGCTCTTCTAGGTGTGGCACTTCTTTGTCATAACGCTGACGAAGTTCTTCATCACCATCGAGAATCGCACCTACTTTGTTGTAAGTAAGACGAGCATGAGAATTCATCACCGCTTCATAATGTTTGTAACCAGAAAGCTTACCGTTTGCAGAAATGGTCATCTCACAGACCATACACAAGCGATCCACTTGAGGGTTCAATGAACATAACCCGTTTGACAGCACTTCTGGCAGCATTGGAACCACTTGAGAAGGGAAGTAAACCGAGTTACCACGGTTGATCGCTTCTTTATCTAATGCAGTGTCAGGACGAACGTAGTAGCTCACATCCGCAATGGCTACCCATAGACGCCAACCACCACCTTTCTTTGCTTCACAGTAAACGGCATCATCAAAGTCGCGAGCATCTTCACCATCAATCGTCACCAACGGCAGTTCACGTAAATCAACACGCCCTTCTTTGGCTTCCTCAGGGACATGTTCACCTAAGTTTGATATTTGCTTATCCACCGCTTCAGGCCACTCATTCGGAATTTGATGAGTGCGAATAGCGATCTGCGTTTCCATACCCGGCGCCATATTTTCGCCAAGCACTTCAATAACCTTACCTGTCATGCCGCGAGTACGGGTGCCGCGATCCGTCAGTTCAATCACAACCACATTCCCCATACGAGCACCGCCTTTATGCTCATTTGGGATAAGGATATCTTGTGTGATGCGAGAATCATCCGTCACAACAAAAGAATGACCGTACTCTAAGAAGAATCGACCGACCAATGGGGTTTGACGTTCTTCGAGTACGCGGACTAAACGCCCTTCCTTACGACCGCGTTTATCCGTACCTGATGGTTGAACTAATACTAAGTCACCATGAATAATATTGCGCATCTGGTGATGAGGAAGCAGGACATCATTATCTTTTCCAATACTGCCTTCTGGTCTCACCCAGCCAAAACCATCTTTATGACCAATGACATAGCCTTTGATCAACTCTAGCTTTTCAGGCAATGCATAACATTGGCGGCGCGTGAAGATTAACTGCCCATCTCTTTCCATTGCACGTAAGCGACGACGAAGCCCCTCATATTGTTCTTCACCTGACAAACCTAGCGCTTCAAAAATATCATTACGGTTCATCGGAACGTTAGCTTCCGTTAAGAACTTCGTAATGTACTCTCGGCTAGGTACTGGGTTATCGTATTTCTTGGATTCTCGATCCGCAAAAGGATCAATATGAGTGTTATCTTGTTGTTTATCTGACATAGGCGGGTCTGCTTATAGCAAGGAAGGTATAAGCCTAGTATATCTGACTAAGCTACTAAGCTACAGATATGCATGCAAAAAGCTCAAAATAAGCGGATTTTGACTCATTTATATACAACCTTAAACAATCCATCACAGCTTAGAATGAATCTCACATTTTAATGCAATTGATAAAGCAAACGTTTGCAAGATTCTAGAAATAGCCTATGATGCCCTCACTTTTACCATCACCTGTTCCGAAGGTTTCATTATGACTTTTAAACGCACTTTTCTTGCTGCAGCCATGGCAAGTTTAAGCCTACTTCCTTTTACAAGCTCTGCGGCTGAAAAAGTAGATCTCATGATCACTGACGCTATGGTTCTAACCATGAACCAAGATAAAACCGTTTTTGAAAATGGCACTGTGGTTGTAAAAGACAACAAGATTATTGCAGTGGGTGATGCTTCATTAGAAGAGCAGTACAAAGCAGAAAAAACATTAGATGTTGATGGCGACATCGTAATGCCTGGCCTTATTAACACTCATACTCACGTCTCAATGACAGTATTCCGCTCACTGGCTGATGATGTTCCAGATCGTCTACACCGCTACATTTTCCCTCTTGAAGCTAAACTGGTTTCTCGCGATATGGTTCGTATCGGTGCGAATTTAGGTAACGTTGAGATGGTTAAAGGCGGCGTGACCACATACGCTGACATGTACTATTTCGAAGACGAAGTAGCAAAAACTGTTGACCAAATTGGTATGCGTGCCGTGTTAGGTGAAACAGTCATAAAATTCCCAGTAGCCGACGCTGCAAACGCAGAAGAAGGCATTAAATACGCGCTGAACTTTATTGAAGAATACAAAGATCACCCGCGTATCACTCCGGCATTCGCACCACATGCGCCGTACACCAACACTACCGAAGTACTACAAAAAGTGGCTAAGCTGTCTCTTGAACTTGATGTACCTGTGATGATTCACCTAGCTGAGTCTCACCGTGAAGAAGAGAAAATTGCTAAGCGTGCTGAAGGCCTTTCTCCAGTTCAATACATGGACAGCATTGGCGCTCTAAACAAGAACCTCGTTGGCGCACACATGATTTTAGTTGATGATAAAGACATCGAACTGGTGAAAAAGTCGGAAATGGGTGTCGCGCATAACATGAGCGCTAACATCAAATCAGCGAAAGGCGTATCACCAGCGCTTAAGATGTACGATGAAAACGTTCGTATTGGCTTAGGTACCGATGGCCCAATGTCTGGTAACACACTAAGCACGATTGATGAGTTCAACCAAGTCGCGAAAGTTCACAAATTAGTAAACAAAGATCGTGCAGCAATGCCACCGATCAAAGTGATCGACATGGCAACGATGGGCGCTGCTAAAGCACTTCACATGGAAGATAAGATCGGTTCATTAGAAGTTGGTAAACTCGCAGACATCATCGTGGTCGATACTAAAGCTCCAAACATGGTTCCGGTATACAACCCGTATTCAGCACTGGTTTACTCTGCTAACTCAGGTAACGTTCGTCACACTATCGTAGATGGTAAAATCATCATGGAAGATCGCGATATGCTGACAGTAAATGAAGACGAAATTCGTAAAGAAGCGCTAGAGTTTACTCAAGTTGTACGTGATACAGTGATTGAGTCTGGTGAAGTCGTACAGTAATCGAAGATACGACCAATAAAAAATACCTCGCAATGCGAGGTATTTTTGTATGTGCGGTATGTAAAGTTTTAACTAGACGCTGACTACCAGAAAACATCTCGACGTTTCGCTCGCGCGATAATATTGTCAGGCATACGTTGCTCAAGACCGTTACGCAATACCGAGATTCGTTTATGCTGCCTTTGGTCGGCGGTCACTGAGTTATACAACCAGCGGTATGCATCTTCATAGTCTAGTGGGCTACCGTAGTCACGCAGTAGTAATTCAGCCAAATGAATACGCGCGTTCAAATTCCCCATTGAGGCTGCTTCACGCAGATAAGGGATCGCGCGCTCTTTGTCTTGCTGAACCAAAGTACCACGAGAATAATAACGGCCTATCTGTTCAAGAGCTGCGGGTAAACCTTGATGAGCGGCATTTTCCATATAGTAAAGGCCAAGCTCCACATCTTGTTCAACACACACACCCCAAGCCAGCATGTCGCCGTATAAAAATTCGTAGGACGGCAAGCTAATACGCGTTGCACGAGCCACGATATCTTCCACTAGCTGACATTTATCCGCTTTTACGCGCTCTAAATGTTGGTTATTTTCAATTAAGTTAATCAATTCAGCTTCAGTGTATATTGGAACAGGCTCCCCTACATCTGCTAAATTTGCATGACTCAAGGGTGAGCTTAGCGCCAAAATCAATGAAGCTGCCACTGTTCGTAGCTTCATACCTGCACTCTTTATCTGTGTTTGAACGCTGCCACGTCTGCTTATCGCAACACGTAAACGCAACTGTTCATCTACTATGATAAGTATATCGGCAATCACTGGATTTGCTTTAGACAAAATTTGCCGCAATTAGGCAATAGTTTGCCAGATGATGTACAAAAGATCATCAGAAGCTCGGTCGATTACTAATTTATAGGTACAAAAAAGCCGACATTAAAGTCGGCTTTCAATAACGAATTATCATTGATGCAGATTAGCATCTACAACATTATGCGCTGTAAGGGTGAACCTTGATGATAGTTTCGTTACGGTCAGGACCAGTAGATACGATATCAACTGGAACACCTGTTAGATCTTCGATACGTTTGATGTAATCAAGAGCAGCTTGTGGAAGCGCATCAATTGATTTAGCACCAAATGTTGTTTCAGACCAACCAGGCATAGTTTCGTAGATAGGCGTCGCTTCTTCGAATGACTCAGCGGCCATTGGAGAAACTTCTAAGATAGTGCCATCTTTCATCTTGTAACCAGTACAGATCTTGATCTCTTTTAGACCATCAAGAACGTCTAGTTTAGTTAGACACATACCTGTTAGAGAGTTGATTTGGATTGCACGACGCATAGCAACAGCATCAAACCAACCAGTACGACGTAGACGACCTGTAGTTGCACCAAACTCGTGACCAACATCGCCTAAGTGTTTACCAACTGGGTCTTGCTTATCTAGACCGTCGTAAAGTTCTGTTGGGAATGGACCTGAACCTACACGAGTACAGTACGCCTTAGTAATACCAAGGATGTAACCGATGTGACGAGGACCAAAACCAGAACCTGCAGCAACACCACCAGCAGTCGTGTTAGAAGAAGTTACGTATGGGTAAGTACCGTGATCGATATCTAGTAGCGTACCTTGTGCGCCTTCGAACATAATTTTGTCGCCACGCTTACGTGCTGCATCAAGTTCGTCAGTAACGTCCATTACCATAGCCGTTAGCATATCAGCGTAGCTCATACACTGCTCGAGTACTTCGTCGTAGCTTACTGTTTCAGCTTTGTAGAAATGCTCTAGTTGGAAGTTATGGAATTCCATTACTTCTTTTAGCTTCTCTGCAAATACTTCTTTATCGAATAAGTCACCAACGCGAAGACCGCGACGTGCAACTTTATCTTCGTAAGCTGGACCGATACCACGACCAGTTGTACCAATTGCTTTAGCACCACGAGCGATTTCGCGCGCGTTGTCGATTGCAATGTGGTAAGGAAGAATTAGGGGACAAGCTTCAGAAATGAAAAGACGTTCGCGTACTGGAATACCACGCTCTTCAAGAGGCTTCATTTCTTTAAGAAGTGCTTCAGGCGATAGTACTACACCGTTACCGATAACACATTTTACGTTATCGCGAAGGATGCCTGATGGAATTAAGTGAAGAACGGTTTTTTCACCGTCAATGACTAGAGTGTGACCTGCATTGTGACCGCCTTGGTAGCGAACCACGTATTTTGCATCTTCAGTTAAAAGGTCAACAATTTTACCTTTACCTTCGTCACCCCATTGGGTGCCTAGAACGACTACGTTATTTCCCATCTTTCCAATTCTGTTGCTAATTAAAAATGGATTCTAGCACTGAATCACACTTCTTGCAGTCACTTTTTGTTCATAATTCGTATTATTCGGTTCCTAAATAGAACTTGCTATACTGCTAAACTCACAAAAATCATTGATACTATTGTACTTTTACCACTTTTTAAGGCTTAAACATGTCGAATTCAATCTGGTTAGCAATTGGCCTTGTGCTCATCGTGGAAGGAATTGGTCCTCTTATCGCTCCCAAAGGGTGGCGGGAAATGATGAGCCAGCTAAGTCAACAGCCAGACAACCAGCTTCGCCGCATTGGCGGTTGTTTAGTGGTGTCAGGGCTCGTCATTGCTGTGATGGTAAGCACTTGATCTCAACCTGTCTGCCCACCAAATACAAAAAAGGCTCCCAAGGGAGCCTTTTTTAATTCGAAGTTTCAATAATCAGGTTGTCTACCAATGATTATTGCGCACCTTTCGAGTTATTCATGTACTGGAAGAAATCACTCTTCGGATCAAGTACTAGAATATCGCTCTTCTCGCTAAATGACGTTTCATAAGCTTGCAGTGAACGCATGAAGCCAAAGAACTCAGGATCTTTATTGTAAGCATCAGAGTAGATCTTCGCCGCTTCTGCATCCGCATCACCACGAGTTACTCGAGCAGTACGGTCAGCTTCAGCAAGTACTGTCGCCACTTCTAGTTCAGCTTGAGCACGGATAACTTCAGCACGCTCACGACCTTGAGAACGGTGCTTACGAGCAACTGATTCACGCTCTGCACGCATACGTTTGTAGATAGAATCACTGATGTTGTCTGGAAGGTTGATTTTCTTCATACGGAAATCAACAATCTCAACACCTAGATCTTTCAGCGCACTTTCACGAGTGTCAGCCAGTACGTTTTCCATGATCTTGTCACGCTCACCATCCACCTCTAGGGCTTCAGCAGCTGCGACTGTTGTCACTTCTTCGCTATCAGCTGAATCTGGCAGAACATCGTTGTTACGAGGACCTGATACGATTTGCTTGATTTCACGAGAACCGATTTCAGAACGAAGAACATCCGTCACTTTACGCTCAAGAAGTGCTTCTGCTGTTAGTGCGTTACCACCACCTGTTGCTAGGTAGTATTGACCGAAGTCTTGGATACGCCACTTAACGTATGAATCGATGATCACGTCTTTTTTCTCAGACGTTACGAAACGGTCAGAACGACCGTCCATAGTTTGGATACGTGCATCAAGAGTTTTCACACGGTCAAACAATGGCAGCTTGAAATGCAGACCAGGTTCGTGGATACGAGAGATGTCGTTAGTATCTTTCAATACACGACCGAAACGAATCACGATACCGCGCTCACCCTCTGGGATAACGAACACAGACATTAACATTAGAGCTAATGCTACGACCAATACAGGGATCATTAACTTACGCATTATTAGTATCTCCCTTGGCGTGAACTATCAGAACGAGACTGAGTGGTTGACTGAGTGTCGGCTTGCGATTCAAGTTCAATTTGATCATAAGTTGAAGTTGTCTTCGCTTTACGCTGAGTTTGCTTCGCTCCACTTTGCCCTGCCAACTTATCAATTGGTAAGTAAAGTAGGTTGCCGCTCGACTCAGAGTCGATCAACACTTTAGACGTATTTGAATACACTTTTTCCATTGTATCTAGGTACAGACGGTTACGTGTAACCTCTGGAGCCGCTTGATATTCAGGTAATAGTTTTTCAAATTGTGCCACTTGACCAAGTGCACCGTTAATTGTGCGTTCAGAGTAACCAACCGCTTCTTTCTTCAAACGCTCAGCACGACCTGTTGCCTTAGGAAGAATATCATTTCGGTAAGCTTCTGCTTCACGTTCAAAACGCTCTTCATCCTCACGAGCCGCAATTGCATCATCAAATGCATCTTTTACTTGCTCAGGTGGACGCGCTGACTGGAAGTTCACGTCAACAATAAGAATACCCATATCGTAGCTGTCGATAATCCGGTTTAGCGTTTCTTGAGTACTTTGACGAATCTGTTGACGCCCACTAGTTAGGATACTATCCATTAGTGAGTCACCGATTACCGCACGAAGCGCAGAATCTGTCGCTTGACGCAAGCTGTCGTCAGCATTCGTTACACGATATAAGTACTTGTACGGGTCTGAAACACGGTATTGAACACCCATTTCAACCGTCACAACGTTCTCATCTTTCGTTAACATAGTGCCAGATGCACGTAGTGAACGAATCGCTTGAACGTTAACTAGCTGCTCATCTTTAATTTCATCGATAAAGCGAGGGTGCCAGTTAAGACCTGGTTCTTCGATACGATCGAATTGACCTAGTCGTAACACCACTGCTCTTTCTGCTTCACCAACAGTATAGAAACCAGCGAAAAACCAGATAGCAACAGCAATTACAGCAATGACACCAAAGCCAATTGCACCGCCGCCGCCGATTGATGGACCATTGCCACCCTTATTACCAAACTTGCCACCCAACTTTTGACTCAGCTTATTAAATACTTCGTCTAGGTCTGGCGGTCCTTGATCTCGGCCACCACGATTATTTTTATTACCCCAAGGGTCATTATCGCGGCCTTTGTCGCCGTTGTTATTTCCAGGCTCATTCCACGCCATTAGAAAGCTCCATCATTTGATATGACGTTATACTGTAGCAGTCTCTTTGGTAACGATAAAGTCACCTAAGAGCGCCCCTTCTCTTTTTTCTAGTTTAGACCAATCGACTTGTTGCATTCTAATATCTATCAACAAGTTACCTTCTTGGTCATATTCTTCACGTTGAATACATTTCAGTTGGAAGAATAAACTACGAATCCTGCCTTGATGTTCTGGTGGAATTCGCAATTGGTACTGCACTATTTGACTCGCCAAACGTTCTGTCAGCGCTTCAAACAATAAATCAATACCCAAGCCATCCATTGCCGAGACCCAAACCGTGCGAGGCACACCTTCTTCATCTCTTTCGATGCGAGGCTGTTGGTCTTCCATGCAGTCGATCTTATTCATGACAACTAAAGTCGGTACCTCATGGGCATCGATTTCTTCTAAAACGTCGTGAACAGCCTGAATATTCTCACGAAAACGGTCGTCACTGGCATCGACAACATGTAACAAAATGTCAGCTTCTTGCGTTTCTTGCAACGTCGCTTTAAATGCCGCAACAAGGTCGTGAGGTAGATGGCGAATAAAGCCTACCGTGTCAGCCAATATAGAAGGGCCAACATCCGCTAGATCGATCTTACGTAATGTAGGATCTAACGTTGCGAACAATTGGTCTGCAGCATAAACACCAGCAGAAGTTATTCGGTTGAACAGTGTAGATTTCCCTGCATTGGTATAACCAACCAAAGAAATTGTAGGAATTTCAGCTCTATTACGAGCACGGCGTCCTTGTTCACGTTGCTTAGCGACTTTCGCTAAACGACGCAATATCGCTTTAATACGATCACGCAACAAACGACGGTCTGTTTCTAGTTGGGTTTCACCTGGACCACGTAAACCTATACCACCTTTTTGTCTTTCTAGGTGAGTCCAACCTCGGATCAATCGGGTAGAAATATGCCTTAACTGAGCAAGCTCAACTTGCAATTTACCTTCATGAGTTCGAGCTCGTTGTGCAAAGATATCTAAGATCAAACCTGTACGGTCAATCACTCGACATTTACACAGCTGTTCTAGGTTACGTTCTTGGGCAGGAGAAAGGGAGTGATTAAAAATCACAATTTCAGCACCAGTCAGCTGAACGGCTTGAGCAATTTCTTGGGCTTTACCCTCTCCAACGTAGTATTTAGGGAGCGGGGATTGTCGGCTACCGGTAATTACCTGTAACGTTTCAACCCCTGCTGAAGATACCAGCATTTCACATTCGCTAAGATCTTCCCACTCACCTTCTTGCGTGAAGTTGATATGAACAAGTACGGCTCGCTCACCGGATTCATAACGGTCAAACAAGCAACCAACTCCTTATTACAGCTTGAGCTGTATTATTTAAATTATTAATCTTCAGATTTCTCAGGACGATCAGATGGAGCGCGCTCACCACTGTGATGACTAACTGCACGTGCAGGTACCACAGTTGAAATCGCATGCTTATAAACCATCTGATTTACAGTGTTCTTCAATAAGATCACAAATTGATCGAAAGACTCAATCTGACCTTGAAGCTTGATGCCATTTACAAGGTAGATAGATACTGGAATGCGCTCACGACGAAGTGCATTTAGAAACGGGTCTTGTAGAGATTGCCCCTTAGCCATTTTATTTTCCTTATTTGTATTTTGTTGTAATTATTTAGCTAGTGGTGCACTAAAAGGTGCGGCCTTTGCATCTGAGCTAAATGAATAAAAAAACTCCGTTGTTATTGAAAGGCTAGCAAATTTAAAAACCTCAATAACGGATCCTTTCCAGAGTATATTCACGCAAAAGCGATCACATTATACACAGCATTTCTAATCAGATGCTATTGCATCTGAAAGAGTTTCTAGTGCCTGTTCAATGTTTTCACTATCTAACCAAGTTAAATTATCCCAGCTGCGTAACCAGGTAATTTGTCGCTTGGCCAATTGACGGGTTGCACAGACACCACGAAATATCGCTTCGTCCAAATCACAATTTCCGTCTAAATAGTCCCACATCTGCCTATAACCTACGCATCTGATCGAAGGAAGATCCGGGTGAAGATCGTCTCTAGCGTATAACGCTTTCATTTCATCTTCAAACCCAGCTTCCATCATCTTGTCGAAGCGTAATTCAATACGGCGATGCAGTTCTGCCCTTTCCTTGGGAGCAATAGCAAATTGCTTAACTCTAAAAGGCAGGCTTTCACCTTTGGTTTGAGTTAGCTCAGTTAATGTTTTACCTGAAATTCGGTAAACTTCCAATGCTCGCGATAATCTTTGTGGATCATTGGGGTGGATTCTTTCTGCGGAAACTGGATCAATGTCTTTTAGTTGATCATGTAAAGCTTGCCAACCTAGTGATTGCGCTTCCGCTTCAATCTGTTCTCGAATAGCCGGATCAGCAGCTGGCAGAGGAGAAAGCCCCTCTAGTAGCGCTTTGTAGTACAGCATGGTGCCGCCAACTAACAATGGGATTTTGCCGTCAGCAACAATCTTGTTCATTTCATTTATGGCATCACGACGAAAATCCGCCGCAGAGTACGCTTCACTTGGGTCCAGAATATCAATCAAGCGATGAGGTGCTAGCGCGAGCTCTTCCGCATCCGGTTTAGCGGTGCCAATATCCATGTCTTTGTAGATTAATGCCGAATCGACACTGATGATCTCGACTGGGTATTTTTGACGTAATCGAATCGCTAAATCTGTTTTTCCAGATGCAGTCGGCCCCATTAAAAACAGTGCTAAAGGTAATTTTTGAGTCATAGTTCTTTATTATTATGGCTTCTTAATGAAAGCGTTTCGTTTACAGTATTATTTGGCTAACAAAGCTGCAATTGTGGAAGAGAAATCAACCGAGACCACAAACTGATTATCTTCTAATGGAAGTTGACCATGCCATAGCTGTTCAAGTTCCCCAACCAATTGAATGGCTTCTGATAAAGTGTAGTCGCTTTTTACTTGAGCGGTTTGAATCGCGATCCAATTTGCTAAGACTTTGCTATCAAAAACAGACTTATTATTGTCCGTTTTCGTTGAGGCTGCGTACGATAACAGATCTGGTATTAGAATTTGTAAGTTTTGCTGCCTTAGAGGCGAAGGAACGCCCATGACCATAATGGTTTCACGATTCCTTAACTTGAGCTCAATACCAAAACACTGCAACACATGGATACCATCTTCGGCAACTTGAGTCAGTTCTTTACCAACTTTCAGAGAGAGCGGCACAAGCAATGGCTGACTCTTCAAATAGCCTTGCTCGGTATTCAATTGACCAAGCACTCTCAAAAACTCAGCTTTTGCGAGCGATACCAACACACAACCAACCTTACTTCCCATCACTAAATATTGGTGATTCACCACAGTAATGGCTTTCCCTAAATTTGTGATGGGTTCTGACGGCTTCTTGATGGCCTCTGAAACCAAATCAGCGTCTTTAATAGGTTCTTGTTGTGGACTTGGTGTCAAGGATTCTATCGAAGGTGTATCCAATAGCTCTTTATACGCTTTGACTTCCTTTTTCGACGGCGCTGGCTCCCCATATCGCTGAACAGCCTCTTTTTCTTTTTTGGGAGCAGGACGCGACTCGATCCATTCTTGTCTTGATGACGGCGCCTCGCTAGCAACGTAGCTATTTACATTTTCATTAACAGAGCTCGAAGGCTCAGCGCTATAGCTGACATCGGGTTCCGCTTTACGTGGATAAGCCGGCGTTCTTTCGATTACTTGGTCAGCACGCTCTCTAGCTTGATCTTGTGCTAAAAACGGTTGCTGAACGACACCCTCTTCTCCGCTTTCAACAGTCACTACGCTATCGCTCGGAGCTTGTTCCTCCTGTGAAGCAGGGTTTTGCTGATGAAAGGCAGATTGATTCACAGGGGCAGCGTCTATGTGTCTGGTCTGTGATAAGCCATCACTAAGGGCTTGGTAAATAAAATCATGCACTAAACGAGCTTGATGGAAGCGCACCTCATGTTTCGCAGGGTGGACATTCACATCGACCTGATGCGGATCTAGTTCAATGAATAACACATAGGTTGCAAACTGATCCGGGCGCAAGCTCGTTTCGTAGCTTTGGCGAATGGCGTGATTAATCAGCTTATCTCGCATCATACGGCCATTAACATAACAGTATTGAAGATCGCTTTGCTGCCTCGCACCTTCAGGTGTTGTGATCCAGCCATGCAGTTTCAAACCTTGATGCTCAAGTTCGATTTTTAGCATATTACGAACGAACGCATTGCCACAGACTGCTGCGATGCGCTTTTCGGCCTGAAGCTCGTTTTTAGCTGCACGATATTGACGAATCATTTTGCCGTTGTGGCGTAAATTAATCGTCACGTCAAAGCGGCTTAACGCAATCCGTTTCAGTAACTCATCAATGTGAGTAAATTCGGTTTTCTCTGTTCTAAGAAATTTGCGACGTGCCGGTGTATTGAAAAACAAATCAAGCACTTCAACAGAAGTACCGATTGGATGTGCCGCAGGCTGCAGTTTTACCTGCATATCTCGGCCTTCGCTATACGCCGCCCACGCTTGTTCTTGAGTTGTAGGCCGAGACGTCATAGTAAGGCGCGCGACTGAACTGATACTCGCTAATGCCTCTCCACGGAAACCTAGACTCACAATGGCTTCAAGATCATCCAGCGTGTGGATCTTCGAAGTGGCATGACGACTTAATGCTAATGCCAGTTCACCTTTTACAATGCCCTTACCGTTATCACGAACACGGATCATCTTAGAGCCACCTTTTTCGATATCAATATCGATACGAGTCGCACCAGAGTCCAAGCTATTTTCCACCAACTCTTTTACTACTGAAGCTGGCCTTTCTACTACCTCACCCGCCGCAATTTGGTTTGCCAAACGGGCAGGCAGTATTTTAATCGTCATAACTTTATCTTTGCCTTAAAAGCGTCTATTTATGCGGAATAATCAAAACTTGGCCAATAGCCAACTCGTCAGAACGAAGTTTGTTAGCTTGTCGAATGCTATTCACACTCACACCATACTTAGCCGCTATTTTTCCTAGGTAGTCACCGCGAGCAACTTTATGCTTTCTTAGCGGTGCATCTTTTAGGCTCACCGTTATTCTCAGCTTCTGCCCGACTTTTAAGGTATCTGACTTCAATTTATTTTCACGCTTAATATGCGCGACTGAGACTTTATATTGGCTAGCAATCTTACCTAAGTAATCACCTCTTCTCACGGTGTGAGTAACCGTTTTCGTTTCCACTGGATTCGAAATTTTAGGCACTGAGATAGAAGCAGAAGAACCCGGAATCACCAGAACTTGACCAATTGCCAAGCTAGATGACTTCAAATTATTCTGACTCATGATCGCTTTGGTCGTCGTCGAGTACTTTTTCGCAATTGCAGACAGTGAGTCACCACGCTTCACTTTGTACTTCGTGGCCTTCATTGAACTCGAGAATGCAGTGCCTTCTGGCGGATTCGCTTTCAAATATTTCACGATAGCTTTCGCAATCGAGCGAGCCAGCTTATCTTGGTGCGAACGCTGGAATAATAACTTCTCTTCGGTAGGGTTTGAAATGAACCCCGTTTCAACTAAGACCGATGGAATTTGTGGTGAACGCAATACTGCCAAGCTGGTATTGATCGGCTTCGAGTTGTGTAGCTTCGCTACTTTCCCCATCTCAGACAATATCTCCGTCGCTAACTTATAACCTTCTTTCTGAGAATGACTAAACTGAAGATCAAGCAATGTTTGGTTAACGTTCTTATCATCGATATTGCCAGTAAATGCAGCCCCACTACCGCCTAATAGCTCGGATTGTTTCTCTTTGTTCTCAATCCAGCGGGAAATTTCTGTATTGGCTCGCCGTGTATTCAATACAAACACAGAGCCGCCCCGTGGTTGCGGGGTAGTAAATGCATCGGCGTGAATTGAAACCAAGAGGTGCGCTTCGTTTTCTCGTGCGATAGCCACTCGTCGGTTTAAATTAACAAAGTAGTCGCCATTACGAGTTAATCGACTCTTCACCCCTGGCACCGCATTCAACTGAGCCGCTAGCTTTTTTGAAATGCTCAACGTCGCATTTTTTTCATACTTACGCGTAGGGCCTATCGAACCAGGGTCTTCACCGCCATGACCAGGATCGATCACAATCAGAATATCCTCTTTTCTCTGAACCTGAGAAATATCTTTGCTGATCGTTGGTTTTTTCGCCGCTGTAGAAGTTGTCGCTTTCTTGGTCGTCGTAGCATGAGGGAAATCAACGACAAGACGATGACCATATTGGCCACCCGGTGTTGGATTAAGTTTAAACAGCTCAGCTTTAGACGCTTTCTTCAACTCAAACACCAAGCGATATGTGCCTTTGCTTGGCGGCGAGCTTTTACGGATCTTAGCTAATACCGGGCTATCGCTTACGTTCATCGGCAGCTTAGTTGCCAGAGTTGTCTTTTTTAAGTCAACGACTAAACGGCTTGGGCTGCTCAATGTAAAGTAGCTGTAATCGGCTTCTGTTTTAAGATCAATTACGACGCGCGTTTCATCAGGAGAAGGCCAAACACGAATGCCTTCTAATGAATTAGCGAAAGTAACGTTTGAGAATAAGATAAAAAATGCAGCAAGCGAAAACGCTGCTGCATTATATAAACGCTTAAGAATCAACATAACTCCAACTGATCTAGTAAGCTTCTACCGTAATCATTATTAGCGGTTAGGGTTGTCACACGCTGATTGCCGTCATAACGGATATCAATATCTAAGTCGGCTTCTGGCAATAATCCATGCCCTTTCTCCGGCCACTCCACTAAACAGATCGCATCCGGAGTGAAGTAATCTCGAATTCCCATGAATTCTAGTTCTTCCGGATCGGCTAATCGGTACAGGTCGAAATGATAAACCTGCCAGTCCGCAAGCTGATACGGTTCAACTAAAGTGTAAGTTGGGCTTTTTACATTTCCGTCATGGCCCAAAGCTCGAACAAATCCACGACTGAACGTGGTTTTTCCTGCGCCAAGATCGCCATGCAGATAAATAGTCGTCTGCTGTGAGCATAGATTTGAAAGCCTCGTACCTAATAGAATCGTTGCTTGCTCATCTTCCAAAGTAAATTGTTTCGTGCTCATGTATAAAGTTCTCTAAATATCGATCGTTGACTATATAAAAATCAAAAGAACAAGAATAGTAAACCGTGTTGCTTTTGAGAGACAAGATCTCAAATGTAAGTTATATGAAAAATGAGCAAATAAATCCGCGATTTCTGGTCTTAAAGGCTAAGATCCGTTAAGATCCGCCCCCATTTTTGCGCGTCGCAATTGAAACGAAGAGCTACCGACATGAATCTCGACCAACTTGCTGAACAAATTAAAGTCTGGGCTAAAGAGCTCGGCTTTCAAAAAGTCGGGATTTGTGACATTGATTTACGTGAGCACGAAGCACCATTACAAGAGTGGTTAGATAAAGGCTACCACGGTGATATGGATTGGATGGCTCGCCACGGCATGATGCGTGCGAGACCAGATGAGTTACACCCAGGTACCATAAGAGTGATCAGCGCTCGAATGGATTACCTTCCTCCAGAAGCACAATTCGCTTCGAACCTAAAAGATACTAACCAAGGCTATATCAGTCGCTATGCGCTAGGGCGTGATTACCACAAGCTAGTACGCAATCAACTTAAAAAACTTGGTCAGAAAATCGAGAAGGAAGTCGAAGATTTCGATTGTCGTCCATTTGTCGACTCAGCGCCAATATTAGAGCGACCGCTTGCTCAAAAAGCAGGTCTAGGTTGGACGGGGAAGCATTCTCTGATCCTAGATAAAGAATCTGGGTCCTGGTTCTTTCTTGGCGAGTTACTAATTAACCTCCCTCTGCCAGTAGATACACCGAGTGAAGATGAATGCGGCAAATGTACAGCTTGTATAACATCATGCCCTACGGGTGCCATTGTAGAAGAAGGGGTTGTCGATGCCCGTAAATGCATTTCCTATTTAACGATTGAATTCGACGGAGTTATCCCTGAAGAATATCGCCCTCTAATAGGAAACCGAATTTATGGCTGTGATGATTGTCAGTTAGTCTGCCCTTGGAACCGCCATGCAGATATCAGCCAACAGCATGACTTTCATCGTCGCGATGCGTTTAACGACTCAGATCTTGTGGCACTGGCCAGTTGGGATGAAGAAACTTTCTTAAAAAAGATGGAAGGTTCCGCCATTCGCCGTATTGGTCATCAACAATGGCTACGCAACATCTTCGTAGCAATGGGCAATGCGCCATACCGCTCCGACATTATCGAGTTGCTCGAATCTCATCTAGGCAAAAGCGATTTATTAGATAGTCATATCGAGTGGGCGCTACATCAGCAGAATAATCAACTTCCAGATTGCATCAGTAAAACAAAGAACAAAAAGCAGAGGCTAATTCGAATCGTAGAGAAAGGCCTTCCTAGAGACGCCTAGCCTCACTGCCTTCACAGCAAATTGCTCATATTAGAGTGAAAACACATATCAATCAGTTAGCGCTTCCTACACAAAATGAGAGAACAATGTTTGATATTGTTCTCAAATTCAGAAATGTGGAAAAAAACAAAACAATCAACCGATTTAACTCCTTACAAAGAAGTTAAACACAATTCTAATAAATGACTAGGATCAAAAAACAACAAGTTAATGATCTTTAAATTACCGTACAAAAACACAAAAAAAAGAACAAAACCCAACAAAAACAACAAGTTAACAAAGCAAGCAAGTGTTAATGTAATAAACACAGTTGAAAAGATCTTTCAATAGTAAGGTTTGATTTTTCGCAGAAACATGTTTATCAACTAAGTTATCCACATTAAACATTATGTGGATAACTCTGTTAATTAATACAACAAAACATCAGATATTCTTAATAAACATCTGATGATAGCTAGCATTCCATCTGCTACAGCGAATTAGAGACACAAAAATATCCACCGAAAGGAGGATAATTCGTTTTATTTGGGGGTTTATGCTTCTCAGCATTAGAAAGAGCAGTGACCTTAATGGCCTGTTCAAGTTTGATAACTTGAAGAAATTGGAGCGACACACGAGGTTCGAACTCGTGACCTCAACCTTGGCAAGGTTGCGCTCTACCAGCTGAGCTAGTGTCGCATAAGTTAACCGCTACTCTTTACTGCCTTGGGCAATCGATGAGCGTTCAACTGTAATGTGGTTGCGGGAGCCGGATTTGAACCGACGACCTTCGGGTTATGAGCCCGACGAGCTACCAAGCTGCTCCATCCCGCGTCCGGATGCATTGTTAAGTACAATGAAACTTTAAATTGGAGCGACACACGAGGTTCGAACTCGTGACCTCAACCTTGGCAAGGTTGCGCTCTACCAGCTGAGCTAGTGTCGCAT
>NZ_RZIS01000008.1:36719-235718 GCF_005281835.1 Vibrio profundi
CTACCAAGCTGCTCCATCCCGCGTCCGGATGCATTGTTAAGTACAATGAAACTTTAAATTGGAGCGACACACGAGGTTCGAACTCGTGACCTCAACCTTGGCAAGGTTGCGCTCTACCAGCTGAGCTAGTGTCGCATAAGTTAACCGCTGCTCTTTACTGCCTTGGGCAATCGATAAGCGTTCAACTGTAATGTGGTTGCGGGAGCCGGATTTGAACCGACGACCTTCGGGTTATGAGCCCGACGAGCTACCAAGCTGCTCCATCCCGCGTCCGGATGCATTGTTAAGTACAATGAAACTTTAAATTGGAGCGACACACGAGGTTCGAACTCGTGACCTCAACCTTGGCAAGGTTGCGCTCTACCAGCTGAGCTAGTGTCGCATCAGGAAAGGTCTTTCACCTTTCGATTATCGCTTAAAGCCATAATCTACAAATTGGAGCGACACACGAGGTTCGAACTCGTGACCTCAACCTTGGCAAGGTTGCGCTCTACCAGCTGAGCTAGTGTCGCATCACAGGAAAGGTCTTTCACCTTTCGATTACCGCTTAACGCAATAATCTATAAATTGGAGCGACACACGAGGTTCGAACTCGTGACCTCAACCTTGGCAAGGTTGCGCTCTACCAGCTGAGCTAGTGTCGCATTCTGAAACGTCTTTCGTCGTTCAGGGCTGCGAATTATAAGAGCATTTTTTTGTGATGCAAGTCCTTCATACAAAAAAAAATGATTTTTTTCTCATTTGCTGAAAAAGCACACAAAAAAACACTTCAGGTCGCTAAATTTTGGATCTATATGAGGAAAATCAGGAATTTCTCGTCAGTATTAGATCGTAATAATAGTTTCACGATAATACTTAAGTTCTGCAATTGACTCACGAATGTCATCAAGTGCTAAATGCGTTCCCTTCTTCGAAAAACCATCTAAAATTTCAGGTTTCCAACGGCGAGTCAGCTCTTTGAGCGTGCTAACATCAATACAGCGATAGTGGAAGTATTCATCCAGCTCAGGCATATGCTTCACAAGGAAACGACGATCCTGGCCGATGCTATTGCCACAGATTGGTGATTGACCAGCAGGAACCCATTTCTTCAAGAATTCAATGGTTTGACTTACGGCTTCTTGTTCAGTCACAGTGCTTTCTTTCACACGTTTAACCAAACCGCTTCCAGTATGGGTTGTGGTACACCACTCATCCATTTTGTCCAACTCAACGTCAGGTTGATGAATTGCCAATACCGGTCCTTCAGCTAGGATATTCAGCTGACTATCAGTCACGATAGACGCTATTTCAATGATTTTATGAGTTTCAGGATTTAGACCCGTCATCTCAAGATCGACCCAGATTAGGTTCTGATCGCTAAAGGACATAAAGAGGTTGCCTATTTGTTTACGTGTAAAAGAGGTACTATACCCAATTAACTATGCTCAAACTAGTTTTACAGTTGCTGAAACATGCAGCGTTTGGGTTCCCAGTCACTATTAAGTTAGATGTGTTAAGTAGAAAACCGTGGCAAAAAAGAAAAAGCTGACCAAAGGTCAAGTACGACGCGTACGTAGCAACCAGAAGAAACGACTCAAGAAAGAAGATTCCATTCAATGGGATGAAAACATGCTTGGGGCAACCAAAACCGGGCTGGTTATCACTCGCTTCGGCCAACATGCTGACATTGAAGACTTAGAAACTCAGGAAATACACCGCTGTAACTTGCGTCGAGGTATTGAGAGTTTAGTGTCTGGCGACAAAGTTATTTGGCGTGCTGGATTAGAATCCATGGCCGGCATTTCAGGTGTTGTGGAAGCCGTTGAGCCGAGAACCTCTATCCTAACTCGCCCGGATTACTACGATGGCCTTAAGCCTGTTGCAGCTAACGTCGATCAGATGGTTATCGTATCAGCTGTCCTGCCAGAGCTTTCATTAAATATCATTGACCGTTACCTCATTGCATCCGAAACGTTGAGTATTGCTCCGTTAGTCGTGCTCAATAAAGTGGACTTACTGACTGAACAACAAATTGCGGAATACCAAGAAACCCTCAAAGAATACGAGAAGATTGGCTATAAAGTGATGTTCGTCAGTAAAGAATCCGGTTACGGCATTAAGGAACTCGAAGCTGAGCTTAAAGATCGCATCAACATCTTTGTTGGCCAATCAGGCGTGGGGAAATCAAGTCTAGTGAATGCGCTAATGCCGACACTAGATATCGAAGAAGGCGCGGTTTCTGAAAACTCAGGGCTTGGCCAACATACCACTACCGCAGCACGCTTATATCACTTCCCATCAGGCGGTGATCTGATTGACTCCCCAGGAGTTCGTGAGTTTGGTTTATGGCACCTAGAGCCAGAAGCCATTACCGAAGCTTTTGTAGAATTTAAGCCGTTTCTTGGCGGGTGTAAATTCCGTGATTGTAAACACAATGACGATCCAGGCTGCCTACTTCGTGAAGCGGTAGAAGACGGGAAGATCAGTAAGCTACGTTTCGATAACTATCACAGAATCATCGAAAGCATGGCTGGCAACAAAGACAACCGACAGTATTCCAGAAATAAGAAAGCGGATCTTTAGTCGCTATTTTTGTGAACAAATATGAGCATTTGCTGACAATTGGCGCGAATTTCAGTAACATCTCGCGCCCTAAACAGTGAATCAATCAGTTAGCATTGGAAAAATACACAATGGATAAGATCAAAGTTGGACTACAGTACTGGATCCCTCAACACGGATTAACTCGTCTAGTCGGTAAAATTGCTTCTGCAAAAGCTGGTGGTTTAACTACAGCTATCATCAACTGGTTCATCAAACAGTACAAAGTGAACATGGATGAAGCTTTACATAGCGATCCAAAGCACTTCAAAACGTTCAATGAATTTTTCGTTCGTGAGCTAAAAGAAGGCATGCGTCCTATCGCTGAAGGTGACTCTGTAATTGTGCACCCTGCAGATGCTCGTGTAAGCCAATTTGGTCCTATTGAAGACGGTAAACTAATCCAAGCTAAGGGTCATAACTTTTCGGCTCAAGAGCTACTAGGTGGCGATGCTAATCTAGCAGAAGAGTTTAAAGATGGTGAGTTTGCTACGCTTTACCTTTCTCCAAGCGATTACCACCGCGTTCACATGCCATGTGATGGTACGTTACGCCAAATGATCTACGTACCTGGTGATTTATTCTCAGTGAATCCATTAACGGCTGAAAACGTACCTAACCTTTTTGCTCGTAATGAACGCGTAGTATGTATCTTCGACACTGAATTTGGCCCAATGGCACAAGTTCTGGTTGGTGCAACGATTGTAGGTAGCATTGAGCAAGTTTGGGCTGGCACAATTACTCCTCCTCGCGGTAATACGGTTTACAAGTGGGATTACCCAGCTGAAGGTGACAAAGCGGTTATCTTGAAGAAAGGTGAAGAGATGGGCCGCTTCAAGCTTGGCTCTACCGTGATTAACTTATTTGCTAAAGATGCCGTTCAATTCGATGAATCGATGGCAAATGGCGAGAAGACCGTTCTTGGTACGCCTTACGCTCATACCAAAGCAGCGGAGTCTGTTGAAACAACTGAAACACCAGAAAGCCAAAGCGAAGCATAGCCTTCTATTACAGTTTCAAATCTAATCAATAAGGCGAGTTAGAAATAACTCGCCTTTCCTTTTTCTGGCGTGAAATAGCACTTTGAAATATTGACCAAAAGCAAAGCTACTGCCGAAACACTGAACAAGTTTTCGAAAGTTCAACTCGCCTCCAAGTACTCATTTATCGGATAACTTACTCTATTCATGAATAATTTACTTATAGGGCCTATCTACCATGCCAAAGTTGAATGCCAACATTTTGGTGAAGTTACTTATCTGTTTTTCCATTCCTCTAGGCGTGTTATTCATGCCTATCGATGCAATCCCTATCGACGATCTCACTTTAATCCAGCATCGATTATTAGCCATCTTCTTACTGGCCGCTTTACTTTGGGTGTTAGAGCCTGTGCCCGTTTTCGCCACTTCCATCCTCATCATTGCGCTGCAACTGGTGATGATTTCCGATAAAGGCTTACACCTATTTAGAAATCCACCAGCCGGTCATGAGCTAGGAGAACTCATGAATTACACTGATATATTCAGTGCTTTTTCTTCCCCTATCATCATTCTTTTTATGGGTGGTTTTGCTCTGGCGATCGCTGCGTCAAAATATGAACTGGACAATAACCTGGCCCGCGTTTTACTTAAGCCTTTTGGCACGCAACCTAAGTTCATCATGTTAGGTCTCATGCTAATCACCGCTGTGTTTTCCATGTTCATGTCGAACACCGCAACAACGGTAATGATGCTCGCACTGCTAGGGCCAATAGTCGCTTCAGCGCCTCGTGGGGACTTAGGTATTAAAGCGCTAGTGCTTTGTATTCCAATCGCCGCCAATACCGGTGGCATTGCTACACCAATAGGAACACCTCCTAATGCCATCGCTCTACAATACTTAACCGGAGAAAACAGCATCGACTTCCTAAGCTGGATGATGATGGGATTGCCCTTTGTCATTATTCAGCTGACCATCGCTTGGTTCTTATTGCAGAAGTTGTTCCCGTCAGAGCAGCGAAATATGACGCTTAAGTTAGATGGGCAATTCAAGAAAAGCTGGCGTGCGATTGTAGTTTACGCCACCTTTGCCGCCACCATCCTATTGTGGATGACCACTAAGCTGCATGGTATGAACACCTATGTGGTTTCAATTATCCCGTTAGCTGTCTTTACGTTAACTGGCATAATGGGTAAAGAAGAGCTCAAACTGATCAATTGGGATGTATTGTGGCTAGTGGCAGGTGGTATTGCTATCGGCATCGGCTTAGACAAAACCGGTCTTGCCGCCGCCCTCGCCCACGCAATAGATTACGAATCACTTTCCCCTGCATCGGTGGTGATTACCCTGTCTATCGTATGCTGGTTAATGGCGAACTTCATGTCGAACACCGCCACAGCAAACTTATTGATGCCTATTGCCGCCGCGATTGGCGCGTCGATGGAAAGCTTAGCAGCGATCGGGGGCTTGCAAGGGTTACTTGTGGTTGTCGCCTTCTCAGCCTCTCTTGGAATGATTCTACCCGTCTCAACCCCACCTAACTCACTGGCTTACTCGACCGGATTAATCGAGAGCAAAGACATGGCGAAAATGGGGATTATTCTAGGTTTGATTGGTTTAGGTATTGTTTACCTCGCCCTATTCCTATTCGTCTAACCTCGCCCCTTCATTTCCCCCTCTAATTCATTACTTTGTAATTAGAGGGGATTAAGGCATATTGAATCCCTACGTACCAACTTCTCTAATATGGACGCACTTTTCAATGGGATTTGAATGGCTGGCCCTTGCGGCTGCATTTCTTTGGGCGATTGCCAGTTTAATGTCGGTAAAACCTGCGCAGCATTTAGGTTCTTTTGCCTATAGCCGTTGGCGTATGGGCTGTACAGCCCTAATGCTATCGAGTATGGCTTTTGTTACTGGTGGATGGTCGAGTGTTGAAGCTGAGCTAGTCACGCCGATGATGCTGTCCGGCCTGATTGGTATCTTTATTGGTGATACAGCTCTATTTGCCTGTTTGAACCGGATGGGACCGCGTCAAGCTGGCTTACTGTTCTCTTGCCATGCGGTATTTTCTGCCGTTCTTGGTTATTTTCTCTTTAGTGAGAGCATGACCTCGACGGAATTGATTGGCTCAGCGTTGGTCTTCAGTGGCGTCCTGACGGCGATTTTCTTCGGCCGAAAAGGACAATCTCAAAACCAACTCGAGTCTATAAAAGGTAAGGTGTGGATAGGTGTCGGGCTAGGGTTAGTCGCCGCTATGTGCCAAGCGCTAGGTGGCATTATCGCTAAGCCAGTCATGCAAACTAATATCGATCCTGTTGCTGCTTCTGCCATTCGTATGATCACGGCTTTTGCGGCTCATTCATTGTTTCGCTTCACTGGCGCAAAATTATCGCGGCCTATCAATCCAATGACCCCCAAGCTCTTGGGCATCACTGCAATTAATGGTTTCTTAGCAATGGCAGTCGGGATGACGTTAATTCTATACGCATTACAAGATGGGAACGTCGGCATGGTTGCGCTGTTGTCCTCTACAACGCCTATCATGCTGCTGCCAATCTTATGGTTTTATACTAAGAAACGGCCCAACATTTACGCTTGGGTAGGTGCCATTGTTGCCGTTGTCGGAACAGGCATTTTGGTACAGTAACTAGCAGTAATGGGCTTGCTGTCAGGCCGCCCATTACTAACTGACAGCTACGATCTAGGGAAAGGGAAAGCGGTCACGTCGTCGATATGGTCGTAACCCAAAGCCAGCATGATTAGCCTATCGATACCCAATGCAACACCCGCACAGTCTGGCAGGCCTGCTTTTAGCGCCTCAATCAAATGATGGTCAATCGGTTGAGGCGACAAGCCCATCTCGATACGCTTGGCATTATCATCTTCAAAGCGCTTAAGCTGCTCTTGTGGCTTATCTAACTCATGGAAGCCGTTTGCCAGCTCGATGCCTTTGAAGTACACCTCAAAACGGTCAGCCACTCGCGGATCATTCGGGTTAATCTTGGCTAATGCCGCCTGTGAAGCTGGGAAATCATAAACAAATGCGGGCACTGTCTGGCCAATCTTTTCTTCGACACCCACGCTGAATAGCAGTTGTAGCAAGGTATCGCGGTCCTCTTCGGGGTCAGCAATATCACTTAACCCAAGCTTGGCTGCCGCTTGTTTTAGAGTATCCATAGAATCTTCAAGCGGACACACGCCCAGCACATCAATAAAGGCTTGTTGGTAAGTCATACGCTCAGCTTCGCCCGACTTTAAGATTTGCTGTAATAACAAATCCATTTCATCCATCAGGTCATGATGATCAAAACCGACACGATACCACTCCAGCATGGTGAACTCAGGGTTGTGGTAACGACCGTTCTCTTCATTACGAAACGACTTACAAATTTGGTAAATACAGCCACTTCCAGCAGCCAGCAAACGTTTCATATGAAATTCAGGGCTTGTCATAAAGAACAGAGGCTGGCCTTGCGCGTAACCAGGGCCAACGAATTCAGTTTTGAAGGTATGCAAATGCACATCGGTCACCGTGGAGTGACTCATGGCTGGCGTATCGACCTCCATTACGTCTCGCTCTGCAAAAAAATGGCGGATTTGATTAAGGATATCAGCACGTTGCTTTAACTGCTTAATGGTTGCGGCAGGTTGCCATGTAGAGTGCATTACTAAGTTCCATATCACTGAATTCTAGGCGACGGAAATTATCATTTTTCGCTGCTTTTGTAAGCTTCTATCTTTGCATTAATGAAACCAATACGCTGGTAAGGTGAAGCCATAAAATCACGTTCTACAATACAATTATCAATATTCAACCTTGCCCAACATTGATAACAAAAATCAGACTCAACAAGCCGTTAACACAAGCCCTATGGGCAAATCGTTATCAATAATTGATTGCCGTGATTACAGTCACATAAGCTATAAATTTTATGCCTCCATATGCATTACCGGAACAAAAACCTAAATACATCAATTTTTCAAACACCCTCCTCTCTTACACTGAACCTACCACTTAAGGCTTAGAGGTGATAATCGGTTGATGCCGTTTACTGCTCTCTAAATAGGCTTTTTATAATAACAAGCGGAATACTCCGCATCACACTGGAGAATAACTGTGAAGACAATTACCACAGATATCGCAGTCATCGGCGCAGGCGGCGCTGGTCTTCGTACAGCAATTGCAGCAGCTGAAGCTAATCCTGATTTGGAAGTAGCACTGATTTCTAAAGTTTACCCAATGCGTTCGCACACGGTAGCAGCAGAAGGCGGTTCAGCAGCGGTAATTAAAGACGAAGATAGCCTAGACAACCACTTCAACGATACTGTTGGCGGTGGCGACTGGCTATGTGAACAGGATGTTGTTGAATACTTTGTTGAAAACGCGACTCGCGAAATGATCCAAATGGAACAATGGGGCTGCCCATGGAGTCGTAAAGAAAACGGTGAAGTAAACGTACGCCGATTCGGCGGTATGAAGGTAGAAAGAACGTGGTTCGCAGCGGATAAAACTGGCTTCCACATGCTTCATACTCTGTTCCAGACTTCGATGAAGTACGACCAAATCAAACGATTTGACGAGTACTTTGTGGTGGATTTGATCGTTGAAGAAGGTGAAGTACAAGGCCTTATCGCGATTCATATGTCTGAAGGTGAGCTTGTTACCATCAAAGCAAAATCGGTTGTTCTAGCAACGGGGGGCGCAGGTCGTGTTTACCACTGTAATACTAACGGCGGCATCGTGACCGGCGACGGTATGGCAATGGCTTATCGCCACGGTGTGCCACTGCGTGACATGGAGTTCGTTCAATACCACCCAACCGGCCTACCGGGCACGGGCATCTTGATGACCGAAGGTTGTCGTGGTGAAGGCGGTATCATCGTCAACAAGAACGGCTACCGTTACCTACAAGATTACGGCATGGGCCCTGAAACACCAGTCGGCGAGCCGAAAAACAAATACATGGAACTGGGTCCTCGTGACAAAGTTTCTCAAGCATTCTGGCACGAGCAGCAGAAAGGCAACACCATCAAGCACCCGCTTGGTGATGTAGTACACCTAGACCTTCGCCACCTTGGTGAAGAGTATCTGCAAGAGCGTCTACCGTTCATCTGTGAACTAGCAAAAGCGTACGTGAACGTTGACCCAGCAAAAGAGCCAATCCCAATCCGTCCTACCGTTCACTACACCATGGGTGGCATCGAAACTAACGGTACTTGTGAAACTCGCATCAAAGGCTTATTCGCGGTGGGTGAATGTGCGTCTGTCGGCCTACACGGGGCAAACCGCCTAGGTTCAAACTCTCTGGCTGAGTTCGTAGTATTTGGTCGCGTTGCCGGTGAACACGCTGTGAAACGCGCAGCAGAGTTCAAAGGTTGGAATGAAGAGTCGATCGCTAAGCAAGTAAAAGCGGTTGAAGATCGCATCGCAGCGCTGATGAACCAAGAAGGCGACGAAAACTGGGCAGATATCCGCACTGAAATGGGTCACACCATGGAAGCGGGTTGTGGTATCTACCGTCAAGAAGACTTGATGCAAGAGACCATCAACAAGATCACTGAACTGAAAGCGCGCTACAAGAAGATCAGCATTAAAGACAAAGGCAAGGTGTTCAACACTGACCTACTTTACGCTATCGAAGTCGGTTACGGCCTAGAAGTCGCAGAAGCAATGGTTCACTCAGCAATCCTTCGTAAAGAGTCTCGCGGTGCACACCAACGTCTAGACGACAACTGCACTGAGCGTGATGACGTGAATTTCCTAAAACACTCACTCTCTTTCTTCAATGAAGATGCAGCACCAACCATCGATTACAGCGACGTTAAGATCACCAAGTCTCAACCAAAAGCACGTCTGTACGGTGAAGCAGCAGAGAAAGCCGCGGCCGCTGAAAAAGCTGCAGCAGCGAATGTCGCTCAAGATGAGAACCGTGAAGAGGAGAAAGCGTAATGTCAGCGAATCGTATCCAAAAAGTAGACATTCTGCGCTACGACCCAGAGAAAGATGCAGAACCTTACATGCAGACTTTCGAAGTCCCATTCGATGAAACCATGTCAGTACTTGATGCGATTGGTTACATCAAAGACCACCAAGACAAAGATCTTTCATACCGTTGGTCTTGTCGTATGGCGATCTGTGGTTCTTGCGGCATCATGGTTGATGGCGTGCCTAAGCTAGCATGTAAGAGCTTCTTACGTGACTACCCGAACGGCCTGACTATCGAGCCTTTAGCTAACTTCCCAATCGAAAAAGATTTGATTGTCGACATGACGCCGTTCATCGAGCGCTTAGAGGCGATTAAGCCTTACATCATTGGCAATGACCGCAAGCCAGAAGACGGCACTAACCTGCAAACACCAGAGCAGATGGCGAAATACAAACAGTTCGCTGGTTGTATCAACTGTGGCCTTTGCTACGCAGCATGTCCTCAATTCGGTCTGAACCCTGAGTTCATTGGCCCTGCGGCACTGACTCTTGCTCACCGTTACAACCTAGATAGCCGTGACAACGGTAAAGATGAGCGTATGAAGCTTATCAATGGTGAAAACGGCGCTTGGGGCTGTACGTTTGTTGGTTACTGTTCTGAAGTGTGTCCGAAGAAAGTAGACCCAGCAGCGGCGGTTAACCAAGGTAAAGTTGAGTCTTCAATGGACTTCGTTATCTCGATGTTCAAGCCAGACGGCTCTCAAGTCAAAACTGCAGAGGAGGCATAATATGAGCAATCGTAAGCCTTATGTTCGTGAGATGAAGAGAACGTGGTGGAGCAACCATCCGTTCTACCGCTTCTACATGCTACGTGAAGCAACTGTACTGCCTTTGATTCTGTTCACTGTATTCCTAACCTTTGGTTTGGGTGCGCTAGTGAAAGGCCCTGAAGCGTGGGCTGGTTGGTTGAGCTTTATGGCGAACCCTATCATTGTCGGTATTAATATCGTGGCTCTGTTAGGCAGCTTAATGCACGCTCAAACCTTCTTCAGCATGATGCCTCAAGTAATGCCAATCCGCCTAAAAGGTAAATTGGTAGATAAAAGAATCATCGTACTGACTCAGTGGGCTGCGGTGGCTTTTATTTCTTTAATCGTTCTTGTTGTGGTGTAAGGAGCTTTCGTTATGAACACAAACTACAAAGTTAAGCCTGTTAACCACAATCCTCAACGCTCTGATGAGCCAATCTGGTGGGGCCTATTCGGCGCTGGCGGTACTTGGTTCGCTATGATCACGCCAATCACGATTCTAGTGCTAGGTATCTTAGTGCCAATGGGCATCATCGATGCAGAAGCAATGAGCTACGAACGTGTGTCTGAGTTCGCTACCAGCATTATCGGTGCGCTATTTATCATCGGTACCCTAGCACTGCCAATGTGGCACGCTATGCACCGTCTTCACCACGGTATGCACGACCTGAAATTCCACGTCGGCGTAGCAGGCAAAGTGGGCTGCTACTTCTTTGCAGGCCTAATCAGCGCATTGTCTGTTATTTTCATCTTTATGATTTAACAGCAAACCGCTTTCTCTAATTTAAAGGTCAGTATTACACTGACCTTTTTCTTTTCTGTAACCAAAACATAGGCAACAAAAAAGGCCACCGTAGTGACCTTCTCTTCATTCGAACGTTAGTATCAACATACCCATTCGACTATGTAATCACGTGGATTACTTAACACGACCAACGTATTCGCCAGTACGAGTATCAACTTTCACAACTTCACCGATTGCGATGAATAGAGGAACACGAACTACCGCGCCTGTTGCTAGAGTCGCTGGTTTACCACCAGTACCTTGAGTATCACCTTTCAGACCAGGGTCTGTATCAGTAACTTCAATCTCAACAAAGTTTGGCGGAGTTACAGTGATAGGGTTATCATTCCACAACGTTAGAGTACAAACGTCATTTTCAACTAACCATTTTGAAGTTTCGCCGACTGCTTTTGCGTCTGCCGCGATTTGCTCAAAAGTTTCGTTGTTCATGAAGTGGAAGAATTCACCGTCTGAGTATAGGTAACCCAGTTCAACGTCTACTACATCTGCAAGTTCTACAGTGTCGCCAGACTTGAATGTTTTCTCTAACACTTTGCCTGACAGCAGTTTACGAAGTTTTACGCGGTTGAACGCTTGGCCTTTACCTGGCTTAACGTATTCATTTTCGATAATTGAGCAAGGCTCGTTATCCATCATGAATTTTAAACCGCCTTTGAATTCATTGGTGCTTACTGACGCCATGATTTCCTCTTACACATCTTTGAGTTGATTTCAATGCCGCATATCATAACCCGAAAAGTCGAATCTGTTGAGCAAAACTGGCTCAAACAACTATCGAATGCGATCTCTGACCCGAGAAAGCTACTTGAATCCTTAGAAATCGACACTTCAGATTGGGTTAACGGATTTGCTGCACGCGAGCTCTTTGCTCAGCGAGTGCCTCAAAGCTTTGTAGAGAGAATGGAAAAAGGCAACCCTCACGACCCTTTGCTACGCCAAGTGCTACCAATCAGTGAAGAGTTTGGAATACACCAAGGTTACTCAGCCGATCCGCTAGAAGAGCAGAATAATCCGATCCCAGGGTTACTGCACAAATACAAGAGTCGAGCCTTAATGATCGTGAAAGGAGGCTGTGCAATTAACTGTCGCTACTGCTTCCGTCGTCACTTTCCCTACCAAGATAACAAAGGCTCAAAAGCGGTATGGCAGCAAAGCCTCGACTACGTTGCCAACAGTCCAGAAATCAACGAGATCATTTGGTCCGGTGGCGACCCATTAATGGCTAAAGACAGCGAGCTACAATGGTTACTCACGGCGATTGAAGATATTCCTCATATCAAAACTCTGCGAATTCACAGTCGTTTGCCCGTTGTGATTCCGGCGCGCATCACTACCGAACTTAGCCAGATTCTGCAACAAAGTCGCCTCAACATCGTCTTTGTTAGCCACATCAATCACGCCAATGAAATCAATCTAGAGCTTGAACAAGCCTTTGAAAAATTAGTAAAAGCACGAGTTACGCTACTCAACCAAAGTGTTTTGTTAAAAGGTGTAAATGATTCGGTTTCTGCGCAAACTAAATTGAGTGAAGCCCTTTTCTCTATCGGCATTCTTCCTTACTATTTGCACGTTTTAGATAAGGTGCAAGGTGCAGCGCATTTTTATGTCAGTGATGACGAAGCTCGCCGCATCATTGCAGGGCTCATTGAAAATGTTTCCGGTTACTTAGTACCAAAGCTCACACGAGAAATTGGCGGGCGCACCAGCAAAACCCCACTCGATCTCCATTTAGAATAACGACATAAACGGCAAACAATGAACATACCTCCACTCAAGCAATCCGCAGGCTTTTCTCTCATAGAGCTAGTGATCGTTATTGTCATTCTAGGGGTTCTCTCTGTCACCGCTTATTCTAAGTTTTTAAACTTACAAACTGACGCTCGCATTGCGGCGTTGAACAGTTTAAAAGGCGGGATGGTCAGTGCAAGTAACATGCTCCATGGTAAAGCTGCAAACCTAGGCATTGAAGGCGCAGCCAGTGGGGCCATTACTATCGAGGGAGATGCTATTGAGATTGCTTATGGCTACCCCGTGGCTATGAACGATCAAGCATGGGCGCTATTACTCGAAACCACCACTCTAGATGCTGTCTGGGACAATGGAATCGCTGACTGGTACTTCACCAACGAATCGGCGGGTGACGGTACGATCATCTACGCACCACGCACTAAAAAACTCGCGTCTGATCGCTGCTTTCTCGAATACACTCAGGCAACTGAGTCGACAATACCTAGCTTTTCTATCACAAATAGCGGCTGTTAATCACAGGGCTCAGTAGTTCTCTTCATCATATTTGGTTGTGGTGACGACTATTTTTATTCGTTCGACCCACCGTAAATTTGTATGCATACTCCCGCTTTTAGGGAGCGCGACATGTTAATTGAACCTTACCTCAACCTATCCCCTTTTAGTTGGTCAGCATTACTCGCCTGCGCATTAAACGGGGTATTGATTGGCGTAGAAAGGCAAACTCGAGGGAAACCGGTTGGGATCAGAACTTCCATCCTGATCATCGCTGGCACCTACTTGTTTATGACCATGGCGATAAGCTTGTCCCCCAATACATTAGACCAAGCAAGAGTGCTCGGACAAATCATTACAGGAGTGGGCTTTTTAGGGGCTGGCGTAATGATGACTCTCAACGGAAAGATTCATGGTGTCACCTCAGCCGCAATCATTTGGATGCTCGCTGCACTAGGCATGATGATAGCGCTTGGTCACTTAAGCCAGTCTATCGTTATCACTCTACTCGCGTTAGCTGTCTTGCTTGGCGTAGACAAAATAGAGAACAGCTTTCAAGGTTTGCGCCGCGGCGTACATAAAAAGTGGAAACTTAAACACGACAGTCATACTGAGCATTGACTCATACCATGTGATAAATAGGCTGGATTTCAAGCCTATTTATTTACGCATGCACTTTTATCGACACTTGGTTTTTACCGGCCAGTTTCGCTTGGTATAACTGTTCATCTGACGAACGAATACTCTGGTTCTGCCATAAGTGAGTCAAACTATCGAAACGGTACAGAGAGTACAGTGTTGCGCCTCCAGAGACAGATACACTCACTCGATCACCACTTTCACATCGGTAGCTCTGTAAACTAATATCGTTTTGTACTCGCTCAAAAATAGAAGACAACAGTTCAGAAGATTCACCGCAGATCGCCACGACAAACTCTTCACCGCCAAAACGCGCCACTATATCTTGATGACGAACACTGCTCATGATGAGTTGTGCTACATGGCAAATAACTTCATCACCCACATCATGGCCAAACTCATCGTTAACTAGCTTAAAATCATCAATATCGAACACTCCGATTCCTACAATCGGTTGTTCTTCTTGCTCCAATAACTGCGCTTCAAAGCCACGTCGATTTAGTAATCCTGTCATTGGATCCATCATGGCAAGCTTATGCAAGCGTTGGTTTTCTTGCCGACTGTAATAACGCCACAAAATCATCACGCTGCATATGTAAGTCGTAAATAGGATCATCAACTGCATCTGATCATGCTGAAGAATATGCACCACATGCTCACGCTTAGGCTCGTCTACGCTCAAGTACAACCCTGTACTTTGTCCATCTACATAAAGGGGATGAGAATGAGTAAATGCCATGATACCGAACTTGTTTTTGCCGATTGTCGAGTCGATGCTATACGCAGTTTTTCTATCAGAAACCAAATCCGCCACGTAGCCATCAACGCCCAGCACACCTTTAAAATCACCATTAACGTAGATACCTTTCGTCAGCGTAATCACCTTTTTCCCCGTTAGGTAATCACTGTATTCTCCGGTGTAAACAATTTGGTCTTGACGCTGCGTAAGCCCATAACGAATGGTATTGATCCAATATGGCCGGCTGGTCACCACCGAATCAAACGTGTCCCCACGAATATACTCAGCAAAGTCAGAAGGTGAAGAAATGATGAATTTATCTTTAGAAATGAAGTAAATCGCAGAGATAGTATCGATAGTATTAGAGAAGTAAGCCATCGAAGGTGCAATGAACAAGCGCCTATTAGCTTCTTCATTTAGTTCACTGCCACGCTCGCACATTTCTTCTGGTCCCGAGAACATAAAGTCGTACTTTGCGTCGCCTTGTTCTTCATTAATGAAGTAGCACGTTTGCTGCTCTTTTCTCTGAGCATGTGAGAATGCATAGGTGTCGTTATGAAGTGGATATAAGGCCGAGATGTTATATTCGAGCGCGCTAATGATTTGGGTTAATTCGCCCAAAGACTGACTGACATTTTGGTTCTCTGACCAATATTCGTTTTCTGATTGTTCGGCGGAATCGACCAAAAGCAAACTCAGAAATAAAAAGAAGACAACGCTAAGTCCCAATAGCGCTTTTTTAAAATGAATTGTATTGCTCTTTATCACAACAATATCACTGGCAGGGAACAAGGCCGCACATTGTACCATATGGTAAATTAACGTCTACCTGACCAGAGCAATCAAATAAGAATCTAGTTGCTTAAAAAGTAACTTTAGCCATAACGCAAAAACCCGAAGACTTAGCTTCGGGTTTCAATTTATTCATCAATTGATGGCGTTATATTACTTCGCAAAGTTTACAATCGGGAAGCATGGGAAAAAGCCATTTTCAGCACAGTTAATCAGGCCAATCTGTACGCCTTCAATCTTCGCGGTTTTATTGAAAATACCCACTTGAACTGTCGACTCACTAGAAATGTTAGCAGCGCCAACATCGACCATAGTGTCACCTTCTGAGTAGTTCACGAAGCTTACGTTAGCGCCATTTACATCATTGGTGATGTTCACGGCACCTAAGTTTACACCTGTAGTCAGGCCTGTATTCCAGTTAAAGAAACCAAGCGATGCACCTTTCATCTCTTGATTTACTTTCGATGCACCAAAAATACCAAAGTTCACACCCGTTGTACGCTGTGTTTCAGACATGCCCACGATCGCTAAATCGAGACCTGATACTTCGTCAACTTGACCGTGCAGAGCGGCTACACGAACACCAGAAACCTTGCTTGCTTCTGGAGCGTTGAAATCATTAATCGATGAGAACATTACCGGCGCGTTAGCAAATACCGCAGGCGAAGCGACAGCTGCAGATACAGCTAGTACTGAAATAAGTTTTTTCATTTGGGTGTCTCCACTGACAGATAATTAGATCGAGTTAGCCAAAACATTAGGCTAATCAATCACTTTATTTTCCTTTATAGAACAGTTACCCGTGTTAACTCTACGTCATAACTGATATTTGACTATAAGTGTCATAATGAGAAACAGCAACTCATCACATACAAGTTCATCAAAATAACTGAACTCGTGCCTGTAAAATGTGCAATCCACTTTCAAAAGGTCTAACTCACAGGATCAAAAAAGCCGAGACACAGGTCTCGGCTTTGAATATTGGGTTCTTAAGTCAACACTTAAGAAAGGCCAGCTGATTACATCATGCCGCCCATGCCACCCATACCACCCATGCCGCCCATATCAGGCATAGCTGGTGCATCTTTTTGTGGTAGGTCTGTCACCATAGCTTCTGTAGTGATCATTAGACCAGCAACAGATGCAGCAAATTGAAGTGCGCTGCGAGTAACTTTAGTTGGATCTAGGATACCCATCGCAATCATGTCGCCGTATTCACCAGTCGCAGCGTTGTAACCGTAGTTACCTTCACCAGCGCGAACGTTGTTAGCAACAACAGACTCTTCATCACCTGCGTTTTTAGTGATTTGACGGATTGGTGCTTCCATTGCACGTAGTGCAACACGGATACCAACGTTTTGCTCTTCGTTGTCACCTTCAAGGTTAGCAACTTTAGATGCAGCGCGGATTAGTGCAACACCACCACCAGCAACCACACCTTCTTCAACTGCAGCGCGAGTTGCATGAAGTGCATCTTCTACGCGGTCTTTCTTCTCTTTCATCTCAACTTCAGTCGCAGCACCAACTTTGATTACTGCAACACCGCCAGCTAGCTTAGCTACGCGCTCTTGAAGCTTTTCTTTGTCGTAATCAGACGTTGCGTCTTCGATTTGTTGACGAATTTGAGAAACGCGGCCTTGGATCATCACTTCTTCACCCGCACCATCGATGATGGTTGAGTTCTCTTTAGTGATCGTTACGCGCTTAGCTTGACCTAGGTCTTCTAGCGTTACTTTCTCAAGGTCTAGACCGATCTCTTCAGAGATTACTGTACCGCCAGTTAGGATGGCGATGTCTTGCAGCATAGCTTTACGACGGTCACCGAAACCAGGCGCTTTAACAGCAGCCACTTTCACGATACCGCGCATGTTGTTCACAACTAGCGTTGCAAGCGCTTCGCCTTCTACATCTTCAGCAATGATTAGAAGTGGACGAGATGCCTTAGCAACCGCTTCTAGAGTCGGAAGAAGTTCACGAATGTTTGACACTTTCTTGTCGATTAGAAGAATGAATGGGCTTTCTAGATCAACAGAACCCGCTTCTTGGTTGTTGATGAAGTAAGGAGATAGGTAACCGCGGTCGAACTGCATGCCTTCAACTACGTCTAGCTCGTCTTGCAGCGCTTGACCTTCTTCTACAGTGATAACGCCATCACGGCCTACTTTCTCCATCGCTTCAGCAATGATGTTACCCACTGTTGAATCAGAGTTTGCAGAGATAGTACCTACTTGTGCGATAGCTTTAGTGTCTGCACATGGAACTGAAAGGCCTTTTAGCTCTTCAACAGCCGCGATAACCGCTTTATCGATACCGCGCTTAAGATCCATTGGGTTCATGCCAGCAGCAACGGCTTTTAGACCTTCAGTGATGATTGCTTGAGCTAGAACTGTCGCTGTAGTTGTACCGTCGCCCGCTGCGTCATTCGCTTGCGAAGCCACTTCTTTAACCATTTGTGCGCCCATGTTTTGGAACTTGTCTTCAAGTTCGATTTCACGTGCAACTGAAACACCATCTTTAGTGATCGTTGGTGCGCCAAATGATTTGTCTAAAACTACGTTACGGCCTTTAGGACCTAACGTTACTTTTACCGCGTCAGCAAGAACGTTTACACCTTCTAGCATTTTAATACGTGCGTCGTTACCAAATTTAACGTCTTTAGCAGCCATCTTTATTTCCTTTAAATTCTTTATTCAGTCAGTTCAGTTTTATGGGTCGGATTACTCAACGATCGCCATGATGTCGTTTTCAGACATGATCAGAACTTCTTTGCCGTCGATTTTTTCAGATTTAGTGCCGTAGCCTTCTGCAAAAATAACAGTGTCGCCAACCTTAACATCTAGCGCTTGTACGCTACCGTTTTCTAGAATGCGGCCTTTACCTACCGCTAAAACCGTACCACGAGTCGATTTCTCTGCAGCAGAGCCTGTTAGAACGATGCCACCAGCTGACTTAGATTCAACTTCTTGGCGTTCAACGATAACTCGGTCGTGTAATGGACGGATATTCATTGGTCGTCTCTCCTGATAATTTCCATTTAATTTATATATGCCGATATTGGCAAGTGATTAGTAAAGTATGTTGGGGGTAAAGCATTAGATCCCAAGGGGTACGAGCGGAAAAAGTGTGATTAATTTAACGAAAAGATACATCTATAGGATTACAAGTGTTCTATGCGCTCACTAGTGCTTCCTGTATCCTACGTTTTTATTCTTTACGGTGACGATATGCAAGGTTCACTCAAGACAGTGCTAGGTTCATACCATGCGAGATAAACACGGATTGCTCACAGCGCCAATCGCTGACACATTGCGCACCATGACCATTCCGATGATCTTCGGCATGGTCGCGATCCTGATGTTTAACCTTGTTGATACCTTTTTCATTTCGTTACTCGGCACCGAAGCCCTTGCTGCAATTAGTTTTACTTTTCCTGTCACCTTTGCAGTGAACTGCATCACGATGGGAATTGGCATGGGTATTTCGACTTGCATTGGCCGCTTACTCGGCCAAGGTAATGACCAAAATGCAGCGCGCTTTACCAGCCATGGCTTATTGCTTGCGGTTTCCTTGGTCACCCTCGCTTCGACTCTGGGGCTATACACCATACAGCCTCTATTTAGTAGGCTGGGTGCTGAAGTTGAGCTTATCCCACTCATCGAACAATATATGCAGGTATGGTATTTAACTATCCCGCTATTGGTGATCCCAATGGCAGGCAACAGTGCGATTCGTGCAACAGGTGATACCAAGACCCCAGCAAAGATCATGATGCTCGCCGGCCTTATTAATGGCATTCTTGATCCATTGCTGATCTTTGGTATTGGCCCATTTCCCGAGCTAGGGATTCAAGGCGCAGCGATTGCCAGTGCACTAAGTTGGTTCGGAGCACTTTGTGGCTCTTTGTATGTTCTAATTATTCGAGAAAAGTTACTGGCCCTGCCACGTTTTGATGAAGTACTCGATGACTGGAAGACCATTTTACGAATAGGTACGCCTGCTGCGTTATCGAACGCGATGAACCCAATCTCGGGGGCAATCATCATGATGATGTTAGCTAAACACGGTACAGAAGCCGTTGCAGCTTACGGCGCGGCACAACGAATTGAATCGATTTTAATTCTGGTGTTAATGTCGTTAACCTCTGTACTCACGCCATTCATGGCACAAAACTTTGGCGCTAATAATCCACAGCGTAGCTTCCAAGGCCTGTTTCTGAGCATGCGTTTCTCTATCATGTTTCAGGCGCTTATCTTCTTAATGATGGTGCCACTGAGTATTCCTCTTGCGGCTTTATTCTCACAAGAACAAGCTGTAAAAGATTTACTCTGGCATTACCTACTCGTCGTGCCATTCAGCTATGGCTTTCAAGGCATCGTAATGATGTTAGTCAGTGGTCTCAATGCTATGCACCAGCCTCTCAAAGCCTTTCAGTGGAGCTTCATGCGACTATTTGTATTTACCCTGCCGTCTGCATGGCTTGGCTCTTACCTCTACGATATTGAAGGGCTCTTTATCGGTATCGCAGTTGGAAATATCGTTGGTGGCATTTTGGGATACTTGTTTGCTGTGAAAACCAGAAAACAGTTGTTAGCATCATAACCTAAATATGTAGCTACATTGTCGGACGGTACTTTATCTGATTTAAATCAGTTCAAAATAAAAAAGCCCGTATTTATCAATACGGGCTTTTTTTAGTAGGTAATCTAGTAACTTTCGCTACTAAGAAATTACTTAACTAGTACGTCACCAGACATTTCAGCTGGGATTGCTGTACCAGTTAGAGATAGCATTGTTGGTGCAAGGTCAGACAGTTTACCGCCCTCTTTGAACTCAACGTCTTTGCTACCTACGTAGATAAGTGGTACTGGTAGGTTAGTGTGTGCAGTGTGGATGCCGCCCGTTTCTGGGTTAACCATCATTTCTGCGTTACCGTGATCTGCAGTGATAAGAAGTTGACCGTCTGCTTCTTTGATTGCTTCAACCACTTTGCCAAGACACTCGTCTAGAGACTCTACGGCTTTCACTGCTGCATCGTAAACGCCAGTGTGACCAACCATGTCACAGTTAGGGAAGTTACAAACGATAGCGTCGTATTTACCGCCTTTGATTGCTGCAACTAGCTTTTCAGTTAGCTCTGGTGCGCTCATTTCAGGCTGTAAGTCGTAAGTGGCTACTTTTGGAGAAGCAACAAGTTGACGCTCTTCGCCTTCGAACTCGTCTTCGATACCGCCATTGAAGAAGAAAGTCACGTGCGCGTATTTCTCTGTTTCTGAAATGCGTAGCTGCGTTTTACCTTGCTTAGATAACCACTCACCGTAAGTGTTCTCTAGAGAAGCCGGTGGGAATGCACATAGTAGTGGGATATCAGCAGCATATTGAGTCAACATTACGAAGTCGATAGCTGGGAATACATTGCGCTCAAAACCAGCAAAGTCAGTTACGAATGTACGGGTAATTTGACGAGCACGATCAGCACGGTAGTTCATAAAGATAACCGCATCGCCATCTACGATAGCTGCAGATTCTTCACCTTCCGATTTAATCTCAGTCGCTTTAACGAACTCATCGTTTTCATCACGAGCGTAAGCCGCTTCTAGGCCCACTACCGCAGTGTCGAATGTGAATTCTGCTTTTGCTTCAGTGAGCAACTCGTATGCAGTTTGAACACGATCCCAGTTGTTATCACGGTCCATTGCGTAGTAACGACCAACCAAAGAAGCTACACGGCCTTTGCCTAGTTTCGCGAACAGATCTTGGAAACGTTGCAGAGAGTTTTCTGCGCTACGTGGTGGAGTGTCACGTCCGTCTAAGAAACAGTGTAGGTAAATTTTCTCAGCGCCACGCTCTGCTGCCATTTCAACAGCTGCGTAAATGTGATCTTCATGAGAGTGCACTCCACCTGGAGACATAAGACCCATGATGTGAACCGCTTTATCAGCTTTAACCGCTTTATCAATAGCGTTAACTAGCGTTTCAGTTTGGCCGAACTCACCGTCTGAAATTGACTTAGTAATACGAGTAAGGTCTTGGTATACAACGCGACCAGCACCGATGTTGGTGTGACCCACTTCAGAGTTACCCATTTGGCCATCAGGTAGGCCTACATCTAAGCCAGAAGCCGAGATTAGCGTGTTAGGTTGGTTAGCAATAAGACCATCTAATACTGGTGTATTTGCGTTCGCGATAGCGTTGTCTTGGTTGTCTTCACGGTACCCGTAACCGTCAAGGATCACTAAAGCCATTGGCTTCTTAGCTGACATAGGACTGACCTCGTTCAATTCAAAATAATCGGTATAAAAACAAATTAGCGTAATTTTACTACAGTTTGTAGTCAAAACTGTAGCGGAAGATCAAGAAAGGTCTCGGAGAAGATGAATAGGAATGAGAGTATATGTAATTTTATTAGCGCAGTTAAACACTAAATAATGAGATGTAAAACTAAAAAAGGCTCACATTATGGTGAGCCTTTGGGTCAATCATTCACGACTTTTGCATTCCAAACGAGATCGCCAATGCCATCCGTTGGGTTAAAGCCTGTTGGCGCATCAAGTAAAATGGACCGAATTTCCTCATGCCTAAATGCATGGCAAGCTACATCCAACTTATCAATTAAACCTTGGTATTCGTCCATCGGTAAAAAGGTTTCATTAGCTGTCATGATTCGTTCATGGGCTGTTGCCTGAACATTATCGCCAATCAACAACTCCTCATAAAGCTTTTCACCAGGTCGCAATCCTGTGCACTTGATTTCGATATCACCATGAGGGTTATCCTCACTTTTCACTTCAAGACCAGATAGATTAATTAGATTATTCGCCAAATCTATGATTTTGACAGATTCACCCATATCAAGAACAAATACATCACCACCTTTACCCATTGCCCCTGCTTGGATAACAAGTTGAGCTGCTTCTGGAATAGTCATAAAGAAGCGTGTTATATCGGGGTGAGTAATAGTAATAGGACCCCCTTTCTCAATTTGCTTTTTAAACAATGGGATCACAGAGCCAGAGGAGCCTAATACATTACCGAAGCGAACCATACAGAAGCGTGTACCATTGGCTTTTGCATTTTCTTGCTCAGCCAACGCTTGCAAACCCAGTTCAGCCATCCGCTTAGTTGTACCCATCACATTTGTTGGACGAACCGCTTTATCTGTCGAAATAAGTACGAACGATGCAACGCCAGCCTCAATAGCCGCTTTAGCCGTGTAGTAAGTACCAAACACATTATTTCGAACCCCTTCCACTACATTGTATTCAACTAAGGGAACGTGCTTGTAGGCTGCAGCGTGGTACACGGTCTCGACATTAAAGGCTTTCATTGATGCCGATAGTCGGTTGATTCGTTGAATAGAACCTAAAAGAGGAACAATATCAACAGTCAGCCCTTCAGACTGAGTATACGTAGTAAGTTCTCGATCAATTTGGTACAAGGCGAATTCAGACAATTCAAACAACACTAATTGCTTAGGTTCATTTTTGATTATCTGGCGACATAATTCCGAACCGATAGAACCACCAGCCCCAGTCACCATGACAATTTTCTGCTTTATATCTGCTTCCATAAGAGATTGCTGAGGACTGACAGGGTCTCTTCCCAGTAAATCATCAATAGCGACATCTTTCAGCTCATCGATTTTCGCTTTACCTTCGACTATATCCTTCATGTCAGGAACAGTTAATACCTCAGCAGGTAAATGTACTAACGCATCTAATATTGATTTACGCCGAGATCTAGACGCACTCGGGACTGCTAGCAGAATTTGTTTTACCCCGTGCTTATATAAAACCTTTTCAGAATTTGAAACATTATAAACAGCGAGCCCCATTAAGATGGTATTTTTTAACGTCTCATCTTCATCAATAAAGCCTATAACTTTATGACTATCAGAGCTTCTCAGCGCTAGAGCGAGCTGACGCCCCGCAGAGCCAGCACCGTAAATAAGCACACTTTGCTTACCTTTGCCATTTTCTTGAGCTACCAAAACACGAATAACTAGGCGAGAGCCACCACAAAGTAAGCATAAAAATGAACCATAGATTATAGGTACAGATCTCGGAATCGATGCATCAAGGTAAAAAGCTAGAAAGCCAATTGAAACAGAAGATATAAAGGTCCCAAGACTAACAACGGCTAACGCGTGAAAAGTAAGGTAACGTAACACTGCTCTGTACAAGCCCAATCGAATAAAACTAGCCACTGTAATAATACAAGTAACTAATAATACTACTGATGATTCAAACGAGTTTAACAACTCTATTTCACCAACCCTCACCCAATATGCAAGATAAAATGAAACAACAACAAATAGTAAATCGACGAAAACGCTGATTAGGCGTTTATTAAAACGTGACAGTTTCCACAAAAAATTCAACCTAGTCATCAAAACACTCTACTTAGAAATCCGAAAAAACTTAGAGCTCACATTTTTAAATGTGAAAATCGCCCTAATTAATAGCATCGCCTTGCCCCTTTCCGGTAGCGGTCATTAATATATATTTGAAGTAGTCTGCCACTGTAAACGAATCAATCATTTTTTTATCGGTTTTTGCTAGTAGCTCAGGCGTGGACATATCAATGTTCTGAACCTGAGCGAGCCCGGTTACACCTGGTAAAACATCATACACGCCTAGAGCATCACGCTCTTTAATTAACTCTTCTTGGTTAAACAAATTTGGACGAGGTCCAACCAAACTCATTTCACCTTTCACAACGTTAATTAATTGCGGTAATTCATCGATTTTAGTCTTACGTAGAAAGTTACCAAGCGTAGTAATAGAGGTATTGTTTGCTAAGTGGCTCGCTACAGATTTTGTTTCTACCGACATAGTACGAAACTTAATGAGTTTGAATGGCTTTTTATTGCGTCCCACTCGTTCTTGAACAAAAATTGGAGAACCAGTATCAAAGAGACCAATAATGGTCACAATAAGCAGAATTGGCCAAAGGATAAACAAACCTAAAAAAGCGGCGAGAAAATCTAATAATCGAATCATTTAAATTACTTCTTACTGTTTAAGAGTGCTTGAGCTGTTTCTCTGAAGCCCTCTTCTAAAGATTGAGGCGGTGTCCAATCGAGCGTTTGCTTGGTGTGGGTAATATCCACTTGCAGAGAGCCGACTAATCTATCAACAACATCGGACTTTCCAAACAACTTACCTGCCAATTGATAACACCAAACGGGGACAAACAGTTGCCATGTTGGTTTATCAAGAGCAATGGCCATTTGACGCACCATTTTAGATGTTGAAACGTCATGATCATCAGAAACTAAAAAAATCTCATTCGCCGCTTTAGGGTGATCAATACAGGTCACTATCAAATCGACTAGGTTTTCGACCGAGACTAAGCTTCTTTTGTTGTGGCTTATGCTCCCAAAAGGAAGAGGGATGCCTTTGGCAGCTAGTCGCATGAGAGAAGCAAAGTTAGCTTTGACACCTGGCCCATAAACGAGAGTTGGACGTACGACGACGATTTCCATACCTGTTTCTTCCCCAATATCAAACAGTTGTTGCTCTGCCTCAGCTTTAGAAATGCCGTAATCATCTTCAGGCAAATGCTTATCTACATTATTAAATGGTTTACCTAACTCCGTTTTTTCACCGTTCACTTTTATACTACTTACAAAGATAAACCGTTTCACGCCTAAATATGCAGCTTGTTTCGCTAAATTCACTGTACCTCTAGTGTTTACTTCACGATAGGCTTCAAGAGGTTCATCGACAGTATCATCCATGATGTGTACTCTCGCCGCACAATGAATTACAGCACAACACCCCATTAATCCAGCTGTGTAATCGGATATGCCGTTAATTTCGGCCTGCAAAAAACGATGCTTAGAAGAATTTTTAGGTGAACCACGATCAAGTAATGAAAGAGCTTTATCTCCAAGCCTTTTAACCAAGTGACTGCCCAAAAATCCATTAGAGCCTGTTATGAATATCATTTAAACACTAGTCCTAGTAGTTTTTCTGGGTACTTGCTCAAGACTGATAACCACGAACACGGCACCCCATTTTTCTTGCAGGAATGAATAATTTCTTTATTTAGAAGTATACTGGCGGAAAAACCCGACGTACTTACTCCTCCTTCGCGCATTTTTACCACTTCTTTTTCTAAATAAATAAAAGATACACGGGGTAAAGAGAACACTCGTACTAGGTAGTCAAAATCCGCTGCGATCTTATACTCTAAGGAATAATTCCCAACCTTAGAAATAATATCCCTCTTAAGATAACACGATGGGTGAGCAGGCATAAAACCACGAGAAAACTTAGCCTTATGAAACCCCTTTGAAGAGTAATGTCGCGTTTTTTTGCTTAACGCCTCATTGTAAAACCCGATATCAGCATAAACCCCATCAGCCCCTTGAGCTAGGAGCGCAATCTCTTCAATAGTAGAGGTGCTATAAAACACATCATCTGAATTCAAAACACCGATAAGCTCTCCAGTTGCTAAGGACATACCTTTATTCATCGCATCATAAAGACCATTATCTTTTTCTGAGACAACAACACCAATAGCGTGTCTATATTCATTAACGATATCCATGGTGCCGTCTGACGAACCACCATCAATAACAAGGTACTCAATATTGCTGTACGACTGACTTATTACAGATTCAAGTGTGTCTCGTATTGTTTCTTCTGCATTGTAGCAAACCGTAATAATAGATACTTTCATATACACCTTAATAGTAAGCGCGAGCCAATTGGCCTTCGCCTAATACTGAATACTCTTCTATAGCCGCAGGAAGAATCACCGACTCTCCCTTAGTTACTAACCGACTTTCTGAGTCTACTGTTACTGTAATATAACCTGATAAACAAAATAATATTTCCGCAGAAGATACCTGTATATCAATACCTTCATTCGGAGTTAAGATATCAAACTTAAAGTCTTCAACAGGAATAGGGTAAACCTCTCTCCCTTCGTAACTTTCTGGCTTTATTGTAAGTTCAGAAAAAGGAGTTGGCTCAAACCTAGTATTCTTTACTAGCTCTTCCACATCAATATGTTTTGGTGTCAAACCCGCTCTGAGAACATTGTCTGAGTTGGCCATGACCTCAACCCCTAAACCGTTAACGTAGGCATGAGGAGTTTCAGCATAGAGAAACATTGCTTCACCAGGCTTGAGCTCAATAATGTTCAAAAATAAAGGCGAGAATAGCCCAATATCTTTTGGGTACAGCTTTTGAAAACGATCAACGAGCGCTGACTCTTTAGGGAACTCACTGCCAATCATTTTTAATGAGGAAATTAACTCTAAAATTGCTTTGTCTTTTTTCTCTCCAGTTAATGAGAGTAATGCTGAGAAAAATACCTTGAGGCTCGTTGAGCTAGGTTTGTCTTTAAAAGGGATAAATATATCTTCAATAGAAGCTATATTCAGATAATCAAAGGATGTAACGATGCTCTCAAATTCTCGAAAGCCATTCATCGCTAAATAGTGCGTAATCGCATAAATTAACTCTGGTTTGTGGTTGTCATCCTTATAGTTGCGGCTTGCTGCATCTAATGGTATTGCTTTCTTATTTTCGAGAAAAAAACCTTGCTCAGCCGCTGATTTAGAAGGGTGTACTTGTATAGAAAGCGGTTCCTCTGCCGCGAGAATCTTCATAAGAAAAGGAAGCGAGGGCACAGATGCCTGGACTTGCTCACCTAACCAATATTCTGGGTTCTGAGCAATCGCATCACACAAACGCACATCGTCATCATTAACGGTAATGTCAGAACTTGCTAGCGGGTGAGCCCCCATCCAAAGCTCAGCTTGGGGATCTGAAGTAGGATTTTCAATACCAAAGTAATCGCAGATCGCAATACGACTTCCCCAAGGGAATTTCTTTATTGGGTTCTTTAACGTGTAGATCATAGAAATTTACGCTTAGAGAGAGTGAGTTACACCTCACTACGTGCCTCAACTCTCGTTATGTATTTATTATAAGGAGCTAGATTAGTCGAACATTATTTAACACTTTATCAACTAAAGTGATTGCTTCACTCATTCGCTCTGCTTCCGCGTAACAACGAAGTTCCGGCGCATTTCCAGACGGGCGTAGGTGAATAATGGTATTATTCGACAACTCGATTCTTAGGCCATCCGTATGGTCAACCGATCTAGCAGAAAGGTTATCAAAGCGCAGTTTATTTAGTAGCTGTCCTGTATTCTGGCGGCCACTTTCTAATATCGACAAACTCTTCTCCGTTGCAAAATTTTGAATACGATCACTATGCGTAAATCGTTGCGGCAGATTTTTTACCAAGGTTTCAATCGATGATTTTTCCGCTAAATAAAGCAACATTAGCGCTGGTAGAACAGCGTCTCGGGTTGGCAGTGCTTTTAGATATTTCCCATTCACTAAAACATCACTTCCGAGCAAATATCCTCCATTAGCTTCAAAACCTGCAATTCTATTGTAAGTTTTTGCTAGTTCGGAAAATTCAGCAATAACATAAGGTGAGCCAATACGAGTTTTAGATACAACCTTAAAATCAGGTGACTCTGCAATGATAGTGTTGCAACTAACAGGTACTGCTAATGCTTCTAACTGAAGTGCTTGCGAGCAAAGCAACCCAAGGATATCACCTCTCAACCATTCGCCGTTCTCATCGGCAACTAAAGGACGATCACCGTCTCCATCGGTTGAGAAAATAAAATCTAAATCATACTGCTTGGACCAAAAACGTGCCTTTTCTTTATCAAACTCAGCCACAGCTTCGGTATCAATCGGAACAAATTCATCAGTGCGTTCTAATGAGATAACTTCAGCTCCGAGTGATTCAAAGAGTCCTTGGTAAATATCTCTTCCGGCACTTGAATGCTCATAAATACCAACACGCTTTCCTGCTAATAAATCTGCATCAAACAAATCGGTATAACGCGTTCGATAAATCTCTGCCGCTCGGAAATCAATAGTTAACTCAGGCAGAACATTAATAGCACTAAAGCCTACCTTCTCAGTTAAGATTGCTTGTTCATCTGCTTTAGTAATCTCTCCATCTGGGCGATAGAACTTAATTCCATTACGGTCAAATGGAATATGGGACCCGGTCACCATGATACAAGGCATATTGTCTTGCATTGCAGTAAAAGCCAGTGCAGGAGTGGGTACAACACCATAGTAAGTGGCATCTACACCTGCATCGGTAAGCGCTTGAACTATTGCTTTTGCCATTACTGGGCTGCTAGGGCGGTTATCAATTGCCACAGCCATTTGATTGAAAGTAAAACTTCTGCGCATTGATGCCACAAATGCGTGAGTAAATGCAGCACAGACGTCCGATGTAAACTGAGTGACGAGCCCTCGCGCACCACTAGTACCAAACTGAACGCCTGAAGCACCAAGCACTTCACTACTGATTAATTTTGTTACCATAATTTCCTATCTCAAAAAGTAGTTAGTAGTCACCACCAAACTTAGAAGCTTGCTCATCAAAGCGAACAATATCGTCTTCTTCTAAGTACGATCCAGAACGAACTTCAATAAGCTCTAAAGGTACTTGCCCTGGGTTTTCTACGGAGTGCGGAGTCCCTACTGGAATATAAGTTGACTGATTTTCAGTAAGAAGGAAAGTTTCATCACCTCTTGTTACTTTAGCCGTACCTGACACGACAACCCAATGCTCAGCTCGATGGTGGTGCATCTGAAGAGCCGTTTTCTCTTTAGGCTTAACTAACACTTGCTTCACATGGTAACGCTCACCTTCAGATACCGTCTCATGGGACCCCCATGGGCGATATACCTCTTGATGCTGATGACACTCTGCTCGGTTTTGTTGTTTTAGTTGATTTACAATCGATTTTACATCTTGAACCTTGTCTTTATCAGCCACTAGTACTGCATCTTTTGTCTCTACTACGATAAGGTTTTCTACACCAACGGTAGCAACGAGTTTATCTTGTGAATAAATATAGCTATTCTCAGTCTGCTCAGTTAACACATCACCACGAGTTGCATTGCCCTGTGCATCCTTATTATTCACGTCCCAAAGTGCAGACCAAGAACCAACATCACTCCAATTTGCGTCCATTGGAACGACTACAGCTTTTTCTGTTTTCTCCATTACCGCAAAATCGATTGATTCGTCTGGGATCAAAGAGAACAGTTCAGATGACATACGAATAAAGTCTAGATCGTCAAAGTGACTATCGTACGCACTTTCACATGCTTGCAAGATATCTGGTCGAAACTTTGCTAACTCTTCAAGATAAGTAGATGCTTTGAATAAAAACATACCACTATTCCACAAGTAACTACCATCCTCTAGGTACTGTTTTGCAGTTTCGAGATTAGGCTTTTCAACAAAACTATCGACACTAAAACCTCGATTTTCACCTTCAACGGTAACTGTATCGCCGGTTTTAATGTACCCATAGCCTGTTTCTGGTGCATTGGCTTTGATACCGAATGTGACCATATCACCACGTTGTGCATATGGAATTGCTGCTTGTACCGATTGATGGAATGCTTGAGTATCTTTAATTACATGATCAGCAGCGAGAACCAACATCAACACATCTTCACCTGAAGATTGTTGTTCAGATAGGGCAAATTTGGCAGCTAAAGCGATAGCAGGGGCAGTATTACGCCCAACAGGCTCTAGTAATATCCCACTATGAAGGCTATTAATACGGCGAAGTTGTTCAGCGACTAAGAAGCGATGCTCTTCATTACAGATGACAAACGGTGCATTATGCTCTACACCAACCATGCGACTAAGCGTTTGTTGAAGCATGGTTTGCTCACCGGTTACTGCTAGGAATTGCTTAGGATATTTTGCTCGAGATAGCGGCCATAAACGGCTACCTGAACCGCCGGCCATAATTACAGGAATAAGCATAGTCAACTCGTTGTTTTTGATTAAGTGATGTTTTAGTTATTTTTGAAAGTACCATTTAGTATGAATATGTACCTTATTACTGGTCAACAGTTCTTCTTGTTTATACCAGTGGTAACGGGAATGCTGCACGTCCATGGGTAAGTTCAATTCAGAGCGAATGACAACAAGCTTAAAGGCGATTGCGACGTAATGAGTCGTAAACTCATTGCTAAACACATTGTCATCATAGAGATGTGTATAAGGTCCCAACAGTGTAGCCTGGGAGAGCTTAAACTCACGCCCAAGCTCCTCTATGGTTAAACGCGCAAAGGCATCTTCAAGTTTTTCATCCTTAAGGATACGACCACCGGGAACAAACCAAAAGCCTTGAGCGGGTCGATTTAAACGCTCTCCAAGTAAAACTTGACCACTTTCGTCCTCAATCACTAAATCGATTGAAACTAATGGCGTACTTTCAATCACTTGAGAAAAACGTTGTTTACTTAAAAACATATACTTTGCTTAAACCTTATGTTAGTTCTAACTCAGAATTTAACCACGATAATTTTCTTGATTCTCTAAGAACCACCGATAAGTCATAGTTAATCCATCTTCTAGGCTCGTCTTCGCTTCCCATCCTAGGTTCTTTAATCGTGAAACATCCATTAACTTACGAGGGGTGCCATCAGGTTTCGTAGTGTCAAATTCAATTTCGCCGTCAAAACCAACCACTTTTGCAACAGTTTCAACAAGTTCACGGATAGTACAATCCAAACCTGTACCCACGTTTATATGACTAAGCATTTCTTGCGTATTTTCTAGATACGCCTCTTGAGCAAGATTCATTACGTAAATTGAAGCTGCTGCCATATCATCAACATGCAAAAACTCTCGCATAGGTTTACCGCTCCCCCACGCAACAACTTTACTGTCGCCATTCAACTTTGCTTCGTGGAAGCGACGTAACAATGCAGGAATAACGTGCGAATTTTGGGGATGAAAATTATCATTTTCACCATACAAATTTGTTGGCATTACTGAACGATAGTTACGTCCATATTGTCGATTATAGGACTCACACATTTTGATACCTGCAATTTTAGCAATTGCGTAAGGTTCATTGGTTTCTTCTAGAGTCCCTGTCAATAAAGAGTCTTCGCACATCGGCTGTTGTGCAAATTTTGGATAAATACAAGAAGAACCCAAAAATAGTAAGTCTTGAACACCATGTAGATGTGCAGAGTGAATAATATTATTTTGAATCGTCAAGTTTTGGTAAATAAATTCAGCAGGGTATGTATTGTTGGCAACAATACCACCGACTTTCGCAGCAGCAAGGTAAACTTGATCAATCTGGTGAGTAGCAAAAAACGCCTCGACGACTGCTACATCTAATAGATTAAGTTCATTGCGATCTTTAGTGATAACTTCCACTGAGCTGTCTTTAGATAGTTGGCGAACAATGGCAGATCCAACCATTCCTTTGTGGCCAGCTACAAATACTCTTTTCATAATAGTACCAATGACATAAATAGAAAAAGCAGAGCCCAAAACGAAGAGCTCTGCAATAGAAACGAATCAATATTGCTGATTAATTAGCTTTCTAATGAGATCGCAACGTTAAAACCGTGTTCTTTTAGAACTGCGTGCTGCTTTGCCTTATCGATATCAGACGCAACCATTTCTGCACACATTTCTTCCACAGTGATCTCTGGAGTCCAGCCAAGTTTGGCTTTCGCTTTGCTAGGATCGCCAAGTAGCGTTTCAACTTCCGCTGGACGGAAGAAGCGAGGGTTTACTTTTACAATGACATCACCAACTTTCACTTTTGGTACTTTTTCTGTGTCAATAGCAACCACAGTAGCAATCTCATCGACACCCTCGCCGGAAAACTCAAGCTCAATACCTGCTTCCTTCGCTGATAAACGAACAAACTCACGAACAGAAATCTGCTTACCTGTAGCAATAACAAAGTCTTCAGCTTGCTCTTGTTGAAGCATCATCCATTGCATACGAACGTAATCTTTAGCATGGCCCCAGTCACGCAATGCGTCCATGTTGCCAAGCTCTAGATAAGACTCCAGACCTTGAGAAATGTTAGCAATAGCACGAGTAATCTTACGAGTTACAAACGTTTCACCACGACGCGGTGACTCGTGGTTAAACAGAATGCCATTACATGCATACATACCATAAGACTCACGGTAGTTAACTACGATCCAGTATGCATACATTTTAGCTACAGCGTATGGAGAGCGTGGATAAAAAGGCGTTGTTTCACGCTGAGGAATTTCACGAACCTCACCATAAAGCTCTGAAGTAGAAGCCTGGTAAAAACGAGTTTTCTTTTCCAATCCGTTGATACGAATCGCCTCAAGAAGACGCAGAGTACCCATGCCATCTACATCAGCAACATATTCTGGTGATTCAAAAGAAACAGCCACGTGCGACATTGCACCTAGATTATAGATTTCATCAGGTTGAATCTCTTTAACCAATCGAATCAAATTTGAAGAATCCGTTAGGTCACCGTAGTGCAGTTTAATATTGGCTCCATCATTTACCAACGGGTCAATACGTTCTGTATTATATGATGACGCGCGACGAATAAGGCCGTGTACCTCATAACCTTTCTCTACTAATAGTTCTGCTAAATAAGAGCCATCTTGACCCGTAATACCAGTAATAAGTGCTTTTTTCATCAATTTATTCACTTTAATATATAAGACTCAGAAGAGTAGTTACTATTTACGTAACTTCTCGTAAATATTGACCAATCGATCTGTCATCATGTGCTCTTGATATTGAGCGGCAGTACTTACAGAATTATCACACAATGATTGATAATTAGCGTAAGAGTGTGCTCTTTGTATTGCTACGTGTAGTGAGTCATGACTTGCTAAAAATCCATTATAGGAATCTACTATAAAATCCTTCCTTGTACCAACATCAAAGCCAATAACAGGCACCCCTTGAGACATAGCTTCTAATATAGTTAGACCAAACGTTTCATACCATATTGAAGGTTGTATCAGAAACTTAGCTTCTTTGATCAAAGCTAACGTTTTGTCTCTAGGTTGTTTTCCGAGAAAAACTACATTACGGAGCCTAAATCTATCCCTTAACCCATCGATGTCACCAGCACCAACTATGGTCAAAACGTATTCTTGGTCTAACTTCTCCCAAGCTTCGAGAAGTTTATAAATCCCTTTAGATTCTTCCAAACGACCAACATATATATAGCCACTTCGAACTGTACCATTGAATGGGGTCAATTGATTAGTATCGACGAAGTTGGACTTTATATCTAACTTCGACTCAGAGACTCCTAGAGAAAGAATTTTAGCTCTTTGAAATGGTGATAGCGTAAGAAACCTGTCAACATACTTGAAACTGTTAGAGTAATGAAAATAAGAGAACGCTACTTGTGCAAACAGGCTTTGAATATATGACTTACGATAGCACTTGTAAAAAACAGATCTAAATGCCATTTTTCGATTAGTGCAAATTTCACAAATACCATGACCATCTCTGTAAAACACCCCGGATATACACCATAGCCGATAATTATGCAGGGTTAGTACAACCTTTGCACCAGCTAGGTTTGCAGCTTTAAACACTGACGGACTAACCAAAGGGAAATAGTTGTGCACGTGGACAACATCTATATTTTCACTTGAGACCAAATTGTATATATCATTGTAAACTTCTGATGAAAAAAAAATAGACTTTAACAAGGATGAATACTTTATATTATCGTTACACTTTTCATAGATATAAACGTTATTCTCGCCCAACTTTCGTTTTAAAGACACCACTTCTGAATCGAAAACCACGTCTTCTCCGCCTACATTATCGCTTTTGTATCGGTTGTGAACAAGTAGTAATTTCATGTCTATTTTCTTATATAAAAGAATGTGCGCTTAATCTTCATAAACACACGGTGAACCTGAAAAAGTAAATAAAGTGCCGGCTTTGCTGCAGACGGCGATATGACTGACAACAGTACCCTGTCATAATCATAGTTACCTTTTAATAGGGAAGATATATATATCCAGTCTGATTTAGCATCAACATTCAACCTCAAATAAGCGATATTCTTAATTGGGTGATGTCTACGAAAAACTGTTTTGAAAGCATTTTTAACCTTATCTTTACCTTCGAAAAAATCATCCATAATCATCTTAAAACCATTAATATCGACCAAGTATCGACTTTGGATTTTTCCGGCACCACCAAAACTGTCGTTGCCACCACGCCAATATACTAAAGGTTGCTTTATATATTTCAACTGGCATCCCTTATCTATAAAAGAATAAAGCATAAACATATGAGAGTATAGAGTACCTGTATATTTCTCATCATAGCAAACATCGTTCCACTTGGAGCGTTTGAAGATGATAGATGATAAATAACCAAATAATGCACTCTGGCTTTGTGCTAAAGTAAAGTATTTATAAAGCTCCGAGTCATCGGAAAAATTATATATAGAGTCCTCTATACCTTCTTCAAGTAGGTAGTGAACATCGTAAGGTTTCATGTCTAAATCACACAAGTATTCACTACAAAGGTAAATATCATGTTTATCGTTGATCTCCTTAAGAACTCTAGTTACAGCGCCCGCTTCGATAAAGTCGTCGCTACCTAACAACCAGCAATACTCCCCACTTGCTAATTCAACTGTTTTTAAATAATTGATATCAGCCCCCATGTTACTATCCCAACGAAAGTACTTAATATTTGGATAGTCCTCCATGAACCGAGAAACCATACTTTGTGTATCATCGTCCGAAGCGTTATCTGAAATGACTATTTCTACATCTTCTGACAACTGAGGAATAATATTGGCGAGGGTCTGAGACAAATACTCAGACCTATTATAAGTAGGAATACAAAAAGATAGTTTATACTTCATTATTTAATTCTCCTATAATCGTAGACGAGAAGTAATCTAAGCTAAAAATGCCGTTTCTTCCTTTTTCTAAAAAATCACTTATTGACTTTTGATAAATAGAGTATTCAAGATCAGACATTGATTCCATATACTCAAAAAGTTCGCTAATGCTATCAAACTCTCTCATATCAATAAAACACTCTCTAGGAATATGTTCGCTTATATTATCAGCACCCAGATATATAGGGACACAACCGGAAAACAAGCAATCGAATATTTTTTCAGAAACATAGCCAGTCAAGCCAACTGCATTCTCATAACACAACGAAAATTTATATCCACGATAAATATCTAACTTACAGTCAACCTCCCCCTTATAAGTGCTATAGCCAACACCTCTAAGCACAGTTAAGGCTGGAAACCTATTAATTATTCTATGAAAAACATTTCTAGGGGGCACTATTTTATTCCACCCTTGACCATACAAATCAAAACTTGTCGGTTGATTATTTTCGAACCAATGAATGAACTCAAGGCGTTTTGAATAAAGTTCTAGAGGATGTTCTGAAAATTTATTTCCTGATATTAGGCAACAGAGCTTTTTTGTTTCGAAAGGAACGCTAGGAAGTCCAACTGGAAAATCAAAAGCATAACAAAGCTTTACGTATTTTGAGTTATCAACAAGATCATCATCATATGTAAAAACCGTAGTGAAGTATTCATGGTAACTAGTATCGATATTTCTAGGGTTAATTATTCCACTTTCCCAAACCATTAGCTTGGCTTCAATATTATTATTGACGACTTTCGTGTAAAAATCAGAATGAGGTTCAGGACAATCAATGAATATGACACAACTCACCTCAGTTATATCTATTTCGTCAGAAGTGTAGAAATTAATACCACTTTGTTGACCAACACTTTTTAAGTGTCCCATCTGTTTAAGAAAATCTTTCACGGAGACATCGCCAACTCCCTTGAGCATATTTCCATTTTCATTCAAGATTTTATAGTTGCTATGAAGTATTACATTCATGGACTGCAAGCCTCTTGGTTGTCATGTTTTTTCATAATTAAAAACTTAGATATATCATTCATACCATATAATATTATACAGATAAACAGTAGTTGATTCATTACACCCTGAGTGGTTAATACCAATGACAAACATAAAATTGCGAATATCTTTTGCCCAAAATGCCCCTTTAAAAATAGAAAGAAAGCGAAATAGCAAGATATCACTATCAGCGTGTATACGATCCCATTTAACGACAGCATTCCTAAAAATGAATTTGTTGAAGTTGGAATATAGGCTCCCATTTCTATGGCAACCCGTGAAAAATATCTAGAATATTCATCCAAACCAATTCCAAAAACAGGGAATTCAGTGAAAATTTCTATATCAGCCAACTGCCCAATAAGCCTTTCTGAACCTGAGGAATGCCCACTCGAAAATTTAATGAGAATGACATCCCAAATTGGTGAGAACAATAAAAATAAAGGTGCAAACAAAGTTGGCATAATATAATAGGAAAACCTATAATTATTAGACAAAAATCCAACCATATAGAAAATAACGATTGCAATCCCTAAAGTAGAAAATGTAGTTAACATGCAAAGAATGATGCACAACCTTCGATAAATACGCCCCTTCACTACGAAGGACTCAAAAATCAAGGCTAACATCAAAAATACTTGAAATGCTCCAGCCTCCCAAAACAAACCAGAATTTCTATAATTCCATTGAGATACACCTTGGTAGAAATAGATAAATATATGCCGGTAACCTGTTCCCGCATCATTGAAAGAGATAGGTAACGTATAAATGTAATCAGGAAACAAATAACCAAAAACAAACAGAGGGATAGCTATAAGTGAGTAGCAGAAGGCAATATTAGAATAAGCCAATATAAATCTTTCTTTGGAGAAGAGAATAACAAACAAAAAAGCGATGCTCCACCTAACAACATAGCCTAGGTATGTCGCCGCAGATTCGATATCTTCTCGTATAAAAAACAAAGCCACCAAAAACGACATAAACATCAAAAACAAACAAATAAATCTTGGTGAGATTCGTACAGGGTTAAAAGTAACCAAACCAATAAGAAGGGCTAGAAATAATAAAAGAAGCTTGCTATACATATTCCCTGAAATGAAGGGGATTAGACTTCCGGATAGAACAACCAATATAATTGATGTACAGTACAAAGGAAGACCGCTAATTTTCATTATCTAGGCATACCGAAGTATAAATTTTGCTAAGGCTCTCAGATACTACTTTATAGGAGAAACTGTCTAACACTCTATTTCTACTATTGACGGCTAGTCGTTCATTTTCAACAAGGCAATAATTCAAGCCAGTAACAATGTCTTCTACGTCACCAAACCTAGCCAAATATCCATTTTCTTTGTGAGACACTATGTCCACAGGACCAGAATGATTGAATGCCACGCAAGGGGTGCCTACGGACATGGATTCTATAAAAGTTTGGCCAAACGGTTCTTCGAGGGTTGGGGAAAGCAAAACTGAGGCAGCATTGTAAAGCATTGCCATGCTATACTTATCGTTAATTCTTCCTACTAATTGAATTGGTAAACCTTCAAACACCCCTCCTTCGAGTGAATGTGCACCAAACCCAACAAAAATGACATCATTCCTAAGCCCTACCATTAGCCTAATGGCTTCCTTTATATACTCGACCCCTTTTCTTGGATCATTAGTGACATTAACTAATACTATGTGCTTTTCTAGAGATAAAGAGAATAAAGCTCTAGAATCGACCGTAGACATTGGTTTGAATAATTCAGTATCAATACAATTAGGGATCACGTGAACTAATTTTTTATTTGTGACACTACTAGCTAACGCGATACTTCTAGACCAGGTGGAAGGGGCAGTAAAATGTACATTTTCATTAAAAAATATCTTTTTCTTTCTTTTTAAAAAGTATTTTGGTATCCATCGACTCCTTACTGAGGGGCAGTTCGCACAGTCATACTTGAATTGAGTACAACTCCCAACCATATGGCACCCCCCAGTTAAATACCAACTATCATGGAGAGTTATAATTACCGGCTTCCCTAATTCAATTAACTTATTAAGGGAATTTAACGATTGAAACCCTCGATTAACCCAGTGAACATGAATAACATCAGAATTTTTCACAAGAATATTATTACAGATATTTTTACCGATAAAAGGAAATGAAAAATATACATCACTAGATGTACATAATGCCCGGTTAATTAACAAATCAAAAGCAACTCTTAAATAAGATTTCAATTTACCAGAGTTTGAATTGGTAATTAACTCACTATATTTTTTACCAGACACCCTCTTTTGAACTAGTATTTTTGAGTCGAAGCCTGAACTATTCAAAGCTTCGCAAAGACGATCAACTGCTATTGCAGCACCTTCTTGGTCGTCTTTATAGCTTAAATGAACTATTTTCATATCTATATCTTAATCCTCTTACCAAGTAGTTTAAGTACAATCAGCTTGAGTATTGAAGCTTCGATACGGATGTTTTCATTTGAGTATTTTTTTATAAACCCTCGTGGACTAATCCATTTTTTCCCACTTCGAACAGAGGCATACCAAGTAAACGCAAATACATTAGATATTGTTTTAGAATCTAGTTTACTCTCTACAAAAGCCAGTTTCGCTTGTGTATAACATTCAGTCAGGTGGCTAAATTTGTCTGATGTAGAAAACGAATCGTCGTGTTCTCTAAAAAATGTCAGTGGTCGATCAATATAACCAAAGTTGGAGTACTTACCATATGACAATAGATAAAGAAGTAGATCAGGTCCTGCTCCATGAGAATAGAAATCATTAATTGAAGGAGAAACAATAGGGGTATTAATAGCTGTTCGCAAGTGTTCTAAATGAAAAATGGCGCAACCAGGCGACAATGGAGTATTATTAGACAATATAGAGTTATTAATAAATATGTTTAATGGATATAGACCACTTTTATTAGAAAATCGATAAGATAACCTTACGCTATCCAAACTTGGTCCAACATTAACGGATGAATAAACAAACGCGGTTTTATCATCCATTAGCTCAACAGAACTAGTAACAAAGTCCTTACAAATCACATCATCAGAAAATAAAATCTTACCGTATTTTCCATTTGCCAACTCTATACACTTAATCCAATTTTTTACTGGACCAATATTAGTACTATTTCTGAATATTTTTACCCTACTATCTTCTAGTGCCAAACTAGAAACAATAGACCACGTATTATCGCTACTATTGTTATCCACAACGATTATTTCAATATTTTCATAATCTTGATTCATTGCACTTTCTAAGGTTTCCCTTATTAGATTTTCCCTATTATATACAGGTATTAAAATGCTAACTAACTCACTCATTTTTTTTCCGATATAGTACTCTGTAACACTCGTAAGGTCCAAACAGTGAAAACAATCCAACTGATATAACTGAACCAAGTATAATACCATCAACTCCCATCCCCACATACTGAACTAGAATATATGAAATTGGAATGTTGACTAAAGCAGCAATTATTGACGTCTTTATTTGAAGACTAGTTTCACTTAGACCATTTAGTATCATAGCGAAAATATTATTCCACACTTGAAGAAGTGTAAATATCAATAGAAGAAATATGATTTTTCCACTTACTACCAAAGTAGCCCCAATCCAGAAGTAAATAATAAGTGGCATGAACAAGGCCAAGATAGATGAACCCAATACAATCAATAAAAAAAGATTCAGCTGCTTTTTTAGCATTGACCTAATCCAAGTATAGTCTTGCTTATTATATGCATCGGAATACGAATTCCATAACGGTGCTGAGACAAGACTATAAAATACTGTAACAATACTAAATAACCTAAACGCAACATCATAAGCAACAACTTGCTCCGGACCTAGAAGTTGAGTAATTATCAGTCGATCTGTAGTAAAGAGAACTAATACTGCAATCTGAATAACAAAAAATTTGCCACCTAATTGCATTGTATTAGACAATCTTGTTTTTTTTATAAGTTTAAGACTAGGTCTATATATAACATTATTCTTGTAAAACCATATAGTTAAAAACATATTGGATAAAAATAAAGACACCCCATACGTTATAGACAGGTATACAATATCACCCTTTGTATACCGAGCAAGAATAACTATTAATGGAAGCAAGACTAAATTGGCAATTAGTTGCCCTAATACCACTATGTTGGTCTGCTGTGTTGCATTTAAAACTTGATTTATAGTTGATAATATAAAATTCAACAATACAAAAAACACTGAAATACTAACAGCTAATTCCAGTGTCTTATTGTCTACTAAGTTTGTATTAAATATTACCGACCAATCTGCATAACGTGTAAATATATAAAACAAACAAAAAATAACAAGAGTTATTATTGTTATAGCTGCATAAGTCGTTGAAATATATTCTCTAGCTTCTAAATAATCACCATTTGATATTGACTCACTTAATTTATTCCTCAACCCATTTCCAATGCCTATATCAAACATAACTAGCCAAGCCAGGACTGATAATAGCGTCGACCAAATGCCATACACCTCATTACCTAAATAACTAATCATCAAAGGAATGACAAGAAAAGATAATACAAGTGCACTAGTTTTAAATAGAAACGAGCCTTTAATTTGAAGCAAATATCTATTAGTTCTCAAAGAAGATTGAGAGTTCATATTAACTCAGCCATTCAATCATTCGTCTGATTCCATCTTCTTTGGTTACTTTAGGCTTCCAACCGGTTAAATCATTTAGCTTCGAGGAATCAGCTACAAATACTCGCTGATCACTAGACCTAACAGGCAACTTCTCATAATTAAGTTTTATTCCAGTAACACCTTCCAACAAACTAAATAATTCTAGAAGAGAAAGGCTATTCTCTATTCCACCACCGACATTAAATGCCTTTCCTGATACTTTTTCTTTATTGTCCAATGAAGAATAATATAATGAAATCATATCATCAGCATGTAATACATCACGAACTTGTTTACCTGTTCCTGAAATAGTAAACGGTTTAGTATCTAGTTTTTCTTTTGCATCAAGTGCTTTTTGGCAAAACCAGCCAACCCAACCTTGATCATACGTAGCAAATTGTCGCCCACCATACATTGATGAATGCCTAAACACTGTCGTATTCAATCCAAACAGCCTAGCATAATCAAGCATATACTGATCAGCAGAACCTTTCGAACAGCCATAAGGTGAATGAAAATCAAGCCCCACTTTTTCATCAAAGCCATTGGGAAGTTCTACACACTGGTAACGTGTGTCGGTTTCCTTGTATTCGAATTGCTCTAAATCCCCATAAACTTTATTTGTTGACGAATAAAAGATTGCTGTTTTGGGTGAGTAAAGTCGTACAGATTCAAGGATATTAATTGAACCTCCAATGTTCACTTCAAAATCCATATATGGGTTATCAAGAGAAGTAGTCATTGCTACTTGACCAGCTAGATGAAATATTGCATCTGGCTTGACACGCTCAACTAATCTAGTCACATCATTTTTATTTCGAATATCTCCATGCACAAACTCAAACTCACCAAACGTCCGTAACCACGCCAAATTATCTGTTGTACCCAAGCGAGACAAGTTATCAAATACTATTACCTCATAGCCTTGATTAATTCCGTAAGAGGCCAAATTACTACCTAAAAAACCACATCCACCAGTAATCAATAATTTCATTTTTTTTCTTCCGAAATAGTTAAATTTAACCCATCAGCTAAACTGTATTCAGGCTTCCAACCCAGTGCTTTTAAAGTTTCATTATCAGCGCAACTATACTCTAATTCGAACTTTCTTTCCGGAATAGCTCCAAATTCCAAATTAGACTTCGAGTTACTAAACTTATATATACTTTCTACAACTTCCCTTATTGAAGCGGCAGTACCACTACCTAAAGAGATCGATTTGTTTGTTGATATGGAGTCCACATTAGATATAATCAATTCATAAGCAGAAATAACATCATCAATATATATAAAATCTCTCTTTTGCTTACCAGAAGTTAACTTTAGCGTATTCCCCTGTAAACACTCATCAATGACATAACTAACAAATTTAGTTTTATCGTCACCAGGGCCATAAAAATGTTCTAGCTCGATATTAATAAATTTTGTTTTACAAGTTAGTAAATTAGCTAGTTTAGGAAAGAAACTCTTAGTCGCCGCATATGCGTTAATGTTTTCTGGTAAAGACGAGCCTGTATTGATAAAAACCTTAACACCATATTGACTTGCAAGTTCTAATAAATGGGTAGGGTAGCTTATGTTAGATTCGATTAATTGGGAAAATGACTCTTCTCCCCTACCGTATAGCGCTACAGTATTAATAATTACATCCGGGCGAATAATTTCTAACAACCCATTCAAATCACTATAGTTGCTGGCCTTCTTTACATGAACTTTTGTTTGCTTTAATCGTGTCAAAGATGAAGAGTTACGTACAAAAGCATAAACCTCATGTTTTTCACCTAGATAATTGGCTAATTGACTCCCAAGATAGCCAGATGCACCCGTTACTATAATTTTCATATTCTTCATATTTAAAAAGGGAGCTAGTGCTCCCTATACTTTAAAAGCTAACACCCAAAAACTCTTCAAATTTCTCGATGACAAAATCTAAATGTTCTTGACTGAGACCTGGGAATACACCAATCCAGAATGTATTATTCATTATAAGATCAGTGTTTGTTAAATCACCTACTACACGGTAGTTAACACCCTCAAAGTATGGTTGTCGAGTAAGGTTGCCAGCAAATAGAAGGCGAGTTCCCACCTTATATTGATCCATATACTTTAAGAGTTCGACACGATCAATCCCCGAACCTTCACGAATCGTAATTGGAAAGCCAAACCATGAAGGTTCTGAATTTTCTGTCGCTTCAGGAAGAATAAGAAACTCTTCACATGATGCAAGACCACTTCGCAAATAAGCATAGTTATCTTTACGTTTTTGGACCAAATCATCGACACGATCCATTTGAGCAAGACCGCAAGCAGCTTGCATATCAGTAATTTTAAGGTTATAGCCTAAATGTGAGTATGTATATTTGTGATCGTAACCGTCAGGTAACGTACCAAGCTGTTGTTCAAAGCGTTCACCGCATGTGTTATCGCAGCCTGGCGGACAATAACAGTCACGCCCCCAATCGCGGAAAGACTCTACAAGCTTGCGCAGCTCTTTATCCTTTGTAAATACAGCTCCACCTTCGCCCATTGTTATGTGATGCGCAGGGTAAAAGCTAACAGTAGCAATATCCCCGACACTACCGACCATCTGACCATTATAGGTTGAGCCTAGCGCATCACAGCAATCTTCAATAAGCCAAAGATTATATTTGTCAGCTACACGGCGTGCCTCTGTAAGATCAAAAGTATTACCCAAAGTGTGAGCTACCATAATCGCTTTAGTTTTATCTGATACAGCAGCCTCAATCATCTCTGGCTTGATTTGATACGTTGGAATATCAACATCAACAAATACTGGCACTAGGCCATTTTGAATCGTTGGATTGACCGTCGTTGGAAAACCTGCAGCAACAGTAATTACCTCATCGCCAGGCTTTAATTGGCGTTCGCCAAGTTTTGGTGACGTTAATGCGGTCAGCGCCAGAAGGTTAGCAGAGGAGCCTGACGTTGTAGTTAACACATATGGTACCCCAAGGTACTCACCAAGGCGTTTTTCAAATGCGTCATTGAAGCGACCTGTAGTTAACCACCCATCTAAAGAGGCTTCAACCATTAATTGTAACTCTTTGGCTCCAAGCACCTTGCCAGATGGAGGAACAACACTCTCTCCACCAACAAACGCTTTAGGTGCGTACTCTAACTCTGCATATTTCTCTACAAGGTCAGCAATCTGAACTCTTAATTGCTCTTTTGACATTATTTATTACCTGCTCTTGCGGTCATGTATTCTTTTATTTCATTTATCGTATAAGACTTAATGTCTTCGCCATTCAGCCAAGCTTTTTGCCAACTTACGATTTTTTCTAAAGTCTTTTCTAAATTCCAAACTGGTTGCCAATTCAAGCGCATTTTTGCTTTCGAGCAATCTAGCTTTAGATAATGAGCTTCATGCGGATGTACTTCTTGGCTCAAAAACCACTGAGCATCATCGCCCCACATATGACTTAAGTGATTGACAATAACTTCAACTGGCTGCGCATCATCTTCACGAGGACCGAAGTTCCACCCTTCCGAAAATTCTGAACCTTCGGAGTATAACTTCTCAGCAATTGTAATATAACCTGATAATGGCTCCAATACATGCTGCCAAGGACGAATAGCATACGGGCTTCTAATTTCAACTTTCCGATTTTCAGAGAATGCCTGTAGGATGTCTGGAATAAGGCGATCTTCTGCCCAGTCCCCTCCGCCGATAACATTACCAGCTCGCACAGAAGCTAAAGCGCAGCCATGCTCATCATACTTTTCAGGGTTAAAGAAAGATTGTCGATATGAGGAAGCCACCAATTCAGCGCAGCCTTTACTATTGCTGTATGGGTCATACCCCCCCATAGGCTCCTCTTCTCGATAGCCCCATACCCACTCACGATTCTCGTAGCATTTATCTGACGTAATGTTTATAACTGCTTTAACACCGCCAATTTGCTTAACAGCTTCGAGTAAATAAACTGTTCCCATTACGTTAGTCGAATAGGTTTCCATCGGTTCCTCGTAAGATAAGCGAACTAATGGTTGAGCGGCCATATGAAAAACTATTTCTGGTTTGAAATCATTCATACTTTGACGAAGGTGAGTAAAATCACGAATATCACCTTCCTCTGTTGACATTCCTTCCCATACTTTAGCTTCTTCAAAAAGGCTAGGTGTTGTAGGTGCCGATAAAGAATAACCTTTAACGACAGCTCCCATCTCTTGTAACCAAAGTGATAGCCAACTGCCTTTAAAACCAGTATGGCCTGTAATAAATACACGTTTACCCGACCAAAAAGTAGGTTCCATCATTTACTCCCAAACTTTCCAAGGAGCTTTATTTTCCTGCCATAACTCCTCTAAATAAACTTTGTCACGCAGTGTGTCCATAGGTTGCCAAAAACCATGGTGCTCATAGGCCATCAATTCACCATCTTCAGCCAAAGTGTTTAGCGGATACTGTTCCCATACAGAGGAGTCACCATCAATATAACTAAGAACTTCTGGAGATAAAACAAAAAATCCGCCATTAATCATGGCTCCATCACCCTTTGGCTTTTCCTTGAAACTACTGACTTTACCAGATTGGATATCAAGGGCCCCAAAACGCCCGGGGGGATATGTTGCCGTTAATGTAGCTTTCTTTCCGTGTGTTTTATGGAAGTCAATCGTACTCGTTATATCAATATCACCGACACCATCACCGTACGTAAAACAAAATGCTTCTTCATCTTTGATGTGTTCAGCAACACGAGCCAAACGTCCGCCAGTCATTGAGTTATCGCCAGTGTCAACCAGCGTTACGGTCCACGGTTCAGCACGTTTACGATGCACCTTCATTTCATTATTTTTCATATCAAACGTAACATCTGACATGTGTAAAAAATAATTAGCGAAGTACTCCTTAATTACATAGCCTTTGTAGCCACAGCAAATAATAAAGTCATTAATGCCGTGAGCTGAATATTGCTTCATGATATGCCAAAGAATCGGCTTCCCTCCTATTTCAACCATTGGTTTTGGTTTTACAGAGGTTTCTTCACTTAGGCGTGTTCCAAGACCACCAGCGAGAATAACTGCTTTCATTTTGTTAACTCCAACTAACTTTATTTTGCGGGGGTAAATGCATCTGAAAAGAATTGCCCAGTTGGCAATTCTTTCTGTTCAAAAGCTCTTTTTGCTTGCTCTATCATTTGAGGAGAGCCACAAGCATAAACGTCAAACATTTCAAAACTGGAGAAATCTTGTAAAACGGCATCCTGAACATATCCAACTCTGTTCACTGAGTCTGAGGGCTCTCTCGATAGGACTGGGATGAAGTAAATATTGTCCAAGCTCGCAGCTAACTTATCCAACCCTGTGTCGTAGATATCACTAAAGTATCTCATACCCCAGTAGATATATATAGTTCGGGAATCCTTGCTTTGCGTTAGTTGCTCTACTGCTGCCTTAATTGGAGCTATCCCAGTACCTGTAGCGAGCATAATTATAGGCTTGTCACCACTGCGAACAAAAAACGTTCCTTTGGGGCCTTCAATTCTCATAAGCTGATTAACGTCTAGGTTTTCATCAAAAAGATGCTTGGACATTTTTCCATTTTGAACCCGGCGAATATGTAGTTCTATCTCTTTAGTCTTCAATTTTGCATTCGCAATCGAATAGCTTCGCTTTACGCCTTTATAGTTTAAATCTATATATTGACCAGGTAAATAATCGAAATTTGCCGAAGGAGGGAATCTAAGTTTAAGAACTATTATATCAGGAGCTGGAAAGTATACGCTCGCGACCTTACACGGTAATGTCTGCTGTACAATATCGCTGAGCTCTGGATAATACAAAGCGTTAATGATCACGTCCGTTTTAGCTTGAGATTGGCAAGTCAAAAAATCTCCTTCAGAAATAATCTCACCATTTTCATTCTCTACTTCCCCTCTGACTAATTCCACGGCACAAACACCACAATCACCAGTTTTACAGCTATGCTCTAAGACAATAGATTGCTGCAAAGCATCATCAAGAAGGTTACCTTTACTTTTAAATGCCACTCCAGCAGGCAAAACTTTTACATTGTATTGCATATTCAACAGATATAACTCTTTATTAACATCAACTTCATCTCAGATACTTGTATGTACTGAGCGTTTTGTATTCACTTGAGGCAAGTATATGCTTTTCATATGACTTTAGTCACTTCTTTTGTATGGCCTTTTCAACCCAGACAAAAAATTACTTTCTTGTTATTCTATAGATATCTTCAACCGTTGATTCTTCAAAAACATGTGCTTCATCAACACAGTAGCTACGCCTAACATCCCACCAAGTAATGCAGCTAACACACAAATCAATGCCCTTTTAGGCCCTGATTTTTCTTCAGGAATAACAGCTGGGTCGATTGTCTTAAAAGCAAACTCTGCTTCGACTTCCGCCAACATTAAATTTTTAGTTTGTTCTTCTATCAACTGAAAAAAAACTGAACGCATGTCAGAAATATTTGTTTTTTCAAGCTGCTGCTCCAAATAACCTATATTGCGTTTTGTTTCATTTAGTGATTTCTCTTTCATCCATAAGTTTAAATCATCGACTAGCCATTGCACCCACTGCTGTGCGATATTTGGTGACAGATGAGTGATAGAGATAGTCACCAACCCAGAATCCTTAGCTTCAGAAACACTCAAGACCTGCTTAAAAGCTTTATAGGCCTCCCAATCTGTTGGAGCCACTGAGCGACCGGAAGGAACCTCTCTTACCCACTTTTCATTAGTTTCATCGTACAAATCAGCTTGAATAAGTAGAGTGTTAGATGTTTTGTCCCACTCCTTAGCGGCAATTAGCGGCACTAACAATTTATGCTTGTCTATAAATGCATTTAAAAATTGACGAGAGTTCAAAATAGCTAAAGGTAAAGTTTTACTATCTACACTAGCACCACCAATATTTATGCCAGCTAAAGACGCCAAACCACCAAACTGTGCTGCCATTGCAGCCATCCCACTTCTTCCACCGTCATTAGAAGATGTAAGTACTGATTCCGCTTTATAAACATTTGGCTGAGATAACGCATAATGCACACCAATTATAGAAAATAGAATGGTGATGGTAATAATTATCCACTTGCCTTGCCAAAGTTCGTAAAAAACGTCAGCAATACCCATGCCTTTTACGCTTTTTACCTGCAGGTGTTGCTCGGTATAACCAAACGGCTCGTGAACTTCTTGTACTTGCGATTTATTCATAACTTACTTACCAGTTGAAAGAAGTAGCATAACAGCGATCGAACTTTTCAATTTAGTCTTTAACCGCACTCCAAGCGACACCAATTTGGTACAGTATTTGAGTCGCCGAAGTTAGACTGCTCAATCCATCAAGGTAATCTGTATCAATTGGTACTATAATAGTATCACCAGGTTCCAGTGGTTGTACCTTTCGGCTAAACCAAAACGAGGTGTTAGGTAAAGACACTGAGCCATCAGCTTTCACCACATAAATTCGGTCTGTATCTGCTTGCTTTTTCGTTCCTCCTGCAGAGTAAACATACTCCTCTAGCGTCATTCCAGGCCTAAATGTGTGATTAGACGCATACTGAACCTCTCCCATAATCGCGACAGTCGGGTTAACCGCGGGTACATACAGCTTATCACCCTTCTCTAACATAACGTTAGCTGGCCTATCGCCTTCTAGTGCTTTTTCTAAATCAATAACCAAGCGGCCTACGGCTTCAGTTTTTGCTAGTTCATCTGCTATAGCTAAAGCATCGGTAGGCTGAGTTGTATAGGTTGCTGAAGAGTTTTGGCGTCGCAATGCTAGCCCTCCAATCTCTTGCTTTAATTGCAAGTTCAACAATTCTAAACGTTCTTGTTCCTGACGCTTTAAACGTTCACGGCTAAAAACTGCACCTTTTGGATAAGCAAAGCGAGTAAAGCCGCCGGCACGTTCCACTATATCTTTGAGCGTTTCCCCTCTTTGAAAAGAATAAACCCCTGGAAAAACAACCTCTCCTTGAAGCTCAACTATCATATCTCTCTGCCAATTTGGCTGGGTTTTCACAACTAAGTGATCTTGAGCGTAAAGCTGTATTAAATTCTTATCATCTAGTGCATCGCGTAGTGAAAAAGAATGATGTGTAGCGGAAAACTTATCATCTCTCGTATTTCGGCGAGTCAGTTCCGCCTTCATTAGATATGCTTTTTCACTCAGTCCACCAGCAGCTGCGATAACACTCGCAACGCTTTCACTTTCTGCTAGAGGATAAGTTCCTGGAAACCTAACGGCTCCGGAAACTTCTATGAGTTTGGCAGGCGATTGATATGACGATTGAGCTTTCAATCTTTCAACTATAGGCTTTAAAAGCTCTTCTCTACTAACTTGACGTACAGTTGCTGACTTTGATAATTCATCAGCATCATCAATTTCCAGGCTCGCAACATCTTGTTCAACAATCAAAGCACCCGTTTGAGCATCAAGTCTTTCTTTGTCGCCCTGCTTTTCATGCGTTATAGTTACTTTCTTATTTGTATAAGCACCAAACCAATAATCAGTTTCTATTCCGTTGTCAAAAACAAAAATTTGGTCTCTTTCATGCAATAACAGGTTATCTTTCGAGTTTGGTACCTCAATCGCCTTCAATAAACTGAACTGATGAACAGAGATTTCTCGCGAAGTCAGATCTTCTCTGACAAGTAACGAGTAATTAAGGTCTGCGTTTTGCTTCAAATCACTATTTAGAGAACTAATTACGTCGTTAACTCTCATACCTTCTTTAAAGTTATACGCACCTTGTCGAATCACCTCGCCTCGAACAGCGATAGCATTGTTCAACGTTTGTGATATTGGGCGAACTATTATTTCATCGCCATTTTCGATTACTAGATTTCGACTAGGTGGATTCGATAAATCAACCGTAATTTGCTCTACGCCAGAATCAGTTATCCGCTTTATGCCTATTTTAGAAAGATATGCTTGTGGTTTCGCCCCCCCAGCTATGCTTAGTAACTGAGTCAGCGTCGTTTTTCCTTTGAGCTCATAAATTGCAGGTCGGTTAACTTCACCTTCAATAAGGACATTGGAAGTTTTACTAGGCACAAATAAAGTGTCACCAGCAAGTAAACGAATGTCCTTTGAGGTATCTCCTTTCAAAAATAGTTCATAGAGATCAAGGGTAGCGATTGTTTGCCCTTTTCTTTTTAACTGAATATTTCGTAATGTCCCAGACTCTTTAATCCCACCACTCGCAATAATCGCTTGTGTCAGAGAAGTTAATCCATTCACATTGTAAGCACCTGGTTGAACCAACTCACCAACTACAAATACTTGCATGGTTCGCATCGCCCCCATTGAAACTACGACTTCGACCCCCATAACTTTCTGCTTAACTATCTTCTGAACATGATTACGTAGATCTTCGAAGCCAAGCCCTGCTACAAGTACTGGCCCAAATTCTGGGAAATGAATATAACCCTCTCGATCGATGACCAGTTCCAGTTCCTGATTTCTCTTTCCGTATAGCTGTACCTTAACCCCATCTCCAGACTCCATTACATAGTCTAGAGGAACTGGTAGGGTATCAACCGTAAAGTCCATCGGCTTTCCAGCAAAGATATCGTAGCCAAACGCTTTTATTACCTTATCTTCTTCTGACGTCGCTCTAGTCTTAACTTCGGGTGGCGCTGTTGAGCGTTCTGGGGGAATCATTTGCTTTGGTTCTTCAGTGGATACTGTAGCTTGAGATGTTAACGCGCTGATATCAACACCATATTGTCGTGCCAATTGTTCTTGCTGAGCTTTAGGTAAGTTCTGAAACTGTTGAATTTGAGCAGGACTAGGGTTAAACGCAACAGCCCAACCACCAATAACACTGGCGAGAATAACAAACACTGATTTCTTTAAAAGCATATATGTTCTACAAGTTTAATAGACATTGAGGAAGTACGAACAAGGTTATTTAAAACCTAAACTCATACCCTGACCAAAAATTCATTTGATTTTCTCCTTTCATATTGTCGTCCACCGAGTTTAAATACGAGGCTCCAACATGAACCATGCCAGACAATGCTGGCTGACGGTAAGTTGCTTGGACTAACGTATCCTCCTGTGCATACATTTTTGATTGCTGGACACTAACACTTATGCTGTGATCATTTTTTAATTGAATATATGTAGCAACTGAATAACTCTCTTCAAGTAAAAGTGTATTTTCCATCCCACTTTGATATCCTGAAGAGTATTGATTTGATAAATCAATTGATTTATTGTCACTTTGCTGGGTTTCTATCACAACCCTAACGGTATTCCATGACATGTCGAAGCTGCCAGTCCAGCCAACAATCCATGAATTCAAACAAAACTCATTGACACTAGAAGCCAGTTCTGTATAGATGTTGTGATAGAGCAAATTCGAGCTTGACATCCCTATACTTGGTAACACCAATTTTGCATCTGAACTAAACAGCTCGTCACCTTGACTTAATTTCCTTTCATCAAACCACCTTTGGTATGCAAAACCAAATTCAACATTTTCAAGTGGTTTAGAGGTCAGCCGTGTAGCATTATGATATTCAAAGATGCTATCTTGCGGTTTGGCTACAATAACTTCGACTCCCCATACGCCTAACCAGTTATTCTCACCAATAAAGCTCGCACTAATATCCGGAGCAGCCTTAGCATATGAAGCTAATGTTAAATTATGCTGCCAACCTTGCCCCCACCAACGGTCTAAAGTGCCGATAGAGAATAGCCAAGCTCCTAAGTTCAATGAAAGGTAAGAGTTTTCCCAGCGAATATCTGTCTCTTGATGAAACTTGGAGTAACCTGTAGTTAATCTAAATGAATAATCATTATCTAAATATTCATAACTCGCATAGCTAGCCCACTCGTCTTTATTAAACTGGCCAAAACCGGAATAAACAGGCTGCTCGGTGGAAAAAACAAAGCCAACACCACGGTTACCTCGATTAAATTTTGCAGAATATAAAGTATAAGAAAGTTCGTTTATTGCTGTGTTAATGCTGCGAGAATATAGAAGGGGGTCCGATAAGTCATCACCAAAAGCAGACCAACGTAATGGGTAATGGTTTACTGGGGACGAAATGATATTAGAGTCAGAAAGTAAAACAAGGGAAGAACGTAAGAAAGGATCATTTGCTTCCAGCCACGGAGAAGCTTCAACAGAAAAAGGAACTAATATTATCAAGCTAATACTAGCTAAACTAGAGCGACTGGTATGAACACACATAGCGTTCATCAAAACATTCCTTTGTTTAATATGTCCCACTGTTTAGCCCACGACCTTGACGAATAAACATTAAATTAGTAACGCTACCGCCCATAGGCATTAACGCAATCCCACTGCGTAGCTGATAGTTTTACATAATAATCTAAGAGTTATCTTTGATATTATCCATATTTACATTAACTAAGCAAAAGCTTTTCCAAAGTTCGGCACTCAAACCGAACCAGCTTCGCAAAGTAGTAATGTTTAATGACTTACAATGAAATTTAAAGAGGCTTTACTCCTTAACGCGATAGTAAAATATCGTAACAAAGCATTTTTGGGAGTTTACTCGACTGAGTTTGGCCTTTGTAACCAAGAAGAACGAGCATCTGTCTGATTAAATAATTCATGTTGTTTATTCAGCATTTGCCCGCCATCTCTAGTGATAGGTAACCATTCAAAACCAGCTCGATTTCCACTTGGTTTCACTGTAATCAAGTCAAACGGAATCGAAACATAGAAGCCTTTAGTGTAACTCCCTTCTCCGTAATCTTCGACACTCATATTTGTGAAGCTAGCAAAAGCCCCAGCAATCACACCACTTTTAAATTGTTTCGAAAAGTCAATACGCGTACCTACATCACCCGCTAAGAACTTACCAAAGCCCAACTTAAATAAAGTATCATCAAACATTTTCCACTTGGGCATATAATAACCAGTGATGAAGCCTGTTGTCCCTTGAGTCATCACATTGTAGTAGCGACCATCTTCTTCACTGAACTGCCTTTCTTGGTCATATACACCAAGCCAACTATCAGGATCTCGCTGTGAAATCGCCGTTAAGTCGGCTCCTATAGCCCAATTACTATTTAAAGGACGATACAAGATTTCGCCACCGACACCTGCGAACATACTCTCTAAATAACCAGCATAAGCCTGGCTATAAATACCATGACTGTAATCTTCAAACCACGTCATTTGTAAATGGTCCATACGCACCGGGTTATCGTGAACGTAATCACGGAACATGGTTCTCACACGAGGTACAGAAGTGCCATCTGGTGGCGCGATATAATTAAACTGGTCGTAGTTATCGAGTAAATTGAAATAAACAGAACCAGACATTTGTACTTTATCAGACAGCCATAAAGAGGCTCCGGTATTAATACCCAAGTTATATAGATAAAAATTTTCTGCCGAGCCAAAAGACTGGGTCAAATGTGGGGAAACCGAATAATCAAAACGTTCTCTTCCATCAAAGTAAATCACTTTAGATTCGCCCGATGGCTCATGCTCTGTCACTGAGTCAGAAACATTTGCATTAACATACTCATCATTTGCGACTTTTCGATACTGTTCAGCATCAATATGCTGCTCGGTAATAATATTCGACTGCTTGGCTTCAACAATTTGATAAGTCGTAATATAATCAGGGACAGCGTTGGCAATTACAGCTGCTGCTCTTTCTAAAGCCTCATTTCGATCTCGATATTTCACCTGGTCACCTTTAACGATGATAGTCTTTTCATCCACCATGATCTGATTATTTTCATAACCGGCTATAATATCTAACTCTTGACTTAACTTAGTGAATTCTATGTCTTCTACCGATTCAACTTCGTGCGGTCTCAACAGAGGTGCTTCTGTATCACGCCAAGTCCCTTTTAGCTCATTAAAGTTGGTCGTGAGGTTGAACCCTAAGGTCAGAGTATCACCGCGCTCATAACTGACCTTCGCAACTCCCCAATCGTCAAGGCGATAAACAGCCCCCACATTCCACGGAGTATGCTGTGTCATATTAACCCCACCTCGAGTTACCGGAAAGTCTTGGGTATAGTCGTTACTGTCATACTCCAACTTAAAGGAGAGAGGCGTATAAGACGTCTGATATTCTAACCCACCGTAAATAGAAGCAGGCCCTTTGAACCACCGCTCGAAATCGACGCTCCCCCCATTATTTTGGGTATCAGAGCTTCGTTCACAAAACTTTTCACTAGCCTTACAAAACGGATTGGTTACATTCCCACTTTGCCCCATGTAACCCCACCCCATACCAAGAGTAACATCTAACGGACCAAAGCGTTTTGTTCCTGCAATAAACTCACCATCATACAGCCCTGTACCACCAAAATCACGGATACCGACAGCTACCTCTGGCAAATAGTAAGTCTCTTTTAATAAGCGCGCTTTAAAGTCTATTCCTTTATCGGTATAGGCTGTATCGCCACTAAAAGAAGGATCATTGCTGTAAAAAAGGTCTTGAATCAGCGTATAACGAATCGTAGCTTCGAACCAAGGCATTAACTGAAGGCTAACGTTATACATGTGATATTCGTTATTCCACGAACCACCTACATTAAACTCCCCTTCAGGAGACATCCGCCCTGTCGGCATCTGCATCAGACCTGTGCCACCAAAATCCATTTGTGATGGTTTTAATTCTGGAAAGCTAAAGCTTTCAGTTCGAACAGAAAAAGAGCTTACAACTGCCATTGACAGCAAAGAAAATGGAAATAACGATACTGAACGCATTACAAGTTAACCTTATGGCGTAGAAGCTCTATAACATCTTGGTTAAGGGTGGAAAACTCACTGGGTAGAGAATCAAAAGCGATGAAAAGAATTGCCCCTGGAGCAAAATAGCGAGGGGTGAAATTCCAATAGGCATAAGGTACTTCTATAACCTGTCCATCAGGCTGAATCACGTATGCTAGGCTTGGATTAGCCGATTTTGTTACTTCACCTTGTGGTAACTGATTTAAATAGTCGGTCAGCTGTCCCCCTTCGATCACTGGTAACTGGTGCGAATCTTTAATCGCGCCAAATAGTTCAACGAATTGCGGTCTCTCTTTAAGGTAAAGAGCAAAATGCCCACTTAACTGAGGGTTGTGCTGTAACTGAGAGATGACAACGTTCCTGTTCAAATCAATAAACACCCGATATGAAAACTTCTGGTCCTTTAACTGTTTCAACAAGAACCTAGCGTCCGGGTTACTCGCTGAGTAAATCGAGAGCTGTCTAAATACTTTTTCTTTATGCGCTTCTATTGTTCCATCTTCATTTAAGGCAAAGAGCTGCGCTGCAAGGCTAAAGTAGCTACCTAACCCACTCATATTAACATCATTTAAAACGTGCTCTAACCTGGAAGGCTTTTCATAATTATACGTGGCTCCACTAATTGGGAGTTCAACGGTTAACTCACCAGAGAATGCGTTCCCGAGAATAGAGCCCAGCACACCAACTGAAATAATCATTTTATTCAAAAACTTCATGCTAATCCTGTACAAACAATCCATTAAGCAAAGTTGCCTACCCTTTAAAGTCTTTCAGAATCGTCATTTCAATTTTTGTCATATCTGGCCCCAGGTACTGAATCGTTTTCACTACTTGCCCAGATTCATTAACCCAAAATAGATTTTCTATCGTTTGCCCTAAAGATGGAAAGTCAATTTTCTCGGAGAATTTTTGTGTTTCTATACTATTAAGCGGAGTGATGATTAACTCATCATTAAGGTAAGTACGAGTAACATTTGCGTGATATCCGAAACGGTAGTCCGGCTGCCAATCGTAGCGAGATCGCCACGTTTGCGATTTAGGCTCTGCAGATAGGTCAAAAGCTGGCGCATTATTTCGCATCGCTACTAAGTTTTCATATGGCAATTGTAAGGTTTCAACAACTCGTCCATTTTCTGTCACTATTAATACACGATCTGAAGACATCCACTTAAGCTGTAGCGATCCAGTATTTGTGTCGACTTCAGCAAACGCTAAAACCATAAAAATTTGACCCTGGCCATTAATCTCAACATAAGCACTAGAATAAGGAAGTTCAGCGATCGAGTCAGATGATAGAACGATATCGTCTCCACCGTTCCAATACTCCAAAAAAGTAGAATTAACATCTTGAAATTGCTGAGAGCACCCAACCAACAGTAGAACATTAAGTAAGGACGATAGCTTTAGTACTTTGGTAGTCATAAGTAGAAGTTATCTATTAAATTCACAAGCTATGAAATATAAAAAGCCACTTTATGCTATGCACAAAATGGCTTTACCATAATAACGGCAAAACAGATTACTGCGCCGTTACAGTCGTTGTTGTAGCACCGCTATCAGAGGAAGCAACAGCTACCGCACCGGCAACAGCCACCGCACCTACTGCTACAGCTGTTGTTGCGGCAGTTCCAGCAGCAGCACCAGCAGCAGCTGTACCACCGGCAGCACCACCAGTAGAAGCTGCACCAGCAGTTGCAGTTTCTGTTGCAGCAAGAGCTGCGCCTGAGAAGCTAACAGCTAGTGCTGCAGCCAAAGCAATCATTTTCATAGTATTCCCTATTAATATAAACGTTTATACCGATACTAGACTAGCCAGCACCAACAAGTTGTTCAGCTTAAACAACTAATTAACAATAATAGAGGCATAAACTCATTAAGTAAATGTATAAACATTAAGCAAACCACCAAAGTCAACTTGTTATACGCAAGTCTTATGAGATAAATGCCACCAATTAGTAATACCGACTAATTTCATTAACAAGGCTACTCAACCGTCATATTAATGCCTCCGCTCTTGATTTATTCACAATGCCATTTCATGAATAGTCAAACCTAGCTATACTTCGAGCTGATTATTTTTAGCCCCAAAATGGTAAGAGCGCAGGATATGCAAGAATACGTAGCATTTTTTCAAGAGAACATGATTCTCGCCGTTGTATGGATTGGCCTTGTTGTGGCGATCATCATGAATATCGTAAAAACCTCAACAGCCGCATATAAAGAAATTACAGCAGCCCAGACGACACAATTACTCAACCGTGAAAATGGTGTAGTGGTTGATATCCGAACTAAAGATGAGTTTAAGAAAGGTCATATTACTGACGCAGTTCACATTTTACCTTCAGATATCAAAGCAAATAACTTCGGTAGCCTTGAAAGCCGCAAAGCAGACCCAATCATTGTGGTATGCAAAACAGGCCAAACAGCTCAAGCAAGTGCAAACTTACTGGCTAAAGCTGGTTTTGAAAATGTGAGCCTTCTAAAAAGCGGACTTGTCGCTTGGAGTGAAGCAAACATGCCACTGGTCAAAGGTAAGAAATAAAGTCGAAACTCGGCTAGAACGTGAACTTTGCCAACACTGAATACCAAGATTTGGTTCTTCTAAGCAACCAGATCTAAGCAATAATTTTTAAGGATTAAAAAATGGCTGAAGCAGCACCACAAGAAGCACAACAAAACTTTGCAATTCAACGCATCTTCCTAAAAGACGTATCTTTCGAAGCGCCAAACTCTCCAGACATGTTTCAAAAAGAGTGGAACCCAGATGTAAAACTGGATCTAGACACTCAAAGCCGTGAGCTAGGTGAAGGTGTATACGAAGTCATCCTACGCTTAACCGTTACAGTAAAAAATGCCGAAGAGAACGCGTTCCTTTGTGAAGTTCAACAAGGTGGTATTTTCTCTGCAGCTGAAATGGAAGCTGGTCAGCTAGCCCATTGCCTAGGCGCTTTCTGCCCGAACATCTTGTTCCCATACGCTCGTGAAACTATCTCTAGCCTAGTGGTAAAAGGTACTTTCCCGCAGTTAAACCTTGCACCAGTGAACTTCGATGCATTGTTCATGAACTACCTTCAAAGCCAAGCACAACAGGCTGAAGGCGAGCAAGCTTAATAGCTCAAATTTAACTTAAAGAAAATAAATGCACAGAGTATCTTTCTATAGATGCAATGTGCATTTTTTATTTATACTCACTTCTACTTTAGTTAGATACTCAACATATAACTAACCTTATATTAGGCGGAAGCATGACAAAAACAAACAATGCCTACGGAAAAGAAATTGCAATGACAGTTATCGGAGCTGGCTCATACGGCACGTCACTGGCAATTTCACTCGCACGTAATGGCGCTAACATTGTGCTTTGGGGGCATAACCCTCAACACATGGCCAGATTGCAAGAAGACCGAGCAAATCACGAGTTTTTGCCTGATATCACCTTCCCTGAAAGTCTTATTATTGAATCTGACTTATCCAAAGCGGTAGCGGCTGCTAAAGATATCCTTATCGTGGTGCCAAGCCATGTATTTGGAAACGTACTCACCAGCCTTAAGCCTCACCTGAAGAATACTTCTCGTATTTGTTGGGCAACCAAAGGCTTGGAACCAGAAACAGGCCGCCTGCTTAAAGAAGTCGCACACGATATTATTGGTGCTCAGCATTCTCTAGCCGTTCTTTCCGGCCCCACTTTCGCCAAAGAGCTCGCGATGGGTATGCCGACTGCGATCTCTGTGGCTTCTCCCGACCAAGAGTTTGTACGAGATCTTCAAGAAAAGATTCACTGCAGCAAAACCTTCCGCGTATATGCGAACTCAGACTTCATTGGCATGCAACTCGGTGGGGCGGTGAAAAATGTCATTGCGATTGGCGCAGGCATGTCTGATGGCATAGGTTTCGGCGCAAATGCGCGCACCGCATTAATTACGCGTGGATTAGCTGAAATGACGCGTCTCGGCGCTGCATTAGGAGCCCAACCAGAAACCTTTATGGGAATGGCCGGATTAGGTGACCTAGTCCTAACCTGTACCGACAATCAGTCACGCAACCGTCGCTTTGGCCTTGCTCTAGGATCGGGGAAAGATGTCGATACTGCTCAAGAAGAAATTGGCCAAGTTGTTGAAGGTTACCGTAATACAAAAGAAGTGTGGCTATTAGCAAGCCGCATGGGCGTAGAAATGCCAATTGTTGACCAAATTTACCAAGTGTTGTATCAAGGTAAAGATGCACACATTGCCGCGCAAGATCTTCTTGCTCGCGATAAAAAATCAGAAAGATAGTATTAGGCCCCAAGCCTGGCTGTTATGGAAGAAAGCCAACCCAAGGATCAAATGAATGAAGCACTGTGAAAAATTAAAAGTGTGGCAAGCTATTGTTCGCGAAGCACGAACTCAATCTGAGCAAGAACCGATGCTTGCAAGCTTTTACCATGCCACCATCATTAATCACGATAGTCTTGGGGCTGCTTTAAGTTATATTCTCGCCAATAAGCTAAAGACTGCGTCTATGCCCGCAATGGCTGTTCGTGAAGTGGTAGAGCAAGCGTTCTCAGAAGATCCAAGTATTATTGAAGCTGCCGCTTGTGATATTTGTGCGACCGTCACCCGTGACCCAGCAGTTGAGATGTACTCGATGCCTCTTTTATACCTGAAAGGCTACCATGCCCTACAAGGTTACCGAGTGGCAAATTGGCTGTGGAAGCAAGGGCGAATCGCCTTAGCCACCTATTTACAGAATCAGATTTCAGTTGCTTGCCAGGTAGATATCCACCCAGCAGCCAAAATAGGTCGAGCCATCATGCTCGATCACGCCACCGGAATTGTCATCGGTGAAACTGCTGTGGTAGAAAATGACGTTTCTATTCTTCAGGACGTAACTCTTGGCGGTACAGGTAAGGAAGGTGGCGATCGTCATCCTAAAATCCGTGAAGGTGTAATGATTGGTGCTGGCGCGAAGATCCTAGGTAATATCGAAGTGGGTGAAGGAGCCAAAATTGGCTCATGTTCTGTTGTTCTACAACCAGTACCGCCACATACTACTGTTGCGGGTGTTCCAGCGAAAGTTGTCGGTAGGCCAAAGACTGATAAACCGTCTTTAGACATGGACCAAGCCTTCAATGGGAAGACTCAACGTTTCATTCATGGCGATGGAATTTAACCTTCGAAGACCACTAAGGAAAATAGGCACGTGCGCTATAAAGCTACTTTACGTATTACTTTGCTTTCAACATTGACATCTATTTTCTTCTTCGTCGGTATTCAGCCATCTCAAGCCGCTTCACAAAGTGAGTTGAAAGGTGTAAAAAGTGAAATAAACCGCCAAAAGCAAGGACTAACAGCACAACAGCAAAAGCTTGATACTCTCCAGCAATCTTTGAAGAAGCAAGAGCTCAGCATCGCGAGCCTTGGCCAAGATATCAAACAAACTAAGTCTCAACTTTCTCAATCAAAAACAAACATTAGTAAACTCGAACACCAGATCAAACAGCTGAACACTCAGAAAAATACGCAAACAGAGAAGCTTGAAGAGCTTCTTCAAACTTACTACGTCACTCAACGAGCTAAAGCCCCTTCTCATATATTAAATAGCGGGATAGAAGAAGATCGTATTAGCCAATACTACCAACATTTGGCAAAGTCGCGCGCTGATGCCATTGTCCAATTAGAGCAAACCCACCACGAGCTCAAATCGAGCCGTACCCAATTAGCGCTTGAAGAACAGAACCTGACCGACCTACTGCAGCAACAAACCAAAAAACGTAACCAACTATCCGCTACTCAAACTAAGCGGAAGAAAACAGTGGGTAGTATCAAGAAAAATATATCTGGTGATAAAAATTATCTTGCCGAATTACAACGCAATGAAACCCGCTTAAAAGCTGAAATTGCCAAAGCAGCTAAGAGAAATGCTATTCCTATGGATGGGCTAGCTAAGCGCAAAGGCCGACTGCCTTGGCCGCTAAAAGGTAAAGTGATTCACAATTATGGTACGCGTCAAACAGGCCAACTCAACTGGAAAGGCATGGTTATCGATGCAAACTATGGCCAAGCAGTAAAATCTGTTTATTCCGGCACTGTCGTATTCGCAGAATATCTAAGAGGGTATGGTTTGGTTGTGTTACTGGATCACGGTAAAGGTGATATGACGCTATATGGGTTCAACCAAGCTCTTGTCAAAAAAGAAGGGGATAAAGTCACGGCAGGAGAAACTATCGCTTTAGCTGGTGATACTGGCGGACAAACTCGACCATCTCTGTACTTCGAAATACGCAGAAATAGCCAAGCTCAAAACCCTAAAAGATGGTTAACCAACTAGGTGCTAGCGATCAAATGTTAGTAACATTTAACGTTTTTACGCCATCTTCTAGTAACAGTAATTGTTCCATCCCTTGCTCTGTCGCGATAGGTTTTACCACAGCAATCATTTGCAGCATCCCTTGATGCACGACTTGCTCAGTAATTTTCACTTTAGGTGACATTGCAGATTGGTAAGCTAGCCAACTCGATGCAATAAGGTGAAGCGAAGTGACAAGAGACTTCATTTCCACCTCATTTACTTGAAGCAATTTCATCTCAACAAACGCACGCATAATATTAATCAGATTCGTCTGCAGGCGCTCTTGTACAGATATGTAGTCTTCGTGCAGCTTTTCGTCTCTCGAGAGGATTTCAGGCAAATTAGCGTAGAAAAATCGATACTTCCACATCAGAGTGAAAATTGAATCAAGATAATGTTTAAGGAGAGTTAAGCTTTCTTGTTGCCCCTGAATAGGAGTGAAGCGCTCTAGTAGCTCTTCGGAGTAAAGAGTAAAAATCTCACGGACAATCTCTTGTTTATTGCGAAAGTGGTAATACAAATTACCAGGGCTAATCTCAATATGCTCTGCAATATGGTTAGTTGTAATACTGCGCTCACCATGCTCATTAAACAATTCTAACGCTGCGTATACAATCTTGTCGCGTGTCTTCATTTTATTGGTATCCCTATCCGTTTAGCAACCTAGTATATCGGCTCTAAACGGATAGATCGAGTAAGTCAACGCTGGTCTGTTGAGCTAAAACTTACACTTGCATAATCAGTCACTGCCAAATAAATCTCGGGTATAAACTTTACTTTCAACATCAGAAAGATCTTCAACCATACGATTCGACACAATGACGTCAGATACAGTTTTGAAGTCAGCTAAGTCTTGATAGACTTTTGAGTTAAAGAAGTATTCTTCTTCAAGCACAGGCTCGTATACCACCACTTCAATACCTTTCGCTTTTAAACGCTTCATAATCCCTTGAATCGAAGAGGCGCGGAAATTATCGGATCCTGCCTTCATAATAAGTCGGTAAATACCTACCACTTTAGGAGATCGTTTCAAAATCGACTCGGCAACGAAATCTTTACGAGTTCGGTTTGCATCCACAATCGCACCCACTATGTTATTAGGAACATCTTGGTAATTAGCGAGCAACTGCTTAGTGTCTTTTGGTAAACAATAGCCGCCGTAACCAAACGAAGGGTTGTTGTAATGATTACCAATACGCGGATCTAAGCCGACTCCTTCAATAATCTGACGAGAATCCAGCCCATGTGCTTCTGCGTAAGAATCAAGTTCATTGAAATACGCAACGCGCATAGCAAGATAAGTATTAGAAAATAGCTTAACCGCCTCCGCTTCCGTTGAGTTAGTAAATAACACTTCTATGTCTGATTTTTCGGCACCTTGAACCAACAAATCTGCAAACACTTTTGCACGCTCGGACTGCTCACCAACAATGATTCGAGATGGATGCAAGTTATCATAGAGCGCTTTTCCTTCGCGTAAAAATTCAGGCGAAAAGATAATGTTGTCACATTCGAACTGTTTCTTCACTTTCTCTGTATAACCCACAGGAACCGTTGACTTAATAATCATTGTTGCATCAGGGTTTACACGCAGCACATCCTCAATGACGGATTCAACAGAGCTGGTGTTAAAATAATTGGTTTTGGGATCATAATCCGTAGGTGTTGCTATGATTACAAAGTCCGCGTCTTTATAAGTGGATTTATCGACCGTCGCACTAAAATTCAATAACTTACTTGAAAGAAAGTGTTCAATTTCTTCATCTGCAATAGGAGCAATTCCTTTGTTCAGAAGTTCCACTTTTTTTTCAACAATGTCTACGGCCACAACTGTATTATGTTGTGCTAATAACATAGCGTTTGAAAGCCCAACGTAACCGGTCCCAGCAATCGAAATCTTCATTAGCTTGCCTCGAAAATCATAGATTTAGTTAATAAATTGACCTAGCCATCATACTCTTGCCTGTCAATTATTCCACTAGCTCCGGTTATCTTTTCCTTGCTATACTCCCTTTAACTAAATTATCAAAATGAGCTAAGTAATTATGATCATCGTAACTGGTGGAGCTGGCATGATTGGCAGCAATATTGTTAAAGCACTCAATGAAGCCGGATATAATGATATCCTAGTCGTGGATAACCTAAAAAACGGTAAAAAGTTTAAAAACCTTGTCGACTTAGATATCACCGATTACATGGATCGCGATGATTTCTTAACTCAGGTAATGGCTGGCGACGATTTCGGCCCTATTGATGCGATTTTCCATGAAGGAGCTTGCTCTGCGACGACAGAGTGGGATGGAAAATACATGATGCTCAATAACTATGAGTACTCTAAAGAATTACTTCATTACAGCGTTGAACGCCAGATCCCTTTCTTGTATGCCTCATCAGCTGCAACTTATGGCGAAACTGATACTTTTATCGAAGAAAAAGAGTACGAAGGCGCACTTAATGTCTACGGCTATTCAAAGCAACAGTTCGATAACTATGTTCGCCGATTACAAGAAGAGGCAGCAGCACACAATGAGACTCTCTCTCAAATCACCGGTTTCCGTTATTTTAATGTTTATGGACCACGTGAAGAACATAAAGGTAGCATGGCCTCTGTAGCCTTCCACCTAAACAACCAAATGAACGCGGGAGAAAACCCAAAACTGTTCGCAGGCAGTGAAACGTTTAAGCGTGATTTCGTCTATGTCGGCGATGTGGCAGCCATCAATTTATGGTTCCTAGAAAATGGCGTTTCCGGTATCTATAACCTAGGTACAGGCAATGCTGAATCTTTCGAAGAAGTCGCTAATGCGGTTATCAAGCACCACGGCAAAGGTACTATCGAAACGATCCCATTTCCGGACCATTTGAAAGGTGCATATCAAGAGTTTACTCAAGCAGATTTAACCAAGCTTCGTGCTACAGGTTGTGATTACCAGTTTAAAACGGTTGCCGAAGGTGTCACTCTATACATGAAAATTATTAACACATAGAATCAAGCAAAATATAGGAGGGAGGCATTGTACTTCTCTTTCGCCTCATTTTAACTATCGACATGAAGCTTCACGCGATAAGTAAATACTCTATGTTCTTCTAATTTAAGTAATAACCCGCTAAGTTGAATGTAGTAAAGCTAAGTAAAATTTAAGGTTAGTGATTTCAAATGACAAGTCAACGTGATGATTTTGATCCAAAAGCTTACAACCCTAGCTTTCGATGGTCTTTCCTGTTCCCTAAATTTTGGGGGACATGGCTCGCTGTTATATTTGCTCTACCACTAGCTTTGCTTCCATTACGTTTTCATCGGTGGCTAGCACGCATTATTGCTTTAAAGCTATCTAAATCGAAAAAAGGCCCGGCTCATAGAGCCCGAGTTAATTTTGAACTATGCTTTCCCAACCTCAGTTTTGAGGATCGCGAGCAGCTAATCTATAAAACATTATATACTGCCAGTGTATTTATATTACGCTTTAGCTTACTTACCTTAAGGTCAAAATCTTGGTTACACAATCAGTGTGGCTTCATAGGGAAGGAAAATCTGCTCAAACATATAGAGAATGGGGAAAATGTTATATTATTAGTTCCACACTCTTGGGCGATTGATATCCCTGCTGTAATGCTTGCGTCAATGGGACTACCAGTTTCAGCGATGGCAAAAAAGCAAAAAAACCCTGTGTCTGATTGGCTAATGCATCGTCAAAGAGTTCAGTATGGCGGCCGAGTATATGAACGTTCAGGAGGGATAAAACCCTTTATAAAATCCGTGAAAGATGGATATCTAGGCTACTACCTCCCCGATCAGGACCATGGATTAGAACTAAGTGAGTTTGTCAGTTTTTTTAATGCTACAAAAGCCACACTGCCAGGGTTAAGTAAGCTGGCTAAACTATCTAGAGCTAAAATTGTTCCGCTATTCGCGTCTATTGACCCAGAGACAGGCAAGTACTCATTAGAGATCTTACCTGAGCTTGAATTGCAAAGTGAAGATCGCGCAGATGCGAGAGTAATGAATAAAACTATTGAGGCATTTGTTGCACCGAAACCTGAGCAATATATGTGGGTATTACAATTACTGTATACACAAAAAGACGGAGTGAACTTCTACAACCTTTTTAAGCCTCGTTATAACAACGATTGGAAAGCAGTCTCCAATAATTACACTAACCATAGTAAATAAGAAACATCAGACATGACAATATTCAGTAATAATCGTTATATAATCAGCTCACTTGTTTCCGGGATATTTTTTTCATGTTTACTATTTACCGGTTCAAGTTACAAAATAGCAGCAATACCACTGCTACTAGTAGCTTTATTTTCATTACCATGGACAGTTCGTTATAGGGTTACCTCAGAAACAGGGTTGACGATTTTTGCACTACTGGGCTACTTCCTAATCACAGCACTATCTCTACTCATTTATGGTGGTGATTTAGGGCAATTAGATATGCCCAGTAGAGTCATACTAGCTGCCATAGTTATACTGTATGTTACTCATACTCCGCCATCTATAGACATTGTATTTTACTTTATTTGCCTCGGTGCTAGCCTCGCGGGGGTAATGGCTATATATCATTATCTAACTGTAGGAGGACGTGCTTTTTATGGCAATGGGTATATGGTAATTCAAGCGGGAGGCATAGCCTCTTCACTTGCGTTATTGTCTATAGTAGCTGTCATTTATGCTAAACATATTGATGACCGAGTATTAGTGGCTGTATCTACAGTTAGTGCCATCCTAGGGTTACTTGCAACTTTCCTTACTGGTGCACGAGGATCCTGGGTGTTAATTCCTGTAATCATTGTTTCCTTATCCTATATTTATAGGCATTATTTTTCTTTTCGCTCTAAAGCTATCGCTATTCTATCGGCGACCATAATAATTGCGTTATCATACTCAACTATAGAGCCTAGAATAAGCTCAATGCTTTCTGACATACATAGTTATCAAAATAATAACTCAAAAACTTCTTCCGGCTTTCGCCTAGAAATGTGGAAGTCAGCAGCCTACTCAGCGATAGACAAACCTATATTTGGTCAAGGTTTTGATGGGGTAAAAAACGCTAAAAAGGAGCAAGTAGAAAAAGGTTTGGTAGACAAAAGTGTCCTAGATTATAAACGTGCACATAATCAATTTTTTGAAGAACTTCAAACAAAAGGGCTAACTGGCCTAATTACCATGTTTGCTTTCTTTGGCGTGCCAGCGTACTTCTTATGGAAAAAGATCAAACAGTCTCCCTCTCGAGATGATAATTATTTTTTTGCTGTTGCAGGAGTTGTCCATATAGTATCAGTAGTTGGTTTTAGCTTGACTCAACATTACCTGGCACATCATTCAGGAATCCTGTTTTATTCAATAGGCACCGCTATATTTTTTGGTGCTGCATATTCAAAAAATAACAAGCAAAAGACCACATAATCATGAAAATTCTCATAATAGGGCCTTCTTGGGTTGGTGATATGGTTATGTCACAACCACTTTATACTGTACTAAAAAAGCAATACCCTGAGGTCATCATTGATGTAATTGCACCTGGGTGGTGTAAGCCAATTTTGGATAGAATGCCAGAAGTCAATCAAGCTATTGAAATGCCTATTGGTCATGGTGAATTCAATTTATCAACTCGACGTTCAATCGGCCTTAAGTTGAGAGAAGCGCAGTACGATCAAGCCATTGTCCTGCCTAAATCGGCAAAATCAGCTCTCATCCCATGGTTCGCCAACATCCCAAAACGAACGGGTTGGAAAGGTGAAATGAGATATGGTTTGCTAAATGATATACGACCAAACATGAAGTCTTTTCAATTCATGGTTGAAAGGTATGTTGCATTGGCGCACCCAAAAAAGCAAATGATTGACTCTTCATCACTAGGTGGTATTACATCCATCCCTCACCCATCACTTACCGTCGAGACAAAATCACAATCACAGGCTATTAATAAGTTTCGATTGACTGCGGAAAAGAATACGATAGGCCTTTGTCCCGGAGCTGAGTTTGGCCCAGCCAAAAAATGGCCTGAAACACACTATGCAGAAGTTGCAACTGCAATGAGCAAGATGAACAAACAAATCTGGTTATTTGGCTCAAAAAAAGATGTTGAAACCTGTAACAATATTAAGAATTTGGTTCCAGAAGAGCTACGCCAAAATATTCATGTACTAGCAGGTCAAACTAGTCTTATTGAAGCTGTAGACTTACTTGGGGCATGTCAGACTGTGGTCGCGAATGATTCAGGCTTAATGCATGTTGCTGCAGCGGTTGGTTGCAAGGTCGTTGCGGTTTACGGGTCAACATCACCCAAGTACACTCCACCTTTGACCGAGGAAGTTGAAATCGTACACACTGATATTGACTGTAGACCATGTTTTAAACGTGAATGTGAATTTCAACACCTCAAATGCTTAACAGAATTATCTCCACAACTTGTGCTTGAGCGCATTCAAAAACTAGAAGCAATTGCAGTAAGCCCATGTTAATTCGATCTCTGTATACTATTGTACTGTTCCTTGTATCCCCAATACTTTTATTTGGACTTTACCGTTCTAAACCAAACAAACCGAAATTTGGAAAACGTTGGAAGGAGCATTTCGGGTTAATAGATGAACTTAACTCAAAAGAGCAACCTATCTGGATTCATGCGGTATCAGTTGGTGAATGTATTGCCGCTACCCCGCTAATAAAGGCATTAAAAGACCAAAATGCCACTCAGCCCATTTTAGTTACAACAACAACAAGCACTGGCGCAGAACAAATTGCAAAGCTGGGCAATCTTGTCGAACATCGATATATGCCAATAGACTTTGGCTTTGCTATACGAGCCTTTTTAAAAGCTGCCCAACCTTGCAAGATGTTAATAATAGAGACTGAACTTTGGCCAAATACGCTCTACGAAGTGAAAAAGCGGGGTATACCTATCACGGTAGTAAATGCACGATTATCCCAAAAGTCTCGCGATAACTACGCCAGGTTCAAGCCCATTTTCAACATCATTGAACCGTGCCTAACTCAGGTACTGTGTCAGCACCAGACTGATGCTGAGAATTTTCAGTCCTTAGATGTGGCGGGGAATAAGTTAAAAGTCACCGGCTCAATTAAGTTTGATATTGAAGTCCCAGAGCAATCAAAGTTGTTTGGTATAGAACTACGTCAGAAACTTGGGGGGGATCGTCCTATCTGGATTGCAGCTAGCACTCATAAAGGGGAAGACATTATAGCCCTGAATGCACACAAACAAGTTTTGGAACATAATCCCGATGCTATACTTATACTAGTGCCACGGCACCCCGAAAGGTTTAATGATGTGTTTGACTTATGTGAAAATGAAGGGTTTAAAACAACTAGGCGGACGACAGCAGCTCCATTAGAAAAAAATATACAAGTATTTTTAGGTGACACAATTGGTGAAATGATAACCTTTCTAGCCGCTAGCGATGTTTGCTTCATGGGAGGGAGTTTAGTTGGCAAAGAGGTTGGAGGGCATAATGTTTTGGAACCGGCCGCTTTAGGGATTCCGATAATCACAGGGCCAAGCTATTATAACTTTTCATTTATTGTTGAAGCCCTAACTGATATTAATGCCATTCAAGTATCAACTTCAAACAGTTTGGGAAGCGATATCTGTAGCCTGATAGATACGCATAAGGAGCGCAATAATCAATCCCAAAAACTGCTTAAGTTTATGGCCGAAAATAGCGGCTCGTTAGATAAAACAATCACATTCGTTAATGAGTATTAGCATGAATCTTTTCTTAGTGACATCGCCATTGCAATATATCTGTGCTATTGAAGCTAAAGAGCACTTAAACTGTCGAAATAACATCCTCATTCTGATGAACCAGAATAGTACTCATGGGTTAACTCAGCAAAGAAAAATCGTCAATAAAGAGGACTGGGCTCATGTTATTGAGATCGAACGAGGGAATAGAAGCTTTGTTTTCCCTCGGGTAATAAAAGAAGTTAAAAGGCTTCTTGGAGCTAAAATTCTGTCACACTTTTTTTATGCTGAATATAATGCTTGGTGGACTAAACTACTTATTCGTAATCTTCCAATCGACAAAGAAGTTTACTTTGATGATGGAACATTGACACTTCTTGAATACCCAAAATTCATATTAAGCGAAAGTGAATTCTATCGACCTCGATTAATTCAAGACTTCGTCGTTCGTTGTAATGGTAGCAAACCAGTGGGTCGGCTAGCACAATCTAAGAACCTAGAAATATTTACCATATTTGATTTAAAGCCAGGGAAATTTACTATACATAAAAACTCTCTAGTAAACTTGAAGAGTAAGTATGGACACCCAGTTTTATACGATGAGAATGCTCCAATAGGTTTTATTGGCCAAGGTGCAATTGGTGACAAAAACCAAAAAACCATCGATGAATATTTATCTGAGATATTAAGCATTTCTCATAAAGCGAAAAAAGAAGTCCTCTACTTTCCCCATAGAACAGAAAAAAAACCAGTCCGAGATGCGTTAATAAAGTCAGGAAAAATAAAGTATCATTGTAGTGAATACCCTTTAGAAATAGAGCTTATCGACAAAAGGATAAAGCTATCATCACTTGTTGGAACATTCTCCACTGTTATGTTCTCATGTCGACTTCTTTATCCTGAGATGCCAATCTTCTCTATATCTAATAGCTATCCTGATAAGGACTTTGAATCGGAGTTAAAAAAACAAATGCTAAGTAATAATATACAAGAGTTTGTACCTAAATAGCTCTTTTCATAAAAAACTGAGCCAATTCAAAGTCAAACTCAGTATCAATATCAAATGAAACTTCATTGCTCATTTCAAATGCATAAGACTCGGACGTGTAACGAATCTCATTATATTCACGGAGCTTTTTCACATCGAAAATGTAAATAGCTCCGTTAATTCGATAATATTGACTAATATCTTGAGACCTAACTAGCGCTTCGGATCTGATAAAGCTTCCCATGGAGTTATCCTTAGGCAAAGTATTAGACCAAAGAGGAGGATGCTCACAGGGTGTCACAGATACAACCGAGAATGCATTTTTTTTGATGAAGAACTCTAACGCTTCGTCAATATGCTTGGCATTTCGTAATGGGGATGTAGGTTGCAGTAATACTACGATATCAACATCAGGCGCAAATTTATCTAAGCTATAAAGCAAAACATCTTCTGTCTTTGCTATATCTGAAGCTAATTCTGTGGGCCTAAGCTCAGGCAATTCTACCTCGAGTTCGCAGGCAATAGACGCTATTTCTTTATCATCAGTGCTGACAAAAACACGATCTACATATTGGCTCTGTATACCAGCCTCTATAGTCCAATTAATGAGTGGTTTACCCGCTAAAGGAAGCACATTCTTTCGAGGTAAACGTTTACTTCCACCTCTAGCAGGAATTAATGCCATGATCTTTTTATTATTTAACATCGTTACATCCCCAAGGCATGAATATCAGCTTGCGCTCTATTAAAATCATCCATACGTCCTATATCCAGCCAATACTCATGAATAGGAAACATCAGTACTTTTTCTCTTTCTTTCATATGCTGTTCTAAGAGAGTTGGCATATCAATATTATAATTTTTGGGAACTGATTTTATAATTTGAGGAGAAACTACGTAAATACCAGCATTAACAAAAAATCGTTGGACAGGCTTTTCAACCATACTCGTAATTTTATTGCCTTCTCCACTAATTACACCGTAAGGAATTTGATAGTCATACTCTCGAACACACATAGTTGCATCAGCATCATTTTCTAGATGAAATTCGAGTAAACGCTTAAAGTCCACTTTGGTTAACACATCACCATTAATCATGATAATAGGTAAGTCTTGAGGCATATCATCAGGGAGTAACCCCAAAGCTCCTCCGGTACCTAGAGGCTGATCCTCGTGGATATATTGAATAGATACCCCATATTCCTCTCCGTTCCGAAAGTGCGCTCTGATCTGCTCTGGCATGTAATGTGTTGATATATAAAAGTTTACAAAACCGGATTTTATGAAACTTCGTATCACAGTTTCTAAAATAGGCTTATCACCTATTTTGAGCATCGGTTTAGGGCAAGTATCAGTTAAAGGACGTAGACGAGTTCCAAATCCTCCAGCCATAATAAAAACAGGGTTATCAACCTCAGGGTGGCTAAGTGCATGTTGAAGAGTCTCTAAACCAACAACAACTCCGTTATCATCAACTAACGGTATTGATAAAATCTCTTTAGACTCCATGACTGAAATCAACTTATCGCAAGGTGTCCCTAATTTTGCGACAGTAGGCTGCTTATTCATTACCTCAACAACTTCTGTTGTTAAAGGAAGATTTTCTAGCAGACCTCTTCGTATATCGCCATCGGTCAACACACCTAATAGCTTCTCCTCTTCATCGACTACGACAGCGATTCTCAATGCTTCTGTATTAATCACTTTCAGGGCTTCGATCAACGTTGTTGATGGCTGAATTAGAATTTTTTCCCAACTATGGCTCATATGATTACCTAGAGTTACTTTTACTCGTTATATCTATGTCGTAAAACTTTTTGCGATTAAGAGCTTTTAAATCTAAAGATTTGATAATATCGATAACCTTACCAGAACTATTTCCGTCACCATACGGGTTCTTTACATTAGCTAATCGCATAGTAAAGTCATCAGAATATACTTTATTTAGAGCCACTAAGAGCTCGTCCGTACTCGCATTAATATTAATCGTGTTCTCAGCGATGACGCGGCCTTTCTGCCTATCACCAATATTAATTGTCGCCGTTTTAAATGACGGGACTTCCCAAATTCCACTCGAAGAATTGCCAACAACAGCATCCACAAATTGTAATGCTGATAAATAACGAAGCTGCCCAAGAGAAGAAAAAACAATGGCTTTATCTTTGTTTTGATCGCAATACTCATCAATTAGTTGATTTACAGCTCTCCCGCCAACATCAGCATTAGATTTAGTAAATATAATGAGCGTATTATCTTGGCGATCAAATGCCGATAGTATCGCTTTAAACTCCGAAATAGTTTCTTCTACAGAATTTGAAGTGACGGGATGATAGGTAAAGAGCAAGTTGTGCTTCTTCAGCTGTCGGCCAATAGAGTCTTCAAATTCGCGTTTATCCAGTAACTTCATACTTAGGAGGTTATCTAAGCCGATCTCTCCGACAGTAAAGACAGCACTAGGCTGCTCTCCCATTTGAATGACTCGATTAGAATATTCTTCCATTGCGGTAAAATGAACATTTGCAAGCTTTGTCACCGCATGACGAATTTGATCATCTACAGCTCCTTCCGTAAGCTCACCACCACTTATATGAGCAACTGGAATACGAGCAATATTAGCAGCGGAGACAATGGGAAGTAATTCATACCGATCACCAACAATAATCAGAATATCAGGCTCGAGCTCCTCAAATGCTTCTGCAAAACTGATTTGAGCCAGACCCATCGCTTTACTCACACCGACAGGAGAATCAGAAGATAATAGTATCTCGATTTTTTTAATCACTTTAAAGCCATCATCTTCAATTTGGCTTTGCGTATACCCAAATTCATGTGACAGATGACTACCAGTTGATATCAGTTGAAGCTCTAGCTCAGGGTCTTTTTGGACTTCACCCAACAAACATCTCAATGCGCCATACTCGGCCCTTGTGGCCGTAACTACACATACCTTACGCATCAGATCAGTTCCCCGGCTTGATAATCCTTTTTCGCAATAGAATTGACAACTTCATCCCATCTGGCTGGAGAAATTCCGTTACCCGGACGCTTGATTTCAAGCATATCAGCAGTGATAACTTGACCAGCTGGAATCACTTTGCTTGCAATAATGCTCTTTCTCACGATATCTCGGTTCGCTTGTTCCGTTTTAGTTGGAACTTTCCAGCCCGATCCCATCGCTTTTTCAATATTACGGATTGATTTAACCATATCAGTCAGCTCTTGTGGCTCTAAACTCGCTTTATGATCGGGCCCTTCCATAGTGTTATCTAGTGTGAAGTGCTTTTCGATAACCTTTGCTCCCATTGCCACGGCTGCAACGGGAATTTCGATGCCTAAAGTATGATCAGAGTATCCGACTGTAATACCCGGAAAGGCCTTTTCTATCGTTAACATCGCCGTCAAATTAACATCTCCTGGCGCGGTCGGGTAATCTGTCGTTGCATGCAAGACCGTAATGTCACTTAGAGTTAAGCCTGCATCAATTAGAGTCACGATCGCATGTTCAACTTCATGCAAGTACCCCATTCCAGTAGAAAGAATTACGGGCTTTTTAAAACCAGCAATATGACGTAGGAACGGCGTATTCGTTAACTCCCCAGAGCCGATTTTAATAACGTCTTGCAGAGCATCAAGGAACGTTGCGCTCTGTTCTTCATCTGGTGTAGACATAAAAGTAATCGCTTTTGAGTCACAGTAAACCTTCAAATCTGAAAAATCATCGTAGCTAAGCTCTAAACGCTTCAGCATCTCAAACTGTGTCTCTTCTCGCTGAGTATTCTCTACTTGATACTCGGCCATTTGTGCATCTTCCGTAACCAGCAGCTCTGTTTTCCATGTTTGGAATTTTACAGCGTCAACGCCAGCTTCTACGGCTGCATCAATCAATTTCTTTGCTAGCTCAAAGTCACCATTATGGTTTACACCCGCTTCTGCGATGATAAAAGTCTTGTTTGTCATGGTTACCTCTAAGCTCGGTATAATTGAAATAGTTTTGGAGGGCTTACATCTTTATGTTGTTCAGCCCATATTTGATTCAGCATTTGACGTTTTTCAGGAAGAAAGTCTAAGCCCGCAATATAGAATGGCATCGTAAGTGGTGAGAACTTCGACTTAAACTTAAACAAGCTGTCATCAGGAGAAGACGTTCTACCACCACCTAGCATCATATAACGGCAGCCCTTTCTTTTGGCATGTTCAAAAGCGGCATCAAGCAGCAGGTAGTTACCATTTTCTTTTGCTAACGATTGGTTGTTCGCCGACAAATGATAGTGAGCTAATTCTTTCCCGCACATAAAAAAGCCGATAGAGGTGAAAGTACTCTCTTTCTTCGTTGCTAGTAAGTCGACTCCTTCCAGAACGCTCAGAGCATTAAAATAATCTTCTTGGAAATAAAAAAAGTCACTTGCAGAGTTTTTCTGCATCGTTTCGTAATACATTTCCGTAAAGCTGGAAAGCTCGACTGATCCCGTCTCTATTGTGAGTTTTCTCTCAGCCTTTTTTATTATATTTCTTGTCGTTTTTGAATATAACTTCCGTCGTTCTTCGGTGCTTTTTTCCAAATCGACAATGACCACTTGCCTTTCTGGTACGTTCATGTCGAAAAGCGAGGCTATATTCCCCAAAGAGTTAAATGGATGAAAACGGATAAATTCACATACTATATTTTGCTCTTTACAGAAATCTCTGTAGGCACCAAAAGCGCGACATAAAAACTGCTCATCTAATGAGTTCGAAACTGGACCACCGTAACCATATGGAGTCTCTAAATCATATAACTCTTCGTCAATTTCTTTGCCTGAAACACTTTTGATACGGCGTTTTAGAGCACAAAACTGCACATTGGAATCACCTTCTTTATACTTAAATTCAAAGTGTTCACCTTCACCTTCATACAACGCGGAATATCCTCGTTGGTAATAGATATCCGAGGGTAAATCTCTAATTGTAATATCAGTCATCATCTAGCTCGAAGTATTGGAGTACTAGGCAAATTAATTAGGTGCGCCTCAATAAACTCTGAACACGTTAGCTCACCACGTATTGCATTCTCAAACATAGGTAATCTGTGCATGAGCTGCCAAATAGGTCGAGTCATCACGCCTGAACCATTTGTGTCTTTAAGTACCTCTTCGCGACTTTCTTTATCCGGACAAATGATTGCATTTAGCCAATAGTTTGACTTCGCATACTCAGGCTCAGTGACAAAGTTAAAATTTGTACCTTTGAAGAAGTTATTATAGCCTTCTGCAAGCAATCTCTTTTGCTTCAAATACTGCTCGATAACTTCCATCTGAGCACATCCTAGAGCTGCATTCAGGTTTGGCATACGATAGTTGAAGCCAGGTTCATCATGGAAGAACTCATACGGATGAGGAACTTTTGCTGTCGTCGTGACATGCTTAGTACGCGCACCTAATTCTTGAGTCTTACATAACACCATGCCACCACCGCCTGTGGTGATGATCTTATTACCATTGAAGCTGACAGCACCAAAATCGCCAATAGTACCGGTGTGTTTGCCCTTATAGAACGAGCCTAGACTTTCTGCGGCATCTTCAACCAACGTGATGTTCCACTTCAAGCAAACGGCAACTAGTTCATCAAGCTCTACAGGGTGACCAAACGTATGCATTGGTACGACTGCTTTGATTCTTCTGCCTGTTTTTTTATGAATACACCCCACATCTGTGACTTCAGCATTATCTTCTAAAAATGCATCCACAGCTTTAGGGCACAATCCTAAACTCACTGGAGATACATCCAGAAAAACAGGCTCAGCCCCCATATGATAAAGAGCGTTGCAGGTTGCAACAAAAGTCAAAGCTTGCGTAATAACCAGGTCACCTCTTTGCACATCAGCCATATACAATGCAGCATGTAATGCTGCAGTACCATTCACTGTCGCTACTGCTTTGGCGGTACCAGTGTAAGCTTCAATTTTTTTCTCAAAATCATCAACAAACTTACCGACGCTGGAAACAAATGTACTTTCAATCGTTTCCATTACGTACGCTTTTTCGTTGCCATCAAACGTTGGTGCATGTAGGGGAATAAATTCGTCTGTTTTGTAAGTATCTCTCACAAATTCAACAATAGATTTCGCTTTCATTGAATACTCCACTTACATCTTGCTATCGAGGTATTTACCCGTCTCTTTGTGCCCAAAATCAGGGATCATGGTAAAGAACAGCTTCACAATCTGCTCTTTAGTCCAAGCTCGCTCACCTTTCATCTCAGAGATGCTGTTTTCAAACAAAGTAAGAAGATCTTGCTCATAAAGAGGTTCATTTTTGATGATGCCCAGATTTTCGAATCGAGACATATCCAGCTCTTCTTTGTCTGTAAAAAACTCTTCGAAGTCTTTTTCACCCGTTGTATCACTTGCAGTAAACAAACATGGCCACTTGCCCTGCTCTGGAAGCGTGTGTGCAAGTTGGCGAGCCTCTTCTTCTGTTTCACATAGGTGAGGTTCAAAACCAAGTTGCTCTAAGTACTTCACCGCAATATCTGCAAACGAAATAAGATGTAGAGCTTCACTCAGTTTCGGGAAGAAAATGTCACGGTTTTCGCCAAAGATACAAGACATTAAACATAGTTCTCCCGACTCTTGAGGAGTAACAAAGTAACGCTTGATGTCGTTTGGGGCCACGATAGGTTGACGCTTTTGGATACGTTGATTAAATCCGTGAAGTAGCGAGCCATCAGAGAATGCCACATTTGCAAATCGAGCAGTTGAGATTGCTATTTGCTCGCTTTTACGCATCAGGAACATTTCCATAATACGTTTGGATGCTCCCATCATATTGACTGGGTTTGCAGCTTTATCTGTTGAAACACAGAAGTACTTTTTCGCACCAGCATTAATAGATTGCTGGATCGTCTTGTCGGTATTAAAAACATTCACATCGATCATGCGCATCAGTGTATAAGGATCTTTTTCACTTCTAACATGCTTAAGCGCAGATAGGTTTAATACATAATCAAACTTACCATCGGCTTTGATGAATGCGTCGTACTCTAAAGAACCAATGTCCAAAGCAAATGTTTGGAAGTCACCATCAATATAACCAAATGAGCTACGGATATCTCGAACAAGCTCTACCATATTGTTTTCACTAATATCGACAACATGTAGCTTCTTAGGGTTACGTTTGAAAATTTCTTTGGTAACGGCTTGACCAATTGAGCCCGCGCCGCCCAGAACAAGGAAACTGGATTCCGCAACGATTTGTGACAACTCAGATTCATTACTAGAGATATCTCGCGGAAAAAGAGATTCGGAACGACCTATAAGGGGGAGAATGGAATTCATATTAATATCTATACTCTAATAATTTGTAATCTAAGTCATGCGTGCAAGGAAAATCGCAACTAACCATCTAGATTGATCTCATCGTTAGTCATGTAATTAAAGTCAGCTTTATTCCAAAAGATACCGTGTTTCACACGCTCCTTTTCGAAAGATCTTCTCAGTCTGACCCAATTACTTTGTTTCCAAGCATCACCTTGTTGTTGATAGCATTTATCAAAATCAATAATCCAAACCTTGCCAACATCATCAATTAGAATATTATGGATATTCAGGTCAGTATGATTTACTTGCGCAGCATGCATTTTGCGAATCTCATCACCGATTTTCTGATACATGGTTTTCGTTAATGGCTTATCTTTAAGAATAGCAACAAGATCACGAGCATTTGCCACCTTTTCACTTAACAAATCCGCTCTATAAGTGAAACCATTTTTTATTATACGAGCAGCAATCGGCTTTGGTACGTGAACATTAGCAGCTCGAAGGTAATCAAGAAGTACCCACTCTTGAAAACTTCTAGTCTTTTCCTCTCCACGAAACAAATAGCTATCTTCAATGAGTTTACTAAACAATCCACCACGTCGGTAGTGCCGTAGTGCGGCTTGAGTTGACTCCAACTGAACAAACCAAGTAGTACCTCGTCCAGAGGCACTGCCAATGATGCGATGTTTGTCTCGCCAAAAGCCAGCATCAAACGCAAACTGCACTTGCTTTTCATCAATCACGGTTTGGTCAAACCAAATAACTTGATTGTCTAGTCTGAGTGTTTGCATAAGAAGGGTACCAATTTCAATAGATGGTTTTATTTTACATTCCTAGGTCTCAACTGCATAATTCTTATTAATCATATCGATAGAGTTTGCTATATGTCTTTATTCAAATCCGCCCCAAAATCCCTTTGCATATTGCGCCTTTCCGCAATTGGCGATGTATGTAATAGCATTGCAGCGGTTCAGTCGATTCAGCAATACTGGCCACAAACAAAGATAACTTGGATAACAGGCAAGCTTGAGTCTCAACTACTTCAATCGATAGACAACGTAGAAGTCATAGTGTTCGACAAAAAAGCAGGGATAAAAGGCTATATTCAACTCTGGAAATCTTTGAAAGGACGTAAATTTGATGCTCTCCTACATATGCAATATGCCCTTAGAGCAAGCGTCGCTACTCTAGGTATCAATGCCGAGTACAAATTAGGGTTTGATGCCAAGCGTTGCCAAGACTTTCAGAATTTTTTCACTAATACAAAAGTCGAGTCACCAACAACAATGCATGTACTTGATGGCTTGATGGCTTTTGCTCACACTTTAGGAGTACCCAAAATTCACCCGACCTGGGCTTTAAACTGTACAGAAGCGGACAAAATATGGGCGCAAGAACAACTATCTAACTCAAATAAGAACCTAGTTATTGTTCCAGCTGCGAGTAAAGGGTACAAGAATTGGACACGACAAGGGTATGTTGATGTTATCGAGCACGCTCATCTGTCAGGCTGGCACGTTACATTGGCAGGAAGCCCAGCAAAGATTGAAGTCGAATTAGCTCAAGATATTGAAAAGAGTTTAAGCTCACCTTGTCAAAACCTCGTTGGAAAAAGCAACCTGTTACAAATGCTAGCTCTCATTGACAAAGCTACCATAGTGATCGCACCAGATACCGGGCCTACTCATATGGCTAATGCTATGCGCACCCCCATTATTGGTTTATATGCACATCACAACCCAGAAAGAACAGGCCCATACAACTATCAAGAGTATGTGGTTTCAGCGTATCAAGAGGCGATTAAAGCTGAACATGATAAATCGCCAGAACAACTGCCGTGGCGAACTCGAGTAAAAGATCCCCTTGCAATGCAAAGGATATCAAGTAAGCAAGTAATTGAGATGTTTGAACGCGTAGTAAAGGAACTTTGAGGTATCGTGGTATTCCAAAAGTCGTACCATAATTTTGCTTCCCAGCTACGTATTGTTAACTCCATCTTACTGTATAATTATATACCCCCTTAAACAGGTAATTATTGTGACCAAACCAACCCTTTCAGTTGCACTTATTGTAAAAAATGAATCTAAGCACCTTCGAGATTGCTTGAAAACTGTTCACGACTGGGTTAACGAAATTGTTATCCTAGATTCCGGTAGTACAGATAACACTAAAAATATTGCTCTTGAGTACACTGATAAGTTTTTTGTTAATGAAGATTGGCAAGGGTTTGGCACTCAACGTCAAATAGCTCAGCAATATGTAACGTCTGATTTCGTCCTATGGTTAGATGCAGATGAGCGTGTTACTCCAGAGCTAAAAGAAGAAATCATCCTAGCGGTAGAGCAATCCAACCCAAAAACCGCTTATAAAATCAATAGATTAAGCGATGCATTTGGCAAAGTCATTAATTACTCAGGCTGGTCTCCTGACTGGGTAACGAGACTCTATAAAGTAAACGAAGGTCGTTACAACGACTCTCTGGTGCATGAAAAAGTTGTGCTAAATAATGACATTGACGTTCAAAAACTCAATGGACGATTACTACATTTCACCTATGACAACCTTCATCACTACATAAATAAAACAACTGGTTACTTGAAAGCTTGGACGGATGAGCGAGAAGGAAAAAAGAAATCTGGCTTATCAACAGCATTAACGCATGCTTTAGGCTGCTTTATAAAAATGTACATATTAAAACGAGGGTTTTTAGACGGAAAACATGGGTTTATTCTAGCTTGGCTAGCAACTCACTCAACGTTTATCAAATACATCGATTTATACCTACGATCAGAGCAGAAAAAAAATGAAATGTAGCCTAATTATTACGACTTATAACTGGAAAGAAGCATTAAGCGCGGTTTTAAATAGTGTCAAATTACAAAGTGTACTACCAGACGAAGTTATTATTGCCGATGATGGTTCAAAAAGCGACACCGTAGAGTTAATCCAACAATATCAAAGCTCTTTTCCGGTACCTCTTGTTCATTCATGGCACGAAGACTGTGGTTTCCGTTTATCAATGAGTCGAAATCGGGCAATAGCAAAGGCTTGTGGTGATTACATAATAATGATCGACGGCGATATCCTTCTTTCCCCGACATTTATTGAATCACACATCAGAGCAGCTAAAAAACAACAGTTTGTCCAAGGCGGTCGAGCTCTACTCGGCCAAGAAATCAGTAAACAACTAATGCGAAAAAAATCAATACCATCATTTTTTTCCAAAGATATTCGTAATCGTAAAAACTGTATATCAAACCGTTTTCTTGCCGGAGTATTTTCATATATACGAAATAATGACAAGGCAACTCGAGGGTGCAACATGGCATTCTGGAAATCGGATGTCATTGATATAAATGGTTTTAATCAAGACTTTGTTGGATGGGGCAGAGAGGACAGTGAATTTGTACACCGCATGCTCAACACTGGCATTAATCGTTTGTATTTAAAATTTGCAGGAGTCGGTTATCACCTTTATCACCCTGAGAATTCCCGGGGCTCTTTACCAGAAAACGATGCAATACTTGAGAATACAATTAATCAAAAACTTACCTTTTGTAAAAATGGTATCAATCAGTTTATAAGTGAGAAAGGTTGTGACTAATAAAGTTATTTACCCTGGCACATTTGATCCAATTACTAACGGTCACTTAGACATCATTGAACGCGCTGCAAAAATGTTTGACGAAGTTGTTATAGGTGTCGCTGCCAGTCCCTCAAAAAAAACCATGTTTAGCTTGCCTGAACGGGTAGAACTCATTGAACAAGCCACTTCTCACATAAAAAACACTTCAGTCGCTGGGTTTAGCGGGTTGTTGGTCGATTTTGCCAAAGTTCAAGACGCATCTATCTTAATTAGAGGTTTAAGAACTACCGTAGACTTCGAATACGAGTTTGGTTTAACTAGCATGTATAGGAAGCTCTTACCAGGCATTGAGAGTGTATTCTTAACCCCCTCAGAGGAGTATGCGTTTTTGTCCTCTACAATAGTTCGAGAGGTTGCTATCCATGGCGGCGATGTAAGCCCTTTTGTCCCGAGCACTATCAACCTTGCGATACGAGATAAGGTCGAAAAATGAGCCTTATAAAATTTAAATATTATGTAAGTCACGGGCTGATGTCCATCATCCCGCCTATGGTATTCCGTTACAAAGCTTCCAAGTTGCTTGCTAGCTGGGAGCAAGAAAAACAAGAAAAAGTGATAAGCCGCGTCAATTATTACAATAAGCTATCAAAGCCTTTTGAACTTAATGACGACGTGCAGACTGTCAAGAATTTTAAGAAAACCGGTGGTAATACCTACTACTTCGATTTATTAAAAGTAATCAAAGGCTTTGCTCCTCAAAACCGATTCTCAGTTTTAAATGGTGACATTAGACACATACCTGAACAACCTAGCTTCTTAAAAAGTAGACCAATAGCAGGTGAGAATCAAAACTGTGTGGTTTTAAAACTGAACGCCATTCGTCACTTCCAATTTGTAAACGACACATTAAGCTTCAGAGATAAAAAAGATATGGTGGCGTGGCGAGGTGTTGGTTTCCAACCTCACAGGCAAATAGTCATAAAACAGTTCTATAATCACCCAATGTGCAACTTAGGGCAAACTCGTCCTTATGAAGGACAACCTTGGGAAAAAGGGTATATGTCTATTGAAGAGCAACTTCAATACAAATTTCTTCTAGCAATAGAAGGGAACGACGTGGCTACAAATTTGAAGTGGTCCATGTCATCAAATTCCCTTGTATTAATGTCTAAACCAAAATATGAAACTTGGTTTATGGAAGGCAAACTAAAAGCAGGTCATCACTATGTCGAGTTAAAAGATGATTATTCAGATCTACCGGAAAAAGTTAGTTATTTCATCGCTCACCCAGAAGAAGCAGAAACCATCATAAATAATGCAAATCAATGGGTCGAACAATTTAAAGATGCAAGGCAAGAGCGCCTTATCTCTTTACTTGTTGCTCAAAAATATTTTGAAAAATCGGGGCAAAAACTTTAAATACTTATAGTGCCATTTTCTATACTTGGCACTCTTCGCAATAGAACGTATTGCGCTGCCCGATTTTTAGCTCTTGAATCAACGCTTCGCAATTCGGGCACTTTTCACCTGCTTTACCATAAACTTGCAGCTCCTGCGCAAAGTAGCCCGGCTTACCATCGGCTTGTGCAAAATCTTTAAGCGTCGTTCCACCTTGCTTGATAGCCGTCACGAGTACTTGCTTGATCTCATCGGTTAACAAGATCCATTCAGCTTTGGTTACCTTGTTTGCTACTCGTAACGGGTGGATTTTTGCAGAGAACAAGGCTTCGTTGGCATAGATATTACCAACGCCCACAACCACTTTGTTATCCATAATGAATTGCTTCACCGCGACTTTACGCACTTTAGCTTTTTCAGCAATGTAGTTCGCATTGAAGTCATCAGTAAGAGGTTCAGGCCCAGATCCTTCTAGTACAGTGTGCGACTCACCTGGTGAGCAATAAAGCCACGCGCCAAAGCGTCTCGGGTCGTTGTATCGCAAAACTTTACCATTAGTCAGCTTAAGATCAACGTGATCGTGTTTATCAGCAGGAAAGTCAGCATCAAGAACTCTAAGTGAACCAGACATTCCAAGATGAACAATAGCCGTCCCCTTATCTGTTTCAATCAGCAAATATTTAGCTCGGCGAGAAATAGAGCGAATCACCTCTCCTTCCAAACTCTTTAGTTCTTGAGGAATATCCCAACGCAGTTTAGGAGTACGGAACGTAAGCGATTGAATAGTCTGGCCAACTAAATGTGGACTTATGCCCATTCGGCTAACTTCAACTTCTGGTAACTCAGGCATCAAAGATTCCTAGGTAAGATTAGAGATAAACGGAAATAAAAATAGCTTATTGAGGGAGTAGATAGCCTTCTTCGACCGACACGGCAATCCATTTCCCTTGCCAGTTTTTCAACAGCCAAAACTGAGGAGTTTGATAATACGTCAGCCTGTGCGGCTCTTCTTGATCCACATACCAAACCTCGACCGTGCTTGGATTTTTCAAGCTTGGGCTTAAGTTGTCGTAGGTGTCTTGATCCACTTCGGTTCCAACAATACTTTTCCAGCGTAGCAGCAGTTCCTCAGGGGATATGGAAGTTTCAGGCACTAACGTCCAACCTGAGTCAGTATTTTCTAACGACCATTGAGATGTGTAGAGTGCTTGTAGTTCATTGTTTGGGTTCAACAAATAGGGATTAATTCGATTAGGCTCTTCAATAAGAAAATGCTTGATCAATGTTGGAAGGTTGAGCACCACCATGAAGGCGATCACGCTCAACATTAAAATGTTATTCCATCTGCGACCACGATATCTCATGGGGTATCCTTTCTACTGCCGTCGTTCACCCAAAGTATATCTCGTTATGGGCGTTTGATTCTATCCTCTTCCGTAATACATAAATTGCAGACATAAAAAAACCTAGCTCGAAAGCTAGGTTTTTAACACTGTCTACAAATTAGCAATCAATTACTTGATTTTAGCTTCTTTGTACATAACGTGCTGGCGAACTACTGGATCAAACTTTTTGATCTCAAATTTGCCTGGCATGTTACGCTTGTTCTTGTCAGTTGTGTAGAAGTGACCAGTACCTGCAGAAGATACTAGACGAATTTTCTCACGAATGCCTTTAGCCATTGCTTAATTCCTCTTAAACGTTTTCGCCACGTGCACGAATATCAACAAGAACAGCATCGATGCCTTTCTTATCAATGATACGCATGCCTTTAGCAGTTAGACGTAGTTTAACAAAACGTTTTTCGCTCTCTACCCAGAAACGATGAGTTTGTAGGTTCGGCAGAAAACGACGCTTAGTAGCATTGCGTGCGTGTGAACGGTTGTTACCCGTTACTGGACGCTTACCAGTTACTTGGCATACTCGGGACATGAATGTCTTCTCCAATCGTTTCAGCTCGATATCAACCTTGGTGGCCGAACCTCTCTATCTATTAAGAAAATAGAGGTTAAAAACCGTTATGGAAAATCCATACAAGGCTATCAAAGGTCGCGCATTATACTAACTTGACGTGCATTGCTCAAGACCCGAACAGATCCTTTTTAAGGATTTCGTGATCTTTTTTTGTGCAGAGCAGCTTGCTTGAGTAATCAGAGCTGATTTAAGGTTCTAAAATGTGGCCGGAATCATAGCAGATTCCCAGCAACTAACAAGCCAAAATGTGATTCAAATCCATCCACGCTCCGCAAATGACACAACTTCCCCATCTCCAACCACAAAATGGTCCAAAATACGTATATCCACCAGCGCTAACGCATCCATTAATCGCCGAGTGATTCTGCGATCCGCCTGACTGGGCTCAGCAACACCAGAAGGATGGTTATGCGCCAGCATTAATGCTGCTGCATTATGATGAAGTGCCCGTTTAACAACTTCCCTAGGATAAACCGAGGCCGCGTCAATGGTACCCTCAAACATGACTTCATCTTTAATCACGCGATGCTGGTTATCTAAGAACAATATATAGAAGGCTTCGCGTTGCCTGTCGCGTAGCACACTTGATAAATATAACTTGGTTTGTTGTGGGCTCGTGAGTGCATCTCCACGGACAAGGGTTTCCGCTAAATAACGCTGCGTCATTTCCAACACCGCTTGCAATTGTACGTACTTGGCTTGTCCCATACCCTTATACTGGCAGAACTCTCGTTCACTGGCTGAAAACAGCTTTCTCAATGACCCAAAGTCCTTTATTAGGAAGTCAGCCAACTCCAGGACATTCATTCCCTGTGTTCCTGTGCGCAGAAAAATTGCCAGGAGCTCAGCATCAGATAAAGATTGAGGCCCTCGAGCTAACAACTTTTCCCTCGGCATGGATTCACTAGGCAGTAGCTTTAATGACATTCGGCGTACTCTTGAAAGGAAATTCTTCAGATTAAGGTCCCCTTGAGACCGATTCAGACTCTGAGTCACGCCTTGTAAGCGACTTAACCCAATTATGTAATTGAGTTATTTGATAAGTATCAAAGGCTTCTTAATTCAGGTTCTAGGCACATTTCTTAGTATCTGATATCGTAAGTCGCAGAATTTTTGAGGAACAAATCATGCAAACATTGGTTACTGAAAAGACCTTGGAAGGAAAAAAGATCCTACTAGGCATTAGCGGCGGCATTGCTGCCTATAAATGTGCAGAGTTGACCCGTCGACTGATTGAACGCGGGGCACAAGTGCAAGTCGTCATGACCAATGCAGCAAAAGAGTTCATCACTCCACTCACCATGCAGGCGGTATCTGGGCGTCCGGTGTCCGACAGCTTACTCGACCCAGCGGCGGAAGCTTCGATGGGGCACATTGAACTCGCAAAATGGGCAGACCTAGTATTGTTAGCACCAGCAACGGCTGATCTCATCGCGAGAATAAGTGCAGGTATGGGCAATGACTTACTCACAACGTTAGTCCTTGCCACTGATTCTCCGATTGCGGTTTCTCCCGCAATGAATCAACAGATGTACCGTAATCAAGCGACTCAAGAGAACATTGCGACCCTCACTCGCCGTGGCTTTGAGATTTGGGGCCCAGCAGCGGGAGAGCAAGCTTGCGGAGATGTTGGTCCAGGTCGAATGCTAGAACCTATGCAGCTCGTTCACCACTGTGAAGACTTCTTTCAGCCAAAGCCATTAGCAGGAAAATCTATACTGATCACGGCAGGCCCGACACGTGAAGCGATTGACCCCGTGCGTTATATCACTAACCACAGCTCAGGCAAGATGGGCTATGCCATTGCAGAAGCCGCGGCCAAATTAGGTGCTTCAGTCACTTTAATCAGTGGCCCTGTTTCATTAGCAACGCCGACACAAGTAACGCGAATTAACGTCGAAAGCGCGCAAGATATGTTTGATGCAGTGACAGGCAAAGCTCCGACACACGATATTTTCATCAGCTGTGCTGCTGTGGCTGACTACCGCCCAGAGTCCGTTGCCACTCAGAAGCTTAAAAAAACCGATGGCAATGATGAGATGAACATCCCAATGGTGAAAAATCCAGACATCGTTGCTTCGGTCGCTTCGATGAAGGAAAACCGCCCATTCACCGTTGGCTTCGCAGCTGAAACACAAGACGTTGAGAAATACGCGCGCGGTAAGCTTGAGAGAAAGAACCTAGATATAATTTGCGCAAATGATGTCTCTGTTGCAGGCCAAGGCTTTAACAGCAGCAATAATGCGCTTCAGCTTTACTGGCAAGGTGGCCAAAAATCGCTGCCACTGGACAGCAAAGGAAAGCTAGGCTTTCAGATCCTCGAACAGATCCAACAGCTATTAGATAAATAGCGCATCCACTCAGCAAGCGACTGTAATAATCCACAATAAATTGCTTGTCGACCACGCGATTCCGTTTCTCCTCGCTAGGAACGGAATCAATTGATGTTTATAATCACCCCGCGCTCATTCATCATCTTTAGGAAAGGAAGTAAATAGATGGCTGGTACAAGAAAATCAAACCGTCGTGAGGAAATCCTTCAAGCTTTAGCACAAATGCTAGAGTCAACCGAAGGTGCTTCACGTATTACCACCGCGAAACTAGCGAAACAGGTGGGTGTTTCTGAAGCTGCTCTTTACCGTCACTTCCCAAGCAAAGCTCGCATGTTTGAAGGCCTGATCGAATTCATCGAAGAAGCTTTGATGTCTCGTATCAACCGCATTCTCGATGAAGAAAAAGACACACTTGAGCGTATTCGCTTAGTCCTCCAACTCATTTTAGCCTTCTCAGAAAGAAACCCAGGATTAACCCGTATTCTTTCTGGCCACGCCCTTATGTTTGAAAATGAACGCTTGCGCGAGCGTATCAACCAACTATTTGAACGTATCGAAACCCAACTTCGTCAAATCCTTAGAGAAAGAAAACTGCGTGAAGGTAAATCCTTCCCTGTTGATGAGAAAATCTTAGCCGCTCAATTGCTTGGCCAGGTAGAGGGAAGTTTGAATCGTTTTGTTCGATCTGATTTTAAATACCAACCAACTGAGAACTTTGACGCGTACTGGGCTCTTCTCAGCGCTCAAATCCAGTAATCGTGAGTAGGTAGCTGTTATGTCGAGTAATCACGTTGTTGAAAAACCACCTTTTACCCTTTCCTTATTACACCCTAAATATTGGGGGGTATGGTTCGGGTTCGGGCTACTTGCCTTCATCGTCAATGTATTGCCTTATCAAATGTTGTACTTCTTAGGCCGTAATCTCGGTAAATTAGGCATGCGCCTAGGTAAGAAGAGAGTGCACATCGCCACTAGAAACTTAGAGCTCGCTTTTCCAGAAAAGTCACCGCAAGAGGTGGCGCATATCGTCGAAGAGAACTTCAAAAATACAGGGATGGCGTTAATCGAAACCGGCATTACTTGGTTTTGGCCGACATGGCGTTTCAAGCGCATTCTCATAGACAAAGATACTCAGGCGATCCGTGACAAGCACGCGGATGGTAAAGGGGTATTGTTGTGTTGTGTACACGCGCTGAACTTAGAGATCACTGCCCGTGCAGCTGGTGTTTTGGGCTTCCCTGGCTATGGCGCCTATCGTCCGCACTCTAACCCTGCTTACGAATTTGTCCAATACCGCGGTCGAACTCGTAACGGCAATATCTTGATTGAACGCCGTGATTTAAAGCGAATGATCAAAGTCCTTCGCCAAGGCGAGATTTTATTTTATCTGCCAGATCACGACTATGGCGCAAATAAATCTGTATTTGTTCCTTTCTTTGCAATCCAAGACGCCTGCACGACAACGGGAACCAGCATTCTTGCGTATACCAGTAAATGTTCGATTATCCCTGGTTCAGGGTTTAGAAATGAAGACGGCAAGTACGAAATCATCGCCGATGAATGCATTGAAGGCGATTACCCACAAAAAGATCAAAAAGCGGCTGCGGCGTACATGAATACCTACGTAGAGAAAATCATTCTGCGCGCACCAGAACAATGGATGTGGCTACATAAACGCTATAAAACCATGGAAGATCCAAACCAGCCCAAAGGCATTCGTTACAAATAGCGATTCTTCACGAATAAAAAAGGCTTACCAATTGGTAAGCCTTTTTTAGTTCAATCAGTAATATTAGATGCCGTACTCAGCGCGGTAGGCTTTTACTGCTTCTAGGTGCGCTGCATCTGTGCCTTTCTCTTCTAGGAAAGTCACCAGATCAGTTAGGCTAACGATTGAAATAATTGCACAGCCAAAGTCACGTTCAACTTCTTGAATCGCAGACAACTCACCCTTGCCTTTCTCTTGGCGGTCAATCGCGACTAATACGCCCGCTAAGTCTGCACCGTTCGCTTGGATGATTTCCATCGATTCACGAATTGCAGTACCTGCTGTGATTACGTCGTCCACCAGCATGATACGACCTTCTAGGGCACTACCGACTAGGTTGCCACCTTCACCGTGATTTTTTGCTTCTTTGCGGTTAAAACAGTAAGGCGTGTCTACATCGTAGTGATCTGCCAGTGCAACCGCTGTTGTCGTTGCGATCGGAATACCTTTGTATGCAGGGCCAAACAACACATCAAACTCGATACCAGAATCTGCTAATGCTGCTGCGTAGAAACGCCCCAAGCGCGCTAGGTCACGGCCTGTGTTAAACAATCCAGCATTGAAGAAGTAAGGGCTCTTACGGCCAGACTTTAAAGTAAACTCACCAAACTTAAGTACTTCTTTCTCTAGTGCAAATTCAATAAATTCACGTTGATATGCTTTCATGCTCATCCTCTATGTTTACTCAATAAAACTTAACTTACGCTCTGCACTCCCCTTTCGGGTTTTACAGACAAAAAAATAGCCCCCAATTTGGGAGCTATTAAAAATGACTAGTCGGCCAACGCTGTTTTCTGCGCTTCAACAATATCGGCAATGCCCTTATTCGCCAGGGCCAATAGCTGCATTAGCTCATCATGGCTGAACGGTTCGCCCTCTGCGGTACCTTGAATCTCAATCATCTTACCGCCTTCCGTCATAACAACGTTCATATCGGTATCAGCATTTGAATCTTCAACATACTCTAAATCACATAGTGCTTCATCACCCACGATACCAACAGATACCGCTGCTACATGACCTTTCATTGGATTCTTCTTCAGCTTACCGTTATCCAGTAAATGCTGAATCGCATCTGCCATTGCAACGCTTGCACCAGAAATCGCTGCAGTACGAGTACCGCCATCAGCTTGAATCACGTCACAATCGACAGTGATCATCACTTCACCCAGCACTTTTAGGTCTACTACTGCACGTAGGCTACGCGCAATCAAGCGTTGGATTTCCATCGTACGACCGCCTTGCTTACCGCTCGCGGCTTCGCGACGGTTACGGGTATGAGTTGCACGTGGCAGCATTCCGTATTCAGCTGTCACCCAACCTTTGCCTTGGCCTCGTAACCAACGTGGCACGTTTTCTTCTACAGACGCATTACATAAAACTTTGGTGTTACCAAATTCCACTAATACTGAACCTTCAGCATAAGCAGTGTAATTACGAGTAATTTTGATTGGACGTACTTGATCTACAGCGCGGTCATTGGGACGCATGGCATCTACCTTAATTATCTATCCAACGGAAAAGTAACCTAATGGAAGGGGGTGAGACGGATTTTATTGGGGCGAGATTATATAGGAAGTGGTCGCGTAAAGCTATGGGGGAAGCCGTCACTTAGTCCCCCGCTCACTCCGAGTTTGAAACTATGCTACTATTGCCGCGCGTTATTTTCAGAATGATTAAAGACAGGAAAATTCGATGATTTATAGTATGACGGCGTACGCTCGCAAAGAAGTAAAAGGCGATTGGGGTACCGCGGTATGGGAAATCCGTAGTGTAAACCAACGCTACCTAGAAACTTACTTTCGTATGCCAGAACAGTTCCGTGGTTTAGAGCCAATTCTACGTGAGCGTTTTCGTAAGCGCCTGGCTCGCGGCAAGGTTGAATGTAACCTGCGCTTTGAAGCAAACCCAGCGGCGAAAGGTGAACTAAGCATCAACGAAGGTTTAGCTCAGCAGGTGATCAACGCCGCGAATCAAGTAATGACCATGACTGGCGAAGAAAGCCGCTTGAACCCGTTCCAAGTAATGAACTGGCCAGGTGTGATGGAAACACCAGAGCAAGACATGGATGCCATCAACAAAGATCTACTCAACGCATTTAACGATGCCATTGGTGAGTTCATTGATGCTCGTGCTCGTGAAGGCGAGAACATGAAAGCCTTGATTGTTCAGCGCTTGGAAGCGATCACAGAAGAAGTGGTAAAAGTTCGTGTACGTATGCCGGAGATCCTAGAATGGCAACGTGAGCGTCTACTAAACAAATTTGAAGAAGCAAAGATTGAGCTTGAAGGTTCGCGTGTTGAGCAAGAACTTATCCTACTTGCGCAGAAATCTGACGTAGCTGAAGAGCTAGATCGTCTCGACTCTCACGTAAAAGAAGCAAATGCCGTATTGAAGAAAGGCGGCGCATGTGGCCGTAAGCTAGACTTCATGATGCAAGAGTTCAACCGTGAGTCAAACACACTCGCGTCAAAATCTATCAGCACAGACATCACAGCGTCTGGTGTTGAGTTAAAAGTACTTATCGAGCAAATGCGTGAGCAAATTCAAAACATTGAATAGTATCTAAGTCACTTTGTCTAAATAACGAAAGCCTCAATTTTAGGGGCTTTTTATTGGTTTTAACGAGCCTGTTTATTCCAAAATTCAGATAAAAATGAAGGTGGTTAGGGAATCCCAATAGCCAACTTTAAGCGATATTAGTCATTGTGTACGAGGGGAGGGGAAAGCCTGTAGGTGTAAACGATACTGAGCTGTTACGCAAAAATGCTAAAACTACCCAACATGCTGTCATGTTGATCTGTAATGCTGCCTGTAGACGTCGCTTCACAATACGAAAATTTCACATTAACGCCATCAACATTTCCATTCACTAACACATGGCGCCTCAAAACATCACTATTAAGCTGATGAATTATACAATCCCATGCGAGGTTATCTTTAAATAGATTAAAGGTAATCTTCATATTTTCCCTACTTCTTATTAATTATTTGTTTTTGTCTTTTTTGCTGAAACCAAAAAAGTTTACGACCAATAGAACGAGACATAATATTCCTTATTTATTTTCGCTAGATATAACGAATCCGTAGTATATTTAAAATACCACTAGTGATATGCATTAATAATTTTATTTATAAAACGAAGTAAATAAGAAACGTAACGACAAATACAATAAGTATGAGGGGGAATGTTGGATATTTTCGCGAGGTGTTATAAATATAAATTTAGATATGGGTAAAGTGACGCAAGCAGTCATCGACCACTTGCGTCTACTTAAATCTTATAGAGCTACAACGTTTGCAGCTTGAAGACCTTTTTGGCCTTGCTCTACTTCGAAAGACACTTGTTGGCCTTCTTTAAGAGTCTTGAAACCTTCAGAAGCGATTGCACGGAAGTGAACGAATACGTCAGCACCGCCGTTGTCTTGAGTTAGGAAACCAAAACCTTTCTCTTCGTTAAACCATTTTACTACGCCGTTTGTTTTATTAGACATGTTGTGTCCCTTATATAAAATAAAAATTAATCGCAAGAATAATGCGATGCGCTGAGAGCTTGAATTATTTAATGTATCTATGAAGCTAAGGGAAACACTGAGGACAACAACAATAACGAAGGAATTCTGAGGGCTTTACTTTTACAACTGGATGTTTCATTTAATAACTCTGAACAACAGAGCGACGCCATTATTGTTTGATTCTGGTACTTTGTAAAGGTTTATTTTAGGTTGATAATAAAATAAACCTTTAGCTCTCCATTCTTAGAAAGAATAAAAACCACCTAGAAATAGGAAACCACCCTATTTTTTAACGAGACAATCAGTCTGTCTTTTCGAATACACAAGCTGAGACTTTACTACTCATCTGGCTGATTGGTTTTGCGATCGACATAAGGCCAGTAATGGTGCCCCACTCGGATCAACAAGGTCGCCGCCGCTAAAATAAATGCTGCGACAGATAGCCATACCACCAACACCGCATCCAACTCTTTCATACCTAAGGTGATATAACGGGCGATCGCCATCATTGCAATATAGATGGGGTATCGAACCGGGATTTTACCATTGACCACAAACTGCTGAACCATGGCTAACACTTCGAGATAAATAAACATCAACAGAATGTCGGTCAACTGAACGCGTCTTTCTGAAAAGACATGCATGAATTCTTCGACCATCGCGAACAAGGTTGCCAGCGTGATAGCCACCAAGAGCACAGCTTCAAGGGAGTAAAATATTTTTAAGAATGGCTTACTAAAAGCCTTAGGTAGATGAGAAGGCATGGTCTCTATTCAACAATTACGAATCGAAAAAATAGTGTATCGAGATATTAACTGAACACAATAAAAAATGGCTCAACCTGTTAGGCGAGCCATTTATCTAGTGTCATTGATGCGTTGATTTACGCATCCAAGTCAAACTTATAACAACAGTAAGTACGCCAAGAACACGACTGATAGCGCGTAGATAAGCGGGTGTACTTGCTTGCCTTTGCCCGCAACCACCATAGTGAATGCGTAGCTAATAAAGCCCATTGCCATGCCGTTCGCAGGTGAAAAACTCAGAACGGTAAACATAATGGTAAAGAACGCCGCGATACGAGACTCTTTCTTTTCCCAATTAATTTGCCCCAATCGTCCAATCATATAAATACCAACCACTACCATCGCCGGCGCCACCATTGCAGCTGAGAAGATAGAGAAAATTGGGTAGAGGAAAAGGGATACTAGGAATAAGCCAGCCACCATCACAGCTGCTAAACCAGTTTTCGCACCTTGTGAAGACGCAATACCCGATTCAGAGAATGCGGTAATAGAAGTGGTGCCAAGAACAGAACCAATCACTGTTCCGCCTGCATCAGCAACGAGCGCTGACTTCGCATTTGGTACCTTGCCGTCTTTATCGATAATACCTGCGTCACGGCCAACCCCAACAATGGTGCTCAAGCCATCAAAGAAATCGACGATTAAGAAGATCATGACGATAAACAGCAGATCAAACATCTTCTCTGGTGTGAACGCCGAAAAATCAAAAATAGCGCCAAAGCTGCCAGCCATGCTCGGTGGCATCGCGACAAGTTGATCAGGAATAGGCGCATTCGATGTGCCCATGAACATATCCGCAGCTATGGTCAATACAATCGCAGAGATGAACGAGATAAACGTCGCCAGTTTAATATCTCGAACCATACAGCCAAGAGCAATAAAGATGCTCACGTAAGCGATGATCACTTGTGGTTCTGAAATATCACCAAGGCCCACCAATACAAATGGGTTAGAGACAATAATGCCCGCGTTCTTCAGACCAAGGAAAGCGATAAACAAGCCAAGAGAAACGGTGATCGCTAATTTTAAGTCTTCGGGGATCGATTCAATCATCGACTTACGAATATTAGTCAATGAGAAGGCAAGATACAGAATACCCGATAAGAAAATACCGAATAAAGCTTCATTCCACAGTACCGCTACCGAACCACTTAATAGCATGCCTTTGAAGAAGCCATTCATGCTCATGCCCGGTGCCAGCATCACTGGGTAGTTACCCCAAATGCCCATAATTAGGGTTGCGATTGCGGCAGATAACGCCGTCGCAGTAAATACCGCGCCTTTATCCATTCCTGGAATGCCGCCCAAAATTGCAGGGTTAACAGCTAGGATGTAGCTCATCGCTAAGAAAGTAATAAAACCCGCGTACAGTTCGGTACTGATTGTGGTTTTTCTTTCGGTAATATTAAACACAGAATCAAGCGTTTTAGGGGCGCTCTGGGCTTTTAGGGCGGAATCGGTACTCACAACAAAACCTTTGCAATAGAATAAGAAATTGAAGATTCAAATGCTGTGAGAAAAGAGGGTTCTCTACACTAAAAACTGTAGTCACCAAGATAGGCTTGGTAGTAGAAACATCTAATCCATTTCATTAGATATATACAGCATTTAATCGTTTGCGCGAATTGTAAGGTTTTAGATTAAAAACTCAACGTATTTCGTTCTAGATCACAAAAAAAGCAAACGTTTACTTCATGGCATATCGTGCTCCGAAATCCTTACCTCTTATATAGAGTACAAATTCGCACGAACTCAGTTGTTCTCTCAAGACTAAATATGCTACTCTTCGCCTCCATTTTTCTGACCTAATTTCACTCAGAAGCCAGTCTTACTTGGTGAAGCTCTTAGAGTCAGTGCTATCTTTATAATGATGGTTTGCACCTTCATTCAATCCAACCAACAGTGGAAACATACAGATGGGCAAAGGTACTCTTTACATCGTATCTGCACCTAGTGGCGCAGGTAAATCGAGCTTGATCTCAGCAATGCTGGAAACCAATCCTACCTACGCGATGAAGGTGTCTGTTTCGCACACCACTCGCGGTATGCGCCCAGGTGAAGAAAACGGTGTTCACTACCACTTCGTAGAAAAACATCACTTTGAAGACCTAATCAAGAAAAATGAATTTCTTGAGTATGCTGAAGTGTTTGGTAACTACTACGGCACATCACGCGTATGGATTGAAGAAAACCTAGAGCGAGGCATTGATGTCTTTCTAGATATTGATTGGCAAGGTGCTCGTCAAATCCGTGAACAAATGCCACTGGCAAAAAGCGTATTCATTCTTCCACCATCGAATGGTGAGTTAGAGCGTCGCTTAAACGTTCGCGGTCAAGATAGCGAAGAAGTTATTGCGAAACGCATGAGCGAAGCAAAATCTGAAATCTCCCACTACAACGAGTATGACTACGTGATCGTCAACGATGATTTTGACGCAGCGTTAATGGACTTCAGAGCGATCATTCGTGCGGAGCGTTTAAAAGAAGATAAGCAAGCGGCTAAATACAGCGGCATGCTTACAGCACTATTGGCGGAGTAATCTAGATTCGCTAGATTTTCCTTAGAGATATGTATACGGTGATCTAGAAAGTCACTTATTAAACTTGTATACTTTCTCGTCATTTAAAATTTATTAGTTAACTATTTGGAGTCCTTATGGCACGCGTAACTGTTCAAGACGCTGTTGAAAAAGTTGGCAACCGTTTCGACCTAGTTCTTATTGCGGCTCGCCGCGCTCGTCAAATGCAAACTGGCGGCAAAGATTCACTAGTGCCAGAAGAGAACGATAAGCCAACGGTTATCGCTCTTCGCGAAATCGAAGAAGGTCTTATCACTAAAGACGTACTAGACGCACGTGAACGTCAAGAGCAGCAAGAGCAAGAAGCTGCAGAGCTAGCAGCAGTAAGCAGCATCGCTCACAACCGTTAATAACGTTATTCAAACTAATTAACCTTCCGGGCCTTTAATTTGTATCTATTCGATAGCCTCAAAGACGTTGCCCAAGAATACCTAACAGAGCCTCAAATTGAGGCTCTGCGTCAATCTTATGTGGTAGCGAGAGATGCCCATGAAGGGCAAACCCGCTCAAGCGGTGAACCATACATTATCCACCCAGTTGCCGTTTCTCGAATCTTGGCCGAAATGCGCCTTGATATTGAAACGCTGCAAGCAGCCCTACTCCACGATGTAATTGAAGATACTGAAGTTACAAAAGACGAGTTAGAGGCGCAATTTGGCAATACCGTTGCTGAATTGGTTGATGGTGTTTCTAAGCTGGATAAGCTTAAATTTCGTGATCGCAAAGAAGCGCAAGCTGAGAACTTCCGTAAAATGGTTCTCGCAATGGTGCAAGACATCCGCGTTATCTTGATCAAATTAGCTGACCGAACTCATAACATGCGTACGCTTGGGGCACTTCGCCCTGATAAAAAGCGCCGTATTGCACGTGAAACTTTAGAGATCTACTCTCCATTAGCACATCGTCTTGGTATTCATAACATCAAGACCGAGCTAGAAGAGCTAGGCTTTGAAGCACTTTATCCAAACCGTTATCGCGTACTCAAAAACGTAGTGAAAGCTGCGCGTGGTAACCGTAAGGAAATGATCCAACGTATCCATAGCGAAATCGAAGGCCGTCTAGAAGAAGTCGGGCTAACGGCTCGCGTTGTCGGTCGTGAGAAAAACCTGTTCTCCATCTATAACAAGATGAAAACCAAAGAGCAGCGTTTCCATACCATCATGGATATCTATGCGTTCCGTGTTGTCGTCGACAATGCCGACACTTGTTACCGTGCTCTTGGCCAAGTCCATAGCCTGTACAAGCCACGTCCGGGCCGCATGAAAGACTACATTGCCGTACCTAAAGCCAATGGCTACCAATCACTCCATACTTCAATGGTCGGCCCTCACGGTGTTCCGGTTGAAGTTCAGATCCGTACTGAAGACATGGAGCAGATGGCAGACAAAGGTGTTGCCGCACACTGGTCTTACAAAGGCAGTGGTGATCGCACAGGTACGACAGCACAAGTCAAAGCTCAGCGTTGGATGCAAAGCTTATTAGAACTTCAGCAAAGCGCCGGTAACTCATTTGAGTTCATCGAGAACGTGAAATCTGATCTGTTCCCAGATGAGATTTACGTATTCTCACCAAAAGGTCGCATTGTTGAGCTGCCAGTTGGGGCAACTGCCGTCGACTTCGCTTATGCCGTTCATACTGATGTTGGTAACATGTGTGTGGGCGCTCGCGTCGACATGAACCCTTACCCACTCAGCAAATCGCTGAAAAATGGCCAAACCATTGAGATCATCAGTGCTCCGGGCGCTCGTCCGAACGCAGCATGGCTCAACTACGTAGTGACCTCGCGTGCCCGCACTAAGATCCGTCAGGTTCTAAAAACCATGCGTCGCGAAGAGTCCATTACGCTTGGCCGTCGTTTGCTGAATCACGCACTTGGTGATTTATCGATTGGTGACATTTCCGAAGAAAACATCGGTCATGTACTGTCAGACCTGCGTTTAGAAAGCTTGGAAGATCTACTGGCATCAATTGGCTTAGGCGAATTGATGAGTATCGTCATTGCTCGCCGTCTATTAGGTGATGCAGACGAGCTTACCGAAGTGGAACACACCAGCGATAAACCGAAGAAGAAGCTACCTATCCGCGGTGCGGAAGGCCTGCTACTGACGTTTGCAAACTGTTGTCACCCAATCCCAGACGATCACATTATTGCGCACGTTTCACCAGGCCGTGGCCTTGTGGTCCACCGTGAAACTTGTCCGAATGTACGTGGTTACCAAAAGGAACCAGACAAGTACATGGCAGTAGAATGGTCTGATGATTACGAGCAAGAGTTTACCGCTGAACTTCAAGTTGATTTACAAAATCACCAAGGTGCATTAGCTGAACTCACAAGTGTCATTTCAAAAACAGGCTCTAATATTCACGGTATTTCGACCGAAGAACGTGATGGCCGTTTGTACACAGTGACGATATTGCTCACCACGAAAGATCGTGTTCACCTTGCGAGTATCATGAAGAAACTGCGTGTGATGCCACATGCACTCAAAGTCAGACGTCGTAAGAACTAAACGCCGAAAAATAAAAAAAGGTTGCCCAATTTGGTCAACCTTTTCTTTTATCTAACGCTGCCTTCCCTACGCTGACGGTTACGAATAAATTCGCCTGTACAAAAATCCAGTAAGATGATTGAATAGCCTATAAATATTACGTTTATGAGCCACTTCTATGTCCCAACTTTTATCTGCTATCCCACTCAGTTCTCTTTCTGGCGTTGGGGCAAAGGTCGCTGAAAAGTTAGAAAAAGTCGGCCTCGTCAACGTACAAGATCTACTATTCCACCTCCCTCTACGCTACGAAGACCGCACTCGTATTTATCCTATTGCTAAATTACATGCAGGTTTGTGGGCGGCAGTTCAAGGCAAAGTCATGAGCGTCGATACCATCTTCGGTAAGCGCAAAATGCTCGCGGTAAAGATCAGCGATGGCAATGGCACTATTACCTTGCGATTCTTCAACTTTTCAGCGGGTATGAAAAACAACTTTGCCGAAGGGAAACAAGTCCATGCTTACGGCGAGATAAAACGTGGGGGGATCGGGCTAGAAATCGTCCATCCTGATTACAAGTTCTTTGCACCAAGGCAAAAACCAGATGTAGAGCAAAACCTCACGCCTGTTTACCCAACGACAGAAGGGTTGAGACAAGTCACTCTGCGTAACCTGACCGATCAAGCACTCGCGCTATTAGACAAAGCAGCGGTCAACGAACTACTTCCTTCTGGGCTTTATGATCACCAAATTACACTCGGTCAGGCGTTGCATACGATTCATCGGCCACCACCTTCCATCGATCTAGAGCAATTTGACGAAGGTAAGCACCCAGCGCAGCTGCGCCTGATTATGGAAGAGCTATTGGCTCAAAACCTGTCGATGCTGTCGGTTCGTAGTAAAGGGCAGCAAGACAAAGCGATGCCGCTTCCTCCGGTGAATAGCCTCAAAGAGAAATTATTAGCTCAGTTGCCGTTTTCGCCCACTAATGCACAAGTGCGCGTGACCCAAGAGATCGAGACTGACTTGGAAAAGCCGCACCCAATGATGCGCTTAGTACAAGGCGATGTAGGCTCAGGTAAAACCTTAGTTGCCGCACTGGCAGCAGTTCGTGCGCTAGAGCATGGTCAGCAAGTAGCATTGATGGCACCGACCGAGTTATTGGCCGAACAGCACGCCATCAACTTTACTAACTGGTTTGATGCGATGGGCATTCAAGTGGGTTGGCTTGCAGGAAAACTCAAAGGCAAAGCTCGTGAGACCGAACTGGCTCGTGTTGCCAGTGGCGAAGCGCAAATGGTGGTTGGCACCCACGCCCTATTCCAAGAACATGTCGAGTTCAAAAACCTTGGCTTAGTGATCATTGATGAGCAACATCGATTTGGTGTCCACCAGCGACTAGAGCTACGTGAAAAAGGCGCAAAGCAAGGTTATTACCCACATCAGTTGGTAATGACCGCAACCCCGATCCCACGAACGCTGGCGATGACAGCTTATGCCGATTTAGAAACTTCAGTTATTGACGAACTTCCCCCGGGGCGAACGCCAATTCAAACCGTGGCGATCCCAGATACCAAGCGTGATGATATTGTTGAGCGGGTGCGCAACGCCTGCTTAAACGAAGGCAAGCAAGCCTATTGGGTGTGTACTCTGATTGATGAGTCCGAAGTGTTAGAAGCGCAAGCCGCTGCGGACACCGCCGAAGAGCTACAGCGTAAACTGCCTGATGTGAAAATAGGTTTGGTTCACGGTCGAATGAAACCTGCTGAAAAGCAAGCGGTGATGCAGGAATTCAAAGAGAACAAACTACACCTATTAATTGCCACAACCGTAATTGAAGTCGGGGTAGATGTACCGAATTCGAGCTTAATGATCATCGAAAACCCGGAGCGACTAGGCTTAGCTCAATTGCACCAGTTACGTGGCCGTGTCGGCCGTGGCTCGGTCGCAAGCCATTGTGTACTTCTGTATCACTCTCCCTTATCTAAAACGGCTCAAAAGCGACTAGGTGTACTAAGGGAAAGTAACGATGGCTTTGTGATTGCTCAGAAAGACTTAGAAATCCGCGGTCCCGGAGAATTACTGGGCACCAAACAAACCGGATTAGCTGATTTCAAGATTGCCGATTTAGTCAGGGATCAACGCTTGATTCCTGAAGTGCAGCGTATCGCTCGCCACATTCACGAACAGTACCCAGATAATGCGAAATCGATTATTGAACGTTGGCTAGGTGAACGTGACATCTACTCCAAGGCTTAATCTAATATAAAAAAGAGCGCCAATTTAGGCGCTCTTTTTTACTTACCAATCTTAATCACCAATCGGCTTAGCTACTTAGAGAAGTTCTTCACCATATCTGAGATCACTTCTTTCATCAGTTTATCGTGCTTAAAGCGTCGCTGGTCTTCGAGGTTCACATTACGAGAGAAGCCTTGGCTCGAGCCTTGGACTAACTCATCACCACCACTTTGCTTTTTGTCGGTATTGTACGGTCGGCACAAGTAGTAATCCGTTTCGTCAGAACAGCGCACCAATGAGTAATTTTCGATCACACCATCTTCGGCAATCGGCTCTTGATGACTCCAGTCATAGAACCAAATGTTGCGCGCATTTTTTACCAGCGTCACATTCGCATTAATCGTCGCACTTAATGCATCAGCAGAAGGTACTAAGGCGTGCTCTTTAAAGCTCGCGATCTGATTCAACATGTTTGCGGTTTCTTCTTTCACAGATGCAGGAGCGCCTTTCGTGCCTTTTTCGTCGGACTTGTAGTAACGGCGATCCCAACGGGCATCTTGGCCTTTAGCGGAAGTCGTACGTTCAAGAGAGTTAATCTGAAAAAGCGCGTCAGCATCTAACGACTTCGCCGCTTCTAAGTGGGTCAATGAAGCCGCCATTTGGTTTTCGAGGATCTTCCAACTGATGACGGAGTAGCCTGCTTTCGCGAGCTCACGCTCTATCTGAGCCATCTCCACACCGCATTCGGTTTTCATCACAGTGCTGCCCGATTTCGCTCGCCCCGTACTCTGGGTTTCCGTTTCGCTGATACAGCGGTCAGGGGCTTTTACTGCGATGACTTCAATGCTCTCAAACTCGGTATCAAAGCCTTTAGCTCTTGTAACACTCGCAGGCTCTTCGCCTGCATCATTAATTCGAAATTGGGATTTCACTTGATAGAAGTCAGTAGTACTACAGCCCGCTAATACAAATACGGCGGATGGGAGCATTAGATATCGTTTTTTCATTAGCCAATCCTTTCACGTTGCGCGACAACATTCCTAGTTGGTGATTTGCCATTGCAAACTAGGGGGAATGTCGACTCTGAGTTGTTTACCTACGATTTTTCCATTTCTATCGTATGCGTAAAAATCAGCGCAACTGACTGACAAAGGCACCTGAACGGCTTGCCCTGCTCGAATATCCTCAAATACTACAATTTCATCTTGAGAGTCACATGTTTTGAATGTTACTCGGCTAATTTTATTACTGGTGGCGTTATACACCGTAATGGTTGTCGCTTTCATGACGGGAGGCTCTGGTTGGGCGCACCCAGCCAGCACACTCAATACTACGAATGCGAACACAGAAGTTATTACATTCATCTGATTTATTGCTCTAGAAATGGTATCACCAGTATAGAACAATATTTGTACAGCGATGGGCTAAGCGCCGATTTTAAGCTCCCTTTACTGGGAAGCTAATTTGCGCCTTTAATCCTCCTTGGCTACGATTATTCACCACCACAGAACCATGATGCTGACTAACAATACGCTTAACGATCGCAAGGCCTAATCCGGTACCTTCACTGCCACGAGCAGTATCACCGCGAGTGAACGGTTCAAATAACTTGCCTATTTGGTCTTGCTCGATACCAGGGCCGTTATCTTCCACTGTTACCCAAACCAGTTTGTTGTCGGCCGTCATACCAGTCGAGACTTTAATCCAGCCATTGCCATAACGCACCGCGTTAACCACTAAATTGCTCACGGCACGTTTAATCGCAATTGGGTTGCCTAACGCTGGTTTCACCGCTTCAGTGATCTCAGTTTCAATTTGCAGCTCGTAACCCCCTTCTGCGGTCGCCACATCGCTGGCAATTTCATTTAGGTATACAGCTTCAAAAGTTTGAGTGTTTACGGGCTTTAAGTAGTCCATAAACTGACTGATGATTTCATTACACTCTTCCGTGTCACTAATGATCCCTTCCGCCAAATACGCATCTTCCGGAGACATCATTTCTGTCGCTAAACGAATACGGGTAAGAGGTGTACGTAAATCATGACTAATTCCCGCCATCAAGAGCGCGCGATCTTCTTCAAGCTCTTGAATACCTTTCGACATTCGGTTGAATGCCCGAGTCACAGATCGAATTTCTGATGCCCCTTTTTCTGGTAACGGTGGCGGTATTTCTCCTCGCCCCACACCTTTTGCAGCTTTTTCTAATGCAATCAACGGTCGGTTTTGTAATCGAATAAACAGCCAACCGCCCGCAATAATGACTAACGCCATAATCAAACTATTACGAAACAGTGGTGCAAAATCTTCTTCTTGCAGTTCAGATAGCGGAATACGGATCAGAGAGTTAGGGAGGTCTTCAATATCCATCCATAGCACGTAGCTTTCAGAACCAAGAATCAAGCGCACTTCGGTTTGTGTGCCTAATTCCTTCGTCATTTCTTCACTCATTAAATCTATCGACATCGCGTGATAATACTCTTCCGCGGTCGGGCTCTCTTTCGAGTGAACAGTCACACCGAGTTGCTCCAATACACGACGGCGTAATGGCGCATCCATTTGCAGTTCATGGTCGCTGGTATCATCGAGCACTAAGTTAAGTTCGTGCGCAAGAATCTTGTTGAACTGCTGCAAGCTAGGCATCAACGCATAGTTAAATACGGCGTAATATGAAAAAACTTGGCTAGCGATCAGAAGAGTAAGAAAGAGGGCAATAGATTGGGTAAATGAGCTACGAATTCGCATAGAAAACCTTATCCGTGAGGTTGCTCTGTTAAGGAACTAGCCCCTAAAAGGCTTTAGGGGCTAGTTATATAAGAAGTGTTAATTATACCGCTTTCCCGTCTGGAACAAATACATAACCTAAGCCCCATACTGTTTGAATATAGCGAGGTTTGCTTGGGTCTTCTTCCAACATACGGCGTAAACGCGAGATCTGAACATCGATAGAACGCTCCATCGCTGAATACTCACGGCCACGCGCCATGTTCATCAACTTATCACGCGACATAGGTTCACGTGCATTGGTGACTAGCGATTTAAGCACCGCAAATTCACCAGACGTCAGAGGCATAGACTCTTCGCCGCGGAACATCTCACGAGTGCCTAAGTTCAAGCGGAACTCGCCAAACTCGACGATCGATTCTTCAGCACTTGGTGCACCAGGGGCTTCGATCACTTGGCGACGTAAAACAGCTTTAATGCGCGCAAGTAGTTCACGTGGGTTAAATGGTTTTGGCAGATAATCATCGGCACCCACTTCTAGGCCAACGATACGATCTACCTCATCACCTTTCGCGGTTAGCATTAGGATTGGTAGCATGTTATTTGCGTTACGTAAGCGGCGGCAAATGGATAAGCCGTCTTCGCCTGGCAACATTAAATCTAATACCATTAAATGGAAGTTTTCACGTGTTAACAGGCGGTCCATCTGCTCACTGTTGGCCACGCTGCGTACTTGGAATCCCTGTTCCGATAAGTAACGCTCTAGTAATGCACGCAAACGAGCATCATCATCGACCACTAAAATTTTATAATTTTCTTGCATGTAATGATTCCACCTATTAAAAGCTTCTACCCCGATATTATAAGGCTCAGAAAATGTAACATTCTTGGCAGAAATGTCGCGCAAAGAATTGTTAACGTATGTTGCCTTTCTATATATTGTAACTCATCCACTGCTTTTACTTAGTCAGAGTTATGAAAACAAACTTAATCACTCGTGAAGGTTATGAAAAACTTTCGAAAGAGCTCAACTTTTTGTGGCGAGAAGAACGCCCAGAAGTCACCAAAAAAGTAACGTGGGCAGCAAGCCTTGGTGACCGAAGCGAAAATGCAGATTACCAATATAACAAAAAGCGCCTACGAGAAATCGATCGTCGTGTCCGTTATTTGCGTAAGCGCTTAGACCAAGTAAAAGTGGTCGACTATTCCCCTCAACAAGAAGGAAAAGTCTTTTTCGGTGCATGGGTAGAGATCGAGAATGAGCAAGGCGATATTAAGAACTTTCGTATCGTTGGGCCTGATGAGATCTACGGTGGCGTCAAAGATTACGTGTCGATTGATTCGCCAATGGCGCGTGCACTACTGAAAAAAGAGGTAGACGACGAATTTGTAGTAAGAACACCAGAAGGTGAAAAAGAGTGGTTTGTGAATGCAATTCGCTACCAAGCCTCATAATGCTGAATCTCGTCGCTAAATCACTTTACTCCAAATAAAGGAAACCCCACTAGGCTTGCGCCAAGCGGGGTTAAGTTCTTTCGTAGTCATCCTGCTACTATTTATCTCATTGAGATAAGGTGCTCCCTGCATCTTTCCTTGATTATGGTTAAATCCGTTAACCTGTTTCCATTTTGTTCATCGCCATCCTAGCGGTGTCCGTTTTTGCCCATCTTCCTGACAGACGAATCTCATCCGAGATATTCACTTCGTAAGTAATCAGTAACCATCCTAGCTGCTGTAAACTCATTTCAGTGTTTTTACTTCCATGCTGACCACTCATCCTAAGCAATCAAATCTTCATCCTGAAGATACCTAGTCCATTAGGCTTTTCCTGTTCCTGCCAACTCCCTGTCGACAAGTTAAATATTACGGGAATCCGGCTAACTTCCTAGTCGCTATCAGAAAAAACTCACTGCCGACCTAGATCACAAAACTACATTAACCTTAAATTTCAATTAGTTACAACAAACTCACAGATATTAAACCTTGTTAGAACGGAATACTCTTACATGACTTGTGAGAGATCTCTTACAAAGCCGGTGTCCGATCTGGAAATATGGCTACGATAGAATATTAATCCGCTTCAAAAGCTAGAAAAACTCACCAAGCAGCCCCATATCCCTTTCATGATATTTAATAAGAGATTCAACGGATGAGCCAAGCTATCTGTAAATTGATCGCTCAGGAATTAAATGTTCGACCTGAGCAAGTTATCGCTGCGGTAAATTTAATCGACGACGGTAACACCGTCCCTTTCATTGCCCGATACCGTAAAGAGGTAACTGGCGCGCTCGACGACACACAGCTGCGCACCTTAGACAGCCGCTTATCTTACCTACGAGAATTAGACGACCGTCGCCAAACCATTCTCAAATCAATTCAAGACCAAGGGAAATTAACCCCAGAACTTGAACAAGACATCGCTCAAGCGGACAGCAAAACCCGCTTAGAAGATTTGTACTTACCTTACAAACCTAAGCGCCGCACTAAAGGTCAAATCGCTATTGAAGCAGGCTTAGAACCGCTTGCCGATAAGCTATGGACACAGTCACAAACCGAACCAGAATCAGAAGCCGCTCAATACATCGATTCAGATAAAGGTATCGCTGACAGCAAAGCAGCCCTAGATGGCGCACGTGCGATCATCATGGAGCGTATTGCAGAAGACGCCAACTTACTGGAGAAAATTCGTCAGCACCTGACTCGCCATGCCGAATTAGGCGCACGAGTAGTGGCAGGTAAAGAGCACGAAGGTGAGAAATTCAAAGACTACTTTGAGCATGATGAAGCGATCAGCAAAGTGCCTTCTCACCGAGCACTGGCAATGCTGCGTGGCCGTAACGAAGGCTTCCTAACGCTAGCCATGAATGCTGACCCAGCTCAAGAAGAAAGCATTCGTAGTTCGTACTGCGAAACTATTATTGCCGATCACTACGGCATTACATTGAGTAGCGCACCCGCAGATACATGGCGTAAGCAAGTGATCAGTTGGGCATGGCGCATCAAAGTCTCGATGCACATGGAAACCGAATTAATGGGCGCAATGAAAGAGCGCGCAGAAATCGAAGCGATCGAAGTATTCGCCACCAACCTTAAAGACCTATTAATGGCTGCGCCAGCAGGCCCTAGAGCAACGCTTGGCCTGGATCCTGGTTTGCGTACGGGTTCGAAAATCGCGGTGGTCGACTCAACAGGTAAAGTATTGGCGACAGAAACCATTTACCCGCACCCACCTCAAAAGCAATACGACAAATCCGCGCATGTCGTTGAGCAAATGGTTCGCCAATTTAATGTTGACCTGATTGCGATTGGTAATGGTACCGCTTCACGCGAAACCGACAGTTTTGTCGCTGACGTCATTAAGCGTGGCAACCTAAAAGCACAAAAAATCATTGTTAGCGAAGCCGGTGCATCGGTGTACTCAGCGTCTGAACTGGCAGCGAAAGAGTTTCCGAATATGGACGTCTCTTTACGTGGCGCAGTATCGATTGCACGACGCTTACAAGATCCGCTCGCAGAGCTTGTGAAGATTGATCCAAAGTCCATTGGTGTGGGCCAATACCAGCATGATGTAAGCCAAACCATGCTTGCTAAACGCCTCGATGCGATTGTGGAAGACTGTGTAAATGCGGTTGGTGTTGACGTCAATACTGCGTCGGCGGCACTGCTTACCCGAGTGGCAGGCTTATCGACTACCATCGCACAAAATATCGTTGACTACCGTGATGAAAACGGCCGCTTCGAAGCACGTACAACGCTAAAGAAAGTCGCACGCCTTGGGCCAAAAGCGTTTGAACAATGTGCGGGTTTCCTACGTATTATGGATGGCAAAAATCCATTGGATGCTTCCTCCGTGCACCCTGAAGCCTACCCTGTAGTGAAAGCCATCGCAGAGAAAAACCAAAAAGCGATCACATCTCTGGTCGGTGATTCAGATTTCTTACGAGGATTACATGCGATTGATTACACCGACGATAACTTCGGCGTACCAACGGTAACCGACATCATCAAAGAACTCGATAAACCGGGTCGTGACCCACGCCCTGAGTTCAAGACGGCAACATTCGCTGATGGTGTGAATAGTGTATCTGACCTAGAGCCAGGCATGATATTAGAAGGTGTCGTTTCGAATGTGGCTAACTTTGGCGCTTTCGTTGATATCGGCGTGCACCAAGACGGTTTAGTCCATATTTCAGCACTGACCGACCGTTTTGTCTCTGATCCACGTGAAGTCGTGAAAGCGGGCGACATCGTGAAAGTGAAAGTGATGGAAGTGGATGTACAGCGTAAACGCATCGCGCTTTCTATGCGCATGAAAGATGAACCGGGACAAGACAACCGTTCACAACGTTCTAGCGCTCCACGTAATACTTCGGCCCCTCGCCAAAACCAAGGCAACCAACGCCGACGAGAAGAACCACAGAATGGTGCCATGGGTGGCGCCTTCGCTGCTGCCTTCGCCAAAGCGAAAAAGTAGCTTTAGCGAACCCTTCCACTAAAAATCAAAACCCACTTTAGGCTATAAAGTGGGTTTTATTTTAGCGCTTCCCCTAGAAACCATATCGTTTTACGTTATAAAACCGCTATAACTTCTGATGGGGTATGAGGTGCCACAGCGTGACCATAGTGATACTTAATGATCTTGCGCCGCTTCTCCATCTGACCTTCTTGTATTGCCGCATCTAAAACGTGCTTAGGCAGTCGAAAACGCATTGTGTAACCTTTTCCTTGCCCAGCGCTGTATGTCTGTAGCGCCAGCAAATCAAATAGCCGTTCTAAAGTACTTTTAGGGTCTTCATGATAAATTGAGTCCGCTTCAGATTCTTCTTCTACCCCATATCCGGGGTGTTCAGATGGATCCCAAGCCGATTGCTTTCGTCGTTTATCATCAGACTTTACCCTACGTTCTGCATTGGTTTTAGCCAATGCGACAGTAGGTGCTATCGGTTCACGCACTTTGTTTTCGCGCGCAACTTGCTCTGTTTGCACATTCACGGATGGGGCGATCAGTGGCACACTAACTACTGTTGCAGGTGACACTATCATTGCGAAACCTCCTCAAGAATCGCCCGAAGCAATGTTCTGTTTCTAGCTCGAAGGTAGCCTCTCTTCTCACCACTACGCCCAAACTAAATACAGCCCCATCAAAACCATTCAAGCTAGGCTCTCAGATTTCTTTGGTTAGATTATATATCGACCATATTGATTATAATTTTAGCAATTATTTGCTCGCGAAGCTGATCAGCTGGTTACAAAATGTGTCGGCTTCAGTCATAAATGGAGCGTGGGAGGACTGACTAAAAATATATTGTTCAGTATCTGGAACCGCTTTTTCCAAGTCTTTCGCCACCTTGAGCGGCACTAAACCATCCAGTCGACCATATAAGCGCAGCATAGGGACAGAAATCTGAGGAAGTCGCTCTCTAAGGTCAACCTTGGCTAGCATATTGAGGCCAGCCAATAAAGAATCAGGGTTAGGAAGCGGACGTGATAGCACTGCATGTTTTAGCTGCTTCACATCTTGGCGAGCAGAAGGGCTACCCATGGCTTGCAGCGCCATAAAACGTTCAATGGTCGTTTGAAAATCTTCGACCAACTGCTCTGTGAATGCCGTTAGCACATTGGGCTGAATACCGCGCCAAGGTTTCTCTGCAGCAAATTTAGGAGAGCTTGCTACCGTCACTAATTTACTCACGAAATCAGCATGGTGCAGCGCCATATGAGTCGCGACCAATCCACCTAAAGACCACCCGACCCAAATGGCATTTTTAGGCGCATCTTCGATCAGCCGTTGAGCGATCTCTTCCAAGTTCGAAGCGTGAGTTTGTGCACTATGGCCATAGCCAGGTAAATCCACCACATGCAGGGTAAAATGCGGCTCTAGTGTTTCAACCGTCTGTTGCCACACCGCACCATTCATCCCCCAGCCATGGACCAATACCAAATCAGGCCCGCTACCCGTAACTTGCCAATATAACGCTTTGCTCATGCTCTCAATATTCCCTACTTTTACCACCATTCCCCGCTATGGGTGTTTGGTACCGTAATTCAAATCATCCATACTTATTGGTAAACATGGTATCCGATTGGCTACAAAAAACCACACAGCATTATCTGCCTCTACAGTGCCAACTATGTCGTTTAGAAATACCGAAAGCTCACCGCTCTCGCAGTTGGTGTTCTCACTGTCTTGAGCTTTTTTCTAATACTCCGAGATGCCAACGATGCGGCTTAGCCACAATCACGCAAGTAGAGCAATGCGGGCAATGTTTGTCCAAGCCACCCGCTTGGCATCGATTGTATTGTGTCAGCGACTACCAATTTCCAGCTTCTAACTACGTACATCAGGTCAAGTATTCCAAGAAGTTTTGGTATGCACGCGACCTTGCTCAGCTACTTGCGCCAAAAATTGAAGACCCAGCGCCACTAATCACCAGCGTTCCACTGCATTGGACGCGCTACCTTAATCGCGGATTTAATCAAAGTGCCTTGATTACCAAATATCTGGCAAAAGAGCTTGGTACCACCCATCACAGGTTATTCACTCGCAGACGAGCCACACCTAGTCAGCAAGGGTTAACTAAACAGCAACGAGCCCAAAATCTTAAAAATGCATTCGACCTCCACTATCTTCCTAGCCAATCCCATATTGCGATTGTCGACGATGTCGTCACCACAGGCAGTACCGTGCAGCATTTATGCAAATTACTACTTGAAGTGGGCGTCAAAAGAATCGATATTTACTGCATCTGCCGCACTCCTGAACCTTTGAAATAACCTTGTTGGCTTTGATTTCGAACAACAATGCAACAAAAAAGGGCTGAATTACGATTCTGACAGGAGTAGAATGGCCGTAATAGCCTACAAATTTACTCAGGTATTCGTCGTGTCAAATATTACTATTACAGAAACAGCTCAAACCCACTTTGCTAACTTACTTGGCCAACAGCCAGAAGGCACAAACATCCGTGTATTCGTGGTTAACCCAGGTACTCAAAATGCGGAATGTGGCGTATCTTACTGCCCACCAGAAGCGGTAGAATCTACTGATACTGTGCTGACTTTTGAAGGCTTCTCGGCTTACGTAGATGAGCTAAGCTTGCCGTTCCTAGACGAAGCAGAAATTGACTTCGTGACTGACAAAATGGGTTCTCAGCTGACTCTGAAAGCGCCAAACGCAAAAATGCGTAAAGTCGCAGATGATGCTTCTCTAATCGAACGTGTTGAGTACGCGATTCAAACTCAAGTGAACCCGCAGCTCGCAGGTCACGGCGGTCACGTAAACCTTGTTGAAATTACCGATGAAGGCGTTGCTATCGTTTCATTTGGTGGCGGTTGTAATGGCTGTTCAATGGTTGATGTAACGCTAAAAGAAGGCATCGAAAAAGAGCTTCTTCAACAATTTGAAGGTGAGCTAACAGCAGTACGCGATGCAACTGAACACGATCGCGGCGAGCACTCTTACTACTAATCGAGTCGCTTATCGCTCAGTGAGCCTGCCAATATTGGCGATCGCTCTGAAATATGAAATCAAAGGTTGATGTGAAAACATCAACCTTTTTTAATGGCTATGATTCAATGCCAGTGTCAATCATTCTTATTTTCTCATATATTAGTAGACATACTTTCTAGCTAAGGAGCGAGCGAAATGACAAAAAGGACTGCGCCAGAAATTCTGGCCAAACAAACTGTCGCTCAATCAAAATTGTTCTCTATTGAGTCTCTCGACTTACGCTTTTCAAACGGTGTGGAACGCACATACGAACGCATGAAGCCAAGTGGCCGCCACGCCGTAATGATGGTCCCTATCACTGAAAATGGCGATATTTTACTGGTTCGCGAATACGCCGCAGGAACCGAGCGCTACGAACTTGGTTTTCCGAAAGGTTTAATTGATTTAGGTGAAACTCCTGCCCAAGCCGCTGACCGAGAGCTCAAAGAAGAAATCGGTTTTGGCACCAATAAGCTCACACCGTTAAAAGAAGTGATTCTCGCTCCCTCTTATTTTTCAAGCAAGATGACATTATTCATTGCCGAAGACCTATACTCAGAAAAGCTAGAAGGTGATGAACCAGAACCATTAGACGTTGTGCGCTGGCCATTAGCTCAGGCGGAGGAGTTACTGACTCACCTCGACTTTTGCGAAGCCCGCAGCATAACCGCCCTACTACTAGCAATCAGAATATTAAAAGCGCAAGAGTAGCCAACTATGCCAATAACAAAAGACCTGTCTCACCTACTTCCTTCTGTCATCGAAATTGCTCGTTCAGCCGGGCAGCTTATTCTCGAAATTTACGAGAAGAAAGATTACGAAGAATTTACCAAGAGTGACGATACACCTGTCACCAGTGCCGACTTGGCCGCCCACAAGTTAATTTCGCAACGCCTAAGTGAACTCACTCCAGATATCCCTGTGCTTTCAGAAGAAGCGGCAGATATCAGCCTAGAACAACGCTCACAGTGGGATCGTTACTGGTTAGTCGATCCGTTAGATGGCACGCAAGAATTCATTGCTCGCAGTGGTGATTTCGCTACGATCATCGCGCTCATTGAACATAACCGTCCAGTCATGGGTGTCGTATACGGACCGGTCTCTGGCGTCACCTATTACGCTTATTCAGGAAAAGGCGCGTGGAAAATTCCTGAAATGGCAGAAAGTGTGAAAATTAAAACTCACACTCACGAGCAGCCGAATCAATCAATCGCAATCGCGATCAGCCGTCGCCAAGACATCAATCGCATCACTAGCCGTATGAGCCCAAAATGGAACTACGATTTAGTACCTCTTGGTTCTGCAGCATTGAAGGCCTGTTTAGTTGCTGAAGGCGCTGTGGATTGCTACCTGCGCCTTGGCCCTACTGGTGAATGGGATACCGCCGCAACACAGTGCATTGTAGAAGAAGCGGGCGGGCGTATTCTCAGTACTCATCTAGAGCCACTTTCTTATAACGAAAGAGAAACACTCGAAAACCCGAATTTTATCGTACTCGGAGACGCCGACTTACCGTGGGATGAAATTTTGCAAGGTAAAGATTAGCCAGAGTAAATAGCGCTTCTCATCAAACTAAAAAGGCTCGATACACCAAGTGTATCGAGCCTTTTCTATTGTTTAGCAACACCGCTATTTCGTACTAACGAAGGAAGAAGCTAAAGTTTCCCTTGATAGCTAAACTGGTAGCGCCCTTGCGTATTAGGGTTTCCAAGCCACTTGAGCTGACTCTTCATCGCTTGAGGGAACTCAGCTCCCGGCTTGAACCATGCTGAAGCGCTGTAGCGTTGGTTCGGAGAAAGCTGCGCCGAAAATTCACTGCTCACTTCTGAACTGCTCTGATCGCCTTTTGCGCTAAGCTCACTATTTTCGCAGCTAATATCCGCAATCACAGGTCCAAGATTAAGCGCACCGATAGGCGACTCCACACCAGCATGACTCCACGCCAAAGTACCTTCACCTGACTGACACCAAGGAGATGCGTAAACGGCGTGCTTCACAGTCAATTCGAGCTGCCCGCCAACAGAAACTGGCACAGGGATAGCCGGCGCGTAGTCCATCACTTTCTCTGCTGGTATTGATGCCACTAAGTTCTCAACATACGCGCCACTCAAGCTATAACCAAGTGCGCCTTTACCGCGTATATTCATGTCACTTTGGCGGCCAAATCGCACTGCAATTTCTGCTTTCGCTTGAAGAAGCTTAGAAAACTGAAAGTCCCACTGCACCGAACCGTAGTTCATATTCTGCCAAGCCACATTCCTAGCACTGCCTGTCCACAAAGACCCTTCCACACCTTCAATATCCAACCCTCTAACAGGTGGCAACTGTTTGAGGGCGAAAGAAGCTGGAAGGTGCAATATCAAGCTAACCGAAAAGCAGATAACAAAAATGGCACCATATAATAAGCCGCGTTTCACATTAACCTCGCTTAAACTGCAAACGGTTGATTTCAATGACCCCAGATTGTTCCGAGCGATCAATATCCATAAACTCGGCCTCAACCCCTTGCTTCTCTTTTAAGTACCTTAGCCAATCAACAAACTGGTTAAACGGTACTGGTTTGATCCACACTTGAAGCATATCGCCTCTCGGTTGAACTCGAATCAATTCAATTTTGTAACGACGGATCGACGATGATACCACCTGATTGAGAGGCTGATTGGAAACCACCACGCCACCATTACCACGAAGGTCTGAAATTTCATCGGCTTTATCTGTTACCCAATTTAGTAACTGCTTTTCGCTTTGAATTCGAGTTTGCGCTAACTCAGCTCTCTGATTTAACGGTTGCAAGACACCCCAGTAAATTCCACCGATAACGATCAACACCGAGCAGCCTATCACTAGACGTTGCTCACGCTGGCTGATGCTATTCCACCAAGCTTGAAGCGACTCAATTAAGTTTTTCATTCATGACCTCACTTGCGCTTTAAGACAAAGCTGCCAAATACAGCTTCACCATTTCGGTTAAGTGGACCTTGCTCGACCACAAACTGCTCAGAAAGCTTGGTTCTTGCATCCTCAAAACTCTGAAAATCAGCACTTTTTGCTTGGATACGAACTTCTGAACGATTGCCATCATACTTAATACTTTCCAACTCGATCGCGGCGACTTTACCAAGCGTTAACGGTAAGTGAGACAGCCAATGCAGCATCGAATCTTCACCACTAGAGCCACCTAGTCGACTCGCTTCATCATTCATTTGACGCTTTAAGTAACTGACGGTAGGGATCTTGCGTTTATTCGGAAATACCGTTCGAAATATACGTTCACTTTCCGCCCGGTAAGCGCTCGCTTGCGTCTCATATTGCTGAACTAACAGCACCTTTTGAACGACTAATACCGCTAGCAGCAAACAAGCCGCAACCGCTACTTTTTGCCAAATTCGCCAATATTTTAAGAACGATGATTTCGCTTTAAAGCTGCCTGTCAGCAAGTTAACCGAGCTTGTAATGGCATGTTGGCTCAAAAGCGCCATGACCAATTCCGCAGGCTTTACTTGCCAATCGACACTCTGATTCTCCATCGCCGATTCAGACGGCAAACCTGTGTAGCTATAAACCATGAGAGTTTCGTCGTCTTCACTGTCAAACCAATCAGAACGGCTAAATAGCCCTAGCCAGCTGTCGTCTACAGAAGCGACTTTGAATTCACTCTTACGCAGTAGCCATTGTGAATCTAACTGTAATGCCGTTACGCCCTGCTCTTCAATTGGCAACGCGAAAGTATCAGGCAAGATCTTACGAAAAGTGATCCCTTGCTCTTTGAATACAGCAACAATATTGCTTAGCCATTGCTTCTCGACACCACATACCACCGCACTGGTCGCGCTCTTATCCAATACTGTAAAGTGCAGGTCATCGACATCCTGCGCCACTTCATCTTCTAATAAGTAGGGCAACATGGACTCAAACTGGCGAGCAGCCCCTTTCGGGATTTCTACTTCTGTTACCAAGCAATCGCTACCTGATAATAATGCGATACAACTTCTTTGCTGCGCGTAAGGCGTCAACTCATCTAATTGCTGCCAACTTGCCAGTTCACCACTGGCTATCACTTCTTGTTGGCTTGTCGACCAAACGCACCACGGCACAGGGCTCTGCGGTTCACTACTCAGTCGAACGGTCAGAAACTCGCTCACTGATCCCTCCAAAGCGACGACGTACGACCGTCACTGTTTCTCGATTATCACTATAGAAAAGACTGCGAATTCTCACGCGTGACTTATCCACTAATACTTCTGCGTCTAGCTCGAAATAAGCGCTATCCACAGTTAAATAAGGTTTGGCCTTTTTTGAAACGGATTCTTCAATCGCCACCATCGCCGCTTCTGCCATAAATTCATCGACGCTAGCCCAGCCATCAAAAGGGCGGTTTTCAATTAGGTCTTTTGCGTTGCTTGCACTCAAATTCGGGGAAAACATCGCAACCAAAATCATCGATTGCTCAGGCGTCAACGTGTTTACATTCAACCGCCAGTCATCTGTTGGCAGCGCACAAATATAAGGCGACACCTTTTGCATAACCTCACCTGATACTTGGTAAATCGCTCTGAGTTCGCTACTGTCTGCCAGCAAACTGTTCGCCGTTAGATATGCGGGTTTCATCGCTTCATATGTACTGTCTTCAACGCCTGAAGAAGTACCTGTTTCGGTGTTGCCATCAATGAATTCCCAACTCGATTCAGCGATAACTTCAGCCTGGTACGGCTCAACTTCTAACTCTTCCAGCAAACGTTGCCAAACCGCTACCAGGTACGGGCTATTGCTTGAATTACTTTCCGCCGTCACCTGAGACAATACATTCAGATTGAAACAGGCTTGCTTGTCTTTAATACGGCCACTCACTTGCCCATAATCAAGAGGGAAAACTTGTTCTTCTAGCGCCCATGGCTGATTAAGGTTAATGGTTTCATTATCTTCGTAGCTTTGTTCGATACCAACTTTTGCAAGCCCTTCAATGCCCAAGCTATACCAATACGCTTGCTGGTAGTTCAGCTGGTTACCTGCACGCTTAAACTGTGTAAACAGCCTCTCAGACATAGTCGCAGCAATCGTCGCCATAATGGCTAACAACATCAACACAACAATCAAGGCCACACCACGTTGGCGTATAGGGCGAGCACGATAGCATTTACCCATCTTTGCTATCCTCTTCCTCACTTGCTCCATCCGTAACAAGCTTGCCGCCTGGCGTTAAATAGATTCGTTCAACCTTTTGGTAGTCTTTCAAAGTTAACGTGAACTTCACCGCTTTAGGCAACTCTAGAGAAGATAACCATTCTTTTTTCCAATCTTTGCCGTCATAAAACTCTAAATTAAACTCTTCGACATCGCTAAGTATTGGGGTGATGACACCTTGCTGGCCTGCAGGCGTGTCTGCATAGCGCCACCAGACCCGCTCTAATGTTTCTTCACTTAAACGGTAACCAACTTTGGTCACTTCCCCACGAGGAAATTGCTGCTGAGGGTTGTGCCAGCCAAGGCGGCTAAACATGACGCCTTTGGTATCAGAGTCTAATAAATACTGCTGCCAATAGATCAACTTAGATGATGGCTCTTCTCCGTTAGTTCGGAACTGGCGTAATGCCATTTGACGAAAATCATTATCTAATATGACCAAAGCGCGTTGCAGTTCGTTAAGTCGAGTACTGCGCTCCAAAGACAATTCATTACTGCGTTGCACTTGGTTTACCACTTGATAAGCCGCCACGCTTAACGTCGCAAAAATTGCGATTGCGACCAATACCTCAATTAAGGTAAAGCCTCTCATTTGGCGCCGAGTCGACCGTTTAGAAGCTTTAATTGGCAACATAACTTTGTACCGTGACCACAGGAGACGCCTCTTTCGAGGTTGCGACACTCACTTCAAACGCTTTCAATAAATCATCACTGGTCTGCACTGGAGTAACTTTCCAATACCAGGTACGCCCTGCCATCTCTTGTTGCCCTTTCTGAGACTTCAATTTATCGGGATGTAACATCACCATCGCCATTTGATTGTCGACCACCATAGACGCAAACGCCTTTTCTTCAAGGTAGCTAATAGTATTGATATGCTGGCTTACCGCTCGAATAACACTTATCGCAGCGGTCGCAAAAATAGCTAAGGCCACCAACACTTCTAGTAACGTCATGCCTCGGATTCGCTGAGCTGAGCGATAACGACGCGAAGTACGATTATTACTCTTCATCAGATTCTCCCGGCATTAGCAACTTAATCACCCCACTATCGCTCACTTTAATTCGCCAGCCGTCTTGAATCTCATCACCGACATTTGGGTAAAAAGACAAGCTAAACGGCGTTATTTCAGCGCTCGATAGAATAAACAGTTGAGGTGGTTTAGGCTTTTTATCTTCTTCGAGGTCGGCGAACATGTCCTCGTCAAATAAGCTACCAGGTTCAAACAAACGATCGTCGTTGTCCCATGCCCCACCACCTAACGTTAGCTTCAATGCCAACTCTTTAGGTAATTCTGTTGATGATGGGATTTTTTCAAATTCAGTTTCTTGCCAGCCTTCGTTCGTCAGAGTCATAAGTACATAGCTCAACTTACGCTCATCGACGCGAATTCCAAAATCGAGGCCACTCAAAATGGCCTCTTCATTCAGTAGCTGTAAGCGCTGATAGAAACTCTGCGCTTGTTGCTTAGCAATATCTTTACTGCTGCTTGGTATGGTAGCAATCACTGCTACCGCCGTTACTGATAGCAATACGAGAACCAACAAAATCTCGATTAAAGTAAAGCCTGCTGACTTTTTCATAGTGAGTGGTCTTCGCATTACTATCTAGCAACAATAAGCGTGAGCTTATTGGAAATCCTGCATGTTCCAGTTGCCGATATCAGCCGCAGCACCTTCACCGCCTTCTTGACCATCCGCGCCTAGCGTAAAGATATCAATCGTGCCGTTATCGCCTGGGCTTAGGTATTGGTACTCATTACCCCAAGGGTCATTTGGTAAACGCTTAATATAGCCGCCATCACGATAGTTACGAGGCTCCGGGCTGCTTGGTTTAGACACTAGCGCCTCTAAGCCTTGATCTGTCGTTGGATAAACGCTGTTATCCAACTTATACATGTCTAATGCGTTTTCCAAAGCCACGATGTCAGTAATCGCTTTTTGTTGATCCGCTTTTTCTTTATTGCCTAATAAGTTAGGGACAACAAAGCTCGCAAGCACACCAAGAATTACCACCACAACCATGACTTCTAAAAGGGTAAAGCCAGACTGTTTTTTCATTTTATTTTTCATTATTTTCTCCAAATTACAGACTTAGATTTCAGGCTAAATTTGCCTGTTCACCTAGCGCCCCGAAATTATCCACTCATTAAATTATTCATTTCGAGCATTGGCATCAACGTGGCCATTACGATGAACAACACTAAGCCAGCCATTAACGCGATAAGCGCTGGCGTAAAGATACCCAATGCAATGTTAACTGTTGATTCAAAGCTCTGATCTTGGTTGTCAGCAGCGCGCGTCAGCATCTGCTCTAATTGACCACTTTGCTCACCACTGGCAATCATATGTAGCATCATCGGTGGAAACAATTTGGTTTGATCTAAAGCCTTACGCAAGCTCGCACCCTCACGAACACTATCCGCTGCATTCAATACTTGCTGTTTCACGTGTTGATTCGACATCACATCCACAGCAACCTTCATCCCTTCTAAAATTGGGATGGCACTGGAAGTACAAATAGAAAGGGTTCGCGCAAAGCGAGCGGTATTCACCCCTTTTGCGATTTTTCCAATCAAAGGTAAAACCAATAGCTTACGATCCCAACTCAAGCGAATTGTCGGTTTTTTCAGTGCCGCACGCAGCATGACAAAGGCCGCAATGAACACCAACAACAATTGGATTCCCCAGTTTTGAATAAATTCACTGGACGCGAGAAGAAATTGGGTAGATTGAGGCAATTCTTGCCCCATTTGAATGATGGGTTCCACAATTTTAGGAACAACAGTCGCCAGCAAGAACGATACGATTGTCACCGCAAACACCACCAGCACTACGGGATAAATCATCGCTTGCATCAGTTTAGAGCGCATTTTCTGACGATTCTCAGCGTAATCCGCCAATCGCTCCAGCACCGCATCCAAATGACCCGATTTTTCCCCCGCCGCCACCATCGAGCGAAACAGTTCATCAAAGATATGTGGGTAATCCGCGAGACTGTCTGCAAGCGTATAACCTTCAGTCACCTTAGCGCGAACTGCGGCTAACATAGTCCGAATTCGTGGCTTTTCAGACTGCTCCGACACGGCTTTCAGGCACTCTTCAAGCGGCATCCCGGATTGAACTAAAGTGGATATTTGGCGAGTAATAAGCGCAAGATCTGGCGTACTAATGCCTCGCTTAAACCCTGTCGATGGCCCGCTAGATTTTTCAGCTTTAGCCTTTGCTTCGATGACTTCTATTGGCACTAAGCCTTGTTCTTTCAAGCGCTGGCGAGCTTGGCGAGCATTATCGCCTTCAATCGTACCTTTCTTCTGCTTGCCTTGCGCATTCAAGGCTTTGTATTCAAACGCAGCCATACTTAAACTTCCTTGGTCACTCGCATAACTTCTTCTAACGAAGTCACACCTAACCTAACTTTATCAAGGCCATCGTCACGGATGCTTGGCGTCGTTTCTCGGATTGCTTTTTCAATCGCTTGCTCACCCGCTTCACTATGGATCAGCTCTTGTACGGACTCATCGATCATCAATAGCTCATGAATACCCGTACGGCCACGGTAACCTTTATGGTTACAATGCTCACAACCTTTTGCATGATAAAGCGTTAAATCTTCTTTTTTCTTTAAACCGAAAAGCTTTTTCTGTTCTTTGTCAGCTTCATAGGGCTCTTTGCAGTCATTGCATAAAGTCCGCACCAAACGTTGAGCTAAAACGCCCAACAAAGAAGAAGAAATCAGGAAAGGTTCAATGCCCATATCACGTAAACGAGTGATAGCACCAACAGCGGTGTTGGTGTGTAACGTCGACATTACTAAGTGACCAGTCAAAGATGCTTGAACACCAATCTGTGCGGTTTCTAAGTCACGAATCTCACCCACCATTACTACATCAGGATCCTGACGTAAAATGGCACGTAATCCACGCGCAAACGTCATATCAACCTTAGGGTTTACTTGAGTTTGACCTATACCATCGATATCAAATTCAATCGGGTCTTCAACCGTTAATATATTACGTTCATTACTGTTGAGCTCTTGCAAACCAGCATAAAGCGTTGTCGATTTACCAGAACCTGTCGGGCCCGTAACTAGGATAATGCCATGTGGACGTTGGATAAGATGTTGGAAGTTTTGATGATTACTTGGCGTCATTCCCAAGCTATGTAGGTCTAAGCGAGTGGCATTTTTATCCAGAAGACGCATTACAACGCGCTCACCATGCGAGGAAGGCATCGTAGATACACGCACATCCACCGCTCGACCACCAATTCGAAGCGAAATACGTCCATCTTGTGGAACGCGTTTTTCTGCGATATCGAGCTTCGCCATAACTTTCACACGCGAAACTAGCAATGGAGCCAGTTTACGGCTTGGCGCAAGTACATCTCGTAGTACGCCATCCACACGGAAACGAATCGATAGCGACTTTTCAAAGGTCTCGATATGAATATCTGATGCTCCTTCCTTGATCGCTTCACCTAACATGGCGTTGATCAATTTAATGATAGGCGCATCATCTTCCGATTCTAATAAGTCTTCATCTTGTGGCAGTTCTTCTGCAAGAGAGAAGAAATCATCGTTATCTGCGCCGATATCTTCCATTAGCTGACGCGCTTCAGAAGAGTCACGCTGATAAGCTTGAGTGAGTTTAACTTCGAATTCTTCTTCAGCTATTGCTTCAGGAGTAAAGCCACTTTTCACAACGCGGCGTACTTCTAAGATCGCAGTAGCACTTAATGGTTCAACAAAATACAAGGTTGGAGCACGCTCTGGGTGTGTGTACTCCAGAACCATTTTATAACGGTTTGCAAAACTGAACGGCAGTCGTTGATAAGCTCTCGCCGTATCTAACATATCAACCATTACTGCGCTTCCATTTGATCGATAAAGGCTTGGATTTCAGCAGGATGACGAATGTCGTCGCCAAACTTCGGCAATACCGGAATATTGTCGTTATCCATCAGCTTAAGGCCTTGCTCTGACTTGTATAGCTGCTCAGCACGAATGTAGTTATATTTACGCTGAGTAATACCGTCGGCTATCATGCCGTCACGAATAATAGTTGGTTTGATGAATACCATCAGGTTCTTTTTCTCAACCTGTGTACTGGTCGACTTGAAAAGGTGACCAAGGTAAGGGATATCACCTAGTAGTGGAACCTTAGATTCGCTTTCAAGAGCGCGTTCATCAATCAAACCGCCAAGTACCAACATTTGGCCATCTTGAACGATCACTGAAGTATTCAATTGACGCTTAGCAAAACGCACGTCTACTGCACCATTAGCACCTAGTACATTAGATACCTCTTGTTCAATATTCAGCTGAACCGAGTCGCCTTCGTTAATTTGAGGAACCACTTTCAGCTTAATACCCACTTCCTTACGTTCAACCGTCTGGAAAGGGTTATCGTTACTTGAGCCAGCTGTTGAGCCAGTAAGAACAGGAACTTCTTCACCCACAATAAAAGATGCTTCGCCATTATCCATGACGGTAATACTTGGAGAAGACAGAATGTTAGAGTTAGAGTCTGTGGAAACCGCGCTTATCAATGCAGTCCAGTCACCCATTACCACACTTAAAGCCGCACCATTCACGCCAGAAAGTGCAGAAGCCAAAGTAGAGTAGTCACCCTCTTTCGTCACGGTATTAAAGCCAGTAACATTACCGTTATCATCAGTAATAGTGGTCGTTTCTTCTGAATCTTTTGCCTCTTCTAAGCCAACCATCACATTACCAATTGAAGCGCCAGTGTTGCTGTATTGGATCATCGCGCCTGTTTCTAAGTTGCCCCATTGCACGCCTAAATTAACGCCATCGCCTTCTGCCATTTCTACAATAAGCGCTTCAATCAGAACTTGCGCACGGCGAATATCCAGTTGCGCTACCACATCTTGCAATGCATTCATGATATCAGGCGGAGCAGTCACAACTAATGCGTTGGTTTCTGGGTGAGCGGCGATCATTACTTCGTTACGATTCGCACCCTTACTCTTCGAAGAGGTTTGCTTCTCTGCCTGTAGGTTGTCAGATACACCTTTCAATACATCGACAAGATCTTCTGCTTTGGCATATTTAAGGTAAACCACTCGGTTATTGCCTTTAGTCGCCATTTCTACATCAAGCTGCTCAATTAGCTTTCTTAGTCGACTACGTACTTTAGGATCGCCTGAAATCAAGATCGAGTTAGTGCGCTCGTCAGCTACAAGCTTTGGTTGTAGGAAAGCAGGGGTGTTTTTCGCATCAGTCGTTTTATTCAATGCATCAACAATACGGACCATTTCCGCAGCCGATGCATTTGCTAACTCAACGACTTCAATTTCTTTGTCACCCGCTTGGTCCACTCGCTTAATGATATCCGCCAAGCGGTTCACTACCGCAGCACGGCCTGTGATCAAAATGATATTAGCTGGATCATAGTGAACAACGTTACCCGCACCTGCATTGTCATTCAGTTGGCGTAGCAAAGGAGAAAGTTCACGAACCGAAACATTACGCACCGCTACAACTCGGGTAATTACGCTGTCGCCTTGAATGGTTTCGCGATCACCGACAACGGGAATAGCAGACGTTTTCGAATCTTTGGCTTTGATGATTTTCAGTACGCCGGATTCCATTTCAACCACAGCATAACCGTACACTTCCAAAACGTTTAAGAAGAAACTGTAATACTGCTCTTCATTGAGTACGTCGTAACTGCGTACATCAATTTTTCCTCTAACCGAAGGGTCGACAATGATGGTGCGCTCTAAATTACGACCAACAATATTGATAAATTCCTGAATGTCGGTGCCTTTAAAGCTGGCACTAAAATCATTTGCGATAGCGGCTGGTGTGCAAACTAAGCTTCCTGCCAGTAACCATGCACTTTTCTTAAACCAATGCTTCACGTACTTCTCCTACACTCTCGCCATCATGGCGTAAGTTTTTAAAATTCAATATAAACATCATGTGGCTGACCATCTCTCTCAACCGTTAAGTTAAGTTCGGTAAGATCTGAGATAGTACGAAAAATAGTACTCATCGCGGCCGGATCCGTTAAATCTTGACCGTTGAGTTGTGTGGCGATATCACCACTTTTTAAACCAACTGAATGAAACAATTCAGGCTCTTTTCCCGGACTCACACGGTAGCCCAACACTTTGCCATCACGCTTAACTTGAGATAAACGCACATACTGGAAAATTTGTTGCGGATCTTTGGTAATCGCCGCTTTAATAGACGATAACTTCTCTTCTTTATCGACCGGATTATTGCCAATCACTGATGATGACGGCTTCGCTTTAGGCTCAGATACTTCCAAACGCTTATATTCGATGCCTTCTAGCATCAAGGTTTCATCACGACCAGAGTTTTCAATGATCACGCGATCAACTAGAACCGCTTTCAGTTTTGCGCGTGTACCTTCGATATCTTCATTAATGCCATACGTCGCTTGTCTACCACGATTTGCGATAACCGCTAAGCTCACTTCTGGGTTAGAGCTTGCCACGACGCCAACCAACACTAAATTGAGGCGGGTCTTAGGCGCATCTTGAACCACAGGCTTTTGAACCACAGGCTTAGATTCGCTATAAGCACCAAATAAGTTACTTTTCTGCAGAGTCGACAGATCCAAAGAAGACGTTGGCTGCTGCGAAGAGGAAACGGACGCTTTCCAAGGGACAATAGATTGCTGTGATGGTTCAATAAACCAAGCGAGCTGGCCTAAAATCCAAGCAGAAATACCCAATAAAATGCAGCAAGCTACCACACTGAGTTTTTGCTGTAATTCAGGACCATTTTGTAACCATCGGCTCAATGAAGGATAACGCTCCAATCCACTTCCGAGCTCTAAAAACTTCACTCGTATCAATCCCTTCTCTTTCAATGAGGTCGTAATGCTACAACGCTCTACTATTTACGTATTTTATATAAGGTGAGGTTTATGGACTATATCACAACCTTTTCAATGTGCTTCATCCCCAAAGCTATTTTGTAGGTTACCTTGAAAAAATGCTGCCTCGACTCCATTGTTAGCTTCAACTACTCAAAATACACTCAGTAATTTGACTAATACGCCGCATTCATCACTTTCTTGAGAGGCTATAAGCCATTATGAAAACCGATAATGAAGCTGTCAGGCTTGATAAATGGCTTTGGGCAGCTCGCTTTTATAAAACCCGTTCAATTGCTCGTAATATGGTCGATGGCGGCAAAGTCCACTATAATGGCCAACGTAGTAAACCGAGTAAAATTGTTGAACTTGGCGCCGTGATTACACTACGCCAAGGAAATGAAGAAAAAACGGTCACAATAGAGAAAATCTCCGCGCATCGCGGTGGGGCTCCAATCGCTCAAACTCTCTATAGTGAAACCGCTGAAAGCTTGGCGAAAAGAGAAGAGTTTGCAAAGCAACGTAAATTGCACGCTCATAGCCCAAGCCCAGAGCGCCGCCCTGATAAAAAGCAGCGTCGCGATATTATTAAATTTAAACATCAATAAGCTGGACCATCCATATGACCACTGAAGTAATGGCAAACAACATTTTAAACCGCTACCTATTTGAAGATCTTTCTGTACGCGGTGAACTGGTACAACTGGATGAAGCGTACCAGCAAATTATTTCTAGCAAGGAATACCCGGCAGCAGTACAAAAACTGCTTGGTGAGCTATTGGTTTCAACCACACTACTGACAGCAACACTAAAGTTTGAAGGCTCAATCACTATGCAGCTACAAGGTGACGGCCCAGTATCTCTTGCTGTCATTAATGGTGACCACGATCAGAAGGTCCGTGGCGTAGCGCGCTTTGAAGGCGAGATCGCTGACGACGCTGGCCTGCACGACATGATGGGTAAAGGTCACCTAGTGATCACTATTACACCTAAGAAAGGCGAGCGTTACCAAGGCGTAGTTGGGTTAGAAGGCGATACACTTTCAGAAGTGCTAGAAGGTTACTTCGCCAATTCAGAACAGCTAAAAACACGCTTATGGATTCGTACAGGTGAATATAATGGTAAGCCGCACGCTGCTGGTATGCTGCTACAAGTGATGCCTGACGGCACTGGTACTCCAAATGATTTCGAGCACCTAGAGCAACTAACAGACACAGTGAAAAACGAAGAGTTATTCTCTCTAGAAGCAAACGAACTGCTTTACCGTTTGTACAACCAAGAGAAAGTACAGCTTTTCACGCCTCAACCAGTAGAGTTCTTCTGCGGATGTTCTCGTGAGCGTAGTGGCTCTGCGATTATTACTGTCGCGAAAGAAGAGATCTACGACATCTTAACTACTGAAGGCAGCGTTGCTCTTCACTGTGATTATTGTGGTACTAACTACTCTTTCGACAAGAGCGATGTTGACGCTTTATATGCCGATGCAGCGGATAAGGGCAATAATACGGTTCATTAATTTACCGCGTTTAGCAAACACGTAATTTACCCAACAAAAGGCCAGCGTAATGCTGGCCTTTTTGTGATCCAAAGCCAGTATTCACGGGGCTTTCACGTAATAAAATCACTGCTTAATTTTAATCAATTAATAATCATTTTGATCTAGCGCAAAGGTTTGCGCACAGGATAAACTAGCCCTACCAATATGTGACGAGACACTTAAAACCTTATGGTTTTTATGGGTATATTTTGAGCTATACCCTGCTTCCCAATCTCGTGACAAGAATGGTGAGCTGATAAAAATAATTACAAATTAATACCAAAATCCCTACAAAATATCCTACAAGGAGCACCTATGACCGTTATGGAACATACAAAGGCTGCACAAATTGATCTTACCAAACACGGGCTAACTGGTGTAACTGAGGTTCTGCGTAACCCAAGTTACGAGCAGTTATTCGTTGAAGAAACACTACCAGGTCTAGAAGGCTACGAAAAAGGTGTAGTCACTGAACTAGGCTCGGTTGCTGTTGACACTGGTATCTTTACTGGACGCTCACCAAAAGATAAATACATCGTAAAAGATGACACTACCCGCGATACCATGTGGTGGTCAGATCAAGGCAAAAACGACAACAAACCTATCACGACTGAAGTATGGAATGAGCTAAAAGAGCTTGTGACAACGCAGCTATCAGGCAAACGCCTGTTTGTGATTGACGGTTATTGTGGTGCTAACCCAGATACGCGTCTTAGCGTACGAATCATTACTGAAGTAGCGTGGCAAGCGCACTTCGTTAAGAACATGTTCATTCGTCCAACTGACGAAGAGCTAGCAACGTTCGAACCTGATTTCGTGGTAATGAACGGTGCTAAAACAACTAACCCTAATTGGGAAAAGCAGGGTCTAAACTCTGAAAACTTCGTTGCTTTCAACCTAACAGAGCGCGTTCAAATCATCGGTGGTACTTGGTACGGCGGTGAGATGAAGAAAGGCATGTTCGCAATGATGAACTACCTACTTCCTCTGCAAGGTATTGCTTCAATGCACTGTAGTGCTAACGTGGGCGAGAAAGGCGATGTAGCGGTATTCTTCGGCCTATCAGGTACAGGTAAAACAACGCTTTCAACCGATCCTAAACGTCAGCTTATCGGTGATGACGAGCACGGTTGGGACGACGATGGTATCTTCAACTTTGAAGGCGGTTGCTACGCAAAAACGATTCGCCTGTCTAAAGAAGCGGAACCAGAAATCTACAACGCGATCCGTCGTGATGCGCTACTAGAAAACGTAACGGTTCGTGGTGATGGTTCTATCGATTTTGATGACGGTTCTAAGACAGAAAACACTCGTGTTTCTTACCCAATTCACCACATCGAGAACATCGTTAAGCCAGTATCAAAAGCAGGTCACGCTCAAAAAGTTATCTTCCTAACTGCAGATGCATTCGGCGTGCTTCCTCCAGTTTCTAAGCTAACGCCAGAGCAAACGAAGTACCACTTCCTATCTGGTTTCACTGCGAAGCTTGCAGGTACGGAGCGTGGCATCACAGAACCAACCCCAACGTTCTCAGCAGCGTTTGGCGCGGCATTCCTAACACTTCACCCAACTCAGTACGCTGAAGTGCTAGTGAAGCGTATGGAAGCAGCGGGGGCGGAAGCTTACCTAGTCAATACAGGTTGGAACGGCACTGGTAAACGTATCTCTATCCAAGATACTCGTGGCATCATCGACGCTATCCTAGATGGCTCAATCGACGAAGCGGATACCAAAGTAATTCCAATGTTCAACCTTGAAGTGCCACTAGCACTGCATGACGTTGACTCTGGTATTCTTGACCCACGCGATACGTACACGGATCCACTTCAGTGGGAAAGCAAGGCGAAAGACCTAGCGGAACGCTTTATCAATAACTTTGATAAGTACACCGACAACGATGAAGGTAAAGCACTAGTAGCAGCAGGTCCTCAGCTAGACTAACGCAGCTACATTGCCTTAAAAGTGATATTTCTGTAGCAAGCCCCTCTTTTGAGGGGCTTTTTTGTTGAAGCCTCGCGTTTTTTGTTCCACTCTATTTGCAACGCATTACGGTCAACCAAAGCCGAAAGTTCATCATGGAGTATTTCAAGGAATGAAGAAGGCGCTCATTACACTCTCGCTGTTACTCATGCTCATCACCGTTTCGATTGGTGGATTCCTTGCTAGCCTGAATACTCAATATGGTGCGCCGGTCATCAATTATGTATTCAACTCTCTATTTAACGTGCCTGTCAAAGTAGAATCGACCAGCGTTAGTATGCCCTATCATCTCACATTATCTGGCGTCGATATCACAGCGAACGACACGCATTATTTAGAACAAGTGGACATTTGGTTCGAGCTAAACAGCCTTACTCAAAGACGACCAATCATTAGCAGCCTACTGATCGATGGAGCCAGCCTTCAGCATGGTCTAGATAACTTCTCGATTCATGATTTCATCGATCAATATCAAGTCACGCTCCACCAGCTGGCGATCAATAACCTCGATTATGCGCAGGATGAGTTCAACTCTCGTGGTGTTAACCTTCAAGTAAAGAACCCTCAGTGGCTTTCTTCGACACAACGCTTTCCTTTTGGTGAACTGCAACTGACTGCCGAGCAAATTTACTGGCACGGTGAAGCGATCGACCGATTGCTTATCGACGCCGACTTTAAGCCTCAAGATAGTACGATTTACGGCAGCTCTTTCACTTGGCGCGGCGCCAAAGTATCAGGGCAAGCTGAGCAGTTCACCCAAAACTGGTCGCTCATTAATGTCACACTCGATGGCCTGATTCTAGACTCAGCTCAAACGACTGAAATCTTCAGCAAGCCTTGGCCAATAGAGCTCATCAATATTAACCACATTAATAGTTTAGACATTATCCGCAGCGACCTGAAAGGGCAAAGCTGGCACTTAGCTGGATTTGATATGTCTGTTGAAAACCTATCACTCCCCTTTAAGCCTTGGCAACAAACACAGGGCGAGCTCTCTATTCAAGCCGAAGGTATTTCCGCCAACCAACAACCGTTGGTAGGCCCGAGTTTAAACTTATCCTTCACGCCTAATCAGATCGCCATCAACCAGTTTTCTGGCCAATGGCAACAAGGAAGGATCCAACTCAATGGCGCACTCACTCCAAACCGAATAGATTTGGCTCAACTATCGCTTCAAGGGATCAAGTGGTCATCAGATCACAAGCAACCAGATCTTCCACTTCCTAGTTGGGTTCAACAGCTCAATGACATCAGCATTCAAGAGCTATCTATCAAACGCAGCCAATTTATCCAACTGGCTGAAGAGCCATTTTGGCAAATATCGGGGTTAGATGTTGAGGGTAAGCAACTTCAGCTGTTATCCCAAGGGAAAGCTGGATTATGGCAAGGAGAACTACGAGCAGCAGTGAACAATGCCAGCTACGATAAAATACTGACCTCTCACGCTGTCGTCGAGATGAACAGTAAACAGGGCCGATGGCAACTTACGCGCCTCTTTGCACCGCTCGCAGAAGGTTATATCGAAGCCGAGGCCAATCTCAATTTTGCTGCGCTCAGCCAACCTTGGAACGTGCTAGTAACTGCAGATGGTATACCGACCCTACCTGTATTCTCTCGATTAGGTTTGCCGGTTGCTTTACACGGCCTCGCGGAATTTGAACTGCAAGCCAAAGGTTTAGTTGGTGATCAAAGCATGCTCGCACACTCTTTGACGGGACAGCTGAACGGCTCTATTCGTAATGCTGGGGTTGAAGTGCCTAATACTGATGAGGAAAAAACCAAAGCACTGCCTGTATCGATCTCAGACATAAAAATTCAGATGGACCGAGGCCGGATTATATTTGAAGGAGTCGATATTACTGGCGAGGAAACCAAAGGTATTGTTGCTGAAGGAGAGGTGGATTTATTGACTCCCGAGCAGCACAAACTGCCGATTAACTTGAATCAAGGATGTTATTCACTTACGGGAGACTTCATCAGTGGTGAGTATCAACAGAACGTCGAGTGTGTTGATACCGATACCATCCACTCCACACCATCGCAAGCCACACCCGAGGATTCAGAGGAGTAAACTACTCCTCATCTGAAGAGGGCTGAGGCTCCTGAAGCACTTTCTTATAATCAGGAAGCAACATGTAAGTCCCCACAAACTCTACCGCGGCCACATCACCACTGTAGATGGTTACGTGAATCACAATACGAGCCTTTCTACCTGAAGCAAGCCTATCTAAATCGCCACTGATCCCGTCTAGTGACGTCGATGCGACTGGGCTTTGCTCGACAGGATGACGATAACGAATATTACTGTCGGCCAGAACGATATCACCACTCAAGCCACGCTCTTTCATCAACAGCCAAGTCATGCCCCAGCCTGTCAATGTTGCCAACGTAAAAGCTGAGCCGGCAAACATGGTGTTGTGAGGGTTTAAGTTAGGGTTTAGCTGAGCACTACATTCAAACTGATAACCTGTGTATTGGTTGATCTTGATGCCCATTTTGTCACTGATCGGGATTTGGTTTTCCCAACGTTCTTGGAGCTCACTACACCATTCAGGACGGCGCAACACATCAGCCATAGGGTCTAGCGGCTTGACCATTTGTTGATGTCGAACTGGACCACGCTGATCATTAATTTCTCCGCGACGCTCAAAGCTGTTTTTCTCATAGAAAGCGATCGCATCTTCACGCGCATTACACACCAAGCGTTTAGCGCCTTCTTGACGGGCTAACGACTCTAGCGCCACCAAAATCAAGGACCCCATACCCTTACTACGACGTGAATTCTTCACAGCCATGTAGCGGATCTGCCCTTCAAAATCAGGAGTAATGTATAAACGGCCAATCGCCATCGGACGTCCACGTCCATCCACAATCATTCGATGGTGGCTCATAGGATCATATTCGTCACGCTCTGAACCGATCGGCATCCGCCAAGGTTCACGTAACATCTGCCAACGAAAGTGGTAATACTTGTTCAGTTGGTTTTCTGTTTTAGGCGTTATTAGTTTAAACATGAATATCCTTAGTGCGGATAACTAGAAAGTCACCAATTGATGTTCTTTTCCATTATCCATTAAAATCCGTTTTATACTTGCAACCAGAATGTCACAGGGCCATCGTTTACCAGTGACACTTTCATATCTGCGGCAAATTGCCCTCTTTCTGTCGGTAATAGCAGTTCGCATTGATCTGAGAAGTAATCGTATAGACGCTCTGCATCAGCAGGATGTGCTCCTTTAGAAAACCCTGCACGTGTACCTTTTTTCGTATCGGCTGGCAAAGTAAATTGCGATACCACCAATACCTTTCCGCCCACCTGCTTCACGTTCAGGTTCATCTTACCGTCATCGTCTTCAAACACACGGTAAGTCGTTACGCGTTCTACCAGGCGTTTCGCTTTCGCTTCATCATCGTCTTTTTCTACGCCTAATAAAACCAGTAGACCTTGGTCGATTTCACCAACAGTATCACCATTTACTCGAACGGCGGCTTCACTTACCCTTTGAATCAGTGCTATCACTGCTTGTTCCTTCTACGACTTCATCTTGCTTATCCGCAGAGTGTACCATTTCTACTTGCTGACTCCACTGTTCACGTTCACCTAATGCTGCTGTGACTTCTGCACCAATCAAAACAATCAACCAACAGAGATAGACCCAAACAAACAAAATAGGAATAGCCGCAAGTGCGCCATAGATCAGCTGGTACGAAGGAAACTGGGTGATATAAGCCGCAAACCCTTTCTTGCTTAACTCAAACAATATCGCGGCAACAAAAGCGCCCAGCACCGCATGCGACACATACACCTTCTTATTTGGCACTAAGAGATATAAGCCAACAAATGCACTAAACGATAAGATGAATGGTAGCCAACGTAGCAGTAAGTTAAATGCACCAGAAATGGTCTCGCTTTCTAGCAATTTCAAAGACGTCACATAAGACGTCGCAGCAATACTCGCCCCAACCAGAATTGGTCCAAGCGTCAAAACCATCCAATACATCGAAAATGAAAAGACCGCTCGGCGTTTTTGCGTCACACGCCATATGTAGTTTAAATTCTTATCAATGTTAGAGATCAGCATTAACGCCGCCACGAATAAAAACACACTACCTACCGCTGTCATTTTGCCAGTGTTAGAGACGAACTCGAGTAACGCGCCATGGACCGCATCTCCAGCAGCCGGAACAAAGTTATTGATAATAAAGTTCTGGAGTACGATGCCTACATCGGCGAATACCGAAAATGACGACAAGATAGACAATAATACTGTCAACATTGGCACAATTGACAGCAATGTAATATAGGCAAGATAACCGGCATTCACATTGACGCGATCATGCTTCATGCGGGTGAGTAGGTATTTAAAAAATGGGATACCCAGTTCAACAACCTTCTGAACTCTCAACTTGTAACTCCCTTGTAACTCGTTCATAGTCCTAATTAATATTCTGCAACTTAACTATAGGAAACTAGGATGCCTTATTTAATTGCTATAGTGCTATCTATTTTTACCTTAACTGGATGTCAGTCTGCATATTATTCCGCGATGGAAAAAGTGGGCTACCACAAGCGTGACATCATGGTTAATCGAGTTGAAGACGCCAAGCAGTCCCAACAAGACGCACAACAAGAATTCTCTAGCGCACTCGAAGTTCTCTCCTCACTCACCAACTTCAACGGTGGAGAGCTTGAAGGTATGTACAACACCATCAACGGCAAATACCAAGACAGTGAACAAGCCGCACAAGATGTCAGCGACCGTATTGCCGCGATAGAAGATGTCTCTGCGGCATTATTCGAAGAATGGCAAGATGAGCTAGACCTTTATACCAGTGATAAATTACGTCGCTCTAGTGAGCAAAAGCTTAACGATACGAAATCTTCCTACAAAGCCATGATTTCAGCGATGAAACGAGCTGAGAAAAAAATGACACCGGTACTCAATACCTTGCGCGATAACACCTTGTACTTGAAGCACAACCTCAACGCTAGTGCCATAGGCGCACTACAAGGGGAGTTTATGACATTAGAACGCGACATCCAATTCGCCATTAAACAGATGAATACTGCAATTGCAGAATCAGATAGGTTTTTGAATAAACTAAAAACCAAATAGGTTAGAAATTCGAAACCTTTATCCAGCACGAATACAAAAAGGGCGAGAAGTGAATCACTTCTCGCCCTTTTCTATACGCTTAAACGTTAGCTAAATTATGCTTTAGCTGGACGTGCTGCACGTTTACGTTCGTTCTCAGTAAGGAACTTCTTACGGATACGAATGTTTTCTGGTGTTACTTCTACTAGTTCATCTTCATCGATAAACTCAAGAGCTTGCTCTAGAGTGTACTTGATAGCAGGAGTAAGAACTTGCGCTTCATCAGTACCTGATGCACGAACGTTAGTTAGCTGCTTACCTTTCAGACAGTTAACTGTTAGGTCGTTTGAACGGTTATGAATACCGATAACTTGACCTTCGTAAACTTCATCCGCGTGCTCAGAGAACAGACGACCGCGCTCTTGCAGGTTGAATAGTGCGTAAGTCAGAGCTTTACCCGTTGCGTTCGAGATTAGAACACCGTTATTACGTTGACCAATTACACCACCTTTGTGTGGACCGTAGTGATCAAATGTATGGTAAAGAAGACCAGAACCTGAAGTTAACGTCATGAACTCAGTTTGGAAACCGATAAGACCACGAGAAGGCATCATGAAGTCCATACGAACACGGCCTTTACCGTCTGGTGCCATGTCAGTCAGCTCACCTTTACGTAGACCGATGTTTTCCATGATACCGCCTTGGTGCTCTTCAAGAACATCAATCGTTACTGTTTCGTACGGTTCCATTAGCTGACCATCTTCTTCTTTGATGATTACTTCTGGACGAGATACCGCAAGTTCGAAACCTTCACGACGCATGTTCTCGATCAGGATAGATAGGTGAAGTTCACCACGACCTGAAACACGGAAACGATCTGGGTTATCAGTTTCTTCAACGCGTAGAGCTACGTTGTGTACTAGTTCTTTTTGTAGACGCTCAAGGATGTTACGTGAAGTCACAAACTTACCTTCTTTACCCGCGAACGGAGAAGTGTTTACTTGGAACGTCATCGTTACTGTTGGTTCATCAACAGAAAGCGGAGTCATTGGCTCAACATTGTTTTGGTCACAGATAGTGTCTGAGATTTTCAGCTCACCAAGACCAGTAATTGCAATGATGTCACCAGCGTTAGCTTGATCCACTTCGTGACGCTCTAGGCCTAGGTAACCAAGAACTGTACCTACTTTACCGTTACGCTGCTTACCGTCAGCACCAACGATAGTCACTTGTTGGTTTGGCTTCACAGAACCACGAGTAACACGAGCAACACCGATTACACCTACGTAAGAGCTGTAATCAAGTTGAGAGATTTGCATTTGAAGTGAACCGTCGATATCAACGTTAGGCGCTTCAACAGTATCTACTACTGCTTGGAACAATGGTTCCATGTTCTCGCCTTCTTCGCCTTCTTCTAAAGAAGCCCAACCGTTAAGCGCTGAAGCGTAAACAACTTTAAAGTCTAGCTGTTCATCAGTCGCACCTAGGTTATCGAATAGGTCAAATACTTGATCCATAACCCAATCAGGACGAGCGCCAGGGCGGTCAATCTTGTTGATTACAACGATTGGCTTAAGGCCGTGTGCGAATGCTTTTTGCGTTACGAAACGAGTTTGAGGCATTGGGCCGTCAACTGCGTCAACGATTAGTAGAACAGAGTCAACCATAGACATAATACGCTCAACTTCGCCACCGAAGTCCGCGTGTCCAGGAGTATCTACGATGTTGATGCGGTAGTCATTCCAGTTAATTGCTGTGTTTTTAGCAAGAATGGTAATGCCACGCTCTTTTTCGATGTCATTCGAATCCATGACACGCTCTTCAGCTTCACCACGAGATTCAAGTGTGCCTGACTGTTGTAGCAGTTTATCAACCAGCGTTGTTTTACCGTGGTCAACGTGCGCGATAATCGCGATATTTCTTAACTTATCGATCTGTGGAGTAGACATGGACTTTCGATTCACTCATAAAAGTAGCCGCACATTACTCACCATCTGAATATGCGCCGCTAGCTTGATTAAAAAAACGGTCAATAATATACCAGATTTTAGAAAAAACCCCAGAGATATGTGATCTCAGACAAGTCTTTTTTCAACTGGCCCGCGTCATGCGTTTGCAATAGTGCTCTGCCAAGCTTGATATCAAACAAATTATAGTCATTGTTTCATCAAATAGAGTCAGATCAGAAAAAAGTGGATTGACAACAAACTGAAATCATTGCTGAATGGTATGCGCTTGTGACTCATATTGGTGCACTCACACTCAATTGCACCATTTAAGTGCACCCAATGATCAATTTGGTGCATTTAAATACTTCAAAAGAGCCACAAACAACGCAAAGCCTTGAAATTAAGGGAATAATTTTTTTGGCACGATTTTGGCTTTAGCTAAAACAGCATCGATTAATGCAATTCAATAGACATTAATCAATGCTAGTTTCAACCGAATCGAGCTAATACCGCTTTAATAACACTGGAGGTTATCCAAGATGTCAGTAGAAAATGTACTATCGCTGATCCAAGAAAACGAAGTTAAGTTTGTTGACCTACGCTTTACTGATACTAAAGGTAAAGAGCAACATATCTCTCTACCTGCACACCAAGTCGACGCAGACTTCTTCGAAGAAGGCAAAATGTTCGATGGTTCTTCAGTAGCTGGTTGGAAAGGTATCAACGAATCTGACATGGTAATGATGCCAGATGCTGCATCTGCAGTTCTTGACCCTTTCACTGAAGATGCAACGCTAAACATTCGTTGTGACATTCTTGAGCCTGCAACTATGCAAGGCTACGACCGTGACCCACGTTCAATCGCAAAACGCTCAGAAGAGTACATGCGTTCAACAGGTATCGCAGACACAGTTCTAATCGGTCCTGAGCCAGAGTTCTTCCTATTTGACGATGTTAAGTTCGCAACTGACATGTCAGGTTCATTCTTCAAAATTGACGACGTAGAAGCAGCTTGGAACACAGGTTCTGACTTCGAGGGCGGTAACAAAGGTCACCGTCCAGGCGTTAAAGGCGGTTACTTCCCAGTAGCTCCTGTCGATTCTTCTCAAGACATCCGTTCTGCAATGTGTCTAGTAATGGAAGAGATGGGTCTAGTTGTTGAAGCTCACCACCACGAAGTAGCAACTGCGGGTCAAAACGAAATCGCTACTCGTTTCAACACGCTAACAACAAAAGCTGATGAGACTCAAATCTACAAGTACGTTGTACACAACGTTGCTCACGCATTTGGTAAAACAGCGACATTCATGCCTAAGCCACTTGTAGGTGATAACGGTTCTGGTATGCACGTTCACCAATCTCTAGCAAAAGACGGTGTGAACCTATTTGCAGGTGATAAGTACGGCGGTCTATCTGAAACTGCCCTTTACTACATCGGTGGTGTAATCAAGCACGCTCGCGCAATCAACGCATTTGCGAACCCATCAACTAACTCGTACAAGCGTCTTGTACCAGGCTTCGAAGCACCTGTTATGCTAGCTTACTCAGCTCGTAACCGTTCTGCTTCTATCCGTATCCCAGTAGTACCAAGCCCTAAAGCACGTCGTATCGAGCTACGTTTTGGTGACCCAGCAGCGAACCCATACCTATGCTACTCTGCAATGCTAATGGCTGGTCTTGACGGTATTAAGAACAAGATCCACCCAGGTGAAGCTATGGATAAAGATCTATACGACCTACCTGCAGAAGAAGCAGCAGAAATCCCAACAGTTGCAGAATCTCTACAACAAGCACTAGCTGAGCTAGACGCTGACCGTGAATTCCTAACAGCTGGCGGCGTATTCTCTGATGACTTCATCGATTCTTACATCGCTCTTAAGTCGCAAGACGTAGAGAAAGTAAACATGACAACTCACCCACTTGAGTTTGAACTTTACTACTCGGTTTAATCACCGCTGATGTAAAATGTAAGCATCAATACAATTTATTAGGCTCGCCTCGCAGGCGAGCCTTTTTTGTATTTGCCCATAATATTCACCCTCGTAACATACCCTCGACATTCTGTCAGCGCTCCAAGAAGCACCATCTAAATAATAATACTCAGCAATACGTAAAATCACCCGACCGAGGTAGCGAAGCATGCGAAACAAGCTAACCCTAATTGTGATGGCGTTGTGTCTCACTCTGAACACACAAGCGCAAACCGTCTATACATGGGAAGATGAAAACGGAGTGCTTCACTTCAGTGATACACCGCTAGAAAGCAATGCCAAAAAGCTGATACTGCCTGACTACAAAGCCTCTGCCCCCGCGCCTAAATTCGAGAACTCAACGCCTGTCGATACGCCCAAAAGCACTCTACGCATTTCACCACTTCACACCAAAAGCGTGAACGAACCCAGCAAACCTTTGGCGTTAGAGCTTACTCTGCAAACTCCGCAACACGATCAAACGCTGCGCAGCAATCAAGGCTTGATTGATATACAGATCGCTACCAATCGAAAGCTAGGAATTGGAGAACAATTACAACTGGTGCTTGATGGACGGCGCTATGGTGCACCTCAAATCCAGTTTAATTGGCAATTGAAAAACGTTGATCGAGGTGCGCATACTATTTCAATTCAAGCACATAGAAGCGGCAAGCTTATTGCATCGTCTAGACCTGTGACTGTGTATTTACACCGTGCAACGGTCAAGTAAGGCAATAGGGCATAAACGAGTGAGTAAACTGGCCTAAATCGGGTCAATCTTCTTTAGCTTCTGGTTTTTATGCGCCATACTTGAATTCACACGCACCATAATGGTGCACACACGTGAATTAGGACAAGGACGCCATAGTGAACATAAAAGCTCAAAGAGATAGTCTGAACAATGAAGGCTTATCGAGTGCCATCCTCGATAACATGGTGACCGCTACTCTAATGCTGGATGAAGAGCTGTTCATTCGCTACACCAACCCAGCCGCTGAGCAGCTGTTTTCTCAGAGCGCCAAGCGCATGGTCGATCATCCTCTCAGCCAACTCATTCAGCACGCATCCCTTGACCTCGCCCTCTTAACACAGCCACTGCAAAGCGGACAAAGCATTACCGATAGCGATGTGACTTTTGTGGTCGACAATAAACCTCTGATGCTTGAAGTCACTGTCAGCCCTATATCTTGGAAAAAAGAGCTTATGCTGTTGGTCGAAATGAGAAAGATTGATCAACAACGCCGTTTAAGCCAAGAACTCAACCAACATGCACAACAACAAGCAGCGAAGCTGTTAGTGCGTGGTTTGGCGCATGAAATAAAGAACCCGTTGGGTGGCTTAAGAGGGGCGGCACAACTGCTTGGAAAGATGCTTCCCGATCAATCCCTTACTGAATACACTCAGATCATTATTGAGCAAGCAGACCGACTACGAGCACTGGTTGATCGCTTACTTGGCCCGCAAAAGCCTGGCAAGAAAACATCTGAGAACCTCCACCAAACCTTAGAGAAAGTGCGTCAGCTTGTGGAATTAGAAGCAGGACCCGCGCTGACCATCGAACGAGATTACGACCCTAGCTTACCTGATTTAATGATGGACGCAGCACAAGTCGAACAAGCAATGCTCAACATTGTTAGTAATGCGGCGCAGATACTTTCTGCACAAGAACATGGCAAAATTCTCATTCGCACCAGAACGGTGCACCAAGCCAACATTCATGGGCAACGTCATAAACTGGCGGCTCGCGTAGAGATCATCGACAACGGCCCTGGCATTCCTCATGAATTACAAGACACCTTATTTTATCCAATGGTCAGCGGCCGAGAAGGTGGCACTGGGCTTGGGTTATCTATCTCACAAAATTTAATCGATCAGCATAATGGCAAGATCGACGTCGAAAGTTGGCCTGGCCATACGACTTTCACCATTTATTTACCGATTTAGTACGCGTTCGTCAGCTCGAACAATAACAACGAACGACCGCGATCATCACAGAATTTTAGACATGACATTTAGCGTCTGCTGCAAAGGATTTAATTATGAGTAAAGGATACGTATGGGTTGTTGATGACGACAGTTCAATTCGTTGGGTCGTTGAAAAGACACTATCTTCTGCCAATATCAAATGCGAAACATTTGCCGACGCCGAAAGTGTGTTGATGGCGCTTGAGCGCGAAACACCAGATGTGCTGGTATCTGATATTCGCATGCCTGGGATCGATGGTATTGAACTGCTAAACCAAGTGCATCAACGCTCTCCTGACTTACCTGTGATCATTATGACCGCGCACTCGGATTTAGATGCGGCGGTCAATGCGTATCAACAAGGTGCGTTTGAATACTTGCCAAAACCTTTTGATATCGATGAAACCTTAACCCTAGTCGAACGTGCCATTGCGCATAGCCATGAACAAAAACGCGGCCAAGTAAGTGAAGAAGCGTTAAATACCAATGCGCCTGAAATCATTGGTGAAGCACCGGCAATGCAAGAAGTGTTTCGAGCGATTGGCCGCTTATCCCGCTCATCAATATCCGTATTGATCAACGGTGAGTCCGGTACTGGTAAGGAATTAGTCGCGCACGCCCTTCACCGCCACAGCCCCCGCGCCAGTAAACCTTTTATCGCCTTAAATATGGCTGCAATACCTAAAGACTTAATTGAATCTGAGTTATTTGGTCACGAAAAAGGAGCCTTTACGGGAGCAAATAGTGTACGCCAAGGTCGATTCGAACAAGCTAATGGCGGCACACTTTTCTTAGATGAAATCGGTGACATGCCGCTAGATATCCAAACGCGCCTGCTACGTGTATTGTCTGATGGTCAGTTCTATCGCGTCGGTGGACACTCTGCTGTAAAAGTGGATGTGCGAATCGTTGCTGCCACCCACCAAAACTTAGAACGCTTAGTTCACGAAGGCGAGTTCCGAGAAGATTTATTCCACCGTCTAAACGTTATTCGCATCCATATTCCCGCGCTAAGAGAACGTAAGCAAGATATCGAAAAGCTTACCCAGCACTTCTTAATGTTAGCGGCTGAAGAATTAGGAGTAGAAGTCAAAACTCTGCATTCAGATACCGTCACCATTTTAAATCGACTGAATTGGCCAGGTAATGTCCGACAACTAGAAAATATCTGCCGTTGGCTAACCGTGATGGCTAGTGGTAGCGAAATACTGCCTAACGATTTACCTCCCGAACTACTCGACGAAAAGCCTGCAAGCGTGTCTCCAGGAACCGATAGCTGGCAAGAACAGCTGTCCAATTGGGCAAAGTGTGCACTCGATTCAGGAGAAAAAGAGCTGCTTTCTTATGCACTCCCAGAATTTGAACGTATACTTTTAGAAGCCGCTCTCGACCATACCAAAGGTCACAAACAAGACGCAGCAAAAGTACTTGGTTGGGGGAGAAACACGCTAACTAGGAAATTAAAAGAACTGTATTGACCCATATATGACTAAGGTTGCAGCTATTTTTTAATCAAAAAAAGGCTCGCGGCGCCAATTACGAGTGGGTACAATTACAGTACAACATACACCAACTTGTAGCTTAGCATGCCGATAAAAACGCAAATTACACTAAGAACTGCCGTTGTTCTGCCGTTTGTGATGATTTTCCTTCTCACTATTGGTGTAATTGTGCTTGCTCAAAAAAGCAGCTACGAGGAGATGGTTAATGATATTAGCGCTAAACAGCTGACATCATTAACCGCCAATGTAAATAAAAGCCTGAGTACCTTCTTACAAGAGCCATTCAATGCGGCACTGGCATTGAGCCACAGCATTGGCTTTAATCACCAATACCAAGCAGGCAATCTAGACGTTATCCAAGATTACATGCTAGATAGCTTTACCGACTTATACCAAACCATTCCTCAGCTTGACGTGCTCGGCTTTGGATCCGAAGCAACTAACTATGTAGGCTTTCGTAAAGAGTCCAATGCTGGCTACACCTTGATGTTGCAAGACTCACGTACCAACGACCAATTGGTCATTTATCGCGGCCGCCAAATGACCAGCGATATTCGCTCTGTCATCACAGGTTATGACCCACGAATCCGCCCTTGGTACGCGCCGGTGGCCGAAGTTCGACGACCAGCTTGGTCTTCTATTTATGCCAATGTTGATGAACGCCAAGAAATTACCTTGTCCGCGTTATCGCCCGTTTATGATGATAGCGAGTTCATCGGCGTGTTCGTAGCCGACATCAAAATCGATACTTTCAACGCATTTCTAAAATCACTTAAAGAGAAAACCAACGCGTCGGTTTACATCATCGACCAAGAACAGCGATTGGTCGCGCATTCAAGCGGTGGAAGTGTGGTGTCTTGGGGAACGAATAACACCGAAAAAGGCGTGCGTTTGCTGGCAACTGAAAGCACCAATCCTATCATTCGCCAAAGCGCTGATTATGTACACGATCACCAGTACACCGATACACAATATGTCCATCGCTTTGATTTTGATTTAAATGGTGAGCGTTACTTCAGCCAAATCACTCCTTATAAAGATGAATTTGGTCTCACGTGGTACATCGGTATGTCGATCTCAGAAAGCGATTTGCTCGGACAACTACCAGAGAGTCAGAAAAACAGCTGGATTATCGGTTTGGTGGTCAGCTTAATCGGCATATTTATTGGTTTATTCGCTTTCAATCGTATCACTCGCCCTATCACTTCCACGGCAGCAGCAGCCAAGCACTTGGCCAATGGTGACTGGGAAAGTCACATGCCAAAACCAGGTAATATCTACGAAACCAGTTTACTGGTACACGCCTTTAATGAAATGGCGAATAACTTAAAAGCGTCCTTTAATGCGCTGCAGGCACAACTGACCTACGACTCCCTGACTCAGCTGTATAGCCGTGAAGGCTTGTTAAAAGCCAGTGAAAAAATCAATGCCACCAGCTCTGGCAGCCTATATTTGCTCGGCATAGATCGTTTTCGTGATATCAATGATAGCCTTGGTCATCATAATGGTGATCAACTGTTAGTCATCGCCGCTTCACGTTTACAAAGCACCTTACCTAGCGAGTACTTAATCGCTCGCGGAGGCGACGAATTCGCCATCTACGCACCACATGTCACCGACCAAGAAGACATTAACCTGCTGGCGAACCGCTTACTGCAGACCTTTGCTTCACCGTTTTGTATGGAAAACGACAATATCATCGTCAATGTGTCCGTGGGCGTTGTGAGTACTTCACCAAGTAAAGACATGACGGCTTGGCTTAGAAACAGCAGTATTGCGCTTAGCAAAGCCAAACAAGATAAAGCGAGTATCAGTCACTACAGCCCAGAGATGGCAGATGCGTCACGTAACCGTACTAAAATGTTGGCGCGCATTAACTCCGCCATCGAGCAACAAGAGTTCATCCCTTTCTATCAGCCCATCATCGATCTGGAAACGGGGGAGACCGTTGGCGCTGAAGCTTTGGCTCGCTGGATAAGCCAACAAGGGGTGATATCTCCTCTCGAGTTCATCCCATTAGCAGAAGATACCGGTTTGATCAGCGATATCGGTCGTCAAATTCTATTCAAAGCCTGCCGAGATACCGCTTCAGCGATTGAATCTGGCAAGTGGCCGGCTAACTTCGCGATTCACGTTAATCTTTCGGTCGACCAACTGTCGCAAGATAACTTCTTAAGCGACGTTAAACATATTCTGGAAACAACCAAGCTCAACCCGAATAATCTGACCTTAGAAATCACAGAATCACGTATTGCGGACAACGATCCAACGATCATTGATAACATGCTCGCACTCAAGGCGTTAGGAATTTGGATTGCGATTGACGATTTTGGTACTGGCTACTCTTCTTTAGCTTACCTACATAAACTGCCATTTGATTGTTTAAAAATCGACCGCAGTTTCGTCAGCAAGCTAGAGCAGGAAAACCTCGACAGCTCTATCGTGGCCGCCATTGTTAATATCACGAAAGGCTTTAAAGTGAACTTGGTCGCCGAAGGTGTAGAAACGCCACAGCAGGCCGAACTGCTCTGCCAATTACAATGCCCTCAAGCTCAGGGCTTCCTCTACAGCCGCCCGGTACCTTTTGAAGATTGGCCAACAGATTTGGTTAACATGAAGTAGAAAACAGCGAAAATTGCTGTTTTCATACGCTTTTGTTGCTGACACTTTTTCGATTCATTTTATACTGATATAACCCACACACATTTTTCAATCTGGAAATAGTCATAATGATAACTAAAAATTTACCCCTTACTGATCTACACCGCCACCTAGACGGTAATATTCGTACTCAAACTATTCTAGATTTAGGCCAAAAGTTTGGTGTGGCATTACCTGCCTACGACGTCGAAGCACTGACTCCTCACGTACAAATCGTTGAAGCTGAGCCTTCACTGGTGGCATTCCTATCTAAGCTAGACTGGGGTGTTGCGGTACTAGGCGACCTTGACGCTTGCCGCCGAGTGGCTTATGAAAATGTAGAAGATGCGCTTAACGCTCAAATTGATTACGCTGAACTGCGTTTTTCTCCTTACTACATGGCAATGAAGCACAAACTTCCTGTAGCAGGCGTGGTCGAAGCGGTTGTCGATGGTGTCGAAGCGGGTATGCGTGACTTTGGGGTAAAAACGAACCTTATCGGTATCATGAGTCGTACTTTCGGTACTGATGCATGCCAACAAGAACTTAATGGCATCTTAACTCAAAAAGATAAAATCGTAGCGGTTGACCTTGCAGGTGACGAGCTAGGCCAACCAGGCGATCGATTCGTAACGCATTTTAATCAAGTACGTGATGCTGGCATGAATGTAACAGTACACGCTGGTGAAGCTGCAGGTGCAGAAAGCATGTGGCAAGCGATCCAAGAGCTAGGTGCAACACGTATTGGCCACGGCGTGAAAGCGATTCACGATCCAAAACTAATGGATTACCTTGCAGAAAACGGCATTGGTATTGAGTCTTGCTTAACATCTAACTTCCAAACTAGTACCGTTGATTCACTAGAAAACCACCCAGTGAAGCAGTTCCTTGAGCACGGCGTGAAAGCGTGTTTGAACACCGATGATCCTGCAGTAGAAGGTATCGAACTGCCACACGAATATGAAGTCGCAGCACCTCAAGCGGGCCTAAGCCAAGAACAGATTCGCCAAGCGCAAATCAACGGCCTTGACCTAGCTTTCATCTCTGATGCTGAGAAACAAGAGCTGAAAGACAAAGTTGCAAACCGCGCTTAAGCAAATTTAGTAAGCGATAGGCTCACGTTTATGAGCCTACCGAAAAACAAAAAAGCCCGCATTTTATGATGCGGGCTTTTTATTATCTGAATCTCGCTAAAACTAAATCACGCGAGAAAACTGCTGCTGACGCGCTTTCGCTCGAAGGTACTTGTCGAAGCACATACAGATATTACGAATTAACAAACGGCCACGCAGAGTCACGCGAATTTCGTGGTCATCCACCTCCACCAGCTGATCATCAATAAATGTCTGTAGCAATTGAAGGTCTTCTTTGAAGTACTGGTTAAACGTTACTTTAAACTCGGATTCAATTTGAGTCTTATCCAGCTTAAAATTACAAATTAACTGCTTAATCACTTCACGACGCAGTAAGTCATCCGCGTCTAGTGCCACGCCTTTCCATAATGCATGACGTAAATCGTTCACTTGAGCGTAGTACTTCTTGAGCTCTTTTTGGTTTTGCGCGTAAGCGTCGCCCATCATAGAGATAGCAGACACACCAAAGCCTACGAGATCGGCCTCACCCTGCGTGGTGTAGCCTTGGAAGTTACGGTGCAAAACGCCTTCACGCTGTGCAACGGCTAGCTCGTCATCAGGTAGAGCAAAGTGATCCATACCGATAAACTGGTAGCCGGCACCCGTTAAGGTTGAAATCGTATCTTGCAGAATCGCCATTTTCTCTTCAGCGATCGGTAGATCGTCATCTTTAATTTTACGCTGCGCCGCAAACAGCTGAGGCATGTGGGCGTAGTTAAACACCGATAAACGCCCTGGTTGCATTTCTAATACTTGTTTCAAAGTCTCGGCAAAAGACTCTTTTGTTTGCTTTGGTAAGCCGTAGATTAAATCCAGGTTAGTTGAGCGGAACCCAAGTTCTTTTGCGCGCTGTACCATAGCGATAATGAATTCTTCATCTTGCTCACGGTTCACTAGCTTCTGCACTTCTTTATTGAAGTCTTGAACACCAATGCTTAAACGGTTGAATCCTTCACTGCGTAAGTGATCCAGCATGTCTAATTCAATTTCACGCGGATCCACTTCAATACTGATTTCTGCATCGCCTTCAAAGTTGAATTCATCATGAAGGATAGCCATCAAGCGCGAGATTTGTTCTTTACTTAGGAAGGTTGGCGTACCACCACCAAAATGCAATTGCGTGACTTTTCGGCCATGTAACAAGGAAGCGCGTTGACGGATCTCATGCTCAATCACATCCAGATATTCATCGGCTTTGTGTGAGTGACGAGTGATGACTTTGTTACAACCGCAGTAGTAACAAAGCTTATGACAAAATGGGATATGTACGTAAAGCGACAACGGACGGTCTGGGTACTGAGTACACGCCATGTCATAGTCGGCTACTGTGAACGCTTCATGAAACTCTAACGCTGTTGGGTAAGAGGTATAACGCGGTCCAGAATAGTTATACTTGTCTAAGATGGCTTGATCCCAAACGATTTGCTGATTGGTTACTACTGGCTGACTCGACATGATGGTACTTCCGGTTAAGATCAGTGAGCATTTGAGTAAGCTCAATAATCATTTACATACATTAAATATAGACTGGCTATTTTGCCATACGACTTTCTATGTCGTTTGATGCGAAAACAAGTTTTGGTGAAAAATATTCAGAACTGCTAGCGTGATCACTCACACTAGGTTAGGAACAAAAAGGCCTACTGGAGCCAGTAAGCCTTAATAGTTAGATCATTTGAATGTTGATTTGATTATTCATTGGCTTCACTTTCTTTTGAAGCTGTTTTAACTCATCAATAATCGCGTCATTCAAGCGAGTTTCTGCTTTGTGGCGAGCCAAGTTTTGCTGCATTCGCTCTTTTTTCACGAGTGCTTGTCTGTCTTCACCACGCGCCATGTCTTTAACCACATGGAATAGCTCAGAAAGGGCTGGGTACTCGACTTCAAAATCAACACGCTCATCACCTTGAACGTAGTCCATGATGTTATAGATGCGAATGCTGATTTCAGACAAATCGCACTGACCCTGAATTCCCGCTAAGCACAGCGTATTCACGTTGTCGTAAATATTCGCGTTACGTTTTTCAATCGCTAACGCTTTATGCTGCTCTTGCAGTTCCGTCTGCTTCTTAACTTGAAGAAGAAGGTAACCTGCATATGCACCTAAGCCGAGAATGATCAATCCACCAACAATGGCTAATAAGGTTACGTTCATCAGGCTCTACCCTTTAAAGTTATCTAAATCGATATCTTCAAATTGAGATAGCAAGTCTTCATCTGAGTTAGCTTTCTTCGATACAGACACTGGCGCTTCTTCGAATGTCTCTTCCTCTTCTGGCTCTAACAAGCCAAGGCGATCCATCAAGAACTCAATACGATCTAGCTTCTCATCGACGTATTTCTGTAGACCAGCACCTAGGTTTTCACCATTTTCAATACGATCAAGCAAGATGTTCAGTTGAGCATCATTTTCAAGCATTTCCAGCTCTTGCTCATTAGAAAGCTTACGCTCTTGCTTGGTTTGCTTCTTCACTGGTTCGATAACCAATGGGATTTTTTTCTTGCTGCCTAAACGTGGATCGCGGTTTTGTGCGGCTTTACGCTGCTTCGCTTCGCTACCATCAGAGTGGCGGCTACCCGACTTCAAACCTTTACGCTTTTTAAGACGTTTACGCTCACGGCCTTCAACGTCAGACTCGCTACGGTTGCGAGTTACAATAACTTCAGGAGCACCAGCGGCTCCCGGCTTTCTAGATTTCTTACTACGGCTCATTACTGGGTCTTCCTCAGTAAAATTACATCATTTCCAACAAATTCGAGTTCGAGCTTATCCCGCTCAGCCAAAAACTGGAATGTTTGGCGACTAAAAAACACCACATGCGTTGGGTCATTTTTATAGTGCCAACCAGCAAACGCGTCTACGTCTATTACTAGTTTGGTCATCAAACCAATCCAGCCACCTGGCTTAACTAAATTCAACCATTGCTGCCATATCTGATCAGGGTGATAAAGATGCTCTATCACTTCAGTGGCAGTCATAAAGTCGTACGTTCTCTCTAATGCAGTAGCATCAGGGTGATAATAAATGTCGTACAACTCCATTGTGTGCCCTGCCTCTTCTAACATTAAAGATAATGTAGGGCCTGGGCCACAACCAAAATCCAACCCTTGAGAGTTAGACGGTATTCTATCTGTTAGTGGTTCGGCAACGCGCGATAGAAATCGGCGATAGCCTTCATCACTAGGATCGTTCTCATGTAGATCATAGTGTGCTTTTTCTTCGCTTGCAGCTAACCGCTGTTGCGGGTCAACAAATACCAATTCACATTGCTGGCACTGTAGATAGGCTCTACGTTTATCAGCAAAATAATGAATCACGCTATCGTGATGGCATAAGGGACAAGTATACATGTGCACATCCTTAAACAGGGATGCGAAACATACCAGAAACTGGCTATAGAGTGGAGAGGTATTGAGTGTTTTTTCAGCAAATCAATAAAAAAAGCGATAGGAAAACCTATCGCTCTCTAAATCTGCCTGTACTGGCCAAAATTTGTATACTCAATCTGGTACACAAATCTCCATTTGTTATTGGTGCTTTCCTTGCCAAATTGTTTGTTTTTCATCGTCCTGATGAATTTTGGCTTTCCTTTTCTAACACCTTGTTACTGGGCTATCCAAGCCTGATCCATTTCTGTCTATACCATTAGACAAAGGCGATCATCCATATCTGAGTTCGGCTCCGTGCCGATGCGCTTACTATACCGCGTCAGCGTAGTGCGACCAGCCTTTGAGTTCACACTTTAGATCTATATATTTCTCAGTTTTAAATCGCTTTATGAATCAATAAATTAGAATTGTTAATTTAAAGTTATACGGTAAAGAATGGCGAATGTCTCACAGGACAGTGAGAAAATGGAGACAAAAGAAAACGCCCCTACCAAATGGTAAGGGCGCTTCTTAATTCTGTGCTCGAGCGTGTATCTTATTAGTGTAAACCACCAACGTACTTCGATAAGGTATCAATATCTTCGTCGGTTAGCTTTTTAGAGACATCACGCATCATCGCGTTCATATCGTTATTGCGGCTACCGTCGCGGAATTTTTCTAGTTGCAGTTTGATGTAATCAGCTTGCTGGCCCGAAATCTTAGGGAAACCAGACAACTCCGTACCATTACCACGAGGGCCATGACACGCGATACATGCTGTAATACCACGCTCGGCATCACCTGCTGTGTAAAGCACTTTACCTGCTTCTACTACGTTTTCTGGTGTTGTATTACCAGAAATCGGTAGTGATGCGTAATATGCAGAAAGATCTGCAATATCTTCATCGGTTAGTGGCATAGCCATACCACTCATTACTGGATCGTAACGACCTTGCTTACCACCACTTGTCATACCTAACTTGAGATCTTTCAACTGCTTCTCAAGGTACTTGGCATGTTGACCAGCCAGTTTCGGGTAATTGGTGATTAGACTGTTGCCGTCAGCACCATGGCAGGCAACACATGTTTGTGATTTTGCTTTACCAGCTTCAATACTACCTTGAGCCCATACTGAGCAGCTGGCTAAAAGACTCAAAATTAGCGCTAATTTCTTCATGACATTCCATTATAATTATCAAGCTTCCAGTACCACTCTATGTTGCCACTCATGGTACAATAGGCGACCTTATGCCGAGCACGGTTATTTTACACAATTTCACAAAAAAGTAATCAATCGACTACACAAAGTCGAGATGGAGTTAACAGTGAGCGTAAAAATTCATTATCAAAACACGCATTTCATTACGAGTGCGCCAGATATTCGTCATTTACCAGAAGATGAAGGTATCGAAATTGCGTTCGCAGGACGTTCCAACGCAGGTAAGTCTAGTGCGTTAAACCGCCTGACAAACCAAAAAAGCTTAGCGAAAACCAGTAAAACACCAGGCCGTACTCAGCTGATCAACTTATTCAAAGTGGATGAAGGTTGTCATATTGTCGATCTACCTGGATATGGTTTTGCACAAGTACCACTTGAAATGAAAAAGAAGTGGCAAAAATCACTGGGTGAATATCTACAAAAGCGTGAATCATTGAAAGGCTTAGTGGTGCTTATGGATATTCGCCATCCCATGAAAGATCTCGACCAACAGATGATCTACTGGGCAATTGATAGCCGTATCCCTGTGCAAGTATTGCTGACTAAAGCTGATAAGCTCAAGAGCGGAGCTCGTAAAGCACAATTGCTTAAGATCCGTAAAGATGCGGAATCATTCGGTGGTGATGTAAAGGTAGATGTCTTCTCTTCCCTAAAAGGGATTGGTGTTGATCAACTAAGAAACAAAATGGATGAGTGGTTTGCCCCTGCATTTGCTCACCTAATTGAAGAAGAGCAACAAGACGACTCCGACGTTGAATAGATAGCTCTACGCAACACGAAAACGTACGAAACCTCACCTCTGTGTGAGGTTTTTTTATTTACAGGAAGAAAAAGAAACGACCAAGCAGTAGCAAGGGAAAGAAACTCCCCGCCATCCTAGCGGGGAAAGGGAGAGAAATACTATTCGTTTTAATTATCTGTTTAACATGACTTAAAACATTCTGTAATTCAATCACACTTTCGGTTGAGCCCATCTATTAAAAAACACCACAACCCATAAAGATCAATTAGTTACACCGACAGGCATGATCTAAAAGCCCTTAATTCCAAACAAGAATTAACCAAACTGTGAAGGGAATAATATTACAGATGGATCTATCAACAAATTACAATCAAGAGTTGAGTAAGCAAACAAAATGCTCTGGATAAGAATCAAGGAAAGAGAAGTGAGTAGCGATAAGATTATAGAGCTTTGAATTATATATAAATTTCTTTAGCACAAGAAAAAACGCCCCAGTCAAATACTGACTGGGGCGGCTGAATCAGCCTAATCCAATAACGTGAAACAAAAGGTCTGAAAGATAGAACATCTTACCTCTGTACCCTACGAGATTTAATGTACAACAATTGGTCAGAAATGGAAACTATTTTTGTAGTTTATTTTCATTAAAATTTCATTAAACAACGAAGTGCCTTTTTGCTTAGGATCTTTTTTCACGCCAAAAAAAAGCCAGCGTTTGTGCGCTGGCTCATAATAATCTTTCTATTTAGTATGATTTTTGACTAGTGCGCCTGATCCCAGTTATCACCATGACCAGCTTCTGCGACTAATGGAACTGCTAACTCTGCAGCAGCTTCCATCAATTCCTGTACTTTACTTTCAATTTCGGTCAGAGCTGACTCTTCAACTTCAAATACTAGTTCATCGTGCACTTGCATTAACAGCTTCACGCGGCCATCACCTTCCGCTTGAATCCACTCATCCACCAACAGCATGGCTTTCTTGATGATATCAGCAGCCGTACCTTGCATTGGAGCATTGATCGCCGCACGCTCAGCGGCTTTACGACGCATACCATTACGGGATTTGATTTCTGGTAAATGCAGGCGACGGCCAAAAATAGTTTCAACATAGCCCTGCTCCGACGCAGCACTACGCGTGTCTTCCATGTATTGCATCACACCTGGGTAACGTTCGAAGTAAGTATCCATATAATGCTGGGCTTCACCACGAGGGATACCAAGCTGCTTCGCTAAGCCAAATGCGCTCATGCCATAGATAAGACCGAAGTTAACCGCTTTAGCACGGCGACGTTGCTCGGTAGAAACATCTTCAATGCTTACCCCGATGATTTCAGCCGCTGTCGCTGCGTGAATATCTTTACCCTGTTGGAATGCTTCCAATAACGCTTTATCACCCGATAGATGTGCCATAATACGCAACTCAATCTGAGAGTAATCGACCGCTAGAATCTTCCAGCCATGCGGCGCTACAAACGCTTGACGAATGCGGCGACCTTCTTCGTTTCGAATAGGGATATTCTGCAAGTTAGGATCGGTAGAAGATAAACGCCCCGTTGCAGTAACGGCCTGATGATAAGACGTATGAACACGCCCAGTCTCGGCATTGATCATCTTAGGCAGCTTATCGGTGTAAGTCGTTTTCAGCTTCGCTAATCCACGATATTCGATGATTAACTTAGGTAGCGGGTAATCAAGAGCCAGCTCTTGCAGAACTTCTTCATTGGTAGAAGGGGCACCGGAAGGCGTTTTCTTGATAACGGGTAATCCCATTTTCTCAAACAAGATCGCTTGAAGCTGCTTAGGAGAGCTCAGATTAAATTCTTGCTCTGCAATTTCGTACGCCTTTTGTTCTAGTTCATCTAAACGCACTGCTATTTCTTGCGATTGAGCGCCAAGCAGCATGTCATCAACGAATACGCCTGTGCGTTCAATACGAGACATAACCGGAACCAATGGTACTTCGATCTCTTGGTAAATAGCTTTCAGCTTTTCATCTTGCTCAATATTTTCCATTAAGCGGTTATGCAAGCGTAAAGTTACATCTGCATCTTCCGCCGCGTAAGGCGCCGCTTGCTCGAGTTCTATTTGATTGAACGTTAGCTGCTTCTTACCTTTGCCTGCAATCTGCTCAAAAGAAATGCAGCTATGTTGTAAGAAACGCAACGCTAGGCTATCCATATCATGCTTACCACCTACGCTGTTGAACACGTAAGAAGCCAACATCGTATCGTGCTTAATGCCTTTCATCTCGATGCCGTATCGAGCCAAAACACTCGCATCATACTTGAGGTTCTGGCCAACTTTAGCTTGAGTATCATCTTCCAAAATCGGTTTAAGTTGCTCAAGAACCCAATCGCGATCTAGCTGTTCAGGAGCATCTAGGTAATCGTGTGCTACTGGTACGTACGCCGCCACGCCTTCTTCTGTCGCAAACGAAAGCCCAACCAAGTTAGCGACCATGTAATCTAGGCTGTCGGCCTCGGTATCAAAGGCAAACACTTCTGCAGCTTGTAATTTATCTAACCACTTAGCAAAGGTTTCTTGATCTAGAATCGTTTCATATTGGCTACGATCGATAGTCACCGCTGAGGTATTCATTTCTGTAGCGGTTGAAGGAGTACTATTGCGACCCGCTCCTGCTGAGGCAGACTTTTCGTCCGCTTCAACAACTCCCGTCCCCCCCTCAAGTAACTCATTCAACCAAGATTTAAATACCAGCTGACCGTACAGTTTGATCAGCTCATCGGTATCTGGCGTTGCTTTCACCAAGGACTCAGGAGTTTCTTCAAGTTCAACATCTAGCTTAATGGTGGCCAATTCATACGACAATTTGGCATTATCTTCATTATCGATGAGCTTCTTCGCCATGGTTTTAGAGCCACGGAAGCCAAGAGCGGCAATGTCATCAAGGTTTTGATATAGCTTTTCAATGCTACCAATGCCTTGTAGAAGAGCAGTCGCTGTTTTATCACCGACACCAGGTACACCTGGGATGTTATCGACTTTATCGCCCATTAATGCGAGGTAATCGATAATAAGTTCAGGTGGGATACCAAACTTTTCAATTACACCTTCGCGATCCATCACCACGTTAGTCATGGTGTTAATCAAGGTAACGTTCTCATCCACCAGCTGAGCCATATCTTTATCACCAGTACTGATCAGTACCGGAATGCCCGCGTTAGACGCCTGAGAGGCCAAGGTGCCGATCACATCATCAGCTTCCACACCTGGAATTGAAATCAGTGGTAAGCCCATCGCACGAATAACATTATGTAATGGCTCGATTTGGCAACGTAAATCATCGGGCATCGGAGGACGATTGGCTTTGTACTCTGGATACATATCATCACGGAACGTTTTGCCTTTTGCATCAAAAATGACCGCAATACGATCAGAGGCAAATTGGCGCATCATGCTGCGGAGCATATTCACAACACCGTAAACGGCATTGGTTGGGATATCACCATTACTCATGGTGCCAGGGTAAGCATGAAAAGCACGATAAAGGTAAGAAGAACCGTCAATGAGAATCAACGGATTATCAGGAATACGAGCCATAATATTTGTGTATCCAGTAAGTACAGAAATGATCTGTTAAGGATGCCACGTCTCTAGCTCTGATGCTATGCCAACACCTTTATCTGAGACTGGCATTTACCTGTTACTTTTTCACCGCCCAAAACACCCTTCTGTGGATAACTCTGTTTATATTATTTACCCACAAGTTGATAACTGAGATAAAAAGCACACCAAAATAAACATAAGACATTGAAAACAAATAATAAAACCAGAGATCGATCATCTAATTTACGATCTTTTTACGATCTTGCATTGTGGAAAAGAATGCTGATGTTGTTTTATTCACAAATTTGAAAGGATGGTTTTGCGTAAATAGAAAAAAAGCGACACCCGAAGATGTCGCCTAGCAAAAAACGGTAAGCCATTCTAAATGAATACTACAGCTTAACCAAAAAGCTATAAATTACACTGGAAGCAATGTGAGCAATGTCGTGTCAAAAAGAACTTAGTATAAGTTCGCGAGAATTCTGTTTTTCAGTGAGCCATTTACTCGCTGATTCAACATCCTTGTGAACTGTTTCCTCATTCCCTAAGACGCAGTTAATAATAATGATTCTCATTTCACAGTCAAGCTCTAAATGAGAAAAAATCTCATTTAATTTATAGAAACTTTACAAAATGGATTCGAGATTCTTCAATACTTTCTTTTTCTTCTAACTTTTCAATTAGATAGGAGTTCCTTAGTAATAACCGCAACATTACCGGAAATTGATTACGAGACTTCACCTTTAGCTGTTGATAGCCCTGTTCCCGCACCCATCTCTCCTGAACATCTAATTGTTGCTGAGCCACCCCTTTATTTCTTGCGAAAGAAGTCACACCACCAAACCAACTATAAAAAGTCGTGCTATCTAACTGATAACCAATTTTGAAGCCAAGTAATCGCCCTTGCTCTTCTGCAACCAAAATTAGGGACTTCTTCCCCTTAATGCGCGTTGTTAAGGACTCCACTGTTTCCTTATGTGCAAATTCATCAATCTGTTCAACAACGCTAATAACTTCTTCTAATGTACCTTCACGAACAACGACCGTCATCGCTCATTCCTCTAATGAAAAAGGGCTGGTATAAACCAGCCCTTAAATATATCAAATGCTAAGTGGGTTACTCTGTATCCACTAAATGCTCAGCTGCACGAGCGTTATCTTCTGCTAGCCACTCTGCAACATCTTTCGCGAAGTACGTCAAAATACCATCTGCACCAGCACGCTTGAAGCATAGTAGAGACTCTAGAACGGTTTCACGTTCCTTCAACCAGCCATTTTGAATCGCAGCTTTATGCATCGCATATTCACCGGATACTTGATAAGCAAAAGTCGGCACTTGCAGTTCATGCTTAACACGGCGCACAATGTCTAAGTAAGGCATACCTGGCTTAACCATTACCATATCAGCGCCTTCATTGATGTCCATCGCGACTTCATGAATCGCTTCATCACTGTTAGCCGGATCCATTTGGTAGTTTTTCTTATCACCACCTTTAAGGTTGGAAGCACTGCCGACTGCATCACGGAACGGTCCATAATAGCAAGATGCATACTTAGCAGAGTACGCCATGATCTGAGTATGTACGTGACCAGCTTCTTCTAGCGCTTCACGAATCTTACCAATACGACCATCCATCATGTCAGATGGTGCTACAACATCGGCACCGGCTTCAGCATGCGATAAAGCCTGCTTGATTAGTACTTCAGTTGTCTCATCGTTTTGCACGTAACCATCTTCATCGATGATGCCGTCTTGGCCATGCGTGGTGAATGGGTCTAGTGCCACATCCGTAATCACGCCCATTTGTGGGATATGTTCTTTCAGTGAACGTACCGCACGTTGAACCAAGCCTTCAGGATTATACGCTTCCGTCGCACATAAGCTCTTCGCATCTTGGTTAACCACTGGAAATAGAGCAATAGCAGGCACACCCAAGTTAGCCAAATACAACGCTTCTTCCAACATCAAATCGATAGAAAGGCGCTCAATGCCTGGCATAGATTCCACTGTTTCGCGGCGATCTTTACCCATCAATATGAACATTGGGTAAATAAGATCGTTCACCGACAACTGGTTTTCTGCCATCAATCGACGGCTAAAGTCGTGTTTACGCATACGACGCATACGTCGCCCTGGGAATTGACCTTGAATTGAAACAGACACGAGATTCTCCTTGCCCAATGTTAATACTGACTAATAAATACTTGGCAAAAGCATATCACTCATTATCTAAGACGCTAGCAGTAAAGAGAAAATCCATGTCCAAAAAGGTCACTATTTACAAAAAATGACCTTCTCCTCACACTGCCGTATACTCAGCTCAACCAAAGTTGTTCAGGACAAAACCATGATTGACACTCACGCGCATATCTATGCCAGCGAATTTGATAACGACAGAGAAGAGGTCGTACAGCGAGCACTGGCTCAAGGTATCGACAAGATTTTACTTCCAAATATCGATTTAGAATCGATTGAACCAATGTTAAAAACAGAGGCTCAATTCCCAGAAGTATGTCGTTCAATGATGGGACTACATCCTTGCTACGTTGACAAGAATGTAGAGCAAAACCTAGCGACAGTGCGAGCTTGGTTTGAAAAGCATAACTTTATTGCGGTCGGTGAAATTGGTATTGACCTGTACTGGGATAAAACCTTTAAAGCTGAACAAGAAATGGCATTTATCACTCAGCTTAACTGGGCGAAAGAGCTCAATTTACCGGTTGTTATCCACACTCGAGATTCAATAGAAGAAACCCTAACGCTACTTCGCCAAGAACAAGACGGGTCTTTGCGTGGTGTATTCCACTGCTTCGGTGGTAGCGTAGAAGAGGCACGAGCAATCAACGATTTGGGCTTTCACTTAGGGTTAGGCGGAGTATCCACATTCAAAAACGGTGGCATGGACAAAGTAATCCCACATCTTGATATGGATTACGTAATTTTAGAAACAGACTGCCCGTACCTCGCGCCTGCACCCCACCGCGGTAAGCGCAATGAACCCGCCTACACCCAACTTGTCGCTCAACGAGTCGCAGATCTAAGAGAAACCAGTGTGGCAGAGATAGATTCCATCACCACAAGGAATGCATATCAATTATTTGATATATAAAACATAATCCCACATACCACTTTATGGTTATACCTTGAGGATTATATAAATCTCGTTTAATATACGCGCTTACAATAAATTACAAATAAAAGTGAGCCGTATATGTGTGAACACACTATTCACTTACAGCGTCATCATAGAAAACTTTGGCATAAAATCGTCGGAATAAAAGAGCTTTATATTTGCGCTGTGTGCGGAAAAAAACTAAAAATCCGCTAGCAACAAATAAAAAACGGTTGGCCTACTAAGCCAACCGTTTTTTATATCCTACGTATTAAAAACCTACGCCTCTTCTTGCTCTTCATCACTAGGCTTCTTCACATAGAAGCGAGCGAAGAATAAACCAACTTCAAATAGCAAACACATTGGAATCGCAAGTAAGGTTTGAGAAATCATATCGGGTGGTGTCAGCATCATGCCGATAATGAAGGCCCCAACCACAATGTATGGGCGCTTTTCTCCTAAGCTTTTTGGCGTGGTCGCTCCAGTCCAACACAACAAGATGATGGCTACAGGCACTTCAAAGGCAATACCAAACGCCAAAAAAAGCGCGAGTACAAAATCCAAATAGCTAGATATGTCCGTTGCAAACTCCACTTGCCCTAATGAAATAGCAGTGAAGAAGCCAAACACTAGCGGAAATACCACAAAGTAAGCAAACGCCACTCCACAGTAAAATAGCAACGAGCTCGATGCCATCAATGGCATGATCAAGCGTTTTTCATGTTTGTATAAGCCAGGTGCAACAAATGCCCAAACTTGATACAAAATAAATGGGACCGCGACAAAAATCGATGCGATTAAAGTCAACTTCAGTGGAGTAAAGAATGGTGATGCGACATCTGTAGCGATCATCGTCGCCCCTTCTGGCAGACGATCTACCAAAGGTGCGGATACAAACTCATAAATGTCGTTAGCAAAATAAATCAGCCCTAAGAACACAACCAACACCGCCACGATGGCACGTAAAAGTCGGTTTCGTAATTCTAATAAGTGGGTGATTAAAGGCTGTGTCTGCTCAGTCGAAGACATGTCAAACCTCTTAAACAGGAAGATCGAAAAGGAGCCACCTCAATACTATTTATACAAGTATCCAGCGGCTCCTCCTTGCGAGACTATTCGGCTTTCTTATCTGGCGTCACTGATTCACCACCGTTCACAGGAATACTCTCGTGATTAGTATCGGCAACACTGCTTGTCGTGTCACTTGGTTGATCAGATTCAGGCTTAGCATACGGACGTTGAACTTGCGCAGCAGCCTGCTTGAGTTCATCGACCGAAGCTTTAAGATCTGGAGATAAATCTTCCATCCCCATTTGCTCCGCCTTGCGCAGGTTTTCTTGTAGCTCTTGCACTTTTAGCTCATGTGAAAGTTCATCTTTCACATTGTTCGCCATGCTTTTCGCCTGTCCAATAAACTTGGACACACTACGAATTGCAACTGGTAAACGCTCAGGCCCTAGAACGACTAACCCGACGACAGATATTAATACCAGTTCCCAAAAACCGATATCAAACACGACTTACGCCTGCTCTTTGTCTTTCTTAGTTTCAGCAGTAGCGTCTGTTTTCTGCTGTTGCTCAATGTTCTTTGGTTCGAAGTCTGCGTCTTTCTTATCTGCAGGCTTATCTTCATCGCTCATTGCTTTTTTGAAGCCTTTAACCGCAGAACCTAAGTCGCCGCCCATGCCGCGTAATTTCTTAGTTCCGAACAGTAAGATCACGATTACAGCGATGATCAGAAGTTGCCAAATACTAATACCACCCATTCTATTTACCTCGGGTCTATCTACACAAAAATTATTTTAAGAGAGTCTACCGCTTAACGACGGTAAGCTCGCCAACTTAGCAACCAAAATGTGACACCTGCGATGCCACAGCCCATACTCAGTTGCTCATAAGGGCTTGAAACTAATATTGCGGAGCATACGACTAAAGTGGCTCCAACACCAAACAAAAACTTTCCAGTTGCTTGTTGACGTTTGCTGTCTCGATAACCTTGATAAAGCTGATCCATTCTTTGGTTCATCGCTTTACCTTGACGTAAGCTATCGTATAAAAGCTCCGGCAGTTCAGGCAGTTTTTCCGCCCAAAATGGGGCACGCTCTTTTACTGCATTGATCACCGCTTGCGGGCCAACTTGCTCCATCATCCATCTTTCTAAAAATGGCTTAGCGGTTTCCCACAAATCCAATTGTGGATATAGCTGACGCCCTAACCCTTCAATGTACAGCAAAGTTTTTTGTAGCAAGACCAGCTGTGGCTGAACTTCCATATTAAAACGACGCGCCGTATTGAATAAGTTTAGCAATACGTGACCAAATGAGATCTCACCAAGTGGCTTGGCAAAAATCGGTTCGCAAACAATGCGAATAGCGAACTCAAAATCGTCCACGTTAGTGTCGTGCGGTACCCACCCTGAATCGACATGCAACTCGGCAACTTTACGGTAATCTCGATTAAAGAATGCCAATAAATTCTCGGCCAAATAGCGCTTATCTTCACTGTTCAGCGTGCCTACTATGCCGCAATCCAAACCGATCCACTGTGGATTGTCTGGGTTTTCCGGGTTAACGAACACATTTCCCGGATGCATATCTGCATGGAAAAAGCTGTCGCGGAACACTTGAGTGAAGAAAACGCTGACGCCACGTTCTGCCAAAAGCTTCATATTCGTGCCGTTCGCTTCCAACATTGGAATGTCAGACACTTGGATGCCGTATATTCGCTCAGAAACCATGACAGTTTCATTACTCAAGTCAGGAATTACTTCAGGAACATATAATTCTTCGCTACCTTCGAAGTTTCGGCGCAGTTGAATCGCATTTGCAGCCTCACGGCGTAAGTCCAACTCATCAAGTAAGGTTTTTTCGTACTCACGTACTACTTCAACCGGTTTCAAACGACGTGCTTCAGGAAGTGCTTTGGCGACTATACGCGCCATTCGGTACATGAGTTTTAGATCTGCATCAATGACTGGGCGAATATCTGGTCGAATAACCTTCAAAACGATTTCACGACCGCTATCTTTTAGCTTTGCAGTATGTACCTGAGCAATTGATGCAGACGCTAGTGGTTCGATATCAAAATCAGTAAACCAAGTATCAAGCGTATCGCCAAGCGCCAGCTCCATCTGCTCTTTAGCCAAGGCGCCATCAAAAGGCGCGACTTGATCTTGCAACAATGCAAGCTGATCTGCGATATGCGGAGGGAATAAGTCTCGACGCGTCGACATCATTTGGCCAAACTTGATCCATACAGGGCCCAGTTCTTGTAATGCCAAACGAAGACGGTGTCCCAACTCCTTTTCTGGGTGTTGGTTTTTAATCCAAAACAGAGATTTACGCGCCAATAACGGCGCTTTGGTCAACTGGTGAACCGGCATCAACTCATCGAGGCCGTATTCAAGCTGAACTTTAACGATATGGTAAAGACGCTTTATTTCTGCAGGAGTCATGCTTTCTCCAGCAATGCATCAAGCTTTGCTTCCAAACGTGCAGTGGCACTTTTTACATCATCGACTTGATCACAGAAGTAGGCGACTTCAAGTGGTGCAGGAGCTACTTTCCACTCTTCCGTTAATACCTGAGCTAAATGATTTTGATGCTTGCCTGCTTGTTTTGCGACAAAGCCACCGACATTTTTGATGCCTTGTACCACTGTATGAGCAACCACATCGCCGGTTACGCGCGACAACCACTCTTCGATATCTGGCTTACAGTCTGTCATTAACTGAGCAAACTTCTGTGCCAGTTGAATATCGCCTTCCAACACCAGCTTATCTTGCTTGATCAGCTGAGTGATATTGGATTGCTCACGCAGTTCAGGCAATACCGATAGGTTCAAAGATAAGTAGCAATCAGGTTGCCCTTCATATTCAGCCAGTACATCAATCTGCTGGCTAAAAACGAACGTCAGTGTCTTGTTTAACTCTTTCAGGTTTACTTGAATAACCTGCCCTTTTAAACGAGATAAACGACGCCCCAAATCAGGGTCGTCGTTTACTAGTGTATTAAGAGAGGTTTCGATTACCGCGGTCACCAATGGATCGAATGGCATGTCAGTCCTTAATTAATTCCTACAAGCGTGATAACAACGTATCGGTAACAACTTAAAACTTGTAACCACGGTGCAGCGCAACAATGCCGCCCGTTAAGTTGAAGTACTTAGTATTTTCAAAGCCTGCGCTTTGCATCATGCCTTCCAATGTTTCTTGATCTGGGTGCATGCGAATCGATTCTGCTAAGTAGCGGTAGCTGTCTGCATCGTTTGCAATAAGCTCACCCATTTTCGGCAATAGGTGGAAAGAGTACGCGTCGTACACTTTTGATAGAGGCTCTAACACTGGCTTAGAAAACTCTAGAACCAATAAGCGGCCACCTGGCTTTAATACGCGGTACATTGAACGAAGCGCTTTATCTTTATCCGTCACGTTACGTAAACAGAAGCTGATCGTAATGGCATCGAAGTAATTGTCTGGGAATGGCAGTTCTTCTGCGTTCGCTTGAACGTAGTGAACGTTACCAACGATGCCACTGTCGCGCAATTTGTCACGACCAACATTCAACATTGAGTTATTGATGTCTGCCAATACCACATGGCCCGTTTCGCCGACAATACGTGAGAATTTAGCGGTTAAGTCACCAGTACCACCACCTAAATCAAGAATACGTTGACCAGGGCGAACGCCACTGCAATCAATAGTGAAGCGCTTCCACAAACGGTGAACACCACCAGACATCAAATCGTTCATGATGTCGTATTTCGCTGCTACAGAGTGAAAGACCTCTGCGACTTTCGCGACTTTTTCATCTTTCGCGACCGTTTCAAAACCAAAGTGAGTGGTTTCTGATTCTAATGCTGAATTTGATTGCACGCTTGTGTCCGTCATGCTGTTGTCTACCATGGTAAGTCCTCATCAACAGCGCAAATTAACATCAAGGGCGCTGCAAGCGAGTAGTTTACTTTATCCTCAGCAGGTTGTCTTTGTTAGATAAATAAAATCCCAGTTAGGACTCTTCCTGTGACGAGTTCAAATTCGCGATTTTACTTAAACGATGATCGAGCGGGGATACCGCCGCCTTACTTTCTTCAGCCAAACTTTCACTTTGTGCAAGATCGGTAAGCGCGACTGAAATCGGCTTTTTCACCTCAACCCCAAGTGATTTAAAGCTTTCTGCTTGGCGAATCACATTGCCACGCCCCGTAGCTAATTTATTCATGGCACCTTGATAGCTCTGATTGGCTTTATCTAACGCCCCGCCGAGTCCTTCCATGTCATCCACAAACAAACGCAGTTTGTCGTAAAGCTTACTGGCACGCTCTGCGATCACTTTGGCGTTTTGGCTTTGACGTTCATTTCGCCACAAATTATCTATCGTTCTCAATGCCACCAGCAAGGTCGTTGGGCTCACCAAAATAATATTATGTTCCATCGCATCTTTAACCAAACTAGGGTCAGCCTGAATCGCGACTTGGAATGCGGGTTCCACGGGTACAAACATCAATACGTAATCCAAACTTTGGATCCCTTTCAATTGATGATAATCCTTCTGACTTAACCCTTTAATGTGCGCACGCAAAGCCAATAAGTGATCACGTAAAGCGCTATCTCGCTGTTGATCGCTTTCTGCATTGAAGTAACGTTCGTATGCGACCAAGGCCATTTTAGAATCGACCACGACTTGCTTATCTTGAGGTAAGTGAACAATCACATCTGGCTGGTAACGCTTGCCCGCTTCGTTCTGCAAATTCACCTGAGTTTGGTATTCATGTCCTTCTCGCAAGCCGGAATCAGCTAATACTCGTGCGAGCACCACTTCCCCCCAATTACCTTGCTGCTTATTATCGCCTTTCAATGCTTGCGTCAGATTAACCGCTTCACGGGTCATGTTTTCGTTTAATCGCTGTAGGTTCTTCAGCTCATGTACCAGAGTATGTCTTTCTTTCGCTTCTTGGCTGAAGCTATCATTCACTTGCTTCTTAAAACCTTCCAACTGTTCTTTTAAAGGCGACAGTAGCCCTTCAAGGCTTTGTTTGTTTTGCTGATCGACTTTGGCGGTTTTGGTTTCAAATAACTGGTTCGCAAGGTGTTCAAATTGCTGCTTTAAACGACTTTCCGCCTGCTCTAAGAGTTGCAGTTTTTCGCTATTGGCGAGGTTTTCTTGATCGTGGCGGGCTTCTTGTTCACGCAGTTCTGCTTCCAATTCCGCTTTATGATCTTTTAGGTGATTGATCTCATCTGCGTATTGCTGACGCTCTTGCTTAACGGCTTCAAAATAACGCAGCTTTTCCATCGCAGCCATTACTTTTCCGTGAGCTTGCTTGAGCTCATACGCAGCTTTATCACGCTCGCCATCAAGTTCATCCAACTCTTGCTGCGCTTGCGCAAGCGACTGTTGGAGCTGCGTACTTTTGGAATCAAATAACTGCTGACTAGAATCAATTTGTTGCTCTAACAACTGCTGTTGGAATGACATTTTCTGTTTCACCCACCAACCAACCGCTAGCCCACAGGTCACCGAACTGGCAAGAGCCGCAAGTAGAGTGGTTTGATGTTCAAGAATCCATTGCATGATAATGATTTAGCCTAATTAGAAATGCTTACTAGAATGGTATTTTGATACTGGATAAATGTCCAGTTTGTCGTATCTAATTTCGCCAGATAGACTAGGCGCTCCGTACCCTATTCACTAACCTATATTGAGTTGTTATGAACGAACGTCGCGCTTTAGGCTTTGGTCTCTCCGCTGTCTTATTGTGGTCCACCGTGGCTACCGCATTCAAGCTGACCCTCGCTGAGTTTTCACCGATCCAAATGCTGACGATCGCTAGCGTCGTATCTTCTATCGCTTTAATTATTATCTGTTTCGTACAAGGTAAACTATCGCAGCTCAGCACCACCTTTTTATCTAACCCTTGGTATTACTTATTGCTTGGGTTGATAAACCCACTGGCTTACTACCTGATTTTATTCAAAGCGTACGACTTATTACCCGCTTCTCAAGCGCAAGCTATCAACTACAGCTGGGCCATCACCTTAACACTAATGGCGGCGGTATTTCTTGGGCAGAAAATCCGCAAACAAGACTGGGTAGCCTGCGCATTCAGCTATTTAGGGGTAGTGGTTATTGCGACCAAAGGGAATGTGCTTGGGATGCAGTTTGATAGCCCGCTCGGGGTAGGGTTAGCGTTGCTCTCGACCTTATTATGGGCTGGGTACTGGATCCTCAATACCAAAAATAAAGCCGACCCGGTCATCGGGGTATTACTTGGCTTTTTGGTCGCCTTGCCATTTGCAATTGGCCTTAGCATCTATGAGGGCGAAAGCTGGAGCCAGATTAGTACTAAAGGCTGGCTCGCTGTCACTTACGTGGGTTTATTTGAAATGGGGATTACTTTCGTACTGTGGCTAAGCGCATTAAAATCGACCAACAACACCGCGCGTATCAGCAACCTTATTTTTGCTTCACCGTTTATCTCGTTAATGTTGCTGGCCACCATTATAGGCGAAGAGATTCACCCAACCACTCTCATCGGGTTAGTGCTGATCATTGCGGGGTTAGTGATTCAACAAGTGAAGTTTTCAAAAAACAAATCATTAGCCAGCGACAAGTCTTAACGTTTAATTGTTGCAGGCGCCCCAACGAAAAAGGCTAGCATTCGCTAGCCTTTTTACTTATTCAATCGACTTAATCTGAGAATAACTCATAGGCTAGCTCACTGCCTTGGCCTCTAACCCCATCAATTACCGCAATCATCTCATCTGGAATACTCAGCGCTTTTGCCGCCGGATGGCTATGCAAAAATTCGAGCTTTTCGCTTTCATCCAACATCGAGTCCCAACGGTTGTGTATTTCGCGCGATAAGTACATCAAACACGCCAGTTTTTTCGAGACACGCGCCTTACCGGGACGGTTCACATTGGCGATAGCATCTGCCATTTCTGGTGGGAATTTCCAAGCCTGAGCTAAGCGTGAACCCAATTCAGGCGCATCGGTTTGCAAAACTTCTCTTTGCACTGCTAAAGCACTTTCACCCGCTTCGACTCGAGCAGCGATCTCAACCGCTTGCTCTGGCACCAATGAATGGATCATCAATTCGCCGATGTTATGCAAAACCCCAGTCGTAAACACTTCATTCGGATCTAAGCCGATTTGTCCTGCGAGTTTGCTGGCGATCATCGAAATCTCAAAGGTATTCGACCAATAGTCTTTAACATTAAGGGTTTCAATTTTTGGGAAAGCACTAGAAAGAATAGAAGAGGAAACTAAAGTTCGAACCGCGCCACTTCCGACCCGTATGATGGCATCGTTAATGGTCGAAACAGGTTTGTTTCCACCAAAATGCGCTGAGTTTGCCATGCGTAAGATACGAGCACTCAGTACCTGTTCCATCGACATTTTTTTTGATAATTCGCCGAAATCGACGTTTTCTCGGTTCACCATTTCAAGCAATTCTTGAAGAATGCTCTCAATGCGGGGAAGTTCATTGAGACGGGATATCAAAGCTTGCTGGCTCATTGGCTCACTCCTTTCGCACGCTACCCTTCTTAATATAGAACAGTTTCGTCGCTTTAGAGTGAGCAATAATCGAATTACTTACGGGAGGAGATACCTTACACCCACTGACCTGCAACGTAGCCGCTCGACCAGCACCATTGGAAATTATACCCGCCTAACCAACCAGTTACGTCCATCACTTCACCAATGAAATATAGGCCAGACACCTTTTTACATTCCATGGTTTTAGAAGAAAGGTAATCCGTGTCTACGCCGCCTAGCGTCACTTCTGCCGTGCGATAGCCTTCAGTGCCGTTCGGAGCAATTTTCCAGTTTTCTAGATGCTCCACAATGGCGGCTAACTGCTTTTCATTGAACTGCTTTAACGGTTTATCATCGAGCTCTTTACGCTCAACCAACACTTCAACCAAACGCTTCGGTAATACTTTCGCTAAAGTATTTTTCAAACTCTGATTTGGGTGTTTTTCACGTGAACGCTCCAGTAACTCAGCCACATCCGCTTCTGGAACTAAATTGATGGATACCGCTTGTCCTGCTTTCCAGAATGACGAGATTTGTAAGACTGAAGGGCCAGATAAACCGCGATGGGTAAACAGCAAGGCTTCTTTGAACAATGTGCCATCTTGCGCTGTAATTTCGGCCGGAATCGCGATACCAGACAGCTCTGAAAAGTCTTCTTTGTCTTGTTTATGCAGCGTAAACGGAACTAAACCTGCTGTAGTCGGGAGCACTGGAAGGTCGAACTGTTCAGCGATTTTATAGCCAAATGGGGTTGCACCAAGCTTTGGCATTGATAAACCGCCTGTCGCCACGACTAACGATTCACATTCCAGTACATCGGTATTGGCATGCAAGGTAAACCCGGTATCTGTTTTCTCGATCGAGTGTACATCACACTGGTAACGCTGCGAGATATTGGGCATGTCACATTCACTAAGCAGCATCTTCACAATGTCTTTAGCGGTATGATCATTCACGCAAAACAGTTGCCCGTGATCGCGCTCTTCAAATTCGATTTCATGTTTGCTAATCATTGAAATGAAGTCCCAGTTGGTATACTGAGACAAAGCAGATTTCACGAAGTGGGGGTTGTTGCAGAGGAAGTTATTCGCACTCACATCGTAGTTTGTGAAGTTACAACGGCCGCCACCAGAGATAAGAATTTTACGTCCCGGCTTTTTCGCATGATCAACAACCAATACACGTCGACCTCGCTTTCCAGCTTCCGCAGCACACATTAAGCCTGCGGCACCAGCACCAATCACGATTACATCAAATTTTTCACTCATAGCAGTCTGCTTACCAATACCTTTCTCGCTCGGTCAAATGATGTCCTGTCGTTTGACTTCAGCCAATAAAAAAGGATGTGCAAAACAGCACATCCTTACTAATTTGTCGCTATTCTAACGGCAAAATCACACAATGCAATTGATGAACAATCGCTCAACCTAATCAAGCAAGCCTAGCGTGCATTTCTACACGATAAAGGCTGCCAACAAGGTAACGCCCAGCAACGACATAGACAAAATGAATAGCTCTCGGACTCGATCACATTTGGAAGTAAACACGGTATCGTGATGATGATGATACTCTTTACTTTTAATGTAATGGAAAAGACGAACTTGCTTGGTCACATTGCCATGCGTAGTGAAAAAGCCACCACCATCAACTTGTTGATAAAGCAATGGGTGAGCTTCACGCATAATGTATATCAGTGTGCGTAGCGCCGTTAAATATCGAGCCCAGTTAACACACGTCACCAACATCAGTGCAAATAGAATAGTGTCTCCGCTGATCATCTCTTCCTCCCTACATCTTCAAGAAGCTCAAGAGAAAAAGACAACCAGTGGCTAATTTCTCACAGTATTAAACTGCAGGAGCTTCCATTATTGAAGATGAACCTTCCTTTGCCAATTGCGCTAAATCTTTATCAATGAAGAACAACGCTTTACCGTCTTCACCAACAAGTTCTAGCTTATCCAAAATACCTTTAAACAGCTTTTCTTCTTCGTGCTGCTCTGCAACGTACCATTGCAGGAAGTTAAACGTTGAGTAATCTTGGTTTGTGAAAGCAACATGAGCCAATTTATTGATTCTTTGAGTGATCATTTGCTCGTGTTCGTAAGTTTCACGGAATACCGCACCTAGGCTTTCAAAGTCATGGTTAGGCGCTTCAATCGCCCCTAAGATTGGCATTGCACCCGTCTCGCTTACGTAAGTAAACAGGCGTTGCATGTGCTCCATTTCTTCGACTGCATGAGCGCGTAAAAACTCGGCTGCACCTTCAAATCCGTTATCTTCACACCAAGCACTCATTTGTAAGTATAGATTGGATGAGAAAAATTCTAGATTAATTTGCTCATTCAGTTGTTCAACCATAGTTTTAGACAGCATTGAAGTCTCCTAGTTACGCCTTAAATTTATTCTACTATATCATTATTTAATCAATATCTCGTAGCTCAATCATCCCTCACTTTGTTACGCAAACCAATGGATATGCGATCGCTCAGTCAAAAAAGGAAATTGTCTGGTGCTAACCTATAATAAGTTCATAAGTAGGGAGATAGTCGTATGAGTTACCAACATATTTTAGTCGCCGTCGATTTATCAGACGACAGTAAGATTCTGGTGGATAAAGCCGTAGCCCTCGCCAAACCACTCGAGGCCAAGGTTTCCTTTATTCATATCGATATCAATTACGCCGAGCTCTACACAGGTTTAATTGACATCAACATGGCTGAAACCCAGCATCAAGCTATGGAAGCCTCACGCATCCAACTGCAAAACTTTGCGGAACATGCGCGCTACCCAGTGACTCACACATTGATTGGTAGTGGCGATCTCAGCCATGAGCTGTGTGACACTATAAAAGAATTTAATATTGATTTAGTCGTGTGCGGCCACCACCAAGATTTCTGGAGCAAATTACTCTCTTCCACTAGGCAACTCATCAACGCCTCTCCGGTTGATATGTTGGTCATTCCACTTAAGGATTCGGAGGACTAATAGCGATAACTTCGTTAAACTGCGGCGTATCCATTCACGAAATGATTATTATTTATGAGTTATCTCGCTGCTGTCACCCTATTATGGGCGTTCTCATTTAGCCTGATCGGCGTTTATCTCGCGGGTCAGGTTGATTCATGGTTTTCGGTTCTGATGCGTGTGGGCTTAGCTAGCCTAGTATTTTTGCCTTTCCTCAAATTCCGCGACGTACCTAAATCCCTCATTGCCAAACTGATGGCGATTGGCGGTATTCAGTTAGGTTTAATGTACTGCTTCTACTACCAATCTTTTTTACTCCTCTCCGTACCTGAAGTCTTACTGTTCACTGTTTTCACCCCGATTTACGTCACACTGCTTTACGATCTATTGAAAGGCCAATTCTCACCTTGGTATTTGGTAACCGCCGCGATTGCAGTTTTAGGGGCCGTGTTCATCAAGTTTGCGGGCATTAACGACAACTTCTTGGTGGGTTTCTTAGTGGTTCAAGGCGCGAACTTATGTTTCGCAATTGGCCAAGTCAGCTACAAAGTGGTGATGGAACAAGAGTCAGTAGAGCTGCCTCAACATACCGTATTTGGCTACTTTTACTTAGGTGCACTCTGTGTCGCCTCTGTGGCTTTCATGCTGCTTGGCAACATCGACAAATTACCGACCACCAGCCTACAGTGGGGCATCTTAGTGTACCTTGGCTTAATTGCTTCTGGGGTCGGCTACTTTGTATGGAATAAAGGGGCTTGTACCGTCAATGCTGGTGCACTCGCCGTTATGAACAACGCACTGGTTCCTGCTGGGCTAGTGGTCAATATTCTGATTTGGAATCGTGATGTCGATCTTGTGCGACTCGCTACCGGTGGTGGCATTATTCTACTGTCGCTGTGGGTTAATGAGACTTGGGTGAAAAAGCGCATTAACAACGCGACTCCGACAAGCGATGTTGCAAAAAGCTAGCTAACCCAGGTGAAGTATCACCCGGATTTAAAAAGTTACTGAAACGAAAAAGAGCGCTATTAAAGCGCTCTTTTTTTGTATTCCATTTATTTCAACAAAGCAGTCATTGATGGCTTATACATTTTGCCTAGTGAACCTGCCCGGCAGAGAAGGTCGCACTTTCAATATTGTCCATGCTTTGATTAAGTCGGCTAAATTGCTTTTCTAGCGATTGATGCTTTTTAAGCAGCTTTTGTTGTTTCTTGACGACTTTTGCTAACGCTTTCGCGTGTTTTTTCTGTTTCTTAAGCGCTTTCTTTGCCTTCTTCAGCGACTTTTTATCCAGCATTTCGGCCGCAACTGGCTGCGGAGCTTCTGCTGCTACAACATTCAGCGTCACAGGCTCACTACGGCTTGGCAAAGTTTCCGCTAATAAACCACAAGCCACTTTCTCGGCATCCGGTTTAGATTGGCAGCTCGCGGGCGGAATTGCAGCAGGTTTGCATAAGTTATTTTTATCTGCGGAAGAGCGCGCACACGAACGGCACACGAATTTAGGTTCAGTGACCAAACTGTGGATCTCTCCTAAGTGCTCACTGATATCTCGACGATTTAACTTACAAAAACGTTTAGCCATGCTACAACTCCAGCTAAGAATAATAATAATTCTTAGTTAGATATACCTTTAGAATACGCGTTAAGCAAGGCTTTATTAGTAAGTTTTTAGCACGAAATTGCTAAGTCATTGATGCCTTTACATAGACATCAAAACGATTTTTTTTAGTTTCGATAGCCATGCTAGGTTTTTGCTGATCAAGCCATGCTGCGTAATCTGGTCTTTTCACGACCACGCGCTTACTGGCGAGTGCCAAAGCTGGCTGCAGCAAACCATCGGCATCCAGATCGGCACCCACCAAAGATTGGAATACGCGCATCTCTTTCTTAACCAACGCTGATTTCTTTTTGTTTTCTGGATGTGGGTACATAGGGTCGAGATACACTACATCAGGCTGTTCGAAGTTCGGGTCTTGAGCCAATTTGTCGAGCGCATCATGGCTAGAAGCGTGTAGCAGCTTCATTCGCTCACCAACCCAACCGCCAATGCTAGGATCTTGCTTGGCGCGCTCAATCCCGTCATCCAACAGCGCAGCGACCACAGGGTGACGCTCCACCATTTGTACTTTGCAACCCAGAGAGGCCAGTACAAAAGCATCACGCCCTAAGCCCGCAGTGCCATCGAGTACCGTTGGTGTAGCACCTTTATTCAACCCTGCCGCTTTTGCAATGGCTTGGCCTTTACCGCCACCAAACTTACGTCGATGACCTACCGCGCCACCCACTAAATCCACGAAAATAGCCCCGAGCTTCGGCTCATCGACTTTACGCAGCTCTAATCTTTGTTCTGTTAAAACTAACGCAAACTCACTATTTTGATCGTGCGTTAAATGCCAGCGCTCAGCCAATACGTCTAAGCGTTCAGTTTGATTAGGGTCTTCGCAAATAAGTTGAAGCTGCAAGGGGATCTCCGCCAAGGTGAAGGATTCAAAGAGGTCGCAGTGTACCCGATTGAATGACAAATAAGAATGCGTGACTCACCGGATTAAAGGCTCTTTTCCAGCATTAACTCATCCACTAATTCTGCCAATGGTTTTGGCCTACCAATAATGTAGCCTTGCCCATAGGTAACGCCCAGCTCAAGTAGCTTGTCGATAATCTGGGTATTTTCAACAAACTCCGCCACAGTGCGCTTACCCATCTGCTGCGCTAAGTCGTTGATCGAGCGAACCATAACGTGGTCCATTTCATTGACATCAATATCACGCACAAACAGACCATCGATTTTCACAATATCTACTGGCAGCTTTTTCAAATAACCAAACGACGATAAACCCGAACCAAAATCATCAAGCGCAATTAAGCAGCCTAATTCTTTCACTTGGGTAAAGAATTCAATCGCTTGATTCATATTGCTCATTGCGGCAGTTTCAGTGATTTCCAGACACAATTTTTCGCAAGGCACTGCCGATTGTTCCAAGCTTTCCAGCAAGAATTCAATGAACTCTCGGTTGCCCATCGAGTGGCCAGATAAGTTAATCGAACACAAACCAAGTTCTTCAATGGCGTCGGGGTGAGCTTCTAACCAGGTCAACGTCTGACTGACTACCTGACGGTCAATCAAATGCGCAATATTATAACGCTCAGAAGCGGGCATAAAAATGCCTGGAGAAATGTACTCTCCTTTGCTGTTTTTGATTCGAACCAAAATTTCAAAATGCATTTTTTCGCTTGCTTCATCGAAACTCATGATCCGCTGTGCAAAAAGTTCTAGTCGGTCATGCGCCAATGCATCATGGACTAAATTAACGCTTTCCATTTCCAAATGACGGCGCTGTTGCGCTTCATCATCTTCATGATAAAGGTTGTAGCGATTACGCCCTGCTTCCTTCGCTCCATGGCACGCGGCATCAGCTTGGGCATGAACGGTTTGCCCTGACGACGCGGTATGGTCAATCAGACGGATCCCTATCGAACACGTCAGGTGCAATCGAATATCGTCCCACAAGAAGGCTTGTTCGCTCATTGTCGAGATAATGCTTCGGCAAGTTGTAATGGCATCGCGCTCGGTACAGTCTTTGAGTAGCACAGCAAATTCATCACCGCCCATACGCGCTAATATTGCGTTGTAAGGCAGAACGTCTTCCAACAGCCCGGCACAGAACAAAATCGCGGCGTCACCAGCTTCATGACCAGCAGTATCATTAAGGACTTTTAGCTGGTCTAAATCGAGGTACAGCATGGCGTGAGTACGCATGTGCGTCTCTACTTCTTTGAGCGCTTTTCCTAGCACAATCTCGAAATAGTTACGGTTATAGGTATCGGTCAATAAATCATAGCTGGCTTGATATTCTAACTGCTCGGCAAGCTCGCGAGTCTCCGAAATGTCTTCGCCAACAATCAGTAACTGATCTGAGTCCGTCAGCGGACGAATATTTTCTCGTACCCAAATAGTTTTACCACTCGCATGCCGATACTGGATATCGCGTCGCCACACTCCTTTGGTTGTCTGCTGAGGTAGCAACAGCACCTGACGTGGGATCAATGCATTTTCATCCACGTAGAACTCACGTGGACGATGGCCCAACAACTCATCCGGGGTATAACCCAACAGCTGTTCAGTAAATTGGTTAACCTGTTGAATGCGGTTATTGGCGTCTAGAGTCACCATCATGACTGGCTGTTTGTCGTAATATAAACGCAGGTTTGATTCACGCTGAAACAGCTTACTTTCCGCAAACTTTCTCGACGTAACATCCCGAGCTTCTAATAAAAACTGAATGATTCCGAGTTCTTGATTCGGCAATGGTTTAATGGAAACTTCTAAGATTAATGAGCCTTGATCGCGACACCAAATCTCCGCTTCAAAATGCAATGTGCTGTAAGGTTCACCACCCGAGAAGTAATCATTCAGCGTTTTTGCTGCGCTCTCTTCCCAATGTTTGTGCTGCCAAAGGTTAGCGTCTAAATGAAACCCTTGGTTATACAACAGTTCGTGCAATTTACTATTGCTCGACACAAGCTTACCTTGCTGATCAATGATGCCGATGTACTGCAGGCTTTGGTCAAAAATCGATTCCAGTAGCAGTTGGTTTTTGCGGCTGGTAGTTTCGCTACGCTTAAGACGTTTCAGATAATACGCCAGCGCTAAAATGATGATCGCCATCAGCAAAAATACGCTACTTAAGGTTTGGATTTCCGTTTGGTAGCGTACAAAAAACGGTTGAGGCTTATTAAAGAAGGTCGCACTTGCTTCGCCATCGGCCCCTAAATTCCAACGTTTCACCATTTGGTAATCGAGCTTGATTTCAGGCGACCCCGCTCTCACTTTAGGTAGCGCCTGTTGAGGTTGGGACAGTACTCTCACAAGCATTCGCCCTGCTTCGCGCCCTTGCACAAAACCACTTTGAATCACCCCACCAACTGCGCCATGGCCAAGCCCAAGGTCATGCACCATGTAGATCGGCACATTCGATTCTTGATTCAATTTAATCCAATCTTGATCATCACTGATGTAGCCTTGCTTATCGCGATAATACGCCCAGAACAGTACGCTATTGGTCTGTTCCATGCTGCTCGCATCTTGACGCATTTGATCAAAAGACTCTGGCACATAGTGTTTTACCATGTCTTGATATTCAGGGTGAGCCACTAAAAACTTATCGATTTGCGCGCGAATCGCATCACCTGTAATGGAAAAGTCAGACACGACATAAATTTTTTCCACCCCAGACTGCAGTCTTTGAATCAACGAAATATTGCTGAGTAGATCGATGTCTTCAATCACACCGGTGGCGTTAATATCTTGATGCATCCGCGAGGAGTAGTTATTAATGCCGCCGAAAATCACTGGCGTATCACCCAGCTCTGGCGCTAAGCGCTGCATTAAATTCAAAGCATTGTTATCGCTGACCACGATAGCGCTAAACTTTTCATGAGAAAGCTTGGTTTTGTAGAGGCGATAAAGCTGATCGAGGTAATCTTGATTTTGCGTGCGCTTGGTATCGAGATAGACCACGCGGTAAGGAATTTCTTCGCTGTTCAGCTGACTGGCTAAGCCACTTTGGAAGCGGTCGGTCCAAAAAAAACCATGGTGATAGGAATGCACAACCAGCACATCTCTTGACTCTGCTGTCGCAAATACACTCCAGAACATCGCGAGAAAAATAAAAGAAAAGCGCACTGATTTCACCTTAACAACATGGATACTGTTAATATTATCACCCTTGAGTATTAAATGTACTTCATCCTATAAGTTTTCGCTCAATTACAAGGATTGGATATGCCGACTTCACAAGCTCGTTTGGACGACTTAGATCGCGCCATTTTAAAAACTTTAATGGAAGATGCTCGAACGCCTTACGCGGAAATGGCTAAGCTGTTTGATGTCAGCCCTGCCACAATCCACGTACGAATCGAGAAGATGAAGTCCGCCGATATCATTCAAGGTACGGAAGTGATCGTAAACACCAAGAAGTTGGGCTATGACGTGTGCTGTTTTATCGGTATAAACTTGAATGCCGCGCGTGATTATCACTCGGCGATTGAAAAGCTCAACGCATTAGATGAGGTGGTAGAAGCCTATTACACCACTGGCGCCTACAACATCTTCGTGAAGCTGATGTGTAAATCCATCGAAGAACTGCAATTTGTATTGATTGATAAGCTGCAAGCGATCGATGAAGTGCAATCCACCGAGACCCTAATCTCGCTGCAAAACCCGATCAATCGCAACGTAAATCCGTAATCAAACTTCAATCACCAGATACAAAAAGAGCCTCAATCGAGGCTCTTTATCGTTTGGGGGGCTAAATCATTACGCTTTAATACCCGCATGGCGTAGCATCGCATCGATTTGTGGCTCACGACCACGGAAGCGTTTGAATAGCTCCATCGGCTCTTCACTGCCACCCATTTCAAGAACGTTATTCAAGAAGCGTTTGCCCGTTTCAGTATTAAAAATACCTTCTTCTTCAAATGCAGAGAATGCATCAGCCGATAGCACTTCAGCCCACAAGTAGCTGTAGTAGCCTGCACTGTAACCACCAGCGAAAATATGGCCAAAGCTGTGTGAGAAACGGTTCCATTCAATACTTGGTAGTACCGCCACTTTAGATTTCACCGCAGCTAACGTTTCGAGTACACGAGCCCCCACTTCAGGGTCGTACTCAGCGTGCAACGTAAAGTCGAACAGACCAAATTCAAGCTGACGCAAAATAAACATCGCTGATTGGAAGTTCTTCGCCGCGAGCATTTTTTCCAGCATCTCTTTTGGTAACGCTTCACCCGTTTCAAAATGGCCTGAAATGAACGCTAACGCTTGCTCTTCCCAACACCAGTTTTCTAGGAATTGGCTTGGTAGCTCTACCGCATCCCATGGCACACCATTGATGCCCGATACCGCGCCTGCGTCCACTTGAGTAAGCATATGGTGAATACCGTGACCAAACTCGTGGAATAGCGTCACGACTTCGTCATGAGTAAATAGGGCTGGTTTATCACCAACGGGCTTATTGAAGTTACACGTTAGGTAAGCCACTGGCGTTTGTAATTCACCTGACTCGGTAATACGACGCCCACGACAATCGTCCATCCACGCGCCACCACGCTTGTGTTCACGAGCGTACAAATCAAGATAGAAGCTACCACGTAGCGTGCCTTCGGCATCGAAGATATCAAAGAAACGTACCGACTCATGCCAAGTATCAACGCCTTCGCGCTCTGTCACTGTCATACCAAACACACGGTTTAATACTTCAAACAGTCCACTTACCGCTTTTGATTCTGGGAAGTAAGGGCGAAGCTCTTCATCCGAAATTTGGAATAGATGTTGTTTTTGCTTCTCGCTGTAGTAAGCGATATCCCACAGTTCAAGCTCAGATACACCAAACTCTTTTTCAGCAAACTGGCGCAATTCTTCAACTTCACGCTCACCTTGTGGCTTCGCTTTTACCGCCAAGTCATTCAAGAAACCCAGAACTTGATCAGAAGTTTCGGCCATTTTCGTTGCCAATGACTTTTCGCTATAGGTACCGAAACCTAACATGCGCGCGATTTCATGACGCAGTTTTAGCTGCTCGGTAATGATTTCTGTGTTGTCCCACTGACCAGCATTTGGGCCACGATCTGATGCACGCGTTACATATGCTTCGTACAACTCTTTACGTAGCGCTTGGTTGTCACAGTAAGTCATCACAGGTAGATAAGACGGCATATCCAACGTCAGTAAGTAACCTTCAACTTCTTTCGCTTCCGCTGCAGCTTTTGCTGCCGCAAGTGCCGATTCAGGCATACCTGCTAAATCCGCGTCATCGGCTATTTGCTTGGTCCAACCCATTGTCGCATCCAGCACGTTGTTCGAGAACTGAGACCCCAACTCCGACATGCGTTTGCTGATCTCACCGTAACGGTGCTGCTCATCGGCAGGTAGCCCGATACCCGATAACTCAAAATCACGCAGTGCATCGGTAATGGTTTTTTTCTGAGCTTGGCTTAGAGAAGCAAACTCTTCGCTCGCTTTGATCGCTTTATACGCTTCAAACAGCCCTTTGTGTTGACCAACCCAAGTTCCATATTCAGAAAGTAACGGCAAGCAGCTTTCGTACGCGTCGCGCAGCTCATCGCTGTTCACGACTGAATTCATGTGACTCACAGGAGACCAAATACGGCTTAAGCGATCATCCACTTCTTCAATTGGCGCGATCAAATTACTCCAGCTCGGTGCTGTATTGCCTTCTAATACTTCTTCGATTTTACGGCGACAGTCCGCGATGATAGCTTCAACCGCAGGCTTTACATGCTCAGGCTTAATAAGGGAAAACGGAGGTAAATCCGTAAAAGTGAGGAGCGGATTAGACATATAAACATTCCTTTGGGTTTCAGACGTTGTCGTCTTTCTTCGAATTGGATCGTCTTATAGGTAATTCACGTTCGCCAAAGCAGCAAACCAGACAAGAAAAACCTTAAGTTGTTAACTATTAAATAGTGGTAGCTTATAGAAATTTCAATAGTCGCGTATAATGAACTGATTATATCCACCTACACTAACTACACTCACCAACAGAGTGTTACGAGAGTTTAATTTGTTAAGTTATCGCCACAGCTTCCACGCTGGCAATCATGCCGATGTGGTTAAACATATCGTACAAAGCCTTATTCTTAATGCTTTGAAACAAAAAGATAAACCTTTTGTCTATCACGATACTCACTCTGGTGTAGGTCGTTACGATTTAACCCATGAGTGGTCTGAAAAGACGGGAGAATACAAGCAAGGTATTTCTCGAGTATGGGATCAACAAGACATTCCTGAAGACATTCAAAGTTACTTGAATGCCATTTCAGAGCTCAACAACGGCGATAAACTTCGTTATTACCCAGGCTCTCCGCGAGTGGCTCGTGCGCACCTACGCGATCAAGACCGCATGGTATTAACCGAGCTTCACCCAGCTGATCACCCTTTACTGGAACAAGAATTCCACCGTGATCGCCAAGTGTCGATCTACAAAGAAGACGGTTTTCAGCGTCTAAAAGCCAGCTTGCCACCCAAAGAGCGTCGCGGCCTAGTCCTGATTGACCCACCTTACGAGCTGGCAAAAGAATATCGCGATGTGGTGACTGCCATCGCTCAAAGTCATAAGCGTTGGGCTACGGGTATCTATGCGATTTGGTACCCAGTAGTAAACCGTTGTGACATCGAAGATATGATCGAAGGGCTAGAAAGCTTAGGCATTCGTAAAATTCTTCAAATTGAGCTTGGTGTCTCTCCTGACACCAACGAACGCGGCATGACAGCATCTGGCATGATTGTGATTAACCCTCCTTGGAAACTTGAAAGCCAAATGAATGCGATTTTGCCTTTCTTGAAGGAAGCAATTGCGCCCGCGACAGGTCATATCAAAGTAGACTGGATCGTACCGGAATAAAGCGACTCTGTTTTGGCTTTTACCGCTCAATAGAAGATTCAGCGATAAGAGCAAACAACTAATTACAAAGGATAGATTGAGTTCAACCGATCTGTCCTCCATATCAAGATAGATAACAAATTCACATTGAGAGCGTTGCCTTTGGATATCAATGAAACCCTCTCACGATAATAATTGGAGAAAGTAATGGCGACTCATTTTGATTACATCTGTATTGGCGGCGGCTCTGGTGGTATTGCATCGGCTAACCGTGCTTCTATGTACGGCGCTAAAGTTGCACTAATCGAAGCTCAGGATCTAGGCGGTACTTGTGTAAACGTTGGCTGTGTTCCTAAGAAGGTTATGTGGCATGGTGCTCAAGTCGCTGAAGCGATGAACCTATACGCTGAAGACTACGGCTTCGACGTAGACGTAAAAGGCTTCGACTGGAGCAAAATGGTAGAAAGCCGCCAAGCATACATTGGCCGTATTCACCAATCTTACGACCGCGTACTAGGTAACAATAAAGTAAACGTAATCAAAGGTTTTGCTAAATTCGTTGACGAAAAAACCGTTGAAGTGAATGGCGAGCAATACACTGCGGATCACATCCTGATCGCTGTTGGTGGCCGCCCAACTATTCCAAATATCCCAGGCGCAGAATACGGTATCGATTCAAACGGCTTCTTCGAGCTAAACGAACAGCCAAAACGCGTTGCGGTTATCGGTGCAGGTTATATTGCAGTTGAAATTGCAGGTGTACTTCACGCACTAGGTACTGAAACACACCTATTCTGCCGTAAAGAGTCCCCACTACGCAGCTTCGACCCAATGATCGTTGAAACGCTAGTAGAAGTGATGAATACGGAAGGCCCAACACTGCACACGCACTCTGTTCCAAAAGAAGTGGTGAAAGAAGCAGACGGTAGCCTAACGCTGCACCTAGAAAATGGTGAAACACAAAACGTGGATACACTCATCTGGGCAATCGGTCGTCACCCAGCAACTGATGCTATCAACCTAGCGTCAACTGGCGTTGAAACAAATGACCGTGGCTACATCAAAGTAGACGAATACCAAGAAACCAACGTGAAAGGCATCTACTGTGTAGGTGACATCATGGAAGGTGGTATCGAACTGACTCCTGTCGCTGTTAAAGCAGGTCGTCAACTGTCTGAGCGCCTATTCAACGGTAAAACGAACGCAAAGATGGACTACGAATTGGTTCCAACAGTGGTATTTAGCCACCCACCAATCGGTACTATCGGCCTAACGACTCAAGAAGCAGAAGAGAAGTACGGCAAAGACAACATCAAAGTCTACACATCAGGTTTCACTGCGATGTACACAGCGGTAACTAAGCACCGTCAACCTTGTAAGATGAAGCTAGTATGTGCTGGCGAAGAAGAAACGGTTGTTGGCCTACACGGCATCGGTTTTACTGTTGACGAAATGATTCAAGGCTTCGGTGTAGCAATGAAGATGGGCGCAACCAAAGCTGATTTCGATTCTGTTGTGGCAATTCACCCAACAGGCAGCGAAGAATTCGTTACCATGCGCTAATGCACTAACAAATGAATTCGATATAAAAAGCAGGCCTTGAGCCTGCTTTTTTAAAACCCAACAATTGTCACCTTGCCTTGCGCCATTTCATGCAGTTGGCAAGAGAAGTCGACCCGTTTGTCCGCTCCTTTCTCAAATAGCACTTTCAATTTATCAAAGGCTGTTGGCACAAAGCTGATGTTTTTAAGGCGTAGACTTTTACGAGAATTAGAATCTAAAAATGCCAAGGAAGACTTATCTAGCACTTGCTGACACGTCTCAAAAATAGCCTTGCTCACGACTTTGCTGTGAATCGACTTCTGCATTTCGGCAACATCAATCGAAGGGTTACTAGCGGCAAATACGCACGCAGCGTAAATATCCAAAATCGCGACAGCTCGAGGTTTTTGGGTTTCTCCATCGGCATAAATGGCCAACAGCACGGGCAACTTACTTTCATCAAATAACTGCTGACGTATATTGTTCAACTCAATATCGCTGTGTACCACCTTCTTCAGCAACTTCTCCAACTGAGTCAATTTTGGTAACGCCAACTCTTTTTGCACTTCAACAATCTGGTCAAGCTCGAACTGACTCTCTTCTGCGCCTTGCACTAAAGGCAGCAACTTCTGGTGTAAATCTTCATCATCAAAAGGTTTTGAAAGTACAAAGCTCGCCCCTGCTGCCTGCGCTTGCTTAATATGTTGCTCATCGTCCACGGTGGTGATCATCGCTAACTTGATATCAGGAAATTGAGCAGACACTTGTTCCACTAGCTCTAGCCCTGTCATGTCTGGCATGTGCCAATCCGTCAGCACAATTTCAGGCTGCCATTGCTCAATATGCTGCAACGCATCTAACGCGCAGCTGGTTTTTTCGATCGATAGGCGTCGATAACCAAACCCTTCTAAAGCGCGCTTTACAATTTCGAGTGTCGCCTTACTGTCATCCACGATTAATATTTTCACCGTACTCCAATCCTTAGTGCCCAGCTGTTTAAATTATAGGCACGATTGCTTACAGCACCTAAACTTAGTCAATAACTTATACGATATGGAGCCGCCAGCATCATGTCACCAGAGACGATATCTTCCCAATTGGATTACGAACTACTGCTCGCGCTCGGGATTAACCTTGGCTTGGCTATCTTGTTTTTCTGGTTCGTTATTTTGTTTCTGATGCTAAGAGAACTACGTAAGTTTACTGCCCAGTTCAAAGCCAAAGAGCTCGGTGAAGAGGAAAGAAAAGAGTATCAAGCCCAACTGGAACTCGCGATTCATGATGCTAACGATAACAGTGAAACCTTAACGGCATTAATGCAGATCCAACAAGCACTGGAAAGCCAAATGTCAGCCATTCAAGACTCTCCCGCAGCTCAAAGCGATCAAGACCTAGTGATTATTGATGACCTTAATCACAAGCTCTCTAAATCTAAGCTGTTAATCAAAAAGCTCAAAAACGACCTCGATAGCAGCGTCAACAAACTCAGAAAGGCGAAAGTCATCTTGCTCGAAAAAGACGATACCGTCGAAAGTCTACGTCAGCAAAAAGAAGAAATTGAAAAGCAATTTGAGCACTTAGAACGAGAGTACATCATGATCAGTGAAAACGGCGGCCTACAGAGTTCAGCACCAGACTTTAGGCAAGAAAAACAAAGGCTGCTCGAAACGATTGAAGACTACAAACACCAATTAGCGGCACAGCCCGGTGCGGCCGCAGCAGAAGAAGCCAAAGAGCTCAAACAGCAACTGCTCACTTTACAAAAACAGATGCAACATCAAGTTAAAGAGAAAGAGTTCATCGAGAAGCGGTATTTAGAATTGGCTGAAAAAGACGGTAAGTCAGACTAAAACGAAAAACCCCAGCAATACGCTGGGGTTTCTTGTGTTTAGACCTTTTGGCCTACGATAGCTCAAAAGCTCTCGAGCATCACTTCACGCACAATACGTTCAGTAACGAAGTGCCGCGAAGCTGAGTAATATTTCCATTGGTAAATAAGCCCTTTTTCAATCCGCCCCAATACGGTAGATGCATTGGCCAATCATCTCGCTCCATCACGTTCGATTCGAGCAGGCGCTGCCACTCTTCTTCAGTCGATAGACGCATGTCGACATCGAAACACACGAGCTTGGCACTTTCGTAATCTAAACGATTCCAAGGCTTATTGTGCTCCATATAGAATTGATGCTCGTCATCCAATAGGTATGGCACCATATACTCACGCCCTGCAACCGTCGCAGACAAGCGCTTTTCAATGGTTAACGTCGCCATTTCTTCCTCTTTAGGGTATGCCTTCTCGGCAAGAACTGGCTTAGGTTGAGGTTTCATTGCCACCGGCGTTGCCGCTTTCATTGGCTTTTCTGCCATGGCAGGCTTCGAATCGCGCGCCATTGGCTGTTCGGCCATCGACTTCTTCATCATAGGTTTCTTAGTCACCATACGAATGAAAGCTTCTGGGTACTCTTCTAACGTTCGAACTTGGGAAAGATCACGCTTAGCATCTGGATAGGTGTTATATGGGCCTATCAAGCAGCGGTAGCCCTTTTGCTCAGGCTTCATCCAAACGTTTGTCGAGATTTTCTGATAAATCGGTTTAGCTTTTTCAAGAGAAAGTGGTTTGGCGAGCAGGCCACATTGAATCCAAAACAATGAAGAGTCTTGGCTACTGCTAGGAGCGCTATTACCCCATAGCCCTTTGCCGATTGGGCAAGATTGTTCTAATACTGGAAGCTGGTTGGAACTGGCTTGGGTGGCGTCGCACAGGAATGACTCAGCATTCACTTGGCTAGCAAATAACACCGACAGAGCCATGAGTCCAAAGCGATAACGCATGAACCGCTTATAACATGATCCTGAAATTTTACTCATTTTCATACTCATCACTCTAAATCTTCGAGAGAGAAATTATTATCGACCCCTTGTCGATAAAAGATGAATTCCGTTCTTCCTTAAACTATAAGCAAAAAAAGAGCCGTAATTGCTTACGACTCTTAGTTTAGAGAGTTTTTTGATTGAAAATCAATTGCCTCTGATCACCCTTTGTAAATTTTAGGGTTAAATACGTCGCGTAACCAGTCACCAAGTAGGTTAATAACCAGTACTAATGTCACTAGAAGTACACCAGGGAATGCAGTGATCCACCACGCGCCTGAGAAAATATAGTTAAAGCCTGTGCTGATTAGTGCACCTAACGATGGTTGGTCTACCGGTAAACCTAAACCAAGGAAAGAAAGTGCCGCTTCTGACATGATGGCGTTTGCCACCTGTACTGTCGAAATAACTAAGATTGGCGACAGACAGTTAGGCAGAATATGACGGAACATGATACGTGGTGCTTTAAAGCCCATCACACGTGCCGCTTCTACGTATTCTTTTTTCTTCTCTGCCAATACCGATGCACGAATCGTACGCGCATACTGAGGCCATTCCGCAATACCGATAATCACCACCAGCATCACTACTGCATATTGCGCATAGAAGTCACTACCGAAGCTCGCTTTGAAAATAGCGGATACGATGATCGCTACCATCATGGTTGAGAACGAGAGCTGGACATCAGCAAAACGCATTAGGAAGCTATCGATACGACCACCGAAGTAACCCGCAGACAAACCAATGATGATGCCTAAAAACAGCTGTAAGCCAACCGCAAGGAAGCCAATCGTCAGAGATAAACGAGAGCCGTACAGCATAGTCGAGAAAATATCACGGCCCTGCTCATCGGTACCAAGAATAAAGCGTTCATCGCCGTCTTCCATCCACGATGGAGGAAGCTCAGAATCCATGATATCGATAGACGTAACATCGTACGGATCCGTTGGCGCGATTAGTGGTGCAGCTAATGCCATCACTAAGAAAACGGTAAAGACGGCAAAGCTCACCATTGCGACTTTATCGCGTAAGAAATAGTACAGAATGTCTGACTTTTTAAAGCGCTCCCAACGGGTTGGAGCTTGAGATACTTGTTCCATGATTATGCTCCTTTACCTGTAATGTTCACGGTTGGGTTAATCACACCGTACAACAAGTCAACAATCGTGTTAGTCACAACGAAAATCAAACCTACAAAGATAACGTAGGCCGTGATAAGTGGTGTATCTACACGGTTAATCGCTTCTAGGAAAAGGAAACCAGTACCTGGCCACTGGAATACGGTTTCAGTCAGAATGGTGTAAGCCACCATAGTACCAATCTGAACACCACCCACCGTCAGTACTGGTAGCATGGTATTTTTAAGTGCATGTTGGTAATAGATTTTGTTTAGTGCCAAGCCTTTCGCTTTACCAAACTTGATGTATTCAGAGCTCAGTACTTCTAGCATTTCAGAACGAACCAAACGAATGAATAGTGGCAACATGATCGATGCTAACGCCACGCTTGGAAGTACTAAGTGTGCTAGGCCATCTAGTGTTAAGAAACCAGATTCCCAGCCAAACCAGTTGGCGGTTTCACCACGGCCAAACGAAGGTAACCAGCCTAACTCGATAGAGAAAACGTACATCAACATGATTGCAGTTAAGAAAACCGGTACTGAAATACCGACACTACTGCCAGCCATGACTATCTTGGTGAAAATGCTTTTTGGATGAATCGCTGAATACACGCCCAATGGGATAGACAAACAAACGATGATAATTGAGGCACCGAACACCAGTTCGAGTGTCGCCACCAATTTATCCATGATTACGTCCACAGCCGGACGTTTGAAGAAGTATGAAGTACCAAGATCACCCTGTAGAGCGGCGCCTACAAAGCGAGAGTATTTTGTAATGAAGGGATCGTTTAGGCCTAGTTCATCACGTAGCGCTTGACGCTCCGACTCTGAAACCGACTGCCCAACTAACTCACGTAACGGGTCACCCAGGTTATCCTGAATGGCAAACGCCACCAAACTGATCACAAACATCACTATCAGTGCCTGAAACAGGCGCTTGACCAGAAACGTAAACATTCCTTGCCCCTTTTCTATCCATGACTATCGAGTTCAAAGTGAACAAGATAAAACTTTCAGTCTTTAAAAATGGTACTCAACCCGACTGAAGATAGGCCAAGTACCAAAACTTAATTGGTCTAGCGAGTCTTGAGCCTCATCACGAAGGCTCAAGACTATGGCTAAATTATTTTACTACTAGGTCGCCGAAGTAAGGCATAACCATTGGGTTTACTACTGCTGCTGCACCTACGTTAGACTTTGCGCCCCATGCTTCACTTTGCCAGTGTAGTGGTACGAATGCTGCGTCTTGGTAAAGTGTTGCTTCAACGCCTTTCAGCATTTCAGAACGCTTAGCAGGGTCAGTTTCAGTGTTAGAAGCTTCTACTACTGAATCCATTGCTGCATTTGAGTAGTGACCACAGTTGTACTGACCACGACCAGTTTCTTCGTTACGAGTCATTGTTAGGAACTCGTTGAAGTTCGCTGAATCTTCAGTATCTGAGTGCCAGCCGATCATCATCATGTCTGCTGCACATAGGTCAAACTCAGGCCAGTATTGCGCTTTAGGCATTGTCTTAAGGTCAACTTTGATACCAATCTTAGACAGCATAGCTGCAGATGCTTGAGCAACTTTCGCATCGTTCACGTAACGGTTGTTTGGTGCCATCATTGTTAGCGTGAAGCCATCCGCGTAACCCGCTTCTTTCATCAGCTCTTTTGCTTTCTTAAGATCGTAACGTGGCACTAGCTCCTCGTTGTGACCTGCGTAGCCAGTTGGGCTCTGTTGACCAGCTGCTGTCGCGAAGCCTTTCATGATCTTCTTAACGATACCTTCGTTGTTGATTGCGTGAACAATCGCCTGACGAACGCGAACATCTTTCAGCGCTTCATTGCTGTTTTGGTTCATTTGGAACGTGATGATACGAGTACCAGGTAGTGTTACTAGATCAATACCTTTCGCATTCTTAACACGCTTGTGATCGTTTGGTGCAACTGGGTGGATCATATCCACGTCGCCAGAAAGAAGTGCTGCAACACGTGTTGCGTCTTCTTTGATTGGAACCAGTGTTAGTTTGTCAACGTTACCGTCAGACTTGGTATCCCAGTAGCCGTCAAAACGTTCAAATTCTACTTTTACGCCTTGCTCACGCTGAGTCACGATGAATGGACCAGTACCAGAAACGTTAGTTGAAGCGAACGAGTTACCGTGCTTAACCACTTCTGATTTATCTGTACCTTCAGCTGTCTTACCCGTGTAGAACTTGCTGTCCATTGGGAAGATGTAAGTAGCGGTTTGAAGTACTAGTGGGTAAGCCGCTTTAGAAATTAGCTCAACCGTGTAGTCGTCCACTTTCACCATTTTTTCGTACGGTGCGAAGATCGCTTTAAAGTCTGGTGAGTTTTGTAGGCGGTTGAACGTCCAAATAACGTCGTCTGCACTTAGTTCGTTACCAGAGTGGAATTTCACACCTTTGCGAAGGTTAAAGCGGAAAGTCGTTTCATCAACACGTTCCCAGCTTTCTGCGATACGTGCTTCAAAGTCCATCTCTTGAGTGAAACGTACTAGAGGGTCAAACACCATGTGAGACATTTGCAGTGTGCCGCCTGATAGCTGCTCATGCGGGTCAAGTGATACTGGGTCAGCTGCGTAGCCAACGGTAATATCTGCTGCTGCTGCACTAAAGCTTAGGCCAGCTGCCATCAAAGCTACTGCTAATTTGCTTTTCATGGTTTTCATTGCATAACTCCTTCATGCGGGAATCCAGATCCCTAGTTGTTGTATTTGCGTCTGTTATATTTTTCAAGCACTGCCGTTGTTTCTAGCCAACTTGAAAGTTGTTATACCGCAGCTTTTTCCGCTGCTGCATCTTCTCGTAAGCCTGTAAATTCAGGCATTAAAGAAATCAGTTGCTTACTGTATTCATGTTGTGGTGTTTTGAATAACTGCTCAGTTGGGGCGACTTCCAGTAACGTCCCCATTTGCATTACACCCACGCGATCACACATCTGACGGATAACCGGCAAATCGTGACTGATGAACAACATGGTTAGGTTTAATTCGTCTTGCAGGTCTTTCAGCAGGTTCAAGATTTGCGCTTGAACGGATACATCCAGAGCTGAAGTTGGTTCGTCACAAATAAGTAGACGAGGGCGAGTTGCCAATGCACGAGCGATAGAAATACGCTGACGCTGACCACCCGAGAATTCATGCGGGTATTTCATACCAGCCATTTTTCCAAGACCAACGTGATCCAATAGGTCGTGAACAATCTGACGAGTTTCATTTTCATTGCGAGTTAGCTTGTGGAAGCGAATTGGCTCGGCAATGATATCGAAGATCTTCATACGTGGGTTCATCGACGTATACGGGTTTTGGAATACCATCTGCATTTGACGACGCATAGGGCGACGTTCTTTTTCAGATTTCAAACCCGTTAGGTCTACACCTTCAAACGTTACTTTGCCCGAGTTAGGTGCATATAAGCCAGCAATCACACGAGCGATGGTCGATTTACCTGATCCTGACTCGCCGACTAAACCAAAGGTTTCACCTTCGTGCACTTCAAAGCTGACGTTATTTGATGCTTGAACGTACTCACGACGGCTTTCAAAGAAAGAGTCTTTCGTTGTGAAACGTAGGTTTACGTTTTCAACATTCAATAATGGACCTGTGTAATCACGGTGATCTTGGCTTTGACCTAACCAGTGATTTTTCACATCTAGCGGTTCCATCTCGTGTGCTTCTTCGATGTAACTCACCAGAGGGAAGCGATCCAATTTACGGTCCGAACGAGGAACCGCTGATATTAGGCTGTGTGTATATGGGTGTTCTGGCGTACCAAGTACTTTCGCAGTTGGGCCAAACTCAACCAAATCACCACGGTACATTACCGCTACGCGATCAGTGACGTTAGAGACCACACCCATATCGTGGGTTACCAACATACAACCAACGTTTTTCTTAATACATAGGTCGCGAATCAAACCTAATATCTGGTCTTGGATGGAAACATCCAGTGCCGTTGTAGGTTCATCGGCAATAATAAGATCAGGTTCACCCGCTAATGCAATCGCAATCACCACACGCTGACGCATGCCGCCAGAGAACTGGTGTGGATACTGTTTTAAACGGTTTTCTGGTTGTGGGATGCCCACTTGGTTCATTAGATCTAATGAACGTTGATATGCTTCTTCGTCAGAAACCTTCATATTGGCATGAATAGTTTCTTTTAACTGCTGCTCTACAGTGAATAGAGGGTTAAGAGAAGTCATTGGGTCTTGGAAAATAAATCCAATTTTCGACCCGCGCACGCTGCGCATTTCTTCTGGTGTTAATCCAGAAACTTTCTCACCATCTAGGAATACTTCACCACTTGCAATGCGCCCAGGAGGGCTCAACAAGTCAATAACGGCATTACCTACCGTCGATTTACCCGCACCAGATTCACCTACAACTCCGACAATTTCACCACGTTCAATATTGAACGACAGCGATTTAACCGCGGCATGAACCCCATGACGAGATGGATATTCGATACGAAGATTTTTAACTTCTAAAAGTGACATTACCAGACCTCTACTGCTTCGGCAGCTTTCTGCCCTGTCTGCAAAATTGAATCCATTCTTACCAGAATAATGTTCTGATATTTTATACGGCCATCAATTTGGCAAAAAATTCACAGAAAAGCAACATATATAGTATAAAAAGTCGATATCAGGCCATTTACAAGGCAAAACACCGCATAAATATTCAACAACAAAGCATAATTAGAGCCACACAAACCTCACACCATATGCAACTAAACCTTTGAATTGTCAGGTTTGTATCGAGTTATATAGCGAATTCTGGTGCTTTTACATCACTAATCATCTAAATCGTGAATAAACATATTTATTCCACCTTACAATTAACATATTAGAAACATGCACCAACCATAAGTTAAATAACAACACGATCAACCATAATAACAACCAATCATTAGGTTATATTTCCAATAAAAAGCCGACATACAAAATCAAACACCAATAAAAACAGCCACGTGATATCAGCCGCACCTCATAAGAAAGTATTACAAATCAGCATATTGTAATACTTACGTCGTAGAGCTCGTGCTACATACTTTTATACGTATCTGTCATCGATTTACAGGCCACTCAGCCCCACTTTTGACCCGCCAAGATCACCTGCAAGAAAAGTTATGCAAAAAGAGCTTATTTAACGTAGTTCAAATAAAAAAAAGCCCCAATATCAAATATTGAAGCTATGGAGTAGATCACGTTCAACTTTCTAAAACTGAGGTTAAAACATTCTCAAGGTCACGAATCAGCGATATAAAAGAAGCAGAAAAAGAAACATCAGGCAGTCAATACGCCTTATAAATGATGAACATTGAACCTAGGGAACAAGAAGAAAGGTATACAGAGCGCGAAATCGATCAGCAGGCCAGACGAGCCGGTGATATCTTGTTAGGCACCAAGGCCCCAGTTCGACAATGCGAGCCCCTTAAGCCTAAGCAGCAGTCGTAAACCTCTCACAGCTCAAACGAAAAATGTCTCCGCCTTTAAGTCCTGTCTTCTTATAGTCAACGAGTGAAGCACTCAACTTAAACATTCAACGAATAAGTATCTAGCTTCCAAGTAAGCATAAAATCATAAACTTGGTTACTTCTCAGCTAGGTGACAATTTAAGCTTTTAATAATTGCTGCAAAGAAGCAATTAAGCTGGGGATACATTAGCTAGTGCTCCAAGCACCGTAGGCCATACAACTTATCTAAATTCCACATGTAAAAGGCTCATCATTTCTGACGTGAACGGCTAGTTGGGGTTTTCTTAAATACTCAATGAAGAGGAACTTGATGTGACTAGGCTTCTATCAGGCTAGCAACCTATATCACGACCTTCTGGTTCCAAGTTATTTAAAACTCTAGATGTAAAAAAACCGTCATTTCTGACGCGGACGGCTAGTTGAGGTTTTCTTGTAGTGGTCGGTGAAGAAGAATTAGATCGGACTGGCGTTCCACCGGGCTGGCGATTCAGCCTGCAACCTTCTGTGGTTCCAAATTATCTAAAACTCTAGATGTAAAAAAGCCCCGTCATTTCTGACGAGGCTTTCTTATAGTGGTCGGTGAAGAGGGATTCGAACCCCCGACCCTCTGGTCCCAAACCAGATGCGCTACCAAGCTGCGCTATTCACCGACAAAATTAATGGGGTGGCTAACGAGATTCGAACTCGCGACCACCGGAATCACAATCCAGGGCTCTACCAACTGAGCTATAGCCACCACTAATTTTTTTGTATAACCGCTTTAGCGATTATTGAAATAGTGGTCGGTGAAGAGGGATTCGAACCCCCGACCCTCTGGTCCCAAACCAGATGCGCTACCAAGCTGCGCTATTCACCGACTTTGTTCTCTATTATATAGAGAGTTTCGTTTCGAAGTAAATCAAAACTGGAAACCTTATTTACTGAGTAAATTCAGTTACCTAAATAATGGGGTGGCTAACGAGATTCGAACTCGCGACCACCGGAATCACAATCCAGGGCTCTACCAACTGAGCTATAGCCACCATTATGTTTTCGCCAATTTGCCACTTAATTAAAAGCGTCCGGATGGCGCGCCCGAAAGGATTCGAACCTTCGACCTTTGGCTCCGGAGGCCAACGCTCTATCCAGCTGAGCTACGGGCGCATGCCCTATCGGCGGAGTGGAATAATACGTATATCACCCTATGCCGTCTAGTACTTTTTTAACTTTTTTTATCGTTTGGTCTCTTTTTCGACAGTTCATATGTGATAACCATTGATTTAGGATGTGATAAACCCCTTGAAGCTGATAAGTTGTTGTTTATTGCAACAAGTTATCAGGATATAATCACCCATTATTTACATTGATTTAACAGGCGTTCATTGCAGGTTGGATCAAAACAACCCTCTAACACAATAAATTGGTAAGCATGCACTTACCTTGGGAATGTAAAGTGAGTTTAATGGATATGTCTCGTCGAATCATAAGCGTTGTAATCGCGGCCTTAACTTTTTCTACAGCAGCTATGGCTTCTAACTTAAGCCAAGCAGAACAAGACCTAATTGCAGAGCGCATCAAACCTGTTGGTCAAGTTTACCTTGCAGGTAGCGAACCAGTAAAAGCAGAACCTACCGGTCCACGTGATGGTTCTACTGTTTACGGTACTTTCTGTGTTGCTTGTCACGCATCTGGCGTAAGCGGCGCACCTAAGACTGGCGACGCTGGTGATTGGGCTCCTCGTATTGCACAAGGTAAAGACGTACTGAAAGATCACGCGATCAACGGTTTCAATGCAATGCCAGCTAAAGGTTCTTGTATGGACTGTTCAGACGATGAAATCGTTGCAGCTATCGAGCACATGATTGCAGGCCTTTAATTAGCCGTTCGCGAATCCACCGATACAAATGATAAAGGCTTGGTTTTCACCAAGCCTTTTCTTTTACTTCTTATTAAACATTGCTCGAATATTGGCAATGTGAGCTTGCCCTTTTTCCATCCGCTCTTCAGCTGATTGCGGCTTCTTCACTGTTTCCCACTCCACATCATCATGAGGCAATTCATCTAGGAAACGACTTTGGGTCGGCTTAATCAGCTCTCCAAACTGTCGACGCTCACGGCATTTCGTAAAAGTCAGCTCTTTTTGCGCTCGAGTAATCCCTACGTACATCAATCGTCGTTCTTCTTCGACATTATCTTCATCGATACTCGCTTGGTGCGGCAAAATCCCCTCTTCTGCCCCCATGAGATACACGTATGGGAATTCCAGACCTTTTGAAGCGTGCAAGGTCATCAACTGAACTTGATCTGCATCTTCGTCATCTTCACCACGCTCCATCATGTCACGCAGCGTTAAACGTTGAACGACTTCTTTAAGCGTTTTCTCTTCTTTGTCGTAGTTGTCCCCTTCAAGGTCTGCGACAATCCAAGAATACAGGTCAGAAACGTTTTTCATGCGCATCTCTGCCGCTTTTGGGCTCGCTGACGTTTCGTAAAGCCAATCTTCATAGTTAATGTCGCGCACCAAAGCACGCACCGCATCGACAGTATTACCACGCTCCGCGTTATCGGCAATTTTTACAATCCACTCCGTAAAACGACGTAAGTTTTCTAAGCCACGCCCTGTTAAATGCTGCTCTAAGCCAATTTCAAAACTGGCTTCAAATAAACTCTTGCCGCGCATATTGGCGTAGCTGCCCAACTTCTCTAATGTCACGGGGCCAATCTCACGGCGCGGGGTGTTTACGATGCGCAAGAAACCATTATCATCATCTGGGTTCACCAATACTCGCAGGTAAGCCATGATGTCTTTAATTTCAGCACGAGCGAAGAACGAAGTGCCCCCTGAAATTTTGTAAGGGATGCGGTTTTGCATTAAGGCTTTTTCAATCAAACGCGACTGGTGATTACCTCTATAAAGCACAGCGTAATCTTTGTATTCAGTTCGGTTCAAGAATTTATGCGCGATCAACTCACCGGTAATACGCTCCGCTTCATGTTCTTCATTCTTCGCATTTAGAACTTTGAGTTTCTCGCCATCTGGAATTTCCGAGAATAACGACTTTTCATATACGTGAGGATTATTGGCAATCAAGATATTGGCCGCTCGAAGAATACGACTGGTTGAACGATAATTCTGTTCGAGTTTAATTAAGCGTAAGTTCGGATAATCTTCACCAAGTAACACCAGGTTTTGTGGTTTAGCACCGCGCCACGAGTAAATCGACTGGTCATCATCGCCTACTACGGTTAAACGACCACGTTCTCCCACTAACAGACGCACCAACTCATATTGGCTAGTGTTGGTATCTTGATATTCATCCACGAGCAAATAACGAATACGTGACTGCCAGCGCTCGCGCACTTCTTTATTGGTTTTCAGCAGTAATACCGGCATTGCGATTAAATCATCAAAATCGAGCGCGTTATACGCCTTCATTTGCTTTTGGTACATTTCAAAGCAGAACGCGAACAATTGTTGCTGCTCACCTTGGGCACGTGCTTTTGCCTGGTCTGGCGTAAGCATGTCGTTTTTCCAGTTAGAAATGGTACTCAATAGTTGACGCAACAAATCCTTATCGCCATCAATTTGCTTTTCCGTTAATTCTTTTAATAGCGCCAACTGGTCCTGATCATCAAATAACGAAAACCCAGCTTTTAATCCTAAAGCTTTGTACTCGCGTCGAATGATATTAAGCCCCATGGTGTGGAACGTCGAAACGATCAGGCCTTTCGACTCTTTCTTACCTAACGTTTGACCGACACGCTCTTTCATTTCGCGCGCCGCTTTATTCGTAAATGTTACCGCTGCGATGTTTCTCGCTTTGTAACCACATTGCTGAACAAGATAAGCAATCTTATTGGTAATCACGCGTGTTTTTCCTGAGCCAGCGCCTGCCAGTACTAGGCATGGGCCCGATACATATTTCACTGCTTCATCTTGTCTTGGGTTCAGCTTCATTGTGTTCTCAACATGGGTTAACGAATAGCGTAGGTTTGTCGCGCCTATAATAATCTTGCAACAGATCGATTGCTATCTTTCTCGTTGACAAGATTTTTACGCATTAAGTGTAATACTTAGTTGCATTAATGGGTGGTAATTGAGCTATAATGAATGAACGTTCATTCACAGGTGATGGTTTATGTCCATGCATACATCGAAGGATAAGCGTCTACAAATTCTCTCCGCGGCAGAGAAACTCATTGCTGAAGTCGGCTTTCAAGGCCTCTCCATGCAAAAGTTGGCCAAAGAAGCGGGTGTTGCTGCAGGCACTATCTATCGCTATTTCGAAGATAAAGACCACCTCATTGATGAAGTTCGCTTGCTAGTTGCGAAACGTTTGGCGGATGCAGTACAAGCGGGGGTTGATGACTCCCAGCCGATCAAACAACGCTATCGAACCATGTGGTTAAACATATGGAATTTAGCAAGAACAAATATCGCGGCCATTAAAAATCGCGTTCAGTACGATTCTTTACCGACCACAAATAGCCACAAAATTAGGGAACTTGAACGAGAAATGTTTGCCCAAGTTGAGTTGCTGTTTAATGAAGGAAAGGAGCAAGGGCTATTTAAGCCACTTGATAATGAAATACTGACCGGGCTTAGTTTAGCCGTGAGTGTATCACTAGCAAGAAAACACTCATTGGGATTATATCAGCTGGATGACAACGCGCTTGAAGCCGCAATCGAAGCCAGTTGGGATGCAATAATTACACACTAGATCGGAGTTCTTAATAGAATGAAAAAGTGGACTTTCTTTATGTTGCTCATCGCGGTTGTCTTATTTGGCAGCGTGATTGGATTCAACATGTTCAAACAACAAAAAATTGCCGAGTACATGGCTAACCTTCCAGAACCTGAGTTCCCGGTAACGGTTACCGAAGTTCAACCTGTTGATTGGGTGCCTGTAATCGAAGCAATTGGTTTCATTGAGCCGAATCAAGGTGTAACGGTTGCCAACGAAACAAGCGGCGTTATCGATCAGATTGCGTTTGATTCTGGTACTCAAGTAGAAAAAGACCAGCCATTGGTATTACTTGATTCTGATGTAGAAAAAGCGAACTTGAAAAGTACTCAAGCACGTTTGCCTGCAGCGGAAGCAAAATATAAGCGTTACAAAGGCCTATATAAGAAAGGTTCTATTTCAAAAGAGTCTTACGATGAAGCAGAAGCGAACTTCTTCTCGCTATCCGCAGACATTGAAAGCCTAAAAGCCTCCATTGCGCGTCGTGAAATCAAAGCACCTTTCTCAGGCGTGGTTGGTATCCGTAACGTTTACCTAGGCCAATACCTGCAAGCGGGTACTGATATTGTTCGCTTAGAAGACACTAGCGTTATGCGTTTACGTTTCACGGTTTCTCAGAACGACATTTCTCGTATAAATGTTGGCCAAGCGATCGATATTTATGTTGATGCTTACCCTGAAATCCCATTCCAAGGTTCTATTAGTGCAATTGAGCCAGCAGTTAGCGTACAAAGTGGTTTGATCCAAGTTCAGGCTGATATCCCGAATAACGATGGCAAACTGCGTAGCGGTATGTTCGCACGTGCCAACATCATTCTTCCTAAGATGGCAAACCAAGTAACACTTCCGCAAACGGCGATTACATTCACGCTATACGGTGACAATGTTTACATTATCTCTGAAGAAGATGGCGTGAAGCGTGTTAAACAACACGTTGTGAAAGTGGGTGAGCGAGCAAAAGATCAAGCGCACATCCTAGAAGGTGTTAAAGCTGGAGACATCGTTGTGACTTCTGGTCAAGTTCGCCTAAGTAATGATGCGAAAGTGAAGATTGTTGAAAGCGATGCGATCAACCCACCATCTGAAACACCTAAGCTGTAACTGGAGGCACAATGCGCTTTACTGATGTTTTTATTAAACGTCCAGTTTTAGCGGTATCCATCAGCTTTTTGATTGCATTACTTGGCTTACAAGCAATCTTCAAAATGCAGGTGCGAGAATACCCTGAAATGACGAATACTGTAGTAACGGTCACGACCAGTTACTATGGTGCGAGTGCCGATCTTATCCAAGGCTTCATCACCCAACCTCTTGAACAGGCGGTGGCGCAAGCAGATAACATCGACTATATGACTTCTTCCTCTGTATTAGGTAGTTCTACCATTACAGTAAACATGAAGCTCAACACCGATCCGAATGCGGCCCTGTCAGACATACTGGCCAAGACCAACTCTGTGCGTTCTCAGCTTCCTAAGGAAGCGGAAGACCCAACAGTAACTATGTCTACCGGTTCAACGACAGCGGTACTTTACATTGGTTTTACCAGTGATGAGCTCGCGTCTAGCCAAATTACCGATTACCTAGAGCGTGTTATTAACCCGCAACTGTTTACGGTAAACGGTGTATCTAAAGTCGACCTATATGGTGGTATGAAATACGCGCTTCGTGTATGGCTTGATCCATCAAAAATGGCAGCGCTTAACCTAACTGCGACAGATGTTATGACGGTGCTTAATGCCAATAACTACCAATCAGCAACAGGTCAAGCAACGGGCGAGTTCGTACTTTACAACGGTAGCGCCGATACACAGGTATCCAATACTGAAGAACTAGAGAATCTGGTAGTTAAAAGCGGTGAAGGTGAAATCATTCGCCTATCTGATATCGCTAAAGTGTCTCTAGAGAAAAGTCACGATGTATACCGTGCAAGCGCAAATGGACAAGAAGCAGTTGTAGCCGCGATCAATGCTGCACCAAGTGCTAACCCAATTAACATTGCCGCGGATGTGCTAGATCTTCTTCCTCAACTAGAGAAGAATCTACCTAGCAACATTTCGATGAACGTGATGTACGACTCAACGATTGCGATTAACGAATCGATTCAAGAGGTAATTAAGACCATCCTTGAAGCTGCATTAATCGTATTGATCGTAATTACCTTGTTCTTAGGTTCATTCCGAGCAGTTCTGATCCCGATTGTAACTATCCCGCTATCTTTGATTGGTGTGGCAATGGTCATGCAGGCGATGGGCTTCTCTTGGAACCTGATGACGCTACTGGCAATGGTACTTGCCATCGGCTTGGTAGTTGATGATGCGATCGTTGTCCTAGAAAACGTTGACCGACATATCAAACTTGGAGAGTCCCCTTTCCGAGCAGCGATCATAGGTACACGTGAAATTGCCGTACCGGTAATCGCAATGACATTGACGCTAGGCGCGGTATACGCACCGATCGCGATGATGGGGGGTATTACAGGCTCGCTATTTAAAGAGTTTGCGTTAACCCTTGCGGGCTCGGTATTTGTATCTGGTATTGTTGCTTTAACCCTATCACCAATGATGTGTTCAAAAATGCTAAAAGCTCATGCTGAGCCAAGCAAATTTGAACAAAAGGTGCATAGCGTTTTAGACAGCATGACTAACCGTTATGAGCGCATGCTTAATGCGGTAATGCAGCACCGCCCTGTACTTATTGGTTTCGCAATTATCGTATTTGCTAGCTTACCTATGCTGTTTAAGTTTATCCCGAGCGAACTTGCACCATCAGAAGACAAAGGTGTAATCATGCTGATGGGTACTGCGCCATCAAACGCTAACTTAGACTTCATGCAAAACACCATGAATGACGTAAATACCATTCTTTCTGATCAACCAGAAGTCGCGTACGCACAGGTATTTACTGGTGTACCTAACGCTAACCAAGCGTTTGGTATTGCTTCTATGGTTCCTTGGAGTGAACGTGAAGCTAGCCAATCTGCGGTTGCTGATCGCGTTGGCCAATTAGTGAAAGATGTTCCGGGTATGGCAGTAACTGCATTCCAGATGCCAGAACTTCCAGGTGCAGGTTCTGGTCTTCCAATTCAGTTTGTTATTACAACGCCAAACAGTTTTGAAAGCTTATTCCAGATCACTACCGACATTTTGGCTGAAGTATCTTCAAACCCGCTATTCGTATACTCAGATCTAGATTTGAACTACGACTCAGCAACCATGAAGATCAACATCGACAAAGACAAAGCAGGCGCATACGGCGTAACCATGCAAGATATCGGGATGACTTTAGGCACTATGATGTCTGATGGTTATGTTAACCGTATCGACTTGAATGGTCGTTCATACGAGGTAATCCCTCAGGTAGAACGTAAGTACCGTCTAAACCCTGAGTCGATGAACAACTACTATGTTCGTGCAGCAGATGGCAACGCCGTACCATTAGGCAGTCTAGTGACCATTGATGTGGTTGCAGAGCCGCGCTCACTGCCTCACTTCAACCAGTTGAACTCTGCCACTATCGGTGCAGTACCTGCGCCAGGTGCAGCTATGGGTGACGCTATTGCATGGTTTGAAGATACAGCAGCGACCAAGCTACCAAGCGGTTACAACCATGACTACATGGGTGAAGCTCGCCAGTACGTAACAGAAGGTAGCGCGCTATACGCAACGTTCGGCTTAGCACTGGCTATCATCTTCTTGGTTCTAGCTATTCAATTTGAATCCCTGAAAGATCCATTGGTTATCATGGTATCGGTACCTCTGGCGATTTGTGGTGCACTTATCGCATTAGCATGGGGCGCAGCAACGATGAACATCTACTCACAAGTAGGTCTAATCACGCTGGTTGGTTTGATTACCAAACACGGCATCTTGATTTGTGAAGTGGCAAAAGAAGAACAACTTCACAACGGTAAAACTCGCATTGAAGCAGTAATGGAAGCAGCGAAAGTACGTTTACGTCCTATCCTAATGACCACTGCTGCGATGATTGCAGGTTTGATCCCGCTAATGTACGCGACAGGCGCGGGTGCCGCGCAACGCTTTAGTATTGGTATCGTTATCGTTGCAGGACTTGCAATTGGTACGCTATTTACGCTATTCGTTCTACCAGTAATTTACAGCTACTTAGCTGAGAAACATAAGCCACTTCCAGTCTTTGTTGAAGATAAAGACCTAGAGAAGCTAGCACGTGTTGACGAAGCAAAAGCAGCCAATCGTGAATTAGCTGATAACAAATAAGCGCAATACATAATGCTTACTAAAAGGTCACTTCGGTGGCCTTTTTTAATATTTCTACCTAGTCGACTTTTTCACGGCAAAAGAGCGACTTTCGTCAGCCGATTAAATAGAATAGAGAAAATTATTCGGAGTTAAAGCCACTATGTTTGATCCTAAAAAACTAGAGCAAATTGCTAAGCAAATCCATGACTCAATGCCTCAGCCTGTAAAAGAGCTAGGCACAGATGTCGATCAAAAAGTTCGCCAGGTCATTCAGGGCCAACTGAACAAGCTAGATGTTGTGAGCCGTGAAGAGTTTGATGTACAAACTCAAGTTCTATTGCGCACTCGTCAAAAGCTCACAGAGATGGAACAAAAGCTAGCTGACTTAGAAGCTAAACTTGCTGACAAATAATCAGCCACCCAAAACATTAAAGGCTTGGTCATTAACCAAGCCTTTTTTATTCCGGTTAGTTCAGTATGACAAGCAATAAAAAAGGCACTCAACTGAGTGCCTTTCGCATAACTAAAGACTTACAAATTAACCGCCAACAGCGATACGTTGCATGTCTGTCATGTAACCGCGTAGCTCTTCACCGATGTACTCTACAGGGTGGTTACGGATTGCATCATTTACTTCAATTAAACGAGCGTTGTCTACTTGGTTTGATGCATCAGCTAGGCCACGACCAATTACGTCTGTCGCTACTGATGGCATGAATTTCTCACGTAGAAGTGGAGTCGCAACGTTAGCAAACAGGTAGTTACCGTATTCTGCTGTATCAGAGATTACTACGTTCATTTCGTACAGACGCTTACGTGCAACTGTGTTAGCAATTAGTGGAAGCTCGTGTAGAGATTCGTAATAAGCAGACTCATCGATGATGCCTGACGCTGTCATGGCTTCAAACGCTAGCTCAACACCAGCACGAACCATTGCAACCATTAGGATACCGTTGTCGAAGTACTCTTGCTCAGAGATTTCAACGTCTGATGCAGGGTAGTTTTCAAAGGCAGTTTCACCTGTCTCTTCACGCCAGCCTAGAAGGTTTGCGTCATCATTTGCCCAGTCAGCCATCATAGTGCTTGAGAACTCACCAGAAATGATGTCATCCATATGCTTGTTGTAAAGTGGGCGCATTAGATCTTTCAGCTCTTCAGAAAGGTCGAACGCTTTAACTTTAGCTGGGTTAGACAGGCGATCCATCATGTGAGTCACACCGCCAAACTTAAGTGCTTCAGTGATCGTTTCCCAACCATATTGAAGAAGCTTACCTGCATAACCAGGTTCGATACCATCAGCGATCATCTTTTCGTAAGAAACGATAGAACCCGCTTGAAGCATGCCACATAAGATTGTTTGCTCACCCATTAGGTCAGACTTAACTTCAGCAACAAATGAAGACTCTAGACAACCAGCGCGGTGGCCACCTGTACCTGCAGCCCATGCTTTCGCGATATCCCAGCCTTCACCTTTTGGATCGTTCTCTGGGTGAACTGCGATTAACGTTGGTACACCAAAGCCACGCTTGTATTCTTCACGTACTTCTGTACCTGGACACTTAGGTGCAACCATTACAACTGTTAAGTCTTTACGGATTTGCATGCCTTCTTCAACTACGTTGAAGCCGTGTGAGTAACCTAATGCTGCGCCTTCTTTCATTAGCGGCATTACAGTTTCAACAACGTTTGTGTGCTGCTTATCTGGCGTTAGGTTGATCACTAGATCGGCTTCTGGGATTAGGTTTTCGTAGCTATCTACTTCAAAGCCGTTCTCTTTAGCGTTTTTGTACGATTGACGTTGCTCGTCGATTGCAGCCTGGCGCAAAGCATATGCTACGTTCAAGCCAGAATCACGCATGTTTAGACCTTGGTTAAGACCTTGAGCACCACAACCTACGATGACCACTTTTTTACCTTTCAGGAATTCAGCTTCTGTAGCGAATTCTTCGCGGTCCATAAAACGACAACGACCTAGTTGGTCCAATTGCTCACGTAAGTTTAATGTATTGAAATAGTTAGCCATTATAGGGCGCTCCTTTAAAAATATGTCCGTCAGGTCGATATCTCTCTATCGAATGACTTCATACTAAAACAGACACCCTGTTGCTTAAAGTGATATATTCACAATTAGTTATTGCAATTTATGCAACATGGAAACAATGTCAAAACATGAATATTAAAAGCTTACAACTCTTCATCCACTTATGTGATAGCAAGAACTTCAGCAAAACAGCTTCAGCTATGCATGTAAGCCCTTCTGCCTTAAGTAGGCAAATTCAAAAGCTGGAAGATGAAACCGGGCAAGAGCTACTTATTAGGGATAACCGCAGCGTTGACCTAACACCAGCGGGTAAACAGCTTTTGCCAGTTGCACTCAATATCGTCACAGAGTGGCAGCAATATAATGCTCACCTAAAAGGCGGAGAACAGGAGCTAAAAGGTGAAATTCGGATATTTTGTTCTGTTACCGCGAGCTACAGTCATTTGCCTGAGTTAATTGCCGAATTCCGCACTCTCCACCCTTATATAGAGTTTAAGTTATCGACAGGAGACCCTGCGCAAGCCATCGATAAGGTTTTAAATGATGAGGTCGATATCGCCATATCAGCTAAACCAGACATATTACCGTCTCGCCTGGAGTTCGAAACAATCAGCGACATCCCATTATCAGTGATCGCGCCAATCGGAATAAGCACCTTCACCCAGCAATTACATCAAGAACAGCCCGACTGGTCGCAAATACCCTTCATTATTTCAGAGGCTGGAACTGCACGAGAGCGCGCGAATGCTTGGTTTAAAAAGATGAAAATCAAGCCTAATATTTATGCACAAGTATCTGGGCACGAAGCGATTGTCAGCATGGTGGCTCTAGGGTGTGGGATTGGAATTGCGCCGGATGTCGTTATCAACAACAGCCCAGTCAGAGACAAGATCGAAAGGTTAAAAGTAGAGCCAATCAAACCATTCGATCTTGGAGTGTGCTGTAAGCGCTCTCAACTAGATAACCCTCTTATTAAGGCGCTATGGCAGGTCGCTGAAGGCAAATACATCTCTAGTTAATAGATATGAAGCGAATTACTCAGTTCGCTTCATTTATTTTCTTATAAACGTAAAAAATCCCGCTGATTTCTCAGCGGGCTTTTTAATGTGGCGGAGGGATAGGGATTTGAACCCTAGAAGAGCTATTAACCCTTGCCGGTTTTCAAGACCGGTGCTTTCGACCACTCAGCCATCCCTCCACAAATTGTCATCAATAGATTAGTACACTAATGATGTTGCTAGTTGCTTTCAGCAAATAGCGATATTTAAAGCCTGGCGATGTCCTACTCTCACATGGGGAAGCCCCACACTACCATCGGCGCTATTGTGTTTCACTTCTGAGTTCGGCATG
>NZ_RZIS01000009.1 GCF_005281835.1 Vibrio profundi
CGTACTTGTTACCGGTCTCTCGATAGAGGAGCCATCATTTAATCGAACTACCAGATAGAAGAACTTTAGTTGCAGCTAAAGTCTGGGTCTCACCTTACCCGATTGGAGTGCTTATTATCCATACAAACATTTAAGAGTGATTCCTAACGCTTGGCGTTTTTGGTGCTAAATTTGAGTGCCGTTTTTACGGTGGTCTGGTTGAGTTTCGTGGTAGTGTTACTCACACCTTAATTGGGCGTTAGGTACCTAGAATTTTCTCCACTAAATAGACAGGTTATCAAGTTAGTTCTATCGTAGTTTTATGAGTTTCTATGGAAATAATGTTATGACGTTAGCGCAAGAACTATTTAATGCAATAATTGGCCAAATACCTGTTTTGAAGTATTTTAAAGGAAGCTTATGGGATTTGATACGCAACGGAAGAGAGAAAAATGAGACACTTACAAGAGTCACAAAAGAGGTTGAGGAATACTGCAATCATCTAAAACACTCTTCAAACTATGACCGTTTAAACCCAGGAGCTGCACGAAGTGCCGTATATGATTTAAAAGCAATAATCACACAAGTTGAAATAACTCCGGCCTTAATCGTTAGTTTGAATTTTAGCCATGATGCTCTTTCGAAATACTATCTTGATATCGGAAAAGACGTATTAGGGTCTGCAAGTGCGATTAGACGGAATTTAATTGAGCAAGGGCTAAGGTTGGTAGCAAAGTCGGTAATAATAGCTGTTGTAGATGAGCCAGAGTATAAGGCTTGTGTTTACAATGAACTACTCACTCGCACCTAACAAACTGTTCAAGAGGGATTCGCAACACATGGCATTTTTACTATGAGTTGGCTTTAGTGATTAAGGTGGTTTGCGGCGACTTCGGTATTGTGTTGCTCACCCCTTAACAGGGCGTTAGGGTCCCAAGTGTGGACTGTCAATAAAATGGAGCAATAAAGTGTATGACAGTTTATGAATTTTTCGCGTCATTACCAGCAATATTAGCGATTCTCGGTTTTGTGGTTTTTCAGTTTATGAAAAACCACAGTAAAGGTGACCCAGCAACAATTAAAATTGTTGAAAAACTTCGTACGGATTCGCCTGAACGATTTGAAGAGCACTCTGCTTTAAATTCTCAGCAACTTCATAGCTTGCTTTCTGAAGATAACTCCCTGAGAGCTAGAGTATCCGAGCAAGACTTTTTGTTGCTTCAACAGACATTGAAACAGCAATATATATCAACTCTCGTTGTTTATTCATTATGCGCAATCCTTTTTGTTGTGGGCGTTGGGTTGTTTACTCATCAAGTAACTAAACCTAAATCATTGTTAATAAACAACGTGCACATATCAAGCGCTCATCCTGATGCTAAAGGCCTGCCTGTCGATCTAGATAACCTCATTGTTCAATGGAGCGCTGCTGGAACCACTGAAGATGTTAAGGTTTATATTGAAAATATAGAGACAAGAGACCGCTCTCGTGAGTTGCGTGTTAGGTCTAATACTGGTTCAGTGGAGTTTATGCGCGCCGACTATTCAAATCTATTAATAAATAGGCAATTTCCTGGATGGAATCGAGTGCGTGCTGTATTCCAGTCGGGTGATAATTATTTTTACTCTAGTGAGTATAAGCTGCACGTAGGGCTGACCATTTTAGCTATAAATTTTGGAGAAAAAGTTAAAATCGGCGCCATGATCGATAACTCTGTTGTTCAACGATACAACTTCGAAGCACGCATTGTAGCTTGGAATAGAAGCAAACCAGATGCTATTTCGCTTGGAGGGTCAATCACAAACGGACAGCAGGACTACCCTATTGATAACTCAGAACAGTATAACTGGGGTAACGCTGAAATTGCATATCTTGGACCTGACGATACAAGATTAATAAGAAAAAAAGTGGTATCTGACTAATAACCCTAACAAACGGTTCAAGTTGATTTGTAACGCTTGGCACTTTTGGTGTTAATTTGAGGTTGTGTGATTACGGTGGTTTAAATTTGGTTCGGTGGAGCGTTTCTCACCACTTAACGCGGCGTTATGCTTGAATTTATTCCCACTTTATATAGGAATGCTATTGAGGTATCTAGTATGAAAAAGTGTAAGATTTTAGCGATGTTTAGCTTTGTTTTTATTAGCAATATTGTCTATGCAAAGGATGTTCAAATCGGCCCTGTAATGTTAGACAGTGTTGCTGTACTGAATGTGAGCTCATTCGGTCACAAAGCGGGGAACCTTGAAATCAAAATAACAAATGGCATTGCTGATCTCAAAGGATTAAATTGTAATACTAACTATTTGACGACTCGTAACGATGGGACTGGATTTAAAGATATGCTAGCCGTTCTGTTAGCGGCACACGCAGCCCAAAGACCGTTAAATCTAGGGATTACAGACAATCCTGCTTATAGTGCATTTCCTGGTCGCTGTAGCCTACTATATGCTTCAATATTGAAATAGCACTCACATAACAAACTGTTCAAGAGGGATTCGCAACGCGTGGCATTTTCATAATGCGTTGGTTTTAGTGTTTAAGGTGGTATGCGGCGGCATTGGTATTGCGTTGCTCATCCCTTAACAGGGCGTTATATGCCAACAATGGAATAGAGTATGATATTACCAATAGATAAAATGCCTGAAGCAGAAGTAACATTAAGGCTTGCTATTACATTGCTTGAAAATCAGCTGGTTATAAGTGATGTTGTAACTGCCATTGATGGCGCTCAGGTAAAAACTGGGAAAAATATCCACTTTGCAATCGAAGAATTCTTGATTGCTTCAGGTTGGTCAAAATTAGACGAAGATGGCCGCTGGCAAGGTACTTACAGCAAACACGATGTAGAGAACAGTCTAGTAATACACTCAAGTTCTGGTGAAGGTGACTTGGTCGCTACACTTACTAATGGCAATAGACTTCGAGTAGAGTCCAAAAAAGGTCCTTTGGTTAAAGTGCCTGGTTCAAAAGAGTACCCGCTCATACGGGAAGCGATTGGACAACTAATGACAATCGAAAAGGCGGAGCAAAGCGACATACTTGCTGTTGCCGTACCAAGTTCACCAAAATTCAATGACCTTGCTTTTCAGTGGAGAGATCGCCCCTTAATGAAACTTTCAGGTATTCATATTGTTACTGTTGGTCGTGATGGAGTTCTTCGAGGGTTAGAATCACAGGGCATATAACAAACTGTTCAAGAGGGATTCGCAACGCGTGGCACTTTCACTATGAGTTGGTTTTAGTGTTTAAGGTGGTCTGCGGCGGCTTTGGTATTGCGTTGTTCACCCTTTAACAGGGCGTTATATTCAAGGAATGGAGGTCAATTGAATTATCCTATTTTATACATATTTTCGGGTCTCCCAGCTTCAGGTAAATCGACTCTTGCTAAGCTGTTAGCGGCTAAAGCGGGTGCTACGTATGTTCGCATTGATACAGTAGAACAAGGGCTTCGAGATCTTTGTAACTTCAAAGTTGAAGGTGAAGGGTATCGTTTAAGCTACCGTATAATCAGAGACAACTTAGAGCTTGGGGTTAGCTGTATCTCAGACTCTTGTAATCCTATCGAGCTTACGCGACGTGAGTGGCAGGAGGTCGCAGAAAGTGTGGGGGCTAAATTCATCAATATTGAAATTAGTTGCTCAGACAGCAGTGAACACGAACAAAGAGTCATCACTCGTAGAAGTGAAGTAACAAACCTAAAATTACCAGACTGGAAACAAGTACAGAACCGCCATTACGAAGCTTGGAAATCCGATGTAATCAAAATAGATACGGCAGGCAAAAGTATTGAAATGGCTTTCGCAGAACTAACTGAAAAGCTAGGTGTGTGAAGTTGCATATAACAAGCCTCCTAAGGCAGATCCCCAACGTATAGCATTTTTCATTCAATAGTTGGGTTTTGTGTTTAGGGTGGGTTCAGTGGCGGCGTTGCTCACACTTAAATGCGGCGTTATATTTCAGGAGGAAACGTGGAGTATCGAAAACTAGAGGAAAGTGACTGGCAGCAGTACAAAGAGTTGAGGTTATTAAGTCTGTTCAGTCTTCAGAATCGTTTGAGAACAACGTTGAAGATGAATCTACGTTAAGTAACAAGCAGTGGATTAGTCGAGTAACTGCTAATCAAAGTGCCTTTATTATAGGCGCCTTTGAGGGTGATGAATTAATTGGAGTTGCGGGTTTTGCTCAAGCGCTGAAAGAGAAAATCAAACATAAATCCTACCTATGGGGTGTTTTTGTAAAACAAGAATATCGCGGTAAATATATTGCCAATGACATGTTAAGTAAGCTTGTTTATATCGCCTTCCAAAATAATGATATCTCACAGATTCAACTCACCGTCGCTTCTGAAAACGAGGCGGCCATCTCGCTGTATGAAAAGTTAGGTTTTCGCAGATATGGTACTGAGGTTGACTCTCTTAGAGTCAGCGGGAATTCGTATGATGAAATATTAATGGCATACGTTACAGCTGAAAGATAGTAAGCATTTAATTTTGAACCACAATGTGTGGCATTTTTACTATACGTTGGTTTTCGGTGGGGAGGTGCTTTGGCATTTCGTTGCTCATTACTTAAATAATTTACTTAGGGGATTTGAATGTGAAAATGGTTTTTGTTGGCTTGAGCTTGTTGTTTATTTCTTTATCCACTTATGCAGTTAACGATCCTGCCTTTGAAGGGCATTATGAGCGTTATGACAATGGTCAATTGGACACTAACACTGCTTATATTGATCTAATTAAGCTGGAATCAAATAAATACAATCTCTCTGGGACATCAGTTTGGATTGGAAACTCCTCACATGGTCTTGTAAACATTGGAGAAATTGACGGTGTGGTAACTTCTGATGGCAATCAAATGAATTATGATGTCGACGGCTGTACGCTTCAAATTTTATTGAACCCGAATTCACTTGTAATTAGCAAGGATAATGGGTGTGGTGGACTAAATGTCTCCTTCAATGGGAGGTACGTGAAGACGCCAGACATTCAATAACCTAATAGCAAAGAATTTGTGACTTTCCAAGCTAGTGAACACTTCAATCGCAGTTGGAGGTGACTCTGTCAACTTATTAATTAGGCGACAAAACTCAGTGATATCTCATGGAGGAGATAATGAAAGATCCAGATATTGAACTTTCCAAGTGGAAATTAGAACGGAGAAAGGGAAGTCTAAGTTTTGTTGCCCGTACCTGTTCCCCTGCTATTTTCGGTGTGATGGTAGGGAGAGCGATTGAACCAATGTTTATGTCGGAAGAGGCTTGGGGTTGGGCTCAGGCTAGCGACATATTCATAAGTGGTTTCTGGGCATCGCTTGGTGCTATTCCACTAAGTTTCGTCATTTGGTGGTGGCGAGAAAGAAAGTACAAACGTCATATCGCTAGGTTTGAGTCTCATACATAGTAGGAATAATTTACGATGGATAACTTCCGCAGAAGGTTAAAAATGGATGTTAATGATTACATAGAGAATACGGAGTTTACGGAGCTTTCTAATAACTTATTGGATATCAGCGAAGTACCTGATGATGTTGCAGGTATATGTAAATTTGTTCAGGGGAACCTTATTCATTCGTATTGGCTTGAACACTATGATGTTGAAGTAGAGCATTCGAACAAATTGTCAGAAATGCAGATTCGTCATGCTAAAGATTTAGTATCTTTGGCAATGTCTAAGTCGGGCGAAGCTTCTCATGTATTTAAACAGCCAAGACATAGAGTTGTAAGCATCTGTAGAGATTTTTCATTATTGGTTTGTTCTATTTTGAGGTTGAAAGGAGTACCTGCAAGGCTACGTAGTGGGTTTGCCACTTATTTATCTCAGAATCAATTCGAAGACCATTGGGTATGTGAATATTGGGACAACAGAAAAGGCTGGGTCGCCATCGATGCTCAACTTGACCAAGTTCATCATCAAATACTGAAGTTTGATTTTGATCCTTGTGACGTCCCGTCTTCGCATTTCATCGTGGCAGGGCAGGCTTGGAAGAAGTGCCGCAACAACCTAGAGCTTGCAGAGGATTTTGGCTTTCGGGATTTCAACGGGCTTCCGTTTATCAAAGGTAGCCTTATTCGAGACTTGTTTGCATTATCAAAATTTGAAATGCATACATGGGACACAGGGTGGGGAATATTACCTAACTTCATAAGCCCTATTTCGGGCGAATCTGAGCTAGTGTTGCTAGATGAACTTGCAGAAGTTAGTTGTTCTTCAGATAGCTCAAAGGCTCGTAAGCTCGTAGAGTCTCGCTCGGAAATAATGCTGCCAGATGATTGGAATTGTTCTAAGTTTCCAACATTACGTGAACTCTATGCAGCATTGTAGATGTTATACCTTACAGGAAGTGCTTTAACCTGAATCCCAATATTTGGTACTTAGTTGGGCGGGTGTGGGAGTACTTCGCTAAATTATTTGTTATCGAGTATTGCTCAATATAGAGAAGCTGAAATGGATTTTACGATTACACGAATTCATACCCAAGTTGGAATATTCAAGTTGAAAGGCGATATTTCGGTTTCGTGTGAAGTTTGTTACTCAAGCGCCGAGTTCATGGGATCCGATGGCTGGGTTGAGATCGATCTTAAATCTGAATATGGGAAGTCTGTCTTGAGCAAAATTGAAAGCGATGTGGTTCGACATTTACGTGGTTAGTATTCCCGGCGGATTCTCGATAAGTTTTTGGACGGGATGGAAGGCGTAAATCAAGGGAGCCTAGTATGCAAGATGGTGGATTGGTTCCATTGTTGGAGCATCAGCCCCTTTAGTTGGGCATAAAAGATAGGGAGAAAGCTCAGGATGAGTGAAAGATTTCACGGTTCGTGTTTGTGCGGGAACGTTCAATTTTCTGTGGTGGGATTCAGCGAGAAAGTGGCGAATTGCCATTGCTCTATGTGTCGTAAATTTCATGGCGCAGCTTTTGGAACACTGGTTGGGGTTAAAGACTTAAATTGGCATTCGGGGAAGGCATCCCTTAAAGAGTTTGTTGCGAAGAATGGAACGATTCGGACATTCTGCTCGAATTGTGGTTCGAGTTTAGGATTCAGAGTAAAAGGGGAGCCCCTTGCCAACATTGAGTTGGCAATATCGACGTTTGATGTCGATATTCCGGTGCATGTCGATGCGCAAATTTATATAGGTTATAAGGCTAACTGGTGTGACTTACAGCCGGATCTCCCTGCTTATGATGAGGGACGAACAAACCAGTAAATTGTCTTGATATTCACTAGGCAACTAGCTAAGCCCATTTTAGTTTTTAAGTGGTTCGTTTCATCATTCGCTCATTAAAGTATGCTGTGCGTCTGTGAGTCAGAATTATAGCGTGCTACCCTAAGCGCGACATTCACAGTACTAAAGAAAATATAATGATGAACCTAAAACTTGCGCTTGCTGCGTCTATTTTATCTTTCTCAAGTAGCGTATTTGCTAACCCTGTAGAGTTTCAAAAAATCCCAGAGATCATGGTTAAATTCGAGCATGCTCAGGAGTTTGCGAAAAAAGCAAAAACGTTGGGCCGTTTACCTACAGAAAACGAAGTGGGGTCAGACTTCCCAACCTATGTCGCTGATGGAAAGGGCGGTTACATTGTCGAAACGCGTAACCTCGTCACAGGTGATGTTGTGATTGCGAGTAAGGAAGAACCAATCGTTGAAGGTATTTTTAACCAGTGGTTAGTACCTAAAACGAAATGGGTTGAAACGTACGGCGAATTACCAGTATCGACAGACTTTGAATCGTTCAAACGTATTAAAACGATCAAAGCGATTAAGATTGATGAAGAAATGCTTAAGCTAATGGGAAGTGAAGACGGCCTGACCGCTACAATCAAAGTGAGTTGGAGCGATGATGGAATGAAAGTCTATAAAGACGGTTACTTAGCTAATTATGAATATGGTATTGCCCCTGAAGAAATGAAGGCAACCTATGAGTTAGTGAAATAACTAGCCGATAAGTGTTATCAAATAGCCCAAAACATAAACGTTTTGGGCTTTTTATTATGGACACATAACCCAGCTTCGTTTGTTATCTGTTTTGTAGTGTGTGAAGTGTTTTAAATCATAGAGGTTGTAAGGAATAAAGGATGAATTTAAGAAAGTCTGAACCTAGCGAGTTAGACGTCATCTACAACATGGGTTTTGATGTATGGAACGGTGGTCTTTCTTTAGAAGAGTACCTCACGGGGTGTCGAAATAGTGATAAGTACCGTGCCGGAACTTGGTATGTATTGATTGAAAATGGCCAAATTGTCTCGTCTTTGATTGTCTATAGTGGGCTGTTTGGCCTCAAAGAGGGCTGCTATGGTATTGGGTCTGTCGCGACTCCGTTAAGTCTTAGAGGCAAAGGTTACGCGTCTCAATTAATTCGTTTAGTCACGGCGGAGTTGTTCGCTCGTTCTGGTATTAAAGCGGTATACTTACACAGCGATATTGGCCATGAGTTTTATAGAAAGCTAGGTTTTGCAACTATTGCTAAAACTGACTGTATGCTGAATTCAAAAGACACCTCTCTACTGGAAGAGCCGATTCCGGAGTACTTCTAGTTTTAGTGTTAGAGTAAACGGTTGAGAGCCAGTGAGGTTGGGCCGCATTACGTTATGCGTCACTTTTATCAAGGCTTGCATGTTTATATTGAGTTGCAGGTTTGGACTAACAACCTGTCGTGACTGAACCGACCGATCTTCCTGTTGCGGTACGGACATAATAGGCGATGCATCCGGATTCAAAGGTGTAGCCTTTTGGTATAATGCCAACTCCCCAAGTATTGACGAGGCTACTGTCTGCTCTGCCGAGATCAAATCCATCTATCACACATAGTTCTTGAGGGCACTGCTGGGTTCTAAGTTCATCTTTACCAGTCGAATCCCTTGTAGCGTAGTGACCTAAGTAGTGAATCGTACCTGATATCAGGTGCTGAATGGAGCTATTCCAGTTTGTACTTGGGTATCCATATTGAATAGCGATGGGTTGGTTGAACATCGTAACCGTTGATGACTGGAGGCTTTCTTTACCTTCGATTGCTGCTTTCGCATAAACTTGATCAGTCACGGTTGCCCAAGTGCCACCGATATTAGTAATGACAGACGTATTTGCGTTGGATTTAAGGTTAAGAAATTTTGGTGCAGCCGTCACTGAAAGGACTCCAACAATTAGAATCACGGCGATCAGCTCAATAAGTGTAAATCCGTTACTTCGTTTCATGGCCACTCCTGTTTTAATATACTGGATGTTATTCTGTATATTAAAACTATTCAAGAGGCTTCTCTAAGTCGGAATAGAGGTGAGGGATGTTGAGAAACGGGATACGTTTTATTAGTTTGAAAGTAAGGGAATAAGTGACTGAAATTTAGAATGATTTCTGTCATCAGAACTTTCGACATCTAAAAAGTGAAAGCTCTCTATCTCGCGTGTTTAGGTCAGTGAATGGATTAGGCGCCTTATTTCGCAGAAGACTTTTCGTTACACATGCGAGGATCAGAAGTGAGTTTTGCCTTTCGCCTGAGTGAGCATTCTGGCGGCGCGAGTCCGGGTTGCAAACTTTTGTAAACGAAGTGGAACAACTGCTTTGTTAATTGAGTGGGAAAGATTGTTTATTTTATAAGTTGGGGCTGGATGTTGCTTCTTGGAGGGGTAAGTGCATCACACTCATTGAATCGTTTTCAAACCGAACCCTATTTAGTGGGGCGTAAAGTTAGCGGTGTTGATTTACGGTTATTGGATCACCAGCTTTAAACTTAGTGGGTACTATGATTATTACTTTAAGAACAAATCACTTTTAGGGAAAATTATGAGAAAAGTGTTGGTTTTACTTACTCTATTATCTCTCAGCGGCTGCTTGGGAATGCCTAAAACAATTGAGCCAGTAAATAACTTCAAACTAAATCAATATTTAGGGAAGTGGTATGAGATAGCTCGTCTTGACCATTCATTTGAGCGTGGCCTATCTCATGTGACAGCGGAATATGCAATGCGTGAAGATGGCGGCGTTTCGGTGCTAAACAAAGGCTATTCTGCTAACAAAGATGAATGGAAAGAAGCTATTGGTAAAGCTTACTTTGTCGATAGCACTAGTGATGGTTATTTAAAGGTTTCATTCTTTGGGCCATTTTATGGTTCGTATGTCGTGTTTGAGTTAGAGCAAAGTCGCTATGATTATGCTTTTGTCTCGGGCCCAAATAATGATTACCTATGGCTACTTTCAAGAACTCCTACCGTTAGCCAAGAAGTAATCGAAAAGTTTGAATCCTTAGCTGAACAAAATGGGTTTGATATAGAGCAGTTAATTTATGTTGAACAGAAATAAACCAAGTAATCAAAATCAGGAATCCTTTGAATGCCAGTTCGTTTTTTACGTTGGCTCGACGCGAACACGATATAAATTCGTTAGTTTTTTATTGGCATAATATGGGCAAACTAAATTGAGGATTTCGAATTGTTAGAATTGAAAACAATCGGGTTATTTTTTATCACTGCAATAGCAGAAATACTAGGTTGTTACTTACCTTACTTGTGGTTGAAGGAAGACAAATCGGTCTGGCTTTTACTTCCGGCCGCGCTTTGCCTTGCGCTGTTTGCTTGGTTGTTATCTTTACATCCAACAGCTGCTGGAAGGGTGTACGCTGCTTATGGCGGCGTTTATATTTTTGTGGCGATTCTTTGGTTATGGGCCGTAGATGGCATTCGCCCAACTTTATGGGATGTGGTGGGTGTATCGGTGGCATTAGTTGGAATGGCGATCATAATGTTTGCTCCAAGAGGTACCTAGTATGGCTGGCTGTGAGTCAGGTGTGAATTTTGGGCACTTTCTTGATCCTACGTAACTCTATTTTTTGCCTGTTATTTAGAATTGCTAGAGCCTTCTTTTTTGCTAGACGCGTAAACCATTTCAGTAGATATCAGCTTACGTTGACGTTCATTTATTTGATAAAAGGGTGCCGATGAGTAATTCGATTTTTAGAAAAGATGGGACAGCTCAAGGGGTGGCAAAGCAGCGCCTTATCGAGTCACTTGCAAGCTCGGATAAGCGAGTGATCTATGATCCTTATGCTGAAAGTTTTGTGATCGGTGCCGATTTGATTAAGTTACTAGGGCATAAGTTCAGCGTATGGCTGACTCAAAAGTTTGCTCCGGGCTTTCACGAGCACTTAATTTCACGCACCCGCTTTATCGACGACCTAGTGAAAAGAACGGCTGATAATGGTGTGGAGCAATACGTTATTCTTGGGGCAGGGTATGACCTAAGAGCACATCGACTTGGCCTTCCGCATTCAATGAAAATTTTCGAGGTGGACCAGCCCGACGTACAAGCCATAAAGCGTGCGAAGCTTCCCGGTAAACTTGCACATACCGAAAATGTAACTTATGTAGGTGTCGATTTTAATCGCCAATCATTAACGGAACAGCTTTTGGCGGCAGGATTCGACAGTCGCAAGCCGACTATTTTTACACTTGAAGGCGTTTCGCAGTACATCAGTAAAGAGGCAACGGCTTCGACGATTAAAGAACTGGCAGTACTAACACACCAAGATAGCTCTATTTTTTGTATGACGTATGTAGATGATGCATTAGAAAAAGAACCTGAAGCTTGTTTTGGGAAAGGTTATCCCAAAGCGGCGAAACGTGCAGAAGCAATCAAACGTTTATCGGCGAAAGTCGGTGAGCCTTGGGTCTCGTTTTACAATTCAGAAGAGATCGAAGCTCTGCTTTCTGAATATGGCTTTACGCTAACAGAAAGCAAATCTTTGGAAGACCTTAACAGCGATTATTTCGAACCTCTTGGACGGGGACTCGCTGAAGAGCAAATCATGAAATTCGAACATTTTGTGGTTGCAAAATCTTAGGTCGACTATTACCTAGTGTCCAAAGAGTGCCCCTATACCAATTACCACTTTTTAGGGGCATGGAAAACTCCCTTTCACTGACCTTTCAATTCATAAGTGCAAAGGCAGTAGATTGCTTATGAACATTAAATCGATGCTGCTCAGTATCGACTTCAACTACAGCAGATAACCGCCTCCGGCTTGAACGCATTGCCCAGTGATCCAACCTGCGCGGTTGTCAGAAAGAAGCATCACTGCATTGGCAATATCTTTGGGGTCACCAAGTCGGCCGAGTGGCGTTTGAGAGATTACCATTCCCAACATAGCTTCATTTGATTTCACTTCTGCTGATATATCGGTATCGGTTAAACCCGGGGCAACAGCATTCACTCTGATCCCCAATGGACCAAGTTCAACAGCAAGTAGCTTAGTGATATGGTCGATCGCGGCTTTCGATGATGCATAGGCTACCACTCCTGGCATGGTACCGCTCGACGTCACTGATGAGATATTGATGACAACGCCTTTAGTTTTGGCAAGATGAGCGGTTGCTTCTCGGATAAGGGCAAGCGGTGCGAACACGTTCGTGCGGTAAATGTTATCAATCATTTCGTCACTGGTTCCCGATAAAGGTCCCATGTTTCCTGTACCTGCATTATTGACCAGTACATCGAGTCGCCCAAACTTGCTAATAACTTCTTCGATGACACGCGCAGGTTCTCCCGGTTGAGTGATATCCCCAGCGATGGCGTAAGCTTGTGAGCCTAATTCTTGCACGGCTTGGTCTAGCACTGATTGCCTTCTACCAGTAATTACGACGGTTGCCCCTTGACCGATAAAAGTTGCGGCTGTGGCTTTTCCAATCCCAGTGCCGCCGCCAGTAATCAGTACTACGTTGTTTTGATATTTTTCCATGTTGTTCTCCTGAATGTGTTTGGTTATCGGCGATGTCTTATAACGATATCGCCTTCTCTTAATTGGTGTGTTTTTTGTGTTTTCAGCCAAGGCTCGTGTGTGAGGCCACAATAAGTACGAGCTTCGGCTTATTGAGGGTGTGTTATGCCAGCAAAGGTTGTGGTTCCGCGATCGTATTACCTTCTAGATTCTCTGAGCTTGTGACATGGGTGATCAACTTAGGAACACTGTTGTTAAGTCGAGTTTTATCTCTACTCATAGCGCTATGGAGGATAAAAGGTGGTAAATAACGCATACCGACCATTATTGCAGTCTGCTGAAACGGTGTAAGAAACTCGTCCATGGTGAAGTTATTGAACGCACCAGTTTGGAAACTTTCAGCAGGGCCACCAGTTGTGATAGCAAGCATTAGCTCTTTGCCAAGCAACTTGGTGCCGCCGGGACCATACGCGAAACCCGAAAGTAGGACTTGGTCCAACCACGCTTTAAGAACGGGCGGTGATGAGTACCAGTAAAACGGGAACTGCAATACGATCCGGTCAGCTTGTTCTAGTTGAGCTTGCTCGACTGTTGGGTTGAATCGCATTTCAGGGCCCCCGATCTCCGTTATGTTTCGGGTTGTGATGCCTTGTACTTTTGATAAAGCTTCAAACCACTTTCGATTAGCAATAGAGGTCGAAAGGTCAGGGTGAGCGGTTAACACAAGTATCTTCATTAGATAGCCTTCAATTCTGGTTACGCTTAGGGCTGGGACTTGTTGCCACAAACGCTAGCGTGATGTCGTTTACTTGTTGCTCATGTTATTTAGGTTAGTTAAAGTAAACAATACGCCCTACATACACATCACTAGTGAATATAATCTAACAATGAAGTTGCCTCTCTCGACATTAGAAGTATTCAATGCCATCGCATGCCAAAGAAGCTTGCGTGGTGCAGCTCAAGAACTTGGAGTTAAACCTTCAACGGTAAGCCACCAACTCAAAAAATTGGAAGAACAGTTGGGAACAGCGTTGTTTATTCGTACGACTCGTTCACTCAACTTGACTGAAGCAGGGCGGGCATTAGCCCGAAGTACCGGGCCAGCTTTTGAGCAGTTAAGTGAAGGTTTATACAGTGCTCAAACGGCCGGTCATGCAGAGCGAGGCTCACTCAAGATAGCGATACCGGAGTTTGCTTATTTTTTACTGGTGAAAGATAAGTTGGCGTCTTTTCAGACAAAATACCCAGAGATCCAAGTAGAGCTGTCTATGACTGATGCATTGTCTGATATTTTGGGTGAGGGGTTTCATGCCGGATTTCGGCTTGGTGGGCTTATTGCGGAAGATATGGTAGCGATTAATTTGAGTAAGCCTTTGCAAACCGCGGTGGTCGCTAGCCCAGACTATTTGGAAAAGCATGGCCAGCCTACTGTGCCTAAGGACTTATTGAACCATAACTGTTTGCGCTATCGCTATCAAAGCTCAGGACAATTAGCGCCTTGGGTTTTCTCTGGCCCAGAAAGTGTTTACCCAGTTGAAGTAAGCGGCAGCATGATCGCTAACTCTTCACCAGCCACCATAGATCTTGCGCTTCAGGGAGTTGGGCTCACATTTACGTTTCGCGATTACTGCACAGAGGCATTGGCCAAAGGCGACTTAGTTGAGGTTTTAACTGAGCATCTGGCGTCATTACCAAGTATGAACATCTATTTTCCAAGAGAATACCGCTCAATGATCCCGCTTAGACTTTTTATTGATCATTTAAAAGAAGTGGATGAGTAATGCTACCGAAGTGGAACAATTCCTTTAGTCACTTTTGCTCGAATCCACATTGAATCTGGTTTGGCTCTTTGGAAGGTCGGAAGTTGTGTCACTTGTTAACGGCTGTGATTTCAATTTGAAGCGTTAGCCACATAGGTTTGTTTATGATAGGAAGCTCCTACTATCGAAACTATCGAAACTATCGATTTAGTGCTTCACCGAGAGGGCGAAAGTAAGCCTGCAGCGCTTGATGAATTGCGTGTCTATGCTCGATATCTGGATATAAAGCGATGTTGCTGGGCTCAGTAGTCCCTGATACTAGATAAGCGTTTTCGATACCTGAACACGACTCTACAACGGATTCAAAAGCTCTTGCCATCATCTCTGTAGGCAAAGAAAAATAGTTGGTCGCTAAGGCTTTATCTGCAATGACACTGCGTGATACGTAATCGTGGTTATCTTGCCCATCGCTGGTCAGCAATGCTGAGTCAAATATCTCTAGCAACCTGTCATTAAGAGGGTGCGAGACATGATGAGCACCACGCATCCAACAATCGCTCGCGAAGATCGTTTTTCTCTGTGGTCCGGATCTGTCGCCGATGTCAAAAGCTTTCTCTGCGATGTAATGGTCGAATGCATGCCAAAACTCATGCGCGAGAGCGCCAGCGCCGGCATTTTTGGCTAGTGCTAATTCTCTTTGGTTTGGAGCGTAATGGGCTTGAACTCCTTTCTGCCCTCCGCAACCAAACGCTAAATTTAAGCTGCCGCGCAAGCCAATTGCTTCTGGTGGTAGCGCCAATATGTAGGCCAAGTCGGCAAATGAGTCGAATATCAAGTTGGCTGCGAGTGCTTTCTCTTCTTGGTTAACCCAGTTACCGATACGAATGTTGCCGATACCAAAAGTATCTCTTATGTCGGCGAATGACACTTGGTCACCATGGCGGTAGTCGGGGCCTTTACGAGTTTTGTATTTGAAGCTTGTTAAGCGCAAGTGGATCCTTAAAGCGTGAAGCCGGAGAATTGGGACTAAATGATGGAAAGCAAATTGGCGTTGATACTATATTAATTATGGCTTAACACCGTGGTTCGGTAATACTGTGGTTCAGTTAATAAATGGCGGCTGCGTTTGGGTTTTCAAGGCCAAGGCATTAAAGAAAGGTTTGTAGTGAGATCATTCATGCGATGTTGTTGCAAATACAGTGTTCACGGTTAATCCAATAACTTGCCTTAATAAGCGGATTTTAAGACTTAAATTTACAGGCTCATTGATAAACGAGCGCCTCAATGCCTTCTCTCATTCACGTTTATTTTTCACAATCTAAATGTGTTTATTGTCACTAAGTTACCGTTATTAGAGGATTTTTCGCTAGTTCAGCCTCAGTTAGTTAGCAAACGACTTTTACCGTGAACTAATCATTAACACTCGTAGGCTTATATTCTGATACCTGATAATTGAAATGTTAACAATCTGTTTCTTATTGTGTTTTTCAGCCATAAATTGAAGTCAGCTATTACGAATGTGATGAGCGGTGGTGGTGCCAGAGTCGTGATACCAATGTATCGGCATCTAAAAACAATCTGACATAGAAGAATTAAGATGGAACTTAAGAAATTATCAGTTGCAGTGGCTAGTATATTACTCAGCGCAAATGCGTATGCGGCTAGCCAGCCGACACCTCAAGTGGTTGACCGAACAGTTCAACATGACCACGAACTAGAACATGGCGTAGAAAACCATACTCCGGAATATTCCCCAACCAAACAAACTCTTCAACAACCTCAACCTGTTATGCGGGCATTGTCGTCAACCATGGCTGATGAAGCGGCAGTCGTGTGTGATGTTGAAGCGTTTGCTACTTCTTCGAGTAGTTCGCTTATCGCTGCAATTACTACACAAGGGGCGAGCTGCGTTAACGAGTTGTTCTCGGCTGAAAGTCGAATTCAGGAGTCGGCGTTTGATTCAAGCAACATGTTCAATGTCGCTAAGCATGTGGTGACGTTAGCGAAGAGTTACGCTGGTGGCGGTGACGATGATCTTGAAGCGCTGTATTTGTATTTACGAGCGGGCTACTACGCGGAATTCTACAATTCTAATGTTAGTTTCACTTCTTGGGTTCAGCCTGCGGTTAAAGAAGCGGTAGATGCCTTCGTCAATAACAGTCATTTCTACGATAACAATGATCTTCATGGCAAGGTCTTAAATGAAGTCATCATCACTATGGATAGTGCTAGACTTCAGCATGCGTATTTTAACGAAATCACTCAATGGCTGACTCGTTGGAATTCGGATTATGCCCAAAGCTGGAATATGCGTGGTGCGGTAAACGGTGTGTTCACTGTGCTGTTTGGCGGGCAATGGAACAATGAATTCGTAGCGACAATCACGAATCACCCAGAGCTAGCAAAAGCGCTTGGGGACTTTGCTCTTAATCAAAGTGCAATCGGTGCCGATGATGAATTCATGGCCGCTAATGCAGGCCGAGAATTGGGGCGTTTGTCTAAGTACCCGAATACTGAGTTTCAGAAGGTAGTGAAAGAAAACCTAACTAAAATATTTGCACAGTACGAGATGTACGGTTTTGGAGATAGTGTTTGGCTAGGGACGGCCGATACGACTGGCTACTACGGAGAATGTTCCGATTATGGCATTTGCAATTTTGAAACTGAGTTAAAGAACCTCGTGCTATCTCAAAGCTACACTTGTAGCTCAACGATTCGAATCTTATCTCAGGGCATGACAGCCGTACAGCATCAAGCTGCTTGTGACAAAATGGGGTATGAAGAAACCTACTTCCACGGGGTGTTAGAAACAGGCAATCAACCTGTCGCAGACGATCACAACACGCAGTTGCAAGTGAATATCTTTGATTCAAGTGCAGACTACGGAAAGTATGCTGGCCCTATCTTTGATATCGATACTAACAATGGCGGTATGTACTTAGAAGGGGATCCGTCAACTCCGGGTAACATTCCTAACTTCATCGCTTATGAAGCGTCTTATGCAAATCCAGATCACTTCGTATGGAACTTAGAGCACGAGTACGTTCATTATCTCGATGGTCGTTTTGATATGTATGGCGGTTTTGGTCATCCGACAGAAAAAGTTGTGTGGTGGAGTGAAGGGGTCGCTGAATATGTGGCGAATGAAAACAATAACCAGCGCGCGATAGATACCATACTCGATGGTTCAACCTACACGTTAGGCGAGATCTTCGAAACGACTTATGACGGCTTTGACGTAGACAGAATTTATCGTTGGGGTTACCTCGCAGTAAGGTTCATGTTTGAACGCCATCAAGACGATGTAAACCTAATGCTTGTTGAAACGCGCAGTGGCAATTGGAGTAATTACAAAGCGATCATCAATGATTGGGCGATCCAGTACCAAGTTGAATTTGAACAGTGGCAGCAAGAGCTAGTCAATGGTGGCGGAAACCTTCATCCGAGTGCAAACATAACCGCAGTGAGTGAGGCAAAAGTTGATGAGAACATTTCATTTAGCAGTGCAGGGAGCAAAGACCAAGACGGTCAGATCGTCAGCTACTTATGGGACTTCGGTGATGGCTCGACAAGTACACAAGCCAACCCGACGCATCAATTCAGCAGTGCGGGCAGTTACTCGGTCAGTTTAACGGTAACGGATGACGGTGGTGCAAGTGATAGTGCGACGATCACTCTCAGTATCAGTGAACATGGTGGAAATGCGAATTTGCCAACAGACTGCGCAGTTCAAAGTAAAGTCAGCGGGGGCCGCTTAACCGCAGGTGTTCCAGCGTGCTTGGCAACGCAGTCAGAAGTGTGGCTGAGCATTCCAGCGGTTAATGAGCACCAATCTATGTACATTACCACGGCAAATGGGACGGGCGACCTTAAGATTGAATACAGCAACTTTGGTTGGCCAAATGCTGAAGGTTCAAACTTACATGGTTGGTCGAATAACGTCGGTAACAGTGAGTGCATTAACGTGAACTATCAAAGCGAATACTGGGGATACGTGAAAGTGTCGGGCGCATTTGAAAATGCCGCGATAGTGGTGGATTTTGATACTGGAAGCTGTCGCTAATAGTGAGAACCTATCAAAATACAATTTGATCTATCTGAGCCCAGCTTGTGCTGGGCTTTCTTGTGTGAGTCTTTCCAAAGTAATGTCGAAATAGTGAGTTGCCGCCAACTATGGGAGCTAGATAACTAAAAAAGATAAATAAACGTGAACTATACTGCCGTTAAATCAATTGTTTACCATAATAGGTACAACACATAGCTATATGTTAATGGAGCTAACGTATATGAAAAACAAAACTCTTCTTTTGCTATTGATTCTTCTTAGCCCTGCGGCTTTCTCAGAAAATGCGGATGATGAAGAGTGGGAGTTCTTAATTGTCTTCCCGATGTTGTGGGCACCGAGCATAGAAGGGAGTGTCTCCTCTGGGCCTGACAAAGTGCGAGTGGATGTGCCTTTTGAAAACATTTGGGATGGATTAGCGTTTGGCATCATGGGCGATTTTTATGCAAGTAAAGGGAAGTGGCTGGTGGGGGTGCGAACTAATTACTTGTATATGAAAGACACTACGGAAACGAGTGGTTTAACCGGCCCACTGACTGGAACGATAATCTCTCCAGGACATGAGTTTACAACCAGTATGCACTTATCGGTGAACGATTTGTTTTTTGGATATGAAGTTTATCCGAACCTAGAAATACTGACGGGTGTTCGCCACACCTTTAGCCGCGTAGAGCTTGATATACGAGCGATTGATAACACTGGCTTTATCAATATCAACGGTTCGTCATTACTCGCTGATGAACATCTATTCGATTGGTTAGTCGGATTGAAGTACAACAAGTTTTTCGATGATCAATGGGGTGTTGCGGTCAGTGCTGACTTTAATGTTGCAGGTGATAACGACGTGAACCGCGGGTTTAATGTCATGGGCATCTACCGCTTTACAGAAGCCCATAACTTGTATTTTGGGTACCGCTACTTAAATATTGGCAACACTATGGACACAGGTGGTGTCGATATTGAAATTGACCTGGTAGAGAAAGGCCCGCAGCTTGGTTACGCCTATTCTTTTTAGTTTAATCGTTGACGTCGTATATTCGTTTGGAACGTCATCGGGGACGTAGTTCATCAACTTTCAGGTGAATTCACAGCCACATCCACCACAGCGCGACCAGATAGGATGTTACGGCCAATAAGTACTGGGTAAGTCATATGGTTACGATCTTTTAGTGAAAACTCTGCAGTAATAGCCTGATCTTGGATTTCCACCTCCAATTGAATCACAGGGCGTTGAGTCGTTTGCTCACTGTGAGCTTGGCGAATTGATGCCCAACGTACGACTTCTTTTTTCATTGTAATGGCTTCACCATTAGTTTGTGGCACGTCGAATGTCACGTAGTCTTTTCCTTTCACCTTATGGACATCAATATTGACTGCATTGATAGAAGAAGTGGTGGCACCGGTATCAATACGGCTAGAAAATGCTTCGCTTACGCCTTCTACTTTGGTTTGTTCGACTTGTCCGAATACAGTGAGCTCAGGTTTTCCTGCGATGGCTGCAGAACAGATAAGGCTTAGCGATAAACCGAGAGAATAAACACATTTCTTAGACAAGTTCATATAATGCTCCGATTGGGTGTGGAGTGATCATATAAGCGACGCTAAGTTCAAACTTACCATTTTGCGCCATTAGGCGAGATTCTGAATGGTTGAGATTCAAGAATCTACATCTGTTTTGATACGTTACAATTTGGCGCAATATGATAAGTATAAGAATGAAAAATGACATATTTTGAAGGGTCAATTACGTGAGGATCCTATGTCAAAATTACTTAGTAAAACGAGGCTAGCGTGCGTTTGTTTTAGCCTTTCATTTACCGCATTCGCCACCGAGCCTTTAGACCCATATCTTTCTGAAAACACAGCGTTAATTCAACCATCAATGTCGCAACTAGATAATGGAAAAAACTCAGAAATGCCGGTGAGTCAGCCACCGAATAATGAATTTGATATGACATTGAACGCTGCGGAAGCAGGGTTAGTTCACGCACAGGTTCAATTAGCGATTATGTATGAGCAAGGGCTCGGGACGGAAATCGATCTAGAAGAGGCAGCGTTTTGGTATCGCTTGGCTGCAAATCAGGGGCATTTAGAAGCTCAGTACAACCTAGCACTTTTATACATTAATGGAGAAGGTGTAGAAGAAGACAGTAGCGCTGCCCTGTATTGGATTGAACGCGCCGCTCACCAAGGCTATATGCCTGCAATTATTCACCTTTCGATTTACTCAGAATTTAACGAAGTGGCTTACAATATTTGGATTCAGAAAGCGGCTGAAGCAGGCGACCTAAGTGCTCGAATGTTACTGGTGGAATACTATCTTTCAACTTCGCTGACTAACGAGAATCTGACCAAAGCTGAGTACTGGTTATGGAGTGCGGCTAAGCAAGGTGTATTGGAAGCGCAAATTAAACTGCATGAGTTTTATTCAAACCCTAAGTATGGTCGAGAGGATGAAGATAAGTCACGATACTGGTTACAGCAAGCAAACCAAGGGCAAGATGAAGAACTCTTAAAACAGTAGGTTTTTAAAACATCATGGAAGGTTGCAAAAGAAAACCGCCTCGTGGGCGGTTTCTTCTAGGATTTTGGTTTCCAGGCAATTTCTTGAAGGAAGTTTATGCCTTTTCTTTGTCACTCAATGCAAAGTAGATCTTAGAAACGATAATCTCGGCTACTAAGATGGCAAACACAACTGCAAAGAAAGCAACGACACCGTTAAATGGACCAGTAAACGATACTTTATCTCCGAACATCACATTGATGGCTTCAAGCATGACAAATTTGCTGCCTACTAATATGACATAAGTACTTAAGCCACGATAAATTTTAGGCGCGGTACCGGGTTTGGATTTGAAGTAGTCAGCAATGCGGTGTTCAGCGTTGATTGAGAGCTTAAGTAATAATTGAAGTAGGATCGCCGCGGCTAATGAAATCGTAAAAGACTCAATATTGACGAAATCCCAATATTCATCAAATAGATTTAATACAGTTAAATCGACTAAAACAGCCAGTGTATAGCCTACAAATAGCCGTTGAGGAGTGTTAAAACCGTATTCTGTTTTTGCTGAGCTCATAAGTATTCCTTAGATATTTTTATTTGAATTATTTACTTGGTTTTATATTGCCAAATTAACTTAATAATTAAAACTATAAATATATCGAATAATAACGAGTGGCGCAAAATGGTAAGTCTATTTTATTAATATAGGACACAATGACATGGTCAAAATTTTATAGAGGGTATAAACATGATTGTGTTATATAGAATTCAAGATATCAATGAGTTATCACATAGGGTCGACCTTGCTACGTTTCTCCAAGAAAGGTTGTTTTACTAGCTTCGATTATGAAGATAGGGCGCTCTCCCTGTCATTTATCTCTCTTTATATACCTGTTCTTACTTTAGAGTAATTAATTATTATGTTGGTATCTGCTGCGCCTGTTTCTATTGAGCTAGGCGAAAATAAACCGAAAATAATAAGCGCGGTAACGTCAATTATCTGTTTATTGTTTTTATTATCCAGTGTCTACATTTACGAGCAATATCAAACTCTAGAGCAACAAGAAATCGAATCGGTCGAGAGTCAGCAGAACCAACATTTGTTTTTCGCGGTTCAAGAGCTGACGAATATTATAAATGATGTCGACACAACAGTGACAAAGCTAGCCAACAGTCGTTATACGGCGGAATCTGGTGAAGCTAGTGACTTTGGTGAGCGCCAACATCTACAAGACATGCTGTATTTTATTGCTCAAAATGAAGAGTTCTATTCACAGTTACGTTTTATTGCGCCTGATGGGAGCGAACTTATTCGGGTGGATAATCTGCTGGGTGAAACTTATGCGGTACCTGAAGGCGGACTGAAAAATGAATATCACCAAGATTACTTTCAGTACGCACGGCACCTTAGCAAAGGACAGGTGGGGACGTGGGGAATAGAGCAAGACGCGAACTTTGGTACTTCAATACAGCCTTTGCAACCGAGTTTACTTGTGATCGCTCCTTCATATTCTGGAAATACACTTCTAGGCTACTTGGTCGTTAGTTTAGATGTGGGGAAGATTCTAGAGAGCATTGAACTTCCGTTTTATTCCAATATGACGACCGCCTTATTAGATCATCAAGGCCGCTTTGTTGGTGAGCAGGCAAAAACAGAATTGCTGGACCTACTATTACTCAATCAAGAAATTGATAACTTGGGAATGCTGAACCCAGCACTGTGGGAAAAGATGAAATTTGAGCCGGGTGGTTATTTGATCGATCATAATGTCTTGTATTCATTTAAGCAGCTTGAGTTGGGTGAAGCGTATTCTGAAATGGGCGAGTTCATTCTGGTTTCATCGAAACTAGAATCCGTTGAATATACGAAGAAAAAAGACGTTCTAATCGTTAAGTCTTTGATGATTCTGATATTGGCGGCGGTCATCATCTATCAGTTGTATCGTTTGTTTTATCGATTGGAAAAAACAGTGTTTCACCAGCAATTAGTCGACGCCGCTGTTAACGGAGTAGCTGGAGTGGCGATTACGGATCAACATTTTAGAATTGTTGAGGTGAATCGTGAGTTTTCTCGCGTCACCGGTTACGCCAAATCTGAGTCGTTTGGAGTAGACTTACGCACATTTGAACTTTCGTTTTCCGGAGCGAAACTACAAGAAATAATTGAAGTTCTTCGGTCGAAAAAACGATGGAAAGGTGAAATAAACGGGAAAAGCAAGCATGGCGCAGCGATTACCTTGCAAGCAAACATTCAGCGACTGCCGAGAAGCATTCATGGATATGGTTTTGTGCATCACGTTATTACATTCACCGATATCAGTAAGCGAAAGCAGCTGGAACTGATGCTTAGAAATCAAAGCGAATCTGATCCTCTTACAGGAGTTTGGAATAGACGCAAGTTTGACCGTGAGCTGAGCAATATCATCAACCTTTCTAAACGCTATAAAGAAAACCAAGCTTGTATTGGGTTAGTGGACATTGATTACTTTAAATCGGTAAACGATCGCTATGGGCATGACAAAGGCGATCAAGTGTTAAGAGAAGTGGCTCAATTTCTTAAGTTGGAATGTCGCTCGACAGACATAGTAGCGCGTATTGGCGGTGAGGAATTTGCGCTGATTATGCCACACTCCAATCTAGAGCAAGGGTATGCGCTAATGGAGCGATTGAGAGCGAAGTTTGCCGCACAATCACAACTCAACCTAACGATCAGTGGTGGTATTACCGAGATAAAGCGAAACGCTGAACTTGCTTATAAGCAAGCTGATATTGCGCTTTATGGAGCGAAACAATATGGGCGAAACCAAATACAGCCGTTCGACGTAGACTCAACTTTAACCAAAGCGGATTAGTTACGTGGAGTTATGCCCACCAACGCAACTAGATATTTTAAACTAACGCGAGCTGGAGTTACGAAACTCCTATAGCAAGCCTAAAATCGACTTACGATAGGTTTTAGGCGTTAGGCCACTGATGCGTTTGAAGGCGCGCGAAAAGTGCGAAATGTTATTGTAACCAAGTTGGTTTGATATATGAGTAAGGGTATGGCCTTCTTCCATTAGTTCACACGAAATGGATAGCATCAGGCTTTCTTTGATTTGTCTAAAGGTCGTACGTTCTTCTTTCAAGCGCCTTTGAAAGGTTCTAGGCGTCATCTTCAGCAGTTTTGCAGCCTGATTGACTGTGAGTGAATGTTCGCGCACATATGGAAGCAACGCCGTGAATACACTGTCACTAAAACTTGAATGCCATTCGACAAGCGGCTCTTTAAGTTCTGTGTCTGACGGGTTTAATTGTATTTTCGTATTCAGAGTGGCTTCATCAATCAGTAACGCGGTTTTACTTTGCGCGATAAAGAGCTGAGTCTTCTTATTGAGTGCGGAACGCATTACGTCATCATCTTCATGCTGAATCTTTAATTGTTCCGGAAACCAATCACTTTTAGTGAGTGCTTGAATCAGTTCGATAATGTATAGCACCGCAAACACTTCTCCCCAGATAAAATACGGCGAGTTTTCATATTCCATCGTTCGGCAAAACCAATATCTTCCGTATTCATTTTCAAACGTAATATTGCTGCCCGGTGAGTCGTGAGCAAAAATGACGTTAATGTTCTCCAGTGCATCTTTGACGGTTGAGGAAGTATCAAAGTTTCTAAGGACTTGCGGAATAATGCGCTGGCGAAAGGCTAGGCGTAATAATTCGCTGAAGTTGTTCACACCGACTTGCGATGAAAGTAAATAAACTAAGCGCTTTACAGGTTCGACAGGTAAATAATCTTTGTCAGTGACAAACAAATCCGGTGGTAACCCTGAGTCGTGCAGCAGTTCCTGCGCATTAATGCCGTGGCTAGAAAATACCTCAAGTAGAATCTTGGTATAGCCTGTCCGAATCATTGGTAATTGCGGTGTCGTTTTGTTTGGCATTCCTGTCCCTTAATTTTCTTCCTGAGCTTCAAGCATAATCGGTTTGGCGTAAAATGGTAAGTATTCACACTAGCACATCATATATATTCATATTTGCAACATTTTTGCGGCGTGTTTCTCAATATATGCATTAAGAGTATGTTAGACGGCACTACCTCTTATATAAATAAAGTACTAAATAATAAGAAATTTTTTATGAGTTTCATTCTAATTTTACCAATTAGCGACTATACATATAGTTAGTGAACGGATTCAGATATAGCAGTAGGTAAATATATGACGGAAAAGACCGAGCCCCTCAAACAAGAAGAATTAAAAACCCCAGAAGAACAACCCGAAAACGAACCCAACAAAGTAAGAAAGATAACCAATTACCTCCTCGGTACCGTTATGGTTTTGTTAGTGTTCAGCATTATTTCAGACCGAATTATTCCTTCAACGGACAATGCCCGAGTGAAAGGTTATGTCGTGCCTATTAAGCCTCAGGTATCGGGGCAAGTATTGGATATCTTGGTTCAACCAAACCAACCGGTTCAAGAGGGCGATGTGCTGGCGAAGCTGAATCCTGCCGATTACGAAATTGCGGTTAAGCAAGCAGAGCAAAACCTAGAGATTGCAGGGCAAAATGTTGGCGCTCAAACTGCAGCGATTGCTTCGTCCCAAGCGCGATTAACCAGTGCGAATGTCGAACTGGAAAACGTAAAACTTCAGTCTGCACGTATTCTAGAAATGGCTGAGCGCGGTGTGGTGTCACAATCTGATGCTGATAAAGCGCGCGCGACTTTGGCCACTGCGCGTGCCAATGTTGTGAATGCACAAGCAGATCTAGAAAAGTCTAAGCGTCAATTGGGCGCGGATGGTGAAGACAATAGCCAAATCAAAGCGGCATTGTTGGCGTTGGAACAAGCGCAGATCAACCTTGAAAGAACGGTGATTCGCGCACCAACTGCTGGCGGTGTGTCTAACTTTAGTCTGTCTGAAGGATTTTTTGCGTCAGCAGGGCAACCGATGATGACATTCGTATCAACTGAAAGCATTTGGATTGAAGCGTATTTTCGTGAAAACAGTTTGGGCAACATCAAAGCAGGCGATGAAGTAGAAGTAGCGTTAGATTTCGCACCAGGCAAGATTATTAAAGGCACCGTGACCAGTGTCGACTGGGGTGTTGACTGGGGGCAAGATAACCAAGCGGGTAAGTTAGCACAGGCAAATAATCAAACGGGCTGGCTACGTCAGACTCAAATGCTGCCGATTTCGATCGAATTCGATCATAGCCAAACGACAGGGTTACTGCGTATTGGTGGCCAAGCGGATGTGATTGTTTATAGCGGTGATAACTTTGTTTTCAATACGCTAGGTAAGTTATGGATTCGTTTCGTGAGCTTTATGTCTTATGTCCGATAGCGTGATCGAGAATACTCGAATTCAAACTAAGATCATCCGTTATACCGTCGCAGTCGGGGTAGCGGTGTTTCTAGCGGCGTGGATAGATTGGCCGTTAGCGTTTGTCGCGCCAGTTTTTGTGGCTAAGTTTTTGGTTGATAAGCCTGAGCTTAACAAAGAAACCATCTACGAACTGACCATTGCGATGGTGGCTACTATGGTACTTGGGTTATTTCTTTCTAACGGTATTACTCAGTACCCGATCCCAATGTTGATCATTATCGGGTTGATGATGTTATGGGGATATTACTTATTTACTGATCCGAAATGGAACCTGTTCGCAACCATCTTAATCATTGCGGTATTAATGTTGCCATTTATGGCGATTTCAAACCCTGGAATATCGGTGTTTTTGGCGACAGGGCTCGCGAGCTCTGGTGTGGTCGCGGTCATCATTTTCGCATTAGTTCATATCTATTTCCCTGAACCTGAGTCGACATTTACTGGTTATCAAGAGCCTCCGATGACTAAGCAACAACGCTGGTACGCTGCGTTTCGAGCAATGATCATTTCATTTCCTGTGGTGTGTTTCTTTTTTGTCTTTCAGATTTCTGAAGCGCTATTAACCATGATGTTTATCGCATTGTTATCACTCATGATAACGGGGGAAAAATCAGTCAAGTTAAGTGCTTTTCTAATCATTAGTAACAGTATTGGTGGTCTTTTAGCGGTTGGAGTGTTCTTTGTGTTGAGTGTTGTGCCTAACATTCTATTTTACACACTGTTTATCTCGCTGGTGGCAATAGTGATGGCGACACAAATCTATACAAAGCCTGAGAAAGCGCCAATTTTTGCCACAGCGTTTGGCACGGTTTTAGTGTTACTTGGCAGCACTCTAATGAGTTCCGGCGACATCGACAGCAATATGTTCATTCGAATCTTCCAGTTATTCCTTATCGGTATTTATATGATTGTGGTCTCTTTCTTCTTAGAAACTCGCAATTGGAAATTTCTCAAGGTACAGGCTTAATGCGCGTGCTATCTAACAAGGAGCTTTTATGAAGCTTGATAACAATTTCTCAAACCAAGCTATCGACGCTTTCATTAAGATCGGTGCTATATCGATTCTTGTGCTTTGGTGTTTCTCAATCCTCCAACCATTTATTTTATTGGTAGTGTGGGGGGGCATTATCGCCACGGCGCTTTATCCGATTGCACAGTGGGCAAATGGTAAGTTTGGTATTGGTGTGGGCAAAGCAAGCGGTATCTTAGCCTTCATTGGCGTAATGCTATTGCTGATACCGCTAATCGCGATTTCAACCGGGCTTTATACCAGTGGTTCTGAGCTTGTCGTTGGATTGCAGGATGGAACCATTTCGTTTCCCAAACCAAATGAGAGCCTGAAAGATCTGCCGTTAGTCGGTGATAAGGTATACGCATTTGGTATTCAGCTTTCTTCGAATTTAGAAAGCGTACTGGTGACTTACGGTGAAGAAGTTAAATCGGTTGTCAGCAAAGCCGCTGGTATCGTTGGATCGTTGGGCGGCGGTTTCATTCAATTTATTATTTCGACGATCATTGCTGGCGTATTCATGGCAAACGCTGATAAATGTGAGCGTGCATTCGTGTTAGTGGCAACTCGTTTAACGGGTGACCATGGTGAAGATTTGACGACGCTTTCTAAAACGACCGTCCGCAGTGTCGTGCAAGGGGTAATAGGCGTTGCGGTTATTCAGTCGGTTCTTGCTGGTTTAGGGATGGTATTCGCTGACGTGCCTGCTATTGGATTATGGATGCTACTGGTGTTACTGGTTGCCATTATTCAACTACCACCTATTTTAGCGCTGTTACCTGTGATCATTTATGTGTTTAGCGTAGATACAACCACGACAGCTGTACTGTTCTTAGTTTGGTGTATTTTGGTAAGCGGTAGTGATGCGATATTGAAGCCTGTCTTACTTAGCCGAGGTTCTGACATTCCTATGCTGGTCATCTTATTGGGTGCATTAGGGGGAATGGCAATGTCGGGTATCGTTGGATTATTCGTAGGGGCAGTGGTTCTGAGTTTGAGTTATCAGCTATTCACTGTTTGGCTAAACGGCGAGGCCGAAGGGAAGTAACGATGAAAAAAGTGTCTAAAGACGACAACTTTTACTTCTTATTTTTTGCTTTGCTCGGTTTGCTGTTCAGTAGCGCGGTGATGCAGCAAATGTTTGCTGGGGGCCAAAAGATGATTTTGGCTCTTATCATCATTTGCTTAGCAGTGTCGATTGTTGGCGTGAACCGCAAACAGACATTTTACCGAAGCTGGTATGGTTTCTTATTGAGCTTGGCTGCCATTTCTGGCGTGTTTTCTTTTTTTGAAGATTATGACTTATCATTAGTGACGCTGGGTGCGCTGCTATTCTTCTTGTTGTCACACACTTATACAGCTTTGAAACAAGTCATGCTGACTAACTACGTGAGCAAAAATCAAATTGTTGGTTCGATTTGTATTTACTTACTGTTTGGCGTGACTTGGGCAATCATTCACTTAATTCAAATCGAACTGTTCCCTCAAGCTTTCAATGGAATCGAAGCGAAACCTTGGATCGAAAATCTATTCGAAGCGATTTACTTCAGTTTTATAACCTTAACAACCGTCGGTTATGGCGATATCTCTCCTACATTACCGATTCCAAGATTCTTTGTATTTATAGAGTCGATTTTGGGCAGTTTCTATCTGGCCATCATGGTCGCGAGTTTAGTGAGTAGCCGTTTAAACCAGTCAACCCAGCACTAGTTGTACCCCTCAAGGAGTGAGAGTGAAAAAGTTAGCGTTATTCGGAATCATCTTGTTTGTACAAGGGTGTACAAGTGTTCAAGCCCCGGTGCCGTCGCATTATGATGAATGGACGGCAGAGCTGATGGAAGCGCGCCGATGGCGTGATAGTGATGAGCTAGAACTGGATTACATCAAACTGGTATCTGAAAACGAACTGCCAGTGCAACCTGCGATGGTAAAAGTGATTGGTACCAGTACAGAGAATGCCGTGAATAGCTTAGCGGCAAAAATATATTTGATTGAACACGCGCAGCACACCATAGATCTTACTTACTATATTTTTGCCCACGACCTTGCTGGAGAAGCGATTCAAGGTGCGCTTTGTAATGCAGTTAAAAGAGGTGTCGACGTAAGAATGATGGTCGACAGTTTAGGATCTTTCAGCATGAACAATTCGAACCTTAAGGGGCTAATGCAGTGTGCCGAAAGTGCGGGATATGTAAAAGATAAACAGGGTGTCGAAACGGACCAACGCGCGCGAGTCCAAGCAGTAGTGTTCAATGCGCTAACGGATGGCGAATCGAGGATAAATAATCGCTCGCATGATAAGTTATTGATAGTAGACGGTGCATACCATGATAAGGCTTGGGTAGTCACAGGTGGGCGTAATGTCTCGCTTGATTACTACGGGCTTACTAAACAAGGGGCTCTCGATAGGAACGCGTTTAAAGACATTGAGATCATCGTTAAACCTACCAACGGAGCAACTCGAAACAGTTCACCAGCGCAGTTGTCTGAGTATTACTATTCGGTATTATTTTCTAAACCGGGCAATAAAAAACTATCGACAATTTTGTCGTATAACCGAGATATGTCTGAGCTGGAATCTGCGTTAGTAACTTTGAAGTCATCAAAGGTGTTTGAAACATCCTACCAAAATATGGAAGCCTACTTAGCAACAGGGTTTTCTCTGACAGAAACTAAATTCGCTCATGAACTAGATAACCTCAACGCAACTGATATCGTAAAAAATTACAGTACTAATAAGCGTGCTAATGCCAATTCAATAAGCGGTATTTTGGCGCGAGCAGCGTATTCAAATACTGATTTCCAAACTATCAGAGTCGTTTCTCCATATCTGTTCTTACAATCCGAACTTCTTAAAGATGAAGGGGTTCTCGATGAAGACTTAAATACAACTCTCGCTTGGCTAGACAAAGATCCAAATCGAACCATAGAAATCATCACCAATTCAGCTTTGACGAGCGATAACTTTTTCACACAAGCTGTCATTGATATGCACACTGTACCCACCATGTTGATGGGTGAGGATATTAAGTCTAAATGGTTAGATAGCGATTTGGATGCTAACGAGTTGAACTCTGAATTCTTAAAGTCTGAAGCGTGGCAGGCAGTGATTAATCACCCAAGAATTCATTTCTACCAACTAGGCAAGAAAGATTCGGTTTTGCTTGGCGGGAACAAGCATTACGGCAAACTACACGCTAAGTTTCTTATTTTCGATGAAAGTGCATTTGTTGGAACAACGAACTTAGATTTTCGTTCATTGCTGTACAACAATGAGGTAGGCTTTTTCTTAAAAGGGCCAACGCTCATTAAAGAATTGAACCAAGAGTTTGATCTTCTTAAGTCTTATTCAACTCGCTGGGGCAGCGCGGATTGGATTCAAATGCGAGCAGAACTGCGAGAACAAGGTGGAATGAAAGGAACAACCACCAACAATCAAAGAGAGTTGTACAACTTACTCGAATCTACGGGTTTGAAATACCAATTCTAACGTTGAAAATTGGGCGAATAGGCTTACTCGTTCACTTTCAAATGATATTGCCATGTACCGATAGTTTTCGGTACGGCAGTCAAATAGGTCAATAAACATATAATAAGGACATCATATGAAAAAGCTCTTTGTAGCCATATGCGTTACCGTTGGCTTAACGGGTTGTAGTCAGTTATTGCAAAGCTCAGACTCGCAGAATTACGATGTTGTGATTCTCAATGGTCGAGTCATGGATCCCGAAACAAACTTTGACGCAGTTAGAAACGTTGGGGTGAGGGATGGACGAATCGTTTCGATAACCGAAAAAGCGATCAGTGGCGTAGAGGTGATAGATGCTACAGGGCATGTTGTCTCGCCTGGATTTATCGATACACAGAACCACGGGCATGGTTTAGCGTGGAATGCCAAAATTGGCCTTCGTGACGGTGTAACGACCCCGCTGGATTTAGAAGCTGGTAATTTGAATGTTGCTGGGTTCTATGCTGAGCGTGAAGGAAAGTGGTTGGTGAACTATGGCGCGGCTGTGTCCCACGAAATGATCCGCATGAAAGTGTTAGACAAAATGGATATTACTGAGCCTGTTGATGCTAAAGATATGTTAGCAACACTGCGTGGGGGCTCTTACGAAGAAAACGACATTCCTGATTGGGCAGAGACTCAATCGAGCTTAGAGCAAATCAACGAAATTATGGCCATCGCTGACGAAGAGTTTCGTCAGGGTGCACTAACCGCTGGCTCGACGATGGGTTACATGGCAAAAGGTGCAAGCACCCTAGAAGTGTTCAATTACCAAAAGGTCGCGGCGAATTATGGTAGAGCGAGCAGCTTCCATGTGCGCTTACTTGGTAATGCGACTCCGCCTTATGAAGGAACGTTAGGCGCGTTTGAACAACTAGTTAACGGTATGGCGCTCGATGCTCCTGTACTTTTTAGCCATAACAACAATGCTGGCTGGTGGGAAATTGAGGAGCATGCTCAATTGTTTCGAGACCAAGGTAAGAACGTTTGGTCCGAATACTACCCATACCATTGTGGCTCTTCGACGATCGGCTCGGATTTCCTTAAACCTGAAGGCATGAAGTTACTTGGCACCGGTTATGACCAGATGAAGGACCCGCGTACAGGTGAACCGTATACGGTTGAAACGTATAAAGCCCAGCTAGCAAAAGATCCAGGCTACACCATCATTTTATGTTTCCCGGTTAAGGAAAAATGGATGGCGATGTTTACGGAAGTACCACACATGGTAGTTGCAGGTGATGGCATGCCTGGTGTCGATATTGATGGTAAGTGGTTAGAAGTCGATGCGCCTTATGAAGACTATGTTGGTCACCCAAGAACGGCGGGGTCACATGCGCGTTCATTTGCTATCGCACGTGATAATAATGTCCCATTAATGCAGACGATTGCCCAGAACAGTTATTGGTCGGCAAAGCATTTAGGCGATGCAGGGCTAAAAGCGATGCAAGAACGTGGGCGCATGCAAGAAGGCATGGTCGCTGATATTACGATCTTCGACCCTAAAAGCATTCAAGATAATGCTGATTATGTGTTAGGGAAGAATGGCTTACCATCTACTGGCATCCCTTACGTGTTGGTAAACGGTGTTATTGTGGTTGATGATTCAGTCGTTCAGCTAGATAAAACTCCGGGTCAACCAATTCGCTATGACGTCGAGGAAAAGGGTCGTTGGGTTCCGCTAGAAAAAACCGCGTATCTAGAAGATTTGCTGTCACTAGACTTCCCTCATATTCATGACTAACCATAGGTTTTAGTTAGCGTGAAAATAAAAAACGACCCAATGGGTCGTTTTTTATTCAGTGCTTAGTCGCTTAGGCTTTTTCTGCCTGAAGGGCTTCTAGCTGTGAAATAGTCGTTTGAGATACCAATTCACCGTCAATGAAGTAGCTAACGTCTTCACCATCACGTACACCAGTTAACACACCAGTGTCACCGTTGTTGTATACGATATCCATTTGAATCGTATTTTCGTCTACTTGCTTCATTTGGCCGCTTTCAATCGTGCGATTGTTGGAAATCGGTGCGATTGGCGCGTCAGTTAGTGATGGGTCTAATTCATCATTGACTTTAAATTGTGTGTCTACTTTTGAATCAAACAGGTGTGGTTTACCGTTGATTGGGTTTTTACCTGTCCAGAACTCTAATGAGTTAAATAGGGCGTAATCGACCGCAGTAGTGATACCGTAAACGGGTGCTAGAAGTAAGTTAACACCAGCTCTTGCGTAACGGTTATCTACCACTTCTACGTTGAATTCCATAACTTTCCCTGTTACTGCATTACTACCAACACAACCTGTTAGAGCTGATGCAAGAATCGCTAGGCCTACAGTTTTGATAAATACTTTTTTCATTTTACTTTCCAAATATAAGTTAAAGTTATGTGTTTGCTTGGGACTTATTATGGTGTGGTTTATGTTTGGATACTTACCATTTTACGCCATGGCGAACATTGGAGACATTTTACGTGGTGAAGCGATTAGAAATGAAAAAAGCCTTCAAAATCATATTGAAGGCTTTTGGCTTTAGTTGAATCGAAGTGGTGTGAACCAGAGGGAAGCTGCGCTACTTCATGACATAGGAGTACACCTTCTTGCTTATCCAGACACCGCCTTTAAAAAGTAACGTGACGAATTTAAGCAGAAACTTCGAAACAGAAGTGATCAATTCTCCAGCGCCTTTAACAACGTAATATAAGTCAGAATGTTTGAAATCGTTGAACGTCATAATATTTCCAAAAGTAGGGGCATCCTGCCTATGTAAAAGTAGGTTTCGTTGTAATGGTACTTGAGGAAGAGTTTCTGTGATTATCATTTTACGCCAGAGCCAATATCTCTGGCGTAAAAGAATTTAGGAGTGGCAGCTAGATAAAGATGCGAGCGCGAATACCAAAGACCCAAGTACTCGATTCTGTAGAAAATGCAGGATCTTTTATGTATTGGATGTCAGGCGTCACTTGGATGAAGTTGTTGAGTGCCATGTTGTAGTAGATCTCAGACGTCACTTGAGTTGAGTTGCCAACACCATAAGCATCAGACAAATTTTCATTCACTTCACTCCAGTTAAGTGCGAAACCTAGATTGTTACCTTCACCCGCTAATCCAAAGTAGCCAATCCCTGCGGATATCGATTTGTCGTAAAGCGCCACATCACCTTCAGAAAAACCGCCACGTAAGAAGGGCATGAGTTGAGGTGAGGCAAAATAGCTAGCTGAAAAGTTGATGCCTTGGCCGCTGTCTGTGTTAGTCAGGTTGTGTTGAGTTCCACCATCTAAATGCCATGCCGTTACGTGAATGTTGTCGGTGTATATTTGCTCTAGTGAGGCCGTCCAACCAAATTCAAACGTAGTAAACAGCTTGTGATCGTTAAACAAGGTGTCAAAGCCGTCTCCAGGCTCATCTGATTTTCCCTTACCGTCAGCAACGCCTGCGACAATGTAGAAGTTGTTATTTAGCATATGCCCAGCAGCAAGACCAAGAATACCGTCGTCTGGTAGGCCAATGGCTCCGCCACCGGTACTAAAGGCCAGATTGGTGAAGCCAGTCCAAGGGCTAGCGAGCGCATAGGTGTCAACATAGTCTGTGGTGTCTAGATAACCGACCATAAACGATGTTTTCCCACCATTGAGCTTTTGCTTCCAATACAAGTTGGTTAATCTGCCGCCTTGGTCACTGTATGCTGGGCCAATCATTCCAGCATAGCCTAACCCGTTACCAATAAATGCAAACTCTTTAGGTGATAAATCACTGTAGGAATGGCGGTGTTCAACTTTCCAAACCAGACCACCAGTATTCCCTGACTCTAATCCGATGAGATTCCATGAGCCATAGAAGCGAGCAACACCAGCAGAGGCTTCTTCGTCGCCACCGGAGGTGGGATCAGTCGCGGTTAAGCCGAGGATTTGATAATCCAAACCAAACGTTAGGTTTTGCTGAGATGCCAAGCTTTCTCGCCAAGTTTGTTTCTGCCTCGCATTATCTGCAATGGTGTTGTCTACGGCATCTGGGCCGCCGAAGTTTGTATCGGCAAAGGCGCCAAAACTAATGGTTGGGAGAAGTAGAGAATATAGAACTTTAGGGAAACGATGCATTTTATCACCACTGTATTTGTTTTTGTTATGTCTGCTTGAGCTATTTGGCTCTAATAAAAATCTACGTTTGCAGCGTTCATTGAATAAAGCGTTGAAACTTCTGCTTCACCGTCGACATAGCTAATGTCTAGGTTGGAACGTTTACTCGTCAGCTTGCCTTCAATCCACATTGGCGTTGAAAGTGACTCCACTTCGATACCTTGTGGATAGTTGACTAATATCATTTGGTTGGCAGGAGGAGGCGGGGTATGTATACAAGCCCCAGCAGTTGGTACGAACAAGAACTTAGTGACCTTAGAACCGTCGAAGTCGACAGGAGTGATATATCCTGGAACGCGGTGAGTTTCGTCCAAAATCTCATTGTTTACTTGGGTCGCTAACACTTTACGTTGAGCGGTGATTTGTTCACGCAAAGAGAGCAAATGTTCAATATCGACATTGGCTTTTTCTAAGCGAGCCTTAGATTCAACATACTCCTTTCTAAGTTCTTCGGAAGGTGATCCATTTGGGTCACTCTTAGCCTGCAAATATTTAGCGACGTATGCTAAGTCATCAACTTGATTTACGTTTAAAGATTTGAAAGGGTCTTCAATCGTAGCGACATTTGGTCTTAGTTCTTCCCAATAGGTATAAGCGATATCACTGGCGAAAGAAGTAAGTGGAATGATAGAAAATATTGCGCTTAAGAAAAGCTTGCGACTTAAAGAAATCATATTCAAACAGCCATAGAAAATGAAAATAACAGATGTTGAAAATAGCGAGAGTAGGGGCTACCTACTCTCGTTTGGTATTACAGGGTGTTTTTGTAAACTTTCCCGTCTTTCATGATGTATTGGAACTTTTCTTTGTATTGATTAAGCACTTCAATATCTTCAAGAGGGTTACCGTCAATTAGAATTAAATCAGCGTAAGAACCAGCTTCGATTTTACCGAGTGAACCGTATTTGTATGGGTTCATACCGCCACTCCAGCTTAATACTTCTGCAGCATTAGATGTGCCCATCTTCATGATTTCGAACGGGGTAAAGCCTGCCTTTTGCATGTAGGTCATGTTCTCTGCTTGAGCCATGTTGTAAGCAGGGCCGAACATATCACCACCAGTTACAACCAATAGTTCATGCTTCTTCGCCCACTTAAACATTTGCAATGCGCCTTCGTATACGCTGGCTGCTTTTGTTTTTTGGTCTGGGCTAAAGAAAGTAATCGATTCAGGATCTGCGAATGCTTTTAGTGACATAACCGCTTGTGCTGACAATGCCACGCCTTCTTTCTTCATGCGTTTAATTGTGTCTTCAGAAACTAGGAAATTGTGTTCTATAGTTCTGACGCCTGCATCTATCGCACGGTTAACGGAGCGATCGTGATAAGCGTGAACCGTAACGTAAGTGCCGTAGTCTTTTGCAACTTCAACTGCGGTTTCTAATTCCTCTACCGACATTTGAGTCATGTGGATCGGATCAAATTCACTTGCAACGCCACCGCCAGCCATCACTTTGATTTGAGTCGCGCCTGCTCTTAGGTTCTGGCGAACCGCGCGTCGAACCTCTGTCTTACCATCTACGATATAACCCACGCCATGTCTTTCTAGATCGTCAACTGCACCTGGTTGGTCATTGAAGCTACCGGTATCGGCGTGGCCACCAGTTTGGCTAATAAAGCCACCAGAAGGGAAGATTCGTGGGCCGTCGATTAGGCCATTGTTTACAGCTTTCGCTACACCCAGAACGTTACAGCCAGTGTCACGCGCTGTTGTAAAACCTTGTTCAAGATATTGCTGCATAGAGACATAAGTACGTGCACCCATCGCCATTTGGTCGTAATCATCTCGGCCTACGAGCATACCTTCTTGAAAGCAAAGGTGAGAGTGCATATCGATAAGACCAGGGATCATCGTTTTACCCTGACCATCAACGACAGTGGCATCGGCCATTTCGATAGGTGACTCAGAAATTTTGGTGATTTTGTTATCGACAACCAAAACATGATGATCTTCATAAAGTTTGTTGTCAGTACCATTGAAGATATCAACGTTGGTAAACAAAGTGGATGCTGCATTAACTGAGAAAGCTAAAGAGCATGACACTGCGAGGGCTGAAATCTTAAGACTCTTGTGTTTCATTTAGACACCTTTAATTATCCATACGCACGGGTGATCCGCATTGCGTAACAATCCATACTATTGTCAGTGTTACGAAGCTAGCGTGAGTCAATATGAAACATATGTAACTCATTGCTAACATTCATTAACTTAGGAGTAATATTGGCATTCATCAAGGAGAGATAATTGCCATTTGGTGACATTAAGAGCCGAAAATGAAGTGAATTTTATGATTTTTTCGAAATGATAGATTTTCGATACTGACTTGGTGTCATATGGGTCAAGCGTTTGAACGCTCGAGTAAAATGAGCAGAGTCAGAATAGCCCATTCTGGCTGCGATTACGGTTATGGGAAGTGAATCACATTTAATTAGCTCGATCATTTGTTCAAGTACCATACTTTCAATGACTTCGCTGTAAATCGCGCTTTCTTTTTCGAGCTTTCTTTGAATCGTTCTGACGTTAATATTGAGGATCTGAGATGCCATTTTTATAGGGAGCTTTCCCATCGAAAGGTATGGTTTAACTGCAAGTTTAAAGGAGGGTAAGAAACCTGTTATTGCCGTTTTTGAAATGTCGGCCGTAGAAGGACGTTTACGAACTTGGCTCACCGGCGCTTTCATTAATGCCGTAGGTATGTGCAGCGCAGTCACATCCCGCCCCGTAAAAAACTGTGCGTTAGACAGCTCAGGGAGTCGAGCGAAATCCTGATGTTCCTCACTGGTGATTCCGATCTCACTAGGCTGCCATTTGTGATTGGTCAGTGTTCTTAATAACTCAGACATGAAGACGACAGAGAACATTTCCCCATACTTAAACCAAATTTCATCTCTTCCGGTTTTGTCTCTTACTAACCACCATTTTCCCCCTGCGTATTGGGTATACACTTTGGCGTTGCTGGAGTGCTTTTTTAAATGTGTTGAAAACTCGTCTAAGGCTTCCTTTAAAGAGTGGCCTTGAGTAAGTTGAGAAACAAATTTAGGTATGTAGACGTTTTTGCATGCACTCCAGATTAATACTCCGAAGTTTTCACTGGATGTTTTACTGCCCAGTACTTGCATCAAGTTTTTGAGTGTGGATTCCGGTACATGAGAGTAATCGCTTTGAGGAGATTGGATATCTCCGGGAATTTTTGACTCTTTAAGGAGTGAGTAGATGTTTTCATCAATCTCTTTAAATAAACTTACGAAAAATTCGACATGTTCTCTTTCTACGACATGAACGATATCGTGTTTTGGGGTGTGAGTGTGCTGTGAAGTAGGCGACATGAGACAGACGATTTAGCCAAAGTTACTTATTTTATAATCGACTATTGGCGCTCAGTCTAGTGGTATGAGAGGAGTGTTAATGGTTTGGCAAGGAGAGGGCCCCAAAGCCTACGTGTAGACTTTGGGGAAAAGCTTAACTACTGGGCGTAGTTGGGTAGTTCAGAACAGGCTACCTTTTCGCAAAAGTGGAGCATGCTAAATTGCGTAATCAGTAAAAACTCTTTGTCGTTCAGTGGAACGTATTCCATCGAGTCTGAAGAAAGTACAGAGCCTTCACTAATTAAAACCTTCTCATAGAAAGATAATTCACGATTAGGAATAATTTGTTCATGTGTATCTTCATCGAGAGAAATACCATGGTTGTCTATATGGTATGTTCCTGATGATGTAAACCCTACCTGTTTAGATGAAATATAAAGTAAGTCATAATTGTCATTCTTCTTAAACTCTAAATTAATTGATGACTGATTGTATATCTCGTTATTTTCCGGAGTAATAACCGTGGCGGCATTCGCTAAGTAGTGGCCTTTTAATTCAGGCTTGTTTACAAATGTGCTTATCCAGCCAAATACAATTCCAGAAATAGCAGAAAGAAGTAATGTTTTATTTAGATTATTCACAAGTTACTCCTTCAAATTCTCTAGGGAAGCTTAGTGATTTTCCTTCACTGTCTATGATTATTTTGCGATCCTTATATTCATATAGAGTCACATTGTATAGTTTATTAAATGACAGCTCATCTGAATCTAAAGTACAAGTTAAGTAATAGCTTTCAACTAATTCTGATTTATTTACGCTTTTATTTATCTGATTGAAAGTAAAATGCGAAGCAACTGCAGAAGCAATAAATATTAATGAAGCAATAATCAGAGTCTTCGAGCTCTTTTTAGTTTCAACTTGTTCACTCGCTTGCTCTATTTCTTGAGTCGCTTCTGCTCTTCCTTCTTTCACGTCACCAGAAAAGCGATAGCCCTTACCGCGCTCTGTCACGATAATAGAACCGTTTTTGTCTTCTAGTGCTTTTCGGCAAATAGAGATGGTTTGCATCAGGCTACCATCTTCCACAAATATTCCTTTGGAAACCCATACGGTGTCGATTAATACCTGACGGGTGATTACCTCATTTGGATGCTCAAAAAAGAACTTTAAGAGTTCAGATTCGTTAGAACCGATTGGGTAGGTGCGTCCTGTCTTAATGTGGTGGATTTCGCTCTCGGCTAAATCAACCTGGATATCATCATTGACAATAAATTCAGCGGACATTGTTGTTCTCATGGTGGTAAGTGTTCTAACTGAAATATAACAAATGTGAGTAGAAATATAAACAAAGAAGGAGATTAGATATTTATGAGCTAAGTAATTAAATCTAAAGGCGGATTATAGCTCATTGAGCTTTGGTGATAAATGTTTTTGAGGTTGTTTGAGGGTGTTTGAGGTGTCTGAGGGGGCGGGTTATTAGATCATTAACGCATGAAGCTGATTTAGTGGGTGTGGGAAAAGTAGTCAAAACTCTTGCACAGTTTCTGTTGGGCAAATGCCTAAAACGATGAGGTGATTTACTCAAGTACGCAGTATCGAAATCGAATGTACTAAACCCTTTATGAAACCTGAAAGGCAAGTCACTTTAAATTCGAGCCTGCGACAGTCTCTCCAATAACAAGACCCTATTGTCGCATCGCTAAATGCTTAGATAATAAAAAAGGATACGCTTTGTTTAATTATAATAAGTCATATTTATATGGACTAATGGCCATCGCATTATTCGGTTGTCAGTCCGATGATGAATCTAGCAATGACCCTGTCTCGGTTTTTGTTCCTTATAACATTCAAGAATTGCCTAAACCTAATGATGGTTATGGCTACGATAATGATGGCACTATTTCTGGTGTGGGTGAACCGACCGCAGCATTAGCGTCAGATTTTGATGCTTATTATCAGGATTATAATAATTCTTACGCCGCTTTAGATGGCTGGGGGCTATGTGCTGAGCCAATCTTAATTCCATTACAAAGTATAGATTCAAATAAACGTTTTCCTTTAGATGAAAATTCGCTTGAAGGTAACGTGGTACTTATGGATTCTGACGGCAATGAAATTCCTACAGAACTAAGCTCTGACGGTTCAAATGTAATTATACAATGTGAGTCAGGGCTAGAGGAAAATACCGAATATTTTATAGTTGTAACAGATGAAGTTAAAACTGAGTTTGGTGAGTCATTAAAAGCAGATTCTAGTTTTACAGAGCTATTAACTTCACCTGTACCTTTTGATGACCATAATAATATTGATTTAGCGGGGCAGGTTTCTAAAGCCATCTCTCTATTTAAAGGTGATGGAAATCCTGTTTACGCAGCGCAATTTAAAACTCAAAGCTCTTATGCACCATTAGATGCGATGAGAGAGAATCATATTAGTGAGGGTACTCAGTTCTCAAGAGAGATTATCTTGGTTGATGATAATGAGAATGGGGCTAAATATGATTTATACACACAAAAGTTAAAAATACCTTTTTACTTGCCTTTTACGAAAGATCGTGAAGTTGACTGTGCAGTGGATAGGTTTGACATGAAAGAGTCATGCCCACCGCTATATGAATGGATCACCACTGAAAGTGGCGGTTTTCCGACGGCTGCCGATCCCCTTCCTAAGGTCATTGAGTCTGAAATTATTACAACAGATATCTACACACCAGCAGACTGGAATAAAGTAGACAAACTCCCAGTGGTCATTTTTATTCACGGTGTTACTGGTGAAAAAGGTAACGCGTCTCTGATGGCTGAAGATTATACCAGGAAAGGCTACGCCGTTGTTGCAATCGATTTACCTTATCACGGTGAGCGAGTGCGTTGTGAGGGCGGTGAGTGGGAGCGCAATAAGTGTAAATACGATGAGATCAGCGCCAGAGCAAATAAAGCTTACTATATTAATATTGATTCCCCGCTCGCGCTACGTTCTAACTTACAACAGTCTGTTTCAGACAACCTTGGCTTGCGTTATGCGTTAAATTTCGAAGATTGGGTCGACAAGCAGAATATCCATTTGGTTGGGCAATCACTGGGTGGAATCATGTCGGTGATGGTGAGCGAATTCAGTTGGGACGATCAAAACTCTAATACTGGTTTCGAATTTGAAACCGTGAACTTCGTTGTTCCTGGGCAAGGACTCACTAACTTGACTTTGGCTTCCAAAACCCTTGGCCCAGAAATGTCAGAAGGCGTAAAAAAGTCTCCCGACGTTCAGCGCGCAATTGCAGAGACAGTACTCCCAGATATTTGTACGCCTGAAGCGAGCAATGAAGAATGTATTTTGGCTTTAGAAGAATTTGTTGACCAATCGCCAGAAAATAAAGGATTAGTTCAACAGTTGGAAGACGATATCTTTGCTCTGCTTGAGACTGGTTTAAAGCAAGGTGTACAAGCCACTATCGACAGCTCCGATCCGGCTAGCTTTGTATCTCGTCAAAGAGAAAATGATCAACCGACATTGGCGATTGCTGCTGTTGGAGATTGTGGCGAGACATGTGATGTTGGTGTTGATTATGCGGCAGATGTAGTTATTCCTAATTCAGATCCAAATAATATCAGAACAGGAACAGATCCTCTTATAAAAGCGCTCGGCTTAAAGACGATAACGGGTAGCACGGGTATTACCCAATCTGTCACGGACTCTAGAAGGGTTATTCGAGCAACTACAGGCGGGCACGGTACCTATCTATTCCCTTACGATGGGCCAGTTGACGAAAATGGCTTGCCAACTCTACCTAGCCGCACGGATGAAGTGAGTGACGGAGTGACTGAACTTGAGTTTGTTACTGAGGCTACAGATATGCAGCAGGTTGCCGTTGCGTCAATGGTCGAAAGTAAAGGTGTGGAAGTTGTAATTACTAATGAAGATCACATCGAAACAGAGGTGCCTGCAAATGAAGAATAAACTTGTATTTGGTACTGCTGCGCTGCTTGTACCTTGCATTACTAATGCCGCTGGTTTCCAGTTAAATGCCCAGTCTGCGACGGGGCTTGGTAGGGCATTTGCTGGTGATGCGGTTATGGCTGATAGCGCAGCAATCGTTGCCAAAAATAGCGCGGCGATGGCGTATATCGAGCAGCCAATGCTGTCTGTAGGCGCCATCTATATCGACAGTGCTGTTGATGTATCTGACATCAGTTACACACCAAACACGGGGCCAACAGAGTCTTTGGCTGATCAGGATTTAAGTGCTGGCACGTTGGTTCCAAACCTACACTACGTTCATCCACTTACTGATTCGAAAGTCACTCTTGGCGCGACTGTTCATTCTAACTTCGGTACTGATGTCGAGTTCGATGATTCTTTTGAAGCTACAGAGTTTGGGGGGAAAACAGCTCTATCCAGTGTAAATGTGGGTGTTGCATTAGCTTATGAATTATCTGACAAGGTCAACCTTGGTGCAGGGCTAGACGTTATCTATGGTGAAGGTGAGATTCAGCGTCAGGACAAACAACTGCTAAATGTTGATGCAGATGGCTTTGGCCTAGGCGCAAATGTTGGCGCTACGTACCAGGTTAACGAGAGTAATCGCTTTGGATTAACGTATCGTTATAGCCCGGATATTGAAGTCGAAGGGGATATCACCAAAGGCGGGATTCCTGCCGATAAAATGAATGTCCCTCTGCCTGATACATTAGAGTTTTCTGGATGGCATCAGCTTAACCAACAATGGGCGGTTCACTATAGCTTGCAATGGGTACAGTGGTCTGAGTTTGATTCGTTGACGTCTCCTTCTCATACTGACTCGATCAAAGACTATCAGTGGAAAGATGCTGGTCATGCGTCTATTGGCGGTACATATAATATGTCGAAAGACTTAGTGTTACGCGCTGGTTATATGTATGACTTGTCACCAGTTGATGAAGTGACGTCTTTGTCTATTCCGGATGTAAATCGTCATTGGTTCACAGTCGGCGGAACGTACCATTTAACCGCTTCTAGCTCTGTCGATCTTGGGCTTGGTTTCATCGTCGGTGAAAATGATCAAGTTGATGAGAGCCTAGAGGTGACTTCGGTAACCAATGTGACGGCAGACGTAACTGCCAATGCATTGCTGTTTGGACTCCAATATCAACATCGTTTCTAACCCTTTCACTTAAAAACTTAAACACAATGGGCTCAATAGTGACATTGAGCCCACACTTGAACTAATAGCTGTTATTAGCCAGGACATAATTAGCTGGAAGCTTTTTAGTTAACAATAGCTGCTTAAGAAAAGCGTTTTGATTCAGATGGTTGAAACGACTTATGGTAATTGAAGATGAAATTTAACAAGCTTAGTAAAACCATTTGTTTGGCGTTGTTTGCCTTACACGCCACTCCTTCATTTGCTGAAGAATCTACCTTGATTCCGGTAACTATTGAAAAAGCACACGCGCAGGCTTTTAGCTCTGCTATTACAGAAGTTGGTAAGATTCGAGCAACAGATTCAGCAGCGCTAACGTTTAGTGCATCTGAAAAAATTCAAACAATTCACTTTAGCGATGGTGACGCAGTAAAGAAAGGCGAGTTAATTGCTCAGCTTGATAATACGACAGCAAAAGCGGATTTAGACAAGGCCCGTAGCTCACTGGCTCTTGCTCAGTCTAAATTAGAACGCGTACAAGAATTATTGAAGAAACAACCAGACTCTATGTCGCAGCAAGATGTAGAAGAATTAAAAGAACAAGCGAACTTAGCAGAAGCTGACTTTCGCCAAAAACAAGCATTGATGAACAACTATCTGTTGATTGCGCCTTTTGATGGTCAGCTAACCAACTTTAGCCATTCAGTTGGAGCGCGAATTGATAGTTCGACAGCTTTAGTCAGCCTGATTAAGTTAGACCCTGTTGAAGTACAGTATTCAATTGGCCAATCAGATCTCGGGAATGCCAAGTTAGGGCAACACGTATCTATCAACGTCGACGCATTTTCAGATGAGTCATTCTCAGGTGTGGTGGACTACATTGCTCCTGCTGTCGATGAGAGCTCAGGTCGAGTTGAAGTTCATGCTCACGTGACTAACCCGGAACATAGACTGGTTCCAGGAATGTTCGCAAAAGTAAACCAAGTTACCAGTGAAGACTCACAACAGATGGTGGTTTCGCAAAATGCTGTTCAGGCAAAAGATGCCCAACGTTTTGTGTGGGTAGTGAATGGCCAAAACATTGAGCAACGCTTTGTAAAGCTAGGGGTTAACACTAATGACGGTTATGTCGTCGTCGAAAAGGGCCTTAAGCTTGGAGAAAGCGTTGTGATTACAGGTCAGCAGAACCTGCGTCGAGAGTCACTAGTTAAAGTCATGAATCCACAAGCGAGACAAAAAGTAGTTATTTCAGAGCCTGTGGAGAGTGAATTAAACAGCAGTCAGGAACCTGTTGTTTGGAACGACTCAACTTTAGAAGTTGAACATGATTTGCTAGAGTCAGAATCAGGCGCTGAAAGCTCAATTAAAGCCGTAACTGAAAAAGTTCAGGCGAACGACAAACCAAGCAAGGAAGCTTCTTCAGAGGAGATCGTGAATGAAGCTTCCTGAGATTTGTATTAAACACCCTGTATTTGCATCGGTTCTGAGCATTGCCATTGTGCTGCTTGGAATGTTGTCATTTCAGAAACTATCGATTCAATATTTCCCAGAACATAAAACGCCTTCTGCCACCGTGACCGCCGCGATTAATGGAGCAAGTGCAGAGTTTATGTCGCGTAATGTGGCAGACAAATTGATTACTGCCGCTACTGGTTTAGACAGCGTGAAAACCATGACGACAGATTGTCAGGAAGGAACTTGTAGTCTCAAAATCATGTTCGAAGATGACATCAACGAAGTGGAATACACAAGTTTGATGAATAACCTTCGAAGCAGCGTTGAAGGGATCAGTGACTTCCCACCGAGTATGACGGATACGCCAACGGTGACGGATGATTCTTCAGACACCAGCATGCCGAGTAATGTAATTACGTTCGTAAATTCTGGTGGTATGTCGAAGCAGCAAATGTACGATTACATTAGCCAACAAGTTGTGCCTCAGTTTAAGCACATCCAAGGGGTTGGTGGCATTTGGGGGCCTTATGGTGGCAGTTCGAAGGCGGTGCGAGTGTGGTTGCAACCTGATCGAATGATGGCACTTAACATGAGTGCTTCTGATGTTGTGGGCACGTTGAGTTCTTACAACGCGACGTTTACCGCGGGTACGATTAAGGGGCAGGTACGTGACTTTTCAATTAACCCTGTAAACCAAGTTACAAGCGTTGATGATGTAAGAGACTTAGTAGTTCGCGTTGATAACGGTAAGATCATCCGCATAGGTGATATTGCTGAAGTCAAAATGGATGAAGAGAGTCTAACGCCAAGTATTTTGCGGGTTGACGAAAAGCTTGCGATGTCTATCCAAGTGTTACCGCTTAAAAGCGAAAACCCAGTAACTGTGGCGAATAAAGTTAAAAAGCAAATTGAGATGATTCAGCCTCAATTACCTGATGGTATTGAGATGAAAATGGTATACAACCAAGCGGATTTCATCAAAGCAGCTATCGATCAAGGCTTTATGACATTAATTGAAGCTATCGTATTAGTGTCGGCGGTCGTTGTACTTTTCCTTGGTTCGATTCGAGTCGCTTCTATTCCTATTATTACCATTCCTGTTTGTGTCATCGGTGTATTTGCGGTGATGTCGCTGCTTGGTTTTAGTATTAATGTACTTACGATCCTCGCTATTATCCTGGCGATAGGCTTGGTAGTCGATGATGCGATTGTTGTAGCCGAGAACTGTTATCGTCATATTGAAGAAGGGGAAACGCCTTTCAATGCAGCCCTTAAAGGCTGTCGAGAAATTGTATTCCCAGTTATTGCGATGACACTGACTCTTGCTGTGGTGTACTTACCAATTGGTTTGATGTCGGGTTTGACTGCAGACCTGTTTAGACAGTTCGCATTCACATTAGCGGCCGCGGTCATTATCTCTGGCTTTGTTGCACTGACGCTTTCGCCAATGATGAGCGCATATCTAATGAAACCGGTATCAACGCCACCAAAATGGTTCCAAAAGGTAGACAGTAAACTGAACAGCTTGTCAGATGTTTACACCAAAGAATTGAACAAGTGGTTTGATCGTAAAGCATTGATGAGCGGTATCGCACTTTTTCTGATCGCCTTGTCTGCCATAGCAGTTTGGAAGATGCCACAGGTATTATTGCCAACAGAAGATACGGGCTTTGTTGAAGTAGCGTCGACACCGCCAACAGGGGTAGGACGTCAATATCACTTAGATAACAATCAACAGCTAAATAGTGTCTTTGCAGGGAATAACTCCGTAGAAGCGAACCTCTCTTATATCGAAGGTACACCGACTAACCACGTATTACTAAAACCTTGGGGTGAAAGAGAGAAGAGCGCGGATGAGCTAGTCAATGAATTCATCGCAACTGCGCAAAGCTCGGTTTCGGCATACGGGATGTCTTTTAAAGTCCGCTCAGCTGACAATTTGAGTATTGCGACCAATATGATTCTGGAACTGACAACCGTTAATCGAGATACAAAAGCGCTGTCAGAAACCGCTCATGAGGTGGTTAAAGTGCTAGAAAGCTATGAAGGCGTGACCAACATTAAGAACTCAATGTTGCGTGACCAACTACGCTACGATTTGTCTATCGATAGAAATGCGATCGTTTTGTCTGGTGTTGATTACGGAAACGTAACCAATGCGCTTTCGACTTTCTTAGGCTCGGTTAAGGCTGCGGACTTGCAAGCCGATGATGGTTATACCTACCCAATCCAGGTTCAGGTGAATCGTAATGACTTAGGAGATTTTAAAGTTCTCGATAAGCTGTACGTTGATTCGCAATCTGGTCAACGATTACCGTTGTCTCAATTCGTGTCTATTAAGCAAGTGACTTCAGAGTCGAACTTTAAAACCTTTATGGGTAAAGACAGCGCTGAAATTACTGCGGACTTGATGCCGGGGTATACGGCAAGTGATGTACGAGCTTATATCGATGAAAACGTACCGAGCTTACTGAAACCTGCTCAGAATTATGAGTTCAATGGTGTGGTGAAAGATCTCGTTGATTCAAGTGCTGGCGCACAAGTGTTGTTTGTCTTGGCTTTGATTTTCATTTTCTTAATCCTAGCCGCTCAGTTCGAAAGTTTCGTTGATCCGATGATTATCTTGTTAACCGTACCATTATGTATTGTGGGCGCGATCTTAACGCTTTCTGTATTTGGTCAGAGCCTAAATATTTACTCAAAAATTGGCTTGTTGACGCTAGTCGGGCTGGTCACCAAGCATGGTATTTTGTTAGTAGAGTTCGCGAATGAAAAACGCAAAGCTGGAGCGAGCGCAAAAGAAGCAGCGATCAGCAGTGCGCGTTCTCGTTTACGTCCAATTTTAATGACGTCTCTTACCATGATTCTTGGTTCATTACCGCTGGCATTGGCGGATGGTCCAGGCTCGCTAGGTCGTGTAAACATCGGTCTGGTGCTTGTCGGCGGCCTGTCAGTCGGAACATTCTTCTCATTGTTCTTAGTGCCAGTAGCGTATGTCGGAATGGCCAACTTGAAAGAGTTTGATATCTTGACTCGCTTGAGAAGTAAAGCGGCGTAGTAGTGATACGAGAAAGTAACAAATAAAAAGGCCCTCAGTTGAGGGCCTTTTAGTTATTTGGGGAGAACGAAGTGGATAGAGAAGGTGTGCTAGTAGAGTTAGATGTGTTTACTTGAAAACTAAAAATCATAGTTGAGATTCATAGAGCTGTAGATTTCACTGTTACTTTGGTCAGAGGCTACCGTGGTGTTGTAGATATACTCGGTGTCAAAGGTGAGTGCTAAATTTCCCATCAATATATTCTTCAAATACCCTTTAACGTTGTAGTTGGTATTATCTTCACCGTACGCAACGTTTATGGTTGAGCCAACCGAAAAGGTGTCCGTAAATTGAATCGAACCATCAATGTTACCACTTGCAATTAACTCGTAGTTTTCTTCATTTGGAAACTCTTCGTCGAAAGATTGGCGGACACTGATTCGATAACCTGGGCCGGCAGACGCTTGAAGAATAATTTTTTCAGTATCGTAGAAATGGCGACCAAAACCCGTCATGGTGATCGATTGTTTTCGGTAGGTACCGAAATGGTCTTGCTCAAATCGAGAAGCGGCCACTACATAGGTTTTTTCGGTTAAATCGTAAGTTATACCGTAGTTAATGGTATATCTGTTGGTTCCATCTTCGCCTTCTTCTGCATCCGTATAATAGGTATCGAACTGGATTCGATGTCCCCAATCTTCTTCTTTGTATCCTACCGACACACCTGTGTTAACAGACAAGGAGGTCGTGGTGTTTTGGGAGTAAATGAACCCTAATTTAGTCAATCGAGTGAAAGGGGACTCTTCTTCGGCTTCTGCGAAAACAGAAACCGATATTGGTAGAGACAAGGCACATACAGCGAATTGTTTAATATTCATAGCGTTTCGAGTTGATCGTTAGAATAGAAAGGTTAAGAAGTCAGCAGATGGTTCCAAAGGTGTGGATATCGGTTTAAACCCGTCTTCACGCTTTTCATCGAAGTGCTCGAAATGAATAAAATTAGACACCAGCGTTGAAGCTGAATCATGTTCAAGATCTAAGCTGTTAAGTAACATTCGTTCGAAATGGGCCGCAAATATGGTTTGGTCTAAATTGCTGGTACTGGACTCTTGTACATTCACCTTCACATGGTTGTCAGGAAGAATGGCAAACACATCTAATGCTACTTTTAGTGCGCTGCTGTAAACATACTCTTTGTAAATCTCATTACGCTTTTCAATCGATAGGGATTCGTGTTTTAGCTCACCTTGAAAGAGCGATTTCTGCTTCTGAGGGACGACATTATCTTTATCGATTTTCACATTCACCTCCAAGCTATAGCCATTTTTGTATTCGCAGCCATTTGGGGTGATAAGTGAAACGCCTCTAATCTTGTGGACGTTGACTTCATCGAGTAATAAACGAAGTGCCTCAAGTTTAGATTCGTTGTCGTTGTTTAATACGTTTTTAGATAATTTGGTATTTTTTAGCCAATGTGAGTAGTCGTTTTCCCAAGTTCTTAGTTGGTTTTGATAGTGTTCGATGTCTTTGTTGGTTGAGGATTCGATGTCACGAATTAAACTCTCTAGTTGGCGGTTTTTGTTGGTGAAATTGCTTAACCACCCTGATTGATGATGGCTGTGGAGTTCAGCAAGCGCCTTAGACTTATTCGCGAATCTAATGACTGGCATTTCGGGCGCACGTTTACTGGCAATAGCAGCCCAATCGATTTTGCTGGTCATTATTGTATGTAGAGATTGGATGATAGTGACATGTTCGTTGAACAGGTTTACTTCATCGGCTGATTTTTGAAGTGCTTGTACGCTCATTGTGTTCGATAACTGCCTAAACTTAAGAAATAGGCTAGTTATTTTATTTCGGAAGGTACAAGTTAACGTTGAAATCAATATGAATGATCATTAGTGAGATAAATTGAGAACTTCTTAAGGTTGCTTAGCTTATATTGATTTTTCTTGGTGCATAAAAACGACGTTGAAAGTCTTTGTCCAACAAAACGATAACAGAAAGCTGACGTTCGTATTTACTGGCTAACGTATGTTGGTAGAAACGTTAGTTGAGGAAGGGGCGAAACTGTTTGTCTCTTTTTCACTGCTGATATCGAACTACCCAAACAGGTGAATAACTTTTATGGATGAAAGCAAAATAGAAAGGATAGTAGAGTCTCAGCGTTACGGCTTTGGGACAGTAAACGGCCAACAATCGATGCCACTTCAGCAGCAGTTGAAAAGCAATGCCTATACTCACCGTGCAATACTCGAATTACCTTCGACATCAGAACAGTTGCTCACGATGGATAAAAATCATCAAGAGCGGAAAAAGGCGGCAAAACAGCCAGATAAAAAGAAACAAATTCAAAAACAGATTCGTGAGTTTTCTCAGCAAAGTTATCGTCAATCTGTTCAAGCTAGGCATCTACAAACTTCAACAACGTCCGTCGATTTTCAAGAGCGGCTCATTCAATTTTGGAGTAACCACTTTGCGGTGTCTGCAGATACGCAAAAAATTCGCCCGATAGTGTCTGGTATTGAGAATGAAGTCATTCGTTCTTCATGGTCGGGAAATTTTTCAGACATGCTCGTCAAAGTCTGCAAGCATCCAACAATGCTAATGTTTCTTGATAATCATATTTCAGTGGGTCCTAACTCCAAGCGTGGTAATAAGTCTAAACGTGGGTTGAATGAAAATCTCGCGAGGGAAATCATGGAGCTTCATACTCTAGGGGTATCAAGCTCTTACACTCAACAAGATGTGATTCAACTAGCCAAGGCGTTAACTGGTTGGTCAGTGCGTTTCCGCGAGCCTATCCCTGGCTTTACGTTTAACCCAAATACACATGAACCAGGGACCTTTACCGTTTTTGGCCGTCAGTATCATGCTGCTGATAAACCTCAGCAGTCTTATCGACAGGCCGAACAGTGTTTACGCGATTTAGCGTTACATAAGGATACCGCTCAACACCTATCTACCAAATTGACGCAACACTTTTGGGGCGAGACACCACAAGAGGTCATTGATGATCTGGCTGACGTCTATTTGCAGTTCAAAGGGGAGTTAATGCCAGTTTATCAAGCGCTAATCAATCATCCTTATGGGCAAGTGATAACGCCGCTACGATATAGAACCCCACAAGAGTGGTATTTCGCCTTAGTTCGAAGTGTGGAGTTGCCTATTCCCGAGAAGCGCTCGCTCAATTTTTTGAGGATTCTGGGGCAGCAACCATTTATGGCGGGATCGCCTGCCGGCTGGCCTGACAGAGACCAAGATTACAACAGCCCATCAGGCCTGACTCAAAGGTGGAACGTGGCCGATCAAATGACTCATTTGGTCGTTAAACATTTAAAAGAGCAGAATGCCGATATAAACCAATGGTTTAACGGTGCTGTTGACAATCTATACGGCTCGGATCTCGATGAGCATACTCAAGTTCTGTTGGCTAAAACTAAGAACATAAAAACCAAGTTACTGCTGATTTGGCTTAGCCCGCAATTTCAATATCGATAGGTGGCAACATGACTAAAGTGACAACAACAACCTCGCCAACTTCGATGAAATTGAGCAGACGAAAGGTACTCAAAGCGCTTGCCGGAGTGAGCGTGAATGCGGCGTTGGGCTTAAGTGCCTTGGCTCCTACTTTATCTTTTGCACAAACGGATTCAAAAAACATACTCATATGGATCACGTTACGCGGTGCGATGGACGGATTGAACGTCGTGGTTCCACATGGAGATTCCGACTATCAAAGTCATCGACCAAGCATCCATTTAAAGCCGAGTCAGACTAATTCGCTTGATTCGTTCTTTGGTTTACACCCTGCGTTAACCCATACCTATGATCTGTACCAAAAGGGTGAGGCGGCTTTCATTCATGCAGCGGCTACACAATATCGTTCGCGTTCTCATTTTGATGGGCAAAAAGTATTAGAAAACGGTACAAGCGATCCTTATGAGAGAACAGGCTGGCTTAATCGAGCAATACAAATTCATGATCGTTTTGAAGCAATTGCAATAGATTCTGGTTCCCCACTTATTCTGCAGGGCGACAAGCAAGTGAGTAGCTGGTACCCAAATAATTTGAAAATGCGCGAACAGCAAGTACAGCTGCTTGAAGAACTTTTTCAAAGTGATGAAAAGCTCTCTGCTAATTTTGAACAAGTGCTGATGATCGAGAATATGACGGGAGAATCAGTTAATGGTCGACAATTTAAAGCGCTGGCGACTCAAGCTGGTCACTTTCTGCAGTCTGAAGCTGGACCAAACATAGCGGTACTGGAATTAGGCGGTTGGGATACGCATTCTGCGCAAGGTTCGGTGCAGGGAAGGCTGGCAAACCAGCTCAAAAAACTCGATATTGGAATAAGTGCATTGAAAACAACACTTGGAGATGCTTGGCAACGTACAACGCTTATAGCCGCTAGTGAGTTTGGCCGAACTGTGGAAGAGAATGGAACGAAAGGAACCGATCATGGAACGGGGAATGCGTTGATGTTGGCTGGTGGAGCAATAAAAGGTGGTAAGGTTATTGCCAATTGGCCTGGTCTTGCAAAAGCAGACTTGTATCAGGAGCGGGACTTAAAACCGACAACCAATACCAATGATGTCATTGCAGAAGTTCTGAACCAACATCTCGGCTTCTCCAGTTCTGATATATCTAAGATATTCCCAGGTTCATCGATTGTAGAACGTGGAGATGCGCTGAAACTCTTTAAGACGAGTTAGTTCTGTTTCTTTAATACATTGAACGATAGCGAGATTGCTATAACAAAAAGCCCGCTCATGGCGGGCTTTGTGGTACTTACTTTCCAGCGAAAGGTGTCAAAGTGTGAATTAAAGGTCTTCACCATAAATATCAAATGAAAAATACTTCGCGGCGATCTTGTCGTAGGTACCATTTTCGCGAATAGAAACAATCGCTTTATTGAATTTGTCAGCTAATGCCTCGTCACGCTGTCTAAGTGCTAGAGCCGTTCCTTCACCAATGTAGGCTTTATCGGTCACGGGCTTACCTTTGAACTCAAAGTTCGCACCTTCATTTTTATCTAAAAAGGCCAAGGACAGTTGATCGGAATTACCAAAGGTAGCGTCAAGTCTTCCATTTTGTAGGTCTAAATAGACTTCATCTTGCCCGGTGTAACGTTTAATCGTTGCCACGCTACCGTATAGGTCGGTGACGTAACGATCATGGATTGTCCCTTGTTGTACACCGATGGTTTTGTCTTCAAGCCCTGTGTTATCAATGCTAAAAGCGGCAGATTTCAAAGCGACAAAACGAGCGGGGGTTTGGTAGTACTTATTGGTAAACAGTACTTTTTGCTTACGCTCATCGGTAATTCTCATTGACGCCATAATGACGTCTGACTTGCGTGCCAACAGGCTAGGTATAAGCGCATCCCAACTTTGCGAAACCCATGTACACTCTAATTTAGCTTCAGCACATAAAGCGTCTGCGATTTCGATGTCGAAACCTACGGGTTTACCTTCACTATTTTTATAGTTGAATGGTGGATAGGTAAAATCGGAAGCTAATCTGACTTCCTTCGCCTGAACTGCTGAACAGAGTAATGTAGTGGCACATGCAATGCCTAACGCGAATTTCTTCATTTTGTCGTTCCTTGTTGAGGTTTTACAGTACCGTTTTTTGAGTACTGAGTCAGCGTTTCTAAGACTTCTTGCATACTTTCTTTTGAACCAATACTGATTCTCACACAATGCTGTAGGGCAGGTTCATGATGCTGATTTCGAGTGACAATTCCGTTCTCTTTCAAAGCTTCAAACAAATCAAAGTCTTGCTTAACTTTCAGTAACACGAAATTCGTCGACGAAGGGTAAACCTGTTCGATGAAGTCAAATTCTTTTAATGAGGTTCTGAACTGCTCGCGAATGGCTATCAGGTTTTGTGTCGCAGTCATTACCTTGTCAATGCCTTCGCTAGAGAGCGCATCCAATACAATTTTTGAAGAGCAATCCGGCATAGGATACGGAGGCACTAGCTTCGCTACGTAACTCATGGCTTCCGTGCTTGCCAGAATAAAACCGCATCTTACTGCAGCTAAGCCAAAGGCTTTGGAAAGCGTGCGAATAACGATCAAGTTCGGATATTGATCAATCAGATCAGCCACACTTGTGCTTAGTTCAAATTCAATGTAAGCCTCGTCCACCACAACCAGTGAGTTGTCTTTCGTTCCTTCTAAAATTTGGATGATGTCGGGTTTGGGAATGACATTACCCGTAGGGTTGTTCGGCGAACAAAGAAAGACGATATTGGTTTGTGGTGATTGCTTAATGATTTGTTCAACATCTAGGTTGAAGTCACTTTTAAGTGGGACATCAACCGTTTCGATGGCGAGTGCATCGGAACAAAACTGGTACATCGCGTAGGTAGGTGAGCAAATAAGAATCTTGTCTTTACCTGGCTGACAGAAGGTGCGAATAATTAAATCTATCGCTTCATCAGCGCCTCTAACCGCCATGGTGCCTACCTCTAGATTTAGGTAGTTCTGATAAGCTTTACAGATATCTTGTGGCAGAAAGTCTGGATAGCGATTGTAACTAAGATCGTTAGCTCCTAAGCCTAAGGACTGTTCCAGTTCATTTGCGTTTAGCCAGATCCTTCCATCGCCGCCAATTCGTCTAGCGGATTGATAAGGTATTAATTTTTTTACCGCCTCTGGGACGAGTTTAGCAATGCAATCAGTCAATTTACTTTCCTTGAATACACTTACTCTTAGCTTTAATGTGACTTGTTAGTCATTTTATCGAGTAAATATGGCGTTTATAATCATAAGTATTGCTTGAATATATTTAGTTAAACAAAAGGGACTTGAAATAAGAATCGAAATAAACGCATACTAGCCATGAATTTATTGCATGGCTGATTTATGAAGAAGCACTTACCATCAACTAAAGCATTACAATCTTTCGTTGCGACAGCTGACCAACTTAACTTCACTCACGCGGCAAATGAGTTGAATTTGACTCAAGGCGCGGTTAGTCGACAAATCCAATCACTTGAAGAGTATGTGGGAGGAGAACTGTTTTACCGACACGCGCGAGGTCTAACGCTCACAGCGAAAGGTGAGATGTTATTGCCGCTAGTCAAAGTTTCAATATCTCAGCTGCAGTCCGCGTTGGCTCAAGTATCAGACTCGCCTTCGAAAATTCGCTTGAATGCACCAAGTTGTATTACTTCTTGGCTATTACCACGACTTATGGCATTTCAAGAAGCATTTCCAGATATCGATGTGGAGCTGACCTCGTCAATAAAACAGGTATTTGAACCTAACTTCGACCCGTTTGATGCGGTCATCATCTATGACAAAACGCCTAAGCACCCATCTTGCATTAGTCATTTACTGTTTGAAGAGCAACTAGCGCCAATCTGCCAGCCACAACTGATCAAACCTAACCATCAAAGCGATCCGCTGACTTTGGTTATCGAACCACAGTACTTGAACCTTTACCCTTGGCTTCATGCCAATGCGGAACAAAGTGACTGGAATCTATGGCTAAGGCACATCGACCAAGTAAACTTGACGAACAAAGCGAATCAAAACTTCGCGACACTTGATCAAGCGATGAATGCGGCGATTCAAGGCTTCGGTATTGCGATAGGGGATGTCACGTTGGCTGAACACGATCTAAAGTTGAAGCGAGTGGTGACTGTGAGTGATGAAACGGTTTTCTCGGGGTGTGGTTATTACCTAATTCAACCCAAAAATAGACAGTCTAGTTCGCTCACTACATTAGTGGATTGGTTAATAAATAATGACTGAAAACTCAAACCTTGCTTCAAAGAAAAAGTGAGATTTTGATATAGAAATAATACCTATAACTCATTGTTTGCATAAACTTTATCTATAATTCGCAAAATGGGAAAAGCGCTTCTACACTCAAAATGAATTTCTAGTTAATTCATAGTGTTGTAGTGAGGAAGGGCTGAATGACCAACAAAGCGACGGTGTTAATTGTTGATGACACACCAGAAAACCTTGATGTACTAACGGGGCTACTCAAAGATACTTACCAAGTTAAAGCGGCTAAGAACGGCACAGTGGCGATCAAACTGGCGCAAATGAACCCAAAGCCTGATTTGATCCTCCTCGACATCATGATGCCTGACTTAGACGGCTATCAAGTCTGTGAGATTTTAAAGTCTCAACCGGATACTGCCCATATTCCGATCATTTTCGTGACTGCTAAAATCTCGCCTGAAGACGAAGTTAAAGGCCTATCGTTAGGCGCGGTCGATTACATTACAAAGCCGATTACTCCTGCCATTGCCTTACAGCGTGTACAAACCCACTTATCTTTGTATAACCAGCAACAAGCTTTGTATTTAAAAGTTAAAGAGCAAACCGCCGAAATAAATCACAGCAAAATTGAAATGGTGAAACGCTTAGGCCGAGCTGCGGAATATAAAGATAACGAAACAGGGATGCATGTATTGCGTATGAGCCATTATTGTCACGTACTGGCATTAGCCGTCGGCATGACAATGGAAGATGCGGATACACTGCGTGAAGCTGCGCCAATGCACGATATTGGAAAAATTGGTATTCCTGATGCTGTGCTTCTAAAACCCGGAAAATTAGATGCTGATGAATGGTCAGTGATGCAAACACACGTCAATATTGGTGTGGATATCCTTGGTGATACCTCAGGTTCCAAATTACTTGAAATGGCTGCCGATGTTGCTCAATCTCACCATGAGAAATGGAATGGTAAAGGCTACCCGAATGGCTTATCAGGCAACGACATTCCGCTAGTTGCTCGCATTGCTGCGGTCGCTGACGTCTTTGACGCATTAACATCAGAGCGTCCGTATAAAAAGGCGTGGACTGTCGAAGACACATTTGCTCTGTTGTTAGAAGAGAAGGGTGAACATTTCGACCCTCAACTCGTCGATCTCTTTATCAACCATTTACCTGAAATCCTAGAGATCAAGGATCGCTTTAAGGACTAAGCGCTATGCGTAACGCTATTATCCAGCCGCTAATCGTGTTCGCGATTAGCTTTATGTTTTCTGTCTCTCTTTATGCCAAAACGTCGATAGATTTCACTCAGTCTGAACAAGATTGGATGGAGAGTAATCAAAAGATATCGGTCTTGGTGAGGGGGGATAAATACCCTTATATGTTCATCAACTCAAAGGGGGAGATCGATGGCATCATTCCGGAGTTTATGGATGAATTGACCGCATTAGCAGGGGTAGGTGTGGATTACGAACTAGTGAAAAACACACACCAAGCCAAAATGATGCTGCAGAACGGCCAAGCAGATATTTATCCACTTAGTTTTCCGTTTAATCCTGAATTTTCAGAACTTCTTTATTCAACGCCATTTTTGCCTTACCAGAGACAACTCATTACTCGCTCGTCAGAAACCAAAGTTGTGAACGTGACTCAACTTAGAGACAAAACCATTGGGGTCGTCAAAGGGGCGGAAATGACGAAATGGTTTAAAAGTCATTACCCAAGAGTGAAAACAATTGAGTTTGCGACAGATAAAGCGGCGATAACGGCAGTATCGAAAGGAAAAGTGTTTGGTGTGATAACCGAGATTGTTGCAGCAATGGATCTGGCTGAAAAGCTTCGTTTTGATAACCTGAAACCAAACAGCTCGATTCAAGGCTGGACACAGCCACAAGCTAGCTTAGCGATCTCTCAACATTCTGCGACGCTAAATAGCATTATGAATAAGGCGCTGGCTGAACTGAGCTATGCGACTCAAAATCATATCTTGAGCTTCTGGCTCAAAGACAACCCATATCGAATGAAAGTAGATGGTGCTTTCGATTATGGTAATCCACCTTACATGTATGCAGACTCTCCAACACTAGGCCTTGAATATTCATTTCTTCAGAAAGTGTTTAACAACATGGGCTATCAGCTTGGTGAGATAAAGCGAGCACCGATTTCGACTAGAGAAAGTATTTTTAACAGTGATTCTAGCTTGGAGTTTAATTCTGGACTCACCACCTTAGTTCAGGATGATGGCAGGCTATATTCCGATCCGATTTTGGAAATCGAATATGTCGCGATAACACTGCAAGCAAGAGAGATTGATTTGTCCGCTATGGGTATTCAAGGCGAGTTAGCGGTAGGTTCTATATTGCAAGATGGCGCGTCACCGAGTCGCAAGGCGTTTGAAGCGTTTAGCGAAATGGTGACACCAAAAGTCAGTATGGATTTCTCTTCATTAAAAGACAGCTTTGAAGCTCTAGTTAACAATGGTGTTGATGTCGTTGTTGTTGAAAAGCGCGTTTTGGAATGGTTTCTAGAACACGAAAGTTCATTAGATCGAAGTGCGATTCACATCCATAGAGAATTCAGTCAAATGTTTCCTATCTATATGGAATTTAGGGATGAGATCTTAAGAGACAAATTCAATGCTTCGATTAAAGACATCAACGCCAATGGACAGAAGCTTAGAAAGTTTTTCGATGAGCATATTGAGTCTGATTACCGACCGCAGCTCAGGCGCACCGACATCCTAGCTCAGTTGGTCGCCTATTACCTCTATTCAAACAATATTGATGGGTTGGATAATCTGTTTCAGATATTCGATTTGTCTCAGGATATTGCTGCAATTGAAATTTACGATGAGAAGCAAGAACGTAAGCTCTATAGCGTTCTTTCGACCTCTCAAGGATTCGTGTCGGATGCGTATTTCGATACGTCTCAGTTTGTGAGCGTATTGAAGGACAGTGTTTACCTGACTGAAAGTGGGCCTCTGACCGTCGGTAAGGTGAAATTCTATTTTGATTCACACACTACAGATAATGGATACGCTTACTTGCCTTCTTTAAGTTTGTTCAGTGCGCTGAGTGACAATGAACTGAGCTATGTGACCAAAATTTATCAGGCGAATGACTTAACTGGACAGATACTTAACCTTACCCCAAGTGAGATCGAGTGGATCAAAGCCAACCCGATTCAAAAAGTTGGGGTAGACCCAAAAGCGTTACCTTATGAAGCGTTTAATGACAGTGGGAAATATGTCGGCGTGCTGGCTGATTTTCTTAAGCTGATCGAATCTAAAACTGGTTTGAAATTTGAACCTCAGTTAGTGAGTAACTGGGATGAAACGGTGGAATTAGGTGCACAACGTGAGGTTTCTATGATCTCTGCAGCGCTAGAAAATCAATCGTTCCTAATTGATTACGAGCCTAGCGTAGGGTTGGTTTCGAATTCTTTGGCGATAGGTTCAAAATCAGACATTAGTGGTCTAGTGATTGCCGACTTAGTTGACTGGAAAGTTGGTATTTTAAAGGGAGCATCAAATACTGAAGCCATCATGACGAGCTACCCCCAAGTGGATTGGGTGCTAGTAGACAACACCATGCAAGGGCTTGATTTGGTCGAAAATAACGATCTCGATGCCATGCTGGATACGATCCATGTTCTTAATTATCTGATTAATGTGAACAACCTACGGACAATGCGAGTGGTGGGTCGCTCAGACTATAAAGTGACGCCAACTTTTCATGTATTACGTACCGAACCAATACTCCACAACATTCTTGATAAGGCAATCGAATCGATTCCTCAGCAAGATAAAAACGATATCGTTAAGAAATGGACTGCACCGAAATACATCGATAAAACCAACTATCAACTGATCTACACTGTGATTGGCTTTTCAGTGTTGTTTATTTTGATCAGTGCTGTTTGGAATCGTCGACTGAAAGCGCAAGTGGAGCACACTAAGAAAGCCCGTGCTGAGGCCGAGCACCTACAAGAGCAAATGTTTGGTGTGCTGAAAGCTTCACCTATCGCTGCTGCAATTATCCAAGATGAGCGGGTGATATACACCAATGAACGTGCGCTAGAACTGTTCAAGCTGGATAAAGAGTATGTCGAAGATCTCAACGTGGAATCGATTTACCCAGATCCTGCGGTTCGCGAAGAGATCTATCAGGAAATGATTTCCAATGAAAGGGTGGTGAACAAAGAGCTAGAATTGAGAAAGTCAGATGGCAAAATTTTTACGGCCCTGACCAGTTACTACCGTATTGAGCATCAAGATCACTTTGCTACGTTGTTTTGGGCTTATGATATTTCAGAGCAAAAAGCGCTGAATATTCAGTTAGAGCAAGCCATGCTAGACGCCGATTCGGCAAACCAAGCCAAATCAGATTTCCTCGCAAATATGAGCCATGAAATTCGCACGCCAATGAATGCGATACTTGGTATGTCGTACCTCGCAATGCAAGAGCAACAAAGTCGTGAAGCCGCAAACTACGTTAAAAAAGTGCATCGGTCCGCTGAATCGCTATTAAGCATTATCAACGATATTTTGGACTTTTCTAAAATCGAAGCGGGTAAGTTGAACATAGAACATGTGCCGTTTTTGCTGACTCATGTCATTGAGGAGTTACAAGATGTTGTGGCAATCAAAGCCAATGAAAAGTCATTGGATCTTTCTCTGACCACTTCCAATGACGTTCCGACAGCGATTGTTGGGGATTCGGTACGTCTGTTCCAAATTTTACTTAATTTGTTGGGGAACGCGGTTAAATTTACCCAGCAAGGTTCAGTCAGCCTGCACGTTTCAGTCGTTAGCTTAAGTGATCAGCAAGCGCGATTAAGTTTCAATGTGTGTGATACCGGCATAGGGATTAGCGAAGAGCAATTACATCATTTGTTTGAAGCATTTTCTCAAGCCGACGCTTCTACGACTCGCAAGTATGGGGGGACAGGATTAGGGCTTAACATTAGTCAAAAGCTGGTTCATGCGATGGGAGGTGTGATTACCGTAACGAGCGAACTTGGACAAGGCAGTTGTTTTAATGTGGAGTTAGACTTCCCATTAAGTGACGAGCAGTTAGACACTAATCACAGTGGACTGCACCGGACGTTAGATGTTGATTTCCAACAAGCTGATATTTTGCTGGTGGAAGATAACGTGACCAACCAAGAATTGGCGATGGCTTTCTTAGATAAGTTTAATACCAAGGTAGAGATTGCGAATAACGGGTTAGAGGCGTTAGAAAAAGCGAAAGACAAAGCCTACGATGTCATTTTAATGGACTTACAAATGCCAGTGATGGACGGTTTTGAAGCGTCGCAAAGGCTACGCGAGTCGGGTAATGGTACTCCGATTATTGCGATGTCTGCCAATGTACTCGGAGACGTAAAAGAACGCGCCAGTGAGAGAGGTGTAGACGATTTTGTAGAAAAACCTGTGATTATTGAGAAGCTAGCAGGTGTGCTGGATAAATGGATAGCACGAACGGATAAGGTGGTAGATTTGGGTTCATCACGAACTCATGTTGACAGAAAGCTTAAGTCGGCTGTACTCGATGTTCAACTTGGCCTCACTTACTGTAATCAAGATGAAGCGTTACTCGACAAGTTGATACATAGATTTGATAAGCAGATTGATACGATAGCAAACGAATATCGTCGGTTGCTTCAAGAAGGCGATGCTTCAGAGTTGGTACGTTACTCTCATACTTTAAAAAGCACTTCCGCTGCTATTGGTGCCAGTAAAGTCAGTGAAGCCTTTGGTGATCTAGAGAACTATTTTGAGCAGGTGGGGCAGCAGTCTGATGTCGAGCAGCGCCTAACGGAATTAAGCAAAGCGTTAGAATTACTGCATGCACAGATAGAGCGCTATCGTAGTGAACATAAATTGGTTAGCTCTACTCAAAAAGGAATAAAAGACAGCGATCCGATTGAAGATAATGCACTAGCCAGCGAACCAATAGAACGGAAACAAGTCGAGCATCTGATTACTCTGATAGAAAGCTATGATGTGGATGCAAGAGCAGAAGTGATGCGTCTGATGGAACTATTCCCTGACTCGCAACACTCGCTTGAAAGCGTTATGTCCCAGCTTGAAGAATACGAATTCGATGCGGCGTTAGAAGCGTTAAATTCATGGTTGGGCGCAAACGACAGCTAATCAACCGATACTTTTAAAAGGAATTTCTTAAGCCCGCATTCAGTGGGCTTTTTTGTTTTAGGCCGACAGCATTTGCGCACAGCTAATAACTAACACGACTAGCAGGGCGACCTGAACTGGAGAAGGGGATAAACCTTAAGACTTGTTAATTAGGTGAGGGACTGCATTCGTATTTGGTATTACAAAGCTGGAAACGGTGAATCGTTCGAGTGCTAGCTACTCTATTCGAAAGTCATTTTCTATCGTGTTGGCGCAAAATGGCAAGTTCCTGAACACCACAAATAATAACATCGTCTCAGTTACTTAACGCATTGAAGAGGTCAACTGAAGGTGGAAACTCAACCGATAGAAAGCGTATCTTTCTTCACCAAGCACAAAGTCAAATTCATAGTGTTGTTCACACTCCTATTATTGGTCGCGGGCTCGTTTGCACTAAGCTCGGCTTTTGTCGTTCATCATACCGAACTTCCAGATTCTTACTGGACAACGACATCGGTACTCAAACCGAAATTGTTGGATACGCCTGTGTTTATCGGTGCTCTCACCATGATGACCGTTATTTCAATAGCGTTATTGATATGGGGATATTGGGTGCTTCACTCTCTGCCGAAAAAGCACTCTGCTCATACGGGTCAGCCTAAATTGGTGTTCTGGCTATGTATGCTTGGGTTTATGTATAGCTGGCTATGGATTGCAGCAATCATCATTGTAGTCATTGACTGGGACAAATTGTCACAAGCCATCAAGAGGTTAACTCGCTAATGAAAGAACTACTGTATCCATACTTATTTATTTGCTGGTTATTGCTAAAAACGGGCATTGTAAAGAAAACCGCGACAAGCTTAACCACGATGGCAGTAATTGGCATTGTCATGAATGTTGCGGTGTTTTTTGGCCATCGATTCTACTCGCCTGTCGACCTAACTGACTCGTCAGTAGTAAGAGCGCAGTCTGCAATATTGAGCCCAGTCACTGAGTCGATTGATAAATATTATGTAAGCCATAATGAAAGAGTAAAAGAAGGTCAGCTGCTTTATACCTTAGTGAGCGAAGAGCAAGAAAATACCGTTGACCAGTTAGAAGCTGAAATCGGCAGTAAAAGTGCCCAGTTGGCGCAAAGTGAGTCTGATCTGCTTCGTCTACAGCAGTTAAAAAAGTCGGTGGCTCAACGTGATATCGACAAACTAGAGAGTGATATCGCTGGTTTGAACTTTGATATCGAGTCTTTGCAAGCACAACTAAAACAAGCGCAATACGAGTTAAGCCTGTTAGAAATTAGGGCCCCATTTGATGGTGCGATTACACGCTTAGACACTGCGGAAGGTTCTCGCGTTGGTAACCTACAAATTTGGAATACCGAAAACAAAATTCTGGAGATGCGTATTCCTGATCAATTATGGAATCGGATCAAACCAGGTCAGTTTGCAGAGTTTTATGTAGATGCTTACCCAGGCCATATTTTCAGAGGGCGAGTTCACTCAACGGCACTCGCGACAGGGGAAGCAAGAGGCAGCCATTTAAGCCAAGAACCAGGTGTTGCACAGCAGTTGATGACCAACTCAAAGAATATTGGTCGTACAGTATTGATCGAGTTTACTGACCCCGAAGGTATTGAAATTCCTATTGGTGCGCGCGGCTCAGCGTGGATAGCCACTGAAAAGCCATTCTCGCTATTAGGGCCTATCGATATGTTAGGTGCGGCAACCTTAAGATTAAAAGCAATGAAGAGCTTTTTGGGCGCATTCTAAATCTAAATTGAAAGTGCTTAGCAGAGAGTTTGCGAGTCAATAAGTGATCTTAATAGCACTTATTAAAAGCATAGCAATGACTTGCTTATTCTCTGCTACTTTTTACTTAAATACTAATCACTTATGGGTTAACTATGCATTCTAAACTTAAGCTTTTTTTGAGCAGTCTACTGTTACTGTGTATCTCACTTAGTGCTCATGCTGGCATTGATAAATTGGTGTCAAATCAAGAGCGCCTGACTGAAGAGTTTGTGCAACTGTCCGTTGCTCATGATAGCGAACGCTCTTTTTTAGAGGATGTGCTACGAAGAAAAAACGAAGCGTTGAGAGAGCAGTTACAACTAGAAATGGCGGCTGCACCTGACGATAAACGCATTCAAAAAGTCGTTATGGATCAACTGACCTTAGTCGACTCACTCATTGATTTAAGCAATAGCAATATTAATGATGCAGCCAAACAGGCGAGGGACGCTAAGGGTGAAGATAAGATTCAGTTTGAACTCGCGGTTCAAAAACGTATCGGTATCATGGACACCTATTATGAGCAGTTGGTTGATACTATTGCTCTTGCTAAGCAGTTAGGGCTCGATGTTGCGAAAGTTGAAGCAAAGTTAAAAGTGGCGTTGGTGAAGCGTGCTGAATTTCTTTCTAATGCGATCTTATACGTTGATTCACAGAAAAAAGATGTTGAGCGACGCTTGGCTTATGTAAGTGAAACAGAGAAAGCGACACTGACTAACGACATCATTCGCTTCACTGAACGCATTGCAATGACAGTAATTAGCTTGCAATCGTCGGTGAGTTTAATGGAGAGCCTTGGAGTTGATGGTACTGACTACAAACAACTCCTATTAGCAACGACAGGAGACATCAATACCGATGTACTCGATGTTGATGTAGCGCTTGGTTTATTCGAAGAATGGTTGATGTCATTTAAAGCGTGGGCATTTGAAAACACGCCTTCAATGTTCCTAAAGTTATGTTTGTTCCTTGCGATTTTGTACGCAACGAAAGCTTTTTCTAAAGTAGTCAGCAAAGGGGTGAAACGCAGCGTTAAACACTCGAAGATGGATTTTAGTGTACTGATGCAGGACTTCTTTGTGTCTGTCGCTTCGAAAGCGGTTATTTTCATTGGCTTGTTGGTGGCGTTATCTCAAATTGGTATCGAATTGGCACCGCTGCTAACGGGTTTCGGTGTTGCCGGTGTGATCATTGGTTTTGCTTTGCAAGATACGTTATCTAATTTTGCATCGGGTTTGATGATTCTTATCTACCGTCCTTATGATGTAGGAGACATGGTAAAAGTTGCCGGAATTCAAGGTACAGTTAAGAACATGAGTTTGGTTTCCACAACTGTACAAACGATTGATAACCAGAGACTAGTTATCCCAAATAACAAAATCTGGGGTGATGTCATCAACAACATTACTGCTGAGCGTATTCGACGCGTAGATATGGTGTTTGGCATCGGTTATGCCGATGATATCGACAAAGCAAAAGGCATTTTTAATGACATTCTATTAAGTGATGAGCGTGTTCTAAAAGAGCCTGAAGCAATGGTGCGCTTGCATACTCTTAATGAATCGTCGGTTGATTTCATTGTTCGCCCATGGGTGAAGACTGATGATTATTGGGATGTGTATTGGGATGTAACTGAAAAAGTGAAGAAGCGTTTGGACGAAGAGGGCGTTTCTATTCCGTTCCCACAACGCGATGTTCATTTATATACTCACCAAGTGAAGGAATAATTAGTCTTCACAAGAGTAAAAAGCAGTGTTTAGGTGTTTGCCTAACACTGCTTTTTTATTGTTAGCAACGCAATATAACTCCGTTCACCAAGCGCTCTCGTCGCTTTTCACCTTAACTGCTTAGCCTTTGATAACTACAGTAAGTCACAGTGTCACTAAATGTAATTTTTATACCTTCAGGTCTAATACAGCGTTTTTCAGTACTTCACTTTGATCAACTACCGAAGCCGCTGAGTTTGCATTCTTCGAAGCGCCATCAACATTAGTCAGGGTTAAGTGCTTAATGTCGTCGACATTATTGGCGATCTCAGAAGACACTGAGCTTTGTTCTTCCATCGATGCGGTGACCTCTATGCTATTGTTAAGAATGGTTTCCATATCTTGAATAACGGAAGTGATTCGCGAATGCGCTTGCTTGCACGACTCCACACTTTCATCGCCTTTCTCACAACATTTTTGCATCGTATCGACTACTGTCTGAGTCTGATTCTGAACGCCTTGAATGATGTTTGAAATTTCTTCCGTCGAGATTTGAGTTCGACCTGCGAGAGTACGAACTTCATCAGCAACCACGGCAAAGCCGCGACCTTGTTCTCCAGCACGCGCAGCTTCAATCGCAGCATTTAATGCTAGTAGGTTAGTTTGCTCGGCTATCTCTCTAATCACTTCAAGAACCGTGGTGATTTTTTCAGATAAAACGGAAAGGTGATTTACTTCTTCACTCGCATTAATCAGATCTTTCGACAGAGTGTTGATGGTGTCGCGCGTAAATTCGACATCACTAAGCCCTTCATTAGCAGTATCAAAACTGGTTTTTGCGTTAGAAGAAGCTTTCTCACTGTTTAGCGCCACATTATGAATGCTTTCCCCCATTTGGTTGATTGCTGCGGCAATACTTTCCGTTTGTTGCTGCTGCTTATGTAACGCACTTTCAACTTGAATACCATCTTGCTGCAATTGCCCAGAAATGTTTCCGAGTTCATGAGCCGTACCTTGAACCTGTCCTACAAGTTTTCGTATGTCGCCTAACACGACATTGAACGCTTGAGCGATGTCGGCTATTTCGTCTTTTCCACTGCCGTTCGCTTCGATTGTGAAGTCACGATTTTCGGATACAGACAGCATCGAGCGATTTAGGCAAGCAATCTTATTGGAAATTCGCGATGAAACCTTATAAGAGAAAGCGAGTAGCATTGCCGTTACTACTAATACGGAAGTTATTATGAAAACCGTAATATCACTTTGTATACCCTCAATCTCATTATCCAACTGATGTTCTACCGAAACGAAAATGGAAATGATGTCCTTGAACAAGGTTTCCATTTCTTTCTTTAACGCTAAAACATGTTTCGGGTTACTTTCTACTTCAGCCAGCATCAGCTTAAAGTCAGCATTATATTGCTCGACTTCATGCGCTAACTTATTGAGTTCTGGTACTACAATTTCGGACTCGATGAGCTGAACTTTGAACGTTTCCATTAACGATTGAAAGTGAGCGAACTCCTTTGAAAATGTGGTTTTTGAAGATTGGTCGTGGCTATGTAAAAACTCTAACTCAATACGGTTGAGATCTAACATGGAGACTTCAAGAGACTTAACCTGGATAAGTGTTTTTTCCAGTTTAATTAATCGAAGATTAACGATTTCAGTCAGAGAAACAACGACTAGCAGTGAGATGATAGACAAGCAAGCAAGACTAATTAGGGATGTTTTTATTTTCATTTATGTATTCCAAAACTAATTCAATAAATCAACAGCACAACGTAATTGGAATGGCGTTTCTCTTATATTGGGGGAGGGCTCTTAATGGCTTTACCCATGATGGAAACGTTTGCTTACACTATTTTATCGATTGAAGTTCAACAAGAGAAAACTTGATTAAAATCAATGAATTTTGAGCTTTGTATTACTTTTGAGAATGTTTATATGTGATTTGACTCGTATGGATTTACATTTGTGGTAGCAATTTCAGTGTTACTTGTGATGTCGATTTTTATTGACACATGTAGAGCGTTCATTCTACCTTGTAGGTAGAGTGAACGTTCTACTTATGGTTTGTATATGTTGAAAGATCAAATAGCACAAAGTTTAGAAGTGGCTTTTAGCCGCTATGGATTTGCCGAGCCAAGTGTCGCGAAGTTAAAAACGGAATGTAATGTGAGCTTGCGTACTTTATATAAACATTACCCGTCCAAAGAAGCGATGATTGTGGGGGCGTTAGAGTTTCGTCACAGAAGGTATTTGACCTTTTTGGAATGTGAATCAGAAATGGAGGGGCTGAATGCTGCTGTTCATATATTTGAACGTCTTGAAAAATGGATGAAAGAATTCGCTCCATTTGGTTGTATGTCAATGAATGCGATTGCCGCCTTTCCAGACAACCCCTTAATTAATCAAGCCGTTAAGTTACATAAGGAAGAAGTGCGAAATTTCCTCGGTCGAATGTCTGGTAGGGAAGATTTAGCCAATGAATTGTTTTTGTTACATGAAGGTGCGTCAAGCGCATGGCTAGTATTTGGGGAGCAGGCGATTCACTCAGCGACGAATGCATTAACCCATTTACTGAAAGGAGATTAATCGATGGTAACACCACTAAAGATGAAAGGCGTTCAACTAATTGGCCACGGTGGATATGAACAACAAGTGTATAGCGAAGAGCTGGAAGTACCGAGTCCAGCAGCCAATGAAGTTGTTATTCGTGTTCATGCTGCTGGTGTGAACAATACTGACATTAATACACGAATAGGTTGGTATTCAAAAAACGATGGCTCAAGTGATGATGCAAGTTGGTCAGGTAATGCGCTATCACTTCCCTTAGTACAAGGTGCGGATGTATGTGGGTCTATTGTCGCCGTGGGTGACGGGGTAGCTGAGAATAGAATTGGTGAACGAGTGCTCATCGAACCATGTTTACATGAGGCCGGGGGCAAAATGTTGTCGAAACCTTGGTATTTCGGATCTGAATGTAACGGCGGTTTTGCTGAATTTACGGTTGTAGCAGCACGACACGCTTATTCTATTTCGAGTGGTTTATCCGATGTCGAACTCGCATCGTTTCCATGTTCATATTCTACGGCTGAAAATATGCTGACTAGAGGACAGGTCTCAAATAAAGATCGTGTTTTAATTTCAGGAGCATCAGGAGGCGTAGGCTCAGCCGCGATTCAACTAGCGAAAGTAAGAGGCGCTAATGTCATTGCAATAACTAGCCCGAGCAAAGCCCAGCAATTATTGGAAATTGGTGCAGACAAGGTTGTTTTTCGGGGCGTTGATATCCTTCAAGAGCTTGGTGAAAGCAGCATAGATGTCGTAATCGACTTGGTAGCTGGCGAACAGTGGTCTAACTTTTTAACCTTGTTGAAGCCAAGGGGGCGCTATGCTGTATCGGGCGCTATTGGTGGTGCAATGGTCGAGCTTGATGTAAGAACTCTTTATTTGAAGGACTTAAGTTTCTTTGGCTGTACTGTAATAGAACCTCAAGTGTTTCAGAATTTAGTGTCATGTATAGAAACCGGCAGGATCAAACCCTTGGTGGCTAGAACATTTCCATTACAACAAATTGATCAAGCACAAGACTTCTTTCTTCAGAAGTCGCACGTTGGAAAAATAGTTCTAGAAGTATCGGCTAGTCATTAAAAATCATTTCTCCTCGCCGTAAATCAGTGGGCGTCTAACTGCAAATGCTCAAGAGAGCGGGAGGTTGACCAATAACCCTGAACAGCTAGGACAAGCGCTTCAACAGGCATGGTGTGTTTGTTATGTGGATATATGCGTAGATAGCAGTAATTATTGTCGAAATATAAAACTCGGGTAGGATCTGTGAGTTCGAGCCCTTTAAGCAATACGCTTAAGTTAGAAACATCGATTGCTGAGTATCCAATCCATCTCTAATCACGTTGATTTGTGTCCGAAGGTCGATCACCCGATACTGAGCTGTTATTTTTTAATTTTAGTTCGCTGTGTCGCTCAATCAATGCTTTGGAAGCGACCAAGGGGGAATGAGTATCGGTCGTCTTCTTTAAGAATAACCTAGGGTCATGCAGCTTACCTAAGCAGAAACTGACGCCTATCGGGTGATTAGTGTTGCTAAGGCGATTTGTTACGAAAGCTTCGCGCTAAAGCTTTCGTGAATCCTAGCATGCTGTGGGAGGCATTATTGATTAGGTAATGGGTAAGCGATTTGACGCTTTCATTTCCCTTAATGTGATGTTTGAACTAATGGCAGAGACTCCGGGCAATTTACGTAAAACTTTTTCAACAAAAGCGCTGTAGTCATCAAGGTCCTTGGCGACAACCTGAAGCATAAAGTCAGCATCTCCCGTAGTGTTGTAGCAAGACAGCACATTGTCGGAGGACAGCACAGTGTCTTCAAATCGTTTAGTGGTTTTCTCATCATGCTGCGTGCAAGTGAGATGAACAAAAGCCATAACGCCCAGCCCTAGCTTTTTCCTATTCAGATTGGCTTGGTAACTCTCTATATAACCTTCTTCTTCTAAACGTTTTAAGCGCCTCCAACAGGGCGTCTCACTCATCGACAATTCTGTCGCTAATTTCGCGTTCGTTAAACGTCCATCCTTTTGCAATTTTTCCATTATTGCAATATCAGTCTTATCTATGGCTTTCATTAGCAGCTTTCTTTCAGAAATTAAGGTTAAGAAGAAAGATTATTTTATAAATTGAGCTTTTTCAATGGTAAATGAAAAGGCAATTTCAGAGCTAATCAGTAACATAAATGGTCAAGAACAAGATGTAATGAGAGAGGAACACTTAATATGGATTTATACCTATGGCTAGGTTTCGCATCAGCTGCGCTATTGATTTCAATTTCGCCAGGTGCTGGCGCTGTGAATACTATGAGCAGTGGGGTACAAAATGGGGTGAAAGGTGCATTGCCTTCGATATTAGGCTTACAGTTAGGCTATGGGATCCAAATAGCGTTAGTGTGTATTGGCATCGATACTTTTTTGGCCAAGTCGAGCCTAGTGTTTGAAGTAGTGAAATGGCTCGGAGTGGCATATTTAGTGTGGTTAGGCTACCAAAAATGGTCGCAAGCCGTATTAGATATGGACGCGCCGCTTGCCTCGAATGAATCTGCTAACAAGAAGTTTTGGACAGCGGCACTAGTTAACTTAACGAACCCTAAGGCGACCGTATTTTTGTTGGCCCTTTTTCCTCAGTTCTTAAGTGCGGATGATCCAACCGGTTCTTTGCAGTACATAGTGATGGGGTGTACTTTGATTGTCGCTGACATCATTGTGATGCTAGGTTACGCCAGTTTAGCTGCTCAGCTGAAAAAACATATGCAAAACAGAAAGTCCCAAGTGATTCAGAACCGTGTATTTGGCGGTTTGTTCGTCGCAGCCGCAGCGGTTATGGCGAGCAAAAGTTAGAACTACAGTAACTTCGCAGTGGCGTTTTTTACCTGAACACACTGCGATTCTCTTAGTTGATTTACACGTGATTAAGCCATCGCGGAGGGTGACCAATATAATCTTGAACCGCTTGAATGAAAGCTTGAGCAAGCATGGTGTGTTTCTTATGTGGGTATATCGCGTAGATAGCGGTATCCATGGTTGAAATAGAAAGCTCGGGTAGAATTTGTGTCAGCTCGAGTTCTTCAAGTGATGCACTTAAGTTTGAAACATCAATCACTGAGTATCCTAATCCATCTCTAACCGCGTTAATCTGTGTCCGAACATCACTGACTCGATATTGTCCCTTTATTTTGTACGTATCAAACTCATTACCGCCGACGGTTCGGTTGATTGTGATTTGATCTAACGTGACATCTCCATTGCTGTATATCACCGCTGGTAATTCCAGAAGTTGACTGGGCGTCTTTAATTCACCGTGCAGTTCAATAAATGCTTTAGAAGCGATTAAGATGAAGTGTGTATCGGCAATCTTCTTTGCGAATAAGCTAGAGTCTTGCAGCTTGCCTAAGCGGAAGGCGAGGTCAAAATGATCTGAGATAATATCGGATTTCTTATCATCTAAAGCGTGAACAATTTGAACGTCTGGATAGGTTTTGATGAACTTTGAAATAACGGGTTGTAGGTGTTCTTGACCAAAATAAATAGGCGAAGTGATTCGTAAGATCCCTTTGGGTTGTTTTTGGTAAGAATCCGCCACTAATTGAATGTGGTTGAGTGTATCTCTAAGCGTGTGTGTTTGCTCGAGTATATCCTTACCAGCAGAAGTCAGTGAAAATGAGCGAGTTGAACGATTAAGTAACTGCACGCCTAACTCTGATTCTAATTTTTTGATTTGTTTAGATAAAGAGGAATTGTCCATATCATGCAGTGCAGCGGCTTTAGTAAATGATCCTTGTTGAACGACATCGAGGAATAGTAGCAATTGATTGGTCATAGACATGTGCTTGGATTTTTTACTGATTTTAGATGTTGTTGATATTAGTCTAGTGGTGAGGATTGTGGAAGTTTGAGACCATAATAATTGGATCCTTATGTCATGTTTCTCGGACTGTTTTACTTTTAATATCAGCCCATCGCTTTCGTTCACTGAGGAACATTTAAATGTCTCATCCAATTATTACAGACTTAAACACCCGCTATACTGCTAAAAAATATGACCAACAAAAACGCATATCTTCGGAAGATATGGCGGTGATTAAAGAGGCAATTCGTTTGTCTGCTTCTTCAATCAACTCCCAGCCTTGGAAGTTTATTGTGATAGAAAGCGATGAAGGTAAGCAACGCTTCCACGATACGTTTCAGAACATGCACCAATTTAATCAACCGCATGCTAAAACTGCATCTCACACAATTCTGTTAGCGTACGATCCTAAATTTACCAAAGAAAAATTTGCGAAACGCGTTGATGCGGAAGTGACGTCTGGGCACCTCCCTGCTGATCGTTATGAAATGTTTATGGGCGCTTATGCTTTTGCTGAAGCAAACACTGACGAGAAAGGCTTTAATGGCAACTGGACTAAGGCGCAGGTCTACATTGCGCTTGGCAATTTACTTCATACGTTGGCACGCCTTGGGATCGATTCGACGCCAATGGAAGGGGTAGATGCTGGCTTAATTGGTGAAATGTTCAAAGATGAGCTGGACGGCCATGTGTGTGAAGTGGCACTTGCGATCGGCTACCATCAAGATGGCGAAGACTACAACCATGGCTTACCCAAAGCACGCCTTGCAACTGACGATGTGATTACTGTTGTGTAGTCTTACTACTTCTTAGTGACGAGAAAAACGCTTAGCCATGCTGCTAAGCGTTTTTGTTTGTTTTATTCCTGTTAGGGGCGTTAACGCTCTAACATTGGCTTAAGAAGCTTAAGCCGAGCCGACAATTTTCTTGAATCCGCAGTTTGGATTAGCAGGCAAATACCAATAAAACCCATCCCCAACCAACCGATGGCGAGAAACCTTTCTCCAACAATGATTACGGCAAATAATGCAGCGATGGCTGGTTCAAGTAAGGTCAATAGCGTCGCCTCGCCAGCATCGATATACCTTAACCCATAACTGAAACACAAATAGCCAAAAAAAATCGGGATAGCAGCCATGTAAACGGCGACGAAGAAGTTGGTAGAAGTAGCAAATATTTGTTCACCAGTAATCAGTAGCGAAGGCAGCAGCAGAAGTGCGGCCAAGCCAAACATACTGGCCATGGATGATTTAGAGCTCACGCCTCGTTCGATCATCTGTCTGGCTGCCCACGCATAAGTCGCGTAGGTAAAGCCAGCGACCAATCCTAATAACAAACCGAGTGTTTCCGTGTGTGATTGGCCGGAGTGTGTACTCTCAGGTTGTTTTCCAACGATCAGTAAAACAATACCGATAACTCCAAATAAAAAGCTAACCATCCATTTCATGCTTATTGGCTTTTTATCGATAAGACGTTCTAAAACAATGGCGAAAAAAGGCGCACTGGCAATCGATACGACGGTACCAATTGCAACACCAGAAAGTTTCATTGATGTGTAGAACGCCAATGGATACACAGCGACCGATAAGCTACCCGTTATTAAGACTTTAGGAGATTTGAACAAAAGTAATTTGTCAGATTCCAAATCCTTCCATGAACTGACAACGAGCAGTAAACCACCGACACCCATTGAGAATGCACCGGTAGCGAGCGGACTAACATCGGGAGTGAAGCTTGCGGCAGTGCCGGTGGTTCCCCATAGTAAACTGGCGATGACGATCGCAAGTATCCCATTTAAGCGACTATTATTACTTAGCATCTTAGGCCCTGGTTTCAAAGTGAGTAAGGCTGATTCTAAAATGATAATTGAGTTTATATTTTGCCGTTCGGACGGTTTTTCATGCCCTAACGACGCAATTTAGTGTCTGATTTTTGAAGGGGATAAGCCAAAATACTTGGAAAATCGCCGGCTAAATGCAGTCAGATCTGTGTAACCGACAGACTCAGCCACAATTGAAAGTGGGTAGTCGGTATGAAGTAGTAACGCTTGCGCTTTTTCCATACGAAGTTTGGTGATGTATTGATTAACGGTATGTTCGGTTTGTTGTTTGAATACAGTTTTCAATTGGGTAGGGCTTAAGCATGCGACCGCTGATAACCTGGCTATAGACAGTTCTTGCGCTAGGTGAGCCTCAATATGTTCAATGACATTCCGCATTCGGGAATCGAGCGGTTTCAGTAACCGTTGTTCGAACAATAATTGATAAAACGTTTCGAACATCGTTCGCTCAATATCTGTATTGATTTGATGCTTGAGCTGAGCTTCAACAAATCCTAAGAAGTGTAATAAAGGCGGGCTGATAGTAAAGACTAAGGTACTCGATTGCTCTATGGCGGGTGGGAGGGTGTCGAGGTCAGCGACGATAAATTTGGCTTCAGTTTCTGCGTTGAAGTGGTGCATTTCACCCGACTTAACTATCACGCATTCGCCGGGTGTCACCTTACCTTTATACGATTCTACTTCAATATTGATCACGCCTCGAAGTGGAAGGACAATCTGATGAAATTCATGAGAATGTCCTTTCTTGTCGCGACTGTATGAACGAATCGATAAAAGGTTTGGCATTGAAGTCCTATTCCTCTGCCTTCCAATCAGAAAGTGCTTGAATGTGTTTTGGGCCAATACCACAGCATCCGCCAATAACGGTAGCGCCTAGGCTGTGCCAATGTTTCGCGTATTCCAAATATCCTAGGGGAGATAACTCTCTCATAGACTGCAGCATGTCGTTAGCTTCGTGCTCAGACTGTATAGGAGCAAAATTGTTGGCGTATACTCCAATCTCTATGTTCGCCCCGTATTCATCGATCACTTGTTTGGCATCTTTGACTGCCTGCTCCATGACTTCAGGAACCGAACAATTAAATAAAATGCCTGTTGCACCAACAAAACAGCATAGCGCTACGGCCATTTTGACTGATTGCCCCGATCTCAATGTCGATTGTTCTGAAGCTGTGTCTTCAAGACTAAAAGCGTAATAAACAGGCTTGGTGGTTTGCTTGAGTACTTGATGAATGGCTTCAAACTCTTGAATGCTTGAAATGGTTTCGGCTATCCAAATATCAACATGCTTTTCTTGGGCATGGTAGAGCGTCGAATTGATTGCAATAGCTTGATTTTTTTCAAATAAATCGGGGCGATAACTGCCTAATGCCGGTGGAATAACACCTGCGACAATAGCCGGTTTAGTGCCAGATGATTCCGCATACTCGTTTGTGCTATTGCGAGCAATGATCGCTGCTTGTTCAGCTAATTCAGCGCCTCGTTCTTGATATAGGCTTTCACCAAGATGAAAAGGGACACAGGCATAGCTATTAGCGGTAATAATTTCTGAGCCAGCACTGAGGAAATGCTGATGGGCGAGTCTTACATGCTCTGGTGATTCAATTAGAGCTTGAGCGCTCCAAAGTGGCTGAGAAAATGGCGCGCCAATCTCTTTAAGTTCACGGCCCATACCGCCGTCTAATATCGTTAGTTTTTTCATAGCGCTAAATACATCGATGATTCTAATTTAGGAAGAGTACCAAACCCAAGTGACGGTGAGAACACGGAATAACGAATGAATCGTGATCCCACTAATCTTCTAATTGTGAGCGAATCCATTTAGAAAAGGCTTGATACTTGACGCGTGATTGCATCCCTTGCGGGCAAACCATGTCGTAACCCTTGTGCGAGTCTATGATGGGGAACGGTGCAACCAACTCTCCAGATTCCAATAAATGGCGGTCGAACTCTAATCGGCCCAGCGATACTCCCATAGATTGAAGCGCGGCGGCACACGTATGTTCATGTGTGAAAAGGTCGTACTTTTGAGTGCAATCGATATCCAAACCAACTTGATCGAGCCAATATTTCCAAGCGCCATGCCCACCGCTATGAATAAAATTCACATCTTTTAAGTGATGAGGGTTTCCAAACAATTTGAACTGCTTTGCGTATTCAGGGGTGCACACTGGAACCCGTTTCCCAACGAAAAGGCGTTCACTGAAATGATCGGGGTAATGTCCTTCACCATAAAAGATACCTAAATCTATCGGGTCAAACTGAAAATCGACTTCATGTTGTTTGGTGAGGAGTTTGATACTTAAGTTTGGGTATAAATCTCGAAAGCTTTTTAACTTTGGAAGCAGCCAGGCAGACGCAAAATAGGGAGAGGTGCCAATATAAAGTTCGCCGCTGAGCTCGCCATTTTGAATGTCATTGAGCTCTGAAAATATTAGCTCAAAGGAGGTGTTGAGCATTGTTAAAACGCGTGTGCCTTCTGGAGTGAGCTCTAGCTTTCTTGTTTTCCGAATAAACAGCGTGAACTTGAGTTGATCTTCTAGTTTTCGGATTCGATGGCTGACCGCACTTTGCGTTAAACACAGCTCTTTGGCCGCCATCGTAAAACTCAAATACTTAGCCGCAACACTGAAGGTATGTAGGTGAGCGAGTAACTGCTGTTTATTATCGAACATAACACCATGCATGAATTTTAGTAATCTATGGGTGCAATATACTCGTTTGTCAGGGGAGGTTAAATCACTTTTAATGAACTCAGTTAATTCAATGCAAGTTTTAAGGTGAGCACTATGACAGTCGAAAAAGCACTAAAAGTCGCCGTTATTGGTGGTGGTTCTAGCTATACCCCTGAGTTGGTTGAAGGTCTGCTCGAACGACATCATGAACTTCCGATAAGTGAGTTGTGGTTAGTTGATATCGAGGAAGGTATGCACAAAACACAGATCATTGGTGATCTTGCGAGGCGAATGATCAAAAAAGCCGGATGCGACATCAATGTATATGTTACGACTCATCGTAAAGCGGCGTTACAAGGTGCTGACTTTGTTTGCTCTCAATTTAGAGCGGGTGGCATTAAAGCGCGACTAAGAGATGAACGTATTGCGATTAAATACGGGATGATAGGTCAAGAGACCAATGGGCTAGGTGGTTTTTCTAATGCGTGCCGGACAATTCCAATCGCGTTAGAGATCGCCAAAGAAATGGAAGAACTTTGCCCTAAAGCTTGGCTGCTTAACTTTACCAACCCATCGGGCATGGTGACTGAAGCGCTTCTAAAGTACTCGAAAATTCGTACGGTGGGCTTATGTAACATACCGGTCAATATGGAACGTGACATTGCGACCATGCTGAATGCCAAACAGGACGAAGTGACTCTACAAATTGCTGGCTTAAATCACATGGTATGGGCGCGTAAGGTCTTGCATAACGGTGAAGACAAACTCGAAGAGATCGTGCGCCAACTTAATAATGGCAGTATGGCAATGACACCGAAAAATATTAAGCCTTTTCAGTGGGATAAATCCTTATTAGAGAACATGGGGATGATCCCGTGCGCATACCTGCGTTATTACTACCAGTCGAAAGACATTATTGATGAAGAGCTAGAAGACGCAAAAGGTGATAACAACCGAGCAGCACAGGTTGCGAGAATCGAAGAAGAAGTACTTAAGATTTATAGCGATCCGAATTTGCAAACCAAGCCAAAAATCTTGGAACAGCGTGGTGGGGCGTATTACTCGGAAGCCGCATGTGAATTGATGAGTAGTATTCATAATAACAAACGAACGATTATGCATGTAAACACACGAAATAATGGTGCGATACAAGGTTTACCCGATGATTGTGCAGTCGAAGTTAGCTCAATGATCACCAGTAGTGAGATTTTGCCATTGAACGTGGCACCTTTTCCAATGGACACATTACGTTTGATTCAATTGATGAAGGAATTTGAAACGTTAACGGTTAAGGCGGCAGTTGAAGGTGACTTAAATGCAGTACACCGCGCGCTGATACTGAACCCTATTGTTGATAGTGGCACACACTTACATGATGCGCTTGAAGAAACCATCAGAGAAAACATCGAATTCATGCCTGCTTTTGCACACGCTATCAATCAGTAATTCTTGAACAAAAGGTGCAGTTATTGGCTGCACCTCTGGAGTTGAATATGAAATTGATCTTAAACGCTGATGACTTTGGTTTATCAGAGAGCGTCAATTTAGGGATCGTTGAGTGCTTCAAAGCGGGTGTCGTGAAGTCAACAACCGTGATGATGAACCAGCAAGGAACAAAGCACGCTACCAAGCTCTACCAGCAAGGCCTAATTCCGGAAGTTGGCTTGCACTTTACAGTGACGGCTGGAAAGCCACTCTCAGATCCGAAAGACGTACCAAGTTTGGTAGACGAGCACGGTAATTTCTTGGATAAATCGGTATTGATGGTTAAGCGTGATATCAATGAAGATGAGGTTTACCGTGAACTACAGGCACAGTATCAAGCGGCTAAAGAAGCCGGCTTTGATATCAACCACATCGATAGCCACCATTTTGCAGGTGTGTTTCTACCTTTAAAAAATGCATTTATTCGTTTTGCTAACGATGTTGGGCTGCCAGTTCGAAGAGTGGATAACATCGTTGAAGGTCAGAGTGCACTTAAGGTAGCAACACCAGATGCATTTGATGAACGATTTTTTGATCGAGGTGTGTCGTTAGACAACTTGAAACATCTACTGTCAGAGTACAAACGGTCAATGCCAAATGGTGTAGTAGAGCTTATGTGCCACCCTAGTGTTGATAACAACCAAGATCTAAATGAGGTTACTGGTTATGTCGCTATGCGAGCTATTGAAAAAGGCTTGCTCAGTTCCCCCGAGCTTATTGCTTGGCTGAAAGAACAAAATATTGAATGCGTAGGCTTTGATGTGTTTAGAGACAGACAACGTAACTGGTAATTTTGTTGTGTGTTGTTCGAACCATCTTATTAGTGGTTACGCTAGAGCAACGTCCTCAAAACGATAGTAAAAGCGATATCTGTGCTGTTATCCATGTTCCGAACATTCTCAGTCATGAAGGCTTCAATAGCGGTATTGAGGAATCGATAACGATAACCTAAAAGTAGTTCATTGGATGGCTCTGAAAAGTCTGGGTTAGTTGATGCCCAGCCTTTGTAGTTGTGCGATTCAACGAGGACGCTATGAGCAGAAAAGAACTGGTACTCGTAGCCCAGTGAAATGAATCCCGCAGAATCGACCATTTCAGTACCAAGGATATCGCCGTTCCGATGTACGCCACCGAATGAAGTGTAAACATGATGGCTATGTATGGAATAACTAGTATTGAGCTGTAGTCCTTGCTCGAAAGTCGTTCTTGCAAACGGGCCGCTATCTACATGGTTGTAATATAAAGTGAGCCCTGCAGATACTGCAAAAATTGGGTTCTGGTAAAGGCTCAATTCGTTATATGACTGAATCGCTCTGGTGAGTGTTTCACCTTCAAAATCTGAAATTTCCACTCCTTGGCCGGGAATACCGATGTAGAACTGATCTTGCGGCACTTCATCTCGACCATTTTGACCAATCCCAAACAAGTCATGGAAATTCATTGTTAGCTCGTCTAACCCGTTATCTCGCGCCTTTATACGTTTAAAAGCCAATTCTGATTTGATTAAATTCGTAACCTGATAAGAAAGGGCTAAGTCTAGATTGTTTTGGTAATAGTCGAGGAAGTATTCGTTTGTTTCTGCCCACACACTTGCTTGCGTGAATCCCGTTTTTACTTCTAGCGATCCGACAGGTTGAGGTTTGGCACCTCTAAGTTGAAGAGACAATATATTGGAATGTATCGGGGATTGTGCAGAAGAATAAAGAGGCTGACCAGCGAAGACGCTAGAAGATATAAAAATGAGTAACGCAATTAGGGTCTTATTCAAAATGGTCAAACGTTAAGAATGAAATGGGTCGACCATTTTCAATAACGGACCAGATAAATAAACAGTAAAATTACTGCATTTTATCTGGACGATAGATTTAGATGAGTAGGGGGTATTACGATTACGGCGTTGGCTTTATTAATGAGTTGTACGGTTAGGTCTCTATCCCTAAGCCATTTCTTAGTGCAAATTGTACTAACTCGGTGTGGTTGTCTAGGTCGAGTAAATCGAGCATACGATACTTGTGAGACTCTATGGTTCGTGGGCTGAGAAAGAGCTTCTCGGCACATTGTTTAGCCGTGTAACCTTGTGCCAACAGAGTCAGAACAGAACATTGCTTTTTTGAGAGCAATAAAAGCTTTTCTTCTTCATTAACGTTTTCGGTTTGGTCCTGTTTAAGATTACGAGTCATGGTCGAATGCTGCCAATAACATAGCCAAATATCGCAGAGCAATTTTAGCCTAGTCATATCTTCTTCTGATGGCGGCGTAACGTCTTGGTTAAACTGAGAGAAAGATAATGCGCCCCATGTTTGGCCAAACAACTCAAGCCGGATGATTCCATGCCAACAGGCGCCTTCTTCGCGCAAGGTCCTTAGCGTGTGGATCTTACTGTTCTCCATTTCTTCAGCCGTAAAGCTATACCAAGCTGTCTTAGAGCGTAAGAGCTTCATATAGTCTTGATAATTACCGGGTAGGAACAGTTGTTTATTTAAAAGAGGGATGCCATCGCGCGAAACAGAGACAGTCTTACCATCATTAAGCAAAATCATCGAATTAGGAAAAAGCGTTAGGCGGTCTAATTTAAACCAGTCGAGAGCCGATTTAGCAACTTGACGAAAGGTCTCGTCAAAGTGTTTGGGTTGGCAACTGATTAGAGTTGAGGACTGTTTAATAACCAGTTGTTCGAACGATATATTGATGTTGTCTTGTGTCATCAATTAGAAGGCCTATTTGCTGAAAAGTCACATTGTTAAGCTAGCGTTAATAAGCGAGATATGTCAATGAAATAGATAAAATACTGTGTTGTATCACTTTTATCTATGGACCCTAACAGTGATAACCATCAGGTTTATCAATTTCTGTTAAACGATACCTAGTAAGTATTATTTGTAGTGCCTCTTAGTTTTTTAATTATTAGTTTTGTAGATAAATGCAGTAATTTTGCGGTATTTACTGCAAATCAAACTCGTCAGAATGGCCCCACATTCGAAATCGCACAAGCGATGAAGTAAATACAACCCTATAGGAAGTAGTGGCCATTATGAAAAAAACACTTTTAGCAGCACTAATCGCATCAACTGCAACGTCAGCATTTGCGGTTCAAACCAGTTCTCAAAATAGTAAGCCTGCATTTGAGTTTGATCCAGTCCACAAAGACCAATTCTCAGTGTCAGGTTCATTTGGTGTTGGCGGTTACTACGATACTAAATCTAATGCGTTTTATGATGACTGGGCAACAGCCTTGACGGTTGCAGTGAGTTACCAAAACAACCGCGTATTAGGTTACTTTGAGACAGATCTTGAAGCTAACTGGACAACAGACGATAAGACTAACCCTTTTGATGTTGAAAGTGATTTTAATACTGATGTAGACAAAGCATGGCTTGGTTTTGATACGGGTTATGGTATCGCTTCTTATGGCTGGGAGAATGATACAGCTCTAGATAAAGTTGATGGTGCTGGTGATATGACGTACGAGTTTGGCGCTTCTGCTGGCGATGCATCTGATGCGTTTAACGTTGTCAAGTTTCAAGGTTCTACAGCGGGTGTAGCTTATGGGATCTCTTACTTTGAAACAGCAGATAAACACAGTGATGCTGATAAAGGTATTAACGGTTATTTAGGCTATGAGCATAAAGTATTCAATATCTATGCGGGTTATGAAGAACGTGATGAAGCTGACTTTAGTGTGATTTCGCTTTCTGGTAATGCAAACGTTGGCTCTATTACGTTAGGTTTTAACTCTTGGATCGATGAAGGGAAAAATGACGAAGAAGTAAATACAACAGATTACAAAAACTCTGGTTACTACTTGTCTTCGGCATACTCATTAAATGACCAATTAATACTTGCAGCCGGCTATGGTTCGAATACAACAGAAGAGAACAACAACGCCGACATAGATGTTAGCTATTACAATATTGCTGCGATGTATACGCTAAACGAGAGAGCTGATATGGGCATCGATATAAAACGTGATATCGATGTTGAATCTGGTAGTGATGAAGAAACCTACGTCTTTGCGTCTGCTTACTACTATTTCTAACACGTAACAAATAGCCAGCAGGTAATGCTTGCTGGCTCATTCTCCTTTTTCATGCTACCTAAGAATCGTCCACTGAATATTAGGTTTTGCCACACTTTTTAATCTCGAGTGTGGCTTTTTTCATTCTATTTCGGAGTTACCATGATTGTCGATATTATCGCCAAAGGAAGTATCTATGGAAACGAAGTAACTTTCCGTTGCGAGCCAAACCGAGAGGGGTTATATGAGCTTGCGAGAATTACGGGAAGGAAAGCGGGAAGTAGGCCACAACATCAATGCAATAAAGTATTTGTTGAAACCAAAGAGCAAGCACTAGAAATGTTAAAAACTAACGATTATTACATTGCGCTTACTGCTCGTTATTCAGGAATCCACCGTAAGTCTTTACGACCTTTGAATTCTTGTTCTGTGCTTAAGCGTTGATCTCTTCAAGGCGTGAATCAAATATATAAAAAAGTGGCGATTTAGCATTCAAACAACAAAGAGAATTAACGAAGGCTAACGTTAATTCTCTTTTCTCTATCTAGCATTAGTTTGTTTTAATTACTGTGGTTCAGGTCTCCATGGGTATGGACCCATCCACATATCCAACATTACTCTAAGTGCGTTCATGGTTAGCCAGTCGTCATAACCAGCCCAATCTTGGTACTTCTCTAATTTAATGTTTCCAGGAATATCTTCAAATGCGGTGCCTTTGTTGAACTCTGCGATTACTGCTACTTGTAAATCTTCAATATATTCGCGAGTTAACGTCACATCTTTCATGCTTCCAAACGTAGTTTCGGCATGTGAGTGAGAGAAAATAGCGGTTTCGAATGACATAGTTTCGACTTGGCTTAATACCTTTTTCCATTCACCGATATTGAAATCTGGAACAATAGTAAACATCACTCTATTTGGTGTCACGATGTCTGCTATGTAGGTTACTTTTTCTTTTGGCAGGATAGATATTGTCATCCCCAAACCATGACTCATACCTACATAGTGAAGTTCGATGGTCGTATCACCTACGATTAGATCTTTGCGCTTACCCGTCCATACTTCATCTGGCAAAGCTAGATCTGGATGCGGGTTGGCTTTCATCCAGTCGTATGCTTCTTTGTGCGCGATAATTGTTGCGCCTTGGTCACGAAATACTTGTCCGCCACCCGCATGATCCCAGTGGTTATGGCTTTGAACGACATAGCGAACAGGTTGGTCAGTCACATTCTTAATCGCCTGTAACATGCCTTTGGAGTGCGTCGAATTTGCAGAGTCAAATACCACAACACCTTGATTTGTTACGACGAACATAGAGTTAAATCCATGTCCTGGTCCGTATTTGTACACGCCTTCGGCGGCTTTCCAAACGGACTCTTGAGCAGAAGCATTCTTGGTTATCATTAAAGCGGCAAGTACGATGCCAGCCATCATGGTTATAGACTTTCGAATAGACATAAATAATCCTCATTCCTTGGTTAAATCGAGACTCATTTGTTGGTTGAGTGCGGTTAGGAATAAGTTTGACAGTTCTGATTACATTTACTAGATGGGTAAATGGAACTACACTGTTCTCAAAAAGTGAACGGTGACAGTATGGATGAATTAAAGCGAGTTGGTGTGTTTACTAAAGTCGTTCAAGCTCAAAGTTTTTCTGAAGCTGCAAGGCGATTGGGCGTAGCTAAATCTGCCGTCAGCAAACAAATAAGTTTACTTGAAGAAGAAGTCGGCGTTCGATTATTGAATCGCTCGACAAGAAAGTTAAGTCTTACTGAGGCAGGCGAAATTTACTATCGACATTGCGAGCAGATCGTCAATCGAGCTGATATTGCACTCAATGAACTTAGACAATACCAAAATCAGCCCACGGGCACGATAAGAGTATCAAGTCCTATTCCTTTTGGCCGAGCGCTTTTGATCCCGGTTATTAAAGAGCTACGCGAGCTATACCCTCTGTTGAAGGTGGAGCTTGTGCTGAGCGATAAAGTCGTGAACTTAGTTGAAGAAGGGATCGATTTGGTGGTGAGAGTCGGAAAACTGCAAGATTCGACGCTCATTGCGAAAAAACTCTGTGATACACCAACAGTAGTATTCGCTTCACCTGAATACATTGCTCGAAATGGCACGCCTAGCACCCCACAACAACTTGCTGATCATCAGTGGATCACTTTGTCTATTTTGTCTGCACCGATCGTTGGGCCGTTTAGGCATAAGACTTCACAAGAAGAAGCAACCCATACAGTAAATAGCCACTTAAAGATCAATTCTGTGGATGCTGTAATCGATGCTGCTGTACAAGGGCTGGGCATTACGGCCATGGTTAAAACAACGGTTCATGAGCATTTGCAAGCTGGACGCCTGGTTCCTGTGTTAGAGGGTTATCAGCTTGAACCGCGGGGTGTGTATGCCTTGTATCCTCATCGCGAATTTCTTCCGCCAAAAGTAAGAATATTCATGAGCTTTCTCGAAAAGCATTGTGCAAATGCCAGTTGGAGTTTGCCTCGATAGTGTCACCTTTATTCCTGTCGTTCTAGTATCACAGTCGATAGTTTTTCGCGCTATCGGCTCGCCTAACATTGTACTCATACATACTTTAACTGTGAGTATTCGACTCTTTTCCTTGTCCCGCCTCTTATTGATTCTCAAAATGAAAAACTTCTTTCTAACGTTAACGGTTTTGTAGAAATAAGTTTCAAGTTAATGAATTTACTAACTATTTTTAGGGGTATGTTTTTTGCTTCGTTCCAACTTCCTAGCCTTGTTTCAAAATAGATTCGAGTTGAGGCCAATACGTCCCAGCTAAAAAGGAAGTCACTATGAATACGCCGATTCAGTTGCCAGCAGGATTACAGATAGCAATTACTCCAACAGGAGAGGTTAAGTTTTTAAGGGAGGGAGAATATCCTGAGGCTGGTGATATCGTCATAGCAAGTGATGATTATGATGTATTGGAAAAGATTGGAATTGTAATAGAGCCATCTAGTGAGCAATCTTCCCCCCTTGAAGATTTAGATGGTCTATTGGCCCTTTTGGAACAAGGCTTGGATCCCACTGCTCTAGAGGAGCTAGCACCAGCAGCGAACACCGTCAGTGGCAGCGGTTTGACTAGTATCGAGACCATTGAACGTGATGCGAAAGAAACACTCGCAAACACCTTATTTGAAACGAATGGAAACTCACAGGCATTTGAAAGTGAAGATCTGTCTTTATTTGATGATCTTATCTATCAAAATACCAATGCTTCGCCAATTGTATTCGATGAAACCAGAACGTTTACTGAAGAATCGGGTGCAAGTTTACTATCCGTTACTCCACCATTTGATTCAGATGATGCTTCGTTAATCATCACAATCACAGAACTCCCATCTTTAGGGCTGATTAGTCATTTAGACGGTACGCCGATAGAAGTAGGCGATAGGTTGACATTAACTCAATTGAACGAGCTATGTTTCCACGCACCAGAGGATTGTGAAGACGGGGAAATCGCAGGTGTACTAAGTTACAACGTTGATGATGGCTCTGGCGCAAGTAATAGTGTGCAGCAAGCTAGCGTACAAATCCTATTAGAGTCGGTAAACGATGCCCCTATAGCGTTTAATGATGAAGGAACGCTTCAAGAAAACCAAGTACTAATCTCAACATTGCCTGCCTCAACGGATGTGGATGGCACCATCGCAAGTTATCAATTGGCTCAAGCTCCGGAAAGCGGAACGGTAGTGGTTGCTAATGATGGTTCATACAGTTTTGATGCAACAAGTGACTTCGACTATCTAGCCGAGGGGGAGCAAACACAAGTTACCTTTACTTATTTAACGGTCGATAACGAAGGGCTAGAGAGTGAAGAGCAAACAGTGACAATCACTGTCTTAGGCACTAACGACGCCGCAATTATCGCTGGGACAGATACAGGTGACGTAACAGAAGATACCGATGACCCTCAAATAAGTACTACGGGTCAATTAACGGTTTTTGACGTTGATGGTGAATCAGAGCAGATTATCGATAGTGACAATGTCACAACGTCTTTAGACAATTTAGGTAGCTTAGTGATTGGGGCGAATGGTGCCTGGGAATACACCGTTCAAGATTCATTGATCCAATACTTAGGTGAAGGGGAGACTAAACAAGAAGAGTTCACGGTTTACTCTATTGATGGAACAGAACATGTGATTCTTGTAACGATCACCGGGGTTAATGATAGCGCTGAAATATCGGGTGATGTGATAGATCAAGTCATCGAAGACGATGATAGCCCAACTCTTGTCACCAATGGTCAGCTGGTGGTTCAAGACATAGATGGTCATGATGAAGAGGCTTTTATACCAAGTACTTTGAGCGCTCCTGAAGGCGCAATTGGGCAAATGACTATCGACGATAATGGGGAGTGGGAATTTGCACTCGACAATGACTTGATTCAGTACCTTAAAGACGGTGAAACCATCACTCAAGTTTACAGCGTGGAAAGTAACGATGGTACAGAGCAGTCAATCTCGATACAAATTATCGGTACAAACGATAGTGCAATCATAACTGGCGATGCCAATGGGGAAGTTGTCGAAGATGAATCCATTATTCTCACAGACACGGGATCATTGAGGCTGTCAGATATTGACGGTGAAGAAGAGGAAGCCTTCGACCCAGGTTCAGTTACCCCTAGCGTTGGTGCGCTTGGCTCACTTACTATTGATGAAGATGGCGATTGGGTTTATCAAGTCGAAAACAGTGATGTGCAGTATCTCGGTGAGGGCGACACTAAAGTCGAAACTTTTACCGTCGAATCACTTGATGGCACTGAACATGTCATCACGATAACGTTGACTGGTGTCAACGATAGTGCGGTGATCACGGGCCAAGCAACTGGCGCAGTGACCGAAGATGACGCAGTTACCACGCTTACGGATTCAGGTGTGCTCAATGTCAGTGATGATGATCAAAACCAAGCCGAGTTTGATATCGATAGTGTGGTGGCATCAGCGGACACGTTAGGAGCTTTAACCATTGATGAGAATGGTAACTGGCAATACTCAGTTGCTAACACTTCGGTTCAATATCTTGGAGAAAACGAAACCAAGCTAGAAACCTTTACCGTTGAGACACAGGATGGTACTCAGCACACCATCGAAGTAACCATTTCGGGTATCAACGATAGCGCGGTAATTACCGGAGAAGCGGTTGGTGCAGTTACAGAGTCTGCAAGCGAAACTACATTAACTGACAGTGGCACACTGACCGCGAGCGATGCCGATCAAAACCAATCTCAGTTTGATACCAGCAGTGTCACGCCATCTGCTGGTGCGCTAGGTGTGTTGAGCATCAATGAAGCGGGCGAGTGGCAGTACAGTATTGACAATGACTTGGTGCAGTATTTAGGCGACGGTGATACCAAAGTTGAGTCGTTTACCGTTTCTAGCCTTGATGGCACCGAGCACACCATTGAAGTCACCATCACCGGAATTAATAACTCAGCAACCATTAGTGGCGAAGCAACAGGCGGAGTCGTTGAAGGCAGTGGCGGGGTAACTTTAACCGAGATTGGCACTCTGAGCGTGACCGATGTTGACCAAGCTGAATCTAAGTTTGATGTTAATAGTGTAGTGACCCCTGTCGGGGCTTTGGGCTCTCTGACTATCGATGAAAATGGCAATTGGCAATATGATGTTCTCGATTCAGCCGTTCAGTATTTGGGGGAAGATGAGACTAAAACAGAAGCATTTACCATCGCGAGTGTGGATGGAACTGAACATACAGTCATCATTACAATTACGGGCGTTAATGGTTCAGCTGTCATATCAGGTGATGCACAAGGCGCGGTACTCGAAGATAGTCACTCCACCACATTAACAGACTCTGGCAGCCTATTGATTGACGATGAAGACCAAGGTGAATCCAAGTTTGACAGCAATAGCGTTGTCGCTGAAGCCGGTGTGTTGGGTAATTTAATTATTGATGAAGGCGGCAATTGGGATTACCAAGTCGATAATTCAGAGGTGCAATACCTAGGTGAAAACGAGACGAAACTGGAAAGCTTCACCGTTTCAAGTTTAGACGGCACCACCCACACTATCGAAGTAACGATAACAGGCATCAACGACCAAGCCGCCATTACTGGTGATGATGTAGGCTCACTGATTGAAGATGAATCATTGGTGACACTGGAAGAAAAAGGTTCACTACGAGTCTTAGATACCGACCAAAACCAATCCGAATTTAACACTGATCCAAATTCAATTGTTGCCAGTGTTGATGCGCTTGGCTCACTTACTATTGATGAAGATGGCGATTGGGTTTACCAAGTCGATAACAATGATGTGCAGTATCTCGGTGAGGGCGACACTAAAGTCGAAACTTTTACTGTCGAATCGCTTGATGGTACTGAGCATGTCATCACGATCACATTGACTGGCGTGAACGATAGTGCGGTGATCACGGGCGAAGCAACTGGTGCTGTGATAGAAGATGACGCAGTCACCACGCTTACGGATTCAGGTGTGCTTAATGTCAGCGATAACGATCAAAACCAAGCCGAGTTTGATATCGATAGTGTGGTGGCATCGGCGGACGCGTTAGGCACTCTAACCATTGATGAGAATGGTAACTGGCAATACTTTGTGGTTAACGCTGCGGTTCAATACCTTGGAGAAAACGAAACCAAGCTAGAAACCTTTACCGTTGAGACACAGGATGGTACTCAGCACACCACCGAAGTAACCATTTCGGGTATCAACGATAGCGCGGTAATTACCGGAGAAGCGGTTGGTGCAGTTACAGAGTCTGCAAGCGAAACTACATTAACTGACAGTGGCACACTGACCGCGAGCGATGCCGATCAAAACCAATCTCAGTTTGATACCAGCAGTGTCACGCCATCTGCTGGTGCGCTAGGCGTTTTGAGCATCAATGAAGCGGGCGAGTGGCAGTACAGTGTTGAGAATGATTTGGTGCAGTATTTAGGCGACGGTGATACCAAAGTTGAATCGTTTATCGTTGCAAGTCTTGACGGCACCGAGCACACCATTGAAGTCACCATCACCGGAATTAATAATTCGGCAACCATTAGCGGCGAAGTAACAGGCGGAGTCGTTGAAGGCAGTGGCGGGGTAACTTTAAGTGAGACTGGTACACTGAGCGTGACCGATGTCGACCAAGCTGAATCTAGGTTTGATGTTAATAGTGTAGTCGCGCCGCTTGGAGCACTGGGAATTCTGACCATCGATGAAAATGGCAACTGGCAATATGACGTTCTCGATTCAGTCGTTCAGTATTTGGGGGAAGATGAAACTAAAATAGAAGCATTTACCATCGCGAGTCTGGATGGAACAAAACATACAGTTATCATTACCATTACAGGCGTTAATGGCTCAGCTGTTATATCAGGTGATGCACTAGGCGCGGTACTCGAAGACAGTCACGCCACTATATTGACAGACTCTGGCAGCCTATCGATTGACGATGAAGACCAAGGTGAATCCAAGTTCGACACCGATAGCGTAGTGGCTGCGCCTGATGTGTTGGGCAGTTTAACTATTGATGAAGACGGCAATTGGGATTACCAAGTCGACAATTCAGAGGTGCAATACCTAGGTGAAAACGAGACGAAACTGGAAGGCTTCACCGTTTCAAGTTTAGACGGCACCACCCATTCTATTGAAGTGACGATAACAGGCATCAACGACAAAGCGGTCATTACTGGTGATGGTGTAGGCTCGCTGATTGAAGATGAATTATTGGTGACACTGGAAGAAACAGGTTCATTACGAGTCTTAGATACCGACCAAAATCAATCCGAATTTAACATAGACCCAAATTCAATTGTTGCCAGTGTTGATGCGCTTGGCTCACTCACTATTGATGAAGATGGCGATTGGGTTTACCAAGTCGATAACAATGATGTGCAGTATCTCGGTGAGGGCGAAACTAAAGTCGAAACTTTTACCGTCGAATCACTTGATGGCACTGAACATACAGTCACGATCACGTTGACTGGCGTGAACGATAGTGCGGTGATCACGGGTAAAGCAACTGGTGCTGTGGTAGAAGATGACGCAGTTACCACGCTTACGGATTCAGGTGTGCTCAATGTCAGCGATGACGATCAAAACCAAGCCGAGTTTGATATCGATAGTGTGGTGGCATCAGCGGACACGTTAGGTGCTTTAACCATTGATGAGAATGGTAACTGGCAATACTCAGTTGCTAACACTTCGGTTCAATATCTTGGAGAAAACGAAACCAAGCTAGAAACCTTTACCGTTGAGACACTGGATGGTACTCAGCAAACCATCGAAGTGACCATTTCGGGTATCAACGATAACGCGGTAATTACCGGAGATGTGGTTGGTGCAGTTACCGAGTCTGCAAGCGAAACAACATTAACTGATAATGGCACGCTAACCGCGAGCGATGCCGATCAAAATCAATCTCAGTTTGATACTAACAGTGTCACGCCATCTGCTGGTGCGTTAGGTGTGTTGAGCATCAATGAAGCGGGCGAGTGGCAGTACAGTGTTGAGAATGGCTTGGTGCAGTATTTAGGCGACGGTGAGACCAAAGTTGAGTCGTTTACCGTTGCAAGCCTTGATGGCACAGAGCACACCATTGAAGTCACCATCACCGGAATTAATAATTCGGCAACCATTAGCGGCGAAGTAACAGGCGGAGTCGTTGAAGGCAGTGGCGGGGTAACTTTAAGTGAGACTGGCACACTGAGCGTGACCGATGTCGACCAAGATGAATCTAGGTTTGATGTTAATAGTGTAGTCGCGCCGTTTGGAGCGCTGGGGACTCTGACCATAGATGAAAATGGCAATTGGCAATATGACGTTCTCGATTCAGCCGTTCAGTATTTGGGGGAAGGTGAGACTAAAACAGAAGCATTTACCATCGCGAGTCTGGATGGAACAGAACATACAGTCATCATTACCATTACAGGCGTTAATGGCTCAGCTGTCATATCAGGCGATGCACAAGGCGCGGTACTTGAAGACAGTCATGCCACCACATTGACAGACTCTGGCAGCCTATCGATTAGCGATGAAGACCAAGGTGAATCCAAATTCGATACCGATAGCGTAGTTGCAGCGGCCGGTGTGTTGGGCAGTTTAACTATTGATGAAGACGGTAATTGGGATTACCAAGTCGATAATTCAGAGGTGCAATACCTAGGTGAAAGCGAAACCAAACTGGAAAGCTTCACCGTTTCAAGTTTAGACGGTACCACTCACACTATCGAAGTAACGATAACGGGTATCAACGACGAAGCAGTCATTACCGGTGATGATTCTGGTTCTCTAGTAGAGGACGAAGATACGCCAAATTTAACGGAGTCAGGCCAACTCAATATTGTAGATGCTGATCAAAACCAAGCAAGATTCAACGTTTCTTCTATTGTGTCTTCGGTAGGAGCTGTTGGCGAACTGACGATCACTGAGTCAGGATGGTGGGAATATACGGTCGCTAATAGCAACGTCCAGTATTTAGCAGTCAATCAGGTGCTATCGGAAACGTTCACTGTACAAAGTATTGATGGCACCGAACATACGATAGAAATCATTGTTACTGGGACGAATGATATCCCAAGTATTTCGGGGGATATTACTGACTCTGTAAAAGAAGAAGTAACGTTACAAACGAGTGGAAGTTTAACGGTGTCGGATGTTGATGATAGTGCCAGCCACACGTGGCGACTACTTGGAGAAAGCGACTCAACCTATGGTGAACTGACGATCGACCAATCGGGCGATTGGACATATGTATTGGACAATGTGGCAGCACAAGGTCTAGCTGATGGAGAAACCGTTGATGAGATATTTACAGTCGAAGTCGATGATGGGTTAGGAGGAAAGTCGCAGCAAGAACTTGTAATCGAAATTCAAGGTACAAACGATGATCCGATTATATCTGGAGATAATGACGGCTTAATTGTAGAAGACTTAGTGCTGACAACTAACGGCGTGCTGAGTGTCGAAGATATCGATTTGTCAGACCAACATACTTGGTCGATTCAAGGTAACGGCGATGGGAACTACGGTTCCATTGTTATTAATCAAAGTGGCGAATGGGAGTACACCGTTGATGATTCAGCAGTACAATTCTTTGAACAAGGTGAGTTTTATTATGAGCAGACCTTTACCGCAGTCGTCGACGATGGAAACGGTGGCACACACACATTTGCTATTGATATCGATCTTTTAGGACAGAATGACTCACCAGACATTTCAGGCACCGCAAGTCGCACAATTCGTGAAGACTCGGGAAATAAATCGCGTAGCGGTACCTTAGTATCTGGCGACCCGGATGAGAATGAATCTCACACTTGGGAAATACTTGGTGATTCAGTAGGCGTTTACGGTTCGCTTTCACTAAGCAGCAATGGAGTGTGGACGTACACTCTAGATACCACCAGCGAACAAGCAGAGAATACTCAGTCACTATCGTTAGGACAAACGGTTAGTGATACCGAGGTATTTTGGGTGCAAGTTACTGATAAACATAACCAAGTAGACACACAGCAGATAGTTGTAACGGTAAAAGGCCGAAATGATGCACCAGAGATAGACGGCGTAATTACGGGTAGTGTAACGGAAGACAGCGGTGCCGTTATTACCGCTAACGGCCAGCTTAATCATAATGACGTCGATAGTTTGGACTCCCATACTTGGTCATTACAAACCAATCAAGGTCAGTATGGCAGTATACAAATAGACTCGAACGGCGAATGGACCTACACCTTATCCAACGAGCACTCCTCAGTTCAAGCGCTACTTCCGAATGAAACGTTAACGGAAACTTTCATAGTTAAAGTAACGGACGACACTAACGACTCCAATGATTCGAATAACCAGTCCGATACGGAAACTATCACCATTACTATTTATGGTGAAAACGATGCGCCAACGATTACGGGGGCGACAACAGGCAGTGTGATTGAAGCGACTCCGGAAAAAAGCAGTGTAGACGGAACACTTATGGCGATTGATACCGATACTAACGATTCTCATGTTTGGGAGGTCGTAGGTGAAGATGTCACTGGTGAAAGCAATGGCTTGTACGGAACGTTGAGCGTAGATGATTCTGGGCTATGGACTTACGAACTCGACAGCACGCGTTTGAGTACCTTATCAATTCCACCAGGCACTACAGAAGTAGACTCCTTTGAAGTAAAAGTGACCGACGCCAACGGGGCAGAAGAGCTAATAACCGTGAATATTTCAGTTGCTGGCGTGAATACCGATCCTGATATCGTGTTAGGTGACACGCCGACGATCGTCGAAGATGACGTTCCGAATCAAATTTCGGGAACATTCGATTCGGGTGATCCTGATTTGGGAGACTCTACAGTTTGGTCGGTCGTTACACAGGCAACTTACGGTATATTTGCAGTTGATAACAATGGTGATTGGACTTACACACTAGATAACAATAACACTGAGGTTGACGGGTTAGATGAGGGGGATAGCCTTTCAGATACCGTACAAGTGAAAGTAGTTGATTCGTTTGGGAAAGTATCGATCAAAGATTTTGAAATTGCGATTGAAGGTAACAACGATACGCCCAATATTAGCGGTGATGTAGCGAAAACGATTGTTGAAGACACCAGCAGCTTTTCAGGACAACTAGATAGCGGCGACCCCGACAATGATGACAATCATAATTGGACGCCAAGCAGTTTAGTGGGTGACTACGGAAGCTTTGTGATGACGTCTTCAGGTGCGTGGGTATATCACTTAAATAATGAACTGGCCGAGATTCAACAGCTTAATCCAAATCAAACCCTTACAGAAATCTTCAATGTTCAAGTCGAAGATAGCTTAGGTGAAATAGATAGTCACGATGTGATCATTACCATTAAAGGCTCAAATGATCTTCCGACGGTAACCGGTGATATCACAGGCACATTCATTGAAAATCAAGTAAGTTCAACGCTTAACGGCAGTATTAGCTTATCTGATATTGATGATACCGATACACCAAGTTTTGTTGCGGGGAACTACGCTGGGAACTTTGGTCAGTTTGAGATTGATGAAGACGGTGATTGGGTCTTTACTGCCAACACTGAGCTGTTGGAATCAATGAAGCGTGAAGAAATTCGCTCGGAAATTTTCACTGTAGTTGCGGTTGATGATTTTTATGGGGTTATCACTCAACAAATAACCATCAATGTAGCGGGCATCAATGATAGCCCTATGGTACGGGGCGAAGATTACGGCATCGTCATAGAAGATGGCCATAACTTTGGGAGCGTTAATCACAGCCGAACGGATGGGCAGTTAAGTGTCACCGACATAGATAAAGATAGCTCTGTAGTGAGTTGGGCAATCGAAGATGGATCTGGGTTCGGAGGAGCAAATTATGGGCAAGGTACCTACGGAACGTTAACCCTGAGCAACAATGGCCAATGGATCTATGTGCTCGATGCCAGTGACCAAGACACGCAAGATCTGGCATTCGGACAAGTTGGAGAGGAAACGTTTTATGTGTCTGCGACAGACAATGATGGTGGAACGTCAACTTGGCATGAAATCAATATTGATGTAGTAGGCCAAGATGAAAACGCGGGCTTTGGCGGCGGAGGAGCTCCACTTGATACGTTAACGGCGGCGTTAGTCGAAGACACCACAACGCTAGTCGACTCAGATGTACCAGAGTTACTTCCCACAAACAATATTACAGGTGTGACACCGATATCTGGAGGAGTATTCGGTACTTTACTGGATGATTCAACGCAAACGGGTGTGCCTAGCAGAGGCTGGGAATATGTACTCGACAACACCTCAGACTTGGTTCAAAACTTAGCAGAAGGCGAAGCAGTAACCGAAACGTGGCAAATAGAAACAGACCAAGGCTATTACGATCTGGAAGTGACGATAACTGGTACCAATGATGAGCCCGTCATTACTTTTAGCGATGACCCACTTACTGAGCCTGCTGCTGGAATTACGGTTCAAGTCGGTGAAACTACCGACGATGTTTCACCTCAAGCATCTGGTGTGATTGGAGTTGAAGACCCAGACCGAAGCGATAGTCATACCTGGAGCATTAATACGCCGGGATCGCTCGATCCGTTCGGAACGTCGAAACAGGGGACATATGGTCAAATCTCGATAGATGCTGATACCGGAGAGTGGGTCTATACGTTATCAGATAACGTTGCGGTGAATGATTTATCCCAAGGTGAAACTGCCACCGAAATGTTTGAAGTGGAAGTCTCAGATGGGCTTTCAACAGATACGAGAACTATTGAAATTCTAGTAAAAGGTGCGGCAGAAGAAGTACAGCTTGCAGACCCAGTTATTGAAATACTTGCTGTCCAAGAAGATGTCGATGATCAAGATGGTACTGATGATGGGGATATAACTGTAAGCGGAACCCTAAGTGTCCCAGCTGGTCTAGGTGCAACGGCGACTTGGACATTAGTAGACGGTTTTGGTGCCTATGGTGACATTAGCGTGGCAGCAGATGGTAGTTGGGTCTACACATTAGACAATGAAAGTAACGCGGTTCAATCGCTCCAAAAAAATGAGCAAGTACAAGATGTATTTACGTTGTATGTGGTCGACGAAAACGGAAAAACAGTTGTAGATACTGATGGTGCGCCGCAACTCTTGGAAATAGAAGTAGGCGTAACTGGTACTGAAGATGCACCAAATATCACTGGTGTGCTCTCTGCAAGCACAGATGCTAACAATACATCAACGATCAGTGGTGATTTAGCTCCAGGTGATATTGATACCAATGACAGTCATACGTGGATCGCCGGAGCACAATCCGGAAATTACGGTACATTCAGTCTCGATAGCAATGGAACTTGGACGTACGACTTAAATGAAAGCTTACCCACCTTAATTGAACTGAACGGAAGAGATTCTTCACCTTTACAAGAAACCTTTACGGTCAAAGTGAAAGATATTCACGATCTTGAATCAGAAAAAGAGGTGGTAGTCACCATCAACGGAGTTAATGAATCTCCAACGATTTCCGGTGATGTATCCGCTAGTTTTAGCGAAGACGGCCAAATTACTCAAACGTTACAGCTTAGCGGAGATGATATTGATGCTGGAGATACCGTAACTTTTGCTGCCAAAAGTTTAAACGGTACCTACGGGCTGTTTATCATAGATGCTGCCGGAGAGTGGAGCTATACCATTTATAACGATGAGCCTCATCTCCAAGCAATGGCTGAAGGCGAAGTCGTAACAGAAAGCTTTGTTGTTTTTGCTGCCGATGACTTAGGGGCCGAGGTAAGCCAAGTCGTGACGGTTACCGTAACAGGCTCAAATGATAATCCAGTTCTATCCGGAGATGCATCTGGCGTGGTTGATGAAGCCAATGGCAGTAGCGCAAGCGGCCAACTGGTTACCTCAGACACTGATCTAGGTGACAATGTCACCTATGATACGGTCGACCATAACGGTTTGTATGGTGACCTTGCGATCAGCTTAGATGGTGAGTGGACATACGTCGTCGATGATACTGCGAGTGCGGTAAATGCATTGGCAGTGGGAGAAACATTGATCGATACCATCCAAGTTCAAGCGGAAGACAGTGAAGGCGACATTTCAAATATCATGTCAATAAGTATCACCATTAACGGAACTAATGATGCTCCAGAAATTGCAGCGGTAGCAACGCAATCCATATTGGAAGGCGAGTTGAATCCGCTGACGGGTACGTTTGATAGCGGAGACCCAGATACCAGTGACGAACATAATTGGGCGGTCATTGTCACAGATGATAGAGGAGAACTGTCCGTTGATAGCGCAACAGGAGAGTGGACATTTGAGCTTGATAGTAGCCATGCAGATATCGAAGCATTGGCTGTTGGGGAAACACTGTTACTGAGTTACACCGTGGAAGTGGCTGATGAACTCGAAGAGTCGGATTCAACTGTCATTCAATTTGAAGTGACAGGAACCAACGACATGCCGAATGTTGTTTTGGGCAACAGTGTGATTTCTGGTGACATTGACGCTGATAGTGCAGAAACATCGGCGTCAGGGACGGTAGAAATCAGTGACCTAGATGCGTCAGATAGCCACGTGTTCACTTTAACGGGCGGAGTACAAACATTAGCGGGCAATTTTGGACAAATAACCGTTGATCCAACGAATGGTGATTGGACCTATCAACTCAACGTAGCATCAGGGTTATTACTCAAAAATGAATTGGTGAATGACACCTTTACGATGCTCATTGATGATCAAAATGGTGGGGTAGTCAGCCAAATAGTCACACTCAATATACAAGGGACAGACGATTCCCCAGTGATTAGCGGTACAAGCATTGGACAAGTTAAGGAAGATTACATCAATGATGTATCGGGTTCGCTGAGTGCGACGGATACAGAAACAAACAGTGGAAGCCTAACTTGGCAGTTAATAAGTAGCTCATCGGGGCAATACGGAAACCTCAGCTTTAACGCCGCTACTGGGGCGTGGATATACAGCTTGACCGCGGGCTCGACCAATGCGATGCCAGCAAACACAACAGATATGGATGAATTCATCATCGAAGTTTCCGATGGTGTGAATACGACACAGGAAACCATCAGTATTTCGGTGGTCGCCAATCACGTTCAGCAGGGGGCGGTTGGCTATGATTTACTCGCAGCGACGAGCGAAGATGAATGGTTATGGGGTGGGCCAACCAATCTATCTGATACGGGCCAAAAGGATACTTTTGTATGGACGGATACCACAGTTGGCACAGCACTTGTATCAGGTTTGGACTATATAAAAGATTTTGACGCAACAGAGGACGCCATTGATTTGCAATCGTTCTTCAATGTTGTTGATGTTTGGGATTCATCTGACGTTTCACAGCAAATTACGCTAAACGAAGTCGGCGGTGAAACCCACATCGAACTATATGATGCGAACAGTAATCTGGTTCAAACCATTATTTTACAGGGCGTTTCGTTAGATGAGTTCGCCGAAACGACCACGAATGGTATGACTAACGATGAACTAGTAAGTTATCTGGTTAGTGAGCAGAAAGTTGTAATTTCGGACACTATGGGGCACGAAGGAAGCGATATTCTTTCAGGTACTCTAAATGATGAGATATTGAAAGGGGGCGACGGTGAAGACATATTCTATATGCTGGAAGAGCGTGCTGGCACGCCAATTGACCCGGTCACAAAAACTATTGCCGACTTTGATTTGGCAAATGATGTTGTTGATATTAGTGAGCTACTTCCTGATTTTCCTGATATGCAAGATTTGTTGGCGCACATTGATGTCGAAGTAACCGACGACGCCAATGATCCACTTGATAGTACAAATACGCAATTGTCGATTACTGATGAAAATGGCGGTGTAACCGAGGTCAATATTAGCAATATGGGCTGGACGGAACTTGGTATTGCCGACGTCGCAAATGCGACCGATGAAACTGTGATAACCGCCTTAGTCGATCAATTGAAAGTTGTACAAATCAGCGAATAATACCTTTTAGAAATACGTGAATTAGGCCCACTACAGGATAGCTTGTAGTGGGTTTCTTACTATAGTCAGCCCAAAAAGTGTTCAAATTAACTAGAAAAGTGAAAATCTTTATTCGACAGAATGCATTTTTTTACCGTGCCTAATTCACAGTTTACTTTATCGACCATGATCCGGTACGCACTAATAGGGCTAAAAAAGGTCAATAAGTGGATTTTGCTTGATTATTCCCTAAACTTATATCAAGCAGTGATTTTGTGCATATTTGTAATTAATAACCATAATATTCGAGCGGTTAGATGCACCAGAAGAATAATTTCGGGAATTAGTTATCAATATTTCAGTGAATACAAGGTATTCAAATGCAAGGAAAATGAGTCACTCATAATAATTTAGAAACCAAGTGTTTTTGGTTTTCTAAATGGATTAATAAAGAGAAAGGAAACTCAATATGAAATACAAGTTAAGCGCCATGTTTATGTTAGCTGCAACAGCAACTAACGCAAATGCCGGAGAATGTGGCAGCGTAACAATTGCGGACATGAACTGGAACTCAGCAACGCTGATTGCCAATATCGACCAATTTATCTTGGAACACGGCTACGATTGTGATGCGGAGCTTATCCCTGGTGATACGATGCCAACAGGCACATCGATGATCGAAAAAGGTCAGCCAGATGTAGCTCCGGAACTTTGGAGTAACGCTCTAAAAGACGCATTAGATAAAGGTGTCGAAGAGAAGCGTTTACGCTATGCAGGTAAGTCACTTGTGAATGGCGGTGAAGAAGGCTTTTGGATCCCAGCTTATCTCGTTGAACAATATCCAGAGATGGCAACCATCGATGGTATTCGTAAAAATGCCAAGCTGTTCAAACACCCAGAAGATCCTGATACCTCTGCATTTTACAGCTGCCCGGCTGGTTGGAACTGCCAAATCAGCGCAGGTAACCTATATCGAGCGCTAAATCTTGAAGAAAGCGGCTTTAGCATTGTTGACCCAGGCTCAAGTGCTGGTCTTTCAGGTTCCATTGCAAAAGCTTATGAACGTGAAGAAGCGTGGTTCGGTTATTACTGGGCACCAACTGCGGTACTTGGTAAGTACGAAATGGTCAAAGTAGATTTTGGTAGCGGTATTGATGAAAACGAATTTCTGAACTGTACTACTCAAGAAGGCTGTGAATCGCCGAAAGCAACAATGTACCCGCCATCACCAGTTCACACAATCACGACAGAAAGCTTTGCTTCTCGTGTTCCAGAAGCATACGACTACTTTACCAAACGTGGTTTTACCAATGAAAAAATGAACCAACTGCTTGCCTGGATGGAAGATAATCAAGCTGATGGTGAAGAAGCAATGATCCACTTTTTAAGTGAGTACCCAGAAATTTGGCACCCTTGGGTTTCTCAAGAAGTTGCTAAGAAAGTTGAAGCGGAACTTTAAGCTACTCCCGTAGATACTGACATGGAAATAACGTCGCTATACTTGATGTTATTCATTATTCGAAGCCCTTAGCTTGCTAATAAAGAGTTAAGTGGCTTCGAACTATAAGGATATAAAATGGCTGACAGCAACTGGTTTTCTAGTTTCCCAGAGATGGAACGCTCGGACTTACGAGCGATCAAAAAAACTTTAGATGGCGCGTATCGCGATTTCTCTCGTGAATACGGCGAACTCATAGAATCTTTCTTTGACCCTTTACTTTCCTTCCTCGTTTGGTTTGAAAAACTCCTGATTTCTACACCTTGGTTTATCGTTTTAGCGGTATGTACCGGTTTAGTTTATGCCGCAAGTCGTTCTTGGAAATTGGCGTTAGGCTGTGTAGTGTCTTTGCTTCTCATTGGATACTTCGGAATGTGGGAAGACACCATGAGAACGCTAAGTATCATTACTGTGTGTACTATGGTTTCAATCATGCTAGGGATTCCGATTGGTATCGCGATGGCACGTTCAAATAAGGTGCAATCGGTAGTGACTCCCTTATTGGATATCATGCAAACTATGCCTGCATTTGTTTACTTGATTCCCGTCGTGATGTTACTTGGCATTGGTAAGATTCCAGGTTTGATCGCAGTGGTTATCTATGCGATTCCTCCGGTTATTCGCCTTACCAATTTGGGTATCCGACTGGTTGATAAAGAAGTGCTAGAAGCGGCTACCGCCTTTGGTGCGAATAAGAAGCAACGTCTATGGGGTGTTCAACTACCGCTAGCGATGCCAACGATTATGGCCGGGATTAACCAAACAATCATGATGGCGTTATCGATGGTGGTAATCGCATCTATGATTGGGGTGAAAGGTCTAGGTCAACCGGTACTTAAATCCATTACTAACCAATATTTCACGTTAGGCTTACTTAATGGTTTTGCCATTGTAGCGCTAGCGATTTTGTTTGATCGAGCTTCACAAGCGTATGCACGCCGTACCAATGCGCATTTAGGAGGGTTCAAACATGACTAAACCATTGATAGAAATTAGTGGCTTATACAAAGTATTTGGCCCGAAGCCAATGTCCGTGATGAGCCGTGTTGAACAGGGTGAACACAAAGACGCTATTTTGGCCGATACTGGTCACACGGTTGGTCTAAAAGAGATCAATCTTAAGATCAATCGAGGTGAAATCTTTGTAATCATGGGCTTATCGGGCTCCGGCAAATCAACTTTGATTCGTCACTTCAACCGCTTAATTGATCCAACCAAAGGCAAAATCACGGTGGAAGGCATTGATGTTATGAGCCTAAATACCAAAGAGCTAGAAGAGTTCCGTCGTCATAAAATGTCGATGGTCTTTCAGCGATTTGGATTAATGCCACACAGAACTGTCGTTGAAAATGTAGCTTACGGGCTAGAAGTACAAGGCATTAAAAAAGACCAACGTTTAGCGAAAGCAAAAGAGTGGTTAGAAACGGTGGGGCTTAAAGGGTACGAAGACCAATACCCAGGCCAATTGTCTGGTGGACAACAGCAGCGTGTAGGCTTGTCTCGTGCATTATGTACCGATGCGGAAATCCTATTAATGGATGAAGCATTCTCTGCATTAGATCCTCTAATTCGTAGCGAGATGCAGGACCAGCTTATCGAGCTTCAAGAAAAGCTTCATAAGACGATTGTGTTCATCACTCACGATTTAGATGAAGCGCTGCGACTTGGTGACCGAATTGCTATTTTAAAAGATGGTGAATTGGTTCAACAGGGAACGCCACATGAGATTCTGCTGCATCCAGCGGATGATTACGTGGAAGCCTTTGTTAAAGATGTGAATCGAGCGCGAGCTCTAACCGTAGAGACAGTCATGCAGCCTCCGCTGTATAGAATTACCTCTGAGACCATTGAAGGCGCACTGGCACAGATGAAGACTCTGAAACATGACTACGCTTACCATGTAACGGATGAAGGCTATCAAGGGTTAGTGACCAAAGAAAGCTTGCAAGATGCGGTTGAAGATTCGAGCGTGCATGACTTTAGTGATGAGATTTACGAAGAAGTGCCTGCCGTCTTGCCTGACGCGGTTATCGAAGAAGTTCTCCCTGACACTATGTCCTGCGATTATTCACTCCCTGTTGTGGATGAAGAAGGCAACCTTAAAGGTGAACTTGAACGTAGTGCCGTTGCAGATATCTTCGCTGAACAAAGCGAGGCAGAAGAACCCGACCCAAAGTTACAGATCGATAAAGCGTCCTAGGCAATATCGTTTCGTTGAGTCATAAAAAGAAAGCCACCTTTGACATTGTCCAAGGTGGCTTTTTAAATTCCAGCAGACAGAAGATGAACTTATTAATTGGCTTTGCGTCGGATGCTCATGGTTCTCAAAATGAGAATTAGTGCAATCGGAAAACCAATTACGGCAGTAATGACACCGATTGGTAAAGGATTGTCTGAATTTAAGACACGTGAAAGAGTATCAAGCAAGAGCAGTAGGGTGGCTCCTAGCAAGGCACTAATCGGCAAGACCCACCTGAAATCTTTGCCGGCAAACTTATGACTAATATAGGGAATCACTAGTCCAACAAAGCCGATAAGCCCTGCCAGTATTACCGAAATTGACGCAAAAATAGCGACACAAACGGCGATGAGGAACTTAATTATGGCGGTGTACAATTCGAGTTTATTTTCCATAGGGTCGGTGTCCATAATTCGATTGATATAGGGGATCAAAAGAATGGTTACTCCTAAAGCAAATACGAGAAGTGGAAGTAGCGGTAATACATAGTCGAATGAATAGTTGGAAATCGAACCCGCTAACCAGAACATCGCGCTTTCCAAATTTCCATTTGTGGTAAGTAAGATCAGGCTAGTAATGGCAATGGTAAGTACAGTAATAATCAGCCCTGAGAGCATGATTTTGAGTGGGGCATTGAGCGTTTTAGACTTAGCGTCTAAGAAGTATATCAAACAGATTGAAAGCACAGCGCCAATTGCCGCTATTTGCACAAGGTGCTCAGGCAAAGTGATCGTAAACAAACTAACAGCAGCAACACTGAAAAGAACGGTGCTGGTGTTCACACTGATTAAATTTGGCGAAGCGAAAGGCGTTCGCACCAGTGCTTGCAATAATGTTCCTGAAACCGCGAGCGAAGCTCCAACAACAAGCGCAAGGATGGCTCTTGGGAGACGTTCTTCTACGATAAGGCTGTGTTCCCAATTACTGGATTGATATTGAAGTATCGATTCGAATAGAGCTGAAATAGAAAGAGTCGTTTGACCTAGTAGCAGGCTTGCAAGAAAGCTAAACAACGTGATGAATACACAAAATACGACGCCACTAATGATGGCCAATTTTCGTTGAGTCAATGAGGTCATGATTTCAATCTGAAATGATAGCTAAAGCTTAATGATAATCAATATCATTAAATTCTCAAGCCGAAATGGGTTTAATTTTTTTATGCTGAGCTTTTGTCGCAGTTATTTGTTATGTAATAAGGTTTTGTTGTGCATCTCGAGAGCCAAGCAATACCTACTTGGTTGGGTTATTAATTCGTCTAAGTAAGGATTTATTGTGCGGATAATCACACTAAACAACAAATACTGTTGTTACAGTTTGTTGTTCTGTATATTTTGAGGTTGTTCCCATGACTGGATAAATTACTGTCTTGTTTAAGAACCTTAAACTCCTTCTGTGTTAGCCGCCTTAGTCAGGCGGCTTTTTTTGTTCTCAATCTCATAGGGGCGAGGCAATATTGGTATTGGCTTTCTACAACTGACGAAATCATATTAAAGCCAACTCCATTTTTATCGACCACGCCCATCGACCATCACTACAATTGTCTTAGTGATGATTCCGAGATCTGTTGCAATCCAAGACTTCATGGAACACAAGCTTAGCGCGTAGCTGTGGTCGAATCCGACTTTGCGTCTCACATCCTCAATACACGTATCGTAACCTTGATTCACTTGAGCAAGCCCCGTAATTCCTGGTAACACACCGTAAGTGCGGTCGGCAAAATAGGGGATTTCTGTTTCTAGCTTGTTATAGAAAGTTGGTCGCTCTGGACGAGGCCCAATCAGTGACATCTCGCCCTTGAGTACGTTGAACAACTGAGGGAGTTCATCTAAACGAGTTTTTCGTAGAAACTTACCAACGGGAGTGATGCGGGGGTCGTCTTCTGTTGCCCATACCGCGCCAGATCGTGCTTCCGCATCTTGATACATGCTACGGAATTTCATTATCTCAAACAGCTCCATTTTCTCTGGTGTTGATTTCCCCACGCGTAGTTGGCGATAAAAAACTGGACCTCTAGAAGAGGCTACGATAGCCAACGCGATCAATGGAAACAATGGTGAGAACACAACAAGAATGATCAACGCACCAACAAAGTCGAATGTTCGTTTTGCGCGTGAGATATTGTATTGGTATAAGTTAGTATTCATCATGGTCAGTCCTTAACGATTAACTCGTGTCCAGTGTGAGTTTTCAAATCCAAGTAAGTAACGAAGCCCACCAACAAAGTTGGCGTAATGCCCAACGACTAAGTACGAAACTAAAGTGATCGGTTTGAGAGATAATTTTTTGGGTAATAAATAACCCACGACACCCGTGATGTACACGCTGATTTGTAACCAGAATAGAAGTTCAAAAACAACGTGGTGGCGAAGCAATAGCGATGTCAGTAAACATGTCAGCATTAGATAAGGGGTTAGCAGTCTTAACCCTTTTCCTGAGAAAAATGCAAATGCGACGCCTTTAAATCTTGGGTTGAATAAGCCAAATAATTCAATGGCTTGTTGCATATTCCCTGCGGAAATTCTCAAGCGGCGGCGAAAGTCGTTTTGCTCGTTAGTTTGCTCCATTTCTAACGCCACCATGTTTGAATCATAATCTGCGTGATAACCCTTCTTAACGATTTGCATAGGAAGTATGAAATCATCATTAATGGTGTTCGATGGAAGTGTTTCGAATAGGTGAGTGCGGAACAAATAGAACGCGCCATGTGCGCCTAGGCTTGAACCAAAAGAGGCTTCTTGTTGTTTCAATACCGTTTGATAGGCCCAATAGCTTTTCTCACCTTGGTTTTCTGAAGGACATAAACAGTAAGTAGCGTTGACTACACCAACCGTTTTGTCGGAAAAGTGCTCACTTGCAATGAGCAAAGCATCGAGAGAAATAAGAGCAGAAACATCACTTAAAGCGGTAATATCACTGTCGATGCCTTGTAGCTCTTCATTGACGATCGCTACCTTACCGCGATTTTGTTGGTGGTCGTGAATTTCGATATGAATATCGGAGCAAATCGCTTCTTGGATCGTCATTTGCGCAATGTTCACTGTATGGTCGCTACAACCGTCACACGCGATGATGACTTTAAGCTTGTTACGTGGGTAATCGAGCGCGGCCAAATTTCGAATTTTATCAGCGATCCACTGTTCTTCGTTGAATGCTGGCACCAAAATAGTCACGCTTGGTAAGTCCAGGTCTGCCTCTGCTACTTTGTAGCCTCTCCATACCTCTTTAATTTTCATTGAAGGATGGATGCGCGAATACCAACGTAAAATTAGTGGATAACCTACGTGATGGTAAACAATTAGCGCACCGCTCATGAAACAGATCGCCATTAGAATTAGGTCAATCATGCATATGCTCCTTTAGCCAGTTCGTTGTAGGATTGGACCATGTTTTTGATGTTGAAGTTGGTCAGTATGAAATCGCGTGGACAAGCCGAAACAGAAACTTTCCGCTCATTTTCAGTTCTGATAGTGGCAGAGAGTAAGGCGTGAGCTAGGTGAATGATATTGTGGTTCTTTACTAAAATACCGGTGTTGGGGCACAGGGTCTCATTGACGGCGCCCACATTCATCGCGACGGTTGGCACATTACAAGCCTGAGCCTCTAGAGGTGAGAGTGGTAACCCTTCATGGCGAGAAGGTAAGCAAAACAGGTCGAGTGACTGGTAGAACGCCGTCATGTCATCGACCAAGCCAAGAAAGAATACGCGTTCTTTTAAGCCGAGTTTTAATACTAGCGCTTCAAGATTGGCACGTTCACTGCCATCACCTGCTAACACCAAATTCACATGTTGTGGTAAGAAGGCCATCGCTTTAATGAGTTGGTCTTGTCCCTTAACGGATTCCAATCGGCCTGCACAACCTATAATTATTCTGTCTTTCGGTAGATTAAACAGAGAGCGAGTAAGTTGCTTTGGAAGTGGGTGGAACTTGTCGCAGTCGATTCCGTTTTTAATAGTAATCAGCTTGTCATACGCAAACATCGATTTGAGTTGATTGTAAACTCGAGTCGCATCAGCGACGAGCATTGGTTGAGCTGCTTTTAATGCCACGCTTTGTAGTCGGCGGCGCTTAGTATTACGTAGATGCCAAGCATCATGTTCAGTATGGATGCGAGTGGGTACACCAGAAACGCGAGCGGCGAACCCAGCATAGATAAGTGGGCCAATATGATGTGTGTGAACAACATCAGGCTTAATGCCAGTGAAAGCTTTAATCAGAGTAGAGACAACTTTAAATTGCACGCCGGGCTCTTTCTGTAGGAACACTAACTGTTCAGCATGCGCTTCAAGCTTAGGCCAGTGGTGAATTGCTTCTTCTCGGGTACCTTCAAGGCTAATAATCATGACTACATCTTGAGGCTTAGCTAACCGAAGTAAATCTAAGGTCAACGTTTCTAAGCCACCAGGTGCTAAATGCTGAACGACGTGAATGATTTTTTTGCCACGTTTTTTATCGTCTGTGTCCATTTTTAGATTCCTTTTTTGTGGCTATGAAATTGATTCTGCAAACGGAAATTGTGATTAACTACGCTTGCTTATTTATGAATTAGCATATCTTGTGCCAGAAAAGTTATTCTTATATATCAGTATTTTATGGTTATTTTGGTGTGTTTTCTTGTTTTGGTATTAAATTGGGAATCAAAAAGGAATGGATTCGTTTCAAATAGAAAGCGCCGACATGATTGGCAGCGCTTTGTGCGATTTGATGGGGATTAAATAACTAGCTGAGTTTCGGGATAACGGTAATCACAGGTGTTTCCAATATGGCTTCAATTTCGTCTTGGCGTTTTACTGAAGAGTCAAAAAGCTCGATCACGACCGCAAGACCGCTGCCTAATGCAATGCCTCCTATAAATCCGGCTAAGATGAAAATGATACTGGGTAAGTTGGAAGGGCCACTTGGGTTAAAAGGTAAATCAATAATTTTGACGCGTTTGTTTTGTTCGAAGATCCCTAGAGAGCCAGTTAGCTGAGCCATTTCAAAACGCTCCATCAATTCATCGTAAAGCTGACGTTTGATTTGAACATCGCGTTGTAGTCGATACATGATTTTTGCATTTTCACCAAAATGGTTCGCTTTGTTTTCAAGTTCGAATACCATTTTCTTCAAGCTCTTTGTTTCCTCACTTAATGACTCGTAGCGCGAGCGCACCAATTGCAAGCTATGAAGCTGTGTAACTAATAAAGGCTGCACATCAGACAATTTAGTTAACGTATTACTACTGGCAATATCCCATAACTGGTCACTGTTGAGGCTAGGCTGTTTCATTTTCAACAGTGTCGTGCGTTCGTTTTCCAGTCTCTCAAGCTCTCTTACTTTGGCTTGCACGGCGCTGTGTTGGTCTGTGTACTTGGCTTTGAGTAATGTTAAGTCACTACGGATTTCGATGATTTGGTCTTCTAGCTTACCGATAACCGGGTTGGTTTTAGACAGTTGCTGATCAATAGAACCTAAGCTTTTCTCAACACCTGCTAGTTCCGCTTGTTTCTCGGCCAAATTTTGTTTGAGGGCTGCAAGCCTATTTAAGCTTTGGCTTTGTATTTCTGGTGTTGATTGCGCATTCTCGTTCTTATAAATCGCCAGTGCTTCCTCGGCTACATCGAGCTCTTTTCGACGCTTTTCAATATGAATAGCGAGGAAGTCACTTGAGTCTTGAATCGAAGAACGCTCCGGTGCCAGCAATTGTTCAATGAAATGATCGCTAACGGAACGGAGCAGCTCTTTCATTCCGTCTGGCTTGTTGGCTGTCAGGTTGATTTGTAGAAACTCTTTGCCTAACTGAGTGATGGTTAATCGGTTTGATATATCTGCAATGACCTTGTCTCTTTCGATATCGCTCATCTCGTCTGTGATTAGCTCAAGCTCTTCGGCAACCGAATAAAGAACGTGACGGCTTTTCAGTAAGGTTCTTAACGCGTTGATCCTGTCTTTAAGCATTGTGGAGACCGCAATGTCTTCAAGGAAAGGGTTCATTTTAGCGGTTTCTTGAATCAGCATACTGGTGTGGGCTTCGTATTTGAGTGGCGTTAGTTTACTCACGCCGAAGCCGACGAATGGGAGAATCAAGATCGGTACAACAATCACATAGCGCTGTCGCCACATGCCACCGAGAATGATGAGTAATCTAATCTTTAATTGATTCATAAAAGCTCCAGCATTAAACCTACGAATTGGCTGCGTTTTTTCCAACTCTCATTTTCGACAATATTTCTGGGCACAGCTTTTGTGTTTCGGTGTTTCTTCAGAGCCTTAATCATTTCTTCCGCATTTCCAACCGTAGTGACGTATTGACAGTACGGTTCTAGAGCAGGAAAGGGCGTAGAAACAATTGATGATCCGGCTGCAAGGTATTCCAGCAGTTTGAGAGGGCTGCATGCTCTAATTTGTTCGTTGTCGATAAACGGCAGAATACTGACATCCCAATGTTGGGAATAGCGTGGCAGTTCAGAATGGCTTTTGGGACCTAAGTAATGAACATTCTTGCGTTTTGGTAGTTGCAAGGTGTTGAGCTCGTTGGGGCCAATAAAGACAAAGTCCCATTCAGGTAATTGGTTAGCGACTTTATCTAACATCGAGTAATCCAGCCATTTAGAAAGGCTACCGTAAAAACCAGCGATTGGTCGGTGTGAGCTAGGCAGATCTTCAGCCCGAGGTGCGGCTGTCGAAAATAATTCCACGTCAACGCCATGTGGGAGATATTGGGTTTTGCTAGAAGGGAATTTTCTCATTAGGTTATCGCTGACTGCGAAAATGAGGTCGGCGTTTTCGACCAACTTTGCTTCGTGCTTAGCAACCGTTTCATGGTCTACGCCCGCAAGCGCTTCAAAATCATCTCCGCAATAGTAAACCACCGCGGATTCACCAAGTTGACCACATAGGTCCGCTGAGGTTGGTAATGACGTCCATAATATTGGATCTTTAAGCTGAAGCTTTTTAATCAAGGGTAGAAGCTGAGCAAGCATCATTTTCTTAGCAACATGACGACTCAATGTTGAACGCGGTGCGGGAATGGTTCGCAGATTAGCGACCGTAATATTCTGCTCACGCGATGGTTTCATCATGTTCTGCGCTTGGGTGTTGCTCTGGCCGATAAGCTTATTGAGAGCGCGGCTTACATCTTTAGCGCAAAGTTTAGGTTGTCTTAGGCCTATAGAGTTGACCCACAACACTTTATGATTCAGAGATAAGTGGCGGATTAAATGTTGTGTCGACGAAGGAAGACCGCCAAAGTCTTCACCGAAAACAATAAGATCACGCATCTGAACCTCCTATTGACTCATAAGTCGAATCAGCTTGAGGGATCTGGCCAACCACTTTGGCAGGGTTACCCGCAACGATAGAAAATGGAGGAATTGACTTGGTGACCACGCTACCAGCCGCAATAACAGAGGCTTCGCCAATTGTAACACCGCCTTTCACTGTTACATTGGTCCCTAACCAGACATCACGTTCCAATACTATTTCGCCAATCTGACACGGATCATCACCTTCACCTTGTGCTCTACGTTTTGCATCCAGTGGATGGCCTGAGTAACCAAATAAAAAACCTCCACCTGCGATACGAACGTTGTCTTCAATCACCACCTTAGTCCCGACCGCAATCGTAGTCTGCCAGCCTATATCGACATTGCTGCCGACAATGAGACTCGGATTAGGAATCATCGAGCAACCAGAGAAGGTAGTTTGGCCCGATACTCGACAATCATCGCCTAGGTTTATGGTGACAGGGCCGCTGACGAAAGGAATTCCACCATACAGATAAAGTCGTTTACCGCAATTTGCTAACCGACCCTTGAAAGCAGGTGTGAAATAAAGGATTCGTGTTAAAGACGAGATGACTCCCGTTACAAAGTTATGAATGAAATAAAGGCATTTATTGTAGAGAATGGGGGTTCGTAGCTCGGCACAACGAATCTTTTTCAAAATAAAAAAGACATTTCTAATTTGAGAATTAGGGTGGCTCTTTAACCAGAACTTAAAATTATGAATCGACATTGTGTTCATTTTGAATACTCCTAGCCATGGGTATATAGGAGTACTTACACAGAGTGTGCCATAAATAAAGTTACTAAATTACAATGGGTTATGTATTTCTCTCGGGAGGGTTCTCAATTTGACAGGCTTTTTGAGATATGTGAGCGACGCAAACAATCAATGCCGCCAAGATATAAATAGGCCAGTTGAAGCCTTGAGTTAAGAACGTACCGGATACTATGGTACCAAGCAGGCCTGCGTAAACAGCATTGGCAGACGATACTAAATTAGGATCGAGCGGTACTCGGCTTTTTTCGATTAACGCCAAAGTTCCTCGGGCGGTTCGAATAAGAGTCACAATCAAACCAATGAATATGATGAGCCCGAGGAATCCGGTTTCGGCTAATACTCCAAACCAAGTACTGTGCACTGCGTGATTAAGCCCATCCCAATGTGGGCTGTAGTAGTAATAGTTTGAGTAAAAATTATTAAGCCCGACACCGGTAAGGGGATTCACTGTGGCCATTTTAAATGCGGCCTCCCAAGCATATAAACGCCCCATTGCGGAGGCATCAATCCCAGCCTCTGCTGCGCCGCCTGATGCTCGCCCTGATATGCCTGCCATTAAGTAAAGCCCCATTGCCGCCACGCCACTTACGCTAATCAGTAGCACTTTCGAACGAATGACTTTAATCGCGAAGATCCCGAATACGGTTAATGAGCCTAATAGGCCGCCACGGCTTTGAGTAGCGATGACTGCCATTAGCAATAAGATACAGATAATGGCGCTTAAAACTCGCAACAGCAGAGATAGGCGAGGTGTGATGGTATTACTGACCGCAAACGCGAGTGGAAACATTAACGCTAACGCAAGATCATTAGGATCCCCAAGCATCGAACCGATATCACGTCCAACCGTGACACGAGTGCCTTCAACCATGCCAATACCGTTTGCAGAGTTATAAAGCGCGATGGAGCCAATCAATAAACCGGATAAGATGATCACCAATGATGTATGTCCGAGGTTTTTGGCGCTTGTTACAAGCCAAACAATGGCTAACGTCATCACAATGATTTTCCAGTAAATACCTTTAAACTCTTTAATCGCCTCTGGTCGGTTAGACGCGAAAATGATTCCGACAAAAACCAGCACCCAAAAGATAGAAAGCCAAGTGAGGCTTGGGTGCCAATACATTTTTAGCTCTTTACTTACGAATGCATGCCACAGCAGCGCAGATAACGCCCCAAGTGATAACAGCAATGGAATCTTTAAAGGGTAGAGTTGTGGTACGGCTTCGTGGATTCGAAAGAATGAAAAAGCCACAAACAAGATCACGAGCCAAAAGGTTTTGTTCAGAACAAACAGTGCGCCAAGAGGAATCATGGCAAGCACCAAAACAACAAGTGGGTTTGGCACGAAATACCAAATAACGGTGATCAGCAAACAAACCACAGTGGCGGACAAGATGGCTGGTAATCTGCTTTGGTTTGCTTTCATATGCGGCCCAACCCTAAACGAACACGGTGAGATAGGCCTTTGAAGTTTTTAATAAATAGCGGAGAAAATTCACGACTTAAGGCCACAGGTAACAATGCAATAAGGGGAACTAAACAAGCAAATGCAATACACAACCAAGGGTTAGAAGTGTAGTAAGAGAGATATAAGCTGCACATCAGTACGATGAAGTTAGAAAGCAGTAATAGATATTGATAAGGCAATAAGACTAAGGTTTGGCTAACGACAAAAGTGATAATAGCCTTGATCATTTGAGCAATACCTAGAGCAATGATGATTCCCCAAATCCCGTGACTTTGAAGTTGCCACATGAGAACTAGCCCTACGATTGTTGCGGCTAGGCAGATTTGAAGTTGGCCTTTGGTTCTCTTTTTATACAAAATTCCGATATTAAGTAATTCTGAGATTTCTTTGAACCAAGCGACAAGCAAAGTTCCGACCAAGAGCTGTGTAGAAATAAGATATTCAGAAGGCAAGGTAAGGGTAATAAACGCTTTAGCAGCAAACGCAACTGCGATTGTCAGCATGGTCAAATAGACAATGCCAAGCTGAGTGACTTGCGCGCATTTACGAACCCCTTGTTGTTCTAGGGCTTGGAAACGCTTTGGCATCCACCACATTCCGAAAGGCTGCATCAAAATACACATTGCTAGAGAAAACTTAGCGGCGACCGAATACCAACCTAGTGTGGCGAAATCGGAAGAATAAGCTAAAAACAAACGTTCAGAACCATTTAAACCGAAGCTAACCAACGCAGCTAACATCAATGGCGCGCTGTAGTACAAATAAGGTTTTACGTCGGTTTTGCTTGGTAAGCGCCATTTGAATCGATTGATAAGGTGCAAGGCAACAAACTGCAAGAGATAAGTCACGGCACCACAAGCAAGGATGGCTTTCACTGATGGTGCATTGATTAATACGACAACAATTAAACCTACCTGTATGGCGGTTGAACAGACACTGACTGCAAGGAAAGTCTTAGCTCTGTCTTTTAACCTCAACCAAGCATTGGATATTCCCAAAACACCTTCTAAAGAAGCACAGAGTAACAACAAATTAAGTTCGGTCTTAGATACGGGGCTTGTAGCGGGGATTTCCACAAGATTAATCATGAAAAACAACGTTGCAGCGAACGCTAAAGAGATACAACTGGTGGTTGTGTAAATTTCACTAGCGCACTTGAATTGTTGTTTGTCGTCGGTTTTTACACTCGCAAAGCGGTAGATGACTTCATGCATAGCCAGAGCGAGTACGATTCCGGTGACAGCACCAATCGTCGCTAATAGATCTAGCTTACCGATCTGTTCTGGCATCAAGTAACTCGCCATTAATGGCAGCATCAATAAAGAAAGCCCTTTATTAAGTACCAGTCCTACTCCATAGGTGGCGATGCTGGCTAAAGGCCCTGAAGTTTTCATCAGTGAACTCCTAGGGTATTTTGCATATGTGATAATTCGGTGCGGCCCGTTAACAGACATTTTGTAATATGAGCGTAGCAACGTTCAGCGCGGTAGCACTCGGCGATACGCTTTCCTTCAATTGAAAGCGATGCGCGTAATTCAGTCGAGCGTTGTAATAACTCTAACGTAGTGCGTAGCGACAGTTCATCTCTTGGATTGTATTTAAGGCAGTTAACACCGTGAGTGAGTTTTTTATCCCAATAAGCACCATCTTCAGGAATGACGACAGACAAGCCCGCAGCTAACGACTCCAATATTGATAGCCCGAAGGGTTCGTTGTCACTGGTTGAAACGAAGACCCCACATTGCGATCGAATCTGGTCTAAATTCGATGGCGACTCGTAAAGGGAGACGTTGCTCCAGTTCTTTGGAAGTTCACTTACACCTAACTGGGTAGAGGTAGGGCGGATGTAGCAAATGTCTGCGACCAAATGGGAATGCGTAAATTTAGGGTCAATGGCCGAAAGAAGAATATCTAACCCTTTCCACTCTAATAAAGATGCTGCCCAAAAAATTCGTTTTGATTGATAGCACGCCGATACAGGCCATTGGCTTTGACTAATGCCATTGGTGAACACTTGCAATTGACTATCGTCGATGGACAGCTTCGCCATTGCGCAATTCTGGCCGGGGTCGGTCGTCAGCGAAAAGTACGCATATAGTGCGTTTACGATAGATTGATAGGTCGATTCTAAATAGAACACCTTTTTAGCCTGGCTCAGGCAGTATCCGATAGCTCTAGATGGTGCGACTGGCCCATGGATAAGTTGAATGATAGGGAAATGCAGCATTAGACGGCAAATGTATAGCGCCATATCGATACCAGGGCCGGAAGCCCCTACAGCGTAATCAATTCGCTTAATGCGTAGCAGCGTGAAAAATATCATTGACGCAAAGTACAGCTGAGCAAACCAGTAGCGGATGCCGTTGGCTTGGCTTAGAAAACTCCAATTCGCGAGTGAAATAATGGAAGTATCCGGGTTCGATTTTTTAATGTGACTCCAACTTGAAGGCGTTGAAGTTAAAATGGTAAAGCGGACATTTTTATCGCCGCATACCGTTAGCATTTCTGCTGTTGCGACTTTTGAGCCACCTGCGAATGCAATCGGGTCATATACAAAACCATGAACTCGATTATCCTGTTGAGTGTTATGCATAGTCATAGTGCAGCCCTCAATTTGAAGTTATCTGAATGTCCAACGCAGTAAGGGCTTAAATCCATTACTGACGGGCACGCGATGATTGGATGGTTCACAACACATATCTTCATAGATAGCTTGAATAGCATTGGTATTCGCGCTAACAGTTAGCTTGTTCGAAGCATGCTGATAAAGGTTTTCTGCTAACGTGATCTGCAATGTTTTGCTAGAAGCGAGCTTGCGCATGTTTTCTGCGATATCGAGAATCGCGTTGCTATGAGAAAAGAGCAAACCGCTATGGTAGTGTTCAATAAACTCGGGGATTCCACCCACTCTAGGGGCAATAACGGGTAACTTGGCCAACCCGGCTTCTGCAATGGCCAAACCAAACGCTTCGTCTCTTGCTCCACTTATAAATGCGTTTACTCCACTGTGGAGCCAGTCAGAGACATTGTGTTGCTCACCAACAAAATGTACTCGGTTGGTTAGGTTTAATTTTGAAACTAAAGCTTTCAGATTGCTTCTTTCTTCACCTTCACCAATGATGACTAAATGGCAATCTATCGTTCCTGACAAGTGGTGGAGAGCTTGGATAATTAGGTCATAACCTTTTCTAACGATAAGCGAACCAACACTAATAAAAACAAAACGATTTAGAGGGATATTCAAACGATCTCGAATATTTATAGGAGTAGAAAACTCTTCGGCTACGCCGTTATGAATCACCGATAGTTTGGATTTTGGATAGCCGTCTCCCAGCAAACCGTGACTGATTGCCTCGCTTACACAAATCGTGTGTGGTGAAAGGTGTAACCCTAAGGTAAATCTGTCTCTGAGCTGATAATCGCTATGAAGTTGAGTAACCAGCGGCACACCGCACAGACGAGCTGCTAGGCACATCCATTGGCAGGGCGCTCCACTGTTCACATGCACTAAGTCGATGTTATGTACACGAATAAACTTGATGGCTTGCCTCACTAGCTTGAGCCAACCAAAACAATCGAATTTTGGGTAATCCCAGCCACCTAACAAGGTAAATTCAGAATATAGAGTCTCGATCTTTTTGTTTTGATAGATACGCGCTAGAGGAATGCAATTGGTCCAAAGGAATGGCGTAAAGCGATTCCTGTCTAGGCTATCTATTAAATGCATAAGACACATTTCGCTGCCACGAATCCAGTTATCGCTATAGTGAACGTAGAGAACATTCTTGCGAACAGTCATAGTTACCCCTTGCCAATGATGTTATCGATTTATTTGTATACATGGATATAGCAAAGCGAATGCCAACGATAGAGGTGTTCTAATTGGTTGTTTTTACGAGAAAAATAAAAGTTAGCGATTACAAGGTAAATGAATTTTTAAAATGAGAATCAGAATGGAAAGGCATTACGTGGTGGAATTTTCGGTCATTCATAGGATTGAACAAAAAAGATTCAAAGTTCAATGGCTAGGGAAGTAGCATTCAACGAGCTTGGGGATAACAGCTTGTGGCGAATATTCTGAGTGGATGGTTTTTATCGCATTTTGCCTAATATTACATTGGTCATGTTCAGGTAGTTGTAACCAGTATTCGACCCAATGTTTCAGTTCGTCCATGTTATTCGCGAGAAAACCGTTCTCCTTATGATCAATTAGATTAGGTAGGTTACCAACCGAAAGCGATATAACTGGTATTCCTCGTCCCATCGCTTCAAGTGCGGCCATTGGTAGGCCTTCAAAGCGAGACGTAATAATCAGCACTCCAATATTATGCCAAACATCAGCCATATTACTTTGATGTCCGTGGCAGCGCAGGTTAGATGTTGCTTGTTCTTGAACTGCGGATAGCTCAGGGCCGTCTCCATATATATCAAAGGTGTAATCTGTAAAAACATTGGCTAGCGCAACGAACCTATCTGGTCCTTTTTCATGACTCAACCGGCCCACGAAGCCTATGTGGTCTGAATACTTGCCCGGCGTTGAGCATTGGGCGACGAAGTTATTGAGTAACGTAGATTGAGTGGGGATCTTAGCGCGGATCTTTTCACTGACGACTAGCGAGTGGTTAGAAATAAAACTCGTGTAGCGGTCACACCAGTCGTATACCCAAACTCTTCCTGTTGGCGTTTCACCAGCATGATAAGTTGAAACTTGCTTGGTTTGCTTTAACACTCCCATCACTTTTGCCACTTTACTGTATAAGCTAGCCTTGTAGCCATGGGCATGCACGAGTGTTGGGCGGTAGCGGTAAACGGCACTAGTAAATCGTTTGAAGGAACTTTGACTGTGTGGTGACAGGTCATTTAAGTAACTGTAGGGAAGATCAGCTTGAACCAATCTGTCCAAAATAGGGGGAGTGGGGTGGTATCGGTTGATCAATATAATTCGAACGGGAAACTGATGGGAAATTAAGCCGAGCGCTAACTCAAGAACGTGCGACTCAATCCCACCGTAGATTTGGCTGTCCAATAACAGCCAAATCTCATTGGTGTCGGGAAGATCAGGCTTGGCTGCACTCATCTTCTGATTCCCACGCTTGCTTCTTCCTATAAACGGTCGAAGGGCTTAGTTCTAAAAGAACCGCAGCGTTCAATACGTTGCCATCACAGTAACTGATCGCGTTTTGAATGGCTTCACGTTCGATTTTCCACATAGGTCGAATAGAACCATCAGGATTGGTAAACGCTGAAGTGCTAGGAGTGCTGGCTTGACTTAACTCACTAACTTCTACTTGTGGTTGCACTTGAGCCTGAATTGCTTCCGCCGCTGGTGGAGGAGTATCCACACGCGGTTTTGATGATGCAGTGCCGGATGCTTTCGCGCTATTTATTGGAGGTGGAAGCATATCTTTCGTAACGCTAGATTCATTATTCAGCACCACGATATTGCGAATAATGTTTTGCAGTTGTCTTACATTACCTGGCCAAGGGTAACGTTTCAGTAGAGCTTGAGTTTCTCTGTCTATTGCATTGAAACGTTTTTTATCTTGTTTAGCGTAAGACTTTAAGAAATGCGTTGCTAGGGTGACAATGTCACTTCCTCGCTCTCGTAATGGTGGCATTTCAATTGGTACAACGTGAACTCGGTAGTAGAGGTCTTCTCTAAAGCGACCTTCTTCAACTTCGACTAATGGATCTCGGTTAGTCGCACAAATAATACGAACGTCGACCTTAATTTCTTTATTGCCGCCAAGTGGAGTGAAAGTCCCTGTTTGCAAAAAGCGTAGCAGCTTCTTCTGCATCTCCAGTTCCATTTCACAGAGTTCGTCGAGAAACAGAGTACCGCCATGAGCTTGCATCGCGGCACCTTTACGGTCTGTTGTCGCGCCGGTGAATGCCCCTTTTACATGGCCAAATATCTCACTTTCCATTAAATCGCGAGGAATAGCGCCGCAGTTAATTGCGACAAATGGCTTGTCGCGGCGTTGGCTTTCCTGGTGAATGGCTTCAGCACAGACTTCTTTACCCGTACCGCTTTCACCGTTGATAAAGACACTTGCCGTAGTAGGGGCAACTGAATCGATAGTTTTGTACACGGCTTGCATTGGTAAGCAAGAACCAATGAAGTTATGAAAGCGCTCACGGTCAAACTTTGTTTGAATATCATCTACCAAGTGTTCGAGTTTCGCGCGCTTAAGGTGAAGGCGAACGGAGGTTTTTAAGCGATCGGCTTGGATAGGCTTTTCTAAGAAATCTTCAGCACCCCGCTGAATTAGATCAACCGCAATATCCACAGAACCATGTGCCGTAGCAATAACCACTGCCGTTGGGATTTCATTTTCTGTGATCCAATCTAAAACTTCTTCACCAGACATATCTGGCAGCTTTAGATCCAGTATCACTAGCTGAGGCGCGTGTCTTTCTATAAAGCTTTGTGCTTCTTTACCTGTTTCTACATGGAAGATATCGTAGGGCTCATCTTTCACGTACTGCTTATATAGAATCGCGAGCGAGGTTGAATCTTCTACTAATAAAACTTTTGGTCGCATGTACAATTCCTTTTGAAACCAATAACTAAACAACAAATAGCATAAGCGAGCGGTGGCAGCAATATTTAGAGTCCGTAGTTGCTGTGTTCTACATAAATTGCTACCAAATTAGAGAACGCTCTTAATTCTCAGCAAACTAAGCAGGTGACTCAAAACCAATTTCTTTTCGATCTAAAATCGCTCTTAAAGACGTGTCCGCTAGCGGTTGTAACTCTTCGACCAATAGGAAAGCTTGCTCAGATTCACCACTTTGACAAAGCTTTTCAATTTTACGCGCAAGAGTAGACAAAGAACGATTACCTAGCGCAAGTGCAGAACTGCCAAGCGTATGTGATTCAAATTCTAAAGCATCAGCATCGTGGTCCTTAAAGGCGGTTTGGATCTTGTCCATCCTTTTCTTGGTTTCATCAACGTAATGGTCGATAAGCACCGGAATGATCTCTACGCAGGTGTCTTCAATCATTTGCTGTAGGATTTGCTCGTCCACTAACTGGGATAAGCTTTCTAGGTCTACCGAACTCACTGAGTGTTGCGTTTCTTGAGTTTGGCTCATATCAGGCACATCCTTATGTTCTTCATTGTCGATATATTTACTAAGCATGGACACGATTTGAGACATTCGCATTGGTTTCGACAAGTAATCGGTCATTCCCGCGTTAATGAACTTTTCTTTATCGCCGGTTAGGGCATGAGCGGTCAACGCGATAATTGGGATAGAGGCCTTGTCGGTATCGTCAAATTGACGAATTTCTTGGCTCGCGACAATGCCGTCTTTTTCCGGCATTGAGATATCCATGAATATTAAGTTGTAGTCATTATTTCTCGACATATCAACTGCTTGCTGCCCATTTTGTGCGATATCTATTTCCATACCGACATTTTTGAACATATTCATGATAACCAGTTGGTTGGCGGTGTTATCTTCAGCCACGAGAATCTTGCTACTAAGTATTTTGTTACTTAGGTTTGATGATGGTTTTGCTTCAATAACCTTGTTAGTTTCCGTTTGGGTATCGACTTCTAACGTTACGTTGAATGAGAAGGTGCTGCCATTGCCTTGTTCACTGGCGACGGAGATCTCACCATCCATTAGCTCCGCTAAGCGTTTGCAAATGGCTAAACCTAGCCCAGAACCATCACGACTGCGAGAGTAACCTTGATCGACCATTGTAAATTCATCGAATAGATAACTCATTGCTGTATTTTCGATGCCAATTCCGGTGTCGCTAACTTTGCAGTGCAAGCTGATCTTTTTGTCATCAATTTGTTGAGTAGATATTGCAACTTCAATAGACCCTTCAGAGGTGAATTTAATCGCGTTACCTATCAAGTTAAGTAGGATTTGCTTGAAGCGGTGGACGTCACCTATGACAACGGCAGGTATTGAGTTTTGATAGGTAGCGACGAGCTTTAGGTTTTTATTGGCGACACTAGGACCAAAGCTTTCAATGGTTCCATTGATGCAATCGGTAATTGAAAATGGTTTTTGCTCAAGAATTAGGGTATTTGCCTCCATTCTTGAGAAATCCAAAATGTCGTTAATGATTGAAAGCAGTAATTCTCCAGAATCGGTCGCAGTATTCACTAAATGATTCTGTTGTTGGCTTAGTTTGGTTTCTTGGAGCAAGGTTAATATGCCAAGAATGCCGTTCATTGGCGTTCTGATCTCGTGAGACATTGACGCTAGAAAACGACTTTTAGATTCACTGGCTTGCTCGGCTTCGCTGCGAGCGAGCTTTATTTCTTCATAGTTACTGTGCAGTGATTGGGACATCTTGTTGAAGGCGCTAGCCACTTCCCCCAATTCATCTTTTTGGCTGACCTCTAATTGATACCCAGGTCCTTGTTGTTTAACTTGTTTGGCAGCGTCGCTCAGTTTTTTCAGGTTACGGGTTAGATAAGTGCCGAGTAGAAAAGAGAATATCGCAACAAAAACCACTTCAATAAAAGCGATAGACATGATGGTGTTCTGAGCTTCGTATAGCATCATATCGATGGCAGACGTAGCGAAACCAATTGAGATAGCCCCGTAAGTGACGCCCTTGCTTTCTATCGGCTGGACAATATCAAACACGCCGTCGTCGATATTTTTTAGGCTGGAATCGGATTGAATATGACGTTCAAGCAGTGCCTTGTCACCGTCGCAACTGATTGGCACACCGTGTTGCTCGACCTTTACATAGAGCACGTCTTCAATGGTCATTATGTCTTTGACGATGTCATCAAGGGTTGCGATGTCAGTCGAAAGCACAGCGTCTTTGGTTGCACGAGCGAAAATCAATGATGTTGCCTGCGCTCTCTGAATTAATTGCTTCTCATTCGAATCGGACAGGAATGACATTGCACTGAACACTAACGCCATTAACAAGACGATTTCTATCGTAGCGATCCCAAGAATTGTTTTGGTTCTAAAAGTCATGAGCCTGTCCTCGGTCGATTATTTGGATTTGTGCGAAAGCAAATCGATATTTAAGGCACGAACATCGTCCCAATCTTTACTTTCTGCAGCCTCAAACGCCTGTATCTTCAACGGTTGTAGCAGGGCTTTACCTTGCTCAGTATTTGCCAGTTCGATGAGTGCGAGTTGTACATCTGCAACGATTTTTTTGTCGACGCGAGGATGGTGCGCAATGGCATGTGGCGTATAGCCTTTAGTGGTGTAAATCGTAGTTAGTTGTGAACGAACCGATTCGTCTAGTGCATTAAAGGTTCTAACAATGCCTCCACCTGCAGGGTAGAAACCACGTGCAACCGATAAATACACAGAGTCGTGTGACGATACGTAGTTTGGTTGAAATTCTACGTTTTTCTCATTAAGTGAGGAGCGCGTTAAGATGCTTGCTGCGAACGCGGCCGGAGCCGGAAAAGCTAGAGTTGTATCATTAAGCTGTTCTAACGAAGTAATGCCGCTGTCTTTTTTGGCCACGATTATGCCTTTGAGTTGCTTCCCTTTGGCTTTTGAAATTGGTAAATAACCTACTGAGCTATTGAACTCAACAAGGTGGTAGGGGTTCATGTAAGCGAAGTCATACTTTTCTTTGGCCAAGTTATCTTCAAACGTGGGGATATTTTTAGCGGTTGTGAATACGATATCATGACCAGTCCGTTCACTAAGAAGCTTCATGATCGGTGTCCATTGCGCAGCCAGACGACTAGCGGATTGCTGCGGAACAATACTGAACGTGAGTGTTTGACTAATCGCTTGGCTTGACGCTAATGCTAGCAAAGTAAATGTTAAAATTTTCATGGCTAAATCCTTTTAGTTGTCGTTATGTAACGGCTAAAGTGGCAAATTCAAAAACTCGTTTTGATACAAGCGATTGGCTATTTTTTCGCGCCAGCGTTTAGGCATGAATTTCACTTTGTTAAGTTGACGCACTAACTCCTGTGTAAAGCTAGGGGTATGCTTCATATTGAGTACGGAACCCATCAAATTGATAGTCTGGGCGGTGAGTAGTGCTTTAGCGTGGATTAAATGGTGAGAGGACGTCTCTCCATAAGCCACAACGATTAGCGTCGCTTCACATGCGCTAGCCACACTTTGTGCGGGGATATTACCTCGGTTAATGTTTAGCAAAGGTGAGGTATCGACGATCACTCGGTCATAGCTATCTAACCACTTTTCAATCACATTACTTAGCGTTGTAGGATCTTTATAAGCCAATTGGGTGGAAGCCTCGCGTGGGGCGGGAACACCAACAAACGTTTTATGGCTTTCGATATGTTCAATCAATTGGCCTTCAGAACCTTGGCTGAACAGCTCTAAGTCTTTAAAAGCTGGGTTGAATAAATTCAAATCCACGTAAAGGGTAGAGTGGCCAGCTAACAAATAACGTTCTGCCAACGCGGTCGCTACTGATGTGACACCGTCACCTGAATGGCACGAGGTAATGCATATCGACTTGTGGCCATTTAACTCGGTTGCCAAGTAGAGCTGCTCAATTTCAGCATGGGTTGCAGGAATAGACATCATAGCGCTCCTATCAAAACAATGGCTGTGGTAAGACGTAAGATGTCTTCAAGACCAACTCGCGCTTTCTCTAGTAAGCTGTCACTTTTGTCAGGAATAAAAATGGTGTCGCCTGAGCGGATAACGGGTAGGTGGTAGATGTTGGCTGTTTTGCTGAATTCAATTAAATCAAATGACCTTGCTTGGCCTTGGCAGCACGACATGTTAACCACGGTGATTTTTTCTAGGTAAGCACTATTCGTAGGGCCACCCGCTTCAGCTAACAGATCAAGAATGGTCATATTGTCGTTGAACTCGTAACGACCCGGGTTTCTGATAGCACCCAACACGCGAACTGTTGATTCTTTCGGTGTATCTAACCAGTTTTTTTGTTTCTCAGGGATGTAGATAGTATCGCCCGGAACAACAATCGGTAGGATAGATTCATCTCCGGTTTCAAAATACAGCGATAGGTTGAGCTTACTGACTTTCGAATAGCTCTTATCACGATGAGTCACTCGGATATTATGAATATCAGCGTCTTTAGTTGGGCCATCTGCGGCTGCTAAGATGTCTAAGAAATGCATATCTTTGGTAAAGCGATAACGGCCTGGCGAGTTAAGCTGACCAAATACATAGATTGATGCATCTGAACTTTGACGAACCCACTGAGATTTATTGTCAGACGGATCTTCTGGAAGATCATGCAAGCGAACAATAGCACCAGCACGGATTACGGGGAGTTGGTCACGCGGAGCGCCATTTCGAATAAATGCATCTAAATCGAAGACTTCCATTCTACGACCAGAAACCACCTCGATTTTAGTCGTATCAGCTCGTAAAGTAGGGCCGCCTACATGAGCAAGTAAAGCCATGAGGTCCATTTCATCAGACCATTCAATACGTCCAGGGCGAACTACTTCACCTATCACATTCACCGCTCTATCTGGCGCGATTTTCAACCAAGATTTTTCGTTCATATCGGTTTTTTCGGGTACGAATATCGCGTCGCCTGAACGAATAGAAGGTGGAGTGACGCCGTTTAGGCCCTCGGTATATGCAGTTAAATCAAACTTAATAACGGTTCCGTTAGCTTTGATCACTCGGATCTGGCGAGACTCAGCAAATCGCGTAGGGCCTCCGGCATTGGCTAAAATGTCCATAAAAGTCGCGCCTTTCTTACCTTCATAAGCGCCTGGGTCCGCGACTTCACCCATGATGTAAACGGTATTAGCACCTGATTTGATTTCTTCTTCTTGCTTGGGAACGAAGATGGTTGAACCTGGTTGTAGTGGCGGTAACAAATCTTGGTCGCCGGAATCAAGGTACTGTTTCAAATTGAAGAGGATAGGGGTATTGTTGGAAATGACACGGATTTGCTCAACGCCCGCATAACGAGTCACACCGCCAGAACGCATGATGATATCAACCAAATCAGTGTTCTCTTTGTAAGAAAAAGAGCCTGGAGCATTCACTTCTCCGAACACTTTGATCGATTGGCGTGAGTCAGCGCTATCGCCCGAGTTAGCAAGTTTTGACGCATCGAACTCTTGTTCAATATTACCCACTAATGGTGACGCGGGAACAAACAATGAATCCAATGATTGCAGGCTTGGTAATACAGCATCGTTACCCGAATCTAAAAACTTCTTATAGTTGAACTCTTTTTTAACCGCGCCACGTTTCAAGATAAGTTTGTCTAATTGCGCACCAGAGCGTAATCCACCGGCAGCATGTAATGCCATTTGAATGCTAGCGCCTTGGTTTAATGTGTATTCGCCTGGTTTTTTTACATAGCCTTGTACCGATATCAGGATCTGCTGCTGTTTCACATAAACTTGTGCGTTAGAAAGGTCACGATAAGCTTTTGCGAGTGCTTCTAAGATAACGCTACTTAGTTGTTCGTTGTCGTAGCCAGCGACAAACACGCTACCTACTTCTGGAAGAGTAATGCGCCCGCGCTTGTCTACTTGGAAGCCTTGGTTAAGGCTCTCTTCGCCTGGCACATTTACTTGAATTAAGTCGCCGACTTGAACGGCATCATCAAAGTTTTCTTCGGCATTAGATAGGCTGACCCAGCTAACGAATATAATGAGAACGATGGTAGTTAACGTATTCATAATGTATCTCCTATTCCATAGCTCGATGAGTCTGGAGAGATAACTTCAATACTTACACGGCGGTTAGTGAGTCTAACTCCATCTGAGTCACCTTCGAAAAGGGGAACCGCTTCACCTAACGAGAGTGTTTGAATGCGTTGAGGGCTTAACCCGAAAATGGTGAGGTAGCGCTCGACTTGCTTAGCACGCCCAAGCGCTAAGCGATCGTTATATTCATCTGTACCTGTTGCGTCAGCATGCCCGGTTACTACGAGAGTGAGCTGGTTGTACTCTTTAAGAATGTTTGAGGCTTCTGCCAAGTGACCCATGTATTTAGGGTTAATTTCAGTAGAGTTATGGGCAAATTGGTTGTCTACATTCAATAAGTCGTAAAGGTGTTGAACCACCGACAACTGAATGTGGAACTGTTGTTCGTTTTTAGGTGGAACGCAGCGTGTTTGTGAGGTGACATAATCCAATTGAACTTCTAATTTACTTAGGCGCTTTCTTTGAATTACTAGATCGTTTGCTGCATCAAGTAACAAGCCACCTTGTAGCTCACGAGCAATTCGGTTTTGTTTTTCTATCGCTTGCACAACGGCGGCAGGGAAACACCATTTAGCGCCTTCACGTATGAGTGAATCTAGGTGTAGTTTCGCAAGTTGCCAATCAAAGCGAAGGCCGTGCTCTGGGCCAAGAGGTTCGTCTGGCATGACTGGTGAGAAGTCAGAGTTTTGATAGTTAATCGAGTCGTAGCTCTCAGCAAGTCCACCTGTGCCTTGCTCAGGGAAAATACTGCACCCTGCAGCAAGGCTAGACAGAACAATGGCTATGTATTTAGTGAATGTATTCATGCCAACTTCCTTTGAATCGATTTATTATTGTTATTATTTAGTTACTTAATAGATATTCAGGTATCGCACTTAATCTGCACGTGAATTAACCGGAATAGCGTGGCCAATACGAAGTAAATTCATGATTTCTAGTGGCTGGCCTTTCACGTTTTCTAAACGCATGTTTCTTTCGCGCTCAGTTAGGCGTTTGAACATGTAAACAATTGCTCCGACACCAGAGGAATCTAGAAACTCCACTTGGCTAAAATCCAATTCAATTTCAGGGTGGACGTCATTTGAGATCACATCGTCAATGTCGGTTTGTGCGTCACGACTGCCTACCGCATCTAAGTCACCGAAGATGGTAAGTGTCAGTACTTCTTTGCTTGCTTCAATTTTACGTAGTTCCATTGTTCTATCTCCTTGGGTGTCTGATATACAAAGAGCAGAAACTGTGCCAGATATTAAATTAATTAAAATCAACAACTTACGATGTCGCGATTGTGTTTTCTCATTTTGAGAAAAGGTTTATTCTCTTTTTGACAAGGTAAAGTGGGCAAAGAAACAGGAAGTCGATCGTAGAATTTAATCAATCACGATGAATTTTGAGTAAGTTATGACTGATAGGTCGCATTGATGTAATGATGCTTACTATTGGTTTGATTAATAATGATACAAACTAGGTAAGAGTTATGAAAATGATTAGGTTCAATGAAAATAAAACTTAGCAAGATCGCTTTGGCGATATCACTTTCTTTACCATGTTCTGCTGCGCCAGTTGGACTTCCACCAGAGCAGCTGGTCCTCGCAAATCAGTACGAGCAAGGAGTCAATGTCGAACATTATTGGCAGAGTGAAAAGCTTGATGGAATCCGAGCGCTTTGGGATGGAGATAAGCTTTTCACCAGAAATGGGAATAGAATCTACGCACCTAGGTGGTTTACCGAAAATTTGCCCAATATAAAGCTTGAAGGAGAATTGTGGGCAGGAAGGGGCAACTTCCACATAGTTCAAGCTACGGTACTGGACCACACACCTTCCGATGATGCATGGCGCAACATCGACTATATGCTCTTCGATATGCCTGGCGCCGCGGGTGATTATCAAAAAAGGTATTACAACATCATCCATTGGGTCGATATTATTGGCGACTCCCACATCAAATATATTGAACATACACCTATCAAGAGTGAGCATGCCTTATTTCATAAGTTAGACAATATCGATACTGATAAAGGTGAAGGCATTATGCTTCGTAAAGTGTCAAGTCGATACCAAGCGGGCAGAAGTAACGATCTATTGAAACTCAAACGCCATAGTGATGCAGAGGCCTTAGTCATTGGCTACAAATCAGGTACGGGAAAGTACAAGGGAATGATGGGGTCAGTGCTAGTGAAACTTGAAAATGGATCTGAGTTTTACATCGGGAGTGGATTCAATGATGAGATGAGATTAGATCCGCCCGAGATAGGAAGTACCATCACATTTAGGTATAACGGTTACACGCAAAATGGGATTCCTAAGTTTGCCCGCTTTTTAAGAGAAAGAGAGGGATTTTGAATGAGCCCCTATTTCGAGCTCATTCAATACAGTAAATAGATTAGCGGTTAGCAAACTCTAATTGAACCGAATCATCTTGCTTATGCATCCAACGTAAGCGCAAACCTAACATGATTGCTGCCGCAGATAACCCGACAATAAAGCCTACCCAGAACCCATGAGCGCCTAGTGGTTCTACGATCCAATCTGTCATACCCAATACGTAACCAATTGGTAGACCTAACAACCAATACGCGATAAATGTACGGTTGAAAATAGACCTCATATCTTTATAACCACGTAGCGCACCTGCTGCGATAACCTGAATAGCATCAGTACATTGGTAGATAGCTGCAAACAATAGTAACTGCATGGCGATGGTAATTACAGTGCGGTTTTCTGTGTAGAGTAGGCCGATTTCTTCACGTAATAGAACCGTTAGTGCTGCAGTGATCAGAGCAGTAGATAGACCGACAATGATACCCACGTGCGTTGCGATTTTTGCGCCTTCTATATCGTTTTCACCAAGCTTATGACCAACACGAATACTTACAGCGGCACCAATACTCATTGGAAGCATGAACACCAGCGATGAGAAGTTAATCGCGACTTGGTGCGCAGCAACGATCAATGAACCTAAAGGTGCGACGAGTAAGGCAACTACAGCAAACAAGGTCACTTCAAAGAAAATAGCCGCTGCTACCGGAAAACCAAGTTTGAAAAGGCGAATTTGAGCTTTTAGCTGAGGTTTATGGAACTCACCAAAGATGTTGATCTTTGCTAATCGTTTAGATGTAATCACGTAGGCTAAAAGTAGCGCAAACATAATCCAATAAACGATGGCTGTCGCAACACCACAACCAACGCCACCAAGCGCTGGTGCACCAAGCTTGCCGTATACGAACATCCAGTTAAGCGGGATATTCAGTAGTAGTCCAAGGAAACCGATCACCATAGCTGGTTTAGTCAGTGACATACCATCGGTAAAGCTTCGCAGTGTTTGGAACAACAAGAATGCAGGTACGGCGAACATTACCGCATTCATATAGCCATTGGTTTTTTCGGCCATTAATGGCTCAACATCCATTAGATTCAAAATGGATTGAGTTTGAAACAGCACGCCCACTATAGGCAGCGACATGATCAAAGCCAGAGTGATTCCTTGTTGAATTTCAAAAGGTATTTTCACTTGGCGGCCCGAGCCATTTAATTGAGCAACGACTGGCACTAGAGCCATTAACAAGCCGACTCCGAATAGAATCGTTGGTAGCCAGATGCTTGCAGCGATGGATACCGCTGCCATATCGATAGCACTAACGCCACCCGCCATAACTGTATCAACGAAGCTCATGCCTGTTTGTGCTACAGAAGCAATAAGTACAGGTGTTGCCAGTTTGATTAAATTTGATGCTTCTTTCTTATAACGATGCACACAGCACTCCGAAAAATAGAGTAGATAAAAAGATTATTTGGAGGGGGAGAGAGTAGGAATGAAAAATTCAGAGTTCCCCTAGGACGAATCATAAAGAAATGTAACAATAACTGCTACGAAAAACTGCGAGAACTGAAGATGTTTACAGGAATTGTGCAAGGACTAGCGACTGTAGTTGCGATTGAACAAAAAGAAAAGTTTCAAACTCACGTAATCGAATTGAGTAGTGAAATGAATCAAGGACTTACTATTGGTGCGTCAGTGGCACACAATGGTTGCTGCCTAACCGTTACCCAAATTGATGGAGAGCAGATTTCCTTCGATTTAATGCAAGCGACCCTTGCTCTTACCAACCTTGGAGAGTTGAAAGCGGGCGATCAAGTAAACATCGAACGTGCAGCGAAGTTTGGTGACGAAATTGGTGGTCACAGCATGTCTGGCCATATTTCTCAAGTTGCAGAAATTGTCGACATTATCATTACCGAAAACAATCGGACAATCTGGTTTGAACTACCTGAATCAGTAATGAAGTATGTGTTAGCGAAAGGGTACATCGGGATTGATGGCTGTTCATTGACTATTGGTGAAGTTGAAGATAATCGTTTCTCTGTTCACCTGATTCCAGAAACTTTAACTCGAACATTGTTTGGCAAACGAGTGGTGGGTGACAAGGTAAACATTGAGTTCGATCCGCAAACTCAAGCGATAGTTGATACCGTTGAGCGCGTATTAGCCAATCAAAAGTAGAAATGAGAAAAGAGCACGTTATGTGTATGCATTCCTAGCGTGCTCTTCTATTTAAAAGACTTGCTCGTCATCTGCGTCAATGAATAAGTTAATCGCGTTATTGGCTTCATCGACTTGCATGTCTAAATGTATGGCGTTGCAACAGGCAGGGCAATCATCATAGAAATCTTGACTGCCATTAGTGGCATCTAACGTTATTCCAATTGAGTGCCCGCAGTGCGGACACGTCACCCTTTTCTCTGTGTAATTATGCATAGAGTTAATCCTCTTACTTCTTAACTAATTACCTTCCACAAAGTCAGAATGCTTGGATTGTTTTTATACAAGCTTCGGTCTGAGCGAGATAATGCCCGCCAAATTGATTACAGTGATTTAGCAGGTGGTATAAGTTGTAAATACCTTTTCTCTCAGTATAGCCAATATCGAGCGGTGCTACGGACTCATAGCCTTGATAAAATTCTGGCTGAAACCCTTCAAATAACTCAGTCATGGCAATGTCGCATTCGCGGTCACCCCAATAGCAAGCTGGGTCGTAGCAGATAGGGCCAAATGCAGAGTTTGATACGTTTCCGTGCCATAGGTCGCCATGTAATAGGGAAGGCCTAGGGTTATGCCCAGCAAGTTTGGTATGGACTAAATCGACCATCTCATCAATTCTTCCGAACTCAATGCCTTTCTCTTTTAACAGCTGGAGTTGCCATCCAATGCGTTGCTCAGAGAAAAATCGTGCCCACTTTTTGTGCCAAGGATTCAACTGAAGAGTATTGCCTAGGTAGTTGTCTTGGTCGCAACCGAACTCTTTTTGCTCGCCCCAAAGGTGGAGTTTGGCCAGTTGAACGCCAAAATCAAAACTGCATTTATCATTCTCAAGCGGCTTAGTCGGTAAATAGTTAAGAATAATAAACGCAGAATCTTTGCTAGTGCCGATGTGAACCAATTCAGGTACAAACACGGTAGACGTTTCACGAAGTAAGCGAAGGTTCTCCGCTTCTATTTGAAATTTATGAATAAATTCCTTGTTATTCACTTTGACGAAATAGCGCTCATTGCCATCGCTGATCATATAACAATCATTGATATCGCCACCTGGCACTTTAACGCGCTCAGAAATATTGAAACTGAACATTAGAGTATCTGACAACTGTTGAGAAATGGCCTGCCACATAGGAAATCCCCAAAGTGAATATGGTTTCTTAGCAATAGTTTAGGATATTTTTGAGTGAATAATAGACGACAAGCTCAATGTTCTGCTGTGAAAAGAGGGCCGTAGTGAAATTATTAGCCTAAATGTGACTTTGGTCGCTTATAAACTGAAGAAGGAGTATTGATAGATATAACAAGCATATACAATAAACAGTATGTTAGGTTTTTATACAACAAGTAACATTTTATGAAGATCCTCATTTGCGATGATTCTGCCGTAGCGAGAAAGTCGATAGCTAGAAGCATCTGTCAAAGTGTTCAAAATACGATTTGTTTTGCCCAGGATGGGCGTGAAGCATTGAGTATCATTAGTGAGCAAAACATAGATCTAATGTTCCTCGATTTAACCATGCCGGTAATGGACGGTTTTGAGGTATTAGCAGCCTTACCAGTAAGCCACTATCCAACAAAAGTGATTGTTGTATCAGGGGATGTACAACAAGAAGCCAAAAGTCGATGTTTAAGCCTTGGGGCTTATGAATTTGTCGCTAAGCCATTTTCAAACAAGATCATCGAACCAATCTTTGAAGATCTAGGGTTGAAACTTCATCAAAGTCGACCTGCAATTCAACAAGATGCCAAACCTACGAAAGAAGAGTGTTTAGCTAAGTTCAAAGAGCTAACTAACATTGCTCTTGGTAAAGGGGCCGCAATTATGGCCGATCACCTAAACGAATTTATTCAACTACCAATCCCAAATGTTGGCCCGCTGAGTTTTGGTGAACTGAGAATGGCAATGTTGGACGTGCTGCAACGTGAGGGCTCAGTTGCGGTTTCACAACGTTTCGTTGGAGGTGGACTACATGGAGAAGCACTAGTATGTCTTCGTGGTAATGATATTGAGGAGATAGGTCGTCGATTGGGTTATCCGCTTGAACACAGTACCTATAACGAAATTGTTCTCAATATTTCAAACTTGTTGGTGTCCTCTTATCTCGTTTCTTTAGGCGGTCAAATAGATAAAGACATTTCTCTTCGCCAACCGACGGTGATGGACATGTCGTCACTTACCAATGCAGCGACATCAGATAGCGAAACCATGTTTACAATTGAATATACCTATACCGCGGAGCGGTTAGACTTTGAGTGCGAAGTGCTGTTTTTACTCGATAAAAAATCAGTCGAACTTATTCATAGCATTATGGAGATTTTGTAGTGTCTGATTTAACGCTTGATATGGCAGACTTCCATTGGGTTATGCAAATCATGGATACCATGGATTCAGGTCTATTGGTTATCGATAGAGAATACAATGTATGCGTGTGGAACAGCTTTATGCAGTCCTATAGCGGTATATTGTCTCAGCATATTATGGGAAAAAATCTGTTTGAGGTGTGTCCAGATTTACCTGAAAGTTGGTTGAAGACAAAAGTAGAAGCCGCGGCAGATTTAGAAACGAAGTCATTTTCTAGCTGGGAAGACCGTTCTTACCTTTTCGAGTTTTGTAACTTTTCTCCTGTGTCTAACGGTGAAGAACTAATGTATCAAGATGTCGTGATTACTCCATTACGCTCTCTGTGTGGAGATATTTCCCATCTTTCCATCATTATTAATGACGTGTCTGATATTGCTAAAAATAAGATTCAAATGCGTGAAGCAAACTTGCTGTTGTCTAAAGCAAGCAAGACAGACGGGCTGACTGGGCTTTACAACAGAAAGTTCTGGGAGGAATGTCTCAAAGAAGAATTTAACCGTACTTTGGCGGTAGATTCTTCGTCATCAATTGTTATCTTCGACATCGATCATTTTAAGAAAGTTAATGATACTTACGGGCATACCGTAGGTGATGATGTGATACGAAAAACAGCGCAAATAGTACAGCAAACTGCACGCGGCTCAGATGTTTGTGGCCGTTATGGTGGTGAAGAGTTTACGGTCTTGTTGCCAGATACAACTTCAGATCAGGCTCAATACTTTGCCGAGCGATTGAGAAAGCGAATCGAACGAACTGTCGTGGAATCCGATGGACATGAGATTCAATTTACGGTAAGTCTTGGCGTATGTGAAACCAGTCTTTATGTTACAGATTATATGGATTGGCTTAAACAAGCAGATAACTGTCTATATCGCTCAAAAGAAAATGGCCGAAACCAAACCACAGTTTTTATGCCAAGTGATTCATAATCGAGCCTTTGTGTTGCGATTCCTGATGGAATACTATTCATCATATCGTTCAAATAATTACCATGTAGTAAACCTGTGCTAGGTTTTTCGAAATATATTGATGACAAATGTCAGAGTTGTCTTAGTATTACTATTGACGGATGTATTTCGATATCTAGTACTAGCTCAGAAATGGAGAAGTAAAGTGGTTGTAGAAACCGATGGTTATTTAGCGTTAATTGAGCACTTGGCGTTTAATTTAGATGTGTTTGCTAAAGAGCAAGGTGACACTGGTAATGAGAGTGTAGAAGATATCGTAACTGATATGATTTCTAGCAACATTATGGCTATTTTCGAGCAAAACCCTGAATTGCATTCAAGTGTACGCTTTCAGCTGTTGAAAGAAGCCGATTCTGTTGCTGAAGATTTAGGTGAAGTGCTAGCCGGCGCTTGGAATAAAAAAGCAACCAACGAACAAATCGAATTTCTAGACGAGTACATCGCTCTAGTTAAGAATTTATTCGATTCTGCTGTCGCGAAATATGATTAGTGACAACTGGTTAAAGTGCGTTTATCGCTAACCAACCAGAAACTAAGTAAAATAGGGCGGGGTCATACTCGCCTGAACTGCCAAAATACTGAAGCCCAGTACGGGTTATCCAGCCTAGAAATAATCACCCCCTTCGATGTTGATGCATGTAAAAACTGCATATTCCCTAAATAGACTCCAACGTGATTGGTTGTTCGTGATGTTTTAAAAAACACCAGGTCACCACTTTTCGCATATTCATAATTGATCGACTGGCCAACTCGGCTCTGTTGCTCAGTCGTTCGGGGGAGAAGTTGCTGCGTTGCATCTCGTACGATAATTTGGACAAAAGCGGAACAGTCTATTCCGTTAAAGGATGAACCTCCATACAAATAGGGAACGCCTTGCCATTGCTCATACAATGCATAGTATGCTGCGTTAGTTTTCATCTCTGCATTAGATAAGGTGACGTCACTAAGACGAAGCGCCTTTTGCATGTCCGCACCCTTATTGGTGCTGCACCCGCTTAAAAGAGAAAACAGGAGGGTAAACCCAAGTGTAGTAAAGGATTTCATCTGTCACTTTTCTGAAATTGGAATGAAATAAAACCGTCATCTGCGGATTCTAGTATACGCCTTAAATTAAGGGGTCTCCCTTGTTGAGTCAAACTGGATTTTATATGACCAATTTAAAACGTCCTCGCAACTCTTTGTCGTTGATCCAAATGATCAGTGTCATCTTCGTCTCTATCATTTTACTCGTCGTTATTTTGTCTTTCACCAGTGTTCGTGGTGTAGAGCGTGTAGGGAAACACTTCGAGACTTTATCAGAACAAGCGTTACCACTCGCAATGCACAATGCTGATTTAACCCAGAGCATTTTGGAACAAGTAAAGTTGCTCAGTTATGGAACTCAAACTGAAGACATGACTTCGTTGAGCGACATTCAACAATCTATTACAGCCATTAACGAGCATTCCAATTCAGTCATACAGTCGCTATTTTTAATCGCCGACAACTTTAGTGCCGCAGTGTCAAAAGAGCAACAGCTTGCATTGAAGGATGATATTGAACAGCTTCAATCACTGTCACTGGAGATATTGAACACCCAAATGTCGATTTTACACCGACAAGAGCGTATCAATAGCGATGTAACCGAATTTCGCTATGGTTTAAGTTCGATTGGTCCAGAGATGAACCGAATCAGTTCTTTCCTTGTTCAAAACAATCCAGAGGCTTACGACGCAGCAAACCGATTTACGGCAAGCGCAAGTTCAATGGAAAGCACGTTCCTTGTATTGATGATGCAGGAGAACCTGGCAAGTGCTGAGCGCGAATATAAAGAAATGCGCAACCGTATTGCCGGCATTAACTTAGCGTATGATGATTTCTCAGAGTGGCATCCAGATATTAAAGATTTTGCTAGCTTAACAGCGCCTTATGAGATGGTACAAAGTGGGTTTGAAACGCAAGGTGTGCTTAAACAAATCCTGAGCAAATTAGAGTTAGCAGAAAAGCAGAAGCAAGATCTAGCATTACTTACTCAGGTTGCCGACAGAACCATCACAACGCTTAATGATGTTTCTAGTCAAGCATCTTCTATTATCGGTAGTAGCGAGCAAGTCGTAACCTCGACGATCTCTACGATTGTTAAAGTGATATTGATGAGTGGCCTGGTAATCACACTGGTTGTGTTCGTGTCTTGGCTTTGGCTACGTGCATGGACCAACAAAGGCCTTAAAAACATTACTCAGCAGCTTACTCAGCTTTCCAACCACGACTTCTCTGGTGATGCTAAGCAAGTCGGCCCATATGAACTAAAAGAGATTGCGCGTAAGCTAAACCTTGTCATCAGTGCAACGAATGACTCACTTTCTACAGTGACGAGAAACTGTGAAACGTTATACCAAACTGCAGAGGTAAGCCATGAAGCAGCAGAGCAGACTAATTACAGCTTAGTTCAGCAAAATGATTCGCTCCAAAGCATGATCACTACCATCACACAGTTAGAAGCCTCAATCGGCGAAATCGCTGCAATAACGAATGCTTCGAATGACGATGCCGTTACGGCAGCTAAGCAATCGTCACAAGGTAGTAAGGTGATTGGCTTAAACCAAGCTCGACTTCATTCATTAGAAAATACTTTGAATATCAACGAAGAGTCTATGGTTGAGCTTGATTCGCGAGTAAAAGAGATTCGTGAAATGGTGGATATGATCAGTGGTATCGCTGAGAGCACCAACCTGTTGGCATTAAATGCAGCCATTGAGGCAGCACGCGCTGGCGAGCAAGGTAGAGGCTTTGCGGTTGTCGCTGATGAAGTTAGAAAACTAGCAAGCGGCACATCGCAGCAAACGACGAATATTCGCGAAATGATGAATGAGCTTGTCGCGGCGGCAGATAAATCTCGTGACGCTGTCACTGAATCTAGAAAGGAAATGTCGAACGCACTAGAAACGAGTGATGATGTAAAAACAACATTTGAGGAGATCGCGCAAGCTGTCGAGAAAATCAGAGGCAGAGTTGAGCAGATTATGGTTGCAACCGAAGAGCAAGAAAGGGCGACGGCCGATGTATCGCGCTCAATTAGCTTAGTCTCTGATCGTGGTGAAAGTACCAAGTATCAACTTGAATCCATGGTGGAAAGCTCTCAACAGGTTGCACAGATTGCGGGCAATCAGCAAACCATGCTCCACAAGTATGTATTAAAGTAGATAACAATAAGGCGCTGTATCTTGTGAGAGATACAGCGACTTTATCAAATTCATTAAAGCGTGCTTATGATTTGGGGTTATCGATAGAGTTTGGATGACGAACAAACGGTTGGATTAGCATTCTTTGTAACTTTTGCGCTTTTGAATCTCTAATTTCTGGAACGCCAATTACCACTTTATCGTGTCCTAGTTTAGGTTGGTCGCGATAGGTTTTGAACATTAAGTCCCAAACCGATAAAAAGAACCCAAAATTTGAATGCGTTTCTTTAACTTCAACCGAATGATGAACCCGATGCATGTCGGGTGTGACTATCCATCTCCTTAGGCGCTGATCAATCGCTAACGGCAACCTAGCATTGCTATGGTTGAACATCGCGCTGGCATTGAGAATTACCTCAAAGATAACAACTGCAATGGCGGGAACCCCTAAAGTAATCACGATGCAAACTTTTATTAGCATCGACAAAATCATTTCTATTGGGTGAAACCTGCTTCCGGTCGTTACATCAATATCCAAATCGGCATGATGAACGCGGTGCAATTTCCAAAGCCAAGGTACTCGGTGAAAAATTAGGTGTTGGAAGTAGATAGCTAAATCGAGCAAAACGACACAGACAATGATTTTAAGCTCATTTGGTATTTGTAAGGCGTTGAATAGTCCCCATTGATTATTTTCTGCGATTAGTGCTGCTTGAAAGGCTGCAATTGGAATTAAGGTTGCCAAAAGCACGCTATTTAATGCAACTAACGCAAAGTTGTTACCCCAGCGGTACCACTTACTCTGAGTCAGGGCTTTTCTCGGTAAACGGTGCTCCCATAACGCGCATAGCGTAAAAACGACCACAAAACAAACAAGGCGCAACATTGACGGGTCTTGCATAAAGAATTCCTTCTATCATTCTCATGTCACTGTAAGTACAATCGTGCCACTTTTCTAGACCTATCGTTATCGACCATGAGAATCCACGCGTTTCACGACTTGTATAAACACCGACTTTCCCTTTCAACTAAGCCTTTTAAAGCTCGTGGCTGTAAGGTTGTCCGTTGCGAATATTGCAAAATTGAACAGGGGCATTGTATTTGCGAACATCAGCCTGATATTGAAAGTAATGTCGCAACCATGTTGATTTTGTCAGATAACGAAGTGCTTAAGCCTAGTAATACCGGGCGTTTAATCGTTGATACGGTAAAAGACAGCCATGTGTACTTGTGGCATAGGACAGAACCTAACCAGCAGATGCTTAATGTACTGAAGGATGAAAAGTATCAGCCAGTTATCGTTTTCCCAGAAGATTACACAGATGACAAATCTCGCGTTGTTGAGAGTTTGCCTAATCTACGTGACCCAAATAAAACATTGTTACTAATCTTTATCGATGGCAGCTGGAGAGAAGCTCGTAGAATTTTCCGACGCTCCGAGTACCTCCAAAATCTTCCTGTTCTCTCGATTGAGCCAGAGTCTGTATCGCAATACATGATGCGTAAATCGGATAATGATCAGCACCTTTCGACGGCAGAAGTGGCGAGCTTAGTCCTAAAACAGGCTGAAGAAACCGAAGCAGCAGAAACACTTCATTTATGGTTTGAAGCATTTAGAGAAAGCTACATGCTAAGTAAAACACGCTACAAATCGGATCAAACTAAGCCAAGCCTCACTGCTTTCATTGAACACAGTAAAAGTGAGACTTCACTCTAAGCTTTGATGACTCAGTGCTGACATGTTGCTCAACCAAACTCACTGAGCAAATAAATACGCTTCAGGTCACGGTTTGTGGGGGGAGGGATATGGATAATGCCCCTAGTTTAGTTTAAAACTCCCATTTTTAGGGAAGAATCAGGAGAGAGTTACATGTATTACGGCTTTGATGTTGGCGGTACTAAGATTGAATTTGGTGCCTTCAATGAAAATCTAGAGCGAGTTGCTACCGAACGCGTACCAACACCAACAGACGATTATTCAAAATTGGTTGATACGATCGCAGCTCTAGTTAACAAGTATGATGCCGAATTCTCTTGTGAAGGTAAGATTGGCTTAGGACTTCCTGGTATGGAAGACGCTGAAGATGCAACGGTTCTTACCGTTAATGTACCAGCAGCAAAAGGTAAGCCATTACGCGCTGATCTAGAAGCAAAGATTGGCCGCTCTGTAAAAATAGAGAATGACGCAAACTGTTTTGCTCTATCTGAAGCTTGGGATGAAGAACTGAAAGACGAACCATCGGTTGCTGGCCTAATCCTTGGTACTGGATTCGGCGGCGGACTCATTTACGATGGCAAGGTATTCTCTGGTCGTAACCACGTTGCTGGTGAACTAGGGCACATGCGTTTACCTTTAGATGCATGGCTACACCTTGGAGACAACGCGCCATTATTAGGATGTGGTTGTGGTAAAAAAGGCTGTTTAGATAGCTACTTATCAGGGCGAGGCTTCGAGCTATTGTACGAACACTACTTTGGCGAGAAGAAGAAAGCCATTGAAATCATCGAAGCTCACGCACAAGGTGAAGAAAAAGCGTCAGAGCATGTAGAACGCTTCATGGAATTACTGGCGATCTGTTTCGGTAATTTGTTTACTGCGCTTGATCCGCATGTCGTAGCTCTAGGTGGCGGTCTATCGAACTTTGAATTGATTTATGAAGAAATGCCTAAGCGTGTTCCTAAATATCTTCTTTCTGTTGCTAAGTGTCCAAAAATCATCAAAGCAAAACATGGTGATTCAGGTGGCGTTCGTGGTGCCGCTTTCTTAAACATTAAATAGTTCTAGCTACTGCTTTACTTTAAGAGTAGCCATGACTAAGAATAGAAAAGGGTTGATGCATGGCATCAACCCTTTTTAGTTTTCTCGGAAATAACCTATCAATTGTTATTTCTTTTTACCAACACCCAAGTTTTCCTTTTGCTTTAACGTTAATTTGCTAAAGCCTAACTTACGGAAGTAGTTGTCTTGGTAGTTACGAACCGCTTTGGTATCAGAGATAAGTTCAAGCTGTTGTTCTGTCTTTAGGTACTCAGTAATGTCGATGCCTTCTGCCGCTGCAACCGCTTCTTGAATTGTGCGGTGCTCTTGGTAAGAAAACAGTAATTCTTTGTCTTCATCTTTGTACGTGTAAAGAATTGTGCGTGCCATAGTAATCTCTCTAAATGCTCATATTGAAAGGCCAAATAACCATAATCCGGCCCTCAAAATCTAATGGGCTAGATTCTGCCTTGAAGTGGGATAATTGTCACGCTTTCACCCGCTTTTACTGTATCTACAGAGAGTGAAACTTCAATTAAGCAGTTTGCTTCACTCATTGAACGTAGAATACCAGAGCCTTGTTTACCAGTAGTACGAACTTCAAGCACGCCGTTATCATTCATGCTAAACACACCGCGGCTAAATTCGGTACGTCCTTGGCGTGAACGAATTGATTCAGTTGCTACTGCATTAGCCTTAACAGGTAACCAATTTTCCTGACCTTGTAGTTTACGAATGGCAGGCTCGACAAAGTTGATAAATGAAACCATAACAGCAACAGGGTTTCCTGGTAGCCCAAAGAAAGGGGTTTGTTCTATTTTTCCGTAAGCCAATGGACGACCTGGACGCATGTTGATACGCCAGAAATCAATTGCTCCAAGCTTATCTAGTGCGAGTTTAATGTAATCAGCATCACCAACCGATACGCCACCGGATGTGATCACCATATCTGCATCAATAGAAGCGGTATGTAAAACATCGAGCATTTTACCTTCGTCGTCTTCGATAATGCCGTAGTCGACAACATCACAGCCAAGGTTTCTTAACATGCCCATAATGGTAAAGCGATTCGAGTCATAGATAGAATTGCTTTTCTGCGGCTCACCAGGAGCTTGGACTTCATCGCCTGTAGAGAAAATCGCGACTTTGACCTTACGTTTCACTAAACAAGTGCCAAAACCAAGCGATGCAATCATGCCCATTTCAGGCGCTTCAACGCGGGTTCCTTTGGTAAATACCGCTTGGCCGACGGCAAGATCTTCACCTGCTTGACGAACATTCTGACCAATAGAAAATTTAGCGTTCGGGAACTTAACAATATTGTGCTCTTGTTGAGCTTGTTCTCGCATGATTACCGTGTCAGCACCTTTAGGCATCGGTGCCCCGGTCATGATTTTTACAGCTTGGCCGTGCTCTACAATGCCTTCGAAAGCATAACCTGCCATTACTTCAGCGACCACAGTAAACTCGTCGCTGTCATCGTCACCACGAATAGCGTAACCATCCATAGCAGAGTTAGTATATTGAGGTACGTTAATCGGAGAGATAATGTCGTCGGCTAATACTCGCTGATAACTATCATTCAAGTTTACCGTTTCACTCAATTCAGGTAGTGAAATACTGTCGAGTATTTTTTCCTGACCTTGACTCACACTTAAACCTGCTGGTGAGAAGGAGTCACAACACGCAGCGGGTGATGTGCTTTCTACTTTCACATCAACGTTCTGAGCATATTGGATAACAAATTCACTTATCGCCTGTAGATCATTAATCGACATTTGCGGCAATTCACTGTCCACCTGAGTATCGGCCGCAATCGCAACAATGTTGCTATCGTTTGGGTATAACCAAGGCTTTCCGACTTCTTCTCGATGAAGCTCAATTTTAGGAAAAGCGATGTTTTTACAGCCTTCAACTAAGATCAAATCCAGTTTATCCGAGTCGAAACGAGTCAACAAATAGTCGAACTCCGCCTCAGAGTCTGGTGTCTCGGTCATTAACGCATGGCGGTTACGTGAAGAAATTAGCATTTGGCTTGCGCCAGCTTTTCTTAAACGATGGCTATCTTTGCCCGGCTTATCAACATCAAAGTCATGGTGCGCATGCTTTAAAACGCCAATGCGTAATCCAGACTCTGTTAATAGTGGAAGTAAGGCTTCGAGTAATGTGGTTTTACCTGTACCGCTGTATGCCGCGAAACCAAGAAGTGGCAGGCTAGGGTGGCGTTTAATGTTTGTCATTACTGGATAGTTCCGAATTGTTTAAGTTCTTCTGGCGTATTGAGATTAACAAAGCAATTTGGTGAATCGCTGAAATCCACAAAGCTGGTTTGGCATTCTTTATACAAGAGAATGATTTTTCGATCTCCGCGCGCTAAAAAAGCTTCAAGCTTGGGTAACACACGTTTATGGAAAAGAGTGAAAACAGGTTGTTTATATTCGCCATCGTGAGCGACCAGAATGTCGCTGTCGGCTTCAACTTGTTGGCAGAATCTCTCAACTAAATCTTCATTGATCTGAGGGCTGTCGCATGGCACAAACCCCACCCAATCATGTGAAGCATGCTTAAGACCAGCATGGATACCGCCTAGTGGTCCCGGAAAATCAGGAAAAGCATCTTCAACAACAGGTGCGAACTGACGATACCAATCTAAGTTACGATTCGCGTTGATGAGAATTGAATCGGTTTGTGGGGAAAGCTTATCAATTACGTATTGTACGAGTGGCTGACCGTTCAGCTCAACTAAGCCTTTGTCTTTTCCGCCCATACGGCTGGCTTGTCCGCCTGCCAAAATAACCCAACTAGTTTGCGTTGGAAGCAACATATAATTTCTCTTGTGCTTTGTGTTTCTGAATAACGTGCAACATTGGTGATTCGGTTAAGGTATTGTCCTTAATCCACCATTGTTTTTGGCATAAATCAGTAAGGGCATTGGTTTGGTGACTTGTGATCACTAAACTAACGCCGCGTTGCAGCAGATCTTCTGCCATTACGACCAATCTTTCAATAGATTCTTTGTCTAAAGAAGCGCTTGGCTCATCCATCAACAAAATAGATGGTTTTAGAATCCAAGCTCTTGCCATTGCGACACGCTGACGCTCACCTCCTGATAAAACAGAAACGTGTTCGTCGGCCAATGTTTCCAAACCTACCATCCTCAAAGCGTTAATTATTTGCGCTCGCTTATCTTTTTGGCACTCTTTTACAAATCGGATGCCATAAGCGACATTTTGGTAGACGCTTCCATCAAATAGATAAGGAGATTGGTGCAAGTAAATAATGTCTTTAAACTTTGTTCGAGAAAATAGCTTAGCTTTCCAGCCAGTATTTGCGCCTTGGATACAACCAGTAGTCGGCTTGGTTAAGCCCGCTAATACTTTTAGCAAAGTGGTTTTACCAACACCATTGTCACCTTTGAGATAAATGGCGTCGTTTGGCCCAATACTCAACTCAGGTATATGGAATAAAACACGTTCTTTAAAGCGTACCGATAATTGCTTCGTGGTGATTTTTATACTCATTCCGCTTACCTATGTACGTAGATAGCCTTTTCCTCTCACGCTAGAGAGAAAAAAGTTCAATGCTAAAGCCAAACACAACAACACCATTCCAAGCGCAACACCTTGAGCAAAAGCACCTTTATGACTTTCCATTGCGATAGCTGTTGGGATATTACGAGTCATGCCCATAATGTTGCCGCCAACCATCATTGAACACCCAACTTCAGTAACGATTCTTGAGAATGCTGCAATGGTTGCAGCGAGTAGTGGAAAGCGAGTTTCCCAGACTAAAGTGGCAGCAACTCTTGTGGTGGAAACGCCAAGCGTTACGGCTGTCTCTAGGGCACGTCTATCACTAGCTTGTAATGCTCCGTGCATCATCGACACCAAGATAGGAAAACAAATTAGCATCTGACCAAATATCATGGCCTTTTGGGTGAATAGCATTTGCCAATCACCCAAAGGGCCAGATCGAGAAAGCATCATATAAAGAAGTAACCCGATAACAACGGTAGGGATAGCTTGAAGCGTATTGATAATGGACAAGACCGCCCACTTACCAGGGAAGTTCGTATACGCGAGTAAGAACGCCATAATGATCGAAGGCAGAATCACTAACGAAATTGCAGAGAGTGAAACGCTGAACGAAACAGCAACGATCTGCCACAGTTCGTTATCGAAGTTTACCAACAGGTTTAGCGCGTCAAGCGTCGTCTGCCAAAGGGTCATGAAGTTTCTCGTGTTAGTTAGCCAATCGTGTGTTATTCAGCGCTAGCGACAAATAGCTGCTTACCATGCAATTTGAATTCGTTAATCAGTTTTTGGCCTTTTGGGTTAACCAACCAATCACTAAACACTTTTGCACCTTGATAGTTAATGGCAGGGTAACGTTCAGGGTTCACCAAGATCACTTGGTAAGGGTTAAATAGGTTCTTGTCGCCTTGGAAAAGTACCGATAGGTCCAATTTGTTTTGATAGGCCAGCCAAGTACCGCGGTCAGTCATGGTATAGCCTTGCATTTCTGCCGCCATGTTAAGCGTTGGCCCCATACCTTGGCCTACAGAGCGGTAACCACCAAAATTTGGCTCCATCTCAGTTTGCGCCCAAATCCCCATTTCTTTTTTGTGTGTGCCGGAGTCATCACCGCGAGAAACGAAGGTTACGTTGTTTGTCGCAATTGATTTAAATACTTCAGCAACCGTTTTTTGAGATTCGATTTTTGCAGGGTCGGTGACTGGGCCAACAATCACAAAGTCGTTGTACATCAACTTGCGTGGAAGTACGCCGTAGCCTTTTTCTACAAAATTCGCTTCAGCTTTAGGTGCGTGGGTCATCACCAAATCAACATCGCCGTTTTGGCCCATGCGCAATGATTTGCCTGTACCTGCTGCAATGACATCAACTTTGTATCCGGAGTCTTTTTCAAATTCAGGCAGTAGGTAGTCAAGTAAACCTGAGTGATAAGTGCTGGTTGTGGTGGCAAGTTTGATATGTGAAGTATCTTCTGCGCTACTAGCCGAATAGCTGACGATAGAAAGGGCTGCAATTGTTAAGGGGATTGCTTTCATTATTATGTCCATTCTGATTATAGATAGTCGATAAGGGCCTTAAGAAACTCCGCTCTTTTTGACCTTTTTCTTTTGAAATACAGGTGTCTGCATATCGTAATAATCGTTAAAGCAATCTTAGTGCCAAGAATGGACATATCTGCAGTTCTAAAAAATGACGTTAATTCAAACAATTAGCGTGCAGCATTGACAAATAACACAAGTAAAGTTTGAGCTAGGACAAAATGTCGCATATTAAACCTATTGAACTTACTTATACTTGGTACACTCTGTCTCATTACTCGATAACCATAAGAATATTATGTCTACTCTCACTCGTAACGATCAAAGCAATGAGCATTCCCTACCTAATCAATACCAAGCTTTTTCAGTATTGGTTGTTGATGATGAAGTAGGAATGCAGGCAATTTTAAAGAAGGCGTTAGGTAAATTCTTTGGAAAAGTAGAGTGCGCAGGCTCAGTTGAAGAAGCTGAAATACTCAGATGCAAAGATCATTTTGATCTTATCGTGCTTGATATCAACTTGCCTGGTCGTTCGGGAATCGAGTGGGAAGAAGCGTTTAATGACCCGGATAAACGTTCAGACGTAATATTCATGACGGGCTACGCGGATTTAGATATGACCATCTCGGCGCTAAAGCTTGGGGCTTCTGACTTCATACTCAAACCATTCAATCTAGAGCAAATGATTCAAGCAGTATTAGGTTGCATGGACAAAAGACTAGAGCAACGTATGCAGTATGCTCTAAAAAGAGATATCAGCCGCCATATCACTACTGAGATCATTGGAAGTTCCGATAAAACCAAACAGCTTAAACAGTTAATTACTCAGTTTGCTCCTTCACGAGCTTCAGTACTTATAGAAGGGGAATCTGGTACGGGTAAAGAGTTGGTGGCGCGTGGTGTTCATGAAGCTAGTAAAAGAACCGGACCATTTGTGCCTATCAACTGCGGAGCAATTGCGCCTGAGCTTTTAGAAAGTGAATTGTTTGGTCACACTTCAGGGGCGTTTACTGGAGCGAAGAAAAGCCGGGAAGGTTTGTTTCGAGTCGCAAATGGCGGAACGTTATTTCTCGATGAAATCGGTGAGATGCCACTTCCTATGCAATCAGCGCTACTACGAGTATTAGAGCAGCGCACGATTCGACCTGTGGGCAGTGAGCGTGAAATTTCAGTTGATGTACGTGTTGTCGCAGCGACTAACCGCAATTTGCAGGAAGAGGTCGATAAAGGTACATTCCGACGCGATCTTTATTATCGACTCAACGTACTAAAGGTTGATGTCACACCATTACGTGAACGACTTTCAGATCTCATTGAATTAGTCCCACATTTCACACGCATTTTATCTAGTGAGCTAGGAATGCCTGAGCCAATGTGGGCGCATGAAGACATTTTGGCGATGAACGAATACAACTGGCCAGGGAATATTCGTGAACTGAAAAACCTAATGGAACGATGCATATTACTTGGCAAGCCACCAGCACACTATTGGCGAGAACTAAGTGGAGAAGTCACACCCACTCATGTTTCGGTGACGGTGTCACATACTGCAGAATTACCGAGCATAGATGTAAAGGATGGCGAAGAAGGCTACCCAAATGACTGGACGCTAAAAGAGGTTGAGAAAGCTCATATAGAACAGCTGGTTGCCCATCATGATGGTAATAAATCGGCTGCTGCTCGTGATCTTGGAGTTGCTCGTAAAACTTTAGAACGAAAATACAAAGAGTGGTACGCAGAAGGTTCGGAATATGCCGATTCATAATTTAGCTTCCAAATGGCGATTTCGATTCAAAACGATGGTGCGTTATCGCCTGCTGTTCCTCACTTCAGCCCCAATTATATTGACCTTGTGTGCTCTGATCGCGATTACTATGTATTGGTCGGTTCATTACACGTGGCAAGGGGCTTTGGTTGATGTATCTGAACGTTTGGACGTTGCCGATAACAGCATCAACCTTATCCAACATCAACAAGCAAACAATGTAAAAGCTTTTGCTGATTCTTATGATTTTCGCTCCAGACTCGAAAGTGAGTACCAAGACACCGATTTCGCTTTATGGGTAACCGACAACCGCAAGCGTTATCAGTTGGACTTTTTACGCTGGCACCGTGTTAATACCATGGAGAACAAGTGGAAGTTCCTCGATCTCACACGTAAAGAGTCCTTCTTCGATGTGCTCAATGAAAAAGAGCTCGACGCGCTCGATCATGAGCTAGCCATTCGGGCTGAAGTCCCATTATTAAATGGAAATGGCGTCGAAACTCGCGGCTTAGTGAGCCGAACCGTGATTCCAATTACCAACAAATACAACGATATTATTGGATTCTTGGACGGTGGGATCCTATTGAACAACTCGACGGTACTTGTTGATCAAATTCGCAACTTAATTTACCCACCACGCGAAGGTTCTATACGTAGAACAGGCACGGTTACAGTGTTTCTCGATGATTTACGGGTTAGCACTAATGTTCCGTTAGATAGTGACGAGCGTGCTGGACGCGCAATTGGTACGCGAGTTTCGCACGAAGTGCACTCTAAAGTGCTTAATAAAGGGCAAGAATGGCACGACAGAGCTTATGTTCATGATGCTTGGTACATTACTGCGTATCAGCCAATTCGGGATCAATATGACAACGTGATCGGCATGCTTTATACGGGCTATTTGATCTGGCCGTTGATCAAAACTTACCTAACCAATTTAGGTGAAATCAGTTTAACCATACTGACGTTGTTATTAGTATCTGGTCTTATTGTGTATAGAGGGGCAAGAGACTTATTCAACCCAATCGAACGTATCCACAAAGTCGTCAAATTGGTTCAGATGGGGCAAGACAAACGTATTGGTACGTTAGGGCTCGATGATAAACATGAACTTACTCAGCTCGCGAAACAGTTCGATAAAATGTTGGATTTACTTCATCAACGTAATAAAGAAATCAACGACGCGGCACTAAGACTAGAATGCAAAGTCACTGAAAGAACGGCCAGTTTAAAAGAGAAGACCGAGCAATTAGAGCACCATATTAAACTGCTCAACCAAGCGAGAGATAAGTTGGTCGTGAATGAGAAACTGGCGGCATTAGGTGAACTTACCGCAGGCATTGCTCATGAGATCAACAACCCAACTGCCGTGATCCTTGGCAATGTTGAGTTGATGAAATTTGAGCTTGCCAATGATGCTGAGCGAGTTGACGAAGAAATCACGGCGATTATGGAACAGATAGACCGTATCCGAAACATCACACGGAGCTTGTTGCAATACAGCCGACAGGGCGGTGTGCAAGACGAAATCACGTGGCAGCACATTAATCCAATCGTTGATGAGAGTATCACCTTGGTTAAGACCGGAGCGAAGAAGAAGAATATTGAATATATTTCTAAGCTCACGGCTAAAACATCGGTAGAAGTGAATCGTAATCAGTTGCTGCAAATTTTAGTGAACCTGCAGATGAATGCCATCCATGCGATGAATGGAGAAGGGCGTTTAACAATATTGTCTGAGGACTGGATAGAGCACGGAGAAATTCAAGGTGCGGTCATTCATGTTGAAGATGAAGGTTGTGGGATCCGTGAAGAACAATTGAGTCGAATATTCTCTCCATTTTATACAACAAAGCGTGACGGTACTGGGCTTGGGCTGTCTGTATCACAGAGCATCTTAAGTCATACCGGCGGCGAGATTAAGGTGAGATCAGAAGTAGGTAAAGGGAGTTGTTTCAGTGTTTACCTGCCAAACAAGGCTGAAAAAGAGCTAATGATCGCCAATATTTAAAACCACTTAATTTGACTGAGAAAGCCCTCAATCTTCATAGAGCGAGGGCTTTTTTACAAACCTCGCTAGGAACTTGTGCTGCTGATGATTAATTCTCGTAACCATTTGTGGCTTGGATCATTGTCGAAATGCTTATGCCAAACTAAGGCTAGTCCGCCAGATTTCAGGTCAAGTGGTAGGGACTTTGCGACCAATTCTGAGCTGCTTTGAAAAGAGTCTACCGATGAGGCTGGGCAACATAAAAATAGATCACTTCGAGCACACAACTTCATAGCGCTGTTAATATCTGGCATGTTTACCGCGGTATTAAGCTGCTTATGCTCTAAAGACAACACTTCATTAAGTAGCCAACGTTCCATTCCGCCAATCTTTAGCTCAATGTGACGATGTTTTAAGAAAGTGTCCATGGTCCATTCTTCGGCAAGTGCCGGGTGGTTCTTACGCATCAAACAAACCGAGCTATCCCGCATCAGCTCAACGTAATGCAATTCATCAGGAATATTGAGATAGTGGGTTTCTGCACGTTCATCCCATTCGAAAATGCCAACACCAAAATCGACTTCACGTCTTAATAAACGATTAACGCTATTATCCGACCAAGGTTGGTTTAGCACTTTAATGTTTGGCGCTTGTTCCAACAGCGGAGGCATGAAGTCGAGAAATATTGATGAATAAGCGGTTTCACATAAGTCGAATTGAAAGGTCCTCTGGCTATGCTGAGGCTCAAACTCTAATGGGATAGCCAATTGATCTAATTGATTGAGTATCTCAAACACACGGGGCGCGAGCGAGAGTGCTTTCGGAGTCGGGTTTAAATGCGTAGCTTGGCGTTCAAATAACGGGTCATCAAACGTTTCTCTCAGTTTACCAAGCTGTTTACTCACTGCCGACTGGCTTTTATACAGACGCTCAGCGGCGGCTGTTACGCTGCGTTCTTCAAGTAATACTGCAAGAACTCTTAATAGGTTGGCATCGAAGTTTTTCATGTGAGTGATCTACGGGTCTGATTCTTAGTTGGAATATAGCTGATTTGTTAAAGAAAATGAAAGAGTTAGAAAACAAAAGCCTGTAAAAATAACAAGGTGACGTTAATAAAGCCACTTACGCCAATTGACCTTAAGTGGCATCTTTGGGTTATTGGGTCGTATTGAATGCTATGACTGGTGGCTTAATACCGTGTTTCTTGAACTCTTTCATTACTCTAAGGGTAATATCTGTCTCAAAGAGCTTTTCATAAGTCGTATCAACGACATACGCTTTACACGTTAGTTTAATCGCTAGGTAATTATCAGTGATAGTTTGCTGAACTAAAACAGTTACAGGTTTAGGCAAGTGAATATAGCGACTAGACGAAGCGGCTTCTTGAATCAAATCGCGGGCTAGCGTTATGTCTTCGTCCATCCCAATATAAAAGGGGATAACCACTTGCATGTCTAGAGCCCCATAGTTGCCACTGGTGGTAACTTCATTTAAGAACTTATTGTTAGGAATGGTGATGATGTCATCATTTAACGTTCTCATTCGAACCGAACGTAAACCTATCGTAATAATGTCGCCATAATTGCCCTCGAATGTGACGCGGTCACCTACTTGGAACGGTCGGTCAATCATGACGGTCAACCCAGCAATAAAGGACGCGGCAAGGTCTTTTAGCGCAAAGCCAACAGAAACAGCAAGCGTGCCTCCGATTAAAGCAAGAATATGGTCATTGATTCGAAAGCTCATCATGAATACCACTAAACCAGCGGTCATATAGATAAAGAATTGAAGGAAGGACTGAACCTTCTGCAGAAGCATTCGATATTGCACAAATTGACGACCGATGCTTTCAACCATTGAATTCATAAACTTAATCAGTAGCCAAGTAACCCCAACCACGAGTACAGAGAAAAATACGCCACTCCAACGAATCAAGCTCGCGAATTGCTGGATGTTATCGAGATTTGCAATGTCTTCGGCTGCGCTTGAATTAAACGAAATAAAAATGGCCGCTAATAGTAAGAAAATCTTTGTCATCTTATTTCACCAATAAATGTTGTCGATCTAATACGTTGGTAATGTGTCTAAACCAATGGTCTGAAACGCGAGCTTTGTCTTCGCTCCAGTCGATAAACCCACGACTTTGGAAGTAACGGAGCGTACCAACCACTTCTGCAATGGTGAGTTGCGTACATTCGGACAGCTCTTCTGGAGAAGCGATTTCTAGCTGTACGATGGAACGCAGCACCGCCAACATAGGTTTAGGCATTTTTTCTAACTCTTCGGATTCAGGTGCATAGAACAAACGAACGTAAACTTGCTCAGTTTCTTTATGGCGGTTAAGTGATAAACGAAAGAAACGCAGCGCAACCGTCGGGTTACCATCTGAATAGTGCCAAAGTATCCGGTAGAAGCCTTGCTTAGCACGCTCTTCTTCAGAGACTTCTTGTTGGTCCCATTGCTTAGGTACGGTGAGCCCCTCAAAGCTAAGAGGGAAGTCTTCATTCTGATTGATGCGTGTATTGAGTAGTGCCTCGATTTGAGTTTCTGTCCACTTAGGGAGGAAAGTGACTAAGTCAAAAAGTAATCGCTCGCCTCGAGCTCTATCAACAAAACGCCAGCTTGATTTTTCTATAGCAAAAAGGGCACGGTGATTTTTCTTAGAACGTCTTAATAAGTTGGTTAAACGAATCAGGTCGTTCAAGCCTCCTACCATTGGTTTAACTAAGCGCTGAGCATTATCAATCGCGATTAGATAAGTGGTTTGACTTGATCTTAGGTGAGAAAGCACTTGGATTTCCGTTGCTTCTTCATTTAGTCCAAGGCTCACTGCAAGGTGTGCGAGCAATTCGGAGTAACCAGAGTAAGGACAACTTAAGTAAATAGGCTCGGCATTTTTCGTTTTGTGTAAGATCTGTTTGAGCATCGTGGTGGTGCCGACGCCACGTTCTCCAGACACAACGCAGATAGCAGGGCTATCGGTAAGCAGATATTTGGAGAGCTGTTTTATCTCTGGCGTCGCATAATCAACGAGTTCGCTGTAATCATTCCCCGGAAGCACATATTGAAAGGTCTCATCTCCTTTGACTCGAACAAGCTGCTGATTAGATGAAACGTTGCCTTTCTGCTTCGCGACTTCAATCTTAAACAAATAAGCAAGGGCTTGGCTGAACAAAGTAAAGTTAGATAACCCAGAGATTAAACGAAGTTTACAGTTGTGAACGATCACCCAAGTCGCTGCGATGGCTGTGGCCAGGATTCGGACGATGAAAACATCTTGTTTGTTGATAGCCCAGATCATCCACCAAGGTTTTTCAGAAATCTTGCTTGTTGCTTCGAATACCTTAGCTCTCCACAGTCGAAGTACCGATACGGTGACTAAGACAAACCAGAAGAATAGGGCGCTAGAAATCCAGTTGTAGATAGTCCCTTCGCCTAACGTCCTAACCGATATTTGTAATATCACGCCAGCAACAATAACGCTCCATACGTATCGGCGAATTGTTGATAAGCGAAGCGCGATACTTTCTTTGCTTGAAGCTCTACTATTTCTATACGCAAATTCAAGAATAAAGCTAATCGCAATTGAGCCACCTAGCACCCACCAAGTGAATATTTCGAGATAAATGAGATGTTGAAGGCTCGGGATCTCAGACAAGATTCTCAGTGACAATGTAATGGCGATTAGCCAAGCGATCGCTTTATTGGCTCGACCTACATACCAAATTAAACGAACCCATAATGGCGGCAAAGTCTGCGCGTCGAGGATATTACTTTTGAACGCTCGAATTAAACGCTTACTGTTGGCTAGCCACCACGTAAGAGCTAAATAGGTAAAGAATACTTTTGTACCAGCCCAAATCACCGGGATAGGTGAAATTAGCAAATCATTCACTAGAGCTTTAAAGCTACGTAGTTGGAAATACAGCGCGTATTGAGCATTTAGCTGAGTAAGCGTCAATTCTTGTTTAAATTGAGTCACTCCCTGTGGTCCAAATCCCGTTAGAGCTTCACGCGTCTTCTGAGTCGTTAACTCAAGCAGCCTTTGCTTGCTTTGGCTAATACTCGTCAAGGTAAGGTAACTGGATTCAACTTGTTGCCATTGTTCATCATCGAAAGTATCGACATACGCTGAGAGACCATTAGAAAAGACATCCCCTTGAGCACGTTGCTCATCTAGAGTTGCCTCTAACAGCTGACGCACTTTCACTTTGTCGGTTGAAGACATAAACAGTGGATCAGGAATTTTTGCCACTTCATCCCTGATACTGGCAGCAACGTTTGCGATCGTGGGTTGGTTGTCTGGCAGGTATTGCCATTCTGACAAAACGTGAGAAGAAAAAATGACTGATAAAGCAACCAGCATTTTTAATAGATAGCGCATAAAGTTCACTTTTAACATCCTGTTTAGATTGAATAAGTGTAGTGCGTTTAATCTGAATAGTCTTTACAAAGTGCAGTTCGGTATTGATAGAACAAGTGATTGGACAATTATTAAACGAATCGTTGTCATATTCGTGAGGTTTCGCAACGCTATAATGTGATGGTACTCAAACGAAAGTCAGTATTAGCTTATCGGTCGGTATTTGTTTTAATTGCGTGGAGAAAGCAAAACAACGCTTGCAGTTCGAGCGCTGAACAAGTACCGTTGCGGCGTTTTTCATATTAATAAGGTAAAGGTTTTGATCTCTACAGCGAATATCACCCAACAATTCGGCGCTAAGCCACTTTTTGAGAACATTTCTGTTAAGTTCGGCGAAGGTAACCGCTACGGTCTGATTGGCGCGAATGGCTGTGGTAAATCGACTTTTATGAAGATTCTGTCTGGCGAGCTTGAGCCATCTGGCGGTAACGTAAGTTACGATCCAAATGAGCGCGTTGCTAAGCTAAACCAGGATCAATTCGCCTACGAAGAATTCACAGTAATCGACACGGTTATCATGGGCCACAAAGAGTTGTGGGAAGTGAAGCAAGAGCGTGATCGCATTTACTCTTTAGCTGAAATGAGCGAAGACGACGGCATGAAAGTAGCCGACCTAGAAGTTCAGTTCGCTGAAATGGACGGTTACATGGCGGAAGCAAAAGCCGGTGAACTTCTTCTTGCTGTAGGTATTCCAGAAGAGCAACACTTCGGTTTGATGAGTGAAGTGGCTCCGGGTTGGAAGCTTCGTGTTCTATTGGCTCAAGTTCTGTTTGCAGACCCGCACATCATGCTACTTGACGAACCAACGAACAACCTGGATATGGACACAATTCGCTGGTTGGAAGAAACACTGAACCAACGTAACTGCACAATGATCATCATTTCGCACGACCGTCACTTCCTAAACAGTGTTTGTACACACATGGCTGACTTAGACTACGGTGAATTACGTTTATTCCCTGGTAACTACGATGAGTACATGACTGCTGCGACTCAAGCTCGTGAACGCCTATTGTCAGATAACGCTAAGAAGAAAGCACAAATTGCTGAACTTCAAACTTTCGTTTCTCGTTTCTCAGCTAACGCTTCTAAAGCTAAGCAAGCAACATCTCGTGCTAAACAGATCGACAAGATTCAACTTGAAGAAGTTAAAGCATCAAGCCGTCAAAACCCATTCATCCGTTTTGAACAATCTAAAGAGCTATTCCGTAATGCTCTAGTTGTTGAGAATCTGTCTCAAGGCTTTGAAGAAGATCTATACGCTAAGTTTGATGCAATTTTCGAAGTAGGTGAGCGCGTTGCGATCATCGGTGAGAATGGCGTGGGTAAAACGACACTATTGAACACATTAGCTGGCGCACTAGAGCCTCGTACTGGTGAGTACAAGTGGTCTGAAAACTCAAACATCGGTTACTACGCTCAAGATCATGCTCATGACTTTGAAGAAGACATGAACCTATTCGACTGGATGAGCCAGTGGCGTCAAGAAGGTGAAGACGAGCAGGTTGTTCGTAGCTTCCTTGGTCGTATGCTATTTGGCCAAGACGACATTAAAAAGTCAGTTAAGGTTATCTCTGGTGGTGAACAAGGTCGTATGCTTCTAGGCAAGATCATGATGCATAAACCAAACATCCTATTAATGGATGAACCAACTAACCACATGGATATGGAATCTATCGAAGCACTTAACTTAGCGCTTGAGAACTACAAAGGCACATTGTTCTTCGTATCTCACGACCGTGTATTCGTAGACTCACTAGCGACTCGTATTCTTGAGATCAAAGACGGCAAGATCCACGACTTCCGTGGCACTTACGCTGAATTCTTGAAAGCACGTAATATCGAAGGTTAATACTCGATACTATAACGCTATGAAAAAAGGCTCCCGATGGGAGCCTTTTTGCGTTCTACAGATAGTTAAAATCTAGGTGGGGTTAGGAGCGCTAATATTTGAATTGAGCGACCACTTTTTCCAACTTCCGACTAACACCGATAACTTCTTGGCTTGAAGTGCCTGTTCTTGCAACTTGAACGGCTGTGCTTCCCGCTAAATCTGCAATTTGCGTGATATTTCGGTCGATGTCTGCCGACACCATAGATTGCTCTTCGGACGCCGTCGCAATTTGTGCGTTCATATCAAATACTTCACTGATCTGATCAACAATCTTTTGAATTGAATCTACAGCAAGCACGGTTTGATCATTAGTCGCGTTTACTTGTTCTAGGCTGTTCTGCATCATGGTCACTGTATTTTCTACGCCAGACGTAAGCCCATTAATCGTGTCTTCGATTTGTTTGGTCGATTCATTGGTCTTCAGTGAGAGTTGTCTTACTTCATCTGCAACGACTGCAAATCCACGGCCATTCTCGCCAGCACGAGCAGCTTCTATCGCTGCGTTAAGTGCAAGTAGGTTAGTCTGCTCGGCAATCCCTGTAATTGTAGAAATTACAGTACGAATTTCTTGGCTGTGTTGTGACAACTCATTAACTAGCTGTTGCGAATCAGCAATGTTACTTGTCAGTGATTGAATGCTTTTTCCTGCGGTATGGGTAACTTGCATACTCTTTTCCGCTTCGGTCTTAACGCGTAGTGCGTTTTCCGCGGCGCTCTCGATATTGGCTGTGATTTCGTTACTGGTCATCACTAATTCGTTAACGGCAGTTGCGACTGATTCGGATTCTATTTTCTGTTGTTCTGCGTTCGCAATACTTTGATTCGCAGCTTGCTCGGATGTAGCCGCGCATTCAGATAGGGTATGCATAACTGAAGCAATCTCAGAAATGTTGTTATGAAGCTTCGCGATAAATACATCAAACGAATTCGCCAATTGAGCTAATTCATCATTGCCTTTTGCGTTCATTCGAACGGTAAGATCGCCATTTCCTTCCGAAATCTCCTTCATTAAAGCGGTAATTTTTCCGATTCTAGAGGTAATGCTTTTGCCAATAATCAGTAGTAGTGAAGAAACAGTAAGAGCAATCGCAAGCCCCATGACTTGAAGTCTAAAGGTGACTTGTTCAGTCAACTCAGCATTAAGCGTTGTGATTTTATCTTGCAGATTGTGAATGGCTTCTTCAGTTTTGTGTACGTTCGTTCTAAGCGCGCCTTGTAAACCTTGGTCTGCGCTTAGGCCAATTACCGTGTATGACTCTGCCAATGCAAGTGCAGCGGATTTATACCCAGAAAAAGTATCCGCTAAGAAGCTGTAACGGTTAGCTTTGCTTTCAAACACATTTAATTCAGTGATGTAGTTCTTGAGCGATTCATCATTCGGGTTTTCAACAAATCGCGTACTTTTCGATAGAAGCTTGGTGTAAGCCGATTGAAGCTCAAAATCGCCTAATTGGTTGATCTCGGTAGACAGTTGTAATCGAGACTCAACCACAGCCTGACTTAACCCCGTTGCGTCTTTCGAGCCTTGGGCTTGTAATTGGCTCGCCAGTTGATGAAATTGGGTTTGATAAAGGGCTAGGGTATCTAAAGATAAAGACACAGAGTCTTGAACTTTACTGCTGTGTTCATTGAGTAGACTTTGGATATTTCGAATGCGTTTTTCTAGCGTCGATAAAGTGGTATCAAATCGCTCTAAATACTTTGGATGCTGACGGGCAAGAAAATCCTTTTCATGCCTTCTTAAAGTCAGGAGATCAATCTCACTGCTTTGGTTTTCGTGGTCTGCATGTTTGAGTTGCCCCAATTGCTGGAAACTATACTGTTCGTACAGGCCATAACTCGCAATTCCCACCAACAAAAAGCAAGTAATTAGAATGAGTTGTGCGCGAATCGAAAGCGATTGTAACAAGCGAGTTATAATAGGTTGCCTAGTCATGGATACCTCCTAGGTAATCTGACGTTAAATAACCGCTGAATTATTAAAGTTCTATGACGTTTTTATTACAGCGAGTCTTTAACTAATAGCAGTTGCCACTTGTTATGCAAGTTGTTGTTTATTTTCGCAAAGCAGGTTTAGCGTGTAATTTACTAATTAAAATATCGATAACTGCATCCGCTATGATTTAACACATTGATTTATATGTTTTTTCTTTAGGATTTATATCCACTTCAGTAGAGTGGCTATTACTGAGCATTAATCATGAACTTTTTATAGTTACGAACATTCCCAATTATTGGACGTATTAATATATCTACTAATAACAATCGTGTTGCACAAAACACTCTTGGTGGTGAAATCTTTCCTATAGTTACTTATAGGTAACCCACGGATTTATGAGGTGATTTTGTTGCAGACACATGTAGCACACCGCTTTAAACAAATGTTAGTGATCGCAATGACACTGGTGCTGTTTATTCCTATTGCTGTATATACGGCTTCCATCGCGAAAGGGACAAGCTCTGATATTCTTCATCAATGTCAGCAAGTATGGGCGCACCGAGGGCTAACGACTCACGAGACAGAAAACTCACTTTCTGCCTTTGATGCCGCTTTTAAGCAAGGAGCACGTGGGATTGAACTAGATCTGTTCTTTTATAGCGATCAAAATCGATTTGTCGTTACTCATGACAAGATAGATGTGTATACCCCAGAGTTACTAACCCTAGAACAAGTTTTCAAAACCTTTGGCCAAGATAAGTACTACTGGCTCGATTTCAAAAACCTTTACCAATTGGATTCAAAAGAACGGAAATTAGCATTAGCAAGACTCGAAACCTTATCTAGCAAGCTCGTTCCTAAATCGCGCTTTGTGGTTGAATCAATAGATGTACACGCATTAAAAACGTTCACCGAGGGAGACTTCATCACAAGTTACTGGGTAACGCTTACTAATGATTTCAGCACTTTTTCTTATTTTATTCATACATTTAAAATAAAGATTAAATACCTATTGGGTCAATTCACCGCAGTTTCCACGGATCTAGACAATTATTCTGACCGATTCCAATTCCAACTGTCTTCAATACCAACGTTGTTGTTTACAGTGAACGAACAAGCCAAAGTAGGTCAGTTGTTTGAACGAGATAATGTGAGAGTCATATTGAGTGACTTGCCAATCTATCAATCAACACAGGGATGTACAGATGATAAAGACCAGCGATCGTAAAGCTCATATATCCCACTTACTAGCCATATTGAGCTGCTTAGCGGTGAGCGGGGCTTTGAGCTTAGATAAGTTATCAGAGTCTCTCGTGAAAGGATCGATACACGTATTATTGCTCGCTATTCTCATTTACGCGATTTTGCGCTGTCTATCGTTTTTTAAACCTCTTCAATTTATTGTCGCCTTGTTTATTGGGATTGAACTCTTTGTTCAACTGACGTACCAATCGTCATTGTCGATAAGCATAGTGATGAGCGTAATCAATGCACCGCTTGGGGAATCTGCCAGCTTTGCGTCGACTTACTTAATAGAAGCATTACTCGCGGTATTATCAGTACTGTTTATGGGTACAGCTCAGTTTACAGGAGGAAGGTTGGTTGGCTTTACTACTGCGAGCGTAGGATTTGCGTATCTTTTAATACCGTTGCTGATACAGATGCCCGGTGTGTATAAAAATGCGTTTTATGAAGACTACTTGAACAAAGGTACATCAAGAGGGAATTCCAAGACGTTCAGCACCATCGAGTACACTTTTCATAAATTGTCCCTACGGTTTCCTCCTTTTGAAAGCCTGATCGCAATTGTCGATTCAGTGAAGCTATTAACCATGCAAGTGAATTCTGAAACATCTTGGACTGGCGTAAGCGTTAGCAAGCAAGCGCCGGAGTTACTTGTGATCGGTATAGGTGAATCTTTGCGAGCCGGTAATATGGGAATCTACGGTTACGATAGGGAAACCACTCCCAAGCTTAATGCACTCCAATCGAGTTTAACGGTGTTTGACCAGGTATACGCAGCAGGTAGTAATACATGGAGCTCGATCCCTGCTATTTTGACAAAGACCAAAAGCCTTCCCGACTTATCTAAATCCATTATCCATTTGGCTAACGATGCTGGTTACGAAACCTATTGGCTGTCTAATCAGGCTGAATTCGGGCAATGGGACTTTTCGATCACGAGTTTAGCCAACCAAGCGCAAACAACATACTTTACTTCGCAAGATGAAGGCGGCAGCCAATTGGATGAGGCCTTATATAGTCAACTTGAAAAGGCGATAAATCTAAACACTAATAAGAAGCTGATCATTCTTCACTTTTATGGCTCCCATATGAACTTTGAAGACAGATACAGTGCAGAATTCTCTGTATTCGACTCAGGAGCCCCAGACCTAGACCATTATGACAATAGCGTTCTTTACACTGACTCTTTGCAAGAACAGTTAATTCACTTGGTCCAAAGCAAGGGAGGGGAATACATGTTTTTCTCAGATCATGGTTTGGGTAAACCTAATGGTGAAATGTCGTTAAAACATGACGTTAGAATCCCGCCTGATCTTGATTCCTTACAGGTGCCGTTGTTGATGACTGGATCATTAGAAGCGCTAGCTAACCAAGAAATAGTGATAGACTCAAACCGACCGTTTTCACTCTTCTATTTTGAATGTTTGTTTTCTGCGTGGTCAGGTATTTCTGCTAATGAGTTGGAGCGAGAAGAATATTGCGCAAACAGCCTATCTAACCAAGATATGATTTACCTAGATGCAAACATGAGTCTAAGAAAAGAGCAGGCCCCGAAACAAACTAAAGAGCAAAGCGCCCTCAATACAGTGTTAGCGAGCGATGGATAAAACAATCTACATTCGGAAATAAAAAAGCGGAAGGTTTATCCTTCCGCTTTTGATTGCTTCCGAGAGGAAAAGAGCTCGGTAGTTGCTCTCAACCCAATATTAGTCGTCTTTTAAATGACCTTTTACATCAAAATCAATCTTGTCGGCACCAGTAAAGATTTGGAACCTCAAACCTTTAGCACGCGCAATTGTGGTAATGCCAAACTTCTGTGCTAAATCTAGCCCCATTTGAGTAACGCCAGAACGTGATAACAACACTGGAATGCCCATTTGTGCGACTTTTATTACCATTTCAGATGTTAGACGCCCTGTTGTGTAGAAGATTTTATCGTGGCCACTTTCACCATTAATCCACATTTCACCTGCAAGTGTGTCTACCGCGTTATGGCGACCGACATCTTCTACAAAGGAAAGGACTTGGTCATCTTTACACACCGCACAGCCATGTACAGCGCCGGCTTTTTTATAGGTATCGTTATAATGGGTTAGAGCTTCAAGCGCCGTATAAATTTCAGATTGCTTAAGCTTTGTTTGAGGAACTTGGTAATCTTCAAGCTGCTTCATGACGTTGCCATACATGGTGCCTTGCCCACAGCCCGAGGTAACGGTTTTCTTTTTAAGGGCAGCATCTAAATGGCCAGTGTCTTCAGTGGTCACGACAGCCGCGCTGTGCGTCTCCCAATCAATAATGATAGATTCAATGGCCTCTGGATCGGAAAGAAAACTCTGATTCTTTAAATACCCAAGCACTAAAGACTCAGGACGCGAGCCTAGCGTCATTAGGGTCACGATCTCCTTCCAGTTCAGCATTACGGTGAGCGGGCGTTCGCAAGCGATTTGCTTAGTTAGCTTTTCACCATATTCATCAAAGACCTCGACTTCCATTGTTTGGAATGGGTTCTCACTCGTTTTAATTATGTTGGGTTTAGCCACTATCGTGATCCTTGTTGTTACTTATACATTGGCTTGTGAACGCATCAGCGCTACAGATCTTATCTCAGATTAAAGCAAGTCTTGTTCCAAGTAATAAGCGCTGGGAAATAGTACTCGTTAAGATGGCTCAGAACTTGCTTTATCGACTTTAACAAACTGTAACTCAGCGACTACAAACTATAAGAATGAGGATGTAATGACTATCTCAAATCAACAAAAAGATGACATTACCACGCAGGATAAAACAGAGACCATTTGGCCAATTGAGTGTCAGCTTTTTGCACAAGAAATTTCCCTTGGAATGTGGACTACCACTCAATGGCAACTAGAAGGCTTTGTCCTTCGAAGTGAAGATAACAACAACCAAGCCAACCGAGCAATTTTGGAACTACATCGTGACGAGCGTACCGACTATCGTTTTAATTTAAGTTCTCAAAGCCCGAAACTCTTTGTTGTTTTAGATAACTTAGAAAGCGACGAACAACCAAACATTGTTGCGCTTACTGCATCGCAAAGTATCGCAGGCCAGTATATGGATGGTGACTACTTAGTGCTTTCAGATGACATGCCATTACCCGTTCAAGCATGGATGGAAGCCTTTATAGGACGTAACGGTGAGTTGATTGAACAGCGACGTAAAAAACGTAAAGGAGCGGGGCGTTCGAGTGGCAAGTAGTTTCTTATCTCGTTGGTCTCAAAGGAAATTTGAGCAAGAGAAAAACCAGAATGAACCAGAAGTTCCCGATCAATTAGATGTTGATTCAACAGCTAGCGTTAGTACTTCAACGATTGATATTCAAGCTGATACTTCAAATGCCGAAGACGCGCAACTGGTGACAAACAATGGTGAAAAAGGTGATGAACTTGATTCTGAACAGCCAGGCTCAGTCGCTGCATTACTGGCGACAGGCGCAGAAGCAGCAGTAAAGAAAGCCGCGCTAAGAAAACTATTCCTCAGTGGTGAGTTTAGTGAAGTCGATGCGCTCAACGACTACGACCACGATTACAAAGCGGTAAAATCATTGTCATCAGACGTTGCAAGTAAACTGCGTGGTTGGGCGAAAGAACAAATCGAAGAAGAGCCAGAGCACAACGTCGAACATGTTGTCTCTAATGAAGATACGAATCAACCAACAGATATTCAGGCATCAACTAATCAAGAACAAACTTCTTGCTCCGTTGAGCCACAAACTAACGAAACTGAGTCGCTAGAACTGATAAAGAGTAGTGAAACAACACACGCTGACACAACAAACTTCACTGTTAATCGGAAGGTTGACCCCTAGTTAGATTCATATGCCCATCTACTAATTGGTATATTTTGACCAAGTAGGCATACTATAAATAGGGACAAATTGTCTCATGAGACAATTGGGACATCACTGAGTCAGAATATTGCTGAACCCAAGTTTCAAAAAAGATACGAAAAAGCCTTCACGATACCTGGAACTGTACCAGTTAACATGAAGGCATTTTTTCTTCTGTCGTTAGTTAATGACAGGGGAAAACACTCATATTAAGGTGAACACATCAGTTCTTTTCGAACCATTCTGATTGTTCAAGCCATAGTGCATTAATAATTCCAAACGAGCAGGCAAGCAATACGCCTAAGACCCAACAAAAATACCACATAACGATTTCCTTAATATAGCGATGAACTATTGTCGTGAATGTACTGATTGTTTAAGCGTCCAAACATTTTGTAGTAACACCAAGCGGTGTAGCCAAGAATAATTGGCACGACGATAACCGCCACCACAGAGATGATGGACAGCGTGAGTTGGCTTGATGTCGAATCCCATAACGTAAGACTGTGCGACGGCATGATGCTCGACGGCATAATCATCGGGAATAACGCAATACCAGCCGTGAGTATCACGCTCGCAATAGAAATGCTTGAAAACACGAAAGCTAATCCCGAGCGCTGGGACAAAGCCGTTATTGAACACAAGAATAAGCTCGCCACACCGGCTGCTGGTATTAACCAAAGTAACGGGTAGGCTTCGTAGTTGTGTAGCAGCAGGCCATCAAACTTCGCTACGTGCTTTAATAGCGGGTTAGAGGCAGCATCAGTCGCCATTGGGCTAGTAATGATGTAGCCAGGCTCTATCGTTGAATATAAACCGCCAGCGATAAACAAGAAGGCCGTTATGGTTGCAACAATGACCGTCAGCTTACGAGAGCGCGCACAGAGCTCTCCATCTGTCTTTAAGCCTAAGAATGCTGAGCCTTGTGTAATAACTATGCCTAAGCTCACCAAGCCACACAGGATAGGGAACGGTGTAAGTAAGTCTAAAAAGCCTCCCTTATAATTCAGCATTAAGAGTTCATTGAATTCAAACGGAACCCCCACCATTAGGTTGCCAAAGCCTACGCCAAATATAATTGGTGGAATTACGCCACTAACAATCAACGCATAGTCGCAAGCCTTACGCCATTGCGGGTTATCAATTTTCGCTCGGTAATCCATTCCAATAGGGCGCAACCATAGCGCTGCAAGCACAAGAATCATGGCAAGATAGAAACTAGAGAACGCAGCGGCATACACCGACGGCCAAATAGCAAAGATTGCACCGCCCGCGGTAATTAACCAGACCTGGTTACCATCCCAGTGTGGAGCAATCGAATTGATCATCACTCGGCGTTCGGTATCGTTTTTTCCTAGTACAGGGAGTAGCGCTGCAACGCCCATATCAAAGCCATCGGTAATAATAAATCCAATCAGCAGCACGCCGATGACAGCCCAAGTGAATAGGCGCAAGTTTTCGTAATCAAACATCATTCGCTCCTTAGTGAAGATCAACCAATCGGTCTAATTGATTTTCCGATTGCTCAAAGTGATAACGTCCCGTTTTTAAAGCGCTAGGCCCGCGTTTCGCAAACTTAACCATTAGGTACATTTCGATAATGAGGAAAAGGGTATACAAGATGTAAACAGCCGCGAGTGATAACCAAATACTTGAAGCTGGTAAGTTAGAAGCCGCCATATTAACTGGAAGTACTTCACCAATTGCCCAAGGCTGTCGACCAAACTCAGCCACGAACCAGCCTGCTTCACATGCAATCCACGGTAATGGGATTGCTAATAATGCTGAACGTAATAGCCAGCGGTTGTTAGCGATCTTTCCTCTGCAAGTTTGGATAAATGACAGGCCAACCACAGTGAAAATTAACATTCCACATGCAACCATAATTCGGAAACTCCAAAATAGGGGGGCAACCGTAGGGATTGTGTCTTTCGCGGCTTGCTTGATTTGTTCTTCAGTCGCATCGGTTACTTTGTCGGTATACTTCTTCACTAAGAAGCCATAGCCCAAGTCTTTCTTAAGCTCGTCAAACTGCGCTAATGTTTCCGGTGATTTATTTCCTGAACGTAACTGCTCTAATAAGCCATACGCTTGGATGCCTCGGCGAACACGAGCCTCATTATTTGCCAGCAAATCTCGTATACCTGTCACTGGTTCATCCAAAGAACGTGTCGCAATAATGCCCATTAGGTAAGGGATTTTAATCGCGTAATCCGTTTCCATGGTTTCTTGATTAGGGAGGCCAAATAGCGTGAACGACGCTGGCGCTTCCTCGGTGTGCCATTCAGCTTCAATCGCGGCCAATTTTACTTGCTGAACTTCTCCTAGTTCATAGCCGGACTCGTCGCCAAGCATTAGAGTAGACACAATCGCTGCCATACCGAATGCGCTAGCAATCGCGAATGAACGCTTAGCGAAAGGTAAATCACGACCTTTTAGCATGTAGTAGGCACTGATACCCATGATGAATAGTGCCCCGGTGGTGTAACCAGCAGCCACGGTGTGAACGAATTTCACTTGAGTGACGGGATTAAAAATAACGTCAACGAAGTTAGTCATTTCCATACGCATGGTTTCGTAATTAAACTCGGCTCCGACAGGATTTTGCATCCAACCGTTTGCCATCAAGATCCATAACCCCGAGAAGTTAGAACCAAGAGCGGTTAACCACGTAATAGATAGGTGCTGCCTTTTAGAAAGCTTGTCCCACCCAAAGAAGAACATTCCCACTAATGTTGACTCAAGGAAGAATGCAACCAGAGCTTCAATGGCGAGCGGCGCACCAAAAATATCGCCTACGTAGTGTGAGTAGTAAGCCCAGTTGGTACCAAACTGGAACTCCATGGTTAAGCCAGTTGCGACACCAACCGCAAAGTTAATTCCGAACAATTTTCCCCAGAACTTGGTCATATCCTTATAGATGGTTTTTCCGGTCATCACATACAGTGACTCCATCACCGCGAGCAAGAAGGAAAGGCCAATAGTCAGGGGAACAAAAATAAAATGGTAGAGTGCGGTACTTGCGAATTGAAACCGCGACAGATCAACGACATCTGTAAACATAAGAACTCCTTCCCGCCACAAGTGTGACGGGTAAGATGATTGAAAATAAGATGAATAATTAGGAAGAGCTAATTGGAGATTTAGCGCTAGACTTGAAGAGGGCGCCTATTACCAACGAAGTGTTTTATTTTGCTTTTTATCAAGCTGTTTACGTAGCCAGTAATCAGCGCTGACATAACGACCACCACCGTAAACTAAAAGAACAAGTAGCATGACAAAGTAAGTGCCTGCGAATTCCATACCGTTGTTTAGCATTACAGGGTCACCTAATTCGGTGATGTAGTTGTAGCGACCAGGGAAGTTAACAGCTAACCATTCAATAAAGCCATTCAAGCGTACTGTTGCTTCCATACCGCTGGTCGCAATTGCGTCCCAACCGTGCTTCCAGTGAACCATTGCACTTGCCACACTCATCATGAAGATCATTGGGATAGAGATAACGCGTGTAAATAAGCCTAATGCAATGCATATGCAGCCAAGCACTTCTGTTGCAGCGGCAAAAAAGGCAAGTAATTCTGGAAAAGGTAGGTTTAGCCCGCCATCAGCGGCTGAAGCTCCAAACCATGCAACGGTTCCAGAAAATCCAAGAACCTTAGATCTTGCACCCACATAGATAACAGGGATCAGGTAAAGGCGAACAGAAAGTAATACTAAGTAATCGTATTGTTTGCATTTGTCGACACATGCGTCGAACCAATTAAGGGCTGACTTAATCATACTATTTCTCCTACAGGGCGAACGCTAATCAGTTCTAGTTGGCAGAACCGTTCGACCCAATCAATAAAATCAAAACTAGCGGCTTGTTGAGCGATGTTTTGTTGTAGCCATTCTAGTGTTTGAACTGGTTCTTGTTGGATCATTTGGATGATCGCAACGTCTATTTCTTGCAAAGCAAGCGTCATCACTTGCTGATGGGAGTCTCGATACAAGGCGTAATAAACATGGTCACGCTTGTGGGTTAAAAAAGTCACTGACTCGCAATGAACGATGAAAGGCAGTGCTAGTAAATGGATAGTTGGATTGAGTTCTACAGCGAATCCAAAACATTCATTATTTTCAAAGTGCCACTTAACGAAGTCGGGTAGAACAACCGGATCAACTTCTGCAGATAGCGCCGCCCATTCATATTCAAGTAACGCGACTTCATTGCTCGACAAGCTTTTAGGGTTGTAAGCAACATCAACACAGTGTTCAACATCACTTTGCTGAGATCTCTGTTGGATAAACTTGGCAAACTCAGTGGCGATGTGATGAAACTGTGGCTCGGTTGCATGGTGAACATCGATAAATTCTTCAATGAGCGCATTCAGTTGCTCGCTAGGTAGTTGTCTACAGAACAACGGATAAGTGTTCATGAGTACACCCATTACATTGTCTCTAACGAGCTCCCCATATCGGCATGCGGAACGATCAAAACTCGATGAGCGGATGGTTGCCGTGAGCGCTTGTGTTTGACTCACCATTTTGTCTGGTGGGTTAAGCACAGTTTGCCTCCACTGTATTTAGCCGAACTGAGCAAGTTGGCATCAGAATTTGATCGTGAATCTCACGTAACTCTTCCGTTAACACCAACAATGGCGGTACGTTGTTGTCTCGCTCTAGCAATAGAGGCTTACTTCCATGTATCGCGATGGTCTCTTGAGCCAATTCAATTACACTTTGCTGCACTTGTTTTCCGTGTGTATCAAGAAGGAAATGATCGCTTTCCTCTAAGTGTCCCGCTATGTGGTAATAGCGAATGGCATCACTGGGTAGTGTTCGCAGCATCTCTTTTGCATCAAAACCGTGGTTTCTGCTGTTTACGAAAGCATTATTGATATCCACCAACAACTCACACCCACTGCGCTTTACGATTTCCGCAATAAACTCACCTTCAGGCATTTCATCTTGGTAGTCGTGGTAATAAGAAATATTCTCTAGCACTAGTGGCCTTTGAATAATCTGCTGTACGCGCATGATTCGTTCCGCAAGAAAGGGAATGTTCTCTTTGTAACGAGGAACGGGTAACAGCTCATACAGATACCCTTGGCTATCGCGAGAAAAGCTTAAGTGATCGCTGTAAATATCGATTCGAAACTCTTCTAGAAATCGAGCCACCTGTTGAACAAAGGTTTCATTCAAAGGCAAGCAATCACCAATTGACAGGCTTAACCCGTGCGCTACCAATGGATACTTGCTAGCGATCTCTTGTAACTGTTCGCGCCTGGCTCCACCAATATTCATCCAGTTCTCAGGCGCTAACTCTAAAAAATCAATATCAGGGTGTTTTGGTAGTTCGCATAACGCATCGATATGCTCTTGGCGTAAACCAATCCCTTTAGAGTTAGAGTTAATACAGGGCCGCGGCAGAGTGTTATTTCCCTTTAAGCTCTGAGTCATTGATGACATGGCGTTTATTGGCCGCATACACCACCTGTGATCTTGCTGTTAGATAACACAACTTGATGTTCGGTTGGCGCGATACCTTGCGCGTTCAATCCACATTTGCCATCGCGAGCTCTAACTAAACGACCTTGAGGATCACTAGTCAGTTCCTGTTTCTCAAATCGCTTCTCCGTACCACATTTACCTGCTGCACATTTACCACCGTGGCCAGAAGACTGTTTCGCTTCTACCGGAGCTTGTGGCGTTGTATCGGCAAGCACCATTGCTGAATTTAAGGTAATGACAGAAGTCATAGCGATTGAAAGCACTAATTTATTGTTCATGAGATACCTCCTGATTTGAGAGCGCTTTTGCTGCACTAATTGGGTAGCTAGAGAGATCGCGTCCCGCCACGATTTCACCGTTGAAGAATTGTTTGATGACTTTGATTGATTCAGATTTATGTCTGACACCCACGCCCATCCAGTGGTTTAGCACGAGCAATTTAGGTTGAACTTGCTTAGCAATGTTTCCGATAACAGAAGGCTTAGCGTGCATGTAAGAGGACACACCATCCGCTTCTTCGTGAATTGCCATAGGCATAACGAGAATGTCTGCGCCTTGAGCAAAATCGACAAACGCTGGGTTACTGCCATTTTGGTCTGCTGAGATTACGATCACGCCTTCTTCACTTTCGATGCGATAAGCGAGGCAAGGCACATCACCATGAGGTATGCCTAACGCATAAACCGTAAGCCCATCTTGTTCATACACTTTGGTTGGTTCATCGGATTGGTAATTCACATCAGTTAGTGTGATAGGAAATAAGCCGTCACTGCCGTCGTATAGACCATTGAGATAAGCATACGCGCCGTCTTCTCCATTGAAGTTGGCATTGATGTATCCAGTTAGGCTTGGGAATGCAGATCCAGCCATTGGGCCAGAGATATCAAGATCGTCTTCACGGTTAAAGAAGTAGCCACCTTTTAACAGTGCAGGTAAATCTGTCACGTGATCGGTGTGAAAATGGGTGATTCCGAGAAAGTCTAAATCTTCGAGCTTAGCACCAGCTTGTCCAAAGCGAAGGTAAACACCACCACCGGCATCGATCATGACTCTGGACTTTCCTTTCCACCAAATGATCTCTCCTGAAGATGCGCGTAAATCGTCAGAGATAGGGCCGCCAGAACCAAGTAATTGTAAAGTGAAATCCTTCTCTACTGGTTCCATCGTGACCGCGTAACTATTTGCTGCACCGAATGTTAACCCGAGTGCTAGCACAAGTGCTTTTAAAGGCTTGTTCATATTAGATACCTAATTATTTGATTTATATATCTATTAGCTTTGGTGAGCGCCAAAGCTGTGAAACAAAATAGGCAGGGAGCATGAAATATTCGCCGCCTTAAGTTCACGGCGAAAAGATAGTGAAAGCTGCATGTTTAGTAAATCAAGTAAAAATAAACATAACGTTTAGTTTTAATTAACACACAATGATTTACGGATAATAGAGGGCGATTTAAGCACATCGTGGAAACGAGACTTCGACGCGATAACTTTCAGTATTACGTCAAAAAGGTGAGACAAATTATCCCACACATAAAATAGGTACATTTTGACTAAATCATCAACATGACCGATGAGACATAATGTCGCATATGTTTTTAGTAACGATACCTAGTTTATAAAACAAACAAATAAAATTCATAAGATACTGATTTTAAACAAATAAAAAGTTGGAATACTATTTGCTATGACTAGCTCAATTCACAGGAATTCGTTCTAACTGGAACTGAGCAATGTTAAAACAATTATTACAACAAACATCATCTACCGATGGTCAGGCTCGACTTTTCGCATTTGAAAATACAGTCGAACTGTCCAATTTGATCCCCCCAACAGTGAGTTACGAAAGTGGTGGGAACACGCTAATTATTGGTCCAACTGCGATCATTATTAGTGCGGCAGAACAATTAAAAGAAATGAACTCACTAACTCTTTTGTCGACTGACGGGGAGAAGGCGGAGTTTGCAGACCTCTATTTTGCTAACTCGATTGAAGTTTCTGGCTTTCTAGGTGCGTTTAAAATTGAAGTTGAAAGCAATGGCGCGTTGACCAACCTTGCTAAAGTCGCGATTAATCATGATTGCTTCGATGTGGTTCTCGACCTTTCTCTTAATGGATGTATGACCGAGGAAGTTCCGGTTCCGGGCTACTACCCTGTAGGCCGTGGTTATCCGAAGCTCGCGGAAGCATTGGAAGAGATTCCAACACTAATGGGGACATTCGATAAACCAAAATATTTCCGCCTAGATACTGATTTATGTGCGCACAGTTCACGTGGCGTAAAAGGATGTGAGCGATGTGTAGAAGCTTGTCCGGCGGGCGCGCTCTCAAGTGAAGGCTCAGATCAAATAGGACATAAAATCGAAATTAACCCTTACCTTTGCCAAGGTGTCGGGACATGTGCAACGGCCTGCCCAACAGAAGCGATTCATTACGCTTTGCCAAACCCACAAGACACACAAAAATTCATTGAACGAACGCTGACCAATTACGAGCAAGCTGGCGGCGAAGACCCAATTGTTCTGATTTGCAGTTCGCGCCATGAAACTTACAACGTGATGGCATTAAAAGCGCTACCGGATAACGTTATTCCGGTAATTGTCGAAGAATTACCTTCTGTTGGAATTGATTCATGGTTTGCGGCACTGACTAATGGCGCGACTCAAGTTTTATTCGCAGCAAGCCGTCATATGCCAGCAACGATTCTAAGAGTTTTAAATAGTGAAGTTGGCGTTGCTCAGGATCTGTTAGAGCAATTAGGTATTGAGAAAGAATGTATCGACATCCTTTACCTAGAGGATTTACGAGAGGGTCTACCGACGCTTCAAACAAAGAGTTTTGATCTTTGGATCGGTGAATTGGAAGGAAATAAACGTCAGCGCCTATTTACTGCATTAGACGCACTGGTCAGTAATCGAATTCCGGTAGAAACCATTCAACCACTTTCTACATCGGCTCCTTATGGTTCTGTGTCTTGTGAATCGAAAGATTGCACTCTATGCATGGCTTGTGTAGCGGTTTGTCCGACATCAGCAATTCATACTGACGGGCAATCACCAAGTATTCAATTTATCGAACAAGATTGTGTTCAATGTGGCATGTGCGAAAAGGCATGTCCTGAAAACGCTTTATCGTTAGAGCCTCGTATGAACTGGGATAAACAGTCTCGTACTCAAGTTGTCACACTTCACAAAGAACCAGCAGCGGAATGTTTGCGCTGCAAAACTCCATTTGCACCTCAATCCATGATCACCATGTTGCAATCTAAGCTCCGTAATCATTCTCAGTTTTCAGATGAATTATCGATTAATCGAATCGCTATGTGTGAAGACTGCCGTGTGATCGACATTTTTGAAGCCATGGCAGAGCAGCCTGAACAACAGCTTAAATATTAGTAAGGGTATCCAATGGAAGCACAGCAAGAACAATCACTGAGAACGGATATTTACCTGTTAATCGCCAGTCTATTACGACAAGAGCCTTCAGCAGAGCTATTAACTTGGCTTGCAAGTTTGGAGGCGTCACTAAGTCGCGATGATATGTCTCAGGCTTGGGCAAGTCTCAAGCAAGCTGCCGAAGATAATGAGCTTGAGCAAGTTTCGGAAGAATATCAAAACCTATTTATTGGAATTGGCCGAGGAGAAGTTGTTCCTTTTGCCTCATGGCACTTAACAGGCTCACTAATGGAAAAGCCGTTGGCGCATATTCGACAAGACTTACTCAACTTAGGCTTTGAACGAAACGAACAAACCAAAGAACCAGAAGATCACATTGCCGCATTGTGTGAAGTGATGGCTCTTCTTAACGCACACCCACAAAACGTTCAGCAGCAATTTTTCAATACACATATCGCTACTTGGTTTTCTAAGTTGGTTTCGCAAATTGAATCGGCGAATAGCGCACAGTTCTATTTAGCCGTCGCAAAGCTAATGAAAGCATTTTTCACTTACGAACAAGTGAGCTTTGTTGAAGCACCAACAAACACTAAAGCCAAGAACAAGATTGAAGTAAAGAACATTGTCGACAGTGAAGTGAACTCATCACATTAAGAGATGCATAAGCATCCAAACTACCGTAACGGTAAGGGAAGCAATAATGAAAGATAACGAAAAAGTAAACACAAGCCGTAGAGACCTGCTTAAAGGATTGAGTACTGCGGCAGTAGCGGGGGCGGTTGTAGCAGGAACGACCAAAGTTGCATCTGCCAACGAGCCGTCTGCGCAAATTTCAGAAGACACGAAAGAGCAGGGTTACCATGAAACTCAGCATATTCGCGACTACTACGACTCTCTATAGGAGCAAATAATGAAATTAACTAAACGCTCCGATAGCGTGACGAAACATGAAAACCAATTTGGTATTAGCCGTCGCTCATTTATGAAAAACAGTTCACTGGCCGCTGGTGGTGTAGCTGCGGGCGCATGCATGTTTACTCCTGGAATGATCAAAAAGGCAGAAGCTAAATCTGTTGATCCTTCAGCAAAAACAGAGATCAAACGTACGATTTGCTCTCACTGCTCAGTAGGTTGCGGTATTTACGCTGAAGTTCAAAATGGCGTATGGACAGGTCAAGAACCCGCTTTCGATCATCCATTCAACGCTGGTGGACATTGTGCTAAAGGTGCAGCTTTGCGTGAACATGGCCACGGTGAACGCCGCTTAAAATACCCAATGAAGCTTGAAAACGGCAAATGGAAAAAACTAAGCTGGGATCAAGCAATTGAAGAGATCGGCAATAAGGCACTAGACATTCGTAAAGAATCTGGCCCAGATTCCGTTTACTGGCTTGGCAGTGCGAAACACAGCAACGAACAAGCGTATATGTTCCGAAAAATGGCGTCTTTATGGGGTACTAATAACGTCGACCATCAAGCGCGTATTTGTCACTCCACAACAGTGGCTGGCGTAGCGAATACTTGGGGCTATGGTGCAATGACAAACTCGTTCAATGATATGCACAACTGTAAATCGATGCTATTCATTGGCTCAAACCCCGCTGAAGCACACCCAGTTGCGATGCAACATATCTTGATCGCAAAAGAAAAGAACAATTGTAAGATTGTCGTTGCCGATCCGCGTCGTACTCGCACGGCTGCTAAAGCTGATCACTATGTATCCCTTCGCCCAGGCTCAGATGTCGCGTTCATTTGGGGCGTTCTATGGCATGTTTTCGCAAACAAATGGGAAGACAAAGAATTCATTCGCCAACGCGTGTTTGGCATGGACGAAATTCGAGAAGAAGTAGCCAAATGGTCACCAGCAGAAGTAGAGCGCGTTACCGGTATTTCTGAAGAAGAAGTGTATCAAACCGCTAAATTACTTTCTGAGAACCGCCCGGGTTGTGTTGTTTGGTGTATGGGAGGAACTCAGCACACCACAGGTAACAACAACACTCGTGCCTACTGTGTGCTTGAATTAGCACTAGGCAACATGGGTAAATCTGGTGGTGGTGCGAACATTTTCCGTGGCCACGATAACGTACAAGGTGCTACCGATTTGGGCGTACTTTCTCATACTTTACCGGGGTACTACGGGTTATCTGATGGCGCTTGGAAACACTGGTCAAAAGTGTGGGACCTAGATTTTAACTGGGTTCAAAATCAATTCGATCAAAACACATACCGTGGCAAGAAACCAATGAATAACATGGGTATTCCTGTGTCACGTTGGATAGATGGCGTTCTCGAAAACAAAGATAACATCGAGCAAAACGACAACATTCGCGCCATGTTCTACTGGGGACATGCGGTTAACTCGCAGACTCGCGGCGTAGAAATGAAAAAGGCGATGCAGAAGCTCGACATGATGGTTATCGTCGACCCATACCCAACGGTAGCGGCGGTTATGAATGATCGTACCGACGGTGTGTATTTGCTTCCTGCGACGACTCAGTTCGAAACAACAGGTTCTGTAACGGCTTCAAACCGTTCGATTCAGTGGCGCGACCAAGTTGTTCAGCCTTTATTCGAGTCCAAGCCAGACCACGAAATCATGTACTTGCTGACTAAGAAACTCGGTATTGCAGACCAGTTGTTCAAGAACGTGAAAGTGGAAAATAATCAGCCGCTCATCGAAGACATCACTCGCGAATTCAACCGAGGCATGTGGACGATAGGCTACACAGGACAAAGCCCTGAGCGTATCAAAGCGCATCAACAAAACTGGCACACTTTCCACAAAACATCGCTTGAAGCTGAAGGTGGACCTGCCCACGGTGAAACGTATGGATTGCCTTGGCCATGTTGGGGAACGCCTGAAATGAAGCACCCGGGCACTCACATTCTTTATGATACGTCGAAGCCAGTTGCAGAAGGCGGCGGTAACTTCCGTGCCCGTTTTGGTGTCGAGTTCGAAGGGAACAATTTGCTAGCAGAAGATAGCTACTCAAAAGATTGTGAACTTGAAGACGGTTACCCAGAATTCAGCGCGAAACTATTGAAGCACCTTGGTTGGTGGGACGACTTAACGCCTGAAGAGAAAGTAGCCGCTGAAGGTAAAAACTGGAAAACGGATACTTCGGGCGGAATTCAACGTGTAGCAATTAAACACGGTTGTATGCCTTTTGGTAACGCTAAAGCACGTGCAGTTGTGTGGACCTTCCCAGACCGAGTACCACTTCACCGTGAGCCTCTATATACACCGCGTCGTGATCTGGTTGCGGACTACCCAACATGGGACGACAGCGAATCAATCTACCGTCTACCAACCATGTACAAGTCTATTCAAGATCAAGATAAATCCGGTGAATATCCAATCATCTTAACGTCTGGTCGTTTGGTTGAATACGAAGGTGGCGGTGAAGAAACACGTTCTAACCCATGGCTTGCAGAGCTTCAGCAAGAGATGTTTGTAGAAGTAAACCCGAAAGACGCTAACGACCTTGGTTTTAAAGACGGCGAGATGGTTTGGGTGGAAGGCGCAGAAAAAGGGCGCATTCATGTTAAGGCAATGGTTACACGACGTGTTAAACCAGGTTTAGCGTTTATCCCATTCCACTTCGGTGGCAAATTCCAAGGTGAAGAGTTACGTGATAAGTACCCAGAAGGTACCGACCCATACGTAATTGGCGAGTCAGCTAACATCGCAACCACCTACGGTTATGACCCTGTAACGCAAATGCAGGAAACCAAAGTCACCCTCTGTAAAATTAGCAAAGCGTAAGGAGTCACAAGATGGCTAGAATGAAATTCCTTTGTGACACCAAGCGTTGTATCGAATGTAACGGCTGTGTCACAGCATGTAAGAACGAAAATGATGATGCGTTAGAATGGGGCATTCAGCGTAGACGCGTTGTCACGTTGAACGATGGCGAACCAGGTGAAAACTCCATATCGGTTGCGTGTATGCACTGTACCGACGCACCGTGTATGGCTGTTTGTCCTGCAGATTGCTTCAAGCAAACTGAAGATGGCATCGTTCTCCACAACAAAGACCTATGTATTGGTTGCGGTTACTGTTTGTTTGCTTGTCCGTTTGGTGCACCACAATTCCCTAAACAGTCAGCGTTTGGTGAACGTGGAAAAATGGACAAATGTACTTTCTGTGCAGGCGGACCAGAAACCGAAGCAGGCTCAGACGAAGAGCGTCAGAAATACGGGGCAAACCGTATCGCCGAAGGCAAGCTACCAATGTGTGCATCACTTTGTTCAACAAAAGCTTTAATAGCAGGTGATGCAGAGAAAGTCTCTGAGATCTTCCGCCAACGTGTAGTAGAACGCGGTGCGAAAGGGGCTGGCTGGACAAATGGTGAAGATTTGTCTTATGACGCGTCTAAAAGCTAAGTTGGGGGAGACGTATGCTTTCACTGTTTAAACGTCTCTCAGTTGTAGTGCTGCCTCTATTGGCGGCACTCACTATGCTAGCTCCCATGAGTCATGCATCTGAGACTAAGGCAAACACTGCTGAACGAGAAATTACTCAATTAGCAGGCACAGAGTTTTGGCAACAAGTAAGGGCAGGGGAAGAAGGTTATACCACTTCTCAGTTTCCTGAACATGGAGTGCTGATCAGTACACCAGGACAAACTTGGTACATTCTAAAAGAGAAGTGGATGTCGCCAGCAGGTTCGGTCGCTATTTTCGGTAGTATCGCTTTTGTTACCTTGATGTACATTGTGATCGGTCCCTTGATGCTAAGCGCGCCGAGAACTGGGCGTAAAATCAAGCGTTGGTCGCGCCTAGATCGAGCTCTACACTGGAGTATGGCGTTTACGTTTCTTACGCTAGCGTTCAGTGGTTTGATGCTGGTTTATGGTAAACACTTCCTTAAACCGTATATCCCAACTGATTTGTGGGGCTTCATCATTCTGCTTGCGAAGCAATATCACAACTACATAGGTCCAATTTTCTATGTACTTTTGATGTGCGTTCTCGTCAAGTGGTGGCGTAAATCGATATTCAAAAAAGTCGATCTTGTTTGGTTTATGAAACTCGGTGGCATGGTTGGGAAACATAAAGGTTCTCATCCATCGGCAGAGTTTTCTAATGCCGGTGAAAAAGCGCTGTTTTGGTTACTAATCGTAGTGGGTTCTGTGGTGGCATTAAGTGGGCTAGTTTTGGATTTCCCAATTTTTGGTCAAACACGACGTGATATGGAACTTTCAAACTTAGTACACATGTTAGCGGCGCTTATTTTAATCTGTGGCTTTGTCTTCCACATTTATATCGGCTTGTTCGGTATGGAAGGTGCGCTAGAAGGCATGGTAACCGGTGAAGTAGACGAAACTTGGGCTAAAGAACACCACGACCTTTGGTATGAAGAAGTGAAAGCTAATGAACAACAAGCGCAGGTAACCAAAGGAAGTGAAGTAAATGAACAAACATCATAATGGTATTTGGTTTGCGTACATCGCGAGTCTATTAACTCCTTTCACTTGTCTGATTTCCGGAGTTATCGCGATTGTTTACGCGGGTTACCGTCTAGATAAAAACGAAGATAGCGAAGTAGTGAATTCCCATTACTATGGGTTAATTCGTAGCTTCTTCTTATACTTAACCTTCTTTGTGGTCCTCATTGTAACGGTAGCGACTTCAAACGGATTACTAATCGGAGTTAACGACTATTGGTACAAGAGCTCTTTGATTGACAGTATTGCTTACTTTATTCCTTACGTCGGGATGCTATTTGCTTTGATTGCCATCGCGATTTGGTTTGTACGTATGGTTCAAGGAATGAATCAGTTGAAAGCCAACCAACCGCATCAACCTTCTAAAGGCCCGAACTTGTAGAGTAATGCTGTTTTAACCTATTAAGACTAAGCCCCGTCATGTTGCGAACATAGACGGGGCTTTCTTCTTTGGTGCATATGCTTATATTTTAATAACCAATACCCATCAACGCTCAATAAACGTGCAAACCAATTCACCAGATCGTGCATCGCGATGGTGCACATAGCTTCAATATGGTGCGCTGTATCAAGCTCCCTTTCCTAAATAGTATATCAACCCCAATAAAATCCATTTAAAAACAAAAACTTATAATTTACATATCGCTGATTGATGATCCCTTTTTATTGGAACGGTACTTGCTCTGTCAGGTAACAGAATTATCAACTCACTAAATTGGTTCAACTAATTACATAAGCACAGTGAAAGTGCATAACGACCAATTCGCAACGGAGACTGCAATAAAATGAGTGAAACGGTTACTCAAGTTCATAGCGCTGTACAAAGCCTAACCCAAAGTTCAGATACTCTATTTTTATTACTTGGCGCCATCATGGTATTTTTGATGCACGCAGGTTTTGCCTTTCTAGAAGTAGGGACAGTTCGTAAGAAAAACCAAGTGAATGCGTTAGTCAAAATCCTTGCCGATTTTGGTGTGTCTGGCATCGCGTACTTCTTCATAGGTTATTGGATCGCTTATGGCGGACATTTTTTCGCAGATGCTGAAACTTTGTCTCAGGCTAATGGCTATGAGTTAGTGAAGTTCTTCTTCCTGCTAACTTTTGCCGCTGCAATTCCAGCCATCGTTTCGGGGGGAATTGCAGAGCGAGCGCGTTTTTATCCTATTCTCATCGCAACATTCTTTACCGTAGGGCTCGTTTACCCACTATTTGAAGGCATGATTTGGAATGGTAACTTTGGCTTACAAGATTGGTTTGAAACTAACTTTGGCTATGGCTTCCACGATTTCGCGGGCTCAGTTGTCGTACATGGAGTGGGTGGCTGGATAGCATTAGTTGCCGTATATTTCCTTGGGATGCGTAAAGGCCGTGTTCGCGCGGGCAAGCACACTAACTTTGCGCCTTCCAACATACCATTCTTAGCCCTTGGCGCGTGGATCCTTTGTGTCGGTTGGTTTGGTTTTAATGTAATGTCCGCGCAAGCGGTAAACGGGATCAGCGGCCTAGTGGCGATGAACTCTTTACTTGCGATGATAGGCGGGATCTTGGCAGCTCTCATTGCGGGTAAGAATGACCCAGGGTTTATTCACAATGGACCGTTAGCTGGCCTAGTTGCAATATGTGCAGGATCGGACCTCATGCATCCAATTGGCGCTCTCATCACAGGTGGAGTAGCTGGCGCGTTATTTGTTTATCTGTTTACCTACATGCAGAACAAAACCAAAATTGATGACGTACTTGGTGTTTGGCCACTTCACGGCGTCTGTGGCGCTTGGGGTGGAATCGCCGCAGGTATCTTCGGCCAACAAGCACTTGGCGGGCTAGGTGGCGTTAGCTTAACTGTTCAAGTTTTAGGAACTATTGCAGGTATTGTCGTTGCTTTAGCTGGCGCTCTGTTGGTATACGGAATCTTAGACAAATTAACAGGGTTACGTCTAAGTGAAGAAGATGAGTTCAATGGTGCGGATTTAGCAATCCATAAGATTTCTTCAATCAACGAAGATTAACCTCGTTTCAAACATTATCGAGGCGGCTGATGTCGCCTTTTTCTTTTCCATGCACTCTCTTAAACGCTTTAAATCACATATCTTTAATGATTCCATAAAGTTACGACTATAGTCTAAGCCCTAACGCTATTGTTGGTATTTCAACAATGCTAAGCTTATTTCTAGGCTAGTTAGATAAGGATGTTGTATGAACTTCCCATATAGAAATATTGTCATTTTAACCGGAGCAGGGATTTCCGCTGAGTCAGGGATTCAAACATTCCGCGCTCAGGATGGTTTATGGGAAAACCATAAAATTGAAGATGTTGCGACACCTGAAGGCTTCGAGAGAAACCCTGATTTAGTGCAGGAGTTTTATAACCAACGCAGAGAAAAGCTTCAGCAAGAAAGCATACTCCCGAATGCAGCACATAAAGCGTTAGGAGAACTCGAGGCTAAGATCGATGGAAAAGTCACCATCATTACACAGAATATCGATAACTTGCATGAACGCGGTGGGAGTAACAACATTATCCACATGCATGGTGAATTGCTCAAAGCGCGTTGCAGCGAGTCAAATCAGGTTATAGAGCATAAAGGTAAAATCGAAACAGGCGAGCTATGCCATTGCTGCCAAATTCCGGCGCAAATGCGCCCACATATTGTCTGGTTTGGAGAAATGCCGCTGAGGATGGGGGATATCTATTCATCTCTTGAAGAAGCGGACCTGTTTGTATCTATCGGTACATCTGGCGTAGTGTATCCGGCTGCTGGGTTTGTTCATGATGCCAAAATGCATGGCGCTCATACTATTGAAATTAACTTAGAACCGAGTGCGGTAGAAAGTGAATTCGAAGAAAAGCGTTATGGTAAAGCCAGCATAGAAGTGCCTAGATTGGTTAATGAAATCCTAGGCGTGGAAACGGAATCAAAAAGCGCTTAACTCAAATTAAAAAGACACCGAATTGGTGTCTTTTTGTTTTTAAAGCTGGAAATCAAGAGGTGCTGTGATGATTGTCAGTCTTCATCGATTTCTTCATTTCATACATTGCTTTGTCAGACTTATCTAATGCCTGATGGAAATTTTCACGCGACGTATGTTCGACTCCGTAAGAAAAAGAGATTTGCTCGCCATCGAGTAAATTTTTCACCTGAGCTATTAGTTCTTCAGCTCGCCCTTCATTAGCCGTAATCACAAACTCATCGCCACCGACTCGAAATGCCATTTCATTTCCAACGGTACACTGAGCCAAAACTTGTGAAAAACGAACTAACATTAAGTCGCCAACACTATGGCCTTTACGATCATTCACGAGTTTTAGGCCGTTCAAATCAAAGTAGATCAGATCAAAAGATTTTAACTTAATATCAGTGAGCTTCTTGCGGTTGTATAAGCCTGTAAGCTCGTCGATAGAGTTCTGCTCTCTAAGTTTGAGCGTAATTTCCGTTAGGCCGAAAGCGATAAGTAGGAAAGAGATCTGTAGTAAACCATCTTCTAAGAAGGTGTCGATGAACTCGTATTGGTCGGCAACTCTATCTAAGTAGGCTATCTCGGTGATGACGTCATAAGTTTTATTGAAGAGAAGCAGCCATGCTCCGTACTTCAATTTCTTATTACGGCCGATAGATTTCTTTGCCACTGTACAAATGTATAAGACGATCACTAACGTGTTAGTTTCAAAGAAAAGGTCGTAGTTCGAATCTATATCGGTAATGGTGCTTACCCCAAGCATTATGAAAGATGCAAGGAGCATGAATGTCACGATGATGAGCAGCGGGTGAGTGTGGGACATCTATATAGCGTACCAAATATTGTTTAAAAGGAAGCCTATATAAAGTGTAGATAAAAATAAAGCGGCATGCGCCGCTTTATTCATCAATCAAAAGTAAATCAGTTGTTTACTTTAAGTTTTTGGAAGTACTCGTCATAAATGACGCTCGCTTCACCTACTTCATCTTGCCAAACACCGCTATCCATTACTGATTGAGGTGGGAAGATGTTTTTGTCGTTTGCAAATTCTTCAGGAAGTAGAGGGTATGCCGACTTAACTGGCGTTGGGTAACCAATCTCTAGAGCAATCTTAGCCGCATTTTCAGGACGCAATAAGAAATCAATCATCTTATGTGCTGCGTCTACGTTTTTAGCGCCTGAAGGGATCGCTAAGCTATCCATCCAGAAGATAGTGCCTTTTTCAGGCCAAATGATATCGATTGTCGCGCCTTCTTGACGAGCCATGTAAGCTGAGCCATTCCACAGCATGCCAAGAGACACTTCGCCCGCTAAATAAGGGTTAGCTGGGAAGTCAGAGTTAAATACCAACACGTTTGGCATTAGCTTTTTCAACTCTTCGTAAGCGGCTTTGATTTCGTCAGGGTTAGTCGTGTTAGGCGAGTAACCTAGCTTGCTCAGTGCAATGTGAAAAACTTCACGTGAGTCATCCATCATCATTAGCTGGCCTTCCCATTGTGTATCCCACAGGTCATCCCATGAAGATACTGATGAGCTATCTAGCATGTCAGAATTGATACCAATACCTGTTGCACCCCAAATGTAAGGAATCGAATAGCTGTTGCTTGGATCGAAAGCCTTATCTAGGTAATTAGGATCAAGATCTTCAAAGTGGCTAAGCTTCTCTTTATCTAGTTTTTGTAGCATCCCTTCTTTACGCATTTTAGAAACAAAATACGTAGAAGGAACCACTAGATCGTAACCTGAACCCTGAGTTTTAAGCTTGGCGTACATGCTTTCGTTGGATTCGTACGTCGAATAGATAACCTTAATGCCAGTTTCTTTAGAGAAATCTTCAAGAACTTCGTTAGGAATGTATTCAGACCAATTGTAAAAATACAATTCTTGGTCAGCTGCGAAAGAGGGAGTTGAGATTAAAGTAGCAGCACACAATGCGCCGGTATACAGTGCTTTTTTCATTACTGTTCCGTTCATTTGTTTGGTTTGAAGCTGGGTAGCGAACCCAAAGTAAAACTGATTTATAAAAATTTGGTCCGGATTATATCAGCAGATAAATAAAATAGGCAGCCTTAGCTGCCTATCAAGTCAAAAAGATTGCTGTACTTATTGGCCAGCTTTCAATTTCATAAAGTACTCTTCGTACTTAACTGTTTTATCACCGACAGCTGATTGCCACTCAACGCGATCTAAATCTTCTTGCGAAGGGAACAGAGCAGGGCTGTCCTTGAATTTTTCGTTAGAAGCTTTAACAGCAGTTAGATAACCAGTATCGCGAGAAATTTGCTCTGCAATTTCAGGGCGAAGTAAGAAATCAATCATCTTATGTGCTGCTTCTACATTTTTGGCACCAGAGCTAATCGCAAAGTTATCTACCCAGCCAATTCCGCCTTCTTTAGGGAAAACCAGTTTAATCGGTAAACCTTCGTTTTGAGCTGCAGCAGCAGAACCATTCCACAACATGCCGAGACCCACCTCGCCAGACATATATGGTGCACCTGGGTTGTCAGAATTGAAAACAAGTACGTTTGGCATTAGTTTTTGTAACTCGGCATATGCTTCGTCGATCTGCTTCTCATCTGTTGTGTTGCCCGAATAGCCTAACTTACGTAATGCGATGTGGAACACCTCACGAGTGTCATCCATCATCATTAGTTGGCCTTCTAGTTCAGGCTTCCACAAATCGGCCCAGCTCTGAAAGTCTTCTGGGTCATACATGTCGGTATTTACCGCTAGCCCAGTAATCGCAACAACGTGAGGGATAGAGTAGTCATTACTTGGGTCGTAAGCCTTATCTAAGTAATTTTCATCAAGATTATTGAAGTTGCTTAGCTTAGTCTTATCGATTTTTTGTAGCATGCCTTCATCGCGCATCTTCGAGACAAAATACGTCGATGGCACCACTAAGTCGTAGCCCTTGTTATGAGTTTTTAGCTTCGCGTATAAAGTTTCGTTCGACTCGTAAGTCGAATAGATAACCTTGATACCGGTTTCATCCGTAAACTGCTCTAGAAGCGAACTATTGATGTACGGCCCCCAGTTCATAAATACGAGTTCATTATTCTCGTCCGCTGACACTGCTCCTGAAAACATTGAAAGCGCACATGCACTACCAGCTAATAAAGTAGCCCATTTTTTCATTGACGTTAGCTCCAAACTAAACGTTGCCATAAAGGCAGTAGATAGAAAAACAGAATGGAACATTCCATTCTGTTTATGTAATTCGATGCGAAGTCTACTTTATTTTGTCTCTTGCTAACAACTGCGAAGTGACAACAAGTACCAAAGAAACCACAAGCATGACAGTTGCGAGCGCGTTTACCTCTGGGGAAATACCGACTTTAACCATCGAATAAATCTTTAACGGTAGAATTTCGTATGTTGGCCCAGTAACAAATGAGCTAATAATTACGTCATCGAGCGACAAGGTAAAACTCAATAGCCAGCCAGCTGCGACCGCAGGCTTTGCTAGTGGAAGGATGATCTGTTTCAAAATCGTCCACTCGCTTGCACCTAAATCTTTGGCCGCTTCTAACATCTTCACATCAAAACCGTTGAGTCGGCTGTATACGGTTACCACAACAAACGGTAAGCAAAACGTAATATGCGCGACCAATAACGTGAAGAAGCCAAGCTGTACACCCATGACTAAGAATAGGGCAAGTAACGAAATGGCCATTACAATATCTGGCGACATCATTACGATGAACAGCATGGTGTTAACTGCGCCTTTGCCTTTGAATTTGTAGCGAAATAAAGCCACTGCAGTCAGGCTGCCAATTAAGGTAGCAGCTGTCGCGGAAAATATCGCAACGTTCAGTGAATGCCACGCCGCTTGCATCAAGCTATCGTTATTAATGAGCGCATCATACCACTTAGTGGTAAAGCCACCCCATTTCATTCCAAACTTGTTGGAGTTAAAAGAGTTCGCTATCAAGACAATAATTGGCAAGTACAAAAACGCGTAAACTAAAGCCATGAAGCTAATTTTAACTGTACGGCCCATTAGTCTAGCTCCACTTTTCTATTCATCAGCTTTCCAGCTCGGTAGTAGGCGTAAAGCATGATCGCCATTGCCATAGTAAGCGCTATGCTCGTTGCCGCGCCAAAAGGCCAATCTCTGGCGTTAAGCACTTGGCTCTTAATCACGTTACCAATCAGTAAGTTCTTCGCTCCACCTAATAGATCAGCGATGTAGAACATACCAAGCGCCGGTAACAGCACTAATAAACAGCCCCCAATGATACCCGGCATAGTTAAAGGCAATACCACTTTAATCAGTGTTTGCAACTTGTTAGCACCTAAATCTTTAGCTGCTTCTAGATACGTATCGTCCAATTTTTCTATAGCCGAATACAAAGGCAAAATCATGAACGGTAGAAGGATATACACTAAACCAATCATCACTGCTGTTTCGCTGTACATGATGCGTAAAGGCTTATCGATAATATCCAGCGCCAATAAGCTTTTATTTAAAACGCCTTGTGTACCTAGTACGATCTTCAAACCATAAGTGCGAATCAAAGAGTTCGTCCAAAATGGAACGATCACCAAAAACAGCATAATTGGACGCCATTTTTCAGGCATTTTGGCAATGATGTAGGCAAATGGGTAACCAATCACTAAACACAGTAACGTCGCAACGATCGCCATGTAAAAAGAATGCCAAAGCACTTTTATGTACAGTGGATCCGCAAGGCGAATGTAGTTATCGAGAGTAAATGTCATCTCGATAAGATTGGCTTCATCACGAGTTAGGAAGCTTGTGCCAATAATCATCGCGTTAGGGATTAACACGAAGAGTGCTAGCCATCCGACAATTAACGTGATGATGGCTTTTTGCAGATTAAATGCTTTGCTCATCTTTCAACACCACTTCCCAGCTTTCTACCCATGTAATCGCGACTTTTTGACCTAATGAGTGATCCACATCTGGATCGTCTTCATTAAAGAACTCGCTGACCATTACACGCATACCTGACTCTAACTCGACAACCGAATCCAAAGTCATACCTTTATAGGTACGCTCGACAACGTGACCGACAATGCCGCGTTGTTCTGATTCTTTAATTTCTTCAATACGTAGATCTTCTGGGCGAAGTAACACTTGAAGCTTTTCACCTTCGAAAATATCTTGATCGTGATAAACGACACTTTCGATACCTTCGATTGTTGCCGAAATCTTTTTGTCATCAATGCGTGACTTAACAGTGGCATCAAAGACGTTTATCTCGCCGATAAAGCGCGCAACAAAAAGATTTTTAGGTTCTTCATAGATCTCTTTCGGCGTTCCGTCTTGCTCAATAACACCATCGCGCATAACGATAATGCGGTCAGACATCGACAAGGCTTCTTCTTGATCGTGAGTAACGAAGATGAAAGTAATACCAAGTTGTCTCTGCAGCTGTTTTAGCTCAATCTGCATCTGCTTACGAAGTTTGTAATCAAGTGCTGAAAGCGATTCATCAAGTAACAAGACTTTTGGTTTGTTAACTACTGCACGAGCAATAGCAATACGTTGCTGCTGTCCACCTGATAATTGGTGCGGCTTACGTTGGGCCATTTGTTCAAGGCGAACCATTTTAAGAGCTTCAATTACTCGAGGCTCTATTTCATTACTTGGTACCTTTTGCATTTTTAGACCAAAAGCAACGTTTTCAAATACGGTCATATGCGGGAAGAGCGCATAGCTTTGGAATACAGTATTGACGTGCCTATGTTCAGCAGGAGTTTGGGTTACGTTTTGATCTGCCAATAGTATTTCACCACTATCTGCGGTTTCAAAACCTGCAATCATTCTAAGCACCGTGGTTTTACCGCAACCAGAAGGGCCTAATATAGTGAGAAACTCACCGTGATTTACATTTAAATCAAGATTGCCGATGACTTCCTTACCATCGAAACTTTTACTAATACCAGTTAGCTCGACAACTGGTTTTCCTACTGATTGATTAGCGTTCAATGTCTGTTTTTCTCCACCTTGGTCCTAATAGTTCGACCGGTTGCTATACACTTTTGAGGCGCGCATCATAATCACCAAAAGTGTGAAATCAAAGCATTTTTTCTTGTTGAAAGATAAAAAATTTTACAGGTAAAAGTAAACATTCCTTACCATACTGTAATTAACGGGTTTGCTAGCTTGTTAAGTGGTTAATTATCAATCAAAAAGACGATAAAGCAAGGCTTGTTACAGAATCAGATTTTAGTTTGGATACGACATATGCGTATAATGAAGCCAAATTTTTATCAACAAGTTAGGTGGCTTCTAATTAGTAAGCAAACCTAGGAAGTAATATGAATAACGATATTGAAAAAGATTTCAATTTGGGCGGAAACATTGAGCGCGCTTTGTCTGGCGATTATGAGCTAAAAGCAACGGCTGTATTTCAAGAAGCTTGGAAGCATACTGTTAGCAATTTCTTATCTTTTTCGCCAGCAATCATCGCGTTACTGTTCGTTCAACTCGCCATTTTCTATATTGCGTTACAACTGCAACTTGGCGACCCTGGCATCATTCTAGAGGCATTTAAGGATCCTGAATTATTTGGGCCTCATATCGTCGAGTCTATCTTTATTGCCAACTTCAGCTATGAAGTGGTGAGTGCTCCTATTTATGCCGGCATCAGCCTAATGGCAATGAGCCATGCGGCAGGACTTAAAACAAAGATCCGCCACATCGGTAAAGGTCTGCAGTTTACCGTCCCTGTAATTATGGCCACGATGTTCAGCTTAATGCTGCAAGGGCTATCAGGAATGCTATTACCATTCTTGTCTATGTACTTTTCTCTGGCGTTCAGTCATTCAATTCTTTTGATTTGTGAAAAACGTGTTCCACCAATGCAGTCGTTACTTCTTTCGCTACGAGCGGTAAACAAGAAAATTTTTGTTGTCGCAACAGTATATTTAGCTGTGATGCTGATGTTTATTGTTGCTGCAATGATGTATGGGATTGGTCTAATTTTCGTTTTACCTTTCTTCTTCCACGTAAAAGGTATTCTTTATCGCGAGATGTTTGGTATTAAATTGCAAATTGTTGCTTCAGAACGACCAAAAGACGACGATGACGAAGATAAAAACCCGCAGGTGTTTAATGCCTAAAAATGATCTAACTAAGGCAGGAGCTCGCATTCTCGCGATCTCCGCCTTTGGTGCACTTTCAGCCGTCGGACCATACCTCTATGAATCTGAAGAAAGGCGCCAAAAGAAACAAGTAGAAACTGAAACGGCTTCTGAGCAAGTTACGTCAACGCCACCAAAACTGCCAACCAGCACTCCAGATTTCTCCGCGATTAAAGATACAAAACAGAAAAAGCAAGCGTTCTTCGACTATTTGCGCCCTAGTATTACTATCGAAAACAACCGCATATTGAAAGAAAGGGCATTCCTAAATCGCTTGCTAGAAACTGAAGAAGCTTGGACATCGGAGCAAACGCTCTATGCTAAACGATTAGGAAAGCTATACAGTTTACCGCTACCTCAAAACAAGATTGATTCTGAGTGGATTCAAGAAATGCTTGCTCGAGTCAATATACTTCCTGAAGCACTCGTATTAACACAAGCTGCTAACGAATCAGCTTGGGGCACATCTCGGTTTGCAACAGAAGCCAGTAACTTCTTCGGCCACTGGTGCTATACCAAAGGCTGTGGACTGGTTCCTTTACAACGAAATGAAGGAAGCACGCACGAAGTCGCGAAGTTTAAGTCCAGTCAAGAATCGGTCCACCGGTACTTCATGAACGTTAACCGCAACCGCGCTTATGTTGATTTACGTAACATCCGCTCAGAGTTAATGGCGAACAACGTAGATTTAACGACTCCTGAAACGGCAACTAAATTGAGCAACGGCTTATTAAAATATTCAGAAAGAGGTGTAGATTATGTCACTGATCTTCAAGCAATGATCAGACATAATTCGTCTTTCTGGGTCCAATAATTTAAATAGAAATCTAATAATGAAAAAAACAACGCTAGCATTACTTACTATGCTTGGATTTACCTGTGCCTTGCCTGTCGCGGCTCAGGAATATATGTTCACCTATTCAAAGCTTTACACCCAATTAAAGAACAACGCGAAAGAAGGGCACGATGACGTGAAAGTCGGCGTGTTTTTCGTTAATGCTGAGACTAAACAGATCTGTACCATCGAAAAAGCATGGATGGAAAAAGAAGAGCATTATGAAGAGTTCGTGATTCCAGACAACAATGAACTGCCTCTGCCAGTGGATAACAACCTTCGCTCAGCGAATCCACTAGTATTCGTCCAAACTCAAGCAGAAGGCCAATGTGACTACTCGCTGGTAGTAATGACGAAAAACAATCTAGAGGGTACGGTGACATACGAGCAAGTAGAAACCTTGCTACCACAAATGCAAGCAATGCTTGAAGATCTAAGTGGTATGTTTTCAAGCTGGTTTACCCCCGACATTACCGGTGTAACGCTAGAATTTGCTAATCGACTGAATGGTCAAATTGAATTATCAAATGGCAAAGTTGTACCGATTGAACAAGGCAAAGCGCAGCTAACATTAGCTGAAATTGGGCAAGGAGGCTCTATGGTTCTACCAGAGCCGACACAACGAGTTTTACCTTACATCTCTCCGCAATAAATAACTTGAGTTTTATTTTAATGGGTAGCATTTGCTACCCATTTTTGTAAGTAACAACCAACACACTGCAGTGTTGCCCTATATCAAGTAATTACCAATCTTTATGTCAGCAGAAGGTTCCCACACCATTCAAAAAACCGTATAATCCGCGCCCTATAAAGAATCCATCTAGGAATCAACCGTCGTTATTTTCGACAGTATGAGAAGTCGCAATGAATCAAAAAGATACAAGAAAAGAAACACTTGAATTCAACAAACTCCAGAAGCGTCTTAGGAGAAATGTTGGCAATGCTATTATCGATTACAACATGATCGAAGAAAATGATGTAGTAATGGCATGTATCAGTGGTGGTAAAGACTCATTTGCGATGCTAGATATTCTACTTAAGCTTAAGCAAGCTGCGCCAATCAATTTCGATGTAGTAGCAGTAAACCTAGACCAGAAGCAACCAGGCTTCCCAGAGCATATCCTTCCAGATTACTTTGAAACTCTGAATATTCCTTACTACATCGTAGACAAAGACACATATTCAGTAGTAAAAGAGAAAGTGCCAGAAGGTAAAACAACATGTGGCCTGTGCTCACGCCTACGACGCGGTACTTTATATTCGTTTGCTGAGAAAATTGGCGCTACGAAAATCGCTCTGGGCCACCACTTGGATGATATTGTGGAAACTATGTTCCTAAACATGTTCCATGGCGCTCGCCTAAAAGCAATGCCACCAAAACTTCGCTCAGACGATGGCCGTAACGTGGTGATTCGCCCGCTGACTTACTGCCGTGAAGAAGACTTAATTAAATACGCAGAGCACAAAGAGTTTCCTATCATTCCTTGTAACCTATGTGGTTCACAAGAAAACTTACAGCGCCAATCAATCAAAGCAATGTTAATCGATTGGGATAAAAAGACTCCAGGCCGCGTAGAAAAGATCTTTAAGTCGATTCAAAACGTTAGCCCGAGTCAACTCGCTGATAGAGAGCTATTCGACTTTGTGAACTTACCGATTGATCGTGAAGGTAATAGGGAAGAGTACGAATTTACTGAAGCAACAGTATCTTCGACCAATATTGACGAATCGATGTTCATCGATGTGACGAATATTTAAAACGCAGATTTAGAATAAAAAAACCAAGCTTAAGGCTTGGTTTTTTCTTTTTAGGATACGCTTGACACCGTTAAAGCTAGATTAACGAACTACGCCACATGGTTAGGATCGAGCGGGCTAACATAGCCTTTCGGTTTGAGTGCTAGCACATCACAGTTAATCTTATCGATAACATGTTCTGCGGTGTTCCCAATAAAGACAGCAGAGAGCCCTGTACGTCCAGTAGTGCCCAAAATAACCATCGCTGCATTATGTTTTTGTACGGCTTCAGGAATCACATCTTCCGGTAAGCCTTGCTCAACAATAGTCTGTTCTTCATCTACACCATGTTTTTGTCTTAACGCTTTCATTGACGTTAAATGGTGTCCGCGAACGGCATCAGTGTACGAGGTTGGGTCAAACTCTGGAAGTTCAATCGTAATATTGGCAGGCGTAACAGGGTAGGCATTAACGATAAATGGCTTGGCATCGAGGCGACCAGAGATTTCTAACAAACGCTCTACCATAGTGTCGTTCAGTTCGACATGAGTGTCACTTTCTGAGCCTACATGAACGGAAGCCAAAATGTTAGCTTGTTCTGGCCAGTAGGCATTCTTAACCAACAGAACAGGGCATGGGCATTTTCTTAGTAAATGCCAATCCGTTGGAGTAAAGATGACGGATTCAAGCGTGTCATGTTTTCGCGTGCCTTTAATCAAAACATCATGCCCAGAGCCAAACACCTCAGCGATGATCGCTTCATAAGGGCGGTTATGCCAAACAACCTTCACCTCAAATTCAATAGAATCATCTATATAAGGCTCAGCTACCTTTTTCATCCACTGCTCACGCTGACCGATCACACCGCGCCGCATAGCATCGCGTTCATCAATGGAAAGCATGGAAGTCATTTCATAGGAAAAATCGTAAATAGACAGAAAGAAAGTCACTCGACTCTTAGATACACTTTTTTTTGCTAGCTGAATAGCACGTGCAAGAGCAGGTTGCTCATCATCATTAATATCGGCAACAACAAGGATTTTACTATAAATACTCATAACTAAGCCTACTATAGGAACGAAACCATATAGTTAATGTAGCTTAGATGATTTAAGAAGAAGAGAAATAAAAGAGGATTTAGATAAGAAACTTGATGTAGCTCATTATAGAGCTACATCATTGATAAATAAGTTATTCTTTTGAAACGCCAGCCAACTCCATTAGAGCATCGTGATCTTCAATAGTAATATATTTACCTTTCACACTTAGAATGTCGGCTTTTTGGAAACGACCAAGTAGGCGGCTGATTGTTTCGACAGTCAAACCTAAGTAATTACCAATGTCACCACGAGTCATCGTCAAACGGAACTCTCTTGGGCTAAAGCCACGCTGAGAGAAGCGAGTAGACAAGTTATATAGGAAAGCCGCTAAGCGCTCTTCTGCATTCTTCTTCGAAAGCAGTAGAATCATTTCTTGATCGCCTTTGATCTCGTTACTCATCAAACGCATGATCTGCTGGCGAAGTTTTGGCATTTTTCCTGATAAGTCATCTAAGATTTCGTAAGGAATCTCACAAACCATTGAAGTCTCAAGAGCTTGAGCAAAACTAGGGTGGATGTCTTCTGTAATAGCGTCAAAACCAACTAAGTCGCCAGCAAGGTGGAATGCTGTAATTTGCTCATCACCTTGTTCGGTGATTGTGTAGCTCTTAATTGTGCCAGAGCGAATAGCATATAGAGACTTCAATTCGTCTCCTGCTTTAAATAGCTCTTGGCCTTTTTGGATAGGCTTCTTACGCTCGATGATTTGATCTAACTGATCAAGCTCATTTTCGCTTAGAGTAAAAGGGATACACAGTTGGCTGATGCTGCAATCTTGACAATGAATAGCACAACCACCTGACTGAACACGTTTCGTCACAGGCTTTTCAGAAATCATAATAATCTTTCACTATTTGATATACGTCAATATTTTAGCATCCATTAATACTAATGGATAGTAAAAAAACAGCATTAAAAGAATGGTTATACGGTATAAAAAAGAAGCGTTAATGCGTCATAACCGGTGTATAAACCATAAGACAAGATTGCTAAAGCACCAGCTTGGCGAAATAATTGAGATTGTTGCAGTTTTTTAAGAAATGAAGCGCCGTACCCAACTGTCAACATAGCTGGTAGGGTGCCTAAGCCGAAAGCAAGCATGATCGATCCACCTTCTAGCCAACCTCCAGACACAGCAGACCAAGTTAAAGTTGAGTAAACTAACCCGCAAGGCAACCATCCCCAAATAAACCCAAAAGGTAAGGCATGGGTAGGGTGCTTCAACGGTAAAATAGATTGCCCTAAAGGTGAGATAACCTTCCAAACAAACTGGCCTATTTTCTCAACGGTCAGTAAACCATGCCACCACTTCCCGATATAAAGCGCTAGCAAGATCATAAAGACAGCTGCGACTAAACGCAGCCACACGAGAGCACTATTGATTTCACTAAACTGAGAAATACTGGAAACCGCCCCGCCAATTATTGCACCGATAATGAAATAACTGAGTAAACGGCCTGTATTATAAAAGAGTGGGGTAAGTACTTTACTTTGCGTTGATTGATTACCAAGGGACAATACAGACGCAATGCCACCACACATCCCCATGCAGTGGCCAGCGCCGATCAGGCCAACAAAAAATGCTCCGATCCAATCAGGGTTCATTTCTTAGCTGAAGCCTTAGACTGATCGCTATCTTCCTCATCGAACAAGATGTTATGACCTTGACGCTCTAAATCCTCAAATTGTTCACTTTTAACAGCCCATAAAAATACAGCGACAGCTGCACATACGAGAATAATAGCGATTGGAATCAATATATATAAACTTTCCATTACTTACCTTGTTCTTTAAGCAGCCTTAAAGAGTTGGAAACAACAATAATTGAACTTGCGGACATACCTACAACTGCAATATATGGAGCGACTAAACCAGCAACCGCTAACGGCAGAATTAAAAGATTATACCCTAATGACCACGCTAAGTTCTCTCGAATAATCTTGCGAGTTTTTAGAGCAAGCTGGCGAGCTTCTAAGAGCTTATCTAATCGGTCACCGAGCAAAACCATATCAGCAGATGCTTTCGCCACATCGGTACCACCGCCCATTGCAACAGATAAATGCGCACCAGCCAACGTCGGCGCATCATTAATACCGTCTCCAACCATCATAGTGATATCACGGCCATCAGTGCTATTAAGGTACTTCAATTTATCCTCAGGGCTTGCACCAGCAACAATATCTGTAATACCAATCTTCGCGGCGACTGGCTTTGCATTTGACATAGAGTCGCCAGTCAGCAGGGTAGTCTTTATACCTGCAGCTCGGAATTTTTCGATTAACTCTGCGCTTTCTTTTCGAATAGGATCTTCATAAACAAAAGTCGCAACATGATTGCCTTCGATTGCCAGGTAAATACCATTACATTTGGCATTAACATCGTCACCTAAAATGAATTTCGCACTACCTATGGTCACTTTCTTTCCTTGCCACTCACCTTCGATACCAGAACCAATAATATTTGTTACCGAGTTGACTTTAACGCTTGAGTCAAAGTATTCATCGAATGCTTTGGCAATTGGATGATTAGCATGTTGCTCTAGGCTTGCTGCAACTTTAAAACAGGTATCCTTGTCGAGATCCGAATACAAGATTACATCAGCAATTTGTATATTTCCTTCAGTAAGCGTACCCGTTTTATCAATGATCAGATGATTTACTTTGCACAGCGTTTCGAAAACATGGCCTTTACGCAATAGGATTCCAAAGTTCCCCATGCGTGATGTAGAACAAGTAAGGGCCGTTGGCGTCGCAAGTGAAAGAGCACAAGGGCAAGTCGCCACCAAGACAGACAGCATAATCCAGAAAGCGTCTTCCGGCCTTGCGTCATGCCAATAAAACCAAGTTGCAAATGAAACGATCAAAATGACCGCAACAAAATATCGAGCCACAATGTCCGCTATCTCGGCAATACGAGGTTTAGACAATTGAGCCTCATCTTGGAGGCGGACAATGTTAGAGATCATCGAGTCCGCTTTAGAAGTAGTAACTTCTAACTCGAATGATTCGTCGCCATTAAGAGTACCTGCAAAAACGCTATCACCATGTTGTTTAACAACGTGGATAGATTCACCAGTTAACATCGACTCATCAATATGGATACGCCCCGAGAGAACCAATCCATCAGCTGGGATATGTTCCCCCGGTAAAACACGTATTTTATCACCAACTTTTAATGTCTTAACTGGAATCTGCTCCCCATCTAAGGTTGTCGCCATCGCTGGAATCAGTTTTAACAGGTTACCACTTGCAGCCGCAGCTTTACGGCGTGCTCGCATTTCCAAAAAGCGCCCCAGAAGCAAGAAGAAAGTAAACATTGAGATAGACTCAAAGAAGACTTCTCCTTTGTCGGTCACTGTCGCAACCAAGCTCGCGAAATAAGCGAACAATAAAGCAATCGAAACCGGGACATCCATTCCAAGCGTGCGGCCTTTAAGGCTGCGCCAAGCATTGATGTAAAACGGTAGAGCAGAATATAAAAGAACAGGAGTTGCGAAGATTAAACTCACCCAGCGAAAGTAGTTTCTAAATTCAGGCTCTAAACTACCAAAAACTTCAAGGTATAAAGCAACAGCAAGCATCATCACTTGCATTGTCGCTAGGCCAGCAACACCGAGTCGATATAGGTACTGCTTCATCGAATGATGATACGCAGCTTCTTGCTTGTCTGCTTCAAATGGAGCCGCTTTATAGCCAAGCTCATGAATAGAAGAAAGCAACGCACTCAAGCGTACTTTGGAATTATCCCAAGATAATAGGGCGCGGTTTGTCGTTGTATTGACACGTATCGACACAACGCCAGGTTGAGCCGCAACTTTCTTTTCGATTAACCATGCACAAGCGGCACAAGACACTCCTTCTAGTGAAAGGGAAACTTGCGCCGAATCTTCTACATGTCTTACGAACTCTTGTTGGACATCAGCATTGTCATAATGGGCAAGTGAGCGAAGTTGCTCTGGCACTAAATCAGCTTTCTCAGCTGGAGCAGTACGATACTGGTAATAGGAGCTCAGCCCGCTGTCTATAATGGTTTGAGAGACACTTTCACAACCAGGGCAACACATGGTTCGTAGTTGCCCTAAAATCTCTACTTTAAAATCCGTATTTACTGGTACTTCTTCACCGCAGTGATAACAGGATTCACACATAATTAGTTCATTAAGTCAGTAGTAGTTTCAGTTGGAAAGTTTACGCGGCCTTGAATCAACCACTCTTCGTTATGAGGGGTGATTTCAATAAACCATGGGCCTTGAATTTCTTGAGAAGGAGTCACACGATAGTTACCTTTAGCATCTGCTGTCAGTAGCTCGGTGAAGTCACGATCTGGAAGTGTTCTATGAACGAACATTGCTTTGATTGCAGGGAAGTGAGGTAGCTCACCTTTATCAAGCTTAATAGTAATTGAATTGCTTTCTGATTCGATTGAAGCTTTTAAGCCCAACTCTTCAGATACTTTGATTTTAGAAAGGTCAATATTAATGCCTTTACCTTTTTTATAGTAATCCTCAGTCACTAAGTGAACAGAGTTTTGCGTAAACACAGTTACAGTGATTACAGTCCAAACAACAACAGTCATAGGCAGGGCAATAAGGAACCACGGCCAGAATTGTTTATACCAAGGCTTTACCATAAAAAAGATCTCAACAGCTAAAATAAGAAAGTTTATAAACTATAGGAAAGACAGCCCCTTAGAAAGGGGCTGTTATTGAAATGTTACTTATTATCTGAGTTGCTTAAGCTCCACACATACGCAGAAACTAATTGAACCTTGTCTTCGCCTAGAATGTCCTTCCAAGCTGGCATTACACCAGAACGACCGTTCATTACAGTTTCAGTTACGTCTGCACGTGAATCGCCAAACAACCAATCGCGGTCAGTTAGATCCGGCGCACCAACTGCTGGGTTACCTTTACCATCTGTACCGTGACACGCTGCACAAACAACGAAACGAGCTTTACCTGCTTCTGCTTCACGAGCATTAACCGAACGACCCGATAGGCTTAGCGTATAGCTTACAACTTCCTTAACGCCTTGCTCACCTAGCGCATCTTTCCATGCTGGCATTTGGCCAACACGACCATGCAGAACAGTAGTTAAGATTGCTTGTGGTTCACCACCGTATAACCAAGCGTCATCAGTCAGGTTAGGGAAACCTTTCTGACCACGAGCATCCGAACCATGACACTGAGAACAGTTTTGTAGGAACAGACGTTGACCAACTTTAATCGCTTCAGAATCTTTAGCGATTTCAGGTAATGGGCGTAAACCGTCTTCGTTGTAGGCAAGCTGCTTAAATGCTTCACCGAAGTAGGTATCTGCATCGTCAAGCTCTTTCGCATACTGGTCAAGTTGCTTGTTAGACTGAGAAGCCGCAACAGAAGCACGAGATTCTTCAACAGTACGAACCGTTTGGTCTGAACTTGTCCAACCTAAAACACCCTTGAAGTTACCCAAGCCAGGGTAAAGGATGAAGTAAACCACTGCGAAAAAAAGTGTGCTAATAAATAGGTATGTCCACCATTTAGGAAGTGGGTTATTAAGCTCGCGAATACCATCGTATTCGTGGCCCATGTCATGACCTTCTTCTACACCTGTTTTATCGTTGGAACACCAACGAAGTAGGGCTGCACAGCCAATCAGCGTACCGATTGTGATTACTGTTACCCAAATACTCCAGAATGTACTCATTACTTCGTCACTCCTTGATTTTTATTTTTCGCAGGTGCTTCGTCAGCGAACACTAGGTTTGCATCTTCGTCGAAACGCGACTTACGGTTTTTACCGAAAGCCCACCAAACGATACCAATGAAACAAGCAAAAACGGTAACAGTCCAAATACTTTGAAAAGTAATAATATCCATAGTTATGCCTTATTTCATTGCATGACCAAGAGACTGAAGATAAGCGATGATTGCATCCATCTCTGTTTTACCTTCAACATCTTGTTTCGCATTTGCAATTTGCTCATCAGTGTATGGAACACCAAACTGATTGCGGAAAATTTCTAATTTCTGCTGAGTCAATTTGCCATCTAGTACATTATCTTCAAGCCATGGGAAACCAGGCATGTTCGATTCTGGAACTAGTTCGCGAGGGTCAATCAAGTGAACACGATGCCATTCATCAGAGTAACGATCGCCTACACGTGCTAGGTCAGGACCAGTACGCTTAGAACCCCATAAGAATGGGTGTTCCCACACACTTTCACCAGCAACTGAGTAGTGGCCGTAACGCTCTGTTTCAGAACGGAATGGACGGATCATTTGGCTGTGACAAACGTTACAACCTTCACGGATGTAAATATCACGACCTTCCATTTCCAAAGCAGAGTAAACGCGTAGGTTTTCTACAGGTTCAGTAGTTTGCTTTTGGAAAATTAGCGGAGTGATCTCTACTAGTGCACCAAAGCTGATCGCAATAACAATTAGGATAGCTAGTAAGCCAACATTTTTTTCGACTAATTCATGGCGATTGTTTGAATTTGAGCTCATTCTTTAATCTCCTTATGCCGGCTGTTGGATAGCTTTTAGGCTACCTTTAGATGCAGTAACAGTTTTGTACGTGTTGTATGCCAATAAGAACATACCAGATAGGAAGATGAATCCACCTAAGAAACGTACAAAGTAGAATGGGTAAGACGCTTGTACAGATTCAACGAAGCTGTACGTCAGTGTGCCGTCAGAGTTAACTGCACGCCACATCAGACCTTGCATTACACCTGAGATCCACATTGCAACAATGTAGAAAACCGTACCGATAGTTGCTAACCAGAAGTGAATATTGATTAGAGATACAGAGTACATACGTTCTTGACCAAATAGGCGAGGAACTAGGTGATATACAGAACCGATTGAAACCATTGCAACCCAACCTAACGCACCAGAGTGAACGTGGCCGATAGTCCAGTCCGTGTAGTGAGAAAGTGCATTAACCGTTTTGATTGCCATCATTGGGCCTTCGAAAGTCGACATGCCGTAGAATGATAGAGAAACGATTAAGAAACGTAGGATAGGGTCGTAGCGCAGCTTATGCCAAGCACCAGATAGAGTCATAATACCGTTGATCATACCACCCCAAGAAGGAGCGAATAGAACCAAAGACATAACCATACCTAGAGACTGAGTCCAATCTGGAAGTGCAGTGTAGTGAAGGTGGTGAGGACCAGCCCAAATGTACAGTGACACCAATGCCCAGAAGTGAACAATAGACAAACGGTAAGAATAAACTGGACGCTCTGCTTGCTTAGGTACGAAGTAGTACATCATACCAAGGAAACCAGCTGTTAATAGGAAACCTACCGCGTTGTGGCCGTACCACCATTGTACCATTGCATCTACCGCACCTGAGTAAATTGAGTACGACTTAGTCAGAGAGACAGGGATAGCAAGGCTGTTTACGATATGTAAAACAGCAACGGTGATAATGAAGGCTCCGAAGAACCAGTTCGCTACGTAAATATGAGAAGTTTTACGCTTAATCATAGTTCCGAAGAACACGATGGCGTAAGCAACCCATACTAAGGTAATAGCAATATCGATCGGCCATTCTAGTTCTGCGTACTCTTTACCTGAGGTAATACCCAAAGGTAGAGTGATTGCAGCGGAAAGAATAATCGCTTGCCAACCCCAAAAGGTGAAGGCGACAAGAGGGCCACCAAATAAACGCGTCTGACAAGTTCTCTGCACAACATAATATGATGTTGCAAACAGGGCACTCGTACCGAACGCAAAAATAACCGCATTAGTATGCAGGGGACGTAAACGACTGTACGTCAACCACGGCGTATCAAAGTTTAGCTGTGGCCAAACTAATTGAGCGGCAATCAAAACACCAACAGCCATGCCAACTATACCCCAGAGAATGGTTACTAAGGTAAACTGACGAACGACTGTATAGTTGTAGTTTTGTTCAAGCTGCTTTTCTTGGCTCATTTGCATGCTTCCAATTTCTAATTAACTACACTTTACTTCCAACACGACAAACGTCGTAATGCCACCCAAATCTACAAAAGAAAGTGAGCTTATTCATAACTTTATTTCTGCTTGCTGATTTTGAAAAAAAGTGGCATTTTCAACGCGACACTATACTTGAATTAACAAATCAATGACAGAGTAGTAACCTTACCCTTGGTCTGGATTTGTAAATTTATTTAAAAACTTTGAAGTTTGTTACAAGGAGTAAGCGATAAAATGGCAGCACAGAAGTTAACAAAAGGGCGACTTGTTCAAATAGTGTTCATGATGGTTATTTTGTTAGCAGCATTCACTTGGAGAACAGTGACATACGAACAAGAATCAAATTGGCAGTGCGATGCCACTTTACCTTGTGAAATAGAAATTGATGACTGGAATATTACGATTTCTAACCATAGCGATGGCTTTTTGATTGAAACATCAAAAAGTGAAGATCTTGATATTTCAGTTGAGCAGCCTACTCAAATTAGCCAAATATCTAAATCTCGCTGGTTGGTTCAGTCTAATGATGCAGATCCAGTAATATCTGTTACATGGGCGCAACAAGAAAAGCCGTTAGTAGTACAGCTCACAAAACCAAATCACAGCCAAAACTAATGCATCAAATCAATATCAACACAATAGTTAAGTGTTATAAATTCAACTTTGGTCTTACTAACTGAATCAGCGAATGAAGTTTAAATCTTTAACATCCACAGCATTAAATGAAGACAAAGTGGTCGCTGAGTTTTGCTCATCTCTATCTACTCACCACCTTGCTTGCCTCATTTGCTACTGCACCGAAGAATACGATGCGTCGGCTTTACAACAAGAACTGGTGAAACGCTTTAATAACGTTCCCATTCACGGGTGCACCACGTGCCAAGGCGTAATGACCGAAAAGGGGTTTCAGAAAGGCCCTGTAGTAGGTCTACTTGCTGTTTATGACAGTGGCATCAATGCCTATGGAACAGGAATAGGCGAGTTTGGCGAGTCAATAAGTGACACTGTATCGCATGTTATCGACATGGCGCTATTAAGTGCAGATCGTGTTGGTGAAGTGCCCGACTTAATACTTATGCATTCAACTCCAGGCGATGAAGAGAAAGTCCTAAATGCGTTGGACCAGAAATTTGGTACTCAAGTACCTTTAATTGGTGGCAGCGCTGCAGATAATATGGTTTCTAAATCTTGGTCGGTATTCACAGAGCAGAAGTGCTCTAGCAATGCACTGTCTATAACTGTCTTCTTTGCATCGCAGGCTATTTATTCATCCTTTAGCGCAGGCCATGCACCAACAAAATTTTCAGGTATAGCATCCAAGGTAAACCAACGAGTGTTGCTAGAAATTGATGATAAGCCGGCCACACAGGTCTACCATGCATGGACGAATGAACATATTAAAGATGACAACAATACTTTCCTATTCGAGCGAGCGACTGTATACCCATTAGGTCGGCATGTGGGGACAGATCATACTCAACCTTATTTCAAATTATCTCACCCGATTCGCGAAACAGACAATAATGGAATAGAGCTGTTCACTGACTTGAGTGAAGGTGACACTGTCTACCTAATGGCTGGTTGCAAAGATCAGTTGATCAGCCGCGCGGCCCACGTAATTAAGTCTTCATATTATGAAGGGGTTGAAGTTGAAGAGAAACTTGGGGCCATAAACATATTCTGCGCGGGGCCAATGCTATACCTTAAACAAGATATGCAAGACGTGTGTGACAAAATCAACATCGCACTCGAAGGGCAGCCATTCATCAGCCCCTTCACGTTTGGTGAGCAAGGAAGGTTGTGCGGCGGAGAAAGTGCGCACGGAAACTTGATGGTGTCTTCTGCAACGTTTTATAGGTTAAAGGCATAGAATGAGCACCTTAGATACGGAAAAACTCAACGAGGCTCTAATCGAGTTAGAGCGAGTTAAAGCAAGAGAAGCTCGTACCTCTGAAGAGAATAGGGCGATCCTATCAACTATATCTGAAATTAGCCGAGCCTCTTGTCGTGAGCAGATATTTCAAAGCCTGAACACCGTTCTTAGGAAGTACATTGACTATGATGACTTCATTGTACTCTCTCGAAAGTCAGAACAACAAAGCTTCAAGACTCTACTTTCAACCAACACTATTTTCCTTGACCAAAACTGGACGCATGTCAGTAAGTTTAATAGAACTATTAACGGCGAATGTTCAATACTCTTTGAGCCTCATAAACTTAAAGAGTTTAGCGATTTAAACTCTATTGTTTTAAACCAAATAGGGACCGTTCTACTAACTGGCATTGACACTGGATTAACTCAATCTGTCATTATCTTAATCGGTTCTCACGCAAAAAACTTCAGTGTAGAGACCAAACATACACTGATGCGCTTTCGACCAATCATTGAAAGGGCTGTCATTGATATTGAAAGCAAAGAAAGGCTTGAAGAAACGGTTAGGCAAAGGACTCAAGAATTATTTGAAGCCCAAATAGAAGCAGAAAAAGCTAACAGAGCAAAATCTGAATTCCTTGCTATGATGAGCCATGAAATACGAACACCACTCAACTCAGTTATCGGGCTTTTTGACATTCTTCAGCGATCGTCATTAACCAAAGAGCAGGCAGATATTATTGCAAAAATGGAGTTTTCCTCTGAGCTCCTTTCTACCATCATTAGCGATATTTTAGATCTATCCAAAATAGAAGCAGGCAGCTTTACTCTATCACCACAGTGGGTTGATGTTAATGACACTGTAACGTTTGTTATCGAAGAACAACGCAGGCTCGCGCGTCAGAAGAATCTTACGTTATCACTAACGAATAATATTGAAGCCAAAACATTTTATTATCTAGACTCAACACGTGTCGCTCAAGTGTTATTCAATTTAGTGGGGAACGCAGTCAAGTTTACGCAAGTTGGTGATATTGCAGTAGAGGTGGTGGCTTCAAACACTAACTTATGTATAAAAATAAAGGATACCGGGATCGGAATTAGTGAGAAGCAACTGACTCAATTGTTTCAGCCTTTTAAGCAAGCCGATAGTTCCATAACAAGGCGCTTCGGAGGAACAGGCTTAGGGTTGGTAATTACAAAGCATCTGATTCATCTCATGAACGGCTCAATATCTGTTAAAAGTGAACTTAATATTGGAACTGAATTCCTAATTAATTTGCCCGTTAAAGCTAAATCTGTAAATGATGTAAAACATACATCTACGATAGACGCGATAGAAGAAACTCCAAAAGAGCTATCCATTCTAGTGGTTGAAGACAACCCAACGAATCAAATGGTCATAAAGCTAATTTTAAATAGAATGGGTCACAAAGTACGAATAGTGAGTAATGGCTCTGAAGCCGTGAAATTTGTGAAAGAACATCACCAGAGCTTAGATCTAATCTTTATGGATTTATCTATGCCGGTAATGGACGGTTTAACAACAACCAAATATATTCGGAAAGAATCTATCAACAACCCAATAGTTGCCTTAACAGCCCACACAACAGACAGCGACAAACAAAAATGTTTAGATGCCGGAATGAACGCGTTTGTCGGAAAGCCGGTACGAACGGCAGAGATTGATAAAGCAATTAAGTCAGTAGGCTTATCTTAAGACTAATAATTGTATTCTTAATCGAAGATTAGGATATATGATTATTAGGTATTTTATGGTAAATAGGTTATGTTCAATAGAACCAAGCTAATTAAATCAATAAAGAGGTAGAGGGCGCATACTATAAGATATCGTACCTTTAATTTAACATAATACACATAATACGCACTGAGCTAGAGCCTTATTTGGTGTGATCACCATCAACGCAAATCCCGCGCAAGTCATTGAAATCGCTTTTAATCCTAGCCCGTTGCACTTTTTTGCTATGTGTTCCCACAACTGTTTAATCTCTGGATTTTCGTTGCGATCAACGTGACATCCCACCAAAGCAATCTCAGGGTCTATTCCTGAATTTTCCGCAAGAAAAACTGCTTCTGAATCAGATATATAGCGTGTTCCTTTACGCATTTCACCGATTCGCTGTCTCGGCAGATTCAAATCATGTGCAATCTGCTTATCTTGTACGTAGTTTTTCGCCTTTTTATAGGCATCTAACAGCTCATTTTGATACATATTGAATTCTCCCTTTGTCTTTATTCTAGCTGATTAGGCATGATTTTCCGTGCTTAACAGGCACAGTTAATCGTGCCTATAATCCTCACCAACAGATTCAAACCTGGTCACTCTCAATCAAGTCATGGTGGTTTTATGAAAAAGCTAAGCACTCACAACGCTATTATTTTAGATACGGAAACCACTGGCCTAGATAGGTTTGCTGAAGTGGTCGAAGTTTCTTTAATTTGCGCTAACTCTGGCAACATCTTATTTAGCTCGCTAATTGACCCTGTAAAACCAATTCCTTGTGATGTTTCAGCTATTCATGGGATTACTTCATCAGATGTTATTGGGCACCCGACTTTCCCTGAAATCAAATCAACCATTGAATCTTTGCTTTCTGAATGCGATTCCTTGCTCATTTATAACAGTTCTTTTGACCTGCGACTCCTATTTCAATCCTTCAGTTATTCCGGCGCTTCGTCTGACGCTATTGAATGTTTCCGTTCATTTCTTCGCGCCATCAGACCTAAAACATATTGCGTTATGCGCTGGTACGCTGAGTTCTATGGCGAAATGAATGAACACGATGATTTCAAATGGCAGTCCTTATCCAATGCTTGTTCACAACAGAACATCAATGTTTCTGATTTAACAGCACACCGCGCAACAGCTGATTGTGAAATGACTCGTCGCCTAATTGATGTTGTAAACACCAAGATTAAATCATCAGAGGTTTAATCATGGATTCCATCTACTTCGACAACGAACCCAATCACGGTATCAACGCGTATTTTCCTTGGGGTCATAACTTCTTTAAGACGCAACGCGACTTCTTCCAGTTCCTAGAGGTTCATTACGGCATGGTCTCATTTCAAATTGTTGAGATAACGGATGACAACTACCAAGAGCTTTTGGTTAAGGGCGTGTTTCATGCCATCTAAAAAACCGCACAAGTTCCATGATGAAGTTCGTCCGGTTCAAGTGGATCACTTAGCGTTTTCATTTTCGTATGGCTCGCTTCGACACTTGGACAGCTCTAACGACCAAGATTTTATCAACTTGCAATTTCCTGAATTTAAAAAGGTTCGCGTTGATGGTAAGCAAGATTCGCCCGCTGCCATCGAGAAATCTATCGAGTTACACCGTAACAAGTGCCGTAAGGTTTTGTCCCATAGGTTTGATGAGTTCATGTCGAAAGTCTTTAACTTCCGTCTGTCTCCTATGCGTGGCCGTGGCTTGCATGGTTATCAAGATTCGATGGTGATTTTGGATTCGACGGGCACCGTTGAATGTGGCTTGGTTGGGATTGGCGGCAACAATGACACCGTATTTGTTCAAGTAAACGGTACAGGTTGTAAGAAGCTGTTTGAGTTTACGACCCATGAAAAAATCCATTGGTGGTTGGCCTCTTGCCTGGGTATCACTCGCCTCGCCCGCTTGGATTTATGCGTCGATGATTACACGGGTAACTTTGACTGTAAGTACGCTGAGAAATGTTTTTATGAGGGAGCGTTTCGCACTGCTTCTCGTGGTCGTGGTCCGACAATGGTCCCTCATAAGCGCGTTTCCCAAACAGGCGAATTGTCTGAAGAAGCGGTCTTGGTTGGCTCTCGTACGTCTTCTATTTACTGGCGTATCTACAACAAGAAATTCGAGCAGAAAATCACTGACCCTGAAGTGATTTGGTACCGCAATGAAGTGGAACTGAAAAAGTGCGACGTTTCATTGATGGCCTCTCCTGCTTCTGCCTTTGCTGGCCTTTGCGATTTCTCAGCCAGTATCGACCCAGCTGAACCTATGAAGATTGAACTCAACAAGAAGAAAGCCGGATTAGAGTTCATGGCTCGTATTGCTTGGGTTCGTCGCCAATGTGGAAAAGCGCTATCTGAAATCGTGGCCATGACTGATGGTGATTTAGGTGAAGCATTTGGAATGCTCATCCCTACACATCATCGACGTGCCAATTTTGAAACCTCGTTGGGCGTTCCCGACGAATACACAAGACAAAAAGTCGAAATTTTGGAGTCAAGAATATGCCTACAATAACTGGAATCTCTATCAAACGTTTCCCTAAATCGGGAATGGAATTCGCTGAACTGTCAGTACTTCGCGCGGTAGAAGAAGTCGACAATGAAAAGTTTCAACAAACGGGCATCGGCTTCTCAACCGACATTCCTTACAACAAGCAAGCGCTGAAAATCGACGTGGATTATGCGCGTCAGCTTATCCAGTCGCGTGCGTTCGTGGCCAACCGCGAATACCAACTGAGCTTTGGTGCTAACCCGAATGATCCTTTAGACATTTTGGTGAACAAGCTTGAGCCAGTGGACGACGAAATCAAAAAGCATTTCCAAGCGTCACTTAAGGCTTAATCCATGGCATTTGTTACAGGGTACTGCGCCAGTCTTCTCTCTTTTGATGGGGCTAACTCAACAATCATCTTGGAGTACAACACGACCAATATCGTGAGTACAAACAAGAGCAATTGTGATTGGGCGGTATCGGTAACAACCGAGTTCTTGGAATCTCAAAACAATTATTACTTTTTAGAATCACAACCTGCGGCAGTAAGCAGCGATTACCAACTCAACATTGATTCGGAAATCTACACCACGGTTTCAGGTTGGATTCTATTTTCATTCGTTTCTGGTCACGCACTGGGGCGAATACTCAAAGCGCTTGGCAGACGCTAAGCATTTAATCTTTATATACATTTTAGGAAATAAAACTTATGAAACGTTTACTTTTGGCTGGTGCAACTCTTGGTGTTTCTTCTGCGGCTTTTGCTGAAGACAGTGCGGTGACTACAGCGCTTAATGCG